>CBDFFK010000001.1:0-153617 GCA_965246735.1 Chamaesiphon sp.
CAATTGTAACAAACTCTAATGCACCCAATACATTCTGATTAGTCATACTAGACGGTGTAAACAAACCCAGTATTGAGATATTCAAGAGCTTTTCCCCATATATATTAAATTCATTCCCACCGTACTTGAATTGGGTATTGGCTAAAAACAGCATCACAGCTAACTATAGTCAGAGAACGATCGAGCGATTGAGCGATAAGAATCCGATCGAATGGATCGCGGTGATGGAGTGGTAGATTTATGACCTGCACTGTATCGGCAAAAGAAATCGGTAGTAAGTTAATGCCAGCAGGTTCTAGACTAGCCTCGATCGATTCATAGTTCGATCTCAGTGACAATTTCCCGATACTTAACTTAATCGCAATTTCCCACAGACTGGCGATACTAAGATAAACTCGATCCGCAGTTTCAATTTCTATTTTTAGCAGGTTAGATAATTTAGGATCGCTCTCTGAATACCAGATAAACACATGAGTATCCAACAATAGATTAGTCACTCCATATACTCCTGAAAATCTTCTAACGGTACATCAAAATCTTCAGCCAAAGGTAAAACAAAAGTGCCCTTGAGAAAACCTGCTTGGCGTTTCTTTTGTGGTACCGGAGTGGTTTTAGCGTGAGTCTCTAGTAAAAATTGAGCATAGTGGAGAACTTCTTGCTGAAGTGAATCGGGTAGTTGATGCAAATATTCTAAGATTGTGGTTTCTAGCATTGGAGAACCTCAGTTTAATCTGGAAGCGAAAAAGGCGGTATCCTCTCCCCACTCAATCGTAACTCGATCGGTCAAAGTATGAAGCAATCTAGCTCAACTCGATCTGTGTGGCAATCGCATTTACCAAACTACTACTCCCGCAGAGAATAACCGACCCCCCGTGCTGTATGAATCAATCGCTTCTCACTTTCCTGCTCCAACTTCAACCGCAGATAGCGAACATAAACCTCAATAATATTTGAATCTCCCAGAAAATCATACCCCCAAATATTTTCGAGAATTTGCTCTCTAGTAAATACCTGGCGCGGATGACTCATGAGATATTGAAGCAGATCGAATTCCTTGGCTGTTAACTCGATCGATCTTTGCCCCCGATGGACTTCACGAGTACGGCGATTGAGGCTCAGATCTTCAAACTGCAACACATCTGTATCCGTTTCCTGGGTGCGCCGCAGATGAGCGCGGATTCTGGCTAATAGCTCCTCAATGCTAAACGGTTTGACCAAATAATCATCAGCTCCCGCATCTAAACCAGTCACCCGATCTCCGACTTCATCTTTAGCCGTCAACAAAATTACCGGAATCTTAATTCCCGTCGATCGCAGTCGCCGACAAAGTTCTACCCCAGTCAAACCGGGCATCATCCAATCCAAAATAGCCAAATCTGGCTCTGACTCTCGTGCCAAAGATAGTCCCGACATCCCATCATGTGCCACACTGACGCGATAACCTTCGCTTTGCAATTCCAACTCGATAAATCGGGCGAGTTTGATTTCATCTTCAACCAACAGGATATGTTGTGCCGTCATCTGTTTTTTCCTCGATCGCTTTCACTAATTATCCTTGCTTGGGCGGTTATTTGGGCATTTTCAAAGTTGGAGCTGACTGAATAGTACAGGGCATTTTGTCACATTTCTGCTCGTAGAGCTTTTCGACATAGGGCTTCTGCCAAACAGGGGGAATTTCTAGCAATGACTTAACTCCAGTAAAAGCTTGCCCAACGAATAGGAGCAATGCGATCGAATTTAAAACAATATGAATATTCCGCAACCGATGAGTACGATCCTGATATATTTCTCTGACGATCGCTAGGGAAAAAATCATTAATATCGCCGCAGTAATCCCATAATAGTAATGAGAAATGTACCATTGTGCATCATTATGATAAACCCCATCCTGACTGCCCAGCACAATCAGCGCAACACTAGTAAGGATGGCAAATACACCCCGCCAGAGTCTGGTTTTCGCACGGTAAAGTAATGCTAACGAGGCGATCGCCACCACAAAAACAAGGCCGATTAAGATAACCTGGAATGGACTTTTTGCCCACACTTGTTTGTCTACAATGTGCCCAAACACATCATTTGCAAATGCGATTAGGACGATACCTACTACCGAACCAGTCAGCCACCGACCTAATCGAGCATGTTCGGGGCCTGCACTAGGCGGAATTGCACTTTTGGCTCCAGTTGATACCTGCAACCGCCGCTGGCGAGTTTGCAGTGCATAATTGATAACTATACCAATTAATGGAAATACCACGATCGCAGCAATTAATGGATGTAGTAATAAGACCGTATCTCTATCCATAAAAGACCTCCTGGTCTGCGATTAATACTGAGAATTATTTTTTTGTAGGTTCAGTGGAATGAATCAAGATTAACTCAGAAAATTAATATTATTTAATTCTGATTTTTCAATGCCATGATTTTTTCTTGGACTGAGGGGCCTTCGGCAGCACTAGCCACTATACCAATCGATGGAGTGAATGTGTGAGGGGCAACATTACCGACAGTAACTAAGTCCAACAATGCAACACTTGCAACCAAAGAAGTTAATTTCATAGAATCCTTGATCGAATATCGATAGTATGTATTTCAGATGAACCCAACTGGCTCGCTGATTTAACTATCGCAGCCAGCACTGAAAGCATTCTGAACTTAGTCAATCGATTTCCTGAATTTATGCTGAAACTTTGCTCAGTTAAATCTCAGCAATTTCTCAGATAACCTGCAAAGTAACGATTATCGATGGAGGCTAGATGTAGGGCGTTCAATTCCGTATCAGTATGTAAATAACTTTAATCCACATCCCGCTCCAAAATTGCATCAGATAGAGTCTTCGCCGTCTTCTAACCGTTAATTTCTAATGATGAATTTGAATGATTCAAAATGGTGAATATTCAAATTCAGGAAAATGGTACTGGTCTGTTAAAGAAGGAGAGATGAAAAGCCGCGCTGAGTCAAGAGTTCATGGATAGAAAATGGGCGAAGAGAGTAACCCATCGCCATTGAAGGGGTGACACATTTACCAAGACCCCAATGCGGTTTAACCCAATTATGAATTAGCCTTTGCACATTCAATACTCGTTGCAGCCCCTCTACCAGCTTGGCATAAAGATTCTGTCGCCGTCGATAGCGGCGCGCGCACGCCTTTGTTCCCCGACGTAAAAAGCGCGACAAGACAGGCACTCGAACGCCGCCGAAGGGCAGCATCTTGGGCTTCATTATGATTAGCGTAAACCTCAGACTTATCACTAATCGCCGTCAAAGGATGTTCAGCCTTAACCCACTCAACTCTCGGTCTGCCTTGAGACCCTTTGATTTTCATTGCTAAAGCATTAGTATTTTTGTTCTATAATATATTTGAAATCTAATTTCTGGCAATCGAGATGAATACATTTACGATCTATAACGCTAAATCCCAGTTCTCTAAATTGCTATCCCGCGTGGAACTGGGGGAAGAGATAATCATCGCCAATCGAGGGATCGCGGTGGCTAGGTTAGTTCCTGTGGAAAATAAGCGATCGCGCAGTCGCAGTATGGGTGTCGATCGTGGCTTATATTTCGTCCCCTCTAGTTTCAACAACCCACTGCCCCCTCATCTATAAACCCTATTTTCCCGATCTTTAAACCAAACAAAAGTAAGGAGCGATCGCCAGTGAAGATACTAATCGATGCCCAGTGTTTTTTGTGGTGGTTTGTCGAACCCGATCGCTTGAGTGCGGAAACGATCGCCGCAATCTCTGACGAAACTAATTCGATCTGGTTTTCGGTTGCCAGCGTGTGCGAGCTGACGATTAAGGTGTCACTGGGGACGTTATCACTGCCCGAACCGATCGATTCGTATCTTGCCAGTCGGATGAAAAAGTTGCGGGCACAATTTTTGGATATTCGAGCGGATCAGGTGTTAAAGCTAGCAACGTTGCCGCTAGACCGATTCGATCTGATCCTGCTGGCTCAAGCACGAGTCGAGGGCATGACCCTCGTTACTGCTAATCCAGATCTGGCCGATCTTGATGTGGAAATCCTCCTCAATGAATCGGACGAAGGCAACACCAATAGAATGTCCGTGAGTCAAAGAGCCAGAGCAGAATTAGCATCAGGAAAAAGTCTGAATCGATAGTCGCCAAGTTCGGGAACCGTCGCTATCGACCGTAAATGCTTACATCTTGAGGAGTGGTTATTCAGCTAAATAGCTGAATAACCACTCCATTTTTTTATTAATTGTAAAGTTCTGTTTGTTTTGTAATTTGCACTTGATTATTTTTGGCAATCGTTTATAATCTCATGCGGATAAAAGAGGGCATGAATTTAACCTGACCAGCTAATCAAGTCAAGTTTATTCCGCTCGATATAGGACTGTTATTGTTCGGTTGTCTCTCAACTGAATCTTAGATTAACGGTAGTTCGAGAATTTAGATTATAGCTTTTTTGTGTCTAAACCGTTCGTCGTTCGATCGGTAGTTAATTTAATTAATCGAGTCAAAACTTATATTCTTTGAAGATATAGAAGGTCATCATGAACTACGCCACTTCACTAAGCAAACCTAGAAATAGAATTTCTTGGAAGTATATACAATATGCCTTGATTTCCTGTTTCTCCCGAATTATTTGGGGATGGAACTTAGCTCCTAAAGCTAATGCTGCGCCAATCTACGATGCTTTTGTAACAGTATCGACTACTAAAATTACCACAATAATGGCTGGATTTCCAGTTGCAGGGCCGCTATTTACGACTCTGTTTACTGCCATTGTCAATCTGATCCCCTGGGCTGTACTGCTGATGGTCGGTGGCATTTGTATCTGGCAAGCTTATTTGGGATATCAAGAATACGATCGAGAAAACTTTTCTGGGATAGTTAAACCGATGTTAAATATCATCGTCCTGGTAATTCTTGTCATTGCGACAGATAGAATTATCAACTTTATATTTACTGGTGCTTAATTCAATTAAATATCTAATAGCTGTAACGGTTTTCGCCTAATTATATGGAAAGAAAAACGCGAATTGAAGTCAATAGAGCATTGAGACGCAGAGCGAAGATGATGGGCATTCCTCGCGATGTCGCGATCGTTTTGGCACTAATCTTGGTTTTCTGTCTATTTCTAGGATATTTGAAAGTTCCTGGCAATATCGTTACAGCTATTTTTGTCACTTTATTTTTCACTGCCATACTCTCTCTCAAGGATGGAATGGCTGACGTACTAGCCAGAAACAGGGAACCGAAAAATTACACCAGAGGGTGCTTAGATTATCGATCGCCACTCTCAGACTTAACTCCTCAGTTGATAGCTCGTTTAATTAAAAAAAAGTAACGACTATAAATTAATCTCAGTGTTAGGTTGTCTGCTGGTTTAAATCCTTTAATTTGTTTATCGGTCATGAAAAATAAAGAAAGCAACAAATCCCAAAAACCAAAGCGAGAACTGAGAAAAATAAAGCATCAAGGTTTGGGCAAGAAAAAGCAACTGCTCTACCCCCTGGAAACCTCCACACATCTACAAAGTATCATCAACTATACCTTGCCAAATAGGACTCAAGTTGGTGCTTTATTAATGAACGCCAGCGATAAAGTGGACTTTCCAGAATATAAATTGCGCTTTATTTGGGAATGCCCAGGCATTCACGATGATTTTGGCGAAACAGCAGCTAAATCAATTGTTAATTCGATTTCATCTCTAGGGCATGAATTACCGATCGGTGAGAAGTTGCGCGTTGAATTTCAATCATTCTCAGATCGCACCGACCGCCTGAATGAATTAATCGCCCAATTTGAAACGGCATCGCCTCAATCTCAGCCATTAATCGCTGAGGAAATGCTAATTTTACAGAATCTCCACACTAGCGGTCAACGTCGCCCCCACAAAGTATTTTTGATGGGCACTTTTACCCCTAACTTAGGAGCGCGAGAGCAAAAGTTAATCGAGAAAATCATTAAATTCGGCACTCTTTGGTATCAAAGACTATCGGGTTCGATCGAGGAAATACGTCAACAAACGATCGATGCAGTTTTGCTTAATGCCTACGAGCAGGGCTTTTTTGAGTGGTCTAATTTATTTAGAGATAAGTTGCAATTAAAAGCCACTCCTTTATCTGGTGAAGAGGTCTGGCAGCATTGCTGGAACGAACTCAATCGCTTCAACGATCGGGCAGAAGGACTCGCACCAGAGCCAGCACCACAACTAATCGAGTTCGATCTGCAAAAAGGGACGATTGGCGAAAACGTGCGATCTCAATTGCATCCAACTACCGTAATGATGCGCTACCCCTCTGCGGTACCTTCTTCCAATCGCGACCACATCAAAGTCGATCGTCGATACGTCGGTAGTCTGCTGCTGAAACTTCAACCCAAAGTCTTTGAAGAAGCGGGTACGGAGTCGTATCAAGAAGTTCAACTGCATTATCTATCGAATTTGATGGCAGTTAGCTCGGCTTATGATTATCGAATCGTGCTAGAGCTATCGCGTCCAGAAGAGTTCGGCGTTCGTTACAACAACCAGCAACTCATCCGACAGAATCATTATCGGAAAAAAGAAACAGAGGAAAAAGGGCAAATTGACGTTTTAGCAGACGAGGAGCTGAAAGAAGCCCTCGAAACCGAGCGAATGTTAATCGGTGGCGATACGAGTGTCGAATTTTCGCTCTGTATGTTTGTCTATAGAGAAACATTGGAGGAGATGCACTTTGCCGCCCGTGACTTCTGTTCGCATTTTCGCTCGCCAGCGATCTTGCTCCTGGAGGTAGATACTGCTGATTCGCTGTGGGTGTCGTCGCTACCATTCTACGGGAAGTCGATGTTGGTGGATGTCCGCGACAGACGCGATCGCGAACGTCCTGAAGTCGTCGCAGCTTATTTCCCGCTGGTAACGACAGTTAACGCGCATAAGTCTGGAATCGAATTTATTGCGAATAAAGGAGGTTCGCCCGTCTATTTCGATCCATTCACCCACATGGGACACACTGCGATTTGGGGTAAAACTCGATCGGGTAAAACCTTGTATGCCGCATTCAACATTCACAAAGCACTGAGTCAACAAATTCCGGTCACGATCCTAGACCAGCCGCCGACAAAAGAGGCGAGTTCGTTCAGAGCTTTTACCGAACACATGAATGGGGCTTATATCGATGTTTTTAACGACTCGATTAATTTCTTTGAGACTCCGCTAATCGCTGAAGATATCGATCCAGAGACGCGCGAGGACATGAAAAGGCAGAATGAAGAGTTTATCCTTCAAATTTTGACTTCAATGGTCTTGGGTTGGAAGGGCGAACTCAAGGGCGTAAGTAGCAGTAAGGTTATTTCGATGCTGACAACTGCTCTGAAAAACTTCTTCAAAGACGAGCGGATTTTGATTCGTTACGAGCGAGCGATAAATGGGGGGATTGGCTCGATCGCTTGGCAAGATTATCCAGTGCTGTCTGACTTCAAGCGGTTTTGTACGATCGAGCGGATAAATCCTAAAGAGGCAACCGCCGACGATCTTCAGACCCTCGGCACGATCCAATTGCAATTACAACGATGGATCGATGGCTCTTATGGCAAAAGCATCAACTCGCCCAGTACCGTCAAACTTGACAGTCCGTTAATGACGATCGCGATGCGGGGAGTCAGTAACAACGATGACGCTGCGGTATTTGGCACGATTATGTACGCGGCGGCAATGCGGCGAGCGATTGCTGCTGCCAGTGGCAAAGGTTCGTTGCTATTTATCGATGAAGCATCGATTACCTTCGATTTTAATTAAATGAAGTGCAGCAACGATGATCGAATCCAAGTTCGGTAGAGGTAATTCATGAATTGATCCAACAAAACAAACGCAGGTTTTTTAAATATGATTTGCTATTAGCTACAAAAAAGCCCCAGCAATGGGGTTGAAAATTGTTAATTATGTGTTTTCAGGAAGGCTGTTACGGAAATGTTCGAGGAGGCTTTGTTGTAAATTCATGAATTCAATAGTATCTTCTTCTAATTGTTTGCGTCGAATATTACGAGTAGACTCCTGCTCGATATCTTCAACCTGCTGCATTTTTTCTGCCATCGAACTTATAAATTCCTTGGCGATAGAATTCAATTGATCTTGAAGCTTTTGCTGTTCGGATAAGATATGGGTGGCAAGCTATATGCGAGCCTCCTGTTTTTGGCGAAGTAGGTACTGTTCGCAATCTTCTTTAAGTCTCGATAGTTTGAGATAAGGAATTGAATTTTGATCGCTTGAATCCATGATTAGATAATTTTATTTGTTAAGAATTTTGACTACTTACAACTCAGTAAAGCCTCATTACTGGGGCTGAAAATTGTTAATTATTTGTCTTTGGGGAGGCTGTTACGGAAGTGTTTGATAAGATCTTGTTGTAAATTCACGAAGTCAATAAAATCTTCCTCTAACTGTGTGCGTCGAACATTCCGAACCATATCTATTTCGATTGATTCAACCTCTTTAAGCTTTACTACCATCGTGCGAATGAATTCATCGCTAGTTCTGTCAAGCTGTTCTTGAAGGGGAGCATCCCACTTTTTATTATTTTATTAGATAATAAATTCCTATCAAGCCAGACGTAAGGGACTGCGGCGATCGAGATGATTTTCTCTTTAGGGATTTTAAAAAGTGGGATGCTCCCTTCTTGAAGTTGTTTTCTTGCTTCTAATATATAACTATCAATCTCCTGCCGAGCATCTATTTTTTGACGAACCAGGTAATTCTGGCAAGCCTCCTCAAGCGAGGCAATCTGTGTCCTACGAGATACGACCAGAGCCTCTTTCATAAACTCGGCATCGGTCTTAATCAATTCGAGTCTTGCTTGGGCAATAGCTTTTTCCTCTGCATTAGGAAACAAACGAGCCATGATACCATCTCGAATAGGAACAGGTTTAGCAGCTTGATACGTCCGAGTGACTAAATGCTCAGGAGAGTGGAGTCGTTCGCTCCTATTAATCTCTGAGTTACTACGAATGATGCTTCCATCTTTGCTAAATTGAACCATTGTTGTGTTTTCCTTGTATGAGTAATTGATGATTATCTAAAAAGATACAGAGCCGATTGATATTTGATATCTTGAGGAGCTATTGTGAAGGGGGAGAGCGATTTTTTCTCATAGTGATTATTTCTTACTAAAAGGTAGATTATTTTAATTTCTGTTCTTGAAATTACTCAAGGCTTCTCTCAACTCACGAGTGTAATCGGCGACTTGATTTTGAAGGCGACGGCGCACGACTTTACGCCTAGCTGAGGGTTTTGCCATGTCTTGCAGTTGGCTTTCTACCGCATCTTGAGCTTCTTGTGGCTCTCCTCTAGTCATGGTTATAACTTAAACTTATTAAAGTAATCGAAGCGAATGCGGAGATTATTTTAATAAGCAAGCTAACAGTTTTTCTCGCATGAGAGTGAAGCTTTTAAATCCATAGCTTTGACGTAGAATTAATTTAATTTTTGTATTAATTCCTTCTGTGACACCGCTCGTGGTTCTACTGATAAAATAATTAGCAATTTCTGTCAAATGATTTTCGATGGTATCACCTGCCGTCTTTAGTCGTCGAGACTTTAAGACAATTTTAGCATAACCCAGCCATTTTCCAATTGCTCTTAAGCCACCTTTGACAGTTAATTTACTTTCGTATATGCTTCTCAATTCCTCCTTTAAATCATAAGCTATGCTTAAAGAAGGTGACTTGGCAAGTATTTCAGATAGAGCTTCAATTTCTTCTTCTGACAAATCTTGATTGTTGCTTAAAAGCAAATAGCGATTTGTCAATCCTTTCAAGCCTAAATCAAGTCGCAATTTATTCAAAGATTTGTTGACTAGTTTCATCACATGAAATCTATCAATTATAATCGATGCTTTTGGGAAAACTTCTTTGATTACTTTTGGAAATCCTCCCCACATATCTACACACACTTCCTTGACTGACTCCCTGACAGACTGAGGTTGCCCCTTTAAGACAGCAATTATATCTTCACTTTTGTGAGAGTCAATTACTTCTATTAAAGAACTTTTGTCTAGATCGATTAGAACTGTTGCAAATCTCCCTTTTCCTTTACGACGACTAAATTCATCCAAACTCAAACTCAATTTTTCTGGAAGTCCCCAGTCTTTTTTTTTAGCTCCCTTTCCGCAATTCTGCTAAATATTTGCTGGACTTGGGCTGGACTTAACTCTTCATTTCGACTTACTTGTTCGCAGCTTGATTCCTTGACTCTTTCGTAAATATATGCCTGATATCTTTCAGTAAATCTTTGTCTATTTTCCACCCATTCTAGCTGCTCAGTTGGATATCTTTTACACTGTCCACAATAAAATTTACGTCTAGGAACTTTCAAGTATACTCCAGCTCCAACAATCGACAAGTCTCTAATTAATCTGTGGCTAGTTTTTTGAATTATGTCAGTATAAGTTTGACAGTTAGGACAGTTAATACCTGCATTTATTATCTCTAATTGAATAAATGTAAAGCCAGCTTCTTTATAGCAAGTAAAAACCCTAGTATTTGGTAAGTTTAATAAAGAATTTAGATGAAAGTCCATAAAGAGGAGGAGTATAAAATGTAGCGACAGCTACATTTTATACTATTTTCCGGGGAGAGCCAAACCTCAACAATCTTTGTGTAATTAGCAAGTGCTGTAACAAGAACTCCTGTAATAGCAACAACAATACCTAATAAACTATAGTTAAACTTTTTATTGTTTTTAGTCATTTATTTTACCTTGTGCTTAATCTTATTATCGCTAATTGACATTGTAACAATCGTACCATCGTTCTTATCCCCAAACATCCCACATTCTATCGTAGCCGCGCCGCAACTCAACAGGGCAAATTCTCGATCACCGCTCACTGGAAAGTATGGGACGATACCCTCGGCACCGCCGAATTTGGTGGCGATGGCATCACCGGAAAAGGTAGCGTTAAAGTCGCCGACTTAAAACCCCTTCACCGCTACGCCACCTTAACCAAAAATCGTCAGCACGCACTTGAGCGACTGCCAGCGGGCGATTGAATGTTGCAATCGAAGTTGGCTCTGGCTGGCATCTACCCGTCGGCACTGCGATCGAATTTGAGTTGCAGATTGCTGATAACGGCATGATTCAAGCAGTATCGAAAAAAGTTACTTACGGCAATACTCAGATCGATATTCCCGCTGGAGCCTTTGCCATCACTGGCAACGATAACCAGCCCCTATTCGCTCAAATCAAAGAGGTCAACGGTTCGCAACTTGCCGCAGCGGATACCCGCGCTGCGATCTTCGGCGGTGCGGCTGAACTTGGTAACGTCCTAATTAACAGCGGCAATAGTAGTTCTGTGAGCGTGGGAGTAGGCACGATGATCGCCACTCAAAATAACGGCAGTCCCAATATTTTAGGTGCTGTATTTAAGGGAGCTTTTAGTCCGCAAGCTCAAGCTGAAGTCAACCGCGCTAACAGTCTCGCTAGCAAATTACAGAAAATGAGCAAAGTCGGCTACTTGCTGCCTGGTACGCCAATGCGTGTGTATGTCGCTCAGGCTGCAACTTTCCAACTCCCGATCGATAACAACAACACACCTCAAACTTCAAGTTCGACCCAAAATTATCCACCCACACCAGCACCAAAAGTCGCTCGTTTGGACGCTTCAGCTACTTCATTAATTGTAGAAACACCACCAAATCCAATGTCTACTCAATCTGTTATTAATTCCAACGGCTCGGATATCGTTGCGCCCAATCCTTTCTATTCTGCGCCAACTCAGCCAGCAATCCCTCAGCCTCCTGCCCTCACCAACCTTAATTACACCACCGCTCCAGTTCAGCCTTCAGGCACCAGTCCCGATTTCACGACTACTCCAACTCAACCCCCAGGAACTCCAGATCTGCCCGTAATTTCACAACCCCCAATTCTCAACCCCAATTATCCGTCTGCGCCAGCTCAACCCATGACAGTACAGACTACCCAAGGTGATTATGTTATTAAGTAAAATTCCACTTTTAGTACTACTTTCATTTCTACTTTCTAGCCTTCCTGCCAGGGCTGGTACGGTGTCGCTACAAAGAGAAAGTGTAATTGCCAATGTATCCGAAAACACCGGACAGCTACTCGACTGGTCGGCAACCGATCGCCGAATCGAGCGGATATTTTTTGACAATCCCGAACGTTTCCGCGATTCATTTGTAATTACTACCGATGGTTGCACTAACAATAAATGTGTCAATGCTTCTCTGTTAAATATTAGTGCCCGTCCTAGCGGTCGATATCCTGATGGTTCGCTCAAAGTGATCCTTAACGATCGTTCGGGCAGAAAGCGCGTTCTAACGGTGAATGTAGTCAAAGTCAAGGAAGTGACAGATAGCGTCATGACATTTTCTCCAGTCGCAATTCTCAGCCAACCAAACTATCGATCTACAGGATTTTACAATAAACAGCGAGTTTCCGATCGCAAAAATAGTAATAAATTTTAATCGAAATGAATCGACGAGATTGGCATCAGACACAATATTTTCTCCTCCAAGCGATCGTAATAATCACATTCATGGGTGCTTTATTTGGAGTAGTGTCTGGGCTATACGGGGGACTGCGCTACTTCAAGCCCAATTATCAACAACAAGCTAAATAAATAAATGCAAAGTCGTACTTTTAGACAACATAACTCGGAGTCAGTCGGGCAATGGTTTCACAAAAATCGTCGTGCGATTTTCATAGCCACGATGAGAACTGCGGTTTATTCAACTATCAGCGTAGCTGGTTATCACATTTGCACTGGCAGCTTGAGTATCTTGATTTTTTTAAAAGAGTATGTATTCCCTATTTTTCAGGAGGTCATGTAACATGAAGCTTCGCATTTTTTTATTATCTCTTCTGTTTGTTGGGCAATATTTAGCACTACCCGTTCGAGCTGAAACTACCGAGTCTCAACTCAGCCAAGAACAACTAGCCGCAATTAAAATTGCTCTGTCTACAGCTACATTTGCCAATAGTCCGCCGACGACTACATCCGCGACTTATGTTGCCGATCCCCGCATCCCACAGATTCCTAGTTTCTCGTATGCTGAGGGTACGCCGTTGCCTAAAGCCGTTCCTGGTGCGATGGCATCGATGATGGGGGCGAGCAAGTATTCGCCACAATCTGCAACTACCGATGGGAGTAACGATCCTAATGCTTTTGCCAACACTAAATTAACCGCCCTACCCTTTTTTGGTAAATTGCCCTTTGCCTCAGTAGTAGCGGCAAATCCCCAGCTCGCTAAATTAAAGGTTGGTGATGTTTTTCTGAGCTGGGGTGCTGCCGATCCTAATAAATCAGTTGCGGATGTTGCCAATAGCCCATTGGGGAAAACTCCTCTCCCACCGGAGGTTTTAGCTGCCACTCCAACTGTAAATCTTCCTGGCGTTACCGATACTCCCTACGGCGACTATCCTGGTATCGGCAAACCTTCGCTCGATCCTACCAATCCAGGTGAGACGGTTTATGTTGCCGATATGCCTGGGGTATCTAAATTGTCCTTTGATAAATTCATTAAAATCGGTGCCATTCCTCCAGGATTGACGCTGCTGAAGTTCGATCTCCTGCATTCAGGGCAAAAAGAACTGAGCGTTGCTAATGGCGATAAAGTTGCCGCCGGAAGTAATAAAGAGCCGAACGCCCCTTGTAAAAACTGCGATGCAGTCGAATTACTCAGTCCTATCGCCTCCGACAGCAATTTAAACCCTTACAACGGGACGATCTCGCCGATTGGATTGCGGCTAAAAGGTGGTGAAGGATTGCTCGGAGATTTGTTTACTGCTGCTGGGGTTCGAGAGGATTCGGGGTTTGAAGTCCCATATATCGGTTTTGGAGACTGCGGCTCGAAATGGTCTGCTAGATCGCCTAATGTCCAAGCTGGGACGGTTCGACAAACACTCAGTTTTCGCTATTGTTATACCCTACCATTGCTCGGATTCCAAGCCACGCCCTATTTTCTCGCGCTACCGCTACCGCTCCCAGCCAATGAGAAGCAAGCTAATCTGCTACTGCCAATGAAGGTTCAGCCCGTTGCCAATAAATTATTTTCATCACCAACGCTTCCATCGGTTCCATCAATTCCTTCGATTCCCGCAATAGCTTCAGTTTCACCTTCCCCAAGCATTTCACCTACTCCATCTTCTGTTGAAATTGACAAAGTTGCCCTATTTGGAAGTGCTACCAAGAACTCCTATAGCCCGACTTTGAACCTATATTCCGACGGGGGAGCATCAGCAAAATTACCCACGATCAATCGTCATGAAAAGTTTGGTTAGAGTTAGATCGACATTTGTACTAGCGGCTCTAATGGCAATAAGTGGGGTTTTTATCGCAATTTACACAGCCAATTGGATCGGGGGTAAAATTCATACTCCCAAGGGTGTTTATTCGATGGCAACTGATATCTCTTCAACCCAAGAGATCGAGCGAGTTATCGACCGCAGTGTTTACATTTCTAAAAACTTTGTTGCCGCACAAATCGCTAAGAAGATTCTCGCAGCACAGATCGAAAGTGGTGGAACCAAGTTTACGATTTATCGGTTTCCTTTTCCACAAACTTGTGGGAAAGCGGGTTGCTTGCATGTGGTAGTAGACGAGCGCGATAAACACACAAATTCTTTACAATTAATAGATTTACCCGATAAGTCATTTCCATTTTCTACTCTTGAAAAGAGCGGTTGCTTCAACGTCAAACAACCAATAAATAATACGATCGACGATTATGAAATCTGCAAGCCAAGTTAGTTTCATTCCACCACCACTACTCAAGCAGACGAAGTTAGATCCCTCACTCTTGGCTATTTTTGGTCTGGGATTGCTATTTGTCATTCTCACTATAATTCAGAGCAGAAACGGGAAAAAAGGGAAAACTGCTACCGCAAGGTGGGCAACTCCAGGTGAGATCCAACGGTGCCGCAAGCTGGCTAAAAGCGCGATCTCCAAGCGTAAGTTCGATAATGCTGCTTACTATATCACCGAACCGATCGGTGCGCCAGTAAGCTCCCTAGATCGGGTTTTGGGGCGTAAGTCTGGTACGAATATAATGTTTCCAGAAATCAATCGAGGGCTATTTACTTGCGGTGGTACTGGTTGTGGCAAGACTGACAATATCATCAATCCTTGCCTACATTCTGCAATCGCCCAGGGAATGTCGATCGCTTTATTTGACGGCAAAGGGCGTGGCGGTCAAGCTGAGACGTTAATTCCGCTGGCTCTCAGACATGGATATGAGGTGAGAGTTTTAGCTCCAGGCGACCTAATTTCCAACACTTTTAACACTTTTGATTCGATTAAGGACGAGCGAGATGTTGCTGGGGCGCGGGAGCGAGTAGCGGTTCTCATTGACAATACCAGTGAAAAGGATGCCAAAAAGGACTCATTCTTCGATCCTGCGGGATCTTCGGTTCTATCTGGTGCCTTCTTACTGGCAAAGTGGGTTGCCAAAGTTGAAGGAGATCCATTGCTCGCTAATATCCTAATGGTCAATCAGATTCTCAAGCTATCGAACCTATCCAAGCGATTGATAGCTGGTCGCGACACCATCGATCCCTGGATCTATTCTGAATTTGGAATTCTGACTGCAACGGGTAAAAAAGACAGCCAAAATAGTCCTGAAGGTAGTATTTTAGCCACAGCCATCAAAATGCTGGCTCCCCTAGTAATCCCTAATTATCTCTCTACGTTTTGCGGTAAAACCACATTTCCAGGCTTCGATCCCCTAGACCCGCTGAAGGTCGATGGCAAGCAGATGGTTGTCTTCATGCTCGATCCTGACAATGTAGCTAGTACCGTGCCATTAATTGCGATGGCAATTCACCAAGTCGTTGCTTACAACCTTAGAGCTGGAAGGCAAGAGCCAATGGTAATCAGTTTTGATGAATTCCATTTACTGAATTTACCCATCGTTCTAAAATGGTTGGCTGTCGATCGTTATAACGGATCTTCGATTATTATCGGTACGCAATATCTCAGTCAATTAGATGCGATCTATGGCAAAGATCGAGCTAGAGGCTTCTTAACTAATTGCAATACTAAAGCATGGTTTAACCCAGGCGACCCCGATACAGAGCAATCTCTCTCCAAAGGTTTTGGCGAGGAAGAGCTAGAACTAAAATCAAACTCTAAGTCTTATAACTTCGGTAAAAATAGTGGTAATAGTCGATCGGTGAACGACCAGTTACACAAAAAGCCATTGATTGAAGCTCACGTTATCGGTCAATTCCCCAAAGGTAAATGTATCATTCAGTCTCCAGGGACGGGAGATAAAGATAATGTTAGCGTTCCATTTCTTCATCAGTTTAGCTACGATTCAAAGCAGAGTAAAGCTTTTAAGGAGCGATCGCTTGCAGATTATAACGCTATTAGAGAATTTATAATTAACGAGCGCGATCGCTCTACACAGATCGATTTCAGTCAGGAACTATTACGATATACACAAATTCTAGAGCGACTATTGCCATTAAGTAACGAAGCATTAACAGAAGATTCTATATCTAATCTCGATCCATTACATGTTGTTGGTAGCGACCTCATAAATTGTTTTCAAGCTTCTGGTTTTGACATAACTGAGTATGAAATTGAAGAGAAGAAAAAATATTTGATCCCCGCAGATTTAATGGTTAAGGACGAACTCAAGCCATTAACTTATACCGATCTCGGTAGACTCTTAGATTACAACAGATCATCGCACGAGAAACCGCCGCCGCCCATCCCCGCCGCTACGGGCGCGAATCTCTAGATACTATCTTTAGCTGTTGGCGGGGATTAGGCTTACGGCTGTCTGATTTTTACTCACCTTAAATTTATGCTAACTGCTCCATCCACATACGATCGAATTTATGTCAGAACCGACAAGCAATGTCTATTTGCTCTAGATTGTGGGAGTACGTTTTATGTCGATCGCGATCCGCTATTGTCACAAACATATATCTCGATCCATTTAAACGATCGACCGATCTATTTCCACGATTTGGTTGCCAATCGCACCTTAGTAGAATGTCCGATCGGGATGGCTATTTATCATAGTCATGTCAAACAAATTGAGGATACGAACGAACTAAGTGAGTTTAACGAGCGATGTGAGGTATTTTTTGGCTGGCTGTGTGATGGCGACGGAAAAGAGATCGTACATGATGGCGAGTATGATGGACAACCTTTGTATGTCAAGGGACAATACGCGATCGATATTGTCAAACGAGCTGGATATTCTGACTTTTATGACTACCCTTTAGCTGAATACTTATGTTTGCCGTTCGATCTTGAGAAACTATATTTTGTCCCGCCACATTTTGTTAAGGATGAACTTGTCGATCTGTCACCGTCAGGAGTTCAGGCTATTGTCGATTGGAATAGTAGTGTAGATATTTGCAATATATTTAGCGAACCAGATCCGATAACTGGTGTCGATCGTCTTTGTGTTTTTGGTAGCGATATCGAACAATCTTTAGAGGCAGCAGGTTTTAATATCGATTTCGACATCGAAGAGGATAAAAAGTACTATATTCACCCAGATTTAATGCTCGACGGTCGATCAAAATCTTTTAAAACTGGAGATATCTCTCGTTTAGTTGAATATAACAAGCAAAATATCACCCATTACGCTCCTTTCTAGATCGCGAACATATATGCAGGAAATTCATAGCCAGTCAGAACGATTATCTCAGCAGCTCAACGAAGTAGGCTCTAAAGCACTCGCTAATATGATGGCGGCATTAGTCCAATTATCTAATCGGGAGAAGAACAAAGCTAAATCGCTACAAGTAACTCGCAAAAACCCTTCTGTCGGCTCGGTTACAGTATCTCGGACAAATTCACCCGCAGCAACTATGGATTCTGGATTTAAAGTTACCCGCAAAGATGCTAACAATCCCGATCTCAGTCCTCAGCAACAGGCGGAGCAATCGATCGAACGGTTAAATAGCCTCCTGCCAGATCGGAAATACTTCCAGCGGGATCTAGATGTAAATGGAACTAAATATAATTTCGAGAAATATCGAGGCGGTGCGATAAGTATTCAATCCCAAGGTTCTAAACTGTTTGCCAAACAAGGAAAGATTAGATTTCAAGGAGATGAACCGAAATTAATTAACGATCTGCCAGATATTGTGGCGCGGATGGAGCGCGAACTGGATTTAGAAAGACCGAAGCAGATAAATAATCGCACTGAGGTTTTATACGGCTACGACTCAAATAATAATTTCATTGAGAAGCAGCTCTCTCAAAAAGATGCTCAAGCCATCCTCAATTTGATGGATGGTAAAGAGGGAACTACCATTGCAGAGGGAGAGAATCTACTAATTGAATATGACGGGAAAAAGCTCTTTGAAACTGATGCTCAGGGGGTGGTAACTTACAGTGCTTACGATCGCGATCCCGAACTCCTCAGCAGTATTAAACTCAAGGACGAGAAGGGACTAACTGACCTTACAAATTATGCCAAACGGATGGCTGCGAGTCCCGTTGGCGTAGCCTCTCCCTTGGAGAATCGTGAGGCTAAAGTCACCAAAACCAATCCCAAATCTGAATTAGTACCATCACCACCTCAAGAAGTTAGTAGAGTGGCTCCCCAATCCCCGATCGGGAAAACACTCGATCGCACCGAACCGACAACAACAGCAGATCCCAGTCAGATAGCCAGTGTTACTTACGATCGAGTCTTAAAGTCGGAATTTGCGAAAGTTAAACCAAAAAGCGACAAAATCATAAATATTGAGGGGACAACATTCAAACTCAATCGTCAAACTACTAAAGGAAACCGCTCCATCTCAGTTAAGCCAAGTAAGGATACTAATTTTGTCAAAATTGGCGAACTCGATCGAGATGGAAACTTTAAGCCAGATCCCAACCTTAACGATCCTAACGTCACTAAAGCACTCGATCGAGTCCTAGCGGCACGAGGCATCGATCCTCGATCGGTTAAAGCAGCACAACAACTTGAAGTAGCTAGTCAATCGAAAGATCCCCAATCCCTTCCACTCACTCAGGAAAACGCACCTAGCCCTACGCCGAAGATTGCTAACACTCCAAGTGTTAATACACCCAAACCCAAGCCGCAGAGCAAAAATAACTCACCTGAATTAGCTGCTACTACTGGTAATGCTCCAAGCGTTGCTACATCTAATAACGAGTCGCCTGATTTAGTTTCCACCCCTGCTAATTCTCCTGACGTTAACGTTCCGACTCGCGGTGAGAAAGAAGCCGTGCGAGTGCCGACTAGTGGTGGCACTCCCGAACGATCGCGCCCAGAACCTGAAGTATCCCAAAGCCGATAATGTCACAAGATCTTACCCAATTAATGACCCAGCACCGGATAATCTTGGTGCGCTGTAACCCCCTCGATCGAGAATGGATCGTCAGCACTCATCTGAACGGTTGTCAGCGGTGGCGATTGAATGCTTTGGTTGGCAACAATGCCATCGCTTCACCCTTTAGGCTGCTACACGATGCCATCTGTAATGTCAGTAGTGAGGGCTATTTCGTCTTCGATAATTACTTAACCTTCGTCGCTACGCTCGCGCCGTGGGAGCGGCAACTAATCTACGAGCAGTTTGCCGATCTTTACTCCCTGTGCCAATATCGATATCGGCTGGTGCTATTGCAAACAGACGATACTCCGTTACCGATCGAACTGGCTCGATTTATCCACGAATATAATTGGCAACTGCCCAATGCTGCGGAAATTACCGAGTTATTTGGTGAATACCACTTCGAGCCAACCGATCGCAATCTCAGGCTGGCATCGGGGCTAGCTTACCAAGATCTCAAGCTGGCACTGCAACAATCGAGTGAGAGTCCAGAGCCAGAATTATATTTAGAAACCTATCGTAACGCCCGTCTATCTCTGATGGGGGTTCGGTACGATCCGCCCCCAGCTTTTAAGGAAATCGCTGGATTAGATGAATTGGTGCTGGCGATCGATAAGCTGAAATTTAGATTCAGTCAACAGGCGATCGATCTTGGGCTGCCCTACCCAAAGGGTTGGCTCTTAGTTGGGATACCAGGGACGGGTAAGACTTACTCTGCTAGATCTATTGCCTCTGCTCTGGGCTACCCCATGTTATCCCTAAAGATCGACAAAATTAAGGTTGGCGGTTTGACGGCAATGGCAAGGGTGTTAGAGATCGCTCGTGTCTGCGCTCCTTGTATATTTTACATGGATGAGATCGAGAAACTATTTACCAGGGATGATAAACCTCTGCTCTCTCTACTATTGACTTGGCTTCAAGATAAAACCTTCCCAGTTTTCGTCATCGGTACTCTCAATCGCATTGAAGACTTACCCATTGAAGCTACTCGTGCTGGCAGATTTGATGCTGTATGGGAGGTCGATTCTCCCGATGCCGAATCGCGTTTGAATTTATTCTTGCTATTTCTAAAGCAATTCGATTCTAGATTCAAAGACGATCTGGTTTTTGATAAATACGAATGGCAAGGTATTCTCGATGAGACGATCGAGTATGTCGGTGCAGAAATCGAACAAATCGTTATCGATACAATTGCCAGAATTAAAGAGTGCGATCCTGATGCAAAAGTCACAGCAAGAGATTTACTTGAGGAAGCAATGCAGTTTAATTGCATGTTCGAGCGCAATTCCAAACAAATTGTCACAATCAGAAACTCAATCCGTGAACTAGCCAAGCCCTCTCATTCAAAAAAACAGAGTATTCTGGCACCTCGGAATTTCGATCCTTACCGACCTGCAAAGGTAGTCTCATCAAATTAATACTAAAATGTTTAAAATTACTAATAAAAACGGTGGCAGTCCTAGTAAGTCTCCATTTACTAGTTATCTCGATGCGATCGATCGAAAAGAAGCATTAGCTAATATCGATAAGCTCGTTAACAGTCGAGAATTATCTACCGATGATGAGATCTATCACATCACAGGGACGATCGCTCAAATTGAGAAAATTAGCGAGTACCTACATGTGGTTACTTCTGCTGTGCCGCAAGCAATTCAAGTGTTACTCGAAGAAGAACGGCAACAGCGTCAGCTTGAATCTTCGGAGATCGATACTCGACAAGAAGAGCTGCTTGCAAAACTCGACAAAGATCGCGAAACTTATCGCGACTTAACCAAACAAGCAATCGATCGTAGTGGCAGGAATATTAACACTAGACTCATGAATTTATGTTGGAGTCTAGGTGGTTTCTCGATCGGTATGATTGCTACATCATTTCTGGCATATTTTGTCGTGTTTCCGCAACAATTAAGATTAGCTAGAGGCTCTGATGGAGCGATGTTGGAATGGTTGAGTACTTCCGATGGAAAGATTCTTCGTCGTGCGTTCGTGTCTGGAAATAGATCGGTAGAAGAGTGTATCCGTAGAGGAATCAAAAAGACTGGTAAAACTGTTTGTATGTTGGAGATCCGTTGATATGACAAACAATAAACAGCAAGAGAATTTAGAGCAAATAAATAATGATAACTTCACTCCTACTCTACATCTTTGCAATGGATTTTTAGGCGGAGCTGGTAAGTCTACGCTTGCACGTCTATTTTGCGAGAGATTTATCAAGATCGGTCGGTTGTTTACATTAATCGATGCCGATTCTAATTATAATGTTGCACGAGCTTACGATCGAGAAACCGTGGCTCTTTGGCAGCACAAGGATGTCAAGTCTTCAGTTGGAGCGATTGGCAGTCGATTCGGTCGCTCTTTGGCGGAAAAAGAAGATGTTGTAAAGGTAGAATCAAACCTAGTTAGCGAACAAATTCTCTTCTCTAAAGATGCTAAATTTAGCTATTTAGGAGATCGCTTATTAGATATTATCTACAGTATCAAGCGGGATCTAATTGTTTCACTTCCCGCAAATGATAGCATCGATCTTTGGCTCGACAGTAATAATATCAATGGACTGATGGAGAGCAGATCGTCACCTTTTAAAGTTGTAAATTGGTGGTGTAGCTTTGGAAGCGGTACATCACAACAGATGTTCGTGGATTTTGTTACCAAATATCCCAATATTCATCATGTCTGCGTGTTCAACTTAGGCATAACTAGCGCAGTGCCTAACTGGGATCGGTTCGATCCGCTGCCAACACTAGATAAAATCTCTCAAGATGGAAAAGTTAAGATCGCAAATATCCTGCCTTGGCTTGCAGATCCGGCAATTCTTGAAGCGGTAGATCTCGGTACTCCGTTACATGAAATTGTTAAGAATGGCTATGGGCAAAAACAACTTAATCCGATCGTGAAGCTGAAAATAGATAAATGGCTGGAGGATAATTGGCAATCTTTTAGGAGTACGGGGTATTTGCCTTGATTAATTATGTTTCATCGGGGGGAGAATTAGTCGTTCGCGAAGCGTCGGCTCTGCCGAATCGCGCCTTGCAAACTCTGCTGACGTGTTATGGAGCCTCATATCAACAGCATGTGTTTCATCAGCTCCCTGACTGGCAATTAGATGAGTTGATGTGCGACCACCAAGTTCACGCGATCGTGTCTGAGTGCGATCCTGTAAGATTTAATATTTATCTCGAACGTCTACCTCTGAGTATCGATACTCGCGCTCACTGGTGGCAGGTTTTACCCCCATGTCATCGGGAGTTACAAAAAATTGTTTCCTTAGTAGCAGGATTTACTACTAAATATCGGCACTTAAAATATAGTTTTTTACTGAGTCAAGCTTACGCAGCAGACATCTGGAAGACAATTTTTACTAGGGTCGATTCTCTGACGCTAAAAACGATCGGTCAAAAAAATACCCTAGTTAGACTACCCGATATCGATCTTCAAAAACTCAATTACACGGATCGTAATCGACAGGTACGCAGTTGTCTGATTTATCCCCGTGCCGATCGATATACCAATGCTAAAGTTGCCGAGCTTTTATCGACAGTTAGTCAAATTCAACCTTATTTTCATTATTAAATTTTACGATTTATTCTACCTTTCTCATAGGAACAACCTACAGAATAAATAAGACACGATCGATATCTGTTGGTTAATATTCAAGGAAAGACAGTTAAAGTTTGGCTTCTATCGGGATTGATTGGATTTGTCAACTTAGATCTGGCGCACCAGTTGGCGATCGACACTCAGGCAACTGGTGCCGATTTGTACGCAATTGCCGAGTGGCTCAACAAAAGAGGAATAACCAAGTACAAACATGTCAAAAGTTGATTTTAAAACAATTAATTATAGCGGTCGCCATGAATACAAAACAACAGCCCGATCGAGCTAATCGATCGGTAGCTTTTGGGTGTCATACCAGTAAGCTGTCGAAACTGTTTGCTCAAATGGCTGTGACTGTTAAATCCACACTCTAAAGCAATATTGACAATCGATCGATTTGTTTGTTTTAATAACTGCTTCGCCCGTTCGATTCGCTGCTGGAGCAGATATTGGTAGGGAGAAGTGCCGATCGATTGCTTAAACAGATGGCTGAAATGAAATTGACTCATCCCGATCGATCCAGCTAAATCTGCCAGTTTGATATCTCGATCGAGATGTGCGTGGATATATTCAAATATTTGTTGCAATTGACGCTGTGGCAATCCGCCTTCATAAACTGCAAGCTGTGGTTTTGATGCTGAATATTGTCTGAGTAATCGTACCGCCAACACATTCGCTAGAGAGTCGATATACAACCGACTACTTAGATTTTCTTGTTTGAGTTCGGTAAGTACTAACATCGCGATCGCCTCAAGTTGAGGATCGCGAGTCCGAAATGTGGGAATTACTTCCAATCGATCGGGATTCATCGCCAAAGCTTCTGTAGCAACCTGCGCTATAAACTCAGACGTAATCCGTATCTGCAAGAAGCGATCGTCACTATCCCACCGTGCAAAAAATGTTGCCGCAGCAGGCGCGATCGACAAGTCCCCTTTTCCATACAAACCTGTATATGACTTATCTCCCTGGATTTGCAGCAACCGCACCGGACTGGGTGCCAGCGACAAACAAAGGACATGTTCGTTGGGGTAGATCATTTTTCCCTCCCCCGCTGAATGGTGGAACTCTTCGACGAGAATCTGCTCCCAACCCTGAGTTTGACTTGAAAAAAAGGGCTGGCGGTTACAAGCAACCCGATGGCTGGCAAGCGGTTTCATGATGTAAACCTCAGTCTAGATCTGATTATATTCATTGTCGCACTTCACAAAATATTCTGAGATTGCTCGCAAGATTTTGTTAGTTTCACAAGAATTAGATAGTGGAAAAGGTGTCGTTTCCATAAGCTGGAATGGTAATCGATTCAGCAAAGCTGACGCTGCGCGAACGATAGTAAATCTATCGCTCATTACACATTTTTGATTAGCCAACAGAGACAAAAAAATGACACAAGAATATGGAGATCGCGGCATTACCCTTGTTATCGGCGGCATGGGGAAGACAGGTCGCCGAGTGGCAGATCGACTCGTCAAGGCGGGTCGCCAAGTGCGAATCGGATCGCGATCGGCAGAACTACCCTTCGATTGGGAAAAACAGGATACTTGGGAGCAACCGCTCCAAGGCGTGAAGGCTGCCTACGTTGCGTATCAACCCGATCTAGCAGTGCCAGGTGCCCTAGCAACTGTTGAGGCGTTCTTCGATCGAGCGGTCGCCTGTGGAGTGGAAAAGCTGGTACTACTTTCGGGTCGGGGCGAAGTGGAAGCAGAACAGGCAGAACGGGCACTCCAATCAACTAGCGTGGATTGGACGATCTTGCGGTCGAGCTGGTTCTTTCAGAATTTCAGCGAAAGTTTTTTCCTCGATCCGATTTTGGCTGGGCAGGTCGCCTTGCCAGTGATGGAGTCAGTTGCAGAGCCATTTGTCGATGTCGAGGATATTGCCGATATCGCTGTTGCCGCACTGACCAATCCGCAACACTCGCGCCAGCTCTACGAGATTACTGGCTCAAAAGCCTTAACCTTTGCTGAAGCGATCGACGAGATTGCCCGCGCAACGGGGCGGAACATTACCTTTGGCTCTACTTCGGCAGATGACTACCGTGCGGAGCTTGTCCGGCAAGGTGTACCGGATGATTATATCGAACTGGTCTTATATTTGTTTTCCACCTTGTTCGACAGACGGAATATACCACTGGCTGACGGCGTGCAGCGTGCCCTCGGACGATCGCCCCGCAACTTCTTCGACTATGTACGCCAAACGGCTACGACTGGCATCTGGGGAAGGAAATAACTATGTTAGATCGTTATCTGTTCTGGCTGACGTTCGCCGCATCGATCGGCTGTGGGCTAGTTGCTGGAGTATTCTTCGCTTTCTCGACTTTCGTGATGCCTGCCCTGGCGAGACTCAAGCCGAGTCAGGGGATTACCGCCATGCAATCGATTAATATTACGGCGATTAATCCGTTGTTTATGTTGGCGTTGCTGGGAACGGCTGTAGCTTGCTTATTTATAGTTATTTTTGCCCTTCTACATTGGCATCGATCCGGTACGATCTACTTATCGATCGGTAGCCTGCTCTATCTAGTGGGCGCGATTTTGGTGACGATATTGGGTAATGTACCGCTTAACTATGCGTTGGCGAATGTCGATCCCAATAGCACTGAAGGTACGATCTTGTGGGCAAAATACCTGACAGATTGGACGTTTTGGAATCACGTTCGGACGTTAACCGCTCTGGCTGCATCGGCAATGTTCATTGTCTCCCTGACTAAATGAAGAATTTTATCGTTTTGCCAGGAGCCTAAAAATCGAATGATAAAAAGTATCGCACACGCTTCCTATGAAGATGCACCAGCCATTCTCGAACTCCAAAAGCTGGCATATCAGAGTGAGGCACGGCTCTATAACGATTGGAATATTCCGCCGCTAACACAAACGTTAGACGAGCTGATAAGTGACTTCACCACCAAAGTTTGCTTGAAGGCTCAAGTTGAGGGCAAGATTGTTGGCTCGGTTAGAGGACATCAAGTAGGGGATACTTGTTTTATCGAGCGACTCATCGTTCATCCCAATTTTCAAGGGCAAGGCATTGGCACTGCGCTGATGACACAAATCGAATCCTGTTTTGATTCTCTTTCAGAGAGGCTTCGCCAACGGGTGCGACGGTTTGAGTTATTTACGGGGCACAAAAGCGATTGCAATATTCGTCTTTACGAGCGGCTAGGATACCAGATATTCAAGCATGAAAAAATCGATGAAAATCTGTCATTCGCTTTCATGAAGAAACACCAGTAAAATAGGAAAGTCGAGGTTTGTGAGGTGTTAAATGCCGATCGTTAACAAAGCTAATGGGTTACTGGCTGAGTTCGCTATCTTTCCAGTGGAGCCTGAGCACCAAGCAAATCTGGTAGCGTCCGTAATTCAAAATATTGAATCTACGATCGAACGCAAAGCCGGATTTGTCTCTGGCTCGGTGCTTCGTAGCCGCGATGGGCTGCGCGTGACAAGTTACATTCAATGGAGCGATAAAGCATCCTATGTAGCCACCGAGCCGTTCGCAGATTTTGCCGTTCCAGATGTGCATTTGTTTGAAATCTTTGCCGCCGAACCCGTAGGTAGCGAGTTGCATCTTGCCCCCAATATGGATGGACTTATCAATTTTGGTATTTTCAAAATGAAGCAACCTGAGTATCAGCCTCGGTTTGTTGAGTTATTTACACAAGCACTGGGAATGGTATCGGGACAAGCGGGCTTGATTTCGACTCACGCTCACCGTAGCTTGGATGGCTGGCGGTGCATCAATTTTGGTCATTGGCAATCGATCGAAGACTTTGCCGCGATGGATGCAAATCGTCCCTTCTCCCCTATTTTCCAAGAAATGCTCGATCTGGCGAATAATGAATATCAAAAGTCCTTACATGAGGTGGTTTTTACCACTTAATTAGTTAACATATAGGCAGGTAAGCGATTGCCGCATAATGACAGACTATCCCAAAATGACTGCTAATGATGTGCTCGATCTAGTACAACTTTTCGATCGGCATCAGATCGATCTTTACATCGATGGTGGCTGGGGTGTCGATGCTTTGTTGGGCAGACAAACCCGAACTCATGCAGACTTAGACATCGCAGTCGAGCACAAAGATGTGGCGCAAATCCGAGCTATGCTGGAAGCTAGAGGATATCGAGATGTGCCTCGTCAGGACACGAGCGATTATAACTTTGTCCTCGGAGATAACCAGGGACATCACATCGATATTCACTCATACATATTCGATCGATCGGGCAATAATGTTTATGGAATTGCATATCCATTTGAGTCACTGACGGGAACTGGTTTAATAAATGGTCATCCGGTAAAATGTATCTCCCCAGAGTGGATGGTGAAGTTTCATTGTGGCTATGAGTTTGATGAAAATGATTATCGTGATGTTAAAGCACTCTGCCAACACTTCGAGATTGAGATGCCCCCAGAGTACGTGGAATTTGAGACGATCGAACACATTACACCCGATAATATCGTCTAATTCCGCTTGTAAAGGGTTTAAACTACTACTTGTCGATCGAATGTTTGATGATACCAACGGCGGAACAGCAGGGTTGCTCGTTGGCGTAGCCGCGCCGCGAGGTAATCGCTTGGCACATTACATTCTCCCGTTGGAGTCGGAAACTCGAATTTGTGAAAGCCAATAAATATTTATAACAAATACTACTGGCGTTGGAGAGTTGCTCTCTAAGTTGATTAGACTGAATATATTCAGCCCGATCTCCCAATTCAGGTGTGTTAGACAGAACCCGTCAGTCTAAGTTAGGTGGGCAAAAAGCCTTGGCAAGAGTAGGAGCAATTATGGAAACAAAAAAAACTACGTCAAAGTATTTGACTCCATCAGAAAAGGAAAAAACAATTGGTTTTCTAACCAATGCCTTCAGTACAGACATCATAAATCTTGATGAATTTGAGAGAAGAGTCGAATCTGTACATGCCTCAAAGACACACGAAGAACTTCACCAAATAGTCGCCGATCTACCAAATGAAGACATTGACGATCGAAAAAAGATCGTAGAGTGTGCAAATATAGTCTGTAATATGGGTACTAGAACCATAGCTGGCTCAATGTTGTTCGCGAAAAAACTAAATATAGAAGCTACATCAAGTAGTCTCAATCTTGATTACCGAAGTGTCGATCTGCCAGATGGAGTCTACGAAATTTATCTAAATGCTGTTGCTTCAAGTATTACGATAAAGTTGCCAGTACAGTATCATGTAGAGAATCGAATCTCAAGTCAATTGGCATCTGTAAAGGAACCAAAAATCGAAATAGGGAATCAAAAGATAAGTGTCACGATCGAATTAGTGGGCAACATCGAAAGCTCGTCTATAAAAGTAGTAAAAGTCAGAAAACCATTTTGGTCTAGATGGTTGAAGCGATCGATAAATTGGAAATATTCGCAAATATAAAATACAGTACATGATTAATGTTGTTGCAGCCGCTCAAGCGAAACTTTCGACGCTTATTTGCTTTAATTTCTAACTGAATCGCAGAGGAATGAAAGAATCAGAAATACCAGACAGAAATATCTTCATGATGTGCAAGTCATTGAATCTACAATTTCTGAGCGAATTACCAATCGGTTATTCGCTCAGAAATTGTAGATATGATGAGCTAGGCATCTGGAAAACTATGCCCTTCGACAATCCCGATTTAGCCAAAGAATATGACGGCTTTATGACCGATTATTTCACCACGACCTATGGTGGAAAAGAAGAACTCTTTTTTGCTAAAACGTTATTTGTCTGCGATCTACAAGATAAACCGATCGCCACTTGCTTGACTTGGAAAGCATACGACGAATTCAATACGATTCAATGGTTCAAAGTCCTTAAAGAATGTGAAGGACGAGGCATTGGTAGAGCTTTGCTGTCGATCGTGATGCAGAAACTAGAACTGCATGATTATCCGGTTT
This sequence comes from Chamaesiphon sp., assembly GCA_965246735.1. Taxonomy (GTDB): domain Bacteria; phylum Cyanobacteriota; class Cyanobacteriia; order Cyanobacteriales; family Chamaesiphonaceae; genus Chamaesiphon. The sequence continues at coordinate 28,758 of CBDFFK010000001.1, forward strand.
ACCTTCACACACAGCCATCTAGTTTTCGGGCAATCAAGCTTTATTCGGATTTTGGGTTTTCATTGCTTTCAGACGATAAGATCGGCATCAGAAAAAATGATTTGAATGAATGTATGCCGATTCTGGCAGAATTCATGCCGCCAGAATTTTTTCAACAGCTAAGAATTACTGCTGCTCCGAAAGAGTTTATTGATGCGGTGAATAAATATAACACAAACCAATTCTGAAATCGAAAGCTCATGACGCTATAGTACTATAGTATTTAAATTCATTGCCCCATTACATGCGGCAATTTCGACTGATGAATCAACAAACAGCCGAACCAATTCGCTCGCAGGTAGACGCGATCTACCGTACAGAGTCGCGTCGTGTTTTCGCCACCCTCATCCGCTTAATCGGTGACTTCGACCTTGCAGAAGAAGCGATGCACGAAGCCTTCACTGTGGCTGTATCGCAGTGGTCTTGCAACGGAATGCCTGCCAATCCGCGATCGTGGCTAGTTTCGACTGGACGTTTTAAGGCGATCGATACTATCCGCCGTCGCGCCCGTTTTGACTCATTATTGCCAGAAATCGCTCCAGACATCACCGCAAATGACACTACAGTACTAGATGAAGAAGATGTTGAAGACGATCGACTGCGATTGATTTTCACCTGCTGTCATCCCGCACTGTCGCCAGAAGCCCAAGTAGCCTTGACATTGCGGGAAGTCTGCGGACTTACCACCGAAGAAATTGCCAGTGCCTTCCTAATTCCTCCTGCAACATTGGCACAACGAATCGTGCGTGCGAAGACGAAGATCCGCACCGCAGGTATTCCTTATCAGGTGCCTGGAATCGCCGAGCTACCCGATCGAATGGACACCGTACTCCAAACTATTTATCTAGTATTTAACGAGGGTTACGCGGCTTCCTCGGGTACATCGCTGACACGATCGGATCTAGCCGACGAAGCAATTCGGTTGGGGCGATTGGTAGTAGAATTATTACCAGATGCCGAGGCGATTGGACTCCTTGCGCTGATGCTATTGCAAGAATCACGACGCACTGCGCGGACTTCATCTACAGGCGATATCATCCTGCTCGAAGACCAAGATCGATCGCGCTGGAATCAGTCACAAATTTTAGAAGGTAAAGAATTAGTCACGCGATCTCTTTCATCGCCACAGATTGGCTCCTATACGCTTCAGGCCACGATCGCAGCGGTACATTCCGAGGCTGCAAATGCTGCTGAAACTGACTGGGCGAAGGTTGTGGCTTTGTACGATCTGCTAATGCAAGCCGATCGATCGCCGATTGTCGAATTGAATCGATCGGTGGCTGTGGCGATGCGCGATGGATTTTTAGCTGGGTTACAGCAAATTGATGACATCTTGGCGCGGGGCGATTTAGCTGATTATCATCTGGCGCACGCCGCACGAGCCGATTTTTGTAGAAGATTGGGCAGGGTTGATGATGCTAGAGCCTCCTATCAACAGGCTCTAAAGTTTGTGAAGCAGGAACCGGAACGACGATTTCTGGAGAAACGGTTGCGAGATTTGGGGTAGGAGAGGGACGGGGGGACGAGGAGACGGGGAGACTGGGACAATAAATTTTTGAGAAGCTGTCGATTTTAAGTCTTGCCAAACGACTAGTAAATGAAGGCGAGGTAAGAACGATATTTCTCATTATTTAGGAGCGCAACAATGCAGACAGAACCTCAAAAACAACACAAATGGCTGGATAAATTTATCGGCACATGGACGAGCGAAACTGAATATAGTATGGAACCAGATCGCGCTCCCTCAAAAATGACGGGAACGGAAGTCGTGAGATCGATCGGCGGCGTGTGGATTGTTGCCGAAGGCACAGGGGAACTGCCCGATGGTGATGCAGGAATAACGATGATGACACTGGGCTTCGACCCACAGATCGACCGCTTTGTCGGTACATTTATCGGTTCGATGATGACGCATCTGTGGCTGTATAACGGCTCTCTGGATGCGACTGGAAAAGTGCTAATACTGGATACAGAAGGCCCAAATTTCACTCAGACGGCGATGGCAAAATACCAAGACTCGATCGAGTTTATCGACGACAACCATCGGGTGATGACATCGCAACTCCTCGGCGATGATGGCAATTGGCTACTGTTTATGACAGCCCATTATAGGCGACAGCAGTAGATCGCCGTAATTATTCAGGGAGAAACAATGAAATACATGTTGCTCATTTATAGTGACGAAAATGCTTGGACTCAGAACGAGCTAGAACAATGCTACGTGGAGTCAGTGCAACTCACCCAAGCACTACATACGAACGGTCAATATTTGGGTGCTGCGCCGTTGCATTCAGTGGCAATGGCAACTAGCGTGCGAGTGCGCGATGGCAAAAAACTCGTGACGGATGGGCCATTTGCTGAAACTCGCGAACAACTGGGTGGATACTTTTTAGTTGAAGCGCAGGATTTGGATGAAGCAATCGCGATTGCATCCCGCATTCCTAGCGTCCATAAAGGCACCGTCGAAATTCGTCCGATCGTGGAATTAGCTGGGAAGCCGTTAGATAAGTAGTTACGCTCATTGCTAGCTACTGGCAGAAAGTTCTAAAAAAGTTGGTTAAATGTGTCGATCGATCGAATTCCCATTCGACTAAATAGTACAGACACATCAAACTATCGAAGATATCATTCGACTCAGAGGAGACTACTATGCAATCCAATCCTTATCTCTATTTCAACGGCGACTGCGAAGCTGCATTTAAGTTCTACGAGCAATGTCTGGGTGGCAAAATCGTCGCCATGATGAGCTACGGAGAATCGCCAATGGGCGAGCAAACACCAACAGAACAACGCGATAAAATTATGCACGTCCAATTAACTGCGGGCGATGTGAATTTGATGGGTTCTGACTCGCCGCCTGAGTACTTTGAAAAACCCCAAGGTTTCCTTGTCAATCTTCAATTTGACAATGTGGAAGAGGGAGAGCGGATATTTAACGCATTGGCAGAAAAAGGAACGGTCAAGATGCCTTTCCAAGAAACATTTTGGGCTAAACGGTGGGGAATGCTAACCGATCGATTTGGCACACCCTGGATGATTAATTGCTTTGTACCTGCTTAACCGCTACTAAAAACTTAGAAATCGATCGACAGGAGATATTGCAATGAAAGTTATGGTAATTGTCAAAGCCAATGCCGACTCAGAAGCAGGTGTAATGCCCACAGAACAAATGCTGACAGAGATGGGTAACTACAACGAAGAATTAGTCAAAGCTGGAATTCTGCTCGCTGGCGAGGGGCTACATCCCAGTTCAAAAGGCGCGCGGGTCAAGTTCTCAGGCACAAATCGGACTGTAACCGATGGGCCATTCACAGAAACAAAAGAGCTGATTGCTGGCTTCTGGCTCTGGCAAGTCAAATCTATGGCAGAGGCAATTGAATGGGTCAAACGCTGTCCCATGCAAGAATCCGAACTAGAAATTCGTCCGCTCTTTGCAGCGGAGGACTTTGGTGCCGCATTCACGCCCGAACTCCAGGAGCAGGAAGAACGCATCCGAGCTGAGACTCAGAAACTCTAGAATTAATTGGGCGATCGTCCAGCAAAATGCTAACAAAGATGTCAGCATTTTGCTTCGCTCTGGAGTTAAGGAGGGATTAAATATGAACGAATCAGATAAACCGACACGCGCCGAATATAAGACGATAATCGAGCGGTGTTTCACTGCTTTTAATGCAAAGGATCGGGAGACGATCGAAGGACTCTTTGGCAGCATGTTTACCTTTACCAGCCCGTATGACGATGCCATCGATCGCACGACTTATTTTGAACGGTGCTGGCCGAACAGCGATCGTATTCGTCAGCATATAATCGAACGCATCTTTGTCGAAGGAAATGAAGCATTCGTAACGTATCGAGCCATCACATTTGAAGGTAAAGAGTTCCGAAATACCGAATTTTTCACCTTTGAAGGTACGCAGATTTCGAGTGTCAACGTTTACTTTGGTGCTACATCCGATCGTGGTATCTTTGTGATGAATCAAAAGTAGCAGAAGGGTTGTGGAGTTAAGTCATGGAGGGGCGATGAACGACACACGAATTCCCGAACCAATTCGCCCCTTACTACAAGACTATCTGGGGCTGCTGACCGATCGCGTACCCGATCTCATCGATGCCTGTTATTTGCATGGCTCGATTGCTCTCGATGCTTTTAACGATCGGTTGAGCGATATTGATTTCATAACTGTATTACAACATCGTCCCACCGCTGACGAGCTGACACGCTTACGATCGATCCATCAGACGATTACTACAAAGTATCCGCGCTGGAAATTAGATGGGAGTTACTTACAATGGCAAGATTTGGGACGTTTGCCTGACACCATTGCCCCCTCGCCTTATGTTGCTGAAGGCATCTTTCATCCGCAGGGTTACAGAGATGTCAACTTGGTAACGTGGTGGACATTGAAGCATAAAGGCATCGTACTACTAGGTTCATCGCCTCGATCGCTTACCATTACTGTAAGCTGGGATGAACTAGTATCGCGAATGCACGACAACCTCAACAGCTATTGGCTCAGTTGGACGCGATCGCCAACCCGATTGCCACAACTACTCACCGATTACGGTATCCAGTGGTCTGTACTGGGGGTCTTGCGGTTATGGTACACATTTTGCGAGGGCGATATTGTCTCCAAGACAGATGCTGGGATATATGCTCTGACACATCTGCCAGCGCGATGGCATCGACTCATTCAAGCAGCAATCGATCTGCGAGAAAATCCCGATCGCAAGTACTACAAATCTCGAATTTGTCGAGCGATTGATGCCGTACAGTTTTTACGCTATGTTATCTGGCTGTGCGATCGGCAAGTTGTGACAAACTCTCGATCGTTTTAACCAGGAGAGTATCACTATGCTCAGATTATGGCGTTTTATCGCACCTGTTAATGCCCAATTGGCAAAATGGACATCGACCTCATTCCCGTCAGACTGGATGTGATATCGCGATCGCTGGGAGTATACACACGCAGTCAACGCCATCATTAAATTAGTTGCGTTCGGCTCACTCTTATGTTCGCTCTTGGTTGAGACACCTAGCACCATCCCTCGTCACTCTAACCGTGGCTAGTCCGAATTGTTGATGTCTCCAGCTTGACTTTCTGAGCGATCGCTCATATAATATGAGCAGATGTTCATCATCAAACTATCGCTCCAATTAGGAAGAAGTTATGAACGATCGAGAAGTCGAATTTGTGGATGAAACCCTCCACACAGACGTAATTATTATCGGAGCGGGGCCGACTGGACTCGCGCTAGCTTGTCAGTTCATCAGATATGGGATCGATTTTGTAATTATCGAGCAGAGTGCAGGCGTTACCACCTATTCCAAAGCCCTCGGCGTTCACGCTCGCACGCTAGAGATCTACGAGCAAATGGGGTTGGCGCAACAGGCAGTCGATCGAGGCACGATCGCTGGGGCAGCGCGGCTGATAACAGGTGGCAAAGTGCGAGCCGAACTCGATTTATCCAACCTCGGAGCGGGTTTGACGGCGTATCCATACGTGCTGTTTTGCGAGCAAAGCAAGAACGAGCAACTACTGTATGAATATCTGCAACAGCATGGTAAGACCGTGCGCTGGCAAACCGAACTCGCAAGTTTTTCGCAAACCGAGGCAAAAGTAACGGCGCAAGTAAAAACTGCTGACGGTAGATCGCAACGGATTGAGGCTAAATATCTGGTCGGTTGCGATGGCCCAAAAAGTTTGGTCAGACACGCACTGGGAATTGAATTTGCAGGCAGCACCTTCGATCGATTGTTTTATGTCGCTGACGTAAAGATCGATTGGAACTTACATCATGATGCCTTCCATGTTTCTCTATTGAAGGATTCGTTACTGGTGTTCTTTCCGCTCAAAGGCGAAAATCGCTATCGGATTGTCGGCACGTTTCCCGAAGAATTCGCCAAGGACGAAGGCGAAGTTTTGTATGCAGAAATCCAACAGCGCATCCAGGCGGAAGCCGGATTTGAACTCAACGTTCGCGATGTCGAATGGTTCTCAACCTACAGAGTCCATTCCCGCTACGTCAGCAACTTTTCAGTGGGAAGATGCTTTCTCGCGGGGGATGCCGCACACATTCATACACCCGTCGGCGCGCAAGGGATGAATACGGGGATTCAAGACGGCTACAATCTGGCTTGGAAACTGGCAATGGTATTGCAAGGCAAGGGCGACAAAACTTTGCTGGAAACTTATAACCAAGAACGGTTGGAAAACGCCAAGCGTCTGGTCGAAACAACCGATCGGATGTTTCAGTTTGCCGCCGGATCGAACTGGCTGTTTGCTTTCTTTCGCACCCAGGTTTTACCATCGATCGCACCCCATCTCATCGGCATCGAGCCAGTGAGAAAACTCCTGTTTCCGCTGATTTCGCAAATCGGTATTAACTATCGACACAGTGCGCTCAGTCAACATCCAGGTGACGATCGGTTCAAAGTCAAGGCTGGCGATCGAATGCCCTACTTTGTGGTAGATGGTCGGAGTATCTATGACAAATTGCACCAACCGAAATTTCATTGGCTGGTGTTTGTGGATGCACGAACCGATGTTCCAGCGTTGAAAACGGAACTCGCTCACCAAGATCCCGAAGTTGACTGTCACATCTTCCCACTCGACCCAGCGGTCGCAAAAGTCTTTGGCTCGATCGAGTCTTTCAACCTGCTGCTCAGACCAGATAACTATATTGCTTTCATTTCAACAGAGATCTCATCGAACCAAGTTAAAACTTATCTTCAAAAAATCACCACCTAAACGGAGCATATTATGAACGAATTACAAGACATCCAGACTAAAACTCCAGCAAAAATCTCCGGCATCGACCATCTCACCCTACCCGTGCGCGATCTCGACCTTGCCGAGCGATTCTACACCCAAGTTTTGGGTGCCAATGTGGTCTACCGCACCGATCGATCGCGCCAGATGCCCTTTATTGCCATTACGATTGGAAATAGTCCGTCGATCGATCTATTCCTGCAACCTTGGGGGCAACCTGTGGCGAATCAACCCAATCCCCATCTGGCTTTTGCCGTTCGGGGTGAAGACTTGCTCGACCTCAAGCAACGGCTGATTGCCCATCAAATTCCGGTTGTTGGCCCGATCCAGTTTGGCCCGCCAGGACATGGTTCGATCTACTTCCACGATCCTGCTGGCAACCATCTCGAATTGTGCGCCAGAGATTTTACGGGCGAAGTCAATTTAGAACCCTATGACATGGAAAAGTTATCCTATCAATGGCAGGGTTGAGAGCAGAGTAATTAATGGCAACAACAAGACAGCGGCTATTAGAGGCAGCAGAGCGGGTGATTCGCACCAAAGGATTAGCAGCAGCCTCGACTCGTGAAATTGCCCGTGAGGCGGGTTGTGCGGATGGTACGCTCTACAATCACTTCGCCGATCGCGCCGATTTATTTGTGACGATTTTCTTAGATAAACTGCTGCCGGATTATTGGGACGCGCTTTCAAAATTACCCTACCGGATTGGCGAGGGCACGGTGCAAGCTCACCTGGAGGAGTTAGCCCAAATTGCCCTGGCTTTCTACTACAAAGCTGGCCCATTGAGAGCTGCTCTGTTTGCGGAGCCGGAGCTACTCGAACGCTATCGGGAAGCACTTCGATCGCAAGCTCACAGCCGCAAGCAGGAACATCCTGTCAATCTGTTGTCTGCTTACTTACGGGCGGAGCAACGGCTCGGTCGGATTTCTACCCAAGCAAACCCAGAGATCGCTGCTGAGGTTCTATTTGGCACCTGTGCCAATTATGCGCTCAGAAAGTGCTTTTTCGGTGAAACTCCCACCCCTGAAGGAGACGCTCGATTCGTGCTGGAACTGGTGCGATCGCTCATAGAAGGAGTATCCCCCCGCACGCCCGATGGTAAGATTTCGATCTAAGAGGTAAAGATGATTTCAGAGCAACTTTTACAGAACTTATAGGGTGCTTTTAATCGGCCAAACATTAACATGAGATAACACGACAAGCTTGAGAGTTAAGTTAAATGAGGTAGATTTGTGGAATCGCGCATTCAATCATACTTACGAGTTGCCGCCAGCCATCAACGAGAAACAGCCCAAATCGGCTCATTTCTAGCCACCTTTTCACCATCTAGTGACGATCCTTTTCTCAATTATGCTATTCCTAATGACAACGCTAAACCATCCCCCGCAGAGGTAAATGCGCTCATCGTTGCTTACGAACAGCGATCGCGTCAACCGCGCTTGGAATATGTATCACAGTTAGCACCTGCGGTTGAAATGGCACTGCTCGATGCGGGTTTTTGCGCCGAGGGAAATCTACCGTTAATGACTTGTATTCCTGGCTCAGAGCAGATTTTGCCTATCCCTCCTAGTGTCGAGTTGATTTTGCCAGTTAGCGATTCTCCAAGGGAGAGGCTGCGCCAACGAGATTTACTGGCTACTGTTGCAGTCCAGCACGAAGCTTATAGTGCGCCGCCTCCCGATGCGGCGGCAATCGATCGACTCCGCATTAGCCTTGGCGCAGGGGGAATTGCCGTTCTCGCCCGAATTATCGCAACGGGAGAGCCTGTAGGTGCAGGTGTCTGTACCGTACCGAGTGATGGGACGACAGAGATTGCCGGAATCGGTGTACGTGCTGCCTTTCGCCGTCGGGGTGTGGCAGGTGCGATCGTGTCTCGATTGGTGCAAACGGCTGTTGCTGCGGGTGTTGAAGTACCTTTTTTGATGGCTGCACATGAAGCCGAAGCGCGGATTTATCAGCGTGCAGGTTTTGCAGAGATCGGTAAAATTCTCCATATCTCGCATCCTCAAATTTAACAAATTGACCGTTGGCGGTAGCGGAGCGTTTGCCTTGCAATAGCCTACCGTAGGTAATCGCAAATTTAAGGGATAATGATAAGTTGGTTGTCCTGGCAACAAGACCGAAACTTATTTAGCTATGGAAATGCAAATTGAACCATATCAACCCCATCATCTAGATGATGTTATTCATCTTTCGCTGCGGGCATGGACTCCAGTCTTTGAGTCGATTCAGAAAGCGATGGATGCTGATGTTTACCAAGCATTCTATCCTGATAGTTGGCGGGTAAGTCAGCAAAAAGCTGTCGAGGATGTCTGTGCTGCTGAAGACACAAATGTCTGGGTTTCTATCGATACAGGTACCACAGTGGGTTTTGTTGCTATGAAACTAGATCCCGAATCCAGCATGGGTGAAATCTACATAGTGGCTGTCGATCCAGATTTTCAAGGGCGTGGGATTGGCTCCGCTTTGACAAAATTCGCGATTGAAAGGATGAAAGATGCGGGGATGTCGATGGCGATGGTCGAAACAGGTGGCGATCTCGGTCATGCCCCAGCACGTCGCACTTATGAAAAGTTGGGCTTTGGGCTGTTACCAATCTCCAGATACTTCAAGAAACTCTAGATCTGCAATGAGGATTCTTAACTCAAATTATAAAATTCGCTTTGCTCGTGTCGAAGAATTACCCCTGCTGTCTCAGATCGAAGATTCAGCCGCTGCTCTGTTTCTCGATACGCCCTATGCTTTTTTAGTGAATGACGAACCACTATCACTAGATTTTGTGCAGCAACAATTCCAGGCTGGACGAGTATGGGTGGCTGTGGATTGTCATGAGATAATTGGGTATGCAATTGCTCGTGAGGTGGATAACACCCTCTACCTTCAACAAATCGATGTCGCTCCCGAACATGGGCGCAGAGGAATTGGCTCGGCATTGGTAAAGACGGTTTGCGATTGGGCACAACAGCAGAGATATGGGATTGTCTCGTTATCAACCTTTCGAGATATTCCATGGAATGCCCCTTTCTATTCAAAATTGGGATTTCGTGCCCTTGATGAAGCCGATCTGACTACTGGTTTTCAACAGATTAGACTCAAAGAGTTTGAGGCTGGATTGCCCATAGTCGAGCGAGTCATTATGTATTGCATATTACAACAACCATTCGATTGCTGTCGCAGACGGCAAGCCGTTCGAACCAACTAACAAAAATATTATCAACCAAGAGTACCGCGATGAAAATACCTTTTACTGGCGGTTGTATGTGTGGTGCGATTCGCTACGAGTGTGCGGCAGAACCAATTTTCATGGGTAATTGTCACTGTCGCGATTGCCAACAAGCGACAGGTACTGCTTATGCAGCGGCAATCCTGGTACCTCGCGATGCCGTCTCGATCGCTGGGGATGTCAAATATTATGATGTTAAAGGTGGTAGCGGAAATATTATCAGCAGAGGATTTTGTCCGAACTGTGGTTCGAGATTATTTGGCAAACCAGCCAATCCTGAGTATTTGGGCATCATGGCTGGAAGTCTCGACGATCCGGCTGGATTTAGCCCGACGTTCGACTTTCACGTCGCCAGCGCACAACCGTGGGACTACATGAATCCAGAGTTGCCCAAGTTTGCTAAGTCGCCATCATCTGAGTGAATATCGATCGATAAGGAAAGTAGAAAAATCATCCTAAAATGGAAATTTGCCAAGTTACACAAGCCGAGTTTAAAGAGTGGCTCGATTTAGCACTAGAGCTATGGCCGGATTATTCTGATGCCGAAATGGAAGTTAGTCTGCTCGATCTTCTGCATTCCGAACGAGAATCAGGCATTTTAGTTAGAGATGATAATGGCAAGGCAATTGCATTTATGAATCTGTCGCTACGCTCTGATTATGTGCCTGGTGCAAACCATCGTCCCGTTGCTTATCTTGAAGGTATCTATGTTAAGCCCGAATATCGCAAACAAGGGGTAGGTAAAGCACTAATTGAGTATGCCGAGCGATGGGCATTAGATCGAGAGTGTACCGAATTAGCCTCCGATGCTTTAATCGAGAATACTACAAGTCATGATTTTCACAAGAAGATTGGCTTCCAAGAAGTAGAACGAACTGTGTTCTTTATTAAGTCACTAACGAGGGAGAAAACATAATGACGATCGCACTTAAAATCCTTACTTATGAGGATCTAGATCTGCTCAAAAATGTCGATTCCGATGTGTTTGATAATGCAATTGACTTCCACCGAGCCGCAGAGTTTCTAGCAGATCCGCGCCATCATTTAGTAGTTGCGATCGATGACAATCTCGTTATCGGTTTTGGATCGGCAGTTCATTACGTTCATCCCGACAAGTCGCATCCAGAATTATGGATTAACGAGATTGGCGTAGCCGAAACTCATCGTCGGCAAGGAGTAGGCAAGCAGTTGATGAATGCTATATTTGATGCGGGGCGGGAGCTAGGCTGTACTGAAGCTTGGGTATTGACCGAGCGCGATAATACAGCCGCGATAAATCTGTATGCGGCGTTAGATAATGCAGCAGAACCTACCGACAATGTAATGTTTTCGTTTCGTTTGGAGTGAGCTAATTAACGATTGATTAAAATGTATTAACACAAGCATTTAACTATTTAAAGCAGGTTTTGAACCGCTAGGCGAAGATGAGTCATATATTATTGTTCGTTCCGATGTGTAATCGATCGAGGATACTCTAGTGAGATTGTCAGTACCACCCACAAAAACGATCGATTACCGTCAAGCAAATGCTACAGATCCATTCGTACCCAATCCGGCTGTTCTAGCTAGCTCAGGCTGGGATAGTCTCCATGTTGAACTCCATCAACAGCCCAAGTTTGAGATTACCGAGCATCAACATACGATGCATGTCATCGCTTGTGGGTTGCAAAATGCACCAGAAGATCGGTTTGCCATCGGCGAACGTTGGTTAGCTGGCAAGCGCGAGACAGAAAGACGACAATTGGGAGATATTGCCATCATTCCTGCCGGAATCGCCCATCGCTGCAATTGGAATACTACTGCTCGGTTTGGTATTTTAGCCATCGAACCCACACTACTTCAACAAATCGGACAAGACTGGGTGAATCCAGATCGAATCGAACTCACGCCTCAGTTCATGAGCAAACAAGACCCCCTGATTCAAAGCATTTTTACTACGTTGGTCGCGGAATTAGAAACGAGTGGAATTGGTAGTAACTTACTCGTAGATAGCCTCAAAACGACGTTAGCCATTCATTTACTCCGCAACTATTGCACGACATTTTCCAGGCTTTCTAGCTATGCTGATGGGCTATCTGCTGCCAAATTGACGCTGGTAACTGACTATATCAACAGCCATCTCGACCGAGATTTAAAGCTGGCTGAGTTGAGTTCGATCGCCCAAATTAGTCCCTATCATTTCTTACGATTGTTTAAGAAAAGTATTGGAATTACACCACATCAATACATTTTGCAGCAGCGGATCGATCGGGCGAAATACTTATTGCGATCGAGTAATCTAGATATTGCGGCAATTGCCTTGAGGGTGGGCTTTTGTGATGCCAGTCATCTCAATCGCTGTTTCAAAAATAGTCTGGGCATGACACCCAGCCAATGGCGACAACTCTAATGGCAAGAATATCCCAAAATCGAGCAACTTTCTTCTAACGTTCTGACTGGCGATTTTCTTAAACTAGCTATAGTTGTTTCGCCTTACCAAAGATGCCACATATTCAAGCGATGAGTGTCCCACTCTGGGGATTAGTGATTTTTATGGGATGGACGATCGCAAGCGTTTGTCTTCTACTTACTGTCAGGATTCGACATTTAGCAACTGGTGGAGCGGTGAAAGATTTTGGCACTCAAAATGACGCAAGTTTACTATGGCGACTTTACCGAGTTCAAGCTAACTTGGTGGAAAATCTACCGTTATATCTAGGCGTGGTATTCCTGCTAACCGTGCGGGGAGTTGCGGGAACGGCGATTGATGCTTTAGTTATTATGTATATTATATTTCGACTGATTCACTCGATCGTTCATATTGCTGGCTTGAATCCAATGTTTAGAATATTCTGTTTAGCTATTCAGTTCGGTTGTCTAATTGCACTAACAAAATTGGCAATTGTCTAATTTAGATCGCAATTATTAGGTTGTACAGCAATACATTTGTCAAAAAATTCAGGAAATTTTGTATGAATCGTTTACAAGGAAAATGTACTCTCATCACTGGTGGCACAACGGGTATAGGGCTTGAGACAGCTAAACAATTTCTTGCAGAGGGTGCGCGTGTGGCAGTCACTGGACTCAACCCAGACACACTAGCTCAAGCACAGCAAGAACTGGGCAAAGAGGTAATCGTCATCAAGAGCGATGCGGGTCAAGTCGGCGAACAAAAGCACTTGGCAGAGGAAATCGCTAAAGTTTTCGACAAACTTGATGCCGTCTTTCTTAATGCTGGGATTGGCATTTTTCAACCGATTGAGACTTGGGATGTAGCAACGTTCGATAATCAAATTGAAGTCAACTTTAAAGGCCCCTTTTTTCTGATCCAAAGTTTGTTACCAATTTTGGCAAACCCCGCTTCGATCGTCTTGAATACTTCAATTAATGCTCATATCGGGATGCCAAACTCTAGTGTCTATGGTGCCAGTAAAGCTGCGATGCTCTCGCTGGCAAAAACTCTATCTGGTGAACTAATCGATCGGGGAATTCGGGTCAACGCCATTAGCCCAGGGCCAATCGCGACACCGATACTCGGAAAGTCTGGTCTTCCAGCCGAGCAAGTCCAGCAGATTGCAGAGGCGTACCGCAATCAGATTCCATTGAAGCGATTTGGTGAGCCGATTGAAATAGCCAAGGCAGCGGTGTTCCTTGCCTCTGATGAATCATCTTTCATGCTGGGTAGCGAGATGATTATTGATGGTGGCAGGAGCACTTTATAAGAGCAAAGTTGGTAATTGAGATCCGTAAAGATTACTTGAAGAGCGATTTGTGTTGCTGCCGCATAACATTGCAATTAATCACTAACTCTTAGGAGAAACGTCATGAAAGCTGCCATTGTGGTTCTATCCGATCCGGGGTGAAATGAGCAATCGTGCAGAAACTTACGTTAAGGATTGGAAGATCTGTTTTCAAGCCCCCGATCGCTATGAAGAAATCTGTACCAATTGAAGGGTCTGAGTTTTAGGAGTCTGAAACCTTTGCTATGCCGTATTCATTTATAGTACCAAATAGCCTGAGGTTAATTGGTACGGCTAGAATTTTGACTCCCCCAGCTTCAACAGAACAAAAAAACTACCAATTAAAATCTTTACCCAGTAACGTTCTCAGCCTTAACGTAAGTTTCTGTATGGATACTCATTTGACCCTTAAAACGGCTGGCATTGTTCTTATACATTTAGAAATTACGAGCAATTAATGCTAATTGCTTGCCGGGTTCTTTACTGAGTATATCATCAACCCATTGTCCCTCAAAAGGAAGGCAACGAACTGTTGCTTTACAGCTTTCCTTAATGTCAATTTCAAACTGAGGATTAAGATCCCAGTTGTACAATACAAATTTTCCAGCCTCAATAGCTTTAACAATATCATCTAGAGAGTTACAGGCGACGGTATTCTCGCGTAGACGCTCTTCGGATCTCTTTAGAAGATCTCTTTGCCCATCTGCAAGCATCCGATGCAGTACAAGCTTCAATTCTGGTAATGGGACTGTCAGTTTTTCACTTGTAATACGGGAGGCGATGACGACGGTATTACCAGCGACATCTCGCTCACCATATTCGATGCGAACGGGATAGCCTGAAAGTTCCCAGTCCTTGATCTTTTCTCCAAGACGGGCTTCCCGCTCATCAATTAGTGTTGCTAAATCTGATTCAATCACGGCAACGAAAGATGCCCCTGACACGGGTACTCGTTCATCAGCAGTATGTCCCAGAGCTTCTAAAACCTTGCCAGTGTAATCTTTAACCAACTGAGAGTCTTTTCCAAAGAGTGGAAGCAGAACAGACTGATATTCACTTAAAAGAGGTGGAATCACAAGTCCATTATCATCAGAATGACAGGAGATCATACCCCCAATAGTTCGAGTAGAAAGACCCCAAGATGTGTAAGCAGGAAATGTATCCACACCATCTCTACCACTAAATTTGACATCGAAAGACTCCATAAAACCTCGCCCCAGGATATGGGAAGTACACATCTGAAGTGCCCAGCCATTGGACATCATTGGTTCATATGTCATCGTCACATCTGCACCAGGAAACTTCTCACTTTCTGATTTGCGACCAGACACGCCATCAATTGCCATGAGATCGCGGATTGTCGGGATGTACACTTCGTGTAGAATTTTTTCTGCAAATATTGTAGCTTCATCAGTTGTTTCGTGAATCGTGTGTCCTTCCTGCCAATGAAACTCCGCAGTACGTAAGAATGGACGGGTACGTTTTTCCCAGCGAAGTACATTACACCACTGATTAGAAAGGATGGGCAAGTCACGATAGCTCTGAAGACGACCACGAAAAAAATCACAGAACATCACCTCAGATGTTGGACGGAATGCTAATTTTTCTTCAAGCTCTTTACCTCCAGCATGTGATACAACTACTAATTCAGGTGAGAATCCTTCTACGAGATTTTTTTCTTTCTCAAAAAATGACATAGGAATCAGTGTTGGCAGCAAAATATTTTGAACCCCCAACCGTTTCAACTTGCCATCAATATGTAACTTGATGCGATCCCAGATAGCAACTGACTTAGGTAAGAATGTTATGCAGCCTGCTATTGGGCTATATTCAAAGAGATCGCCATTTTTGGCAACATCAAGATACCATGTTGCATAGTCTTGGGAATGGGAAGCTAATTTTGCTTTTTTCAGCGAAGCCATATTTCTTTTTCTTAGGGGAAAGTGCGTAGTAAGGGATTTCCAAATAATTAATAATTCTACACTTAGTTAGCCAGTTTGATGATTGTTAGCTCTCTTAGAAATGCTGGAATAATCTATCTTTGTAAGTCCCTAAGTAGATGGACGTAATTAAACATAAAAGATCGCACAGGGTGGGCATTGCCTAGGCTGTTGACTTTGTTGTGATTTCTCCATTTTTTGTTCATGCACTTTTTGGATCTCAGATCCAAAAAGCCTTTGCGGTATTGACTTTCATTCAGGACAGCTCACAGATTTTGCATGAATTTTCACCTCCTAAAAAGGCACAGAGTCAACACCCTAGGCGTTATGTCATTGAAGCCAAGACGGAAATGCCACTAGGGGTTGAATCTATCTCTGAGTTTTATTGCGAAGGAGGAGATTTAGCTCTTCTACTGTGCTAAAAAAGGCATCACCCATGAATCTCAGACTGGCAATCGCTCGTTGACCAGCTTCTTCATTCCCTGCGCCACAGGCATCAGTAACCACCACAGGTATATACCCAAGATCGGCAGCGTGACGAACGGTTGGCTCGATGCCAATTTCTGTTGCTACACCAACGATAATTACAGTATGAATACCACAGTCCCGCAGGGCAATATCTAAAGGAGTACTTTCAAATGCAGACATCGTAATCTTGTCAAAAATTGCTTCAGTCGGAAGTGGAGTTACTTCGGGGATGAGTTGAAATCCTGGCGTGTCTCGCAGGAACCAAGGTTTAACATCTTTGACAGAAGTTGCCCTTTGCCATGCCTTTGCAGTCTTGAGTTGGAAAACACCCGACAACTCATTTGGTAGTGACATGTGACGCATGAAGAAGATGCGTAGACCAACCGATCTCGCAGTTTGCAGCACCTCTACAACCCGCGATTTAATCTCATCTCCATTACTCAACTGACTAAATATGCCTACTTGCATATCGTAAACAAGCAAAGCTGTTCGGTTCAGCTCGCAGGCATCTTCTAAATTTTCAGGAATTTCTAAGCCAAAAACTTTTTCCATTTTTTTGAATGCTCAGTTCACTCTTAAAACATAGCGTATTTAGAGCTTCTTTTTATTCGCGTTCGCTGTCTAGCAGTTGCATCTGATGTCGTTGGCGGAGCCTACCGGAGGTAATCGTAGCTCTAACCATCCTGTTTCAGCGGATGGTTGAGAGATCTTGGTCGCGATCCAAAGGTTACTCGCCACCGCTGAACAGGGTCGTTGGGCTGCTTGAAGTTACTAGCGTTGGTAGTGTTTTGAGATTGCGAAAATTAGCGAGGATCAGCTTGTCACAAACCAAGCGTCTGCCTCGTCTTAGTTAAGTAGACCAATCTCTAACCATAGGCAAGACATTATGTCTGAGCTACTTACTTGTTTTGATACTATTCTGAGCCAAACGGCTCCTAAAATCTTCACTCGTCTACAGCCTGGACTCGCGATCGCTGAAATTGAGACCCAAATCACTTCATTCTCATGGCAGTTTCCCCAGGACGCTTTCGATCTGTATTCATGGCACAACGGGCTATCTGGCATACCAGGAAAGTTAAATTTGGTAGAGAAGCTGCTGAGGGTAAAAGGAAAATGGCATGGAGAGTTATCGGGTCGAGAGAATGAAGTGCATCTACATCTAGGAAATCGCCCGCTCATTGCCAAATTCTTGCCCCTGGACTATGCTTTGACAGGACATCGCCACTTAAAGCTGGGCAGATGCCCCATCGATCTACTGCCTTTTTCGATCTTGACTGATGCCAACGATACGATTTACTGCATGATGCGATTAGATCCAGAGCATCCCGTCATTTACTGTGCCAACGGGACAAACCTGCCGCCGATGAAAGTCACTGAGTCATTTTTATCAACACAGCCTCAATTTAGTCAATTGAGCGATTTCATCATGTTCCTGACCGCAGTAGGTCAGCAGAGCATTCAACCGATCGCGACAAATCAACAAAACACGATTGATTGCGAACTCAATCTGATGCAGTTTGAGCAAAGCTACCAACAATATAAAGGCTAAATCGTCTCATCGAAAATTACACCGCAGCCTCATGAAACTACTTGAAGTTCAATCCAGTGTACGGGCAGAAAAATCGATTTCTCGCACCCTCAGTCACGAATTTATTCAAACATGGCAGAATCTTCATCCTGATGGAAGACACCAACAGCGAGATGTTGGTTTGAATCCTCCGGCTCACCCTACAGAACTGTGGACAACTGCAAATTATCTTCCGTCAGATAGCCGTACTTCAGAAATGGAAGCAGCACTCGCTGAATCCGAGCAACTCATCCAGGAATTGCTGTGGGCAGATTATCTGTTGCTTGGTGTGCCGATGTATAACTTTAGCGTTCCATCTACGTTTAAGGTGTATGTAGACAATATCGTTCGAGTGAATCGCACCTTTGCATTCGATCCGGCTAATTCAACCTTTGAAGGACTTGTCACCCATAAAAAGGCATTAGTCATTACTCCGAGTGCTGGAGACTTTGCGCCCGATACACGACTAGGCAGTATGAATTTTTGTGAAACCTATCTACGATCGATTCTCGGTTTTATTGGCATTGAAGACATCATTATTGTTTCTGTTCCTAATCACTGCCCGTTCGCTCATTTCGATCGAGCCTCTTGAATTAATGACAACAGAATCAGTGTTTCAGGTCTTACCAAAATTGAGATCTCGATCGAATAGTCGATCTGTACTAAAAATTACAGATAAATTCAAGGGATGACTATTTACTGTGAAAGCTGAAACCATTGCAAAATAAAGATTTTGTTTAATTAAATCGGGAATTTAAAAATGAGCGAACGGACAGTAATCAGTTTATGCCCGATGAGATTCGGCAACAGTCAATCGAACATGCACGCACAAAGCTGATGAGTTTAGCGGCAACCTGGTAACTTATGAACCGACTAGATCTGTTTAACCAGCATCGCTCTCTTTTATTTGGGATTTCCTATCGAATGCTAGGCAGCGTGACCGAGGCAGAAGATATTGTTCAGGAAGCCTGGATTCGCTGGCAAAGTACCGATAGCATTGTGCAGTCTCCCAAAGCGTTTTTATCCAGTGTTGTGACTCGTTTATGTATCGACCATCTGAGATCGGCGCGTGTGAAGCGGGAACAGTACACGGGTACGTGGTTGCCAGAACCGCTCATAACAGAACCAACGACAGATTGTGCTGAATTAGCAGAATCTCTTTCATTTGCATTTCTGATGCTGCTTGAATGCCTATCCCCAACGGAAAGAGCCGTTTTCCTATTACGCGAAGTTTTCGATTATGACTATGAAGCGATCGCTAAGACTGTCGGCAAGAGTATTCCAAATTGCCGACAGATCGTGCGTCGCGCCCGTCAGCATCTGGTTCTTCGTAGACCCGCACTCGCCTCAAACTCTCAAAATAAAGATGTCTTAGTTGAACAATTCCTTACTTATTGGAATCACGGTGACTTACAAGGACTCATTGCACTTATGGCAGAAGATGTCACATTCTGGTCAGATGGTGGAGGTAAAGTTGTCGCAGCACAGAAACCATTGTTTGGTTGCCTAAAAGTAGCTCGTTTTTTGGTAGCGATTCGCCGCAGCCGATTAACACCTGCACTGGTCTCACAGATTGTGACAGTCAATGGGCAGTCCGGAGTAGTCAATCTTATAGATGAGAAAACCCATAGTACTTTTAGTTTTGAGTTTGTAGGTGATAGAATTCAATCAATTTTTGCAGTGGTTAATCCAGAAAAGCTAGGAGCAGTGAAATCGTAGTTAACTCGTGAGGCGACAGCAGCACAACAACCCTGTTGGAGCGGACAGTTTGAAGATCTTGGTGAGGATGCAAAAGTTATTCGCCACCGCCCAACAGGGTCGTTAGACATAGCAAAGTGATTTTAAGGATTTCCTCGTAGTCATATACAAGTCTATTCAGCCTCATGAAAAACCGCTTCCAGGTTGATTCCATTGGGATCGATCGCAAATGCTCCGTAGTAGTTTTTATGATAAAAGCGCAGTCCAGGCTTGCCGTTATCCTTTGCTCCAGCTTGAATTGCTGCCGCATAGAACTCGTCAACTTCCTGTCGCGAGCCAGCCTGAAATGCCAGATGAGTTTGAGTGCCGACCGTTTGACCATCGACAATCCAAAAAACCGGACGATCGTTCTCTTTGCCAAATCCAACGATGCGCTCGCCAGATTCCGTTTTTTCCGCATCGATGTCAAAGAATTTCTTCAAGCCCAACGGCGCAAGAGCTGCTGAATAGAAGTTAGAGGACTGTTCGACATCTTTTACGCCAATGTTGAGATGGTCGATGATGATGCCGTGAAAATCTGCCATGCTTGCTCTCCTAATTTAGGGTGTACCTCAAAAGCGAGGCACAAAGCCACTATAACAGATATTATTCCAAAATGGAACTATTCCATAAATGAACTTAATCGGGAGAAACCGCTTCACTCGATAGTTGAAGAAACCGTTGGATGAGATCGACTTCAGCTTCGCTGAGTTCCTCTACAACTTTGCTCATTCGAGCGGAAACCGGACTAAAAAATTTGTCAACATGCTGGTAGATAGAAGGACTACACCGCAGCGAGATCGTGCGCCGATCCGATGATTCGCGACACCTCACAATATGTCCAGCCTCTTCAAGCCTGTTGAGGCAAGCACTGAGAGCGGGTTTAGAAATTGCCAGCTTACGCGCCAATTCCGCTGGTGACGTAGGCGAACCTCGATCTTCTCCATAAATAATCTCAGACAGTGCAGCAGCATCCGTTGAGTGCAACCCTAATGAATCTGCAAAAGCCCTAGTTAACTGAACGTGGCTGGCACCATAAAGTCTTAATGCGGCTACCAACTTGTCCTGCTTCATCACCAGTTATCCAGATTTCTGTAACTGTAGTCTAACAGGAGCTAGACCTAAAAATTTGAGAAATGTCATCTTTGCGGCTATGAACTAGAGTGGGCAGGTTATTTAGGTGGTTCGCTAATCTCTGACAGTCTAGTTGATTTGCTTAGAAAAAAGCACTAAATTAATCTTGTGGCTACTCACGCTACGATTTGGCTAATTGTTCCACTCACCATAAGCGATCGTGCTGACTGACCAGCATATTGTGGCGATTGGCGGATGAGCGATCCTGGTTGTGTTGCAAAGGTTACTTACAGCCGCGTAACCGGAACGTTTGGCGGCAACAGGTTCCACAGCGTAGCCATCTTGCACAAAACGCTCGCTCGACTCTAGGCAGAGGGAAATAATGAATGGCAAATGACGATCGCACCAAGATAATTCCCAGGAGAACGCCCGAATCAGCGGCCATGTTGGCAAACGTCAAACGAGCAATGGCGATCGTCGCCAATCTCAACCGTTTGACGTACAACGATGCGGACGAAGTGCGTGCCTTGTTCAGCGACCTCATCGGCAAGAAGGTGGACGACAGCTTTTTGTTGATCCCACCGTTCTATACAACTGGCGGTTCTGATATCAGTGTCGGGCGCAATGTTTTCGTCAATCAAAATTGCACTTTTTACGATCTTGGCGGACTCGATATCGCCGACGATGTGATGATCGGGCCGAACGTGAGCATCATCACGTCTAGCCATCCCATTGAACCTTCTCAGCGGCGCGCCTTTGTAGTCGCAAAGCCAATTGTGATTGAAAGAAACGTCTGGATCGCATCTGGCGCAACGATCGTCGGAGGAGTGACAGTAGGCGAAAACTCTGTTGTAGCGGCGGGTTCCGTAGTCACCAAGGACGTTCCCCCAAATACTTTTGTTGGAGGAAATCCGGCGAAAGTCATTCGCTTGATTGGAGAATGAGGAAACGAATGCCGCCCAACAATCCCAATACACCGGAACAAAGTCAAGCGATCGGTGAGTTACAAAGGCTATCTGTGTTCGGTGATTGGGGCCGTTATGCCGCTCGATTAGTGGTGATTGGCGGATGAGCGATCGCTGTTTGGATAGAATCTTCAGCCCCCCACAAACCTAGTTCAAAATCGCTATAAATAAATTTTAGATCCTGTCGAAATGCCAGTGTCTCGCTCGTCATAGTAATAAGCGCAACAAAAGCTGCTTTAGTCAAACCCACAAACAGATGGAGACAAATGAAATACACTCTTCTGAATTACGCAAACGAGCAAGATTACGCTAGCGGTAAAATTAATATTCCAGCATTCGCTGCCTATGCCCAAGCCCTATCTGAAGCAGGAGTGATGATTGCTGCTACGGGACTCCAACCCAGTCGTAATGCTACTACCGTCCGCATCCAAGACGGACAGCGGAACGTGCAAGATGGCCCCTTTGCCGATACCAAAGAGCAATTGGGTGGTGTTTATATCATCGATGTACCCGATCTAGATACTGCCCTGGAATGGGCGGCACGGAATCCCGCTGCGAGTCTAGGAGGTGTCGAAGTTCGTCCGATTACTGGTGTTGAGCTTCGATCGATCGACCAAACCTGACAATTGGAGCACCAAGAGGATAAAACCAGATGGATGCACATCGAGCGGCAGAATTGGCAGCACGCAACTCCTATGGTCGGTTGGTTGCTTATTTGGCAGCCCAAACCAGAGATGTCGTAGCTGCCGAAGATGCCCTCGGCGATGCTTTCCTGTCAGCTCTAAAAACATGGACACAAAGCGGAGTTCCCAAAAATCCCGAAGCGTGGCTACTGGTGACGGCGAGACATCGGTTAATCGATGTGATGCGGCGATCGCAAGTTCGAGATAAAGTCCTCAATACTTTTAAATCGGACGAGTTGGAATCGGCAACCGAACTCTGTTTTGATGCGGTGAATTTTCCAGACGATCGCCTGAAACTGCTGTTTATCTGCGCCCACCCCGCGATCGATCCAGCCATTCATACACCGCTGATGTTGCAAACTGTACTGGGTCTGAATGCGATTCAGATCGCCTCGGCATTTTTGGTTGCACCCACCACCATGAGCCAGCGATTGGTTCGGGCAAAGGCCAAGATTCGGGATGCAGGCATCGCCTTTGAGCTACCAGCAGCAAAAGAGTTACCAATCCGATTAGCAGCCGTACTAGCAGCGATCTATGCCGCTTACACGACTGCCTGGGAAACAGTCGATGGAGGCGATGCTCGGCAGCGCGGACTCGCAGAAGAAGCGATCTGGCTGGCACGTCTATGCGTTCGGTTAATGCCCCAAGAACCGGAAGCGCGCGGCTTGCTTGCCCTGATGCTCTACTGCGAGTCCCGACGCAAAGCTCGGCGCACCGCCAACGGCTCCTATATTCCCCTCTTGCAGCAGGATACTCGGCTGTGGGCACAACCAATGGTCGATGAAGCAGAACGCGAACTGGCACAAGCATCGATGTTCGATCGATTGGGACGATTTCAGCTTGAAGCAGCAATTCAATCTGTCCACGCCCAACGTGCCGTCACTCAGCAAGTAAATTGGGAAGCATTGGCATTGTTATACGAGGGATTGATTCAGCTTGCACCGACTCTGGGAGCATTAGTGAGTCAGGCGGCAGCGATCGCCCAAGTCAAAGGAATCGATCTAGGATTATCTATGCTTGAGGCATTGCCCACTGAAACCACAAAAAATTATCAACCCTATTGGGCATTGAAGGCTCACTTACTCAAACAGTTAGGATGCAATTGTGAAGCTCAACAAGCTTATTCACGCGCGATCGGTTTAACCGAAGACGCTGCAATCCGTGAGTTCCTGCTCCAGCAGTCGCTTTCACTAGGTGAGTAGAATCGATCGAGTTCGCCGCAGGCTAACAACACGCCATGCACTTCGCTAAGGCTCCCGACGAGCGATCTCGATCCATAATTTATCCCGCTTTATACTATATTTATAACCTTGCGCGTGTTCTACCGACACGACTCTCAGGAGAGATGTCTTATGAGCTTTGTTGAGCAAATAGTTGCACAGTTCGCCCACCCCACAGGATTTTTTGGGAAGATCGTTGGCTTCATCATGGCACATCGGAGATCGAATCTCGAACGCAATGAGTGGGCAATTTCGCTGCTGAACCTGCAACCCTCCGACCGCATCTTGGAAATTGGCTTTGGCCCTGGAGTAACAATCCAAAAGATGAGTGAAATGGTAACGGACGGGCTTATTTGGGGGATCGATCGTTCTGAAGTGATGTTCGAGCAAGCTTCCACCAGAAATCAACGCGCCATTTCGGCTGGAAGAGTGCGATTGGTTCTCACTTCGGTATCGCAATTGCCCCCCTTCGACGAACCATTTGACAAGATTCTGGCTGTTAATAACTTTCAGTTCTGGGAGAATAAGACTGACGCGCTCAGACGGCTAAGAGAGCAGTTACGCATGGGCGGAATTATCGCCCTCGTTCACCAGCCCAGAATCCCTGGCACTACGGAAGATGACGCAACTGAAGCGGGAGAAAGGTTCGCACGCGATCTGGAAATGGCTGGATTTAAAGACATCAAAGTGGAACGGAAGATGATGAAGCCCGTTTCGACGGTGTACGTGCAAGGAAGCAATCTTCAATAGAGACGACAGCAGAAGACAGGGCACAAAAATGCACCACGGCTCTACAGCATTCGGGTATAGTTAGGCGTGGTAACGTTCCGCTTGAGCGGCAGCGGATCGACTTGAACGATAGAGAAAAATTTCTCAACTGTCCGCTCCAACCGGGTTGTTATACGGCTGTGAACTCGCTTCTCATCAACATAAACTGTTCCAAATCATGATGTTCTCCTTTCCAAAAACCACGTTCCTTCAGTACTCCCTGGCTCTGAAAGCCTAACTTTTCCAACAGCCTTCTAGAAGCGACATTTTCTAGCATAATTTCTGCAATAACAAATTGCGTTCCTCTGCGTCCAAACCCATATTGCAGAATGGCATGTAAAGCCTCACTCATGATGCCTTGTCTCCAGAACTCGCTGGCAAGCTCGTAACCGACCACAGCAGCATTTACTTCCTTATCCCATCTAAATCCACAGGAGCCAATCAGATAGTTGTCTTGTTTACGAGCAATCCCCCAACGTATCTATTGTACCTTGGTAGGAGGTAACGATTGTTGGGAAAGATTGCATATTAGAGCCGTTCGTGCAACCAGGAGAGTGGGGCGAATATATCGCTGACGCGATCGCCTTCAGGAACGATCGACTATCTTGAAACGTTCTGGTGCAGCAGGGTTGTTAGACGGCATCACATATATCCCGTATATCTCGTAAAAATCTGACTGAATACAAGGAAGACCAATAATGAGCATCCGAAGAGTAGTTCCCAACATCAAATCTGCCCACTTCGACCAGAGCCACAAGTTCTACACCGAGTTCTTGGGCTTTGATGTCGCGATGGATATGGGATGGATCGTGACGTTTGTCTCGCCCACCAATCCCACTGCTGCGGTTACTCTCCTTCAAGAGCCGGATTCCGTCCTGCCACATCCGCAAATCTCCATCGAGGTTTCCGACATTGACGCAACCTACGCCAAGGCAGTTGCAAGAGGGATTGAGATCGTTCATCCGCTGACAGATGAGCCTTGGGGAGTTCGTCGATTTTACGTCATCGACCCGAATGGAATAGTCATTAACATTATGAGTCACGGCAAATAATGCTGTCTAAAGTCCGCTCGTACACGATCGGGTAAAGGTGGTCGATCGAGTCTGAGAGATCGCTAGCGGCGGGTGAAGCGGGTTGTTAGGCAAGCTAACCGCACATGTAAACGAAAAGCTAATTAAGCGACCAGTAACCCCATCTGCTCCATCCACCTTGAAGATGCTTGTAACTCGTCTTTTTCGTTATCTTGGTTTCAACCAACCCAAACCCAGAACTCGCATTGGAAGATGCTTTCGCCGTTCTGGTCAGATACTAGCCCTGTTCGTTCTGCTTTACTTCGGGCTATATACTTTTCCGCAGGTGCTGTTTCCTTACAGTTACAGGATGCAGGGCGTGACTATCTATACCCGTTCCCCATTCCCATCCGAAACTACCGAACGTATTGCAGAGATCGTGAAATTAATCGATCGCTCCGAGTTGACAGTTGCAGGACGTAGCGAGCGGATTTTTGTTTGCAATCGGTCTTGGCTATTTCGCCTTCTCTCACCTAATAGTGCTGGTGCATTTGCCTATTCGTTACCAGTGACCGATAACGTATTTGTTGCCAATGCTGACTTAGTTCGTAATGTGGCTCGCAGTGCCGCTCCAGATTTCAACACTCGTTCCTTTTCTGCCGTCGCTGCCCATGAAATTACCCACGGTTTGATTCGTCATCGAGTCGGACTCTTGCACAGCCCACCAACTTGGATCGTCGAGGGCTATTGTGATTATGTTGCCCGCGAAAGTAGCTTTCCTGAAGCGGAGGGACTTCGCCTCCTCTCTACTGGTAAGCAACATCCATCCGGCTCATTCCAATACTTCATATACCGCCAGATGGTCGGTTATCTAATTGAAGACCGCCACTTTTCATTTCAACAGATTGTCGAGCGTGCCGATGAAGCTGCTTCTATAGAAGCGGAAACTGTCAAGGCAATCAAAGCACGAGATGCTCGATAACAACATACTGTCTATGCTTGAGCTAGTAGCAGTGCTTGGGGATCTAGGTTTGAGCAATATCAAAACATGAAGGTCGAGCAGACACTCGGAGTCATAGTAATCGATCGGAACTGGCAAACCGTTAGTAAAATTATGGAAATGGTGGAATAATTCGTGGAGGATTCTATGTCAAAATATTTCGCACCACTGACAATCGTACTAATGCTTGGAATGGTACTAACCCGCGCCTTGCTAATGAAAAAGCAAGGGATAGAAGCGATGAATTTTGGCAAACTAGATAAAACGGATCTCTTGATTCCGCCATTTGCCTTTTTCTATTTCTATATCGTGTTTGCGGCTACATTCAATTTTCCTAACGTCAGCACGCAAGAGTTTTTTCATTCCGAGGTAATATCCTGGGTGGGAGCATTTTTCTGTCTAGCGGGGCTGACAATATTATTGTGGAGCATTGTTTCTTTTGGGCAGAGTTTTCGGGTTGGTATCGACACCGAGCATCCTGACAAACTGATAACGAGCGGCGTTTTTGCTATAAGCCGCAATCCCATTTATGTGGCATTTGCATTTATCTTACTCGGTCAATTTCTAATTTTTTCAAATTGGATACTTTTAGTTTATATCGGTGCCGCTATCTGGCTGTTTCATCGTCAAGTATTACGTGAGGAAGACTATTTACAGCAGCATTACCGCAACGAATACCTGGAGTATTGCGATCGAGTCAGCAGATATTTCTGAGCGGGTAGTACGAACGGAAAGCCTCCTATAGAAAATAAGTAATTATCGAATCAAATCTGGTAAGTAGGGCAGCCTAAATATTTATAGCATCAATAATATCTGAAACTTAGGCAACAGTGTTAACCTAAGTCAGAATTTTATGGATGAATCGCATCTCGACTAAACGTTCTGATAGTTTTCTCGGCGGTGCCATCACAACCCAGCCAAGTTTGACGGAGTAAGTAACTTGGGCGCGTAACTCGGCATCTGTTTGGGAGAAGCCAATTTGTAAAAATAAGTGCTGAAGATAGTCTAGCCGTTGTCGATCGACTCGTTCGATCGATGTCATAGCTCTGGTGTCATGGATTGCCCAGATTCGCATCGCCTTCTCTAATCGATCGTCATCTTTGGCGGCAATTTCCAACAGATGTAATAGTTGTTGGCTCGGTGTGCCACCGATTTTCTCGACTTGCTGCATCACCTTTTCGGTGTTAACAGCTTGCCACT
Organism: Chamaesiphon sp.; assembly: GCA_965246735.1. Lineage (GTDB taxonomy): Bacteria > Cyanobacteriota > Cyanobacteriia > Cyanobacteriales > Chamaesiphonaceae > Chamaesiphon. Next base: position 56,141 of record CBDFFK010000001.1, read on the forward strand.
CCTGAATAATTGCTGCCAGCAAATCGTCAAGATTCTTGAAATGCCAGTAGAAACTACCGCGTGTAATCTTGAGAGATTTGGCAAGCAGATCTACTTTTACAGCCTCAATCCCCTTTTCCATCAGGGTTTCCAGTGCAGCTTGTACCCAATCTTGCCGCCCTAATTTTGGATTTGCTGCTTCCATACAGTAGTGTATTGACTTTTTCAAATGAGATTGCTACAGTCTTACCATACACTACTGCATGGTAAATAGAGCAGAAAATTTATGATGACTCAAATCGAACAAAACAAATCAATTGCGCTCCGCTTCGAGCAAGAAGGTTGGGGCACCGAACCCAATTGGGAAAAGACTTGGGACGAATTAATGGCTAATGATGTCATCCATCATTTCAACAGCGATCCAAACCCAATTGTCGGATTAGATGCAAATAAAGCTTTCAATGCTTCCCTGTTCCAAGGCTTTCCAAACATTCAGCACACGATCGAAGATACGGTCGCCGAAAGTGACAAAGTTGTGTATCGGACAACTCTCAAAGGCACCCATACAGGTGAATTCATGGGGATACCACCCACAGGTAAATCTGTCGTTATCAACGATTTCACCTTACTACGGATTGCGGAAGGGAAGATAGTAGAATGGTGGTATGACTGTAATTTATTGGCAGTGATGCAACAGCTTGGTTTGATGCCAGCATAAGTATATATATGTAAATCGGCTCTAATCCACTTGGATCAGCGATCGAATCTCATCGCAGCGATGCCCAAAAGACCTAATCGTAATAAATGCAGCGATCGCTAATCCCAGTTTTTCGAGGTTTAGTTCGGCTCGATAGCGCGTAATAATTCCGGCTTCCTCCAAGCGGCGGACTCGCTCCGTGACGGCTGGTGAAGACAGCCCCACCCGTTGCCCCAACTCTTTGAACGGGATGCGGGCATCCTCTTGGAGAATTGTCAGGATCTGCCAAATGATGGCATCTAGTAGTTTTTGGGGATTAGAAATCATAAATTTGGATCCAGTAAAGCAAAACTTGTAAAATACATTTTTATTTTAAACTTTTTCTCTTAAATACCTACTTTTATGTATTCAATACAGCAAAATAACTTTATATACTGGGGACATTGAAAGGATTGGAGTTATCCATCAATGTCTACCCAAACTGAAATCGCAGTTCGCCCACTGACATCATTTTTAGGGGCTGAAATCGAGCGTCGGACAACCGTTTGCGGAACCGTTCGATTTTAGGAATTGATTATGTCTCAATCTTCTAGTCAAAGAACATCTTCAGAGTTGCGCTAGATCCCCGACTTTTTCCAAAAAGTCGGGGATCTGTCTCTAGCTTCTCAATCTGCGAAGTCCAATGTTTAGCCGTTTGCAGTATATCTAATTCGATCGGTACGATCTACTTATCGATCGGTAGTCTGCTCTATTTAGTGGGCGCGATTTTGGTGACGATATTGGGGAATGTACCGCTCAACAATGCGTTGGCGAACGTCGATCCCAACAGTACTGAAGGTACGATCTTGTGGGCAAAATACCTGACAGATTGGACATTCTGGAATCATGTTCAGACTTTAGCAGCTCTTGCTGCATCGGCAATGTTCATTGTCTCCCTGACTAAATGTTCATCTTGATTAGTTATGTAGGCACATATGCTCCAATATCGCTCAAACTTTTTCCCAGTCAGATAAATAGCCCAATCGTTGCACCAAGAAATCAATAAACGTTTGGACTCGAAGGGAATGGCGACGATTCGGGAGGTAAAGTGCATAAATACCCATGTCCATATCAACTTGAGGGTAGAACTGAAAATCGCTCAGTACTGTTTCCAATCTACCAACTCGAATATCTTCACCAATTAACCACGTAGGCATCAGAATCAAACCCGCTCCATCCAGACAAACCTGTCGCAGCACTTCTGAATGATTGGCAACAATCGAGCCGTTAACTTTGACCTTGCACACTTCTTTATCCCGCTTAAATCTCCATATTTCATATCCTGTGGAGTAGCTAAAACGCAAACAATTGTGGGTAGCTAGATCGTCAGGGTGATTCGGTTTGCCATACTGTTGGAAATACAGGGGACTGCCGCACACTTTGCGCTGATATGAAGCGAGTTTGTGAACCCGCCAATTGGCACCGGAACGATCGAGATTGCCCAAGCGAATCACTAAATCGAGTTCCTCTTCGACTGGATTCGACAGCGCATCACTGAGGATCAGATCGAGCTGCATTTGGGGATATTGCACCAGAAAATCTCGCAAGATGGGCGCAACGTGAAGTCGCCCAAAGGTGACAGGTAAACTTACCTTCAGCAATCCCCTCGGTGTGTCATCATGTTCGGCAACCGATCGATCGGCAGCTTCGAGATCCTGAAGAATTTGTACCGCTTTGTCATAGTATTTGCGCCCTTGGGTTGTCAGGGTGACGCTACGAGTTGATCGATTGAAGAGTTGAGTATGCAGCAATGCTTCCAACGCATTCACTTGACGGGTGACAGAAGAAACGGCTACGCCCATCCGCCGCGCCGCTTCGGAAAAGCCGCCCGTTTCTACTACTTTGACAAAGGCTTGCATCGCCGCGAATCGATCCATTTTGGACTCAGTTTTGCGTAAATCGCAAAGGTGTTTAACTATAAAGGTAGATTAACATTCTTTATGAATGAAGGTATATTTAGATGGTCGGTAATTTAGCGGCAATCCCCATTGAGGAAAAGATCGTGACATTAACCATTGAAATCACTTCAGATTTTATTTGTCCCTGGTGTTTAGTTGCCGAAACGCGATTGAACCAGGCTATTGCAAAATTGAGTTCAGCGGTTGAAATTCAAAAGATTTGGTATCCATACGAGCTGAATCCAGACATGCCCGAAGCAGGCATCGATCGCCAAACCTATCGCACCAATAAATTTGGCAGTTGGGAGTACTCGCAGCAATTAGATGCGAAAACCGTCCAGGCGGCGGCAAATGATGGCATTAATTTTCGTTATGACTTGATGCAGGTCACGCCAAATACCCTCAAGGCACATCGGCTGACTTGGTTGGCAGATCGAGAAGGGAAAGCCACCGAAATGGTCGAGCGCATTTTGCAGGCTTATTTCTGTGAAGGACAAGACATCACCCAGATTGGAACTCTAGCCCAGCTTGGGGCTGAAGTTGGACTAGATCCTGATGTGGTGAAAGCATTCTTGGCTTCAACGCAAGGAGTTCGGGAAGTGCGATCGCTAGAACAGCAAGCAGTCAGCCGGAATATTCGCGGCGTACCACACATCAAAATTGGCACAGAAACGCTCGGCGGTGCTCAGAGTGTCGAGGTCTTCTTGAGTGCTTTGCAAACCGCAGTTAATGAGCTACAGGCAGTGTAATACAGCACAGCAAATACACAGGAAAATGCAATGACTATCAAACCTACAGGCAAACGTGCCATTGTAATTGGCGGATCGCTTGGCGGCTTGTTTGTAGGGATACTACTGCGATCGATCGGGTGGCAGGTCGATATCTACGAACGCTCTACCCACGCTCTCGACAGTCGAGGTGGTGGGGTGGTGCTTCAGGCTGATGTGGTGGAGGCGTTTCAACAAGCGGGAATCGACACTCAAGCTCTGGGTGTAGTGGCGCGCGAACGCTATTATTTGAACCCAGATGGTAGCATCGATCGACCGATGCCGATGCGCCAAATGCTCACTTCATGGAATTTGTTATATGGCGCGATGCGGCGACATTTTCCCGCCGATCATTACCATAATGGCAAACAGTTGAATGATATCCAGCAGGACAGCGATCTGGTGACGGCGACATTTTCCGATGGAACTCGTGAAACGGCAGATTTACTCATTGGTGCTGACGGCCCAAATTCGACGGTGCGGCATCAGTTTCTACCGCACGTTAATTATCGATATGCGGGTTATGTAGCCTATCGCGGACTAGTTGATGAAGCCGAGCTAGATCTAGAGGCGGCTAACCTATTCACCGAACGATTTGTATTCTATCAATTTCCAAATTCTCACATTCTTCAATATGTGATTCCTGGCGAGGGTGAATCTTTAGAGCAGGGAAAACGCCGCTTTAATTGGGTTTGGTATGTCAATTATGATGAGGCGACCGAATTACCCCACATTCTGACAGATAAGAATGGCAGACAGCGCGACTATTCAATTCCACCTGGATTGTTAGCTCCTGATGTTGAAAAAGAGATGCGATCGTATGCCGATACCGTCCTAGCTCCTCCATTTCAAAAGCTGGTTAGAGCAACCCCAGAGCCTTTCGTCCAGGCAATTTTAGATCTGGGTGTGCCGCAAATGACCTTTGGACGGGTGGCACTCATTGGCGATGCGGCTTTTATTCCTCGCCCGCATACAGCGGCGAGTACTGCAAAAGCAGCAGCAAACGCGATTTCATTGACGGAGGCTCTGGTTAATCACGACCACAATATCCTTGCTGCTTTGAAGAGCTGGGAACCGCTCCAGCTTGCCTACGGGAGACATCTGATGGCATCGGGTCAACAATTGGGTAATCGCTCTCAATTTAGCAATGGTGTAGCTCGCTTTGGCGAAAAATTGGCTGGTATTTCACCAAAAACGTAAATTCACTGGCAGCAAAGCTGCTGGTGCTTGAGAGCCGATCCAACTGTTTGAATTCGTTCGCATAGCGTTGGCTTTGCCAAATCGATCTTTACTGGAGGAGTTTAAAATGCCGCATGAAAATCCCAGACCAGCTTCCTTGATGAGCCTCAACCGCTTTGAGGCATTTAGCGATGGGGTATTTGCGATCGCTGTGACATTGTTAGTGTTGGAAATTAAGGCACCTGACCTCACAAATACTACATCCTCAGTCGCAGTTACCAAGCTCCTGCAAGTATTTCCCCACATTTTAAGCTATATGACTAGCTTCATCGTAATTGGGGTGCTGTGGATCAACCATCATGCATTATTTCATTTCTTGAAGCGAGTCGATCGAACAGTTTTGGTCATTAACTTACTGCTGTTGATGTGTGTGGCATTTATCCCTTATCCCACCGCCCTAATTGGTGAGTTTAGCTCGTCGCTACCCGTGGTAGTTTTTTACGGACTTTCCTTAGCTTTAACGGGATTTGTTTACAATGCGCTCTGGTTTTATGTCGTTCGTCGCTACATTAGTAGTGAAGGAATGATTCACCAAAAAGCCATCCAGAAAGCGACAATTTGGAGCATAAGCTATCCGATTTCATATTCGATCGCCGCAGGTTTAGCGTTTGTCAACCTCGACTTGAGTATCGTGCTGTACGTGCTGATTCCGTTGTTTTATTTATTGCCAGGAATCATCGATCGACAATTAATTGAAAAGTTAGAGTTACCATCATCAGGAGATTAAAAACATGAGCCACCGTCCCATCATTATCGGCATTATCGGCGATAGCGCGGCAGGCAAAACAACCCTCACTAGAGGCATCGTTCAAATTCTCGGCGAAGAAAACGTTACGGTCATCGGTACGGACGACTACCATCGCTACGATCGAACTCAGCGTGCCGAACTAAATATTACAGCCCTACATCCCGACTGTAATTATGTCGATATCATGCTTCAGCATCTGACCTTACTCCGCAGCGGACAACCAATTCTCAAGCCAATTTACTCTCACACAACAGGTACCTTTGAAGCACCGCAGTATGTTAAGCCAAATAAGTTTGTAATAGTCGAGGGATTGCTCGGTTATTCTACTGCTGCACTGTGCGATTGCTACGATGTTAAGGTGTATTTAGCCCCACCAGAGTCCTTGCGAACGACCTGGAAGATTAACCGCGATACTCTCAAGCGCGGCTATACCGCAGCCCAAGTTTTGGCCGAACTGCACAAGCGCGAACCAGACTCAGCGCAATTCATTCGTCCTCAGCGGCAGTGGGCGGATTTAGTCGTTAGCTTTTATCCACCCGATGAAGTAGACCAGAGCAATTCGGTTCTGAATGTCCGGCTGGTACTCAGACCGACCATTTCCCACCCAGATCTGAGCCAAGTTCTCGATCGAGATCTCAGCCATCTTCAGCCAGCTATTAGGATGACACTCGATCGGGATGTGGGCAAGCCAGTTGATGTGCTAGAAGTCGATAGTCATGCTAATAGCGATAGTATTCAAGTCTTAGAGCAGATGATTTGTGCCGATCTGCCCGATCTACACAAAGTCTGTAACCGAGAGATTAATCCTAATCTGGGTAATATTACTGGAACGACAGGGGAAACGCTCCAAAGTTACCCGCTAGCCTTGACGCAACTACTGATTACTTATCACATGCTCAAGGCAACTCAAGCTCACCAATAGAGATCGGGGCAGAAGCATTATTATGTTTACTGGAATAGTAGAAGAAATTGGATCGATCGCGTCAATGGATGTGCGGACAGGTGCTACTAGTTTAGTCGTCAATTGCCAAACACCAATGAATGCAATCCATATTGGCGATAGTATTGCCGTCAACGGCGTATGTTTGACCGTTGTAGATCTGAGCGAACATGGCTTTACGACCGAAGCCGTACCTGAAACCTTGCACCGTACCAACCTCGGCAATCTCAATCGGGGCAGTCCCGTCAATCTGGAACGCTCGCTCACCCTAGATCGCTCGATGGGCGGTCATTACGTGCAAGGACACATCGATGGTATCGCCCGAATCGCTCGGCTAGAACCAGAAGGTGAGGCAATTAACTATTACTTCGAGACCAATCCAGAACTCCTGCGTTACATCGTGTCGAAGGGTTTCGTGGCAGTGGATGGTGCCAGTCTCACCGTCGTTAATGTCGATGCCCAGGGATTTAGCGTTACCCTGATTCCCCACACTCAACAGTGGACGGTCATGGGTAAAGAACGAGTCGGCTACCAAGTCAATATTGAAGTAGACATTATGGGTAAGTATATCGAGAAACTGATGGGCGAACGGCTCTCCAGTCTCGATCGACGGATCGCAATGCTGGAGACCGCTACTCACCTAACCGAACAAGTTAGATTATCTTGAGGCAATAACTATGACCGAACCAAATTCAGGCGGCAGCGGACGGCAAAAAAAGGTTCGCCTCTACGGGCAACCTGATTCAGCCGCAGCCTATGAAATTCGCGATTTTCTCAACCGTACTGTTGTCGAATTTGACTGGATCGAACTGACTTGCGATGCCGATTGCAATCGAGAACTCAAACTCCCTACTCTGACCAATGTTCGATTGCCAGTGGTGGAATTACCGGATGGCACCCAGCTATTCGAGCCAACAATTCGAGAGATCGCCCAACATTTGGGTTGGGTCGCGCAGCCCAAATTCAAAGAGTACGACCTATCAATTTATGGAGCGGGGCCTGCGGGTTTGAGTGCTGCTGTTTATGCCGCATCTGAAGGCTTGCGGACGGTGCTAATCGAGCGTCATGCCGTGGGCGGACAAGCGGGCACCAGTTCTCCGATCGAAAACTACATGGGATTTCCAGACGGCATCAGCGGTGCCGATCTAGCCGAGCGAGCACGCCAGCAGGCGGTTAAATTTGGGATCGAACTGCTGCTATTGCGCGAGGGCGTGAAATCAGAATTTCGCGATAACCGCATCTACACGGACATGGCGGATGGCAGCAAAATGATTGCCAAAGCCAATATTTGTGCCACGGGGATTGAGTATCGACGGCTTAATCTGCCAAATGAAGACCAATTTCTCAAAGTCGGCTTATTTTACGGTGCGGGTGCCAGTGAAGCACCCCTATGTGGTGGCGAACACGTATTTATTGTGGGTGGTGGTAACTCAGCAGGACAAGCTGCCATGTATCTGTCGCGCTATGCCGCCAAAGTCACCATGCTGATTCGTGGCGATACGCTAGCAGCCACCTTATCGCAGTATCTGGTCGAGCGGATTACCCAAACAAGCAACATTGAAGTTCTGTTTCAAGCTCAGGTAACTGGGCTAGCGGGGGATACCTCGTTACGTCAGATTGAAGTGACCCACGGTCGCGATAAACAAGCTCAGAAGATCGATACTCAACGGCTATTTGTGTGTATCGGCGGTGCGCCCAATACTGAATGGGCAAAGGATACTGCCATCATTCGCGATCGAGCAGGCTATTTAGTGACTGGCGCAGATTTGTTCGAGGATGGTCGATCGCCAGAGTGCTGGACGCTCGATCGCGATCCATTCTTTTTGGAAACGAGCGTACCAGGCTCTTTTGCAGCGGGAGATGTCCGGCATGGTTCTGTAAAACGGGTGGCTTCATCCGTTGGTGAGGGAGCGATGGCGGTTACTTTTGTCCATAAATATCTAGAAGAAACAAAGTGAAACCGATAAATTATCATCTTCTGAATCCACGACATTGAAGAGGCTAAAGAATCTTGATGAAACCTCAAACCTCTTGGTTAATGGCGATTATTTGTGCCTTTGCAGTTGCCAATCTTTACTACAATCAGCCGATTCTAGCGGAGATCGCCAAAAGTTTTAATGTCAGCGCGGCTGAGGTTGGCTGGATTCCGACACTAACCCAACTAGGATATGCTTCTGGACTATTGTTATTTGTGCCTTTGGGAGATCGGGTAGAGCAACGACGATTAATCGTCATCATGTTGTTGGTTACGTCTGCCACCCTATTTGCTGCGGCATTATCACCCAATCTCAATACGTTGATTCTGGCAAGTTTTGCCATTGGTGCCACTACCATCATAGCCCAACTGCTGATCCCTTTTGCGACTCAGTTAGCCCCGCCCAGTGCCCAAGGCAAAATCATTGGAAATTTGATGAGTGCCCTGTTTGTAGGCATTTTGCTAGCCAGACCGATCGGCGGTTGGATTGCCGAACAGTTCAACTGGCGCGGGATTTATTGGCTGGCTGGGAGTGTGATGGTGCTGCTAGCGATTGCTTCAACTAAGTTACTGCCTAAATATCAACCCCAGTCGCAGTTGAGTTATGGAGAGTTACTGCGATCGCTATGGGCATTGCTCAAATCTCAGCCTGTTTTACGCGAAGCCAGTTTGATTCAAGCGATGTTGTTTGGCGCATTTAGCGTATTTTGGTCAACTCTGGCATTTTTGCTCACCCGTCCGTCCTATGCCTATGGTAGTAAAGCGGTTGGCTTGTTCGGGCTAGTAGGTATTGTAGGAATTCTATTCGCACCCCTATTGGGACAAATAGCCGACAGGGGCACGGCAAAAACCATCCGCTCGATGGTGGGAATTACCATTATCGGCGCGATCGCGGCTTACTTAATTTTCTGGCAATTAGGCACACACCTTTGGGGCTTAATTATCGGCAGTATCTTGTTGAACCTGAGTAGCCAAGGCGCACTAATTGCCAATCAAGTCAAAATTTATAGCCTCGAGCCAAATGCTCGGAGCCGTCTTAATACTGTATTTATGGTGTCAACGTTTCTCGGCGCATCGCTCGGATCGGTCGTCGGTATCTATGGTTGGAATCTGATGCAATGGCAGGGTGTTTGTATCGCTGGACTTTTGTTAATTGGAGTTGCCGCAATGCGGTTTTGGCTCCCTAGAACTCAACAGAATGCCAATTAAACTGCAATTTTTTTATAAGTATTGAGGACAAAATCCATGACCGATCGCAAATTACTTTCTTCTGCAACTCTCGGTGCTTTAGAACTTCCTAATCGCCTAATTATGGCTCCTCTGACCCGTTGCCGTGCAGGTGACGGATATATCCCTCAGCCGATTAATGCCACCTACTACGCCCAGCGAGCATCGGCTGGATTGATTATTAGTGAGGCTACTCAGGTCGATCGAAATGGCATCGGTTATCCAAATACACCTGGAATTTACACTTCAGAACAAGTTGAAGGTTGGAAGCAAGTTACCGATGCGGTTCACGCTAAAGGTGGACGAATTTTCTTGCAACTTTGGCACGCTGGGCGAGTTGCCCATCCTTCACTATTGCCCGAAGGTGAACTGCCGATCGCTCCCAGTCCAATTGCCGCAAATTGTATGGCAGATACAGCTAATGGTCAACAACCCCATGTTACCCCCAGAGCATTAGAATTAGCCGAAATTCCAATGATTATAGAACAGTTTCGACAGGGTGCAAAAAATGCGATTGACGCTGGATTTGATGGCGTGGAAATTCATAGTGCAAATGGCTATTTACTTGACCAATTTCTGCAAGATGGTTCAAATCAGCGATCGGATGAATACGGTGGTTCTGTCGAAAATCGGGCGCGACTGTTGTTGGAAGTTGTGCAAGCAGTGGTTGAAGTTTGGGGACAAGGAAAGGTGGGAGTTCGTCTATCACCGAGCAGTACTTTTAATGATATGCAGGATTCAAATCCAACTGAGATCTTTAGCTATGTTACTGATGCCTTGAATCAGTTTGGGTTAGCTTATCTTCACGCGATTGAGCCTCGCATTCAAGGAAATATTACCATTGCCGAGACTGGAAAGGGTCTAGGCGCAAGATTTTTTCGTTCCATCTTTCAAGGATCGATTGTCACCGCAGGCGGCTATACCTGTGAGTCAGGCGAAGCAGCTTTACAAGAGGATAGTGCTGATTTCGTTGCTTATGGTCGTTTGTTTCTGTCCAATCCAGATTTACCGAAACGCTTTTCGCTTAACGCAGGGCTTAATCGTTACGATCGGAATACGTTCTATAGTAGTGGCGAACAGGGATATACAGATTATCCAGATTTGCAAAGTATATAGCAATCCTAAATGGGCTATTTTAGCCGTTTTGAAAATAAAGTCAGCGTAGGTTTGTTGGTTAAGGTTGTATGGTATTAGTTCCATAACCCAGCCCCCGAAGAATATGTGCTGAGAGCCTTGTTGCCAAATCATCTGGCTCTATACTTTCGTTTTTAACGATCGATAGGTCATAAAGTGACCAGTTAATTGTGCCAATCATGCTATTAATAGCGATCTGAATATCCAAAGCATCCAGGGGAATAAATACCCCTCTAGTAATTCCCGATTGGAGAATAGATTCCAAAATATCTCGATAAGTTTGCCTAGCTTCTCGTAATTGTTCGGCTGCGATCGCATCCCCGTAACCGATTTGTATGAAAAAGAGCTTGATGAGTCCTTGATGAACTTGAAAGTAACGCAGTGTCAAAATTAGAACGATATGGAGTGCTTCCACTGGATCGGAGTACTGCTCAATTTCTTGCATAATTTGGCGATGCAAAATCCCTAAATGATGAACCATGATGGCCGTCAGTAGTTCTTGCTTATTTTTGAAGTGTCGATAAAACAGCCCAATTGACACGCCTGCTGTTTTGGCAATGAGTTGAGGTTGCGCGCGATCGTACCCATTGCACAGTAAAGCCTCACCCGCTTCAAGTAGTGCCGCATATCTGACTTCAATATCATAACGAGACTGCGAGATTTTCAATCGTTCGTTCATACAGTAGAGGTTTATGGTAAACTTCAGGAGTGAATATTATTCACTCGCGCTGAATCACCTTATCATGAGGTATTAGAATATGCCAGAACAGACTTTTATTCAAACTAATTCAGGGCAATGGCTGAATATGGATCGGTTCCCCGGCACACAGTTTCTACCTTTGGCTGAACCTGTTCCAGAGGGTTCAATTCACTTACTGAAGCTGAAGGCGGGGACTATCATCCCTGTTCACACGCATCCTTGCAATGAGTATGTTTATGTGTTGAGTGGAGTTGTGGAAACTGGCGATACAACTTGCTCTCAAGGTACGTTCTGGGTTACACCCGCTCACACTCAGCAAGGTGCTCACAAAGCCATTACGGATGTTGAAATTATTACGATTCGGCTGGGGAGAATGGGTACATTTGAATCTGTTGGTGGTGCATAGCCCCAGCTAACCCGTCGATGAAGCGGACGCGCCGAGTTTCTGGGTGCATTGCCAAGTGAGAGATCGCCGCTTATCTTAATCGTTATGCCGATCGAACCTCGATAATTAGGGAATAAGCGGGAGAATCGATAATGCTCTTCCCTCTAAAATTGGTCTGTCAGTGATTTTTTTCGATCTCAACCAGCCATTAACTTGGCGATCGCTGGACGCTCGTAGCAACGTTGCAACCATCCCGTGACATTTGAGAACGGTTTTAGATCGACATCCATCATCCCCATCCAGCCGACAATGCCTTGGAGGTGAGTATCCACAAGACTATATTCGGTTAGCAAGAACGATCGCCCCTCTAGTCCGCCGTCAAGAATTCTGAGACTCTCAGCAAGGTCGGACTTTGCTTTCTCCATCGCGATCGCACTTTTCTGTTCGGGGGTAACTTTTTCGTCGGCATTGGTAGCTGAATCTCCTTGCTGTTCGGGCGGCAACGACTGGAACAAGCGATTTGCGGCTTCGGCAAGGGTAACGTTAGCCCATGCAATCCATTTCATGGCTTCGCCACGCTGTGGACTTAGTGCGGGGTAAAGTTTGGCATCCACGCCAAAAACTTCGCCTAGATACATTGTGATTGCGGATGACTCCCAGATTGCGGTGCCATCATGCACGATGGCTGGGACTTTTCCATTCGGATTAACTTTGAGGTAATCAGGTTTTTTAGGATCGCCCGCGCTGAGGTCAAGATTTATGCGCTCGCAATCTATACCCAGTTCGGCAATCACTGCTTCGGTGATACTAGCGGTGGACATCGGTGCGGAGTAAAAAGTTAAACTCATCGATTTTCTCCTTGGGTTTGAAGATATAGTTCAAGCTTACCATTTTCCTGGATTAAAAGAAGTGCCAATTTATTCACGTTCGCTGTCTAGCAATTGCATTTGATGCAGATCGTAGCGCGTTCCGGCGATCGCAGCAGGAGAAATCATCGCTTCAATGTGGGTCAAGTCTGCTGAGGACAAGTCCACCTCAAGGGCTGCTAAGGATTCGGACAGTTGAGCTTGCGTGCGTGCGCCGATAACGGGTACGATATTTTTGCTCTTTGCCAGCACCCAGGCAATGGCAATCTGTGTCGGACTGACACCTTTGTCCACCGAAATACGTTCGAGCCGTTCGACTAGCTGCTGGTTTTGAGCCAAGTTATCGCCGCTGAAGCGAGGTAGGTGGGCGCGGAAGTCATTTTTGTCTGTGGGAATGGAACCGCTAAGTAATCCCCGCGAGAGCACGCCATAGGCAGTTACGCCAATGCCAAGTTCTGCCAGTACCGGAAAAATTTCAGTTTCGGGGCTGCGGCTAATCAAGGAGTATTCAATCTGAAGATCGCAAATGGGGTGAACCGCATGAGCGCGACGAATGGTGTCTACACCAACCTCTGAGAGTCCAATGTGGCGGACATAGCCAGCTTGAACCAAATCGGCGATCGCCCCAATCGTATCCTCGATCGGCACATCCGGATCGAGACGAGCCAGACGGTAGATGTCGATATAATCTACGCCCAAACGTTGGAGGCTATACGCAGCAAAGTTTTTCACAGATGCGGGTCGCCCATCCACTCCCGTCCAGCCGCCATCAGGAGCACGTAAAGCTCCAAATTTAACCGAGAGCAGCGCGCGATCGCGGCGATCTTTGAGTGCTTTACCAATTAGCATCTCATTATGTCCGCAGCCATAAAAGTCACCAGTATCCAATAATGTTACCCCACGGTCGATCGCCGCATGGATGGTGGCGATGCTTTCATCATCGTTTGTCGAACCATAGACCCCAGACATCCCCATACATCCAAGAGCCAAGGGGAAAACAGTTAAACCTGTGGAGCCAAGTTGACGAGATTTGATGGCATTTTCGATAGTCATTGTTCTATTCCTACTTGTATGTAATTGTGTCGATCTTTAAAAAGCAGCAGCAAATTCTTTGGCAAACTCTGCCAGCTTGACTTTGCCCATCACCGTTGGTTTATTGCGGTAATAATCTTCTGCTAATACACCGTTATGAAGACTGGCATACATTTCAACTAAACCAGCAGCGATTTGTGGATTCATCCCGGCAGATTCTAAACCACCAAGCATTTGTGCATCGCTAATAATTATCCATTTCAGATCGGGTTTGCCAATTGCCGCACCTAAAATACTCGCAGTTTCGTTACCTGTAAGTTCCTCACTTGCCACATAGCGCACATTTCTACCAACAAGTGGCGTTGCTATTTCTTCCGCAATTACAGCCGCAATATCGATTGGCGAAACCCAAGGAATTTTGTCATCTGCACCGTAGTTGGCTACGATCGATCCCACCGCTTTTATCGTATCTACATAGCCGAATAAATTGTAGTAAAAAGAAGTGGGACGCAGATGAGTAATAGCGATATCTGACGATAGTTCGTTGAGAATCTGCTCTACATCGTGGGCACCAAGTAAAATCCCCGATCCTTGCTCTAAATGAGCACCAATGCTACTTAGATTCACCACCCGTTTTACGCCCGATTGTTCGATCGCTGTTGCATAGTTATTACCAAGTCGGCGATAATAAGCCAACAGATCGAGATTAAGATCGAAGTAGTTATTTGGCGGTACCATACAATACACGGCATCTGTACCTGTAAAGGTGGACACCAGAAGGTTGACATCTTCCAATGAGCCAATGACAGCGGTGGCTCCCAACGCTTCAATGTCTGTTTGCTTTTCCGGCTTGCTGCTGATAACCGTCACCGTGTGACCTTTTGCTACTAACTCTTTTGTCAGTGGCTTGCTGATGTTTCCGAGCGAACCTGTGACGATAACTTTCATGAGTACCTCATTTGGTATGGTTTGATTGGTTGGAGGGTTAACTATCCAGAACTACCACAGGCTCTCTCCCGTTTCTGGGCTGTTGTCATCACTCAAAAACTTTCCGGTCGGGCCGTCCGCGTCGATGGTGGCATATTTCACCAATCGTGCGGCGGCATCTTCTACAGTCCCAGGGCCACTGTACTGGTTGAAATCTGTGGCAGTATATCCGGGATCGACAGCATTGACTTTGAAAGGTGTATCCCGCAATTCGGAAGCCAGAACGATCGTGTACATATTGAGTGCCGCTTTTGATGAGTTATAAACAGCCGCTTTAACGTTGTAATACTTCCAATTAGGGTCGTTGTGTAGTGAGCGAACCCAAACCTGACGTTACATTCACGATGCGGGGTTGGGCGGACTTTTGCAGCAAATCCATAAAAGCCTGGGTAACTCTCACGACACCAAACAAATTCGTATCAAACACCTGCTTAAAAATAGCTATATCTGTATTTGTTGGCTGGGACATGCCACCGAGAATACCAGCGTTATTAATTAGTACATCCAATACTTCGGTTTTTTTGCCGATTTCAACTCTTGCCGCTTTCACTGATTCATCACTGCTGACATCTACTTGAATGGCTTCGAGATTATTTAAGCTTTCGGCTTTGAGCTTTTCGACAGCTTCTAAACCATTCTCTAAATTACGGCTGCCTAAATAAATGTAATATCCCTGTTGCAACAGTTGACGGGCGGTTTCCAAACCAATACTTTTATTGGCTCCGGTGATTAGTGCTGTTTTCATTTTTATTGTGATCCCGATATTTTTAGATAAATCTTGAATTGATTTACCAATCCAAGATTAATTGCTTTCGGATCTCCTTGTTACTGAAGCAGCTATCGCCAGCCTTGAACGATCGTGCCGCCGAAAATACTGCGGTTGATCTCTGGGGTGAAAATGCTGTAGGGAAATCCTGGATCGATCGCACTACTTTCATCCAATGTCTGGAGTTGTTCTGGGGTGAGGCGGATTTCTAGTGAGGACAAGTGATCGTGCAACTGATCCAGCTTACTAGCTCCTAAGATCGGTGCAGTCATTCCTTGTTGTGCCGAAACCCAGGCGAGGGCGATCTGTGCTAATGGACGCTCGATCTGCACCGCTACCGTCCGTAAGGTATCGAGAACGCGCCAGTTGCGATCTGTAAACATCATATTCCCAAACGGATTGGAGCCAATCAGCCGACCTTCCCCACTAGCACCGTCGCTCTCGCGCTGGTACTTGCCTGTGAGAAAACCAGCAGCCAGCGGACTCCAGGGACAGATGCCCAGACCGCATTCACGAGCGGCGGGGAGATGTTCGCGCTCGATATTACGCTCGACAAGGGAATACGCCAGTTGCATGGCGATCGGACTGGGCAGATTATGTGCTGCCGCTAGCGTGGCAGATTTGGTGGCATACCAAGCGGGGATGTCTGAGAAACCGAAGTAGCGAATCTTGCCAGCACGTACTAGGTCGCCGAGGGTTTGGAGCACCTCTTCGACGGGCGTGACCATATCCCAAACGTGCATCCAATACAGGTCTACATAGTCGGTATTGAGACGGCGTAGCGATCCCTCCAGCGCGCGGTGAATGTTCTTCCGACCGTTGCCACCAGTATTGGGGTTGCCTGGTTCGCCGCCATGAAAGCCGCATTTGGTGGCAAGCACCAGTCGATCGCGGAGATTGCGATCGGTAATATAACCACCGATGAGTTCTTCACTGCGACCATTTGCATACACGTCAGCGGTATCGATGAAGTTACCACCCGCCTCGATGTAGGTGTGGAAGATCGACTCAGAAACTTCATCAGGCGAACCCCATCGCTGGGTGCCGAAGGTCATAGTGCCGAGAGCCAATGGACTAACGACTAGTCCAGAGCGACCGAGGGTGCGGAAGGCGGTGAGGCTCATAAGGTGATTTCCTGATTAGTACAAGGTTGTTGACAGTGGCTTGTCTCGATTTAGATAACATTGCTTCCTTTACCTAGTATGCGCTGGCGGTGGGGCGGACGACGATCTCATTGATATCGATATCCTCTGGCTGCGAAACAGCATATAAAACCGCTTTGGCGATCGCATCTGAAGTCAATGCGGTTTTGCGGAGTTCTCGCAAAAAGCCTTGTGATGACTCATCCGTAATGTCAGAGCCAAGTTCGGTTTCAGTTACACCTGGAGATATAATCGTCACACGAATGTGCTTGGATTCCTGTCGCAGTCCATCAGAGATCGCCCACACCGCATATTTGGTCGCCGAATAAACTGCACTAGTCGGCCCCACCGTATGAGCGGCGATCGAAGCATTATTAATAATCTGTCCGCCACCTTGGGCTGTCATGATTGGTAGCACCGCTGCAATGCCATTCAAGACACCGTAAATATTCACATCAATCATCTTGTCCCACTCATCAACTTTAAGATCTTTCATCAAAGACAAGGGCATCACTCCGGCATTATTAAAAATGACATCAACGCGATCGAATTTATCTTTGGCAAATTGGACGATCTCGGCGAATTGACTGCGTTGGATCA
This sequence comes from Chamaesiphon sp., assembly GCA_965246735.1. GTDB lineage: Bacteria > Cyanobacteriota > Cyanobacteriia > Cyanobacteriales > Chamaesiphonaceae > Chamaesiphon. The sequence goes on from CBDFFK010000001.1 coordinate 73,262, forward strand.
CATCCAGAGCTTGGTATTCAGCGATACCACCCTCAGAATGAATCTCTTTGGCAATCGTTTCTAATCGATCGATCCGCCGTGCGCCCAAAACTACTTTCGCGCCATTTTTAGCCAGTAATTTGGCAGTAGCTTCACCAATTCCGCTACTAGCTCCAGTAATGATAACAACTTTATTTTCTACGTTTAACATGGTTGTCTTTTCTGATTAATGCCGATGAATTCATAGTATGAGTAGCAGCAAAAGTTTTAAATACACAGACCTCGCCGTTTATTGCCTAATCCTCCAAGTCAAGCTTTTGGGCAGAGATTAGATGCGTTACAATGCTCGAAAGGAAACGAGCGAATCCTGACGGAGTAACTAGGATGACGATAGGAATACTCAATCACAGTGCAATCGCCGAGCGATGTCAAGAATTAGCAATACTGGTAACTCGTCACACCAACGGCAAGGGGAACGGTTTTCATCAGACAGGGATCGATCGATTAGAGTTTCAGCGCGAATCTGCTGCGCCAGTCTGCCTCTACGGTGTCAGTACTCCGATCCTCGCCATCCTCTTACAAGGCAAAAAGCAAGCATTACTGGGGGAGGAAACTTATAATTACGGCGCGTCTCAATATCTGGTTGTCTCCGTCGATCTACCGATTAGCGGATTTGTAGTCGAGGCAACTCCAGAGCAGCCCTATTTAGGCTTCAAGTTAGACTTAGATCTGCATCAACTTTGCGATATTATTACCGCTCAAACCAAGTCAAGTGCGAGTAAGCCAGAGAATTCTGTGAGAGGATTGTTTGTCAGCACCGCCGACACCACCTTACTCGATTGCGCTCTGCGACTGACTAAACTATTGGATACACCTCAAGATATCCCGATCCTGGCTCCGCTGATTATTCACGAAATTTACTATCGCTTGTTAATGGGCGAACAAGGTGAAGCTGTCCGCCAGATTGCCACATTGGGTAGTAAAATGCAACGGATTGCTGAGGTCATTCAAGTTATTAAGACCGATCTGAATCGATCGATGCGAGTTGAGGATTTAGCAGGTCGAGCGAATATGTCGGCTTCATCTTTCCACCATCATTTCAAGCAAGTGACATCGATGAGTCCGTTGCAATATCAAAAGCAATTAAGACTACTCGAAGCCCGTCGCCTGATGCTGGCTGAAAATTCCACTGCGACGATTGCGGCAGATCGAGTAGGCTATGAGAGCACTTCACAATTCAGTCGGGAATATTCGCGCATGTTTGGTGCGCCACCGATGGGGGATATTAAACGTTTACGGATAGCTTGAAGATAGACTATTCGGTGAGCCATAATTTTAATCTGTCTCCAAACAATGCTTACTCTGTATAAGTTTTAGCTGATGAGCAGTTCCACTCGAACGCAGCTACGCGCACCCCCTAATGGTGGTAGAATTACCGATCTGGCGTTTCCGACTCAAAGCAAATCTGCCAGCACGTCAGCATGGCGAATCTGTGGTGGGCTGGCTAGCAGCTCGTCCGCACGCGGCATCAGTGCCGCCGCCATCGACCCACTCAGATGTGCTTGAAGATCGGCATCTTCGTTAAAAACATCAAACAGAGCGAAGGTCTGAGCGTCCAAACGCACAAAAAACCAAGCCAACATACCTGGTTCGACGGCTGCCATCGATTGCTGTGCGGTGAGGAAATTAGCCAGTTCTCGTTCTTGACCCAATTTTGCCTTCAGTTCTACCAGTAATGCAACTTTTGTCATGGCTGAGTCTCCCATTGGATGTGTGAGTCGATCGATCGGGTTTCTAAGACTTCTTTAGATTAACGCAAGCTTGGCTTGGCAATTTAAGTGTCACGATCGATCGTTAGTAAAATATCACATTGACAGATCGATATCTTCAGTTTGCGAGCGGTTTACTACTATATAATTCTTCGATCTGTTAACGGGTACGATTACAGTAGGTTCTTGAGATATCGATATAGATCGTCCTACCTTGAGGGGAGTTGCTTCGTTTAATTCTCTGTCATCGAGCTTGGTTGACTGGGAAGATTCGAGTTGCCGTAAATCGATCCCTAACGATTGCTTTTCACTCGTAGTTATGCCCACTTTTAGGCTAGTAAAGTCATCTGGTGCGCGATTTCCGTCAGGATAAACCCGATTTAGAGCATTTCCTAACTCTTTAATTCTATCTAAATCTTTTGTTTTCCCTGAGTTAGATTTGAGGGCATAAGCCGTTCGCAATTCTCCCGCACTGGGATGATAAAGATTGTCGGATGCCGGAATTTCTACAACCCAATGAGAAAAATCATCTGGTGCGCGATCGCCATCGGGGTAAACGTCATTAAGCAGCGTTCCCAAGCTGTTTAGTTCTGCCATTTTTGCAATGTCTTCAGCTAGCTCCGCAGCACCATAGAGCTGCCGCAGCTCTCCGGCTGTCGGAAAGTAGCGTCGATTCTCACGTCCAGCAGAGGCTGCGCCAACGGATGAGATGGCTCGATCGTGTCGCTCCAGCGGGATAGATTGCTGTGGCAGTGGAATGAGTTCGCCGAGATCCATACTGGCGACGGGTTGGTGGTCGATGAGGCTTTGGATTTGAATTTCTAGGATGTTTTCGCTCAAACCCCGCGACAACGTACCTGTAAGTAAATTGCTCCCACTTTTGAGGTTAGCTTTAGAGTCTTTATTGATTAATTCTCGTCCCAGTATTCCAATCGGTATTCGCCGCCCCCCAGAGCCGAGATAATCCACGGCAATATCTTTGCCCCGACGGTCAAATGCGAATTTTCCTGTAAAATCTTCGATCTGAATCCGACCGAGCGTGGGCGATGGATTGACGACAAATTCTCCCAGCTCGGTATGGATTCTCAACTTGGGATCGAGCGGTCGAGCGATTTTTGCGGCTACCACCGTGCCGGGACTAATTAGCGGGGAATCGCCGTAAGTAGTCAGACCCAAATCGCGGACGCTGCCATCGGGCACGATCGCCGAAACGTGTAAGTCACGCTCGAACCTAATTGCCAGTTGCGCCCCATCTCTTAACTCTAGCGCGGCTGCCGTAGGATGATTGAGCGCGATCGACGGTACTTTATCTAGGTGTTGGCTAATTTCATCGACAAAGACCTTAGTAGCCATTCCCATCCCCGCGCTGGAATGCCACGCAGCAGAGGCATACTGCGACCGTTGTTCTTTGAGGATCGTATTTTCTAGTTCGTTAATTACGCCATCGGCTTTGGTAAATATCTCATCGACATCATTTTCTAGGGCGTAGGGCGGATGAAATTCGAGCGTCGATCTCTCGATGAATAATTTTTTTGTACTACCACTTTGCTCGATCGGATACTTGTCTAAACTGTTGGCTATTGCTGATTTTGGAGAAACGTACCCGATCGCAATTCTACTTTCCGCTCCATCGACTTGATAAACGACATAATTCTCCTGACCGTTATGCTCTCGATTGCGGTAAATCTCGAATCTAGTACTACTTTCACCATCCCCTAAATCCCAAATGGGTGAATCTCCTGCTGCATCCGCATCGCATAAGCGTTGAACTTCAAAGCTCTTACCGCTACTGGAGACGATCGTGAGCGTCGGCTGCTGGTCTTCAACTAATTCCCGATTTAGTCGGTCTTTAACCTGCCCGATCGCGCTAGTACAATTACGATATTTCCGAGCAAACTCATCGACAACCACTTTTTGAGCGTCATTGTGGGTAATCGGTATCAGCGAGCGAAACCGCTTATTTAGATCGGCCGATTCGATCTCTTGTAATTGTGGCTGCTGCTGCCCACCATTGTAAAATCGATTTGCCGTCTCTACCGCCCACCCGATCGGTTCTTGGGTATTGGTGGGGAGGTTTCGGCTGAGATAGATATCGGGCTTTTTGACGTTTTGGCGAAGCTGGTGAGACTTGTATTGAATGCGTTCTCCGAATTCATGAATAGTCTCATCGATCCCAACGCTGCTTTTGGCCGTATCGACGGCAGTTTGAAGATTTTTTGCCACTGCACTGTCGCAATAGCATTTGAGAAGTTGATTGACATTACCTAAATTCTGCTCGGCAAATGCCAGTCTATCTGGCTGTGCGTCGATCTCTTTACTTGCCTTCACAATGCTCTCGATCTTCTCCGCTAGCTGCATCGGCGGCAAACCTCGCTCTTGCAGATACTCATCGCTGGGAATCTCCTCAATTGGAATCTCGCTATAAGCTGCGCCGATTTGCCTGAGTAGGTTAGGCTTGCGCTCAGGATGAATGTAAACTGTCTCGGCAGCTAGCGACTGTAAAATTATCGACTGGTTGGCAACTTTGCCAGTCGGATTATTCGCCGTTACATCCCAGGCTCGCCAAATAGCTTGAGTTAGCGGTTCGCCCTCATGCCAGAGATGGTCTGCTTTCTTGGCTTTGGCGATCGGTAACGGCTTGCGATCGGGAGCATTAGCTTCGATAAATTCTTTGACTCCCAGCGGGAATCGACCGCGCTCTAAATCTGGCTGAAGAATTATTTGGGCGATAACTTCTCTACCTGCTTCATACCGACCGCCACCTACAATCAATAAACCATTCAGTCGCTCGCGCAGTTGTCGAGGGAGATTATCATTTGCCAGATAACCAACGAAGAACCCATTCCGATCGCCATCAAAGTCAGTAATGGCGATGTGTTTTGCCGTCCAAGGATTCAGGTAGACTACGCCGCGTTTATCGAACGCTTCGGGGTCGCGATCGCGCAATACTTCTAAGTTATTAATCGCAATCGCCGCAGCACCGACATTCGGAAATGGAGATCGATAATAAGCGACAATCGCGCCGTGGGGTAGGTCGCGATTGCAGACCTCCCACGGCTCCAACTTACTATGATGCTGGGCGATCGCAGCAGGGACGACGATCCCGCTAGTGGCTACATCCAACCTGTCTCGCCTGAGCGATTTATCGAGCTGGCGGCTGATATTGGGGAGTTGGTTGAGCTGTCCGTACCGATCGGCTTTAAGGAGTTTGGCAAGTGTCGATCGATTATTGCGCGGTTCGTCATCATCCACCCCATCGATTCCTTCAGGCGTATCGATAATTAACTCGCGCTCGTGCCTTGCTTCTTCCTTCGCCACGAATTTAGAAGCCAACTGCCAGTTATCCACAGCGACATCGGCAAGCGAACTTGCTTTGGCTGCCATCATGGGATTGAGTTCGTTTAAAGTTGCATCGGGGATAGTGCCTTTGACTTGGGCACCCACCGATTGATTGGAGTATTCGGCTTTAATTTTCCGATTGACCCATAAGAAGCTCTCTAATTCGACGATCCCTGGTTCCTTGAGTCTGCCGTCGTCTCCTTTGATATCATTGGTCGAGACGATCGCATCCACACCCAAACGTTCGCACCAGGAGCTAGTCGCCACCGAACCTTTGGCAATTCCAGGTAAATCCGGCGTGGCTGCGCGAAACTGCAATACCGAACTGCGAGCGAGCCTGTCGATCTTTTTCTCGATCGTTTGGGCAGTTTGCAGATCGACAAAATAGTTAGCGATTCTACCCGTATGCTTAAATTCTGCAAGTAGGTTTTCTGCTAATTCGAGATCTAAATCCTCGCCGAAGGCTGCATCGATCCACTCGCCAAAATCGCCTATATCCTTATCTATACTGTCCTCAGTCTGTTGCAAGCCGCGATCTATGGCGAGCAATATCTCTTTATCTAACAATAATCCGCGCAAGAGCTTGGTCGATCCCAACATCGTCCCATCGCCCATCTTGTCGTAGAGATCCGCTAACTGTTTGACAGGAATGTTGCGCCCGTCGCGGTCTTTGAGTGGATTTGTGCCGCTCGACCTTCGCTCGTCATCGATAATTAAGATCCGAGAATTGCCCGATTTGGTTGTAGTGGCCGCTTTACCATCGCTGACGACGAGCGACCCATAAGCAACCGCATTATGGGCACTGCGTTCACCATCTGCATAAGTTGGTTGAATGTTCCGGCTCTTATCACCTTTAGCAATCAGCACGGCAGTTGCCCGATCTGTAAAATACCCAGATTTACCGCTGGTACAAATGAGATATTTACCTTTGGCTTCCAACCGCACCCGATCTGAGTCGTTAACTCCGTTGTAAAAGTTAGCTACATGCAGATTTTTTGGCTCGATTCGATGCGTCTGGAGCCACTTTTCCAAATAACAATTCTCGACTTTTTTCACTCTGGGAGTTCGTTTGCCCTCCGAGTTGAAGTCGGTGAGATCTTTGCCAGTCTTTAGGTCAAACTCTTGAAACTGGAGCATATTCGGCTCGGACTAGATGGGAATAGCGTCTTCGGTATCAGGTTCGGTCTGGTTAAATCTGGGAAGTTTAGATACTACTGCTTTCTGCTTATTCCCCTTGGTGTAATAGGACTCAGGAATATCATCGATATCGATCCCATCAGCGAGCATATCGCCTAAATCGTCATAGTTTTCATAACGATGCGATCGCTCGTATTCCCAACCTGCCATGTCTGCCATCAGTTTTTCATCCAGGATATTTTGAGCTTCTTCTTCCTCAGTATAAGTGAGTGCTGGCGGGGGGATGATATCGCCTTCTTTATAAAAAATATCTTCGATGGAATTAATTTTAACCATAACTTACAAATAATCTTAGGTTGCTACTACGATAACAAATTTTTCATGGATTCAAAATCTCCATGCCCTGCTGGGCTGATGGTTTTGACCGTCCGAACCTCCAAAATTTTCAAGCTGCGATTGCCAGAGAAGCCCGCATTGGAAAAGCGGGAACTCGTAATATCGTCTTAGAGAAATGTGTGATTTTATCGTCAGTATCGTCAGCCGAGCGTCTGCATTCGCCAGAAACCAGTCAGGACAAGGATCTTTGCACTGACGATAATGCTGACGATAATGCTGACGATAAGACTGAAGATATCGTCAGCCATCGAACGGCAGAACAGCAGCGGGTTTCGAGGTTTGCTGACGATGCTGACGATAAAAATCCCCAATCGACCTCTTCCGTTGGCGTAGCCTACCGTTAGGTAATCGCCCGCTCCGATTTAAAATTGGGGATTTAGTCCGGTTAGTGCAATCGCACCAGCAACATCCTTTAGATAATTGAAGTCGATCGACCAGATCGTGTCGATTTTTTATGTCCGCAGAACTCGATGACAATCAAAAAACTCCTTAAAGCAATGAATACAATTGCTACTTTTCTAAGCAAGTAATTGGTGTCGATTTTGCAAGCTATATAGGATTGTATATTTGATGCGGAGCTACCCGCTCGGCTATTTGCGATCTAGATCTGCGCGATTACCTCCGGTAGGCTACGCCAACGAAGTTTGATAACGATCTCCCAGATCTATTGAATTTTAATAAATCATCAGGCGGCAGAGCCGCATCTAAACGAGGTAGTGCAATCTTAATTTGCACTACCTCGTTTATTTATGCGCGACCTGAACTGGTCGTTTAGTCCGAGGAGCCTTCTCCTTTAGAGGATTCACACCCTCTACCCCTGTGTAAAAGACTCGCGAGAGTCCGGTCACGTCCAAGTAGGTAACGAAACAGACGGAGTGCAGACCACAAATGTAACTGGTTCTACCAGCCTAAAGGTGGCTTCGGGGCTAAGGGGAGTTCTTTCAAGATGAACTAACGTGAACTGTCGTTTAAACTGCGTGATACGAGAAGGAGCCAAATAAGGCTGACAGGCTCTAACCAAAAGGTAAATGGGTAGTTATATGGTTATAAATTTCATATAACGTGTGAATACAAACCCCATCGCAGAAGAGACAGCATCTAACAAAGAATAGAAAACTAAACGATACAACAGGGTAAACCCTACAGAGTCTAGAGAAGGTCGAATATCTCTAGTAAGCTAACCGCAAGGAAAGTAGAATTCTCTGGAGGGTAGAGGATGGAGTAAAAAGCGAAAGTCTTCCTGTAATGGGGAGAATAGAGGTTCAAAATTTGCCTCTGACCGAAAGGAATAGCAGACTTATTCTGGGTCTTATGAGAAAGAAACCAAACAAAGAAATTTAATCTAAGGACAAGTTAGATGTCGTACACCAGTACAGTAAACGGACTGAAGAAACCGCTAGAAGATTGGAACCAAATTAACTGGTATAAAGTCAACAAAGCGGTTAAAAATCTACGTCAAAGAATCTTTCTCGCGAGAAAACTTGGTAACTTCAAAAAGCTACGGAGCTTGCAGAAATTGATGCAAAGGAACTACGCAAACTTATTATTAAGTGTTCGACGTATTACTCAAACCAATAAAGGGAAAGCAACGGCAGGAATTGATAAAGAAGTTATCAATACCCCGAAGCAAAGAGTAATTTTGGTAAACGACTGGAGTGGAGGAAATCAGAAACCGACTAAACGGGTAATGATTCCCAAAGCTAATGGTAAGAAACGACCGCTCGGAATCCCAACCGTGCGTGACAGAATCGAACAGGCAATAATAAAAGAATCGCTAGAACCCGAATGGGAAGCCGTGTTTGAACCTAATTCTTATGGATTCAGACCAGGTAGAAGTTGTCATGACGCTATTGCTCAAAACTTTGTAAGAGTTTGTAATGGTAGAGACACTTGGGTTTTAGAAGCTGATATTAAAGGATTCTTCGATAATATTGCACATGAATCCATCCTGAAAGAATTAAATAACTTCCCTCGAAGAGACTTGATTAAAGGATGGTTAAAAGCTGGTTTTATGTTTGAAGGGAAATATAACCCAACAGATCTGGGTATACCGCAAGGAGGTGTGATTTCACCTCTTCTAGCCAACATTGGACTGCATGGATTAGAAAATTATATTAAATCCACCAATCCAAAAATAGGTGTGGTGAGATATGCTGATGATTTCATAGTCACAGCTAGAGACAAAAGAAGTCTCGAAGTTGCCCAAGACCGGATTAAGCAATGGTTATCAGAAAGAGGACTTGAACTCAGCGCGGAGAAAACGCTAATCACGTCTATGGAAGAGGGTGTTGACTTCCTCGGCTTCAATCACCGTCATTATGACGGAAAGCTCCTAATCAAGCCAGCGAAGAAAAAAGTCTTAGACTTTTGCAAACGTATAGGTAAAGAAATAAAAGCTTTAAATGGAGTCGAACAAGAAGTTTTAATTAAGAAACTAAATCCGATTCTCCGAGGTTTTGCTAACTATTACAAAGGTGGAGTTAGTAAAGAAACCTTCAACTATATCTCTCATCGGGTCTGGCAATATCTTTGGTGTTGGGCTAGGCGTAGACATCCCAACAAGAATAGAAAATGGATACGGAAACGTTACTTTAAGACTGTAAATGGCAATAAATGGACGTTCGCTACTAACATTAGCGACCGCCAAGGAAACGAGAAATCATTACTTCTCTATCCAATAGCGAACACGCCTATTGAACGTCATATAAAGGTAAAAGGGGAAGCGTCGCCTGATGACCCTTCACTAACTGAATACTGGGAAAAACGCCACCAGAAATATGGTAAGAGCTATTGGGAACGCAACTCGCGCAACCATAAGATAGCTGAGAACCAAAAATGGAAATGTCCAATCTGTGGTCAGCCTTTATTCAATGGGGAGGAGTTAGATACCCATCACATAGTTCCTGTTGTACAAGGGGGAGATAATTCGGTCGAAAACCTTGTTCACTTGCATCGTGCTTGTCACAAGCAGGAACACCCAAAATCCAAGAATATCGCTTGAAGTAAGGCTTGAGCCGGATGAGTGCGAAAGTCTCATGTCCGGTTCTTAGGGGAGGGGAGAGAGGTGACTCTCGAACCTTACCCGACCTGGAGCCATTATGCACATTGAAGCCGATTTACTCACCGAACAACCGCCAGAATCTACAGAATCCTTGCAATTTTTGGAAGAATTAATGCTCGAAGTTTGCGAGTCATCTCATAACGATCGCCAGGATTATTATCAATCCGATCCCCAATATTAATCGCTAGTTATCTATTTCCCGTAACAAAAAACAACTGAGAGTTTGCACCTGACCCTCAATTGTTTCTCCAAAATACTTTCAACTAATCGATCGTAACTATTAAAACATGACAGCACTACCCTCAAATTGCTTAGATTGTCCGATGGCACGTCATTTAGATCGCGATCGCTTCTCTTGTGGTAACAGCCTAAATAAAGTAGTGCGCGGTCATCATCTTAGTACCGCCGAGTGCCACGATGCAGTTCGCAATTTTTCCCACCGCTATTTCCAGCCTTTCCCGCTACCCGATCTCCAAGGACTAAAACCAGAGTGGGTTGGCGATCGAATTCACTTGACATTAAATTGGCTGGATGTTTATGACGACGCGCCAGGAGCCAAAGACGGTGAGATTGCCATCGAAGTCTGCTACCTAAACCTACGCATCGGTTATCTGCGGCGCGATGCCGATGTCTATTATTGCGATCGGCTAGTTGGTATGCGATCGCCCGATCCTTATTGGCTGGCATTGCATCTGGTTCATCCTGACTATTTGTACCACGTACCTGATGAGATTGTAGCCGACCGCTTGCTCGTCCCCGACTACTTCTAGGTCTTTGGCAGTTCCAATGTTGTGGCTTTTTTATGTAGCTGGAGTTGAAAAATCTGGAGAAAGTCATCGGCAAAGCCGAATCTAGATGAGCGTTAAGTAGCTCGCTTCAATCTTTAGACTTCCAGGAGAAACCAATATGTTCGTTCGCACAGCGTCGGCTTTGCCGAATCGTCTAACTTCTGCTTACTGCCACTTCATTTGTTTGCGTTCCGGTGAGTTTGAATCTCGCCGATTTTCAATTGGTGAAGCAATTCTTGAAATCTATTTTGAGTTCTTCGCTTAAATCGCTCGACTCAAAAAATAGATCGCAGATCGAGGGATCTGCGATCTATTTTTTGCGTGTTCTCGGCAAAGCCGTATCCATTCGACCGATTCATTTCGTGTCGGGTCACCCGACACGATATTTTTAGGAGTTTTTATCATGACTAATTCTTCTCAGCCCGTCCGCGATCGCTTTGCCTCACCCGAATATTGCAATCCCAATGCCAAGCTACCATACATCCAAAGCTTGCGCGGCGAGAATCCCGTCGAGTGCGGTTTCTTTGTCAGCCTCGACCAGATGGCTAAAGCAAGCTGGGTTAATGTGCCTAAGACGTTGGATACCTATACCTTTTCTAGCGGGGCGGTAGAGCAAGGCTCGATCCTCCGCCAGCCTCGGATGCTAGTAGTCCCTAAATCTGGATTAATGGCGGCGCGAACTGTCAAAGGTGAAAACGGTAACTCCGAGCTGGAGTTGCTTGGAAAGTACGGTGAGTTTAAAGGACAAGCTGGTGTTACTAATATCCAGATCTTTGAAGTGCTATTGCTCGATTGCGACAATAACCCCCTGCATGAAATCCCCTTGCAGTACATCGCCAAAGGTGCTACTCAAGCCACTTTCTCGTTCCACTACCAGCAGTTTCTCCTAGAGATAACTATGTGCCACGCTCAAGCCAATGGTATTTCCGCGCGTCCCAAGAACCTCGAATTTAACGCCCTGTGCGTGTTTGAGTTTGAGGTCACGCGCGAGCTAGCTGGTAATAACAGTAACAAAGCACCTGCTTGTAAGGTTGCCAGTCATTCCAAGCCCACGATCGATAACTGGGAGAGCTTCTTTCTCGGTCGCAATGACGAACTGGCAAATCGCGTCCTCCAATTGCTGGATATCCCCGTCGAGCCAGCGGTTTTCGCAGCGGCCAAGCCCATCGCCCAGATCGCTCCGGCGATCGAGCCAGTCGTCCAAACCCTCACTGTCGATGATAGTGAGGATGACAACATCCCGTTCTAACCATCTGTCTCATCGATCTTACCTGCGAACTCCTCCAGAGTTCGCAGGTATTTTTATTAATAGAGGTAATCATGTATTCATCCACAGCCGGAGTTGGTTCGAGTTTACAGTATTTAAAGAAATTTCCAGAATATCAAAATAATCAATTGCTAATCTTGGCGGGTCTAGAGATGACGATCGCCTACGAACTATTGGCGGCTCGACAAAGAATTTGGTGCTCTATCTTCTGGAAACGCAGTAATAGTGCTACTAAATTTGCTGTCACCAAAAAGATGGAGGGCATCGCCTTCGATGCTGGTACATCGATAGTTAATGCTGGCAAACTGCTTAAGCAATACTACGAGGAGCATGAAATTAACGATCTAGATCGAGAAGCTTGGAGTCAAATTATTATGTCTTTAATCAATGCCAATCGCTGGCTAAAAGAGCAATTTGGTGTTGATTGTAAGTCCAAACAATTAAAGATCGATCTTTAATTGCTATCGCGTAGCCAGCCGATCCGGTCTGGATCGGTATTCTTGGCTGCGGCTGATATCAATCGCGCAAGCGCACCACTCTACAACCCGATTAACTCACCCCCATAAAAAATATGCGTTCGTATTTAGTGCTACGCCTCAATCACCGCGAATCTCGCCAATGCCTAGTTAACAAGATTGTTTGTTCGCCCAAACAACTGCTTAATAAACTTAACGCTCTTACCGATTCACACGGAGAATACGCCTACAAAACAATCCGCGAAGTTATCGATAGTTACACAAACGATGATTCTTCGATAACAATCGTTGATTTAGCTACCTTAGACTTTGTTTCAACTTGACTTAGCGACGATCTCAATTGAGATCGTCGCTATCTTTTTAAACTCAAAATGCCTTGGGGCTTCTTCTATACCCGATCGATATGAATCAACCCAATCTTAGAAAGTTTAAAGCTGACTTCGGCGACTTTAAATTCACCTGTTCGATCGAATATACAGCATTTTATATATTTGATAAAGTCGCAAGCGATCTCGCTCTACAGTATGCAAAAAAGTTGTTCGGACGGTTGGGTGATGTCGCTTCTTTGCGCGAAGGTCGCCACGGTCTTCCGCCACGACGATATTGGAATTACGAAGGATACGTCAGCAAATTCGACAAGTCCGGTCGATTCCTCGAAGGTCGCTGTATTGACTTTAACTTTACCGAGATTACTGCTCCTATTAAGACTGAAACTCGTATCCAGCGACGATTGATGCTCCTGCACCAGCAGATTAATTCGGCATATTCGATTACAGAACTGCGACATCAAGCATTGCAAGCACGAGTGTTAGTCAATCCTGAATATTATGGCGTTTGTCCCATTCCCGCTAGGGTTGTCACTCTAGCTGATGTGCTGCTGGAGTGTCCGTAAGAACCATCGGCAAAGCCGAATTGAGTTGAAGCATTATTGCTTCAACTCACCCATCCTTTGGAGGAATCCGCTCATGCAAGTTAACATTTCTGGTTTAGTCGGTCGCGCTCCCAAGTGCTTACCCGATGATAGTTCGATCCTCGAAGCTGCCTTAGCAGTGCCAACCAGTGACGGAAAAGATTGGTTTGCGGTCAGATTTAGCGATGCCTTAGTCAATGCTGCCCAAACCATCCGTAAAGGCGACACGCTCGCCGTCACTGGCGAGCTGACTTTTGAACCACTCCCTGACGGTTCGACCGCGCCCTTTAAGCCTGTTGTTACTGTTTCGGATTTGTAAGTGTGCGACTTTGCGGTTGCGAACGTCACTTTTGCCATATCCACTTACCCTACCTTTGGAGATTACTTATGAATTCTGCTACTTCTAATCTCGTTATCCTGACCGCTGAAATTAACGGTGACAAGCTGACTGGTACTGCCATCGACGGCGACATTAAAGTGCTGTTTACCGCTGGCGCAAGCGAAATCTACCAGCAGCTATTCGTGCCCTCCGCCAATCTCGTCGTTAGTGGTAAGTTTCGGCTCGGTCGTGACGTTTGCACCGTCGGCATCGCGATCGCCAGTGTCATTGCCGTCGTCTCGTTGCCCGTTGCAACTCCGAGCGATCGAGTTATCGCCCCTACTGAAGCTCCCGCTAAGTCCAAGCGCAAGACCTCGACCACTCGAAGCAAGAAACCTGCGAAGACCCCAATTGCGGCTTAATGTTCTCCTGCTCGTTGGCAACGCCTAGCCTCTGGCTAATCGGCCCCAACCATCTAGTGATGGTTGGGGCTGTTTTTTATTACCTATTATCCTCAAACTTCATGAGAACCATCGATAACCCAGCCCAGCTCAAGCTAGACCTATTTACATCGCAGCCAGCAGCACAGAGCGATAACATCCCAGAAGTCCGATATCTACATCCTCAACCAGTATCGAGCCGCAGCCTCAAACTGGCTGATAAGTTAGATAAACTAGCTGCCACAATGCAGAAAACCATCGACTCGAAACTGCACCCAGCAATCGGGCAACAAAACATCACTGCCCGTCGCTCGCGAATTGCCGCTGGAATGCGTGAAGAAGGCGAGCATTTAGCCCTCATCCAACGTTTGCTCGAAGGACTCGCCCAGTCACATCGTACTGGCACATGTCCTCCTCAGTTTGCGAAAATTGACAACCGCAAGCAATTAGCCGATCTCGCTACCCTTTGCCGCTGGCACGAAGAAGATTCTAAGTATCTCCAAGACTCCTTTACCTACGGTTATTCGATCGTCGAGCGACTCGTACAGTTTGGCATTAAGTCAAAGGATGGAGCGATCGCGGCTGTGGAACTGTTGGATAGTATATGCTTTGGCAATCCCGCACCTGAGATCGATCGATCTGTTGAAGCTGCAAAGGAACTGCGTCGTCGAGCGATTTATACCAAAGTGCCCGACTTCTTCCCGACTCCACCAGAAGTAATCGCTCGGATGTTGCAGATTGCTCGAATCGATTCAGCTCACCGAGTACTCGATCCTAGTGCTGGAGCTGGCGATATCTGTCTTGCCGTTCGCGAGTTAGGGGCGGTGGTGGAGTGCTTTGAGATTAACTCGGATTTACATCAAGCACTTACTCTGCTAGGTTTTCAGCCGTTAGATCGTGATTTTCTTTTCGCCACTCCACGACCAATGTACGATCGCGTACTGATGAATCCGCCATTTTCTAGTGAAGAAATGCCAGCGACCGACTATGCTCACGCACAAATGGCCAGCCGTATCCAGGTGCCAAAGCCATATTACGATCGGATGCGAGCGTTATCTCCCGAACTCTTGTCTACTAATATCAACTATTGGTTGGGTAAAAAGCAGGGCGAAACCTCGCTGATTCGTACTTTACGCGGACAAATGAGAGCGTTTCTTTCTAATCGCTATCGGATCGTAGACAATCACGAGATTCTAGCAATGGTAATGCCTGAGCTGGCTGAAATGGGTGAAGGCATTCGGATCGCAAGCTGCAACGTTACCGAAGAGAAAATGTACTTGAAAGTTATTAACACCAACATTGAAGCTGCTATCTCGGTTGGCGACCCAGTTCAAGCGGGATTCGTGCTGTCGAATGGCGAGCTAGGCAACGGCTCGATCTCGGTCGAACCCTTTATCTATCGCCTAGTTTGCACCAATGGCTTAACGCTTAAAGATGCCAAGCAGCGGAAGAATCATGCGGGTCGTGCGAATGAAAGTACCGACTTGTATGCTTCCGATACCGTGCAAGCGATCGATAATGCCTTCAAGTTAAAGATTCGCGATTTGGTACGAAATGCGATTAGCATCACTACCTTCCGCGATGCTGTTGCCGATCTGCAAGCCTCTAAAAATGACCTTATCACTGGTCATTCGGCAAAGGCTGTCGAGCTTACCGCCAAAGCAATTGGCTTAAACAGTGACGAATCGAGTTCGGTTCTCGACCATTTGATTCGTTCTGGCGACTTGTCGCGATTTGGCATGTTGAATGCAGTCACCCGCACTGCGGAAGACATTGAATCTTACGATCGGGCTACTGAAGTCGAGCGGTTGGGTTCGAGCGTTCTGTACTTGCCGCAAAGCACCTGGCGCGAGGTCGCAACAGCCAATAACTAGCTGAAATGGCGAAAAGTCTTGTGTAATGCTACTTACGCAAGACTTCTCAAGATCGGTCAATATCGCTACTAATAAGATAACATCACGTCCACTAGTTTTTAGCTTTCCTGTCACTTCTTGGTGCAACGCAATCTCTAATCCCATTTAGCATCAGTCACTTTTGAAGACTGGTGCTTTTTTGTATTCTTACTCACATGACCAATTTCTAGGAAATAAGCATTATGTACGAATCGAGTAATAAAAAAGTTGAGAAAATTGTCCGTCTCATTCAATCTGATGGCTGTATTGTTGAAGGCAAGAAAATTAGTTTAGACGATCTGCCGTTGCTTTGTCGGGATCTGAGTGATTCTGACAAAAAAGAGATTGCCGGAATAATTCAATCCATTGACGATGAATTATTTCATCTCTATGGCGATCGGCAGTATCTAGATAGTCAAATTCAGTCTCTAGAACCAGCCAGAGAAAAGTTAGCTAAGTTAGTCTGAAAAATACTATAAAGCTCATCCAAATCTTCTAAAATTATGAAACTCGAAACCTACCAGCTTACTGTTGATGAATATCTAAATCGGCTCAACTATGCTGTCATCCGAACTGAGGGGAGAAATAAATTGATTCAGTTGAAAAATCTCAAACTAGTTCAAATTGAATCAGATACAGATAATAGCTATGTTATCCAAGAGGTAACGCAAGGTAAAACCGGAGAACGCTGGGAAGATGTTAGTATCGGTACGGTAATCGAACACATCCAACGCCTAGAAGGTGGTAACGATACTTTCTACAAAACCTGGCATGTTGATGATGTACTATCAATTAATTCAGATCTGAGTCGAGATTTGGCTCGATTAGTCTTACAAATGGCAATGGATAATCATGATGCCACAATTATCATATAGAAAAAGCTTACAATTCTGTTCCTTAATAAGATTTTTCATCGTGTATGTATTCTACAACATAAACTATTCCTAATTCAAGCTGCCGAATTTACCAACGCTGGGGTCGAACCCAACCTTGCAAGTCCCCACGCTCCCATTCCGATTTTTACCCACAATTACTTCCATCACTCCCCGGTCAAAACTATCGGCGTTGTAATACTCATCCCGATACAGCAATAGTCCCAAATCCATATCCTGCTCGATATCCCCTGAATCCTTGATGTCAGCCATGCCAGGACGCTTATTGCTCTGACTCTCCACCCCGCGATTGATCTGTGCCAACGCCACAAACGGAACATCAAACTCCTTGGCAATATCCTTAAACGCACCAGAGAATTTACCCACAACCTGCGCTCTATTCCCCGCCGCCCTGTCTCCAAGCTTTTGAATATAATCCAACACCACCAGACCCAATTCCCCTCTCTCGTGGCGAATTTGCCGCAGTACCGAACGTATTTTAGTAGGAGTCAGGGCAGAGGCGGGAGTATCATCAATGATGATGGGTAGCTCCGTTAATACCCCCAAAGCTTTTACCAGGGCTTCGTATTCATCGTTATAGACTTGATTGTGGATCAGTCGATGGGAATCGATACCAGTGTGCATCGATAACAACCGTTTAGTTAGCTGCTCCTTAGACATCTCCGCGCTGAAAAACACCACTGGCTGGTTCAAAGTGGTGGCAATTTGGTTGGCTAAATGACAAGCCAGCCAAGTCTTACCCATACTTGCCCTTGCCGCAACGATAATCAAATCCTGCTTGACCAAACCACCAATCAAACCGTCCAGATCTGCTAACCCCGTTGGATAAGCTGGCGAACTGCCCTCAGAGAGCTTCTGAAATACTGTCGCCAGACAATCGCCGATAGTCGTCGGTTTGAACTGCTCGTGTTTGTTGGTAGTCAGGTTAAAGATCTTCTCCTCCGACTGGTCGAAGATTGACTCTAGTTCGGTAACTGGATCTTGTCCCAACTGCACCAAATCTTGACCCACTGCGATTAACTGTCGCCGCTTATACTTATCGGCTACCAAAGATGCTAGATGGTCGATGTTAACGGCTGAAACCGTTCGGTCTAGTAGTTGTACTAACTTAGTCTGACCGCCAACTTTCTTGATTAACTTACGATCTGATAGCCAAGCACCCAAGCTCAGAAAGTCGGTGGGCTTATCTTGGCGGTACAATTCGGCGGCGGCGCGGTAGATAATGCCGTGAGCTTCAATGTAAAAGGATTCGGGCGTGAGTAGATCCACTACTCTACTCATGGCTGAAGGGTCGAGGAGAATGCCCCCTAAGATGTTTTCTTCAGCTTCGATATTGTGGGGATAATGGTCAATCATCTTGCGGTTTGAAGATACTGCTAAGTTGTTGGAGTTTATCGAGGCTGAGTAGTTCTTTAGCTGGTTGCTCTTTGGCTGTCACTACTTGATGGGCGGGTTTTGGGGATTGTTGAGGCACTTGGGGCACTAGTTCTGGTTTCGTCCAGCCTTCTTTAATCGCTTGGTTCAACCATCCACCAGGATTAGGGATGTCTTTCTTGCCAAGTTGCTCCTTGAGGGCTTCAATAGCATCAAGAACGGTGGCTTCAGTGGCGGATTTAATCGTCTTAGTGAGAGTGGCATTCAACTCGACTCCCAAGCGATCTAATTCAGCCTGAATCCGGTCGTCAACGACGGCTTTACGCTTGGTTGATATGGGCGTGACTTTACTAGCTAATTGTTGGTCTTTAAGGGCGGCTTGAAGATCTGCGATTAACTGCTGTTGGCGTTCGACTTGCTCTTGGAGATAATGAACTCGATAAACTTGTCCGGCTAGGGCTTCATTCTTGCGTTTGAGTTCTTGGTTCTCCTTTTCGAGCTGGGCGATTCTCTCTTTGAGCTTGGTGGTAACTTTCGCCCCAACAGTAGAGTTGGATTGAGCGATGGGGGCAGTTGGGAACGATCGTTGCTGGTTTCTCACCTCGGCGATGCGATGCTTGACCTCTGGGTATTTGTACAGGTAAGAAACACTCAAGTTGGCTTCTTTGGCGACGGTGGTAAAGTTGACTTTGGCATCGATCTTTTGAAGGCGTTCGATAGCTTTGTAAACCCGCTGTAGGGAGTCTTCTTTGCGGTCGGATTGGACTTGTTGGAGTTTGGCAATTCTTGCTTGTTTGCTCTGCTCTTTATCGTTCATGCTGCCTCCTGGTGTAGACCTGCAATGATGTCGTCGAGGCGGTCGGCTTGAGTACCAAATTGTTCGACTAGTACCTCTTGTCCGGCTGACATTGCTTTAGCTTGTTTGCCACGCAGCTCGTCACGAACGTTGATATATTCAGGTAATTTATCAATCGTGGCGACGAACGATTGACAGGTGTAACAGGCACGGAACGGCTCTCCTCTAGTCATGGTTATAACTTAAACTTATTAAAGTAATCGAAGCGAATGCGGAGATTATTTTAATAAGCAAGCTAACAGTTTTTCTCGCATGAGAGTGAAGCTTTTAAATCCATAGCTTTGACGTAGAATTAATTTAATTTTTGTATTAATTCCTTCTGTGACACCGCTCGTGGTTCTACTGATAAAATAATTAGCAATTTCTGTCAAATGATTTTCGATGGTATCACCTGCCGTCTTTAAGACAATTTTAGCATAACCCAGCCATTTTCCAATTGCTCTTAAGCCACCTTTGACAGTTAATTTACTTTCGTATATGCTTCTCAATTCCTCCTTTAAATCATAAGCTATGCTTAAAGAAGGTGACTTGGCAAGTATTTCAGATAGAGCTTCAATTTCTTCTTCTGACAAATCTTGATTGTTGCTTAAAAGCAAATAGCGATTTGTCAATCCTTTCAAGCCTAAATCAAGTCGCAATTTATTCAAAGATTTGTTGACTAGTTTCATCACATGAAATCTATCAATTATAATCGATGCTTTTGGGAAAACTTCTTTGATTACTTTTGGAAATCCTCCCCACATATCTACACACACTTCCTTGACTGACTCCCTGACAGACTGAGGTTGCCCCTTTAAGACAGCAATTATATCTTCACTTTTGTGAGAGTCAATTACTTCTATTAAAGAACTTTTGTCTAGATCGATTAGAACTGTTGCAAATCTCCCTTTTCCTTTACGACGACTAAATTCATCCAAACTCAATTTTTCTGGAAGTCCCCAGTCTTTTTTTTTAGCTCCCTTTCCGCAATTCTGCTAAATATTTGCTGGACTTGGGCTGGACTTAACTCTTCATTTCGACTTACTTGTTCGCAGCTTGATTCCTTGACTCTTTCGTAAATATATGCCTGATATCTTTCAGTAAATCTTTGTCTATTTTCCACCCATTCTAGCTGCTCAGTTGGATATCTTTTACACTGTCCACAATAAAATTTACGTCTAGGAACTTTCAAGTATACTCCAGCTCCAACAATCGACAAGTCTCTAATTAATCTGTGGCTAGTTTTTTGAATTATGTCAGTATAAGTTTGACAGTTAGGACAGTTAATACCTGCATTTATTATCTCTAATTGAATAAATGTAA
This sequence comes from Chamaesiphon sp., assembly GCA_965246735.1. GTDB lineage: Bacteria > Cyanobacteriota > Cyanobacteriia > Cyanobacteriales > Chamaesiphonaceae > Chamaesiphon. Next base: position 93,460 of record CBDFFK010000001.1, read on the forward strand.
AGCCAGCTTCTTTATAGCAAGTAAAAACCCTAGTATTTGGTAAGTTTAATAAAGAATTTAGATGAAAGTCCATAAAGAGGAGGAGTATAAAATGTAGCGACAGCTACATTTTATACTATTTTCCGGGGAGAGCCGTGTCACCTAACTCTAGTTTGTGAGCAGTGGGATTCTCCCAGAAGGATTTGGGGAAGGACTCGTAGGCTAATCGATGACCATTGCTATTGACTAATGCCTTTTGGATGTGTCCAGCTTCTCGTTCCATCAGGGAGCAACTAACTTCGGTGTAGTAGGTACTGGTGGTGGCAAAGTTTTTGTGTCCTGCCCAGGCACTAACCACAGCTAAATCGTGTCCCTGCTCGAACAATTCGGTTAATCGCGTGGAACGAAGGAGTTTAGATTGAAACTTAGCAAGTTTACCGTTTTCATCCCGAATATCTAGAGCTGTAATTAGTGTTCTAATAGCTATTAATAATGGACTTCGGTTCTCGGATTGAATCACTCTCTTAACTGCTTCTAATTTCGTCTGAGATGGCTCAGTCTTAGATAGGTTACGGTAGTGACAAAATAAGTAATCCCATTCTTTACCCCACAAATTCTTGATATATTCTTGCTGTTCTTGAACTACCTGAGCGATGGTTCTGCTAATTGGGATCTCATGACAGTCTTTACCCTTTGTTCTGCTCCAAACTAGCTTCCAATATTGTCCTTCTTGAACTAGACAATCCTGTCTGAGTAAAGCTAGTTCTAAAGGGCGCATCGCCGAAAAATAACCAATCAGCCACATTCTAGCAATAGGATCTGGTAGTAAATGGAGGTTTTCTTCAATCCGCTTTCTGACAAGATCCGCTATCGGGTCGGGATTTCCACAATGCCGTTTGGGATAGTCGGCATGGCGGATGACATCTGGGTCGATATTAAACCAGCCTTTGATAGTTCCTACGGTAAAAAAATTTCGTAGTCCACCTAATTTCTGCCTTTTGCCTTCTTGCTCTATGGCTAAGTAATCGAGAATTATATCTCTGTTGATTTCATCGAAGCTAGATATACATTCATTAGTTAAGTATCGCGAGAAAAATCTTAAGCTCGACAAATGATGCAAAATTGTTCCAAAAGCATTCTCTACCTTGCACAAATAACGAATATAATCTTTGACTCTACATTTATACCAAGTTAACTCGAACTCAGTAAAGTTAGCAAAAAGAGGCTGATTGTCTCTATCATCAAAATTTGGGCTAATCGATCTTAAATCCCATACATCATCATTCCAGTCGAAAATCTTGACTGATAAAGGAGCATTGCTGTAGCGTGAAAGATTAGATCTGCTCAGAATGATAGAGTCATACTGAGGCTTCCTGCAAGTATGACACCTAAACCGTTTTTTATTCCCTTCAAGTGTCTCATTTAGGTACATATTTTGACTATGGCACTCAGGACAAATGAAGTGTTCGATTCGATAATTAGCATACCAAACCACACCTGGATTGAGAGGATCTTCTATTCTTTTTATTTCACTAATGCTGCATGATGCCTGTTCTCTCCCCCTGCAAGAAGAACATCTAAAATACCTTTTTTTACTAGATTTCGGAATCCCCGCGACAGACATACCCGCCTTGTTGCATTTTGGACATACGAATTCACCTTGATAATCTTTCTCCCAATCTATCTGCTCATCCTTTAATCGTGAATCCAAGTACATAGAACGACGGCTTAACTGTATAGCTGCTCGTGTCATACTTTTGCAGCGAGGACAAAGGAACTGTCTTTTTCCTTGATTGAATCCACCTAAATTCAGCTTTGATTTTTCACACGATGGACAGATAAATTCATTTTGATAGTCCTGCTTCCAATTAATCTCTTGCATCAATCTTCTCCAAACCTTCAATCCTAATCACTAATCTTTGCTGGTCTAGCGTTAGCCCTTGCTGCTGTCTGACCATTCCTAACTTAGAAGCAATATCTAGCTCTGTCTCTATCCTCTGTAAATCGTTCTTGAGGGCTGACACATCCTTAGTAGAAGTCAACCAATGTTCGCACTGCCAACAAGCATTTACTGTTTGACAAGGTGACTTTAAAACTGGACGATGGCACTCTCCATACTGAGTGGTGATCTGATACATTTTTCGCCTTACCAGCTCAGTAATTATGTTTTGTGGTTGATGTTGTGCTACCATTTTTCCAGTGCTATCGACGTAGCTACTACCCTTGATTAACTCGTGATATTCTTCCCCTAGCACTTCTTTAAACAACCGTTTATAGTACTCTTGCATCTCTGGGGAACGGTGTCTCAGGTACTTCTGAATGATTAAATCCCTAACTCCTGCATTAGTCATTACCGTAGCGAAGGTTTTCCTGAATTGATGCGACTTGAAGTGCCATATTTGACCCTCATTAGTGCAGATGCTTTTTTCTTGAGCTAATTTGTTTAACCAGCGGTTGAAACTGCTTGCATACATTACTCTGGGAGCAGGCTTGTAATCGTGATTTCCTCTAGAACTATTGCTATTACACAACTTGTCGTAACTGGCCCCAAAATGCTGTTTAATATATTCCTGCTGCTCCTTGATTGCCACTACTAATTCCTCACAAATAGGCAATTCATCTACAGTTAAATACTTCTCAGTTAGAAATCTCAATCGCCATTGACTACCCCGCTGACGCAAACAATCTAGTGGTAAATTGAGCAATTCTCCAATCCTCAATCCAGTGCCTCGAATTATCAGTATCATCCGCTGCAAAGGCTCTGGTAGGTGATGGAGGTGTTCATCTAGTTGTTGCCACACTTCTTCAGGAATGTATTCAATCTCATCCCGTTTAATTGGAGAATTTTTATGTCTTCCCTTGAACCAATGTGTGTTAACTTCTAACCATCTTTCTTCTCGACAGAGGTTGAAAAAGTTAATGAGTGTCGTGTAATGTAACGATATCGAATTTTGTGATAGTGTTAATGAATTCAAGTAATAGTCGTATTCATCAAACAGTTGGTCGTTGATATGGCTAGAACTAAAAACCGATTTATTATCAATAAACTGTGAAAATCGATTGAGGTTAGCAATGTCATGGTAAATATACCTTGCCGATAGCCTCCGTTCGCTCCTGACTAGGACATATAATTTCGCTAACAGCTTGAGCCAATCTTGACGAATCGACTCGAAATTATATGTCAAGATCTTTTGATGCTGGTTAACTGTTAGTCCCAGATCCTCAATTGTCCGCCAGATATCCTTGGCAATGAGCGGATTATTTAGGAGTTTCTGTGCTGACTCATTGACACGAATAAACTCCTGTTCTAAGTGTGGATGTCTATTGGGTAATGTACTCATTTTGCTAATTCCTCTCGTTCGATAACTTCAAATAGATTGGCTTCGTTTATTACATGGGAGTAGACATCTAAAGTAGTTTGAATTGATGTGTGTCCCAACAGATATTTCACTCGTTCCGGTGAGTAGTTGGCTCTGAGTAAGCGAGTAGCATAGGTATGCCTGAACAGGTGAGGATAGACGTAAATCCCTGTTTTTTTACTCAGTCGGTCGAACATGACATTCAACACATTGGGATTCATGGGCATTCCCACCTTTCCTTCCCAGATGTTCACGAAGACGTAATCCGATACTGGTTCTGGATATTCGTAGATCAGGTAGTCGTTATACATCTTCAGCAGTTCTGGAACAACCGGAATCGTGCGCTCCTGTCCTTTAACCCTGGCTCCGTTGGGATTATTGCGCCTGACTACTCGAATGAAGTTGTCACTACCATCGCCGATATCTTCATGACATAAGCCCAGCAACTCACCTTTCCGCATCCCCGTACCGTTGAGCATCAGGATAATTAGTTTGTCGCGAAGGCGATGACAGGCGTTGACGATGGTTTGAATCTGTTCGTCAGTCAAACAGCCTGGGAAGCTTTTTGGCTCTTTTAGTTTGACCAGTTTTTGACGGGTGGGCTTGCTCTTGGCAATTCCCGTTAACAATCCCTTCTGATTGATACCGTGAGGGAGATGGAATCTGTCGAACTGTTTGAAGTCAATCCGACCGCTAGCGATGTGATATTCGTAGAAGCTGGTGATAGCAGTAATTGCTCGATTCACTGTCTTTTCGGAGCGAATAGCCTGGACTGGTTGCATGGATACGACTTTGGTGGTGTCGCCCACTCTCAGCCAGTAGGCGAAGTCTTCGACATCGGACAGGTTAATGTTGCGCCAGTCCAGAGCCTTGAGCGAGAGAAATTCCCACCACGATCTCAGATCGTAGGCGTATGCCTCGACCGTGTTGGGCGATCTGGAGGTCGTGAGGAAGGTGAGGTAACGTTGGATGGGTTCTACCACTTGGTAATCCTCATCCAACATCAACCACACGATCTCATTGGTATGGGGGTCTATGCCTTTCTGAAGTGTAAGGTTCATAGTTTAATTGTACTATTAAATCCATGCTATAGAGACTAAGGTTTGTATCAACCTATGTTTACACTGCTTAAAAACAGAGATTCGCTGTTGTTGTTGTTTAATACAAAATATTTGTATGAGATAACCACAATTGGAATTAATTGGGAAGTATTACAAATCTACATCGATCGAGTTCTGGAAATGTCAGCCGCTGGGATTATCTAAAACTAATGCCACGAAGTTTGTTGTCTTAATTCAGAGAAGACTCATCCAATTTGGATGAGTCTATTTTTTTCTTGCTCTGCCGCTCCAATATTCATTAGCAATTATTAAGATATCTTTCTCCCACAGGCATTGCACGTCAGCAAATCTATCTTGTAGCTCTACAGGAATCGACGTGCCTTCTGGATAAATCAATCCACCATTGATATATATTGCCTGATGATTTTCTCCAGGTACGTTAGATAACTTATTTTCAAAGCGATCGACTATTTCCTGGGCAAATATTCGACCGACTCCGCCACCGAAGACAATTTCATCGATGTTTGGAAGCTGAATTTGCAACCACTGGCTCAATGACTGCCAAAATTCGATCTTAGCTGAGGCGATCGCTTCCATTAGTCGCTCTAGTTCCTTTTCTTGTCCGGTTTCCGTGTTTCTGAGCAAGAGTTTGACTAGAGCTGCTTTATCCTCCTCTTTACCGAGTAAGTAAGTTGCAACTGCAACAGTAATATCGTTATCTTTATAGCCTGAAGTTCGCGATCGAATGTAATTCACCATCCAGATAAATCCCAGATCGCAAGACCGAAAAGAGCTATAAGTATTGTTGGCGAGCTTAAAGCAGCTTGAATTTCTGTGCCCCATCATGATTACACCCAGCGATCGATCTCCTAAATCGCCGCGTTTGTGTTCGTAAAACAACGATAATCCACCGCCTTCAGGATGACAGTTAAATTACTTGAGCTGGACTTGAAGCACGCCGATGGGAGTTTCAAAGCTTGTCAACGCCTGTCTGAGATCGTCCTCCAGAATATCGCGGTCTAGGAGTTCGCCAGGAGGCAGCACACAGCAAAGGAATAACCTGATTTTGCCAGTCATAATTCTACACAGTCGTACCGCCACTGCTACGGCTGCCAGTGTACGCAAAATAGCATTATTAGTTTTTGGCTCGTGATAATCTATCGTCGAATGGAATCTAGTTCGAGCTAATTCTCCAACAGCATAGTAGCGACCGCTGATTCCCACGAAAGCATGTCCGACTGGATAAGTATTAAAATTTTGTCTACATTCCTCGATCGAAGTAGCAGGAATCTCAATGACTTCAGGTTCCATCATGAAGTATACTTTAAACGGTCATAACCTGAGCTTTGTCAAAATGCTGAAAGCGGAGTGTGAGCAAGGAATCAAGCTCTTTTTTATGTTGTAGATGAGCATCATTTAGACATTCAGAGATGGCTGATGAGAACTGAGTAAAATCCTCATAATACTTGCCATATAAACATTTCTTTTTAACAAACTTCCAGAGCCTTTCAATCAAATTTAGATTGGGCGAATAAGTCGGCAAGTATAGTAATTCTATTTCCAAGGATTTAGCTAAATCTTGGACAACTCGACATTTTTGGTATCGAGCATTGTCTAAAACCAGAGTAATGGGAATGCTCAGTCCTAGGTCAGCTAATTTTTGCAGAAGTTCACAAATCTGAATAGCAGTGATATAGCTGTCATTAGTAACCAAAATAACTTCATGAGTAATGGCATTTAATGCTCCCAGCACATTGAACCGTTTTCTCCCTGAAGGTGACTTAATAAACAGCCGTTGAAAACACCAAATCATCCCCAAAAAAGCTCCCATGACAAAGTGAGCCGCATCCACGAAGAAAACCGCTCTTTTTCCTTGTCTTGCCTCTTCTAACCTGGGTTCTAGCTTATTTATTTTATATTCTTCCTGTTCATCGGGATCTGCTTTAGAAGGAATAGCCCCAACTTTCAAACATCGCATCCCTATTGATTTCAGGAATTTTTGGATCTGGGTTGGACTGCGTTTAATTCCGGTAAGATTTTCAATCTGATTTACAGCTTCATTTATGGTAGCTGGAGGATTCAATTTCAAATACTCTTTGATAGTTGTCTGATGTAATTTTAATTCACTTTTGGGTTGATAAAAGTTAATTTCTTTGAGTTTTTCTATACCACCAGCCTGATATTGTTGACAATATTTTCTCAATGTATTAGGTGAAATGTTTGCTAGCCTACAAATCATATTTAAAGGTAAGTTTTGACTTTTAAGCCATAATACTTCCATCTTCAACTGGACCCTGGGATGAGGATGGTGAAATCTTTCATAATTTAATATTTCTCGATCTTCTTCCGTAAAGTTTAGATTGCTCATCCCTCAAGCTCCACTTTTTCCTTGACTTTACTAGACTATCATCTCTTCGATCGCCGATGCTCAAGTTATGCCCGTGTAAAGTATAGCTTCATCCGTGTGGTGTTCCAATTTATTCAGTAGTTCGGAAGCTGTCCCCTGCCAAGGTTCCCATGCCTTCCGATTTTCCATCAGTCGGATAATCGCTTCCCCAACAGGCGAAGACTCAATTACTACTTGTCTGGACAGTTCGCGACTGTCATTAAATACTGACATAAACTCACCTTTCTCAAGTCCCAACGCTGTCTCACTCGCGATCGCAAAGAGCGCATAGTCAGCCATCCGAGGCAGTTTATCGGGCTTAATATCGGGCAACGCTGCTAATGTTTGACTCAGTGCCGTCAACAATGCCCCCAGGATACGCGGACGCGCTGCGTCGATTTTGGCAGTTAATTCAGCCTGGGGTAGTCGCTGCTGTTCGCTAATTTCACCGAGTTGTATCATCAGGACTCGATCTGCTAAGTCGTCACGAGTCACCAAAGAATCGATCGCTGTGACGATCTGGGGACGCGCAAACTCGAAGGTCGTCTCTTCATCAGTGCTAAATAGAGTGCGGGTACTGTACCCAAAGCCAGTCGCGATCCGACACAAATCGTCCGATTGGTCTGCACTGATATGTCCCACATTATCGTAGACCATCAATAGCCGACGGGAAGCCGAGACTGCAAGCTTATGGGTATCTCCTTGCAGCTTGATGAGTGGGGCTTTCCCAGGATCGATTAAACCTTTGAGCATTTCTGCGGCAACGGTCTTGCCGCTTCCTCTGTGTGCCGATAGCACCAAGACGGGATAGGTTTTATTCGGACAAAAACAAAATAGTAGGAAGGTGATAATTAAAGTCCATGCCGAGCCATTGACATTTAGCAGTTGTCGCAATTCTGCCAGATTTCCCCCAGCGATGGGAGCAGGGAGCGGGCGCAGCGAATCCGGTCGCCAAAATCTTACGGGTGGATCTACGATCGTCCGCCAGCCTGTAGGATCGATCTCGATCGCTTTCCAGTCTGGAGTACCCAGGTCGAGATAAATTTTCCCTTGGTGTTCGGCGATGCGAAGATGGACTTCACGAGTTACCGAATCTTGTCCGTACAAGGCGATCGCTTCTAAGGTTGAGAGCGTATCTTGCATCGTCTGAGAACCAATTCCTTTCCCCTCGACATTAAAATACATCCCAGCCAGCCACATCCTAAAAGCTCTGGAACGAACCGCATAAGTGTGACGGTTGCCAGCAATCGCGATATCCGCATAAGCAACTCGATCGGGCGTTTGGAAGTAAGTAGCCGTTCTGCCGATCTCCAGCAGCCTCTCTGCAACTGACTTGAGTGGCTTTTTGGAGCTGGAGGTTTCATCGTCTATTTCCTCCGTTGCAAACGGTTTTGCACCATCGATAACATCATAGAATGCCTCGACTCCACACTTAAAGATTAAATCGTCAATGCCTTTACCTCGATCCGACAGGACAGCGGAGCTATCGCTATTCCAATCAGCTAAATACACTTGACAATCTGCTGCTATTAATAAACCCGCAAATCTTTTAGTTGCAGCCCGAACCATATTTATCGTTTTAGGTTTGCTGTCCTTGTCAAATGCAATAGTTATCCTTCTATTAGGGGTAGAAATTAACTTTAAATCGTTAATTAATGTATAATCCTTTTCGCCTTTATTCAGTTCGGGACAGCCATTCCAAACTCCAGTTAACGAGATACAAATCTCACCAGTGCTAATCCCACTTAATGCCTTCTTTGCTCCTTCAGTGATAGTAACTGGGAGCGTTAAATTGTCCCGAATCCACTGTAAAAATTGTAGGCTGAGTTGGTGGCATTCATATCGCCATTCCTCCAAGCCTATCTCTTCTAATTGCCATTGTCTAGTAACTAGATCGGGGGGTAAATCCACGCCGACACGCGCTGATATCGTTTGCCATATTTCCCGATCGATTATGGGCAGGAATGCCTTGGAAGGCTTTTTAGCTGGATTATCGTATTTAATTGGCTTGCCTTCTTTGTCAAGTCGCGGTTGGAGTGGTTTGAAACTAGTACAGCTAGCAATACAACTATGTTCGATATCGATGCCAGTGTAGGATGTACCGCCATCTTCGATAATCGAGGCGTATGTATCGCGATATCCCTTCTTTAACGTCCCATTGTTATTGTGGATCTTCACTTCTCCCAATAGTTCGCTAATTGCTTTGTCGCCGTTGAGAAATTCAGCATTGAGCAAACACAGTTTGGGATCGATCGCACTAGCGTAAAATTCTTGAATGACACTTTTGGGAAAGTATTCTGACAGAATCGAGTAATCGTAATTCATGAGATATTCTCTTTGATAATGTCAAGGTTTATACTTGTTGAATTCTCAAAGCAACTTACAAATAGTTGGCGCGTATCTAATATTTATTGATTTTTTACAGTAAAATAACCATCCGGTTATCTCCTGGATTATTGGTTTGCAACGCAAAATTACACAAATCCGATTAGGGCTTCATAAGCTTAAAACCACTAATTTCGGATTTGTAGATGCGAATTTATCAGAGCAATACGATCGCCCCATTAGTAGTTCTTAGATCTACTAATGGGGTATTGCCTTAGCCCACTGATGGCAATGTCGCTATATACTCTTCAACTAAGATTTGATGTTCTGGTCGATCGCCAGACGTTAAATAATCGATTAACAAAATTAGGTTCCAGAGGATCTTCCCCCTTTCTACTGGCTGAATCCAGTAGATCCCTTTGGGTAACTTGGCTCTTAACTGAGCTGATTGCCAAGCAGAGATATCGAAACGCTCCTGTCTAATTGCAGTCTCTGATAAAAATTTGAAGCATCGGGGTTTGGCTTTGGTTGATGTTTTCATAGCACTAACGATCGTGAGATAATAGTGATGTTTTGTTTTTTTAGTCTTAATCGAAAGACTTAATTTCGTCTTTCGATTAATTCTTTTCTATTGCATAACCGATCGAACAAAGTGTTCGATTCAGTTAATTCACCGATTGGTGACAAAATCGCCACGGTTTTCCAGGTCTAGTCTTTGGACTAGATCCAATTAGCGGCAATCGTCAATATCGGTTTTGGCTGTTTTACTTGCGAGAAGGGTTAGTAACAAATAAGCTTGGCAAGGCTGATAAGTATAATATAGTACATGTCTACTATGATAGCAACAGCTATTTATTTTCTTTCCCGTTTTAGCAAAAATCGATGAAATTGTATCAAAAAAGACTTGACAATTGCAGTTGCTATCGATCCTCTAAATTGCGATCGTTTATACTCACAAATAAGACCTCTCGGTCGATCGCATGAGCATAGGTTGATAGCATCGTTCGCTTATCGTGTCCAGACTGCTCGGCAAGTGCGATTGGATTAGCACCATTAGCTAGGGCGTGAGATATCGCACTGTGACGCAACTTATAAGGCGATCGATACTCGATCTGACAACTCTTTAAAATTGTTTTCCATGCCCTTCTATTGAAGTTATGGTCGTCGAGCGGTAGACCTTTAGGACTGGGAAACACCAAATCGTCAGGCTGAGGGTTTATCCGCTCGGCTCGTGCGAGTAACATCGATCGCACTGGTGGCGATAACTGAATCGTTCTACTCTCAATACGGTTCGGTTAAAGGCTGAAAGCAAGTAAAATGGTTGTTGCCATCAGCAGGATCCAGGTTAAAGATGCAACTCAAAGAACTATCCTTATTTGTACCAACGATCGAACCAGGTACTCGATTACGGAAGCCAGACAAAGAATCGGGGCACAGGTAATGTGTAGATTATTCCATTTGGTAGTGCGTCCGTTAGCGACAGAGAAAACTCCAGGAGCTTTTCTGGGAGAACTACGAATAATGGCAATTGATGGTAGCGTATTTGATATCCCAGATAGTGCGGAAAATGCCAGAGTATTTGGATATCCAGGTAGTCGTCCAGGGACAAAAGCATCATTCCCAAAGGCGCGGTTAGCGATATTAGTTGAAGCTGGAACACATTTGATAATTGATGCGCTAATTTGTCCTTATAAAATCGGTGAAAGAGTTAGAGCTAAAAAGTTGCTCAGGTCTGTCAATCAAGGAATGCTATTGATGTGGGATCGGGGTCTTCATTCCTATGTAATGGTGATGGAGACGCTATCACAAGGAGCTGATTACCTAGGGCGGATGCCTTTTATTGGGGCGTAAAACACTAATTCGCTCTCTGAATCCTCGCGAAGTTGTTCAAGAAGTTTACGGGTGGTTGTTGGGACATTGGGCTGTTCGTTCGCTAATGTTTCAAGTGGCTGAACAAGCTGACATCTCCCCCTTGAGATTAAGTTTTACCGGAACGTTGAATGTTGTCCGCCGCGCTGTTCCAAAATTTCAACGCTTGGAATTAACGGAAATTCCCTTTTTTTGAGCTGGCTAAAGACAGAGATTTTGGATGAACAGATCCCGCCGCGTGAAGGCAGAACCAATCTGAGAGTCGTTAAAAAAACTAGAGCTAAATTCCCCTCGAAAAAACCTATTCATCGGGGAGCTGGGCGAAAAAATGAAATACGTTCTTTCTCAATCGTCAATCAAGTTTAGACCTTAACCGAATCGTATTGGTTCTACTCTTACCCGTTTTAGTTCCCTTGGCGTTCTGATGCCCTCTAGAGACAGACTCCCCAATCCAAGCAGTGGAATAGTCAGCTCCTAATGATGACCACTTCAAGCCAGCAGCTTCACCGAAACGACAAGCAGTGTTCACCAGAAAAATCACGAAATCAGTGTAATGAGCGTAGTAAGGATTGTTGGCAAATGCGGAAATGATTGCCTGAAGTTCGACAATGGTGAAGGGCTTAACCTGTTTAGATGGTTTACTGTTACCTCTAGAACGCGATTTAATCAGACAATCATCCCAAGGGTTCGGCTCTACTACATGATATTTGTCTTTAGCCCAATCCCAGCAGCCCTTGAGATAGTACAAATAAGATTTTATCGTCCCAACTGAGGCTGACTCAGCCCATCGCTCTACAACCTTTTCGGCTACCGATTCGGTGACTTTGTTGGCTTGCTTGTCACCTAAAAATTGCTCTAGCTTCGAGGCGATCGCTTTGAGCCTCAATCCCGACCCATGTGCGATCTCGTGGTTCTTTTTGTAGTGAATGACATACTTTCCGAACAGTTCTACAGCCGATATTTCAGTGGGATTAGCCCCCAGCTTTCTCGGCTTGTACTTGAGCAAGGTTTCATCATAGTGACCAGATTCAAGATCGATCTTGATATCTGCCATCTTCTTATTTGCCAATGCCCTACCGATGGGATTATCGGCGACTCCTAATGAGAGTCTTTGCCGCTTACCTTGGTAATACCAGACTAACCGTAACGTTTTGCCAGTTGGCTCGATCCAAATTTTCGCGCTCATTGTTATGGGTCATTTTATGGGTCGGTACAGCCCACAAACCAGTCATAACAGCCCCTAATTTGTTGCACGCAGACAGCAAAAAACGACCTTCAGAACTTAGTTTGTTTCCTGAAAGCCTTGCCTTGCTTATGCTCTAACCAAATCGGAACGAGAGGATTTGAACCTCCGACCCCTACTACCCCAAAGTAGTGACAGCTATGATTGAAAGCCATGCAGCAAAAGGCTTTTAAGTGTTATTCAAAATCAACAGTGGGTGAAACAGTGGGAATCACCGATTTTATGGCATTTCCTCTTTGATTATATAGAACCCATTTGAGATCTTTTTAGGCGATCGCGTTAGCAGCTAATCTCTTGAGCATAAGTCTAATAAAACAGGCTCTCCTCTAGTCATGGTTATAACTTAAACTTATTAAAGTAATCGAAGCGAATGCGGAGATTATTTTAATAAGCAAGCTAACAGTTTTTCTCGCATGAGAGTGAAGCTTTTAAATCCATAGCTTTGACGTAGAATTAATTTAATTTTTGTATTAATTCCTTCTGTGACACCGCTCGTGGTTCTACTGATAAAATAATTAGCAATTTCTGTCAAATGATTTTCGATGGTATCACCTGCCGTCTTTAAGACAATTTTAGCATAACCCAGCCATTTTCCAATTGCTCTTAAGCCACCTTTGACAGTTAATTTACTTTCGTATATGCTTCTCAATTCCTCCTTTAAATCATAAGCTATGCTTAAAGAAGGTGACTTGGCAAGTATTTCAGATAGAGCTTCAATTTCTTCTTCTGACAAATCTTGATTGTTGCTTAAAAGCAAATAGCGATTTGTCAATCCTTTCAAGCCTAAATCAAGTCGCAATTTATTCAAAGATTTGTTGACTAGTTTCATCACATGAAATCTATCAATTATAATCGATGCTTTTGGGAAAACTTCTTTGATTACTTTTGGAAATCCTCCCCACATATCTACACACACTTCCTTGACTGACTCCCTGACAGACTGAGGTTGCCCCTTTAAGACAGCAATTATATCTTCACTTTTGTGAGAGTCAATTACTTCTATTAAAGAACTTTTGTCTAGATCGATTAGAACTGTTGCAAATCTCCCTTTTCCTTTACGACGACTAAATTCATCCAAACTCAATTTTTCTGGAAGTCCCCAGTCTTTTTTTTTAGCTCCCTTTCCGCAATTCTGCTAAATATTTGCTGGACTTGGGCTGGACTTAACTCTTCATTTCGACTTACTTGTTCGCAGCTTGATTCCTTGACTCTTTCGTAAATATATGCCTGATATCTTTCAGTAAATCTTTGTCTATTTTCCACCCATTCTAGCTGCTCAGTTGGATATCTTTTACACTGTCCACAATAAAATTTACGTCTAGGAACTTTCAAGTATACTCCAGCTCCAACAATCGACAAGTCTCTAATTAATCTGTGGCTAGTTTTTTGAATTATGTCAGTATAAGTTTGACAGTTAGGACAGTTAATACCTGCATTTATTATCTCTAATTGAATAAATGTAAAGCCAGCTTCTTTATAGCAAGTAAAAACCCTAGTATTTGGTAAGTTTAATAAAGAATTTAGATGAAAGTCCATAAAGAGGAGGAGTATAAAATGTAGCGACAGCTACATTTTATACTATTTTCCGGGGAGAGCCAAAACAAAATCCTTTCGACTCAACACTAGCATTACAAGTATTTTTCACCGCTTGGGAATCAATCATGATTAAGGTTGTCCACTGCGATTTTTTTTGACTTGTTCGCGTACTTTGCCATGTAACTGTGTCTCAATCCGTTCCAGAGAGCCATCCTCACACCAGTTTTGGTAGTGCCAGAATACTGTCGAATATGGCGGTAAATCTCTGGGTAAGTCTGCCCAATTACAGCCATTCTTGAGTTGGTAAAAGATGCCATTGAGGAGTTCTCTTTTTGTCCAAGCTGGCGGTCGAGTTTTCTTCTTTTGGGATAATAGTAGCGGCTCAATGATTTCCCACTCTTTGTCTGTCAAATCGCTTGAATACCCCATTTTTTCCCTTTCCTACTGGTGTGATCTCAACTTTGCTGATTTTACTCGATCGCCTAAAAGATCTCAAATGGGTTCTATAAGTAGATCGAGCCACTAACTCAGTAAATGTCGAAAAAAAGCTAAAATATCGACATATTAACTCGACGTGTCGATTTGCTCGACATATCCCATACATGGCTAATTTCGATCCCGAACAACCCTACAACGATCTACCCCTACTACCGCCATCGGTCGAGATTGAGACAAAAAAAGTCTTAAAAGCCTGTATTGAAGCTCGTGCAGCGGTAGCGGAGCTAAAACAGTGTGGTGAGTTGATTCCTAACCAAGCGATGTTGATTAACACTATCCCCGTGCTAGAGGCTCAAGCTAGTTCTGAGATCGAGAATATCGTCACGACAGCCGATCGATTGTTCCAGTTTATCAATTCCCCAGATGCTCAAATCGATGCTGCCACTAAAGAAGCATTGCGCTACGGCAATGCCTTATACTCCGGCTTTGAATCACTCAGTACCCGTCCGTTAACCAAACAGACAGCGATCGAAGTCTGCTCGACCATCAAGGGGGTAGATATGGAAATTCGGCGGGTTCCTGGTACCACACTGATTGAAGCCAATAGCGGGCGGGTGATTTATACACCTCCTTCAGGAGAAGCCATCCTGCACGAAAAGCTGACTAACTGGGAAAAGTTTATTCATGAGGCGATCGAGTTCGATCCGTTGGTAAGACTAGCAGTGATGCACTACCAGTTTGAGGCGATTCATCCGTTTACAGATGGTAATGGACGAACGGGACGGATTCTGAATATTCTGTTTTTGGTAGATCTGGGTTTATTAGAGATTCCGGTGTTGTATCTCAGTCGATATATTATTCATCACAAGCAAGATTATTACGATTATCTGAATCGGATTGCCACAGAGGGCGATTGGGAAAGTTGGATTCTGTTTATGCTTGATGCCATTCGGGAAACAGCCCAGTGGACGACCCAAAAGATTCGATCGATCCGCCAGTTAATGGAAATCACCACGGAATATGTCAAAGAAACTCGACCCAAAGTTTACGATCGCGATCTGCTCGATCTAATTTTTGTCCAACCCTATTGTCGGATCGCTAATGTCGTTGAGGCAGAAATTGCCCACCGCCAAACGGCAGCAAGTTATCTCAAAGAACTCTGTGAAATTGGGGTATTGAAAGAAACTAAGGTCGGACGCGATAAACTATTTATCCATCCCCGTTTTCTCCAATTACTGACAGCGGAAAGTCATACTGTGATTTCCTATTAAGAGATAAATTTAATTGAAACCGATAAAAACATTTATAATTAAAGCTTGTTATTTTTTAGTTTTGTAAGTAGTAAGCACTTGCCCTTATTTATTAACAATAGTTAGATCGTTGTGGATCGAACGATCGAGATTCACTCGACCGTTTAGCCGAATCTCAGTTCACCTAAATTTATGCGAAATCTGTTAATTGTTGAATCTGCTGGCAAAATTAAAAAGCTTAGGAGTATCCTCGGCTCCGACTGGGATGTAAAGGCTTCGATCGGGCATATTCGCCAACTCGCCAACGATGGGGATGGTTCGTTAGGGTTTGAATTAGGTACAGAGACGATCGATTGTCGTTACATCCCCCGCGACGACAGAGCTAAACAAACGATCGCCGGATTAATTGCCGCCGCAAAGCAAGCGGATCGAGTCTTCATCGCTTCAGATCCAGATCGCGAGGGCGAAGTCATCGGCTGGCATATCGCTCAGGTATTGAAACTCAAACAGCCTCAGCGGGTGGTCTATCAAGAGATTACCGAGTCTGCTGTCAAAAAAGCAATTGCTTCTCCCCGCTCCTTAGACATGGCTCTAGTAGAAGCAGGTAGGTGTCGCGATTGTCTAGATAAGCTTGTCGGCTACAAAGGATCGCCGCTAATCTGGAGGCTCAATAACGGGGCGAAAAGCGTCGGACGGGTGCAATCGGCAACTCTCCATTTAGTCTGTCAGAGAGAGCGAGAAATTCAGACCTTCATACCCCAAGATTATTGGTCGGTATTTGTAGATTATGCAGAAGGTTTCAGAGCTTTCTACAATGGCACTGCTCAAGCTGTATTACCATTAGCAGAGGAGGAAACTAGCGATGATGCTGGCGCAACGGAAAAAGTTGCCGAATCGACGCGCGTATTGAGTCAAGCTGAAGCCGAAAGGTTCGTGGAAATTGGCAAATCTCATCCCCATCAAGTTAAATCGATCGAAGGTAAACTCGCCCCCAAAAAGCCCCCCGCTCCATTTATCACCTCATCACTCCAACAAGCAGCAGGAGCGCGGTTGAAGTTCAGCCCCGAACATACCATGTCCGTCGCCCAGAAGCTCTATGAGGCTGGGTTGATTACCTATATGCGGACTGATTCAGTCCAAGCTTTACCAGAGTTGATTCAATCGGACTTCACCGCTGGAATGGAAACTCAACTTGATGCGATCTCGAAGGGTCAGCAAGAATGGCAAAGTTATCTGATTGAGTGGAACCGGAGCTATTTTGCGCCAGCTTTAAGTAAGGCTACTAAGAATCTACCAGAACAGGACTATGGATTGTTCCAAGGCAAGGAACTGGAGAAATCGCGCTCGAAATGTCCGACTTGTAGTAAGCCAATGTCTAAAGTACCTACCAAAAAGGTGAAGAAGGGCTATTTTCTCAAGTGTGAGGGTGGGTGCAAAGATACCGAGGGTAAAGGGTTGGTGATGTTTTGGTCGGATCGATCGAATGAATGGCAGATTCCACAGGCGAAAACCGAACAGTCATCGCCAACGAAGTTAACAGAACATCCTTGTCCGGTTTGCCAGAAGCCGCTAGAAGAATATAGCTACAATAAGGATGGGCAATCCAAGTCGATGCTAAGGTGTTCGGATGCAGCAGCTAGAAGTAAGCCCAAACACAAGGATGTTGCTTATTTTCGCGGCAAGGAGGGGGCGTGGTGGAGTCCGAAATTGGGTAATCTTGGTGCAAATGTGGCTTCCTGACAGGCTTGAATGGATGGTAGATAATGAGCGAACGGACAGATTCAAACATCAAAAATTGGCGGATAAACTATCGAGATCGAACTGAGTGTTATGATTCTCAACAAGCGGCTATAGTTGCAGCAGATCTAATTATATCTAGCTGTGAAAGTGGATTTTGGGAGGGGAATTCTAATTTGTACCTGAGTCGCGATTTCGGAGAAGCTACAGACACAGATCTACTTAACAGTCATTACTCCGCTAATGTCCTGCTTCCTACTGGTTTTGATGGCATGTTTCGGATCGATCTGTTTGTTAAAAATAAAGAAGACTGGATCTTCAAGCATGGTTCCGATTTACTGCAAAGATCGATCCTTGCTGGGTATGAATGTAATGATGGGTATATAACAGAAAGAGTAGCCCGCGATTATCCTGGCTTTAAAGTTAACGATCTCAAGTACAAAAGGGTTGACACTCCCAGTGAAAGTTGTCTTTATGCCTGCTTTGGCTATGAAAATGCTTATTGCTCATCGGATAATAAAAATTACTATATTACGATCGATAATTTTCTGGGCAAGTATCAATTAATTAAGCCTATTAATACTTTTGCTCAGATAACTAAGTTGGACGATCTCGGTGGTGCAGTAGTTAATAACCTGTTGGGAAGTAGAGAGATTAGGCGATACCAATCTGCAAATGTTGTACCAATGATGATATTAGCAAGCTCATTGTTTACAATATTGATGATTCTTTTATATGCTGCTCGATTAGGATTGCTGTTATAAAACAATGCCTGTTATTTTTCCAATACTTTAGTGTCTACTTATCAGACAAACACACCAAGCGATTCTTCAGTCGTACCCCAGGTTTCTCTGACTGGGGTAGTAGAGCGGATTACCTTTCATTCTGAAGAAAGTGGCTACACCGTTGCTCGGCTCCAATCATCTCGCGCTCGTGAGTTAACCACGATCGTCGGTAACTTTGCTAATATTCAAGCGGGACAAACCCTACAACTTCAGGGTACTTGGAAGGAGCATCTTCAATACGGGCAACAATTTCAGGTTATTAAATACAGCGAAACTAAACCTGCGACGCTGACAGGGATTGAGAAGTATTTGGGTAGCGGTCTGATTAAGGGAGTCGGCCCCGTCACCGCCAAACGGATTGTGGCACATTTCGCGCTGGATACTCTAGAAATTATCGAGCAAGATAGCGATCGACTCATCGAAGTCCCAGGCATCGGCAAAAAGCGCGTCAAAATGATTCAACGCGCTTGGGTGGAGCAGAAGGCGATCAAGGAGGTGATGCTGTTCCTTCAGACTCATGGGGTTTCGACGACTTATGCGGTGAAAATCTTCAAGCAGTATGGGGATAAATCGATCGCAATCGTCACGAATAATCCTTATCAACTATCAGAAGATATCTTTGGGATTGGCTTCTTGACAGCCGATCTTATCGCTCGAAATTTAGGTATAGATCCAGCCTCTACTTTTCGCTATCGAGCGGGTGTCAAACACGTTTTGGGAGAAGCCTCCGAAGATGGGCATTGTTTCTTACCTCAGCCAGAATTATTAGCAGCAGCGACGACTAAGCTAACGACTGACGAACATACAGCGACCGAGAATGCGGTGTTAGAAGTGTTAAGGGCAATGGGCGTGGAACAGGAGCTAATCTTGGAAACAGTCGAGGAAATTCCCTTATATTTCCAACCTAGCTTCTTCTACACCGAGCAGAATTTAGCTATTTCCATCCTCAAGCTACTCGAACAGCCCCAATCGGTAGATTTACCCCGCGTCCGCAATTGGATCGATAGGTTTACTCAAAGTCACAAGATTAACCTCTCGCCCGAACAACAGCAAGCGGTGGAAATGGCGGCGACGCAACGGGTGATGATTCTCACTGGTGGCCCTGGCTGTGGTAAAACTTTCTGTACTCGCACCATTGTCGCGCTGTGGAAGGCAATGGGTAAGAAAATCGCTCTCGCTGCACCGACGGGGAGAGCCGCTCAGAGGCTGTCAGAAATGGCAGGAATCGAAGCGAAAACGATTCACCGTCTGTTGGAGTTCGATCCGGCGACAATGGGCTTTAAACGCGGTGTGGAAGAGCCTTTGCCCCACGATGCGATCGTGGTTGATGAGGCATCGATGTTGGATCTATTCTTGGCGAATTCGTTGATTAAGGCGGTGCGGACTGATGCTCATTTACTCTTGGTGGGAGATATCGACCAATTGCCGTCAGTCGGCCCAGGTAGCGTGTTAGGCGATTTGATTAAATCCGATCGCATTCCCGTTGTTAGGCTGACTCAGGTATTCCGTCAGGCTCAATCGAGTGGGATTATTCGCGCCGCTCACCAAATTAATCGCGGACAATATCCCACTCTGGAACCGATTACCGATACACCCCAGTCGGATTGTCTGTGGCACAATGGCGGCTTCGAGCCGGAACATGGGGTACAAGCGATTTGTGAGTTGATTCGAGATTTCGTACCCAGTTTGGGATTCAATCCGGTTACAGATGTGCAGGTGTTGTGTCCGATGACGCGAGGGGTGGTGGGAACGCGGAATTTGAATCAGGTGTTGCAGCAGTTACTCAATCCGCCTGCACCGGAAAAAGCGCAAATTAATCGGGGTGGGGATATGTTGCGGGTAGGAGATCGAGTGATTCAACTCAAGAATGATTACGAGCGAGAGGTATTTAATGGGGATTTGGGGGTGATTGGATCGATCGATTCAACCGAACATGAGGTGACGATTCAGTTTGAGGGCAGAGCGGTAATTTATGATTATGCGGATTTGAATGAGTTAGGCTTGGCTTGGTCGATTAGCATCCATAAATCTCAAGGTTCGGAATATCCGGTGGTAATTCTGCCGCTCTACATGCAGCACTATCTCTTGTTGTCGAGGAATTTGGTTTATACCGGATTGACGCGGGCGAAGAAGTTAGCGATCGTAGTAGGATCGAATAAGGCGATCGGGTTGGCGGTCAGGCAAAATCAGATTGGGAAAAGGTATACTCGTTTACCAGCAAGATTGGGGTTAATCTCAATGTGATAGGCTTTCTGACTGGGCGGTGTTTTTCTTCTATTGGCCCTGTAAGGGATCAGGCCTCATCGCAACCAGGTCTCTACCAACTCCTTTTTCCGGCTTCGACACCACCTATACACTGTGCTCCCAGCGAAACTTCCGTTCGGATTCCTGAATCGGCAGATCGTTAATACTTGCAAATCGCCGCATCATCAGACCATTTTCGGCAAATTCCCAGTTCTCATTACCATAGGCGCGATACCAGGAGCCAGAATCATCGTGCCACTCATATTCAAATCGCACCGCAATTTTATTGTCCATAAAGCACCATAGTTCCTTCTTTAGACGATAGTCCAGTTCTTTTGCCCACTTGCGTTTGAGCAACTCTTTAATAGCAGTTCGTCCCGTAATAAATTCGATCCGATTCCGCCATTCGGAATCTTCGGTATAGGCTAATGCCACCCGCTCTGGATCGCGGGTATTCCAGGCATCTTCAGCCGCCTGCACTTTCGCCATAGCTGTTTCGAGGGTGAAGGGGGGGATCGGTGGTTTGGTTTCCATAAAATAAAGGGGGAAGAAGGGTGACGGGATGTAATTAGCAGCTTTTACCAAGAACCCATGTGTTCTAGAAAGGGTGAGAATTTTGGATTTGACCAGCGGAGGGGTAAGCTACTTTCAATCCGATATCCTCGAACTAGTCGAAAGCGAAATAATCGCTCCGCCCCCTGATAATTTATAGCTTCGGTTCCTTCCCAAATCACTTCGGCGGTGCCTGTAAGATAAAGAATATCTCCTGAATCAAAATCTACAAATAGCAGACCTGCACGGGGATTTAACTCCAGATTACCGAAGGTATTAAAGTGAAAATTGCCAGAAAAGTCAGGAATGGTTAATGTACCATCCTCATCGATGCGGACGAATCCAGGTTTACCACCCCGATGGGAAACATCTACGCCTCGCGCAGCACCCGCTGATTCATCCTGATAGGCTGTGGCAATGAAAAACGTATCAGCGGCTGTAATAATAGCGCGTTCCGCTGCGTCTAAGGTTGTGAAGTGATGAACGGTGGGGACGGTTGAATCGGATTCAACTAGCTTAAACATCCGTGCTTGAATATATTGAGGACAATTACCAAAGCTCTGTCCGACATGGACATCGAAGCTATCGGCATGAATTGCCGTGATGGTGCCGTTCAAGCGGTTGCGACGGCGGGTATGTAGTTCGATGCCGAGCAAGCCAATATCGCGCCCTTCCGCGAGGGTAGTTGCTAGAGGATCGCCAAATAGTGGCTGGGCGATAACTCGCAATGTATGCTGATTTGGGGAGGATAGAAAACCTGGTTCGCCCACCAGGATTGAAGCCCAGAGATTACCCCCTGTATCCACCGTACCCACAATGAGATAGGATAATTGGGCAAAAAACTGTTGATGTTGCTGTGGGAGGTAGTCTCGCACCACTCGACGGGCTTGTTTGTCCATCCGCTCCTGCGCTCCGAATCGGGCTTGAATTGCCAGTTCGCCTGCGTGAAAGGGCGACTCAGTATGTGTCCAGCCTGGGTTTACCATGTTGTTTTCTCCTGAGAGTTCGATCGATTTTTATAGGACGTTACAGCGATTGAAACCATCCTACGGATACGCTCCGCGAGTACCGCTGCTGATTCGATATCTTGATAAAAAGGATCGAGTCAGATGATTTCTCCTCTCCCAAGTTTGAGAGAGGTTTGAGAAGTTGGGATTTGTTAAATTCCAGCCATTGGAACATAACCAGGTAGTTGTTTGATGCGATCGATCCATTCCAAAACATTTGGATGGCTCTCCTGGGTTTGTGGTAGAAAATGTATCTTAGGCTACGGTTTTCGGCAGCGATCGGTCTTGAAAGCGTTACAGGACTTAATACAAGTAACGCTTATCACCAAATACCCAGGAGACCCATCTTGCCATCTCGCGCCAGAGCAACATAGGGAAAAACAGCGACATCAGCAATGGTGGGATGCTCGAATTCTAACCAAGTGCGCGTACTTAAATGTTCGTTCAATAGGTTGAGAATATATTCTGCTTTTTGGGTGGCTCGATTGATATTAATATTAGTGCCAGCCCCAAACAAATGATAAAGTCGGGCATTTTCTGGCCCCTGGCGTACTTCTCCGGCGGTAGTTGATAACCAACGAATGACTTGAGCTAGCGGTACCGCATCCAGTGGGAGCCATTTGTCGCCGCCATACTGCCGAGCTAAATATACCAAAATCGCCTGAGCATCTGCCAATTTAGTCTCGCCATCGATTAAGAATGGCACCTGTCCAAATGAATTTAGGGTAAGGTATTCCGGCGATTTTTGTTCGCCTTTCATCAAGTCTACTTTAATCCATTCATACTCGATCTTTAATAATTCTAACAGCAGTTTTACTTTGTAACTATTACCAGATATTTCGTGACCATAGAGTTTAATCATGATATCGCTCCTGATGTGGTAAAGATGAGTAATTAATGTGTGAAAGTCTGTGTGCCTGTTAATCTAATGCGAACAGTCGGCTGGTAAAAAACCACGTTCTAACAGGGGTATGAGAGCCAGAAGAGCTAAGATCAAAGGTTGCTGTGGGCAAACAGGCTGATTCGTATGGATCTGCGGAAGATGACGTTGTGCTTGTTTCATTCCAATTTTCTTTCGGAAAGTAAGCTGATTTTGTACCGTTCGTTCGGTATAAAAATACTGTACCGTTCGTTCGCTATAATTGTCAATAGGTAAATTAAACTTTTTTGCTCATGTCTAAACAAACCTATGTGCCAACTCTGCTCCAACTGTTTCGGCAGTTTGGTTATGAGGGTGTAACGATTTCCAAAATTTCCCAGGCAACTGGATTGGGTAAAGCCAGCCTTTACCATCACTTCCCTGGTGGCAAGGCAGAGATGGCAGAAGCTGCTCTAACACAGGTTAATCTGTGGCTAGAGACGGGGATTTTACCGATTTTGAGGAATAATGAAAAACCGATCGATAAGTTCCAGGCGATGTGCGCGGAAACGAATAGTTTTTTTAACCAGGGGCAAAATTCCTGTCTGTGGGCAGTTTTAGTATTAGAAGCAACGAGTGACGATCTGTTTCACACCCAAATTAGGTGGGCATTTTCACAGTGGATTGAAGCGATCTCAACTGTTCTCATCGGCGCAGGATTGGATGAAGCTTTGGCAAAACAACGCGGCGAGGATGCAATCATCGCAATTCAGGGTGCATTAATTCTGTGTCACGGCTTGAAAGATTTTGAACCATTCGATCGAGTACTCAAACAATTACCGCAGCAACTCTGTGAAGAGATTCGATAAAGCTGTCTATCTGGGGCAAGGGTGTCGCAAATCTGTTGAGTTAAGGAGATCTTGCTACACTAATGTAATCTGAGAAACTGCTGAGAATGAAATGAGAAACCTCTCAGAATAAACTTAGGAAATTCTTGGTTTTTTCTCAGATAAATTGTGATGTTATCGGTGATAATTAAATTGACGAGCTGATTAATCATACAAAGCTATTTATCTCGTTGGCATAACTGCTCCTGCGGAGAATTGAGATAAAGCTGTTAGTAAATGAAACCGATTGGATGTTTCATTTGTACGCCTAAAAAATCATTAAAAAAGCAGCAATAGAATTATAAATAAAAATTAAATTTATTCCGTAAAAACTCACACATTTCCCTACAATGTCAAATAATTACCGTTTTTTATTCAGCCTTTCAATAGTATTCCTAATTGCAGTTGCTTGCGGAGTTCCACATGCAATTTTATCTAGCTCGGCTGTTGATTCTGCCCCAGTCATAATGGCAGGAATGAAAATCGATCCACCGATCGATCTTTCCACGGCTAAAGTCAAAGGCGAACAAACGATCGTCTTAGCTGGTGGCTGTTTCTGGGGTATAGAAGCAGTATTTGAAAATCTCAAAGGTGTTTCTAGTGTTGTCTCTGGTTATTCTGGTGGCACTGCCGCAACTGCCAACTACAAGACTATCAGCACTGGCACTACAGGTCATGCAGAAGCAGTTAAAATCACCTATGACCCTCAGCAAATTTCGCTAGGGAAGTTGCTGAAAATTCACTTTCTCATTGCCCACGATCCAACTCAGGTAGATCGCCAAGAGCCAGATAGCGGTACCCAATATCGATCGGCCATCTTTTTCAATAATCTCGAACAGCAAAAAGTAGCAAAAGCTTATATTGACAGACTTAATAAAGCTCATGTTTTTACCGAGCCAATTGCGACTCAAGTAGTGCCATTAACCAAGTTTTATGCGGCTGAAGACTATCACCAGAATTTTATCGAACGCAATCCCAATCAAGCCTATATCGTTAGATTCGATTTACCAAAACTCGCCCAACTGCGTCAGCAATTCCCTAGTCTGATTAAAAAAAGTTAGATCTGACTAACTTTTGCTTGCTTAATTAATCGCTAGACTCATAATTAAAATGAACAGACGAACATTATTATTTGCTTCACTCGTGCCAATTGGTACTGCTAGTGCGCTGATTTTCTCATCTAGAAAATCAGAGTCGATTGCAAAAACAGTTAGTAAGTTCGAGGTGTCGAAAACTGAAGCTCAGTGGCGTAAAATCCTGACTCCTGCACAATTTGAGGTGTTGCGGAAGGAGGGAACAGAACCGCCTGGTACCAGCCTTCTGACCGAAGAGCATCGTGCGGGTAAATTTGCCTGTGCTGGCTGTAATTTGTTACTGTTTGCTTCCGAAACTAAGTTTGAGAGTGGTACTGGCTGGCCGAGTTTCTATGCTCCGATCGCTAATGCCGTCAAAACTTCAGTGGATAATTCATTGGGTTCTACTCGAACAGAAGTCCATTGTCGTCGTTGTGGGGGACATTTGGGTCATGTATTTGATGATGGGCCGAAACCGACTGGACTTCGCTATTGCATGAATGGAATTTCGATGAAATTTATTCCTAATCAAAACTTAATTCTATGAATAGATCTTTAATTTGATAGCTAAGATTGAAGCATAGAAAATAGTGAAAACAAAGAGAGGAGTAACTAATTATTTAGCCACTCCTCTTTTGATGTGAATTCAATGAACTAGGATTGTGCTAATTCTTCGCTGTCGGTAGTTAGAGCTAGATCGGCTATCAAATAGATTGTCGCGACTGGATGTCATTTATCCCTCCACTATTTAGCAATAGTTTTAGTTAGGTATTGGTGTCAGTCTTGAAAGGTTTGCGGATGAAAATATATCGATCGGTATCGATCAAAAATTATAGATCGTGATTGGATTCAAGGACAATCATCTCCAGTACACTGACGTTGACACAGCAGCAATCCAAACCAATCCTGTGGATCTGTCCAGATCTGTAACGGCTTAAAAGCGTGAGATGCTAAATTATCTACCAAGTTTAATAAATCAAACTTGCGCGAAATTTCTGTGTGAATTGTTTGGCCAGCATTAATAATGAATCGATAGTTTAATGCGTTGAGAAAAACAGTTTGAGTTACTAGACTGCGGAGGTGCATTTCAATCTGGTGTTGTTGTTGGTTGTAAAAAGCATAATGCTCGAATAAATCGATGTCAAAATCACCGTCAAAGCGATGATTGAGATGTTGCAGGATATTGAGGTTAAATGCAGCCGTTATTCCTTGTGCATCATTATAGGCAGCTTCGATTGTCTCGATCGGTTTTTGTAAGTCAACACCTAATAAGAAAAATTCTCCAGGCTGAAGTGCTTGTTGAATTTGAGTCAGAAACCTATCGCACTCTTTGTCATTAAGGTTTCCTAATGTACTCCCCAAGAAAATCAGCATCCGATTTTCTAGTTCCGGCGGTGGTAATTGAGCCAATGCTTGCTCGTAAGTCCCTGCCAAACCACATAATTTAAGACTGGGATATCGCTCCAACAAGGCTAAAGCTGTTGTCTTCAAAATGCCAGCACTAACATCGATCGGGCAATAATGTAATCGATCGCTCAGTTGACTATAAGCTGACAATAACAGATGGGTTTTGCGAGAACTACCGCTGCCCAATTCAACTAATTCACAAGCACCTGTAAGTTCGGCAATTTCTAAGGCATATTTCTCCAGGATTGCCTGCTCGGTGCGGGTGGGATAATATTCTGGTAAGTCAGTAATTTGCTCGAATAGTTCGGAACCTCGATCGTCATAGAGGTACCGACAAGGGAGTGTCTTGGGCTGCTGATTTAGACCTTGAATGACATCTCGATCGTCATCAATTGATGCTGCGATGGTATTAAAATTAATCCAGCGAAAGCGGGGATTGTCGTTGGCGATAGCCTCTCCTTGGAGAATCGATTCAGTTCCGATCTGATTGACTTTCATCTTGTCAGGGGTTAAAGGATAGAGTTAGGTTATCGGGGAGCTAAGTTTTCCTCGATAATAACTACGATCTCATATCGATCTGAAACACTCCTGAAGCGAAAATGAGAATTCGTTGAGAAATGCACTCTCGATCGCCACCTCAATCGAGTATCGCTTAAAATAGAGATCGATCGACACGGTTGCATGTATGACAACTCAACTCAAGATTAACAGACAACCAGTAGAAATCACCTGGGAACCCCTTCCTGCTGGATTTAGGCTAGAGGACGAACCTGTGGAAAATACCGGACAACCATTAATCGCAGGCGCGTTGAGAGAAAGTCTAGAAATAGCCCAACGCATTCAACCCCAGATGTTAATTGCGACTAATTTTGCCCTGTGTGGGACGGTGAATGGAGAATTAGTCATCAAAGCACCGGATTGGTTATACGTTCCCAGCGTGAGAGAGCATTTAATCGATCGTAACAGCTACACCCCCAACCTAGAGGGCGATATACCCGCGATCGTCATGGAATTTCTCTCGGAAACCGAAGGCGGCGAGTACTCAGTCAAACCTACTTACCCCCCTGGCAAATGGTTTTTTTACGAGCAAATATTGCAAGTACCGATTTATGTTATCTTCGAGCCGAAAGCTGGATTATTGGAATTGTACCGTCTCCAAAACGGCAAATACGAATTAGAACAGCCAGATGAAAATGGTCGTCATTGGTTGCCAGAAATCGACTTGTATTTAGGAACTTGGACGGGAACTAAAACCGATCGAAACGGCTATTGGCTGCGGTGGTGGAACCAGTCGTCAGCAATCTTGCCTTGGGCTGTAGAACAGATCGAAGCCGAACGCCAAAGAGCCGATCGAGAACGTGAGGAAAAGGAAAAATTAATCGCCTATCTCCGCGCCAAAGGTCTCGATCCGAACGATATTAGTTGAGTTCGATATTTCAACTTTCGGCGTTGCTGAATTAAGGTAACTCAAGTTGTTACCTATAGCCGAAGTAGCCTCTACTGCCAGAATCATTCCTGTGATGTTCGATCGTGACAATCGATCGAGAATAGATAATTTTGATAATCGTCCTCACCTGTCTTTTGGGCAAACCTCAAAAGCTAATTCGTGTCGGTAAAAACATACGTTAAACTCTGCAAAGAAATTCATGTGACCAAGAATCACAGGAGTATCTCGCATTTCAGTCCCAGCAAATCCAAGTAGGATAGAAGGAAAATGTGAGATTGTGCCAGATACAACCAAACCGCGTGAGTCACTCTGAGCGAAGTTGCCACTTAACGGAATTGAAACAGTTTGATTTTCCCAGACTGCCCCTAGTTGTAGACCAACCTCATAGGGTAGGACATTGACACTCGCGCCTGTATCCAGCAGTGCCATTACTTCTAGCGACCGATTTCCCAGCATTAGAACTAAGGGCAGATACTGCATAATAACCGATCGCCCAAGGTTGTCAGTTCGTTCGGTGAATGTATAACGTTGTGCGTTAAGCATTGGATTCTGCCTTTGCTGCATCCAACAAATCTGATAATGCTTGAACTGCTGCGCTATCCGCTTGAGAAGACCACACGACTGCTTCGGTGGCTGCTAGTTGGTCGAGCAGCAAACTCCTTGGCTCAGATACTTCAGTTGATTCCAAGTTATATCCTTCTTCCCTAGCAACTGCGAGCAGGAGAAAGTGGATCAGCCGCAACTTATCTTGGTGAGATAATTGCTCTACAGTAGGTAAAAGTTCGCCGAGAGTCATATCGCTCTTTCAGGGATTTTGGGTGGGCAATATTTGTAACTATACAATCGATCGGGAATAGATCATTTCGATCGTCGTCGAGATAGTCCAAGATCGATCGGGTAAAAAGCTTAATATGATTTCTAGCCAAGGCTTAAAGATTGAATTCGTTGGAGACGAACGATTCGCCAGTTTCTGGACATGATATTTCTGTCCGGCTGGACTGGATCGTCGGTAATTTAATAATACTCAAGTGAGGGCAATTGATTCTTGGCATTTTGTCGAGCGAGTCGTACTTCGCGAACTTTGTTTCGATGTTAGGGAGGGATTCTGCCTGTAGCAAAATAGTTGCAGTATTATTACTCAAATCACTAAGCGCAGGAATGTTCGGCAGGTGATTCAGGTACCCGAAATAGTGCGTTACAATGAACTGTACCTTCAATTGAAGCCGATCGATCTTAACCGAATTTCCATCAACGTCTGTAATTGAATAAGAGGATCCTATAGTTTCCGGCTTCCACTCCATGATTGACGAAGCATTTGGGCTCTCCTCTAGTCATGGTTATAACTTAAACTTATTAAAGTAATCGAAGCGAATGCGGAGATTATTTTAATAAGCAAGCTAACAGTTTTTCTCGCATGAGAGTGAAGCTTTTAAATCCATAGCTTTGACGTAGAATTAATTTAATTTTTGTATTAATTCCTTCTGTGACACCGCTCGTGGTTCTACTGATAAAATAATTAGCAATTTCTGTCAAATGATTTTCGATGGTATCACCTGCCGTCTTTAAGACAATTTTAGCATAACCCAGCCATTTTCCAATTGCTCTTAAGCCACCTTTGACAGTTAATTTACTTTCGTATATGCTTCTCAATTCCTCCTTTAAATCATAAGCTATGCTTAAAGAAGGTGACTTGGCAAGTATTTCAGATAGAGCTTCAATTTCTTCTTCTGACAAATCTTGATTGTTGCTTAAAAGCAAATAGCGATTTGTCAATCCTTTCAAGCCTAAATCAAGTCGCAATTTATTCAAAGATTTGTTGACTAGTTTCATCACATGAAATCTATCAATTATAATCGATGCTTTTGGGAAAACTTCTTTGATTACTTTTGGAAATCCTCCCCACATATCTACACACACTTCCTTGACTGACTCCCTGACAGACTGAGGTTGCCCCTTTAAGACAGCAATTATATCTTCACTTTTGTGAGAGTCAATTACTTCTATTAAAGAACTTTTGTCTAGATCGATTAGAACTGTTGCAAATCTCCCTTTTCCTTTACGACGACTAAATTCATCCAAACTCAATTTTTCTGGAAGTCCCCAGTCTTTTTTTTTAGCTCCCTTTCCGCAATTCTGCTAAATATTTGCTGGACTTGGGCTGGACTTAACTCTTCATTTCGACTTACTTGTTCGCAGCTTGATTCCTTGACTCTTTCGTAAATATATGCCTGATATCTTTCAGTAAATCTTTGTCTATTTTCCACCCATTCTAGCTGCTCAGTTGGATATCTTTTACACTGTCCACAATAAAATTTACGTCTAGGAACTTTCAAGTATACTCCAGCTCCAACAATCGACAAGTCTCTAATTAATCTGTGGCTAGTTTTTTGAATTATGTCAGTATAAGTTTGACAGTTAGGACAGTTAATACCTGCATTTATTATCTCTAATTGAATAAATGTAAAGCCAGCTTCTTTATAGCAAGTAAAAACCCTAGTATTTGGTAAGTTTAATAAAGAATTTAGATGAAAGTCCATAAAGAGGAGGAGTATAAAATGTAGCTGTCGCTACATTTTATACTATTTTCCGGGGAGAGCCCTCTCTCAGTAACAATTAAACACGATACATGCGATAGAGTGGACTCGATTATGGAGACGCGAATTGGAATTTGAATATCAATTGAGGAAAGCAATTGATCGGAAGTGTCAGCAACGCAGAGTGAGATCCCGACTCTATTCGCTTTTGAGATTGCTTTTTTTGAAAACCCTTTCCGTGAGACAAGGACTCCCTTGCTAGCCTTTACGTCCACTAACTTTGAGTGAAATGCGTCCAGATGGATTATATCCAATCGTTTTGTGTAGTCGCGGCATTCAATTACGGTAAGCAATTCGAGATTAGCAACTTTCGATCGCAAGAGCACATCAATTTGGCGAGGTCCATCGTGGCCAATTAGCTCAACGTCTTTTTCGACGGAGGTAAATCGGTCGTCGCTAGCGAGAATTGTGTAGATGTCATGAACAAATTGTTCGTATGGCTTTCCAGTCTTTTTATTCGTCAATGCAAACCTCTTAGTGACATAACTACTTACTAGAAGGAAAGTTATCCGTATAACACACCCCAATTTGGGTGAATAACCCGATAACTATCCGCATATCCCTTAGCAAATAGGGGATTAGCCCGAATTATCCGTATAATACCCCAGCTTGAATATTGGACAAGATTTAGTCTAACTAATCGCGCTAGCGCGGGTCATTGTGACAACCAACCAAAACTCTAAGCCAGTCCAAATACCACCTTCAACGCCCGATCGATCTCCCCCAAAACATCAGCTTCCAGTTCCCCTCTAACCGCCACCAACCTCAGCCGTTGGTCGATGGGTCGAGTTTGCAAACAATCCGCGATCGACAGCTTGCTCAAGCCATTCAGAACCGAAGGTTCCACTCGCACATTCGTCTTAATCTTCCCCTTCTTTGCCGTCCACTCTGTCAGCGGCACCACCTGAATTACGGGTACTCGCTCGTTATAAACATCATTCGTCACCACCACACAAGGTCGCACCTTACCCGTCTCAGAACCCCTCGTTGGCTCCAGATCTACATCAATTACCCAGCCCCGCCGAATATCGCTCATTCTGGCCAATCTGCCCCAGCGATCGCCGTCAGCTCTTGGAGTTCCCCATCCTCCTCATAGACTTCAGCATACAGATTGGCCGATCGCTCTAGCTCCTGTCGTTCCATCTCATGCTGTAACCGATTCAAAGCCAAACGAACAACAGAACTCTTGTCTTTAAACCCCAAATCCTTAAACTGCGCCAGAAAATCTATCTGTATTTGTTCTAAAGTAACCTTTGTGGGCACCATAGTATTTATTGTAAGACCATGTTATGTGCCCCTATTTTAAGACCGCATCACAGCCATGTCAAGTTTCACATCTTTACAGTCTTGGGTAGGGGCAACTCATGAAGCGGCTCGCGCTCCTCGGCTTTGCCGAGGGTTTAGCGAGACAAGACATTGCCCCTATCCAAAAGAGAATTGCAAGTTATTTAGTTCTCATTCCTTAGATCTCGATCCATTTGCTAGTTTTTGGCACAATATCCGAGTTCCCATACTCGCCCAGTTGTTGAATCAACTTCGCCACCAATCCCGTCCACCCCGTTTGGTGACTGGCTCCGATTCCCGCGCCATTATCGCCGTGGAAATACTCGTAGAACAACACCAAATCGCACCAGTGCGGATCGTTTTGAAACTTGTCAGTTCCCCCATAAACTGGGCGATTTCCAGCGGGATTTCTCAAGAAAGTTTGAGTAAGTCGTTGCGATAATTCGGTCGCAACTTCTCCTAAAGTTAACATTTGACCCGAACCTGTCGGACATTCCACTTTAAGATCTTCACCAAAATAGTGATGAAATTTTTGCAACGATTCAATCAAGAGAAAATTCACTGGGAACCAGACAGGACCCCGCCAATTTGAATTACCACCAAATAGCCCACTCGTCGATTCTGCGGGTTCGTAATCAACTCGAAATTCGGTACCATTGGCATGGAAAATATAGGGATGCTCGGCATGATAGCGAGAAATTGCCCGAATACCATAATCGCCCAAGAATTCCGATTCATCTAACATTTTTTGTAAAATACGTTGGAGTTTGTCTTTAGAAACGATCGCCAGTAATCGCCGCGCACCTACTCCCTGAGCTTCCATACAAGCAACATTCCGGCGTAGATCGGGACGATTTTTGATGAACCATTCCAACCGTTTCTTGAACTGGGGTAATTGCTTGAGTGTTTCCGGTTCCAATATGCCCACCGCAAATAGCGGAATTAATCCCACCATCGATCGCACTTTCATGACAATTTGGCGGTCGTCAGGAAAATGCAACACGTCATAATAAAAACCATCTGCCTCATTCCAGAGCGAGGCTTCCATTTCGCCAATATGATTCATCGCATCGGCAATATAGAGATAATGTTCAAAGAATTTGGTGGCAATATCTTCATAAACTGGATTAGTTTTTGCCAATTCTAAAGCAATTTCTAACATATTCAAACAATACATTCCCATCCAACTAGTCCCGTCAGATTGATCGATGTGTCCGCCCGTCGGTAGTGCCGCACTGCGATCGAACACCCCAATATTATCTAACCCCAGGAAACCGCCTTGAAAGACATTATTTCCCTCCGTATCCTTGCGATTTACCCACCAGGTAAAATTCAGCATTAGTTTCTGGAAAACGCGCTCTAAAAATTGACGATCGGATTTCCCATACAACTTCTGTTCGATCTTATAAACGCGCCAAGTTGCCCAAGCATGAACGGGAGGATTCACATCACCAAATGCCCATTCATACGCTGGAATTTGCCCGTTGGGGTGCATATACCACTCACGCGTTAAGACATCCAATTGATACTTGGCAAAGTCAGGATCGATCGTCGCTAAAGTTATACAATGAAACGCCAAATCCCAAGCCGCAAACCAAGGATATTCCCACTTGTCACACATTGATAAAATATCGTCAGTATAGAGGTGAAACCAACCTTTGTTTCTGCCATTTTTCCGTTCAAAGTGTGGTGTTAGATCTCCCCCATCACCTTTAAGCCAATCTTCGATAATGTAGTGATAATATTGCTTGCACCAAAGCATCCCTGCAAATGCCTGACGTTGAACATTTCGCATATCTTCACTAATCGGGAAGGGCGTAACCCGCTGATAAAATTCGTCAGCTTCTTGTTTCCGCCCAGAGACAATTTCACCGAATTTATGACCAAATGGCTCGGTTAAATTTGGTGTGCCACTGAGCCGCAATTGAATCGTTTGGGTGGCTCCAGGCTCGATCGATAGTACATAATTAATAGCCGCTTTCGTGCCGATGCGATCGGGATTCACGGCATCTTTAGCACGATTAACCACATAGTTGTTTATCCCATCTTTCACATAGGGTGAAACATTTGGCGTACCGAATACTAATTCATTATTGGTTTCATTCTCAGTAAATAACATTTCCCCATCGCCTTGGGCATACAGCCAGCGTTTCCCCAAGGTGGGATGAATTGCTTCAATAATATTCAGATCTTTGTCTGTATAAATTGCTTGTAAAGTTGGTGTGCTTTCTACGTCTCCATTCCAAGACCAAGTATTGCGAAACCACAGCGTCGGCAATAGATGCAGAGTTTTAGCTTCAGCAGCCCGATTAATTACCGTAATTTGCATCAATACATCTTCAGCACCATCTTTAGCATATTCAACGAAGACATCAAAATATCGATCGTCATCAAATATCCCCGTATCTAATAGTTCAAACTCTGGTTCTAGCCGACTGCGACTGCGATTTTCTTGGACTAATCGATCGTAAGGAAATGCTTGATGGGGGTATTTATACAACGCCTTCATATATGAATGAGTGGGCGTATTGTCAAGATAAAAGTAATATTCCTTGACATCTTCGCCATGATTGCCTTCATTCCCCGTCAACCCAAATAATCGCTCCTTGAGAATCGGATCTTCACCATTCCATAAAGCAATCCCCAAACACAATCGTTGATGATTATCAGAAATCCCCAATAAGCCATCTTCACCCCACCGATACGCCCGCGATCGCGCCTGGTCGTGGGTAAAATAGTCCCAGGCGGCACCATAGGGGCTATAATCTTCGCGCACAGTACCCCACTGGCGATCGCTCAAATAAGGCCCCCAGCGTCGCCAATGGGCTTCGTGGGTTTGAACTTCCTGTAGCCGGATTTCTTCTTGAGTTGGCTCGATCGTCATTGTTTTATTCCTGATCTCTTTAAATAAATGGCTGGTGTAGCAACCGAAATCGCTACACCAGCGATAAGTTGATTAATTAGGTTCAATCATCTACACAACAATCATGCTCGATCGACCTGAATCAGTCCTGAAGCAATCCTGAGAATAGAATGAGAATTTTTGGAAAATATCACAACTGAAGTTCAAACTTCCAGATCGCATTAATTGTTGCGAGCCAAGTCATCCAACTGCGATTTAACTTTATCCAAATAGGTTCTGTCATCGATCGAACTAGCTGGTAGTCGATTCATCGAGATCGCGGCTTTAACTAATGTTTGTGGGTTTACCGTCCCATTCCGATAAGCTTCTTGGAGACCTTGAGAAGATGGAATTCCCTCACTGGCAAAGAAGCCTTGAAATGCTAAAAAGACTAAGTTAAAAGGGGTGACACCCATCCCAAACTTTGCTGACATCGCGGGAAATTTTGCATCCATCATGGGAACATAAGCTCTTCCACGCCCAGCATTGGGATCGGCTTGGGCAATCCCAGCAATACTCAAATGTAAAATGGTTAAACCTGCGAATAAACTATTGGCTAAAACTTTAGATCTTTTCATGTTTGGTTTTCCTAACTCGATGATATTAGTGTAGAGAACTCTCCTGAGGGAACAGCGATCGTTTGCTAGAGTTGTGGTGAGATTTTGCTGAGAAAATCCTGAGAAATTGTCGAAGCCGTTGTAGAAATGGCGTTCACGTAGTGTCTCTGAAAGAGAATCGCGGGTTTTCTAGATCGAGAGGCTTTCAATACGCTTTTTGTTAACCAGCGACTAAAGTCGCCGCTAGTGATGCAAAGTCCGCCTGTCTTGAAAAGGTGCTTTACTTGGGGAAACCCCAAGACCGCACTTTTCGCTACGCGGACTAATATGAGACAAGATTTTAGACTAACTGAACCGTATTGGAGAAGCTTTGAGTTTCGTCGATTGCCAACCGCGCTATTAAATTGCTAGTAACTTTGATTATTACTCAGTCCCCACCCAAGCCCGTAGTACCTCGGCAACCGTCCAAGCCTGAGCGATACAACCCCGTGGAGTCATCGACGCATCCCCATCGAAGATTTCGCTACAAGTACCCAAACCGTGTGCCAGTAGATGATGACCGATCGGTTCCAGAAATTGTCCAGCCTGGGCACGATCGCCATATACCTGCAAATGCGCCAATACAAACGACCCCAACAGCCAGCCCCACGTCGTGCCCTGATGATACGCTCCATCGCGTTGTAATTGGTTGCCGCCGTAGTTTCCCTGATATTGGGGATGACTGGGAGCCAGCGAACGCAATCCATATGAAGTCAACAACGATCGACCGCAAGTATCCACAACCCCACGTTGTTGAGTCGGGGTGAGTAGTGGTGTATAACCCTTTGCGCCGATGCCTGGTAATGACACGGCAAAGATTTGATTCGGACGTAGGGACGCATCATCGCCATCGGGACTGTCGAGTACGTCATAGCAATAGCCAGTGTCGGCGTTCCAGAACCGTGAGAATTTGATTAAAGTTCGATCGGCGATCGCGTCATATTCTTTGTAGGGTTTACCAAGCTGACGTGCAAACTTCGCCATCGATCTCAAGGCACAGTACCAGAGGGCATTAATCTCGATCGGTTT
Organism: Chamaesiphon sp.; assembly: GCA_965246735.1. Classification (GTDB taxonomy): domain Bacteria; phylum Cyanobacteriota; class Cyanobacteriia; order Cyanobacteriales; family Chamaesiphonaceae; genus Chamaesiphon. The sequence goes on from CBDFFK010000001.1 coordinate 129,309, forward strand.
ACCAATGCGCGGTGTCACTACCCAATCGCCGACTTTGGCATCCATCCAAGTCAATTGTACGCCTGTTTCTCCGGCATATAGTAACCCATCGCTGGCATCGAGATGGATATTGTAACGAGTGCCGCGACAGTGCCAATCGATCATCTCTGCTAGCACGGGAAAGAGTTCTGCTAATAAGTCATCATTGGCGGTGGCATCATAGTAACTCCGAATCGCCTCAAAGTACCAGAGGGTGGCATCGACAGTATTATATTCCGGCACATCACCCGCATCGGGAAAGCGATTTGGGAGCATTCCTCGATCGACATATTTAGCAAATGTCAGCAGAATCGATCGAGCAATTTCAGTTCTTCCCGTCGCGATCGTCAATCCTGGTAGACTAATCATCGTATCGCGCCCCCAGTCTCCAAACCAGTGATAGCCAGCGATGATAGTTTTTCCATTGAGTATATTTGGAACCGATCGATCTACAATAAATTGGTCGGCTGCTAATACCAATTGCTCGATCCAAGCTGGACGATCTTGGCTATGGTTAGGTAGATCCAGTTTCCAGAGATTAATGAGTTTTTGCTCTTGGTTATGGCGCAATTTTAGTGCTTCAGCCCCATCTAAATTAGGCTGTGGGTCGGTGCTAGCAACAAAAACGATCGATTCACCTGGATCGAGTGTAACTTCAAAGGTAGCGGCGTGGAGGTGGTCTTCGCGATCGCTCAATCCTCGATACCGTTCGACGGCTAGATCGAAGTTATAATACCAATTATGGGCGTGTGTGGCAGTGGCTGTATCGCTCGATAAATATAACGGTGTAGCATTATCATAGGCTACGATCTTGATGCCGCCTTCAATCGGCTCGACGTTCATTTGCCAGTCGCTACCCTGAGTACTACCGTGATAGTCGCGGTAATTGACTAAAGCTTTGAGCGTGAGGGTTAGTGGTTGAGTAGCGCGGCTCAATGTATATCGAACGTAAGTTGTGTTGGCTCCGTGCTGCATCCAGATCCGCTTCTCTAATAGCGCATCCGCACAAGCGAATTTCCAGGTGGGGATAGTGCCATCTAATGCAAAGCTTTCAATCTGGCGATATCCGTGCGGCTCAACACCACCATCTGCCCAGCGATTGGTGTGGAGGGCATAAGTGAGATTGTCATATCCGACAGTCTCATCTAGTTTGGCAAGTAATAAAGTTCGACCTAAAGGCGGCTGTAATGCTGCGATGAGTAAGCCGTGATAGCGACGAGTCAGCAGTCCAGCAACAGTACCGGAGGCGTAACCACCAATTCCATTTGTCACCAGCCATTCTCGCGGCTCGGCACTACTCAAATCGCCACAGATTTCTCGCCCAAATTCGATACTCATTTTACAATTTACTCGGATATTTCAGATTGGGAATAGTTAGTTTAAGTTGCCAGTTACTCAAATATATTTTGGATGAGATAATCGGCAATAGAATTCGATGTTTATAACCTATTGCTGATGATCCAACTTTTGAGATCGCTCATTGCTAGTAACTCGTTCGCGTAGCGTACCGTAGGTAATCGATTAATTGCGTGTAACCGATAATTGTTGCTCGACAGCATTAAGATAACCGCGATCTGTTTGAGCATCTGGAGTTAGTTGATTGGCAGCGATCGCTGCTTTAACTAAACCTTTAGCAGTAATTGTTTTGCTAGAAGTAGCAGACTGGAACGAACCAAATCCAGGAATACCTTGCGTCCGATACTCACCTTGATAAGCGAGAGAAACTAATCCAAACGGGGTAAGTTTTGTATTGGTAGGATCGTTACCGATTGTTGCTGTTGACATCGAAATACGTTCGGTTCTGGTTCCTGCTCGTCCTGTAGTGCAGACGGGGTGATTTGTGTATTATCGATCTTAGTTGCTGTTGCTGTCTCAGTTGACATCGCAATCCGTTCGGTGCGGGTGCCTGCTTTTACAGATGTAGTTGCAGTTAAAGATAGACAAAGGATTGATAAACTGACAAGTGCAAAGCGTTTCATGAGTGAGAACCTCTTAGTTGTTTAACTTGATTACTACTATGAGGCTCTTATCTGAGATAGTCTCGATGGGTTGCTGAGAATTTGATAAGAAATAGCTGCAAATAAATTCAGGATATTCGGTTAAGGATATTTGCGCTGCTCCGACACCACACTCGATCGAGATTCGGCTCTAGTATCCCACATCTTCCACGAACGCAATCCCGCAGTCATCGCAATGGTGAAAATGGCGATCTCTACTTGTCAAAGCCAACGGACACAAGATTGGCATCTACGGACAAGCTCCCAGCGACTATCCAGAATTCGCATAGAATTTAATTTTTGAACAACGAGCGGATTAGGCTGTTCTGTGGGAAAAATAAAATCAGCAACAATTCAGCAGAACCATAAATGACGGAAAAAGTCGCAATATTTCTGGATGTCGAAAATCTATCAGGTTGGCTAAAAGCAGATGGAGGAGAAGCACTACTAGAACGTGCGAACGAATTGGGGCGCGTTGTTGTTCGTCGAGCCTATGGAGATTTCAGTATTTCATCAGTTAGTGTACGCCAGACAGAGTTAAACTTGCTAGGTTTTGAGTTTGTTCACGTTTATCATCCAGTCAAGGGGAAAAACTCTGCTGACATTCAAATTGTTGTCGATGTGATGGAATACTTAGCTCGTATCCCCGATCTCGAATGGGTCGTCCTTGCTACTGGAGATTCTGATTTTTCACCTTTGTTTAGAAGATTAAGAGAGCTAGGTAAATCTGTAGTAGGTGTTGGGCCTCGATCTGCACTGAGTGAAGCTGTCAAGAAATCTTGTAATCGATTTATTTACATCGACGAGGAATCTACCACCGATGGCTTGTCTGCATCGCTAAAAACAACTCAATTGCTTGAAGATGCGCTGGATCTACTAGAACGTGTACTTGATAAATTTCCAGACGGCGTAAGTCTTTCTATGCTAAAAAATCAAATGCTTGAGATCGATTCAGCATTTGATGAGCTTAACTTGGGGTTTAGTGGATTCATGAAGTTTCTCCAAAGTGTACCTGAGACTGTCAAACTATATCAAGTGAGACAAATTTGGCACGCCAAAGCTGAAGAAACTGGAGAAGACTCTCATGACATTATGCCAACAACAGCAAGCACAGAGAGTACATTAGGGCTCTCCCCGGAAAATAGTATAAAATGTAGCGACAGCTACATTTTATACTCCTCCTCTTTATGGACTTTCATCTAAATTCTTTATTAAACTTACCAAATACTAGGGTTTTTACTTGCTATAAAGAAGCTGGCTTTACATTTATTCAATTAGAGATAATAAATGCAGGTATTAACTGTCCTAACTGTCAAACTTATACTGACATAATTCAAAAAACTAGCCACAGATTAATTAGAGACTTGTCGATTGTTGGAGCTGGAGTATACTTGAAAGTTCCTAGACGTAAATTTTATTGTGGACAGTGTAAAAGATATCCAACTGAGCAGCTAGAATGGGTGGAAAATAGACAAAGATTTACTGAAAGATATCAGGCATATATTTACGAAAGAGTCAAGGAATCAAGCTGCGAACAAGTAAGTCGAAATGAAGAGTTAAGTCCAGCCCAAGTCCAGCAAATATTTAGCAGAATTGCGGAAAGGGAGCTAAAAAAAAAGACTGGGGACTTCCAGAAAAATTGAGTTTGGATGAATTTAGTCGTCGTAAAGGAAAAGGGAGATTTGCAACAGTTCTAATCGATCTAGACAAAAGTTCTTTAATAGAAGTAATTGACTCTCACAAAAGTGAAGATATAATTGCTGTCTTAAAGGGGCAACCTCAGTCTGTCAGGGAGTCAGTCAAGGAAGTGTGTGTAGATATGTGGGGAGGATTTCCAAAAGTAATCAAAGAAGTTTTCCCAAAAGCATCGATTATAATTGATAGATTTCATGTGATGAAACTAGTCAACAAATCTTTGAATAAATTGCGACTTGATTTAGGCTTGAAAGGATTGACAAATCGCTATTTGCTTTTAAGCAACAATCAAGATTTGTCAGAAGAAGAAATTGAAGCTCTATCTGAAATACTTGCCAAGTCACCTTCTTTAAGCATAGCTTATGATTTAAAGGAGGAATTGAGAAGCATATACGAAAGTAAATTAACTGTCAAAGGTGGCTTAAGAGCAATTGGAAAATGGCTGGGTTATGCTAAAATTGTCTTAAAGACGGCAGGTGATACCATCGAAAATCATTTGACAGAAATTGCTAATTATTTTATCAGTAGAACCACGAGCGGTGTCACAGAAGGAATTAATACAAAAATTAAATTAATTCTACGTCAAAGCTATGGATTTAAAAGCTTCACTCTCATGCGAGAAAAACTGTTAGCTTGCTTATTAAAATAATCTCCGCATTCGCTTCGATTACTTTAATAAGTTTAAGTTATAACCATGACTAGAGGAGAGCCTATTTAATTGAAGCGTTTGGACATAATCGAACTCGTGGAGATCTAAGATCGGCAATATATCTTCTTTATAAAGCTGGCTATGTAATCCAACAATCGCAAAAGAAAAACGATGAATATATTTTTACAACCCATTTACCAGAATCCGCTCTCATAATGTCTAAGAAGGTAGATGCGATCTTGGTAAATCGACTTAACCAGCTTTGTAAATTACACAATACATCTTTTGTTCTTGAACTTGTTAATCAACTCTTAATCAATTCATACACGAAAGAACAGCTTAAAATTTTGATTACAAATGCTTAAATACCTTAAAACCGCAGCTTCCAAATGAAACCAAACAATCCTAGTATTTGAGAATCGATCGAATTGTGCTGTTTTCAAGGGAGAGTCGATCGAATATCCCCTCCCCAATCTCAAGCTAAAATAGAAAGGCACAGTTGCAACGAGGTCAAACCTATGGCAGTTCGCCAACGACGTTACAGCAAAGAAGAGTTAGCCAGACGAGGGCAAGAACTCTATGAATCTGGCATTCAACAACAAGTCGAAGCCGGAAATGATGGCAAAATTGTAGCGATCGACATTGAAACCGGAGAGTTTGAGGTCAATGAAAACATCGTGCCCGCAACCAATCGCTTATTTGAGCGACATCCCGAAGCTCAACCTTGGGTAATTCGGATCGGGCATCGTGCCGTTTATCATTTTGGGGCAAGGAGTCTGAAGAAAAATCCATGATGCAGGGAGTTGTAAATTTACGGCGTGAAGCAACGCTAACTATTGTCGTCGGTAACTCTAATCGACAATTGCAAGCGATCGACGCTGTGATTGATACAGGGTTTAATGGATTTCTATCTTTGCCTTCTACAATCATCACCACCCTGAATTTACCTTGGAGTGGTTCTGATGTTGTCAGTCTGGGTGATGGCAGTGAAACTTTCTTTGATTTGTACACTGCGATCGCGATCTGGGATGGGCAGTACCGCGAGATTGATATTGCAGAATCAGAAACAGAGCCACTGTTAGGAATGGCACTGCTTTACGGTTATCGGTTACAGGTTGATACCATTGAGGGTGGGCTAGTGACGGTGGAAAGGTTGCCAAATATCGATCTTAATCTTGACATATCAAAGAATTCAACAATTTAGCACTCTAATCGATCGATCAAAATATCGCCAACTCTTAAAGCATTAGCAATAATCGTTAAAGTTGGATTCACCGCCGCGCTAGAGCGGAAAAAACTACCATCGACGACGTAGAGATTATCGATGTCGTGAGTCCGACAATTCAAATCTAATACCGAAGTTTTGGGGTCGTCGCCGAAGCAACAGGTACCGCATTGATGGGCGACACCTTGGAGCGGGAGCTTTTTCTTGAAGTAGAAAGAGCAAGGAAGAATCTGTTCGCCACACTCGATCGATTTTAGTACGTCAGACCAACGATGTAACAATCGATCGTAGGCGGCGGTATTATTGGGCGTGTAGCTCAGTTGAATCGACCCATCTTTGGTAAGTGTCACCCGATTATTGGGATCGGGTAGATCTTCGGCTGTCAGCCACCAATCGACAGAATGGCTTGCCATCGACATAAACACTTCTTTATTCTGGAAGGAAAGACCAGCGATATTGGGCGACTCTGCGGCAATCATATCCCCATTTACCTTACCTAAAAGCTGGACGTGTCCCATCGGATAGTTAAAATCTGGCTCACCCCAATAGAAATCATTAATTGCCATTGTCTTCTGAAATACCGTCGGATTTTCTTTCAAACTAATGCCGATGATCGCTCCATTTTGATGCTTCATTAGATTTCGCCCCACTAGATCCGAACTATTAGCCAATCCATGCGGGTGTTTTTCATTTGCAGAGCGTAGCAGCAAGGCGGCGGAATTAATCGCACCACAGGCAACCACGACAATATCTCCCGAAAATCGGCACATTTCGCCATCAATTTCAGCTTCTACCGCCGTCACCTCGCGTCCAGAGTCACTAGTCAACAACCGTTCCACCTTGGCTTTGGTAATCAGAGTAACATTATCGAACTGCTCCGCTGGACGGATACAAGTCACATCGGCATCGCCCTTGGCATCCACCAGACAGGGAAATCCATCGCAGGTATTGCAGCGAATACACTCACTCAACCGCCGATTGACCTCATTGAGCTTAATCGCCATCGGCATGTAAAACGGGTGTAAACCCTTACTTTTCAACGCATTATTAATTTCTTGAATGCGCGGTTCGTGCCCAATGGCGGGAAAGGGATAGGCACCACTGGCGGGTGGTTCGGTGGGATCGATCCCATGTTGCCCGTGGACTCCGTAAAGTTGTTCGGCTTGAGTGTAATATGGCTCAAAATTTTGGTATTTGAGTTGCCAGGATGGTGATATGCCGCCTTTGTGGACGACTCGATCGAAATCTCGATCGCGCCAGCGGAACAGGGCACCACCATAAACTTTGGTATTGCCACCGACATAGTAACCTACGCCGGGATGCAGTTCGTGCCCTTTGTGGTCGTACCAAACTTCCTTGGTATGGTAGCGGTCTTTTTGGACGACTTGCACGGTGTCCCAGTTGGCTTTCTCTCTGGGTAAGAAGGAGCCGCGCTCTAGAATCAGGATTTTTTTACCCGTGGGTGCGAGGTGGTATGCCAATGTGCCGCCACCTGCGCCTGTGCCGATGATAATTATGTCGTAATGTGTAGTTGTCATGGTTGTTTCCTTATTTATTACCCTCCGAGGAGGGGCTGGGGGTGGGTTCTACGGGCTACGCTACAACTGAAATTCATCATCGTTAGCGGTGAGTTCGTATTCAGCCCGCTCTCTGCGGCGACTCATTTTCTGGGCATAAGCATCGTAGGCAATGCACATCCAGATGAGGGTGATGAACAGGATGTTCTTTCTTGTTAAAGCTTTCAGCGGCATTGGGGAACAGGCTACCCGCAGGGACAATGCCAAACGCTAGTATGATGCTGAAGGTCATCAACATCAGTAATAACCCCGTCCATTTAACCCAGAAATTTAGGGCAAATAAGGCTCCCATAACTGAAGTTTTTGGGTGAGGACGGTCTGATAAAAGCCATTTTTAACGCTGAAGTTGAGGTAGTTAGAAATACCAGAAAGAAAGAAAAAGATGCCTAGTATAACGCGATTGACGGTAACAGCGGTGTTGAGGTTGAATGGAGATTTCATGGCGATCTTGTCTTTAAGAATAAATAGTATTTAAATCTGTTCTCAGTATCGATCGAGCATCCTGACTCTGAATGATTTTAAGTTAAACATTCGCTGAGAAATTCCTGCGAATCTGCGATTCTCGTTCCGAGAGGCTCCGCCAACGATTCTTCATCGGTTTCTCACGGAAAACTCAGATTATGTGCCGACGCTGACACATTGCCGTCCATAACGCAGGACTGTAGACATCCAAATTAACTCCTCCATAAACTTTTCCATCCGGCGAATGTAGGTCGGTTTGTCGATTAAATTGCCAGTCTCATCAAACAACTTTTGGACATTGCTAAAATTGAGGTCATAGAAAATGTTGATGAGACCTAATTCACGCATCACAGGTAATAAGTTTTGGATAACCCGCGTACCGCCGAACGAACCAGCGGAAACACCACATAATCCAACAGCTTTGTGGATGTATTCTTTCAAGCAGGTGTCTAAAACATGTTTGAGTAAACCTGGATAGCCGTGGTTGTATTCTGGCACCACGATAATTAAGCCATCGGCTCGATCGATCGTGGCAGAAAACTGTGGATCTTTAATCGATTCGCCTGCGTCGTCAGTGGCGATCGCCATGTTCCGAATATCGATTAACTCCGTTTCTATACCCTCTCGCTGGCTAATCTGCTCGACGATGAATTTGGCAACATATTCACTCTGCCGACCTTGACGGGAAGTGCCGAGAATAACGGGAATAAATAAAGGTGTGTTTGACATAATTATTGCTCCTAGTTTTAATTGCTGCTTGTTAATAAAGCTACTTTTTCACAACTTCAATCAATGGTATTCACATCGATAAAGCGGAGGATCTTGGAATACTCGCGATCGCTAGTGCTACTATTTTTCCACCAAGCGCATTGGATGACCATCAGGATCTCGCACTAAAATTCCCTGTTTAAATCTAAATATTCGTCTAGGAATAGTTACAACAGCAGGAGAAATAAATGTAACTCGATCAATCTGTAACCGTTTGACAATTGCATTGATATCTTTGACTACCAATGTTGTTTGCCAGTGGGTTAGATCGTTCGGTTTCGCATCCGTAGGTAGAGATCGCCCGTCTTTTGGTTCTAGATATTCCAAAAATTCAATGCCAGGGCCAGAGGTCGATCGCAAGCCACTGATGTGCAGTCTTGCGTCTTTCACGTTGTTGAGATGTGCCTGTTCGGTACCGTAGTTCGTGCTTTCTCCTGCCAATTTCAGACCGAGTAAATCGCGATAAAATTTCAAACTGGTAGCTGTATTAGACACGACGATCGCCGTATGATCGATACCCAGAAATATTCGATTGCGGAGCATCTTTGTTTGTGGAGTGTTAGCTTCAGCAGCAGAAGTATCAGTTGACTTTTGCCATTTTGGATCGCCTTTACCAGATGGAAAATAGATAATCTCCAAATTGTGTCCATCTGGATCTTTAAAATAGAAGGCTCGAATACCTGCGGCGGCTTGATTAGTAGCAGGAATGCGCTGCGGCGCGGTGGATGCGTGTTGCACCTTATACTTGCGTAAATGCTGGTATGCTTTGTCCATATCGCTAACGGCAATTGCAATATGTTGAAACCAGCGATCGTTGCTGCGAGAATCAATAGGAATCGGTCGTCCCTTGGGGGTGATATATTCGGTGAGTTCGATCGACTCATTGCCGAGTTTCAGTTTGACTACCCGCAAACGTACCCCAAACAATCCTTGTAGTTGTTCGTACTCGGTGCCCAGAACTTCTACGTCTGAGACTTTCTGGAAGGATAAAACTTCTGTATAAAATTTAATCGCTTTATCCATATCCGCAACCGTCATCCCAACTGAGTCAACGGCAGTTACCTGAGCAATCGGAGCTTGTGCCATTACCAATGACGAATACTCTGGTATTTTTAGTGGCAAACAATCTGATGGTGAAGTTACGCCCAATCCGAGTCCAAAAATGAATAGAGGTAACAACTTTTTCATGCTGACAATTATCAATGTTTTGCTCATACTAAACAAAATCAAAATTGAGTGTTTGGATAGGAATTATTTGCTCATCATTGGCGGCATAAATAAGCCTAATTAGGCTATTTATGCCGCCAATTACTAAATTACTGTTCTTGGTAATTCCACAACAATCCACCATCGACAACCATCGTAGAACCAGTGATGTAACGAGCATCATCTGAAGCTAAGAAAGCAACTACCGCAGCAACATCTTGCGGCTGACCCAATCGACCGAGGGGAATATTTTTGAGTAAAGGTTCCAACTTAGCTGGATCGTTTAATAACTGATGATTGATTGGTGTTTCGATCGCCCCTGGAGCCACATTATTAATCGTGATACCTAAGCTACCAAGCTCTACAGCCAGATTTCGCATCATCATTTTTAAGGCACCTTTACTAGCACAATAAGCAGTAAAGTGGGGAAATGGTAATTCTTCATGCACCGAACTAATATTGATAATGCTGGCACGAGTTTTGCCCTGCTCGATTTGATGTTTGATAAAGGACTGAGTAGCAAAGAAAACTCCCTTAAAATTGATGTTCATAACTGCATCAAAATCCTGCTCCGTCACATCCCAAAAGTTAGCATGTTTTTCGATGCCAGCATTATTAACCAGAATATCAATCGTGCCAAAATGCTCGATACTTTCGGCAATTAATCTCTGGACATCATCAACCATGCCCAAATCTGCACCGATCGCATAACCCCGATTATAATCACAGAATCCCTCAGCCATCATACATTCACCATCGATCGCTTTAATTGCTTTCAATGTTTGTTCTGCACCTTCAGGATTAGAACGATAATTAACGACAACTTTAGCTCCTTCCTGTGCTAATCGAATCGCAATACCTTGACCGATACCACCACTGCTACCAGTAACTAATGCAATTTTTTCGTTCAGTTTCATAATATTTATTGTGAGTTTAATGATTGAATTTGAATTTTCAACGCTTTTGACAACAAGTTGGGCTGATGCACTCAGTCGTATTGTTCGGACAAAGTTTACTGCAAATTTGGATTTGTGTCTTCCTTTGACCGCTGCGTAAATAGACTGCTGCTGCTGCTTGCATCCCCAAGGGTGGTGCGATGCAATAGATCCAAAAGCCAGACCATACATGGGCAGGTAAAGCCGAAGCTAAACTACGGGCGGGATTCATACTCATACCTGAAAATGGTGCAGCAAATGTGATATAAATCGCGATTAAAATGCCGCAGAATAGTCCGGTTAATTGTGATAAATGAGGACGATTTGATACTTGCAATACTAAAGTCATCAATCCAAAAGAAATAATAAATTCAGCCGCAAAAGCTCCCAACTCTCCCGCCATTCCAGGAACTGTCACAATATAGTTAATGGCAGGATCGGCGATCGATCTCCCAATTAATAATCCTGCCAACCAAATCCCCGAAACGCCACCCAGGCATTGAGCTAAAATATAAAATCCCGCATCAATAGTCCGAATTTTCTTGAGCCGCCAAAAGGTTAATGTCACCGCCGGATTGAGATGTGCGCCCGATCGCTTACCCCAAGGGGAATAGATAATCGAAATCGCAGTTAACCCCATTGCAATACCAATGAACAAGCGACGGAATAATGGATCGGTAATTGCTTGATGAAGTGGCGAAGTCGGCAGTTCAAACGCAGTTGTCGCTAGAGTTGCAACAACCATAAAGATCCCCAAACATATAGCCTCGATCCCATATACAATGACGTTTTTAATCATTAGGAACAATTCCCCGAACAGATAAATTTAGAGATCGAGAACGACTCTTGCTGTTTTGGGTTTAGAAATACAAATCAGCACTGAACCAGGATCGACACTAGCTGATGGCGATTCTTGATACTCCACCTCTCCCTCAGAAATCTTGCACATACAAGTACCGCAAACCCCCGCACGACAGCTATAATCAGGATTAAGACCATTTGCTTCGGCAAAGTCTAATAGGGTGCCATCATCGGGATTCCAAGTGTGAGTTTTACCCGATTTACTAAAGACAATTTCCTGAACATTGCTAGTTGATGTCGTGATATTTTGAACCGATTTCGCTGCTTTTGGCATTGCCTTGGCGAAGGATTCAAACAGCACATTTCGATCGGGTACTCCCCACGTTCTCAATCCATTTCTGAGCGCGTCCATAAATGATGGCGAACCACATAAGAAATAATCTGCTTCCGTAGAACCACATAATTTCTGTATTTCTGGTGCAACGATATTTTGAATTAACGCTGAATCGACATATCCTTGCTGGTGATATTTTCCGGTATCTGTGGCTGTCGGTCGGCTATAACAGTAGATAACGTGTAAATTAGAATGACTTGCACTGAGCGCATTGATTTCATCACGAAAAGCATGAGCATTGCCATCTCTAGCACCGTGTAAAAACCAGATCTGTCGTAATGGATTGAGCCGAACCACCGCTTTTGCCATCGCAATCATCGGTGTAATTCCCACACCATTACTGATTAATACCGCAGGTTTAGAACTATCAACATCGAGTACAAACTTGCCAGCCGGAGGTTTTACCCAAATTATGGAATCTTCCTGAATGCTGTCGTGCATAAAGTTGGATGCAATACCGGGCAAAACATTCAGATCGGCTGGAGCGGGTTCTCGCTTAATTGATAGCCGATAATTCATCGCCGATCGATCGTAATCGGACAGTGAATAAGTCCGAATTACTGGTTTCAATTGTCCAGGAATATCAAGCTTGAGCGTCAAAAATTGTCCGGGGCTAAAATCAGGAATTGCCCCATTATCTTCAGGATGTAAATAGAAAGATGTAATCCCATCACTTTCTTGTACTTTTCGCATGACGATAAATTTCCGCCAATCAGTCCATCCATTATGTGAAGATTCGATCTCAATTGCATCATTCATTCGCGCTAGCGGATCGTCAGGTAATCGATCGCGCTCATCCTTGCGTTTCCCTGCACCCAAACCGATTGCGGCACCAATCGCAGTACTTGCTAGAGAGGCGTAGACGGCTAATTTACTGTTAGATTCCATATTAGAATCTTTTGGAGACTTCGCTAACTGAACTGCAAGTGCAGCCGGAATCGTGACTAAACTGCTTAGAAAGATGCCAGCAACAACCGCTCTGAGAATGGGATTGGATATTTCTCTAATATTTTTTATCATTAGTTTAGTCCTCGTTGGCCTAGCCTCTCGATAACAGTCGAGTTAATTTGGCAATGATTTTGTTGAATTCTACTTTGATTAGGCATAAGGATTAAGTTAAGCTACCTAATCTTTCCCTGCGACTAAAGTCGCGGCTACTGTTGCAAAGCCCGCGAAGGCGGACTTTGCATTACGAGCAGCGGTTTATAAACGCTGAGGTTATGGGTAGCAACTTAGGTTATTTAACTTCACTTGGCTTAAACTTAGCAATCCGACCTTTTCTCGCTGCAACAACTACATCATAGACCGTGCATAAAGAAAGTGTAGTATTATCTTTCTTGCTGTACAAGCTAACTACCATACCTGCTCCACCTGCTTGAATCCCAATTGGAGTGAGGTCTTTTTCATACAGTTTGCGAAGTAAATCTCCACTTCCAGGCTTACCTTTGACAGCCAGAATTTGGTCGATCTTGCCTTGGCTTTCACTTTGGCTTGCGCTCATGCTTTGGGCGGATGCTTGGAAAGAATTAGGGTTAAATGTTGGTAAGGAAGCTAGCGAAATTGCCATGCCACCACTGACGATCGTTGCAGCGAGAAGAGAAGTTAGTTTCATGATTATCAATCCTAATTTTGAGTGGTAAGAGGTGTAAGAGCGATTACTTATAGAATCGCAGTTAGGATTGAACCACACCTGAACGGAGACTAATAGTTCCCTGAATTTTTGGATCTAGATCTTTCAGTCAGTTCTCAGCTAATTCTCAGTAATATTTGGTAGGAACGAACAGAATCCAAACATTTGAGATCGATACGCCTGACGGATACTGCTTGGTCAAATTTAGAGGCGATCGTCAAGAGAAATAACACGGAGTGTACAGCTCGATTGATTTATGAGCGTAGGAAAATTTGTATATACATGGTTGCAATATCTCTGCCTTATCAATTTTCCCCACCAAAAATCGAGATAGTTGATGCTTCCTACTATCTCGATTTTCGATCTTATCAATATTTTTACCGACTTAACTATTTTTACCTACTTAACTCAATACCAGCTAAATACCTCCAAACCATTCATAACCTTGCTCTTCCCAATAGCCTTTACCACCTTTAGGAATTTGGCTGACAAAGCTTACTTTCGTTACCCATTTAGATAGTTTATAGCCCAATTTAATCGGTGTAGCCAGACGTAAGGGCGCACCATTTTCGGCAGGTAGCGGTTGTCCATTCATTAGATCGGCAAGGATAGTTTGAGGATGCAATGCGGAGGCAAGATCCCAACTTTCAGTATATTTATCTGCTGACTGAAATAAAACATATCTAGCACTATCTTTCGGCTGTACCATTTTAGCTAGATCGCGCAATCTGAACCCACCCCACTGCACGATCGCCGCCCAACCTTCGACGCAGACGTGTTGCATAACGATCGATGTCTGGGGCAGTTTTTGCAATGCTTTTAAATCCAGTTCCATCGGGAATTTTACTTCGCCATCAATAGTTAATGTATATTTATCAGAGTCGATCTCAGGGGTACCGTCATAGCTATTGAGCAGGAGGGCTTTGGGATCGATCGCACTTTTAGCAAACTCAGGAATAAGCTGTTGGGGTTTAACCAGTAATTCCCCAAATGATTGATTCAATGGTTCTGTTAGATCGCCGACTTGAGTAGTAAGTTGGCTACTGCAACTATTGAGTAGATAACCCATACCAGACATACCCAAGAGTTGAATAACTTGGCGGCGATTGAGGTGAGCGGGGAGTTTAATACGATTCATTTAATTAGTAGATAATGAATAGTGGAATAAAATAAATATAAATTCTCAGGGTTGAAACATCGATCGAGTCAATCTCAATCCACCAGCTCTAATTCCCATGATGATATGCACCAAAACAAATAGTAGCGAAATTGGCACAGTCAAAAAATGGATCGTGCGTAAAGTCTGCCAATTGATAAATAACCAAGATAGCCAATGAAATTGAGCGGGTTTATACATTGCCAATCCCGATACGAGTGCCATCAACAGCACAGGGATAATTCCTGTATAAATAATCCGATGCCAAGCATAAATACGTCGTTTGGGATTCTGCCCAACTTTCAATGCTTTAAGATCTTGCCCAGAAACAAACTTTCTTTTCCATCGCTGGGTGATAAAAATATAGATGCCATAAATTAGTAAAGTAAAAGCAAATACCCACATAGTTGCAAAGTGCCAATTTCTCCCCCCCAGCTAACCAACCGCCTAAAGTCATCCACTTCGGAAATGGCCAACCACTTTTGCCACCAAATACTGGCGTAGCATTGTAGATCTGCAAACCACTACCAATCATGATAAATAGACTGACAATAATTAACCCGTGAAGAATTTTAACGAAATTTGTCTGCGGCGGAACGGGCGGAGATTGTTTTTGTTGTTTATTATTCATACTAAATATCTTGTTATTACTTATTACTTAATCAAAGGGGAAGCTTGGGAAACAAAGGAGCAAGCCATAGTTGAATTTCCACATCCCAACCTAGTAAGATCGCGATCGCCGTTCCTGACATTAGTATCCCCCCAACCCGTTGTAATGTTGCTATATAGGGCAACAATCGCCGCGAAGAGCTACTGATATAACGACTGCTATAGGCGATCGCCAGCAGCGGAATTCCTGCCCCTAAGCCGTAGACAGTTAATAATGCCAGCGCACCTAAAACCTCATGTTTGACGGCTGCTAGGACTAAAATACTGCCCAATGCTGGCCCCGCGCAGGGTGTCCAGAGTAGTCCCAATTGCGTACCGACCCAAAATTCGCTCCACAAGCTTGGTGTCTTTGGTTCCCAAGCTTTACCGAATTGCACATAACTCATCATCCAGTAGCTCCATTTGGGGAAAATGGCAAGTAATCCCAAGCCAAACAACAAGCCTACTGCCACATTGCGTAACAAATTGGCAAAACCGACAAACCAGGAACTCGCCACACCCAGCAGACTACCGATGACGGCAAAACCGCTAACTAAACCTAATACCAGCATCACTGGGCCGAGTCGATGGGATTTGAACGATCGACCCAACACTAATGGTATAACTGGCAAGACGCAGGGCGAGAGAATGGTTAACAATCCGCCACCGAGGGCGAAACCGAAGGTGATAGGTGAAATTTCATTCATGCCGCCTGTCCCAATAATTGCCGAATTTTCGCATCAGTTTCATCATAGGCTCCTTCACCGATATGGTCATAACGAATGATGCCCTGACGATCTGCTAAAAATAAATGCGGCCAATATTCATTTTTATATGCTTTCCAAGTTTGAAAGTTATTATCTACGCCGACGGGGTAAGTAATCCCATATTTAGTCATCGCCCGACGAATATTTTTACTGTCGCGCTCGAATGCAAACTCTGGCGTGTGAATACCAATTGTTTGTAAGCCTTTAGCTGCATACTTTTTATGCCAACTAGTCACATAAGGTAATGTCCGTTGACAATTGATACAACCTAACGTCCAAATTTGCACTAAAACTACTTTACCGAGTAAATCTTTAGTCGTTATGGGTGAGGCTGAATTCAGCCATTCGCTGATTCCTTGAAATTCTGGCAATTGATTCGGCGATCTGGCAATTGTTTCAGAAGTAATAATTTTGGATTCAGGTGTGACGATTGGTGCTGTAGATGGACGACTAGCGAAACTAGCTGCTTGCCAGCCAAGTGTTCCCAATCCCAAGTAAGTTAGAAATTTCCGTCGTTGTAAAGAGGAAGGCATAATCTTTAATTAATTAGGTTGATATACTGAATGCAAATTAGATTGATAATTAGATTCAACATCCAGTTATTTATTCACGATCGAATCGAACTATATTCCTTTAAACCCCATTTTTCCTTCGATTTCCTGCTCTGTTTCCATAGAACTAATCCCAATACTTTTTAGGCGATTGGTTCTGGCTTTAATTCCCAATTGACCTAAAAATAGACCTACCACAATTACAACACCTCCGATATATTGAGCGTGGGTGGGTACTTCGCCCAAAATTAAATAGGCGGCTAAAATGCCAACAATCGGCGCAAATGAACCAATCAGCGACGCAGTGGCGATCGATGAAATCCGAAAGCCCTTATTCCACAAAGATTGTCCGATTACGACAATCACCGTGCTGTAAACTAGCATCCATTGCCAGAGAAACGGTGACAGCACATCCATAAAATGCTTGTAACCATACATCGATAATGCCAAGCACAAATAGACGATCGTGCCTACTCCAGTTCGCACGGTGTTATTAATGCCTAATGGCACATTGGTGAGATACTTTTTGACGACGATTGTGGCAATGGATAAACAGATCGCCCCTAACACCGTCATTAATTCCCCCCTCCCCACCTGAAATCCAGCGACTGGAATCATCTTCGAAACTGTAGGCTGAAGCACGATCGTCAAGACAACACCAGTAAAAGCGACGATCGATCCCAGCACTTCCCAGCGATTGAGTCGATCGTGTAGTAGCCAAATCGATAATGCCAGTGTCAAGGGCGGTTCCAAGCGACCGAGCAGCAATACATTTGTAACTGGAGTCAATGATAATGCTTGAAAAATCAAGCCTGGAGCCAATGCACCCGCCAAGATCGCGACAACAACTAAACCGATCCATTCCCGCCCTGATATTTGCTTCAAAGTGTTGCGGTTTAACTGTTTGCCGTGGATCGCAATTAGCACAAATAGGGCACAAAGATTGCCCACAAACAAGACATTGCAGTAAGAAATCGGATTGTGTCCATCTACTAAATTCTGGGCACCAATTTCGGTAACCTTGCGCGTGACAGCACTAGAAGATCCGAAGATCGGGATTGCCAACCACAGATAAATGTGTCCAGGGATGCGCGAGGTTAATTTCGTCAGTCGTTGGGGGAAAGAAGACATCGTAAGTATGGATAATAATGGTAGTCAATAGCGTTAACGATTCTCGTATCGAGAGGCTATTGCAAACGCAAACGCTCCGCTACCGCCAACGACTGCAAACATATCCAGATTCTAAACTCACAACCTGAGTTTCCCCAGAGAAAACGATTAATAATTTGGTAGCAAAATCTGTGGTAATTTCTCAGCCAATATTGAGCACTAAATCATTCACAACCGAGAGACAGCAACCATCCTAAAAAAATTGATGAGATTACTTTCTGCCGAAATCTGGTGTTTCTCAGCAAAAATTAATGCTGCTATTAGGTTCGCCTCATGACGATCGCAAGTCTTTAGACTACAGTAAATAAAGATGATGCTCGAATCGCTTGCAGGAACGGCTCCACAGGATTTTTTAATGCAACCTATCGCTAAACTCAAGGAGACGTTCCGCCAAATTAGACAGCGGCATCTCGACCCCGCTTCGCTCCAATTTCGACTGACTTTAGAAATTTCTCTACTCTCAATTCTGGGCTTGAGTAGCGTTGCTGCGTGGACGAGTTGGAAAATGCAACAGCTTTTAATTACGACTCATACCCAACAAGTCGAGTACATTGCCAATCGGTTTCCTCGTGATGTCGAACTTTATAGTGATATGCTACCAGTTGCTGAGGGGCTGCAAAAAACGATCGATAATGTCTCGGTACCTGGATTGGCAATTTGGTTTAAAAGTACGGATGGCACGATGACTCTGGCTAAATCCAGCGAGGTGACAGCCGAACTAATGTCGAGCGGTGAGATGCCCCTCAAGCCCCAAGTCTACCAGGTTGGCGATCGATATATGATTTTGTATCGTGGGGACGTAACGACGAAAAACAAGCCACTGGGCAAGGTTTACATGGCACAGGATATCACCGCCGAGCAACATCAACTAATTGCGGCGATCCAAGGTCTAACTGCTGTTTGCATTTTAGCAACTCTGGCTACTATCCTGGCGATCGCCATGCGAATTCGGCGATCGCTCCAACCGTTACAAGAGATGAGCCGGATGGCGGGAGCGATTTCCGCAGCGGATCTCAATAATGCCCAATTGCAACTCAACCATGCACCAACTGAAGTTAAGGAATTAGCCCAAACTTTTAATATGATGCTGTCGCGGCTGGGGGATGCTTGGGAACAACAGCGGCAATTTATCGGCAATATTTCCCATGAATTACGCACGCCATTAACGGTGGTATCAGGTTATTTACAGAGCTTGCTGCGTCGAGGGAATAACCTCAATGACTATCAACGTGAAGCTCTTGAAACAGCCGGAGCAGAGGCAGATCGCACCATTCAATTGCTTCAGGATTTACTCGATTTGGCACGAGCAGATAGTGGTTATACTCGCTATCATCTCGAACCATTGTTATTGAATGAACTGGTGCAAGAAGTTGCTGTTACAACCGAGCAATGGGGAGAACGATCGATCCGAGTTGAAGCAACCGAAAATATTAAAGCAATCGTCGATCGCGATCGCTTAAAGCAGGTATTAATTAACCTAATTGACAATGCAATTAAATATTCTGAACCAGCACAACCGATCGATCTAATTATCGAAAGCATTGATAAACAGGCAGTAATTCGGGTACGAGATCGCGGCATTGGGATTCCCCTTCAGGATCGGGGGCGGATTTTTGAACGCTTTTATCGAGTTGATGAAGATCGCGCCCGCACGACTGGCGGATATGGATTGGGATTAGCGATCGCCAAAACCTTGGTAGAAGGAATGGGTGGTAAAATTACGGTACGATCGACAGTCGGTGAAGGTAGCGAGTTTTCGATCGTCTTCCCGAAATAAAAGAGAATATTAACGATCTAAAGATCGATTGTTTTGGAGCATAAATCGTGGTAGATCGAGTATTAGTAGAATTGATGATCGTCGCGATCGATCGGCTTCAGTCGGAAATTTTAGAGCGTGAAAAATCCGAGCAAATCCTCAGATCGATCGTCGAAGGAACGGTTTCAGCTACAGGTGTAGATTTCTTTCGATCGCTAGTTCGTTCCTTGGCGCAAGCTCTTGATGTTCGTTATGCCTTCATCAGCGAATGTCTAGATGCGCCGCCCACCCGCGTTCGCAGCTTTGCCTTCTGGCAGGGAAATGAATTTGGGGATGAGTTTGAGTACAATTTACACGGTACGCCCTGCGAACGAATTATCAACAGTAACAGTTATCAATGTTTTCCCACACAGCTTCAAACCCTATTTCCTGAAGAAAAAGATGAATTGGCGGCGATGGAAGCACAAAGCTATGCCGGAATCCCATTGCTAACTTCGACGGGCGAATTGTTGGGGCATCTAGCTGTCATCGATGATAAGTCGATGGAGACAACCGAGCGCAATCAGGCAATTCTCGAAATCTTTGCCTCCCGCGCCGCCGCAGAGATGGAACGCTTGCAGATAGAAGATGCCCTGCGTGCTTCTGAAATCAAGTTCGCCACCGCCTTTCGCTCTTCTCCAGATGCCATTGCAATTAGTAATCTCTATGATGGTACCTACATCGAAATCAACGATCGATGTTTG
Source organism: Chamaesiphon sp. (assembly GCA_965246735.1). Lineage (GTDB taxonomy): Bacteria > Cyanobacteriota > Cyanobacteriia > Cyanobacteriales > Chamaesiphonaceae > Chamaesiphon. Next base: position 149,457 of record CBDFFK010000001.1, read on the forward strand.
CAGATGTTGGGTTATTCTCGTGCTGAGACAATCGGGCACAGCGACATGGATTTGGCGATTTGGGTGAATCTGGCCGATCGCGATGCAATCTCCAAACAGTTACAATCCCAAAGTACAGTTAGAAATCTCGAAGTTTGGTTGCGCCGCAAATCGGGTGAAATTTTCCCCGCACTTTTGTCAGCCGAAACAATCGACTTAGAGGGTGAGTCATGCCTGTTAGCAGTGGCATCCGATATTACGTTGCTCAAAGAAGCCGAAAAAGCCTTAGCCAAACTAGCCGAAATTGGCGAACTAGCAGCCACGATCGTCCATGAGGTACGAAATCCTCTAACGACGATTATGATGGCTCTAAATGCCTTTAAAAAGCTGCAACTTGCCGATCGATTTCAAGAATACCTGAATCTATCTTTAGATGAAGCCGATCGCTTGGAACGCTTACTGAGTCAAATTTTGCTCTATTCTCGACCATATACACTCGATCGATCTGAGATCGAGCTAAATAGTTTCATCACCGAAACATTAAATATCTTGCAAACTATCCCTGTAGCTGCGGGAAAACATCTAAACTTTAGTGCGAATACAACACCCGTAAATATTTTAGCCGATCGAGATAAATTGAAGCAGGTATTAATTAATTTAATCACCAATGCTTGTGAAGCAGTAAGTACAGGTGAGGCGATCTCAATTAGCATTAACAAGAGTGAAGATCGGCGAATTTGCATTTCAATTCATAATGGTGGTAAGCCGATTCCGGCTGACATTTTGCCACAACTAACGAAGCCTTTTTTCACAACTAAAGCCAGTGGCACGGGGTTGGGTTTAGCGATCGTTAAACGGATTGTCGAAGCTCACGATGGCGAGTTGGGAATTGAGTCGGGAGAGGGGGCGGGATCGATCGTCACAGTCCAACTACCGCTGGTGTTATGCTAGATTCGATCGAGACTACCTCAACTATAACTGCTGAATCTATGATTCTTTTTCCCAACCTTCCCAAGCACCTTTCATAAATGTCCCAAGAGGATTATCTAAGACTTTTTCAAATGCTGCCACTCCACCCGACTTTAGCGCGTTAACAATTCGTTTTTTCTGGTTTGGATTGGCTTCGATGCGTTTAATTGCTTCTGTTGCGATCGTCATTTGCTCGATCGTGGTGGTAGTAGGATAGGATTTTTCGAGTTCGGTAAGTAAATCCCTAATTTCCGCAGCAGCATCAACAAGACTGGGATTGGGTGCTTCGTAAATGGTGCCAGCAATTTTATTATCTTTGAACTCTCCGCCGCTGACATGACCGATGCCCATATTGCTTTGGTTGTAAGTATCGCCTTTTGATTCGTTAGTTGGCATAAAGTGATTATTAAGTGTAATAGGTCTATTCGCCAATGTAACAATAGCATCTGTAAGGTTAGTATTTTGTTGGCGATGCCATTCGATATCCCGATCTTTTGCCTGAAGTTGTTGTCGATATTGTTCTGCTTGGTCGATTAGTTGTATTTCGTATTTTTGCCTAAATTCTGCTTCAATTTCGGCTTTGTCGATCGATTTAGGTACATCTACCCGAATCACAAAGCTACCATCATCCCGATTTTCGATCGCTCGAACGGATAATTGGTTATTTTCGCCTTCAATATTTAGCTTTTGCTCGGTATTGAGTGTTTGCAATGTGACAGCAAAGGATTTCCAGTCAATTCCATCCTGAAAGATTAAATCTAAGGTTTCGATCGCGCGTTGATAGAGTCGGGTAAAATCTCCAGGTTTAAATCTACCACTACTAGGGCGGCGTTCTTGTTGGTTATTTTTTTGATAAACGTAATCACAGATGATTTCGTCTAGTTTGGTATAGCTGTTGATATTCCAGTATTCAATACAAGCTCCGGTCAAGATTGCTCCTTTAAAATTAGTTGCCAAGGCTTGAGTAGCAGCAAGCATGGCATCGCTGAGATTGGCACCACTGAGATTGGCACTACAGAGATTGGCATAACTGAGCTTGGCACCACTGAAATTAGCACAATTGAGATCGGCAGCTATGAGATCGGCACCTGTGAGACTGGAACCAATGAGATTGGCATCAATGAGGTAACGTCTCAATAAGCCCTGGTAAATCAGGGGGTTGCAAAAAGAGCGAAAATCTGGTTTAACAGAGAGATGAGTATAAACAGCGATACTAGCCCAGCCCAAACAAATACCTCAGAGACGGAGGTAGAAGGTTTGCGGCGACTGGTAGAGGAACAGAGAAAGCTGATTGAAAAGATATACAAGCAACTGGGAAATCAGAAAACAAGAATAGAACAACTAGAAGCAGAACTGCTGGCAAAGAAGAAACTAAAAGGAAAGCCACAATTAAGTGCCAGTCTGCTAAATCAGCGAGAACCGAAAGAGCCAAAATCGGATAAAAGAGCAGGTTCAGCAAAGGAAAGCAAAAAATCAAGCTTGGAGATCGACGAAGAAATATCGATCCAGCCTGAGAATATTCCTGAAAATGCTAAATTTAATGGGTATCGGAGTTACGATGTACAAGAACTAATAATTAAGCGACATAACATTCGATTTCAGCTAGCAGAGTACATCACAGGTGATGGAAAAACGGTAGTGGGAGAGTTGCCCCAAGAATATCAGGGAAGGCACTATGGGCCAGGATTGGTATGCTATGTAATGTATCAGCATTATCAGTGCAGAGTGCCACAACCATTAATTTATGAGCAACTCCGAGAATGGGGAATAAATATTTCAGTAGGACAAGTAAATCGGCTCTTGAATGAAGAGCATCAAATATTTGAGCAGGAACAACAGCAAGTATTAAGAGCAGGGCTAGAAACAGCAACATACATTCATACGGATGATACTGGAGCAAGACACAATGGCAAGAATGGATATTGTACAGTAGTTGGAAATGATGACTTTGCTTATTTCCACAGTAGTAATTCTAAGAGTCGAGAAAACTTTTTAGAAATATTACAAGCAGGGGAGCGAAAATATGTACTGAATGAAGATGCCAAGACATATCTGGATAACTATCAGCTCCCGCAGAAAAATCTGATTGAGGTCGATTTTTCGGAGCGGCCATTAGCAGTTAAAAAAGAAGAATGGCATGAGCATCTATTGTCTCAAGGAATAACTAGTATAAAAACAGTAAGAGTAATAACTGAAGCAGCACTGATAGGTGGTTTGAGCATAGAAGGAAGACGGGAACCATTGATAATTTTGAGTGATGGGGCGGGACAATTCAATGTAATGCAGCATGGATTATGCTGGGTTCATATTGAGAGAGGTCTGAGAAAATTGGAAGGTGATGGCGAGCAAGAGCGAGAGAATATTGTCGAAATGCAAGGATTGTTGTGGGACTACTATCAAGAATTAAAACAGTATCAACAGCAGCCCAGTCAAGAGATTTCATTAAGTTTGCAGGATAAATTTGATGAGATATTTGGGCGATGTTATATCCAGCATGGGCTATTAAATAATGTCCTTAATCAAATCAGGAATCATAAGATTGAACTATTACAGGTACTAGATTGCCCAGAATTACCCTTACATAACAATGCGGCAGAAACCGATATTAGAGAATATGTCACCCGTCGGAAAATTAGTGGTGGCACACGCTCTGAACTAGGCAGAAAAGCTAGAGATACATTCGTTGGCTTGAAAAAGACTTGCCGAAAGTTAGGAATTTCGTTTTGGAATTATCTCACATCTAGATTACATGGTTCGGAGCAAGTACTATCATTATCTGATGTGATTCGGGCTAAAGCTGCGGCGAAGATGCCTCCTCCGATTTAGATTTTTTCGGCAATTATCACCGAACAGTATATTCATGGGGTGTCTTTGTCACAACCATCTTTTTGGCTGCCAGCGTTTATTGAGGTCTTACCCAATGAGCTTGGCATAACTGAGCTTGGCATAACTGAGATTGATACCACTGAGATTGGCATTATTGAGAATGGCACCTCTGAGATCGGGAATAATTTCAAGTTGTTTGTATCGCCATTGATTCCACTTAACTGCACCCTGATGAAGAATTTCTAAGTGATGTTGGTTTGCCATACTCTCTCAATGTCGATCTCTGTCACGTCGATCAAATCTCGCACTTGCCCTTCATACATTATCACAAGCACAGTAGTTGTATTCTAAACCGTAAATTTTATACTCGACTCGATCGAGGTGATG
>CBDFFK010000002.1:0-213226 GCA_965246735.1 Chamaesiphon sp.
AATTTCGTTTTGGAATTATCTCACATCTAGATTACATGGTTCGGAGCAAGTACTATCATTATCTGATGTGATTCGGGCTAAAGCTGCGGCGAAGATGCCTCCTCCGATTTAGATTTTTTCGGCAATTATCACCGAACAGTATATTCATGGGGTGTCTTTGTCACAACCATCTTTTTGGCTGCCAGCGTTTATTGAGGTCTTACCTTTTCTGCCTAGTTCAGAGCGTGTGCCACCACTAATTTTCCGACGGGTGACATATTCTCTAATATCGGTTTCTGCCGCATTGTTATGTAAGGGTAATTCTGGGCAATCTAGTACCTGTAATAGTTCAATCTTATGATTCCTGATTTGATTAAGGACATTATTTAATAGCCCATGCTGGATATAACATCGCCCAAATATCTCATCAAATTTATCCTGCAAACTTAATGAAATCTCTTGACTGGGCTGCTGTTGATACTGTTTTAATTCTTGATAGTAGTCCCACAACAATCCTTGCATTTCGACAATATTCTCTCGCTCTTGCTCGCCATCACCTTCCAATTTTCTCAGACCTCTCTCAATATGAACCCAGCATAATCCATGCTGCATTACATTGAATTGTCCCGCCCCATCACTCAAAATTATCAATGGTTCCCGTCTTCCTTCTATGCTCAAACCACCTATCAGTGCTGCTTCAGTTATTACTCTTACTGTTTTTATACTAGTTATTCCTTGAGACAATAGATGCTCATGCCATTCTTCTTTTTTAACTGCTAATGGCCGCTCCGAAAAATCGACCTCAATCAGATTTTTCTGCGGGAGCTGATAGTTATCCAGATATGTCTTGGCATCTTCATTCAGTACATATTTTCGCTCCCCTGCTTGTAATATTTCTAAAAAGTTTTCTCGACTCTTAGAATTACTACTGTGGAAATAAGCAAAGTCATCATTTCCAACTACTGTACAATATCCATTCTTGCCATTGTGTCTTGCTCCAGTATCATCCGTATGAATGTATGTTGCTGTTTCTAGCCCTGCTCTTAATACTTGCTGTTGTTCCTGCTCAAATATTTGATGCTCTTCATTCAAGAGCCGATTTACTTGTCCTACTGAAATATTTATTCCCCATTCTCGGAGTTGCTCATAAATTAATGGTTGTGGCACTCTGCACTGATAATGCTGATACATTACATAGCATACCAATCCTGGCCCATAGTGCCTTCCCTGATATTCTTGGGGCAACTCTCCCACTACCGTTTTTCCATCACCTGTGATGTACTCTGCTAGCTGAAATCGAATGTTATGTCGCTTAATTATTAGTTCTTGTACATCGTAACTCCGATACCCATTAAATTTAGCATTTTCAGGAATATTCTCAGGCTGGATCGATATTTCTTCGTCGATCTCCAAGCTTGATTTTTTGCTTTCCTTTGCTGAACCTGCTCTTTTATCCGATTTTGGCTCTTTCGGTTCTCGCTGATTTAGCAGACTGGCACTTAATTGTGGCTTTCCTTTTAGTTTCTTCTTTGCCAGCAGTTCTGCTTCTAGTTGTTCTATTCTTGTTTTCTGATTTCCCAGTTGCTTGTATATCTTTTCAATCAGCTTTCTCTGTTCCTCTACCAGTCGCCGCAAACCTTCTACCTCCGTCTCTGAGGTATTTGTTTGGGCTGGGCTAGTATCGCTGTTTATACTCATCTCTCTGTTAAACCAGATTTTCGCTCTTTTTGCAACCCCCTGATTTACCAGGGCTTATTGAGACGTTACGTGATTCTCATGTGTATTCTTGCTTGTTTGACCACACCTTGGACAGATTGCACTGTTTGTTTCTGCCTCTACTGTCAAGACTATTTCTTCGCCTAGATCGTAGTAATCTTCAACTGCTATACCGTCTAGTTTTAATAACTGAGTAAATAATGGCTGCATCTTGCTTAAACTGTATCATCTGCTACACTAGCATACTCGATCCTGAAGACCCTCTCTTGTTCTCGCGGTTTCATTTTGTCCCATTCTTTTTTAGTGAAATGGTCTTCCAAATCCAAGCTATCCTCGACTTGTACTGATGCTTCGACACTATAAGTTCCGAATTTGAGCTTTGATTGAGGGGTCATAATTTTACAACATGATAGTGGTTGACAAAAAACCACAAAGCTGGCGTGGGCTTTGCAGCACATATCCAAAGCGATTAGTACGGAGAATCTTGGTAATAAATCTCTCGATCGAGCATTAACTGTTCTTGGTGTGCTAGCTGTTGTTCTTCATCGGCAAGACTGGAGAATTCAGTTATTTCACTGATATTTTCAGCAACCGAAACTGATATAATGAAGGCATTCATGTACTTTTTAAACTGCTTGTAAATAATTGGATAAGTGAGTAATTTTGGGAAAGACAAAATCACTCGCAAACAAGAAGATGGCGGGTCTACGGACTTGCTTTCTTCTTGTTTAAGGCAGAGAAAGCATTCGTTTGACAATTTCCATGAATCGATCGGCATCAAGACTCGGCATTTGCTCGATATCATCAGCAACTTTCAGATTCGACTCAATTTGCAGAGGATCGAGCAATAAAGTTGGCAATGAGAAATACCGAGCAGTATGGACAATCCGTTCTGCTTTATAAGTACCAGCGAGATCGTAATCTGGTAACACCACCAACAAGACACGCCCCAGCCGCTCTTTAACCACTCGGAGCTTATCGAAAGCGGTTCGATTGGAATAGTCACCAGATTCCAAACACAGAGAGGGGATGCCGCGACGGTGGGCGATTTCGACAGACTTTTGACCCTCTACCACCAGGACGAGGTTAATCTTGCCTGGATAAGGAAGTAACCTGGATAGTCCATAGGGTGGCCAAGAACTCAACCCAGCACCGTCCAGCCATTCCTTACCGTTAAAGGATTGAGGGAAAATAACCTTGTCAATGCGATAATCGATCCGAACTACCCTTTGCTTGTCGGAATACCAATAAACTGTCCGTCCCCTAACCGTTTCAGCTAACCTGTCATCTTTCATCAAGGGAGAGTGGAGTTGAGCGGGATGAATGCGGGGGATGATGACAGGGCAAGATTCTGACTTGACTCTACTGGCGAACTGTTTAAAGTTTGGTACTATTCGAGCCATAATCTCAACCCGATGTTCTCTGGTAGGTTCGTTCCAACACATCCAGGCACCTGTGGGTGAGAAAGTAAGATTGTGCCAGTTGCAAACAGGACAGTAATAGCGTTCTCGGTAGCGGCGGTAAGGTGTCAAAGCCTCCTTATAGTCAGCGAGAACGATTGGTTGGGGCATTAGTTAAAAGGGGATTTTATCCTCTTCAACCTCATCGTCCTCAAATTCATCATCGTCCTCAAACTCAGGCGGATCGATATATTCCGGTTCAGGTGCTGGTTTAGTCTTAGTCGCAACCGGAGTGGTAGGAATAGTTGGTACGGGTGCTAATTCTTCAGCTACGGGGGATGAAGCTACATCGATCGCATTGCTGTTATCTTCTACTGAGGGAGTAGCAGCAGTTACTGCGGCTGGTGTGACAAGCTCTGGAGCGGGTGCCAGCATAATCGTCCCAGCCGTAGGTGGTGAGAGCAATGAGCGCGATCGAGGATTGAGGATATCAATAATGGCATCGGCAAGCCGTTCGTCAGTGCCCATATAGAAATCCTGCCAATTCAGAACAGTTGGATGGACGTAGCCATCGATATAACAGGCAGGGGATTTGACTTTATCGCCGACAGATTTGCGAACGATAATCGGCGCAAAGAGGCACAGGGCATTGAAAACTTCATTTTTAGGGCGGAATAAAGTCTGGTTTGCTTCAGCCTGACAACGCGCCACTGAGGTACAAAACTTCTGCCACTCGATCGATAAAGTCGCTTGGTGGGAACCCTTGGCGAACAGTCGGAGGGGAATATCTTGCAGTGGCTGCTTGTTAGCGTCCATAAACATTACCAAGAAGATTTGGAAGTTGCCAGCGTTAGGATCTTTACTGTGCTTGGCGCGATCCCATTCACCCAGTACGACGAGAGTTTGCTCGGTTTGACTGGCTTGGCGATCGAATGCCCCCAATTGACAGATGGGAGTGAGGATCATCCGAGGTTTCTGGAGCAAGATCCCGACTTCGGTTTGCCCACTGTTGTAAGCGTACTCGGTCATTTCGGTACCTTCGAGGTTCTTCCAGCCAGCTTTCTCAGCTTGACTCAGAGGTACAAAATAACCGTACTGGGCGGGATTTTCGCCGCGCAACGCTTGTGCGTAAGGATAGGAGAAATCGGTGGCTGGTAATGCGTCGGTGAGATATCGACTAGTAGTAGTGGTCATGAATTTCTTATGATGAGGTGGATGAAGGCACAAAAAAAGCACCAGTTGTTGAGACTGATGCGCTTAATTGAGATTAGAGGTGGTGGCGAAAGCAGCTACTCCTCGCTTTTACCAAGCGAAGCGGTAGGGTTTTAGAATCGACCGTCTAGCGGCGCGCTTTTCTTCGAGAACGACGAAGCACTAGGGATCTGGTGATTCATCACTCACTAAAAAAGCACCAATCGGGATTGGTGCGAGATCGATCGAAATAGGATGCGGAAGATATTCAATCTTCTTTGTCTTTGCGCTCTAGGCGAATAACTCGTCGTTTTAACAGCCGAGTTTGTCGTGCAGTGTCGGATAACTCATAGTTGAGGTCATCGTTATACGACATTAGAGATTGAAAGCCTTCGCGGATAATAATCTGCTGGCTACCTTCAACACTGTCGATCCGATGACGGAGGGAAATTACATCTTCCCTCAGCGCGTCGATATTTTGATTCATAGCACCCATATTTTGCTGTATGGTGCCAACAGCTTGAATAAGTTGAGTAAGTTGACCTTCAAGACGATCGAAACGTTCTTCTGACATAATAGTAAGTGAATATATTTTGATTTGGAGATAGCCCGCTAGTTACAGCTAGTGGGCTATCTATATTTTATCTCGATGTTAACAGTCTTGATGCCACCATCTCCTCATAAACAGTGGCTTCTAGTTCGTGCTGTCGCATGTGAACCAGAAAGTCCAACCCATAGCTCATTGACTCGCTCAAATAGTCGAGATCGAAGACAGCAGGATCTGAATAACGCTGCATTTCCCGAATCTTAATCTCATGCCAGTAACCAGAAACACGTTGGCTCGGACGGTAGACAATCTCACCACAGATGCCCCAAATCAAGCGTAATCGAGCGATCCACTCTTCTCGCTCCTGGGGGATGTTGTAGCCTAGATAAACTAGGAATGCGGGTTCATCGGCATGGGCATTACCCCACCCGTGAGGATCTTCAGCAGGTGCGTTACAGATAACTAGGGTCTTCAGGATCGAGTATGCTAGTGTAGCAGATGATACAGTTTAAGCAAGATGCAGCCATTATTTACTCAGTTATTAAAACTAGACGGTATAGCAGTTGAAGATTACTACGATCTAGGCGAAGAAATAGTCTTGACAGTAGAGGCAGAAACAAACAGTGCAATCTGTCCAAGGTGTGGTCAAACAAGCAAGAATACACATGAGAATCACTATCATCTAGTCAGAGACTTAAATTTTGGGGAACGGAAAGTATTGTTAAAATATAATCGGAGACAATTCAAATGTAGTGAATGTAAAAAGCCATTTAGCGAAAAGTTAGAATTCATCGGAGAACGGAGAAGAACGACAGATAGGTTTGCGGAAATGATAGTCAAACAGGTGATTCATAGCGACACACATAATGTGGCAAAAAATCATGGACTAACAGATGATGAAGTATGGTCAATGGTGGAGTATGTAAGCCAAAAAAAGTGGTCAGAGGAACTAAGCGGGTTGAAGAGACTGGGGATAGATGAAATTGCCATGAAGAAAGGACAAGGGAACTATATAACGGTATTAGTAGATTTAGACAAAAAAGAATTAATAGATTTAGTAAAATCGCGACAACACAAAGACAAGAAGATAAAGATGAACAAGAAAATCTTAAGGCGGTATTAAGCAATAGTAAGTATGCATTATTAAAGCCAGAAAAAAATCTAACCGACAACCAGAAGTTGAAATTAGATGAAATCAAGAAAGCACTGCCAAGATTAGCTCAAATGCACCGACAGAAAGAAGCATTTAGGGATATTTTTGAGACAGCAAAAAGTGGGGCAGATGGAATGTTAAAGATCGCCGCCTGGATGAAAAAATCTCAGGAGATATTTAAGGATAGTGTCGGAACAATAGGTAGATGGTTTGGCGAAATTACTAACTACTTTGAATCGCGAACAACAAGTGGTGCTGTTGAAGGGATAAATAACAAACTCAAGCTAATTAAACGTTCAGGATATGGATTCAGAAACTTTGCTAATTTCCGGTTAAGATGCTTAATTTGTTGGCGGCTATCTATTAGCTAGGCATACTTTAACCGGAAGACCCAAAAATCTCACTGGTAGCTCTAATTTAGCTGGAACTGTTGATTATGGTACTGGCTTGGGTGCTGGAGCTATTAATACCTATTCAGCTACACAACGGGCAGCAGCTCTAGCTGAAGCTAGGGCGTTTGCGGCGGCGGCGGCGGTTCTGCGGCAGGAGGCTAGGGCTTTAGTCCAGGCTGAACAGGATGCTAATCAAGCTGCACGCTTTGGGAACTGTTTTGTGGCGGGTACTGAGATTGTAACTCGTGATGGTACCAAGAACATTGAGGATATTCATGTTGGCGATTGGGTGCTGTCTGATGACCCGAATACGCCTGGGGATATCGAGTATAAGCAGGTGCTTCAGACGTTTGCTCACGATACGAGTAATTTGGTCGATGTCTATATTGGTGGGGAGAAGATTACTACGACTGAGGGACATCCTTTCTGGGTGCCCGATGTGGGTTGGGTGTTGGCGAAGGATTTACATGCTGGTTCGCATCTTCAGACTAAAACTGAGTCGTGGTTGGATATCGATAAGGTGGAGATGCATGGTGGGTTGACTACGGTCAGCCCTTTCAATGTGACAGAAGTTACTGCTTTACTACTGTTTTTCGATCGATGATAGAATGCGGTTTTGAATCTTTTTCAATTGTGGCGTGCCCCTCTTCGATCGAATTATGAGCAGTTTTTCGACCGCCGAAGACGGCGCGCAAGCTTCGAAGAGGGGCACTCAACCACTAGTCTCGATCGATCTGATGACGGATTTCCGCCGTTACAGACATGTTGATCTTGTCACATTGAAAGGGCTGGATGCCCATTCCCCAGGGGATGGATGAAGCAGCATATCTGGGAGCCTATTTCAACGAACCCTTGGACTTGGTGAAGGCCGAAACAGTAGATCTTCATGTTCCAGCTACTGCTGAAATCGTTGTTGAAGGTCATATCTCCCATACCGATCTAGCTGAGGAAGATGAGAAGTTCTCCTTCAAAACAACTAAAGTGATTCACAACTGTCTACTAGCAGACCGATTCTCGATCGAAAAAAGACCTAAACGATCTGACTTCCTCAACAGTTGGACTCCAGAGATCCAAGCGAAAATATCGAACGATTGGCACGCTTACGGATTTCGTTAATCGACGGAACACGCGCCAACATAATCGTTTATTATCACGACAGCGAATTGTCGTTTGAACAATCGCCCTAAATCGAGAGATCTTAAATGGGTTCGATCTCAATTTGCCGCCCTAAAAACTATCGGTTGGCGGCGCGATAAAAGTAATAGTTAGCAGCATAAGGAACTCGCACCTCAGCTTGTTGGTGCGCGAGATCGCATCCAGTAGCTGGAGCCTTACCACCTAGAGTATCCAGTCGTTGAATCCAGCTAACCGAACTCATCATCCCAGTTCCTTGATGAGACTTGGCCTTGAGTAACAGCAACGGAATGGCATCTTTTTGGGGCGCATTTACTTTACTGCTAACTAACCCAACCACCTTGCTGCCATCCGATTTCAATTCCCAAGTAGGGCCAGCATAATGCTTCCCTAACAAGACACCGCGATCGGAGAAGAGATCTGCGCTCGGTGCTTTGAGCGTCCATTCAAAGTCGGTTTTTGATTCGGCCTTTGCCGTGCAAATATAAATTTGGACACCCTTCGCAGCGGCTTTGAATAGCAAACTTTGGTTGCTGGGAACTCTCAATGGCTCTGGTATTGACACTGCGGCTCGATCGTTATCCGATCGAGCATTATTGAGATCGGGAGCACTTACTGCCGACTCGATGCCCAGACTCATCGCTGAGATCGTTAGACTAACTAATAAATAATGTCTCATCTCAATCACTGGCTAAAGATGAATTAATCCTATTATTTACTATTGCTCGATCGCATCTGATGAACGGAGTGAAGCTACCTCAACGAAATTCTGATGTTTTTCGATCGAAACTAAAAAAGTGCCTGCGACGTTCTATGACTTTCGATAGAGAACCCGCTTCAAAACTCAACTAAAGTTAGAACGAGTACTCATATTACCAATTTACGAATAAATTAATGCTATAAATATATAAAGATTTCCTCCCACGGGATGACGACAGTTTCTATGCTAGCAACCCGACCGAATCCAGTTCGTTTTTTACTGTATACTGAGTGGTTCATGCTGCTGAGCTGTGGCTCGCTGGCGATGATGGAGATGCTGGAGAAGGGGCAGTTGCCGACTCAGCACGTCTTAATTTTGCTGATGCTGGGATTGATGGGTTGGGTATTGCCAAGCGGTAAACCCGTGCAGAAGGTAGCCTATACAGCGATCGAAATTGGGTTGATTTTTTACGGAACGCTGTTGGGATATTTACATATTCTGCCTTCTTTGTATCTGATAGTTGTAATTCGGAGTTGTTTTATCTTCGAGTTGCCGGGACGTTGGGCGATCGCGGGGTTATCTTTTTTGCTATTTCTGATTCATAAAATTCAGTATATGCAAGGGATGATGCCGATGCTCGATCGACACGGACAGCATCAGTTCTGGATGCAACAACTCTCGGAGATGATGCTATTTTCGGTGAGCTTATTTTTTATCCTGCGGTTTGTCAGTACGTGGTTGTCCGAGCGGTTCATGCGCGAACAACTAGTCGCCGCTCACGGGCAGCTTCAACAATACGCGCTCCAAGTTGAAGATCTCGCCACCGTGCAAGAACGCAACCGGATCGCCCGCGATATTCATGATTCGATCGGTCACGCGCTGACGGCACTCAATGTCCAGCTTCAAACGGTACTCAAACTGTGGGATGTCGATCCACACGGTGCGAAATCTTTTCTCACCAAGGCGCAGCGACTCGGCGAAATCGCGATTAAAGAAGTGCGACAATCCGTTCGCACCCTCAGAATCGAAGTGCGACAAGAAGAACCTCTAGAAAAGGCGATCGCTTCGCTGACGGAAGATTTTCGGCAAAGCACGGGCATCTCGGTGGCTACCAAAATTCAGATCGAAACGATGCTCTCACCACAGATCGTCAAAGCCATCCACCGGATCGTTCAGGAAGCACTGACCAATATTTGCAAACACGCACGAGCGACAGAGATTGAGCTTGGGCTTAAAACAACCTCAACCCACGTTTGCTTATTTGTCAAAGACAATGGCAAAGGATTTCTCACAGATGCAATCCCGCAAGGTTTTGGCATCCAAGGAATGAAGGAGCGAGTCGCTGCCCTGGGCGGAAACTTGTTAATTTGGAGCGAGCCGCAACAGGGGTGCCAAATTAGCATCGATCTACCGATTACCAGCCAACACGGTGCCGTCGTGGTGAATTAATTTGCCGTTAATCCTAGTGCTAAATCCGATGATTCGTCTGTTACTTGTTGATGACCAAAGCCTAATCTGTCAGGGACTCAAAGCGATGCTCTCGCTAGAGCCGGATCTAGAAGTGATTGGAACGGCAGATAATGGTGAAACCGCAATCGAACAAGTCGCACTGCTGGCACCCGATGTCGTGTTGATGGATTTGCGGATGCCTGTGATGGATGGTCGCGAAGCCACCCGCGCGATCTCCTCACGATTCCCACAGGTAAAAGTCCTGGTGTTGAGTACCTTTGATGACGATGGCTATATTACTGATTCGATTCGGGCTGGGGCTAAAGGCTACCTGCTCAAAGATATGCCTTCAGAGGATTTAGCCCAAGCCATTCGGGTGGTTCATCGGGGCTATACCCAAATGGGGACGGGGCTACTAGAAAAGCTGATGGCAAATAGTAGCCCTGAGCCAGAGCGCAGTTCGCCAGAGTTACCAGAATCGATCGCCCAGCTCACCCCCCGCGAGTGGGAAGTATTGAAGCTGGTCGCTTTAGGTCTGCGAAATCAAGACATCGCTCAACAGCTCTATGTTTCAGAGGGTACTGTTAAAACTCACGTTACCCATTTATTAACGCGGCTCAATCTCCGCAATCGTTCTCAACTGGCAATTTATGCTCACTCTTTAGAACATAAATAATGTCAGTTTCTCTTGGTGGAGGGGCTACGCCAACGGGTTAAGGATTTCTCATTTAGGCCATTCATGGACTGGTGCTTAGTTTTAGGTTACTGGTGCTAAGGAACCCGGATCTGGGGGTTCCGACCCCCAGACCCCCCGTTGAGGAGCGGGGTGCCGCCCCTCAAACTCCCCTGCACAAGGGTTAGTTGGTTGGCAGCGGGGCGCGCTTCTCTTCGAGACGCTACGCGAACGCATTAGCTTCGCCAGGGAATCGATCTGTGGGTTGGGGTTTATTTGTTGGGGCGGTGCCGAAACAAGGAACTTAGCTGAAATTATCTCACGGCAAAGCTCTGTAGGTTGGGTTTCATTCTTCAACCCAACACACCCAAACAGAGTTTCTCTCACCCTTTAGACGACATTTTTGTCGGCTCAGTTGCTCCTAACGGAGCAACTGACGTTAAGATCCTTGCCGCAAGCTTGATGAGCCGAGACGAATGGGTAAATATCCAGCCCGATCGAGCAAAGCCTGTCCCTTGTAGGAGAGCAACAAATTGGCATAGGCGGTTCCAGCCGTTTCATCTAAAGTCCCATCCTGACGCACGATCACAAACACCCGCTGGATCAGTGGATAGGTGCCATTTTGGAGGGCTGTTCGATTGACCTGTCGATCGACAGTTGCAGGCTGCACGTAATTAACAGACCGCCACTTAGCCAGCCCTAATAACTGAATACTGCGTTGCTGCACCACCAAGGCTTGAGTACCATAGCCGATCGCACCTAAAGTCTGTCCCACATTGCGAATGGCGGCGGTGGTATCTCGCACGACTCGAACCGTTTTACCTAGGCGTTGAGCTGCTGGAGGCAGATTTTGCAACAGTAAGCTCATAGTACTTCCGGTGCGATCGAAGTCTTGGCTGATGGGCACAATCGGTAAGTTAGGGCCGCCCAGTTCCCGCCAATTGTGAAATTTCCCCGTATAAATGCCCTGGATTTGCTCCAGGGAGAGTCCGGGTAATTTGAGAGCTGGATGGGTGAAAAAGGCAATCCCAGTAATGGCAATGGGGATTTGTTTGAGGGTGAAGCCTCGATTGCGGGCTTGTTGGTATTCAGCTTCGCGCAGGGGGCGTTGGGATTCGGCAAAGCTCAGTTCACCGTCAATCAGCATTTTAATGCCCGTTCCCGAGTCAGGAGGAACGCTCAGGGGGTCGAGGTAGCGGAGTTGAAATTCGGGGTGGGCTTGTTTGATTTCATCGAGAAAACTTTTGGATCGCAGTGCAGCAGCACCCATAGTACCCCCATAAAAGAACTGCCCAGCGGGGACATTAAGCACATCTTGCATCGCGCTACAGACCTGCATGTATGCCGCCCGATCGCTCGCAATTGAGGGCGCGATACAATCTACATGTTGAGACGGTTGAGAGGCGACACCCATAGAGCTAAATAATCTCTGCATCCCAGTTTGCAGTTCGGGGCGATATGCCCACACCAATAAGGCACTCTGAAAGATCGTCAATCCTAACAACAGCGGGTTGGCACCTTGGAGAGAAAATTTCGACCGCCATTCTTGCGGCGAAGCCGAATAAAAGGCTATGTATCTTGCTACGAGGTTGAAAGACCGAATGGCGAACATAAACCAGCAGAATGTTAGCGCGATCGCTACCATTCCCAAGCCAAACCAGAAGGTTCTGGGATCGGTCAGAGTCCAGGATTGCCAAAAAATATAAGCAGACATCGTGCCTAGAAAAGCCCGAAAAATCAGGTTCACCGTTGGTTCGGGTAGATTGGGTAAGAGACGGGTGCTCAGTTGTGCCCCGACTAGCCCCCCAGCACCTAACAACAGCCCTTCTCCCCAGAGTAAATTTCCCGCCGCTGCATGACCGATACAAGCAGACACCGCAGTAGCGACAATTACCCCCAAGCTGGTTTGGATGGCAATCCGGATCGGTTCTAGTAATAGCAACATTTGCAAGGGCACCATGATGGCACCGCCGCCCATCCCAAAGAGTCCAGCTAAAAGTCCGGCGGCTCCTCCTGTGAGCAATCTACCTAAAATCGGATCGATCTTGGGTTGGATTTTGGTTGCATTCGTATTACTAACATGGGTGAGGTGTTTGCGTAGTTGCACCAGATAGATATTGACCAGAAATAGCACACTTAATAAAAGCAATAATAAATAGGCAGGAATGAGTTTAGCCAAGTAGACCCCAATCTGGGCGGTTAAGAGGGCAGGCAACCCCAAGAAAAAGACTCGTTTGAGGTCAAATACGCCCATCCGCCAGTTTTGAATACTGCCAGAGATGGAGGCGATCAGAATCGCTAAGCTACTTGTGGCGACGGCTTGGAGTGGGGTATAGCCGCAGGTGACAAGTAGGGGCACTAGAACGATCCCCCCACCAATGCCAAGGAGTCCAGCTAAAATGCCCGATCCTAGCCCACCGAGGATGAGCCATATACTTACAGCAGAGAAAACAATCATTGGTTAAACCGTTCTGTAGATGCCGATCGATCTTTGCCGACCGAAGGCGATCGCTGTACGCCAAGAGTCCGCATTTTTTTAAGTGCTTGCAGCCGATCGAACAATAACTCAATCTCCGCTTGGAGACTTAGAAACTTGGTTTGTTGAGCCACCGGATAAATAAACTGCATACATCACCCCTCACCGCAAAGTAAGCATCAAATCTGACTGTTCTGCACTATTAAATATTTCGCCTGTTGCCGGATTGGTGATGGCTAAAGCATCTGCAAGATTTGTGACATTTTTTAAGGCGATCGCCAAATTTCCGCGCTTGAGTTGAGGTGTCAAAACCATACTGGGGCCAATCTCAATAATAGTTGTCACCCCCTCCTGTACGAACCGCCCGATTGTTTCTTGCCAGCGGATTTTGTGGGTCATCTGTTGGCGTAAGCGGTCTTTAATTAACAGCGGGTTTACTGTAGGCGTTGGATCTAAATTCGATAAGATGGGAATTTGGGCTGCTGTGAAGTTAACTCGATCGAGAATCTTTTGATAAGCTAATTCCACTGGCCGCATCAATTGAGTGTGGAATGGTTTAGACACCATAATTGGAACTATTTTTCTAGGATTGATGTTGGCGATGATAGTTGCTATAGCTGAATCAATTCCCGAAATAACGAACTGATTTGGGTCGTCATTGATGAGTTCCACATCAGCAATGTTATCGACGCATTGCTGGAGTAAAATCCGATCGCATCCGCTCAATGCAACCATCCTTCCTGGCGGTGCTGCATCCATAATTTGGCCGCGATATTGAAGTAATCGTAACCCCGTTTCAAAATCCAATACCCCAGCTACGTAAAGTGCTGTATATTCCCCCAAGCTATACCCAGCAACATAGTCAGGCACATTTCCGTTCTCCCGCACTAAGTCAGCCAAAATAGTCGAAATCGCAAAAATTGCAGGTTGGCAGTATGAAGTCCGCAGTAGTCGATCGGGTTGACTACAAACTTCAGCAACCGACCAACCTAAAATCCGCTCAGCCCGATCGAACCTAGCCCTCGCAGTGGGAACATTCCATAGATCGACTCCCATCCCCAGCACTTGAGATCCTTGTCCGGGGAACACCCATGCGGTTTTTTCGTAATCCTTCATGCCCATTCTCCCGCCGGAGCTGTCGTCAAAGATTTAATTTCAATCCCCCAACCGACTCGAGCGCGACCTGAGCGGTGGCTACCATCAAAGTAGCGGTTAGATGCTAAATCCCTCACACATAAAGACAAATGAAAAGGTAATACTGTTGGCGCGATCGCAGTTTCTTGAAAACTATTTTCTCCAGAAACCGTAGTCATATCTACCATATTAGCAATCATCCATACTCTCCTAAGAGTAGTAAATATTCGGCAACCAACAGTTACCTGTTAACCCGAAGATCGATTAGCTGAATAATAACAATTCACAACGCAGCAATCATCTCCAGAAAGTATTGAATTATCGATTTAACTTGCTCTTACTTTAGTAGTCTAAATAAACAAAGATACCTATAACTAAAGTCGTAAATTAGTGTCAACTCCTCAGCTAAAGTCATAAAACAAGACTAGTAATAGGCAGCACAAATCTCAAAACAACAGAAAAATCGACACATTTACAAAGATCTCTATCGCCGAAAGTTGCAGAAAAATTTAGACGATAGATTACTCAAAATCAAGACGTTCTTCAGATGGTTTGATTGAGATATTTGCTTAGGATAATGACAGTTCAAATTTGAACTAGTTAAATCTATCAGGAAATCCCATGACCAAGCATAAGCAAGAACACAAACATAGTAAATTCCGATCGCAGGTTGGAACTGAAGGCAACGATACGATCGACGGTACCGATCGCAATGACATCCTCTCTGGATTGCAGGGTGACGACGTACTCAATGGTGGAGCCGGAACCGATATCTTGAATGGGGGCGAGGGTGTAGATACATTGACAGGTGGATCGGGAAAAGACTTGTTTGTATTTTCTGACAATCCTTTTTCCGGTGGTGCTACTGTTACGGCTGCCAATGGCATTCAGGTTTTAAATAAGCCAGATAAGCTCACGGATTTTAGTATTGCTGAAGATCGGCTTGTTTTTGGCAAAAATCAGCTCGGCATTGACAAGCTTGACTTTACCTTTGGCACTAATAACGACTCCTTTGGCCCAGGCAATCTGATTGTGATTACCGAAAATACGTTTGCTAATGCCGCCGCAGCCGCTAAGGGACTCAGTAATAATGCCTCGATTACGGCAGATGCGGGGATCTTTGTCTATTTTAACAGCACTCTTGGCGTTGGTCGCGTTGTGTTTTCGCAGGATTTAAGTGATGGCGGCCCGATTAGCGTCATCGGTCAATTAGACAATATTACAAATGTTGGCGATCTTTCTAAGCTAACAGCTCAAAACTTCCAACTTATTTAACAACTCGCTCCTCAATTGACTCACAACTCTGTTTCGATGCTGGGCAAACAAAGCCAATCCCAGTAATCGATCGAGTTGTGGGTCGATTTACTGTATAAAAACATATTAATATATTACCAATATCAGCTATGAATGTAGTTTTAACCGATAAAAAAGCATGTACTCGATCGCCAGATCTGCTGGCATTATTGCGGCAATATCAGTTAATTCCGCAGCTACTTCAATGTATGGTAATCGATCGGGCGATCGATCCGATTGTTGTCACTACCGCAGAACGGGAATTAGCACTAGCACAGTTTTATGAACAACATCAACTGAACTCTCCAGCAGCGATCGAAACATGGCTTCAGCACAACCACTTGGTAGCAGATGCAATTGAATCCGTTGCGCTGCGAGCGCTACGGATTGAAAAATTCAAGCTGGAAACTTGGGGCAATAAATTAGAATCCTATTTTTTGAAGCGCAAATCCAGCTTAGATCGGGTGGTTTACTCGCTAATTCGCACCCAAGATCGGGGGCTGGCCCAAGAAATATACTATCGACTGCAAGACGATCGACAATCCTTTGAGGAACTAGCCAATCAGTTTTCAGAAGGAGCCGAAAATCAAACGGGCGGTCGGATTGGGCCTGTACCATTGAGTCAACCTCATCCTGTTATCGGTCACTTATTAACTGTGAGTCAAGCTGGTCAACTCTGGCCGCCGCGTCAGATCGATGAATGGTTTGCGATCGTCCGACTGGAACATCTAGAACCCATTCGGTTCGATGCTGCGGTAAAGCAATACTTGTTACAAGAACTATTTGAAACCTGGGTTCGATCTGAAGTGGCTCGCCAATCTCCAGTTATGCTGCAAACTCTAGAATCCGATCTAACTTGAGCAGCTACTGGCAGCAGAATCTCTGCTACCAATCTAGTACTTAACATCGACGATATATATCGGTTGTTTGATACTACGTTTGCCCAATTTGGACAGCTCGATGGGTCATCAACGCTTACACGTTGGTGTTCGGCGGTTTTCTGTTGCTGGGTGGTCGAGCCGCCGACTTGTTTGGTCGTCAACGTATTTTCACGGGAATTGTCCTATTCTCGCTGGCTTCACTCATCGGTGGTTTATCGCCCTCTGGGAATGTGCTGATTCTAGCGCGGAGTTTGCAAGGACTCGGTGGAGCAATGATTTCGCCTGCTGCACTCTCCATTTTGACGACGATATTTACTGAAGGTGGGGCGCGTAACCGTGCCTTGGGGATTTGGGGTGCTACCGCCGCCGCAGGTTCAACTTCAGGGGTGTCACTGGGTGGCTTGCTGACCAACTATCTAGGGTGGCGATGGGTGCTGTTTGTGAACGTACCGATCGGTCTGATTACAGTTGTACTCAGCTCCAAGTTGCTCAAGGGCAATCGATCGGATGATAACAGTTCTAGCCAAGGGTTCGATCTAGCTGGCGCGATTACCTTCGGTAGGCTACGCCAACGCAATTACATCGGGTCTGATGGTGTTTGTGTATGCGATCGTAGGCGTAACAGAATTTGGGTGGAATTCAGTACGGACGCTCTCTTTACTGGCAATTTCACTCTTACTAATTGCTAGTTTCATCTGGATCGAATTGCGCTCTAAATCGCCACTCGTCAAGTTTAGTATTTTCCGCTTACCGAACTTAATGGGTGCAAATCTGGTTGCTCTAGTTCATGCTTCGGGGCCACTTTCAACCTTGTTTTTCATATCGCTCTACCTGCAACAGGTGCTAGGCTACTCGGCTCTAGCAACAGGTCTTGCTTTTGTGCCCTTTGCACTCTGTGCGGCTGCCGCTGCGATCGTTGCGGCTCCAACAGTACAGCGATTTGGACTCAAGGTAACGATCGCTGGTGGACTACTGATGATGGCTGTGGGGCTGCTATTATTTTCGCAACTTCCGCCAAATGGTAACTTCTGGCTGCATGTGCTACCTGGTTCTGTTTTGGTGGGTGCGGGGATTACCGTTGCGGGTGTACCGATGACGATCGAACTTTACACGGCTGGTACACCAAATGGTCAGAAAATTTCCATCATGCTAGAAGAAATTGCGATCGACTATATCGTTCATCCAATTGATTTTAGCAAGGGAGAGCAAAAGCGATCGGAATTTTTAGCAATTAATCCCAACGGCAAGATTCCTGCAATTGTAGATACTGAGGGAGTAAACGGACAACCGATTTCGATTTTTGAATCAGGTGCTATTCTAATTTATCTTGCTGAAAAATCTGGTAAGCTGCTTTCTACCGAGCCACGACAACGAATGGAAACTATCGAATGGTTGATGTTCCAGATGGCAGGCGTTGGGCCAATGTTTGGTCAACTTGGATATTTTAGTCGTTCTGCGCCCGTGAAGATAGAACTGGCGATCGATCGTTATACAAATGAGGCAAAGCGATTGCTTAGTGTTTTAGACAAGCGATCGAGCGATCGCGTTGAAACACTATCTGAACAATAACTTTAGCAGGCTAACGGCTCAAATCAGTGGCAGCAGATAACCTCGAACTCAGCGCTGCTGAATCTCGACCGTTCGCTGCATTTGAATTGTTGGACTGCTGACGCATAGGGGTCGTTCAGGAACTGAGGAGCTTATTGAACGATCTCATTGACATTAGTAGGATTTACCAGATACCCATCTTCCATATAAATAATCCGATCGGCAAGATCGAGAATGCGGTTATCATGAGTCACGAGCAAAATCGTACAACCTTGCTCTTTCGCCAGTCTCTCCATAATTTCCACCACATCTCGTCCCGACTGCTTATCTAATGCTGCTGTTGGCTCATCGGCGAGGATAATTTTCGGCTGACTGACTAGCGCACGGGCGATCGCTACCCGCTGTTTTTGTCCGCCAGATAAATCGCTCGGATAGTAGTCTAGGCAATGGTCTAAACCTACTGCTGTCAACACTTGCCGAATCCGCCTGTCGGCTTCGGTGGCTGTCACATCATGGATTTCTAAGGCCATCTCGATATTTTGATAGGCGGTGAGAAAGTTTAGGAGATTGTGAGCTTGAAAAATATAACCAATATCGCGACGTGCCAGGGTCATCTGCTCTTTGCTAGCATTGGCTAACTCAGTACCCAAAATGCTCAGACTTCCTGCCTGAACCGATCGCAAACTTCCCATCAGGGTTAATAAGGTGGTCTTACCCGAACCCGATGGCCCTGTCATAATTACGATCTCGCCCCGATCGATTTGCAGATCGATATCGAATAAAACCTGTTTTTGGAGCGAGCCGCGACCGTAGTAATGATTGAGGCTGCTAATAGCGATCGCTGCTTGAGTCGGAGCCACGACAGACAATTGAGACATGTTTACCCCCTAGAAAATATCCGCAGGATCGGCAGTTTGCAGCTTCCGCACGGCGATCGCGGCTGAAGATGAACTCATGATGGCAGTGAGGATAAAAACGAACGCAACTCGCCCCAAATCCATTGCCATCGGCAGTTGGGTGGCAATATTAGTAATCCGATAGATTCCTAAAGCGATCGCTACACCTGGCACGAATGCCAGTACTGCCAGAATCAGCGACTCTTGGAAAACGACAATTAGTAGATAGCGATCGCGAAATCCCATCGCCTTGAGCGTGGCATATTCTGGCAAATGGTCGGTTACATCGCTGTAGAGAATCTGATAAACGATTACCGCCCCGACAATAAAGGCAATAACTACACCCAAATCGAAGGTATAACCGACGGGCGTACTTGCCTTCCAAAAGGAGACCTCCGCGCGTTCGTAATCATCTCTGGTCATCACTTTGACATCATCGGGCAACCGCGATCGCATCTGGGTTAAAACAGCTTGCACATCTACCCCAGGCTTGAGCTTAATTACTCCTACATCGATTAATCCACCTTGACGATTGGCATCCATCCGTAAAAAGTTAATATCGCTCGTTACCAGGTAGGCATTGATGCCAAAAGTCGGACTGAGATTAAATAAGCCCCGCACCTGCACTTGGCGGTTGTTAATTTCGGTAATTACCGACTCTCCCGCTTCAAATCGTTGAGCGATCGGGCCAAATTCTTGACGAGAACCCAGGTTGAATAAGGCGGTATCCGGTTCGCGCAATTTCTGGCGATTGGCTTCCACACCAGGGATATTCAAGACTTGATGTTCGGGGTTGATGCCGATCGCATAGATACTCCAGATCTCTTTGTTGTAAGGATTGCGCCACTGAATGGCATTGAGATAGATCGGACTGACGGAGGCGACACCCGCGATCCCTGCTGCCTGATACAGCCGCCGCTCGGTAAACCTGTCGAGGGAAATCAACGCACGCGATCGACTGCTCATCATTACGATTTCACCATTGAGGCTGTGGTGAAATTCCACCGCGCTACTAAATAATGCGCCCTGAAAACCCATTTGCAGAAACATCAGTACATCGGCAAAGCTAATCCCCGCGATCGCGACCAGCAATTTCGTCCGTTCTTTGCGTAATTGCAACCAGGACAGGAATAGTGGTTTCTTTTTCTTGCCAATCTTATTTTGTTGCTGTTTTTCAATCGTCTCGTCCCGAATCATATTATTTCCTCAAGATTTGACATCGATCGCTACTTGAATGCTCAAGTTAGTTAAATTTGCCACCCGACGGCTAGCAGCTTCATCTAACAGCACTTTCACTTCCACCACCCGCGCATCGAACTTAGCGGCTGGATCGGTGTTTAAGACATCTTTTTTGTTGATTTCCAGCCCAACTTCGACAACTTTGCCTTGCAGCACATCGGCAAAGGCGTTGTTCTTGCTAGTGACAGTTGCCTTCTGTCCCGCTCGAATCCGGCTGAGATCCGATTCATAAACCTCTGCTACAGCTACCATTCGATCGGTTTGTCCCAAACTGATGATGCCGTCATTACCGACACGTTCGCCAGCGCGAGTATGGATTTTGAGGACTTTTCCCGCTTGGGGCGATCGCACTATTGCCGTATCCAGATTTGCCTGAGCTTGGGCTATATTTGCCTGGGATTGGGCTACTTGCGATCGGGCGACGGTGACATCCACCGGACGTACCTCGGCAATTTTATTCAGGGTAAATTGACTTTCCTTTACCTGTTGCTGCATCGATGTTTCGATCTTTTGTAAGTTAGCTTTGGCTTCATTTATTTGCTGTTGTCCAGATGTTTGAATCCGGCGTAAATTAGCTTTAGCTTCATTTATTTGCTGCTTGCCAGAATCTGTAATTCGATTCAAATTTGCCTGAGCTTGGTTGACTTTTTGCTGGGCTGTCTGCGCACTCAAAAGCTTGCTATCCCGAACCGATGCCGTAACTACACCCTGCTGGTACAAGGTTTCATAGCGTTTGTACTCTAACTGTGCGTTGTCGAGTCCAGCTTGTGCTTCGGCGATCGCTGCTTTCTGGGCATCGATTTGGGTGGCGGTTTCGGCGATAACTTTAGCGACAGTCGCTTGCTGCGATGCGGTTTGCGTATTTGTTTCCGCCACTACTCTAGCTAGCGTCGCTTGCTGGGCGGCTGTCTGGGTGTCCCGTTCGGCTTGCAATCTGCCAATCGTCGCCTGCTGCGCTTGAATCTCACCCTGCTTGGCTCCAGCTTCCACTTGTGCCAACTTCGATCGAGCGACTCCTAGTTCCTGTTGTACCGCTCTTACCGCCGACTGGCGACGAGCGTAAGTATCTAGCACTGCAATAATATCCCCTCGGCGAACCTGCTGACCGTGGCTGACTTTAAGGCTTTCTACCCGCGCCCCTTCTGTGGCTGTAGGTGCGAAGACATGGATCGTCGTCCCTTCTGGCTCCAATCGTCCGAGGGCAGATACCGTTTCCGCTACGGGCTTGGCAGTTACGGCGATCGGTTGTTCGAGCGGACGACTAAACCACTGCTGATAAGCTATGCCACCACCCACCGCCAGCAAACCACCTATACCCAGCATGATGCCCCACTGGGGCGATCGCCATTTTGCTTTTCGATTCTCCAAGGGAGAGGCTACGCCATCAAGATCGTTCATACACTAATTGAGATCGAGAACGGATAAGTAAATTTCATTCCAATTGGTATCTATAGCAGTCGCCACATCGGTTAAGACACTCTAGATTTCAGTCTGCCTACGCAGACTTTGCAGCACTAGCGGCGATTTCAATCGCGGTGCTGTCCTAACCGCCAAGTTCATACCCAACGCCGCACACTCGCCTTGTACCGCAAGTATTCCTCGCCAAATTTACGCTCCAAATAAATCTCTTCACGCCGAACGATACCGATTTGAACGATTACTAATAGGGGTAACAATAGCAGCAATGCCCAGAGCGCATTGAATAGCAGAGCGATCGCCATATACAGTAGCGTTAAAGACAAATAAATCGGATTGCGGCTCCAACTAAAAACGCCATCAGAAACGATCGCCGTTGTCGGCTGTGAGGGGTTAACTGCTGTCTGGGCGCGATTCATCGTCCGAAAAGCAGAAATCGCGATCGCTCCCGCACCAATAATCGCTAATGCGCCTAAAATTAGGGCGATCGATCGCGGTAAAAAGTCGCTCGGAAAGACGAAACTAAGTATTAATCCGATCGATAACGTACCCGCATAAAGTGCTGGTGGAAAAGCAATTACTCCAGGATTGTCTGAAATTTTTTCTGCCATTTTGACCTACCTTTTGATAATATTTTTTGTGTTTTATCTGATGTCTGCGTGCAGATTCCCAAACCCAATCGTCGATCGCATGTTTCAAGCAGGAAAACATTTACCAAATGCCTGAAGTAGCTTGAGTGAGCCATTGACTCGAATTTTGCGTCGCACTAATGCCCAAACGATATTTTGTTCCTTGCTCAGAAAACCCAGCCAAGTTTTGCTATCTGCTGTGACCGCCAGATCTGCTTTTCCCTGAGTTCCTTCCTGAACTTGTAGCGTTTTATTTTGAATCGTCACTGTTGCCTGACAAGACTCAGCACCAGTAAATGTGAAGTGGTAAATAGCATTCAATCCCTCCGACTGGTTGCGTTGAAATAACAGCGGTAATCCAAACAGAAATCCTTGAATCGATTGAGGACGAATGCCACTGCTCACTAGCTTCACTGTTTTATGCCGAAAGCGTTTGACAACATAGCCTTCGGCATCCGATCCCGGCACCACATAGATGGTTTCGGTTTTGTCTTGCAATGGCTTAACAACATCGCGCACGAACCCCTGTCGATCGCTCAAAAATGCGCCAATGACATCTTCCCCTGCCGGACATGCGGCGATACAATAGGCAGCTTTGTAATTTGCTTTAAAAGATAGGCTTTGCCACATGGATGCAGATTCGGATGCACTGACTTTTTGGCGATAATCAACAGCACTGTTGCTATCGGCGATCGTCTCTGCCCAATCTGTAAATCCGCTCATGAACTCGCGGTAATTATGGGTGTAGCAGGCTGAGAAATTGAAGTGTCCGTCTGTAGAGATCGCACCCACCGGACAAGCCGCAACACAAAGTTGGCAGTCGATACAGGGATTGTAATCGATCGGTCGATTGTAAGCCGTCACCTCCGCATCCATTAACACCGCGCCCAGCAGGATAAAATTGCCAAATTTGGGATGGATGACATTCCGGTGCAGTCCCATCTGCCCCAGACCCGCAGCTACAGCCAACGGTTTGTAAGAAACAATCC
Organism: Chamaesiphon sp.; assembly: GCA_965246735.1. Lineage (GTDB taxonomy): Bacteria > Cyanobacteriota > Cyanobacteriia > Cyanobacteriales > Chamaesiphonaceae > Chamaesiphon. The sequence goes on from CBDFFK010000002.1 coordinate 22,836, forward strand.
ACACTTTCCCTGGAAACCGATCCATTTCCTGGGGAAACGCTACCGATGGATTCAATGCCCGAATGCCAGTCTGTGTCAACTTTTCGACGATCGATCTCCCCACCCGATCGATTTCCTCACCACTAGCATGAAATTCAGTATTAGCGATCGATCTCGCTGGACTGAGCAAATTATCGCGGTTCATCCGACAGACGAAACTAATTAACGTTTTCGCCTGTGGAAATGCAGCCAGGATATCAGCATGTTGGTCGGCGATTTCCGGTCGATCGATTTCCACAAATCCCACATCATCAGCTCCTGCTTCCAAACACATCTCCCTTAGCGAATCGGTATTTAAGAGCAGATGATTGGTGCCCGCTGATGGATGCATGGACGATCGATCGCGCCACCAGCGTACTGTCGGATGCTCGTCAAATTTGGTCATCGTTATCTCCTCGTTAGATGTATGTACGAGTTTTGCACACTCAATCCTGATGTTTGGTCATCCCGTTCATCACCCGTCCCATCATCTGCACCCGCGCCCAGCGCGGCAATGGTAATAGCGAATAGACGAGCAACTTCGACAAGAATCCAGGTAAGACGGTAGCACGACGACCCAAAGCATCCAGGATCGGTACGGCGATCTCTTCAGGTTTTAAGGCTGCCCCCATCCGCATCTGCGCACGGGCGGCAAAACCCGAAGCCACAGGTCCAGGCGCAGCCGCTAATACATCGACTCCCAGCGGGGCAAGTTCGACATGCAGAGCCTCGGCTAGTGTTTGCACATAAGCCTTGGTAGCCGCGTAGTGAGCCGCATAGGGCGTGCCCTGAAACCCGACGATCGAACTCATCAGCACCATTCCGCCCCGACCCCGTTTGGCAAACCGCCGCGCAAACTGTAAGCTCATTTCCATCAGTGCGCGACAATTGACATCTAGCATTTCTACTTCAGCTTCTAAGGAGGCATCTAAAAATGCCCCCGATGTGCCAAAGCCAGCCGCAGCAATTAACAACCCTACATCGAGATCGTTAGTCTCAGTTGCGATCCGTTCGATCGAGTCTGTCAGTCCCAAGTCAACACAGATAACCCGCACCTCGATCCCATACCGGACGGTTAAATCTGTTGCCAGTTGCTTCAAGATGTCTTGAGTACGAGCGACTAAAACGAGGTTGAACCCCGCCTGTGCCAGCTTTATTGCCAGTTCTCGCCCTACACCAGACGAGGCACCAGTGACTACAGCCCATGAGCCATAACGGGCGAGCAACCTTTGTTGGAGTCGATTTGGGATGTTATTTGGAGTCATACCAATTTTGGATTTTGGATTGGGAATGTCGTGCAGGAGATTGGTGTCACTAGTTACTTCCTGTCGAATATGTGTATGTACTTTGGGTCGATCGCCATTTTGCTTTTAGGTCTAGATCGTTCACCTGTAACCATAGTTTTTGTACTCAATAAATTGAGTACAAAAACTATGGTATAATTGAGATATTAGATTTGTCAAGTAAGTTTTTGGTTATGGCACTCAAGCACACGATCCTGGCATTCCTGTCCCGTCAGCCCCTCAGTGGCTATGACGTTGCCAAAGAGTTTGCCGAGGGGTTTGGCAGTTGCTTCTGGAAAGCCAGTCAGCAGCAAATTTATGCCGAACTGACGAAGTTAGAACAGCAAGGTAGCGTGACTTACGAAGCGATTCCGCAACCTGGGCGACTCGATAAAAAGATTTATTCGATCGCCGAGCAAGGGCAGCAAGAACTGATCGAATGGCTATCCAAACCCTGCGAACCTGCCGCTTTGCGTGAAGATTTGGGTGTAATGGGATTAGCAGGTCATTTAGTACCCTCACCGATTGTCATTCGTGAAATCGAGCGACGGCGACAACTTCACAGTGAAATGGTGCAAAATGTGAAAAAATTAGACGAATATTTTGCCCAGCATCTTGACTCGTTAGAACTCAAAGACCTGTATATGCACTTAATTATTCGCCGAGGTATTCGTTATCAGGAAGGGTGGGTAGCTTGGTGTGATGAAGCACTTGCAGCGATCGAGCAGGCTGTAAATCGCTAGGTCATTGCAAGGGCGGAGATGAGCGATCGCCGCCGATTGGCTAGAGGAATATCGCATCTTTTGGGAAGTTCAGATCGATTCATTAGAAACATTTCTTGTCCAGGACAATGCTCAACAGCAAGGTGACAAACTATGACAACCGATCGTTCAACTCAGGCTGTGGTGGTCGAGCGGGTCTTATCGGCAAGCCCAGAGCAAGTTTTTGACGCATTTCTCGATCCTGCCAAATTAGTCAAATGGTGGGGGCCTCAAGGGTTCTCCATCATTCACTGCGAAGTAGAAGCAAAAGTTGGTGGTAAGTGGCGCATTGGGATGCAAAGTTCAAATGGCAGCGAGCATTGGATACAGGGAATGTATCGAGAGATTAATTTACCTCACCGTTTGATCTTCAACGAGTTTGTGACAGAAAAGAGATTATAGCAACTCACGGACAAAATACATCGATCGCTGGGTAATCTGTGTATCCTTGTTCGCCACTACTATAAAACGTGTTTCGATCGTACCTATTAAGTGTTGCATTAAGAGCAAAGCGTTTCGGTAAATCTGGATTGGACAGAAACAAACGACCATAAGCAACGAAATCAGCACTATCCTCTTGCAAAACAGCTTCGCCTGACTCACAGGTATAGCCGCCTGCGGTGACGATCGATCCTTGAAAAATAGAACGAAAAAACCTTGCCCCTAAACTCTTTCCAGTTTCGGCAATCGTAACATTTCCTTGAATGCGGGGTTCGATCGCGTGGAGATAAGCTAGCCCAAACTGATTCAAGGCATCGGCAACATAGCTAAAGGTCGCTGTTGGATTTGAATCCTGCATATCATTAAAAGCACTACTGGGTGAGAGTCGAACGCCCACTTTTCCTTGTCCCCAAACTTCAACAACTGCTTGCACAACTTCCAACAACAGCCGCGCCCGATTTTCGATCGAGCCGCCGTATTCATCCGACCGCTGATTTGAAACATCTTGCAGAAATTGGTCGAGTAAATAGCCATTTGCACTATGAATTTCAACCCCATCAAATCCAGCGGCGACCGCATTTTTTGCACCCTGCTGAAAGTGTTCTACAATCTCTGGAATTTCGGCTAATTCTAATGCTCTGGGGGTAACATGGGGTTGTTGACCATTAGTGGTATCTGCCATACAGTTTGCTGCAATTGGACTGGGAGCGATCGGCAGTTCACCTTCAGGCAATAGTGAGGGATGAGCAACCCCTCCAGCGTGCCATAGTTGCAAGAAGATTCGTCCACCTCGATCGTGAACAGCATCGGTTACTTGCTTCCATCCAGCCACTTGTTCTGAAGTATAAATTCCAGGTGTATTTGGGTAGCCGATGCCATTTCGAGCGACTTGAGTTGCCTCACTGATAATCAATCCAGCGGATGCTCTCTGGGCGTAGTAGGTGGCATTAATTGGCTGAGGGTTAAATCCATCACCCGCACGGCAACGGTTCAGCGGAGCCATAATCAGGCGATTTGGAAGTTCTAAAGCACCGAGAGTTGCGGGAGCAAGTAACTTGCGATCGGTCATGGATTTCATCCTCAATAATTACAAAAATAAATTACAGCTTAATCGGAATTTTGCTGTGTTCTAGGGAGGCAAAATCGCATTGCGGCAACTCCAATTAACAAAAGTCCCGCGATACAAACACCCTGCCATTGCATCAAGTTCCAACCATAGATACCGACGATCTATCCGAGCGATGCGCCGAGAAATGTTGACACCATAAACACCGTATTGAGACGGCTCCGAGCATTGGGAGCGAGGCTATAAATTTTGACCTGATTGGCAATTAGTGCGCCTTGGCTACTCAGGTTCAACAAGATACTGCCAATAATTAAGCCCCAAAGTTGAGTACTGAACTGCCAGAAAATCAAGTAAGCCGCGATCGCGCCGACAATTGCGATTCCTACCATCGATCGGATAGTTTTTGCAGTTCCCCTGTCGGCTAGCTGTCCCAATAAGGGTGCTACCAGAATTCCCGCAATGCCTACTAGCCCAAATAAGCCAACCGCCTTACTGCCATAGGAATAAGGCGGAAGGGCGAGCAAAAATGCCAGCGTTGACCAAAATACACTAAATGCGCCAAACAACATCGCTTGAATCAAGCTGGCTTCGCGTAAAGCAGGCTGAGATTTGACCAATTTCCAAAGAGATCGCAATAAGGCTCCATAACTCAACTGCGACTTGGGTTGATACTTCGGTAGTAACTTGCTTGAGGCGATCGCCAGCAGCACCATTACACTCCCAGCCAGCCAATATAAACTAGGCCAGTAAATGCTAAAGACAAGCCATAAAAACTGAAGACAATCGGAAACTGGCTGTATTTACCTACAATTGCTGTCGAGCAGGGAATAAAAGCAATACACATTAGTAGAAATAAATTGATGGTTAAACTAATGCGATCGACCCGTTTAACAAAATGGAATAGCGCATGATGATTGAGCCAAAGTACGCCAATGACGATAAAACTCGTGATATAGCTGACGATATGTGGAAAAAGATTTAACAGCTCTATGCAGACTCGATCGGGTGTGGCATTTGATAAATCTGCAACCCGAATTTCGAGAGCTAAAAGCGTCGCAGCGATCGCAAATACACCATCGCTAAAAGCTTCAAAACGACTTAAACTCATCAACGATGTTCTTTGACTAGAAGATTGAGACATAATCGATTCCTAAAATCGAACGGTTCCGCAAACGGTTGTCCGACGCTGGAGTTGGGGATATTGAGGATCTGCGTAGGTGGCAAAATGAGCAACCGAAGCGTTGTCACAAATAATCAAATCGCCCACTTGCGGCTTGTGCCGATACACATATTCTGGGCGGTTTAGATGACGATTCAAATCTCGAGTCCGCCGCTTGGAGGAAGCCGGAATTATTACGCGCTGGGTAGAGCATAGACAAAGATTTACCAAAAGATATCAGGGTCTTCAGGATCGAGTATGCTAGTGTAGCAGGTGATACAGTTTAAGCAAGATGCAGCCATTATTTACTCAGTTATTAAAACTAGACGGTATAGCAGTTGAAGATTACTACGATCTAGGCGAAGAAATAGTCTTGACAGTAGAGGCAGAAACAAACAGTGCAATCTGTCCAAGGTGTGGTCAAACAAGCAAGAATACACATGAGAATCACTATCATCTAGCCAGAGACTTAAATTTTGGGGAACGGAAAGTATTGTTAAAATATAATCGGAGACAATTCAAATGTAGTGAATGTAAAAAGCCATTTAGCGAAAAGTTAGAATTCATCGGAGAACGGAGAAGAACGACAGATAGGTTTGCGGAAATGATAGTCAAACAGGTGATTCATAGCGACACACATAATGTGGCAAAAAATCATGGACTAACAGATGATGAAGTATGGTCAATGGTGGAGTATGTAAGCCAAAAAAAGTGGTCAGAGGAACTAAGCGGGTTGAAGAGACTGGGGATAGATGAAATTGCCATGAAGAAAGGACAAGGGAACTATATAACGGTATTAGTAGATTTAGACAAAAAAGAATTAATAGATTTAGTAAAATCGCGACAACACAAAGACATAAAAGAAGTGCTGAAGGGCTGGGATAGTGAGGTATTGAGTCAGAGCGAAGAAGTAAGTATAGACATGTCAGGTAATTACAGAAATTTGGTAGAAAAGATGTTGCCAAATGCCGAGATTGTGGCGGATAGATTTCATGTAACAAAGTTATTAGGTGATGAAGCTCAATCGAGCAAGAAATCAGGAGAAAAAAGCGATAAATAAACTAGAAGATAAAGTAGATGGTTTGGCGAAATTACTAACTACTTTGAATCGCGAACAACAAGTGGTGCTGTTGAAGGGATAAATAACAAACTCAAGCTAATTAAACGTTCAGGATATGGATTCAGAAACTTTGCTAATTTCCGGTTAAGATGCTTAATTTGTTGGCGGCTATCTATTAGCTAGGCATACTTTAACCGGAAGACCCACACATAAAACGGGTCTCCTGGGTATTTGGTGATAAGCGTTACTTGTATTAAGTCCTGTAACGCTTTCAAGACCGATCGCTGCCGAAAACCGTAGCCTAAGATACATTTTCTACCACAAACCCAGGAGAGCCCATAAAACAATGGCGTACCCGCACCTAAATCCAACATAAACGGCCCCAACCACAGCAAATGATTGGCAATCCGGTTGAGTTCTAGCATCAGCATCCGAATATAACTAGCCCGTTTCGGAACGGTAATATTCGCTAATTTCTCCACTGCATTGACAGTCACGGCTTCATTAAACATCCCTGCGGCATAATCCCAGCGACTGACATAGGGGACATACATCAGCGTAGTGCGATTTTCAGCAATCTTTTCCATCCCCCGATGCAGATAACCAATGACGGGTTCGCAATCGACAACATCTTCCCCATCTAGTGTCACGATAATCCGAAAACAACCGTGCATGGAGGGATGATGCGGCCCCATATTGAGTACCATCGGCTCTGTCTTGGTTTCGAGCTGTGCCACGATCGCGACCTCCTGTTGCTACAAATACAATCTGTATCTCTAGCTATCAGTATTTAGCAAACTCTGGATATTTGTCTTGTACATTTATCCGATTTTTTGGATATTCTGGCGGGTTGATATCAACAAACTTGGCTGACAAATGCTTTGGGCGTAATGCCTTCCAATCGTTTAAAATGACGATGGAAATGACTTTGGTCTACAAATCCCACCATCTTCGCTACTCCAGCAATGCTCAATCCTCCTTGGCGTAACAATTGTTTCCCTCGATCGAACCGACATCTTAGAATATATTGATGGGGCGAAAATCCGGTCGATTGTTTGAAGAGTTGGGAAAAATAATGGGGACTCAATTGGACTAATTGTGCCAGTTCGTGGAGGCTCAGATCGCGAGCAAGATAAGTATCGATATAGTCTACGACTCGTTCTAGTTGTGCTGGAGCTAATCCACTATCATAGGTGGGGAGGGCATAATTCTGGACGGAATAATGCTGTAACAGGTGCATTGTCAGCGCATCGAGCATCGATTCGGCGTAGAGGCGGCTCAGACAGCCAGGATGTTCGAGGGCGTGCTGGTATGCAGCTTCCCCTGACGCTTTAAAATCTACAATCGTCGATGGTCGATCGGACATAAATTCCGCACTCCGTATTTCAACTTTTAAGGAGTAAACTATGATAACTACCCAAGCTCAGATCGTCGAACTAGAAGAGCGTCTCAGACAAGCAATGCTGCGTCCCGATCTCGTTGAATTAGATGCCTTAATTGCTCCCGAACTCCTGTTTACAAATCATCTAGGGCAAGTTTTTAAAAAACAGGAAGATCTTGATGCTCACCGCACTGGACAATTTAAGTTTACCGAACTTACACCATCAGAGCGACAGATTCAACTTAATGATGGGTTTACCGTTGTTTCTGTTTTAATGCACATAGTAGGCAGTTATGAAGGTACTCCTGTCGAACAAAATATTCGATTTACCCGTGTTTGGGCAATTTCGACTAGTGGCTCGATCCAAATTATTGCAGGTCATACTAGTGAGATTCGATCGCAGCAATCTTAAAATGAGGTAATATGCCAAAATCGACGATCGAGTATTGGAATCCATTAGATCGAGTAAATCAAAACCTGTGGAAACCGCTCCCAGGGCTTGCAGAAATGGTCGAAGAACTGACTCTGAGCATTGATGTCGAAACTGGTGAATACACCCGCCTAACTCGGTTTTATCCTGGTGCCGATACGACTAGTTTTGGTGGAAAAAGTCATGACTATCCTGAAGAGATTTTAATTATCAGCGGTCGTCTTTACGATCGAGCCTTCGACATGTGGCTAGAAACCGGACATTATGCCAGTAGACCACCTGGAGAGATGCACGGGCCATTCACAACCGATCTTGGTTGTGTAGTGTTGGAGATATCTTTTCCAGATCGAGTCCGTGAATAGTGAGTGGAACTTCAGGATCGAAAACATTCGTTCCCGTAGCGTCGGCTCTGCCGAATCAAGGTCTGTCAGCTCTGTTAATATCGGTTACACCATCGACTAAATCGATCGAGTGTAGCTATGTTTGACACCGACCGGGAAAAAGTCGGGATCGCCCATTGGTTTGAGAGTTATCTGCGGCTGTTGATATTCAGTCGGGACATAGTTGGCAAACTCGCTATTTAATCGCCGTAACTGTTCCAAGATCGATCGGGAGATACTCTGAGCCTTATGCAGATCCACATCGACCCCAGGAGCCAATTCCACCACAACTGACAAGAATCGAGCGCGATCCTCATCCTCAATTATTTGCATCACAAACTTACCAGTCACCCAATCTCGAACTATTGGTTGTTCTAAACCAACCGCAATATTTTCGGGGTAGAGGTTCGCACCGAAGTAAGAAATTGCAAATTGCGATCGACCAAACACATATACAAAGGGCAAGGCATGGACACCTCGATCTGTTTCCAGTACTGCCAATGGGTCAAAACCCCAGTCTTGGAGGAACTGGAGCATCGTTGCATAGCTAATAATGCCCCCAGTATCGGCGATATGATAGCGAATCAATGGCACCCCATTATCGCCAGAAAACAATAGCGTACCCTCATGAACTTCAAAAAAGCGGCTCGTCGGATCGTACTGCACCAGCGTCGGGAGGCGGGATTCGCCAAACAATTGCCGAGCAGCATCTGGATGGGTGGCTAGAAACCGCCGAATACAAATCGATAACGGGGTTTCATGCCCCAACACCCCCGCATCGGCAGTACCAAATAAAGATGCCGAATCATAGCAATAATCGATCGAACCGAGCCTTTGTCCCACTAACGATCTCCATTCTTCGCTAAAAACTTCCCCCGCCATGACCAATTTGACGGCATAATCCGACCACCGCACGCCTTGTTGAATGCCAGTATCCACCACATCTTTCAAAAAAGGTGGATAGCCCAGTAATACTATTTGCTCGAACTGCGCCCCCAGTGCTTGCACGACGCGGAGAATTTCAGTCTTATTGTTTCCTGGCGTGATTACCGCGATCTGATACCCCTTACTCGCCAACCACCGACAACAAGCGGCGGTATACATCCCCCCCACCCAAGTCCCCAAAGCAAAGCAAATCACCGCTAAAGTGGAACGGCGATCGGCTTGAAAGCTCTCTCGAAAGATATACTCAAATCTAGTGGCAATCTCTAACTCATCGCTAATCTGGCGCGGCCAGCAGGTTGGTTCGCCTGTAGAGCCAGAAGATACCGCTAGCATGTCGCAAGTCGATAAGCTCCCAGCCAGACAAATTTCGGCGAGCGGATATTGCTTGATGTAATTGGCTTTAGTTACCAATGGTAACTGTTGAAATGCCGCAAGCGTCTCAATCGAGGCGGGATCGATGCCTTGCACTTGCAGGAACTGTCGATAAGCTGGTACCGAATTGACGACGGTATGAAACAGAGCGAGTAGATGCGCCTCCAAATTAGTGGCGATCGATTGTTGTAGCTTCACTTCTAAAGGTTCGGACAAAAAAGTTTGGAGCTTGGCAATTAACGGTATCGATTTCATAGTAAAAGTCCCAAAATCAGGTTGAGAATTTATTGGCTGAGAATCGCAGATTTAGTCTCACTTTATGAGGGACTAAAATAAGGTTTAAATTCATCCGGTAACTCATGATGAATTGGCTGCTCTGGCGATCGATCGCAATCCCCACAAAACTAGAATACTGCCGCTCCCAAACCAAAATGAGGGCATTTCTTGTAAAGCGATCGAGGCAAATAACACTGCAAACATTGGCTCTAGTAGCAATATTGACGTTGCTAAGACGATCGGTAACTTTTGAGCTGCAATTGTGTAGCAAAAGAATGGTAAGGCAGTAGAGAAGATTCCTAGCCCTAATAATACGAAAAACTCCTGTGGTTCGCGCAGCGTCAGCTTTGCTGAATCGATGCCAGTTTTCAGCGATAGTTTGGTGAAGAAAATCGTACACAATAAAAATAGGGTACCTCCCAGTAAACAAGTCATAAATACAATATTTATCGATTTGGGTGCAATGCCTCGATCGACAAAAGTATTAAACAAAACCGTGTAAAGTGTCACCACACCAGCCGCACTTAACGCTAACAGGTAGCCTACTATCGTTTGCCAAGAGATGGCTCGATTTAGCAAAGCTGACGCTGCGCGAACGCTAGAGAAATGAGGTAGTAAGATAATAATTACCCCAATTGTAGCTATTAAAATGCCCCAGCTTTCACCTCGTTCGATGTCTAAGCGCATGACATATTTGTAGGCGATAATAAACAATGGCGAAGTCGTAAATAGTAATGTAACTTCCCCCACGGGTGCCATTTGAAATGCCGTAGTTCCCAGAAAGGAAGATCCGATCGCTAGCAAACTCAGCAACCAGATTGGCGGAGTGCGAAGGGAGCGAGTAAAATCGTGCCGGATACTTGGCACCAGTAGAAGGATCGGCAACATCGCCGCCGTCGCAACGAGAAAGCGACCTGCAAGGACGGCAAAAGCAGACCATCCGGGCAGCCAACGGACGAAGATGCCCACCATCCCCCAAGTAGCCGTAGCGAACAATGCTGCTATTAACCCTAAGCTGTTCGGTTTCGGTTGAGTCATCTGCTTCATTTTCCTAAAATCTGAAACTGCTGAGGAACGGATTGAGTTAAAATCGAACCATTGCGATCGAGAGCTTGGACGCTCCAAGTCAACGACTTATTTGCCTTCTGTTTGAGCCAAGGTGGAGCGGTATAAGTAGTGCGTTCTGCTGATAATAAAGCTGATAAAATTACGCGATCTTTATCCTTGATTTCTAACTTATAACCTCGTGCGGTACTAATTCCCTGCCAACTAAATCGAAGCGGTTGCCCGACCGCAATTTTACGATCGGTTAAGGGTTCAATCGGGGTAAGTTTATCGGCATTAGCTGTCATAAAATAACGGAATACAGGCATCGGAAAACCAGCCACACCACCACTATTGACTATTCCAGTACCGATACTAGAATCACCTTCTTTATCATCGGTCGCTTCGATGCGTAATAAAATCTGATAAGCACCAGTCGAGCCTTGAGGAAATTTACTCGGATCGGGGCCAGGTAACAAGACTTGCCCAGTCGGTTGCAGGAATAGATCGAACCGTTCGAGCAGGGTATAACGTCGTTGCAAACCTCGTTCTTCGAGCGGCAAACTGGCTTCGGTTAATAAATCTCGCCCAGTGGGGGGCGGATCTCCAGGTAGCACTACTTCCCATCTGCCTTTTAATCTACCCGTACCGTTGTAGCTAATTTGGGCACCAAACTGAGGTAAAGTTGACCCTGTAAAAACCGCAGGTGCAGGTTTATCGCCAGTGACTAATTTGACACTGGTAATACTAAAGGGGACTCGCGCGCCACCACTAGATAACCGACAAGTGACGGCGACAAATTCATCAGGGCCGCCGTTATTACTCCTCCAGCGGCGCACGTAGAAGAAATCGGAATTATTACCTCGCGCTGCATCTTGATAGGCTTTACGCGCCACTGAAGCGGGAATGGTCATAATATCGGTATAGTTATTCTGACCGCTGGCTCGACCGATATTATACCTACGCGGCAATCTCCCAAATACGGTACCAGAAACACACGATCGATCGGCATTAATTTCGCCACACCACAATGCCTCGACAGGAGTTTGATTATTTAGCCCAAAGTAGGTGAGAAATACCGTGGTCGTGCCGAAACTTTTGACATTTACCCCTCTGGGACTAACATCGGCAGCTTGAGCGGGTTGCATTCTTAATAAAGTTATACCTAAAGCTAAAATTGTGAGTGAGTTGGCAAAGATTTGGTTGATTTTCATGGTTTAGGGAATAGGGAAGTAAGGGGGAAAGGGGAAAGGGGAAAGGGAAAAGGGGTTTAAAAACTTAAACTCATGCCTGCACTGACGGTATTAATTGTTGAGTCGGTGTTGATATTGCCGATCGAACTACTGTTAAGATTCGATTGACCGCTGTAGCGGAGGAAGACGCTACCAGGATTTTCACGACCGAAAGTATTTGTTTTAAAATTCCAAGTTAGGAGTAAATCTAGAGCATTCGATCGAGTTAAAGATTCGCCGATCGAATCAGAGTCATTATTAAAATTGTAATTAACAGCTAACGTGACATCAGGGACGAATTCCCAACTTACTCCAAAGGTCGGACTCTGGGTAAATCGGGTAATTTGGCGTTCGATATTTTGGGCATTGGTAAAGTTATAGCCTAAGTTAAATCTTAGTTGTTGACTGGGTTGCCAACCGACAGAAAATTGATGACTGATATTATTAAAGTCAGCATTTTCGCGTCCCTGCTGGCGATTGTCTTGAAAGGTATTACTAAATTTATAATCGAATGATAGTACGTCAGAAAATTTCCATTCGAGTCCGATTGATTGGGTATTACTAAGCTGATTGGGGATTTTAGATGTATCTTCAAAATCCCCACTTGCAGCAGCTACGATCGATCCGTTTTGAGCGGTTTGGGCTCTCCTCTAGTCATGGTTATAACTTAAACTTATTAAAGTAATCGAAGCGAATGCGGAGATTATTTTAATAAGCAAGCTAACAGTTTTTCTCGCATGAGAGTGAAGCTTTTAAATCCATAGCTTTGACGTAGAATTAATTTAATTTTTGTATTAATTCCTTCTGTGACACCGCTCGTGGTTCTACTGATAAAATAATTAGCAATTTCTGTCAAATGATTTTCGATGGTATCACCTGCCGTCTTTAAGACAATTTTAGCATAACCCAGCCATTTTCCAATTGCTCTTAAGCCACCTTTGACAGTTAATTTACTTTCGTATATGCTTCTCAATTCCTCCTTTAAATCATAAGCTATGCTTAAAGAAGGTGACTTGGCAAGTATTTCAGATAGAGCTTCAATTTCTTCTTCTGACAAATCTTGATTGTTGCTTAAAAGCAAATAGCGATTTGTCAATCCTTTCAAGCCTAAATCAAGTCGCAATTTATTCAAAGATTTGTTGACTAGTTTCATCACATGAAATCTATCAATTATAATCGATGCTTTTGGGAAAACTTCTTTGATTACTTTTGGAAATCCTCCCCACATATCTACACACACTTCCTTGACTGACTCCCTGACAGACTGAGGTTGCCCCTTTAAGACAGCAATTATATCTTCACTTTTGTGAGAGTCAATTACTTCTATTAAAGAACTTTTGTCTAGATCGATTAGAACTGTTGCAAATCTCCCTTTTCCTTTACGACGACTAAATTCATCCAAACTCAATTTTTCTGGAAGTCCCCAGTCTTTTTTTTTAGCTCCCTTTCCGCAATTCTGCTAAATATTTGCTGGACTTGGGCTGGACTTAACTCTTCATTTCGACTTACTTGTTCGCAGCTTGATTCCTTGACTCTTTCGTAAATATATGCCTGATATCTTTCAGTAAATCTTTGTCTATTTTCCACCCATTCTAGCTGCTCAGTTGGATATCTTTTACACTGTCCACAATAAAATTTACGTCTAGGAACTTTCAAGTATACTCCAGCTCCAACAATCGACAAGTCTCTAATTAATCTGTGGCTAGTTTTTTGAATTATGTCAGTATAAGTTTGACAGTTAGGACAGTTAATACCTGCATTTATTATCTCTAATTGAATAAATGTAAAGCCAGCTTCTTTATAGCAAGTAAAAACCCTAGTATTTGGTAAGTTTAATAAAGAATTTAGATGAAAGTCCATAAAGAGGAGGAGTATAAAATGTAGCTGTCGCTACATTTTATACTATTTTCCGGGGAGAGCCAAATTGAATATTAGCACCCGCGATCGTGGCATTGATGCCATACTGAGCTTGCAACCTGTCAGCATTGACAGTTGCACCGAGCGTACCAAATTGAGGATCTGTCTGCTCGACTTTCAGATTGGCAGAGAGAGCTATATTGCGCTTATCGTCTAGTTTGACATCCTTGAGAATATCGTAGCTAGTTTCGGCATACCAGGCATTTTTAGTCACGGGTTGGAGGGCTATAGCATTGGTACCGTCGGTGAGTTGTGGATCGTTAGCTCCACCAGCAGTAAAAGTACTGCGGGCGAAGCCTGCATCGGCTTTCCAGCGTCCGTTATCATTAGCTGCGGTGACTCGGAAGCCGATCCCATCGCTGGCTTCGGCATCGACGACTTCACCGACGTTAAAATTGGAGACGGGTAAGCGAGAACCATTCATCACGGTAGTTTCTAATCTCACGCCGCCAGCGTTATTATTCGCCACTTGGATTCCGAGGGTGGCTCCAGTGAGATTGTTTTTATCCTCTCCTGTCCCCAAAATATTATCGAAACCGACGATCGCGGTGGTGCTGAGATGCCCGATACTGAGATCGGCGAAGTTATTGAGTTTGAGATTGGCTGTCAGTCCCCGCGTACAGACATTGCTGACGAGTAAGGGATTGTTGCCAAAACAAACATTACCGATTGCCACCTTATTATCGCCATCGGTGAAATCGATCGAGTAAGCACTGAGATCCACTAGGGGTGCGCGTTCTTGGAGTTCGTTAAAGCGCAGGGCTTCCGGTTTGAAGGTAGTACCGACGATATTGACTTTTCCTTGTAATTTACCCGTACCGATGGGATACAGGGCGGATAGCTCGCCTGCGAAGTCGGCATCTAAGAATGTGGGGCGAGGCGAAACACCCGCATCGGGGCTGCGGGATTCGGCAAGTTGGGATTTGATATTGACGTTGAGTTTGGTGCTGAAACCGATGGGGCTGGTAGGATCTGCTGCTGGTGTTGGGTTGGTTGTTGCAGATGTCGAGCCAGGTTTGGGCGGTGTCGATCCTGCTGGCGAGGGTGTTGCAGCAGTTGAGGATTTAGAATCGCTCGGATTGGTAGGGATCGAGTCAGGTTTAAATGATGGTTCGGGGCTGGGTGCTGGGGTTGTTGCCGTGGGGGATTTACCAGATTCGTTTGTGGCTACCTGGCTTTGGTTGGGTGCGATTTTAACGGAAAAAGTCGCGACAGGTTCCCATCGATCGGGTGTGGTAGTGCGATAAACTGTGAGTGTTTGCTCCCCGATCGGTAGAGGTAAAAGAGTAGATTTATATACTAATTCTTGTCCTTCTCGTTGCATTTGAGAAGTGATATCGAGATCGCCTAGAAATACAGCAATTTCTGTCTGAGCTGGCAATAGATCGACTTTTACACGCAAGCTTTCCCCCGATTTTAGGGTAATAACTTGTGTTGTTGTTGGGGCTATTAAAGTTGAATTATTAGTTGGCTTAGGCGGTAGTTGTGCGCGGGTGGGTAGCTCGCAGAGCGCGATCGAGCAGCACAAAACTAGCGTACCCTGAATCCAGCGGTACATAATAGTTGCATTCCTATATTTATTTAGATTTGTTTAAATTCGAGTGGTGTAAATTGAAGCGTTGGCGTAGCCTCAGTAAGACTGAATCTCTTTTCTCAATGTCTTTCACAAGAGAGATCGATCTGCTATGCCAATGGATACAAATGGTTATAAGGCGAGTGGAAAAACGGAAACTCGATCGACCGGGGATCTGCTGCTTATGGAACCCATTTCAAAAAACATCGATCGCCATGCTGCTCTGTAATTGCTGCACCCAATCGATTGTAAAAGCTCAGCCCACGGGTATTTCGCGCATCAGCAGTCCAAGCAATGTGGGTACAGTCATTTTCTCTAGCAATTTGAGCTAATCGAGCCATTAACGCGGCTCCCGCACCCTGACTTCTCATCCCATCATCCACATACAGATCGTCAAGCCAAATGCTGGGCTGACCTGCAAATGATGAGTACCTGAATCCATATAGTGCAAAGCCGACTTCGCGCCCCGAACACTCTGCAAACAAAACGTAAGCAAAGGGAATTGTGTTGAACAGTGTTTTGCGGATCTTATCCTCAGATACTTGCAGCACACCAGAGAACGCACCAATCTGGCGATTCTCGTTCCGAGAGGCTACGCCAACGAATTCCGACTTCTTCTGGATGAAAGAAACGATCGAAGATACATCATCGGGAGTAGCAGGTCGAACTCTCATGGAATTAATGCAGAATGAGAAATTGGGCGAGATCGGGTGGAAATGGGTGCTTGTGTACGAGCTGTCCGATCGCTAAATACTCTAGTTCGGCGGGGGTCGAAATCCGCCCCAGTATATCATTGCGATGGGGCTGACGACTAAACCGAGCGACAACATCGCGCTGGCGACGAGCTTGAGCGGCGGAGAATTCTAGCAACGAGCGATACTCTGGTAGGGATTCATCCACCAGCGCATCTGCCAGTTTGACTGACAGTTCTAAGTGTTGGATCTGCTCGGAGTGACCCAGCGGCAGAAAGAAGAAAGTTTTCTCCCAAGGAGTTTCTAGAGCGGTATAGTGACTGAGTTCGATGCCTGAGAGCGTTAAGGTGCAGGCTCTTTCATCCTGGGCAAATGCACGATCGGTACCCCGATAGATCGTCCGCGAGAACTGGTCGAGAATCAGAATCAGCGCGAGTCGCGATCGCGGCTCCCGTGCCCAATCATCGAGTTCGCCTGCGATCGCGCGTTCTAGTAGGGGTGAAAAACGGGCGACGATCTCGGCATCGCCACCGCCGCGAAACCACCAATCGAACTGCCGCACTCGTGCTGTTGGATCGCCATCCGGTAGGCTGGGAAACCAAAAGTTTAAAACGTCTTCAACTGCTGTAGTTTTCATATCATGCCTCGATTATTTGGGCTAAGTTTGAATTGGTAGGTCTTCAGGGTTAAGATTTTTTCAGTGGTGCGATAGCGAAGCGCTGCCTTGGCAGGTCGAACATCATTACTCGACACGATTCGGTTGGCTTTTTGAGCGTCGATGGTTAAAGATTCAACTCCATGAACACAACCCAGTTCCGCAATTTCTCAGGTAATTCGTAATACGGCTCGATAACTCTGAAGCCTAAGCTGTGATAGAGAGCCTTTGCTTCGTATTGTCGGAAGCCAGTGGTTAGGCGTATGGATCGATATCCGATCTCGTGGGCACGATCGATCGATGCTTGTGCCAGCGATCTACCAATACCTTTGCCGCGTAGATGCGTGTAGACAAACATCTTCTTCATTTCGCAGGTATGAGGATCGATCTCCTGCACTGCCACACAGCCAGCCGGAAGATCTTCATGGAGCGCAAGCAGGAGCGTTCCATGTGGCGGGGCATACTTGCCTGGTAGAGAGGCAAGTTCTTCCTCAAACGCAGGTGCATCAAAGTACTCATCGATGAGCTTTATGTCTTCTACATAGCGGTGGCGGTGCCAGACAATCAAGGAGCGCATCAAGGTACGTACTCGATCCAGTTGCTCTGTGGTTGTGGGAACCTCTATAAATATCTTTGGGTTCTCCAGTGGTTCGTATATTTGCATGGCAATCCTACCAATTTACAACTAGAGGTAATTCAGGCCGAAAATCCAGCCGATTTCCCTGTACTTCTCCATCGAACCCAAGCTCCACGCAATATTCTCCTACTCGCAGCCTGAGTCGAGCAGTATCGTTCGCGTAGCGTCGCCACGGGCGAATCGCGGCTTGTAATGCTGGTGACGGACGATCTGCGGTAGGAGTGACCAATTCTACGCGAGTTATTTCCTGCCAACCGATCGGGTGATTTAGAGACTGTGCTTTTTCAGTAGAAAGTCGATCGGGACGTTTGCCAAATGGAGTCTGGAAGAGCATCGGCTCGGTTAGCACGTCGCTATTCGTACCAACCGCGATACTTAATGGTTCGGGCAAATAAGGTGGACGATATGCCCAACTGGGAAATGCAATGCTGTCACTATTGTTTGTCGTCGAACGCAAACAGACTCCAAATGGACACGCCCCACTCTGCCGATTTGCCCACCGTTCCCACAGATGAGTCGGACGAATTATACTTTAAACGGTCATAACCTGAGCTTTGTCAAAATGCTGAAAGCGGAGTGTGAGCAAGGAATCAAGCTCTTTTTTATGTTGCAGATGAGCATCATTTAGACATTCAGAGATGGCTGATGAGAACTGAGTAAAATCCTCATAATACTTGCCATATAAACATTTCTTTTTAACAAACTTCCAGAGCCTTTCAATCAAATTTAGATTGGGCGAATAAGTCGGCAAGTATAGTAATTCTATTTCCAAGGATTTAGCTAAATCTTGGACAACTCGACATTTTTGGTATCGAGCATTGTCTAAAACCAGAGTAATGGGAATGCTCAGTCCTAGGTCAGCTAATTTTTGCAGAAGTTCACAAATCTGAATAGCAGTGATATAGCTGTCATTAGTAACCAAAATAACTTCATGAGTAATGGCATTTAATGCTCCCAGCACATTGAACCGTTTTCTCCCTGAAGGTGACTTAATAAACAGCCGTTGAAAACACCAAATCATCCCCAAAAAAGCTCCCATGACAAAGTGAGCCGCATCCACGAAGAAAACCGCTCTTTTTCCTTGTCTTGCCTCTTCTAACCTGGGTTCTAGCTTATTTATTTTATATTCTTCCTGTTCATCGGGATCTGCTTTAGAAGGAATAGCCCCAACTTTCAAACATCGCATCCCTATTGATTTCAGGAATTTTTGGATCTGGGTTGGACTGCGTTTAATTCCGGTAAGATTTTCAATCTGATTTACAGCTTCATTTATGGTAGCTGGAGGATTCAATTTCAAATATTCTTTGATAGTTGTCTGATGTAATTTTAATTCACTTTTGGGTTGATAAAAGTTAATTTCTTTGAGTTTTTCTATACCACCAGCCTGATATTGTTGACAATATTTTCTCAATGTATTAGGTGAAATGTTTGCTAGCCTACAAATCATATTTAAAGGTAAGTTTTGACTTTTAAGCCATAATACTTCCATCTTCAACTGGACCCTGGGATGAGGATGGTGAAATCTTTCATAATTTAATATTTCTCGATCTTCTTCCGTAAAGTTTAGATTGCTCATCCCTCAAGCTCCACTTTTTCCTTGACTTTACTAGACTATCATCTCTTCGATCGCCGATGCTCAAGTTATGCCCGTGTAAAGTATAGCTCCGATCTTGCCTCCTCTGGATCGCAAACCCACAGAAATTCCAACATGGCGTTACGGAAAAAGAAACGGCGATTGGCTGTGCCTTGCCCAGGATGGGTGTTTGAGGTTCCCTCAACTAAACCTATCGATACTAGAAGATCGGCTTCTGAAGCACCAATATCGGTACAGATAAATAGATGGTCGAATTCATATGTCATGGTTTCAAAGTCGATCGAGGATAGGTTGTAATCAGCTTCTCAAATTCGATCTGTTCGAGTTACTGACGATCGAACATCATTTGAGCCAGTCGCCCATATTGTTCGAGATAAAATTCCGGCGAATTAGCGATCGATCGCACCGCTTCCCGCTGGGCTACTGCTGCTTGCCATTGTTGAAGTCGATCGAGTCCAGATGGCAACCCAAAGCCCCGAAAATGCTCCAACACGGCTAATTGCTCGAACCAAGGATAAAAAGTCAGATCGACCAGACTCAGCCCCGTCCCCAGCCAGTAGGGGGTACTAGCGGGATTTTTACGCAAACCCTCATGCTCCATGAACAGTAAATGCTCGGTCAGTTCGGTTAATAACGCCGTCGGGCGTGAATCGCGACCATGCAGCAGTTTTCCGGTAGTAGCAAACAAGCGGGTATCGGCAAAATTAATCCAAATTCGCGCCTGTGCGCGCTGCATCGGATCGAGGGGTAACAGTGGCGGAGCGGGAAAGGTTTCCTCTAGATATTCATTAACGATCGCCGATTCCCAGACGCAGTTATCGCCATGTTTGAGGACGGGTACTTTGCCGTAGGGCGAAATTTCGAGGAAGTTAGCAGGCTTATTTTGAGGGTCGATTTCGATCGACTCAAAGGGAACGCCTTTTTCTAGCAAGGTTAACCGCACTCGGTGAGCAAAAGGACACAGAACTGCACTATAAAGTTGAATTTGAGACATGGTAAAACTCCTCATTATTAAAGAAGTCCCCTCCGAGGAGGGGTGCCCGTAGGGCGGGGTGGGTAGATCCCCGCCACACACTGTCATGATGCAGTTGCCGCCGCTGCTTGTGCTGCTGCAACCAGAGATTCTGGTGACATAAACGTGAGATATCGATCGACAATTTCTGGTGATAACAACTCGATTAATAATTGATTTTCCACCCAAAATTCAATCACATCGAAGTAATTATCGCCGCGACGACAGTATGCCACTCGCCAGCCTTCACGCTTGCCGATCGATTGAATAAAATCGATGTTAACTGGGACAGAAATAGCCGTATGATTTGCGATGTAAATCGATGCGGTTGGATTTGGCAGCAGTTGACATGCTTCATCAGCCGCATTACCAGGGACTAAGGCGGTACCGAACGGATGAACTTCAACCATCGTGCCTTGGGGATCGAAAGCTAGTGCGACATAGCTGCCAGGATGCCCAGGAAAGGGAACCGATTGTCCTTGCAATAGTTCTGCGAGCACTTGGCTAACGTGCAGGGGATTGTGTGCCGAGATTGAAATGTGGTGAATCATGAGATTAACTCCATTAAATTATTTCGATCGGTTATGCAGCCATTTCTGGTTGCGGAATTAAGCCAAGCTGTTGCATCATCGTCATATCGTCCCGAACGACCCAATGCTCGGCTACTTTGCCATCCCGTACCCGCAGGATGTGAATCTGTCGCTGGCAAATCGACTTACCAGTAGGCGGCATATCCAGAAAGCCTGGAAACAGACCTTGATGGGTGGCAGTAAGGGTACAGCGCATCACGACCTTATCTCCTTCGGCGATGAGATCTTCAATCGCATGATGATGGTCGGGGAATGCTTGAGTGATGGTGTGAATGAATTGCTTCATCGATTCAGGATCTCGCGATGCTACGGGGGTGGGATCGTGATTGGTAAACTCTGGATGGACTAATTCATCGATCGCATCGACATTGCGTTGATTGAAAACTTCTTCGTAAAAGCGGCGGACGATTTCTTTATTTGTGGTGGTAGACATCTTAAAATTCTCCTTGGTAAATTTATGAAATTGGAGCGAAATCGATCGGTTGACTTAGAATTTGTTCGATTGCTTCTGGCTGCATAGTTTGTAGATATTGGGGCGCAAATTCTGGTGAGAAAAACTCAAACAACCAGCGATTCTCGACCCAAAATTCAACTGCACTGAAGGGGATGCCATCTCCCTGTCTGCGTGTAAGGACGCGCCAGCCCTCCCTCTGTCCGATCTGTTCGATCTGTTGATGGTCGATCGGAACAGAGATGGCGACATGAGCGGAGACAAAATCGGTAGGTGTAGTTTGGCTTACTATAGCTGCTTCGACATCGGCACCCGGCACCCAGACATCACCCGACTTAAACACCACAATGTGAGTACCGTAGTTGTCAAAAGGCATCACGAGATAACTACCAGGAATGAGAAATTTATATACTTTTCCATTCCAGATTTCTGCAAGCACGCCAGCCACCCGCAACGGATCGCGAGCATCGATTGACATATGATGAATCATAAAATAACTCCATTACTAATTTGATTAAACTGTTATCGGTTCGAGCGATCGACCTACCAGTTGCTCGATCGATTCTAGCTTCATACTTTCTAGATATTGGGGTGTGAATTCTGGTGGCATAAATTCAAATAGAATCCGATTCTCGACCCAAAACTCAACTAGGCTAAATCGAGCATCTCCCTGTTTGCGAGTTAATACTCTCCACCCTTCCTGTTGACCAATCTGTTCGATCTGCTGCTGACTAGTAGGAACTGAAACAGCGGCATGAATAGCCACCAAATTGGTGGGAGTAGCTTGAATTACTTTGACTGGATCGGCATCAGTACTCGGACTCAATACATTTCCTTCTTTAAACACCACAACATGAGTTCCATAGTCATCGAAAGGTATAACGATATAACTATAACTATCAGAAACTAGGAATTTATATGCCTTCCCATTCAAGATTTTTGCTAAGACGCTAGCTACTCGCAATGGATCGCGAGCATCAATTGAAATATGATGAATCATGAGATTAACTTTGTTAAATTAGTGGAGAGTGGATAGTAGTGGATTTTTTTGTTTATTTCCGTTCATTTAGTTAAAAAGCAGCACAAGATAGATTGTCAACTCGAAGTACAGATTGTTGTTGAAAAGCTTTGGTGTAAGCTGTGCGAATCTGTTCGACCTGCTGGCTACTAGTTGCTGCAATTGGGTAGAGTAAGATTAACAGTTTCGATCGCTCTTGCAAGATGGCACCACGAGCATCTTTGAATTGACCGCGACCAGACATTACAGTGAAGCCATCGGGAAATCTGGGTGTAACTTCACGATCGAGAAACTGTTGAAATTCAGCATTATTTACTTCCGTTCCATTCGGTTTACGCAATCCAAAAAATAGTTCGGTGCGGGTGACAGGTTTAGCCGATGGAATATTGCTACAGAGCTGTTGAGGATTTTTAGTTATAGATTGTTGTTCGACCTCATCTGTGCTGGAATGGTTTTGAGGTACAGATAAGGTGGCAATCCCGATCGTCAACACTCCCGCACAAATTAAACTCTGAGCGATCTGATTTCTCCATTCAATTTTTCTCATGACTGGCGATTATTTTGGGTAGTATCGTCCGATTCACAGAGTGGACTGGGCTAGGGTAGCTATCGCCGAACTTTGAAATAATTCATTGACAGGCGATCGCTTATCTATTCGCTATTGCCAGAGATCTAATCGTTGGCGCAGCCTCTTTGCAAGAGAATCGGCTCAACTATCCGCGCGCATCGACAGTAACTTGGTACTTGATTTTATTGGCGTTAAATTGTGCGCTCTCTACGACTATAATATAATTTCCTGGGGCTAGATTTTTGCGAGTAAATGAGTGAGAAAAAGAACCCGAATTTTTAGCAATTACTTGACCTGATTCGCTAAGTAATGACAAATTGGTTCGTCCACCATTAGGTGCCACACCTTCACCAGTTATGTGTAGGTTAGAGCGACCAGTGAGCAGAAATGTTCGGAAATCTTTTAGATCGTCGGTGGCGGTAACATCACCTTTAATCGTACGCACTCCTCCATTATTCAAATTACCCTCGAAATCTGCGGCTCGGATGCTATTGTCGTTATCGGGTGTTGCCAAGGCTGGGGCAGCCAATCCCGTGCAAGTTAATAAGCTGAGTAATGTGAGGTTGAGACTAGATTTGAAGAAATTCATAATGTTTTGTTCGTATTTTAAGGATAAGTTGGAAAGGAGGAAGGTGTTGACCTGCTCCATATCTCCAGAATAAGCTCCCACAAATAGTTTGACAGCCAGAAAAGATCGGAGAAAATCTGCTGTTGACGATCGGAAAAGATCGGATCTACGATCGCAAAGTATCGTTTGCTTGCTCTTGGTATCGGTTTACTTTTTCAGTAAATAGGAGGCTAATATGAATCAATTACCGATTTCAGCCCAATCCGTTCCCGCAACGATGGGCAAAACGATTTATCCCGAACCCTATGCCGAGCAAGTCAAAGGAAGGTTAAAACAAAAACTTGGCGAGTGTTTTGGGCTGACTCAGTTTGGGGTCAATCGCACCCATCTTTCCCCTGGTGCAGTGTCTGCCCTTGCTCATAGCCACTCCAAGCAGGATGAATTTATTTTTATTCTGGAGGGAACCCCAACGCTAATATTGGGAGAACAGGAATTCTCGATGATGGCTGGAGATTGCTATGGATTCAAAGCGGGGACGGGGATTGCTCATCGACTAGCGAACCGATCTTCAGAAATTGTGACCTATTTGGAGATCGGCGATCGCACCGCAGGCGATGAAGTTGATTATCCAAATGACGATCTACAAGCAACTCAAATGACTGATGGAACTTGGAAAATAGCACATAAAGATGGCAGTCCATATTAGCAATACAAAGCTTTGATACAATCGAATAGTGGACTCTTTTGCAGGAGATTCAATATGCGTCAGCTCAAATATTACGTCGCTTGTAGTGTCGATCGATTTATCGCTCATCTAGATGGTACGCATGATGGTTTTCTAATGGAAGGGGAGCATTTTGCCGATTTAATTGCGACATTTCCCGAAACCTTTCCAGCGCAGTTTCGCGACGTACTCGGCATCAGTGGTGAAAATAAGTGCTTTGATACGGTGTTGATGGGACGCAGGACTTATGAAGTAGGATTAAAGGTAGGGATCGCCAACCCTTATCCACAGATGCAGCAGTATGTTTTTTCGCGCACTCTGACAGCAATTCCAGATCGAAATATCGAGTTACTTTCAACCGATCCTGTGGCAGTTGTCAAAGACTTGAAACAACAACAGGGCAAGGATATTGGGTTGTGTGGTGGTGGCAATTTAGCAACAACGTTATTTTCGGAAATCGATGAATTGATTCTGAAAGTTAATCCCTTTCTACTCGGAGCGGGTATTCGATTGTTTGCAGGTATTTTCAAACAAACTGTGCTAGAACTCACAAACAGCAAAGTCTACGACAACGGTTTTATGTTGCTTCACTATCGGGTGAAACATTAAAGAGAAGTTATTTGAAAAATAGAGAAACCTATGGAAGATTTTTTACCGATCGCTTATTTTGAAGGGAAGTTTGTACCTTTTCAGGATGCAAATATCTCGATCGCTACCCACGCTTTGCACTATGGGACTGGTGCATTGGGCGGTTTGCGCGGTTATGTAGATGAAACAAACCCCAGCCAAGCCATTTTGTTCCGACTCGAACGGCATTGTCAACGGCTCAGTAATAGTGCTAAATATCTGCATTACGATCTGCCTGCGGATAAAATTCAAGCTAATATAATGGAGTTTGCCAAGCAAAACAAGCCGACTAAACCATTCTACATTCGACCCTTTATCTACTCATCGGGATTGGGGATTGCGCCGCGTCTCCATGATATCGCCCAGGATTTCTTTATCTATGGACTATCGCTTGGTGAAACTTTCGCCAAACCAAATGGTATCAGTTGTCGGATTAGTTCTTGGCAGCGGCAATCAGATCTGAGCTTGCCACTGCGGGGCAAAATTAGCGGTGCTTATATCACTTCCGCACTGGCAAAAACAGAAGCTCATGCGGCGGGGTTTGATGAAGCCATCTTGTTGAACTCGCAAGGCAAGGTGGCCGAAGCAACGGGGATGAATATTTTTATGGTGCGTCAGGGCAAACTCTTTACTCCTGGTACCGACCAAGACATCCTAGAGGGGATTACCCGCGATAGCATTATGGTAGTGGCACGGAAATTAGGTATTGAAGTAGTAGAACGACCGATCGATAAATCAGAGCTATTTATCGCTGATGAAATTTTCCTATGCGGGACAGCAGCGAAGATTGCCCCCGTGAGCCAGATCGAAAACTATTTGGTGCCCCAAGTTCCCGACTCGATTACCTCCAAACTTCAGCAAGAGTTGGTTGCGATTACTCAAGGTCAGCATCATGATTATCAAGATTGGTTATGTTCGATCGATCTTCAATAAGGGCAATGTCTATGTTATTTAATTGCAAGCCCCTTATTTTTGAGAAAGCCATAAATTATGGATATTGAAATTGTGCCGTGTTCTGCCGGACACCTTGAAAAACTGATTGAAGGCGCAGATGCTTTTCAACAAGCTTACGAACTTCAACCGATCGATGGCTATATGCCCTTTAACGGGGCACTTGAGTATATTCTCAACCAGATCCAAAGTTCGCAACTTTGGCATCCTTGGCTACCGTATCTGTTCGTTTTTCGTCCAGATCGATCTGTAGTTGGGCTGGGAGGTTTTAAATCAGTGCCAGATGCTCGACGCTCGATCGAGATTGGTTACTCTGTCGCCCCAACTTATCAGGGTAAAGGTTTTGCCACATCTGCGGCAAGTCAGTTAATTGAAATAGCTTTTGAGTCAAAGTTAGTTGACTGCGTTTACGCCCACACATTAGCCGAGCAAAATGCCTCAACCAGAGTGTTAGAAAAATGTGGAATGAGCAAAGAATCAGAGTCGATCGATCGTGACGTTGGAAACCTGTGGCGGTGGGAGATTAGCGCAGTATGAGCAACAGTTTTGTGTTCTTAAATTAGCAGCCTCGCCCTCTTGACCCTCACGTTAGGTGAGGGTTTTAAGATAGAAGCGTTCCTATTTTTTAAGAATGAGAGTACACAAAGGAGTTACACACATCGAAGCCATAACCTTTAAAGTCGGCGAGCTATCGAAACGAACGGGCTTGTCGATCCGGACGCTACACTACTACGATAAAATTGGATTGTTATCTCCATCTCATCGGACAGAATCTGGCTATCGCGTTTATGGCAAGCAAGATATCATCCGTCTACAGCAAGTCATCACCTTAAAGCAAATTGGGTTTTCGTTAGAAGATGTGCGAAGTTGTTTGGATAATGACGACCGTGCCTTTGCCGAAATGGTTCAATTGCATGTTGCCAAAGTTCGTAAACAGATCGAGCTATCTCAACAGCTTCTACAACGCTTGGAAAGCGTCGAACAAACTGCCGCAAAACTTGATGCAGTTCCCGTTGAAGAAGTTCTTCAGATTATCCAAGTTATGGACATGTTAGAAAATTACTACAGTCCCGAACAACTTGAAACCCTGAAGCAACGTCAAGAACTATTGGGAGAAGAAAGAATGCAACAGACACAGGTCGATTGGGAAGACCTGATTGCCCAAGTTCAAGCGGAAATGGAGAAGGGAACAGACCCAGCTAGCGAAGTGATACAAGTCTTAGTGCGTCGTCGGCAAGCTTTAATTCAGGAGTTCACGGGTGGCGATCCCGAAATTGAAGCGGCTTTAAATCAGATGTATGAAGAAGGCGGAGAGACAGTTAGCCATTGGGGAGAAAACGATGCTGCCTTAGCGTCCTATATGGAGCGGGCGTTGCAATGCCAGGTCAGTTGAAGACATAGCAGTCGTCAAGTCAGTTAGGACACAACGATTGAAATCGTCGCTAATGATGCAAAGTCTGCCTACGCAGACTGAGCTTGAAAGTGTCTTAATAGTCATAACGATTGCCATAACACCCAATCTTGAACTAAAATCGTACCGAATTGTTAGACGGCTCTTTTCTAAACTGCTTGCAGAACATAGAACGTATAACCATAGGAGTCGCTAAATCGTTCAAACATTCGCATCTCTGCTTCAGTTTCATCAATAATCGATTGTCTTGCAGACAGGCTTCGCCAACGAGTAATTGGGGTAATTTCGATCTGCTGCATCCGCTCGCGCAGCGGTTCGTAATAATTGACCCACCAAGCCTGACTCGGCAACCGATGGGTTGAAAGTACGCTAAAGCCAGACCGATTTGCCCGATTCCCCAGAGGGGACGCTGCGCGAACGATATTCTCAGCCTCAGTCCCCATCATGGGATAAGCATTTTGCCAATACGCGATCGCTGGATCTGGCGCACGATCGATAAACCAACTTAGCTCGGATATAACGGCAATCCCGCCGTCAACAAGCAGCGGTCGCCAGAGTTTAAGACCCCGCTCGAACCCAAGATGATAAATCGCTCCCTCAGACCAAAGCAAGTCAAACACACCCACTGACCGATCGAGATTAGCCATATCACCTTGAATCGGCACGATTAAACGATCGAGATCGAGCTGTTTTGCCCGCGCTGTCAATGCGTCGATAAAAACCGCAGCGGAATCAATTGCAACAACCGTACTGGGTCTCCTGGGTATTTGGTGATAAGCGTTACTTGTATTAAGTCCTGTAACGCTTTCAAGACCGATCGCTGCCGAAAACCGTAGCCTAAGATACATTTTCTACCACAAACCCAGGAGAGCCTTTTTTCCTAACATTAGATCGTGAGGAAGTCGATCCAGTAAAATCGGTTTGACTTGGTAAATAGCAGCCATAATCTCGCATTCTTTATCTTGAATCAAGGTGTCTTGCGTTCCCTTTACGATCGATACCCGTTGAGATTTAATCGGGCGATTGAATTCCAGAGATACCAACTCCTTTAACATCAAATGCCCAGATTCGGATTGACTCACAATCCGCTGGATGTATCGCTCCTTCTGCTCTTGAGTTATTTCATTGGGTAGAAAACAACTTTCAATGACTTGGAAAGAATGCCACAAAATATCGGGATTACCAGTCAACAGCATTTGAATAGTTTTGAGTGGATAAAGACGTAGCAGGCGTTGTCCTAATGCGCGTAATCCTTGCGGTGTCGCTGTAGACATAATTACTGCCGCAGGTACGGGATTTGCCTCAATATATTTCTGAACGAGCATCCCACCCAGCGAGTGTCCGACTAAAATTGGCTGGTGTCCGAGCTGCTGTACTGTTCGATCAATATCTGCTAAATATTCGTCGAAACCAACTTGCGGAGATTTTGAGCGTTCGCTATTGCCATGCCCTCGCAAACTGAGAGCGTAGGCAGAATATCCTGACTGAGCGAAATAGTCCAGAAAATGTTCTTCCCAACACCATGCGGCATGATACGCACCATGAATAAATAGGATACTATGGCTATTGTCAATGTTTTGAGCCGATCTTTTAATTAATTCAAGCTTCATAAAACACCTCAGACGATCCTCATGATTCCTTTAGGCGAGCGAATAGAACTTGCGCTTATCGTGTCTCCAAAATTTTCTTGATGGTCGGTAACGCCGCCTGAACCCCCTCTGGAGTTGGTGCCGTTTGTCGAAAACTCTCCCGCTGAGATAATCGAGCGATCCAAGCATTTAAGCCAGGATAAGGCTCTAATGAAATACCAAACATAGCGGCAGATGGAACCAGCGTACTTGCCACAATATCGGCCATCGTAAATGTGTTGCCAGTGAAATAGGGGCGATCCGCGATCGTATCTTCAAAAAATTGTAAAATTGCGATCGCGCGTTGTCGTGCCTTTTCGACACTTGCTGGATCGATCTCTACTCCCACCAGTTGCTTGCTTAATGTAATGGCAGCAGGCTGTAACTCAGTTACCGAAATCATCGAAATCATCCGCGCAATCGCCAATTTATCCAATTCTTTTGGCATTAACTCCGGCACGGGATATTTCGCTTCTAAGTAGTCTAGAATGGCTAATGATTCAAAAACCCGCAACCCATTATCGACGATCGCTGGAACTTGTTGCAGTGGGTTGATGGCAGTAAATTCGGATTGAAATTGTTCGCCATCCAGGTTGACGATAATTGGTTCAAAGGGAATTTGTTTCTCTAGTAAAGTAATCCAAACTCGTTGTGAATTGGCCGAAATCGTCGCGTAGTAAAACTTCAGCATAGATTTTACCTCGATTTAATTCGATCGTCTAAATCGATGATAGCGTAACATCTAGCGATCGACTTTATCTCAGTAGTTGATGAGATCGATCGTCGGGATGAATTCGATCGAATGAATCATTGACAAGCAGCACTCCAGGCAGTTGCTGTTGGATCGCCGTGGGAGTGATTTTGTGCCCAGGGCTTTTGAGTCGATCGGGACATTCCTGCTCGATCTGGGCTAAAGACTCTGGCCACCGAGTCCGATCGATAAATACTGCACCATCAGGACTCCAAGCCGCTTCCAAAATCATGCCACTCTGAGGAGTACGGGTTTGAATTCTCAGTCGGTCATAGATGTCAATGGCTGTCCCATCTTTAGTGTGAGCGCGACCATTCCCGCAATAATCTGCCCGAACCATGCGGGTACAAGCTTGATGGAAATCTCGTAGCGATCGCCCCTGAACTGTTTTCCAGGGCTTGTAACCAAACCGAACGCATTTGGCTAAAACCCCATTGGTACAAGCAAAGGTAATGCGGCCATTCTCATGGTGCTTACCCGTTCGATCCCAAGATCCCGACAGGGGAATTGCTTTAGCAACATTGTGGCGATCTGGTTGGCAGTAATTTTGCCACTGTTCCAAGACCCGATCGCGGTAAAGAATGGTGTAGAGATAAATCTCTCGTTCGGGATCTTGACGATCTAAGTCAACACGATCGATTTTGAGTTCGAGATCTCGCCCACCTTCAACAACCGTTAGTTCAGTTCCTGCTACGTCCTGTCCCTCGATCGCCAGCTCCCAATTCAGGTTTCTCTGGACTTGAATGGATGCAACAATCATCAGGAGACAGCCCGTTGCCAACAGCAAGGAAACAGACATTTTTTGTGTAAATCTCATGGCAAACTTCATGGCAGTTATGGCCGATCGAAATCCGTCAATCGCTTCTTTTAATCTTGAGCGCAAGTTGGCCACCTTCTAAATGGATTTTTGAGATGGGCTTTTGATTGAGGGTAGCCGATACCAAGGTCGGTGAGGTCGATCCAAACTTTTTAAAGTGGACTCCGTTCGCACCAAGACCAGTCCCATTCAAGGTTACTCCATTAAAGCTCGTTCCATTTACAGCAACTCCATTAAAGCTCGTCCCGTTTAGGATAAGACCATTTTCGTTGAGATTTTTCTCAGTGGCTCTGGTAGCAGGGCGATCGATCTGGATCGCTAGAACTGTAGCCAAGCAGAGTCCTGCTGTTAGTATGATTTGAGATAGCTTATTAATTTGAGTAAATCGATTTAACATTGGTAATTCTCCTGTTTGTAATCTTTGCGGATTTGTAGAAGTTGAGTTTGGTGCGATCGGTTTTTTTAGATAAAAGATAGCGAATGGCTAAGATTAAAGCCATTGCATTAACCGAGATTGCCACCGCCAATTAATCGAACGGTGCCGCCGAACGACTTGATGTTTTTGAAGTTGATGGTTGCCAGTATTTCCCCGTTCGCGTAGCGTCGGCTTTGCCGAATCGCTAAGAGTTAAATTCACATCATCTGGTTTTAGTTCGGTAACTATAGGCGGATGAGGCGTATGAATAAAAATGCTCTCACGCATACCGATCTTGGTTAGATCGATTCTCCCGATGGAGAGGCTACGCGCCAACGAGTCAAAATAAAGTTGGATGCGATCGAGAATGTTGATGAATGTGATATATGAGTTGGCTTTCATGACTGATATACCTCTCAAGTAAGCAATAAGTTAAAGTAGGTTGAATTGAGGTTGAAATACTCCGATCGGTTGCCAAAATTAGCGATCTACACTTTCACATTTATCTGGCTCTGGAGCGGGTTGCTGTTTGTCAATTATTGGTTCTTTTGATTCGAGATTTTCAACGGGTGGCGTTACAGTCCGATCTGTGTTGGATGAATCTTGAGCGTAACTAGGGAGAGCCGACAAACAGACGACGGCGACTAGAATGATGAATGAATAGTTTTTCATGGTGTTTGGAATAGTGGAAATGGTTAGTTAAGATTTAGGTGAAAATCGATCGTGTAATTACTCGATTAAAATTTCACGATCTAGACGATTGATAGTCGAGCATAGAGATCGTCTAGATCGTGAGCGTGTTTTCTGGTTGCATAGGAGAGCAGCTCGTGCGTCCAGGCTTCAAATAATGCGAAGACTTCATTAACAAGCAATAGGCAACGTGCTTGGATTGCTTCATTAAGCGAAATTTCAGCAATCTCAAGGCGATCGCTTCCTGCCGAATGTCCAGACTCCAGCGCAAAGTGGAATTCTCCACAATAGCGAAGTTCGATTCCGCGTCGGCGTTCGATTGCCGTTGCCAGATCGAGCATGGTACTAAAGAGTACGTTTCCGGTCTCTTCAATTGCTTCGATGATGGCAATCCGTTCGATTGCACTTGCCCGATCGATTAGAGCAGCTAGTCGGTAGGTCAGGATGCGGTTTTGGCGGGTCTCCTCACTCCAGAGAAAACGCATCCATGCGGATGGGGTGCAGAGACGATCGAAACCTAACTTAGCGAAGTCTTCAAGGTACCAAGGCCAGTGTCGATCGTCCTCATAGGTGTGGATGTTGACTCGCTGTTGGTATCGATCGGTAGTGGGTTCCTCGCGGAGCATATACTTGTTGATGTCACCAAAGCTGAGAATGAAGTGCGCCATGCAAGGATAGAAAGCAAGCCGCGCCTCTTCAGTCAAGCTGGCATCGCGCATGTATAAAAACAATGGCAGATTGGCATAGGCTTGTTTATGTTCTGCGATTTTCCCCAATATGGGTTTCATGATGAGCTTCTCCGTTGTAATTTGATGGTAGTAAAACTTTTTGCTTGTAAATGCAATCTGGTTTTCTCCTGTGTCGATAGTGAGTTGGATTGATGTCGGGATCGACTTGCTCCATATCCTCAGAATATGCGCCCCCATCTAGTTTGACAGCCAGAAAAGATCGGAGAAAAACTGCTATTGACGATCGGAAAAGATCGGATCTCCGATCGTAATTGTTAGACGATAAGCATCGATCTTCGCATCCAGAAACCTTTTCAGCGCAGTTTCGTGACATACTTGGAATAAGTGGTGTGAATAAGTGCGTCGATTCGGTGTTGATGGGACACAAGACTTATGAAGTAGGATTAAAGATAGGGATCGCGAACCCTTATCCACAGATGCACCAGGATGTTTTTTCGCGCGCTCACAGAGCAAATCTCGATTCTTGTGGAGAAAGTCATTTGAAAAATAGAGAAACTTATGCAAGATTTTTGGCTCTGTTGCAAAAAATAATTTTGCTTGAGAAGCATATTTTTTGCAACAGAACTTGATATCTTGGAATGAATTACAGTTCGTTACTCTTGCTCAACAGTCGGCGTAAACTCGGTGATCTGATAGGTTAGGATCTTTCCATTCTTCGGTAGCAAACATGCGAGGTCGTAAGAACCGTCACGGACGCTGGTGTTAACATCCAGAGTTACTGACTGCGGCTCACTGTTACCCCCAACTTTGAAGCTATACTTTAAACGGTCATAACCTGAGCTTTGTCAAAATGCTGAAAGCGGAGTGTGAGCAAGGAATCAAGCTCTTTTTTATGTTGCAGATGAGCATCATTTAGACATTCAGAGATGGCTGATGAGAACTGAGTAAAATCCTCATAATACTTGCCATATAAACATTTCTTTTTAACAAACTTCCAGAGCCTTTCAATCAAATTTAGATTGGGCGAATAAGTCGGCAAGTATAGTAATTCTATTTCCAAGGATTTAGCTAAATCTTGGACAACTCGACATTTTTGGTATCGAGCATTGTCTAAAACCAGAGTAATGGGAATGCTCAGTCCTAGGTCAGCTAATTTTTGCAGAAGTTCACAAATCTGAATAGCAGTGATATAGCTGTCATTAGTAACCAAAATAACTTCATGAGTAATGGCATTTAATGCTCCCAGCACATTGAACCGTTTTCTCCCTGAAGGTGACTTAATAAACAGCCGTTGAAAACACCAAATCATCCCCAAAAAAGCTCCCATGACAAAGTGAGCCGCATCCACGAAGAAAACCGCTCTTTTTCCTTGTCTTGCCTCTTCTAACCTGGGTTCTAGCTTATTTATTTTATATTCTTCCTGTTCATCGGGATCTGCTTTAGAAGGAATAGCCCCAACTTTCAAACATCGCATCCCTATTGATTTCAGGAATTTTTGGATCTGGGTTGGACTGCGTTTAATTCCGGTAAGATTTTCAATCTGATTTACAGCTTCATTTATGGTAGCTGGAGGATTCAATTTCAAATATTCTTTGATAGTTGTCTGATGTAATTTTAATTCACTTTTGGGTTGATAAAAGTTAATTTCTTTGAGTTTTTCTATACCACCAGCCTGATATTGTTGACAATATTTTCTCAATGTATTAGGTGAAATGTTTGCTAGCCTACAAATCATATTTAAAGGTAAGTTTTGACTTTTAAGCCATAATACTTCCATCTTCAACTGGACCCTGGGATGAGGATGGTGAAATCTTTCATAATTTAATATTTCTCGATCTTCTTCCGTAAAGTTTAGATTGCTCATCCCTCAAGCTCCACTTTTTCCTTGACTTTACTAGACTATCATCTCTTCGATCGCCGATGCTCAAGTTATGCCCGTGTAAAGTATATCAGTAATAAATTCCCCGAAGCGATCGCGACTCCTCAACGTGCAAAGAACACCTTTACCCGAACCGCCACGAACCCGCATGGTTACTGCAACAGTGCCGTTGGTATTATTGACGTTGTCCCGCACAACCGGACAAACAACGGTGGCATCCACGGGCGAGGTGTTGGTTATGTTGCCCCCGTCAAATGCAAATGAAGGTGATGTTTGTTTCCCTGGGTCTATAAATTGACAAGCAGAGCCTGCCATAATTTTTGAGTCTTGGCCAGCATAAGCACTGTTGCCAAAGGCTGTGGAAATTATTGCTGTAATAAATATCAAACATTTTTTCGTTTTCATGTTACTTACTCTCAGTATTTACTAGTTCTGACATGGATTGAGTGCATTGCTTTTTATGGCAATGAGTTGAGTATTGTTGATTTACCTAGCACTTTCAGTCAAGCTGGCATCGCGCATGTATAAAAACAATGGCAGATTGGCATAGGCTTGCTTATGTTCTGCGATTTTCCCCAATATGGGTTTCATGACGAGCTTCTCCGTTGTAATTTGATGGTGGTAAAACTTTTTGCTTGTAAATGCAATATGGTTTTCTCCTGTGTCGATAGTGAGTTGGATTGATGTCGGTATCAACTTGCTCCATGTCTCCAGAATAAGCTGCCACAAATGGTTTGACAGCCAGAAAAGATCGGCAAAAGTCCGGTGTTGACGATCGGAAAAGATCGGATCTTCGATTGTAATTGTCGAATTATTCTGACTAGAATAAAGATAGATTCTGGCAGGGTCTTCGCCGATGACAGCAGATGAAGCATTAGCATTACTCGATTCACTACTGCGATCGCAAAGTCTCCGCGATATTCAAGAGCAGGTATTTCGTCACGCTTGGGAAGGTTGTACCTACCCCGATATGGCCGAGCGCATTGGCTATGACACTGGCTATATCCGCGATGTCGGCTACGAACTGTGGCGACAATTGACTCAGGTATTGGGCGAACCTGTCACCAAAAATAATTTGCAAGCAGTACTGCGCCGCCAGCAAGCTCGTTCGCCTCAATTAGCAGTACCAGAAGTTACCCAAACTTCACCCCCAGATCGAGATTGCTACTGGGGCGAGCAGATCGATGTTTCTAACGTCATTGGGCGCGAGAATGAACTCCAGCAGTTGGAAAAGTGGCTGGATGATACTTCTGAGGTTAATTCCCTTGAGCCACGTTGTCGGCTAATTTCGATCGTCGGCATGGGCGGGATGGGTAAAACATCAATTGCCGCCAAGCTCACTCAAAAGTTAGCAGCCGATCGAATGTTCGACCGTATTATCTGGCAATCACTCCGCAATGCCCCACCACTAGATAAAATTCTATTTCAGCTCATTGCCTTTGTCTCCAACCAACAGCAAACCGAATCTGCGGATACTGTGGATGCCCAGATCTCGCAATTGATGGCATATTTACGAAGTACTCGCTGTCTAATTGTCTTCGATAATTTTGAATCTATTCTCTCGCATGGCGGTTATCGTGAGGGTTATGCGGGGTATAGCGAACTGCTCAGACGAATTGCGACCGAACATCATGCTAGTTGTTTATTATTAACCAGTCGGGAAAAGCCTCGAAATTTGATTCCTTTAGAAGGGGAATCTGGGGCAGTTTGCACGCTGGATTTACTGGGCTTGAGCGCAACAGAAGTAGCCGCGATCGGGACTGCAAATGGTTGTCATACAGCCGATTTCATCGACTGGCAGCACTTCCAGCAATCTTACTCTGGCAATCCGTTAGCGATCAAAATTGCGGCGACGACAATTCGGGATTTATTCGACGGTAGCGTGAGCGCATTTTTAGCACAGGGGGTAATTCTCTGCAATGGGATTGAGGCTTTATTAAGCCAGCATTTCGATCGATTGTCCCAGATCGAGCAACAGGTAATGTACTGGTTAGCAATCGGGCGCGAAGCCGTCTCGATCGCCGAATTGTTAGCAGACTTCATTCCTAGCGGTTGTCGAACGCAAGTTTTAGCTGCATTACAATCGTTAGATCGGCAAAGTTTAATTGAAAAAAGTTCGGGATGTTTTACATTGCAACCCGTGGTGATGGAATATGTCACTGCCGTATTTACCGAGCAGATTTGTGAAGAAATTACGACTTTAGATGTAGCGATTTTTAATAGTCATGCACTGATTCAGGCTCAGGCTCAAGACTATGTGCGGGAAAGTCAAGTGCGGATGATTTTAGTGCCGCTGGTCGATCGACTCATTGGTAAATTGCGATCGAAATTAGAAATTAAGCAGCAACTCGATCGAGTACTAGTTAAACTGCGAACTGAATTTGTTGGTACCGATGGCTATGCAGGTGGTAATTTAATCAACCTGTTGCGGCACTTACACATCGACTCGACTGGCTATGATTTTTCTGGTTTGTGCATTCGGCAAGCCTATCTACTCGGCATGAATTTACACGATACTAATTTTGCAAATACTGATTGGGTAAACTCAGTTTTTACCGAAACCTTTGGCGGTATTCAGGCAGTCGCTTTTAGTCCAGACGGTTGCTATCTGGCTAGTGGCGATTTCAACGGCGATATTCGGTTGTGGGATGCTCGCACTCATCAACTGCGATCGATCTTGCGCGGCCACATCAATTGGGTACGAGCGGTGACTTTCAGCCCCGATAGTCGAACGCTAGCCAGCGGTGGTTTTGACTGCACCATCCGTCTCTGGGATGTTAACACTGGTGAGTGCTTGCGGACATTTGCCGATCGGACACAGGCAATCCGATCGCTGGCATTCAGTCCCGACGGCAACATCTTAGTCAGTAGCAGTGACGATATTTTAGTCAGCGGTAGCGATAACTGCACCGTGAGACTCTGGGCGGTTAACACTGGTGAGTGCTTGCAGAAATTCGCCGAATCTACCGAAGCAGTCTACTCAGTAGCCTTCAGTCCCGATGGTCAAACCATTGCCAGTGGTGATGCCAATTCAAGTATTCGGCTTTGGAATATCCACAAAGGACAATGCGTTGGAACATGGGAGACTCATCAAGGCATAGTCTTTTCAGTAGCATTTAGTCCCGATGGTCGAACCATTGCCAGCGGCGGTAATGATGCCACCGTCAAGCTCTACGATGCGAGTACTGGCGAGTGTTTGAGAACTTGTTTGGGACACAGCGATGAATTGAAGTCGGTAATCTTTAGTCAAGATGGCCGAACGCTCATCAGCGGTGGCAAGGATCGAAACATCAAGCTGTGGAATGTGCGGACTGGACGGTGTTTGAAGACGCTGGTTGGGCATGAGGATTGGATCTGGTCGATCGCTTGTGATGCAGCTCATCAGATCGTGGCTAGCGGTAGTGAAGATCGCACGGTCAGACTCTGGAGTCTGAGTACTGGCAAGTGTCTGAGAGTTTTCCAGGGCTATGCAAATACGATCTTTGCGATGGATTTTATCCCTCCACCCCTACCAGATATTGCCGCTCCTCAAGCGGTGCTAGCCACTGGATACTTTGGCGGAGCGTTACGACTCTGGAATATCCAGGACGTTGGCGTAGCCTCCCCTTCGGGGAATCGATCTACGAGTTTGAGCGGTCATACTAGTTCCATCAGAACATTAGCCTTCAGTCCAGACGGTCAACTCCTGGCTAGTGGGGGTAGCGGTGACAACCCGATTATCAAACTTTGGCGCGTCAGGGATGGCCAGTGCTGCCACATTTTGGCTGGACATACCGATGGCCTGTGGTCGGTGGCATTTAGCCCCGACAGTCGAATCCTGGCCAGTAGTAGCTCAGATCGTACGATTAGACTTTGGAGTACTTTGACGGGTGAGTGTCTCCAGATTTTGGCAGGGCATACAGATTGGGTCACATCGGTCGCCTTTATTGCCTCACCACCGATGCTGGTGAGTGGGAGTAGAGATCGCACGATTAGAATTTGGAATATCCAGACGGGTGAATGTATGCGTACTTTACAGGGGCAGCAGCTAGGGATTGTCTCGATCGCGGTAAGTCCCGATGGCGATATTTTGGCTAGTGGTAGTGTCGATCGTACCGTGGCTCTTTGGAATATTAATACTGGTGAATGTTTCCAAGTTTTGCCCGGTCATCAAGCGTTCGTTTGGTCTGTGGCTTTGAGCACCGATGGACGACTGTTAGCCAGTGGTAGCTATGATGGTACCGTTAGGCTCTGGGACGTGGGCAGCGGGAAATGTCTGAAAATCTTCCAGGGGCATACGCATGGTGTGTTTGGAGTGGTGTTTGTGCCACACTACAGCGCGGATTTTGCCGAACGACAGTTGCTAGCTAGTACTGGTACTGATGCCACCATTAGATTTTGGGATGTTGCCACGGGTGAATGCGTCAAAATCATTCGATCGCCGCGACCCTATGAGGGGATGAATATTCGCGGCATCCAAGGATTGACTGCTGCCCAGCAGGAGAATTTAACAGCTTTAGGCGCGACCCCATAAATGAAAATTTGTGTAGCACAGATCGGGCCTATCAAAGGCGAAACCGACAAAAACATTGAAATTCACAAGAAGTTCATTGACTTAGCTATCTCTAAGAAGGCGGACGGACGCGATCTTCTTCCCAGAGCTTTCTTTGACAGGTTATGAACCCAAACTTGCCAAAAACTTAGCGACTACTCAAAACGATAAGAGATTTGATGATTTTCAAAACATTAGCGACAGTCATAACATCACGATCGGAGTTGGAATGCCAACCAAGAGCAATTCTGACATTTTGATAAGCATGATAATTTTTCAACCTCACGAATCTCGACAGACATACTCAAAACAAATATTACATTCTGATGAGTTTCCCTACTTCGTAAATGGACAACAGCAGATTATTTTGACGACTAAGAAGAAAAAAATAGCTCCGGCAATTTGTTATGAATCATTACAACCCGAACATTCCAAAAGAGCCTTGAAGAGCGGAGCTGAAATTTATATTGCAAGTGTAGCTAAATCAGCAAATGGAGTAGCTAAAGCATTTAAACACTATCCAAACATTGCCAAGAAATACTCAATGATAGTGCTAATGTCAAACTGTTTGGGACAGTGTGATGATTTTGAAAGTGTAGGCAAATCAGCAATATGGAAGGATGGCTTACTGGTAGGACAGCTTAATGAAACGGCTGAAGGAATTTTGATTTATGACACGGACATGGAAAAAGTTATTGAATAAAGGGAATCGAGGTACAATCTTGCTATTTCTCATGTACGACGATACCTGTCGATTCCTCGCCGAACACTTCTCCTCAGACTTCGCCAGTTGGCTGTTGGGAGAATCTGTCACAATGACAGAACTAAAACCCTCAGAACTCTCCCTCGACCCAATTCGCACCGATGCTCTCATTTTGCTGCAATCGGCTGCCTCGTTTTTGCATTTGGAGTTCCAAACATTGCCCAAAGAGAAGGTTCCATTCCGAATGCTAGATTATCGCGTTCGTGGGTATCGCAAAGACCCAACTAAACCCATGCGGCAAGTCGTAATTTACCTGAAGCAAACTGCATCAGAGCGAGTGTATCAGACCAGCTTTGAGATGGAAAACACGCGCCACGAGTTTGAAGTGGTCAGAATCTGGGAGCAACCTGCCTCGCTCTTTCTGGAATATCCAGGGCTAATCCCCTTTGCGGCTCTCGGTCAAAGTGCAGATGCAGAGGAAACCTTGCGGCAAGCGGCTCAACAGATCGAACGGATTGCCGACTCTGAAGCACAAGCCAATCTGATTGCAGCATCAGGGATTTTAGCTGGGTTAAAATTAGAAGATGAGATCGTTTATCAAATCCTACGGAGAGATATCATGCAAGAATCCACTGTTTACCGCTCCATTGAAAGAGATGCTCGCAAAGAGGAGAAGCGAGTAATCGCCCTCAATCTTCTCCGAGGAGGTGTGGATATCACCCTGATTGCATCTTCGACAGAGTTATCGATCGAAGAAGTGCAACAACTTCAGCAACAACTCAATGGCTCCGCACAAAGTTGAAGGGGATCTTCTAGGGCAATTTGGTGTGCATGGGCGTTGTTAGGCAGCTTCATTGAGACTACAAACCATCAGACAAAGCTGTCCGTATACTGGTACATGATACTCACGTAAGACGTGAAAGCCAGCCTTGACATAGGCTCTCTGTGCAAATAGATTCTGGACGCTAGAACTTAAGCCCACCAACGGCACATCTCCTCTGTGGCGAAGCTGTGACACCAATAACAGAAGTGCTTTTGGCCCAATTCCTCGACCCACAAACGCTCGATCGCCAATCAACAGATCTACATCTACCGATCCGGCGGGGATCTCGTGCAGACCGACTGAATCTAGAACTTCACGCGACACAGACTGCCAGCGAATATAGCCAACCGATCGACCATCAACGGTGATTAATGCTCGTTCGCCACCTGGCGGTGGATTGGCTGCCCAGGCAATATGGTCTTCAGGTTCGGGATACCACATTGCAACATGAGGAACGGTTAGCCAATGTCTCAGTAGCTCGACATCAGTGCTGGAGAAGGGCGTTAATGTGATATTGGATTCCATAAATGAACTGGTTTTCATGGTGTTTGGAATAGTGAGAATAGTTAGTTGAAATTAGTAACTATAAATCGATTTGCAAAGATTGCCATCAAATTGAGAAAGATTGAGATCGATCGGAGAAGCATTCAATTTATTTGCTTGTTGATGACCAGATCTTCATACCTGCTCCAGCAAAACCAATGCCGAAGATTACCCCAGATGCGACAAACAATAGATTAAGACCTGGGATAAAATAGCCCATGAATCCAACGATCGTCGAAAGTACCCACAAAATCGATACCCAGCGGGGTAGCTCTTTGGCGATCCAAGAACCAACGGCAAATAAGCTCATCCCTACTGTAAATGTCGATGCACCGACTGGATATAGATTCACTCCAGATATCGATCCAGTGCGGATGATGGCAATCCCAACGATCGCCAGTAGAAACCCACACAAACCCCACAGTCGAGATTCCTGATGCTGAAAACCATAAATACCCATGATGCCAAATAGGAGGAAAATATCGGTTAACAGGTAAAGGATGGAAATCGTTACATTAGGATTACTACTGGGTAAAAACGAATTTATGCCGCGTAAAATTCCGGCAACGATCGCGGCAAGTCCGCCTAATCGAATTAGATTTGTACTAGACATTCTATCTATCTCCCATACTATTTTATGGAGTCTGTTCTACGGTCAATCCGATTTCTTGTCCGTAAGATAATTCGAGCGTATGACCGTCTGGATCTCGCAAAAAAGCCCAATATCCAATCGGATATCCAGAATCTTTGGGTTCCTGTAGCAGAATCCCTTCCTGTTTTGCTTTGTCGCACAGAGCGTCGATAACTTCTCGACTTTGACAACCGACTCCCAGATGTGCGAGGGGAGACAGCACCGACTGCACCGAATTTGTCTGAATCAGCACGATAACAAACGGACGAGTGCGGTCTGACAGCCATACCACCGCGACACCTGTTTCTGCATCGATGCGACGATGGATTACTTGCATTTGGGCGTAGACAGCATAAAACTGAATACTACGCTCTATATCTGTAACGGGGAGTGCGATGTGAGTTAGTCCAAGATCGATCGTCATAATTTACCTCATGTGTTACTGATGTGCGATATCGATCGTTGTCATGTTGCGCCAATCTCCCACTTCCACACGCTGCCAACGTCAGAATCGACAGCCTCTGACACTTTGAGCATCCCGCATTTCTCTAATACTCTAGTCGAAGCATTAGGTGCTGCTATACTTTACACGGGCATAACTTGAGCATCGGCGATCGAAGAGATGATAGTCTAGTAAAGTCAAGGAAAAAGTGGAGCTTGAGGGATGAGCAATCTAAACTTTACGGAAGAAGATCGAGAAATATTAAATTATGAAAGATTTCACCATCCTCATCCCAGGGTCCAGTTGAAGATGGAAGTATTATGGCTTAAAAGTCAAAACTTACCTTTAAATATGATTTGTAGGCTAGCAAACATTTCACCTAATACATTGAGAAAATATTGTCAACAATATCAGGCTGGTGGTATAGAAAAACTCAAAGAAATTAACTTTTATCAACCCAAAAGTGAATTAAAATTACATCAGACAACTATCAAAGAATATTTGAAATTGAATCCTCCAGCTACCATAAATGAAGCTGTAAATCAGATTGAAAATCTTACCGGAATTAAACGCAGTCCAACCCAGATCCAAAAATTCCTGAAATCAATAGGGATGCGATGTTTGAAAGTTGGGGCTATTCCTTCTAAAGCAGATCCCGATGAACAGGAAGAATATAAAATAAATAAGCTAGAACCCAGGTTAGAAGAGGCAAGACAAGGAAAAAGAGCGGTTTTCTTCGTGGATGCGGCTCACTTTGTCATGGGAGCTTTTTTGGGGATGATTTGGTGTTTTCAACGGCTGTTTATTAAGTCACCTTCAGGGAGAAAACGGTTCAATGTGCTGGGAGCATTAAATGCCATTACTCATGAAGTTATTTTGGTTACTAATGACAGCTATATCACTGCTATTCAGATTTGTGAACTTCTGCAAAAATTAGCTGACCTAGGACTGAGCATTCCCATTACTCTGGTTTTAGACAATGCTCGATACCAAAAATGTCGAGTTGTCCAAGATTTAGCTAAATCCTTGGAAATAGAATTACTATACTTGCCGACTTATTCGCCCAATCTAAATTTGATTGAAAGGCTCTGGAAGTTTGTTAAAAAGAAATGTTTATATGGCAAGTATTATGAGGATTTTACTCAGTTCTCATCAGCCATCTCTGAATGTCTAAATGATGCTCATCTGCAACATAAAAAAGAGCTTGATTCCTTGCTCACACTCCGCTTTCAGCATTTTGACAAAGCTCAGGTTATGACCGTTTAAAGTATAGCGTATGAGCGCAAACGCGATCTACTTGCTTTGACTCGAACGCAATTTCGATAAGCTGACGCGCGGCAGATGTTGCAAAACCTTTGTTTTGATAACTTGGAGCGACAGAGTAACCGATCTCAACGGTGCGCTGGGGATCGGGAGCCGATTTGAAGCCTCCCAGCCCAACTACCGCTCTATCGGGTCTAAAAATAAACAGATATGGCAGCCAAGGATGCCAAAGTTGCGACCCTTTCATTTGGTTCAGAATGTACTCAAGTGCCCCTGGAAAGGGCATATACCCATCGATTGCCTGAAGTCTATAGACATCTAAAAAAGCATCTGTGCCTTCAATTAGCCGTTCGAGGTGTTCGACAGAGCAGGGAACGATTTCTATGTTCGCGTCCACGATCGGATTTCCTCTATTTAACTAGGTTTGCAAGTCTAAAGCTACCTCAGCCATCAGATGTCGGATCGTATGGCACAATCTTTTCTAGTTCATCGGGATCGTTGCGAGCCGTGATGATATAAACGGGTTCTGTATCGCTAAGATTACGCGGTTGATGGGGAACTCCAGGCGGCGTAAATACAAAATCTCCGGCTTCGCAGACTTGAGATTGCTTCAGTCCCTTGCCATAACAGACCTCGACCCGACCCTTGAGTAGATAGAGGACGGTTTCATGTTCTGGGTGAAAATGGGGCTGGGCAATGGCACCAGGAGGCATAATGACCAGTTCCATCGCTATTCCCTTGGTATCTGCCGTATTAGCAGAAAGTCCGACAAAATGGGATAACCGTCGATCGGTCAGCAGGTGTGGATCGGGGCGAACGACAATTAACTTGGTGGCCGTTCGTTCGATCGATGAACCGCGATCGGGTGAATTGAATCGTATATTTTCCATCATCATAGACCCTCTTTGCAAAACATCAGGATTGTTGCGGCGACCGCCTGCGGGTTGTCCTCGTGGACGAGGTGGGACGCATTTGGGACGCAGATGTCCTTGGCTCCCGGAATCAGCGCGGCGAGCCGCTGGTTAATATGCCGCTGGAAGCTTGGGGTATTGCTGCCACGGAGGAGTTGCGTCGGAACCTCGATCGTTGCAGCATCCTCAGCGGTTAAGACTGGAAGACCCGCACCGAGCAGCGACGCGCGATGCGCTTTTGCGTTGTCCATCATCTGTTGCTTTCGTGCAGAGGATACCTTCGCGTAAGCGGCATCGCCGAGAACGCCGAGCGCAAAGAAATCGATCGCGGCTGCGTCGTTGCCCTCCTGAAACGCCTTCGTCGCTGGAGCGATCGCCCCAGCACCGAATTTGAGGAGTGCCACGAGTGCGCCAGGTGAAGAGAACAGGAGTTTGAACATCTCGTCCGACTTCGGTGGCAGTGACTGCAAGAACATGGAGACGACTGGCGGCTCTTCGAGTGTGAGCGTTCGCACGAGGTCGGGTCGTTGCTGCGCGGCGAGCAAGCACGCGAACGCGCCGGAAGAGTTGCCGACGAGATGCACTTTCCCAAGGCAAAGCTTCTCGATGAGTGCCACCAAGTCTTCGACGTGCCGCGAGAGCACGTCACTAACCCCATCGTCGGCAGGATGGTTCGGATAGGCGAACCGACGGCTATAGTTGATGACGCGAAAATGTTCGGCAACTATAGGTTCGAGTGGCTCCCACGAGCGCAGGTCGCTCAGGTTCGCGTGCACCAGCACCATCGGGTCGCCGTAACCGCTCTCTCGGTATGCAAATGACACACCACCAATATCGATCTGTTGCTGATTCATAGGATCTTTATTCTGGGCTAGGAAATTCATCTTTGG
Source organism: Chamaesiphon sp. (assembly GCA_965246735.1). Classification (GTDB taxonomy): domain Bacteria; phylum Cyanobacteriota; class Cyanobacteriia; order Cyanobacteriales; family Chamaesiphonaceae; genus Chamaesiphon. Next base: position 67,278 of record CBDFFK010000002.1, read on the forward strand.
TTAATAGGGTATTTAGCAGCACGGCTCAATCTATAAACCATCGGCAATAAAGTCTGCCCTCGACTAATTGCCATTGCGCCACTAAGCGAGGATTTATGGTTTTTTCATCGATTCTCCAATGGAGAGGCTTTGCCAACGAACTAACAGAATTAGAGCGTGCTTGTTTTGGTTCGACAATTGTGAATTTCATGGTATTTTTAGTTGAGAGATAGTGAGTAAATGCAATTTATTAATCGAGATTGCCAACGCCAATCGATCGAACGGTGCCGACGATTGAGTTGACGTTTTTGAAGGTTGCGAGCCAAAGTATTTCCGCGATTGCTGTCGCAGACGGCAAGCCGTTCGAGCGAGTCAAAATTAAGTTGGCTGAGATCGAAAATATTAACGAATTTGATGTGCGAGTTAGATTTCATGATTGAGATACCTCTTGAGTAATATGGGCTGAATTTAACGCAGTCTGCCAAAAGCAATGTCCGTTGCTTGCGCTTGCTTAGATAGCCCGCCCCGCCAACGGTAGGCGATCGCTTGTCCTTGAGAATTAAAGATCGCCCCAATCGTGCCTCGTCCGAGTCCAGTTTCCCCTTGACGACGAGTATCGTTAGCATGAGGTGAAGAGGTAGAATCTATTACCGGAATCAGCATTTCGTCGGCTCGATCGGGGTTAATGCGCGGTTGAGAGGCAATAATCATCACATGCCCTGTATTATTGCTATCGCTTTCGGGCGGACGCAGCCAAGCAACAATATCTCCTGCTTGCAAACGATCGACTTTAGTGATTTGTTGCCAATGGGCGGTTTTTGAGGTCGATTTCGCAAGGCGAACGCTACGCGAACGAGCGAAGAGATTGTAAAAGTCCTGTGCTAGCGGACGTTGGGAACTAGGTTTAGAAATCGAGATTTCGGCATAGGCTTCTGGCGCGACTTTCTGCAAGGCATAATCTATAAAGCCGGAACAATCGTAGTTAAAAACTCCCTTGGATTCATTGACATCGGTACGATGTTGGTAATGAGAACTTTGCATTGTTGCTAGTTCTCTTTGGGCTTCATTTAAGAGTAAAGAAGATTCGATCGCGCTAGCAATGGGGCGATTGGTAGAGCTAAGTCCGATCGTTGTAGCGATAACAGCAATCGCAACAGACTTAATTGTAAATGACATTTTTTTCATGGCTTACAGTTATTGGATTTGTCAATTAAAACTCAGCAGAATGTAGGATTAAGGTTTGCTCAACGGTGTTAGGCTAGCAAGCCTAGTTTTTTACCATTGTCGCGGGCAAGGCGAATTAAATACTGTTTGGTTTTGTTGCTAATCCCTAACCGTTCGCAGACATAAGAGATGAATTTGCTATGCCAAGCGATTGCTTTACTGCGTAAATAATTGAATTCAGACTGACCGATCGATTGACGAATTTTGATGATGGTAGATGAAAACATAAAATCCTCCTGATTAGATTCGCCAAAGGCGAGGCTGTGCCTAACGGCAGGCTATCGCCAACGCCAACGAGATTGCTACCAAATTAAGAAAGACTCAGAGCGAGCGAAAAGTTCGGCATCCGACCAATTTTCCAAACAAAAGTCGCGATTCTCCGATGGAGAGGCTACGCCAACGGATCTGGCATAGTAGTCGGCGGTATCGGGTTCTGCGGGATTCCAAGGGTAATCGATCGTGGGTGCGTTCAGCAGACAATTAATTAAGTCGGTTTCAATATCGGAGATCGATCGATTTTTTTGTGTGAGTGTCATAGTTTTTCTCTTAGTTACAATTGAGTTGTTGCTTGGGTTGATGTCGGTATCAACTTGCTTCATGTCTTCAGAATAGGCTGACACAAATAGTTTGACAGCCAGAAAAGATCGGAGAAAATCTGCTGTTGACAATCGGAAAAGATCGGAAAAGTCGAGTGTATTTGGCTGGATAACTATGCAGCCGATCGGTGGATGACGATCTATCTAATGTCTAATTTGTTAGGATTGCTGATGCTAAACAGACCACGGCATCAACTGAATTTTTAAAAATGTTAGAGGCTGTAAAAAAAGATCAGCTTAGAGGGTGACAGCGTTGTTGTCACCCTCTAAGCTGAAAAGAAAAAATTATAAAACCACTACATTAATCGAGATTACCAACACAGTTCTCTAACTTCAGCATTGAAAGCACAGCATTCTCAACCAGATCGCCAGCTTCAGTTCCAGGCGCGATGAGTTCAAAATGGGATGTGTTTTCGACCGATGTAAAGGTCACATCGTCACCTGTCTTTTTGGCTGCTTCCGCATATTGTTGTCCTAACCACGGCGGCACAACTTTATCTTGTGCACCATAAACTAAGACCTGCTTTACTTCTAGGGGCAAAAGATGTGATGGCGATGCTAGTCGATACCGATCGGGCACTTCGGCAGGTGAGCCGCCGATTAGTGTTGTAATCGTAGGTTCGCCACAAGACTGGTTCTGCATTGGTAGAAACGCTTCTAGATCCACTACTCCCGCCAGATTAACGACACCTACGACACGCAACGGATCTTCAAACACAAAGTGACTCTGTTGGGGCAACCGATGTCGAGCGGCTGCCCAAGTTCCCAGATGCCCGCCCGCAGAATGACCGACGATCGCCACACGATTCAAGTCCAGCGCGTAGGGTTTTGCCAGCACCCGTAAGTAATCGATCGCATTGGCGACATCCTCAAATGTCCCCGTCCATCCACCCCCTGGAATATCGATTTGACGATATTCAATATTCCAGGTGGCGATCCCGTGGTGAGTTAACGCTGAGGCAAGAGCCGCCGTGTTCTGAAGATCGGCAGTGAGATCGCCATGTCTGTATTTCCAGCAGCCGCCATGAATCACAACGGCAACGGGGTGACTCCCTAGAGCCTGTGGCAGTCGTAGGTCGCCAAATTGAAAAGGTTCGCTCCCGTAGTGGATTCGACGATCGGCTGGCGATGATGGGAGTCGATCGATCTGTTGAGGACTGAGAAATTGAGCTTGTGCCATAGCGTGAATTACTCCGATTGCAATAAAAGGCAACATTTTGAAAATAGTTTTCCGCACAGCCATCCCTCCGCATCTTTGCAACTGATGTTTACTGTGCCGCATGGCGATCGTCGGTAACGCCCAGTGCGAGCGCAGCCGCCTGCTGCAAACTTATGCCGTTCGCCAGCGGATCTGCGTGCCGATGCACGAGTTGCCATTTATTTTCTGCACGGCGAAATACTTGCGTGACCCGCAGCAACCAGTTTTGCTTGGGTAAACATCCAACCTCGGCACACACTCGCTCGATAGTCACGAGTACGGCGAAATCGCTCGTGGCGTAGGTTGCGACTACATCCTGGTCGAATGTACCGGACTGAAAGAACCGCCCCAGTGCAGCCCGTTGTGACAGATCGAAGCCGTGGGTTGGCTCTCCGCCGAATGGCGACATCAGCGTGTAGTCCTCTGCGTGTTGTGTCAGTGCGAGGTATCGATCGATGTTACCCTGCATGAGTGCTGTGTTCGCTGCTGCTGTCTGCTGGGTCAGGTTGGCAATGTCCTCAGAAAGGGATTGGTGATTCATAGGGTTTTCCTCGTTAGCTTTCGTGTAACTAATCCGTCCGACCTAGCCGCATCCGACGTAACAACGATCGCGCCAGCGGCTCCTCTCGTAATACGATATCCAACTGACCCTGCATCCCCACCCGCACGAGGCAGGATTTTGCCGATTGCTTTAAGACTAAAGCTTGGGGTTGAATCGTCACTGCATATAACGTTGGTTGGCTCGACTGTGTGGCGTTCGCGTAGCGTCCGCCGTGCGGAATCGGATCGGGCACCATTACAGGTTGGGTGGCGATCGTTGTTACTTGCCCTTTTAATGTCCCAAACTCACCGTAAGGGCAAGCTGTAACGCGCATTTGAGCGATTTGGTGAGGTGCGATTTGATTAATCGAGTCAGCGGGAACGAGGGCTTGAATGGTGCGATCGGGGGTGACGATCGCGATCACTTGGGTGGTGCTGCGATGGGGAATCTCGATCGCTAGGGCGATCGTGCCACCGAGCAAAGCTACTATACCAAGGCTGCCAAACCGCGCCCACGGGCTGAGTGGAGGTAGAACGTCGTTTAAGTTGGGTAATGAATTGTGTGTCATAGAATTAACCTCTAATAACGTGAGTTGCTAGTTATGACTTGTTGATGGGGGAGTGGATAGTGAACTTCGATCGACCTTCCCTACGGCATCAACGCTAATTCTGGGGTCAAAAACGATCGATGTAATCCCTCACTCCGCCGCAATTGAGCTGGCGTACCTTGACTCACTACCTGCCCCTGCTCTAGCATCACTACCCAATCGCAAGCCCCAATTACCTGTGGTCTATGGCTGATTAATACTGTCGTCTGCCCCTGCCGATGCTGCTGCAACCGTTCTAATAACATTGCCTCGCTGACAGGATCGAGTGCTGATGTGGATTCATCCAAAATTAAAATTGCTGGATTGGCTAATAATGCCCGCGCGATCGCCAACCGTTGCCGCTGCCCTCCCGATAGATTTGCTCCAAACTCACCTAGCACCGTTTGATACTCGTCCGGCAATTGGGCGATAAATTCATCCGCCCCGACAAGCTCGCAAACCTTCACGATCTGTTCGAGACTCGCATCAGGATAGCTAAAGCGGAAATTATCAATAATCGATCGACTCCAAAAATGTGCATCTTGTGGCACCAACACCACCTGCTGTCGCAAACAATCTAACGCCAGATTGTCGCGATTCTCGTGCCGAGACGCTTCGCGATCGTCGATTCCATACCGAATATTACCCGACTGCGGTTGGTACAAGCCCGATAGCAATTTCGCTAACGTACTTTTGCCACAACCCGATCGACCGATCAACGCCGTCATCCCACTACCTGGAATGACCAAATCCAAATCCTGTAACAAATCCACTCGCCCCGAATGATGAAATCGCAATCGATCGCAGTAAATATCTGCTGCTGCTGATAGCTCCACCCAGGGCTTTTGGGCATCTTGCGCGTCTTCTGGAGTCGCATCCATCACCTCACCCAAGCGTTGCAAAATCACCTGAGCGCGAATGAATTCATCCACAATCCCGATCGCGGCTAATAAGAACCCAAAGAAATTCCCACTCATGCCGCTATAAGCCAACAACTGACCCACACTCAACCGCTGACTGATGACTAAATAACTGCCCAACCACAACAGCCCGACACTTACCAAACTCGATAAAATGCCCGTCACTGTGCCGCTATACAGTTCCAACTTCATCGTCCCCCAGCCCAAATGCGCCAACCGACTGAAATTCGCTTGATATTCTTGCCAAGCTTGTTGAGTGGCTGGGGTGGTTTTGAGTACCTGAACCCCTTGGACAGTTTCGACGAGAAAGCCCTGATTCTCCGTGCCTTGAATAATCAGATCGCGAGTTTTCTGGCGAATCGCTGGTAAGAAGAGAAAATTAACGCCTACCAGCACGGCAAACATCGCTGTCGAGGCGATCGTTAACTCCCAACTATAGAACAGCATCAACATCAACGAAACTACGGCAATAAAAAACTGACTTGGTAAACCTAACACGATCTGCGCTACCAATGAATGCACCGCCGACACATCCGCAATCCGGCTGACTACCTCACCACTGCGTCGCCCTTCAAAATAGGACAGCGGCAAATGTAATAGCTTTTGCCCATATTCCAGCACCAACCCCATCTGCAACCGTTGCCCAAAATAGCCAATTAACTGCGCCTGAATCAGATTAATGACACTCCGAATCAGCGTCATCACCACTACGCCTAAAGCCACCATCAGTAACAATTCCGTATCGCCCCGCACCAACACATCATCCGTCAACAACTGCATCATCAACGGCGAAGCCAATGCCAGTAAGCCGATCGCGATGTTTAATCCGATCGCTTGCACCAACAAACCTCGATCGGGCCACACGCGTTTGACAAACTTGCCAAACCCCGTCACCTTATCCTCAGGCTGCTGGTATAACGCCGCTGTCGGCGAGAGTAACAGCATCACCCCATTCGTCCAACCCGACATCAATTCTCGTTCGCTGAGATAGCGCAATCCCAGGCTAGGATCGGCCACAATAAACCGATTGCGGCGATTTTTGCCATAGAGCACGACCCAGTGATAGCCTTTCCAATGCACGATCGCAGGCAACGGTGCTTGCGCCAGATTAGCTAAAAGTTGGGGAGAAGCTTTGACGTGCCGCACTTGGAAACCGAGAGATTCGGCACCTCGGCTGAGTCCGAGCAGACTAGTACCGCGAGATCGGGTGCCTGCCAGTTCGCGGACGCGACCGATGCTGAAGTTGCGACCGTGGAATTTAGCAACGGTGGCGAGGCAGGCAGCACCGCAGTCTTCTTTGGATTGTTGGAGAATGAGAGGATAGCGCATGGGAGTGGGGAGGGATGAAGGAATTAATGACAAAGTTGCGATCGCCCTAAATCCCTGAAAAACAGAGATTTAGGGAAGATTGCCAGCATGTCGATCGCACGTTAATTACTAACTCGGTATGTCACGTCGTACATCGAACCACTACCGCTAACGCGCACGGTCTTTTGACCGCTAGCAGAGACACTAAAACTGCCTAAAGGAGCGGCATCAGCTTTAGTATCACCGTTCTTATCGAACAAACGAACGTCCGCCGTTCCATCGAAGTTTGCACTCACACCAACATTCGCACCACCGCCAGTCTGCATCACGATCGGGCGATCGCGCATCAAGATTTGACCGTTAATAACTAAGAACAATTCGTCAGTGCCATCGGGATCGGCACCCGCCTTAATACAGCGAACGCTCAAAATATCGATCCGCTTGCCGCCTTCGAGCATTTGAGCCTGGTCTGCGGTCAATTCCGCAAACAGAGATTCTGAGAGAATGTTGAGGTTAGATCTAGAGAAAGTCATGATGTTTTTTCCTGGTAAATGATAGATTGATTTGTGGAGATCGGACAAAATTACGGAGCTACTAACTCATAAACTTGTCATCACTCCGATCGCGTTGCCGTTTAGCCTGCCGTAGCGGCGCGCGCTCGGCGGGTGTCCCGCCGTAAAAAGCGCGACAAGACAGGCACAGCATCGGCTTTGCCGAATCGGGTCAAAGATTGCCATAGAAAGGGGAACTTTGAGTTATCTCCGGTTCCCCCTTTTTTAAGGATTGCCAACGTTACGATCGCAGGTTAATTACCAACTCGGTATGTCACTTCGTAGGTAGAGCCACCACCACTAACACGCCGGGTTTGTTGACCACTGCTAGAGGTACTAAAACCGCCCAGAGAGCTACCCCGATCGAACAATTGAACGCTTGCTGTACTATTGAAGTTTGCACTCGCACCAACATTGGCAACACCGTTAGTCTGGATACTTATCGGATTACCAACATTGTTGCCATTAACGGTGAAAGACAGTCGGTCAGAACCACCGCCAGCTTGAATGCAGCGAACGAGCAGAATATCGATCCGCTTGCCGCCTTCGATCGTTTGAGCCTGGTCTGCGGTCAATTCTGTAAATAGAGATTCTGAGAGCAGATTGAGGTTAGATTTAGAGAAAGTCATGATGTTTTTTCCTAGTAAATGATGGGTTAATTTGTGGAGATCTGACAAAATTATGGAGTTAATAACTCATCAACTTGTCATTACTCCGAATCGATCGGAAGATTGCTACCTCTGTCCATTCTGATGCAGGGTTTAGCCTGCCTTTGGTAGCAATAAAGTGGAGGAAGCGATAGAAACTCCACATCTTGTCGTAAATAGCGATCGGTCGGGTTTGGTACTGTCTGTATCTGTGACATCGCTCTCCTTCGAGATGCAGCAAGGGGACACAACGGTAAAACTCCCCGCCAGTATGTAATTACCGTTCCGACTACATTCGATCCGCGAAGATCGGCATCTGTAATTGGAGTTTCGGTTTTGGTTTCGGTTTTGGCTTGGGTTCGCCACTGCAAATAGGTATATCGGGAGTTTTATTGCAGTCGGGTTTAGCTTGAGCGGGAGTAAATGCTCCCAATCCTGTTACCAAGATTAAGCTAGCTGTTGCTACCAAACTTTGCGATCGGCGGTTCATAATAGTTTGCTCCTGTGTTGTTTGTGGGTGACTGGGAACGAGGGTTTAATCTGTTCCATATCCCCAGAATATTCGCCCCCAGCTAGTTTGACAGCCAGAAAAGATCGGAGAAAATCTGCTGTTAGCGATCGGAAAAGATCGGATCTCTAAATGTAATTGTTGAAAGATTAGGGCTAGAATTAAGCTAGATTCTGGCAGGGTCTTTATAGATGACAGCGGATGAAGCCTTAGCATTACTCGATACACTGCTCCAAGCACAAAGTCTGCGCGATCTTCAAGAACGAGTATTTCGCTATACCTGGGAGGGTTGGACTTATCCCCGCATTGCCGAGCAAGTCGGTTACGACACTGGTTACATTCGCGATGTCGGCTACGAATTGTGGCGACAGTTGACGATCGCCTGTGGCGAACCAGTAACTAAAAGTAATTTGCAAGCGGTACTACGCCGCCACCGCGAGCGAATGCCGAAATTAGCGGTGCCAGTAGCTACCCCAGATTCACCCTCAGATCGAAATTGTTATTGGGGAGAAAAGATCGATGTTTCTACTTTCAGAGGGCGCGAACCCGAACTCCAGCAGTTGGAACGGTGGCTGGGTGTAGATGGCGAGGGAGATCGAATCGGGATGCCTTGTCGGCTGATCTCGATCGTGGGGATGGGTGGTATGGGTAAAACCTCATTGGCTGCCAAACTCACTCAAAAGCTTGCAACTTTAACTCAAGCTTTCGAGTGGATTATCTGGCAATCCCTTCGCAATGCCCCGCCTGTAGATAAAATTCTCTTTCAACTGATGGCGATTCTCTCCCGCCAACAGCAGACCGAACCTGCGGATACCATAGATGCCCAGATCTCCCAATTGATGGCATATCTGCGCGCTACGCGCTGTCTGCTCGTTTTTGATAATTTTGAATCAATTCTCACCCAGCATCCGGCTCACTCGGCGGCAAGCTTGCAGCATGGCGGCTATCGGGAAGGTTATGTTGGCTATAGCGAACTGCTCCGGCGGATTGGCACCGAACACCATGCTAGTTGTTTATTATTGACCAGTCGGGAAAAGCCCAGTACCTTAATGCCATTAGAAGGCGAATCTACGTCGATCTGTACGCTGGATTTACATGGTTTGAGCGAAACAGAAGTAGCCGAGATCGGGACTACCAATGGGTGTCATACAGCCGAGTCCATTGACTGGCAGCACTTCCAGCAATCTTACTCTGGCAACCCATTAGCGATTAAAATTGCGGCGACGACAATTCGGGATCTGTTTGACGGTAGTGTGAGCACATTTTTAGCACAGGGGGTAATTCTGTGCGATGGGATTGAGGTGTTATTGAGTCAGCAATTCGATCGATTGTCCGAGATCGAACGACAAGTATTGTACTGGTTAGCGATCGATCGCGAAGCTGTCTCGATTTCTCAATTAATCGCAGATTTCATTCCCAGCGGCTCTCGATCTCAAGTTTTAGGTGCATTGCAATCATTAGATCGGCAAAGTCTAGTTGAAAAAAGTGCTGGCTGCTTTACTTTGCAACCCGTAGTGATGGAGTATGTCACCGCCAGATTCATCGATCGAATATGTGAAGAAATTACTAGTTTAGACGTAGCGATTCTCAATAGCCATACGCTAATGCAGGCTCAGGCTAGAGACTATATTCGCGAAAGCCAAGGGCGGATGATTTTAGCCCCATTAGTAGATCGACTACTAGGTACTTGAGTGTTGTGATCTCGTGAGAGAAAAAAGAAGAGAGAGATAATGGAGAAAGCGCAAGTAGGGTTTGACTCCCACTAGAGGGCATATGCAACTACCCATAGTAGCTCCAGCACCAATCGTGAGCGAACATGCTCAGGCATTTCGGCATTTATTCAACGATGTCCGCCAGTATCAAAACTTTCAGAATTATCTAACTGGACTGATAGTACTGGAGAATAAAAGCTTGGCAAATATTAGCCGTTGTATCATCAACAGCGCAGATAAAAGTAACCTGTCGCGGTTTATGGGTGAGTCACCGTGGCAACCAGCAGATGTGAATCGATTTCGGATTGAGTACATACTGGAGCAGACAACCGGAGTAAGAAGGGCAGCAATGGAGTCGTACTTTATCCTGGATGATACATTATGCGAGCATGTGGGGAGCTTGTTTGAATATGTGGATCGCCATTATGACCATTGTGACGGCAGCTATCCACTAGCACATAATCTCGTCACGAGCCATTATCTTAGCGGTGCGGTGCGAATGCCAATCCAGGCAGAAGTGTATCGACGCTACGAGACAGTAACGGAATGGGAGCGGTTCATGTTGAAACATTTCCCAGCCCAAGAAATTCCCAAAACAGCCAAAGAGAGAACTAAAGTTCACAAAAAATGCGATGCCAAATTGCTAGAAGACCCAGATTTTCTGGAACGGCATCAGCACTTTCGGACTAAAATTGAGATCGCTCAGACGTTGCTAGCAAAAGCATTGGCGCAGGGTGTAGCATTTACAACCATGTTGATGGATAGCTGGTATTTGACCCCAGCCCTGGTCAATACCCTGGCAGAGCATCAAATTGATTGGGTTAGTCTCCTCAAGCGCAATCGCAAGTTGGAAACTGGGAGTTTTCAACTTCAAGATGCAGCGGGAATGCCGATTCTCTTTCCGACACCTCACGTCAAGGTGGAGGATTTAGTACCTCTAATCCCACCCCATTCATACAAAAAAGTTGACATTGACCAGCGTAGTTATTGGTGTTTCACTTTCTGCGTCCGGCTAGATAGTCTGGGCAAAGTCCGTCTGACGATTAGCTTTGACAACCCTGAATTGACTGGGACTTATGCTGTTCTCATCACCAATCGCTGCGACTGGTCAGCGGCTCAAATGGTTGCCAAATACTTGCTCAGATGGCCAATTGAGACCTTTTATCGGGATAGCAAACAACTTCTTGGGCTTGACGAATACCGCACACGTTCATTTGCAGCCATTGAAGCCCATTGGTGTTTAGTGTTTGTGGCGTATTCACTCTTGCATTTAGCTTGCCTGCCACCATCGATTCCAGGTCATGGTCAATCCTCGACCACTCCTATTCAATCCATTGGAGCTGTCTGCCGACAGCAGAGTCAAGCCTTAATTGAACAGCTAATTTTGTTTGCTCATGAACGCTTACAGCAAGGATTTGCTGCTGCCGAGTTGTTTACCACCTTGTTTGCTAAACAACATCCGGTGACGATCTCCACCTACCCCGCTCTTTCATAGTTTATTTTTCTCTCACGAGATCACAACACTCAAGTAGGTAAATTGCGATCGAAACTAGAGATTAAAAATCAACTCGATCGATTACTTATTAAATTGAGATCGGAATTTACCGACACTTGCAGTTATGCAGGCGGCAATCTGATTAACCTTTACCATTATTTGGGGATCGATTTGAGTGGTTATGATTTTTCGGGTTTGTGCATTTGGCAAGCCTATCTGCTAAATGTGGATTTACACGACATTAATTTTGCCGATACCGATGTGGCAAAGTCAGTCTTCACCGAAACTTTTGGCAGTATTCACTCACTAGCATTTAGTCCCGATGGCAACTGTCTCGCTTGTGGAGATTTCAACGGCGATATTCGGTTGTGGGAAACGCACACTCACCAACTCCAGTCGATCTTAAAAGGTCATACCAACTGGGTACAAGCGGTTACGTATCATCCCGTTCGTCCACTACTGGCTAGCAGCAGCTTTGACTGCACAGTCAAGCTGTGGGATCTCAGTACTGGAGAATGCTTAAAGACTTTCGCCGAACATACCCAGGGGGTCTATTCAGTGGCATTTAGCCCAGATGGCCAGATCTTGGCTAGTGGCAGCGACGATTGCACTATCAAGCTGTGTGATGTCAATAGCGGACAGTGTTTGACTAGTCTTCAGTATGAAGCTAATCTAGCCCACGATATCAAGTCGGTAGCATTCAGTCCTGACGGTCGCATCGTTGCTAGTGGTGGTGCCGATTGCACGATTCAACTTTGGAACCTTCAAGATGGCAGCAATGGCACCTACTGGCAAACCTTTGCGGGTCATCAAGGCTGGATTTGGTCTGTAGCTTTTAGTCCCGACGGTCGCCTGCTCGCTAGCGGTCGCGATGATACTACAGTCAAACTTTGGGATCTAGCCACTGGGGAATGTTTGCACACTTTTGTCGGGCACACAGATGAATTGCGATCGATCGCCTTTAGTCACGATGGTCGAATGCTCATCAGCAGCAGCAAAGATCGGACGATCGCGGTGTGGGATGTTCGATCTGGGGAGCGCGTCAAGACCCTAATCGGTCATGAGAAGTGGATCTGGGCAATGGCTTTCGACCCCTACAATCAGATCGTTGCCAGCGGCGGCGAAGACCGGACGATCCGACTCTGGAATCTAGCGTCTGGTCATTGTCTCAAAGTTATTCAGGGTTACTCAAATACCCTGTTTTCGATCGCTCTAGTGCCCGCACCCGCATCAAACTCCGCTAATTCGCCCGTACTGCTGGCTGGTGGGTACTTCGATCGACTCGTGCGACTCTGGCGAATCGACACTGGCGAATTTACCAGCTTTAAAGGTCATACCGATGCGATTAGAGCCATCGCCGTCAGTCCAGATGGCAAATCTTTAGCTGGCAGCGGTGGTAGTGCCGATCCGACGATTAAACTCTGGAGCATCCAGGATGGTCGATGCTACTGCAACTTATCGGGTCACACCAACGAAGTCTGGTCGGTGGCCTTCAGCGCGGACGGTCGAATGCTTGCCAGTGGCAGTACCGATCGCACGATTAGAATTTGGAATACGCAGACGGGTGAATGTCTTCAGATTTTGACAGGGCATATGCACTGGGTGATGTCTGTAGTCTTTAGCTCCCAGCCAGATATTCTGGTTAGTGCTGGTTTCGATCGGACGATTAACTTTTGGGATCTTCAGACAGGGGAATGTCTGCGGACTTGGCAGGTAGGGCAATCGATTTGTACGATCGCGTTTAATCCCAGCGGCGATATTTTAGCTAGCGGTAGTATCGAGCGCACGGTGGGACTGTGGGACGTGGCTACAGGCGCATGTTTGCAAACTTTGTCCGGTCATACCCATTTTGTCTGGTCGGTGGCTTTTAGTCCAGATGGTCGATTGATAGCCAGTGGTAGCTTCGATCGTACCATCAGACTTTGGGATCTCCACACTGGTCGATGTCTGCAAGTATTAGAAGGTCATGAAAGTGGGGTATTTTCGGTAGCTTTCATCCCACAACATGGAAATGATAGCCCCGATCGCCAGTTGCTAGCCAGTTCTAGTGCTGATGCCACCATTCGGATTTGGGATATCACCACAGGTGAATGTGTTAAAATTTTGCGATCGCCACGACCTTATGAAGGCATGAATATTGCTGGCATCACAGGCATTACGGATGCACAGAAGTCAACACTGAAGGCTTTAGGCGCAGTCGATTCTCCCGTACAAAACCGACGATAGCCAGTCCAGTTAAGCCATTTGCAAACGCCCCGAATCTCCATTCCTTCTATCTTTTCTAAGACAAGGGTTTTCTCGGATGTCCCTGATAAAGTAGCCATTGAATCCTGAGATCGGAGATCCATCATTAGGAGCGTCAGGTCGAACTTTCATTACTAAATTTTATTTGCTAGTATCGAAGCAAATACTCAAAAATCGACAGATAATATGATGACTTCCAATCGCCAAGTTACTCTCTTTCATTTACCCAACTCTCGCTCGACTGGGGTACTCATGCTCTTAAAAGAACTTAATGCCGATTATAAATTGCATGTGCTAAATGTGAAAATAAACGAGCAGCGTGGGGCAGAATATCTGGCAATTAATCCAATGGGTAAAGTACCTGCAATTAAACATGGCGATGAGCTGATTACCGAACAGGTAGCGATCTTTTTGTACCTTGCCGATCTCTATCCTGAAGCTAATTTAGCACCGAAGATCGGCGAACCGTCGCGGGGTTCGTATTTGCGATGGATGGTCTATTACGGTACATGTTTCGAGCCAGCAATAGTCGATCGAGTGAGCAAACGCGAACCACTGTCGCCACTCGTATCCCCTTATAGTGACTTCGATACGATGTTAACTATTTTGACCGAGCGACTCTCCCAAGGAGATTACTTTCTGGGGGACAAATTCACCGCTCTTGATGTCTTGTGGGGGAGAGCATTTACATACGTGACGATGTTTGAGATTGTACCCTTGCTGCCTGTGATTAAGACCTATCTCGATCGCATCAATACTCGTCCAGCAATGATTTGGGTGAAGGAAAAAGATGCCGAACTCATTGCTAACCTAGGCTAATCGGTCATTGTTTTCGATCTAGCGATCGCAATTAATATCCTTACTAATTAAAGCAGCATTACGGCAACGAATACCTGGCGTATTGCGATCGAGCCAGCAGATATTTCTGAGCGGGTAGTCCGAACGGAAAGCCTCCTCTGGAAAATAAGTAATTTATCAGATCGGCTACTTTTATGGAATCACACATTCAATCATATTTACGTGTTGCCGCCAGTCATCAACGCGCTACACAAAAAATTGGCCCTTTTCTCGCTACTTTCTCTCGTGCCAACGATAATCCTTTCCTCAATTACGCCATTCCTGATGACAATGCCATACCATCACCCGCCGATGTAGCCGCTCTTATCGTTGCCTACGAAAAACGATCGCGGCAACCACGCTTAGAATATGTCGCGCAGTTAGCACCTGCCGTCGAAGGAATGCTGATTGATGCAGGCTTTCGCGTGGAAGGGCACCTGCCACTGATGACGTGCGCTCCTGGAGCAGAACGAATCTTACCTGTCCCTGAAGGGATTGAATTGATTTTGCCAGTTACTTGCCGATTTGTTTGCCACAGTAGCAGTTCAGCACGAAGCATACGGCGAATCTCCGCCAGATTCATCATCGATCGATCCTCTTAAAATCAGCCTTGCAGCAGGCGGAATCGCTGTTCTAGCCCGAATTACGGCAACGGGCGAGCCTGTATCTTCGTTAAAAACATCAAACAGAGCGAAGGTCTGAGCGTCCAAACGCACAAAAAACCAAGCCAACATACCTGGTTCGACGGCTGCCATCGATTGCTGTGCGGTGAGGAAATTAGCCAGTTCTCGTTCTTGACCCAATTTTGCCTTCAGTTCTACCAGTAGTGCAACTTTTGTCATGGCTGAGTCTCCCATTGGATGTGTGAGTCGATCGAGCGGGTTTCTAAGACTTCTTTAGATTAACGCAAGCTTGGCTTGGCAATTTAAGTGTCACGATCGATCGTTAGTAAAATATCACATTGACAGATCGATATCGGCTCTCCTGTACTTAAGGTGATAAGTTAAACTTATTTAAATGATCGGAGCGGAGCGGAGATTATTTAAATAAGCAAGCTAATAGCTTTTCTCTCATTGATTTAAAATCACTAAAACCATAACTTTGACGAAGAATAAGCTTGATTCTAGTATTAATACCTTCGGTTACACCACTCGTCGTTCTATTCAAGAAATAATTCTTTGATAACTTATTGCTCCGCCTTACTAACTTGTTCGACAGTTAACTGTTTAACTTGCGAATAAATATATTCCTCGTATCTACACGTATATCCTCTTCTTTTTTCTACCCAATCCAAAATTTCAGTTGGATATTTACCGCACGAATCACAATAAAACTTTCGTCTAGGCACTTTTAAATAGACTAAATTACCAAAAATAGACAGATCTCTAATTAAGACGTAGCTAGTATCATGAAGATTATCAGTGTGTTTTTGACAGTTAGGACAAGTAATACCGAGATTATTTAATTGTAAATGCAAACAAATAAAATCTATTTCACGGTAACAAGTAAAAACTGTAGTTTGGGACAAATTAAGAAGAGAATTCAGGTGAAAATCCATTATCAGGGTGAGGGTAAAATGTAGCTTAAGCTACATTTTACCCTGTTTTGCGGAGAGAGCCGACAATATCACCTATACTCATCTCTTTTACAAAAAAAGCTTCATCGGAAGTAGATTTTAATTTCGATGCAACTTTTTTTTCATTTTTGAAATCACTCCAGCTACATCCCTTTGCACCATTAGATCTAATTAACCAACTGTTGTGAAAATTATGTTCTTGGTTGTTCATGTATTTCAATATTTATTTTACAATACTGATTCATAACTGCGAAAAGCTCCTCTTTGCCATTCTTCTAATAAATTCCTGGCAAACAACCGTGTTAGAATTTCTAACCAGTCTAGATCTTGCTCTAGTAAAGAAGCTAACGCATATTGCTGGATACTTAGTTGCTTAGTATATTCCAGCATATAAAGTAGATTTCGTAATGCCTGTTGTCTAGAGTCTTCGATTTTTGTAGAAGCATACATTTTTGGCAACACTTCTATTGTGCGCTGACCCAAGCAAAAAATTCCGACGAACTGTGTAGCTCTTATTTCTCTCTTTCCATTATGAAATATAAATTCTAGTATGGGATTACCAACTACTTTCCCTAGCTTATCGGCAGCAACCCTTTCCCTCTCCGTCCAGTTAAAGTTATTACTAATCTTATATTCAAATAAAGTTGTTATCATGTTTCTACTAGAATAATGGGATTGGAACGTTAATTGAACAAGCGTAAATATGCCATAAACATATACTGCTTACCCCGCTTGCCACCAGTGATTTCTTCTAATATCCCAAACTCCACCAAATCTGCAATCAGCTTGTAAGCCGATGCTGGCGATAGATCTGTGACTTCTCCCACCTTGGCCGCATCGATAATTGGACGTTGATACAAATAATGAATCACCTTTTGAGCATTCGCCGATCGACTTCCAAGTGTCTGGATTTGACTCTCTACCTGCTTTTGCAACTTGAGAATATTGTCAAAAGTAGCCACACTATTACTCGCCGTCTCGATAATTCCGACTAAGAAAAACTTGAACCACTGTAACAGGTCATTTTTTTCTCTCGCTCTCATCAGATTGTCATAGTAGTTAGTCCGGTTGCGCTCGAAGAAATCCGATAAGTACAATACTGGCTGCTTTAATATCCCTCGATCGACCAAATACAAGGTAATCATCAACCGACCCACTCTGCCATTGCCATCGAGAAATGGGTGAATAGTCTCGAACTGGTAATGTACTAGTGCAATCTTCAGGAGTTCTGGAAAATATTGCGTGTCGTTATGGACGAATCGCTCGATATCGCTCATTAACTCGCCGATCGAGTTGTGCGTGGGTGGCACGAAGATGGCATCATCAATGGTGGCTCCACCAATCCAGTTTTGGCTTTGTCTAAATTCACCAGGCTGCTTATTCTTGCCGCGCACGCCTTGAAGTAACGTGCTGTGAGTCTCACGGATTAGTCGCGAAGAAAAGGGCAACTTTTCCAAGTTGGCAATTGCCTCTTTCATCGCCGCGACATAGTTTTGGACCAGACTGAAAATCTTTCACTTTAAATCTAAAATAGCTATAACTGTTGTTTTAGATTTTACTGCAAATCTAAAATAGGATGTGAAATATTGGCTCCTTAGCACATATAATCGAAATAGCCCCCACCAGTGAAGGTGAGGGCTAGAGCGATCGATGGACTGTTTGCAGCAGCACGATTGAATCAAACAATAACTACTACGAGGTTAACATGACAGTCGCCACAGATTCAGATATGCAAGAAATTACAACAGCAACCGAATCGATCTCCTAGCTGCTAGAATCGAACCCGAAACCACCTTTAAAGAAACGCCAGCAAGTAACAGGGATTACCACGGTCGAGTTATTCGATCGCTTCAATGCTCAGTACCAGACGAGATCGGCTTAAACCAGTGAGAAACAAAGCCATATTCTACCCAAGACCAAGGTGATTTATCAATAAAATCATGTAATACTTGTTTGGATTTTGGATTGGGGAAATCAGGCTGTCTCTGGAGTCGATCGATCTGTCCGGATCGTTTTTTAATTGGTATTAAATCGCAACAGCGATTCTGCGCTAGACCGAGTTAATATTAATTTGAAAGTATATACACTTCTCGCTGCTCGAACAGCGCTAATAGCTCGCCATCGATTTTGCCAGTGGCTACCTCTTGATGCAAAATCGCCAATGCGCGATCGATCGACAACCGTGGCTTGTATGGTCGATCTCCAGCAGTGAGCGCATCGTAGATATCCGAGATTGTCATAATCTGTGATTGGAGCGGAATTTCGCTCGCAGTTAGTCCGTGAGGATAACCGCTACCATCTAATTTTTCATGATGCGCGCCAGCAATTTTGGGGACATTTTGGAGGTGTTTCGTCCAGGGGATTTTTTTGAGGAAGTCATAAGTATGACTAACATGTGACTCTACTACCAACCGTTCGGCGGGAGTGAGCGAACCGCGTGGAATCAGCAGTTGCTGGATCTCAGCGGTAGTAAGCAGGGGTTGTAAATTGCCAGCAAGATCGCGATAGGTATACTCCGAGAGTTGTTGGAGATCGAGGGCAATCGTGTCCAGCGTTTCGGAAAATTCTCGATCTAGCACCACATCAGGTCGATTGAGCTTGTTTAATAACTCCCAGTAGGCTTGTAATCGATCGAGTTTGACAACCAAATCGCGATCGAGTTGGCTGAGATAATTACAGTGTGGACAATCTGCTTTTGACTGGTGCTGATGCTGCAAATCGAACAAATAAGCAAACTTGCGCTCGGCACACTCCAGTTCCCAGGTGCGACGGACGAGATTGAAGCGGTAGCTGAGTTCCGCTAGTTGATGCGGATAGAGTTTTTGTCCTTTTTGGACGATCGCTTCAGGGATGCTGATTTTGCCGAAGTCATGTAGAATCGCTGCATAGCGGATTTCTTGGATTTGGCGATCGCTAAATCGCACCGACTCAAACACCCCCATCGTCACGGCGCTGACTTCCTGACTCAGCCGCACGCTCAATTCGGCAACTCGCTCCGAATGCCCCGCCGTACTGGGATCGCGACTTTCGATGACTTGGACGGATGCAGTCACAAATCCCGCAAAAAGTTCCTCGATACTCTCCAATAAATAATTGCGCTCGATCGAAATCGCCGCTTGAGAAGCCAGCGAGCGGACGATCTGTTGCTCCCAATCAGAATAAGCCTGAGTAATCGACAGCGCATTATCTGGCGTAATTCTCAGTGCAGCATTGAGCTTGCGATCGATCAACTGCAGCACCCCAATCGTCTCACCATCGCGATTTTGCATCGGCAATACCAACACCGATACCGTGCGATAAGCAAACTCTCGATCGAAATGGCGATCGAACTTGTACGGCACATTCTGCGGTAGCGCGTAAGCATCCGGAATATTCAGACTCTCCCCTGTAGTAGCTACATAGCCAGCGAGACTTTCGAGATCGAGGGGAATACTTGCCAACTGAAACGAAATATTCGGGAGGGAATCAGTTTGAGCGGCTTTAAAGATTAATTTTGGTTCGCTCCCACTCCGATCGATCAAATAAACACTACCCGCATCACTACAAGTAATTTCTCGACTCTTGGTTAAAATCAAGTCGAGCAATTCGGTTAAATTCAGACAATCAGATAGCGCAGTCCCAATCGCCAGCAATTGCTCGATCGTTCCGCGCTCTGCTGCGACAGTAGTAATTTCTGACAATCGGGCAGAATACATCAAGGGATAGTGAATAGTGAATAGTGAATAGTGAATAGTGAATAGTGAACAGTGAACAGTGGCTAGTGGCTAGTGGCTAGCGGCTAGAAGTAAGTTGGAAGTCTATTTTTATAAGTTTTTTTTCAACAAGCCATCCCTCACCCACAGATCGACCCACAGCGCAGAGCTAATGCGAAGCGCGCCCCGCTGCCAACAAACAAACCCTTGTGCAGGGGAGTTTGAGGGGCGGCACTCCGCCCTTTAATGGGGGGATCTGGGGGGAGGCCGCCCCCCAGATCCGGGTTCCACCCACTAACACCCCCCAGGAAAGCACCCGTCCAACTTTAGATTAATATCTACTTAACTATATCAATCCCCAAAATCCCCCCAAAATTACCATGACATCGCCATCGATCGCCACTCAAATTACCGCAGTGACAGTCTACACCGATCGCGCCCTAATTACCCGCCAAGGAACCATCAACCTCACCGGAACCGAACGCCAACTCATCCTCCTCGACCTCCCACCCACCCTCGACCCCGAATCGATCCGCATCAGCGGCAAAGGACAAATCCCCGTCAAATTGGAAGGAGTCACAACCGATCGCCAATACACCGTCGAACCAGTCGTCGAGCGGATCGCCGAACTCACCGCCGAGATCGATCGCTTAGAAACCGAAAAACGCCATCTGCAATATCAAATTAACACCCTCGCCCTCCAATCGAGCTTCATCTACGGCTTGCGCGAAAAAACCGAAACCACCTTCTCCCGCAGCCTCGCCAGCCAACAAATCGGGCTAGAAGACACCCAAAATCTCCTCACCTTCATCGGCACCAAAAACTCCGAATACGCCCTCGCAACCGAAGATTTGCAGCACCAGCAACGCCAAATCGACAAGCGACTCAAAAGTCTCCAGTTGCAATTACGGGAAGTGCAAACCCCCTATAGTAAAGAAAGCCTAGAACTTAGAGTCGGCATCGAACCCACAGGCGCAGGCGAATTTCAACTCGAAGTAGTTTACGTGATAAACCACGCCAGTTGGACACCGCTTTACGATCTGCGGGTGCAAAGTGCCAGCAATACCATTCAACTCAATTATCTCGCCGAAATTACCCAAACCACAGGCGAAGATTGGTCGAATGTCAACCTCATTCTCTCCACCGCCAAACCAGGATTGGGAACGCTTCCACCCAAACTAGACCCCTGGTATATCGATGTACCCAAACCTGCGAAAACGGATTGGATGATGCAGGAGCAAGAACGCGGTTTAATAAGTGTCGCTGCGGCGGCTCCAATGATGTCTAGAGCGAGAGCTGGTGGATCGATCGAATCAGAAGAGGACGATACCCCCACAATGAACTATGCAGCCGAAACAGTTGTCGCGGAGGTATCACAGCAAGGCAGTGTGGTGACATTTCAATTAAGCGGTGGTGGAAATATTCCCAGCGATGGCAATCCGCATAAAGTGACGATTTTGCACGATCGATTTCCCTGTAGGTTAGAATATATCGCCATGCCGCGCTTGGTCAATTTTGCCTACTTACAAGCCAAAGCTAAAAATCGCCCTGACGGTGCGACATTATTGCCCGGAAAAGCAAATATTTTTCGCGATGACATGTTTGTCGGTAAGACCAATTTAGAAAATATCGCCCCTGGACAAGAATTTAAACTCAATTTAGGTGTAGATGAAGGCATCAAGATCGATCGTGAATTAATCGAACGCCAAGTCGATAAAAAATTTATCGGCGGCAATCGCCGGATTACCTTCGCCTATCGCCTGACGATAACTAATTTACTCGCCACCCCCAATCGCATCCAAATCGACGACCAGATCCCCCACAGCCGCAACGAGCAAATCAAAGTCAAAGTACTCAAAATCTCCCCCCAAATTCAACTTGGAGAATTGGGTAAACTAACCTGGGAACTAGATCTCCCCGCCAACGCCAAAACCGAAATCTACTATCAATTCTCGATCGAACACCCCGAACATCTGTATATTCGAGGTTTAGATATTTAGAAGATCCATAATACTCAGATGAGGGCAGGTTTTGTTTAGATGTTATTGACGATCTGCAAAAATTGCTGGCTAAACCTGCCCCTACAAATCCCTACTCACTGTTCACTATTCACTATTCACTGTTCACTACCCCCTATCCCCATGTCAGACAAAAAAAACAAAGGCTGCGGCTGCTCCAACATTCCCATCTCGGTAGTTCTCCTCATGCTAGGTGGTGGCTATTGGTGGTTGATTCCGCAAGGAAATATCAAACCATTATTAGCAGTCGCTCAAAAATTACCGATCCCTTTTTTAGCCTCGCCCAAACCAATTGCGACTCAATCGCCAGTAGTTGCCATCAAACCAGAACCGATCGCGACACTACCTTCAGATACTAAAGTATTAAATCCACCCAAACCAAAACCATCAGTCAGTCCCTCTCCCGCGAACGGCTTGCCGTCTGCGCCAGCAATCGCAATTTCCCCTACTCCTACCCCGATCTCAACTACCGCCGTCCCCCAAACTCCCTGGGAGAAAAAAGTAATTAGGGGTATCTATTTAAGTCGCTATCAAATCACTAATAATGCCGACGAAGAGACGATTCGTAAACGAGTGCGTTATTACCACAGCCAAGGCATCAACACCATCATTCACGGTGTTTGGGGTAACGGTTGCACGATGTATAATAGCGAAGTGATGCAACAATTTTTAGGTTATAAAAGTTGTCCCAATCAGTTCCAAGATAAATGGCTAGATTGGACGATCGATGAAGCTCATAAACAGGGAATGCAAGTTCACGCCTACTTTGAAAAAGGGATTAAAATCGATAAAAATAGTCCGATCTTCGATCTGGCAATCTCCAAAAAATGGTTGGTACCTGGAGTCGATCGCACTTATGATAAAGTCGAGCATTATGTTCTCGATGTCGAAGTACCAGAAGTCGCAACTTTCTTTCGCAAAATCGTCACCGAATTTGTCACTAAATATCCCAAAATTAACGCAGTCCAATGGGATGATTATCTCGGCTACAATGCCGAACTCCCTGGCAAAGTAGATAGAACCGCTCGTCTGACTACCTTCGTTCAACAAACGATCGCTGACATGAAAAAAGCTAACCCCAATGTCAGCTTCGATCTCTGTCACCACAACCCCTATTGGGCGAAGAAATATTTTGCCGCCGACTGGGAAAAATGGAAGGTCGATCGAGTATTCATTCAGGCATATAATGATACCAATTTTCAAACAGAGTTGGAATATGCTACAACCTATGCAGGAATCTCGATTACCGACAAGCAACTACCAAGATTGAAGGAGTTAGTTGCTAATAATAAGCTCAAAAGTATTCTCATTTTCCCACTCGCAGGTAAACCCGAAGATACTGCTGCGAGTCTCAAAGGCTTTTACTCAAAATGAATTATAAGCTCGAGCCATTAGCTCAAACTCTCTGAAGAGAAACATCAAATTAATTAGTTATTTAAAACTAATTTTTGCTATTATATCTAAATTTATTTGAGTGCGAAGTATTAAATTATGAGTGCAAAAGCTGATTCACTGGAAAAACTTTTAGCAAAAATCAATAGTAGAGATTTATTACCTAACCATGAGGAGCAATTTATCAAAGCTGGTAAATTAGCGTATGAGTACTTGATTGAGAAGCTAGATAGTACTCATCTTACGGACTATCAAGTAATTAATGCTTTAAGGATTCTTGTTACAATGAGATACATTGGAGAGCCATCTGAGGTGATAGGAAAAATCTTGGCTCTTACACAAGATAAAAGGATAAGAGTTCGTTCCGTTGCTTCTCGCATAGCAATTGCTTTACTTCTTCAGGCTGAACACTGCGGAACTCCTGCTCATCAGCTTAATTGCCAAGAGTTAGGAGAACTAATAAATAATGCGTTACTGATTGGCTTAGAGCTTAATAGTACCTCTTTTGCTGTAAACTTTATTAATGGAAAAATTTAATAGTATTCGGTAGGTTTGGCACTGCCCACAGCAACAAATATGTAACTAAGTAACAGAATTTAAGTGTATTCGATATCCTGCGATCGCCAATACAAACATCTTGATACTCTACCAAAACAATCGGTCTAATGTCTTAAACTCGATCGAGTCGAGAACAAATCGCGCTCTTAGACTTAGCTTACTACCGACATACTGCCATCGGTATTACCCATCCTAGATTTGATAAATCTGTGAAATTTTTTATAGAAATCAATCAATTCATGCAATAAATCGAACAGCGATCGGTCAAATTAATAATTGAAGTTAAACAGGTTATCGATCGTGAATTATCAATTTTTCCGTTCTTGCTTAATTGCGCTAATATTAACGATCTCGGTTACATTCGGGCATGTTCCTACAGCCCTTGCCACATCACTCGACTTGGTACCCAACCACCAATTATTAGCCACAGACACCTTCAAAGGTAGGCTTCAGAAATTTGAAGGTAAATTAAAAGAAACTGTTGGCAATCTCCAGGGCGATCGCGAAGCTCAGGTTCAAGGTAAAGTCAAACAAGCTGAAGGTACGATTCGATCGTCAGATTTAACAAATCCAGACGAAGCCGAAATTACGGCAAAAACTAAGCAAGCAGAAACCAACATTCGCCAATATCAAACATCCGAGCGTCGAGCTGACAATATCAAAGATGCTCTTGATTAAACGCTAGAGATCGATCGAATCTAATTGGGTTCGATCGATTACTTCTATACCTGGCGTTGCTGAATTGATGGATGAAACCATCGGTAGGGGCAATTCATGAATTGCCCCTACCAATGATTCTAGCTATTGCACATTTGTTGAATCATACCTGCAGTCAGCAACGCCCTATACCTTTTTAGTTAGTGCTACTTGAATCCCTAACGCAACCAAACCAACAGCAATAATCCCAAACACCGCCGCACCCAAAGCCGTCGAACCGACGACCAACGTACGAACCGCTGCTGCAATATTTGCCGCCATTGTGGTCTTCTGTACCATTGGTCTGGTCGCAAATGTCGTCGCGATATTGCTAGTCATCACATACAATGCAAATGACATTACGCCAGCAATCAGCGAGCCAGTCCAGCAACTTAATGGACTAGGTAAATTAGGTTTTGGTGGTGTGATTTGAGTCATTCCGATTGTGGATTGTGGATTGTGGATTGATGGCTTCCTGGTCACTAGTCACTAGCCACAACTCGATTTAGTTGACCAACGGCTTACGAACTGGAAATTACTTGAATACCGCGATCGCAAAATTGGGCTACAAATAATTCTAGATCGGGATCGGTAATTGCTGCACGAACTTGGTAGTGAATTGCTTCGGCTTGCTCTCGCGAACTTGCTAGACTAAATACCGTCGGCCCCGAACCAGACATCATCGTCCCCAAATTAGGCTGGCGTTGAAACACCGAGCGTAATTCTGAGACTAAGGGATAAGCAGGTAATACCACTTTTTCGAGATCGTTATACAGTAATCGTCCGATTTTAACTGGATCGCGATCGACAATTGCCCGTACTAATGCCCCCGAATGAACGCGATGCGATCGCTCGGCCAGAGTAATTGGCTCGTTAGCATATTCTAGTCCGAAAGCTTCTCGATAAGCACCATACGCCCAAGGAGTAGAAACCTCTAAACTTTGGTATTTTCCCAGTACCACATAAATCCCCGCTAAGCTACCTAACGGCGATACTAACTCCCCTCTCCCCGTTGCAATGGCAGTGCCACCCGAAATACAAAACGGTACGTCAGAGCCTAATGTTGCCCCCAATGCTTGCAAATCTCCTTGAGTGAGTCCCAGTTCCCACAATAAGTCGATCCCGACTAGTACTGCTGCGGCATTGCCCGAACCACCTGCCAATCCCGCCGCGATCGGGATATGTTTGTGTAAGGTAATTTCGACACCCCCATATTTCCGAAAAGCATCGGGAAACTCTTGCTGCATTAACTCAGCCGCACGATAAGCTAAATTGGTTCGATCGAGTGGTACTTTCGGATGTCCGCAATGTAAGATAATCCGATCGGTACTGAGCGAACGCATATCGATCCGATCGGCTAGATCGATCGACTGCATTATCATCACCAGTTCGTGATAATTATCCGGTCTGATGCCAAGGATTTCTAAGTGGAGATTGATTTTAGCTGGCGCAATTAGTGTGAGAGATTTCATATAAGGGTATTATCCTTGCTCACTCCTGATATTTTGGAATAGTAATCAAAATCCGGTTTTGTGCTTGTGATATTTTGAGAATTTCTTCATCAGGTGCCTGTGACATGTCGAGTTGAGCGACAGTCAGCAGATCGTAACCTGCTTCGATTAGAAACTTAACAGTTAAACCATAAACATCTTGGTCGAGTAGTAGCTTCATCTGTTATGCCGATACGAGACATATATCTTCAGCAGCTATAAGTGCGATTGCATATTGAAGACAGGCATGAATATCGTCAAGTACTAAGTCTGGATAGTAGTCTCGAATGATTTCGGGAAAAGATATTCCAGATTCAACTAATTCTAGTACGCCTTGTACTGTAATCCGTGTACCAGCTACACAGGGTTTACCGAAGTGAATTTGAGAGTCGATCGCGATTCGATTCATAAAATTGACTGGTGCTGTAATGCTAATTTGAATAGTAGAGTCTTATTGAAAGGGAATTAATTTATTATCGCAGGGTCGGGGTTGTTATGGGTAGAGCCTGTAGTTGCCGAACGGTCGATCGACAACTGAAAGACCTGTCTTACCAGTGCTAAGCATGAATAATGCAGGCTAAGTCGATCGGTATTGTGATGTTGGTGCTCAATAGTCGATCGCAAGTATAGATCGCCCTAGAATTGGCTGAAACATAGATGGTAAGCATCGCCCACCCTACACTTCCCAAGATCCAGGGAGAACTGTCGCAGGCCATCTATGCGTGCGATCGTTCTTTGAATGTCTTGCTGTTTGCCTTGCTGTTGGTATAATGTCAACGCTTGCCGTATATCCGAGATTGCCCCCTGCTTATCTTTGAGACCTAAAAACTTCAGAAAACCGCGACGGTTGTAGGCATCGGCATATTTCGGGTTGAGGGCGGTCGCTTGGTTATAATCAGATAGTGCGCCTTGCACATCGTTGAACTTTAGATCTTTGAGATTACCGCGATTGTAGTAAGCATCGGCAGATTTAGGATTGAGAGCAATGGCTAATTTGGATTCGATCGCCACAACTAATTCACAACATCCCAACTACCTAAAGAATGGGGATTCGATCGACTCGATCGACCATCAGTATTTTAGCTATTGTTGCCATTGCTTCAGGAAATCGATCGCCGATTCATACAATCCGGTGTTACCTTGCAGTTGAGCTAGTTTTGCGGCTTGTCGCATATCAGCAATCCCACCTGCACTGTCTTTAAACCGACTGTACTTGAGCAAACCACGCATGAAATAGGCATCGTCATTGCTCGAATTGATTTGAATCGTGCGATTACTATCTGCCAACCTACATTCAGCAGGTTATTTAGGATAAAAAATAATATTGTTGAGAAGAAGAACCAAGGAACTGCAAAATCAGGGTTTGCCTGCTGGTGAGTTGAATCCGAGATTTAATGCCATCGACAAAGACAAGATGAACAGACTGAAAACACTGAAGAATCCAGCGTAAAGTAGGACGAGCAGTAGGTTTACCCTTTTGATTAGGGAGAGTAGAATGAGCTTGTTCTAATGCCTGTCTACATTGACGTTGACCAAGACTATAAACCATCAGAGCAAGTGATAAGGGAGAGTTTTCTCAAAAATGGCGGCAGCAGTTAAAGCATCAGATTCACAGGCAAATTCATGATTCGACAACCGTTTAAGACTTGAGAGCTTAGCTGCTAAAGACTTAGAAATACGCTGTGATAAAGATTTAAGATCCGCAGACTTGCGCTCATCGCTTTCTACGACAACCCATTGTTGTTTTAATTCCGGCATATTCATGACAAACAGAGCAAAATTGATAACCCTTGAAAAGAGTACTTTTCATAAACTGTTCTGGCAATAAAGTTTGTGCTAAATCTTTGGCGGCCTTAATTGTGAATGGTACTCGACTAATCCATTTAATATTATATTGAAACTCACTCAGATTTGATTCAGTATAAAAAGCTGCATCCATCACATAGATCGATGGTGCTGCGCCAGTCCATTCAGTTTTAAACTCTTTAATCATCTTGACAAAAGCCTTTTGGTCTAGTTCATTACCAGATCCCACCTGCATAAATAATGGAATACCTTCGGCTTCAGTTGTCAATAAACTTAATGTGTATTGCTTGAGGTCTGGTCGATGGTCACGCGAATAACCATGTGTAATAATTTATGGGGACTGGTTCTAAATCTTCTTCATCTTTCTTTTGGCTATCTTCTGGTGATGAATTCCGCTCTAAGGGCAGATCTACTGATGAATTATCTTCTATTTTCGGCTCTTCTAATTGTAGATATTTTCCATGAACTGCCATACTTGTTCCATCAATATGCGCGATTTTCGTCTCGATCTTAAATCGTTCCGCCATCAAGCTGGCTATTCTCATGAATAGTATTGTTATTCCATATTCATAGATCTGATCTAGTACTCTGCCAATCCGACTATCATTTAGGTGTTCTGCTTTTATTCCTGCCCCAATTAGATGTTCTGTTGCCTTCCCTTCAAAAAAATTCGCTAAACAAATATAGTGGAGCGGTGAGAAATCCCATGCAGTTGATAATCATTGCTTTGACTATTTGTCCTGCACTAACTTTTTGTCTTTGTCGATGGCATTAAATCTCGGATTCAACTCACCAGCAGGCAAACCCTGATTTTGCAGTTCCTTGGCTCTTCTTCTCAACAATATTATTTTTTATCCTAAATAACCTGCTGAATGTAGGATAGAAAAGTATCTAGGAATTAAAACTAAAAAATAGATCTGGGGAGAAGTTTAATTTAATTCGCTGTAAGCCAGTTACCCGCTCGTTAAATATCCTAAAAGTATCGAACAAAAGCTCAAGAATCAGCAGTGGTTTCGGTTGTCACTGAAGAGATAGATATCGATCTCTTTGCTAAAACTATCGAGCTACCTGATTGTAAAAATCCATTCAAATTCAATGTAAAGTTCTGCTGAAGCAACCTTCAGGCTACTTTCAACTGCATTCATAATTACAGCGAACATATTGTTCTGAGATCGCTTTACCGTAAAAAGTAAGTCCTTCTCCGACGGGGTAAATAGATAATAAGACCATCACTTTGGTAACTCCGAGGGATTTCCATAGTGGTGAATAGCTCTGAGCCTGTTCGACTTTTTCAGGCACTAGATTGGGATTGGTTGTAAAGCAAAAACCGATCCGTTCGGCTATGGCATCGACATCGATAATATAATTGAGTCCATAAACGCGATCGATAATCAAGTTTGACTGATATGATGCCCAACCTCTAAATTTTTTGAAAGTTCCTGCAACGCTTTCCAACCGCTGGGGATTAATTTGGGTAGCAGTCGCAATTAACTGTTTATCCTACATCCAGCAGGTTAGATCGTAAAAAAGTTATTTTAGATAAAGTGAATTTAAAATATCAAAAATGAAGGCAGAAGTTCAAATAGATGTACAAGATCTAGACCATCTGGGAATCATCGCTGGAATTGTGGATGAGATTGGAATAGTAGAGGTAATCGATCGAGAGATCGGAACTGACGCAAGAGAAAAAGTTAGTGCAGGACAAATAGTCAAAGCAATGATTATCAACTGCATGGGATTTCTCACCGCTCCACTATATTTGTTTAGCGAATTTTTTGAAGGGAAGGCAACAGAACATCTAATTGGGGCAGGAATAAAAGCAGAACACCTAAATGATAGTCGGATTGGCAGAGTACTAGATCAGATCTATGAATATGGAATAACAATACTATTCATGAGAATAGCCAGCTTGATGGCGGAACGATTTAAGATCGAGACGAAAATCGCGCATATTGATGGAACAAGTATGGCAGTTCATGGAAAATATCTACAATTAGAAGAGCCGAAAATAGAAGATAATTCATCAGTAGATCTGCCCTTAGAGCGGAATTCATCACCAGAAGATAGCCAAAAGAAAGATGAAGAAGATTTAGAACCAGTCCCCATAAATATTACACATGGTTATTCGCGTGACCATCGACCAGACCTCAAGCAATACACATTAAGTTTATTGACAACTGAAGCCGAAGGTATTCCATTATTTATGCAGGTGGGATCTGGTAATGAACTAGACCAAAAGGCTTTTGTCAAGATGATTAAAGAGTTTAAAACTGAATGGACTGGCGCAGCACCATCGATCTATGTGATGGATGCAGCTTTTTATACTGAATCAAATCTGAGTGAGTTTCAATATAATATTAAATGGATTAGTCGAGTACCATTCACAATTAAGGCCGCCAAAGATTTAGCACAAACTTTATTGCCAGAACAGTTTATGAAAAGTACTCTTTTCAAGGGTTATCAATTTTGCTCTGTTTGTCATGAATATGCCGGAATTAAACAACAATGGGTTGTCGTAGAAAGCGATGAGCGCAAGTCTGCGGATCTTAAATCTTTATCACAGCGTATTTCTAAGTCTTTAGCAGCTAAGCTCTCAAGTCTTAAACGGTTGTCGAATCATGAATTTGCCTGTGAATCTGATGCTTTAACTGCTGCCGCCATTTTTGAGAAAACTCTCCCTTATCACTTGCTCTGATGGTTTATAGTCTTGGTCAACGTCAATGTAGACAGGCATTAGAACAAGCTCATTCTACTCTCCCTAATCAAAAGGGTAAACCTACTGCTCGTCCTACTTTACGCTGGATTCTTCAGTGTTTTCAGTCTGTTCATCTTGTCTTTGTCGATGGCATTAAATCTCGGATTCAACTCACCAGCAGGCAAACCCTGATTTTGCAGTTCCTTGGTTCTTCTTCTCAACAATATTATTTTTTATCCTAAATAACCTGCTGAATGTAGGTTTGAATGGTTTCCTGGGCTTCGGGTGGCAGCCTGTCGATTGAAACTGATTCGATCTGGGTTACTGGCAATCTCGCAAATAGCGGGATCCCGAGCGCTGGCTGCGCGAGCGTAAATGTCCAAATCACCAACAGTCCGCTAGCAACTGCCAATAATCTCCCGATGCTCGGAACGAGAGGCTTCGCCAAAGAATTCATACATCGCTCCTGTCAGCTATTTGAACTAGATCGTCGTGGGTAGCTATTTCTGGAATCTAGTTGGACGAGCCAATAGCCGACGATCTCTCGGAGTCAATTGTAGCTTAGCGACTGTTACATCAGATCTGCATCTAGTCCCGAGCAAATCGATCGGTAGAATATAAAGTTATTTAGCAAAATTCAGTAATTATGCGATCGAAGCTTGTATCTTGAGGTGCATCAAAGTATCTGTAAAGAATATGTTCGCCGATCCGCGAGATTACCAGATTATTTTTTTAACGACCTTTTTAGGGCTGGGCATCATGACCAGAGATTGGTCGGTCAAACCAGAATTAATCTTAACATTAGTTATCGCTTGTTGTGTGACTCAACTAATTGGCGTTAGTCTCCAAAAGCCTACCGAAAACCCCTTACCTTCGCTCAAAAGTGCCCTGATTACCAGTCTGGGTTTATGTTTGTTACTACGCGCCGATCGGGCGAGTACGATGGTAATTGCTGGTAGTTTAGCGATCGCAAGTAAATTTATTTTTACTACTAGTGGCAAGCATTGGTTCAATCCCGCTAATTTTGGCATCATTATCGCTCTAATTCTCACGCCCGATGCTTGGGTTTCACCCGGACAGTGGGGAGAAGATTGGTGGTATTTACTCTTATTTATCGGTACTGGTGGGATCGTCCTCAAACGAGTGGGCAGATGGGATACTAGCGCCGCTTTTTTTGGTGCTTATGCCGGATTAGAAGCCGCACGCAATCTCTGGCTGGGATATCCTTGGGATGTTTATCTGCATCGATTATCGAGTGGATCGCTACTCTTATTCGCGCTATTTATGATTACCGATCCGCGATCGATTCCCAATGCGCGATCGGCTCGAATCGTCTGGGCGATCGCGATCGCTGGATTAACATTTATTCTGCGTAATTATTTCTATATCAACGAAGGTGTATTTATCGCTTTATTTGCAATATCACCACTGACAATCTTACTCGATCGACTCTGGCTAGCACCTCAATTCAACTGGAAAATTATAAATCATGAGAGAAATTATGAATCATAAATTAATACTTTAGCTCAAAATCCTTACCCCTCTCCGCCTTAAATTCCCCTCCAAGGAGGGGTGCCCGACAGGGCGGGGTGGGCAAGAGTTTCAGCAGCAAACTATTCCCTATTCCCCGCCCCCTATCCCCTATGTTTACCCTTCCCCGAATACTCATCAGTCTCTGCCTAGCCTGTATTTTAGTCCTAACATTTGCCACCCAAGCGATCGCCTTTTGTGGTTTCTATGTCGGTGGTGCAGACGCAAAGTTATTTAATAAAGCATCTCAAGTTGTCATTGCCAGAGATGGCGAGCGTACCATTCTAACAATGGCAAATGATTTCCAAGGTGCAGTCAAAGACTTTGCTATGGTCGTACCCGTTCCTGTAGCAGTTAAGAAAGAACAAGTCCATGTGGGCAAGCGTGCTGCGATCGAGAAATTAGATGCCTTCAGTCAACCGCGTTTGGTCGAATATTTCGATCCCGATCCTTGTACTCAACAAATCGAAGATAGAGTGTACAAGAATTCAGTACCTCTCCCATCAGCAACAAGGGCTAGAGCGCCTAGAGGCAGGGATAGCGATTTAGGTGTAACGGTTGAAGATAGTTTCAAAGTTAATGAGTTTCAAATCCTTATTCTCAGTGCTAGAGAATCTGATGGTTTAGAAACTTGGTTAGGCAGAAATGGTTACAAATTACCTAAAGGTGCGAGCGAGCTGTTAGCTCCTTATATTAAGCAAAAACTGAAATTTTTTGTCGCTAAAATCGACCTCAAAGAGTTCAAAAAAGCTGGCTACCAAACATTGCGTCCGTTGCAAATTGCTTATCAATCGCCTAAATTCATGCTTCCGATTCGATTGGGGACGATTAATGCTCGCGGCGAACAAGATTTGGTGGCTTATTTACTTTCTCCGAAAGGACGAGTCGAACTCACAAATTATCGGACGGTTAAAGTCCCAACTGGTGATTCGATTCCCACGTATGTCAAGCAAGAGTTTGGTGATTTTTATAAGGCAACATTTCAAAAAGTCTACGAGCGCGAGCAAAAAAAAGTTGCGTTCTTAGAATATGCTTGGGACGTGTCGAATTGCGATCCTTGTTCGAGCGAACCACCAACTACTGAAGAACTCAAAGAAGCTGGTGTATTTTGGCTCGATAATACCAATAGTTCTTCTGGAGCGATTCCCCCTAGTTTCCGTCGCCGCACATCATCGCAAGGTAACACTTTTATCACGCGTTTGCACATTCGCTATACTCGCAATAAGTTTCCTGAAGATTTGATATTTCACGAGACAGGCAACCGCGATAATTTTCAAGGTCGCTATGTGCTAAATCACCCATTCAAAGGTAGTCTGAGTTGCGATGCCGGTAAAAAATATCGTCAAACCTTGCGCCCTCGATTTGAGAAAGAAGCTAGTACTTTAGCTAATCTTACCGGATGGAGCATTCGCGATATTAACAAGAAAATTGATTTCTCATTTGCCGACACCAAAACTAAGACTGAAACCAATCCTAAGTTTTGGAATAATGTTTGGAGCGACAAGTAAACTTCCTCAAATCTTTAGCGATCTTGTATTCGTAATAAATTTTCGTACATCCCAATTTTCCAACTCAATCTCTCATATGTTATCTCTAGCTCGAATTCTGATTAGTTTTTGCCTTGCTTGTGTATTTATACTTTCTACTACGACTCAAGTACTTGCCTTTTGTGGCTTTTATGTTGGTGGTGCGGATGCGAAATTATTTAATAAAGCTTCTCAAGTTGTCATCGCTCATGATGGCGATCGAAATATTATTACAATGGCCAATGATTTTCAAGGAGCGGTTAAAGATTTTGCGATGGTCGTACCAGTTCCAGTTGCAATTAAGAAAGAACAAGTACACGTTGGCAAACGTACCACGATCGAAAAATTAGATGCCTTCAGTCAGCCGCGCTTGGTCGAATATTTCGATCCCGATCCTTGCTCTTCATTAGTGTTGAATGAGTCTGCTATTGTTAATATGCGCGCTGTCCAATCTGTACCTGCATCAGCTGCACCAACGAGAAAACGCGATTTGGGTGTTACCGTTGAAGATAGCTTCAAAGTTAATGAATATGAGATTGTAATTCTTAGTGCCAAAGAATCTGATGGATTGGAAACATGGTTGCGGCAAAATGGCTACAATATTCCTGCTGGTGCCAGCGAATTATTAAGTCCTTATATCAAGCAGCAAATGAAGTTTTTTGTTGCCAAAATCGACCTGAAAGAATTTGATAAGTCAGGATACCAAGTGCTGCGTCCGCTCCAAATTGCTTATGAATCGCCTAAGTTTATGTTGCCGATTCGACTGGGTACGATCAATGCTCGCGGCGAACAAGATTTGGTAATATATATCCTCTCGCCCAAAGGACAAGTAGAACTTACAAATTATCGAACGGTTAAGGTACCTAGTGGCGAAGCGATACCTGAATATGTGAAATCAGAATTTGGTGATTTTTATAAAGCAACATTTCAAAAAGTTTACGAACGAGAGCAGAAAAAAGTTGCTTTCTTAGAATATGCTTGGAATACATCTAACTGCGATCCCTGTTCGAGCGAACCGCCAACCGCAACCGAACTCAAAGAAGCGGGAGTATTTTGGGGCGAAAATGACAGTTCTGCATCACCTAATTCTTCACCAATCTCTCGCCGTCGCCAACTGCCTCAAAGCAACACTTTTATTACCCGCTTACACGTTCGGTATACCCGCGATAAGTTTCCTGAAGATCTGATGTTTCACGAAACTGGCAATCAGGAAAACTTTCAAGGTCGGTATGTAATGAATCATCCGTTCAAAGGTCGTGTCACTTGTGACGCAGGGCGGAGATATCAACAGACTTTACGCCCAAGAATGGAGAAAGAGGCGAGTAATTTAGCGAATTTGACTGGGTGGAGCATTCGCGACATTTACAGCAAGATGAACTTCCCAAGTATCCAGCCCAATACTGATGCCAATAGCCCATTCTGGCAAAATGTGTGGAATGACAAAAAATAATGTGTTTCGATCGAATCTTGGCTACACTCCTACGCCATTGCCATCGCCATTTCCCGACAAGATTGGGTACAACGTTTGCAGTGTTCGTGGTGGTGTTTTTCGCACTCAGCAGTCCTCCCCTTATGATGGATTGATGGATCTAAATTAAACTCACGATCGCCTGCGATCGATCGCCGATAAACTGTGGACGGATTTTTAAACTTACATAAATTAGCAGACTGGACATCGCATGATTGCGTGGCAAAAGTGCGACGGATTTTGCAGACGAAAAAAGTCGGACATGGTGGGACATTAGATCCGGCGGCGGTGGGAGTGTTGCCGATCGCGATCGGCAAAGCCACGCGACTATTACAATATTTGCCGGGGGGTAAGGCGTATCGTGCGGTGATTCGGTTCGGGATGCAGACTACTACCGACGATCTGGAGGGAGAGGTTATTTACTCGGCACCAGTAAGCGAGCTGACACTCGATCGAGTGCGGGAGATTATCCCCCAATTTATCGGTAATATTATTCAGACACCGCCGATTTATAGTGCGATTAAAGTCGATGGGCAGCGATTATATAAATTAGCGCGATCGGGTGAAACTGACGAAACCGTTGAGATCCCCACACGCGAGGTGCAGATCGATAACATCGAGATTCTGAATTGGACGGCTGGAGATTTCCCCGAACTTGAGGTGCAGATTGCCTGTGGGGGTGGGACATATATTCGATCGATCGCCCGCGATTTGGGCGCTGCACTGGGGACTAGAGGGGTATTAGTATTTTTAGAGCGCAATGCTAGTTGTGGCTTTAGATTGGCAGATAGCATCACGCTAGAAGAGTTGGAACGACAGCAGCAAGCAGGGACTTTTATGCCCGTTTCTCCCAATCGCGGCTTGGCACATTTACCCGCAGTTCCGCTCACAGATGCGGGTTTGGTGAAATACTGGAGCCAAGGACGACGCTTACCACTCGATGAGATCGGGTGCAATTTAATACTCAGTGGTTACGTTAGAGTTGTGGCTGAAGATCGTTGTGTGGGTATCGGTGAAATTCGATCGACAGAGCTGGGGCAGCTATTGATTCCGCAGACAGTCTTGAACTGAGTCCAAAAAGCGATCGCTTATGCTCCGATGATTCGCGCAATTGGCGGATGACAAATTAAAAATAATTGCAGAAAGTATAAGAATCTTGTTCGATCGCGATTACTTAGAGTAACATCGAGCTAGATTTTAAGATGCTCGTGTTTCTGAAGTAGCCGTTGTTGCCAAGGCAAAGGTGCTGCCAATGAGAGCAACTGACATAGTCAGCGCCACTAGGGCATCAAGGCGCTATCGCCGATCGATCCAATTACCCAAGTTAGGTTATTAGCAGTGAATAGTCATCGATTTATAGTTGCGGGAATATGTGGACTAGCTGCCGCGTTGGTTCAGCCACAAATTAGCTGGAGTTATACGGCTGAAGATATTAGTAGAATTGCCAAAGAAGTGACGGTAATCATCGATGGCAAAGAGCTGGGTTCTGGTGTGGTAGTCGGTCATCAAGGTTATGAATATTTCGTGCTCACTAACTGGCACGTCTTAAAAAATACCGATACCTATACAATCAGAACTAGAGATGGCGTAAAACATCAAATTCAGCCCGGTTCGATTAAACGCATCGGGAACTTAGATTTAGCCGTTTGTATCTTTAGCAGCCCAAAACTTTATAAAGTAGCCGAAATCGGCAACTCAGATACGATCGCTGAAGGCAGTCCGTTGTATGTTACTGGCGCACCAGCTAATATCAAAGGGATCGAAACTCGGAGTTTATTGGTAGTCAGCGGTCAATTAGTCGGCTATGACTCGCCCAAACAAAATGGATATACTCTGATTTATAACAATAACACCATGCCTGGGATGAGTGGTGGCTCGGTACTCGATAAAAATGGCAATTTAGTCGGGATTCACGGTCAAGGTTCGCAAGATGCTAGAGAAAATAAAACTGGATTCAATCTTGGCATTCCGATTAATTCATTCGTGAATAGTTCCACGCAATTGGGAATTAAATATACCCTGTCATATCCGAAGGCCGATCGATCCGCTCCCATTATCGCACCATCGCTCAATCGTGGTAGACCGACGGTAATCGATGGCTCGGAAAATACTACTGGTGCTTGTGTTGGTGAGAAGTGCTAGATCGTGAGAGAATCTCCAATACCCTGTATTTTCTCAATATTAAAGACTACGATTACATTTATCTCATTCAAATAGAATGTCTAACTCGCGCTCGTGTCTAGCACGTTGTGCGAACTATTGCTGGCAATTTTTTAGATATCTGAGACTTTAAATTGGCGATCGATCGGATCGATCGCGCATCTTGACCGATCTCAATCGGTCACGAGTGGGGAACCAACTGCAATGATGCGTTGTCAGCCGAACTAAATATTTTCAACTTAAGTGTACAAACTATGTTTCCGACAAGCAGGATCTCTTCAATTTTATTAAGTTCTATTTTAATACCTATTCTATTGCTAAACTTAACGTCGGTTTCGGCAGCAGCAGGTGAAGTTTCTGAGGATCGACTCAATACTGATAAAGCATTAGGCTGGGGTGGCGAAGGATTGCCCTTCGATGATTCGTTGACGATTCGCGATCCCTTAGTCAACTCGGTCGTTGGTAAAGTGACGATCGATCGGCATGGTGAAGATAATAGCAACCAAAGTGGTCTTAGCGGTCTATTTAATATTAGGTCGCCATTTGCTGGCCCGATGCCAGGTCGGATGACCATCGTGACATTCTGGACTAGTAAAGAAGAAGGCTGTTCTGTCAAAGCTTCGATTCATGATGCACCAAAAAGTCGTGTAGCTAAAGTCCAGGAATTGGTACCTGTCAAAATGGAAGTAGGGATCGGCTCGCAGGTCATCAAACTTACGCCGATCGCTAAAAGCGTACCTAAATATGCTAGTACGAACTATAATTACTCGGTTACTTCCGGTAAATCGACCGTTAAAAGATCGGCAGCCTTATACTTTAGTGAAAATACGTTTGCAATCAATGGTAAAGTTGCTGACTTCCTCCGCAATGCTCCTCCAGGAGATGCCAAGGTGCGAATTACGTTGGCTAACGGTGATACTAAACTATTTAAGATTGGCGAAAAGAATGTAGCGCGATGGAAAGATACGTTTAGCTATAATCCCAACTGCAATCCCGCTAAGTAAAGATCGGCTTTGACTCGATCGGTTGAGCATTTTGACCGATCTTGAATCTAGAAATGATTGCATACAATTGGGGAACCAACTGCAACGATACGTTGTCAACCGAACTAAATATTTTCAATTCTAAGAGTATAAATGATGTTGCCTGTAAGCAAAATTTCTGCAATTCTATTAAGTTATATTTTAATTCCTAGTTTATTGCTAAACTTAATGTCGGTTTCGGCAGTAGCAGGTGAAGTTTCTGAGGATCGACTCAATACTGAGAAAGCATTAGGCTGGGGTGGCGAGGGATTACCCTTTGATGATTCGTTGACGATTCGCGATCCCTTAGTCAATTCGGTCGTTGGTAAAGTAACGATCGATCGACATGGTGAAGATAATACCGAGCAAGGCGGCTTAATCGGCCTATTTAATATTAGATCGCCATTTGCTGGCCCGATGCCAGGAAGGATGACCATCGTGACATTTTGGAGTAGTAAAGAGGAAGGTTGCTCTGTCAAAGCTTCGATTCATGACGCGCCAAAAAATAACGTATCCGACGTAAAAGAATTAATACCCGTCAAAATGGAAATAGGGATCGGTGCTCAGGTGATCAAACTTACGCCGATCGCTAAAAGCGTACCTAAATATGCTAGTAATAACTATAATTACTCAGCTACTACTTCAGGCGGCGATTCAGTTCAAAGATCGTCAACTTTATACTTTAGTGAAAATACCTTTGCAATCAATGGTAAAGTTGCGGACTTCTTACGCAATGCACCTCAAGGAGAAGCCAAGGTGCGAATTACATTAGCCAATGGCGATACTAAACTGTTCAAGATTGGTGACAAGAATGTCGCTAGGTGGAGAGATACATTCAGCTACAATCCAAATTGTAATCCGGCAAAATAGCAATTGCTAGCTCCAGTGCTGGCTGGTGCGAATTTTAACTGATTAACCACAATCGCAAGTCATCATAAATATCCCCAACTTAGTTACAGAAGTTGGGGATATTTTAGGTAATAGCGATCGCTGCGCCGTCGATGCTACTGCTCCAGTTCTGCTAAATTGGCAAACAAGGCTTGAATCTTCCACCGTTGAATATACGGCCAACCGCCATTTTCCTCGATATCTCGCAGCAGCGCATAGAGCGCCTGTCGGCTGTCAGGAAGTGCTGATTGGAAGTAATCATCCTGAATATCCCGGTGAACCTGTTCTAGGGCGCGTAGCAGTTGTAGCAGCGCGATCGGATCGCCTTGCGAGCGTGCCGCGATCGCCTGAATTTCGCTGGCGATATCGGCGATCTGGGTGGCTGAGTCGATCTCTGGTGTAGATGGCAAATTGGTTGCGGCTAATTGTGTGGGGGAAGATAGATCTCGATCGCTATTCATTTAACTTAGATTTGTCAAATATTATTAATATAAATTTATGTTTTGCGGTTCAACGGCTCCTCTTCAGCCGAAATATTGTGAATCATCTATTCAAAGATGTTATGTGTAAGACTCACACGATGTAAAATACCGATCGGCAAGACAATTATCTTACTGTGTTCGTAGCGACGATCGAACGCGATCTTGAAGATTAATTCGATTCGCGGCTCTCGAACTGGCAGACTGTAATAACATAAAATTATCGAAAATTGAGGTTAATCATGAAATTTCGCGGATTAGTCGCCGCCTTACTCGCCATCTGTATTGGCTTGCTGACGGCTTGCAGTGATGCTCCAGTATCGGCAACAACTGTACTTACATACGAAGATATCCGAGGAACCGGATTGGCCAACAACTGTCCTACTATTGACGATACCAGTCGAGGTTCCATTGCGCTGGATACGTCAAAAACTTATGAGTTGGTAGACATGTGCATCCAACCTACCAATTACTTCGTCAAAGAAGAACCCCAAAACAAACGCCAAGAAGCTGAATTCGTAGCTGCGAAGGTCATGACCAGAGCAACTTCCAGCCTCGACCAAATTAAAGGTTCTCTAACATTATCTGCAGATCGGACGCTGACGTTCAAAGAACAAGATGGCATCGACTTCCAAGCAATCACTGTCAAACTACCTGGTGGTGAGTTAGTACCTTTCCTCTTTACCGTTAAAGAATTAGTTGCTAGCAGCCAACCTGGAGTTCAGAAGATCGACACTTCTACTGACTTTGCTGGCGAATACAAAGTACCATCCTATCGTGGCGCTGTGTTCCTCGACCCCAAAGGTCGCGGTGTAGCTAGCGGTTACGATAGTGCCAATGCTCTCCAAGCAGAAGAAAAAGGCCGTGCTGGCGATCGCAAGAACACCAAGCGCGCTCAAACCATGAGAGGTAAAATCAACTTTGAAGTTGCCAAAGTCAACAGCGCCACTGGCGAAATTGCTGGCATCTTTGAAAGCGAACAACCTAGCGACACCGACTTAGGCGCATTAGATCCTAAAGAAGTCAAAATTCGCGGTCTATTTTACGGTCGTTTAGAAACTAAATCCTAATTTAGTGAACAGTGAACAG
Organism: Chamaesiphon sp.; assembly: GCA_965246735.1. Taxonomy (GTDB): domain Bacteria; phylum Cyanobacteriota; class Cyanobacteriia; order Cyanobacteriales; family Chamaesiphonaceae; genus Chamaesiphon. The sequence continues at coordinate 107,709 of CBDFFK010000002.1, forward strand.
TGAATAGTCAACAGTGACTATCCACGAAGATACTGTATGGGTGCCAGATATCGCTTGAGATATCTGGCACCTGTTTTGTTTGCCCACGAGGAGCGCACAAAACATTACTGTTCACTATTCACTGTTCACTGTTCACCATTCACTAGATAATAAAGACTCGTTGCTAGAATTGAAAATTATGGGTCGCGCTAAAAAAGTTGTACTTGCTTATTCCGGTGGGGTCGATACCTCCGTGTGTATTCCCTATCTCAAACAGGAATGGGGGGTTGAAGAAGTCATCACTCTCGCCGCAGATTTGGGACAGGGAGACGAATTAGAACCGATTCGCCAAAAGGCGCTAGACTCAGGGGCGAGTGTATCGATCGTCGCCAAGGCTACCGAGAGTTTTATCACCGATTATGCTTTCCCCGCGCTCAAAGCCAATGCGCTCTACGAAAATCGCTATCCATTGTCTACAGCATTAGCTCGTCCGCTGATCGCCAAACTCCTAGTCGAAGCTGCGGCTGAATATGGCGCAGATGCTGTCGCGCATGGTTGTACGGGAAAAGGTAACGATCAGGTAAGATTCGATGTCTCGATTGCTGCCCTCAATCCCGATCTCAAAGTGCTAGCACCAGCGCGGGAATGGGGGATGAGCCGCGAAGAAACCATCGCTTATGGCGAAAAATGCGGCATTCCTTCACCCGTCAAAAAGTCTTCCCCTTACAGTGTGGACTTAAATTTACTGGGGCGCAGTGTCGAAGCTGGCCCATTAGAAAATCCTTGGGTAGAACCGCTCGAAGAAGTCTATGCACTGACTAAAGCGATCGAAAATACACCTAACGAGCCAGAATATATCGAAATTGGCTTCGATCGTGGCAGCCCCGTAAGTGTCAATGGTTCTCATCTCGATCCAGTATCCCTCATTGCCAAATTAAATCAGCTCGTTGGCAATCACGGCATCGGGCGGATCGATATGGTGGAAAATCGGCTAGTCGGCATCAAATCGCGAGAAATCTACGAAGTTCCGGCCTTGTCGGTGCTGATTCAAGCGCATCGCGACCTCGAAAGTCTCACCCTGACTGGAGATGTCACTCAATACAAACGTGGAATTGAAGAAACCTATAGCAAGCTCGTCTACAACGGTCTGTGGTATTCACCCCTTAAAGCTGCCCTAGATGCCTTCATCGAGCAAACCCAAGCACGAGTATCTGGCACCATCCGCATCAAGCTATTTAAGGGCAATGCGGTCATCGTCGGGAGACAGTCGGAGCAAAGTCTTTATGATACCGATCTCGCTACCTACGGTGCTGACGATCGCTTCGATCATAAGGCTGCGGAAGGCTTTATTTACGTCTGGGGCTTACCCACGCGGGTCTGGTCGCAGCGCAATCGCTAGCATTACAGCATAGATCCTGGATATTTACAAGGAACACCACTACCGATGCGTGCGTTTAGGGGTGTCCCTTTCCTGTTCCTGTGTCGAGCGGAGTGGAGGTATAGTGACTCTGGGTTTGGGGCTATTTTATTCCCTTTACCCTTTACCCTTTACCCCTCCCCCGCCAAAATGCTGCTTCAACACATCCAGCGGTGTGCAGTCCCAATAATCGATATGACTGATAATTAACTCGCGATCGTCAGCTAATAACAATTCACTTCTGCCAGTAATCTCGATCCGAGGATACCAAGGTACGGGTGTATTCCACTGCAAAGTCCAGCGGGTAGTAATTAACCGCTCGATTCGCTCGATCGTATGTAGCTCGAACTGGATCTGTTTAAAGAAAGTTTTGATAAACCCGATCGTCAGCCGATAGCGATTGACTCCATGAAACCGATTGAGCGGATCTTGGAAATACATATCTTCTGCATAAATCTGAAAACTTTGATCGATCGGGAATCTCGCGTAGTCTGCCTGCAAAATTTTAACAATGTCCATAAGTGCTCGCTATTGTCGATCGATTGTGGATCTTCCATCACTGCATTGGTTCATCCCTAGTGCTAAGGTAAAATGCATCGAAACTGGGCATTCTAAGTCCACTACCTATAATCTAACCGAACTATCCCGATGAAAAAGATTAATCTCCAGGAACTCGCGATCGTTATTGCAGTCAAGGAAATCGATCCGACCTTGATTACACCAGAATTTCTGAAATATAGTCAAATTATCCCCGCAGATTGGGAAATATCTGGACAACCCGCGCGGAGCTTTCAAGGTTCGCAGGTAACTTTTCAAAATGGCATTACCGTAATCGCGCAACCACAGCGGATTAGTTTTGCGGAGTTAGCGGTAGATAAACCAACTGCGGGATTAGAGATTCCCAGACTAGCCGAAAAATTCGTCAATGTCCTACCCAATCTCAGCTATGTCGGTGTCGGCATTAATATGCGCGGCTATATCGACTTTGGGACAGATCGCCGCCTGGCGCGGGAATTCATGTTCCAAAATCTGCTCGCACCAGGCGCTTGGCAACAGTTGGGTAACGCACCCGTCCAAGCAGGCATCAATCTCGGCTATGTATTTGATGAGCGCCGATTGAATTTAACCATTAATGAAGCAACCATCCAAGGTGCCGAAGGACAGACTAATTCGATCGCCTTATTTGCTGGTAACTTCGATTACGATATCGTCAATACGATCGCTCCAGCCGCACATACCCAACGCATCAACCAAATCGTCACCAATTGGCAGCGCGATCTAGAACTCTATCAAGAAGTTGTCAGTCGATTTATGATATCGGATGCAACGATCGCCTTCCCATCTTTAGCTAGTTAGCTTGCTATTATCGATCGAGTTTAGCTAGCGATCGATTAAACAAAATTGTCTGCATTTAAGCAGGTGAATAAATTCGCCGAGCTACATTGATTTATGCAAGAGATTTAATTTATCGCAATTATTATATCCCCGACTCAACCAGTCGGGGATATTTTTTAGAAGTTAGGAATATTTATGACAGATTCGCTCGATCGAAGCTTGAATAAATCGATCGATTGAATCAAACAATCACCCATTAGATAGATGCGATAATCTCCCAAGAGGATGAGAGTGGCATATTGTAAGTGTGGCATAGTTATAATGCAATTGGAAATACGCGAAACCTTGACGACAAGCTGAATGCAACGTTATAGAATCTCACTCCATTCTGCAATCTGGAGCCTTACTTTACTTACTTAATAATGGAGCGATTCATCTTATGTCAGATCCAAATGGTGTAATGATGCAATACTTCCACTGGTACAATGCCCCCGACGGTACCTTGTGGAATGAACTAGCCACCAATGCCCAAGAATTGGCAACTGCTGGAATTACCGCTCTGTGGGTGCCACCTGCATACAAAGGTACAGGCGGCGGTTATGATGTCGGCTATGGCATCTACGATCTGTTCGATCTAGGTGAATTCGATCAGAAAGGTTCGGTTAGGACGAAGTACGGTACCAAAGCTGAATATATTCAAGCAATTAGCACCGCGCACGATAACGGGATTAGTATCTATGCCGATGTCGTCTTCAATCATAAATTAGGCGCAGACGAAGCCGAAGAAGCTGAAGCAACACCTTTCGATCCGGAAAATAGAACCGAAGCGATCGGCGAATATCAAAAAATCCAAGCTTGGACGCATTTTACATTCCCCGGTCGCGAGGGTAAATATTCAACAATGGAATGGCATTGGTGGCACTTCGATGCGATCGACTTCAATGCTTATAATGAAGGCGAAAAAGCAGTTTATCTGCTCAAAGGTAAGTCTTTTGATAATGATGTCGATCTCGAAAAAGGTGGCTTCGATTATCTGATGGGTTGCGACCTCGATATGGAAAATCCTGAAGTAGTCGGCGAACTCAAATATTGGGGTGAGTGGTTGCTCGACACGACCAAAGTTGATGGCTTCCGGTTTGATGCTGTCAAACATGTCTCGGCTGAGTTTTTCTACGAATGGATGAAACACGTCAGTCAGTATGCACAAAAAGATCTATTTGCTGTCGGTGAATACTGGTCTTATGAAGTCGAAGCGCTGCATCACTTTATCGAATCAACTGAGGGGAAAGTCTCCTTATTTGATGCACCACTGCATTACAATTTCCATGCTGCTAGTACCGCTGGCAATGGCTACGATCTGCGCCAGATTTTTGATAATACCTTAGTTCAACAACAACCTGCGCTAGCAGTGACGTTAGTTGAAAATCATGATTCGCAACCACTACAATCGCTAGAATCGATCGTCGAACCTTGGTTTAAACCGCTAGCTTATGCGCTGATTTTGCTACGCCGCGATGGTTATCCTTGTATCTTTTATGGCGATTACTATGGCGCTCATTACAAGGATTATGGTAAAGATGGCAATGAATACGAAATCTGGTTAGACAGCCATCGGTTCTTACTCGACAAATTTATGCTGGCGCGTAAAACTTACGGTTTTGGCGAGCAATATGACTACTTCGACCATGAAAACACGATCGGGTGGACGAGACTCGGCGATGCAGAGCATCCTGGTGGCATGGCAGTGGTCCTCAGTAATGGTGGCGATGGCACAAAGTACATGGAAGTAAAACAACCCAATCGTACCTACATCGACATCACCGAGCATATCAAAGAACCAATCGTCACTAACGATGAGGGTTGGGCTGAGTTTCGGTGCAATGGTGGCTCTGTGTCTGTCTGGGTGCCCCAGGCATAAGGCAACAATCGATCGATTCCAGCCGCTCCGGCGAAGTTAATCGGACTCATCTGCGACTAATCCTCGCCATCTTGGCGGTTGGGATAAAGAGCGTACAGTACCCACCATTTAGGTTTAGACTAGATGCGATCGCCTCGCTATTTATCCCAACCAACTTCGGATCTAGCGGTTCCCAATCGAATGAGGTACACTCACTAGCCACTGAAAGTACTAATAATGCCCTTGACTAGGATGAGAACCGCAGCAATCGATCCGATCGAGAGAGAATACTTGGTTTGGTTGCTCGTTGTCTAAACCACTTCCACAGTAAAGTTTCTTAACGTAGATAGCAGCTATTGGAGCCAGATAGAAAAGCAATAGTACTAATTTCGATCGGCACTCTTTAATGTCCTGAAATTTAGCGGTACCAGTAACAAATAGACGCTACCCTATTTTACAGGGAATCTTCGACAGCCAGCAATAGCGCACAGCGCTCGAACGGTAATTTGTCTGCATCTACTTAGAGAGTTTAATCATGTCAAACGTAACAGTTCTACCGATCGATGAATACAATCGCCAGTTAGTTGCAGCGGTACATCCCGATGATTGGATAAATCCTCAACCAGCAGCGCTTTATGACTTGGTAGTAATTGGGGCGGGTACGGCGGGATTGGTTGTCGCCGCAGGTGCAGCAGGTTTGGGCATTGGCTTAAAAGTCGCCCTGATCGAACGAAATTTGATGGGTGGCGATTGTTTGAATGTTGGTTGCGTTCCTTCCAAAGCTATCATTCGATCGGCTCGCGTTGTTGGTGAGATGTTAAACGCTGATGCATTCGGGATTCAGTCACCAGCACAGATCGACATCGATTTTCCCGCTGTCATGGCTCGAATGCGAAGATTACGATCGGGCATCAGTCATGTTGACTCTGCCCAAAGGTTTTCGGCTTTAGGTGTTGATGTATTTTTCGGTACGGCTCGATTTACTAACAATGAGACGATCGAAGTAGATAATGCAGTTTTGCGCTACAAAAAAGCCGTAATTGCTACAGGTACCAGAGCCTTGGAACCAGAAATTGAAGGCATTGCCACTGCTGGATTTCTGACAAATGAAACCATTTTCTCACTCGTCGAGCGCCCGCAACGTCTAGCCGTAATCGGGGGTGGGCCGATCGGTTGCGAGTTAGCGCAAGCGTTTGGGCGCTTGGGATCTAAAGTTACGTTATTCCATCAAAACTCTCAATTGTTGAATAAAGAGGATAAAGATGCCGCTCAGATCGTTCGTGATGTATTTGTCCGATCGGGGATCGAACTATTTTTAAATACCCAGATTCAAAGAGTAGAAAAAATCGATGCTGGTAAAGTATTGCATTTTACAACCGACGGTAAACCTCAATCGATAACTGTCGATGATATACTCATCGGTACTGGCCGCGTTCCCAATATTGAAGGACTGAATTTGGCAGCTGTCGGAGTCGAATCCGATCCTCGGCAAGGTGTAAAAGTCAACGACTATCTTCAAACTACCAATCCGAAAATATATGCAGCTGGCGATATTTGTATGGACTGGAAATTCACTCATGCCGCCGATGCCGCCGCCCGCATCGTCATCAAAAATACCCTGTTTTCACCATTTGGATTGAGTCGGACTAAACTTAGCAGCTTAGTCATGCCGTGGGTAACATATACCGACCCAGAAATCGCCCAGGTAGGACTCTCCGCCGCCGCAGCTCAAGCGCAAGGGATGGATGTTGAGACGATCGAAATAAAATTTAGCGATGTCGATCGCGCGATCGTCGATGGTGAAGAAAATGGGTTTTTAAAAATTATTCATCTCAAAAATTCCGATCGCATTGTCGGCGCAACGATCGTTGCCAGTCATGCCGGGGAAATGATTTCTGAAATCACTATGGCGATCGTCAACAAGATTGGATTGACTAAACTTGCTAGTGTGATTCATCCCTATCCTACCCAGGCCGAAGCTATTAAAAAAGCCGCAGATACTTATCGACGCACGTTGCTGACTCCCAATAATAAGAAGTTATTGGGATTATTGAGTAAATTGTCCTAATTGCAATTTAAATTAATTAAAATCCCCAGAGTCGGGAGATTTCGATCGATATATCGATCGAGTATGACAAATCGATCGATATATCAATGTTCAACTTGCCAAGGCAGCGCTTCGCTATCGCGGATCTAAAATCTCGATCGAGTCAAAATTAATCATCAGCTTAGTCGTCTGTGGGATTTATCCATATTCTATCTAACGTGAGTTCGGGATAAGAATAGCCTGGAGACTGAAGTCTCGGCTCATGATGCAAAGTCCGCCTCAGCAATTCCAAATTCAAAACGAGTTTACGCCGTTTCAGACGATCGAGTCTCCTCGATCGATCTGAATTTTAACGATAGAGCAATGGTTCCAGCCTCTAAAATTTCTGAATTTGGAATTGCTGCACTTTACCCCAATCTTCCACCCCCTCTCCTAAATCAGCGAACCGTCAGGGAGAATGCTGCTCATCACCACTTAAGTAGTAAGATCGAAAGTGGACAGTTAGCTGGGTGGCGATCGCAATGAATTGGTGGCAACAACTCAAACGGAATGGATTAGCGCAAATTGGTGCGATCGCGCTAATTTTGATGTATCTATCAGTCATCGCTGCCGAATTTGTCGCACCTTACGATCCGTATGTTTCCCAAGAGGATGGTTCGCTGCTGCCACCCACAGCGATTCACTGGACGGACAAGCAAGGTACGTGGATTGGGCCGCATGTTTACCCTACTACCCAAGGGCCAACAGATATCAATACAGGAGATCGCATCCTCAAGGTCGATGAGACTAAACCCTCACCGATTAACCTGTTCGTGCATGGTTCCAAGTATCGACTATTCCCCATCAGTATTCCCCTCCTCCCGAAATTCGACCCCGCTGCTCCCAAGAAAAAAAGCAAGGTCAAGAGCGCAGCAGTCGCTAAAACTAAAGTGGATGGGCAAGAATTTACAATTTTCTCCGGAATTCCCTGCGATTGGCACTTATTTGGTACCGCAGGCGAGGGCAAACTCAATCTCCTCGGTACCGACGAGCAGGGTCGAGACCAATTCAGTCGGATCGTCTATGGGGGCAGAATCAGCCTATTTATCGGTCTGATTGGTGTTTTAATCTCTTTTCCCATCGGTACGATTTTAGGCGGGATCTCGGGCTATTTTGGTGGCTGGATCGATGCCGGAATCATGCGGGTAGCAGAAGTTTTGATGACTTTACCCAGTCTCTATTTATTAGTTGCGTTAGCATCGGTATTACCCGATCGAGTGAGTAGTTCGCAACGCTTTTTACTAATTATTATCATTACATCATTTATCAGTTGGGCGGGATTAGCGCGAGTGATTCGCGGTCAAGTTTTATCGATTAAGGAACGGGAATTCGTTCAAGCCGCCAGGGCGATGGGTGCGAAGCCTTGGTATATTATCATCCGCCATATCATTCCGCAAACAGCTACTTATCTAATTATTTCTGCAACGTTAGCCATTCCCAGTTTTATCGTTTCCGAGTCGGTACTGAGTTTGATCGGGTTAGGAATTCAACCACCAGATCCATCGTGGGGAAATCTACTATCGATCGCAACTAATACCTCGATTCTCATCTTCCAGCCCTGGTTGATTTGGCCACCAGCATTATTAATCATCCTCACAGTATTAGCATTCAATCTCCTCGGCGACGGTTTACGCGATGCCCTCGATCCGCGCAATCTGCAAAGATCTTCGAATAATCTGTAAACTTCCTACGAAAGTCAGGGAATAGAGGATACTATCGATCTAAACCCACATTCCGCTAGTTGAAGTTTATGTCTAATAATATTTAGACAATGATGTAATCATGCAAGCCAAGTCGATCGCGATCGCGATGTTTTTCTCTTCTTTGTGTGTACTTCCTGTATGTGTTTCTGCCAACGAAACAGTGACATCTATTAAGCCCGCTTGGGTTGCCGTACCTGACGCTGACGTGATGATGACCTCTTTTCAATCTCGCGTGGGGTGGGCTTCTATTTTAATTCTTTGGCAACTACTTCAACTAGCGGAATGTGGGTCTAAACAGCACTGAAAAAGAAAAGATTGGGTTTTTATACCAATTTAAAAAACGCTCCTGACAGATGGATCGATCGACTCCCGAGACAGCCTGACTTCCCCAATCCAAAATCCAAAATAGTATCCGATCTGGGTTGAGATCGCTTCCCACTCAACTAATCACTCAAAAACAAATCGATCGCATAGCTAAAGCCATCCGATCGATTCAAATAACTAGCCACTAACTTAATAACTATCAGTAGGATTTACCAATCTCAGCAACTTCTGTTTGATTTGATTGTCGAAGACTTCCCACTTCATCTTCGAGAAATCGGGATTGTCATTAAATCCACATAAAAAGCCGACGGGAATCTCAAACCCACCAGCTGTAAAGCGTCCGCCACCGAAGAAACGGCCTTCGCTATTTTTACCAAATGCCTCTTTAATAAACTCGTCCGGATCGAGCGTTAGTTTCGACGTGCGGAGCGAACCGATTACTAATTCGACCTCATCATCTTCATCGCGAACGATGCCATATACCACTGCCGTATGAACGTTTTCTTCAGTTACTAAAAAGTCTGCCGCTTGGGGAATCGCATCGCGGTCTTCATAGCGGAGATACCCCACACCACCGATCGAGAAATTATTCTGCACTACGCGATTGGTGAGCGATCGCTGAATCACCTCCATTACGCGTTTCGATCGATAGACCTGTAGAATCGCATTGAGGAGCTGTGCGTCGTAAAAGCGACTGAGATACCCCGCAGCTAGAAAATCCTCTTCCTGGGCTTGCATCAGGCGATTGGTGTCCGATCGTAAGCCGTGCATCAGCGCGGTCGCACATTTGACATGCTCGGCGATACTGCTATCGAGCTTGAGCATTCCCGCTTGGAGATATTGCGTGAGGATCGTCGCCGTCGCGCGGGTGGTGGGACGAATATCGACAAATTCAGCGTTGAGATCTTCTTGGAGGCTATGGTGGTCGATGATGACGGTAATCGGGATTCCAGCTTGCTGAACTTGTTCTAATAGTTGACAAGTGGTACCTTGATTGTCGATCAGGACACAGCCTTGATAATTAGCGAGATCTTTTTCCTTGAGATTGGCACTAGCAATCTTCTTAGTTGGCAATCCGGTCAACTTGACCAGCGCGATATTTTCCTGATGGCTGAGCGCGCCTGCATAGATCAGATCGCAATTAATATTGTATTGCTTAGCAATCAGTTGATAAGCCCAAGCACCTGATAGCGCATCGGGGTCGGGAAAGTCCTGCAAGAGGACGATTTGTCGCTCGCCGCGATGTCGGTCTAATGTGGCTTTGAGTGCGGCTACCCGAATGTCTTGCGAGGGTAGCTCGATATGTTCTGGGGGGATGGCAAGTGCTGTAGCAGTACCATTCATCGAATGACTACCCTCACGATCGAATCGAAGTTCTGAATGTTCGACATCTGGATCTGTCGGTTTTGTCATTTCGAGCAGTCCACGAAGAGTGTGTGTATCCATGTCTGAAGCTTGACCATTGAGAGGCTTAATCGAATTTAATGACATCTAATTCAACGGACGCAAAAGAACTAATTGAAATTAACCAATCACAAATAACCTATTGTGCTATCTCGGGGAAGTATTTTTGCTTCGATCGACAGGCTTTGTTGATGTCATTGGCTCAAGCCGCTAGACGATCGAATTGACTGCTGACGAATACTTAGGACCGATCGCCTGGGTATAATATCCCTAACAAACTATCATAAACAACTCCTTTGGCATTGGCAATTAGAGATTTTACCTAAACCCGATCTGTTGGGGTCGGAATCTACTACTTGCCACGATCGTAGCAAATCGAGCGCGCCACTTTTCGCCGATCGATCTGCAGATCGCTTCAGTTGAGTACGCAATCTGCTGATGATACATAAAGCACAACTCACGTTACAACCGTTGTAATAAATTCAGTCCATGAGTATCCGTACCGCAGGTATGCAGCAAGTTGTAACTATTACCCAACCGTTTGACAGTTTCTGTCTGCTCGAAACTGGGAATCCAGGGATTGGGATTGTTGTAGGCATAATAAGTTTCTACGCCGTCGATACCTAAAGATACCGCCATCGGAATTAATTCTTCTGGCAACCGTCGATAACGGCAAGGGTGTGCTAATACGACGATCGCCCCAGCTTTATGTAACGCCGCGATCGCCCGTTCCGCCCGCGCGTCCGCACCTCTAGGTTCGCGCCCGGTCAGATATGGCGCTAAACTTGGCTCCTCCGGATTGAAGCCATAACCGAGAATGTGTACGTCTACAGGCGGCAGATACGCCGTGATTTCGATGCCCGTCCACAACTGCAGCGAATCGAGATCTTTTGCTGCCAGCCATTTCGCAGCCCGATAATACCCATCCACACTGTGATGATCTGTAATAGCGATGCCCTGCAATCCGATACTTACCGCCTGACTCATCAGATCTTCCGGCAGCAGCTTGCCATCGGAGCAGTTGGTATGCATATGAAAGTTGTAATGCTTAGGGCAACTATCAGCCTGAATGTTTGTAAAGACTTGCCGCAGTAAGGTGGTATTTTGTGCTGAGTTTTGGTTCCCCATGGCTTTAGGATGCACGATGTTGGTAGTTGCCTACGATCGTGATGTTTGGTTCCGTAAAAAAATTGTGCTACTTCTATCTTAAGATTACCCCAATCCCTGTAAAACTTTATGAAAATAGTGGCCCCCACTCTCTCATAATCGATCGGCTAGTTTAGTGTTCTCTTCCTAATTTTAGCGGGATAATGCAGTGATTGCGGTAAGGTCTCAGGATTCGCGTTCCGTATCTCCTCGGCAAGACTGCGCCAACGGGTAGCGGCTGTCTCCGCAAAGCGGCTTTACTCAGGCAACGGCTGCGCCAATGCCCAAGATTCTGAAGATTTCCGGATATGTTCGATCGGGTTCGGGACTTTATTAATTTACGATCGAGTCTTTATCAAAAAGTTTAATGATATTTTAAGATTTCTCACAGATTCGAGCGATCCCCGCGACAACATCTTATGATATATGGGTGAGTGTAAACAGCCACAACCGTTCTTTCAGCCATCAGGCGGGTGAGGTTCCGATCGTGTCATCAAACTTCCTACGTTCTTTATTTCTGGCTGCGCTATTTAGTTTTTTTGCTCCGTTGTTGTTGGTATCTGGCTCTCTAGCTAGTACTTGGTTATTGACTTGCATTCCTGGCTTAGGCTCGATCGGTCAAATGCCAACGGATATGGTACTCAGCTTTCTCAGTGCCTTCGGTAGTGGCTGTGCATTTCAAGGAATGCTGACAATCGGCCTAGCCTGCGGCTTTGTTGGCGCACTGTTCGATGTTTATGTCTTTTACAGCTTTGGGACTCAGAAGGGGAGTTAGTGAACAGTAAACAGTAAACAGTGAACAGTGAACAGTGAACAGTGAATAGTTGTTAGTTAAGTCTCTATGATGGAAAATGTGCCCTTTATGGCAAGACACATTTGTCTGGCTGGGTAGGATCTCAGCAGCTCACTAACTAAACAATTTTCCCCCACACTCCGCCTCCGATGGTACACCCCACACCCCTACCCTCTCCACCATATAGAATAGAAACATAACTTTACATTGGGCGATCGCATGGCGGCGGACTTTAGAGGATTTTTGGACGTACTCGAACAGCGGGGACAACTGCGGCGGATTAAGACCCTTGTAGATTCGGACTTAGAAATCGCCGAAATTGCCAATCGGATGTTGCAGTGTGGCGGCCCTGGCTTATTATTTGAAAACGTCAAAGGGGCGAAATATCCCGTTGCTGTCAATATCATGGGCACGGTAGAACGGATCTGCTGGGCGATGAATATGGGCAAACCTCAGGAATTAGAAGATCTGGGGCGGAAGTTGGCGATGTTGCAACAACCCAAGCCGCCGAAAAAGGTCGCTCAAGCAGTTGAGTTTGGCAAAGTATTATTCGATGTCCTCAAAGCCAAGCCGAGTCGAGATTACTTTCCTCCCTGTCAGCAGGTAGTAGTCCAAGGTGATGACTTAGATCTAAATAGTCTGCCGTTGATTCGTCCCTATGCTGGCGATGCGGGCAAAATTGTCACGTTGGGATTGGTAATTACCAAAGATTGCGAGACAGGTACGCCAAATATCGGGGTGTATCGGCTCCAGTTGCAGTCGCGCAATACGATGACAGTTCAGTGGTTATCGATTCGCGGTGGCGCACGGCACTTACGTAAAGCCGCCGAACGCGGGAAAAAGCTAGAAATTGCGATCGCGTTAGGCGTGCATCCCCTGGTAATTATGGCCGCCGCGACCCCAATTCCGATCGATCTATCGGAATGGTTATTTGCCGGAATCTACGGCGGCGGTGGGGTGAAATTAGCTAAATGTAAAACTGTCGATCTGGAAGTCCCAGCGGATTCCGAGTTTGTGATCGAGGGCACGATTACGCCAGGGGAAGAAATGGTAGATGGCCCCTTCGGAGATCACATGGGTTATTATAACCTCTCCAAGTCCTGCCCATTAATCCGATTCAACTGCATGACGCATCGGAAAGATCCGATCTATTTGACGACATTTAGCGGTCGTCCGCCGAAGGAAGAAGCGATGATGGCGATCGCACTCAACCGCATTTATACGCCAATTTTACGCCAACAGGTGCCAGAAATCGTCGATTTCTTCTTGCCAATGGAAGCATTGAGTTATAAAGCGGCGGTAATTTCGATCGATAAAGCTTACCCAGGACAAGCACGACGCGCCGCGTTAGCCTTTTGGAGTGCGTTACCGCAATTTACCTATACTAAATTTGTCATCGTTGTCGATAAAGATATCAATATCCGCGACCCGCGCCAAGTCGTTTGGGCGATTAGTTCCAAAGTCGATCCGCAGCGCGATGTATTTATCATCCCCGATACTCCATTCGATAAACTTGACTTTGCAACGCCGAAGGTGGGACTGGGAAGCCGGATGGGTATCGATGCAACTACCAAAGTCTATCCCGAAACCGACCACGTTTGGGGCGAACAATTGGAATCCGATCCGGCGGTAGCTGAGATGGTGAGCCGACGCTGGAAAGAGTATGGTTTAGCCGATATCAATCTAGATGAAGTTAATGCTAACTTGTTTGGTTATGATATGTAGCGCGTTGAGCCACAACCAGAGGGTACCCACAACGGGTGCCCTACTGGTGTCTATGACAATTGAATCGGCTTTAGTCTCTTACTCTAAACACCATAAAAATCGCTAGGTATTTTTCCATCTGTCGATCGGAGGAGATCGCTTTGCGCTACATCCAGGTACAGGTAAAAACTAGCCTGACTACAAACTCGATCGAGGCATAACTATTGCTATAACCAGGCATGTAGCTTTAAGTTAAAATACTGCCGCCCATCAACTTCTGAAACCGATAGTCTAACTCCGCTTTTAACTTGGGTGACTCACTCAAATCGTTATCGCGTAAAATGACCTTCTCCGCTGCATCTCTGGCGATGGTTAAAATCTCACCATCCTCTGCCAAACTCGCCAGCGCAAAGTCTGCCATCCCCGACTGGCGCGTCCCTAGTACTTGCCCTGGCCCGCGCAACTGCATATCCATCTCTGAAATCCAGAATCCATCCTGCGACTGCTCCAATACCTGCAAGCGTTGTTTGGCATCGCTCGACATGCTGTTACTCATCAGCAGACAGTAGGAACGATGCTGTCCCCGCCCGACGCGTCCGCGTAACTGATGCAATTGCGACAGTCCAAAGCGTTCGGCATTTTCGATCAGCATCACGGTAGCATTCGGGACATCCACCCCGACCTCGATTACCGTCGTGGAGACGATAATCTGGGTCTGATTATCGCGAAATGCCATAAGTGCCGCATCTTTATCCGCCGAACTCATCCGCCCGTGCAGTAGTCCCACCTGAAACTCTGGGAAGACCTCACTCGCTAAGCGTTCGTGTTCCTCTGTTGCCGCACGCAGATCCAATTTCTCGGACTCTTCTACTAGCGGTAAAACGATATACACCTGTCGCCCCTGAACGATTTCACGGCGCATCAGGTCATAGGCTTGAGTACGCTGGCGGCTATTGAGTGCATTTGTTTGAATTGGCTGTCGTCCGGCTGGTAATTCGTCGATCTGGCTGACATCTAAATCGCCGTGTAAGGTTAGTGCCAGGGTGCGGGGGATGGGTGTAGCGGTCATCGTCAGCACATGCGGTTGAGAACCTTTTTGCTGCAACTTAGCGCGCTGAAATACCCCGAAGCGATGTTGTTCGTCGATAACGACTAGCCCGAGGTTGCGGAAATTGACCTTATCTTGAATTAGAGCATGAGTACCGACCGCGATCGAGAGTTCGCCAGTTTCCAGTTCGCGATAGATTTGCCGCCGTTTGCCAATTTTGGTCGAACCAGTCAGGAGTTCGACCGGGAGATGTAATAGGTTGAACCAGCCGACTAACTTGCGATAATGTTGCTCGGCGAGTACCTCTGTCGGTGCCATTAATGCAGTCTGGTACCCCGATTGAATCGCTGCTAAGATTGCCATGACCGCGACGACAGTTTTACCCGAACCTACATCTCCCTGTACCAACCGATTCATCGGTGCGGTTTGTTGGAGATCTGTGAGAATCTCGCCAACTACCCGCTGCTGGGCGGTGGTGAGTTGAAATGGTAACATCTCTCTAAATCGATCGATCAGCACTCCCTTTGGTTCGATGACCGCTTGAGTGTGAATCTGGCGGAGCAAGTGACGGCGTTGTAAAAAGCCCAATTGGAGATAGAAAAACTCATCAAAAATCAACCGTCGCCGCGCGGCTTCTTTAGCATTGCTATCTTCAGGGAAATGAATATTCGCGATCGCACCTGCTAATTCCATCAGTCCATATTGTTCGCAGATAACTTTCGGTAGCGGATCTTTTAGTAGTGCAGCAGCAGGTAAGACTGTTACTACTGCCTCGCGCACGGTATCAGCAGAAACTCCTTCAATTAACGGATAAACAGGTAGTACTCGCCCGATTTTGAGTGAAGAAACACTCGCCTCATTATCTGCTAAAACTTCTAATTCGGGATTGTCGAGATTGATGCCGTATTTACCTTGCTTGACCAATCCCGATGCCGCAATCCAACTCCCTAACGGGTATTTCCGTTTGAGCGATTCTTGCCAGCCGCGATTGCTATAGCGAGTTCCTGCATAAAAACGGCTGATTTTTAAGGAACCAGTCTCATCTTTGAGGGTGATTTCTAAAACATTGAGCTTCTTATTTTTAGGACTGGTAAAGAAGTTAAATTTTCTAATGATGCCAACCAATGTAACTGTCGCGCCTGGCTCCAGTTCGATGATATTAACTTGTCTGGCATAGTCGATATGATCGCGGGGGTAATAATACAAAACATCTCGAACCGTCCACAATCCCAACCGACTGAGAATTTCAGCTTTGCGCGTACCTATTTGGGGGATTTCTTTGAGATAGCGATCGAGTGTTAAATTGAGATCGCCTTTGGCAACTGGCATCGTCGCCGGTAATATTTTCGGTGTCGTAGTGGTGGCAATGGCACTCCGAGATTCACTTACTTTGACAGAATTAACTGATGGCTGAGTGCTAGCTTTTTGTGCTGCCACTTGTTGCGCCACTAGTAAAAATTGACTGGCTCTAGCAATCAATAACTTCCGATCGTTTAACACCAAGTCGTGATAATTATTAAACTCACGGGCGTATTCGCGCCAATGCTTACGATCGCTAAAACTTGTATGCTCTGGCGGTCTCCCAAAGCTCAAACATAAGAATTCGCTGAAGCGGTATTGTTGTCCCTCCAAATCGGTATAACCATACTGCGCTTCAACTGCTAAAGCTTTGTGAATTCGTGACCAATCTGGTTCGCCGGACATCTATAACTTCAATCGAAAAGGTAGATAAATAATTAACAATCGCGCGATCGGGTTGGGTTACTTTAATTAGCTGTTGACGATCGATTATTCCTGAGATCGGTCGATCGACGCAACTAAAATTTAGATCCTATCCGATGATACTCGATCGGTATTTACCATCTCCAAGTATAGCTCTAAATCAAGCGGAAGATCGCTGCTGCTGCGGCTGCACCAGAGCTTGTCTGCGACAGTTATAGCACACAACCGATCGTCAGGCAGATCGCTCGGGTTTAGTTACTTTAACTCAAGTTGCTACTTAGAAATACCTACGATTAAAATCGTGTCTAATGATGCAAAGTCCACCTTCCTAGACTGGTTTATTAGTCCGCGAAGGCGGACCTTGCATCATGAGGAGCGGTTTCTAATCGCTTTGGTTATAGGTAGCAACTTGGGTTACTTTTGGGGTTACTGTAATGCTCGTTGGTTGCGCCAATCGGAGGTAATCGAGTTAGCTTATTCTTCAAACCAACTATTTCGCCAAGCTGCGGCGGCTTCAGCAACTTTTAAATCTTGCTGCTTCTGAGAATATTCGCGCCGCAACCCATTGATTCTATTAACCAATACATCAATATTCTTCCGACAACTCAAGACAGCAGCATCCGAAAATTCAACTTCAGTCAACCGTAAATATAGGCTATGAATTGGGAGTATTTTTGGCAATTCGTCTTCATCATCTCGTTCTGTAGAAAGCTCTTCTTCTTCTCTATTTTGTTCTATTAATACACTTAAAACATTCGGAATGTTTACGATACTCCCCCCTTGGCGATCGGCTTGAGGATTGGCTTCTAAGATCGGTTTAGGAATAGTTGGGGGCATTACTTGTCCCTGCTGTAAGAGGAGATTAACTTTATAGGAGATCTCTTTCAAGCTGTGGCCGATCTCTTCTTCCAAATGCTTTTGCCAAGTGGATAGTGAGATGGGTGTGGCAAACCAATCGGTAGGCATCATCGACATCGAGGTGATTTCTCCGGTCGGCTCGTCATCATCAACATTATTATTACTAGCTTTCTCTGGCGAATCGATCTGGACGACTAGATTCGCGACTGCATTATTAATCGTGCGTTGAAGTGTCTTTAGTAACTGCGCGCGTCGATCGTAATTTAACTTCAAAAAAGCTTCAGGATAACCATTAGTACACAGATAATAACACCCCTGAATCGACTGTTTTTTGAGGGTCGGTGCGAAGGCAGCAAAGTAACTTTTGTAGGCAATAGTCAACTCTCTCCCGATCTGACTGCTCGCCATTCTGAGTTTAGTTAATTCCTGTTCGACTTGTTCGATCGGTCTAGCCATAAAATTATGAATTATGAATTATGAATTATGAATATCGATCGCCAATTCATTTGCTCAGTCTTGAATCATCTAACTTAGAGGGTGTTTGAAAAGCCTAAATCTAATCCCCCCAACCCCCTTAAAAAGGGGGAGCCAGAGTCTTAGTCCCCCTTGTTAAGGGGGATTTAGGGGGATTCACACCAACTACGGGTATTAAAAATAACTTTTCAGACAGCCTCTTAAATCATCCAAGGATTTCGCGGTTGTTATCCAAAAACGATCGCGGCTATTTACTTGCGAAGCCTAAAAAAATTAAAAAAGACAGGTCTATAATTAGACCTGTCTATCAACTATAATACCCAGCTAGAGCTAGACTTTACCCATTTGAGCGGCAACTTCGTCAGCAAAGTTAGATTCTTGCTTCTCAATCCCTTCGCCGAGGATAAAGCGGGTGAACCGGAGCACGGTAACTGCTTCGCCTAACTGTTTGGTAGTTTGGCCGATCAATTCGGTTACGGTGATATTCTGATCCTTGATGTAGGGTTGATCTACCAAGGTCATTTCCTTGAGCCGTTTGTCGATACGTCCTTGGACGATTTTTTCTTTGATGTTATCAGGCTTATTCGCAATATCATCGCGTCCCATTTCGATTTCTTTTTCCTTAGTCGCAATTTCGCTAGGAATATCACTGACTTGGATGTATTCGACGTTTGGACAAGCTGCGACTTGCATCGCCAAGTTCCGCGCTAGCGTTTTAAATTCTTCGCTATTGGCAACTTTGGCAGAAGTACAACCGAGTTCGATCAATACGCCAACTCTGCCACCCGTGTGAATGTAGCAATCGACCGCGCCTTCAGCACCAGCAGCAACCTTGTAGTTTGCCAAGCGGCGCACGTTGAGATTTTCACCGATTTTAGCGATCGATTGGACGATCGCTTCTGATACTTTAATGCTACTATCGCCTGCGTAGGGCTGGTCTAACAGTGCCTCGACACTATCGGCGGTAATCGCTTGATGTGCCAAGCTTTGCACCAAATCTTTGAAAGCATCGTTACGCGCTACAAAGTCAGTCTGACAGTTGACTTCAACGAGTACGCCAGCTTTGCCATCAGCTTGGATAAAATTATCTACCAAGCCTTCCGCAGTGACGCGATCGCTTTTTTTACCAGCCGCAACCATCCCTTTCTGACGCAGCCATTCTGACGCTTTGGTCAAATCGCCTTCTGTCTCGCCTAAAGCCTTCTTACAGTCCATCATCCCTGCACCAGTTTGGCGGCGCAGTTCTTGAACCATCTTTGCAGTTATTTCAGCCATGTTCCTTTATCTATTTTCGAGATGGTTAAGGGTTTGGAGGTGGATGAGTGGATAAGTAGATAAATAAACAAGAAGTTACTGTTCACTGTTCACTGTTCACTATCCACTGTCCACTGTCCCCCTATCCCCTAATTTTAGCCTTCGCTGACTTCTTCGCTAGCAGCAGCTTCAATAAATTCACCTTCTTCGTCGTATTCGCCTTCGTACTCATCAACGAATTCTTCTTCGCCGTCGAGTTGACCGTGACGACCTTCATAAATCGCGTCAGCGAGTTTACCAAGGATCAGTTTGACGGAGCGAATCGCATCGTCGTTTGCTGGAATTGCCACGTCAACCAAGTCAGGGTCGCAGTTGGTATCGAGCAGCGAGACGATCGGAATATTCAGCTTTTTGCATTCGAGCATCGCGTTGTATTCACGACGTTGATCGACGACGATGACGATATCGGGGACTTTGCGCATGTTCTTGATCCCACCCAGATATTTCTGGAGTTTCGCCATTTCCCGTCGCAAGACGGAAGCTTCTTTCTTGGGTAAGAGATCCAGCGCGCCGCTATTTTCGCGACGTTCGAGATCCTTCAAGCGTTCGACCCGACTTTTGATCGTCGTCCAGTTGGTGAGCATCCCACCCAACCAGCGTTGGTTGATGTACGATGCACCGCAACGACTTGCTTCTTGAGCGATGATGCCCGCAGCTTGACGCTTGGTACCGACAAACAGGAACCGTTTGCCCTGCTCGGCAGCCGTCCGCATGTAGACATAAGCTTCTTCCATCAACTGGGCGGTTTGCACCAAGTCGATGATATGTACGCCGTTCCGCGCTGTGAAGATGTATGGAGCCATTTTGGGGTTCCACCGTCTGGTTTGGTGTCCGAAGTGAACGCCAGACTCCATCATTTGCGCCAAAGTTACAACTGGCATGAGATTCTTTACTCCTAATCGGGTTTATCCTCCACCCAGGCTGCATTTCTGAAACCAGAAACACCCGAATTCCTGAATGTGCGAATTTTTAGACAACTTTTCTAGTATAACAAATTTTGGCGAATAGTCAAAAGGGCTAGCGTAGATGTCAGCAATTCTCATTTTAAAACTTTTGTACTATTTTCAAGTGTTTATCGGCCATTCAACACCACAATCATCAACAACAGTTGTCAAGCGGACTTGAGGAGATCGCTCAAAGAAAAAATCAATGTGCCTATTGGAGGACTCAGGGAAAGGAGCAATAATCAATTTGACATTGGGTTTTCGGACAGTTTTAACAATGCCCAAATCTTGATTCTAAATAGTAAAATAGCCTCCCAGCAATATGAGGAAGACTACCATTGGCAAATATTTGGCTGTGATTAAAATTGCTCGATAACAGTATGAATCGGCGCTAGAGCCAGCAACACGACAATTACAAACCAATTAGATGTAAAGAGTTTTGAAACACATCAATATTGTTCACAATCACATACGCAATAACAGCGCCACCGACTCCACCAACCAAAAAGCCTGTTGCATAAGTATCCCAACCTTTGTTACTGGCAAATACATCAGGAGGATTGGGCACTGTAATTGTGGCGATCGGTGGTGGTGGATTGGTAGCAGCATAAAGGACGATCGACCCAGCAGAGATGACAATCAGACCGATCGTTGATAGCAACGCAGCTTCCGCTCCCCGCTCGGTATAGCGTAATGGGTTAAATTTAAAAAATGGCCCCAGGAGCCAATAGCCATGAGCTAAACCAACCTCGATCCCTCTCCGTAGCGGCGATAAACCCTGACGATAGGCTGAAAAGCTATTGACGATCGCTTTAGCAAGTTTGGAATTATTAATCGGTGTTGCTAAATTACTGCCTTGCGGGTCGAAATCGGGTGAGACGACCTCATTATTGCGAGGATCTCGGGGATTATTTTTCGACTGGTCGATTTTCTCAACAAAAGTTGTCATAGTTAGGCACCGCTACGTCTAGGCTTTGCACTTATCTTAAGTAATGACAGTCGAAAGATCTTCCGACTTAAGGTAGATAGCTGCAAATTAAAAATATACCTAAAGATAGATGCAATTTCAGTCGATCGATCTCTACCATCCAATCTGAATCGCTCTTTTTTGCTAGATCTCAACTATTTTTTACACACATCCGATCGATGTCCCGGATAGCTAGACGGTATAATGAGATAGACATTTATCTTCCATTTTTGGTAGTCATTGCTAGCAATGCCTCGACTCTAAGCGTTTTTATGAGTAAGTATTCGACACTTTCTAGCAATATTCAACGCCGTAACAATGTGCGTATCTCTGGACAGGGCGATCGAGTAGTGATGTTCGTGCATGGCATGGGCTGCGACCAGCGCATGTGGCGGTATGTCGCCCCCGCATTTGAAGCTGACTTCAAGGTCATCTTGATGGATTTACCTGGTTGCGGGCAATCCGATCTCTCAGCCTTCGAGGCCGATCGATATAGTAAGTTAGAGGGTTACGCGCAGGACATTTTAGAGGTCATCGCAGCACTGGATCTCCAGGATGTGGTTTTTGTGGGGCACTCGGTTAGTAGTATGTTGGGGGCGATCGCTTCGATCCGTCAGCCCGAAAGATTTAGTAAGCTAGTTATGGTAGCACCGTCGCTGTGCTACCTCAATCACCCACCTGATTATTTAGGTGGATTCGATCGAGAGGATATCGAGGAACTGCTGGATATGATGGACAAAAACTATATGGGTTGGGCTAGTTTTCTCGCGCCCCTAGCGATGGGCAACAGCACATCTCCAGAGCTAGCGCAAGAACTCGAAAGTAGCTTTTGTTCTACAGATCCGATCACTGCCAAAGCGTTTGCCAAGGCAACTTTTTATTCAGATTGCCGTTCGTGGTTGCCGGAGATCGTCACACCTTGTTTGGTAATGCAGTGTAGTGAAGATGCGCTCGTACCCGAGACAGTAGGAGAATACTTGCACCAGCACATCCCCAAATCGAGTTACATTAAGTTAACCGCTACCGGACATTGTCCGCATCTGAGCCACCCAGTCGAGACAGCAGCATTCATTCGCAATTATATTAACACCAACATGGCAACTACTGTCTGAAGACAGATATGAGCGATATCTTAGAATTTGCACCATGTGGTTACATTCGCTTCTATGAGACGGGTACCATCGAACGCATCAACACTACGCTAGCCAACTGGATCGGGGCACCCAAGCAAGCGATTGAAGGTCAATTAATTCAATCGCTGCTCCCCAAAGCCGGACAGATTTTCCTTCAGTCATATATCTTTCCCCAACTTAAGTTCAGTGCAGATTTAGAAGAGTGTCACTTCAAACTGCTAACGCGCTCGGGCGAACGCATTCCGGTATTGGGTAATTTTTATTGGAGCGATCGCGAACTGACAGACAATCTGCAACTGGATGGTTCGGTAATATTATATGATGTCATCATCATTCGCGCGCACAAGCGGCACGAGCTAGAAAATGCGCTCGTGCTGGCTCAACAACAAGCTGATGCCGCAGTCCGCGAGCTGCAAAAGTCCAACGATTCGCTCGGTCGCTTTGCGGGTATGGTGGCGCACGATCTCAAGTCACCACTGCGGAATATCAATCGGCTGGTTGAATATCTGATCGATGATTATGAAGATGTATTAGATGACGATGGTAAAGACTTGCTGCAGAAGTTAGATAGCAGCTCACAACGGGCGATCTACTTTGTGGAGAAACTGTTGGAATATGGGAGTTTAGGTGCCAAAGGCACTCTGGAAGCCGTCGATCTCAATGATGTCGTGGCGATCGCTAGCGAGACATTCAGTGAGTCGATTGTGGCGACTGCAGCCACCTTGCGGATTGACAAGCTGCCAACTGTAATGGGTATAGAAACCCAGCTAGTTCAGCTCTTTCAAAATCTCATTGGTAATGCGATCAAATATCGATCGCCAGATCGATCGCCAATTATTGATATTCAGGCAACTCAGCTCAGCGCGAAAGAATGGCAGATTTGGGTAAAAGACAACGGTGTCGGCATTCCCGCCCAATATCAACAAGACGTGTTCGAGATTTTGTATCGCTTGCATGGTAAAGACCATGAGGGGGCAGGCATTGGGCTAGCCACCTGTAAATGGATCGTCCAAAATCATTTTGGGACGATCGGTGTCGAGAGTATTGTGGGTGAAGGTAGTAGTTTGTACTTTACATTGCGCTCGATCGATCCGATCGGTTTGTAGGTTAGCTGAGGGAGTGCGATCGCCGATCTTCTAGCCAATATGTCAAAATGGAATTAATTGCTGGAGATGATTTAGATATCGTGTTTCCCGATGATGATAATGTGATTCCAGATTTGGTGTGGATTAGTAACGATAGGTTAGCAGGGAATGTGGATGAATCTGGGCATCTTGTCGCTGCACCAGAACTAGTAGTGGAAGTACTCTCGGCTGGTAGCGATAACGAAAGACGCGATCGAGAAGTCAATCGCAAACTCTATACGATTCGAGGTGTCCAAGAATATTGGGTTGTAGATTGGAAAAAACAACAAGTCGAGGTGTTCCGTCGAGATAGTAATGGTTTACCGCCGATCGCAACATTGTTTTGTCAGGATATTTTGACAAGTCCGCTCTTACCTAATTTTGAACAGTCTATAGAAGAAGTTTTTAGCTGATTCTGAAATCGAGATTTGACGATCGAATATCAAAATAGATATAACCACATGCACTTTCAGCTAACTGAGAATAAAATAAATTTTATACTCTGCATGATGGGCATAGTAGTTGGCTTGGCTATTGGATATTTTATCAAAGATGGGGCTGAATCTTTTCACTCGATCCAAATATTCAACTACCAGATACCGCAACTCATATCATTTGGAATGACTGTTAGTTTAGCCATTCAATTAGTAAGTGTCTTGTTATCTTGGATGGCACTCAATCGAGGTACTGAGTTCTATCACACTCAAATAGTTTGGCTGCTAATGGGTGTCCCGATGGGAATGATAATTATATTAAATGTATTTGGCGGTTATTTAGTTGCACTCGGATTTGTAATTCCTAACATACTCGATATAATATTTTCCCCCATTGTTATGATATTTGTCGGTTGGCATACAATGCACCTGCTCTGGGCTAACGCAGTATCACTACTACCACTTTACATGATTTCTACTGGCATTATCTGGTTTGTCGAATCTTGTAGATCGCTCGTTTAAGTGGTAAACATCGCTAGTTCGGGTTAATGATATTTGCTTCGTTCTGGCACAGCAATCGATTGTGTCTTGTTGCGCTGCTTGGTTCGCTTTTCGCGTCGGATAATGGATCGATCGACGATCGACTTGTTTGGCGTGCCAGTAGGGATCGCAAGTTGTATCGCCCGACCCTTCTAAAGTCTGGGAAAAACGTTTAAGGTATAGAGATAGCTGCATCGTGCTATCAGATCGAGTTGCATCGATTGCTTATTTACTGCTGACGAAATAATGGCTTTTTCTGCTCTGATTCGTACCCTCGAACGCTCTCAACTGGCTGCGGAACTGCTCGCAAAGCTCCAACAGCAGGGGCGGCTGCATCTAAGTGGCTTGCCACGTTTGCCGAAGGGTTTGGTGGCTTCGGCTTTAGCTCAGAGTTCGCACCGCAATCTGTTGGTCGTAACGGCAACTGTCGAAGAGGCGGGGCGTTGGGCAGCCCAATTAGAGGCAATGGGTTGGCAAGCAGTACATTTTTATCCAACGACAGAATCATCGCCCTACGGCGCGAATAACCTCGAATCTGAGACGATTTGGGGACAGATGCAGGGCTTGGCAGAGATCGTATCCGCTGCCCCTCCCCTCGGTGGAGAGAGCGGTAAGAAAATGGCGATCGTATGTACCACGCGCGCTTTGCAACCACAGTTACCCGCACCAGCTGACTTTGTGGCACGGTGTTTGACGATTCGGGTGGGGGATGAAGGGGATGTCGAGGCGATTGGTACGCAGTTGGCAACATTGGGGTACGATCGCGTGCCGTTGGTTGAGACTGAGGGACAATGGAGTCGGCGCGGGGATATTATCGATATTTTTCCAGTCGCGGCGGAGTTACCCGTGCGGTTGGAGTGGTTTGGCGATGAATTGGATAAGTTGCGCGAATTCGATCCGGCGACACAGCGTTCGTTGGATAAGATTGAGAGTTTGACACTCACGCCAGTGAGTTTTGCAACAGTTTTTGAAGGGGATAATTCGAGTACGCGGTATTCGCTATTAGATTATTTACCAGCTAATTGCATCGTGGCGATCGATGAATTCGATCGCTGCTTGGCACATAACGATCGCTGGTGGGAATATATTCAAGAAGAGTGGGAAACTTTGCCACCCGATACCCCAATTTGGCATCGACAATTTGCCGAGCTTGATGCTGTCATCCGCGATCGATTTGCTGGTCTACAATTGGATGAATTAGCAATTAGTGGTGAAGGCTTAAATTTATCCTGTCGAGCGATTCCGACGATTCCGCACCAATTTGCCAAAGTTGCTGATACTTTGCGCGGCTATCATAAGCAAAATTTCACCAGTTGGTTGGTCTCTGCGCAACCTTCGCGATCGGCAGCACTATTACAAGAACACGATTGTCCCGCCCAATTTGTCGCCAACCCTCGCGATTTTCCAGCGATCGATAAGTTGCAAATTCAGCATACGGCGGTGGCACTGAAATATTCGGGAGTAGCCGAGTTAGAAGGATTTATTCTGCCAACTTTTCGGATGGTCTTAGTGACCGATCGGGAGTTTTTTGGACAGCAATCTTTAGCGAGTTTTAGTTACGTTCGCAAACGCCGTCAGGCTGCTTCCAAACTAGTCGATCCGAATAAATTGCAACCAGGTGATTATGTCGTGCATCGCAATCATGGGTTGGGTCGATTCGTGAAGTTTGAGAGTATCGCTACCGACGATGCGCTGCGGGATTATTTGACGATTCAATATGCCGATGGTTCGTTGAAAGTGCCTGCCGATCAGGTGGGAGTATTGTCACGGTTTCGTCAAGCTGCGGGGGCAAAACCCGAATTAAATAGATTATCCGGTCAAGCTTGGGAAAAGACTAAGGCAAAAGTTAAGAAATCGATTAAAAAATTAGCTTTCGATTTGCTGAAATTATATGCCGATCGAGCGCAGAAACAAGGATTTTCATTCCCACCCGATACCCCCTGGCAACAGGAATTAGAAGACTCATTCCGGTATCAACCGACTCCCGATCAACTGAAGTCTACGCAAGATGTCAAACGGGATATGGAAAGCGATCGACCGATGGATCGATTGGTGTGTGGTGATGTCGGTTTTGGCAAAACAGAAGTAGCAATTCGGGCGATATTTAAAGCTGTTACGGCTAATAAACAGGTAATTTTTCTCGCGCCGACGACAATTTTAACCCAACAACATTATCACACGCTCAAAGAACGATTCGCACCTTATCCAGTGAATGTCGGATTACTCAATCGGTTTCGGACTACGGAAGAACGTAAAGCTATTCTCGAACGTCTCAAAACAGGTGAATTAGACATCGTTGTCGGCACCCATCAACTATTGAGTAAAGAGTTAAAGTTTAAAGATTTAGGATTATTAGTCATCGATGAAGAACAAAGGTTTGGTGTAAATCAGAAGGAAAAAATCAAAACGCTCAAAAGTCAAATCGACGTACTTACACTCTCAGCTACGCCGATTCCGCGTACCCTCTACATGTCTCTTTCCGGAGTACGGGAAATGAGCTTAATTACCACGCCGCCGCCATCGCGCCGACCGATCGCGACCCATTTATCACCCTATAAATTAGACGCGATCGCCACAGCAATTCGTCAAGAACTCGATCGCGGCGGACAGATATTTTACGTAGTACCGAGAATCGAAGGGATCGAAGAAATTGCCGCCAAAATTCACGAGCAAATTCCCTCTTGTCGAATCGCGATCGCGCACGGCCAGATGGAAGAATCGGAGCTAGAATCGACGATGTTGACCTTTAGTAATGGCGATGCTGACTTACTCGTATGTACCACGATTATCGAGTCGGGATTGGATATTCCCCGCGTGAATACGATCGTGATTGAAGATGCTCATCGTTTGGGCTTGGCGCAATTATACCAACTGCGCGGGCGCGTCGGACGGGCGGGAATTCAGGCGCATGCGTGGCTGTTTTATCCCAAGGAGACAACACTCTCCGAGCAAGCCAGACAGCGGTTGAAGGCGATTCAAGAGTTCACCCAGCTCGGATCTGGCTATCAGCTCGCTACCCGCGACATGGAGATCCGAGGCGTGGGAAATCTCCTCGGCGCGGAGCAGTCGGGACAGATGGATGTCATCGGGTTTGACTTGTATATGGAAATGTTGCAAGAAGCGATTAAAGAGATTCGCGGACAGGAAATTCCGCAGGTGGACGATACTCAGATCGACCTCAAAGTTACGGCGATGATTCCGGCTGATTATATTTCCGATCTGGAGCAAAAAATGAGTGCTTATCGTGCCGTTGCTGCCGCAGATACGAAAGAAGAACTGGTAAATATTGCGGCGGGATGGCACGATCGATATGGCGAAATTCCCAAGCCAGCGCAACAATTATTCCGCATCGTCGAACTCAAGCAAATTGCCAAACAACTGGGATTTAGTCGGATCCGTCCCGATGGCAAACAGCACGTTATTTTAGAAACGCCGATGGCTGAGCCAGCCTGGAATTTACTTGCAGAATATCTGACAGATAGCGTGCGATCGCGGTTTGTTTATAGTCCTGGCAAGGTGACGGCTAGAGGATTAGGCGTATTGCGTCCCGACGAACAAGTAGAAAATTTAATTGGAACTTTGAGTAAAATGCAAGGTGTATTGATGGCTGAAAAGTCACTGGAATAATTAAAGCTACGTAGGTTCTAGGCGGTTTCAATCGTTGGCCACTATTTCAACGGTTGAAACCTGTTCGACTTCCTCATCCTCGCTGGGATTGAGGCTTTCTTTGAGGGCGACTAATAGAGCTTGTGGATCGATCGGTTGTTGCATTTCTTCAGCTTCTGGATCGACACGATTGCGGACGTTGGGTAAATCGGCGCGGAGTTCTTCGACGAGGGCAATGAGTTTAACGATCTTTTGTTCGGTGAGGAGATCGAGTTGGAGCATCAGGTGCGAGCGTTCTTCGGCGATTTTTTCCTGGCGGGTTTGATAGACGAGTACGCCAGTCGAAATCAATAATGCCGCGATATCGAGACCTTCATCGCGCAGATTCAATCTCGGGAAATCTACAGGCAATGTGCCGGAATCAGCTAATTGAGAGCAAATCCACCATGCGGTAAAGAACAGAATTTGCCCATAGAGAAATTTAGGATGACCGAAACTCGTCGCTACTCGTTCTAGAGTCCGATGGTGCGCGGGAATGTTTTTGCCATCTTCGGTTTCTAATTGGATAATCGTCTCGATATTTTGGCGAACGGGTTCTGGCAAGGATTCCAGCTTTTCGCGCTCGTCCTGACTGACGTTATAAGTAGTTGTGGTAGAGCGTTGGATTCCGAGGAGTGGCTCTGATTGAGTATTTGCCTTCATCGCAATTTTTCTGTAATAAGTTCGATCGATTGTGGTGGAGCGATCGTGGCAAAAGTAGGCTCGATCTTCCGGTGGTATTTTAACCAAGAAATTGGGATGGATCGGATCGTTCGGTGAGTTCTGCTGCCGTTTCACTAGGCGGGTGAGGTGTTTCGGCGCGATCTTCGCCTTCGTCTGGGTTGAGGCTTTCTTTGAGGGCGACTAATAGAGCTTGTGGATCGATCGGTTGTTGCATTTGCTCGGCTTCGCTATCCTGACGATTGCGGACGTTGGGTAAGTCGGTACGGAGTTCTTCGACGAGGGAGATGAGTTTGACGATTTTTTGCTCGGTGAGGAGGTCGATCTGGAGCATGAGGTGCGATCTTTCTTCGGCAAGTTTTTCTTGGCGGCTTTGATAGACGAGTACGCCAGTGGTAATTAGGAGCGATGATACGCTCAATCCATCGGATCGCAGATTGAATTTTGGGAAGTTTTTGGGCAAGATGCCCAGGCTGGATAAATGGCTACACAGCCACCAACTGCTAAAGAGAATGAGTTGTCCGTAGAGAAATCGAGGATGGCCGAAGCCTGCGGCGAAGCGTTCGATCGCTCGGTGATGGACGGGAATATTTTTGCCGTGTTCGGTTTCGAGTTGGATGATGGTTTCGATGTTTTGCCGCACTGGTTCGGGTAATGATTCTACATCGCGATCGGTATTTTCATTGGTATATGCTGCGCTGGTGGGGGTGGCGCGTTGGATTTCCAATAGTTTTTCCGGTTCGCGATCGATTTTCATCATCTTTGCTTGTGCTTTGTTTCTCGCTGGGATCTCCCTTTTAGGCCATTTTCGGACTAGTGCTTTCCTGGAGGTTGCTAGTAGGTGAAACTCTGACTAGTGCTTTTCTGGAGGTTGCTAGTAGGTGAAACTCGGACTAGTGCTTTCCTGGAGGTTGCTAGTAGGTGAAACTCGGACTAGTGCTTTCCTGGAGGTTGCTAGTAGGTAAAACCCGGATCTGGGGGAGGCTTCCCCCAGACCCCCCGTTGAAGGGCGGGGTGCCGCCCCTCAAACTCCCCTGCACAAGGGTTGATTTGTGGGCAGCGTGGAGCGCTTCGCATTAGTGCTGAATGTCAGTTGTTGGTGGAGTGGGGTGGGGTTGCAGCTTTCGCTGCTGCCTGATTTGGGTTTCTAATATCGATCGATACAATAGCGGAAAGACGTTCCAGAGGAACGTCTCTACTAATTAGGGACAGCAAGATTCTTGCTCTCCCTACCCACTACCCACTACCCACTATTCCCTTCCCCTACCCAATCAATCCCGATCGCAAGGCTCTGACGGCTGCTTCGGTACGGTCGTCGGCGCAGAGCTTGCCGAGAATGTTTCTAACGTGGGTTTTGACTGTGCCGGCGGTGATGAATAATTTTTCAGCGATCGCGACGTTGGTACAACCGCCGACCATTAGTTCTAGTACTTCTAGTTCCCGTTCGGTTAAGGGGTAAGTGGCTAGAATATCTTGATATTCGGATTCGACGGCTTTGATTTCGATCGTGCGTTGGCCTTCGCTTTTGGAGATCGGCATCCCGCGTCGCATTTGGCGGAGGACGATATTGGCGATCGCTGGATCGATCCAGGGGTGGCCGCTGTGGGTTACGCCGACGGCTTCGACGAGTCGATCCATACTGGCATCTTTCATGCAATATGAGTCGGCACCAGCCGCAAATGCTGCCAAGACAGCTTCTTCGCTACCTTGCATCGTGAGGACGATCGTTTTGGTGGCGATCTCCTCGTGTTGGGCTTGGTATTCCCGAAATTGACGGATCATTTCGATCCCGTCCATGCCTGGCAAGCCGATATCGACGATCGCGACATCAGGTGGTGTGCTTTGCAACAGTTTTAAGCCTTGGTTGCCATTTGCGGCTTCGCCAAGCACCTTAATTCCGGGATGGCTTTGCAAGACAGCACGCAAGCCGATCCGCACGACATCATGATCTTCTACTAGTACAACGGTAATATCGCTCATTTATTTAAGGTCATATCTTCATACCTTTGAAGGTAGTTAATTCCTGGAATTATTGCTAGTATGCGCTCGAAATTCTCTAAATAAAATCTACCTTGTGGGGGATGTCAATTTCTCCCTGGGAATAGATGCTCGATCTATATAGAAGTAGCCTCACGGTTATTAAAATCCTACATTCAGCAGGTTGTTCACGACAAAAAATAATATTTGCGAGAGGAAACACCAAGAAATTGCAGAATAAGAAGTTGTCGTGCAGAGAGCTTGATCTGGAACTTAATGTCGTCAAGAAAAACTAAATGGACAGAAAGAAAGCACTGAAGTATCCAGCGCAAGGTTGGACGAACACTCGGTTTACCCTTTTGGTCAGGTAAAGTGGCACTAGCCTGTTGTAATGCCAGTCTGAGTTGACGTTGCCCCAAACTATAAACCATCAATGCTAAGGTCATGAGCATAGCTAGAGCCATAATTCTTTTGGTATTTTTGAGGAAAATACTAGAAGCAAAAAACAAAGGGTCTTTGAGAAAACGAAATCCTCGCTCAGTGGGTTGTTGACCTTTGTATTCGCGCAAGATGTTGCTATCTGACCATTTTTGGTCATCAAGCGAGTTAGTAGCAAGAACAAAACGGCCAGCTTTTTGCCGAAGTGTGGCTAAGGCCAAAGAATTCTCCACGAGACTTGCTCGAATATGAAAAGAGTGATGAGTGGGTTTTTGGCTAAGACTAGGACGACCTTTTTGGGCATAATGCGCTTGAGCTAAAACTTGCAATTCATCAATATTATGATATTTAAGTGTTTTTTTGAACTCATTCATTGCACTTATGGCATCCGATTCACAAGCAAATTCTTTATTCATTAAACTATCAAGTTTTTTCTCTTTCTCTTTCAATAACTTCTCAATCTTTTTGGCAGAACTTTTCAAATCTGATTCCATCCGTTGCCGACTTTCGACTACCACCCATTGCTGATTAACACCTGCATAATTACTGCAAACAGTACAAAAGCGGTATCCTTTATCATCGGATTCGGTAAACTGCTCAGGCAATAGTTTCTCTGTTAGTTCCTGTGCAGCTTTTATTGTTTCTGGTACTCGACTAATCCATTTGATACTATCACCAAAATCTTTGATATTTGGTTCATTATAAAATGCTGCATCCATTGTGAATAAATCAATCTGTTCTCCTTGCCATTGTGAACGAAATGCTTTAATCACTTCAGGGAAAGCACTTTGATCTGCTGTATTCCCATTCCCTACATTCATGAATAATGGTATTCCTTCTTCTTCACTTGTCAGCAAATGCAGTGTGAATTGCTTCAAGTCTGGGCGATGGTCTCGCGAATATCCTTGTGTTATTGTGATTCCTATTGGTTCTGATGATTCATTCTCTACTAAAGTCTCGTCTTCTCCTTCTATTCTGTATTGCCCATCTACCGAAATACTGGTACCATCAAGATGTCCATTCTTACTGCTAATCCCAAACTTATTAGCCATCTCTGATGCTATTTTCACAAAAAGCAATGTAATTCCATATCCATATATTTGATCCATTACTCTTCCCAGCCTACTTTCATTTAAGTACTCTGCTTTTACTCCTTTGCCAATTAGGTGCTCAGTAGCTTTTCCTGTGAAAAACTCACTGAATAAATATAATGGAGCGGTTAAGAAACCCATACAGTTCAAAATCATCGCTTTCACTGCTTGCCCCGCACTCACCTTCTCTTGTGGATGGCTTCCTAGCTCTCGATCGATTATCTCTACTATTCCAATATCATCGATGATTGCCGCAATTATACCTAGGTGGTCTATGTCTTGTACCTCGATCTTATTGCTTGGCGACATTTGACTCCTCTGAACTCGCTTTAATAAAAATACTTTATTTTAAATCTAACCTGCTGAATGTAGGTAAAATTTGACACGGTGGTGATTTGGGTAGAGGGCAAAGGTGATAAAGGCATTAGATGACCCTAAACTGTTTGGCCTTTACCTGTTTTTTTAGCCGCGATCCCCCAGTGGCGACCGCGAATTACGGTTGGTGGGGATAACCATGTTGCACTCAGGCTAAAAAAGGTTTAACACTAGTAAATTAGGCACACAAGGCGGGAAAGCTATATAGTGACTACCTTCGATCGAGATGAGTTAAGCTCAGGAGCGGACAATGACGGAGTTTATTGCTAACCTAATGATGTCTGATTTATTTATTCCACATGGGCATTGCTATTTGTGGAATACTGAGTTGGTCGGGTTGCATCTGGTGTCAGATCTGACGATCGCGATCGCCTACTTCTCGATTCCACTGACGCTGTTTTATTTCGTCGAGCAGCGGGAGGATTTACCGTTTAACTGGATTTTTACGCTGTTTGGGGCGTTTATTATTTTGTGTGGTACCACTCACTTGCTAGAAGTGTGGACGCTGTGGCATCCCGTATATTGGCTCTCTGGTGCGGTGAAGGCGCTAACGGCACTCGTGTCGGCATATACGGCGATCGTCTTGGTGCGATTGATTCCGCAAGCACTCAAGTTGCCGAGTCCAGCACAGCTAGAGGCTGCCAATCGCGAACTCCAACAGCAAATCCGCGATCGCGAGTTGGCAGAAGCGCAAATCCAGCAACTTAACGAGGAGCTAGAAGCTAGAGTAGCGGCGCGGACGCAAGAGCTGGCAGCTTCGACGCTCCAAGCTGGTGACTTGTCCGAAAGATTGTCACTCGCGATCGAGGCTGCGGGGTTGGGGATTTGCGACTGGAATATCATCACCAAAACCATCACCTGGAATCGTTATCACGAACTATTGCTCGATTATCAACCGGGGACGCTCGCTGAATATACTTACGAAGATTGGGAGCGCCGCGTGCATCCTGACGACCTCGCGAGAGTGCTGGCTGCGATCGATCTGGCGATGGCGGCACAAACCGACTACTCTTCAGAATATCGGGTCATTTGGGCAGATGGTAGCATCCATTGGCTCGATGGCTTTGGCAGATTTTACTACAATAGCGACGGTGTGCCGATCCGGATGACGGGTTTGGCCAAGGATATTACCGATCGCAAGCAAACCGAGCTGGCGTTGGCTGCAAGCGAGGAACGGCTCAAACTAACGATCGATGCCGCCCGGATCGGGACGTTTGACTGGAATATCCTGACGAAACAAGTGACTTGGAATGACTATCATCGACTATTATTGGGGTATGGAGTTGAAATTCCAGCTTCCAATGCAGCATGGGCACAGCGGGTTCATCCTGAGGACTTGGCACGGGTGAGAACGACTGTCCAACTGGCACGGGATACGCATACCGACTATGCTTGTGAGTATCGAATTATTTGGGAAGATGGCAGCCCACACTGGCTCGAAGCCTTTGGTAAATTTTATTACGATCGCGACGATCGCCCGATTCGGATGACTGGCATTGTCAATGATATTACCGATCGCAAGCAAGCCGAACTCAGATTACAACAGAGCGAACGCCGCTATCGGGCACTGATCGAAGCGACCGCGCAAATTATTTGGAGTACTGCTGCCAACGGTCATATTGTTGTCGAGCAACCGAGCTGGGGTGCATTTACCGGACAGAGTTTTGAAGAATATCGCGGTTGGGGTTGGAGTGCGGCATTTCATCCCGACGATCGCGCGCGGATCGATGAGTTGTGGTTGGCCGCTGTTAACAATTTGACAACTTTTGAAATGGAGCAACGGTTGCGGCGGCACGATGGCGAATATCGCGACATGAGTGTGCGCGCCGTCCCAATTTTGGAAGGAGATGGTAGCGTCCAAGAGTGGGTTGGCGTGCATACCGATATTACCGATCGCAAGCGAGATGAGACGAATCTCCGTCGAAGTGAGGAGTTCAATCGCCGGATTTTGGAAAATAATAAAGATTGTATCAAGGTTTTGGATCTTGAGGGTCGGCTCCTATATATGAACGATGGGGGTAAAAAACTGATGGAAATCAGTGATTTTGCTGAATACGATCGCGCGCTGTGGATGGAGTTCTGGGGGGGTGCCGATCGCGAGTCTGCTAATTTAGCTTGGCAGGCAGCTAAGGCGGGTAATACCAGCAAGTTTGAAGGGCACTGTCCGACCGTGCTAGGTGTACCTAAATGGTGGCAGGTTACTGTCGCACCGATGTTTGACGATCGGGGTAATGTGGAGCAAATCCTCTCGATTTCTCACGATATTACCGATCGGATTCAGTCAGAACTGGCGATTAGAGAAAGCGAAGAGCAATTTCGGAGCACTTTCGAGCAAGCAGCAGTTGGGGTCGCCCATGTAGATTTAGATGGTCGCTGGCTGTTGGTCAATCAAAGGCTATGCGAAATTGTCGGCTACTCTGAGACAGAGTTACTGGGCAATAACTTTCAAGACATCAGTTTCCCCGACGATATTCCCGCAGATCTGGAGTGCATTCGTCAGATTCTTGCTGGGGAGATTCAGATTATTAAGTTAGAGAAACGCTATCTGCACAAGTCGGGTCGGCTCGTGTGGATCGGGCTGACGGCATCATTGCGGCGATCGGACGCAGGCGATCCAATGTATTTTATTGCCTCGTTTGAGGATATTAGCGCCCGCAAGCAGTCGGAATTCGATCTTCAAGCTCAAGCGGTCAAACTCGCCCAAACTACCGCCTTGGTCGAGCAACGCAATCAAGAGCTGGATCGGTTCGCCCATATCGTCTCTCACGATCTCAAAGCGCCATTGCGGGGGATCGCCAATCTCTCAGAGTGGATCGCCGACGACCTCACCGATGAGGTCGATCCAGATATCCAAAAGAATCTGGAATTGATGAGATCGCGCGTGTATCGGATGGAAGCCTTGATTAATGGCTTGCTTCAGTATGCCCGCATCGGGAATACTGAGGAGAGTTTGGTGACATTTTCGATCCCACAGTTGCTCGATGAGATCGTGGATTCGCTAAATCTGCCCGACGGCTTTGCGATCGAGCTACCCAGCGAGTTGCCGCCGATAACTACCAACCGGATCTTGTTAAGTCAAGTCTTGGCCAACCTGATCGGTAACGCCTACAAACATCACGATCGCGCTGAAGGTCGGATTCGAGTCACCGCCCAAGCGCGGTCTGACGATCTGTGGGAATTTACCGTCACGGACGATGGCCCCGGGATCGCTCCGGAAAACTGGGAGCGAGTGTTTGGGATCTTTCAAACTTTGACTACTGGCGATAAAGACAATACCGGAATCGGGCTATCGATCGTCAAAAAAATCGTCGAAACTCAAGGCGGTAACATCTCGATCGAATGTCCGCTCGATCGGGGTACGACCTTTCGCTTTACTTGGCGAACGGCAGCAACGCCAGGAGGATGAACAAGCCAGAGCTAACATTTGGTGACAAGTACATCGGCTCGAATCTAACTGTCAATTACTAAGGAATGAGGATTTAATAATCTGCAGATCTGCCATCGCCCTAGCCTTTAGTAGGGGCAATTCATGAATTGCCCCTACTAAAGGAGGAATTGCTAAATATGCCGTTTTGGTGATGTCTACGCCATTTGACTGAGGTAAACTAAATGCTCAATCTAAATATCAGGTACAAACACCGCTCGAGCCGCACTAGCAAGCAGCAACTAAATAAAACAATCGCACCAGCGCTGACGATCGCGTCAAATAGCGGCAGCCCCAAGTACAAACTCGCTTCATTAGCGGAAGACTAACGCAACTGCCACCCAACATCTGACCACACCCCACAATGCAGAAAGTTCCCTTCTTATCCCTATTCTCCAAACTAAAATGGCAGAAACGCTCGCTCGTCGAGCGGGGAGCGATCGCGATCAATATTCCGCTGCTGTGTTTGGTCATCTCGCTCGGTACGCATGTATTTATCCGCCAACTCACGATCCTCTCCGAAGCCAAGGTCGAACACGTTCAAAGTACCTTGCAAGAAAGTCGCACGCTGCTGGTAGATATGCTCAATGCCGAAACTGGAGTGCGGGGCTACTACATCACGCAGCAGTCAGGATTTCTCGAACCCTATAACTATGGGGTGACAAAGTTACCCAAAACATTCACGCGACTCAAGCAATTAGTCAGTGGCAATCCCGCACAAGCACGCCGGATGGCACTGCTCGAAGACATCTCCAACCAAAAAGTAGCGATTCTCAAAGATCGGATCGGCAAAGTTCAACGCGGCGAAGTAACGCTCGGCTCCCCCAGAGCGAACTTGAACTTGCTCGAAGGGAAACAGGCGATGGATCGATTTCGCCAGCTCTTAACCGAATTTTCGACGATCGAGGAACGCGAACTGAACTCGGGGTATCAAGACCTCCAGCAGTTCCGCGATCTGAACATTTTAGTAATTGTCATGGGCGTAGCGATTAGCGGCTTGGGGGGCGCGTTTGCGGCGAAGCTATTTAGAAGTCTCGCTCACGAACTCACCGAGCGCGAATTTAAACTCCAAGCAAGCAATAATCTGATCCGCGCCATCTTTAGTAATGTCGTCGATGGGGCGATCGTACTTGACGAGCATGGGCAAATCACCGAGTGTAACGACGCGGCAACGCAGTTGTTCGGCTACGATCGCGCTTCACTAATCGGTCAAAATTGGACGATCTTACTCGGACAACACAGCCAAAATATCGTGCCACTCGATACCTTAGGCAAGGTCAAGATCGACGAAGCCGGACATTTATGGCAAACGCTGGGACAACGCCAAGATGGTGACTACTTCCCGATCGAAGTCTCGATCGGGCAGATCGATCTCGAATCTACCGAGCGCCAAATCGCCATCATCCGCGATATTAGCTCGCGCAAGCAAGCCGAAGCCAAACTCCAGTCCCGTGCCGAAGAACTAGCTCAGCTCAATCTCACCCTCCGACGCACCAATTCCACCCTCAAAGAGCGCAATCGTGAATTAGATCGCTTTGCCTATGTGACATCGCACGACCTCAAAGCACCACTCCGGGCGATCGCCAATCTCTCCGACTGGATTGCCGAAGATCTCGGCAAAGACCTGCCCATCGAAAATCAACATCAACTCCGGCTCCTACGCGGTCGCGTCGATCGGATGGAAGCTTTGCTCAATGGTTTGCTCGACTATTCCCGCGTCGGTCGCCGGCACATCCCGATCGAATTAACCGATGTCAATGAATTAATCGCCGAAACGCTCGCCAAAATCCAGCCACCAGCAACTTTTAAGATCGAAATCGCGTCAAAGTTACCAACGTTTGCCGTCCGGCGATCGCTACTCAGGCAAGTATTTTACAGTCTGATCGACAACGCGATCGAACATCACCCCAGTTCTCACGGCACTGTCACAATTTCGGTAACAGATCTCGGCGATCGCTATGAATTTGCCGTTGCTGACGACGGACAAGGCATCGAACCCCAATATCACGAGCGCATTTATCATATCTTTCAAACACTCCAA
The DNA here is from genome assembly GCA_965246735.1 of Chamaesiphon sp. Lineage (GTDB taxonomy): Bacteria > Cyanobacteriota > Cyanobacteriia > Cyanobacteriales > Chamaesiphonaceae > Chamaesiphon. The sequence goes on from CBDFFK010000002.1 coordinate 145,727, forward strand.
GCCCGAGACACGCATGAAAGTACGGGTGTAGGCTTGGCGATCGTCAAAAAAATTATCGAAACAGAAGGAGGCACAATTCGGTTACAATCATCTCTGGGCCAAGGATCAACCTTCTACTTCTCTTGGCTCAAACAGCCGATCGAGTCAATTTATACAGAAGATTAACGAATTACCTAAACCTCTATATATCGATAGATTAACGCTCGGTAAGTTCATAACTATAATGGTTTGAACAGGCGATTGCGTTCGAGATTATAGCGATCGCTCTGGTTGCTGAGTCGATCGCTAACAGCAATTTTTTTGTATGACTTTTGAAATGATTAATATTTTGCTAGTTGAAGACGACGAGGTCGATGTCATGAATGTCCGCCGGGCCTTTAAAAAAGGCCACATCGCTAACCCTCTATATGTCGCTGGTAATGGCATTGAAGCCCTAGAAATGTTACGTGGTGAAGGTGATGTCCCACAGATCCCGATGCAACGTCGGTTGATTTTGCTCGATCTGAACATGCCTAAGATGAATGGAATTGAGTTTCTGACGGTCTTACGTGCCGATCCCCAGCTCAAACAAACACCAGTAGTCGTCCTCACCACCTCTAGCGAAGATCGCGATCGCGTAAATGCCTACAACCTCAATGTTGCAGGTTATTTACTCAAGCCAGTAACTTTCGGTACATTCGTCGAAACCATGACCACCTTAAACCAGTATTGGACATTATGTGAAATGCCTTAAGATCCGGAACCCACCCCACCCTATCGGGCACCCCTGTCTTGTCGGTTTTTTTATTCGGAGGGAACCTCCGAATAAAACCGCCGCTCCTAGGAGGGGAATTTAGTGGGAGGGGTAGATTTAGGAAGGCGATCGAGCAGTATAGCTATATTTGGGATCTGAATCCCCCGATCTTGTTGCGCTGTAGGGAATAAGAATAGTATGAGTCGCTGTAATAATCGGTCGATCGCCCACAGCTCGCCATACTACAATCTACCATTGAGTAACTGCCGAAGGCAAGCTCCGCTACACACTAACCGAACCTTGTGCAGGGGAGTTTGAGGGGCGGCACCCCGCTCCTCAACGGGGGGTCTGGGGGTCGGCACCCCCAGATCCGGGTTCCACCCACCAGCAATCAAAAGGAAAGCACCAGTCCAAGATCCGTAATTTGTAGCTAGTAAAAAGCCTGAAAATAGAAACCCGATCGCAGATCTTAGACAGATATACACTAACCAACCCCAAACCCTTAGATGGAAGATGAGTTAAAAGTATTAATCGTCGATGACGATATAGTCGATCGAATGCTAGTACAGCGCTCCATCAAAAATGCAGGCATGGACGTGACATTTGCCGAAGCAGAAACCTGTGCAGCCGCCATGCAGCTCCTAGAGCGACAATCCTTTGATTGTATCTTCGTCGATTACCAACTACCCGATCGCGATGGCTTGTCATTGGTGCAAAGCATCCGTAACATGAATATCAAAGCACCGATCGTCGCCCTCACCGGACAAGGTGACGAACAAATCGCCGTAGAATTGATGAAAGCCGGAGCCACCGACTACCTTAATAAATCTCGCATCTCACCAGCCGCCCTTGCCCAAATCCTCAGAAACGCCGTGCGCGTCTACCGCGCCGAGACAGAGACAACCTTGCAACGGGCAGATTTTATTACACACCTCACCCACGATCTCCGTACCCCGCTAGTGGCAGCAGATATGATGCTCAAGCTGTTTCAAAAAGGTACGTTTGGCGAACTTCCCTCAGAGACACACGCCCCATTGACAGCCATGATCCGCAGCAATCAAAGCTTGTTGGAGATGGTGAATACACTGCTCGAAGTCAACTGTTACGACGCTGGCGCAAAAGTCATCACCCCGATTGTCTGTCACATGTGGCAGATCTGTGGCGATATTATCGAAGAACTCCAAGCCGTCGCTAGCGAAAAAGGTTTAGAACTCAAAATTTCCCTAATTGACGAGCATAGCGACAAGCCGGAGCGATTGCTAATCATGGGCGACTGTCAAGAAATCCGCAGGATGATTACCAATCTCGTCGGTAATTCGCTGAAATTTACCGAAGCAGGAGCCGTCGAACTCAGTCTGGGCATCTCGCCACGCCAACCTGAAGATCCAGATCCCATTACAGGCTGGTTGACGATGAAAGTGCGCGATACCGGATTAGGGATGTCTCCCGACCAGCAAGCAACCATCTTTCAACGTTATCGAAAAGGCACTCACAAGCAAGCTGGCAGTGGATTGGGATTGCATTTAGTTCAAAAGATTGTCACGATCCATTCCGGCACCATCCGGGTCGATTCTACTGTAGGCGAGGGAAGTATATTTACGGTGGATCTCCCTTTACATATCGAGTAGCACTAACTTCAGCAGATCGATTTGTCCGAATGCGGGTTGTAGATCGATCCCTCGCTCAGTAGCCTTTCAATAAAGACTTCACTAGCGCAGCACAGATTCAGCCTATGGAAACTTTGCAATCTGATGACCTGTCAAAACTCCATCACAGCATTCAACAGCTCTATAAACTGCACGATCTCGCTACTTTTAAGGTGGACGCATTACGAATCGTCGATCGACTCGTGCCTAGCGACATACCTCTATTTCATTCGACCAACTTTCAAACGTATAAAACCGAAGATGTCTATATACCAGGCAGCTTTCCTGGCTTAACTTCAGAATTGCAAAGCGTGAAGGTTAAATATCTTGGCGAACATCCTTTCATGCAAAATCTGCCAAAAACTCTCAATGGAGCTTGCAAAATCTCAGATTTTGTCTCTCAAGCAGAACTACATTCTCTTGCCGGTATTTATCAGCAATTTTTACGGCTGCTCGACACTGAAGACCAAATGTTTTTACTTTTATCAACGCCTGAAGCTAATATTTGGCTACCTCAGGTAAGTTCAGGTAAAATCATTTACGGGCTAACACTAAACAGAGATCGATGTAGCTTCACCGAACGCGATCGATCGATCCTAAATTTATTACGCCCACACCTATCCCAGGCTTATGAGAACGTCGTTTGCTGCGATCGATTACAACAAGAACTCAATGAGGTTCGGCAGTCTCTTAATTGTCTAGGAGCGATCGGTTTAGATAATGAAGGGCAAATAAAATCGATCGCACCCCAAGCCATCGTGTGGCTAGAAACTTATTTTACCAAACCTACTTCCACTCGACAACTTCCCGATCGGTTGCGATCGTGGGTAAAATATCGAATCGATACTTTAACACAGGATTCTGCTTTTACTGACACTCATTTAACTTTAAAAATTCAAAAAGCCGAGCGAGAATTAATAATTCGATTAGTCATCGATTCAGCGCGATCTCAACACTTACTATTATTAGAAGAGCGGTCGATAGCCTCGATCGATACCCTAATAGCGCTGGGATTGAGTCAGCGCGAAACAGCGGTATTGTTACTATTAATTCAGGGTAAAGATAATAAAGCGATCGCCTCGCAACTAAATATTCATCCGGGGACAGTTCGCAAGCATCTAGAAAATATTTATCACAAACTGGATGTAGAGAGTCGCACGGAAGCGATCGCACATGCGCTGACAAAACTCGGAATAATGTAAAAGAATTGTCGAGTAGAATCGATCTGAATATCGTCAAGATAACTCGACTTAGTTCGATACCAGCTGTTACTCAATGGTGTGATGAGCTAAAATGATGACTATCGGACAATAATGTTGCACTCGCATCGAGTCTTGGGAGGGTGAAAATGGCACTAGTAGAGTCTAAAACAATTAGCTTTGATAATTTTATCACCTGGTTGCCAGAGCGATCTGCATATCGTTACGAGCTTAGAGATGGAGAAATTCTAGAAATGCCCAAACCAAGAGGCAAACATTCGGAGATAGCTGGATTTATTATCTCAGAGTTAAATTTCATCATTCGTCAGTCTCCGCTACCTTATCTGATTCCGCGAGAATCGATCGTCAAGTCGATCGACGGTAAATCTGGATACGAACCAGATGCGATCGTATTAGATAGAGAAATGCTAGCTCAAGAATCACGGTGGGAGACAGAATCGATAATCACCCAAGGTAATTCTGTCAAGCTAGCAATTGAAGTTGTATCGACTAATTGGCAAGATGATTATGCACTCAAGCAGATTGCATACCAATCTTTGGGCATTCAGGAATATTGGATCGTCGATTATTTAGGATTGGGTGGGCGAAATTTTATTGGTTATCCCAAACAGCCGACGATTTCAGTTTATTACTTAATTGATGGTGAATACGACCTGCATCAATTTAGAGGTAGCGATTCTCTTACAGAGACGCTTCGCGAACGCATTCAGTCGCCAACATTTCCCAATCTAGAACTATCGATCGATAAACTGGTCTAAGCGGATATTTGGAAATACGGAGATCCCCTGCGCAGTTGTTGCACCACAGGTTTGCCAATCTACAGATCGATCGTGCTATCGGCAGATCGGCTCACAAATTTCATCCTTGCCAGTTGCCAATCTACCCCAACCCCAACCCGGACATCCGTAAGATATAAGATACTAGAGATCTATCGATCGCAAACTCCACCATGACTGAATCTACAGACAACCAGACACCCATCAATACGGAAGAACTCCTACTGATGTTGCGGCGCAAAGAAGGCAACTGGGTTGAATGGGGCAAAGCTTGCCAACAACTCCAAAAAGCTGCACTCAACCCCCAAGATATCTTTGAAGCAACTGGATTCGAGCCGATTCACCAAAATCAAATTATCGTTGCCGCTCAAGTGTTTGAGAGCATGATGAGTGTTGGCATCGCTCCTGCTACCCAAGCACATTATCAACGCGTTGGTAGTGATAGTCTCTACGAACTGCGCATTCTCAGCACCGCAGATCGAGCAGCTACCGCCGATTATCTATTCAATCGCAATATCGATTCTGAAGGCTCGAAAGAGGTCGCCAAGGCATTTAAAGAGTTTTCATATATGCGACAGCCTCCAGAGGGTTTTAGCCATCATCCAGGGGATGCGATCGCCTATCAATATTGGCGTTATGTCAAACAAAAAGCCGATCTAGCCGATAAAACGCGGCTGATCGCACGCGGGCTGATGTTTGCCCACACTCAAAGCGCCCGCAACCAAATCGAAAAATTACTTACAGAACTCACCGCCAAGCCCCAACGTCAAGCGCCAACACTGCCGATGTATCGACTCGAAGCCGATGAGGAGTTGCCCCGCACCTTCCCATTGGTTGGTTCGTTTCCGCTGGCTAGTAGTGTCTTAGCCTCTGTGCCGAAGATTGAAAGTCATGGGGAGTTTCAGATTACGTCGAATAATTGGACTGGCGGCTGGGTGAGTCTACCAGGCTGGCAAGTGCTCTGTAAAGCCGAACGACCGATCGCCATTCTTGCCGACGAAGAAAATTCCCCCCTGAAAATGTCGGGGCATTCTAAGGTGACGATCTTAGTCCTCGATATTAGTGCGACTGAGTGGGATGAGTTTAATTATTTTGCGATCGATCGGGACGGACAACTAGCGATCGAATGGTTTGAGTCTGCACCGAGCAGTCCCATTCTCGGCAAATTATTGTTGATTCTTCAGCCGAAAAGCCCCGTCGAGCGCGGTCACGCCCAACAAGATATCTGGGAAATGGATGATTAATCGCTAATATTTGTGGTTGTGGCGATAAGTTGGGAGCATCTTTCCTGCTTATCTACCGCTCCCTTGTATAGGCCAAAAAATATAGATGGTGGGCTACAGGATCTAACATTTAGGTAAATGTTTAATTTCGATCGGCGATATTTTCAACTGGCACTCATTCTGTTCGCGATCGAGGTATTTATTGCTATATTTATTCGCGATCGATTTATTCGTCCGTTTGTCGGCGATGTTTTGGTGGTCATTCTGATTTACTGCTTCGTCAAATCTTTTGTCAAGCTAGCCGCCGAGCGCGTTGCAGTTGCTGTGCTCATCTTTGCATGTGCGATCGAAATCTTACAGTATTTTCAGCTAGTCGATCGATTGGGATTGCAAGATAATCGCATCGCCCAGATCGTGATTGGGGCGACATTTGACTGGATGGATCTGGTTGCTTATGCTACGGGAACGGCGATCGTCATCGCAGTAGAATATCGTCGTCGCTTCAAATAAACTAAGTTTTGCCAAAATCGATCGGTAAATTTACTGAATCTAAACTACCGAACCGCCACAATGTAGTTAAGGTAACTTGCTGTATCACCAGTCGGTCGGTTAAGTTGGATTTGTGAAAGCAACTAGCACATCTAACACCCAAAATATCTTATGGAGTCAACCATCGTCTGGCGGCAGATTCAAAAGTTCAACAACAGCCTGCGGTGGCACAATCTCATTGGCGTAACCTTACTGATTGGCCTCGGAGCCGTGCAATATCGTTATCTGCGGAATTGTTTTCTAGGCCCACAAAAAATCGAATCAGCGGAACTACTCAAAATTACCGATCCTAGTCAGCTCGATCGAGATTTTGTCACCTTTACTAGTGAAAAAGCGTTTGACACTGGTTTTCAAAAAATTAGCAAAAGTCGCGGTAGCGAAACGACCACCAACAAATATGTAGTCGCTCTAGTTGGCGGGGAAAAAGCGTTACTAGTCGAAGCTCAACCCAGTGATGATATCGAAAAACCAACTTTTACGGGCGGACTATCGACAATCTCTACTGATGTCCAAACCAAAATTGTCGATCCTCTCCTCCAAGAGGCACCAACCATGAAAGCACGGATGCTGCCAATGCTCTTGGAAACTGGGGACTATCGCACTTGGTCTTATGCGCTGGTACCATTGCTGCTGGGTGGGATCGGTATTTGTAGTTGGAATATCTATCAAGCAAAAGCTAGGTCTGAAGATCCGCGCAAACATCCTGTATATAAGTCCCTGTCACGTTATGGCGAAGCCGATCTGATGGCGACTAATATCGATCGTGAACTGCGGACACATTATAATGTCGAAGAACTAAAAACTGAAACTACATACATAACTCCAGCTTGGCTGATTCATCCCCAGACTTACGGTTTGCACGTTATTCAACTAGATAAATTGATGTGGGTATATAAAAAAGTCACCAGTCATAGCGTGAATTTTATTCCCACAGGTAAAAGTTATGAATTATTGATGCACGATAGCTTGGGTCGAGAGCATACAATTAAGATGTCTGAAAACTTGGTACATGACACGATCGAGCAAATTAATCGATACGCACCTTGGGCGGTAGTTGGGTTCACTGATGAAATTAAAAGTCTGTGGGACAAGCAACGCGATGATTTTAATACCCTTGTAGAAGAGCGCAAAAAAGAGACTAAAAACTAGCATAAAAAAGCGAGATAGGCGACCATCTCGCTTTTTAATACTAATTAACCTGAGTTCGGGATAAGAATTGCCAACGACTGGAAGTCGTGGCTGGTGTTGCGAAGTCCGCCTTCGCGGACTGATTAACTAGTCCGCGAAGGCGGACTTCGCAATACTAGCGGCGGTTTCAACCGCAGGCGGTGCCAGTACGAAGCCAATATCCTTAACCCGAACTTGCGTTAGTTAACTTATTTCGTCCACTCGGTATGGAAACTACCCGGTTTGTCGATCCGTTCGTAGGTATGTGCGCCGAAGTAGTCACGTTGAGCCTGAGTCAGATTTTGTGGCAAAACAGCTCGACGATAACTATCAAAATAATCCAATGACGAACTAAATGCTGGAACCGGAATTCCTAATTTAGCTGCTTGGGAAATAACTTCGCGCCATGCAGTTTGACGATCGAGAATCGTTTGCTTAAACTCTGGTGCTAAGAGTAAATTAGCTAAGTTGGGGTCTTCTTTGAACGCATGCGCGATCTTATTCAAGAATCCTGCGCGAATGATACAACCACCTTTCCAAATCCGCGAGATCTCGCTCAGGTTGAGATTGTAGTCAAACTCTTTAGAAGCTGCACTCAATAGCGCCATCCCTTGCGCGTAGGAGCAGATTTTCGAGCAGTAGAGCGCATCCCGAACTTGGTTGATGAAGGTGGGAATATCGCCAGTAAACTTGCCCTCTGGCCCAGACAGTACTGCGGATGCCGCTACCCGCTCCGACTTAATCGATGACATGATGCGTCCGTTGACCGCCGCAAACATTGTCGGAATACCGATCCCCAATTCCAATGCACTTTGAACCGTCCAGCGTCCGGTACCTTTTTGGGCGGCGGCATCGAGGATTAATTCTACTAGTGGCTTATGAGTCTCAGGATCGATATATTTAAAGATATCGGCAGTAATTTCAATTAAGAAAGAATTCAGCTCGTCTGTTTTATTCCATTCAGTGAAGACTTGATGTAACTGCTCGTGGTTTAAGCCAGCGACATTCTTGAGTAAATCGTATGCTTCGGCGATCAGTTGCATATCTCCGTACTCAATACCATTGTGAACCATCTTCACATAGTGTCCAGCTCCACCTTTACCGATGTAAGTGACGCAGGGGCCATCATCGACCTGAGCGGCGATTTTGGTAAGGATGGGTTCGAGGTTGCGATAGGCAGTTTCCGTGCCTCCAGGCATCATGCTAGGGCCGTTGAGCGCGCCTTCTTCACCACCACTCACACCCATACCGATAAAAGTCAGTCCAGAGTTTTCGAGTTCGGCGGTGCGACGATCGGTATCTGTATAGAGCGAGTTACCACCATCGATGATGACATCACCTTCGTCAAGGAAGGGTTTGAGTTCTTGGATCACCGCATCGACTGGGGCACCCGCCTTAACCATGATCAGGATTTTGCGCGGGCGTTCTAAAAGGGCGACAAATTCCTCGATCGTATACGCAGCCTTTGCTTGCTTACCTTGAGCGCGAGTCGCCATGAAGTTATCGGTCTTTTCCCGCGATCGATTGAATACCGCGATCGGAAAGCCATTGCGCTCGACGTTGAGGGCTAGGTTTTCACCCATGACAGCTAAACCAATGACACCAAAGCTTTGTAGAGACATAAATAATTGGAAATACTGGAGATGTAGGGTTCGAGCGTACTCAACCTCACCTTAGCTCGATCCCCATTTTTTGGGGTAATTTACATAAATATTTGTAAAGCCTTTAAATTTTGGATTTTGCGGCTCCTCGGCTTTGCCGAGGGTTTAGCGATTTTGGATTGTCCTGGCAGGTTGTCTAGGCTCACCCATCTTCACTCCCTTATGCTCCTACTCCTTAAGTTGGTTTTTGAGAGTTTCGAGCACACCCCACCGACTATCCAAGCTAACAGCTTGTTCGGGTGCGGGCGATGCCGTTGAGTCGATCGGTACGATCCCCTGACAGTCTTGGGCGCAGAGTTGACGGTGCGGCAGCGCCAGACACAATTGCTCGTACAACCAAGTATCCGGCTGAACATGTCCGTCTGGCGGTAATGACTCGACCAATTCTTCGATATCGGAGTGAACTTCGATCGGCCCATCATATGGTTCGCCAGCAGCGGCATCCAACCAAATGATTTCGGAGGTATTTAATAGCAGTTTATGGTTATATTGGCGCAAACAGCGATCGCAGGTGAGCGTCACGATCGTTTCGGCTTGAGCGGACACATCTAAAAATGTCCCACCGTGTCTGACTGTTATCTTGCCACGCACGGGCGTAAGCGTCTCAAACTCTGGAATGATTCCATCGACGACAATCTCTAAAGTTTTATCTTGTCGCGGGATTAAGTGGGGAATGTAGATTGGTTCCATCTGACAATGAGGAGATAGGGGATAGGGGCTGGAAATTGGGGTTTGGAAGCCGCAGGCATTAGCTTGTCTCGATCGCTGCCATTACACTCGCGTCTACTCTAACCCAAGTTGCTACCTAATAGAATGCCTACGATTGTGTCTTGATTCGCTAAACCCTCGGGGAACCCGAGGAGCGCGAATCGCAAATCGTGGCTAATGTTGCAAAGTCCGCCTGTCTTGACGCGCTCAACCCTCGGGGAACCCGAGGAGCGCGCGTCGCTGTCTTGAAAAGGTGCTCTACTTGGGGAGACCCCAAGACCTACTGGTCTAATGGTCGGCGAGCCGACCAAAAGGCTAGCCGACCAAATGCACTTTTCGCTTCGCGGACTAGTTTATTAGTCCGCGAAGGCAGGCTTTTGCCGCGAGCGGCAACAACCGGACTTTGCATTCCGAGGAGCGGTTTCTAACCGCTTAGGTTATAGGTAGCAACTTGGGTTACTCTAATTAACAGCGTATAAGCGGGAAAATAATAAAGCAATCTTTGCGTGGATATTTGCTTTGCATAGGCATTAGCTTAACAAAATCTTACTAATCGCTATCCCCTATTCCCTATTACCTATTCTTCCGTTGTTGTGGCTTGAGCTAATTGAACTACCAAGCGTCGATCGGGTTCTTGCCCGCGACTGTAGGTAGATAGATCGCTATAGCTAGCATCGCTATCGAAGAACGTATGCATTTGGCGGCGTTCGGCTGAAGACATCGGTTGCAGAACGACTTCCGCTCCAGTTTCGCGGACGCGATTGGCAGCTTCATCAGCGATAGCTTTGAGTTCGATCGCGCGGCGCTGACGGTAGCCATCTAGTTCGATCGTATATCCGGCTTGAAGATCGGCTGCTTGATGAATATTCAGGCTCGCATTGGCGAGATACTGGATCGCATCGATCGTCACGCCATCGCTACCGATCAAACTTTCTACCTGTGCGGGAGTAAGTGACTCGCGATCGATCTTCAGCCAGTAGTTGGGCGAACTAAACCCTTCTGGTTGTTCGGTATCGACAGTTGCAGTGATGCCTGATAGTTCCAGTAGTTGCTCCAACCACTGCTTGCCACGGTCTAAACGTTGGTCGATCGTCATAAGGGTTAGGGAATAGGATTAAGGGTAATGCAGGGCTAGAAAGTGATAGATCGAGCATCCACTTTCTAGTGACTAGTCACTAACCACTGTCTTGATGCGCTAAACCCTCGGGGAACCCGAGGAGCGCGCATCGCTAGCCACTAGTCACTATTTTAAGTTGCTTTCTTCTTCGACTTAGGCTTCTCAAAGGGTAATTGTTCGCGTTCGCTGCTGTCTTTGCCTTTTTCTAGTTCTTGCTGCTCTACCAACTTCTGTAATTCTGGTGGTAGTGGTTCTTGATTGACAAAGTAGGTTTGAGCCATTTGAAACACGTTACCGATCGCCATGTACATTAGGACACCAGCAGGTAGGGGGAAGAATAAAAACATCCCCGAAAAAATTATGGGCGTAAATTTATTGACTGCTTGCTGTTGTTGAGCTTGGGGATCGTCTGATGCTGTAGCTGTCGATGCGCTCCCAGATAAGTTTTGGCTGACATATAGACTCAAGCCAAAGAAGACGATCATCGCGATGATATCCCAGTGGATTTTACCGTCAGGATCGATCGCGCCAACGTGACCGAGCGAGTCGATAAATAAGAATCCAGTATTCGCTGCAATCCCTGGAATCGTACCTTTGAGGGTCACATCACCAGGTGCGATCGCTTCAATTCGACCGTCAGCGGTCACTTTTACATTTTCGCTCCCCTTGGTTATCGTCCAATTGGGAGTGAGATTGGAGTCGGGATACTGAGCTGCTAATTCAGTAAACGGCTTACCATCGACACCTTTAAATTCAACTTGTGCTGTTTTTCCCACACTCAAAACGTTCCCGGTGGGGATGTCCGCAATCACTGGCGCGTGAATATTGGTATTGAAGTAGATATTGTGGGGTTCGCTCGTAAATACTTGTGGTTGAATCTGCGCCGTTTGTTCGGCAGGGACAACTTGCAAGTTGACATTGTAATCGACATTGGAAAATGGCGAGCCGCGCAAAGTCGCAAACAGCGCAAACAGGACGGGCATTTGGGCGACTACTGGCAGACAACCAGCTAGCGGATTGCCAAACTCTTTGTAAACATCAGCCATTGCCTGCTGCTGCTTGGTCGGGTCATCTTTAAACTTCTGCTGGATTTCTTTGACCCGTTTCTGCATCAATGGCTGCGAGATTTTGGTTTTTCGCATATTGCGAATCGAACCTGCACCCAGCGGATAGAGTGCGAAACGAATTACGAGAGTCAGCGCGACGATGGCTAACCCATAGCTGGGCACGATGCCGTAGAAAAAATCTACGATCGGCAGCATTATATTGTTGGATATAAATCCGATTCCAAAGTCCATTGTCAGTCAACTAGCTGGTTGTATAAAGTGGTTATTGGTTGTGGTTATTAGTTATTGGTTATTGGCTGGAGCGATCGATTTTATCTCTTGCCCCTAATCCCTATCCCCTAATCCCTATCCCCTAAATTAGGCACTCAACTTGGAGGTTTGAGCCTCAGCTTCGGCCTTTTCAGTTACGCTAAGCAAAGGTACACCATTTTTAGCGATGACCCGCTCGTTAATATAATCATAAATTTCTCGACAGCGCGGTAAAGAGCGTAACTCCAATTTACTACCATCTTTGAGGACGATCACCATATCTCCCCAAAATCCTAACCCACGCGGGACGGTAATGGCATCCACGATCTCCGAATAAACGATATCGGTTCGATCTTTACCCATCCAACCACCGACAACCGAAACGCGGCGATCGGTAATGTTATAACGCAACCAGATCGCTCTAACGATCGAGCCAATGGTTAAGGGAATGAAAATTATAAATGTCGCTAAAAATAAATTAAATATTAAATCCCCTACATGCGGGCCGCCTTCATAAAATGTGTCTTCCTTAATACCCATCAAGTACCTCTGCGGCTTTCAATAACTGCTCTAATTCTCGCAAAATTTCGACATATTCGCACCCTTGGGCTGAAGGTCGGACTCCAATAATTACCGACCACCCATTCGCAATCTGCGGCAACAGCAGACGGAGTACGGTTTTGATCTGTCGCTTGAGCAAGTTACGGGCTACAGCTTTTTTACTTACCTTTTGGCTAACAGAGATCCCAAAACGGGTAGCAGGTAGATTCTCAGTAGTAGAGTTTGGCTGATGGCGCATGCATTTAAGTGTCAAATGCACTCCATGATGACTTTTGCCATACTGATAAACCTTTTGAAAATCTTGCCTGCGTCTGAGTCGATGGGGCTTGGGCAATGACACGAGTTGCTACTTATCGATCTATAGGCACGAATCTATACAGATAAACGATGCCGTCCTCTCGCTCGGCGGGCTTTGATCACTTTTTGTCCGGTGCGCGATCGCATCCGCGCACGGAACCCAGATGTTCTTTTCTGTTTGCGGTTAGTACCGCCGAGAGTACGCTTTGTCATACTTGTATCCGCTCGATTTGACTAATATTTAATATTTTGGTAGGCAAAAAAGCCACAATGTACTAGTATAACAGCAATTCTGCCAGATCGATCGTCTTGCCCGAACTGCTCCATCAAAATCGATTAGGAAAGGATAATTACAGATAGTTCTCAAGCCGATCGACGGATATTCGCCTGACCCAGTTCGGTTTTACACCTTCAGTTAGCGATACTAGATCCGTTAACCTCTAAGTGTGATATTTAGCGATCGGGTATAGTTGTGGTCAGAAAGTGGTTGCTCCCAACATTGAGTGAAGTTTTAGCCAAGGCAGAGCCGACAGGCATCGATCTGTTGGTTCCCGAGGCGCGCGCCCCAGAGAACCAGCCGCAGCCCGACGCACAAGCATCACCGCTCCAAGCCCAAAACCAATGGCAAAGTGCGATCGCCTCTGTCGAAACTTTGTTATTACAAGCATTGCCCAGTCCGTTGGGGATATCCGATCTGAGTGAAGAAACAACGATCGAAGGATTGCTGCTGACAGCACCATTACCGCTGTTCGGTCATCCCGCACTCGTTTCGCAACTCCAAACTATTACCTTTACAACCGCACACACCCAAAACCAGCGCCTGCTGCCATGCAAGTCTACTGGCCTCCACGATCGAGCTTCGCAGTCACATCATTTCCCGATTGAGCTACTCCCGACAGATCCCCTCGCTGACGAACGTTTTTGTCTCGTGCTCACCAGTCACTTTAGTCTGGTAGTTGTGTTAGGGGAAGAAAATGGCACTTTGCGCTGTCAGTTTTCCTTCGATCCTGACGATCTGGATATGGCCTGGAAATCTTTACGCGGGCGGCTGATGCTGACTGCCCCGCATCATTTATCTTATATCGATGAATTAGCAGCAAGATTTAGCCCGATCGCTCCCGATTATCGCTGGGTGATGGCATTCGGTCAACATCTGCTCCACCACCAACCAGTCACTATCGCCCCTGTCGAACAACCCACCACCGCGAAAGTAAATTCAACGGAAGTCCCGGCAAAACTTGCTGCCGATGTAGAATTACTCCAGGCACTCACGCACGAAATTCGCACGCCACTGACGACCATTCGGACGATGACCCGGCTACTGTTGCGTCAACCAGATTTATCGCAACGAGTTCTCAAACGCTTGGGTGCGATCGATCGGGAATGTACCGAACAAATCGATCGGATGGAGCTGATTTTCAGCGCGGTAGAATTGGCAACTACCCAACCATCTCAAGCAGTAGATTTGACTACCATGTCGATTACTCAACTTTTGGAAAAAAGCCTACCCCAGTGGCAACAACAAGCCGAACGTCGCAATCTCGACTTAGCGGTGGATATTCCGCACAAACTTCCCGCCGTCGTCAGCAATCCGACGATCCTCGATCGAGTCCTCACGGGATTGGTCGAAAACTTTACCCGCAATCTTCCTTCTGGCAGTCGCATCCAAGTCGAAGTCACCCCCGTCGGTGACAGACTGAAGCTCCAACTCCAATCCCAACCTGAAACCGACGAATGCGAACATTCCGCCCCAAATAAACGCCACTCGACCTGCAAAGGCAGCGCTTACGCTATCGGTCAATTGCTCACATTTCAGCCCGAAACAGGCAATCTCAGCCTCAATATGAATGTGACTAAAAATCTCTTCCAACTCCTCGGCGGTAAACTCATCGTCCGCCAACACCCCCAACAAGGCGAAGTCTTGACAATTTTCCTCCCACTGTCGATGATTAGTGGCTAGTGGCTAGAAAATTCCCCTCCTGGGAGCGAAAAGTGCATTTGGTCGGCTAGCCTTTTGGTCGGGTACCCGACCATTAGACCATTAGGTCTTGGGGTTTCCCCACCCTTCGAGCACCTTTTCAAGACAGGGGTGCCCGTTGGCGAAGCCTTTCCGTAGGAATTAGGGTGGGGTGGGTAAGATCTCCGCACCTCACTAAATATCACACCTCCCCAACTTTCCCGAATGCCTTGGTTTGTCAAAATTGAAACTGGAATCGTGCCCAAGCCGGAATTCGATCGATACGTACCAGCCCACAAAGCTTATGTCCAAGATTTAATCGATCGTGGCCATCAAGCCAAAACTGGATATTGGGGAGAACGCGGTGGCGGGATGATGTTATTTCAGGCGACATCGCTAGCTGAAGCGGAACTAATTGTTGCCGCCGATCCCCTGGTCAAACATCATTGCGTTACTTATCAATTGCATGAATGGCGAATTGTCTTGGGTGATTGAAATCGTATTTATGCTATATTAAAGGTCGGATTTGGACTCGTGCGGTCGTAACACCTAAACCTTGTCAGATAGCCGAAACTAGCAGCAACACAGGATGCTTGCAGCAGGCGCGAACTCCGAATCTTAAAATTTTTCTCAGATCGAATAGACGGCAACGCCAACCCACACTGTAAAAAATAGCATTGTGTTGACGATCGAACCAGTAAGATTCATGCTATGATAAAGATCGATCTGGACCCGCGCGGTTGTAACGCCTAAATCTTGTCAGGACTGGAAGGTAGCAGCAATAGGGATGCTTGTGACAGGCGTGGAATCCGGATCTTAAAATTTTTTCTAGACTCAAGCTATCGGTGCCGAATTTCGCTACACATCGGCAAACCGTACCCTCAGACCCATAGTCGATCGCTAGTTTTGTCGTTTATCTTAGTAAATAGATAGAGCGAACAACACTAATACAATCACTTCAGAAGTTAACTATGGCTGGTCTAAGCGATATCGTTCAAAAAGCATTTTACCTTGGTGTCGGTTTGGCCGCTTCTGCTGGCGAACAGGCTGGTGAGAAGATCTCAGGATTGAGAGTACAAGCACAGAAGCTTGCCGATGAGATGGTCGCCAAGGGCGAGATTACCACTGAGGAAGCTCGGAAAATGGTCAACGATATGATTGAATCGGCTCAACAACCCAACCTCAACCAATCCGATAGTACTACTGCCGATCGACCGATGAAAGATCGCGAACCCCGCCGGATCGAAATCGTCTCAGAAGGCGAAGAAGCTACCAAACCATCTGGCTCGACTGAAAATATCAGCGACATGCGAAAGCAGGTAGAAGCGCTGCAAGAAGAACTCAAACGCATGAAAAATAGCTAAAAATCAGGAATTAATGGTTTACGGCTATTAAAATAACTAATATTTGATGTGCCATTTCGATCGAAATTGGTGTACAATTTGAAAATTGGCATACCTGGAGAGGTGTCCGAGTGGTTGATGGTGGCTGACTCGAAATCAGCTTTGGGCTTATACCCAACGGAGGTTCGAATCCTCTCCTCTCTGTAGATTTTACAAAAAATATTTAAAACTCGATCGACTCCCTAATTTATGTTAAGGGGTCGATTTTTAATGCGCCGAACCGCCTACAGTAATGCTAGAACTCAGGATGCTATCCCAGTTAGTAGATGATTATTACCATTACTGCGCTCAAGGGTGGTGTCGGCAAGACGACCACATCGATTCACCTTGCTGCCTGCCTTCAAGAAAACGCCCCTACATTACTCATCGATGCCGATCGCAACCGTTCGGCATTGGTTTGGTCGCGCGAAGATAAATTACCCTTTACAGTCTCATCGCAAGCTGGTGCTACGGCAGTGATTGGTAAGTACACACACATTATCACCGATACCCAAGCGCGTCCCGAACAAGACGAGTTAAAAGATTTGGTAGCTAGTAGCGATCTCCTGATTATCCCTACCACACCAAATCACCTCGATATCGATACTACGATCAAGTCGGTAGAATTGCTCGAAGGCTGGGGTGCCAAATATAAAGTGCTGCTGACGCAAGTAGACTCGCGGACTAAAACCGGACGCAATGCTAGAGCGATCCTCGAAGAAGCTAAACTGCCGCTGTTTACTGTCGATATTCCGCTGCTAGTCGCATTCGAGCGCTCGTCCAGTCGAGGAGTCATCATCAGAGATTACAACGACCCCCGCGCCCAATTTGGCTGGTCTAAGTATCAATCGGTTGCTAAAGAAGTTTTGGGTAAATGATTATTCAACCCTAATTAAAGCAATGCTGGTAATTTTAATCGCAGCGATACAAACAAAGTCCGCCTAGGCGGACTTTGTTTGTAATTGATGCCTTTCAATCCAATATTCTAAATCGCTTGAATCCACTCTTTAATTTGATATTCTGTCCAGATGCCATGTTGCCAATAGGGATCGGCTTCAACCAACTGACGAACGACAAGTTCATCCTTCGCTTCATAAATCCCAAAAACCTTAGTCAAATCTTTTGTTGGGCCGATCGTAACTAAGATCCCATCGGTTTTTTGTTGTGCCAATCCAGCCAGATGTGCTTCTCGGTAAGGCGTTCTTTGATTAACGACATCCTCGCAATAACTACCCCACATCACATATTTAGTCATAATTATCCATTTATTCGATCGAGAGTAATTATACGATCGATCTCAATCCCCAAGATTGTGACTGAACTAAAGTAACGTCAGTTCGGGAGAAGAAAATTCATTTTGCTTCGTTCTAACCCCGCCCTGAACTAGAAGTGTTTCGTTCCGAAAGGCTACGCCAACGGGCTAATAGCTCAAGTTCGTTTCAACGAACTAACCGATGTGGCAGTTCTCGTCAGAGAACTTTTGCTGCTAGCCCTCGCTTGGTGCGCTAAACCCTCGGCAAAGCCGAGGAGCGCGCATCCGCAAATTCATTTGAGGGCGGTTCAGAAACGAAGCTAGGAGTCATTAAGTGGACATCCCTAACCCGAACTCACATTAAAGTAAGTCACCAGTCGATCTAAATAATGAACCAATTATGTCCAATTAGATCGAGGTCATTAATTCTCCATCCCAAATTGCCACATCATAAAAGCGAAAATATCGGCACGCTCCTGAATCAACTGGGTTTTGGTCGAGCCAATGCCGTGCCCTGCTTCATAATCCATCCGTAGTAACACAGGTTTACCACTTGCCGATGCAGCTTGAACTCTGGCAGCAAACTTGGCTGATTGCCACGGCTCGACACGCGGATCGGTAATCCCATGCGTAATTAGCATCGCTGGATAATCGATCCCATCCCGAACGTGTAAAAATGAATCCATTTCATAGAGAGCCTGAAAACCTGCTTCAATCTCACAACTACCAAATTCAGGAATATTAGGTATACCATTAGGTGTTCTCTCAAGTCGGACTGCATTCAGACAACCTACCCGTGGAATGGCAACGGCAAACAGATCGGGACGCTCGGTAATTGCTCTACCGATTAAGATGCCGCCAGCACTTGCACCTTCACCTGCTAGTTTGGCTGGTGAAGTATATTTTTCCTCGATTAGATATTCGGCACAGGCGATAAAATCTTTCCAGGTATTTGGTTTCGTTTGTTGAAATCCAGCTCGATACCACTCTTCACCATTCTCACCGCCACCACGCACATGCGCGATCGCAAATATCCCCCCGCGCTCGTACCAAGCACATTGAATCTGTAGATAGAAGGGGTCGAATGAATAACCATAACCACCATAGCCCGTCAACAAACAGGGATTTGAACCATCTAGTTTCATCCCTTTTTTGTGAATGATTGACAGTGGTACCATCGTGCCATCATGAGATTTGACCGTTACTTCTGTCGCAACTAAATCGTGGGGAGCATAATATTTACCCTTAGGCTGCAATTCTAAATCGGCCAATAAATCGATCGTGGGATTGTATTCATAGTGGCTCTCACATTTTGTCCAAGTTTTGATGCTGATGAGAATTCCATCTGCAAGAGGGTCATTTTTCAGGAAATTGACAGCTCCATCAGATGGTAGTTTTAGGTAATCTACTTTACCATCATAAGTAATCCGAATTAACTTACCAATTCCGTTTTTTGTAGCGATCGCATACAACGCATCATTAGCCGCAAATATACTCCTGACGATTGAATCACCGTCAGCCAACACGGTTTTAGCAGCAGCTAGATCGGGATTAGTCAAGAAAGTTTTGATAATCTTGAAACGAGCGGCATTCTTAGAAGTTCGTAAATATAGATCTGATCCATGTGCCGTAAAACTCTTAACTTCATCAGCAGCATCACAAATTTTTATCCATTTTGGTGCATTTTGGCTGAGTGAATTGATCGTTGAAACATAAGCATCGATATTTCGCTGCGTCCCATTGAAGATAACCGCGATCGCATAGCCAGACGATACGCAGGTAATACATGGCCAAACAGTCGGCGAAGTATCTTCTAATGGTGCGCTTCCATGCTGGAGGACAACTCGATCCTGTTCTAGTTCTGTACCCAGCCGATGCCAATAGGTTTGACTGTTTTGGTATCTTTCGATCGCCGCGATTCCTTCTTTCATCTCTTGGAGTCGATGATAGAAAAACGATCGGTTATCGGGCAACCAGCAAGTTGATTCAACCGTCCGCGAAATCGGTACATCGATGTCCTGTAATGTTTGAGTGTCCAGCACATAGAGCGAAGCATCTTCTGAACCGTTGGCGGAAACTAAGTAGATGACATATTTGCCATCCCCTGATGGGTTAAATGTATTAATAGCGTGAGTACTGCCAGTCTCCTGGCGAAATCTGTCGGGATCTACCAATAAAATTTCTGGACTATCCAGACTCGATCGCATATGGAGTTTGGCGACATCATCTTGTGAATCGATCTTGAGATAGAAAATGTTGCCATTAGCTAGCCGCCGGATGCCATATACCTTGGCGGGAACCGAAGCATCTAATTCCCTCATGCGATCGACAAAAGCATCGCGTCCTGGCAGTTGTGATAGAGTCTCGATCGTATAGTCAGCCGTAGCTCTTACCCACTGTTGTACTGATGGATCCTTGAAGTTTTCCATGTAGCGATAGTTATCTACTACATCTGTACCGAAGTAATTATCGATAACTGGTTCGATCGGTGCAATGGGTTGGTTGTTTATTTCAGTCATGTAGACACCTTAAATTTAGAGATTGGTAAATCGTTTGGTTCAGATAGAGTGATAACAAATCCTAATACTGGTCGCTCCAAACACAGGTGATTTATCGTCTTACCACGGACATTCCATCACAGCTTGAAAGTGAGTCTGAGCAGTCATAATCTCGCTCGAGATTTAGATATTTAAAACTTTTTTAATTCATCATCGATCGCTTGGAGCTTAGCAAAATTACAATTTTCTACCGCTCGATCGGCATCATCTTGACTTTGAAGATAATTTTGCCATGCAGCAGGTGCAACTAGATAATTACCCAATTTATCCGCGACTGCTGTGGCGAGTTCGGAATTGGGGAAAAAGCATTCAAACATCTTCGCGCAACTTTCAGCAGTCAGATAACCTAGCTCGAATTCGCGATCGCACCTACCGGGGCGAATTAGGGCAGGGTCGAGCAGTTCGCGATGATTGGTAGTTAGGATAGCGATGCTGCCTTCGACTGCGCCTGCGCCGTCTAGGGTATTGAGCAGAGCGCTAAATGAGAGCGCGCCCAAGGAACGGCGACCCTCGAAGACGCTATCGATATCTTCGAGTGCGATAACAGAAGTAGCGGTAATTTCCGACCAAGCGCGGAGCAGCGCACTATCGTCCATATCGGTCAGGGAGAGCGATACGAGCTGCCGATCGTAATGACTGGCGATCGCTTGAATCAGCGAGCTTTTGCCCGTACCTGGGGGGCCATAGAGGAGATATCCGCGTCGCCAGGGAATCCCCCGTTGACGATAAATATCCCGACTTTTTAAAAACCGATCGAGATCGGTAAAGAGTTCGCTTTCTACCTTTGCATCGATGGCTAAAGTTTCGCGACGGCGTTTGGTTTGGGTACGCACGATCGAAATCGTCCCGCCGATCAGCCGGACTGTGAGCGGTGCTTCAAGATTGTAATTTGCTTCCAGCGCCGAGAGCCATGCCAACATCTGCGGTTGCCAAGAGCGTAATGTCACGAGCGTGATTAACTGGGTATTTTGTAAATCGGTAACTTTGAAATCATGACGGCGAATTGCCAAATATGCACCTTTGTAACTCAAGCCAATCCAGCCATTGCGCGGTTGCAGCCTGGTTTTTAGCGTTGGTGACTCGATCGCGGGTGGGACTAGTGGTGTAGCTGTGTAAATTAATTCGCTAAAATTATAAACTTTACCCGTCCGTTCTAGCTCCCAACAGACAGCACTATAAATCGGATTGGTATCCGCAATCGTCACCTGACAAGCCAATCGTTGCAATCCAAATTGAATCGCCATCTTGAGCAAGTCGCCCCCATAGCGCAAAACAACACCGCCAAGAAATAACCAAATCGGATTGAGACTATCGAACATGGGGAAAGTGGATGTAGTTTAAAGACTAGAACTTTGAGGCTAATTGCGTCGGTTGGAGATGACATTGCGGAGGATCGACTAACCCAGCCCGATAAAGCAAACGCCGATCGCGAGCCATAGCGCTGTTAAAATGAGTTTTCATTAAGGTTTAATATCTTCGATCGATCTACGGCACATAATATATTAACCTTCAACGATCGAGCTTCAGCTGTCTATGCAATACTCCTACTGCGAAAGTATCAAGAGATCGACCCTATCGGCTCAGCTACAGGAAACCTATCGGGAGCATCTCACTTTTTATTAGTTGTTTGTAGAATAAAGTATCCAGAACCAGTTCCCAATCGAATGAGGTACATTTACTAGCCACTAGCCACCAGCCACTAGCCACTAAAACCACTAATAATGCCCTTCACTAGGATGAGAACTGCTATATAACGTTGCCAGTAGATACAAAGATGCTAAGGACAACATCGATCTCACATTCCGCTGTTTCGATCGTCTAAAAAATAATTAAAGCAAGAATCCTTGCCTAGCGACACTTGTCGCCAATCGATCGGGTTTGAGCGTTCGATCGAGTATTGTCATCAACCTTGACTTATTGAGAATCGATCGAGAATAAATTGCTACAATCCCTATTGCCTCGTTTTAATTATTTTTCGACCGCTTGGACTAGCCGAATGTGGGTTGATATCGATTAACTGTTGAGCTTTTTACCTAAGATTTGATTGGCCAATTTAGGTTCGGCACGTCCGCTTGTTTGTCTCATCAATTGACCGACAAAGAAACCTAAGAGTTTAGTTTTACCGGCTTTGTATTGTTCCAATTCTTTGGGATTGGCAGCAATAATTTCGTCGATAATTTTTTCTAATTCGGCAGGATCGGAAATCGAGATCAGACCTTTGCTTTCTACGAGTTCTTTAACGGAACCGCCGCGATCGAACAGTTCGGGCAGAATTTCTTTAGCGATTTTACCGCTAATGGTGCCATTGTCGATCAGGCCGATTAATTCTGCCAGAATCGTGGGAGTGAGTGCGATCTCTTGTACGCCGATTTTTTGATTTTTTAGGTAGGCGGTAATGTCGCCCATGACCCAGTTTGCCGCTTGCTTGATATCCGCACCAGCGGTAATTGCTGCTTCGAGGTATTCAGCGATCGAGCGATCGTCTGTCAAGACGCGGGTATCGTAGGCAGATAAACCGAGTTCGTCTTGGTAGCGGTGGCGCTTGGCGATGGGTAGTTCGGGTAATTCAGCATTCCAGGCTGCCTTTTGACTATCTGCCAATACCATTGGGGTTAAGTCAGGTTCGGGGAAGTAACGATAATCGCTGGAACCTTCCTTGCTCCGCATACTAATCGTGCGTTGGGTGCCTTCTTCCCACAGGCGAGTTTCTTGGAAGATTGGCTCGCTATTGCCGATTGCGGTAATTTGCCGATCGATCTCATAATCGATCGCGCGTTGAATGGCACTGAACGAGTTCATATTCTTGATCTCTACCTTCGTCCCAAACTCCACTCGTCCCACTGGACGAACGGAAATATTCACATCGCAGCGGAGGGAACCTTCCTGCATGTTGCCATCGCCAACGCCCAAATAACGGATGATGCGGCGAATTTCTTGGGCGTATTCAGCTGCTTCGATCCCACTCCGAAGATCGGGTTCGGAGACGATTTCGACGAGAGGAACGCCAGTGCGATTGTAGTCTACCAGCGAGTAACTCGAACCAGCTAATCTGTCACTACCACCGTGAACTAGTTTCCCGGCATCTTCTTCCATGTGCATCCGCGTGATGCCGATTTTTTTGCGGGTAGGGATGCCAGCTTCGTCGAGGATTTCGATTTCTACCCAGCCGTGTTCGGCGATGGGTAAGTCAAATTGGGTGATTTGGTAATTTTTCGGTAAGTCGGGATAGAAATATTGCTTGCGATCGAACTTACTATAAGCAGCAATCTGGCAATTGAGCGCCAAGCCAGCTTTGACGGCGTATTCGAGGACTTTCTCATTCAGGACGGGTAATACCCCAGGCATCGCCGTACAGACGGGACAGATATTATGATTGGGAGTAGAACCAAATTCAGTCGAACAGTTACAAAAAATTTTGGTAGCAGTATTGAGTTGACAGTGAGTTTCTAACCCAATGACGGCTTCATATTGGATTTTAGTCGGGGTAGCTACGGTCATGCGACTATAAAAAATTAATGTGGAGCGGAATATTCTCTCATTGTATCGCGACGCGCGTAGAGCGTCGCAACTTGGCGAGCGAACCGATCTGGGTCGGGGGTATTTCTGATAAGATCGATAACGATCGAGGTAACTAACATGAACATCATCGTGGGCGAAAATAAGTTTGTTAATTTTATTAATCGATGGTTGAGTTCGATGGCTCGACAATTGACGATCGTCGTTAGACAACGTGCAAGCTGGCGATTTGTCTTGGCAATCGCGCTCGCTTTCGCACTATCTGGTTGTGTTAAATATGAAACTGGAATCAATTTTTATAGTCTCAATCATGGCGAAATTATCGAGCATATTCAGCTCGGCGAAGAGTTAAATAGTTTCAATCGAGATGCCGTTCGTTCGTGGCTGGCAAGTATCGAGCAACGTACCAATCGCGCAGCAGGTCGGATCGAGCGAGTTAGCGATCGCGAACTCACAGTCATCATTCCGTTTCATAACGCTCGGGAACTAGTTACTAAAATAAATCGATACTTTAATCCGGAGCCGACACCTCCAGAAACTCGATCTCAATTCAACTCGCAACTTTGGCTCGAGCAAAATAATTTCTTCCTGGTAGTCCGAAATCATCTCACTTATGACATCGATCTGCGTTCGCTAGCTGTTAAATCGATCGATCCGAATGTGGCAATTACTGCAGTAAATTCTGTCGATTTAGATTTTAGCTTGAGCAGTCCTTGGGGCATAAAAAGTAGCGATCGAGCGACCGATATCGTGGGTACTAAAAATGTAACCGATCGTCAGATAAATTGGCAACTCCAGCCAGGAAAATTAAATCATATCGATGCGGTTTTTTGGTTGCCAAATCCCTTGGGGATTGGTGCGCTCTTAATTATTTTATTCAGCCTGGGTGCCTACTATCTTAAATATCGGCAACTTCCTTTTCAGCTATCGGTCGAATCAGCGCGAACTTCGTAACCGATCGACTACACCAATTGCGCCAGTTGTGGGCATACTTGCACCTGTCAAGCTCTATTGACAACTTTATAAAGATAATTAAGCGATCGATGTTATTAGATCTAGACAATAAGCAGAATAAAAAGCTGGCAATTTGGGGGATGCTGACTGTCTTTTTAGTGTCGATCGCCTTAAGATTTTGGGGATTAGATCGATTTAATGTATTTGTCTTCGATGAAGTTTACTATGCAAAATTTGCTAATAATTATCTTACTAATACCAAATTCTTCAACTCTCACCCACCACTAAGTCAATATTTAATTGCGATCGGTATTTGGATTGGGGATATGTTACCGATCGGTCGAGAGACTACCAACGACCTCACCGGATCGATCCGTTCGACGTTTAGTTATCGGTGGATGAATGCCTTATTTGGTTCGTTAATTCCGCCGTTAGTAGCCGCGATCGCTTATCAACTTACGCAGCGATTGAGCTTTGCATTTTTGGCAGCTTTATTTATTAGTTTAGACGGTTTATTTCTCGTTGATTCTCGCTACGCACTCAATAATATCTATTTAATATTTTTTGGATTACTCGGCCAATTTCTCGTACTAATTGCTAGTAGAAGTAATGGTAGACGGCAACTATTATTTATGGTCGGTGCGGGGACTTCTTTTGGTGCATCAGCCGCCTGTAAGTGGAATGGATTATCATTCTTACTAGGTATCTATCTACTGTTAGCAATAGCTAGAATCTTACGCGGAATAGTATCAAAAGATGTAGTACTCAAAGAGCAATTATTACTCGTTCGCAGTACAGATCGAGACTGGAATTTTCCCGACTCCATCTTGATTAGACTATCGAGTATCGATTTGTTTAAAATATTTGCGACATTAGTAATTATCCCGCCAATCGCTTACAGTCTGTTATGGATTCCACACCTCATTCAAAATCCCACGCCCAATTTTCTAGACGTACAATGGTCGATTTTAAATTATCACGAGCACGTCGGTAACGGTCGCGATATCCATCCTTATTGCTCCAACTGGTATACTTGGCCGTTACTTTTTCGTCCCTTAGCTTACTATTTCAAAGAATACAAGCCAAATTATTATTATGACGTGCATGCAATGGGCAATCCACTGTTATGGTGGTTGGCATTAGTTACAGTTTTTGTCTCACTTTGGTCGATTATCAAAGAGTCAGTTCGCAGCTCGACACGGGAACTAAACGTTCAGGCAATAAGTGTGCCGATATTTATCGCGATTAACTATGCTGTAAACTTACTGCCATGGCTAAAAGTTACCCGTTGCTTGTTTATTTACCATTATATGGGTGCCGTCTTATTTGCGATCGTCGGTTTAGCTTGGTGGGTAGATATATGGTTACGAAGCAGTTCTAAACTTTTACAGATCGTTGGGTTGACAACAATCTTCGGCGTTGCTGCGGCGTTTGTATTTTGGCTGCCGATTTATTTAGGATTATCGATCGAAAAAACAGATTTAAGTCTTCGATTGTGGAATTTTTGGTTGTTTGATTGGATCTAGAGGATATCTAAATCGATAATTGTTTTTCAGCTATCCTCTACACACCTGATAATTCGATTATTCACGACCGAGACGATAACATCGATGTTTACACCAAGCTGTTTGACAGCGATAAGGATATACAAATAATATAGATAATATCTTATCTAGTCTTTTGCTACGTCTAGATCGAATCAGCAAACCATCACATTTTGCACACTTGCGAATGGTAGTCGAGAGCAGAAATCGGGGGGCCATCTATGTCATCTGTATTAATGAGAATAGCTTGAAAGATATCATAAGATTCGATCGATTACAACTACCAGTCACAGCTCGGCAGATAGTAAAATTACTAATTAAATCTTTACTCCTCGGATAGCAAAATCTAGTAACTCGATCGGGTGGAGGATTTTAGTCTGATGTCCTTGCAACTCCAGATGTTTAGCAATCTGTAACGTGCAGCCAGGATTGGCTGAAGCAATAATTGTCGCTCCAGTAGCTACCAAGTTGGCTACTTTTTGTCTACCCAATTCATTCGCTGTTTCTGGTTGCAGCATATTGTATACACCAGCGCTACCACAACACAACGCAGCATCTAGTGGCTCTGTAAGTTGAATATTGGGGATTTGGTTGAGGAGTTTACGAGGTTGGATGCTAATTTTTTGCCCGTGTAATAAGTGACAAGCATCTTGATAAACTAATGTAAGTCGTTCGCTAGAAATCGGTAATAACTCAGTAGTTAATTCGATCTCAGCCAGAAATTCCTGGACATCTTTAACTTTTGCGGAAAAATCGATCGCTTGTTGGTGATATTCAGGATCGTCTCGCAGCAATTCGCCATATTCTTTTAATGTATGTCCACAACCTGCAGCGTTGATAATAATCACATCGACATTAGTATCGGCAAAATTATCGATCGTCTGTCTGGCAAGAGTTTTTGCTTGTTCTTCTTGCCCTTGATGATGTGGTAGTGCCGCACAACAACCTTGCGGTTGCGGGATGACAATCTCACAACCATTAGCAGTTAGGACTCTAACTGTAGCTTGATTGACGCGATCGAAAAATAACCGCTGAACGCACCCTAAAATCATCCCCACTCGATATCTTTTAGTCCCCTGTGCGGCAATTAATTCGGGGAGTGTATCTTGAAACGTACTGAGGGATAATTCGGGGAGATTTGATTCCATCCCCGCTAAATGTGGCGATATTTTTTCAACTATCCCAGTCTGGCGGACGAGTTTTTGTAATCCGAGTTTCTGGTAGACAAATAGCGGAATTAGCAGCCATCGCAGGCGATTGGGGTAAGGAAACAGCCCAAAAATGAATTGTCGATACAATCGTTCTACGAGCGGACGGTGATGATTGCGTTCGATTTGTGGACGCATCGACGCGATCAGCTTGTCATACTGCACTCCTGACGGGCAAGTCGTCGTACAAGCCAGACAACCCAAACAACTATCAAAATGACTCACAACCGCAGGAGTCAGGTCGATTTCGCCCTTGTTGAGAGCATCCATCATATACACTCTCCCCCGTGGCGAATCCATTTCCGTACCCAACACACGGTAACTAGGACATGTAGAAAGACAAAAGCCACAATGTACGCAAGCATCGATCAGCTTGGGTTCGGGTGGATGTTCGGTATCGAGGGTGGGTGATTGCATTGTTACTATTTACTCCCCTCCTCGGAGGGGCTGCGGGGTGGGTGCCGAACTGGAATGATTTTGGATACTCAGGAGTTCTATCTTATCGTCGATCGACAGTCAAGGGCGCTGGGTTTATGAATATTGAAGTTCTTTCCATAACTTGTCCACAAAACTCTCAAGTTCAGCCACTTCATAATGGTTTGAACCAATATCGAACAAATATTTCATAAACTGGATACTCACAGATTGAAAGGATAGCAACGGCTGAATTTTTGTGATTTCTTTAGCTCGTTGTCTTTGTTGGGCTTTAGATAATATTGATGTCTGGAGACTCTTGAGTACACGCTGATACTCATATTCTGCTTCAAGTCGAATTAACTCGCAATCATCGTGACGTAATGCTTCTGCCCATTGCACTATGCCATCATCGATCGTCTCACCGATTGGAGCTATCCTGCTTACTGCTGCCCAGCGGGTGAGATAGCTAGAATTACTAGTTGCCATCGATTCAATACACTGCTCCAGATCTTCTACTCCCAACCACTGCATCTCACACAGCAGTCGATCGAGTAATAATGGATTGGAGTCACGAAATAGATCGAATGCCCGGTGCAAAGCATATTTACTCTTATAGCTACAAGTTTTACCCAGCGTATAAATAACTTCTAACTGCGTAAAATAGTTATCGCTAAAGAGCAATTTCTCCAAAGTTTTGACGATCGTTGAATCTGAGAAATACTCGCGAAATGCAGTGCAATCGTTACTGTGTCTGCCCATTAACATCGTATCCCTCAAAAATAATCCTGTCATACCGATCGTCTCGAAATCTTCAGATCTCAGTAGTTCGCAAATTAAATCGCAAATTTCTGGTAACGGCAATGCAGTAACGATCTCCGCTATATAATCGCTATTTTCAAATCCATCATCGAGATATCGTAATATCCGCAATTCGATCTCATCATTCTGCATAATTATGTCCGAATCTCAGTCGATATCTTTAATCGGTTGACAGTGATAGAGCCGATATTCATAACCATAGATCCCATCCGTAAACTTTTTATCGACCTCACAAGTCGGGGGTAAATTCATCGGCGCATAAATATTAATTGCCCACAGATCGATCGGGTGTGAAATCCGATCGATCTGTGGGCGTAAAATCTTGGTAGGTGGACAGTCGCACTCGCAAAATCGCTGCAATTGATGTCGCCACAAATTCGCCGATTGCTAACGTCCCAATATTGGTGAGGGAGTTTCCCGCCGATACAACTGCGACAAGACAGCCAGACAAGACACAATCAGCGCCGGGACTCGAAATCAGCAAATATCCTTAACCCGAACTCACGTTGAGTTTAGATCGATGCGATCGAAACCCCAACCAGCAGGGAGCGATCGCGCAATCGACACTGGGAGCGCGCTTTATCGTCAAGATCCAGCTACTAAAGCGGGTTTAATTTGAGTAGCTTGATGCTTGTTAGTTTCGCGATCGACAATTTTGCGGAACTCATCACCATCGATCGTTTCTTGGTCGATGAGAATGTCTGCCAAAATATCCATCAACCAGCGATGCGATCGGAGGATATCTAGGGCTTGTTTATGACATTCTTTGACGATTTTCCGGACCTCACGATCGATCTGAGCGGCAATGGCTTCGGAATATTCTTGGTTCTCGGTATTCATCGCAACCAATCCTAGTTCGGACATCCCGACTTGGGTTACCATCCAGCGGGCGATCCGAGTCAAGCTTTGGATATCACTATCCGCACCAGAATCAACTTCATCTTTCCCAAAGACAATTTCTTCAGCCGCCCGACCGCCCAGTTTGACTGTAATCATCGCGAGGAGCTTGGCGCGACTATCCAAACCTTGTTCTTCATTTGGTGTCGACCAAGTTAATCCGATCGCTTGTCCGCGTGGTAAAACGGTGACTTTTTGTAAGGGTTCGTGTTCTTTGAGCAATGTAATCAACAGCGCATGACCGATTTCATGGTAGGCAGTCATGCGTTTGAACTTACCGTCCATGACAACCTTGCCCTCCATCCCGGCAACTACCCGATCGATCGCATCGTCGATTTCGGAAATCGTAATCGCATCCTTGCGACGACGCGCGGTGAAGATCGCCGCTTCATTTAATAAGTTGGCTAAATCTGCACCTGTAAAGCCAGTAGTCCGACGCGCAACTGCTTCGAGCGAGACTGCGGGATCGACTTTTTTGTCGCGGATGTGTACCTGGAGAATCGCTAGCCGACCTTTATAATCTGGCGGATCTACTTGTACTTGCCGATCGAATCGTCCGGGACGTAATAGCGCGGTATCGAGCACGTCGGGGCGGTTGGTCGCGGCGATGATAATTACGCCGTTATTGCCCTCAAATCCGTCCATCTCGGTCAGCAATTGGTTGAGCGTCTGTTCCCGCTCGTCGTTACCACCACCGATACCTGTGCCCCGCTGACGACCGACTGCATCGATCTCATCGATAAAGACCAAGCAAGGAGCATTCTCTTTCGCTTTTTTAAATAAGTCGCGGACGCGAGATGCGCCGACACCGACGAACATTTCGACAAATTCCGAACCAGAGATACTAAAGAAGGGTACGCCAGCTTCACCAGCGATCGCTTTAGCCATCAGGGTTTTACCCGTTCCTGGCGAGCCGACTAACAACACACCTTTGGGAATTTTGGCTCCGACGGAAGTAAACCGTTCGGGTTCTTGCAAGAAAGTTACGACTTCTTGCAGTTCTTCTTTAGCTTCTTCAATCCCTGCGACATCATCGAACATCACGCCCGTTTTGGCCTGCATCTGGAATCGCGCGCGGGATTTACCAAAATTCAAAGCCTGTCCGGAAGCATTGCTCGATCGGCGGACGATCGCTGACAATACTGTAATTACAAAGACTAAGAGTAAGACATTGCCTAAAATACCGAAAATTGCGTTCTTATCCACCGAACGTTGAACGCTAAACTCAACATTTTTATTATTGAGCTTGTTAAACAACTCCGAATTGTCGTCTAGTAACACGACTTCTTTGATCCGAGCCTTGTTGGCAGCGGTGTCTACTACCGTCACCTTGGCAATCTTAGTAGCCGGGTCGAGTTCTACCTTCGACACCAATCCACTATCTACCTCCTTGAACAGTTCCCCGTAAGTGAGCGTGTTGGGATCGTTTTTAGCTAGAACTGGGCTGCCCCAGACAACTCCCTGAGCGATTAGCAAGCCAGCCGCTAGTCGCCACAATGACTTAGAAAATCGCTTCGATTTGACTTGGGAACTGTTACGCATATGTTTATTAATGTCCTTTACCTGCACCTGATACCGATCTGTGGGATTGAGAATTAGTTCGATGCGATCTACGTCCTAAACTCTTGCATCTTCTAGTGTAGCTTCAGTTTTATTATTGCCATATTTGACGAGGGAATTAACATTTTAGTGTCTGGAACAGTGAATAGTGAGCAGTGAACAGTAGATAGGAGAAAGGGGATAGGGGATAGGGGCTAGGGGATAGGGGCTAGGGGCTAGGGGCTAGGACAGAGACTAAGCAACCATTCACTGTTAGCTGTTCACCGATCCCTATCCCCTATCCGCTCTTCACCACTTTTGCCAAGGGCGAGATTTGCTTGACTTCGGTATTGAGATTGACGAAATAGAGTTCGATATTCAGCTCTGGGTAGCGCTCGCGAATTGCCCAATAAGCCTTACTGAGATATTCAGTGTGAGTTGTCAGCTCCAATTCGGGATTACTCGCGAGACTGGGATCGATCTTATATTCGTAGACAGCACAATCTTGATGATCGAGAACGATCACCTTCTGGATATGATGCAGCCGATAGGAGATATCTAATTGATCCCAAAATGCTTCAGCGTCATACTGATGTGGCATGCCACTGAGCGCGAGTGAGGCTCCCGCCAAAGCCGTAAAGTCATATTGGCCTCCCAAATTTTGGAGCGACAGAAAGTAACGTTCTGCCTCCAAAATTCGGTAATCGATACAACTGAGCACGAGCGCCTTAGGGACTTTTTTTTCGGCTCTGGCCAGCGCCGGATCGATCGTCAGGGCTGTTGCCAGCACACCCGCGCCGACGAGATGGCGGAGAAATTGACGGCGATTTGCCATCGATGACGCGACAAGAGCGTCACGATCGCGCTGAAAACACTGACAACTATCCGGCATGTTAGTTCGCTCTGATTGGAAAAAGTCAACTCCACCGCGTAACTATCGATTCTCGATGCGAGACGCTACGCGAACAAAGATTGTAGCGATTCGGTTTATGGTGAACAGTCTGTGTAGATATTTTATCAAAAGCTGACACGATCGCGTAGGGTGGCTATTACGGCAACGGTTAACAAAATCTCGGTCGCTCGAGTCTCATGGGGTTGTTTGGCACTAACTATTTTGGTTAGTTAGACGTAGGCGGTTATGATACAATGAGTGCTGCCACACAAATATTTAACTAACCTTCATACTCTAGGTGAAAGTCACATGCGCGAGTAGTTCGATGTGCCAGCGGTAAGATTGACTTCCCGATCTCGAAACATCTACTCCGCAAATGCTTCAGTATATTAAGAGTGGATAATTCTAATGTCGAGCAGACAGCATCCGTTCGCGTCGCGTTGCTACAACAAATCGTCGATCGTTAGTCGCCACGGGTTTTGAGCTTCCGCACTGTTAGTAAATGCGAATTGTGTTCTCGGCTTTAGTTAATCTTCATGATATCTATTCAACTGATGCCTGCATCAACAGCCAAGTGGGACGATCTATTACTGAATGCCGATCTCGATCCGGCTCAGATCGAACGGATGGCCGACAATTTAGAGACAATCGCCATCGCCTTAGTAGCACTGACACAAATCGGGAAGATCGAGATCGGACAAGCCTCCCGAGATTTGCAATTAGAGTCGATCGTGGCCGAGTGGATCGATAGCTGGTCGTTGCCACCAACCAAATCACTCCAACGACTTGACGTTAAAGAACTCCGGGCATTAGTATTAGTTATCAGTCATCTCGCCCAAGAGTATCAGGCTCTCATCCGGCGCAATATTAGTTATTGGGAACAAACGATCGAGTATCGTCAGCTACCGCTGCAATCGCCCTCGTTAGCCGACTATATAAGTAATTTTCTTAAAATATATCAAGAGCGCAGCGGCAAACCGACAGATTTAGCTTTTGAAACTCTCTCTGAAGCTGCGCTCGGAGTGCTAATCGAACTGTTATTTTACAGTAGCCCGAAAGGTCACAAGCGACTTTGGAACGCGCTATTACAAAGATCTCACTTATCAGCCAGTTCGACAACTCAAATTTAAAATACTTATTTTCAGATCGATATGGAATCTCACAACTCGCCAACCAGCACGTATACCGCGCCAACTTGCACCCTCAAAGTAAGTAGCAAGGCCAAGCAGTTATCTCACCTCGATTCGCAACAGCCACCGCATGTCGGCAATTTTGTGCTGGAGATCGACCATCCCGATCGCGGCGAGTTAGAGCGCACTACTTTACAAGGCGATCTGCGGTCATTAGAAAATCTCCAGTCGATCGTCAGCACTTATATCGCCGACCTGATCGCCAAGTTTCCGATCCCAACCACCACCGATAGTCACCCACCAGCACAGCCGCAGCATTTGACGGAGATCGACCCACCGAGAGATCGATCGGTGCCCGCACAGCCCCCGACACCGCCAACATCGGGACTGATGCAAAATTTGCCAGGACTGCGCAATAGCCAGCCCAAAACCGCAGCAGAGACTCCCCCTGCTGACCGATCGACACAATCGGGTCATGGTAAAATCTCAAAATTAATCGGGTTCATGAATCAACGCGATCGCCAGAATCTGCCCCAAAGCGATCTCGCCCGATCGATTCCCCCCAGCTCCGTCCCGCCCAGTCCTGCTATGGATGAGTCCGAAACCGCAGCAAATACACCCAAACAACCCTATCTGACGGGTGGCAATCGATCGCTCGACCACCAACTGCATCTCGGCGATTTAGCCACTCCTGAGTCTGGAGAGATCCAGATCTTATCAGCCATTCAATTATTCGATCTTGCGACAGTTTTAGATGAGTACGTCGCAACTCAAGTAACTACCAGCCAAAGTGGTACTAAAGTCCATGCCCAATCGCTGGCTGCGGGTGGGGTCAAGCGAGCGGAGGCCGAAGCTACTGCTGCTTCACTATCGCGGTTGCCCAATTTACCCCGAATGACCACCGAGCCAGAAGCAAATCCTGTCTACTATCGGCGACGTTCTCGATCGGGCTGGATGTCAGCGATCCCTTGGGCGGCGGCAGCCGCACTCCTAGTCGGCGCACCATTATTACTGTTTGGTTCCGGCTCGAATAATTCCTTCCAGGAGTGGGCTGGGACGCTAAAAATGCCGAACTGGCTATCGGCCGATCGCACTGGCGATAAAAAACCAGTCGGATCGCGCCCGACAAGCTCACAACCAACTAATTCGAGTACGGGCGCTGATGGCACCCTCGCTACTAATTCTAGTGGTGCTCCGAGTGCGGCACTGCCCAAACCTTGGCAAGCACAGTCGGTGCAACCACCCAAAAATACGCTACCTACTGCACCTACTGGCAGTCAGAGCGGGCAAATTGCCAAAAATAATCTTGGAACCACCACATTGCCAGCGATCGTCTCTGGCACACAGGCTCCCAGCAATCCATTGATAGGAGGGATCGGTAGCGCCCCGAGCGCTGTCACAACGACACCACCTGTTGCTGCTAAACCTAGCACCAAGATCCCGACAACTCCCACCAGCAAAACTACTCCAGTCGCTGCAACAAAAACCAACCCATCGACCAAAGCAACACCAAAGGCAACTAATACTGGCAATATATCGCTATCTACCCAACCGATTTTGCTGCCACAAGATCTCCCTAGCGATCGCAATTCGACCCCCCGCTCCAACCAAACTGCCATCCCCCCACAAAATACCCCAGTTGGTGGCGGCATCAATCCACCCGCGATCGTCACTCCACCCGCGATCGTCGATCCTTACACTCCTAAAAAAGTCACCAACTCGTCAGTCAAACCAAAAATCGCCACCAAGCCCAGACCCCAAGCAAGCTCCTCAACAGTACCATTTTTGACCCCATCTCCCACGATCGAGCCAAAGACGTACAAATCCAATCCCAATCTAATTACACCCCAACCGTCATCAGCGGAGAAACCCGTACCGCCCAATAACATCACAGGTAGTGAGTCCCCAACGCCACAAGTCGTTCCCGATCGACCCATTCAAGCCAGCAACGGCCAAGTAGGTGCCGAGTCAATTGAAAATTCGTCTCTTCAAGAGGCCAAACGCTATTTTCAAGGCAAATGGAAAGCCAATCCCACCCAAACAAATTCACTCCAATACGTCCTTGATGTTAACGGCAAAAATGGTGTAGTGCGGAGCGTCAACCCTCAAGGTGAAGCTGCAACTGACTATCTCAAACAAACCAAACTCATCAAGCCAGGTCAAAAAATTGTCTCGCCAGTCGCAGGAAATAGCGACCAAAAAATCCGGGTACTGCTCCAACCTGATGGGAATGTCGATACATTTATCGAACCTTAGGAGATGTTGAGAAATATAGTCAGTTAGTAGGGTGGGCACTGCCCACCGACTAGGTTTCAGGCATTGTCTATTTAATAAATAATTATATCTACCTATATTAAAGAAGAGATAGGTTTATCTAAGATCAACCTATCTCTTCTTTATACAGTATTCCCCATTATTAGGTAGGATAAAACTGAAATTTAGACAGCATCTTCTAAGACTTGACTAGTAGCTTTCCATGTCAAGATCCCCGCGATCGTGACGATGATACTCATACCCCAGAGAACAGGCTGTAGGCCAAACCTATCTGTCAGTGGGCCAGTGATAACAAGTGGAATCGCCACAGCAATATTCACAGCATTATTTTGAAAGCCAAACACCTTGCCGCGCATCGATTCTGGAGTCTTTTCTTGGATGAGAGTTTGCATCGGTACCGCGATTAGCGACGCGCCAAATCCTAAAATTCCCCCACACAATAAACCCATCCAGATATTATTAACGAATGTAAAAATTGCCAATACCAAACTCATTCCCAAAAAACCTACTAAGGGGAGTGATTTTTGTTGAAAGTGACTGCCCCAATGACCTAAAATTCCCGCCCCCAAAACTAACCCAATCCCTGCTGCGGCCACCAAAAATCCAAATTGCTTGGGTTCTAAGCCGACTTCGGCAGTAAGTTTAATTGCCAGCACGGGTAAAGCTGCGATCGTAAAAGATAACACGGCTATTTGCATCATTGCATTTAATAACAACTTATTGCTCCGCAGATACCTAAACCCATCTTTTAACTCATTCCAGGGATTGATTCTTTTAGTATCTTGACGATTATCTAAAGTTTCTTCGATCTTCACCAACTGTCCCAATCCGGCTGCGGCAAAATACAGCGATGCTACCAGTATTTCCTGTGCGCCATTTTTGCTAATATTAGTTGCCGCCGTCAAAATTGGTTCCCCGATCGCAAATCCGACAATTAAGGAAGCAGTTTGCGTTGTAGTAAATAAAGCATTTGCAGTTAATAAATTCTCATTTTTGACAACCAATGGAATCGCGGACTGTTCGGCTGGCGCGAATGCTTGAGTCACTGTCGAGCTAGCAAAAGTAATCAGTAACAGGATCGCAAATTCCTTCGGCAATATCGGCAATAAGAGAATTAACAACCCCCGCAAAATATCGGCGACAACCATAATCTTCTTTTTACGATGGCGATCGACAAATATTCCCGCCGCCGCACCAAAGAAAATTGCGGGGATAGTAGTAGCTACCATCAAATACGAACTAGAAGATGCCGCAATTTTAACTGGAATATTGTAGCTCGGTAACAACGCAATCGACATCACGATCAGTACCTTATCTGCAATCTGTGATAGGATTTGCCCGCTCCACAGGAGTAAAAAATTACGATTTTTGAGTAGCGCTTTAAATCCGCTCGCTTCTGTAGGTGTTTTCGCAGGCAACATAGGCCGATCTATTAGTTGGTGGGGTAATGGGGGTGGGTAGATATATTTGCTACTAGTAACTAAATCCCGATCGATCTAGTTTGAAGATTTCGTGTGGGTGGAATTTGAGGATGAGTATTTAGATCCGGTAATTGTCGATCGTTACCTGCGATTGTACCTACTAATGGAGCGGAAAATTTAGTTAGATGTGACAGTTAGGTGAGTGGACTCTAGCTGGGACGATCCAAATCGCTACTATTGCTCGATCGAGGACTTAATGCTATAACAGATATACATTTAAGATCCGGGGTAAATTCCGTCCGGCTGGTTTTTAAAAAATGCACAGTTTACTAGATCGGTGTCGCTACACTCACCAACTGAATGGCTCTACACTGTGTGAGTCACAGCTCGATCTAGCCAAACTTGTCGCTAACATCGCTCGTCGGCTACGACGATAAAAGTTATTTATCTTTGGTGCAATCGGTGCGCCTCCATAATTGAGCAATCGGTTCGGAAATTTTCTCCGAGCGATATTTTGCGTTATTAATAAATTTTTAGGAGTATTTTCATGGCGAGCGAGTCGAACCCAGCACCCAAATCCAGCGAGAAACCCACGACGATCGCCTATTTGACTACTCAACTCGATCGGGCGATAATCGCGGCGTTGGGGGCCGAATATGCTGGGACAGATCCGCAATTAGTGCTGTCGAGCAATCCGAAGTTTGGCGATTATCAAGCAAACATGGCGATGGGGTTAGCCAAGAAATTGGGACAACAACCACGCGCAATCGCGCAATCGATCGTTGATAATCTCGATGTCACCGCAGTTTGCGAGCCGCCGCAAATCGCCGGGCCAGGTTTTATTAATTTTATCGTCAGAGCCAGTTATTTAGCCACTCAACTCCAAACAATGCGTGCGAACGAACGCTTGGGAGTGCCAGTAGCAGCGCACCCCCAGCGGGTGGTAGTAGATTTTTCTAGTCCGAATATCGCCAAGGAGATGCACGTCGGACACTTGCGATCGACTATTTTGGGCGATTGTATCGCGCGGGTGTTAGAATTTCGAGGTCATGATGTGCTCAGACTCAATCACGTCGGCGATTGGGGGACGCAGTTTGGGATGTTGATTCTGTACTTGCGGGAAAATTATCCCCAAGCTTTGACTACCGCCGACGCGCTCGATTTGGGCGATTTGGTCGAGCTATACAAGAAAGCCAAAAAACGGTTTGATGAAGATGCCGAATTTCAAGAAGCTGCTCGAAACGAAGTCGTCAAATTGCAAGCTAAAGATCCCGAAAGTAGCAAAGCTTGGCAACTGCTCTGCGACCAATCGCGGCGAGAATTTCAGGTAATATACGATCGCTTGAACGTGCGACTGACCGAACGGGGCGAATCGTTCTACAATCCCTATTTACCTGCGGTAGTTACCGATCTACGAGAGTCGGGATTATTAGTCGAAAGCGACGGCGCACAGTGCGTTTTCATCGATGGGTATACGAACAGAGAGGGCGATCCATTACCGCTGATCGTGCAGAAGACCGATGGTGGTTATAATTATGCTACTACGGATTTAGCCGCTGTTAGATATCGGATTCAAGCCGACAAAGCCGATCGGATTATCTATATCACCGACTCCGGACAAGCGGGTCATTTTGCCCAATTTTTCCAAGTAGCGAAACAAGCGGGATGGGTGCCCGAACATGTGGAAATCGTTCACGTTCCATTTGGGTTGGTGTTAGGTGAAGACGGAAAAAGAATTAAATCGCGATCGGGTGATGCGATTAAATTAAAAGAATTGCTCGATGAAGCGATCGATCGCTTCCGTAACGATCTAGAATCGCGGTTAGCAGCAGAAGAGCGTCGTGAAACTCCCGAGTTTATCGCGAATAGTGCCAAAATTGTTGGTTTGAGCGCGATTAAATATGCCGATCTGAGTCAAAATCGGTTGAGCAATTATGTGTTCAGT
The DNA here is from genome assembly GCA_965246735.1 of Chamaesiphon sp. Taxonomy (GTDB): domain Bacteria; phylum Cyanobacteriota; class Cyanobacteriia; order Cyanobacteriales; family Chamaesiphonaceae; genus Chamaesiphon. The sequence goes on from CBDFFK010000002.1 coordinate 184,406, forward strand.
TTTGACAAAATGCTCGCCATCCACGGGAATACCGCACCCTATATGATGTATGCTTATGCGCGTCCGCAGAGCATCAGTCGGAAAGGTGGTATCGATTTCGCCCAACTCGACGATAATGCACCGATCTTACTCAATGAAGAAGCAGAGCTAACTCTAGCCAAGCAGCTACTCCAATTAAGCACGATTATTACTGAAGTCGAGCGCGAACTCTTACCAAATCGCCTGTGTCAATATTTATTTGAACTTAGCCAAAAATACAACCAATTCTTCGAACAATGTCCCGTACTCCAATCAGAAGAACCCATACGGACATCAAGATTGATTTTATGCGACCTCACCGCTCGAACTCTCAAGTTAGGATTGGATTTACTAGGTATTCCAGTCTTGGAACGAATGTAAAAATATAGATAGGCGGACAGTACAACCTGCCAAAATATCTATCGCCACCCAAAATTAGGTATGAACCTCCCTACCAAACCCTCTGGGCATTTCTTGTCCTTGAAAACGATCGCTCTAGCGGTATTATCGAGTTTAGTGTGTGCTTGCAATCCCCAGAAACCAGATGTTCTTAATGCCCAGACACCCTCGCAATCCTATCGTCTAGTCTCAGTGGTGAACGGATTAGAGCACCCTTGGAGCGTGGCGTGGTTGCCAGATCGCACCATGCTCGTTACCGAGCGTCCTGGGCGGCTGCGAATTGTGCGCAATGGGGTACTCGATCCCAATCCGATCGGTGGAGTTCCCTCTGTACTAGCCAGCGGTCAAGGGGGATTGATGGATATTTCTCTCCATCCTCAATTTACCAAAAATCGGTTAGTCTATCTCACCTATGCTCATGGTACCAACACCGCCAATCGCACTCGGCTAGCTAGAGCCGTATTTGATGGCAAAAAGCTAAAAAATCTGCAAGTTATCTTTGAAGCTACTCCCGTCAAATCTGGGACACAACATTTTGGTTCGCGGATTACTTGGCTACCAGATAATACGCTGTTATTATCGCTTGGTGATGGGGGCAATCCACCACTGACGATCGATGGTAAATTACCGCGCTACCAAGCGCAAAATCGGCGCAGCCAGCTCGGTAAAGTCCTCCACCTCAAGGATGATGGTTCGATTCCCCGTGATAATCCCTTCGTCAAAGATGCGAGTACCAACCCAGCAATCTGGAGCTACGGACATCGGAATATTCAAGGCATGACCTTCGACCCAGTTACCAAACGAGTTTGGGCGACAGAACACGGATCGAAAGGCGGTGACGAACTCAATCTGATTCAGAAAGGTAAAAACTACGGCTGGCCGCTGGCTACGTACAGTAAAGAGTACGAATTCCCTAATCAAGATATTTCACCGAATAAATCATTACCAGGCATGGAAGATCCCAAAGCAGTTTGGACACCTTCGATCGCCCCTTCAGGTTTGACCGCGTACAATGGGAAGCGATTTCCGCAATGGCAAAAAAATCTCTTTGCAGGTGGTTTGGTCGAGCAAACGTTGCGAAGAATCGAGCTAGATGCCAATGGTAAAGTCGTCAACCAAGAGCAGATCTCAATTGGTGCTAGGGTTAGAGATGTCCGTCAAGGCCCCGATGAGTTATTGTATATTTTGACTGACGAATCTGACGGTCAACTCATTCGGCTAGAGCCAGCACAACAGTAAAATTAACTCGCACATGCAAGATTATCGAGTATTAATTCATCCAATAACCTATCAACGATCGAGCGATTATCTCGATCGACTTAAATCTGGTGCGATCGCTGGCGAATATCTAACCAACAAATTAAAAGGCAATGATATTTCTCAGATATCGATCGAACGATTTATCGAACTATTAGTACAAACCAAACAGCCTTGCATCTTTGCCGAGAGTGCAATTTATGGCGATGGGAGAGATTGGAATCAAGCCGAACTCTCCCTCCTTGGTGACATCAGTATTGTGACACCAGTTACGGTCTACGATAATGGCCGACACGTTCGACCAGAAGTACATAGCAAACCATTTGCTGCGACGCTCATTTTTACCCCTGGTGCTTTGCTCCGCAACGGGCACGCTGTTCCCGCCGATTGGCAGGAAGTAACTAATGATGGTGCGTTCGATGCAGCTGCATATTATCGGTTGTACGAACGCAGATTATTACCAGGATTTACTTATATCAACAGCATCGCCCAATCTCACAATAAAAAAGCATTTATTACCATCCCTGGACTCGGTTGTGGACAATTTGCAGGGATATTTAAAGGACAATTAGGCGAACATCTGAAAAATACTTTAATCGAATTGCTAGAAACACATGGCGAGAGTTTTTCGCAGATCGCAGCAGTTTATTACGATCCATACTCAGAATGTGAAAATCACCGCATGAACATAAACGGGATCGATTTCCTCGTCAGACCTTTGAATAGCGGTAATATCAGAAAATCTCAGCTATGCAAACCAGAGTTTTATGCCGAGATCGAACATGAATTCGACAATTGTGAACTATTTAGCTTTGTCGCATGGGATCATATTTCTTGGCCTGGTAATGATTTTTACGAAGATATAAGAACGACTGATGACGGCGTTAAAGCTGCGGCAACTAGTTCGATGGCGGTGATTACTGGGATTGAAGGTAAATACGATTCGCGTATCAATCACTATTCTCCACCAGCAGGGTATTCAGATTGGGGTGAAGTGGTTTCTAAAAACAAAATCCTGCTAGAAGTCACGAATAATTTAACGATCTTGCCATAATTTATATGACTTTCAATCGATCGCATAAGTAAGTAAATGCAAATATTTATTGAATAGATATTGCCTGAAACCTAGCTTCGATCGGATTCTACGCCCCTTGCATCTTAGTTTGATATTCTGGACTAGAGGGATCTAAGCTTGGAGTGCTAGAAGAGTTAGCTGGAGACGAACTACAGCTATTTGTCAGAGCAGCAATCAGCATAAACAAACTACCATAGACGATCGAATCGATCTGAAATGGAGTTAATCTAAGTAAGCTTTTCATAGTTACAGCAGTAAAAGTTATTACGCTTATATAAACAGCAATTTCCCGATTTGTTGCCATGTCTAAGTTTGATGAGGCTACGCCTCATCGAACTCAGGTCATTAGAGTCGATGCCTATGTTGCCACGGGACACCTCTCCTTCAGAACGTAGCATGAAAGTTTCCCTTCACTACGCTCCTAGTTTACAGATACAAAGGTTCTCGTCGTTGGGCACTTTTAGCTAATGTGTCGTAAATACCGATCCAAGGGAGCTACCCAAACTGATTACAATAAAAATGTAGCGCGATCGATGGATTCCCCACCCAGCAGCGATCGGAGATTGTCACTAGCGCTACTTATATAAAAAGCTTATTCCTAGTCGCATTATGCAACCAAACAATCCCCAGCAATTTACCGAAAAAGCTTGGCAAGCCGTTACCCAAACCTTAGATATTGCCAAAGCTTCACAGCACCAGCAGATGGAGTCAGAGCATTTGCTCAAAGCACTGGTCGAGCAAGATGGCTTAGCAACGAGTATCCTCAGCAAGGCTGGGGTAAATCTAGCTCAATTCAGACAAGGGTTGGACAATTATATCGATAAACAACCCAAGATTTCGGGGCCGATTAGCTCCGTGTATTTAGGACGCAGTATCGATACATTACTCGATCGAGCAGATAAATTTCGCAAAGATTATGGCGATGATTTTATTTCGATCGAACATCTCGTTCTAGCTTACCCCCAAGACGACCATTTCGGCAAGCAGTTTTTTGCAGAGTTCAAGTTAGAAGAAAGTAAATTAAAAACGATCGTAACTCAAATTCGTGGTAGTCAAAAAGTGAGCGATCAAAACCCTGAAGGTAAGTATGAATCGCTCTCCAAATATGGGCGAGATCTCACAGAATTTGCGCGGCGAGGTAAACTAGATCCAGTCATCGGTCGCGATGATGAGATTCGGCGGACGATCCAAATCCTATCGCGCCGGACTAAAAATAATCCCGTCCTCATCGGCGAACCTGGTGTCGGTAAAACTGCGATAGCCGAAGGATTAGCCCAGCGAATCATTAGTGGCGACGTACCACAATCGCTCAAGGATCGGCAGTTAATTTCGCTCGATATGGGTGCCCTAATTGCTGGCGCAAAATATCGCGGCGAATTTGAAGAAAGACTCAAAGCCGTCCTCAAAGAAGTTACCGAATCTCAAGGACAAATCATCTTATTTATCGACGAAATTCACACCGTCGTTGGTGCTGGTGCGACTCAGGGGGCAATGGATGCCGGAAACTTACTCAAGCCGATGATGGCACGGGGCGAGCTGCGCTGTATCGGTGCGACAACGCTCGATGAATATCGCAAGTATATCGAAAAAGATGCTGCTCTAGAACGGCGGTTTCAACAAGTATATGTCGATCAACCGAGTGTCGAAGATACGATTTCAATCTTGCGCGGTTTAAAAGAGCGGTATGAAGTCCACCACGGCGTGAAGATCTCCGATAACGCGTTAGTGGCAGCAGCAACCCTATCTACGCGGTATATCAGCGATCGATTCTTGCCAGATAAAGCGATCGATTTAATGGATGAAGCTGCCGCCCGACTGAAGATGGAAATCACTTCCAAACCAGAAGAATTGGATGAGATCGATCGGAAAGTCCTCCAATTAGAAATGGAACGGTTGTCGGTCAATAAAGATACCTCTACCGCCGCTCGCGAACGTCTTCAAAAGATCGAAAAAGAACTGGGAGATCTTAAAGAAGACCAACGCGCACTTACCGCCCAATGGCAATCAGAAAAAGATATCATCACCGATATCCAAACCATTAAAGAAGAAATCGATAAAGTCAATATCGAAATCCAACAAGCAGAACGCGACTACGACCTCAATCGCGCAGCCGAACTCAAATACGGCAAATCGATCGAACTCCACCGCAAACTCGAAACCGCCGAAGTCAAACTCGCCCAATCCCAAACTACGGGTAAATCTCTGCTGCGCGAAGAAGTAACCGAAGCGGACATCGCCGAAATTATCTCTAAGTGGACGGGTATCCCCCTGACAAAATTAGTCGCCACCGAGCGGGAAAAACTGCTCTACCTCGAAGACGAACTGCACAAGCGGGTCATCGGGCAAGAAGAAGCCGTCACCGCCGTCGCCGAGGCGATTCAACGTTCGCGTGCGGGATTATCCGATCCCAACCGTCCGATCGCGAGTTTCATCTTTCTTGGCCCGACTGGGGTGGGGAAAACCGAATTAGCAAAAACGCTCGCTAATTATCTCTTCGATGCTGAGGATGCACTGATTCGGATCGATATGTCCGAATACATGGAAAAACATGCTGTCTCTCGCTTGATTGGCGCACCTCCAGGTTATGTGGGTTATGAAGAAGGTGGACAACTCACTGAAAGCATTCGCCGTCGCCCCTATGCGACGATCTTATTTGATGAAATCGAGAAAGCACATCCCGATGTGTTTAATGTCTTGCTGCAAGTCCTCGACGACGGACGCGTGACAGATTCTCAAGGTCGGACGGTAGATTTCAAGAATACCGTGATTATTATGACCAGTAATATTGGGTCGCAATATATTCTGGATCTAGCTGGCGATGACTCCAAGTATATCGAGATGAAAACTCGGGTATTGGATGCGCTCAGCCATAGTTTCCGGCCTGAATTTCTCAATCGGATCGATGATACGATCATCTTCCACAGTCTCAAGAAAGACCAATTGCGAGATATCGTCAAAATCCAAGTCGCTCGGCTCGAAAAACGGTTGGTCGATCGCAAGTTGTCACTCAAAATGGCCGAATCTGCGCTCGACTTCCTGGCAAATGTTGGTTACGATCCCGTCTACGGTGCCCGTCCGCTCAAACGGACGATCCAAAAAGAGTTGGAAACAATTCTCGCCAAAGGCATTTTGCGGGGCGACTTCAAAGAAGGCGATACGGTGTTTGTCGAGGTGCAAAACGAACGATTGGCATTCAATCGTCTGCCATCAACAGTCACAATGCAATAGCCGATAGTTTGAGCTTAAATTTGGGATGCTATTAGTGGGGATAATATGTAGGGGTAAGCCTCGTGTTTACCCCACTAGGCTGAGTCGGCGAGCCGTCGTGCGGAACATGAAATAACCCTAGTCTAATCGCTATGTTTATGCTAGAAGAAATCAAGCCAATCGCGATCGCAGCCAAAGACGCACCCCCACGCACCAAGCCCTCAAACTATCCCGAGCCATTTGCATCGCGGATGTCAGGGCGGGTAAAGCACCCACTCGGCGACCTATTTGGACTGACAAACTTTGGAGTCAATCTCACCCGCCTAGCGCCGAATGCAGTCTCTGCGCTGCGCCACGCTCATTCCCAACAAGATGAGTTTATCTATATCTTGGCAGGTTACCCAATATTACAAACCGATGCAGGTCGCACTCAACTCTCTCCAGGCATGTGTGCGGGCTTTAGATCGGGTACTGGCAACGCTCACAACCTGATTAATGAGACAGCAGAAGAGGTCGTATATCTCGAAATCGGCGATCGAACCCCAGGAGACGCAGGAACTTATCCCGATGACGACCTGCAAGCAATCCTAGTAGCCGGGAAATGGCAGTTTACGCATAAAGATGGTACGCCATACTAGGCGAGTTCATGAGTATAGCGATTGTAACGTACCGGAGGCAATAGATCGATCGAGCAAATCTTATGAATCATTTCGGATTGCTATATACAGCTATATTCTCAAATAGTTTTAACTGAATATTTGGGAGAGGACTTACTATATCTATAGAACTATCTACTGTATATTCAACAATACAACGAGCGACGTACTCTGCAAGCTTAACCGGAACGGCATTACCAATCATCTGTTCTAAGTCTGATTTATTTCCTGTGAATTTAAAGGTCTTGGGAAATGTTTGAATATAACTTCGCTCTATTGTTGTCAAAGGTCGCAATCTTTCATCGATATCACACAAATCTCCTGCATGTTTTTTGTATGTCTTGGGAATTGGACGATTTACACCTCGAATCGTCGGACTAGGTTCGTGGATACTAAAAACTGCCCTTCTTTTATAGCTTCTGGGATGTCGATAAATATATTCAACACCTAATGTATCTCCTAAGTAATCAAAAATGCTCATCGGAGCGGTAGACTGGTTCTTTTTCAGATAAAAACTCAAGGCATCATCTTCGCCATCAAGCTGTCCGATCAGAAAGTATCTTTTTCTAGATTGAGGTACGCCACAATGACTTGCATTAATTACTGCAGAGCTGAGACCATATCTACTTTTCTTAAATATTTCGATTATCTGCTTGAAAGTTTGACTTTTTGTAATTCGATCGACGTTTTCCATTACAAACCATTTGGGCTTAATCCTAGTAACTATTTCTGTAAATGCAACAGATAAATCGGCTCTACCAAGAGTCTCATTTCTTTTGCCCGCACTTGAAAAGTCTTGACACGGTGGGCCACCAATAATAATATCTGGATTGAAAGCATCAATAAACGAATATATCTCTTTGTTGGATAAATCGGTATCAAAAACAGGATGTTGAAAATTTTCTCGATAAACATCGATAGCTGGATGCCAATTATCAAAAGCGCCTACAACATCAAAGCCAGCATTTTGAAATCCCAACGTCATCCCGCCACAACCTGAAAATAAATCAATCGTTCTCATTTTCTATATCATCACTATCATCAATACTAGCACTATCGATAAATAAACCAGCAGTATCATCAAACAAACCTGGGGTATTTAAGATAGCCGCATCTAATCTTCGCTCAGGGCTTAAGAAATTTTGTCCTCCACCTAATATAATCTCTTTGATAGCATCTTTGTGGATTCGAGGAGTTGTTAATTCAGGGCAACTCATATATGCGTTGGTAATAATGCCTGAGACTGCAAACGCCTTATCGTTCTTGGTATTATAGGTTAATCGATCGATAATTCCCTTGAAATCGATCGCACCGTTTGAGGCAAAATCAGATAGCATTCTATACAGCCAGATAACACTTCTAGCATTTCTGGTGATACCTTTAGCTTTCTCTAGTCTAGCAGTCTTGGTAAAGAGTCGAGTAAATCCAAAATCACTCCAAACAAATAGATCGAAACACTGTTCTGCTAAAACTTGTGATTTACCATTTGTTTTCCATATTGGTTGGATTAAAAATGGAATTTGTTGTTCTACCTTTGGAATTAGTGCTTCATCAATTGCAGATGCCATACTACTTATCCAAGGTAGTACTATCTCGATTTCTTCCCAATCAGTAATCGATATATTCCCTAATATCTGCGCTAATGTGTTTCTGTCATCCTTATAAATTTGAGCTAATCCAAGAGCTAAATACACAATCGTGTCTGGTCTGACGACGATCTCGCACCCATAATTTTGTTCGTTTAATTTATAGGTTGTGTTATCGGGTAGCGCAGTTAGCTTGACTTCTAGCGCCCGTAATAGTTGAGGAGTTTTGGAAGTTCGATCGATCGTTACTAAGTCTGCTCTGGGAACGGTACCTTTAGCATATATAGAATATGGAGAAAAGACGGTCTCAAAAGCAAAATGAAGTCGTTCGGTAAGTGGCGGTAATCCAAATAAATTTTCTAGAGAGATCTTACTATGATTGACCCGCCGATCCCGATCGAGAGACAGGTATATAGGATTTATACCTATTGAATGCATATAACAAGCTAGAGATGCCGGAAATGAACTGTTAAACTGATTTTTCCCCCAATACTTTGATTTAGTGAAGTCTCTGTTTGTAAACTCTAGCCCAAATAGCCCAGGATTTAAAAGATTACCGACCATATTCAGCAGGATATTTTTATAATGGAAGCGATTGTCATATTCTTGAATAAATATGGTGGAATAAGTATTCGATTGTCAATCGCTACTTTGGCGATATTGTTCGATAAAATCTTGGACTTGTTTACGATATTCGCGGAGGGTTTCATCGACCCAATTGCGATCGTTTCCATTCACATAAATATGTACCAACGGTTCGCCAGCATCGGGGAGAATCAATACCCAGCGATCGTCTTGATAGTTAATGATTTTCACACCATCTTCGGTATCTAAATACTCTGGTTGGTGAGTTTCGAGGATATGCCGCATCAAGCCACCTTTGGCAGTCCAGGGACAGCGGATCGAGTGCGTCCGATAATGGACGCGAGGGAGTTCGGCACGAATGCTACTGAGCGAGCGCTCCTGGCGGCTGAGCATTTCGATCAGTTTCGCGATACAGAACATTGCATCGAAGCCAGGGTGAAACTCTGGGAAGATAAAGCCCATTTCACCACTCCCGCCAAGAACGACATTTGGCAATTGCTGACAGGCTTCCATCAGTGCCGTGGGACTGGCTTTGGTGCGTTTGACCTTACCACCATGACGGCGAACGATTTGTTCGATCGCGCTAGATACTTGGACGGGAACGACGACGGTACCGCCAGGATAGGCAGTCAGCACGACTTGTACCATTAGGGCAGTCAGCATATCGCCCCGAATCGGTACCCCTTCCTCATCGACGAGGATCATTTGTTCGCCGTGCGCGGAGACTTGTACGCCAAAGGAGGCTTTGAGCGCGACGACGACATGACCGAGTTGATTTAATAATGCCTCGCGCTCGTTGAGCGTCAGGGACATCTGGTTGAGACTGGCATTGAGGACGACTGCATCGCACCCAAATTTGGACAGTAGCAGCGGTAAGATGGCACCAGAGACGGCATAAGCGTAATCGACTACGACCTTAGAACTGGCATGACGAATGACCTCCAGGTTGAGCTGCTTTTGGAAAGCGGCTTTATAGATATCCATTCCTTGGGAAAAGCGGTTGACATCGCCGATTTCGGGGATCCGGGCGCGGCGTAAATCTTCCTTGAAGTAGGCCGATTCGATTTTTTTCTCTTGGGCGGTGGAGATATTAATCCCTCGATCGTCGAAGAATTCAATTAAAATCGAATCCATGCGATCGGGATGCAACCGCACGTGAATCCCGCCGACCACGGTGATTTCATCTTGGCGTTGGCGGAGGGCATGAATGATTTTCCGCGAGACGGGGATGGCGGTGGCTTCGAGATCTTGAATATTAATGCCTACGGACATCAATCCGGCAATTAGCGATCGCGACACCATTCGCGACATATTCCGCTGATCGCGCGAGACGGTTACTTGAGTCCCCTGCTTGAGCGTCGAACCATACGCCGCACCCAATTTCACAGCAAATTCCGGCGTGATGTCGATGTTTGCCAACCCCTGTACGCCGCGCTGGGCAAAGAGATTGCGGTGGGCGATCTGCCCCCAAATCAAGTTGATATTGAGGATCGCTAAGGGTTCGATTTCCTTATTCGGCCACACCCGCACGTTGGGATTGATTTGGGCTTCCTCGCCAACATTACATAGTGCCCCCAAGACGGCTCCTTCTAGCACTTGCGCGCCGCGTCCGATCCTCACACCGCGTGCCAAGACGCAACCCCGCAGTTGGGCATCCTCGCCAACGATCGAGCCATTCCCTACGATCGGTCGTTTGAGAGTAGCATTTCTGCCGATCGCCACATTATCACCCACGATCGTCTCGGCGGAAATTGTTACCCGTGCACCGATCTTACAATTCGAGCCAATGACCGCAGGCGCTTCAATTTTAGCTGTCGGATCGATATAAGTATTCGCCCCAATTCTAATCCCCGGACTGGTTTCGGGGAAAGGCCAATCGATTTTGACCTTACCTCGCAGCACATCGTATTGCGCCTCGCGATAGATGTCGAGTTGACCGATATCGCACCAATATCCATCGGCGACATAGCCATACATCGGCACATCGTGGGCGAGCAGTTGGGGAAAGAGATCTTGCGAAAAATCAGCTTCAGTGTCGAGATGTAAGTAGTCGAGGACTTCTGGTTCGAGGATATAAATCCCCGTATTGACGGCATCGGAAAAAATTTCACTCGCTGATGGTTTTTCCAGAAAGCGGCGAATGCGATCGTCTTCATCGACGATCACCAGCCCAAAATCGGTGGGATTAGGAATGTGCGCGAGAATAATTGTCGCTTTGGCACCTTTGCGACGGTGGAACTCGATCGCACTAGTCAGATCGATATCGGTGAGACTATCGCCACTTATAACTAGAAATGTACCCCCCAGGATTTCTTCAACATTTTTGACGCATCCCGCAGTTCCCAAGGCGCGTTCGGCTTCGATCGCATAGTGAATTTTGACCCCAAAGTCACTCCCGTCGCCAAAATACTGCTGGATCGCTTCCGGCAAATAATGCAGGGTGATGATAATTTCTGTAATCTGATGGCGCTTGAGCAGATTGATAATATGTTCGGCGATCGGACGGTCGATCGCTGGTACCATCGGTTTGGGAAGTTCGCAGGTCAACGGTCTCAATCTCGTTCCCGAACCTCCCGCCATCAATACCGCTCGCAGTTGCATATCTTTTCTAGGGGTTAGGGGTTAGTAAATTCCCCTCTAAGGAGGGGTGCCCGAACGGGCGGGGTGGGTAGATCTACGCTTCCACACTCCCCACACCCCCGCTCTAACTTTAATTGTTAATCTATTTCCATAGGCTGGAACTTAGCGATCGCATAGTTTAATATATGGGCTTACCGCAGAGATCGGGACTCAGGCTAGAATTATAGACATCGGCGGCATTCTCGGAAAGATGTCACCCCAAGTTGTATAAATTATCGTCATTATTTGGATTTAGAAGGATTTATGAACTTCGTCGTCATTGGTTTAGTTGGGGCATATGGATACGGAGTTTGGAAGTTTTCGACCAATTTTAACCGCACGAACTATCAACGCACTCTCCCGACGAAGATCGTATTAGCGCTCTTGTGGCCGGTATGTTATGTCGTAAATGGGTCTTATCGTCAGAATTTTAATAAGACATTGAGAGGCGGAAATTAGGAACTACCCTTGAACTCTCTGCTAGCCCTTCTCTGCTGAAGAAAGAGCTAGGGAGAATTTAGCTGCGATCGTATCCCAATTCCCTCAATATTTATGTCTTCCTACCTACCGATCGATCGATCCCTTCATCTGGCATGTTTATGATTCCTGTAGCTCAAGCTGAAGCGATTATTCTCAATTTAGTGCGATCGCTAACCGAAACTGAAGTAGTCGAAATCTCAGCAGCGACGGGGCGAATTTTGGCAGACTCGATCGCGAGTCGGTTGGATTTTCCCCATTGGGATAATTCGGCGATGGATGGTTATGCGGTAAAGTTTGCAGACGTGCGCTCTAGTAGCTCCAAACATCCCGTCACCCTCGAAGTCGTTGAAGAAATCCCGGCTGGTTATCAACCGCAGCGCGAGATCCAATCAGGCGAAGCCGCACGCATCTTTACCGGTGCGATCGTGCCTGCTGGTGCAGATACGATCGTCATTCAAGAAAATACCCAGCGCGTTCAAAAAACTTTTGTCAAAATTCAGATCGCGCCGACAGCCAAAGCCTTTATCCGTAAGCGGGGTGAGTACGCACGGCTTGGCGAGCCATTGCTAACCGCTGGAACTATCTTAACTGCACCTGAAATTGCTGTTTTAGCCGCTACCGGATGCCGGGAAGTTACCGTCTACCGTCGCCCACGGATTGCCATCCTGTCTACTGGCGACGAACTAGTCCCGATCGATCGACCCCTCCAACCAGGGCAAATCGTTGATTCCAATCGTTATGCGATCGCATCCTTCATCGAGCAAGCTGGCGGCATCCCAGTCTGTATGGGCATCATCCCCGACGATCGCGCAAAATTGACCGCTGCGATGAGTGAGGCGATCGCGTCTGCTGATTTCGTCCTCTCTACAGGTGGCGTGTCTGTCGGCGATTATGACTACGTAGAAGAGATCTTGGCAGAACTAGGCGGCGATATCCAGCTCCGCTCTGTTGCTATCAAACCAGGGAAACCGTTAACAGTTGCCAAATTTACGCGCGACTCGCACCCCGTCATCTTTTTCGGACTCCCTGGCAATCCCGTCTCTGCACTCGTGAGCTGCTGGCGATTCGTCCAGCCAGCCATCAATAAACTCGCTGGTTTGCCGCAATCCACTTGGACACCAACTTGGCTGAATGCGATAACCACTCAAGATTTAACAGCTACTGGCGATCGAGAAAGTTATCTGTGGGGCAAAGTTGAGTTAATTCAGGGCGAATATCATTTCACCTTGTCTGGTGGCATTCATAGTTCTGGCAATCTCATCAATCTCGCGGGTACAAATGCTTTAGGTGTCATCACAGTTGGGGTAAATTCGATTAGTGCCGGGAAAAAAGTACGAGTTTTAGTAATCTAAAAATTCCCCTCCTGGGCGGGGTGGGTCAAATCTCCCCGGCTCTCCCGCTAAGATGGGGAAACGAGGGTAAAATATAGCGATAGCGGAATTTTAGGTACTGTTCAGTTATAGGGTGATGTGTTTAAAGCCCCTGGGTGAGAGCAATACGAGCATAGCGATCGGGCGATCGATATAGCCCATAGTCATAGCGGGAGTTTCTTGCCCTAGCCCCCAATGTGGTCTGACCCAATTGTGAATCAGCCGCTGCATATTCAACACTCGTTGCAATCCGGTAATAGCCTTGGCATACAAATTCTGTCTTCTCCGATATCCGCTGGATCGTCTTCTTAAAGCGCTATTTTGGGCTTCATTATGATTGGGATGTATAGCGATTCTCATCCTAGTGAAGGGCATTATTAGTGGTTTTAGTGGCTAGTGGCTGGTGACTAGTGGCTAGTACCTGTACCTCATTCGATTGGGAACCGCTATATGTCCGATCGATAATGCAATCTATCGATCGGACATACATCATCCGAAGACTCATCTGTCGTTGGCTACGCCAACCGGGGGTAATCGCCTAATGCCGCCGGACTAGAGTTACTCACTAAACGTTTTATTCTGGCTTAGTAGCCGATCTTGTCCCGCCGATCGATCGGCCACTTTCACCAATATCTCGGCAGAACCCTCTCCCGTTGACATCTAACAATTTTCTATTGTCTCTCCTTTGAGCTAGTTAACGATCTATTCCTCTGTTCTCGATCTGCGACCCGACAAGACTGTCCTTTTACCACCGAATGTCATTGTCGTCTAACAATGCGGTAAAGTTGAGTAATTACGATAGTTAGACCTTTAATTTGGGCATAATACTAGTTAAGTGACGATTTATTGTAGTGTATTTCCGAACGCTACAATCTCCAGAATAGATGTTAGCTAAATGTAGTTCGTAGGTCGATCCGTTCGTGCCAGTCAAGCTTAGCACTGAATCTATCCAGCTCAAACTCAAGCTTTAATCGCACTCAAATTATCTGATGACAAACAATTCATCATCTACCTCCCGTCGTTGGCTCAAATTGTTTCTAAAAACTGGTAGCGCGATCGGTTTGGGTTTATTTGTGGTAGTAATAATTGGGATAATCTACGGACAATGGTGGGCAAAACGCAACCTCGCACCGATTATATCTCAGGAATTAACCAAAAGTCTCAAACGTCCGGTTAAGTTGGGTCAAATTGAAGATATTTGGCTGAATGAGATTAAGATTGGCAATTCAGTTATTCCCGCACATGATAGCGATCGCAATCATCTTCAGGTACGGCAAGTAATTATTAATTTCGATCCAGTTAAATTAGCGATCGGCCACACCTTGAAAATTGATGTACGAGCGATCGCACCGAGTATTTATATCGAGCAAGATCGGCAAGGTAAATGGGTAAATTTGCCTAACCTCAAACCAAAACCTCCGAGTGGAATTAAAACAGAAGTCGGTAATATTAAGCTCGAAGATGCGCGCATCGCGATCCTTCCATACGATCGAAATTCTCAGCCTGTTACTGTCAGCAAAGCTAACATCGATGCTCATGTCGATAACAGTCAAAAGCGCGTTAATTTTAATGGCAAGGCCCAGTTTGAAAACAACGGAAGTTTTCAACTTCAAGGAAATAGCTTAATTGCTAATGGCGAGACGCAGATAGCCTTAACCGGACAAAAATTAGATGCAGCCGCAGCAACTCGGATTGTCAAAATTCCTGAAGTAAAGATCGTTCGGGGTAATGTCGATGGCAATCTCAATTTAGCGATTTTGCCCCAGAAATATCTGCACTTGAATAGTAATTTATTTGTTAATGATGCTAAGCTTCTCGTCAATTATGTACCGCGTAGCTTGGATAATATTAATGGAGCGATTCAAATATCCGATCGAGAAGTAAATCTCAATAATGTCTCAGCTAAATACGATCGGGTGAATGCGATCGCCAGCGGTAGCTTGAATTATAGTACTGGCTATCAAATCAACGTCCAAACCGCACCGAGTCCGCTAACAAACATTTTCAAAAGTATCGATGTACGATCGCCTTTTGCGCTGGCTGGTGACGCAGTTGCCCAGTTACAATTAAGGGGTAAATTGGATCGACCGATTTTAACTGGTAAGTTTCAAAATAGCCAAATTAGTCAAGTCGATCGCGTGCGGGTCGAGCGAGTTAATGGTAATTTTAAATTAGCCGATGGTCGGATTACACTAGATGCGATCGCTCAACCTAAATTAGGTGGCAAAGTAATAACTCAAGGGGAAATTCAGCTTTTAAAAACCCCACAGACGCGATTTGAGATCCGAGGAACCGATTTACCAGCAGATACGCTCGCGCAGCTCTATGGTGCCAAATTACCCCCACAAGTAAAGTTAGGTAATGCTTCGGTAGTGGGAACGATTGGTGGCGTTGGCGGTAATATTCAGACAAATCTGCAAGTAAATACACCACAATCAACTTATCCAACGATCGCAAATCTCCAGATTACACCTCAAGGAAAAACGATCGTCCGCGATGCAACGATCCAGGCAGCTGGGGGGAAAGTAAATGTCTCGGGAGAGGTAACTACTAATAATTGGCGGCTCAATTTTAAGCCGCAGGATTTAGATACTAATAAGTTGGCTAGGATTGCGGGTGCGACTTTACCAGCTAATTATGCGGGGAAATTAGGGGGAAATATTCAAGCTACAGGATTAAATAGTGCGCTAGATCTGGATCGTATTCAAGCACAAGGTGGATTGAATGTCAGATTAGCTGCGGGGCAAATTATTGCCGATCGGGTTACACTCGATCGCGGTAAATGGCAGGCAAATCTTCGTAGTAATGCACTCGATCTCCAACAGCTAGATTCACAATTACCCAGCGGTATTACTAGCGGTAATTTTAGTCTCAGGGGTAATGGGTTGCAACAGATTACGACACAGAATTTGGTAGCAACAGGACGAGGCCGAGTTAACCTAGCTGGTGGAACGATTCAGTCACAAAATATCGCAATTGCTAATGGTAATTGGCAAGGTATATTTACGACGGATAATCTGCAACTTGCGAAGCTAAATCCGCAAGTTGGTGGCAAACTTAGTGGCGCATTTAAGCTGGCAGGGAAGCTCCAGAAATTCACCCCAGAATCGATATCTGGATCTGGATCTGGTACGCTCGATTTACCGCAGGGTAAAATCGTCAGTAACAACTTTCAGATCGATCGGGGTAAATGGCAAGGCAATCTCCAATCTAGATCCTTAATCCTGGGCGGCTTAGCGCCGCAAATCCCACTCAAATACAAAAACGCACGTATCGAGGGAAATGTCGATGTTGCTGGCGATTTAAAGCAACTTAAACCAGAATATATTAACGTTAGGGGTAACGGTAAATTGAGTCTGGATGGTGGTACGATTTTCGCCAAACAACTGGAAATTAGTTCGGGCAAGTGGCAGGGGAATTTTGCAGTCGATCGCCTAAAATTAGGCAGTGCGAGCGATCTAACACCCAAAGAATTTGGGGACGATCGACTTAGTGGTAATTTTGCAGTAGCAGGCGAGATCGCCAAATTTAGTCCGTCGCGATTGACAGTAGCTGGCAATGGAGAATTAAACCTCACTGATGGCAAAATTCGCGCTACCGACGTAAAATTAGATCGCGGTAATTGGTCTAGCAATCTGGCGATCGCGAACTTTAGATTAGGTAAAGTTAATAATAAATTATCACCACAGTTACAAGCTAGTAAACTAACTGGTAACTTTAAAGTAGCGGGAAATCTCGTTGGCGTAGCCTCCGCTGTACGGAATCGCTTAACAGCAACAGCAATTCAGACTAGTGGTAATGGTCGAGTAAAGTTACTCAATGGTGGTGAAATAACGGCGAATAATTTTCAACTCGAGTCAGGGAAATGGCAAAGCGATTTAGCGATTCGGGGATTGAAATTGGGAGATGTCAATCGAGAGTTAGCCGCACCGATTCAAGTAGGATTATTATCTGGAAACTTTCGTGCTGCTGGTAATCTACAATCGCCAGAACCACAGAAACTGCAAATTAGTGGCAATGGCAGTATTCAAAATATTCTCGGCGGTAAAATTAGCGTAGCTAATCTCGCACTTGACAACGGACAATGGCGCAGCAAAGTTACCGCCGATCGATTGAATATCGCCGAACTCGCTAAATTTGCCCCAAATAAAAGTCTCGATCCTAATTTAGTTGCCGGACGACTCAGTGCCAATTGGCAGATCGATGGCAATCTCCAAAATAATAGTCCAACTAATTTACGAGTAGTTGGCGAAACAAAATTAACCAATCTTCAAGCAGGATCGCTAAAATTTGACCCCAATCTGATTGGCAGCATTCAAGCTAATCCCGGACAAGGGGTAGATCTAAATTTTGCGGGCATAACCGATCGATTGGCATTGTCGCTCGATCGCAATTTTCAAATTCAAAGCTTTAATATCAACCGGAACGATATTCTGGCAAAAGGTAGTGTCAGAAATACAGGAGATACCTCGGGAAATCGCATTCTCGATGTCGATGTCGAGCGGTTTCCCCTCGCTTTATTCCAAACATTAATTCCGCAAAGTGCTGGCATCCGACAATATCGACTCGAGGGTAATGCAACAGGTAGCCTAGCACTTAATCTGACTAATTATCAGGTCGCAGGCAAACAAATTGAAATTACCAAACCCATCTTCGGTGCATTTGAGGGCGATCGGTTGTTAGCCAATTTTCGCTATGCTAATGGACAACTCAATCTCGATAATACCGAGATTCAACGGGGCGATAATAGCTATCTAATTAATGCCAGTGTCGATCCGAGTGCGAAAACACCTACTTTCCAAGCCAAGCTCCAAGTTCCTAAAGGTAACCTCGAAGACGTTCGGAACTTATTGCAGATTTTTAGCTTTGAAGATTTATTAACCCCATTCAATCGGCGGAAATACGGTACTGTAGCCGATCTTTACACTCAAACCGAGAAGATTGCCAACCAACCCCAACCGCTCTACAACGAACTGCGTCGTCTCTCCGAACTGCGCCGCTGGCTCAATCGCGAGCGCGAGCGACAACAAACAACCACTTCGATTCCCGAACTACGCAACTTACAAGGCGATTTTAGCGGCGAACTGACGCTCTCCAATAATCAGAAAGCTGGACTCAGTGCTAATTTCAACATTGAGGGTGCAAAATGGCAACTCGAGCGCTATCATCTCGATCGATTCCAAGCGACAGGTAATTGGCGCAACGGACAACTCCAGCTCGAACCCCTGACGGTAGCGATTAAAAATACCCAGATGACCCTAGCTGGAAAATTTGGTGCTGAGAATCAAAATGCTAGTATCAACATCCAAAACTTCCCAGCCGATTGGTTTCACAATGTCATCGACTTACCCGTAGATATTAATGGTGGTGTCAACCTAGCCGCACAAATTAGCGGCAATATCGGCAATCCACATATCAGCGGCAATGTCGCACTCAATAATGCCGAACTCGAACGTATTCCCCTCGAAACTGCTACGGGTAGCTTCAATTATCTAGATGGGCGACTGAACTTTAATAGCAGTGCGTCATTCACGAAAAAGCTTCGCCCTGAAGATCTTGACGATGCGATTAAGATCGCTGGCAGTATTCCCTATCAACTACCCTTTACCGTCAAATCTCCAACTAGTGACGACATCAAAGTCGATATCAGCCTCCAAGATCGCGGCTTACAAATGCTCGATGTGTTCAGTAAAAAACAACTCCATTGGATCGATGGACAAGGCAAGGTTGCAGTACAAATTGCTGGCAAAATGAAGTCTTCTGGCGAAGTTAAAACCCTCTCTGCCAATGGCATTGCCACGATCTCCAACGGGAAGATTCAAGCTGCTGCCAGCCCCGAACCATTAAGAGCGATTAATGGTGAAATTGTCTTTGATTTCGATCGGATCGACGTACATAAATTTGAGGGTAAATTCGATCGGGGACAATTGGCGATCTCGGGCATCTTACCGATTACTGATTCGTTCTCGATCGAACCCAGCAAAAAGCTGAGCGTGTTGATGACCGATGTAGCACTCGATCTCAAAGAGAAGTACAAAGGCGATGTCAATGGTAAACTTATCATCTTGGGAACTGCCTTCAACCCCATGCTCTCGGGCGAACTCAAGCTCAGTAATGGCCAGGTCTCCATCCCCGAATCGCCGAATACTACTAACACGATCTTGGGCATCAAACCAACTACCCCAGTTGAAACGCCTACTACCAATTCCCTCGAATTCCGCAATCTCCAAGTAATCCTCGGCGACAATCTCCAGATCGTGCGCGCCCCGATCCTCAGTTTTATTGCAACTGGCAAACTCGACATCGACGGCACCCTGGACAATCCGCGCCCCTTTGGCCAAGTTCAACTCCAAAAAGGATCGGTCAATCTATTCACCACCCAATTTCGCCTTGCTAGCGGCCCCCAGACCGCCGATTTCTTCCCCACCTTAGGCACCGATCCGGTGCTCAACCTCCGACTCTATTCCAAAATTCTCGAAAGTACTTCTAGCCCACTCAGCCAACGCAATTCGATCGCTCGGACAGCAACTAATGGTGAAATCGATCGACCAGCCGACTTTTATACTACCAGCCTGGGTTCCGTCCAAACCGTTCAAGTCGAAGCCCACATTGCCGGACTAGCTAGCCAACTCACCCAACGGCTAGAACTTACTAGTACCCCCGCCCTCACCCAACCAGAAATCGTCCTCCTCTTAGGTGGCGGCTTAGTCGAACGCATCGGCTCCGGCGAAAATATCGGCTTGGGAATTGCCAATCTCGCAGGTTCAAATATCCTCAACACGATCCAAGATCGGATCAGCGATGTCTTTAGTCTCAGCGATTTTCGACTCTTCCCCACGATTACGCGAGATTCTAAAAGTAGCAGTAATTCAACCTTTGGCATCGCTGCCGAAGTCGGCACCGAAATTACACCTCGAGTCTCTGCTTCCGTATTTAAAATCTTAACCAATAGCGAGTCGCTCTACTACAGTCTCCGCTACCGCATCAACGACCAAATGCTATTACGCGGTTCCACCAATCTCTACGGCGAAAATCGCGCTATTCTCGAATTCGAGCAGAGATTTTAGATAATGGTGTAATCACTGGCGATCGCGGATTAGTTACTTTTGTCATGCTACTGCAATAGTACCTCAGATCGCAAAATTCTTGACAATCTCAGTACCGTCAAATCCAACCTTGACAGTAAATTCTTCATCGAATATCGCTGTGAAATTTAATTGAATCCAATTATCTCCAGCTTGAGAAATAGCAGTTAGAGTGGTATTGTTATCGTCGGAGATCGTTAACTCAATGCCTGCTGGTAGCTCATGTCGATCGCGAGGATAAACTTGAACTAAAACGTCTAATTTTTCTGTCCGATCGGTCGATCTAACATCGATAACTAGAGTCGATGAGATGTTGCCATTAGGTGCGTGAAGGTCGATTTTCTGACCGCGATTGACAGCAGCTCCACGATAATGGAGGCGCAATTGTTGGGGATTTAAAACTCGATCGAGTGGTTCCCACGCACTATCTACCAATCCATTTAACCATTCTCTAAGCTTGACTGTAGCGGGGCGTTCTATTTTAGTTAAATATTCGATTGCATATTCTAAATCTTTGAGTTCGTTCGACTGTAGTTCGCCAGATATTTGCGGGCTAAATCCCAAAATAGTTGCCGTTTTGAGATCGCGATCGATCCGTACTGGCATCCAACCGATCCGGTTGTGTAGCGTTCCCATTGGGTAATCGCTATCTGCGTGAAGATCGATCTTTTCTGGAGCTACATCGGTTAAGATTGGAACGCATTCGATCGAGCCGATATTTTTAATCTTTAAATCAGCAACATTAGTTAGTTGCACCAAAAATCGATCGCGGCTATCGCTATGCTCCCAATCTGGCTCGAATCCCAAACATTGAAGGTAATAATCCACTGCATAAACCGCTAAAGTATTCGCATAAACTTGTTTTGCTTTACTCCGATTAGAAATCCCCGCAATCTGCTGCTGTGCTAGCTCGTGGGCTACTGAGGACAGTACTACTGTAAATTGTTGCAATTCATTCTCGACCTTACTCATAAGTGCTCCTGTAGGTAGTAAATTAGTTGACGTAGAACCGAGCGGGTGCGAACTATTCGTTAACATTTAAAGACTCTTTGATATATGTCAAAAGTACTTTTAAACTCGTTTGATAAAATCCCGATACGGTAGGAATTGAGGTGCCAAAATGTGCGGCAATTTCTTTCCATTTTTTCCCTTCAAACTGCATCAAGCAAATTTTTTGAAACGTTGCATCGGGCAGATTTTGAATGTGTCGTTCGGCAAATTTACCATCGGGATCGTCACTAATAAAATCTTTGAGCGATTGGCGATCTTCATCGCCTGCACTTGGGGTAGGAATCTCTGTCGAGCGATTATCACTCTCCCTTGGAGAATCGATTTCCCACCAATCGGGCTTACAACTTTTAGGGATATCTGTCAGCCCTTTTTTACTTTCTCTGGCGATCGCATCTTGAATCCGAAAATTCAGAATATAATTAACCCATGCCATCACTGGATGGTCGGAATTATAACTATCGATGCGCCGATGAATTTCCATACAGGTAATATTTAAGGCTTCGTCGTAGATATCCTGGTAATTAGGAATATTAAATAGATTGTCTGGTTTTTTAAGGCTGGAAGAATAACGAATGGCAATAATTAATTTACTTAATGCTATCCGTCTTTGGGTGCTCCGATCGGGATGAGATCGCGCTTGCATGACTAACTGTTGTAATAACCGATTTTCATCCATGTTGCTAACATCCTGTGTCTCCATGTAAAATCGGCCCTAATTGTTGCATCGAACCATTTGTAGCATAAGTTTTGCCTGCAATTTCAATTCTCGCGATCGCTCTAAATTTTTCTTTAAGTTGCAGGATTTCTGCACTGGTATAAATTGTCTCATCGGAGGTTTTGAGTAGATAGCCGCCGTAGGTAAATTTGAGTTGCCAATCCGCTCGTCCCTGATGGATATAAACTAGATCGAGCCGTCGCGAGATGGGAATGGCAAATTCTTTAAATTGTGCTTCGAGTTGACGATCGAGTTCGGGAATCTGAGCGTTTATCTCTTGTTGAAGTTGTTGGGTAATAATTAAGGTGCGGTCGCGAATGTGAATGGGTTTGGAGCAGTCGGCTAGATGATTGAGATCGGCACTCTTAATATAACTACTAGCAGGCAGCGACAAGCTGATAATTGATAAACTTAACGCCGCTATTGATAGCAAACAGTAGCATAGTCTCGTCATCACAGATGAGCGCAGTTTAGAAAAGTCGTAGTAAGTGGTGGCATTCATCAGATCTAAGAGAATCAGGTAATTGTTGCTCTAGTTAGTATTCGTGTCGAGTGGGTGCTTTTTATGGGGTGGGGATCGGTTTTTTTAAACATTTGGGCAATTTAAAACCCGCTTTCGATTGCCAGCTAATACTTATGGCAATCGAGTCGGGTTTTAAATTAAATTGTCATCTCGATCGAGATGGTATCGATCGAGACACGAACGCAATCCCCTTCATTTAATTAATAATTAATAATTATTAATTATTAATTAATTTAACAACCTTGAGGGCTGCTTCCAGGTACGCCATAAGTTGGCGTATATTGACAACCTTTTGCACCTCGATACACACCACTAGGGCTATAGTCACCGCCATTTCCAACGTATGTGAGGCTCTTTCCTTTACAAGTATCGTAGCGTCCATAGTCAAAACTGCCGCTGATATAAACTACTTTAATATCGTAGATACAAAGTTTTAGCTACTACCATGTAAGTACCATTATCAGGGAGTTCGAGCGAAATTTTAGCATTATTATTTCTAGGCGAAATACCACTGTTGGTATTGATTTTAACTAGTTTTTTATTTTCAATATCGACAAAATACAGATCTAGTACCGGATCGATTTTATTACTAGTCATCTCTACGGTTAATTGGCGATTGGCAGTACCATTGAGTATGTACTGGCGATAGTAGATATTGCGTTCGTCAGTCTGGTCGCCCGATTTAAAAGTCCCTGCGATCGCTTGTCCATTAGTTGCTAATGGTGTTGGCTGGGTACGTTTGTCGATATTTGCAATGGTAACAAAGTTGGGACTTTTGGCTTGGTAATCTCCGAGCATTTCGCTAATAAGACGGATGTTTAGAGCGATACTGACAGTATTTTCATCTTGATTAAACTTGGCGATTTGTGTATTTATACCAATAACTTCTCCATTAGAATTAACTAGAGGGCCGCCAGAGTTTCCATGTCCGATCCGGGCATCGTGTAATAGGTATTGAGGTTTTTCCAATTTATTTAAAGTTCCAGACGTGAACACATTGTCAATACCAGACGGTGAACCAATTGCATAGACATTCTGACCGACTTTAATTGTTTCTGACTTGGCTAGTTTTAAGAATTTTAAACGACTCTGATTGGGAATCCGAATTAATGCTAAATCTTGATGCCGAGATACGCCAAGAACGTTAGCATTAATTGTCGTACCGTCGGACATCACGATCTCAACTCGATCGGCTACTTGAGATTCGTCATTTAAAACTACGTGCTTGTTAGTAATTACTAATCCATCCTTACTAATAATAAAACCGCTACCAATAGCTTTTTTAGTTTTAATAGTAACTACTGCGTCTTTACTCCGTTGGAACAGTCCAATTCTCGCTCTATCGCTCGAACTTTCGGCAGAATTTCTAGGTTGTTTGGCGAGTGCAAACTTGCCAGAGAGAGGATCGGTTTGATAAGAAACGTTCGAGAGCTGTACCGTATCAATACTAGCTGATGCTTTCTTGGGCTGCTGTTCTGGATTAGAACAACCGAGGAGACTCATAGACAGGCAGCCAGCCGTCAAACCAAGTACCAAGATTTTGCCATTCATGCGATCGACTCCAATATAGTGGGTAAGAACTCTAATGAGTATCGGTGGATGATCTGCCCCGATATTAGTTATTCGTTCTCGATCTACCCTTTTTATGGACGAGACGATATTTGTTACATTACTTGACAAATGTTGATACGCCCTGTCTATGTGAGGGTCTCTCGAAAGAGACTTCACTCACAACGGATCGAGATTGCGATCCAACATTAGAGCGCAATAGCAGTTGCCCAAAGGCCAGACCTGTTAGGATAGAGAAAATCGACCAAAGTTTTACAGTTGTTCATTCATATTTTGTCGGCACCTGCTACGCCAGCTCAAATTACTGAAATGCTTCAAGCTAATCGTTTTTACATCAAAACGGTTGTAGATCTACAGCAGCAAATTTTAGCTGGTGGCGGTGAAATGCACTCTGACTGCGAAGCAGTTTTACTCGATTTTGGCTCTCAGCAAGAGAATCTTTGGGGTGCGAGTTGGAATCCAATTTCTGCTGAGACATTCTATGAATCGCTCGTCAATCTCCGTCCCCGTCAAAACAGATCGATGGAAATTTTAGATCCTTCAATTCGGGAACGAGTCCAAGAAGTTATCGATAAGTTGTTAAGAGGCGTATGAATAATTTGACTGCTGCGGAAATGGCTTTTCGGTGCAAGCGTCTGTCGGTTAGAATCGAAAGATCGATCGATAACTTCGTGCGGATCGGGACTTTAAGTTTGGAAGGAAAAGATTCGGCAACAACATTAGAGATCGTCCGCGAAAGTAAATTGTTTTTAGAGTTGACAGCGATCGATTTAGATTTCGATCGCGCACTCGAACTAGCTCAAATCCAGCGTCAGTTATCTAGATGGCACATCCATTGGCTGGAGTACTGGAACGATGAGTCCAAACGTTTAGAAATTTCAACTTTAGCTCAAGTTTGGGCTAAGCAGCTTCGGGAGATGGCAGGCGTTTTTGTGTGATTAATTACCAGATTCGCTCTTTTTGCAGTGCGATCGCATTGAGGTGGCATACTGGCGATCGATCTGTGCTAAGGTAGCCAGCGGAATGGCAAAACTCGATTTGCGCCATTCTTTAATTTCACTCATGTCTGGTTGGGAACCGTCTTGATATTGATAGCCGAGATTGAGAATCGGTTGAGAGTTGAAGCCTAAAATTCCAATTAATTGTCCTTGGGCATTTAATAATGCTCCGCCGCTCATGCCGGGTTCGGTGTCTCGATCGAAGCCAATTTGATAGCCGCCCTGGAGCGGCTGATTAGTTTGGAGGTTGATTTGTCCGGTGTTAATTTTTAGAGCCGATCGATCGAAGGGAAATCCGGCAGCGTAGATGCGATCGCCCAATGCCAGATCGCGGCTATCTCCACAAGCAGGCACGCGATAGGCTCGATCGGATCTAAATTCTAATAATGCCAGATCGTTGTCGCGATCGAGCGTACAGATCCCCTGCTGGCTGGGTCTGGCGCACCGCGCGCGGTAGGTTTTGCCGTCGGGGGTGGTGATGCGATAGATTCTGCCTTTATTGGTGACGTGGGCGTTGGTGAGGACGAGGTAGCGATGTCCGCGTTTGGCGATAATCGTTCCCGAACTGCGGCGTTCGCCGACATGGACGCGCACGGCAATCTGACGGGCGATCGTTTCTGGGGAGGTAGTAGAGATATTTGGGGGATCTGGAGCGGACATGCTGGCTGGGATCTGGCAAAATGCGATCGTCAGCAGGCAGAAGGTGGTAATGGTGAGGTTTGTAGTTGAAGGCACGAACATCGATTTGTAATTTGTAAAGGATGAGATTGCCAGATCCGATCGATATTGCCTCTTGCTTTAACGCATCTCGGCTCTTAACTGTTGCAACATCCCCATTACTCGTTGATAGTTTTGAAGATCGTTCTGGGCGCGAAATAATTTGGCGGCCATCTCTAACTCAGTTTGAGCTTGAGGATATTGTTTTAGAATGGCATAAACAATTCCTCGATTAAGATAAGCTGGTGCCAATTGAGGGTCGAGTTTGATTGCTTGGTTATAATCTGCTAAGGCCCGATCGTACTGTTTTAGGTTGTAGTAAGTCCCGCCCCGATTGTAGTGAGCCTTTGCATCTTTAGGGTCAAGTTTGATGGCTTGGTTACGATCTGCTAAGGCTCGCTCGTACTGTTTGAGAGCGTCGTGGATATTTCCCCGATTGTTGTAAGCCTCTGCAAATTGAGGGTCGAGTTTGATGGCTTGGTTCAAATCTGCTAATGCTCGGTCGTATTGTTTGAGACCGTCGTAGATAAGTCCCCGATTGTAGTGAGCTTTTTCATATTTAGGGTCGAGTTTGATTGCTTGGCTAAAATCTGCTAAGGCTCGGTCGTATTGTTTTAGATCTTTGTAGATATTTCCCCGATTGTTGTAAGCCTCTGCAAATTTAGGGTCGAGTTTGATTGCTTGGTTATAATCAGCCAAGACTCGATCGTACTGTTTCAGATCTTGGTAAACATTCCCCCGATTGTAGTGAGCCTCTGCCAATTGAGGGTCGAGTTTGATTGCTTGGTTATATTCTGCTAATGCTCGGTCGTACTGTTTCAGAGACTTGTAGACTTTCCCCCGCTCGTTGTAAGCCTTTGCCAATTGAGGGTCGAGTTTGAGGGCTTGGTTATAATCTGCTAATGCTCGGTCGTACTGTTTCAGAGCCTTGTAGACAAGTCCTCTATTGCCATAAGCCTCTGCCAATTGAGGGTTGAGTTTGATGGATTGGTTATAATCTGCTAATGCTCGGTCGTACTGTTTCAGAGCCTTGTAGACATTCCCCCGATTGTTGTAAGCCGCTGCATATTGGGGGTCGAGGTTGAGGGCTTGGTTATGTTCTACTAATGCTCGCTCGTACTGTTTCAGATCTTGGTAAACATTCCCCCGATTGTAGTAAGCCTTTGCAAATTGAGGATCGAGTTTGAGGGATTGGTTATAATCTGCTAATGCTCGCTTGTACTGTTTCAGATCTTGGTAAACATTCCCCCGATTGTTGTAAGACCAAGGATGATTGGGCTGTAAACCGATCGCAGTATTATAGGCACTTATCGCCTCTGGATAACGTTTTAGTTCGCGTAAAACATTTCCTAGTTCGGTATAAAGAACGAAATCTTGTTTCTGATAATTAATTGCTTGTCTGTATGCTGTGACAGCTTCATCGTATCGTTTGAGTTGTCTAAGCGATTGCCCCAAATAACGCCAAGATTGGTATGCTTGGGGCGCGGATTTGACTGCTTGCTGGAAAGCAGCTACAGCGGAGGAGTAATCTTGATTACCCCCCTGAGCTAGCCCCATTCCAACATAGGCAATTCTGAGTTTATCTTTGCGCTCCCCACTATCTGGTTTGCGCTCCAGCAATGTAATTACAGTTGTGAATGCCACTACCGCTTCTCGATTCTTAGCACTGCGCCATAACAAATTGCCGTAGTCCAGCCATTGTTCTGCTTTAGCTGTAGCACTAGGTTTGGGCAGAGTGGATAATAGGATATTGTAGATTTCGGATAATTCGCTCTGTGTAGATTCGGCGGCGGGAGTATTAGTTATTTGTCCCGAAGTAGTGGAGATACCACCAACTCCTAACACGTTAGCGATCGGGATTCCCAGTGCGAAACCAAAATTAATTTCCCCCTCCCCAGCTAGTTCATTTTCCGCACCTGTATTAATTCCTACTACTCTACCCTGCCGATCTAATACCGCCCCACCGCTCATCCCTGGTAGCGAAAGATTGGTATACACCAATTCATTCCCGTTACTGAACGAACCAAATTCCCGATCTCGACTTTTAACTGCGAATTCTCCAAATGCTCGATCTTGTATTGCACCGATACTCAACCGACGTTGTTTATTGCGCTCGACCCCTGGAAATCCCGATATAAATACCCAATCTGCTTTATTAAAACTATATCTACCCAACTGGGCAACTCTGTAGTTCTGACGCGAACGAAATTTAACTACTGCTACGTCTAGATCGACGTTGGCAACGTTAATATTGTTGGGATTTATCGTAATGCGTTCGCCGCTGGGGGTAATCAGAACCTTGGCAATTTTTTCTCTAGGAACTTTGCGCCCATTGACTTTTTTAATATCCTGTACGACATGCGCCGCCGTCGCCACGTAGTAGGTATCGCCCTGCTTGGCAACGATTACCCCCGAACCATTGTCGCCATTGATGTCTTCGATTCTGACGGTGATTTGTTGGGCGATATCGTCTACTCGTTTGACAACTCCAGTGTATTTAGCTTTGGGAAATTGGTTGCTGGTAGATGGCGATTTGCCCAAGCCGACGCTTTGCGATCGATCTGTTGGGGCTGCGGTGACAGGAAGGACGAGTTGAGTAGACACGATCGATAACAAGCAGAGGGTAACGAGAGTTAGGTGTTTATTGACAGGCATATTAGAACTAGGAACATTAGGATTTTTTGGCTCGATTTTAACTCGACTGAGGTCATTAGCAATAAATGCTTAACTTGCAAAAATTGATATAAATTTGCTAAAATTGCATAGAATAATCTCGGTTAAAATTTAACGCTTGAACTCTCTCACTTTTTGAATGTAACCCATCACTTTTTGATAGCCCTGCGAATTGTTCCTGGCGCGATATATTTGAGCAGCTTTTTCCAAGTCAGCCAAGGCTAGATTATATTGTTTTTGCTGACTGTAAATATTACCTCGGAAGATGTAAGCTTCTA
>CBDFFK010000003.1:0-747500 GCA_965246735.1 Chamaesiphon sp.
CTCTTCATCGGGAGAAGATCGAGCTAGCCAATATAATATTGCCGATATAGAACAAAAAGTTACCTCAATAGCTGATTACTGGTGTAATATTGTGGCTAAAGTTAGATATTTTGAAGCAGAACATAGCAATTGTAAATCCGTAGCAATCTACGGTTCTGGATTCTATGGCACTTTTATTGCTACGTGCTTAAAAAATTTAGATCGAGTTGAATGTTTTATAGATCTTAATCCTTATCGACAAGGTAAATACTTATTAGAAAAGCCAATATTATCACCACAGGAATTGAACAAATCAACAGAGCTTGTCTATGTGGGGCTGAATCCACGATGTAGTTCTCATAATATAGCTAAAATTGATGAATGGCAAGAATACACACATGAATATTTTTACCTTTAATAATTAAATGGAGCATTTAACAGCTGAGACACCTCTAATTAGATTAAGACAACCTGAAGAGCCAGATTTAGATTTGCTGGTTTCAATGCGTAACAATTTAGAATTGCAATCTATGCTCATGAGCTTACCCCGTGCTAGTAATACTCAAAAAGTCCGAGATTGGTTAAATAATCATCTCAATAATTCTAACTCTATATTTTTCATAATTGCAGAAATCATTAGTAATTATCCTTGTGGATATATTCAGATTACTAATATAAATTTTACGCATGGTTATGGAGAATTAGGGATTTGTATAGATTCATCTTATCAAAGAAAAGGCTATGGTAGACAGGCAATTATCTCGATTGAAAAATATCTTCAAGAAATATTCAATCTTCGCAAAGTAACTTTAAAAGTTTTAGAGAGAAATCAGTCAGCAATATATTTATACGAAGCTCTTGATTATCAAAAAATAGGAGTATATCAAGAACATTTTTATTACAAAGGACTATGGCATAATATTGTTGCAATGGAAAAAATATTTAGGCAAAATAGACGATGAAAATTGTAATTTCACAACCAATGTTTTTTCCTTGGATTGGTCTATTTGAACAAATTATCTTAGCTGATACTTATGTTCATTATGATACAGTTCAGTTTCCGATTGGTCGCAGCTTTATGAATCGAGTTCAAATCAAAACTAGTAATGGATCTCAATGGTTAACGATGCCAGTTAAGCGTCAAGGAATTCAGTCCATCGACCAAGTGGAAATAGATTATAACCAACCTTGGCAAGATAAACATATAAAAACATTACATCAAAATTATTCAAAATCTAAATTTTTCGCAGAAATGTTGGATTTAGTGAGTTCAATTTACTCGAGAAATTTTAGATATATTTCAGAGTTAAATATCTGCGCTATCGAATCTATTAGTAGATATTTTGACATTGATTGCCAATTTATATCATCATCAGAATACACATTTGTATCTTCTAGTTCTGAGCTATTATTAGATATTACTAAATCTCTTAATGGAACTAAGTATATTACTGGACATGGTGCCAAAAACTATTTAAAACATAGTATTTTTGAAGACAAAGGAATTTCCGTAGAATATATGGATTATCAGAAAATTACCTATCCCCAGCTATATGGGGAATTTACTCCTTTTGTTTCAATCATAGATTTGATTTCAAATTTAGGAAAAGATGGTAAAAGAGTAATGATATCAAAAACTATTAATTGGCAGGAGTTTGTTAAATGAGTGAGGTCGCTAAGTTTTTTGCAGAAGTTGCTAATAATATCGAAGGTTTACATCTAGATCGAGATGTTCAAGCGTTATCAAGAGTCTGGATCAGAGAAATTGCTCGGCATAAATATGCCTATAATTTCACTTGGATGGGTAGACCAATTATTCAATTTCCTCAAGACATGATAGCATTACAGGAAATTATTTGGCAAATTAAGCCAGATTTAATTATTGAAACTGGTATTGCTCATGGTGGTTCAATTATTTATTATGCATCTTTATTAGAGATGATTGGAGGTGAAGGGAAAGTAGTTGGTATCGATATCGATATTCGATCGCATAATCGAGCCGAAATTGAAAGTCATCCGATGTTTAAGCGGATTCACCTAATTGAAGGATCTGCAGTCGATCCAGATATCGCAGAAGAAGTATATAAATTAGTAGTAGGAAAACAAAAAATCATAGTTATTTTAGACTCTAATCATACGCACAATCACGTTTTATCTGAATTAAATCTTTATTCTCATTTGGTAACAAAAGACAGCTATTTAGTTGTTTTTGATACAATTGTTGAGGATATGCCTGATGAATTTTTTCCAGACCGTCCTTGGGGCAAAGGGAATAATCCTAAAACAGCAGTATGGGAATTCATGAAAACTAACGATCGCTTTGAAATCGATAAAGATATTGAGGCAAAATTGCTAATTACTGTCGCTCCAGACGGTTATTTGAAATGTATTAAGGATTAATCATGCAATTTATCCCTGTATCTGGCCCGTCCATTACCCAAAAAGAAATTGATTACGTAACCGATGCTATTACAAATGCTTGGTATAGTAATGCCAATATTTATAACGATCGATTTGAGAAAGCCTTTACGGAGTATTTAGGGGTAAAGTATGCCATTGCTTTACCATCTTGTACTTCGGCTATTCACTTATCATTACTAGCATTGGGAGTTAAGGCAGGTGATGAGGTAATCGTACCCGATGTGACTTGGATCGCATCTGCTGCACCAATCGATTATGTGGGTGCAACTCCAGTTTTTGCCGATATCGACCCAAAAACTTGGTGTTTATCGGCTAGTTCTCTGGAGAGTTATATCACTCCGAAAACTAAGGCAATTATTCCTGTCGATTTGTATGGCGGAATGCCAGATATGACAGCAATTTTAGAAATTGCCAATCGTTACCAGATTCCCATAATTGAGGATGCTGCGGAGGCAATCGGTTCAGAATTTAATGGCAAAAAGGCTGGCAGTTTTGGCGATACTGGGGTTTTTAGTTTTCACGGTTCGAAAACTCTTACCACTGGTGAAGGTGGGATGTTAGTAACTAATCGCGAAGATATCTATCAACGAGTAATATTCCTGCGCGATCACGGACGCAAGCCAGGAGATAAATTATTTTTTAATACGGAAATAGGTTACAAGTACAAAATGAGCAGTATGCAAGCTGCATTAGGATTGGCACAGTTAGAGCGGATCGAAGAATTAGTCGATCGTAAACGTCAAATATTTAGTTGGTACCAATCAGAATTAGATAGTATTGCTGGACTAACTATCAATTATGAACCAGATAATGTCAAGAATACTTATTGGATGGTAACAGCTATCTTCGATCCTAAGCTAGGTATTGACAAGCATCAATTGATGGATGAATTGAGAAAAGAAAATATCGATACTCGCCCACTTTTTTATCCATTAAGTAGTTTGCCTGCCTATCAACATTTACCAGGTGCTGAAGTAGCTCGCAAGCGTAATTTAAATGGTTACAAAATCAGCGGACGTGGTATTAATCTACCATCTGGTATGGACATTAATATCGAAAAAGTTGAGTATGTATGTCACAGACTAAGAGAAAAAATCTCTTGTTACTAATTAAATCTAATGCTAAGTATTAGGTTTAAACTTATCATATAACGAAATAAAGCAGATTGTCGATCGGAAACTATTACTCAAAAATATAGTATCTATAACAAAACAATGATGATATTTCTCAATCGAACTAAATAATAAAAATTTAATATTCGATCGAATTATACTCACTCAACAATTATTAATTTATGAATCACCCACTATTTTCAGTCATCATCCCTACTCGCAGCCGTCATGATACTTTAAAGTATAGTATCCAAAGTGTTCTCAATCAAAACTATGATGATTTTGAAATAGTTATTATGGATAATAATAGTAGTTATGACACAATGGATGTAGTGAACTCATTTGTAGATCCTCGCATTAGATATCATCGATCGCCAGTAAGTCTGTCAATGACTGACAACTGGGAATTAGGACTCGCTCAAACAACTGGAGAGTATGTTTTTATCTTAGGTGATGATGATGCTTTAATGCCAGATGCTTTAGAGATTGCTGCTCAACTAATCGATAGCTATCACCTACCGATTATATCCTGGCTACGACACTTTTATGCTTGGAATAGTAGTATAGTGCCTTGGCTCAGAAATCATTTAGGAGTAAATTTATTACAAATAGCTGAAATTAGAAATAATCGTAGGTTTTTAAAAAGTTTTTACGATCGAAATAGCGGTCATGAAGAACTACCGATGATCTATAATTCTCTAGTCAGACGGGACTTAATCGAAAAAATTAAGTCTATTCATGGTCGTTACTTTCATAGTCATTGCCCAGATCTTTTTTCGGGAATTGTTAATGCCTATTTTTCAGAACGGTATATATATTCGTACCGCGCATTATCGATTACCGGAACATCAGGTCACAGTACTGGTGCGGCTGGTTTATATCCAAGTTTAGCAAGTACAGACACAGCAGCTAAAACAATCGATGCGTACAAATATATATCGAAGGATTATCACCCCAGTATTCTTCCAAACAGAGCGGTCTTCATCCCAATTACTCCTGAAAATGTTGTAGCTGATGTCAAGCTATCGGCTAAAAGTCTGTTTTTCCCAACAGATGAAGAAATGAATATTGATATGCATTACTATATACAACTAGTCGCTCAAAATGCTAGTCGCGATCTTAGTCTCTATGATGCAACGGTAGAATATGCAATAGCACTCGCTGAAAAGTACAATCTACCGATTAGCGAACTAAATATCCCAGAAAAGAGACACTTAGTAGGACAAGCATTCCAAGGATTATCAACAAATGGCCAAGGACAAGCTAATCATCTAAGAATTAATTGCGCTCAAGCTGGTATATTCAATGTAGCTGATGCCGCTAAATTAGCATTAGCAGTTTTACCACATTATTCCCAGCTTCAAATTTGTGAGGCTCCAGATCTGCGACTATCTAACGTAGAAACTCAGCCTAAAATTGCGATCGATGGTGTATTCTTTCAACTGTATCGTACTGGCATCGCTCGTGTCTGGAAATCTCTCTTGGAAGAGTGGGCGAATACTGAATTTGGCAAGCATTTAATCGTACTGGATCGAGTTGGTACGGCACCTAAAATCGAAGGGATTAGTTATTATCAGATACCAGCTTATGATTACAACAGCACTGATGCCGATCGCGAGATGTTGCAGCAGGTGTGTGATGAGTTAGGAGTAGAATTATTTATCTCCACTTATTACACTACACCACTAACAAC
Source organism: Chamaesiphon sp. (assembly GCA_965246735.1). Taxonomy (GTDB): domain Bacteria; phylum Cyanobacteriota; class Cyanobacteriia; order Cyanobacteriales; family Chamaesiphonaceae; genus Chamaesiphon. The sequence goes on from CBDFFK010000003.1 coordinate 5,206, forward strand.
GCCTTCTGTCTTTATGGGATATGATATGATTCCTGAAGTTATCGGTGCCGATCTAAACCAACCGATGTGGCATGAAAAACAGCGGGGAATCGCTCATGCTTCATCATTCTTAACTATTTCCGAACATACTGCCAGAGATTTAGTTAAATATTATCCAGTAATAGATCCATCAACTGTTACTCCCGCTCTTTGTGGTGTTCGTTCTCTATTTAAATCCGCTCGATCGACTGAAATTGAGTCGTTCCGAACTCAGTATAAGATTACGAAACCTTACTTCTTGTTAGTAGGTGCTGGTGGTGGTTATAAAAATACAATTCTGTTCTGGCAAGGATTTGCTAAGTTAGCAAATAATAGCGATTTTGATATTGTTTGTACTGGCGTAGCCGGAATAAGTGCTGAGGAATATTCTACTTATGCTCCAGGTAGTCAAGTCCACTGTTTACAACTAGACGATCTGACTTTAAATCTTGCCTATGCAGCAGCAACTGCACTGATTTATCCTTCTAAATATGAAGGCTTTGGATTGCCTGTTGTTGAAGCGATGGCTTCTGGTTGTCCGGTGATTACCTGTCATAATGCTTCGATCCCAGAAGTTGCTGGTACCGCAGCAATTTATATCGATGATGCTAGTATTGAGGAAATGACTCAAGCATTAGTCGCGGTGCAACAAGCTGAGGTTCGAGAGCCATTAATTGCCGCTGGATTAATTCAATCTCAGAAATTCTCATGGGCGAAGATGGCAAAAATTGTCGAGTCAGTTCTGACGGAGCAAACCTTAGCTCATCTAGAATTAAACGAGCAAAACTTAATTATTTCTCCTGATTGGTCGGCAGATGAAGAATTATTAGGCGAGGAATTAGGCAAGATCTTCTACCAACTAGCACAACATCCTGATGCAGGTCAAATGTCTTTAATAGTTGAGACGGGTAGCTTGACAGATATCGAAATTGCCAACAATCTCATCTCTGCTGTAGTAATGAATTTAATGTTGACTGAGGAGTTAGATGTTACTGAGTTTATTGCAATATCTCTTACTGGCAAATTAGCACCCATCCAATGGTCGATGTTGTTACCTAAATTACATGGGAAGCTTAAATTAGAATTAGAGCATCTTCATGTAATCGAGCTATCTGATTTGCCTAATGTAAAACTAAATGGCAACAATATAGGTAGTTGCGCACAAATGTCTATAGCTTAGAGGGTGTTTGAAAAGGGGGGTGACAGGTATTAAATCATGCTAGACGGCGAACCATCATACGAATCATCGCAATATAGATCCACATCTCAGAAGTCTCCAGCAAACCTTCACGATCTCGAATCAGACGACGACACCAAGATAGCCAGCCAAAGGTGCGTTCAACAACCCACCGTTTTGGTAGAAGTACAAACCCTTTATGTTCTTTAGGTCGTAAAACCACCTGAACAACCCAGTGACAGAGATCCATTACCCACATCATGAAGGTGTCGCCAGTAAAGCCACCATCCACAAGGCAGCTTTTGGGGGGAAGCTTCCCCCCAAAACGTGCCGCCCAAATCGTGTGTAATCGGGCAATTCGAGTACCTTTTTCCTTGAGTCGTTGGAGAACAACTTTACCTCCATCTCGCTCAGTCTGACTAGCTGCGGTAACAAATACGGAAAGGATTAATCCCAATGTATCTACCGTCACAAATCGGTTGCGTCCTGTAATTTTCTTCCCTGCATCATCACCAACTGATTTGTTGAGCATTGCTGCTGTTTTCACGCTTTGACTATCGCTGATAGCTTCGCTAGGATCTGGTTTTCGATCTCGATCGCTTCTGACCCAATCCCGTAATTTCTCATGAATTGCAACCCATGTTCCGTCCTTCCTCCAGTTCCGAAAGTAGGTATACACGTAACGTCTCAATAAGCCCTGGTAAATCAGGGGGTTGCAAAAAGAGCGAAAATCTGGTTTAACAGAGAGATGAGTATAAACAGCGATACTAGCCCAGCCCAAACAAATACCTCAGAGACGGAGGTAGAAGGTTTGCGGCGACTGGTAGAGGAACAGAGAAAGCTGATTGAAAAGATATACAAGCAACTGGGAAATCAGAAAACAAGAATAGAACAACTAGAAGCAGAACTGCTGGCAAAGAAGAAACTAAAAGGAAAGCCACAATTAAGTGCCAGTCTGCTAAATCAGCGAGAACCGAAAGAGCCAAAATCGGATAAAAGAGCAGGTTCAGCAAAGGAAAGCAAAAAATCAAGCTTGGAGATCGACGAAGAAATATCGATCCAGCCTGAGAATATTCCTGAAAATGCTAAATTTAATGGGTATCGGAGTTACGATGTACAAGAACTAATAATTAAGCGACATAACATTCGATTTCAGCTAGCAGAGTACATCACAGGTGATGGAAAAACGGTAGTGGGAGAGTTGCCCCAAGAATATCAGGGAAGGCACTATGGGCCAGGATTGGTATGCTATGTAATGTATCAGCATTATCAGTGCAGAGTGCCACAACCATTAATTTATGAGCAACTCCGAGAATGGGGAATAAATATTTCAGTAGGACAAGTAAATCGGCTCTTGAATGAAGAGCATCAAATATTTGAGCAGGAACAACAGCAAGTATTAAGAGCAGGGCTAGAAACAGCAACATACATTCATACGGATGATACTGGAGCAAGACACAATGGCAAGAATGGATATTGTACAGTAGTTGGAAATGATGACTTTGCTTATTTCCACAGTAGTAATTCTAAGAGTCGAGAAAACTTTTTAGAAATATTACAAGCAGGGGAGCGAAAATATGTACTGAATGAAGATGCCAAGACATATCTGGATAACTATCAGCTCCCGCAGAAAAATCTGATTGAGGTCGATTTTTCGGAGCGGCCATTAGCAGTTAAAAAAGAAGAATGGCATGAGCATCTATTGTCTCAAGGAATAACTAGTATAAAAACAGTAAGAGTAATAACTGAAGCAGCACTGATAGGTGGTTTGAGCATAGAAGGAAGACGGGAACCATTGATAATTTTGAGTGATGGGGCGGGACAATTCAATGTAATGCAGCATGGATTATGCTGGGTTCATATTGAGAGAGGTCTGAGAAAATTGGAAGGTGATGGCGAGCAAGAGCGAGAGAATATTGTCGAAATGCAAGGATTGTTGTGGGACTACTATCAAGAATTAAAACAGTATCAACAGCAGCCCAGTCAAGAGATTTCATTAAGTTTGCAGGATAAATTTGATGAGATATTTGGGCGATGTTATATCCAGCATGGGCTATTAAATAATGTCCTTAATCAAATCAGGAATCATAAGATTGAACTATTACAGGTACTAGATTGCCCAGAATTACCCTTACATAACAATGCGGCAGAAACCGATATTAGAGAATATGTCACCCGTCGGAAAATTAGTGGTGGCACACGCTCTGAACTAGGCAGAAAAGCTAGAGATACATTCGTTGGCTTGAAAAAGACTTGCCGAAAGTTAGGAATTTCGTTTTGGAATTATCTCACATCTAGATTACATGGTTCGGAGCAAGTACTATCATTATCTGATGTGATTCGGGCTAAAGCTGCGGCGAAGATGCCTCCTCCGATTTAGATTTTTTCGGCAATTATCACCGAACAGTATATTCATGGGGTGTCTTTGTCACAACCATCTTTTTGGCTGCCAGCGTTTATTGAGGTCTTACGTATACACTGTCTGCCATGCTGGAAAATCTCCTGGTAGGTTTCTCCATGTACAGCCTTGTGTTAGCAGATAGAAAATCGCATTTAGCACCGACCACATCTCTACCTCAGCGTGCGTTGCACCAAGCACAATGCTTCAATGTCCTTCGTTCTAAAGGCTGGAGCAACCGATTTATGGGTCTCCTGGGTATTTGGTGATAAGCGTTACTTGGATTAAGTCCTGTAACGCTTTCAAGACCGATCGCTATACTCAACTAATAGTTGAGAGAGGATTTGTGATAATTTCATTTTCGATAAAATTTCGATCTAATCTCGTAGAGATCGCTACTGTTTTTAAGTTAAGAACTATCAATCGGTCTAATTAATACTTTGTATTAAGAGAATTAAATTAATGTTACAAAAAATCTTGCTAGCAATTGGTGACTCCCCTGAATCAGTACGAGTCCTAGAATCTGGCATAACTTTAGCAGAGAAACTCGACGCTCAAATGCTGCTCGCACATGTCCTCGATCCGCTAGTCCCACACGGCTTTAAAACTCCTGGCAGTCCTTTAGTAGTTGGTATTTTACCGATCGTAAACGATGACGCGATCGAACAATATCTGGAGCAATGAAAAGAATACGAACGAAAGGGAATCGAACGGCTTCAATCCTTTGCTCGGCAGGCAGCCGATCGGGAGATTAAGGCTGAAATCTTACAAAGTTATGGCGACTGTGGCCCGATGATTTGCGAAGCAGCAAAGAATTGGGCGGCATATCAAGGAATGGAAAGAATACGAAAAAATTGAGATCGAACGGCTTCAGGAGTATGCTCGACAGGCCAAAGAGCGCGGTATCGAAGCGGAGATCTCACAAAACTTTGGCGATGCCGGACGAATGATTTGTGAAGTTACGAAAAATTGGTCGGCAGATGCGATAGTGGTAGGAAGAAATCAGAAATCAATGTTGAGTGAGGTTTTTCTCGGCAGTACTAGTAACTATGTTTTACACCATGCACCTTGCTCGGTGATGGTCGTTCGATTACCAGCATTGCCGCATTTAACTTAGTAGACCTTCATTTCCAACTTTTATCCAACTTGGTTGCGAAAACGATTAGTGCTAATCGTCAATAATACGATCGCAAAAGCTGCCAGGGCGAGGGCATGTATCCACAGAGCTTCTAGCCCAACTCCTTTGAGCAAAATACCCCGCACGATCGCAATGTAATGGCGGAGGGGATTGAATAGAGATAAAGTTTGGAAGAAGGTAGGCATAGTTTCAATGGGCGCGATCGCCCCTGACAGTTGAACCATCGGTAAGTTGATAAAAAAGGTCGTTAATACGACTTGCTGCTGGGACTGACATACGGTGGCGAGCATAATCCCCACACCAATTCCCACAAATACATATAATCCAGACAAACCCATAAATAGTAGGAAATTACCGCGAAATGGCACATTGAAAATTACGGTGCCGATCGTCAATGCTAGCAATACATCACCCATTAATAGACAAAATAACGGCACAACTTTCGCCAGTAAAATCTCCCAAGGTTCGGCAGGAGTCATTAATAACTGCTCCAAAGTACCCGTATCTTTTTCCCGAATTACAGTTACTGAAGACACGATCGAACCAATCAGCGTTAACACCAAACCCATCACTCCAGGCACAAAGAACCAACTACTACTCAGCCCCTGATTGTACAGAAAAATCACTTGGGTACTCATGAGAGCGACAATCCCAGGATTCAAATGTTGCTGGCTGAATTGCTGCACGATTTGACTGATATATCCGCTAGCAATTCCCGCAGTATTGGCATCCACACCATCGATGACAACCTGAAGATCTGCCGATTTACCAGCAGCTATATTCCGGCTAAACTCTGGCGGGATGACGATGCCAGCCGAGAGTTTGCCAGTTTCTACTTGTCGAGCAAGATCTGTCTCGCTCAACAACATAGCTTCAGTGTCAAATACCCGATTGGCAGTGAGCGCGGATATTAATTCGCGACTGTCGGCAGTGCGAGCGTAGTCTACTACGCCTAGTTTGATATGATTCACATCTGGATTGAGTGCGAAGCCATAAATCAACAGTTGAATCGTCGGTGGAATAATCAACAAGAATATCAACTGTTTGTCTCGCAAAATCTGGTTGATTTCTTTGCGGACTAATGCCCAAAAGCGACTGGCAAAGAATCCTTCAAACATCATATTAATCCCCTAATTGCATCCGATTCAGTGATTTGCGTGCCACATTAAATAGCAACAATCCCAACACCAAAATCATCAACACGCTGAACCAAACCCCAGGCCAACCCACACCGCGCACGTAGGCATCGCGAGTGATTACAATAAAATAACGGGCGGGAATGATGTTAGAAATTAGGGATAGGGGAAAAGGAATATTGTTGAGGGGATAGATGAATCCAGATAGCAATAAAGCAGTGAGAAAACCAACTAGAGAGACACCTTGAACGGCGGCATTTTGATTGCTAGCGCGGGCACCCAACATGGTGCCAAACATCACACTGGCAAATAAATATAACGGTGTACCGATGAGTAACGGCGTGGGATCGCCAGCAAACCGGAGTTGAAAGATAATTGCGCCCAGTCCCATCGTGCCAAATGTCATCCCGATCCCCACCACCACATACGCCAACACCTTGCCCAAAATTAATTCTTCCGCACTCAAATCCGAGGCATAAACTTGTAAAATCGTCCCCTTTTCCTTTTCCCGCACCATCGCGATCGCCGCCAGCAAGGAGGGGAAAATCCACAAAACGACCGCGTATACCCCTGGCACGATATACAACGATTCCTGCCGCCCTGGATTGAACCACAGGCGCGTATGAGTGGCGATCGGTACTGTACTCGGAATCAATTTTTCGGCTTGCAAAAAGGATTGTGTCGTCGCTTTGATGCTGTTTTTAATAATGCGGGCATTATTAGCATCGGTGCCATCTACCAACACCTGCACTTGGATCTGTTTCTGCGCTGTCAAATGAGGATTGAAGTCCGGCGGGACGATGACGACGGCTTTGGCAATTCCCCGATCTAAGGCTAACTCAGCATCGCCATTCCAGAAGGCGGGGGTAAACTGATGGGTGGCAAATAAGCGTTCGGTATAGCGTTGGCTCAAATTACTACGATCGAAATCCTGCACCACCAAGGGAATATCTTTGGCTTCGAGCCGAATGGCAAAGCCAAAAATTAGCAAGGTAAGAAACGGCAGGACAAAAGCTAGGGCGAGGGTGAGTCGATCGCGCCGGAATTGCGCTAGTTCTTTGATACATTGAGAAAGGATGCGGGACATGAGATTTGGATGGTGCCGATCTAAACGCCTACAATCAAAGTATCCCACGTCATCAACCTCAAGGAATTTGGGATCGGCCATCGATCCTAAATCCTCGTATCTATTCCGAAACTTTATGTTATTAGAATTAAGACAATTGAGAATTCCACCAGGTCGGCAAATATTGCTCGATCGAGTGAGTTGGCAACAATTTGAAGATATTCTGATTGAGTTAGGAGAGCGTCGAGCTACCAGAGTTTCTTATAGTAATGGAATGTTAGAAATCATGGTGCCGCTACCAGAACATGAAAAAGCGAAGGAAATTATTGGCGATATTGTCAAGATTTTATTGGCAGAGCGCGGACTCGATTATGATGCGTTGGGTTCGACAACTTTGAAGAATGTTCAAATGACTCAAGCCGTCGAACCTGATGCTTGTTTCTACATCCAAAATCAGCAGTTAGCAATCGGTAAAAATCGCTTAGATCTCAGCATCGATCCGCCGCCAGATCTAGCGATTGAAATCGATCTAACCTCTCGCACCCAGTTAGATAATTATCGAATTTTAGGCGTGCCAGAATTATGGCGATATGATAAACAAGGTCTACATATTTATCTATTGCGATCGGGTGAATATATAGAATCAGTATCTAGCGATATATTCCCAGATTTACCGATTGTAGAATTAGTCGATCGCGGTGTGCGTCAGAGTCAAGAAATCGGCAGCAGTCAAGCAATTAAAGAGTTAAGAAAATGGTTAGTCGATCGCACGACCATTTAATACTGCACTAGAATACCAAGTAGCAAAGAGGCAGAAACAATACTCTACCAATTCACTCTGCGGCATGGCCCGTACCCGATCGCTGAACGACGCTAATAAAGGCATCTTCGAGCGAAAATGGCACCGGACGGAGCGATCGAATCTCAATCCCCGCAGTAGCTAGAACCGCTTGGAGATGGGGAATTTCAGTATCGGGTCGATCGAGTACCACATGCAACCTGTCGCCAAAAATCGCCACCCGCCAGCTTTCGAGATGGGTCTTAAGGACATCTGAGGCTTGTTGATTGCGATCGACTCGGAGTTCGATGAGTTGTCCTGGTTGGGCGGCTTTGATTTCGCTGGGGGAGCCTTGTAAGACCATTTCTCCAGCCACCATAAAGCCCATCCGGTTGCATTGTTCGGCTTCTTCGAGGTAGTGGGTGGTGACGAGTACTGCCGTGCCGCGTTGGGCTAAATCTTCGATTAACCGCCAGAATTGCCGCCGCGCCAGGGGATCCACTCCCGATGTCGGTTCGTCGAGAAATAAGATTTCCGGCTCGTGCATTACCGATGCCCCAAATGCCACCCGCTGTTTCCAGCCGCCTGGGAGTCTTCCTGTGAGCATTTTTTCCTGTCCCACTAGTCCGCAGGTTTCCAGTACCCAGTCGATTTTCTGCTGGCGCAGCCGCTGTGGTACTTCGTAGATGCCGCAATAAAATTCTAGATTTTCCACGACGCTCAAATCGTCGTAGAGCGTGAATTTTTGGCTCATGTAACCGATCCGCCGTCGCAAGTCGCCACTGCGGAGATCTTGGGTTTGTCCCGCCAGCGAGAGTTCGCCACTGGTGGATGGTAACAGTCCGCACAACATTTTAATTACCGTGGTTTTTCCCGCTCCATTCGCGCCGAGCAAGCCGTAAATTTCGCCGTAGTGAATATTCAAATTCACCCCTTTTACCGCCCGAAAGTTGCCAAAGGTTTTGTAGAGATCGCGGGCACCGATCGCGATTGTAGATCGATCGTGGGCAGATCGAGCTTCAAGTATCCCAGGTAATGGAATAAAAGCGGGATCTGAGCCTTGCTGCCGCAATCGGGTGACAAAGACATTTTCGAGGGTAGCTTCGGTAGTTTGGATGCTATCGAGCGAAAAATCCGCAAGCGCGTTTCGGACTAGCATCGTAGCAGCTTGCGGATCGCGCACAAGGACATCCAATCGATCGCCAAATGTCTGCACGTCAACAATCCCCGCCTGTTCGAGATTTACCAACGGTAACAAAGCGCGATCGGCAGCCGCAATAGATTTGGTGCGAATTTCCAACCGTTGCAAGCCTAAATTCGATCGCAGTTGCGGTAAGGTGCCAATCTCGTGAATTTTCCCCTCATACATCAGCGCGATCCGATTGCACCGCTCGGCTTCATCCAGATACGGCGTAGCCACCACGATCGTCATCCCCGTATTCGCCAAAGCCGCTAACACGTCCCAAAATTCCCGCCGCGACACGGGATCGACTCCCGTTGTCGGTTCGTCTAAGAGCAAAATTTGCGGCTGGGGAATCAGCGCACAACACAATGCCAGTTTTTGTTTCATCCCGCCAGAGAGTTGCCCCGCCAATCGCTGCCCGATCTGCTCTAGCCCCATTAGTTTCAGATATTTCTCCCGCCGCTGTTGAAAGTCAACTTCAGCAACGCGGCGCAGTCCTGCGGTGTAGCGTAGATTTTCATCGATGCTCAGATCCAGGTACAGGGAAAACTGCTGAGTTAAATAACCGACATTCAGCCGCGCATTACGCGGTTGTTTACCCAACACGTCGATATTGCCGCGCGATGCTTCCATCACGCCGCCGAGAATATGAAAGGTGCTAGTTTTCCCCGCACCATCTGGCCCGATTAGTCCAAAGATTTCACCAGGATAAACTTCAAAGTCAATCCCTTTAACTGCCAAAAACTTTCCATACTGTTTTTGCAACCCTTCGACACGAATGATGGGAGCTAGTGGTGGATTGTTAGGCGTTAATTCTTGGGATAATTCGAGCATTTATGATTAGGATTGAATTCTTTCGATCGACATACAAATCTTTCCACGGTAGGTTGGGTTGAAGAATGAAACCCAACATCTCTAGGGTGTTAGTGTGATGCTGTTGGATGTCGCCTTACTCAACCCAACTTACAGATTTCACCTGCTCCTAATATCGATCTATGCGTAGAGATTGGGGTCTGTATATCTAAAAGGATTAAACGTATAAGATACTTCACGATCCGACTCATCACAAAAGCTAGGATTTAATTGACAAGCTAATTGTCCATAGCAGAAATCACAAATAAAATCTGTAAATCTGCGACAGATTCTAATCAATTCATCTGAATCAATATCATCTATAGTGTGCCAGTAAATATCATAACTATCATCGTCTTCTTGATAAATTCTTAGATCCCAAAAGAAAACATGTTCATTAAACGAGCCAAAAACAAGTATCGATTTTAACATCTCAAAATATTCTAGGTTACTTTGATAACGAGATGAATCCTCACCATCATTTATTTTAATTTGCTCTAAATCCATAAATAGTTTGCTTTGTCATTTCTTCTATAGCATCGTTGCTATCACTCAATGCATCATTGTTAATACAGAAAAAGTCAACAAAATCCGCAATCTCACCGCTACCCAACTTTTGACAAAAATATTTATAGTCATCTGGAAGTTTATATCCTAACTTTCTTTCAATTGGTATAAATTCTTCAGCAGACATTGTTTGTAAATTATCATCAGTGACTGAAATAGTCTCTAGGAAAGATTTTAACTTCTGTATTCTATCTTGACTCATAAAAATTATCTATCTTACGAAAAGTGGTTGTTACAGGATTTTGTGGTACTTTTTCAATTCAAAAAATTCTACTCAGACTCAGTACAAAACCTGGCATGACTTCACCACAATCGATTTCGGTGGGTGATTCTAAGATCTCTGGCTCTCGTCCAGGTCGATAAATCTCCACCTGTTTGTTTTGTGGATCGATGAGCAAACCTAGCCGAACTCCCAACCGTTGATACTCGCTCATCTTCTCTTGCAATGGCTTCAAATTGTCAGTAGCAGAGCGTAACTCAATGACAAAATCGGGCACCACCGGAATGAATCCGACGATATTCACTCCTTCTAATCGAGACTTCTCGATCCAAGAAACATCAGGTGCTGGTTTGCCGCCGCCGAGTGTAGTGAAGTCATATCCACCAGAGGAGTCGAATACCTCACCCAGATTGGTTTGTTCGTTCCAAATACCAACTAAAAGATTCAGCCTAGAGTTTTTTTTACTAGTTTCGCCACCTGCTGGAGCCATAACAATTAATTCTCGATTCGGGGTCAATTCTAAGCGCAAGTCGGGATTGTCGATACACAATCGATCGAACTGTTCTGGTGTCACAGTTAGTGTTGTATTACTTACATCGAGAAGCAATGTTTGAGTATCAATCGTAGGTGCAGTAGCAATTGTCATAAAACCTCCAAACGGTTGTGGGAGTTAGATTATGTAACTTTTATTGTATCATTTGCTTTCAATTGGGTCGGATCGTCTCCCACTCGCCTACTTCAGGTCGATCTCCGCATCCGCAGGCATCCCTGGCTTGGCATAATCGCGGTCTTGATCGATCGAAATCTTAATCCCAAATACTTGCCGCACGCGATCCTTTTTGAAGTAAATATTTTCCGGCGTAAACGAAGCTTTAGGATCGATCGAGGCAATTTTACCTACAATCGCCTGTTTTGAGTCCGTATCTAATAGCACTCGCGCCGATTGTCCGACATGAATTTTGCTCAGATCGCCTTCGGGGACATAGGCTCGCAGATACACTGCTTTCGGATCGATAACTGTTAGCAAAGTTTTCCCTGTAGCGACGACGGCTCCAGGTTCGATCGATCGCGATTGCACGACCCCATTTATGGGCGATTTAACGTTGAAAGAATCGAGGCGTTTTTGGATTTGGTGCTGGCTGGCGATCGCATTTTGGATCTTGGCTTGAGCAGCTGCTAGCTTGGCGTAAGCCTGTTGTTTTTGCTGTTGAAATGCGGCTAGTTGGCTGCTGCGAATGGCGGGATTGAGTTGGGTGGACTGATTTTGAGTCAGGCTGCCTTGGGCGGCTGTGAGCTGGTCTGAAGCGGTTTTGACAGCAGCGGTGCGGGCGGCTAAGGTAGCGCGGGCACTATCTAGTTTAGCTTGGGCGGTATCGGCTTTGCTTTGCGCTTGGTCGAAGAGTTGGCGGTTGATGGCTCCGGCTGCTACCAGTCCAGCATATCGATCGCGATCTTTTTTTGCTAGTTGCAGTTCCGATTGAGCTTGTCTAATCTGCGCTTGTGCCTCGCCGACTTGAGCTTGGGCTTGAGTGAGTTGGGCACGGGCGACTGCTACGAGCGAATTTGCTTGGTTGACGCGCCCTTGCGAATCCCCTTTTGACTGCTGTAAATTAGCCGTTGCTTCTTGAATTCGGCTGTCGGCTACCGATACATCTAACTGCGCTTGCGCGGCTTCCTGCTTGACAGAATTCACCTGCGCCGCTGCTGCATTGAGTTGTTCGTTGACTTCCAGATCTTCGATTTGGGCTACCATCTGTCCGACTTGCACTCGGTCGCCTTCTCTGACTGAGATCGCCATAACTCGTCCGCCTGTCTTGGCTCCGATATCGGTTTCGTCGGCTTCGATCCGCCCGCTGACTTGGATGAATGTAGGCGCGGGTTTGGGCGCGAAATATTGCCAGCCAAAATAACCCGCTGCTATTATTGCCGCGATCGGGATGAGCGAGCGCGGATTAAACTTGGGTTTGGGTTTGGCTGACGGTGCGTCCGGTGCGATCGTCCCTTCTGGAGCCGCGATCTGTTTAGCCGCATCCGTCGGTTCGGTGGCAGCATCTGGAGTAACAACAATCTTAGTCATCCTAACTACCCCTAGCAATTTCATTTGATGAAGTTATCACTTCGATCGTACTAGACTGTTTAGTCCGATCTCTATAACTGCGAAAAAAGTTAACTTGCAATCGAGCATCTCCTTCTTTCCACCCTTCCCGAAAATGCCCGAAGTCTCTTTGGAAACAGATATCTTTTTATCGCTATAAAACGTAATTTATCAAATACAATAACAGCAAAAGTCTCTTCAAGAAAGACTTTTGCTGTTATTATATTCTACAATGAGTTTCGATAGGATTTTGTATATGATACTCTTTGACAGTGATTTTGGAGTAACGATCGAGAGATTCAAAGTCTGTCGAGCTAGGTGGTGTTGCTACAAGATGTCTCCAAATCCCACTCAACTTAGAAAGTATAGTTTATTTCTTACTTGAAACCTGAGTTCGATGAGGCATAGCCTCATCATCAAACCAAGTCTCAAACTGTATTTGAGCAATAAATACCAATTGTTAAAATGGGAAATTGGCTCTCCCGTACTTAAGGTGATAAGTTAAACTTATTTAAATGATCGGAGCGGAGCGGAGATTATTTAAATAAGCAAGCTAATAGCTTTTCTCTCATTGATTTAAAATCACTAAAGCCATAACTTTGACGAAGAATAAGCTTGATTCTAGTATTAATACCTTCGGTTACACCACTCGTCGTTCTATTCAAGAAATAATTAGCAATATCTGGTAAATGTTTTTCCAGTATATTGGCAATGCTCGGGAAAAACATTCGTGCATATGATAGCCATTTTTTCATTTTTCTTAATCCAGATTTAACATTCAAATCACTTTCGTATATACTTCTTAATTCTTCTTTGAAATTATATGCGAATTCTAGTACGGTTGAGTTACGAAATAAATCTTGCAGGTCAGATTTCTCGGATTCATTCAGATCTGTATTGTTTTTGAGGAGCAAGATTTTATTTTCCAGCCCTTTCAATCCCAGTTGTAGGCGAATTTGATTCAGTACTTTGTGAATTAATTTCATCACATGAAAGCGATCTATAACAATTTTAGCGTTAGGAAATACTTCTTTGATAACTTATTGCTCCGCCTTACTAACTTGTTCGACAGTTAACTGTTTAACGGCTCTCCTCTAGTCATGGTTATAACTTAAACTTATTAAAGTAATCGAAGCGAATGCGGAGATTATTTTAATAAGCAAGCTAACAGTTTTTCTCGCATGAGAGTGAAGCTTTTAAATCCATAGCTTTGACGTAGAATTAATTTAATTTTTGTATTAATTCCTTCTGTGACACCGCTCGTGGTTCTACTGATAAAATAATTAGCAATTTCTGTCAAATGATTTTCGATGGTATCACCTGCCGTCTTTAAGACAATTTTAGCATAACCCAGCCATTTTCCAATTGCTCTTAAGCCACCTTTGACAGTTAATTTACTTTCGTATATGCTTCTCAATTCCTCCTTTAAATCATAAGCTATGCTTAAAGAAGGTGACTTGGCAAGTATTTCAGATAGAGCTTCAATTTCTTCTTCTGACAAATCTTGATTGTTGCTTAAAAGCAAATAGCGATTTGTCAATCCTTTCAAGCCTAAATCAAGTCGCAATTTATTCAAAGATTTGTTGACTAGTTTCATCACATGAAATCTATCAATTATAATCGATGCTTTTGGGAAAACTTCTTTGATTACTTTTGGAAATCCTCCCCACATATCTACACACACTTCCTTGACTGACTCCCTGACAGACTGAGGTTGCCCCTTTAAGACAGCAATTATATCTTCACTTTTGTGAGAGTCAATTACTTCTATTAAAGAACTTTTGTCTAGATCGATTAGAACTGTTGCAAATCTCCCTTTTCCTTTACGACGACTAAATTCATCCAAACTCAATTTTTCTGGAAGTCCCCAGTCTTTTTTTTTAGCTCCCTTTCCGCAATTCTGCTAAATATTTGCTGGACTTGGGCTGGACTTAACTCTTCATTTCGACTTACTTGTTCGCAGCTTGATTCCTTGACTCTTTCGTAAATATATGCCTGATATCTTTCAGTAAATCTTTGTCTATTTTCCACCCATTCTAGCTGCTCAGTTGGATATCTTTTACACTGTCCACAATAAAATTTACGTCTAGGAACTTTCAAGTATACTCCAGCTCCAACAATCGACAAGTCTCTAATTAATCTGTGGCTAGTTTTTTGAATTATGTCAGTATAAGTTTGACAGTTAGGACAGTTAATACCTGCATTTATTATCTCTAATTGAATAAATGTAAAGCCAGCTTCTTTATAGCAAGTAAAAACCCTAGTATTTGGTAAGTTTAATAAAGAATTTAGATGAAAGTCCATAAAGAGGAGGAGTATAAAATGTAGCGACAGCTACATTTTATACTATTTTCCGGGGAGAGCCAGGACGCGATCGCATCGCGAGATCGAAGGCATTGAGTTCTAATGGTTGGAGGATGCCTAAACATCGGGTAGCCGCGATCGCGATCGTGGTGACTAAACTGCTGAGTAAGGCAACTTTAAGCTGGCGTTGGTTGGTACCTGCTGCACCCTGTAACTGTTGCCAGGTGGGTGGATGACTCGTGCCATGTTGACAAACCGTAGTCTGCGCGACGCGATCGGGGATGGGTTCGCGCATGACGATTACTTGCGGGATTTGCAAATCGGCGAGGGATTTTGCCAATCCCAATCCATCACAGGAATTAAAAATGGCAATTTTTAGCCCGTTAGCGATCGCTTGTTTGAGTCCGTAGCGTAGTTCTTCGATGCTCAAACTATCGGTGCGATCGATCGAAATCCTCCCCGTAGTTCGATCGTCGCTACTAGAACTATGTCCGGCAAAAAATAAAATGTCCCAGTTTTGCGCCCATAAGCTATCGGTTAATTCTTGGCGGTGCGGCTCGACTAAAAGCTTGACTTGGGCTTTGGGGAGATTTTCTAATATTTTCCGATCTGTTTCAATATTAAGGGAGCATCCCACTTTTTAAAATGGATCTAAAGTACTAACTGTCAAACCCTATATTTTGTAAGGCTTTAAAATTATTCTCCGATCGTATGAATAAAAAATGGGATGCTCCCCAATATTAATACCTTGACTATTGCCTAAAATTGCTAATATTCGCACTCCAGATTTAGTTACTGGATTGGCTGGTTGGATGTTTTCAAAACTTGGCGAACTCAAAACTACTTCTGTCGAGCTATAGCTGGCAAACATCTCACCAAGTTGCCAGGGTAAGCAGTACAGTTGCGGATCGTCAATTTGCAACAGAAATCTCACCCGATCGGTAGCAGCAATATTCTTGGCTAAATGTTCGCGAATCTGGTGAAAAGATTCGGCATTCAACCAGCGATCGAACGCATCGAGCGAGCGTTGGGCGGCGCATTGACATTGTGAAACCAGATCGATCGCGGAAATATTGGTAATCTGGGCGGAATCGGCTTCTAAACGGCGATCGACATCTAGATTTCGATAACTTTGTTGCCAATCGCGATAGTTTTTAAGTAATTCTGAGGCTGGCGGAAGTTATCCTCGCTGTTCGACTTGGTTATTCAGCCAAATCCGATCGAGAGTAATTATTTTCGGGGGAGCAAGGGCGAGCTAATTCAGATTTATGGTTGAGACAATTTGTTAAGAAGTAGATATAGAGGCATTTTACCGGATCGCCGATCGTCATCTCCCCCAAAAATAATTACTCTCCAATTTACTAGAACGATCGAAATCTATTTAAATCAGTGCTTGAGTGACAATTGTCAATTAATAGATCGGCTCAGTTGTAGCAACTGCCACGCGGGGTTTACTTGAATTGAGTCCCATAGTGTTCCTGAGATCTAATTAAATTACGATGCACGCATTTGCAGCCCAAATTTACGATCGAGTCGATCTAGACTTGCACTATTCGATCGATCCAGCCCGAAAGAAGGTAGATACGGTAGTTGAAATCGCACTCGATCGAAGCGCAAACATTCATTCCCAACCATCCGCTCGTATCCATAAAAGCTAAGATCGGTTAGAGTCTGCTGTGTGTATGAATCGCTCGCCAACTACATAATCTCTTACTGCCTAATTTGTGAATCGAGCGGTTGAATATCGTGCATTAATCGATCGAGTTGACCCAAGGTAGAACATATCTCCCTTAATAAGCCATGAAAACCACATTGCTAATCATTTCTACCCTCATTATCTAATATCAAAAATTGGTAATGAACCGAAAGTCAGGAATACTTAGAGTAAGATCTCGATCCAATCGGCTTGTTAATGCGTGAGTAGCTACAATAACCAACAAAATTAATCCCCGCTAGGGAGGTAATCAGAAATGACTTCGATCGCCCCAATTTTAGAATACAGCACGGGCAAAATTCGGTTTGGGGTAGATAATGTCCAACCCGCCATCGAGAGGTTGCCAGCAATATCTGCCCGCTTGCAATTCGAGCAAATACTAACGACACCCTTGCTCGCATTCAGTCATGACGATACATTTGAATCGATTGCCAATCGTGAGGTTCATCCGTTAGCATTTGCCGTACATAGTGCCTTTAGCGAACATCGTCCCTTGGTACTGACTCCCGATATTATTTGGTTGACGATCGCTCAAGGATTCGCCCACCATCTCAATAATCATCCCGAAAAATTCCGTTCTAATTTTGTCAGCCACCAAGGTAAAGAGCAACTGGTAATCTCAGGCAACAATCTGCCCACTTCACCAGCACAATGGGCGGAGATTGTCGAACAGTGGACATTGCACCTGCGAGATCGCGTGGGTGCGGATGTCTACCAATTAATAGAGTGCAATTTTAGTACCACTACGCAGATTACCCGCATTGCCAGTCATGTGGTCATGATGGATGCGTTTAAGCAGTACTTTGACTACGTGGTGAGGTGTGTGTGCGGGATTCCAGAGATTTCGCTGCTTGGCACGGTAGCAGATTGGCAGCGGATTTACGATCGAGTGGTGAGTTTGTCTGAGTACGATTTGGGCTGGTGGACGGATCGATTGTTACCAATTTGTCAGGAATTTATTAATACTGCTGCGGGTAAACCCGATCTGGATTTCTGGCAATGTATCTATAAGCCGAAGGAAGTCTACGCTAGCGAGCTAATGACTGGTTGGTTGGTGGATCTATTCCCGTATTTTCGAGATTCTCTTACGAAAGAACCCACATACCGAAACTATTTCCTGGATATCGAGCGATATTATTCATTCGAGCCAACCGCTCGTCGAACTCCAGTCCGCTCTTTTGAACGAAACAGGGGAGGTGTTGCATTAGTATGTCTACCGCTGGGAATATCTCAAATTGGGTTTGAACTCAGCGATGGACAAGCAGATCGAAGTACGAATGTAGACTTAGAATTAATGGCTGGATTTATCGGTGTTCATCAAGATTCACATGGTAAATTGCAGCCGGAAATTGGTTGGGGATTGCGAGTAAAAAACAATCGATTAAGTCAATTACTAGATCGCCTTCAGCAAGAGCACCCGACCGAACCACCTCTTGATTGGATGAATTGTGCGATCGATGAAATTCCTCACGAGTTGGTCGAAATGTCCGAGCGATTCGATGGAGCCAAGTTATACGCAGACAGCCAGCATTCTTGGCACATTCTACCAGTCCAGCTATGGGAGAGAAATTGGGTAGACGATCTGATTTTACCAGAAATTTTCTGCTACTTCTATGCATATCCTTTTATTGCTCTTAACGATGGACGCTCGATTGCATATAACTTTAATTATGATTCTCAAGAATGTAGCTTTTTAGTTGGCAATCAAGTAGATAATAAATTTGAAAGT
Organism: Chamaesiphon sp.; assembly: GCA_965246735.1. GTDB lineage: Bacteria > Cyanobacteriota > Cyanobacteriia > Cyanobacteriales > Chamaesiphonaceae > Chamaesiphon. The sequence goes on from CBDFFK010000003.1 coordinate 23,581, forward strand.
TATACGATCGTTGCTACTAGCGCAACTGAACTATTCGAGCGAATCTTAGCAGCAGATGGAGCCTACTATTTCGACGATCCTGGTTTTTTAGCATAATTTATATGCATTTTTTCAATATTAGTTCGATCGTGGTCGAAACTAGAAAAAACATTTCCTATTTGATTGTGACAAATGTAAGATTCATGTTCTATCTAGTATTAATCAAAGATGAATTTCTCGATCGATCGTCCGTGGGAAAACCTGCCTTATCACTATATGTTGATTGTGGCAGACAATTCATAGATTGCTATCAAAGGCATCAAGGTTATGGGCAAGAAATTAAAAAAAAGTGTCTCCTAATGTATGTAAATGGGATGTTTCAGTGCCATATCCAGCCCACTATTAAATATAGCTAAAAATTCCATCCTAGTTTGAATAATGTTTTTGGATCTCGTAGCTTGCGCGCCGCCTCAGCGGCGGTCGCCATATCATATATCAATTCAGCAACGCCATTTTCCTTTGAGATAATCAAGCATTTCTAACTCGAATAATTCTGCAACTCCTCCAGCAAAAATAATCTCATCGAACAGAAATTGCACTGTCAACCACTGATTAAAAGAATTCCAAAATTTTCGTTTGGCTAGATCGATCGCTTTGAGCAATTTATATGGTTGCATTTTGGCAGAGATATCTGTTGTTCTTCAATCTTTTCATCAATTTCTTGCTGATGTTAGGTTAAATCGCTCGATCCAGCTTAACTATAATTGTTCCAGCACTAATAATGACGATCGAGGTCATCACGATCGGTACGCTATTTCCCATCATCAACATTACTCCACCTAAAATAATTTGACTACCAATTACAGCTATAAATGTATGTGCGAACACTCTTATCCCAAGCTGCCATACTGCTAAGATTGAGAGGTTACACCACACAAAAGTCCAGATAAATCGTTCGGTTTGCGATTGGATTTTGAGTAGATTGAGATTTGAATCTATCACAGCGCAATCTTCTTTTAGAGCGGATGAGTTAACGGCTGTTAGAGGTTTGTTAATCAACGTATCGCGATCGCCGATGACGATCGTTTTACCATTGAATAACTCTTCGAGCTGTCCTGGAGATGATTGTGCTAAACTATCAATCGTCACAGACTTTAACCGAGCGAATATGCGCTCATTCAACTTCCACTGCTGCTCTGTTGAAGTTTGTGGTAAATATTGCTGAAGATTACTTTCTATTAAATATGCTTGCGGCTTGGCATGACGATCGATCCGATCGATCGCAGCCGTTAATGTCTGCGGATTATTTAGTTTCTCTATTACTCTCTGGGGTGGTTTCAGTAAAACGATATTTTCATCGTTAGATGGTTGAAACTGCGATAATAGATCGATCGCGATATTTTCTACTCGGTTGAGCCAATCGAACGATTTTAAACCCATACTCACCCCAGCTAATACTAAGCTCAAACCTAAGCTAATCCACAATCTATGTCGAGGAGGGATTGGACTCGGTTCTGGCTTTATAGCTCCGATAAAATCTTGCCAATTTACCGGATGGCTGAGTGGATTATGAAATAAGACTGGGAGCCAGTTGGCAAATTTCAGCCAAGACTCGGTAGAGATCGAGATGCGATCGCGTGCTAGCTGAAAAGCTCTCACAAAATCCGCACCATTACTATATTCAGCTAGTAATTTTTCTAAAAACTCTTGAGCAATTCGATTGGGAATTTCTGCCCGCATCACGATTAGATAAGTGATATTTGCATCTCTCAATTGGTGAGCGATACCTAAGCCGCTACAACAGTTAAAAATAGCAATTTGCAATCCACAGATGGCTGCTTTTTTAATTTCTGGCTTGAGGGTACTAATTTCGATAGTTGTTTGCGGATTGAGATAAATAACTCCCTCTAACTCGCGTTCGTATTCTACACTTTCGCCATGTCCGCTCAGATAGAGAATATCGGGAGCATCTAGATTCAATCGATCGACGATATCTTGAGCTAAGGTGGTTTCAAATGGTTGGAGATTGACATCTGGAAGCGATTGTAAGCATAGGAAATCGCGATCGAGGTTTAAGAGTGGATCTGTACCGAATAGAGCGAGGATATCTACCTTAGCGTTGGGCTGAATGCGCGGATTACTAACATCGGTATTCTCAGGATTGCTAAATACTTCTACTGCTAAGGGATAGTCGGTAAAAAATTCCCATAAATACCAGGGTAATTGCCAGATCGATCGCTGTGAAGCTTGGATGACGACTGTAATTTCGTCAGTCGCACTAAGTTTGGTTCGTAACGATCTTTCGATCCGAGAAAAATCACTTTCTGTTAGCCATTTATTTAGTTCGATTTTGAGTCGATCGTGCAAATTTCGCAAGTCTTGAATCGACACATTGGTAATAGCTCGCTCGGCAAATATTACACCACGATGCGGTCCGTCTCTATTCAGACGAACGATCTCTTTGTATAATAACTCCCACTGATTTAATGACGATTTTAACTCTGGTGCAGCTTGAAAGCTAGATTTATCCTCCCATAGCGTTCGCTCGGCTGTTTTTAGTTCGATATTCACAGAACTAAAGCCAGCAGCGAGATCGCCATTACCTAATTTAATGATAACTTTTTTCATAGTCATACTCGCTTAGATCGAGCTACAAAGCGTTCGATCGTCATGATGATTTTTTATAGTATTACTCGCATCTATCAAACTACAAAGCGTTCGATCGTCAGGTAACTATTAAGTTGTAATTGGATGCTAAATTCAGTTCCAACCGAGCAGGTGAAAGATGGTAGTTGAATATAATCATCATTAGTTCTAGCTACTACCGTGCGTAAAGCAGAGCCATGTTCGTCTAGATAACTCAATTGTAATTGCGGCGGAATAATTCGCTCGCCGCTGCCTGGATGGATCTGGACTAACACTCGTACTTCTCCATCGGGTTGGGCGACTATACCGACTAATAACACTACACTGCGTCGCTGTAGCTCTAGTTGGAGATTGATTAACTTCGATCGATCTACTGTATGATTGCTCCTCGCGATTGCTGGCTGGTAATAATTTCCCCAACCACTGGCGATCGCATTACTAAACTCAGATTGCAGCCAATCGGATAACCTAAAACTAGGTGCGGGTGTCCGCGCGAGAACTGCTTGCTGGAGACGGGTTTGATATAATTGGCTACGAAGATTGGCGTTATTAATGATGCTTCCCCATTGATAAAATTTAACTTTAGTACGCGGTGAATAGGGCGAAGGCGTACTTAATTGTTGGATTAATTCGAGGGCGCGCTCTAAATTTAGATCGGGGAATTCTGGGGTGGCTACAACTTCATTGAGATTTAACTCCTGCGCCATCCATAATATATCTAGATCGGCAACTAATCGCTCACTGGGCAGACTGTAAGTGCGATCCCCAGCAGTATATTCACCCTGTTGTTTGAGCGTGCGGTGAGAGGTAAATCCCCAGATATTTATTAACTTGGCATCGAGATCGATTTGGACGGCGAGATAATAATCGCCATGTAAATTTGGTAAATCTACCCATTCTTGCGGTACGCGAAGTTCGTCCCGATCGAGTGTATCGGTAGGGATTAAAATTAATCTAGTTCTGCCAAGATCGATCGCGCAACCATTGACAACATCCCACAGTGGATACAGCTCTAACTCTGAAAAGCTAGGAGTATAGTCTATACCCGATGCTGTCAACCACGCGCCGAATTTATGCAGACACAATCGATTCGATCGGGCGTAATTCAATCCAGTCCGATTGGAGTAAAGTTGCGGCGATGGTTCGGCAATTTGAAGATCGGCTGCGGTAATTTCTAGCCAGAGTGTCTCTCGATCGATTTGGACGATCTGTTCTAAATTCAACATGTTGCAAACTTTAAATATTAACTAGATATTGCTACTTGACTGACTTGAGGAGATCTCAACCTGACAAAGGCAGTCGCTTTCGCCAATCCCATCTGTGCGGGTTTGAATTTAAATTGCCATTGCCTTTCAATCCGCTCGATAAATAGCTCGGTAATGCTCGATGAGATCGAGTTAGAATCGGCGACAATTAGCTCGAAGATTTCTAATAATAACTCTGCATATAGATCGTCACAAATTAGTTTGAGTCGATCGAGAATCGAGTCGAGTAATTCGAGCGAGAGATCTTCGGTTTGAAAGATTTTGGTATGTAAATCTTTGGCTAATTGTTTCAAACAGCGATCGCGGCGACGTTTGGCAGTCGCAGGATCGCATTCTAGTTCTACACCTACCTCTACTTGGGTAAGTTCTAAACCATAGAAAAACATCAACACTCGATCGCTATCGATCGCTAATTTGGTTGATAATTCGATAATATCCTGTTTGAGAATGCTGGATTCTAATTGATGGTGACACTCGCTCGGAGCGGGAATCAAATCGATGAGTACCGTACTCTGGGCATCATTATTATCGATCGATCTGTCGAGAGTATCGAGTTGGGGTTGGAGATAGTTGCGAATGGCTGCGCCCATATATTTTACTAGCTGGATGAGGGTAGCACGATCGTCGATTGCCAGCTCGACTAGATCGCACTGTTCTATATATCGGGCTGATAGATTGTCATAATGCACGGGTTGAGGATTTCTCGTGTCAAATTCGTCCACGGCGATAGTATCGACTAGACACTGGTGGAGCAATAACAGTTGCTGTAACCGCAGATCTCGCTCGCCTTGCTGGATGAGGGCTGTTTTCATCCGGCGGGGGCTGGTGCGGGCGAGTAGCCCCAGATTGGTGCGCTTAAACCCACTCAGCTCTGGTAAACTGCGAATCCGATCGATTAATAGTCGATCGAAGCGATAATTACTATATCGAACTAAACTCCCGTACCAATTAGCCGGATCTGGCTGAAAATTTGCTAAAAAGTGGATTGGTTGGCTGATAATATCTAGCGCAATTTGATAAATATCTGCCAGTTCGAGCTGGGTGGAATGATATTGGAGCGGATTAAAAATTTGGGATCTAATTTTTGCCCTACCGGATGCCGAAAATAAAATATGCGCTAGTAAAGCAGTGATACAAGCGCAGGCTAATTTATCGATCGCGTTGGTAAGTATTCTGTTGACTAATAGCTCGGCTATTTGTGCGATCGATCGATCTTCCAATCCTCGCAGATATCTCACCAGTCGCGGATCTCGCTGCCAAGTCAAACAGTCTTGACGCTCTCCAATGCTCGGAAATTCGCAGAAGGCTTCCATGCAATCACTCGATCTCGATCGGATTATTTGTTCTCATAATACTCGATCGACCGAATGACGGCATTACTCATCTCAGAGGGTGTTTGGAAAACATAAGATAGCACTCGCAAACCCTAGAAAATCCCCCCTAACCCCCCTTAAGAAGGGGGGAGCCGGATTAAAGTCCCCCTTTTTAAGGGGGATTTAGGGGGATTTGCCCATTGGAAACGTAGCAATTGGACGCATCCATTAATCCTCTCAATCCGCTAGGGCGCATTACAATAGCGACTAGCATTATTGGCGATCTGTGCTGGCGAACCATAGGGTAAATTGGATACCATACATTTTGTTGCTCGACTTCTTTGAATGACACCATTCCTCATTTGTGTATTGAAATCGTTAATTAATTGAGCATTTTCCGCATTACTACGATTTTTGTAAGCTTGGTGAACTTGTTCGGTCATTTGAATCAACTGCGATCTTTTTTCGTTGAGCATTGCAAATTTAGTTGCTAACACTCTCTCTTTAGCTACATCATTAGTTTGAATGGCACTGCGAGTCTGGATGGAAAGTTGATTATAGTTCCGAAAAATCTCAGCCATTTCCAACTGAATCCGATATATAGTGTCCAAAGCGATTTGTGTTGATGGAACGCTAGCCCAGTAGGGAAGACTTTGTAATCCCAATTCACTAGTCCGCTGAAGATGAACGGCTGCTTGTTCGGATGTCTGGATGAGAACGTTAGTAAGTTTAAGTTTTTGACCTTTGGGTGCGTTCGGAAGCTGATTGAATGCAGCAAAAAAGTTATCGGATGCCCGATCTGCCAGCCCTGCTTCTTTACTAGCTGCATCTACTAAATAGCGATAACTTTCTACTTGCGCCAACACGATCGATCGAGGATGTTCGATCGCTTCTGTTCGATTTAGGCTGTGGCTGAGTACTGGAATCGGCATTAATATACCGACAAGTAGTGTCATAATGCCTAACTGATTTGGAAATAATTTCATCGCTTTTTGTTTAAATAAAGTTTGCTGAAACGTGTGACATCGCCAAGAAGTAAATCGACGATCTCCCTAATTTCCTTTAAACTTAGCAATTAGCCCCATCGCCTGTTGATATAAATCTATCCGTCTCTGTTGGCGAAATAACTCCGCAGCTTTGCTCAGATCGGCGATTGCGCCCTGTTTATTGCCAAGATCTGATTTAGCAACACCCCGATTACCATAAGCCTCAGCAAGTTGAGGATCGATTACGAGCGCTCTGTCGAAATCGCTAATTGCCCCCTGGTTATTGCCTAAAGCATATTTAGCAACACCCCGATTATAGTAAGCCTCAGCATATTGAGGATTAATTGAGATCGCCCGATCGAAATCGCTAATTGCCCCAATTGCCCCCTGCTTATTGCCTAGAGCATATTTAGCAGCACCCCGATTACGGTAAGCCTCAGCATATTGAGGATTAATTGAGATCGCTAGATCGTAATCGCTAAGTGCTTCCTGGTTATTGCCTAGAGCCAATTTGGCATTACCCCGATTGTAGTAAGCTCCAGCATCTTGAGGATTAATTGAGATCGCCCGATCGTAATCATTAATTGCTCCCTGCTTGTTACCCAGAGCTGATTTAGCAAGACCACGATTATTGTAAACATCAGCAGCTTGAGGATTAATGGAGACTGCCCGATCGTAATCACCAATTGCCCCTTGGTGATTGCCCAAAGCTGATTTAGCAGCACCCCGACTATTGTAAGCATCAGCATATTGAGGATCGATCGTCAGTGCCCGATCGTAATCGCTAATTGCCCCCTGCTTGTTACCCAAAATATATTTAGCATCACCCCGATTACGGTAAGCAAAAACAAACTTAGGATCGATCGCGATTGCTTTGTCAAAATCGTTAATCGCCTCTTGATTCTTTCCTAGAGATAATTTAGCAGCACCCCGACTATTGTAAGCATCAGCATATTGAGGATCGATGGCTAGTGCCCGATCGTAATCATTAATTGCCTCCTGCTTATTTCCCAGAGTATATTTAACAACACCCCGATTGTAGTAAGCCGCAGAAAATTGAGGATTAATTGCAATCGCTTTATCGTAATCACTAATTGCCCCCTGCTTATTGCCCAGTGCCGATTTGGCAACACCCCGATTACGGTAAGCCTCAACATATAGAGGATTAATTGAGATCGCTAGATCGTAATCGCTAATTGCTCCCTGCTTATTGCCCAAAGCCGATTTAGCAAGACCACGATTATTGTAAACATCAGCAGCTTGAGGATTAATGGAGACTGCCCGATCGTAATCACTAATAGCCTCCTGTTTATTGCCAAGATAGTATTTAGCAGCACCACGATTATTGTAAGCATAAGCCTCTGACTTAATCTGAATTAGCTTGCTATAGATTGCAATCGCTTCTAGATATTTTTTTAATGTAAGTAATGTTGCAGCTTTTTCATTTAGCAAGAGTGAATCTCTTGGCTCTAATTCTATCGCCACGTTAATAGATGCGAGTGCTTCATCATACTCGGCTAATCCTCTGAAATTTGCACTTTGATGTCTCCAAAAATAGTAGTAGTTAGCCCTTTTACTTGCTGGCACTGCGGCAATAGCTCGTGCGATCGCAATTTTAGCTAAGCCATGTTTTCTAGACTGATATAGTGACAACGATTTACCATAATTTCCCGTCGATTCTTTCCCTTTGGCAATAGCTGTATCGAAGGCGGATACCGACTTATCGTATTGAAGAGTTCGATAGAGTTGATTTCCATAAGCCAACCACTGTTCCCCATCATCTCCTGGCTGCGGTGGGTTCAGATTTTGCATCGCTGTAATTATTGTCTGTCGATTCGTGATGTTTAATGTGGCTGGCTTGTTACTGGCAATCTTTAATAATTGTGGTTTAACCTTTAACTTATCGGCAATCCCGATAAAAGTCTTAATCGATATCCCTTGACTAGTTCCCAAAAAAATCACGTCTTTTTCAGTGGTTTCAGCTTGTCCGTGTATCCCGATGACTTTCCCTTCTGTATCGAATACAGCTCCGCCACTCATTCCGCCATAACTGATACTGGTATAAATTAGGTCGTAACCATTAGTAAAAGATTGTTTGTCTTGAGCTTGAATCTTGCCTTGTTCGGGATCGTAAATGTAACCAGGATTGAGTTGCCATTGCCAGAAGGGACTACTAATTTTATTCCGCCCTGGAAATCCACCCGCCAAGACGATATCAGCAGTATTAGGATTATATCGACTTAGTTGAGCGACGGGATAGTTACTCTGACTGGTGAATTTTACTACGGCCAGATCTAGTCCTGTCGCTACTTCGATACTGCTAGGGGTATAGCTATCTTGGTCGTAAGTAGTAATTTTGAGTTGCTGTGTTTTTTGGTTCTCCACTACATGCTTGGCTGTCAGCACATAGTAACTGCTCCCTTCTTTAGCAATAATTACTCCCGAACCATTACCGCCGCTATTTTCGATTCGCACTGTCTGTTTGCGGGCGGTATCGTTCAGCTTTGCCATGTATCCCGTTAAGGTGCCTTGACGTTGAATTTTCCCGACTTCTAAGTCCTTAAATTTATAGCCATACAGAATATCTGGCTTCACCTGGATCAGGAAGTTATAGACAGGTACGCCCCAATTAGCCTCCCGATATTTAACCGCAAGTTTAGCTAAAGGTTTACTGCCATCGTTGTAAGTATAGTTAGGTAAAATCAGTGCCGCACCGATGGTATTGATGCCTAATAATTTACCCCGTCCGTCGAGAATCGCGCCGCCGCTCATCCCTTGACGGATGCCTTTTTCGCCTCGATCGGTGGTGTAACCGATTTGGGTACCATTGTCGAAGGGAATATCCGATAGTTGGGAGACTTGCCCGCTGGTGATTCTGATGTCTCTGGAGTCGAAAGGGAATCCGGCACTGTAGATGGTGCGCTCTGCGGTAAGGGGTGAGGCGATATCGGATAAGTCGGCGAGGGTGTACTGTTTCTGACTGGTAAATTCTAATAGTGCGAGATCGTATTTGGCATCGAAGCCGCCATCGATCAATTTGGCGGTGTGTTTTTGTCCGTCGGGGGTTTGGATCTCAAATTTGCTGCCGCGCCTGGTGACGTGGGCGTTGGTGAGGACGAGATAAGAGTTGCCTTTTTTGGCGATTAGTACCCCAGAGCCGCCACTATTATTGGAGCTAATCCGCACGGTGATTTGTTGGGCAGTTTGGCGGACTTCTTGGGGGCTGAGGAGTTCGGAATTGACATTTTGGGCGACTCTACCGTCTGGGGGATCGGTGCGCTCTAAGCTCAAGGCTGGGGGCACGAACAGGAGGGTAGAAAGTAAGATGGCGATCGTTTTCATGGGGCTGGGGTAGATGTAATATTTTCTATTTTGGGCTGGTTGCGATGTTTAATGCAGATCGATCGATCTAACCTGGATTATTCACCAACTCGTGAAAGCCAAATGCTGACTGTGCCTCAAAAAACACACTGTTTTTTAGCTCTGTCGCCAAGATTGCCTCTCAGTAAGCATTTTGGCGATTTTTGGAAATCATCGTGAATAATGCAGGCTAATCCGTAACAATCTTCAGACACCCGACTGCTGAAACTCAACTTTGGCCATTTCAGCAATTTGCACAGAAGGTTCTCGATCGATTCTTCATACTGTATCTAACGCAGTAGCACTAGACTAAGTTAAAGCAGTTTAATGTCGGTCGCTGACTTCGATTAATAGTCAGTCGATCGTTCCCATTACCGTTCGATACTTCCGATTCTTAGCTGGGTGAATCCTCAAACCTTGCAATCCCAGAAATGGAGAAATAGAGAACACGATTGACTAAATCCTTCCCTATTGACATCTCAGCCTGAAGAACTCTAACTACAGCAGCCATCACTTCGATCTGCTCTGCCGCTAGCAAATCCCCATCTAGCATCAAAACAATCCCCGCATGAACCTCAACCCCAGCGGCTAATTTCTCAAAATCTCGGATATTCGCCGTTACTAAAATGCGGTCTTCCTTGAAGGCATATTCGAGTACTTCTGGATCTGTCGCACCGAGCAAACCTCTATCTCTAACCGCAATAGCATCAAAGCAAAACTCTTGACAAAGATACCTCGCCACACGCGGTGATAAATCCTCATCAATTATAAACTTCACTTAGTTTCGGTCTGCCTTGAATGGGATAAGCTTTGACATAGATCTGGGCAAAATAAAAATCTTCATCGGTTAAGTAAGGATAATCTTCCCGCAATATCTCCAAGGTTTCACCTCGCGCCAAACAGCACCCAATTCGCTGCACCGATAACCGCGAATTTGGGAAGGTAACTTCGCCGCCGAGAATATTGGGATTGCTAACTAGTCGCGCTTTCCAGGCTTCAAATCGATCGATTAATATTTGGAGTTCTTGCCCGATTTCACTGACTTTAAGCGTGAAAAATTTACCGAATTCTAACGTAGAAGCCTGCTGTTCCCAAGCCGTTTGCAGTGCTTGGTGCAAGTGGGTTCGATAACTGACGGATAAATCAAAATTAATCTCTTTGAGAGCGCGAAGATATACTAGCGTTGCAAACGAAAGTCGATCGCGGTTGGGAGTACCAGCAGGAATAATCCGATGCTCGATCTCCTTGTAAATCCGCTTAGGCGAGATCTCAATCAAAGCAGCAGCTTCGTTGGGTGTAAAGATTTTACTCATCTAAAAATTCTTCCCTGTACAGGGAATATTATAACGCAGATTTTGCCCTCTCCTACTTGCGAACGATTTTGCTGTCTACAGAGTGACAATCTAGGAGTATTTTTGCTCGATCGCATTCGATCGCCCATCATTCTAAAACCTTAAACTTCTCAATTCTCTATCTCCTAACTTCCCTTCAACTGAGCAATCATATCCATCACCCTCTGATATAAATTCATCTGGTTCTGCTGGCGAAATAACTCAGCCCCCTTACTCAGATCGGCAATCGCTCCCTGTCGATCTCCTAGATCGAATTTAACTCCACCTCGGCCAATGTAAGCAGCAGCCAAGTTCTGATTAATGTTAATCGACCGATCGAAATCGGCGATCGCTCCCTGTTTATCTCCTAGAGCCGATTTAACTCCACCGCGATTATAATAAGCCTCAGCGTAGTTTGGATTAATGTTAATCGACCGATCGAAATCGTCAATCGCACCCTGTTTGTCTCCTAGATCCGCTTTAAGAAAACCGCGAATATTGTAAGCTAGAGCCAAGTTTGGATTAATTTTAATCGACCGATCGTAATCGGCGAACGCTCCCTGTTTGTCTCCTAGAGCCAATTTAATCCCACCTCGGCCAATGTAAGCCTCAGCCAAGTTCGGTTTAATGTTAATCGCTCGATCGTAATCGGCGATCGCGCCCTGTTTATCTCCTAGAGCCGCTTTAACAAAACCTCGGTCAATGTAAGCTAGAGCCAAGTTTGGATTAATTTTAATCGCCCGATCGTAATCGGCGATCGCTCCCTGTTTGTCTCCTAGATCCAATTTAATCGCACCTCGGTTAAGGTAAACAACAGCAAAGTTTGGATTAATTTTAATCGCCCGATCGTAATCGGCGATCGCTCCCTGTTTGTCTCCTAGATTCGCTTTAGCAAGACCGCGATTATGATAAGCATAGCCGTCTTCACGCTCGCGAATCATGTCGGCATAAATTTTAATCGCTGCTGCGTACTGTTTTTGCTCGAATAAAATATTTGCTTTTCCATTTACTGATGTTCGATCTTGCGGTTCTAGTTTAATCGCTATGTCGATCGACTCTAGTGCCTGTGCGTACTGTTCTCGCTCTCTAAAAATTGCGCTTTGATATCTCCAGAAATAGTAATAACTGGCGCGTTCCTTGGCTGGTACTGCCGCGATCGCTTTGGCAATGGCCGCACTAGCTAGGTCGAGTTTTCCTAACCTTGCTAGTGATAATGCTTTACCATAGTTGCCAGTGAGGAGCTGACCCTTGGCGATTGTCCTGTCGAAGGCAGCTACAGATTTTTCATACTGTCTAGTGCGATGCAGTTGATTGCCATAAATCAGCCAAAGTTCGCCACTGTCTTCAGGCATGGGTTGGGCTAAATTTGCCATTGTCGTCTCGATGTTCTGGCGATCGACAGCAGTTAGACTTGGGGCGGGAGTTTTGGCGAGTTTGAGTAGTTGAGGATTGAGTTGGAGTTGTGGTGCTAAACCGATTAAGGTTTGGATCGATATGCCTTGGCTATTACCTAATAGCACGTCCTTAGTCTGTTCGGCTCGACCATGAATGCCGATAACTCTGCCAGCAGTATCGAAGACCCCACCACCACTCATCCCGCCATAACTGATACTGCTATAGATAATGTCGTAACCGTTCCCAAAAGATTGTTGGTTTTGGGTTTGCAGTTTCCCTTGTTCTCGATCGAAAACATAGCCTGGATTGAGTTGCCATTGCCACAGGGGACTTTTAATTTTATCTCGTCCTGGAAAGCCTCCAGCTAGTACTATCTCATCAGTATTTGGAATAGCTTCACTGAGTTGGGCGATGGGATAGTTGCTATTGCTGCTAAATTTCACGACTGCTAGATCGACACCTATTGCGACTACCGTACTGGTAAGCTCGTGAGTATCTTGGTCGTAGGTGATGAGCTTATTGTTAGTATGTTTTTTTTGGGTTTTCTCGTCTTCTAGTACGTGCTTGGCAGTGACGACATAATAACTATTCCCTTCTCGTGCGACAATTACCCCTGAACCATTACCGCCGCTATTTTCGATTCTGAGTGTCTGTTTGCGGGCGAGATCGTTGAGCTGTGCTATGTAGCCAGTTGGGGTGGCTTGGGGCTGGATTTGTCCGACTGCTAATCGATTAAATTGATAACGATAAAGGATGTCTGGCTTCACCTGAATCAGGAAATTATAGACAGGTACGCCCCAATTAGCCTCACGATATTTAGCCGCAAGTTTAGCTATCGGTTTACTGCCATCGTTGTAAGTATAGTTAGGTAAAATCGGTGCCGCACCGATGGTATTTATCCCTAAAAACACTCCGCTGACATCAAAAATCGGACCCCCGCTCATCCCTTGACGCACGCCTTTTTCGCCTTTGGCGATCTCGTAGCCGATTTGGGTACCGTTATCGAAGGGAATATCTGAAAGTTGAGTAATCGCACCAGGTGAGATTCTCAGATCTTTAGAGTCAAATGGAAACCCCACACTGTAAATATTTCGATCGTTTGGTTTGAGGATGCCTGGATTGCCAAGATTGGCTAATTGGTACGATTTGGAACTGGTAAATTCTAGTAACGCGAGATCGTACTTGCGATCGAATCCACCATCGATCGATTTAGCCGTATACTTTTGCCCGTCGGGTGCTTGGATTTCAAATTGGGTTGCCCGCCTCGTGACGTGGGCATTAGTTAGGACGAGGTAGGTATTACCCTTTTTGGCAATTAACACGCCAGAGCCGCCATTATTGGCGGAGGTGATGCGGACGGTGATGTCTTTGGCGAGCTGATTTACTTTGGTGCTGACTTGTTTCTCGGCTTCGTCTAGTTCTCGCTGGAGTTGTGGATCGATATTTTGGGCGATTTGATTGGTAGATTTGCTATTTGAAGCTAGGTAATTCGATGATGCTGTTGCTTGCAGGAGCGATATTCCTGGTAATAATAGTATGCTAGATAGAATAATTAATGTAATATTTTTCATAATTTGGCGATTTAGTAGGGGGTTAAGATCCCCGACTTCTCAAAGAAGTCGGGGATCTATTTATGGACGAGGATCTGGTTGTCTATTTTTTATTTAATAGATCGCGCAAGAACTGCATATCGATCTCATTTTCACCACTAGATTGAGAAATTGGTAATCCTTTATCTGGATTGGATAATGTACCACGAATACGGTTGAGCATATCTTCAGCATCGCTGCCAGTATTAAGGGTAAATAATAGATTCGATCGATCGCACGTTCGTTCGGTATAACGTACCGCACAAATTAGTCCGAGTCCACTGGTTTTATCTATGCCCGCAATCAACTTATCAAAAGTGCCTCCGTTCCATGCCGATTGAAATCGTTTGGATACAATTTCACATCTTTGTTGATTAGTCATCCCCTTGGGGGGTGGATATTTCCATATAATTATCGACACAGGATCGCTATGCCCAGTCGAGATCGCCTGCGTAGTCGGAATAATTTTTCCATCTTGATTGACTCGACCGCAGAAAAATTGGATGTTATTCTTTCGATCGGCCAGGGATGGGGATGGAAAAATGAGAATGGGAAGAAATAAACAGATCGCAAACCAGCTCGATAATTTGTTCATTGATTAGATGAGAGTTAATTAACAATACTACCGATATCGATGATGCCATCCCCAGAACTTTGGGAGATAGGAATGCCCTCGTCTCCATGCTTAATACGTCCGATCCGAGCGATCGTTTCATTAGCATCGGCACCATTCGACAAAGTAAATAACATACTTACTCGATCGCAAGAAGTCGATCGCTCTTTAATACCACAAATAATTCCCAATCCCGATTTTTTATCGACTCCAGCCGTAAGATAATTTAATCTTTTGGCTTCCCATGCCTGTTGAAACTTAGCAGAAACCGTATCGCACCGAACTTGGGGCGTATATTTGCCACTCAGTTTCGATTTCCATTGAATCAATGCCACGGGTTCGCGTTTGGATGAGCTAGCAACTACGGTAGTAGGAACGATCGCATTACTACCAGGATCGAAAGTTTGACCGCAATAAAATCTCACTTTTGCGGGTGTTTGAGCGATCGACTGGATTGGCAATAGGATACAACCAAAAGTCGATCCACTCAGAATGAAGCTAATAATTAAGCTAATCTTCATAGTTATTAAAAGCGATAGTTTTCACGATTTAGACAACAGCGAGCCAAAGTTTAGAGCTGTGAGTTAGTTAGCGATCGCCACCAACCCACAGCTCGACAATCGATTATCGATCGTCATTTGTCAACTACTTTTTGCGGAATAGGGCAAAATTGCGGAGATCGACGACTCGGTTGCCACTACTTTGATACAGCGGCGTACTCGCTGTACCAGCGAGTACACTAGAGAGTTCTTCGATCGTCGTACCAGCATCTTGATAAGATTTCAGCGTGAATAACATACTCGTGCGATCGCAAGGTTGTTCGGCATTAGAGATCGCACAAATCATCCCCAAACCACTTTTTTTATCGATCCCCGCAGTCAGATAATTTCGCCCTTGTTGCAGTGCGGCTTGAAATTTAGCCGATACTATTTCGCACCGTTGTTGGGGTGTGGTTTTAAAAGCTTCGCTTTTCCAGATAATTAAAACGGGTTCTTCTGTCGCGCCGCTAACCTTAGCCAGAGTAGCTGGAAGGTTGCTTTTACTGCTAGGATCTGCGGCTTTACCGCAATAAAACTGAATTGTCGGCTCTTTTTGGGCGATCTGTTGCGGGTTGGCTGCTGCGGGGATGGTCGTTACTAACGATCCGGTGGCGATCGCGAGGGTGGATAAGCAGAGCGTGCGGACGATATTTGAGTTAAATGAGGAACGGTTTTGATGATGTAATTGCATGATAATTATTTAAGTTAATGGAATGTAAGGATGGCAGGAAATTGAGGAGTTTGCTACCTCTATCGATCTAGATCGGGTGGTTAGTCGAGCGAAAGTGCGGCAGTATAGAGCAATCGTTACAGAACTTATCAATAATCGATCGTCGCTAGAGGCGAACTTTTACCCTGACGTGCCTCGCTCACAAATTGACGAAGGAGATCTATTAGACGACACTGTTAATGAGTCCAATGCTCACGCTCGGCGATCGCATTCGATATCATAAATAATTTTCTTCCAATACCATTGCTCCGCTCGATGTGAATATTTGAACCTAGCACCAGTAAGCAATCGATCGATTCGTTGGCGATTTCCAAGCTATCTAATAAAAAAGACTCTCCATCAAGGCGATCGATTACTGCTAGATCGTTGCCGATCGCCAGTTTAAATATAATTGAGAGCAATACTGCCAAACCAATATTTGCGATCGGCCCTGCGGCAGAAACCGCACTTTGCCACCACCGATTTCTCAAACTTTCGCGATCGATGTACACGGCTCCGCCTCGTAGTCCCAGTTCACCCATGAGTAAAAATAGCAGTGGTAGCACGATACTATACTCACATCTTGCACCAATACAGAAAGACTAGTAAAAGCAGAGATCTTAGGGTACCCACAAGGGGCACCCCTACGCAATTAACCTGTAGGGGTGCCCCTTGTGGGTACCCTGGAGCTAGGGTTAACACTAGTATTTTCAAACTGGTGCAAGATGTGAGTATATCCAGAATCGGCATATTCGATCGGATTGAAGTTCAGATATCCTTTCTGCTTGACAGAAGTATCCCCACCCCAATAGGCAACGATCGCATGACTAAATTCGTGTAAGCACAAGGAGAATATCCACCCCGCACAAATAATAATGCCAACTAACCACATTTTTTTGATTATCCTATTAGTAATTGAACTATTGGGTCATAAGCTGATGTGCATTCAAACTAAGTATTGGACAGTCGATAGTTTTTGCCGTAACTAGCCACTGGCCACTAAAACCGTCAGCCATAACTCGATTTATATGTCGAACAGCTTACATAGCCATGATGTCCAGATTGGGATAGATAATTGCAATTATGCAATCTGGCGATCGGTCGAGCTAGTAAGTTGGTATTGTTATCGCTCTCCAAACAGCGGAATGTGGGCAATAAAGTTCCATACAAAAGTTGACGATCGAAGTAAATCGATCGTCAACTCACATCCAGCGCAAACTGAATGTCAATCTAATTCGGCAGATTAGAATCGGTATGCGCCGCCGAAGCTAAAATATCCACCACCATTTCTATATTTGTAGTTAAGGTTGAGTGCGATAATATCGCTGATGTTGTAGTCAGATCCAAGTTCAAGGTATATTCCGCTGTCAACACTTGTCGAAGCAGTACTTCCAACACTACCACTACCAGAGAGATTAGTACCAAAATAACCAATTCCGGCATAAGGCTGGAAGTTAGATTGAGGAATACTGAAATCATAGGTCGCACTAACACCATAGTAAGTCGCACTAGCATTGAATCCGTCGCCAAAAGACTTACTTAGAAATTGAATGTATGGTCTAGCCGAAATACTATCAGCAACTTTAAACTTAGCATTTAAACCATATAGAATATCGCCGCTCTTATTAATGCCAATGCTAGGTCCTACGTAGTTAGTTTTTTCTTGGGCGGTAGCACTGCCTACACCAAGTAGTAAACAAGCCGAGACGATCGCCAAAGAAACTGCTGCAAAAATGGAAGATTTATGAAACATCATTAAATTGGGAGTAGAGTACTGCATATGTATTGCCTTTGTGTTCATTCAGTTAATTAATGAAAACATTGAAGTTAATGGAATGTAAGGATGGCAGGAAATTGACGAGTTTGCTGCCTCTATCGATCTAGATCGGGCGGCTAGTCGATCGAAAGTGCGGCAGTATGGAGCGATCGTTACAGAACTTATCAATAATCGATCGTCGCCACGGGCGAACTTTTACCCTGACGAGCCTCGACAATAAATTGACGGACTAGATCGACACCGATCGCATAGTTGATTCCGACATTACCTGTATCTCGGCCAATCCCCAATGTATTTACACCAATTACTTCGCCGCGATCGTTCAATAACGGCCCGCCAGAATTTCCTGGATTGATAGCGGCATTGTGTTGGATGTACTTACCACCATCACGGATCGCACTGACGATTCCAGTGGTGAATGTATTTTTGAAAGCCTCGTCCAACGGCGTACCGATGGCATAGGTATTGTCGCCGACTCTAGAAGCCGTCTTACTCAGGGCAACTGTGGGGAATTTTTGACCCCGCCGATTGATTTTAAGTAAGGCTAGATCCAGCCCATTTTTGCCAAATCCCACCACATCGGCGGGGATTTCGGTTTTTCCATCTGCCAGGATTAGTGTCACTACTGCTGGTTGCCCTTTGATGACATGAGCGTTGGTAACGACATAACCATCGCTACTGATGATAAAGCCACTTCCCAAGTCGCTATTGCCGCGAATCGTCACTACCGCCGGATTTGCTCGATCGTAGACGCGGTTGGCAATAGTAGTTGTAGCTGCTGGAGTTTTGGCAGCAGCGGGGATGAGATAAGCTGCGCTAGTGCCACCCCAGGTTATGGTGGCGAGCAATAGTGTGTTAAAAATTTTAGCGTTCACGATCTAAATAGTTGGGGATGACTGTTTGCGCTTCGAGTGAGTGCGATCTTCACTACCGCATATACAGTCTTTCGGGCTGAATCGATCGAATAGTGCGAGTAAAGATAAACTCGATCGTGACTGGTTTGGTTGTATATTCATCCCCACAGCTCGATTGCCTACTTTCTCAGACTGAAGCAACCCTTACTGTAGCCTGTAAGTCCGACGATAACTAATTTTTACCATTACTTCTCCCGCCGCAATCGTCGATGGCCGCTCGGTTTAGATACAATAGAATACACAGAAGACTCTCCTCTAATACAGAGCGCAGACATTTCGGGAGAAATTGACGCTCTACATGAATTTATTCGATCGCCACTGCCAGCAGTGCCAGTCCCAGTGGGAATATAAAAAAGCCAATATCCTCAACCCAAGCTGACATTAAGTTATATAAATTTGCATAAATAGCTAAATGTTACCCAACATAGATATTGATGCTTTACACTCAGTAGTATCCGAAACTAATGCAATACTCATACTACTCTATTAATTTAATATCGCTTAATTAAATGAATTTAAAAACATTAGTTAGAGCATTAATCAGATTTATCAAAAAGATTTTGACAGGATTTGAAGATCCGGGTAATTTATCTCAAAACCTCGCCAAAAAGTGTCAATTTTTACAACAACAATTAGACGGCTCCGATCGCCATCGAGCTTGGGAGACATATGAGAAAGTATTGACCTTAGCTAGTCAATGCAGCCACGACGAACTAGTTCGGGTCATCGGACAATTCGATCCAGCTTTTGGAACGCAGGTTACCCCGCCAAGTTTTTCGGTCGGGAAAACTCTATCGGGATTGTTATCGACCCAACATCAGACAACAAGCAGTCTCGATGCAGCATGGCGACTGACTCAACGGTTAAACGATCCTACAGCAATTGCCGATCTCCAGCAGCAGATTTGCCTGAAAATTGCCCGACTTGGTGATGGTAATTCACTCCTAAGTAAACTTTTAAAATTGCATAACGAGTGGGTTTTAACCTCTACAAATCTCGCTGAAATTATTAAAATATTTTTAGAACGAAATTCATTCGAGTCCACGCTACCTTGGGAACCATTCTTTCGACAACTTCAGGCATCCGAACTGCCCAAGATTCATCAGGTTTATGCCATCCTCGATCGCTACCAAACTGCGGCTGAATTAGCCGAAGCTGACGGTGATTATTATAGTGCGGTGCGATATTTGCTGTCTGTTTCCGGCCAGCAATCCGCTCTCCATGCCCTCGATCTGGCAAATCGATTACAAGATCGGTCTACAATCGCCCAAGCGCGCCAGCGAGTCGCCCAGAGTTGTTGGGATGAAGGCGATTATGCAACTGCATTGAGACACTTTCAGCAAGCTGGCAACCTCGATCGAGTCAGCAATTGCCATCAACAACTGGGACAGCTCGGACTTGCCATTCAATTTCAATCGACGACCGATCTTCAGTGGCGACAAGAGCTAAGAGCGACACTGGAGCGGATTGTTAGCCTTCATGTAGAGCGGCAAGAATATCTACCCGCGATCGAGTTACTCAAGAGTGTAGCGGACGCTTGGCGGCAAAAATCTCCAGCCACTGACGATAGGGTGTTAGCTGAAGCAGACCGTACCCAACGGTTATTAACTGAAGTAGTTAAGACAGCCAGAGTCGCTTTTGAAGCCGAACTCCAAAGTGCGGGAGCTGCCCCAACACCAGCGATCTTCAAACGGTGGAGTCTGCTCGAAGCAGCCGCCGGAAATTATCTAGCGGCGGGTCTGCAAGCGGAAAAGGCACAAGATTACTTTGCTGCTTCATTATTGTTTGAAAAAGCCGAGGCTTTCGGGCAAGCTTTATCTGCCCTCGATGTGGCAGATGCTGATGCGATCGATCCGCTCAAAAAAGCCCAGCTCTTAGAACGAGGTGGTGACTTTTTTATGGCAGGTCAACTCTACGAGCGTCTCGAACGCATCGATTCAGCGATCGACATGTACGAACGCGCAACGGAATTTACCCGCGCGGCGGAACTCCGCCAACAACAAATCGGCGAGGCACAGTCAGTTTTTGATGAGAGGTTTAGAGATTTATTAATCAAAGCAGGTCGAGCCGAGCGATTGGCAGAGCTGTGTGCCGACCGTGCTAATGAAGACGATCGATCGGACGAAGAAAAAGCCCGCCTCTGGCGACGAGTTAAGGAATTGACCCTCCGAGGATTAGTCAGTCAAAAATGGACGGATCTGGTCGCTACCGAACTACCGAGTATCGAAGCGATCGATCGCGATAAGTTCGATCGACAAGCAGCACAATGGGTGCAAACTGCCAGTCGCGAAGTGCTTGCCGCATATAGCGATGCGATCGGATTGGACTTGGGGACTAGTAACAGTGTGGTCTGTCTGTATATACTTTAAACGGTCATAACCTGAGCTTTGTCAAAATGCTGAAAGCGGAGTGTGAGCAAGGAATCAAGCTCTTTTTTATGTTGCAGATGAGCATCATTTAGACATTCAGAGATGGCTGATGAGAACTGAGTAAAATCCTCATAATACTTGCCATATAAACATTTCTTTTTAACAAACTTCCAGAGCCTTTCAATCAAATTTAGATTGGGCGAATAAGTCGGCAAGTATAGTAATTCTATTTCCAAGGATTTAGCTAAATCTTGGACAACTCGACATTTTTGGTATCGAGCATTGTCTAAAACCAGAGTAATGGGAATGCTCAGTCCTAGGTCAGCTAATTTTTGCAGAAGTTCACAAATCTGAATAGCAGTGATATAGCTGTCATTAGTAACCAAAATAACTTCATGAGTAATGGCATTTAATGCTCCCAGCACATTGAACCGTTTTCTCCCTGAAGGTGACTTAATAAACAGCCGTTGAAAACACCAAATCATCCCCAAAAAAGCTCCCATGACAAAGTGAGCCGCATCCACGAAGAAAACCGCTCTTTTTCCTTGTCTTGCCTCTTCTAACCTGGGTTCTAGCTTATTTATTTTATATTCTTCCTGTTCATCGGGATCTGCTTTAGAAGGAATAGCCCCAACTTTCAAACATCGCATCCCTATTGATTTCAGGAATTTTTGGATCTGGGTTGGACTGCGTTTAATTCCGGTAAGATTTTCAATCTGATTTACAGCTTCATTTATGGTAACTGGAGGATTCAATTTCAAATATTCTTTGATAGTTGTCTGATGTAATTTTAATTCACTTTTGAGTTGATAAAAGTTAATTTCTTTGAGTTTTTCTATACCACCAGCCTGATATTGTTGACAATATTTTCTCAATGTATTAGGTGAAATGTTTGCTAGCCTACAAATCATATTTAAAGGTAAGTTTTGACTTTTAAGCCATAATACTTCCATCTTCAACTGGACCCTGGGATGAGGATGGTGAAATCTTTCATAATTTAATATTTCTCGATCTTCTTCCGTAAAGTTTAGATTGCTCATCCCTCAAGCTCCACTTTTTCCTTGACTTTACTAGACTATCATCTCTTCGATCGCCGATGCTCAAGTTATGCCCGTGTAAAGTATAACAAGCAGCAAGGACAGCCTGAAGTCGTCGAAGTTAACGGTAAACGGCAAATTCCCTCAGTGTTTGCGATCGATCGGTTGGGACGCGAACTAATCGGCGTTCCAGTCGCCGATTTGCTGCTCAAATCGCCGCGCGCGATCGTTACTAGAGCCAAACGGGAGATGGGTACCGATCGCAAATTTAGAGCGGGCGGTCGCGATTATCGAGCTGAAGAAATCTCCGCCGCGATCGTCAACCATGCTCGTAATTTAGCAAGAACTTACCTCCAGCAGAAGATCGCCGAGCGGATCTCGACAATAGCCGCTCGGACGATGGGATCTTTGCCACCAGCCGATTGGGTTAACGAGTTTCTAGAGGCACATCCACCGACTATTCCATTGGATTACATCGCGATTACAGTACCTGCCTACTTTAATGAAGCTCAAAAACAAGCCACAAAAACTGCTGGAGTCCTAGCAGATATGCAGGTACTGAGATTGATTCACGAACCGACAGCCGCTTGTCTGGCTCAGCGCATTCGCGAATCTAAAACCGAAACAATTTTGGTCGCTGACTTAGGAGCGGGTACCTTCGATCTATCGATCGTCGAAATGGGTGATGGGGTGTTCGAGGTACTAGAGATCGAGGGCGATAATCGACTCGGTAGTGCCGATGTCGATGAATTGATTTACACTCACTTTAGCGAATTTGTCAAAGTCGAAACTGGCGAGGACATCTCCCACAACTCCCAAGCTGCAACCCGTTTGCGGCAGGCATGTGAAGAATTAAAAATCGAACTTTCCGCTCAAACCGAGTGGACGATCGACTTACCCGGACTGATTGGCGATCGCTCGATCCGATTGACCCTGACTCGATCGAAGTTGGAACGCTTGGCAACCGCTTGGCTCGATCGGATTCGGCTCACCTGTCAGAAAATTCAGCACAAACCCGATCGAATTTTGCTAATTGGCGGCGGCGGACTCATGCCTGCTGCTGCTGAATGTATCCGCTCTGTGTTCGGTCGAAAACTCGATTCGGCTTACGATCCCGGTAACTGTGGTTGCTCGTGGGGCTGCCGTGCAAGCTGCCAGCCTCAGAGGTGATGTTTGGGATGTCGTATTGCTCGATGCTACTCCATTTAGCCTGGGCATCAGATGTCAGACGGAGTTGGGAAATACCAAATTCGATCCGATTCTTCCCAAACATACAACGACACCAACATCCAAAACCAACCAGTATACTACCGTTGTCGATGGTCAGACTGAAGTTAACATCGAGATTTTTCAAGGCGAATCATCTGTTCCCGAAGAAAACTTCAAAATCGGCCAATTTAGCCTGCAAGGTATTCCGATGGCAGCAGCCGGAGTGCCAAAAATCGATGTGAAGTTCGATATCGATGCTAATTGTCTCTGAAGCACTGCACCAGTTCGAGCGAATCGAGCGACCCTTAGCAATAGAACGAGTCGAACTGGGCTTAGAAATTTTAGGTCGTTCGCGACAACGATCGGCTTATACCGCGATGCTAGCAGAATCTGCCCAACTTTTGGGGGTTCACAATCCGGACTTCGAGCGGCTCAATCATGCCGTGCGGATCTATACTGAGTCGATCGTCTGGATTCAGGTGGCTGTTGGTGGTGTTGCTGCTAGTGGGAGTGGTTTTGCCATTAGCCCCAGTCTCATCGCTACCAATCGTCATGTCATCATCGACGATGCGACTGGTGATTGTGTCTTACCCGAACACTTACAGGTGATGACAGATCGGGGCTACTTGCAAGTCTTAGCGATTTATTTGCCCTCTTGGGGTACTGATGATGTGGCGATTTTGCAAGTGGAGTCAGCAGCGGCACCATTGATGCCGTTACGGTTGGGATTTTCCGAGTTAGTCGAAGTCGGCGAACGCATTATGACTATCGGTTTTCCTGCGCCAGAAAGTGGCGATTTTCAGGAAAACTTGTACTGTAACACCGGATTGGTAAACCGGATTCGATCGAGTCAATTTTGCACCGAGCGGGTGCTGGAAGTTAGCATTCCCCTCCAAGGTGGCATCAGTGGTGCGCCGATCCTTAATCAACTAGGCGAAGTTATCGGACTATTAACTTTTTATACCGAGCGCACACAAGAATTAGCTACCGGACACACCCGCAACGAGCAGTCGTTTTATTCAATTCCGGTCGAGCTGTTGCGCCGTTTGCGATCGCAGATCCAATCCGATGAGCTGTAACGATCTGGTGCCGAACTATGTTCGATTCTGAGATCGGCAACTATCGTGAAGATATCGATGGCATAGCTTGGGGTGGCTGAATATCGATCGAATTTAGCTATTGAAAGCGCATGATAAAAAACATTGTCGTGCAGACATCGTTCTCGGCTTTCACGAAAGGAGATGCTGCAAATACCAGATCGCAGCACCATCAAAGGGAGCAGAGATTATGCAATTCTGAGATTACTTTGGGACAATGCCTTGCGTCGGAATGAGGTTTGTAGCCTGGATGTGGGCGATTTTGACAAATCGGGACGATTATCGATTTTAGGTAAAGGCAAGATTCAAAAAAGCCAGATCGATCTATCGCCAGCAGCGACGAGCGCGATCTCACAATGGTTGGCAGCTAGAGGCGATTATCGCTCGTCAGATCCCCTCTTTGCCAGTTTAGATCGTCGCAGCAAGGGGCATAGACTCGATGGCAGCACTATTTATCGAATGGTGCGAAAGTTTAGTGAATCAGCGGGGATCGAGAAGGTAGTCTCCCCTCACCGAATTAGACACAGTGCCATCACTGCTTACTTGGATGCCAGCGATGGTAATATTCGTGCCGCTCAAGGCTTGAGTCGTCATGCCAATCTTAACACTCTCAATCGGTACGACGATAATCGTCATAAATATCAGGCTCAGGCTACTACCCCTGTTAAGGTGACAAAGTGTGACTAAGTAGTGAGAAGCCGAAAAGTAGCAAGATGAGGATGTTTGGGGTCATATTTCTTCTTGGTGGGCGGCTTTTTCACTCCGCGTGGGGACGACAAGAATCGTTTAAGATTCACACGACTTGCACAATCTCGTAAAAACTCCGCCAACGATACCACACTGATTCGGGCAAAAGGCTGCCAATCCTCAGCTGCTATGGCAATTTCCATCCCTCTAAAAGTTGACTGGACTTCTTCAACCACATAATAATTGGACAATCCTGATTCAATTTTTCCGGCACCATGAACATCTTTGAGCGCAGCTTTAACCGTCGATAGAATGTTAAATGCCATCAATGCCATACAAAACACGAATAATGCTGCTTTGGGATAACCCAAGGTCTGGAGTTCGCAATTAAATGTATCAGTAATCACTTGGAACATCTGTTCGATTTGCCACCGCTTGAGGTAGAGATCTGCCACAACCAAGGCTGTTACCTCTGTCTGTGGCAAATTAGTTAACACCGTCACCTGAGAATCACCATGACGAGTTGGCTGTTTGAGTTGAATCGTAATTCGGCGAACACAAATGCCACTATCAAGCTGCACCTGTTGCTCGAAGATAGTGCCACTATCGTTTTGACCTATTTCTACTCTGGGGGTGATTTCTGTCCATTTCAAACCGAGGTGTTCTCGAATCACGAAACTGGCTTCCCGGGTACTAATGCCAGTCAAAAAGTCTTTGGTACAAAAATTTCGGTCAGCAATCCAGACTTGACCTGCTGTAACCGTTTCCAGCACGGATGGCAACAATGACCGTTCTTGTGCGTGAGCATCTTCTTCGGGAAATACATCGACAACCATTTCTCGCTGCGGGTCTAGCACTGCGATTGCTTGTCCTGGTAGTGCCCCTGCTGCTTGCAGTCGTAACACCTTGATTCGATGTTCTGTTCCCCCGATGTGATTCCCGTCAATGATTCTGACTTCATATCCTGGCAAGATAATCTTGCTTGCTTGAGCAAATTCTGCCACCACTGATGAGAGTTGTTCGCTGCTGTACCGCACTAATGCCTGTGATAGCTTTGGTTCTAGTCCATTGATTTTTGCGTACAATGATACTTTTGATACCCCCACCACTTTCTCGAATGCTTTGTAGGCTGCGCCAACTGATGGATAAATTCCGCAGACGACTAAGCTCATGATTCCGACTACACTTGAGAATAACAGTTCTCTGGTGTATTGCCGCTCGGCGGTGTCTTCAAACAACTGTTCTAGTTGCTCTGTGGCAAAGATTTTTTCCATGATTGCTCTGACCATCACTGTCAAGGGTGTCTGTTCTACAAATTTCTCAAAGATGTCACTAATCATCTTTTATTCCCTCTCTGGTTAGGTTTTCAGCTTTTCAGTAAGATTATATTCGGCTTTTACACCTTTGTTGCTCTCATAATACTAATGTCACCTTAACAGGGGTAGCTCAGGCTACTAATGTTTTGGCAGATCTAGTTTAAATTTGCCCTGGTACTGAATATTCTCTGACTTTTTCACCCCTGAAAATCGGCGTGGCTCTGTGGGCTTTTCGATCGAAAACCTCAAAATTTGGGAATCGGCTCTAGCCAATGTCTGGTATAAACTACAGGAAAAGCATATACCGCTAATAGCTCTTAATACACCCAGATAAATAAGTATCCACAACAACAACAAAGTATTTTTCACACCCTCATCAACTACTTAATCAACATTGTTGCGGATATTTTTGGAAAACGTGTACAATGTGGATTATGTTAGTTCAAAAAGGTCAACTCCCTAATTCCAATCGCCAAATTTGGCTCGTACTCGATGACAACTATCAGCCTGTCGAGCCAATACTGGCATATCTCCGCTACCTCAACACCTTAGAGAGATCGCCTAACACGATCAGAACCTATGCCTACAACCTCAAACTTTACTGGGAGTTTCTGAGCAGCAAACACCTCAACTGGCAGGAAGTCAATTTAGAACAGTTGGCAGACTTCATCCACTGGCTACGAAACCCTCAACCATCAGGAGTAATCTCGATTCAACCTCAAGTATCCAAACGGACAGAGAAGACTATCAACCACGCTCTCAACTCCGTTTCCATGTTTTATGAATTTCACCGCCAACTAGGTGAAGTTAATGGACCAGTCACTCACACCAATCGAGTGCAGCGAGGGCGGAAGTTCAAACCCTTACTACATCACATCAGCAAAGGTCGAGAAGTCAAAACCAGACTGCTGAAAATTAAAGAGCCAAAAACCTTCCCTGGCTGCTTAACGACAGAGCAGATCGGACAGCTAATTGCTGGCTGCCATCGAATCAGAGATAAATTTCTACTCTGCCTACTGTACGAAACAGGAATGCGAATAGGCGAATTATTAGGACTACGCCATGAAGATATTCACTCTCAAGGCGTGAACGAGATCCAGATCGTCCCAAGATCGGACAACATCAATAGCAGCCGTGCGAAGTCAGGAAGACCCCGCACTATTCATGTATCGAGAGAACTATTAAAGCTGTACTCCAACTACCTCATTGAGGAGTATCCAGAGCAGATAGACTGTGACTATGTGTTCGTCAACTGCTGGGATGGAGAAATCGGACAACCACTGCGCTACAGCTCAATCGAAGGGTTATTAAACCGACTAGAAAAGAAAACTGGTATCAAAGCTAATCCACATCTATTCCGACATACCCATGCCACCGAGCTAATTAGAGCAGGATGGGAAATGGCACACGTTCAGAAACGGTTGGGACACAGCAGCATTCAGACCACGATCGATACCTACCTACATTTAGGCAATGAGGATCTACGCACCGAATATGACAAGTATTTAGCAATCAGAGAGGGCCGAGATGAATTTCAAAGTTAGACCAAAAATATACAATGCAATAGAGCTTGAACTAGTTCAACCATTACAGATTACTTGCAATAAATGTAGCAGCAATAGATACGAAACAATAGGTTTCACAAAAGCAGGTACTCAAAGGTACCGTTGCGAAGATTGCCAAGCTAAATTTGTCCAGTTCTTACCCAATCCAACATTAGTGAGCAGTGATGATGTGTGGTTGGCAGAGGATTTAGGGGTACATATCCATCCTCATCGTAAAAACCACGGGCACAAATTCAACTTTCAGCAGATTAAGCAAGAATGGCTTAAAGAAATAGTCAAAAAATTCATTAAGTATAAAGCTAATACTGGCATCGGCTTTGACATGATGAAACGAGACTTGATTAGCCTCAAGGATTTCTCACTATTCTTACTCTCAGTTCCCAATGTAGACTGCATTGAAAATATAGACCGATCTGTAATTATCCAATATCTAGAGTACAACCATCATAAAGAAATGTCTGCCCAGGCTAAGAATGGCAGAATTAGCACGCTAGTATCTTTGTTTGAGACTGGAGTCATCAACAACTGGTTTGTTAGCGAACCTCATTTAATCAGAAAAGAAGACTATCACAGATCGGACAATAAGCCTTTACCTCGTTATATTCCTGATGATGTAATCAGACAACTCAATCATCACCTATACTTTAAACGGTCATAACCTGAGCTTTGTCAAAATGCTGAAAGCGGAGTGTGAGCAAGGAATCAAGCTCTTTTTTATGTTGCAGATGAGCATCATTTAGACATTCAGAGATGGCTGATGAGAACTGAGTAAAATCCTCATAATACTTGCCATATAAACATTTCTTTTTAACAAACTTCCAGAGCCTTTCAATCAAATTTAGATTGGGCGAATAAGTCGGCAAGTATAGTAATTCTATTTCCAAGGATTTAGCTAAATCTTGGACAACTCGACATTTTTGGTATCGAGCATTGTCTAAAACCAGAGTAATGGGAATGCTCAGTCCTAGGT
Organism: Chamaesiphon sp.; assembly: GCA_965246735.1. Taxonomy (GTDB): domain Bacteria; phylum Cyanobacteriota; class Cyanobacteriia; order Cyanobacteriales; family Chamaesiphonaceae; genus Chamaesiphon. Next base: position 52,247 of record CBDFFK010000003.1, read on the forward strand.
CAGCTAATTTTTGCAGAAGTTCACAAATCTGAATAGCAGTGATATAGCTGTCATTAGTAACCAAAATAACTTCATGAGTAATGGCATTTAATGCTCCCAGCACATTGAACCGTTTTCTCCCTGAAGGTGACTTAATAAACAGCCGTTGAAAACACCAAATCATCCCCAAAAAAGCTCCCATGACAAAGTGAGCCGCATCCACGAAGAAAACCGCTCTTTTTCCTTGTCTTGCCTCTTCTAACCTGGGTTCTAGCTTATTTATTTTATATTCTTCCTGTTCATCGGGATCTGCTTTAGAAGGAATAGCCCCAACTTTCAAACATCGCATCCCTATTGATTTCAGGAATTTTTGGATCTGGGTTGGACTGCGTTTAATTCCGGTAAGATTTTCAATCTGATTTACAGCTTCATTTATGGTAGCTGGAGGATTCAATTTCAAATACTCTTTGATAGTTGTCTGATGTAATTTTAATTCACTTTTGGGTTGATAAAAGTTAATTTCTTTGAGTTTTTCTATACCACCAGCCTGATATTGTTGACAATATTTTCTCAATGTATTAGGTGAAATGTTTGCTAGCCTACAAATCATATTTAAAGGTAAGTTTTGACTTTTAAGCCATAATACTTCCATCTTCAACTGGACCCTGGGATGAGGATGGTGAAATCTTTCATAATTTAATATTTCTCGATCTTCTTCCGTAAAGTTTAGATTGCTCATCCCTCAAGCTCCACTTTTTCCTTGACTTTACTAGACTATCATCTCTTCGATCGCCGATGCTCAAGTTATGCCCGTGTAAAGTATAGATTGCTTACCTGAGCCAGTGATGCGAATGGTGTTAGTTACTCAAGAATGTGGCTTGAGAATTGGTGAGCTGTGCCAACTGCCATTGGATTGTCTCAAACAAGATAGTAAAGGTGGGTGGTTTATCCAGTTTATGCGCTGGAAACTAAAATTTGAAACTACTCTGCCGATATCTATCGAACTCGCTCAAGTTATCAAAGAACAGCAGAAATATATCAAGCGACATCTGGGTAAGAAATATCAGTACCTCTTTTGTGCTAATCAAGGTCCTGGAAGTAAATTCGGCTCTCCCCGGAAAATAGTATAAAATGTAGCGACAGCTACATTTTATACTCCTCCTCTTTATGGACTTTCATCTAAATTCTTTATTAAACTTACCAAATACTAGGGTTTTTACTTGCTATAAAGAAGCTGGCTTTACATTTATTCAATTAGAGATAATAAATGCAGGTATTAACTGTCCTAACTGTCAAACTTATACTGACATAATTCAAAAAACTAGCCACAGATTAATTAGAGACTTGTCGATTGTTGGAGCTGGAGTATACTTGAAAGTTCCTAGACGTAAATTTTATTGTGGACAGTGTAAAAGATATCCAACTGAGCAGCTAGAATGGGTGGAAAATAGACAAAGATTTACTGAAAGATATCAGGCATATATTTACGAAAGAGTCAAGGAATCAAGCTGCGAACAAGTAAGTCGAAATGAAGAGTTAAGTCCAGCCCAAGTCCAGCAAATATTTAGCAGAATTGCGGAAAGGGAGCTAAAAAAAAAGACTGGGGACTTCCAGAAAAATTGAGTTTGGATGAATTTAGTCGTCGTAAAGGAAAAGGGAGATTTGCAACAGTTCTAATCGATCTAGACAAAAGTTCTTTAATAGAAGTAATTGACTCTCACAAAAGTGAAGATATAATTGCTGTCTTAAAGGGGCAACCTCAGTCTGTCAGGGAGTCAGTCAAGGAAGTGTGTGTAGATATGTGGGGAGGATTTCCAAAAGTAATCAAAGAAGTTTTCCCAAAAGCATCGATTATAATTGATAGATTTCATGTGATGAAACTAGTCAACAAATCTTTGAATAAATTGCGACTTGATTTAGGCTTGAAAGGATTGACAAATCGCTATTTGCTTTTAAGCAACAATCAAGATTTGTCAGAAGAAGAAATTGAAGCTCTATCTGAAATACTTGCCAAGTCACCTTCTTTAAGCATAGCTTATGATTTAAAGGAGGAATTGAGAAGCATATACGAAAGTAAATTAACTGTCAAAGGTGGCTTAAGAGCAATTGGAAAATGGCTGGGTTATGCTAAAATTGTCTTAAAGACGGCAGGTGATACCATCGAAAATCATTTGACAGAAATTGCTAATTATTTTATCAGTAGAACCACGAGCGGTGTCACAGAAGGAATTAATACAAAAATTAAATTAATTCTACGTCAAAGCTATGGATTTAAAAGCTTCACTCTCATGCGAGAAAAACTGTTAGCTTGCTTATTAAAATAATCTCCGCATTCGCTTCGATTACTTTAATAAGTTTAAGTTATAACCATGACTAGAGGAGAGCCAGATTAGCTACTAAATTCAATATTTGCGACAGTAATGGCAACCCGTGGAATTTCCAGACACATCAGTTCCGGCATACAGTAGGCACGGGAATGATTAATAATGGTGTGCCGCAGCATATCGTTCAACGCTTTCTAGGTCACGATTCACCTGAAATGACCTCAGTATATGCTCACATTCATGATACTACGCTCAGAAAAGAGATAGATAAATATTTAGATCTTAAAATCATTAATATTAATGGTGAAGTAATCCAATCGCTTAATTTAGAGCTAGATACTGACTCTCAACTTCAGTGGATGAAGAAAAACATCCTAGCAGAGAGCTTATCTAATGGTTACTGTGGGTTGCCAATTCAGTTAACTTGTACTAAAGGTAACGCCTGTTTAACTTGTGGTGATTTTCGCACCACTATAGAATTCTTAGACCAACATAGACAGCAGTTAGAGCGAACCCATCAAGTATTAGCAGTAGCTCAAACAAACAATTGGGAACGACAAATTCAGGTTAACCAAGATGTTAAAGTCAGCTTAGAAAAAATAATTATGACACTGGAGGCAGATCGAGATGCCTAGAGAAGATGGGAAGGATATTAGAATAGCCGCACTTAAAACTGCTGCTGTAGCCAAGCAGCTACGAGCTGCTGAGGGTTTAGAAAAAGCAATTGACAAGCTAATCAAAACCAACGAACCGATGAGCTTTGCCAACGTAGCCAGAGAAGCTGGAGTGTCGATTAGTTACTTATATAAGTACCCAGCAGTTAAAGCAAGAGTTCTAGAACTAAGGAATCAGCAGCGGCAAGTAGGAAGATCTAATAAACCTCAAGCTGCTTCTGATGCCTCTAAATTAGTAATCATTGCTGAGTTGAGAGAGAAAATCAAGAAGCTTGAAGCAGATTTAGTTGGGCTAAGAAAAGTAAATGAGGGAATGGCCGGAAGACTTTATCAGCTTCAAGATATGCAAGCAATGGTAGAAAGGCTGAAGGTAGAAAATGAAGGACTCAAGAGACAAATAACCGAGCAAGGAAAAATACCTGAAGATGTCGGCTCAAACCTAACACTAAATAGTAATATCACACTAATTAGTCGAAAATCAAAATCAGCCATTAGTGAAGTAATTAAAACTGAATTAGAACAGCTAAATATTACTCTTAATAGTACTTTGACTAAAAGAATTAAAGCCGCGACAGAGGAAAGAGTTTTGGCTGCTATTGCAGCACTTAAAAGCCAACTTACTAGATCTGAAGTTACTAATCCTGGTGGTTGGTTAGCTACTGCAATTCAAGATGAGTGGACGGTGGCAGAACCGATTAGCCCGTCTCAACCTCAACGAGAGATATTTACTATATCAGTAGAATCACAACCACAACCAGCAGCTAAATTAATTTCGTTAGACAAGCTCAAAAGAATAAATAATATCTTCCAGAAAGATGATTGATAAATTACCACCATTAAATATTGAAGTTGAAGAAAATATATTGGGTGGACTTCTATTAGATTCACTTGCCATCTTACGAATTATCGACATCCTTAATCCTGATGCTTTTTATATTGAATCGCATCAGGTCGTCTATCAAGCAATTTTAGACCTTCATGCACAGCAAAAGCCTACAGATCTTCTAGCTGTTAGCAATTGGCTTAAAGACCATAAACTATTGAAAAAGGCTGGTGGAGAATTTAAATTAGTTCAATTGCTGGAGCGGACTGTTAGTGCTGTTAATATCGACCATCTCGCACATCTGGTTCAGGAGAAGTATCAACGTCGTCAACTGATTGCTATTACTCAGTCGATTAGCGATCTAGCTTATGACACTGCTACTCCAATCGATCTGGTGATGGAGCAAGCAGAAGAGAAAATATTCAACATTAGTACTAATAAAGCAGATCGCTTTAAACCAGAAACTGTTGAAAGTTGTTTGATTAATGTGTTTAATCAACTCGGTCAAGATTCACTTCCATTGTACCCAACCGGATTGAAAGATCTAGATGGGATGATTGGAGGTTTAGTAAAGCAAGATCTAATTGTGATTGCTGCTAGGGCTTCGATGGGTAAAACGTGGCTGGGATGTTATTTAGCTAATTACCTAGCCACTACTCAACAGCAACCAGTGGTATTCTTTAGTGCAGAGATGTCTAAATCTCAGTTAACTAAGCGGTTTTTGGCAATGCACTCTGGGATAGATTCTCAACGATTAATCAGAAATGAGATCTATGAGCATGAATATGAAGCCTTGGTAGCTGGGCTGGAGAAGTTAAAGCAATTACCATTGATTATTGATGACACCCCTGCTAGCATTCAAAATCCCTCTCGGATGCGTTCTGTATTGCGAAGGGTGCAAGCGGAACGGGGCAGTTTGGGATTAGTGGTGATGGATTACATTCAAAAGTTAGGTGATAGAGCAGCAGGTAATCGAGCGCAAGCAGTGGGTAAGTTGTCTGGAGCATTCAAGGATATTGCCAAGGAGTTTGATGTTCCGTTCATGGCATTGGCTCAGGTGAATCGGGGTGTGGAGAATCAGTCTAATAAACGTCCTGGTATGGCTGACATTAAAGATTCGGGCGATATCGAGCAGGATATGGATGTTGGATTGTTGTTGTATCGAGAGGAGTATTATGATGCTCAGACGGAGGCTAAGGGGCTGATGGAGATTAATGTGGCTAAGAATCGGAATGGGGCTACCGGAACTTGTCAGGTGGTGTTCGATCCGATCGTGGGTGGGTTTAGTGACAAGGGATAGATTTAGGCGATCGCTAGAAGACTTTTTACTACGTTGTAGAATTTATTCACAGCGTGAAAGTAAGGCTAAATAAACGTTTCAAGCTTCGCGAGTGAGATAATACAGGTTAGCGGTACGATGATTAAATAGCTGGCTCGACCGCAATTTAAGAGGGGCACAACAGATGACACAATCGACTGTCACCACCACAACTTTCGGCCTCGATGTCGATGCTTTGCTCGCCGCCTTCACTAACTTTCTCACCTTCGATATCGGCGCGGGTGGAGCTAGTGCCGAAACCATCCGCACCTATTGGTGCGAAGTCAAGCAATACCTGCTCTGGTGCGAAACCCAACAACTTCAGCCGCTAACCGTGACGCGGGATGCAATTAAAATCTACCGTCACTATCTCGTCCAAAAAAAGTACAAACCCGCCACCATTTCCCTCAAACTCGTCGCCATCAGTCGGATGTATGACGCGGCGATGGAATACGGACTGCTCTCGCATAACCCCGTCTGGGGGATTAAACCGCCCAAACAACGCGGCGATCCCGCCGACCCGATTACCTATCTCAGTTCCAGCGAAGCCGAAACCTTAGTCCAAGCTCCACTGGCTAAATCCACCGCCCTCAAAATCCTCCGCGACCAACTGTTATTGGGGATGATGACCCTAGAAGGTGTCAGGACGATGGAAATCCACAAAGCTAACGTCGGCGATATTCTGCGAAGTCCAGTGGGGGTGGGGATAACTGTCTCCAGTAAGCGACAGCAACGGATCGTCCCCCTGATTCCCGAATTGGTGGATTTACTCGATCGGTATTTACTGATTCGGCGACAGGCAAAATACAGCATCGCCCTGCGTTCGCCCCTATTTATCAACCTCCACTACCGTCCCCACCAAATCTCGCCAGAGCAAGCCGATTATCGCCTCACCAGACGGGGGATTAGATATATCGTCGATTACTACCTCACAGCTCTCAACCTCAAACATGGCGATGGGCGCACCCTCTCCGCCCATTCCCTCCGGCATACAGCGGGAACTTTAGCGATTCAAAATGGAGCGTCATTGCGCCAAGTTCAAGAGCTGCTCGGTCACTCCGATCCCAAGACCACAGCAATTTATACCCATGTGGGCGACAGGTGGGTGAATAATCCCGCCTTGAAATTGGGAATTAAACTCAATCCCGATCCCGATCGAACCGACAGCCGCTCGTCAACCGAAACCGAGATCCAAGAGCCGGACTGAAGGGCTGGTGAATGTCAAAAAACTATATATTCAAAAAAAAATTATGACTTTATCGATCCGACCAGATAGCGCAGCTTTTGATGTAAGAACAGATCGAGCTGGTGCCAAAAAGCACGGCGGAATTACGGCTTTATTTCTTGGCTGTCAGGTTAATCCCGATTTGTGGGTACCTGTTAAAAAGCTGATTTGGGACGAGCGTGGCTATCGGATGGGCTGTGTGGCTGGGGTGAAACAGGCGATCGCCAGCAGTCGCCTGTGGCAAAATTATTTTGGTTTATCCCCTGTAGACCGCATATCTATTACTCCCAGCATTCCTCCGGTTTATGCCTGTCGAATGCCGTTAGATCGCCCTCAAGAAATGCCTGTTAACTTACCAGATTTAGGTCTACCCGCCAATTTAGACGATCCGATCGCTTATGTGGCTCGGAGTGGTGGCTATCGCAAAAAAGATGACCTGGATGTGTTTCCAGAACTAGAGCCAGATCCTCATGGTCGTTATCGGTTTTTCTTTGGCTTGAGTGGGCTGCATTTATTAGCAGACGATCGTTGGCTCAAAGATACCGTGCGAGCGGGAGATCGCTTGATAATTCACGGGCGAGGCGCGATTCATCAACCAACGGGGCAGCCGATTGGTTCAGTCCCAGGCTACATTCAGGCTTTAGTCACAGAACATCCCACCAACGTTACGCTCCAGATCGAGCGAGTTAACGACGCATTTTTTACCAAGCGAAAATTGTTGTGTTCGGCGACTTGTAGCAATTTTACTCCATTTACTTCGGCACTATATTTACCAATTGGAGATTTAGATGGAAATCGCTAAATTTCCGATCTATCAACTCGAAAATCGCTCTGAAGTTGAAATCGATGAGGAGGAAGATGGACGGTTTTATAAATACTGGACTCATGAAACTAAGCTGGGACGATGTTTGTTTAAAGCTGCATTTCCGTATGGCGATAATCCCAAACAACACCGGATGGATTGGCGAGAAAAAGTGTCTTGTGAACTAGGGCAGTTACTTGGTTTGCCAATGGCTCGAACGGAATTAGCCAGTATTTATGTTGCTCATAGTGATACTTGGCTGCCTGGAAGTATTTCTGTCGATTATACTCCCCACAATTGTAAGGTAATCAGCATTCGAGCCTACATCCAGCAGGTTAGATCGCAAAAAAGTTATTTTAGATAAAGTGGATTTAAAATATCAAAAATGAAGACAGAAGTTCAAATAGATGTACAAGATCTAGACCATCTGGGAATCATCGCTGGAATTGTGGATGAGATTGGAATAGTAGAGGTAATCGATCGAGAGATCGGAACTGACGCAAGAGAAAAAGTTAGTGCAGGACAAATAGTCAAAGCAATGATTATCAACTGCATGGGATTTCTCACCGCTCCACTATATTTGTTTAGCGAATTTTTTGAAGGGAAGGCAACAGAACATCTAATTGGGGCAGGAATAAAAGCAGAACACCTAAATGATAGTCGGATTGGCAGAGTACTAGATCAGATCTATGAATATGGAATAACAATACTATTCATGAGAATAGCCAGCTTGATGGCGGAACGATTTAAGATCGAGACGAAAATCGCGCATATTGATGGAACAAGTATGGCAGTTCATGGAAAATATCTACAATTAGAAGAGCCGAAAATAGAAGATAATTCATCAGTAGATCTGCCCTTAGAGCGGAATTCATCACCAGAAGATAGCCAAAAGAAAGATGAAGAAGATTTAGAACCAGTCCCCATAAATATTACACATGGTTATTCGCGTGACCATCGACCAGACCTCAAGCAATACACATTAAGTTTATTGACAACTGAAGCCGAAGGTATTCCATTATTTATGCAGGTGGGATCTGGTAATGAACTAGACCAAAAGGCTTTTGTCAAGATGATTAAAGAGTTTAAAACTGAATGGACTGGCGCAGCACCATCGATCTATGTGATGGATGCAGCTTTTTATACTGAATCAAATCTGAGTGAGTTTCAATATAATATTAAATGGATTAGTCGAGTACCATTCACAATTAAGGCCGCCAAAGATTTAGCACAAACTTTATTGCCAGAACAGTTTATGAAAAGTACTCTTTTCAAGGGTTATCAATTTTGCTCTGTTTGTCATGAATATGCCGGAATTAAACAACAATGGGTTGTCGTAGAAAGCGATGAGCGCAAGTCTGCGGATCTTAAATCTTTATCACAGCGTATTTCTAAGTCTTTAGCAGCTAAGCTCTCAAGTCTTAAACGGTTGTCGAATCATGAATTTGCCTGTGAATCTGATGCTTTAACTGCTGCCGCCATTTTTGAGAAAACTCTCCCTTATCACTTGCTCTGATGGTTTATAGTCTTGGTCAACGTCAATGTAGACAGGCATTAGAACAAGCTCATTCTACTCTCCCTAATCAAAAGGGTAAACCTACTGCTCGTCCTACTTTACGCTGGATTCTTCAGTGTTTTCAGTCTGTTCATCTTGTCTTTGTCGATGGCATTAAATCTCGGATTCAACTCACCAGCAGGCAAACCCTGATTTTGCAGTTCCTTGGCTCTTCTTCTCAACAATATTATTTTTTATCCTAAATAACCTGCTGAATGTAGGATGGAATCTTGTTGGTGGGAAACTCAAACAATCGACGAGCGATCTGAGACAGTAGAAATTACTACGATCCGAGCTGTGGAAATTGCTGTTAACATTAGACCGAGTGCTGCGGTAATTTGGGTAGAAAGATTGAGACAGATTAATCTCGATCGAGTTGTTGATATTTTCAGTCGCATCCCTGACGATCTGATGATGCTTAATGAAACTAGGTTTTCGACCGAGTTGCTAGAATATAATCGGCAACAGATCGTCAATCTAAAGTTGCGATCGTCCGATCTAGCGAATGACAATTAGATCGATAAATCTAATCTACTTATCGTTCGCGAGACTCGATGCTACTTTACTTTTTATGTCAACAAACTTCAGCATCATAAACGAATGGATAGCTCCTACACTTTTAAATTCGACACATCTAAAATTCTCACAACACTTCAACAAGGAAAATACGACCCGATCGATTTTTATGAATCGCGGTTAGATTTATTCAACCTCTCAATCATGGCAGACTACGACCAACTAATTTGTCTGCCCCAACTGACAAGCATCGACAAATATTGGTACCAAATTGAAACCGCCCGAAAAGTCCTCAGACAATTCGGTGGGAGAGCATTACTCGCCGATGAAGTCGGCTTAGGTAAAACCATCGAAGCTGGGCTAATTTGCGCCGAATACCTCGCCAGAGGCATGGTGAGTTCGATGTTGATCCTCACCCCCGCCTCCTTAGTTTCCCAATGGCAACAGGAACTAGACCAAAAGTTTGGGATTACCACCGTCACCACCGACGAACGCGACCCCCAGCAATCCCTAGCAGAATTCTGGATGGAAAACCCCCGCATCGTCGCCTCTCTCAATACGGCTAAATCTGCTAAACAATTCGCCCATGTCACCGGACGAACCTGGGATCTCGTCGTTGTCGATGAAGCGCACCATCTCAAAAATCGCAATACTCTCAACTGGAAGCTCGTTAACGCCCTGAATAAACGGTTTATGTTAATGTTGACCGCCACACCAGTTCAGAACACCTTAGTGGAGCTATTTAACCTGCTCACATTACTCAAACCAGGCTTACTCCAAACCGAAGCACAATTCAAGAAAGAATACGTCAATGCCAAAAATGGCCGGATTCCCAAAAATCCAGACAAACTCAGATCCCTGATGCGAGAAGTGATGATTCGCAACACTCGCGCCTTAGTTGATGTCAAACTACCCAAACGATTTGCCACCACGATTACAGTTACCCCTTCCGCTGTCGAACAGAAACTTTATCAAGATTTAAACGACTATCTCCGCACCGATGCCCAGTTAGATAAACTCTCCCGCACCAATCTCCTGATGCGGGCGGGTTCTTCCCCTGGAGCCTTAGCCGACTCCCTCAAACAACTAACCAAACGCTTACCCGATGAAAACCTCACCAAATTAGCCAAACGCGCCGCGCAAATGCAGCAGGTGGAAAAGGCGAAAAAACTAGTCGAGATGCTGAAAAAATCGAGTCAGAAAACCCTCGTATTTAGCACCCATAGAGCAACCAGTGCCTATCTCGCCCAAACCCTCGAAGCAGCCAATATTCCCTTTGCCGAATTTCAGGGTGGGATGTCGCTCAAGGAAAAAGATGCCGCGATCGCCGCTTTTCGGGATAATGTTAATGTCCTCCTAGCTTCGGAAACTGGGGGAGAAGGACGGAATATCCAATTTGCCAATGCGATCGTTAATTACGATCTACCTTGGAATCCGATGAAAATCGAACAGCGAATCGGACGAATTCACCGGATTGGGCAAACTCAAGATGTCTTTATTTTTAACTTTTGTCTTAAAGATAGCATCGAAGAATATATCCTGCGGATTCTTCACGATAAGATTAATATGTTCGAGTTAGGTAAGGATTCGGGTTGAAAATGCTAGAGGGGGGAAAATCTGCTAGAGTAGACGAATGAAAAAGCCCACAGCAAAGATACAGCAGGAAAAAACCGAAATTCAACAGTTGAGCCAAGCTGAACTAGTCGAATTGGTGCTGGGGCTGCAAAAAATTATCCAAGAATTACAGGAAAAATTAGCGGTAGCGACTGGTAAAAGTCGAACCACCAGTCAAACATCGTCGCAACCACCATCTTTGGATCTAATTCAGAAATCTGAAAAAGCGAAAGTTGAAGGGGAAGAAGAACAAAAAAAGAAACCAGGCGGGCAACTAGGACATCAAGGGAAAACACGAAAGGGATTTGGACGAGTAGATCGATACGAAATCAGTCAGCCAGAAATATGTCAATGGTGTGGGAGTCGAGAGTTAAGTGAAGCAATTAGTCTTCAAACACAACAAGTAGCTTGTTTAGTAGCCAAGCCAATAGAAGTCGTAGAATACCAAACGCAGTCTTGTAAATGCCTCGAATGCGGTGGGATAGTTCGAGGGTCATTACCAGAGGGAATAGTACCAGGGCAAGACTCGAACATTAATCTCCAAGCACTATTAGTATGGCTGGGAAACTATGGACATTTATCCTACGAAAAGCAACAAGAATTGGTATGGGAATTAGGTGGAGTCGAGATTGGGACTGGAACACTTCAGAAAACAAACCAACGAGTAGCCGAGGCTGTAAAACCTGCCATTGATGATTTATGGGAATGGGCAACACACAGACCAAATGTGCATGTGGATGAGACTCCCTGGTGTGTAATGGGAGTAAAGGAATGGTTATGGACAGCCAGCGGAGAAGGATTTTGCCTATTTCATGCCGCCGATACTCGGGGAAGAGTGGAATTGGAAACAATGCTCGGTACAGAATTTGCTGGAGTATTAAGTTCAGATGATTTCAGTGTTTATAATGGTTGCCACGTCACAGCGCAACAGAAGTGTCTAGCTCATTTGCTACGACATTTCAAGAAGGTGTTGGGACTCCCTGGTCAAAATAATAATGCCGTTGTCGCCGCAGTATTTATCGAATTAATTAACGAAGCTTTTGTGCAGCATCGGCTCTGGCGAGAACAGGGAGATCTAGTGACTTATTTTCAGTGGGCGATTGATTTCAAAGCACGATTGAATCAAGCTTTGCAAACTTGGTTAAGTACAGTCGGTTATGCCGCAGGTTTGTTGCTTAGATCGTTACGAGATAAAGCAGACCAATGGTGGTACTTTCTTGAAGATCCTTCGGTTCCACCAGATAACAATCTCGCAGAACGTTCATTGCGTTTGGCTGTAACCAAGCGGAAAGTTTCTGGTGGCTCTCGTTCTATGGAACGATTTAAGCAGACAGCGAATCTACTCAGTGTCATCCAGACTTGTCGCTTTCAAGATCGCTCTGCAATAGCTTTTTTCCGTGAGGCTATTTCTGCTCATTCTTGTGAATTAGCAATGCCTTCTCTCATTCCCCTTTTCTCAACCTGAATTCTTACCGAGTTAGTAGTGGGTGAAGTCGAAACAATTTTAGGCAACATCGACGATGAGTTTGATTTTAGTGATGTCGTAATGGGGATTTGGTTGAGTCACCAAGCTAAACCAGAATTGGATACAGCATTCAACCTACTCGCAGATAATTTATTACAAGCCAAAGATCGCTATCGCCAAACTCAAGCCATTGACGAACAAATCTTTGGTGAAGAATTTGAAGCTTAATAAAATTGTCAAACTAATCAACCGCATGAGTGCCGACCCCATTCTTTCCACATTGTCCAATCTCGCCTCATTATATGACGGCATCACCGAACCTGAAACCGACCATGCGATGACCGTATTATTACCTGCAAAGATTGCCAAACAGTTAAAATTACCCGAAACAGCGACAATTGCCACTCAAGCTAATATCCCGAATAGCTTATTTGTCACCTATCACTCCGAGCTAATTCAACAATTTACGAAATTATTAGGCGAACGAGGATCTGTCAGTACGATCGCAATTCAGTATCCAGGACATATTAAAACCAGTGGCTTTGAAAAACAACTACTTCAAACTCTGTGCCCCCAAAATGGTTTAATTCGCTTCCTAGAAGCAAAACCAGCCACAACCCGCTATCTTTATTGCCACGTTACCTACACCGCTGAAGCTGATGAAAAACGGATGGGGATAGTGTCATTCATCATCAATGAGACCACGAAAGTGACCCCGATTGGGATTGGCGATGCCTTATTTTGGAAAGCCGATAGATTACCTGTTGAAGATCCGCAAGCTGTTTCTGAGGCATTTTTAGCGGATTTCTCGCAGGCGATCGAATCTACCGCCGCTCGACAAATTGCTGCGAACATCGAGAATTGGCGGCTGAAATTAGATCGAGCCAAAGCTAGAGACCAAGAGCGATTGAAAACTTATTATGGGACGATGATCCAAGAAATTCAGCGGCGCAGTCGCTCTCGCGATGCTGAAGATGGAGATAATCTGCGAGAATTAGAGCGAATCACTGCCACAGCAGCGGAACTCGATCGCAAACTCGCCGATTTACAAGAACGATATGCCCTCAAAGTAGATGCTTCATTGTATAGTGTCTTGATAATTGAGCTACCTACTATTCATTTACAGTGCGAATTAGTGCGGAAGAAGGTCAAACGTCATGTCACAGCGATTTGGAATCCTTTTACCAAAGTAGTTGAGCCATTATGCTGCGAACGAACGGGTATTCCCGTTCGAGAGTTTTATTTAGATGACTCCACAGCGCAAATTGTCTCGCCTACAGCTTGGCAGCAAAAGTAGACCGATTTGCTAGAATATAATCGGCAACAGATCTTCAACCTCAAGTTGCGATAATCCGATCGATACATCTACTTTACTGATTATTGACTAAATAGATGATGTTTGATTTTTTATGACAATAAAAAGGTTTAATCTGCTCCGACCATTTATTCGCTAAACTAGCAATACAGACATCTTCATAACTAGAAGTATAGTGAGGATATCTCAAGCTTGTGTGTCTGATTCGGTCTCTATATGTACTTTCTAGATCGTCTTCTGCGTCTACAACGATTTGGTTTCGACGATCGTACAAGCAGCTATATACAGCATGACGCTTGGGAGAATATTGAAAATATCCGATACTATTATTCTTGTAAGAACGAGACATCTAAAATACCTTGAACTAAATATTAATCATTCCAGAAAATTTCTGGTAAGGTATCGATCGAACGATTGGTTCGGGCAATGGCAATTTACCTAAACCCACCTTAATCCCCATCTCCCACACACTCGCCACCGAAAACCACAATTCATTAGTCTCATCAACAATTTGGGCGATCGTTTCCTCTTTCAAACGATCCGGTTCGGCAAACCACCACAACCAACACTGAGTATAGACTTAGTTTATCAAGTCTTTGACAAATTTACACAGCCGGAACTAGCGACCCGCCAGCCACAATCGCAGCCACACCATAATTAAAATTGTGCGGCGGGTGCTGTTGGAGGCGACCTCCTCACCGCTCCTGGCGCGGTCACATCGACAACCCATAAGATTGACTCTGACGCTCGCTCTTCTCCTTCACCACAACAGCCGGAACCCTGATGAACTCCAGCTCGACTAGCTGTTCGTCTTCTGGTGTGAAGTCCAGGACTAGTTCTTCCTCCAGCTCCACCTCAGTCATCACCGTTAATTTCTCCCCCTTAGCAACTGCGCTCAAAGCTGGTAAATCCCGTTCGCGCTCGTAGCTGACTCCCCTAGCTTGAAGCTTGGGAAAACTGCATCCCTGCAAGTGGGCACCTTGAAACGCCACCCCATCTAACGAATAGCTCAAACCCTGGACTAGTCCAGTCCGCGTAATCTTCGGTCTGACTTCCACCCCCTGAGATTGCAATCGCGCCACATAATCGGTCATCGTTGAGGAGTAGGGGATGACCTCATCGATGAGATCTTGCAGCTTGGAACTAACTGGTAATTCAGGCGTAGGTAAGTTTGGATCTGCTTCAGTCGCTGCTACCTCCCGTCGATAGCGTTCGGACTGTCCCTTCGTTGGCAGCGATCTGGCACTCTCCCAGCTACAAGCTACTGGAGTCAAATTGTGTTCTGTTTCGATCGATCTGAGGATTTTTTCAGTTCTGCGCCACTCAAACCCATTTTTGACCCGTTCTCCATCCAAACCGACGATATTTACCGCGATGTGCAGGTGGTCGTGGTTGTGGTCGTGGTCACTGCGCGGGTGTTCGACAATGAGAAATTGACTATTTTTATAGCCCAACTCTTCTATTAATTTCATCGCGATTTCGGTCTTGAGGGAGCTAGCTACTTCCCCATCTTCAGGTGCAAAGGCGAGAGCGATATGTTTGGCGACAACTGTGACTTGGGGGTTGAGATCGGAGACTGCCTGAAATTCTCGCTCTAATCCCTTGGCAGACCGACAAGCAACGTTTCCACCAATGATTTTGGCTTGTTTCTTCTCATCGAGTAAATAATCAAACAAACCGCCAAAACCTCCACCCTGGGTGATACTAGCGATCATCGGTTTCTCCCAAGCATTCAAGTTGCAGCCGATCGATGGTTTCCATCTGAGCTGCCATCGTCCTGCGGATGAGTTGGATTTCTGGCAGGATATTTTTGGGGCAGCGTTGTTCGTTGACCGCTCTAGTCAATTGGTTGAGATTGTTGCCCCAGCGGGATAATTCGGTTTTGAGTTGGGTCAAACTCTCATAGGTGCGGTAATTGACTGGGGGGATCGAGGATTTCTCCTTACCAAACAGGTACTCGCGGATGTAATCGGCTTTGTCGATCTGCCGTTCGGTGGCGCGAGCTTGGATCAGATCGCTCTCTTTCTGGGATAATCTAAGGGTAAATTTAATCGGGCGGAGGTCTCGCATCGGTTGAAATTACTAAAAATGCTTAAAATTACAATCTCAATTAGTTCTAAGGGGGTTCGGGGCACTCCCCGACGAGCACTTCCCGGTGTCCCGAAGGGGCACGAGGAGCGAAAGCGACGGCTCCGGGAACTGCTCGCTCTCCCTCAATATCGGCGGCTCACTCAACCATAACCTACGCGGTTAATTTCGACCAGAGAGCTAATTTAGCACGATATTTATTGGTGATTTTGATTTCTTAGGTGCTGCGAAAAGTAGCGATCGATTCTGGCTTTTAACTCTACCTATCGAGGTTGACACTAGTATTTAGTGATTTGGGCAGATTTTCTGCTCTAAAGTTACTCGGTGGATGATAGGGATTTTTGTACTATGGGTACGCTAAGATAAATCCCCGATAAAATGTATGGCTATCTTATATCTAAGCGTCGATTGTGGTGGCTCCCAGACTAAGTCCCAGACTAAGATTATTTATCAGTTAGCTGATGCTGAGAGTCCTGGGTATTTATTGATGTCGCCGTTGGTAGAGGAGATTAAGCCGGAAAAAATCGTTACTTATCTCGATCGTAAATCGTCGCTGGGTAGTCCGGCTCCAGACCGCGAGGCTTATTTAAAGTGGCAAGAGCGGGTGTTTGTGGTGGGGGATTTAGCGCGGGAATTCGACCCAGAAGACCGGACGAGCGAGCAGAAGTATGAGAATGCGCTGTATAGAACCCATTTGAGATCTTTTAGGCGATCGGATAAAATCAAGGCAGAGTAGTAAACTGGGGCAAAGAATGGGATATTCAAGCGATCTGACAGATAAAGAGTGGGAAATTATCGCTCCATTGCTATCTCAGAAGAAAAAAACTCGACCCCCAGTGTGGACAAAGCGACAACTCCTCAATGGCATATTTTACCAGCTCAAGAATGGTTGTAATTGGGGGGACTTACCCAGAGACCTGCCACCATATTCAACAGTGTTTTGGCATTACCAAAACTGGTGTGAAGATGGCTCTCTCGAACGGATTGAGACAGCCTTACATGGGAAAGTGCGGGAACAAGTCAAAAAAAACCGCAGTGGACGACCTTAATCATGATTGATTTCCAAGCGGTGAAAAATACTTGTAATGCCAGTATTGAGTCAAAAGGGTTTTGTTTCTACAAGTGTACAAATGGCATCAAAAGACATCTAGCAGTAGACATACTCGGTTTTCCCTTCTTTACTCACTGTACTAAAGCTAGTGTATCTGACGATCGAGGGTTAATTGAAATGCTCACCCATAACATCGATTACTTCAAATCTAAGCCGGACGATCTGCCCAAAACCACCATCCTGCTGGATAATGGCTATCATCCTGAGCAACTAACTCAAGCTTTAGAGGCGATTTATCCAGAGATTATGACGAAGATTCAATTTGAACTTTCAGCCAAACCATCCAAAGCTGACAAAGCTGCCAAAGGACAATCTGGATTTGTGCCTGTGGCTGCTAGATGGGTGATTGAACGGTCAAATGCTTGGGTGGAGAGATGTAAAAGTTTAGTCAAAAATTTCGATCGCACACTCGAACGTTCCAATGCCAAGCTCAAGCTATGCTTTATTCGGCTGATGCTCAAGCGACTAGCCGCCTAAAAAGATCTCAAATGGGTTCTATACGCACAAATAAGATTTCTCGATCGATCTCATGAGCATCGGTAAACAGTAGAACGCGCTTATCGTGTCCTGTCTGTTCTGCCAGTGGGATTGGGTTCGCGCCTTGAGCGAGGGCGTGAGAAATGGCTGAATGTCGCAAGTTGTAGGGCAATCGATACTCGCTCTGACAACTGGCTAAAATCGTTTTCCAAGCTCGCGCCCTAAGTTGGTGGTTGTAGATGGCTAGCCCCCTCGGATTGGGAAATACTAAATCGAAATCACAAAACTAATAAACCTGTTGCGAAATAGTGCTTAGAATCGCTCAAACTCTTTCACAGACTATGTTTGAGAGTTCTAGTATTGAAAACACTTAAAGACTTGCCCTGAGCCAAGTTGAAGGATTTTTAGGGTTTATTCCGCAACAAGTCTAATTTCTGTCCGTTCGCTCATTTTTAAATTCCCGATTTAATGTAACGTCTCAATAAGCCCTGGTAAATCAGGGGGTTGCAAAAAGAGCGAAAATCTGGTTTAACAGAGAGATGAGTATAAACAGCGATACTAGCCCAGCCCAAACAAATACCTCAGAGACGGAGGTAGAAGGTTTGCGGCGACTGGTAGAGGAACAGAGAAAGCTGATTGAAAAGATATACAAGCAACTGGGAAATCAGAAAACAAGAATAGAACAACTAGAAGCAGAACTGCTGGCAAAGAAGAAACTAAAAGGAAAGCCACAATTAAGTGCCAGTCTGCTAAATCAGCGAGAACCGAAAGAGCCAAAATCGGATAAAAGAGCAGGTTCAGCAAAGGAAAGCAAAAAATCAAGCTTGGAGATCGACGAAGAAATATCGATCCAGCCTGAGAATATTCCTGAAAATGCTAAATTTAATGGGTATCGGAGTTACGATGTACAAGAACTAATAATTAAGCGACATAACATTCGATTTCAGCTAGCAGAGTACATCACAGGTGATGGAAAAACGGTAGTGGGAGAGTTGCCCCAAGAATATCAGGGAAGGCACTATGGGCCAGGATTGGTATGCTATGTAATGTATCAGCATTATCAGTGCAGAGTGCCACAACCATTAATTTATGAGCAACTCCGAGAATGGGGAATAAATATTTCAGTAGGACAAGTAAATCGGCTCTTGAATGAAGAGCATCAAATATTTGAGCAGGAACAACAGCAAGTATTAAGAGCAGGGCTAGAAACAGCAACATACATTCATACGGATGATACTGGAGCAAGACACAATGGCAAGAATGGATATTGTACAGTAGTTGGAAATGATGACTTTGCTTATTTCCACAGTAGTAATTCTAAGAGTCGAGAAAACTTTTTAGAAATATTACAAGCAGGGGAGCGAAAATATGTACTGAATGAAGATGCCAAGACATATCTGGATAACTATCAGCTCCCGCAGAAAAATCTGATTGAGGTCGATTTTTCGGAGCGGCCATTAGCAGTTAAAAAAGAAGAATGGCATGAGCATCTATTGTCTCAAGGAATAACTAGTATAAAAACAGTAAGAGTAATAACTGAAGCAGCACTGATAGGTGGTTTGAGCATAGAAGGAAGACGGGAACCATTGATAATTTTGAGTGATGGGGCGGGACAATTCAATGTAATGCAGCATGGATTATGCTGGGTTCATATTGAGAGAGGTCTGAGAAAATTGGAAGGTGATGGCGAGCAAGAGCGAGAGAATATTGTCGAAATGCAAGGATTGTTGTGGGACTACTATCAAGAATTAAAACAGTATCAACAGCAGCCCAGTCAAGAGATTTCATTAAGTTTGCAGGATAAATTTGATGAGATATTTGGGCGATGTTATATCCAGCATGGGCTATTAAATAATGTCCTTAATCAAATCAGGAATCATAAGATTGAACTATTACAGGTACTAGATTGCCCAGAATTACCCTTACATAACAATGCGGCAGAAACCGATATTAGAGAATATGTCACCCGTCGGAAAATTAGTGGTGGCACACGCTCTGAACTAGGCAGAAAAGCTAGAGATACATTCGTTGGCTTGAAAAAGACTTGCCGAAAGTTAGGAATTTCGTTTTGGAATTATCTCACATCTAGATTACATGGTTCGGAGCAAGTACTATCATTATCTGATGTGATTCGGGCTAAAGCTGCGGCGAAGATGCCTCCTCCGATTTAGATTTTTTCGGCAATTATCACCGAACAGTATATTCATGGGGTGTCTTTGTCACAACCATCTTTTTGGCTGCCAGCGTTTATTGAGGTCTTACGATTTAATTAAACAAAATCTTTATTTTGCAATGGTTTCAGCTTTCACAGTAAATAGTCATCCCTTGAATTTATCTGTAATTTTTAGTACAGATCGACTATTCGATCGAGATCTCAATTTTGGTAAGACCTGAAACACTGATTCTGTTGTCATTAATTCAAGAGGCTCGATCGAAATGAGCGAACGGGCAGTAATTTAGATTTATTCTGTGATTTCGATCGTTCCAATATCCACAAACAAACATTCACTGCCGATCGCGTGAGCGTAAGTAGATAACATCATGCGCTTATCGTGTCCAGTCTGTTCTGCCAGTGCGATGTAATTAGCACCATTATGAAGCGCATGAGAAATTGCAGTGTGTCGAAGATTGTATGGCGATCGATACTCGATCTGGCAGCTTTCAAGTATGGTTTTCCATGCTCTTCTTCTGAACGTATGGTCATTGATGGGCAAACCTTTGGGACTGGGAAATACCAACTCGTCCGGCTGTGGCGATAGTCGTGCGCTAATCGCGGTGGGATCGTTCCCAAGCTTGCGAGGTTTGTATCTGAGTAGAGTAGTATCAGCGACGTACCAGCCAAACCACGCAAAACAGCACATTATTTTGAGTGCATAGACACGAAAAAACGGCTGTTAAGAAATGGTTGGTTTCCTAAAAGCCTTGCCGTGCCGTATGTTTCAATCAAATCGGAACGAGAGGATTTGAACCTCCGACCCCTACTACCACAAAGTAGTAAGCATAGTCTCTGAATCGCTTATGGGATAATCACTTCAGCCATTCGCAATAAGTGAGCAGGGTAAAAAACAGGGTAAAAGGTGGTTTCGGGTCGGTTTACTCTCCTAAATTCCCCTCTCCACTGAGGCGACGGATGATGGTATCGATCTTTTCATTCAACTCAGTACCGAGATTGTCGATCTTGGAGTTCAAAGCTAGAATTTCCGATCTCATCTCCGAGCGACTCGCGGCAATCTCTTCATAGATCCGATCGAGTACGCTGGAAAATTCTTGGGGTGATATCTGGGTGTATTCCAGTCTGTCGAGTCTGCGGTTCACCCCGCGCAACTCGCGGCAATCTCTTCATAGATCCGATCGAGTACGCTGGAAAATTCTTGGGGTGATATCTGGGTGTATTCCAGTCTGTCGAGTCTGCGGTTCACCCCGCGCAACTCGCGGTTAACGCGATCGATGTCGTCTGGTTCTCTGGCTTGAGTCATAATATTAGTAATTAACTTTGTTGATGTCGATCGCGCTGATAGTAACAGTCCATCGATCGATCTAACCCCTGGTCTTAATTGGCTGGGGGTTATTTCGATTCAAGCCTGTCGAGTTCGTCGAGTATTTCCAAGCCTCTAGCCGCCGATCCTCTAGCCGCTCTCGCCTTGAATCGATTGTGGGTGTCAAACTCAACTAACGCCACTGTAGTAAGCTCTTCAATCATTTTATTGACGCTGACACCCTGACTAGCCGCCAATTCTTTAAGTCTTGAATGCCGATCGTCAGGCATCCGCACGGTTAAAACTGCCATAAAGTTAATCCTTAATAATTTGGTACGGGCTGAGAATTTGCAATTGGGGGAATGTTAATTCAGACCCTCTGAAGTCTCTGAGATTGTTAGTTACCAGTATTTGAGCATTCCCAGCGATCGCTAGTTCGAGGACGTGGTTGTCACCTTCATCTCTCAAGTTGGGTCGCCAGGAGTAATAAATGTTGACCCACTTAGACACGCTCAGAAAGCCGTCTAGTAGCTCGTTGACCTTACCCCTATCTAGTTGACATTTGGCGATAATCTCTTCCCGCTCCATCACTGATTCGTACTCTAGATACAGAGCATTACTCATCATCGGCTGATATTCACCGAGCAAGCAACGTCGAATCAGTTCGCGGTTTAGCCCCTGAGAACTCAGGATCGACCCAATAAACACATTGGTGTCTACTACTATTTTTACGCTCATACTAAAATGATAGTCTATGTGATGTCAATTTGGGGCTATTTCGATTAGGGACTTTCAAGGAAAAAATCATTCCAACATTAAAGCTGGGTTGCAGAGAATATCAACAAACCATTTACCAAGATTAAGTTGCTCCTCTTGTGCTGTCAAACAAGTTAATCGTTGAATTTGACTTTCCACGCGTGGCGGGTCACCCGCCACGCCCTCAGCCATCGCCTGTTTAGTAAGCTTGACACCAGTTTTATAGATTTTGGTGACAAGAGTAACCACAGGATTCTGACCTTTCCATGTCATTGTTCGTGCGAAATTTAATACAGTATCAATCTCATCCAAGATACTCCCATTCCAATGATTTTCAAGAATCCCCCAAGTTCTTTCAATTGGATTATATTTACTATGATAAGGTGGGTAATAAGCTAGGCGTATGTTTATGCAATGCCTCTGGGCAAACTCAACAATTCTTTTCATAAACTGAGTGCGACGAGAATGATTCTCTGGCCCATTATCCTGATTGAGCAGCAATGTCTTGACTTGAGGAAAACGTTTGTGATGTTCTAGCCACCAAGACTCTAACACGTCAACCATGAAGTCGCTGGTCACTTTTGATGTGGTGAAGTAGTAAAATAGCTCATCCAATTCTGGCAGAAAAATACCAGACGGTGTGATTTTTGCCTCTGGTTTAAAGTCATGGTCATTACCTTCTACATCCGCACGGCGGTCTCTTTCAATAATGTTTTAATTCCCTCTGTTAATTCCAACATTTCTGGAATCTCCCTGCTGTATAAATTCTTTATCTATTTTACTCCCTCGGCACTATCTATTTTTGGGAAGTCCCTTATATGGCTAGTCGATGAAATATGGATTGGGCATAAATGTATCTTTGTAGAAAGTCAGGATAAACCGATCGAAGTCTTTGAGAAAGTCATCAGTCGAAACAAAATCATAATCTTTGGTATGGCTACCTCCGAAGGCTTCCCAGAAGTAGTAAACGAGTTTATCCCCTCTAGTCAGGATTATCGCTCCTGTGTCTCTAGGATTGTCTGTGAGCCTTAGATAGGGGTCATCAAGGCAATGAGTACCATCAACTCGATCGTCAAGTTCATAACTGACTCCAACCGCTTCTAGGAATTGGGCTATTCTATGAATTTGGTGCATCATCACACCTCACAAACTCTCTGCCAGGACGGGAAACCTTCCAAACGCCTAATCCCATCTGTTCAGCCATCGTCACCCCCTCCTCAACCTGTTTATCTCTCAGGACGATGTTTTCTTTCCGCTGTGCATCCTTGGCGGGTAGACTTTCCATTCCCAGCATCTCGAAGAACTGTCCCCAAGTTTTACGGTTAGGGTCAACGTCAGTCGAGCGATTAATCGATTGAGTAGATGCGATCGAGTCAGTAGTAGAAACTACCGCGCGATCGCCAAGGGCTTTTTTAGCTCTTCTCTCACCGCTGCGAATTGGGAACGGGTGTAAGTTTCAAGTTCTGCCAGTAGGTTGGCTAGCGGCTCGATATTGACCTTTACCAACTCCTCTAAGGCTGTGGCATCAGAGCTTCGCGTCTTCAATAGCTCATCAGCTACTATCCGCGCTTCGCTAGCTGCCCGCGCTGTTGCTGACTCGATTAGGGGTAAGACTCGGTTATCAATAGCTGTATTTACCATTGTCATTACCGCGTCAGTATTGCGATCGACTCCAATGGTAAAGCTTCACTAGTCTAACACGCTGCTAATTGCCCCGCTGTTGGTCTAAATACCACTTCTGATGTCAAACTACCTAACGACGCTCCAATAATCAACGGCGTAACAATTTTTTCCCTCGATCGATCCGACATCTCAAAATATATTGATGAGGCGAAAATCCGGTGGATTGTTTGAAGAGTTGGGAAAAGTAGTGTGGACTCAATTGGACTAATTGAGCCAATTCATGCAAACTGAGATCGCGACTGAGATAAGTATCGATATAGTCTATGACTCGTTCTAGTTGGGCTGGAGCTAATCCACCATCATAGGTGGGGAGGGCATAATTCTGGACGGAATAATGCTGTAGCAGGTGCATTGTCAGCGCATCGAGCATCGATTGAGCATAAAGCCGACTCAGACAGCCAGGATGTTCGAGGGCGTGTTTGAGGGAGATTCCGATCCGTTCGCGAAGCGTCCCCCTTGGGGAATCGATCGTCGGATCTGTAGTTGCAAAGTGGGGAATCAATTCTAGTCGATCTCGATCGAGTGTTAGATTGAGTGTATCGAGGATGGCTTGTGGTTCCAAGCCGACGACAATTGCGCCGCCACCCCGATTCCACTCGGCATAGTGCCAAGTATCCGCTGGAATAACAACCGCATCCCCGCGTCTGACTATTTCGCGTCGCAATTTACCATCGATCCAGCGTTCGGTAGTGACTGGAGCGGGTAAATTGATAAAAATGCACAAGCCGTGCTGTTTGGCTAAAATATTTGGTGTAGTTCCTGGTGGAAAATAGTCGTAAGCGATGAGTAGATCGTCTAATTGGCTAGAGATACTACTGAGTAAGGGAGATCGCTTGAAAATTTGCTGGTATGCAGCTTCCCCTGAAGCTTTAAAATCTACAATCGTCGATGGTCGAGCGGACATAAATTCCGCACTCCGCATTTCAACTTTTAAGGAGTAAACTATGATAACGACTCAAGCTCAAATCGTCGAACTAGAAGAGCGACTCAGACAAGCAATGCTGCGTTCTGATGTCGTCGAATCCCACTTTCTACAACTCTCATTCTTTCGTAGGCTATTGGACGCTTACTCGTTTAGTTCGGGAGGGACAATATTGGAAGCTAGTTTGGAGCAGGAAAAAGGGTAAAGACTGCCATGAGATCCCGATGGGCAGGACATAAACACTTTGCCACTACCAGTACCTACTACACCCAATCTCAATCTTCCTAATCAGTCGATTTTTTTGTGTCCCTGTTACAATCGATCGCTACTTGTCGTTTCGATCTGAAATACCCTTTTGCGTCATCTACCTGACAATAACCTGTCGCGACACGTCAAAACACTTGACATTTAACACTATCTTTGAGAACTGGAAGAACGGCTGTGTCTATATTTTAGCTGAATCTAACTAAGCTCAATAATCGATCGAGAAGTCCAGAATCTCTTGGTATGTAACAGACGTACCGTTGGCGCAGCCTCTCTTTAATTTCAAGAGATCGAGTTTTGAATTTATTTATTTATAATATATAACTTTAGCACTTACAACAGCACTTCGTTTAAACCTCTTTTTTGCTGATGAGTTTTTAGGTAATTTAAGAGCAACTTCTCTTCCAAGAACCAGATCTTTCGCGCAGTAAACTTGCTGCACACCTCCTTCTCCAACAAATCGAAGTATTTCATAATGATTATCAATTCTATCTCCAGCATTATGAATTTGATTTTCACTCATAGAACAACCTCTGGGTTAGATATATCGAAAGTTATAAACAATCTGTTAGCTCCACGAGAAAAATCACCCAATGTTATCACATAATCTTTAGGAAGTACTTGACCTTGTTTTAACAACTGATTATTAGCAAAATTTGAATTGTCTGCAAAATCAACTAAAAAATATAATCCATCATATTTAATGTGCAAACATCCATAATTAGGAACATCAAGTTTTGCAATTTGATTTATTTTATCAAGCGTATATATTTTATGACCATATATAATCAATGCTCGATGCTTACCTCGCAGAAGATACTTCTCAAGCAGTGTTTTTATTTCTGACATTAAAGGTCTATCGACGGCATATTCAGAAATCGATCGATCGAGCATACTTACGATAGCAGAAAGAATTTCTATATCAAGAGAGGAAAAACTTGGAGTAGTGTTATTATCAGGTGGTATTTCTATAAGAGAACTGGGAATTTTACTTCCAGTAAGATACCATGCAGTAATACCAAAACCATATGTATCGGTAGCATTTGTAAAGGGAACAAATCCTTGATTGTATAGTTCAGGTGCTGCAAAGTCAAGTGTACCCTTAAATCCTAAAGTTGAATCATTCTTATCTGTAAATCTTGACAAACCAAAGTCAAAGATTTTAATAATGTTAGATTGGTCTATCTTCATATTATTAGGTTTAATATCTCTATGAATTAAACCTTGCTCATGAATATCATTAATCCCAGAAGATATTTGATATAAAATCTTTAAATATTCTTCACTTGAAATAAGTTTTCCTTCGACAAAATATTGTAAATCGTGTCCAGGAATGTATTCCTGGACAATTCCAACTTTTCGATTAGATTCATTGAGAAAAATATCAAAAATCTGAACTACATGTTTAGAATAAATTTTTTGTAAAGCAGCTAGTTCATCAAAGAGTCTGTGTTGATCTTTAACATCCTGAATGAATTTAATAGCCACATCTCGCTCAAGATTTAGATCTTTACATATCAAAATATCGCCCATTCCGCCACGAAGTATTTTTCCTGTTGGCTCATATCGATCTGGGAGTCCATTTACCATAAAAACTAGTTGTCTTCAGAAAACTCAACATTTAATTGAGGAATGAGGTTATCCTTGACTCCTTTATCAACAACATTACTTTTAGCCACATTCTTTAAATCTGACTTATGAGAACGGTCTTTACTTTTTTTCAACATCCTGCGCTTGAGCCGCAACTCTGGCTAGTCGAGTCTCTAGAGTCTCTGGCGGGTCAGATTTATACATTAAAATCAGGTTCATTCCTAAAGATCGATCGAACTCATTCACAGATTCAAATTTGCTTTTGCAACCCAGCTAGGTAATTCTGGCACATAAATAACAGTTCTATCGCTTTCAATCGCAGCTAAGATCTGATGTCCGGCATCTGTAGAATTATCGTAGAGAATTAGTTCGTCAACTATTTTGGCAGCTTTACTCAGATTAGCCAGACTACGCTCGTAACGACGCAAAATATCTTCTCTAGGCACATCATGACCGCCCAATTTAACTCTGTCTGCCACTCGTAAAACATTCATATTGGGATTGTCGATCCCGATATACATCAATACAACTAACCAACCTCGACTTTTTGCCTCACGCATCAATTTGATGTTAGCTCCAGCAATTACTGTCAAAGTTGGCATGTTTTAGAGAATTTCACCGACTATTTTTTCGCTGCCATCTACTTGGATTTCAATCTCAAATTTCTGCCCATTGGCTTCTTCTCTAACTAATTTATGACCGAGCATATAGTGAATCGGCTCTCCCATTGCTTTGAGACGAGCGATATCTTCAGCAACTTGTTTTTGTCCTGCTGCTGCCATCTTTCTAGCTCGAATCTCGATATCTTCACCAGGAACGATATTGAAATCGCCATCGATTTGAGGTTTGGTATAAGTCATAGTATTTTCTCTTTCAATAAGGTCGATCGCCGTCAGGGTAATTCTATTTTAACTTTTCCAAAGCCTGGGATCTAGCTCAAATGGTTGCGGAGATTCTACAGATAGCCTTACAAAGTCAGGGTGTGACGGATTAATTAGATAGTTGAATTCCATTGGAATAACCACTGAAGGTACCGCTAAAATTGCTGTCGAACCCGATTTAAACCATCGATCGCCCATAGTTGCCAAAATAGCAGGTGCGGGAATGTTACGCCAATCTGGAGGCAAATGAGCCACTTCTAGATACTCGATCTTTATTTCTGTCGGCACATCCACCCGAATGTAAGCTAACATCGTCGCCACATCTTCAACTTCCATGTGGACGAAGACTTCTAACGCGGCAAGTGAAAGCGTTCCTGAAGTATAAACCATCCCCTGTCCGCGAGAATTCCAGCGTCCGCCAACTCTTCTGGCACCTTCACCGCTAAAAGCTGTATCTACATACTTGCGTTTAGAAATTCGCCACAGACTGAGACTCAACTGTATACTCCATACTCAATGCGATCGAGTAATTCCACCACCTGCTCTGTACCTGCATCAGTATCCAGTAAATCGACAGGCGCATGACCATTTAATCCTCGATTGGGTCGCTTCAGCCAACTAGTCGCCGCCTGGGCACTCTCAAATACATCCTGCGCTTGAGCCGCAACTCTCGCTAGTCGGTACAATCGATCGGACCAAGTAGCGTTTAAAGGCTTATCTTCTTTCTGAAGTCTCACGATCGTTCGCACTGAAGTTCCTACCACCTTGGACATCTGAGCGTCTGAGAGTTGGTAGTAACTCGCCACTCGCTTAAAAGACTCGATCGATAATCCGCGCCGGACTACTTCAGCACGATCGATCGCTGAAGCTGAACTTGTCGAACCTGGAATTCCCAATATATCCAGTAATTGGGTTGATGAAGCCATAATTTACCTCCATTTAGGCATCTGTCTTAATTATAACGCTAGATGCTTAAATTCTCGATCGGTTCGTCAATAGGTTTGTCTCAGAGGAAGCTACGCTAACAAGATAGTTCATAGTGTTCTTGCCTAATCTTTGTTCAAACGATCGATTAGCCCTCTTCTGTCACTCTAGGAAAGCTAAAATAGAAAGGTAAGGCTGAATAGAAGGCAGGGTATATGACACAGCCAAGAGCAGCAGCACCGACGATTGGTTTTATCGACCAATATTGCAGTCAGTATAAAAGTATCTTTCCAGAAGTTAGAAGCTATGAAGCATTCAAGCGAATTCTAATTGGAATTATCACACCAAGTCAGCGAAAAAGCTTGTCGAGAATAGCTAAAATAGTTGGACTAGAGCAAGGCCAATCACTACATCATTTTATGACTAGCTCACCCTGGACATATCAAGAATTAAGGACAGTAAGACTGAAATTAATTCTTGATTGGTTGAAAGGAGAAGCGATAGATATTATCATTGATGAAACAGGAGACCCAAAGAAAGGAACTCATACAGATTACGTCGCTCGGCAGTATTTAGGTAGACTAGGGAAAGTAGACAATGGGATAGTGAGTGTAAATATTTACGGACTGAAAGATGGAATTGTCTTCCCATTGATATTTGAGATATATAAACCGAAGCAGAGATTGCTGCTAGGCGATAAATATCAAAGTAAACCTCAAATAGCTGTTGAGTTAGTCAAGGAATTAGTTAAACTAGGACTAAAAATCAAGCGAGTTTTAGCTGATAGTTTATATGGTGAGAGTTCGACTAACTTAATTGGAGATTTGGACAAGTTAAAGCTCCAGTTCATGGTATCAATTAGAAGTAATCATGGCGTGTGGATGTTGAAGACTGAAAAAGCGGATGCGAATCGCGCCGAGGTCTCCTCGGCGTGCGTTCGCACCAAGCAGTCAGACGGAATAAGTGGCGCAAGTTTGAGCGAGTTTTTAGTGATGGACATACCGAAACTCGTTATGTGAGTGAAGTAATTTTTGGACATCGAAGAAGTTATACTTACTGGTATGTCACAACTGACCCTGAAACATTACCGGAAAATAGTACATCTTTTGTGATGACAAATATTCCAGATGTCAGTTATCAAGACATTGGTAATATCTATGGATTGCGAACTTGGATAGAGTATGGATTTAAGCAATGTAAGTCAGAGTTAGGATGGGCAGATTTTACTTTAACTAAATATGCTGACATTGCTAAATGGTGGGAACTGATTTGCTGTGCCTTTCTTTTGATTAGTTCATTGGCAGCTTCGCCACAGCCATCTAAACCTGTTCAACTGTCAACTTGCCAAGCTGAATTAGAGAGTTATTTAGCTGCTCACCCCGATTGGCAAATAAAATCTGGCTGGAAGTCGATGCTAAATAATGTTCAGTTACTATTAGTACCACTTTTAGCTTTTAATTTAGTTAAACCTTGGTTACGGGTTTTTAATAATCCTCTCCTTGTTAGTAGTTTTCTTGCTCTGCTTTCGCTTGTCAATCTCTGTGCTAACACCTTTCTCAATCGAGACTTAACTACGATTCATTCATTTTCTTCTGCCTAGAGTGACAAATTCCGTAAAGTTTAGATTGCTCATCCCTCAAGCTCCACTTTTTCCTTGACTTTACTAGACTATCATCTCTTCGATCGCTGATGCTCAAGTTATGCCCGTGTAAAGTATATCTGCCCTCGCCACAGATGGCGACTCTAGCGATAATCTCACCTACACCTGGAACCTCGGCGACGGCACAAACCCTATCACCGGACGAAATATCGCCCATACCTACGCCGATAACGGTAACTACGATGTCATCCTCACCGTCACCGATAAAGATGGCGGTAGCACCCAGCAAACCACCACAGTCAAAGTCGATAACCTCGCCCCGATTGTCAACCTCACCGCCCCAACTACCAACCTCAACCAAGGCGAAACCCTCAACCTCGGCGTAACTTACAGCGACCCTGGCATCAACGACACCCACACCATCACCTGGAACTTCGACGATGGTTCCACCCCCATCACCGGAGTCACCAACCCCAGCCACCTCTTCACCAAAGCAGGTACCAACAACGTCACCGTCACAGTCACCGACAACGACGGAGCCAGCACCACCAAATCCATCCAAATCGCCGTCGCCAACGTCGCCCCCACAATTACCAACGTCAATATCCCCACCAATATTAACGAAGGTCAATCCGTCACACTCACAGCCACCGCCACCGACCCAGGTAACGACACTCTCATCTATAACTGGTACATCAATGGTGCCACCACTCAAACCGTTGTAGCTAAAGTCGATAATGTTGCGCCGACCATTGTTTCGATCGCTAAACCAGCCACAATTAAAGAAGGAGAATCTGTCACCTTTAGCGCGACAGCAACCGACCCTGGCATTCTCGACACATTAACTTAGGCGTTGAAACAGAATAACTGTAAAAACCTGCAAGATGGGGTTATAACCTCTACTCTGAGCCAATTCTAAAATCTGATATTTAGGCAGTTATAGCTCAAAAATTAGACGAGAGAATGCACCTTTGGGGTCGATCTTGCAGGATTTCGCACGTATTCTGTTGCAACGCCTTGTAGAGTAGCAAGCAGTGTTGTCCCCAGTAGATGGCGATCGGAAAGCGGGAGTTTAGGCAAATACTCAGAGCCGAGCGCAGACTTTGAGGCCAGGTCTCAACCGTGCCAAGTGGTGTTTGTGACCAGTCGAGGTCGCGCATTCGGGCTGCCAATTCGCTATCGCCGGGAAAGAATTGTGCCAGTTCGCGCTCGCTCATCGGAGCGGCATTGACATAACTCGATGATGATGACTCGTTCTTCATGGTTTGCGCTATCAACCTTTTAACCGTGACTCTTCGCCTAAGTAAAAAAATACAATTGTGTCACAAAGCAGTATTTAAAACCCCGCCAATATCGGCGGAAAGTTTGTGCGGCGAAGTTTAAATCTCTCATGCACAAACTGAATCCTGGCTTCGTTAACCTATATTAAGTATGACTCTAAATCAATGTCGTCGCCCTCCAGAACCTACCCAGATTTTGGGTATTTTTAGCTGTGAAAAGAGATTAGACTCCCTGCGAAAGTCAGGGAATAGGGAATAGGGGGTACTATCGATCTAAACAGCACTGAAAAAGATTGGGTTTTTACTTAAATAAATATCTACTAGCCACTAGCCACTAAAACCATCAGCCATAACTCGATCTAGATGTCGAACAGCTTAATCGCAGTTAAAATAAAGATCCCCAATTAGGAGGGAAATTATGGCACACCTAACTCAGCGACGATCGGAAAATATCGACGGGGACTTTTATGTCGATCGATCTTGTATCGATTGCGATACTTGTCGGTGGATGGCTCCTACAGTATTCGAGAGTGCGGGGGAGATGTCGGCGGTATATCATCAACCGGAAAACGCACCAGAGAGATTGCAAGCACTCCAAGCATTATTATCCTGTCCGACGGGATCGATCGGCACGATCGATAAACCTGACGATATCAAACAAGCTCAAGCCTCAGTGCCAATTTTAGTAGCGGAGAATGTCTACCATTGCGGTTATCATTCCGAAAAATCTTATGGTGCCGCAAGTTATTTGATTCGACATCCAGATGGAAATATTTTGGTCGATTCGCCGCGATTTACACCACCATTGGTCAAACAGATCGCTGCAATGGGAGGATTAAAATACCTCTATCTTACACATCGAGATGATGTCGCCGACCATCAGAAATTCCACGAGCATTTTGGTTGCGATCGCATCCTCCATCGAGATGATATTACTGGCGATACTAAATCTGTCGAACGTCAACTTCAGGGTACAGATCCGATCGAACTTACCCCCGATGTTTTAATTATTCCCGTTCCCGGACATAGTAAAGGACATACAGTTTTACTCTACAAACATCAGTTCTTATTCACAGGCGACCACCTCGCCTTCAGCCGTCAACTCGGACATTTAGGTGCGTTTCGAGACTTTTGTTGGTATTCCTGGGCGGAACAGGTGAAATCCATGCACAAATTAGCTAGCTATGATTTTGAATGGGTCTTGCCTGGACATGGGCGAAGATATCATGCCGATGTCCCCACCATGCGATCGCAAATGCAGCAGTGTCTCAATTGGATGGCGAGCTAAGATCGCGAATATTACATTTGCACCTATAAATCGTGGAGTTTAACTGCCATAATTGTTTTCTCTAGTCAAAGGATCGTGGGAAAGTCGCGCCTCCGAGATTTTGGTTTGAGTTATTTTCTATGATGAGGTACTCCGATGGCTGCTTTCAACAAGATTTTGATGGCTGTAGATCGCTCGCCAGCTAGTGAAGATGTTTTTGCCAAAGCATTAGAACTGGCTCGATGTAATGATGCTACGCTGGTGCTGTTATCGACGATCGTCCCAGATTATGGTAGTGGCTATCTCAATCCACCACTGTATCCAGGGAGTGAGGCAATTGCTGTCACCGAGGCAACGATTAAACTCTATCTCGAACGTCAAGAGCAAGAGCGCAAACATAATCTAGAATTCCTCCAAAGCTTAGCTGCTAGAGCTATTCAATCTAATATTAAAGCAGAAATCAATCAGCAAATCGGCGATCCGGCGCGATCGATTTGTGAAGTCGCCGACACCCTAGCTGTAGACCTAATCGTCGTGGGTAGACGCGGTTATAGCGGTTTGCCTGAATTATTCATGAGTAGTGTTAGTAACTATGTCTTGCACCATGCTCCATGCTCGGTATTAGTCATTCAACAATCGATCCCGCGCGCTGCCGCATAAAGTTGGTTGACACACGATTCAATTTAGCTAAATCCTCATAATTTCCCCATGTTGTTTTGATTTAATAAAGGCAGAGCCGATCGATTTACCAAGGTTTTCGATTATTACATCAAAATACCTAAATTTCGATCGCGGCGCATCGAGTAGCGGCGGATATCTGTAAATAAGTAGATCCGCTGCTGAGAGCCGATCGGTTAGGATAGTGCAACTATCGCGCTGAGATCTGGCAAGCAGCGCCGTCACCGCCATGACTCAGACAATCGGCAGTTAGCGATAATTATGTTCGAATTTGGGTAAACTAATTATAAATAGCGAATCTTTATTCCGTACGGTGAGAAAAGTAGCGCTAATCAACACTAAAAAATTTGCTGAAATATTTAAGTATTTGTTCCACTGGAGAAACCCATTTAGCTAATTGCGCTCCGTGCCTCATTTCACCGTTTTTAGAGTTAATAATAATATCGATAAACGGTATAAATACTCATCTATGGATTGCCTCAAAAATGTCCAGGGTGGGCAGCAATCACCCTCTAGGTTTGGGATAATCACACCAATTCAATAACTCTCGCTCTTACCTGACTCGATCTCAAGTTTTTGCTTGAGAGTTCGACGATGAGGGGGAGATACAGTATTCTTCAATCGACTGTTACATCCGAGATCGCTAATCTAACACGTTTGGGATGTTGGGTAAGTCTAAACGAACTAACATTATTGATGACAGTGATAAGTCATGTTGACGATCGGATTTTATATTATCAAAGGAATTTAAGCTGATGAATATTCAAGAGATCTTGCTCGACTCGCTCCAATTTTTCGGACTGGCTTGGTGGATAGAAATCGTCACAGAGCGTCCCAATTGCACCTATTATTTTGGCCCATTTGCATCCGCAACAGAGGCAAAGGCGCACAAATCTGGTTATGTCGAGGATTTGGAAAGCGAAGCCACAGAAGGTATTCAAATCCGGATAAAACGCTGTAAACCATTACAGATCACGATCGATCGCGAGTTAAACCAATCCTCAGACTATTATCTCCCACAATCGATCGAGAGACCGCTACACGGTCAATTTGGCTAGTAAAATCTCGCTAACTTCCTCAGCCACGCGGCGATCTCAAA
The DNA here is from genome assembly GCA_965246735.1 of Chamaesiphon sp. Lineage (GTDB taxonomy): Bacteria > Cyanobacteriota > Cyanobacteriia > Cyanobacteriales > Chamaesiphonaceae > Chamaesiphon. The sequence goes on from CBDFFK010000003.1 coordinate 85,953, forward strand.
TTTTTTGTCGATCGATCTTATCTAAATCGGTCGACATCTATACACTGGAGTCAATCTGATGAAAACCAGCACTTGTCTTACTTCCACCTGTAGTAACTGTCGGTTCTTCAATCCAGAAGGACTGGTTCATGGCAGTTGCCATCAACTCCACGTTACCGTAGATGGCGATTGGCCAGCATGTAGTTTGGGCGCTCCCGCATTTTTACCACTCGACGAACTACTAAAACTCGATCTAGATCTGCGTGCCACCGGCATCCCAGCGACCGCAGATCCGCGTCGGGAATATGCTAGCACTAGCAACTAGCAGAATGTGAAAATTCGATCGCGTTACTCAGTGAATCGATCGACGAACACCTCGTCAGTCCAACTGCCATGTAAACCATAGGGAAGATGATGGGTCAGATGGAGCGTGGCAATCGGGCCTGTGGTCAAATCTGTGGCATCTAACACTACTACCGCCGATCGATCGCGCGCCCCATCATAAATCGTCACCAGCAGCCAACCATCATCCTCCTGAGTGCCATCCGGACGGGGTACGAAGATGGGTTCGCCGACATATCCCGTTGGTGCAGCCGTCCACAATTGGCGGGAGCCAGTTTCGAGATCCAGCTTCAGGATGCTTTGTAATGGCGCATTTCCCACTGCCGTTTGGGCCGCCCCGATATAGACATAACGATAGGGTTGTCCGACATTGGCGGGGTGAATCGTGGGGAATTCACAACAACGCGGTTCGATAAGTTGACGCTCGACGCGACGATGTTTGAGATCTAGCTCGAATCGCCACAATTGCCCCGGATCGAGTTTATTAAAATCAGTATCGCGGAAATCGCGATCGGGTTCGACTTCGGGGAAAGAGGCATAACAAATCGAATCGATCGTGATCTTGCGATCGCGCTCGAAGGCATTCGCATGGTGGAATACAAAGCCCGATTTAGTTTCGAGAGTTTGGACTGCTTCGCCACTACGCGGATCGCGCGGAATAATGATAATCTTCGTCGATTTTTCGGGTTGGAACTTGACACATTCAGCCGCACCTTTTAATCCCAATAAAAATGGAACAGGATTGAATCCTACCGGATTTTGGAAGAAGATACAATAATTAGGCGTAATCGCAAAATCATGGATGAACGCAAATCCAGGAATTGTATGGGTGTGTTCCTCGACTACTTTACCATCTCGATCTAATTCGTAAATAGTAATCGCAGTTAACAGTCCGGTAAGATCGAATTTGCCGGTTTTTAACGCAAAGTTCACCATTCTGTCCTTAATCGGGTCGAATAGTGGATGTGCTGCAAAAGCATCGCCCGGTTTGAGGGTGTTATTAAAGTATTCGATGCCTAATGTCGCTAAAGTTTTAGGATCTAAGCGATGGGGTTCGGCGGCTTCCCACAAGGCGAGTAATTTACCACCCCAATAAACTACTTGCGTATTGGCAATATTTTTTAACTTGAGATCGAAGGCATTACTCGACCACCCACCAGCTTTTTGGGTGCCAAATACACCGCGATAGAGAAATTTATTGGCGGCTTTTTCGGCTAAATATGCCTCGGTTTCAATGAAGCGATTGCGAAAGTGAGCTTTACCGTTTTGAAAGGTAATTCGACAGATCATCCCATCGCCATCGAATGGATGACGCACGGATTTACCCCCGAGTTCTAGCAAGCCAGGGCCATTTCTAAATAATGTCCCGGTTAGCGCTGCGGGAATTTCGCCATCGATTTCGGTTATTTGATAATCGTATTCTTGTGTTTGCGATCGATAGCCTTGTCGCCATTGAGCGAGATCGTATGGCAGCTCGGACGGAGTAGTTGCAGTTGCTTGAGGTTGCATAGGATGTGCGGGGATTATTCTGACTGTGTTTCGATTAATTCTGGTAAAATTTCGGGGATAAAAGCGCGATCGCTAGTAATATTCGTAAGTTGATGTTCGATCGCGCTAGCTGATGGCAGCGAACGCCCGACTAGTGCTGTTGCTTGCGGATCTCGATCTGGTAGTAACTTGATAAATAGCAAGGGTAAAACACCACCCACATTAGTAATTAAGACCAGCAACCACAAATTATCAAAATTCCGATCGGTTACGCCCAACAGATGAGTCAGTAACGCACCACCTTCTTTCGATACCAATCCCGATAAATTTAGCACCGACATCAGTAAGGCAAACAGCGTTGCTTCGATCCCTGGCGGACACAATCTGGCAGCCAATACGAGTACGGGCATAAAAGTTAATTGCCCCATTACTGTCAGCACCAAACTATCACCGAGCGCGAACCAGCGATCGTCGATGCCCAATGTCCGATTGGTATGCGTTACTAATAATAGTGTCGTCAAACCCAATAGCGAAGAAAATATCGTCGTCCACAAGAAGATTTGCCGGAACGGAATGGTTTTTAAAAAGCGCTGAAATAACCAGACCCCGAGCAACGATGCCAGCGCTGTCACCAGTCGCACTCGCCCTAAAAATTCTGGTGTAAAGCCTAACTCATTGGTACTAAAGTAGAAAAAAGCGGCATCGGCTGTCGGCGTGCATTGCCAGAGGAATAGAAATAATGTCGGCATCCAGATGACTTTTTGGGTCAGTGCCTGCCACAATTGCTGCATCTGCGATCGAATCGTCTCAGTAGCGACTGCTTCATCTGCATGTCCGATCGGTAATTCGACGATCCATAACGCTGCGATCGAGACTAATAATGGGAAAGCGGCGGTAACTGCAAACACAGTCCGCGTCGTGAAGTGTTCTAACAGTAACCCCCCAAAATATGCAGTGAGCAATCCGCCTAACGCCGAAGCACCCCAACACAATGATTGCAGCGAGCCAGACTTTTCGATCGATTCGCTCCGAGCGCGTTCTACTACCAGTGCATCGACGATCGCATCGCTAAATGCGACCGAAAGCGAACTAATCGCGATCGCCAATGTCGCAGCAGCGGCTGTATGCACCAGATTTGCCAAGGATAACCAGGCACCCACACCGAGTAAACCAGATAACATCAGGTAAGGTCGCCGTCGATAGCCAAAAATCGGCAAGCCATCCGAAATAAACCCAAAGATCGGCTTAACGATCCACGGTAAGGCGGCTATCCCCGTCAATGCTGCTACTTCGGCTGGAGATAGTCCTAGATCGTCTTTGAGGAAAAAACTTACTGCTAACCGTGAAATACCTAAAATACCCTGCACTGCATAAACGAGTAGGATCGCTAGTAGTTCTGGGGTTGGCTGGTGTCCAAAAAATATTTTTGTCAGCAGTGGGTGAGGATTTAGTTCTGACGACTCGGAATGTTCGGTCAGCATTATTAAAGAATGTTACGCATTATCCATTTCTATATTAACTTATCTTCATAAAGCGATCGAGCCTGTCGTCCCATAGCTACCGTGTATACACAAGTCGGCTGGACTTCGTTTCTAGATCTAAATCCCCCAAACCCCCTTAAAAAGCTTGCTCAGATCTGGTCAAAGTCCCCCTTTTTAAGGGGGATTTAGGGGGATTCACACCAATTTCGCTTCTAACCAGAGATGTGTATACACGGTAGCGCCTCAGAGGGTGTCTGAAAAGTCTAAAATACGCCCCCTGTCGATTGTACTTATCAGACACCCTCTCATTGTCTCAACAGCATAGATACCCAAAAAACCGATCGAGTTTTAGGATCGCAGCACATCCTCAAGATCGATCGGGTTACAGGCAAATATGTCGTCTCAAGACTACATTTTGCTAGCAGCTTTGAGTTTCTTTCTCATGCGGAAAGCAGCGGTACCACCAAGGATGGTACCGATAATGGTAAATGGTTCGGGAAGTTTTTTGGCTGTCACTGCTGGGGAAAAAGTTCCTGCTACTGTTTGGCTCGAGTCACCGTCGATGCCACTAAACGTTTGATTGGCACTAGCAATAGATTGTAGAGTGTTTGTCTCGAATTGTAATGTTACCGAGCTTGTATTGGTGAAATTTAGGAGGACATCCCCATTCACGCTGGTCTCCCCTACGTTAATACTCCGTCCGCTAAAGAGATAGTCGTTTGGATTCTCTGTAGCAGTTAACGATGATGCACCTGAGTTACCAATTTGATAACTGTTCAGCCCACTAGTACCAGTAGCTTTGGCAACCCGCAGGTATTCGGTTTGGACGATTCCAGTGCGTCCACCTGTACCAGTTTCTCCGTCTACATCATAGACTAAGAAGTTAAAATCTGCGATCGTAAAAGGGGTTGTAAAGTTGTGAGTGATGCCATCAGTCTGATAAAAGTCGAACTTGTAAGTCATGACTCCGAAACCAGCTTGATTTGCTGCGATTTGGTAGATGAATGCCGCATCATTGGTGGATGAGGTGGCGGTGCCCGTAGTTTTGTAACTTGGAATGTGTCCTAAAAAAGAGTAATTGGCTCCAGTAACATTGGCAGTGACCACGGCATCAATTCCACTAGCAACATTAAGATAATGGATTGGATTGCTATTGGTTGCAGCTTCGGGAACGGTGATATTTAAAGGTTCTTGAATGGTTGTGAAGCTCAGGTTGGTAGTGGCGGCACTAGCTCGATCGGGTTGGATCGCTGCGGTAGCGATCGCGAGTGAAAATAGTGACAGACCGAGCCTGGTCGTGGATTTGAGATTCATGATTTTAAGGGGCGAGGTTTAAGTGGAGCAACACGATCGGGAATATCTTGTCTAAAGTATGCCCAAATCTTGCAAAAATTCAGCCGATCGATCCACGAAACTCACATATTTCACGGTATTTGCTACTCGATCGAAATTTAAAATTTTAGCAACTTGGTAAAATACAACGGTCAAATGGCTGAAACCATATAGCTTTCCATCAGCCATCCGTAGTATATCCTAAGCTTTTTCAGATGTAAAGGTTTTTTGATATGAAAGCGATCGCATGAATCTACTAAGTAAATTCACGATTAAATTCGATCGAGAGGTATTCACTAACATCAAAAAATCCACTAGTCAGTAAATTCACTGATAAATCTACCGATCGGCATGTAAAAATCCAACAATAAGCGATCGAATCTACCCGATTCGATCGCTTGATATAAAAACATGAATTTTCACGAATATCTTTTGCGCTCTGGTGTTTTCACTACAGATCGATCGCAATCTTTTTGCTACTTTATAACTACTACATACTAGCGCTTCAACCGAATTGAATAGCGATCGCGCGCTTTTTGTCATGCTAGCTTACTGCGTCACCCCCAACTCAGTGGTCTCTCGCCCAGTCAGTTGCTGCCCAAATTCGAATGAAGACTACAGCCGATACTAGGGCACCCAATCCCCATTTGATCGCACTTTTCAGTAGAGACAATCTTTGGGCATCTTTAGTAAGTTCGGATTGCTGTTTTAAGTTTTTTTCGGCTGTTGCCATATTTTGTAACACCTCCGACCGAAAGGCTTGAGGATTGGTAGTTTTAACTGCCTTATTACTTTTCATAATCGCTTCTATTTCAGCAGCTGATGCTTTGGTCGCTTGTGCTTGGATCTGTTGTAGCTTAGCGATCTTTGGCTTGAATTGCATGTCAATTCGTTCTTGAGTGACGACATCGAGTGCAAATGGTGTAATAAATAAGGCGAAAATTAGCACTAGATAAAATATTCCAGTCAATAGCGACAGCCACGATAATACTCTCAGTAGCGGCAGCTCTTTTTCTTTCCGCCCATTTAGATTGTCATAAAAAACTAAAATAAAGCCTAAGATCGGCGCGATCGAATGTTCTACAAAGATGCCAGCAGTCTGAAACTGCCAACTCCGATCGTTAAATTGAGGGGGAATAAACGTGCTAATAGCATCGAATAATGATAGTAATAAAAACGCATAACCAGAAATGCGAAATAATCCCGAAAAAGAGTTCATTTGGTAGTGCTTGGTAGTGGTTGGCGAGGGGAAATTTTACTCACGATCGGCGGAGCGATCGAGCTAAGAGTAAAACATCCCTCAGCTTATCATCGTCTACACAAAAAATTACCAGGCAAGTCTAAAAAGTGGCAGACTCATCTGGTCGATTGATGATGTGAGCTAGTACTAGGCTTGATTTGCCGCTTTGAGTTTCTTTTTCAGCCGGTATGCTGCCGTACCACCAATGATGGTACCGATAATGGTAAATGGTTCGGGCAATTTTTTGGCAGTTACGACCGGGTTAAAAGTTCCTATTACTTTCTGAGTCGAGTCACCGTCGATCGCTGCAAACACGGTATTTGCGCCATCATTTGACGATGTAGTATTTGCCTCAAATTGTAACGTGACCGAGTTCGTGTTCAGAAAGCTTAAAAGCACATCCCCTTTCACCTCAGTCTCACCTACGTTTTGATTCCGCCCAGAAAAAAGATAGTCGTTAGTATTTTCTGTCGCCAATAACGATGTGGCACCAGTATTACCAATTTGATAACTGTCTAGTCCACTAGTCCCGACACCTTTGGCAACTCGGAGAGCTTCGTTTTGAGCTGCATCCCCATCGATGTCATAGACTAACAAATTAAAATCAAACGGAGTAGCAGCAGTGGTAAAGTTTGAACCATGTACAAAAAAGTCAAGCTTGTAGCTCAATGTACCAAAACCAACGCCGTTATTAGTGAGGTTAGTTGCGATTTGATAGTCAAATGCCGCATCACCGCTGGAGTTGCCTGCACTAGTATAGGTGGGAATATGCCCATTAAACGTGTAGCCATCGCCACTAACCGTAGCAGTAAACCTAGCATCAATCCCTGTTGCAACGTTAAGGTAATCGATGATAGTGCCACTATAGCCTGGACCGTGGTTATCCACATTGGTGATGTCATTTGTTTGAACCGGACTACCGAATTGCAGGTTGGTAGTGGCAGCATGAGCACGATCTGGCAAGATTGCAGTGGCGACGATCGCCAGTGAAAATAGGGACAGGCTTAGCCTGGTCGTGGGTTTAAGATTCATAATTTTAACTTTACGAGGTTTAAGCGGGGCAACACGATCGAGAGAGATTCTAATCTAGAATGCCCAAATTCTCGAAATTCCTAGCCGATCGACCCAGGAAATTCACAAACTTATCGGTATATTTTACTCGATCTGACTTGAAAATTTGGCAATTTGGGTGAAAGGCAATAGTCAAATGGCTGAAATATGTAAATAAGTTGCTAAGCTATCCGAACTATATCTGAATATTTCCCAGATGTAAAGGTTGTCTAAATCCAGTCGGGTGGGCATTGCCCACCACCTATGTTTCAGGCTTTTCTGATGTTATAAATATTTGCGCCGACCTACTTAGGAATGAGGATTTAATAAGATGCAGATCTACGCTTACCCCAATCTTTGGTAGGGGCAATTGTAAGTTATTTAATTCTTATTCTCACATCTTGTACCAGTTGACGTGTACTAGTGCTTGGAAAAGATCCAGGGTACCCACAAGGGGCACCCCTACACAACTAACCTGTAGGGGTGCCCCCTTGTGGGTACCCTTAGATCTCTGACAGTAATAGGGTAGAAGTATTATCTAGATTTTTCTGGCGGGAAGGGAGTATCCCGAACTGACGTTAGTTAAGAGTAAATATGGATACCCTGGCTCTCAACTAGCCAATTACAAAATTAACTAATTTTCCAGGTACCACGATTACCTTCTTCACCTCTTTGTCGGCAATAAATTTCTGAGCGACATCAGATTCACGAGCGTATTTTTCCAACTCTTGCTTATCCGCTGTTGCCGGAACTTCGATCGTGCCCCGCGTTTTGCCCATCACCTGAATTACTAGGGTAATTTCATCGGCGACTAAAGCATCAGGATCGTATTTTTGCCATGCTTGCGTATGAACGGAACCAGTATGTCCGGTCAGTTGCCACAATTCCTCGGACATGTGTGGGGAGAAGGGCGATAGTAACAAGATGAGGGTGATGATACTTTCGGCATAAATCGGCGAATTTTTGCAGTCGGCATCATTCATCGCATTACTTAATTTCATCAATTCAGAAATAGCGGTATTAAATTGATAATCACCATCTAGATCTTCGGTGATTTCTTTAATTGCCGTATGAATTGCTTTGCGTAAATCTTTCTCGCTTTTAGTTGTCGCCGTAGGTAATTTGTTTAGATCTACTTTTGCCGCAGTTGGATTGTTTACATAGTCGTAAACCAATCGCCAGACGCGATTTAGAAAGCGTGCTTGTCCTTCGACATCGGCTTCATCCCACTCTAGATCTTTTTCTGGTGGTGCTTTAAAGAGGATAAACATCCGCGCGATATCGACCCCGTATTTATTAATTACGTCTTCAGGCGCGATCCCATTACCTTTGGATTTGGACATCGTAGCGTAGATTAGTTCCAGTGGTTCGCCAGTTGTCGGATCTACGGGATTTTCGGCATTAACAGCAGTGAATGGTACCCATTTATCTTTCCCTTCTTTATTCGGGTTGACATATGTTAAACCCTGAACCATCCCTTGGGTTAATAACCGGTTAAATGGTTCTGCAAATTTCAATAGATTGCTGCCAGGATTATCGCTGTCGGGTCGATCGCTTAATACTTTGGTAAAGAAGCGAGAATATAATAGATGCAAGATCGCATGTTCGACTCCGCCAACGTATTGATCTACAGGCATCCAGTCGTTGACTCTGCTGGTATCGAAGATTTTGTCGGGATTTTTGGCATCGGTATAGCGGAGGAAATACCAGGAGGAATCGATAAAGGTATCCATCGTATCGGTTTCCCGTTTCGCTGGCGTGCCACAACTGGGACAGGGAACGTTTACCCACGAGGCTAATTGCGCCAGGGGATTACCACCTTTCCCTGTAAATTCAACATCTTCGGGCAACTGGACTGGTAAATCGGCATCGGGTACTGCTACCGCGCCGCAGTCGGGACAATGAATAATCGGAATCGGCGCACCCCAGTAACGTTGGCGCGAAATCAACCAATCGCGTAACCGATATTGGATTTTGGCTTTCCCGTAGCCTTGCTCTTCGGCGTAGCCGATAATTGCCTGCTTGCCGGAAATAGAATCCATCCCCGTAAACTTACCGGAGTCGGTCATCACCCCCGCTTCTGTATAGGCACCCTTCGAGCTTGCAGATGGGTCGGCTTTGGGGTTGAGGATGACCGTGGTAATGGGTAATTGATACTGCGTGGCAAATTTGAAGTCACGATCGTCATGTGCGGGTACGCCCATGACAGCACCCGTGCCGTACTCGTATAACACGTAATCGGCAATCCAAATTGGGACTTGTTTACCTGTAAAGGGATTGGTGACAAAGCCGCCAGTCGGTACGCCGCGTTTGGGCTTGTCGTCGGCAGTTCGATCGATCTCGCTTTCACTGCTCACTGCGGCGATAAATGCTGCCACAGCAGCAGATCGATCGGGAGTAGTGACGCGCTCGACTAATGGGTGTTCGGGCGCGAGGACGACATAAGAAACGCCATAGACGGTATCGGGACGAGTCGTAAATACGGCAATTTTTTCAGTCGCACCGACAATTGGAAACTCTAAATACGCCCCAACCGATCGACCGATCCAGTTGGCTTGCATGGTTTTAACCTTTTCCGGCCAGCCAGTCAATTGGTCTAAGTCTGCGACTAATCGATCGGCATAATCGGTAATTTTTAAAAACCACTGGCGCAATAGTTTCTTCTCAACGATCGCTCCAGACCGCCAGGATCGGCCCTGTGCATCTACTTGCTCGTTAGCCAACACCGTTTGGTCGATCGGATCCCAATTTACAGCAGCTTCCCGCTGGTAAGCTAATCCAGCTTGGAAAAACTGTAAGAAAATCCACTGCGTCCATTGATAATAATCCGGCGAACAGGTGGCAATTTCCCGCTCCCAATCGATCGATAGTCCTAATTGTTGCAACTGTCCGCGCATGCGATCGATATTTTCATACGTCCATTTTGCGGGATGTAAATTCCGTTCGATCGCGGCATTTTCCGCAGGTAGTCCAAAGGCATCCCAACCCATTGGATGCAACACTCGATGCCCCTGCATTCGCTTGAATCTGGCGATCGCATCGGTAATTACATAGTTACGCACGTGTCCCATGTGCAGATTTCCCGATGGATAGGGAAACATCGACAGCGCATAGAACTTGGGCTTGTCGCTGGTGGTATCGGTTTTATATAATTCTTGAGTTGTCCAGGTTTGCTGCCATTTGGACTCGATGTTACTGGGGGTATATTTAGCGTCCATACGATCGCTCCTGATTAGTTAGGATTTAAAATAGGGGTTTCAATATTGTGGCACAGTGGGGAGTGTGGGAAGAGTGGGGAACGGTGGAGATGATGAATCTACAATCCAGCAGAATCTAAATGTTTTTGTTTACGGTACATTGAAGCCTGGGGAATGTAATTTCGATGGCTATTGTGGTGAGAACATCATTAGTAGCCACCGAGCGTATATGCTGGGTGAGTTATATCATTTCCCCGCATTGGGATATCCAGGGGCGATCGCTGGGACTAGTCAAGTGCATGGGTTCGTGCTAACTTTTCCCGATGCTGCGATCTTAACGAATTTAGACAAACTCGAAAATTACCATCCTGCCAGACACCCAGCCGAAAATGACTACACGCGCGAATTAGTTACGACTTTTACCCCCGCAGGGATGCCGAGTATTTCAGCTTGGGTTTATCTGCTAAGTGCTGTCGGTGCAGACGCTCCTGTGGAAAATCGCATTTCCCAATGGGGTGGTATTCTAGTCCCTGATGGTTGGTGGGCGAGTTAAGTCGTCAGATCTAGCAATAATTGGGGTAAATCTATGAACCAACAGTTTCCCGTACCTTCTCCAGCAGTGAAAGATCTCATTGCCAAGCTCGAACTGCAAGCGCATCCTGAAGGTGGTTTCTATCGCGAGACATGGCGATCGAATCTGATTTTGCCACAGTCTGTGCTACCGGATGGTTATGATGGCAATCGATCGGCAGGTACAGCCATTTTATTTCTATTACCCACTGGGCATAGTTCGATCTGGCACCGTGTCAAATCTCCCGAACTCTGGTTTCATCAAGCTGGCGATCCACTGGAATTGAGTATTGCCGCCGATATTAAGCCAGAACCGCCGAAGATCTATTTAGGTCGCGATAATTGTTTTCAAGCTGTGGTACCGCCGCAATGGTGGCAGAAGGCACAACCGTTAGTGGGAGATGCGGGTTATGCTTTGGTTGCCTGTGTGGTGGTTCCAGGTTTTGAATTTGCAGATTTTGAATCGATCGATTCGACAGTGTAGTTTAACGTCAGTTCGGGTTAAGGATCTCCGTTTTAGGCCATTCTTGGATTGGTGCTTTCCTAGAGGTTACTAGTGAGGAGAACCCGGATCTGGGGGTGCCGACCCCCAGACCCCCCGTTGAGGAGCGGAGTGCCGCCCCTCAAACTCCCCTGCACAAGGGTTAGTTTGTTGGCAGCGATTAGCGATTCGCATTAGCTTCGCAATGGGAATCGATCTTTGGGTTATGGTCGATCTGTTGGGGACGGTTCCGAAACGAAGGCAGGAGTCATCAATCGTAAATCCTTAACTCGAACTGTTGTTAATTTAGTGGAAATCGATCGCGCCGCGATCGCAACTCCCAACTTTTCCGGAATCGCGATCGTGGCTAGTGTAGTCTGCAAAAAAGCGATCGAGGTTATTATGTTGAAGATTAGAGCTAGTATCATCATGGCAATCGGATTGGGATCGATCGCAATCCTGGGATCTCCATCGATTGCAAAAGAGGCAACTGCTAGCTCAGAAATCGCTGGATATCGATCGCAAGGATATGCTGGCATCGATCGGTTTTTAAAAACCCATGGTGTCGAACTGGCACAATTGCAAAGCACAGTAGCTGCTCCGCGCTGGCAAGAATTAAATCAACAACTCGATCGCATTTGCAAACAACGAGATTGCTACGCTTCCCGCTTGTATTGGCATACCGATTTCGATCGAGCCAAGCAAGCCGCCCGAGCTAGCGGTAAACCAATTTTATCCCTACGATTATTGGGAAATCTGGATGAAGACTTGAGTTGTGCGAATAGTCGCTTTTTTAGAATTACGCTCTACTCGCATCCTGAAATCGCCCAGTTATTGCGCGATCGATATATCCTCCATTGGCAATCTGTCCGCCCCGTCCCCAAAATTACGATCGACTTCGGCGATGGGCGCAAAATTCAGCAGACAATTACCGGAAATAGCATTCATTATATCCTCGACAAAGATGGTAGACCGATCGACGCGCTGCCAGGATTATATGCACCGCAAGCTTTCAAATTCCAGCTGACTCAAGGGGCGGAATTTGTTGCTAAATATCATCAGCTAGCTCCCGCGCAACAGCATAATGCGATCGAGCGATATCATCAAACCCAACTTACTAGTCTCCAAGCTAACTGGAAACAAGATCTGGATAAATTGGGGATAAATATCCCTTTACCAAAATCGATAACATCATTGAGCGATCCGCCTACCGCAGCTGAAGCCGCACCGATCGCAGTTTCAAAATCGGCGGTCGAATCACCGATTATTTCACTCAGTCGCGCTTTTGCACAACGGAACGATCTGCTCAAACAAGCTACTGACGATCCATTGTGGACAAAGCTGGGTAAATTGCACCAAGAAGATGCGACTTTAGCCGCAAATAGTCTAGAACTCATTCGTCGCAAACAACCCCAGTTAGTAAGCCTTAATAAAGGCAACGATCGCGATCCGCTGGTCGAACTAATCGATAAATTTCAACAGCTCATCGCGATCGATAGCATCCGCAATGAATACCTCTTGCACAGTCAAATCCACTCGTGGCTGATGGGTTCTAGATTTGCACCCACAGATGTGGAGAGTTTAAATACGCGGGTCTACGATCGGTTATTTCTCACCCCGAGCAGCGATCCGTGGTTGGGTTTGATGCCAGGAACTGGTTACACTGGGATCGATCGAGATGGGATTATCAGGCGATCGCAGCGTGACAGTAGTACTACCCTTGCTAATTTCGATTAGGTTTCTAATAGTATTTTATTACTATTTTCTATCTAAAATACCAGCCCAGATAACAGCACTCTAAATGCCGTATAAACCGCTCGGGTATTAATTTACAGCACCTTTCGATCGAGCGATAATAAGAGTATTAGAGTAAAGAGAAAGTGAATGAGAATTCAATCGTCAGTGCTGGTACATCTGGGATTTGGGAAGTACGTGCGCTCCGACCAAGTTACGGCTGTAGTGCCGATCGAAGAAGATCGCGGCCCTGGTCGGCGGACATTCGTGCAATTGGAGGGACAGGTCGATCCGATTGTAGCATCGCGGGCCGAAAACTCGATCGTCCGAGATTTAGTTCAAGAGCCGCGTGAAGTGACTCAATCACGTCAGCAGCAAGAAATTCTCAATGATTTGCTCAATGACTTACAGCAAGTAAACAAGTCAGTGCGGCGGTTCTCGCGCGATGAAGGCGGACTGGATCTCGATCGGTTAGAGCGGCGGATTCGCGAAGTTATTGAAGAATAATTAGGTTTCTATAGGCTTTAGCATGAATGCTAAAGCCTATTTTTTTGGCGATGGCTACGATCGAGAAATCCCCTCCGAGGAGGGGTACCCGAAGGGTGGGGTGGGTCACCATCTTCGATCGCACCTACAAACCCATCTTCTAATTTCGTTTAATTCGATCGGGAATCTCGATCGCAGCTGATTTGTGAGTCGCAAAGATCTACCCACCCCGCCCGTCAGGCACCCCTCCCAGGAGGGGATTTTCAGGCGATCGAGATAAACCTTGCTTTTAACTTTTTTTGCATCATAAATTGGCGACGCACTGGAGCAATTTCAGCAGTGGTTGGTGTCACCGTCCAATCGTATTTTTGCAACAACGTCGAGAGAATTATCTTCATCTCCATCTGGGCAAGTTCTACACCAATACAACTATGCACGCCACCCCCGAAGCCAATTAACGAATAAGGTTGTTTCTTATCTTCCTCACGCGGGGGTGCAAATCTGTCGGGATCGAATAGATCGGGATCTTTGTAAATTTCGGGCAAGAGATGAGTTAGCATCGGGAAAATGCACACATACCAACCAGCCGGAATCAGATAACCACCATATTCGATATCCTCTGTTGCCATCCGACTAATTACGAAAGCTGGTGGATACATCCGTTCGCCCTCTTTAATCGCGTTAGCCATGTTAGGCAATTGGCGCAGATTAGTCATCGAAATTGGTTCATCCCCCATTACTTCTTTGCATTCATCGCGCAATCTTTGTCGCCATTGGGGAGAATTGCCCAATTCAAACAATAACCAATTCATCAGGCTAGAGGTTGTATCATGTCCGGCAAACAGAAACCCGATCGCTTGATTGATAACTTGAGTTTCGGTAAACCGATTACCATCTTCATCAATGGCATTTATCAGCAAACTTAGCACATCGATCGACTGTTCTAAATCACCCCGAAGGGTTCTTTCTTTGATAACTTGGCGAATATAGTCGGCAATTTTGCGACGGGCAGCCTGACCTTTGCCATACGCAGTGAGCGGAATATTCCATCGGACAATACTACTACGCGCTCCGTTTACTAGTGTATTAAACCACTCGCTGACTTGCTGGACTTCTTCAGTTTTTTGACTACCCAAAAAGATTTTGATTACAACAGTTAGGGTAAGTTTGCTTAATTCAGCATTAAGATCGATCTCCCCGCGTTCGCCCCAATCAGCGATCTCATCGGTAACAACTGACTGAATCGTATTAAAGTAAGACGAGATCGCTTGACGATGGAATACTGGCAGAATCATCTTTCTACTAGTCCGATGTTCTTCCCCATCTTTGAGGAGTACCGTATCAGTCGTGAGGATTGGTTCTAAGCCTTTATTACCCAATCGTGCCGAAAGTTTATCGATCCCATCTTTTAAGACGATCCGATTTGCATCTGGCCCAATTAGACAAGCAATGTTTCCAAAAATTATTGGTAATGATACTTTAAAAACACTCCCGTGTTTTCGGTGCTGCTGCCAATAAAATAGTTCTTGCTTAAAAATTGCACCCACTAAATCTCCAATAATTGGCAATCCATCGTTACCAGGCATCATGTCAGCGGACTTGAGTTTATCGGTCATAACAACAATTTATTCCAAATTGTGACAGAATTAGTTTATGAGTAAGTCCTCATCTTTGTCAAGCGACAAAACTCTCCGCCGTCAACCCCAGCAAAAACGCGGGAAGCAACGCGTAGAGAAGATTATCATCGCTGCTGCGGAAGTTTTCGCTGAGGCGGGATTTGCAGCAGCTACGATCCAACAAATAGCCGATCGAGCCAATACTGCTGTCGGTTCGATTTACCAATTTTTTCCAGATAAATTAGCAATTTTTAATGCTATATTTGCCGAGCATCTGCGGCGGACAGAGAGTATTGAAGCAGATTTTTTCGCTCAGAAGATCGATCGACCGCTCGATCGAGGTATTAGCGAATATATCGATGCCTATGCAATCTATTTCGAGGAGCCAATTCCCCGCTGTATCGTCGTACAGTACTACTTACAGCCGATCGGGGGGATGGAAACCATGATGGCCGATCTTCCCAATCTCCAGTCGATATCATTAAAGCGACATGCCAATTTCTATCGTCAACGCAACCCCAATTTGAGTGTAGCCAAAAGTGAATTACTCTCAGAAGTTGCTCACAATATCGTCCAGGGTTTAACTCCGAATGCTCTCAAAAGTGATGAAAAATATCGGCAGGAGATCTATGCGGAAATCAAAGCTGTCCTCTATGGCTATCTAAATCCGCACATCGGCGACCATTTACTCCATGCGTCCAGTCAATTGATGATATGCCCCGACTGTCAGAGCGATCGAGTGGCGAAGAACGGTCGTCAACAAGGAAAGCAACGTTATATATGTAGAGGATGTGGGCGGCAATTTCTCGATCGATATACTCCCAGAGGATATCCTCTGGAAATTAGACAGAGGTGTCTCGCCCTCCACGCACAGGGAATTGGCTTTCGGGAAATCGAACGTCAGACGGGGGTAGATTGCAATACAGTGATTAATTGGGTGAAGAGTCTTAGTTAAGTATTTAGTATCTAAAAACTAAAATCGATTCAATTGGGTTTTAAATTACTATAATCGATGATGAGGATTGAAACTTTATTGTGGTTATTTTATGGCGCAAGTTGTCGAAATCCCGATCGAATTGGCTCAATTTAAACTTCCGCCAGCAGTTCACGATCGCTTGCAATTTTTACTAGATCGACAAGATGCAGGTACCCAACTTTCTGAAAATGAGCGGCTAGAGGCTAAGGGGTTAGTGGAGTTGGCTGAGTTTCTATCACTGCTAAAACTGAGATCGCACCAAGTATTTACTTAGGAATAAAACTCATGCTAATGCGTAAGGCTGAATCAGCGTCCGTGCTGGAATTCCTAGCTGCTCGTGAAGCCTTCTAATCATCTCCAATGTCAATGGACGCTTACGGTTGAGAATTTCGGCAACACGAGCGCGACTACCGATCGCAGGTTCTAAATCCTGTCTCGTCAATCCGCGACTTTCCATATAATAAAGAATCGCCTCGATCGGCTCTGGTGGTAAAATTGGCTCGTGTTTGCGTTCGTATGCCTCTACTAGTGTCACTAAAATTTCTAACCTGTCGAATTCTGGTGTTCCCGCAGGTACATCGAATAACCGCTCTATTTCAGTCAAAGCCGCTCGATGAGTTTCCCGATCTCTTATTGGTTGTAAATCGTACATATTCACCTCAAATAGTTGCTGCATCTATATCGTCATACTCGCGATGAGTACCGATAAATCGAATGAAGATAATGCTGCTGTCATAACGAACGTGAACGATGAGGCGGTATTGATTACCCTTAATATTAAATATCGCCCGATTATTCGCAATGATGCTGGCATTTGCATAAATGCTCTTAATATCTGCGGGACTTTGCCAATCAGCCTGAGTGACATCATCAATCCACGCTCTCAAGGCTGATTCCGCCTCTGCATGAATCTCCCAAAATTCTCTCAAAGTACTGCGGGCGATGATTCTCATTGATAAATTATAACTTGTTCCCAATACGGGAGCAAGTAGCCCATGAATGATAAATATCGATTCTAAAAGTAGGGGTAATCCATGAATTACCCCTACTTTTAGATCCAGATAATAGTTAACACGACGATCGATCTCGACCTGCATAAAAAGTCGTCGATCGCGATCGTGGTTTCCACAAAATATCTCGATAGATCCACGGATCTTCCTAATTAGAAGATCCGTGGATTTACGTATCTCGATCGATAATGGCCTGGGAATACTACTTTCATCCACATAAATTTGAAATTCAAACTCCAAGCTGAATTGCTGGAAGTTTTGAATTTTGAGTTTTGAAATTTTCGGCGGTGTGATGGAGTTAGAACAGCAGGCTAAATTCGATCTGTTAGTACGTCAATTAGAACGATCGGTTCGTCAACAGACACCAAGCAATTATCAACTGCGAGTAGCAGCAATCGCCGCGATCGGTTATGGATATCTTTGGCTGATTTGCTTAGCTTTATTTAGTAGTTTATGGCTGGTACGTTGGCTGATGGAGATAAGTCAGCAGCGCCCGATTTCAATCGAGCCTAATTTATGGTGGATGCTGTTTGGATTGGTGGCAACTGCCATTTTTTGGGTAGAACATCAACCGATTAGCAAAGATTTAGAAATCCAGCGGGCAGAATTTCCCGAATTATTTACCTCGATCGATGAATTGCGCGATCGATTGAATGCGCCAAAAATTCATCACGTCATCATCACCTACGACCACAATGCGGCTGTCTATCAAACCCCCCGACTAGGTTGGTTGGGCTGGTATCGCAACTATCTGTTACTTGGATTGCCCTTGATGCAGTCGCTCAGTCCGGAACAATTTAAAGCGACATTAGCTCACGAATTGGGACATTTAGCAGGTAACGACAATCTATTTGTCGGTTGGATTTTGCGCGTGCGTCAGATGTGGGAACGACTCACCTTTGATAATAATTTTTTTATATTACAATGGTTTTTTCGCTGGTATGAGCCATTAATTAAAGCGCATTCATTTGTGTTGGTACGAGATCGGGAATATGCCGCCGATGCGCTTGCAAAAAGGATTTCCGGACGAGAAATTGCGGCGAGTGACTTAATTCAAACCTATATATATCAGCATTATTTACAAGAAAGTTTCGGTCGTCAACTCGATCGACAAGCACAAGATACGGACACCCCACCAGCTGATGCCGTCACGCAAATGTTAGCCGCATTACGGCAACCACTCGATCCACAAACCGCTCAGATTTGGCTCGGGTTAATCCTGGGAGAGGCGACAGACACCGACGATACGCATCCGTGCTTGAGCGATCGATTGTCGGCTGTAGGCTACTCTGGCCCCATTTCCTGGACACCACAACCGACCCGCGTTACCGCCGCCGAACACTTTTTTGGCGATCGCTTGGCAGACTTAGCGATCTCGCTCGACGTGCAATGGCAGGAACAGCGTCAAGCCGCATGGCTGCACCAATATCAGCAAGCACAGTACCAGCGGGAATACTTAGCTACGCTCACTCGACAAGCGGCTACTACAGCACTAACTCTGAGCGAAGCTACCAGTCAAGCCGAGCTAACGGCGGAATTAGCCGATCCGCTGCTGGCATTGCCGTTATGGCAAGAAATACTCGCTCAACATCCCAACCATCCCCAAGCCAATTATCAGGTGGGTAAAACTCTCGTCACTGGCGGACACTGGAGCGGTTGCGCTTATTTAGAACGGGCGATTCCGCTAAGCGGAGGCTCCGCCAACGAATTAGATCCAGATTTAGTCATTCCTAGTTGCGAGGAGCTATATCGGTTCTATACTTTACAAGGCGATCTCACAGCAGCACAAATGTATTTAGATTGGCGACAACAACATTTACCCAAACAATGGCGATCGAAACTAGAGCGCAAAATCAAAGATACCGATCGCTTTGTGCCACACGATCTGGAGCAAAATGTAGTTAATGAGATCCGAAGTAAGTTAGCCAATCATCCAATTGTGGAACGGGCATATTTAGTCTGTAAACCGATGCGAATTTTTGCCGAGCACCCACTGTATGTTTTGGGTATTAAACTTGCCAATTCTTCTAGAAAGCTCGATCGCCGACACCAAGATTTAGCAGCAGTATTCGAGCGCGAGCTTTGCAATCGATTGCGCATCGAACTTAATTTTAGCAAGCGGCTGGTAATTGCCACTTTTGATAATCAAACATCTAGTACTACCGATCGCCAAGATCTGAGATTAATCGAAAATATCGCTCAAATACCTTACGCCCAGATCTTCTAACAGTCGCTCAAATTTCTAAACACTCTCGATCGACTCTATTCATTTTATCAAGTTATAGTTTGTCAAAAATGTCCAAGCATCTTCAGCCTAGTTTCGCGAGTCAATGGTTATTAATTCAAGTATTCGGATCGCTCGCGTTAACTATTGCCACTCAAGCGATCGTTACCTTAATTATCTTATTGTTTCATCTAGAGCAGCTCTGGGCTGTCTATCCACTCAGATTATTAGCCTGTTTATTCAGTAGTGCTACCCAAGGGTATTTACAGTGGCAGATGCTCAAGCAAGTAGTAAAAACACTCGATCGGCAATGGATTTATACGTCGATCGTTGGTTTGCCAATTCATATTATTACCTGGACAGCAATTCATCTCGGCATCAAGCTTTTAGCTTTAGATGCAGATGGTACGGTTTTAGTAATTTTGGCACTCCTTGGCGCAGTCGGTGGCGGTATTCACGGACGAGTTATCGGCAATTGGCAAAAATCTTTATTCAAGCAAAGTTTGTACTGGCGATCGCTATGGCATGATTGGGATCGCGAGCAGTTATTAGCTGGTGCTCTGAGTGGAATTGTCACTGCGGTAATGATTATTTGTGCGGTACTGTTCTGCGGGTGGAATTGGATGGCTTCACCACTAGCGGGATTTTTATATGCGATCGGGTTAGCCTCGATTTCACAGGTAATGTATGGTTTCATCGTCGGCGATACCATTCACGATGTATTCAGACAAGCTAAATTATTAGATTAATGTAAGTGTCTCCTAACGGGGAGGCTACGCTAACAGGATAAGAATATTGGCTCCTCTCTGGCACCGAACTCGATTGAAATCGGTGCTAGTAGTGCAAAGTCCGCCTACGCGGACTAAATAACCTCAGTTCGGGTTAAGGATTTCTCGTTTAGACCATTCTTGGATTGGTGCTTAGTCTTAAGTTATTGGTACTAAAGAACCCGGATCTGGGGGAGGCTTGTCTTGGCTCATAGTCGGTGCACCGACTATAGCTTTTCGCGTCGGGAAACCCGACGGTAAGCTACGCCGCTTCCCCCAGACCCCCCGTTGAGGAGCGGAGTGCCGCCCCTCAAACTCCCCTGCACAAAGGTTAATTTGTGAGCAGCGGAGAGCGCTTCTCTTCGAGACGCTACGCGAACGCATTAGCTCCGCACTATGGGTCGATCTGTGAGTGGAGTTTATCGATCGTCGAGTGATTGACTTGGGGGCGCAGCTTAAATTCTTATCCCGAACTGACGTTAAATAATTAGTCCACCGAGCCTACCCTTCTCCGCCGAGAGTAGGAAACATTTTAAACTGAATCGATGAGATTTCTTGCAAATTCAATTGCTTCAGCTGGAGTAGCAATCTTATCGAGAATTCTAGCTAATTGGATCTCGGTTAGTAATTTACCGATCGCTGGTGATGGTGCAATTTTTAGAGCTTGAATTAGATCGTGTCCGTTAACTAGTGGAGTCGGATGTGCAACTTGGTCTTCAGGATTGAGATAGCGATCGATTAACGCTGTCAGCTGTTCGATTTTAACTCCAGACGCGATCGCCAAAATTACTAATAAGGGAAAATTATTACCTACCGATTGAAACCAAAAATATTGCTCGGTTAACGATAACTCTCCCTGCAATAGTTGGGGTAAATAGGTAATCGCAATAGTCACTACTTGAATTTCCACAGCACTAAACGTCAGCCGCAACATTTGGGCGGTAGCTAGCGATAGTTCTGGGGCTAACAATGCCGTCAATTTACCCATTGCCCCACGGGAGATCGGAATCGTATCCCGCAATGGTTGGTGGATCTCACGATCGAGTGCGGGATAATGCTGTTTTACTACGTCGATGGCATCATCGATCTGCATCAATCGGTGGCGATAATCTTCGCGCACGGGGATTTGTAACCAACCTGCTAATAGCTCATCGGCAACTACCGCCGCCAACCACTGACTGCTATGCGGCGTTTGTAATAAATATCGCAATTCTGCTAACACCCGTTCGGCGGCAACATTTGTCAGTAAAGGTGCCAATTCTCGAATCGTCTGCTGCGTCTGGGATTCGATCGTAAAATTAAGCTGTGCCCCTTGACGATAAGCTCTCAACAGCCGCAATGGGTCATCGATTAGGTTTTGCCTACTCACCATCCGAATCGTCCGGTTGTGGATATCTTGGGTGCCATCGAGCGGATCGATCGTGACTCCAGCCTGAAGATCGTAGGCAATTGCATTGAGCGTATAGTCCCGCCGCGACAGATCTTGTAAAATATCCCCTTCTTGCTGCGCGATATCTACCGTCATCCCCGGAAACACCACCCGCGCGATCTGACGTTCGGCATCCAATAACACGAACCCAGCTTGATATTCGTGTGCCAACTGCCGTGCGACATCAACAGCACCTGTAGAGATCGTTAAATCTAAATCGAGTTCTTTTCGTATCCGCCCCAACAAACCATCCCGCACTGCTCCCCCAACAACATACACGGGTTTTGGCAACAGATTTAAGTCAAATGGTAGATTTACTAAAAATTGCATAGAATACAATTGAGACTATAAGTCTTAGGCTTTAGGCGTTGTGGGGATGAAAAGTTTTGCGCTGTGGCAAGCTCGTAGCTCAGATTGGTAAAGCTAGATTAGATTTAACGTTTCTGTACAAAGTGAAGTAATTTTACTATTCACTGTTCACTATTCACTAACCTCTATGTGTATTTGTATTAACTGTGAATATGTCGATCGCTGCACGACCTATCATGCAGTCGAAGAACAACACCAACAAGCGCATCTGACGATATTACCCACGTTTGAAGCTAAAGAACCACATATTAATGTGAATATTCGCACTCTTGATGAAGGCGTGGAAATGGAATGGGATGTAGTCGGCTGTCAGAGTTTCAAACAAGAGCAGGGTAAATGGTCGCGGTTGCGTCCTGGCGAACTAATCCCTACTTAAAATTTTGGCAATCCGGCCATCGGTAAGATCGTAGGTAAGTTCGATTTGGAGATAATCATCGGGTAGATCGGATAATCTTTCTGCCCATTCGATCGCGACTATTCCCAATTCGGACTCGATTCCCAACCAATAGGATTCTAAATTGAGATCGGCAACCTCCGCCGGATCCAAACGGTAGAGATCGAGATGATACAGCGGCAATCGACCGGTTAAGTACTCATTAATAATCGTAAATGTCGGACTGACGATCGAGTCGGCGATGTCCAATCCTACTGCCAAACCTTGAACTAATGTAGTTTTACCACTACCCAAATCGCCAGTCAATAATAATACGCTACCGGCGGTTAACGATCGCCCGAGTTCCACCCCCAAAGCATGGGTGGCGCTGGCATCTACTAAGTTGACAATCCGCTCGGTCATGTGAAATTTTGGAGTTTGGATTACGTGTTTATTCCCCGCTTAGCGGTTCCCAATCGAATGAGGTACATGTACTAGCCACTAGTCACCAGCCACTAGCCACTAAAACCACTAATAATGCCCTTCACTAGGATGAGAACCGCTATATTAACTTTCAACTATCCACTAAACTAGACCGATTTAATATTTTGGGGCATCGTACTTACCTTGACACTTTTCAAAGCAGTGGACTCTTGAGCGCGATGGTAGAAGTGAATCAAGGCTTTGGCGAGACGACGGGAATTGTGGCGGAGATAGCGCGTATCGGGATCTTCTTCCATCACATTCACCGAGAAGATACTCCGACCTAGTTGTTTGACATCTTCCCGATCGAGCATCACCGGATAAGAATTTTCCTGGGCATAATTTTGTAAACAACCAGCCGATGGGGGTTTTTTCTGAACTAATACCGCATCGAATAATTTTTGACCGCAAGCTCGATCGATACTTTCGATATGATCGGCGACTGTATAACCAGTAGTCTCGCCAGGTTGAGTCATGATATTACAGACATAGATCCGAGGTACTTGGCGTGCGGCAATCGCTTCAGCAATCTCTGGCACTAGTAAATTGGAAATGACACTCGTATATAAACTCCCCGGCCCCATAATAATATAGTCCGCCTCTTGAATGGCCGCGATCGCTGCAGGTAACGCTGGTGGATTGGCGGGACTGCAACCGATTTCGACAATTTGCCCATCGGCATGACCGATATTTGACTCGCCCTCGATTCGCCGTCCATCGGCGAGTTCCGCCCACAAAGCTACATCTGTCAGGGTGGCGGGTAAAACTCGGCCGCGAATTGCTAATACCTTCGAGCTAGCTACTACCGCACGTTCCAAATCTCCAGTAATTTCGGACATCGCTGTCAAAAACAGATTGCCGAAACTATGTCCCATCAATCCATCGCCAGCTTCAAACCGATATTGGAATAACTCAGTTAATAATTTTTCTTCATCCGCTAGCGCGGCAATACAGTTACGAATATCGCCAGGAGGTAACACGCCAAAGTCACGCCTCAGTCGGCCCGAGGAGCCACCGTCATCGGCGACAGTGACGATCGCGGTGAGATTGGCACTATAGAGCTTTAACCCGCGTAAGAGCGTCGATAAGCCCGTACCACCACCGATCGCGACGATTTTGGGGCCGCGATTGAGTCGCCGATTGTTCCACAGCATATCTAGTAAGTTTTGACCGCCATCTGGGCGCAAAACTTTGCTCACTTCACTGAGCGAACGACTGTGACCCCAAAATACTAGGAACAGACCGAAGCCTAGTACGAGCGGCCCCGACAAGTAATGCGGAACAACTTTAGCTAAAAATTCAATTACCCGATCGACGATCGTAAACAGCCAAAAAATCGGCGTTAGCTTGAGCCAGATTGCCAAGCCCAAAATGGTCATAATCACGCCGACATAGATCGTGAACAACCAGCGTTTGACAAAAATCCCTGGCGATAGCCACTGAAATAACCGCCGAACGCGAGGATGCTTGCTGCCCTGTGACGAAGACATACCGCTGCTACGCCCTAAATTTCTAACTGCTTGTCTGAAGAGACCGATCGACATTATTTTTGTGGATTAAAAATAAGAGAATTTTAGATTGATAGACAGACCGGGATGAGACAATCTTACAGGTACTCTGACGGATCGGAAAGAGTAACGCGCTCGTTCTAATCGTACACAGGTCAAAATTTAGCCAGATCGAGTTTAACTTACCCGATGTCTTATATCCCCATTTAATCCGACTATAATTGCGATCGTAAAGGTAGGACCAACAGGTTCAGCTATAATACTCATCTTAAGTAATAGGTTCGAGCCTAATTTTTGGTTAAATTCATGACAGTTTCCCGAATTCTTGGCTTAGATCCTGGATTGGCTAGTCTGGGCTTCGGCGCGATTACCGTGGCGATGCATACTCGTCCGCCGTCGATCTCCTTAATTGATTTTGGGATCATCCAAACTCCCGCACGCACAGAGATCGGTTCTAGGCTTCAAACTATTTACGAAGATCTCCATAACTTGTTAGACGAAATTAAACCCGATTTAGTGGCGATCGAGCAATTATTTTTTTATAAGATGGGTAATACGATTCCGGTAGCTCAGGCACGGGGGGTGGTGCTGTTAGTCATCGCCCAACATCATTTACCTTGGGTAGAATTTACACCAGCTCAAATCAAACAAGCAGTTGCGGGTTATGGCAATGCCAAAAAGCCAGAAGTTCAAGAAGCTGTAGCCCGAGAGCTAACTCTCGATAAAGTTCCCCGCCCCGACGATGCTGCTGACGCATTGGCAGTAGCAATTGCTGCCTGGATGCAGCTATAAGATCGAGATCGATCGGTAACAATCATCGGCATGCCGATGATGACAATGATATAGCCCCGACTTCTTTGAAGAAGTCGGGGCTATCGTAGCAATGGGATTTCGGGCGTTGCTGAATTAATGTATGAAACGCACAAACAATTTTTGTAGGGGTAATGCCTCGTGCTTACCCCGCATCGATTCAGGGTACCCAAAAGGAGCACCCCTACAAAAAATCATACTCGTATTCAGCAACGCCGGATTTCGGTTACTTTATGCGGAAAGAATCGTCGCCAATTCTGGCAAGACGACACGATTGAGCCAAAAGTCGCTCAATACAACCATAGATTCTTTAAACTGTTGGAGGTCGGTGGCTTTCCGCAGATAACCCCCAGCGCCCAAGTAATAGCATTGTTTGATATCCTCGGGACGAGCGGATGTCGTCAAGATAACGGTAGGAATATAATGTAAAACTGGATCTTCTTTAATCGTCTTTAAAACTTGAGAGCCTTCAATCTCCGGTAGATTTAAATCTAGCAAAATTAACGTAGGAATTTGAATATACTCTGTAGTTTTCCGGATCGATCGTTCTAAATACTCCAGTGCTTGTCTGCCAGTGTGGCAGCGGTGCAGTTTGGTGGCGATCGGCGATTGTTGAAACGAACGCTCGATTACTCGATAATCGTCGTCATTATTTTCGATTACTAAAACTAATGGTCGAGATAAGCGAGCATAGGTGTTGGCTGGTTTAGATATAGACAGAGAATTCATATACGAGCGAGTTTAACTGGTTCCAATAGAGTAAGAGAGTGCAACTATCTTGTAAAGTATGGTAGCGAGATTAATAGTAAGATCTCTCTCCCGATCGATAGAGTACCGTGCATCTTTACATTTAATACCGATTCTGACAACTCAATAAAGTGAGTAATTAGAATTAAAAAATAATCGAGACAATCTAAAGTTAATCTTAAATTTTATCGCGATCGAGAGTGCATAACTGCGAAGTTAAAAGTGCGACAATTAAAGCAGTACGAAGTCACTACTTTCGGCGATTTGAAGGTTTGGATTAAAAATTACTGACAGCAATTTGAGTTAATGCCATCAGCACGGGATCTGGAGATCGGGCTATTGACATAAAGAAAGCCACCACCGCCAGTACTCGATCGTTTTCCACGATTGGGATTGCCAAACCTGCTTTGACATTTAACGCTTTCGCAATTTGATGTCGCAAAAAATAGCTTTCCGATGCTACCGAAACATCATCTAGCCACTCTGGTTGGCGGGATTGCCAGACTCGTCCTGGTAGTCCTTCTCCACGGCTAAGTACAAACGCCTGACTACAGAGTTGAAACTGTCTCCAAGCATTCGCGCGATCGAGTCCTAAATTGGTATCGATGCTCCAGGCGGAACTTAGCTCTAGGACTGGAGCTGTAGTAGCTGGAATCCATGATTCACCATATTCCCAGTCTGTACCGACACAGACAAGAGTTAGTCGTGAATTTAATGTGATACTTAAGTTTGCTGCTGAAGACAACTGTCGATCGAACATAGGTGATGTCGATTTTGGGTAAGGATCGCGCTCCATATATTTAACTAATCAGTTAATAATACTTCTACTGGAAATCGAACGAGATGTACACAGCATCGCCAGCGTGGGATGAATCGAGGGAAACGCGATCGAAATCGCCAAGCCGACATTCGCACCAACGAAAAATAACGGGAAAATAAAGCCACCCCGAAAGCCACAGTGGAGGGTTATGCAAATTGCCAACAGCTTGGCTAGCGCGATGCCTAGCAACATCGCCACACCCAGACTCGCACCTGTCGCGATCGTATCCTCGATCTGGCGTTCGCCAAAAAATAGGTCGATGGGGAATCTCATGTCCGACAGCCCGTTCCAACCATAATGGGAAAGATTTCCACGTCCAATGTTGACTGGCTTCGAGTAATAAATAATAAGCTGTGGCAACTAAGCCGCCGACAATGCCGACAATTGCCGACCAGAAGATGGTTTGCTCGAAACTAATCTCGCGATCGATTGTCGGCGAATCTTGATTATTAGCATCCATCATAAATATGCTCTAATTTGATTATTCAGTTGATAAGTTTTCAGTTGCTAATTTGCGAACCTCAATGTATTTATTTAAGTATTATCAAACAGTGAAAAATGTTCGAGTAAAACATTTTTGACGATCGTATGCGTTTTTTTCATGTTGTCGATGCAAAAATACTCGGCAACTAGAGGTCGGACAAATCAGGTAATTTCATGACAATCGGGACAGTCATGCGAGTCAATCGATAAATCGCTAGCAAGCAGTCTGAGCGCGCTAGTAACGGTCGATCGAGCGCAAATCATCCAAGGCGATCGACTCAAACAACTAATGGAATTAATTTAAGATCTGAAAAAATTAACATATTATAGATGTAATTTGATGTCTGCAATCGCTAGAGCGTTTGATTCGATAAATAGAACTGCCGATCTGCAATTGGATCGAAACTATTAACAAGCGTACATCCCCCGATCGACAGATATATTATGATTATTAAAAAAATCGGTCAAAGAGTAGAGCAAAAAAATATTAAGATTTGCTAATTAGTCGAAAAAAGTACAGAATTAATTAAGGAGTGTTGGCGATCTCACACAGCACTAACGTAGGAGCAGATAATGGCTGAGTTGGCAGATAATCGACGAGCGACCGAAGATTTCGGGTTAAATTTTCATCCTGCTTGTGAGCCGATCGAACGGGCGCTCCGCGAAAGTCAAGAGCGGATGACATTGGCGCTCGATGCCGCACAGATGGGTACTTTTGATTGGGATTTAGTGACGGATACGGCAATCTGGAATGAGTATCACGCTAGATTGTTGGATTATCCGCCAGCGCCGCAATATACTTATGCCGATTGGGAGCGGCGGGTAGATCCAGCAGATTTACTCCGAGTCAAAGCCGGATTCCAACACGCGATCGAGACACATACCGATTATTCAGCAGAGTATCGCGTGGTGTGGCGCGACGGGAGCATTCACTGGATTCATCGCTTCGGCAGATTTTATTACAATGATGACGGTCAACCCCTGCGGATGGTTGGTGTCGCTAGCGACATTACCGCGCGCAAGCAAGCTGAACTCGCGATCGCTCAAAGTGAAGAACGGATGAGTTTGGCTTTCGATGCGGCGCAAATGGGTTCGTTCGATTGGCAGCTAGCCGCCGATCGGATCGTTTGGAATGGTTATCATGCCAAGTTGCTCGGCTATACGTTTAGAGCGGGAGAGTATACTTATGCCGATTGGGAACGCACCGTACATCCTGACGATCTGCCCGGAATCCAACAAGCGATCGAACTTGCCAAACTCGATCGCACCGATTATTCCGAAGAATATCGCGTAGTCTGGGACGACGGGACGATTCACTGGTTAGCTGGATTCGGCCGATTTCACTATGGCGGCGATGGTAAGGCGACGCGGATGACGGGCGTGATTTTCGATATCACCGATCGCCAAACCGCGCTCCTGGAGAGTCAGCAGACGGCGCAAGCGCTCCGTGAGAGCGAACGGCGGTATCGGGCACTTGTCGAAGCAACTGCCAAGATCGCTTGGACGATGGCAGCCGATGGCACTTGTCAGCAAGAACACCCCAATTGGGAGGCATTTACCGGACAAAGCTATGACGAATATGCTGGCTATGGTTGGTTGGCGGCAATCCATCCCGACGATCGACTGTATACTCAGCAATTATGGTCGGCAGCGCTGATAAATCTGAACTTATTTGAAATAGAGCAACGGCTGCGGCGGTACGATGGCGAATATCGCTACATGAGCGTGCGCGCCGTGCCAATCTTGCGTTCCAATGGTGTCGTTCAGGAGTGGGTGGGCATCCATACCGATATTACCGAGCGCAAGCAATCCGAACACGCATTACAATACAGCCAGAACCGCTATCGCACGTTAATCGATGCCACCGCTCAAATCGTGTGGAGTACTGCTGCCAACGGTCATTTTGTCGTCGAGCAGCCTACTTGGAGTGCTTTTACCGGACAGAGTTTTGAGGAATATCGCGATTGGGGTTGGAGTGCGGCATTTCATCCCGCCGATCGCGCGCGGATCGATGAGCTGTGGTTGGCATCTGTTACCAATTTGACGACTTTTGAAATGGAGCAACGGTTGCGGCGGCACGATGGCGAATATCGCTACATGAGCGTGCGCGGTATCCCGATTATTGATGATGAGGGTAACGTCCAAGAGTGGGTAGGCGTACATACCGATATTACCGATCGCAAGCAAGCCGAATTAGCCATCATCGAGAGTGAAGAGCGATTTCGGAGTACGTTCGAGCAAGCAGCAGTTGGGATCGCTCATGTCGGTCTCGACGGGCGATGGCTGACGTTCAATCAAAAACTGTGTGAAATTATCGGTTACACCAGATCGGAATTACTTAACAGCAAGTTTCAAGATATTACATATCCGGAAGATCTGCCTACCAATCTAGATTACATTCGCCAGCTTTTGGCTGGTGAAATCCAGACCTATACGATGGAAAAACGCTATATTCACAAGTTGGGTAGGATCGTGTGGGCTAATTTGACAGTCTCACTGCGGCGAGATGTTTCTGGTGCCCCGCTCCATTTTATTTCCGTAATCGAAGATATAAACGATCGCAAACAAACAGAATTTACACTTCAACAGCAAGCGATCGAACTTGCCACAACTACCGCCCAGCTCGAACTTCGCAATCAGGAGCTAGATCGGTTCTCTTATGTAGTTTCGCACGATCTGAAGGCTCCCTTACGCGCGATCGCGAATCTCTCAGAATGGATCGAGGATGACTTTGAGGGCGTAGTCGATCCGGGTACCCACAAGTATCTAGAATTGATGCGATCGCGCGTCCAGCGGATGGAATCCCTGATCGAGGGCTTACTCGAATACGCCCGTGTCGGCAATACCCAGGCAAGTTTGAAGACTTTTTTCGTCGAAGATTTGCTCGCCGAGGTCGTCGATTCCTTGAGCATTCCCGACAGCTTTAAACTCGATCTTCCCAGTAATTTACCGTCGATTACCACCAATCGCACCCTATTAGATCGAGTCTTCGCAAATACGATCGGCAATGCCTACAAACACCATCCTCGTCCCGATGGCACGATTCGAGTTACCGCGCAACCTCAAGGAGATCTGTGGGAGTTTACCGTGTCGGATGACGGCGGAGGCATCGCGGCAGAAGACCACGAACGAGTATTTGACATCTTTCAAACTCTAGCCGATCCTCAGAAGAAGAATACTGGCATCGGACTATCGATCGTCAAGAAGATCGTCGAAGCTCAAGGCGGCAACATCTCGATCGAATCCCAACTCGGTGCAGGTACGACATTTCGGTTCGCGTGGTGTACGGCAGCTACGGATTGAGGTAAAAGAATAAGTATCGCGTTCGCTGTTGGTAGTTAGATAATCACCAACATGCAAACGAATCGGAAATCTCGATCCCGAACTGACGTTCGCCAACCAATCTATTCCCTATCCACGCTATGATATTGCAGAACTTCGATTTACCCACTCTGTAGTGTTATGACGATCCAACTACGTGTCTATGTACCCCCACATCCACTCATCAAGCACTGGCTGGGGATGGCACGCAATGCAGAGACTCCGCCGAAAGTCATGCGGCAAACATTGGCAGAACTGGGTAAATGGTTGGCATATGAGGCGATTCGCGAATGGTTGCCAACGATCGATATTCCACTCCAGACACCCGTAGCTGAGACGACGGCAACTTTTATTCACCCACAAACTAAACTGGCGATCGTGCCGATCTTACGGGCGGGATTGACTTTAGTAGAAGGAATTCAGTCAGTTTTGCCATTAGAGTCAGCAATTTATCATCTTGGTTTGGTTCGCAATGAAGAGACATTGCAGCCAAGTTGTTATCTCAATAAATTACCCGACAAGTTCGATCCAGACACCCGAATTTTGATTGCCGAACCGATGTTGGCAACTGGGGGGACGATTATGCAAGCGATGTCCGAACTGACACAGCGAGGCATCGATCCGGCTTTAGTCAGAATTATTGCGATTATTGCGGCACCCCCAGCTTTGCAGCAATTAAGCATGGCTTATCCCAGCTTGACTATTTATGCGGCAATGATTGACGAACATGTCAACGAACGCGGTTTTATCGTGCCAGGATTGGGCGATGTTGGCGATCGAGCTTTTGGCACGTAGGCATAAATTATCTATCAAAAATTGACTAGTCCCTAGTTGCTACCTATAACCCCAGCGGTTAGAAACCGCCGCTCGGACTGAATTATTAGTCCGCGAAGGCGGACTTCGCATCATTAGAGGGTGTCTGAAAAGTCTTATTGGCTCCGATCGGAGGTTGTCAATCCCCCTAAATCCCCCTTAAAAAGGGGGACTTTGACTCTTACGCCCCCTTTTTAAGGGGGTTGGCAGGGTGGTTTCATACACCGGAAGAAAAATTTCTTAGTTCACTTCAGTGAACTTTCGCTATTAGCCCCGAATTCATTCGAGGGCGGTTGAAGACTAAGATCCAAGGTTTGTGAATTTTCTTTTCTTGTATGAAACCACCCTGCCTTTTTAAGGGGGTTGGGGGATTAAATCCACGCTTTTCAGACACCCTCTTAGCCGCGACTTCAGTCGCAGGCAAGAAATAGCTAGCAACTTGGGTTAACTAGTCCCTATCCAACAACCGACCATCATTGATACTTACAATTAATTCTTTTATAGTGAAAGGACAAATGTAGAGAGCAAAATTTATGGTACGGCGTTGGTTGGTGATTATTTTTGCGATCGCGTTAACGATCTTAATGCCAGTCGCGCCAGGATGGGCACAGCCAGCACCTACCGATGTTACTGACGCTCAATTTCAATTGGGTGACGAGCTGCGAACAGCGGCTTTTGCCGCTACTAATAACGGTGATTTTGTCAGCGCCGAAAAGTCTTGGACGAAGCTACTCAAACTGTTTCCTGACAATCCCGCAATTTGGAGCAATCGCGGTAATTCTCGCGTCAGTCAAAATAAATTAGTCGAAGCGATCGCCGATTTTAATAAATCGATCGAGTTATTACCCGATCGAACTGATGCCTATCTCAATCGGGGCACCGCTTTAGAAGGCTTGGGGAAATGGGATGAAGCGATCGCTGATTATCAATATATCCTATCGATCGATCCCCAGGATGCGATGGCTTACAACAATTTGGGTAACGCCTATGCAGGTCAGGAAAAATGGGATCTCGCGATTAAAAATTATGTCAAAGCTTCAGAACTCGCACCTAATTTTGCATTTGCTCGGGCTAATTATGCCCTAGCTTTATATCAAACTGGTGAGATTCCCGAAGCAATTCGCACGATGAAAAATATCGTCCGCAAATATCGAGATTTCCCTGACGTGCGCGCGGCTTTGACTGCTGCGTTGTGGCAAGATGGTCAAAAGGGTGAAGCGGAAAGTAATTGGGTCGCGGTAGTCGGTCTCGATCGACGTTATAAGGATATCGATTGGGTCAAAAATACCCGTCGTTGGCCGCCGAATATGGTGGCAGCTCTAGATAAGTTTCTAAAGTTGCAGTAATCGATAAGTATTATTATTAATAATCTATAACTGTGTGAAAACGATCGAGCATAATTTCTCGATCGTAATCTAATAAATAGCGATCGAATTTAGTATAAGCCGATCTCAGTATTCCTAAATTATTACCGATGACATCCATCCCACGATCGTCATAGGGATGAACCAATACCCCTAACTCTAAATCGAACAGGTAAACATCACCCAACAATCTGGGGCGAATGCCAATGTCACTGGCGATCGCACCCCATAATAATTGAGGAATAACAGCGCGATCGATCTTAAAGGCGATCGAAGTTCGCCATCTATCGTCCTCCTCATCATCTACTCGCCCTGAATTTCTCCAGCTATGATAAGGTTTGGGTATTGTCAAACCACAACTGGCGATCGATCTAAATCTCGATAAACCAGACAAAAAGCTGCCATCACCATAACTATATAAACAAATCGCCGCATGTAAATCTCTAGCATCGGCAAACAGAAAATCGGTAATTTAGGCAGCTTTTTGATAAGCTTGCAAAAACATGTGGATATAACTTCGATCGCCGGATTCAGATAACTCAAATCTCAATCCATTAGGGTGGTTATAAAATAATGCATGACCATGCACTCAATCGCTCTGTTTGGTAGTAGTCATAAAACCCTCTAAATTTATAGATGTTTTGTTAGTTTTAGATGCCTAAATCCGCAGCAATCCGATGAGCGCAGGCAAATCCTGAGAAGGCAACAGCATTTAACCCCTGACCTGGAAAAGTACTATCCCCAACACAATACAATCCTGGCACCTTCGTGCGATTGAATGGCATATTTAACAGCCCTGGCAACTTCCGCCGAGGAATCGGGCCATAACTACCATCTACCCGCCCTAGAAAGCGTCTGTGGGTGCGAGGGGTGCCGATTTCCATAAAGTCTAAACCAGCATTTAAGCCTGGGAAAATCCGCTCCAATCGATCGAGCATCACACCCGCTCGTTCTTCTTTTTTCGCCGTATACTCACTGGGAGATAAACCTTGCCAATCGCTCATCCAGCTTGGCGTAAAAGCGTGAATAATATGGTGTCCCTCTGGGGCCAAGCTCGGATCGAGTAATGTCGGAATCGAGACAAAAATCGTCCCCTCTGGCTGCTCCATCTGCGACCAATCTTCGAGCAGAATATGATGACACTCGGTACCTGCGGGTAAAACCTGGGCATCCACGCCTAAATGTATACTTAAAAAAGCTGGCGACTTCTGATAGCGTCGTTGCCATCTACGCTCTTGAGCTGGCATTTCTTCTGGAGGTAAGAGTTGCTCGAACGTATCCCACCGCGTGGCATTCGAGACAATCCGCTTCGCGCGATAAGTCTTTCCATTGGCGACTTCTACTCCAACAGCTTTACCACCTTCGGTAACGATCTGGATGACTCGCGATTTGTATTCGATTTGTCCGCCCGCTTTTTCTAGCCCAGACACTAATTTTTGGGCGATTTGGCCGACTCCACCTTTGGGATAATTAATGCCGCCATAATGCCTGTCAGCAAATACCATCCCGGCGTTGATCATCGGTGTTTGGTCAGCAGGGACTACCGACCAGATGTAACACTCGATGTCGATGAATCTCAGGACAGCCGGATCTTTGATGTACTTACGGGCGATATCGCCAGCATTCAGGGGCAAGTACTTCAACAACCCCAGACAAGCCGCCGGATGTTGGAAGAACACCCGAGTCAAATAACGCAACTCCTCCAGCGATAGCAAATCCATCACATTCAGACAATTAAATACCTGCCAACACTCATCATAAAATTGTCGAATTCCCCTTGCTTCCTGGGGAAACTTTGCAATTAGCTCTTGTAAAAATCGCTCGTAATCCTGATGAACCTTGATATCTAAATTATCGGGCAAGTGGTATTGCACCTGGACGGGATCGGGAACTGTCTCGATGCTCTCACCTACTCCGGCTAATGCCCTAGTCAGCAAATTGGTCGTACCCTGCTTGCCAAATCCAAAAATCATCGAAGCACCAACATCAAACCGATAGCCCTCGCGATCGAAATATCCCGAACTTCCACCAGGAATCAAATACCGCTCCAATACCAATACCTTTGCGCCCTTGGCGGCTAACTGAGTTGCGGTCACCAGTCCACCAATCCCCGAACCAATAATAATTGCATCAAAAGTAGATCGTTGGCGGAGGATCTCAGAACGAGAATCGGTATTATCACTCACAGTCATAAATGAATATTAAGAAAATCTATAATCGAGCTTTATCTAATTTTACAGCCTTTCTCCGCTCACCAAAACCACGAAACCCAAACCCGTAGCGAACTACAAAGTATTCTTCAGAAAGTAAGCTCGATCGAATCGATATAGCTTTATTTAGCGATCGGGACTATGCAGATCGGTGGAGTAATTATAAATTGGCGCAATTTATAATTTGCAGTAGCCAAAACCGATGCCAAAGTTTTGCCCAACCTTAAGTTCAAGGAGCAACATTCATGTCTCTCGATACATACTATACATTAGGGCATTCGGGTCTGAGAGTCAGTCGCATCGCCTTGGGTGCGATGACATTTGGCAATGATTGGGGGTGGGGATCTGATGAGGCTACAGCGCGGGAGTTGTTCGATACTTATATCGATTGCGGTGGCAATTTTATCGATACTGCGGATTTATATACTAATGGCACGAGCGAGTCTTGGGTCGGAAGATTCATCGCCGATCGCAGCTTGCGCGATCGAGTTATTATTACTACTAAATTTAGCTACAGTTCCGAACCAGGCAATCCCAATGCCAGCGGGAACGGTCGGAAGAATATGCTTCGGGCGGTAGAGAGTTCGCTCCGACGACTGGGTACAGACTATATCGACCTCTATTTATTGCATACGTGGGATCGGGTGACACCTGCTGAAGAAGTAATGCAGACTTTTGACGATTTGGTACGCTCTGGTAAAGTGCGACATATTGGTTTGAGCGACACGCCAGCTTGGTATGCCTCTCGCGCCCAAACGCTGGCCGAATGGCACGACTACGCACCACTCATCAATCTCCAACTAGAGTATTCGTTGGTCGAGCGGAATATCGAACGCGAGTTTATTCCCCTCGGTCTGGAATTGGGGATGGGAATCACGGCCTGGAGTGCGCTGGCAAATGGGTTACTCAGCGGCAAATATCGGCAACAAGACGACACGGTTACTGGCTCAGGACGACTGGAAACCCAGAAACACAATCACAATCCATCATTTCAAAAATTTACCGATCGCAACTGGCAGATTGTTGCAGAATTGGATCGGGTTGCCAAAGAACTCGATCGTAGTATGGCACAAGTAGCGATCGCCTGGACGGCAAGCCAACCCGGGATTGCTTCGACGATTATCGGTGCAACCAAACGCACTCAACTGGAGGACAATCTCAAAGCCTTAGATTTTGAGATTCCGATCGAATTAAGCAGGCGATTGGATGCGGTCAGTCATCCAGAGTCCCAATTTCCTTACAGTTACTTTGAATCAGAGGTTCAAGGTGGGTTGCACGGCGGCAAGCCAGTTAGCTCGAAGCCAGCAAGTTACTTCCCCATCGACGCTATTACACCCGATCGTAAGCGCTCTAGTGGTTAAAACCGCTGCTCGTGATACGAAGTCCGCCTGTCTTGACGCGCTAAACCCTCGGGGAACCCGTAGACGAGCGAAGCGAGGCGCGTCGCTACGCGGCTGATATATTTATTAGTCCGCGTAGGCGGACTTGGCAACATTAGCCACGATTTCAATCGTAGGCGTTCTATTGGTAGCAACTTGAGTTAGTGGATTAGCCAGTAAGGCAAGCAAAATCCTGTAACCAACAATATCCCACTCACAAAATGTAGCCGCACGGCCAGATATTTACAGGTGCGAATGCGTTCTGGCCGATCGTAATATTCCCCAACAAAGTTAGTTAATTTGAGTGCTAATGGGATACTCAAAAATACTAATAAAGTAGCGATTGGAAATAAGCCACTGATGACACCGAGCGCAGTTAAAGCATAAATACTGACAGTACTCCACTGCAATATCTGAGCGCCCATTTTTGTACCCATTCTGACGATCGGTGATAACTTACCAGCCGCGAGATCGTCTTTTACTTGGTGAAAATGCGAACAAAATAAAATTAGACTCGTTGAAATCCCAATAATTAATGAAGCTGAGAGATTGGCGATCGACCAAGATTGTAACTGACTGTAATAAGCAGCACTCAAAGCCAACGGCCCAAAACAGATCGTACAAATTATTTCGCCCAAACCTTGATATCCCAATCGAAACGGCGGCCCCTGATAGGTATAACCGAGAAAACAAGCGATCGCCACGATTGCTACTACGGTGATGTCTTGCTGCCACCAGGCGATCGCGATAATCCCTAAAATTCCTAATCCTAAAAATAGATTTGCCAACCAAAACATTAAGTTCCGATTGCCAGTTAGATTCACCAATGATTCGGCCTTATTGATATCGATACCTGTATCGCTATCGAAGACATCATTGCTAATATTTAGCCAAGCGATTATGGCAATCGCCGACAATATAAATGTAGCTAAAATATTGAGATTAATAACGTGACTGTCTGCATAAGCAACAGCAGAGCCGACCGCAATCGGGATGATGGCAACAGTATACATGGGTGGTTTGATTGCAGCCAGCCACAATTTAAATCTAGGCTGTCCGATCGCTTCAGCTATAGTCATAATTAAAATAAGATTTCAAATCTATCTCTAGCTATATCACGATCGCTAATTCTCAAAATCCCACTCGCATAGAAAATTAACACGTCAAGAGTAAATTCAATCGGCGATCGTACTGCTGGACGAGATCGCCCGCTAGCGCTAAGTCGGTGGGGCTGCTGTAGAGGATCTGCCGCGATCGAACGATCGCATCTGCCAAAATCGGGTCTTCCGCCTTGCCCTTCGCCAGCGCCTTCGCACTCAGAGCATCCAATCTGCCTCGTAACTCCTGGCGGGTATCTAGTGGCAGCCGATTGGCAGTCAATGCCGACTGCGCTAACCGGGCATATTCCCGCACTCGATCGAACCAATTTGTCAATCCTACTCTCACTGGCGCGAGCTTTCCCGCCTCAAAAGTCGATACCAACCGCTCTAACCATTGCTCCATTGCGACGATCTCGGCATCGGGGATCGGCAAACTCATCGGCAAATTATGTCCGATCTTAGCCTGACTTTCACTTGCTGCCGCGATCGATTCGAGATTGAGTTGTCTCAATTGCTGAAGCTGTTGTCCCGCTGTCGTAAATTCAGTTTGGAGCTGGTGGCGTTGCAGGGAAAGAGCTTCCAACTCGCGGCGGGTATTACTAATTAATGGTGTTAGATCGCGACTGACAGCCAGCTCTACACCCAAAGGATCGCGATCGATCTCCAATTGCAGATTGCTAAAATTAGCTTGCGCCGCACTCAGCGCTGGTGAAACCGATACTTGTAAATTCTGTGCTAATTGCTGAAGATCGACTAACTCCTGACGATCGATAATTAGCTGTGATTCCAACCTCATCCACGCTAAATCTACTGCCACTAAAGTATCTCTAGCAACTCGAAAAGCCAACATCATCCGTGCCAATAAATCGGTTGCCGAAATAGTTTGGAGCTGAAGATTCGGGCTGAGTAAATCTCGCTGAGCGAAAGGTGTTTGAATACCCGGAAGTTGAATCGATGCCGCTGTGAGTAACTTATAGATTTCTTGCAGTCGTTCGTTATTAATAAATATCGATGGTAATTCTTGCCTAAGCTTCCGCGCTCGATCGATCGTGTGATTTAATAATTCTAAATCCTCAAATAACCGTTCGATCGCCGTCAACGATTCACCAACTCGCCGTTGGCTGATACCCGTCAAACCAGTCGGTGGATTGCCAGTTCCCGATACCCGCTGGTAAGCAGGCAGGTCGTATA
Source organism: Chamaesiphon sp. (assembly GCA_965246735.1). Taxonomy (GTDB): domain Bacteria; phylum Cyanobacteriota; class Cyanobacteriia; order Cyanobacteriales; family Chamaesiphonaceae; genus Chamaesiphon. The sequence continues at coordinate 124,326 of CBDFFK010000003.1, forward strand.
ATTCCAGCAAATTTTGATTGGCAGCATCGACTTTTTGCCGCCATTCACTTAACAATCGATCGACCTGCGCTAGCGTTACATCCATTTTCTCAGTTATAAATTATGAAGTATAAATCATGAATTTAGCACCAATTGAAACATCTGGCGATCGACCCATCGTTTTGAGGATTATCCCGCAATCTTTTTAGTCATAAATGCACTATTCGGATCTAACAATTCGTTGCCTTCCCACATCGTCCAGAAAGTAATCTCTGGCGATCGCAAGCTCTCCAAATCGAACGCATGAACGCTTTCTGGCGGTGTAATCTCCCGCATATTTGCCAGATGTTCCCACAGCAATTCCGCAATCTGGCTGCCAGTCAAATCATCCTCACGAATCTCCATTAAATCCTCCTCTGAAAAAATCCCCTCCTCGGAGGGGTGCCGAAGGCAGGACACATGTGTCCGGGTGGGTATTACTTAGGCTGTTGCCAATATTGATATGCAGTATATGCCATCGTCACCACACCTGTAATAATCGCCGACTCATCCACCATAAACTGCGGATGATGGAGCGGATGATTTTTGCCTTCCGCAACACCGACCCCCAACCGAAACATCGATCCTGGGGCATGTTGCAGGTACACAGAGAAGTCTTCTGCACCAAGCGAGGGTTCTGGTAGGATTTTCACCCGATCGCTGCCACAAGCGGCTCTAGCCGATGATTCCAAAATTTGTGTCAGCATCATGTCATTTTGTACCGATGGTACCCCCCGCCGATAATCAACCTGACACTTAGCCCCATAAGTCCGGCAGATATCGGTTGTAATTTGCTCGATCCAAGCAGGTAAAGTCGCATGGGTATCGGGATGCAGCGATCGCACCGTCCCCGACATCTGCACGCGATCGGCAATAATATTTGGTGCCCGTCCGCCACTAATTTTCCCGATCGTCAACACGATCGGCCGTAACGGGTTCTGAGTACGCCCGATCGCCTGTTGCAGGCTGGTAATTACTTGAGCGGCTATCCAGATCGCATCAATTGCTTCATGCGGTCTCGCACCATGTCCCGACTCGCCAATAATCGTAATCTCCAAATCGTCAGCCGCCGCTGTCAGCGCGCCGTAACGAATCCCGATCGAGCCAGCCGGAATCGACGGAAATACATGGAGCGAGAAAATCCCATCGACTTCGTTCATTGCCCCGTCAGCGACCATCCAGGCGGCACCCTGGGCGATTTCCTCAGCGGGTTGGAAGATAAACCGCATCTTCCCTGGTAATTCCGCCCCCAATTGTGCGAGCACCATCGCCGTACCCAATCCCACTGTGGTATGCACATCGTGTCCGCAAGCGTGCATCACGCCATCATTGCGCGAACTAAATGCCAAACCAGTTCGCTCGACGATCGGTAATGCATCCATATCTGTCCGAATTGCCAGTAATCTTGCGTCCGTCCCCGCTCCTGCTAATTCACCGATCACCCCAGTTTTCCCTACAGATTCCTGTGTCTGCAAGCCAGCAGCAGATAATACTCCCGCAATATATGCGGCTGTCTGATGTTCCTGTCCGCTTAATTCTGGATGCGCATGAATATGGCGGCGAATTTCAATTAATCTGGGAGCGAGAGTTTCGGCGATCGATCGAATCTTGGCAAGCATTGCTTAGGGGATAGGGATTAGGGATTTTATATCTGTACGGGTACCCCTTGTCAGCATCGATCGAAGTCGAAATGTGGGTACCTTGCTAGAGCGATTGAGGTAATATTTTATTATTCCGTACAAATGAGGATTATCGATCGATTTAGATGCAATGAGTCGATCTCTGGTCGCGTTCCCTTATCCTCTATTCCTTAACTCCAGTGCCAGACAAACATCAAACAATTCTTGGCTTCGATCCGGGTAAGGATAAATGTGGTGTTGCGGCGATCGATGGCGATGGACGTTTGCTATACCATCAAGTAGTCCCTACGGAACAGACGCTCGATCGAATTAGTAATTTATGCCAGCAGTATAACGTCGATCGACTGGTCATGGGCGACCAAACTACTGCCAAACAATGGAAACACCAATTAACTGCGGCATTTCCTAAGTTGCCGATTTGCCTAGTGGATGAAAGATATAGTAGCCTCGAAGCACGCGATCGCTACTGGCGCATGTATCCCCCAAACTTTCTGACTTCTTTAATCCCACAAGGAATGCGCCAACCACCCCGTCCGATCGACGATCTCGTCGCCATCATTTTAATCGAACGTTACTTAGCAAAGGAATCGGGGATAGCTGTTGGGGAATAGGGAGTATCATCTAAGCAACTACGCTCCCCTCCTCCCGATCCCCGAGCGACTACTTCAGATTTGCCGCAGCAAAATCCCAGTTAATCAAGCTATCCAAATAGGTGCTGATAAAATCAGGACGACGGTTTTGAAAGTCGAGATAGTAAGCGTGCTCCCACACATCCATAGTTAGCAACGGAGTTTGACCGTGAACTAGGGGATTTTCGGCGTTAGGCGTTTTAGTAACCTTGAGCGTACCACCATCGTTGACGAGCCAAGCCCAGCCGCTACCAAATTGAGTCGCACCAGCAGCTTTGAATGCTTCTTTGAATTTATCTAAACCACCGAAATCCGCATCGATTTTAGCTGCCAATTCACCGGTAGGTGCGCCACCGCCATTAGGCTTCATCGAATTCCAGAAGAAAGTATGATTCCAGACTTGCGCCGCGTTATTGAAAATACCTGCCTTGCTAGCATCGCCAAAACTACCTTTGACAACATCTTCCAAAGACATGTCCGCCATTGGCGTATCCTTGACAAGATTGTTGAGGTTAGTTACGTAACCAGCATGGTGCTTGCCATAGTGAAACTCAAATGTCTGTTTAGACATGTTTGGCTCTAGTGCCGCCATATCATAGGGCAAAGCTTCTTGTACGAACGCCATTCCGATGCTCTCCTTAAAATTAAGTATTGTTATCTTAATGCTGAATATAACAAATTTAGTCAGCCGCAAGCCATAGCGCGATCGAATCAGCACACTTATCACGAATTGATGGGCTGATTCAGCGGTGATTTATACCGCAATTTAGCAACGCCATAATTTCAGTCGATCGAGGATCGGCACAAATATAAATAGCGATCGAGATTAATTGTTACTGCATAAATTTAATCTGTGGGCACCGCCTCAACTAAATCCATAATCAAATCTAGCTGTTTTACCACTATTCGATCGACTCAATTTCCGATCGCAGCAATCAATCCCCACCAAAGATTTCTATGTCTGTAAACGCCGCTACCGGCGCACCATGTCCTACCCAGACGATTTGATTGGGTTCGCCTTTACCGCAGAAGGGAGAACCATACATTTCCCAGGTATTCGCATTACCAACTTGCGCTAGATTGCCCCAAAATTGCGGTGTGATGCCACGATAATTGGGATTACGGATAGTTTGAGTCAATTTGCCATTTTCGATGAGCTTGGCGTATTCACAGCTAAACTGAAACTTATGACGGCGATCGTCGATCGACCACGAACGATTGGACTCCATATAAATGCCCCGCTCGATCCCACCGATGATTTCGTCGAAGCTGTTATCTCCCGGTTCGAGGTTGATATTTGCCATCCGATCGATCGGCGGACGATTCCAGCTACAAGCGCGACTGCAAGCGACTCCGGGTAGATCCAATCGGGCTTGACTCTCCAGACTTCCCAGTCCTCGCTCTAATACACCGTCGCGGATGATATATTCTCGCGTGGCGGTGGCTCCGGTATCGTCGAAACTATAACTAGCAAACTCGCCCGATACCGTGGGATCGAAGGTAATATTCATCAATGGCGAACCGTAGACGAGGTTGCCAAAATCTGCGGGTTTGACGAAGCTGCCGCCTGCATAATTGCGCTCGTCACCCAAAATTCGATCGAGTTCCAGCGGATGTCCGACGCTTTCATGGATTTGTAGCAGCAGTTGATCTGGTGCGAGGACGAGGGTAGTCGTCTCAGTGGGACATTCCATCGCCGTCAGCAATTCTAATGCCTGTTCGCCGACTTGTTGCACCCGCGCCCATAAATCGGGGGTGAGAAAGTATTCCATCCCGCCTTGATAGCAGCGTGCTAGTCCCCCGCGATCGCTACGATGTTGGATAATGGCTCCATCCTGGGCGGTTGCGGCATAATCTGTCGTCATCAGCAGGAATTTCTGATAAACATCGGAACCATTGCTACTAACGAACCAAGTTTCTAATTCGCGAGTAATAATCGTCGCGCTGGTTTGGACGATTTTTTCACCGACCTTAAGCGTATGACAAATCTTACTCAGTTGCTCGCTAACTTCGCCAGGAGTCAGGCTATTAAAAGGCTGGAGGGTGGGTGAAACATATTGCCCGACTACTTTGGGTCTTTGGGCTGTAGTGATGGTGTAAATTCGATATGCGCTAGCGGCGATCGCTTGATGATATGCTGCGGTTGCGGCGGTTTGGATGCCCTTAATCGTAACGATATTTGTCGCGCCATAGCCGATTTGTCCGTTGACAAGGACTTCGACCATTACACCTTCACTAATCGTTTTACTATTATTTTGGGGCATTCCGTCGCGTGCCGATCGAGCGGTGGCGACTTCCCGCGATTTTCGCAAGCCAATCCAATCTACTGGTAAGTCAATGTTGTTGAGTAAATCACTGAGTTGAGGGATGGTGGCAAGCATGGGGATTTTGGATTTTGGATTGCGGATTCACTGTTCACTGTTCACTGTTCACTGTTCACTGTTCACTATCCCCTAATCCCTAAAATTGGGCGGCGATGATAATACCGATATTCTAGATAATCTCGCACGATTTGTCCGTGGTCGAAACAGAGTGCGGGGGGAATTTCCCAGGGAGCGAAGATCCCAACACTTTTGGCATCATCTTGGGCGATCGGGGTGCCAGTTGCGGTCGCAATAAAGACGATACTGATAGTATGCTGTCTCGGATCGCGATCGGGGGCAGAATAAACATGAAATTGCTCGAGCAATCGGACATCTAAACCAATTTCTTCTTGGGCTTCACGGATAGCAGCAGTTTCGAGTGATTCGCCATAGTCTACAAATCCACCTGGAATTGCCCAACCGTGAGGGGGATTCAGGCGCTCGATCAGGATAATCGGGCGATCGGGCTTGTCGATTAGTTCGATAATGATATCTACTGTTGGTGTGGGGTTGCGGTAGGCCATTCGATTTTGGATTAATTCGATTTTGGATTTTGGATTTTGCGGCTCGCGCCGGTCGTTATTGGAGGTTCCCTCCAAGGGTTTCCCGACGCGAAAAGCGGATGCGCTCCGGACGGGCTTCCTTCGGAGGGAACCTCCGAGTTCGTCGATGGAAGCGCACCAAGCAGCGAGACAAGACAGGATTTTGGATTGACGGTTCATCATCCACTATTCACTATCCACTATCCACTATCCACTATCCACTATCCACTATCCACTAGCCCCTAGCCCCTAGCCCCTAGCCCCTAGCCCCTAGCCCCTAGCCACTAGCCACTATCTTAATAGATGAAGACAAAGAAACAATTCGGACAACACTGGCTGCGAAACGAACAGGTACTCGATCGGATTATCCAAGCTGCTAAAATTACCTCGACCGATCGGATTTTGGAAATTGGCCCTGGTACGGGAATTTTGACACGCAGATTGATTCCAGCAGCGAGTGCGGTTGTGGCGGTGGAGATCGATCGAGATTTATGTACGCTATTGGTAAAAAAGCTCGGTAATGTCGATAACTTCTTACTATTGCAAAATGACTTCCTCAATCTCGACGTAAACGCTGCGCTCGCTGACTTTCCAAATTTTCAAAATGCTAATAAAGTTGTCGCAAATATCCCCTACAATATCACTGGGCCGATCCTTGAAAAACTCTTAGGAAATATCATTCACCCATCACCCACACCTTTTGATTCGATCGTCTTACTGGTGCAGAAGGAAGTAGCCGAACGGTTATATGCCAAGCCGAGTACTAAAGCTTTTGGGGCATTGTCGATTCGGGTGCAATATCTGGCACATTGTGAATTAATTTGTCCGGTGCCCGCGCGAGATTTTTCGCCACCGCCGAAGGTTGATTCGGCAGTGGTGAGGCTGACTCCCAGACAAGTAGCACTTGCCCCGACTCAGCCAAAAGTATTTGATAATTTAGTTAGGTTGGGATTTGCGACGCGACGGAAAATGCTGCGAAATAATTTGCAAAGTGCGATCGATCGCGAGGATTTAACTAAGCTGTTAATATCATTAGATATCAATGCTGAAGCTCGTGCGGAAGATTTGAGTTTGGAGCAGTGGATTCAGTTATCGAATTTGGTGGTGGGTGAGACTGCGCTCGGTTAATCTCAACCTGACTATTTCTCTAATCTGCATAGCAATTATCTTGATTATCAAGGAGCAATTTATCCGCACATTTCGCTGCTTGGAGAGCGATCGACATATTAACTTAATATTAGCTCGATTGCCAAAATAGCATTATTAGCCCAGACACTCGATTTTATGAAATTCCGATATCTATATATTTTTAATCTAGCGATTTGGTTGGTTGTTGATATTTGGCAGCTCGATCGATTTTATACAAATATCAGATCGGATCGATCGCCTAGACTTGTCAGCGATCTATGTAGCTCGATTTTAAGTAATCTATTCTGGAGCGATCTGTTTTTTTGTTCGATCGGGATAATCCTCGCAGCGAAGATTCTGGCACAGAAACAAAATATTTTATATTTTGCACTTACCTATGTGGTGTATACGGGATTAACGATTTTCAGTCTGTTCGGACTTGGAGATAGCTTAATCCACTATCAACAACAGCAAAGGGTCTGGGATGGTGGGTCGCCGATGGGGCAATTTTTGTATATATTAGCAATCGTGGCGATCGGGATTATTGTCACAGCCGGATATATTCTAAATAAAATAATTTCATGGGTGATGTCAAAGTTGCGCGATCGAGATCGTTAATTTAATTTAGGGCAGATCGAAGACCCAAATACATATCGATATTTATTACTAGCGATCGAATCCAAATTAGACTAATATTGATTCGATCGCAAAATAATTACATCTATATGTCATCTAGAATCTCACTGTGGACGGGACTACTGGGAGTTGGTGCGACGATCTCCCTTGTCCAGTCGAATATCGCTGCTGCCAAATCCTCAGTCGAGATTGCCGATACAGCCAAAGCAATTACTGTCCTAATTAGCGAACCAGATAGTGTGGGTTCTGGTGTCATCCTCCAGCGTCAGGGGGATATTTATACAGTCATTACTGCCGCTCATGTAGTGAAGAACTCCGCTAGTTATAAGATCGCGACTTCAGACGATCGATCTTATCAAGTTATCCCTAACTCGATTCGTCGCGCTCCAGGGAATATCGATCTGGCAGTGGTGAAATTCAAATCTACGGCTAAATACCCTACTGCCAAACTCGGTAATTGTAATGTCCTCAAATCGGGGATGGATCTCTATGTCGGTGGCTTTCCAAGTGCGAGTGGAGCCATTACGGAGCCAGTATTCGTGTTTAGGGAAGGTAAAGTCTCTGCCAATAGCACTAAAACCTTTGAGAGGGGCTATTCTCTCGTCTACAGCAATGATACGCTCAAAGGCATGAGTGGTGGTGCGGTCTTGAATAAAAATGGGGAACTAGTCGCCATTCATGGGAGGGGAGATCGCGAGCGACTCAATGATGGTCAGTATGGTGAAAAAACTGGGTTTAATCTTGGTATTCCAGTCAATCGCTTTGCGACTGTGGCGAGTAATATGGGGGTCGATCTCGGTGGGCAAATAGCACCCATTCCCAAAAATGTGCGCCTGCAAGCTGACGACTATGTTGTATCGGCCATCCAGAATTATGACAACGGAAAGTACCAAGGAAGTCTTGCCGATCTCAATACTGCCATTCAACTCAATGCTAATTTAGCTCCTGCTTATTACTATCGCGGTACCCTAAAAGCATTTACGCTTGCAGACACTCAAGGGGGATTAACGGATATCGATCGAGCCATCCAACTCGACCAAAAGTTTGTAGATGCTTATGCCATCCGTGGTTTAGTGAAAGGCATCAAACTTCAAGATAGTAAGGGCGGACTAGCCGATCTCGATCGAGCGATTCAACTCGAACCCAATAACGCTCAAGCTTATACCCTTCGTGGCTTACTCAAGGCGACTAAACTCAAGGACATTCCAGGGGGATTGGCAGATGGCAATCGAGCGATCCAACTCGAACCCAATAATGCCCAAATCTATGCCCTGCTTGGGTTGATAAAATCTGTAAATCTCGACTTTCGGGGCGGTCTCGCAGATGTCAGTCGAGCGATTCAGCTCGAACCTAAATTGGCTTCTGCCTACTATGTTCGTGGCATTGTCAAAGCAGGTTCTCAGGATGTTAAGGGGGCATTGGCTGACTACAATCAAGCCATCCAACTCAAGCCAAATCTTGCAGAGGCGTATCAGTTTCGTGGTTTGCTCAAAGCCGATAAACTTCAGGATATTAAGGGTGCATTAGCTGATTTCGATCGGGCGATTAAGATCGATCCCAATAATACTAATGCTTATAAAAATCGTGCCTCGCTCAAAGCCGATAAACTTCAGGATATTAAAGGATCGTTGGCTGATTACGATCGGGCGATTAAAATCGATGCTAATGATGCTGTCGCGTATAGCAATCGTGGTTATGTAAAAGCAGAAAAACTCCAGGATTTTCAGGGTGCATTGGTGGATTACGATCGCGCTATTCAACTCGATCCAAATCTTGAGAACGTTCATCTTAATCGCGGATTTTTGAAAGCAAATAAACTTCAAAACTTCCAAGGAGCATTAGCTGATTACGATCGGGCCATTCAACTCGACCCCAAGAATACTGTTGCCTACTTAAACCGTGCCTTACTCAAAGCAGATAAACTTCAAAATTTCCAGGGTGCATTAGCTGATTACGATCGCACCATTCAACTCGACCCCAAGAATGCGATTGTTTACAACAATCGTGGGGTTCTCAAAGAAACAAAACTTCAAAACTTTCCAGGAGCATTAGCTGATTACGATCGCACCATTCAACTCGATCCCAAGAATATTAATGCTTACAGAAATCGTGCCTCACTCAAAGCAAATAAACTTCAAAATTTCCAGGGTGCATTAGCTGATTACGATCGCGCTATTCAACTCGACCCCAAGAATGCTGTTGTTTACAACGAGCGTGGGGTGCTGAAGGAGAATAAGCTCAACGATCTTCAAGGAGCATTGGCTGATTACGATCGGGCTATTCAACTATTACCTAATGATGCTACGCTCGTTACTAATCGTGGTTTACTCAAACACAAAAATCTTAATGACTTTCAAGGAGCATTGGCGGATTACGATCGCGCCATTCAAATCGACCCCAAAGCTGTTATTGCCTATTTCAATCGTGCGGCTCTAAGAGCCGATAAATTCCAGGACATTCAGGGGGCATTAGCTGATTATAATTTGGCTGCTAAAATCAGTCCCAATCAAAGTAGTATCTACAACGATCGCGGTTATGTAAAAGCAGAAAAGCTTAACGATCTTCAAGGTGCATTAGCTGATTACGATCGAGCTATTCAAATCGACCCCAACTCTGTTGCTGGCTATTTCAATCGCGCTTCACTCAAAGCAAATAAACTTAACGATCTTCAGGGAGCCTTGGCTGACTACGATCGCGCCATTCAAGTCGATCCCAAGAATGCTGGTGTTTACAATAGTCGCGGGCTTCTGAAAGCAGAAAAACTTCGAGACGATCGAGGAGCATTAGGTGATTACGATCGAGCTATTCAACTCGACCCCAATTATGCTGGTGCTTACAACAATCGTGGTTCATTGAAAGCAGAAAAACTTCAGGATACTCAGGGAGCATTAGGTGATTACGATCGTGCGCTTCAACTCGACCCTAAATTTGCCAACACCTATAGCCATCGGGGGTTTTTGAAGGCGACTCAACTCGGAGATGTACCAGGGGGATTAGCCGAAATTAATCGAGCGATCGAACTCAACCCCAACTATGCCAGAGCTTACTACAATCGCGGTTATGTAAAACATGAAAAATTGAGCGATCGAGCTGGTGGAATTACAGATATGCAACAAGCGGCGAAGCTATTTCAGCAGCAGAGCAATACAGCCAGATATCAGGAAGCGATCGAGCTACTGAAAAAATGGCAACAGTAGCTAAAATGCTGATAGTGGAATCGATCGACCATAAGATTAATCTCATCACAAACTAACGACAAACTCATGTTATCAAAGATATCACAGTGGACTGGAATCATCGGTATCGGTGCCACGATCGCATTAGTCCAGCCAAAGATCGCATCTGCTAAAAGTTCAGTCGAAATCGGTGAAACAGCTAAAGCAATTACCGTCCTAATTACCGAGCCAGATAGTATCGGTTCGGGCATCATCCTGCAACAGCAAGGGGATATTTATACTGTCCTTACTGCCGCTCATGTGGTGAAAAACAAAGCCAGCTTTAAAATTACGACTTAGATTTCCGATATTAATTTTCGCTTTGCAGTCGATGCTCAATCGCCTGATTATAGTAGATTTCGGCTGTTTTTGGTAGTAGTTAATATTGTCAAAAATATCATCAGTTTCTGCTATTTTTTTTGAGGCTTTGCTTTAACTACTTTTCGGAGCCGATAACCCGTTCGATTCAAAACTTCTGTCATTGTACTCAGCGATGGCAATTGCTCCGGCAGATAACCTTGCTGGGCTAATTGTTTGAGAGCTTCTGTTGCTACGAAACATTGACTATCGATGGGCAGAATAGTGAAGATATAGATTCCGAAGTCAATAATTTGGCAATTAAGCGACACATCACCAAGATTGAATACCCAGCCTGGTATTTTAATGCGGGAACTATCCAAATGAAAAATAAGCAAGCAGAAGAGATCGATCTTTTGGGTACCAGAGATACATATACATACTCGATCGAGAAAATAGGCGTATTCGATCGACTAGTAACCAGATTCACGCTGCTACCAGATCCCGATGATATTTACCCCTTCCCCATCGAGCAAGCATGGGATCGGAGTCAGATAGATGCAGCAATAAATGAATCGATCTGAAAGGCTAGACATTCACTTACCACTGTATGAACGTAGGAATCACGGCTATTTTTACTTTGCGAAAGGGATCTAGAAACTGTGACATTTAATGTGCGAACGTACATTGTTGGTAATTGTTTCGGGTACTCCTTTATTTTTGCTCCAGCATTCGATGTCTAATTGCTATGCCCAATTTATGCACACCACTAAGTCCGATCCCTCAAACCCTTACCACATAATAAATAAAACTCCATTTCTGCCGGACTCATAATCCGCGAGCGGAAGCTCTAGACAGGTTCGATTCCTGTACCTTGGACTTTAGCTAAAAAACTTGTGCCTAGTCTATGCCGATCGCTCCCTAACTAGCGGCATGTGGGTTCAAGATTTATCGATCTGATACGATCGCGGGGTATAGACCCAACTACTACCGTCCGCACGGGGGATGATGCGCGTTTGACTCGAACCGATCAGAATTACCGTTCGCATATCTGCCGATTCTGGTGTCAGTTCGCCCAGGGTAATCACCTGCACTCCTTGCCCGACTCGACCTAGATTGCGGGCGAGGATAACCGTTGTGGTGGCCGATCGGAATTTTAGCAGGATTTCCTTAGCTGCGGCTAATTGCCAGCTGCGTTGGCTAGAAACAGGGTTATAGAACGCGATCGCAAAGTCCGCTTCAGCAGCAGCTGCAATGCGGCGTTCCACAATTTCCCAAGGTTTGAGGATATCCGAGAGCGAAATCGCACAAAAGTCGTGTCCTAACGGGGCACCCACCATTGCAGCAGCGGCTTGCATCGCCGAGATACCTGGGGCGATGTGCAGATCGATCGTTTGCCATGCTGGTTTCGCTTCCCGATCGAGTACTTCCAATACGGCTGCTGCCATGGCAAATATCCCCGGATCGCCAGATGAGACGACGACGACATTTTTTCCACTAGCAGCGAGGTCTAATGCCAATCGCGATCGATCGAGTTCGACTCGATTATCCGAGGCATGGCACTCTTTCCCAACTGCCAGATCGCCGATTAAGTCGATATACGTCTGATAGCCAACTAAATCTGTCGCTGCCAAAATAGTATCGCGCACCTCTGGCGACATCCACTGTTTTCCACCTGGCCCGGTGCCGATAACGGTTAGTTTACCTTGAGCTTGTCCGAGCGAGGCGATCTCGATCGGTTGTGGTGCCAGCGCGATTTTCAGCTCGTTCTCGGCGATTACGACATAATTTGCCGGGAAATTTACCGCCGCTGCCATCAAGCGAATTGGGATATTTAACGTTTGACCGATACTGGCGATGGCGGCTCCCGCTGGTGTTTTGGGGAGGACGATACAGGCTAATGCGGCGAGGGCTAAATTGGCGGTTGCGAGTCGCTCGTGGATAACTTCGATCCAGCCCGCTGCGTTAAATTGGGCGGGTCGCTCGATCGCGATGGCAAGGCTGGCGGGATGATAAACCAATTGTGTTGGTGTGCCAGGGGTAGATTTTGCCGTAACGATTATCTTCCGTTCCCCCCGCTCGCCAAATGGAATCTTACTTGCTGTCAACCACGGTGCATCGCCGTCTAAACTCACACTCACCCCAGCGATTAGATCGGCGATAAAAGCTTTAATATGTTCGGGATTAGCCAGCCGATAGCCCGATGGCGGATCGGGTAAAACGGTATCCAGGTGTAACTTACCCGTCGTTGTAATTGCCGCTGACACGTCTAACGCTGCCGCAATTGTTTCGGCGAGCGTATTTACTCCCGTCAAGCCACCCAATAGCGGCACGACGGCACTACCATCGGCAGCTACGGCGATTACTGGCGGTTCGGTCTTGGTATCTGTCAGCAGTGAAGCTACGGTACGAATTAAGATTCCGGATGCACACAGCCCCACAATCGGCACACCTTGACTAAATAATTGCCGCACGGTATCGCCAAAGTTATCGAAACTAAGATCCACATCCTCGGTTCTGCCAACCAAGCCGTATAGTTGCGCTCCTGGCAGAGCCGCCATCAATCGGCGAGCGGTAGGAACACTAATTTGATTGAGCGCGATAATGGCAGGTGCGTATCGGTGGCGAAGCATCGCCGTTGCTGAGTCGGGCATGATTTAGCAATGTGAATAGTGAACAGTGAACAGTGAATAGTGAACAGTGAATAGTGAACAGTGAATAGTGCGGGAACAGGAGTTTCCCCAAGTGGTCGGGTCGAACGACGAAAGTCGTCGCGCAAGCTTCGACCCGACCGAGCACCTTTTCAAGACAGGGGATACTATCTAGCTAAATAGCACTGAAAAAGATTGGGTTTTTACTTTCGTAGGAGGTCTAATCAACCAGTCCAAATATTTCAGATAAAACTACATTAGAAAATAATAATCCTTCCGGATCGCCCAACCGCAACCAGCGGTCTGCTAGTGGTGAACGTTCGCTGTTTTTAGTAATCATCTCCACCCAGCCTTGTTTGCGATATCGCTCGACACAACGCAAAAGTCGATCGAGTTTATCCTTACCAAATTCCTGCTCGATCGAGTTGAGATTTACTCCGCAAGCCATTCTCAACCCTAGCATTAAAGTTTCTAAAAACCGATCTTCCTCAGATAAACCTTCTCCATGCCAATCACATCCAGCCGCGATCCACTGATAATATTCCTGTGTCTTGCGCGGACGCGTAAAGCGATGACCATCGAGATAACTAGCTGCGCCCATGCCGAAGCCGTAGTAAGGTAAATTATGCCAATAAGTAAGATTGTGACGGCATTGGTAAGTCGATCGTGCATAATTGGAAATTTCGTAATGCTCGTAACCCGCCGCTGTTAATGTTTGTTGTGCGGTACGATACATCTGAGCAGTCGTTTCATCGCTGGGTAAAGGTGTATCCCCTGGCTGATACTGTTTGGCAAAAGGGGTTTGAGCTTCGACGATCAGATCGTAACAGGAGATGTGGGCGGGAGCGAGAGCGATCGCCGCTGCTAGCGAATTTTCCCATCGAGTGAGTGTTTGTTGGGGTAATCCAGAAATCAGATCCAAACTCCAGTTATCGATACCTCCCTGGTGAATTAGTTCTACCGCCTGATAAATATCCGCGACGGTATGCGATCGACCGCATAATTGCAAAGTATCGTCCTGAAATGCCTGCACCCCAATACTGACCCGATTTACACCAGCTTGACGATAGCCTTGAAGTTGCCCTAAATCAAAGGTGCCAGGATCGATTTCCATCGAAATTTCCGCACCGTTAGCAATTCCAAATTTTGTTGCCAACCAATCTAAAATCTGGCCTAATTGCTCGACAGTAAGTAATGATGGTGTACCCCCACCAAAGAAAATTGTCTCTAACGGTCGATCGTCACGAACTTGAGTCGCAATTTCTCGACCTAGCTGTTCTACATAGAATTGAATATTACCAGAATTAGCCCCAGTCTTGCGATCGCCCACCACAAACACTGGAAAATCGCAGTAATAACACCTGCGCCGACAAAACGGAATATGAATATACGCAGCCGTTGGCAACATCAACAAAATTATGAATTATGAATTATTAACACTCGATCCTCCCTTTGCCCTTTACCCTTTGCCCTTTGCCCTAATCCCTGTTCCCTAATCCCTACCTCCCATCCCCATAATCCCTAGCCCCGAGCAGATATAATGGTGGACGAGAGATCTATCACCCGATCGGGAGCCTACCATGCTCGACTTCATTATTATCCTGCTGTTAAGCCTCGGAGCGGCTGGTATTGGCTACGGTATCGTTGATATCTTGCCGGCTCAGATGCTAGAGCAAGTTACCAACCAGGACGGATTGCGCATTGTCACTGCCGGGTTTGGCGCGCTGTTTGGAGGGATAATCGGAGTGGTAGTGAAAACCACCTATCGCCGCTTGGAATCTCAGGTACGTAGTTTACCCGTCGAGGTGTTGTTAACTAGGGCTGTCGGCTTAGTAATCGGGCTATTAATTGCCAACCTGATGCTGGCACCGTTGTTCCTGTTGCCGATTCCGCTAGAATTTTCATTTGTTAAGCCGTTGCTGGCAATTTTGGGTAGTGTGATATTTTGCTATTCGGGCGTGACGCTGGCTGATACTCATGGTAATGCATTTTTACGGTTGATTAATCCGCAGAATGTGGAAACGATGTTGGTGGCTGAAGGCACGTTGAAAGCGATCGCTCCGAAAGTAATCGATACTAGTTGCATCATTGATGGACGAATTGAAGAGTTATTAAATACTGGATTTGTTGAAGGACAAATTTTAGTCCCGCAGTTTGTGATTCAAGAATTGCAAATGTTGGCAGATGCGGGCAACGATATGAAACGGATTCGCGGACGCAGAGGTTTGGATATTCTCAATCGGATGAAAGATGGTTTTCCCGATCGAATTATCATTCACCCGATCGATTATCGCGATATCGATACTGTCGATGCTAAATTAGTCCACTTTGCCAGCGAAATCAACGCGACTTTACTTACCAATGATTATAATCTCAGCAAGGTAGCCAATCTCCAAGCCGTATCCGTCTTGAATGTTAACGATCTCGCTCAAGCAGTTCGTCCGTTATACATCCCTGGCGACTGTTTAGAAATCAAGATTATTAAGGATGGTAAGGAGAACGCTCAAGGTGTTGGTTATCTAGAAGATGGGACGATGGTAGTAGTCGAAGAAGGTCGCAAATATGTTGGTGGAGAAGTGAGAATTGTCGTCACTTCTACTACCCAAACTTCGGCTGGCCGAATGATTTTTGCCAAGCCTTATGCCTCGATGATGGCGTAGATCTCTATTCAAACTCATTTTGATAGCCAACTATGAGCGAGAAAATAGTAATTATCGGTGCTGGCCCTAGTGGTGTGTTACTGGCTCACTACCTGCTGCAACGTAACGATCGATATCAAATCGATATCTACGACCGCTTGGGCGATCCGCGCACCATCGAGTTCTCCAAAGCCAGAACCTACCCGATCTCCCTCACCGAACGCGGGATGAATGCACTCGATCCAATCGAGGGACTATCAGCCGCAGTCAGAGCGATTTGTTTAGAGTCTAATGGCAGTATTTTTCACGAACGGAATGGGAAAACGCGGGTCACAGCTCGAAAAAAATCGCTATTGACGCTCGATCGTACCAATTTATACTTTAAACGGTCATAACCTGAGCTTTGTCAAAATGCTGAAAGCGGAGTGTGAGCAAGGAATCAAGCTCTTTTTTATGTTGCAGATGAGCATCATTTAGACATTCAGAGATGGCTGATGAGAACTGAGTAAAATCCTCATAATACTTGCCATATAAACATTTCTTTTTAACAAACTTCCAGAGCCTTTCAATCAAATTTAGATTGGGCGAATAAGTCGGCAAGTATAGTAATTCTATTTCCAAGGATTTAGCTAAATCTTGGACAACTCGACATTTTTGGTATCGAGCATTGTCTAAAACCAGAGTAATGGGAATGCTCAGTCCTAGGTCAGCTAATTTTTGCAGAAGTTCACAAATCTGAATAGCAGTGATATAGCTGTCATTAGTAACCAAAATAACTTCATGAGTAATGGCATTTAATGCTCCCAGCACATTGAACCGTTTTCTCCCTGAAGGTGACTTAATAAACAGCCGTTGAAAACACCAAATCATCCCCAAAAAAGCTCCCATGACAAAGTGAGCCGCATCCACGAAGAAAACCGCTCTTTTTCCTTGTCTTGCCTCTTCTAACCTGGGTTCTAGCTTATTTATTTTATATTCTTCCTGTTCATCGGGATCTGCTTTAGAAGGAATAGCCCCAACTTTCAAACATCGCATCCCTATTGATTTCAGGAATTTTTGGATCTGGGTTGGACTGCGTTTAATTCCGGTAAGATTTTCAATCTGATTTACAGCTTCATTTATGGTAGCTGGAGGATTCAATTTCAAATACTCTTTGATAGTTGTCTGATGTAATTTTAATTCACTTTTGGGTTGATAAAAGTTAATTTCTTTGAGTTTTTCTATACCACCAGCCTGATATTGTTGACAATATTTTCTCAATGTATTAGGTGAAATGTTTGCTAGCCTACAAATCATATTTAAAGGTAAGTTTTGACTTTTAAGCCATAATACTTCCATCTTCAACTGGACCCTGGGATGAGGATGGTGAAATCTTTCATAATTTAATATTTCTCGATCTTCTTCCGTAAAGTTTAGATTGCTCATCCCTCAAGCTCCACTTTTTCCTTGACTTTACTAGACTATCATCTCTTCGATCGCCGATGCTCAAGTTATGCCCGTGTAAAGTATAGCGATCGCATTACTCCAACAGCTCACCCAAAAGTACGACAGCAGCCGCCTCAATCTGCATTTTGGTTATGCCTGCACGGATCTAAACTTTGCCGCCCAGTCTGTGACCTTTCAACCGACAGCCTCAACTGCTGGAGCGAGCGACACGAGTTTAACCACGAACTACGATCGCTTAATTGGTGCCGATGGCGCACGTTCGACGGTGCGAGCGCAGTTTCTCAATACCGAGCTGTTTGAAATCGAGCAAAAATACAGTCCCAACTTCTATAAATCGCTCGTGTTAGCCGATGCGGCTCGATCGAATGAAGTTCGCTTGGAATCAGGCAAAGTTCATTCTTGGCGGACTCAGGATGGCATCGTCGTGTTGCTGCTCTATCAAGTCGATGACAGTATGAGCGGGGCGATCTATTTTCCCCGTCACAACACTCAAGTTACCGAGCTAGAAACACCAGCCGCAGTGCTGGAATTCTTTAACGAACATTTTCCCCAGATCGGCCAACTCATGTCACACTCAGAGGCGGAGGCATTCTTAAATCGATCGGTAGCGAGCGTATTAACTATTCGCTGTAACCGTTATCATTACGGCGATCGCGTGATGATTTTGGGAGATGCCGCTCATGCCACCTCTCCCTCCCTGGGACAAGGATGTAATGCCGCCCTTGAAGATGCCGCAATTTTCGATCGGCTTTTAGATGAGTTTGGGGACGATTGGGCGAGTACGCTCGCCCAGTTTACCGCTCGCCGCAAAGCCGATGCTCACGCGTTGGTAGAGTTGAGCGATTACGCTTTCCCAACTTCCTTCAAGTTATTTATTGAATTTGTCATTCGAGCGCAAATATCGAGGCTGCTGCATCGATATTTCCCCGCTCGCTTTTCACCTTCGCTATTTGAGCTGGTGACGGAAAGCTCGGTACCCTACTCCGAGATTCTCGATTGCTATCGAGGCTGGATTGCCAAAGTGAAAAAATCTAATGAGGGGAATAACCATCCCGTCCTCAGTGGCGATCGGATCTAAATGTTTTCCAGATGCGCTGGCTCTCTACCCCTGGTATACCGCTAAAAACTTGCTGTGACCCCATAAGATCGAGTGCGTGCTGTGGTGAGTCGCTCATAATTCAAACCGCTTCAATACTACTAGCGATCGAATCCATTCAGATCCGAGGAGTAGCAACCGATCGCGCCTAGTCCTCGTTGGCGAAGCCTCTCTTCTGGAGCATCAAAGACTCCCGCTCGCTGATTCTTTCCCGCAGGACAGCAAAGCCGAACGAGCGGGTTTAAACGATTAGCGATATTTTTTTTGGCGGCAAGATTATTTTTTTTGAGTAAATTTGCGGAATCCGGATTGTGAGATTTGAAATAAAGTTTATAGTATGACATGTTGACCTGAAATTCACATGGACTAAGCTATTTGTCTGATGGCAACTATAATTATTTTTATCAACTTTGACTCGATCGAAATCAGGAACAATTAAAGATATGAAACGACATATTCTCGCCAGTCTCGCACTCACTGCTTATGCCGTAATTGGCTTAGTTCCAGTTGCATCCGCTCGTAATTGGACTGAGGTGGTAGTCGGAGACGAAACAGGTATTAGCTATCAAATCGATCTAGATAGTCGGAACACTGTCTATGGGAAAACTGGCTGGCGGCATATTACTTTCATGATTCTTGACAGTAAAGATCGCAGACCGTATGAAGCGATTGTCTCTTGCTCGCCATATCAAATCAAGGTAGATTCTTATGGCTGGACTTGGGAACCTAATGATGCCTCTAGCTACGATGCGAGTACGGTTGGTGGCAAGATCGCTAGAGCTGCCTGTAATTGGTAACCTCACCGATCGCATCAGTATTGAGATACTAGCAATGCGTAGATCGAGGGTACTAACGATCGATGCTGGGTCGTGGAACCTGCCTGATGCTACTAATCCAATTGGCTCATACCCAACAACTTCGACAGGTTGGGTTTAAACTGTTGCGTTATTGAGTGAGAATCACCAGCTAACAATGCGATGGAGCGGCGAACAGCATTTTTTCATCGATCGGTAAGGTTTATCTGTCGCCGCTTATCTTCACTGTTAGATCGATTAAGACAGCTTTTGAACTGCCCGTTCGCTCATTTTTACAGCCCTGATTTAATTAAACAAAATCTATATTTTGCAATGGTTTTAGCTCTCAAAAGAAATTGTCATCTCTTGCTTTCATTTGTGGTTTTAAGTGCTGATGAACTATTTCGATCGCGATCGCATTTTTGGTAAGACCTGAAACACTGATTCTGTTGTCATTAATTCAAAAGGTTCGATCAAAATGAGCGAACGCACAGTTTGAAAATGCTGTATGGAATATTCGATCGATAACTCATAGCGATTTTCGATCGAGTATCTATTCGTTAAAGCGACAACTTCAACCGAGTACCGGAATCCCTGTAGAAACGGCTCGTTCGATAATATCAGCGGCTTGGTTGACTCCCCTAGAAAGATCGATTCATTAACTACGGTTTGTTTACTAAAAGTTGTTGAATAACAGCTTGCAGGGCGCGTTTTAACATCTGTTGAGGTGACTCATCACCACCCAAATACTAAGTTTTATGGTATAATAGTACTATCAAAGAGCGACGACGACCCCACTTCTAATAGGAGCACAGCAGGATGAAGCTAACTAAAATCGATTTAAGCAGCTTGAAAGCGATCGCTCACGATGATAACGGTCTCAAACTGCTAATCGAACGCGAAAATGCGATCGAGTATATTGAAATTTCGGCTCCATTCGCTGCATATGAAGGATTGCAACTACTCGATCGGATTATCGCTGCTGCTCCTGGGATTGCGCCTAGCGCAGACATCGAGATGTTGCCTGTCTGTTCGTCGATGGCAGCCCGAGTCGGTTATGATGACGATCGCGAGATCTTGCAAATTGAGTTTAATAGTGGCGCGGTCTACCAATATTCAGAAGTCGATCCCCATACTTGGGCAGATTTACAATCGACAGATTCGATCGGCAGTTTTTATAACGAAGAGATAAAAGGTTATTATCCATCTGCAAAAATTGCGTAGTCCTACCATCCTCTATTAGCAAAGATATTTGCTGCTTTTAGTTACATACGCAGCCTTATCTTTAGAGCATCCCGCAATTTCAAAAAAAATACCAATGCTAACAATTAGTTAACATTGGTCAAATAGCTAAGTGTGAGTTCGAGCTGTCAAGAAAGCAGTGCAGTAACCGATCGACAGCAATATCGCAAAGTCAAAGGCTAACTAGAAATTACTATTACAAGTTATTAACTTTTGCCTTAGCATCAGCAACAGCATTAGTAGCATCACGATCGGCACGATCTGCCGTACGGTCTGCTTCGGATTTCAGATCGTTAGCTTTGGCTTTAGCGTTATCCATCGCGTTATCTGCATTGGCTTTAACTTCTTGAGCGCCATGGGTGAGGTTCTCTTTGAGGTTATTCATCGCATCACCGACCTTATCTTTGAGTTCCCCAGCTTTCTCTTTGATAGTTTCGCCAGCATCTTTGGCATTATCTTTGAGATCTTCAGCAGCATTACGTGCTTCGGACTCTACTTGTTTGGCATTACCAGCAATTTTGTCGCCTGAGTTTCCAGAAATTTCTCCAGCAGCAGCTTGGACTTTACCTTCAACATTTTTAGCGGCAGCATCAGCGCGATTTTCAATACTCATAGTACTTAAGTGAGTTTTTCTCTTCTGATTTGGATATACACTAACTGTATTCCGGATCACAATTTGACCTATCTCCTAAATGACTGATTGTTATTCTATCGATCGATAGATATAACCAGAAGGTTCGATCGCTGTACGATCCCGATCTTATGGGGGATTCGCGCCGATCGAGATCGGGCAGAGCGGTGTTCGATCCGAGCTTCCCAGCTAAATGTAACTGGTGGTAGCCGATTGGCTGATGCGATCGATCCGAATCTTCAAATGATTTCCAACAAGAGCACTCGGCTAAATTTTTTAGATCGTAGCGCGATCCCTGACCTCAAAAAATCACCCTTTTGTCTGACAATATCTCTAACTTATGAAAGAGGAAATTCATTGTGAAATTTCGTATGCTCGTGGATAGTTAATCAAAGTCAGCCGATTGAAAGGATCGAATAAACAGCCATGAGCGATGAAACATCGAGCACAGACTCAAGATCGATCGAACAGCCAACAGTCCCAGAAACTGCCGAACGCGTAAACAGATCGGTACCAGAAATCGACCCAACCGAGGTTGAAGATCCCCGCGCAGCATTTGCCGATAAGGATCGTTCTTTTTTAGAATATGTGATGGTTGAAGGTGGTTTTGCTGACCCCTACGACGCTAGAGACTTTACTGAAGTCGTGTTTCGGGTGATGCGAGATTTGATGACCACCGAAGCCGCAGATCGCGTTGCCGACGAGCTGCATGAGGAAATGATGCCGACAGATGAAAAGGCACTGCAACTGGAAGTGACGGATCTGTGGAAAGATAGCAATCCGCTCGTGGGATTTCTTAGTCGGGTACGTCCACCGTGGCAAGGTCCTGGGATCTTCAAAATTAATTCCGATCGCTTTTTCTTTCGAGTAGCCAATGAAGGTGGATTGGAGCGGATGCCAGAGGATAAAGACGCGGAGCGTAAGCAAGCAGTCAAAGCTGTATTCACCGCAACGAAACGCGAACTATCTGAGGAGCGAATTCAAGAGATTGCAACTTGGCTCCCCGAAGCCGGAGTCCGCGAACTCTGGGAGCAGGCATAGTTAAATTAGTTCGTTTTTCAAAGATTGCTGGCTCCAAATTTAGGAGCTAGCAATTTTTGTCGATCGACCTAAACCAAATCATTTCCTGATTTGAAATCACAAACTAACATTAATACAAGTAAATATCGTTATAATTAGATCTACGACTGGTAATGCTAAAAATTGGTAAGCAGCGCAAAATCAATAGCTCAAAATTGGCAATTTATCTTCTCCCGATCGATAGATTTTACCCAATCGATTCAAACTACAAACTTCCTGCTATTGGGTGATTTGAAGTGTGTAAAATTGATAGTATAACTGTAGTGTAAAGTCACAAACCAGGGAAACAATCGATGAAACTTAACTTTGTTAATCGCCTCAATCACTACATCAGATCGACGATCGGTGGTTTTTTAACCTTTGCTCTAGTTCTCCAAGTTGCTTTTTATACTACTGCTGGAGCAGCTAGTGCAGCTACTGAAAATGGTTCGCTTTTAATGGCCGCCAGCATTTCTGAAATGGCGGATACAGTCAAAGATAAAGCTGGAAAAGCAGTGGATGATGTTGCGGATTCGATCGATCGCACAGCAGCTAAAGTTCGCGAAGGTGTAAAAGACAATGATGTCGTCGGTCGCGCTCAACAGCAGGTCAATAAAGTCAAAGAAGCAGCCGATGAAAACGAATATCGCAATCGCGGTCAAGCCCGGGCAGCGATCGATAACGCCAAAGAGAAGATGGGCGATACAGCTCGATCGGCAGCCGATGATGCTAAGTATGAAATGCGTAAAGGTGCCAACAAAGCCGAACGCAAAGCTAAAGAAGTAAAAGCTAAGGGCGAAGAAACTGGTGGTAACGTAGTCGATTCGATCAAAGGCTTCTTTGGTAAATAATCCTACTGTTGCTAGCACTTAAGAATGGCGATCTCAATCGGATCGAATAGATGGTTTAATTCTCGATCGCCAATTATCGTTCCCAATCTAATTCAGATATTCACGTAGTAGAGGTTTTGTATGAAATTCATTACTAATATTGTTTCGAGCATCCGCCCAGTCAGATTTCTGGTAGCAGGCTTGATGTGTACCGTCCTATTTTTTGCAAGCATGACTCCCGCACAAGCGGAAAGTAATGTAGCTAAAAGTAAGACTACCGATGGAATCGAACGACTGCAAAAAATCGATGATGATACTTATAAGAACATTGACGATCCAGCGATGAGCTTGGATGAAGTCCAAAAAAGATCGCAGAACGGTTTGAATGAAATTCAAGGTTCTGATGACAAAGATAAAATGTTCACTTCTAAGAGTTCTAAACCACCCGTCGCTGAGAAAATCGAAAAAGCTCTCGATAAGATCGTTAAGTAGTCATCTTTAAGTCGATCGCCTTCGAACACTGCTAGGATTTTAGTTATTAAATCCCAGCAGTGTTAACTCTAAATACCAACCTTTAGCTTAAAACTCACACGTAACCAACGGAAATCTATGCTGGGGCATTCACCAAAAACAGTAACCGCTTCAATCGCTGTTAGGACATGAATTGCAAGGTTTACAACTGCAAACAAAGCAAGCACACTGGAACGGATCGGGAACCATGGGATCTAGCAATACCAATGGCAGGTGCGAGCCGAGTTTCAACCGAACCCAACCGATACTAACAGGGGTGCGGATCTCAATGGCGGTGCCCCTTCCAGCTGCCATGGAGGTAGCAGGGATCGGACTCAGACAAGCACCGGGTCATCTCTATAAATTTGATTTGACTAACTTACCCAGCGGTTGCCATCTCTCGATCGATTGCTTTTTCTGTGATATTTAAGAGAGAAAAGACCATGAAACAAACCGCTCATTTAATTTTTAATCCGATCGCAGGACAAGGCAATCCCGAGCAAGATTTAGCATCGATCTTAGAATTATTAGGTGGAGAATTAGACCTAAAAATCCATCAAACTACTGAAGAGATCTGTGCTGAAGAATTAACGGCACGCGCGATCTCCGAACATGCAGACCTCGTAATTGCATCTGGGGGTGATGGGACGATCTCAGCCGTCGCTGGTAAATTAGTCAATACCGGTATTCCCTTTGGCGTAATCGCTAGAGGAACTGCCAATGCCTTTGCCAATGCCTTGGACATTCCCACCGATATTCCCAATGCTTGTCAGACTATCTTGCAAGGCAAAACTCAAGCGGTAGATTTAGCTATCTGTAATGGCTACCCGATGTTGCTACTAGCTGGCATCGGATTAGAAGCTAATGCGGTCGAGGCAGCTAGTCGCGAAGCTAAAAATAGGTTTGGAATCCTTGCCTATATTATGGCTGGCTTTGGGCAACTGCGATCGATGGAACTGTTTGAAGTCACGATCGAAACTGAATCAACGGTGGCTACTTGTCAAGCTAGCGCGGTGACAGTTGCCAACGCCGCACCCCCAACATCGATTTTGGCACAAGGCGCTGAGGAGGTGGACTATACTGACGGGCTGTTAGACATTACCATCTTTGCCCCAGAAAATACGTTAGGCGCGTTGATGGCTTCCTATCATCTGCTCCAATCTGCACTGCTCAATCGCGCTACCACCCGTGATGATATCGGTTATTTGCGCGCGCGCAGGGCGCGGATTACTACCAATCCACCGCAAAAAATCGTTATCGACGGTGAAGTGCTCGAGGCTGATTCGATCGAGATTAATAGCATTCCCGCAGGTCTAACTGTCTTTGTGGCGGAAGTCCCCATCGAAGATCCTCAGTCACGATTGACCGGACTGCCCAATCTAGTCGTTCGCCCCAATTCTGCACCCGAGACATTGCCTTCGGTTGAGAGTATGGCTAATTAATGTCGGTTCGGGATAAAAATCACTTTTAAAAGACCGATCTTTCACCTGGAAATACATTTAAATCGGTGGGTAAGCTTTAGTCACGCTAAAATTAACATTGCATCGCCGAATGAATAGAATCGATAACGTTCGGCGATCGCCACCTGATATAAATCTAATAATCTTTGCCGACCGATCGCGGCACTAACCAACATCATTAGACTCGATCCGGGCAGGTGAAAATTGGTAATCAAACCATCGACTACTTGCCATTGATAACCCGGATAAATAAAGATATTTGTATCGCCACGATAAGGCTCCAATTTGCCAGTTCGAGCGGCAGTTTCTAGGGCGCGGACTGCAGTAGTACCCACTGCATAAACCTTACCACCTGCGGCTTTTGTGGCCTCGATTTGGGCGATCGAGTCTGGGGAGATCTCCAGCCATTCATGATGCATTTGATGGTCGGTAATATTCTCAGCTTCGACAGGACGAAAAGTCCCCACGCCAACATGGAGGGTAACGTGAGTTTGGTCGATCCCTCTAGCTGTCAATCGATCGAGTAATTCGGGCGTAAAATGCAATCCAGCAGTCGGTGCGGCTACCGCTCCTGGTACTGTGGCATAGACGGTTTGATACTGCTCGGGATTAGCTTCTCTAGCAGTAATATAAGGCGGTAATGGTAGTTCCCCAAAGTCTGGGAGGACTTGCAGTAATGGGATATCTGGTGGTAAATCGAATTGTAATAATCTCCCGCCAGTGGCATCATCTCTAGCAATAATTGTTGCAGTTAATTCGGTAATCTCGCTCGCTGTATTCCGTGCGGTAAAAACAATTTTAGTACCGAGTTTGAGTTTGCGCCCCGGCTTAACTAGTGCCAACCAACAATTATGTTCGTGTTCGGAAATTAATAATATTTCGACAGTCGCACCTGTAGTTTTACGACCGTAAATTCGGGCGGGAATGACCCGAGTATTATTGAAAACTAGTAAATCGCCAGGTGAAAGAAATTC
This sequence comes from Chamaesiphon sp., assembly GCA_965246735.1. Classification (GTDB taxonomy): domain Bacteria; phylum Cyanobacteriota; class Cyanobacteriia; order Cyanobacteriales; family Chamaesiphonaceae; genus Chamaesiphon. The sequence continues at coordinate 150,126 of CBDFFK010000003.1, forward strand.
ATCGATTTCATGAAAGTGTCGATGCTGATGTCCAGTTTGCGGCTCGACTACTAGCAATCGCGATCGATCTCGCGGTACGATCGGTGTCTGAGCGATGAGTTCTTCGGGTAGCTCGTACTGATAACTACTTAATAATCTATCTATGTCAGTATTCATCTAAAATTTACGATCCGATCGCAAATGCTGAGTTGGTGATTGATAATATCTCGTTAGCACAGTTGCTATTTGGAAAAAATGAAACGAGAAATATAGAGTATTTATACCGATCGCTTGATGATTTGGAGATTTTAATTTAATCGTAAATAATTAAAGTATTTAGTAACCGATCTTACCAAATTTGCGTCAAATCATCGCATCATCGCTGCTCTATCGATGCCGATTTCGATCTATATATTTGCTATTTCAGTCTTAAAATTATTTCTTAGGCTTGCGATTTTTGTACGCTCGCTCGAAAGTTTGTTCGTAAGTAGTCCGACATCCGAGAGTATAACCGCGATCGTAATCTTTACTCTTGGGCCGATCGATACTGCACGTAGCATTGGTGTGCATCGCATTAGTTCCCGCTTCACCAGAGCCATCCATCTGTCCAGATTCTTTACCGACTGCGGCACCAGCAGCATAACCCGATCGATATTGTTTGGGAGTAGCCCCGCTAGGTAGAGAAAATGCGATCGCGAGCGTCGATATCGTTACCGCGATTGCTATGTGCGATCGCAATCCGTTCACAATCGTTTGCTTGACTTGCATATAGTTACTAACTCGATCGATATTTACAATTTAGCCTAACAACTATATCAGGTCGTTATACCACTGAGATCGGTAGTATACATTGTATATAAGTTCGATCCTTTACCATCAGATCTAGAGTTCAAATCTCTGTCAAAATTCTCGCGCGATCCACTTACAGCTATTGTCAATTATCAACTGTCTACCGACATTTCCAAGCGATCGGTGCGGCAGGTTGGAGATCGAGGATTTGGGTTTCTCGATCCAAAACTTCCTCGACTCGGCGATAAATTGCTTGAGCTTCTGCTAAAGAATTACCGATACTTGTCAATCCCACTTTACCAAATTCCGATAGGCAACCCATGAGATGAAATACCGTTCCCGTCTCGGTACTTGTATTGAAATGCAAGCGATGATGCGCGATAATATCCATCAAATCGTTGGGTAATAAGCCACGATAGTGGGGATGCTGGAGATTATCCGAGGCCACATAATATTTGGGCTTGCCTTGCTGACTATAAAATAAACCATCTTCTAATCGATAATAACCATTAGTGAGGAATTTTAGGGTCATAAAAGGATGCGTAGTTCCACCTTTACGGAGGTTGATTTCGATCGCTTCTAAATCCCACCTCCCATCAGCGGTAGGTACAGCAATAAAATCAACACCAAACCGTTCGATAACACCTTTAGCTGCCAGATTTTCACCCACCTTTAATCCCAACTCTTGGAGTTGAAGGCGATAACCATCGATCGCCGGAAACTCACACCCCAAGAAGATTTGTCCGTCAGGTCCACCTAAAAGTTGGTCGTGAGTGGAGACGATTTCGACTACCCCTGTCGGCGAGATCGACCCTTGAACGCTGGGAGATTGTTTGCCTTCGCCTTCGACAAAGGCTTCGACGATCGCGCCGAGATGACCGATCTTAGCCTGGAAGTTCGACCAGGTTTCATTCCTGCCCTGAAAACTGAGCTGCGAGAAAGCTTCATCGATCGCGCGGACTTTATCGGCATGAGTGCCTGGAGTGCCTAACGATCGCAAATCCAAAATCGCATTTCCTTCACCAGAAAAGCCCTCATTTAGCTTCACCACCAATCGCAATAGATGTGGCTGTCGCGCCCATAGCGCAGCAGCAGCCTCGGCTAAATCATCAGCATTAAATACCAATTCGCTCCCGTCCGGAAATGGCAATCCACATTCAGCAAAAATCTGGCGACTTCCGGCTTTGGTGCCCCAATATAATAAATCCGGGTCGAGGGCATAAAGTGGAATATCTAATTTTAGGGCGAGATCGCGTTCTAATGCGGTGGAATTATAGCAAATCATCACCGATCGATCGGGACGCAATGCCTGCGCGATCCGGTTGAGCAAGCGCGGACGATCGAGGATTTTTTTGGTCAGCGGTTGGAGCGAATAGTCGTAGGTGGAAAATAGCAGCAGCCGTTCGCGCGCGTGGGAGAACGGAATTCCCGGTAATAGCTGGAGATAATAATCGATCGCGATCGGCGATAATGGTTGCGAGGTCACATAAATCAGCCGCGTGCGGGGATTTCGCAATCGCATCAACGAGAATAATAACCGCTCTTCATAATGAATCGCTCCCTCGACTTTGACTAGTTCATCTACATCTAAACTGACAGAGGGAATGACTAAAATATCGCTATCGCTATCGTTGTCGATCGGTGCATCTAAGCTATGCCACTGAGTTTGCAGCCGCAACTGCAATTTTTGAAACTCGCTCTGGGTATGTTGAGATCGATCGTCAACCGTCATCGGGAATGAGTCGCCTAGTGGCTGAGGAATTGAGCAGTTTCTTAGTGTGATTTAAGAGGCTGCTCTAAAAGTATAAATCATTGGCGGTGTCGGCGATCTACTGTACTAGGCGATACCAGACTTAGCGAGCGGAGATCGATTCGGTAGCTCCAGTATGTGGATAGTATAAGTTACCACCCCGAACTCTGAAATCGAAGTTTATGATTGAAGGAGATAGACACGCTTGTCTATTGCTATTGACTCAAGAGTAGGTAAAAGATGGAAGTTGGGGTACCTAGAGAAACCAAAGACCAAGAATTTCGGGTGGGATTGACACCCAGTATCGTCCGCGCTTTGGTCGATCGCGGACATCAAGTATTCGTTGAAACTAATGCCGGAGCGGGTTCTAGCTTTCCAGACGATCGATATCTTCAGGCTGGTGCGAAAATCGTTGCCACTGCGGCTGAAGTCTGGAATCGAGAACTTGTCGTCAAAGTCAAAGAACCGCTGACGACAGAATATGCCTACTTGCAAAAAGAACAAATCCTCTTTACCTACCTCCACCTCGCTGCCAATCGCGCGCTCACCGAACACTTAATCGATAGTGGCATCACCGCGATCGCTTATGAGACAGTAGAATTACCTGATGGCAAACTTCCTCTCCTCACCCCGATGAGCATCATTGCGGGGAGATTATCGATTCAATTTGGCGCGAGATTTCTCGAAAAACAACAAGGTGGGAGCGGCGTACTCCTCGGCGGCGTTCCTGGCGTACAACCAGGGCGAGTCACGATCCTCGGTGGGGGGATCGTTGGTACGGAAGCTGCCAGGATGGCGGTCGGGATGGGCGCACAGGTGACGATCCTAGATGTAAATGTCGATCGATTGAGCTATCTCGAAACCATCTTCGGTTCCCGCGTCACCTATCTATATAGCAACGCTCACAATATCGAAGCCGCCGTCCGCAGTGCCGATCTCGTCATTGGCGCAGTCCTCATCCCTGGCAAACGTCCGCCAACTCTGGTCTCTGCGGCGCTAGTAGCCCAGATGCAGCCGGGATCGGTAATTATCGATGTTGCCGTCGATCAAGGCGGCTGTATCGAGACAGTCCGCCCGACTTCGCATACCAATCCAGTCTATATCGAGTCGGGAGTCGTACATTACGGCGTACCGAATATGCCTGGAGCGGTTCCCTGGACGGCAACTCAAGCTTTGAATAATAGTACCGCGCCCTATGTGCTGAAATTAGCCGATCGCGGTTTAGATGCCTTGACACTCGATTTGAATTTAGCTAGAGGGGTAAATGTTCGATCGGGCAAAATCGTCCATCCTGCTGTGCGAGAGGTATTTTCCGATTTAGCATAAATATCGCTATCGTTAAGTCATCCCCAACCAATTTTGTAAATCTTGTAAGCTATTAAAATCTAGTAGTGCCTCACCAAGTGCTTCTAATCGATCGATCGACAGTAACTCGACACTCGATTGCAAGTCTTGAGGTACTTCCCCTACCTTTCTAGCAATTAGACGCAGGATCAACGTTTTTTCACGCTGAAGGGCACGTTGTTCGCCTTGCTGTTCGCCTGTCTCAAAGATCTCTTAATAAATAACAGATTCCCGCATGATGTCCTCTCGAAATAATCTTTTTACTAGGGTTTTGTCGAATCGCAAACCTGCCATAATTTGGACATAGCTAGCCACTTCTTGCCGCTGTGCCTCTGGTTCCATTTTACTGACTTCTTGGGCGACTTGTATTAACAGTTCCTCTGTCGGCTGGGCTGTCAGAGTTGCAAATGGTAGTAGAGCTGGATCTGCTAGAAACAGGCTGGGATCTTCTTCCCAGATTTTGACAACGCGATATTGGTGGCGAGTTTGCTCGAATTCAAAGGTGGTTTCGATTTCGGTGTCTTCCCCAGGCGGTAACAGCAGGATGACGACTTGAGTAATCGGCAATCGATAGAGTCGATACAGCCGCACCCAATAGTCGAGCATTCGGAAGTTTATCGGTGGTAACGCCAGAGGCGAGGCTTCGCCAACGGAGATCCAGCGAGTTTGAAATTCGAGGTGGAGGATGCGGCTGTGAGTTTTTAAAAAGGTGAGTGAGTCGGCGCGGATAGGTTCGATGCTCAGTTCGGTTTTGAGGATTTCGACGTTGGTTTGCGGTGTGCCGAGGAGCCAGGTGGCGAAGCGTTATGGATATTTTTCGGCGAGGATTTTGGTCAGGTTGTCGTAGGACATTTATGCTCATGGCAACTACTGGATCGAGCCTAGCATGAGTATGGGTTTCGACACCGCCAACGATCGAATTCGCGGTTCATGTTGCCAAATCTACCTACGCAAACTGGGAAATGGCGATCGCTCGATCGAATCCATCCCAATCACCATCTTCCTTACCACTAGGGTGAAAAATCCCCTCCAAGGAGGGGTGCCCGTAGGGTGGGGTGGGTAGATCTACGCAACTACTCGACCGAGCTTAGCATGAGTTTGGATGTGAGACACCGCCAACAATTTCAATCGTGCGGTAATCGATCGAATCCAACCATCATCGATTTGCACATCCTCCCATCCCAACACCTATCGATCGTCGGAGAACGACCCCAATGCAAGGAGGGCATCAGTTTGGGCAGGAGTTAAACCTTTGACGTTGGTGATGATTAATCATCAACGAAGGGAACAATAAAACCAAAGCCTCAATTGACACCCAAATCGAAGAGTAAACCTGTGACTACATCAGAATTAGAAGAATTAATTGCTAGAGCAAAACGTGAAAACTGGATCGAAATCAAACTTAATGGCAAACAATTAAAAAGTCTGCCAGAATCGATATTTCAACTCACCAATCTGACAAAACTTACCCTCGTGAGTGATGAAATAGAAAGTTTACCTAAACAGATCGGTCAACTTACTAATCTCGAAGTTCTTTACCTTGGTATGAACCGACTACAAATAATCCCCGAAGAGATCGGTCAACTTATTCACTTAGAAAAACTTGCTCTTAATAGCAATCAACTGAAGCATTTACCAGGGTCGATCGGTCAACTCACTAACCTGAAAGAAATTTTTCTGAATGGTAATCAATTTGAGAATATACCAGATTCGATTGGTCAACTTGTCAATCTTGAAAAAATTAGCCTTTATGCTAATAAACTAGAAAACCTGCCTGAATGGCTCGGTCAACTTGTCAACCTTACAAGTTTTAGCCTTAGTCAAAATCAACTGAATAATTTACCAGAGTCGATCGGTCAACTTGTCAATCTTGAATATCTTAGTCTTGAATATAATCAATTAGAATATCTGTCTGAATCAATCGGTCAACTCAATAACCTGGAAAGGCTTTACCTTTGTCAAAATCAGATACAGAGCTTGCCAGAATCCGTTGGTCAACTTATCAGCCTCAAAGGGCTTCTTCTTGATGACAATCAACTAGATAGCCTACCAAGACAGATTGGTCAACTCATTAACCTACGGCAACTTAACATTGGGAATAATCAATTAAAAATTCTACCAGAGTCGATCGGACAGCTTACCAACATTACACATCTTAATCTCGATCGCAATCAGTTAAAAAGTCTGCCAGTGTGGATCGATCGACTCACAAATCTCGAACATTTCAACCTTAATAGTAATCAATTAGAGAGTCTACCAGAAGAGATCGACAAACTCTCTAATCTGGCATATTTTGACATTTGTAACAATCAAATAACCGAGTTACCAATATCGATAGCTCAACTCACCAATCTAATAGGTCTTGGCCTTGAGCATAATAGACTAAAGAACTTACCAGAATCACTGTGTAAACTTACTAAGCTTCAAAGTATCAATCTTAGTGGCAATCCTTTGACCGATCTGTCTATACTGCAATCTCTAAAAAAATTAGAATCAGTTAAATTTTTAAATGTCGATTTATCTCGACGTTATTGGATAAAATTAAGTGAGTGGCAGTCACAATGGTTATTAAATGAAGAAAATGCCGAAGTTAGAAGAGTGCTAATTCAGCAAATTGGCTGCGAACGGATTTGTCAAGAGTTAGATGCTATTTTTATCGATAATTGGAGAGAGTATAGCTTGTTAAAAATTGAAAATTTTGAGATATTTTATGATGAAGATGAAGATGAAGATGAAGATGAAGATGAAGATGAAGATGAACAGGAACAGGAACAGGAACAGGAACAGCGAGAACCACTAATCTTGCTCAAAATGACCTGTCCTTCTACAGCACATATCCACATCCTCAGAGTAACGCCAGAAATGACCAGTGCCGAAGCAGCGATTACTTGGGTTAATCATGGCATTCATCCTGATGAATTTTCCATTCAAACATAGCAGCTTACCCCAATGGTTTAAGATAACTTTAGGGTTTTGGGTTGGGTTCGATCGAGTATATTCAACTCATAACTATCTGTATAATGTTAATTTGTATTTTCCAGTGGAAAAGAATTTAAGCTCACTAATACTGTCGCTGCATTTCTCCCTAAATATCCAAATTCATTCGCCCTCGTAGATTTAATCAAGTCCAATAATTGATTTGATTCTCGATATTTAATCTCCAGACTTAGCGCAGGCAAAAGCAAATTGAGAATTGCTCTAGTCAACGGACTTTTTCCAAAAGTATCCCGCAATTTCTCCAGCGGCTCCCGTTCAAACCCAGTCAAAGGAGCAATTAACTTCCGCACCCCCTTATCATCTACATCCCGCCGCCAATAATCCGACCAAGTATAAAACTCTGGTGGTAAACTCTCATCAATCCCCGACTGATTCTGCGCCATCTCCAGAAAATCATCCGCCAACAAACCCAACTCCGCTGCGAACTTATAAGCAACAAAAAACTCCAACAAAGAACGATGCGCTGGACTATAATCCCCATCATCATTCCGAATCAACATCGTCTGACCCATCATGTCATAATGCCAATGGTCGAGATGCTTCTGCGACTCCACCTCCTGACCAAATAACAGCTTCAACCTGTCGGGAAACTCCCGATAATTTAGCGTCATCTTGTCCTCACTCAACATTTCCCACGCCAACTCACACAAGAAATAGAGCTTATCCGCCAACGAAGTAAACGTCCGCCCCGTCGTAATATCCCGCTCCATCTTGTGCCGCACTGCATAGAGATACACCCGCGCTAGATCGATCGGTTTTCCCGCCTCAATCTCTGGCAAAGCCTCCAACACAAATTCCGCCATCACCGCCCGCCGCAACAGATCCAGCAATTGGGAATTTGCCATTACCAATTCCACCGTCGCCAAATTCGTCCGCCGCGATAACACCTCCCGAATCTGCCCATCATCGAACTTCATCAATTCCAACGTCTCAAACTTCGGAGCCACCGCAATCTTATTCGCCGTCGAAGGTATTCGCTCCCCGCTGAAATTCTCCCGCCCATCCTGCGCCGTCGGAAAATGCTCCGTGCGACAAGTCAAAATTACCTTGGCATTGGTTGTAACTACCTTCGCCAACTCCCAAAAATTGTCAGTCATTTTCTGAGTATCGATTTTATCCGCCATCTCATCAAAACCATCAAAAATCAACAACAGTTTCCCCATCCGGTTGAGCCTGTCGAACACATCACTATTGAGCCGAATATTATGCTGGGTATAAAAGAACCCCGCCAACACATTTTCCACATTCAACGCCTTGGCATAATCCCGCAGCGGAATCACCAACGGCAAACGCGGACGCGGCATCCCCTTTGACTTCGCCGCTTGATAAGCCTGCAAACATTTCCCCGCATAGTGCAACGCAAACCAAGTTTTCCCCGTCCCAAATTCACCCAAAATTGACACATGCTCGGTGACAGGATTTTCTAACCAGCGACCGATATACCGATCGATCCCGCCATCCGCCACACTATACTTACTCGTCCCCCGCAACGTCCGTGTATCGGCATCAAATTCACCCTTAGTACAGCCCAAATCCACATAATAGCGATCGATCTCCCGTTTCTTAATCTCCCGCTCCAACCACTCTAAATAAGGCGTAAAATTTGCATCCTGATCGATTAATTCATCAAACGTCAGACAAGTTAGATTCTCATCATCTGACTTAATTAAAACCTGTCGTACCGACTGACTCACCCACAAATTCGTCACCAACCACCCTTCATTTACCCGCAGTTGCGCCACACCCCGCCGCAAACTATCGAGATCGCTCAAACCCACTTCATGAATGGTGGCACGAATCAACACTCGATCGAATCTCGATCGTCTGACAGGTACCTGAATTACCCACTCGACATACTTCCCCTCCTGTCTGGGCAATCCTTCAAACTTAAAATCCAACGCCCCAAACCAATCAAAAATCTGTTGCCCAAATTCCTCTAACTCCAGAATCACGGGCTGGTTAACGTGTGCTAGATTAGATTTCCGAGTAATATTGGTTGGCTCGATCGCAGGTAAATCCATAACCTGCTCCCAATCGACACCCACCGCCTCGCAAATTGCTAGCAAATTCTCTCGCTGAATTGGCTTCCGCATCCAAAATCGATCTAGAGTAGATTTAGAGATAGCCGCTAAACGTTGCCACTGTACACCTGTTTTATTCCAACCCTTCCGTCGTCGCGCTAGATCGACGATTGCTAATCCCTGCTCTGACGCGCTGAGTGTACTTGCCATATTCTGACATCCTTTTCTACTCTGCTTCAATTTTACATCAGTTTTACTTCATGAGTTAAAATCAACGATTAATGTAAGGATGATAGAAGAGTATATTATGCATAAATGAGCAGGCTCTGCCCAATAATAAAAATATATTTTGCATAAGTGGGCAAAATCTACCCAGTATAAAAAATAGGAAAGCCGATCGAGATCGGATGAGACGAGTGATATGCAAGCAGATAGATCCACTCAATCACATACTCAAGAGGTCAACAGAGCTAGCCTTAACGGTTTTTTTGAATCGGTAAGTAACATAAACTCTTCAACTTCAGTAAAAAGCTCTCCAACAGTCAAAGAGAGATTACTTGCTGCTGAGGGGGGGTATTATTTAAGCGGTGAAGCAGCAAAGCTACTTGGCATCACCGAACCGCAATTAGAACAACTTCGCCAAACAGATAAAATCATCGGTTTACCAGTCAAAGATGGTAGACATGTCTATCCAAAATGGCAACTAACCAAACGCCTCTGGTTCTATCGGGTGTTACCAGGATTAACAGAAGTTTTAGCAGCGTTCCCCGATGATAGCCCGTGGATGCGAGCTGCATTCCTGCTCAATGATAGTGACTGTGTGGAGTTTCCAACTCCTTTAGCTGGATTAAAAGCCGGAAAACTAAATAGGGTAATAGCTCTGTCGCAACGTTTTGGCGAACATGGTGCTGCTTAGTGTGGTATATTAATACACTGAAAAATATTGCCGCATTAAGGATCGCAATTTAAGATTGGAAGGACAGCCAGGGAATCATCCTCAACCTAATATCAAAGGCTCTGTTGCTCTACCAATCCAGGTATTAGCTCGAAGGACTGTGCTGTTCCGGCTTCATCAAATCAATTACGGAGCTATCTATTTCAACCCCGATCCTAGTTGGCGATTTAACGACCCTTCTGGCAAAGAATATGGTGTTTTATATGCCGCATTAGACTACTATGCAGCTTTGCGTGAGACTTTAAAACCGGATAAATTTAATATTCTGAGTACGGACTTTTTAAGATCGAGATGTTTATCGACACTTACGCCAAAGCGAGATTTAAGGTTAGTCGATCTTGCGGGTGCTGGATTAACACGTATTGGCGCAGATGGAAGATTGACGACAGGTAGCTATCAAATATCTCAAGCATGGTCGCAAGCGTTGTATCGACATCCCGATCGAGTCGATGGACTTTATTACTGTTCTCGCCACGATCCCAGTAAATTTTGTGTTGCACTCTACGATGGTCGAGTAGAGTTATCGGATTTGGAAGAACAACGAGTCACAGCCGAAAATTTGCTCGATCTATCTTTTGAGTCAGATCTGCAACAATTTCTCGCTCGATATGGCTACGAACTGGATGATGTAGATAATCCATCAATTTAATTTTATAGTTATTTCTTGCTTACCCCAGATTTACTTTACGTCGATCGCTTCACTTTAATTCGACTGACAAAGATGCAGTAAATGAAGGATAAATGCGCCGATTCTCGCTGTTTAAAAGATTAGATTATTTGAGTAAGACGTTTTTAATTTATTCCACTCCCAACCTCAACTAAAATGAACAAGAAACTTATCGCCCGCATCCTCAAATATTTGGAAGTAATCCGATCGATCGCTACGATCCTCGATACTTTATATTTGCTCGCTAAATTTTTCCATCGTTAAAATCATCTCGATCGCGTTAAGTCAGTCTTACTCAACTTAAAGCGATCGAGTTTCAGATCCTTCTCTTTGTACTACCTCAATCTCGCCCGATCGCACATCTGCATCCCAGCAAGTTTTCCCATCTGCCAACCAAAAATGCAGATCGACCTTGGCATTGCCGATCGCCAGTTGCTGTAAGGTAATATCGGGCAACCATTTTGGTAATTCGGGATCGACGTACAACCGACCATTTGGTGCGTCGGCTTGCAAACCGAGAATCGCTTGGAGTAGATGAAAGATCGAGCCTAGCGCCCAAGCTTGGGGGACGTTGGCTTGGATATATTGCACGGGAAAGGCATTTGGTTCGGCGGGAATCCCTGTATATGCTTCGGGAATGCGGTAGTGCTGAAAGTGGCTGGCAGCGCCGGAAATACTGCGAGCGATCCGGGCGACTTCGGTGGTAAAGCCGTACCGTTTGCAACCGAGGGCGATAATGCCATTGTCATGCGCCCAGACCGAACCGCAGTGGTAAGAGTTGGGATTGTAACTCGGATGCTTGGCTGAGAGCGTGCGAATGCCCCAACCACTCCACATTTCGGCATCCATCAGCCGCTGGACGACTTTGTTGGCACGATCGGGACTAATTATGCCGCTCCATAGACAGTGACCGGGATTCGAGGCGATCGATCGGACTGGCTGTTTATCCCGATCGAGCGCAAAGGCATAATATTCGAGATCTTCGCACCAAAATGCTTGCTCGAAGCGTTGTTGTAACTCACTGGCTTTGCGGCGTAATTCGAGCGAGCGATCTGGTTCGCCCAGGGCTTCAAATACTTCCGCCATCCGCATCCATGCGTCGAAGACATAGCCTTGTAACTCGCACAACGCGATCGGGGTCTCGACCAATTTACCATCGGGATAGACGATCGCATCGCCAGAATCTTTCCAGCCTTGATTTTCGGTCGGCATTGACGATCGCGATTTATACTCCTGAAAGCCATCGCCATCGAGATCGCCAGATCGATCGATCCAGTTCAGACACCGCAATGCCACATCCCGATACTCTTGCAACAGCTTCAGATCGCCCGTCCATTTCCAGGTTTCGTGGAGAACGATGAGATACAGCGGTGTCGCATCGGCAGTTCCATAATAAGGACTGTGCGGAATACGCTTGAAGTAAGCCAGTTCGCCAGTGCGAAGTTCGTGCAGGATTTTACCCGGCTGGGCATCGCGCCAGTCGTCGATTTCAGTAGCTTGCAGTTGCCCGAGTTTTTTTAAGCTACCCAAGGCCAACTTCGGCTGCACCATCATATTTTGTAAGCTGGAAATCAGGCTGTCTCGCCCAAAAATACTGACAAACCACGGTACTCCCGCCGCCGGAATCCACAGATCGTCTCCGAGGTCGCGATCGTGCAATCTGAGCGCACTCAGATCTTCGAGCGATCGTTGATACAGACGGTAAATCTCTTCTTGAGCTGTATTAATGTGCGTCGTTTGCTCTTTCCACTCCTGCTGGAGAGCTGCCAATTCTGGAGGTAAGCGATCGCACGGGGTGATCGGCGCGCGATCCTCCTCGCCATCAATTTTGAGAATGTAGTAGCCGCACGTATGCCAGCTTGCTCCCGCTGCTAGTTCGATGACAAAGTTAATCCGACCGTTCGCCGACTGTGGGGGTGAAGAGGCATTGCGAAGTTGATAGCTCAAGCTCCGATGAAAGTCACCATTGTGATAAGTGGTAGTAAATTCTTGCGCGGATTCATTCGCTGTCGTGACGATATTTCCCCGGCGCACGAAACGATGGGCTTTGACTTCATAAATATCCGCAAAATCCGATCGCAGTGCTATTTCAAGATTAAACTTAACTGGAGTCAATCCGTGGTTGACGATATCGATATCTTCATGAATCCCATGACTAACGATTCGATTTAAGGTCAATGCTAGAGTGCCTGACGCGATCGTGCCTCGTTCGGTTTCAATTGCTGGATTGGTAAGATAGACGCGCGAGGCATAATAGGCCGTCGTTGCTGAATTTAATCGCACCCAAGGTTGACCGTCAGCAAAAATGGCATAATAACTCACAAATCGAGTATCGTTGGCAAACACTCCGAGTTCGCCCTCGCTACCGATCTGCCCGTCTAGCTGCGTCACCATAAACGTGTTGCCTTGATTTATCGTCAGCACTGCGGGGCCGACATTTACCTGTAAAGCCACGATTCACCTCGATTTACGATCGCCTGTTATTTAAATGGTAACTAAGATCCGATCTAAGACTGTCCGCACGATTACCTCTGGCAGGCTAGGCCAACGGAACCGAGTTAAAATTTTGCAATTTATCGTTACAAGATCGAGGCGATCGAACGATCGCTACGCTGTCAGAACGGATCGATAATTGAAGGTGACTTTATTTTTTCAATAACTAGGTATGACCCAAACCATCGCCATCAAAACCAATCAACTGCTCGAACTCGATCCGCTGGTGGTACCCGATCGCTTATTACTCGGTCCTGGCCCCTGCAATGCTCATCCCACTGTACTTCAGGCGATGAGTACGACCCCATTGGGACATCTCGATCCGGCATTTTTACAGATTATGGATGAGATTCAGTCGCTGTTGCGTTACGTCTGGCAGACAGACAATCCGCACACGATCGCGGTCAGTGGTACGGGTTCGGCGGCAATGGAAGCCACGATCGCGAATATCATCGAACCTGGTGATGTGATGCTAATTGGGGTCGCTGGATATTTTGGCAATCGCTTGGTCGATATGGCAGGACGTTATGGCGCGGCGGTGCAGACAATCTCCAAGCCCTGGGGGCAAAATTTCTCACTTGACGAACTCCGATCGGCAATGGCAACCCACCGTCCGAAGATCCTGGGATTGGTTCATGCCGAGACATCGACTGGGTGCAGACAACCGATCGAAGGTGTCGGCGAACTCTGTCGCGAGTATGATTGCTTGCTCCTGTTGGACACCGTAACCAGCCTGGGTGGGGTGCCGATTCACCTGGATGAGTGGGGGGTGGATCTTGCCTATAGTTGCTCTCAGAAAGGCTTGGGCTGCTCGCCTGGGGCATCGCCATTTACGATGAGTCCGCGTGCAATGGAGAAACTAGCGAATCGTCAGACAAAGGTACCCAATTGGTATTTAGATATGCTGTTATTGGGTAAATATTGGGGTGCGGAGCGCGTCTATCATCACACGGCACCAATCAATCTTTACTATGGGCTGCGGGAAGCACTGCGACTAGTGGCAACTGAAGGCATCGATAAGAGTTGGCAACGTCACCAGGAAAATGTCGAGTATCTCTGGTCGAGTTTAGAAGCGATCGGGCTGAAAATGCACGTCGAAAAGCAATTCCGGTTACCTACGCTCACGACTGTCTGCATCCCTGATGGTGTCGATGGCAAAGCCATTGCACGGCAGTTACTTACCGAGCATAATATCGAAATCGGTGGCGGTTTGGGTGAATTAGCGGGTAAAGTTTGGCGGGTAGGGTTGATGGGTTATAACAGTCGCAAAGATAGTGTCGATCGACTGATATCGGCGCTCGAAAAAGTCCTAAAATGAGGTCCGAGGAGCGAAAAGTGCTGATGGTCGGGTGACTCGCCCAGTGGTCTTGGGGTTTCCCCAAGTGAAGCACCTTTTCAAGATAGGAGTACCCTTTAAGGTGGGGTGGGTAGATCTACGATCCCAATCCCATCTCCCATCTCCTACCTGCTACGCAGTCCCTTTAAACAATCCTTGCGGACGGAATAGCAAGGTCAACACCATTAAAATCAGCGCGATCGCGAGTTTGTATTGCGAACCAACGATCGGGACGGATACCTCTTGGGCGATCCCGATAATAAATGCGCCCGCGATCGCACCATAAGGATTGCCGATGCCGCCCAGGGTGATTGCGGCAAACATCGGTAAAATCAAAAACCACCCCATATCGGGACGAATGACGGTAACTAAGCCCAGCATTTGACCGCCCAATCCGGTCAGACCCGCCGCAATCACCCAAGTCCACAAGACAACGCGTTCGACATCGATCCCGGTTACGCGCGCGAGATCCACGTCGTCGGCTACCGCACGCATCGCTTTACCGATTTTGGTATTTTGTAACAAAAAGTGTAAGCCAGCAATCGCCAGGATGGCTAAACCCAGGACGACTAATTTATAAAACTCTAGTTTGACCCCAAAGAAATCGATCGCTTCACTGACGGGTAGATTATATCTTTTGGAAGGACTACCCCAAATTAGTAAGATCCCATTTCGCAAAAATAACGCTAACCCGATCGAAATAATCACCAGCGTCGTCGAGGTTGCCCGCACGCGCCGCATTCGCTTCCACAACAGCGCTTCAGTCAATAGCGCGACCCCAATCGTGGCGAGAATACCCACCAACATCGATACCCAAATATTATTCAAACCGGGAATCTGGGTATGATTTAGCATCCAGGCGATATATGCTCCCAAAGTCATCAAGTCACCGTGAGCAAAATTTGACAGTCGCAAAATGCCAACTGTCAAAGTTAAGCCAACTGCACCGAGGGCAATAATACTACCCAAGGCAATGCCATTTACAATTAATTGGGGATCCATGTTTTGTCTGATATCGCTGGAAAGATTTTACAGTACTTGAGCGGTAACTAACTGGTAACTCCGCGATCGATTCCGGCAATTTGGCAATATCTTGGATTCGATCGGTATTTATCGACACCTGGCAAAGGAAGAGGCGAATAAATTCTAGCTAGACGAAGTCCATCTACGTAGACTAAGAACTATATCAGTGGGCTAAGATCGAGTAGTGGGTAATGTGCATATTTAATTTCAGACATCCGCTGACAGCAAGATACACATCCGAAACTATACTATTGAGAATAGTCATCTGCTCTTCCTAATATCTAGGAGTCTCAAGCAGGATAAATTTTTCATTAGCGCTTTAAAAAGACGCAGTTCCCAACCGTATCAGGAGTTTTTTAATGAAAGCGCAAGTATTTCGGGGAGTCAATCAGCTTAGTTATGAAGATGTGCCAGTACCGGAAATCGCAGCAGATGAGGTATTGGTGCGGGTTAAAGTAGTTGGGCTATGCCAATCGGACATCAAAAAAATTCTTTATCCGCTCTACGAACCACCCCGGATCTTCGGACACGAGACAGCAGGAATTATCGATCGAGTAGGTACCGATGTCCAAGATTGGCAAGTCGGACAGCGGGTGGTAGTGATGCACCATATTCCCTGTATGCACTGTAGTTACTGCCTCCACGAAAATTTTTCAATGTGCGACGTTTATAAAAATGTCACGACTACCGCTGGATTTGCACCTAGTGGCGGGGGTTTTGCTGAATATGTCAAAGTGCCAGGACACATCGTTCGCAATGGTGGTTTGATTCCGATTCCCGATCTCGTTACCGACGAACAAGCGAGTTTTGTCGAGCCGACGAATTGCTGTCTCAAGGCGGTCAAAAAAGCAAATATTCAAGCTGGCGATACGGTTTTAATTACGGGTGCTGGGCCGATCGGATTAATGTTTATCATGTTAGTAAAACATTTTGGCGCGCGCGCGATTTCGACAGATCTCATTCCAGCGCGGGTAGAGAAGGCATTAGCCGTAGGCGCAGAGGCGGCTTTCGATGCACGCTATCCGGAACTCACTGCCAAGATTCACGCGCTAACTGGTGGGTTGGGCGTAGATACTGCCATCCTCGCAGTCCCCAGCGATAAAGCGTTTTTCCAAGCCTTGGATTGTACGCGCAAGGGTGGGAAGATTCTATTTTTTGCGGAGTTCCCCGATGAGTTGGAGATTCCAATCAATCCGAATGTATTGTACCGCCGAGAAATCGATTTGATGGGGAGTTATAGTTCGTCATTCCGCGTTCAGGCGCTCTCCGCAGATCTAGTATTCAACCATCGGATCGATGTGGATGCGTTGATTAGCGATCGATACCATCTCAAAGATTTAGATAAAGCAGTAGCTCAAGCCACCAAACCGACAGCAGAGACTTATAAAATCTTGTTATATAACGATTAGATCTGTCGGTTGGGTCGATCGAATGCGAAACCCAACATCCACACATTCACTCTCTACGTTTTTTGGGTTTCGCGCCTCAACTCAACCTACAATCTACTCACCGATTTCTACGACAGTTTCCCCTTGCTGGAGTTGCGAGATAGCATTAAGAAAAGTTGAAGTTAGCAATCTTCTTAAATTTTGATTTGTCACATTACCACAGGTAAGCCAGAGGATTTGAGGTGGATATCCTAATCTACAAACCAAGTCAACAAAGTCGCTATCTTTAGTCATGATTACGAGGTTTGGCTGTTTGGCGGCTTCAAAGATTTCAATATCTTTAGCATCACGCAGCCCCAATTCTTTGAGGGAAATCGCAGTAACTCCAAAAGTTTCAACTATCCATGCTGCTAGGGTTGGTGGTAGCTGTGCATCAATCCAAATTATCATGCAGTGAGACGGGGAAATTCTGTACGACGGGCAGCGAATAGGAGACAGGCTCTGATGTCTTCTGGCTCTAAGTCGGGGAAGTCTGTCAAGATTTCCTCCGCAGATACATTCTCAGCCATCATTTCTAAGATGTCACTGACGCGAATTCGCATCCCCCGAATACAAGGTTTTCCACCACATTGTCCTGGTGTTTGGGTGATTCTGGCTAATTGTTGAATGTGTGAAGACATCACAAATATTGGTATGTTTTGTACTTATTTTTGAAATCGATCGGTTAGATAAGGAATATGTATCACAATTCTAACATCATCGATCGGGCTAAATTGCGATCGCGTGAATCTGTAAATCTCAACATCCACACATGCGATCGACAATATCATCATTTTCTTATCCTTAAAACCCACAAATAACCTGTAGGGGTAATGCCTCGTGCTTACCCCGCATCGATGAGGGTACCCACAAGGGGCACCCCTACAGATCCTACAGATCGCGATCGACAGATACATGAATTTTATCAAATCGCGGTCGCTTTTAAATCAACTTATCTCAGTTTTGCCATTATTAGCGGTGACACAATACAGTGAATCTTCGGAGTGAACTGGAGTGCCGTAAACAGCCAGACCAGCAAAAGTCATCCCAGCGAGAATGCTAGCTCTTTGAACGAGGCGTAGTAGTGCCATAATTTTACCAAGGGATAGGGGTTACTTATTTCTAGACGCTCCACTATAGTACGAATTAGGGCATAAATACCCGCCAAAAGTAGCCCGATCGAGTTTTTTGCTCCACTACGAAATTTAACCGAAACTATTGATTGAACCTATGAATCAAACCGATCGCGATCCTAAACTCGATATTATTTTCGTTCCCGCTCGCACCGATGCGCCGATTGGGACGATCGTGGTTTTACATGGTTGGGGTGCCAACAATCAAGATCTTGGCGATCTCGTACCGTATTTCAATCTACCTGAATACCAATTCTTGTTCCCAAATGGCCTCTTCGACCATGAATATAGCGAGGATGGGAAAATGTGGTATTCCTTTACAGGTGCGGGTCAATTGACCGATCGCAGCATCACCCAATTAGCAACTAGTCGCGAAGTTTTGACAACCTGGATTGAGTCTTTGCCAGCATCTACAGGTATCCCACTCGATCGAACTTGGATTGCTGGGTTCTCTCAAGGTGGGGCGATGACGTTGGAAATCGGACTAGATTTGCCTGTAGCAGGGCTAATCGTCCTCAGCGGTTATTTACATCAAAATCGGGTGACACCGCCACAAGATGCACCACCAGTACTGATCGTACATGGCAGGCAAGATGATGTCGTCCCGATAGCGGCTGCGCGCAAAAGCCAGGAAGTGCTAACACAGTGGGGCGTGGATGTGCAGTATCGGGAATTTGACATGGGACACTCGATCGTGCCAGAGGTATTGCAAGTAGTCCGGCAATTTGTAACTGGCAAAGCTTAAGTTATGAGTAGTTTTGTCGATCGAACCGTCTTTTGTGGGGAATAATAGTTGAAGAAGGCTAAAATTTAGATATAGCTGCTACATTCGACTAAACTCGTTCGGGAGATTCGATCTATGACCACAATCGAGATGTCTAAACGGAATAGTATTCCCAACCTAACTACCGAGGAAGTAGAAGAACTCGCACTACGGTTGGAGAGCGACGATTATGGCAACCCATTTGATGGTCTCCAGGATTGGCATTTCTTACGCGCGATCGCTTTTCAACGCCCAGATTTAGTCGAACCCTACATTCATTTGCTCGATCTGGAAGCTTATGACGAGGCGTAATTTAGTGGCTAGTGGCTAGTGGCTAGTGGCTAGTGGCTAGTGGCTAGTGGTTTAGAAAGTAGGGTGGGCACTGCCAGCCCTTTCAATGTGACAAAAATGACAATTAAGTGACACTCAAAAAGATTACGCTCAAAGAAAGTATAGGCAAAGGTTCTGGTGTATTCTTGCACATATTCAACAAATCTGGGTGTCAAAATGCTAGCTTCCATCTTCGACCAATTTGTGCAGATGAGTCCAGTCACCGTGATGGCAAGGGGACTAATGGAGCGAATCTTTGCAGCAGACCGGATGGATAAATTATTTGCCACTCATGCCAAAGTCCAATACCAAAGAGATTTACTATTCTCTAGCCAAGTAGATCTAATGAGTCTGGTGGTGTGTGGCATTCAAAAATCAGTTAACGCCGCTTATAAAGCCAAAGCAGTCGAGCTGAGTATCAGTACGACTGCACTATACAACAAGCTCAATGGAGTGGAAATAGAAGTAAGTCAAGCCTTAGTCAGAGAAACCGCACAGGACTTACAACAGCTTGTTCACACCATCGGTGGAGAACAGCCACATCCATGTCCAGGATACGAAATGAGAATAGTGGATGGAAACTGTTTAGCAGGAACAGACCATCGATTAGATGCCATCCGGTTATTTGCCGCAAAAGCACTACCAGGCAAGATGCTCGTGGTGTTAGACCCAATCTCCAAATTGGTAGTAGATATATTTCCCATCGAAGATGGACATGCTCAAGAACGAAGCCGATTTAAGGAAGTATTAGCAGCGGTGAAACCAAATCAAATTTGGACGGGAGACCGCAATTTTTGTACAGGGGAATTTCTAACTACAATTGCTGAACGTTCAGCATTCTTTGTGATTCGGCAACATGGCTCACTAGGCTGGAAAGAAGTGAGTGATTTAAAGGCAGCAGGTCAAACAGACACTGGAGATATTTTCGAGCAAGAAATTGAGATCTGTTATCAAGAAAAACTGCTAAGATGTCGCAGAATCGTCGTTAAATTATTTAAGCAAACACGAGACAAGGACAGCGAAATCGCCATTTTGACAAATTTATTGCCACTCGTGGCTGATACAGCCAAGGTTGCCCAGTTATATCGAGCCCGCTGGAGTGTAGAAACCTTATTTCAAACAGTAACGGAGAACTTTAATGGCGAAATTCAAACTCTAGCTTATCCCAAAGCAGCTTTGTTTTCACTAGCTATGGCATTTGCTACTTATAACATTTTGGCAACTATTAGAGCTGCTTTGGGCAGTGTTCATGGAGTTGGTAAAATCGAGGCTGGCTTATCTGATTACTACCTAGTGGATGAAGTTCAAGGTATTTATCGGGGGATGATGATTTCGATTCCAGATCCTCATTGGCAAGCCTTTGAGACGTTTTCAATTGGACAAATGGGAGCAGTGCTACAGCACCTTGCCCACCATGTTCATCTGAAACGTTTTCTCAAGGCTACCAGGGGGGACAAGAAGAAGCGACCGCCTTTAATTGTTAATTCCAACCATCGACATGTTTCCACTGCTCGATTGTTGTCAACCTCCTAAACCCTGATGACATCAGAGGTTCAGATCTAGCTATTTTCTACATTGAAAGGGCTGGGTGGGCACTGCCCACCATCCATAACTTATTGCTTTATTTCTAGAGTTTGGATATATTTATTCAATCTTACTTTAGGAACTAACTTTTCCTGAGTATTATTTCGATCGTTTAGATAGATAATGCCTAGAACCTGGCTGGTGGGCAGTGCCCACCCTACTAGCCACTAGCCACTAAAACAGTAACTTAGTTTTGATGCAAGATGTGAGAATGCGAGTTCTTGTTGGGATTGGTGGTGGAATTGCGGCGTATAAGGTGTGTGAGGTAATTTCTAGCTTATTTAAGGCGGGAATTGAGGTAAAAGTAATCCTCACCGATGGCGCGCAGCAATTTATTACGCCGCTGACTGTGGCAACGCTATCGCGTCACCCAGCTTATACCGATCGAGATTTTTGGCAACCGATCCACCAACGTCCGTTACATATCGAGTTGGGTGAATGGGCGAATCTGTTTTTAATTGCCCCACTCACTGCAAATACACTGGGGAAATTAGCCAATGGATTAGCAGATAATCTTTTAACTAATACCGTGTTGGCTTCTACTTGTCCGATTTTACTCGCTCCAGCGATGAATACTGAGATGTGGGAGCAAGTAGCCGTGCGCCGCAATTGGGATTTGTTAAGGCAAGATTCACGTTATCATTCGGCTGGCCCCGATCCGGGATTGTTAGCTTGCGATCGAGTTGGGATGGGGCGAATGTCCGAGCCTAGCGAGATTTTACCCTATATTACTTCGCTGCTCCATACTCGCGGTCATCGCGATCTAATGGGTAAGCGGATCTTAATTAGTGCGGGAGGAACTCGCGAATTTTTCGATCCGGTGCGGTTTCTGGGCAATCCAGCGACGGGGAAGATGGGATTGGCACTCGCGCGCGCGGCGGCGCATCGTGGCGCGATCGTTACCTTAGTACATAGTACGCTGCCAGATCTGCCGATCGATGGCATGATAAAAGCTGTGCCTGTAGTTACTAGCGAACAGATGCACGATCGAATGCTAGCTCACTTTACAGAATCGGATCTAGTAATCATGTCTGCGGCGGTTGCTGATGTGAAGCCAGCTAGTTATAGTAGTGAGAAGTTACCCAAAAAATTGCTCCCAACCGAACTCAAATTAGTTGCAGTTCCCGATATTATTGCCGACTTGAGTAAACGCAAGCAGCCGCATCAAAAATTAATTGGATTTGCGGCTCAGACTGGAGATATTATTACTCCAGCACTAGAGAAGCTACACCGTAAACAATTAGATGCGATCGTGACTAATCCCGTAGACTTACCAGATCGCGGCTTTGGTAGCGATCGTAATCAAGCGGTATTACTCAAACGTAATGGCGATCGGATCGATATTTTGCATTGTTCTAAACTAGCAATGGCGCATCAAATCTTCGATAATATCTAAATAGACGAACGCTGCAAAGATATTTAGTTATTTAACTAAGCTACATACCACAAATAACAAATAGATTATGTCCGATATAGCCTTAGAAAGAATCTTCGATCGCTTGCGAAAAGATTTAGCTAGAGATACTTTAATCCAAACAACTACCGATGGCTTGCGATCTAAACTCGATGCCGATCGGATCGTTTTATATTATTTTTATTACAAATGGTCGGGACGAGTGACGTTTGAATCATTAAGTGATGAAAAATTCTCGATTATGGGTTCGAGCGGCCCCGATGAATGTTTTAATGGCGACTATGCCGCACTCTATGAAGCTGGACGCACGCGTGCAGTCGCCGATATCGAAGTAGAACCGATCGCTGATTGCCATAGAGAGTTCCTGCGCGAACTTCACGTCCGCGCCAATCTTGTCGTTCCAGTGCTCAATCAGCGTGGGTTGTGGGGACTGTTAGTGGCTCATCAATGTCGATCTACCCATGCCTGGACTCCAGCCGAGATTGCCGCAATGCAATCAGGAGCAAATGACTTAGCCGTGGCTCCGAGCATTCAACAGAGTTAGGGCATTGTTGTCAATCCGATGTCACTACCCAATACATTGAAATTATTGACATTATCGCTCGTCAAACCTTATTGAAAAATGTCCGATTTGAGGAATGTTCGATTGGGAGCATCCCACTTTTTTAAATGGATAAAAGCTACTAGCTGTCAACCCCATATTTTGTAAGGCTTTGAAATTATTCTCTCATTACCTGAATGAAAAGTGGGATGCTCCCTGTCCGATTGTCAGTGCTGAGGTGTTTCGGATTTGTCGCAGCTTATCGATCGAACTAAATCGCAATTTGGGTTAGCTATTAAAATCCATAACGTACCGATAACGTAAAAGTATTATCGCGGTAAATATTAGAATTAGGGCCGAGGGTGCGGCGAAAATCGATCTCCGCAGCATTCCAGCCTAGATACAACATAGAATTGGCGCTAGGATCGAGTGCGAGGCTAAGATTAGCCCCATAGGGATTGGTGGAAATATTTCGATCGGCGAGGGTATAAAATGCGCCGACATTCAATCGATCGGTTACTTTCCAGCCGACATTAACTATTGTTTTAGTATCGACGGCATCTGGCAAAATACTACCAAAAAATTGCGTCCCGCCGATCGAAACATCGCCCAGATTGACGCTCATCCCCGCACTGACAAAACTTTGAGCCGAGCGTACGGGGAGCGACTGGATCTTGATAACGCCATCGGGGATATAATTGGCATTTACGCCCAGCGTCAGATTATTGCGGGGATTTGCGCCCAACCCGATCGATTGATTGGCATTGGCATAGAGTTGAGTTGCATATTCCGGATCGGGATTGAGATAGCCGACCCCACCGACACCGAAACTAAACCCGCGCGGATTGACTACCGAAAAATCGGTACCGACATAGGCTTTGATATTTTGGTTGACTTTGGAGGGTGCGTTGAGACTGACGATCGCGCCGGTATAATACCGCCATAGGTTATTTTCACCCATACTGACCCCAGTAAAACTCAGGTGGGGATAGTAATCAGTCCGCTGGCGGAGTGTCTCGACATCAACGCGATCGACATCCCGATTGTAGACGGTGACATAGCCCTGACCGTAGGCATTTTGCAAGCTGCCCGAATTAAACCCGAAGTTATTGAGATTTACCGCTACCGGAACGCTACCGCCCTCCCCGCCACCGCTATTGACGATCTGCGGGTCGCGGCGAGTATTGTAATAATAATCGCGGACAAGTTCCCGATCGACTACCGGCGATAAACCGAGCCACAGAGCATTGTGGTTGGCTCCAGGGGGAATTTTGGGGTCTTTACCTTGACTAGCGGCATAACCTGTCCCCGCTTGATAGACAGTCTGACTGTTATCGGGAATTCTTAGTGCATTGGCGGCGCGATAGAGATTGGGATTGACAACGATCCGCGCTCCTGGCTTGCCGGGGGCGATACTGGGCTGAAACTCGGGTAAAACTTGACCGAGGGCTTGAATTCCAGCGTTAATTTCTTGATTGCGATCGATATTGATATAGTTTGCCGAGCGAATCGTGCGTCCGATTACCGATTCGGTACCATTGGTGGCAAAATTTTGATTCATCCGGGTGTAGTTCACCGCTATCGCCGAACTGATATCTTCGCGCCGACCGCCCGTGAGCGTGGGATTTGTCGACCAGGGGGTTTGCACCAAGCCGATGGCGGGGATATTTAAGTCGATCCCGGCTAGCTGTCCGTTTGCGCCGCCTTGAAATCCTGGCTCTCTAATTGCGGCTACCGATGCGGGAGTCAGCACCTCGCCAAATTGCGAGGTGAAATTTACATTCGTCGGCTGTAATTGCCGATTGAGATTGGTTTCATCGATCGTAATCCCTGGGAGAAACGTACAAATGCGTCCCGAACCATCGAGACAGTCGGCATCGAGACTGATTTGCTCGCGCACTCCCAGTAATGTTTGGGGTTTAGATACCGTCGCGACGATATTGCGATCGCGATCGACACTCCGCACGCCGACAGACTCAATTTTACTACTTACCCGAACGACGCTATCGCTGGTAACGCTTTGGATATTTTCGACCCCAATGACCTTGTAAACATTAAAGTTGAGGTCGCTACTCCGAAAGTTTCCCGATTCAAATCCCGTCTTAACAACGGTGCCAGTGCCTTGCGAGACTTTATCGCCATTGAGGATAAATTGGTTGGAAAACGGATCGACGGTATTGGGATCGAGTAAGCGTGGTGGGAGAATAAAGCGGGGATCGCGCACCGTGTTTGGTTTGGGTGCGCCTGGGGCGTTGGGGGATACAACGGCTGGTGTATTATTTGGCGGGACGATTAACTCGGGTGTGAGAATCGAGTTAATCGGCGTATTGATACTTTGGGTGGAAAATGTTGGATTTGGAGTTAGGGGCAGTGAAATGGGCAGCGAAATTGGAATCGGCAGGGAGAATGGGAGGGGAATGGGAGTTGTCGTTGCTTGGGCAATTTGCCCCGCCAGTGGTGGCACGGTTACAGTAGGTGTCGGAGCGGTTTTTGCGGGTACTCGATCGCGCGTGCGCTCGGCGGGTGGTTGCGGTACTGGTGGTGTTGCTACTGGTTCGTTGACTGCGGTAGTGGCAACCCGTGCCGCAGCTTTAGCTCGATCGAATATTTGACTTGAGGACAGATTATCGCTGTCAAACCGATCTGGATCTGGCTCGGTCGCGGGGGTGCTCGCGCTAGCAGTGGGAGTCGCGAGCGCCACAAACCAAGCAAAGATCGAAAGTGGATAATAAATAAATTTAGCTTTAGAAAGTAAAAGTAATAGAACGCGTACTTGTGGCTGTAACATGAGATTTTCTCCCGCAATTACCTAATTGCGCTGACTAAAGGCAAGCCATGCGATCGCGGACAAAAATATCCATCCTAGAACGTGCGTTACTAGAGATGGATAAATAGTCTATGTTTTTGAGATAAGGAGATCGATCTCACTCAGTCTCTAGAAGATGAATAGATCGATCTCTAGCTACTATTTGATAATTGGGATGTAGCTCAGTCCAGCCGAGGAACCAGTATATTCATACGTAGTTCCTGATTTATTTACAGTAGATTCACTGCTTTTACTACCACTTCCGTCTTTTTTAGCACTAGCATCAAAGCTAGCCTCAAGTTTTACGCTGCCAGAACTAGAGCTGTTGTATTTTTCGGTCTCTCCCTTCTTGGTTTCGGTTTCTGAACTAGACTCGTTATATTTTTGATTGGCAGCAAATTCGATCGCGGCTTCTTTCTTATATTCGCTGTTATAAGCGTACTCAGAAGAAGATTCCTTGTTGGTAACATCGCTATAAGTTACGTACTTGAAGGTTACAGGTTTGCTATAGCCTTCCGCACTAGCATTGGTACCGAATTTAGTGCTCTCAGAATTAGCCTTGGCTTTGGTTTCGCCAGTAGCTACCGCAGCCGAGAGTTCTTGAACTCCATTCCCGCTACCTTTAGCCGTGCTACCAGGATCGATCGAGAAGTTGCCACTGGTTGGGCCACACTTACAATCTTGGAATTTGATCGATACTGCCGCTGCAGTAGAACCAGTAGTCGGATCTGCCGAAGCGAGCGTTGGATAGAGGATCGTGCCAGTAGTAGTACCAGCCACGAGCGCGAGCGCAAATTTAGTTGAGAAATTCATAATTTGGATCTTCCTTTTTTGCAAATCAATGGTATAATGAAAAAAGTATTTTTTGTGATTGGCTCGTTTAACTAAGTTGCTCTAAAACAATAGTCACAGAGTATTAACTCTCGGTCGTTAGATTGTTTTATAGATCGATAAAGTTAACGAGTTATTTTTTCGATCGAGCCTCTGGAGCGATATCTATTCTATAATCTTCTAGACACCAAGAACAAACCTATGGTGAATATCTATTATGGTTTGATATCGCTAACAGCAATACTCCAACAAGCTGGAATACAGGCGGTGCTATTGCTAATTTTTGGGCTTAATTACTCGCAATCGATCGACTAATTGTTTGACTCTCGATGAGTTTAGTAATTACTTTTATAGTACGTCTAGATTTTATGTTTGACAACTAAATGGGGATCGGTTAAGCAAAAAGACTGATGCGCGTCTAGATATTCTATTCCAGATGGACTGGTTGACTTGAATTATCTCAGCTATATTGCTGAATTTTAGTAAATTATATCAAAATCGACTTGATTAAAGTACGCATTACATGCTGTAAACAAATCGGTCGAGATTGGTATAATTAAAGTATAATATTGTGCGGGTCGAAGGTACGCTCGGCTAACATTATTTCGATCGAGATTCTATCCAAACCGCAATCGTATTCTTCTCAGATCGTCTCATTTTATTCACTACTTTAATTTCCTCAAGATGGAATTTTGCGATCGGATCTTAGAAGTTGCTAGCACTACAGCCAAGCGAGTAGGCGCGCAATTACTGTTGGACTTTGGCCGCGTGCAGGGATTGGAAAAAGCCGATGGTAGTCTAGTTACCGAGTCGGATCGCTGGGCGGATGCCGAAATTCGATCGAGTATTGCCGCTGCTTTTCCCGAACATGCGATCCTTAGCGAGGAAGCCGAACACCGCTTCACCGATGCCCAATGGACATGGATTATCGATCCGCTCGATGGCACGACAAATTTTACGCGGGGGATTCCATTGTGGGGAATTTCGATCGGGTTACTTTACTATGGTGAGCCTGTATTTGGCTATGTATATTTCCCACCGATAAACCAGGCTTTTCACGGCTATTGGGCGGGAAATTCTGGCTTAGATCTACCGACGGGAGCGTATTTGAACGATCGATCGATTCATGTCAGTCAGGACGAGCCAGGGAGCAATCAGTTCTTTAGTTTGTGCGCGCGCAGCATTCAGGTCTGGAAACCGGGATTTCCGTGTAAGATTCGGATGCTCGGGGTGGCTACCTACAATTTCTTGGCAGTGGCAGCTGGCACGAGCTTGGGCGGAGTCGAAGCTACTCCTAAAATCTGGGATGTGGCCGCAGTCTGGGCGATCCTCCATGCGGCTGGAGGGGTGTGGGTATCGTTACGCGACGAACCGACTTTTCCAGCGATCGCAGGTCGAGATTATGAAAATTATGCGCTACCGAGTTTAATTGTCAGTCGCACCGAGTTGCAGGAGCTATTTTTACCGTGGATGGAGACACTTAGAGCTAAGCCAACTTCGCCCGAGCAAATTAATAACTGAGTCCACTCAAATACATTTGTTTGGGGCTAGCCCTATAGCCCGCGAGCGAGTCACGGGCGAATCCAAGCTGCATTAGACTTCAGTAGTAGCTGTGGGCGCAGAGTTGGCGGCAGCAGCCACTTTCTCTTGCGCTCGTTGCTCGCGTTTTTTGCGCTCGGCTTCTGCCAGATCGGCCATGACTGCTTCCATTTGGACGAGTTTGTCCAAGTTGCTCCGATAGGTATCGAGATCCTTTTGCACCTTATCGGTAGGCAAGTGCAGTGCTGTACCGATTTGTAAAATCGCGGCTTCCCGTTTTTTCTCATCTTTGAGTAAATCTGGAGCAGCTTGTTCGAGAATAGTAAATATCCCGATCCCGAAGAGGCGACTGTACTTAAATTTAGGGTTGCTGGCGATCGTTTTGAGGAGATCGGCGACTTGTGCGCCCATGCCATCGCTAGTCGGCTCGCTCAGCCACTGCACGATATCCTGCTCCTGCATACTCCGAGCAAACTCTTGGACGGCGGCGGCATCATCGCGGTATTTCTGGGCATCGCCACCCATCGATTGCGTGAGCGCGACAAAGATCGATTGCTTATCGCCTTCGGGACGATAACTTGTCATAAACCGATCGAAGCTGCTGACTACACCCAGCGCATAAATCGGATTGTAGGCAAAATCAACATTGGTAGAAAGTAAGTGCATTTCTACCATTAATTCCTCCACTACCCGCCGATAAATCGAATTGATCGGGCGAGTATGTTGAGAGTAGAAATTGCGCTTGGTATCGGAGACAGTACTCTGGTTATTCACCGGGCTTTACATGAAATGTGGTTAACAATACTTAATTATCATCGATCGCGACCTCAATAGGCAAAGATCGCGATCCCCGCTAGAGTGCTGCGGCGGCTGTAAACTGGAGCTGGAGCCAGAGATCGGTCATTAATCGCAAATAGAAACTATTATCTTTACAATTTTTATGCTTTTGTACCGATACCTTTCGGCAATTGAGAAGGCATTCTAAAGATGAGGACGATTAACCAGATGGGTAGGGATGAGTGGTATGCGGCAACATCTAAATATAACAATGCGCGCGATCGTGGTGGGATCGATCGCCGCGATTTGCTTCCAGTCGCAGCCAACTCGGGCCGTGACGCTGGTAACTAACGAGCCTATCGGTACCGGAAAAATCAAGGCCGTTAACGCGCTAAGTCAATACCAGCAAGGATTGAGTTCGGTCGCAGCCGGAAATTTGATACAAGCGATCGTCAGCTTCGATCGGGCGATCGAACTCGACCCCCAATACATTCAAGCTTACATCGAACGCGGCAATACGAAAGATGCCATTCGCGATCTGCCTGGTGCAGTGGCCGATTTTAGCAAAGCAATTACGCTCGATCCCAAATCTGCCCATGCTTATTACAATCGCGGCACTACTCTAGCGAAAACTGGTAAAACTACAGCAGCGATCGCCGATTATACCGCTGCCATTGCAATCGATCCTCAATATGCCGCTGCCTATATGAATCGAGGTAACAATCTCGACGATCTGGGCAATAGTGCTGCCGCGCTAGTCGATTTCGATCGGGCGATCGCACTCAAGCCCAATTATGCCTTGGCTTATCTCAATCGCGGCATCGCCCACGAACGTGCGGGCCATCGCACCAAAGCCATCGCCGATCTCAATCGCGCGGCAGGTTTATTTAAGGCAAGTGGCGATCTGGCTAAATATCAAAGTGCGATGGAAATGATTCGTGCAGTTGAGTCTGAAGTCAAGCAGAAATAAGCATTCTCATATCTTGCATCAACACAAAGTTACTAGTGATTTAGTGGCTAGTGGCTAGTGGCTAGTGGCTAGTTGCTGGTTTTAACGTTAGTTCGGGGTAAGGATTTCCCGGCGTTGCTGAATTCAGGTATGAAGCGTAGATTTTGCCCTCACCCCCAGCCCCTCTCCCAAGCTTGAGAGAGGGGAGCCAGAGCCGGAGGCGAGGGCGGAGTCAGGGCGAATCATACCTCAATTCAGCAACGCCGATTTCCGATTAATAACTCCTGGCCTCGTTTCGGAACCGTCCCCGACAAATCAACCCCAACCCACAGATCGACCCACAGTGCGAAGCTAATGCGAAGCGCGCTACGCTACCCATAAACCAACCCTTGTGCAGGGGAGTTTGAGGAGCGGGGTGCCGCCCCTCAACGGGGGTCTGGGGGAAGCGACTGAAATCGCGCTGAGGTCTCCTCAGCGTGCGTTTCAGTCAAGACAGCCTCCCCCAGATCCGGGTTCTACCACACTAGTAATTTTTGCAGTAAAGATCTCTTCACCCTAACTCACGCTGAATTAGTAACTAGCGACGATCGCGAAATCCGCCAGCATACTTAATATCGCACATCACCCGATACTGTCGGTGATAACCACAGGAAACACCCGTCACGCGAAATTGCGGTTGAAACATATTCGTGCGATGGCCGCGATCGGCGACACCATCATCGATAATCAGATCGCGCACGACTGCTCGGGCGGTATTCGGGCCATAAGCAATATTTTCACCAGCGATCTGTTGCCACTGCCCATAACGTTCCATCCGTTGGAATGGCGTATTGCCATTGCTGCTATTATGCCCCGTAGCGCCGTTAGGCCCTTGGTCGCGCACATGGTCGCGTGCGGCCAGACTTAAGCCCTTGGAATAGGTTAGCTTGCCGACAGGTCGCGTTTTTTGTAAGAACTTTATCGCTTCATCGATCGCGGGAGTACCTTCTTGAGTCTGGAGGTATAATCGATCGCTCAAGCGAACTCTTTTACCTTCAAATTTACCGCGCCATGCCAACATTACCTGACGATAAGCGGGGGGATTGGATCTGGCGAGATTCATTTCGGTAATAATGTCTCGTTCGATCTGTGAAAACCCAGGTGAGGGGGTAGCTTTCACGGTTTTTTTGGGCTTGGACACTGGTGCGGATGCGGTTGGCTGAGATTGTTGCGGTTTGGGGAAGTTATCGAGAGATGGTAGCTTGCAAGCTGTGGATACCGATAATAAACTTGCAGCAATGGGATAAATCCAAATTTTTTTCACAGCCAGTCGAGCCAGAAGACGATCTTTCCTAAATTATTCAACTAAATCCGATAATTATTCGGAAGAGTTAAATAAATGTAGAGCAATCTTTACAGATTGGCGAAAGAATTGTATAAACTGTAGTGTTTGGCACGCCCGCCTGTGAATTCAATCTCGATCGGTAATTATCTCGCGCATCTGGAGTAAAAATTGTTATGAATCCATTAATCGGCATGCTCGCCAGTCAACTCGGTGGCCCAGTCATGCAACAAATCGGCCAACAAATCGGTGCCGACCAAAATACTACTCAGTCGGCGGTAAGCATGGCTTTACCCCTACTAGTAGGGGCGATGGGCAACCATGCCACCACTCCAGAAGGTGCAGACCAAATCCAGCAAGTCGCGCAAGCAAACGATGGCTCGATTTTGAACAATGTCATGAATTTTGTCGGCAATGCCGGTGCTGGCGGCATCGGGAGTGCGTTGCTCGGGCAAGTTTTAGGTGGTGGTACGCATAATGCCATGGCAAATGCGATCTCCCAAAATACTGGACTCGATAGCGGCGCAGCAGCGCAACTACTCGGTATCCTCACGCCATTGGTGATGGGTGCGATCGGTAAAACCAGTCAGGAACAAGGCGGTTTAGACTCTAATGGCATCTCCCAAATGTTGGGCGCTAATAACGGCGGCAACGACCTGCTAGGCATGGCTGCGAAGGCGATCGATGCCGATGGCGATGGTAATGTGATGGAAGATATTGGGAATATTATCAGTAAGATGTTTTAACTAGATTGTATAGTGGCGATCGGTTAAGTAATGTATCCCGATCGATCGTCACTAATCTGCTAAAATAAACTGCGGTTTGGGGCTGTAGCTCAGTAGGATAGAGCGATCGCCTCCTAAGCGATAGGCCGTGGGTTCGATTCCCGCCAGTCCCATTAGTTCTTTTGAATCGAACGATCGAGGTAACTTTGGGCTATCATTTACCAGGAGCTACTTAGCTTCTACTTTACCCCCAAGCTCCTTGTAGCATGGCGCATCCCCGCTCCTTTCTCCGATCGCATTCAGCTTCTACCTCCAAAAAACGCGCTCGCCGTCATCGGTGGCGGTTGTTAAAGTTACTCTTACCAATATCCCTACCGCTCGCACCGATTGCCTGGATGGGCTACCGCGAAGTCGAGAATACCTGGCTGCAACCCCAGGCAATTTTTGTCTTGGGTGGTGAAGAAGAGCGTGAAATATTTGCTGCCAAATTTGCCGTCGCACACCCCAATCTCCCCGTCTGGATTTCTAGTGGCTCGCCACCAAATTATACCAGACGAGTTTTTCACAAACTTGGGATCGACCCAAACAACTTACATCTAGATTATCAAGCCAGCGATACGGTCACCAATTTTACAACTATGGTCGATCGATTTGAAGCTAGAGGGATTACTAGTGTCTATCTAGTCACCTCTGACGCTCACATCCAGCGAGCCAGAATGATTGGCGAGATCGTTTTTGGGAGTAGAGGGATCAAAGTCAAACCCCTGACGATTACTACTACCAGATCCGTAGAACCACTGCAAAAAACCGTTAGAGATGGGGTGAGATCGCTAATCTGGTTGACGACTGGTTATAGTGGCTCGCTTGGTAACAAAAACTAAATTCTCGCTCCGGTTCGTTGCCCATCAAAGCATCAGCAGGCATTGTGTGTCTCATCATTGACGCAGATCCACATCATTGTAATGACTCACGTTAAAATAGTTTAATTAATTGCATCCATTGCTACCGACTGCTGACATCGGAATTCATAATTCATCCTTCGACTACGCTCAGTACAAGTAATTCATAATTCTCCCACATGTTACTAAAATCTACTACCCGTCACATCCATATTTATACTGCTGAAGTCACAAATAACGAACTAATTCCCAGCGAACAAGCATTAACTTTGGATGTAGATCCAGATAACGAATTAGTCTGGAGCGAAGACGCGCTGCGGAAAGTCTATGGGCAATTCGACGATTTGGTAGAATCTTACAGCGGAGCTGATTTGACAGAATATAATCTGCGACGGATCGGCTCGGATCTCGAACATTTCGTGCGATCGCTTCTCCAAAAAGGCGAGATCGGCTATAATCTCGACAGTAGGGTGTTAAATTACAGCATGGGTTTACCCCAAGTAGTCAGTAAAGACGCTGATTAGTCAGTTGCCCACTGTTCTATGTGCTTTTTGATGCACCTCTATATCTCGTTTACTCAACTTTATATCTCCTATTCCCTCTTCTACAATCGTGTAAGTAAGTAGTTGGGGGTAATTTTTTATCAAAATATCTGGGAGTCATATTTAGCTTGCAACAAAATCTCCCGATCGATAATGCGCTAGTGTGCGAAGTTTTGGCTGAGCAGGTTTATCAATTATTTTGCCAACGGTTACAGGCTGGATGGTTGGTAGATGTTCGTGGTGAAATTGCGATCGATCTCGCCGAGCGAAAATTAGCCGAATTCACCCAATCTTTACCCAGTTTTATCGCGATCTCCACCTGCGATCCGATCGAGTTTATCGCTGAATTCATAGCTGGATTACGCCTGGGTATTCCACTTTTTCTCTGCGATCCTCACTGGGGAAAGGTAGAGTGGGAACGAGTTAATAATTTAACCGCCAAAGTCGATCGAGATTGCCATCGTCATTGCATCATGATTCCGACTGGTGGCTCGTCGGGAACAGTCAAATTTGCCACTCATACCTGGAGAACTTTGAGTGCTTCTGTCTGGGGATTTCAAGAGTTTTATGCAGTAGCTAAAATTAACTGCGTCTGCGTTTTACCGCTGCATCATGTCAGTGGTTTGATGCAACTGATGCGATCGTTATTGACTAATGGCAAGTTATTAATTATCGACTATCATCAGCTCTGTAGCAATCCGGAACTGCGCCACCATATCGATCTCGATCGTTATTTTATCTCGCTCGTGCCCACTCAATTACATAAATTACTAGATTTAGATTCAAATTGGCTAGCTGGATTTAAAACGCTCTTACTCGGCGGCGCACCACCCAGTCTAGACTTATTAAGTCGATCGAGAAATTCTAGACTTCCTTTAGCTTTAACCTATGGAATGACAGAAACCGCATCACAAATCACCAGCCTCAAACCACCAGAATTTTTAGCTGGTAATAATAGTTGTGGCAGAGTTTTACCTCATGCGAAAATTAGCACGCGATCTCCTGGAGATGATGGTGTCAGCACGATTCAAATTAAGGCTAAATCGCTAATGCTGGGATATTTTCCAGATCTAGATCCAACCCAATATTTCGACCCTGACGATCTGGGAATAATCGACGATCGCGGATATTTAACGATCGTTGGGCGCAATAGTGGCAAAATTATCACAGGCGGTGAAAATGTGTTTCCGATCGAGGTTGTCAACGCAATTATGGCAACCGGATTAGTCATAGATACATGGGTAGTCGGTTTACCCGATCCTTATTGGGGACAGATAGTTGCTGCTGTATATGTAGAGGGTGACTTGCCAGTTTCACAAGAGCAATTATTCGAGGCGATCTCCGGTAAGCTGAGTAAATATAAGATCCCCAAACACTGGCTGAAAGTATCCCAAATTCCCCGTAACTCACTCGGTAAAATCTCGATCGATGCAGTAGAATTACTAGCACGAGAGATATCTGCTCGAGCGAATTTAAGTAACCATTAGTTCCACTGGGCAAGCCAATGAACGATCGATTCTGGCAATTCCCGCCGCTTTCTGAGTTGAGGCTCGATCGCCACATGTCTGGTCGTGACTGTAGCAGCAACTCGTTCGCTCATGAAAACTCGATAGGCGATCTCAAATTTATACTCATCGACGCGGGTGGATGTGAGTTCGATATTAATTCGATCGCCACAATACAACGGTCTAAAAAAATCAGCAGATACATGAGCGATCGGTACAGCAAATTCAGGATTGCTAACAAACAATTTTAGATCGATTCCCGCTGCAACTAATGATGCTTCATAAGCCACATGGCAGATCGATAAAATACTGGCAAAGTATACAACTCCGGCTGCATCAGTATCGCGAAATTGCACCGTATAATCATAGCTAAACTGCATAACTATATCTGGTTAATTGTCGATTGCTATTTATTTGATATCTTGTAAGATTCCGAATTGCGAGGAATAAATTCCCATTTACCATCGCTTGCCTGATGAAGATTCTCAAGCACTTTATTTTCTTCTACATATATTTTTTCATCCATCATCCCTAATATATATCGCATTTGGGATACCATTTCATCATCTAAGCAAACGGGTGGATCGTATTCATCATCAAACTCGATTAACAGCCCTGCAATTGAAGCTACAGCTTGCTCGGCAACATCAAGATTTTCATCAAACAGAGCTTTGTCTAACAACATTGACATACAATCTCTTATCGATCCACATCCAAGAATATATGCACAATTCTCTCGCCACTCTGGCGGACGTTCTTTCCATGCTTTTTCAAGCAATTCCCAGTCCTTTTCGTGCATCATGAAGATATAATCTATAGCTCCGTCTGGCGAAGATTCGACTACTGACAAGTAAAAATACTCATTTAGATAATCAAACGCATCAGTACGCTCGGCTCGATCTGCATCTACCATTATTAATATGAGGATAAATTTTGTGAGTTGGAGTTTTCCTTTGTATGCTCGATCGCTACTACAGATACCGATCGAGGGTTATTTGACTCAATCGAATATTCAATCGAGAGGATGAAGCTTTTTATCCCTTAATAACTCTCGTAAATTAACGACCCCTTCCCGATTTAATTGTAACCGAACTACTGTAGCTCTCCCAGTCGGACTAATCCCAATCAGCTCGGTAAAATCATCACTCCATACAAAATGCTCGGATCGTAATTGTTGGCGCGGATGATATAGCGGCACGAGTTTTCCATCAATCGGATCGATCGCTTCTATCAGATTATACTTACGATTGTTACACCCTTGACAAGACAGAGCTAAGTTATCTAACTCGTAAGTTCCACCTTTAGACAACGGAATAATATGTTCGATTGAAAAAGGATCGGGTGAAAACTTAACTTGACTCCAGCAATACTCACAGCATCCTCGCGCTCTTTCAGTGATAAATTCCTTCTGTCGAGCAGTTATTTGAGCCATTTAATGAGACGCTGGAATCCCCAATTCTTGCATAACTATAGATAAAGACTGACCGCGTAGATCTGAGAGTTCGATTAATGCTTTCATCCGGCGAACGTTAGCAATTTCCAAGCGATCGCTAATTCCAATTAGTTGCTGTTGTTCTTCATCTGTCAGAGTTTCAGCTTGGCGTTTAGCAATTAGAGTATGATATTGAGCCCAAGTATCTGTCGAAACTCCGAGATTGATTTCTTTTAAGAGATCTGACTCTCTATTCGGATGTTTATCGAGTAAGGTTAATCTAACTCGCTTGCCCGAAAATTCATTAGCCTTAGCGAGAATTTCTTCCCAGGTGCCTTCTATTTCTAGAGTCGATCGCATAGGAGATCTATCGATAGTTATTCATAGATTTTAACTCGTCTGAGATAAACAGACAACCGACGACAGAAATTTGGAAAAGTTGGTAACACTACCAAATTTACTCTTACGCTCTCCAGCTCTTTAACCTCCTTAGCTCCTATAGGTTCGTTTGCAGGAGGCTATCAGCCTAATGTAATCGCAGCAGCTCGATCGACTCTAACTAAATTAGGCTATTTATACCAGCAATAACGGCTGACACTGGCTTAGTGCGAGCGCTAATTGTTCGACCTTCACGGGTTTGGTTACGTAGTCATACATCCCCGCAGCGAGACAGTCTTGCTTGTCGCATTCTAGAGCATTGGCAGTCATCGCAATAATTGTCGGACAGCGATGTTCGGGGAATTCGGCAAAAATTCGCCGCGTTGCTTCTAACCCGTCCATTTTGGGCATCTGTAAATCCATCAGGATCACATCATAAGTATTATGCTTGAGCAGTTCGAGTACTTCCAAGCCATTCATGGCAATATCAGCTTGATAACCGATGCGCTTTAAGATGTGGATGGCAACTTTTTGGTTGACCAGATTATCTTCAGCTAAGAGAATGCGTAACGGAAATGTCGGTTGATAAAGATCGTAGTTAGATGGTTTTAGTCTGGGTGTAACCATCTCTAGATCGGCGCGATCGCCTAAAATATGTGAGAGGACATCTTGGAGTTGAAATTGTTTGATCGGTTTATTTAAAGTTGCCGCAAAATCAACTTGTGCCGCCTCAATTTCCATCCGGCTGATACTCAATGAGCTGAGCATTATCAACGGTAATTTTTTATATTCGGGAATTTTCCGAATTTCTTGAGCGAGTCTGAGACCGTCCATTCCAGGCATTTGCATATCCAAAATTGCCAGATCGAAATGACCGCGTAGATTTAGTAATTTGAGAGCCTCGGCTCCGGATTCTGTAGGATGCGATAACATTCCCCAAGACTGAGCTTGAAGCGCCAAAATTTTACGATGGGTGGAGTTATCTTCGACAATTAATAAGCGCTTGCCTTGAAGTTTTTCGGTCTTTTGTTGCTCCTGCTGACGATCGTGATGCAATCTTGGCGCAGCTTTGGCCATAATCGTAAAAAAGAAGCTCGATCCACTCTCGCCATTACTCTCTACCCACATCCGTCCACCCATTAATTCGGTCAGTCGCCGACTGATGATCAGACCTAAACCCGTTCCTCCATAATTACGGGTAGTCGAAGAATCGACTTGACTGAAAGCTTTAAATAGTCGATCGATCTTATCTTGCGGAATACCGATGCCAGTATCTTTAACAACGAATCTGACCTCATAAGTCGGGCAGTCGGCACTGACGATTGGGTCTTCATCGATCGGGGTAATTTTTCTCGCGGTTACGCCGACGACCACTTCACCGGAATTGGTAAATTTTAGGCCATTACCAACTAAATTAACCAAAATTTGTCTGATTCTAGTGACATCACCAACGATCCAACTCGGAGTATTCTTATAGATTAAATAAGCAAGTTCGAGATTTTTTTCAGCTGCTTTAGGAGCCAGCAGATCGAGTGTTTCTTCGATACAGTCGCGGATGTCAAATGGTTGATAATCTAGTTCGAGCTTGCCAGATTCGATTTTGGAAAAGTCCAGAATATCATTGATGAGGGTTAGCAGCGCATCGCCACTATGCCGGATCGTACTGACAAATTCATGCTGTTGGGGCGTTAGTTCGGTATCTAATAGCAACCCCGTCATGCCGATCACCCCATTCATGGGTGTGCGAATTTCGTGACTCATCGCTGCTAAGAACGCGCTTTTAGCTTTATTCGCTGATTCTGCGACTTTTTTGGACTGTTCGAGCAGATGATTCTGGCTCTGAAGTTGCTCTGCTGTCTGGCGTAGAGCTAAGTTTGAGGCTTCTAGCTCTCGATATAATTGCGATTGGTTGAGGATGCGCTTGACGCGTTGGCGCAACACCGCCCAG
The DNA here is from genome assembly GCA_965246735.1 of Chamaesiphon sp. Taxonomy (GTDB): domain Bacteria; phylum Cyanobacteriota; class Cyanobacteriia; order Cyanobacteriales; family Chamaesiphonaceae; genus Chamaesiphon. Next base: position 188,324 of record CBDFFK010000003.1, read on the forward strand.
TGAATCGGTTTGGTAATATAATCGGCAGCACCTACCTCATAAGCTCGATCGAGCGAACCGCTATCGTCCAATCCAGTGATCATCAATACTGGGGTCAGATCGCCACCAGGTAGCTGTTGCAAGCGTTCACAGCATTCAAACCCATCCATCCCTGGCATCACCCCATCCATCAAGACGATATCTGGCTGCACTTCCCGATAGGTAATCAGTGCTTCTTCACCATTACATGCTGTTGCGACTTGGTAGCCATCGATCCTCATTTTCTCGTGCAGTAACGATCTGACCAAATCATCATCATCAACGATGAGAATTAGGGGAGGATGATGCGGTGGGTGTCCGATTGTCATGTGTGCTTCAATCTCAGTTATCGGCGAACGACTGAACGACTTGTGGTGGGGTTGCTGGGCGCGATCGACTATCGGGATTGCGTCAGCAGTCTGAGGGCATATCATCGGTTGAGATTAATTAGGTACCAGATTGATGGTGGAAAAATAGATTCAGCGGCTGGAGATCGGGCTATTTTCTCCTGTAAAACTATTAATCCCCAAGATCGGCGATGAACTGACATATTGTCTCAGATTATCTCTGTAATTTGGTAACAATTTGTGCTCGAACGATCGCCAGCCGCCATCGACCCCAAACTAATTCTCAGATTGCCGATAACTGGCAACGGTTCTGTGGTACCATCCTGTGTTATCTGTGACCGATCGCGATGCATCCGCCCGATCGATAACGCAGGTCAAACTCGATCGCTAAATGGTGTGCCTTGAGAGCAAAGCATCAGCTAAGCCAAGATTACCACCCTCTATAAACTCTTTGCTCCTTTGACTGTAACTTCATGCAATTGCGAGATTCCCTCCGCCGAACTAAGATCGTTGCTACCATCGGCCCTGCAACTAGTAGTCCTGAAGTCCTAAAAAAACTAATTCAAGCTGGAGCGACAACTCTCCGCCTCAATTTTTCACATGGGACTCACGATGACCATTTGGCAAATATTCGGCTGATTCGGCAAATCTCGTTTGAACTCAATCAGCCTGTTGGAATCCTCCAAGATTTACAAGGGCCAAAAATTCGCCTAGGGAAATTTGCCGATGGCTCGATCGTCGTCAAAAACGGCGATCCGTTCACACTGACGAGCAAGATTATCCCAGGTACCCAGACGATTAGTTCTGTTACCTACGATACGCTTGCGGAAGAAGTCCCTGTCGGTTCGACGATCCTGCTCGATGACGGTAAGGTCGAGATGGTAGTCACCGCAGTCGATACCACTACTCATGAATTGCACTGCAAAGTAGTCGTGGGCGGGCCATTGTCCAATAGCAAAGGGGTAAATTTCCCTGGTGTCTATCTCTCGATCAAGGCGCTCACCGACAAAGACCGTCAAGACTTGATGTTTGGATTGGATCAGGGTGTCGATTGGGTTGCCCTCAGCTTCGTCCGTAACCCCGCCGACATCCTCGAAATCAAGGAACTCATTGCCAACGCTGGCAAAGAAACCCCTGTAATCGCCAAGATCGAGAAACACGAAGCGATCGAACAAATGGAAGAAATCCTGATCCTCTGCGATGGGGTGATGGTAGCACGCGGCGACTTGGGTGTAGAATTACCCGCCGAACAAGTCCCCAGAATTCAGAAACAATTAATCGCCACCGCCAATCGGTTGGGGATTCCGATTATTACGGCTACCCAAATGCTCGATAGTATGGTGAATAACCCCCGTGGTACTCGCGCCGAAATTTCGGACGTAGCCAATGCGATTCTGGACGGTACTGATGCCGTCATGCTCTCGAACGAAACCGCTGTCGGTATCTATCCGATCGAAGCTGTCGAAACGATGGCCAAAATCGCCTTAGAAACTGAAAAAGAAAAACTCTCCCGCCGCTGGGAAGACAACAAGCGATCGATCCCTAATGCCATCAGCGAAGCCGTCGGTAATATCGCCGAACAACTCGGAGCCACCGCCATCATCCCCTTTACCAAAACCGGAGCGACTGCCCGCAGCGTGTCCAAATTCCGACCATCCAAGCCGATTCTCGCCGTCACACCGCATGTAGATGTGGCGCGGCGACTACAGCTCGTTTGGGGAGTTCAACCGATGCTCCTGCTCGATTTACCCAATGTCAACGATAATTTCCAAGCTGCGATCGAGATGGCCAAGCAAACCAATCTACTGCAAGAAGGCGATCTCGTGGTGATCACTTCTGGTACGCAAGGGGTAGCTGGCTCTACTGACTTAGTTAAGGTTGAAGTCGTCACGGCGATTTTGGGTCAAGGGATCGGGATCGGCCACGGATTGGTAACTGGTGCCGCCTATGTCGCACGCACAGCTCAAGATGTCGCCCACTTTAATAAAGGAGATATTCTGATTGCGACAAAAACTAATGCTGAGTATCTAGATGCCATTCGCAAGGCGGCGGCAATTGTCGTCGAAGAAGAGGGAATGACTAGTCATGCAGCAGTATTGGGTTTGCGCTTGGATATCCCTGTAATAGTCGGTGTCAAGAATGCCACTACTACGATCCGTAGCGGCACAGTGATTACGCTCGACATCCAAAAAGGTTTGATTTATTCTGGTGCGATTAGTAGTTTTAGTTAATTCACAATTTATCCCTTGTTTCCTGACTTTTTACCTACTGGTGTCGAGCGACTGACAGAGCCAGATTCGATCGAATTTGCCAAGCAGATTCAGCGGGTGGAGATCGCGACACCATTACTCCCTCAACAAATTGCTACCAGCTATGTCCGGCAAGGTGAGGGTAGAATACCGATCGTGTTTTTACATGGATTCGATAGTTCGATTTTTGAGTTTCGGCGAATCGTCCCCTTAATTGCTACAAAACAACAAGTTTGGGCGATCGATTTATTGGGATTTGGGTTTACCGAACGGTTGCCAACTTGTCAGTTTAGTACGCAAAGTATCGAAACTCATCTGTATGCAACTTGGGAGCAATTAATCCACCAACCGATGATTTTAGTTGGCGTATCGATGGGTGGAGCCGCCGCGATCGAATTTACCCTCGCACATCCCGAAGTAGTCCATCAACTGATTCTCATCGATAGTGCCGGATATACTCAACCACCTGCGATCGGGAAATTTTTAATCCAGCCTTTAGGTGCGTTAGCAACTAAATTTTTATCTACTCCTAACGTGCGGAGAAGTGTGAGCGAAAAAGCTTATGTCGATCGATCTTTCGTGACAGATGACTCGCTAGTATGTGCGGCTTTGCATCTAGAAATGCCACACTGGAGCGAAGCTTTAATTGCGTTTACGCGGAGCGGTGGCTATGGCTATATTATCGATCGATTGTCAGAGATTCAGCAAGAAACTTTGATTTTGTGGGGCGATCGCGATCGAATTTTAGGCACTAAACCAGCACGATTATTTAGCGAGAATTTACCTAACTCTCGACTGCAATGGATCGAAAATTGTGGCCACGTTCCCCATTTAGAAAAAGTGCAAGCTACCGCAACTGCAATCTTAGATTTTATCTCTTAAGTAGGTTGGCGTAAATATTTATAACATTATAAAATCCTAAAATCTAGGTGGTGGGCAGTGCCTAGCATGTTCATTTTGACACCCTAGACAGGGCAAAGGTTCATTCTATCTATAAATTGTCGATCGAGAGCCGAGCTAGGTGGTGGCGATTGCTTGGGTTAAATGCTGCTTCAACACTTGCTTCAGATATTTCCCTGTATGCGAAACCGAATTTTTCGCCACCTGTTCCGGTGTCCCCACTGCTACTAATTCTCCCCCTTTATTACCACCTTCTGGCCCCAGATCGATCGTCCAGTCGGAGCAGCGAATCACGTCGAGGTTGTGTTCGATGACGATGATGGAGTTGCCCTTATCGACTAGTCTTTGCAGCACGTCGAGGAGCTTGTGGACATCGTAGAATGAGAGTCCGGTGGTGGGTTCGTCGATTAGATAAAGGGTTTTACCCGTGGCGCGTTTGGAGAGTTCGGTGGCGAGTTTGACGCGTTGGGCTTCGCCGCCGGAGAGGGTGGGGGCGGTTTGTCCGAGTTTGACGTAGCCTAAGCCGACATCTACCAGCGTTTGTAGCCTGGTGGAGGCGCGGGGGATATTTTGAAAGAAGTCTAAACCTTCTTCGACGGTCATATTTAGGACATCGGCGATCGATTTACCCTTATATTTAACTTGGAGAGTTTCGCGGTTGTAGCGCTCGCCTTTACAGACATCGCATTGCACGTAGACATCGGGGAGGAAGTTCATCTCGATGATGTTTACGCCTTGTCCGCTACAGGCTTCGCAGCGTCCACCTTTGACGTTGAAGGAAAATTGTCCAGCTTTATAGCCGCGCGTTTTGGCTTCGATGGTTTGGGTGAAAACTTCGCGGATGGTGTCGAATACGCCTGTATAAGTGACGGGATTCGATCGCGGGGTGCGCCCGATCGGTGATTGATCGATGATAATGACTTTATCGATCGCGCCGATGCCTTGGAGTTCGTCCACATCTTTGGGAAATGGTACCCGCTTGGTGAGGTGATGTTGTAAGGCAGGGTGAAGAAGTTCGTTGATTAAAGTCGATTTCCCCGAACCGGAGACACCAGTAACCGCGACTAATTTGCCCAAGGGAAACTCAACATCGAGATGATTGAGATTGTTCCGACAAGCATTTTTTAATACCAAACTGCGTCCATTGCCCTCGCGGCGGACTGTTGGTGTCTGGATTCCCAGTCTCCCCGATAAATATGCCCCAGTGATCGAATCTGCGGAATCGAGGAGCGTTTGCAGATCTCCCTGACAGACGATATTACCGCCATTTACCCCAGCACCAGGGCCGATATCGACGATATAATCAGCAGCCCGGATGGTATCTTCATCATGTTCGACGATGATTAGCGTGTTCCCCAAGTCGCGTAATTTCGTCAGTGTTTTCAAAAGTCGGCCATTATCCCGTTGGTGCAAACCGATACTCGGCTCGTCGAGGACATATAATACTCCAGTTAAACCGGAACCGATTTGGGTTGCTAGCCGAATTCGTTGCGCTTCACCACCTGAAAGTGTCATCGCTGCCCGATCGAGTGTCAAATAATCTAATCCCACGTCGAGCAAAAATTGCAATCTAGCGATGATTTCTTTGAGAACGAGTTCGCCGATTTTTGCTTGTTTATCGGTGAGTTTTAATTGATGAATTCGATCGAGACATTCATCGATCGCAACATTAGTAAAATCAAGAATCCCATATTGTCCCAACTTAACCGATCGAGCTTCTGCTTTTAGGCGTTTACCGCTGCACACTTCACAAGGTCGATCTGTTAAGTACTGTTCGAGCTTTTGTTTCTGCAATTCTGAGGCATCATTGTACTGGCGATCGAGGATTTTTACCACCCCTTTAAAGCGGCGATGGTCGTCCACATCTTCCATCCAAATCGGCTCATCGCGACCGTATAAAACCAGGGCTTGCTGTTCGGGAGTAAGTTTCTTCCACGGCGTATCTAAGGCAAAACCGGCTGCCTGTCCCAAGCTATATAATAGCGACAAATAATAAGAGGTATCCTTATCCGACCACGGGGCGATCGCATGATATACCGAAGCATCCGGATCGGGAACGATTAATTCTGGATCGAACGTGCGCGAACTGCCAATGCCATGACAAGCCGAACAAGCGCCGTAAGGCGAGTTAAACGAAAACAATCGCGGCGATAATTCTTCCATCACCGCCCCATGTTCGGGACAAGCGAATTTCTCAGAAAAGACTAATTCATTTGGTAAATCTGAGTTATTTGGATCGGCTTCATCTTTAATAATTGAGATAATGGCAATTCCTTCACCATGCCGCAAACAAGTAGTCAAAGAATCAGACAATCGCGATTCGATTCCTTCCTTATTTACCAATCGATCGACCACAATTTCAACGGTATGACTTTGATTTTTATCTAAGACGATTCGATCGCCTAATTCGCGGACTTCACCATCAACACGAACGCGTACGAATCCTTCGGATGTCAGGCTCGACAACACCTTTTGATGCGTACCTTTTTTGCCCCTGACGATCGGTGCTAAAATCTGAAACTTAGTTCGTTCTGGCAAATTGCGAATCCGATCGCTCATTTCATCGATCGTTTGGGGCGCAATAGATCGCTCGCAATGCGGACAATGCGGTGTACCAGCACGCCCAAATAATAATCGAAAATAATCGTAAATTTCAGTAACCGTACCGACAGTCGATCGGGGATTATTGGAAGTAGATTTTTGATCGATCGAGATTGCCGGACTCAAACCTTCGATCGCATCGACATCCGGCTTATCCAATTGTCCCAAGAATTGCCGCGCGTAGGCACTTAGAGACTCAACGTACCGCCGCTGTCCCTCTGCAAAAATAGTGTCGAACGCCAGCGAAGATTTTCCCGAACCAGACACCCCGGTGAAGACAATTGCTCGATCGCGTGGTAGCTCTAGGCTAATATTCTTGAGATTGTGCTGCTTCGCACCACGGATGCGAATGGTGTCTCGGTCGTTTGAAGCCATAGGGTAGAGCAAATAATTTGCGATGGAGCAAACCTATGTTTTAACACATCTTGATGACTTAGATCTGTAGCAGATCCACAGCAAGATAGAGCTGATTCGATCGGTTAGCCTCGATTTTAAATCCAGTCCGGATGATACTCGACTGCATACTGGTTAAGCACATCTCGATCCGCAATCCCAATCCCCCTTAAATTACCGTAGACATACAGCGTAACGTGTGGGGGTGGTGAAATCGGTTGTTTTCTTAACAGGCTTGAAAGTTGCTGATAAAATCGATCGATTCCAGGTAATACCACTAGTTGAATGATGCTTTCGGATTGGATTACCTCGAACGTCCCTTCCTCAGTCTCACTCAGCTCCAGCGGCGGTTTGATGACATGATAATATTTTTCCTCAAATGCCCACTGCCAGTCGATTTCATCAGCAATCTGACTCAAGCAATCTCGATATTCCATCTCGCCGATCGATCTCAGTAGTTTTTGTCCCAACTTAGAGCCGATAATTGTGAGATGAAATTCTGACTTGATACTAAAAAGTCGATCGCCAACAGCCAGCAAACGGGGTAAATTTGTTAGTCGCTCGTTGTTTATCGGTAGAGTAACGACTCCAGATTCAAGATCGTAAAGCATTTTCTAACTCGCTTTTAGTGTGCCAAGGCACAGTTTGATGATGCAGTCGCGAATTTATTCGCCCAACTACTGTTCATGTCGATCGCCCTTAAGTATTACAATCGATCGATAGACCGATCGGGTAGCAGCACGGTTTTTGAGATCGAAGCCGCTTGAAATAACGTATCGAGGTAAAACGATCGTGACAGATATTCAAACTCCTCAAATTCCACAACCACCAAAATTCGACGATATTGGAGCCGAACGTTGGCATCGCCGTCAAAAATTGGCTGCTGCCTTGCGAATCTTTGCCAAATTTGGCTTTAATGAAGGAGTCGCCGGACATATCACCGCTCGCGATCCGGAAAAATTAGACCATTTTTGGGTCAATCCCTTTGGCATCCATTTTGGCCTGATTCGTGCCAGCGATCTGCTACTAGTAAACGATCGGGGCGAAGTTGTTGAAGGCAACAAACCCGTCAATCAAGCAGCTTTTGCCATCCACTCTGCGATTCATTACGCTCGTCCCGATGTTATTGCTGCCGCGCACGCTCACTCCATCTATGGCAAAAGTTGGTCGAGCTTGGGCAAACTTTTAGATCCACTCACTCAAGATGCCTGTAGTTTTTACCAAGATCATAGTTTATTTGAAGATTATAGCGGCGTAGTACTGGATCCCAAAGAAGGCGCAAAAATTGCCAAAACATTAGGCCAACATAAAGCCATTATCCTTCAAAACCACGGCTTACTGACTGTCGGACACACTATCGACGAAGCCGCCTGGTGGTTTATTACGATGGATCGCTCGTGCCAAACCCAACTTTTAGCTGAAGCCGCCGGAAAACCCATCAAAATAAAACCCAAAATAGCTGCTCTAGCTCAACAGCAAGTCGGTTCCCATAATATCGGCTGGTTCTGTTTTCAATCGCTCTATGAAATGATAATTACACAGCAACCAGACTTACTCGAATAGCAGTCAAACTCGATCGAATCGTACCAACCTATAAATAGAAAACCCGCTCCATTGCGGGGAAACTTTAAATAATTATCGGAGGCATATCCGAGTCTAATAGCGGCAAATTCGCCATTTTCAGGTGAATTCAGAGGGATTCACACCACCTAAACTTAGAACTAAGATCCTCCAAACATCCGATCGCCGGAGTTATTGATTTTGGGTATGATTTACAAATTATGCGAATGGGAAAACCTGTGGTAGGGACAATTCATGAATTGCCCCTACCACAGATTATATACATCACTTCAGCAACACCCGATCGCTAATGAGCATCTTGCAACTCATAAAAATCAGGTGAAACATAATCCTTCCGCAGTGGATAACCCACCCAATCCTCAGGCATCAACAACCGCTTGAGATTAGGATGTCCATCATAGACAATCCCATACATATCAAAAGTTTCACGCTCTTGCCAATCAACAGTTCGCCAAATCCAATATACAGATGGCACTACCGGATTTTCACGCGGCAAAAACACCTTAACTCTAACCTCTTCTGGTCGATCGGCATTATCGCTCAGCTTAGTTAAGTGATAAAAACTCACCAACTCATCCCCAGGCCCTACATCATAACCACCCTGACATTGCAGATAGTTAAATCCATAGGCATAAAGTGCTGTGGCTATCGGTAACAAGAATTGCGGCTCCACCTTGATGACTTCCACGCCTAGATTGTCATTAGCTAACGCAGTTTGATCCAGGAACCCATTCTGTGTCAGCCATTGAGACACTTTGCCAGCAGGCACGATTGGTGCTGACGCTGGAGCAATTTCGGTAGCTTCTTTAGCTTTTTCTTCAGCCACGTTCGACCTCCTGTTTTTGAGCTGAGACTAGCGCTGGTGAGACGGGCATTCCCATCGCCGCAGCGATTTCTGCTGGTGGATTGTCATGAGTTCCCGTTTGCAGATACGCTCCTGTCAAAATCGGCGGTACGACCTTCATGCTATGAGTCGTACTGTAATAACGATGGGTTTGGTTCAATTTACCCCGTTCCTGCATCGATTCATTCCCAATCTTTTTCCGCAGTTTAATAATCGCATCCATGATCGCTTCAGGGCGCGGCGGACAGCCAGGAAGATAAATATCTACCGGAATGAGTTTATCGACACCCCGCACCGCAGTCGGCGAGTCAGCACTAAACATCCCACCCGTAATCGTACAAGCACCCATCGCAATTACATACTTGGGTTCGGGCATCTGTTCGTAGAGTCGCACCAGTGCGGGTGCCATTTTCATCGTAATCGTCCCAGCCGTGATCAATAAGTCTGCCTGACGAGTACTCGCACGGGGTACTAATCCATATCGATCGAAATCAAATCGCGATCCGATCATTGCCGCCATTTCAATAAAGCAGCATGCCGTACCAAACAACAGCGGCCACAGACTAGATAACCGCGACCAATTGTAGAGATCGTCTACCGTCGTCAGAATTACATTCTCCGACAATTCGGTGGTAACTTGAGGTCGCTCGATCGGATTGGAAATTCGATCGTCATCGTTGACAATATTGGGGATCATGACCATTCTAAGGCTCCTTTGCGCCAAGCATAAACTAACGCAATTACCAGAATTGCGATGAAAACAAGAGCTTCAATAAAAGCAAGTAAGCCTAATTGACTAAACGCTACCGCCCACGGGTATAAGAATACTGTCTCTACGTCAAAGACGACAAAGACCAACGCAAACATATAGTAACGAATATTAAATTGAATCCACGCTCCGCCGATCGGCTCCATCCCTGACTCGTAGGTAGTTCGCCGTTCGGGGCCACCACCACTCGGGCGCAGTAGTTTAGATGCTGACAAAGCTAGGATCGGTACCAAGCTACAAGTCAGTAAGAAGCCCAGCAGATATTCATAACCGTTTAAGACAAACACAGATTATTGATAGTCATTAAGGAATAAAGACCGAACCCCAAGCTGTCGCACAATCGCTCTGGAAAATCTCCTGACTTGATATAGTTGCAAGATTTTCGATCGGTATGACCGATGCCGTCCCAGCTAAGAACTCAATCTGCTTACTATTTTATCCATATATAGGTAATAGGGGCTAGGTTTCGGGGAGCGATTATCCCAATCTGCAATTTTCACCATCCCATCCTTATCTAATCCCCAACCAATAAGTGACTGTCGGGAGGGGTTTATCCTAGCAACTGCAACTGTAAATACACCTCAAACAGAGCCTAGCAAAGCCGCTCGAAAGCAACAACTCAGGGGGAGGTAGAAGTAGAGTAGTTAAAATATTAGATCCTAAAATCGCCAAGACTGTTACTGTGGCTAATTTTCACAACTCATTTGCGAGAGAGCGCGACCCAAATTTTCCCAAGAATTCGCACAGCCGGGGAGAAAGGCTAGCACCAACAGGAGTCAAAGGTATACGGCCACTGAAAAAAAATACTTTGCGTGAAAGTATTGACAATCAAAGACAGACAAGCTATATTAGTAAAGCGGTCGAGGGAAACGGCGACACGGAAACGACAGAAGTCGCTCCTAGAGCCAAACTCTTCACCCTGAACCTAGACAACTATATAGTTTGAAAGCCTATTAACCTCGTTAATTTCGTTAACACGATTATAACAGCTCAACTCAGTTATGGGAAGAGCAGACGAGTAGAGTCTTAAAATAATACAACTCGAGCCAAGTTAGTGGCTCTTCATAAATATTATGGAGAGTTTGATCCTGGCTCAGGATGAACGCTGGCGGTATGCCTAACACATGCAAGTCGAACGGGTGTCTTCGGACATTAGTGGCGGACGGGTGAGTAACGCGTGAGAATCTGCCTTCAGGATGGGGACAACAGTTGGAAACGACTGCTAATACCCGATATGCGCGCGAGCGTGAAAGATTTATCGCCTGGAGATGAGCTCGCGTCAGATTAGCTAGTTGGTGTGGTAACGGCGCACCAAGGCGACGATCTGTAGCTGGTCTGAGAGGATGAGCAGCCACACTGGGACTGAGACACGGCCCAGACTCCTACGGGAGGCAGCAGTGGGGAATTTTCCGCAATGGGCGCAAGCCTGACGGAGCAATACCGCGTGAGGGAGGAAGGCTCTTGGGTCGTAAACCTCTTTTCTCAGGGAAGAACACAATGACGGTACCTGAGGAATAAGCATCGGCTAACTCCGTGCCAGCAGCCGCGGTAATACGGAGGATGCAAGCGTTATCCGGAATGATTGGGCGTAAAGCGTCCGTAGGTGGTTTTGTAAGTCTGTGGTTAAAGCGTGTAGCTCAACTACATAAGGGCCATGGAAACTACAAGACTAGAGTGAAGTAGGGGTAGAGGGAATTCCCAGTGTAGCGGTGAAATGCGTAGAGATTGGGAAGAACACCGGTGGCGAAAGCGCTCTACTGGACTTATACTGACACTGAGGGACGAAAGCTAGGGGAGCGAAAGGGATTAGATACCCCTGTAGTCCTAGCCGTAAACGATGGATACTAGGTGTTGCCCGTATCGACCCGGGCAGTGCCGTAGCTAACGCGTTAAGTATCCCGCCTGGGGAGTACGCACGCAAGTGTGAAACTCAAAGGAATTGACGGGGGCCCGCACAAGCGGTGGAGTATGTGGTTTAATTCGATGCAACGCGAAGAACCTTACCAGGGCTTGACATGTCTGGAATCTCGGCGAAAGTTGAGAGTGCCTTCGGGAACCAGAACACAGGTGGTGCATGGCTGTCGTCAGCTCGTGTCGTGAGATGTTGGGTTAAGTCCCGCAACGAGCGCAACCCTCGTTTTTAGTTGCCATCATTAAGTTGGGCACTCTAGAAAGACTGCCGGTGACAAACCGGAGGAAGGTGGGGATGACGTCAAGTCAGCATGCCCCTTACGCCCTGGGCTACACACGTACTACAATGCTATGGACAAAGGGCAGCCAACTGGCGACAGTGCGCTAATCCCATAAACCATGGCTCAGTTCAGATTGCAGGCTGCAACTCGCCTGCATGAAGGCGGAATCGCTAGTAATCGCAGGTCAGCATACTGCGGTGAATCCGTTCCCGGGCCTTGTACACACCGCCCGTCACACCATGGGAGTTGGTCACGCCCGAAGTCGTTACTCTAACCCTTGTGGAAGAGGACGCCGAAGGTAGGGCTGATGACTGGGGTGAAGTCGTAACAAGGTAGCCGTACCGGAAGGTGTGGCTGGATCACCTCCTTATAGGGAGACCTCACACTATCGAGACCGAAACACAATGGATTAAGTCAGATAGATGTTATCCCAAGGTCGAGCGAATTAATCGAGAGGGCTTTCAAACTTATATTCTAGTTCAGCTGACCTGGGCTATTAGCTCAGTTGGTTAGAGCGCACCCCTGATAAGGGTGAGGTCTCTGGTTCAAATCCAGAATAGCCCATCTTTTCTTATCAGTTGTACATTTAGCAAACTACCAGAAGCTGAAACTTCTAAATAGCTGTTAGATAAACTAGGGGGTTTAGCTCAGTTGGTAGAGCGCCTGCTTTGCAAGCAGGATGTCAGCGGTTCGAGTCCGCTAACCTCCATTGGTTTCCACCACAAGTTAAAACCAACAGAGTCAGCTTCAAACAAGAATAAACGTCGCCAAGACCGGAAGTGATTTCAGCACCTACTAATATCGAGTAGTCTGCTGGACTTAAAGTCCAGTTCGCACCTTGACAACTGCATAGTAATCAACAAATCAGGTAGTCGTAATCGCAAGATTACAGACAATCCAAAATAATTTAAACTCATGACAAAGTTTAAGTAACCAAGTGAATAACTAGTTACCAAACAATAGTCATGAAGTGGTCAAGCTACAAAGGGCTTACGGTGGATACCTAGGCATACAGAGGCGATGAAGGACGTAGTTACCGACGAAACGTCTCGGGGAGCTGGCAGCAAGCTTCGATCCGAGAATCTCCGAATGGGGCAACCCTTAATACTGCCACCTGAATCTATAGGGTGGAAAGAGCTAACCCAGTGAATTGAAACATCTTAGTAGCTGGAGGAAGAGAAAGCAATAGCGATTCCCTAAGTAGCGGCGAGCGAAACGGGAACAGCCTAAACCAGAGTGCATGCACTCTGGGGTCGTGGGACAGTAACGTGTATCAGCTAGATTAGACGAAGCATCTGAATAGTGCATCAGAGAGGGTGATAATCCCGTAGTCGAAAATCGAATTGAGCTAACTGAATCCCGAGTAGGCCGGAGCACGTGGAATTCCGGTTGAATCAGCGAGGACCATCTCGTAAGGCTAAATACTCCTGTATGACCGATAGTGAACCAGTACCGCGAGGGAAAGGTGAAAAGAACCCCGGAAGGGGAGTGAAATAGAACATGAAACCGTAAGCCTACAAGCAATGGGAGATCGATTTTAACGATTGACCGTGTGCCTGTTGAAGAATGAGCCGGCGACTTATAGGTACTGGCAGGTTAAAGCGAAAAGCTGTAGCCAAAGCGAAAGCGAGTCTGAATAGGGCGAATTATTGTCAGTATTTATAGACCCGAACCCTGGTGATCTAACCATGGTCAGGATGAAGCTTGGGTAACACCAAGTGGAGGTCCGAACCGACTGATGTTGAAAAATCAGCGGATGAATTGTGGTTAGCGGTGAAATGCCAATCGAACTAGGAGCTAGCTGGTTCTCCCCGAAATATGTTGAGGCATAGCGGTAATGATTATAGTCTGGGGGTAAAGCACTATTTCGGTGCGGGCGGAGAAATCTGTACCAAATCGAGATAAACTCTGAATACCAGATGCACACATTGCCAGTCAGACGGTGGGGGATAAGCTTCATCGTCAAGAGGGAAACAGCCCAGACCATCAGCTAAGGTCCCCAAGTTATTGCTAAGTGATTAAGGAGGTGGGGTTGCACAGACAACCAGGAGGTTTGCCTAGAAGCAGCCACCCTTGAAAGAGTGCGTAATAGCTCACTGGTCAAGCGATCCTGCGCCGAAAATGAACGGGGCTAAGCAATACACCGAAGCTATGGACTTGAATTTATTCAAGTGGTAGGGGAGCGTTCCATGTTAGGTTGAAGCCGTAGCGGCAAGCAGCGGTGGACGAAATGGAAGTGAGAATGTCGGCTTGAGTAGCGCAAATGTGAGTGAGAATCTCACAGCCCGAAATCCTCAGGATTCCTTCGGCAGGCTCGTCCGCGAAGGGTTAGTCGGGACCTAAGGCGAGGCCGAAAGGCGTAGTCGATGGACAACGGTTTAATATTACCGTACCGTTAATTGTTGGTACAGAGGGACGGAGTGGGTCGTCACCAGCCAGAGATTGGTTGTTCTGGTGCAACTGTTCGAGGTGTTGAGAGTCGGCGAAAACGACTTGAGCTGAGGCAGGAGTCCGGCGAGCTACGGCTCGTTAGTGGATGAGATCGTGCTTCCAAGAAAAGCTCTAACTACCATAAGCAATTAACGCCCGTACCGGAAACCGACACAGGTGGGATGGTTGAGAATACCAAGGGCCGCGAGATAACTCTCTCTAAGGAACTCGGCAAAATAGCCCCGTAACTTCGGGAGAAGGGGTGCCCATAGCAATATGGGTCGCAGTGAAGAGTCCCAGGCGACTGTTTACCAAAAACACAGGTCTCCGCTAACTCGTAAGAGGAAATATGGGGGCTGACGCCTGCCCAGTGCCGGAAGGTTAAGGAAGTCGGTCAGACGTAAGTTGAAGCTGGCGACTGAAGCCCCGGTGAACGGCGGCCGTAACTATAACGGTCCTAAGGTAGCGAAATTCCTTGTCAGGTAAGTTCTGACCCGCACGAAAGGCGTAACGATCTGGGAGCTGTCTCGGAGAGAGACTCGGCGAAATAGGATTGTCTGTGAAGATACGGACTACCTGCACCTGGACAGAAAGACCCTATGAAGCTTTACTATAGCCTGGCATTGTGTTCGGGCTTCGCTTGCGCAGGATAGGTGGGAGACGTTGAAGCAGTCCTTGTGGGGATTGTGGAGTCATCAGTGAGATACCACTCTGGCGAGGCTAGAATTCTAACGGTTGCCCGTAATCCGGGAACCGGACATTTTCAGGTGGGTAGTTTGACTGGGGCGGTCGCCTCCTAAATTGTAACGGAGGCGCGCAAAGGTTCTCTTAGATTGGTTGGAAATCAATCGTTAAGTGTAAAGGCAGAAGAGAGCTTGACTGCAACACCAACAAGTGGAGCAGGTACGAAAGTAGGCCTTAGTGATCCGACGGTACTGAATGGAAGGGCCGTCGCTCAACGGATAAAAGTTACTCTAGGGATAACAGGCTGATCTCCCCCAAGAGTTCACATCGACGGGGAGGTTTGGCACCTCGATGTCGGCTCATCGCAACCTGGGGCGGAAGTACGTCCCAAGGGTTGGGCTGTTCGCCCATTAAAGCGGTACGTGAGCTGGGTTCAGAACGTCGTGAGACAGTTCGGTCCATATCCGGTGCAGGCGCAAGAGTATTGAGAGGATTCCTCCTTAGTACGAGAGGACCGGGAGGAACGCACCGCTGGTGTACCTGTTATCGTGCCAACGGTAAACGCAGGGTAGCTATGTGCGGAGTGGATAACCGCTGAAAGCATCTAAGTGGGAAGCCCACCTCAAGATGAGTACTCTCACTACAAAAAGTAGGTAAGGTCACGGGCAGAACACCCGTTAATAGGCTCTAGATGGAAGTTCAGTAATGAATGCAGTCGAGGAGTACTAACAGACCGAGGGCTTGACCTCGTAAATCAAGATTTGGATTTGCCATCCCTGAGAATATGTTGATTACTCTGCAGTCTTCAAGGTGTGTGCAAGCACACCTGCTTGGTGTCTATGGCATAGTGGTTCCACTCCGATCCCTTCCCGAACTCGGTTGTTAAACGCTGTTGCGGCGACGATAGTTGGGGGGTTGCCCCCTGTCAAAATAGCTCGATGCCAAGCTTAATCTTCAAACAAAACTCCTCAAGAAGTTCTTGAGGAGTTTTGTTTTACTTACACGTGGAGATAGATTATAGATTTTCGAGTGCTAGAATGAATATTTAACACATACCTAATCGCTAAGTTCGATCGAGTTAATCGAATTATCAGATCGATCGAAGAGAAGAGACAGTGTAATTCATACCAGTAGTTTTTGAGTTTTTTGAGTTTAACGATCGATTATAATTCCATGCCAAAATATTCGTTGGTGATTCCTGTCTATAACGAAGAGAGTACGATTCCGGCATTGTATCAACGGGTGAGTGCGGTAATAGATAAATTAGACGATTTGGCAGAATTAATTTTGATTAATGATGGTAGTCGCGATCGCACGTTAGAGTTATTGAGAGAATTGCACGAGCGAGACGAACGGGTCGTTTACCTGAGTCTGTCAAGAAATTTCGGCCATCAAATTGCGGTTACGGCTGGGCTGAATTATGTGCGGGGCAAGGTAATTATCGTGATGGATGCGGATCTGCAAGATCCGCCGGAATTAATTCCGGAGATGCTTGTATTATGGCAACAGGGGTATCAAGTTGTTTATGCTCAACGGACGAAAAGAGTCAACGAAAGTTGGTTTAAGCGGCTTTGTGCGTATGCATTTTATCGGATTCTCAAACAGCTAGCCGATGTAGATATTCCTACGGATACTGGTGATTTTTGTTTGATGGATCGACAGGTAGTAGATCTTCTCAACCAGATGCCCGAACGCAATCGGTATATTCGAGGATTGCGCTCGTGGGTAGGTTTCAAGCAAACTGCGCTTAAATTCGATCGAGATTCACGGTTTGCAGGGGATGTTAAATATACGTTTGCGAAAAGTTTTGGATTGGCAATCAATGGGTTAGTTTCGTTCTCGAGTATCCCCCTGCGGTTGTCTACTTATTTAGGACTATTTTCGGCATTAGTCGCACTGATTATGGCTGTGTTGGTATTCTATTGGCGATTTTTTACGCCTCATTCTACACTCACTGGTTTTGCTACCATTGCGATCGCGATTTTCTTTTTAGGCGCCGTGCAATTAATTAGTATCGGGATTTTAGGGGAATATATCGGACGGATCTATGAGGAAGTCAAAGGTAGACCTTTGTATACTTTAGCTGAAGTCGGTCGCAAACAAATTCATGCTAAAAAATACGATCGAATGAGTTAAATTTAAGTCAGAATCCAATTATCCCTTAATTCCTCGCCACCATTGCCAAAGCTGATGTTTAACTTGGATTGCGGGAGGATTGGGCGCTTGAATTGGCGCTTGAGTCGATTGAAGATTTTGTGTGGATAACAAGGCGATCGTTATTTCTCCATCTGTATAATATGGATCGCCACCGCCATTGTATGCTCGAAGAGTCGGATCTACTCCAGCGACTTGGTAGATGCTAATTACTTGATGCACGCTTTCTAAACTGGCGATCGTACTATTTCTTTCGGTGTCGATGTCGGCATCAATATGATGGGTAATCTTACCTGTAAGATGACTGAATCCACTCTTAAGATCGAACGTTGCCGAACCAACCCAGAGGATTCTACCACTAGTAGGATCGTCGATGGTCGATCTCCAAAATCGAACGTGATGGCGTTGGTTGGCGCTACTACCGACGGGTTGCTCGAACGCTAAATCTTGTCTTCGTCCATAAAAGTATAAATCGCTAACTGGGGCAGTGATATACGGACGCTTGAATAAGACACTCTTGGCAATACCGATGCTAGTCTTCAGCGTTACCGGATCTGATGGATACCAACCCGCTAATAGCATGGCTCCAACTACTTCCGATTGGGTACCAACTAACCCAATATTCAGCGGATCTCCAGGAATGCCTTCAGCTGTGCGCGTGACTTTGGGTGAGGTTGCCAAGTTGGGATTGTGTTCGTAGTGTCGCCATAATGCTGGCAAGATTGTATAAGCCACAACTCCATACACGATCGCTAGCCCACAGGCAATTGTAAGGCTACGTTTAATCCACCAACTGCGGCGGAGGGATCTGGTTTTGATAGCAGGTTTAGTCACATGTGCCCAAATCGATCGCTAATACTCGAAGATCGAGTTTTGTATAAAGATAACTCAGATTGCAATTATCTCATCCGCATCTTATTATTAAATAACACCAAGCGCGAACTTTGGGAAATAATACTCATAAATTATTGCGATCGATCGTCGCAAAGTTTCAGAGTATGGCAATAATCTTTCAGTGAAAGTTCATGGTTTAGGAGAAGAAGTTGGAACCGGTTGTAAATTGTTGCGAGTCTGTGGCTGAACCGATGGACTGGGAGAAACTTCGAGTACTGGAGTGTTAACTTTGAGCCGATATTTTGGCTCGGATTTAGATCGATCGATGCCACCAAGTTTAGAATTTGAGTCTGGATCGATCGGTACTAATACTGGTTGGCGCACCGCAGGAATTGGGGATGGCATTTTGCTGATGTATGTAAGCGACTTGCCGATTGGTTCGATCGTCTGAGCTAATTTAGCCTGTTGTTCCAATTGCTCGGTAGAGGAAACTAATTTACCCAAGCCATTGACTAAATTGCGGAGATTAGATCTAAATTCAGGGCTACCAGTCAGATCGTCGAGATCTGCGGTGATTTTCTGAGTATTTTGAAATGTCGTGCGTGCGGAATCTAATGTCTGTTGGAGGATTAATAACGTCTTTGGATCGTTGAGAGTCGCCGAGGCATTTTTCAGGTTGAGTGAAGTTTGATTGGCATTGGTTAATACTGCATCTAAATCTTTCGCTAATTTATCAGAATTTACTTTAGATAGCGTTGAGTTGAGTTTAACGATCGAGGGATTGACTGCATTAACAGTTTTTCGCAAATCGAGACTTAGCGCATTAAAATTGTTTAATGAAGTTGTAAAAGTTTTGCGATTTTCAGCAACCAAGCCATTGACAGATGTTGCTAGTTTTTTGTACTCGATCGCGGTTTGATTTAATTGAGTGGCAGTTGTATTAAACTTATCCGCCGTATTACCAAATTTATTACTAGTGGTAGATAATGATGTCGTCAGCACATCTGCTTTAACAGACAACTTATTTAAACTCGACTCGACACTTTTGGGCAAGCTCGAAAAATCACTGCTGAGTTTAGTTAAGTTCTTGGACAGCCGCGAAAAATCTTCGGCGGCTGTTCCAGTTTTTGCTAGCGTAGCGTTGAGATTGTTAACAAGTTGGGGATTACTATATAAATCGACCAATTTTGTTGCCCGTCGCAGCAATTCATTAAAACTCGCACCAATTTGTCCATCTACCCGCGCGTTATTACAGAGGATCAATTTAGGGTCGCATTTACTATCCAATGCTTTGGCGATCGCATTAGTATTTAATGCGACTGTATTCCGGGGGATAATTTCTAACACAGGTTCGCCAATCAACCCAGTCTGACTGATTTCGATACTGACATCTTTGGGAATGGTTAGATTGGGATCGTCCATTTGCAT
This sequence comes from Chamaesiphon sp., assembly GCA_965246735.1. Classification (GTDB taxonomy): domain Bacteria; phylum Cyanobacteriota; class Cyanobacteriia; order Cyanobacteriales; family Chamaesiphonaceae; genus Chamaesiphon. The sequence continues at coordinate 207,748 of CBDFFK010000003.1, forward strand.
CACTACCTCGACACCATTGGCACCAGGTTCGATTTTGGCGATTTTGCCGACCCTAATCCCCCGAAACCGGACGACCCCTCCCGGTTGAATCCCTGGTGCTTCGGCAAATCTAGCGATAATATTGTAAGTCTGACTGCCAGGAGCCAATCCTTTGAGCCACAAAAAAATCCCACCGAATACCGCCAATCCTGCGATTAACAGCAATCCTACCGAACCTTCCCGAACTGCGCGTGATTGCATGTTGATTTACTACTCCTGTGGATGTAACCGTGCTGTAGGGATAATGTTCGGCAGTAACAGATTTATGCGTTAATCTCTATGTTACCTCGTTACTATCGTAATTATTCCCGATCGAGGCTAACTTGCGATCGTTTTTAGTATCTTCGCTCTACATTTCACATACCAAGAATAGTTCGATTCCAAGCAAATTAAATGAGTAGAGCGATGAAATCCGAGTGGGAATGGCAGCTTCGCGACTTAGTTAAGTGGCTAGCGATCGGTAGTATCGTTGGGGCGCTCACTGGCATGGCATCGGCAGTCCTCCTCGCGGCATTGGAATGGGCTACAGCATGGCGGGAAGCTCATCTGTGGATGATGTGGCTATTACCCATTGGTGGGCTGCTGAGTGGGCTAATGTACCATTACTGGGGGCGGAGTGTCGAGGCGGGAAATAACTTGCTGCTGGAAGAAATTCACAATCCTCAGGCGACGATTCCGCTCCGGATGGCACCGCTTGTATTAATCGGCACGACGATCGCGCATCTGGTTGGCGGCTCGGTGGGGCGCGAGGGGACGGCATTACAAATGGGTGCGGCACTTGCCGATCGGGTGGCACTGATGTTTCAATTGGGGGTTAGAGAGCGGCGGATCGTATTGATGGCGGGGATTAGCGGTGGATTTGGCTCGGTCTTTGGTACGCCATTGGCAGGGATGTTATTTGGATTGGAAGTTTTAGCGTTTGGGGAATTTCGCTATGAGGGATTGTTTGCATGTGCGATCGCGGCAATCGTTGGCGATCGCGTAACCCTAGCTTGGGGTTTACACCACACAGTCTATTTGATTCCCGAAGTACCCCAAATGACGATCTTGGGGCTACTGAGTGCGATCGTAGCTGGGGGATTATTTGGACTGGCAGCAAGGGTATTTACTCAACTGACACATCGGATCGGTAGTTATTTCAAGGCACAAATTAGCTATCCACCATTCCGTCCGGTTATCGGCGGGATCTTGGTGGCGCTGGCGATTGCGGCAGTTGGGACAACTAAATATATCGGTTTGGGGATTCCGACGATCGTGAGTGCCTTTAATACGCAACTGCCACCTTGGGACTTCGCCGCCAAAATTGGCTTTACCGCGCTGACGCTCGGCGCGGGATTTAAAGGTGGTGAAGTAACGCCGTTATTTTATATCGGTGCGACATTGGGCAATGCGCTCGCGCCTTGGTTGCCACTGCCCGCACCGTTACTTGCCGGGATGGGTTTTGTCGGTGTATTTGCAGGTGCGGCGAATACGCCCGTGGCGGCAACGATAATGGCGATCGAGTTATTTGGTGCTGCAGCGGGAAGTTATGCCGCGATTGCCTGTATCGTCAGTTATCGCTGCTCGGGACATACGGGGATTTATCGCGCTCAGCGAGTCGGTGCGAGCAAACATACTGCCCTCGCACATCAACAGGGCTTGAGTATTGCCGAAGTCGAAATCGGTGGTATGGGAGCGCTGGTGGAGCCGCGATCGGACTCGAACGATTTGCCGTCTGAATCAACAATCGCCCAGCCACCCGATCGAGATTAATCTCGATCCAAATTGAGACAGCAGTTGTCAGCGAGTTAAAATTTAAAGGAGGGGGAGCAAGAACTAGCCACCAGTTGTTCGCATTAGCTCCGCACTATGGGTCGATCTGTGGGTAGGTTTTATTGGTTAAGTTCGTAGATCGGGGTCGCAGCTTAAATCCTTATCCCGAACTCACGTTAGTTACTGTTGACTCTTGAAAAGACGCAGATCGATCGATAAAGCAACATAAATTAGCATAGATAATTATGATGGATCTAAATCCAACCAGCTTAGAAAACTTACCCGATGCGATCGCGCGGATTCTGAGCCAATCTCCAACTCCTCAAGCATTATTTTCCGAATTGATGCCTGCTATAGGTGAATTTTTGCAATGCGATCGCTGTTTTTTGTATCTACGCGATCCGCACACGCGTTGGGGTGGAGTACCCTTTTGCTGGCGACGGAATGCAGCGATTCCAGAGATCTATAACGAAACTTGGCAGCTCGAACCAGAGTCGCTAACTAGCGAAGATCCGATGTTTGCATCGGCGGTGCGAACGGAGCCGTCGATTTATGTTGAAGACGTGCAGACTGCGAGCGATCGAGTTGTAAATCGGCAGTTTGAAGCCGAAAATTTTGGACATCGCGCGCTGATTCACGCACATTTGTGCCAAGATCGCCAGCTGTGGGGAGTTTTACAGCCTTGTGTATTCGATCGACCTAGAATCTGGACGCAATTAGAGCGAGAGACGATCGATCGTCTCGTTGTGCAGCTTACGCCGATCGCGGTTCGTTATGCGATCGCCGAAATTAAGCCAACATCGTAACTCAACCGTTTCATCAGCGCGACGATCGGCTTTTTGGACTAACTAATGTCATCTTGACGATCGCATTTTTCAGGCGAGTTTTTCCGCATGGTTCGTTACTCTGACAATCATTGACCCGAATCCGCTTGTAAATCAGGCGTACTCGTTTATTTAAGAATTCAGTCCGATCGCAGATGGCAAAATCGGCTCCAATATTGTGCTGCTTGCCACTGGCATCGATTAAATCGACATAACACATCAGATCGCCCTGGGTAAATTTCACTACCTTGCCTGTAGTTGGCATGTTTTGCCGACTTAGTGCCGCAGGATTCGGTCGAGCGGGCTTAACCGCGCTGCTTGGGATCGCCAGAAATAAGCCCAAGAGGGAGATCCCCAGGATCGTAGTAGCTTTACCAACAATATCTCTCATGTGTAATCTAACGGTCGCGATCGAATATTTGTTCGGATTTTAGCGCGATCCTCACAAGTTCCTCAAGCTTGTCGGTTAATATCTTGGTCAAATAGTTAAGTTGAAAAGTTGTTCATCTAAAGTTTCCCCCTTTAGGGATCGAAATTCTCAGTTGGATAATGCACCGCTAAGGAAATTAGTCATGATTGAAAATATTAGCTCTCGGACAAACATCAGCGTAGCACTATTGCGAAACAGCCAAGCCCCTGGGACGGAAACTCCGCGCCAATGGCATCCCGATCGTCAGCACGCGACCAACATCGTGCCAATTCACACTCAGCCGTGGCGGCAGACTGGATCGCGAGAGCAGGAACGTCGATCGCGAAAAAATAAGTCGCGCGGTAATATAGCCTTAGAACCGCGATCGCGGACTACCGAAGTAGTAAGTCCTCGGCAATGGCTGCTGACAAAAAATCCCCGGTTAGCTAGCTTAGTCACAGTAGCGATCGGCAATCGCTGGATGACGCATGGCGAAGATCTTCAGCAGTTAGTGACGTTTGCTGACGATGCTGATTTTCAATCCCAATGGCAGACGATCGAACGAATTAATAAGCAAATCTTCGCAGATGCGTTGTACCGCGCTCAGGGCATTGAAATCGATGTAGATTCGCTGTTCGATCTCCATCTGCAACCGATCGTCGGTCGTCAGCGGCAATTGTTGAATATTTTGCATATTATTACCCTGTATCAGCAAATCAAGGCACAGCCGGAAATCGAGATCTTGCCCCGAACCTTTATTTTTGCCGATGTCAGCGAACCCAAACTGCAAGTTTTGGAACTAGATGAGCCGAACGATGTCAGTCTGCAACCAAATGCTCGCTCGATCTCGATCTTAATTGCCGCATTAGCACAGACATTGGCAACAGATCCGGATGTCCGAGGTAAATTGCAGGTAGTTTATCTGCCCCAAACGGCTGGACTAATCGACCAACTGTATTGTGCAGCAGAACTGACCGAACGGATTGCTACCGCCGGAATGGAAGATGTGGATCTAAATCAGCTCAAATTGTCAGTTAACGGGGCGCTGTCGATCTCCAGCATGAGTAAAGCCAACCATCTCCTTCAGCAAACAGTTGGCGCAGATAACTGCTTCTCTTTCGGACTCGCAATCCCCGAAATTGCCATGTTCAAAGAGTATGGCTACGATCCATATAATTACTACAAATATTATCCCGAGATCCGCCAAGCGATCGATTCGCTGATGGCTGGAGCTTTTACCGCCCAATATCCAGGCATCGCGAGATCGTTGGTCGATCTGCTATTAGATTCAGACGAGCATATGGTCTTGGCCGATTTTATGTTCTATCGTGCCTGTCAATCTCATGTCAGCGCAGTCTATCGTCAAAAATCACTGTGGACGCGCATGTCGATCCTAAATGTGGCGGGGATCGGCTAATTGCCAGCTTGAGTATTTGTGCCAACCGACTACACTACTAAAGCAAGTTGCTAGTTCCGATCCGATCGACAAGCTACCGCGTACCGACAAGTAGAGAATAGCTTCGTCTTTAGTGGGTTTATCCCCAACCCCGATCGAGGTGGGGCTTTATTCCCTCTCCTTGATAAGGGGATGGCTGGGGTAGGGTAAAGGGATTACACAGCGACTCAAACAGACTTGTCAGTACGCGGTAGGTCAACTAGAGCAGGGGAAAAGGAGATGGGAATTCTTAACCTTTACCCTTTACCCTCGGATGAGTGCCAGTAACCCAGCACAAAGATTGTCATATGGGAGAATGTTATCATTTTAGGGCTATCTCGAATTCTTCTATTGAATAGCCAGCAACAATAGTCGGATGAAAAATCTCACGTCTCCCCATGTATCGATCGGCTTTGTGACTACCTTGCTGGTGTTAATTCTCAATGCTGGTGTTGCTTATCAAAGCATCAGTACGATTGCTGAAAACAATCGATCGGAGGTTCACTCTAATGATTTGCTGACTGTTTTAGATAATATGCTCGATACGTTGAAGGATCTTCAAATGGGGCAACGTGAGTATTTATTAACAAGTAATCCCCAATATCTAGAATCGCATCGTATCGACCTGAATAAACTCCGCGAGCGGTTAAAAATACTAGCAGATTTAAATTTAGATCGCCAACGATTAATTCCCTTCACAACAAGCATCGAAAGTAAAATCAGTGAGATAACAGAAACGATCGATAAGCGGCAAGTCCAACCACTCGCACTAGATCGACAATTTTCTTTGTCCAACCAGGGACAGCAATTAATTAATGAAATTCGGCAGATTGTTTCCGAGCTAGATCGCACGGAACGCTTGAATCTCCGGCGGTTGCAAGCAGGATCGCATCAAAGTTTAGCCGATACCAAAATTGCTTTTGGTATATCTGGTTTATTAGATTTACTCCTACTAACAGTGCTCTATGTATTAGTAAATCACGACTTAACCAAGCGGCAGCAAGCCGAAACTAAACTGCAAGATTATGTAACAGAATTTGAGGAGTTGTATCATAGTGCTCCCTGCGGTTACCATTCCCTCGATGCTACCGGAAAGTTCATCCGGATCAATCGTACCGAATTGCAAATGTTGGGCTATGCGGAACAAGAACTTGTTGGTAAAAAAAGCTTTGTCGATTTGTTAACCCCAGAGAGTAGTAAAGTTTTTCAGGACAATTTTTTAATCTTGAAACAGCAAGGTTGGATTCGCGATCTAGAATTTCAAGTATTGCATAAAGATGGACGGATCGTTCCAGTAAGTGCAACAGCGGTTGTGGTTAAGGACGAATTGGGCAATTATCTCACGAGTCGATGGACCCCGATCGATATTAGCGATCGACTGCGGCTGCGACAACAGGCTAAGCTATCGGCAGAAATCTCCCAAAAAATTCGGCAGTCCTTACAATTAGAAGAAATTTTACAAACTGCTGTCGATGAAGTCCAAAAACTCTTGGCAGTCGATCGCGTATTAATTTTTCGGCTGGCAGCAGATGGTACCGGGAAGGTGTTACAGGAGCGAGTTTTACCGGACTATCCGAGCGCGATGAATAGCAAAATTATCGATCCTTGTTTCGATCGCACTTATCATGCCAAATACCAACAAGGCCGAATTTATACGGTTGCCGACATTACCAGCGCCGGATTTCAACCTTGTTATATCGAATTTCTCCAACAGTTTGGGGTCAAAGCTAGTTCGATCGTGCCGATTCATCTGCGCGAAGAATTGTGGGGACTGCTGATCGTGCATCAATGTCAATCGCCGCGCCAATGGCAGCCAAACGAATTAGAAATCATGGCACGACTCGCCACACAAATCGGGATCGCTCTCGCTCAAGCGCAATTACTCGAACAAGAGCAACTCCAGCGCCAAGAACTGACCCGATCGAATGCTGAATTAGAACAATTCGCGCATATTGCTTCCCATGACTTACAAGAGCCGCTCCGGATGGTGATTAGTTATCTTCAACTCTTAGAGCGTCGCTACCAAGATCGGTTGGATGACGATGCTCAAGAATTTATCGGTTACGCTGTAGACGGCGCAGTGAGAATGCAGGCGCTGATTCAAGCATTATTGAGCTATGCCCGCGTTAGCAGTCGGGCGCAACCATTCGAGCTAGTCGATAGTAATAGCGTGCTTCAAGATGCCATTTCCAACCTACACGTGGCGATTATCGAGAGTGATGCAAAGATTACGTTCGATCCACTGCCAGAAGTTTGGGGCGATGCGACTCAATTGACCCAATTATTTCAAAATTTGATTGCTAATGCGATTAAATTTCGACGGCGGGAAATCTTCCCACAAATTCACATCAGCGCCCAGAAGTGGGAAGTGGCGACCGTCGAGCAAAGCACCAACTGGCGACCGCCACCTACTGGCGAGCTGATGGCGACATCTGCTTGGTATTTTCTGGTTGCCGATAATGGGATTGGCATCGAAGCGCAATATCTCGATCGCATTTTTGCAATCTTTCAGCGACTGCATACGCGGATCGATTATCCAGGTACTGGTGTGGGTTTAGCGATCTGCAAAAAAATTGTCGAACGGCATGGTGGTAAAATTTGGGTCGAATCTACCCCAGAGATTGGCGCTTCGGATCCAAACGATCGGGGGTCGGTATTTTCCTTTATAATCCCAGAGGTAGGTAGTAATCCTCCTCAACATGCCGATAAATCGCCGCACTATTGAAATTTTACTCGTAGAAGATAACCCTGGAGACGTTAACCTGACCCGAATCGCGCTGGCAGATCGGCTTCAGGTAGCACACGAGCTACGAGAAATCGATGTCAATTTAAGTGTAGTATCGGATGGGGTCGAAGCGATGAATTTTCTTCACCGTCACGGAGAATATCATCAGGCTGTCCATCCCGATTTGATTTTGTTAGATTGGAATTTACCACGCAAGGATGGTCGCGAAGTGTTAGGTGAGATCAAAGCAGACGAAAAACTACAGCGAATTCCAGTAGTCGTCCTGACTACTTCCCAATCTGAGGAAGACATTCTCAAAGCCTACAACCTCCGCGCTAATTGTTACATTACCAAACCGCTGGATTTTCAACAATTCGTACGGATTATCCAATCGATCGAAGATTTTTGGTTTACGACCGTGCAATTACCCCCAGAATAATGGCCGCACGGAGCGTAGCGCCAAGAAATGGATTACTTTAAATTGGAGCACAGCAGCATGATTACTGTTCTCAATATTTTGCTAGTTGAAGATAATCCTGGCGATATCCGGTTGTTGCAGGAAATCCTCCGGGAAGTTACAACTACTAGGTGTCAAATTACCCCCGCCATGACCTTAGCAGTGGCGCTCGATCTCTTGGCAGCCTGCACTCCGACACCTGTTGGTGCGATCTCCATCCCACCAGCACCTTTTGATGTAATTTTAATCGATCTATCGCTACCGGATAGTCAGGGAATCGCCTCTTTTCTAACGCTCCATCGCCAAGCCGCCAATATTCCGATTATCGTCTTGACGGGCTTAGATGATGAAACGCTCGCGCTGTCAGCAATGCAACAAGGAGCGCAAGATTATTTGATCAAGGGACAAGTCGATCGCAATTTATTGTTGCGCTCGATCCGCTATGCGATCGAGCGCGAACGCGCCGAGACCACCCTCCGTCAAACCAAAATCGAATGGGAGCAACGGGCGATCGACCGCACGCGCGACCTCCAACAAATCAACGATCGATTACAACTCGAACTCGCCGAACGCCGCCGCGTTGAAGCAGCATTACAGATTTCCCGATCGCGGTTTGCGGGGATTCTCGAAATTGCCAGCGATGCAATTATTGCCATCGATCGCGATCGCGCGATTACGCTGTTCAATCAAGGTGCTGAAGAGATTTTTGGGTATAGTGCCGCTGAAGCGATCGGGAAATCGCTCGATCTCCTTTTGCCACAACAGCTCGCAGCGATCGAGCGCGTGCCGCTAGGCAAGATCGATCCAGGTCACAATGGCTCCAGCCAGCGGGGAAACCCCCAGCAAGTTGTCGGCATTAGATCTGATGGCAGTGAGTTTCCCGCCGAGGCTTCGATTTCTTCTTTGAATCTGGGACAGGAACAGGTATATACTATAATTTTGCGAGATGTTACAGAGCGTCAACAGACGGAGCACAATTTGCGTGATGCCTTACAAAAATTAAATTTCCATTTTGAAAATTCTCCGCTAGCCACGATCGAGTGGGATTGCGAGTTTCGGGTCGCGAGATGGTCGGCGACTGCTGAAAAGATTTTTGGCTGGTCGGCGGCGGAAGTTGTCGGCAAACGCCCCAATGAATGGAACTTTGTCGTCGCTGAAGATGCCGAACGGATCGATCGCATTATGAGTCGGATGATTGCTGGGGTAGAAGAGCAAAATGTCACCATCAATCGCAATTATCGTCAAAATGGCACGATCGTTAACTGTGAATGGTATAACTCGATTTTGCGGGATAATTCCGGTCAAATGGAGTCGGTGTTTTCATTGGTGTTGGATGTGACCGAACGCCATCAGGTCGAGCGGATGAAAGATGAGTTTATCGCGATCGTCAGTCACGAATTACGGACACCACTAACGTCGATTTATGGGTCGTTATCGATGTTAGCCAGTGGTTTATTAGATCCGACATCCGATAAGGGTCAGCGACTATTGACAATTGCAGTGGATAGTACCGATCGGTTGATGCGCCTAGTCAATGATATTTTAGATATCGAGCGGATCGAGTCGGGTGCCGTGATGATGGTAAAGGCGATTTGGACGGTGGCAGATCTGATGGAAAAGGCGATCGATGTGGTTCAGCCGTTAGCAGACAAGGCTGGAATCTCCTTGAAAGTTAGCGATGCTGGCGGTCAAGTTTGGGTTGATGCCGATCGCTTAATTCAAACTTTTACCAATCTGCTCAGCAATGCAATTAAGTTTTCGCCACCAGGCAGTACTGTCTGGTTTAATTCGACAAAACAAGCGGGAAGGATGCTGTTTCAAGTGCGCGATCGCGGACGCGGCATTCCCCCAGAAAAATTAGAGTTAATCTTCGAGCGGTTTCAGCAGGTGGATGTCTCTGACTCGCGCAACAATGAAGGGACGGGATTGGGATTGGCGATTTGCCGCAGTATCATTCAGCAACATGGCGGCCAAATCTGGGCTGAGAGCGAGTTGGGTCGAGGGAGTACTTTTTCGTTGCTGTTACCGCGTTCGCCTTCTGCTAGCGACAGTCTGCCCCCAAATCGCAAAGCTGCTAGCGCATCCCCGTCGGACGCAAATGCTGCGGGGGATCGCGTCGATTGTCATCAGGTTGGGGATAATTAAGACGATCGACTATGGGGATCCTCCTAAACCTTCTAAATAAGCCACGATCGCTTGCAATCCCAAATAATAGCTGTGCGCGCCAAAACCACTAATCTGACCGATGACAACGGTTGCTAGATAGGAATGGTGCCGAAATTCTTCGCGTTTGTAAATGTTACTTAAATGTACTTCAACAGTGGGAATCTGGACGGCAGAGATTGCATCACGGATCGCGACACTGGTATGTGTATAAGCTGCTGCATTAATGACAATGCCCTGATGACGATCGCGCGCATCATGAATGGCATCGACCAATCCACCTTCATAGTTGGATTGGAATGAGTGGATATTTGTGTTGAGGGACTCGCCGAGTTCTACCAATCGAGTGTCGATCTCAGTCAATGTAGAGACACCATAAATTCCCGGCTCTCGCAATCCCAGTAAGTTGAGATTCGGGCCGTGTAAAACAAGCACGCTAAGCTTGCGAGTGCTGAGATCGATGGTCATTTTGACTAATTTGAGTTCCGTCGCCGCTCGTTGACAGGAATGGGAATCAACTCGGGTTCGGGCTGCATTTCAGGGCCAAGCAATACTTCAATCAGTTTGCCAGCCCACTCTTTCAATTTTTCCAGCACCTTTTCGATATAATCCATCAGATAGCTCACTCCAAGGAGACGACGCGTAAGTTATTATGCCCACTAACAGCTTAGGGTTCAGTCAAGTGCATCACTCTTTGGGTTTAAGGCACTTACTGTTACCCATTGTAAAGGTAAATCTCATAAAGGTGTGAGTCATGCTGTGGTTGAATCGGTGCTCCCGATCGATCGGTTAAACTGACAGAGTGGTTGGTCACGGCGGGTTACAGCTCGATTGCCTCACTTTAACAACTTTATTAAGTAAAGATTAAGATAATATGGGTACGATTCTACGGACTTGGAGCTATCAGTATCAGTGGCTATACGATGGGATCTCGAACGTTGCCGCGATCGCGGTTGGTGGAGCGGCACGATTTCGGCGATTGGCACTGACGGGACTAGAAATCGATCCCCATGCCAAAATTCTCGATCTGTGTTGTGGTAGCGGTCAGGTGACGGGAATCCTGTTGGAGTACTCCGATGACGTGACAGGCTTGGATATTTCGCCATTATCGTTGAGTCGATCGCGGCGCAATGTCCCACAGGCGAAGTATGTCGAAGCGTTAGCCGAAGACATGCCCTTCGCGGATGCCCAATTCGATCTCATTCATACTAGCGCAGCGATGCATGAGATGACTCGATCGCAACTACACCAAATTTTTACTCAAGTATATCGCGTCCTCAAGCCCGGCGGGATATTTACAATGGTAGATTTTCATCGACCGACCAATCCATTATTCAGTCCCGGTTTGGCGGTCTTTTTTTGGTTGTTTGAAACCGAGTCGGCGTGGGAATTAATCGATACCGATTTGGTGCAGATGTTACGCGATGTGGGGTTTGAGATCGACCTCTCGCCCAGTCTCCATGCAGGTGGCAGTCTTCAAGTCATTCAGACTCGAAAATAACTGCTGCGCGTTCGACAGTACAAGATGCCCCTAACCTCCTCATCGCTACTCGATCGCGGTTGTAATCGCAGTGAAAATCGATTTGCTAGCAGCAAATATCGCGGGGTTAAAGTCAGAGCGAATCCTGATTTATCCCTTTTGATAGAGTATCCGGCAAGATTTTTATAGTTATCATCGAGGTGTATTAAGTAATGCTTAATACTGCGATCTAGATGAAGCTTCTATTTGAGGAAATTATTATGCTAAGTTTGATTCATGGGGCATTTACGCAGATCGGCGCTCTACTTAACAAATTACACGTCAAGCAGTTTTTACCCGCACTCTTAGTCGGATTTGTGCTGCTAACAACCAACGTCGTTCCGGATCTCGCCAGCAAAGGCGCGATCGATCGGCTAGAGCGCAAAATGGAGCAGGAAAACCCCGATCGACCGAAAACCACAGCCGAATGGCAAAACCAAGCGCGTGAAGTCAAAGGCAAGCCGGGAGAACGCCTCAAAAGAATTGGCGAGCAATCAGCGGATGCAGTTAAAGAATTTGGTTCGATGTATCCTGACGTAGCGAAAAATAGTGGGAATGAGTTGAGCGATGAGGTTAATGCTAATAAATAATTTTAGCTAAGGTGCGATCGATCTCGATCGCTGAAGGCGTTCGGTTGGTGATACCCCAACGCCGATCCTTTTAACCCCTACTTGCCAAGAATCTCACTATATCAATAACATTATGGAGCGACTACAAGCAGTAATCTTTGGAGCGATCGGTACGATCGTCGAAACATCCGACATCCAGCGCCAATCCTTCAATGCAGCCTTCCAATCGGCAGGACTCGACTGGAACTGGAGTCCCGACACCTATCGGACGTTGCTTAAAATCAATGGCGGTCAAAATCGCATCCTGGCATATCGGAATGCCGACCCAGCGCGCGCCGAAGTTCCGGAGGCAAAGATTGCTAAGTTGCACAAAGCCAAGACCGATTTTTATGTCGCCATGCTCGACGAAACCCAGATCGTTCCGCGTCCGGGTGTGCTCGCCTTGATGGATGCCTGCGCGGACGCGCACATCCGAGTGGCATTTTGTACTTCAACTTATCCCGAGAACGTGGCGGCCATCGGTGCGGCATTGGATGGCTTATTGTCGCTAGATCGATTTGCAACGATCGTGACAATCGACAAGATCGATCGACCCAAGCCAGCACCAGATGCTTATCGCTACTGCCTCGAACAGCTCGATCTCAAAGCTGCTGACGTTATCGCGATCGAAGATACTCCCGCCAGCCTCGCCGCCGCCAAAGCTGCCGGAATTAAAACGATCGCTACTCCCGGCGCGACAACTAACGACCAAGACTTTAGTGGTGCCGATTTAGTCGTACCTGACTTAACTGGAATGACGATCGAGCGATTGTCAGCATTACTAGATGAATCGCGATCGCCAGAAATGTCCGTACGCAGTGTTTATTAATATCGTAGATCTAAGGGTAGCAATAAGTGGTGCTGCTTGTTACTACCCTTAGATTGTGACCGTTAGCAAATAACCTAACTTGCTACCTAATATAATGCCGATAATTGTGTCTTCTTGAGCTTTTTACTTCAGGTTTCACGACGATCGCGTACCGCAAATCGAAGCTATAGCGGTTCTCATCCTAGTGAAGGGCATTATTAGTGGTTTTAGTGGCTAGTGGCTGGTGGCTAGTGGCTAGTAAATGTACCTCATTCGATTGGGAACCGCTATAATGAGGCAAAGTCCGCGAAGGCTTACTCGGTGTGCAAGCGGGTTGTTATGCGGTGGCTATATACTACGCCAACACTAGAAGACTTTCTATTTCGCTACTTTCAAATTGAACGATCGTCTCCAAATTGTCTCTCAAAATTTGGATAATCTTTGATGTTGGGCAATTGCCAATCCGAAGATAAACAAACTTGGGTGGATGACCATAAAGTAAACTGCGCTGGTGAAAGTCAGAATCTTTAGAAACAACTACAAAACCATTTATTTTCGCATATTCCCAAATCAGTGCATCATCTGTGTTTATTAGCCCTAGAGTCTTGACATGCTCAGAATTGGGATACAAATCGACAATTCTGTGAATAATTCGGTCTGACAGGTTTTCATCTAAAAGCAATTTCACAGCGATGCCACAAATAACTTTTTCTCACGATCGGCAGCAAAAGCAAGACACGCTTTGATGTCTTCCGCAGTCAGTTCAGAAAAATCCTCCAAAATTTCTGCCTCGGTCATCCCACCCGCCAAATATTCTAGGATGTCATACACTGTGAGGCGCATTCCCCTAATACATGGCTTGCCACTGCGTTTCCCAGACTCAATTGTAATGATGTGTTGGTAGTCCATAAAAGTGGCATGAGGGAGAAACATCTATCTACAATTATATCGGCAACTCTTGCTGCCGCAGACAGAGAAATATTGCTAACTCGCCATTTCCATCAAGATTTGTTGGGTACTTCGATCTTCATCGCGCGTGCGGGGACGACGTTGAAGATAAGTGCCATCGGGTTGCATATCCCAAGCCTGACGCGTATCGGCTAACATAATGCCGAGAATTTCTTGGAGATCTTTCGAGATGTCGCGATCTTCGATCGGGGCAATCACTTCAACCCGTCGATCGAGATTTCTGGTCATCCAATCGGCACTGCCGATGAAGATTTTTTCGTCGCCACCGTTGTGGAAATAATAAATGCGTGAATGCTCTAGAAATCGACCGATGATACTAATGACGCGGATATTCTCGCTCACGCCAGGTACACCGGGACGCAGGCAGCACATGCCGCGCACGATCAAATCGATCGATACGCCAGCTTGAGAGGCGCGATAGAGACTGGCGATCGTGTGAGTATCGACGAGGGCATTCATTTTCGCGACGATTCTGCCAGTACCACCCGATCGAGCGAGATCGATTTCTTGTTGAATCAGTCGATCGAAAGATTCGCGCACATTTACCGGTGAAACGATTAATTTGCGATAGGCGCGTTGTTGTGAATAACCAGTTAGGTAGTTAAATAAATCTGTCAGATCTGCCCCGAGTTCGGGACGCGCACTAAAAATACCGACATCGGTATATAACTTGGATGTTTTGGCATTATAATTCCCCGTCCCGATATGAACGTAGCGACGAATTTTTTCATCTTCGCGGCGGATCACCAGGACTACTTTAGTGTGTGTTTTGAGACCGACTAAGCCATAGACGACATGCACGCCAGCTTGTTCTAATTTCCGCGCTAAGTTGATATTATTTTGCTCGTCAAATCTTGCTTTGAGTTCGATTAATACCGAGACTTGTTTGCCATTTTCGGCGGCTTTGATTAAGGATTTGAGAATAATTGAATCTCCCGTCGTACGGTACAGGGTCATCTTAATCGCCAAGACCTTAGCATCATTGGCCGCACAGGTAATAAAGCGTTCTACCGTATCGGAAAAAGACTGATAAGGATGATGGACTAATAAATCGCGTTTGGCGATTAAATTGAAGAGGTTACTGCCATCATCAGTTACTTTCAATCGCTTGAAATATGCCGGAACGATCGGTGTCCACGGTGGATCTTTTAGTTCAGGTATGGGTAGTGATAAAAAAGACATCAGATCTCCCAAACTCAACATGCCATTAACTTCATAAATATCTTGAGAGGTGACTTCCAATTCCTCCTGGAGCATCTGACGGATCTGACTGGGCATCGTCGCGTCTACTTCGATCCGTACGGTCGAGCCACCTTTACGCCGCTTTCGCAAGCCATGTTCGATCGCTAGGAGTAGATCGTCAGCATCATCTTCCGCAACACTAATATCTGCATTGCGCGTCACTCTAAAAGTGAAACAATCTTGGATATTCATCCCTGGAAAGAGGGATTCTAAATTGTGAGCGATTAATTGTTCTAATGGAATTCCCGTCCAAATTTGCGGCGAATTTGCTTCGCCCTGTAATGAATTTTCGCGATCGATCGCTTGCAGTTCGATTGCCGTCGCCGATGGCAAGCTGTGCGGGAGTTCGATAAAACGTGGCAAAACTTTAGGTACCTTGACTCGGGCAAATAGCCCTTCTCCTGTCTCGGGATGTTTGATGACGACAGCCAGATTTAAACTTAGATTGGAAATGTATGGAAATGGATGTCCTGGATCGACAGCTAATGGAGTGAGAACGGGGAAAATTTGCTCTTCAAAATAGGTTTGGAGATAGTTGCGCTGCTCTTGATTGAGATCGAAGTAATCTAATAAATAAATTCCTTGTTTTATCATTGCCGGACGCAAGACTGTCTCAAAATGTTGGTGTTGCTGCGTAACTAACTTTTGGACTCGATCGCTAGCTACTGCTAATTGTTCTTGTGGAGTCCGTCCATCTGGGGTGAGTTTGCTGACTTTGGCCTCGATTTGTTGGCCGATCGCTGCAATTCTCACCATAAAAAATTCATCGAGATTCGAGCTGAAAATTCCCATGAATTTCAGCCGTTCGAGTAGTGGCGTGCGCTCGTCCATCGCTTCGTGCAATACGCGAGCGTTGAATTCCAACCAAGTCAGTTCGCGACTTAGATAATATTGTGGTGCAGCTAGATCGATATCTGATGAATTGGAAGCTGTATGTTTAGAAGAAACCATCTTTTAAATTATGCGTTGTGAATTATAAATTATGAATTGATACTAACTATCTCTAAAATCATGAGTCATCAGTTATGAATTCCGATCTCTCCCATCTTTATTGACATATCCTTATTCTCCCCGATCGCTACTGAAACACGTCTGCTTCGATGCCCAACCACCATTCCCCAAGCTGCATCATGTCGCGGTGGATATCATCTAGTCGCTCGATATATTCCTCGCGCGAGAGCTGGGACTTCTGTTCGGCTAGTTTTTGCAATCGTAGCTGTACTAATAACCACGATTTACCCATTCCATCTGTTTGCTCGATGTATTTTGCTAATTCTTCACTATTCATGGCAGTAGGGGTTGAAGTGAGCGGTGTCCGGGATGAGGCATTATCTTCGGGCGAATATATCCAATCCTAAATACTCGATCGCCAATATAATTCCTATTAGTTGACTAAGCCACAGAGCGAGTCGCTGTATTGAATCCACTATCCAAAATCCTATGACTTCAGCAGACTCTGCTACTCCAATATTATTACGCACTCCGTTGTACGATCGGGCGATCGCCTTGGGAGCGAGAATGACTACTTTTTCGGGCTGGGAAATGCCAGTCCAGTTTAGCGGACTTACCCTAGAACATGAAGCGATTCGCGATCGGGTGGGGATGTTTGATATCTCCCATATGGGTAAGTTTACCCTGCATGGCGAAGCAGCGCTCTCCCAACTCCAAAAGTTAGTTCCGTCCGATTTGAGCCGCCTCCAACCCGGACAAGCTCAGTATACAGTGCTATTAAATCCGCAAGCAGGTATCATCGATGACATTATCGTTTATCAGCAAGGCGCGGGTAATGTCGTCGTTATTGTCAATGCTGGGACGAAGGATAAGGACAAAGAGTGGTTGTTGGCGCATCTAGATCTCGATCGGGTCAAGTTTCAAGATCTCTCCGCAACACAAGCGCTAATCGCCATCCAAGGCCCCGAAACACTCCAGCATCTTCAGCCACTAGTGGATATCGATCTCAGTCAATTGGCAAATTTCGGCCATGCCAATGCGGTTGTTTTTGACAATCCGGCCTTTATCGCTCGCACTGGCTACACTGGCGAAGATGGATTTGAAGTGATGGTACCCGCCGCAATTGCGCCCCAACTTTGGGATGCACTCTGCGCTGCGGGTGTCCTCCCTTGCGGATTGGGGGCGCGCGACACCCTGCGGTTGGAGGCAGCGATGTGTTTGTACGGTCAAGATATTAGCGATACCACAACGCCGTTAGAAGCTGGCTTAGGTTGGGTGGTACATCTAGATACTAAGGGCGATTTTATCGGACGCGACCTGCTGATCGGTCAAAAAAATCGTGGTGTCACGCGTAAATTAGTCGGATTGAACATGCAGGGACGATACATCGCTCGGCATGACTATCCGGTAATCATCGACAACCAGCGGGTTGGGATCGTCACTAGCGGTACGATGTCGCCAACGCTCGGACAGGCGATCGCCTTAGCTTATGTCCCAACTGAATTTGCTAAATCAGGGCAAGTAGTCGAAGTCGAAATTCGGGGCAAACGTCACCCAGCTATCGTTGTCAAGAAACCATTTTATCGCTCCGAACGTCGGACGTAGAAACGTGCGATCTCCGATTGTATTATCTGACGATCGAATGCGATCTGATTTCGACAACCAGAAATTAACCGATCGAAGGCACTACTGACAGCGTGATTTTTGATTTAGTCTAAACTTTAGTACTGGAACTTGTCCGCGAAGGCAGGCTTTTGCCGCTCGCGGCAACAACCGGACTTTGCTTTAATAGCCACGATTTCAATCGTTGGCGGTACTAGAGCACAGCAAATATCTTTAACCCGAACTCACGTTAAGAACCAAAAAATATCGAACAAAATTTTCATAATTTCTAAAATGTTACGGCATATTGCTCTTCATCGGCAGGTTCATTATCGAAATAGGGTAAACCATCGCGAATTCTGGCTTCTTCAGAATTGAGTTCGGTAAAATCATAACCACCATCAGTCATTGGATCGAACTCTGGCTCGGTGGCGACTAGATCGAGAATATTTACTAATTGACGCAGAAATTGACGTGGGACGATGCCTACATCTCCGCCAAAACCTTGAGTGACTTTTGCGACTAATAGATTGATAAATTCGGGCGTAACTTTTTTCTTCAATTGTTTGCGATCGCCACCAGGATACAAGTCTCTGAGTTTGAGTGCAACATCTTTTAATCGTTCGGCATCGAAAGGTGTTAAGACTAATTGGGGTTGGCGAGGATTGGTAAAATTGCCCGTTTTAATTAGTTTCAATCGATCGTGTAAGGGCGATAAACCAGCGACACCGCGATTGGTATCGAAAAATTCTGGCGTACCTGTAAAGATCCAGAATAAACCAGGATAGCGATCGGCTGCGTCGCAAATTTGGCGAATGCCATTGAGCGATTTGGCGCGGATATCTTGGCGCATTCGCAACATCGTTTCGGCTTCATCGATGACGATTACCAGCCCTTTGTAGCCTGCTGCTTTGGTAATGGCTAAAATGCCCTGAAGATAGTCCATCGCCTCTTTAGAGCCGATATCGCCCTTAATCCCGGCGATTCTTTTAGAGGCGGCATCGACATTTTCACTCCCCGATAGCCAGGAGAGCAATGCGCTGGCTTGAGGGATATCATTTTGCTGTTTGAGCGCAAAGATCGATCGCAATACCCGTGCCATATCTTCGGGTGCTTTACCCCCAGTCATCGAGGCTAAATCTTGTTCGATCCGCTCTTGAATCAACGCATCAAAATTTGGCTCTTCGGGATTAGCTCCGCCGTCGATAGTGGCATCTTCGACGCGGGCGATCCATTTATCGATAATAAAGCCTAATGCTCCGCGATCGCACCGATCGGTACCTAATTCTTGGACGACTTTGCGGTAGACATCATCGAATCGATGGAAGTGTAAATCGTTATCCGAAACCACCACGAAACTCGTCGCAAATCCCCGTTCGCGTGCATCTAATAGCGCCAATCGCGCCATAAAAGTTTTACCACAACCATACCCACCACGGAGGAATTTGAAGACACCTTCGTTATTACCAGCTAAGTCGAGTTGGCGTTGGATTTCGGCACGCGATCGATCGATACCAACGGCAAATGCTTCTAGTCCGCGCTCTGGCACTACACCCGATCGCAATCGCTCGAATATATGCTCGATATCTTTGGGGTTAATCGTCATCGGAAATTAGGAATGATGAGTTGGTAGTGTGTGATGATTGTAGCTTGATATTCGATCGGCAGAAATTGTTTTTGGGAAGTGGTTGTGATAAATGATGCTTAAAGCGATCGAGATCGATTTAATTGTGTGAGTCTCTCAAGTAGCGACTTCCTTGGGGTGATGATTCTACTCTAATTGTGAATGGTAAATATCGAGTATACTCTTCTAATTTATTGGCAAATTGTCTGACCGATCGCGGATTACCTAGTTTATGATTTACTTCAGCTTCGGCGATCGCGCCGTGTTTTTCGATATGTTGTAAAATCTCTAGATGCGGATTATCGATGAATTGCTGATGCCATTCACCTTGTCCGAGCAGTCCGTCAATACTGCGCGATATCTGCGGTGGTTGTGGTTCGATCTTTTGCATCGCTATTTGGAGATCGATCTCGACATCATCCATCTCTTCGAGTTTGGCATAAATCTTCGCCTCGAGTTCGGCTAATTCCGATCGGCGATCGACGAGTTCTAATTGAGTTAATTCTAAGTTACGATTGGTGATGGCGATCTCGTTAATTTTAGCAAGCGATTGAGATTCTAAACTTTCTAGTCTTTCTTGCTGTTCGCGAGATTGTAATTCGAGCGAGTTTAGTTGCGATCGTAAAGCTACAATATCGATCTGACTAGCTTCTTCGATTTTCGATCGCAGCTGAGATTCTAAGTTAGCTAGTTCTGCCTGACGCTCGATAATTTCAGCCTGAGTTATTTGTAAATTGCGATCGTTTGATGCAATTTCGGTGGTTTTAGCAAGCACTTGCGATTCTAAATCTGCTAAGATCGACTGTTTCTCACTGTAGGCTAATTCGATCGCGTTTAGTTGCAATCTGAGATTAACGAGTTCGCGATCGTCAAATTCATCGATATGAGTATGAAGCTGAGCTTCTAAATTAGTTAATTCTGCTTGATGCACGGCGATATCTGCGCGAATTACTTGCAAGCTGCGATCGCTGGTGGCAATTTCATTATTCTTCGCGAGCGATTCAGCTTCAAGATATTCTAATCTTGACTGTTTCTTACTCAGCTCTAATTCTGTGGAGTTGAACTGAAATTTAATTTCAGATAATTGTCCTTCCAATTCTAATAAAGAAGCACGTTTATCTGATATTTGTAAATCCAACTTGTCGACAATACCGTCTTGCTCTTGAGTATAAATAGTCGTAAGCGCTAATTGTTGCTCTAGCTGAGTATGATAATGACGATCTCGATCGATCCGCTCGGTTAAGTCAACTGCTAAAGTATTTAGTTGGCGTACTCGTGCTTCGATCGATTGACGCTCTGTTGTGGTAATTTGCAACTGTCGCGCAAGCGTTTCTGATTGTTTTCGCAACCCATGCAATCGCGATATTTCGGATGCGATCTGACGGTGGAGCTGCTGACGGCGTTGACGAGATTTGGTAGCTGTCCCAGCAAATGTGCCAGGAATAGTCGCCAAACCGATCAGTGCAGATTGAGTGAGATCGCGATTGAACGGTAAAACACAAGCAAAGCTGACTCCAAAAGCGATCGAACCGATCGTCAACCAGTTTTTGAGCATAAGATCTTAGGTAATATTGCCGCTTAGTCGATCGTCGATTTGCCGTTCTAGATCGGCTACAGTAGTCGAGTTATCTAAATTTACATCTGCTTGAGCTATTTTATCAGTAAGCGACATTTGACTGGCAATTCGGACCATTGCTGCTGACTCGGAAATGCGATCGCGAGTTACAATACGGTTTAGTTGAGTAGTACGATCGCAACTAACTACCCAAATTTCGGTAACGAGATCGGTCATTTTTGCTTCAAATAATAAGGGAATTGCCAATACTGCGGTAGCCGCTGATGCCAGATGACTGATTTCAGTTTCAAAGCAAGTTCGGACATAGGGATGAATGTAGCGCTCTAGCCAGTTACGTTCGGTAGGATCGCTAAAGATAATTGCTCCCAAGCGCCGCCGATCGAGGGTGCCATCGGGTTGTAAGATATTCGTACCGTAGCGTTGACTAATTGACTGTAAAATTGGCGAACCGACTGCTACAGCCGATCGAGCATAAATGTCCGCATCCCAAATTGGCAAGTTATATCGCGTTTGCAAATAGTTAGTAGCGGTACTTTTTCCCGTACCGATCCCACCAGTGATTCCAATTAGGCGCATAGTCGAACTGCCGGTGGTTTTTAAAATCTAAAATAACAGCAAATTTTATGAACGATCTCCCGATCGAGCGAGATGTCTGGCAATTAATTCAAACATTCGATCGAGGTCGAGATGTCAGGATCTTACCTCAAAAATACGAAAAATTGAGTAAGAGTGCATTTGCATTCTTTAGAGGTACCTGTCATTTATTCTACCAGGATTTACCCGATCGACTCACGACATTTCCAGCACCAGTTGTGTGGAGCTGTGGCGATTTACATTTAGAAAATTTCGGTACCTACAAGGGCGACGATCGCCAGATTTATTTTGGGATTAATGATTTCGATGAAGGCGCACTCGCGCCTTGTCATTGGGATATCGCGCGCTTACTAACGAGTATTTACTTAGCCGCAGATGTTCTAAATCTCGATCTAGCTGCTGCTGGAAAATTGGTGCGCATCTATCTGAGTAGTTATGTCAATACTTTAGCTCTCGGTAAAATTAGGACGATTACTGAAGCTAATGCCGACGGCATTGTCGAGTCGTTACTCAAAGATTTACGCCAGCGCAACCGCCGCGATCTGCTCGATGAACGTACCAAGCTAATTAAGAATCGCCGCCAACTAAAATTCGATCTCAACAAGACATTAAAGATTTCTCCGCAGCAATTCGATCGCGTGAGTAAAGCAATCGAAACATGGGCACATTCTCAACCTAATGCAGATTTTTTTGAAGTATTGGATATCGGATTTCGAGTTGCTGGTACCGGAAGTTTGGGACTCGATCGGTACTTAATTTTAGTCGCAGGTAAAGCTTCACCCGATCGTAACTATTTACTCGATTTTAAGCAACAGCCAGTTTCCGCACTGCAACCATATTTGAGCGAACAACCTGTCTGGACAAACCAAGCGATGCGAGTGATGACCGTTCAACAATTAGTTCAGTCGGCACCACCAGCATTAATGGCCGCAATTGAATGCGATCGGAGTAGTTATTTATTAAGGGAGCTGCAACCCACACAAGATAAAATCACCTTGAAACCTGGTAAATTCGATGTATCGCAATTAGAGAAACTTATCGATACAATGGCTCGAGTTACTGCATCTGCTCATCTTCATGGTAGTGATAAGTTGGGTGCAGCAGCTACTGACGCTCTCATCGATTATGGGCATAATTTAACATGGCAACAGGATCTTCTTGGCTATGCCCGCAATTATTCCCGACAAGTACAGCTCGATTACCAAACTTTTTGTAAATCTGAAATTCAGAGTAGCGGCAATTCATGAATTGACCATACCCTAAATTCCCAAATGCTTTTGAAGCTAAGCGATTTGGGGGTCACAATGCTATTTTCAATCGCATCGATCGAACTCAATGCTGTAGTTATTCTCTATCTGAGTACGGTAATGAATAAAAAAATTAAGATCGATTAATTTTACTTATTATCAAATTTAGAGTAACTTCAGCGCGGACATTGAGTTGTATACTTGACGATAATTAAGCGAACTAACTATTTGTCAATTACTTAGCGTGAAATATTTTAGATTATTAATTGGGATTAGCTCGATCGTCTTAACAGCCTGTACTCATACTCTGCCTAAAGCTTCTACGTCAGAAGCTTCTGCCTCATCGAGTGTTACCCCACTACCGGCACCGATGCCATCATCTGCGAGCGCACCAGCCCCAGCCATTACCGCAACGCCGCCGACAGCATCACCAGCAACAACCGCTACCACCACTGCTCCTGTTGCCCCACTACCACTGCCTAGCGCCCCCGTACAGCTCGGAGACTATCAAGTAATCGACGAGCTAAAGCAACCCCAATTCATGGCTCAAAGCCGCGAGCTATTTAAATCTACCAAGCTGCCGAATACTAAAGTAGATTTTAATGCCGCCGATTTGCTGGTGGTGCTGAGCAGCACGCGCAAATACTTTAAAAATAGCCTAGATAACGATGTCGATCTTCAGCGCGAGGGGATTTTAGCTAGCCAAGGCGTAACTATTCCGGATGTTGTCAAAACGTTGGATTTTATGATTTTGACGCTCAAGCAAGATCTTAAAGCGAAACGATCGATCCGGCTCCAAGATCCAAAGTTTTTAAATACTCATTTTCGGACGATTCAATGGCAAGCATTCGATCCCAAGGCGACAGATGAGAAACGAGTGCGATTGACTAAATATGCCGTATTTACTCATCCTGGCTCGCATCAGCCGACAAAAGAGTATAATCTGGGACTGTATGCACTCAAACCAGGCACGGATGTCGATCGAGTGCGACTGAAATATACCAAGCAAGATGTCTTAAAAAATATCTACGAACCGAATGGGACTGAATATGGTGCAGTCGAACCTTTAGCTTATCTCGATCGAGCGGGATTGGAATCGGCATTAATGGAAGGAACGATATTAATTAAATTTACCGATGGTACTTCGGCATTTTTTAATGTCGATCGCAATAATAATCTTCCTTATATTAAAGGTCTCGATCCGCTCGCCCAAAAACGCTATTGGTATTTTAAACCTGTCAATGCCATTAAAGGATTCGGTCAGACGATCGAAACTAAGATTTCGCTCAAGCCTGGAGTGACTTTTGCTGGTGATGTCCTCAATATCGGTTTGGGTAAAATCGTCGTGACACAGAGCGGTGCGAACTCTGGTAAGCAGCAATTACACATGGGTATTATTGCAGATACGGGTGGGGCTTTTTTACCCAATTTACATCAATTAGACTTTTTGGCTGGGGTATTTGATAGTAAGGAAGATTTTGCGGCTTATACGCGTACACTGCCCGAATATACCAAGGCATATATTTTGGTCAAACGCTAAATTTTAGGGCGTTGCTGAATTTAAATATGATTTAGAGATAATCCTTGAAATTTAGAGTAGGGGCAATTCATGAATTGCCCCTACTCTAAATTGTGGAGTAAATCATACATCAAATCGGCAGCGCCAATTCTAGATATTTATTGGGCTTTGAGTTTACTAACTTTGAGCTTAAATTCCCCACTGCTAGTTTCCCCAAACCCCTGGACGCGAATGACATACGTACCAGCATCTTTAATTCTGGTAAACAACAGGGAATTACTGCTACCATCGGGGCCATCATCATTTTTGCCGATGTTTTTACCTTCAGGACTTAGGAGGATAACGACAGTATCGAATACCTCAGAACTCAGATCGATCGCTATTTGATCGCCAGCTTGTAATTTGATTGCATAATCTCGTGCAAATCCACCTTCACCAGTCGGAATATCTTTAGCAGATAAGACATCTTTGACTTCTCCAGTCGACGGTAAGAGGATGGGCGCGTAGACAGCTTTATTATCTTTAGGTAATGGCGTTGTCCCCACCGTTGGCGGTGCGGCGGAGCTGCTGTTGCAGCAAAGACTGTGAGTCAGTAAGATTGCCAAAACGATCGGGCAGTAATTAGAAATTTTGTGTTTCATTAGGATCTCGATCGATTCTCTAGCCGAGCGATGAATAGTTAATATCGCTCTGATTTAAATTGCGATCTTTAACGAGGATTAGATCTTTGCGGTTGGTATAAAAATGTATATATTAGCAGGCAAATAATTCCTAGATTGATCGATACATCAGCCCAATTAAAGATCGCGAAATTAATCAGCCGCAGATCGATAAAATCAACTACCGAGCCAAAAAATAATCGATCGATGCCATTCCCTGCTGCTCCTGCTAGAATAAATCCCAGCCCCAATTGTTCCCAAGTATTGCGAAAAGACTTGAATAGTCCGACTGCGATTAATGCGAGGGTAACAATTAACGACAGCCACCGCAGCCAATCCTGCCCCTGAAACAGACTAAAGGCCGCACCAGTGTTGCGGATATAGGTAAAATGCAAAACATTGGGGATGATGGGCAACGTTTGCATCGCCTGGAGATTGCGAACGATCGCTTGCTTGCTGAGAATATCGATTGTAATACTGCCAATTGCAGCAATCCATAAGTAATAATTTCTGACTTGCATATCTTAGCTATTAATAAAACATAATCTTGCGCGTGATATAAGCGATCGAAGCAGCCGCGCAAGCCAGCACCAATTGACTGATAAACGGATAAAAAGAATAATTAAGTGTCAGCTCTACTAACTTGAATTCACCTAATTGCTGCCAGTTAATTAATTGATAGATAATTAAATATAAAATGCCAGTGAGATGAATCGTTATTAGGCCACAAAAGCAACTCAATCCTAAATTTTCCAATTGTAGCTTCCGGGTAAATGCTAACTGTCCGCAGACCCAAGCTCCAGGGATAAATCCCAGTAAATATCCAAAATTAGGCTGATGAAGATACTCAATGCCACCACCGTCATTAAAAATTTTCAACCACAGCAATCCCAATAATATGTAAGTAAATTGAGTCAATACTCCAGTAGTTCTGCCACCCAAACAACTCACTAGCAGCACCGCACCCACCTGACACTTAAACCCTAATGGGTAAGCAGTAATCCCCCCGCTCAACCATTGCAACGGCGAACTGGTAATATACAATGGCAAAAAATTAGCACCGATCGTCAGAAATAAGCCTACGATCGTCCACATTAAAATGTAGGGGCGAGAAATTACGGTCATAGTGCTTGTGGCTAGTGAATAGTTATTTGTATTCTTAGTACCTAGACAATAGTTGACGATCGATCGCCAATAGTCAAGAGCCAGTCCAAATCTCAATTGGGAGTTAGCCCCGTTCCCTTTCCTCTAATCCCCCATTCCGCTCGGATTCGCGCTAGGATGGACAGTAATTTTTGAGTTTTAAATTTCTAATTTACAAATCATGTTTAAGCGTCTGTGGTCACAGTTATTTGCTTTAGTACTAGTGGTTGTCATCGGTTTGGCTGGCTGTTCGGCTAGCCCTGGCGGACTAGTGGGAGATTATCGTCAGGACACCATGGCTGTCCTCAATAGTATGAAAGCTGTATTAGAGTTGCCCGACGACTCCCCAGACAAACCAGCAGCACAGGCTTTAGCTCGTCAAAATATCAATGATTTTGCTTCGCGTTATCGTCAAGACCCCGCATTGACAAAACTTAGCTCCTTTACTAGTATGCGAACCGCCCTCAATTCGTTAGCGGCGCACTATGCCTCCTACCCCAATCGTCCGCTACCAGAAAAGCTCAAGACTAGTCTAGAGCAAAAATTCAAGCAAATCGAATCCGCCCTCCAACGCGGAGCGTAATCAATGATGAATTGGTAGCCACTAGCTACTATTCACCACCCTCGCACCCAAACTTTTATCCTCTATTTGGAACATTGTCTCAAAATCCCTAGTCTAAATTGAAAGAGTAGAAGGAGAAGTCGATCTGCGGATCGGCTTCTCCTTTATACTTAGAAGCCGAACTATTCTTACCTGCAATCGCGATCGAGACTATGGATTGTAAGCTACATACAAATCTTCCCGTCCCGCTAGGAGGGAAAAATCAGCACAAGTGGTATCGGGGGTTATTCGTAGGAGCGTTCGCCACCAGTAGCTTCATCGGGTCGGGAGCCTTTGCTCAGACCAACTTAGCCCAAAACATTCCCGCTTCTGATTACTGTCAAATTCCGCCAACCGAAATCATTGCCAAAAATACCCTGCGACGAGCTGCCCAAAAAGGCGATCGGCAGAGTCAATCTCAGTACAATGAAATAGTCAAAAAGCACATCAGCTACGTTCGAGATTGTCGGCAAAAAAGTTGGTTAAAAAATCAGGCAATTTGGATTAGGCTCTATCCCTGTGATACGAAACCTGGTGCTTTGGAAGAAATATTCGATCGCATGGTCGATAAAGGCTACAACCAAGTTTATGTTGCGACCTTTTATGGCAAAGTGCTATTGCCACGCACTGGTAATAGTACCGCTTGGAACTCAGTACTGAATACGCGGGGAACCGATAAAACCGACCTTCTCGCAGACGCGATTCAAAAAGGGCACGAACGTGGCTTGAAAGTCTACGCGTGGATGTATAGTCTCAATTTTGGGCCAGAGTATGGAGTCACCCCAGATGGACAGTCAGCCGTAGGGATCAACGGTCGCGGCGAGACAACATTGTTTGCTGGAGAAGAAGGCTTTCAAAAAACGGCAGATGGCGAGACGGGTTCTGGTTCCGTTCTATTTATCGATCCTTATAGCGATAGAGCACGGAATGACTACGAGCAGATGTTGCGCGAAGTCGTCCGTCGCCGTCCTGATGGCGTGCTGTTTGATTATATTCGGTTCCCTAGGGGACAGGGCATCCAATCGATCGCCAGTCAGGTCAAAGATTTATGGATTTATAGCGATGAGTCCCGTCAAACGCTCGCCGCTCTAGCTCAAAATAGTAAGGGTACGGCGCTGATCGATCGGTTTCTCAATAAAGGCACTATTACCGTGAACGACCTCAAAGAGGTAGACAAGCTCTACCCCAATGAAGTTTCGCCGCTCTGGCAAGGACGCACCCCGCTGGAAAACGAGGGAGCCATGCCATACGAAGACAAATTGCCTTGGATTGAGTGGGATTTGTGGCAGCTCACGCTCGCTCATGCTAGCGATGGAGTTGCTAATTTTCTGCGTCGGGTTGCCGCACCCGTGGAACAACAACAGCTTAAATCTGGTGCGGTATTCTTCCCCGAAGCCAATCAACCAGTCGGGAAAAGAGGATACGATTCGCGGCTGCAACCTTGGGATCGCTTTGTAACTAACGAATGGCATCCGATGGCTTATGCCACCTGTAATAAGAGCGATTGTATCGTCAATCAAGTCCGCCGCGTGCTAAGTTTTGCGCCAGCGAATACCGAGGTGAAACCCGCGCTAGCTGGCACCTGGGGTAAACCAACGGAGGGTCGTCCTTCGTTAGAGGAGCAAATGAATGGCATTCATCGCAATCTACCGCAGATTCATTCCATCAGTCACTTTGCCTTTTCGTGGCAAGAACCCGAATTTGACTACTATCGCAGTTCTTGTCAATTGAAATAATTAATCCAAGTTGCTACCTAATAATCTCAGCGGTTAGAAACCGCTGCTCGCGGCAACAACCGGACTAAGTAACCGTAGCCACGATTTCAATCGTAGGCGTTTCTAGGTAGCAACTTGGGTTAATTAACGGCTTTACTCAAACTTACAAATCATCGTAAATGAGATGCTGTCCGATCGATTGAGATGTTCGCTGCCTGTTGCTTTGACAAATCCCGATCGCTCGTATAACCTCAGAACGGGATTATCCGATCGAACACTCAGACTTACCGCTGCAAATCGCTCCCGCGCCGATTGTAAAACCCGATCTAATAACTCAGAGCCAATTCCTCGACCGCGATAATCGGGTAACACTGCGAGACCTAATTCGGGAGTTTCATCATTAACGTAGCCAAATCCTCGTTCCCCCAGCCACAACCGCAACCAAGCCGCACCAATTGGAATTCCTTGCCTGGATGCCACATAACCCCAGTCGCCATTTCTACCCCAATCTGTGGCATAACGCGCTAGATCTGGTTGAGTGCGAACTGATTCGATCGAGGGTTGTTGTGCTGCATATCGTAACATTTCCCAGACGATCGATTCATCTTCTGTCGTCAGTTCTCGAATTTGGTAGTCTATTTGCATTGTTTTAATTATCGAGCGATCGCTTTTACCAAATTGATAATCGAAGCCTGCGCTTCGCTGCGCGTTAAGTAACGAAGTTTAGTATCGATCGATTGAAAAGGTATAAAATAGTAATAGGATAACAGGATATTGGTTAATTGAAAAATCTTTATGAACTCAAATCATCTCGAACCCATCGAGCCAGAAAGAATTGACTACTTGCTACATCAACAACAATTATATCAAGCTGTTAAACCAGAATTACTCGGACAATATGAGGGACAATACATCGCATTTGAGAATGGAGTTATATTAGATAGCGATCGCGACGATCGACAATTAATGCCAAGATTATATGCTAAGTATGGACATCGAGATATTTTAGTTGAATACGTTTGCGATCCCGAACCGCAATTATCGGTGTCTGCTATCGGTCATTTATTTCCACCTAAATAATGTCTCTGTTTAATTATGTCGATCTTGGTGCTGGTTTACCACCTGCTCCAATTGTTCCTATGACTATTTATCCGCCAGAATGGGGGCGGAAGTTGACTGAAAATCTTGGTTATTCATGTACGGTGTTTTTGGATACTGGCTCTGATTGCACTTTACTTCCTTTGGAGGCAGTCGCAGAATTAAAGCTCACTACTTTCAAAGCTAATGCTCAGATTGTTGGTGTTGGGGGAGGACTAATGCAGGGTTTGGGTTGTTATGTGGATTTGAGAATTGGCACCCGCCATTTCTCAGCGATTCGGGCTTATGCTTGTCGCTTGGTAGATTTGAATGGACATGCAATTATTGGTAGAGATGTTCTGAATCAATGTTTGGTAGAATTTGATGGTTTGTTGGGTGAAGTAAGATTGTAATGATAGAATAATGCGCTCGAATTTTACCATCGATCGAGCTGCCCAAAATCGATCGCGATCGAGTAGTTATTCTTTAGACTTAACTCTAGTTTGAGCATAGGTTTGAGCCTGTGGGCATTGCCCACCCAGCCCTTTCAATGTAGAAAATAGCTAGATCTGAACCTCTGATGTCATCAGGGTTTAGGAGGTTGACAACAATCGAGCAGTGGAAACATGTCGATGGTTGGAATTAACAATTAAAGGCGGTCGCTTCTTCTTGTCCCCCCTGGTAGCCTTGAGAAAACGTTTCAGATGAACATGGTGGGCAAGGTGCTGTAGCACTGCTCCCATTTGTCCAATTGAAAACGTCTCAAAGGCTTGCCAATGAGGATCTGGAATCGAAATCATCATCCCCCGATAAATACCTTGAACTTCATCCACTAGGTAGTAATCAGATAAGCCAGCCTCGATTTTACCAACTCCATGAACACTGCCCAAAGCAGCTCTAATAGTTGCCAAAATGTTATAAGTAGCAAATGCCATAGCTAGTGAAAACAAAGCTGCTTTGGGATAAGCTAGAGTTTGAATTTCGCCATTAAAGTTCTCCGTTACTGTTTGAAATAAGGTTTCTACACTCCAGCGGGCTCGATATAACTGGGCAACCTTGGCTGTATCAGCCACGAGTGGCAATAAATTTGTCAAAATGGCGATTTCGCTGTCCTTGTCTCGTGTTTGCTTAAATAATTTAACGACGATTCTGCGACATCTTAGCAGTTTTTCTTGATAACAGATCTCAATTTCTTGCTCGAAAATATCTCCAGTGTCTGTTTGACCTGCTGCCTTTAAATCACTCACTTCTTTCCAGCCTAGTGAGCCATGTTGCCGAATCACAAAGAATGCTGAACGTTCAGCAATTGTAGTTAGAAATTCCCCTGTACAAAAATTGCGGTCTCCCGTCCAAATTTGATTTGGTTTCACCGCTGCTAATACTTCCTTAAATCGGCTTCGTTCTTGAGCATGTCCATCTTCGATGGGAAATATATCTACTACCAATTTGGAGATTGGGTCTAACACCACGAGCATCTTGCCTGGTAGTGCTTTTGCGGCAAATAACCGGATGGCATCTAATCGATGGTCTGTTCCTGCTAAACAGTTTCCATCCACTATTCTCATTTCGTATCCTGGACATGGATGTGGCTGTTCTCCACCGATGGTGTGAACAAGCTGTTGTAAGTCCTGTGCGGTTTCTCTGACTAAGGCTTGACTTACTTCTATTTCCACTCCATTGAGCTTGTTGTATAGTGCAGTCGTACTGATACTCAGCTCGACTGCTTTGGCTTTATAAGCGGCGTTAACTGATTTTTGAATGCCACACACCACCAGACTCATTAGATCTACTTGGCTAGAGAATAGTAAATCTCTTTGGTATTGGACTTTGGCATGAGTGGCAAATAATTTATCCATCCGGTCTGCTGCAAAGATTCGCTCCATTAGTCCCCTTGCCATCACGGTGACTGGACTCATCTGCACAAATTGGTCGAAGATGGAAGCTAGCATTTTGACACCCAGATTTGTTGAATATGTGCAAGAATACACCAGAACCTTTGCCTATACTTTCTTTGAGCGTAATCTTTTTGAGTGTCACTTAATTGTCATTTTTGTCACATTGAAAGGGCTGGCATTGCCCACCCTACAAAACTGGATCGCCAACAGTCGCACTTTCAGCTAATAACATTTCCTCATCTATTCCAACGACGATTCAAAACCAAATCCGTACCGATTTGGCTGCTCAAGAGCAAAAAACTAATGCAGATATTAGAAACTTCAATCTCTATCCTGTCCTCTCGATCGGATTTTCTTATGCATTTTGAGATACAGATTTGACAAACCAATTAATGTATTTAAATAGTATGGATAAATAATTTTAGCGATCGAGCGAAAATACCAGCTCAGGATTGTAGCTCGATCGTCGCTAGACGACGCGCAAGCTTCGCGTGCGACCTGAACCGATCGTTTAGTCCGTGGAGCCTTCTCCACTAGAGGATTCACACCCTTTACCCCTGTGTAAAAGACTTAGAAATAAGTCTGGTCACAGTCGAGTAAGTAATGAAACAACCAGAGTGCAGACCACAAAAGTAATCGATCCGGCTAGCTTAAAGCGGCATCGAAGCTAAGGGGAGTTTTCTCATAATGAACTAAAGTGAACTGTCGTTAAACTACGTGATTGCGCCAAGAGCCAAATCAGGCTGATAGGCTCTAACAAAAAGGACGATCGAACTAATCGAGCAGTCGATCTCAACGATCGCGTCCGGTAGCAACTACCGCAACTCCACAAACATTAATTTGCATCGCGCTCAAGACATTGGCTGCCGATCGCACGGTCGCGCCAGTAGTATAGATATCATCGATTAGTAAAACTGTCGAGCCAGGTTTTAGCGCCGAGTTAGGTGCGAGTGCGAATGCCCCGGCGACATTTTCCTGTCTGGCTGATTTAGATAAGCCGAATTGAGCGACAGTGGCGCGGGTGCGGTGTAAACTCAGATCTAACCGATCGCCAGTTACCTGACAAAATTTCCGCGCGATCGATTCGGCTTGATTGAAACCTCTGATTGCGAGTTTGTCTGGATGCAGGGGAATCGGGACGACAATTAACTTTTTTGGAGCAACTAGCGCAGATTGTTGCCAACTCTGTGCCAGTAATTCGCCATATAAATCGGCGATCGATGTATGACCGTCGTATTTTAACTTAGCGATCGCTTGCTTGACGCTACCAGTATAATTACCCCATGCAAATAACGGTAGATCTCCCCGCCAATATCGATCTGGTTGGGGGAGTTGACAATCTTGAAGTTGACGGTGGCAATACCGACAGAGGATCTCCGCTGCGGTTCGCTCGCACAGCGGGCAATTTTGCTTTAAAAATAAGTTTAAAGCCTGTTGGCGCAAGCGCTCGATCGATAGTTGCCAGGGATGAGGCATGGGAGTAACGATCGATTACAGCTGCTGGTGGGTATAAGCATGTTGCTTGACATTATCATCCTTCGTGACGACTCGATCGGCATTAAGCACCCGCTTGCGCTCGGTGGAGTAGTTAAAACTAGTGTAGGTTTCGCCTAGAGCAATATGTGTTTGGGCTACAGGGCGGCGTTTGAAAGTACGTGCAGCGGCGATACAACGGTAGGCAAATTCATTGCCTAATTGACACTCAGTCGGGAAACTTGCCGGGATTTGGGGTGTATCACCAGCGATGAGTGCCCCGAGCGTAGTTGCTGCGGCGATTTGGTAAGAAGTCGGAATGCCTTTGATTAGGGCTTCTAGAGCTGAAGAAGGGATGGGTTCGATTACTCTGAGTTCGCGCACGCCGTCATCATCGCGGAAGAAGCAGGTAGCCACACCGACGACTAGATAGTCCTCAGCGGTTAAATCGGGAGCATCGGCAAGTGTATTAAAAGTTGTCATAGGAGTTTAACTAGTTATGCCGATCGGCAGCGAGATTATTTATCTGTTTAGATCCTACCAATTTAACTAGGCTCGGTAGATCCTCGTTAAACTACTTATTATAGTAATGGAGCAAATTAATTTGTAATTCACGTAACTACCGTTTTAGTTGCAACATTCGGCAAAACCGAGAATTTGCCTGAAATTAGTGCTTCGATCGAGATACCACGCCAATACCGATTCTCATACATGGAAGCTTTTAGCCTGACACCCCCAGATTGGACCGAACAAGCAATTCACGCGCAAGAGTTTTGCTGCCCTAGCTGTCGTGCGACCTCTACAGAAGCAACGACTGCTTGGATCAATCGGCGCTCTCCAGTATCGCTCGAAAATCGCCGCCGCAAGTGGCAAGAATTTTATCATTGCCAGTGCGGCAAAGCCTGGTGGGGATGGAGTAACGAGCGCACTCCCAACGAATTTGCCGAGCGCGCTTCCCAAAATAACGACGATAGCGATCTCGATTACGATAGCTTTTTTGGTTATTTTTAGTGGCTAGTGGCTTATGGCTAGCCAGGATGATAATTTAATTCATAATTTATAATTTATAAGTTCTTAAATGTATTGGCAAGAAGTTTCTGGTAATTGGGTTTATATTCCGCGCCAGCCGCAAGCAGTGTTACATTTTTTGGGGGGTGCCTTTGTTGCGGCGGCACCACAGATTACTTATCGATTATTATTAGAAGATCTCGCAAACCAAGGCTATGCGATCGTTGCTACACCGTTTATCAATACTTTCGATCATCGATCGATTGCGAGTGAAGTCTATAATCGGTTTGAAGATACCTTAGAGTTGCTCCAAGATCGTCGCTATCTACCACAGCGTCATCTGCCGATTTATGGAGTCGGACATAGTATGGGTTGCAAGCTACATTTACTGATCGGCAGTCTGTACGATGTCAAACGCTCGGGAAATATTTTGATTTCGTTTAATAATTTTGCGGCTCGCGATGCCGTGCCATTTATGGGGCAAATGCCACAAGAATTTAATATGGAGTTTACCCCCAGTCCCCAACAAACGCTCGATTCGATCGCCAATTATTATGATGTACCACGCAATTTGATCGTTAAGTTTAAAGATGATACGATCGACCAATCTTATACATTGGGGCAGACATTAACTAAAATTTTCCCAGATACAATTTCGACGCGGATTATTAATGGCAACCATCTTACTCCGTTGGGTCAAAGTTTACGCTGGCAATTCAATCCACAAATTTTCACCCCATTTGATGCGATCGGGCAATGGATCGAACAGGAAATACAGCGGGATCTTCAGCAACTCAAGCGCGAAATCTTGCGTTGGCTCGATCCCGTAACTGGGTAAGATCGGCTTGCGAGTTGAGATGATTAGCGTGCTAGGAGCCGAGCTGAGCCGATCGCGACTCACTGTAAAAATTAGATGATTTTATGGGATAATATACCCGAGTAAATAGCAATCTTGCCTAACTCCGTCACTTTTTTGCTAATTAGTTACAACAATGGGATACAGATGTCAAAAATGCGAGTCGCCAATTTTGGTACTAAGGTTAGGCTACTGTAGTAACTGTCGGGAACCAATTTCTAGTGAAATCTTACCTGATGCTAAAAAGCAAGCCCTAGCTCAATCCGAGCGCGAATATGAAGAGATGCGCGATCGCATCAGACAAGAAAAAGACCGGCAAAGTGGAGAATCTTTGTCGATCGACATTGGAAATATAGGTGGCGGTCTCGGTTTGTAATTAGCTAAGATCGCAAATGATTTAGAAGTTTTGCTCGAATTGCATAACTAACTAATTTACTTAACTTTACTCACACAACTCTCTTCCGCAGAACTACCTTTGCTGGGAGCGAACATTTGCTCGGAGTTGGCTTCGATTTCAGATTTTAACTCCTCTACTTTGGTGCTAGTACTAGCCAGCTTAGTGTTAGGAGCTTCAATTTCTTGGAAGCTGGGTGTGAGATTTTCTTTCAATTCTTTGCACTTGTCTTGAATCGTGACAGCAGGTGTTGGCGATGCAGAGTTCGACTCTTCAGCCCGATCGTGACTTTGGGAGTCTGATTGCTTAGCGTCGCGATCGGTCGAAGTTACGGACGATTCATTAGCTGCGTCTGGCAATTGTCCTGGGGCATCGTTAGCTCGATCCTCGATACTCATAAAATTTAGCACTCGGATTAGTATTGATAGTTACTAATGTATCGTAATTAACAAATTAATCTATCCTCTAAAAGAGCCATTTCTAATTATGTCGATCGAGCTACAGAATTCTCCTTAATAGATTAGGATCTCTATCGATCGGGAGAGAGAATTTGGATCGTGCGATGAGATGTGTGACAAATAACCAGCAGATATTCGCTACTATCTCCCGATCGAGATAAATTTGAATGTAACATAAAACGATCTATTTACTGCGATTGGGCGATCCAATGAGGCGATATTTAGCCATATAACTGTTAAGTATTCACACCAACGGAGAAAGTCTCGATGAAATTCAATTTATTTAGCACGATTAAACGCGCACTAACTACCGCAGTTGGTAGCCTGTTAGCTGTTACTTTATTATTTCAAGCAGCTTATTTTAGTGTTGCAGGTAATGCGATCGCCGCCGATCTAAACAGTTCGTTTTTACTGACAACTAATGCCGCTAAAATGGCCGAGCAGGTTCAAGGGCAACTAGATCTGGAGGAGAAAGGTACGATCGATAAAAAAAATACGCAATTTGGTGCCCAACCTCATGGTACTCAAAAAATCGATCCAGATCGTTCCAGTCAAGATATCGATCGAGTCAAACCAACGGTCGAATATACAAATAAAGACATGTCCAATAAACTGAACGAAACTGAAAAGCTCGGTAAAGGAGCAGGTATCAAAGCTGCTGAAAAAGGTGGCGACTTAGTCGATAACGTCAAAGGTTTCTTTGATAAAAAATAGTCGTCACTGGTTCCACTTTAACTGAGTATGAATTTCCTGCATCGCTGTTATCTTGCTGTGATAGTTGGCATTTTTATAACTGCCAGTTACGGGACTAGATGCAGGAGATCCTTAAATCTTCCGTCCAGCCACCAGATATACATTGAGTTTCAATCTAATTTTGGATTGGTAAAGACTTTGTGCGGAAAATGAAAGCTTGACAATAAGTTTTTATTCACTAATACTTAAATCTGATACTCGATCGAACAAATTTGTTGTAGAGCGAGAAACTAAAAGTATCAAGCTAGTGCCGATCGCTGGGCAATTTCCTGAAGTTGCGGAGCTGTTACCAAACCTAATTTATGACTCAACCAGCATCGCTCCAGCTAGTTTCACTCTTACCTAGTGCCACCGAAATCATTACCTGTCTGGGCTTGACCGATAGCTTGGTGGGAATTTCCCATGAATGCGACTATCCACCCGAAATTCAAAATCGGGCGGTATGTACCGCAGCACGACTGCATATCGATAGATCGAGTGGTGAAATCGATCGAGAGGTAGATAAACTCCTGCAAGCAGCATTAAGTATCTACGAAATTAAACTCGATGTCCTGACGCAATTACAGCCGACGCATATCATCACCCAAGACCAGTGCGATGTCTGTGCGGTGAGTTTCTCGGAAGTGGAAACAGCGGTTGCTAAATTAACCAATAGTCATCCTCAGATTATCTCGTTACAACCAGATACGATCGCGGATGTTTGGGCCGATATCCAACGGGTAGGCGAGACCTTAAATGTTGACTGGCAACAGGTTGTTGCAGCGCTCAAATCGCGAGTTAGCGACTGTACGGCCAAATGTCACAATCTCCCGTCGCCACCCCCAAAAGTCGCTTGTATCGAGTGGACGGAACCATTGATGCTAGCCGGAAATTGGATTCCCGAACTAGTCGAGCTGGCTGGTGGCAAACCAATTGGGGGCATTGCCGGACAGCATTCACCCCGAATTAGTTGGGATGAATTAATCGCAGCCAATCCCGATATAATTATTTTCATGCCTTGTGGTTTCGATCTCGATCGCACGCATCAGGAAGTCATGCCACTCACTCAACATCCACAATGGCAGAGTTTAGAGGCGGTGAAACTCGATCGAGTCTACATCACGGATGGTAACGCCTATTTCAACCGTCCTGGCCCCCGATTGGTCGAATCTCTAGAAATTCTTGCCGAAATCATGCATCCACAGGCTTGTAATTACGGTCATCAAGGTGCTGGTTGGCAGAAATTCGATCGATAACTCTAGTAAATATCTTGAGTGTTGTGATCTCGTGAGAGAAAAATAAACTATGAAAGAGCGGGGTAGGTGGAGATCGTCACCGGATGTTGTTTAGCAAACAAGGTGGTAAACAACTCGGCAGCAGCAAATCCTTGCTGTAAGCGTTCATGAGCAAACAAAATTAGCTGTTCAATTAAGGCTTGACTCTGCTGTCGGCAGACAGCTCCAATGGATTGAATAGGAGTGGTCGAGGATTGACCATGACCTGGAATCGATGGTGGCAGGCAAGCTAAATGCAAGAGTGAATACGCCACAAACACTAAACACCAATGGGCTTCAATGGCTGCAAATGAACGTGTGCGGTATTCGTCAAGCCCAAGAAGTTGTTTGCTATCCCGATAAAAGGTCTCAATTGGCCATCTGAGCAAGTATTTGGCAACCATTTGAGCCGCTGACCAGTCGCAGCGATTGGTGATGAGAACAGCATAAGTCCCAGTCAATTCAGGGTTGTCAAAGCTAATCGTCAGACGGACTTTGCCCAGACTATCTAGCCGGACGCAGAAAGTGAAACACCAATAACTACGCTGGTCAATGTCAACTTTTTTGTATGAATGGGGTGGGATTAGAGGTACTAAATCCTCCACCTTGACGTGAGGTGTCGGAAAGAGAATCGGCATTCCCGCTGCATCTTGAAGTTGAAAACTCCCAGTTTCCAACTTGCGATTGCGCTTGAGGAGACTAACCCAATCAATTTGATGCTCTGCCAGGGTATTGACCAGGGCTGGGGTCAAATACCAGCTATCCATCAACATGGTTGTAAATGCTACACCCTGCGCCAATGCTTTTGCTAGCAACGTCTGAGCGATCTCAATTTTAGTCCGAAAGTGCTGATGCCGTTCCAGAAAATCTGGGTCTTCTAGCAATTTGGCATCGCATTTTTTGTGAACTTTAGTTCTCTCTTTGGCTGTTTTGGGAATTTCTTGGGCTGGGAAATGTTTCAACATGAACCGCTCCCATTCCGTTACTGTCTCGTAGCGTCGATACACTTCTGCCTGGATTGGCATTCGCACCGCACCGCTAAGATAATGGCTCGTGACGAGATTATGTGCTAGTGGATAGCTGCCGTCACAATGGTCATAATGGCGATCCACATATTCAAACAAGCTCCCCACATGCTCGCATAATGTATCATCCAGGATAAAGTACGACTCCATTGCTGCCCTTCTTACTCCGGTTGTCTGCTCCAGTATGTACTCAATCCGAAATCGATTCACATCTGCTGGTTGCCACGGTGACTCACCCATAAACCGCGACAGGTTACTTTTATCTGCGCTGTTGATGATACAACGGCTAATATTTGCCAAGCTTTTATTCTCCAGTACTATCAGTCCAGTTAGATAATTCTGAAAGTTTTGATACTGGCGGACATCGTTGAATAAATGCCGAAATGCCTGAGCATGTTCGCTCACGATTGGTGCTGGAGCTACTATGGGTAGTTGCATATGCCCTCTAGTGGGAGTCAAACCCTACTTGCGCTTTCTCCATTATCTCTCTCTTCTTTTTTCTCTCACGAGATCACAACACTCAAGTAAATATATTGACTTGATGCCGTTACCAACTCCAAAGTAACCGCGCTCGATATTTCGGCGAGCGCTAAATTTTATCTTCTCGTCCGTTTCCAGTTAGAAAACTTAGCATGCGTTCCTCGCCACAGAATTAGGATTGGTAGTGAGGCAATTAATATTATTGGAATCGATGCCCAAGACATAGACATAATTGCATTGTAGATGAATAGTAATACCGGAATACCCCACAATATCCAGCCCGAAATTAGTACCCACCAAGGTATTCTCCCTCCCGCCAAAGAGCCATATGCTCTACCTTCAAGTTTGATTTGTCCCATCGGATCGTTTGCCGAGGGAATGCGCTCGTGAGCTACTAATGGTTGGTCGATCGGTACATCAAACGAAAGTTTATTAGATTCGCGATCGGGTAAAAATCGTTGGAATTTATCTTTTTCGGTCATGTGAAGTCGAGTAAGTAATTTATTATGGTTAAATACTAGCTCTTGCTAATCCGGAATAATGTAAACCAGTAACATTTGAGATTTATCGTAACTTATCGATGCTTGCGAGCGCGATCGCGTAGGCGGAAGCGCTAGAAATCGATCGAGCTGCTATTAGAATATCGACGATCGTTATTAACCAGTAAATAACTCACCAGCAATATATACCGATGTAGAGCGAACCGATTCTAAGAGCTTTGCCCACGCCCAGTCATCGATCTGCTCCACACATTCTCGATACTTCTCCGAGCCAGCCGGAACCAACGCAGTTACCATCTCCACTGCAACTGCTCTCAATATTTCAGCGATCGCATTCGCACCGATAAAATCGCCACCTTTAACCAATTTACTTTTCTTGGCGACGACCTGACAAGCCTCCATTATCGACTGCGCTGCTGCTTGTTTTTCGACTAGATCGTTACTAGCTAATTGTGGAAAATACCGCTCGATCGAGTCCCATTCCGGGCGGAGATTGCGAATTAATAACTCCACATTATGCAGATACAATCCCAGATCGATAATCAGATCGGTTGCCTTGGCTTGTCTGGCAAGAAACATCCCCCCAGCTAGTACCAATTGCGGGCAGGTATAGTTAAACGCATCGCCGATTTTACCCCAACGTTGATAGAGATCCGCTGTCGTTAATTGCTGATAATTGGGATTTACTTGGAGTAAGAGATCGATAGGGAAATAACTGGCGATCGTATCGAGTTCCAGTCGCTCGGTGAGAATTTGGCTGCGGTTGCAGATATATTGTGCTGGGATAGTTATTTTCGCAATTGCCAGACGATCGAAGATTTTTTCACCGTATGTTTGCGCTTCAATCCCGATCGTGAGCGCGGTTAATGGCTTTTCGCTGGTATCGATCCGTTGATAAAGTGCGCCAAATTTATCGCCACCTTGTGTCAGTGTAATGAATGGAATCGAATAATTATGTTTGTCGTCATCAGGTAGGGGAAACTCATCGCCCCACATCGTAAATAACAGCGGCGGACTCCAATATTCATTTTGTAATTCTCTGGCGATCGATTGAATCGCACTCGGACTCCAAGCAGCTTCGGGTAAGTGAGTGGCTACCTCTTTGATGTCTATATCCCAGCAATAAGCCAGCATTTCATCAGCAACCCCAAATGGATAGGGTAAACCCGCCATCTGTCCGATTTGAGTGTTGACATCGATATATAAATCGCGTTTGGGTAGGGCTTTTTTCATCCCGCGATCTTGGATGGCGATGCGATCGAGTAATTCTTTGCGCGCTTGCGATTTGAAGAACCACAGCGGGTATAGCGAGCCGATTGCCGTAGTGACGATCTGGATATAGCGATCGCTATCGAGATAAATAATGCGTTGAATTAATGAATCTCGATCTGCTCCCGTCAGTTCTATTAGTGGTGCTTGGACTCCCACCCACAAATCCCGCACATCCGCCAAGTTTGCTTTCGTGCTAAAGCTCTCCCACCCGCCATTAAACGCGACTAAATCGAGGGCATAGTCGCCCCACTGTTCCAGATAGCGATCGTATTTACTATCTTTTTTCCCACGTCTAGCTTCGGGTTCGATTGTTTTATTGCGATCGATCGCGATCTCTAGGAGTTTATTCAATCGTTGCAATAGATTATTTGGTGCATCCAAGCCGTAGAAGCTGCGACATTGATAGATCGAATTGAGTGGACTCTCACCTTTATCTACCGATTTACCACAAAACCAAATCTCCCAACCTTTCTTGGTAATCCCGATAACTGGTTCGCGAGTCAATTCGCCTGTCGGCTGCGGAAATAGAGCGCCCAATTGTAAATCTGTGACTAGTTGCTCGATCGGATAGCGATGTTCTTTACCCCCGATCTGGCGCAACTTTGCCAATACCACCACCCAGCGGAGGTGATCTGCCAGTAATTTGGGGACTTGCATCGACTGGCGTTGCTTGGTAGTTGCATTCATACTTCTTGAATTCTCTCTGGCGTTGGCGGAGCCTCTCTGAAAGAGAATCGCATCCGATCGTTAGTTCGCGATCTGCAAGGTATTGCGATCTTAACGAATAACTCGATAGGCTCGTCGATTGTTGGGGTAGCGATACCGACAGCAATCGATCGTCATCAGATTTTAGCAGAAAACACACTCTAGTGCGGGACTTGAGCATCTGCAAAGCGGTCGCTGATTTCGATCGACACTCGCCTTGATTTGGCATCTTTGGTGCTGTCAACACTACTCGATCGAGATCGTTACCGATCTGCGGTAACGAGTCGATCTTAACTACTCGATCGATAACCATCTATGGTGAAAAATTCGCAATTGCGACAGGTACAGATCGATCGCATCCTATTTTTACTAAATAGATTTAACTTGTTTTTAACAATCTTCATTCACCTTTAAAGCTCCGATCGATTCGATTGTTAACGCAAGCTAAAGCAAGGGAAAGAGCTTACAAAGATTACCAAAATTCCAGCATAATTATAACACTAATAATTTTTTCGTGTTGAAGTAAATTAAGAAATCAGAGCTTCATGTATGTTTATGACTACGTATTAGTATAGATGCCGATTTTTTTACACTAAATTCGGTCAGATTACTGTTTTAAAGATCGATAATTTATCGTAATGTAAATATATATTTAACTCTTACTATCAGATTATCTACATATTAAAATTTGTTTAGATTAAATTAGTAGGAGGGATTGAGGTTGACTCATTGCTAGAACCGATCGTCATTTCCCAAGTGTAGTCGAGTGGTATAAAAGTTGAGTTGCCTCTAAAAATAGACAGAGTGGTTTAGTTGAAGGTGTGGGAGTCGGTTGAATATCGAAGGTTGACTTTGACTCCTATATTTTTTCGATCGCTACAACGTTCAGCTGTAAGTATCTACATTATTTGTGGAGAATACCATGAAAGCACTATTGCTATACCCGCAGTTTCCTCAGTCTTTTTGGTCTTACGATCGCTTTATGGAAATTGCCGGATTAAAAGCCGTCTTGCCACCATTGGGGATTATTACAGTTGCCGCATTACTGCCCCAAGACTGGGAAATTAGATTTTACGATCGGAATGTCAACCTCGAAACAGATGATGATTGGGCGTGGTGTGACTTAGTAATCCTGTCAGCAATGCTAGTCCAAAAACCAGATTTTCATGCCTTAATTCACAAAGCAGTAAGCTTAGGCAAAAAAGTGGCAGTTGGTGGCCCTTATCCCACTTCAACGCCGCAACCTGCGCTCGACTCTGGAGCGCATTATCTAGTTTTAGATGAAGGAGAGTTGACGATCCCCCAATTTTTAGCAGCTCTGAACGATGGCTCAGAACGCGGAATTTTCCGCTCAGAGGAGAAGCCAGACGTTACCCACAGCCCGATGCCGCGTTTCGATCTGCTCGATCGCAATGCCTATTTAATGATGGCAATCCAGTTTTCACGCGGTTGTCCGTTTAACTGTGAATTTTGCGACATCATCGTCCTCTACGGTCGTAAATCCCGCACGAAAACGCCCCACCAAGCAATCGCCGAGTTACAAAATTTATACGATCTCGGCTGGCGCGGCTCGCTATTTATCGTCGATGACAACTTTATTGGCAACCAGCGTAATGTCAAACTGTTCTTGCGTGAATTGATTCCGTGGATGCAGCAACACGATTATCCATTCACCTTTATCACGGAAGCTTCGGTGAATTTGGCAGAAGATGAGGAACTGCTGCAATTAATGCAGGAAGCTGGTTTTTATGCAGTGTTTCTCGGGATCGAAACACCCGATCGAGATAGCCTAGAAGTAACCCAAAAACTCCAAAATACCCGTCATCCCCTAGCTGAAGCCTGTCGCAAAATCAATCAAGCTGGACTGCTGATCTATGCCGGGTTTATCCTCGG
This sequence comes from Chamaesiphon sp., assembly GCA_965246735.1. Classification (GTDB taxonomy): domain Bacteria; phylum Cyanobacteriota; class Cyanobacteriia; order Cyanobacteriales; family Chamaesiphonaceae; genus Chamaesiphon. Next base: position 250,971 of record CBDFFK010000003.1, read on the forward strand.
GTTTGATGGCGAACGTGCGGGTGCAGGAGCGCGGATTCAAGCTTTTGTCGAACAAACTAGCATTCCACAACCGATGCTAGGCATCCTCCAAGCGTTACCGAATACTGCTTTATGGCACCGTCTGGAACGAGAGCAGCGGTTGGTAGCCGATAGCGAGCTAAATCTGGTGGGCGACCAAAATAACTTGATGAATTTCATCCCCACCCGCTCCATCGATGAAATTGCCCAGGATTATGTCGAGGGCTTTTGGACGCTGTACGAACCCCGTAATTATCTCAGACGCTGTTTTCAGCAATGCCTCGCGATCGCTGTACCCAAGCGCCGCAAGCAGGCACGACAATTGTCGCTAACCAATGGGCTAATGCTGCTCTCGCGGTTGATTTGGCTTCAGGGCTGGCAGCGATCGGAAATTCGCTTCCAGTTTTGGCAGCAATTATGGACGATTTTACTGAAAAAGCCAGAGGTGTTCGATCTGTATTTGGGTCTATGTGCTGCTGGCGAACATTTTTGGGAGTACCGTGCGTTAGCTAGAGAGCGGATTACTCAGCAGCTAGGTTATGACCCACTGACGGTAATTACCTTACCGCCGCAGGCAGCACGAGCGGCAGTGTCAGCGGAATCCCAGCACCTTTAAAGTAATGAAACTCCGAGCATTCGCTAAAGGAGCGATCGTGCTGGCAATTATCTCAGCCAGCACCGAATCGGATTCCTCAGCGCAGCGATTATCGATCGATCCGCGAATGTGAGGTTAATGTGGCTTGATATGACGGCGCGGCGCAACCCCTGGATTGACGAGTTTTGCTAGAGTTTCATCGGATAGTTTGTCAAGCTCCGCACTAAATTCTTTGCTAGAGAATTTGTAACCATAACTTTCGGCAATCTCGATACAACCTTGAATTGTCGTTGCAGTTTTGAGTTTTTCGTTCAGATTTTTATCTTGTGCTGTGGCTGTTAAAAATTGGGATACACTAACCTGTGTCATGATAACCTCCCCGTAGCTATTAATTTAAAGCCTGCAATTTTCCATTACGATCGCTCGGTAATTGTCACAACTTAGTACTCACTAAATAATTAGTTTATTCGCTCGATCGATTCTGTTATTGGCTCGCCATTGTTTCACAATTTCGCTCGCTAGATCGTCAACCGATAAGTTACAGGCAATATTTTTTTTGTATGTGTCTATTATATCTTGTCGGTAAATAGGATCGATCGATCCTATGTTTAAACTTAATTTCTGTCGTCAGTGTAAAATTGCTCATGAATGTAACTACATAACATCGGTAGAGAGCGATACTTTGGACTCGATTGGTGCAATATGTAAGCGACAACTGTAGCGAATTCGAGCGCGAGCCGCTATCCTCATAAGTTCCTCATTTTGTTGTGATTTAATAGGTTACCCTACAAATCTAATCGACAGAGCATTGTATACATTACTCCCAAAAGCTTAAATATTTTTTGCTTTATATAGTGTTGATTTTCAAGGCAGAGCGAATCAAATTGGATATCCGATCGATATATATAGAGAATTTAAATGATGCTAAGAATCACGACACTCGATCGGCGGATCTCCTCAGACCCTAACGATGCAAATGCTTACTGCGAGCGCGGTACTTACAATTTACAGTTGCAAAATCATCAAGCCGCGATGGCCGATCTCGATCGCGCGATCGCCATCGATCCTAAATATGCGATCGCTTATTATCAGCGGAGCATCGTAAAATTCGACTTATTCGATGGCAGTGGAGCTATTGCCGATCTCGATCGGGCAATCGAGATCGATCCTAAGTATGCGATCGCTTACTACTATCGCGGCTGTATCAAATGGGATGTAAATGATCGCCAAGGCAGTATTGCCGATCTCATCGAAGCAGCAGAATTATATGCTCGCCGAGGAAATATTCGTCTATCCAATCGAATTATGAATTATGTAGACGAATTAACAGCACTGGCAGCACAGACCGAGCGCGGGGACAGCAACAAGTACCGAAAACGTCGCTTGCATTTCTAGCGTCAATCTTCGACGCGAGCAGCGGTTGCTTGTTGTGAATCGCGCAGTCTGCCATAATTTCTACTAAACGTCTAGAAGATGATGTGTTATCCCAATCGCAGCGTATTCAGCGAGGAGACAATATGACTGTCCGCAGCCAACCGACTTTAGCTCAGATTGCGATTTATCCGATTAAATCGCTGGACGGCGCGAGCGTCGATCGCGCCCAGATCTCCGCAGGTGGCGCGTTAGCATTCGATCGACGGTGGGCGATCGTGGATGGGCGGGGGCAAGTCGTCAATGCCAAGCGCACGGCGCAAATTCAACAAATCCGCAGTCGGTTTGATTTTAGCCTACCGCCGATCGATAGCGTACCGCAACTATTAATTACGCTCCAAGCAAACGGCGGTGTCAGCCAAACTTTTAATCTCCAGACCGAACTAATTGACTCAGCTAAATGGCTGAGTAGTTTTTTGGGGTTTCCCGTTAGCCTAATCGAAAATTCGGTCGGCGGCTTTCCTGACGATCTCGCTGCTTATGGCCCCACGATTGTTAGTACGGCGACCTTAGAGACGATTTGTACTTGGTTCCCCGATCTCGATCTCGCCGAAGCTCGGCGGAGATTTAGAACAAATTTAGAACTCAGTGGCGTGCCAGCTTTTTGGGAAGATCGTCTCTTCGCTGCATCTGTTGAAGTGGTTGAGTTTCAGCTTGGGGATGTCCGATGTGAGGGCATCAATCCCTGTCAACGCTGTATCGTCCCGACCCGTAATTCTCTGACTGGTGAGACTCGGCCAAAATTTCAACAAATCTTTACGCAGCAACGAAAACAGACGTTACCGATCGAGGTCGATCGATCGAGATTCGACCATTTTTATCGGCTAGGTATTAATACTCGCATTCCCTTAAGTGAAGTAGGAAAATTTTTAGACATTGACGATCTAGTAGTAGTCAATGGCTATTAATAGAGTATTATATTGTGAACTCGATCGACTCAAATTTCATTCTTAGTTGCCAAGTCTCGACACACAATCTACCCCGACATTACTGCATCTATGAGTATAAAAATACCGCTTGGTTTGTTAGCTATTACCGGAGTGCTTCTTAGTACAGAGGTCACATATGCATGGGTTTCACATTCAGGCGATCGAGTTCGAGTAGTAAATAATACACCGAGTATCCCAGCATCAGATGGAGATAATCTTACTAATTCAGAAAATGTAAACTACAACACAGATCGGATCGAGAATAACCGCAGCAGTGTCAGTAACAATATTGACTCAAGCAATACAAATATCGTAGATAAATCTAGCGCAACTCGAAGGAAAAACACGCTCGATCGAGCACATTTAGGCGCAAGAATCGATCGCGATCCTGTCCTCGCAGCGCGGAATTCTCAAGAATTAAAGTTTGAGAATAATAACTCGACTGTTAGCGATCTAGCGCCAGCCAATCCTGAAGCGGCAAACGTACTTACTCAGCAAAAAGATGTTTTTTCTAGCGATGTCGCTGTTTTGGGTGGCCGCACGGAGATTAAGTCGAGTCCGGCAGTAGAACCCGCCGAAGCCTCGGTCGTGATTCTCGTTCCCCCGCCACTGACGCAGTTCATCAAGAAAGTGCAACCAGTTGCAACGCTACGACCGGTAACTAAGCTCAGAAAGCTGCCGACTGTGGTAGCAATCCCTACCGTGCAGCCAGGAGCGACACCTATAGTCGTAGATAATGCAACCGCTGACATCGATCCCACGGCAACCGTACCGGGTCAAGTAGCGATCTATCCGCTATTGAATCCCGCACCCGTTACTTCTCGCTTTGGGTGGCGGACACATCCCTTGACAGGCACCCGTCGCTTTCACTCAGGCGTAGATATCGGCGCACCGATGGGCGCACCTGTAGTTGCGACTGTATCTGGCACGATCGTTTCTGCTGGTTGGAATGGTGGTTATGGCAAGGCGATCGTCATTCAGCATGGCACGCAACAGACTCTCTACGGCCATCTCTCGGAGATTTCCGTGCAAGCAGGACAATCGATCGACCAAGGTACCGTTATCGGCTCGGTAGGCAGCACTGGTAACTCTACTGGCCCCCACTTACACTTTGAATCACGGATATCTACCGATAAGGGTTGGGTCGCGGTCGATCCTGGTGACGAGATTAAATATGCTTTAGATGTGCTCAAACGGTCAGATCCATACGCACGGAAAGATCTACCTGCGGGAATTTAACCGACCGTCCCGATCGAAGGAGTCAATAATGCTACTACTAGTTGGGGCGGATCTCGATCCGCCCCTATTTCCATTGCCCGGATCTTGCTAGAATAGTAGCCTTGCGAACATCTCATCAATTGCTATGACAGTCAAACCAGAATGGTTGCGGGTAAAAGCACCCCAGTGGGAGCGCGTCGGGAATGTCAAAGACATCCTCCGCGACTTGCAGCTCAACACTGTATGCGAAGAAGCTTCTTGTCCCAATATCGGTGAATGTTTTAGTGCGGGAACAGCAACGTTCTTGATCATGGGGCCTGCTTGTACCCGTGCTTGTCCCTACTGTGATATCGATTTTGAGAAAAAACCGCAAGCTTTAGATCCGACCGAACCGTTGCGGTTGGCTGAAGCGGTCAAGCGTCTCAACCTCAATCACGTTGTGATCACCTCCGTCAATCGCGATGACTTAGCCGATGGCGGTGCGGGTCAATTTGTCCAGTGTATCGAGGCAGTGAGAAGCCTATCGCCCAAAACGACGATCGAAGTACTAATTCCCGACCTGTGTGCCAATTGGCAAGCCTTAGAGACGATTCTAGCTGCGGCTCCAGAAGTCCTCAATCATAATACTGAAACTATTCCCAGATTGTATCGCCGCGTGCGACCCCAAGGTGATTATCAGCGTTCGTTGGAAGTTTTGGCTCGATCGCGTCAATATACTCCGAGTGTCTATACTAAATCCGGCATCATGGTCGGTTTAGGCGAAACCGATGCGGAAGTCCGCCAAACAATGCGGGATCTCCGATCGGTAGATTGCGATATCATCACGATCGGGCAATATCTCCAACCCACAGCTAAACATTTAGATGTCGCCGAATTTGTCACTCCAGCTCGGTTCGATGCTTGGCGCAGCTATGGCGAAGAAATTGGCTTCCTGCAAGTAGTCTCAACACCGCTGACTCGTAGCTCCTACCATGCAGAGGAAGTGCGGAAGTTGATGGCGCAATATCCGCGAAAATGATGAATCATGAATTAAATTACCATCTTAACGAGCCACTACTCCCTACCCCACTATGAAAGATCGAATCACGATTATTGGCGCTGGTGCTTGGGGTGGGGCGCTAGGGAACTTGACAGAGATTAATGGGTATGTGCCGACGATTTGGTCGCGCAATTGCGGAACAGACTTAACAGCGGCTGTGCGCGATCGGGTGGCGATTATTTCAGCGGTCTCGATGGCGGGAGTCCGTCCGGTTATCGAGCGATTAACCGGAGCGCTCGATCCATTGCAAATAATTGTAACTGCCACTAAAGGTTTGGATGCAGATACCCACTATACTCCAGCACAACTTTGGCGCAAGGCCTTTCCTAATAATCCGATCGTCGTATTATCGGGGCCAAATCTATCATTAGAAATTCAACAAGGATTGCCAGCAGCGACAGTAGTGGCTAGCGATCGAGCTGATGCCGCAACCCAAATTCAAACGATATTTTCATCGCCTAAATTTCGAGTTTATACTAATGACGATCCGGTCGGTGTCGAAATTGCCGGAACGGTAAAAAATGTCATCGCGATCGCTGCTGGGACTTGCGATGGTTTGAAACTAGGAAATAATGCTAAATCTGCTCTCCTAACGCGGGGATTGACTGAAATTATTCGGATCGGTAGATATTGGGGAGCGAAGACCGAAACATTTTACGGACTATCCGGTCTGGGCGACCTCCTGACTACCTGTAATAGTCCGCTCAGTCGCAATTATCAGGTAGGGTATGGATTGGCACAGGGTAAAATATTGACTGAGATTTTAGCTGATTTATCAGGAACGGCAGAGGGTGTTAATACTACTAAAGTTCTGACTCAGATCGCTATGCAGTATCAGATTTACATGCCGATTACGATCTTAGTCGATCGATTATTGCAGGGCCAGATTACAGCTCCAGAAGCAATGATGGCACTCATGATTCGCGATCGAAAATCAGAGTATTAGAATCAGCTCAGTTAGCAAATATTCCTGTCAGCAAGCTATTTTTGAAATATTAAATCGCTTTGAAAAATTAATCTTCGAGCGGGCTTGTCGCTCGACAGCCTGGATATAAAATAGCTACATCAGCAATATCAAAGGTATACAAAATAACTAATATGCCAGTGTTACTCTTGACATTATCTGGGGTATACTAAAGCCAGTTGATGCAAAAATTGACGATGGCATATTTAAGCAATTATACCGATCGCTACTCAAATTAATTTGTAGTAGGGTAAGTTCTCGCTCTTTGGATGCAGCAGCAACCGATTAAATATGTTAGGTGAAAATTCAAAGTTTCATCCTCAGTCATCGAATCAGCTAGAAAGTAGACTTTAAATATTTTATCAATCAAATCGAAGAAATGACTAAAATTTTGGTTGTCGAAGATAGTCGCTCCGAACTAGACTTGATAACTCTCTATCTTGAAAACAATAGTTATCAAGTTATCTCGGCAAATAATGCAGAAGATGGCATGGAATTAGCTGCTAAGCAACAGCCTGAGTTTAAATTGTCGATCGATGTTAAGGATGGTGGGTCACACCTACTATCCAGATTTTGTCGTAGATATCCAATATCCATAACTATTAAACGATGCGACCGAGTCAGGCATCTCAGTCACAATAAAATCAATCCCATCCGAATACCCATCGCCACCGCCTCGGTTCGGGTTGAGACACCCAACTTCTGGAAGATGGATGAGATATGAAATTTAATGGTATGTTCGGAGATCTGCAAACCTTGAGCGATCGCTTTATTCCCCAGTCCCGAACCGAGTCGCACCAACACTTCAATCTCCCGTGGTGTCAGACTAAATTCTAGACGATCGCTGTCCTGACGAGCGGCGATCGAATGTGACTCATGCACCAATGAATCGATCGCCTCTGGCGTAAATACGACCAAGCCCAATGCTACCGCCGATACCGTCGCGAGTAATTCTGCTTCGGTACTAGTCTCGGTTAAGATGCCTCTGACCCCAGCGCGTAGGGCCATAACGAGATCCAGTCGATCGAAATCATCGATAATTAAAATTGGGAGCGAGCGCGCTGCTTCTGCTTGAATTTCTGTCAACTTTTCCCAGACAGATGTGGGAGGTAAATTACCTAAATCTAGCAAGATAACGTCCGGTACCGATCGATCGATTGCTTGCGCCAATTCATCCAGATCGCTAACATTGCTAACTAATGTCATTTCCGGATGAGCCGTTATCATCGCTGATAATCCCGATCGCGCGATCGCGCCAGTAGCTACTACCATGACGCGGATGTTCATTGCCATTCTTGCAATCGATCGAGCCAATTATGAATTGTGGTAGAGATTTGGTCGCGACGACGTTCAAAATTACCCGCGATCGCGATAATCAGTATCCCAGCAATCAAACCGACGATCCATTTGGTAAATGAGTATTCGGTAATTAGAATAATCAGTTGATAACTTGCCGTCAGCATCAAGGTAATCGTGCCCACATACAAAAAGGCGCGGATGCTCAGCGCGATCCCACCTAAAGTAAGCAGCAGGCTAATTCCCGCAGGGATGAAGGGTAGATCTTGATGGATGACTAGAGCGGTTATCGCGATCGCACTACTACCGATCGATCTTGCCAGATGGCGGCTTTGTCGCCGTTCGGTGCGCTGGAAATAGGGATCGAATTGGACGCTAAGTAAAAGTGAAATTCCGGCAATCGCGGCAAACCAGAGTGGATCTTGCCAGTGATAGAGACCGAGGACGCGGAACGCTGCCCAATCGACAAACAGCAGACTGACATAAATCCACCCAAACTGGTGTTGACGTTTGGCAACGCCAGCATAGAAACTGGCGATAATGAGCAGATTTAAAAGCGAAATCCGATCGGCTATGAATACAACCCGCAGCAATGGTAAAACTACTGCAACCCTTTGCCACGGTCGATCTTGCCACCCCCAACTCGACCACGGCGCGAGTAAGATCCCGATACATAAAATACAAGCAGCAAGAACGATAAATTCATCCAAGATGCCCATACTATTAAAGATCGATCGGGCATAGATGCCCGTACCTAAAATCTCGACAATTCCCACATATACCCACCAATCGCCCTGCTGGTTGCGTTCGCCGAACGGCTGCTTTGCCGCATCGCGTCCCTGGCAGATCGCATATAGACCCAAGAGGATGCTAGTACTTAGATGGATGAGGCTCAACTGCGGAGCTGGCGACAACGGGATTAATGCTGCGGCAATTTTCCAACCACTCGCTCCGATCCAATGAATGTGTGCGACTGTTTTCGATCGATCTAGAGGTAAATTCAGCCAAGTGGTATGGCTACGTCGCTCCCACCACCAGATCGACAGGCGATAGCCGAGCGCGAGGATGGCGGTGACTAAGCCATAGATCGTCAGGGCATCAGCGATATTTCCCCCTGTGGGTGCTTGCAAGATCTGGTAGGTAACCAGTTCGTAGCAGCCCAGAGCGATCGTCAAGAAGCCGAAATAAGCGATCCCAGAACTTCCCGATCGCCTGCCTACTAGTAGGCTGATGATGCCTGTCCCGATCGCTAGTGCGCCTGTATAGGAATTAAAGTAGGGTAGGCGTAAGACCATCCCTAAGAGTGTGTAAAACCAGGGTAGAAGGCGGATCGCTGGAACCCACCCCGCCCTGACGGGCACCCCTCCTCGGAGGGGAATAAGATGAGGAGAGGAGGTTATGAAAAATAAGGGGAAAGCGATGGCGATATCGACGATCGCGAGTGTCAGTGGATTACCGCCGAGTAGATGGATGAGTTCGGCGATGCCTAGTTGCAGCGTCCAGTTAATCGCCCACAAAGTCCATGCTTGAGCGAGCGATTTATCTCTATACCATAAGCCGATCGCTAAAATTGCCGCAGAAATTGCAATGCTCGGATGGTGCCATTGCCACGATGAGATATTCCACCAGGGCAGATAGTTAGCGGCATAAATCATTGTCCCGATCGCGACACCAACACCACTCAAACTCAGCCCCCACCCGTCACTCGATCGAGCGTATAACTGGGCTAGATCGTTGTCTCGACGGCGCAATTGTGCAGCAGCCAGCCACAATCCCACACAGACGATCGCACCGATTATCGGCCAAGTCGAGAGTGAGAGCCACCGTTCTAATAAACAGGCGATCGTGCCTAATCCAAAGCCGACATGAATTACCGTGACAGGTAAAATTCGCAATCGGCGGACATTGAAGAACATCAAGCCGACAGCGATGCCCAAACCCCATAACCGCCAGTTTGGATTGGCGATTGTCAAACCTTGCGCGAGGATGAGACTAGCTACGCTAAAAGTTGCCGCTGCTTCTTGGCGCGCGATCTGCCAGGGCAAACGAGGAATCTCGATCGCCAGAGCGGGCAATCGTCTGTATCCCAGCCAAGTTAAAGCGATGGGGACTGAAAACCACGCCCAAATCAACGGATCGCGATCGACAGCTAAATACAGCAGATAACTAACCGCCGCTAGCCCCAGAGCGTAATGCCAAGCGCTGCGATACCAACGATCGCGGACACTACCAGACACAGCCGGTAAGGTTGAAACCAGCCATTCCCCGATCGCCAAACTGACAGCTACCGTTCCCCACATTGCGCTATTCGTCTGCAATGCTGGAAAAATATAGCCTATGCCTAACGAGATCGTTGCCAAGCCATAGAAATGCGTAATGTAAATAAGTGGGGTTCTGACTACTGCACGTCGATGGGTCAGATAACTCAATCCCAGCGTGGAAATCGCTAGATTCAGCAACAGCCCCAAGTGATTGGGGAGGCTGAGAATGTTTAATAACAACCCATAGCCAAAAATTAGAACTTCGGCTGTCTGTGCTAATTTAACTCGATCTGCGCGATCGAGCCACTCGGAGATCCCGATCCACAGGCATAGATAGGGCATCCCGATTAGCGTTCCCGCCCAGAGCGCATTTGCCCCAAAGATCGGCAATAAGTACGACCAAAAATCCCACTTGGCAAGCGGAATCAGATCGGGTGCGATGGCAAAACTCAGCCCGTAGGTTTGGAACCCGACGACAAACATCCAGGTAAGATCGCTAGAGTAGCTCCGTCGCTGTAACCGTTGTCCCAACCATAGCAGCACCAGCCCATCCACTGCTAGAGGCTGCCAAGACGAACCCTGCGGTAGGGTGCTGCCCCATTGACTCATTGCCAGGAGCCAGCCCAATAACAGTAGCAAAGCCGCAACTGCGTGATAATTGCGGGCTAACCCCGCCGCAGTCGTGCGACGCTGCGATAAATACTGAGTTCTGGAAACAGTCGCCGTACTAGAGCGAGTTAGTAATGCATCGATCCGATCGATCTTTATCCACTCCTGTAGTCCCCACTGCGCCACCAGCCAACCGATAATCCCGATCGCCAGTCCAAAGTTGTGCGCGGGCAAATGCACGATAAATAACGCCCGGAATAGCAGCATTGCCAGACCATAAATCGCCAGACTTTGCCATTGCTGGCGCTCTCCAAAAATTTGGTGCCGTCGTTGCCATAAGCTCACGCCACCGATCGCGCCTAAATACACCGAAATTGTTGCCCAGGAGGGAATCTGCCAACCCAACTCCAGATAACTCAACCCTAAATAACCGATGGCAATCTGGCTCAACCCCGATTTTTGCTGGCGTTGCTGAAGATCTAAATAGGCAAGTGCCGATAGCGATACTATCGCCAACCCTGCTGTCAGCCATTCCCAGGGATTGTGCCATAACTGGAACGAATCGATTGCCCAAAAATTCACGGGAATCAGCAATAGCGCGACGATCTGTAAAGTATTTGCTGTCAGCGATAGCCCCACCTGTCCCCGCGCCCACAAGCCCACGCCCCAAAATGCGATCGTGTAAGCCCATAGCACCCCATATTGTCCCCAAGCCGGAAACCGTTGCCATTGAGTGGCAGCTAAAACACCTGAAGAGAGGATGACTAAAAATACACCTAAAAACAGCAACCACCGCACGCTCAATTCATCTTTAAAGGCAGCCCAAATCGTGCCCAAGACCGAAGGCTGACGACGCTTGGCCGCGATCGGCTCTTGTGGATACCTGCTAACTGTCTGTGGCTGAAGTTCCTCGATAATACTGGGTGCGACGACTGACGGTAATCGGCAAGTTAGAAAAAGTCTAGCTACATCGCGGATCTGGCGATCGTCGATCAGTCCCAACTCCAACCAATTTTCTAATCCAGTCAAGAGGTGAGGATGATCTGGATCTATTTTTAAGTCCAGCGAGAAAGATCGATCTGGTGGTGCGGCCATAGTTGCGCTCTTTTGCCTCAATTATAGATATATTTATTCGACTATAATCGGCTCAAATCAAGCGGGTGAGCATTGCTCAGCCTACACCAGAGCCGCTCGCCCAGAAAAAATTGCAACCGATTTATTTCGGTATGCCAATCTTACGCCCGATCGACAGCGATCGGCAGCCAAAATAGCCAGTTTAAAAACTGGCTGTGGACGCGATTTGATAATAGATAAATCGCGATCGATCGCAATAATCGATGTTTTTTTAACTGACTTGATTAGCGTCAGTTCGGGTTGTGCAAATTGCTATAACTTACTGACGTTAATTAGCGATCGATTTACTAGACCGCTCGTTCGCCGATCGTGACCGATAATACCACCACATTACCGCCTCGAACTAATTGTGCGGGGATAGTTTTACCGATCCGATCGTGATTGAGGATGCTTCGCACATCACCAGGATCGCCCACTCCGATGCCATCAAGCGTAACCAAAACATCTCCCCACAACATCCCTGCGCGATCGGCAGGACTATTGGGTTCGACATTGACGAGCGTTACCCCATGTGAATTAGCCAAATTAAGTGTGGTGACAAGATTCTGCGGCAAGCGCACGGGTTGCATTCCCACGCCCAAATAACCCCGAACGATCCGCCCCTTCGTCGTCAATTGCTCGACAACGCGATCGACTGTTTCCGCCGGAATTGTCAACGCCGTACCCCGTCGTCCGGAGGTATTCATCCCCACTACCTGCCCCGCCGCATCTACCAGCGCACCCCCCGCAAAGCCAGGATTGAAGGTAATATCCGGACGAATGTACCGATCGATCGTGCCACCGCTCATGCTCTGCCAGCTACCGGTAATGACGCTGATGGTGCCCATTGTCGATCGCACGTCCCCTTCGATGCTCCTTGCCACTCCTAGGACGAGATGGCCAACCTTCAGGGTGGCCGCCGCGCTGATGGTTGCGATGGGAATATCGTTATCTTCTAGCTTAAATACAGCGACATCGGTGCTAGGATCGCGACCTAATAGGGTTACTGGGACGGTACGACCGTTGGGATCGACGATGGAGATGCCATCATAGCTCTGGAGCGACTCATCGGAGGTGACGATGATGCCCTTGCGCCAGTGAATGCCACTCGGTGCAAATCGGCGATCGGTCTTAATTGCTACTACCGCACCGCCAGCGTGAGCGACGATCTCGGCTAAATTATTCGATAGTTCTGATAATGACGACATAAAATTGCTCCGCTCGAACGGCGATCGATTTACTGCTCTTATTGTGCCGAGCGATCTCTACAGTTTGCACCGGAAAAATGGGGAGAAATTATCCTAGACAAATGGCTAGGATCTGAGTCGATCGTCTCATTGGCAATGAAAGCAAGAAGCGAACGGCTAGGTCTTAGAGCAACAGGTAGAGTTTTAGGAGTAGAAGCAAACTCTACTGGCAATGGTGGCGATATTACCGTAAATAGTCGGAATGTGAATATTCAAAATGGTGCATTAATAACGGTTGATAGTAATGGTGCTGGGCGCGGCGGGAATATTACTGCCGATGCTGATACGATTAAACCCACATTCCGCAGGTAAATCAGGAAAGGAGATAATATTTGCGGCAAAGAGTATCAAAGAACTGGAGAATCCAATTCGAGAATCCTTGCCGCCTGTTTCATCGATCGTCTTAATTGAAGCTTGATTTTGACAGCTTCCCATAGAATATAGACTATTCACGGCAAATGCGATGACCAGCATTGCTGTAATAATCCCGATAGCTAGAGTCTTTCGACAACGAATCATCCGAGCGACGCTAGCAATACAGCTTCATCCAGCCGATAATGGTTCTTAGCATTAAGTTTTGGTTACACACACTCCCGAAATCATGAAAATCCGTCGTCGTCCTCCCAGTTCTGCTATCAGCGTCAGCCATCTCGAATATCAAATCGTCGTTCCAGACAATCAACCAGAACATATTTTAGAAGAAATTGTCTGGTACAAAGAACGGGAAGTTGCCCAGATGCGCGAGCGGATGCCCTTGGAGACATTACAAAAACAAGTACCAGAGATCTCTCCACCGCTAGACTTTCGCGGTGCTTTAGAGCGGGGAAAGACGAATCCTGCGGTTATTGCTGAGGTAAAGAAGGCTTCGCCGAGCAAAGGAGTAATTAGGGCAGATTTTGATGCGGTAGAGATCGCCAAAGCTTATCAGCGTGGTGGTGCGAGTTGTTTGTCGGTATTGACCGATCGCAAGTTTTTTCAGGGTAGCTTTGAAAATCTCCAGAACGTACGCCAAGCAGTAGATTTACCCTTGCTATGTAAAGAATTTATCATTTATCCTTACCAGATTTATTATGCCCGCGTGCATGGTGCGGATGCGGTGCTATTGATTGCCGCAATTTTGGACGATAAAGATCTTAAGTATTTTCTCAAGATCGTGCGCGGATTAGGGATGACTGCATTGATTGAAGTCCATACTGCGGAAGAGTTCGATCGAGTGTTAGCATTAGAGGGTGTGAATCTAATTGGGATTAATAACCGCAATCTTGCCGATTTTAGTGTAGACTTACAGAACACCTGTACTCTATTGGCTCCGCGCCAACAACAATTATCAGATCGAGGGGTATTAATTGTGAGTGAATCGGGAATACACACTGCTGAAGATCTTAAAATAGTAGCTAATGCTGGTGTTAGTGCCGTCCTAATTGGGGAATCATTAGTAAAGCAAGACGATCCCGGCCAAGCGCTCATCGATTTGTTTGCAGCATAATCTACGCTGAAATTTATCCACTCCAATAATCACCGATCCGTTCGGTACAAGGTGACGGCATATTCATGGATCGAATTACACTACCTTCACTCGTCCATTACGAATTGATTCTCCAAGTTCTCGAACGTCAAAGTATGCGATCGGCAGATCGCGATCCGATCGTCCGAGAACGGGTGCAACAACTGATCGTTACACTCCGCAAAGCTTTATCGCAGCATAAACTCTTAGAGGATGTCTGCACCCATCAACAGGTGGAGGTAGAACACGTTTGGGGACTTAATTCGGTGGTCAGAACCGAGGAAGTTGGGGTAAGGGAGTAAATCTAGTGACTAGTCACCATGCTCTTGCGGACTAACGATCGAAATATAGGGTTCGCTGAGATATTTCTCCGCCACAGTTTGGAGCTGAACTGGAGTAATCGACTGAATTTCTGTGCTAAATTGCCGATCGAAATCCATGCTCAAACCCATTAGTTCATACCAACCATAGGTTTGGGCTAATTGTCCGTTAGTTTGTTTGCCCAAAGCATATTGCCCGAGTAGTTTGTCTTTGGCAGCCTGGAGTTCGCTGTCGGGGAGTAGTTCGATACACAGTCGATCGACTTCCGCACGCAACCCACTGACGGCGACACGCGTATTGCTAGGGTTGGTGCCCATATATACGGCAAAGTGCGAAGTATCTAATTTAGTCGGGTAAAAAGCTGATACGTCATAGGCTAGTCCTCGCTTCTCCCGCAATTCGACAAATAATCGACTCGACATCCCATTGCCTAAATAGCTATTAATTAGCTTGAGCGGAATGCAATGCGGAGCGTGCATGGCTGGAGCGAGATAGCCCAACATGACGATCGATTGCTGGGTAGCTTGATGTTCTAGTAAATACTGCGGTTGGGAAGTAACTGTTGTCGGAGCAAGAGTGGGCGGTTCGCGCTCGGGCTGCGCCCAATCACCTAATACTTGAGTCACCAACTCGATCGCCTCATCGGGGGTAATTCGCCCCGCAAGGCAGATAATGAGTCGATCGGGACGAATGTGAGTTTGATGGTAGTCAACCAAGTCCTGACGGGTAATTTGACTGACTGTATCGCTCGTGCCGAGTGGCGATCGAGCATAGGGATGTGCGGCATAGAGAGATTCGCGTAGTTGACGGTAGGCGTTATTAAATGGCTGCTCGGTTTGCGATCGAATGGCTTGGAGGGTGAGTTTACGTTCGAGTTCGATCTGCGATTCTGGAAAAGATGGCGTGCGCAGAATTTCACCAGCTAACTTGAATATATCTGGTAAATCTGACTTAACTGTCTTGATACTCAACTGAAGATAATCGGTAGTGACATCCGCACCCAATCCCGCCCCAACTGACTCGATCCGATCGGCTATTTCCAATGCCGATAATCGCTCCGTGCCTTTGGTAAGTAGCGATGTCAGTAGATGCGCTAAGCCAGATCGCTCGCTCGATTCCCATCTACTCCCCGCTGGAATGAAAAATTTCCCCGAGACGATATCTGCTGCGGGATTGGCGATCGTCAGGACTACGATCCCGTTGGCTGTCTGGGTGCGGTGAATCTGGGGATTAATCATTAGTGAGGAGGATGCAGATCGATCGATACATACGATCCAAGCTACACCATATTTGGCGTTAGGGGATAGGGAATGAGGCTTTAACGAGGGTATCGAGTCATTCGATTGTTTGTGGAATTAGCTGGCTATAGCAACAAGTTACAAATATCTCTTGCTATGTTCATGCCCGCACGGTGATCGCTTGGAGTCTTAGCAAAGGTTACTGTATATCGATTATCCTCACGGAATCTAATCTTGTAATGGTTTTTCTCTGAGACAATCTCAAAACCCATCCGCTCTAACTCATTTCGTATCTGTTCATTCATTTTTTTGTAATCTTTAAATAAGCTTTGAATTTCAGCTTTCAAAGTCTCCCTATTACCTGTAGAAGCATTGTTACTAACAAGATCTTTCAAAACGTGATGTCGGCGACTATCACTATGAATATTATGAACATTTTTCAATATGTCTAAAATCAGCTCTTTTCTCTCTAAATCATAAAAATCACTTTCTGTTAACTCAAAATAGACAAGATTTCTCTCACTATGCAAGTTTTTTTCTGAAGTGTTACCAGTTATAGGCAAGCGACAAGTATTATTTACCGATTTCAGTTGATTGTTTTCTCTTTCCAAGCCCTCAACTTTTTCTTCTAACTCTCTTGTCGCTTTTTTTATGTCTATTTCTATAGCATCATACAAATCTTTTTCGTTTCTTCTAGCTTGTTCCCTTTCTGCGGCAGCAATAAGAGCAGCTTTCTCAGCTCTCAACTTCTCTTGAATTGCTTGCTCACTTTTCTCAGCAGCAATACGAGCGATTTCTTCAGCTTTCATCTTCTTTTGAATCGCTTGCTGATTAATCGCACGAGTCGCTTCCTCAGCTTCCTGTTTCTCTTGAATTGCTTGTTCACTTTTCTCAGCAGCAGTACGAGCCAATTCCTCAGCTTGTTGCCTATCTTGATTAGCTCTTCTGACTCTATTTAACGCACTTCTTAATCTTTGCTCAGTATTTAACTTGTCCTTGACAGCCCTGGCTTCATTTTCCTGCGCTACTCTAGTTAAGTAATAAGCAAATTCCATCGCAAGTAGAACTAGCAGACCTGTAATAAACGCAGATATTATAATTGAGTTATAAACTAAGCTTGTGCTACTGATACGTCGCTTCACACTACTTATTGATAAACTATTTGGAATATCTTTTGCCCATCTTTGTAATTCACTCACAAATGATGGTCTATCTGCTCTCAATAAATATACCCTACCAATAACATCACCCTTGTTTTTTTCAAATACACCTTCTTGTCCTCACGGGGTGACTGAAATCCCCATTCTTGATGCAGGGGCGGTGGATTGTACAAGATAATATAAGGTGAATTAAGTAATGATCGATCTAGAATGTTGTTTTCGTCAAGCTTTTGAGTCCATATCCGCGCATAATCATTTTTAGGAATTACCTTTTGCTTGCCATCTTCTGTCTTCTCAACTGTGGATTGTGAGGCAAAGAGAATATTCTGATTTGGGCAAGAAGAATCTGTGATTCTACAATCAGTAACAACAATGCCAAACAGTCCATAATTACTATCTATAGCTTGCTGTAGGTCGGTAGCAGCATTATCATCTTTGAGTAAGATAGTTTTGGGAAGAAGGATTGATATTTTTGTGGATAAAAAGTTTGACAAGATGTTAAAATCAACGGTTTGAGTTCGACGAATTGTTCCTTCCCAGTAATTATAGTAATTTGTATAAATCACTCCTAAAGTAGTTCCTAATGACAAAGCAAAAACACCAATTGCTCTAAGCCCAGAACCCCTTGTCAGCCTTGACCTCAGAAAACCAATTATTCTACCCATAATTTTAAAACTGCCAAAAAAGTTTCTCCTAACACAAGAATACCCGTATAGGATTGCCAGCTAACTATTATTCGGACAGAAGAAATGTACTTGCAGTGGACTAAATGACACACATTTAACCGATTAGGCTTTTAAATAAATGAATCCCATCGCTGTTTCCGAGCAGGGGATCGGCGGCGCGTTCGGGGTGGGGCATCATGCCCAGTACATTTTTGGATCTATTACAAATTCCGGCGATATTATTTAACGAGCCGTTAGGATTGGTGCCAGCGTAGCGAAATAGAACTTGGCCATTGGCTTCGAGATCGGCGATCGTGTCAGGATCGGCATGATAGCAGCCTTCACCATGTGCGATCGGGAGTGTGATTTCAGTATTGGTAGTATAGCCCTGAGTCCAGGGTAAATCGGTACGTTCGACTTGGAGCGGGACGCGATCGCAGATAAAATGCAAGTCTCGATTGCGAACTAGCGCCCCAGGTAACAATCCAGCTTCAGTCAAGATCTGAAACCCATTACAAATACCTAAGACATATTTACCACTCTGGGCATGAGCGATAACTTGTTTCATAATTGGTGAAAATCTGGCGATCGCGCCACAGCGCAGGTAATCACCATAACTAAAACCACCCGGAACGACCACTACATCTACATCATGTAGATCGGTTTCTTCGTGCCAGATTGTCCGGGTAGGTTGTCCGAGTAGATCGCGGGTGACATATACCACATCGCGATCGCAGTTAGAGCCAGGGAAGATAATGATGCCGAATTTCACAGGAGGATTGGTTGGGGGATTAATTTAGTGATATGCCGAGATCTGACCCACCCCGCCCTGTCGGGCACCCCTCCGAGGAGGGGAATTTATTGACAACTGGGGAATTTACTAGCCACTAGCCACTAGTCACTGTTCACTGTTCACTGTTCACTATTCACTGTTCACTATTCACTATTCACTAACTCCACTCGATAATTCTCGATGACGGGATTGGCGAACAGTTTATCGCACATTTCGTCTAGTTGAGTGTGTGCCTGTGCTTCGTCGGTGGCGCTGAGATTGACTTCAATATATTTGCCGATGCGGACGCTCTCGACATCAGTATAGCCCATATGCTCTAGACCAGATTGGACTGCTGTACCTGCGGGATCGAGGACGGATGGGCGGAGGGTAACATAGATGCGGGCGTGGTACTTTTGCTTCAACGGGACTCCTCAAGTTTGCGATAATTTATAAGCAGCGATCGTGTCAGTGAATCGACTCTCATGATTGTAGACTAGTACCAAGCTTGGCTGTCATCGATCTTGTCAATCCCAGTCCCAAATCTAGATTATTGCTGTAGCGCTGTGTGGTGTATTAATGGGAATTATTAGATTATAAAACGCGACGCGGCAATGGCGAAGAGTAGTTCAGCCTTCATTATTCATTCTTTATCAGCCATAATGTTTCGATGAAATCAGATCGCACTCGCAGTCAAGAACGTATTTTACAACTCCTGAAGCAATTCGATCGCGAAATTTCCGCCCAAGATATTTATGTCGAACTGCGCACGCGCGATCGGGCTGTGGGTCTAGCCACAATCTATCGTGCCCTTGAGAGTCTAAAATTGGAAGGGGTAATTCAAGGTCGGACATTACCTACTGGCGAATCATTGTATAGTTGTGTGCAAGCAGATCGACACCATCTGACTTGTTTGCACTGCGGGCAATCGATCCCGATCGATGAGTGCCCAGTAGAACAGTTAGAACGCAGATTGGAGTCACTCCATGGATTTAAAATCTATTACCACACACTGGAATTTTTTGGAGTTTGCATGACTTGTGCGCCGATCGAAGTAACCGATCTTCCCGATGAATGTCAAGTTATGCATGTACACACTCACAGCCACGATCGATCTAACTAGGGATTTACATGACTTTTGAAAATTTCATGCATTCGATCGGTGTTGCCGATCCTTTTGGGCGCGGATGGTTATCCGTGGTACTCACCTTTATGTTCGCTTGGATCGTGACTTACCTGTTTATTCCCAAGGTACGCACCTTTGCGATCGAAGTGGGGTGGGCAGATCAGCCCAATGCTCGCCGACTCAATAAAGAACCTTTGCCAAATGCTGGCGGATTGGCAATTTATGCAGGTGTCATCGCTGCCACTATTTTAGCTGGCTGTCTGTCACCGATCGTCATCGCCAAAGTTCAGGTGGCCGTGCTGGCGATCTTACTCGGTGGCTCGGTATTAGTCATCGTCGGATTTATCGACGATCAAGTCAAAGATGGCCTACCGCCACTATTTCGCCTCATAGTACAGGTTTTAGTCGCATTATTATTAGTAGTCTGTCGGATTCAAATTCATATCGTCTACTTCGGCGCACCGATCGACGGGATCTTATCGGTGATTTTTACCGTACTATGGGTCGTCGGGATTACCAATGCCGTAAATTTAATGGATGGGATCGATGGATTGGCTGGTGGTGTGAGTTTTATTACTGCGATGATGTTGCTCGCAACATCCTGTCAATTTGAAACTAGAGCCGCAGCAACACTCATCTCCGCTGGCATCGGTGGGGCGGCATTAGGATTCCTCCGGCACAATTACCACCCATCGCGGATTATTTTGGGAGATGCTGGCGCTTACTTTTTAGGCTATGTATTAGCAGCCACCAGCATTTTGGGTGGTGGCAAAGTGAGCACGATTACTTCTCTGATACCCACGGTTTTACTTTTACTAGTCCCTGTCGTCGATACCAGCCAAGTGATTATCAAGCGGCTGCTATCAGGAAAAAATCCACTGAGTACTCCAGGCAAAGATCACCTGCATCACCGCCTGTTAGCCCAAGGATTTTCGCAGCGGCATTCAGCAGTTATTTTATGGGCGGTTAACTTAGCTGGCGGTCTGATTGCAATGCGGATGCAGGGCATTCGCCAAACCGCGATCGTTGTAACGGCTGTAGGGATTGCGTCGCTGTTGACGATTACTGTCTGGCAACGGTTGCGGGCAACTGTCGAGCAGCCAGATCGACCGCCTGTGGAGACAGACAGCGAACCACTCGAATAACTAACTGTTAAATCGAACGCGATCGATAACTACAGCACGATTAAATTAGGAGCAAGACAACTGACACTTCAAGACAGTATTGGAGCGATTGCGGGGATTTGTGCGCTAGTCGGATTTATCCCTTACTGGGTGGCGATTTGGCAGGGTAGAACTCGTCCGAATCGGGCGACATGGTGGATTTGTTTGGTAGTGGGGATAATTATTGCTGCCAGCTATCGATCCGCTGGTGCCAATGCCACGATTTGGGTGCCGCTTAGCTATATCATTGGGCCGTTAGTTACTTCTATCTTCGGGATTAAATTTGGGCAAGGTGGTTGGACTAAATTCGATCGAATTTGTTTGTTGAGCGCTGGGTTAAGTCTGTTGTTATGGGGCATCTGTCGATCTCCCGATCTGGCACTGGCAATAAATATCGGGATAGATTTGTTAGGCGCTCTCCCCACACTCCGGAAATCTTTAATCGATCCGCATGGAGAAGATTTGTTGGCTTGGGTGTTATTTTTTGTGGCAAACACACTCAACGTCCTCGCGATCGATCGCTGGAGCTGGCAAGTGGCGATCTATCCGCTGTACATGTTCTGTATTAATGGGACAATTTGCTGGGTATTATGGCAAGGGCGCAGGAAAAGACGGAAATCGATCTAAAATAGTACAATCGGTTGGGTAATCATCGAGCTATGGCAGATAAAAATCGCGACACATTTATCGGTGGAGTAATCCTGGGAACAGCGATCGGTACTGTTGCTGGATTGCTGGCAGCACCGCGCAAAGGTCGAGATACCCGCAAGCTGCTCAAAAAAACGGCCACAGCAGTCCCTCAAATGGCTGAAGATGTCTCCAGTAGCGTCAAATTTCAAGCAGATCGGCTTTCGGCTGCGGCGAGCGA
Source organism: Chamaesiphon sp. (assembly GCA_965246735.1). Classification (GTDB taxonomy): domain Bacteria; phylum Cyanobacteriota; class Cyanobacteriia; order Cyanobacteriales; family Chamaesiphonaceae; genus Chamaesiphon. Next base: position 272,508 of record CBDFFK010000003.1, read on the forward strand.
TCGCTGGCAGGATACACTCGATCGACTTGCCAATGCGATCGCGGCGGGAATCGTCGCCAGCCAAGCCGTGCGCCAAAATGATGCCAAGCTTCCCGTCGATCGGCGAGATAGTTTTGATGAATAGTGAATAGTGGCTAGTGGCTAGTGGCGTTAGCGCACATCAATCCTGTCTTGATGTCCTTTTTACGTCGGGGAACAAAGGCGGGCGGACATCGCAAAATCCAAAATCCAAAATCCAAAATCCCATTGTATCTAATCGATCCGCTGTTTCTACTTGGATGCTCGACCCTGATGGTTGCTGTCAGTTTGACAGCACTACTTGTTGCTGCATTTCCAGCAATTCAAGATGTATCGCGAGCGGCGCGCAGTGCCGAAAAATTGTTCGACAGACTCGATCGCGAATTACCCCCGACGCTCGAAGCCATCAGATTAGCAGGATTGGAACTTAGCGATCTGGGTGAAGAAGTAGCTCAAGGGGTACAGAGTGCCTCGATGGTAGTCAAACAAGTCGATCGAGGTATTGTCGAGGCCAAACAACAGGCGGGAAATATTCAGAGCACGACCAAAAGCGTTTGGGTGGGTGTAAAGGCGGCATGGCAAACATGGCGAGATCGTGGCGAATCTGTCGATCGGCAGAAAATTTCATCTACCAGTAAATCATCACAGCAAGACAGTTTCTCTGCAGTGGAAGAACACGATTTATACTATCTGCATGAAGCTACATTGGATGAAGAAGATTAGACTGCTTTATCACGAATATAAATTAACTACAACTCGATCGATCGCATTTGGAGCACATACTTATCATCAAGCACAGAATCTGCGATCGCGGCTGAGAGTAAATCAGAATATACTATAAGGTATCGAGATTTAGCTACCGCCACAATTCAGCCTTGCGTTACCGCCTGTGAAGTTAACCGCTATGACCACCTCCGCGATATCTAACGACCAACTGCAAGAAATTTTTCCATTTTCACTCGATCGATTTCAACTTCAGGCGGTAGATGCACTCAACCAAGGCAAATCTGTTGTCGTCTGTGCCCCCACAGGCTCCGGTAAAACCCTAATCGGCGAGTACGCGATCCATCGCGCGATCCGACAGCAACGCCGAGTATTCTACACTACCCCGCTCAAAGCCTTATCCAATCAAAAATATCGTGACTTCCGCGCCGAATTTGGCGAAGATAATGTTGGCTTGTTGACTGGTGATATCTCCATCAATCGGGATGCCCCGATCGTGGTGATGACAACTGAAATTTTCCGAAATATGCTCTATGGTACCCGCATCGGCGAAGTTGGCACTTCGATGGTTGGTGTCGAAGCAGTAGTGCTAGATGAATGTCATTACATGAATGACAAACAGCGCGGTACAGTCTGGGAAGAATCGATTATTTACTGTCCGCCGCACATTCAACTCGTCGCACTCTCCGCCACCGTCGCCAATAGCCAACAACTCACTGACTGGATAAGTGCCGTCCACGGAGCCACCGAACTCATCTATTCCGATTTTCGTCCCGTCCCTTTGGAGTTTCACTTTGTCAACCCCAAAGGGATTTTACCGTTATTAGATCTGCATACTGCCAAGCTCAATCCCAAACTTAAATCCAGCCGTCCTTCTGGTAGCCGCAAAAGTGACGATGTGCCGAGTATCGGGTTTGTCGTGAGTAAGCTCGCAGAGCGCGAGATGTTGCCTGCTATTTACTTTATTTTTAGTCGGCGAGGATGTGATAAGGCGGTTGCTGATATGGCGAGTATGAAGCTAGTCAACGATTTTGAATCTGCCCAGCTTAAGTCCAGAATCGATGAATTTCTCGCCAAAAATCCCGATGCTGCGCGCGCTGGACAAGTAGAGCCACTATATCGTGGGATCGCCGCCCACCATGCGGGGATTCTGCCCGCCTGGAAAGTATTGGTTGAGGAATTGTTCGCTCAGGGCTTGATTAAAGTCGTCTTTGCCACTGAAACCCTAGCGGCGGGAATTAATATGCCCGCTCGGACGACAGTGATTTCCAGTCTCTCGAAACGCACAGACCAAGGACATCGCCTGCTAACGGCTTCGGAATTCTTACAAATGGCCGGACGTGCCGGACGACGCGGTAAGGACGTGGTGGGCTATGTGGTGACCACTCAGACGAGATTTGAAGGGGCAAAGGAAGCGAGCGATTTTGCTACGGCAGCAGCCGATCCGCTGGTGAGTCAATTTACGCCGACCTATGGGATGGTGCTAAACCTGCTCCAAACCCATAATCTCGAAGAAGCTAGAGAATTAGTCGAACGCAGTTTCGGCCAGTTTACCAAGAGTCTGCATCTCCAACCCCAACAGCAAAAGATTAACGAGATTCGGCTGGAGTTGTTAAATCTCCAAGAGTCTTTGAGTAAGGTTGATGGTGAGGTCTTAGCTGATTATGAAACTTGTCATTCTCAGCTCAAGTTAGACCAAAATCAGCTTAAAAATCTCCAACTCTATACCGAGCAGGTGCAAGCTGGACAAGTGGGTAAACAGTTATCGACAGTTTTGCCAGGGACGATCCTCAGTCTTAAGGGTAAGCACGTTCCTGTAGCAACACCGATAGCTGCGGTACTAGTGACTAAAATTGCTGGGTCGGGATATAAACCCGCATTAGTTTGTTTGGGACAGGACAACCGCTGGTATGTCGTGAATCATCAGGATGTAGTTGCCGTCCACAAACATTGGTCGGATTATACCGGGCGGAATCGCGTGCCGCCGGTGGTTTCGTTGCTACCGCCAGCAGATATGCCATTAAAACCAGGGCAAGTTCGCAAGGGGATGGAGCTAACGGCTGAAATTGCCAGCAGTATTCCCAATGTGGAGTCCCCTTTAACAGCTGAGATGAAAGCGCAACTAGAGACTGTCGCCAAGCTCAAAACCAAGCTGGAAAATCATCCGGTCTGGGAATGGGGCAATCCCGCAACACTGCTCAAACGCTATCGTCGTCAGGCAGTACTCGAACAGGAGATCCACGAACAGCAAGATACACTCCAAACACAATTAGCTCGTCACTGGCAAGAATTTCTCAATCTGATTGAGGTATTGCGTCAAGTTGGCGGATTGCAGGGGGTAATTCCGACTCAGATTGGCGAAGCCGCTGCGGCCATTCGCGGCGATAATGAGTTGTGGATTGCGCTAGCGCTGCGATCTGGCTATTTGGATAACTTAGACCCTCATCATCTGGCGGCAATTATTTGTGCGCTAGTGTCGGAAACCCCACGTTCTGACAGTTGGACGAATTACGATCCAGCGGATGAAGTAGTGATGACTTTAAGTGCATTGCGGGGAACCCGCAGGCAGTTATTTCAAGTCCAGCGGCGCTATCAGGTGGCGCTACCCGTATGGATGGAGTATGAGTTAGTGGGAATTGTGGAACACTGGGCGTTGGGCGTAACGTGGCCAGAACTGTGTAGCAACACGAATTTGGACGAGGGCGATATCGTGCGGATGTTACGACGTACGGTGGATCTGTTGTCACAGATTCCGTATGTGCCCCATGCTAGCGATGGGGTGCAAGCAAATGCCCGACGTGCGATTCAGCTAATCGACAGATTCCCGATTAATGAGTCGATCTCGTGAACCGGAACCCCAGCAATTCCAAATTCAAAACCAATTGGAGGTCGGTTCACTGGTTCGCCCTCATCCCCCAACCCCTACTCCTAAAATTGGGAGCAGGGGTTGGGGGAGCGAGAAGCCAAGTTGCTAGCCCTCTCCCAGAATTGGGAGCAGGGTGGTTTCATACAAGAAAAGAAAATTCACAAACCTTGGATCTTAGTCTTCAACCGCCCTCGAATGAATTCGGGGCTAATAGCGAAAGTTCACTTCAGTGAACCAAGAACTGCCCGTTCGCTCATTTCGATCGAGCCTCTTGAATTAATGACAACAGAATCAGTGTTTCAGGTCTTACCAAAATTGAGATCTCGATCGAATAGTCGATTTGTACTAAAAATTACAGATAAATTCAAGGGATGACTATTTACTGTGAAAGCTGAAACCATTGCAAAATAAAGATTTTGTTTAATTAAATCGGGAATTTAAAAATGAGCGAACGGACAGTAAGAAATTTTTCTTCCGGTGTATGAAAACACCCTGCTCTCCCAGAATTGGGAGAGGGCTAGCCAATGTCGCACTCCTCAAGAATTTCCGAATTTGGAATTGCTGCCGGAACCCAACAGCTCGCTATTCTCCAGTCATTACGCGTAGCCGGATCGAATTTTCTCCAGAGTCATCGAGTGGAACCTCCACGATTTCGCTAGAGAGCCGCTCGACACAAGCAATCAGCGATCGCAAATTAGGCGTACTCGCCCCAGTATCCACATACAAGCGATCGACTAAACTCCCCAACCGCTTCCAAGTCAGGTAAAACTTGGTCATCGTCTGTTCCAATTGCGCCGCTTGCTTGAGCACATCAGCAGCTACAGGTAAACATCCCACGCGCATCGCTTCTTCCAGCGCCATCGGCAGATCGATCTTAGAATCATTTAAAACTTGCACCTGCGCCCCAGCATCGAGATACTTCGACAAACTCTTGGCATTACTCGTTACTAACTTAATATTATCTAGATCGGGATTGGCCGCTATTTCCTCCCGAATCGCAACTTGGTGAGCTTCTGGCAGTTTCTCCATTTCTCTGACTAAGGGCGCGATAAATCGTGGGGGCGTAGCTCCAGAGGCAGCTTGCTCCTTGACTTCATCAGGAATTAAATCTGAACTCATCGCCATCCATTCATCGCTGAGCTGGCGGACTTCACGCCGCGTAATCCGATCGCCGCGTTCGGCCGCATCGGTAACTAATTGCTGGACTTCGGGCGAAGATTTGGCCGTTTCGACAAAGGCGCGTTTGCTAAATTTATTTAGCGCTGAGGGCGAAAGTTCGCCATTTTCTAATAATGTATCGGCACTGTTAGCAAGTTCGATCCAGGCATATGCCTGACTTTTGCTCAATTCCCGATCCTTGAGCCAGTTGAGAAACCCCTGTCCGCGCCCGTCACCGCCTTTTTTTTCCTTATCGCGGACGGCGCGCAAGATCCGCCCCCGCCAAATCTCTGTTTGCAGATCGAATCGATCGCAAATTATCCATGCATCATCGATCCGTTGCTGAAAATCGAAGTCACCTACTGCCTCATCTTCGGGATCTGGTAAATCGAAGTTGAGATCGGCATTAATATCTAGTGCCGCTGAAATTTCTAAGTCAGTAACAGATGCAGATGCAGCCACCATCGATCGTCCTCAAGCTAAATTATTGGATTGAACTAGAAATATCGTAGCCGCGAACCAAACAATTATGCGCTCGCACTCATGAGTCGGAAAATCATCATAACACTGGGACGATCGACAGCAAAGAAAATTTACGCGAATGGCTGACCGCATATGTTGTCTTGTTTTATACCGCAGATTTTTACGATGATGCGCACTCCTGCTACAACAATCTGGCATGTCTGCCACCGGATTGCAATCCTAGATTTGTCTGAAGAATTATCCGAGCCGATCGGTTACGATCTTGTGAGCAGAAGCGCTGCTTCGATCTCAACCCAGATCGCATTTACCGCATTTTTAGAGATGAAGATATGCATGACGATATAGATAATCAAGTAGATATACCGCTCGATTCGCAACCAGACTTATCCCAACATCCTCAAAATGCACATGAATATTACAATCGCGGCCTAGCTCGCGATCTCGAAGGCGATCGACAAGGCGCACTAGCCGACTACAATTGTACGATCCAACTCGATCCCAATCACGCCAAAGCTTATGTCAATCGCGGTTTACTCCGCGATCGGTTAGGCGATCGTCAAGGTGCTCTCGCTGACTACGATCTGGCGATCCACATCGACGATCGGAGTACGATTAGTTATTTCAATCGCGGGAATGTCCGCTATCGGCTGGGAGATCGAGAAGGTGCAGTCCAGGATTACGATCGAGCGATCTTACTCGATCGGAGCAACGCGAAGGCTCACTACAATCGCGGTCTCGTCCGCGCCAAATTGGGAGATCGGCAAGGCGCTAGGCGAGATCTCCAAACATCTGCAAACTTATTTCGCCAGCAAGAGCGCGAGTGGGATTATCAAAGCACCATCGAAAAACTGCAAGAAATCTAAAGGCAGTAGCATTGGGAACTATCGATCGACGGGATATTCGCCAATGACGAGCGACTATTTCAGTTGTTCCACGCGTACTTCATCCTCATTCACCCACGCAATCCGCGCAATCCCACGTCCGCGTGCGATCTGTTGAATTTGTTCGGCTGCAGCATCTTGGAGAAACATTTCAACGCGCACTAATTCGGGAGTCGAGCGTAACTTTTGCCCATAGATCAGTGCCGCTGCCGCCGCCGCTGGAGTAACAGCCACCACCAACCATTCCGGTTTGGGGGTATTTTGCGGCATGAGCGGATGAGTTTGCAGTACTTGTTGCAAAGCTTCGAGATCGAGCGAGAAGCCAACTCCTGGGCAATTTTGCCCCTGTGGATGATACAACCCTAACAATCGATCGTAACGGCCGCCTTGTCCGAGCACACAGGCACTAGCGTCAGTGACGCACACTGCCTCGAACACAATCCCTGTATAGTAATCGAAGGTTTGGATCAAGCTTAAATCTAGAACTAATGGTAGTGGCCGATCGCTGCTAGCGGCTAATAAACGCACTAAAGCTTGCAGATTGGCAATGGTTGCCTTGCTGTGGGCATCGAGGTCGAGTGTGGCTAACTTTGACAATACCCGCTCGGGATTACCGCGTAAATCTAAGAGTGAGAGTGCTAAATGTTGCTGGCTGGCCGTCAGTGGGAGCTGTTCGAGCGTTACGCGATCGAGATGCGCCAGACAACGGCGAATTTGGGTTTGAAACTCGATCGGAAATTGCGCCAGTAAAGCGCTACTCAATCCGGCTTCTCCCAAAATTATCTGCCAATTTGGGATTTCCAGACCGCGCAAACAGTCTGCCAAAATCGAGATTGCTTCTGCATCGGCGAGGGTGCCGCTCGCGCCCAAGAGTTCGATGCCAGCTTGATAAAATTCTTGTTGTCGCCCATGATGCTCGATATCGGCACGGCGAAAAATATTGGCGTTGTAGTATAACCTTTGGGGGTACATGTCCCCCATCCGCGTTACTGCTGCGCGCGCGATCGAAGCCGTCAATTCCGGCCGCAAACCGAGCATCCCGCCTTCTGCATCGGGAATTTGGATCGTCGTATCGCGATCGACAGCCCCTCCTGCGATCAGTGTTTCTAAGCGTTCGATCGTGGAAGTGATAATCCGATGATAACCCCACCGGTGAAATACATCCTGAAGTCCGCGTTCGACCCAGCGTTTTTGTGCCACATCTAACGGTAACAAATCCCGCGTGCCGGATGCATAAAAATTGGCGCGACTATTGAGGTTATCGCCCTGTTCGGGAAGGAACGTGGCAGGATTGCGATCGGTCATGGTTTTTGAATTGGCAACAGGCAACTTTCTAATTTTAGTGGAAGATTGCCTAGTCACTACTAAAATCCGACGTTAATCGATCGATATCTGCGGGAAATCCTCGTCAGCGGTTTTTACTGGATGACTCGGTGGCTATGCTAATTTGCTAGAACAAGTTTTGACTCGTTCTAACATTTCTTCGGCACCACTCGGATGGCGATCCCGTTCCGCAAATAATCCACTACTTTTTACCGAAGAACCCCCCAAACATGCCTTCACTCGGCTTTTTAGCGGCTGCGGCTTTACCATTAGCCGCCACTTTATTGGCACCACTGGATGTCCGCTCGAACTCTTGTTTTGCTTGCATCACTTGCGGATTTCGAGGATCGAGTTGCAGCGCTTTATTAATCGAAAGTTTTGCCATCGTGGTCTGCTGTTGGCGTAAATAGGCCAATCCCAGCGAAGCATGAGCGCGAGCATTGTTTGGTTCGGCACTAATTACCTCCCGTAATTCTTGAACTGCTTTAGTCCAATTTTTCTTACTCATATAATCTTCAGCACGTCGGAGTGCGCCTTCGACGGGAGATGGCTTGAATAACTCCGATGAGGTAGTTTCTTTGCTCTTATCAGATAATGTATCGGTTGAGGCAGTCGGTGGCGTAGAGCGGACAGACTGTAACTGTTTTCGCAACAGATACACCATATTCAGCTCGCTAAGTTGATTGATGACAGCTTCGCTCTCGCTGAGACTAGCATACTGTTGCGCTACGAGTTGGCTGATTAATCGAGCGTAGACTCGCTCGAAATCCGCACCGCTTTGATAAAGCTGCTGGCATAAAGGATCGGCGATCTGAATTTTATTACCTTCCTCGATCAGTCTTTTACCCATGAGTTCTAGCATGATCGTATGCTCCTCGCGCAAAGAAGCGCGAGACAACGCCCCATACGCATGAGTCACTAGCCGCGAAAAGATTTGTACTGCCAATTGTTGCTCTGCCTCGGTTTTCCATTTCCCGCTATCGGGATGTAATAATCTCGCCACAGCTTGATAACGTTCTCTAATATCCGCTTCTTCCGCATTCACCCCTACACCCAAAATAGCGTGTCGATCTGTGAACTCAAATTGAAATAATCCGCGATCTAATTGAAAACTCATATACTTGGGGTTGCAGCAACAGGAATCGGGGTTTTGTACGCAGGAGTCACGATCGGCTTATCGACTCCAGCTATTACCTCACTTTATATACTTCCCATTCCGAACCCAATATTCACGTTTTCACTAAAACAAATTTTAGTGGCTACTCCCTCTTGGCTACTTTAACCACGACCACGGCTCGATCCTAGCGACGTGGAGTAATTCTTGACTCAGTTCGTCATGAAGTCGTCCGTTAGTTGCCAAGATCCGACCCGATCGAATGTCAAACTCACTCCGATCGTAAGCCGTAACTCTACCTCCAGCAGCCTCGACAATCGCCACGCCAGCCGCCAAATCCCACGGTGAGAGTCCCCGCTCCCAATAACCATCCAACCGGCCACAGGCGACATAAGCGAGGTCTACCGAAGCGGCTCCCGCACGGCGCACGCCTTGAGTGATATGCGTGAGATAGCAAAATTCTTGATAGTTATTATCTGCGGTTTCCCGCCGATCGTAAGCAAAACCTGTCACCAAGAGACTTTGTGCTAACTTATCAACCTGGGAAACATGAATCGGCCGATCGTTACAAGTCGCACCCAGTCCGACTGCACCCCGAAACAACTCTCGATGAAACGGGTCATAAATCGCCCCAACCATCGGTATACCATTAATTAATAGCCCGATCGAAGCTGCGGAAAAGGGATATTGATGTGCATAATTGGTCGTACCATCTAAGGGATCGATCGCCCATAAATACTCAGCATCGGTATCTCCATATTGACCCGATTCTTCCGCCAAAATTGAATGGTCGGGAAAATGCTGCTGTAATACTGCTAATATTGCCGCTTCGGCTTGCTTATCGGCTTCTGTAACTAAATCGCCTGGACGACCTTTCTCGACGATCGATTCTAATTTTCCCCAGCAAGCTTGCAACACTTCGCCTGCTGCCAAAGCTGCTGCTGTTGCTACGTTCAAATAAGTAGATAAGCGATCTGGATCTGGTTGGGATAAGTTCATTAGCGCGCTCGACGATAGATAAGTATCTGCAACTGTTATTGTACACGAACGATCCGTTGAGCCAGTGCCACTGCTCGTCACTAAAAAATCCCCCAGGATGAGTAAGGGATTACGATCGAATTATATTTTTATAATTATTTTCTAATTATGAGCAACAGTATTAGCCGATACATTACAAACTAAATCGTATTTTCGATCTAGTTGCAATCGCAGTTGATAATGTGGCTGTAACTGCTGATGATAAAGGCTGATACTTTGTTCGATTACCGTGTTGAGGTCTTGATTTGTATACTGCTGAATGACAGCTAGCTGACGAGCATGTTCTTCGTCGAGTTTAATAGTGATTTCCATATAATTATCCCCAATCTTCCCAAGAATAGATTGCTATCATATGCTGGTTTAACCGACCACTCATCTCCCGATCGGGAGAGCGGGAAGTAACGGCAACTTTAGTTAACAATCACTCATCGAAAGAACGTAACCCTCAAAGCATTTATCAGCAATTATAATTTAATTGTGAATATTTTAGTTTGTAACAAACTATCTCCATAAACTTTACATTCGTTCGGATTGCTTGCGTACCGCAATCGTCGATCTCCAACCGCACCAACTTGCTAACCAATCGCCAGATGGCAAGTTTTTCGGTAAAATGCAAGGGCAAGCGATCGCGCACTCACTGATTTAACCGTTATGAATCCAGCAGAAACAAAGGAACCCAGCGATAAAATGCTGGAAGCGATGAGACATTTTTCTGAAACTTATGCTAAAAATACCGACACATACTTCTGCGTCGATCTTTCTGTCACTGCTGTAGTGATTAAAGGGCTGGCAAAAAATAAGGAAGAACTGGGTTCCCCATTGTGTCCCTGTCGTCACTATGAGGATAAGGAAGCGGAAGTCAAAGCCGCCTTCTGGAACTGTCCCTGCGTCCCCATGCGCGAACGCAAAGAATGTCACTGTATGTTGTTCCTGACCCCCGAAAATGACTTTGCCGGGAAGATGCAGGATATCTCGATCGAAGAAGTTAAGGCTGTCTGATTGTCTGCTGATTGAGCGAGTGCTGCAGGTATCGGTCATTGCTCCGATACCTGCGAGCGCTGCGTGCCAAGTGCTATCCCCTTCGGGTAAACCCAGCGCGGATTGGCTTTACTACTACAAACTATTGAGCATCGAAAGATCGAGTTGGCCTTGTTGAAGTGCCGAGCGTTCGATGGTTTCGATATGTGGTCTCGCACCTACCAAAAATTGCATCGATGCTGGATGCTCATGCCAAGTTATCGCACAGGCACTGAGACTTTTGTTCGTTAACAGAGAAAACCACCCCGCGATAAACCCAGCTTCGAGACTAAAAGAACGATAGGTGGCATCAGCGCCGATCGGATTTGTCCCTGAAATACCAGAGTTGGCCACCGTCACTAACAATAGCCCCTGTTTGGAGAGACTAAAATCGATCGAGGGTCTCCCCAATCCGTGAACCGCCCAAGCTTCCTGAACGTGGACAAAAAACTCCGCCGCGATCGTCTCTAAAATCGGTTCGCGATAATATTGATAAATATCCTGCAACACACGATCGCAAAAACTTTTGCCCCAGTTTTCACCAAACGTATACAAAGCCAGATAGGATGCTTCACCAGCCTCCGCTCTGAGCGTATTGGGGATACTCCGCATCAGTACTTCCGGAACGGCCATGAGGCGACTGCCATGACGCGTACTCAAAAGTCCTAAAGCAGGATCGGACTTAATATAGCTTTTATGATTGAAGCAATTGCCAGGAATCGCGATCGGTAACTTGTTCATAATTATTTAGAAAATCGGGAGTCAGGAGTCGGGAGTCGGCAAACAGCATGGTAGTAAAACGACTCTCGAACTAATTAATTCGGCACGTAACTAGCAACTTAGATTAAAATTCTAATTGGACGCAATCATATCCATCGCAACTTTGATATAAGGCTTTAGTAAATCTGCCTGTTTAGTTGGAAGTTCGACACAAATTGACTCTAATAGAAACTTGTATCCTTGATAATCACTGAATCCCATCGCTTGGATAATATTCTTCTGCCAATAGAGAACGCGATCTTTCAACATTTCCTCATCTTGCAATAACATCCCCAGGGCATAAGATCTCAGCGCCAAAGTCATATCGCGGCGACAGCGCTCGACCCCTAAATTATTCATGGCTTTGTCCGCATAGCCAGTGCTAGTCTGCATCAGTTTTATCGCCCCGTCAACGATCGATTCTTCTTTTTCCTGAGTTGCCAAATATGCTTCCTTGCGTTCCGACCAAGAAGCCATCACATGTTCTAATGCTCTAAGATCTTCTTTGTTAGCATAGGAACCATCAGCACGTTCGATCAATTCTTCTAGTAGCGTAATCATCTGTCAACTCCTTTAATTAATAAATTATTCGCTAGAAAATAACAATTTTAAATATTACTACTAGCCTAGTTTGTGGTGAACCGTCCGACTAATTTAGCGAAACGTCATGTAGCAAAAGATCGAGATTAGTTGCTGATGGCAATTCCAGTTCTGGTGTCGCTGCGAACTTCCATTCCACTCGATCGAGTAATGCACCAACTGTGATATATTTTTCTGCTAATACTTGTTGTTGTTCTGCAACGATGCGTCTGTGCTCGCGATCGGCACGTTCGGCCCGCTCGAATTCAGCCCGCTCGCGCTCGGCACGCTCGATGGCAACAGGATCGATCGCGATCGGTCTAGCCACTGGTCTTGCTGGTCTTGCTGGTCTAAAGATAACCCGCAGGAGTCGAAATATCGCGCGGATCGCGCGGATCGCGGGATGCTTTTTTAACTTGCGTTGTTGTTGTCTGTTCATCATCCACCTATCTTGTTAGTAATTCTGGTTCGGGAGCGATTTCTTTGTTCTCAAATCGTTGAGCGATTTCAGTAGCACTCGCACCACTAGAAATCCAAAATTCTGTGGCATTAATCCGTTCTTCCGAACCGATCAAAAATCTACAAAAATCATTACCCATCGAGTAGCATTGAACTTCCGTACTACACAGTTGCTGCTCGAAAGCCTTGCTATAAAATCCCGCGAGTAATCCCGCATAAAGATGACAAACAGGCTTACCCATATAACCCAGCGATTTGGCTACAGCCGAATCAAATAGATCGACAAAGATAAAGCCACTTGCCTGAGAAGTCATATTGGGCGACCACGTACCCCAACCTTGAACGGTATAAGGCCACCACCAAGTCTCCATGGCAAACGCCAAATTGGATGTTGCGAGCGTTAAGTTATAAAATTCCTTAAACCAAGATTCAAACAGTACCGCATCTTGCTTGCCCCAATCGTACCCAATCTGGTACAGCAGCCAGCCAGCAGCTTCACCGACTTCATGTTCTAGTCCTTTTAAGAGCGAGACGATGAAATCTTCGCCTACTAATAAATTGCGTTGGCGGTGATAGTCCTGAATTTTGCCTTGTTGGACATCAAATTTGAAAAATTGGGAACGCGAATAGTGCGCGACATCTCTGGTTGAAGGAATGGCGATCGGCGGCTCTTTAAAAATTTGTCTTTGGATTTTTGTGGTCATCGGTAACTATCTCCTGTGTTTATTTGTTAGCTGATAATGCTTTGGCAAATTTATCACTCGCCGCTTGCATTTTCTCGATCGCCGAGCGAAGAATCAGCTTACCTTCTTCGACTAAGACCTCACCTGTTAAGGGATGAATCAAGGTTTGGGTTGCTTTCTTGCCGATCGATACTTCCAAGTCACGCTCCGATTCAACAAAGGTGCCTTTGGGCAACTCGATGACTACCCCATTTCCAATGACGCGGGTTTGGCACGCTAGTCGGGCATTTGGGCGACCAAGGTTAGTGTACTGGAGCGTCATCTGTTCCTGATGCGTTGTTGGGGTGAGCGCATCGCTGCCAGATACCACAAAAAAGTGGCATGAAGCACACATGCCTTGTCCGCCACAAATTTGATTGACATTGATACCATGCTCTCTAAATATGGACAGAATATTCGTATTCTGTTCGGCTTCCACCTGCCGACTATCGATGCTGAGGGTAACTGAAGTCATTGGAGTTGGGGATTCGGGATTGGGGTACGGCTAATAATGGAGATGCTACACCATGAAAATTTTAAGTACGGTTCGAGTGGTGAATCGATCCGATTGCCAGCGCTCGCTGCGCTGCTACTCTTCCCATTTCTATCATTCCCAATATTTCAGTCAGAGATGACTAACTCTAGTAAAAGTTCGAGTGTCGATCGTGAAAGTTGAGAATTCTTCAAAATTTCACCAAAATCGACAATAATGCGTTCGCATTCGTTAATGTAGGCACCCACCCATCGCCGCAGACCTCGGATATCTTCGATCGCGCATTGAGATTGCCGGATCGAGTCATCGCAGCTAATAATGCCAAAGTAATCTGCCGACCAGTTTTGGAGTGATGGAAATTCAGCGACGAGCCGATTGTAGGATTTACGCCAGTAGTGCCCTTGCGCTAGCGGCCCAAAATACTTGCTCCCGACTTCATTAATCTCGTTTATTGCCTCAAGGAGGTCGTGTGCGGCGACATTTGCAATAATTTTGCTCGGCGGCTCCACCATCGGCCCGATCGAATTTTTCGGTTGCGCTGCTACTGCCCGAATCAGCTCGTCTAATTGCCGCAGATCCTGAGTCACCACCGCTTTTGCACCTTTAGTTAGTGCCAATCGCCGAAAATTCTGAAAATAATCATCGATCGAGCTTTGTCTAGAAAGTAGAACGATCGGCAATTGCGCCCAGATTTGATGACATTCATGACAGGTATCGAGAGAATTAAACCGATCCAAAATTCCCAGTAAGAGTAATTCTGGGAGTTCCTGTTGGAGCATCGGTACCAGATCGTGATAATTTTTACAAACCAGAATCGAAGCCTGTAAATTTTGGCTGATAAACAATGTCACTTGTTCGACCTTGGCAACGTCTACGTCAGCCAATAAAATGCGAATTGACGACGAGTGCGTATTATTAGTATTTAGATCGTCAAATTTTGGGTACATTGATACTTTCACTAGTAGTTAATATATATATCGACCAAAAAACTCTGATTATTTTTAGTCAAAATTTAGATCGGCTTAGTAGTGACCTAGATCCAGATGCTGGGGGATGAAGATGTAGAGCTGGTGAGATCGCCATCGATCCCGATTTTGATGTTGCGAACATCTGATTTGAAGTGCAATCTATGTAACGAGACACTTCCCTACATAGTGTTCCCAAGTTTTTAACGAGGTTAACTCGATCGCGGCTGAATTCGATCGACTAGTTAGCGTAAATTTGATTTCTTTACTCATCCGCATTTTTGCTGCTGCTGTCTTAGCGGTCTGAGTCATCGTCGTCAGCCCGATCGATTGTCGATCCACTACAGATACTTTATTTTCGATCGAGGATTAGCTCCACTTGCAATCTGATGTGAGACGATAGAAATTAACTGTAAACCACACTCGAACGGCTTGCCATCTGCGCCAGCAATCGCTAATTATGTCTAGTGTCAAACTCGAACGGATCGGTCGGCGGTTTCCCAGTCCAACTGCACAAAAAGAAAATCGCTTTATCGGGATCGATGATATTACGTTCGAGATTCCCAATGGGGAATTTTGGGTGCTAGTCGGGCCATCGGGATGTGGCAAATCAACTTTGCTGAGGATTATTGCGGGGCTGGAAACGGCTACAAGCGGTAACTTGTATATTAACGATCGCTTGGTAAACCAAGTCCCTGCTCGGGATCGCGATGTGGCGATGGTATTTCAAAATTATGCGCTTTATCCCCATATGACGGTAGCTGAAAATTTGGGATTTGGCTTGCAGATGCGCGGTGCCGAAAAATCGATCGTCAAGCAGCGAGTGGTGGATGTTGCGAAATTGCTACAACTCGATTTGTTGCTCGATCGCAAGCCCAGTCAGTTATCCGGCGGACAACAGCAACGGGTGGCATTGGGGCGAGCGATCGCCAGATCGCCACAAGTATTCTTATTGGACGAACCACTCTCGAATCTCGATGCCGGATTGCGCGATGCTACGCGCACCGAACTCAAGCAACTGCACCAACAGGTGAAAATTACGACGATTTATGTCACTCACGATCGAGTCGAAGCAATGACACTAGCCGATCGGATCGTCGTGCTCGATCGCGGCTGCATCCAACAAATCGCTACACCTCAAATAATTTATGACCTGCCAGCCAATCAAATGGTAGCAACTTTTATCGGTACGCCACCGATGAATATCATCCCAGCGATTTATCAAGCTGGCAATTGGCACATTGGCGCTAGTCGGCTGTCCTGTCCCACAGCACTAGCCGCCCAATTACAACTCCGAGATGGACGGGGACTAAATCTCGGCATTCGTCCCGAATATCTCGCCATCGTCCCCAATTCTGCCCCAGAAGGCTTGGCTGCTACAGTTGTCGTTATCGAACCGCTCGGTCGCGAAACTCAGCTCAAAGCTCGAATTCACGGCACCACGACCGATCTAGATCTACTCGCGCCTGCTGATTGGCAGGGATGCGCTGGCGATCGGTTGATAGTCGGATTGGATCTAGATCGGCTATTTATTTTCGACCCGAGTACGGGAGAGCGATTATTTCCGCGCTCATAATTCGATCGTCTCTGGGAGTGAATTTAATGATTGATACTGACAAAACCAGCTTTTTCGAGTAAGTTTTGGCCTTGATCTGTTAGTAACAGATGCGCGTAAGCTTCCCCAGCTTTTTGACTGTTAGCACCATCCGCTTTATAGATTGCATAGATTTTACGCGTGAGTGGATACTGCTGAGTTTTAATAGTTTCGGTATTAATTTGATTTCGTTGACCTTTTTGGCAAGCACTCGGCGATCGCAAGGGCGCTTTGTATGGTGCGATGAGATTATTGCCACTATTCCCGATCGGTAAAGGTTTAGTATCGCAAAAATCGACGATCGTTTCTTTGGCAGAACCGTAGAAAATACCACCTGGATTGGCTTTTGTCTGCTGTAAACCTGCCTGGGGACTAGTGACAGTCCGCACGAAATTAAAATTTATCTTACTATCTTTGCCTAAAACTAAGTCTTGAAAAGTGGAAACTGTACCACCCGCAGATAGATCGCGAGAAAAAGCCACGATCGGTAAATTTGGCCCGCCCACTTGATTCCAATTTGTCACGGTTCCGGTATAAATATCGCGTAACTGTTGGATTGTCAAGCCGGAAATATTGAGTTGTGGATTGACGACGATCGTTAAGGCATCGTAAGCAACTGGAATTTCTTGGAGCCGATTTTCTTCGATCCGATCGGCATATTTAGACTTTTCTAATGATACGGAAGATTGTGCGAAGTCCAAATCTCCAGCAATCAACATACAAATACCAGTATTGGAACCCGGTTTACTCGGACACTTACCATCAGCGATCGATTGGATCTTTGTAGGGTCGGGATCGGTATAAACTAATCTAAATTGTGGTAGCGCGCCTTGAATTGCCGCATCTAGGGAGGATTGTGACTGGCGTGTCGTCGCCCAAGTCGTACTCCCGCCAAACTTGAATTCGCCAGTAGGGACATCTTTAATCCCGCTAAAATATTGTCCGGTGGTCGCTGGAGTGCCGGAAAACAGACGATCTTTGAGCAAATATGCCCCGATCGACAGTAGCCCCAAACCGAGTAACGGCAATAACCAGATGGGGAAACGCCAAGACGACTTTTTAGCCGATAATACCGTTATTTGCTTAGATTGTGGGGATGGCGATTGCTGATTTTGACCCAAGCTACTCTTTTGGGTGGGTAGAGCGGCAATTTCGTGCAAGATCGTAGCCGTCGTAGCCGGACGTTGCTGGGGATCGACTTCCATCAAGCGATCGATTAAGTTTAGTACCTCTGGCGCGACATTTTTCGTCTTGTCGCGCCACTCCAGGCGATCGCTATAAGCAGCGTACAGATCGATAGGTTCTTTTGCCGTCAATAAATATACAAAAGTCCGGCCGAGCGAGAAAAAATCCGACTGTGGCGTGACGATACCACGTTCTTGTTCGGCAGCTGCGTAACCGGGGGTATAAATACAGGTAAATTGCCCCTGAGTATTTGCTGACTGTTTGACTGCCCCAAAGTCGATTAAGACTAGCTGCCCATCGGGCTGGAGAATGATATTGGAAGGTTTGATATCGCGATGAAAAATCCCCCGACTATGGATTTGTTCGAGGAGTTGGGTTAATTGTCCCAGCCAATTAATTGCCGTCTTTTGGTCGATCGGTCGATCTAAAACTTTAATGTATTCTTCGAGGTCGATCCCCTCAATTTTTTCCATCGACAAGCAGTGGAGTGCTTGTTGCGAGTTGCGCGGATAGTAGAGAAACAAGTCGTAAACTTGGGGAATACCACGAGAATTTAGACTGCTGAGAACTTGAAATTCGCGATCGAATAGTTCGATCGCTTTCGGATTCTCACTTTTGAGCACTTTGAGTACTCTCGGTTCTTGTTGGTCGGTAACTTCGTAAGTATTTGCGAAACCGCCTTTTTTGCTCAATACTTTCACGACCCGATACTTACCTCCCAGCAGCAGTTCGGAACCACAACTTTGGCAGAACAGTAGATTGTCAGAGTTGTTTGGCTGATTGCAGCTAGGATTGATACACAGAGTCATATAACTTTAGCGATCGTTAATACAAACCAGTATGTAAAAGTTGAATAAGCTTAGAACTAAGTTGCTACTACTATGTCATCGGAGTCGCAACAAAAAACTCTAAGCTGGATAGCCAGTTGGCTCTGTCGAACACGATTGCTAAGTCGAGGCAGAAATACCTTATTTATATATTAGTCGATGCTATTGATGGAGTGGATCGGGATTTTGACTAAAATTCTGTCATCAAATTTAGTCGAGTTTCTGAATTTGAGAGATCGCCCAACTGGGACAACCTTTTTGGATCGTGGTGACCTTCCGCTCGATCTCCCGACCTTCAGCATTTTTGCGCACTTCAGTTAACGTAATGATATCGCCTTCTTCCAAGTATTTAGCAAGGACATCGATCGCTTTGAGTTTGAGCGATTGTTGCTGCTGCGAAAGCGATCTAGCTGGTGTTGGCTTGGCAGTCGGTGCTGGCGTTGGTGCAGTCTCGGGGATCGCATTGGCTGTCACTGTCGGCACCAGGTCTTCGCCACTATTCGCACTGCTAAGAAGTTCACCAATGTTATAAATTCCTTCAATGCGATCGATATCGGCAGTATCTTCGGTATTGAATGTATTTAAATATGACTCTAAATCGAGATCTTCTGCCGATCCTGGTGACTCGACCCGTGCACTAGGATCGAGCACGCGACTAGCTTCAGTTACAGTGCTCGTGCTAACTTGCGGAGTTGACTCGGTTGGCACCAATGGTTTCACTGGATTCGACCCGATCCGATCTAGCCAGACGATATAATCTTCTGGTGCAAAGCTAATTGCACCGATTGCCGTTTGAATCGCAAAATTACCCTGCTTGGGTTGTAAATCTTGCACCGGAAACCAATTACCTTTAGTGAAAATTGGCATGTCGATCGATGAGTTGGGCGCGTTTAATCGATCGCGTTTATTATGCCACCAAGCTCTCCATAATTGAATAGTTTCAGTATAGTGAAGCTGATAACCTTTAGGTACTCGATAGTAATGATATTCGGTAAAATCAGGATGCGATGATTTTTGGCGAGTGATATAGCCTCTCGATCGCAAAATCTCGACGATTTTATTGAGATAGGGAGAATCGTTCGCGATCAAAACTTTCCGTTGCCACTCATTTGTCTGTTTGGCAATCCCGATCAATTTACCATTAGTATTACTCAACCGAATCGAGGTTTCCGTAAATTCTAATTTCAAGTTTCTACTTGAGATTGAATGCTTTTGACCCTGGGCAAAATATCCAATTATTTCTAGTTCTTGGGCTGTAAGATTGGGATCTCGCTCGGAGATATAATTCATGTCCGCCATAGGGTCACACCAGCAAAAATTTAGCTATAAAGTTTTTAAATACAAGTAACTTCTGCTATGGCAGAAGCCTCTCCTTGTGGAGAAAAGTGTGCTCCCCTGAAAATCTTCGCTCGTTCGCGTAGCGTACCGGAGGTCATCGAAATTATGCTATCGACGTAACAATTGATACTTGTCTCTAACCGCAATCTTAACTAGTTAGATTTAGGATCCGACAGTGGGTTAGGCAATGTTGAGCATTTTGACCTAGCTAAAACGCGCAACTACTACAACCTAACGATTGCAGCAGCTGAGTTTACTCTAGTTTTTGCAAGATGTATGTGCTTTGAGACTGTCCTAATTAGTTCATAACGCAATTATGTCACTCTTATCAAAGCACGTTCTCAACCAAATTTTAGCGCTGATTTTATCGATAAACTCTTTCTTCCCTCGATCGCTCTTTCTGTCGTAATCTAGATCGCTGCGAGATATCGATTTTACTGGTAAAGTCGCGCTGACGATCGACCGTTCAACAGATGCCACCCGATCGCACATGTAAGATTTGCGACGAATCCAACCATTTAGCATCAAAAGCTCCAAGATGAGTAGTGGTAATTAGCGTTTGAAACCGATCCTCGATAACGCTCAAGAGGCGATCCTGAC
Source organism: Chamaesiphon sp. (assembly GCA_965246735.1). GTDB lineage: Bacteria > Cyanobacteriota > Cyanobacteriia > Cyanobacteriales > Chamaesiphonaceae > Chamaesiphon. Next base: position 292,650 of record CBDFFK010000003.1, read on the forward strand.
GGGTGAGATCGAGTTCGGCTAAGACATCATCGAGTAGTAATAATGGTGGTTCGCCGACTATTTGTTCGATCAGTTCTAGCTCGGCTAATTTGAGTGCTAATACTAGTGTGCGTTGCTGTCCCTGAGAGCCATAAGCTTTGGCTGGAGTATGATTAATCGTTAATTCGATCTCATCGCGATGCGGCCCGACGAGGGTATTGCCTAAACTTTGTTCCGCAGCATGACGTAACTGCAATCGATCGCCAAATGCTAGATAAATTGCTTCTGGAGTATGCTCCATCCCATCAACATTTGGCTTGTAAGTAATCTCTAAGCGTTCGGTCTCTTTGCTGATTTTAGCATGCCACATTTGGGCGATCGGGGCTAAGCGATCGAGAATCCGCGCGCGACGGCGAATTACTTTCGTACCTGTAGTGATTAATTGATGATTCCACAGCTCTAATTCTGCTGGCTCTAACGCGCGATGCTCGGACTGTTTGAGCAAACTATTGCGCTGTTTGAGCACTCGCTGGTATTCATGTAAAATATGCGCGTAGATCGGTTCGATTTGAAACAGTAACGAATCGAGCCATTGCCTGCGAGTTTCGGGATTGCCACGTACTAGTTCGAGATCTAAAGATGAAAACTCTACCGCGTTTAATACGCCCAAAAAGTCTAACTGTCGCTTGACATTTTCTTGGTTGATATTTGCCGTTCTCCGTCCTTTTTCTCTCAATGTCAGCGCGAGATCGATCGGGCCATACTTGCGCGTCAATTGGGCGGTAATTTTACTCTCAGTTTCCCCTTCTAAAACTAAATCACGATCGCGCGTCACTCGATGACTTCGGAGTGTCGATAATAATTCTACAGCTTCGAGTAGGTTAGATTTACCTTGAGCGTTATCGCCGAGCAAAATCGTCTTTGGTGCAGAAAAAATTATTTCCTGCTCGTGATAATTCCGGAAGTTACGCAGATGGAGACGATTTAAATACACCTGAAGTTAGGGGATAGTGAACAGTGAATAGTGAACAGTTAACAGTAAACAGTGAATAGATTTTGTAGGTTGGGTTGAGTGAAGTGAAACCCAACACATACACCAATCGATCGTATGAATGTTGGATCTCACGTTTTCTCGACCCAATCTACAGATTGTTTCGGGAAGCAATCTTCCAAGTTCAAAGTGGGTAATCTCACATCTTGCACCAGTTTGAAAATACTAGTGTTAACCCTAGCTCCAGGGTACCCACAAGGGGCACCCCTACAGGTTAATTGCGTAGGGGTGCCCCTTGTGGGTACCCTAAGATCTCTGCTTTTACTAGTCTTTCTGTATTGGTGCAAGATATGAGTAATACCGAATCAGTATTCTTTTTATTTAAAACTGCCTGCTTGCGGGCAACAATCGCTGCTTGCGTGTCTTCCGGCCAACCTAATGCACGCAGTTCTAGAGCTACAGTTGGTGGGAATTGCTTGAGCTTCCACATCACGCGCGCTGTTTCCGTCAAGTGCGATTGTAATTGGCGGAAGTTATTGGGATCGCTGTTTTTGGATAAGAAGCTATTAATCGCAGATTCATATTCAGGTCGTCTTACTCCTGACAAGAGCAAAAACCGACCAGCATTATCGATCTCACCGCACCTAAGTAATACACAACCGAACAGCTCATAAAAATCGACATTGTAACCATAAGTGGCAACGCCACCAGCAAGTATTCGCAATGCCGCTACTGAATCGCCAGCATCGAGAAAAGCTCTTGCTCGCTCGACTTTGATTGTCTTAGGCAATCCGCCCCTGTAATGCCCCACTTACTCAACCTCTTTTTCGATCGTGTCTGTCATCTATATTTTATGCCCGATTCAAAGATTTAAGGATTGACTCCGATCTCAATAAGGGCGGGTGTTGAATTATATCTCTCGCTACGTCACCATCGACCGCATAAAATCCCCACTACGGATGCTTGAATTTGGGAAATTTTTGACATAGCGCAGTAAATAATGGCGAAGGATTACTGGATTGCAATCGATCGCCTTGTTGCCAATTAAAGCGATTCCAGGCAAACGGTGCTTCGCGTTCTGCTGCCAACCATAATAATTTCTTCGATCTAGTCATCGCTACATATAATAACCGTAAATCCTCACCTTGCTTGAGATAATTTGCTAATGCCCAAGCAGCTTGAGATGTCGGTAAATCTTGGTGGTGGAGATGTGCGCGGATTTTGGCGCGGGCCACTTCTGCTAATGTATAATCGCCCAAGAATTTTGCTCCTTGGGGTGTCCATAATTGACCAGGAATGCGATCGTGTAAAAAGGGAATAAACACATAATCCCAGTCTAATCCCTTCGATTTATGCATCGTAATAATCGTTACTTGTCCCGAGGCTGTATAACGTGATTCCGTACCATCGTCGATATTTTCAAAGCCTTCAGTTGTCACGATTTCTTGGAGTACCTCGATCGCAGTATAAATCGAACTGCGCCCGTATGTTTGCAGTGCCAGCCGATCGGCTAATTTATCGGCTGTTGCTAATTCTGAAGATTGATAGCCCAAGCGATCTCCCAAATAACTAATCAGTTGAAAATGTGGCAATGTCAATCGCGATCGCAATAATTCACAGCAAATTTCGCGCGCTCTGGCGACTGCTGGAGTTTGTGGCAGTTCTAGAATACTTGGATAGAGAAACTGTTCGGGTAATACTGCTAGTGCGTCGAGATCTTGAGCTTCAATTAGTTTCCGCTCCAATAAAATTTTTAGCGCCGCCTTGAGATACTCTGGAGAGTGTGGACGCGTCATAAACTGGAATAAAGTCAGGATTTCGCGCGGAATTTTTGAAGTTCGGTCTCCTTCACCTGCTTCAAAGAGTTTAATCTCTGGATGCGCGCGCTGCCATTCGGCCAACCGATCGAGGATAAACTTTGCCTGTCGATTTTCCCGCACTAAAATCGCGGCATTGGCGGTCGGATTAGCCGCAAATAAACCGGTCAATCGCTGCTCGATCGCGATTACAGAGGCATAGACATCACTAGGAGTATGTAGTTCTACTCCCTTCCCTTCTGGCTGTGGATTCGGCTGAGCATCTCCCTCAGCGACAGCCCGGATCGTTTGCAACCAAAACACTGCCTCACTGTTATCCTGTCCGATTGCGCTTATTCCCCGATTGGGATCTGTCCCCGGAAGGTGGGATAGATCGTCTATCTGGTTGGATTCAGAGCTAGATCTGTTGTCAGGAGATTTCAGCCAGCTATTCCCCCACTCCAAGACAAAATTTGCCGCAGCCATTACTGTCGGTGTACTACGTCCGGCTTGTTCCATTTTTTCTAGTCGCTCGACCTCACTACAAGATTGACAAAACTCGCGAAAATACTTTGGATCGGCAGGAGTAAAGGTCGAATTGATCGCTTGGTTGGGATCGCCGACGCGAATCAGATTGGGTGACAGATCGGGTCGATCGGGGATCTCCGCCAATTGGCGTAATAATTTTTCTTGCAACGGACTAGAATCTTGTGCTTCATCCTCGAATACGGCAAAAACTTGTTGCTGCCACAATCGCCGCGCAGTCGGGTCTCGCATCGCCCGTAGCGCCCCAGCAATCATCTCATCATAGTCTAAGTATCCACCGCTCTCCAACAGTTCCTGATAAGCCTGATAGAGTCCCGCTGCGACGCTCAAAATATCATAAGGATCTGGGTAGATTTTTGCAACCTCCCACAATTCTTCTGGCGACAAGCCAGAACTTTTGGCTTCGCGCACGGCGGTAAATGCCAAGCTGGGTAGTACTTCCGTCCGCAGTACCGACTGACGGCGCAGTCGTTCGGTTTCCTCGCCGTCGAAACTTTCCCCTTCCAACAACTTGAGATAACTTTGAGGATGACGGCTCAGCCACAGTTGGACGGTTTGCTCGATCAGTTTGTGATTGGCTGAGGGCATCACCAAAGTGCGATCTGTCAAATCCAATTTCGATAACTCTGGATGCTTGGTAGCAATGCTCAAAGCTAGACTGTGAATCGTATTAACGCTATAACCGATCGGGGGTAAACCCAGTTCTTGCAGACACTTTTTAATTTTATCTTTGATATTTGCTGCTGCCGATCGCGTTAGTGTGACAATAACTAACTGATGGCGTTGGTGTAATTTTTCTCTGGCAATGACGATCGCTGCGGCTACGGCCATACTATGGGATTTTCCTGCGCCAGGCACTGCCGATACTGCTAGCGACCCAGATTGCCAATCTGCTAACGTTCGCTGTCCCTGGCGCAATCCTTGCCGCCACTGCGCGACAATTTCGGCCTGGGTAGTAGTGAGACTGTCTGACGGAGCTATAGGTATCAGCGGCATAGGAAGTGAGATAACAGATAATGGGGTGTGAGCAACCCCACACCCCATTTATTATCGATAAACTTTGAAGAAAATGCGCTCGTTGGCGTTGGCGGAGCCTTTGCTGAGGCAAAGGCTCCTCTAAAGGACAATCTAGTTATCAAACTACGATCGATCGCGACTAGTAGTCGTACCAGACAAGAGTTTCGAACCCATATTTCCTTCCTCACTTCTGGAAGTTTGAGCGCTGTAATAGTAGTGATTATAGCGGCTTTGTTTGTCGAGATCGACTGCGTTAAGTACCATCCCCAACACCTTGAGTTTGGACTGGGTGAGGATTTCTTGTGCGTATTCCACAGATTCCTTGTCAGCAACACCCGGACGCAACACAAATACTAAACCGCCTGCTTGGGTACCCAAGATCGCCGCATCCGCAGCTACTGTTAGTGGTGGTGCATCGATAATTACGAGATCGTAAGTATTCGACCACTCAGCGATCAACGTGCTCATCTGTACGGAGTCGAGCAAGAGGACCGGATTGGGCGGTACTACCCCAGCAGTTAGCAAGAACAGATTGGGTTGAATTTCGATCGTGGCCGATTTGTAGTCGCTTTGACCGCTGAGGACATTACTCAAGCCCTCGTAGTTACCTTGTCGCCAAATCGAGTGCTGAGCGGGTTTGCGCATATCTGCATCTACCAACAGGACGCGCTTCCCTAGCTCGGCTACTGCCAAGGCGAGGTTGGCGGCGATCGTCGATTTTCCTTCTCCTGACTGGGAACTAGAAACTACGACTACCTTCAGACTATCGTCAGCATTCAGGAACTGAAGATTGGTCTGCAACATCCGGAAGGATTCACCTTCGAGTCCGGTTGTCATCCCAGTTAATACTAGTTGACCGGGTTCTCTGGGAGTATTTTTACCCGCGAGCTTGGGTAATTGGCGGGACTTCTCAAATACCGGAATTTGACCGAGGATCGGGTAGCCAGGGAGGAGCTGTTTGGCCTCATCCGATGTCTTGATCCGTTTGTCCGCACTGTCGAGGATAAAGGCAGTCGCCGCACCCAAAAATAGACCTAAGAAACCACCGATCGCGATATTCTGTGCCTTTTTAGGTGCAATCGCCTCTTGTGGATACTCAGCATGGGTTTGAATTCTCGAGTTACCCAGCGTTTGATTTTCCGCGATTTCGATTTCCTGAAGTTTGCTCAAGAGCGTCTTGTACTGAGTCCGAGTAGTTTCGACTTCCCGACCTAGCGCATTTTGCTGTTGCTCTAATCTCGGCAGCGCGTTAATGCGCTTTTGGTAAGCATCGACTACATATTGGTATGCGATAATCTGCTTTTGTAAACTCGTCCGTTGAGCTTCGCTCTTGGCAAAGTCGGCAATCAGACTGCTTTGAATTCCCGATGGCTGAAGTTCGACGACTTTACCTTGGAATTTGTTTTCACCAACTAAACTTTGTTTGAAGCGTTTTTGGAGAACTTCAATTAAGGCTTGCCGTTTTTCTTTTAAGTTGAGAATACTGGGGTCGTTGTCGCTAAATCTAGTTTTTTCTGATGCTAGCTTGGATTCAACGTCTTGCAACTCTTTGAGCGATTTTTGCAGTCCTGGCGATTCACTCACTAGTCCAGACTGGATCGTTGCTTGCGCGTCTCTACCGCCAAACAGCGACTTCAATCCTTCCAGTCGCGAGGTTTCGGCAGCCAATTGTGCGGATGCTGAGGTAATCTCTTTGTTGAGAGTGGTGATCGTTTCTACTGCTTTGACAGACTCGGTGGGCAGATCGACAACGTTGTAATCTTCTTTGAATTTCCGCAATTTGCCTTCAGCATCGTTGACCTTACTTTTAACTTCGGGCAGCGATTTGTTTACAAATTGTCTGGCTGCTGCAGCTTCCCGTCTTTGGTTGCTTTGGTCGTCGCGGATGTAGACTTCCATCAACTTCTCAGTTACATCTTTGGCCAGCTCTGGGCTGGGGTCTTGGAAGCTCACTTCCAAGATATCGGTATTTTTGATGCTGCTAACTTTGAGTTGTTGAACGAATGTTTCCGAGTTTTTGATAAATTTGTCTAGACGCTTGCGTTCGGGTCTATTTGCATATTTCCCATCGCGCAGTTCTGTCAGCACGCTGTTAATGGTCGTCAGCGATTTGAGAATTTCTGCTTGGGTATTGATTGGCGTACTACCAGTCAAACCGTCTAACTCTCCGAGTCCCCCACCATTAGATAGGCTGGTCGCACTACTTAACAAGGCACTAGTCTTGTTAGTCTTTTTGAGGATTACTTGTCCTTTTGCTTGGAAGATCTCTGTTTGCTTTAGTGTATATGCCACCGCCAATGCGGTTGTAAGGGCAAAGACTAGGGCTGCGGGCACCCAGCGACGTTTGAGTACTAGCCAATATTGTGCAATTTCATCCATATGCTTTCAGCGGGGGACTGTGTATTAGTCCCTCCTATTCTAACACTGTGACTTTGGGTACTAGTATCCGCATTTAAACGTAATTTGGTTATCCTAGATCGACTAATTTAATCGATCGAGAAGCATGGCAGATTGTAATATATTAGCTGCTGTTATTATTAATTGGCCAAATCGTGGCAGAGCCGCTCGAATAGAGAACCGCCGAGCGATCCCGCGTCGTCTGGAGATCGATCTTGCTAGCGGTCGCAAGCTATTTCACGATATTAGATTACTGACACGATCGCATCTCTTGTCTTGACAAATTCTAGTTGTGGGCTATGACCGATACTGTCGCTGTCTAATGCTAAGATAAGTTAATCTCGATCGCTGTTTTGTTAATGTCGGAATGTTTGCAATCGTGGCAACTCGATCGATTACCATTAGCTTGTATTAACTTGTAGCTGGAATATTAGCTCGCATCGATCGCCCGATCCATAATACAGCCTGACAATTACAATCCATGAACGACAAGTATTCACGTTGGTATTTGGGTGGCATTATCTGCTTATTGGTCAGTGGTACGATCGCCGCTAAATCGGTTTTTTTAGTCGACAACGAACTCGAAAGTAAAACTGAATCCAAGCTCGAACATTGGCAACTAGATCGGCAATCTCTACGTAAATATGCCGACCGCCTCAAAAAAATTACTACTGAGTATATCTGGCCGCCAGCAAGCGAACAACCCGATCGCTCGACTCGTTGGCAGAGCCTTTCTGCGCGGGCAGACGCTTCGCGTTGGCGAAGCCTTACCTTTGGCATTACGGAACAAGAATCGTCAGCTCGACAAGCTGATGCTAGCCCCATGTTCAAAATATTTTAAGATTGACTTTTACTAATTCATAATTCAACCCGGTGCTGTGGGATTAATGAAGAAATGAAAGATCGCTTGTTAGATATTGATTTTAGTAAACTTATCAGCGCTTCGCTATTGCGGTTGCGGCTGAGAGCACCTTTTCTTGGAACGTTAGCGATGTTTGCGCGATTTATTTCCAGCACGACAATTCCGACAGCAGCTACAGATGGGCGGGATATCTTTTTCAATCCGCAGTTTCTCAGCTCTTTACCCAGTCAGCAGCAAGATGGTGCGCTCTTACACGAACTGCTACATGCTGCATTATTACATCCATTACGACTGCGCGAGCGACAGCCAGAATTATGGAATATCGCTGCCGATATCGTCGTCAATGGCACGATCTTGCAGCAGGGATTTGAATTACCACCGGGGGGATTGCGCGACGAAAAGTTGGAGCATCTGAGTGTCGAAGAAGTCTACGAATTATTGCAATTGCCTGGTGCAAATCGGTTTGAGTTAACGGAGCGAGATCTGCTCGCGGCGCACGCAGGCAGCGATCCCAGCACCAAAGTAACCGCTGCTAGCGATCGCGAGATCCGCACCCACTGGCAACAGGCGCTCCAACAAGCAAGCGCGATTGCTAGTAGTACCGCAACAGCTCAGTTAACTGGCGGCATCGCTCGCGAGTTAGAGTCGATCTTCAATCCCCAACTAGATTGGAAAGCATACCTCTGGCGATATCTCGTTCAGACTCCTACAGATTTCCAGGGTTTCGATCGGCGGTTTGTCGGACGCGGACTCTATCTCGAAGGCTTACATAGTGAATCGGTGCGCGTACAGATCGCAATCGATACCAGCGGTTCGGTGCGCTTGCCACAACTTCAGCTATTTGTCAGTGAAGTGCGGGCGATTTTAGCCGCTTATCCACAGCTCGAATGTACTTTAGATTATGTCGATGATGCAATCCACGCATCCCACACACTAACTGCTGATTCGAACTTACCGACTCCTGAAGGTGGCGGTGGGACATCATTCGTGCCATTCTTCGATCGAGTGAACGAGAGCTGGGACGGACATACCCAGACAGTTTGCATCTATTTAACTGATGGCTATGGGGAATTCCCTGTATCTGCACCATTAGTGCCAACACTGTGGGTGGTGCCGCCAGGAGGACTAGATCTAGCTCTGTTCCCATTTGGGGAAGCCGTGCGGTTACTCGATCCTAACTAAATGACCCCGACCGCGTATAGTCTAGCGCTCCGAGCGGGGCTAGACAATGGACGGTATTCCCCGCTCGAGTAGCGCCGCGATAATTGCTATATTAGTTGGTACGACTGTTTGGCTAGAGCCGATCCGATCGGTAGCTACAATGTATTCGATCGACGCTCGACCGGATCGCATGATGTCGATCGTGGAATTTGCTTAAATAGCTCGAATGAATCAATTACAAATCCCCGAAGATCGCGATAATCTCACGAGTACGATCGATAGTTTTATCGCGATCCAATCAGATCGAAATTATCAACAAGCACGCGATACTTTACGGCAAATTATCATTGACTTAGACCTGACGCAGCGCGAGCGCCACGGATTAGAAGCAGAAATTGCCGAACTCACCCAGATGTTGTCAAAACTCGATCGAGCGGTCTTCCAAGTCGCTGTATTTGGCATGGTCGGTCGCGGTAAATCCTCACTCCTAAATTCCTTGATCGGTCGCGAGGCATTTCAAACTGGAGCTTTACATGGAGTTACACGCGAAAGCCAGCAGGTGGTCTGGGAGATCGATAACTGGCAAGATGCCTTCGACCTTGATAAAGATACCCCAGCGATGTTGCAAGAACGGATCGAATTTATCGATACTCCAGGTATCGATGAAGTTGCGGGGATGGAAAGACAATTACTTGCAACCGAGATTGCTTGTAAAGTAGATCTGATCTTATTTATTATTGCTGGTGATATTACCGAACTAGAGTTGCAGACACTTTCGCAACTTCGAGCCGCAGGTAAACCATTATTACTAGTATTTAATAAAGTCGATCGCTATCCTGAGTGCGATAAGTTGGCAATCTATGCCAAAATTCGCGACGAGCGGGTCAAAGAAATCCTCAGTCCGCAGGAGATCGTCATGGTAGCTGCCGCACCAGTATCGATTCGTGCTGCCGTCCGGGAAGATGGCAGTATGGGGGTAAGTTATCATCCCGGAACACCACAAGTAAGCCAATTGAAAGAACGGATCGTCGAAATATTGCAGCATGAAGGGAAAGCTTTAGCCGCGCTCAATGCCATGCTAGCAGCCGATCGCATCCAAAAACTCCTGATCGATCGCAAAATGGATCGGCGCGATGAAGCTGCCAACGATATCATCTGGCAATCGGTGATGACTAAAGCGATTGCGGTTGCAGTCAATCCGATCGCTGCTGCGGACATTATTGCAGGTGCCGCGATCGATATTGCCATGATTATCCGCCTATCCAAATTTTACGGCATTCCGATGACGCGATCGGGTGCGCTGGGACTGCTCAAAAATATGACCATCGGTCTGGGGGGGCTGAGTATCAGCGAATTTGCTACCAATCTCGGATTGAGTGGAATCAAGTCCGTCCTGGCCATTCTCGCTCCAGCTACAGCCGGAATCAGTATCGCTCCCTATACCGCTGTCGCGCTGACACAAGCAAGTATCGCTGGAGTCTCGGCTTATTTCATCGGACAAGTCACCAAAACCTATCTAGCTAACGGTGCATCTTGGGGCGATAATAGTCCAAAATCAGTCATCGACAGCATTCTCGCCAATATCGACGAACATTCGATCGTCGATCGGATCGAACGCGAACTGAGGAATTTATAGATGAGGGGTTTTATTTGTGACCAGCGGGGATCTAGTTCCCTGATTTCAAACCGCTGTTAAATTCATAATTTTAGAGATGCCTGTTTTCGAGCAATCAATTCAGATTAAAGCAAGTGCGACAGCGGTGGATCGATGTATCACCGATTTAGAACTAATGCGACGTTGGCTCAACCCGATGCTAAAATGCGAACCGATCGGTGAATGGCGCACTAGTGTTGGTAGTGCCAGTAGATTTATCATTCAGATCCCATTGTTCCAGCCAACACTAAAAAATGTTGTTTTAGTTAGAGAACCTGGCACGATCGTCTGGGGATTCGATGGTTTTTTCAAAGGTCGAGATCGATGGGAATGTCAACCCAACGAACGGGGTACTCGCTTACTCAATACCTTTGAATTCACGATTCCCAATCGGACGATTGCCTGGGGATTCGATCGATTTGCGGCTAATTGGACTAAGACAGATATGGAAGCTCAACTCCGCCGCTTAAAAAGAGTAGCAGAAGAATTGCATCAAAGTTTTGGTGACTGATGGACTGGCGATTAACGAGTTAAAGATTGTAAGAAAAATAGCGAAGAAACATCAACATTGCCAAAGTGAATCGCACCAGCAACATTCCAAGTTTCCAGAGATTTGACCAACCAAGGTACACCCTTGCAGCGTGAAGATTCATAATGATCGAATAGCATCGACAGTCTACTCTCAACTAATGGCTTGGCTTTTTGACAGATCAATACAATTTTAAGCAGTAATCCAGTAGTAAATACTGCACCTAAATTGCTAATCATATCGACAAAGACAAAATGCTGGGGTTTTTGGGGACTTTCGACAACTAAGTGATTGAGAATATGTGTGCAAGTTCTGAGCAGACTGATTTCATCGAGTCGTTGATTGTTGCGATCGGGTAAAATACTATCGATAGTTTTGTACAAGCGAGTATTAAAATTACGTTGCCCGTAACTAGTATCTATTCCGGAAATTATATACTCATAGAGATCGCTCTTAAAGCTAGAAATCGTCGGTTGTAATTGAATTCGTGAAACTAGCCCACGCGACAGATCTTGATAAGTCAAATCGCCTTCAGCTTTACCCGCAAATTGACCGAATGCCAGCCCCAATTCGCGTGTAGATAATAATGTTGGATTCATTACAGGCGCGAGATCGTTAGCAGCATCTCTACCAAGCTGAGCCTTAATTCGCGCTCTTCTCACTTGATAAGTAAGATAATGCGATAAACTTTGCTCGTGCTGTTTGCGGAGATTGTGTTGCACCCGCTTAATCGTCTCGACGTTTTCTGCGGTACGTTCCTCGGAAACTAGCGAGTATTCGTACAAGTAAGGATAACGCGTAATTAAGTTACCCAAAGGTCGATCGTCGATCGCTGGTTTAGCATTTGTCGTGGCATTAAGCACGATGTTCAACCGTTTGAGCTTCTGATAATCCTCACCTTGGATATAAAGTTGCAGCAGTTGGCGCAGCCGACGCACCATTCGCGAGTAAGTCATCCGCACATCTTTGAGATTATCTAACATCTCGATCAAATGGGCGATCGGTTCTTGTCCCGATGGTTGCATTTGCCAGTGATTGACAAGAATATAACAACAGCGGTTGATAATCAATGGGAAATTTTGCTCGGAAGTTTTATCAAATGCCAAAGATTCGATCGTCGACCAAATTCGATTATCACCATAGCCGACACCATCGAGAAATAAACTCCAAAACCTCTCTAAGACACGAGTTGGCTCCTCGCATCTGACGACGTATAAAAAATGTTCGTAAATAATTTGCTCGATCCCACTACCAATTTTTTTTCCGACTGCAAACATATGTTTAACTCCAGCTCCATTTATAAATAGTTACAGCAAGTGATTGATGATAGCGATCCTTGCTGGCAGAGCATACATTGCAGTGGGTAACATGGGTTTTAAATTAGGGGAAAAAGGGGAGGTATTGACAACTTATCTCCGATTATATGAACCGATCGAGCTGACGAGTGTGAGATCGATCGCTCTTAACCTACCCACTTTTCGATCGAGATCTGTCACCCGATCGCAAATTTACGCTTTATGTCGGTACCGATCGATGATAATTTAACGTGATGAAGAGGCAAAGTGCGTGAAATGGCTCAAGTGCAATTAAATACCATCCGACTCGGTAATAACGGTCATCCGTTAGTGATGCTCCACGGTTGGGGGCAAAATCTCCAATCGCTCCAGCCGCTGGGCGAACTCCTGGCAACCAAATCTCAAGTTCACATTATCGATCTCCCCGGCTTTGGGAAATCGCCCCCACCGCCCACGGATTGGGGCACGGCGGACTATGCCGATCGCATTTACGAGTATTTAGCAGAACAGAATATTCCCCAAGCAGATATCCTCGGACATTCGGTAGGTGGCAGAATTTGTATCCGCCTCGCTGCCAAATATCCGCAAACAGTGCGATCGATGACGTTAATCAATGCCGCTGGATTGAAGCGTCAGCGCACCCTACAGCAGTCCCTCCGCAGTCAATGGATCTCCACGATGCGGAATACCTTCAAACTCTCACCACTTTATCGAGACGAACTCCTCACCTGGCACAGTCAAACATACGGTTCGCGCGACTACTTAAATGCTGGCGCACTCAAAGGCACCTTTATTAAAGTCGTTAACGAAGATCTCACCGAACTTGCTCAACAAATTTCCTTACCCGTCCTGCTCTTATGGGGCGAAGCCGACACTGAAACCCCCGTCGAAATGGGACACCGCTACCACAGTCTCTTTGGCAACTCACAGCTCATCACCATCCCTCATCGCGATCACTTCATGTACCAAGGCGAAGGTTCGCATCTATGTGCCTATTATGTAGATAAATTTCTTGATAAATTACCCAGTCTTGTAGCTTCTAGCATCAAAACATAGTTACTAGTGTTTTAGTGACTAGTGACTAGTGGCTAGTAAATTCCCCTCCTCGGAGGGGTGCCCCTTGTGGGCGGGGTGGGTAGATCTACGATTCCCCCTCTCCCCACTCCTCCCCTCCGCCCTCCTCCTCCACTCCCCCATGCTCACCATCATCTGCCTCACTGTCATCTCCGCCGCCCTCATTCTGTTCTTCACCCGCCGAGGACTGCGTTACCTCCGCTACTTCCAGCAAGAAGAATACAACGGTACGCGGTTTAAAGAGTGGTTTCTTGAAACAGGTACTTTCGATCGCAAAGGCAGCTCTATCGCCTTAGTAGGTGCGGCACTGACGAGATTTGCCACTGGGGGAGACATGGAAACCTGCTTGGTTATCTGTTTACTAGCCTCAGCTACCCTAGTATTTATTGGTTTTAAGGAAGAAGATCCGCGCAAGGTGGGTAAGATTAAGCTCAATATGACCGATCGAGCATCAGCGATTTATAATCTGGCTTTGGGTCTATATGCGATCGCCGTTATCTTATTTATCTCTGGTGCGTATGCAATCGGGGCGGGAGATAGTATCTATTTGTACTGGTTGCTGGCAGTAATATTAATCCAGTCCACCCCAATCTGGATCGTAATTGCCAATGCGATCTTGTGGCCGAACGAACTCAAAAAACAACAGGCATTTCTCCAAGATGCTAAAAATATCCTCGCCGACTATAAACCCTATACGATCGGGATTACAGGCAGCTACGGTAAAACCAGTACCAAAGTCATTTTGGGCAGTATTTTAGAAGCGATCGAACCCACCTTTTGGACTCCAGGCAGCATCAATACCGAAATGGGCATCACCCGCCAGATTCGGGAACAGCTCAAACCCCAACAGGAACTCGCTATCATCGAGATGGGAGCCTATCAAATCGGATCGATCGCCAAATTATGTCGGCTCACCCCACCGAACGCCGGATTAGTAACCGCCGTCGGCGTAATGCACCTCGAACGCTTTGGTGGTGCGGAAAATATCTACACAGCTAAATGCGAACTACCACAAGCCATCCCACAAGATGGGATTTTAGTCTGTAATGGTGACAATCCTGGCGCGCGGAAAATGGCCACAGAGCATAAAAAAGACACCACGCTCCTCTACGGTCTAGAACCAGAAATCGGCCACCTCGACTGCTGGATGTCGGATATTCTGGCGACTCCTGAAGGTACGACTTTTACAATTAATTGGCAAGGCAAAGCATATCCTGGCTTCACCAAAATGCTCGGTGTCCCGATGCTCTCCAACCTCGTCGGCGCATTTACAATGGCTTGTGCGCTGGGTAAAGATCCCGATTATGTCATCGCGGCGATCTACAATATCGAACCCGCTAATAACCGCCTCAACCTGCGGAAAAATGGCGATGGTTTCATTCTTGATGACTCGTACAATTCAAATCCGATCGGCTTTGCCTCAGCACTCGAAGTACTAGGTGTATTTGATGGCGGACGCAAAATCTTGATGACTCCAGGGATGGTAGAACTCGGTGACGTTCAAACCGAGGAAAACCGCCAGGTGGCGCTCAAAGCTGCCGGAATCTGCGATTTGGTACTAGTAATCGGCGATACAAATAAAGAGGCACTCAAAGCCGGATTGAAAGAAGGTGGATTGACAGACGATCGCTTGATGGAGTTTCCCAACCGCGATGCGGCGCTGGCATATCTCACCAGTCCCGAACACCGCAAGCCCAAAGATACGATCCTGATTGAAAATGACTTGCCAGACTTATATGAAGCTATTTCAGGATTTTAATTTATCTGTGATTGGATGGTTCGCGATCGAACCAATCGCACTTTATTTCTAGCGGACATCGATCGCAATTCGGCTTCGGTGCCTTGCAAACTAACGCGCCAAAGTCTAGCAGCGCGAGATTCCACTTCCCAACTGTTTTTTTCGGGGCGATGAGATCCGCCGCACCCCAGAGAATTTTACACCTCGACTTCACCCGCTCGCCTCTAAGTCCGAAGAATCGCTCGAAAATCCGTGCAACATTCGCATCTAATACAGCGAGTGGTTGGCTGAAGGCTTGAGAACCGATCGCGCGAGCGGTATAGTCGCCGATTCCTGGCAGTTTTAGCAGTTGTTGTTGGTCTTGAGGTACTTTGCCATCGTAGTCTTTGAGCACGATTCGAGCGCAATCTTGTAGCCTTTGAGCGCGAAAAAATAATCCCAATGGTTCGAGAATTTTAGCAACATCTTCGAGTTCGGCAGTGGCTAAATCTTGGAGGGTAGGATAACGCTCTAAAAATAGCTCGTAAATCGGCGCGACTGTATCAGCATCGGTTTTCTGGAGCAAGGACTCAGCAACGAGGAGATGATATGGTTCGGTGGTGCTGCGCCACGGATAATCACGCACGTTCGCCGCACCCCACTTAGATAATTGCGTGCGAAACCATTTAATTTCTGAGGCTGATGGATAGTCGGCTGGAGTCGATTTCGGAGGAGTTGTGAGAGAGTTCATGCTATTTAAATAACGATCGAGATCGGATCTCATCAGTTCTAGAGTACTAATATATCCTTTGGAATCGCCTAAACTAACATTTTGAATTGATACTTTTAAAGTATCGATAAGACTATTAACAGATATTGGACATGCAGTAACGGCTTTGTCTATAGTAGGGACATGGCACAGTAACGAAGATGCAAGATGGTTAATTTGTGGTCTACAACCGAACACGCACTGGGGTATCTAGCCAAAGCAGATAGCATTCCCCATCGTACCGAAGGCGAAGCTGTATTGCTAGACTATATCCCTACAAATACGCAGCGGATTCTTGACTTGGGAACTGGCGACGGGAGATTACTAGCCCTGTTAAAAATCGATCGACCGCAAGCTACCGGAGTTGCTGTAGACTTTTCGCCAATTATGCTCGAAAAGGCACAGGTAAGATTTCAAGATGATAAGTCGATCGAAGTCATCAGTCATAATTTAGACGATCGATTACCAGATCTCGGTAAATTTGATGCAATTGTCTCAAGTTTTGCCATTCATCACGTTACACACGATCGGAAACGTTCCTTATATGAGGAAATATTCAATCTTTTAACTCCTGGTGGTGTATTTGCAAATCTCGAACATGTCGCCTCACCCAATCAAAAAATTCATATTCAGTTTCTAACTAAGATTGGCTATACACCCGAAAGTGAAGATCCATCGAATAAATTACTCGATGTTGAAACTCAACTAGGTTATCTCCGCGAGATTGGATTTGCAGATGTAGATTGTTATTGGAAATGGTTAGAATTGGCTCTATTAATTGGAATTAAACCGAATTAATTGACGATAGACTAATCTATTTTGTTACCAATAAGTTCAGCGGTTAAAACCGCCGCTTGTGATGAAAAGTCCGCCTACGCGGACTAATTAATATATCAGTCCGCGTAGGCGGACTTTGCAACAATAGCCCCGAATTTATTCGGTGGCATTTTCCAAATATATGCCGATCGCGCCACCATCACTCACATATCTCAATGGTTTCTTATTATTTGCGACTGCATTTATTGCTGGCGGATTGAATGCTGTGGCTGGTGGCGGTAGTTTCATTAGCTTTCCGACACTTATCTTTACGGGTGTATCCCCGATCGCGGCTAATGCTACCAATAATACTGCCCTGTGGGTCGCTAGTTTGGCAAGTGCAGGTGCCTACCGTCGCGATTTGGATATCGATCGACGAACTATGCTAATTTTGAGTATCGTTAGTCTATTTGGTGGATTGCTCGGCTCGATTTTGTTACTCTATACATCTGCCGATGTTTTTAAAAAGTTAATTCCCTATTTATTATTACTCGCAACTGTTGTATTTATCTTCGGTGAATCTTTTAAACAATGGCTACAATCCTCCAATCGAAACGATACACCCAATTCCATACCACTATTTTATCTAGTTATCATTCAACTAGTAGTTGCAATTTATGGTGGGTTCTTCGGTGCAGGTATTGGGATTTTGATGTTGGCGAGTCTCACCTTTTTCAATATTAGAAATATTCATGCGATGAATGCTTTGAAGACGTGGCTAGGAACTTGTATTAATGGCATCGCGATCGTTCCTTTTCTATTTGCAGGTATTATTGCTTGGCATCAGGCGATTTTAATGGCGATCGGTGGTGCTCTAGGTGGTTATTTTATCGCCGACTTCGCCCGTCAGATTCCATCAATAATTATCCGACGGTTTGTATCGATCGTGGCAATAAGTATGACGACTTACTTTTTCATTCATGGCTAGTTGGAATATTATTAGGAAATAAAACTTATGAGTATATCGCGAGTTCGCGAACTATCACAAGCATCTTATCAGCAGGGCGATTATACTGGCTGGTTTGAAACTCTATATGCCGAGGCTGCTGGGAATGCTGATGCAATTCCCTGGGCGGATCGAGGTATGAATTATTGGTTGTCAGACTGGATCGAAAAATCAAAGTTAATCGTGCAAGATAGACGAGTATTAGTTGTCGGTTGTGGTTTGGGCGATGATGCCGAATATCTTGCCAAACTCGGAGCTAATGTAACAGCATTCGATCTATCTCAAACCGCGATCGATTGGTGTCATCAAAGATTTCCAGACTCGCAGGTAAACTATCAAGTCGTCGATTTATTTACCTCCCCAGCCAACTGGAAATTAAGTTTCGATCTCGTTGTTGAGATTTATACAATCCAAGCTCTGCCTGCGAATATTCGTCCCAATGCGATCGAGTGCATCGGTAATTTCGTCGCACCTAACGGCAAGTTATTAGTCGTCTGTCGCGGTCGTAATCCTGAAGATCTTTGCGAAAATTTACCCTTTCCCCTCACTCAAGATGAATTGAATCGATTTACCACTACCGGATTGACTCAAGTATCTTTTGAAGATTTTATCGATACCTTAGAGTCGGGTTCGCCCCGTCGATTTCGGATTGTCTATCAACGTTAGTTCTGTTCAAAAGTTTTGTCATATGGGTTTAGATGCACAAGTTATTGCAATTGGTCAGTTTTCACCCGATATTGTTTGGGCACTGGAATATGATGAGAGTTACTATACCAATGTACCAATTGGAGCAACAGTAGTGACTAATGTGTTTTTAGGTTGCACATCAGAGGAAAGCGGAAGACTGGCAAACGCATTTGGTGTTGGTGCAATGGAGTTGGGAAAGCATGTTCTCGATCCCGATTTAGCTAATATTGACGAGATTGAAGAGGTATTTGGAGAGAAGCAGGTAATGGAATATAAATGTCTAGTTCAACACGGATTCAGCTTTTTCTATCTCCCAAATGCATAGAGGTGTGAATTATAAGCAGCGGTTAGAAAATGCGTAAGGCATGAACAAATATTTATTAAGGGGAGTAGGTTATGAAATTCACCAGAATCACAGTCGATCCACGTCAAATGGGTGAAGTACCTTGTATTAGAAGTATATGAATTCCGGTTGATACTGTCGTCAGTATGGTTACGGAAGGAATGACAGAGCCAGATATTCTGACATCTTATCCAGATCTAGAATCAGCAGATATTAAAGAATCTCTGTTATATGCGGCTCAATAGTAACGAAGGTAATTAATCTCAAACTATCAACTATCAACTACTTAAAACCATGAGCAAAAATACATTATTCGATCGAGTCTGGGATGCACATACCGTTGGTATATTACCTTCAGGACAAACGCAACTATTCATCGGTTTGCACCTGATCCATGAAGTCACCAGTCCTCAAGCCTTTGCCATGATGCGCGATCGAGGATTGAAAGTTCCATATCCAGAGCGTACCGTCGCCACCGTCGATCACATCGTACCAACAGAAGACCAATCCCGTCCCCTCGCCGACAGCCTCGCCGAAGAGATGATGCAACATCTCGAAAACAACACCAAAGAACATGGGATCAGATTCTACAATGTCGGTTCTGGGAGCCAAGGCATCGTTCACGTAATTGCTCCAGAGCAAGGCCTAACTCAGCCTGGAATGACGATCGCGTGTGGAGATAGTCACACCTCGACTCATGGCGCATTTGGGGCGATTGCGTTCGGAATTGGCACCTCTCAGGTGCGGGATGTATTGGCTTCCCAAACGCTGGCTTTAGCTAAATTAAAAGTCCGCAAAATCGAAGTCAATGGTACCCTGCAACCTGGAGTATATGCCAAGGATGTAATTCTACATATCATCCGCAAACTCGGTGTCAAAGGTGGTGTGGGCTATGCCTATGAGTTCGCTGGAACGACATTCGATCGGATGGATATGGAAGCACGGATGACCGTATGTAATATGGCGATCGAAGGTGGCGCGCGATGTGGGTATATCAATCCCGATCGAGTGACCTATGATTATCTCAAAGATCGCGACTTTGCCCCCAAAGGCGCGGATTGGGAAAAAGCGATCGCCTGGTGGGAAAGCCTCCGCAGCGATAAGGATGCCGAATACGATGATGTCATTGTCTTCGATGCCGCCGAAATCGCCCCCACCGTCACCTGGGGTATTACCCCCGCGCAGGGCATCGGCGTAGACGAACCCATCCCGACTGTAGCTCAGATGGCACCAGACGAACGCGCGATCGCCGAAGAAGCATACCAGTACATGGATCTCTCTCCAGGCGCACCAATTATCGGCACCAAAGTCGATGTTTGCTTCGTCGGAAGCTGCACTAACGGACGTATCACCGACTTGCGCGAAGCCGCCAAATTCGCCGCAGGCAAACAAGTCGCCACCGGAGTCAAAGCCTTCATCGTCCCTGGTTCCGAACGGGTAAAAAAACAAGCGGAAGCCGAAGGATTAGACGTGGTTTTTAAAAACGCCGGATTTGAATGGCGCGAAGCTGGTTGCTCGATGTGTTTGGCAATGAATCCTGACAAATTAGTCGGACGACAACTGAGTGCCTCATCTTCCAATCGTAATTTCAAAGGTCGTCAAGGTTCTTCATCGGGGCGAACATTATTGATGTCGCCAGTGATGGTAATCGCCGCAGCGGTAACGGGCAAAGTTACCGACGTGCGAGAATTGATGGCGTAATCGATCCGATAGGGTGTGTTATCGCGTCAGCGTAACGCACCATCAAAGATAATGGGACAATAAAACATATTTAGAAGCAATAGCCGTAGGGTGTGCAACTGTTTGTCAGTAAAATCTAAATCGAAGCTTATGTGTTGCCCACCAACTCTAAATCGATATTGCCAGGCGTGGAAATCTCCAGCGCAAAACCCAAAAAAGATAAATTTGTAATTATGCAATTACTAGACACTCACACACCATTGCTAAATACTCAGAGCGTAACTCTCCACGTTACTCGCGAACAATTCGATGCGCTGTGTCGCGACAACCCAGAACTCCGATTAGAGCTAACAGCTACGCAAGAATTAATTATCATGCCACCAGCCTCATGGGAAAGCTCCGAAAAAAATGGGGATCTGTTTGGCGAAGTTTGGACTTGGAACCGCCAAACAAGACTGGGCAGAGTGCTGGATTCATCTGGTGGTTACACCCTGCTTAATGGCGCACTCAGATCGGCTGATGTAACTTGGATCGGACAAGCTAAAGTTAATGCGATACCTCCTGGTGTTGCGTTTCCCGAACTGGTACCCGATTTTGTCATCGAACTGAGATCGTCCCAGCGTGATAGCCTATCGAAACTCCAAGCCAAAATGCTAGAGTACCGCGATAATGGGGTGCGGCTCGGCTGGCTGATTAACCCTCAAGATCGACAAGTCGAGATCTACCGCATCGACAGGGAAGTAGAGATTTTGGAATCCCCATCTACTTTGAACGGTGAGGATGTGCTGCCTGGTTTCAGCTTGGATATTCGATCGATATTTAGCTAAACATCATAGGTCTAAAATTATGGTTGTCTTAAAAGATAATGTTCCAAGATTCACGCCCGAAGAATACTTCGCATGGGAAGAACAGCAATTGCACCGTCATGAATATATCGACGGCGAAGTTTATGCGATGAGCAGTGGCACGATAAATTATGGTGATATCGCTGGAAACTTTTTAGCTTTACTCAAGGCTCACATGCGCGGACGTGGCTGTAAAACACTAAACTCTGATTGTCGAGCGAATATTCTTGACTCAACTAATTACGTTTATCCCGATATTAGCGTCACTTGCGACGATCGAGATAAAACCATACCTCAATACATCAGCTATCCTTGCTTAATTGTTGAAGTTCTATCGCCGAGTACGGAGGCTTATGACAGAGGTGATAAATTTAGAATGTATCGTCGCAATCCTAATTTGAGAGATTATGTCCTAGTCGATGCCAGTAAGGTCGCGATCGATCTCTACCGCAGAGATGAGGCTGGAAATTGGTACATCGTTAATTATGAAGCAGGCGACTCGATCGATCTCCAAGGTGTCAATCTAACTTTCTCTATCGAGCAAATATATGAAGATATCGAGTTTGTTATAGATAATGACGATCGATCTCAATCACGATGATTTCTAATGAAACAGCAATTTAAAATTTTTAATTCAATCGAAGATGCTTATAAGTTTCTTGAAGAGTTAGGCGCACCGCCTCATTTAGTTCAGCACGTAAAATTAGTTACAGAAGCAGCCGAAATATTGATTTCACAGTTTCAAAAACTCGATCTTTCCTTCGATCCAGAATGGATTAGATTAGGTGTTGCCTTTCACGATACTGGTAAAATATTATATCCTGTAGAATTAATCGAGCGCGGCGATCGACATGAAACAGCAGGAGAGCAGCTATTACTCGATCGAGGAATCGATCCCAAAATTGCTCGGTGTTGTCGCTCTCATGGACAATGGAATCAAATGGATTGTAGTTTTGAAGAACTAGCTGTTGCGCTGGCAGACTGTCTGTGGAAAGGAAAGAGAAATGTCGAACTCGAACATCTTATGATTTCCAGAGCTGCCCAAATATTGAACCAAGATTATTGGGCTGTATTTGTTAATTTAGACGATCTATTTGAAGAAATAGCCAGAAATGGGGATTTGAGATTGTCGAGATCGATCTCAAAAGTGTCAATCTAACTTTCTCGATCGAGCAAGTATATGAGGATGTCGAATTTGTTGTAGATAAAAGCAAGATATCTCAATATCTATAGATTTTGTACTGATAAATATTACTTTGGAATTTAGAATTAAATTAAAAATAACATATGAATACTGAAGAATTAATGCAACGTTATAATGCTGGAGAGAGAGATTTTCAAGGTGTTGTCTTAGAGAATGAAGACTTAACACTGCAAGATCTTCAAGATATTAATTTTGAAGATGTGAAATTATTTGAATCTGGATTAGATAATACAAATCTAAGAGGAGCTAATTTGGAGAATGCTGATATATCCTTTTCTTCATTTACCAATTCCAATCTTCGAGATGTGAATTTGAGAAGAGTTAAGTTACATAGAGTTGACTTTATTAGAGCAAATTTACAGGGAGCCGATTTTAGCGAAGCGAAGCTAGACTATTGTGATTTTAGCGAATGTCTTTATGACTCAGAAACTATTTTTGATGATTGTATTTATGAATCAGGCTATGAATCTCTGACTGGTGAGGAGATTTATGGCAAGTTAGCCACAATCGCAATATCGATCGAGACAGGAGCTAACTTACAAAAACGCAATTTAAGAAACGTCGATCTAACTTATGTCGAGCTGAGTGAAGCAAATTTAAGTAATGCTAATCTTCAAGGGGCTGATTTAACTGGATCTACTCTCTTTCAAGCAAATCTTGAGAATGTAGATTTAGATTATGCCGATCTAACTGATGCAGATCTCGAACAAGCAAATCTTTCCAATGCTCAAACTCGCATGACTATCTTTTGCAATACTACGATGCCAGACGGAACTATTCGAGATGATGGGTGTACGGAAGAAGAGGACGATGAAGATGATGGTGGTGAATCATCAGATGATAAACAATAAAATATAAATAGGTAGCAACAGTTATGATTCAACTCCAAGAAAAATTATCAACTAATATTTGGATGAAGGCTGATTGGGATACATATGTAAGCACGATCGAATCTCCCGATCGAGAAAAAAATCGCGGCTATTATTATAACGGTTACATGAGGATTGAAGATATGCCGACAGGTGCCGACCATTCTCGCTATCACTTACTGATGGCGAATATCATCAATCTATTCTGTACGATCGGGGGAATTGCAATTAATGGATTCGATAATTGTACCTATCGTAAAACTGGAATCAGAGAATGCCAACCCGATCTATCTTATTACTGCGGAGACAGAGCAAGATTAGCACCTGTAGGTACATCGGTTATCAACTTAGATGAGCAAGCTACTCCCGATCTAGTGATTGAAATTTCCAACACTACTATTGATGACGATCTTGGTACTAAACGTCTGTTATATGAAGAGATGGGTGTTTCTGAATGTTGGATTGTAGATGTCCAAAATACTTTGATTTATGCCTTTGAAATGATCGATCGAGGTAGCAAACGCATCGATACTTCTTTAGTATTACCGAACTTATCGATCGCTACTATTGTCGAAGCATTAAATCGGAGCAAAGAAACAGACCAAACTCAAATTGGGAAATGGCTGATGAGTGAATTCAGAAGTTAGGACAGTTGTTGCTGAGATTTTATCTATCCCACTTTCCTTGCTGTGACACTAATAATTTTTCACCTTGATAAACCTTTGGCAGCCCACTGTCTGTCACAATATAACGATAATTATGATTCCGAAACTCATAGCCCAGAAATTGACAAGGAGTTACCCCATCAGCACAAAACGAATGAATAGTTCGACCGGATAACCGCAATGATTTTCCTGTTTTTAAGTCCCGTCCTCGATAAGTTACTCGATCGCAAGTGACATTACCTTCGGCACAGTTTACCTGAATGTCGATCTTAAATCCTTTAGTAGTTAGAGTATTCGCGATCGCGCCGTCAACTAAATAGCAACAACTAATAACTGTTGTTAACAAACCAAAAAATTGACTTTTCATAGAGTCGATCGATATATTTACATTAAATTGTAATAGAAAATCTAAATGACTAACCAGAACAATGTTACTCGCCAAAATATCTCTACAGGCTCCAAATGGGAACCCATCATCGGTTACTCTCGCGCCGTTAAAATCGGGAACACGATCCATGTCTCCGGTACCACTGCCTCAAATAGTGAAGGCGAACTAGTCGGCATCGGCGACTCATATGCCCAAACCAAACAAATCATCCTCAATATCGAATCCGCCCTCAAACAAGCTGGAGCAAGTCTCGCAGACGTGGTAAGGACTCGCATCTACTGCACCAATATCGATGATTGGGAAAAAATTGGCAAAGCACATGGAGAATTCTTCAGCGAAATCCGCCCCACTACCGCAATGGTTGAAGTTAGCAGATTGATCTCGCCCGATATTTTGATTGAAATCGAGGCTGAAGCAATCGTGCAGGATTAGTAATTAGCATAGATCTTACCCACCCCGCCCTGTCGGGCACCCCTCCTTGGAGGGGACTTTAGCTGCCCACAGATAACCTTACTCCGTGTGCCTCTGTGTAACCTCAGTGCCCCTCCGTGTTAAATAACCACACCAACTAAGCACCATGAATAGCCAAATCACCACCATCTCCGGTACCGGAATCCCCCTCACTGGAAACGACATCGATACCGATCGCATTATTCCTGCCCGATTTCTCCGCTGCGTCACCTTCGACGGACTCGGAGCCAATGTTTTTGAAGACGATCGATCTCAGCTCAAAGGCGCGCACCCGTTCGATTTACCCCAATTCCAAGGCGCGAATATCCTCGTCGTCAATAGCAATTTCGGCTGCGGTTCTAGTCGCGAACACGCACCCCAAGCCCTCGCTAAATGGGGCATCCAAGCGATCGTTGGCGAAAGCTACTCGGAAATCTTTTTTGGTAACTGTGTGGCAATGGGGATCCCCTGTTTGACCGCAGATCCAGCCACCACGACTCGCCTGCAAGAGATTTTGAACTCTACCTCCAAAACACCGATAACCATCGATCTAGCTGCCTTACAGGTGCGCTGTGGGGACTTTGTGGCACCATTATCGATCGGGGAAGGCTCTCGCCAGCAACTTACTAACGGTACCTGGGATGCTTGCGGGCAATTGGTAGCTAATGCCGTTCAAACGAAGGTGACAGCGACTAATTTGCCCTATGTAGCATGGGGTTGAACTAATCCGCGCTTATCTTTGAGATTGCCTGTCTCCAAGATGAGTTCGATCGAACCCTACTTCTAGCCGAACTGTTTTCTGCTAAGATCTGGGCGGCTAGCTTTATTGGGTCTATGTGCAAAAAAAGATTGCCATTGCTGTTATTACTATTATCATGCGGCAGTTGTAGCGAGCCACGGGTAGTTGTACCCGCGATCGGTCAACCACAACCATCACCGCCTAACTTGGCAATAGTAAAGCAGGCAACTACTGTCGAAATTCATAATGATTGGAATGGCTATTCAGATATCACGCCGATTTTACGTCATTATAAATTACGCCGGAAACAACAAGAATTAGTCGGTAACGCACATGTGGCGATCGGTGGTTATGGCGCGGCAGGGGTGCATCAGCAGAAAACAACGAGAGTGAAAATTCCGAGTGTAGCGACGACTAAATTCTTCGCGATCTTAGCCAAAACCCCACTCCAAGTCGGCACATACAAACCGATAATCGCGCGCACAGACGACTATCCTAATATTAAAATTCAAGTTCAGATCGATCGCCAGCAAACTATTTTTAGTTCCGAATCTCAAGGTGTCGGTAATGCACCTTGGCGCGTGACCCTAAAAGAGGGAAATATTACAAAGGAATATATTAGCAATTCGACCGTTCCGGCTGAGGCGCTGAAAGTATTCAGCCCCTATCTCGATCTTCCAGAAATCGATCGCATCATTCAACGACGACAGTTGAAAAAGTATTAGTGATTTTTTAGCTAGAGTGTCAATCTTTTAAATGTAGCTGCAAATCTACGATCCCCGATCTCAACAGCGAATGGAGCATGTAAAGCTTTGAAGCAGTAGTTTTGAGCATTTATCAACATCATGTCGATCGCCTCGCGGTAAAAATTTGCTGTAGCGAGCATACGCAGATTCGTCCAGAAAATAGTAGGATAGCTTGTAAGCCGAAAACAAAATCAAGTGGAACTAAATCACTTCTGGATCGATCCTTAGCTTTAGAGTTTAAGGTTCAGTTACCTTAGTTTTGCGCCGTAATTTTGAGCGATCGTATCTTATGCTACCCATTCCTCCCGATACTCTGTTGCAGCAACGTTACCGCATCCTCAATGTGCTTGGAGAGGGGGGGTTTGGGCGGACATATCTCGCAACCGATCGCGCTCGCACTAAAGGTTCCGAGCGGACAGATGCGGATGAATTTTGTGAGATTCAGGAATTTATTGCCAGAACTCAAGTTGCTGGTGCAGTTACCAAAGCTAAAGAATTTTTCAAGCAGCAAGCCATTCTCCTCTATCAACTCCAGCATCCTCAAGTTCCACGTTTTTGGGCGACGTTTGAAGAACGAGATCGCCTCTTTTTGGTGTTAGATTACATCGAGGGTAAGACCTACGGACAGCTTTTAGAAGAGCGTCGCGATGAGGGTGAGGTATTTAGCGAAGCCGAAGTCCGGGACTTTCTGCTGCAAGTCGTCCCTGCGCTTGGCTATATTCACAGTAAAGGTGTCATCCACCGGGAAATTTCACCTGACAATATTATCTTGCGATCGAGCGATCGTTTGCCCGTACTCAGTGACTTTGGCGTTGTCAAAGAGTTTGCCGATAAATTGCAGTCAAACGTCGAGCAAAGCACGATTCACAGTGGTAAACCCGGCTACGCACCACCGGAACAATTTACCAGCGGGCAGCTATACCCCAGCAGCGATTTGTATGCCTTGGCAGTTACCGCGATCGTCTTATTGACGGGTAAAGAAGCCAGCGCCTTATTTACAGCCGATCGGATGAATTGGGATTGGCGCAAGTGGACGCGGATTACCGATGGATTGGCTGACATCCTCCAACGGATGTTAAATCCCGAGCCGAACGAACGCTATCAAGCCGCGATCGAAGTTTATCGAGATCTGCAATTATTAACCGATCTTCCCAACAGCCAACAGCCAGCAGTTGCAGCGGTTCCATCACCTAATGTTAATCGCCCATCGGAAATGCCCACTGTAGCAGTTGGGGCAACGCCTAAACCCACAGCACCAAGCGGTCAGACGGCAATTACGCAGCTCAATCCTAAATCTGTGTGGGAAAAACCCCAAGTTTTTATTCCCTTGGGCATCCTGATTTCGTTATTAGCTGGACTCGGCTCTTGGTTTGCCGTCACTCATCTGTTACACAATAAATCGCCCGAACAGGCGAGTACTCCGCCCAAACAAATCGACTTCAATAATCCCACAATTCCCACTGGGAGTAGTCCTAGTAGCAGTCCGACTGTAACGACTGATGCCGATACGATTCAACCAGTCTTAAATAGTGCCGTGGTTAAAGAGGGGACAGTCGATGCTACTACGCCGACCCGATATAAAATCGCGGCCACTAGCGGGCAAGTTCTGGACATCCAACTCGTGCCGATATCGAGTTCGAGTAGCGATCCAACGAAATCCCCGCTACCGACAACTGGAACGCAATCGAGTCCCAGTCCGAGTACTATTTCGCCCTTACCCGCAATTCCTGGGGCCATTCCCACTCAGAGTCCCAAGTCTACAAAGATTTCTCCCGCAGCTAGCATCGCACCAATAACCCCAACTCAGGTACTGATGTCGGTGCTGTCACCAACAGGTACACCGCTCGACGCTCAAGCCGATCGAGTCGTCGCTTGGCGCGGGCAAATCGATACAGCAGGCGACTATACGATCGAGTTACGACCGATCGCTGGTTTATCCGGCAAGGCATACCCCTATAAGCTCAGCGTCACCCAGCTAGTGGCGCTCCCATCCCCCTCACCTTCACCAGATTCGATTACGCCATCTACTGGTGCTACGCCACCATTAGGTATTCCTGTCCCCAGTGGCAGTAATGGCATCACTCCTAGTTCTAGCACTCCAAGTCCAACTTCGGGGGATAGTAGCCCGAGTGTCGCGCCCACAATCGTCCCGATCGAAACTCCAAAAGTCAGTCCCAGTAGTAGTTCTAATACCGAATCGGAACGACCCGTTCGTCGGCGAAAACGTGTGCGACGGACGGAAGCAGAGCCTAGTCCTCAAGTTAGACAGCGCCGACAAGTTGACTCTAATAGTGAAGAAACACCAACTCCCCGCCGTCGTCGCCGAGTAGTGGATTCTACTAATGAAGAGACACCAACTCCGCGTCGTCGCCGCCGCAACCGGGTGGCAAATACCGAAACTCCCTCAACTGCAACTCCAACAACTACACCCAAGTCCGATAGTACCGAGTCCACCAGTTCTCCTAAGCCAGAACCGATCGAAGTACCCTCTCCCAAGCCGGAGCCGATTGCCGTACCCGCTCCGCGCAATAATTCCGTACCCTCTACATCCCCATCCTCGGGGAATAGTGATAACAATTCAAATTAGTGTTTTTATGCAAAACCCCCGACTTATCAACAGTCGGGGGTCTTTATTTTCTAGCTGGATATGTCGACTGCTAAATCGACAAACCCAATTTTAAGCCGAGCAGGGCATGAACGACCATCGCCCCAAAAATCGTGCTACCAAAGTAAGCGTGAAATTTACGCAGTTCGGGCTTATTTCCCCCAAATCCTGTCCCCGAAATTAGTCCATTAATCGTTAACAAGGTCAAGACAACTACAGCCGTCCAGAAATGTGGACTTGCCATCACTGCGTGCTTTTGGATGACCAATGCTAGTATGCCCCCAGTAGCACCGATCGCCATAAAGGCAAACATTACTGGCATAATTTTCTGATGATCTGCCTTATTTTTAATCGCTGCATCCACGTCGGTGGCTGTTAATAACCTACCTTTCCAGCCAGCATACACGCCATAACCACCCATCACAAACATCACGATGCTCATAAAGAACGGATGTCCCCAATGAGTGATAGGTTCGGGTAGATTGAGGGCGCGAAATTGACTGGCGATCGGTTCCAATAATTGTGTTAAATTTTCGCCCATGATAGCTGTGTTACGCTCTCGATAATTATTCCGTCTGTCATTGTAGAGGAAATCGAGCAGGCCAGGCGGATATCCGCATTCAGCAATTAATTCAACCCTTCCATGACCCAGGTGACATAAGTACCGATCGGACTCCACAATAAATAAGGAACTAATAACAGCAGCGCCGTACTCGAAACTGGAAATACTAAGATCGCCAGAATCGCCCCAATAATCCAGCCTACGCCACCAACGATCGTTCCGGCTCTCAGACTCCTAAACACAAACATTGAGGGCGTGTAAGCCATAATTGCCACTTCTAAGAGCAGATATAATGCCATCAAGCCCCAAGTTTGATTCTTGCCAGGAGCTGCTTCCCACACGAGGTAAGCCGACCACGCACCGCAAATAAACACCACCGTCCAAATTACGGGAATCAGCCGCTCGAAGGTCAGCCATTGTGGACGACGTTGGCGATTGAACCACCGATACCCTTCCGGCGTATTTAACCGCCCCAGCCCAACGGCGACTAATACTGCCACGATGCCAATTACCAGCCAGGATTTTATCATTTAGGGATTAGGGATGAGGGGATAGTAACTAGGTAGTTGGTTTCTAAATCATGCTGAAGTTATGAAGAAAACGCTCGACAAATCGATCGTTATTTATTTTCGTCGGGTTAAGCCTCTTACTTGCCAAACAGCATCAGTGGGGTTCGGGAGTGCTTGGTCGCTCTACGCTTGCCTTAATATCTCGCGCACTTGCATTAAAGTCAAGCCAAGCTGATTTCGCCCCGTGCCATCTTTACCACAGCCCCAATAATAATCGCCTGGAGCGTTCTCCACGATCGGTTCGTCGCCAGTAGCGAGTAAAATTTCACGAATATCTAAATGTGTTTGAAACTTATGCAATACGGCTCGCAGCATGATTTCATCCTTAACTCCTTCCCAGTCGCTCCGCAGGGGTAAAGTACGTTTTCTACCGATATTAGCAGCAGTTTTTGGCGTATTCGTAGACCGAATTTGTTCGAGATACGGCGTGCCGACAAACTTCTGCGCCTGAAAATAGTGTTCGCAGGTATGCCACCACAATTTGTCCATCACAAATCCGTGTCTAGAAAAATTCGAGAAGCACCCATATGGCACTTCTCGATCGCTATAAAAGTAAATTGGCATTATTTAGTAACTAGTGGCTGTTGAATTATTCAGCATAATTGACGATCGGCGATTCATCATTCACATTGCTTATTCAGATTCCTCTGCCAGTGGTGGGGCGGCGACCGAAGTAACATTGAGATCGATGTTTTGGGCACTTCGCCGCACTTGGACGCGTACATTTTCGCCTACTTTGGTATTTTCGAGCGCTTGCTGTACTTCATTAGCATCTTTGACGGCTTTACCGTTGACACTTTGAATCACATCACCAGAGCGAATTCCGGCCTTAGCTGCGGGAGAGTTGCGAACGACACGGGCGATTAGACTACCTTTGTCGGTATCGAGCTTGAAGGTAGCACTAGGATCGTTGTCGATCTCTTTCTTGAGTTGCGGCGTAAGATCGATCATCTGCACGCCCAAGAAGGGATGCTCTGCTTTGCCTGTGGCAATCAGTTCGTTGGCGATTCTTTGGGCGGTATTAATCGGAATGGCAAAGCCCAGCCCTTGGGTACCGCGCAAGATCGCCGTATTCATCCCGATGACTTGCCCAGCAGCATTGAGTAAGGGGCCACCAGAGTTGCCCGGATTGATCGCTGCATCGGTTTGAATATAATTTACGCGTTTATCCGTCGCCCCAATGTCGCGGCTACTCCGCCCCGTCCCACTGATAATTCCCGCCGTAACGGTATTATTCAAGCCCAATGGATTGCCGATGGCGATTGCCCATTCGCCTGGTTTAATCGCATCGGAATTGCCAATTTGAATGCTAGGGAGATTTTTCTCGGCAACTTCAATTATCGCCACATCCGTAACGCGATCGAGTCCTTTGACTTTACCATCAACAGTCCGGCCATCTTTGAGGGTAACCGTAACTTTGGTGGCCCCATATACAACATGAGCGTTAGTCATGATTTGCCCATTTTTATTAATCACAAATCCCGAACCAGTCCCACGTTGAACTTCTCGCTCTTGCGGCTGGCTTTGTTGTGGAGTTTGCGAACCAAAGAATTTTTTAAAGAATGGATCGTCAAATTCATCCCCTGAAACTTGGCGTGTAGCGACAACTTTTGAGGCATTGATTCTGACTACGGCTGGCCCCACGCGATCGACTACTTGGCTGATAAAGTTACTATTGGCCCCAGTTAAAATACTACTGCTACTTGCAACTTGTGGCGAAGCCACAGCTGGGGATTCAACGATCGCACTAGGAGTTTGTTGTTTGGCCGCTAAATAGCCAAAAGAACAACTAGCGATCGTACTCAACAGTAGCAGCGAAATATATTTACTGCCTTGTCGCAGTTTGTTCGATCCAATGCGTGGCGCTGGCGGAACGCTGGGGGTATCTGAGGGTGCCTTAACTTCGGACTGACGATCGGTTGGTGAGTTTTCTCGTGGTTCTGACATACAAATCGCACTTATACAATTCTGTTGGCAATCGCAGCTAGCTGGGTAGATTACTTTGCTGCTAACCAATCGCATTGCAATCTACTAGTTTAAATTTTAGCTAATACTGAATGACTCTAGTAATGTTAAATTTGTTGCGCGAAGTAGTGATTTCCACCAGTCGCAGCCGATCTCGCTTTGTGCCAAATCACCGATCGTTCCTCGCTCCGATCTTCAGAGATCGGGTGCTAGAAGATGCCTGCTGTCTCGTACAATCGACGGAGTACCGCTGCTACCTTAATTGCATACAGTCCATCTGCCGACCATCTCCCGGTTAGTTGGCGCAACGTGGGGGCGATACCACGTTTGACTAGCTCGAATCGGGGGGCGACGCATTCTTGAACTAACAGATCGTTACTAGCATAAGCCTTGAGCTGTTGGATATGGGCGCGGACACCGATGCGGGGGTTGCTAAAGCTTGCCCATTCTGTCTGGCGATCGCCTAAACTAGCAAAATTATTAAAATCAGGTAGGATCGCACCACCAAAGGTCAAAAAGCGCGTTTCTACGCACATTTGGGCAAAAGCGAGGTCGGGATTGACACCTTCGGCTTTAGCTTCTTCGATATAAATTTCTGCTAAATTTGGGAAATTGCTGGCGACATCGAGATTATTTGCCGTCAGGAACTCATCGAGCTGAGTAGCCGTTGTATGTCCCCCACTCACGATCCGATCGAATTCATCAGCAGTGAAGGCATGTTGGGAACGAATATTATACGTCCGTCCGATCTCCGAGACGATCGAGATGTTCAAATCGCGCAATTCGATCGCTTTGATATAAACTACGCCTCGATAACGAATGCGGCGAAGCTGTGGATTGAGCGCGAGTGCGAGTCCCAAACGGTCGGCGAGATCGATCGGAATATAAACATTGCCATTAATTGCAATCCCACGTTCGGGATAGGGTTCGTCATTAACTTTGAGATGTACGGGTACCGTATGGTTGTTGCTGGTCGCTTGTACCTGCGCGTCGCGACTCCAAGTGACTAAGCCATCGGCGATGCCGAGGGCAATTTCGCGGCGATAGGCTTGGATCTTCAACCGATCGTCGCTATCGACTTTAAACCCAATTTCCATTAATAGTGAGGGAATCGTCAATCTTCTACAAAAAGCTAAACTGCCTGTAGCCGTGGTGGTATCTGGCTTGGCTCCTCGGCTGGGTAAGTCGGGCACGCGACTGGAAAATGCCAGTAGCAGCATCTGGGCGTGATTTTTGCGTTCGCCATTTTTGGCGATATAAAAAGTACTCACACCCCTAGTCTGCGAGTGAGCGTAAGCATCAGCATGAATGCCCAATGCGATATCGCCTGGTTTGGCTCGGCGATCGATCCAGTCGATACTAGCTCTAAGATTGTCGGAATCTGGTACAGCTACAACTTCAAAGCTGCGGTTCCGTAATTCGGGCACGATCGCATCGCGCAGCGAGACCATTTCTCTGGCTTCATTCGGCTCGCTACCGGTCTTTTCTGGATCGGCGGCAGCATTTTCATAGCCACCGTAGATCGCGCAGACAAAAATCCGTCCCATCAAAATTGTGCTCCTATTAAAAGTTAATAATAAAGTATAGTAGGTATGAAATATATATTAATCTATCGACAAATCCCGCAAGGCATAATTTGGCTGTTAGATATTAGCTGCTTTTTAATCCCTTTGATGGATAAACAACCTTGTTTTTTAGTAACTATCGCGCTCGCAATCCTTGAGACGCACGATCCATTCGATAGTACCGCATCATTCGATCGATTGCATTGAGGCATTTGGCGGGTTACGATTTCAATCGGTCAGAAGGCTGAAATAGATCCAAGTTCGATCGATTATTTTCGGCTATTTGTAGTGGTGTATTTCTCCTGAAGATGGGTAGGATCGAAAACACGCCTAAGTAACCCAAGTTGCTACCTACAACTCAAGCGGTTAAAACCGCTGCTCGTGCTGCAAAGTCCGCCTACGCGGACTGAGAAATTAGTCCGCGTAGGCGGACTTTGTATCACTAGCCACGATTTCAATCGTTGGCATTTTAGTAAGTAGCAACTTGGGTTAATTAATTTAGCGACTGGAACTCTCCATACCGTGCTTTACCGCCGACATTGCTGTTTTGCAGATTGAAGATACTTACCAATAAATAAGATCGAGATCGAGTTAGTATTAAGGCAAATAATAGATCCTGTCGAACACTTTTCGCACCATAATTTAATTTTGGAAAGTGAATCTTCACCGCAGAAATCACGGTGTCACCAAACTAGACTCTTTTTGAAGACATAGCCCCGACATCCTCAATCAGTCGGGGAGATACCTTAACTACTCGATCGAATACCCCGTAATTCCATCTGTTCCATAAAAAATTCTTCTAGCGATGCGCGTCCTTGTGTGAGGGAAATTAATTCAGCATTTAATAGCCGCAACGTACCCATGAATTCTTGAGGGTCGCCATTAATTTGTCCCGACCATCGCTCGTCATGGTAAACGAGATCGGGAATCCAGCGACTGAGAATTTCGGAATTTCCACCGCGTCCAGAGACATAATAAAAGCGATCGCGATCGGTGAGTAATTCGTCTAATGTCCCGCAACAAATTAGTTCGCCTCTAGCTAAGATCCCCACGCGATTGCAGACCTGTTCGACCTCCGTTAAAACGTGGCTATTAAAGAAGACTGTTTTCCCCGCATCGCCCAAGGAGACGATAATATCACGCATCTGTTTTCGACCGAGCGGATCGAGTCCAGACATCGGTTCGTCGAGAAATACGAGTTCCGGATCGTTAATCAATGCCTGCGCCATTCCCACACGTTGTACCATGCCCTTGGAGTACTGCCGGAGTTGCTTTTTTTTCGCAGACGATCGATCTAATCCAACGAGATCTAATAATTCTGGAATGCGTTGTTTGGAGATCGATCGAGGGATTTCAAATAAACCAGCGGTGTATTCTAAGAGTTCCCAGCCAGTGAGAAAATCATAGAAATAAGGATTTTCTGGTAGATAACCGAGCTGTTGTTTGACAGATCGATCGCCTAATGGTCTACCAAATAATCTCGCTTTACCAGCGGTCGGGCGGACGATCCCCAATAATGTCTTGAGCAGAGTAGTTTTCCCCGCGCCATTCAAGCCTAATAGTCCGAAGGTTTCACCTTGATAAACCTGTAATGTACATTCTTTTAAAGACTCAATTTTCTTGTCGAGCCAAAATCCAGTGCGATAAACTTTTCGCAATCGATCGGTTTCGATTGCGGGGATATCCGAGTAGATCGTTTCCGAGTGAGCCTCTCTTGCGTTTAGTACTGTCATAATTCTAAAAATCGGGGGGTGGGTGTATATTGGAGTGGACGACTAAAGAACTTTCTCGATCGGAGATAAATAAAAGTTCTCTAGCTCAACTAATGAAATCCGGCTAAGGAGATAGGCAAAAATATCGATAGCTGAGTAATCAGCTTCAAACTCGATCGTGGCGATATTCACCCTCCGAGCTATCCGATATTTAACTGTGCTCGATTATTTACTGGACATATTCTAGCCGCAGATCGAATCTTAATCGATCTAGGAATTCATAATTCATAAATTTAAGTGCTTCCCCACCATTCTATAAAGTCAGTCATGATATGTTGATGAACGACACCGATCGGACGTTCCTCTTTCGCAATCGGTGAATAGGCAGAGCCTGTCATAATTTGAGCCGGGGTAATCAATCCAAAATCCCAACCTTCACCCAAAACTAATTTATCGATTTTGGCAGTCAGTGGTGCATAAAAAACATGCCTGATGACGCGATCGTCACTATAACAGCCAAATTTTTGCGGAGCGATAAGTTCGTAACCGATCTCCTCCATTATTTCCCGTTTGACTGCAATTTCTGGTGTCTCACCCGCTTCGATATGCCCGCCAAATAACCCCCATAAACCTGGGTATAAAATCGTCGGGATATTATCGCGCAATTGCATCAAAAACTTACCATCAGAAGGGAGAATCGCGATCGCGACTTCAATCGGTAAATCATTGCTCATGAGGGAATCGCATGTTGTTGAAGATCTGCCAAGGAAACAAAATCGAGTGCCGCAGTGTGGGTTGCGGCTAAATTTACTGGTGGCGCTACTCCAGCTTGTAACGCCTCTCGCCAGCGATTTGCACACAGACACCAGCAATCGCCAGGATTCAAACCAGGAAAATTATAAGCGGGATTGGGGGTACTCAGATCGTTCCCTTGAGATTTAGTAAAAGTCAAAAATTCAGCAGTCAGACGAGCGCAAATTACGTGGGTACCGAGGTCTTGAGGCCCAGTTACACATACTCCAGTACGAAAAAATCCGGTCATCGGCTCGGTGCAGCACGTCTGAAGCTCGCTACCGAGAACGTTTTTGTCGGTGTTTGGATTCATAGATCGCAGTTAATTATTGACTCAGCTATCCACCCCCAACGATCGTCACGATTTCCAAGCGATCGTTAGCTT
This sequence comes from Chamaesiphon sp., assembly GCA_965246735.1. Classification (GTDB taxonomy): domain Bacteria; phylum Cyanobacteriota; class Cyanobacteriia; order Cyanobacteriales; family Chamaesiphonaceae; genus Chamaesiphon. The sequence continues at coordinate 328,970 of CBDFFK010000003.1, forward strand.
TTATCTCCGTCTGTTCCCAAAACTGACGGTGTAAAATTTCCCCATTATACTCTACTGCTAGAAGCCTGGGATTGAGTCCCAGATGTACTAATAATTGGGGAAGGGTAGTATGGAGATCGCAGGTACGTGGCTCACCATTTACTTGTAGTTCGACCATGAAAATTATGAATTGCGAATGATGAATTATAAATTATCGATTAATCGTGACACTAATGCCTGTTAATATTTACTTTTAACCGATTGTCGCGCACATCGCCAGCCTCGTTACTAGCGTTTCAATGGCCCGACTCGATTTAAGATCGATAGACAAAATTGCACGGCGTGAGTGGGGTTTTCTGCACTCATAATCGCGCGGACGATCGCGATTGCTGGTGCGCCAGCTGCTAAGACATCATCGATATTACTACTATCGATCCCACCGATCGCAAACCACGGCACGGTCGCATGTTTGGCGGCATGTCGCACGTATTCCAGTCCGGCTGCTGCTTTACCAGCTTTTGTCGGCGTTTCATAAACTGGCCCGACCCCGATATAGTCGGCACCTTCTTCCAAAGCTCGCGCCATCTCCTCGGGGTTAGTGGTCGATTTGCCGACGATTTTTTGCGATCCGAGGATTTGTCTAGCGAGGGCGACCGAGACATCTTGCTGACCCAAATGTACCCCATCAGCACCAACTGCGAGGGCGAGATCCACCCGATCGTTGAGAATAAATAATGCCCCATATTGATGGCAGAGTTGACACATTTGCTGTGCCATCATCATGCGATCGACATCGTTATTTTGTTTGTCACGATATTGAACTAGGGTCAATCCACCAGCTAGAGCCGCTTCGACGCGCGCGAGTAAGTCTGGTGCTGGGGCTGTGACTAGATATAATCGGGCATTTTTGAGTAGCTGCTGGCGATTGTAGGCGAGCAGGTTGCTCTCTAAGGTATACACCCGATAGCGCATCTGCTTGCAGCCACTACCCATCTTGGCAGAGTAGAGCTTGCCGTATTCTTCGAGTACGCGCAAGGCTTCTTGGACTCGGCAAAGATTGGCTTGCAGCAGTTGTTCGATCCCCTCGCGGTGCTCTTCATGCGGATGGCTCAGTGCGGTGCCGACATCTCCAGCGGTATTTCGTGCCGAGCGAATCTCTGGGGTGTGCCACTGCCCCAATTCTTGACGCATTTGTTTGCATTCATTTGCCATGTGGGTGTCATCGAGTGCAAATCGACACCATTCTTCGATGATTCGCAATCCTTCCCGCGCTCGATCGAAATTCGCATCTAAAATTCGCCACACAGCAGGCTGGATTGAAGTTAGCGGAAAATCGCTCATAGGATTAACGTTGGTAGTAACAGTTATCTTAACCGCATTAATCCCCTCGATCGAGGGGATCGGCGGGAGATCGGAAGCTCGACAAACCAGAATTAACGATTACTTCTTCGTAACTGGGGTCAGGACTTTTTCGAGATCTGCGACTGATGCTGCTCCCGAAATTGCCTCACCGTTAAGGATAAATGTCGGAGTGCCTTCGATGCCGAGTTTACGCCCTAATTGAAAATCTTTGACGATCTCAGCTTCAGCTGTTTTGCGATCGGCCGCAAATTTTTTGATATCCAGCTTCAAATTATTGGCTGTCTCTAGATAAAAAATCTCACCCAATTTCGCCTGATTGGCAAATAAAGCATCGTGATATTCCCAGAATTTTCCTTGTTTATTTGCCGCCCAAGCAGCCGTCGCCGCAGGTAATGCTTCGGGATGAATTTGCGTGAGTGGAAAATGTTTGTAGACTAAGGTGACTTCCTTGTGTTTTGCCAGAAATTGCTTGACATTTTTCTCAGCAGCAGCACAGTAACTACACTGAAAATCCGAAAATTCGACCATCACAATCTTGCGATCGGTAGACCCGGTTACGGGCGAATCACCGATTAATTCTTTGGTATTTTTGCGAACTTGCTTGATGGCTTCAGCTTGGGCTTTTTGGGCTTTGAGTTGTTGCTCGATCGCATATTTCTGTAAAACTTCCAGCATCACATCTGGATGTTTGCGAATTACTTCTAAGATTTGCTTTTCTAATTGCGGGCTGACTTTGACCGATTCGTCGAGCGCGATTGTCTGCTGTTGTGCTTGCCGTTCGATCGATAAATCGATCGAATTTTCCCTTGCAGTTAAATTATCTGGAGCAGTCATCCTAGCCGGGGTCGAAAGCTGAGGTGCCGATCTAGCAGGTAACGCTCCTAAAACTAACGATGATAATAGTAATGATAAAATTGGAAACCGCCACAAATTCAGTAAGTAACTCATCTCAATATTTTAGATAGGTGATGCAGTCAAATTAATTACAGCTCGATCGCCCGATCGAGCTAGATTATAACCCGATCGGTACGGATGTCTATTTCACTAAACACTTACTTCTTCTTATATTTAAAGTTCGTCGCACCTTGATAACCAGTTAGTTCGGCAAGTTGCTGGAGATCGCGAGTACCAGGTAAGAATTGACCTTTAATCGCCCAGGTCGGAAACATTTGAATATTTTTGTCCTTGCACAATTGCCGTTGCGAATTCTCACCATTTTTGTCGCACTCGATGTAATTGAGCTTACTCGCAGCAACTGCCCCAAATAAAGCTTTTTGCTCTTTGCAATGCGAACACCAAAACGCACCATAAAATTCCACATTATTGGCTGTTAAATATTCCGCCAGCTGGATTTCCGCAGTTCCGGAGACGGTTTCGACCTTATCTGCCGCCGAGATCCGTTGAGAGCGATCGCTAGGTGTTTTAGCGGTATTATCGATCGTGGGCTTAGGCGCGGTTGCGGTCGATCGATTGACAACTGACACTGGATTGGCGCGCGCGGGCAGCAGCAGATTGCTAGTACAAACAACGATCGCTATCGCTGTAATTGGCTGGAGTAAACGATCGATTTTAAGCATTCGGTAAATAATCTATCGTGGTATTTGCTGATGTTAAAATATATAAACCATTTAGGTCGATCGCACAAGTTTCGCACGATTTCCGATCGATTATCTGCCAAACAACTTATCGTACTTAAACGCAGTATTACCGCGATAGCCAGTCAATTTGCTGAGTTCGGCGAGCTTTTTCACACCAGCATCGAGCTTGCCAGCGATCGACCATGTGGGAAAACCCGTAACACCAGCTTGCTTACATACTTTAGGCTGTGGATTTTTGACAGCATCATCAGCACATTCTACATATGTAATATATTTCCACGCCTGCTTGCCAAATAGCTGCTCCTGCTCGTAACAATGCGGACACCAATATGCACCATACATTTTTGCGCCAGCGCGCGTCAGATGTTTTGCCAGCTTGATTTCTGCCGCTCCCGATGTGGACTTAATTTCCCAACCGATACCTTGTTTGAGGTCGGCGGTTGGTGCGAGCGAATCGATCTCATTCCCGATCGCGGCATTATCTGGCAACAATGTTACGCCTAGTAATATTAAAACTACCGCCATCCCCGTTAACAGAAACCGAGCGATTTTTAGCATATTGGTAAATAATTAGTTGTCGTGCTTGCCGATCTTACCGAAGATCGAGTAACCGTGTAAATTACCCGAGTTTCGATCGATGCTAAGACAACTATCTTGCAAATAACTTATCGTATTGAAATGCAGTATTGCCCTTATAACCAGTCAATTCTGCTAGTTTAGCCAGCTTCTTCACGCCCGGATCTAATTTGCCATCGATCGACCATGTTGGGAAACCTTTAATGCCAACCTGCTGACAAACTTCCGGCTGTGGCTTGTTTTTTAATGCACCAGGACTGCACTCGACATAAGTAACTTTTGACCAAGCTTGCTTGCCAAACAGTTGTTTTTGTTCGTAGCAATGAGAACAAAAATAAGAACCATACATTTTTGCTCCAGCGCGAGTCAGATGCTCCGCTAACTGAATTTCTGCAGGACTAGAGACAGACTTAATTTCCCAGCCGATCCCCTGTTCGGGTGCGACAGTTGGTGCAAGCGAATTTATCTGACTACCAGTAGCGGTGTTGTAAAATACCAACGAGACGACCAGCGCCACCAATGCTGCTGCCATCCCCATAAATAAAATTTGACCGACATCTTCCCAATCATGTCCGGCTAATGTCAAGCCCAAAATCGCAAATGTAAAAATTGCCGACGCAATACAAAACGGACAAGCTGCTTTAATTACAAACGCTAGTAAAAACATCAGATAACCGCTAAATACGGCCATTCCTACTCCAGCTAATAATAATCCCAGCCAAGTGAGATTATTGAGCTGATTGTAGGCTGCTTTATTAGTTTTGGGATTAATTAACATCGGTGCGAAGGCCATCAATGCGACAGCAATATAGCTCAATAGCCCCAAACCCGTCAGCGGGAAGTCACCGACATTCGCAAACGGACTAGCAAGTACGGTTTCGCAACCTTCAGTCCCGCAAATGCCATTGTGACTGAGTTTGACCCAAGTGAGATAGGCGGTATCGAGCATACCTAAAATCGCGATCGAGCCAATTAGTAAGCGCGAGTACTGATGTATCCAAGGAACTTGTTTGCGACGCATAGGAGATGGGGGTTAGGGGTTAGAGAATAGGAAATAGGGAATAGGAGCTGATGGGTGTTAGGTATTGCGGACTTCAGTACTTTTGAGGCGCGATGTGCTTCAACATCTATCCCCTATCCCCTCATTTCGATCGTCTACTCAACATTGGATCGAATGTTTTGCCATCTGCAATCGCCCGTTGGACGGATTTATTTGTCAGATCTTGACGCATGGCTTCCACAAATTGACTGACGCGAATTGGGTCGATCGAGTTCTCGATTTTGCCATGACGTTTGAGGGAGCTTGAAACGATCGCGCCATCGGCAAATTGCATCAGGCTGGCAATATTATCGCAATCGGCACCACTGCCGATAATTACTGGCGTATCGCCAGCAGCAGCTTTTGCCAGTCGCAGATCTTCCAAACTCGGTGGATTGCCAGTCGTCAGCCCTGAGATAATTACTGCGTCTGCTAATCCTCGGTGAATAGTTTCTTCAACTGTAGTAGTCAGATCGCTCGAACTCAAGGGACGAGCGTGTTTGACCAAAACATCTGCCAAAATCTGAACGTTACTACCGAGTTCGCGCCGATAGCGGAGTAACTCATGAGCGCAACCCTCGATCGATCCTTGATCTGTTGCCATTACCCCAGTGAGGATATTTACCCGAATAAAGGCAGCGCCCGTACAACTAGCGATCGCCATCGCACTGAGACTATCATTGCGGAGTACATTGATCCCGATCGGCAGTGACACCAGCTCTCGCAGCCGCAAGACGATCGTAGTCATCGCACTTACTACTGCCGGATCGACTTTGCTTTTGGGAAATGGTGCATCAAAAAAATTCTCGATGATGATGCTATCGACACCGCCAGAAACTAGTGCGACTGCTTCTTGTTCGGCTCGATCGACAACCGCATTGAGGCTACCACCCCAACGTGCCGAAGTCGGCAGGGGCAGCAGATGGACTACACCAATAATTGGTTGAGTAGTATTAAAAATTTGCTTTAAGTTCACGTTTCTTTTTCAACTAGGCGGATGGCGATTGCTAGCAGGCGCGTCAATCAAAGATTTGCTTTGACGCGATCGAGCCTTGCGCCTACTGACTCGATGAGGGCGCGACCGAGCGATCGAACTCAATCTTCACCTATATTATCCACAAATTAGGCTTCATTTTAATGGCCACTAGCTAGTGGCTAGTGACTAGTTGGGTGGCGAGCGAACCAGAGATCGCCGCTGTGACGTTACTAGCGATCGGATTGGGACTTACTTAGTCTACGACCAAATGCAGATGACAAAGCTCGAATTAACCTCAGTAAAACGCATAGTTATCTCAATCTGCTAACTTACCCTTCACATTCCGCAACATTGTGCTAAGATATAGCCTGATGACTCAAATAGCCTACTTTCAACCAAGTCGCAGGTCTTCTAGCCGAGCTAAACTTAGTAATTCGACAGTCGATCGAGCATCAGAATTCGTCCGCAGCAACCGAACATCATCACCGATCGAGAGTTTAGCCTAAATCATAGGAGCGTAACTGGAGATCGAGCATGAAATCAGCTTGGCAATCGCTTTAAGCGCAGCCGATGTAGTCTGGGGAGAAAAGTGTTGAAAAGAACCGTTCCACCTTATTGTTGGAGATAACCACACCAAGACTACATGGGCAACAAGCCGACGATTGCAATATCCCACCTAGGTTGCGAAAAAAACCGAATCGATAGCGAACATATGCTGGGTCTGCTGGCACAAGCAGGCTATCAAGTAGATGCCGACGAAAGCACTGCAGATTATGTTATAGTAAACACATGTAGCTTCATCGATGCCGCAAGAGAAGAATCTGTTCGCACGCTAATCGAACTTGCCGAAGCAGATAAAAAGATTGTCATTACTGGGTGCATGGCACAACATTTCCAATCGCAGTTGCTGGCAGAAATACCAGAAGCTGTAGCAGTTGTTGGGACTGGTGACTATCACAAGATCGTTGATGTGATCGAACGCAGCCAAACTGGCGAACGCGTAGTCGAGATTACCGCAGAGCCAACTTATATTGCTGACGAGCATACGCCACGATATCGGACGACGACTGAAGGCGTAGCGTACTTGAGAGTAGCCGAAGGCTGCGACTATCGGTGTGCGTTTTGCATCATTCCCCACTTGCGGGGCAATCAGCGCTCGCGGACGATCGAATCGATCGTGGCTGAAGCCCAACGATTGGCAGATGAGGGAGTCCAAGAGCTGATCCTGATTTCCCAAATCACTACTAACTATGGCATCGATATCTATGGAGCACCGAAACTAGCGGAACTCCTCCGCGCTCTAGGGAAAGTAGATATCCCTTGGATTCGGATGCATTATGCGTATCCGACAGGGTTGACACCGACGGTAATTGCGGCAATGCAAGAAACACCTAATGTCTTACCTTACCTAGATTTGCCATTACAGCATTCTCATCCTGAAGTACTCCGTGCCATGAATCGCCCGTGGCAGGGACAAGTAAACGATCGCATCATCGAGCAACTCAAGACTGCTCTACCCGATGCGGTAATGCGGACGACGCTAATCGTCGGCTTTCCTGGTGAAACCGACGCACATTACCAACATCTCCAAGAATTTTTGCAACGTCATCAATTCGATCATGTTGGTGTGTTTACCTTCTCCGCTGAGGATGGAACCCCTGCTGCGACACTACCCCACCAACTGCCACAGGCAGTCATGGACGAGCGCCGCGATGGGATTATGGCGATTCAACAACCGATTTCACTCCACCGCAACCAGCGGGAAGTGGGTAAAATTGTCGATGTCTTAATCGAACAGGAACATCCAGAATCTGGGTTGTTGGTGGGGAGATCTGCTAGATTTGCCCCAGAAGTAGACGGATTAGTGTATGTTAGTGGGAGTGCCCGGCTCGGGTCGATCGTTCCCGTTACTATCCACGAAGCCGACCACTACGATCTCCACGGAGCAATCGTAGAGTCCAAAGTTTAAGTTTAATGCTAAATTAATTTGAATTTTGGATTGGAGCGAAGCCACAAGAACTCAGTACAAGAGCTAGATTTATCTGACAACAATTCATAACAGAATCTCCGCCTCGCAATAATCGATCGAACATTCTGTGACTATTTAGTATTTCTTTTGTTGGTGTAGAGTTGCAGCCAATTCACACCCACCCCCAGACTGAATGGTTTAAATATTGGGTACGATGTTTTCCCAGGTCAATATACTGATTAACTCCTAAATATTAGCTCCTAAATTTTCAACTGCAATCATACCGAATCACTTAACTATAAATTATGACCGTTTCTTTCTCTAGCCTTGGTCTTTCCGATCGCTTAGTCACTACATTGGAAGGTCTGGGGATTACTGAACCAACCAACATTCAAGAACAAGCTATTCCTCAACTGCTCTCTGGCCGCGATGTCGTCGGTCAATCACAAACTGGTACTGGTAAAACAGCAGCTTTCGCTTTACCCATTATCGAAAAGTTAGATTGGCAGAAAACTACAGTTCAAGCACTGATTCTAACTCCTACTCGCGAGTTGGCAATGCAAGTATCGCAAGCCATGAAAACTTTCGTCGGTGGTAACGAGCGTCGCTCGCCGATCCTGACTGTATATGGCGGACAATCGATCGACCTCCAAATTCGCCGCCTCGAAAGCGGTGTTGCCGCAGTCGTTGGTACTCCCGGACGCGTGATCGACTTGATCAATCGCGGACATCTCCGCCTGGGTAATGTCGATTGGTTGGTACTCGATGAAGCTGATGAAATGCTCAGTATGGGCTTTATCGACGATATCGAACTGATTTTGAGCAAGTTGCCCACCGAGCGTCAAACTGCCTTTTTCTCGGCAACCATGGCTCCGCCGATTCGCTCGTTAGTAAATCGCTTCCTCAAGAATCCGATTACCGTTACTGCCGATCGGATCGAAGCAGCACCTACTAAAATCAAACAGCAAGTTTATTTCATCCCACGCGGTTGGACTAAAGCGCAGGCGCTGCAACCGATTTTAGAACTCGAACAGCCTGATTCGGCGATCATCTTCGTCCGGACGCGCAAAGCCGCAGCCGAACTCACCAACCAACTCCAATCTGCCGGACACAGTGCGGATGAGTATCATGGTGACCTCACCCAAACTCAACGCGAACGCCTCTTAGCGCGCTTCCGTGGTGATAAAGTGCGTTGGATCGTGGCTACTGATATCGCCGCACGCGGTCTGGATGTAGACCACCTCAGCCACGTGATCAACTACGATCTACCTGATAGCGTCGAAAACTATATCCACCGGATCGGTCGGACGGGTCGTGCGGGTAAAGAAGGCGTAGCTATCTCCCTGATTCATTCGCTAGATCGTCGCAAACTCCAAGCGATCGAACGTCGTGTCAAACAGAATCTTGCAGTCTGTCAGATTCCAACTCGCGCTCAAGTTGAAGCCGCTCACGTTCAAAAAACGCAAGCTCAGGTACTCGAAGCTCTCTCTGGCGAACGGGTAGCATCCTTCTTACCGATTATCGCCAAAATGAGCGAAGAGTTTGATGTACATACTGTTGCCGCAGCAGCATTGCAACTCGTCTATGACCAAACTCGTCCCGCATGGTTGGACATGGAAGAACCCCAAGCGCGTAATAACGATCGCGAATATGGTGGCGAACGCTCTTCTAACAGCTACAAACCACGCGGTGGTAGCGATCGTCGCAGTGGCGGCGGTGGCGGTGCTGGTGGCAAACCAGTCCTCCGTGCTGGTAATGGTGGTGGTACTGGTGGTGGCGGTCGCTACGATCGGCGCGATAGCAGCCCCCGCAATGAAGGAGATCGTTACGAACGCGAAAATCGCGGCGGCGAGCGCCGTGGTGGTTACCGCAGTGAAGAACGCGTGTAATAGTTGTTACATCCACTCGATAGTGGGGTAAACTTTAACAAATTAGTAATTAGAAGGTGGGTATACCCCACCTTTTTTGTTATCGATTATTAGTTAATAACCCGAACTCAAGTTTCCCTATCCCCTATCCCCTATTCAATGCGAATCGCCCTCTTCACCGAAACTTTCTTGCCCAAAGTCGATGGCATCGTCACTCGACTCAAACACACGATCGAACATCTCCAGCGCAATGGTGATGAGGTGTTAATTTTTTGTCCCGAGGGGGGATTGAAGTCCTATCATGGTGCGCAGATTTATGGATTGTCAGCCTTTCCGTTGCCACTCTATCCCGAACTTAAATTGGCATTACCCCGCCCCGAAATCGGTCAGCAACTCGCCAAATTTCGACCAGATGTAATTCACGTTATCAATCCAGCAGTATTAGGGCTAGCTGGAATTTTTTATGCCAAATCCTCGCAGATTCCGTTAGTAGCTTCCTACCATACCCATTTACCCAAATATCTTCAGCATTATGGGTTGGGCATGTTGGAAGGATTGTTATGGGAATTATTAAAAGGGGCGCATAACCAAGCAGAATTAAATCTTTGTACGTCATCGGTGATGGTTGAGGAACTGCGCCAGCACGGGATCGATCGGGTGGATCTATGGCAGCGGGGGGTCGATACCGAGACTTTTCATCCCGATCGAGCTAATGTGGAAATGCGGCATTATTTGAGCCAAGGAGCGCCAGCAAGCCGATTGTTACTCTATGTTGGCAGACTTGGTGCCGAAAAGGAAATCGAGCAGATTAAGCCCGTTTTGGCAGCGATTCCGGGCGCACGATTGGCGATCGTCGGAAATGGCCCCCATCGAACTTACTTAGAAAGTTACTTTGCCGACACTCCCACGCATTTTGTGGGTTATTTAGAGGGGGAAAGATTAGCTGCCGCCTATGCAGTCGCCGATGCATTTATTTTTCCTTCGCGGACAGAGACGCTGGGACTGGTATTACTAGAGGCGATGGCGGCTGGCTGTCCGGTCGTTGCCGCTCGCTCGGGTGGTATTCCTGATATCGTCACCGATGGAATTAATGGCTACTTATTCGATCCCGACGAGCCGAATGGTGCGCTGGTGGCTACTCAAAAACTTTTTGCCGCATTGGCACTCGATCGAACGCTCTGCCATAACGCTCGCACTGAAGCCGAACGCTGGGGCTGGTCGGCAGCTACGCAGCAGTTACAACGTTATTACTTGCAGGTAACCAACAGATGCTAGTGGGGGCCAGCAGAGTGGGAAGCAAATCGTGTTTATTTCCGTGTTTGGCATTCTCTGCTAATCTACCCCGTCTTGTTAGCGCAAGATCTATTGAGGCAGATCTCCATTTTCGTCCGTAAAGGGCTTTGCTCCGATCCCGAGTTGTTTTTTACTGCGTTTGAGATCTTTCCAAAGCTGCTTGATCTGCTGGTATGATTCTTCTGGTGTCAGTTTACCAGACGTTTCCAAGCTACAGATATAGCTGATTTTCTGGGTGAATTCTTGTAAATTGGCGTTGAACACCAAGTTTTCCGGCTTCACCTCACCGTGGTAACGGTTATTGTGATACAAAAAGAAATCAATCTGTTTTGACATGGGTATTGGTGCCTAGATGTTGAGATAAACCACTACTAAAGCCAGAGATCGACCGCAGGATCGGACTACCCATTCGATCGAATGGTGTCTGAATAGCTAGTTCGGGGCAGATCGCCGCTTGCCCCCGATCGAGATACCGCGCTATCTTACTTGACAATTTGTAAGTGATATTGTGCCAAGCTTAACCGTTTCTTAACCTATCGTTAAATTATGCCAGCTAAAGGGATCGGCTGGTAAGTCTAGAGCGTGATGAGCGATCGCGACCATTGGCGGTCGATAATCGACTAAAATTTAATGCTTCCACCTTAATTTAAAATATTTGGACATGAACAGTCATCCGCAGATTTACGAAGGCAAAGCTAAAATTTTGTATGCTACAGCAGATCCAGAAATATTGTTGGCTTATTTTAAAGATGATGCCACCGCTTTTAATGCCCAAAAACGCGGTACGATCGCTGGCAAGGGAGAAATCAACTGTCAAATCGCCGCTCATTTATTTAAGTCGATCGAAGCTGCTGGCATCGCAACCCATTTTATCGACTGTCCGGCAGCAGACAAAATGCGTGTCAAGGCAGTAAAAATTATCCCGATCGAGGTAGTCGTGCGGAACATTGCGGCAGGTAGTCTCTGTCAACAAACAGGAATAGCCTTAGGCACGCTTTTACCCAAGCCATTAGTTGAATTCTTTTACAAGAATGATGGTTTGGGCGACCCGTTACTAACGCGCGATCGGCTACTACTGATGCAGCTAGCCACTCCAGCACAGCTAGAGATATTACACACAAAAGCGTTACAGATTAATCTCATTCTACAAAACTTTTTTCAACAATGTGGAATTACACTGGTTGACTTCAAAATTGAATTCGGTCTTGACAGTCAACAGCAGATCTTGCTAGCAGATGAAATCAGTCCAGATAGTTGTAGATTATGGCTAACGGGGGAACCCGATCCCAATCTACGAGTCTTAGATAAAGATCGGTTCCGCCGTGACATGGGCAATATTGAAGATGCTTATCAACAAGTTCTACACAGAGTTTTAGGAGTCCAGTAATAGCCAACAGAGGCGATCTCAGTCGCTCGCTATTTACTAGCTACCAGTCACTAGCCACTAGCCACTATATAAGAATGCGTTTTAAATTACTTTCAGTCATTACTCTTGCCGCAATCGGTCAGCTTGGATCTGCGATCGCGGCTAATGCCGATTCAGCAAAACTCGATCGGCTAAGTTCTCAAAATACGTTGTCACAGTCGCTGTCGATCTCGAAAAATCTGCCAAACGGCAGCCAGACAGCGATCGTTAATCCTGGTGAGATCGCTACAGCCAAGGATCTCATTGCGCTAGCGAAGAAACCACGCAAATCGGTCAGGCGCAAACCAGCAGCAAAACCCGTCGCGCAGACAACACCGCCGAGTGCCACACCTACCCCCGGACAGACTCCAGCTACCCCAGGACAGACTCCAGCTACCCCAGCACCAGCCGACGCACAAAAGCCAGTACTTGTCTCAGATATCATCATCAAAAGCCGCCAGGGTGCTTTAAGCCCAGACTTAGAAGCCAAAATCCGCCAAGTCCTCACCGTTAAACCCGGACAGCCAACGACTCGCGCGCAACTGGAACAAAATTTAAATGCGATCCGTGCTTTGGGTGCTTTTTCTTCGGTAGAAATTCTACCAGAAGATACCGCTAAGGGCGTGAGACTCAGCTTCGTGGTTGCTCCATACGGTGTGTTAACCCAAGTCCAAATCAAGACGCTGCCCACAAATAGCAGCACAGTTCTCAAACAAGCAGATATCGATCGCATCTTCCAAGGGCAATATGGTAAACCCCTCAATGCGGTCGAATTGCAAGCTGCAATCAAACAACTCAACCAACTCTATCAAGCACAAGGTTATAACCTCGCCCAAGTCGTCGATGTTGAAGAACTCGGTGCCGATGGAAAGCTAAATTTAGTGATTGCTGAAGGACTGATCGAAGACGTTCAGGTGCGCTTTTTGACTAAAGATGGTTCGCTCGTAGATGATAAAAAACAACCGATTAAAGGTTTGACGCGACCGTTTATCATCACTCGAGAAGCTGAATTAAAACCGGGGAAGATTTTTAATCGATCGACGGCGGAAAAGGATTTGCGCCGGATCTATGGCTTGGGATTATTCGATGATGTGCGCGTATCCTTTGCGCCAGGTACCGATCCCGCAAAGGTCGTCCTGCAACTAAATGTGATCGAGCGCAAGACTTCGTCGATCTTGGCTGGGGGCGGGATTAGCTCCACCAACGGTCTCTTTGGCAGTGTTACTTACAACCAACTCAATGTTGGGGGCAACGCCCAAAAATTAGGCGCAGAAATTCAAGTAGGGTCGCTATCGACACTCTACAACATCAACTTCTCCGACCCATGGATCGCGACCGATCCCAATCGCACATCTTACAACGTCAATATTTTTCAACAGCGATCGCTCTCGCTAGTCTTCGGTGGCGGTAAAACGCCGCAGTTTATCCCCGGAACTACCGATACACCGACCATTTTTCGTCAAGGAGGCGGGATTACCTTCTCACGTCCGCTCAATGGCGACCCGTTTAGCGATAGCAGTGTCCGGGCTTCATTAGGGTTGCAGTATCAACGGGTATCGACGCGCGATGTCAACGGGAACGGGATCGTGCCCAAAGATACCAGCGGTAACGATCTCAGCTTTAGTAAGACTGGGCAGGACGATCTGTTGATGTTGCAATTTGGCCTGACTCAGGATTTACGTAATAATTTTACCGATCCTACCCAAGGTTCATTATTTAAAGCAGGCTTGGATCAGTCGATCCCAGTCGGTTTGGGGAATATTTTGATGACGAGAGCGCGAGCTAGTTTTACTAATTACACACCAGTAAAATTAGTCAACTTTACCCCTGGTTCTCAGGCGTTGGTATTTAATATTCAAGGGGGCACGATTATTGGCGATCTACCGCCTTATGAAGCTTTCAGTTTGGGCGGTACTACATCAGTCCGAGGCTATGAGGATGGCGATGTGGGTTCGGGACGTAGTTACGTCCAAGCTACCGCAGAATACCGTTTTCCATTAGTCTCGATCGTTGGTGGGGAAGTATTTTTCGATTACGGTAGCGATTTGGGCACTGGCAGCAGCGTTCCAGGGAATCCAGCTGGAGTTCGGAGTAAACCAGGCAATGGCTTTGGTTATGGTGCGGGACTGCGGATCAACTCACCAATCGGCCCGATTCGGATCGATTATGCGCTCAACAATCGATCGGAAACTCGGATTCAATTCGGGATCGGCGAAAGATTCTAAGTTAGGGGATAGGGGATAGTGAACAGTGAACAGTGAATAGTGAACAGTGAACAGTGAATAGTGAACAGTGAACAGTGAACAGTGAACAGTGAACAGTGAATAGTAGTGGCTAGTGACTAGTGGCTAGTGGCTATCCCCTACTCCCTAATTCAAGGGTGGTTATCTCTACATCTCACAGCATTTCTGACCTCAGCACGACCGCGTTAAAATTGAAGAAATTCGATCGCTGATGACTTTCGATCGGCAAAGTCGTTACAGTAAAAGAATCGATAAGCTTTTAATATAGGTGGTTATGGTCAAGCAACTGCTCGCTCTTATTAAACCCTGGGTGAAGTCCGCCGTAGCAGTCGGACTAGCCCTAACTCTGGTCTTCGCTCAGACTGGCGATGCTCTGGCCGCGCGGAGTGGCGGACGCATCGGTGGCGGCTCTTTCCGTGCGCCTAGTCGGGGATACAGTGCGCCAGGCGGCGGCTATTCCAATCGCGGTGGGGGCTATGGTTATGGTGGCGGCTTCTCACCTTTTTATATCCCATTCTTATTTGGTGGCGGCGGTGGTAGTCTATTTTCCCTACTGATTATGGTAGCGGTTGGTGGATTTTTACTCCAAAGTTTCCGACGGGCGACTGGTGGTGATAGTTTTGAAGGAGATGTCTACAATCCTCAAGTTTCGATCGCCGAAATTCAAGTTGGTTTATTAGCAGAGGCGCGTGACGTTCAGTCTAAACTAGACCGACTCGCGGAAACTGTCAATGCCGATACCGCTTCGGGCAGAATGTACCTGCTCCAGGAAACCAGCCTCGAACTGCTGCGTCACCCAGAATATTGGACTTACGGTAAGACGAGCACGCAACAAGCCAAACTCGATCGAGCTGAAGCTGTCTTCAATCAATTGTCCCTCGCCGAGCGAGGTAAATTTACGACCGAGACACTGAGTAAGGTCAACAATCAACTGCGTCAGGCTGAGACTAATGCCGCACTCCCATCTACTGGCGAGTTGGCAACGGTAGAGCAAGAACGTAGCGAATATATCATCGTTACCCTCTTAGTCGCGGCAACTCGTCCGCTCCAACTGCCGAAAATTAATGGCGATGCGGATCTGCGTCAAGCGTTACAAACATTAGGCAGCCTTGATGCGAGTGCTTTAGTCGCGATCGAAGCTATTTGGACACCGCAAGCTAATGGCGACGCTCTCACCACTGATGATATCTTAGCTCACTATCCCGATCTCAAACTGGTTTAGTAGTCGCTCTGCGGTGTGAATGCATCGCTTAGAACTTAGATCCCCCTAGCAATAGGGGGATTTTTTTTACCGATTCACTGTGGGGCATTCGATCGATATCCTGAGTTTACTTATTTAGTTGCGACGAGCGTAGAGATGGGTTGTAAACTATTAATTGGTTGCCAGTCATCATGTTGTTCGAGGGCAACCCGAAGAAGATCGAATATTTGGCGACAATGATTGTTGGTATTGAGCGGTAGCTCCTCATTTTTAACAACAAAGCTAAGTGTGACAGCATCTTGGGTAGCGTTTGTTGTATTTATTAAGACTTCGGCTGTTACCAACTTCGTAAATGAGACGCGACCGGGAATTTCCCTTGCCATCATGTAGTCTTCGAGATCGTAGATTGTCTCCATCCGACAATTCTCTAGCATTTTTTTAAGCGGTGCGCGGACGCTCTGTGGCGAAAGATTGACTAAAAAATGGCAGACGTAACGAGACATAAGGATTTAGAGTGTGTGTGAAATGTGCGATAAACCAAATCTAATTACCCAAATTATCTTGACATATTACCAGATTAGTCCACCAATTTGATTGGTATACCAATTTGTATTGAAGATCCATCCAAATAGCAGGGAAATGAGCGGCAAATTTATCGTATTTGAAGGAGTAGAGGGTGCTGGCAAAACTACCCAGATCCAACAGACAGCAGCTTGGCTACAAAGTTGCTGTGGGATCGATCGATCGATTGTCACTACCCGCGAACCAGGCGGTACGAAATTGGGGCAAAAAATTCGCCAACTGTTGTTGGACGATCCGAATGGTTGGATCGATCGGCGCACTGAATTATTGTTATATGGTGCCGATCGCGCTCAACATGTAGAATCGGTAATCAGACCGCATCTGGATCGTGGGGATATTGTGTTGTGCGATCGATTTACCGATTCCACGATCGCGTATCAGGGCTACGGACGGGGGTTCGATCGGGAAGAGATCGATCGCGTCAATCAGTTGGCTACAGGTGGCTTACAAAGCGACCTCACACTGTGGCTGGATTTGGAGGTAACTCTGGGTTTGCAGCGAGTAGCTTTGCGCGGACAACCCGATCGGATGGAACGCGCAACATTGGATTTTCATCAACGCGTTCGACAAGGTTATCAAGATTTAGCAAGTATCTATCCGGAGCGGATCGTGAGAATCGATGCCAATCGATCTGAAGCATCGATCCAATTAGAGATTCAGGCAATTTTAACTCAAGTTGGCTGGGTAAAAATCTAACTTATAACTACTAGATCGATCGCCGCTCGGCGCGTGACATAATTATCACTAAATGCTCAACTTTTGTGTAACTCAAGGTAAATAATGCGATAATCCTAGCTAAAATAACCCCAAAGCTGGCGGAATCGATCGAGTACCACTCGCCAACTTTAAAGAGATTAAAAATTTTAGAATCGATCGAGTTATTAAATTTAGGATTAAGGCAAAAACATGACTAATTTACCCAATCAAACTCCTAACCCTAATCGTCGCAGACGCTTGACTGCTGATGAATTAATCGCGATCGTGGTAGCTTTAGCTGGAATCGGTACGGTATTTTTCTGGGGTCTCGGTCAAAAATACCGCCCGTTAAACCTACTCCAAGGTGGAGTTGCCAAAGTCGGCGGCGATACTTCTGATAACGGTAGAGTGGGGCTGCTCGGTAACGACGAACCGATCTTCCAACAAAATCGCGCTCCGAGCGTGAGTACCGTGCCTAAATTAGAACAGAATACTGTAACGACAACGACACCAACGACGATCGTTAAAACAGTCGAAGTGCCAGCAGAAACGCCAAAAGTGACTTCGCCAACGACAATCATCGTCCCGCCTACTGTCATTACGCCCACACCAGTAACCCCAGTTGCGGCCAAACCAGCATTTACCGACGTACCCAAACAATTTTGGGGTGCAACATATATCAGCGAATTGCGAAAACGTGGCATTCTCGATGATTTTGGCACTGGTAAATTCGACCCAAATCAGCCGATTACTAGAGGTGAATATGCCAAAATGCTCGATCGAGCATTTGCCGATAAACCCGCTACCGCATCAACTGCTAGCTTCAATGATATTCCTACCGATTATCCGCGCAAAGAAGCGATCGACAAATCGGTCAAAATTGGCTTCATGACGGGTTATTCACCAACTAAATTTGCCCCGAATCAAACCATTCCTCGCTATCAATTATTAATTTCACTAGCGAAAGGACTGCAATTGCCAGCACCTGCCAGCCAAGATAGCGCACTGAGCAAATTCAGCGATGCCAGCCAAGCGCCCAAATACGCCAAAGAAAAGCTGGCAGCGGCAGTAGCTGGCGGTTTGGCAATTAAAGATGATACGCCCAATCTCCTCAAACCAGTTCAAAATGCGACTAGAGCTGATGCCGCAGCGACGATTTATGAGGCATTAGTAAAAGAAGGCAAAATTCAGCCCTAACAACCATAATCGCGCTACGCGGACTAATTAGCTAGTCCGTGTAGGCCGGCTTTTGCCGCTCGCGGCAACAACCGGACTTTGTATCATGAGCGGAGATTTCAGTCTCTAGGCTCTTGATTATTCCGAACTGGCGTTACCTTACAATCTATTCCCCTAATTTATGAGAGTCGCTCGGTTGCCGCGCCATGTTTGGATTTTGAGTATCGCCAGCCTATTGGCAGATATTAGCGCGGAAATGATTCGATCGGTATTACCGATTTTTGTGCTGTTAAGTTTCCAAAACGGCGCGTTGACAGTCGGTGAGATCGAAGGTGTCTCGGCAGCAACGGTAGCGATTATGCGGGTATTTTCGGGCGGACTGAGCGACTACTTAGGGATGCAAAAAGGTCTGGCTGTCATTGGTTATGCGCTTTCTGCATTGATGCGCCCGCTCCTGGCAATAGCGATCGATCCATTGTGGATCGTTTTTGCCCAATTTGGCGATCGATTCGGACAGGGTATCAGTGTCGCGCCGCGCAAAGCCTTGATGGCAGATGTCACCTCTGATGAAATGCGGACGGAAGCATATCGATTGCGCCAGTCGTTATTAATTGCTGGTGCTTGTATCGGTTCGATTATCGCTGGAGCAATCTTATTTTTTTACCGAAATGATTACAAGCTGGTATTTTCTGGCGCGTTAATTCCCAGTTGTATGGCATTGGCGGTATTGATTATTGTCGTCAAACCAGCTCAAAAACAGCGCAAAACCTTGATGATGCCTGCGGAAATTACGGGATTACTCGCTGGGAACGATGATTTTTACGAGCGGTATCCTCAGCAATCGCAATCCTCGCAACAGAATTACAACCCGATTTATTGGCGCGATTTACCGTATTTAGGTGCAGAATATTGGCTGCTACTCGTTGTTGCCATCTTCTTCAATCTCGGTAATTCTAGCGATGCTTTTTTACTAATGCGATCGGTAGAAATAGCCATTCCCCCAGCATTTATTCCAGTGGGACTGATAATTATGAATTTAGTATTTGCCTTAGCATCCTACCCGCTGAGTGCGATCGTCGATCGAGTCCTCAAAATCCGCTTGCTCCTGGCTGGTTTCTTACTACATGTCATTGTTTACTTTGGATTGGCAGTCGTCACCAATAATGTCCAGATTTGGTGTTTATTTGCCTTGTACGGACTCCATTTGGCAATTGTCCAGGGTTTGCTCATTGATTTGGTCGATCGCGCTGTAGACCCAGCTAGACGCGGTACAGCATTTAGTCTATTTAACATCTCGATCGGGATTGCTCTATTAATTGCCAATCTGCTGGCTGGCTGGTGCTGGCAATCGTTTGGTTCGGGCTTTCCCTTCGCCGTCGGAGCCTTTTTTGCCTGTCTGGCAATGCTAATTTTATTAATCGGCAGCGATGAGTAGCACAGAGACACAAAGTTCGAGTCAGATCTCACTTCTGAAAATTATGCCAAACGATCGGCGCGGTATCACCTTATCTTCAGACTTGGCAATGGCTACGCTATAATCGGGCTAAACTACATTCAGCTTTTAACCCAGACAGATGAAAGGTCGAAACTTTGTGAATTGGTTGATGGGCGATCGAGCAGGACAAGCCACGATCGCTGTCTGGGACTGGCTGTGGGGTAAAGAAGTCGCTAATCCTCAACCCAGCCCAGAAGAGACCCTGGCTGTTGCTGAACGCGCTCTCGAACTCATGATGCAGTCTGTCGCCAACCTCTGTGCTGCTGTGAATCAGCAAGCCAGTTCCTACACGAAGCTCCAACTTCTCTACGACACCAAAACACAAGAACTAGCCAACTTGGAGAGATCGGCAGCACTTGCGGCCAAAGCAGGGCGCGAACGGGAGGCGCGGATGAAGCTGGTACAAGTCATTCAGCAGGAACAATTATTAGCACAATTAAATACCCAAGTCGATCGTGCCGAAGCGTTACTTATTAGTTCTCAAAACCGATTAACCCAAGAACAGTTGGAGATCGAGCGATATCGTACTGAAATTCAGAATACTAAAGATCTCGCGCGCGTCAATATCGCCCTGCGGGAAATTGCGCGCGTCAATGATGGAGCGAACGATAGCTCTGCCAAAGCTACCCTGGAAAATGCTCAAATGCAGGCTACAGAATACGAAATGCAGCAAAAAATCCTCGCAGATATCACTCAAAATAGGTCGGAACTCATGACTGAAAATAGCGATCTCGAACTCCAAAATCGAGTCAACGAGCGACTGGCTAAATTAAAAGAAAATAATTCGGAGATCCCCCTTAATTAGAGAGTTTATGAATACTAAAAAAGGCCCACCACCAATCGTCTACATCGCTGGAGCGTTAGCTTTAACTGGTTCGGGATATTTAGTTTACAACAAGATCTTCAATTCATCCGTGCAGATCGTTAGTAATCCTAGCAGTAAAACAACCCCAGCACCCAAGGCCGCACCCAATACAGCGCCAACAGGAACTGTGGTAAAAATCGGTGGTGCTACCAGCATGGTGCAATTTAATAAAGCGCTGAAAACTGGTTTCGAGCAAAAATTTCCTGGCATTAACGTTTCAACATTAGCCTCTAGTACAAATCAAGGATTAGCAGATGTTGCTGCTGGGACGATCGATATTACAGGCATTTCTCGCGAACTTACCGTTGCTGAAAAAGCTCAAGGATTAGTAGCTGTACCAATCATTCGGGACAAAATCGCGATCGTTATCGGCAAGGATAATCCTCTAACCACTGGTCTGACCTCAGAGCAAGTCACCAAAATCTTTACGGGTGAGATTAAGAACTGGTCGGAGGTTGGTAGTAAATCTCTACCTATTCGACCGATTCTCCGACCATCTAGCAGTGGGACTCACCAATCTTTTCAGGATTTAGTGCTACGGGAGAAAAACTTTGGCTCAGGTGGCAATTTTAAGGTAATGGAGCGGGATGCGACGACCCCCCTATTCCAAGCCCTCGGTACCAATGGAATTGGCTATGCGACTATCGTTCAGGCTTCCAAACAGAAAACAGTGCGACCGATCTCGATCGATGGGATCGATCCCAAAGCTGACAATTATCCCTATAAGCGCACGCTAGCTTATGTATATAAAAATCAACCAAATGATGCAGTTAAAGCGTTTGCGGACTTTGCCACTTCCAGCGAAGGTCAACAATTAATTTCCCAGGAATCTCAAAGTAAGTAACTTAGCGACATCGATCGAATCCTATCTCTCCAGAGCGATCGAAGATGTTCGCTCGAGTAGTATTATTTTTAGAGATCGATCTGGTCTATCGAGGCGGAAGTTTATATAAACTAATGGCAGTTTAATACCTCAATTTTTGCCTAAGTCCATGTGAATATCTATCTGTCCTGTATCCAAATCATGCGTCTCACCTCTCTAAATCATGCGTCTCATCTCTCTAGATGTCTTCCGTGGAATTACGATCGCGATGATGATTTTAGTCAACATGGCGAGTCTGCCTGATGATGGCAAAAAATACCTCTGGCTCGATCATGCACCTTGGCATGGTTGTACGATCGCCGATCTGGTTTTCCCTTTTTTCTTGTATATTATCGGCGTGGCGATGGCGTTTTCGCTGGCTAGATATACCAGTGGCAGTGTCAATATTACCAAGGCTGTTTATTGGCAATTCGTGCGCCGCAGTTTGATTTTATTTGGGTTAGGATTACTCTTAAATAATTTGCTATGGAACTTTAACATCACCAGTCCCAAGATCTTCCCCGATCTCGAGCATCTGCGTGTCATGGGAGTGTTGCAGCGGATTGGGATTGCTTTTTTCTTGGCAGCGATCGCGATTTTAAATCTCTCGAATCGGCGGATCTGGATTTTAGCAGGAACGATTTTAATTGCTTACTGGATCTTGTTAACTTTCTTCCCAGCTTTAGATAATAGTGATGGTGCCTTTAGTCAAGCAGGCAATCTCGGCGCGTATATCGATCGATCGATCCTTACCAAATCACATTTACATAAAGGTTCTGGTTATTTGAGCGATCCTGAAGGTTTATTTAGCACGTTACCCGCGATCGTGAATGTGTTGTTTGGATTTCTCACAGGCGATTGGCTCAAGCGGCAACCAGTAGCTTCGCGCACGAGTCTCAACTTATTGATGTTTGGTTTAGCGGCTGTAGTAATCGGCATAATTTGGAATAGTTTATTTCCGATTAATAAGAAACTGTGGACGAGTTCGTTCGTAATGTTGACTACAGGTTGGGGTTTAATCTCCTTAGCAGCGTGTTACGAACTAGTGGACGTGCGGAAATATCGAAAGTGGTTCAAACCATTTGAAATTATGGGCTTGAATGCGATTTTTCTCTATGTCGCTTCGATCGTCTTCATTAAGTTACTCATGGTAAATCAAATTGGCAGTGGCGATCGCGCTAAATCGGTTTATGAGTGGTTGAATAACGCGATCTTTGGTTGGGCAGGTACTTTAAATAGCGGCGTATTATTTGCGATCGCGACTGTATTCCTCTGGTTGGGAGTAGCTTATCTGATGTACCGTCAACGCTGGTTTTTAAAAATTTGAGGACTGTAGCTGGCGTTATCGTTGCTACACCAACATTTTTGTCAAAGTTGTAGGATATTTCTGTCATCGGCGATCGCTGCCGTAAATCAGATTATCTCTAAAATTCTGCCAAACAGCTCGATCGATTGATAACAGTCAAGTATCTGGTGGGCATAATAACAGAGACATCATCAACTGGATACTGGCTGGGTTATGGATGCGGAAGAACTATTGTGGCGATATCGTGGCGGCGAAAGAGACTTCACCTCAGTCGATCTTAGTGGCTTTAGTTTAGTCGCTCAAGATTTAATCGATATCGTGCTCAACCAAGCCGATTTGCGCAAAAGCAATCTCACATTTGCTTATCTCAATCGCGCCCAACTACTGAAGACAAACCTCTCTAGCTGTAAGCTAGCTGGTGTGACGCTGATTAGAGCCGACCTTCAAGGTGCCAATTTACGCGATGCAGATTTACATGGAGCTAGTCTGCAAAATGCCGATTTTCGCGGGGCTGATATGACCTGGGTAAATCTCCTCGATGCCAATCTGATGGATGCTGACATGCGAAATGTCAATCTCAGTGGTGCCAATCTTAGCGGTGCCTGTCTGCGGGCGGCTAATTTCCGCGAAGAAAAGCGCAGTTATATCTCCAATCTCCGCAGTGCCAAACTCGTTCGTGCCGATCTCCGCAATGCCAACATGGCTGGGGCAAATCTTTCAAAAGTCGATTTGAGCTATGCCAATCTGACTGAAGCGAATCTCAAAGGGACAGATCTCACTGGCGCAAATTTAACGGGTGCGAAATTAACGAGTGCGATCCTCACCGAAGCTAATTTGCATGAGGCGAATTTACCCCATGCCGATCTTTCGCTCGCGAAGCTCGAACGGGCGACGCTGACAGCCTGCGATCTGACTGGCGTAAATCTGACACGAGCGATTATGTCCAAGATTAAGTTGGCAAATAGTAATTTAAGTTATGCCGATCTAACTGATGCACGGATGCACCATGCCGATCTCACGCGCACGAATCTGTCGTACGCTACGATGATCCGCGTGGAATTAATCGAGGCACATCTAGCCAAAACAGATCTCGAAGATGCCGATCTCACCGATGCAAATTTGATGCGGGCAGAGATGAGTAGTGCCAGTATGGTAGGTACGATCCTAACTGGGGCCAAGATGCCAGATGGACGAATTTATGCCAATGTTTAGTAGCCAGTTAACGTCGATCGATTCTGGGAGCGATCGGATCTAAAATCCGATCGAGTACGCGCAACCGCTCTGCCGTACCCATACAAATCGACAGATCCGGCGCAACTTAACGTCGATCGATTCTGGGGGCGATCGGATCTAAAATCCGATCGAGTACGCGCAACCGATCTGCCGTACCCATACAAATCGACAGATCCTGCGCAACTTAACGGCGATCGATTCTGGGGGCGATCGGATCTAAAATCCGATTGAGTACGCGCAACCGATCTGCCGTGCCCATACAAATCGACAGATCCTGCGCAACTTAACGTCGATCGATTCTGGGAGCGATCGGATCTAAAATTTGATTGAGGACGCGCAATTGATCTGCTGTGCCCATGCAAATCAACATATCCTGTGCCATAATAATCGTCTCTCCCGTTGGCCCGACGATCGAAGTGCCATCTTGTCGGCGAACGGCTAGCACGAGCGCGCCAGATTGAGATCGCAGTCTCGCCTCTCGCAGTGATAATCCAGTTACCGGACAAGTCTGCGCATCGATGAGAAACTCCTCCATATAGAAAGATCGATCGCTAGTCATAATCCCATCCATAAAATCCATCACCTGGGGGCGTAAAGCCGCCGCAGCCATCCGTTTTGCTCCAGTGATATAAGGAGAGATCACCTTGCTCGCTCCCGCTCGTTGGAGCTTCTGCACGGCTTCTTCGGTACTGGCGCGCGCGATCGCCCGAATTCGAGGATTGAGGCTTTTCGCCGATAAGATAATGTAGAGATTTTCTGCGTCAGAAGGCAGGGCTGCGACCAAACAAGCTGCTTTGTCAACCCCCATTTTAATCAGCGTTTCATCCAGGGTCGCATCCGCTTGGACTGCGCTATAACCCTCAGTTTGGGCGATCTTTACCTGCTCGCTACTCGCATCGATCACGACAAATGCCGTCCCCTCAGCCGCAAATTCGGTAGCGATTTGTCGCCCGATCCGCCCAAAGCCGCAAATAATAAAGTGTTCGGTGAGAGATTCCACGAGTTTTTTTTG
This sequence comes from Chamaesiphon sp., assembly GCA_965246735.1. Lineage (GTDB taxonomy): Bacteria > Cyanobacteriota > Cyanobacteriia > Cyanobacteriales > Chamaesiphonaceae > Chamaesiphon. Next base: position 353,706 of record CBDFFK010000003.1, read on the forward strand.
TTGCCTGATTTTGCGACCTTCTATAAAATAGCCTTCGATCAAGGCTTCTGTAAATCGATTGACGATATAACCGATCGTAATCACCCCAGCTAAAATTAAGGCAATGGTAAAAATTCGCCCGCGATCGCCTAATGGTTGCGTTTCACCATAGCCTACGGTCGTCAGGGTGATGGCAGTCATATATACTGCATCCACCCAATGCCAATCTTCGACTAGGCGATACCACAGCGTTCCCGTGATAAATACTAGTGTCAGGGCAAGTCCGCCCCGCTGAAGGTCGCCTCGAATGCGCCGATATTTCTGTTCGACAGAATCCATGAGTAGTGAATAGTGAACAGTGAATAGTGAACAGTAAATATTAAATCTGCAAGTTGGGGTAGCTTTAAATTGTCGATCTTGTTTGATGTACGAGAAATATGGGTACTGCCGACTTTTATCGTACGACAATACCCATATTATTTTTGATTGAATGTAAACAGTCAGCAACTACTAACCACTATTCACTATTCACTGTTCGCTATTCACTGTCCTACAAACCAGGAATATTTAGTCCGCTGGTGAGCAATTCCATGCGTTCGCGCATTGTTGCCGTGGACTTGTCATAAGCATCCATCATCGCATCGAGCACGAGTTGGGAGAGTTCTTCGGGACTCTTACCAGCAGCGTCGGCTCCGATACTGACGCGGCGGGGTTCTTGGTTGCCGCTGAGGGTGACACTGACACCACCTGCATTACCTTCAATTTCCATTTGCTCCAGTTCTTCTTGAAGCTTTTTGGCATCTTCTTGTACCTGTTGGGCTTTTTTGAATGCGTCGGCTAGTTCTTTCATCTTGCCGAGACCGAAACCGCCAAATCCTTGTCCTTTAGTCATAATCTTTAGAGTATTTAGTCAATTTGAACGATATCCCATCTTACTGGAGTCAGGGAATTCAGGGGTGAGGGTATCCGTCACTTGTCACGCTGTTCGATGCGCGGAGGCCGTGTCAACGAGTTGAAATAGCTTACACAGCCTCTCACGATGAGAATCACTGCGATCGCGACCTACTCATTATGATACCCATTTGAACTGGCACAGTTGTAAAATCCCGATCGAAGGGAGAACTTAGAATTCACCAAGCATCTTAACTTCGGGTTCGAGTTCGATCGAGTATGCTTCGCGGACGCGACTTTGAACGTAGTAAATCAAGTTTCTGATTTCGGTGGCCGTCGCATCCTGACGATTGATAATAAAATTGGCATGGAGAGTCGAGACTTCCGCATCGCCGATCCGATGACCTTTGAGTCCCAATCCTTCAATTAAGACGGCGGCATATTGCGGCGATGGATTGCGAAATACACTCCCACAGCTAGGTCGATCGTAAGGTTGCTTGCTATGGCGTTTTTCCAAGTCGCGGAAAGTGCGTGACTTAACTTCTTCCGCATCACCTGCTGCTTGTAATTGAAATGTTGCACTCAGTACCAGTCGCGAGTCGCCCTGGAGATTTGAGGTGCGATAACTATAATTTAAATCCTGATTGGTAAAAGTCTCGATCGAGCCATCGAGATTTAGCACTTCAGTAGTAACTAAAATCTCTTCGGTACTATGCCCGTGCGCGCCAGCATTCATCACGACAGCACCACCGACAGTGCCAGGAATGCCAGCCGCCCACTCCATTCCACCCCAACCCCTCCGCGCTGCCTGCCATGCTAGGCTAGCGAGCATTTTACCCGCATCTGCGGTCATCGATCGAGTCTCATTGTCGAAAGTAGTGTTGGCATGACGCAGATGGCGAGTACAAATTACCAAACCTTTCAAACCGCGATCGCTAATCAATAAATTCGAGCCAGCGCCGATAAAAGTAATCGGTAACTTTTGCTGATGCGCCCAATCCAAACCAATCTGGGTCTCTGCCAACGTATGCGGTTCGAGATACCATTCTGCTGGCCCGCCGACTTTCCATGTTGTCAATCCCTTGAGCGCGACTGCCGCTCTAATCGGACAGTTGTCAGGCAGCTCAAAATTGCGATCGGAATGATTAGAAACGTCCACTGACTCCTGAGTTTGAGTAGTTTTGATGGGCGGGCGATCTTGGGAGAGGGTCATATTATCGGGGTAGTGTAATGGTTTGTCGAATGTCTGCGAACGGTCGATGGTAAACAGTAGATGGCCTAAAATTGCAACCCCAAAGCCCAACATGACTCTTAATCTAAATGAACGATCGACCGACCTTAACGCTAATTTAGATCGGTTAAATTCGTTCTCAGACTACTGTTTCTGGCTGTTTGGCACTTGCTGGAATCCGCATGGCAGCTCCAGTCGCACAGCGATAAGTATCCACTAGATCCGGAATGATTTGGTTGAGATTGCCTGCTCCCAAGCACAAGCAGATATCCCCAGGTTGGAGATTTTGAATGAGAAACTCAGATACCGCAGCTAGTGTGGGTTGATAGCGAACGTTTGAATGGTATTTGCCAATCTCTGCCACTACTTTTTCGCCACTGACTACTCCGGTATTTACCTCACCCGCACTATAAATATCTGTAATCGCAACTACATCTGCATCTTTGAAAGATTGGGCAAATTCGTTGAGAAATTCTAAAGTGCGAGTATATCGATGCGGCTGGAATACAGCTACTACTCGGCGATGGGCACCCACACGCAACCGAGCGGCGCTGAGGGTGACGAGGATCTCGCTGGGATGGTGAGCGTAATCATCGATAAAGGTAATGTCATTCTGATATCCTCGAAGTTCGAACCGTCGTTTGGCACCACTGAAGGTCGCTAGACCAGAAGCGATCGCAGCAAAGTCCAACCCGATTTTGCGACCCACCGCAATGGTGGCTAGTGCATTACTCAAGTTATGTTTGCCTAATACGCCTAACTTTAGTGTTCCCAATAATTTGCCATATTCATAAACTTCCGCAGAAGTGCCATCGGCATGGTAGTCAATGTTTGCGGCGGTATAATCTGCTACTTGACCTGACTCGACACTATAAGAAATAGTCGGCTTAATCCGATCGCGCACGATTTCGCAATCTACCGAGCCGATGGTGATTTCGCACTGCTGGGCAAACGTAGTAAAGGTAGCGATGACTTGTTCTAAACTTTTATAATGGTCGGGGTGATCCAGCTCGATATTGGTAATCACCCCAATTTTGGGCGCATGCTTGACGAGCGAACCATCGGACTCATCAACTTCGGCAACGAAGTACTTGCTCTTGCCTACCCGTGCGTTCCCGTCCCAAGCATCAACTTCGCCACCCACCACAATTGTCGGATCCACTCCCGCCGCCACGAGCATATAACCGATCGCACTGCTAGTCGTCGTCTTACCATGCGTACCCGCGACACCGATACTATCGTATTCGGCAATCATCGTCGCCAATACATCCGATCGATGAAAGGTCGGACAGCCAAGTTCTAAGGCAGCGGTGAGTTCGTTATTAGTTTTACCGATGGCGGTCGAACAAATAATTTGCGGGAGCCGATTGCCCTCAGAATTAGCTTGAAAAAATTCTAAATTGCTCGCATCTTGCTTGAGAAAAATATGTGCGCCTGCTGCGGCTAACCGTTCGGTAATATTGGAAGATTTCAAATCGGAACCAGAAACTGGCAATCCGCGTCTTGCCAGAACGTATGCGAGTCCAGACATGCCAATCCCGCCAATCCCAATAAAATGAATCGGGCGACCGCCAAAATCAACAGAGTTACCCATAAAATTTCCTCACCAGCAAGATAAAACAGACCCTAGAAACAGAGATTATCATAAATAATACATGGAAGTTGTAAATTCACTCCCTATTTGAGCAGCCAAATGGACATAGTTATTGTAGTTGCTCCCATCGCTGGGTTGCAGTGTGGGTCGATATAGGATTGCAATTTCGCAAAGTTAGTACTACTGTTTTATCCTTGACAAAACTGTTTGACTACCACCCGAGTAAATCATCAATTGCGATTTAAATCCCAACTAAAACAAATATTCAGCATTATTGAGAATCGATCGCACCTGGTCGAATGGAACTAACTATACCAAATTTCCCCAATTAGTCCAGAGCTTTAGATAAAGTTACATTCCATAGATACCTAAGAGCTAGATATCACTTACACATATTCTTAGAGAAGTGGGTATTTAGTAAACTCATGCTAGCTACTAGTCACCAGCCCTAGCGCCTAGTAGAATAGATCTATGAGCGAGAAAGAAAAATCCGAAAGTATCAAAATTGTTGCCGATAATCGGCAAGCCCGGTTCCTGTATGAAATCCTCGAAACTTACGAAGCGGGGATCGAATTAGTGGGATCGGAAGTAAAGTCCATCCGTGGTGGTAGAGCCAATCTGCGCGATGGCTATGGTTTGTTGCGCCAAGGGCAAATTTGGCTGCTCAATGCCCATATATCGCCCTATGCTAGCACGAGTGCGTATTTCAATCACGAACCTACCCGCACGCGCCGATTGCTGATGCACAAACAGGAAATCCGCAAGCTGACGGGGAAGGTCGAGCAGCAAGGTCTAACTTTAGTGCCGTTAAAGATGTATTTCAAGCGGGGTAAGGTTAAGGTGACGATCGCCCTAGTTAAAGGTAAGAAGCTACACGATAAGCGAGATGACCTGAAGAAACGAGATGACAAGCGGGATATGGATCGGGCGATGAAACGGAGTTGAACCCACCCCGCCCTGTCGGGCACACCTTTTAGGAAGGGAATTCAGTAAGGCTAGGAATTTTTGGTACACCTTGTGGGTTCCCGTGGAGCTATGTATCAGCACCAGCCAATCGAGATCGCGGAATATTTGCTCGATCGATCCTCCAGCAGGCACAATAGGAGAGATACCCCTGCGATCTTTTTGTAATGATCTTCCCCAGTTTCGATCGATTCAGTCAGCTAGCGGCACAAGGTAACTTTATCCCTGTCTATCAAGAATGGGTCGCCGATTTAGATACACCCGTTTCGGCATGGTATAAGGTGTGCGCGGGTCAACCGTATAGTTTTTTGATGGAATCTGTCGAGGGTGGAGAAACTGTCGGACGCTATAGTTTCTTGGGTTGCAATCCGCTGTGGGTGCTGGAAAATCGGGGCGATCGCACAACGCAAACCCACCGAGATGGTTCGGTGAAGACATCTACAGGCGATCCGTTCGAGACGCTTGCAACTTGTCTAGATCCTTACAAACCCGTTAAACTGCCCCAGCTTCCGAGTGGAATTGGTGGTTTATTTGGCTTCTGGGGCTACGAATTAATTAAGTGGATCGAATCTAGAGTACCCATCCATCCAACCACTGCTGGCGACCTTCCGGACGGGTTGTGGATGCAAGTAGACCATCTGATGGTCTTCGACCAAATGAAACGCAAGATCTGGGCGATCGCGTATGCCGATCTTCAGGGGTGCGATGGGAACCTCGAACTGGCATATACTCAAGCTTGCGATCGGGTGAAAATAATGGTCGAGAAGCTCCAACAGCCGATAACTTCTAAATTTCTTGAATGGACTCCGCCGCAACCGACGAAACCGCTCACCGAACTTCCGGCGGAATATACAAGCAATACATCTAAAGCCGAATTCTGCGCCAATGTCATCAAAGCCAAGGCACATATTACCGCTGGTGATATTTTCCAGGTTGTAGTTTCGCAGCGGTTATCGACAACTTATACGGGGAGTCCGTTCGACCTGTATCGATCGCTAAGATTGGTCAATCCCTCACCCTATATGGCATTTTTTAATTTTGGGGATTGGCAGATTATCGGCTCTAGTCCAGAAGTAATGGTCAAAGCCGATCGCAACGATGATGGTACGATCGAAGCGACACTTCGCCCGATCGCCGGAACGCGCCGTCGAGGACAGACAGCAACGGAAGATGATGCTTTAGCCAAAGAGCTGCTTGCAGATCCTAAGGAAGTTGCCGAACATGTGATGTTAGTCGATTTAGGACGTAACGATTTGGGGCGAGTCTGCGAAAGTGGTACGGTCGTGGTTGATGAATTAATGACGATCGAGCGGTATTCTCATGTCATGCACATCGTCAGCAATGTCGTCGGACGACTCGCGCCGAGCAAAACCGCCTGGGATTTACTGAAAGCCTGTTTCCCTGCGGGAACTGTCAGCGGCGCACCCAAAATTCGCGCGCTGGAAATCATCCACGCGCTAGAAGGCTGTCGGCGCAATGCTTATTCGGGGGTCTACGGTTACTATGATTTTGAAGGTCAACTAAATACAGCCATTACCTTACGCACGATGGTCGCTCGTCCCGATGATAAGGGTAACTATGTGGTGTCGGTACAAGCAGGAGCCGGACTTGTTGCTGATTCCGATCCGGTGACTGAATATGAGGAAACGCTCAATAAAGCCAGAGGGTTACTCGAAGCCATTCGCTGCTTGGCAGTCGATCGCTAATCCTTACCAAATCGCACTCAAATCCAACGTAAAATCGGGTAATATCGCCTCACCGCTGAGGGTTGTAAGCGATTGGAGAATTTCGACTTCTCGATCGACTCTTACCCAAGCAACATCAGGTGATTTCTGGCTACCATTAGGTAACTTGAAAACAGTCGAGGAACTAAAAACCTCGCCCAATTGAGTCTCTTCATTCCAATTAAAAACTCTCGCATTCAATTTCGATTCCTTGCTGCCACTTCCTCCACCAACTGACGACACAAATACTAATACTCCTTCGGCGGTTAATTCTAGTGGTTGTTCGGGATTGGCAACACACAGTTGGTAGAACTGTTCGTCGGTAAGTTTGAGGGTGCTAAGATCGAGCGGTAAAAAATTCACAGCGTTAGCACGGGCGACTGTCATAAAACCTCCAAAAGCTTGCAGCTATTAGTTTTCTCTCTTGATATTCTATGCCAATCTTGATAAAGCAATGCGTAAATCTCATGGTTGACGAATCGATCGTACAACCATTCAGCATCGTGAGTAGTACCCTCACGACCAAAACCTAGACGTTCGGGAATCGCCCGACTAGCTTTATTTTCAGTGGCACAATTAATCACTAACCGACTGAGTTTGAGTGTTGTAAATCCATAATCGATAATAGCTTGGCAGGAATTAGTCATAATTCCCTGTCTTTGATAATCTTTTGACAGCCAATAGCCGATATAACCAGTTCGATTTTGTCTGTCGATATAGTTATAACCAATCAGTCCAATCATCGAACTTTCATAACAAATAGCCGCTACCAAACCTCGATCGTGAGAAAATTGTTCGAGTGTAGATTCGATAAACTTTTTGGTGTCAGCGGCTAAATTTACACTATCGAGCCAAGGTAGCCAAACCCGCAGATAATTACGATTAGTATCTGTTAACGAGAACAGTTCCTCTGTATCAGTAAGCTGAAGTAACCGTAACTCGATTCGATCGTTAATTCTTCTGTAAAACATGAAAATTTAGTTTAATCAGGATGATATGAAGCGATTGAAATCGCAGCTATGCAATCAAAACTCGCCTACGCGGGTTTTGAACTCAATTGTAGTCCGCCTACACGGACTTTGTTTACCTAGTCGCGGTTAAAACCGCCAGCTTCCCTTTAGATCGCATGACAAGAACCATATCTGGAAGATTTACAAAAAAAGTTTCTCAAAAATTGAACCTCGATCGAGACACGCCTGTCTAACACTGCACTAGCCCAACAAGTTAATGGAGTTCGATCGTGAAAAAGTTAATCAGTGCAATGTTAGTTTCTGCCGTAGTACTTCTACCTTTGGCCGCTCAAGCAGGACAACTCAACAATCGCATCGAACGTCAAGAGCGACGGATTCAAAATGGGGTCAATAATGGTTCGCTGACTCATAAAGAATATAATCGCTTACATCGTCGAGAAGAGAACATCGAAGCAGCCCGTTACCGGGCGATCCGCAGTGGCGGTAAATTAACTAACTCTGAAAAATACCATCTCAACCGCCGTTTAAATCGCACTTCTAACGCTATTTACCGCGCTAAACACAACTAGAAAATATTGGTAATAGAGATAATTTGGCATCGGTACCAGCCGATTATCTCTATAATATCTATGCGGCCATTTCTTTGACTAAAATATACGGCTGAATGATGATTGCTTGAAACTTACGATCGGGATTTGCATTCCAACGATTGAGGATTTCTGGCGATGGTTTGACCAAAAGTTGTTCGCCGATCCAATGTTGTACTGATTGGGTATTATCACTAGCAATTGCCACACCCACATCGAGAAGATCGAGTTCGGGATCGACGATAATTACCGCATCTTTTTGGATGTGCGGTTTCAACCATTCTAATTCAGCTTCGTCAATGATTTCAGCTAATTGCGATCGAATATCTTCCATTTTTCTATATTTTTCCCCTCATGCGAGAGGTTGAATGTGGTTTTTCTTTTTGGGAAACAACATTATACATTTATTAGACTTCGACTCAAGATCTCAATCCTCCAACCTACCTTAAAAAGAGGGCTAAGTGCCCGAAATTACCCCTTGTAAAGGGGGATTTAACAACTTCGCTTCTCTCTACGATTTACGGGTATGCTAGCTCTAGTAGATGAAATTAACTATCTGCCTAGATCGTGGAGTTGATTGATGGCTGTAGTACAAATATCCGTAACTCGATCGAGTTCGCCCCGTTTTGTCGAAGCTGGTGACTCGATTAATTTCCCAATTCTAATCGTAACAGGCGTAGATTGGGGTAATTTTTTACCTTCTCGTTCGATGAGATGATTGCCCCACAAACAGACCGGAAGAATCGGTACTTGAGCTTTAGCCGCAATTAGCGCTGCTCCTGGCTTCGGATCTGCGACTCTACCATCGGGAGTACGAGTACCGGAGATAAACAATCCCACACCCCAGCCTTTTTCTAGATACGCTAACGCTGCTCTAATTGTAGTTCGATCGACAGCTCCGCGTTTGACTGGATAGGCCCCGTATAATTCGATCGCTTGTTTCAATACTGGCACTTCAAATAGTTCTTCTTTGGCCATATATGCTACCGGACGTTGTATCGCTCCAGATAGTAATGGTGGGTCAAAGTTGCTGCCATGATTGCTGACAACGATAAATCCACCTTTGCGTGGAATATATTCGGTACCGATAACTCTTCCCCGCAAATACCCATAAAAAAATGGATTGATAAACGGTTGTTTAAAAGCGTGATATAAAACTAAATTAATAAATGGTTCGCGGTCTCTAGACATGGTAGAAATTATGAATTATAAATTGTGAATTTATAATCCACAATTTATAACGACTAATAAAATAAAAAAATGTGTAATATGGGGTGGGTAATACCCACCATTTAGATTAGATTCCGATTTTGCTTTAGATTAATATTGTTTGTTTTAAGTCGATCGATCTAGCTTTTGCTAACTAGCTCAAATTGTTAGGGTGGGCATTATCCACCCTACACAAATCGCCTTTAAACTACATTGCCGATTTACGCTTCGTCCAACGCAGCGATACCAGGAAGAACTTTGCCTTCTAGTAATTCTAGGGAAGCACCACCACCTGTGGAAATGTGACTCATCTGTTCGGCAAGACCGACTTTTTCGACTGCCGCAACTGAGTCGCCACCACCGATAATCGTGATCGCACCAGTTTTGGAGATGTCGGCCAGCGTGTGCGCGATCCCTTCAGTACCAGCAGCGAATTTGTCGAACTCAAATACACCCATCGGGCCATTCCAGATGACAGTTTTGCAATCAGCTAAAGCAGCTTGAAAAACTTTCAGTGAATCGGGGCCGATATCTAAACCCATCCATCCATCAGGGATATTGTTAATATCGACGATTTGGGAATTAGCATCTGGCGAGAAATTGTCAGCTACTACTACATCGGTAGGTAATAAGAGTTCGACTCCATTTGCTTTAGCTTTGGCTTCGAGGGCGCGGGCTAAATCTAATTTATCTTCTTCAACTAGAGATTTACCAACATTCAAGCCGCGCGCTTTGTAGAAGGTAAAAATCATCCCGCCACCGAGGAATAACTTATCGCATTTGTCGAGTAAAGTTTCGATTACGCCAATTTTACTGGAAACTTTAGAACCACCAACGATCGCAGCTAGAGGTGCTTGGGGTTTTTCGATCGCGTTTTGGAGATACTCCAATTCTTTCTCGATCAAGTAACCAGCAACTGATGGACTCAGGTATTTAGTTACGCCTTCGGTGGAGGCGTGGGCGCGGTGAGCGGTACCAAATGCGTCATTGACGTATAAGTCAGCATTAGCTGCTAATTTCTTCGCAAATTCAGGATCGTTTTTCTCTTCTTCTGGATAAAAGCGGACGTTTTCTAACAGAGCAACTTGTCCATTGGTCATTGCGCCGATTTTACCAGCAACTTCATCACCGATACAGTCATTGCATTTGACCACTTCTTGTCCTAATAGCTCCGACAACCGCTTGGCAACGGGAGTCAAACGTAATTTCTCATCGACACCTTTGGGACGACCGAAGTGACTGCACAGGATAACTTTAGCGCCTTTCCCAGTCAGATCGTTGATGGTGGGTAAAGCCGCACGAATCCGCGTATCATCGGTGATGTTGCCAGCATCATCTACAGGAACGTTAAAATCTGCGCGAACTAATACGCGCTTCCCGGTAAGATCGGCAGCAGACAAACTGGCAATGGACTTCTTAGACACTTGTTAAACTCCTTAAAAAACGATTTTGATTATTTGTTGTTAGCTAATATCGATCGCGCTTGTCGCGTTAGTGAAACACGATTTTTCATTCACTAGTCAGTCGCTACTAGGATATCTTGCGATCGCGATAAAATTGCGATAAAACGGAGAAAATTAGTATTAATACCGATCTTTAAACTGTAGTCAACACAACATTTAGCCTTGCTGTACTCAATTCTACCGGAAAACTCGTGTAGAATTGTTACTAATCTGATTAGAGTTGAGGCTGGGGATCGAAAATGGGGTGGTAAGAGGATAAACCCCAGGATTATTTAGCCTCAGTATATGTTTAACAAAATCCTATTTCCGCTCGATCGCAGCCGCGAAGCTCAAGAGGCGATCGCTGTGGCGATCGATCTAGTGCAAAAGTATCAAAGCAAGTTAACTTTATTGTCGGTGATCGAGACTCCAGATCTCGATGCTGAGGTTTTAGACGATCCGGTCATGCAATCTCCGGATGCGATCGATCGATTGTTACATTCGGCGCAGGAGCTGTTTGCCAAGCGCGGCATCCAAGCCGATATCTTGCAGCGGGAAGGAAAGCCCGCTTTTACGATCTGCGATGTTGCTGACGAACTCGATGTCGATCTCATTGTGATGGGCAGTAGAGGCGATCTCGAACATCCTGCAGACAGTGTAGCAAGCCGAGTCATCAATCTCTCCCCTTGTCCGGTATTAATCGTGCCTTAGGAATGAGGATTTAATAATATGCAAATCTGCCCTCGTTCCGATCCTGGGTAGGGGCAATTCATGAAGCGGTTTTTTTATTCGGAGGTGCCCTCCGAATAAAAAAACCGGCAAGACAGCGGCTCGCGCACGCCTTTGTTCCCCGACGTAAAAAGCGGATGCGCTCCGGACGAGTTTCCACGGCTCGGGTGACCCGAGACGATGTCCATGGAAGCGCACCAAGCAGCGAGACAAGACATTGCCCCTTGTATCCTAAAGGAAGGTCAAAGAGTAAAATCTAACGGTGCTGAAATCTCAACAACCTTTTGACCCGAATTTTCTTGCTCTTCCCTCTTGACGCTCGAGACAGTATCTCCCTACATTTGGCGGCATTTCATGCCGCACTTAAGAAGCAACGCTCTCTTTTAGCTACGAACTGCGAAGGCGCATTCTCCGCGTCCAGAATAAGAGTGCGACGAGAATAATTAGTAAAGCGATCGAGCAAGGGTCGCGGTAAGACGAACGCATAAACTGTTGATAAGTATTGACGAACAAATCTTCACCAAATAGCATGACAGTGGCCCCAAGGGCGATAAATGGCCCCAATGGTTGACGTTGCAGGAGTTTGTTCGACCCACCTTTAATACCCCCACCCTTGACAATCGAACCAGCAGCAACCGCTAGGAAGCCAAGTAACGCAAAGGTAGATGCGGCAATGCCTGAGAGCAAGACGAATTTCCAGTTAAACCAGGCACCAATCATCGCCATCAACTTGGCATCGCCGCCGCCTTGTGCCGATTGCCCCACCATCAGGCTACCGACGAGTTGGATCGCATCATAGAGCCAGATCCCTACCAACATCCCAAATACGCCTTGAATCAGGTATTCCTTACTGCCCAGCAGTGTATGATTGTCGATCGATCCAGCAACAGCTTGAAAAATTAGACCTAAGATCAATCCCGATTGGGTGAGGGGATTGGGCAATGTCATCGTATCGATATCGATTAGCGTGAGGGCAAATAACCAACACATTAGTAACGAATAACCTACTGTCTGGATCGAAAAACCGAAGCGATTATAAACAATCACAAAAATTATCGCCGTCGCTGCTTCGACTAGCGGATAACGTGCGGCAATCGGCGTTTTGCAGTGACGGCATTTCCCGCGTAGCATGAGCCAGCCCAAAATCGGGATATTCTCACCCGCACCTAATTGATGCAAACATTTGGGACAGCGCGATGGCGGCCAAATTACCGATAGACCTGCCGGAACGCGATAAACTACTACATTCAGGAAGCTACCGATCGCGGCACCCAAACAAAATACGATCGATTGAACGATTGCGTCGTAAATATTCACTTGCTAAAATTATCTGCCTGCGGCGATGGACTTAGAGAACTTAAATCTATAATTCCCCATTCACTAGTCACTATTGTCTAGATAGCTATTAAACCTCTTGCCTGAATCAAAGTAGCTCGGCGAATAAATTCGCGGCTACAGAAACAAAGTCCACCTTCGTGGACTAGCTGAAGTTAGTCCACGAAGGTGGACTTCGCTTAACTAGTTGCGAATTTATTCGCCAGCATTCATGCCAGAGATCTATTTATCGGGAGCGATACTAATTAAACTCGGTATCCAATTGTTGGATCGAGATAAAACACTCTTCCGGGAGCAGAATCGGATAACTGCTAAAAATTAATTTGCCACGATGAGAGCGCTTGTTCATCGCTACCCCGATCGGTTGTCTGCGACGTTCGCGATCGGGGTTAATCTGACAATAGAAACTATAAATATCTTCTGCCGCTCTAAGGAGAGCTGGATCGAATATTCCGTAGGAATCTTGCTGGGGCATTGGCATAGCTTTAGCTTTGGGCTGCTCGATCGTAAACACGGTACTTATTCCCAAAATTATTGTTAAAGATTTTTATAGAAATCGGGTTGCCTTGCCTAAATCTAATGAGATAAGTTCGTTCGGGTCGAGCATCGCCAGATTCGATCGAACTAACACTATTTAGCGATCGGCAACTACCGCCAAGCATATTACAGTTGTGCTAGAGCTTCGATGATGACTCGACCCATCGCACGACAGCCAACAGCTGTCATACCTGCTGACATAATATCACCAGTTCTGTAACCCAGATCCAAAATTTTCAAGACCGAGCGTTCGATTCGATCGGCAGCATTTGGCTGGTTTAATCCATAGCGCAATAACATCGCCGCACTCAGCACCTGAGCCAATGGATTGGCTTTATCTTGTCCGGCAATATCGGGAGCAGAGCCATGAACTGGCTCGAATACGCCCAAGCCAGTAGCACCCAAACTCGCCGATGGTAACATGCCGATACTACCTGTGAGCATCGCAGCAGCATCGGAGAGAATATCCCCAAATAAGTTGCTAGTGACGATCGTGTCAAATTGCTTGGGCGCGCGCACCAACTGCATCGCCGCATTATCGACATACATATGGGTGAGTTCGACATCGGGATAGTCTGTAGACATGGCGGTAACTCGATCGCGCCATAATTGTGAGACTTCCAGCACATTGGCTTTATCTACCGAGCAGAGCTTTTTGGTGCGTTTGCGGGCGGTTTCAAAACCAACTTTGGCAATGCGATCGATCTCGCTTTCGGTATAGGCCATCGTATTCACGCCCCGTTTTTCACCCGTCTCGGTGGTGAAAATTCCTTTAGGCTCACCAAAATATACGCCGCCCGTCAATTCCCGCACTACCATCATATCCACCCCTTCAATTACTTCCCGCTTGAGGGTAGAAGCATCGACAAGCTGGGGGAGAACTGCTGCAGGTCGTAAATTCGCAAATAAACCCAAACCCGCTCTCAATCCCAACAAGCCTGTCTCTGGGCGCAAGTGTCGGGGCAAGTTGTCCCATTGATAACCACCGATCGCGGCCAGCAGAACGCCATCGCTTTGTTTGCAAGCGTCTAAAGTAGCTGCGGGTAATGGTTCGCCTGTTGCTTCGATCGCGGCACCGCCGATTAATTGGGTCTGAAATTCTAAGTTGAGCTGTTCTTGTTTGGCGACAACTTCTAGCACTTCTACCGCTACTGCCATGATTTCAGGGCCGATCCCATCTCCAGGTAAGAGGACGATCCGGTGGGTTTGACTCATGGTAATTGCCTTGCGATATGGTGCTCGATCGATATTTTACTTGGCAATGGGATTGGTGGCTAGAGGATTGAGTTAGTAACTGAATGTAAACCTTATTTCCAAACAGATGATTTATCAATTTACCTTTGAATAATCTGGCAAATTGTGGATTCGGCTAGTACCTAGCTTAGATTACCTAGCCGCAACATCCAAAGTGCCGTGCATACACAACGTCAGTTCGGGTTAAGAAATTTGGCTTCGCTTGTCACCCGCACTTGAGTCAACAATTTTTGCTTGAGATCCTTATCCCGAACTGGCGTTACACACGACACCTCGAACTGCGGTTTAAAATTATTAGCTGCAATCGATTAACTAACTCTTTGTCTGCACTATGCTCAGCATGAAGGTAACGCGCTGCTCCAAGTTCAGCTTGGCGATCTTGGCGGTAAAGTCGTCTGTCTCAGCTGGTAACTGATAATCGGGTGGCAATTGAACGATCGAGCCATTTTCCATCCCCTGTGCGAGTAGCAACCAGACTTCTAACCGCGCATTGGGGCTGAGTGCGTTGTAAGCATTGCTCAGACCGCTTGCTTTGCCTGCAATCAAATCGCGTTGTGCTTGCAGTTGCTCTTGGGGCGACAATGCCTGAATTTGGTCGAAGACTGCATTACCAACAACTTCGACACTTTGAGGCGGTGCGGGTTGGAGTTGACCTTTAATGTCCAGGTAGCCGTACCACAGGAGGGCAAGTTGAGTGTCTGGATCGAAGCTTTTAAAAGCGTCTAAAGCTTGTTGGGTATTGGAATCGACTGTGTAAGTCATATAAACTTCAAAAAAATGAATTGTTGTGCCACTTTGCAAGATCGTTGATGCAAAAATCTCACTCAGCTCCTCCTCAAACTAACGAATCAACAGAGCTGAAGGCTCCGACAAAAGATAGAAACAAGATTCATTTCCAAAGATAGATGTAGATAAGTCTGGCAAAGTTAAAGAACTTGGTGCGCTGAAAATATCCCTCTCCTGGAGGAGCAATATTTGCAGGATATTGACCTAAGCTCAAAAGTAGATTGTGCGATCGAGTAAGGATCTACCCACTCTCGAACAACTGTGGGATATCGATCGCTAGGACGCTCGCGAGGCCAAGGTTTCGGACTAACGCATTGCTTGAAAGTACTTACAAGTAGAGGTTAAACCCATGTTCATACCGCACGGTTTCGGTCAGCGATCGCTGAATACATCGCTAGGACGAGTCGTTTACTACACAGCCGATAGCAACCCTTGGGAGCGGCTCGGTGAAGATGCCAAGACGCTAATATTTCTCCACGCTTTAGGCGGCGGTTCCTCTGCCTATGAGTGGTCGAAAGTTTATCCCGCGTTTGCGTCTGAATATCGCATCTTGGCTCCCGATCTGATTGGCTGGGGACGTTCCGCGCATCCCGCACGCGATTACCGAGTTGAAGACTACGTGCAAACGATCGCGGAATTCGTCAAGCAAACTAGCGATCGTCCCGTCACGATCGTCGCATCTGGCTTAACTGCGGCATTTACGATTCAGGCGGCGGTGGCATGTCCCGATCTGTTCGAGTCATTAATTTTAGTAACTGCTGCCGGATTAAATGATTTCGGACGCAACTATTCGCAAGACTTCTTTGCTCAGGTGGTAAGAACGCCGATTTTAGATCGCGTCTTTTATAGCACTGGGATTGCCACTAGCATTGGCATTCGTAGTTTTCTGGAGCAACGGCAGTTTGCCAGCAGCGATCGCGTGTATCCCGAAATTGTCGAAGCTTACCTCCAATCAGCACAGCAACCTAACGCGGAATACGCAGCACTGGCATTTGTCCGGGGCGATTTGAGTTTCGATCTAGCGCAGTATATTCCTCAGCTGACTACCCCAACCGCGCTGATTTATGGGCAGAAAACCGAGTATACCAGTCCAGAGCTAGGGCGACGCTTTGCCCAAATTAATCCCACTGTAATTCGCGCCTTTGAATACCTCGATGACACCAGACTAACACCCCACCTAGAACTTCCGGCGATCTCGATCGGTTTAATTCAGAAATTTTTACCACTGCTTCAGGAAAAATAGCATAATGCGATCGAGTGCAGTATTGCTAGACATCCGATAACGCTGCCGCCATTAAGCCCGATCGCGATGCTAATTAACATTGTTAGCCAAGCTAACAACTCAGACGATCGGATGCTCATCTCCAAAAAGGATGAGACTAATGTTCGGGAAATCAGCTATCTCGAAATAAATATCGCGGCTGCGGCAATTGCTGCTGCCGTCCGCACGTGATTCCAGAATGTCCAACTGACTTGGTATGTAGCCCAAAGTTTCATACCATCAGAGCTATGTGGAGCAACCTTTGCCAGCGAGTCATTTAACGGTACATTGAATGCGATTGTCACGCCGAATGTGCCGATGAGATAGAGTAAGCTGCCAACCAGCAGGTAAATAGTATCGGGTTGTTGCCAATGTGATAGTGAGTAGACGATCGATAAAACACAAACCACCATAGTTCCCAGGAATACGCCCATAAACAACGGATTAATTACCGTAATATTAATCGATTGCATGGTGGCAATGCCCTGTGCTGGTGGTTGCTGGGCAAGTGCTTTCATCACAAAAGTTGAAAAGGCAAAGAAAACTCCAGCTATCAGCCCACAGCCCAATGCAGCAAAAAGTTTTAATGTAAAAAATAGGTAATTATTGACCGTCATAAAGCCTCCAAAAGACTAAAATTAGTACCATGTTTCTCGTAATTGATTCATTTCCCTTCAGATTAGGTAAATGTCTCTTGCCTCGCTAAAGGTAAAACTTATACAGGGCTGTATGGAAAGGGTGACATTGCGATCGCGCCTGCTGCGGCGACGTTTATTGCCCGGTAGGATCGTGAAGATCGCTTCATGCAAATTCGGATTGCAGATCGATTTATCCAACAAGTTGCGACAGAAGCCTTCGATCGTCATCCCGATCGTTTGAAATTAATTCCTGAATTTCGGATTCGCGATCGTCAGATCGAAGCGATTGGGCTGATGCTTCTAGCCGAATTGCAACAAGATAATCTCGGCGGCAGACTTTATATTGATTCATTAGTTCAAACAATCGATCGGCATCGCTCCTTATCAGTATCTACTCCAACAACGGATCGAACGCGCGAAGCGATTATTGAAACAACCCGATCGAAGAGTGCCCACCCCCACGATTCTAGACATTGCTTTGGCATGTGGATTTAGCAGTCACAGCCATTTTAGTCAACAGTTTCGGCAACTAACAGGCACGACACCGACAGCAGATCGAGCTAGTTAACACACTGTTGTTCGCCATTACCTCGATCGCTGGCGGTAATTTTGAAATTGGAGCAAGCAGCCGGATTAACTGAGATCGTCCCGTTTCTGGTTGAAGATATGCTAAAACAAAACGGTGGGCTTTATTCCAATGTAGCCGACTGGCAGCCCTACGTGCTCAAAGATGGTCTGCTAATCACTGGGCAAAACCCCGCATCTTCTGCGCCAGCAGCGCAGCAACTTTTAGAACAGCTCAGTCTGCTTACTAGTACCTAGAGCTTTTTGGCACAGACACCTAATTCTAGTGCAAATTGCGGCTTCGATCGACGCACCTAACTGCGTGTTAATCATCCAGATAATCAGGAGAACAATCGATGAAAACTCATGCCTACGCAGCTCAAACTGCTACGACACCACTGGCACCATTCGACCTTCAACGCCGCGATCTCGGCCAAAATGATGTCTCGATCGAAATCCTCTATTGCGGGGTTTGTCACTCAGACTTGCATACCGTCCGTGGCGAGTGGAGCGGTACCAGTTATCCCTGCGTACCCGGTCATGAAATTATCGGACGGGCAATCGCCGTTGGCGCAAACGTCCAGAAATTTAGAGTAGGTGACACCGTTGGAGTCGGCTGCATGGTAGACTCTTGCCGCACTTGTGCCAACTGTGAAGAGGATCTCGAGCAGTTCTGTGACAATACCGTCTTTACTTACAACTCTCCTGATAAACATACTAACGGCATCACCTATGGTGGCTACTCCGAGCGGATCGTCGTGGATGAAGCCTTTGTATTGAAAGTTCCGCCGAATTTGGATCTTGCAGCTACTGCACCGTTGCTGTGTGCGGGGATTACCACTTACTCCCCAATGCGTTATCACAATGTCACCAAAGGTCAGAAGGTGGGTGTAGTCGGACTCGGTGGGCTGGGGCACATGGGCGTGAAAATAGCCAAGGCTTTGGGCGCACATGTAGTGGTCTTCACTACCTCATCGAACAAAGTTGAAGATGCGATGCGGTTGGGGGCGGATGAAGTCGTCAATTCTAAGAACGCGGACGAGATGCAAAAGCAGCTTAAGAGTTTTGATTTCATTCTCGACACCGTATCTGCCCAACATGATATCAACGCCTATATCCTCTTATTAAAACGCGACGGTAATCTCACTCAAGTGGGTGTACCATCTGAACCGCTGTCCCTGAATGTGGGTACCCTGATTTTTGGGCGGCGCAGTCTCAGCGGCTCCCTGATTGGCGGTATCAAGGAAACTCAGGAGATGTTGGATTTCTGCGGTCAGCACAACATCACCGCTGACATCGAACTTATTCCCATTCAGAAAATTAATGAAGCTTACGATCGATTGGTGAAAAGCGATGTAAAATACCGTTTTGTCATCGATATGGCATCGTTAAAATAGACTCGATCGACCACCATTGTTAGACTAGTCTCACATCTTGCATCAAAACAAAGTTATTAGTGTTTTAGTGAATAGTTTTAGTAATGTCCGCCTGGAGGTCTAGCACGCCGAGACAGGCGGACATTACGCATCACTAGCAGAGGCTTTATTCTCTAGACAACTGTTGCCAATTGCGCTCTGTTGCCTCATCTGCGGGAAATAGACATTCGAGTCGCAGTTCCTGAAGTGTAATGTCATAAGGGGTGCCTAATGTCGCGATCGTGGAGAAGAATTTCAACTCTAGCTCGTCGCGTTTAAAATGAGTGTTCAATAGCAAGGTATATTGGGCGGTATCACGATCGAGTTGCCAGATTCGATGGACATCTGGATAACTCATCAGTTCATTCATCAATACAGTGGAAAGATCGCTTTCCCGCTCGATTAACATTTCTCGATGCAGTCGTTGCAATGAATGGCCGACAATGCTCTCCCAGTTAACTATAAACGGACGCAGCCCTTGGGGATGAAATATCACCCGCATGAGATTAATCTTGCCGTCGGTATAGAAGAGACTGTGCAGTTTTTCTGGAGCGATGAACGCGCCGAGCAATCGCGTGGCACCGTTATTAGTTAGGAGTAAATTCCAGTAGCGATCGATCGCAAATGCTGGATATGGCTCGTGTTGACACAGCATTAGATCGATCGCTTTTCGCACGGGAGCCATTTCTGGAGCCGATAAATCCGTCTCGGTGTGAATCGGGGCAAATCCAGCGGCTGACAATAACAAATTCTGCTGTCTAAGGGGAATTTCCAAAACGGTGGCCAATTGCAACACCATCTCCTGACTGGGTTTAGCGCGTCCCGATTCGAGAAAACTAATGTGACGTTGGGAAACTTCGCTGCTCAGAGCGAGATCGAGCTGGCTGAAATTGCGGCGATCTCGCCATTGTTTGAGCAGCGTTCCAAATGAATCCGATCGATCGTCAATGGCAATTAGATGTTGCTGCATAGCAAGACTCACACAAATAATGACTTCGATTACCTCACAGGTAATTGTTTTAATTATCCCTTTTTGTCAAGATTGTGACATACCGAATTGAGGTTAAGTAAAGGATGTCAACATCAACAAATATCTCGACAACCCACCCATTTAACTCTCTCAAAACACTTTATCTGTTACTCGCGATCGTGGGTTCGATCGCACCCTGGTTTTGGATATTACAAGATCCCTCCGCACTAATGTCTCCAACCTTATTTTTCCAACGCACGTTCGCCAATAATATTGCAACTGCTTGGGCAAGCGATCTGCTGATTAGTGCGAGCGTCTTTTTTACTTTTGTCTCGATCGAACTCAAACGATTAGGATCTTCTCGTCTAGGGGTTTTACTCTATATCGGACTAACATTTGGGATCGGGCTTTCTTGCGCTCTACCGTTTTTCCTATACCGCCGAGAACAAAGTATAAAGCGAAATGCAGTCAGAAAGTATTAAGTAATTATCGAGCGAGTCGTCAAGATTGAAGAAATAGTTTGCACATATTTGGAGTGAAGAATATGACTCAGATGACACAACCGAAAACAGTTTCTAACCCGCTACTATTTGTGCTGCTCGGGATGGCGTTTTGGTTTGAAGCTTTGTTATTTATTCGGCTTGGAGGAGAATCATTGTTTGTCAACGGTAATCCCTGGCTTGTGTTATGGTTTGTTGCTTCCATTCCGATCGCTTGGGTTTTAGTCAGGATCGGTGCCGTAGTTGGTAAAATTGATGGTGAAGAGCTGTTGAGTGCTGTGGCAATAATGACATTGACGGCGATGTTATTGGATGGCATTGCGTTAACTTGGTTTCAAGACTGGTATGGTCTGGCACAGACAGGACTCTTACTTGCCGCCGCATGGTTATTATGGGGTGTCGGTATCAGTTTAGCGATCGGCTACTGGGCATCCCACGCTCACAAATTGGATTGCTAATTATCTGGGAGTATCGGCAACAAATCCTAGAGCGAAAAATGTCCGCGAACGATCGAATGAAATCTCATTCGATCGTTCGCGGCGCTTCCCATTTAACGATCCGCATGACTAACGGATCCGACTAATGCAATAAACAGTTACAGCTTGGGTTGTCGGTAATAACGGAGTGGATAAATTATTCACCTACCTAGTTTTGTTAAAATTTCAGCAGAGAGATTTTTATCCCCTGAACGCATGAAACTAGCATTTATTATCGATCCGATCGCCAAACTCGATCCTACCCACGATACCAGCGTGGCGCTGATGGAAGCAGCAGATCGCCTGGGGCATGAAGTCTGGATTACTCAAGCCGAGAAATTGAGCGTCGTCGGCGGTAAAGCATGGGCTTTCTTGCGATCGGTCAAACTCATTCCGGTAGAACTCCAAGGCGAGCGCTGGGTGGCGCAGCAAGAATGGTATCGGCTGGGCGACGAGGTTTTTAGTCAACTTGAAGAAATGGATGCTGTCTTCATGCGGACAGACCCACCTGTGGACGTGCCTTATCTCTACACTACCTATATTCTCGACTGTATCGATCCGAATCAAACATTGGTGGTTAATAGTCCCTATGGCTTACGAGCGGCAAATGAGAAGATGTTTGCGTTGCAATTTGCCGAATGGATGACAGAAACGATCGTATCGCGCGACAAGGCCGTGATTCGGCAGTTTCTGGAGACGCATGGCAAAGCCGTCCTCAAACCTTTGGGTGGTAAAGGTGGTGAGGGGATTTTTATGCTCGAACCAGACGATCGCAATTTCAATTCGCTGATTGAAGTGAGTACGGGACGTGGCCGGGAACCCGTGATGATTCAGAAATTTCTCCCTGCCGCCAAGGAGGGGGATAAGCGGAT
This sequence comes from Chamaesiphon sp., assembly GCA_965246735.1. Classification (GTDB taxonomy): domain Bacteria; phylum Cyanobacteriota; class Cyanobacteriia; order Cyanobacteriales; family Chamaesiphonaceae; genus Chamaesiphon. Next base: position 375,634 of record CBDFFK010000003.1, read on the forward strand.
TATTTTACTCGATGGGAAACCTTTGGGTGCAGTAAATCGGATTCCCACCGGGAAGGAGTTTCGGGGGAATATGGCAGTAGGTGGACGCAGTGCGAAAGTCGATATTACCGATCGGGAGGATGAAATGTGTAACTCGATCGCGCCCAAGTTACAATCTGCGGGGTTGTATTTTGTCGGAATCGATGTCATTGGCGGCTATCTAACTGAGGTAAATGTCACTAGTCCCACGGGGATTCGGGAAATCGATCGGTTAAATGATGTCCGCTTGGGCGAACAGACGATCGAGTGGCTAACGACGCGCCGAATTCGGTAGTAACACTAACAAATTTTTAGCAACCAAATCGTGCTTCAGACTACACATAAAAAATATTAATTTAATCTATGACTAGAGCCAATTCCTAAGTTATTAGTGCTACTTTAGATAGATGCAAGATCTACAGTGTTGGTACAAAGCACTCGAATTAGAGCCTGGAGCTTCACTCGAAGAGGTGAACCAGGCACATCGAGATTTAGCGTTAGTTTGGCATCCCGATCGATTGCCAAAGGATATGCCGCGCTTGCAGGAAAAAGCCCACGCTAAGCTTCAAGAGATCAATAATGCACGCGATCGATTGCGCGAACATTCGGCAAACCAGTCCAACGGCAAAACCGATCGGGCTAGTAATAATGGTAGTACAGCTAACGGTAGTGCTTCAACTCGATCGACGACTCGTCAAACCGCACAACAAACCCGCACTCAACCGCGCCGCACACCCCCGCCAAGACCAGAAGAAAGTCAAAAAGTAGAGCCACAGCCAGAGCCACAGCCAGCAACTGCAAAATCAAACGGTGCCGCACCAGCACAAGCAACTAGAGAAGCAAACCGCCATCACAAAACCAAAACACCACCGCGCACCCCTTATCAGCGTCCCGATCTCACTGGTGTAGATTGGAGCGGTACCAGCCTCAACGAGCGCGATCTTTCAGGTCGGAACTTAACTAATGCCAATCTCAGCGATACCGATCTTCAGGATTCCTTTTTGCATGGCACCAATCTCCAGGGTGCAAATTTGCAAAAAGCTAATTTATTTAGGGCAAATTTATTGCAGGCCAATCTCCGGGGTGCCAATCTCCGGGGTGCCAATCTCATCGGTGCCGATCTCAGCGGTGCCGATCTCAGCGGTGCCGATATGACTGGGGCAAAGATCAAGGTGGGAACGAAGATTATGGTGCGGCTGATGGGTGCCAATCTTGCCGGGACGATTATGCCTGATGGACACATCCATATTTAAGATTTTTTACTAAAAACTTCAGAGCGGCTTGAATTATCAACTGTAAGAATTGTCGCTACAAAAATTGCCAATCTAGAGCGTTTTCGATCGTCACATTCATCGACAGATCGAAAAGTTAAAAAGTTGTGATTTAGCTCTCTGTCAATTCAATTTGCACAGGTTATGGTTGCAGTCTAATGCATATTCAGTAATTGAATTTAAGACTACAATCGACCACTCAACCACGCAAAATCATGGCTCAGCAAACCTCCTCCGTTGCAGAAATTCCGACAACAGTTAGCCAAGTTTCTGTGTTAGAGCAGCGTCTCGAACAGCAGGAGCAGCGAGCGACATCCTCGGCTCAGCCCAGATCTAAAAACGGAGATTATGCTGCAGTCATCGATCGATATACACAAGCAATTCAACTCAATCCTGGCGATGCATTGGCTTTTTGCTATCGCGGAGTGGCTTATTATCGGTTGGGTGATGGTAATAGCGCCATGGCAGACTATAACCGCGCGATCGAACTCGACCCCAATTTGTCAATTGCTTACTACCGTCGCGGCTTTTTGCAGTACTTAGCTAAAGATTATATCAGTGCGATCGCCGACTACAATAAAGCGATCGAACTCAAGCCCGATTTTGCCATCGCTTTTTCCAATCGTGGCTATGCTTATCGAGAATTATATGGCGAACAAGAAGCGCTGATCGATTTTCGGTGGGCAGCCAAATTATTTAAAGAGCAAGGTAATTCAGAAAAGTACCACTCGATGATGAAAGCGATCGAATGGATTGGTGGGGTAGATAGTTGTGCTTCCGGAATGTTGTAAAGAGAGAGACTTAAGGCGGCAAAAAAGTATCAGCCACGTTCGGCTCAATCGAATTGTCAAAGGTATTTCCAGCGATTGAGTTTAAATTTTTAAATCAACGTAACCATGCCATTATCTAAATCATAGTAACCGCCGACTACTTTGAGTTTATTTTCAGCGATTAATTTGGAGATAACTTCCGAGGATTTCAAGCGGTCTACTTGATTTTTGATATTAGCAACAACAGCATTTTTAAGTCTGTCTCCGGATTGACTTTTCGTTGACGCTACTGCTGGTTTGATGAGGGTTAATAAGCTACCGATCTTACCTGGTACGGCTTGATTATCGATCGTCGCTCTAACCGCACCACAATTTTTATGCCCTAGCACCATCACTACCTTAGCGCCGGAAACTAGGGTGCCATATTCTAGGGTGCCAGTTATTTCATCGGTTGCAGTATTGCCAGCAACTCTGGCGACAAATAGATCGCCAATCCCACGATCGAAGACTATTTCTAATGGGACTCGCGAATCAGCACAACCGAGAATTGCGGCAAATGGTTGTTGTTTTTTGGAAACCGATAAAATCCTACTAAGATCTTGATTGGGATGTTTGGCTTTGCGATCGGTAAATCGTTGATTGCCACGCATCAATTCAGCTAAGGCTAAATCTGGAGCTAAACCGCTCTTTTGGTTAGTTTTAGGTACATCTGCCAGCAGCTTGTTCCCAAGTAGTGCTGTCAGACCACCAGTACCTAAAACACCAACGCCGAATTTAACGAAAGTACGCCGAGAGTTGGAAATGGAGTTATTCATTGCAACTTAAGCCCGATCTAGTTAACACTATTTCGTAAAGCTACCATAAATATACCCATCTCCAAGTAAATATTTCTAACGCTCCAATTTAAACGTTGATAATTGACTGATAAAGCTCCTCATACTCGATCGCTGACTTACGCCAACTGAAATCGCTGTCCATGCCGCGTTGTTGGAGTTCCGCCCATTGTGGCTTGTAGTTAAAGCTTTCCCAAGCGCGTACCATGCAGGTATAGAGATCCAATGCTTCATAGCGATCGAAACAATATCCCGTGCCTTGATGATGCTGCGGATCGTGATGGGTGACGGTATCTACCAAGCCACCAGTGCGGCGGACGATCGGGACGCAACCATAGCGCATCGCTAACATCTGACTGATGCCGCATGGCTCGAATCGACTGGGCATCAAGAACGCATCCGATCCAGCATAGATCCGCCGCGACAGCGACTCGTTATACATCAGATAAGTTGCCATCCGCCCTGGATAGCGCGAAGCTAATTGCCATAATTGATTTTCATAATAGCGATCGCCCGTACCCAAGATCACAAATTGAGCATCGGTATAAGCCAGAAAGCGATCGAGTGTCTGGAGCATCAGATCCAAACCTTTTTGTTCTACCAGGCGGGATACCATTCCCACTAGGAAGGTATCGGGATTTACGGTCAAGCCGATTTCTTTTTGCAGTGCGGCTTTATTTTCAACGCGATCTGCGAGCGTTTTAGCGCTAAAAGTTTTGACTAAAGCTGGATCGTTGGTCGGATCGTAGACTTCCGTATCGATGCCATTGACGATTCCCGACAGCCTCCCACTAATAAACGAGAGCAATCCTTCGATTGTCTCACCATACTCGATCGTCTTAATTTGCTCGGCATAAGTCGGCGAAACTGTATTCACCCGATCGGCAAATTGCACCGCCGCCGCCATTGTATTATGCCCCTGCATGTACCACGGACACCAGGTAATTCGCTCCAGATACCACCGCCACGGCCCTTGATAAGCTAAATTGTGAATCGTAAAGACAGTACTGATATCGGGATCTTGGTGCATCCACACCGGCAACATGCCAGTATGCCAGTCGTGACAGTGGAGCAGATTGGGTTTCCAATGGTTCCAGCAGAACTCAGCTGCACCATTCGCAAAGAAGGTAAAGCGCCAGTCTTCGTCTTCACCACCATAAATCCGCTGCGGATCGAAGACAGGATGCCCCATCAGGTACAAGGGAACGTCGGTACCAGGGAGGACGGTTTCATAGACAGCGAAGTGATTGAACATCGCATATCCCCACCAAACTGGCTCATAGGGAATATCTAATTTCCCCACCAACGAGCCATAATAAGGCATGAAAATCCGCACATCATGACCCATTTTGCGAAGGAACTTAGGCAACGCACCTACCACATCGCCCATCCCACCAACTTTCGCAATGGGTGCAGCCTCAGCCGCAACAAATAGAATTTTCATAAATATTTTTTATATTTTCAAGACTGGCGCTGCGCTCGTTTGGCTCGGATGCTCTGAAGAAGAATCGAGCGGCTCTGCTAACAAGATGCCAATACCAGCCATCTTACCATTCTGCGTGGCGGCTATTTAGTTCTTGGGTTTGAGGCGAATAAGCCCAATTCTGCTAACATGGCGATCGCCGCACCGATGGTATAAGCAACTAGATCCTCCCAGGCAAACTGTGAACCCAGAAGGAGATGTCCGATCGTTGTCTGCCGAATTGCCACGATCCAGGGTGCTTGGTAAAGCTGACCCAACTCGACGATGTAAGATATTGCCAAGGCTGATGCCGCGATTTTAAGAGTACTAACGCGCGGTAAAATAATGCATCCCAGCAGAAAAACCACGATCGTCCACAGGGCATCGCCGGGATATTTGCCAAGTGCGGTTGGGAATATTTGAGGATAGCGGCGCGATGCGATCCCTAGTACGATGACCAACACGATCGCCATCGCATACCAAAATCGATTTCGACGAACTGTGGCAGGCATAAAACTGATGAAGAAAATCCGATCGATCTAATTTTATTAAGGTTCTAGATGGGGCGCGCTGTTAAATTTGCGCTTTTGAGCGATCGCGACTTGGAGTAATTTTTGATAGCGATTACTATCGATCGTATATGCACCAAAACGTTCGAGATGTGGGTTGAGCATCTGGGCATCGAAGATACTAAAGTTTTGTTGGCGCAGATGTTCGACCAATTTTACCATCGCGACTTTCGATCCTTCAGAAATATGAAAAAACATCGATTCACCGATAAATGCACCACCGATCGCAATTCCCAACACTCCACCCGCTAGTTCGGTACCTTGCCAGGTTTCAAAACTATATGCCCAGCCAGCCTGGTACAATTCCCAATAAATCTCCTGCAGTTCGTCCGAAATCCAGGTAGTATCTCGATCGGCACAACCCGCTACTACCGATCGAAAATCGCCATTAATCCGCACGGTAAACCGCGATTGGTTGATGACCCGCCGCAGCGAGGTAGGATAGCGAAAGCGATCGTCGAGCGGAATCAGCGCGTGTTCGCTGCTAGAGTACCACTGAAGAGCTTCATCCTCCTCCGCCATCAAAAAATTCCCCCGCGAATAGCCCGCGATAATTCCTGGGAGATGATACTTCGTCATAGTCTCGATCGAATTAGTTATACTAGCTGCGGTGGTATTGACGGCATTCCGTGGCAAAAAAACAAAAATTTCCTCATCTCCTCGGCTCTAAATGGACGGCAACCCAAAAAATGTGGGGGTGGCGACATTTTCAGGTAGTCAATCGCAAACATGAAGGCCAGTGGGTCTTTGCCGAAATGGTCTCATCCTGTGACCCCACAGTCAGGTTTTGGATTAACGCCCAAGCCATCAAAGATCGCACCCAATGGCAACCAGGTTGGCAATCTCTCGATGAAATGGCCGCAGACAACGATGAATTATTGCTAATCGAATAACGATCGCGTGCCAACTCACTCTATGATAATGGCTAACTCGCAGCATAATTAACTCGATGTTTCGTCTCGCCAGTCAAATTGAAGCTATTTTATATCTCAAGGGACAACCGCTCGATTTAGCGGTTATCGCTGAATGCGCTGGCTGCGATCGGGATGCAGCAGAAAATGCGACGATCGAACTCATGGATGACTACGCACATCGCGATAGCGCCCTCGAAGTCGTCGAAACACCAACTGGTTACGCACTCCAATTGCGTAGCTCCTTTCAGCCATTGATCGACAAAATGATTCCGTCCGAAATCGGTACGGGTGCGTTGCGGACTTTGGCCGCGATCGCGATTAAAGGCTCGATCTCGCAATCAGAACTGGTAGAATTAAGAGGTAGCGGCGCGTATCAGCACGTTCAAGAACTCGTCGAAATCGGTTTCGTCCGCAAACGCCGCCAATCTGGAAGTCGATCTTCGCTGCTCCAGGTCACAGACAAATTTCATCGCACCTACGAACTTAACGACTTGCCACTCTCTCCACAAATCGCTGAAATTGCCCCGCCAACCGATGGGGTGGATTTCACTACCGAGTCAAATGAATCGCTACCAGAGTCGGAATTAGCAACTTAGTTCTGGTCGAACTTTCCCCGCACCTGCTGCCAAAATTGAGATCTATGTGTGTGGATAACCGTTCTGAGGGCACAATAAGATCGGGATCTACCGCGTTTTATTCTGCGCGACAACACAGTATCATAGAAATATCGCGACGATCGCCTGCACTAAACCAATCACAACCTCGCTCCATTTAAGTCATAATGGCATTTAATCCTGATTTTCTGGAACATAAATCTGAAGAGGCTCAAGTAAATCAATTACTCAAGTATCTTCAACATCAATCCCCAGAAGTCTTAGCCCAAATTGCTAAGGCCACTACTCCACAGGTAAAAGATATTATCACCCATAACATCCAAGGTCTCTTGGGGATGTTACCCAGCGAAGGCTTTAGCGTACAAGTAACTACCGATCGAGATAATCTAGCCAGCCTCCTGGGTTCGGCGATGATGACGGGTTACTTCTTGCGCCAAATGGAACAACGCATGGAACTTGAAGAAATGATGACCGGTTCTAGCTCTTTCTCTAACGATCGCGACTAGGAATAGCTAGAAATACGATCGGCGAACGATCGTACTTCTGGCTGTTGGTTGCCGCGACCAGTCCTTACACTATTCGCTCGTTACCAATCGCGATTTGATGACCGATCGATGGCCGATCCATATCTTATCGCAAGCAGATCATCGTCTAAATCAAGTACAGTCATGAGTCGAATTTTGTTAACGACCTTGGGTTCGCTGGGCGATCTCCATCCGTATATCGCGCTGGGGTTAGGATTGCGCGATCGGGGTCACGAGATTGTATTTGTGACGATAAAAGACTATCAACCGGCGATCGAAGCTGTGGGGTTTGAGTTCCAGCCGTTGGGTGAAGATTTTATAAACGTCGCCGATCCGGAAATGGTGGCCATGATGATGGATCGCCAAAAGGGGACGGAGCGCGTCTTCAAAGATTATTTGATGGTAAATTTACGCGACAATTACCACCATTTGCTAGCAGCGGCAAAGGGTGTAGATTTTATGGTTGCACATGAGGTTGTCTTTGCTGCGCCGTTAGTGGCGGAAATGCTCGATCTTGACTGGGCTACCGGCATCTTGGCTCCTGGTTCGTTTTTTTCGGCTTACGATCCGTTTGTGTTGCCGCCGTATCCATTTGTCGCCAAATTTCGCTCGTTGGGGCCAAAGGTAAATCGCCTGATTCGGGATGCTGCGAAGATTGTGACTCGCAATTGGGGCGATCCAGTCCGCCACCTCCGCCAAGAAGTGGGGTTAGCGCCGATCGGGGGCAATCCGATTATCGATGCGAAGTATTCACCAGAGCTAGTTTTAGCGTTATTTTCAGCAATTGTCGGTGCGCCACAACCCGATTGGCCGCCACATACCGTGCAAACGGGGTTTCCCGTTTATGATGGTGGGGTCGAGCGATCGCTCTCTGACGAGTTAGAGCGATTTTTAGCAGCAGGAGCGCCCCCGATCGTCTTTACCCTCGGCTCGGCTGCTGTCGTCGCTCCCGGTCGATTTTTTCAAGTGAGTATCGAAGCCGCAATTCGGTTAAATCGCCGCGCGGTGTTGCTCATCGGCACCAATCCCCCACCAGAACATCTGCCACCAGAGCTAATCGCGATCGATTATGCTGCATATTCCCAAATCTTTCCGCATGCGGCAGCGATCGTCCATCAAGGCGGTATCGGTACCACGGCTCAGGGATTGCGATCGGGTCGTCCGACATTAATTATGCCTTACAGTCACGACCAACCAGATAATGCCGCTCGCGCCGAACGGTTGGGAGTGTCGCGCACGATTTCCCGCGAAAACTATACTGTCAACCGCGCTGTTAAAGAATTGAGCGCATTGCTAACCGATCCTAGTTATGCGACTAGAGCTGAAGAAATCGGTCGGCTCGTCAGTGCCGAGGATGGTGTCAGTCTGGCCTGTGAGACGATTTTGTCTAGACTGGTTACACCAGCAAGCATCGGGTCTTGAGCATTCGATCGAATGCTTGGCTGTCGTTAGACCAAGAAATTTTTCAGAGCGGGAGCGGTTTATCGGCAAATATTTTTCCGAAGATCGCCCAGAATCCAAAATCGCTACCATTTAAGCCAGCCGCAGGCCGCTGCTCGTATTCTCATAATTCTTTCACTTTCACTCGCTCTATGTTAGATTAAAAAGTGTGAAGCAATTTTGAGATTCCGTCATGATGCAAGCCGAACACAGACCCTCACTGCCAGAAGTGCATCGATCGATCGCCGTACCAGAACGCGGCGGCTTTTGGCGTAAATTACTTGCCTATGGCGGGCCGGGGTATCTCGTGTCGGTGGGCTATATGGATCCAGGGAACTGGGCGACCGATCTGGCTGGCGGTTCTAAATTTGGCTATAGTCTCCTGAGTGTCATCCTACTATCAAATTTGATGGCAATCTTGTTACAAGCACTGTGCGTGCGACTGGGGGTAGCAACTGGTCGCGATTTAGCCCAAGCTTGTCGGGATAATTTTAGCAGACCTGTAAGTTTTGGGTTGTGGGTGTTGTGTGAAATCGCGATCGCCGCTTGTGACTTGGCCGAACTGGTAGGTAGCGCGATCGCCTTACAACTGTTATTTGGATTGCCACTCGCGATCGGGGTTTGTCTGACGGGTTTAGATGTCTTTGTATTATTATTTCTCCAACATCGCGGTTTCCGGTATATCGAAGCCTTGGTAATCGCGTTAATTGCCCTCATCGGCGGCTGTTTTATTGCCGAATTAATTTTTGCGCGTCCCGATTTCGGTAGCGTTTTGCAAGGCTATATCCCGCAAGCTGAAATCGTCAGAAATCCCGAAGCATTGTATCTGGCGATCGGTATTTTGGGGGCGACAGTAATGCCGCACAATTTATATCTTCATTCCTCGATCGTCCAAACCCGCAATTGGCAAGATACGCCAACTAAAAAACGCGAGGCGATTAAATTTGGGACGATCGATTCGACGGTAGCTTTATCATTAGCTTTATTCATTAATTCAGCAATTCTGATTTTAGCAGCGGCAGTATTTCATGTTGGTGGCAAACACGATATTGCCGAGATTCAAGATGCTCATAAATTATTATCACCGATGTTAGGTGTCGGCCCTGCCAGTGCGATTTTTGCGATCGCTTTACTCGCCTCCGGCCAAAATTCCACCCTCACGGCGACGATGGCGGGTCAAATCGTGATGGAAGGTTTTCTCCATCTGAAGCTAAAACCCTGGCTGCGACGGTTGTTTACCCGCGCGCTGGCGATCGTCCCTGCATTAATCGCGATCGTGTGGTTTGGCGAAGGCAGTACGACTAGCTTGCTGATTTTGAGTCAGGTAGTCTTGAGTTTACAACTCTCATTTGCGGTCATTCCGCTAATTATGTTTACCAGCGATCGTCAGTTAATGGGTGAATTTGTCAATCCCCGCTGGCTGAAGGTGTTAGCCTATGGAGTTGCGACTATTATTGTCGGATTGAATGGTTGGCTGGTAGTGCAGACGATCTCAGGTTGGTTTTAGTAGTATGGTTGAGAGTGACATTAGAAAGACTAGACCTTGTGCGATCGTCAATGATGATGCGATTGGAGTGTTACCATTAAAAGCTATCTTGTCAATTACTGACTGGAAAGAATCATTCAATATCCGATCTTGGCTGGTGAGAATCGAGCCGAATAGTGAGAATGGATTGGTAAAACCATCTGCGGTTGATACTTTTCAGATTTGAAATCTGCCGCTGGGATGTACCTATTTAAAAAATCAAAATGTTCTTATATGAACATTTTTGTGAGGAATAGCGCGGAAAATATCTCCAGAGAATATGCTATTTTGGCGCGTAAGGTACCATTATTCAGTCAAATGACATCTCGATCTGGATTTTGGATAATATGCGTTACAGAGGATTGACTTTAGACACCTGATTTGAGTACCCAGCGATGAGTGGAAATAGTGGAGAAAATTTATCGATCGACATCTAAATCCACAGCTTACCCATCCCCAGAAATTCTGGCATTGTTGAATTGCGGTACAACATCTTCTCGAAATTCATAGTGTTACACCATGACTTTTTTAAGGGTAATCCTGTTGCATAGGAACTGAAGTTGTTGTATCTGTAATGATATTTTTGAACAGAATAATCGAGGCTTGGTCTTTGTAAAAATCGCCAGAAAATTTATGCAGCAAGTATTTTTTAATTAATTTACATGCGTCGAGAAGATTGGTTTGGTCGAACTGTCGATCGACCATTGTTCTATTGATTTATAGTAGCGGATCGAGAGAGTCGATCGATTCGATTTGATTCTCCCCTATTTGTGTGTTTGCGAAGATTGCTAAATTATACAGTCTCGATCTCGGCTAAATCCATCAATACCGCTGTAGCTGACTGATAGCGAGTGATGAAATGATAAGCAACCATCTTATCCAGAATTTTAGCCAGTGCGGGGCTGACAGTGGCGCGATCTTGCCAGATGAGATTGCCAGTAGTTTCATCTACGGGGAGATAGCGGGGATGAATGTTTGTCAATGTCTCGATCGCGATCGCGCCCAGAGCATAGATATCGCTACTATAATTCGGCTGACCTGCATATTGCTCGGGCGGCGTATAACCACGGGTGCCGATCGCGATCGTCCGATCGCCATCGATTGCCGCTTGGGGGTGAATCTCCTTGACTGCGCCAAAATCGATCAACACTAATTTACCCCAATCTCGAGCGCGAATGATATTACCTGGTTTGAGATCGCGGTGGATCGCATATTGACTGTGAATGAAGCCCAAAACGGGCAATAACTGCCGCAATAGATCCAAAACGCGCTCCTCGCTCCAAGGCGCTGTCGCACCCTCCAACTCGCGATCGAGTGGCGTACCATCAATAAATTCTTGAACTAAATAAAACTCTTGTTTTTCCTCGAAATATGCCAGCAAATGCGGAATCTGTGGATGATGTCCCAACCGCGAGAGTGTCTCTGCTTCGGTTTTAAATAATCGCCGCGCTAAATTAACAAAATTAGCATCCCGCCGTGCTGGGACTAGTTGCTTGATGACACATTGGGGTTTGCCAGGAAGCTTGGTATCCCGCGCTAGATAAGTTACCCCAAAGCCACCAGCACCGAGCGTCGCTTCTGCCTGATAGCGTCCATCCAAAAGGTAATTGGGGGGCATTGCGCCACTGAGGACGCTCGGGGTTCGATTTTGGTTGAGCGTTGGCTGTTCTGGATCGGGAACGGTTGAGTTGGGATCTAGCTTCGTCGTGCGTTCGGGTAGCGTCGTCTCCAGTGGATCGAGCTGCGTTTCGGTTACTGCGGCTGGCAGTGCCAGGGGCGGCGCACTCTGACTCAGTAACTGTTTGAGTTCGACGATAATCTGCGCTCGATCGCTGGCTAAACTCGCTAGCTCCTGTTGCTGCTGCTGGGTGCGATAGCTAGTTAAGCCCAAAACCCCAATGCTGCTGACAATTAAGCCGATCGCTGGACTGACCAGGGGAAGCCAAGCCGTCTGCCCGATCGCGATCGCAAATCCGCCCACTAGTAATAGTGTCGCACCACCGATGGCGACTAATAATCTCACGGGATGGCGAATATACCAAGCGATCGTACTTCCGAGCAGGCACCAGCCACCGATCCAGATGCCTTCTTGCCATTCGGGAATAAACCACCACAGCGGTTGTTTGTCCAACACTGCGCTGAGAATTTGGCTGGTAATTTGGGCGTGCAGGATCACTCCTGGCATGGTGGCATCTTCAGCTTTACCCTCACTATAGGGAGTCATAAACTCATCCTTGAGCGAACTGGCAGTCGAACCGATCAGCACGATCCGATTTTTAATTAACTGCGGATCGACTTTGTTTGCCAATACATCCGTAATGCTGACGATCGGGGCAACATTATTCGGCGATCGATAGTTGAGTAAGATCTGATAGCCGCCGGTTTCGGCAGCTTGATAACCCCCATCATTACCGGAAATAGTGTGAAACTGGGTTGTGGCGATCTGAAACTGCCGATCTGAGGTGAATCGACCCTGAAGTTGATGTTGGCGCAGGAGATATTCTTGCGCGACTTGGAGCGATAATGCCGTCTCGCTCGAACACGGCGATTTGGAGTCGCGAGACATAAATAATAACGCTCTGCGGACGATGCTATCGCGATCGACCAAAATATCCACAAACCCTAATTGTTGAGCGGGAATTCCCGGTGGGCCTGCGATGCCGGGATGTTTGAGATTGCGATGGTGACAGCCGGGAATGATGCGATCGTTGTTATCCCAGATTTTGACTAGCTCGGCATGTCCGGGATTGACGGGGGTAGCCCGAAATACATCCAAGCCGATAATACTCGCTTTGGCATCAGTAAGTTTTTGGATCGTGCGCGCGATCGTCCGATCGGGTAGCGGCCAGATTCCTTGCCGATTGAGATCTTCTTCGGTAATTGCGACGATCAGCAAGCGCGGATCGGGGGGTAATACCTTGCGCCAGCGAATGCTACTGTCGTAAGCAGTTAGTTCGCCCATCTCCAGCCAGCCGAGATTTTTAGCGCCGACAACCAGTCCCGTCACCCCCAAACTGACACCCAAAACTGTTACTACTCCCCACGGTAAGCTACGGCTGACGATCGATTTCCAGAGTGATGCTAGTCTGGGCATGGGAAATTAAAGGGGCATTGGCAGTTAAGTCTTGCCTTCACTATATCTTCGATCGCGCTCGGCAATAACTAAAATTCATGGGTGATGGCTAGCTTACTTAAAAGTGGTGGTTCGCAGCAAAGATTGTCTGCTGCTATAAGTTTGTGGTAGCTAGGAGAAGTCGATCGAACCATCAATTTAGTTAACGATCGTACCGGAGATCGGGCGAGAGAAGACATCAAAATAATCTGGCTCGCGATGTTTGTCACCCGATACACCGTAGTAGCCAATATACTTAAAATCTGCAAAGATTATTATTTTTAAGGCGTAAATAGATCGGTATTGTTAAAATATTGGGGTTCAATTTTAGAGATTGTTACCGATGCAAATGAAAATAGTTCGTACCAGCTTAACTGCTGCTTTAGTCTTGCCTACCATCGCTTTGCTGGCTAATGCGGCTGTTGCTGGGAGACAAGATTTTAGAATCCATAACCTGTCTAGCATCCCGATCGTCAGGTTGTTCGTTTCTTCATCTGGCACGAATGATTGGGAAGAAGATGTCTTGCACTCAGACATCTTAGAACCCGGACAGATTTTTCAACTCACGTTTGGTAATGACGCTCAGGGCTGTATGCACGACCTTAAAGCCGTTTTTCGGAATGGTGCGGTAGTGGAAGAAAGAGATGTCAATCTCTGTCAAGTCACTGACTTTAATTTTCGTTAAATCTGGACGATCGGTTGGCGTAGAATATCTCAATGAATTGACTCTACGCCATCTTTCGATCGGTTCTCATGCGCTGTTCCCGCTCATGGTTAAAGTCGAGTCGCATGAGTCGGGGATTGGGGGAAGATGTATACGTTGGAGCATGATTTATGGCAGTACCAATTGAATTTAGTACCGAACGCTTACGGTTGCGTCAGTGGCGCGACGCAGATCGGGAGCCATTGGCCCGTTTAAATGCCGATCCGCGCGTAATGGAATTTTTCCCCAATTTACTCGATCGAGCTGCCAGCGATGCCATGTTGCTGCGAATCCAGTCGAAGATTTCCGATAAAGGTTGGGGGTGGTGGGCTGTCGAAATCGAAAGTACTCAAGAATTTATTGGATTTGTCGGGTTGAACGTTCCCGCACCAGAATTACCCTGTTCGCCATGCGTGGAAGTTGGATGGCGATTAGGCTTTGACTACTGGGGCAAAGGCTATGCTTCCGAAGCGGCGCGGAGCGCTCTGAGTATTGGCTTTGAAACGCTCGATCTAGACGAAATCGTCTCATTTACCGCAGTATGCAATCGCCGCTCCCGTGCGGTGATGGAACGGTTACACATGAAAATAGCCCCAGACACATTTTTGCATCCAAGCTTACCGCCACAACATCCGCTGGCGGAACATTGTTTGTATCGATTGCCGCGCGAGGTGTGGATGGAAAATATTAATTAGCGCGCTCGCGATTAGATCCGGCAATTCGTGCCATTACTGTTGAGATAATTGTTAAAATACAAGTAATGCTGAATCGATCGACTGAGTTGTTCTGAAAAGTATTGTTGTTACAAATTTGACGATTCTTACAGATGCAAAGACGAACTTTTTTATCAGCGGTACCAATTGCAATTGGTGCTACTAACGGACTGAGTATTTTACCCAAACAATCGCTACTAATGGCAACTAAACCAGAAAAATTTGAGATCGAAAAAACTGAAGATGAGTGGCGGAAAATTCTAACGCCCGAACAGTTCAACGTATTGCGGAAGCACGGTACGGAACGAGCTGGCACTAGTATTCTCGATAAAGAATATGGTAAAGGTACTTTTGCCTGTGCTGGTTGCGATTTACCTTTATTTGTTTCGGATACCAAGTTTAATAGTGGCACTGGCTGGCCGAGTTTCAACGATCCGATTCCCGGCGCGATCGAAACTTCGGTCGATCGGATGTTATTTGTCAAACGGACGGAAGTTCATTGCAGTCGCTGCGGCGGACATCTAGGTCATGTATTTGAAGATGGGCCGAAACCGACAGGATTGCGGTATTGTATGAACGGGATTTCGATGAAGTTTATTCCTGCCTAAAAGATCGCTATAAAAAAAGGCCCGATCGAATGGATCGGGCCTTTTTTTAGGTATTTTTTAACTCGTTAACGTCAGTTCGGGTTAAGAGGAGCCTGGAGACTGAAGTCTCGGCTCATGATGCAAAGTCCGCCTTCTCGGACTATATATCTTAGTCCGCGAAGGCGGACTTTGTGCCACTAGCCTCGATTTCAATCGCAGGCGATGCCCGAGCGGAGCCAATATCCTTAACCCGAACTGACGTTCGTTAAGCAGGAGTAACTTGCGGTTGACGTTGCAGGAGGTTAATTACAGCGGCTTTTTCCAAGAGTCCGACTAACATCCCATCGCGATCGGTAACGCTCAGAGCATTCACCTGTTTGGATTCTAGTTGCTCGATCGCTTGTAACAACGAGATATCTGCCGCAATAATTGTCGATGATTCGACTGGCTTCATCAGTTGGCTAACTAAAGTCTCCGACCACTGCTCGGTGGGAATAGTCTTGAGTACATCTAGTGCGAGTTCGCCCACTAAGTAACCACGCTCGTTGGTGACGAGGAACTTCTGCCAGTTGCTACCAGCGAGTGTGCGACGGTCTACAAACTCCCGCAGGGAGATATCTTCAGCAATAATCGGACTGTTGGGCGTGATGGCATCGGCTACTGTCAAGCCATCTAGCCGCTCTTGGACTCGGGCAAACTGGGCAGATTTACCAGCATTTTGGAGTAGGAACGAACCGATTAACAAATTCCAGATATTATCAAAGCTGCCGTATAGTAGCAATGGAATCAACCCAGAGGCGATCGCGACCCACCCAAATAGTTGACCGACAATACTGGCAAATTTAACACCTTTGTAAGGATTGCCCGTTATTTTCCAGACGATCGCTTTGAGGATATTCCCACCGTCGAGGGGTAAGCCAGGGATCAGATTAAATAAGCCCAACGATAGATTGATGGCTGCTAGTACTGCAACAATTTCCGCCACGGGGCCAGTCAGATGGGCGGTAAAACCAAGTGTCGCCAGTAGTCCGGCTAATAATAGACTGACCGCCGGCCCGGCGATCGCAACCCAAAAGGCTGCTGCTGGTGTGTCAGATTCTTTTTCTAGGCTAGCTAAGCCACCAAATATGAATAAGGTAATCGATCGAACATCGATTCCTTGGCGGATGGCAACGAAGCTATGCCCTAACTCGTGGGCTAATACCGAGCCAAACAACAGCAAGGCAGTAATCAAGCCTAATAATAAGGGGATGCCACCTAGCAACTCGGGGAATTGTGCCGCTAAACCTTCACCATAACTCCAGGTGACTAGCCCTAAGACTAGGAACCAGGAAGGGTTGACATAAAAGGGAATGCCAAATAAGGAACCAACGCGGATATTACCGTTCATAACAGCGACCTCTAAATCTGAGTCGATCGAACTGTGTGTCGATCGGTTACTCCTATTGTAACGAAGTCTTAAGCCACCCTCTCATAATTTTCTGGCGGTAATATCCGTCCAGATCGGTTCGGTTGGGGTCTAGTTGTCGTGTTCTGGCTGCTGACTGGCAGCGTGACGATCTCGATCTGTGGTCTTGTTTACGAGATTTGCCAGGAGTCGATCCATGCCACTCGGATCGAGCGTTCGATTGGGCTGCGATCGATCGGTATTGGTGGTATCGATGTCGATATATTCAGGCACGAATTTTTCCCAGCGTTCGGCAGGATCGATCGCGATAGGTGTAGCACGCGGGACGATCGGTTTGACATCGATCGGACTGAGCGGTCGGCGCACCCAATGTTCTTGAATGTCGGGGAGTTTTAGCTCTGGCACGCGTGTGGGTTGCGGCATGACCGATTCTGGTGGAAAGTCATCATCTTCGACCCATTCTTCCCAGATTTCATCATCTTCACAGACTGACAAATCGATCTCATCAAATTCTCCTAGATCGACGATCCGTACTGGCGCGATCGAGTCGATCGATGCTGCTGGAGTGAGTTCTGCGCTCGCTGTATCCCCTTGAAAGATTCGATCGCTCGGCGCGGCGACCGCCTCACTATTGTGATTATTTGCAGTCAACATTGAGAGCGATTGCGTCAACCGGGTTTGCAGTAATGTCGCTGTCAACTCTCCCATCCCGCCCGATTCGAGCTGTTCTTGCCCAGCAATAGTTTCAGACTGCGACTGGGCGATCGTCGTTGGTAACAATGCTGTCAAAATTGCTTTCACCCGTTCGAGATGTCCTTGCACGATGCGATAACTGGCGACAATTTGGGTGATGTGTAATTGCTGGAGATTGAGATAGCTAGCTCGATCGAGAACTAAGTTTTGGCTGACTTCGTTGTGGATTTCGCCTGTGAGCAAGTCAATTTTTGTCCGCAGATATCCATTAGTTACATCGCGATCGGGAGTGGTATCTGGTGTCGAGTGGGTAGTAATATCTAACGCGTGGGTGAATCCTCTCTGTAACAGCGTCGGATCTCGCGACACCAATGCTAACGCTTCCTGAATTCGACCGGATTGGAGCTGTTGTTGAAATTCTTCGCTGGAGATCATAGTCTTAAGGTAACAGGACTCACCAGTAATCGATCGTCTCGTAACGCAGTCCGATGCAGATCGATCGTTGTAATGGATTATAACTGTTGTGGCGATTTTTCGTTAAATCGCCACGATCTCGATCGGACTTACCAATAGTCGCTCAGATCGTAGCCTAGTTCGGCCAGCATCGATCGCAGTAATGGCAAGCTCAGTCCGATTACATTACTATGACAGCCCTCAATTTTGTCCACAAAGGCACTTCCTTTCCCTTCTAGTGCGAAACACCCCGCACAAACCAACGGCTCGCCAGTGGCGATATAAGCCCGAATCTGAGCATCGGCAACTCGACCAAAATACACTTGGGTGATGCCGCAGCGGATAACCGTTTTACCTTGGCGTTGATCGATGAGTGCGTGTCCGGTATACAAAGTACCGCGATTGCCACGCATCTGTTGCCAGCGGCTAAATGCCTCATCGGGATCTCGCGGCTTGCCATGAATTTCGTTGTCGATAACCATTACCGAATCACAACCCAGGATCAGCGAATCCTGGACTTGCTTGAGGACGACTTCTGCTTTCGACTGTGCTAATTTTTCAACTAAGGCGATCGGATCTGTCAGTTGAATTTGTGATTCATCAAAGTGACTGACACACACTAATGGGTTGATGCCGACACTTTGCAGCAATCGCCGTCGTGCTGGCGATGCAGAAGCGAGAACGAAGTTGAGAGTCATGAATTGGGGAATAGGGGATAGTGGCTAGTTAATAGTAAATATCTGATGAGGTTATTAATCCCGATCGGATACTCGATCTCGGAAGAGTTCCACTGTTTATCGATCGAAATTAATTAATGTGAATTAATACTAGATCCAAAATTTTCGATGCTAGCCACTAGCCACTAGCCACTAGCCACTAGCCACTAATTTACGCCACGCTAAACGAATTGATAACTTCGCCGAAGACTTTTTTCATTTTCTGCCAACGCCTGTCGGTAGTAGAAGCATTAAAGGTAAATAATTTGCCTCGACTGACAACTACACTGGCGATATTGTGGCGATGGCTATTAGGGAGTTTGACATCATATTCGAGAATATAATAAGTTTTGCCTTTAGCTTCGTTAGTTTCAGCACTGATTAATTCAGCTTCTCTTCCCGAACCTGGTGGCGCGATCGCATTTTTCCCTAGTTTATAGCCGACATCTGATGCCGTACCGAGATCGCTTAATTTTTTATCTTTATCTACCTGGCTGATGACGACGCTGACATTTTCGCTAGATTCGATCAAGTCGTGGAAGATAATGTCGGCACCTTTGGTGGTTTTAACTGCCACCCAACCATTAGGATATAGAAATTTATAGCCGTCTCCTGTGTCTACATAGCCTTGGAGTCCTGCAGCTTGGACGGGTGCGACATTAATTGGGAAGATCAATCCCAATGCCACGATCGATGACACGATAATTTGTTTCCACATCAGGTTTTCAATTTAATACTTATACTTATCGGTAACAATTATAAGCTAGGTCTAGGAACCGAGCGCATTTTTACCAAACACCGCCTCACCCGTTACTCTTTACCCGACTACTCACTATCTACTGATTCTCCAGCAAATTCCGGCTGTGGGACATATTGAGACTCCTTGCGGATCAGATCGATCGTCCCTTTGATCGTACCGACGATCGGGACTGCCACAACGATACCTAATAATCCGGCAATTTGACCGCCGATCAGCAAAGAAATTAAGATCGCGATCGGATTTAAGCCGATAAATTCACCCATCAATTTGGGTGCTAGTAAATTGTCCTTGATCTGTTGCACGATAATTGAGGCGATCAGTACAGATACCCCCAAGCCCAAGTTTTTTAACATAATTAATAAAGTTACCAGTCCAATCCCCAGGCTAGCTCCAACAAATGGAATCAGTTCGGAAAACCCGATTAAAATAGCAAAAGATAATCCGAACGGTACTTTTAAGAAAAAGAAAGTTGGGGTCAGTGTCGATGCCATAAACGCACCTAATAATAGCTGACTGATGAAAAAATTCTGAAAATTTAGCCGTAATGACACACTTAGCGGCGTACCGATTCGCTCGGGCAGCAGCTCCACAATCCCCATCCACAGTCGATTGCCGTACAGCAACATATATACTGATAAAACGACGATCGACAGCGTATCGAGTACCCCAGACAATGTACCCACGGCTAGTCCGAGTATTTGAGCACCGATTTCTTGAAGCTGTGTGTCGATCTTCGTATTGATCTGCGTGCGTAATACATTTAAATCGACTGGTAAACCCTTGAGCTTGCCCCATTCTTCCCAAGCGTTGATATTCTCGTTACTCGCGCGAATCCATTCGGGTACTTGTTGGACTAGTTGGGTTGTTTGTTCGAGCGCGCTGGGAACTACCGTTACACCCAGAATAATTAATAGTGCGACTGTAATCAACAACACACAAACGATCGCGGGCGTGCGTTTAAAATGCAAGCGTTCGAGAATTTTGACTGGGTAATTGAGTAAAAACGCAATCAGTGCAGCGACTGTCAAAATGACGATCGGATGCTCGAAGTACCGAAAAATCTGGGACAGCACCC
This sequence comes from Chamaesiphon sp., assembly GCA_965246735.1. Classification (GTDB taxonomy): domain Bacteria; phylum Cyanobacteriota; class Cyanobacteriia; order Cyanobacteriales; family Chamaesiphonaceae; genus Chamaesiphon. The sequence goes on from CBDFFK010000003.1 coordinate 395,794, forward strand.
AGAGATTGAGTCCGATGACTGGAAACCCTAGCCCAATAATTAAGAGATTTTGGAAGTTGGGTGAGGGGCGACGCATTGGGTATCGATCGATTGGAACTATCTAATTATTAGTTTAGGCGGTCGAGTGGCGAGTTGCTAGAGGGAATAGGGGATTGGGGATTGGGGATTGGGGGATAGAGTAAGAAAAGCAATTCTTCCATTGATTAGCTCTTATCCGATCTGCCCCAAAAGCATGGCTACAGCCCTAGTAATTATCTCTGGCTCATCGATCCAAACGAAGTGACTGCTATGATTTGCTGCTAGTTGTTGACAATTGCTAGATAATTTGAGTAAGTCGATGTGAATGCGATCGCGGACTCGATCGGCAGTAGACAATGAGAATAACTCGATCCCCAGTAGCGGACGTAGAAAAGTTTGCGATTTGATACTAATTATTGGTAAATCTGCTAAATTGTCAGCAGTCTGTAATTGTCTCCCACTATTGTCTAGACTCCACATTTCTCTACCCATCGTCAGCCAGTGATTGTGATGATAAAACGATCTTTTGACATGCAAAAGATCGAGTGGTGCAAACTTTTTTAGTTCTGGCTTGATTAACTCGAATACACCGATATTGCCCAACAATCGGATGATACCTAAAGCAGCACCGATCGCCACAAAGCCAAAGCTGAACGTAAAAAATGCTTTGAGTAGCCCCACACTCCAAGGCAAGTCTAACATCGAGCGTTCGTGCAACCCATCGGTCAAAACTAAGCCCCTGACTCGATCGGGGTATCGATCGGCATACAGTCGCAAATTATAACTCCCAAAAGAATCGCCGACCAAAATATATGGCGGCTGAATCTGAGCCTGGTTTAATAATTCGTGCAATTCACTCACGATCTGCTGACTATCGCGTGGCTGCGCTGATGGTTTGCTCCAACCATATCCAGATCGATCGTAAATACAGACTCTAGTTAATTTGGCGAGTTCATTAATTAATAAATACCCCTCAACTCCCCCCAAACTAGCATCGACAATAACCGTCACATCACCCGTGCCGCAAATTTGTAAATGTCGAGTTTTACCATCGGGGGTAGTAACTAATTTTCCTGGCGGCGGCTGGTTGCGTTCGCGATAAATAGTAACGTGATGGTAGAGTGTCGTGGCAGTCAAACCGATAATCTCGATGACCTGAAGGGGTGATAAGCTGTTAAACAACATCGTCATAAACTATCGATCGAGTATTTTTTTATGTGGCAGTGGCAAACTTGGTCGGGATTACCCTATTTAACCTGTGATTTATTGGCAGATTGGCAACATGGCTTTTTTACCCGTCAGTTTTCACCACGCGAACCTCATGAGATTACCCCGGCTTTGGCTGCGACTGCTAGTACCCACCGGGTCAAACAGGTACATGGCAATATCGTCTTGACTCCCTCGGAAATTGCGACCACCACAGCAGTTGAAGTCGAGACGGGTTATGCCTTAGCTGATGGTGTCGCTACCGAATCAGCAGCGCAAGCCGTCTGGGTTGCCAGTGCTGATTGTAACCCAGTCTTGCTTGCCAATCGTCACACGGGTAATGTTGCCGCAGTTCATGCTGGCTGGCGCGGGACATCGCTAGAGATCGTACCGCGTGCATTAGAACGGTTATTAGCCCAAGGTGGCACTCATGCAGATATTATCGTCGCGATCGGCCCCGCGATCGCAGGTGAAGTTTATCAAGTAACCACTCAAGTCGGCATCGAAGTCTGTAAATCCATTGCGCTAAAACCGCTCTCTGGCGACCTAGAAGCGGATGCGATCGATTTGCAAGCAATACCCAATTCACCGCTACTACCGGACGCACAAGCTGGCAGAGTGAGGCTAGATGTCCGGTGGGTCAATCAACTCCAACTCGAACGATCGGGTGTAAACCCCCAAAATATCTCGATCTCACCCAATTGTACCTTCCAAGAACCTGAATATTTCTTCTCTTACCGTCGCGAGAAACTCAAAAAGATTCAATGGTCTGGGATTGTTTCGAGGGGATAGGGGATAGTGAACAGTGAACAGTGAATAGTGAACAGGGGATAGGGGATAGGGGATAGGGGATAGGGGATAGGGGATAGGGGATAGGGGATAGGGGATAGTGAACGGCTGTAGGTTGGGTTGAGCAAGGCGAAACTCAACAGCCTTAACCAAAGTTTCTGTCATTTGTAGCGGGTGGTGCGCTGCCAGTGCGCCCGATCCTAAGCCTCTACCCGCCAAACTTGGATTTCCGCATAACTACCGATCGCAATCGATCGACTATCGGCACTAAAAGCGACAGATAAGATCGGTCGCTCGTAACCAGAGAGCGTGTGTAGCAATTTGCCATCGCGCAGGTTCCAGATATTGACCGTCCGATCGTCACTACCACTGATAATTGTCTGCCCATCGGCAGAGATTGCCATACACCCGATCGGCTTATCGTGGCCGACGATCGTATGCAGGACAATGCCCGTAGCTACTTCCCAAACTTTGAGCGTGCCATCATGACTGGCACTGATAATCGTCTGTCCATCAGGGGTAATTGCGACACTGGTGACGCGACCGCTATGCCCTAATAATGTCCGCAGTAGTCGTCCTTCCTGGAGATGCCACAATCTTACGGTGTAGTCGCTACTACCGCTAGCAACTAACTGAGCTTGGCGATTGGTTGCCAGACAAGTCACATTTTGGAGATGACCCTGACATTGATGAATCAATAGACTATTTTGGGGTTGCCAGATCTCGATTATTGCGTCATTGCCGCCAACCACTAGGCGCTGCCCATCGTTAGTCAATGAAATTGCATTGACGGCAGATTTATGATCCAATAATTGTGGTAGCTTTGTCCCAGTGATTAATTGCCACCATTGGACTGTCCCATCCAAACTGCCACTAATAATCGTCTCAGCGTCAGCAGTGAGGGCAATGCTATACACCCAGTGACTGTGCCCGAGTAAGTTATGAATTAAATTACCATCTGAGAGTCTCCATACCTTTACCGCATCATCAACATGGGTAATATCTCCATGTCCGCTGACCAACCATTGTCCGTTATTACTAAAAGCAACACTGTACGCTTCGCTAAAGTATCCAGTTAATTGATGTACCTTGGCAAGTCGATCGTAAGGAATTTTCATCAATGCGATTAGCTCGGGCGAGGCATGAGCGAGATCGACGTTAGCAAGCTTCGTGGGGTCGGCTTCCATCCAACTGACTGAAACATCGACTTCATCTTCGATCTCGAAGCTGCGATGCGCGAGGTGCTGCCAACTCGATCGTGGCTCGGTAGACTGTTGATAGATTACCGGCAGCCAACTAGCAGCCGGGACGACTTTTTCGATCGCTTGAAGACGTTCGCGGGCTTCGCGAACTGATAGTTGCAGCGACTTACCTCCCGAACAAGCTTTGAGAAGCAATTTGACAAATTCCTGGGCGACTTGATCTTGAACGGCTTCGCGCATGACAATTAGCTGCGGCATCCGCACGTCGGCAAGTTCGTTGGCAAGTTCCAAGCCATCGCCGCAATTGAGGATCAACAATTTCAGTCCCCGTCCGACAGCGACATTAATTCGATGCTTGAGTTCGGCAATGCTAATCGTATCGTGGTGATTGATGTAGATGCGATTGTTGGGTAAGTAGCCAGAAATATAACTACTGATGAATAGAACGCTCCAAGATTGCTGAGTCAATCGATCGACAAAATCACCATGGTTGGGTGCGACCAGAAATTCTGACTGGATATAGGGTAGAGCATCGAGATATTCTTTGGAGCGATCGATCTTAATCCCTTGGGCGCTGGCGAGAACAGATAATACCGCTATTTGTAAATTATCACCGTCGATCGCTGAATTTTCGGTAGCCATTGGCACGAACGAAATGCTAACTTCAGCTTGGGGGTAGAGATCGAGCAGCGGTTGCCAGATTGAGTTCCATGGCAATTTCAGCAATCCTTTCGATCTACTGCGGACGATCAATGCAATTTCCTGGTCGGGATCGAGCGTGGGTGCCAAGAGATCGCGGATTGTCTGGAATCCAGCCGAACTGTACCATTGATGTAAATTTGCTTGGAGCATTGCACCTGCATCCAGACAATCGTTAATTCGCTCTGGGACCAAGCTAACTGCTTTATTGCTTAGCAAGCGATGGTTTTGTGGATCGAGCCGACGGTAACGCGACTGCCATTCCTGATACTGAGATTGCATTTCGGACAGCCCAGGAAGATCGATAGTCGCTTCTGTTAGCAAGCGCCCAGTGGCGGCGAGGACGGTCATCTCAATCCGCAACAGATCTGGTGTTTGCACCTCAGAAATGGTAAATACGACTTCTCTAGCCCAGACCGCTGCTATGGGTAAAGGCTCTTCAATAATCCGCTCGCCGCCAGCAATACCACTGGAATTGCTATAAAGCGGCTCCATTTCCTGACACAGGAAATTGGCAACAGTATAATAATTGGTACTGTGATTGAGTCGAATCACAATCCGATACAGTAGATATTTCAACTCGACAATTGAATCGTGCCGATCGCGCAATTGTTGAAGATAGCTTTTAAATTTAACCGTACTTAGTTGTTGGGCTTCATTACTCCAATTATTCGTGCAAGCACAAAATACCAGTTTTTTAATCCTGGCAATGTGATTGTTTTGTTCTAACTTATGTACGATGGCATCTAGCATCCCCAACTCCCAATAAGACTCCATTTTCCAGCATGAATAATTTGACGAGCGCGCAGTTAGCAGTTGTTTAAGCTGTTTTGCTAGCTAGAAAGATGATAATGTCGCAGCATTATTGAATTTTATCGACCGATCGATTGTTGTAGCGCGTTTTGAAACCCAAATCTGTCAATCGATGCTCCGTCTCAGCGGCTTCGCAAACGAATGCGATCGGCTGTCGATATCCAATTGAGTAATAAATTTGACGGCTTCCTATCTATTATTCCCAGATCTGCAAATTCTTTATCAGTGGCTGTGGTAAAAGTTGCTAGCTAGGTGTTGTCGGCTTAGTAGTAACTACAGTTAGTTTAGCTTGACGACAGCTTATACTACGGAAATCGGTGCATTCGTTGTCTCGATCGCTAGTGGATTGAGTTGAGATTGTTGTTGAGTGTAGTTTCTAAGCTCGCGATCGAGTGCTGGAGCTTCGCCGTTGTAATTCTCCACGGGTTGAAAAATGGCCACGCGCCCTGGGTAGTTTTGGATGACGTAATTTTCCATAGCTTCCTCGATCGAAAACATCACTTTTTATTGGATTTCTGGATCTAAACTACTACTCAACGAGACAAAATTGTTAATGGTGGGGTCGATCCCCTGCATGTGATTTATTTCTGGTGTCCTTTTCAAGTATTGGTGTTATCATAAATTTCGCGGCAGATGTTTAAACTTAACCGTCAAAGTTTTTGCCATTAAAGGTAGTGCGATCGGTCATGATTTTACTCTGTTTTAATCGCCATCCTTGAGGAGTTTTCAGCCAGCGATCGTTATATGTGCGATCGATCGCAATTTTGTTAAACTTAGCAATCGTACCTTCTGTACGTTGCTCGAGTGCCACATCTATACCTTCGGCATCGATCGTAATTTTCTTAATTGTCGCTTTGTTGGATGTCAGATCGATATTAAACCGAGTGAATAAATTATCGTAATGTGTTCGAAATTCTTCTAGTGTTTGCTTCTCACCTTTTGAATTGATACTCACATAGTCTGTTGTAAAATATGCAGTTGCTCGCTTGATATCTTTGCGAACAAAAGCAGCATTAATATTGTTATAGTTATTTTGAATTAGTGGTTGAATTGTCGATTTAGTTTCAGCAATTGCTGGCTGAAGCGTGTAAATCGCCACTGATAATAATGCAGTTGAAAACATTGCATTTTTACTAAGGGAAAATATCATGATTAATATTTGATGTTGGCACTCTGGGGAGTGACGGTATCGCTCGATTAAAGGTTCCTTAGTAAATCTACAAATTCACAAAAGCCAGCTACTTCAGGCAACTTAGTAAGATATTGAGGATGATGTATCAATCGCTCGGCATAATGTTGGAGATTAGCAACACCAACAGAGTGCAGAAATAACTCTCGATCGAACATACTAACATCATTGGGACTATCCCCAACTGTAACAATATTAGCAGGAACAATGTCAGGAAAATATTGCTCGATCGCCCATAAAATTCCCAAGGCTTTATCTTGTTTTAATGGTTTGATGTGGCATTGTACGGTACTAAATGTGAAGCTATAATCCCACAGATCGCATTGTGCGGCAATTTCTATGAGTTCTAGATCTGTTAAACCCGCAATATCAAATGTCCAATCAGTTACCCGAAACTGATTATCGATCGATTCCTCGATTTGTGGATAGCGTTCTTGTAATTCCCAAAATCTATTCGCCAATTCTTCGCGATGTGCGTCGATACTTTCGATCGGCGTTATCAGATCGTATTCACCCGAACTATTAAAATATATCCCACCATTTTCCGCGATCGCACCAGCAACGGGTAGATAATTATTAATCGCACCCACCCAACCTGCAGATCTACCCGTAACTAATAATAGTTTTATTCCCTTAGCATTAATCGAATCGATCGCTTGAAATAATGCTGGAGTAAATTTATTATTGCTAGTCAGCGTACCATCAATATCGGTCGCAATCAGCCGAATATTTTTCAATCCTTCTGCTGTCAAAGGTAAGCTACTTAGCATTATTTAATAACGTTATTTAAAATAAATCCCCTCCTCGGAGGGGTCAGATCTCAAGCGGAGCTGGCGACCCAACCCGCCCTATCGGGCACCCCTCCTCGGAGGGGATTTTTATCTAATCAGCAGAGCTAGGTGCGTGTAGGCCGCATTCTTTCTTGGTAGCTTCTTCCCACCACCAACGTCCTTCCCGTTCGTGTTGGTTGGGGAGCGTGGGTTTCGTACAGGGTTCGCAACCGATACTGACAAATCCGCGCTCGTGGAGAGCGTTATACGGCACCTCAAAAGCACGAATATACGACCAAACATCTTCAGACGACCAATTAGCCAAGGGATTCAATTTAACTAAGGGATGGTCTGGTGTCGAAAAACCACCATCGGCTTGGATCGTAGGTACGCTAGCGCGCGTCGAAGGACTTTGATCCTTGCGCTGTCCGGTGATCCAGGCATCGAGTGTGCCCAATTTACGCCGGAGCGGGGCGACTTTGCGAATCCCACAACATTCTTGGTGTCCATCTTCATAGAAACTAAATAAGCCTTTGGCTTTGACCAGCGCTTCAAGTGGCGCAGCTTCGGGATAGACGACATCGATCGAGATATCATAGTGCTTTCTGACGCGATCGATAAATTGATACGTCTCAGGATGCAGTCGTCCGGTATCGAGACTAAAGACTTTGACATTGGGATTAATTTGGTGTGCCATGTCAATCAGGACGACATCCTCAGCCCCACTGAAGGAAATGGCAATATTGTCGAACAGGCTCAATGCCCGTTGTAAAATCTTTTGAGGGCTTTGCTGACTCAGTTCGGCATCTAGGCTAGGAATGTCGAGTTCCGCGATCGTCTGGCTCATGATGGTCTGCTCTGAAAATTTAAGGATCGTTGCATGACATATTTTACAAGAGAACAGCAGGCGGTCGATCGATGCCGATCGATTTTCTCAACTCCACCCCTGATGTTGCAATAACCAGCTTTTCCGATCGACTCCTCCGGCATAGCCAGTCAGTTTACTCACATCTTGCACCAGTTTGAAAATACTAGTGTTAACCCTAGCTCCAGGGTACCCACAAGGGGCACCCCTACAGGTTAATTGCGTAGGGGTGCCCCTTGTGGGTACCCTAAGATCTCTGCTTTTACTAGTCTTTCAGTATTGGTGCAAGATGTGAGTTTACCCTTTGCGCCGATTACACGATGGCAGGGCACAACAATTGCGATCGGATTTAATGAGTTTGCCATGCCTACTGCACGGCTAGCTGTTGGCCGATCGATCGATTTTGCCAACTGTCCGTATGTCCATGTTCCACCGATGTGAGTACTTTCTTATCATCTTAACGAAGGCATAGGTCTGCGGCACACATCATCCCCAATCCGCAATCGATCGATCTACCCAAAATGGTCGTCCTGCTTTTCTTGTCAATGTTAGATAATAAATCTTAAGGAAACGTCTCGGCTGCAATCCGCAATCCGCAATCGAATGGCAGGCTTGACTGATAAACAGGAGTAAATCATGACCCAACTCGATCGACAATCTGCTGGTAAAAACGAGATCCAGCTGACTCCCGAACTCACGCTACCAAAACGCACGGGTCGCCGTCGGTGGGCGTGGTTGAACAATTTTCTGTATCTGTTTCCGACAGTGGGATTGGGGACGATCGCGCTGTGTATCGGCTTAGCAGTGCTAAATCCAGTCGCCATGCCCGATCCTGCCGATCCATTTGCCACACCCGAACATTTGCTACCTGAATGGTATCTGCTCCCGGTGTATCAGCTCGTACGGCTAATTCCTTACAAAATTGTGGGGATCGTGACAATGGTGGCATTTGCTACGGGATTGTTACTGTTGCCCATCATTGAAAATCTCGTTCGGTTCGATCCGCGCTTGCGGCGAGGGGTATCGATCGCGATTTTCTCATTCAGTACGATCGTCACGCTGTGGCTGGGTTTTGGCGCGCGGTTGCCGATCGAAGATGCGTTTTCACTAGGTCTGTTTTAGGAGTTTGAAATGACGATCCAAGATACTACTGTAAGGCTGCAAAAACTCGCTACTATCATCGCTGTGTCCATTCTCTCGCTCGTACTTACGGCAGCGATTTCTGGCTTGCTACTGGCGTTTTACTATGAGCCGAGTGCGGGCGATGCTTACACTTCACTCAAACAGATCGATACCCAAGTTAATTTTGGCTGGTTGATCCTGACGGTGCATCACTTGGCGGGAAATGGCTTTTTGATTTTGGCATTGATTCAAATTATCGTGATGTTTTTTGGCCAGCAATTTCGTCCGGCGTGGATCGTTGCTTGGGTAAGTGGGATTTTATTAACGCTCAACGCTGTCGGTTTGGGTTGGACATCGATGATTCTCGACTGGTCGCAGCAGGGCTTTTGGCGGTTTAAGATCGAGCTGGGCACGATCGAAGCAATCCCGTTAATCGGCCCGACACTCCGCACCATTCTTACGGGTGGCGAGGCGATCTCCTCAGAAACATTAGTTCACCTTTATACTCTACACAGTTACGTTTTGTCGATCGTGGCGATCGGCTTGTCGATTTTCCATCTCGCTGGTTTATCTGTCCAAGAGCAGGAAATCGATACCACGATCGCACCAGATCTGAATCCACCAGCCTAAATTGATTTTGGATTTTGGATTACCAATTTTGAATTGACTAACCCCTATCTCCTATCCCCTAAAAATGCCAGACTCAGTTAAAGCAATTGTTGTCGATCCAGCTCATGCCGATCGGTTAGTCATTCGGGAAGTCCATCGTCCCCAGCCATTGCCCAACGAAACGGTGGTTAAAGTTGCCGCAATTTCACTCAATCGCGGTGAAGTCCGCAGGTCTCAAACTGCCGCAGCCGGATGGCGACCGGGTTGGGATTTGGCAGGGACGATCGAGGTGGCTGCGGCTGATGGTTCGGGTTTTCCTGTGGGTACTCGGGTCGTGGGATTTTTGCCTGCTGGCGCTTGGGCGGAATTAGTAGCGGTGCCGACGCATTCGATCGCCGAGCTGCCCGATGAGGTTGATTTTATAATGGCAGCGACCTTGCCCGTAGCGGGATTGACAGCACTAATGGCACTCGAACGGGTTGGATCGTTACTGGATCGATCGGTATTGATTACTGGGGCATCTGGTGGGGTTGGTTATTTTGCGTGTCAGTTAGCCGCAGAAGCGGGGGCGATCGTTACAGCTCAAGTCCGTCGTCCCGAATTGGTAGATTTTGTCACAGCAGCGAGATCCCATCGAGTTATCGTTGGTGAGGAATTCGAGCGCTATGCACCTTACGATCTGGTGTTGGATTCTGTGGGTGGCCGTGTTTTACCAGCGGTGTTAGAGCAGTTAGCACCAGATGGAACCTGCGTGATGTTTGGCGCAACTGCGGGATCGGAGATTACCTTTGATGCATCTAAGTTTTATGGCAAAGGCGGCTTGAATCTCTACGGATTTATTTTATTTCATGAGGTAAAACGGCAGCCTGCGGCAGTTGGGTTAGCACGTTTGGTTAAATTAGTTGCTAGTGGCGCACTGATTCCCCACATCGATATCGAAGCACCCTGGAGCGAGATCGCCAAGGTCGCCCAACAATTGACCGATCGCCAGTTTCGCGGCAAAGCCGTCTTAACACTCCATAACTATACTGCAAACGGTTAGTGACTGGACTTTTTGGATGGGCTACAATTCTTGCCCACTCAAGCTTTTAGCGATTATTGAAAAGTAAAGCTCCAAGCCGTTTTTAGTATAAATCTCGAGCTGCGAGGACAAGATTCGTAACCATATAGGAGGTGCGAGCATTCTGGGCATAATGCATCCACGATCGATGTCTCAGGGAAATACAGACTTTCACATTCATCACAAGTTTTTACAGAGCGGTCATTCATACATAACTAACCTCATAGTTAATATCTTTCAACTATCTGGTTAGTTCGATCTCGCCAGACAAAATTTACTGAATCCCTCACACCAAATGACTTGTAGCACTATACAGTTCGTCAATTGTGTCGATCGATACTCTCGATTTCTCGACAAATATCTATCATTGGATAGAGCTAAAGATTTAAGAATTCCCGCAAAATTGATTGAATACTCGCTGACAAAATTGTCGCGGTGTAAATACAGCTTGAGATCCTAATTGTATCGGGTAACAGTAGTCCATTTTCAGGCATCCTCTCAAGCAGATCCGCTGAAATTTAATCCAAAATTTAGAAGATTTAAAGATGTCTAACACTAAGTTACCCGACCATCCAGTTCCCACAGAGGTAAAACAGCCAGATTTAGACAACTCCGATAATAAACCGCAACTACTGTTACCCGAAAGCTTGGTTGTAGAGCAAGAGCCATCGCTGCCACCCAAACGAAGACGGTTGGCGTGGATCTTGGGCATTATTTTGTTGGTCGGCGGTGTCGGGTTGGGTATCCGCTGGTGGCAGACAAGTCACGCCAATAATGCGGCGGCGGGGGCGACGGCTAAGCCACCAGCAACAACAGTTAAGCTAGTCAAGGTCGGATCGACTACCGTGCAGGACAGTTCGGTATTTGTGGGCACCTTGGAGGCTCCCTTGTTTGTCACGATTAAGCCTCAGATCGAAGGGCGCATCAAGCAGATTTTTATCAAAGAAGGCGATCGCGTCCAGCAGGGACAACCGATCGTCAGCTTGCAAAGCGATGATACCCAAGCAGTCGTACAACAGCGGCAAGCAGCCCTAGAACAAGCTCAGGCAAACCTTGCACTGCTAAATGCGGGAACTCGTCCCGAACAAATCGCCCAAGCCAGAGCTACACTAGCTCAAGCTCAGGCACGGCTCAGAGATGCTCAAACTGGATCGCAACCCCAAGATATCGCCCAAGCAGTCGCCCAAATCGACTCGGCTAAATCCACGCTCGATCTGGCAAAATCGCGCACCAAAAGGTACGAGCCATTGGCAGCACAGGGGGCAGTTTCCCAGGATCTATTAGAAGGATATCGTCAAGCACAACGCAGTGCTGAAGCGGCGCTAGTCGTCGCCCAAAAACGGTTGCAGCAACTCCAAAATACGCGAAAATCGGATATCAGCGCACTCTCAGCGACGGTAGACCAACAAAAGCAAAACTTACAGCAACAGCTCAATGGGTCGCGTCCCGAAGAGATCGCACAAGCTCGATCGCAAGTAAGTCAAGCAGCGGCTCAAGTCCGCGCGGCTCAAGTGCAATTGCAATATACCCAAGTACTCGCACCGTTTACCGGCGTAGTTGGGAATATTCCGAACTACAAAGTTGGCGACTTAGCCGCTAAAGGTGACGCACTCACCACATTGACCAAAAACGACTCCTTCAACCTCAATCTCCCGATTCCGCTCACTCGCGCCAAACAACTGCGATCGGGACTGCCAGTGGAGCTATTAGATGCCACAGGTAAATCAATCGCGATGGGTAAAGTGAGCTTTATCTCACCAAACGCGACAGCTGATTCACAAACTATTCTGGCAAAAGCCACTTTTGCGAATACAAACAGGCAGCTAATCAACCGCCAGTCGGTTCAAGGCAAAGTTATCTGGGCAGAACGTCCGGGCATTTTGATTCCAGTGACGGCAGTATCGCGATTGGGTGGTAAAACTTTTGTATTTGTCGCTCAGCAGCAACAAACGCCAGATGGGAAGACTGCCTTAACAGCCATCCAAAAGCCTGTCACTTTAGGGGCGATCGAGGGTAATAATTATCAAGTTGTTAGCGGATTGAAACCTGGCGAACAGATTGTCACCACTGGCTTACTGAGTTTGACCAATGGCGCGCCGATCGTGGCTGCATCTGAAGAAAATACTGCCGCGCAAAAACCGCAATAAAGCTAAAAACAAGACTTCACTAACCGTCGGGTGGGAATTGCCCATCACTATCCACTAACCATCAGAATTGCGATATGTTTGTCAACACCTTTATCAAACGTCCGGTTCTAACAACAGTTTGTACGTTTATTATTTTGCTGTTGGGATGTATTGCAATTCCGATCCTACCGATTTCACAACTTCCAGATCTCGCACCAATTCAAATTAACGTTACTTCAAATAATACGGGCGCTGACTCTCAAACCACCGAAAGTACTGTTACTAATATTATCGAACGTCAAATTAATGGTGTTAAAGATGTCTCCTATATCTCTTCCAACACTGGTAACGACGGTTCGAGCAATATTACCGTTTCCTTCCCAACTAATGTTAATTCAGATATCGCCCAAGTCAACGTCCAAAACAAACAAGCTCTAGCCGCACCGCAATTACCAACAGCAGTTCAGCGAACTGGGGTAACAGTTGAAACAGCATCGACTAGTCTGTTGCTAGTGTATGGTTTTTATGCGGAAAATAATGAATACGACAATATTTTTATCAGTAATTATGTCGATTTATATGCACTCGATCTGATCAAACGCGTGCCTGGAGTTGGGAGTGTGCGAATATTTGGCGAACGCAAGTATGCGATGCGACTCTGGCTCGATCCGAATAAACTCGCCCAAAATCAACTGACTCCGCAAGATATTACCAATGCCTTGCAGGAACAAAATATTCAGGTCGGTGCGGGTGCGATCGGGAAAGAACCAGCGCCAAAAAATCAAAGTTTTGAATTTTCATTACGGGCTACCAGTCGCTTTAAGGAAGTCTCAGAATTTGAGAATTTGGTTTTGAAAGTGGGGCAAGGTGGCACGCTAGTGAAGCTGAGCGATGTGGGTCGCGTCGAACTAGGTGCAGAAAACTATAATTCGAATGCCAGATTTACCTTGCCAGGGAATAATCCTAAAGCTGCTGTAGGGATGGGTATATATCAACTGCCTGGAAGTAATGCCTTGCAAGTTGCCCAAGCGGTGGAACACCAGATCGAAGAGTTAGCGAAGAATTTTCCCCCAGGACTCAAAGCCCAAGTAGCGTTTGATACTACTCCATTCGTAGAAATTTCGCTAGAAGAGGTACTGTTCACCTTGATCGAAGCGATTATTTTGGTAGTCTTGGTAATTTTCGTGTTTTTGCAAGATTGGCGGACGACGATCATTCCAACGATCGCGATTCCGGTGTCGTTGATCGGGACTTGTGCGGTGTTGTTGGTCTTGGGATTTCAGATCAACACATTGACATTATTTGGTTTCGTACTCGCGATCGGTCTAGTTGTCGATGATGCGATTATTGTCGTCGAGGCAGTCAATGTCAAGTTGGAACAGGGGATGACCCCGTACAATGCGGCTGTCGAGGCAATGCGCGAGTTGTCAGGGGCGATTATTGCTACTTCACTAGTACTGATGGCGGTTTTTATCCCCGTGGCATTTATTCCGGGGACGACGGGGATTGTCTTCAAACAGTTTGCCCTGACAGTTGCTTGCTCGGTGGCGATCTCCACCTTCAATGCGCTGACATTTTCGCCCAGTATTGCCGCAATTATCATGCGTCCCGCTCAACCTGGGAGAGGGCCGCTGGGATGGTTCTTTGGTAAGTTCAATCAGGGCTTTGCTTGGTCTACGCGTCGTTATGTTGGCTTTGTCAGTCACCTCACGCATGTTATCCCGATCGTGATGGGGGTGTTTATCGTCGGGTTGCTTGCAACGGTATTTATGTACAGAGCGGTACCAACTGGGTTTATTCCTGAGGAAGATCAGGGTTACTTCTTTGTAATCGCGCAGGCTCCCGACGGGGTTTCGTTGCAGTATACGGACTCGATTATGTCGCGGGTTGCTAAGGAAGTATCTACAATTCCCGAAGCTCAGGCTACTTTTATGATTAGTGGCTTTGGATTTGATGGTGGTGCTTCTAATGTGGGACTGGGATTTGTCAGTCTGAAATCTTGGAAAGAGCGCACGACCCAAGCGCAGTCTGTCTATGGTATTCTCCGAACTCTCAACCAAAAGCTCTCGACAATTACGGAAGGGCGGGTACTGGCTGTCAATGCCCCACCAGTACGCGGATTGAGTGCTACGGGTGGATTTGAGTTTCAGATCCAAGATCGGACTGGCACCGCACCGATCGAAACTTTGGTAGCTAATGCCCAAAAGTTTATTGCTGCTGCGAATAAACAACCAGCGTTGCAACGAGTCTTTACCCAATTTACGGCCAATACCCCGCAATTTGATATTCAGGTCAATCGCAATCAAGCTAAGGCGCTGAATGTCGATGTGGGTCAAATTTTTAGCACGTTGCAAACCTATTTAGGGTCGCAATATATCAATGACTTCATCCAAGGACAACGGCAGTATCGAGTCTATGTCCAAGCTGATGGGCAGTTCCGGGCCAATCCTGCTGATATCGGCAAGCTCTATGTCCGCTCGACTACTGGGGCGCTAATTCCGTTAAATAGTCTCGTGACGATTACTCCCTTTGTCGGCCCGAAAACTATTTCGCACTATAATTTATATCGATCGATCAAGGTTCAAGGTAGTCCTGCACCCGGAGCCAGTTCCGGACAGGCAATTCAAGCAATGGAAGCAGTCGCCAAAGATGTCTTACCGCAAGGGTTTGGTTACGAATGGACGGGGACTTATCTTCAGGAAAAATCATCTGGTGGCTCGACTGGACTGATTTTTGCTTTGGCGCTGGTCATTGTATTTTTGGTGCTTTCAGCACAGTATGAAAGCTACATTGACCCCTTAATTATCTTGCTAACGGTACCGTTAGCAGTTTTGGGTGCGATGACGGCGATTTGGATTCGCACGAATATTTTTATGGCAGATAGTCTATTTCCAAAAGTGGTGGATGATGTCTATTGCCAAGTGGGTTTGGTTACGTTGATCGGTTTAGCTGCCAAGAATGCGATCTTAGTGGTCGAATTTGCCAATCATCTCCACGAGCAAGGGATGAGCTACACCCGCGCAGCAGTGAAAGCTGGGGAAGAACGGTTGCGACCGATTTTGATGACTTCTTTTGCGGCGTTGTTGGGATTTTTACCGCTAGTTCTCTCTACTGGCGCTGGTGCCAGTAGTCGGTGGTCGTTGGGGACGGCACTATTTGGCGGTTTGCTGCTGGCGACGTTTTTGAGTTTATTTTTAGTGCCGATTCTCTATATTTTGATTAAGAGTACGGCTGAGTCTGTATTATCGGGTTCGCGGAAAAAGCCCGCTTCCGATCGAGATCTTGCGATCGTCCATCCTAGTCCGAAAGCATAAGCTAAAGACGATCGCCTTGTCCAGGAGTTGCGATCGCCAATCAGGCGCTTTCCCGGAGCGATGCAGCTTGAATTTGAGAGAGGGCAAGTTTGATAATCGGTTGGATTGTCGTTTCTTGCTCTTGTGTCAACGCTGCTTCTAATGCCGCAACTGCCGTCTGGGTTGACGGATGCGCTGGAGCATTCATCCCGATCTTCATCAACGATAACGCGGCGGCTTTCCGACTTGTGGGATCTGGATAATGCAATAATTCGATCGTGTCCGGAATTGCTGGTTGATAGGCTAAATTTCCCAACACAGCCGCTGCTTCACACCGCACATCGACATCCCGATCGGTTAAAGATTTCACCAACATCTCAAATAATTCTGGTTTGGGTTCTTCCTGCGCCACCTTGCCCATTGCGCCAATCACCGCACACCGCACATCGATCGAATCTGACTCCAGTGCCTTAGCCAAATATTCCTTTGCTTCTGCGCCCATAAATGCTAATGCCCAAGCCGCATGACCCTTGGTACTCTCGGACAACTTACTATCCGCCAACACCTCTAATAAGGATAATGCCGCAGGCTTACCAATGCGCGCCATCGCACCGACCGAAGACCCCTGCACGACGGTATCCTCATCATTGAGAAAGGCATAGAGTAAATTGGGCACCGCCACAGGATCGGCAATCAGGGTCAGGGTTTTAGCTGCTGCTCGTCTGACGACCACATTGGCATGATGTGCCAGCGCGTCCAATAAGAACGGCGTAGCGGGTTCGCCAATATCGCTGAGGATCTCCGCACACCGGAGCCGGGTCAGACCCCGCGTATCTCCCAAGCTTTCCACCAGCCTGACTAAAGTTGGCGTATCTTCGGGGTCGAAAGTATCGAGGCTAATTCGATCGTGGACACCTGCCAGTAAGGCATCGGTTTGAGCGTGGGCTAGCTGTAACGGGTCTGGCACCGATTCGATCGAGTTGTTGGCTGTATTACTCATGGATAAAAGAGGATAATTCCGAGCTTCAAATATTTGACGAGCTAATAACCTAAGTTGCGACCTATCGAAGTGCCTACGATTGAAATCGTGGCTAATGATACAAAGTCCGCCTTCGCGGACTGGTTTATCAGTCCGCGAAGGCGGACTTTGCAACCTGAGGAGCGGTTTCTAACCGCTTTGGTTATGGGTAGCAACTTGGGTTAATTACTCGCAGTTAGCGTCACCAATCGCTCGCGCAGACCTACCAGCGAAGCGTCGATTTGGGCGAGTTCTGGTTCGATTTTAGTCAGCGCGGCTTTCTGCGGCAGTTTGGCTTTCTGCGCGGCGGAGATCGTCTCGCTCACTAGGCGTTCGCGATATTGCTCGAATTCTTGAATTACTTCGGTGATTTCCTGGGCGGTGTGTTCGGGAGGAGTAGGATGTTCTGATTCGGTCATAATATTTTTAATAGTTTGTTAATTAATGACGAGATTATTAGAGTGGGCACTACCCACCGTCAGAGTTTGAGCCTAATACCCGCTCGCGAATATTTGTACCGATCGATTCGATTTAGGGTGATAGCATTCCGGTGGCTAATAGGTTCGCCCGATGCCGATCGACCATTTCCGTCAATCGATCGGGTGGAACGCACCGCCGTTCGGAACAGTAAGCCATTTGCTTCACCCCATTGAGAAGTTGCACCGTCATAATCCGGACGCGAAAATGGTCGTTAATAAACCACGATCGCTCTTGGCCTTGATTGACTTCATATTCGGTCTCGATCGTCAATACACCATCACTGGCGAAGTGGTACAGTCCGATCGTGGGAATTCCTTCAACATAACCGCGATTCCGTAAAAACTTACCCAAGCGCGGATTATCCCGATCGGGGACATCGACGAGAATCGCTGCATAATTGGGATTTGGCGAGACATCATCGAGATTGTCCTGCCACATGAAACTAGCGCCACCGCTGACATGCTGAGGATCTACACTTTGTGCCTCGCAGACTGTGAGGACGCGCGGATCGTCACGATCGAGGATGTCAATGATGACATTAGACTTGCCCGATTCATCCGCAGCGGTGTCAAAATTATGCACCGTTCGCTCGGAGAACCAGACACCCTCGCTTTTGCGAAAGTAGTCCATCATCGTCATTGGTGATATTAATCGCATCGAAAATTGTTACCTATCGATCGAGAAGGATTGTTAAATTAAGAAATGCGAACAAAAGTTAGATTAAAATCAGCCAAATTCTAGGATAGTTTAAATCGGGCAGATCCGTCTCATCCCATCCACAAATCTTCAGAAAAAATGGCAATCGATCCGCCACGTAGCACGTCCTCAGCACCAGAAATTTTATCAGCACTACAACAAGACCGAGATTTCGATCGACAGGAATTACGCGAGCGCGATCTGAGCCAGCGAGACTTAGCTGGTATCGATTTCAGTGGTGCAAAGGCGATCGGTGCTAATTTTAGTCGATCGCAGCTGGCTGGAGCTAATTTTCACGGCGCAGATCTCCGCCGCGCCGATTTGAGCAACGCTAATTGCCAAGGAGCCAATTTACAGGGTTGTTTTCTGTTTCGGGTGGATCTCCGAGGGTGCGATCTCACTGGCGCGGATTTGACTGACGCAAAATTAAAATTAGCCCAATACGATGCGCTCACGCTGTGGCCAGAGGGATTTAATTACAAGTCTTCAGGCGCACTCGGCCCTGGGGCAAACTTGAGTGGAATGTTTTTGAATGCGGTCAGTTTGCGGGGCGCAGATCTGAGTAATTGCAATTTACGGGGTACCTATCTCAGTGGCGCGGATCTCACTGAAGCAAATCTCACGGGTGCTGCCCTCAGCGGTGCCAATCTTCAGAATGCCTTCCTCACCGGAGCCTGTTTGCGAAATGCCAAGCTCATCGGCGCGGAGCTAAAAGGGGCAGACTTACGTGCAGCCGATTTGACAGATGCCAATCTCGAACAGTTGGCAAATATTGCGGGTGCTGATTTTACCCTCGCCCAAGGTCTAACCGCTGAAATGCGATCGATGTTGCGCGGACATTCCCCACAAGAACTCGGGACGTGGAATTCGACCACACGTACCAGCACCGCTCAAAGTCTTGGATTTAATTAATTTCGACGGTCTTCAACTTATCAGACTCGAATAATTCTACATTGCTTTGCTAATAAACCAGCCAACCTTTCTGCTGTAGGTAAATCATCTTCTCGATATGACAATTTAATTATCTCTGCGTGGTTCGGCTTATCTTGGATAACATCCAAACCCAAATCTCGTACTCGACCCACATGTAAGCTAGCTACGGCATTGCATCCGTTGAATCCACTCACGCAATCTTTTGGCGAGCAGACTGCCGCAATGTTCACCGATACACCAACTTCGTTTCGATCTTTTCGCAAAAAAAAGGCATCTGGAAGAACTTCTTGTGTATCCTCATTAATCCACCTTCTTTTAATCAATACACGATAAACAATGGCATTGCATGAAAGTGGTTGAAACTCTGATACTTTGGGTTGGCGATTGTCGGTCATTTACTTAGAATTAAGCCAACTAAGCTGCTTGCTCAGTGTCTTGGCAGAAACATTATATCGAACTCCATATTCTTCATAATGTTCGTGATAAATATATATCTTTTCACCAGGCACGGCTGGAACTACCAATCTTACTTCTTTTTTTAATTCTCGTTTAGACCAAGTTAAGCGAATACCTCCTTTATCTTCAATAGAAACCCAGGCTTTAAAAAATTTACCTGCGATCGTCTTTGCAGATTCGGAAACTAAGTCTGTTGCTTTTTGAACAGCATATTCTGTTGGATTGACGACTTCAAAATAGTCGTCTTCTTCACCTTCCTCGCTTAATTCATTGATTCTGTCTATCGTTATTTCTAATTCTCTAATAGCCGCTCTAGTTTCCTTACGAACGGGAAGTCGATCTAGTGTCGCTCCCCAGATAGACACCCTGGGTTTTTCATCCATCCGGTCGGCATGAGATAACAATCTTTTTAGTTGTTCTAATCCGTTGATAGGAGCTTTTGTTTTTGGGGCAGACAACTGTTTGGGCGGTATCACATGCTGTGCAACATGTTTTTTTATATCATCTAATTTTATGTGGTAATCTGGCTCTCTTGTCTTACTATTATTGGTAAATTTAATTGGTGAATGAATCATAATTATTTAGTATTTTTATACTCTTCTTCCTCTTCTTCCTCTTCTTCATAGCCTTCAATTATATCCTGAAGTAGATCTACTAATTGTCGAGCACCATCTAGGCTCATAACCGCAAGTACATCTATCTCACGAATCACCACAGAATCGACATTTTCTTCCTCTATATCGGAGATAGTAGTTTCGCTAATCGCCATGCCATCTTCGCCTAGCTCGACGATCGATTCATCTGGAATTGAAAATCGTTGACTAAATA
Source organism: Chamaesiphon sp. (assembly GCA_965246735.1). Lineage (GTDB taxonomy): Bacteria > Cyanobacteriota > Cyanobacteriia > Cyanobacteriales > Chamaesiphonaceae > Chamaesiphon. The sequence goes on from CBDFFK010000003.1 coordinate 415,966, forward strand.
AATTTATGCTAATATCCTGGTTCGGATTCAATGCAACAACCGCACCATCTGCGTGAATGACTCGGAATAAGTTACTTTTAACATAGTTAAACTTGACTCTTCTAGCCAAGCTTTTTTCTTGTTTTGATTCGGTCATAGCTATATCTGTTGCATTATTTATATTATGCCCTGTTTTTAGTCAGATAGCTGTGACCTGCATAATTCCCAGCATTTGCCGTATTCACTTTAAGGATCTAATATCCCATACTTCGAGTTAGATCGAAGATGTTGGGTTTCATCTACGTTCGCCAATCAGTAAGTTTGTAACTGCGGTAATATAATATTTCCTATGCTAGTGAGGTACAAGCAAACGAGTGTGGACAAAGAGTGTTGCTCTGTATTCGTACCTCACTAGAGAGAGAATTGCCATATCATACTCAAGCTCTCGCTAATTCCCGCTCTAGGTCGAACAAAAAGCCGTGAATATATTCTTCCGTCCATTCTTCACCGTAGAGCCGAGTCAACATCCCTCTGGCGGGGTCTTTTTCCGATCGATATTTCAAATATGCTCTTTGCGCTTGCAGGATCTCGGCCAAGCGCTGCGGATCGGCGATCGGTTGTGCGCGATCGACAAAATCGATATATGCTTGCAAATATTCTTTAAATGCATCAAACACGCGCGTCTCAACTAGATCGTTATCCTTGGTGCGCGTCCACAAAAATGCTGGAGAGAAAAACGCTTTTGCTTCTTCCGGAAAGTCACCACCCCAAGGCAAATCTTGTTGATAAGATTGGAAAATCGGTAAAACTGGATCGCTATATCGCTGGCGGTAATCCAGCGTGTGGAATAGCGGCTGCATATCGATCGCGATTAAATGACCGCCTGGTAGAGTGACTAAATCGGCTCCAAAAAACGGTAAATCGTAATTTGGCTGGGGGAAAATTACAAAATTGAGTACTTGCAGCGAATCGCCACCCTCGACGTGCGCCGCGCGAATTTGGCGGAGTTTGGTCGATCGAAAGGCATGGCTGGTCGTGATGACAACTTGCTCTTTGGCTCCTTTGCCGGTCGTACATTCATTGCGATCGAACCCTACCGGAATCGGATAAGGTTCTAGCTCTAATTGCGCGCCGAGGAGATCGATCGCATCATCGAGGAAAGGTTGATAAAGTGTCATCTTGGCTATGTTGAATTAGATCGCTGCCGCCGTTGCTAGTAGTTCGCTTTTTGTCACGACCTTTACCGCATCTTCAAACAAAAATTCGTACAGAAACCGTTCCGACCATTCATGTCCGAAATAGCTGCCAAACAGACCGGATGCTGGATCGCGATCGGCACTATATGTATCGTAGTCTTTTTGGGCTGTCATAATCCGCGCTCGATCTGAAGGATCGGTCATCGGCGTTGCGGCAGCCAATGTTTCACAATATAACCTGACATACTCTTGAAACGCTGGTAACAACCGATTTAAGACCGATTCAGAGTCTGTTTTGGCAAACAGGAGATTCTTAGAAAAATATTGATTCGCATCATAAAATTTCATTTCCAAGTCTTGCGCCAAGTCCTTATACTTATCGCGAACGCTACTCATGGGCGCGATATATTTGTCGATATAAGCTGGCTCGCGGAATAACGGCTGAAAATCTAACACGATCAGAATTTTTTTCGCACCAAAGGAGAGAAAATCAATCCCTAGCAATGGTAGATCGTAACTGTAGTCTGGATAAATAACACTATTAAATATTTGCGCCGTTTCGCCAGCATCGATATAGCTATAGCGGATTTTCCGCAGTTCGGGACATTGATAGCACCAACTCTGAATCGTCGCTGGATTTTTACCTCGATCGCTTACCACCGTTTCTAAACCTGCCGGAATCGCCCGATTTTTTAACTCGAACCGATCGAACAGTTCATTTTCTAGAAATTCTTGAAACGGTTTAAACATAGGTTTTTATCTCAGGCTTCAATTTTTCCGCTTGCACAGAGTTTGCACGAAGCAATTTTAAACTTCGCTATCTATTTTCACAAACCAAATTTACATATCGTTATAAATTTAGGCTCATTCCGCCAATTTTGGTCGGCAATCTAAGATTATTTGGCACTACTCTCATAAAACTTAACAAAACTTAATGCAGTGTCTCAGGCAAGCTGCGGATACGATCGCCGCCGAATAGATAATTAACTCAGAGACTTTTGATTTTTGGTATCGATTTTATGGAAGATTAACTTCTGTTTTATTTACATTTTTCAGCGATCCAGCACATGATATACTGAGAGGCAAATTTTTAATGTTGTGGAGATTGTGCAAATGGTTTTTGGTCCTGCATCTCAGCTCGGCGTTAGTTTGTTTGAGGAAACACCGCCAATCGAACTTATCCCCGGTCGATCGACAGAAGAAGTAGAAAACATCATTCGTGCTGTTTATCGGCAAGTTTTGGGTAATGCCTATGTCATGGAGAGCGAGCGTGCGGTTGTACCCGAATCTCAGTTCAAACGCGGCGAACTCAGCGTGCGAGAATTCGTCCGCGCTTTGGCAAAATCCGACGCTTACCGATCGCGCTTTTTTGACACCTGTCCGCGCTATCGCTTTGTCGAACTAAATTTCAAGCACTTATTAGGTCGCACGCCCACCGATCTCGAAGAGATGAGAATGCACAGTACCATTCTCGATACGGCAGGGTTTGAGGCAGAGATCGACTCCTACCTCGATAGCGATGAATATCAAAATGCCTATGGCGAAAATTTTGTCCCCTTCTATCGCGGTTACAAGACTCAGCCCGGACAAACGATGGTGGGCTTCACCCACATGTTCGCAATGTTGCGTGGTGCTTCTAGCAGCGATTTCAAAGGCAGCCTTGCGGGTAAAACGCCAGCGCTCAATAAAAATGTCATTCAATCGATTCCAGTAGCAATCGTACCACCTTCGGGCGGATCGATCGGCAATGGTTGGTCGTTCCAAGAGCCTACTGGCACTGCTAGCACCAGCTCGGGTGTTGCTGCTGGTGAAAACGGTAAGGTCTACCGGATCGAAGTAACTGGCTATAACGGTCAAGGAAAAGTCAACCGCATTTCTAAGTTCCGGCGTAGTAATAAAGTCTATTTCGTACCTTACGATCGGCTCTCCCAAGAATACCAACGCATTCACCAACAAGGTGGTGTAATTGCCAGTGTCACGGCAGTAAACTAGCAACATCTAGCGACTTCTGTTGAAGTTGCTATTTTTTTAGATTTCATTACTCGATTTCATCACTTTAAACTTTTTTATTTAGGAGCACATTCATGAGTGTAGTTTTAGATACTCCAGTAGAATTATGGCAGACAGCTAGTGCCGAAGAGCGCCAGTCGATTGTGCGAGCGGTTTACAAGCAAGTTCTGGGCAATCCTCATGTCATGGAAAGCGAACGACTCACAGCAGCCGAATCCCAGTTTTGCAATGGTGGCATGACCGTCCGGGAATTCGTTCGCGCTGTAGCTAAATCTGACTTCTATCGCAGTCGGTATTTTGAAGCTTGCGCCCCCTATCGGTTTGTCGAGTTGAACTTCAAGCACTTATTAGGTCGCGCACCACAAGACCAAACCGAGCTGTCCGCACACATTCAGCGGTGCGTGAACGAAGGCTACGATGCAGAAATTGACTCTTACCTCGATAGTGATGAGTATCAAGCTAAGTTTGGTGAAAATATCGTTCCTTACTATCAAGGTGCGCTCAGCCAAGTCGGTCAAAAGCAATTAGGCTACAATCGCACGCTTTCCCTATATCAAGGGTTTGCTGGCGTTGACAGTGCCTTTACGGGGTCGCGGTTGGTAGACTTCGTAGCTGGCAACAGCGGTAACAAGATCGATCTCCCCAGTACTGGCGGTCGGACTAGTATCTCGCCAGATGCAACATCCAAAACTTTCAAAATCCTGGTCAAAGGCTCTAAATTTGATAGCCCTCGCCGCGTCAGTACGACTGAATATCTCGTTAATGGTGGGAATATGACTCCCCAAATCCAGCGCATTCAACGCACTGGTGGCAAGATCGTCAGCATTACCGAAGTCAATTAATCAAAATTTGAGTTGGAATAAAAATATGTCCAGTTTAACCGCCGCTTTTGTTAATGAAGTTGTAGAATTGCGTCCCAATGCTACAGAATCAGCTCTCCAAGTTGTCATTCGTGCTGCTTACCGACAAGTATTAGGTAACGCTCATGTGATGGAAAATCAGCGCCTCACCAGTGCCGAATCCCTCCTGCGTAACGGCGAAATTACCGTCCGTGACTTTGTTCGACAAATTGCCCAATCGGAACTCTACCGATCGCTATTTTTCGATACTAATTCACCCTATCGGTTTATCGAGTTAAATTGCAAGCATTTACTCGGTCGCGCACCTGTAGACCAATCCGAGATTTCCGAACACGTTCAAACCTATAATAACCAGGGTTACACGGTTGAAATCGATTCTTATATCGATAGCGATGATTATATGCAAAGTTTTGGATATAATATCGTTCCTTATCCTCGGAGTACTGTTAGTCAAACGGGGATTAAGAATATTGGCTACAACCGGATGTTGTCTTTACTCGGCGGCGCAGCTACCAGCGATACCAGCAACCAAGCTCGGTTGATTGCGACGATTGCTGGCAATTCGACCCAGAAAATTCAGCCGCTGCGGATAAGCTCTGGTAGCGGTACTGGTTCGACTGGCAAGCGGTTTCGGGTCATTGCAACTAAGTCTGGTGGCAATAACATCAGACTTAGCAATATGACTTATGAAGTCGGCTATGGTCAACTGTCTGCGAAAATTCAAAGCATTCAGAAAATGTCAGGTAAAATTCTCAGTATTACTGAGGTTTAATTAGAATATGTCGAAGATGTAATGCGAGCGGTATTACATCTAAAAATTAGTTTGAACTCCCTGAAAAATAGATTCGATCGATTATTGAAGGGAGTTTATTTTCGGCTACAATCTTTGGATGTCCTGCCATACAGGAGCGACAGCGCCAGGAATTCAAGAGTGGTCGGCAAGTTAGATAACAATAATTTTTACAAAGATAACTTAATACTGTCCGTTCGCTCATTTTTAAATTCCCGATTTAATTAAACAAAATCTTTATTTTGCAATGGTTTCAGCTTTCACAGTAAATAGTCATCCCTTGAATTTATCTGTAATTTTTAGTACAGATCGACTATTCGATCGAGATCTCAATTTTGGTAAGACCTGAAACACTGATTCTGTTGTCATTAATTCAAGAGGCTCGATCGAAATGAGCGAACGGGCAGTTAATATATTTCCGGTGAATGGATATTTTATTAAGCATAATAATGAGATGCTGCCCCCAATAGCACGCAAAAAAATGCAGACTTGGATTAGAAGTCGCCATATAATTTTTTCCGATCGATTGCTAATTTTTGAAACCTTAGACTATTCAGCCGTCGAACGCTTTGAAGAGTGCATTCTGAGTCTAGGTGGATGTTTTATTGCGGTAGAGTCAGTCAGGAATGTGTGGATGGGCAATCATCGCCAAGTAATTCTTTATCAAGCTAGGGCGAGTTTGAATACTCCCCACCATGAACTACGACAGTATTGGTTCAAGCATGGCAGTTTTCACACTCGCTTCGATGAAAGTAGTTGAGTCGGATCCTTGAGTAGAATGTAAGCTAGACACCTAAACAAATTAACACATGGATATTCACCAAATCGAGGCAGCACTCGATCGGGCTGACTTTCAATATCGTCTCCAAGCGATTACAGCCCTCAAAGACTATTCAGCGGAGATCGCTGTCCCATTGCTGATTGGTAAGATCGGCGATCCAGAGTTTTTGGTACGTTCCTTTGTCTGTAGGGGTTTGGGCAAACAACAAACAGCCGCATCCTATGCAGCGCTGTTGGAAATTCTCAAATTTGACGACACCCCCAATGTCAGAGCCGAGGCAGCTAATTCTCTGTCTTTGTTTGGTAAATGTGCGGCTGCTCAGTTGGTGATGACTTTTGTCAAAGACGACCACTGGTTAGTGCGACGGAGTATTTTAGCCGCCCTGAGCGATCTCGATTGTCAACATGAAGTTGTGGAAGTTTGTCAAGAAGCACTCAAGGGGAACGATATTCCCGTTCGGGAAGCTGCGATCGCAGCGCTAGGCGATCTGACTGACTCCGAGCCAAAGACAGCCGCCCTCGCGCAATTGCTCCCCCTAGTTGATGCTGCGTCAGAACGCACCCGCCGTCAAGTTGCCTATGCCTTGAAGAAATTTAATGTGCCAGAGTCAAAAGCCGCTTTGAGTAAGCTCCGCCAAGACCCCAGCCATCAAGTAGTCGCGGCAGCCTTAGAGGACTTAATATGATTTCCGCTGGTTGTTCATTACCAATTCCAAGCGACTCAGCGAACTAGTAGCTGATTCGCGGACATAATCATCCACTGCTGCATCATTAGCAAAGGTCGTCAACACTTCAGTACAGCGCGGATCGCCTAAATCTGCCAATGCATTGATAATGCTTACCTGAACGGCAATATTATCTGTTGTTTTTAACGACTCTAACAAAATCTCAAAGGCTGGGGAACCAATTTGACCCAAAGCCATAATTGCGGCGATGTGGACGACTGGATTGGGATCGGAAATCGCTGTCTTCAAGCCTTGCAAACCGACGACAGGGAATGGGGTGTCGGGATAATTAATTGCTACCTGCGCCAAGGCTTTGGCGGCGCTACCTCGGACGACAACGTTTTCATTTTCCAACATTGCAGCGACTAGTGGCGGCACGACATCTAGTTCTAGCAATCCTAGTAGTTTAACTGCTGCGCGACGGTAAACTACGTCGGCGGAATCTAAAATTCCGATTAGTCTGGCGATCGTGTTTTCATCGCGCTGTTCGACGATTTCTACCATTGCGCGTTCGCGCATGTGGGGATTGGGATGTTTGAGTTGCTCGAACAGTGCGTCTTTTGTCATGTTGGCTAGAATTTTATTAAAAGTTATTTCAGTTGAATCTCTCAACCCCTTTTTTATGCTATTACTCACTGATGGGGATTGGTGCTTCAGATAAGTTGTGAGTGGGTTGAACCCGGATCTGGGGGAGGCTGTCTTGACTGAAACGCACGCTGAGGAAACCTCAGCGCGATTTCAGTCGCTTCCCCCAGACCCCCCGTTGAGGAGCGGGGTGCTGTCTTGATGCGCTTTTTACGTCGGGGAACCCGACGAGCGCGCATCGCCGCCCCCTCAAACTCCCCTGCACAAGGGGCGATCTGTGGTCGGCGGGGCGCGCTTCGCATTAGTTAAGTCCAGTCATCGATCTGTGGGTAGGTGGATAATGGATGGCTGCTCGATTTACTTTCTTGGGCTGGATGTTCTTTTTTTTGCGTGGCCGCTTTTATCGAGGGGTTTCAATTTACATGCTCGATCGATTGAGTGCATTAGCTGGGGATTATTAACTAGCTAGGATCGATCGGCTATTAAATGTTCGGCTTTAGCTCGAACCAGCCAATCTGCATCCTTAGCAGCAATTTCTCGCCCACTTGTATCCCCAAATTTTTCCAAAGTCATCAAAGCAGCATATTTAAGATCCCAAATTTTAGTTTCGAGGCTGGCTTTGAGATGGGGAATACAATCGGGATTTCCCAATTCGCCTAAGGCAATCGCTGCTGCTGCTCGTGACTTTTGAAACTGTGGTTGGGGATTTTGTAAGCCCTCTAATAAGAGATCGTAGGCGGGTTGATGCTTCAACCACCCAAATAATTTAATTACATGAAAGTGTGCGCCATAGTCGTTGTTCGCTTCATCAGCATAGGTTTGAAATAATGCGGCGGGAGCTTCGGCACTATAGCGATCGAGGATCGTTTGTGTGGCTAGATAACAACGACCAAAATCCGTATCGTACAAATCTTGAATTAGCACGGACAGTGGGGGGATTTGGGGGTGGCTATGCACCAACTTGAGATCGGATGGTCGATCGATCAGGGTTTGTTCTAAGGCGGGGCGGATGGTGGCAAAATCGATCGCGCCTTCAGCAATTCCTGCTTCGCCCAATAACCGAATCCCTCGGAGCCGAAATACTAGGGAGACAGGACAATCGGCAATCGCAGGGATTGCGGGATAATAGTGGGCATCGATTAAATCCTGAATCGATAATCTGCGTCCCAAGACGGCAGGATGCTGGAGCATCGCCACCACCTTATCCATATTGGTGTAGTCTTTGGTCAACCGACAAATTGCGGCAATTGCCGCGCTGGCAATCGGGGCATCGCTATCGTTTACAAAGCGGCGAATTCGATCGATGGCAGGTTGATAATCGGCACTGGCTAGGGTGTGAATGATAACGCGATATGTTTGCTGCGGTTTATCGAGCAATGCCGCAATTTCGGCGAGTATTTCTGGATCCTGGGTCCCGATTTCGCCGATCGCCCACACGGCATTTTCGACGGTATAACAATCATTATCGGCTAGACAAGTCCGAATTATCGGTAGTGATTGAGTTGCCTTCAACCGTCCCAAGGATTCGATCGATTTGCGCCGCACGATCCGATTGTCCAAGGCTGAATCATCTTGTTGTACTGCCCGCATCAGCGCCTGAATCGACTGCTCAGTCTGAAAATTGATTAAATGGGATGCAGCAATGTAGCGAGAATCATCTTCACTAATCTCGGATTGAGGTGTATCTAGCAGGGCGATCGCTTGGTCTTCGGTGAGATTGAAGAAACTAAAAAAGCGTTTGTCCATAAATTAACCTAATCTCATCCCGATAACTTCCCTGGCTTCATCTTAAAACAAAAACAAGCCTGAAAGTTCTCTGACATTGCTCCATATAATTGCAGCAATGCCTGAAGAACTTTCAGACTATCGAGTAGGTTTGAATCCTACTCAGTCTCAACTAGGAGAGAGAGTTAATGGTGTAGTCTAACAGTGCATTGTACTCAGTCAAAGCTTGAGGAGACATGTCGCGAGGCGCACAACCGCGATTGCGAGCGAAGCTGAGCGCTTCAACGTAAGGAGCGGTAGGTAGACCTAAAGCACGGTAAACTTCACGTTGACCAGCAATACCCCACTCGTCGAGAGGGCCAGTACCACCAACAATCAGGCTGTACTGAATCAAACGCATGTAGTGTTTGATGTCGCGGTGACATTTAGCTTTGAAAGTATCGTTGGAGTTAGCTTGACCAGCTTCATTTAAGTAAGGATACTTTTTGATGCAAGCGTCATAAGCTTCTTTAGCAACTGCGTCGATATTCGCACCGAGTTTCTCAGCTGCTTCTAAACGTGCGGACGCACGTTGGATCGAACCTTGTACGGATTCGAGGTCGGAGGTGCTAGGAAAGCGTCCTGCTGCATCAGCAGAGGAGATAACTGTAGTAACAACTGATTTCATGTTCTTATGCTGCTCCAAATAATAGGGTATGTTAACAAGTTGCGATCGATTGAGGAGTCTTAAAAGACTAGCTCAAAGCACCGATGATGCGATCGAAGTAGCTAGATGCTTCAGCAACGAGGGACGCGCAACGGTCTTCAGTGACGATGCTACCCATTTTGCGGAGTTTAGCACCAGCAAAAGCTTCACTAGGATTATCTTGGATGTGAGCAGCAGCTTGAGCTTTCATGATTTGAACAGCACGAACTGTGGAAGTAGTAGGTACGCCTAAAGCAGCGTAAGTTTCTTTGAGACCGTTCAAGCAACGATCGTCGAGAACGGAAGCATCACCAGCTAAGAGCGCGTAAGTGACATAACGGAGAATGATTTCAGCGTCGCGTAAGCAAGCAGCCATCCGACGGTTAGGGTAGCAGTTACCACCAGCTTGGATTAAGCCTTGGTTCTCACAAATCATCCCAGCAACTGCATCGGATACCATGCAACTAGCGTTGCTAGCGATCGCGTTAACAGCATCTAGACGACGGTTACCACTAGCGATGAAAGCTTTGAGAGCACCGAGGTCGGTAACGGTGGAAGTGCTGGCATCAGCAGCAACTACAGCTTTGGAAAAAGCGTCAAGCATGAAGTTCTCCTATAGACAAAAAAGTTTTTTATCGAAGTCGGTCGGCGTTCGCGACTAACTGGGATCAACTTTACGATCGCGCGGCGATTTGGATCCAATTTATTAAAAACAAATCAACATTTCGTAACAATTAACACGAAAATATCTGATTGAATGACGTTTAAAGATCGCTCGGGGCAGATCGATCGAGTGAAATGTCGCCATTCTGAGTAAAAATAAGGTTAGTCCCGACCGTTGTAGAATCACCATTATGGACATCACTCAGTTCGTCGAGCAGTCGCTAGGTCATTGGCGATCGCAACGTAGCGCCCACCATATGATTTTCAGTCACTTTGAAGCTGTGCGCTCCGAGATCGATATCATGGCGCTCTCCCCTGACAACGCTGAGGTAGTCGCCCTATGTAAGTCTTACGATATCGACCCCATCCGCGCTGTTGCGCCGTTTCGGATGGCTTGGGAAGGACAATCGGATTGGGATGAGGAGAATGCCGAAATGAAGGGTACTTGTATTCTCGTGCCGATTCCCGATTCTCATAAACCCACAAAAGGTCGGCTCCTCCGAGACCAGGGTTATGCTGAGACAGTAGCGGCGGTGGGTGAATATACTTTTACTGAAGAGGGGATGTTTATTTTGGAAACCCCTTACGATCGAGCTGTCGCTGAGGAGCGGATCTGGTTTGTCAATCCCAATCTCCGGCTGCGCGTCTCATTAATCAAAACTAGTGGGGGAACTGGTGTGGTGACGGCTTCCTTTGCTTCGGAAATTCGGTCTTTGGATGGTGGATAGGAACCCACCCCGTCGCTTCGCGCCACCCCTATCTTGAAAAGGTGCTCGACTTGGGGAAACCCCAAGATCGCACTTTTCGCTCCTCGGAGGGGAATTAGCCCCTAGTAATATTCCCTATTCCATTCCCGCAACCATGACTGAATCTTACTCTCCCGATCTCATCACCTTGGCGCAGTGGATGGCGGGTGATTTTAGTAATGCACAGCAAGCCGCCGGAAATCCCCAGCAATTTGCGCATATTCATGTGTTTTTTCGACCGCTACCATTTGAGTTTTTTCAGACGATCGGATTTTATTCCGAGCAAGTGTACGACCACGATCTCTGGACTCCTTACCGTCAGGGCATTCATCGGCTGGTAGATTTGGGCGATCGCATCTACATTGAAAACTACAGTCTAGAAGATCCGATCCGCTTTGCTGGCTCAGCACGGGAGTTAAGTATTCTCAAGACTATTAAACCTAGCGATACTCACCGACGGCACAATTGCTCGATGGTGTTCCAACGCGATCGGGAAATGTTTCGCGGACAAGTTGAGGGAGATAAATGTTTGATTGAAAAAAATGGTTGTCAAACTTACTTGGTAAGCGAGGTAGAAATCACAGCAACGACTTGGGTGGGCATCGATCGCGGTCTGGATATCGAGTCACATCAACAAGTTTGGGGTTCCGAGCATGGGCCACTCCGCTTTGAGAAAAAACAAAGTTTTGCGGATGAATTACCACTCGAAAAATAGGATGATGGAATTATTTTTCAGACTAAAGATCCAGTAGGATGGGCACTGCCCACAGCAAAGATTAGAGCGCAAGCTAGAGTCATTTTTTAGTCAGGAGTTGCTATTTATTCAATAAGTAGTGTGATGCCAATAGTCGTAGGAATAGATTAAATTATAGCGGTTCCCAATCGAATGAGGTACATTTACTAGCCACTAGCCACCAGCCACTAGCCACTAAAACCACTAATAATGCCCTTCAATAGGATGAGAACCGCTATAATACCTGTCCGTGGGCAGTGCCCACCCTACGGAAGATTTCTACTGTCCGTGGGCAGTGCCCACCCTACGGAAGATTTCAAATATTTAGATTAATAGCTAACATGATTACCGATAAAGTTAAAGAACTCATTAGCAAGGCAAATATTGTTAGTTTCGATAGTTGGCAATCCACCCACTCGACAACTGTTATCCAGATATTTCAAGCCGCAGAAGCCGCGCGAGTTTATCTCACTGATGCCGACTATCAACAGCTTGCGACACTTTCACCTGAAACTTCTGGCCTAATTTCAGTATCGAAATTATTGCGCGATCGAGTTGTCGAAATCGTTGATGAAGCCAGAGCCGAAGTCCTCGCTCGCTTTCCTCAGATCGCAGCACCAGGCGGTGGTCTCTACCCTCCCGAACGCGCCGAAGCCTGTTGGCGGGATTTCTGGCACTATCTCCGCCCGATTACCTACGGTTTGGCAGGCGGACAGTCTCAGTACACTAGTGCTGAGGGACTGAAATATATGGAACTCCTCTATCGAGAATTGCAAGTTCCCCTCGATGCAATGGCGGTCGGACTTGCGGGAATTAAAACTGCAAGTTTAGCAAGGATCGAGCCGGATCGACACGCGATCGTCAGTCCTTATTTCGACCATCTGATCGATCGCTTAAAATCTTTCGATCGAGCGTGAATTGAGAGCTTAGCCTCAACTAAAGATCCCGATTAAGGGCACCGTTACCAGTTAAATTACCCGCTGCTACTATGAATGACGATCGAGCCTTGCGAATGTTGCTTTCTCATAATTTTAATATTACCGATGAAAAAGTGCCCGCACTGAGTCGGGAAGCCTTCACGCAGTTATTTAGTGAGGGTTTTAATTCTCATCCAGAAGTCGCCTGTCGGCAGGTAGACAATCCGCATTGGGTCGTCGAAATTATTTGCTCAGCTAATTTTTTATCGCCCCAACAGGTCGGCGAAAAATGCGCCAAAATTCTCTCTGACAGTCGGATTGCCGCGCTGGGGAGGATTAATTTTGACATATTGGTTTTAGGTGGGATTAAGACCACTCCTGCCAGTAGTGACTCTCCAGATGCCCTCCAGCCGAATCAATGGGGCGTAGATGTGGTGGAAACCAAGTCTGGAGCACAATTCTTGCAGTCTATTAATTGGGAAAGTACGATCTCCACAAAATCTGCCGATCGCATTTTTAAAGTCGAACAAATTAATAGCTAAATCTTTGGCCGCACGCAGCAATGGATGCGCATAGTCGATCGATTACGGCTCTCCTGGGTTTGTGGTAGAAAATGTATCTTAGGCTACGGTTTTCGGCAGCGATCGGTCTTGAAAGCGTTACAGGACTTAATGTACATCGGTCGATCGAGTGTCAGGGCAATCGCACATGTCTCGTAACAATTACTGAGAACTAGGAGGTGACAATATTCAAAGCACTAAGGGCAGCCTTGAGATAGTTATCATCTCATCCAGCTTAGAGCACGTTTGAGAATACCTTAATAATCCAACTAAATACTAATACCGAAATTGCTCCTGCTGCTAGCGCAAAGATAATAATTCCCACGACTAATAAGCCGATAAACAATCGATCGGTTTTGGCACTCGGTTGAGGCGCTTTGATGTGACTTTCGACAATTTGCATATTCCGCACGTTGGCTTTGGAAACTGTGTCATAAATATCGCCAAACAGTGGTACCGAACCAATGAATGTATCGAGTAGAATATTAATTACCATTCGCATCAGTGCCGATCGCGGTAACCCCATTCTCGCGGCTTCGATAATCAGATAACCAGACAAAGCAGCACTTAGAGTATCACCACCACCAGGAATCAATCCGAGGATCGGATCTAAGCCGATGCGCTGTTTCGTGCCAGGAATCGCGATCGCATTATCGAGCAATCTAGTTAACTGGCGCATCCGTTTCAAGCGCGGGGCATGAGCAGGATGGAGATCGATCGCCAAATTATCATTGGTTTGTCCGGAGTCGTTCATATAAATCGGGGTTGTAAATAGTTGCTGGCGATTAAATACTCGGTAAACTTGCTTGCGTCAATTGCGGAAGATTGCTGCCGATCGCGATATACATCGGTGTTGCAGTATCTTGCCAATACTCGACCGTGGATTTACAAATAGCTAATAGCATCGACCATTGGTGCGGATCGTCGATCGCAAACTTATCTAATCGATCGATCAGAATTAGCTGTCGATCTACGGCATCTTCATAAAAAAGATCGGTCAAACAATCTTCTAGCGCATCCCAATTATGACCGAAATATTCGGGAAACTGCATCGCGGTAGCAAACCGATCGAACAGACTGGCACGATCGACGATCTGCTGCCCATCGAGATAAAATATCTTTGCTCGACCATCTCGATTTAACTCGGCTAACTCTGCCAGTGTTATCGGACTGACGAGCTGATAAACAGCGGGACTCATTTCACCCGCTAACATCTTGCTAATTTGTGCTCTGGTCATCTCAATTTGTGCAGCGTCCGCCATGCGAAATCGCCATAATTTCTAAACTATCTACTCTACCGAATTACTTGTTGAAAGCTGCGATAATGGTCGCTAGTATAATAATAGATCCGTTGCGGAGCTGTAATAATTCGTCTAGCTCCCCGCGTCCGCGCGCTTGGTGTGGGAACGGTATATTCATGATAGGTACCATAGCGCACGATCGGTAGCCGCCGCTCGCGATTGCTGAAGATCGCACCATCTTGACGATAAGGAAACAAACCACCGCGTTCGATGGTTTGAACCTACATTCAGCAGGTTATTTAGGATAAAAAATAATATTGTTGAGAAGAAGAACCAAGGAACTGCAAAATCAGGGTTTGCCTGCTGGTGAGTTGAATCCGAGATTTAATGCCATCGACAAAGACAAGATGAACAGACTGAAAACACTGAAGAATCCAGCGTAAAGTAGGACGAGCAGTAGGTTTACCCTTTTGATTAGGGAGAGTAGAATGAGCTTGTTCTAATGCCTGTCTACATTGACGTTGACCAAGACTATAAACCATCAGAGCAAGTGATAAGGGAGAGTTTTCTCAAAAATGGCGGCAGCAGTTAAAGCATCAGATTCACAGGCAAATTCATGATTCGACAACCGTTTAAGACTTGAGAGCTTAGCTGCTAAAGACTTAGAAATACGCTGTGATAAAGATTTAAGATCCGCAGACTTGCGCTCATCGCTTTCTACGACAACCCATTGTTGTTTAATTCCGGCATATTCATGACAAACAGAGCAAAATTGATAACCCTTGAAAAGAGTACTTTTCATAAACTGTTCTGGCAATAAAGTTTGTGCTAAATCTTTGGCGGCCTTAATTGTGAATGGTACTCGACTAATCCATTTAATATTATATTGAAACTCACTCAGATTTGATTCAGTATAAAAAGCTGCATCCATCACATAGATCGATGGTGCTGCGCCAGTCCATTCAGTTTTAAACTCTTTAATCATCTTGACAAAAGCCTTTTGGTCTAGTTCATTACCAGATCCCACCTGCATAAATAATGGAATACCTTCGGCTTCAGTTGTCAATAAACTTAATGTGTATTGCTTGAGGTCTGGTCGATGGTCACGCGAATAACCATGTGTAATATTTATGGGGACTGGTTCTAAATCTTCTTCATCTTTCTTTTGGCTATCTTCTGGTGATGAATTCCGCTCTAAGGGCAGATCTACTGATGAATTATCTTCTATTTTCGGCTCTTCTAATTGTAGATATTTTCCATGAACTGCCATACTTGTTCCATCAATATGCGCGATTTTCGTCTCGATCTTAAATCGTTCCGCCATCAAGCTGGCTATTCTCATGAATAGTATTGTTATTCCATATTCATAGATCTGATCTAGTACTCTGCCAATCCGACTATCATTTAGGTGTTCTGCTTTTATTCCTGCCCCAATTAGATGTTCTGTTGCCTTCCCTTCAAAAAATTCGCTAAACAAATATAGTGGAGCGGTGAGAAATCCCATGCAGTTGATAATCATTGCTTTGACTATTTGTCCTGCACTAACTTTTTCTCTTGCGTCAGTTCCGATCTCTCGATCGATTACCTCTACTATTCCAATCTCATCCACAATTCGGCTCTCCTCTAGTCATGGTTATAACTTAAACTTATTAAAGTAATCGAAGCGAATGCGGAGATTATTTTAATAAGCAAGCTAACAGTTTTTCTCGCATGAGAGTGAAGCTTTTAAATCCATAGCTTTGACGTAGAATTAATTTAATTTTTGTATTAATTCCTTCTGTGACACCGCTCGTGGTTCTACTGATAAAATAATTAGCAATTTCTGTCAAATGATTTTCGATGGTATCACCTGCCGTCTTTAAGACAATTTTAGCATAACCCAGCCATTTTCCAATTGCTCTTAAGCCACCTTTGACAGTTAATTTACTTTCGTATATGCTTCTCAATTCCTCCTTTAAATCATAAGCTATGCTTAAAGAAGGTGACTTGGCAAGTATTTCAGATAGAGCTTCAATTTCTTCTTCTGACAAATCTTGATTGTTGCTTAAAAGCAAATAGCGATTTGTCAATCCTTTCAAGCCTAAATCAAGTCGCAATTTATTCAAAGATTTGTTGACTAGTTTCATCACATGAAATCTATCAATTATAATCGATGCTTTTGGGAAAACTTCTTTGATTACTTTTGGAAATCCTCCCCACATATCTACACACACTTCCTTGACTGACTCCCTGACAGACTGAGGTTGCCCCTTTAAGACAGCAATTATATCTTCACTTTTGTGAGAGTCAATTACTTCTATTAAAGAACTTTTGTCTAGATCGATTAGAACTGTTGCAAATCTCCCTTTTCCTTTACGACGACTAAATTCATCCAAACTCAATTTTTCTGGAAGTCCCCAGTCTTTTTTTTTTAGCTCCCTTTCCGCAATTCTGCTAAATATTTGCTGGACTTGGGCTGGACTTAACTCTTCATTTCGACTTACTTGTTCGCAGCTTGATTCCTTGACTCTTTCGTAAATATATGCCTGATATCTTTCAGTAAATCTTTGTCTATTTTCCACCCATTCTAGCTGCTCAGTTGGATATCTTTTACACTGTCCACAATAAAATTTACGTCTAGGAACTTTCAAGTATACTCCAGCTCCAACAATCGACAAGTCTCTAATTAATCTGTGGCTAGTTTTTTGAATTATGTCAGTATAAGTTTGACAGTTAGGACAGTTAATACCTGCATTTATTATCTCTAATTGAATAAATGTAAAGCCAGCTTCTTTATAGCAAGTAAAAACCCTAGTATTTGGTAAGTTTAATAAAGAATTTAGATGAAAGTCCATAAAGAGGAGGAGTATAAAATGTAGCTGTCGCTACATTTTATACTATTTTCCGGGGAGAGCCCTTCTGCCTTCATTTTTGATATTTTAAATTCACTTTATCTAAAATAACTTTTTTACGATCTAACCTGCTGGATGTAGGATAAACAGTTAATTGCGACTGCTACCCAAATTAATCCCCAGCGGTTGGAAAGCGTTGCAGGAACTTTCAAAAAATTTAGAGGTTGGGCATCATATCAGTCAAACTTGATTATCGATCGCGTTTATGGACTCAATTATATTATCGATGTCGATGCCATAGCCGAACGGATCGGTTTTTGCTTTACAACCAATCCCAATCTAGTGCCTGAAAAAGTCGAACAGGCTCAGAGCTATTCACCACTATGGAAATCCCTCGGAGTTACCAAAGTGATGGTCTTATTATCTATTTACCCCGTCGGAGAAGGACTTACTTTTTACGGTAAAGCGATCTCAGAACAATATGTTCGCTGTAATTATGAATGCAGTTGAAAGTAGCCTGAAGGTTGCTTCAGCAGAACTTTACATTGAATTTGAATGGATTTTTACAATCAGGTAGCTCGATAGTTTTAGCAAAGAGATCGATATCTATCTCTTCAGTGACAACCGAAACCACTGCTGATTCTTGAGCTTTTGTTCGATACTTTTAGGATATTTAACGAGCGGGTAACTGGCTTACAGCGAATTAAATTAAACTTCTCCCCAGATCTATTTTTTAGTTTTAATTCCTAGATACTTTTCTATCCTACATTCAGCAGGTTATTTAGGATAAAAAATAATATTGTTGAGAAGAAGAGCCAAGGAACTGCAAAATCAGGGTTTGCCTGCTGGTGAGTTGAATCCGAGATTTAATGCCATCGACAAAGACAAAAAGTTAGTGCAGAACAAATAGTCAAAGCAATGATTATCAACTGCATGGGATTTCTCACCGCTCCACTATATTTGTTTAGCGAATTTTTTGAAGGGAAGGCAACAGAACATCTAATTGGGGCAGGAATAAAAGCAGAACACCTAAATGATAGTCGGATTGGCAGAGTACTAGATCAGATCTATGAATATGGAATAACAATACTATTCATGAGAATAGCCAGCTTGATGGCGGAACGATTTAAGATCGAGACGAAAATCGCGCATATTGATGGAACAAGTATGGCAGTTCATGGAAAATATCTACAATTAGAAGAGCCGAAAATAGAAGATAATTCATCAGTAGATCTGCCCTTAGAGCGGAATTCATCACCAGAAGATAGCCAAAAGAAAGATGAAGAAGATTTAGAACCAGTCCCCATAAATATTACACATGGTTATTCGCGTGACCATCGACCAGACCTCAAGCAATACACATTAAGTTTATTGACAACTGAAGCCGAAGGTATTCCATTATTTATGCAGGTGGGATCTGGTAATGAACTAGACCAAAAGGCTTTTGTCAAGATGATTAAAGAGTTTAAAAACTGAATGGACTGGCGCAGCACCATCGATCTATGTGATGGATGCAGCTTTTTATACTGAATCAAATCTGAGTGAGTTTCAATATAATATTAAATGGATTAGTCGAGTACCATTCACAATTAAGGCCGCCAAAGATTTAGCACAAACTTTATTGCCAGAACAGTTTATGAAAAGTACTCTTTTCAAGGGTTATCAATTTTGCTCTGTTTGTCATGAATATGCCGGAATTAAACAACAATGGGTTGTCGTAGAAAGCGATGAGCGCAAGTCTGGCGGATCTTAAATCTTTATCACAGCGTATTTCTAAGTCTTTAGCAGCTAAGCTCTCAAGTCTTAAACGGTTGTCGAATCATGAATTTGCCTGTGAATCTGATGCTTTAACTGCTGCCGCCATTTTTGAGAAAACTCTCCCTTATCACTTGCTCACTGAGTTAAATATTATTGTAAAACCGCATTACCAACGTCAGGGAAGACCTCGACCTGACGATGAAGTTAGTCACTATACTTATCAGATTGAATCGACTTTATGTGAAAATCAACTCGTTATTGAAAATCACCGTAATCAAACAGGGCGTTTTATTTTAGCCACTAACTTACTAGATGAAGAACGCAGCTTGACCACTTCTATTGCTCCAGAGTTACATCAAGAAAAGTGGACTAACGATCTCATTTTAACAGAGTATAAAGCTCAACAATCTACGGAACGAGGATTTCGGTTCATCAAAGCTCCTCTTTTCTTTGTTTCACGAGTTTTTCTCAAGAGTACTAAACGAATTATGGCTCTGGCGATGATTATGACTGTCCGTTCGCTCATTTTTAAATTCCCGATTTAATTAAACAAAATCTTTATTTTGCAATGGTTTCAGCTTTCACAGTAAATAGTCATCCCTTGAATTTATCTGTAATTTTTAGTACAGATCGACTATTCGATCGAGATCTCAATTTTGGTAAGACCTGAAACACTGATTCTGTTGTCATTAATTCAAGAGGCTCGATCGAAATGAGCGAACGGGCAGTTATGACACTTGCTCTGATGGTTTATAGTCTTGGTCAACGTCAATGTAGACAGGCATTAGAACAAGCTCATTCTACTCTCCCTAATCAAAAGGGTAAACCTACTGCTCGTCCTACTTTACGCTGGATTCTTCAGTGTTTTCAGTCTGTTCATCTTGTCTTTGTCGATGGCATTAAATCTCGGATTCAACTCACCAGCAGGCAAACCCTGATTTTGCAGTTCCTTGGTTCTTCTTCTCAACAATATTATTTTTTATCCTAAATAACCTGCTGAATGTAGGTTATAAATCTAACAATATAAGTATCTAGGGTGATTAATGTCGATCGATTGTTAAAGAGATTATGAGATCGCGCTCGCATAACCTAAATTCTTCTTACTTTGGCTAAAAATAGTTTGTGGGCAGTGCCAACTATACTAGCGTTATTCCTCTATTCCTCCTAATCTTCCGTTAATACTTCTCCAACCAAATCGCCTTCTGGCTTTGTAGGAGGCAATCTTAGTGGTGGATCGAATTCCTCACTCATCATCGACTTCAATCATTGTCAATAGATCGGCTTCTGAAATAATTTTCACGTCTAGCTTCTCAGCCTTGGCTAATTTAGAACCAGCCTTTTCACCTGCAACTAAATAGTCAGTTTTCGCACTAATCGAATCGGACATTTTGCCACCATTACGCTCGATTAGTTCCTTTGCTTCGTCACGTTTGAGTGTGGGTAAAGTACCTGTGACGACAAAAGTTTTACCTGCGAGTGCGCCATCAGCGCGATCGATCTCAGATCCTACTTCTCGCTTGAACTGCAATCCAGCGGCTTGTAATCGATCGACTAAAGCTAAATTCAGTGGTTCTTTAAACCAATTATAAACAGAGCGAGCGGTTTCGCCGCCGACATCACGAATTTGTTCGAGATCTTCTACACTCGCTCGGATTAATAACTCAACTGAGGGAAATTTTTCAGTGACGATCTTCGAGCCATTACTTCCAACTTGGCGAATACCCAAACCATATAAAACTCGCGACCACGGACGTGATTTAGAACTAGCGATCGCTTCAACAATTTTCTTCGCTGATTTATCACCCATCCGTTCTAAAGTCATCAATTTATCAACAGTCAGATCGTATAAATCTGCCACCGAACTGACAAATTTACTATCGACTAATTGCTCGACTAATTTCTCACCTAAGCCATTAATATCGAGTGCATCTCGACTCACCCAATGGACGATCGAGCCTTTGAGAATTGCCGCACAACTGGGATTGTTACACCGTAAAACTGCCTCATTGGCAGGTTTGATGACGATCGAATCGCACACGGGGCACTGCGTGGGCATTTTGAATTCGACAGTGCCAGCAGGACGTAATTCGGTCAGGACACGCACGACTTCGGGGATGATTTCGCCAGCTTTGCGGACGATAACGGTATCGCCGATACGCAGGTCTAACTGGGCAATTCGATCGCCATTATGGAGCGTAGCACGTTGGACGGTGGTTCCGGCCAGTTGCACTGGTTCGAGGTGTGCCAAGGGCGTAATTGCCCCCGTCCGTCCGACGTTAACGCTAATGTCTAATACGCGCGTCGGTGCTTCCTCAGCGGCATATTTTAAGGCTACCGCCCAGCGGGGAAATTTGTTGGTAAAGCCAAGTTTGTGCTGGAGGGCAAGATCGTTAATTTTGACGACTACGCCGTCGGTCATATAGGCTAGATTTAACCGTTCGGTATTCCAGCGATCGTAATAAGCTGTCACTGCTACTAAATCAGCACACAGTTCGCGGTGGGGATTGACTTTGAAGCCCATCTGCTGGAGTAAGTCGAGCGATTCTCCATGTTTGTGGAGTTTGCTCTCATCGGGGAGATGGAGTGTATAGGCAAAGAAGTCTAATTTGCGCTGGGCGACAAGTTTGGGATCTAATTGGCGCAAGGCTCCAGCGGCGGCGTTGCGGGGATTGGCGAGGAGTTGTTCGCCTTTTTGTTGGCGTTCTTGATTGAGCTGCTCGAAGACGGCTATCGGGAGAAATGCTTCGCCGCGAACTTCGACAATTGGGGGTGGATTTTCGATCGCGAGTTTGAGCGGAATCGATCGAATGGTCTTAATATTTTGGGTAATCTCTTCACCAGTATCCCCATCGCCCCGTGTCGCACCGCGTACTAATAATCCATTCTCGTATGTCAGCGCGATCGCCGAACCATCGATTTTTAGTTCGCACACATATTCGGCACTCTCTTTGCTCCCAAGATTGCGTTGCCAACCTGCTTCCCATTTGGCAAATTCCGCCATGTCAAAGGCGTTTTCGAGGCTGTAGAGGGAGATATTGTGTTTGACGGATGTAAATCCCGATGCAGGACGTTCGCCTACCCGTTGAGTGGGACTATCGGGGGTAATTAATTCGGGATATTTTGTTTCTAAATCTTGCAATTCTCGATACAACCGATCGTACACCGCATCTTCCATATCTGGATTGTCCAGCACATAGTAAGCATAGCTGGCGGCTTGGAGTTGCTGGCGGAGCTGTTGGGCGCGAGTGTGGATTTCGGGTGTCATGGGCGAAGATCGATCGAGTGTAATGTTATAGTACAAGAATCCTAATAGCGATCGCAAGAAGGCTGGCAAATAAATTCGCACCTAAATTAACCGAACGTTATTTAACCAGAGAGGTATACGGAAGTAGATTTTATAATCTTTCGCAATGACAGGAGTAGTAATTGCACAGATTGGAGTGAAATGGATTAATATCGATACTGTCACAAAATAATTACACATCCATGTTGTCGAGAATCTCACTGTGGGTCGGACCGATCGGCGCAGCCGCAACTATTCCCTTGGTGCAAACTGTGGCTGTTGCCCTATTGCCAGTTGAGGTACAGAAGATTGCCAAACAGGTAACGGTGCAGATTACTGACTGCGGCTTTGGTTCTGGGGCGATTCTTCGCAAAGAAGGTAGTACTTATACCGTACTAACTGTGGCTCATGCGGTGAAGAAAAGTGGCTGTCAAGTAACGACACCTGACGATACAAAATATCTGGTTACAAATATCAAAACCTTTCCCAATAATGTCGATCTCGCTGTCTTCACCTTTACCAGTAGCAAAAATTACCCAGTTGCCAAGTTAATCGCTAACTCCGATACTGTTGATGCAGGTGAGACTGTCTATGTCTCTGGCTACCCACTTTCTTCTACCATCAGCAATTCGATTTTTGCTTTTGTCAAAGGCGATGTGGTCAGTAATAGTAGTACCAAGCAGCAGGGGAAGGGTTATTCGCTGATTTACAGTAATAATACGTTGCCAGGACATAGTGGTGGCCCCGTTTGGAACGATAAGGGCGAGGTGATTGCCATCCACGGACAAGGAGATGTGGATACTAAGCTCGAAAAGACAATGAATGATGAAGTACGGGTAAAGACTGGCTTCAATCTGGGGATTACGGTGAATACGTTTGTCAAGTTGGCTACAACGGCAGGAATCGGTGGCTATACGCCTGTGACGGTAGCAGCCAAACCAAAACCTGTAGACGATCTGATTGCCAGTGCGATCTTAAAGCAGAGCAAGCGGGATTATCAAGGAATGTTAAGCGACATGAATCTGGCGCTCTCGATCGATTCCCAAACAGCTCGACTTTACTCCATCCGTGGTATTGCCAAATCTGAGCTAAATAATCTCCAAGGCGCACTAGCAGATTTCAATCGGGCGATTCAACTCGATCCCAATAATGTTAAAGCTTACAACAATCGCGGTAGTCTGAAGACCGACAAACTAAAGGATTCCCAAGGCGCGTTAGCGGATTACAATCGGGCGATTCAACTCGATCCCAATTTTGCTATTGCTTACAACAATCGCGGTAGTCTGAAGGAAGAACTCAAAGATCCCCAAGGTGCATTAACAGATTACAATCGGGTGATTCAGCTCGATCCCAACTATGCTGACGCTTACTACAATCGCGGTCTTCTGAAAAACAATTTGAACGATAACCAGGGAGCATTAGCAGATTACGATCGGGCAATTCAACTCAGTCCCAATGATGCTACCGCTTACAACAATCGCGCTGTTCTGAAGAATAAACTAAACGATACACGGGGTGAATTAGCAGATTACGATCGGGCGATTCAACTCAATCCCAATTATGCTAGAGCTTACAAAAATCGTGCTATTCTGAAGCAGAACAAATTAAAAGATCGAACTGGCGCGATTAATGACATCAAACAAGCAGCCAGACTATATCAGCAACAAGGTAAAAATCAAGACTATCAAGGTGCGATCGAACTGCTGAAAAAATGGCAGTAGACTAACAGAAATTGAAAACAAAATTAGGTGAGCGAACTGAGTTTCCCTATCAGCAATTTTAATCGCCACACTATCGCCGATTTATTTGCCGTGCTAGCGTGTCAGAAACCGTCGCACCAGTGAAGTCAGCGCTGGCGAAGTTGGCATTAAAAGTCAGCACATTTGTCAGATTGGCACCGCGCAAACTCGCACCCCGCAAATCGACATTGCGTAAATCCGCACCAGTGAGATTTGCGCCGCTAAAATCGTAACTTTGGAGATTCAGCCCCCGCAGATCGATTCCCGCTAGATTACAACCAGGACAACCCCGATTCGTGAGTAATTGGGCGATCGAAATGTTAGATGTAGCTGGTTTAGAGATTGTCAACAGATGTTTGCGAAAAGAAAGCATTCCCAACATTATCAGTATACCCACCACGATCGCGGTCGATCTCGTTAGCGGTAGGAAATTTGGGGCATCGTCTGGCGATTGCAGCGCGGTTAAAGCAGTGCGAGCATCGGGATAACGCTGTTCGGGGTTAGGATCGGTCATCTGTGTCAGCCAATCGAGAAATCTCGGCGGTAGATCTCCTAAATGCGATCGCAGATCCAGCCGATAATTTACATCAATGAGCTGACTTATTTCCATGGATTTGCGTCCGGTTAATAAGCAAACCAATGTGACACCCACACCATACAAATCCGCCGCTTTTGTTAGGGGACGGTTGAATAATTGTTCCGGCGGCATAAATCCCAGCGTCCCTTTAATCGTACTACTTGCATTTTGCTCGGTATGTGCATTTCGGGCGAAGCCAAAATCGATGAGATAAACACGATCGCGATCGTCGATTAAGATGTTTTCGGGTTTGATATCGCGATGGATGATAGAGGGATTTTGTGCCTGTAAATAAATTAATATCTCTAACAGCTCGATCGCGATTTGTTTGACAGTTTCTAGACTAAAATCTCGTCCCGAATCGGCCAGCGTACGTCCCGACTTGTATTCTTGTACCAGACAAAATCCGTTAGGTGTTTCCCAGGAGGTAAGATATTTGGGAATGTTTGGATGTTCTAGTTGTTGCAGGATTTCGACTTCGCGTTGATAGGTATCGTAGTCGCTCCAGCGATTGCCGATCGTCGCAAATTGAAACTGTTTGATAACTACCGAGCGATCTGCTTCTAAATCTGTTGCTAAATATGTTACCCGACCACCATTGACATTCTGCCCTAAGACTCGATCGATCTGATAACCTTGATGGCTTAAATCTAGTCGATCGCGATTTAGATCGTTCATAGTTATCTCCAAAATTTTAATTTATAGTGCGGCAATAAAAGGTACGATTTATGTCGATTTTCAGCGCTATTAGATTAACCTGAGTTCGGGATAAAGATATTAGCTTCGTCCCAGCACCGCCGCCGATTGTGTCTTGTCTCGCTTTTCGCGTCGGGAAACCCGACGGGCGCGAGCCGCAAATCGGGGCTAGCATTACGAAGTCCGCCTACGCGGACTAGTTAATCAGTCCGCGCAGGCGCTTACTTCGATCGTGAGCCGAGACTTCCAGTCTCCAGGCATTTCTTCTCCCGAACTCAGGTTCCTAAGATTTTTTAATTTGTTTACTCTTTTCCACCAAGCGAATAAACTCCGCCCGATAACCATCCAAGTCGCTACCTTTAGACTGAGTAGCTAACTCGATAATGGTATTGAAGTTAGTACTGCCTTTATACTTCGAGTTACTAATATTCATCCCAAAAGCAGCTACAGCAGATGCAAACTTAAGATTGGCAGATGCTTTGTCGATCGCTGAATTAGTATTGGCAACCACACTAGTTAATAATTGAGAGGTGTCGGATTTGGGTGCTTTATACCGCAACCGAACTTGCATTAACTCTTGACTATCGGCAGTAATCTTGGTGTCTTTATCCGCCGCATCGGGAGCAGCAGTTGGCTTAGCAAATGTGAGGTCGGTTTTCACGCCGACCGGAATCACCTCATAGAGAGCTGTAACCGCATGTCCCGCGCCGAGTTCGCCAGCATCTTTTTTATCATCTTTGAAGTCGCGATTGGCAAGGACACGATTTTCGTAGCCGATCAGCCGATATCCTTGGACTTGTTTGGGATTGAATTCTACTTGGATTTTGACATCTTTGGCGATCGTAAATAACGTGCCGCCGATTTCTTTAACTAGGACTTTTTTGGCTTCATTAATACTATCGATATAGGCATAGTTGCCATTACCTTTATCGGCTAGCTGTTCCATTTTGGAGTCTTTGAGATTGCCCATCCCAAATCCCAACACTGACAGAAATACGCCACTTTTACGTTCTTTCTCGATGAGTTTGACCAACTCTTCGTCGCTACTAACTCCGACGTTGAAATCGCCATCGCTAGCTAAGATTACTCGATTATTTCCATCCTTGAGGAAATTTTCACGCGCGACTTTATATGCTTGGACGATGCCTTCACCACCAGCGGTAGAGCCACCTGCTTCCAATTTATCGAGTGCGGCGATAATCTTACTTTTTTCCTTACCAGAAGTAGAGGGTAAAACTAAGCCAGCACTACCAGCATATACCACCATCGAGACTCGATCGGTCGGTCGAAGTTCGTTAACCAATAGTTTGAGTGATGATTTGAGCAGCGGGAGTTTATTGGGTTCGTTCATCGAACCAGAGACATCGATCAGGAAAACTAAATTATTCGGGGGTAATTTCTCTACACTGACTTTTTTACCCTGTAGTCCGATTTGCACGAGTTTATGTTGGGGATTCCACGGGGCATTTGCTACTTCGGTATTAATTGAAAATGGTTTATCGCCTGTCGGTTGGGGATAATCATAGGGGAAATAATTGACCATTTCTTCGATTCTGACAGCATCTTTAGGCGGTAATTGGCCATCGTTAATATACCGTCGGATGTTACTATAACTTGCGGTATCGACATCGATCGAGAATGTCGACAGCGGTTGGCTAGTAGCAGCAAAAAATTGATTTTCAGGGACTGATTTATAGCTTTCTTCCGTTGGCTGTTCGCCGCCAGAGCCAGTCAATCCTGCCGATGGTGCAGCACTATCCGATCTAGCTTCTGTTTTGACATCCTGTGTTGTAGCTGGCGATGCGGCTGGTGACATCGATCGAGAGGTTGTCGAATTAGAACTGGAACTTCGCATCCCAGAACTATTGTTGCAACCAGTCAAACTTCCGAGTAAAAATGCAATAGTCGAACAAACGATCGCGAGGCGAGAAAATGAATTAGATCGATCGAACATAATAAGTTAACTGTCATTGGTAGTGGACTTGAGTGTGAGTCGCGACTACCCGCTCGGATCTTCCCAAACAGGAAGGATCGAACCTTAATGACAGCTACAGCTGGAGATCGATCGATTCCGCAAACTTGCAAAAATTTATACCAGTATCTTTCTGCTAGTAAAAACATAGCCCCGACTTCTCTAAAGAAGTCGGGGCTATTATAGCAAGTAGAGCGAATTGTCTAACTATTCGCCATCAACCCGTTCTAATTGCCAGAGAATTTGGTTGCCCTCGCGCCGGACTCTAGAGACGATCCAATTGCGCCACGCCCATCTGTCGCCACGACTGGTAACGGCGCTAGCATTGATATCCATCAAATCTGCTAGTTCGGAACTGGTAATCAGATAACCATTTTTGGCAACTTCATCGGCGATGCGGAGGGTATCGATCAGGTGGTGGAGAGCGGCGACTCGAACTTCACGCGGGATGTGTTCGGTACTATCGTGATGAATGAGCTGTTCTTCTAACATGGTGGCAGTCTGCAACGCTGGGGGGGATGGAATAGGTGCCGAAGGTTCTGTAGGGTTCGGTTCGGCGGGAGAAATTTTAGACATCTCCATTGTAGAGCGTTGCCGCAATTGTGGGGGTTTTCCACCAGAAAAGCCTCTGGCAATCGTATCGCACCGTTCGTTGCCAACATCCCCAGAGTGCCCTCTGACGTGCTGCCAAGACACGGGAACTTTGGTTTGGTCGCGAACTTGCCGATCGAGATTATCGAGTGTTTCCCAGAGGTCTTGATTGAGGACGGGTTTACCAGCAGCAGTTTTCCACCCTTTTTTCTTCCAACCTTTAACCCATTGGGTGATCCCTTTGATTAAATATTCGCTATCGGTATAGAGGACGCAGGGTTCGGTACCCTTGGTGTCTGCAAAAAATTTGAGCGCGGCAATCGCCGCTTGCATTTCCATCCGATTATTGGTGGTCGCGCCATCGCGACCGCCGAGTTCGTGGCAGCTTCCATCCTCAAAATAGGCGACCGTCCCCCAACCGCCAGGGCCGGGATTTCCCGAACAAGCACCATCTGTATATAATTTACTAATTCTGGTCATACCTGATTAAGCTCCTCGATCGGGAGACGTGGCTGTCTCAGATAATGCTTCTTCGCTAGTATGCGGCAGGTTATTGTTCCACGGATCGTCGGATTTATACTCCAATTTGGGTGTCGGTGGTGGGGGTGGTGGTGAGGGAGTCGCAGCAGTCGGTTGATGTTCGATGATTTCTGGTGGTTGGGGTGACGGTGGTACGACGGTTGTTTCGTGAGGTGTGGTGTTGAGATCCCCACTAATCGGTTGCACCTGCTGCTGCATTTGCGCGATCACCGCATTGATAATTATTTGGGGGTCGGTAGTCTCGATGCCAAATTGTTCGGCTAACTCGGCAACCAGATTGGGATCTCGATGCAGCATTGCCGCAAATTCTTCTAAGGTGATCTCTCGGGTTTCGGTATTTTGCTCGGCTGGGGGCTGAGATCGCAGTTCTGACTGGGAGGGATCGTCGCGCTCGGCGAGGAGTTCTGGGGGGATCTCATCCCAATCTGTGCCACTATTGTCGATCGAGCCACCATAGCTCATGCCAAACGGGTTTTCTTCATCTGCACCACCGAATTCAATAATCGGTAACATTCCCGCTGAAGCTTCTTCGGCTTGGCGTTCGAGCAGTTTCACACCATATTCTCCGGCGCGGTCGCCAATTTCGCCGCAGTCGAGTTGAGCCAATTGCACCATCCGTCCGGCTAGTTCATAATTGGGTACAGGGGCGTTGACTAAATTGGTACCAAAACGATCGAGCCACTCCAACCATTCTGATTTACGGACGCGTTGCCTAATTTTGTTAAAAAAGCCGACCGCACGGGGTTGTTGCCAGCCATGAGCCACACCTTCAAGCAACTGCATGAATAAGTACTCGCGATCGGTATCATCGAGAGGCGGTAATTCTACAGTGGCGACGCGCCGATCTATCGATCTGACAGTCCCTTTGCCGAACGTTTTACGAACCCACCTCATAAATGATTGCCAGATTTTTTTTAACATTTACTGATTCCTTTGATGCACGATTTTGGTACATTCGATCTAGGGTATCCTAGAGAGTAGTGCTAGGTAGATCGCCTCGACACTCTATTTTTCTGAGGCTGATGTCTCTATTTATTTAACCCGCAGATGGCATATATACCTCTACATCATAAATATAGACCGCAAACTTTTGCCGATCTGGTCGGGCAAGAGGCGATCGCCACAACTTTGACTAATGCACTCCGGCTCCAAAAGATTGCTCCAGCTTACCTGTTTACGGGGCCACGCGGAACGGGTAAAACATCGAGTGCCCGAATTTTAGCCAAGTCTCTAAATTGTATGCTGAGTCTGGTACCGACAGCTCAACCTTGCGGTCAGTGTGAAGTCTGTAACTCGATCGCCTTAGGTGCCGCTCTAGATATTATCGAAATCGATGCAGCTAGTAACACTGGAGTCGATAATATTCGAGAAATTATCGAGCGCGCTCGATATGCCCCCATGCAGTGTCGATATAAGGTTTATATCATCGATGAGTGCCATATGCTCACGACCGCAGCTTTTAACTCACTGCTAAAAACGCTCGAAGAGCCACCGCCACATGTCGTCTTTGTCTTGGCGACGACCGATCCGCAACGAGTTTTACCGACGATTATTTCCCGCTGTCAGCGGTTCGACTACCGCCGCATTCCCGTCGATGCCATGGTAAAACATCTGATTTATATCGCGCAAATCGAACAAATTCAGATTCCCCCAGCATCGGTCACGCTGATCGCCCAAATCGCTCAAGGTGGTTTGCGCGATGCGGAAAGCTTATTAGATCGCTTGAGTTTGCTCGTCGGCGAGATTACACCCGATCGAGTGTGGGATGCGATCGGCTCTGTCCCCGAACGTGACTTACTAGGTATTTTACAATCGATCGCCAGCAACGATCCCGAAAGTTTACTCGATCGCACCCGCGAAATCCTCGAACGCGGTAAAGAACCCCTCACCGTCTTACAAAATCTCGCTGGTTGCTATCGGGATCTCCTCATTGCCAAAACTGCCCCCAATCGTCCGGATTTAGTCGCCCTCACCAGCGAAACGTGGGCGGAACTCGGTAAAATCGCCCAAACATGGCAAATTAGCTGGATTCTCGCTGGACAAAAACACCTTAAAGATAGCGAAATCCAAGTCAAACAAACGACCCAACCCCGACTCTGGCTAGAAATTATTCTGTTAGGCTTGCTCGATCGCGTTAGTACAGCTGAGCCTCAAGCACCGCCGCAACAGCCGCCACTTAGGGCAAACTTGCCAACAACTTCCACCCCCTCCCCACAGCAGACCGCTCCTCCACCAGCAACATCAATACCTACTAATATTCCAGCTGAGGTACCTAGTACTATGCCCACATTAACACCCCTAGCAGCCCCAAAACATTCCGTTGATACCATAGAGATCGATAGCACCTGGGAACAGGTCTTACAGCAGCTTTTACCTGCAAGTCGTGACTTATTTAAACCCTTTGGGAAGCTAATTAGCGTCACCGACCAGCAAGCAGTAGTAGCAATGAAATCTACCACCATGCAGTCGATCGCATCGGGAAAAGTGCCCGAACTCACTAAAGTATTCAGTCACATGTTCGGACGACCGCTGGTGGTGAAATTGGAAGTTCTCGGCAAACTCCAAACCCAGCCTAGCGGCACTCCCGCTAAATTATCTTCACCATCGCCTGCTGCGCTAACGCCAGAAATTCCCGCACCCCCCGAAGTTCCACCGCCCCTCGATCCGCCAGTCTTACCGCCAGAGCCACCAGTACAGCCACCAGAGCCTACTCCCGTTCCCCCACAACCACCAGCTTATCCGCCCGATCCGATCCCCACACCGCCAACATATCCACCAGAACCCAGTCCGATGCCGCCATCGCCCGCTCCTGGCATCACACCGCCAACAATGCTAGCACCAGTAGAGTATCTGACCGATGATGAGGCGGATATCGAGGAAGATGATGAGGAGATCGATGGCAACATTTTCCAGTTCCCTCAGCCAACGAGCGGTTCCAGCATTCTCGCAGAATCGATCGCGCCAATTACTTTCCCACAGCCAGTAACGCCCTCCAGCGAACTCGAACCCCCAACTGACTTTGACGCACCGCCCGAATCATTCGATCGGGAGCGGATGGCAAGTATGGCTTCTGAAGAGCCAGATGAGGTGGAGATCGATCCGTTACTCCAGGCGGCGACAGCTAATGTCGTCAAAGTCTTTCAGGGCGAAGTCATCGATCGATCTCACGATTTATTCGCGCAAATTACCAAGAACAAATAACAAATAACAACTAAAGATAAGTTATGTCTCAAGAATTTAACATTGGCACCACGATTAAGCTAGTTGCACTACCTGCTTATCTCAAAACAGCGGAGCCAATGCCCATGCTGCGCCCACCCAACTTGCTTGAGGTAGGCGAGACGGGACTGATTACCGATCGCAAGCCGGGTAATTATTGGGTCGTAAAATTCGATCGGGCTTCGTATCTGATGGAAGAGCGGTATCTGGAGGTAGTTGTTAACTAATTTACCTGTAAATAGCAATCATAAATGACACAAAAATTAGTACTACTTATCAATCTCATAAGTTATCCTGAATAGTTGAGGATCTACTTAAGAGGCAAACAACATGACGCAGGCATTTAATGGTGGAGACAGCAACAGATTCTCCGTAGCCAATACTCCTTCCAAACAATGGCAAAATATCGCGATTGGGAGTCTGGGTTTTTGGTTGAGTGGTAGTTTGATTTTGGATTTCCTCGTCATGCCGATGTTGTGGATGACTGGGATGATGCAGAGCAGTGGGTTTGCTTCGGCTAGTTATAGTATTTTTTGGGTTTTCAATCGGGTAGAATTAGTCTGTGCAGCGGCGGCGCTGAGTAGTATTTGGGCTTTGAGCAAGATCGATCGTGGTGTCTACGCCAAGCAGGAAATGCTTGCAGGTGCGATGATGCTAATCGCGATCGCCTTGAGCTACACTTTCTTCCTCACTCCGTACATGAGTGGCTTAGGTGTAGATTTAGATATCTTTGCCACAGTCAAATCGATTCCGGCGGAAATGGATCGGATGCATTCGATTTACTGGGTATTGGAAGCAAGTAAATTAGGTATTGCCGCGATGTTGCTATCCTGGTGCGTTCGCGCTACTGCTGAGTAAAAAATTGGATGTGAATCAGATGTGGCAAAGCCGTCAAAGTAATTTGACGGCTTTCATTGTTAGATCGAGCGTTGAGTTAGTGCATGCGAAAAAATTTTGCACATCGGTGCTAGTTGAAGTCGGTTGGATCGATTGGTGGTAAGCCAAATTCTAACTGTTGCCTACTTGACGATAATGTTTGCCATAATTGCTTAACTTGCGTGTAGGATTCATCTACCGATAACTTACCAGCAGATGTCAACGAGGAAATGTATACTTTAAACGGTCATAACCTGAGCTTTGTCAAAATGCTGAAAGCGGAGTGTGAGCAAGGAATCAAGCTCTTTTTTATGTTGCAGATGAGCATCATTTAGACATTCAGAGATGGCTGATGAGAACTGAGTAAAATCCTCATAATACTTGCCATATAAACATTTCTTTTTAACAAACTTCCAGAGCCTTTCAATCAAATTTAGATTGGGCGAATAAGTCGGCAAGTATAGTAATTCTATTTCCAAGGATTTAGCTAAATCTTGGACAACTCGACATTTTTGGTATCGAGCATTGTCTAAAACCAGAGTAATGGGAATGCTCAGTCCTAGGTCAGCTAATTTTTGCAGAAGTTCACAAATCTGAATAGCAGTGATATAGCTGTCATTAGTAACCAAAATAACTTCATGAGTAATGGCATTTAATGCTCCCAGCACATTGAACCGTTTTCTCCCTGAAGGTGACTTAATAAACAGCCGTTGAAAACACCAAATCATCCCCAAAAAAGCTCCCATGACAAAGTGAGCCGCATCCACGAAGAAAACCGCTCTTTTTCCTTGTCTTGCCTCTTCTAACCTGGGTTCTAGCTTATTTATTTTATATTCTTCCTGTTCATCGGGATCTGCTTTAGAAGGAATAGCCCCAACTTTCAAACATCGCATCCCTATTGATTTCAGGAATTTTTGGATCTGGGTTGGACTGCGTTTAATTCCGGTAAGATTTTCAATCTGATTTACAGCTTCATTTATGGTAGCTGGAGGATTCAATTTCAAATACTCTTTGATAGTTGTCTGATGTAATTTTAATTCACTTTTGGGTTGATAAAAGTTAATTTCTTTGAGTTTTTCTATACCACCAGCCTGATATTGTTGACAATATTTTCTCAATGTATTAGGTGAAATGTTTGCTAGCCTACAAATCATATTTAAAGGTAAGTTTTGACTTTTAAGCCATAATACTTCCATCTTCAACTGGACCCTGGGATGAGGATGGTGAAATCTTTCATAATTTAATATTTCTCGATCTTCTTCCGTAAAGTTTAGATTGCTCATCCCTCAAGCTCCACTTTTTCCTTGACTTTACTAGACTATCATCTCTTCGATCGCCGATGCTCAAGTTATGCCCGTGTAAAGTATAGCTAAGTTGAACGGAAAATTCTTGTAAGTTATCGAGATATGCTAAATACTCAGCGTTAGCCTGATTCTGATATCGCTTAGAAGGGTTGTTAACGTCATTTTTACGAGTCATTGCGAACTTCTCAATCTAGTTTCAAGCAGTTTATAAAACTATATTCATTGCTTTAGCCCCAAGATCCGGACAAATCCGATTAGTTCTGTAATATACCAATAAATATCGCCGATGCAGGTTTACCCGTGTATGGATGAAGTGGTTCGCGAAATTCTACTAAGCTCAATCCATTCGATACATACAAATTTGTCCATGTTGATAATGTCCGAAAATACCAAGGGGCTGGCTCGGTAAAATCGGCACTGAAACCAGCCCAAGAACCCGATCGCCAGCCATCTAGATCGGGTAAATCTCCACAGGCGATCGCGGGATGCATTGTTTGAACGATAAATCTACCTTGAGGATTGAGAATCGATCGCATCGATTGAAATAAACTCGTCACCGACTCATCACCTAATAAGGAAAAATTAGCAACCGCTACATCAAATTTTTCGGCTAATTTACCAGCCACAATCTCTTCATAGGAAAGCACTTTAAATCGAGCATCGCTAACATTTAGCTGCGCTCGATCGATTAATTTGGGAACGATATCTACTCCTAATACCTGCATTCCGCGTGTGCTTAATTCTCGCGTCAGCCAACCTTCTCCACAGCCGATATCGAGTACTCTGCTACCGCCACAACTAACGACAGCATCGACGATCGCGCCATTGGTTACGAGGTTGCGACTTTCGATTTGATGTTCCTGAATCGCTACGATCCAGGGAGCAGCGTTTTTGTGCCAGGAGTCGATAATTTTAGCATCGCTGAGGGGATCGATCGGCATATTAGCGAGATGGGAATTGTTAGTAGCTTTCCTGTCTGAATTAATCATAGCTCGGCGATTAAAATCGCGGCTAGAGCGAGACAGGTGGACTTCGATCGCTTAGGCGCGAATTCATTCGTTAGTATTCAAGCATTAAATCTATTATTTGATAGCCAAAAATGGGTTGGAGCCTTTTGGCTCCAACCCATTTGTTGTTATCGAACTCGATCGAATCTATTTATGTCCGCCCATCCACTTAGCAGCGATCGCGCCCAAAGTAGCTCCCACCATTGGATTGCTGAGAAAATTAACCAATGCAGGTCGATCTGCAAGGACTTCATGGAACAGATCGGGGTGATTGTGATAAGTAAATGCCGCTAATTTACTCACATCATCGGCACTCATTCGTTTAGGATCGTGACTGGACAAACCCAATTGTTTTTCTAAATCCCGATCGTGCAATCCGCGTTTTTTGAGCTGACTAAAGAAGTCGCGAGCGACATCATCGCGTTCGTCAGGTTTAATTTGAGCGATCGCTTTTTGGAGTTCTGGTTCCATTTGGCTCGTCGGCACCCGATCTGGAGTCAATGATTTACTAAATAGTCCATGCCGCTCCTCCCGCGAAGAACGTTGGGCAAAATCATCAAAGTTTTGATAGTCGGTACTCGAATCGTCGGGTAAGATCTCTTTGTCGCCACCTGCTAAATCTTTCAGAGCTTGGCGTTTGTAGTCATCACTGCTAGACATTGCGGTTATCCCTCACTAAAATTAATTGATTGGAAAATTTACTCGATCGCCAACCGTTTTTAGGTCGCTGCTTTATACTCAACTTGCTTTGACTGAGTATCATATTTCGCTGTCAAAATTAGTTGCTTATCTGGCGCATACATCAACACGGTGAGATCGCGATCGGGGAAGTTTTTCCGAAAGCCTTGAGTCAACGATTGGGCGAGATCTTTTACTTCAGTCGGGCGCACCTGTGGCGAGATGACTGCACCTAATTTGTTATCATCGCGGACGAAGGCATCTTTGATTAAGCCCTTGCTGGCTTCAACTGCCCAGTTTGCAAAGTCTTGACCGACATCTGAGTTACCGCGCGATAGTTGACCGTAACCGATGCTGCGATCGAGTTTGGTGGGCGTGCTCGATTGGGGCGATCGAGTCGCGGTATTGCTACCACATGCAGTTGTAAAAACTAAAACGCAAATTAACAGCAACGTGGCTAAACTTTGCCGGAAGCGACGAGAAAAATTCATGGAAATCACTCCTAATAAAATGTGAATGAATATGAGCGCAACTCTAGTCGATCGATCGAATATCGTCCTCAAATCTGATGGAGCCACCACCAATCGCATCGTTAGTTGCCGCATGATGTTTTAGCCATTCCCGATAGAATGCCTGGGCATCACCATCTTTTAGCACGATGTTCATTTGCAACTCGTGCGAACCATCGTTCGACCGATCGGAGATCGACTTCAGAAACTCGATTGCGGCGTGGGGAGAAGTGAAACTTGCCGCAACGGTAGGCGTTAGTTCGAGGCTTTCAGCGCTCGCTGTTACTGCATCGTCAGGCAGTTGTCCCAGGTCGACAACGGCCAGTCGCTTGAACTCTGGATCGACCTGCTCCACAATCAAGATCTCGCGGCGAATTGGGACTTCGACGATCCGAGTCTCGATTTCCTTGCGGACGATGACCTCACCGACTTTGCGTTTGTGCAGATCGACGACTAACCGTTCTTCCAGCAACCGAACCTGTGCAGCTGGCTGCCGCTCTGCCAGGTCATTACTTAGGCGCTGGTCGAGTGGTAGTTTTGGCGGTTGTTGATGGCTCTGGCTGACTACCGTGCGTTCTGTCACGCTCGCCAATCGAGGTGTGCTGTCGGCCACGGGTAGTGACTCTACCGGAGCGAATGGTACTTCGGAAACTCGCTCTCGACCATTGCTGCCGATCGTGCGTCCTTCACTGCTTGCAGGCTGAGTTGCGCCCTCGTCCAGAAGTGGCTGCTCTATCGGCGCGATCGGCACAACATCGGAAACCACTTGGGGACTCCTCCCCATTACCGTCACTGCATCCAGCTGTAGGCTCTGAGGCGCTCTCCCATTTACAAGTACTGGGTCGACTGAATTTACCGGACTGCTGGGGATACTTGGAGCGGGAATGGTTGGCTCGACAGTGGATTGCCGCCGCGACGATCTCGACAGCGCCCATAACAGTCCGCCCGCAGGAATCAATAGCAGCCACCAAAGAGCATTATTATTTGGCTTGTCGTTCCGCACGGGCATGGGAGTGTCGGTTGGAGCGTTAGGATTAGTAGGCGCAGCTTGCGCCCAAGTGGGGATGGTAACTAGTTGAGGAATCGTACTTAGAGTTAGTATCAGTACGATATAGGCTAGCGACCCGCCGATGTTTGGAAATTTTTTCACGTTATCGATCCCGATCTGCAAGCGATTTTAAATGATGGATCGGACAGAGCGGTGGAGCACTCTGCCGATCGGTTGCTCGGGTGAAAATTGGCACGGTTGAGTCGAGTTATGTTGCTATAGCCTCAGACTGCTATGCAATGTTCCGCTCGTCGATCGTGCGGCCTTCTTTATTGACATCTAGCTCTTCACGGCGCAGTTCCTCATGGGCTTCTACGGTCTCGCGATCGACTTCTTTCCGAATGCTGACCTCTTCCCGAACGAAGGCTTCTTTGTGGATATCTGGCGTTTCTTCGTAAATCTCCATCCGTGCGACTTCGCCCGCTTGGAAATTAGCTTCACCAGGCGTGACTGCTTGACCGTTGCCTGGGGTGCGCTCGATCGTGACACGTTCTTTTTCGATCGGCACAGATACGTTTGTCGTCTCAGTTTCGATACGTTTGCCGATCGACACTTCACCTGTTTTCTGACGGGTCTTATTAGCGATTAAGCGCTCTTCATACAATTTGAGGGTTTGACGATCGCTATGATTGAGATCGTATAAATCCGGCTCCCGATCGTAGCTATAATCATCGCGACGAGCGATTGCAGGTAGATCCTGTGGCACACTATGAGTCGTGGTGGTAGTATCTACTGCTGTCATGCCTGGAGGCGGCACGTCTGTGGCCATCGAGCCAGTCATCGCACCCATTCCGGCTCCAGCTGCTACGCCAGCAGTTGACGGCGAACGGTAGGCTTGCCGAGTCAGTTCCTCGCGATCGTAATCGACGGTGCTATGCTCGTCGTATTCTGGCAAACTTTCGATTTGCGATTTGCTCAGTCCAT
This sequence comes from Chamaesiphon sp., assembly GCA_965246735.1. Lineage (GTDB taxonomy): Bacteria > Cyanobacteriota > Cyanobacteriia > Cyanobacteriales > Chamaesiphonaceae > Chamaesiphon. The sequence goes on from CBDFFK010000003.1 coordinate 453,713, forward strand.
CTGCATAAACCCGCCGCTCGTTTACAGCGACCCGCGCGCGACCGATCGGTAAGAGTGTTTTTTTGCCTAAAATCCAGGCTCCGGTGTGAATAACGAAATAACGAAAGCTACCATTGTCGTCAACGAGGATGTCATCTATAGTACCGACTTTGTCATTGCCGCTGTATAAATCTAGTCCGATGACATCTTCATCAAAATGGTCTGCGTAATCGGGATCGAAATCTTTAATTTTGTGGAGAGACATATTGTTTTCTCTTTAGTTGTAACTAATTACACCGTTCTATATTTAGTTATAAAAAAATCGCACCTACTTCTCATCTGCCTAAATGAGTATTTGTTAAATAACAATCGTCAGGAATTTTTTGTATTGAGATAAATTAAATCATTGCCCTTCGACCTTCAGTATTTCTCAAAAACCGTCAACTATTAGCGGCCAAAGACGAGCCAAATTTAGCGATCGCATTTATCGATCGGGATATATATTTACGGGAATGCTCTAACTCTCGACTAATGGTAATGACAAAATAAATTCGGTACCTCGATCGCTACCTGGTGGTGGACTGATCGCTTTTATTTTGCCATTCATATGCGTCACTAATTCCTTGGCGATCGCCAGTCCCAATCCAGTCCCCGCAATATTCCCCTGCGCCTGAACGCCACGATAGTGGCGGGTAAATAGCTGTTCCAAATCCTGCGGCGGAATTCCCATCCCTGTGTCTCTGACGCTAATTTGGATGGTGGCTGGTGTAGGTTTGCGGCGCGATCGATGGGGAACTTCACTCAGTTCGACATCGACATCGACATCGCCACCAGCGGGAGTGTATTTCAAGGCATTGTCGATTAAATTACTCAATACTTCTTGTAAGGCGATTGGATGAGCTTGGACTAATGGTAAATTTGGCGGGATATGGGCGTGAAATTTTAAATTTCGATCCTGGGAGATCGCTTCTGCCGAGAGAATTAGAGGACTAAGAACATCTGCTAATTGACAAGATTCGACCCGGAAAGCAGCATCGGGAAGTAATAAATTAGCATTCCGCAATCCTTCTGGGGCGGGGGTAGCGGGCAGTTTTTTGAAGCTAGTAGTCTCGTCTTCCGCATCAGTCATCAGATTGAGATCGATCGCGATTTCTAAATGTTGTAATAGTTCCTGCAATCTGTCGCTTTCACGGACGATACTACTGGCGATCGATCGATCTCGATCTTCGGGATTGAGACGCTTGAGTAAGAGCTTGCCAAATGTCCGAATCGCGGTTAATGGATTGCGAAGTTGATGGAGGAGATTATGCAATAAATCGCGTTGCTGGAGTTGCCGTTGCTGCTGGTGTTGGAGTTCGGTTGCCATCCACTGGCGACGTAGATCCAAAATCCCCGCCAAAGCCAGAGTTTGAGCGACATGCTGGATTTCTGCCCGTTCTCCAGCATTCCAAGGATGGGCTTCTCGCGTCGTCATCAGCAAGCCGACGATCGTGCCATCATAAACCAAGGGTAAGACAATCTGAATGCGACTGTTGTGCTCTTCTGGGTGTAAATCGCGCTCATCCATCTCTGACAGCGTAGAGGGCGCTAGGGTGGAGATCTGCTGCTCGTCAAGGAGAATCGGTTCTGCCGCAGGCTGTGGTATCAGCTCGATTGGCTGGGGAGCGATCTGTGGTGTTGGCTTCGATCGGGTGACCTCAGTATCGGGGTAGACGATCGCTGGTAATAATTTTGACGTGCCACCCCCTTCTAGTTCTTCGGTCAGATAGACAATGCTGCGGCTCGCACCCAAACCTTCGGCTAGCAGCCGTAACTGCGCGCGACATAAAGCTATGAATTCAGGACTTGCAGCGGTAGACATCAGTTGAGGAGTGACAATTTCACGAGCGCCAGTAGACGGTAAACAGTCCACTGTTAACTCATTCTGGCACGATCGACCTCAATTGGCGAGAGCGAGTGCAGTCATGAAAGTGGTTCTGAAGATTATATTAAATTTTATTACGAATATTAAAAATATGTAAAATTATCTGGGGCAAAATACCCAGTGAAAATTTAGTTTTTCTTTATATTATTGGGTTTGAGCGGATGAGGAGGGTATTTAGAGAGGGGTTGAGTTTTTGAAACGAAGCGGATAGAATGGCGACGGCTTTTGTAACAGACATTACATCTGTCTGCACCAGAGAGGAGGTAAGGCGGTTGGCTAGAAGACGCAAACGGAAAAGTCGGAGACGGCAAGAAGGTCGGAGAATTTTGGAGCAGGTGCCCCAGTTCAGCATCGAAAGTGGCGAAGATAAACCTGTGACGGCAGCGCGCAAATATATCTTGTCTGAAGGCATCGCTCCACCAGCCTTATTGCTAGTGAAACGTAACGAACATACAACCGATCGCTATTTTTGGGCGGAGAAAGGTCTATTCGGCGCACAATACGTCGAAGAGAACCATTTCCTTTTTCCCAGTCTGCGATCTTTAGAACCAGAATCAGAAAGTCAATTAGCGGCTGTTGGCAGCAGTACCTACTAATTTCAGCGATTTACTGGCTAAAATCTACATTTTACATAGAGATGCACTCGAATACTGATGTATTCGAGTGTTTTTTCATTTTATCTCGTCGCGGACACATAATTGCAGTGTTTCTTGAAATACTGCCAACTCATCCCGATGGCCGCTAATTTTAATGGCCGTCGGCGCACCCTCACCCGACGGCGCTTCTACTTTGAGGCGAATTTGTTCGATCCGCGATGAGCCTTGCCAGTAAAACCACCCAGCGATAGGTGCCACAACTAGCAATAACAGGAATAGGTTGCCGATATCGGGAAAGAGCATCGATAACACCAATGCCAGACACATGGCCCCAATCGCGGCCAAACCCGTCAGCAGCGATGCCAAAAACACGCTCGGACTTACTAAGCCTTCAAAAGTAACGATCTCGGTATCTCGATCGACTGCTGTGACTTTGTAGGCTCGATCGGTAAAATACTGTTGCAGTCTTGGTAATAATATTTCCTCAGCATCGCCAGTTTCGAGCACCATTTGTTCGATCCGCTCTTTGGTCGAAGCCCGGATGAAGAAAAACAACCCTACTGCTAAGAGTAGGGTAAGGATGAGAGTGGATGTGAGAACGGGATTATTCGCGAGCATAAAGAGAGATTAGGGATTAGGGATTAGACGCATAACATATTGTTGCGTAGGTGCCCCTTATCGAAGTTAGTTTAAGGTAAGAGCGCACGGATGAGTGGCTAAACTCGCTCACCGATGTGTGTATACGGTTGCTGATGCCCGCCAGTATAGATTTGCGTCGGACGGAAGATGCGATTTTCTTGGAGTTGTTCGTTCCAATGAGCCAACCAACCAGCTACTCGCGCGATCGCAAACACAGGCGTAAATAAATCTGCAGGAATACCCATTTTACGGTAGACCAGCCCCGAATAGTAATCCACATTGGGATAAATTCCGCGTGTTCCGAGGTATTCTTCTAGCACGCTCTCTAGTTCGAGTGCGATATCATAGTAAGGATCGTAGCCAAATTTGGCAAATAGTTGTTCGGCTAAATCTTGCAACACGATCGCCCGAGGGTCTTTGACACCCTTGTAAACGCGATGCCCGAAACCCATGAACTTATACTTGGGGTCTAACTCCAGACATTGTTCTACGTAAGGGCGCACATTTGCCACAGAACCGATCTTTTTCAACATCAGGATCACTTCCTCATTCGCACCACCGTGAAGTGGTCCAGCCAGCGTACCTACCGCCGAAGCAATAACGGCATAGGGATCTGTCAACGTCGAAGCAGTAACGCGTGCCGAAAAAGTAGACGCATTCATCGTATGCTCGGCATGGAGGATCAAACAGACATCCATAACTTTCGCCACGATCGGATCTGGTTCCTTTTCCGTCAACATGTAGAGGAAGTTAGCAGCATAGTCCAGATCGTCACGAGGTAACACCGGATCGTTCCCTTTGCGCATCAGTTGGAACGCCGCTACCATCGTCGGAATCTTCGCCAGCAATCTAATCACAGTTTGGCGCACGTAGTCGGGAGTCAATCCTTGATGCCGCGAGTAAAATAGTCCCAAAGCAGCCGCTGATGCTTGCAATGCATCCATCGGATGTCCGGTTTCGGGAAAACATTTCATCATGTCCTTGATCCGATACTTGATCCGCCGATGCGAATAAATATCGCTGGTAAACTCACTGAGTTCGGTATGCGTTGGCAATCTGCCCCAAATCAGGAGGAATGCAGTTTCGACAAAACTACTGTGCTGGGCTAATACTTGGACGGGAATACTGCGATATTCTAAAACACCTTCTTTGTCCCCAAGCTCGGTTGTTTGGATACCAACATAACTGATGCTAGACTTAGCAGCAGGCACTCCTTCCAATCCAGGTCTATATTCAGGTTTGAGATCGCCTTCAGTCATAAAAATTATGAATTAGTATGTTATTTATTATTTGTTATTAGTTAGTTATTGATTATTGATTATTAGTATTTGTTGGTTGCTGACTAATCTGGATCTTGTCGCCAGGTGGGCACTGCTGACCCAGCTCTGTTTAGGCTGCGTACTATCCGATGGCGATCGCACACAGCAAGCCGTTCGATATTTGTGCTGTCTAACTTAACAATAATACCTTACCGTCATCTTCTCCAGTCGCTATTCCCGATCCCCTATTCTCTCCCTTCAAGCCTCAGATAAGCTGTCGCTAGTGCATGCTCATCGCCGACATTTCCGGGGAATAACACGACAGGGAGATTGGGAAATTGGGTATTTGCAGCGGGTGTGACGATCGCCGAGCAACCAGGTAAAATTTGGCCTAATAATCTCGCCGTCCGCAGGGCTAACCCTTTGCTGAGGGTGTCATTAGAAGTGATCCCACCTTTACTAATCAAAAAGCCGATATCGTTCGGCAGAGCGCGAATGATGTCCATGAGGAGATCGGAAACTGCTTCGCCAAACTTCAACCGAATTTGAATGCTGTCGAAGCTGAGTTCTTGGCGGCTGGTATAAATTGCGGGCGTGTCTCCAGCTTGATGGATAGTATCGATTCGATCGATAGTCGTTGCCAACAATTGCGCCCTCAGTCGGTCATCTTCCCCGACTAATTGCGAAACATCGATTTCCACCCCGACGATGCCTGCTGTCTTCAGCAGTTGAGTGAGTTGATCGGTAGTCTTTTGGACGTGAGAACCGACGATAATCGCCCCTGGCTGGCCATCGCGCACGTATTTGGACATCTCTGTCGCGGGGATAGGTTGAGGGCCTAAATCCGCCAGAGAAGTGAGGATGCTGGCACCACTGCGAAACAAGAATTTTTTGCCTTGACTCGCTGCTGTGAGGATATCGGCAGCAAACTTGTCAAAATCCGCTTGACATTCGCCATCGACGACACAACAGCGATTGCGTTCTAGTTGCATCAACCGATCGAGACTACTATTGCGAACTTCATCGAGTAAAAATCTTACCACTCGATCGGCAGAAATTTCACCATGGGTTTTTTCCTCAACATAATCCGGGAGGAAGCTATGACTGAATCCAAACACCGAATCGCGAGCGAATTCTGTCTTGTGAACTGGTGTCTCCACCCCATCTACCACCAGATAATGGACGCTATCGCGAGTAATCCGACCCCCTTCAAAAAAGGCTGGCACCAGGAAATGCGCGTCGAAACCGCCCAATTCGGCAGCGATGACATCAGTCTCGATCGGGTAGTGTCCCCGCAAGGTAGAATCCGATCGACTCACTACCAAAAAGTTTGTCACCCCTGTCTGTGCCACGGCAATCTTGAGATTGCGACAAACCTCCCGCGTCACCTCCGCTGCTTGGTTCGGTGTCAGCGCGCGAGTATTCGTCAAGATGAAAAAGATCGGCACGGCATCCGTCAGTCCGAGCTTGAGTGTCTCTACATCCCACTGCGTCAAGAGCAAGCAACTATGAACTGTCTGCGAACCCGTAGGGTCGTCGTCGAGGACAATGATTTTGGGTCGTTCTGTGGTCATGGGCAGTGGCTAGTGACTAGTGGCTAGTGGCTAGATATCATCATTAACAATAGCCTAAAGCTGCGCGGCGATCTCAATCTAACTGCCTAGAGTGGATTTGAAAAGTATCGCTCTATACCTGGAATCGAAACGTCTTTGCTGAAGTCGATCGAATATTAGGCTCGTGCTTCTCGATCGAGAGTTTAGGTAGTATTTAATAGGTATTAGATGAAAGAGTAGAGGCGATTTACTTAGCAATTGCATTACTCTACATCCACCTCGATCGAGTTGTCAGTAAGAAAAATTATCTAAAAGCGACTAAATATTTTTGCAGGCGGTAAAGCGATCGAACATCCGGTGTATCGGTTCGTTGGCGTTGGCAAAGCCTGCCGTAGGCGCAGCGTCTGTGAAAGAGAATCGATCGTGAATCTCGCGCTACTGTCTAGACTCACATCTTGCACCAGTTGACGCGTACTAGTGCTTAGTATGGATCTAGGGTACCCACAAGGGGCCACCCCTACAGGTTAATTGTGTAGGGGTGCCCCTTGTGGGTACCCTAGATCTACGCAGTTACCAGTCCGTATGTATTGGTGCAAGATGTGAGTAGATTCACTCGATCGAAATCCCAATCTAACAAAATTAAATTATCGAGTCGACGATCGGATTCGCAAGTCTAGACACAGGATGTAGATTCGATTCGATCGCGTATACCGAGCACAGATCCAGATGTGTATCGCCAAATTATTTGAGATTCAACAAGAATTAACCAGAGAACCGATCGATACGGAAATTAGGGTTAAGGCTTTATCACTGGAGCAGTTGGAGGATCGTCGATCGTATCATTTAGAGATATATTCCGGTTCGTGAAGTATGCCAGCAATAATTTTCCATTCATCAGTGACTCGATCTTTATCTTCAACTTGAATCTTGCGGAGGGTATAAGTGAACCCAAAGTGCTCTATTTCTTCATCTTTATCATTAAATCGTTTAGCAACTCCGACCACCTGTCCTTGATTATCACTGAGTTGAGTAACTTGAAGGTTGCCAATAATTCTGCTCTCTTTGAAATTTTTATCTCTTAGTTCATCCATCATCATAGTGAATACTTTAATTACATCCTCTAAACTATTCATCACTGCGACTTGTTCTGATGTCATCAGCATGGAAGGTAAATGGAAAAATGTTGCAACTTTAGTCGGTTCTAACAAATTAAAAGTTTGGGCATATTCACCAAACTTTTTGAGAATTGACGGAGATTGGTCTTGCATAATAGTTTTCCCTGGATTAGATGGTTGTTGTAAAAAGAGATGAATCAGATCTGCGGTGATGTCTGGATGGCTAAATGAAAATCCATGAGCGGCATCTGTAATAATTTCTAGTTTGACATTGGGAATTTTGGCAGCTAGGACATCACTATTCGATCGAGGGATCGCAATATCCTTATCTCCAGTGATGATGAGTGTGGTGGCTTGAATATCAACCAAAATATCGCAGGTATCGTGCGTTGCAAAGGCTTGAAGCTGTCTCTGTAAGGTTTCACCTTTGCTATGAAGTGGGGTAGTTTCGGCGATAAATTCCTCTAGTTCCTGACGATGGGTTTGAATGAATGTGGGTGTAAATAGTAAGTCTAAAAGATTGCCATTCATCACGCCACCGATATCACCCATCTGACTGCATTTACCACCCGCCATCGTACAACCGAGAATGAGTTTTTCTAGCTTATCGGGATATTTTAGAGCAAATTGCTGGGCGATCGCACCACCCATGCTGACACCAAATACATGCGTTTTGGGAATCTTTAATGCTTCTAATAACCCTGCGGCATCGTCTGCCATGTCTACGATACTATACAGACGCGGGGATGGGCTGGTAAGTCCAGCATCGCGGTTGTCGAAGAGGATGAGTTGATAGTTTTTAGCGAGTAATTCGATAAATTTATTGCCCCAATCTAGCAGGCTAAAACTCAATCCCATTACCATCAGTAATGGTTCGCCACTACCTTGAATTTCATAGTTGATGCCAATATCGCTGACGGTGATTTTTGACATGCTTTTAGCCACTCCTTTTCTATTTTTATCTTTTATTTCTTTCCAATTTGATTATGTCCAAAACAATATTGATTTCGTTTTCTCTGTTTGATTTGAAGGACATCATTTTTTATGTTTTTATTCACTATCACACAAGCCACTTTAGCGCATCCTTTGGAGGTAAAGCAGTCTCTGAGATTCCCTCGATATAAACTTCTTCCAAGTTATGATGTCTTTCTAGTGCTTTGTCATGAGTTGTAAAATAAATTGGAGTACCTGTATGAACATAGTCAGGCATTCTTCTTTTCTTACGATCGTAAATAGCCTTGAAAAATCCATAAATTGGATTAGGGTTAAGATCTACTCCTGTTACACCACCAATTCCTAATTCTTTCTCTGGAAGTGTCTCTGGATCTATATCTTGGATTTGATCTGCGGGCTTAAAAACATTTCCAGTTGGAAAAGGAAGTGTTGTAACAAAATCTTCAGTATTGGCAATTCGCCAGTGTTTCAAGCTTTTTTCTTTGAATTTTTCAGCAAAGGTACTATCTCCACAGCGTGGGCTTGCAAAGGTATAGAGAGTAATTTTGTCAGATTCTGTGAATTTAGTATTAGCTAGGATATCTGGAATTGCTAAAGTCGCTAAAGCTCCTCCTAAGCTGTGTCCTGTTACATAAACTTGAGAAATACTACTAACGTTTATACTGTTAAGAACCTCAATCATTTGTTGACGCAAACTTACATAAATTCCTCTAAAACCCGCAGTAATATAACCAAAATCATTTACATTAGGAATACTTGCAGAAATATCAGTTGATGCAAACTCGATCGGATGTTCCAATATTTGCCATTTCTTTATGTCAACTTTCTGATTGTCGATTATACTCGTGCCATCTGCATAAGAAACAAGTTGAATATTGGCATCTTTGAACCACTCTACAATCTTCTTAGTACCTCGAAAAACAATGTATATATTGTTTTCCTTGTCTGCCGCAACAAATCCAAATGGAGTTGTTGCTGTGCCTAAAGTAGTTAGGTGTATGTATTGTTCAGTTATTTTCCAAGAATTAATTTTTTCTTTCGGAAATTGTGCTATGTCAAAATGCAAGTAAGATTGCTGAATTAACTCTGCTAATTGCACAGCAATTTTACTGTTGAACTCTCCATATGATTTGGGATCGAACTTAGATATTTTCACTCCACTCTGGAGGTGTATTGTGTCTTTCATTTGCATCTATCTTAGGGGTTTCACCTATAAATACCTCTTAACTTATTTGTTACTAGCAATATAGTGGATTCAACTCGATCGATACTTTTTCAATTATTCGAGCCTAAGATTAACATTTATGGCTAGATTCATCTCAAACATAACCTCGCGCGCTCGATCTGTCAGTAAGAAAAAGTAACTAAAAGTGACTAAAAAATTTTGCAGGCTGTAAAGTAATGTAAAGCGATCGAATATCCGGTGTATCGGCTAGATCGTGCCGCGTCATCAGATCGAGAATCTCGCGCTACTGTCTAGATTCACTCGATCGAGATCCCAATCTCACAAAATTAAATCATCCAGTCGGCGATCGATCGAGGATTTAAAGTATAGGTTATGTCTGAAACCTAGCTGGTGGGTAGTGCCCACTCTAAAGAACTACAAATAATTTTTTACTTACCAGCCGATTTGAGTTTCTTTCTCATCCGTAGTGACGCTGTACTACCGATTAATGTACCGATAACGGTAAAAGGTTCGGGGACAGATGTTGTCGCAGCAGTAGCAGAGCCAAATCTGAAGTTATCTATCTGTGTGTTACCAGAAATAGCCAGAAATGAGATCGAACTAATAGCTACATCAGAAGTGAAACCAACAAACTGACGATTCGGGTAATTCAGTGAATTAACATTAAATGTCTCGCCAGTTGAGAGATTGATGGTAAAAGGAGAGGCAAAATTGTTAAAGCTCATGATATCGCTACCAACTGCCGTGACACCAGATGGAAGGATCGCAGTGATTCTATTACCAGGACCTCCTTGCACAGATAAAATTGCACCAGACCCCCAATCATATAATGCTCGCGAGACGGCTGGATCGATAACTAACAAGTTGCTACCCGTTGTAAAGTTAATTCCACCAGTAGTTAATCCAAGGCCATAAGAAGTAGCACCTCCTGCGGGAGCCAAGCCTTCAAAGTTAATAGTTGTTAGCCCAGTTGTATTAGCTTGAAAAGATGCTAAATCTGTAAACTGTAGCGTCGCTGCTTGGGCTGAATCTGTACATAGAGATGACATCAATAAACCAGTTGCAGCAATAAGGACTGCTGAACCCAAAAACTTATAATTCACTTTTGTCTCCATAAAGAATGTACAGTTACTTAGCAATTGCAGCACTCTACATCTACCCCGATCGAGTTGTCAGTATGAAAAAGTGACAAAAAGTAAGTAATTATCCTCGATCGATGTAAAGTAATGTAAATTTTAGTAACATGGCTTACAAGTTGCAGTGTCGAATCTAGATATACTATTTCTAGTTCACGATCGATCTAGCAACGATCGACCCTAAATGACTGGACAAGAAGCTCTCAGCATCATCGATCGATTACTCGAACAGCATCAACGCGGCTCGCTCAAAACGCTTCAAACCGCGATCGTGTTGCAAGTATGGAAAGGTGATTCCTATCAGGAGATGGGTAGGGAATTGGGTTATGAGCCGGAATATATCAAACAGGCGGCATCTCAGTTATGGAAAATACTCTCTGAGATCGTTGGCGAAAAAGTTTCTAAAAGTAATCTCTGTGCGATCCTTCAGCGTTACCAAACCTGCTTGACGACGACAAATTGGGGGGAAGCGATCGATGTTTCGCACTTCTACGGTAGAGTTACGGAGCTGGAAACGCTGGTAGAGTGGGTTATCGATCGTCGTTGTCGGGTGGTGGGGATTTTTGGCTGGGGAGGAATTGGCAAAACGGCTCTGTCGGTGAAGTTGGCGCGACAGGTGGAGTCACAGTTTGAATATGTGGTGTGGCGGAGTTTGCAACACGCACCGACACCGCAGGATTTGCTCGATGAGATTGTGCCGATTTTGGTTGGTGCCCAGGTGCAGGAGAGTTCGCTCTCGTTATTGATGGAGCAGTTGCGCCAAAAACGCTGTTTGCTGGTGTTTGATAATGTCGAGTCGATTTTGCAAGCTGGGTCGAAAAATGGCTGTTACTTGGCGGGTTATGAAGCCTATGGGGAGATTTTTCAGCGCGTGAGTGACGAAAGCCATCAGAGTTGTATCGCGATTACAGGTAGGGAAAAGCCTCACGGGATAACTGTGCGGGAAGGGGTGAATCTTCCAGTGAAAGCGATCGAATTGGCTGGACTGTCGAGTGCTGATGCTCACCATATTTTAGTCGATAAAGGTTTGGGATCTTCGGTTGTCGAACGGGAAAACTTGATTAGTTATGTTGGCGGTAATCCGCTAGCTCTCAAAATCGCCGCCACCTCCGTTAGCAATCTTTTTAGTGGCAAGATCGAGTCATTTTTGGCGCAAGGTGCGGTAGTTTTTGGCAGTCTTCAAGATTTGTTAGCACAACAATTCGATCGGTTTTCACCTTTGCAACAACAGGTGATGTACTGGCTGGCGATCGATCGCGAAGGTGTTACTCCAGCAAGATTGCAAGCAGAATTTTTGCCTACAACGAGTTTACCGATATTATTAGCAGCTCTCGAAACACTCAAAGATCGATCGTCGATCGAAACTACCGAACGGGGTTTGACTCAGCAACCCGTAATTATGGAATATGTCACCAACAGGTTTATCGATCTCATCGAGCGGGAAATTATTACAGAAGAATTGGAACTATTTAGAACCCACGCTCTCATCGAAGCCGAAACCAAAGATTACCTGCGGGATGCCCAAATTCAACTAATTTTACAGCCGTTAATCGATCGATTACTTACGCATTTCGCCACTCAAAAGCAATTAGAACAGCACCTGGCAAAACTCCTCTCAAACCTACGCCACCAAGCTGATATAACTACTGGTTATGCGGCGGGAAATCTGCTCAATTTATTTTGTCACCTTAAAACCGATCTCCAAGGCTTTGATTTTTCGCACTTGGCAATTCGTCAAGCCTACCTCTTGAATGCGACCTTACACGATGTCGATTTTACGGGGAGCCACATCAGTCAAACTGTCTTTGCAGAGACCTTTGGTGGTGTAGTTGGAATTGCTTTTAGTCATAATGGCGAACATTTTGCGACTAGCGATACCAAAGGCGATATTCAGATCTGGGATGCTCGGACATTCACAAAACTCGCCAATTGTCAAGGGCATCAACACTGGACTTGGGCGATTGCTTTTAGTCCCGACGGGCAATATCTAGCCAGTGCTAGCGACGACCATCAGGTGAAGTTGTGGGATGTTGCCACAGGTGAATGTTTGCACACATATATCGGACACACCTTTTCGGTGAATGCTGTCATTTTTAGTCCTGACGGGCAAATTATCGCCAGTGCCGCTCAAGATAGTACGATTCGGCTGTGGCGGACGTTTCCAGGTAAATCTAGTCCAGAAATTCAGACTTTATTAGGGCATCAGGGTCGGGTCTGGTCGATCTCGTTTAGTCCCGACGGTAGTACTCTAGTTAGTGGTGGCGAAGATCTGACGGTGCGACTGTGGAATGTGGCTACAGGTGAATGTGTGGCTGAGTGGGAAGCTCATACAGCTTGGGTGCGTTCTGTTGCCTTTAGCCCCGACGGTCGATCTATTGCCAGTGCTAGTTACGATCGAGCGATTAAAATCTGGGATGTCAATACGAAAGAATGTCTCCACACATTAACCGGACATCAGCAACCCGTCAGCGCGATCGCATTTAGTCCAGATGGGCAACAATTAATTAGCAGCAGTTTCGATAAAACTATCAAACTTTGGGATGTTAATAGTGGCAAATGTTTGAAAACTCTGCTCGGACATCGCAGCCGGATTTGGACGATTGCTGTTCACCCCAGCGGTCGCCAAATTGCCAGCGGTGGCGATGACAATCATACCAAAATTTGGGATTTAGAATGGGAACGCTGTATTAAAACGATCGTCGGACATACTAATGCAATTTTATCCGTCAAATTGAGTCCCGATGGGAGTTATTTAGCCAGTGGTAGTGAAGATACTACGATTAGAATCTGGAGTATCGATCGAGAAAAGATCGTCCAAACTTTGCGCGAACATACTAATCGAGTCTGGTCGGTTAACTTCAGTCCTGACGGTCGGTTATTAGCCAGTGGGAGTGCTGACTACACCGTCAAATTATGGGATTGGCAAGTAGGTAATTGCCTCAAGACATTGCGAGGTCACAATAGTTGGGTGTGGCGGGTGGTTTTTAGTCCCGACGGTCGAACATTAGCTAGTACTAGTTACGACCAAACAGTCAAAATTTGGGATGTTGATACTGGGATATGTTTGAATACGCTCAAAGGACATGCCAGTCCGGTAATTTATGCCGATTTTAGTCCCGACGGTAAGCTGTTGGTAAGTTGTGATTTTGCAGGTATTATTAAACTCTGGAATCCGCGATTGCCGTTCGCGTTCGCGAAGCGTCTGCCTCCGCAGAAGCGTCTCGTTGGCGTAGCCTCTCGAAGAGAAGAGAAGGCAGACCAGGGGTCAACGGGTGAGTATTATCGAGATATCGGCGAACATAGTAATAGTGTTTGGTCGGTTACTTTTAGTAGTGATGGTCAGTGGCTAGTCAGTGCGAGCTATGATGAAACTATCAAACTTTGGTCGGTGGAAACAGGGGAATGTTTACAAACCTTTTTTGGACATCGAGGACCGATTATCAGCGCAAAATTCAGTCATGACAATCGATTTATTATCAGTGTAGGAGTCGATCGATCTCTCAAAGTATGGGATATTCAAACTGGTAAATGTCTCCATAGTCTGACCGACCATATTGGCTTAATTTACACTCTAGCTGTTGGTAATATTCGATTACCAGGCACAGATTCGCCCAAGTCGATCGCATTTACTGGTAGCTTAGATGAAACTATTAAGGTATGGGATTTAGATGCTGCAAAATGTCTGGCTACTTGGAAATCTCGCCGTCCTTACGAAGGAATGCAGATTGCCAAAATGCAGGGATTAAATACAGCACAGCTATCCACCTTACAAGCTCTGGGAGCCGCTCGGAACGTCGCTCGTACTTTTTAGATCGACCCAGAGGGCACGCTCGATCGGGAGATTTAACTCGATCGAGTCTTAGAGCGTTTCAGCCGTTTGTCCTTCAATTACAGCACTCCAGTTATCCTCATTCATCGCCGCTGCAAAATGTTCGCGCTTGCGCTCGTCGGTTATATGTGCAGCATCCAGTTCTCGGCTCAAGGCACTATCCGCCATTGCCCGTCGGAGTTTGAGCTTTTTCTCTTCATAAGCTGCTCGTTCCGCTGGGGACATCGCCGCTGCGGCAATTTCGCCCACAGTAGTTGCCCATTCGCCACCCGCGATCGCATTTCCTGGCGGAACGGTTGCTAATGCCCCAATCCAACTATCTCGCAGCTGTTCCATTTCCTCCCGCTTGGGAAATTTAAACGATCGCACTTTCACATACGCACAAATATCGCTACCATGCGCGATGAGATGCCCCTTGAGGGAGGTCGATACATTGCGGGAGTACCCAATATATTGCGTCTGGTTGGTGCTGTCTAGCACCGCATATACCCCAGCCACACGCGCATTTTCGGCCAGTGCCTGCCACTGGGCTACAGGTAAAATCCGATCGCCATCCAAATCCAGTTGTGGCTGTGCCAACGCAGTGCCATGCTCGTCAGCCGCACTATACAAGAACTCATGCAACCCCTGGTGAGCGGCGGGGACATTTTGATGCTCGATGGGTACGTTGGGTGTATTTTCCACGATCGACTATTTCCAGGTGTGAGGATACAACCCATTGTAGAAGGCTCGATCGATTTCGGTCGATATTTCAGATACGAGTGTTAACAAACAGGTGGGATTAGGGATTGGAGATTGGGGATTGGGGATTTTGGATTGACGCTCGTAACTATTATCTGGGATACAACACTCTCGATCGATCTCGGACACATCATGTCTGGACGGCAAATTCATCGGGGTGAATCCCATGATTTATCCAAGTAGCGGAAGTATTCTTGACTACACTTATTTATCCCAAATTCGGCGAAGCTCGATCGCTGGATGCTACACTAAATAATTCCGAGCGCCGTTGTCAAGCCAGGAATAGCGCAAGTTAGCTACCTATTTATCGCAGAATCCACAGAGGTCATCTTTCGATCGATATGTGAAAATAGGAAAGAGTGATATCAAGCGGACAGCGAACTTTGGATAATTTGCAAGTGAGTGGTAGGAGCGTGAGTACAGTGAATCCGATCGGATCTACTCTTCAAAAACGTTATCAGATCCTGGAGCAACTAGGCAGTAGTGGTGCAAGCACAACCTATTTGGCTGTCGATTTACAAGTTCCTGGCAACCTCCAACTCAAGTGCGTCGTTCACCGCTACGAACTTCCAGATGTACCAATCACAAGCGATCGCTGGGATCGCACGCTGCTATCGGCACAAATGCTCGATCGAATGCACGATCGAGTCGATCGATTGCCGACTGTATATGGCTATTTCGTTGAGGACGAGGCGTTTTACCTCGTGCGAGAATTTATCCGGGGCGTTCCCCTCGCGCAAGAATTGGTACCAGAGCAACCGTGGACGGAATCGCGGCTGGTAATGTTACTGGTCGATCTGTTAGAGATCTTGCAACAAATCGACAGTTGCGAAATCATCCCCGAGCCGATCTCGATCGATCGACTCCTGCGGCGGAACGTCGATCGGAAATTAGTCATGATTAATTTACCGCTCGCCACCGCTTTGCCACAATACTCTACAGATGGCATACCGCCAACTCAAAGGGACTTACGCGCGATCGGGGAAATTGCGATCGCAGCGGCTAGCGGACTCAGTGCCACCGATTTACCACTAACAACAAACCAGAAAGCGCAATGGCAACAGCGCGCGACGAATATCCATCATCCTGAATTAATCGCAATTCTCGAACGACTGACTTTTACTTTTGACGAGCGCGATGGCGCAATGCATCCAGAGACGACAGGGGCCTATCCCTCGATTGCGGTTGCGTTACAAGCAGTTGTCATGGTGATGTCCAAGCTCCTAACGCAACAGCAACAGCCAACTAACAGTCAAGCTGAGATTGCCAAACATATCCGAATGCTAGTCGATCGCGGCGATGGATTTTATGAAACTGGCGATTGCCTCCAAGCGCTCGAGGCTTACGATCGGGCTTTATCCGTCGCTCCGCAGTGTGTCGATGCCTATTGCGGTCGCGGGAATGCGCGGCGCTATATCGGTGATTATCAAGGCTCGTGGAGTGATTTTAATGCGGCAATCGACCTCGATCCCCAGCGGGGAATTGCGTATATCGGACGTGCGCTATCGACTCGCTTCGGTCAGAATTTGGAGGTGTCGGCAACTGCTGATTTCGAGCGCGGCAAAGAATTACTCGCTCGTCCACAAACGCCGATCGATTATGTGATGCTCGGTACTGCCAAAGCACAGTTGAATGACTCGGATGGAGCGATTGCCGACTATACTACAGCGATCGCGCTCAATCCCCGCCTGGTAGTTGCTTATAATAATCGTGGCAACTTGCGGCAATATTTAGGCGATCTGGATGGGGCGATCGTCGATTTTAACACAGTGCTGGCAATCGACCCACGCTCGCCGATCGCCTACAATAATCGGGCGATCGTTTATAGTCATCTAGCTAGATATGATGAAGCGATCGCCGACTATACTCAGGCGCTCGTGCTTCAGCCAAATTTTACCAGCGTCTACAACAATCGGGCAAATGCTTACTGTCAAATGGGTAATTACGCCGCCGCCGTAGCCGACTATAGCAAATCGATCGAGTTCGATCCCAACTTCGCCGTTGCCTACAGCAATCGTGGAAATATCCATCGCATTCAAGGCGAGCTGGTGGCAGCACTAGCAGACTACGATCTCGCGATTAGTCTCGATCCGACGCTCCTGATTGCCTATTACAATCGGGGCATCTGTCATCGCCAACTCGGCAATCATCAAGCCGCGATCGATGATTACACCCAGACCCTAGCCATCGATCCGCAATACTACTATGCGTATTACCATCGCGGAAATGCGCGTCAATATCTCGGTGATAAGCGTGGTGCGATCGCCGATTTTACCCAGACGATCCGCTTCGATCCCAACCACATCAACGCTCACTACAATCGCGCGGTGACTCGGAGCGAAATCGACGATGTTCAGGGGGCAATCGAAGATCTCGATGTGGCGATCGAATTAAAACCGACATTTGCCCTGGCTTACTATCAACGGGGTTTGATTTTGGCAAGTCTCGGCGAAAATGACTTCGCGCTAACTGATTATCAACAAGCGATCTATTTACAGCCGAGTTATCTCAATGCCTATTATCAACGCGGCATCGTTCGTCAGATTGTAGGCGATTTAGCGGACGCAGCGGCAGATTTTAGTTATAGCTTAACGCTCGATTCCAATTACGCTCCTGCTTATTACCAACGCGGTAAAGTCAATCTGCAATTGGGAGATCGTGCTGGCGCAATCGCCGATTATCATAAAGCTGCCAATCTCTATCTCGATCGTGGCGACAGCAAAACTTACCAGCAGATTTTACAGATGCTCGATCGGATCTCGATGTTTTAATCGATTTAGAAAATGCTTGAACTCGATCGATATTTAATATATCTATTTACCTCAATCGATTTAACTTGCATCGATCCAGCGTTTGGTGCTGGGTGTACTTAGAGATCTCGAATGGGTTTTAGAATCTTTGACATGCTTAGATTCTTTGTTTTTTTTGGTTTGCTTTTGCCCGATCGCTTTTGGACTTGATTCTAGCCAGGAATATTTCATATCTTGAATTTCTAATTCTCGATCGTCTAAGTATCGCTGGATTCGCTCTTTCACAAAGGTTTCTGGACGCGACTCTAATAAGGAACAAGCCGCGTCTATGATTTGAGACTCTTCATCTTCTAAATATTCGATCGCTAATTGCAAACCTGCGTCACCATAGTTCATGGCATCTTTCAAGGCTAAGATTTTGATATAAATGCTTTCACTATTCAGCCGTTTTTTAACTCCTTCAATCCCGCCTAATATTACACTACCAGGGGAAACCAGATTTTGAGTTCCCAGTACAGCATCAGATTCTGTCGGTCGTTGGCGAAGCCTTTGAGCACGAAAATCTATATTTGACATAATTGATAAGAGTGTAGTCAGAACTATATATTTTATTCTAATTAAATCTAAAAGATTACAGGGCGTTAATTAAGACTCTGGTTCTCGATCGTAATTAGCTCAAAGCCCATAATTCTGGTTGAATTACGCATCGGATAGGACACAATCCGCCATTCATTTAGCACCGTGCATACCGTCGGCTTCGATCGCTTGAAAGCCACTGTCAGCCAATGGCCACCCGATCGAGTCAAGAGCGTTACAGGGATTCGAGCCGAATTAATAATATTAATTCCAGTTCCATAGTTCGGGATGAGGAGCTTAATTTCGATGGCATTCATGAATTTTTGGCTACTCTAACATTCATTATTCATATTTCCCTCATCATAAAAAATCTCATACCGATCGCATCGATCTAGAATTTAAGCTCTTAGTTATGGATAGATTAACATCGAGGTAGCATAATAGCCCCGATCGCAAAATAAACTCAATGCTTTCTGGAGTATCTGTGTCTATGTCCTCCTTAGATGTATTACTAAGATTTCTGCTCCGAGTGCGATCGCTGTTGATATCTGGCATCGGTAGAGTTGTCATAGAGGATTAATCGTTGGCATAGCCTCTCAGAATGAGAATCGACTATTTTGGCAGCTTTATTTAGGTTGGCAAGACTGCGATCGTAACGCCTGACAATATCGGCTACGGGTACATCATGACCGCCTAATGTGACTCTGCTTATGCCTCTTCATAGCTTAACTTTTCGGAGATGTGTCCAGCAGTCAGCTGTAGGGGTGCCCCTTGTGGGTACCCTCACCATTTGTAACATAGCACCAAGATTATCGGTGCGCTCGATATCGATGCAGGGCGGGCACGAGGCACCGCCCCTACATATTTAAACGAATAGTTCGATCGCATTATTAAACACCCCACTCGATCGTATTGCCTGAATTACTTTCTCCTTATCAGGATGATAGTAACCACCTAGATCGATTTACCTTGCAAATCATTTAACTCAGCGACGATAGCTCGATTGTTGTGCCGGCCTGAAAAATCTGGAGATCGAGGCTTAGATGCCATTCTGACACGAGACAAACGAGGGTTTTTAAGTTCGTCCGTACCCGTATTATCGATCGGTGAGTTATTGCAACAATTAGGCTCGCAAAATAGTGGTTAATCGGATCGAGCATCATCCTCAAGTCACGATTACCGACCGTAGGCTATGCCAACGATTCCCTGAAGCACCACTAACGCGATCTAACCCTTCCAGCTAAAATAAAAAGGGTAAGTCGAAACGAGGTCAAACCGATGACAGTATCTCCAAAGAAGAGGTTTCACCAACGCCGACCCCGCTACAGTCAAGAAAAATTTGCATAAGACCTATGAGCATTGAATCAATTTATTATCGAGCCAAACCTAATGAGTTTGGTCAACTTCCTGAGACTGAAGAGGAAATGGTATCCTTGCTTGAAGAGATAGCTGAAGATGATAGTCTGTTACTCGATCTTGGTACTTACTGGCATGGAGTTCAGTTTCTAATCACTGGTAATTATTCAATGCCTGGAGAAAGTGTCTCCACATCTTTACTTGAAGACATTTTCAATGGCGGCACTAAAATACCATCTCAAGACTATCCAATTCATGTATTGTCAGCAGCCAAAGTAAATGAAATCACTTTAGCGTTGAACAACACTTCTGTTGATGATTTTAGCGATCGTCTCGACCCTATTATATTTTATAACGCCGATCTCTATCCAACTAAAGGGTGGAGTCAAGGAGATTTAGATGATTTAATAGAACTTTATAACGATCTTGTTGGCTTTTTTAATTATGCTGCGAAAGAAAATGAAGCCATTGTTGTCAACTATATCTAGCATTGTCTCAACGTAACGCAGAGATCGCACTATTAAACCCCTTACTCGATCGCATTGCCCCAATCACCTTCTCCCTGTCAGGATGATAATAACCACCAAGATCGATCGATTTACCTTGCGAATCATTTAACTAAATTTTGATTTAACATCTGGATGTAATGAATCTGTCTGCCAAGTCAAAGGGTTGTTCTGAATATATTGTTGAATCTTTTGTAATGCGAAATCATCGCGAACGATATGTTCGTAGTAGTTACGCTGCCATAGTCGTTTATGAAATGGTTTCCAGTTTTGGATGTTGACTCCAATAATATAATGATGAGTAACGATCGATTTGAATATACCAATTATTTGACCTAATGTGGGATTGACTTGTGAATCTGGTGAAATACAAATGATGCCATGAAAGTGATTTGGCATGACTACAAAATCATCTAGAATCATTGAAGGGAATCTTGATGGTAAATCCAGCCACTCTGCTGATACCATTTTTCCTACATCATTTAATAGCATTCGATCGCTAGCATTTTCACATTCCCCATTCTGCAAAATAGTTCCAAATAAGGATTCTCTATTCTCAACACAAATGGTCACAAAATAGGTGGCCGATCGACTGTAATCAAATCCTTTAAGACGAATCGATCGGCGATGATGTTTTTCGGGATTGTAGGACATAAAATCTAATCTATTATCTGTAGGGGTGCCCCTTGTGGGTACCCTCACCATCTGCGACATAGCACCGGAATTATTGGTGCGATCGACATTGGTGCAGGGCGGGCACGAGGCACCGCCCCTACAGATCTAATGTAATGACTCGATCGCACTATTAAACACACCACTCGATCGCATTACCCCAATTACTTTCTCCCTGTCAGGATGATAATAACTGCCAAGATCGATCGGTTTAGAGCTTTTCTAGTTCGATCGATCCATCTTCCGTAAACTCTACTATCAAGCGACATCGATCTAATAAACCCATCCCCAACAAAGGCTTGCTTCCCATTGCCAAGACTGGAACTAGTAATTCTCGCTCGTGCCAGTTGATGGTTGCAACATGGGTGGGGATTTCAGCATGAGTGCCATCAGCTAAAATAGTTGTGGTTGTGGAAAATAGTGGTAAATTCATCGCCCCAACTGCACTCACTGGTAATGTCAAATAGCCGTTAAATCCAGTATCGACAACAAATTCGATAGATAATATTGTATCCTTTGATAGTAAGAAACCCACGGGGAGAATTATTTTCTTTTCAACAAACTTACCTATAATCATCAGCTTATTTTTCCATCAAGACCACCGAAACCAAATGCGGCACTGTAGCCAACTCTGATGGTAAATAGTCTGGCTGAAGGTCTTTTGGATTTGAGAAACATCATCCCTTCTACTCCGCTTTCATCGATGAAGTACTCACCAGTTTCTACATCGATTGTTAGCATCTTACCAATATTTTCAGGTGTCTCTACCTGTTGCTGAATTCCATCAGCATACATATTACTCGCTTTAGCTGCGATCTCTTCTACAGACCAGAAAATTGCATCTATCATAAAATTTGCTCCTTTTAAGATAATTTTACTCACATTCGACACTCGATCGTCGTCAGCGGTTGAAACCGCCGCTCATGTTACGAAACCCGCCTATGCTGGTTGAGAAGTACAGTCCGCCTACGCGGACTTTGCAACACGAGCGACGATTTCAATCGTGCGGTAATGTATATTTTACTATTTTCGATCGCCTAGTCCAACGCAGCGATCGCACTATTAAACACCCCACTCGATCGCATTGCCCCAATCACTTTCTCCCTGTCAGGATGATAATAGCCACCAAGATCGATCGAGTTACCCTGAGACTCATTTAACTCAGCAACGATCGCGGTTTCATGTTCTTGCAATTGTTGTGCTAACTTGCCAAACTTTGCCTTCAATTCGGGATTTTTATCCTGCGCTGCCAACTCCTGTGCCCAATACATTGCGAGATAAAAATGACTGCCGCGATTGTCTAATTCATGGACTTTTGCGGCGGGAGATTTGCCATTATCTAGATACTTGCCATTAGCTCGATCGAGTGTTTCGGCTAAAATTAGTGCGTCGGGATTATTTGTCTTTTGTCCCAAATCTTCTAAAGCTACCGCCAGAGCCAAGAATTCGCCCAAGGAATCCCAGCGCAGATGTCCTTCGGTGACGAACTGTTGAACGTGTTTTGGTGCCGAGCCGCCCGCGCCTGTCTCGAATAAGCCGCCACCAGCCAGTAAGGGGACGATCGACAGCATTTTAGAACTGGTACCTAGTTCGAGAATCGGGAATAAATCGGTGAGATAATCCCGCAACACATTTCCAGTGACGGAAATAACGTTTTCACCTGCTTTAATGCGATCGCATGTAAATCGCATCGCCGCGACTGGAGCGAGAATTTGCAGATCCAATCCCGTTGTATCGTGGTGGGTTAAATACTCCTTCACTTTGGCAATGATATTCCCATCGTGAGCGCGATCGACATCCAACCAGAAAATCGTCGAGCAACCTGTCGCCTTGGCGCGTTTTACCGCTAGTTTTACCCAATCCTGAATCGGTAAATCCTTCGTCTGACACATCCGCCAGATATCGCCGCGTTCGACGGAGTGTTCCATTAACGTCTCACCAGAGCCATCTAGCACCCGCACCACGCCATCAAATGGGATTTCAAAGGTTTTGTCATGGGAACCATATTCCTCGGCTTTCTGCGCCATTAAGCCTACGTTGGCGACATTGCCCATCGTAGTGACATCGAACGCGCCATGCTCCTGACAGAATTTGATACACTCCTGATACATCCGCGCATAACAGCGATCGGGTATCATCGCTTTCATATCATGCGCTTTGCCATCCGCGCCCCACATTTTTCCCGAAGTCCGAATCGCCGCCGCCATCGACGCATCGATAATTACGTCGCTCGGTACATGGAGATTGGTAATTCCCCGATCGGAATTGACCATCGCTAATTGGGGGCGACTGGTATAAACTGCTTGAATGTCAGACTCGATCGCCTTGCGTTCATCTTCTGGTAAAGATTGAATCTTGGCATAGATATCGCCAATCCCGTTATTGGGATTCGCGCCCAGCTTGGCAAAAGTATCACCATACTTGGTAAATACATCCCGATAATAAACCGTGACAGCGTGCCCAAATAAAATCGGATCGGATATCTTCATCATCGTCGCCTTCACATGGAGCGAAAGCAGCACATTTTCCGCCTTAGCCGCCTTAATTTCTCGCGCATAGAAAGCCCGCAACGCCTTGACACTCATCACCGCCCCATCGATGATTTCCCCCGCCGTCACCGCCGTCTGCTCCTTCAATACCGTCACCGCACCATCCAAACCGACTAGCTCGATTTTTACCGCCCCCGCCTCATTAATAACTACCGATTGCTCGCTCTCATAAAAATCGCCACTCTCCATGTGCGCCACATGAGTCTGGGAATCCGCCGCCCACGCGCCGACTTTGTGAGGATTCTTTTGGGCGTATTTCTTCACCGCCGCTGCTACCCGTCTGTCAGAATTTCCCTCCCGCAACACCGGATTCACCGCACTCCCCAGAATCTTCGCATACCGCGCCTTAATCGCCACCTCTGCCTCATTCTGTGGTTGGGCGGGATAGTCGGGAATATCGTACCCCTGCCCCTGCAACTCCTGAATCGCTGCTGTCAATTGGGGTGTGGAAGCACTGATATTCGGCAACTTGATAATATTCGCTTCGGGTGTCTTTGCCAATTCGCCCAAGCTAGCGAGGGCATCAGGTTGTTGTTGGGCGGGTGTCAACCTGTCGCTAAAAGCAGCTATAATCCGCCCAGCCAGGGAAATATCGCTAGTCTCGATCGACACATTCGCCGTCTTGGTAAATGCCTCGACGATCGGCAAGAATGAATATGTTGCCAAAGCCGGAGCTTCATCGGTAAGGGTGTAGACGATTTTCGAGAGTTGGGCTGTCATGGCTGTTGTTGGTATGGGCGACTCCAAACCACCATTTTGACACCTCTGGGGGTTTTGGTGGTAGCGAAGTTGGCGAAATTGAGAATCTATTATTTATTGTGGGAATTCTTAACAAGGTAGGCTGTTAATCTAAAGCATCAGCAATATGAAAGCTATCATGGGCTTCGTAGATATTTTCAAAATATTTAAGACAAATCTGCGATGCAAAAACTGTCAGGCAGATGGTATTCATGGTTCTCTACTCGAACAATTCTCTGAGATAGAGCCGATTGAGGCATGGAAATTTGGACATCTTTATCAATGTTCAAGATGTAGCTGTTCTTGGTTTTTGCCTGAGCACAAACAATTCCTTCAACGTATTAATGATAATCTATTACCTTTGGCACGTTATTGGAATCAGACATCGCTCACTCTCAATTCCTCAACCTTATCCGCCTTAGCAAAAATAGGCGGAGTCGAAGGTTCTAAAGACTGTATTTCTATTCCTTGTGTTGTTGAAAATGTATCAGGAGGGTATCATGATAAAGCAGTAGTATTAATCTCAAAGCAACCTCCATATTTTTGGTATGAGCCAACGATTGTTCACTGGGCTGATCAGTTAGCAACCATAAATCCATCGCCATTTGCACTACCACTAGACGTGCGAAAGGCTTCGTCAGAGAAAAGGGAGGTGTCTATGGGTTTTGCTCCTGTTGGCATAGTAGACAGACAAGGAACGGAATACACATTATCATACGAAAGCCGTTTTTTTGATAATAATGGCATAAAAGGTGAGGAAATCAGTTTGTCAGGACGTGAAAAGAAATGGAAAAAAACTGTTTTACCCTCTCCCCCACAAGCTTTTTATTTCGTAGATTGGTTTGATGGATGCGAGGATATATTTTTAAAGTAAGTATTTGAGCCAATAACAGAACTAGAGATCGATTCAGTTAAAATTATGTTGGATTGGATTGGCGATCGCTTTTGATGGTTGATGATTTTCTGTCGATCGGGACAAGTAAAATAGATCTGCTCCGCTCAAACACCGCCCTGAACTATAAGTTCGGGCTAATAGCTTAAGTTCTCTGAAGAGAACTGCTAAATTTATTAGTTCGTTTTAACGAACTTTTGCTATTAGCCCCAAATTCATTTGAGGGCGGTGCAGAAACGAAGCTAGAATCGACCAATATTGATACTCGATGATTTTCAGTCTATCGATTAGATAGTTCACAATATGTGGCTCTTTGAGATCGATTACCTCCGGTAGGCTACGCCAACGCTAACGCTAATATTGATGTAAAATTGAGCTTCAATAGCTATAATCGAACTATGGAGTACGTGGTAGAGTATACCAATGAGTTTGCCGATTGGTGGGAAGAACTTTCCAGCACTCAGCAAGATGATGTGAACGTATCCGTCGAGTTACTGATGAGCCGAGGAATCGCTCTCAAGTTTCCGCACTCATCCGGTATTAATGGTTCCCGCCACTCTCATATGCGCGAGCTAAGAGTACAGGGTGCTGGTAATCCAATCCGTATATTCTACGCCTTCGACCCTCGCCGCTGTGCTATCTTGCTCATCGGTGGCGACAAAACTGGCAACAATCGCTTTTATGAAGAGTACATCCCCATTGCCGATCGACTGTATGATATTTATCTAGAGGAACTTAGACAGGAGGGCTTAATCGAATGAGCGGTCATCATCCATTTCAACGCCTTGTCGAGAATTTACCTGAAGAAAGAAAACTAGCGATCGAGCAAAAGAAAAAAGCGATGCTAGTCGAAATTGAATTAAGAGAAGCGATCGAATCAAGTATTGCTAATTGGCATCTAGATCCAGCTACAACATCGATCGAGCAAGTAGATGCTTGCCTTAATTATCTACGTCAATCTGTTAGAGATTTAGGTGGAGAATTAGCCATAATTGCTAAGTTTCCTGACATGGTAGAACTATCGATCGACTCAGTTAAAACTATGTGAGATTGGATTTAAGATCGTTTTTGATGGTCGATCGAATTAGTTAAAGCTATGTTGGATTGGATTGGCGATCGCTCTTGATGGTCGATGATTTTCGGTCGATCGATTCAGTTAAAGCTGTGTTGAATTGGATTGGCGATCGCTTTTGATGCTCGAGCTATTCTCAGTCGATGGGATCAGATTGTATCTCTCGCTCGATAACTTGACACACCCTCTCCTTTTGAGAGATAATTATTCAATGTGAGTATCACTGTCAAAACTTAATGCACCTAATCTCGATTACCAATCTCCGAGAAGATGCGGCTCAATATCCTGATGCTGACAGAGCGATTGGGAACTGGTTTAAAACAGTCGAGCAATCCCAGTGGCAAAATCTCGAAGAGGTTCGTCGATCGTTTAAAGATGCTGAAGCCGTTGGTAACTTCACTGTTTTCAATATTAAAGGGAATAGCTATCGCTTAATAGTCGGTATAGACTACGATCGGCAGATAGTCTATTATAAGTATTTTTTAACTCATGCCGACTATAGCAAGGACAAGTGGAAAAATGACCCTTACTTTTAATCGAGAACAATATACCGAGCTTTTGATAAAGTATCAACCTAAAGTCATTGAAACAGAGCAAGAGTATCGTCAAGCTCTGATAGTAGTAGAGTATTTTGTTTTCAAAAAAGAACGCACTTTAGAAGAACTAGCATTATACGATCTAGCACTAATGCTAGTCAAAGACTACGAATCTAAAATTTGTCCGATGGATGATTGGCGATCGCAATCTCCAACTGAAATGCTGCAATATTTACTGGAGTCAAGTGGTAAAAAGCAATCCGATCTAGTTGGCATCATTGGCTCTAGTGGTATTGTTTCTGAAGTAGTGAATGGTAAGCGATCGATTAGTAAATCACAGGCTAAAAAACTTGGTGAGATGTTTCAGGTTTCGCCGAGCTTATTTATCTAAATAAGTGGCAATCGATTTTCTATCGAGAAACTACGCCAACGATTCAGTTAAAATTATGTCGAATTGGATTTGAGATCGATCGACACTAACATTAGAGAACGTTTGGGACAATAACTATGAATGCTAATCCATTAAATGAAACAGAATTAGCTGAAATTCTGCAAATAGCTCAAGAGGGAGAGAAGAAACTTAGAGAAATGAGCGATCGGGCGACAATCATCGCTGAAAAATGGAGAATAAGAACGTATTCTCCCGAACTAACGATCGCTAAACGCGGCGATAATCCGCCCAGCCAGGGAAATATCGCTTGAAACATATTTATGGAAAACGGCGGCGGGAACTGTTACTTATTCTGGCGTAGAAAAGTCTCAGAACAATAATGGGAAGCTTACCGTAGTCTACCGGAAACCAGTTATCAAGTATTCCTATATTGTTAACAATATTAATTATCAAGGGAATACCATCTACTGGGGAGATGATAAAAGCCCTGCTTCAGTTTCATATACAGATGATGTTGTAGCTAAATACGCAAAAAACAAAAAAATTGTAGTCCATTATAATCCGGAAAATCTACAACAATCAGTACTCGAAAACGGAACATCTGAAGTGACGTTTATTTTATTGATTTTTGGAGGAATCTTAATTTTTATCGGCATTTCACTCCCTACTATATTCTTTGTGTTTCGGAAATCACTTACTGGATCTATGAAATTCAAGTCTAGGCGGTAGGACAATAGTGAACGGTATCTACAAGTAAAATATAGTCAAGAAAAGTATTTAAGTTAATAAGTATAACTAGACATCGATTTAATTGAAGCGATGTCGGATTGAATTTGCGATTGCTCTTGATGGTCGATTGATTTTTAGTCGATCGATTTAGTTAGCCTGAGTTCGGGACAAGGAAAATCGATCTGCTCCGCTCAAACACCACCCTGAACTATAAGTGTCTCGTTCCGAGAGGCTTCGCCAACGGGCTAATAGCTCAAGTTCTCTTCAGAGAACTGCCAAATTTTTTAGTTCGTTTCAACGAACTTTTGCTATTAGCCCCGCTTGGTGGAACGCACGCTGAGGGAACCTCAGCGCGATTCCATCCGCAAATTCATTTGAGGGCGGTGCAGAAACGAAGCTAGAAGCGATCGCTCTTGATGGTCGATCGATTCAGTTAAAACTATGTCAGATTGGATTTGCGTTGGCGTAGTCTACCGTAGGTAATCGATATTAATACTCGATCGATTCTCAGTCGATCAATTTAGTTAAAACTACGCCAGATTGAAATTGCGATCGATCTTAATACTCGATTCTTTTGTATCTACTGTGTGAGAGCTAAAGTCAAACAAAGGGGTAGCTCAGTTTCACGACGGTACACGATCTAAGTAGCATCCCACTGATGGAGAGACTATGCATGTAATAGCGATTCTCTGCCTGTAGATCTCTAAAATAGTTCGATCGAGTCTGCTGAAGACTATCCTACGGTGTGGCGATGTTACTCGAACTGCTAAGGTTGTGTTAATTTATCCACAGCATTGAATTTATTAGATTAAATTAGAAGTAGTAAGCGTTCTAAATTTAAGGAAGTAAATCTGATGTTTGCAGTTGCTAAAGCCCAGCCACAAGAAAGAGCCTTATTTATCCGAAAAACTTATACTCACCTTGCTGGTGCAGTCGGGGCATTTATTGGTGTAGAGTACGTCTTATTTCAGACTGGTATTGCCGAAGCCTTCGCAACTTTTGTGATGGGTAGTCGGTTTAGCTGGTTGGCAATTTTGGCAGCCTTTGCGGTATTGGGTTGGTTCTCTAGAGAATTAGCATCTAGAGCGGATTCGGTAAATACCCAGTATGCGGGATTGGGTATTTACGTGGTTGCCGAAGCCTTGATTTTTGCGCCGATTATCTATATCGCGAGTAGATTTTCCGATCCTTCAGTAATTCCGACGGCGGGGATTCTGACGCTATTCCTATTTGGTGGCTTAACCGCGATCGCTTTTACGACTGGTAAAGATTTCACCTTCCTGGGTGGCATCTTAAAAATTGGTGGTTTCGTCGCATTAGGTTTAATTGTCTGCAGTGCGATCTTTGGTTTCCAGTTGGGATTGATATTTTCCGGTGCGATGGTAGTCTTTGCGTCAGCAGCGATCTTGTACGATACCTCTAAAGTGATGAATCACTTTTCGACAGATCAGTATGTCGCTGCTTCGCTGGAGCTATTTGCTTCTGTCGCTCTACTATTCTGGTATATCCTGCAGATCGTCATGTCGATGTCTTCCCGACGTTAATCCGCGATCGCAGTCAAAGACGGCAATAGTTTAGATCTTAATTAATCGCTGGAGCTATCGTAAAGTTATAGCTCCTTTTTATTGCTCGATCGATAGCAGCAACATGGTAGCTACTTAGAGATGGTGCGCCCAGCGCTCCGTTCGAGCCGATTGACGATGCGGGTCACGAGTTCGGATGCGATCGCGGGTTTAGTTACAAAATCATCTGCACCAGCCGCAAATACCCGATCGATCGCGATTGTTGCACTGTGAGCAGTGAGAAACATAATCGGTAAAGTTGCCCACTGCGGATCGGTACGCACCGCTCGACAAAGTTCGATCCCATTGTAGGTTGGCATATCCAGATCGAGAATCAGCAAATCGGGCTTGGCAGCTTCTAGCGTTTCCCAGAACCGACTGGGTTCTGATAGCGTAGTCACCATCATATTCGATCGAGATAACAACGCTGTCAGTCCCTCTAATAAGATGAGATCGTCATCGACAATCGCGATCCTGGCTTGTTTGACAGTGACTGGGTGCAATACTCGCTCGATCGCCTGTAAAATCTCCTCAGCAGCGATTGGTTTGGACAAAAACATCCTGCCACCTCTGCGAGCGACTTCAACGCGTTGTCGCAGTTGTGGCGATGCCTCGGGAGGAGCGCTCGATCCTCCCGAGGGTAACCCAGTTGAACTAGCAGGGTGACTCAGCACTAAAATGGGCACGCTGGGATAATCTAGATCCAATGCTGACAATGCTCTGAGCCAGTCATTGCTATGGGCAAAGCAATCTAAATCGAGCACGATTGCCTTAGGGACTGGGGTGCAGCAATCGGGGTCTAACTCAGCCGTAATCAGCATCTCAAACTTACCCGCACCAGCAGCGTACAATGAACTTGCCAAAGCGGCTTCTTTAGTAACCACAAGCAATCGATCTGCTTGTATCGCCGCTGCACCAATCGGTTGTGGTGGCGGGGCGATCTCCGGGTCGGCGACTACCATTTTGCTGGAAATCTCTTGCCGCAACTCGATAACTTTGGCTTGTAATTGTGGAAACTGAGCCAAAGTCAGCTCGGTCTTGGCATCGAGTAATAATTCGATTTGCTTGGCAGCTTGGGAACCAAGTGGCAACCCAAAGGTACCTAACGCACCTGCTAGGGTGTGGGCGGACTGCCAAGCTTGGAGGCGTGCTTGGGCACTGAGCGATTGCGATTGCAGCGCTGCAATCGCCCGTTCGATGGTCTCAACTCGATCGCTCATTTGAGCGTAATGACGATTCCAAATTTCCACCAACATTGATGGGGTACTCGCTGTCGCCCTAACTTGGCTACCATTTGGCTGGGCCGGTTTCAGCTCACTCGATCGCGGTATGGGGGTCGACGGTAGCTGTGCTGCTGGTGGCGAGCTGGCTGGGGCAACTTGGGGGCTGGTGGTGACGCTCTGATTTGCAACCTCGGCAGCAATTTTCCCACTTGCTGGAACTAGCCACTGCTCTTGCTTAGAGACTGAGATATCGCCGAGTGTAATATCCTGTTGGAGCGGAATCTGGTCGAAGGATTTGAGCCGATAGCCGATCCCATAGACTGTTTCGACGAGATTGTGTGGTGCCCCGACCCCTTTGAGTTTTTGCCGGAGTCCCTTAATATGCGTGCGGACAGCTTCTTCGCTGGGAGCATCTTCATAAGTCCACAAATGTTCTAAGATCGCTCCACAACTAAATAACCGCCGATTGTGTCGCAGAAATAGTTCGAGTAAGGCGTATTCTTTGGGCGTGAGGGTTAACACTCGATCTTGATAAGTTACCTCGCAATTACGCGGATCGAGGGTGAGGTCTTTCCAAGTCAAAATCGGTTGAACGTTATCATTCCCACGGCGCAATAAAGCGCGAATTCGAGCGGAGAGTTCTTCTGGGTCGAAAGGTTTGATTACATAATCATCCGCTCCAGCATCTAATCCAACGGCTCGATCGTGCTTGCTATCTTTACTGGTGAGCAACAGAATCGGCATCATATAGCCTTGCGATCGAATATGACGGCACAGACTGATGCCATCGAGTTTGGGCAGGATCACATCTAATAATAGTAAGTCATATTTAAATGCCTCGATACAGTCCAATGCCGCTCGACCATCATTGGCAACTTCAACAGCATAATTATGATTAGAAAGTGTACTTCTGAGTGCGTCAGCGACTAACAGATCGTCTTCAACTACTAAAATCTTCATAATTTTCCCCTATCTCCAGTTGCGAGTTTGGCTATAGGAACTCAAATGCATACTACAAAACTGCTCATGCGGACGATATGTAAACGATCCACCCAATTAGGTCAGCCACTGGACGAGCGCCTCAATGCTGCTTGTGGGCGTTGGCGGAGCATCTCCCCTGGGGAATCGTCAGGCCGACTCATCCACTCTACTCTACATGGTTGCATATTATTACTAATAAAATTGGGAAGATATGGTTAAATTTAGGGGGTAAATTTTACTTCGCTTACACTACCCCCTGCGCTGTCAGCGCGACCCGATTGGTATGAAAAATATTACAGGTTCCAGCCCAAGATTGTGGCGATTTGTTGGGCTAATTCTAGCGGACTAAATGGTTTCGCGATCGCCGATCTAATACCCAGCTCGGTATAATTTTGGCGATCGGTTGTTTGAAATTTGGCTGTGAGTAAAATCACTGGAATCGGTCGAGTCGCAGGGTTGGCTTGGAGTTTACTAAAAGTGGTCAGTCCGTCCATCTCTGGCATCATCACATCTAATAAAATCGCATCTGGCTGTTCGATTTCGGCTAGTGCCAATCCCTCTAATCCAGAACCGGCGACAATTACTTGCCACCCAGCAATAGTTTCTAAGCAAATTTGAGCGACTTCTTGAATCGATGGTTCGTTATCAATTACTAAGATCCGCTTACTCACGATACTACTACCTCTATCGATACCGCTCTTTTTGGAAACCGATTGTTAGCAATTTTTAGCAATTATTAATTTTAATTGAAATAGTCGATGTATGTTATTCCAAAGCTCCCATATTTAAATGGTTGCACAGTTACGCGAGATCGATTCAAATATCATTATAAAATTTCGTCAAACTTAGCATTAGTTGACTGGGTTACTCACCCCAGTCAACTAGCGATCTAGTGCGATCGACGATCTCGCTCTTTTAACGACGGGGTACTAGATTTTGGTAATCTAGATTTAACGCGGAAATCGACTGAGGTGGATTGCCCAGTGCGCCGAGATTTCTGACCATATCCACATATAAAGATGGGTCGCCTGCTTTGGGTTTTTGTGGTGCGGGAGTCGCACTGCGCTTGGTAGCTTGCCAAGAAAGTTTGGGGAAGCCGAGTTGGCGACGATGGTATTCATCGTAGCGGGGCGATTGAATGTTAAAGGGGAGTTCGCTCGCACCGGAAGGTAATACCCGCCGCCGTTGGTAGGGTACGATGTTATCGCCAAAGTTTTCTAAGTACTCATCGCTATCGAGGAGCGCACTAATGAAACCAGCACGACCTTTAGTAGCAATGACGATCGACCAAGCGATTTTTTCCGCTTCGTTGTAGACATCGCGACCGAGAATCTTCTGGACGCAATGCGTGACAAACCGATAGTTGCTATTGAGATTGTAGAAACTATTGGTAAAGGTATTGGATAAGCACAAGCCTCGGATAAAGTCGCGCACGGTAATTTGGCCGTTGCGGAGTTGGGACTCCAAGAATTTCTCCCGATCGGCAGCGAATGCGTGGAAGAAAATCTGGCGATACGCGGCTTCGATCAGATTACCGATTTCACCTGAAGATAGCAGGTTATCGGTCGAATATACTCGCGCTTGCTCGTCTCCAGCTATCTCATAACCACTGACGCGGGAGTTTTGAGATGAAGGTTTATATTCTAATAATGGAATAGGCATATGTTATAACTGCTTTTACTCACGAAATCTTACAAATTTTCCCTCATCATAATCTTCATCTGCACCCTGATTTTGGCTCTAGAGGGAAAAAATTACATTCCTTAACTAGGAATAGTGGCTAGTGGCTAGTGGCTAGTGAATGTGCATCATTATTAATCTAAGGTGCTACCTATAGAGCGGACAAATGAAGCAAGTGCTTGCAGCATTAGCACCGATCGAATTTACTAGTCACTAGTCACTAGCCACTATTCCCTAGACATACTTCTTAAACGCCAGTGTCACATTATGACCGCCAAAGCCAAACGAGTTGGACAGCGCCACATTGACAATCGAAGAGCGACTGACATGGGGCACGTAATCCAGATCGCAGCCGGGATCTAGGGTCTCGATGTTAATCGTTGGCGGGAGCAGATCGTGATGGATGGCTAATGCCGAAGCAACCCCTTCAATTCCACCCGCACCACCGAGGAGGTGTCCGGTCATGGATTTGGTCGAACTGACAGCAATTTTGTAGGCATGGTCGCCGAGCGCTTTTTTAATCGCGGCTGTTTCGGTCGGATCGTTAATCGGGGTACTGGTACCGTGCGCGTTGATATAGCTAACATCTTCAGGTGCCAACCCAGCATCTTTGAGACACAGCGACATCGCGCGAGCCGCATCGACACCACCAGGGGTCTGTCCGGTCATATGATAGGCATCGCAGGTCATCGCATAGCCGACGATCTCCGCGTAGATTTTCGCCCCCCGACTTTGGGCGTGTTCTAATTCTTCTAGGATCAAAATCCCCGAACCTTCGCCCATCACAAACCCGTCGCGCCCGATGTCGAAGGGACGACAGGCATGGGTCGGATCGTCATTGCGGGTAGATACGGCTTTGCAAGCGGCAAAGCCAGCAATTCCCAAGGGTGTGATTGCCGCTTCAGTCCCCCCGCAAATCATCGCCCGTGCGTAGCCGCCTTGAATCAGACGAAACGCCTCACCGATCGCATTTGCACCCGCAGCACAGGCGGTGACGGTGCAACAGTTAGGGCCTTTGGCCCCAAGTTGGATCGCGACTAGTCCGGCGGCCATATTCGCGATCATCATCGGAATCATGAACGGACTGCACCGACTCGGCCCTTTGGTCAGATAAATTTCTTGTTGCTCTTCGAGAATTTTTAACCCACCGATGCCCGTACCGATCGTCACACCGATATATTCGGCATTAGTAGCATCGATCGTCAAACCGGAATCAGCGATCGCTTGTTTGCTAGCGCAGACCGCTAGTTGCGCGAAACGATCCATCCGTTTGGCTTCTTTTTTGTCCAAGTACGCCAGCGGGTCGAAATTTTTAATCTCCCCAGCAATCCGACAATCGTGTTTGGCTGCATCGAAGTGGGTAATCGAACCGATCCCATTCCGGCCGCTCACCAAGCCGTCCCAATATTCAGCTAAGGTGTTTCCAATAGGCGTAATTGCACCTAAACCAGTAATAACAACACGTTTGCGATCGCTTCGCTGTCCTTGCGGATCGGAATTTGCCATGATGAATATAGAGAGATTCGGAGAAAATGAGTGAATGGAGATAAAGACCTACTCTAATCGGGAGGGTAGGTTTACACTGAGCGCAGCCGAAGTGTTTTGTCCAGAGATCGTGGGTAAGTTTCAAGGGACACTTGTATAAACCTATACCGATCGGGTGACCAGATCGATCCCCTATAGACCCTAAATTAATGCTAGCTATCGCTAACCACTGTCTCGAAGCTTGCGCGCCGCCTAAGCGGCGGTCGCTTGTTTTGAAAAGGTGCTCCACTTGCGGAGTTGGGTCGGATGGGTTCCCCATCCGTGACCCATACCCAAGCAGGACAAAGCCCAAGACCTAATGGTCTAATGGTCGGGTACCCGACCAAAGGCACTTTTCGCAAACCGTCGGGGAACCCTTGGAGGGAACCTCCAATAACATCTCTCTGGCGCACAGAGATGACGAGCGCGCATCGCTAGCCACTAGTCACTAACTTTCTAGCCCTGCTTGGCGTTGATATAATCGATTACAGATTGAACGGTTTGAAGCTTTTCGGCTTCTTCATCAGGGATCTCGATATCAAATTCTTCTTCAAGTGCCATGACGAGTTCGACGACATCGAGGGAGTCAGCTCCGAGATCGTCTGTGAAGTTGGCTTCGGGAGTAATTTTGCTGGGTTCTACTTCCAATTTATCTGAAATTACTGCTTTGACTTTATCTAATACATCCGCGCTCATATACGTTCCTTTTTACTTGAATTATGATAACCTGGCTCTCGAACCCATATATTGCTGCTTGACGCAACGATCGGGGTACGTGAATAGCACCCTTAATCTTATCCGAATAACCTGTCAAATCGATCGCTAGCGTTCAAATTATTGAAGGGATCGGGGATCGCGGCTCGAAAAAATTCACATTTTCGATCTGTGTGCGCATCGAAACTGCAAGTTTCAGCATTGGAGCGTCGATCGCTGATTTATCCCTCTTTCCCTTCTTCCGCCTGTTATAGCCTAATTCAGTACCGCCCAATTTTCTAGTCTTACCGCTAACCTGGAATCGCGATTGCCTTAATTGTTTCGGCGAAATCAGCCTCACGATCGAGCGGAACTAATTGTTGGAGGTAGGGCTGATAGCGAAATAATTCATAACCGCGATCGACAAGATATTGGGCCGCAACCAAGTTGGTGCCCTTACTGGTATAGCTATTATAAATAATTGTCGGTGCAAACTTAGTAATAATTTGTTCGCAGCCGATCAGGGTCGCTAATTCATTGCCTTCCGTCGAGATCTTAATTACTTCTACACGCTCGATCCCAACTTGTGTGACAAATGTATCGAGTGTCGAGCAGGTCACTACTTGACTTTGTGTACCAGGATCGAGTGGTTCGTCACTCGTCACCAAATAATTAAGTTCGCTCTGAGCTTGCAAAACTAAGTTAAATTTACCATGTCGATCGCCGATGGCATTCTGAAAAACTTTGACATTCTCGAACTGATTGACAGCACAAGTTTCACGAAGACAATCGACAGCCTCATCAAAGGGTTCGATCGCATAGACACAGCCAGATTCACCAACTCGACTGGCGGCACTGAAGGTATAAACACCCACACCAGCACCAACATCGATAACTGTCATCCCTGGCTGGACGTACTGTCGCCAAAACTCCAACTCTCGCTCGAACCAATCACCTTCAGCTAGCAAACAGCGAGTTGTCGAACTTTGGAGCGTGGCTGGCACTGCTAATAAGATCTCGCGATCGTCGTATGGAATATAAGTCCAGGGACTGTCTAAAGCCAATTCCGTCCACCGCCACGGCAATTTTTCCAATCTTTGACTGCCATAATCGCGCCCGATCTGTTGCCAATAATTTGCTATTTCTAACTGTTCTAAATCTCGATAGACCAGATATAAAGATTGAAGGATAATTGGATGATCTGGTGACAATACTGCTGCTCGATGTAGATAGATCGTACCTTCTAACTGGCGATCGCCAATACTATAAATCCCCAGCCTAAGATTCGGGGAAATTAGATCCGGCATCAGTTGATTCATCAAGTGTAACAATCGCAAACCCGTCGAATTATCCATCACGATTTGCGTACGACAGAGCACTTCGGATAGCATTAAAATTGCTTGAGTATAACCATTCTCGGTATTTAAAATCCGTTGGAGCTGTTCGCTTCTCCCATTAGTAACATGAGTACGTGTTAGTGGCGGAATATAAACAATCCCTGGCGCGATTTCGACTTCGGTATAAGCCGATTGGAGATTATTAATAAACGCACTAAAGGCAATTTCGGCTGCTTCGCAATAATTGCCCAGCATACAATTTAGTAAGGCTAAATGTGCCGCACATAGCGGGTGTGCATTTAACTCAGCACCAGCTTGAACTGCATCAAAGGCAATTTCGGCATATAGGCCATGTGTAAGGGTATTATCGCAACTTTCGGCAGCAACCAAGGCTGCTACAGCTAAATTATTCCAATCTAGCGCTGTTTGAGGTTGCTCCCACTGACAATTATCTAAAATTAATTTGAGTCGCTCTAACGCAGCTGGGGCAATTTCTATCCGATTTTGCCGTATGTATGCTAAATAAGATATTTTTGGATCGAAATCAATAGCCATAATGGCAATAAATTATAAATTATGAATTATGAATTCGCTCTAAGCTTATCGATTTCATCACAGCAATCAGCAACAGACTTGTGCGAACCCATCGCAGCAACCAAAGCTTGATAAGCTTCCCAATGATTTTGGATCAGAGTTTTCGCTTGTAGTGTGGCCAAATTTTCCTGCTTGACGATCTCTTGCTGCTGTTTACCAGCAATAAATAAGACACCACGCAGTTTTTGTCGATCTTCACCGCCACCTTCAGCGCGATCGTAAAGCGATTTTTCGGCAGCGATTCCCGCCATCCAGACCGCACAATATTTTTGCAATAATTGGGCTGAAATTTCTGGTGGTGGTGGTGCAAACGTTACACCACCCTGTGCTGCTTGTCCTTTGCGAATGGATTCCCACGCGCTAATTGTATATCCAGTAATCGGAATATCTAATAAATAAGCTACTAAAAAATGTCCGGCCTCATGCTGTAAGATTCGCTGACGATATGCCACTGATGTGCCAGCGATCGTGTCCAAAATTAAAGTAGCTGCTGTACTTTTCAAGAAAAAACTATCTAAAGTAGCTCCAACTACGATCGCAAAAATAATTCCGATCGGTACCGTCGAGGAAACTTGAAATAAAGGAGCGACTAAACTAGACAAAGTCATCCCAAATATACAAATTGCAACTAAATTTAATGATATTTGTTTGGTCGGATTATCTGAATTCATCGATTATCAAAGATGTTAACCACTCGCTCGTTAGATTGAAATCTTTATCCACAGACAATTTCAAGCTAATCCACAGATTATACCTCTGGATAATCCAGCATCGCCAAAATCCGATCGGAATAAGTATAAATGCGCGATAGATTTAGGGGTATTGACACCAGCTTAATTTATATGCTAGATTAGTGAATCGCAAGGACGTATAGCTCAGTTGGTTAGAGCGCATCGTTGACATCGATGAGGTCCGCCGTTCGAGTCGGCGTACGTCCATAGGTTGGTAATATAGCTGCTGGTAAGGCTTTTAGGAAACAAATCATGTCCTAAGAGCCGATTTTTGCTGTCTACGGGTAGCAATATATAGGCTGTTTTGGCTGGTTTGGCGGTTATGTAGACCCCCCAATAGACCCCCCAAAATGAGTACAAAAGTTTGGATCGACAAAAAAGGTTCCACCCTAAGATTGCGGTGGTTGTTTGAAGGCGAATTATACCAGCTACCGCTGGGTGTCAAGGATAATGTCACAGGGAACGCTTACGCCAAGATCGTCGCTGGCACGATCGAGCGGGACATAGAGTACAGAAACTTTGACACAACAAAAGAACGATACCAGAACCCCAACAAGCGTGGCAGAAAGCCCAAGGTAGAAATCAGTAAAATCACTGCTGTAGACCTATTTAAGGCATATGCGGCAGATCGTCTCCTCGATCGAGATTTATCCCACAGTTCGGGGGTAAGGCTCAAAGGGATTGCATCCAAGCTAGAGCAATTTTTGGGAGACAAACTCGCAGCACAAGTGACTGAATCTGTGGCTAAAGACGTAATAGCAAGATGGTCTGAGTCGGTATCGAATCGGACTATCAAGGGGTATTTATTCGACTTGAGAGCAGCATGGGATTGGGCCAAAGGTAAATATCACTTCGCGGAACTTAACCCCTGGAGCGATCGAATCGCTCGAATAAAAGTACAAACACCAAAACATGATGATCCCATTACCATTGCCGAATTTCAGGCAATTATTGCCGCCTTCAACGCCCATTCTGCTTATTCCTTTTACGCCGAATTTGTTATTTTTCTCTCTCATTCTGCCTGTCGATTTGGAGAAGCTGCCGCACTGAAATGGAAGCATCTGGGTCCGGGTTATTCGACGGCTTGGATCGGAGAGTCAATCAGCAGAGGGCATCTGAATAAAAAGGGTACCAAGACTGGGAAGTTTCGCACTATCGAGATATTGCCATCAGTTCGATCTCTACTAGTCGAACGATACGAACGAGTTAAACCAAAACCTGATGACCTAGTATTTCCCGCTCCAAAAGGTGGATCTATGAACGATCACCGATTCCGTGCCAGGGTTTGGACAGCTATTTTAGCCAGTTGCAACATAGAGTACACCCGACCATACAACATTCGGCACAGCGCAATATCGCACGCAGTAAAAAATGGGGCTGACATCTCAGCTCTAGCCGAGCAGACGGGGCACAGCAAGCGCGTCTTGATGGATACATATTTGCACGCGATCGGTCGGGAGTGTCCATTTGTAGATTTTAGCGGAAAATAGAAAAATGCCCAGCTACTTTTTGTGTAAGTAGCTGGGTAAAAATTCAATAGTTAATTACATATGAAATATTTTAGTGAAGAAGTACTTAGAGTGGTTTCATCGAACGAAAATCCCTTGGCAATATATTATCTTGAATACAGAAATTATGAGAAGCATATACCTATTGTCTCATTCTCAGAGTGGGAGCATATTGAAATAAACTTTGGTGAATTCACTTCTACTATCCCATCCACAGCAATATTAAATGAGTTGATAATGATGCCAGTGACTGACAAGCATTATATCTACAACATTCTACGGAGTTACAACATCAGATCATCAACAAGAAATGAAATCAACGAAATCTTAGGTCAAGAAGATTCTAGTAATTTTCTAGAAGATATTCTCGGCAAACTCAATAGTGATAATTGTGACAAAAAACTTATAGCAATGCTCTCTTTACAGATTTACAGACTAGAGCAATTCTATGATTTAGAGTCCCAGCTAATCCTCAAGCATATAAGCAATATGGCTATAAATAGACTTCGCCAGGAACTTCGTAGTCCTTCTGTTGTTGATGAAAATATTAAAAAATTTCTAGAAGAGAGAGGAGAATTAGATGAGTATCAATATTTTGAATTTCACAAATTAACACTGAGCTATTTAAGCGATATTTTTCCAGCACCGCTCAATCCTATTTTGGATGTAAATAAAATAACTGAATGGATTATTTCTTTTCAGAATTATCATCAGTACAAAACACCTTTTTCCGACAAATCAACAAATCAAAATCAAAGGATAGATGAATCCGAAAGGAGAAAATGTGCGCTTTTTTGCAATTATCGTCATGCACACTTCTATCGCACTGAATTATATAATTTTCTTTCTATTGAATATCCCAACTTTATAGCGGAGTTAGTTGATGAGTACTACGAAGTACAGAAGAATAACCGTAAGAACTTGAGAAGTAAAGATCAGAAACGGCTGATTTTGGCTCAGTGTCAGTTTTGTTACAGATATAGATTACCAGGGATAGAAAGAAATGGTCAGTATGCATGGCATTGTGCAGAGGCTGAATGTCAAAAGCAGTACAAAAAATGGTGGAACTATCTCCGGAGCAAGAGTATAAAGCTTTCAGAACTGTATAAATAAAAAACTTGAAACTGCACTCCGTAGGAGAAGCGCACAAAAGGAGAAAACAGTATCGTTGAAATAGCCTTACCAGCTCAACCAACCTAAAAAAACTGACCAGTATCATCCAGATGCTGGCCGATCGCACTAAAAAATATATACCCATTATCTCACATGCCTAAAAAGCTACAAATTTGTGACAAATTCAAGTTTTTGACTGAGCGATCGCTCAAGGAAAAGAAAATAGAATTGACTCGCTGGCAATCTGCTCAGCTTAGGGCTAAGTTGCCACGGGGAATTTATTGGATCCAAATTGCCAAGGGAGGAATGATCCAATGGAATTGGAAAATTTTGAATGATTATTTAATTAATGGAGATCGGCCCGAACACCAAGCCCTGATTGAAGAGTATCTAGCGACACTTTCGTAAGCCACCTTAAAAAACAACACCCTAGAGTCCTGACAACTCTGGGGGTATTTTCAGCATCCAAGGGGGTGAGCTGGATCGGTTTTGTTAGAAATTCTTAAATTGATCGTAACACTCTCCTGGATGCTCTGTAAACACTACACAGCATCATTATGAACAAATTAATCGGATCGAGTAAAAAAAATCCATGTCCTATTTGCCATAAAGAAGACTGGTGCTATCAAATTAGCCCCTCGCTTTATTGCTGCAAGCGATCGGATCAAGCTCCTCCAGGATGGCATCGCACGTCCAAACAAGATCGCGACGGTGCCTACTATTTTGCAGTGGATGGCGATCCCAGCGATCGAGAAGCCAGAACGGAAGAATGGGTCAATAGAAAGGCTCCGGAAAAGTTAGATCTAAAAGCAGCCCAGCAGCAAGAATTTTCGACCCAACTAACTTCAGCGCAACGAGATCCGTTAATTCGATCGCTCAGTCAAGAGTTAGGACTAAGCAGCGAGCATCGCAAGATGTTATCCGATCGAGGGTTAACGGATAACCAGATCGAAGAAAGTCTATTTTTCTCGATCGA
This sequence comes from Chamaesiphon sp., assembly GCA_965246735.1. Taxonomy (GTDB): domain Bacteria; phylum Cyanobacteriota; class Cyanobacteriia; order Cyanobacteriales; family Chamaesiphonaceae; genus Chamaesiphon. The sequence continues at coordinate 495,313 of CBDFFK010000003.1, forward strand.
ACAGTTTCAGAAAGTCAGCGAACATTATCCTCTAAATCTTCCAGGAGTGTATTTATCGCCGCAAGGAGATCGCCAACTCCAGGGCAAAGGCATTGCCATAGTTGCAATTGATGCTGATGGATTGGCGACTGGTTGGCAGATAATGAATGACGATCCTAGACCGGCCGACCCTGATGCTGAATTCACCAAATATTATTGGGCTAAAGGTGATAAATCTAGTCATTTACCAATTGGTGACAGCGAACTACCGATTCAGACGATCGGTACTGCTTCTAAACCCAATACTCTTTGGGTTTGTGAGAGCTTATTGAAGCCTGTCGTAGCCGCGCATCGAATTGGCGAAGGGTTTATTGGCGCGGCTGGTGGTCTATTCAGATCGTCCCCAATTCAAGTTAAAGCAGCTTTAAAAGATGCACAAACTGTAATTGTTGCAGTTGATGCAGGCGATGTTGTTAATCCCCATCGGGTCAGACATTGGCGGCTAGAGACTGAGTTTTTTCAGTCGCTAGGATTGGAAGTTTTATTTGCTTGGTGGGGTCAAATTAATAAGACTGAAAATGATATTGACGAACTCACACCTGATGAATTTAGCTCGATCGAATATCTCACACCCGATCGATTGTTTGCCATTGCTGATTCTCAATTGCTAGAAAAAGAAGATCGGTTAGTATCAGAGACAGAACCAGAAAAAGATTTAGACGATGACAACTCTTACGTCAAATTCTCATCTAATTATCAAGACGGCTTAATCTTACATACTATCGAAGAACAAGATGATGGTACTTTTACGCCCAAACAGCAACGCATCGGAAATCATATCAAGGCGATTGCTTACGTAGAAAATACCGAAGGTGCGGGGACTGGTGTTTTACTAGAATTTCGCAACCAGCGAGGAAAAATTCGGCGAGTACTCATTCACCGCATTACTTTGACAGGGGATGGGTTGGAAGCTCTGCGGTTTTTAGGCGATGGCGGCTACCACTATGGCCGCAAGCAGAAAGGTTTATTGCTAGATTATCTGTTTGGGTTAGGCTGTGAAGTTGTTCGCGTGTATACGATCGCGGATAAGACTGGATGGGTCAATGGTTCATTCCTAACTCCTGCTAAAACTTATGGCGATCCAGATCTCCGATTCCGCGAACCAGAACCAGATAACACCCTCACTGAAATTAAAGGTAGCCTGGACGGTTGGAAAACCGAGGTAGCTGCAAAATGTGGAGGAAATAGCCGATTAATCTTTAGTTTGGGGACATCGTTTGCAGCACCTTTGTTGGAACCAGCACAGATTGAGAGTGGCGGCTTTCATCTAGTAGGGACAACCTCAATTGGGAAGACTACTGCTCTGAATGTTGCGGCAAGCGTGGCTGGCTTAAAACATATCTCTAGCTGGAAGGCAACTGCTAACGCACTAGAAGGTAAAGCGGCTGAATTCAATCACATGAATTTACCGCTGGATGAGATCGGACAAGCTGAACCCCAAACAGTTGGTGCTAGTGCATACATGTTGGGTAACGGTCGAGGCAAGGATCGAATGAGCAAAACTTTGAGCAATGTTAAGCCTAAAACCTGGGCCTTATTATTCCTCTCAACTGGGGAATATTCAATGGTTGAGTATCTACGTCAAGCCAAAATTCCAGCTAAGGGCGGAATGGAAGCACGGATGCCCTCTATTCCTGCGGATGCAGGTAGAGGGTTGGGAGTATTTGAAAATCTGCATGGCTACAAAACATCGAAGGAGTTTGTAGTTGCACTAGAATCATCTATTCGTCAACAGCAGGGTACGGCACTCGATGAATATTTGACTCAACTTGTCGAAGTGAGAAAGTCTGAGGATTGGGACAAGCAATTGCGCGAGCGGGTTCATGAGATCGCCAACCAACTCAGCCAGCAATACAACAATATGGCGATCGGGCGGGTTGCCGTAAGGTTTGCATTAGTCCAGATTGGCTTAGAACTTGCTCACAGCTTCGGTCTGCTGCCTTTTTCCATCAAAGAATGCTCGTGGGCAATATCTCAAATGTTTACTGCTTGGGTAAATTTTCGCGGCGGTGATGGTTCGCTCGAAATTAAAGAAGCTTGCACTAAAATCGAACATCTGTTTGTTAGCAATCAGTATGGCGATCGAATCCAAGATCCCCGATTTCCCGATCGAGTCGTTCGTAATTTATTAGCTTACCGAATCGGTGATACCGTCACAAATAATGTCGAATATTGTGTCCCCACGTCAATCTTTGCCAAGGAATTGGCTGATGGAGTAGACAAATCGGAACTTATCAAGGAACTTCACACCAGAGGCTGGCTAAAACCCTCAATCGAAGGCGATCGCCATACAGTTAAACGAACGATAGACGGCAAGCGAATCGCTGTTTTTGTGTTTCGTGAGTTTTGGAATCAGCAGGACAACGAACAGCTCGATTTGAGCACTAGCAAAAATGAACGGGACACATGGGACGCACGGGACAATAACGTTGAAACGCTGACTGATACGGGGCTTCGATCTTCCCATGACCTGTCCCGTGGTGAAAATACCAACGGGACACACGGGACAGCAATGGGGCAAGGCTCGAATGAGTGTCCCGTGTGTCCCGTTGATGAAAACCCGATCGAGCAGCATTGGGACATGTCACAAGGCATACCTAATAACATTTCTAGCTCTCCTGTCCCGTCCGTCCCGTGCGTCCCGCTCGAAAAACACTGTTTTCAAAACGCACTATTACCAAATTCACTAAAGGTAGGAATCCAAGTTCGATATGTTGGCAAAAATTCCAATCTAGTGACGCAGTATGCTGGCAGTTTGGAGATCTATGAGATATCTGGTGACGCTTATACATGTAAAAAACCTGATGGCACTCTGACTAGCTGGATCGATCTGGAAGACCTGCAATTAGTGGAGGTAGCAACCTAATAGGCGATCGCCAACTTCGAGGCTACTAAATCGAGCTGCTCGATCGCATAGCACGCCGCCAATGCGATCGAGTATCAGCCTGTTGCTGCCGCTTGAACGAACTCCAACTCTGGCTCATAACTGAAGATCTATTTAAAAATAAAAGACATGAAAAGGAAAGACAAACTCTTACAGCAGTACACTGAAAAGCTCGGAGTCCCTCCCAGTAATGAAGACGATCGAGACCAAGTTATCCTGGATCTCCAGATGCTGGGGGTTGCATCTCCTAGTTTTGGGGCGGCGCACACTCTCGATTTGTTGATTCATGGATCGGAGAAATCTGCGAATATGGCTCAGACATTACAGCTTCAGGAGACGATCGAATCCCAGACACGGGCATTTATGGCGGATGAGGCGACTGCGGCGGCTGAGTTACTCTATGGGCAGGTGGTGATTCTCAATGCCACATTCAATCGATACATGCAGTTTGCGACACTCTCAGTCAGTAGCTCAAACTTTGGCACCTTTTTCGATGCGGCGATGAAGGCGCAGGAACAGGCGCGGAAGACGTTACAGACATTGCATGATATCAAGAACCCTAAGCTGAGAACGGTGTTTATCAAGAATGCGATCGCGAAGCAGGTGAATCAATTAGTAACTAAGACTGAAGAACTACAGAAGCAATTGGAGGCTCAACCCTATGCCAAGGTGGACTTTGGAAGCACGGAAACAGCAGAGCGATCGCATGAAGTTATCGATTTACCAGCAGCGTCCGTGGGAACGATCGACGGGGCCAAAAAGCGCGGTAGGAAAGGCGAAAGCAGCGCGAAACTCGCTTAAACACGGGTGTCGATCGAGGGCGATGAGGGAGTTGTTTTCTCGGTTGGGGCGAGAGCGGAAGGCTTTGTTGAAAAAATTCTCTGAAAATTTTCAGTAGGATTGTGTCAAACGAACTGAGACACGAAACCTGAGATTTACTGGCTTAGGTTTTGCGTAATGTCAAGAATTCAAAAAATCATCCAGTTCGGCTAACAGAGCTAAATCATCCTTCCAGGCTTTGACTTTGCCACCTTGATAAACTTTAGCAATGAAGGGTGCAGGGTTTTCGCAAATGAATTTTCTCATTTCGGGAATAGCTTTTAGAAAAATATCGGCCATGTCTGTGCCTGACAAGCTTTGGGAGGCTAGAGTAAACATTCTCACGCGGGCATCCGCGACTGATAGACGTTCGATCCGGTTTTTACCGATTCTGGCATCTTTGGTTAAAATCACCCATCCTCTTGCCCCGATTTCGGGAATCCAATCGACATCTGGAGCGTTTTTGCTGAAGTGGTCGTCATGAATTTCAACGGTAAGACCAGCCCCTCTGAGAGTTTCCACGATTAGTTTATTGCCAAGGCAGCGATCGATAAAAAAGACGATGGACTCAAATTCAGTCATGCAGCAATCGGTGATAGCTCACAGCGAATTGCTTCTTCGATCGATAGTCTGTCACATTCATAGTCTGCTGCTAGTTCGTCGATCGAGTCTCCGGCTGAGTAGCGTTCTTTGAGGATGCTGGTGGCGATGCCTGTACCATCGATCGTCAGGCGACCAAAGGCAATGCGGGGATCGACGACGACAATGCGGGGATTATTTTCTTCATGAGAACGAGTGAAGGGATATAGTTTAATCGCTAATCCCTGGTCATCGGCTTCGATTCTCTGGATGTGGGTATGAATTGCTAGTTCTAATTGGTGACGCTCGGCTTGGCTAGCTTGGATTAATGCTCCATAGTGTTCGACGAATAGATCGATGCCGTCGGTGCTGAATTGTTGAGTGGCAAGGGGATGAGCTACTTTCAATTCTTCGTCGATAAAATCTAGCGCAGTTCTGACTTTATGTAGTTGAATTTTGTGATGCTGGCGAATAGCCCGCAGAACATGGATTTCAACGAGGTTGGTGAAAGATAGTAGGTAGGGTTTGGCTGGGGAGATTTCGATGAGAGGGGCGAAGAAGTTGGAGCCGCTTTTGACAGTGTAGCGATGTCCAATTGTCCACGATCGAATGGTACTAGCCGGAATGCGTAAATACCGTGCAGTATCTTGGATCGAGTAAATCGGGATGTGTCGGGAATCGATTTTGCTGTAAAGGGTGCTCATTTGATTATCTGCTGCTAAACCGATTCTTGTACTCAAGTTAGCAAAAACCGTGCTCGATTCTCTTCACAGAGAGGCTACGCCAACGATGATGTTATTTTCTTTTACCTACCTTGTTCTATTTTAGCTGACTGGATACTGATACCGATCGAGCATTCCTAATCCTCGGTGAATCGATCGATCGCACTCCAAATCGCCGCTACTAAGTTCTCTTGCTCTAACGGCAAGGGAGTAGCAGTTTCAGCCGTTATCGATTTTTAAGCTGAAATCCCCAAAACTTTTAAAATCAGCGGAAATAGTTTACTGGCAGCTTCTACAATTTTCGCTGTGTCTGGCAGGCTTTTTAATGTTGCATCGAACATCTTTTTTGCCTTGCGTGTTAAGTCTTTTTTTGTTGCTTCTTCTGCCGTTCCCGCATCAGCTAAATTTTTTACTTCTTCTAGCAAATCGTTTTTGTCATGCTCTTGCAGAGCCGAATCAGTCTCTATGACATGTTGGAGTTGTATCAAAATTTCTTTCAGATTCAAGTCCTGTGAGCCATCGCTTTCTGGTAACTGGTTAATCGAGTTGGTAACTTTTCCGCTAATCGTACCGAGGTTAATCGTACCAGAAGTTTCCATTTTACCTGTATTGATAAAACTATTAGCTCCGACGGAAATTTTGGGATTGTTGCAGTTGTCAGTCATGGTGTTTGTATTATTAATTGTCATAGATGGATTGGTGCAATTTCGAGGATTCAAAATTATCTCTATTAAGTTTTCATTGTGTTTTCGTTCGGATTCTAGTAACTTTTTATCTATTGTTGCTTCGAGTTCTGCTGCGGTGTAAGATCTATCAAAAGCTTGCTCGATTTTACCTTTTTCAACGCCTTTGCGGACTGAGAGTGTCACTTGTATATCATTGCTTCGTTTCGCGATCGATTGAATATCATCAAGAGCAATATCTGGATGTTCTGCCATCAACTGCTCAAAGGCTACTTGAAAAGCTTGACGATTTAGCCCACCCCGTAGTAGTAATTCGACAGTTGTTATAGTTTGACTATGCAACTTCTCAAAGTCGCCAACTTCAAAGTTCTTATCTGGATCGTGGGGGCGACGTTCCCTGCTACCGTAGTCATTTGGTTGTTCGAGCAGGAACACGTACTGACAGTTAACATTATTAAGTTTTGTGGTGTGGTCGCTCCTCCAACCCTGAATACAAGCACCAGTCAGCTCGACATTGCTAAAGTCTGTTCTGATACATAGAGTTTCCCTCAGATTAGCATTTTTGAGATTAGCGTGATGCAGGATTGCATTGTTGAGATTTGCCTGTTTGAAATTGGCACCACTTAGATTAGCTGCGGCTAGATTGATTCCACTGAGATCGAGAGCCTGATAATCTTTTTCCTGTCCGTTGCGAGATACGAGCAATTGTCTTACTTTTGTATTAGCTAAGATGGATTCTCCCCACTGAGCAAAATCGAGCTTTCTTGCATCTTTCCAAAATACCTGAGAGATATTAGCATGTCTGAAATTGGTACTTTCGAGTGATGCTCCCTCAAAGTTAGCACCAGTCAGATTTGCTTTCACGAAACTCGTGCCCCCAATCGCACCAAAGTTGTTACGCAAAATTTGTAGAAGACGAAATTTTTCATTACCTTTATGTATTTGCCATGCAAAACAAATACTGAATATTGAGACAATAATATTAAAAGGTAACAGTAGAAGATTAGGGATAGCGATGAGATCGGTGATAGCAGCAATGGAAGAGAACATAGCAAATACAGTAACAGTCGTAAATCCAGCCGCTGGCACCACAACAGATATAATAACAACTAAAATAATGAATCCAATGACAAGAAATAGCCCAATGACAGTCAGAATGATAGCACTAACTGTAAATTGAAAATTTGTCAGTGTTTTATACTGTCCAACTATCACAGTTGCAACATTAGTCATGGCTGTAGCAACTATGGAAATAGCGATGATAATTGCAATAATAGTTATTGAATTCAATTTGGCTGTTAAGCCTTGTCGCCAAATTGAAATCATTGCAATTATTAAGAGCATAATTGCGCCAATTCCGGCGAAGTAAAAAGCTGTATTAGCGTTACTCGTATCCCGCAACATTCCCACAATAAGTAAGCTGGATATAGCGCAAACATAACCAAACGCAATACCTAATATTATCCTTGTAATATGTTGGAATAATACGGATTTTGTATTGCATCCACAATTAACTCTACTAAAATTCGTTTGACTTAGATTTGCTTTAGCAAAGTTGGTACTCCTAATATCTGCTTCGCTAAAATTCGCTCCTGAAAGATTCTGACTGTGAAAGGATTGTCCGCTCAAGGTTAGGCGGCGAAAGTCTCGCTCTCCTTTATGGTAGCGTTGCATAACTTCCTGGGCGGTCATTTTCTTCATCTAGCTTTAGGAGCGAGCGATCTGCGGATCGGGTATTTTTGCTTGCAAAGAATTATACTGCCATTTTTGGATTTTGCATATTACATTAGTTAAGCTGATAGAGATACTGCATTCAGTAAACCCAAATCCTTAATCGATCGAGAAGCTGCGAAGAATGTATCAATTCTGCTTCTCCGAATTCCTGTAGAGCCTGTGCTTCAAACTAGCCCTCACCATCTTAGCTTCGCACTAACAAGTCACCTACTAGGAAATGCCCCTACAGATTCCTATTACTTACCCATGAACGTCAAAAAAATGCCGCTTTAGTCGCGCTCGAATCAATCACCCCAGCATCGACGCTAATTCCTGCAATCCAAGCTGTAAATCTCCTTTAGAACCAATGGATAGCACCGAATAACCGACTACATACTGCAAATTATCTCGATCGATCTTATCTTGTTGTTTTCGCTCTGGTGAATCGTGAACCGAACCGTCGCAGAAGATCGCAATTTTGACACCATTGTTGTAAACAAAATCTGGTTTGCAGTTGGCTTCAGGAATATACATTTGAGTGGTATCTGGTAACTTCAATCCTCGCTCGAACATGGCTGTTAATACCACCCGTTCAAACTCAGAATTGGGATCGGTTTGGGCTAATAGTTGTTGATATTGCTCTTCGCGGGATAATCCGATCGAGTGCCGCTCCAGTTTACTCCCACGCAATCGATTTAAGAAATCCCTAATTGTGTGGCGATTTAAAAGCGGATGATCCCATTGATTACCATAGGAGAGCAGGCATTCATAACAAGCTTGAGCGCAACTGTCTTTATGTTCGATAAAGTGGCAGATTTCCAATGCCGATAGTGCTAACTTTTGGAAGGATTGAGGATCTTCGAGGATTTGGGAGAGGACTCCTGCGCCACCTTCAGCGGCTTCCCAGAATAGTAAGCGGTCGCTATTTTGCCCCAGTCGTTCGGAATCTAGTTCCGATTGTTCGAGCTTGTAGACTGTTTGAATCGATCGCTCTAAGGCGTATTGGAAGGTGGTGATAAATGATTCTCGATCTTGTTCTGGTAGATCTAATGGTTCGATCGAGAGTAGATTGGTAGTCGCTTTGACGGTGAGATGAATATCAGATTGAATATTCGTCTGCGGGTCGGTTTTATTGGTTGGTGGTTCCCATTGTCCGCTGGTGGGGTCGAGTCTGAAACCATTACCTTTTTCGCTTCGCAAACCGCGATTGATTCGCATGATATTGGCTGTTTCACCATAGGTAAGTCGGAGTAATGGTGTGCCATCAGCGGCGACAACATCAGCTACTTCTTTTCGTCCATCGGTAAACTGGAAACAGGTGCTAATTTGATAACCATTTTTGAGGCGATCTTCCTCATCGCAGGTAATTCGCTCCTTCCGTCTGGCGAACATCGTATCCATTTCCAGCGAATGTTTAATAAAAGCGGATTTACCATGACGATCGCTAGTTGGTTTATTGCCGCAGTTTTCACAGACATCGATTGATTTAGTGTGAAAATAACCACATCGATCGCAAATAACTAGGTTTTGATAACGGCTGTCGATGCCTTGGGTATAACGTTTGGTGCGATCGACTTTAAACTTATTCCCCTCGTAATAAAGGATATTTTGGGGAGCCATTTCTCGAATCGCTAAATGACGGGGGCGGGAGATATATTCACCACGATCTTTGCCAGTCGGGAGATAGGTGTAAATCGGAAGACGGGGGAAATTAAATCCAGGGAGAAAACCTTCAGATGCGAAGTAGCGATAGGGATAGAATTCAAACTGACTGTTATTTTTGCCCGCACCCTGTCCGACGAGAAGATCGATCTGATTTTTAGCTTCCTGAAAAGATCGTTCTGCCCGATTTTTATCTTCTTTATTTTCACTTCCAGCCGTAACTCGATCCAGAACTCTCTGGGCATCAGCCTTTTGCTTGACAGCATCATCATAAAGATCTCGCCATCGTTTGCATGAATTGTCGAACTTATTTAGAGCATTGCCAATCGTTCGCTCTAACCACTCTGGGCTGTACCAGGAGACACGAGCTAGGTCGGTTTGACAAAAAGTATCGGCGAGGATCGATCGAGTGGCTTTAAGGCATTTTTGATAGCTTTCAGGTTGCGTCATCATTTCTAACTGAGCGCGGAGATTTGCTTTAAGCGGGTAGTTGGGTTGTTCGAGATCGAGGATCTGATTCATCGAATCTTCAAATTGCACCCCAGCTAATCCCAACCAGACAGAATAGATGTGGGATTCAATCAGATCTTGATTGGCGAGTTCTAACTTGGGTGGTGCAACTGCTCCAGCGACCATTGCGGCTTGGTGGCGATAGAAATATTGGTCGTGTCCGCTCCCTGCGGCGGCGTAGGTGATGACCATTGCTTCTTGTCCGCTTCTTCCGGCTCTACCGCTGCGTTGGGCATAATTTGCAGGTGAGGGCGGGACATTTCGTAGATGTACTACACTCAAGTCGGAAATGTCGATGCCTAGTTCCATCGTCGGGGAACAGAAGAGGGTGGCGAGTTTACCTTGGCGGAACTCTTCTTCCCGTTCTTGGCGGAGGTAATTGGGGACTTGTCCGGTGTGTTCGCGCCCGCACATGTGGCGAATTTGGGCGGCAGTTTCGATATAGAACTTCTGGAAAAATTTGTTAACTGGGCGAGATTCAACCTGTTCTACTGCTGAATATCTATTTTCTAATAAATCTGGTGCGATCGATTCGAGCTTACAACCTTGCCAAACGATCGAATCACTCCGTAGTTGCACATCAGTTCCTTCTTGAGTGAGATAACCAGAATCGCACAGAGCATTAATTAAATTGTGGATTAATCGATCGTAATCATCAGGTTTAAGTGACTGATTTAACCACGACCAAGCAGCGGGAGAACGCAGAAATTTACCAATTTTACTGGTAGCTGTTAATTTGACCTTATTTTTAGTTCGATCTCTGGGTTCGCCTTTAGTCAGACTTGCCCAAGATGCTGAAGGGAGATTTTCGGTTTCACCGATCGTCCAAGGTTCTTTGAGGGCTTGATTGACCTTGCGTTTGAGTTCTTCAATCCCGTCAGCTTGGAAAAATCTAGCATCGATCGCCAGTTCTTTTCGGAGTAAATTGAGTAAGGGTAAGATCGATCGATAACGTTCTTCAGGGGTAGCTTTAAGTAAGATTGGATCGCTATGTTTCAACCATAAATCTTCATCCGCACAAGCTAAATCCAGCTCTAAATAATCGATCTGCAATAATCCACACTGTTCTAAATTAGGTTGAACGATTCGCCAGCCGCGACGTAAATCTTCGTACAATCGATATTCAATCAATTGGGTGAAAGCCTCTTCATTCCTTTTCTTGCCCACCCCAAACTCAGCAGGTTGTTCGGCGTAATCTGTTTGGGCTAAACCCATCTGTTTGACTACCGCCGCAGCTAGTTGACTCTGATCTAATGCTCCTGCGGTTTTTAATGCTCCATACAAACTCGCTCGCAGGAAGGATGTTTGAACGAAATCATTAAAATGTCCGGCTTGAAGGGAAGCATCTTGACGATTATCGGTAAAGCTGAGAACTTTTGCAGCGGTTGAGTCTGGCTTGAGCGAGGCTTTCAGTTTGCTGACGGTGGAAATTGATAATAGGGTAGTTGCAGTACTTCTACCTTCACTACTCAAACGCGAGAGCTTGGTAAATTCATTCTTGCGCCCGTTGTGGACGATTTTACAGTTTAGGCAAATCTTAAATGGACGAGGCACAAACCAACAGGGTGTTGGCTTTTCATGACCATTCCCGATGCCCGTGAGCGCAATCGTTCCATTTGGATTAACAAATAATTGCTGGGGGTTATATTTTTCGTGTTCTTTCTTTAATACTCGCCCATCTCTTTTCGTCTCCTTGAACCAACTATCTGGCAAACTATCAAAATGTTCTGCACTCCATAATTCTGGCTCATCGAGAGTGATATAGCCTGGTGAAATATCGTTTTCATTTTCATCTGTATCGATCGAGTTTGGTAATAATGGCGTAATTAATTCTCGATCGCGATCGAATTTAACCACATAATAATCCTGACCGCATTCCCGACAGAATACCAACGGATACAGCAATCGATCGTTAGTTGTCGTATATTGCCCTTCTAAAGTGAGAAAGCGGGGTTCGGCGCGTTCGAGAGTGGAATAGACACTACCCCCTTGAGCAATGAATTGGTGCAACCGGAAGGCTAATCCCTTGGTTTTGCTACCCCATAGAAACATCTCTTGGAGAACCTGCTCGCATTTATCGATCGATAGCTCAGTAATTTCTGCTAACTGTTGCGCTCCGTTCTTAAGAGTAATTGGTTTGCGGCGCACTAATCCAGAAGCTTCTTCCTCTAGTCCAAAATTCATCTCTATCCAGGCACTGAGGGCATGAACTTGGAATCTATCCAAAGTACGCTTACCCTCTGCTGGTAAGTCAGCTAGGAGACAATCCCGCAACTCTTCAGTCGTCGGAGCTGGGCGTTTAATTGCTCGTACTAAGGTTTCATCAATGACATTCCCCGTTGTCACCTCCACCCCAAATAGCTTGCTTGCAACACTCGCAACCGTTTGACGGCGATTCTCTCGATCGCCTTCGGTAGACATGGTGGCTGAAGTCCCGATACAGAGCAGATCTCGTCCGCTCCGCTGTCTGAGCTTTCGCACTAACATTGCTACATCCGCACCTTGTCTCCCCCGATAGGTATGCAGTTCGTCGAGGACTAGAAATTTCAGATCTGGCGACTCAACGAATTTTGCTTCATGTACGCGAGTCAGCATCAATTCCAACATCACATAATTGGTCAAAATAATCTGGGGTGGATTATTTTGAATCTCATTTTTTTCCTCTAGGCTCTCTTGTCCGGTATATTGTTGGACGCGAATCGGTGAATTGGGCACCTGCTTGAGAACGTCAGCAAACGCCTTTTTTTGAGAGTTAATCAGGGCATTCATCGGATAGACTAATATCGCCCGCACACCCTTAATCTCTGGGTTGCGGAGAATGTCATCGATAATCGGGACGACATAGCTTAAACTCTTGCCCGAACCCGTTCCGGTGGTGAGAACGTAAGGCTTCTGACTTTTGGCGGCGACGAAGGCTTGAGCTTGGTGCTGATAAAACTGGAAACCGTGGAAGTATTTACCACAGTCGGGATGGAGGACATCTCGATCGATTAACTCACTGATACTCGCACCCTTTTGATAAGCTGGATTGAGTTGAATCAGAGGATCTTGCCATAGTTCGCCCTTAGCTAATTCTCCATCGACAAATGCTTTGACCTTGCGATCGCGGATATTGAGGAAACTATCAATGTAGCGGTGATAGTCGTCGATAATTTGGTTGCGGAGGGCGAAGATATCGAGCATGGGGCTTATTGTAGCGATGTAGTCTTAATATGCCCATGACCACAGGCTAAAGTGACCAAAATGGTAGCTTGAATAGCAAATAGACCGTAATTACACGCTTGCCACCGACTCCAAAAATACAGTATTGTTCTGACATAAGAGATTGCTCTAATTCAGTAGCCATGAAGAGTACAGCAGATCGAGTTATGGACAAAGTTCGAGTGCGGGGTCGCGGAAATGGGGTATTTACGCCCAAAGATTTCCTTGATTTGGGTAGTCGTGCGGCGATCGATCGAGCATTGTCTAGATTGGTCGTGAGTGGGCAACTGCGGCGAATTGGACGTGGTTTTTATGATTTTCCCCGCCAGAGCAAGATTTTGAAAGGTTCTGCACCACCGAATCTGGATGCAACGATTCAAGCGATTAGCAGACGCGATCGAATTCAATTGATGCCCAATGGCATTGCAGTTGCAAATGCTCTGGGCTTGACTAATGCTGTGCCTGCCAGACCGTCTTATATCAGTAGCGGTAAGACTAAAACGGTGCAAGTGGGCAACCGGAAGGTTTATCTCCAGCACGTTAGTCAGAAGGCGATTGCTTGGGCAGATCGTCCAGGGGGGCAGTTTGTGGCGGCGGTTCTATGGCTGGATAAAGCGATCGCATCTGCGCCCGATACGATCGCTTTGATGCGGGCAAAGCTGCCTGATGATGTGAAACAAGACCTCCTGCAAGATCTCGATCTTTTACCTGGTTGGATGGCATCGATCGCCAGAAAGGTCTGTAGTGATTCGGGTGTGGCTGTATGAGCGATTTGACCAGCGATGGGGAGGAAGTAAGGTTAATTCGGGTACGAGATGCCACCTCGGTAGTAGGGTCATTAGCTCCGTTAACCACAAAGCACTTGGATGATTTCAGAATAGTCTGGCGGGAACGACTGAGAACTTCAGCGGATGAAGACCAATATTGGGATTGGGAGCAGAAACAACGAATTTATCTAGCTGGTGGGATGGGACTATATGAAGGCTATGCGATCGAATGTGAGCAGTTGACTCAAGGAATGATGCTGATTCAGGTACGGGGCTATCGATCGCAAATCGACCCAACGCGCCGACTGGTGTATGTTCATTCACTGGCAACAGCACCGTGGAATCGCATCCTGAACCCTGATGTGAATGGATTTCGAGCGGTGGGTGGAGCTTTACTCCGGTTTGCGCGGCTCCGCAGTGAAGAGTTAAATTATGGAGGGTTGGTAGGATTGCACTCTTTACCTAATGCCGAGGTGTTTTATCGCAAGATGGGGCTGATCGATGGGGGTGCTGATGCGGAAAAAGATAATTTGACTTATTTTGAATGGTATCGGCGCACAGAGATTGACGTGGATAATTAAATAGGGGAATGGAGGAAATTATGAGATTTCAAATTACTGAAGAGGAAGCCCGTGAGATGGCTAAGTTAGAGGAAGAGTGTGGTTGCGATATCAGCGCGGGGCCTGATTGGGGTATTCATTTGGATAAGGTAATGGAGCTAGCCCTATATCCAGGCAGTCACAATAAGTTTATCGATCTGCTAAACGAGCAGTTTGGAAATGTGATGTCATCAGAGGAAATTGAGGAAGTGGCGGCTAGTTTTCAAATGCAAATTCAGGAGCGTTTAGCTGGTAGAGTGGCAAGCTAACGATTCGGTTCAGATGCGAAACCGATTGTATTCAAGTTAAAATAACGATCGAACCCAGTTTAGTGTCTAATCATGACCCTCAAAGAATTAGAGCCTCAGTTACTAGCTCTTTCTGAAACGGAAAAAGTACAAGTTGTCCAGCTTCTATCTCAAGGTAAAACTAATCTCAGTCAAGGCATTGAAAAAACGCCTAGTGTTTGTGGTGGGAGTGCTTGTGTTGCTAGCACCCGCATTACTGTCTGGGGATTGGTTGAATCGCGGCGGATTGGTTACAGCGAAGCTGACTTGTTGACGAGTTATCCCACTCTTTCGGCAACTAATCTTGCCAATGCTTGGGCATACGCGGCGGCTTTTCCTGCTGAAATCGAAGCCGAGATCGCAGAAAATAATGCGGTGATGAGTCAGAAATTTTAGCGATCGAGTAATTCCGCAATCTGTTTACAGACATCCTCGAAGTTATTCATTACCTCATTGTTTGTAAATCTGATTATTTGCAACCCATATTTTTCTAGCTCAATTGTTCTTTCTGCATCATAAGTTTGGGCAGATTCAGAGAGATGAACTGCGCCATCTATTTCAATTACGAGACGTAGAGCCGCACAGTAGAAATCGACAATGAAATGCTCGATCGGTCTTTGGCGTAACACTCGATGGGGAAATGTTTTCAGGTATTCTTCCCAGAGCTTTTTCTCGGCGGGGGTGGGATTGCGCCGCATTTGCTTAGCTCTTTCTACTAGTTTGGAGTTGTAGGGGAGGTGGAATGGGGATTCGTTTAGGGGCATCGGTTGGTTGTAATGGGTGTTGGACTGCGGCGGGAGTGGAGATCCCCCTAGCCCCCTTCAAAAGGGGGAGCCGGAGCCGGAGCTAGTCTTAGTCCCCCTTTTGAAGGGGGATTTAGGGGGATCGTCACCTTCGCCGAAGCCAGACATGCTCAAACTTTTGACTCCGCTTGGACTGGAGATCCCCCTAGCCCCCTTAATAAGGGGGAACATGAGCCGGAGCCGGAGCTAGTCTTAGTCCCCCTTTTGAAGGGGGATTTAGGGGGATCATCACCTTCGCCGAAGCAATAATCCTTCGATCGAATCACCACATATAGCGACCGCATTTCCTCTGAAACTGAAAAGCTAACTCAATCCAAAATGTTGTTTAGTGACAGAAATAAGTAGCTGAGTTAGCAACGCAATACTAATCCCCCCTCCTTTTTCTTTAACCTGTTTCATCGTGTCTTTCCATACAGATTCATTACGAGCATTATCAAGAAATTCATGACCGTCCCAAGACAGTTGTTCAACTACAAAAATAGGACTAAAACCTCCCTGTAATGGATGAACTTCCCCAACAACTAATCTTGCCTTAATTAATAAATCCAAATGATACTCAATCTGTGGCTCGTCATATCCAATCGCTTTAACTGATTCATAATTAAAATCACCATCTTGAGATTCGATCGCTAGCATCAATTCTCTAATCAATTCCATGTCTCGTTTCATACCGTCCACTCCAGATTTAAGTAATATTTATACTGTTCCCGATCGAATCCCCACATCCTCACTAGACACAGCAATCATCTCAAAATCCTCAACATCTCTCCACCCGATTCCAGCAGATCCCACGCCGCCAATACCAACCGCTGAGTGCGATATTCGCCGTATTCCTTCATCTCCTTGCTCTTCAATACTCGGAATGTCTCACTGGGAAACTCTGCCCCATAGATATCGCTAGGATCGAGGATGTACCGCAATTCATCGCGGGTTAAGCCATACAGTTTGGCGTATTTGGCATCGAGTTCGGCACGGAGGATGGCGCGACGCTCTGGGTTCCACACAAATGGTGCGCCTTGATAACCCATGTCTTGGGCGAAGAGCTGCATATCCCAAGCGGTGTAGACGAGTTCGAGGACGCGGCTGCTGATGAATTCGATGTCTTGGGGTGTGTAGGATTCTGGGGGGAGAACTGGGAGTTGTTTGACGATGAAGAAGTTGAAGTTAGCTCCCCCTGCTTTCTGGCGAGTCACAAAGTCAAATACCAAGCTACTCAAATTAGCCTGTAAACAAGCAACTAAATCGGGTTTGCTTATTTCTGATAGCATTACTGGTGCGCTATTTCCTAGAGCAACTCTAGGCAACAAGCTAAAAATAGCTGTGCGCTCATCAGTAGCTCTGCAAATGCCTCTAAGAGCCAGCAACCACTGTTTATCCCATTTGCCAGCGAGCTTATTGTCCACCTCCTGCTTATCCACCCAGTAACGAGGCGTAACTCGAAAATCGGGATCTTGCTTTTGAGTCAACGACGCATCTCGGACATCTAAGCCTTGATAAGTCGCCCACCGATGATCGAACTGGTGCAGCATCTTGGCTTCATACAGGGGTAGAGAATTAGACGACTCACTATCCCGAAATAAACCACTATCATTCGACATATCCAACATCCGCATAAACGAAATGCCCCAAGGATTGATCCCTGTGCGCTCGTTTTCTAGAACTGGCACCCGTTGATAGATCTTACGAGTCAACTCTGCATCAGCACGAGTCCGAAACACTGGAGAAGTCAGCGTATTGGGGTTAATCAGGGCGATATCTTGAGGCGTGAGCGTAAATACTCGCTGCTTGTCTTCTAGTTGACGGGGATGGGTGAGGAAGAACGAAAATTTGGTTTCGGGAGTAGGTTGATTGCTGATACTCAGAAGCGAGAATTTATAGCTACGATGTACGCCAGCAAATAGGGGTGCTGAATTCTCGAAATCGATTAAGGCTGATAGAGTCTGACTCTGTACCAAATCCCCAAAGAATTTTTTGCAAGTATCATCAGTAGCAATACCCGTCGGTACGATAATTCCGGCTTTACCAGTGGGTGCAATCAGCCTTCTCGCAGTCTCACTAAAAATGCTGTAAGTATTGATATCGCCTACCGCTGTTAAAGTGAAGCGACTAGAACCGCGTACAAATCGCCCCTGAGCAGTGGCATCATATTTAGCAAGTTCAAACTCTTCGAGCAGTTCGGGATTATTGAGCGGTAATTGTTTAATCAGTCGTTCGCGGACTGCTTTATTCTGAGCATTAGCAATCTCCGCGTCACGAGCCGCAAAGAATTCTTTCTCCTGCAATTTAATCCGCTCCCACGGTGGATTCCCTAAAATGCAGCTAAAGCCACCATCTTGAAACACTTCTGGAAACTCTAGACACCAGTGAAAGAAGAACTTCTCCACTGCTAGTTTATTAACTGTATCGGCGATCTCTTTGACAGCGGGGCTGGGAGCCTCTGACATCAACCTATCTAGAGTTTCAGTCGTAGGCAACAAATCGCTAACCAGCGGCATGAAAAACGCTGCCGTCCATAGATTACAGAGCGTGTAATCCCGAAACCATGAAGAGTCGCGACGACTGGCTCGATATCGCTCCTGCTTGGCACGAACATCGCTGGCGGTGTTTTCTGAGGTTAAACCGATTTCACTAGCATTCTGGGTGTAGCGATCGCGTTCTGCTTGGATAACTGGCGTATCGAAGAAGTTTTGCTGTCCGAGTTGCTTGCATTCTTCCTTATTGCGCTTCTTCAACTTAGTCGCAACGGCTTTATTATCCCCCGTCACTGCGGTATACGCCCCTTCAGGAATCCCCTCCTTGAGACAGTCCAAATCCATCACCCCTACCAGAGAGTTCCCGCATTTAATCCGGTGATCCAAAAAGCTCAACGGATAGCCCTTGTTATACCCCTCAATCCACAGAGCCACCTTACACAAATCCACCGCTAGGGGATTTAGATCCACGCCATAGATACAGTTTTGAATCACATCGCGAGTCGCGGGGCGAATATGTTTACGTTCTGGTTGATGTTCTCCAGTGCGTACCCGTGCCAATGCCTTGCCCAGTTGACGAGCGGCTGCAAGCAGGAAATGTCCCGAACCACAACTAGCATCACAAATTGTAATTGACAAAAGTGCGGCTTCTTTTTCAGCAATAGTATTTACATTGACTAACTTTTCACTGATTACTGGATCTAAGGTAGTTTTGATTAATTGTGCGACTAATTCTGGTGGTGTATAATATGAGCCTGTAGATTTACGTTCGCTACCTTTTATTAATTGAAATTTGCGAGTTTCAGTAGTCGAAATTTGCGGGCAAAAATCCAGTAAAACTTCATAAGTAGAGCCAATTTCTTCGACGTTGAAAGCCTCATAGTTAATCCTTCTAGTTTGTTTGTTTTTTCCATTTTTGTCCTGGTGTTCATAAACAGATAGGCTGCGAATTGCCAGAAGTAAATCATAATTGTCTATTTTGCATTTCTCAATGCAATCTAATTTTCCAGAACCAAACAGATCGCCATTTAATGGAGATAATCCAAGAACTTTACCGCGCCAATTTTCATCAAATAATTTAAAAGTAACTAACAACCCACACCATAAATCCTGAAAACCTTCACGCTGAAATAAAGGTCGTTCCGAAAATCGTCGTAGTCGATCGACACTATAATATTCCTGATAAATTCGCCGCTTTTCTGGATCTTCATCAGTCAACATCTCACGCGCTTCCGCCACCATCAAAAATAGTAGACGATAAATCAACATCAATAGTTGACGATAAAATTCTGTCGCCTTAATTTCTCCACTCTCACATTTTGCCCGTAATTCATCATTTTTAGGATGTTCGAGAAAACCATTTCCCAATTGCTCGATCGCGCTTTCCACCCCATCCCGCAATTTATCCCGTACCCGTCCGCCCTGTTGGAGCGTTTGTTGGTGGTAATATTCCAACAGACATTTATCCGCACCATCCATTCCTTGCGGTAATCTCGATCGATGGAATAGGCGATAAAATAACCCAAACTCGGCAAAGTTTTCCCCATTTAATATCTGCTGGAGATCGAATTCTACATAAGTCAAACGGGTAATCAAATTAGAATCCCGCAACAGTCGCCACTGATAACCATTCGTCACCACGCCCCACAGATGCTCGGTGCGGTTGAGATATTCCTGCATCAATCCATGAGCGGAGATGCGAGGCGTACCACTTTTAGAGCGTTGTTCTAATTTCAACCGACAGCCAACGATATGCAGCGGTGGTTTATTCGAGAGATCTGCTGTCCCTGCTATGTCATAACTTCCCTCCCATTGAGTCGCTCTCTGTTCTCCTACAAATTGCTCTGGTTTGTATCCCTGTCGCTGTCCAGCTCGATGAGAAATAGCAAAAGTTTGACCGTCAATCACTTCTGCCTTCGATGTGTAGAATGGGTCATAGCCCAAAGTTCTCAGTAGCGGTAGCACCCACTGTTCGCGGGTTAATGATGTTGCCGCATCTGATTCATCTAGGCGATTGAGTGCCTTTTGAAATGCCACCCAATGAGCTTTCGCAATGTCCCAAGCTAGGGCAATTTCATCAGTTAATTTATCTTTTTCATCGAGTTGAAAGTCTTGCGGCAATTGTCCCTTGAAATCGCCAGAGATTAGATCGTGAGTGATGTCGGAAACAAATAGATTTCCTTCAAATTGGTAGGGGCGAGTAGTGGTAGGCTGCACGGGGTTATTCCTGTTATTAAAAAAATATTCTGCTTCCCTTTTGGTAAGGGCATGTCTGACGATCTGTAGGGGTGGGTTCTTATCCTGGATTCAAAATCAACAATCCCAACAGATCCATCGGCATTTGAGGATGAACGGTCGATCGCTTGCCCTTGGTAATCGCCCTGATCCTGGCGTATGTATCCCCTAATTCCTCAGCACGTTCCCGTGCCAACACCTCCAGATCTGGCGACAACTCCGCATATCGATCGAGTAAATCCCGCACCTCCCGCTGCTTAATCCCATCATTAGCATTAGCCGTCGGTTCCGCAGTCTGCAACAGTTCCAACGCTGCTTCCGGCGACAACCATTGCGGATTGCTGGGCGAACCAGTAAAGCCAGCCACGATACATTCCTCCGCCATTAACGGCGGCGTACTTGTACCACCAGCATCAAGATCGCCAATCAAGTGTCTCAATCGCAACAGCAGTAAATTAGTCCGCACCTTCACACGATCGGTAATCACATAGCCACACCGCGCCGCCGTCGGGTTGGGCTTATCCGTCAAAGTTTCCTCTAATAGAAAGCTTGCCAATCTTTCCACGAGCGGGTGATTGCGTCCGATGTATTCCACTCCATCAATCGGCGAGGATTGAAACGTCATTTGGAGGGGCTTATCGCCTACGATCGATTTTAGGCACTGAGGCGGTGTCGCCATTACCCACCATTTCTTCTCCCGTTTGAGCGAATTCCCCAACCGTTCGCAAGCAGTACGGACGAAACGTTCCACATCCTCACTACTACCGAGAATGCGATTTGCGGCTTGTAATTCCGTGTCGATTTCACCTGGTTTGATGCTCTGTTGGGCGAATTTAGTCCGAGATTGCTTCTCGCGATCGACCGCTTTATCCCAACGGCTATGAACTTCAGCCACAGGCGAACCAGCTTGAAACAGATCCAGCGTCAGTTGTTGAACACTACTGGGTTGCTCGAATAGCGACTTGAAGATCGCCGTCTGAATCGTACTGCTATCGATCGGGAGTGGTACCGTAATCCCCAAGGTTTTCCGAATCGATACCGCCTTGCGAATCAATACATCTAATACCGCCAAGTCGATTTTATTATCGCTCCCGTACAGCAGACAGGTTTTGACTACTGGTGCGGCTTGCCCATATCGATCGATCCGCCCTTCCCGCTGCTCCAACCGATTCGGATTCCACGGTAAATCGTAGTGAACCGCCGCCTGGAAGTGCTCTTGCAGGTTTACCCCTTCACTCAAACAGTCAGTTGCTACCATCACCCGCTGGGGATAAGTTGCTAATTCTGCCAACCGTTCCTCTCGTTCGTCTTCTGACTGTTCGCCAGTAATCGCAATAATTCGCACTTGAGACGATTTCTTCTTCGTCAATTCTTGCGTAAGCTGTGCGGACACATATTTAGCCGTAGCCAGATAGCGACACCAGACGATCGGATTCAATCCCTCATCCAGCCGCGCCTTCACCCACGCAATCGTCGTCTGTAACTTGCGATCGTCTTTGGGTGCGATCGCTTCAGCATCCTTGAGAAACTGCCTTAACTTCCGGCGTTCGCTGTCTTGCGCCTGCATCTCGATCGGTGGAGTCGCATCGCTACATTGCTCCTGCTCGGTACGATCGTAAATATAAGTACTCATCAACTCATCGTCGATCTCCTCAATCCCCGCCAGCGTCCGATTTTCAATTTGCTTGCCCAACGTCGCGATTGCCGCTGCTGGAGAGGACATTACGCACCGTAAAATAGCTAATGCCGACCAATATCGCCCCTGCTGCTTGGCTTTACTCAAACCATCGGTAGTTTTGACCAAATTCCGCGCAAAGTCATACACCTCCCCATATAGCTGCTGATAAGGCTTAGAAAGTTGATAGCTCACCTCCGTCGAATCTCGATCGGGAAATGGCGTTTCCGCTCCCAACCAATCCTTAATATCACCCCGCCGCCGCTGCACGAAATATTTAGCTAATTCCGCCCGTTCTGAGAGCGCGAAATTATTCAGATCGAGCTTGCCAAATTCAGGCTTGAGCAAACTAATCAGCGATAGGAATCCAGTCTCAATCCCACTATGGGGAGTCGCACTAAGCAGAACCAGATGGCGTTCCTTCCGTTGGGCAATTTCCTCAATCAATCGATACCGCTGCTGTTGCGATGAACCATCTGCGCTGCTATTACTGCAAGTATGCGCCTCATCCACAATTACAAAATCGGGACAGTAAGCCAAGAAACTCGCTCGATGTCGATCTGACTTCACATATACTTTACACGGGCATAACTTGAGCATCGGCGATCGAAGAGATGATAGTCTAGTAAAGTCAAGGAAAAAGTGGAGCTTGAGGGATGAGCAATCTAAACTTTACGGAAGAAGATCGAGAAATATTAAATTATGAAAGATTTCACCATCCTCATCCCAGGGTCCAGTTGAAGATGGAAGTATTATGGCTTAAAAGTCAAAACTTACCTTTAAATATGATTTGTAGGCTAGCAAACATTTCACCTAATACATTGAGAAAATATTGTCAACAATATCAGGCTGGTGGTATAGAAAAACTCAAAGAAATTAACTTTTATCAACCCAAAAGTGAATTAAAATTACATCAGACAACTATCAAAGAGTATTTGAAATTGAATCCTCCAGCTACCATAAATGAAGCTGTAAATCAGATTGAAAATCTTACCGGAATTAAACGCAGTCCAACCCAGATCCAAAAATTCCTGAAATCAATAGGGATGCGATGTTTGAAAGTTGGGGCTATTCCTTCTAAAGCAGATCCCGATGAACAGGAAGAATATAAAATAAATAAGCTAGAACCCAGGTTAGAAGAGGCAAGACAAGGAAAAAGAGCGGTTTTCTTCGTGGATGCGGCTCACTTTGTCATGGGAGCTTTTTTGGGGATGATTTGGTGTTTTCAACGGCTGTTTATTAAGTCACCTTCAGGGAGAAAACGGTTCAATGTGCTGGGAGCATTAAATGCCATTACTCATGAAGTTATTTTGGTTACTAATGACAGCTATATCACTGCTATTCAGATTTGTGAACTTCTGCAAAAATTAGCTGACCTAGGACTGAGCATTCCCATTACTCTGGTTTTAGACAATGCTCGATACCAAAAATGTCGAGTTGTCCAAGATTTAGCTAAATCCTTGGAAATAGAATTACTATACTTGCCGACTTATTCGCCCAATCTAAATTTGATTGAAAGGCTCTGGAAGTTTGTTAAAAAGAAATGTTTATATGGCAAGTATTATGAGGATTTTACTCAGTTCTCATCAGCCATCTCTGAATGTCTAAATGATGCTCATCTGCAACATAAAAAAGAGCTTGATTCCTTGCTCACACTCCGCTTTCAGCATTTTGACAAAGCTCAGGTTATGACCGTTTAAAGTATAGTCCAAACTGACAATAATATGGGGATAGTAGCCGAAGATATGTTCGCCACTGGGCAATCCCCGCTCCAACTTAGCAGCAGTACTAGATCTGACCACCACCGCATCGATTTGAAACTTCTGTTTTAATTCCTTTTGCCACTGCTGACACAGTTGGGGCGGACACAAAACCACAGTCCGGTGAATCTCCTGTCGATCGAGTAATTCCCGCGCAATCAAACCAGCCTCAATCGTCTTCCCAATCCCCACATCGTCAGCAATTAACATCCGCACCGTTGGCAACCTCAGAGCCATCAGCAGCGGCACCAACTGATAGGGACGCGGATAAACTGACAATTTGCCCAAACACCGAAATGGACTCGCTCCCGCCCGTAAATTCAGCCGTGCCGCATCGAATAGGAGTTGAAATGATGTTCGATCGCCAATTGTCTCTGGGTTGGGAAGAGGAAATTCCGCCGAGGTTATCGGATCTAACTCTTCTAACCGTTGATACACAGCACAGATTTGGTCTTCGCTGCCACCAATGGGACGCAGTTGAGTTAATTGAGCGTTCTTTTGGATGACGACCCAAAGGCGATCTCGACACGAGACAATCCCACCATAAGAGCTTTGGGAAGAGGACAGTTTAGTAGCTTGCATTAAAACTGATTTTTATAAAAGCTATCCACTCGACGTGTAGAGACGGTCGATTTGGTAGCTACTTCTTCTCTAGAATTCCCTTCTTTGTACCCTAACTTCCCATGTATCGGTCTCGATCGATCCCTAATTGTCACTTCTCTGCCGTTTGATGGGAACCTTAGAGCAAAAGAACTCTGAGATATTTATGAAATAGACTGCAAGAATTACTCGATAATCTTGGCTGCGCGGGTAATTGCATTGACTTTCGATCGACACCTCTTGCCAATCTCCACTGTTGTACCGTAACGGTGACATTTCCAGATGGTCGGATAGTTCGCGGAACAGGAAAAGGTCATCGTAAATCTGATGCTCATATCGCAGCGGCAAAAGATGCTCTCGATCGAGTAAAAAAAGAGTATCCAGATCTGTTAGTTGATTGGACTAAATTATTTGTTGACGAACAGGCGGGCGATGCGCTGATTAAACTCAGTGTATATCTTTCAGCAGAATCAAAAAATGCCACAGAGAATTCAATCCGACTCAAGGATTCAGAACCTAATGCTCATCTTGCTAAAGTATTCGATCGATGGAAAGCCCAGCACGATCCCCGATTAGCTGTTTGGGGCACTAATCTAAGTGAACATCGAAAAGCTACATTGGTCGAGGCTTTGTTGTGGCATGGCTATGGACAGCAAGTTATTGCTGCCAATGCACCCGCACAACTAGCGGATCTATTGAGCACATTGCTAGTTCCAGGATCTTAATTTACCTCTGAATAAACATTGGATGCTTTCAATGCCGTTTTCATCGCACTGGCAAGGTTAGGGCGATATCGCTCTGTATTATCATTTTTTCCATACCCCGCACTTAAACAATCTGATAACGATCTCCTGATTGCTCAATGCTTCAGAAATACCAGCCTGAACAATGTCCCTGAACTTTTCATCTTTCAAATGTTCTAGCCATCGTCTAATGCCTTTACTCATAGGCTTTCGATCGAATGTTGCATCATCAATGGTAGCGATAGCTGGCGAGCTGACAGTATTCTCTTGGTTGCATTTTAAAAATGGCCACTCCCATACAATCTTGATCTTATTAGCGATACTGGGGGGATAGGGTTGAGTGTTCTTCTTCATTCCATAACCCGCTTTAAATAGCCTTTTAACTATCGTCTGATTAGTTGAATTTTTAGAGACCGCAATTTTAATAATTTCTCTGAACTTCTCATCTTTGTCTAGAAGATCGACCCATATTCTCAGGTCTTTACCAACTAACATTTTATTAGAACCACTATCCGTAGTATCTATTTCTATCGGTTTGACAGTATACTCAATCGATTTTTCTTGGCTAGTAGTCGATATTGCGATCTCAGGAGTGTTAACCAGATCGTCAATAGTTTTAACTTCTGTTAGCTCTCCCCGCCGTTCAGCCCACAGACTGCGAACAGCCTCCATAACTCTCTGTTCCGATGCTTGAATTAGTTGCCCTACTTCATTTCTTGATATACCTGTAAAGGACGATAGCTGTTGCTCGACTGTCTCTAGACGATGTAAAACAGCCGGCTCTAGTCGATCGGGCGATCTGTTCTCTGAAAGAGAGGCTACGCCTACGATTGGTGTGTTATTCGTATTAGACTCTGCAATTAAATCTAATACTTCCTCTCTAGTCAATCCATCGATACTAAGAACACCCAACTGAGTAACATACTCGCAAGTCAAGTAATGTATTTAGTATGTCATTAGCTTGTTTTAGTGCTATACTAGTAACATACCTGACAAAAAGAGCAAGTAGGATTTTTCTGGTGTGGCAACTCAGCACACAGCCTCAATAGTGCCATACCAAAATTTCAGAACCATCTCACAGCGTTGAAAAAAGCAACATCTAGGAATTCACGCATCATCTATCTTTCAGGCAAGATTAGTTGCCCCAGCTATTAATTTAGCCGCTTAAATCAACAGTGCATTACCTTTCTACTAATAGGAGCAGAGTCAATTGACTCTGCTCCTATTTTATTGCCATCAACCTCATAACTTATGAATCAATACATCCGACAATTTTTTAGTCTACTAGGCACCATCTTCAAGCAGATCGTCCAGTTAATCTTTGATCGCACAAGCACAAATCGAAAACCATCTCAGACAGCTTCACCACCAAAAGAATCATTCAGTTTTACGGAGGCTGCCAAAAGAGCAGAAGCACAGAGCGCATCCGAGCACAAAGAGAACACACACATAGCTCAAAACAAAGGAGCGGAGTCTCAACAACGCAATAACCGAAGAAAATCCAAAATGGCAAGATGGACAGAGGAACGTAGCAAGCAAGAGATTGCTTATGCCGATGCTCAAGCCAATGGCGACAACAAAAGCATTCATGAGTACTGGAAATGGATTAAACGATATGGAGCCTCGACGAAAGAGTATTATGCCCGTGCTAAAGCCAAAAGAAAAGCTGCTAAAAAAATCGCCGATAAAAACGATCGGATTACCAGTGCTGAAGCTAAAAAAAGAACCGCTGAAATAAAAGCAGATGCACAATGTGAACTTCCAGAAGACATAATGATCGAACATCTAGAAGACCACCGAGACGGCATTGGCTGGTCGATAGTGGCATTGGCAAAGAAGAGATTTCATGTCAGACGAACACTAAAAATCAACGATCCAAACGGTGACATGTTTTGCGAAGTCGATGATGACGGCGAATCACTATTAAATGCAGTAAAAAAACTAATCTCCGAACACGATCGCTCAAATAACAACAAATGAAGATTTTCTTTGAAATGAGAACTCAAAGCATCTTTGAGTTGCGCGATGCTAGGAAATTAATCAGGCAAGGTAAACGAGTCCTATTTACAACTGGTGTTATCGACAAAGCAGCCAAAGCATTACTGCGATCGGCTGGTGTTATCTACTGGGAAAGAATGCCACGAGCATTGTGGCGTAAAGCCAGAGCTAGAGTCAAAGTTTAATTTCAACTATTTCATACTATTCACAACACGATCGGAGAAACTAAAATGTTTAGCATTACATTTTATTCAAAAGATAAACAGCGGATTGGATATGTAGATTACACCGTTGATTTTGCCCAGTGGCTGCTTGACAAAGGACTTTACAGAATCGAAGGCGTAAGTGCCAGCGAAACACTGGTATTGGAAGAAGATGATGAAGAGGAAACCTACACACTGGAAGTTATTCTACTTACGAGTGCAGCGCGAAAGAAATTACTTGCATTCTTCCGAGTTGCAATTATTCAACAGTCATTAAAGCAGTCATGGAAACTTGGCTTATTGCATAGCATCAAAGACTTTCTCAGTAATGAGGAATGTCACTATATGGATTACCTTGAGTAAGGTAAACAAAACTCATAGATGAAAAAGCAGGATTGAAAATATTTTCAATCCTGCTTTTTTTATGCTGTTCAATTGAGCGATAGTCGTTACTTCGTCAAATGGTGCAAGAGCTTGTAAGCCTCACAACCGATCTCGATAGTTGCAGCGGCTGGAGTCACCAAAATAATCACGATGCACCCAAAACATCGAGCTGTTGGCTGCTCAAGTAAAATTAATTCCGATCGCACTCAGTATCGCTACGTTAAAAGCAGCAGCAATTATTCAGTTATGTAAAGAGTGCCTTATCTTAATCGCGCCTGATAAATTTCCCGTCAAAACCATACCAATCACAAGTTAGATACTTAGCATTTACTACCCCCTCTTTGCCATTAATTTTTGGATTCGAGCCTTGTAAAACTTTGATGCTGTACCAAATAAGCCCTCTAACTGGGCTACCGCCAAAGGCTTGTACTCTATCCCCATTGCTTAACCCTGCAAATGCTGTTCCGTTTGACTCGT
This sequence comes from Chamaesiphon sp., assembly GCA_965246735.1. Classification (GTDB taxonomy): domain Bacteria; phylum Cyanobacteriota; class Cyanobacteriia; order Cyanobacteriales; family Chamaesiphonaceae; genus Chamaesiphon. The sequence continues at coordinate 523,127 of CBDFFK010000003.1, forward strand.
GGCGCAGTGCCAATTGTCCAGTACGAATACCTGTAACTCGACAATAGACATTAGCATCAAAAATGTCTGCTTTAGCCGGAGACACGCTCGAAACAATCGCGATCGAAGTAAGTGAAAAAACGGATAGAAGCTTATGTCGCGCGGATATAGTCATTTTAGAGCCGTGTCATGATACTTACCTGTATTTTTCCCACCAGAGTCTTATCTGGAACATCAAGAACCCATCTTTCCAGAGATAGATTAAGCTGTAACGAATAAAGGCTTTGGCACGATCGGCTGCTCTAGATAATTGGTGGTGGAGCCAAAAATCTTCTCTACTGCTTGTTGATAGTGCTGATAAGATTGCTCGTCCGCACAAACGAGGGTAACGTGTTCCACTAGGAAATGAGTATTTAAAAACTGCTCGATCGCTTTAACAGAGATTGCCGCAGCTTCCTCGGATGAAAATTTCCCCGCACCCGTACCTAAAGCAGGAAAAGCGATCGTGCGGATGGAATGTTGATGAGCCAGTAACAGAGCATTGCGATAGCATTGTGCTAGTAGTTCTCGCTCCTGATGGGTATCGCCTATCTTTGTTGGCACTACGGTATGGATGATTTGACGGGCGGGGAGTTTGTACCCTGGCGTAATTTTTGCTTCACCTACCTGACAATCTTTGATACTTTGACATTCTTTCTGTAATTCTGCACCCGCAATTCGATGAATAGCCGCGTCAACCTTTTTGAGATCTTGGGGAAGTGGTATCCAGCCTAACTTGCTCCCTGGCATTAGGTTGTTATTAGTTGAGTTGACAATTGCATCAACTGCTAGCTGAGTAATATCCCCTTGAATTACCTTGATTCGATCTGGCAAATTAATTCCCGATTTCAAAAGAATGAGGCGACGAATTTGATCGACCTCTTCCGGTGTGATATTCATTAACTTCGCCATCCGATCGTGTAGAGTAAACTCGTCTGCACTAATCTCACCATCAGCCTTGGCTAACTCCCAAGCTGTACATAGTAACATCCGATGTTTCATTTTTGCTTTTTGAGGGTTTTCTTCCTTTAGAAGACCTGCATTTAAAACTTCATCAAAGCTCGTTTGCCGTTCCATTGCCTCAAAAATACGCTTCTCATCTTTCTGATTGAGTGCGGGGTTGAGCAGTAATTTTTTGAGAGTATCCCGTTCTTCTGTAGAAAAATCGCCATCAATCCAAACTATAGGCAAGGCGGCAATTAGAATATCAGCCAAAAAAGCACTGAATTTTAGTTTTTCTCCTTTGTCTCTCAGGGTCATTGCACCGCCATAAATTCCGGCACCTGCGGCAACTGCTAATCCAATCGGAGCCACCCCAACCAACGCTGCATAAACTGGCGCGCTAACTGCCATACCGCCTGCTAGACCGACGGCTGCTTTAATAGAAGTCAAAAAACCTGCTTGCACGAACATATTGGCGGCAACACCTTGGGCTGCGGTGCCTGCGACTGCCGCGCCTGCCAGTCCTTCAGCAACAGATCCACCAATTTTGGCTAGGGGTGGTAAACCTTCTGTGACAATTCGACGGTTAATTTGGTCGGGGGTGAGGGAGGTATCGGATTGAGGATCTGTTAAATAGCTGACTAGAGCATTAATTGAGGCCAGAATGGTGTCGTCATAGTTTCCATCTGGATCTAGGGATGTTTTAACTGTATCCAGTAACGCCTGGGTTTGTTTGAGCATTTCAGCCCAAGATTTGCCCATAACCTTTTCCAGCTCATTAATGTCACTATCGACTAGCTCAAATTCTTCAGGATACTTTTCACATAGGTAGGCTTTATTGAGTACCAAAATTGAGTCTAGAGCCGCTAGGCTGATCGCTAGTGCCATCATGCTAGCAATCGGTGTTGTGAAAACTCCAACGATCGGTAGACCAGTCCACGGGACATAGGAGTAGACAATAAATGTCAAAATGCTCCCCAGCAGTAGCAGGACGCTGGTTAGATACTTTCTCGCTTCTGAGTTAAATTGCTTATCTTGATAAATAGTCCATAACAAGCGCAGATATAAAGGTATTCTTACAAGTCTCGGCAGCGTAAACTTCAACAGCTCTCCCGCAATGGGAATGAAGACAGAAGTGAACAGTTGGAGCAGACCAGGCGCAACTGACATCATCAGTTGCATGACTTGTAATGGCATAACACTTGTCTCAATTGAATACTTATTAGAATTCCCACTGAAGCCATGCAAAGTAACACGTTCAGATAGATTCATGTCACCCCCGATCGAATTGGCAGGGAATCCTCGTTGAGAGAATTCCCCGATCGAATGTAGCCGTTATCGACGTTTGGATGACATGAAGACATGGACTAACCCCGCGATCGATCCCATCAAGATCGCTGTTGCTAGAATAATCTCGGCGGGACTGTCACCGTTTTTCAACCAGGAGCCAGGATCGTAAAGTCCAGTGGATTGGATGGGCATTAGTTGTCCTGTCTGGGTGGATTGTGGGACTCGGTCGAGATGTAATTGTGTGGTATTCATGGCTGTTCTCCTAATGTTGATTCAAGGTCTATCGGCTGCCGATGAAAATACATTAAATCGAGCGAACGAGACAGTTAAGGCCGTTTTCAGTAGGTTACAAAGTTCCTGTTTCTGTCTTGAAGTTTAGAAGCAGAGTATTATCCTTTTCCGCGCGGGGTATTATATGAGTGACAGTATTTGGTGGGTCAATGGGTGAAACACGCGATCGAGGTGCTCGGGCATCAATAGAAGGGATTGACAAATTAGAAGATGCCAGATCTGCAAAACGAAATGAGGATAACCAGCCGTGGACTTATACAGAACTGGTTAAAGCTTCGGGTATTAGTGATAAAAGAGTTAGAGCTTTTTTCAAAGGGGAATCAGTCGATCGAAGTACCGCGCGATCGATTTGTCAGGCTTTAGGCGTGAATTTTGAGGACGTAATCGATCGCCAAGATACGCTAATCGAACCGGACAAAACCGGACAGTTAAGCATGAATCCATTTATCTATGGCGATCCTGTGCCGCCTGAAAAGTTCTATGGGCGACAACAGGCGAAATTAGAGGTGAAGAATCGGATTGGGGCGATCGCGTCTCAGAGTGTCAATATTGTGGGTTTGCGGCGGATTGGGAAGACTTCGCTATTGCGCTATATTAGGGCTAATCCGACGGAATTTATTCACCCCGACAAGCAGCCGTTAATTGTCAGTTTGGATTTGCAAAGCAATCCGGTATCTACGCCAGCAGGGATTGTGGAAGGATTGCGGCGGGGAATTATGCAACAGCAGCAGGGGAAGGCACCTTGGAAGCAGGAGGAGAATGAGGATGATTGGGCGGTACAGGATGGGCTGGAAGCTCTGCGAGATCGCGGGGTGCGGTTGATTGTGATGTTGGATGAGTTTGAGGCGATCGCGTCTCGATTGGAGCAATTTCAGGGCTGGGGCGAGGATTGGCGATCGAAGGCTTCGACGCAGGGCTTGTTTTCGCTGGTGGTGGCGAGTAAGCGTCCGATTAGTGAGATGTACCAAGGTTTGGGTTTGACTTCGCCGTTTGGCAATATTTTCAGTACGACGTACTTGGGCGGTTTGGAACGGGAGGCTTGGGAAAAGCTGGTGCGGGAGGGGTTTGCTGGGTCGAAGGTGAGTGCGGAAATTTTGGCTTGGATCGATGAGTTGGCGGGTGGTTGGCTGTTGTATGTACAGATGGCGGCTGCGCTATTATGGCAAGAAGAAGGAGATCGAATGCGGGCGGAAGCGGCGTTTAAGCTCCAGGCGGAATTGCGAATGCGGGAGTTGTGGCAGGGTTTGAGTGCGGTGGAGCAAGGGGTAGTTTGTCAGTTGGGGGCTGGAGATGGGGCAGTGGTGGAGCAGTTGCGGCGGTATGGGGTGGTTCGGGCTGAGGGTGGGTTGTTTAGTCGGGTGTTTGCGGAGTTGGTGCGGAGGCAAACATGAGTAGAGAAGTAGGTCGATTTCTGCTGGAGACTTGGCAACTTTTTTATTGGTCATTTTTTTGTCCATCGCGTTTACAGCAGCGGATGAATGAGTGGTCGCCGCAGAAGACAAAGAAAGATAGATGGTTGCCACAGAAGACGGAAGGACTTCACAAGGATACTGATGGTAATGAAATTTTACTTCTTGATGCTAACAATCGTTTCGTTCTTCAATACCTATTTATTTCGATAAGTATCAGTTTCCCCTTAGTTCTTTTGTTTGCTTTCACGGGGCAAGGATGGAATGGGATAATTTTTCTGATAGTACCTTTAGTTTGCTATGGGGTCGGTTATTGGTTACTCCCATCTGGCATCGGATTTTGTAGTCCTTTATTATTAGCCCTAGCCTACTGGCACAAACCTGAATTTTTTGTAAAATTGATTCCGCTTGTATCGCGAATTTTGTTACCTCTTCCACTATTATTTACTGGTATTAGTATAGGTAGCTTATCTTTATTTATCACACTGTTGATTAATCGGATATTGCTCAGACTAAATTATTTTCGCCTTGCACATCATATCCTTTGGATTGGCGGCGGAGCAAGTGCTTTTTTAGGGGGCTGGATTGGCAGTCACAATTTATTGTTTACTCTGTTTCTCTCAATTTCAACAATCATTATAATATCTTTTTCTGCCAATGAAGCAAGTAAGGAAACAAATGATTACGGCACTGAACCAATCATTTTTACAACCACTTTTCTGACGGGCATTGTTATGTTCTTTATCAGTAGTGGAATATCCGTTGGTTTGCTAGGTACCATAACGTTTGGGTTTGTGGGTACTGTGGTGTTTGTTTTAATGTTTGCTGTGATATTTGTTTTAGCAGCCTTTTTAATTGCCCGGATAGCAGTCAATGAGACTGTCGGCTCATCAGAACTTCTCGCTGGTGTGGCGGCTGGTGGATTGGCAGGCAGTGTGGCAATTGTTATGGCGGGTAGTCTCGCAAGTATTGCGATTATTCCCTTACATCATTTTCTGATTGTGTGTACGTTAACATCAATTGGTTGTGCCTCCCAATCTCAAAAGTGGCTTGGTTTTTGGATAGCTTCTCTCTTCGTAATACTGGGATGGGAAAACTTGAACTTTAATGCACTCTGGGCAATACCAGTGACTTTGATCGGGTACTATCGTATTTTACCGGATTACTTAGTGTTTTGTTTTAGTATCTCATTCTTTACAGAGTTTGTACGGAAGCAGTTCGCCATTAATCCAGCTAGCTTGTTAACTAAACTTCCTCCATACACTTCTGAACTACTTTGGCTTCCGCTCCCCAACCATGCCCAGATTCTATCAGATACTTTCGGTCATAATCGAACATTGGGGCTAGCCACATTCCAAAAAATGCAAGCCCTCCCACTTCCAGGTTTTCAGTTAACGATCGAAAAAGCCCTACCTTCAATCATTGCCGATCGTTTTGCTGTTGTTAGTAATATTTCAGAATTAATCAATTCTGAGACACTTATTAATCCTTTGTGGCCTTTTTTTGCTCCTGCTGTTTATCAATTTGATGAGGAAAAATATCACTTATTAGAATATTTCAAAAGCGGAAATACAGAAATAGATCTTCTATTCCCACTTCTCCAGAAAGCTGCAAAAGACACCGCAGCAGCACTCAAAGGCGGAACTTCGACATTAAGAGAACGTGGTTTAGAACGGTTAGTCGATCAGTTAAAAATACTTCCAGCCCAGTTACCAGGACTCGGTTTAAAACCCCAAGCTGTCAAACGGTGGCAACCTGCGATCGAAAGTTGGCAACATATCCTCGAACTAGAAATAGCCGAACAACAAAAAACATCTCAAGGCGAACTCCTCAACCCCTTCCAATTTGGCAATCCTCTCCGCCCAGATCGCGCCGCCATCTTCAAAGGTCGCCAAGATTTTGCCGATCGATTGGTACGACTGATACTCGATCGAAATCGTCCCACATTGGTTCTACATGGCCCCCGTCGGGCTGGGAAAACCTCATTCCTGCTAAATTTACCTCGGCTCCTGCCCAGCGATCTGGTGCCGATTTATCTGGATATGCAGCAAGGCGGTATGACCAACAGCGAAGGTGACTTTTGCTATGGACTCGTGCGGGCGATCGATCGCGATACCCGCTCTCAAGGACTCCAACTTCCCCCCATTCCCAGCCGCTCAGACTTCGCCCAGCGACCCTACCCCACCCTCGAAGATTGGCTCGATCTTGCCCTGCCCCAATTGGGCGAACGTCGTCTCCTGCTCAACCTCGACGAATTTGAAAAAATCGGCAGTGCGATTAAAGACAACCGGATCAGCGAACGCCTGTTTGACGAACTTCGCAGCATGATTCAACATTACGATCGATTGGGCTTTCTCTTCTCTGGAGTCCAAACCCTTGATGAACTCGGCCCCCGATGGAGCAACTATTTCATCAGCGTCGTCCCGATGGAAATGCACTATCTCGAACCTCCCGAAGCCGAAGATCTCCTGCTCCATCCCGATCCCGAATTTACCCTCCGCTATGACGCTGGCATCGTTGCCGAAATCCTGCGCCTCACCCGCTGTCAACCCTACCTGCTCCAACTAATCGGCTCGGCGATCGTTAACCAAGCCAATCTCCAACACACCCAACTCGCCACTACCACCCTGCTCCAAGCCGCGATTCAAGACGCTTTCACCAACGGCGAACCCTATTTCACCAATATCTGGACGGAATTCACAGGTACCACCCCTGCCGAAGTCACAACCGGACAACAGATTTTGATCGCGCTGGCTCAGAGAAATCCGCCCGTTGAAACAAACGATGAAACTACCACCGCCGCCCGTCGCCGCTTATTGCGCTACCACGTCATCGAACGCGATGGGGATATCGATAAGATTGAAATTCCGTTGTTTGAGCAATGGGTGCGGGAACGATCGATCGCAGCATCGTAGACAAAATATAGATCCCACAGCCTCGAATACTCCGATAAGTTTGTTTTCATACTCTGTGAGAAATACGCAAATTTCCCTGTGGGAGCGTTCTGAATAAATCTCCGACAACATGGTTGGATGGTTTGAGTTAGCATTGGATTTGATACTTTAATGAAAGTTTTGGGATTAAGATAAGGTCGCCTTACTTTTGTCAGTTCTCGCGGCGAACGATCGATCTCTGAAGTGCCGCCGATCGGCTACAGTCCCAATTATTTTCAATCTCTAGTTACGCAAATTTATATTCCTCATAACCTATGAAAAAAGTAGCATTTCTCGACCCACAACTATTGATGATTATGGGGACGACCTACCAAGTAGGTGATTATGATGATGGCGAGACTTGCTTTGCGATTGTAAACACTCCTGGATATAAAACACTGACCATCGATGGTCAGGATAGTGAAGACATAGATTGGAAAGTCAAAAATTTGGCAATTAGACGATATATCACCAAGCTTGAATACCCAGCATGGTATTTCAATTCGGGAACTATCCAAATGAAAAATAAGCAAGCACAAGAGATCGATCTTTTGGGAACCAGAGATAGATATACATACTCGATCGAGAAAATAGGAGTACTCGATCGACTAGTAACCAGATTCACCCCGATAAAAGATCCCGATGACATTTATCCCTTCCCTATCGAGAAAGCATGGGATCGGAGTCAGATCGATGCGGCTATGGATGAATTGAATAAAAGTATCCCGTGGGATGAAAAGTATCATACTCTACAAGAAAAACTCCACACACAAATTACCAAAATACTCGAATCTCTGATTGAGATTCGACTACCCGAGCTGACTAAAATACACCGAATCGAACATGGAGCAACAGAGCTGAATGAGTATATTGAAATAGCAAGCCGCTCGTCTTGTCATTTTATTGATAGTACAGTACAGGATTCAATTGAGTTTTTTGAAGATGAATTTGATGAGAACCCAACGATCCATATGGCTCCAAGAATCATTTTCCGTCGCTCTTTGCCTCGATTACCAGAGTCCGACTAGAATAAGCCATCAGGTGGTTCTGAATAAAATATCAGGATGAATCGATCGCAGTCGTCTAATATCATCTGAATCAATCCAAACTCAAAATTCTCTTTGTGTGTCATACTTCCCGACCAACAGACCTTGCTGTCGAAAAGCCGCCATTTTGGTTTATTCCTGAGATTATGGGCTACTTGACCGTATAATCGAGTCAGCCCTAACCAGTGAAGGCAAGGGCTGTCTCGTTCGCATAGCGTCTCCGTTAGGAGAATCGATAGACTGTTACAAGCAGCCCGTTCGCGAAGCGTCTCCGTTAGGAGAATCGAACTTAAAAATAACTACTATGAGACTAACATGACTTCAGCCGTACAGATAGACATTCAAGAAACTAAAACCAGGGCTGTTGATAGAGGGACAGAGTTCGAGCAGAACTTTCAAATGTGACCTAGACCCCCCAATAGACCCCCCGTGTTTTTCATCAAACACTAGAAGTCTTACTCCATATATTATTTACTGTTTGTCGCTTCATCGTTGACATCGATGAGGTCCCCCGTTCGAGTCGGGGTACGTCCATAGGTTGGAAGGTAAGCACAGGCAAGGCTTTTAGGAAAACACTAAACCCTAACAGCCGATTTTTTGCTATCTATATACTCAAAATTAGGTGCTGTTTTGGCGGGTTTGGCGGTTCAGTTGCCCCACGTTTTGCCCCACAAAATTTATGCACATTGAAGAGAAAGGAAAGTCACTGATTATCAGATGGCGGTTTGAAGGTAAGAAGTTTCACAAGACCCTGAGCAAGCACAACAATCCGATCGGGCGCAAACATGCCGAGATGGTAATGGCCTCAATCGAGAAAGACATCATGTGCGGTCGGTTCGATCCATCGACCTATACCCAAGCAGGGAAGGCTAGGAAACAGGAGATAGCTACCCTCACGGCAAACGAGCTGTTTGCTAAGTATGCAGAACATCGGATGTCTGACTACGATTTGTCAAATAGTTCGCGAGTGAGGTTTAAAGGCATTGTCTCAAAACTCAAACAGCTATACTTTACACGGGCATAACTTGAGCATCGGCGATCGAAGAGATGATAGTCTAGTAAAGTCAAGGAAAAAGTGGAGCTTGAGGGATGAGCAATCTAAACTTTACGGAAGAAGATCGAGAAATATTAAATTATGAAAGATTTCACCATCCTCATCCCAGGGTCCAGTTGAAGATGGAAGTATTATGGCTTAAAAGTCAAAACTTACCTTTAAATATGATTTGTAGGCTAGCAAACATTTCACCTAATACATTGAGAAAATATTGTCAACAATATCAGGCTGGTGGTATAGAAAAACTCAAAGAAATTAACTTTTATCAACCCAAAAGTGAATTAAAATTACATCAGACAACTATCAAAGAGTATTTGAAATTGAATCCTCCAGCTACCATAAATGAAGCTGTAAATCAGATTGAAAATCTTACCGGAATTAAACGCAGTCCAACCCAGATCCAAAAATTCCTGAAATCAATAGGGATGCGATGTTTGAAAGTTGGGGCTATTCCTTCTAAAGCAGATCCAGATGAACAGGAAGAATATAAAATAAATAAGCTAGAACCCAGGTTAGAAGAGGCAAGACAAGGAAAAAGAGCGGTTTTCTTCGTGGATGCGGCTCACTTTGTCATGGGAGCTTTTTTGGGGATGATTTGGTGTTTTCAACGGCTGTTTATTAAGTCACCTTCAGGGAGAAAACGGTTCAATGTGCTGGGAGCATTAAATGCCATTACTCATGAAGTTATTTTGGTTACTAATGACAGCTATATCACTGCTATTCAGATTTGTGAACTTCTGCAAAAATTAGCTGACCTAGGACTGAGCATTCCCATTACTCTGGTTTTAGACAATGCTCGATACCAAAAATGTCGAGTTGTCCAAGATTTAGCTAAATCCTTGGAAATAGAATTACTATACTTGCCGACTTATTCGCCCAATCTAAATTTGATTGAAAGGCTCTGGAAGTTTGTTAAAAAGAAATGTTTATATGGCAAGTATTATGAGGATTTTACTCAGTTCTCATCAGCCATCTCTGAATGTCTAAATGATGCTCATCTGCAACATAAAAAAGAGCTTGATTCCTTGCTCACACTCCGCTTTCAGCATTTTGACAAAGCTCAGGTTATGACCGTTTAAAGTATATTAGGTAAGGAGTTTCAAGCATCCAACCTCACCCCAGAGGTCGCAGGTGATGCGATCGCCTTGTGGTCGGAGAGTGTTTCTAATCGCACTATTCGCGCTTATCTATTTGACTTGGTAGCGGCTTGGGATTGGGCTGTTAAAGAAGGGTTGGTAGAATTCGATACCAACCCCTGGAGTAAGTCACTCGATCGGCTCAGAAAAAAGCTACCGACACCAAAGAAGCCTCAACCATTCAGTGAGGATGAATTAAGGTCTATCGTTAGCGCATTCGATCGCTTACCCCCAAGTTATTCTCACTATAAAGATGCGGCGGTCTTCATCTCCCAGACCGCCTGTAGATTTGGTGAGATGGCAGCTCTAACGTGGTCTGATGTTAGCGATAATCTCGATCGAGTAACCATCTCTAAAGCCGTATCTAGAGGACATCTGCGAGACACAACTAAGACAGGAGAAAGTAGAACGATCCTCCTCACACCCGCAGTTATCCAGATTCTCAAAACCCGATCCAAGAGGTTTAGACCTTATCTCCCAGATGCCCTCGTATTTCCGGCTCCTAAAGGCGGGTTTCTGAACGATAACAACTTCAGAAACAAAATCTGGAAACCGCTGTTAAAAGCTGCTGGGGTGACGTATAGAAAGCCCTACAACTTCCGGCATAGCGGGGTTTCTCATGCTGCTAACAATGGCGTATCGATAGCCGATCTAGCAGCTCAAACTGGTCATAGCACCAAAACTCTGATGACCAGCTACTTGCACCCGATCGAGCAAAAAGTAGTATTTACCGACTACTTGAGCGAGTGATGCTCTTTACCTATGAACTATCCCACTAATACGATTTTGCGGCATTTCAGAATTTGAGCGAGTATGGCAAATCAATGATTTCAGCAATAGTGGGATCGGTTCATGCTCATGCGATCGATCGCGAAATCTTATTTTTGGGTATAAACGATCGCAATTTTATCGATCGATAGCAACTGAAATTGTCAAGTCTTTTCCGATACAATCGGTTGAATTTTCGAGCATAACGGTAAAGTAAATAGATAGCTGTTGCTATAATAGTAGATCTGTACTAAGCTATATTTATAAGCCTTGCCAAGCTTATTTGTCACCAACCCATCCCGCAAGTAAAACAGACAAAGCCGATTTTGACGAGAACCCATAATTGTCTCTAGTCAAAGATTAAATATTAAAAAACCGTGACTTTGCCGTCACCGCAGACTGTGCGAACTAACTGAATTTAACAGTTTGTTCGTCAAGTACTGCAATAGAAAAGAATTAATCGAAAGACAAAATTAAATTAAGTCTTCCGATTAAGACTAAAAAAGAAAACACCACTATTATCTCACGATCGTCATTGCTATGAAAACATCATCCAAAGCTAAATCCCGCTGCTTCAAATTCCTATCTGAGGCGGCAATCAGAGCAGAGCGTTTCGACATCTCTACTTGGCAATCAGCTCAGTTAAGAGCCAAGTTACCCAAGGGGATCTACTGGATTCAGCCAGTAGAAAGAGGGAAGATCCTCTGGAACCTAATCTTGTTAATCGATTATTTAACTTCTGGCGATCGACCAGAACATCAAATCTTAGTTGAAGAGTATCTAGCGACGTTGCCATCGGTCAGCTAAAACAATCACCCATTAGTAGATCTAAAAACTACTAGTGGGGTACTTACTATTGCTCTGATAAATTCGCGTTCACAAATCCGTAATTAGTATTTCCAAAAATGTGAAATCCTAATAGGATTTGTGTAATCTTGCTTTGCCACCCAATCCTCTGGAAGATAACCGGATGTTTTTTGTGCGGAAACAATTAATAAACATTAGATACGTGTCAACTATTTGCACTCTGACTTGAGAATTAAACAAACATAAATCTTGCCGTTATTAAAGAGAATTTTCATGAAGTACGACTATTCGATTCTGTCAGAATACTTCCCCGAAAGTGTCATTGAAGAATTCTACGCTAGTGCGATCGATCCCCGACTGTGTTTGCTCAATGCTGAGTTTCTCAATGGTGACAAGGCAATTAGCGAACTCTTGGGAGAAGTGAAGATCCACAATAACAACGGGACGTTAAAGAAGGGATATCGGGATACATACGCCTCGATCGTCGAACATGGCGGTACATCATACACTGGCATCGATATCGAACGCGATTGTATTGCTAGTTGTAGTAGTTTTAAACCGCTCCAGCCGCGACTGGATAAAGAAGGTAAGTCGATTAAATACGAGCATCCAGCGAAAAAGCCTTGTAAGGCATTCTTGCCTGTAATCGATTTGGAAACATGGCAAGCAATATCAGCGCGTGTCGGCGTAGATTTACCCACCGATTTAGTTACTAGGCAATGGCAATTAACAGATATTGGCTCGGATGAATGGCGAGCTGAATGCCAACGACTCAGCCTAGCATTTTTACAGTGGATTCTGGACGATTCAAGAATCCCAGTCACGATCGCTGAAGGGGCTAAGAAAGCTTTGAGTGGGGTTAGTACTGGGGAGATTTGTATCTCGTTAACTGGGGTTTGGAATGGCTGTCCCGAACTGAATAAAGGCGAAAAGGATTATACATTAATTAACGATTTAAAGTTAATTTCTATCCCTAGCAGAAGGATAACTATTGCATTTGACAAGGACAGCAAACCTAAAACGATAAATATGGTTCGCGCTGCTACTAAAAGACTTGCTGGTTTATTAATAGCAGCAGATTGTCCAGTTTATTTGGCCGATTGGAGTAGCGAACGAGGTAAGGGCATTGACGATTTAATCTTTAACGATGGAGTCGAGGAATTCCATCAAGTTATCGACAATGCCAAACCGATCGGAAAAAATGAAGATGATGAAGCCTCCAGTAGAAAAAAGCCACATAAGTCAGTTGCAGAGCTGTTGCTGGAGATTGGTAGAACTGCTACTTACTTCCAAACTCCAGATCGAGTTGCTTATGCCGATATCGCCATTTCCGGCAACCGTCACACTTATGCGGTTCGTTCCAGAGCTTTTAGGATGTGGCTGGCTGGAATGTATTTTAATGTCGAGGGAAAAGGAATTGGCTCCCAGACGATGCAAGATACGCTCTCAACCTTAGAAGCAATCGCTCTGTATGGGCGGGATGCGGCAACTCGCGAAGTCCATCTCCGCATCGCCCAACACCAAGAGAAAATTTATCTCGACCTGGGAACGACCGATTGGGGTGCGATCGAGATCGATCCTACTGGCTGGCGAGTTATTAACGAACCCCCTGTAAGATTTTGGCGACCCGATTCCCTTCAGGCTCTGCCTTACCCAGCCCAAAACGGCACCTTAGATGAGTTGAAGGATTTGCTCGATGTCGATGACCGCACCTGGACTCTCATAGTTACCTTCGTCCTATTCTGCTTCTTTCCCAAATATCACAAGCCCATTCTGATTCTGCATGGCGAACAGGGCAGCGGCAAAACGACAATCGCTGAATTCCTTAAAAGCTTAATCGACCCAGGCAAAGCAGGTTTACTACCTGCGATTGGTGACTTGCATCGGCTGGCGATCGCGGCATCGCGGCGGTGGGTGCTAGCTTATGATAACCTCTCTGGCATCAATGCCGAACAGTCCGACGCACTATGTCGGATTTCAACGGGTGGGGGCTTTTCAACTCGCACCCTCCACACCACAGATGAAGAAACAGTCTTTGAATTTACTCGACCGCAAATTATCACAGGCATCGATTCACTCGCAACGCGGGGAGACTTGCTACAACGTTCGCTCATGGTATCTCTGCCCTCGATTAGTCCAGAGCGGCGGAAAACTAGAGAAGCGTTAGAGTCTCAACTTAACGAGGCTAGACCGCGCATTCTCGGAGCGTTACTTACCGCTCTGAGTCAAACGCTTAGGGCATTACCCGCTACTAATCCCACCGAGCTACCGCGAATGGCTGACTTTGCCAAGTTTGCGATCGCGAGTACGCAAGCGTTGGGATTGACGCAGGCAGCATTCTGGGATGCGTTTAACTCCAACCAAGATGAAGCGCACGAAATCGCCACAGAATCTTCACCCATTGCCCAAGCAATTCTCCGATTGATGGAAACTCGCACGGTTTGGCAGGGCACGGCTGCTGAATTGTTGGCAGATATCGAACCATTAACTACCGAAAAAACATTGCGCTCTCGCCAATGGGCTGGCAACCCTAGCAGTCTGGGCAAGGCATTAACCAGACTAGCACCCGATCTCAGAGGGTTAGGAATTGATGTCGATTCGCTCCGCACGGGAAAAGCCGGAACTCGAAAGATCGTCTTAGAAAAACTTGCTAAGAAAACGTCAGAAATGTCAGCCATGTCAGAAAGCTTGCCCAGCAACGGTTCTATGGCTGACATCAAGGCTGACAGGAAAAGTGAGGCTGACGTTTCCTGTCAGCCTCATGTCAGCCCAAACGTCAGCCATGAAACCTTGATGCAGCAAGAGATCCAGCTATCGGCTGACATGACTGACATGGCTGACATCAAAAAAGCAACAAATTCTAGCAATACTAACAAAAAATATGTCGATCGATTCAACGTGGGCGATCGCGTTAAGGCTGCCGATCCATACCATCAGCGCGGTTGCGATCTGGGAGTGGTCAAGGAGATCGAGGGAGATGTTTACTCAGTTGAATGGGAAAGCGATCGCAAGTGTTATCGCTACACCTTTGATGAGTTGGAGGCAATCGGAGGATCGGCATTGCTGGATTAAGGTATCGTCCACATCGTCCACTAATGACGATCGAGAACCAGAAACAGGAATTGATGTCGATTTGCTCCGTGCGGGAAAAGCCGGAACTCGAACGCTCGTCTTAGAAAAACTTGCTAAGAAAACGTCAGCCATGTCAGCCATGTCAGAAAGTTTACCCCGTAACGGTTATATGGCTGACATCAAGGCTGACAGGAAAAGTGAGGCTGACGTTTCCTGTCAGCCACATGTCAGCCCAAATGTCAGCCATGAAACCTTGATACAGCAAGAGATCCAGCTATCGGCTGACATGACTGACATGGCTGACATTAAAAAAACAACAAATTCTAGCACGGTCGGTAGGGGGATGTCTTGACCGAAATCGCATAGTTGATGAATCATCCGCAGAGCTAGCAATAAAGATTCCAGATCGATCGTGTTAGAAAAAACGATAAAAGTATCGTCCACATCGTCCACTCATGGCGATCGAGAGCCAGAAACCAATCGGGGCATAGATTTAGGAGTGGACGATAAGAATGATTTTAATCGTCCACTTATCGTCCACTCCAGAACGAGTATCGTCCACTCCCGCTTAATTGTCCACTCACAGAACCTTTACTTGACAAGGATTTGAGTGTCCTAGTGGACGATGTTGACGATAAAAATCCAGCTCGTCCTAAGTCGCTCGGACATAAAATTACTTTCCAAGTTGGCGAACGAGTTCGATATGTTGGGGGGATGGTGAGGTATCGGGACAAAACGGGGACGATCGCTAAGGTTTATGGCGACCGATACGTCTGCGACTTTGGTGGGAAACTTACCGAGCAATTGAGCCGTGATGAATTGGCTCTAATCCAATGACGTGTTTAAGTCGCAATCGTCACTACTCTGACGGTGAATCTGTATCGTTCGCGTTGGCGTTAAGCCTGCCGTAGGCACAGCGTCTTGGCACGAGAATCGCCAGATCGATGACTCAGAGCGGCAGCTTCGGCAACAATGTTAAAATCGTCAATATCCTCATCCGTAACATGCTATAACTCCCCAACAACTTGAAGATCGCCAACTCGAAACCCGTGTTACGCACTAGAAGCAGAATTAAGCCAAGTGAAGAAATTGCTTTCTAGCTTTCCCCAAGCTGAAACAGTTAAACATAATTGGATGGAGTATGTTGGTGTATTCAAAGATGATGTAGATTTTCTAGAAATTATGCAGGAGATCCGCGCTGAGAGAGATTCAGATGATGAATCTGAAGTTGACCCATCTTACTATTCATAGGATCTGGATGCAGTGCCGATGAGAATCCAGATGAAATGCTGCTCAAAGTGCAATTGGTACGGTGATTGAGTCAGGCGATCGAAGCCAAAGGTTTGAATCAGGATCGAGCTGCGGAAGTGTTGGGAATCGATCGATCGAGGGTATCGGCTTTGGTGAGAGGTCAATTTTGGGGGTATTCTTTGGAAAGGTTGTTTAAGTTTCTGAATGTTTTGGATCTCGATCTAGAAGTCAGTGTTAAGTCTAAGCCGGAGGGTCGAGAGCGCAGTTATACTAGCGTTGGAAATTAGAGTGCTTGGAAATCATCTGGATGGGCGATCGGTGGTGCGGGTGGTGGACTGGGTGGCGACTGATGCGGGGGTGACTAAACACTTATCACCGCACCGGATTCGGCATAGTTCGATTACGACTTTTTTAGATGCGAGTGGGGGAGATGTGCGGACGGCGCAGCGGTTGAGTCGGCATTCGCGGTTGGATACGTTGATGATCTATGACGATAACCGGAAGGGTTTGCAGGGGAAGGCTTCGGGGGTTTTGGCTGATTTGGTTTAGGGGTCAATCTTAGGCTTTCATTTAATATATTTTCTTAAAATTTTTATGTCAAAAATTAATCAAATTCAAAATGCACTCCGTAGTTTAGGAGATGCAGCATTTCAAAAACTAGCTGAAGCTTATTTGCATAAAAAAGGGTATGGAATAATCAATTCGATTGGTTCAGTGGTGGGATCTGATAAGGTAAAAACGGGAACTCCAGATACATTAATTCCCCTTTCAAATGGAAGATACATTTTTGCAGAATATACAACCCAAAAAGGTGGAGTTTGTACAAAATTTAAAGCAGATTTAAGTAAGTGTTTGGATGAAGTTAAGACTGGTATACCAATTAGCAAAATTGAGGAGATAATTTTATGTCATACTTCTCTTTTTACAACCGATGAAGAGGAATCAATTAGAGAGGAATGTCAAAAGTATAATATAAATTCTAATATTTTTGGCATCAGTGCTATTTCCTACGATCTTTACCAAAAGTATCCAGGAATTGCACGAGATTTTCTTGATATTGAAGTAGATACAGGGCAGATAGTTACACCTGACGAGTTCGTTGCTTTATATAGCAAGAATGCGATCGCTACACCACTCAATACAAACTTTCATTTTCGCAAGTCAGAGTTAGAAGAAGTTTTACAGAAACTTGATGATAATAACCTTGTAATAATCTCAGGTAAAACGGGCATAGGAAAATCTCGATTTGCATTAGAAGCGTGTAATTTATTTGCAGAATCTCACCCTGGATATCAAGTAAGATGTATTTTCCTTCGAGGAGCAGATCTTTTTGAAGATTTACGTGTTCACTTTTCAGAACCAGGACAATATCTCATTTTTGTTGATGATGCTAACCGTGTCAACCAATTTAATTGTATTGTCGATTTGTTGCACGATCGACGAGAAGATCGTCAGATCAAAATTATTGTAACCGTCCGAGATTATGCATTAGAGCGAGTCAAAGAAAAATCTTTGGTTCATGGGAGATTTTTTGAATTACAATTGAAATCTTTAGATGATGAAACAATTAGGCATATTGTCGGAAATGAATATAGTATAAACGATCGACTTTATCTCGATCGTATTGTCAATATTTCACAGGGTAATCCTCGACTGGCGATAATGGCTGCCGAAGTAGTCAAACGAGCAAATACTTTTGAAAGTATTGTTAATGTGTCATCTCTTTATGATGAATATTATAGTTCAATCCGTAAAGATATGGAAGAATTAAATGATGAGAATATCTTAAAAACTGCTGGAATCTTGGCTTTTTTTCGAGTTGTTGATTACTCAAAAGAGGAAATGATAGAAGCAATTGAAGTTAAATTTAAAATGCCCAAAGAAATATTTTGGGAGTCTATCTGTCGATTGCATCAATTAGAATTGTTAGAGATACATGAAGACGAGGTAGTCAAAATATCCGATCAGGTACTTGCTACTTATCTTTTTTACCTTACTTTTTTCGCAAAGCGTGTAGTTAACTTCTCAGTCCTCTTAAATAATTTCTTTCCCGATCTTCAGCATCGATTGGTAGATGCTCTCAATCCAGTGTTAAATACTTTTGATAGTCAAAAAGTAATCGATGTTTTGCGCCCATCAGTAGATCTAGCTTGGGAAACCTATAAAAGTGCAAATAATGAAATCGATCTTATGCATCTTATAGAAGTTTTTTGGTTTCTAAAAGAGACTGACACATTAATATATATTAATGATTTAATTACGGAGATAGAGGCAGAGGAAATCTATCTTTCTACACTAGATTTAAAGCCTGATTCTAATCTCTCCTCTCCTTCAATTTTGACTACATTAGGAGTATTCATTTATTCCAGTGATGCCAACTTTAAAATGGCACTAGAACTCCTATTTAAATACCTTACTAAATGCCCAGATGAAGTACAAAGAGTGCTTTATCTTCTTACTGTTCAATTCGGATTTAAACATGACTCTTATGCACTTGGATTTATCAAGCAGCAAACAGTTATTGAAGTACTATGGAAAGAGGTGAAAGAAGGTAAGAATGTACTTTTATCAAAGTTATTTTTAGCTGTGGCGGAACAATATCTCTACACAAACTTCAGTACAACTAGCTTTAAGACTAGAAATACACTTAATACTCTCAGCTTTGATTTGCCATCTACCGCAGAACTATTACAGTTAAGAAAAACAATTTGGCGACATGTTTTCCATCTTTATCGAGTACTTAATTTTAAGGATGATGTTCTCAATCTTCTCTACAAATATAGTACGTGTGGATATCAAGTAAACGTTAATGAACTTATAAAACAAGATTCAGCAGAAATTATCCTTTTCATAGAAACAGATCTAGAAACTGGTAGCTATCGTAGTTGTCTGATAGTTGAAGAATATCTAAACTTCTTAGAAAATCGTGGTATCCCATTCAAGCAGAATTTACAAGATCGCTTTAAAAATCAGGCATATAACATTTCTAAAGTATTGCTATTGAATGGAACTGAGAAAGAAAATTACCAGCGGAATCATAATCATAGTGAATATGAGGAGTTCAAACGTCAGAGATTCACACAATATTTTAATTCTTATACTTTTTCTGATTACCAGCAATTTTTCAATCAGTGTGTTGATATCCAAAATGAAGGCAAGTTTCAAGATCGGAGTTCATACTTTTTAAGTGAAATAGTAGACGTTCTTTCTGTTCTAGCAAATAGAGATCCAGATTTATATATTAAGGTGTTAGAATATTATCTCTCACTTGGAGATTCATTTAAATTCCATGATTCACCTCTTGTTTATCAACTGATCCAGATTTGTGATGTTGAGAGAACCTACGAATTGTTGAATAAATTTGAATACTCTTCAAAAAATAAACGGTTATTTTATTTTTACCAGTTACTTTCACAAGAAAAAATTACAATCGATCACTTAGAGCAGCTTTACCACCTCTATGAGGGAAGTAAGCAAAACTATATCCCTGATAGCTTGGATTTTTTACTGAAATATCAATTAGTCGATAAGTCTGTAATCATAAGAGTTGCAAAAATAATTTGGGAGAGAAGTCATAGCGAAAGTAATATTATAGGAAAGTTATCTCAACTTTTCAATAAATTTACTGAAGTAAATATAATAGTGTATGATCTCTTCAAGAATAATTTACCTTTGCTGAAACAGGTTTATATTTCAGTCACGGACGTAGATCGTCATGTTGATTACAATCTACAATCTTTTGCAAGTATCTTAGATCTAGATCCTGATTTCATTATTGAACACGTTAATTGGATTTTTAAAAATAAAAATCAATCATATTGTTTAGATAGTAGCCATAATTATTCTTTTCTGTGGAGAAGAGAAGATTACAATAATTTAATAAACAGAACACTTGAGCACATCTATAAGACAGAAAACAATTATTTTCTATCAAACTCCTTTGCGTTAAAGCTTTTCATTCTAAAGGCTGAAGATAGAGATGGTGAATGTCTATGCAATAAACAAGATACTTTACTCAAAAATATCATTAAGCATCGGCATCATGATATTAGATTTATTCAACTTATATTTAGTATAATAACGCAATTTTCATATCCAAGACGCTATCAATTAATTGCCATGTTTGTAGAAAACAATAGTAATTTTAAGGATTTTCAAAAAATTCCTCTTGAATCTTTTATAAATAGTTGGAGTGGTAGTGCAGTGCCTATGTACCAGGCAAGAATTGATTATTATCAGTCACTTATTCCTTGCCTAAATAAAGTAGAGCTTTTACAACACCGACAATATATAGAAAAACGAATTCAAGGATATCGCGAAACAGTTGAGAGTGAAAAGAAAAAAGATTTTATGGAAGAGTAATTAAAAAAAAGTTTTAGATTTCAGCTAACCGTCATCATCGGAATTGATGTAGACAGCGCATTCCAAACCTCCGCCAACCGCCCAAACCCGATCGATTCATAGCCACTAGCCTCATACCTTTGCACCATTTGTTCCTTGATCCCTAACTTTGCGGCTAGCTCCTTTTGAGTCATGCCCAAACTGATTCGTTTTTGAATTAAGACCTTAGGCAGATCCTCGATCGAACTCATAGTAATTTCGACCTTCCCTGCTTTGAGATCGTCATACGCTTGGATTTCCATCTGCATTCGATCGATCTGCGTCTGAAAGCTGTTTTGCATTGCTGCTAGTTGGCTGGGTGGGATATTTGGTTGTGCTAACAACTTGTCAATAACTTGTTGCAGCTTGTCGATCTCACCTTTAGAGACTTTGTATTGATGTTCGTTTTGAATCATGACTAATTACCTCGTTATATCAAAACTTCTGAGATCGATCTCCACGATCCCGATTGGCTCACCATCGCGATTTTTTTGCAAAAATCCCTGAAATGCAGACATAAAATCCATTCGCAACTCACAGCCAAAGCGGGCGTGTTGTTCGTCGATATCCTGAAAAACCGGATCTAGCGCACTGATATCGATACTCATCCCATCAAAACAACCATCAATGTCATTGGGTCGTTCTTTACTAGTGATAAAACTACCGCCAATGTAGATCGTCTGACAATTCGATCGAACTAGTAGTTTGAGTGCAAACATCAAGCCAGATAGGAGGTTCGCACGTCGAGAGTTATACCCATATCGCTCCCAAAAATCTGCCCAACTCATTGCCCAAATTCCAGGTGGTAGATAGCCGCTCTCTGTAAATGGGGGCATTCATTTGGTTCTCCATCAAACATGACAACAAAGCTGCGCTCTCTACAATATTAACACAACTTTTTGGTTGGAGTGGGGCTAATACAACTTTTAAATTAACTTGGAGAAATAAACCAACGAGATCGGCAATATTAGCCAGCCAGCGATCTCGATTCGATCGATCTGCCAGATCGATCGCTAAAATAAGCCAGATCTGTTATTCCACATAGATTTTACTCTTGGAATACATCTCTAGACCCATCTGTTTTGCTTGCGTTTGTAGCGTTTAATTAGATAAAATAGGACTCTGAGGCAAACCCAATCGGAAGAAACAAGATGCCACCTATTGTTTTAGACCACCAACCAATTACCGCTAGCGAAGAAGACCGACCCGCTCTGATCGAACTAGAAGACCTCTTCGATCGTCTAGAACCAGAATCCAATAGCTTTCAACTAGTCAGCACATCAGGCGCAGCAATCGATATCCCCACCCCAGTCTTCAACCTGATGCAGCAGATGGTACATGAGCTACTGCAAGGCAACAGCGTCACCATCGTCCCGATCCATAAAGAACTCACCACCCAAGAAGCAGCCGACATTCTCAATGTCTCTCGTCAATACCTCGTCGAACTCCTAGATAACCAAACCATTCCCCATACGAAAGTTGGCACCCACCGTCGCATCCGTTTTGGCGACCTGATGAACTATAAAACAGATCGCGATGTCAACCGACAAGAGGGACTATCGCGCATGACAAAAAAAAGCCAGCAGCTAGGTCTGTATACCAAAGCCGCCAACACACCTGAAGACCCACAAGGCACATAGAGAGGAAATAACCTTGTCATCTTTTGGAGTAGTTTTAGATGCCTGTGTCCTGATCCCTGCCACCTTGCGCGATACCCTCCTCCGCGCTGTCGAGAAAGGGATGTATCGATTGCACTGGAGCGATGAGATCTTAGACGAGGTGAGGCGCAATTTGGTCAAGAGAGAAATGACCAGCCCCGAAGACGCTCAAGATCTAATCGAGCAAATGGCTCGGTTTTTTGCAGAAGCCAATGTGCGGGGATTTGAGGTACTCATCCCTGCCATGACTAACGATAAAAAAGACCGTCACGTACTAGCGGCGGCGGTCATGTCTCGGAGCTTGCGTGTCGCGCTACGATCGAGATCGATGTTTTGTCTACTCGATCAAAACGTGTAATAATGTCGGTAATAGTGAGTATTTACCTACGTTATTCATGGAGTCAAATCGGAGCGGTGATGCAGCATCTCCTCTAAAGCAACGAATTCTCAATCTCGCCAAATCTCAAAGTACGATTCGGACTCGCGATGCGATAGCAGGTGGCATTCATCCAGAAGATCTGCGTCGCTTGGTCGATCGAGGCATCCTATTCAAATCTGGACGCGGGATGTACACATACATTGATGCCGAACTCACCGAACATCACAGCCTTGCCGTTGTCAGTCAACGGGTCGAGCATGGGGTAATTTGTCTGCTCTCCGCCCTCCAGTATCATGGCATCGGGACTCAAGCACCCTTTGAAGTCTGGGTAGCGATCGACGTTCATGCCCGTCGTCCTAATTTGGATGCACTATCCCTGCGTCCGGTGTATATGTCTGGATTAGCATTGAGCGCGGGAATTGAGACTCACGCGGTCGAGGGAACTCCGGTGCGGATCTTCAATCTGGCTAAAACGATTGTCGATTGTTTTAAGTATCGCCATAAGATCGGGCTAGATGTAGCTCTAGAAGCTCTGCGGGAAAGCTGGGAGTCTCGCCGCTGCTCGATGGATGAATTGTGGTCGTATGCCAAGATTTGTCGGATGAGTAAAGTGATGCGTCCTTACCTGGAATGCCTATCATGAATCAACCTCGACATCTAGCAGCTTCAGTCCGCCAGCGGTTGTTAAACCTCGCTCAAGCCCAGAAAGAGGATTTCAATCTGGTTCTAACTCGCTATGGCATCGAACGCTTGTTGTACAGATTACACTGCTCTGCTGCGGGTGAGCGGTTTATCCTCAAAGGAGCGATGTTGTTCGTTCTCTGGAGCGATACACCCCACCGCACGACTAAAGATGTGGATCTATTATGTCGGGGAGACAATTCAATCGCGGAAATAGAAGCCATCTTTCGAGCGGTTTGTCAGGCAGATGTGGTTCCAGATGGCTTGGAATTTGACCTAACGACAGTAAAAGGTGAATCGATTAAAGCCGATCGAGAGTATCCAGGCGTGAGGATTCGGCTCACCGCATTCATCGCAGGTACCCCAACGCGGATTAGTTTACAGATCGATGTCGGGTTTGGAGATATCGTCACTCCGGCACCGCAACTGATGAGTTTGCCCGCGATGCTCTCGGATCTACCCACACCTCAACTGTGTGCTTACAACCGCGAGACTGTTATCGCTGAAAAGTTTGAGGCGATGGTGCTGTTGGGGATCGGGAATACAAGGATGAAGGACTTTTACGATTTATGGTATTTATCCTAACACTTCACTTTTGAGGGGAATCTGCTTAGTCGAGCCATTGCTGCCACATTCGATCGTCGGCGCACCCCGATCCCGATCGATACCCCGTTAGCATTGACAAGTGAGTTTGCCGATGATAAAACGAAACAGCGACAATGGGTGGCTTTCGTGCGAAAGGGGAAACTGAATGAGGAGGGCTTGGTTTTGAGCCAGATCGGATCGATTCTCCATGATTTTTTGATGCCACCGACAATTGCTATCGGTGAGGGAGTTGAGTTCGATCGATTGTGGTCGTCAGATCTGGGTTGGCATTTTCAATGAAGTTGTAAATTACTTAGATCGGTTGCTATCGAACAGGATTGGTGTCAAGCTCATATTCCCTAGATGTCGGGACGCTGACATCTCCACCATGAGTAGGAACATATACACTTCCACCATGAGTAGGAACCTTGACACCACCTTGCTTATCTAATTCAGCTTCGCTTTCATTTAGATTATCTAGCAACGGCTCAACCTGTATCCGATTGCTAACTTCAGCTTGTATTTGTGCCTTAAAAGTGGTGTAGTTGCGATCGAGCTTAATTAAATCCAATCGATCGTCGCACAGCGATTTAATGTCGGCAATATCGAGCGGCAATCGTAGGGCAATTACGAATTTCTCGATATCTTCAACCCGAAAATCGACACTACGCTCGGAGCAATGAGCGATCGCATCGTCGATATACTGCTGCGCGATCGGTATGGAAATGGGTTGGGCAACTGTCGGCACTCCGGTTTTAACGATTTCAATGCCTAAATCGCTGGCTTCTTGCTGCCATCTTGCCTTTAGATCGATCGAGGGGACATGTTCTTTATTTTTACGGGTACGATGCCAACTATCCTCCCGCGTCTGCCAAGTACTATTGGCTGGACACTGGGCGAGAATCTGCATCCGGCGTTTGCTAAATTCGACTAAATTCTCCCGCTTGTAACCCTTAATCTCAAACATCCCGTGGGGACGAGGCTCGATTTCATAACCCAGTCGTTCGACTTCGGCTGCTAAGTAAGCCTGATAAATCGTCCCTAAGTGTTTCTTATTCTGAAAGATTAGATCGTTGTCGTTGGCATACCACTTGCCGCTCTCTGCTTGGGTTAGGTTCATCACTAGGGCGTGAGTATGCAGGTGCGGGTCGAGTTCGCGGCTCTCAATATGGTCGAATTGGGCGACAACAAGGTTTTCAGTTTTGACTTCCGTTACTTTCTTATTTTTAGTAGTACGGGTTTGAGCGTATCTCTCTTCAATCAGCTTGAGTGTTTTCTCGATGGCAAGCCGATGGGCATTCTCTAAGCGGGTATCCCCACCAACTAATGCAGTTAGGCTTACAGATTTCGGGGCGGAGAAGGTAAAATCCGTTCCCGCACGGCGTTTGTCGGGGTCGCCCTTCGTGCCCAGGTATTTGCTACCATCTGGCGATCGACCGTAGCAAATATGCTCGAATGATTCTCGATCGATTTCACCTTCTAAACCGAGCGCAGACGCACCTTTACCGAACCACCGAGTTTGCCCTCGCTCGTAATCGTCAGTGAAATACTGCACCGCCGTACTTGCTTTACAATTTTTGGCTGTTAGCATCCGTTTTTCTGTAACATTATTAGTTTTATTTCCACTACTCTCAACTCGATCTTGAAGCTATTTTGAGCATCAATTTCACTCATACCTGTTATTATCGATCGATTTACAGTTATTATAGTAAATGCGTACTGTGCGTAGATAAAGATTTCATTACGATCGGTTTTAGCCCCTTAGAAAGCAGCTAATAGTACCCGATTAGTCCTCTATAAAACTGGCATCTAATCTCGTGCTAAACCCCTAACAAACCCTTAATAAATCGCTAGCAGACCCTTGATAGCTCTCTATTAAACCCCTGAAAAAGTAGTAGATTAAATCTAGTCAAATGTCGCAATGGAAATGGACGATTTATGAGAGCAACGAGTTAGATCGGTTGCTGTATGAATATTTAAAAAGCTGTAAGCGGATGAAGGATAACATTATCCAAGCTCTCGAAGCATTCTACTTACCTTACGCGCTCAAACATCTTGGAGCTTCACCACTGGAGATTCAAAAAGCCTATCAGCGGTCGATCGACACCTTACAATCTAGAGCAAGAATTATGGCACTCGATGCAGGGATGGTTGTAGAGAAGAATGTCGAGCATGTCGATAGATTGTCAAGTTTCGATAGCGTAAGCACTGCCTTGGCAGGTCGGCAGATCGGAACGGATAAAGTTAATGAATTGCCGATTAAACCGCCCAAGCGAATCATGGAATTAAAGGATTAGGGAGGATTAGCATCTTGGAATATCTATATGCAGTAGTCGATTATGGAAGTAGCGCGTTGAAGATTGTTTTCAGCGAAGAACTCACCGACACGCCTCAATACTTCACGATGCACCCAGAAATTATCGAAGTTCCGGTGGAGGCAGTGGCGGAGTACCGTCAAAATTTCCTGTCCGATCCGGTTCGATATGCTTTCGTTGGCATTGACGAGCGTTACTATGCCGTTGGGGAATTGGCTCAAGAAGCATTCCGCTCGACTTTGAACCTTGCCGAGCCGAAATCCAACAAAGCGGTAGGGCGCACGTTGGCTGCTATCGCCGTAGCGGTTCGACGATCTCAAATTAAGGTGGGCAGAAAATTCCAGCTATTTCTTTCCTGCTTGCTCCCTCCTGGCGAACTGCAAGATCGAGATATTTTAGAAGAAAACCTCAGACAAGCATTACAAAACTTTGATACGCCTCTGGGCAGACTTCAAGTTAATCTGAAGTACTTTAACTGCCATCCTGAAGGTGGAGGATTGGCACTATTCTACGAACATCATCGCGGTGATTTAGCCGATCGTCAGTTGGGAGTAATTATGATGGGACATCGCAACTCCAGTTGTTTCACCGTTCAAAAAGACGTTTATCGCAAATTCCGCTCGACCGATCTGGGATTTACAACAGTGGTAAACGACATCCAAGCAGCTACCACATCGGCTTACAAAGACAGAACGCTAACGGCGACTGTTGCAAGCTACCTACTCAGTAACGAGGAGGATAAAGCACCACTCGCGAACATGTTGCTGCGCGATACTCCCAGCACACGGGAACGGGAGTTAGATAAGCTGCTTCAGGCGATCGATCTATCCAAACGAAAATTTTGGAATTCGTTTAGTCAGTGGTTGACGGTGCAATTTCCATTTGATGAGATCGTTTTTGGCGGTGGAGTTGCCGAATTGTTCGAGTCAGAAATGCTCGATTATCTCAAAGGGAAATTACCCAACTTACCAGATAAAAATTGTCCAGCTATTTACTTACATGGTGGTCTGAATTATTTAGGCAATACTTTAATCCCAAAAGAGCTGCAAGCCAGATTCGCTGACGTGCAGTGCTTATGGGAAAAAGATATTATGTCAATTGCTATGTCTTATCACGGTAAGGATAAGACATAGCAATTGACTTGTTAACTTCTAGGGAACTAAAAAAACGACTACTAACTTTATTGTTGGCGGTCGATCTACACTTAGATAGTTTTAGCCGATCGTCAAAAATTCACTCCAGCTTTTAGCCAGTCGATCGTTTCAATTGAGTTAAGCTCGGAAATGGCATATTGGGCTAGCTGGATCGAACGATTTAGCTCACTCCAGCGTTCGCGGTAGTAGATATCGATAAATAGATATAGCCAGGGCTGCTTGGATTTCTTGGCAAATTTGTCCGAAATAATATGATGGGTGACAGCGCGATCGAGCAATATTAAATCTCCAGGTTGCTGATAGATGCGCTGGTATGAATTGCGCGGTGACTTTAAAACCCAACCGTTAGCAGCGACAATGGCGATCGCTTGATAATCGGCTAAGTCTACATGTGCGGTTTCCCGCATTCCCCAACCTAAATGAAATTGGAAATTGTTAGTTGTGGTGTAACGAGCGACACGAAAGCTGTCGAGACTTCTGGATAAATCTTGATGTTTGACATCGATAATTCGTCGATGTAAGTCTGGATTGAAGCTACGTTCTTGTTTGAATTTAATGCAACTCATTGACTTAAAATAGGAATAGTTGTGTCTGTTTTGTTTTTAGACAGGAGCGATAGGGTATGAATTCACAAAAAAAGCCAGCATTTTAACTCGCTGGCAGTTTGGTGTAATATTTAAATTAGTGTTCGATCGAGAGTTGGTGTTCGCCCAGGCAAATGGCTTCGCACAAGTTATCGATCTCATCATTCGCTAATGGCTCGTTATCGATAAAATGTGGCAGATCTAAATCTAAGATGTCGTCTCGATTTGCTTGGAAATATCTAAGAGCTGCTAGAACTGTAGCTATTATTCGCTCGTTACCCAAAGTCGATCGCAATGAATATCCGTCAGAACTGTGCTTGACCTGGTGAGTAACATAGCCAACATAAATATCTTCCACGTAATCTGTCCAAGAACCATCATCTGGATCTTGACAATATTCGAGATCGGAAATTGCTTGAGAGATTGCTGCTGTTTGGGTAGGAAAGAAGTTCTCCGATTCCCAGTTGTGGACGAACCAATGGCGGGAAGGAATACTGTTGTCATTTGAAGTATTTAGCATAATTAAAGTTAGAAAGTTATAGAGGTGTGCAGAATGAGATGGAGTTTAGGCTTTAGATAATTTCTGCGGATTGCATTTCTAGAACTCGATCTATGTAGACTTTTAATACTTCCCAATTAATTCCAATTGTGGTTATCTCATACAAATATTTTGTATTAAACAACAACAACAGCGAATCTCTGTTTTTAAGCAGTGTAAACATAGGTTGATACAAACCTTAGTCTCTATAGCATGGATTTAATAGTACAATTAAACTATGAACCTTACACTTCAGAAAGGCATAGACCCCCATACCAATGAGATCGTGTGGTTGATGTTGGATGAGGATTACCAAGTGGTAGAACCCATCCAACGTTACCTCACCTTCCTCACGACCTCCAGATCGCCCAACACGGTCGAGGCATACGCCTACGATCTGAGATCGTGGTGGGAATTTCTCTCGCTCAAGGCTCTGGACTGGCGCAACATTAACCTGTCCGATGTCGAAGACTTCGCCTACTGGCTGAGAGTGGGCGACACCACCAAAGTCGTATCCATGCAACCAGTCCAGGCTATTCGCTCCGAAAAGACAGTGAATCGAGCAATTACTGCTATCACCAGCTTCTACGAATATCACATCGCTAGCGGTCGGATTGACTTCAAACAGTTCGACAGATTCCATCTCCCTCACGGTATCAATCAGAAGGGATTGTTAACGGGAATTGCCAAGAGCAAGCCCACCCGTCAAAAACTGGTCAAACTAAAAGAGCCAAAAAGCTTCCCAGGCTGTTTGACTGACGAACAGATTCAAACCATCGTCAACGCCTGTCATCGCCTTCGCGACAAACTAATTATCCTGATGCTCAACGGTACGGGGATGCGGAAAGGTGAGTTGCTGGGCTTATGTCATGAAGATATCGGCGATGGTAGTGACAACTTCATTCGAGTAGTCAGGCGCAATAATCCCAACGGAGCCAGGGTTAAAGGACAGGAGCGCACGATTCCGGTTGTTCCAGAACTGCTGAAGATGTATAACGACTACCTGATCTACGAATATCCAGAACCAGTATCGGATTACGTCTTCGTGAACATCTGGGAAGGAAAGGTGGGAATGCCCATGAATCCCAATGTGTTGAATGTCATGTTCGACCGACTGAGTAAAAAAACAGGGATTTACGTCTATCCTCACCTGTTCAGGCATACCTATGCTACTCGCTTACTCAGAGCCAACTACTCACCGGAACGAGTGAAATATCTGTTGGGACACACATCAATTCAAACTACTTTAGATGTCTACTCCCATGTAATAAACGAAGCCAATCTATTTGAAGTTATCGAACGAGAGGAATTAGCAAAATGAGTACATTACCCAATAGACATCCACACTTAGAACAGGAGTTTATTCGTGTCAATGAGTCAGCACAGAAACTCCTAAATAATCCGCTCATTGCCAAGGATATCTGGCGGACAATTGAGGATCTGGGACTAACAGTTAACCAGCATCAAAAGATCTTGACATATAATTTCGAGTCGATTCGTCAAGATTGGCTCAAGCTGTTAGCGAAATTATATGTCCTAGTCAGGAGCGAACGGAGGCTATCGGCAAGGTATATTTACCATGACATTGCTAACCTCAATCGATTTTCACAGTTTATTGATAATAAATCGGTTTTTAGTTCTAGCCATATCAACGACCAACTGTTTGATGAATACGACTATTACTTGAATTCATTAACACTATCACAAAATTCGATATCGTTACATTACACGACACTCATTAACTTTTTCAACCTCTGTCGAGAAGAAAGATGGTTAGAAGTTAACACACATTGGTTCAAGGGAAGACATAAAAATTCTCCAATTAAACGGGATGAGATTGAATACAT
Organism: Chamaesiphon sp.; assembly: GCA_965246735.1. Lineage (GTDB taxonomy): Bacteria > Cyanobacteriota > Cyanobacteriia > Cyanobacteriales > Chamaesiphonaceae > Chamaesiphon. The sequence continues at coordinate 553,265 of CBDFFK010000003.1, forward strand.
TCCTGAAGAAGTGTGGCAACAACTAGATGAACACCTCCATCACCTACCAGAGCCTTTGCAGCGGATGATACTGATAATTCGAGGCACTGGATTGAGGATTGGAGAATTGCTCAATTTACCACTAGATTGTTTGCGTCAGCGGGGTAGTCAATGGCGATTGAGATTTCTAACTGAGAAGTATTTAACTGTAGATGAATTGCCTATTTGTGAGGAATTAGTAGTGGCAATCAAGGAGCAGCAGGAATATATTAAACAGCATTTTGGGGCCAGTTACGACAAGTTGTGTAATAGCAATAGTTCTAGAGGAAATCACGATTACAAGCCTGCTCCCAGAGTAATGTATGCAAGCAGTTTCAACCGCTGGTTAAACAAATTAGCTCAAGAAAAAAGCATCTGCACTAATGAGGGTCAAATATGGCACTTCAAGTCGCATCAATTCAGGAAAACCTTCGCTACGGTAATGACTAATGCAGGAGTTAGGGATTTAATCATTCAGAAGTACCTGAGACACCGTTCCCCAGAGATGCAAGAGTACTATAAACGGTTGTTTAAAGAAGTGCTAGGGGAAGAATATCACGAGTTAATCAAGGGTAGTAGCTACGTCGATAGCACTGGAAAAATGGTAGCACAACATCAACCACAAAACATAATTACTGAGCTGGTAAGGCGAAAAATGTATCAGATCACCACTCAGTATGGAGAGTGCCATCGTCCAGTTTTAAAGTCACCTTGTCAAACAGTAAATGCTTGTTGGCAGTGCGAACATTGGTTGACTTCTACTAAGGATGTGTCAGCCCTCAAGAACGATTTACAGAGGATAGAGACAGAGCTAGATATTGCTTCTAAGTTAGGAATGGTCAGACAGCAGCAAGGGCTAACGCTAGACCAGCAAAGATTAGTGATTAGGATTGAAGGTTTGGAGAAGATTGATGCAAGAGATTAATTGGAAGCAGGACTATCAAAATGAATTTATCTGTCCATCGTGTGAAAAATCAAAGCTGAATTTAGGTGGATTCAATCAAGGAAAAAGACAGTTCCTTTGTCCTCGCTGCAAAAGTATGACACGAGCAGCTATACAGTTAAGCCGTCGTTCTATGTACTTGGATTCACGATTAAAGGATGAGCAGATAGATTGGGAGAAAGATTATCAAGGTGAATTCGTATGTCCAAAATGCAACAAGGCGGGTATGTCTGTCGCGGGGATTCCGAAATCTAGTAAAAAAAGGTATTTTAGATGTTCTTCTTGCAGGGGGAGAGAACAGGCATCATGCAGCATTAGTGAAATAAAAAGAATAGAAGATCCTCTCAATCCAGGTGTGGTTTGGTATGCTAATTATCGAATCGAACACTTCATTTGTCCTGAGTGCCATAGTCAAAATATGTACCTAAATGAGACACTTGAAGGGAATAAAAAACGGTTTAGGTGTCATACTTGCAGGAAGCCTCAGTATGACTCTATCATTCTGAGCAGATCTAATCTTTCACGCTACAGCAATGCTCCTTTATCAGTCAAGATTTTCGACTGGAATGATGATGTATGGGATTTAAGATCGATTAGCCCAAATTTTGATGATAGAGACAATCAGCCTCTTTTTGCTAACTTTACTGAGTTCGAGTTAACTTGGTATAAATGTAGAGTCAAAGATTATATTCGTTATTTGTGCAAGGTAGAGAATGCTTTTGGAACAATTTTGCATCATTTGTCGAGCTTAAGATTTTTCTCGCGATACTTAACTAATGAATGTATATCTAGCTTCGATGAAATCAACAGAGATATAATTCTCGATTACTTAGCCATAGAGCAAGAAGGCAAAAGGCAGAAATTAGGTGGACTACGAAATTTTTTTACCGTAGGAACTATCAAAGGCTGGTTTAATATCGACCCAGATGTCATCCGCCATGCCGACTATCCCAAACGGCATTGTGGAAATCCCGACCCGATAGCGGATCTTGTCAGAAAGCGGATTGAAGAAAACCTCCATTTACTACCAGATCCTATTGCTAGAATGTGGCTGATTGGTTATTTTTCGGCGATGCGCCCTTTAGAACTAGCTTTACTCAGACAGGATTGTCTAGTTCAAGAAGGACAATATTGGAAGCTAGTTTGGAGCAGAACAAAGGGTAAAGACTGTCATGAGATCCCAATTAGCAGAACCATCGCTCAGGTAGTTCAAGAACAGCAAGAATATATCAAGAATTTGTGGGGTAAAGAATGGGATTACTTATTTTGTCACTACCGTAACCTATCTAAGACTGAGCCATCTCAGACGAAATTAGAAGCAGTTAAGAGAGTGATTCAATCCGAGAACCGAAGTCCATTATTAATAGCTATTAGAACACTAATTACAGCTCTAGATATTCGGGATGAAAACGGTAAACTTGCTAAGTTTCAATCTAAACTCCTTCGTTCCACGCGATTAACCGAATTGTTCGAGCAGGGACACGATTTAGCTGTGGTTAGTGCCTGGGCAGGACACAAAAACTTTGCCACCACCAGTACCTACTACACCGAAGTTAGTTGCTCCCTGATGGAACGAGAAGCTGGACACATCCAAAAGGCATTAGTCAATAGCAATGGTCATCGATTAGCCTACGAGTCCTTCCCCAAATCCTTCTGGGAGAATCCCACTGCTCACAAACTAGAGTTAGGTGACACTCACATTAATACTCCCATCTATGGTTATTGTGGACTACCCCTCGACCAGGATTGTCATAAGTTCCGTGCCTGTTACACCTGTCAATCGTTCGTCGCCACGATTGATAAATTACCTGAATATATCAACGTTCGTGACGAGCTGCGTGGCAAACAAGCTAAAGCAATGTCAGCCGGACAAGAGGTACTAGTCGAACAATTTGGTACTCAAGCCGACCGCCTCGACGACATCATTGCAGGTCTACACCAGGAGGCAGCATGAACGATAAAGAGCAGAGCAAACAAGCAAGAATTGCCAAACTCCAACAAGTCCAATCCGACCGCAAAGAAGACTCCCTACAGCGGGTTTACAAAGCTATCGAACGCCTTCAAAAGATCGATGCCAAAGTCAACTTTACCACCGTCGCCAAAGAAGCCAACTTGAGTGTTTCTTACCTGTACAAATACCCAGAGGTCAAGCATCGCATCGCCGAGGTGAGAAACCAGCAACGATCGTTCCCAACTGCCCCCATCGCTCAATCCAACTCTACTGTTGGGGCGAAAGTTACCACCAAGCTCAAAGAGAGAATCGCCCAGCTCGAAAAGGAGAACCAAGAACTCAAACGCAAGAATGAAGCCCTAGCCGGACAAGTTTATCGAGTTCATTATCTCCAAGAGCAAGTCGAACGCCAACAGCAGTTAATCGCAGATCTTCAAGCCGCCCTTAAAGACCAACAATTAGCTAGTAAAGTCACGCCCATATCAACCAAGCGTAAAGCCGTCGTTGACGACCGGATTCAGGCTGAATTAGATCGCTTGGGAGTCGAGTTGAATGCCACTCTCACTAAGACGATTAAATCCGCCACTGAAGCCACCGTTCTTGATGCTATTGAAGCCCTCAAGGAGCAACTTGGCAAGAAAGACATCCCTAATCCTGGTGGATGGTTGAACCAAGCGATTAAAGAAGGCTGGACGAAACCAGAACTAGTGCCCCAAGTGCCTCAACAATCCCCAAAACCCGCCCATCAAGTAGTGACAGCCAAAGAGCAACCAGCTAAAGAACTACTCAGCCTCGATAAACTCCAACAACTTAGCAGTATCTTCAAACCGCAAGATGATTGACCATTATCCCCACAATATCGAAGCTGAAGAAAACATCTTAGGGGGCATTCTCCTCGACCCTTCAGCCATGAGTAGAGTAGTGGATCTACTCACGCCCGAATCCTTTTACATTGAAGCTCACGGCATTATCTACCGCGCCGCCGCCGAATTGTACCGCCAAGATAAGCCCACCGACTTTCTGAGCTTGGGTGCTTGGCTATCAGATCGTAAGTTAATCAAGAAAGTTGGCGGTCAGACTAAGTTAGTACAACTACTAGACCGAACGGTTTCAGCCGTTAACATCGACCATCTAGCATCTTTGGTAGCCGATAAGTATAAGCGGCGACAGTTAATCGCAGTGGGTCAAGATTTGGTGCAGTTGGGACAAGATCCAGTTACCGAACTAGAGTCAATCTTCGACCAGTCGGAGGAGAAGATCTTTAACCTGACTACCAACAAACACGAGCAGTTCAAACCGACGACTATCGGCGATTGTCTGGCGACAGTATTTCAGAAGCTCTCTGAGGGCAGTTCGCCAGCTTATCCAACGGGGTTAGCAGATCTGGACGGTTTGATTGGTGGTTTGGTCAAGCAGGATTTGATTATCGTTGCGGCAAGGGCAAGTATGGGTAAGACTTGGCTGGCTTGTCATTTAGCCAACCAAATTGCCACCACTTTGAACCAGCCAGTGGTGTTTTTCAGCGCGGAGATGTCTAAGGAGCAGCTAACTAAACGGTTGTTATCGATGCACACTGGTATCGATTCCCATCGACTGATCCACAATCAAGTCTATAACGATGAATACGAAGCCCTGGTAAAAGCTTTGGGGGTATTAACGGAGCTACCCATCATCATTGATGATACTCCCGCCTCTGCCCTGACTCCTACTAAAATACGTTCGGTACTGCGGCAAATTCGCCACGAGAGAGGGGAATTGGGTCTGGTGGTGTTGGATTATATTCAAAAGCTTGGAGACAGGGCGGCGGGGAATAGAGCGCAGGTTGTGGGTAAATTCTCTGGTGCGTTTAAGGATATTGCCAAGGAGTTTGATGTTCCGTTTGTGGCGTTGGCACAGATCAATCGCGGGGTGGAGAGTCAGAGCAATAAGCGTCCTGGCATGGCTGACATCAAGGATTCAGGGGATATCGAGCAGGATATGGATTTGGGACTATTGCTGTATCGGGATGAGTATTACAACGCCGATAGTTTTGACCGGGGAGTGATGGAAGTAATTGTGGGTAAAAATCGGAATGGGAGCGTGGGGACTTGCAAGGTTGGGTTCGACCCCAGCGTTGGTAAATTCGGCAGCTTGAATTAGGAATAGTTTATGTTGTAGAATACATACACGATGAAAAATCTTATTAAGGAACAGAATTGTAAGCTTTTTCTATATGATAATTGTGGCATCATGATTATCCATTGCCATTTGTAAGACTAATCGAGCCAAATCTCGACTCAGATCTGAATTAATTGATAGTACATCATCAACATGCCAGGTTTTGTAGAAAGTATCATTACCACCTTCTAGCATTTGAATATTGGCGATCGCTGTTGAGATATCGATATTATCCCATCGCTGCCCTGCCTCACCCAAGGTAACTTCTTGGATGATATATTTGTGGTTGTCGAGTGCCTCAACCAAAACCAATTTAAGGTTTTTTAATTGGATTAACTTCTGTAATCCTTCGTCACGAATGACAGCATAGTTGAGCCGAGCGAGATATTCATCAACAGTAATCTGGTAGGTTTCAAGTTTCATATTTTCAAAAGAGAAATCGTTTACACTAACTGAGCTAATTTTTCTCTAGCTGGTTCTAAAGACTGAATTTGACTATCTAGATACTGACGATCGCCATAGAGATGAAATAATTCATCATCAATGGATTGAATTAGACCTGCAATCTCTTTTTTGTCCGAATCATTTAGATCTTGGCAAAGCGACTGTAAATCGTCTAAGCTGATTTTCTTGCCTTCAATAGTACAGCCATGAGATTGAATGATGCGGACAATTTTCTCAACTTTTTTATTGTTCGATTCATACATAATGCTTATTTCCTAGAGATTGTTTATGTGAGTAAGAATACAAAAAAGCACCAGTCACATTTGAAGACTGGTGCTAGACGGATGAGAGATTATGGTAGTAAAGCTATGGGCTAGTAGGGAAGTTCCAGAACATTTTGGCTGCGCCACCAAGAATGATGAGAACTAAACCGCCCACGATCGTCCGCGATAGAAATTCTTGACTGTTTACTCTTGTAGTCAAGCCATCGATCTTGGTATCGAGAATTTTAATCTCTCCCTTGATTTCAGATTGACCTAACTTTAATTCATTAATGCCTTGCTCCATGCGGTCGAGGCGTTGGTCGATCTTGGCAAAGATATCTTTGAGTTCGGTTTCGATCGTCAGGGACATAGTGTTATCCTGGTAGTAGTAACATTGTTTAATGCTTGAGAAGCCCCAGTAACGCCATTTACTGGGATTTCTCCATTTTAACTAATTACTTGCAGTTGCGACCTCGCGCCATGTTGAGTGAGGCAAATACAGTACGCTCGAACCCAGCCGCTCGACTTCAGTTGCCCGATCGTAAGATTCGATATCTTCAGCAGTCCGAGTAACCGCATTCAACATCCCAAACCGCGATAAGTCACCAGAGCGAATCAAATGGTTGAGAACCAGACTGGATTCATCGCCACTCAGTCCAATCGCTTTGGCAGTGACTTCAACGGCTTTGGCAGGATGACCCGCGATCGTGTCATTCTTAGATGCTTGCAGATCGGCAACAGCATTGCGGAAGGTGGTGATGCTGATGGCATTTCGTACCAAGTCACGAATCTTTAACTTGAAGGCATTATCGATCGCTTGGACGGTATCCGAAGCATATAAATCGTTGCTTTCATTCGCACGGCCCGCATGGTTCTTCCGCTGTTTGGCATCTTTGAGCGTCAAGCCATTGGTGCAAACTAGGCGGTAAATAAAGGGTTCGACCGAGATCGAGCCGTTGCCTAGCTCGCCATTCGATAGCACGAATCCCGCTTGAACTGGGTCGCCAACAGAGATAGCAGCTTCGATGTTGGTGTTAATAACTTTGAGATACATCTTCTCCGCCGTAACGTTGCAGCTTGCAATCCGAATACCATCGCCCATTTCAGCCAGCTCAGGCATGACCATCGCAAGAATCTCGTGGTTGTCTACGATCCGATAGCGATTAGAAAGAAACGCACGTACATTGCCACGCAGAGTACGAATCAGCGAAGTTTCGTTCTGCTTTTTTCGCAGCCAGTGATTTATATTGGTTGACAAGAGTTCTGGTGCTTCCGAGCGCATCCGATCGTAATAGGGCTTGGGAACCTGGATGCGGCTTGCCATTTGAGCGTGGGCATAATCGGTGGCTGGCATTTCTTCATGACCTTTATTGGTTTCGAGATGAAAGTTGCCATTATTAAGCATAGTCAAGCTAGAGGTGGGCGCGTGGAAGTCTCGCTTAGTCTCTTGTTGAGCCGTGAGTTCTTGCGCGAGTTCGATGAGAGTTAGTCCGGTTTTCACGATATTGTCCTCAAGAATAGTTATGGATACGAGAAAGCCGCCAAACCCAGATAGATTTAGCGGCAGGATTGGAGATCCTTCAGACAACTGCGGCTATGCCGCGTCTCGATGCGATCGATAAACCAACAAACCCGATCGTTTCTTGACGATCGGGTTTGTTCGAGCAACGAGATCTCAAGCAGCAATTGGGGTCTTCGCAGCTTTCTTGTTCCGAGTAGTCGAGCTTTTCCGCTTGGTTGTAGCAGTTTCTGCAACTGGGGCAACTAGCTCGACTAGTGCTGCGCTTTCGCTGGGAACTGCGACAGGTAGAGAGACGACGGTGATGACACTGGAGATCGAGATCCCGACAGTGCAAGCATCGCGACCGAGCCGAAACTTGCCGAAGACGACGAGATTGGCTTCAGGTAAGAATAACCGCTGGTTGACTTCGCTCGCGTCAACCGCAAACAGCACTTTGATAGCTCCATCGAGCGCAGTACCAACGATCTTGTCTTCGCTAACTTCAGCGGTCAGAATGATGAGGTTGGAAATGGCAGTGTTCATGTGAATGCTCCAAAAATAGGGTGAGTGGTGGGAATGGAAATCGAACCGCGATAGTAGGCAACTGGCAACTCACACAATTGCAAGTCAGAAACAGAAACCACAGGCTTGAAGCGGTCGGGTTCTGACGCGATCGGCTCGAACCACAGCTCGCCAGTAACAGCAAGCGCATCGCCTTTACGCACTTGCTGAACCGATCGAATCAAAGCGGCATCTGCAAATTGCAGTGCAAACCAATCCTTACCCTCGACAGTCGGCACTGCTAGAGCAGCTTCGAGGACTGGTAAACCATCTGTGGTTTGGGATAAAGATTGAGGAGCGCGACCGATCGAGCCAGAAATTGTAATTAACACGAGCAAAATCCTCCAAAAGATGTGTGAGCAAAAAGCAATATTGCTTCAGCTAGATTCGGCTTTGCCGATGGTTCTCGTTGTCATTCCAGGACATCAAAGTCTGGCAATTGCTTCGATAACATCCTCACGATCTACAGGCAAGCCCGTACTAGTTCTCCCCCAGAGTGGCAGTCCCTTCCAGGTAACAACCGATTCGTCTTGGCAGTCGAGTTTGTTATAGAGCCAGTCAGAAACCAGCCAGACTTCTAGCACTTCAATCGGATTGGGGGTGATGTTATTTGTCTGGGCACAATCGAACCATGCCTGTCGAGCGGTTAAGAATACGGGATCTGATTCGTAGTTAAGATCTGCGGCTTTGACATCGGGTTTTAACAATACTTCGATTGAGATCGCTTCCCACCAGAAATAGTTGCCGATTGCTTCGTCGAGATCGACGTGAAATTCTCTGCCTTCTGCGCTCATGCAAGCCTCTTCATAATCGAATCGTGGTGAAAAGATTTCGGCGTTACTTAAATAGACTTGGCGGATTAGATGATTTTGGATTATTGCTTTAGGAATCATGGCGACAAGACGGTTTTTACTTAGATATCTATAGTTAATTGCTTGAGATCGCAGTCTTTACCAAATTGTTCTTTATGCCAGCGATTGGCACTTATTAAAGACATGATGATTTCGCTCCAAGCTGCTCGATCTCCTTCTTCAACTCCATGCTCGTCATAGTACTGGTTAAGCAGTTTGCCAGCATTAATAATCGATGTACCTGCATCAAAAGCAATGCCTTCCATCTTTTTGTTGACTGCAAATTTGGTAGCACTATTGCTCCGTTTCCAAAAGATCGAACTCCAAATTCGCTTACGAGCTTCTAGAAGTTCGTAAGCGATCGTCATTTCTAAACCCGCCAGAATTAACAACCGATCGTGTTGATAATCTGGAAATCTTCGCAATCTTTGTAAACTCGATCCGATTCCTGCTGTGGATGCGTACATAAAACCTCCAGTTAATAAAAAATACCTGCGAGCTATGGGAAGTTCGCAGGTAATCGGGGTCGATGGAGAAGGTGGCTAGAACGGGATGTCCTCTGTCTCATCGTCATCGATCTGAGTGGCGACAGGTTCGGGAGCAGGAGCGATTTGGGCGACTGGCTTGGCTGCGGCGAAGACTGCGTTACTGACGGGGATATCCAGCAATTGCAGTGTTCGATTTGCTAGATCGTCATTGCGACCTAGAAAGAAGCTCTCCCAGTTATCGATCGTGGGCTTGGTATGACTGGCAATCTTACACGCATAGGCTTTCTGTCCGTTACCTGCCAGTTCGCGCACGACCTCGAACTGAAACACGCACAGAGCGTTAAATTCCAGCGTCCGAGGACGTGTGGAGATCCCGTTAGCTTGGGCGTGGCACATAGTTATCTCTAGAAGAAACTGTTGATAGTGCGTTGCAAAAGTGGCTTGCGTAGAACCTTTAGCGATGTACTGCAAAGGGATTTCGTGCAGGGGGCAATTATCGAGATCGAGCAATAGCACTTCAAAGATCTGGATGTTGGTAATACCAGATTGACCTTTGAAGTCGCGGTATTCACCAAGTAGCTCTATCTCTGAGTTGCCATTATCACCTTTGACAGTGCGAGCGGCTAGTAGTCTCGACTTGGGTATTACTAGCATTCGAGGTTGGCTCAATAACACGCCTTTTTCGATCGCACCGCTGGAGAAGGTATAACTATCCAAAGTTTCGGGCACGTTGAACCAGCTCGCTTTTGCCATTTGGTCGAGACTTATAAAGAAACCACACTCACTTGGATTCTCACCACGCAACGATTGAATGAATGGCAACTTGGCATCGGGATTAGAATATTCGGGTGAGGCAAAGCGATCGCGGACGGGTTGAGAATTAGTCATGATAAAAACTCCTAAAGAAAATAGATCGGTCAGGTAGATTCGGCTCTGCCGAGAACGCACAAAAAACAGCTCGCAGATCCCTCGATCTGCGAGCTAGTGAGGTCGATAGTTTAAGCCAAAAACTCGTAATAAACTTCGAGAATTGCTTCACCGATCGAGAACTTGCGGCATTCAAATTCACCCGAACGCAAGCAAATGAAGTGGCGGTAGGCAGAAGTCAGACGTGCGAACATATTGATTTTTTCCTGGAAGTCTAAAGATCGATATGAGCTATAAAAAGCTCATCTAAATTCGGCTTTGCCGATGACTTCCTCATAATTTGGAATTGCCAAAGACCTAGAAGTATTCGGGGACGAGCGATCGATCGGCTACGATCTCATCAGGTACTCGATCCAAGTAGTCAGGATGAATCAGATGCAATGCCAGCCAATAAGGGTCGGAAGATCGCAGTCCATCCAGTCGAGTGCAATAATAGGCATCGGTATCGTGCCGCAAATAGGCGATGCGTAAGTCTTGGTGGCAGACTTCGATGGCAATCTCACCGTCTTTTGCTCCTGGTGCGTCGTCATCAACATCCAGCCAATTTAATGTCAAGTGGATACGATCGCAAACCCACTCTGGATCTAGTCCTTGGAGATCGGGCAGCGGTAGCGGCTGGAAATAACGATGAGGACGATCGCTTAGTGCATCGTGACATTCTGCGGTGGCAGGGAAATGACCGCGAACGACTTTGGATAGGTTGTTGCCACAGCAAAATCGGTCTTCGTACAGCGGTCGCGCCATCGGGCATTCACAACAAGTTTGAGGAGTAGGTAGTGCTATCATGAGATTTGTTTTTATTGAGATGTTTGAGTGCGAAGTAGCTGCCTCGCACTCAAGATTTACTGAAATTAGTACTCGGACATCAGAGACAGAAAGACACGATCGGTAAACAGAGGAATAGGTGAACGAGCGGCAATTAATATTGAGGATCGGAGTGATAATAATCTTGGCGATCGTTATGGGATGACTCGCAAATGTCGAGGATTAATTCTTCCAAAAATTGCAAGTATTCTGAGGATTCGAGCGGCTGTTCAGTGAGTAAATCGGCTTCGATGTCCATAATTCCTCCAGATAAATAAACGAGGGAGCGCAATTTCACTTGCGCTCCCTCGTTTAAATGCGGCTATGCCGCCCAATAAATTAGTTAACTGCTCTGGCGATCGGGGATGTTCGAGGGTAACAAACCTCGTTGGCGTAGCCGCACTGTGAGGTAATCGCCCGCTCTCAGGGACTTGGGAAGCGAAGTCCGAGAGGAGCGACTTAAAAAAAGCGGGAACTCGGACGATCGTGTTAGACAAACTCGTAATTTTATCGTCGGTATCGTCAGTTGAGGGTCTGCCTTCACCAGAAAATAGTCAGGGCAACGATCTTAGGGCTGACGATATTGCCGACGATATTGATACTACCGACGATATTGCCGACGATATTTCAATTGCTGACGATCGTACTAAAAATATCGTCAGCGATCGAACGGCAGAACACGAGCGGGTTTCGAGGTTTGCTGACGATACTGACGATAAAATTTTCCGCTCGACCTATTCCGTTGGCGTAGCCTACCGTTAGGTAATCGCCCGCGTCGATTTAAAGTTGAGTATTTAGTCAGGGATAGCTGACAAAGTAACAATCTCCAGCGATCGATTTATTAGTGAAGCATCACATCGATCGACCGATATTTTCAGTTTGAGCTGGGTTTACTACGATAGAACTCTTTGTTTTACTAACGGGTACGATTACAGTCGGTTCTTGCTCTGTCGATCTAGAGGGAGGTTCGGTTATTTCTCGTTCGGGCACCGGAATTTCTACAGCCCAATGAGAAAAATCATCAGGTGCGCGATCGCCATCGGGATAAATGTCATTAAGCAGCACTCCCAAGCTCTTGATTTCTGCCATTTTCGCCACATCTCCAGCCAGTTCCGCAACACCATAGAGCTGCCGCAACTCTCCTGCTGTCGGATAGTGTCGCTCGGATGAGACGGCTGGGGCATGAGACTTCAGCGGCATAGATTGCTGCGGCAGTGGCATGAGTTCTCCACGATCGATCCTAGCGACGGGCTGATGGTCGATGAGGCGTTGGACTTGAATCTCAAGAATTTTCTCACTCAAACCACGCGATAGTGTGCCTTTGAGTAGATGAGTGCCACTGTTGAGCTTGGCTTTGGACTCTTTATTGATTAACTCTCGCCCCAGTACTCCGATCGGTATTCGTCGTCCGCCAGAACCAAGATAATCCACGGCAATATCTTTGCCCCGACGGTCGAAGGCAAACTTACCTGTGAAGTCTTCGATCTGAATCTGGCTAATAGCGGGGGCAGGATTGACGACGAATTCTCCTAGCTCGGTGCGGATGTGGATTTTCGGATCGAGGGGTCGAACGATCTTAGCAGCTACCACCGTGCCAGGGGTAATTAGCGGTGAATCGCCGTAAGTAGTCAAGCCCAAATCGCGGACGCTGCCATCTGGTGAGATCGCACTCACATGTAAATCGCGATCGAACCTAATTGCCAGTTCCGCTCCAGCTCGTAACTCTAGTGCGGCTGCCGTAGGACGATTGAGCGCGATCGGCGGGACGCTATTTAGGTGTTGGCTAATTTCATTAGCAAAGATTTTGGTAGCCATGCCCATACCTGCGCTGGAATGCCACGCAGCAGAGGCATACTGCATCCGTTTGTCGTTGGGAATCGAGTTTTCCAGTTCGCTCAGTACCTTGTCTGCAATGGCAAATACCGCATCTACATCATTTTCTAGAGCATAGGGCGGATGGAATTCAATCGTTGAATTTGAGACAGATAAACACTTTTTGCCATCAAGTCCCCCAATTTTGTATTTATCTAGATTGTTAATTGTTGCTGATTCTGGGGTAACATACCCGATTGTGATTTTCGTTGCTGCATCGATTGCTAGACAGACGATATAATCTTCTTTAAAATCGTTTCCCCGATCGCGTAGCGTTCCCTTTGGGAAATCGCGATATATCTCGAATTTAGTGTCACTTTCACCATCAACTAAGTTCCAAACTGGTGAATTACCCGTTATGTCCGCATCACAAAGCCGTTGAATTTCAAAGCTTCTACCGCTACTAGAGATGATTGTGAGTGTCGGTTGCTGGTCTTGTGCTAATTCTTTATTTAGTCTATCTCTAACGGCTCTCCTGGGTTTGTGGTAGAAAATGTATCTTAGGCTACGGTTTTCGGCAGCGATCGGTCTTGAAAGCGTTACAGGACTTAATACAAGTAACGCTTATCACCAAATACCCAGGAGACCCTCTCTAACTTGCCCGATCGCCTTAGTACAGTTACGATATCGACGGGCGAACTCGTCTAAAACTGCTTTCTGAGCGTCATTATGGGTAATTGGCACCAGCGAACGAAACCGTTTATTTAAATCTTCTGACTCGATTTCTTGTAATTCTGGCTGCTGTTGCCCACCATTGTAAAATCGGTTCGCAGTTTCTACCGCCCAGCCGATCGGTTCTTGGGTATTGGTGGGGAGGTCGCGGGTGAGGTAAATATCGGGCTTTTTGACATTCTGACGGAGTTGGTGAGACTTGTACTGAAGGCGTTCGCCGAATTGGTGAATCGTCTCATCAATGCCGACGCTACTTTTGGCTGTATCGACAGCAGTTTGCAGATTTTTGGCAACTGCACTGTCACAATAGCTTTTGAGAAGCCGATTGACACTACCTAAATTCCGCTCGGCAAACGCCAATCGCTCTGCTGCTGGTAATTTATCGAGTTGTTTACTCGCTTGGACGATCTTCTCGATCTTCGCTGCTAACTGCATCGGTGGCAACCCACGATCGATTAAATACTCATCGTTGGGAATCTCCTCAATTGGAATCTCACTGTACGCTGCCCCAACTTGCTTGAGCAAACCGATCTTCCGCTGCGGTTCGATGTAGACTGTTTCGGATGCGAGGGATTGTAAGATTATCGACTGGTTGGCAACTTTGCCCGTCGGGTTGTTAGCAGTAATATCCCAAGCTCGCCAAATAGCTTGAGTTAGCGGTTCGCCATCATGCCAGGGGTGGTCGGCTTTTTTAGCTTTGGCGATCGGTAAGGGCTTACGATCGGGAGTATTAGCTTCGATAAATTCCTTAACTGACAGCGGAAATTTCCCGCGTTCTAAATCTGGCTGAAGGATTATTTGAGCGATAATATCTCTACCTGCTTCATACCGCTCGCTACCTGTAAGGGGTAAATTGCCTAACTGCTCGCGGAGTTGGTGGGGGAGATCGTCGTTTGCTAGATAACCGACGAAGAAACCATTGCGATCGCCATCAAAATCGGTAATTGCAATGTGTTTTGCCGTCCAGGGATTCAGATAGACTACGCCGCGTTTATCGAAGGCTTCGGGGTCGCGATCGCGCAATACTTCTAAGTTATTAATCGCAATTGCCGCCGCACCGACATTGGGAAATGGCGATCGATAGTACGCAACGATCGCGCCGTGAGGTAGATCGCGATTGCAGATCTCCCACGGCTCCAATTTACTATGATGCTGGGCGATCGCAGCGGGGACGACGATTCCACTGGTGGCTACATCCAACCTGTCGCGCCTAAGTGACTTGTTAAGCTGGCGACCGATATTGGGCAGTTGGTTGAGCTGTCCGTACTTGTCGGCTTTGAGCAGCGTGGCAAGTGTCGATCGATTGTTGCGTGGTTCATCATCATCCACACCGTCGATTCCTTCAGGCGTATCGATAACTAGCTCGCGATCGCGTCTTGCTTCTTCTTTGGCTACAAATTTAGCTGCCACCTGCCAGTTATCGATCGCTACATCGGCAAGCTCGGCGGCTTTGGCTGCCATCATTGGATTGAGTTCGTTGAGAGTTGCATCGGGGATGGTGCCCTTGACTTGGGCACCCACCGATTGATTGGAATATTCGGCTTTAATCTTCCGGTTGACCCACCAAAAGCTGTCTAGTTCGATAATCCCTGGCTGCTTGAGTCTGCCGTCGTCGCCCTTAATGTCGTTAGTTGAGACGATCGCATCTACCCCCAAACGTTCGCACCAGGAGCTAGTAGCTACTGTACCTTTGGCAATTCCAGGTAAATCTGGCGTGGCGGCACGAAATTGGAGTACGGCACTGCGGGCGATTCGATCGATGTTTCGCTCGATCGTTTGGGCAGTTTGCAAATCTACAAAGTAATTGGCGATTCTGCCTGTATGCTGATATTCTTCGAGCAGCTTTCCGGCTAAGTCTGGATCGTAACTATCCCCAAATGCTGTATCGATCCACTCGCCTAAGTCACCTAACTCATCATCGACGACATCTTCATTTTGTTGCAAGCCACGATTCTCCAGGGGAGAGGCTCCGCCAACGATCGCCAGCAGTATTTCTTTATCTAACAACAGTCCACGTAGGAGTTTGGTCGATGCTAACATCGTTCCGTCCCCCATCTTGTCATAGAGGTGGGCTAATTCTTTGGTGGGAATTTTGCGACCTTCGTGGTCTAGAAGTGGAGTTGCACCACTCGCTCTTTGCTCGTCATCGATAATTAATATCCTTGTGTTGCCAGATTTCGTCTGCGTAGCGGCTTTCCCGTCGCTGATGACCAGCGAGCCATAGGCAACTGCATTGTGGGCACTGCGCTTGCCATCTGCGTAAATCGGTTGGATGTTGCGGTTCTTGTCCCCTTTGGCAATCAGCTCGGCAGTCAATCTGTCTGTGAAATATCCAGATTTGCCACTGGTACAGATGAGATATTTGCCTTTAGCTTCTAGCCGTAGTCGATCTGAGTCATTTACTCCGTTGTAAAAGTTCGCGACATACAAACTCTGCGGTTCGATCTGATGGGTTTGGAGCCACTTTTCTAAATAGCAATTCTCGACTAATTTTACCCTTAGCGTTCGTTGGCGGAGCCTCTCAGAATGAGAATCTCCTTCTGGATGGAAGTCCGTGAGATCCTTACCAGTTTTTAAGTCAAACTCTTGGAACTGGAGCATGGGATTAGGTTCGTACTAGAAAGGAATTTTTTCTATACTATCGGGGTCTGACTGTATAAAGATCGCAGGATTTGTAGATACTGTTTTTTGTTTATTCCCCTTTGTATAGTAGGACTCAGGGATATCGTCAATGTCGATGCCGTCAGCGAGCATATCGCCCAAATCGTCATAGTCTTCATGTCGATACGATCGTTCGTATGCCCATCCTTCCATGTCAACTTCAGCCATTAGTTTCTCATCTTCAATGTTTTGGGCTTCTTCTTCCTCAGTGTAGGTGCGCGGCGGCGTTGGGATGATATCGCCTTCTTTATAGAAAATGTCTTCGATGGAATTAATTTTAGTCATAATTTACCATTCGTATCCCAAATATTAATCGATTGAGCCTAGCCAAGCCGATCTAACCGTTCGCGCCAGCGTACCGTCAGGTAATAGCCACCGAAATTTGTTTCTAATAATTCTAAATTTAACACACCCGACAAGATTAGGATTTTCTGTAGTTAGCTCGAAAATCGCAATTATATAGTCTTATTCTGGCTAGATATTTTAATTGGAGTGGCTTTAATTGGGAGATTCACTATAAATGTACTGCCAAGATCTAGTTGACTATCCACTTGGATACTGCCATGATGTGCCTGGACGATCGCTCGCACGATCGCTAAACCCAATCCCGTTCCGCCTGTATTCCGCGATCGATCGGCTTGCACTCGATAAAAGCGATCGAAAATGTGTGGTAAATCGTCAGCGGAAATTCCGATTCCATTATCTTGAATGGTGAGGATTGCGTTACGTTCTGATGATTCTAATCGAATCGTGACTACTCCATCGGTAGGAGTATATTGAATTGCATTATGAATCAAATTAGCGATCGCTCGATATAACCTATCACTATCGCCTATGACATATATTGGCTGGCTAACCAGAATTTCTAAGCGTAGATCGATTCTCTTTTCGAGAGGCTCCGCCAACGAATGTGCCATCGCCAGCGGAGCTAATTCTTCTTCTAAATCGCTGACTAAATCGTTCAAACAGCAGGGCTGAAACTGCACGGGTAATTGCTTGGCTTCCAACCGCGATAGCCAGAGTAAATCCTCAGCCAGACAAGTAAGATGGCGAACTTGACGCTGGGCAATCTCTAAATTATTACGGGTTTCTGGCTCGATTACTGCGACATCTAAAGCACTTTCTACAGCTATTCTGGTGACAGCTAATGGCGTTCGGAGTTCGTGGGCGGCATCAGCGGTAAATTGCTGAATTTGCTGGTAAGACTGGTAAATTGGCTGTATTGCCAAACCTGAGAGCCACCAACTAGCCCCACCAATAAGTAACATTGCCAGTGGGACACCAAAAATCAGAATCAAATGCAGACTACTCATGTACTCATCCAATCGATCGAAAGATTGGGCAACTTGAAGATAACCCCAGTCGCGATTGTCGAGCGTTTTGAGTGGTAGTGTATGAATATGATAGCGTTCGCCGCGATTGTCAGTAATTGTCTTCCACTGCATCGTGGGGATCTCATCAGTAAACTTGTGTTTTGTCCCCCCCAGCGTTGCGATAGTTCGACCTTTTAAGCTTAATAATCGCAGGCAGTAGCCTTGTTTGTGAGTCAGCTCGGCAATTTTGGAATGAGGTCTAACTGGCGAACATTCTTTGCCTACTACACACAATCCAGGGAGTAAATTCATTGTTATTGGCTCAACTACTTCTGGCTGGATTAAGACAGCTTCTAAGGTATCATGAACGGTGCCAGCTAAAGTATTTAATTCACGATCGACCGTGCGGGCAAATGCGCGAACCATTACTAAATGAATCGCCGAGCCAGAGAGCACTGTAATTAAACCAATGACCAGTGCATAGGTAACAGTTAGTTGGATGCGGGTACGATTGAACAGTCGATTTTGACGCATTGTGCTGAATCTACTTTGATGAATTTAGCCGATAACCGAATCCACGCACGGTTTCAATTGCTTCCTCACAGCCAAATTCAGCTAACTTCTTCCGCAATAACCGAATTTGGGCGGCGACAACATTGCTCGCCGACTCCGAATCGAGTGCCCAGATCCGATTGCGAATTTGGTCGTGGGTGAGGGTACGATCTGGATGTTGCATCAGGTATTCTAACAGTTGAAATTCTTTAGCTGTCAGACTGACAGACTGTTCCGTTCCTGCTGGGTTGGTAATGACGATTGCATTATTACCATAGTCAAGTCGGAGATTACCCTGTTGCAACCTGTCGGGTTGAAAGGTGGGAACGCGACGTTGGAGAGCGCGGAGTCTAGCGAGGAGTTCTTCCATCCCAAATGGTTTGACAAGGTAGTCATCGGCTCCAGCGTCTAACCCCGTAATTTTATCTTCCATTCGATCTCTAGCCGTCAACATCAGGATTGGCAGAGTATATTTTTCTGCCCGTAACCGTTTACAGATCTCGATGCCAGACATTTTGGGCAGCATCCAATCGATAATCGCCAACGAGTATGTCGAACGATTGTCAGTTAAATATTCCCAGCCAGTTTTGCCATCTTGTGCCCAATCGACAACATATTGGTGATGAGCGAGGCTGGTTTGGATGATGGCACCCAAGTCTGGTTCGTCTTCAATTAGCAAAATTTTCATCTTGATCACCATCATCCCTGAGCTAGATGAAATTAACGTGAAATCTCGACTCCAACCATTTCATCTTAATTTCATCTCATCCCGCTAAGATTGTAGTAATGTCAAAGTTACTGGGTCGTGTCGAAATGCAGTTAAGATCGCTCGGACGTTAAGTTAACTCAAAATAAGTTCGATCGAGATCTCAAAACAATAAACTTAGTCGCCTGACGGTCTGCACAACCTCGATCTGAAAGCTAAATTTATCCAGTGTTGAGATCTTGCGATCCTGGTGTCCACCGCATATTTTGAAAGAATTTACCAAATATGTCTAAATTTCACTAAAATTTCACATATCGTTGCAATGATGAGACCAACCACCAAGTTCACCAGAGGTCAAGCACATGCGTTCTCATCGTTTATTCTCCATCGCTACTTTAGTTACCCTAGCACTAACTACTGTTTCAACTAGTGCTAACGCACAGAGCCAAACTGAGAACACTCTCCCCTATGTTTACAGCCACAATACTTTTCCCTCTGAGCGGGCTAGCATCGCTCGTCATACACTCCGGTTCGCAGTTCCCGCCAATTCCAAATCTGTATCCGCAGTGAAGCTTACCGCACCAGCCGGATTTACGCTCAACCAAAAAGTTGCAGTTTTCGACAATAAAACAGGTGAAAGCTTACCTGTAAATGTCAGCGTCTCTGGGACGACTGTAGAACTAAGCTTCAATCGGGCAATTGAATCTGGTGCAGCAATCGATATCGAACTGAATAATGTCAGCGTGTGGGGCACAGATCGGCATTACGATCTAGCTGTGAAATTTGCTGGTGATAATCGCAATGCTAGTGGTGGTAAATTGCAAGTGCCTAACGATCGATTTGTCAATATTGGCAGAACTGGTTTACGTCGTTCTTAGAGCGGTTGAGAGCTAAATGTCTCTCTGAATATATATGGGGAAAATCGAGAAGTAGTAGGATTTCCCCCATGCTCTTGACTGGATATAGCTAACTTTCACCGCTCATTATCATGCGATCGACTAAACTAAAATTATTATTATCATTAATTATATTAACGACAGTATCTAGTCCTAAAATCGCGATCGCAGGTGCCGGACACGATCATAGTGGTGCGAGTTCATTCAAGGCTGGTGGTGAAGCTACTGGGGCTGTAAACGTTGATGCTCAGACGGCTAAAAGATTAGGAATTAAAGTCGAGCCAGTTAAAAATCAGCCGTTAGATATTGGGTTGAAAACTACCGGACAGATTGAAACTTTACCCGACCAAAAAGTTGATGTAACTGCACCATTAACTAGTAAAGTAGTGCAGTTATTAGTTAAGCCTGGGAGTAAAGTTACGAAGGGTCAACCTGTGGCTGTAATTGCTTCACCAGAGTTAGCTAACTTGCGGGTAGATGCTCAAGGCAAACAAGCCGACGCTCAAGGAGCATTGCAAAAAGCTCAGGTTAACTTGCAATTAGCTCAAGCTAATTTAGTAAAACAGCAAACAATTGCTAACGCTGAAGTCGCTCAAGCGCGGACTAAATTAATAGCTACTCAAGCCCAATTCGATCGAGATAAGCAGATAATTAGTCAGAGCGGAGTTCTGAAAGTAGCTCAGAACAATCTCAAACTTCAGCAGCAAATCGCCAATGCCGAAATAACTAGAGCGAATACTGAAGTAACTATCGCTCAAGAACAATACGATCGAGACAGCGAATTAGTTAACAAAGGTGCCCTAGCTAGACGACAAATGTTGGAGTCCAAAGGTAAACTCGAACGCGCAAAAGCTGATGCAGCCAAAGCCAAAAGTTTACCCCAAGTAGTACAGGCTCAAAGTGATGTTAAAAAGGCAGAGGTAGACTTACCTTACCGCGAATTAAGAGATTCTCAAACTAAAGTTGCTGAAGCGCAATCACAATTACAACGCGCTGAAACTCGTCGCGATGTTTTAGAAGCCCAAGCGCAACTCAAACGCGCTCAATCAGATGTAGTCATCGCCCAGTCTCAACTCAAGCTCAGTACCACTACTTATCAAACTCGACTTCAACAATTGGGCAGCACCGCCAACGCCCAAGGACTGGTAACTATCACCGCGCCGATTGTGGGTATTGTTGCCAGCCGCGATGTCAGTATCGGTCAATCCTTGCAGGATGCGGGTGGTAAACTGATGACGATTATTAACGACGGGCGGATTTTGGCGACGGCGAATATCTATGAGAAAGATTTAGGATCGGTCAAAAACGGTCAACAGATCCGCGTCAAAGTAGCCTCCCTACCGAACCAAAGTTTTGAAGGTAGAATTACCCAAATTGGCACGTCCGTACAGGGTGAAACTTGAGTGTTGTGATCTCGTGAGAGAAAAAAGAAGAGAGAGATAATGGAGAAAGCGCAAGTAGGGTTTGACTCCCACTAGAGGGCATATGCAACTACCCATAGTAGCTCCAGCACCAATCGTGAGCGAACATGCTCAGGCATTTCGGCATTTATTCAACGATGTCCGCCAGTATCAAAACTTTCAGAATTATCTAACTGGACTGATAGTACTGGAGAATAAAAGCTTGGCAAATATTAGCCGTTGTATCATCAACAGCGCAGATAAAAGTAACCTGTCGCGGTTTATGGGTGAGTCACCGTGGCAACCAGCAGATGTGAATCGATTTCGGATTGAGTACATACTGGAGCAGACAACCGGAGTAAGAAGGGCAGCAATGGAGTCGTACTTTATCCTGGATGATACATTATGCGAGCATGTGGGGAGCTTGTTTGAATATGTGGATCGCCATTATGACCATTGTGACGGCAGCTATCCACTAGCACATAATCTCGTCACGAGCCATTATCTTAGCGGTGCGGTGCGAATGCCAATCCAGGCAGAAGTGTATCGACGCTACGAGACAGTAACGGAATGGGAGCGGTTCATGTTGAAACATTTCCCAGCCCAAGAAATTCCCAAAACAGCCAAAGAGAGAACTAAAGTTCACAAAAAATGCGATGCCAAATTGCTAGAAGACCCAGATTTTCTGGAACGGCATCAGCACTTTCGGACTAAAATTGAGATCGCTCAGACGTTGCTAGCAAAAGCATTGGCGCAGGGTGTAGCATTTACAACCATGTTGATGGATAGCTGGTATTTGACCCCAGCCCTGGTCAATACCCTGGCAGAGCATCAAATTGATTGGGTTAGTCTCCTCAAGCGCAATCGCAAGTTGGAAACTGGGAGTTTTCAACTTCAAGATGCAGCGGGAATGCCGATTCTCTTTCCGACACCTCACGTCAAGGTGGAGGATTTAGTACCTCTAATCCCACCCCATTCATACAAAAAAGTTGACATTGACCAGCGTAGTTATTGGTGTTTCACTTTCTGCGTCCGGCTAGATAGTCTGGGCAAAGTCCGTCTGACGATTAGCTTTGACAACCCTGAATTGACTGGGACTTATGCTGTTCTCATCACCAATCGCTGCGACTGGTCAGCGGCTCAAATGGTTGCCAAATACTTGCTCAGATGGCCAATTGAGACCTTTTATCGGGATAGCAAACAACTTCTTGGGCTTGACGAATACCGCACACGTTCATTTGCAGCCATTGAAGCCCATTGGTGTTTAGTGTTTGTGGCGTATTCACTCTTGCATTTAGCTTGCCTGCCACCATCGATTCCAGGTCATGGTCAATCCTCGACCACTCCTATTCAATCCATTGGAGCTGTCTGCCGACAGCAGAGTCAAGCCTTAATTGAACAGCTAATTTTGTTTGCTCATGAACGCTTACAGCAAGGATTTGCTGCTGCCGAGTTGTTTACCACCTTGTTTGCTAAACAACATCCGGTGACGATCTCCACCTACCCCGCTCTTTCATAGTTTATTTTTCTCTCACGAGATCACAACACTCAAGGTGAAACCAGAGTCGTCCCCGTGCAAGCAGAAATTAGTAATCCCAGCGGGTTGCTCAAACCAGGGATGTTTGCCGAACTAGAAGTAATTACCGCTAAAACGGCTGCGTCGCTACTGGCGATTCCGGTTGCGGCGGTAGTCGATGCCAATGGTAAAAAAGTCGTCTACGTCCAGAATGGGAATGCTTTCCAAGCGGCGGAAGTTGCATTAGGGCGGACTACCGGGGACATGGTAGAGGTGAAGACGGGTTTATTTGCGGGTGACATGGTGGTGACTCAGCGGGGGACGCAACTATACGCCCAGTCGCTGCGGGGCGGGAGCGAAAAGCCTGCTGCTGACGAACATCAGGATGAAGCGGCTCCAGCTAAAAGTAATGGTTTAGTCGTACCGCCCTGGCTATTACCAGTCGGTGGGGGCGCGATTCTAGTCACTGGGGGTGTGCTGCTGTGGAAGCGGTTCCGCTCGGCTCCAGCAGATCATTTAGACGATGGCGAAGAGGACGCTTACGCCGACAACTATCGTGACTCGTTACCTGCGGCTGAACTCACCGAACCCGAACCCTACACAAATAATCATCACTCCGTACCTTCGTCATCTGTACTGATGGGAGGAAAGAGTAAGGAAGGGGCGCAAGAGTGAACATCTGCAAATGGATATTAAGGTCAAGAATCTCTAAAAGATCTACTAAGACGTTGCGGTTATTTCAATTATTGGTATTGGGTGCGATCGTTAGTGTCTTGGCACAGCCA
This sequence comes from Chamaesiphon sp., assembly GCA_965246735.1. GTDB lineage: Bacteria > Cyanobacteriota > Cyanobacteriia > Cyanobacteriales > Chamaesiphonaceae > Chamaesiphon. The sequence goes on from CBDFFK010000003.1 coordinate 576,546, forward strand.
CTAGTCGCCACAGCTTATATCAATATTAGTACTCAAAATCTCCGTTATTTGCAACCCGTACAAGTTCCCCAAGAGCGGGTAGGGATTGTTTTTGGGGCAGGACTGCTGCAAAATGGGCAGCCGACACCTTTTTTAGCCAGCAGAATTACCGCAGCGGTTGAACTTTATCATCTCGATCGAGTGCAGAAATTACTGATGACTGGTGATAGTAGCCGAACTGATTATAATGAGGTGCGATCGATGCAGGAGTACGCTCACAATTTGGGCGTACCGATGCAAGATATTACTCTAGACTATGCCGGATTTAGTACTTATGAGAGTTGTTATACTTTAAACGGTCATAACCTGAGCTTTGTCAAAATGCTGAAAGCGGAGTGTGAGCAAGGAATCAAGCTCTTTTTTATGTTGCAGATGAGCATCATTTAGACATTCAGAGATGGCTGATGAGAACTGAGTAAAATCCTCATAATACTTGCCATATAAACATTTCTTTTTAACAAACTTCCAGAGCCTTTCAATCAAATTTAGATTGGGCGAATAAGTCGGCAAGTATAGTAATTCTATTTCCAAGGATTTAGCTAAATCTTGGACAACTCGACATTTTTGGTATCGAGCATTGTCTAAAACCAGAGTAATGGGAATGCTCAGTCCTAGGTCAGCTAATTTTTGCAGAAGTTCACAAATCTGAATAGCAGTGATATAGCTGTCATTAGTAACCAAAATAACTTCATGAGTAATGGCATTTAATGCTCCCAGCACATTGAACCGTTTTCTCCCTGAAGGTGACTTAATAAACAGCCGTTGAAAACACCAAATCATCCCCAAAAAAGCTCCCATGACAAAGTGAGCCGCATCCACGAAGAAAACCGCTCTTTTTCCTTGTCTTGCCTCTTCTAACCTGGGTTCTAGCTTATTTATTTTATATTCTTCCTGTTCATCGGGATCTGCTTTAGAAGGAATAGCCCCAACTTTCAAACATCGCATCCCTATTGATTTCAGGAATTTTTGGATCTGGGTTGGACTGCGTTTAATTCCGGTAAGATTTTCAATCTGATTTACAGCTTCATTTATGGTAGCTGGAGGATTCAATTTCAAATACTCTTTGATAGTTGTCTGATGTAATTTTAATTCACTTTTGGGTTGATAAAAGTTAATTTCTTTGAGTTTTTCTATACCACCAGCCTGATATTGTTGACAATATTTTCTCAATGTATTAGGTGAAATGTTTGCTAGCCTACAAATCATATTTAAAGGTAAGTTTTGACTTTTAAGCCATAATACTTCCATCTTCAACTGGACCCTGGGATGAGGATGGTGAAATCTTTCATAATTTAATATTTCTCGATCTTCTTCCGTAAAGTTTAGATTGCTCATCCCTCAAGCTCCACTTTTTCCTTGACTTTACTAGACTATCATCTCTTCGATCGCCGATGCTCAAGTTATGCCCGTGTAAAGTATATCGCGCTCATAAAGTTTTTGGCGTACATCAGGCGATCGTGATTACCCAAAATTATCATCTGCCGCGTACTGTTTATACCTGAGATCGATTGGGTATTAAGACAGTGGGTTTAGGCACTCCCGATCTGGAATTGTATGGATGGCGGGGGATGATGCCAGATTTAAGGCGAGAGATGTTGGCTAATGTCAAAGCTTTATTAGAAGTTCATGTTACTCGTCCCCGACCTACTTTTCTGGGAGATTTTGAAGGGATGGAGTAGTTGAAAAAATTATCGATTTATTTTTCAAGCATAGATAAAAGTTGTAAGATTTATCGTTTTCTACCAGCAGCCAATCTTATTATTCAAATTAAAAAATGCTCGGAAATATCGTTCAATGGGTAATTAACCGTCGTTGGCTGGTCGTACTAGCGACAGTTATCGTCTCATTGTGGACAGTTTATGTCATCCCCCAGATGCCCTTGGATGTGTTGCCAGCTTTCGCGCCGCCACAAGTGGAAATCCAAGCCGAAGCCCCTGGACTCGCGCCAGAGGAAGTAGAATCGCTAGTAACATTACCGATCGAAAGTGCCATCAATGGCACGCCTGGAGTTACTGCGGTGCGTTCTTCCAGTGCGGCGGGAATTTCGGTGGTGCGGGCGATCTTTACTTCGTCAACCGATCTTTATCAGGCGCGTCAACTGATTACCGAGCGACTGCAACAAGCCGTCAGTAAGCTACCCCCAGGAGTCGAACCGCCCCAATTATCACCAACAACTTCACCCGTCGGTTTGGTGGTGCAGTACGCTTTTACCGTCGCAGATGGCGCAAAATCTGCTACTCCAAATTCCCTCATGACAGCGCGGCGGATTGTCGATTGGCAAGTGACAAATCGCCTCCTAGCCGTGCCAGGAGTCAGTCAAGTTTTGGTGTTTGGTGGCGACGAGCGACAGTTTCAGGTATTAGTCGATCCGGTTAAATTAGCCGCTTTTAATGTTACTTTAGACCAAGTTGCCCAAGCGACTAAAAAAGCGAATGTCAATGCCGCAGGTGGTTTTTTTATCACTCCCGATACTGAGAGATTGATTCGGGGTGTCGGTAGGATCGAATCGATCGAAGATCTCCAAAAATCGACAATTGTATCTCGCAATGGTATCCCCGTCAGACTGCAAGATGTCGCCGATGTCAAAATTGGTGCGGCATTACAACGGGGCGATGGTGGTTTTAACGGTCAGCGAGCGATTATTGTGATGGTAAATAAGCAGCCCAGCATCGATACGCCAACTGTCAGCCGTGCGGTAGAAAAAGCAGTCGCCGAAATTAAAGTTGGATTGCCCAAAGACATCAAAGTTACAACCACTTTTCGTCAAGATAGCTATATCGAATCTTCCGTCGATAACGTGCGGTCTTCGTTGATTCAAGGTAGTATCATCGCGGCGATTATTCTGATTCCCTTTCTCCTAAATTGGAGAATTCTGGCAGTATGTCTATTAGACTTTTTCTTAACCTTACTATTTGGGATGTTGGTACTGTCATGGTTGGGAGTTGGTTTGAATACCATGACATTAGGCGGCTTGGCGGTAGCAATTGGGACAGCGATCGATGATGCGATCGTTTATGGTGAAAATACCTATCGTCGCTTGCGTGAAAACAAAGCTGATGGCGATCCACTCACGCCGCTAGAAATCATTTTTGAAGGCTCTCAAGAAGTGCGCGATTCGCTCTTGGGCGCGACGATTATTGGAATTATTGTCTTCTCACCAATTTTTACATTACCAGGGATTGAAGGGAAGATTTTCACCCCGATGGGGATTGCTTATTTGGCCGTAGTTGTCGTTTCTAGTTTAGAATCTTTATTCGTTTCTCCGGCTTTGTGTGCGATTTTACTACCTGCGACCAAGGTGACACAGCGAGAACCGTGGCTGGCAAGATTTTGTAAGGGAATCTATAGCTTATGCTTGAATTTTTCGATGAAAAGTCCCCTGTTAATTATGGGGATTGCTACAGTTCTGACCGTCGCATCAATTGTAGTTATTCCTTCATTCGGTAGAGCATTCTTACCAGAGTTTCAAGAACAGACGATGGTAAATACCTTAATTTCCTACCCAACTGTTTCCCTCGAAGGTAGCACTAAAGCGGGCTATACAGTCGAGGAATCATTGAAAAATGACAAGCGGTTTGAATTCATCCAAACTCGTGCCGGACGCGCTGCTGGTGACTCCGAAGCCGCAGGTGTAAATGTCGCTCACGTCGATATCGAACTCACCAAACTAGGGATGCAGGATCGGGAAGAATCGCTCAAAGTGATGCGAAAAGCCTTCGAGCAAATTCCAGGTGCAGCCGCAAATATTGGCGGGTTTCTACAACATCGGATGGACGAAGTTTTATCGGGAGTGCGAAGTTCGATCGCTATCAAGATTTTCGGTTCTGACTTAGCTGAGTTACGAAAAGTCGGACAACAAATAGAAAAACAGATGAAAACAGTCGATGGTGTCGTCGATCTACAGCTCGAACCTCAATTTCCAGTACCGCAGATTCAGATTAAATTCGATCGCGATGCCGCTAGTCGTTACGGATACACAGTAGGCGATCTATCAGAGACGATCGAAACTGCCCTCAATGGTAGGGTTGTTTCTAAAGTACTGGAAAATCAGCAATCCTTCGATCTACTGGTCTGGTTGAAACCCGAAGCACGGCAGAATCTAGATACCATCCGCAACCTCTTAATCGATACTCCCGACAAGCAAAAAATTCCTCTAGGCAGCATCGCTAAAATAGAAGAAGGGACGGGACCGAATACCATCAATCGGGAAAATGTTTCACGCTTAATTGTCGTATCAGCAAATGCTAAAGGTCGGGATATTCGATCGATCGTTACTGAGATCGAATCCAAAGTTAAAAGCAATGTCCAATTACCGACTGGCTATTTTATTCAATATGCAGGTCAATTTGAAGCGGAAGAACGCGCCACTCAAAACATTTTAGTTTTCAGCGCGATTGCGTTTGTAGCCATTACTGTTCTGATGTATCTTTCCGTTAAGTCGATCGCTTCGACAGCCATGATTATGATTAACTTACCAATTGCTCTAGTCGGAGGGGTAATTGCTGTGGCTCTGACGGGTGGTGTAATTTCAGTGGCATCTTTAGTAGGATTTGTATCCTTGTTTGGAGTGGCAACTCGGAACGGATTATTACTAGTAGATAATTACAATACTAAATACGCCGAAGGAATGCCCATGAAGGACATCATTGTCAAAGGTTCGATGGAGCGACTAAATGCCATCTTGATGACGGCGTTAACTTCAGGTTTGGGTTTAGCACCGATGGTATTTCAAGGTGGATCGGGACAAGAATTATTACAGCCGCTATCGATCGTTGTCTTTGGTGGTTTGTTTACTTCTACGGCGATTACGTTATTGGTATTGCCCGCTCTCTATGCCAAGTTCGGGAAGCATTTATTCCCGAAAAAAGAGGAAGAATCCAAACCAGAACAATTTTTCATGCACATGTAATCGGACTAACAATTAATAATAAGGAATGAAAATTGATGAAATCGATCGAGACTAGTTTAATTACGTTAAGTACTATCGGCTTGTTGTTCTTAGGTGCTTGTAGCAGTGGAGATAAAGCTGTTAAAACTGAAACTACCACTCCAAGTTCAACTCCAGCAACGGCAGCTAAAGCTGAACCACAAGTGATAAAAGAGGGTGAAAAGCATGATGAAAGTTCTAAGCATAAGCATTCAGGAGATAAAGATGGTCATAGTGGACAAGTCGTACAATCGGGTAAATATCATATCGAATTAAAGCCAGATCTCGACAAAGATTCCATTCATCTAGATACAAAGTTACATGGAGAACAGGATAAAGAGATTATTGATGCCAAACTGATAGCTCAAGTTCAGCTACCAGATGGTAGTAACAAAACTCTGCCAGTTTTGTATAACACCGCAGAAAAGCAGTACACCGCCAAGCTACCTGCAAGTACGACGAAGGGAGATTATAAAGTTGTCCTTCAAGTCGATGTTAAAGGAGAGAAATTTAATAGTCGTTTTAGTTTTAAACAATAGTAATCTGAGCAAATGGATCGTTTAGGTTCGATTCTCCAGGGGAGAGGCTATTGCAGGGCAAACGCTCCGCTACCGCCAACGAGATCGTCAGCTTGGTGAGTAACGCAATACATCTGATATGGTACGCATTTTATTAATCGAAGATGAACTAGATTTAGGAGCCGAGATCGAACGATTGCTGCAACGTGAGGGCTACGAAATCGATCGAGCCACAGATGGCGATCTCGGTTGGGAATTTCTATCTTCGCCAGATCTGATTTATGATGTTGCAATTATCGATTGGATGTTGCCAGGGATTTCGGGCATCGATCTATGCCGTCGCTTGCGTCAACAACAGCAGCAATTACCCGTACTGATGCTAACGGCTCGAAATGATATTCACGATCGCGTCACAGGCTTAGATGCTGGGGCTGATGACTATTTAGCCAAACCATTTAGCACGATCGAATTACTCGCCCGCATCCGCGCCCTCAGCCGTCGTCCCGCTCAATTTCAATCAGCACAGATTAAGCTAGGAAATTTTAGCCTCGAAGTAGAAACCCAAATTTTGAGAGCTAGTGAATCTGGTAAGATCTCAGCAGTAACTCTCACTCGGAAAGAATATCAAATTCTTGAATATTTGATGACTCATCCCAGCCAAATTATTCCAGCCGATCGATTGCGCGATCGAGTATGGGATTTAGAAATAGATCGGGCTAGTAATGTTTTAACCGCTCAAATTAGATTACTCAGAAAAAAGCTATCGCAATTACCGATGGGCTTGGAGATCGAAAATATTCATGGCATTGGTTATCGATTAAATCCGCCAACTTCTATTTGAGTATGAGATTGTGGAAACTAGTAAAAATGTCGAGCGATTATTTAAACGCAAACGCTGGCTGTTAACTCTGACATATGCCAGCGTGATGGGGTGTACGTTAGGATTAGTTGGCTATGCGTTCGATCGAATCGTTACCAATCTCAGCTATCGATCGGTAGAAAAAGAGATAACATCGTTAGCTAGTAATATCCACGATAATGTCGAATATAAATTAGCCATTCCTGGCAAAATACCAGCAGATCTATATGCTAAAATCCCCGAACTTTGTCCGATTTACTCAAATTGTCAAGCCCAATGGCAAAAACAGCATCATCATACGTTAATTAATACCGATCGATATTATGCTAGATTTATCGATAACTGGGGCAAAACTAGAGCGACATTAGGTATCTATCCAAATGTTCCGAAAACCTCATTGAGTTCTCTAGAAAATTTGCGCTGGGATCATTCTCACGATCGATCGGGGAAACATTATCAGCAACTTACTTTGGAAATTCACACTCCCGACAATCAAGTTTGGGGTTATTTACAAGTAGGACGGGACTTGACAGATATCAAAGAATATCTAAACAATATTCATTTAGTTCTAACGATCGGTATTATTGCCAGCCAGTTTATTGTCGCGATCGCTAGTTGGTATCTAGCCGGATTAGCAATGCGTCCACTCTCGCAATCTTATCAGCAAATGCAACAATTTACTGCTGATGCCGCCCATGAGCTACGCACCCCCTTAGCAACATTACAAGTAATTATTGCAAATGGTCGAGCGGAGTATCAACATCTGGCTCCAGAGTTAAATAGTTGGCTCGATCGGATCGAGCGACAAAATATGCGGATTTCTGGTTTAGTCAACGATCTATTATTGTTATCTAGTCTCGATCGTCCAGATAACAAGCCTAGTTTAGAACCATGTTGCTTAACGGAGATCGTGCTAGATTTAGTTGAAGAATTTGCCATTCCCGCAACTGCTAAATCGATCGATATCTGTGGCGATTTCGATCCCGATGTCCAAATTTGGATCGATGGTAATTCCGAACAACTCTACCGGATGGGCGCAAATCTAATCGACAATGCGATTAAATACACCTCCACAGGTGGAAAAGTAGCGGTTTCCCTGACTCAGACTCTTAACGATATCTCATTTCAAGTTGAAGATAACGGAATCGGTATTTCTGATGCAGATAAAGAGCTAGTATTTGACAGATTTCATCGCATTGAATCTAAATCATCACCATCTCAGCATAGTACGGGACTGGGATTGGCGATCGTTAAATCGATCGTCGAGCTTCACGGTGGACAATTAACAGTTCAGAGTCAGGTAGGTAAAGGGAGCATTTTTATAGTGAAGTTTGTTAGCATTTTGAAGATCGATCGATGCAACTAAAATTGGATGAGTTCATCTGAATTTCATCTAAGACTGCCAAACTGGAGACTGTCGGCATTTAGTTAACTGGCAGTTATGGTTATAAGCACAAAATCCCGCACGACTTCACCGTCCCTTACCACTGAGATCGGGCAAACAGTGGTTAATGTGGTGCCGTTTCGATTGAGCTGGCTATTACTCCCCCTGTCAATTCTATCGATATCCACATCAGCACTCGCTCATGGTGGACATGGTAATGAATTTGGTGGGCAAGAGGGATCTAAAAGTACTAATGTCCAGATCGATCGAGCAACGGCTCAACAGATTGGGGTACAAACAGTCGCTGCCAAAACACAAAGTTTGAATGTCGAAATTTCGGCAACTGGGCAGATTGAGTTATTACCCAGTCAGAAAGTAGAAGTTACCGCCCCAATTAAGGGCAAACTCGTCCAGCTTTTGGTACAACCTGGATCGAGAGTTAAAGCCGGACAAATACTGGCGAAGATGTCTAGCCCCGAACTCAACGAACTACGGACAACTTCACTCGAAAAAAGATCGACAGCAATCGCCCTCCTCAAACAAGCTCAAACCGATCGAAACCTCGCCCAACAGAGCTATCAAAAAATCGTCGAAATCGCCACCGCTGAAACTAATCAGGCGCGGAGCCAATTAACAGCCGCTCAATCTAGATTAGCGCGAGAGCAACAATTAGTAAAAAGCGGTTCGATCGTTCGAGCGGCAAAAACTAGCTATCAACGTCAACAGCAAATCGCCACCGCCGAGATTAGCTCTGCTCGAACCGAACTAGAGCTAGCCCAAGAACGCTACCAAAAGGATGTAGAACTAAACAAGAGTGGGGCACTAGCACGCCGTCAGATGTTGGAATCTCAGGCAAAACTAGCCGAAGCCCGAACTGCATTAGTCAAAGCGCAAAGTCAGCCAGGAGTAGCCCAAGCCGAAACGGATTTGCGAAAAGCTGAGACAGATCTGCCCCTGCGAGAATTGCGGGATGCCGAAAAGCAAGTAGCCGAAGCCACAGGGCAATTGGCTAGAGCCATGAACCAAAAATCGGTAGTCGAAGCCAACGCTCAACTCCAAAGAGCGAACTCAGCCGTAACCGCCGCCCAAACTCAGCTTAAACTCAGCGATGCTAGTTACCAGGGGCGACTAGCACAATTGGGAACCTCTGCTAATGCCGAGGGCATCGTCACTGTTACCGCCCCGATCGATGGCACAATTGCAGACAGAGAAATTACGATCGGGCAGTCTGTCGCCGATGCTGGTGCGAAGTTAATGACGATTACCGACGATCGACAGGTATTGGCAACGGCGAATATCTACGAGCGGGATTTAGGGCGACTCAAAATTGGGCAGCAGGTTAGTGTCAGAGTGCCTGGAGCAGGCGATAAAGTGTTCTCTGGTCAGATTTCGAGAATCGGGACAGCGGTAGACTCTCAGAGCCGTGTAGTACCCGTTCAAGCAACTTTAGATAATCGAGATGGTTTACTCAAAGCCGGAACTTTTGCCGAAATCAAACTAGCGACGGATAAAGTCACAACCCCAGTAGTAGTAATTCCGGCTAGTGCAGTGGTAGAAGCCAATTTAGAGAAATTAGTCTACGTCAAAAGTGGCGACGGCTATCAGCCTACCACCGTCACCCTCGGACAAACTGTTGGCGATTTAGTTGAAGTCAAGACAGGACTATTTGCTGGGGACTCAGTAGTCACGCAACGCGCTCCTCAACTTTATGCTCAATCCTTGAAAAGTAAGCCAGATAGCGAACATAGTGCAGTAGCTAAACCCGATCCTACTAGTCAAAGCCAACTACCACCTTACCTAATATGGGGCTTAGTACCAGCCGTTGGCATCTTAGGCGGCGGTGCTTTTCTATTGGGGAAAAGAAGCGAACGGAATGCGATTAGCTCGATGGATTTAATTGAATCAGAAGATGATCTGAATTATCTGCCAGTACTAGAAGCAGCTACTGACAACAATCATCACGTTACTGCTGATGAAGATGCCGAAATTAGTTTTACTAAGGTCGATAAAAACTAATTATTATGCTAAATACAATTGTTAAATGGTCGATCGCGCAACGCTGGTTAATAGTCATCGCATCCCTACTGATTAGCCTCTGGGGTTGGCGCGTACTCGGACAAATGCCCCTGGATGTATTTCCCGCATTCGCACCGCCACAGGTCGAAATCCAAGCCGATGCGCCTGGATTAGCCCCCGAAGAAGTAGAATCATTAGTAACACGCCCGATCGAGAGTGCTATCAACGGTACTCCAGGATTAGAATCCCTGCGCTCCTCTTCGGCGGTGGGAATTGCTTCAGTCAAAGCTGTATTTAGCCTATCGACAGATATCTATCGCGCTCGTCAACTCGTTACCGAACGGCTTCAGCGGGTGCAGAGTATTTTACCCAAAGGTGTCGGACAACCAGAGATTTTACCCGTTAGTTCGCCTTTAGGTTGGACGGTAAAATATGCTTTTTCGGGTAACGACATGATGGAAGTCTGGCGGGCGGTAAATTGGGATGTCCGCAACCGCCTGTTAGCCGTACCAGGGGTAAGTAATGTCTTCCTTTATGGTGGCGATGAGCGTCAATATCAGGTATTAATTGATCCAGACAAACTAAAAGCATTTAATGTCTCTGTTGCTGATGTTACCAAAGCTGTCCAGAATTCTAATGCTAACGTTCCAGGGGGATTTTTGATTAGTCCCGATCGAGAGATGTTAGTGCGCGGAATTGGTAGGATTGAATCGATCAAACAACTTCAAAAATCAGCAATTAAAGCGGTTAATGGCGCACCAGTATTACTCGAACAAGTCGCCGATGTTAAAATTGCTCCAGCACTAAGGCGGGGCGATGGACTATTTCGGGGTAAACGGGCATTAATTTTAACAGTTACCAAACAGCCAGTCGCCGACACGCCGACAGTAGTTAAAGCTGTCGAAGCAGCGATGGCTGAGTTAAGAGCGGGACTACCTAAAGATGTTACCTTCACTAAAACTTTCGACCAAGACATATTTATTGAAGCCTCGATTAAAAATGTCGAGGAGGCTCTACGAGACGGGACGATTATTGTTTCGGCAATCTTAATTATTTTCTTGATGAATTGGCGGACAGTGCTAATTAGTCTTAGTGCTTTGCCACTATCCTTGTTATTAGGTTTAATTATTTTAAATTGGACGGGACAGGGTTTAAATACGATGACTCTGGGTGGTTTAGTTGTAGCAATTGGTTCTGTAGTCGATGATGCGATCGTCGATATGGAAAATGTCTATCGACGGCTGCGAGAAAATCAAGTTGCTACCAATCCTAAACCACCTTTGCAAGTTGTATTCGATGGTTCGGTAGAAGTTCGAGTCAGCGTGTTATTTTCGACAGTAATTATCGCTGTCGTTTTTGCCCCAATCTTCGTACTATCAGGAGTAGAAGGGCGGATCTTTACGCCGATGGGGATGGCTTATCTCCTCTCGATTTTGGCTTCGACTTTAGTTGCTTTGACGCTCACCCCTGCCCTTTGTGCGCTACTTCTAGCCAATCGTAGGCTACCAAGTTCCGAAACTTTTGTCGAGAAAATGGCACACCGTTTTTATCGACCGCTGCTGCTCCTAGCGATGAAATTTCCGAAGATAGTCCTGGGGATATCGCTAGCTGGATTCGTGGCTGCAATGGTGATTTTACCTGGATTGGGGAAGGTATTTTTACCAGAGTTCCAAGATCGATCGCTAGTCAATGCGATGACACTTTATCCTGGACAATCTTTAGAATCTACCAACCAAGCGGCTCTGGCGGTAATGTCTGCATTCAAAGATGATAAACGCTTTGATACGATCCAATTTCGATCGGGTTTTGCTCAAGGTGATGCTGATGTAGCGGGTGTGAATTCTGGAGAATTAGATGTCCAAATCAGTGAAGAGGGCGACAAAGATCGCGAGAAAACGATCGCCAGTCTGAGAACGGAATTCGGTAAATTACCTGGAGTTGCTACTAACATTGGCGGCTTTATTTCGCATCGGATGGATGAGATTTTATCGGGGGTGAGAAGTGCAATTGCCGTAAAAATATATGGCCCCGAATTACCCGAACTTCGTAAAATCGGGCAACAAGTCCAAGCAGCAATGGGCGGAGTTGCTGGCATTGTCGATCTCCAATTAGAACCGCAAATTCCAGTTAAACAAGTCGAAATTAAATTCGATCGAGCCGCCGCTGCACGGTATGGTTTGAGTATTGGCGAACTGGCTGAAACGATCGAGACTGGGCTAAATGGACGCACTGTATCTCAAGTATTGGAAAAACAGCAGACATTTAATCTAGTGGTGTGGCTAGATGAGAAATACCGTAATAATTTGGACGTATTAGGTAACTTACTCATCGATATTCCAGGCGGTCAAAAAATCCCGTTAGCGCAAGTTGCTAAAGTCGAATATGGTAATGGCCCCAGTACGATCAATCGTGAAAATGTATCCAGGCTGATCGTCGTTTCAGCCAATGTGAGCGGGAGAGATTTGGGTTCGGTAATTGCTGATGTGCGCTCAAAAGTCAAAGAGATTAATCTTCCCAGCGGCTATTACGTTCAATTTGGCGGACAATTTCAAGCCCAAGAGCAAGCCACTCAAACCCTAATTGTCGCTGGAGCTTTTTCGTTAATTGCGATCGCAATTCTGATCTATTTTGCTGTCAATTCGATTCCCGCCACGCTGATGATTATGATTAATCTCCCACTCGCGCTCATTGGCGGCGTAATTGCTGTTGCTAGCAGTGGGGGGATTATCTCAGTCGCTTCGATGGTGGGCTTTATTACTCTATTCGGAGTCGCCACCCGTAACGGACTACTGCTGGTAGATAACTATAATCATCGACTCGCTGAAGGATTACCGCTCAGGGAGGTAATTGTCGAAGGTTCGATGGAACGGTTGGTAGCAATTCTGCTGACTGCTCTAGCTTCCGCTCTGGGGATGGTGCCGTTGGTAATTGGTTCTGGTGCTGGTAAAGAGATTTTACAACCGTTGGCGGTGGTGGTGTTGGGTGGATTATTTACATCAACTGCGCTGACATTGCTGGTTTTACCTGCTTTGTATTCACTATTTGGTAAATTTATTATCAAGAACCGAACCGAACAGACTCATGATGGTGAGAGTGTACAAAGTTGCGAATATCGATAGCCACCTTATAACTAACCACTAGACAGCAATTAGTTTTTCTCGACTGATATTTTGGAGAATGCTAATTTGACCAATACGCTGAAATTCCTTACTACTTCTATCGGCTAAATGTAACACCCACGGCAGGCGACAAGAGCGAAAGCCACTAGCAGGATGTAATTGAGTCAGATGATAAGTTTGTAGAGCTAATATCTCCAGAGATGTGTCACCATACTCATGGACAACTCGCAAAGGTCGCACACTACCAATATTTTGATTAATTGGTTGACTTGTAACCAAAATAAAGGAACTTTCTTTGGGCATAAAGACAACACTACCAATCTCAGCATCACGATATATTTTATCTTCGTTTTGAGATTGAGAAATTTCACGCCCCATTCTTCCTGCGCCACTTTTGCGGACACTAACTAAGTCAATTGCAATATTTTTCTCTGTCAATGCTTCTATAGTTTGTTGAAATTCACCTTCTTGAACTAATCCGTCTCGCATCAATAGTATCCGTTTAGGATAACGCTCGTATATTTTATAAAACTTGAGAACTAGCTTGGAGACTGTTTGCCAAACTCCCTGTCCTGAAAAACTTTCGCCTCTTTGCACATCAGGAAGCTCCCATCCTAAACTCTGTCCATCTGCAAGTACTGCAAAAGCCGAGGTTCCATAGTAAAGTTCGCGGTTCGTTCCTGTATCAAACCCAATAATCAATTCTGCGGATTCAGGATGCTCCAATGGTTCTAATCGCACAGTTTGCCATCCTGCCTTACACAATAGACCCAAAACCACATTCATCGCTTTGTAAGGATCGGGATTTGGAGCGGGCAATATAAATTGGGTTGCAATCCCAGCTTGTAGTGCTTCAACTCTAATTTGTCTCTTATGAGAATTCTTTAACCAAGGGGCAACCACTAAAATAGTCTGTATACCTGTTTGTGCCCACTCTTGCCAAAACATTTGTCGGTCTAGCTCACCTTGCGGCATTTGCTCTAACGTCCTGTAAGAGTCGTATTCGATTTCAGCACCACTACTTTTTGCTACTTCTTTTAGACACTTCTCAACTTCAGCAGGATATTTAGGCTGATTATTAAAGAGATTAAGGCAGCCAAATTTAACTTCTCCAACTTTAACGCACCCTTGATACCGAACTTTACCCGTTTTATCCACTTCTCCATTTTTAGCAAATAGTTTTCCTTTAGGTAAAATAAACCCATCTACAACTGATGCCTGAGTGGGTGTAGAAAGTCCGTAGATATTTTCAATAATTTGTCGTGCAGTTTTCTGTGATTCTTTCAAACGGACATCTACAGCCTTTTTTATATACTCAAATACTCCTTGGATGTTTTTCTTTTCCTTGGTGTCAAAGTTCTCTGCTATGTTAGCCAACATGTCCATAGTCAAACTAGGAGAAAGTCGCTGAGACAAGTGATAGACTAATTGATTCTTCCAATCATTAGCTCGTTTTACACTTACAACACGAGAGTTCTTGACCTCTTCTTCCGTAGCTCCATTTTGTCGATGATAATCCGCTAGGGTTATTCCTAAACCTTCCAATAATACTTGCTCTGGTGTTTGCTCGGAAATATCTTCATATTTCCAAGTAATGTACTTGTTATTTTTATCTTTATACGTATTCCGAACATAACTAATTGGAACTTCAGGATATTCTTCCTGCCATTCATGAAGTGTCCAAGGAGTATAAAAACGATGATGTAGATCGATTTCTAGATAGAGATTACTGTCGGTATCAACACTGACATCTATTCTTCTTCCTCTATGCACCTCCCAACCTATCCCAAATTTTTCTATTCCGGCTTCTCCGGTAATCCACCAAATCAATCCACCTTCAGAAGCTTTTTCAATCGCAGTTTTGTCCCATTGCTGCTTTAATCTCTGTTCCAATATTTTTCTTTCTATTTGCTCGATTCCTTTACGTTCGGCAGGGTTTTTACAATCCAATACTCTGGTGCCCAAAAATTTTACTTCCCAGCCGTCACCCTGCAATCGTGTTGAACATATGGACTCTTTCGTAATAATTTTGTTTCCTAGTCTAATTGCAGGTACTCCAACTTTGTAACAGATACTTGCGATCGCTTTCTGCTCCTGTCCTCGATCGGGATGCTCTGTAAAAGTACAAGTATACTCACTGACAGTAAGATCGGACTCTGCTAATTGCTTAACGAAAAAGCGATTTAATACTATCGAAGTTTTCTTAATGTTGATTGAAGATGCCATTACAAGATTGAAACTTTTAGATTATTCTATCAGCAGTTATAAATGCTGACAATGATAAACTCATTCAACAAATAGGTTTTAGGCAATTTTAACTCGTTGGCGTAACCTCTCCTGAGAGAATCAATCCTGGCACACTAGGCGATCGACAAGAGTAAATAACAAGCAAGATACTTACTCTGCATAGGTTTTAGCTGACGGGCAATTCCCACCTTGCTAGTGATACACCCCTGTTTAACACGATTTGAGATAACAGTGACAATCTGGCTTTTCTAACAGAGATGCAATCAAAGCATTTGCCGCCACCGCTGCTAACAATCCACCGCCCATCGTGCCTTGAATGGTGATATACGTTACGCCAGCAGCCATCAATCGCCGCTTCGCAGCCGGAGCATGACTAAACCCGATCGGCATTCCAATTACCAACGCAGGTTGAATCTGGTTTTGTTCGATCGCACTACACACAGCCATCAATACCGAAGGCGCATAGCCAATAATTAGGATCGAACGATCTGGAACTCGCTCAAGGCGATTTAGCCACTCTTTATCCTGCCAAAATGCTTGCTCCGCTTCTACTACACCTGTGATGTGCGGATCGTCGATCAGCGTCTCAACTTCACAACCTAAATGAGCTAATCGAGTGCGATCGAGTGTCGCAGTCACAGCAGGTACATCACCCACAATTCGACAGCCACTGCTCAGAGCTTCACGCGCTGCGGCGATCGCATCCCCACTCAAGCGGACAAAATTAACCAAGCTCACATCTCCACAAGCTAGCACCAGTTGAGAGAGCAAGTCTACTTCAATCTCCGATCGACCAGAAAGATCCGGCAATAGGTGTTGTAGGGATTCCTTGAAGGCTTCGGGGTGAGAATCGATTGCTCCATCAAGGTGATGCCAAAGTCCTTCTAGCTCCCCCAGTCGATCTTGACTTTCCACTTCCAAGAGTTTTAATTGCGCGATCGCTTCTGCTTGGACGATCTGACAATCCCCATCCCGCCCTAATATTCCCTCTAACGCCGATGCTGTATGTCGCAACCGCGCTAATTGTTGAATCACCGACTGGTATTGCTGCTGCAACTGAGCCATCAGGCTGGGACTGAGATCGATACCTGAATCGCTGGTGAGTAGCTGTTGGATGTGGGACAACTGAAACCCTTGCTGTTTGAGGGCGACAATCCGCTGTAGCTGTTGAATATTTTGAGGAGTATAAAGTCGGTAATTGCCATTCGATCGCTGGGCTGGTGGCAATAAACCCAATGTGTGATAGTGCCGCACCATTCTGGGCGTGATATCGCCCCCCACTGCTTCGGTTAGTTCTTTAATTGTTAAATATCCAGCGTTCATATTTTACAAATCTAGATATGTACCTTGACATTAACATTAATGTCAAGGTGTAGGGTAAGAAAGTCATCTATTTTCGCGATCGTGTCTTCCCCTTCTGTGTCTAGATCCCGTTGGCAAACACTATTGAAAGAACATCCCGATGCGATCGCGGCGGGAGCTTGTGCCCTGCTGGTATTACTCGGTTGGCTCACTCTCAATAGCGGGTGGCTGGGAGTGAGTTTGCTCATCCTGACTGCTGCTTATGTCATTGGTGGATATCAAAGTACCCGTGAAGGACTGACTACCCTATGGCGGGAACGAGAACTCGATGTAGACCTACTGATGATTGTGGCAGCATTGGGATCTGCCATCTTAGGGCTGTGGCGCAAAGAGTACTACTTTATCGTTGACGGGGCGATGTTAATTCTGATTTTTGCCATCAGCAGAGTGCTTGAAGGCTATGCAATGAGCCGTACCGAGCGAAGTATTCAGGGGTTGATGAGTCTGACTTCCGATACCGCCCGTAAGCTTGTCGATGGGCAAGAGCGAATGGTGTCTGTGGCTGAGTTGCACATTGGCGATCGCGTCCTGGTGAAGCCAGGAGAGTTGGTACCGACGGATGGGATGGTCATGGAGGGGTTTAGCGCGATCGATCAAGCTCCGATTACGGGTGAATCGATGCCTGTTGAAAAAACAGTAGGTGATGAAGTGTTTGCTGGGACGATTAATGGCAACGGTGCGTTGAAACTTCAGATTCACCAACCGCCAGAGAGTAGTCTGATTCAGCGGGTAATTCGCTTAGTAGAACAAGCGCAGACTGAAATACCGCCGTCTCAACAATTTATCGAACGGTTCGAGCGCGGTTATGCCAAGGCGATCGTGCTAATTGGCATTTTGCTGGGTACTCTACCACCATTTCTACTCGGTTGGACTTGGGAAAATACGGTGTATCGCGCCCTGATTTTTCTGGTAGTAGCTTCGCCCTGTGCATTAATGGCAGCAACAATGCCAGCACTGTTATCCGGTATCGCTAATGGGGCACGGCATGGGATTTTGTTCAAGAATGCCGAACAGTTAGAAGCGATCGGGCAAGTTAAAGCGATCGCTTTTGACAAAACTGGAACTCTGACTACAGGCAAACCTCAAGTCGTCCGAGTCCTGGCGGTTGACAAATCTTCAGATAAATTACTCCAAATAGCGGCTGCTTTAGAAAGTCTATCCGAGCATCCGATCGGGGCGGCGATCGTCCATGCGGCTCAAAAACAAGGCTGGGAATGGACTGAAGCCATTAATGTTCGCTCTGAGCCTGGACGAGGCATTATTGGCGAGGTTGAGGGGAAAATAGCTGTAGTCGGTAAAGCCACTTTTGTCAGAGCCACTGCCGAGCGTTGTCCAGAGGCGATTGCCCAACAGAGCCAGCAGTGGGAGCAAGAGGGTAAAACCGTTGTCTGGGTGGCATATGCCGATCGCATTCTGGGAATTATCGCAGTTGCCGATACCGTCAGAGCCACAGCAGCTCGATCGATCGTTCAGTTGAAACGGCTGGGAGTCGAGCAGATTGTGATGTTAACGGGCGATAACGAGCGCACAGCCGACAGTATTGGCTGGGAAATTGGGATCGATAAAGTGTATGCAGAACTTTTACCTGAAGATAAACTTGAAGTAATTCGCCAGCTCCAGCAACAATACCCCTCAGTAGCAATGGTTGGGGATGGGATTAATGATGCACCCGCTCTAGCTCAAGCATCTGTCGGAATTGCGATGGGAACGGCGGGGAGTGACGTAGCCCTAGAAACAGCAGATGTGGTGTTGATGGCCGATCGGTTGGAAAAATTAGAGTATGCCATTCGGCTCGGTCGTCGCTCTGGGCGGATTGTCAAACAAAACATCATTTTTGCCCTCGGCTTCATTGTCGTACTGCTAATCGCCAATTTTACTGGCAATATGACCCTACCCTTGGGCGTTCTCGGTCATGAAGGATCTACCGTGTTGGTGATTTTAAGTGGGTTGAGATTATTGAAAGATTAATTAAATTACCGACAGGTTTTGCTTTACTTGAAAAAAAGTGCGATCTCGATCGAGAGGTCATGTCAACACCAATCGATCGCACTTGACTAGTTCTTGACTTTTAGGATTTATGCTAGACCCGATCGGGTGAGATGCGATTGGGTTAAAGATTAAAGCAGACTTTTAAAATATATCTATAAAATCTCAATTTAACCGATCGGTGCTATATGCGAATTTTACTAGTAGAAGATGACGATCGGATTGCCGATCCGTTAGCTGAAGATTTACGCCATCAAAGTCATGCAGTCGATATTGCTTATGATGGTTTAGCTGGTTGGGAATTTGCTCAAGCAGCCAGTTATGATGTAATTTTAATCGATTGGATGCTCCCTAAACTCGATGGTATCCAACTCTGTCAGCGACTGCGCCAAAGTGGTTGCCAAGCTTATATTTTATTATTAACTGCTAAAGATGCAACTGGCGATAAAGTTTTAGGATTAGATGCTGGCGCGGATGATTATTTAGTCAAACCGTTTGAAGTTGACGAATTAACCGCAAGATTAAGGGCTTTATCTCGTCGTCAGCCGCTCTATCAATCAGTAGTATTAAATCATGGCGAGATCGAACTAAATCCCAGCACTCATAGTAGTACTTATGCAGGAACAGCATTAGAATTAACTGCCAAAGAGTATATGCTGCTGGAATATTTTCTCCAACATCCCACCCAAGTTATTTCGCGGACGGCGTTGCTCGATAAGCTCTGGGAATTCGATCGTATCTCTGGAGAACAAACAATCAAAACTCACCTCACTAATCTCCGGCGCAAGCTCAAACAAGCAGGTTGTCAACAAGATATTATTGAAACAGTTTATGGGGTCGGCTATCGGCTTAGAGATGTCTCGCAATCGAGATAAATTATGTATGATTCTAGAATTTTCTGGAATTTAGCTTTTAACTAACATCTATATGTTCGATCGTTTACGTTGGCAATTACTACTTTCATATCTGGCTGTATTTACCGCAATCTTGGGAGTATTTGCGATCGCAGTCAGGCTGGTGTTTGGCTATAGTTTCCGTCAGAGCTTGAGTCAAGAATTAGTAATTTTAGCTGAAGTTGCTGCGACTCATGCCGAAATTCAGAATAATCGACTGATTGTTGGTGATGAGTTTACAGATCGCAATTTAGCTCTACCAGATCGAAAATTTGAGTGGTTCGATCGCCAACAACGACTGGTAGATAAAGTTGGCAATCTCAATTTTAACCTGCCACTAAATATTAAAGATTCAGTTCAATTTAATAAATATCCAGGTCAAAAGCCAGATGAAATAATATCTGTAGTCGTACCAATTATCGATCGCGATAATCGACAGCAAATCGGCTATGTGCGGATTACTCAATCTCTAGATGCACTCGATCGAACCTTCCACCAACTAGATATCGGCTTGATTAGTGGGATGATAATTTCGCTGGCAATTAGTAGTGGTGCGGGAATTTGGCTGACGCGCAGGGCGATGAAGCCCGCTATTAGCAGTTATCAACAATTGCAACAATTTACCGCCGCTGCCGCCCACGAGCTACGCAGTCCATTGATGGCAGTCAAAACTAATGCTAATACCGCTCTGAAATATCCAGATGGTATCCGCGCTGGAGATCTAAAAAAGTTTAACGCGATTGCTAGTGCGACGGATCAAATTATTACGCTAACTGAAGATTTATTACTATTAGCTAGAGCTGAAAAAGATTGTCGTTCCGACAAGCTGCACCAAAGCGATCGCGCCAACGAACAGATCGATCTGACTCTACTCCTACAGCAAATAGCAGCAACATATCGCTCTCAACTCGATGCGAAATCTCTAGAGTTAGATCTGAATATTCAACCTAATTTATTAATTTGGGGATATATTAGTAGTCTCGATCGTCAAGCAATGCCTTTAATCGGTCGAGTGTTTATCAATCTCATTGAAAATGCCATTCACTATACGCTGTCGGGCGGCAAAATTAGTATTTTAGCTCATCAGATCGATCGACAGGTTGAGATTAGGATTATCGATACTGGAGTGGGAATTGCCGCTAGTGATTTAGAGCGAATCTTCGACAGGTTTTGGCGAGGAGATCGATCGCGCACTCGTTGGGCGGGTGGTTCGGGCTTAGGATTGGCTATTGCTAAATCGATCGTCGAGCAGCATTATGGTTCGATCTATGTTCAAAGTAAATTGGGTGAGGGCAGTCAGTTTATCGTCAGATTGCCTGCAATTTTCTCTAGCTAAATTAGGGAAGTAAGCTGCTCATTCTAAATGACGATTTTAGACCGCGATCGTCCCAATGTTACAGATCGCCTGTAATGTTTCCGATTTTGCTAAGAAATCCATCCAAAGGGATATAGACGCATTCATACTACCAACTGACAATATAAGGGTAGAGATTTTCAGGCAGCCTCAACTATGGAAAATACGAAGCAAATAGATGATGAGCTGAGTGTGGCGATGGGTCAGCCGACTGTCGAGCAACTGCAACAGGCAGCTACAGAAGGATTTAAGTCCGTACTGAACTTGCGATCGCCCCAAGAAGAGGGTTTTGTTAGTGACGAGCAGCAACAGGCAGAAGCAGCAGGACTCAAATATGTCAATCTCCCAGTTAAGCCCGATGGCATGAGCGACGAACTCACAGATCGAGTACTTCAAGAAATCGAGCGACTGCCCAAACCCGCTCTGATTCACTGCAAAAGTGGAATGCGTTCTGGTTTGATGACATTGATATATGTCGCTACCGAGCAGGGACTTAATGCTGAGGAAGCAACAGCAATGGGTAAACAAAACGGGTTCGATTATGATTCCAATCCCCAAATGAAGCAGTTACTCGAACATTATGTTTCCGAACACGAGCGAGTAAGTTGAGCTTTTAGCTACACCACAATAAGTTTATTAATAGTTAATGGGAAGTAAAGATAAGATTGAGATGCTTTTTTTGTACCCGATCTAGACGGCTCTCCCCGGAAAATAGTATAAAATGTAGCTGTCGCTACATTTTATACTCCTCCTCTTTATGGACTTTCATCTAAATTCTTTATTAAACTTACCAAATACTAGGGTTTTTACTTGCTATAAAGAAGCTGGCTTTACATTTATTCAATTAGAGATAATAAATGCAGGTATTAACTGTCCTAACTGTCAAACTTATACTGACATAATTCAAAAAACTAGCCACAGATTAATTAGAGACTTGTCGATTGTTGGAGCTGGAGTATACTTGAAAGTTCCTAGACGTAAATTTTATTGTGGACAGTGTAAAAGATATCCAACTGAGCAGCTAGAATGGGTGGAAAATAGACAAAGATTTACTGAAAGATATCAGGCATATATTTACGAAAGAGTCAAGGAATCAAGCTGCGAACAAGTAAGTCGAAATGAAGAGTTAAGTCCAGCCCAAGTCCAGCAAATATTTAGCAGAATTGCGGAAAGGGAGCTAAAAAAAAAGACTGGGGACTTCCAGAAAAATTGAGTTTGGATGAATTTAGTCGTCGTAAAGGAAAAGGGAGATTTGCAACAGTTCTAATCGATCTAGACAAAAGTTCTTTAATAGAAGTAATTGACTCTCACAAAAGTGAAGATATAATTGCTGTCTTAAAGGGGCAACCTCAGTCTGTCAGGGAGTCAGTCAAGGAAGTGTGTGTAGATATGTGGGGAGGATTTCCAAAAGTAATCAAAGAAGTTTTCCCAAAAGCATCGATTATAATTGATAGATTTCATGTGATGAAACTAGTCAACAAATCTTTGAATAAATTGCGACTTGATTTAGGCTTGAAAGGATTGACAAATCGCTATTTGCTTTTAAGCAACAATCAAGATTTGTCAGAAGAAGAAATTGAAGCTCTATCTGAAATACTTGCCAAGTCACCTTCTTTAAGCATAGCTTATGATTTAAAGGAGGAATTGAGAAGCATATACGAAAGTAAATTAACTGTCAAAGGTGGCTTAAGAGCAATTGGAAAATGGCTGGGTTATGCTAAAATTGTCTTAAAGACGGCAGGTGATACCATCGAAAATCATTTGACAGAAATTGCTAATTATTTTATCAGTAGAACCACGAGCGGTGTCACAGAAGGAATTAATACAAAAATTAAATTAATTCTACGTCAAAGCTATGGATTTAAAAGCTTCACTCTCATGCGAGAAAAACTGTTAGCTTGCTTATTAAAATAATCTCCGCATTCGCTTCGATTACTTTAATAAGTTTAAGTTATAACCATGACTAGAGGAGAGCCACTTTTCTCAAAGTACCTAAGAGCGTTTTAGAGTAGTTGTATAAATTTTACCTTTAAAGATAGAAAAGTACTGATTAATGTAAAATATCCGAGAAAATATAAATTTGCCACACTTGACTAGTTCTTGACATTTACAATCTATGCTTGGTATTGAATAGCTCTGTTGATGTCATAGCGATCGACTAATTACCTAATGTGTGGAACTTTTATATTGGGTTCACATCAGTATTAGTAGTAACAATGGGGTCGCTAATCTTCATCGCTACCTATAGGTACAGGAGAGTCAATTGAGTTTCGATTCCTAACAACACTATGATGATTATCAATAATATGTTTATAATAAAAATTACGTTTTTAGCCGATCGAATTGCTAAAATCCCCGAATTGCTTCTATGGTCTAAGAAGTTCAAAGCTAGCACTTCACCTCACAATCGTCACCAACTAGCGAACGACTGTTCGACTGTCGATTTAATCGATACAGTTCCCCCCTATGACGACCCTTTGTATTAATTCAAATAAATTAGGAGCGGTTTATGTCTGAAAGATTAGGGCCAGAACCCCATGAATTCCAAGAGCAAGTTATAGAGGCGATCGGAGAAATTAAGGCCGAATTAGATACTGAAGTAACTAACGAAAACATAGAACATAAATGGCTCAAATGGCTTGGTGTATCCACGGCTATTTTATCGAGTACGGCGGCAGTTGCCGCAACGTTGGGCGGATACTATGCTAACGCATCATCAGTATCCCAGTCTCAAGCAAGCGATAAATTGACTCAATTTCAGGCTAATTCCATGAAACGCCATGTGGATGAGTCGGTAATTATCATGCTTAAAGCTCAACAAAAACCAGTTCCCAATACCATCAAGCAAGATCTAGATAAATTAGCACGCGATCGGGTAAAAATTAAAGCCAATGCAACTACATTACAGGCAATATCTCAATACGACTTACGCCAGCACAATTATTTTTCTTATGCGATAACAGCCCTGCAAGTGGGCATTTCTTTAAGTGCGATCGCGGTAATTGCCCGCAATCGTCGGATTTGGTATTTAGGCATGGGATTGGGCACAGTTGGTATTGCTTGTATGATCTTTGCCGCAGCCTCGACGAGTATAGCTGCTCCCGTTCTTTCTATTCATCAGTCAGCCAAGAAATAGTCGAAAAAGATTTCAAAATACTTGCAACTAATAATCTATATATAAGTAACAACTAACCCAAAATAATTAGGAGCGAATTGACTATTTGGTTAAGCCAGTTTTTGGCGAGTTAATAGAAATAGCTTGCTCCTGATGGGGTAAAGTTCCCGCCACCATAAATCCAATCCCAATTGTGGCGATTCCCAAGCCTACATACCAAATCGTCTGTTTGCGAGTTAAAGCAGCTATGGCTCCCATCGAAATCCCCACTTGTAATGCTGCAACACTCCGCGCAAATAGCTCGTGACGCGCTAAATTCTGCACTGATTCAGCTTGGAGCTTGCGAGCTTCCTGCCCAATTTCCTGTTGCTCCCGATTGAGTTTGACGAGTTCAGTGGTTGTTTTTGCAGGAACTGGTTTTTGGAGAGCTTGCAGGATCGTGACATTGGATTCTTCAATATGCCGCTTGGTAGATTTCGCCTGAAACTGCGACCAACTATTGCTCGATTTGATTTGGGACAACATCCCTTCATTGGCAAAGTAACCACCTTGCATGGCTGCAATTGCGGCTAGGGTTGAAAAAATAGCTGTAGATAAACCGATTAAGTTCAGAGATCGACGCTCTTGGCGTTGCTCGGATCTTTCTTCGGCTAGCTCTTCCTTCATCTCTTTCAATGCTTCGCTCGTATCATCCTGCATCTCAACAGGTTCTCTGCCTAAATCTTCTTCCATAACTAATGCGATCGCTTTTGAGCAAATTTAGATTCTACATATCTAGATTAGGCGATAAAAGTCAATAACTCGTCAAGTCTAAAATATTAAAAAATAAAACATCACGATCTTTCCTAGTTCTTGACAATCATTATGAATATTTGAATGAAGTAGGAGAAGGTGTCAAACTGATGAGGAAACTATTTGCACTCCCGTCACCCGTATGAATTGAAATAAAAAGTCATGTTTTAGTTGTGGATCTTCTGGTTGTATCAACATCAGGCAGCAGACGTTTGAGCCAGTACAGCCAAGCCAAGCCACTGCTGCCAATAACGATACCCGTCAAGCTGATTAATTGAGCGATTCGCAGCAAGTTTAACAGCATCAGACTGTCAGTGCGTAGTCCTTCAATCCAGAATCTACCGATGCTATAAGTTACTAAATAAACTAAAAAAATAGTACCATTTTTAATTTGAGAGTTCGGTTTGGCAGCACGAGCGAATAGAGTTAGGAGCAGAAATAGAACTGAAAGATTCCACAGTGATTCATACAAGAATGTGGGGTGGAAATATTCAAAGCCTTCAAATCCTGGCGGTCGCTGTTGGATGGGGATATACAACTTCCACGGTAAATTAGTTGGTGCGCCAAAGGCTTCCGAGTTAAAAAAGTTACCCCATCGTCCGATCGCTTGTCCCAAAATTAATGAAGGAGCCACGACATCGACTAACTTCCAAAATGAGATCCGGTGCCAACGAGCAAACACGATCGTCGTCACCAATCCACCAATAATCGCACCATGAATGGCAATCCCTCCTTTCCAAATCGATAAAATATCGCCAGGATTACGGGCATATTCTGACCATTCAAAAATTACATAATAAAGACGGGCACAGGGAATTGCCGTAACTACCAGCCAGATCGTTAATTTTTGAATTAATGATGGATCGATATCTCTTTGCTTGGCTAAGTATTGAGATAGGTTTACACCAATAAGCACCGCTGAGGCAATCAGTAATCCATACCATCTAAATGTTAGGAAGCCTACCTGAAAAATAATCGAGCCTGGGGAAGTAAACAGAAAAGCTAACAGAGAGTCAGACAAATACAAGCTTACGTTTGACATATCAAAGTTGCAATAATAGTTTATAACATCAGACTTTTTAATTTAATCTGCTCTTAGCTTAACTCTAAATAACAGCACCGTTGACAATACAGCACAACTTGCTGAAAACTCAAAAGCGATCGTAGCTCCAGCATTTTCATAAAGCCAACCAAAAATAATTGAAGCAGGTAGTAACATCATCCCGCTGGCTAGATTAAACCAGCCATAAGCTGTGCCCAGCATTGTCGATGGAGCTAAATCTGCCACTAAGGCTTTTTCTACGCCCTCAGTAGCAGCTAGAAATAAGCCGTAGAAAGCAAACAAACCAAAGAGTAAGATTGGGTTTCCAGGTGGTAAAAATCCCAAGCTTAAATAGAATAATCCATAGGCTAACCAGCCAGCCGCGATCGAACGAGTACGTCCAAATTTGTCGGATAATGCTGATAGTGGCGTACCAAAGATCGTGGCAATCGCAGAAATAGTCGCCCACGCTAAGGGCACTTGAGCCTCTGGTAAGCCTAATTCTCTGGCGCGGAGCAATAAGAACATATTGGAAGAATTGCCCAGCGTAAACACCACTACCGCTAATAAATAGCGTTTAAACTCGATCGGTAAGTTGTGGAAATTCCAGCTAAATTTACCACGACGAACCTCAGCTAACGCATTTTTCGGCTCTCTAATTAGTAGTGACATCCCCAGACACAAAACCGCAGGGATAATCGAAATCACAAATAAATCCCGAACTTTGAATCCATAGCCCAGCAGTACAGCAGCTAAAATCGGCCCTAACACCGCACCAGCATTGTCCATCGATCGATGTAATCCAAATGCCAACCCCCGACGCTCTGGGGAGACGCTAGCGGCTAGCAGCGCATCGCGGGGCGAACTGCGTAAGCCTTTGCCAACCCTGTCGAGCATTCTAATTCCTAACACACCTACCCAACTATTGGCGATCGATATCAACGGACGGCTAAACCCCGCTAACCCATAGCCCCAGACGATCCAGGGCTTGATCCGGCTAGTTTTATCGACCAATACCCCCGATATCAACTTCAAAATACTGCTAGTAGCTTCAGCAATCCCCTCAATTATCCCCAAAGCTTTCGGCCCAGCCATCAAGACAGAGGATAGATACAGGGGAATCAGAGGATACACCAGATCGCTAGCTGTATCGTTGAGCAAGCTAATGACACCAATCAGCCAAACATTAGGCGGTAGTCGTCGAAGAGCTGTGAGCAAAATTAACCTCTTACTTTCTATTTAGTCGATCGGTAACGATCTTACTTTCTTCTGCTTGAAGCTCAAGTAAATAATTAGACTTGTAATAATTGAAAGGAATAGGATACTAGTACCGACTGTACCCAAACCATATCCCCCATTTTTGGTAGGTTGAGATAGGAGATCGCCGATCGATGCTCCGAGCGGACGAGTCAGGATATAAGCTAGCCAAAATGCTAAGACTGCATTCATTCTAAAGTAAAAATGACCGATGGCGATCGCGGCAATTGCAGTACCAAATACTAGTGCAGCTTCCAAATAACCCAGCTTTAGAGCCTCTGCAAGATAATCTCCTGTTGCTGTGCCTAATGCAAATGTTACTAAAATAGCTGCCCAATAAAATAGTTCCCTTTTAGGCGTATTAATTGAGTGCATTGCCAATGTTTTTTCATTGGCGTACCAAGCTGTGAAAACCACTGCTAAAATAATACTGAAAACTATAATAATTGTGACTAAACTAACTTTAAGCTCATCTACCAATCGATCGGTAATGAGTGTACCCGTCACACTCATCAACACGACAACAATCCAGTAACTGACAGGTACATAATGTTTGAGCCTGAATTGATTGAAAAGAGCGAGTAATAAGATAACGATCATAATATATGATGTACCGCTCAAACCGATTTTGAGGTTTGTTGACAGATAATCTGCCCCTGTTTCACCTACTGTTGTCGCTAAAACCTTAATAATCCAGAACGAACCGACAACTTCTGGTACCCTGTTTGATATATTACTTGTATTCATAGTATTTCTCTCACTTAATGTCCTTTCTTAGCTGGTTTTTGCGAAAATATAAAGATGCCCACTACGATCGATACCAGTAGCACCGCCGACGCTGTGTAACGGCCCAAATTCAGACGGGAGCATCCCACTTTTTAAAATCCCTAAAGAGAAAATCATCTCGATCGCCGCAGTCCCTTACGTCTGGCTTGATAGGAATTTATTATCTAATAAAATAATAAAAAGTGGGATGCTCCCAATTCAGACCGCCTTTAGCGATGGGTTTATCTAGAAAGTCGCCGACAACCGCACCGAGAGGTCGAGTCAGGATAAAAGCTGCCCAAAATAGCACGGTTTGGGAGATATTGGTTTGGTAGTAGGCAACTGCAACCGCAACTAACATCGTGCCAAAGACGATCGCACCACCTGTGTATCCCAAACCTGCGGTATCGGCTGTCCAATCGCCGAGCGCAGTACCCAAGGTTTGCGAAAACATAATCGTCACCCAGTAAAACATTTCAGCTTTGGGCGATCTCACCGTACTAACAGCGATCGAACCCAGAGTGCGATACCAAATAAATAGTGAGGCGAGTAGTAAGACTATCAATATTGCAGTTCCACCCGCGTAGCCGATGCCCAGCGAACGATCCACAAAATCTGCCAATGTGGTTCCCACTGTCGTCGTGGCAATAATTGTCGTCCAGTACAGGAGCGGATGAAATTTCTTTGCAGCAATCTGAGCTAATACCGCCACCAAAAATATGCCTGCAAAGATGCCAGTACTGACGAGATAGCCAAGATTCATCGACATTGACAAAGCATCCCCACCTGTCTCACCGAGGGTTGTAGCCAGAATCTTGATTACCCAGAAGCTCAAGGTGACTGCTGGAACTTTACTGAGAACATCTTTGGCTGCGGTATTCGGTGTTGCACTCATGATTAATTACTCCTATTGATGTTGGCAATCGCTTTATACTTAGAATATCGATCGATTCAAATTGTCTCTTGATTAAGTTTTGATTTGCTGTCGGTGCTTAATTTGAATGATTTAGCGTAAATTATTATCGCTCTTTATAAATAAATCGATCGATAGTAATTACCACCACCCTATGAAGATAAAAACTATCGATCGACTATTATTAAACAGGAAAAATTCCGTCGATTAGAAGTTATTTACCATCATCATTAGTTTCACCCTTTTCCACTTCAGCTACTTGAATGCTACTACGTGGGCGAGAACCTTCTGATTCCGCTTCCTCTTTGGCAGTATTATCCGTATAAAGAATCTTTCCGTTTCCGGCATCAACTTTCACTTCATTTTGTCCGATATTTACGGCATAAACTAAGTTACCGTCTTCATTTTCTAGCTGAACGTTACTGGCTTTATTTCCTTGTGCTGTTTCTGCTGTTTGTCGTGCTTGGCTTGCTGAGATTTTGGCGAGGGGCTGAAGTTTAGCTATTTCGCTTGCTTCGTCAGTAGATGATTCGCGTGGTTCTACTTTCTCTTGGGCAACTGCCATTGATGATGTATTAGGTGACGATGCCGATACCATTTTGGCAATACCACCGATACCCATAGTAGCGACTACTGCGGCAATGAGACTGACTTTTACTGAGGGTTTCATGGGTTAAATTTCTGAATTTGGACTCAACACCATCTACGTTAGGTAATAAAAGTCAAGAACTCGTCAAGACCTAAAATAGTTTTGAAATTCAGAAATCCGATCGCTTTTCTAGTTCTTGACAATTTGTTTGTAAGATCGATTTATCATATTCAATTAAGCTAATTTTCCCATGCACGATCTTCGAGTTAATCGCCAGAACTTAATTAATAGCCTGAGACGGCAAGGAGTATGTCTGATTGGCTATCTGCTCGTTCTCAGTATTGTTGCTTGGCTGTGTACCGAAGTGTGGGAGCGAGAAGCATTTAGCTTCGATCGATCGGCTCTCCTGGGTTTGTGGTAGAAAATGTATCTTAGGCTACGGTTTTCGGCAGCGATCGGTCTTGAAAGCGTTACAGGACTTAATACAAGTAACGCTTATCACCAAATACCCAGGAGACCCAATTTGCCAATCCGCAACTCGATGGTGTAATGCTATTTATTACTTCTCTAGGCGATCCAGGAACGGTAATAACAGTCTTCATTAGTACGATTATTTGGCTGGGAATGAAGCGGCGATACTCTGATGGCATCAGATTCCTGATTATCTGTGCGGGTGGAGTATTAATCAACCAGGTAATGAAGTTATTTTTTGCCAAACCTCGTCCCGAATTGTGGACGCGATTAATTAGCGAAACTTCCTTTTCTTTTCCAAGCGGTCATGCGGTTGGTTCGATGGTTGTGTATGGTTTTATTGGTTATATCTTAGCCAAGGAGTTCCCTATTTACAAAAGATACATTTACACTGCTGCCAGTATTTTAATTATCGCAATCGGATTTAGCCGCTTGTACTTAGGCGTACACTATCCCACTGATATTATTGCTGGATATGGAGTAGGTATCTTATGGCTGACCACTTGTTTGAAAGTAAGGTTTCAAATAGCAAACCTCACAGACGCTAGACGATCGACTAAATAGTAGCTAAATTTCTTCATTTCATCTGGATTTCATCTTGGCTATTTATAATAGATAAACCGACTGTATTGGTGAAGCCTATTTCCATCAAACGGATCGTTGGCATAGCCTCTCTGAAAGAGAGTCGTCAATCAGACATGCGATCTTATTGCAAAAGGGCTCTCCTCTAGTCATGGTTATAACTTAAACTTATTAAAGTAATCGAAGCGAATGCGGAGATTATTTTAATAAGCAAGCTAACAGTTTTTCTCGCATGAGAGTGAAGCTTTTAAATCCATAGCTTTGACGTAGAATTAATTTAATTTTTGTATTAATTCCTTCTGTGACACCGCTCGTGGTTCTACTGATAAAATAATTAGCAATTTCTGTCAAATGATTTTCGATGGTATCACCTGCCGTCTTTAAGACAATTTTAGCATAACCCAGCCATTTTCCAATTGCTCTTAAGCCACCTTTGACAGTTAATTTACTTTCGTATATGCTTCTCAATTCCTCCTTTAAATCATAAGCTATGCTTAAAGAAGGTGACTTGGCAAGTATTTCAGATAGAGCTTCAATTTCTTCTTCTGACAAATCTTGATTGTTGCTTAAAAGCAAATAGCGATTTGTCAATCCTTTCAAGCCTAAATCAAGTCGCAATTTATTCAAAGATTTGTTGACTAGTTTCATCACATGAAATCTATCAATTATAATCGATGCTTTTGGGAAAACTTCTTTGATTACTTTTGGAAATCCTCCCCACATATCTACACACACTTCCTTGACTGACTCCCTGACAGACTGAGGTTGCCCCTTTAAGACAGCAATTATATCTTCACTTTTGTGAGAGTCAATTACTTCTATTAAAGAACTTTTGTCTAGATCGATTAGAACTGTTGCAAATCTCCCTTTTCCTTTACGACGACTAAATTCATCCAAACTCAATTTTTCTGGAAGTCCCCAGTCTTTTTTTTTAGCTCCCTTTCCGCAATTCTGCTAAATATTTGCTGGACTTGGGCTGGACTTAACTCTTCATTTCGACTTACTTGTTCGCAGCTTGATTCCTTGACTCTTTCGTAAATATATGCCTGATATCTTTCAGTAAATCTTTGTCTATTTTCCACCCATTCTAGCTGCTCAGTTGGATATCTTTTACACTGTCCACAATAAAATTTACGTCTAGGAACTTTCAAGTATACTCCAGCTCCAACAATCGACAAGTCTCTAATTAATCTGTGGCTAGTTTTTTGAATTATGTCAGTATAAGTTTGACAGTTAGGACAGTTAATACCTGCATTTATTATCTCTAATTGAATAAATGTAAAGCCAGCTTCTTTATAGCAAGTAAAAACCCTAGTATTTGGTAAGTTTAATAAAGAATTTAGATGAAAGTCCATAAAGAGGAGGAGTATAAAATGTAGCTGTCGCTACATTTTATACTATTTTCCGGGGAGAGCCGATCGATTCCTCCTGCTTGTGAGATTTACTGGCGAGGTGCAACTTTAGGAACACTACAACCCTCGCCACAATCGCAACCACTCGCACATTTACCACAACCACAGTCAGCGGCAAAAGCAGCTCCAGCAGTTACAAATGCAATAGTTATAGCCGCTACTGTTGCTTTTAAAATATTTTTAGCAGTCATATTTTTATTATTCTTGAGTACCCCCCAATCATAAACCCTCTAGTTGGCTTGAGAGTCAAGAGAGATAGACAAATTAGATGCAGTAGAACCAATGCTTAAAATTGGCGATCTCAAACAGCGAACGGGAGTGAAAGTTAGTACCCTGCGTTACTACGAGAGTTTAGGCTTGCTACAACCAGCACTCAGGAGCGATAGTGGCTATCGCTACTTCCATGATAATGCCGTGCAACGAGTATTGTTTATTAAAAAAGCTCAAACTCTCAATTTTTCTCTGACTGAGATTCAGGAAATTTTCAATTCTCACAATCGAGGTACAGCCGTTTGCTCGATTGTCAAAGACTTAATCGAGCGAAAAATTAGTCATTTAGATACCGAGATTCAAAAGCTGCTCGAATCCAAGCAAAGATTGGAAAGTCACCGCGAACGATGGTCTACCTATCCTGAAGATCTTCCTAATAGTGAAAGTGTCTGTACTCTAATTGAAGAATTGATAGCATTAGAAGCCAACATTGTCGATTAATTTTGTAGAGAAAAACTATCGATTCTGGGCGTTCATCCTCATTTGCTCTGCTAACGAGCTTAGTCTTTCAATACAGTGTTGTCAGTAATTTTTGGTGAAATGCAACAAACATAGCTACTAAGATTTGTCAAGCTAACTTACTAATTTCATCTTAATTTCATGTAGACATGCTAAGGCAAAATTAATGCTTTAAATAATTTGAAAATAATAAATAAACTAAATAATCTATGCCAATAGACTGATTTATTTACACCAGATTATTAGTGAAGATTATAACAACGAACATCGAAATGTTTGTAGACGTTTTTTAAGGAGTAATCTGATGACTACTACTCAATCTCGTAACTCTCAACTCCAAGCTTGTATCGAAGCCTGCCTCAAGTGTCTCACCGACTGTGAATTTTGCGCCACTGCCTGTCTGGATAGCGATATGGTGCAGATGATGGCTGCTTGCATCAAAGCCTGTCGTGATTGTGCCGATCTTTGCGCTCTATGTGCCCGATTTATGAGTCGCACTTCTGACCTACATATGCAACTATGCGCCGTTTGTGCCGATGCTTGCGATCGCTGTGCTACCGAATGTGGCAAGCACGACCACGAACATTGCCGCCGCTGTGCCGAATCTTGTCGTCGTTGTGCCGAGTCTTGCCGTCAAATGTCAATGGCAATGGCTTAGTCAAGACTTACTTATCTAAAGTTTATTCATCCCGTTCGACTCTCTAGTGAAATAGAGAGTTGAGCCTCAACAAAATATCTAAAAATTATGACTGAACATCACAACCAAGCTAAATCCTCCGTCATTGACAACGCCGCTCCCGTGGAGAATCGCAGAATGGCAAATATAGCAACACTTCCACCGAAAATATGGGGAGGATTCGCGATCGCTGCCCTCTTTTTAAGCAGTGGATTAGCGGCATGTTCCAATCGTACAGCGCAATCGCCGTCAACAACAGAAACCACGACGACCACGATCGCGACCAGCCCAAGCGTAAGTTCAGCTCCCAGCTTATCGCCATCAACAACAGAGACTACACCCACGACCAGTCCAGCCGTAAGTTCATCTCCCAGCTCATCTAGTCAAACGATCTCCGATCGAGATTTTCTGACGATGATGACTGCCCATCACCAGCAAGCAATTGAGATGGCGAATTTAGCCCCAACCCGTGCGAAGCGTCCTGAAATAAAACAACTCGCCCAAAACATTATCAAAGACCAAAAGAGCGAGATTCAAACAATGGCAACTTTGTATAAAACCGCTTATGGCACAGCAATTCCGTCGATGACAATGGGCGGTGGCATGATGGGCAAGGATGGCAATTCGATGAATGGAATGAATGGCATGAATGGCAATTCGATGAATGGCATGAATGGCATGAAAATGGATATGAATGCTCTCAAAAATGCTGCCGATTTTGACAAAGAATTTCTGCGTCAGATGAGTGTCCATCACCAAACAGCAACCCAGATGAGTCAGATGGTGTTACAGACGACCAAATCGCCACAGATTCAGACATTAGCTCGGTCGATCGTTAAAACTCAAACCGCTGAGATCGGTCAGATGCAGAAATGGTATCAAAGCTGGTATAAATCTAACCTGCCAAATAACACTTGAAACTAAAGTTTATTTATCCTCTTGACTCTCTAGCTGACTAGAGAGTTGAGAATAAGCACAAGTATTATATATAGAACGCGCCAACGAGTAGATTTAAAACAAAGATTTAATACCATGAAACTCCAATTTAAAGTTCCCGAAATGACCTGTGGTGGTTGTGTGAGCAACATTACTAGAGCAATTAAAACAGTCGATGCTAATGCGACAGTTCAGGGCGATCCACAAACCAAAATTGTATTGGTAGAAACTAAGTCACCCGAACCAGAAATTAAAGCAGCACTCGCCCATGCTGGCTATCCTGCTAGTTAACTAGCTAGAGTGAGGGTTTATGTCCAAGCGAAGTATCCAAATTCTAGCGGCTCCAGAGACGAACTTATTCCTTTTTGCCTTTTTGCTCAATTTTGTTTATGAAGTTTGGCAAGCTCCCTATTACGAGTTTTATAACAGTCCATCTTTAGCCGCCAAAATTAATGACTTGACTCACTGTAGCTTCGGTGATGGGGTAATTATTTTAGTTAGTAGTTGGGTTGTGAGTGCGCTGGTGCGTTCGCGGGATTGGGTGCTTCATCCCACCTGGAAGTTGACGTTCTTGTTTACCAGTATCGGGTTATTGATTACCATTGCCAGCGAAACTTATCGAGTCAATATTTCTAAGGCTTACGGAGTGCCAGTACTGGCAGTGCCCATTCTGGGGATGAGTGTCCTCGCGCTGATTCAGTGGATCGTTTTGCCACCATTTATCCTTTATTTGGCTCGTCGCCACATGCTGGGTTTTGCCAAATATCCGAGATGAAAATAATCCATAAAAGAATTCAGCCATGAAACACGAACGCCATCAGGAACAGCAAAACCGACCTCATCCGAGCCACGTTGGGCACCAGCACGAACCGCAACACGATCCGGTTCAACATTCAAGTCCCGAACATGCAGGGCATGACAAACATGCTGGACACAGCCCAGCGATGTTCCAGCGACGCTTCTTTATTTGTCTCTTCCTATCGGTGCCAGTACTGTATCTTTCGCCGATGTTTCAGATGTGGTTCAGTTACCAAGCAATTCAGTTTGCTGGAGTGGATTGGGTTACGCCCATTCTGGCTACGGTGATTTATTGGTATGGGGGCTGGGTGTTTCTGCACGGAGCTTGGTCTGAACTCCACGGGAAAATTGGGATGATGACGCTGGTTGCGCTAGCCATCACCGTATCCTATGTGTACAGTGTGGCAGTGTCTTTTGGATTACCAGGCGATTCCTTCTACATGGAATTGGTAACTTTAGTCGATATCATGCTGCTCGGTCACTGGATCGAAATGACCTCTGTGCAAGGAGCCAGCCGCGCTTTAGAGCATCTCGCTAAGTTGGTACCTGCTGTTGCTCACCAGCAAGTAAATGGTCGGATTGAAGATGTTCAGGTGAGCGCGTTAGTTGAAGGCGATCGCATTCTGATCCGTCCTGGCGAACAAGTACCGATCGATGGTGAAGTCATTGAGGGTACTTCCAGTGTCAACGAAGCCTTTCTTACTGGCGAATCGCGTCCAGTCGTCAAAAAAACTAGCGATGAAGTAGTCGCAGGAGCAGTCAACGGCGAAGGTGCTTTGACAATTAAAGTGATTCGGACTGGCGATAAAACAACTCTGAGCCAGATTATGCGGCTGGTGGAGGAGGCTCAAGCATCTAAGAGTCAATATCAAACATTAGCCGATCGACTGGCTTACTGGCTGACTCTGACAGCGATCGGGGTGTCTACACTGACGTTTGTAGCGTGGCTGTCGATTGGTACTGGTGGTTTAACATTTGCCATCAATCGGGCGGTGACGGTGTTAGTGATTACCTGTCCTCATGCACTGGGTTTAGCAATTCCTTTGGTCACGATTAATGCCACGGCGATGGCTGCTAAAAACGGGATTTTGGTACGAAACCGCGAAGCGTTTGAACGAGCGCGAGGGGTTAAAACGATCGCCTTTGATAAGACAGGGACATTGACAGAAGGCAAGTTCGGAGTCAAGCAAATTTATACTGACGGCATTGATGAACCGCAAGCTTTAAGCATTGCCGCCTCACTAGAATCCTTATCAGAACATCCGCTCGGACAATCGATCGTTATCGAAGCTAATCATCGCCAAAGTCAGCTTGCCAAGGCGAGTGACTTTAAAGCTGTGCCAGGGCAAGGCGTTGAAGGTGTAGTGAACGATCGACGTTATCGCGTCGGTAGACCGGAATGGGTGCAGGAGTTGAAATTACAGTTCCCGCCAGCATTGCGATCGGGATTACAAGCGAGTGAATCGCGGGGTGAAAGCGCGATCGTTTTAATGGACGAGAAGCAAGTACTGGCGATCTTTGGGTTAGCCGACCAGATCCGCCCATCCGCACGCGCAGCGGTAGCCAAATTGCAGCAAATGGGCGTGGAAGTAGTAATGATTACCGGAGATGCCGAAGCGGTGGCAAAAACCGTTGCTGATGATTTGAAGATCGATCGCTATTACGCTCGTGTCTTACCACAAGACAAAGCTGCGCTGATTCATCGGCTCAAAACGGAACAACCGATCGCTTTTGTTGGCGATGGGATTAATGATACCCCTGCTTTAACTGAGGCAGATTTGGGACTGGCGATCGGTGCGGGAACTAATGTGGCAATCGAATCTGCCGATCTGGTGTTAGTTAAAAGCGATCCGC
The DNA here is from genome assembly GCA_965246735.1 of Chamaesiphon sp. GTDB lineage: Bacteria > Cyanobacteriota > Cyanobacteriia > Cyanobacteriales > Chamaesiphonaceae > Chamaesiphon. Next base: position 613,181 of record CBDFFK010000003.1, read on the forward strand.
TCGATGCCACCTACGCGCTGAAACTCGCTAAAGCAACCTACAACAAAATGACTCAGAACCTGTTTTGGGCGACTGGATACAACGTCATCGGTATTCCCTTAGCAGCAGGAGTTGCGGCTCCCTTCGGCATTCTATTAACGCCAGCGATCGGCGCAATATTAATGAGCGTTTCGACTGTCGTTGTTTCGATTAATGCCATGTTGTTACGCCGCGTTAAATTAACTGATTAAAGCATTTATTTTAATAAGAGGATTTTAACTATGAGTCAGCCAGAAAAACCGGATCGATCGATGATGTGGATGGGCGTTGTGATGATGGCATGTTGTATGGTGCCTCTTGTCTTTGCTGTATTTCTTGGTGGCGGACTGGGGATATTCTTTGGACGCAACACTCAATCGACACCCACAAATCAGCCAACCAGTCCAACAGTGAAACCATCCGATCGAACTATCCCTAATCGATAAAAATAATAGGCTAATTCTGTCTGTACTTTGTCAAAACGATCGTTCCCTAATAGCACAAGCCGAGCGCAACATGCCCATTAAAACCTCTCATCAATACCCCCTCACTCGTCGAAATTTCATGCGCGGAAGTGGCTTTGTTGGCGGACTGATTCTTAGTAGCGGAATGCACAGCCTACTATCGAGTTGTTCGCCTCAACAACCCTCCACCTCAAAAATACCCGCACAGAACACTGTATCCCGTGCCCCGAATCCGAAATTCATTCCCGATTTAGAAATTAACCTTCAGGCTGCACCGAAAACGGTTCAAATCTTAGCGGGACAAATGACCCAAGTTTGGTCTTATGCAGCAACCCTAGTCAAAGGCGATCCAACTAGCCTGACTGCTATCCCCGACAGTTATTTAGGCCCGATTATTCGCGTCCAAACAGGTCAGCGGGTGCGGGTCAACTTTAAAAATAATTTGCCACAGGGACAATCCTCGATCGTGCATTGGCATGGCTTAATTTTGCCAGAAGACATGGATGGACATCCTCGGTTTGCGATCGATCCTGGGCAAACCTACGTCTATGAATTTGAGGTCATCAATCGGGCAGGGATGAACTGGTTTCATCCTCATCCAGATATGCTGACAGGGCAACAAGCATACGCTGGATTGGCAGGACTATTCATTGTCACAGATCCAGAAGAAGCTGCTCTCAAGCTACCTTCAGGGGCTTATGAAGTGCCGATCGTCCTTCAAGATCGTACCTTAGATGCTAATAATCAACTCCTCTATCTGGGCAATAAACTCGGTACCCCACGCAATAGCGGCATGGGTGGTATGAGCAGCATGATGGGCTTTTTAGGCGAACAGCTCTTCGTCAATGGTAAACCCGACTTTACCCTGGCTGCGGCAACGCGAGTTTACCGCCTCCGCATCCTCAATGGTTCTAATTCACGCATCTACAAGCTGGGATGGAGCAATGGCAATCCATTAACTGTTATCGGTACCGATGGGAGCTTACTGACTCAGCCTGTCGAGCGAAAATACGTGATGCTGGCTCCAGGGGAACGGGTAGATGTTTGGGCAGATTTTAGCAAGTTAAAAGTCGGGACACAACTAGCTCTCAATAGTCTGGCTTTTTCAGGTGCCGAAAATGTCGGCGGTAGCAGCATGGGCGGAATGATGGGATCTGCTAATGCCCCTGAACTTGGGGCAGCGATGAAGCTATTCAACGTTAAGATCGATCGAGCAGAAACAGAAACTCTGAAACTCCCTAGTAAACTAGCCGCCCTACCCCTATTGCGTCCGGTTGAGCTTGCGCTCCAAGGGATGAAATGGACGATTAATGGGCAGCTTTTTGAAATGAACGTGGCAACACCGCAGGAAACGGTTAAGTTAAATTCGATCGAGCAGTGGGAGATTATCAATAAACTCAACCCTGGAGCGATGATGGATGCCAAGGGTATGGCGCACCCCATCCACTTCCACGGCGTAAAATTTCAAGTTATTAGTCGCCAAGTGCTGCCAGAACTTGCCGCAGGATGGCAAACTGTCAAAGATGGTTATGTAGATGAAGGCTTCAAGGATACTGTAATGGTGATGCCAGGTGAGCGAGTCAAACTGCTAATGAAATTTGAGAAATATAGCGGCTTATTTGCCTACCACTGCCATACCTTAGAACATGAAGATGCTGGCATGATGAGAAATTATCGAGTCAATGGGTGAAAAAATATGGAAGATTTAAATCTCAAACTCAAAGGAATGAGTTGTGCCTCCTGTGCTAACAGCATTGAGAAAGCAATTCTAAGCGTGCCAGGGGTAGTCGAAGGTAACGTCAATTTTAGTAGCGATCGAGCCAGCGTTCGCTACGATCCTAAACAGACTAATATCAACATCATCACTAAAGCAGTTGTTGACATTGGTTATGAAGCCCAAATCATCCCCGCAGATCTCGGCATCGAAGATGATACTGGAAATAAGCAACAACAACGAGAAGAGCGAAATCTTCAGCGCAGAGTTTTAGTCGGTGCAATTCTCAGTATCCTGCTCGTCATCGGTAGTCTCAGCCATTTCAATCTCACCCTGCCGTCCTGGTTAGCTCGGCTCGAAAATCCTTGGGTACAGCTAGTTCTGGCATCACCCGTGCAGTTTTGGGTGGGAAGAGAATTTCAAATATCGGCGTGGAAGGCATTTCGCCATCGTACCGCCGATATGAATACTCTAATTGCGCTCGGTACGAGTATCGCTTTTTTTTATTCACTTTGGGTAACTATAAACCCTAGTTACTTTACAACACAGGGATTATCCGCAGAAGTATATTATGAAGCGACGGCGATGATTATCACCTTGACATTGCTGGGGCGGTGGTTAGAAAATCGCGCTAAGGGTGCAACATCAACGGCAATTACGGCATTGATGGGGTTACAAGCAAAAACGGCGCGGGTAGTGCGGGATGGTAGGGAAATTGACATTCCGATCGCCGAAGTAGCACTTGCCGAAATTGTAGTAGTACGTCCTGGTGAAAAAATCCCCGTCGATGGTGAAGTTGTATCGGGATATTCGACTGTGGATGAGTCGATGCTCACAGGGGAAAGTTTTCCCGTGACTAAACAAGTCGGCGATGAAGTTGTCGGCGCAACTCTCAATAAGATGGGGAGCTTTCAATTTCGGGCTACCAAAATCGGTAAAGATACTGCCCTGGCGCAGATTGTCAAACTAGTCCAACAAGCGCAAAATTCTAAAGCCCCAATCCAAAAACTAGCCGACAATATCACAAGCTGGTTCGTTCCGGCGATTCTGGCGATCGCGGTGACAACATTTGTAGTCTGGTTTCTAGCGATCGGCAATTTCACGCTCTCGATCGTCACAATGGTCAGCGTGTTAATTATCGCTTGTCCCTGTGCCTTGGGTCTAGCAACGCCCACCTCAGTTACTGTCGGTATCGGCAAGGGAGCAGAAAATGGCATTCTGATTAAAGCTGCCGAAAGTCTCGAACTCGCTCGTCAAATCCACACGATAGTGTTGGATAAAACGGGTACCATTACTCAGGGTAAACCTGTTGTCACGGATACCTCTTCTATCCTAGATCTTGTTCCTAATAGCCCGAATGTTTTAGCTCCGCTGGCTTTATGGCGATCGATCGGTGCTTTAGAAAGCAACTCCGAACACCCCTTGGCTGAAGCCTTGCTGCAATATGCCCTCGATCGAATTAAAGATGCCCAATTACCAACTGTCGAACAATTTGAAGCGATCGCTGGCAGTGGTGTCCAGGGTACTGTAGCAGGGCAGCAGGTGTCGATCGGGACTCAACGCTGGTTCGATGAAATGGGGATAAATTCCGCCGTATTCCAAACACAAAAAGAAGGTTGGGAAGATGCCGGAAAAACGGTAGTTTTTGTAGCGATTGATGGTCATTTGCAAGCTGCCATTGCGGTTGCGGATACTGTCAAACCGACCTCCGCCAAAGCGATTCAAACCTTACAAAAAATGGGCATCGAAGTAGTGATGCTAACTGGTGATAATCAGCGTACTGCAAAGGCGATCGCCGATCGCGTGGGGATTAAGCGCGTCTTAGCTGAAGTCCGCCCCGACCAAAAAGCCCAGACGATTCAGACATTGCAGGTGCAAGAGAAAAAAGTTGTGGCAATGGTTGGCGATGGGATTAATGATGCCCCTGCACTCGCTCAGGCTGATGTCGGGATGGCGATCGGCACGGGTACGGATGTCGCGATCGCCGCAAGTGACATTACGCTGATTTCGGGGGACTTACAGGGCGTTGTGACGGCAATTCGGCTCAGTCGCGCCACGATGCAAAATATTCAGCAAAATCTATTTTGGGCACTTGCTTATAATGTGCTGGGCATTCCGCTGGCGGCGGGGATTCTGTTCCCAATTACTGGCTGGTTGCTCAATCCAGCGATCGCCGGAGCAGCGATGGCGTTTAGCTCGATTTCAGTTGTCCTCAATGCTCTGAGATTAAAGGGGCTAAAACTATGAAACTTGTAGCAATTTCGATTGGGGCAATGCTCTCGCTAGCTCAAATGGGTGGAGGATCTCCCATGCAAATGCAGCCCTCTAACCCAAATCGCTCGTTTCAACCCATCGAGCAGCCTTTACCCGTGAAAGTCGGCGTAGTTCTCGGTGGGCTGACGTTGGTTGGTGCCGAACTGTGGTGGTTTCTGGGACGCAAACAACAGAAACAACAAGCGAGTCAAAGTAATGGGGTGCAATCGGTATTAGTAACGGTTGATGGTGGCTATCGTCCCGATCGAGTTGTTGTCAATAGTGGTGAACCTGTGCGACTATCCTTTCATCGTTTGGATAGCAATTCTTGTCTGGATGAAGTGTTAATTCCTGACTTTGGGATTAGCACCCGTTTACCCGTCGGGCAAACAACAACTGTTGAATTCACACCAATTAAGGCAGGGGAATATGCTTTTACTTGTGGAATGAGGATGTTTCGGGGAGTAATTGAGGTAAAAGTAAAGTGAAACTGTTCGATCTCTAATCATCTAACCGTAGCCTTTGGAGGTAGATAGCTTGAATCTTGTCGGAGGATCTGCCATGCCGATCTAATCAGCGACAGCGCACTCAAGCTAATTATTAGCACCACCAGTAAGCTAGCCGCTGCATCCGCCCACAGCCAGTCAAACCAATAGATCCCGCCAGCAGCCAACAGCGCACTCAACGCACCCGTAGTATCTGCAACTCCATGTAAGAAAACGCCCCGCAGGTTCAAATCTTGGTCGCGATATCGATATAGTAAGTAGACCACAAAAGCGTTTGCAGCTAGGCTCAATCCGGCTACCAGCAACACTGGTAAAGAAGCTACCGATTCGTGTGCTTGGATGTGTTTCACCGCTTCCTGGGCAATTAAGAGGGCGATCGCACCCAAGCTAATTCCATTAATTAACCCAATCCAAGCCTTCAACCGCCGCTCGGTTTGAGTAGTCTGCTCTAATGGCTGACGTTGTACCACCCAAGCAGCGATGAAAGTTAGTCCCAATGTCAATAGATCTGCAAATAGATGTCCTGCTCCGGCTAACAGAGATATGCTATCGCTCCAAATTGCCGTGCCTAATTCGATCGAGAACAACGCAATTCGCAAGCCTAAAATAATCCACAGTAAAGATGTTTTAGGCTGAATACAATCGCTGTCTAGCTGATTCAATATTTTATTATTCACTTTAAGTGAAGACAATAATTACTTTAAGACTCTAGTTGCATTAAAAATAGCAACTAAGGCCACACCAACATCAGCAAAAACAGCTTCCCACATTGTTGCCAATCCTAGTAATCCCAATCCGATGAAAATCACTTTGATAGTTAAAGCAAAGATAATATTCTGCAACACGATCGCATGAGTCTTTTTGCCCACCTGAATCGCTTCGGCAACTTTTGAAGGATCGTCTGTCATCAATACGACATCCGCAGTTTCGATCGCCGCATCCGAACCCAATCCACCCATTGCAATTCCCACATCCGCTCTAGCAATTACAGGCGCGTCATTAATTCCGTCCCCAACGAAAGCAACTTTACCCTTCTTAGAAAATTCTCCTAGCAGTTTTTCGATCGCTGCTACCTTATCTTCTGGCAATAGCTCTGCCGCAAAAGTATCTACTCCCAAAGTTTTTGCGATCCGTGCTGCTACAGCTTGCGAATCCCCCGTCAGCATCATCACTCGTTCGACACCTGCGGCTTTGAGATCGCGAATCGCCTGCACCGCATCTTCTTTGATTTCATCAGCAATAATAATGTATCCAGCATAGATCCGATCGACTGCCAAATGCACGACAGTACGTAAGACCTCAATAAACGCTGGCAGCCAAAAAGATGGTTGTGACAAAGACACCCCATGAATATACTGTTCGGTGATAATTGCCGAAAAAATCTAAATCGGAGGAGGCATCTTCGCCGCAGCTTTAGCCCGAATCACATCAGATAATGATAGTACTTGCTCCGAACCATGTAATCTAGATGTGAGATAATTCCAAAACGAAATTCCTAACTTTCGGCAAGTCTTTTTCAAGCCAACGAATGTATCTCTAGCTTTTCTGCCTAGTTCAGAGCGTGTGCCACCACTAATTTTCCGACGGGTGACATATTCTCTAATATCGGTTTCTGCCGCATTGTTATGTAAGGGTAATTCTGGGCAATCTAGTACCTGTAATAGTTCAATCTTATGATTCCTGATTTGATTAAGGACATTATTTAATAGCCCATGCTGGATATAACATCGCCCAAATATCTCATCAAATTTATCCTGCAAACTTAATGAAATCTCTTGACTGGGCTGCTGTTGATACTGTTTTAATTCTTGATAGTAGTCCCACAACAATCCTTGCATTTCGACAATATTCTCTCGCTCTTGCTCGCCATCACCTTCCAATTTTCTCAGACCTCTCTCAATATGAACCCAGCATAATCCATGCTGCATTACATTGAATTGTCCCGCCCCATCACTCAAAATTATCAATGGTTCCCGTCTTCCTTCTATGCTCAAACCACCTATCAGTGCTGCTTCAGTTATTACTCTTACTGTTTTTATACTAGTTATTCCTTGAGACAATAGATGCTCATGCCATTCTTCTTTTTTAACTGCTAATGGCCGCTCCGAAAAATCGACCTCAATCAGATTTTTCTGCGGGAGCTGATAGTTATCCAGATATGTCTTGGCATCTTCATTCAGTACATATTTTCGCTCCCCTGCTTGTAATATTTCTAAAAAGTTTTCTCGACTCTTAGAATTACTACTGTGGAAATAAGCAAAGTCATCATTTCCAACTACTGTACAATATCCATTCTTGCCATTGTGTCTTGCTCCAGTATCATCCGTATGAATGTATGTTGCTGTTTCTAGCCCTGCTCTTAATACTTGCTGTTGTTCCTGCTCAAATATTTGATGCTCTTCATTCAAGAGCCGATTTACTTGTCCTACTGAAATATTTATTCCCCATTCTCGGAGTTGCTCATAAATTAATGGTTGTGGCACTCTGCACTGATAATGCTGATACATTACATAGCATACCAATCCTGGCCCATAGTGCCTTCCCTGATATTCTTGGGGCAACTCTCCCACTACCGTTTTTCCATCACCTGTGATGTACTCTGCTAGCTGAAATCGAATGTTATGTCGCTTAATTATTAGTTCTTGTACATCGTAACTCCGATACCCATTAAATTTAGCATTTTCAGGAATATTCTCAGGCTGGATCGATATTTCTTCGTCGATCTCCAAGCTTGATTTTTTGCTTTCCTTTGCTGAACCTGCTCTTTTATCCGATTTTGGCTCTTTCGGTTCTCGCTGATTTAGCAGACTGGCACTTAATTGTGGCTTTCCTTTTAGTTTCTTCTTTGCCAGCAGTTCTGCTTCTAGTTGTTCTATTCTTGTTTTCTGATTTCCCAGTTGCTTGTATATCTTTTCAATCAGCTTTCTCTGTTCCTCTACCAGTCGCCGCAAACCTTCTACCTCCGTCTCTGAGGTATTTGTTTGGGCTGGGCTAGTATCGCTGTTTATACTCATCTCTCTGTTAAACCAGATTTTCGCTCTTTTTGCAACCCCCTGATTTACCAGGGCTTATTGAGACGTTACGATTGATAGTAAATTTGTGATAGCTCTTCAGCCTGAGTTCGGGTTGTAACTTCATCAACCCTTGCTAACAGATATGCTGCAACAGGGTCTAATGTTCCCCAGACAATTAGTTCCTTCATCCAGAATACAATCCAAGGTAATCCAATTTGAGACCAGTTCTCTAGAGAAAATGGTTCGAGGGGATCGCCAAAAGCTTCATCACTAGCCAATGCTATGATGCTACCTAGTCCCCAGTTAAATCGATAAGTAAAGTTTTTGCCGATCGAGTTGTGCCAGTCAGAAATCTGTGTTTCTCGTGGTTTCTCGGTTGCTCTTTGATGTCGTAGCCACCAAGAGAGAATCACCTCCCAATTAGCTTTTCCCTTACCCTTTAAATCTTCAATGCTAAATGACTTTACTTCACCAACTAATCGGATAGTATCTTGGATGTAAGTCAAACGGCCTTCATCCGATCGAGATAGATAATCTTCCCCTGTTTCTAGATGCTGTTTAATTCTAGGGTAAAGAATCAGCAGTTGATTTCCAGAGCGTGGTGGTAGGCTAGTTTTGTATAGGCGTTTTCGTTGAAAATGACTCGGATAGATGGTCGATTGAAGTGCTTTACCACGATGTATGAATAAATCTTGTAACTCAGCTTGCTGTTGGTTAGCATAATAAGCATAGGTTTGCTGCCATAGGTTGCGAAGTGCAGCTTCTAGCTCATTTGGTTGCATGTCACCAGCCGAAAGTTGCTCGATTTCAACAATCGCGGCAAGTAACACATTATCTAAAGAATCCAAACTTTCGATCGCGTTCTCTTCAGACTCAGTGCTTCCCTGTATATCGATCGGAGCTGTTTGCTCCAACCAGATTAGAAACTCTACATTACTCCCATCTACCACTAGTTCTCGCCATTTATCTCGCAAATGCTCGATCAATTTAGCAAGTGGGCTAATTGCCATGTCACTTGTATCCATTGGTGGTTCTTGCAACTTATCGACTAGGCTATTGTAGAGATTGCGAATTTCAACTTTTTTTCTATAAATTTTCCTTTCTTCAATTCCTGATGGAACTCTTTCTGGTTGTTCTGGTAAAAGTACCAGACTGCGCCCCTCTGTGCCAAATCCAGGACGACCTGCCCGCCCAACCAGATTTGGCTCTCCTCTAGTCATGGTTATAACTTAAACTTATTAAAGTAATCGAAGCGAATGCGGAGATTATTTTAATAAGCAAGCTAACAGTTTTTCTCGCATGAGAGTGAAGCTTTTAAATCCATAGCTTTGACGTAGAATTAATTTAATTTTTGTATTAATTCCTTCTGTGACACCGCTCGTGGTTCTACTGATAAAATAATTAGCAATTTCTGTCAAATGATTTTCGATGGTATCACCTGCCGTCTTTAAGACAATTTTAGCATAACCCAGCCATTTTCCAATTGCTCTTAAGCCACCTTTGACAGTTAATTTACTTTCGTATATGCTTCTCAATTCCTCCTTTAAATCATAAGCTATGCTTAAAGAAGGTGACTTGGCAAGTATTTCAGATAGAGCTTCAATTTCTTCTTCTGACAAATCTTGATTGTTGCTTAAAAGCAAATAGCGATTTGTCAATCCTTTCAAGCCTAAATCAAGTCGCAATTTATTCAAAGATTTGTTGACTAGTTTCATCACATGAAATCTATCAATTATAATCGATGCTTTTGGGAAAACTTCTTTGATTACTTTTGGAAATCCTCCCCACATATCTACACACACTTCCTTGACTGACTCCCTGACAGACTGAGGTTGCCCCTTTAAGACAGCAATTATATCTTCACTTTTGTGAGAGTCAATTACTTCTATTAAAGAACTTTTGTCTAGATCGATTAGAACTGTTGCAAATCTCCCTTTTCCTTTACGACGACTAAATTCATCCAAACTCAATTTTTCTGGAAGTCCCCAGTCTTTTTTTTTAGCTCCCTTTCCGCAATTCTGCTAAATATTTGCTGGACTTGGGCTGGACTTAACTCTTCATTTCGACTTACTTGTTCGCAGCTTGATTCCTTGACTCTTTCGTAAATATATGCCTGATATCTTTCAGTAAATCTTTGTCTATTTTCCACCCATTCTAGCTGCTCAGTTGGATATCTTTTACACTGTCCACAATAAAATTTACGTCTAGGAACTTTCAAGTATACTCCAGCTCCAACAATCGACAAGTCTCTAATTAATCTGTGGCTAGTTTTTTGAATTATGTCAGTATAAGTTTGACAGTTAGGACAGTTAATACCTGCATTTATTATCTCTAATTGAATAAATGTAAAGCCAGCTTCTTTATAGCAAGTAAAAACCCTAGTATTTGGTAAGTTTAATAAAGAATTTAGATGAAAGTCCATAAAGAGGAGGAGTATAAAATGTAGCGACAGCTACATTTTATACTATTTTCCGGGGAGAGCCGTCCAGGCATTTTGCCATGATGCACGACAATACCTTTCATTAACAGTCTGTATTCACGAGAATCGGTCGTGTAATAGTCTTTGCATGACTCTAAGCATTTATTCCAAATTGCTATTCTTTTTTCATCTAAAGGTACTTGAAAGAACTGCGGAATCTGAGCCTTGTTAGCCCAAGTTTTATCGAGCAATTCTAGAAAATCCTTGGCATAGTCTTTAATTCTCTCACTGATAGAAATCAGTACAGAGCGTTGCTGTCCTCGATCGTCTGGAGCCGCAAGATGTATAGCCGCCCAGAGAACATAAGGACGAACCGCCGTTGTAAAGTTCTTTCCATCAAATTTAGAAGCGGGAGGATGAGGTGGAAATGGGTTAGGAACATACTCCCTTCCCGCTAGAAGACCATATAAAAAGCTAAAATGATTGAGTAGAGAGAAATAGAGCTATGAATTTGAGCCAAAGATTAAGATTAGTTAGCCTAGATAAACAGGAGTGGCAACGACTATATTACAGAAATCAGCAAGCATATATCCGGCAAAGATTATCAGCAATTCTTTCATCTAAGTGAAGGGAAGAGTAGAGCCGAAGTAGGGATATTAGTTGGATGTAGAGAGCTAACACTAGCAGAATGGATGAAAAAATACCTAGAAAAAGGGTTGACAGGGCTAGTAGAACCAATTAAACATCAAGTCAAATCGAGATTGGATGCAGAACAGCAGCAAGAAATCAAAAGAATGGTGTTGAATGAAAGACCGACTAAGTATGGAATAGAACGAGAAATTTGGACGGGAAGCATCATAGCAGAAGTGATTAAACAAAGGTGGGAAGTAGAGTTAAAAACATCAAGAATCTATGAAATTCTGTCAGCGCTTAACTTGTCGCATCAAAAGGCACACCGAGATTATGCAAATGCGTCGCCAGAAAAGCAAAAAGAGTTTGTAGAAACCCTAAAAAAAAATGAGATTAAGAAAGAGTGGAGAGAAAATCCTATTCTTTGATGAATTCTCAGTATCCAATCGACCAACAACATATTACGGATGGGCAGAAAGGAATAGTCGCCCAGAAGTGCCATCAGACGAACAGAAGAAGCGAGAGAAACTGAATGGTCTACTAGCAGTAGATGCAGTAAGTGGCGAAGAGTTTTTAAGGCTGTCACCTGTTGCCAGGACTGAAGATCTGGCAATATATTTTGGAGAGTTATGCCAAGATTGCCTAGACCAAAATATTAAAAAATTGATAATCATCTTAGATAATAATCCCACTCACAAAAACAAGCTCCGTCGTCATCTGAGGTCTGAATTAATCATCAGAGAGATCGAAGAAAAGATCGCAGTTGAGTTTATTTATTTGCCACCCTACTCACCTAATTTCAATCTGGCTGAATATCTAATCCATTTACTCCGATTAAGGCTATTGCATCATTTGCCAATTGGCACTACTATTGAACAAGCAAGAATGCGGATTGAAAGCTTCTTTGAACATCAACAATTACAGACTTCAATTCAGATTGAAAATACAATTCAACATATCTGCAACTTAATTCTATGATCTTACGGCGGGAAGGGAGTAGCTGCTAAAGACTTAGAAATACGCTGTGATAAAGATTTAAGATCCGCAGACTTGCGCTCATCGCTTTCTACGACAACCCATTGTTGTTTAATTCCGGCATATTCAACCTACATCCAGCAGGTTAGATCGTAAAAAAGTTATTTTAGATAAAGTGAATTTAAAATATCAAAAATGAAGGCAGAAGTTCAAATAGATGTACAAGATCTAGACCATCTGGGAATCATCGCTGGAATTGTGGATGAGATTGGAATAGTAGAGGTAATCGATCGAGAGATCGGAACTGACGCAAGAGAAAAAGTTAGTGCAGGACAAATAGTCAAAGCAATGATTATCAACTGCATGGGATTTCTCACCGCTCCACTATATTTGTTTAGCGAATTTTTTGAAGGGAAGGCAACAGAACATCTAATTGGGGCAGGAATAAAAGCAGAACACCTAAATGATAGTCGGATTGGCAGAGTACTAGATCAGATCTATGAATATGGAATAACAATACTATTCATGAGAATAGCCAGCTTGATGGCGGAACGATTTAAGATCGAGACGAAAATCGCGCATATTGATGGAACAAGTATGGCAGTTCATGGAAAATATCTACAATTAGAAGAGCCGAAAATAGAAGATAATTCATCAGTAGATCTGCCCTTAGAGCGGAATTCATCACCAGAAGATAGCCAAAAGAAAGATGAAGAAGATTTAGAACCAGTCCCCATAAATATTACACATGGTTATTCGCGTGACCATCGACCAGACCTCAAGCAATACACATTAAGTTTATTGACAACTGAAGCCGAAGGTATTCCATTATTTATGCAGGTGGGATCTGGTAATGAACTAGACCAAAAGGCTTTTGTCAAGATGATTAAAGAGTTTAAAACTGAATGGACTGGCGCAGCACCATCGATCTATGTGATGGATGCAGCTTTTTATACTGAATCAAATCTGAGTGAGTTTCAATATAATATTAAATGGATTAGTCGAGTACCATTCACAATTAAGGCCGCCAAAGATTTAGCACAAACTTTATTGCCAGAACAGTTTATGAAAAGTACTCTTTTCAAGGGTTATCAATTTTGCTCTGTTTGTCATGAATATGCCGGAATTAAACAACAATGGGTTGTCGTAGAAAGCGATGAGCGCAAGTCTGCGGATCTTAAATCTTTATCACAGCGTATTTCTAAGTCTTTAGCAGCTAAGCTCTCAAGTCTTAAACGGTTGTCGAATCATGAATTTGCCTGTGAATCTGATGCTTTAACTGCTGCCGCCATTTTTGAGAAAACTCTCCCTTATCACTTGCTCTGATGGTTTATAGTCTTGGTCAACGTCAATGTAGACAGGCATTAGAACAAGCTCATTCTACTCTCCCTAATCAAAAGGGTAAACCTACTGCTCGTCCTACTTTACGCTGGATTCTTCAGTGTTTTCAGTCTGTTCATCTTGTCTTTGTCGATGGCATTAAATCTCGGATTCAACTCACCAGCAGGCAAACCCTGATTTTGCAGTTCCTTGGTTCTTCTTCTCAACAATATTATTTTTTATCCTAAATAACCTGCTGAATGTAGGTTATAACGTACTTATTGTTGGGTACTCAAATTGAGTGTATGAGTTCGATCGTCCATAACGCATATTATCTAAATTTTCGGTCGAGATATCATTTAACAGAATAATGGTACCTTGCGGATCGAGATAACACCTAATCTGTAGAACTTTTCTTGGCTAATCCTCACCAAAATGTTTATATAAGAACATTTTAGTTATTGAAATAGGTACGTCCCAACGGCAGTATATAATCCCCGTAGGATGGGTATTATGCGTCATCTAGATCTCAAGCATCAACAAGTTACATTAAGGAAGATTTTGGTAAAACAAAAGAACACTCAAACCTAATTTTCTCTACTATGAGCATCACGCTAAATACCGAGCAAGAAACGATCGTTACCAACTTAATCGCAACAGGTAGCTTCCAAACTGCTGAAGAAGTACTCCAAGTAGCTTTAAAGTTACTGGAGAAAGAACGGGAATCTTATCGAGATTGGGTTACTCAGACTCGCGATCTGGTGCAAGAGGGGATGGAGTCACTCGATCGAGGTGAAGGTATTGATGGTGAAACCGTGGTAAATAATTTACTGGTAAAATTGCGATAAAATTCGGCTAATTTTAACTAAATATTGAGATGCGAAAATTAGCTTTGGTATAAAATATTAAGTATCAGTAGCAAATATTTTGTTGATACCGTCGATATCTAATAGATAATTTTGGACTATTTCTAGAGCATATCGATCGGGTAATACCTGCTGAAACTTACTAAACCGATAATTGGGTAACTTCTCCAATAAATAAGTCTGAGTTGTTTTTGCTGCCCAAAATTCAGGCTGTTGAATTTCGCCAATCGCGGTTGTAAATGTTGCGGGAGTGAGGTGTTCGCCAGTAATACTAACTTGAAAATTATCGGCACGGACTTCCCATGCCCACAGATGTTCTAAGCCATATTTAATCGCACGGTTGACCTTACCACCTGCAAATGTCCACCATTGCACTCGCTGATTATCTTCTTCCCAGATAACTCTTTCTACTACCTGTTGGCGGCGTTCGCTGCGACAGTTGGCGAGCATGAGTTTGGCATCGCGATCGAGATAGGGAATATCGTCATTCGATCGTAATAATGTGGCAATTTCCTGACAGACATCCCAATCGAGAAATTGGGGGATAAATCCGCCCCAAGTTGGTTTTCTGCCCTGCGGCGAGGGTAAGACGACAACCGATCGCTTATCATGGTCGATACGATCGGCAATCCACGCTCTCCCACCCAGGAGAAAACAACTGATTTCCGGTGTCAAGGTATCGACAAATTTCTGTTCTAAAGAGCCGATCGATTGTTCTTCTGGCGTGCAAACTTCATACTGTTGCGGTGAAGAAAATACGGCATATAGAGCCATAAAGTTTTTCTTGCCAAACACCCGTTCTGATTCCGCGCCGATCGATAATAATCCGCCAGTGAGATAGAGAAATTTAGTCTTCACCATATGGCGGATCGTGCGATCGAATTCTTTCCGATCGATCCCGCGAAAATCCATTACCTTCGATAATTGCTGCCAACAATCTTCCGGTGAAATCGCGCCAAATTGCATCGTTAGTGCTAATAATTGCTGGACTAATACCGACCAATTGCGCTGACAAACGGCGATCGATTCGACCCAACCCCGTCGCGCCAATTCGATTAAGGCGATCGATTGTAATAATGCCGCCGAGTTATCGATGAGAAACGTTGTATTTGCTTTACCACCGCGCCGTCCCGTGCGCCCCAATCGTTGCAAAAAGGCGGAAACCGTATCGGGTGCATTTGCTTGCAGCACCGCATCCAAATCGCCGACATCGATGCCCAATTCGAGAGTGGAAGTACAGACGATGCAATTATTCCGACCGTTAGCAAACCGTTCTTCGGCGATCGTCCGCTCTTCAACTGCTACCGAACTATGATGGATGAAGACATCGATGCCGCGATCCTGCATTCGATCGGCAATTTCTTCAGACAGGGCGCGGCTCTGACAAAAGAGCAGACTTTTTTTCTGTTGGGCTAACATGCTCGCGCGATCGGCAATCTCGAATTTTGACTCGTGCATCAAGATCCGAATCTCGCGAGGGCTAGGATTGGGTGGCGGATCGATCTTCGATTTAGGGCGCTGAGAAGTCCCCTGCAACCAGTCCAGAATTGCGTCGGGATTGCCCACTGTGGCACTCAAACCCACTCTTTGGACATCGTTGGCACTCACGGCAATTACGCGTTCCAGGACGGACATTAAATGCGCGCCGCGATCGCTCCCCGCAATGGCATGTACTTCATCAATCACGATCGCCCGTAAATCGGCAAAGATTTCTGCATGGGCGAAACTCGCCGACATTAACATCACTTCCAACGATTCGGGCGTAGTCATCAACAGCGTCGCAGGTTGCTGGCGAAAGGCTTTTTTAGCAGCGGGTTTGACATCGCCATGCCACAGGAAGCGACTCAAACCAAGCATTTCGGTGTAGATGCCCAAGCGTTCGGCTTGATTGTTTAATAAAGCTTTAATCGGCGCGATGTAGATCATCCCGACTCCTTTGGGTTCTTTTTCCACCATCTGCGCCAGCAGGGGAAACATACTTGCTTCGGTTTTACCTCCGGCTGTCGGGGCGAGGATGACGGCATTATAACCATCGAGCAGTGCATGTCCGGCAAGTTCTTGCACCGGACGCAGGGATGTCCACCCCAATCGTGCTGTAATTGCAGCTTGTAATCGATCGGGAAATCGGGAAAAGGCAGAGTTCATCAAGTCAACTTGAATAAGTGCTAAACATTATTAAAGCTGATTTTGGATTTTGCGGCTTGCGCCCGTCGGGAAACCCGACGCGAAAAGCGGATGGAATCGCGCTGAGGTCTCCTCAGCGTGCGTTCCACCAAGCAGCGAGACAAGACAGGATTTTGGATTTTTTGGCTCGCAACCGCAAGATTTAGTGGACATTGCTAAATTGAGGGTTTTAGTGATTTCCTATTTGGTGAATCATACACAGCTCCAGCAACGTCGAAAAATTGATGACATCGCCATTTACTGAAATGAACTTACCTGCTTCTAAAATCTGTAATGTTTCCTAATGCTATACCTGTTAGTGATATGGGTTATTATCGATCGATGAATAATAATTCATTGTTTGTGTTATTACTTTTATCGCTAGACTCGCACTTGATATGTCAGTTCCCCAACTCAGTTATTATCTAAAATTTAAATTCTAGTGTAGTCAATCGAGACATAAATATATCTCGATCTCTCAATTGAGATGTGTTTTGTGAAACTTTATCGATTCTAAAATTATAGGTTTTTTGGCAATTTTCGACAAATCACCCAACAGACCGATCTTTTCAGATTTATGAACCAGCATAGCAGATACGATTACCAAAGCACACAGTAAAACAATTATTCCCACAAGATATATAGACATCATCTGGGGTTGTGCGAACATTGCCATTAGCATGAATATGAGCAGAACCAAGCTAATAATCATTAGAGTAGTCAGAATTCCTTGTAACGTCTTTGACAATAATCGCCAGAGCTTAATTCTTGTGGAGCAAGAAGAGCAAGTAACATGAAGAGTTGAAAAATATAGCTTGTTCATCTTTATAAATATGGAGACAAATATTGCACCTGCAAAGGAGGTAAGTATCAATGCTAATAATGAAGATGTTGTATCCAAATATTCAAACCTCCAAGATGCCTTGAAAGTCTTTAAACGGTGAGTTTTTTGATAGCAATATTCACAGACATCGCCAGTATCAGCAAATCTGTTTGTTACGTAATCCACATAGTCTTGATAACAATCAGAACGACTCTTGTACGAAGGCAGAAAATCTGATAAAGATTTACTTTTGTCGAAACGGTTGTCGAATATTGACTTTTGCATTTGTATTATTTTACTCGATCGATAATTGTTGAGATTAGGAATGGCTTATTTATTAAACTTTTAAAGTTAAGTGACAACTTAAAATACCCAATTATCGATCGACTTCCAACATCCGGACAGCACAAGTTATTAGCAGGTGTTTGTTGCCAACCACCCGCCCCTCACTAAAATCGCCATAACTGACACTTCCAGCAAAAATCTAAATGTAAGCAAAAGAACGGATAAAGCCATATATTCTAATGCGACGATCGATCGAAGTTCCGATCGATCGGATCGATGAGTAATATTCACGTTGGTAAGATGTAGCGGCAATTTGGGTAATCTAAGTGCTAGTAGAGGTATAGCTCCAGATCTCTAACCCAGCCAAATTACCCTCACCCCAAATCATGACTCCTCAGCATAGTCCCAATACCCTACCTCAGTGCCAAAATCTCCAAGCACAGGTAGATTCAGTCCTTAACCTGCTCAAACAAGAACCAACTCTTCGCGCACAAGTAGACCCCAGTGCTGTAAGGTCGTCTCTCAAAAAAGCGATCGCACCCACTTTTGAGATTGTTTTTGCTGGGGCGTTTAGTGCGGGTAAATCGATGCTAATTAATGCTCTCCTAGAACGAGAGTTGCTCTACAGTGCCGAAGGTCATGCCACTGGGACAGAATGCCAAATTGCTTATGCAGAGCCAGAACAGGAACGGGTAGTTCTAACCTTTTTGTCTGAAGCGGAAGTATTGAGTCAGGTACAATTACTAGGCAAGAAACTAGGCATAAATTTACAGGATCCGCAACAGGCTAACTTAATCTTACAAGAACAGGAATTGATGGATACGCTCCGCGATTCTTGTATGGCAATTATCGAACAAGAAGGGGGCGAAAGTAAGTCAGAACGAGCCAAACAAGCTTCAGCATTTAAACTGCTGATTCAAGGTTTTATCGATAATAAAAAATACATCGATAAAACAACCAATCGCACCCTATCGATGGAGCAATTTGATTTTAAAAACCTCCAAGAAGCAGCGAGTTATGCGCGGCGGGGTAGCAATAGCGCGGTACTACGACGGGTAGAGTATTATTGCCATCACCCCTTACTGAGAGATGGTAACGTCCTCGTCGATACTCCTGGCATCGATGCGCCAGTCAAACGGGATGCAGAACTCACCTATACCAAAATTGAAAATCCCGATACATCTGCGGTAGTCTGTGTATTGAAACCTGCGGCGGCTGGGGATATGAGTACAGAAGAAACCGAAATGCTCGAACGCATTCGTCAAAATCCTGGCGTTCGCGATCGTGTCTTCTATATTTTCAATCGCATTGATGAAACTTGGTACAATGCCCAACTGCGCCAGCGACTAGACAACCTCATCGGCGAACAATTCCGCGATTCCCAGCGCGTCTACAAAACTAGCGGATTGCTGGGTTTTTGGGGCAGCCAACTGCGCCAGACAAGTGCAAACGACAGATATGGACTAAATTCCTTTTTTGCGGCTAGCGTCACCCCCGACGGCGAACAGACACCGCAGTTTGTGAATGAGTTCAATCGCTATTGTTCGATTTCTGGCAAATTGCCTGGAGATCGGTTTCGCGTCGATGTCCGCAGCTATGAATCAGCAACTGAAAACTACGTACGGATTCTCAATGAGCAGGGTAGTGGATTAGTCGAACAACTCATCAAAGATAGTGGCATCGAAGAATTTCGCACTGCTATTACCCGCTATCTGATGGAAGAGAAACGACCATTATTATTAGTAAATCTCGCAGACGATCTGCAACCCATCTGCATCAATCTCCGCCGTACTTATCTAGAAAGCTGGCACTATCTCAAAGCTCAACCGCAAGATGTTAATGCTATTAAAGAGCAAGAAATTCAACTGCTCAGCAAGCAGCTCAAAGATGTCGGCGACGAGTATACCCAGCATATTCACGCGATCGTTAATGAAGTAGTCGCCAGCAATACTAATGTCGCTTTCGAGGCAGATTTTACTAAACTCAAAGCCAAAATGGTCAGCCGTCTGGATGAATTACTGACCACCTTCTCTGTCAGCCACGTCCACCAACAAGCCCAAGCCAGCCATCGCCGTAATTCCGTCATCCCACTAATTGGAATTTTGAGTGAAGCCTTCTACTATTTAGCCAATGGTTTAGAAGAGGTTTTGGTTGCCGCAGTCGCCGAATTAGTTGCTAACTTCTTCCAACAATTAACTACTCAAATTCAGAAGCAAGAATATTATCGCAATCTGTATCGATTATTAGGTAACGATAGCGGTATCGAACAAAACCTCAAACAGTTAGAAACGCTCGTCTCTAGTGCATTAATTAATGCGGCGCGGGTAGAATGCGATCGATATGTCCGCGAACGTCCCGAATTTTTTACCGAAGGCACGTCTTCACTATTTCAACTCCGTCAAACCTTGCAACAAGCTTGCCGAGGTTACGACCACTACAATATGAGCGAAGCCGAGCCAGCAATTCGGCAGTTATTAAAGATCGACTTTGAAGAAAAAGTCCGCGAAACTGTGATGCGATCGTTCCGCCAAGTCATCAATCAATCTCTCAATAATCAACTCTTACCTGGAGCTAATTATCAAGCCGAACAAATCCTCTCTCAATACGATCGCGCTCGTGAATATTTAGCAAAAGCCCTAGAAAAAGAAGCCGAAGAAAAGATCCGTCAAAATCAACGTAAATTAGCTGAAGTAGAACAACAAATTGGGGTCTTTAATGAAGCGGTAGAGGGCATCAATAGCTGTCTGGAAGCCATGCAACTCGATCGACATCGCTTACCAGCGCTGAATCAGGCAGATTTGTTGTTATTACCTGTTAACGATTTTGCTGAATCCTCGGCAGAGTTAGTTATGGTTAGTGATAGTAATTAACTATTAGAGGATTCGAGCGATCCTCATAAATGAGGATCGCTCGTTTTTGCTAATTAATTAATCGTGGGTTAGATTGTATATTTTCAACAAATATGGAATCGATTATATAAGCCCGTCCGATCGGATGTTTATTTTAGTTAGTTTTTGGGTATTTTATAGATACGCTATATACTGGATTGCTATTTATGAGATTTGATATATATGAGTTTAGACATATTGTTAGTAATATCGATAATTTATTATTCATAAGTGGTTGTTGTCAGCCAATTAATATTTCAGTCGCTTGTAATGATGATGCGCCAGATAATGTATTTATGAAGCTTGTTTTTCCACTAATTAATGGGAATTCAGAAATTAGAATATACCAGAGTCAAGCTTTTTTCCTTTATCTAGATACCGATGGAGAAATTTTAAAGCAGATTGAATTTAATAATAGTCATCTCAGAGAAGTACATGGATCGTTCAATACAACACTCAAGCAGATACTAGTATTCGATCGGCAGCATTATTCTAGTCAAACAAAACGTACAGAAACATCAATCGATCGAGCCTCATTTGGATTAGCCGAGGTTAATTAATCGGATCTGTAGGGGCGGGTTTATGCAATTAATTTCGGCTGCACTAAAATTTTATGCCAAACCCACCCTCCCTATCAATTAAATAAAGATACAGTGAGAATTATCAATAATTTGGCAGAAGGCACCAGATGTAATTTGTTACAACCAGATGGAAAAGGATGGCAAAAAGGTAAGCTAAAAATATGTTTTGAGTTTATCCCTGAAGAAGATGAGCCTGTAGCTATTGAGGAAAACTTAGTTGAAACTCAGTATTCACCACTAGATGAAATTCGCCAGCAAGTAAACAGCTTGCAAATCGAACAGAACTAAAGACGAGCTATGTCAGAAAAATCTAAACGAATTAGTTTCCCGAAAGAAGTACGGGAGTATGTATTCGATCGCGACAACCATCAGTGTCAAAGCTGCGGACAAACTACCAAATTATCGATCGACCACATTATACCGCTCGCTTCAGGCGGCAGCAACGATATCAGTAACCTGCAAACCTTGTGCGGCTCGTGCAATAGCCAGAAAAAACATTATTTCGATCCGAGATTCGATCGACGCTATAGTTAATCCCCAAAAGTTGAAGATTTGACGACCGCCCACCATCCATGTTCATCTGTTACCATCAATTGAACCCTGTCAAATCAGCCCTCACACTCCATGCAATCTTTACAGGAACTCCTCGATTTCGATCGCCTGCATGTTTGGCACCCTTATGCAGCCATACCCAATCTGTTACCAGTGTTTCCAGTAGAGTCAGCCCAGGGCGTACATATTCAGTTGATGGATGGTCGATCGCTCATTGATGGCATCTCTTCTTGGTGGACTTGTATTCATGGTTATAACCATCCCCGCCTAAATCAAGCTGCTCACGCCCAAATCGATCGGATGTCACATATCATGTTTGGTGGTTTGACTCATCAACCAGCTGTGGATTTGGCGCAAAAATTGATTGCGATTACGCCCAAGGAACTCCAGCAGGTCTTTTTTTGTGACTCTGGCTCAGTCGCTGTAGAGATAGCCATGAAAATGGCGGTGCAGTATTGGTACAATCGCGGTTTGCCTCAGAAGCAGCGTTTTCTCACCATTCGGCATGGCTATCATGGGGACACCTTTGCCGCAATGTCAGCCTGCGATCCGGTAAATGGGATGCACCATCTGTTTTGCAATATTTTGACCCAACAATATTTTGCCGAGGCACCGCAGATTGCCTTCGATCGAGATTGGCACGAGCGAGATATTGCTAGTTTTGAGGCTTTGATAGCAGATAGCCACGATCGAATCGCCGCAGCCATTTTTGAGCCTGTGGTGCAAAATGCTGGGGGGATGCGCTTTTATCATCCAGAATACGTGCGACAAGCCAAGGCATTATGTGAAAAGTACAATGTACTGCTGATTTTAGATGAGATTGCTACTGGTTTTGGTCGCACTGGCAAAATGTTTGCTAGCGAACATTCGATGGTATGTCCAGATATTCTGTGTGTCGGTAAGGCACTTACCGGGGGGTTCATGTCCCTAGCAGCCACGTTGACAACACAAGAGATTAGCACGAGTTTTGCAGCGGGAGAAGCAGGTGTATTTATGCATGGGCCAACGTTTATGGCGAATCCTCTAGCCTGTGCGGTGTCTTTAGCAAATTTAGTCTTGCTCGAAAGTTATGATTGGCAATCTACGATCGGAGCGATTGAAGCCCAGCTTAAAGCCGAGTTAGAACCTTGCCGCAGTTTATCGGCAGTTAAGGATGTGCGGGTGTTAGGGGCAATCGGGGTAGTAGAGTTGCACGCTCCGGTGGATATGCACGCGATCCAGCCGCGCTTTGTAGAAGAGGGAATATGGTTGCGTCCATTTGGGCGACTGATTTATACGATGCCACCCTATATTATTCAACCCTCAGAACTAACAGCAATTACTAGTGCTATTTATAAAATCGTTGCTCAGATTTAGTTTGACAGGTGAATTTGATTTAATCAGCATGTTTGAGGTCGAGCTTGACTTTACAACCCACATTCCGCACTTCAATTTTTACGACACATACTAGTCACGAATACTCGACAGTTTGGCGATACTACCGATCGTAACTCATCGATCGCCGCGACGTAAAATTAGGCTTTTTTCGTGTTACTTTTCCGAAGTGCGGAATGTGAGATACAAGCTCTAGTCCAAATTTACAGAGCTGGTACATAGCAAAAATCTGCTCGATCGAATCAAACTAGACTCAACGAACAGATTGGTGATATTCAAAATTTCAGACTGGAAATTACGTGCGGAAGCGACGTTTGTTCTGTCTGTGTCTGGCAATCGCTTTGCGCTTGCGCTTTTCAATTGGGGTTTCAAAGTGTCGGTGTTTCCGCATATCTGGAAAAATCCCCGCTTTGGAGACTTCGCGCTTGAATCGGCGCAACACTGACTCAATGCCTTCACTTTCGCCGGGAATTACTTGAGACATCCTAACCTATCCACAAACTTACTTGAATTAATACTAAAGGGATGATTCCCTTCCACTTATCTATAATAAGCAAAAAAGGACAAACTGAGTGTCTGTCCTTACGACATTAGGGTTTTGAACTCGAAGGTTCGAGTCTAGTAACGACGACCGCCGCCACCGCCACCGCCACCGCCGAACGAGCCTTTCTCTTC
This sequence comes from Chamaesiphon sp., assembly GCA_965246735.1. GTDB lineage: Bacteria > Cyanobacteriota > Cyanobacteriia > Cyanobacteriales > Chamaesiphonaceae > Chamaesiphon. The sequence goes on from CBDFFK010000003.1 coordinate 636,701, forward strand.
ACGAGGTTTGGCTTTGTTCACTTTGAGGTCGCGACCCATCCATTCAGCACCATCGAGAGCTTCGATAGCTGCAGATTCTTCTGCATCTGTTTCCATTTCGACAAAAGCGAAACCGCGTAAACGACCAGTTTCCCGATCGGTGGGAACTTGAACCCGTTTAACTTTACCGTACTCGGCAAAAGTCTGAGTCAGGTCGTCCTGAGTAACTTCATAAGATAAGTTGCCGACGTAAATTGACATGTGCTGTCTCCAGAATCCTGTAGGTGTAGAGAGTTAGATTCGGAGAAAAGCTTGTAAAAAGAACCATACAGCCGAAAATAATCTTCATACTAAGATGGTAGCACATAGATCGGCTGAATGGATCGTTCGCTAAAAAATCAGCGGAGTTTTTTACCGTTATCAGATCGATCGGCTGTGATGTGGCTCTGTATTTACGCGCCTTCGACAGCAATAAATAAATGTTGATTATCTTTAAGATTTTGCCGAGGAATGTATTCAAATTAGCATAATTAATTTACTCAACATCCGATCGATAGATGTATATTAATCAAACATCAACTCTGCAGAAAAGCTACAGCTACGATCGATTGTCGGCCTTCTGTAGGATTGAGGATTCTAGGGTGGAGTGCCGGTTACCAATCTGGATGAGTCAAACTCCGTGCTTGGTGATAGCAATTTTCGGCCTCTTCCCATTGTTGCAAGCTACTGTGAACGCGACCTTTATTGAACCAGTATTCGGGATTTTGGGGATCTAGTCCGGTAGCGTGCTCGAAACTGAACAGGGCGTTATCGAGCCGATTGAGTTCGAGCAAACAAATCCCCCGACTATTCCATGCTGGCGCACGATCGGGATCGAGCTTGAGGGTAGTCTCATAGTCGACCAAAGCGGTTTCAAAGTCGCGGCGCAGTAAGTAGATATTGCCGCGACGGTACCAGCCGAGGGCATATTCTGGAGCTAAGGTAATGACGCGATCGAGGCTGACAATGGCATCATCGAGTTTGTCGAGAGCTTGTTGGGCGATCGCTTGTTTGTACCAGGTCATCCCGTCATCATCATGGAGTTGGAGGCTGGTTTGATAGCATTGGAGCGCTTGGGAATATTGCTGGAGATTGAGATGGATCGTGCCTTGATTGTTCCAGCCATAAGGATCTTGCGGGGCAACTTCGGTAGCGCAGCGATAGCTGTAGAGCGCACCCTCATAGTTGCCCAATTGAAATAGGGCATTGCCGCGACTATTCCAGACGCGACCGATCGCGGGATCGAGGGTACCATCGTCGGATTTGGGCGATAACAATATCGCCCGATCGAAACTGGCGATCGCTGCTTCCCATTTACCGAGTTCGAGGAGGGCATTGCCGCGTTGGTGATAGGCTTGGCTATCATCGGGATTGAGAATCGCGCAGTTGTCATAACACGCGATCGCATCTGCATATTTATTGAGGTTAAACAGGGCGATACCGCGATTGAACCAGACGAGCGGATCTTGGCTGTCGATCTCGATACTTTGCTCGTAGCAAGCGAGCGCTTCTTGCCAGCGTTCGAGCTGTTGGAGCGCGATGCCGCGACTATTCCAGGTATTGGCATCGTGCGGGTGAATTTCGAGACTCCGCTCGTGGGCGCTGGCGGCTTCGGCGTAGCGTTTGAGATGGAATAAGGCTTTACCCCGATTGTTCCAGCTGTGGTAAAACTGCGGTTGGAGCGCCAAGGCGCGATCGTAACTAACCAGCGCGTCTGCGTAGCGTTTGAGCGCGCCGAGCACGTTACCATGATTGTTCCAAATGGAATAGTCTTCGGCATTGAGTTGGAGCGCGCGAGCATAGCTTTCCAATGCTAATTCCAACTTGCCCGACTGAAACAGCATATTCCCCTGCTGATACCAAGCAGCAGTATAGCTAGAATCTAATTCCAGACAGCGTTGATAGTTCTCGAGCGCACCCACTGCGTCGCCACGAAACTTAAACAGGACTTGGCCGCGTTGGTACCAAGCTAGGGCAAATTTAGAGTCGGATTCGATCGCGCGATCGTAACTAGCGATCGCCTCTGCCCACCGCTCCAGAGTGCCTAGCAGATAACCGCGCTGATACCAAGTTTGGGCACGCGCTGGTTCTAGCTCTAAGGCCTTGCGATAGGCACTCAACGCCTCGACCGTTTCGCCCTGATGAAAATAGCTCTGACCCAATAAGTGCCAGCTTGCCGCCCGCTCTGCGTCGAGTCCGGTGGCTGTTTGCAGGCTGGTAACGGCGGTTTCATAGTCGCCGAGTTCGAGCGAGATCTGCCCGTGTTGTTCCCAAACTTCGGGATTATCAGGATTGAGGACGAGGGCTTGCGAACAAGTCTCCATTGCATTCGTCCATTCGCCCCGCGCCGCGTAAACGCGACCGCGATCGACCAGAATTGCCTGTCGATTTTCGGGTTCTAGACTCAACGCGCGCTCGTAGCAACTATTTGCCTCCTCCCACCGTTGCAAGGCTGCGAGGGCATAGCCTTTGGCATACCAAGCTTCATGCGTATTGGCATCGAAGTCGATCGCCGTGTTATAGCAGGCTAGCGCGGCTTCCCAGCGGGCTAATTTCGATAAAACCACTCCGTGACTGTAGCTCAGGTCGTAGGTGACGGGAGTTAGACTAGCAACTCGCGCGTAACACCGATCGGCTGCGGCCCATTCTGCCAATTGTTGCAAGGCTTTACCTTGACGATACCAAGCCCGATGGCGATCGGGTTGGAGATTGGTAACCTGTTCGTAAGCATAGACGGCATCAGGCAATTTTTCCAATTGCCAGAGCAGATTGCCCAGTCCGTACCAAGTATCGGGGTCTTGGGCTTGAAAGTCGATCGCTTGATAATATGCTGCTAGTGCGCCCTCAGTATCGCCAATGCGGGTCGATTCCTTACCCAAATTATGCCAAGCCGGATGATAGTCGGGTCGCACGGCGATCGCTTGTCGATAACTTTTAATCGCCGCTTCCGGTTGCTCCAGATGTGCGAGTGTCAACCCCCGATCGTTCCAACTGTGGCAATCTTGCGGATCGATTTTTAACGCCCGATCGTAAGCTTGCAGCGCTTCGGGATACCGTTGGAGCTTGAGGAGGGTTTTACCCTGAAAGTACCAAGCCGTACTAGAGGCGATATCGATTTTCAGTGCTTGTTGATAGCTATAGAGCGCTTCTTGCCAGCGTTCGAGGTGCGATAGGGCGTAGCCGCGTTGACACCAGCACTCGAAGCTATTGGACTCGATCGCTAGGGCGAGATCGTAGCTAGCAACTGCTTCGGCGTAACGCTGGAGCTTGAATAAGGCTTGACCTTTCCCATGACTGGCAGGATGGAAATTGGGCGCGATCGCTAGTGCCCGATCGTAGTTGGTAATCGCATATTCATTGCGTCCTAACTCGAACAGGGCATTGCCGCGCTCGTACCAGGCTAGGTAATAATTAGCATCGATCGCCAGCGCCCGATCGTAGCTCTCTAGTGCGGCGGTATATTCTTGCTGCAACCCTTGGACGACTCCATAATCATGCCAGATCGCGGCATCTTTAGGATTGAGTGCCAATGCCCGCTCGAAACTCAATCTCGCCTCGGGATATTGCCCGAGGGCGACGCAAACTTTGCCACGATCGTCCCAAACTTCGTAATTGTCGGGTTGGATCGAGATCGCCCGATCGTAACAATTTAAGGCTTCATCGCAACGGCCTAATTCGACAAATGCCTTGCCCCGACTGTACCAAATATACGGGTCTTCTGGCTGATAGCCAAGCGCGGTATCGTAGTTATCGATTGCTTCGGCATACTTACCCTGATGGGCTAGCGCCATGCCCCGATTGTACCAAGCGGCATGAAATTTGGGATTGAGCTTGATGGTATGCGTGTAGCTGCTAATTGCCTCGTCATAGCGACCGAGATGGAACAACACGAACCCGAGATTATTCCACGCGCGATCGTAATCCGGTCGCAACTTGAGCGTGCGATCGTAACTCTCTAGCGCCAGATCGTATTTGCCGACATGAAACAGCGCCATCCCCTTGTTGTACCAAGCCTGATGGAATTGTGGCTGAATTTTGAGACAGCATTCGTAACTCTCGATCGCCAAATTGTAGCGCTGGAGCTGAAATTGAGCTACGCCGAGATTATTCCATGCTGTATAAAAGTCTGGGGAGAGCCGTGTCGCTCGCTCGTAGCAATCGATCGCCGCATCAAATTTACCGAGTCGAAATAGGGTCTTGCCTTGATTGTTCCAGGCATCACTATGATTGGCTGCAAATTGGGTGGCTTTGCGATAGCAATCGAGCGCATGTTCGTAGCGCCCCAGTTGAAACAGTGCTTTGCCGCGCTCGTTCCACGTATCGGCATCTTTGGGCAAGAGATTGGTAGCTTGGGTATAACAGTTGAGTGCCTCGGTGGGCCGTTCGAGTTGGAGCAGGATTTGACCCCGATTCATCCAACCTTCGGCAAATTCAGGCGCTAATTTAGTAACAACATCATATTTACTCAGTGCTGATTCTAATTCCCCTAAGTGGAAGAGAATATTGCCACAATGATTCCAGGCTTGATAAAAGTCTGGTTGCAGTTCGGTAACTTTGGTATAAGCGGCTAGTGCCGCAGATCGATCGCCTAAGAAAAATAATACTTTGCCTTGGTTGAACCAAGCAGCTTGAAAATCTGGCGCGATCTCGATCGCCCGATGATAGCATTGCAAGGCTTCTTGAAAACTTTTTTGCTCGAAGTGCGCCACACCCAAATTATTCCACGCCCGATCGAATTGCGGATCGAGTTGGGTGGCTTGTTGGTAGCAATGAATGGCTGGCTCGAGCTGGCCTAATTGAAATAACGCCAGTCCTTGATTGTTCCAGGCAAATTTATCCTCAGGATCGATTTGCAAACTGCGCTCGTAACAAGCACAGGCTTCTTGGACGCGATCGGTTTGAAATAACAGCCACCCTTTTTGTGTCCAAGTTAACGAATCGGCTGGGGCGATTTCTAGTGCCCGATCGTAAGCAACTAGCGCTGATTCGTAATCTTGTAGCTCGAACAGCGAACGACCTTTTTGATACCAAGCAAAATGGTCTTGGGGATTGAGTTCGTTGGCGGAGCTTTCCTGAAGGGAAATCGCGCGATCGCAACTAGCGATCGTTTCGGGATACAGCCCTAATTGAAACAGTACCCAAGCGCGATCTGCCCAAGCGCGAGCATCTTGTGGTTGGAGATCGATCGCCTGCTGATATGCCGCCAACGCTTCATCCAATCGCCCCAATCCGACTAAAATCCACCCTAAATTTGTCCACGCTTCCTGCTTGTGCGGCTGTAACTCGATCGTCTTGTTGTAGCAAGCCAAGGCAACATCCAGTTTCCCGGCATTTCGATACAAGTTGCCTTGCTCGTACCAAGCTGTTGGATCGTCTGTAGCAGAAGTAGTATTTAGCAATTCGGCATCCCTGAAAAAATCTTGCTTTACGATTTCGGGTTCGGCAATAGTCAGTGCTAATGGTACAGCTGGTAAGGAAATTGGTTGCTCGGCTGAATTTTGGAGCAAGATCGCAGTCTGTCGCTCTTGGCGATCGCGCTTAGTGGCTTCAGCCGCTCTCACTGAAACCTGCGGTTCGATCGACAATTCGCTACTATTATTTTTGCTCCAAAATCTATTTAAGATCATTTTTTTACAGATATTCAGAAATTTCGATGAGCGCAATTGAGTTACTTATGGAGATCTAGTTGTTTTAGCTAAAATCGTAAGCCAAATAAAATAGGTCGGATCGATCGATTTCGATGTCACTATTAGCTGGATAAATGTCTGCTTTGAGACAATGGTGCCAAGTAAAATTACAGTCTAACTGGTCTGAACTCAATAGTGTGCCAATTTGACAACTCAATCGAACGGTATAAAAGGTATATATAACGATCGGTAGCAAGTCGAGCCTTCAGTTGAAAGTAGCTCGCAGCTGAAGCTTAAAGTGATTATATTACAGATATCTCGATCGCGATCGGACTGAGCATTAAATCATGCGAACCGCGCAATTTTACAAATCTGCCACCACTGGGGTAATCTCAATCGCCAACCAATTAGCCATCGATTTCCCAGGGTTGGTAGCGATCGGCATAATAGCTCAAAATCTGTTGAAAATTAGTCAGCTCTAATGCGGTCAGTCGATCGATTCCGCTAATTTCTAACCCACCTAATTGACTTTCTGTATAGCTAAAAGATCTCGCAGTTGGCACCAAATACTCGACGGTAATTCCCTCGATTTGTTGCAGGTGTGCCGCTACCTCGCGATATACGGCTAGCGGGAGTTGATGGTTGTGGATGTTCATGAATAATAGTAGTTAGTGGCTGGTGGCTAGCCACTGTTTGCTAGCCACTAATAGAGAGAAATATCATCGGAACGCACTTGTGCGTGAAACTTCATTTACTAGCCACTAGTCACTAGCCACTAGCCACTATTTCACTACTTAACCAAAATCTTCGCCGCAGCAGCCACCCCAGCACCTGGAGTAAACTCAGTATGACCGAGTTCGATCAGAGTAGCCTCGATCGCGGCTACCGCAGTAAGGATATCCCGATCGCAGACAAACCCCAGATGACCGATCCGGAAGATTTTGCCGCTAAGATCGTCTTGCCCCCCAGCCAGAACGATATCGAATTTCTTCTTCATCACACTGCGAATTTTTTCGGCTTCGACTGTAGTGGGAGCGACCGAGGTAATCGCTGGACTGCCATAGCCTTCAGGGGCATAGAGCGGCAAACCGATGGCTGTCATTGCCGCACGAGTGGCGTGCATATGTCGCTGATGACGGGCAAAGATATTTTCTAAGCCTTCGGCTTTCATCATCTTGAGTGCGGCTTGGAGGGCGACAATCAGGTTGACAGGTGGGGTAAAAGGCGTAGTATTTTTAGCAGCACTTTTACTGTATTTCCGCAAATCCAGGTAATAACGGGGTAGTTTGGCCGTTTTATAGGCTTCCCAAGCTTTGGGGCTGACGGTAACAAAACCCATCCCCGGCGGAATCATAAACCCTTTCTGCGAGCCAGAGCAAACGACATCTAGACCCCAATCATCGATCGGCACATTCACCGCACTGAGACTGGTAACAGCATCGACGATAATTAACGCGCCGTGTGCTTTGACGTGCTTGCTAATGGTTTCCAGGTCATTAAGGACACCAGTGGAGGTCTCGCTATGCGTGACGACGACTCCTTTGATTGCTTTAGCAGTATCGGCAGCTAATACAGCTTCGATCGCCACAGGATCGAGCGGTTCCCCCCAAGGTGCGGTTACTTCCTGCACATCGAGCGCGTACGCTTTAGCTACTTCTGCCCACCGTTCGCCAAATTTACCATTGTGGGCGACTAAAACGCGATCGCCAGGACTGAAGAAGTTAATAATTCCGGCTTCTACCGCTCCAGTACCGGAAACTGTCAGCATCAAGACATCATTTTCGGTTTGGTGCAACCACTTCAAATTAGCAGTTACATCTGCCATAATTTGACTGAACTCGCCGCTACGGTGCCCGATCGGATGCTTGGCTAGCGCTAACAATACATTCTCGGGTACTGGCGTAGGCCCAGGAATCATTAACATTAACTTATTTTCCATAATCTCGATCCCATTTAAATAATAGTTAAATTTATTGGCAGAATTTACATCGCTGCCCGATCGATCCCTAGGTCGATATGCAGAATGTCAATTTTAGCTCAAGATCGGATACGGGGGATAGGGGTGAGTTGATGCGACACTGATGGTCTTAGCAGAATTACGTTAGGATAATTGCCATCGCGATCGATCGCAATTATCCATCAACGAGCCACTATTCACTATGACATCGACCGCTCCGCAGACTAAAAACTCGACCTGGATGTGGCGTGGCTACGCGATTAATTACCGCTGTGAAGGGGACGTTGGGACACCCGTATTATTGATTCATGGCTTTGGCGCTTCTGTAGGACATTGGCGCAAAAATATTCCCGTACTGGCTCAAAGTTGTCGCTGCTATGCGATCGATCTAATCGGGTTTGGTAGCTCGGCAAAACCGACACCTGGTGCGGAGATTGCATATACGTTTGAAACTTGGGGCGACTTAGTAGCTGATTTTTGTCAAGAAGTCATCGGGAGTCCGACGATTTTAGTCGGCAATTCGATCGGTTGTATCGTTGCCCTCCAAGCTGCGGTGACGCATCCAGAACTGGTTAAAAGTGTCGCATTACTCAATTGTTCGCTGCGGTTGTTGCACGATCGCAAGCGGGCGACGATGCCTTGGTATCGGCAATGGGGTACGCCAATTTTGCAAGGTATATTGGGGATTAAAGCGATCGGTAATCTCTTTTTTACGCAACTCGCCCAACCCAAAGTCGTTAAGAAAATTCTCCTCCAAGCTTATCATCGACCTGAAGCCGTCACGGATGAATTAATCGAGATTTTGATGGCTCCAGCTAAAGATCCTGGTGCGGCAGATGTATTTGTGGCATTTACTGCCTATTCCTGGGGGCCACTTCCTGAAGATTTATTACCCCAACTTGCTTGCCCCGCGATCGCGATTTGGGGTGCTGCCGATCCGTGGGAACCGATCGATCTCGGACGCGAATTGATGGCTGTGCCTACAGTACGAGAATTTGTTGCGTTACCTAGTGTCGGGCACTGTCCTCAAGATGAAGCCCCGGAATTGGTAAATCCAGTCCTCCAAAAGTGGATCGCCACCTCGATTTAGTAATTAACGTTAGTTCGGGATAAGAATAGCCTCCCCCAGATCCGGGTTCCTCCGCACCAATAACTTAGAACCAAGCACTAGTCCAAGAATGGTCTAAAAGGGAAATCCTTAACCCGAACTGACGTTAACTAGTCCGCGTAGGCGGACTTCGTAGCGTTAGCCCCGATTTCAATCGGCGGCGTTACTGGAACGAAGCCAATATGACGTTAATTAGCAACAGCTTTTTATGACTCACACAGCCACTCTGACTTCATTTGATTATTTGCTAGCATTTCACTGATAACTACTTCGATGGTAGCTCGATCGATTAAAATAAGGATATCTCAATTTCCTTTTAGTTCGATCGATTTTCACGATCGATAGCCTCGAAAGACACCTAGAGATCCAGGGTACCGAGTGGTAAATTCAGGAGGATATTAGATGAAACGATTGATTGTGTGTAGCGATGGTACGTGGCAAAAAATCACCAGTCCGTATCCAACTAATGTAGTAAAGATTACCCAAGCGATCGCGTCCGATCCCGATAATTTAGTTTTCTATGGTGAAGGCATTGGCGTAGGTAATTTTATCGATCGGATTATGGGTGGTGCCTTTGGTTGGGGCATCGATAAAAATATTCAAGATGCCTACCGTTTTCTATGTTTGAATTATCGTCAAGGTGATGAAATTTATCTATTTGGGTTTAGTCGGGGAGCTTATACCATCCGCAGTTTAGTGGGTTTGATTCGATCGGTTGGGATCCTCCCTCGTCAAGGTGTACGCAAGATTCCGCTCGCCTATAAAACCTATCAAGATGCCAAAGGTAAATATGTCGATAAAGGTGAAGCGACTCGTGAAAGTATTAAGTTGCGAGAACTCGATGAAGTTGCCAGATTTCGACTGACGATCGCTAAAGAATTGGGTAGTGATTATCAAGAAATAGTGCCAATTACCTTATTAAGTTGTTGGGATACCGTCGGTTCGTTAGGTATTCCGCGTATACCCTGGTTGCCATTCGATCGCTTATTTAATAAAAAATATCAATTTCACAATACCAAACTCAGCAGTACGATCGCTCATGCGCTCCATGCTGTCGCCATTGACGAAAACCGCAAAGTATTTTTACAAACCCCGATGCAGCCAGCTCAACCAGGACAAGTAACGGAAGTCTGGTTTCCTGGCGGACATGGTTGTGTCGGTGGTGGTACGCAAACTAATAGTCCACTATCTAATGCCGCACTTTTATGGACGATCGAGTCAGTCGAAAATTTGGGTTTGGGTTTAAAATTCGATCGTAGTAAGATCGAAGATGGGATTGCGACAGATCCACTCAGTCAGTTTGCTAATGAATTAAAGTTTCCTTTTTCCGCAGGCATTCGGGTGATTCCATCAGGGGCAAGCTTTCATGCTAGTGTGTATCAGCGGTGGCAACTCGATCGCAGCTACCATCCCAAAAATCTCGCAAGTTATCAGGATGTACTAGATGGATCGATCGATAAGATCGCATAACCCGATCGATCTAAAATACGCGAGTCGAAATGGATGAGCTGCAGATCGACATTTCATGCATTAATACGACTCTCGATCGACAAGTTAAGGATTGAATCGATTGCTGCCGATCGAGATTGCCGATCGACTAATATTTAACCTGAGTTCGGGATAATAGAGCCTGAAGACTGAAGTCTCGGCTCATGATGCAAAGTCCGGTTGTTGCCGCGAGCGGCAAAAGCCTGCCTTCGCGGACTATTCTCTGAGTCCGCGAAGGCGGACTTTGCAACACTAGCAACGATTTCAATCGAGTGCGGTGTGAGAACGTAGCAAATATCTTTAACCCGAACTGATGTTATCTATCATTACTTACCTTCGCCTTACACACATAGCACCTTGGACATTTATCAACTCGCAGTCCGTCCCCTGTTATTCTCCGCACTCAAAGCCGATCCGGAAGTAGTCCACAAGCAGTCTTTAGCGTTATTACACGCGATCGATTCGACTCCCAAGTCTCCCCTATCCAAACTCTTTAAAGCAAGCTCTCAGCAGTATTTTTGTCGGTCTGACGATCGATTGTCACAGTCATTATTCGGGCTGAATTTCCCCAATCCTGTCGGGTTGGCGGCTGGTTTCGATAAGGATGGAATCGCGGCGGGGATGTGGCAATATTTAGGCTTTGGCTTTGCCGAATTGGGGACGGTGACTTACCATGCGCAACCTGGAAATCCGCAGCCGCGATTGTTCCGACTCCCCCAAGATCGCGCGGCGTTAAATCGGATGGGATTTAATAATCTGGGCAGCGAGGCAATGGCGATAGCCCTCAATCAGCGTCAACGTAGCGATTTTGGCATTCCGATCGGGATTAATTTAGGTAAATCTAAGATTACGCCCATAGAAGAGGCGGCGGCTGATTATTTAGGGAGTTTTCAACGGCTGCAACATCTGGGTGACTACTTCGTTATCAATGTCAGTTCGCCAAATACACCAAACTTACGCGACTTACAGGCGATCGAACCGTTGCGGATAATTTTTGATACTTTACAACAGGAAAATCAAGGTCGCAAACCAATTTTAGTCAAAATTGCGCCCGATCTGGCCTGGGAAGATATCGCCGCTGTCGTCGAACTATCTCAAACTTATCAACTAGCCGGAATTATCGCCACGAATACCACGATCGATCGATCGCAATTAACCACTCAAATAATTGCCGCGACAGGTAAAAAAGTTACCGAAGAAGCCGGCGGTATCAGCGGCGCACCAGTGCGCCAAAAGTCTACCGAAATCATCCGCTTTATCCATCAGCAGACGGGAGGTAAACTGCCGATTATCGGTGTTGGGGGGATCTTTACCGCTGAGGATGCGTGGGAGAAAATTACCGCAGGAGCGAGTCTGATTCAAGTTTACACGGGTTGGACTTATAATGGCCCGTGGATGGTCGATCGGATCTTAACTGGATTATCGGCCAAATTAGAATCGTGTGGTTTATCATCGATCTCCGCAGCCATTGGCAATGAATCGGTGTAGCTCCAGATAAATAAAAAGGGCTGGTAAATAATTATTTACCAGCCCTTCAAAGCTTAAACCCCGATTTCCCTTAATAATGGTGAATTTAAAATAAGACCAGCATTACTAAAAAAGAATTATTAGATTCGGATGACTAGTTTGAAAAGATTTAAATTAGCGTCTCGAACCTATATATAAAATATAACCTTAGCGACCTGGAGATGGCATCAGCCATTTGATGTAAGCCAGATCGTCACGCAAGGCCATCGATCGATCTCGATGGGATCGGCTTAACCCCATTTGGTGATAAATTTTCAGCATTCAAAATTTAGCAAATCTCCGATCGATATAGATTGGTAAAAAATGCCGATCGAGGCGAATTCACACTGAATGTCTCAATTTGCGGAATAATCGTATTACTACCGATCGATAAATGATATGAGTTTGTGGTTTAAACGGTTAATCGCAGCCATCTTTTTAGGCGGACAAGCGATCGTTCATATTCTTAAGGGTAGATTTAACTATCCGAATATTGTCGAGCAAATGGCGCTAGTGGGGCCTGAGTCGCTGTTAATCGCCCTTGTAACATCAACGACGATCGGGATGGTATTTACAATCCAGGTGGCCAGAGAATTTATTAATATCGGCGCTGGACAAGTCGTTGGGGGAGTCCTCTCACTCGCACTCACCCGCGAACTCGCTCCCGTGCTCACCGCAGTAGTATTAGCTGGGAGAGTTGGTTCTGCCTTTGCGGCAGAACTCGGCACGATGAAAGTTAGCGAACAAATCGATGCACTGTATATTCTCAAAACCGATCCTGTCGATTATTTAGTGATTCCGCGTTTGGTAGCTTGTTGTGTGATGTTACCATTGCTGACGATTTTAGCGATTGTCACTGGGATGCTCGGTGGATTACTCATTGCAACTACGCTGTTTGGGATATCGGGACGTGTATTTTTAGACTCGGCTCGCAATTTTTTAGATGCTTGGGATATCTGTAGCGCACCGATTAAGGCAGTTTGTTTCGGCGCATTGATTGCGATTATCGGTTGTAGTTGGGGGATGACGACTACAGGTGGTGCAAAGGGGGTGGGTCAATCGACGACTACGGCTGTCGTGACCTCGTTATTAGCGATTTTTGTCTCCAACTTTTTTCTGTCTTGGATTATGTTTCAAGGCTCTGGTAGTGCAGGATCTAAAGCTTTGTAGTTACTAGTCGAGCAAGAGATCGATCGAGTTATTTGCCTGACTTTGATAACTGCCACCGAAGAGGTTGTAGTGATTGAGGATATGGTAAAGGTTGTATAAATGCTTGCGACGATCGTAGCCTGGAGCCAATGGATATACCGACGAGTAACCCTGGTAAAAAGCCGCCGGAAAGCCCCCAAATAGCTCCGTCATCGCCAAGTCTACCTCTCGATCGCCCCAATAGGTAGCAGGGTCGAAGATGACGGGTTCTGTGGCCGTAAAACTGGCATTCCCACCCCACAGATCGCCATGTACTAAAGATGTTTGTGGATAATGATTATCTAAAATATCGTGAATCGCAGCGAGTAATCGATCGGCTTGCGGAAAATGACCGCCCTTGCGCTGGGCGAGTTGGAGCTGATAACCGATCCGATGGTTTTTAAAAAAAGTCGTCCAATCGGTTTCCCAAGTATTAATTTGGGGAGTCGATCCGATCGTGTTATTTACATGCCAGCCAAACTTAGGAGTACTGCTAATCCGATAATCGTGCATTGCTGCGAGATTGCGGCCCATTTGTTTCCAATATTGCGGATTTACTCGACTTGTTAAATCCAGACATTCTAAAACTAAATAACTATTACTCGCTGCGATCCCCCAACAAATTGGGACGGGGACTTTAATCGCTGCTGTCGCCGTTAGCTCCTGTAATCCCCTAGCTTCAGCCACAAACATGTCGATGAGAGTTGGCTGATTGAGTTTGATAAAATAGCGATGTTTGAGAGCGTCACTAATAACATATGCCTGATTGATACAGCCACCGCCGACAGATTTGCGATCGATAATCTCAAATTGTTTATTTGTGGCTTGACTGATGTGACTGGCAATTTTACTCCACATTCGCTCTTCATCCATAGTTAATTCTCTCACTCAGCACTAGCTCTAGTTCAAGCAATCGGTGTGAATTGCAATTGTTATCCGCCGAGTGCCCTGCATTGAGCATAAAACTCTTTTGGAGCTGTATCGAAATACTTAAATAAAGCAGGGCAAAGCCATCCTTCCAAATCTAGTTCCGCATTATAATACCAATTACCGCCATACTCTTCGCGTCGCCATTCAAACTCGATCTGATAACCAGGAAATGGATTGGCCGAAAAAAGTAAGCTAAACCCTGTTTCTGCGTTGGGAATTGTTGCTACCATGCGATCGATAATCTTATCTGCACCTGCCACGAATGGTTCTCTTACTAAGTTCGTTTTCTCATCGTCGAACACCCACATTTCTTCGTATTTATAAGGATGTATAACCATAATTGAGTTCATATCGCTACTTTCGCTTTACTATTACGATCGATGTGTGGATGGAGATCTTTAATTAAATCGTAACTCCTGCGAGGACACAATCTCAACCCAAAGTCGATCGAGAAATGCTACCTTAGATATGGGCAAATTATGGCGCGAATGTTATGCCGTCCACTATGAAAAAAGTCGTTGTCGGACTCTCCGGCGGGGTAGACAGTTCTGTCGCCGCTGCGATTCTGTGCGAGCAAGGTTATGATGTTCTCGGTTTGACCCTCTGGTTGATGCGCGGTAAGGGTCAGTGCTGCTCGGAAGGAATGGTCGATGCGGCGCGAATTTGCGAACAATTGGGGATTACCCATCAGATTGTCGATAGTCGCGATACTTTCGAGAAATATATTATCGATTATCTCGTCACTGGTTATGAAGCGGGGATTACACCCTTGCCCTGTTCGCAGTGCAATAAAGCGGTGAAATTTGGGCCGATGGTGAAGTACGCCAAGGAAGAATTGGGTGCTGATTATATCGCTACGGGACATTATGCCCGAATTACCTACGACGATAATCTGCAACGCTATCAATTACGACGGGCGATCGATCGATCGAAGGATCAGACGTATTTCCTGTACGATCTAGAGCAAGATATTCTCGGTGCTACGGTCTTTCCGCTCGGCGATACGCTCAAGACCCAAACGCGGGAACTGGCAGCGGGGTTGAATCTCTCTACTGCTGACAAACCGGAAAGCCAAGATCTCTGTTTGGTAGAAAAACATGGCTCGATGAAAACCTTCCTCGATCGATACATTACCGAACGTCCAGGCGATATTGTCGATACTCAAGGTGAAGTCTTAGGTCAACATCTGGGCATCCATCATTATACGATCGGGCAACGCCGAGGGATCGGCTTAGCAGCACCAGAACCGTTATATGTCGTCGCCCTCGATGCGATTAAAAATCGGGTCGTCGTTGGTTCGCGGGCAGAAACTCACAGTCCTGAGTGTACCGTCGATCGGGTCAATTGGGTCTCGATCGTCCAACCCACTGCCCCGATTAGGGCAGAAGTTCAGGTAAGATACCGTTCCGAAGCAGTACCTGTCAGTGTTATTCCGTTAGCTGGGGGCAAAGTTAGATTGGTATTTGACGAGCCGCAATTTGGGATTACGCCCGGTCAAGCTGCGGTTTGGTATGACGGTGATATCTTGCTAGGTGGCGGGATCATCGATCCGATTTCCTAGTTCGGTCTGACAGTGTATCTAACCCAAGTTGATACCTACAACTCCAGCGGTTTTAACCGCTGCCTTCGCGGACTATCGTTGGCATTTTTATAGATATCAACTTGGGGTAACGTCAGTTCGGGTTAAGAATATCTTGAGAAGAAAGCTCCACCTGAGATTTTAGTCTAATAATCTCCAACTAAAATCTCAGGTAGAGTGAATGCCGCACTGCGCTTCACACAAATCGAACCTTACGCAGGAGAGTTTGAGAGGCGGCGTTCCGCCTCTCAACGGGGGATCTGGGGGTCGGCACCCCCAGATCCGGGTTCTGCCCCCACTAGGAAAATCGAGGCCAACTAGCATACATCGTTTGCCACTCTGCTTAGTACAACAACTTACCGCTCCTTATCCCGAACTGACGTTGGGTTATATCTATACAGCAATTCTCATTTTAAAACTTTTGTACTATTTTTAAGTGTTTGTCGGCCATTCAACCCTACAATCATCAACGACAGAATCGGGCTTACAACCATTCTGGCGATCGAAAATAGGTGAACAATTTCCATAATGAGAATTGCTGATATCTATAATCGATCTTAGGTAAATAGACCTGACATAGTGTATAATTGAGTGTTTGACACTCTTGTAATTTGCTGCATTAGCGAAGCTGGCGAGACGCTCTAGGGCGATCGCGTAATTAACAGGAGAGCGTTCGGGTTTTTGTAATTAGAGAAATTTATCCACATGGCAAAGAAAGGTACGATCGAGCGGGAAAAAAACCGCGAGCGTCTAGTCGCAAAATATGCCGACAAACGCGAAGCTCTGCTCGAAGAGTTTAGAGCTGCAACAACACCACAAGCGAGATTCGCAATTCATCGCAAAATTCAACAATTACCCCGCAATAGTGCCCCCACTCGGTTGCACAACCGTTGCTGGGTAACTGGTCGTCCGCGTGGTTACTACCGCGATTTTGGTCTGTCCCGTAATGTCTTACGCGAATGGGCACACCAAGGCTTACTACCTGGCGTAGTCAAATCTAGCTGGTAGATGGATAGAGGGGCATGTGGATAGTTGGAACTATAAAGTGATAAGTGGGCGCAAAGCGTTCACTAGCCACTAGCCACTAGCCACTAGCCACTAATTCCCGCAACAGCGGTTGTCGATACCTAGACTTTCTAAAATTAAATCACTGACGGCATTGGCGATCGCAAACTCGCCGTAAAAGCTTTCTTGAAAATTGAATGCCTGCATTTCGGTAATGATGGCAATAACTAACGAACCTAAGTCATTCTCTCCTTCCATGCGTTGGCGCGTATAAATCTGTGCGGCGCGAACTGCGATAGTCGAATTGATGGCTTCTGGGAGAAATTCTCGATCGAGCCAAGTTTGTAAAGATGACTGCAACCATACGCCTTCTTTGATAGCGTCTGTAGCAGGTGGTAATGTAATTGCAGCGATCGGTTCTGTCATTGGCAAGTACCAATTTGCGATCTTAACTAGAAAAAAGAATCGTTAAGAGCATCGATCTTCTCACCGATCGAGGTCAGAGCGCAAGCCCAATATCTAAAAACTCATTAATTATTTACACTGAGCGAATTACTACTTAGTTCCAAGCTGACAATATTTAACTGTGGTGTACTCTGAATTACTTGTGGTAATTCTGCTTGCCAATTGGCATGGGTGAGTTCTTCAGCATTTTCCCAGGTGTTGGCAAATGCGGGGAGAGCGAGCTGACAGGCTTTCCAGTCACTATTGACGGATACGTTAAGTTGCTGACAAGCACCACGGTGGAGTCCGTCTGGCTGGTAAAAGCGACAGTAGCGACAGGCAGTAGTCAGACAATTTCGGTCGTTCATCGGCGTTACCCTTTTGGGAGAGCACTAAATTCAATTCTCTCTTGAGTTCCATTGTCGCTGTTACCCGATCGGCCAAAAGTAGTAGCAAACGAATATGCCATCTCCTTTTTAGCGATCCCCGAGCACATTTGAATTTTATATTCTCTTTAGATTCAGTTTATGGAAAGATACATTTCTGGAAGCGTTCAGTACATACACGCAGGAAATATATTAACGGTCGATCCTAGAACTAATTCATCTAAAACAAGAAGGGATCGCTGAAAACCAAAAATAACCAACCTAGGTAATTGAATATTCATGTGCTAAAAAATTTTTGCCAGATCGGTAATTTTATCTAATTAATAGCAAAAATGATAAATTAGATACATAAAATATCTACAATTTGGGAGATTTTTTACCACCGACGATTCCCAGATCGATCGCGCAAAACTGACACACCCCCCACCGGAGCAATTCTCCTTGGCGGGCGCGGCAATCACAATGAGTACAAATAACTATCTCACCAGCGTCGATCGCGATGCCATCGAGATCGGTGGCTGTCGGTAGATGCTGGCTGCGATAACCGACGGGCACGAAGCGCAGATCCGTCACTGGTAAGATTAATTGCGTATTTAATTGTTTGCAGAGTGCTTGTCGCCCAAAAGTGAGTTGATGAGCTAGGCTAGAACTATTGGTGGCGATCGTGAGGATGCCTCTAGCAAGAGATTTTGGGCGACTGTGACTGGCAATAGTCGGCGAGACGATCGTAAACCAGGCACGGACGATTAGCCCCCAATCGCGAACGCCTTCCCATCCAGGCTGGTTTTGCAGATCGCTAGTAATCGTAGAAATCGATGTTAGTGACATAGCTCTCAGGTAATAGTGATATCTCGGTCAAATTTCTGACTTTTGGTGAATCGACTAAATTTTGGAATATATTAATGACACAGCAATGACTCGTGAAAATAGCAACTGAGAAAATCTCCCGCTATCTGCCAGTCCAAGCATAGATCGCCAACCCTAGCTGATGACCGATCGGTTCGTCCGAAATAATTGTCGCCAGCAACAGCAATAGTGGGTAATCTAAGAGCATAAGTTGCTATCGATCTAGTTTATTTCGACTGACATCTCTAGAAATATCTGTGTTTTAAAGTGAGTTATGAACGACCACCCATCAGGCGATAACGCCAATGCATCCCCATCCAGTCAAGCCTTAGCAGATCGGATTCCCGAGCGGCTCAACCTTTCACTCCAGCAAGCTCTTGGTTGTTTAGATATTAAATTGGAAGACGAACTTACTAGATTTAGAGCCAAACAGGCAGATCGCACTGACGAGCACCAATCGATGGTAGCAAGTGCGGCAACTTGGGAACAGCAATCTGGAGACGATCCCGATAGCGAGATAGTCACAGGAGAAATCGTGAGATCGGCGATCTCGAACACTAATATAAACGATCCTCAGCCAGCGCTACCGCAGGCGGGTGGATTTGTGATTATCAATGGGATCTATCCGCCACAAGACAATCTCTCGGCGATTACGCATGTCGAGCGAACTGCGCACTCGTCCTCGCCAACAGATATCTCTTCTTCGCATGAGAACCTGGATTTAAACTTTTCCCCAAGAGGTGAGATCGCCGCATACGATCGCGAATATTCAGCCTCATCGCAAGAATTACTGCGACAGATCCAATCGGGATACACGACACCAGCCGAGAATTTCGATCCTCAGCCGCAGCCTGCACCAGTTCCTGCCAAAAAACGCAAACTGTTTACGCCAGTAAAAATCGGTTCGTTAGCCGCAGTTTGTGCGCTCGCAGGTGGCGCGGCTTACGTTTATCTCAATCCCGCGATCTTGGCTCCACTGATGGCTACCAAACCGAGCGTTCCGGTGGCAACTAGTAGTTCGTTAGGACAATCGATTCAGAGTCCGAATTTAGCGGCTACTGAATTTACCGACCTTAATTTAAGTACGATCGCAACGGTAAAAATGCCGCCAACCGCAAAGGCTAATCCCAGCGCTACTCCAACTTCGATCGCTAACCCAACGCCAGCAGGCGCTCCAGTAGCGATTCCCTATAACGGCATGAGTACGGCTCCCGTTGCCCCCGCAACGATTGTCGCGCAACCACGACTGGCAGATAGCTTGATCCGATCGCTGCTACCCCCGAATTTTCACACTGCTGCCAAACAAACTCGGTATCCAGCCGCACAACCAGGGTTGAGACGTTAGATTAATTTATAATTTAGCTGTGCGTGGATCGCGCCTGGTGACGCTCTGGTCGATGACTAATTCCTAAATCAGTACTGCCCGATCGGTAGATCCAACAGCTATCATAATTACTAGGTTGTATTTTTAAATCGTGAAGTTAAAGTGTTAGCTCCAGCGCGAGCTAAGTACTGGGATTCTAGTAAAGGAAACTATTAAGAGGATAGTAATATGGGATTATTCGATCGGGTGAGCAGACTGCTGCGGGCGAATGTCAACGATATGGTGAGCAAAGCCGAAGATCCAGAAAAAATTCTGGAACAGGCGGTAATGGATATGCAAGAAGACTTGGTGCAACTTCGCCAAGCAGTTGCCAGTGCGATCGCCAACCAAAAACGCACCGAGCAACAATACAATAAAGCCATGGCTGATGCCAATAGCTGGCAGGGTAAAGCGCAATTAGCGCTCCAAAAAGGCGATGAAGATCTCGCTCGCGAAGCGCTAGTCCGCAAGAAAAACTACAGCGAAACTGCTGCCGCGCTCAAAGCCCAATTAGACGGGCAAGCCGGAACTGTCGATACGATGAAAAAAAGCTTGATCCAGCTTGAAGGCAAGATTTCCGAAGCCAAAACCAAGAAGGACATGCTCAAGTCGCGCGCTCAAGCAGCCAAAGCGCAAGAACAACTTCAAGGTGCAGTCGGACGCATCGGCAACAACAGCGCGATGTCTGCCTTCGAGCGGATGGAAGAAAAAGTCCTCCTCCAAGAAGCCAAATCTCAAGCTGCTGCAGAAATTACCGGAGCAGACTTGGAAAGCAAATTTGCCGCACTATCTGCAGGTAGCGATGTGGATGACGAACTCGCAGCCATGAAACAGCAAATGCTAGGTGGGAGCAAACCCGCAGCTTCGCTACCTCAAGGCACTGTATCGCCTACTACCGCGCCCACAACGCCCCCAACTGCCGATCGGGTAATGACTGCCGAGGAACGCGAATTAGAAGCTTTACGCAAACAAATCGATAGCTTGTAAGCGGCGATCTCACCCTCTCCTCTGGACATGCTATGAGTAAAGGCAGGATGTAGTTACAACTACATCCTGCCTTTGTTAGTCCGAGCATTTATGATTCGACTCGCTCGATTAATCGATATTAGCCAGCCGCCGCAATTAATTTATCCACCTGCTTGGCAGTCTCAAAGAAATGTGCGACATTCTCTTCCGGAACGGTTGGTAAAACCCCATGCCCGAGATTCATGATATGCCCAGTTTTACCAGCCTTCCGCACCGTATCGATAATCCGATCGCGGATAAAATCCTTAGAACCGTACAATGCACATGGATCCATGTTGCCCTGTACGCCCAAATGCGCTCCAATCCGCTGCCTGCCTACAGCCATATCCACAGTCCAATCGAGACTGACGATATCGACACCAGATTTACCCATCAGTTCTAAGACACCAGCACTGCCACTGATATACAGAATTAGTGGTGTATTTGGGTGAGTTTCTTTAACTTGACGTACTACTTGCTGCTGATAAGGTAGCGCGAACGTCTCATAATCTTGGGGACTGAGTTGTCCCGCCCAAGAATCAAACATTTGCACCACTTGAGCGCCACAATCGATTTGATAACGTACATAAACCGCGATCGCATCGGCGATTTTGGATAGTAAGCTATGGAGCATCGCCGGTTCGCGGAAGGCCATCCCTTTGATATTGGCATAGTCCTTCGAGCTTTTACCTTCGATCGCATATGCGGCTAACGTCCAAGGTGCGCCGACAAAACCGAGAACTGTCGATTTATTGCCGACTTCCCGCCGCAAGGTGCCGAGAATCTCCTTAATGAAGGGTAAAGATTCGTCGGGATTGAGCGGATGGAGTGCGTCGATTTGCTCCTGAGAGCGGATTGCTGGCTCGATAATCGGCCCGCGACTCTCGATGATGTCGAAGGGAATCCCGATCCCTGGGAGCGGCGTGAGGATGTCCGAGAACATAATTACCCCATCTGGCTCGAACGCGCGCCAAGGTTGGAGCGAAATTTCGATCGCGAGTTCGGCTTTTTCCGATCGATCGCGGAATGAGGGGTATTTATCGCGCAGATCCCGATAAACTTTCATATATCGCCCCGCCTGCCGCATCATCCAGACTGGCGGACGGTCTAAAGTTGCACCCTTGGCAGCGCGTAATAATAAAGGCTCTTGATTTAGCTCGGTCATTTTATGGTTATTTATATAAGCAATTTTTCATCTTACCCGATCGAGGGTTAGACAGAAGAGCGGAGAACGTAGAAAGTAGGGTGGGCACTGCCCACCATCTAGAGAAAGTAGGGTGGGCAGTGCCCACCATCTGGGTTTAAGGCTATTCTAGTCTCATAAATATTTATGTAGCCCGACTATTTGCACATCGGTTATCTCACGCAGATAGCTTAGAGAATACCCGCTCTAACCCTAGCTGTGGGCAGTGCCCACCCTACTGGCTGGCTTAGCTTGTGAATATTTGTATCGTCTCGATCGATTGCTGCTTTACGATTCAGGCTCTGGTTGACAGTGAGGACAATAATGAGTACCGCGCCCCCCTAGCCGGATTTTCGCGATCGGGGTTTGGCAGATGCGACAGGGTTGCCCGGTGCGATTGTAAACCCACGCCATGCCCCCGTAATTGCCGTTAGTACCCTCGATACTGAGATAATTGCTGAAAGTAGTGCCGCCTTGCTCGATCGAGGTTTTGAGGACAGTTATGGTGGACTCATGCAATGCCGCAATTTGGATTGGCGTTAGCTCGTTTGCCTGTGTCTTGGGATGAATTTTGCTCAAAAACAACGCTTCATCGGCATAAATGTTGCCTACTCCAGCGACGAGAGCTTGATCGAGGATGACGGTTTTGATATTACGCTGGGATTTCTGCAGTTTCGCCGCAAAATATTCGACGCTAAAAGTCGGATCGAAAGGCTCTGGCCCTAATCTACTCAACCCAGTCATCACCTGCTCTAGCTGTTTAGTAGGTGGAATCCACCACATCTGTCCGAATGTCCGCAGATCGACAAAGCGCAATTCCCAATCTTTGCCCACAAACAGACGCACGCGAGTATGTTTCTGAAGGTCTGCCTGGGGCTGTACCCATAGCAATTGTCCCGTCATGCGTAAATGCACTCCCAACCAGCCAGCAGGCTGCTGAGTGGCTGCTGAGACTAACTCAGCATATAAATATTTGCCCCGACGGTGCCAAGTCCGAATTTGAGTCTGGTGTAATGCCGCGATAAACTCTTCCGTTGTATCCGGATAAGCGATCGTCCTTGGTAATAATACCTCAGTGCCAGTAATCGATCGATCGAGTGTGTGTTGATTTAAGCCCCGCCGGACTGTTTCAACTTCAGGTAATTCTGGCATGAAGGGAAAGACTGGTAACTAGAGAATGGTAAAGTCCATCTTACCGAGATTGGCCGAGATCGATCGCCACTCTCCGCTCACCAGTCAGATCGTTAGTCTATTTACTAGCTTTAACGGATACGGTGGAGTCTTTAGCTGGAGTAGAGACTTTAACCGCTGCTTTAGGTGCTTCCACTTCTACCAATTCACTAACAGCAAAGTTGTTAGTATTAACGCCACCAGCAGTACCGCTGAAGCCAGAGTAGTTAACTTTGTTAAACCTGACGATGACGTTATATTTGATGCCGCTTTGGTCGATCGATACGACGCTACCGACATCTTGGAACCAGTAGGATTCTTTGCGAAGGACGCGAACTTTCGACCCACGTTGGAGTGCCATAGTTACTTTTCCTATTTTTAAGTAATTGATTTTGAAAAGGATTCAGCTACGATTAGCGATCGCTCTTATTTTCGGTAAATTCTGTCCTATTTGAGACTCCCAGTAACAAAGCTTAAACAAATAGCCGCTCGAGCTAGCGCGAACCGACGCTCGGCTGGCACGACTGTGTCCGCCAAAATTGCTTGTCGGCGGTCTTGTTCCTCCCATCTCACAAATAAATCGCGGCCCAAAGCATTACACTTGCTTGTGGTAATAACACTCTTACAAGTTCTGTGAATGTAGGGGCATTACTTAATGCGCTAAATTTTGCCGATGGGGAATCCCAACAGTATCAAAATCAGCTGATGTTGGCAGTTGAGGAAGAAAGATTATCTATTTTTGCACATCAGATAATATTCAGCTAACCAGCGATAGGCGAGAACGTTGATATCCAATCCGCCACGAGCTAAATTATGCTGTACTACTATATCCCAGTCGTTTAATAATTGTCTGTTCTCACCGATTAAAGCTCGCACCGCATTAAGATAATTTATTTGTGTCTTCATAAAAATATCAATTTTTTTAGCGATCGATTAACAGGATACTTGATGAGAGTTAAATGAGCCTTAGCTCAGTAGTTTACAACCTAATTTTGCATACCAATCGAAGATCGTCATGCATCTTTAAATCTGCATTCTTACAGAACCAATCGACTTAACATTCAGCCGAACGATCTTGCAGCCTAAGCTTCAGCCTCCCTATCATTCTACTTTTGGGACGAGTGGATCGCGATCGGCAAGATCGCTTAATTTTCCATTGCTAATTATTTGTGTAGTATAAAAATCGGCAATTGTATCTAGCTACTACGGGGGACTTTTCACGCTAATTAAAAAGAAAGATCGATTTGGTGCTCGATTCAGCCACAAATCCATCTAACTCAGTATCTTTACATCTTGCACCAATACAGAAAGACTAGTAAAAGCAGAGATCTTAGGGTACCCACAAGGGGCACCCCTACGCAATTAACCTGTAGGGGTGCCCCTTGTGGGTACCCTGGAGCTAGGGTTAACACTAGTATTTTCAAACTGGTGCAAGATGTGAGTATCTTTACTTAGATGTTCGTTAAGATACTTAAATATGTGATTTGCCTAAGCTTGAATCTTGGTAAACCCACGACAGCTCGCCAAACATTTGTGGCTCAAGCTAGCGATGGACGATCGAACAACTGTCACTAGGAGCGAGTCGAACATCGAGTTGCTTCGGTAATCTGAATAAGTATCTCTTCTGAAACAACGATCTTGAAATCTCCGCAATCTCGGTTTGCTAACCGCAACTTTATCCCAGCGTGGATCCCGCTAGTTGCAGTCGTCCCAGCGACTAGCATCGGTGCCATTGCATCCACTTTCATCGCGCCAGGGATCGTCGGACAATCGATCGCGATCTGTTGTGGGGTTTGGATGGTAATTTTCCCCATTTATTGGCACAGATTTATCGATCGCCAACCGTTGGATTTCAAGCTGACTAAAGCAGGTAGCGGTTTAGTAGTAGGAACTTTACTAGGAGTGGCGATGTTTGGGATTATTTTAGGTAGTTATTACGCGATCGGTCAGCATTGGTTGGATCTTGCCGATATTCGAGCTAGAGTAGATCGAATGCAGATGAATGTACCGTTGATGATATTTGGCTTCGGCACTTTTCAAACGCTGATTAATTCATTTGTCGAGGAATATGTCTGGCGCTGGTTTGTCTATCAAAAATGTGAAGTATTAGTCGGTAAACGAGTTGCAGTTTGGCTCTCGGCATTCTTTTTTACCCTGCATCATGTGATTTTACTCATCGCCTATTGTAACGATCTAAAATTAGTCGCGATCGGTGCAATTGCAGTGTTTTTGGCAGGGGTAATCTGGGCGCGCTGTTTTGCGATCTATCGATCGATCCTCCCGTGCTACATCAGCCATCTAGCAGCAGATTTAGCTCTGCAGATAATTAGTTGGCAAGTATTGCTAGGGTAATTACCTCAACAACGCGCAGATCGGCTCTGGAGAACAAGCAGCGCTCGATCGGTGAGGGTGTGAAATTTGAGACAAACCATCTAAAATGAGGATATCCTAGGCTTGAATTTTACTAATTGAAACTGCGACGATCGCCTAACTAACCCAAGTTGCTACCTACCGAAATGCCTACGATTGAAATCGTGGCTAACAATGCTAAAGTCCGCCTACGCGGACTAACACATTTAGTCCGCGTAGGCAGGCTTTTGCCGCTCGCGGCAACAACCGGACTTTGCATCACGAGGAGTGGTTTTAACCACTTCGAGTATAGGTAGAAACTTAGGTTAAATATCCAGCTCTGACCTACCGATTTTATTAAATATTACTTTGTCAAACTCTGTCTTCGCTGCCGAACAGTTATTATTTACACCAGCATCACCCGATCGAGCGGCGATTCCGACGATCTTTGCTTTTCCCAATGAGTATACGGTGGGGATTACCAGTCTAGGTTATCAGGTGGTGTGGGCGACTTTAGCGATGCGATCGGATTTAGAGGTGAGTCGATTATTTACCGATGTGCATGAGTCCTTACCTCGATCGCCAGAATTAGTCGGTTTTTCGCTGTCTTGGGAGTTAGATTATGTCAATATTCTCAATTTATTAGAATTTCTAGAAGTTCCGCTCCGGAGTGCGGTACGCGACGATAACGACCCGCTAATTTTTGGTGGTGGCCCCGTTTTGAGTGCCAATCCCGAACCGTTTGCTGATTTCTTTGATGTAATTTTAGTCGGCGATGGTGAGGATTTACTCGGCAATTTTATTAATGCGTATCAAGAAGTTCGGACGGCAGATCGAGCTACTAAATTACAACGGTTAGCACAGGTGCCAGGGATTTATATCCCCAGCTTATATCAGGTAGAGTATCAAGGCGATCTCCTTGCCAGTATTACGCCGATCTCGAGTAATATTCCTGCAACTATTACCAAACAAACCTATCGCGGCAATACCCTTTCTGTATCCTCCGTTGTCACAGAAAAAGCGGCATGGGAAAACATTTTCATGGTCGAAGTCGTCCGGAGTTGTCCTGAAATGTGTCGGTTTTGTTTGGCAAGTTATCTGACTTTACCATTTCGCGTTGCTGATGTAGCAGATTCGCTCATTCCAGCGATCGATCGAGGTTTGGAAGTAACCGACAGATTGGGTTTACTCGGTGCTTCGGTGACTCAACATCCAGAGTTCCCCGCCCTATTAGAGCATCTCAGCAAGCCGAAATACGATGATATTCGCTTGAGTGTATCTTCAGTGCGGACGAATACCCTCACCGTCCAATTAGCTGAAACGCTGGCTAAGCGCGATAGTAAATCAATTACGATCGCCGTCGAAAGTGGTTCGGAACGAGTCAGAAACATTGTCAATAAAAAGCTCGAAACTGCCGAGATCGTCCAAGCAGCAATTAATGCTAAAGCTGGAGGTTTGAAGGGATTAAAACTTTATGGAATGGCGGGAATTCCTGGTGAGGAATCAGAGGATCTCGATAAGACTGTGGCGATGCTGAAGTTGCTAAAGAAAGCCGTTCCAGGGTTACGGTTGACCTTTGGATGCAGTACATTTGTCCCGAAATCACATACACCATTCCAATGGTTTGGGGTGAATAAGGATGCGGAAAAACGATTGCAATTGCTTCAAAAACGGCTGACCCCGAACGGGATCGATTTTCGCCCAGAAAGTTATAACTGGTCGGTAATTCAGGCGTTAATTTCGCGAGGCGATCGCCGGGTATCTTATTTACTCGAATTAACTCGGAGTTATGGGGATTCGATCGGGAGTTATCGACGGGCATTTAAGGAGTTACGGGGACAGATTGCGCCGATGGCTTTTTACGTACATGAGGATTGGGAGACGAGTCAGGTGTTACCTTGGCAGCATATTCAGGGGCCATTACCTCAAGCTACTTTGATTAAGCATCTTGAGTCAGCAACGGCGCAATTTAAGGTGAGTTGAATCGATCGATTCTCCGCTTCCCCACGAGCAGAACTACTCACTAAACTGTTGTGCGTAAAACTTGGCATATCGTCCGGTTTTGGCAAGTAATTCACTATGAGTACCGGCCTCGATAATTTGACCGTTTTCCACTACCAAAATTCGATCGGCTTTTCTGACTGTCGCTAACCGGTGAGCGATAATAAACACCGTCCGATCGGCCATTACTCGCTCCAATGCTTCTTGCACCAAGGCTTCCGATTCTGAATCTAATGCCGAAGTTGCTTCGTCGAGAATCAGAATTTGGGGGTCGAATAGTACCGCTCTGGCGATCGCAATCCGTTGTTTTTGACCCCCCGATAACGTAGTACCTTGTTCGCCAACAAACGTATAATAGCCTTGTGAAAGTTGCGAGATAAATTGATGAGCGTTAGCAATTTTAGCTGCCTTCTCAACTGCTTGAATATCGAATTCTGTCTGTCCGAAAGCAATGTTTTGGGCGATATGCCCCGAAAATAACATATTATCTTGAGGGACGATGCCAATCTGACGGCGTAAGCTTTTGAGCGTGACATCGCGAATATCGATCCCATCGATCGCGATGCTCCCACCAGTCACATCATGAAACCGATTTAAGAGGCTTAAAATTGTGCTTTTACCAGCACCAGAAGCCCCCACGAGCGCGATCGTTTCGCCCGGCGCTACTCTGAGGTCGAAATCCTTAAGAATCGGTCGATCGGCTGTATAACAGAAGCTGATATGCCGATATTCAACTCGACCAGAAATCGGTGGTAAGGAGATCGCATCGGGACGTTCGACGATCGAGATGGGAATAGTTAGTAATTCAAACACCCGATCGACTGACGCTTCACTTTGTTTGATTTCATTAAAATTGCTAGTTGTCAGCGAAATCGGATCGATTAATAACGCGATCGCAGTGGCATAACTCACAAATTCACTGCCAGTCAAATTCCCTAACGAAATTTGCCATCCGGCGATCGTAAATAAGAATAAAATACTCGCAGCTTGTATAAATCCAATCACTGGAAATTGGATCGCTTTGAGCTTTTCGGTACTATATTTTGCTTGACGATTTAGTTCCGACTCTTGGCCAAATCTAAAATTAGCATAATCTTCGGCGGCAAAGGCTTGAATCAACCGCATTCCCCCACCAAATTCGGCAATGAGTGAAGACAGATCGGAGATCCGATTTTGGCTGCGCAGCGAAAATTTGTGTAACTTATCGCCAAACCAACCAACTAACACTGCAATAATTGGCGCGATCAGAAATACGGTAATCGTCAGTGGCCAGTTAATCCAGATCATATATCCCAAAAGTAGGACTAATTGAATGATGCAAGGAATAAACTGATGAAAGATTTTGTAAATAACTTCGGCAACTCGATCGATCTCTTCCGTCAACCGATAAGATAAATCTCCCGATCGTAATTTATCTGTATATGCCTCACCAACTTGGAGTAAATGCGCGTAAATCTTTTTGCGTAAATCTAACGTCACGGCAAATGACACCTTCGCCATCAGCGCGTCTTGCCCATATTGAGCGAGTCCCCTCACCACAAATACCCCCGCACCAATCAATGACAACTGAATCAAGGCGGGGACGTTACCTTTGCTGATATATTCCGACAAATCCCGTGCCAAATAGGCCAAAACTGGCGATAGTAGGCTAAATAGAATGACGCAAAATAACCCAAAACCGATCGTCTGCCAATAAGGATTGAGATAAGGGAGAAGTTGCCAATAGGTAGAACGCTTTTTCAAAAGACCCACTCGATCGATAGATAACCTATTTTACGACGCGATCGGGTTTTCGTTTGTTCTCGGAGCGGGATTAAGGCTCCGCGAGGATTAATTGTAATAAATTCACCCCTACGGAATTTAGAGCATTATCTCCAGCAAACGTTCGGCAATCCGTCTTGCCGCACCAGGCGTACCCATTCGCAACAAACCATTCTTGGCGATCGATTGTAATCGATCTGGCTGCTGTAATAATCGATCGATCTCGCTCCCTACATCCTGCGCCTGGGGCACTAAAATCACCGACTCACCCAATAAGCGAGTTTGCGCTTCGGCAAAGGCTGGTGTAAATTGTGGCCCTTTGCCAGGGATGATAACAGCGGGTTTGCCCAAACTGATAAATTGTTCCGTCGCCGTACCCGCCATCGCGATCGCACAGTCGCCCAAATGCATAAATTGCCGATAGGATTGAGTGCAGAGCGTGAGGATCGTACTATCTTGTTGATAATAAATTGCGCTTGGATCGGTGATGTTCTCGGTAAAATTCCGATCTGGATTAGCTTTCACAGTCCATCCTCGCGATTGCAGAATCTGCTGTAAGGTATCCAAATCTAATTTGGAGTCGATCGCGGCTAAAAATACCAACGAACGCTGCTTGCAGAGCGAAATAAGACTATTTGCGGCGATAACGATCTGCTCCCAATTGGCATACGCTTCTGGTGGCCGAGATCCAGGTAAAAGTGTGACAGCTAGGGGACGTTCGCGTTCGCGTTTGACTGATTCAGCTCCATAAAATCTCGGCTGACGGAAATCTACCGCGACTCCATCTGTCATCGGATTACCTAAATCGAAAGCCGGAATGTGATGCTGTTGGAGGATTTCCGCCGTCAATCGATCGCGAGCAAACATTGCCTTACATCTACTCCTACCCAACAACCATCGCTCCCAAGGAAAATAATAGGAGCCAGTTGTGACTTCCAGACTATTGCGCTGTGAGGGTAAAATTTGCCCCTGACGATCGCGAATATAGTACTCTGATTTGGCAGTACCGATAAAGGCATAGTCCGCACCACTCACCCACGCAAAAAATAACGGCACGATATCACCGACGGCGAGGATCTTACCACCAGATTTCGCCCAGTTTCTGGCGGTTTCGATCTGGTCGAGCGTCAGTCCCAACAGCCCACCCCGCAGATCTCGCAGCAGTTGCCGACTGTCTTGATTGAACCCCCCCGATGGCATCGTCTGCACCGTACCTGCAATGTCGAAATTATTATCGCTAAAAGCCTTGCCCACACCCACGATCGGTAACGTAACTATTTCTATTGGCAACTCGGCTAACTTTCGCACCTCCTGTAATACGGGTAATGCAATCGCGTCTTCACCGTGTCCGTTACTGATACAGAGGAGTTTCATTGATTAGTGGCTAGTGGCTAGTGGCTAGTGGCTAGGGGATAGGGAATAGGGAATAGTGGCTAGTGGCTAGTGAATAGTGAATAGTGAATAGTGAATACGGAATAGTGGGATCTAGTTTCAATATCTCGAACGCGCTGGCGCGTTCAACTCCACGGACTAGTCACTAGTCACTAGCCACTATTTTCTCCCTAAATCCTTAAAAGTACTATATAATAGAAAGACTTGGGGCTGTAAAGGTTTCGACGTGTTGGCGAACGCTGCACTGTGATACAGGTCGAGAGGGAGTCCACTCTCGTTAATATCGGCTCAAATAAATATAGATGCAAACAACATTGTACCTTTCGCTCGTAAAGCCGCTCCTGTAGCTGCCTAAAAACACTTAAGATTAATTTCTAAGTCCGAGCATTTATAGTATGACTCCGTTAAGTACTATAGATAACCCTCAACGGATGCTCTAAATAATCGTCTCTGGTAGATTATTTAGCTAAGATTCATCAGAGCATCCTGCGACCTGGGATAATTGGTCACTCCCGTCTTGAGGATTAGATAGACTATACCTGTGAATGAGCGGAAAGTTAATACCCAGGGCGGACGGCAGTTCGACTCTGCCCAGCTCCACTATACAATCATCCCCGATCGAGAATAAATTCTCGATCGGGGTTTGTTTTTGGCATCTACAGTGTTTCCAACTGTTCTAGCAGTCGCACGATCTGAGCGTGTTGGCGATCCTCCCGATCGAATTGATACAGCCCCATTTGCGCGTATTCTAGTGCCGAATAACTATGAGATTCACTAGCTGGGGCTTGGATATCGGCACCAGCCGCGATCGAGAGCCGGACGATTTCGCCATAACCTGCGTAAGCAGCACTAGCAATTGGCGTAAACCCAGCCTGATTGCTTAAATTGACATTAGCGCCAGCTTGAATCAATAGCTCGACAATTTCAGTATGTCCTGCAGCTGCGGCATTACCAATAGCAGCACCTCGATCGAGATCGAGATTTACCTTGTTGGTAGCTATGAGCGATCGGACTCGTTCGACGTTCCCCACAGTGGCAGCCTGAATCAATTGAATCGATTCCAGTCCGGCGGTGGAAGCTCCAGCTTGAATCAGCAGATTGAGTAGCTGGTAATTTTCGGCAGCAGCTACTAGTGTCAGTACGGTATGCCCCCGATCGTCTCGGAGGTCGAGATCGGCACCAGCCGCAATCAATGTCTCAACACAGTCCCGATATCCCGAACCAGCCAATGCCGCATAGACAATCGCCGTTTTACCGCGTAGCCCCTGTTGATTGACATCGGCACCATTGGCAATCAGTAATTTAGCGATCGCTTGGCGATTGCTAGCAAAGAAACTTCCCGCCACGAGCATCAGTGCCGTCATGCCCTTACCCAAACCATCATCATCGCTCAGGATATTGGGATTGGCTCCCGCCTCCAGCAGCCGCTTGACAACCGATTTATGCCCGTAATAAGCTGCCGCCATCAGTGCGGTATGTCCTCTGGCACCTAATTCATCGATTTCGATGCCGATCTCGATCGCCCGCTCGACCTCATCGATATTCCCTTCCAGCGCCATACTGATAAACTTTTCAATCGGGCGATTTTGTTCGCGAATCCGGCGTTTGCGGGTCGATTGGAGCAATTGCTCGCCATCGCGATCGGCATACAGTCGAATCGAGGTATTGACGAGGGGATATAGATAGTTATAAATCTCGCGTTCTTCCTGTTTAGCGGCTAGAAGAATTGGCGTTTGACCCCGACTCCAAATATTGACATTTGCACCAGCAGTTACTAATAATTGTACGACCGATTTATGTCCGTGTTCGATCGCGGCTAGTAAAGCCGTCCAGTTATCGTGACCGACTGGTTCGTTGATATCGATACCGCGAGGTAAGAGCATTTGCACGATCTCCACCTCCCCGCGCTCTGATGCTAGACCTAATGCCGTACTGGCAGTACTCCCATAGTGAGCGTTAGCTCCAGCAGTTAGCAGGCATTCCACGATCTCGACATGTCCGCGATCGATCGCCATTCCCAGGGGTGAATAACCCAGATGCCAATCGTAACGATCTAGATTAGCTCCAGCTTCGATCGCTTGTTGAGCGAGTTCGAGATCCCCTTCGACGATTGCTGCCATTAATGAGGTATTGGTGGCGTGTTCGTTATCGATGGTCGCCAGATCGCCACTGTCGTCTTTGCTCTGTCCGAAGATATCCGTACTAGTTTGAGTGTCTGGATCGAAATCTGGTCGGTCGTCCCCATCTTCGCCGCCCAGAGCGGGAAACAGGCTCGAATCAATATCGGCTAGCAAATGCCGCTCGACCCGAACGCTAGTATTGCCATCCACCAATTCGTAAGATGCGAGATCGTCGAGATCGATCGCATAAGTCTCACCTTCTTCAAAGGCATCGGCGGGTAAAAAGCGATCGTCATCGGCTAATAATAACCGCGATACATCGACAACCCGATCGTGCTCGGTTTCCCGCAGCGCTCCCAATCCCTCGAAGTCTTCTAGTCCGATCGCATAAGTCTCCTCCGCTTCCCATTCGCCCATGGAGAGCGATCTCTCGTCAGCGGCTACTTGTCCCTCAGCCATCAATTGCGCGAAGTCGGGACTGAGATCGAAAGCAGCGGTTTCACCTGCGGCTAGTGTGCTTGCGGTAGGTGAGATCGAAGTTATCGTTAGTTCTTCCTCAAATGCATCTGTGCGGAGATCTGCGAGTGAATTTGGCATGGTTGCCGTCTCTCGCTCTGCAAAGACAGCATCGAGATCGAAGGTATAAGTAGCTTCAGCATCGGAACTAAAATCTTCCCACTGTCGCTCTGCCTGGGTAAAATTCTGGTTGGAAATTGCAGCAGGGTTTAGCGCTGACTGTAAATTTGGCAAGATCCCTGCCTTAGGTGCTGGTTCGCGATCTAGTACGAGGGGTCGATCGAGTGGAGAAATTAAATTATCATTTTGGATCGACTCATCAATTTCCGTCGGACTATTTTTGGTGGGTTGATGGATGAGATCGATCAAATTATCATAAGCAATTTCCTTACTTCCCTCTGGAAGCCCGCTAATGCTCACATCTTCCCGAGCAGTAGGCATTGTGGGTAAAGTGGATTCTTGTTGGTATTGGCGCGGCGGCTCTGACGGGGACAGTTTATCTGTCGCTGCTGACACAGGTTGTGCCGGGGCACCAGCAGCTGTGACTTGGATTGACTGAGTTGGATCTCGATCCACCTGCATTTGAGCGCCAGCCGCCACTAACAGATCGACGATCTTCAGATTACTTTGCTGGCAAGCCATCGCTAACGGAGTCTGTCCCAAAACATTTGGGCGATTGACTGAGGCTCCTGAATCGATCGAGTGTTTCACGCGATCGTAATTAGCTGCTGAGATCGCGTCAAATAAGCGCTGAGTTTGGGGATCTACACTCATGATTGCTGTGTCCAAAAATTGGTGGGTGACAGGTGATGTGCCCAAGGCACCACCCATATTTAGATTTTTCCCAAATTAGTCCCGAAAAGCTCGATCTCGATGATTTTTTATTTACTATTTGTCGATCTATGAGCGTTCGCTAGCAACAGCAGTGCGAGTTAGTTGATAATAAAAAGGCTTTAGTCTTCAACTCGATCGATATGTTCAGTCAAATTCCACTTAGTTTAGTTCTGATAAATTTTGGTGGGTTGCTCGCACTCATTGGCTTTTTTGCCTATGCGATTCACGACCCCACCTTCAATCTGATCGGCTTCTTCTACGGCATTCCGATTTTCCTGGGCGGTCTGGCACTCAAATCAGCCGAACTCGAACCCGTCCCCTTTACGCAACTTACCACCCCTAGCCTGCTCAAACTGCGCGATCGACAAGCGACACCTACGCTCAATCAATTACGCAAAGATGTTACCCGCTTTCGGTACGGTCAAGAAGCTCATCTAGATGTGGCTTTAGAAAAATTAGGTCTCGCGCCCAGCGATGACGATCGACCGATTTTAAAAGGAATTCAAGAAACCGAGATCGATGGTGCTTATGCCCTAATTCTAGAGTTTTATTCTCCTTTTTTTAAAATTGATATTTGGCAAGATAAATGCGAGAAAATTGCTAAATTCTTTGGCCCTGGTGTTAAGGCTAAGATTGCGCCAACTGATGAAGATGAAGAAGTTAGCGTTACGTTAATCGTCGATCCAGCCACGTAATTTAATTACTTTTCCAACCTCACTGCATACCATTGCAAATATTCTCCTGGTGCTAGATTTAGCTCACAGCTCGTATCTAAGAGGTATCGCACGCGCTCGTCTACACCAGCGATCCGCCGGACATCTTCAGGCAGATCGTCAGTAAATTTAACAACAATTTCTTTGAGCTTATCAGACATTTCTGCTGGAGTCAGTAGTTGCTCCGGCCGATCTGTTTCTAACAAGACATAAGCATCATTATCGAACATTAAAGAGTCAGACATAAAATTATGAATTATGAATTATGAATTATGAATTATGAAATTGCGGAACAATAAATATCTTCCTATTTTTAATAATTAGCACATTTAAACTATCATTCGCTAGCCACTAGCCACTAGCCACTATCCCCTATTCCCTAACTCATGAATCCTATTCTCGCACTCAACTACGAACCGGCAATGGAATCGATGGGTACCGACTACTATGATGACGTAGTAGCAGCCGACTTTCCCAAACAGATCTTACGCTTTCGCAATGATAATGTATTAGTCAAACTGGGACTAGACCCCCAACAGGTAAGCGACGAGCATTTTGTTGAAGCGTTTGGGAAATTCGAAAATCCACCACATCCATTCCTCGCTTTACGCTATCACGGTTATCAGTTTGGCGAATACAATCCTGGATTGGGCGACGGACGGGGATTTTTGTACGGACAAGTACGCGGAATCGATGGCGAACTCTATGATTTTGGGACTAAAGGTTCGGGACGCACGCCATACTCACGCGGTGGCGATGGGATGTTGACGCTCAAGGGCGGCGTGCGGGAGGTGTTAGCGGCGGAAGCTTTGCATCGAATGGGTGTGAGAACTTCGCGCTGTTTTAGTCTGGTGGAGACAGGTTTGGACTTATGGCGTGGCGACGAACCTTCGCCGACGCGATCTTCAGTGATGGTGCGATTCAGTCGATCGCATATTCGCTTTGGGACATTCGAGCGATTGAATTATCTCAAGCGCCCAGATCTGATTCGCAAGTTATTAGACCATGTTATTACTTACTATTATCCACATCTGGTCGCAGTCCCCGCAACCGATCGTTATGCCAGATTTTATGATGAATTAGTTCGGCGAGTTGCCAACTTGGTGGCGCAATGGATGGCTGCTGGTTTTTGTCATGCAGTACTCAATACCGATAATATGTCGATTACGGGGGAGAGTTTCGATTATGGCCCCTATGCCTTTTTACCTAGTTATAATCCTGAATTTACTGCGGCCTATTTCGACCATTATGGCCGTTACAGTTACGGCAACCAACCTGGAATCTGTAAACTCAATTTAGAACTACTCCAGCAGCCTTTAAGTGCAGTTATAGACAAAGCAGAGCTGCAGGTAGCTTTGGCGAAGTTTGAAGAATATTATTTTCCCCATTATAAACAATTGATGTTGCAAAAGTTGGGATTAGAAGGCGCGACCACCCCAACACGCGATGAGTTATTAGTTGCGACATTGCAACTGTTATCCGATACTCAGGTCGGATATCATCAGTTCTTCTTCGATTTGTCCCAGGCGTTTAATTTTAGATGGCGGAACGATCTCAATTCGGTGTTAAATGAAACCGAACTCCTGCCAGAGGTTATTACAAATTCCCAATATCAAAATTGGTTGCAACTCTATCATCAGGTACTGAGCGAGTTGTCTGAATCCGAGCTTAACTCAGTCGAAAATATTTTAACCCGATCGAATCCTCAGACTATTTTACTCCGCCCACAGATCGAAGCAATTTGGGAACCGATCGCCCAAAATAATGATTGGGAACCTTTTAATGCTCTGCTACATAAGATTCGATCTGGAGTTTAAAATATGTTGAATTTAGTTGAAGATAGCAAGTTTTTAAAAACAGCATTAGTTGTAGGTGGTGGGAGAGGAATTGGGTTGGGGTTCGTCCGTCAACTATTGGCTAGAAAAGATCTCAGCCGGATCTATGCCACATATCGACAGCTAGAATCAGCCACTGAATTACTGACAATTACCGACAATAGATTGCAGTGTATCCAAATGGATATTACCGATGAATCCCAAATTGCCGCAACGATCGCCAAAATTCAATCCGAGACGGAAACGCTGCACTATACAATTAATTCAGTCGGGATCTTGCATGAAGGCGAACTCCAACCTGAGAAAAGTTTGCGTCAGATTGATGTCGATCGACTGTTACGTTATTTTCAGGTAAATAGTATTGGTGCGATGTTATTATTTAAATACATTCAGCCATTATTAAAACACGAACATCGATCGATCGTCGCGACTATTTCCGCTAAAGTTGGTAGTATTGGCGATAATCAAGCGGGCGGTTGGTATGGCTACCGGGCATCAAAAGCCGCACTGAATATGTTTATCAAAACAACTTCGATCGAGTATAAACGCACTTGTCCCCAAGCAATTGTCATCGCCCTACATCCCGGTACGACAGATACTCAATTATCGCTACCATTTCAACGCAATGTCCCGCCAGAGAAACTATTTTCTGTCGATCGTACTGTGGCACAATTATTGGCAGTAATCGATCGGTTAGAATCTACGGATAGTGGTGAATTCTTTAATTGGGATGGTAGCCGTTTACCGTGGTAGCTGTGCTGATTTCTCCAATACAGATTAAATTCATCATAAATTATAAATTGCTTCAGATCTGACCACCCTCTTCATCCACTTCAAACTGTCCAGCAGCAGCAGGCATGGATTCTACCACGACGCGAGGCACCATCATCGGCACCGAAAGCCCTGGGGATACCCGTCTGGCACGATCGAGTGAAGCTTTTACCACTCGATCGAGTCGATCCGCCTCAGACAACTCACTCAGATCGAGTGTAATTAAAAAGTTGTTCGGTATTAATTTTCTGTGCGCCTAAATAGCAGTTGTACAGATAATGATATTGCGAACAACCAAATCCTAATAATAAAGCTATTCCTATTAAATTATGGCGATATAATTTTTTTTGAGTTTTTGAATATGTCGCCAGACGATCGTTCCTTCCATAATTTAAGTTACACAGATTTTTTAATTGCGATCGTCACAGCAATGACTCGACTAGAGAGCTAGTTTAGTTTTAAAAGTCAGTTTCTTGAATTGATGCGTGGTATGTGTTTCCTCTAGTGACTTTATATATAGTTAATTCAATTCTAGAAAACTCAGTTCTATCTGATTTTTTATCTTGTTTTACTTTAAACTCTGGAGTTTAGACTAAAAAAGAGAGAACGGCAGCCTCGGCGATCCGTGGGCTACCGTAAGGGAGAGAATGAGGGTGAAAAAGAAAACACATCCAATCCCTGATATGAACAGTGAAGCATTAAAGGAATTTCGTCAAGCAGCATATGAATTATTGGTGAAAGCTAAAGATGCGACATTTGAGCTAATGGACGCAGTAATGACCACCAGAAATGCAGCATGTTTAGCAGAATTTGGGTCTTCAGGATCGAGTATGCTAGTGTAGCAGGTGATACAGTTTAAGCAAGATGCAGCCATTATTTACTCAGTTATTAAAACTAGACGGTATAGCAGTTGAAGATTACTACGATCTAGGCGAAGAAATAGTCTTGACAGTAGAGGCAGAAACAAACAGTGCAATCTGTCCAAGGTGTGGTCAAACAAGCAAGAATACACATGAGAATCACTATCATCTAGTCAGAGACTTAAATTTTGGGGAACGGAAAGTATTGTTAAAATATAATCGGAGACAATTCAAATGTAGTGAATGTAAAAAGCCATTTAGCGAAAAGTTAGAATTCATCGGAGAACGGAGAAGAACGACAGATAGGTTTGCGGAAATGATAGTCAAACAGGTGATTCATAGCGACACACATAATGTGGCAAAAAATCATGGACTAACAGATGATGAAGTATGGTCAATGGTGGAGTATGTAAGCCAAAAAAAGTGGTCAAAGGAACTAAGCGGGTTGAAGAGACTGGGGATAGATGAAATTGCCATGAAGAAAGGACAAGGGAACTATATAACGGTATTAGTAGATTTAGACAAAAAAGAATTAATAGATTTAGTAAAATCGCGACAACACAAAGACATAAAAGAAGTGCTGAAGGGCTGGGATAGTGAGGTATTGAGTCAGAGCGAAGAAGTAAGTATAGACATGTCAGGTAATTACAGAAGTTTGGTAGAAAAGATGTTGCCAAATGCCGAGATTGTGGCGGATATATTTCATGTAACAAAGTTATTAGGTGATGAAGCTCAATCGAGCAAGAAATCAGGAGAAAAAAGCGATAAATAAACTAGAAGATAAAGTAGATGGTTTGGCGAAATTACTAACTACTTTGAATCGCGAACAACAAGTGGTGCTGTTGAAGGGATAAATAACAAACTCAAGCTAATTAAACGTTCAGGATATGGATTCAGAAACTTTGCTAATTTCCGGTTAAGATGCTTAATTTGTTGGCGGCTATCTATTAGCTAGGCATACTTTAACCGGAAGACCCAAACTCCAGAGAGATTAATACTGCTCCAAAAAGAGGATGATTTCTCCATGCTTGGAGTGATAAGCTGAACTCAGGTTTAGGCTCCAATATTACTCGGCCCCACATCGCACAACCTTTACTTCACGAGAATTGTTATGTTTTCTCCATCCGATCTTGCTTCCCCAAATTCCCAGCCACAAACCCCGATCCCTTCTGTTAGCCTCGATTGGTCTTCACAAGAGTCGATTTCAGCTCGTGCCAGCATTGTCGGCGAGCGACTCGCTCTCAAATCCCTTGAAAGCATCAAGCCGCTAGCAACCAATCCATTAATCGTCGCTGCGGGAGCCAATGGTTGTGTCGTACTCCTTCGCTACGGTGCGATCGTGACATTCAACCTCAGTATGGAGGAAGAAAGCAAACTACTCAAAACGATCGAGTCCCACATTCGCGAACCCCTCAAAGCTACCGCATCGGAAGTGCTAGCAATCGCATTTCGCCCGAATGTGACCGAACGCCTTGAAAGTGAAATTCTCTGGTTGCAAGAATGCAGTACGGAACGGTTACAAATTGTTGCTGAGGCTTTGGGCAAAAGTGTCGTACTAGAATATTACGAACAGGAAGTATCGCTCCTATTTGAAAGTATCAAGCCGTTCACTACTGCCATTCAAGGGAAAAACCTCCGCCCACCCAAGGAGAAAGAATTACTGAGCTACATTGGCGGCTTGTTGCTGATCCAGCAAAAAATGCTCGGCATTGTGGAAGTAGGCG
The DNA here is from genome assembly GCA_965246735.1 of Chamaesiphon sp. Taxonomy (GTDB): domain Bacteria; phylum Cyanobacteriota; class Cyanobacteriia; order Cyanobacteriales; family Chamaesiphonaceae; genus Chamaesiphon. Next base: position 676,380 of record CBDFFK010000003.1, read on the forward strand.
AAAGACCAGATCCGACTTGGGATCGCCCAGAATTAGGCCGCTTGTACTTGCGCCTTGAAGATGAATACGAACTACGCGAGCGATTGGTTGCGCTAGAGCAAAAGTTAGCACTGATTTCTAAAACCGTAGAAACCGCCCTGGGGATGATGCAGCGCAGCAGCAGCCACCGCGTGGAATGGTACATTGTCATTTTGATTGTTGTGGAAATCTTCTTATCAGTTTACGACTTATGGATGAGGAACTAGCATCGAGTTTGCTCTGATATATTCTGCGCCGAGAACAATAAGGATATGAACGGAGAACTGGATCGATCGCTCTTAAACTGGAAAATTTGATAAATCTGATAACTTGACAATTACAAGGTACTTCAGTCACTCAGCTCGGCATAAAATTTCCAATCAGCTAACTGGACGGTAAGATTCGATCGCCAGTCTCAAACGGGAGCATCCCACTTTTTATTAGTTGTTTGTAAAATAAAGTATCAAGAACCAGTCATCAGGCTATTTAGCGATCGTGTTTATTTTCTCTTTGAGAATTTTAAAAAGTGGGATGCTCCCGTCTCAAACCGCTACAAACTCAAGATCGTCAAACTCGATCCAACTCGTCAGGTTCCCATTCGGCTTCAGGCAAGTAGGAGCAAAGGGGAGTTTCCAATGGTGAACATAAGTCAAGTATTGTTTAAACTGCGTTATACGAAAAAGTGCCAAATAAGGCTGATAGGCACTGACCAAAAGGTAAATGGGTGGGTTGATAGTTCACTTTTCTATCAACCGTATGAACAAAACTCCCATCGCAGAATAGATACCACCTAAAGGAAACAGACAACTAAACGGTACAACAGGGTAAGTCCAACAGAGTCTACAGGTGGTCGAATACTTGTAGTAAGTCCGAGGTAACGACGACCGAAATCTCTGGTGGATAAAGGATGGAATAAAAAGCAAATGCTGGTTTGTAATCAATCAGATAGAGGTTCAAAATTTGCCTCTGACCGAAAGGAGAGCTAACTTATTCTGGGTCTTATACGAAAGACAAAATGTTAAGGAAACTAAATCTGAGGACAAGTTAGATGCAGACAGCAATGTCTACAAACGGACTAAAGAAACAGTTAGAAGATTGGAGCCATGTTAAGTGGAAGAAAATCAAAAAGCTAGTTAAGAATCTACGACAACGAAACCACAGGGTGGGACGATTTCGCCCCTACTTGCCAATATTGGATTGCATGGATTAGAAACATATATAAAATCCACCAACTCTAAACTTGGAGTGGTACGCTATGCCGATGATTTTATCGTCACTGCCAAGGATGAAAAAAGCCTTAAAACTGCCCAAAATCAGATTGAACAATGGTTGTCAGAAAGAGGACGGCTCTCTCCGCAAAACAGGATAAAATGTAGCTTAAGCTACATTTTATCCTCACCCTGATAATGGATTTTCACCTAAATTATCTTCTTAATTTGTCCCAAACTACAGTTTTTACTTGTTACGGTGAAATAGATTTTATTTGTTTGCATTTACAATTAAATAATCTCGGTATTACTTGTCCTAACTGTCGAACAAGTTAGTAAGGCGGAGCAATAAGTTATCAAAGAAGTATTTCCTAACGCTAAAATTGTTATAGATCGCTTTCATGTGATGAAATTAATTCACAAAGCACTGAATCAAATTCGCCTACAACGGAGAAAAAGTAGTTTTCTTCGTGGATGCAGCGGAAAGTGCGGTCTTGGGGTTTACCCAAGTGAAGCACCTTTACAAGACAGCTCACTTCGTACACACGGAAAGAAAAGTTAGACAGCTTGTTAACACTCAATTTTCAATCCTTTGCAAAAGTCCATACTTTAGCCGTCTAGAGTATAAATTGCAACGGGCAAATCTGAACTAGCCAGAAAGTTGGTTTCATCTGGTGACTGGCGAGTTCTCCATTACAATTGATGATGCTTGCACGAACGGATGAAACTGTGACCTCTTCAACGACTGATACCAAAGAACAACTCATCAATGTCGCCGAGCGGCTGTTTGCCGAGCACGGCTTTGCTGGAACCACATTGCGGAATGTCGTGAGTGAGGCGGGGGTTAACTTGGCAGCCGTTCACTATCACTTCGGTTCCAAGGAAGAGTTGTATCGAGCCGTGGTGGCGCGGTTTGCTCGGCCGATCGTCGAGCGAGAATTAGCACTGTTAGAAGAACTTAAAGCAGCTCATGAATTACCTTCGGTGGAAGCGATCTTAACGGCAATGCTCGAACCCAACCTGGAAATCTTATCCCAAGATCGAGATGTCATGCTGGTTCGAGCAAAATTTATGGGGCGTTGTCGTACCGAACCGGAGCCGATTCAGAGTATCGCGAACCAGGAATTTGCGGTGGCGGTGGCGGCATATTTGGGTGTATTACAGCGGGTTTTGCCCGAACAATCGCGATCGCAACTTAGTTGGAAGTTCGATCTAGTCATTGCTGCGTTAATTCGGGTGCTGACTGAAGCTGGAAAACCCTACGGACTACTCAAAAGTAATAGCCCTGTTGAAATTATCACAATTCGTCTGGGAAAAATGGGTGAGTTTGAATCTTTAGATGCTACATGATTAAGGAGCAAAATCTTAGGTTGGGCTGCGATCGAGCTTAACCTAAATTACCCCGCGAATACCCTAGAGATGTTGGGTTTCATTCTTCAACCCAACCTACGATAAAAGATTTGCACTCATCCTGCTAAATGACGATCCGATCGACTAAAGCAGAGATCGCCCGGATCGTAGGATTGAAGTAGCGGACGATCTCTACTGTCTACTTCCACGTACCCCAGCCGCTGCAAGAGCCGAATACTCCTGTGGTTGGCTGGTTGTACTGTCGCCCACCATTTGGTTCCTGGCACTGCTGCATCTAGGTAATCGTGCCACCAGCACATCGCATCAAAAGCCAATCCCTTTCCCCACCAGTCGCGACCGAATAAATACGCCAGTTCGCCCCACTCCCCGTACCATGTAGCCTCCAGACGACCGATCGCCACAGCTTCAGGATCTGGCAAGCGCACCACCATATTGAACCATCGCTCGTTGGCGTGTAGCTGTAGCGACCTGCAATAGTAATCACTCAGGACTGCAATCATCGCAATTTTGAGACCACATTAACTGCAACTATCCGGTCACTTGAGACCGAATTAACTGCAACTGAGACCGAATTAAATGCAACCAGCCCGCAATACTAATTTTGAGACCACATTAACTGCAACTATAAATTGGGGCAGGTAGAGTAAAGAAAACGTCCGTTTTCTTTACCAATTTATAGTTGCAATTAATTCGGGTTGGAGCGGATGATTGTGGGTTGGTTGCAATTAATCTGGGTTCAGTTGCAGTTAATTCGGGTTTGAGCTACCGGATAGTTGCAGTTAATGTGGGTTCAATTTTGTGATGATTGTGGGTTTGATGATTTATGATTGCGGGTCGCTACAGATACTTAGAATGGTATGTGTTGCGTCCTCATGTTGCTCCAGCTCGATGGTGGATTTTAGTACCGTTTCTTGCAACGATCGTGGGCGGAGTGCCGATCGTACTGAAATCTTTAATTTTAATATTATCCCCAAATTTATCGCTCCTGTTGTCACCTTTTAATTCGAGTTTTATCAGCTTAACAATGCTACCAGCAATTCAAGCAATTGGGTTCTGCGCGCTCAAGAAAAAATCCTCAGACGACAGACCGATTTTGCAAACTCCGCTAGCTGTTGCTACTGACATTACTAATTATTGGGAGATCGAGCGGATAAAGAAAACTCTAGACATTAGGATTTCGCGGATCTGGAAAACAGATTTAGAGCCAGCCGATGGAAAACTGACATATTTAGTTGGAGTCGATCGTAATTGTACGCAAATAGCCTACGAACCAATCGATCGCAATTCATTAGATAATATCGCTCTCACGCCATTACCCGAACTAGTTGAAAGTTCAAATTATTTAGCTGGAGCAGCCGCTCTTTCGACAGCATTTGCCAAGTTTCAAGTCGTGTTAGCTCCTCCTGGAACGGTTGAAATTAAATCGTGGCGAGGCATACCGTTAAAGTGGTTAGCAGTAGCTACTTATATGAGTATTATGGGGATGAGTATTTTAGTGACAATGGTAGAGATTCAGCGATCCTCCTTGTCAAGAAACTAAACTACATCCTCTTATACCAATTAGTAAAAGGGAGCGATCGAATATCTCGATCGCTCCCTTTTACTAATTGGTGAATTAAGTTAACTAAGCTTTGTAAGATACTTTCAACATGGCATCGTTGAAGTCCTTATCGCCGCCGCCCCATTGGTCTTCAAAGCCAAACATATTGTTACCGAGCGATTTCACATGGTCGAAACCGTCAGCATTGGCTCCGGCAAAGCTGAAGAAGATATGCGGTGTTGTGGTGACATCACTGCCAGTCGCTTTCTCCAAATTGGTGGGATTTTTGGCATTGAACTCTTCCAGCGTGCCATTGGAGATGAGGTAGGACGCATATAGAGCGTTACCAGCAACGGTAATAGTTTTGTCGTCGGTCTTGTACAGATTTGCCACACTGCGATCGAGTGCAGCTTTAATATACTTAGCATCGCCGACTTTAATACCGTCAATGTCACCAGCGGCACTATCGACGCGGTAAATCCCCACGTAGTTTTTGAAGGCAGCATCTTGAGTAGCGGTAAACTGGATGCTCGAATCAGCAGTTTTATCGCGTAAATCGAGTAAGCTCTTGCCAGCAAAGACCAATTTGTCTGGTGCGACGTTGGGCACGCCAGGTAAAGCTTGAGTACCGTCGGTGGCTGCGCCTGTTAGTTTCGACGCATCGAGTCCGAGTGCTTTGAGCGCAGTGATGGCGATTTGCTGAGTGGATACGGTACTATCGTTGACCGTACCTTTAGCATAGTCGGGTAAACCCGCGCTCCCGACGATCGTCGCAACGTGCGTGTCTTGGTCAGTGAAACCACCATGCTCGGAGCGTTTCTTGGTCGCGTTACCAAAGAAGTAGCCCGTGTTGAGCGCGACAGCAATATCGGGAGAGCGCTCGTTTTTCGTCGGGTCGCCCAATCCCGCATTAATCAAGCCTTGACCAGAGATGACCGTACCTTGAGCCAAGAAGTCTTCCGAGCCAAAGGATTTATTGGTAAGCGGATCGATCGCAGCATCAAAGGAATACTTATTGGGGTCGGTACTGTTGAGTAGGGCGACTGCTTTGGCTGTATCAGCTTGATTTTGCAAGTAAATCAGCGCAGAAGTGTCGCCACCGCGTTCGGATGCGATCTTGATGCCGTTGCGGGCGAGAAGGGCACCGATCGCGGTTAAGTTACCATCACCACCCACTGCCCCATCCGCTTCATTGAAGACGCTGCTCAGGCCGACTGTGGGGTCTTGAGTGGGGTTTTGACCGTGTTTGGCGGTTAAAACCACCAGGGTCGAACTGTCTAAGCCTTTGGCTTTGAGTTCGTCGAGGATCAGGCCGACACTTTGATCTACGTGGTTGACTGCGGCAACAAGGTCGGGACGCGCGTTACCATTGGCATCGAAACCACCACCATTAAATAGTGTGCCGGGTTCTTTTTCGGCGACGCTGACAGCTTGGAGGTTTAAGCCAAAGATTGCAGGAGCGTCGCCATTATTGATGGTACCGGAATGGTCGAAACCATCGATCTCGTTGAGGATCGCCTTGACTTTGTAGTCGTCATAGGTCGAGGTGGTGGCGTAGCTGCTGAACTGTTGGGCAGTGGTACCAGCAGGCGGAGCTTTGAACAACGCGGCATTACCCTTGGTCGCGTCGTTAAAGAAACTAGCGGTAATGTTTGGATTGGTATTAGAGAATGGCGTTCCGGTGGATTTATCGACGAGCGCACCAAATTTACTAATCGATAATGGCCCTTGCTTGGTAGGATCGATCGCGACTGGCGCGTTGATTTCGAGTGAGTAGTAATCGTTAATACTACCGACTTTACCGGAGTTGAAATCGAATTTGGTGGGGTCGGAGTTGGGGCCAGCCAGGATCGTGTAAGCGGCGGGATGTTTGTCCGACCAGGCAGTCGCTAAACCAGCTTGACTGGCAACATCGAAGATGGTGTTAACGCCAGGTTTGATGTACTGGTTCGGGTAGACGGGGTTGCCATTGCTATCGACGGGTAATTGGCTCAGGTCGAAGGCTTTACCGCTAGCGTCTAAACCAGTTAAGGTGCCACCACCAGCCCAAGTTGCATCGACATTTTCCGCAAATTCTACGTCGGTGCCTGGTTTAACAGTTCCGGCTTTGATTTGGGCTAATGTGGTGCCTGGAGCGTAGAGCGCGCGGCTGTAAGATTTATCGTAGAATACGCCAGTGGTGCCAGGGTCGGCACCAGTGATATAGTTCAGTTCGCCAGGGAAAGAGTCCGATGGTGCGGCGGAGAAGGAATTGGTATAAGTAATCCCCTGTTTCTGCAATCGTTTGATATTAGTTAGGGAAGATTGCAGGCTGGCCGCATTGAGATCGGAGTTGTGTAGACCGTCAACCGAGATGACCAGGACATGTTTGAAGGGGCCAGTCGCACCTTGTCCGGCTGGTACGGAAGCGGTCAGACCGACCGTGCCGCCAATAACTCCGGCTGTGTCGAAGTATTTAGTACCGCCAACGGTTTGATAGTCGAGCGTGGTGGCAACTCCATTTGCTGTCTTCGCCGATTGGATGACTCCAGTAGTCGAAGGGGTTGTAGCTGGGCCACCAACCAATGCTTCAGTCGCAGCACGTCCGATGAGATTGGCACCACCACTAGTATCTGGCAGTGTCCAACCGAGGATTTTGGCTAAGGTCGGTACGACATCAGCATTGCTGACAGGGGCGGTATCGACATAACCAGTTTTGAAGTCAGGGCCGATCGCGGCCATGTTATTCAAGGTATCACCCCGACCGAAGCTACCGTGCATCCCTTGTCCTTGTTGCAAGGTCGTATCGGCGACTTCGACTGTGGCTTGCGGATCGTTAGGGTCTTTGGGATTGGTACTAAAGGTTTTGAAGTTAATCGCGATCGATGGTGTCGGCAGTTCGGCTGTACCGATTAACCCGATCGTACTCATTTTCAATGCGCCAGGAACATCGCCAAATTTATCGTCGGTAAAGATGCCGCTGATGTAGTCTTTTTGCGATAGATAGTTAACGATTTGCTTGACCAGTGCCGGATCGTTGCTCGGAACATACAACAGATCGGAACCACCATTAGCCGCAACTACGACTTTGGTATCTTTGTCGATGACACCATTGACAACTTGACCCGTACCGCCAATTACGCCATTACCACTGGCAGTGAGCTGACCTTTAGTCGGATCGACTGCTTTGTATTGAATGTTGTTGATATTGGCGGTAGTAACGGTGGCTGATGGGGAATTGGGATCGTAGAGTATGGCACCTAAATCTTTAGCGAGATCGATCGCGACGAAACCAGGTGGTAAAAATCCTTTATGCACGGTCGGAGTCTTGACTCCAGTATTTGCATCGGTCGTGTAGTAATCTAACGAAGCTGCGTAGCTAGTGGTATTGATGTAAGTGGGAACGCCATTGGCATCAAAACTCTTAATCCCCACTGCTTGCTTACTAATCGTGGAGAAACCATGATCGGCAGTAACAAAGATATCGGTATTGTCGTAGAGCTTTTTCCCAGGATTATTCGGATCGTCGGTGGCTTTGAGATAATCGATGAGCTGTTTTAAGTTTGCATCGGCATCTTGAACGCCCTTCTTGGCGGTCGGGCCATTAATCCCGATCGTCAGCGAGTTATTACCAGGATCGGCAGGATTAAAGGCATCGCCGTTATTGTGCTGTGTCCCATCAGGATCGCGCGACCAATAGACGGCGGCAAAACCTTGAGAAGTACCAGCTTGGATGTCTTTGACGAACTGCGGCAAGATCGCTTTAGTCGTCGCATCGGCGAAGTATTGCTGCTGTTGGGCGTTAGAATTTAGGGTTCCGGCTGTAGTTAAGCTACCCGATGACTGGTTGCTGCGGATACTGGCAATTTGGGCAGCGACAGTGGGAGTGGCTGCACCAGGAACGTTGGTACCGATCAGTTTAGCTGCATCCAGCGCATTCGCGATCGTGGCACTGAGCGGAATCGCACTTTGGGAGCCAACGCTGTTAACTGGCGGAGCGATCGCATTAGCGACCGAGTTGATATAAGTACTGTCGTCGAGAATGACAGTTTTGGGAGTGATGTTGGCAGTTGTCGCGTCGCCAGTCCGTACATCTTGGCTCGGATCTTGAATCGCTACGGGGCCGAGCTTGCCGATCGCCGCAGTAGAATAACCATTAAGTCTGGCGTATGCCAGCAGTGTTTCCTCGGTTAGGAAGTTGTTCTTGTTGAAGCTCGTATCGGGATCTTGAAGATTGGATTTGGCATTGATATCTGCCAAGATCGGATCGTTTTCAATGAATGGTGTGACGCTACCATTGGCGTTCAGCACTGGATAGCCAGTATAAACCGTGTTACTAAAGTCGCCAGTATCGCCGAGATAATGTCCAGTCGCGATCGCCGAAGCATTTGGTGTAGTGAAAGTGGGAAACAGCGAGTGACTGTTGGTGAAATTCACCCCGTTTTGACGAATGCTATACAGCGTCGGTGTATCGGTGGCATTAATCGAGCCAGGACGCAAACCGTCAGCCACAAAGACAATGACGTTACGCTTGGGTTTGGCAGCCGCTGGTGGAGGTGTAACTGGTGCGGGGGGAAGTGAAGCATCAGTGGGTGCCAGGGAGATACCGCGTAGGACTTCGCCGTAACGTGCGACTTCTACAGTGGCAAAAGCTTCGGCAGCTACATCAACCACCTTAGTTGCTGCGAGTTTATCGGTAATTGCTACCAATTTATTGGGGTCAGCACCTTGGTCGCCATTGGTGCTGACTGTCGAAGTCACAGCGTAGACGGTGACGGTACCGTCGGTATTGACTTTACCTGTAATGTTCCGCAAACCATCGGTGGCGGGATTGAGTGTGGTGGGATAGACTTCACCATTCGGCCCGTTAGCTACGGTATAAGATTGCCCCAAATTTAGACCATTTTGTAGCGTGTAGTCGAACACCCATTTATTGGCAGTGCTATCGAAACTCCACTTCTGAAGTCCAGCATTCTTGCTGGTAGCTGCAGTTGCCGCAGTACCATCGCCTTCATCGGCAACGTACAATGTATTTTTATCGGCAAACCAAATTCCGAAGGGATTGGTAGCTGTGGCAGTATCGGCGGCAAGTCCAGTGGGGAATCCAGCTAATGGCGCGATCGTGGCGGTACCAGCATTTGCTGCTGTTGGGGTGCCAGTCGGGGAAGTTACTTTATAGACCGTGTTGACACCGTTACCACCACTACCTTTAGTGAGGTAGAGCGAATTATCGAACTGATTGTAAGTCAAACCTCGGAAGTTGTTATCTTTACCAGTTTTATCTACAGGTAAACCTAGATCCGCGATCGAAAAACCATTCTGATAGCCAGAGAAATCCCCATAGGTACCTTTGGGAGTACCGACTACTGTAGTTTTGAGATCTGTCGCTCCTGGCGCGATTAATTGCAAGCCAGTAGCGTTGCTCGAATTACCCAAGATCGCACCAGATGCACCGATTTTTGCAGTTGCGTCAGCACCTGTAGTCGTTGCATTCGAGCTAATGGTGAAGGATGTCGGACTATCGATCGAGAGAATCGTGGTTCTGATTGCCGCCTTAGCATCGGCACCAGTAGCAGTTGCGTTCGAGCTAATCGTGAATCCAGTCGCACTATCGATCGATACGATCTTCGCATTCGGCAGAATATTAGTGCCAGTAATTAAGTCGCCTACTAGTAAGTTAGCAGTACTTGTCGCCGTAACCTTACTACTTCCAGTAGTGGTAGTCGCTCCAGCCACAGTACCCAACACGTTGGTACCAGTCAGGACTTCGCCTACTAATAAATCTTTGGTGCTAGTAGTGGTGACTTTGTTGCTACCTGCGGTAGTAGTCGTACCTGCTAGCGCGAAAGTACCATCGTTACCAGCATTTCCAGCTTCGTAATAAAGTCCGTTCGCCAGTACGACGGCGCGACCGTTATTTCCGCTATAGGCGTTAGTAGGAGTTATCGCAATGGTACCATCCGCATTAACTTGCACGACCGTCCGCGCGGTAGGATTAGCTTTATCGGTGTTGGTCGGATCGATTACGCCAGGAGTGTTCGAGTTCGAGATATCCAGTTGGTTTACTGGTGCAGAATAACCAACAAAGGTAAGTGCTTTACCATCGCTCGATAGATTGAGTGCCAGCTCGGACTTGGAGGGGAAACTGGTCGAAATGTCTAAAGTTGGTGTCTGAGCTTTCAGCGCAGCAGTGATATTCAGTGTATTGATGTATGTACCAGCAGCCGTCAATCGATCGAGATAGATCGGCGAAGTAATGCCAAAGTTCGCATCGACTTTATTGTTATTAAATACAGTTGGATAGGTACCATCATTAGTTGCTAAGACTCCAGTAGTCGGCAGTGCGCTACCTACGGTAATAGTCGATGGTGTTCCTGCGTAAATACTTTTACTGACGAGCAAGTCGCCTTTATTAAAAGCTGATGTTGCCATGAATTATTTTAGGTTGTAATTTGTAGTAAAATTAACTGAAAGTAGCTAGCAGTCAGCCTCGATCGTTAATTACTCAATTGTCTAAACTCATTAAAATAATTTTGACCAACCGCTAGCCACCGTAACATTACTACCTAGAGATTATGGTTAGTTTATGCCTGTCTTAAGCTTTTAGACGAGCGAACATAGAAATTTCGACGAGTAGAGACTTTGCTCTATCCGCCATGATAATTTTATAAAAAGTTATCTATATAAGATGAAATTATATGAGAAAGATGTGAACTTTAGGCGATCGATAGTTTAAGCAAAGATTATGAATGAGTCGCTATAGAATTTTGCTTCTATGGGGATCGAACGGGGAAATCATGGTTTGTCGATAATTATTCTTACGCTAGTCATATCGATCGACTACATTTTACTTAAGCAATTTTATTGAGTAACTAAACCTATATTTATCGACCAATCGGGAGCGTTCCCGATTGGTAAATTTTTGTAAAATCGAGTGGTTATTTTCCGGTTGCCGATTAATAAGCGATCGGGAGTGTAAAGCGAAACACCGAACCCTTGCCGAGAGTACTCTCAACTTCAATTTTGCCGCCGAGGAGTTCGACTAGACGCTTAGTAATTGCCAATCCGATCCCATTTCCGCCCGTCTTGGCATCTCTGGAAGGATCGGCACGCCAAAACCGCTCGAATACCTTGGGCAGATCTTCTTGTGCGATACCGATTCCTGTATCCTCTACTGCCACCCAGATATGATGCTGATTCTTGCCAGCACGAACTGTCACGGTACCATTCGGAGTATATTTAATCGCATTATTCAGGAGATCGATCGTGATTTGCTTGAGTCGATCGCTATCTACATATACAGGCGGCAGATCGTCAGGGATTCGTACTTGCAATTGACAATTAGCCTGAAGACTAACCACAGTAAATGTCATTACGATCCCGTGTAACAGCGCAGGCAAGGCGACACGCTCCAATCGCAATGGCAAATATCCATCTTCCACCCGCGCTAATTCGAGTAAATTATCTGTCAGCCTTATCAGCCGTTCGGTTTCGGCTTGGATTTGTGCTTGAATATCGGGGGTAAAAGTCGTCATCCCGACGGCAATCGTTTCTAGATAACCATAAATTACGGTGAGCGGCGATCGCAATTCGTGAGCCAGATCGCTGACTAATTCTTGCCGTCTTTCTTCTACTCCTTGCAGGCTATTTGCCATCATATTGAAACTCATGGCTAGCCGATCGATTTCTGGCACTGAAATCGACGGAATCCGGGCATCGAGGTTGCCCTCCGCAAACTCACGGACTACACGCTCCATGCGCTGGAGTGGTTTTAAAATCATCCTGCCAGTCAACCAGGTAATGACGATCGTACTCAAGCCAGAGACAATAATAGCGATCCAACCATCATGAAAATTAGTATCGAATACCAAACTACTTACGGTAATAGTGCCCACCCCAATGAGCATGACCAAAAAATGCGAGACTAGCAGCCGCAGTTGGAGATTTAGCGATGGTATGAGGTTAAGCACGATCTTCTCCATCGGCAAAGGCATAACCGATGCCTGGGGCTGTTTGGATAAACTGGACTCGATTGCCGCGATCTGGCACAGAGCCACAAAGCTTTTGCCGCAATCGCTTGACGTAGGCATCGACAATGCGATCGTCGGCGCGGGAATCGTTACCCCACACTAATTCTATGAGTTGAGCGCGACTCCAAACTCGTCCCGGACTACTTGCCATTGTCGCCAAGAGATTGAATTCTAACAGCGTGAGCTTGAGATACTCGCTCGCCCCATCAGGATACTCGATCGATACCTGCCGACTAGCTTTATCGATCGTTAAGTGTTTGGTTTTAATAATTTCGCTAGGACTGAGTTGGTGCCTACTCTCGCGCCGCAGGAGCGCGCGCAACCGAACCGTTAGTTCTACCGGACTAAACGGCTTGGGCATATAGTCATCCGCACCTGTAGAAAAGCCAATAATCCGATCGATCTCTTGGGCTTTGGCTGTCAACATCATAATGTAAGGATCTTTAGCACCAAGCTTACTAGAGTTGCGGATTTGGGCGCACACATCCAAACCATTCATTCCTGGCAGCATCAGATCTAAAATCACCACGTCCGGTTGGTGCTGGCGAAAGCTATTTAAGCCTTCTTCTCCAGTGCTGGCGACATGACAAATATACCCTTCACTTTCGATACAAGTCCGAATCAGCTTGGCAACGTTGATTTCGTCTTCTACGATTAGAACAGTAGTCATAATTTACATCCTTACTTTCTAAAGATCGATAATACCCCGATCGATCGAAAAACACGAAGCAGGGTGGTTTCATACAAGAAAATAAAAATGCACAACCATTGGTGCTTTGTCGCCAACCGCCCTGAAATGAATTTCGGGCTAACAGCAAAAGTTCACTGAAGTGAACTAAGAGATTTTTCTTTCGGTGTATAAAACCACCCTGGATCGATCGAAAAACACGAAGGGAGCGGACGCTCCAGCGATCGAGAAGTTTGGGGAAATTCTCTTGCAGAATCAGTCAAAAAATTTGCCAAAGATCGAATCGATTCGATCTTTGGCAACCTACGTTAGAGACTGCCGTTCGGTGCAAAAATCGCCCGAATCGACACGGTTCGCTCGCGCTTAAGCAGGCTTGTAATTCAATTGGATGATGAAATCATTGAAATCCTTATCCCCACCACCAAAGGTATCTTCACAAGCAAATTGGTAGCTACCAACTGCTTTGATGTGCTCGATTTTGTCAGGATTAGCATCCGCGTAGATGAAGTAAGCATTGGGAATGCTGCCATTGGTGCTACCTGTATTGCCAGCATTTTTAGCTAAGAAGTCAGCAGCAGTTCCATTGGCAATTAAGTACGGTGCGAGGATCTTACCGCCATCAAATTGATAATTACCACTAGCTTCGGTTTTACTGATATTCGCTACCGCGCGCGCGATCGCCGCTTGAGCGTAACCCGCATCTCCTGGTTTGAGCGTGCCGATCTTACCAGTCGTATCATCGACAACATAGAAACCACCATAGTTAGCATAAGCAGCATCAGCACTAACCTGGGAGGCAAAACTAGCTTTACCGCTGATATTGCGGATATCGATATGTTTGGTATCGAAGGGCGCAACTGTAGGCGTAGTAGGTGTAGCCGCAGTCAGATCGAAGCTGAGGATCGATCGCACGGGATTGGCTGCTGATGGCTCTGGGAAGGTGTTTGCGGCAAAAGAATTTACCCCTTGGACGTTTACACTCAGGGTTTTACCATCGGCGGAAATATCGAAAGTGGTAAAGTTGAAGGTGTCGGGCGAGTAGAAATCGATCGGTTGTGGCGCAGTCGCCGCATTGGGATCGAACTCACGTTTGAGATTGCTCAAGCCCATAAAGTTTTTGTCTAAACCAATGGGGTTGACACCGTTAGCGATCTCCGATGCTGCGAGTTTATCAGCTAATGATTTAATATTGGCGAAACTGTGGTCGGTAACGGCATCTGGCCCACCAGCACCGATCGGTCCATCGACGATCGACAGCGCATTGGCAACCTGTTTGGTCTTCCCATCGGTATCGGTATAGAAGATCTCGTTAATCCGGTTTTGGTGGTCGTCGCAAGCGAGGAAGACCACGTTATTGATGTTATTGTCGGCGATAAACTTGAGCAAGTCATTGCGTTCGGCGCGATAGCCACCGACCCACGATTTACCACTATCCGCACCCGTGCTGAGTCCATCGATTTGGTCGATCGGGTCGGAGATGCTAACAAACTTCCACGCTGTACCATTTTTCTGAGCGTCCAAGAGGGTTTGTTTCAACCACGACAATTGGGTTTTGCCCAGCGCTGTGCGGTTGGGATTATCCGCGCGCGTACTAGTAGTATCATCGGCACCAGCAGCAGTTTTCAGGCGATCGTCGCGGTAGGTGCGAGTATCGGTGTTGATTTGGATGACATTTTTACCCCACTGTTGAGAGTTGTAAAGCTGCTGAGTGCCGTCTGTCCGAGGATCGTTAGGGGCAACAACTGTTGTTTCCCGAATCGGCTGATAGTCGGAATAAGCCTGGACGAGCGTTTTAAATGCTGTCGTCTGATTGATATACGTCCCAGTGGTATTGACATCAAAAGCCGGATCGCTGGTGCCATTACCCGAAGCCGATGCCACCGAAGCAGGCGAACCACCATTGATTAATTGGCCGTTACCCAACTCGTGGTTATCTAGCGCGGTGTAGTTACCTTGAGAGGCGTAGAAAGTCTGCAAGCCAGCAGCACCACCAGCGTTAACGGGTTGGAGGTTTTCGAGGTATTTGCGGTGGTACTCGATCAGAGCTTGAGCCGGATTCGTTACTGCGCTCGTAGTAGCGGCAGAGAAATTATTGGCTGGGGTCGTACCGGAAGCTGCAACACCACTGACAGTTTCATAAATAGTGTCGCCCAAGAACTCAAAGTAGTCCAGTTTTAACGAACCAAAACCTTGAGTGGAGATGTAGGGTCGCCATTTGCCATCAGCATCACCACTGAAACCAAACCGCACGGGAGCCGATACATACGGATCGTAGGCAGTTTTAAATGTCCCAACTTGGCTGATATCGCCAGCCTCGGTTTTAAAGCGATAGTAGTATTGCGTACCGCTTTGAAGACCAGTGGCAGCGATTTTTGCAGTCCCATCGCGATCGATCCCATCAGTTTTGGGCGCGATATTGTAGGTATAGGCGATCGAGCCGAATTTAGAGTCAGTGGAGACTTCAGCTTTGAGATTGACGCTATCGCCTTTTTTGGTGACGGGATCGTAAGTGCGCGTCCACAAAATCGCATCGTTGCGCGATGCGTCACCTGCGGCTACGCCAGAGAAGGCAACGGGTGCGAGTCCGACAGTACCACCCGCAAATCCTGCAACGTCAAAATATGCAGTGTTTCCCACTTTCTGGACATTTAGTACCGTAGATTTGCCATTGACAGCAGTAGAGGTTAAGGTAGTTTCGATCGAATTGACTGCACTAGGGCCACCGACTAAGGCTTCGGTAGCTGCACGTCCGATTAAACTACCAGTAGCAGGTAGTGTCCAACCGAGGATTTTGGCTAGGGTGGGGACGACATCAGCATTACTGATGGGTGCGGTATCGACATAGCCAGTTTTGAAGTCTGGGCCGATCGCTGCCATATTATTAAAGGTATCGCCACGACCGAAGCTACCGTGCATCCCTTGTCCTTGTTGGAGCGGAGTATCGGCGACTTCGACAGTTGCTTGTGGATCGTTGGGGTCTTTCGGATTGGTGCTAAAGGTTTTGAAGTTAATCGCGATCGATGGTGTTGGCAATTCGGCAGTGCCGATTAGCCCGATCGTACTCATTTTCAACGCGCCAGGAATATCACCGAATTTATCGTCGGTAAAGATCCCGCTGATGTAATCTTTCTGCGCCAATAACGCCACGATTTGCTTGACTAAAGCGGGGTCGTTGCTAGGAACGTAGAGAAGATCGGAACCACCGTTAGCTGCAACTACAACCTTGGTATCTTTGTCGATAACTCCATTGGTGACTTTACCAGTACCGCCAATTACACCATTACCACTCGCTGGATTTTGACCTTTGGTGGGATCGACGACATTGTATTGAATGTTGTTGATATTGGCAGTAGTAACTGGGGCTGAAGGTGAATTCGGATCGTATAATGTTGTACCCAAGTCTTTAGCAAGATCGATCGCGACGAAACCAGTTGGTAAAAATCCTTTATGTACGGTGGGAGTCTTGACTCCAGTATTTGCGTCGGTCGTGTAGTAATCTAACGAAGCAGCATAGCTGGTGGTATTGATGTAAGTGGGAACGCCATTAGCATCAAAACTTTTAATCCCTACTGCTTGGCGACTGATCGTGGAGAAGCCGTGATCCGCAGTAACAAAGATATCGGTATTGTCATAGAGCTTTTTACCAGGATTGGCGGGGTCATCAGTTGCTTTGAGGTAGTCGATGAGTTGCTTCAAGTTCGCATCCGCATCTTGAACGCCCTTCTTGGATGTCGGGCCATTAATCCCGATCGTCAGCGAATTATTACCAGGATCGGCAGCATTAAAAGCGTCGCCATTGTTATGTTGCGTACCATCGGGGTCGCGCGACCAGTAGACTGTTGCAAAGCCTTTGGAAGTACCTGCCTTGATATCGGCTACAAACTGCGGCAAAATCGCCTTGGTAGTAGCATCCGCAAAAAATTGCTGTTGCTGAGCGTTGGGATTGAGCGTTCCCGCTGTAGTTAAGTTACCTGCTGGCTGGTTGTTACGGATACTGCCGATCGTCGTTGCTACTGTAGTGGTACCAGGAACCGTTGTGCCGATCAGACCAGCAGTATTGAGCGCGTTGGCGATCGCTGTGGGAATCGGAATCGCACTTTGCGAACCAGAGTTAGCATTAGTAACTGGAGGAGTAGTCGCGTTGGCGATCGAGTTAATATAAGTACTATCGTCGAGAATGACCGTTTTGGGAATGATATTTGCAGTAGTCGAGTTCCCAGTCCGCGTATCCTGACTAACATCGAAAATCGCTACTGGGCCGAGCTTCCCGATCGCGGCGGTAGAGTAGCCATTGAGCCTAGCATAAGCTAGTAGCGATTCTTCAGTGAGGAAATTATTTTTGTTAAAGCCAGTATCGGGGTCGGACAGATTGGCATTGGCATTGAGATCTGCCAGGATCGGATCGTTTTCAATGAATGGTGTGACGCTACCATTCGCGTTAATTACGGGATAGCCAGTATAAACAGTATTACTAAAGTCGCCAGTATCGCCAAGATAGTGTCCGGTCGCGATCGCCGAAGCATTAGGGGTAGTAAATGTAGGAAATAATGAATGACTATTTGTAAAGTTAACCCCTTGTTGAACGCTATATAGAGTCGGCGTATCTGTTGCATTAACAGAACCTGGGCGCAAGCCGTCGGCAACGAAAATAATGACGTTTCTGTTGGTAGCCATGAGTTGTTAGGTCTTCAATCTGCGCGATCGAGAGGTTAAGAGTATTCATAATGCCAAGAGCAGAGTCTACAGTAAACACATAAAGGTCAGGCTATCGATAAGTTAAGAACAGATATAAACGAGATTAAGAAGCGATCTAATGACACGCACGGTAAAGGTTACAATGCTGCCGATCTCATTGTTATTTTTTATATATATGTAAACTTTTCTCAATACTTCGATCGACAAAAATCGCTCAAAAAAATGCCAAATGTCAGCTTTCTTGACATTTGGCAATGTAACTTATTAAATCTTTTGTAATCGGGTGATAGCTAACTATTTAGAGACTTACAACTTAGACGCGCTTAATCTGTAAGATTGCATCGTTAAAGTCATTATCGCCACCACCAAACATATCCTCAAACCCGAATTTATCACTACCGAGGGACTTGATGTGATCTACACCGTCGGTATTGGCACCCTTGTATGCAAAGTAAGCATGAACGTCAGTAGTCCGATTGAGTTCTGCGCTGAGCGGATTCTTAGCGATAAAGTCCTTAATTACCGCATCGGGTGCGCCGTTGACGATCGAGCTATTGGCAATCAGGTACGGAGCATACAACGCACCACCAGATAAATAGGTAGTTTTGTTATCTGTCTTGAGGATATTTAACAAGCTGCGATTGAGTGCAGCTTCGACGTATCCTTTATCTCCTGGTTTCAAACTCCCGATCGAACCATCAGCTTTATCGATTTGGTACAAGCCGACATAGTTGTTATATGCAGCATCGTGACTAGCGGTAAATTGGATATTCGTCCGACCTTTTTCGTCACTGAGATCGAGACGATTGGCGGTGTCAAATTTCAACGCATTATTCGCCCCTGCCAATCCAACAGGATTATTGAGTGAGATCAGACCCAATTTAACTGGCGCATTGTCATCCACGCCGATGAGTTTCCCGTCGCCTGTAGTAGTAGCAGCACCAACACCAAAATCGTTGTCGTTAATAATTGCTAGAGTTTTGCTATCGAGTAATGCCAACCCTTCGAGCTTTTCAACGCCCGTGTAGCCTAAAGTTGAAGCATTAGCAACTAACTTTTTATCTACAGTGGTAATCCCAGCAGTGGCTAACTCAGCAGCAGTGAGTTGTTCGATTGTTTTACCTGCGGGGACTTTGGTGAGATTGGCAGCGTTATTGATATTGGTGGCTTTGGTGATGTCGATTTCAAAGATGCCTTTGAAAGAATCAACAGTCGCATCCGCATCGCGTTCGACGACGAGGAATTTACCATTACCTAGAGATGTAGCATCGCCGATCTTATCAGCGATTTTGACATCTTTGAGTTGGTAGATATATTCACCAGTGACTGCTTTGGTAGCAGTGTCATACTCTAAGATCCGTAAATTGCTGCTGGCTTTGGAGTTGGCATCGTTGGCGACATCGGGATTGTCTAAACCGCTTTGCATGAAGGCGTAGACTTTATTCCCTTCTAAGGCGATGCCTTCAAAGCCGCGATTGGCACGGCGGTTAGCGTAAACATCGGGGAGGACTCGCGTACCGAAACTATTGTTATCGGTGGGCGCACCTTTGGGAATCAATCGCTCGATTAATTTACCATTCGCATCGAAGTGGTAGATCGAGGGGCGATATTCATCGGCCATCCAGAAAGTACCATCTTTCGCGACGGCGATTCCCTCTAAGTCAGCACCCAGGGGATCGTTAGCAAGACGATTACCAAATAGATCTACAGGTACCTCGTCGGTGTAAGCCAGACCTTGAGCTGCATTTTGAATATTTGGCAGACCAGTTAAGGCTTTACCGTCGGGAGCGGTTAATTTGATGCGTTGGGTGAGGGTGAATTTACCTGTTGCAGCATTTAACTCGAACCGATCGATCTCTGGTTGGAAACCAGGTAAAGCGTAGGGCTTCTCGTCGCCAGCGACATCTTTGAGGAGATCGACGTTTGCTGCATTGGGGCCGCGATCGGTATGCGTGATAAATTTCAAGTTACCGTTGGCAGCAACACCTTCAAATTGCAAGCCAGAGAAGCCACCCAGCTTGATATCTTGACCGGGGACGCTGACTTTAGGATCTTTGGGATTAACTTTGGCTGTAGTACCCAAGATTGGGCGATCGTCCCAATTGTAGTTAGTCAAGACACCTGTGTCGGTAGCCAAGTTATTCACACCAGCAGCTTGAGCGCGGTAGATCGTGGTTTGGTCGATCAGTCCGGGAACGCCAGGGACGTTAACGCCATAGTTGATATAGCCTTTACCCACATCAGTAGACAATACTGAAGTATTGGCACCTTGATAATAGACGGGTACGGGGCGGTTGGAGTGGTTGCCCCAGCCGTATTTACCAGATTCGGGATCGTCGGTTACTGCACCAGTGGTGGGATTGGTAACTTTGATGATATCTGGCTTAGAACCCCAATAGTGACCAGCTTCAGCAGTCGTATCTACCGCAGTCAGTGCTTCGGCACCTTTTGTCCGCAGCAACTCAGGGAAATTGTCATTGAGAGTCAGGTAGTGATCGTGGTCGGCGGTAATGATTAATTCGTTTTGCTCCCAGCCACCATTTTTGCTAATCCAGTCGATGACCGAACCGACCGCTTTGTCAAAATCAAACAAGGTACCGATCGCGTTATCGATACTATTATCATGTTCTGCCCAGTCGATATCGCCACCTTCGATCATCAACCACAGTCCGTCTTTGTCTTTACCCAAGACTTCCAGTGCAGCTTTGGTCAGATCGTCGAGAGTAGGGTTTTCATTACGCTCCCTGGCAATGAAAGAAGTATCGGTTTCACCTGGTAACAGTGGACGAACGAAGTCTTGTGCCAACCCTTTGCTGGAATTAATCGAGAATAGCCCCAACCCAGTAGTGCTGTAGTCACCATTTGCCGAGCTGACGGGTAAGTTACCATCTTGACCTCTGGCACCATACAGACCTAGCAAGTGACCGTCTTTATCGGGATCGATCGTTTTGGCTGTTGCTGCTAAGACTGATGCCGCATCCTTGCCCCGCTCTAGGAAGGTATAGCCATAGAGATTACTATTGGCACCAGTCGCATTTGGTTTGGTACTCAGCTCGGTGTAAGTCTCCGGCTTGATGTAAGTATTGTCTCGAATTGGCTCGACACCTACAGGTAGTAGTGTAGGAGAGTTGGACAGTGGGTGCCCGCCACCGAGGAGCACGTTAGGCTGATAGATTCGGAGTTCTTGCTGGAGGATGTTATCCAACGCAGGGAAAGCAGTGTCGAATTTATTACGGTTGTTGACATTGGCAGCCGCAGCAGCCGGAGTCGCATGATCGATCGGTACTGAAGTTACCAAGCCAGTTGCTTTACCCAATCTTGCCGCTTGAGCTAAAATACCGTCCAATGGCTGCTCGAAAATGTCTACGCCGATCGCGCCGTTATAGCTTTTTACGCCCGTGTAGAGTGTTGTCGCGGTATTCGCAGAATCAGGATAGCTGTATTTGATATATTCTTTATCGGTACCAGCCGTCCAAGGAGTCGCCCCACCTCTGAGTGGGTCGTAACCGACTAAGTTACCCTTAACACCGTCAGCGACCTTACCTCCACCACTGGCATTGATACCTGGGTTGAGAGTAGGATCGAAGTTAAAGCCAGGGAGTCCAGGCGCAGTACCAGTAGGAACTGTGAGTGTCGTACCTGGTACGGTAGTGCCTGCTGTAGCACCTGGCACAAGAACAGAAGGCTCATTTAAGGCACTGTTACTGACATTAAAAGTACCGTTCGTACCAGCGATCGTCGTACCGTAAGTAGTAGCTAGACCGTATCCAGTTAGCTTCTGAAGATTTAAGCCAGTACCTGGGCCGCTGGTGTAAAAATCACTGAGTTTATTACCTTTATTCCCAGCATTTATCTGTGCTTGAATGGCGGCAGCACGAGCTACTTCCCAGCCCATCCCGTCACCGATCATCAAAATTGTATTCTTTGCCACGATCGATTGCTCCTTCTATGAGTTTGTTGTAAACAGTTGTGAGGTATTTTGAGACAACATCGGTACGTCAAGAAAACACCAATGTATGATGCGACACTGTAACAACATGCGCTTCGTATTTAGCTCGATTGCAGTTTTTAACCACCGAGGACTGTGTATTTCAACAGCGATTGGTGGGTAAAGCGTGGTACTCAGCAGCTAGGATTCAGATATTGTGAATTTTTATCAGATATTATGAGATTTTAAACAGGATATGTAAACGAATAACGATCGTTAATTTAAGAAAAAATCATGGATAAGTTAAGAAAAGGAATTAGATCGACTGTGGCTAGCTATTTAGCATCGCGATCGATTGCCAACCGATAACATTCGCGGGCGATCGTCCAATCCTCTTCGACATGAATTACCATTACCCGTACTTTGGAGTCAGCGGTGGAAATATCTAGATCGTGCGGATCGGCGTAATTCTTTTGCTCGTCGAGCGCTAATCCCAAAAATTCAAACCCCTTACAAGCCGCCGATCGAATTGCCGCTGAATGCTCGCCAATGCCCGCACTAAATACCAATACATCCAATCCACCTAAACTCGCCAACATCGCCCCAATCTCCGATCGCAACCGATGCACGAACAGATCGAACGCCAGTTTAGCGCGATCGTTCCCACCCTCGATCGCCGCTACAACTTTGCGCAGGTCATTCGATACTCCCGAGATTCCCAGCAGCCCCGACTCCTTGTTGAGCAACCGATCTAACTCATCAACAGATCCGCCTGGATGCCGCAGCAAGTGGACTAAAATCCCTGGATCGATCGAACCCGAGCGAGTGCCCATCATCAAGCCTTCTAGCGGCGTAAACCCCATCGTCGTATCGATACTCACCCCGTCGCGAATCGCCGCCAACGAGCAACCATTGCCCAAGTGACAGACGATCGTTTTGAGCGATGTTAAATCTTGCCCTAAAATCCGCGCCGCACGTCCCGCCGAATATTGCTGCCCGATCCCATGAAACCCATACCGCCGAATCCCCTGCTCCAGCCATTCATAAGCTCCTGGGTATACATACGCTGCAGGCGGTAAAGTGGCATGAAAAGCCGTATCGAACATCGCAACCTGCGGTATATCTGCACCCAAAACCCGCTCGATCGCATTGATTCCAGCCAGATTTACCGGATTGTGTGCGGGTGCAAACGTCGCCAATCGATCGATCTCTGCCTTGACATCAGCAGTTATCCAAGTACTCTGCCGATACTTCTCGCCCCCATGCACGACACGATGCCCGACGATATCGATTTCATCCGGATTTTCGATCGATCCCGTGCGACCGCTCCACAGGGTTTCTACAGCCTTAATCGTATCGTCTAATTTCGAGGTGGAGGGAAAGGTTTCATGTAGTGTCTCCCCGCGATCTGTTGTTACATTGAGATCGGCAGAGCCATCGCGCTCGTTCCAGTCGATCTGCGCTTGCCACAAGGGTTCTGGTGGATCGACGGGTAGATTATCGCCTTCTATTTCGTACAGACAACTTTTCTGACTGCTAGAGCCAGCATTTAAGATGAGGATTTTCATGAGATTAGTCTTGTTGGCTAGACTTGCAACTAAGCTAACACTGAATCACTCGATCGCAGATCTCCCGATCGCTAGAGTAACAACTAATTTTTCACTTTACCTGCGGCAAATACTTGGCTAGCTGATAGAACTAAATCGGGGAAAATCTTTGAAATTAATCGATCGTCATCGCGATATTGTTTGCCTTGATATTCACCATCGATCGCATTATAAATCGTTATTATTGGCTGTTTGGGCGTACCGATATAGCGTTTTCCACCCAAGCCCAGATAGTCTACAATCCAATATTCCGGAATCCCCACCGCTTCATACTCTTCCACTTTCCGAGCGTAGTCATTTTGCCAATTGGTACTGACTACCTCTACTACTAATTTTATCGAGTTCCCAGAGCTGATAACAGGCTCACTAATCCAACGGGGTTCTGTAGCTAAAGCATCGCTATCTAAGACGATAAGATCCGGTCTGAATGCTGAATTGAGACTCGCAGGTCTAATCAAACATTTCATTGGAATCAACCACGGTAAATCCAGCCTGTCGATCTCGACATTTAGCTTCCTCACAATAAACCCCGCCACTTGCTCGTGTAAACCTGTTGGCTCCAAATCGATTAACTCTCCATCGATTAATTCATAGCGATCGTCTTCTAAATAAGTAGCAATAAAACTATCTACAGAGAGTGATGCTGGATTAATTACCGAAACCATAGAAACTATGCCCATTGATGTGGTGATTCGATGCTTACTATCATAAGCGATCGATCCAGCACCATGACAAATGTGTACCTGCATTAAGTCGCGATCGCAAATTCATCGGGATGAATACCATGATTTA
Source organism: Chamaesiphon sp. (assembly GCA_965246735.1). Taxonomy (GTDB): domain Bacteria; phylum Cyanobacteriota; class Cyanobacteriia; order Cyanobacteriales; family Chamaesiphonaceae; genus Chamaesiphon. The sequence continues at coordinate 700,236 of CBDFFK010000003.1, forward strand.
CCCAAGTAATCGCCGCCTCTGCACTCGTCATCTCTGGCGGTACGCGCAGGATATGTATGTGCCCCGTCGATGGACAAGTCATCTTAAGTAATACCATCGGTTGCCAGACATTTCCCCACAAAGTTCGATCGAATTCTAGATCGGCATTCTCAATTTTTAGTAATGTATATTCCTGCCAGCAATCTAGTTCGATCGCATTTAGTTCTTGGCAAATTTTCTCATAACCTACCTGTTGAATTAATATGCGCCTAATCTCTACGTTAATCTCCTCCAATAACCATTTAGGCTCCCACTCACTAAATTTAGTCCAGAATTTTTGAGAGAGGTCAAAGGCACCTCTAATACTAACTCTTGTTAATCCAGGCATTGATTTCAATATTGACAAGTCTGTTAATGGATTACCCTCCAGGTCAATTACATGAAGGTTTGTATTTCTCGCCAAGCTAGTTGGCAGACATGTCAATTGATTATTTCTAAGATCTAAATAGGCCAAATTAATTAGATTACTAATACAATCTGGAAAGGAAGTAAAAGCATTGTTTCCAAGATATAATTCATTTAAATTGATTAAGTTACTAATGTAATTTGGCAAACAAGCTAGGTTATTTCCGCCAAGATATAGTTTAGACAGCATAGACATACCACCAATACTATCTGGCAATGCACTCAACTTATTATTCCAAAGAATCAATTCACTCAGGCTGCTCATATTTCCAATAGTATGCGGAAGAAAAGCTATATTATTCTCTCCAAGATCTATCTTTTCTAGTTTAGTCATGCTACCTAGCGTTTCAGGTAGATAGCTCAATCGATTATGATGCAATTCTAGCGTGTTTAGCTCGGTCAGATTGCTAATACTATCTGGTAGCTCAGTTAACTTATTATATCTAAGATCTAATTTTCTTAAATTTGTGAGATTGCCAAATCGTTCGGGTAATATAGTCAAATTATTACTATACAAATTAAGCTCGGTTAATTTTGTGAGATTGCTAAATTCAACTGGTAGCTCGTAAATCTGATTATTACCCAAAGTTAGCGATACTAAATCAATAAGATTGGTAATACTGTCTGGCAAAGTTTTTAGATGGGCTCTCCTCTAGTCATGGTTATAACTTAAACTTATTAAAGTAATCGAAGCGAATGCGGAGATTATTTTAATAAGCAAGCTAACAGTTTTTCTCGCATGAGAGTGAAGCTTTTAAATCCATAGCTTTGACGTAGAATTAATTTAATTTTTGTATTAATTCCTTCTGTGACACCGCTCGTGGTTCTACTGATAAAATAATTAGCAATTTCTGTCAAATGATTTTCGATGGTATCACCTGCCGTCTTTAAGACAATTTTAGCATAACCCAGCCATTTTCCAATTGCTCTTAAGCCACCTTTGACAGTTAATTTACTTTCGTATATGCTTCTCAATTCCTCCTTTAAATCATAAGCTATGCTTAAAGAAGGTGACTTGGCAAGTATTTCAGATAGAGCTTCAATTTCTTCTTCTGACAAATCTTGATTGTTGCTTAAAAGCAAATAGCGATTTGTCAATCCTTTCAAGCCTAAATCAAGTCGCAATTTATTCAAAGATTTGTTGACTAGTTTCATCACATGAAATCTATCAATTATAATCGATGCTTTTGGGAAAACTTCTTTGATTACTTTTGGAAATCCTCCCCACATATCTACACACACTTCCTTGACTGACTCCCTGACAGACTGAGGTTGCCCCTTTAAGACAGCAATTATATCTTCACTTTTGTGAGAGTCAATTACTTCTATTAAAGAACTTTTGTCTAGATCGATTAGAACTGTTGCAAATCTCCCTTTTCCTTTACGACGACTAAATTCATCCAAACTCAATTTTTCTGGAAGTCCCCAGTCTTTTTTTTTAGCTCCCTTTCCGCAATTCTGCTAAATATTTGCTGGACTTGGGCTGGACTTAACTCTTCATTTCGACTTACTTGTTCGCAGCTTGATTCCTTGACTCTTTCGTAAATATATGCCTGATATCTTTCAGTAAATCTTTGTCTATTTTCCACCCATTCTAGCTGCTCAGTTGGATATCTTTTACACTGTCCACAATAAAATTTACGTCTAGGAACTTTCAAGTATACTCCAGCTCCAACAATCGACAAGTCTCTAATTAATCTGTGGCTAGTTTTTTGAATTATGTCAGTATAAGTTTGACAGTTAGGACAGTTAATACCTGCATTTATTATCTCTAATTGAATAAATGTAAAGCCAGCTTCTTTATAGCAAGTAAAAACCCTAGTATTTGGTAAGTTTAATAAAGAATTTAGATGAAAGTCCATAAAGAGGAGGAGTATAAAATGTAGCGACAGCTACATTTTATACTATTTTCCGGGGAGAGCCGATCGAGCTTGCTCAAATCTAGTTCAAACGGTACTGAAACTGATGCTAAGTCATGCAAGATACGATCGAGTCCTAGTTGCTTGAGTAGATAACGTTTGACAACAATACAATTATTGTGAAGCGACCATTTAGATCCCCAGTCACTCAACTTGGTTAGATGATAGCTTGAAATTTGTTCTCCAAAAAACCATATTCTTGTTAAATCAGATAATGCTTTAAGGACAGAAAGATCTGTTAAATTGTTATTTGTCAAAAATAGCATATATAGTTCGCGAAGGTTGGCGATGCTTTTCGGTAGCTTAGTCAATCGATTTTTGCGAAGATCTAGGTAGTGCAATTTGACAAGATTACCGATGCTCTCTGGTAGTTCAGTCAATCTATTTTTACTAAGATCTAGAAATTGGAGATTGACAAGATTGCCAATACTTGTGGGTAACTTAGTGAGCTTTCCTCTACTTAAATTCAGCTTAGTTAGATTAGACAGGTTCCCGATACTATCTGGTAAGCTCGATAGACTTCCGCGATCTTGCCCTAATTCGAGCTTTGTCAATAAAATTAGATCGCCGATGCTGTCTGGTAAAGTTATTAGTGGATTTATATATAAATTCAGAACCTTGAGTTTGTTTAGGTTGCCAATATGATGCGGGAGAAAGGTTAGTTTATTTTTATATAGATTTAAAACAGTAAGATTAGTCAACCGACAGATACTTTTTGGTAAGGCAGTCAGTTGATTATTACTCAGATCCAACTCAGTCAGATCTGTGAGATCTCCAATACTTTCTGGTAGAACTTTTAGCTTCTTATTTTTGAGGTCGAGCTTTGTTACGCCTTCGCGTTTGACTTTGATAATTAACTGGTCTAGTTCTTGTGGTTTCATTGCCCAGCCTATCGCACAAGCTTTCGATCTATCTATTACAGATCGAGTATCACCTTATAAATTCAAGGATAAATACAGGCTGTCGGGATAAAAAATCGATCGATCGGTAGTTTGGAGATACTATCCCTAGCTTGTGACTCTTCATTCGCGATCGCTATCCTCCGGCACAATGTCAGTGCCACTCTCATTACTTGACCAGATCGGCAACGATCGATGCCAATAGAGTAGCATCGATCGGTTTGGCAATATGGACTTGAAATCCGAGGCGTTTAGCGATGTCGATTTCTCTGGGGCTGGAGTAAGTCGTCAGCGCAGCGGCGGGAATTTCGCCGCCGAGTTCGGGACTCAATGCTCTGACTTGACGAATAAACGACCAACCATCTTGCTCTGGCATCCCAATGTCTGAGATTAGCGCCTGATACTTTTGCGGAGCGGCTTGCAATGTTTGCAGTGCGATCGACGGAGCAGCAACTGCTGTGACTTCTGCCCCAAAATGTTCGAGAATCGAAGAAATCGATGTCCGAATATTAATTTCATCATCCAGCACGAGGACGTGAATACCCATTAAGTTTGGTAGACTCTCTGGTGCATCAACAGATGTTGATGCAGGTACTTTGGCTCGATCGGGTATAAGTGGATACTCGCCAGCAACATACCGTTCGATTAATGCTTCAAGCACACTGGTAGCAGTCGATCCGTTTTGATGAGCTGCTCTGACAAAATCATTCCAGCGGTTTTCCTCGATCTTAAAGCTAGCAGTTTTCCATCGACCTGAATCTACTGTCATGACTAAAGTATTAGCTCAATAATATTAAATTATATTAAATCGATGAAATCTTAATTCTACCGTTTAGAAAGCTTGAGACTGAGCGATCGGGTAAATATATTCATCTAAAATATATCGACATTTATCTTACTATTCGATCGGTGCGATCCGGTACTTATTTAGCTTAACTCAATTCGCTCTACCAGGTAAAGTAGTTTGTAACCGATGTAAAGTCTGGAGTAATGCTTGAGAGGTAAATGGTTTAGCCAAAAATGCTTGCACGTTGACATCGCTCATGTTTTTAATCGGCTCGTTTTCAGCAAGTCCGCTCATAACTACAATCGATATATCTGGATCGATTCTTTGCAGCGCCCGAATGGTAGAGGCACTATCTAATACTGGCATCATTAAGTCGAGCAGCACGACTTTAATCTCAGCTTGACGTTGAGCGTAGATCGCGATTGCTTCGATCCCATCGGTGGCGGTAATTACCTGATAATTATAAGCTTCGAGCGATGCCTTAATAATTTCACGCACCGATATTTCATCATCCGCTACCAGCACTAAGTCACCATTGCCGAGCGGTAATTCTCGAGTATCGATGGCGATTTCGGTTTCAGCGGTGGCTTCGGCTGGGAGATAAATCTTAAAGCAAGTGCCTTTGCCGAGATCGCTATAAGTATTTACAAAACCGCCATGACTTTTGACGATCCCCAAAGTCGTCGACAATCCTAACCCCGTTCCTTTCCCTGGTTCTTTGGTGGTGAAAAAAGGCTCGAAGATGCGTTCTAAAATCTCTGGCGGGATCCCAGTTCCAGTGTCGGAGATCGTCAGCATGACATAGGGACTGACTCTTGCGTCGATATTCATCCTGGGGTAATTCTCATCGAGGATGAGATTTTCGGCAGCAATACTCAAGGTGCCACCAGCTGGCATCGCATCGCGGGCATTAACCAGGAGGTTCATCAACACTTGTTGTAACTGGGTGGCATCGCTAGAGATCGGCCACAGATCGACTGTTGCCAGATTGAGCGAGATCTCGATCGATTTGGGGAAAGTTTGTCGTGCTACCCGCACCACTTCCGACAAAATATGTCGGATTTGAACTGAAGTGCGCACACCATCAGAACCACGGGCGAACGACAAAATCTGCCCGACTAAATTGGTACCGCGTTTGGCGCTCTCTTCCAACATTTGTAACAGCGAGTTGGTGCGATCGTCGAGATTTTTCAGTCGTAAGGGTAATAGTTGCGCAGCAGCCAAAATCGGTGTCAAGATATTATTCATATCGTGGGCGATGCCACTAGCAAGGGTACCGAGACTTTCCAAGCGTTGGGCGCGGAGAAACTGCGCTTCGAGTTGCTTTTTATCGGTGATGTCGGTATCGACAATCAAGATTTCTTTGGGATTGCCTTCCTCGTCGCGCACCAGCGTCCAACGGCTGTAAGCGATAACTATTTGCCCCTGTTTGGTGACTTTTTGTAATTCGCCTTGCCATTCGCCTTGTTGTAGCACCGTTGCTAGTGCGGTTGCGGCGACTGGTGGTGGGTCTAAATGTAATAGCGAGTTAGCATCTCGCTGGAGTGCTTCGGCAGCGCTCCAGCCATAGATCCGCTCGGCACCCTTGTTCCAAAAGCGAATGCGATCGTCCAGCTCGCGCACAAAAATGGCATCGGTAGAGATATCGAGTAACATTGCTTGCTCGCGGATTTGCAGTTCGGCGGCTTTGCGAGCGCTGATATCCCGTCCTTCAGGAATTAACATGACAACTTTGCCAGTTTCATCGAAAATCGGACTGAGCGAAAAATCGACGGTAATGTAGCTGCCGTCGGCTAAGAAATGTTTGGCTTCAAACCTGACAAGCTGACCTGTGGCGGCTTGGGCAATGGCTTGCTTGAGTTGAAGTTGGAGCGCGGGTGAATGAGTCCACCAGGGCGTTTCCCAGAAGAGTTGACCCATGACCTCTTCGCTAGTAACACCGATCGCATTTAAGGCGGTGCGATTGCCTTCTAGCAAAATCCCGTTAGTATCGAGCAGTCCGATAAACTGAAAGGTACCGTCAAAAATTGCCCGAAATTTGCGTTCGCTCTGCCGGAGGGCATTTTCGGTAGACTTGCGAGTGGTAATATCAAAGCGAATTGTCAAATATTGGAACGGGATACCACGATCGTCTAAATAGGGGACGATCGTCGTGGCAACCCAATATAAGCTGCCATCTTTAGCCCGATTGCAAATTTCACCGCGCCACACTTCACTGCGCGTAATTGTCTGCCACAGAGTTTGAAAAAATTCGGGTGGGTGATAGCCAGAATTAATAATCTGGTGGGTTTGGCCGACTAATTCTGCTGAAGTATATTGGGAGATCTGACAGAATTGGTCGTTAACATAGGTGATTACGCCAGCTCGATCGGTAATTGCCACAATCGCCGCCCGATCGAGTGCATATTTTTGAAACTCTAATAATTTGAGCATGCTTTGCAACGCACCTTCAACTTGTTGTTGCTGGATGCCGGATTGTGAGAATGCCCCAGTACGCTCGGTAATAACTTGCTCTAGGCGCTGGTTCGCGCGACGCAGTTCGTCCTCAGTTTGCTGCTGACGGTCGAGCGCGGCGCGTAATTCCCGATTGGTCTGCTCTAAAGTGGCAGTTTGCACTTGCACTTGGTGTTGTAAAATCTCGACTATCCCTAACATTTCGATCGGATCGAGCGGTTGCAATAAACTTGTTTGAGTCACGATCCCCAACATTTGCCCTTGGAGATCGGTGACAACGATGCGACCGATCTGGCGTGCATTCATTTCCTGTTGGGCGCGCCACAGCGATGCTGCTGGTTGCAAACAGAAAACGGGAGAACTCATCACCTCACTAGCCAGCGTGCGATCGAGATCGATGCCTAATGTTTGAAACTGGACGATATCGCGCTCGGTAATCATGCCAATCGGTTGGAGCGTCGATGACGCTCCCGGAGTTTCAGCCGTAACGACCACACAACTAACGCGGTGAGTTGCCATTTGGCAAGCGATGGTGAATGCCGAAGCAGTTGCAGGGGCATGAATGACGGATCTAGTCATTACCTCTTCAATCGATCTCAGCTTGAGCAGAAGTGAGGGGATGGCAATAGGGTTATTGGCGAGCGACATACATGACTTGGGAATGAAGGGCGATCTTTAAAAGTCCTGTAAATTCTCCGGCTCGATCGAAAGATTAAATAGATTGAATCTGTCTGATATAAGTAGTTTACGGGTTTCTCGATTCGGTGTCTAGCGACCCCAAAATTCCAGCAGATTTACTGACGCGAATGTCTTGTTATTCAAACTTATCGAAATATAAATTATTGTATCGATCGATCTGGTCAAATGTGGAAATGCAACTCCCAGAAGCACAAGTTTCAGTCAAAAATTCGAGATCCAAAGATCTTTATTACCCAAGTGCGGGAGAATTGCGATCGGCTTATGCAGTCAAATCCTTCTCAGGGAAAACAGCAGACTCAAATCGGGCGATGGGGCAACTCATTACTTGAGTGTTGTGATCTCGTGAGAGAAAAAAGAAGAGAGAGATAATGGAGAAAGCGCAAGTAGGGTTTGACTCCCACTAGAGGGCATATGCAACTACCCATAGTAGCTCCAGCACCAATCGTGAGCGAACATGCTCAGGCATTTCGGCATTTATTCAACGATGTCCGCCAGTATCAAAACTTTCAGAATTATCTAACTGGACTGATAGTACTGGAGAATAAAAGCTTGGCAAATATTAGCCGTTGTATCATCAACAGCGCAGATAAAAGTAACCTGTCGCGGTTTATGGGTGAGTCACCGTGGCAACCAGCAGATGTGAATCGATTTCGGATTGAGTACATACTGGAGCAGACAACCGGAGTAAGAAGGGCAGCAATGGAGTCGTACTTTATCCTGGATGATACATTATGCGAGCATGTGGGGAGCTTGTTTGAATATGTGGATCGCCATTATGACCATTGTGACGGCAGCTATCCACTAGCACATAATCTCGTCACGAGCCATTATCTTAGCGGTGCGGTGCGAATGCCAATCCAGGCAGAAGTGTATCGACGCTACGAGACAGTAACGGAATGGGAGCGGTTCATGTTGAAACATTTCCCAGCCCAAGAAATTCCCAAAACAGCCAAAGAGAGAACTAAAGTTCACAAAAAATGCGATGCCAAATTGCTAGAAGACCCAGATTTTCTGGAACGGCATCAGCACTTTCGGACTAAAATTGAGATCGCTCAGACGTTGCTAGCAAAAGCATTGGCGCAGGGTGTAGCATTTACAACCATGTTGATGGATAGCTGGTATTTGACCCCAGCCCTGGTCAATACCCTGGCAGAGCATCAAATTGATTGGGTTAGTCTCCTCAAGCGCAATCGCAAGTTGGAAACTGGGAGTTTTCAACTTCAAGATGCAGCGGGAATGCCGATTCTCTTTCCGACACCTCACGTCAAGGTGGAGGATTTAGTACCTCTAATCCCACCCCATTCATACAAAAAAGTTGACATTGACCAGCGTAGTTATTGGTGTTTCACTTTCTGCGTCCGGCTAGATAGTCTGGGCAAAGTCCGTCTGACGATTAGCTTTGACAACCCTGAATTGACTGGGACTTATGCTGTTCTCATCACCAATCGCTGCGACTGGTCAGCGGCTCAAATGGTTGCCAAATACTTGCTCAGATGGCCAATTGAGACCTTTTATCGGGATAGCAAACAACTTCTTGGGCTTGACGAATACCGCACACGTTCATTTGCAGCCATTGAAGCCCATTGGTGTTTAGTGTTTGTGGCGTATTCACTCTTGCATTTAGCTTGCCTGCCACCATCGATTCCAGGTCATGGTCAATCCTCGACCACTCCTATTCAATCCATTGGAGCTGTCTGCCGACAGCAGAGTCAAGCCTTAATTGAACAGCTAATTTTGTTTGCTCATGAACGCTTACAGCAAGGATTTGCTGCTGCCGAGTTGTTTACCACCTTGTTTGCTAAACAACATCCGGTGACGATCTCCACCTACCCCGCTCTTTCATAGTTTATTTTTCTCTCACGAGATCACAACACTCAAGTCATTAGGAATCAGGATTCCTAAATATATTGCAGAAGAATTAGCTCTAACTGTAAACGGTGAGGTTGAGTGTCGGCTCGAAAATGGCGTGATGATGGTTTATCCCATCAACAAGTATGGTAAATACACGCTCGAACAACTAATCGCGGCTGAATTAGAAGAAGATCCCGAAGTTGATTGGGGTCAACCTGTGGGAGACGAGGAATGGTAGACTACATTCCTCGTCGAGGAGATTTTATTAGGATCGATTTCGTTGGCGTAGCCTCTCTGAAAGAGAATCCACAATCCGGACACGAACAGATGGGCAATCGTCCTGCGCTGGTAGTCAGTCAAACTGAGTTCAACCAGTATCGGGGTTTCGCGCTAGTCTGTGCCATCAGCAATACCAAGCGACGCAATCCCTTTTATGTGACTATTCCAGCCGATCTATCCGTTACTGGCATAATCATGACCGACCAATTACGTTCGCTGGACTATCGATCGAGAATGGCGATGTCGCTTGGCACTTGTCCAGAGGATTTACTCACAGAAGTCTTGAATCGAATCTACCCAATCCTATTTTGATGCGTTCACCCTGCTATCTCGGTCTTTATCGTCGACCTTGACGATGAAACCTTTCAATTAGGTTCAAATTTAAAGCGATCTCGCTCGGTTTTACCGCAATAATTCTTGTAGGCGGGCATTCTTTTGGCGATCGATTAGTAAATCTTCCTGAATGATTTCTTCTGGTGTAAATTCTTGGCGGGAATAAATACTGCGGATCTGAATTTAGGGGTGAAAAATCCGGTTGTATCAGCTATCTGCTCGTTTCGATCGGGCATGGCAACGAATAATCGATCGCGCAATCGTCTTCGTTCGATCGAGAGGGTTTGTTGCTTGAGATGTTGGGCGATCCGACCGATCCTTACTCCTTCATTCGCCAGCCATTTAACTCGCGATTCGCCCATTTCCGGTTGCCAAATCGTGCCATCGATCGCGAGAATATTGCGGCGATCGTCTCGCTGTGGCACTGTTCTTCAATAATCCGATTCCAACCAAAGTTAGCTACGGGGGGTCGATCGATTGTCATTGGTGTCAATGGATGACGCGCGATGCGTTCCAACCGCATCGCTACCCGTTCCGGCGTATCCGCACTGAGGATCCCAGTCTCTTGTAACTTTTGCAAATATCCAGCTCGTTGCTGCTCGCGTTGTTGGTAACGTTCGATCGTTGCTTGAATTATGGGATTGTCGATCTTCATATATTTACTCATCCACCGTTAAATTAATTCAATAACTCTTTTGGTTATCGACGGATCGGGATATAAATCTTTTTGACGATCTTCAAGGTGAGGTCGATATCGAAGGCTTAGACTATAGCGATGGCTACCTGTGGGCAATCGGCTCGCATAGTAGTAAGCGCAAAAAAGTCAAAGTAAAGCCAGATAAACTTATGGTAAAAAATGAAGAACTGAAAAATATCGAACGACAGGAAAATCGTTACTTATTAGCTCGAATTGCGATTAATAAGGCAGGGGAAATCGTAAATAGCGGCTCCCATCAAACAGCTTGGCTAAAACGAGAGGGAAGTAATAGTTTGCTAACCAAAGCATTGGCAACAGATGAATATCTCGATCTGGGACAATCGATCGATCGATCCGATCGCGCATCTCGATCGGTACAAGAATTTTATTTTTACTTATCTAGTAAAGAGAATGGATTTGACATTGAAGGATTGGCCGTTTGGGGCAATCGCTTGGTAATTGGCTTGCGGGGTCCCGTGCTACGCGGGATTCGGTTTTTATGTACTGGTGCAACACCTGAGATCGAATAGCTCGTGCCAATCTGTATTTCGAGCGATCCGCCGCTGGCATGGTGCGATCGCGATTATCGGTCAAATAGCAGCCAATTTGAGGACAAGGGAAGTCTGATAAGATCGAATTAGGGAATATTGTATCTATCACTTGCGATCGCCTCCGACTTACTACTGGAAATATCTGCGCCAGCGGCTATATTTACTGGCGCAAATTGTGTTGTGGTGCAGCGTTGTCGAGCAGACTGCAATTGTCGATGTCGTAGCGACACCAGCGCGAATAGTCAGCGACTCGTCGCCATCGAATGACTCGCCATCGGCACCGACGAGCGAGCCGCAAACACTTAAAATCGGTCAAATTACCGCGATCGTCAATCAGGCTAACCCGCAACAGATCGGCGTTAGTGGCGAAATCGACCGACTCAAGCATCGTCCGATCGATTTCGATCGCTGGTTATTACCATTTGACACGACGCTGAAATTACTGGGGATTCAACAAAAACAATTAATTAATGGCGAATTAGAACTCACCGCTGCATATCTCCAAGTCAGACTAGATCCGCGTCAATTGCGATCGCATCCGCAACTAGGAAGAGCTATTTCGATTGGTGAGCTACGGAAATTGCCAGGGGTGAAAGTTGAATTTAATGAGGCAGAGGTCGATCTCAAATTTAGTTACGATCTGCCCAAAAATCCGCCTAAACCCGTGGCAACACCGCCGAAAGTGAGTTTGGATGGTTTGGCTGCGATCGATCCGCCTACGGCCAGTTTGAGCGCACTTCAAGAACGCATCAACCTCAGTGGCTCGGCAACCGATCGAGTCAATACTCAAGGTGAATTTAAAGCAGTCGGTACGTTTTATGGCTCCAGTTGGTATTTACGCGTCGATCAGCCTAAACTTGCCAATCTGCTAACTTGGGGCTTGAGCGATGCTGTTGTCATCAATCAAAACCCCAGTGCCGACTGGATTGCGGGTTCGCAAGCTCCGTTCTGGCGCAGACAAGGTAACCCGATCGGGAGTTATTGGGGCTTTACAACGATTCAACGCCAAAATTTTACACCGACCAATTCCCTCTCGGGTGGCGATATCGTCCCGAACGAACGGTTGCAGTCGAGTCAGTTGGGGCGCACTGTGGTCGGCCAAGCGCAGCCAGGGACGGTGGTGCGACTGGTGCGCGGGTTCGGGACGGTAGTAGTCGCCCAAGTATTAGTGGACAGTTCGGGCGTATTCCGGTTTGAGAATGTGCCTGTAAGTAATGAGGGGGGATTTGGGAATAATTATCGCTTGTTTCTCTATCCCAGCGGCCAACTCTCCGCCGACCCACAAATCCGCGATGTAAATTTTACGACAGTTCCAGGGCAATTACCTGCGGGTGCTGGCGCGATTATCGGTTCGGTAGGCGCAAATTACAACCGCATCCCCAATGAGTTTGTCGGTAAATTAGATGGCTTACAAGGTGGCGTGGCTTATCGACGGGGGATTAGCGAATCTTTGACTGTCGGTGGCGGCGTAATTGCCGATCCGTTGGCGTTGCGCGGATCGAGTGAAATATTTTGGCAGCCGACAGGGGTACCGCTTAAGGCTTCAGTTTCCGCCGTTACAGGCGATCGCTGGGATATGGTGAGTAATGTCAATTATCAGCCGACACCCAAATTTAATGCTAATTTTAATAGCGACAAATTTTCTAGTCGAGCCGATCTCAATTGGCAAGTAGCACCGCAATTTACGGCGGTTAGTAATTACGATAGTCTGTCGGGGGTAGCGGTTGGCGGTAACTATAATTTCAGCCTTGCACCCAAAAGCTTTAGTACGCTTCAAGGTACGTTAGATAGCAATTCCTTTGTGCGGTGGAGTGCCAGCCACCAACAAAATGAATGGCAACTGCGATTGCAGGGTAATGAAATCAGTTTCAATTCCGAGATTAGTTATCGACTCCCTACACCGATTGGGATTACTCAAAATCTCGTCGCCAATTATCAATCTACCAGGTCGATCGCGCAGACCGAAGCAACTACCCTCAGTCAATTGAGCTGGCGATATCAATCTAGCTCGCTCCAATCCGAACTCGGCTACGGTTGGAGTGGTTTCGGTCGGGGGGCAAATGCCAGTATCGGCATGACGGTATCCCCTGGGCTACAATTATTGGGCAGATATCAGGGAATTTCGGCGTTTACCAATCAACAAAGTTTTTCGCTCGAAGTGCAATCGACGCTAGATTTTCAGGGTGGCGTGCGTGTGGCAAATACTCGCGTCGAAGATCTGCGTACCAGCGGCGGGATTTCGCTCCAACCATTTTTCGATCGCAATGGTAATGGCAAGCTGGACTCGGGGGAGGAGAGTTACTGGCACCCCGAATTAATTACGCTGGATAAAAAAGCCCTCGATCCGAGCCAGACTACTAAATTAACCGATCGGGTGGAAGTTCGTGCCGCGCCGGGTAGCTATCGCTTGGATCTGCATACCAGTCGCTTACCCGAGCGGTGGCGTAGTCCTGTCGATTCGCTCCGTGTCAATGTCGCCTTGGGGAGTTATACCAATATTCCGATTCCCTTAACGCCGATTTATACAGTCAAAGGGATCGTCACTGATGCTGGCGGGAAACCACTGCCAAATACCGAAGTTACGGCCATTCATCTCGCTGATGCGAAGATTAGTAGATCGACTGTGACTAAAGCTGATGGTAGTTATCAGTTCGAGGATTTAGCGATCGGTGCTTATCAAATCTCGGCTTCCGGTCGCTCGCAGCCAGCGGTAATCGCGATCGTGTCCAATTCACCAGTGATCCAACAACTCAATTTAATTCGACTCGATCGCGATAATTTTAGCTCCAAATCTCGCTCGATCGTCGGCGCTAGTCACGCGGTCTTCATTCACTTAGTTTATGGCTTATAGAACCCATTTGAGATCTTTTTGGCGATTTAACCGCTATTAGTGGGGAGGGCGGGGTGAGGGCCAATCATACCTTAATCCAGCAACGCCCGATTTTGCTGTTCGATATCGGACAAACCCGCCCTCCCCAATAGCAGCGGTTTTATTCGGAGGGAACCTCCGAATAAAAAAACCGACAAGACAGCAGATCTCAAATGAGTTCTTAGTCAGATTCGCACGCCGATCTGGGTAGACTAACCACAGATGCACTGTGTAACATTCGAGTTTTAGCCGATCTTCATGTCCAGTTTTTGCCCACAACCTAATTGTCCCCAACCAATCAATGAACCAACTGCGAATTTTTGTATGGGTTGTGGGTCGGAATTGATTTTGGGAGATCGCTATCGGTGTCTGCGGCTCATCGGGAGAGGGGGATTCGGGCGGACTTTTTTGGCGCAGGATGAATATCGAGCAGGTAAGCCGTGCTGTGTTATCAAACAGTTTTATCCCCAAGATCGATCGGTACGCGCGCAGGCGATGGAGTTATTTCAGCAAGAATCGCTGCGATTAGCTCAATTGGGCGGTCACCCGCAGATTCCATCGCTATATAAACAGTTCGGACAGCAAGAATATAAGAATATGAGTACATCGCTCAAGAATTTATCGATGGCGATAATCTCGCTCAAGAATTAGCTGCTAAAGGCCAAAACTTTACCGAATTAGAAATTCGATCGTTACTGGCAGATTTACTACCAGTCCTGACTTTCATTCATCGCGCCGAGGTAATTCATCGCGATATCAAACCGGAAAATATCATTCGCCGTCGGAGCGATAATCAGCTCTGTTTGGTCGATTTTGGTGCGGCAAAATATGCAACTGCGACAGCTTTAGCTAAGACTGGAACGACGATTGGTTCTGCGGAATACGTCGCCCCAGAACAAGCGCGGGGCAAGGCGATGTTTGCCAGCGATATTTATAGTTTGGGCGTTACTTGTGTCTACTTGCTGACTAGTGTTTCCCCATTTGATTTGTTCGATACCGTCAATGGGGAATGGGTCTGGCGACAATACCTCGATCGCAATCTCGTTGGTGACGATTTGGGTCGGATTCTCGATCGCACCATTCAGAACTTGCTCAAAGACCGTTATCAGACGGCAGCGGCAGTCCAGACAGCTTTGACAAAGCCGATGTTAGTAGCCGCAGCGGTTAGTCCTGCAAAAAAAGTAGCCAACAGTGTATTACCAGTCCAACCAGCCGCCCCGATTACGGCCTTAAAATCCACGCAATTCAAAAACTATCCCCCGATCGAAATCGCTAGCTACGAGAGCGTTACAGTACGACGAGACGGACGGATCGAGTCTTATGCCGAACATCAAATCCGCTATTTCCGCGAGCCGCTCGGTGGTAGCTTCTGGAAAAAACAATATCTGGAGATGGCTTGCATTCCTGGGGGTAACTTTGTGATGGGTGCGTCAACTTCGGAACACAAATTGGCCGATAACGAACGACCCCAACACCGGGTGGAAATCGAGCCGTTTTGGTTGGGGCGATATCCGATTACGCAAGCACAGTATCAGCTATTGATGGGTCAAAATCCTGCCTATTTTTGCAAAGACGGACACCCGATCGAAACTATCAATTACTATGAGGCGATCGAGTTTTGCAAAGTATTATCCCAGAAAACTGGCAGAGCCTATCGGCTACCGAGTGAAGCTGAATGGGAGTATGCTTGTCGAGCCGGAACGACTACGCCGTTTCATTATGGTGCGACGATGATGGCAAATCTGGGAAATTGCGATGGTCGAGAGAGTTATAATCGCGCACCAGAAAGCGAATATCGCCAGCAAACGACCCCGGTGGGCAATTTTCCGCCAAATGCGTTTGGATTGTACGATCTGCACGGCAATGTCTGGGAATGGTGTAGCGACTACTGGCAAGAAGATTATCGGCACGCATCGAATGACGGTCGCCCGCGATTGGCTGGAGATGCTAGTTATCGTCCGCTGCGTGGCGGTGCTTGGTCTTGCCCGCCAAGCGCTTGTCGGAGTGCTGCTCGCTGTTCGATGTCGGCGTTTTATTCCGATCGATCTACTGGGTTTCGGGTAGCTTTAGCTTAATCGCTGATTTTTGCTACTGTCGATTGCTGAAGGCGATGATGCTAAGACTGCGTATTTTTGAATCTTTTAATCAAACTAAACAATGTCTGAATTTTTTGAGATGGCGGACAATACTGCCAGATCGGATATAAAATTGCTGGCATAAATAAATGAGATTTAGGGTTAAAAAATATATAGAGTAATTTAGCTAGTCCACTTCCATGCGATCTTTTTTGTTCGTCATTAAAATCATTCTGTAAAACTATGTTTGTGGCGATCCACGCATCGATATTTGCTAATTGCTTGGCACGCATCAGCAATTCTGAATCAGCATGATAATGAGGACAAAAGCGAGTGTTGTATAAGCCAACTCGCTCGAACACCGCTCTCGCGATCAATACGCCGTTACCCGGTAAAGCATCGACCTTAATTAATTCTTGTTTTAAAATATCGTCAGGAATATTAGCTAGCTCGATATTATTGTAGGCAATTTTCAAAAATCGATCGGTACCCCAGTCTGAATAAGTACCTAAAGACCACACTTTATCGATCGGGACAAGATAATCGATCCGATTGCCAACGATCGCGAGTTGATGCTGTTGCGCTAGATCGACTAAGCGTTTGATATGATCGGGCGCGATAACGGCATCATCATTGATTGTAAAAATATAATCTACTTGTCGTTCGAGTGCTAATTTCACCCCGGCATTAGTCGCACCTGCCCAAAAATTGCGATCGCTTACCTCTAGCAAAGTGACGCGCGGAAACTTTTCTCGAACTCGATCTGGAGTGCCATCGATCGAGCCAGAATCAATGATAATAATCTGTAAATTAGGATAGGTTTGACTCGCCAACGCATCCAAAAATCTTAAGAGCTTAGCTTGACGATTAAATGTTGGCGTTATTACAGCTACACGCGGAAGATCGAGCATCTACTAAATTATAAAGATCTGAACTGTTGGAGTAATCGATACCAGTAAATTTTACGTTTCAGCCGCGACCACAGATCGAGATTAAATTTACTCGATTGAACGAACATATCGGCAGCGCGATCGCGAATAATTTCAGGAGGATGGCTCAGGGGAAACCGCATCGGACTGACAGGTAAACTCGCAAATTGATTGTACCTGAGTGTATGAGTACCTTCTGGTGAAAAACCGATATTTGAAACAAGATCTACCTGGGGATGAATACATACACCTCCCGCCAGCCAGCACGCAAAAGTCCATTGATAATCCCAAATATGCTCTTTATCCCCTTGATAAACCGCATCAAAAATCGTGCGCCAATAATCGATCGCGGCAGGAGTATCGAGGATATTTTCCAGCCAATCTGTCGATCGTAAGCTCGGCCATTTGGTCAGATCGTAGTCAAATTGCTCCCAGGATCTGCGCCAAGTCGCCCACCCCCAATGGTGAGTGTAGTGCGAGAAAAAATAGCTATAGTCGCCGCGCTGTCTGCCAAATTGAAAGTTATTGCCTGAAATATGAAAGATCCGGCGATCGTCTCGATATCGATCTAATAGCTCGGTGCAGTAGGGGAAAAAGCTCGGATCGGGCAAACAATCATCTTCAAGCACGATCGCGGTTTCTACGAGATCGAATACCCAATCTAGACCGCTCGCCGGACGCAATCCACACCCTAAATTTCGATCGGCATAGTTTTTAAATACTTCACAGTCCCAATCGACTTCATCAATAATCGCCCTAGTTGCCGCACATCTAACAATATCGTCAGGACGGCCAACACGCGGTGCATCTGCAATGACAAATAGCTGTTGGGGACGTGCCGCACGAATCGCATCGAACACCTGACGGGTGAATTCTGGACGATTGAAAATAATGAAGGCGACGGGTGTAGGACAGGAAGAATAGTTCACGATTAAATAGCTATATCCATCACACTAATTCTGGATCGGTATTCACGATCTATTTGAGGATCTCTATTTCTATGGGTAAGGATTATTGACTTTGTTATCGATTATATAACGTTCGAGTAGTCTGTGCGATAAATTTATTTTAGATTAGGCGGCTCTCTCTACTATTTATTTGTTAGATTTAATCGCCGATTTTAATACTAGTCGATCGACAGATAAATTTACAAGTCTGAGTCAATTCGATCTACTAATCTAAGCATTTGCTTCAATCGAAACCACTGTTGCCGGAGCTTCCAAAATTTACTATTTTGCATGAAGATAATTTTTTGACGAGCATCTTCCAACTCCCGCGCGAGTTTATACAGTCCTTCTCGATACTCACCTACTTGTAACTTTCGTAATTCAGACCAAAGCGGATCGCTCGTTAGTAGCTCGCCAGATTCAATTCGATCTAACGTTGATATTAATACTTGAGAAAGCTCCTCAGCCATTTTTGTCCAAGAAAACTTTTGAGCTTGTACTAATCCCTTGCTACTTAATTCAGATCCGATCTCAAGACGTTGAACATCAATCAATGCCATTGTTAATTCATCTGATTCTGTTTCACTGACGTAAATAGCCGCATCCCCAGCTACTTCTGTCAGGGAGGAATTGGCACAAGTAATAACGGGACAACCACATGCCATTGCTTCTAAAATTGGCAACCCAAATCCTTCATATAAAGATGGATATACTAGCGCCGTTGCACCAGAATATGCAGCTACCAACTCCGAATCTGATAATGATAGTACATAAACATTGGTTCTATCTATCGCCTTAGCTAACTCTGGTTCTAGTGTTGGTACTCCACCAACACAGACTATCGCAAATTTATGTCGATCTGGTAGCTTTTTGAAAGCACGGAAAAAATGGATAACATTTTTATGTCCACCATCAGCATAACGATTGCCTACTACTAGAAAAAAAGGTCGATCGATCTTATATTTATTCCTAAACTGTTCGACCAGATCTTCAGGCTGAGGATAGAAGTCTTTGCTGATGCCGTTCAGAGTAATTGAAATTTGCTCGTCTTTAATACTCGGCATAAATTTCTGTAAATCGCGAGCTGTATTGTTCGAGATACAGATATAGTGAGCCGCATGAATGATACTCCAATATTTTTCATGCAATGGCATAACTGATAAATCTGTGTTGAATAGTTCTGGTAACATATCGTGAACTAATACAACAGATGGTGTGAACAGTGGAATAGTATGATAAGTAGAAATAAACAAATCTATGTGTTCTCGATCGCATATTTCTTGGATATGTATTGATTCAATTGCGGGATTTTTAAAATTAAATACTGATGTTTCTTCATAAGTTAGTCCAGGAAATTTAGGCGCAGTTCCACCCCGATCTATAATTAATAAATGTTTTGAAAAGCCGTTGGCTACCCACTCTTTTAGCAGAGATCGCCAAACTCTGGCAATACCAGAGTTTGCAATTTGAAAGAAAACACAATCGATCGCGATTCTAGGTTTGACAAGCATGTTAGATTAGTCTAGTATTATATTACAAAATAGGTAAGCATATATATCTCTCGATCTCAAGTATGAAAGAAATTGTTAAAAGATTAATTCGTTCGCTAGGATATGAAATCAGAGCGATTAAGAATCATTCAGAACATGGCTCGATTAGAGATGTCGATCTTTTCTTATTAGATACACAAGCTAGGGGTTTTTGTCCCCAAGGAATAATTGATGTCGGGGCTAACTATGGTAACTGGAGTAGTATGGCACTGTCTATTTTTCCTGGTATACCTCTATTAGCGATCGAGCCACAAGTTGAAATGATATCGCATCTACAGGCATTGGTCGATAAAAATCCACAAGTTCGGCTAATTCAAGCAGGTGCAGCTAAAATTTCGGGAGAACTCGTTCAAACTATTTGGGAGGATTTATCTGGCTCTTCATTTTTACCAACGACTGACGAACGAGATCTAGCTACCGGCAAACAGCGAAAAACTCCAACGATCTCGATCGACGAGTTATTGAGCGAGACTTATCCGCAGTTTCAGCCGGATCTTGTAAAATTAGATATTCAAGGGTTTGAACTAGAAGCTTTAGCTGGAGCAGAAACCCTATTTGGTAAAACTGAAGTGTTTATTATTGAAACATCCCTATTTGCATTCTTCTCCAATCAACCAATCTCTCGTGAAGTAATTAACTTTATGGCAGATCGATCTTACGAACTTTATGATATTACAGAATATCTGCGAAGACCATTCGATCTAGCATTAGGTCAAGTCGATCTAGTTTTTGTCAAGCGAGATGGGATGTTTCGGAGTAATTTAAAATGGTGACTCAATCTATTTTTTGAGTTAGCTTCAATCCTTTTTTTAACTTAAACCATTGCTCTCGCATTAGCCAAAATTTTGTGGTTTTCATTGATGCGATAGTTTGTTCTGCTGCTACTAATTTTTCGCTAATTTCGCTCAAATTATCTGAATAACCATAAGTCGCAATTTGTAAATCTCGGAAAGATTGCCAAATGGAGTTGGTTGCGGGTAACCGACTGTCTTGGATTTGTTGATAAGTATCAAAAATTGTGGTAGTCAATTTTTCTGTCATCTGTTGGATTGAAAAATTGTGAGTCTGCTCGAAGCCTTGGCGGATTAGCTGTTCGCGTAAACTAGCTTGCTGAATTTTCTCTAAAACCTCGACTAACTCTGACAAGTTATTCTTATCTACATATATAGGGGCGTTGCCTAATAGTTTAGCGATCTCGATCTGCCGCTCGACGATCGTCGGACAGCCGCAGAATATTGCCTCTAATACTGTTGCGCCTGCCCCCAGATTCATTTCAACTAATGCTGTTGCGCCACCGTAAGCTAGCTTTAATTCGGAGGGCGGAAGCTGGCACAGCAAGAAAGGATGATCTTCCATTAGCGTGGAGATTTCTGGGGAAACAGGTAATGTCCGATTCGCCCAGACAATTGCATATCGATCTCGATTTACAAATTGGGCAAAGGCTCTAAAAAATTCGAGCGTACCTGTTTCGTCTTCTCGATCGTCTCGATCTACTAATAACAGGTATGGCAAGTCTAAATGATATTTTTTTCGGAAATTGTCGATTTCCACTTGTTTACTGGGAATAAACATTCGCTCGGTATTTAATGGTGTTACGACCATATCTTTAACATTTAAATTGGGAAAGCATCGACTTAATTCTGCAGCTATTTTATAGCTCATAACTATAAACTTCGACGCATGAGCTATCCTCCAACTTTTAACAGTATCGATATTTTTCAACCAAAAATCATCAATAATCGTCGCGATAGAATGTGTCATCACGGGGATAGTATCGCCTGTAGATAGAAAAATATCGATCTGTTCGCGATCGCAGATCTCCTGAAGTAATATTGCTTCGTGTCCTGGACTTTGAAAATTGACCCTAGGTAGATCGCAATATTTAAATCCATATAATTGAGGTGCTGTTTTTTCACGATCTAGTAGCAATATCTGACCTGCAAAATCCTTACTACTCCACTCTTGAAAAATCAAATTCCAAATCCGTTGGCTTTCAAAATTCTTCAACTGAAAACAACAGCAATCGATCGCAATTTTTGGTTTGCTAATTGTGAGTGGCTGAGCTGAAAATCCCCCAGTTATAGTCGAAATATCTACGGGATCGATACAATTTTCCAAGGACAATACGATTGGTTCTGGGACTAAGTCTATTGACGGATATTTATACCAACATAAATTACGCTCTTGTCTAGAAGCGAAATTCCAGTTATAGCCCATAATCCGGTCGCGACCAAATACAAGACTCAATCCCCACAGACATACGATCCAATACAAGAGCTTGAAGCGATTGGTCTGTTCTTGTTTGAGTAAATACCACCACCAGTCAATTCTCTCTACATGGGGTGGTTTATCATAATAGCCTTCTAGATCGAAGTTTTCATACAGAAATAAATATATATCGGCTAAATAGCCCCGGGCTGGACCATAGTGTTTGATAATCCGATACATTTCATTGATAGTCTCCCGAGAGCCAGTCGATGTTTTATTGGTATCGCTAAAATAGTAACGCGAGACGACGCGATCGGCAACTAATACTCTCACACCAGCTTGCTGTAATTGATTCCACCACACCCAATCAAAGGCATAATTATAGTTTTCATCAAGCGCTCCAACCTGTTGATGGACGGTAGCTCGCCACAAGGTGCTCGGTTGCTCGATGCCGTTGTGATAGGCAATCCGTTGCATCACATCCGCCCGAGGCTTGGTATTAAAAGTCGTGCCATCAGCAAAAATTCGCTTGCATCCTGCTGTAATTACATCGATATCTGGGTTAATTTGAAATAACTTAGCAAAATATAATAATGCTCCAGCAGTTAGCTCATCATCGGCACACAACCATCCCCAAATTTCACCAGTGGTCAACTTAAAACCCTTGTTCAAAGCATTTGCTTGTCCTCGATCGGGTTCGGAAATAATTCGATCGAAGTGCCCCTTATATGAATTGACGATCTCCATCGTGCCATCATTACTACCACCATCTATTAAAACTAATTCCAAATTAGTATAATGCTGATTGATCAGAGAGCGAATCGTTCGTTCGATCGTACTGACAGCGTTATAACATGGGATTATTATACTGATTTTAGGTAACATTTTAATGGCGAATTATATGAAATGAATTTATATTTTTATATTATTGGGATCTTCTAGATTCATGTAGATATCCATAATCCCAGGCGATCATACATAAACACTGTTGAATCGATTGGGAATCTTTAATTCTTACCATAATCCTAGTAAACATAAAAGTAATCCGTTGCCAGCCATCAATACTTGCTACTGAATTACCCAAAACTCGCTCTAACAATACATAACTCCGACCGTGACCATATAGTAACCGGATCAGATATTGGAATGCAAGTCGCCTGGGATTTATCCGATGGATAAGTTGCAATCTTGGTTGGTAAGCGCACTCCAAATTTAGCTCGTACGCTCCCCTTGTAATCATTGAATCTCCTGCTGATAACAAACTTCGACCTTGACGATCTAGTACCACTGTTTTTGGTAAGTTTGCCAATCGACGCTGTGACACCTCCAGCACGGATCTCCGAATCACAAACCCCGCACCAGGGGGTTCCCATTCACCCCAATGATTGGCACAGTTGGACAAGACTTCATCACCCAGGTCTTTAATTGCCAGATATGGTAACATTACTTCCATCCACTTCGGATATTTAATATTATCTGGGAGTAGTAGTTTACCCCCAAAACATCCAAGTTGTGGATTGTTTTTCGTTATTTCTAATACTATTTCTAAATAATTTTTACTTAATTCATTATCATCGTCAACAAACACCAACCATTCATTGGTAGTTGCCTCGATCGCGACACTCCGCGCGTACATCAGCCCTAATTGAGAAGCAACAAGGATATTACATTTAACCCCTACTGCGGTTAATGGTTGAAGATCTTTCACTTCAATTGGAATGTCAGAGGCATTATCAATGACCCAAACCTCATATTTTGATTTGTCCAAAGTCTGGTCGGCTAGAGCCTGAATCACAATAGCAAATAGCCGTCGATCTGGATTGTGCGTACAGATACAAATATCGAGCATGATTTCAACTGTTGATGCGGAAATTTATTAGATTTTATTACTGTAATGCCTAAGTGCGGTCGCTAATTTAGGCCGAGAGATCGGTGACAATCGTTTTGAAGAGTTTTTATTGCGACCAGTCTTTGAAATAAGACATCATGTCTGGATGAATTACATGTGAGATTCGAGCTTCTACTCCTGCAAATTTATCTCGCTGAGCCACAAACATATTTTGTCGATACCATGGCTCGATCCGCACATCATCCCAGATCTTCCACCGCATAGTATCACAACAGGAAAAGCCACAACTATTAAATAATTTTTGCCAATAAGTCGGCCATTGGCAATTTACGTGATGTTGCCCAGGCTGACCAGGACAAGCTGCGCTAAAAATAATAAGATCGGTATGATTGGCGATCGCCTCAATTAAAGTATTGGCATTAGAATTATCTAGATGTTCTGCCACTTCTAGGCAAATAACTAAGTCAAATCGACGGTTGAGATGCCAAGGTATTGTTAAATCCTGCTGTTGGAAAAATTTAGGTTGAACGAGTAATCGATCTATTGAAATCGAAATACCATCTATTCCCAATATATCGATAACTCCCAGATCTAACGCTGCTTTTAGCCACGTACCAGCACCACAACCGACATCGAGAAGACTATTAACTGAAAAATGAGCTAAAATCGCCGCCAACGCAGCTTTAGCGCCTGCTTGACTGTGAATGTTTTTTTGATGGTCATAATCAATGTCGATGTGCATAGGTTATGAATAAGACCCCTAGTAAATAGCTAGATACACTCATACGGAACTAATAATACGACAGATTGCGCTATTCTGTGACGATCCAGATGTGGCGATCTCTGATAATTTTGCTATATTTCTACTCTGTCACTACAAAATCACCTCATCACATCTTCTCCTAGTGCTATCTGTCAACTACATTGATTCTCGCCCGATAATAATGTTTTAATCTCGATCGCCTCTTGTAATTTTACCGTTTGATTCAATCAATTTATACAGGAAATAACCCATCAACTTGTCAGAGTAGGAGGGGAGCAAGTTGGGCCAGTAGGTACGAGCGGTCGAGCGGTGGATCGCAGCGCTCGCGATGTTGACCCGATCGTAGCTGCGCTCTTCCCTTAGAAATCGAGTCACAGGTCGAATTTGAATCGATTCCGAACTAAATACTTGTAGAGGTTATTTCATATGGCAGCATCTTACCAAGTTAGATTGTTCAATAAAGCCGAGGGCATCGACCAAACTGTTGCCGTCCCGGAAGATAGCTATATACTAGAAACGGCCGAAGAAGGTGGAATGGAACTGCCTTATTCTTGTCGACAGGGCGTTTGCTCGACTTGTACGGCCAAGTTAGTCTCTGGGTCGGTAGACCAGTCTGAGGGTTCCTATTTGAGCGACGACCAAATCGCTCAGGGCTATGTCTTGATTTGTATCTCACATCCTCAAGCTGATTGTGTATTTGAAACACATAAGGAAGAAGAAGTCGTTTGATTTATGACTGAGTCGCTTGGTTGGCGATAGCGGAGTTCGAGATCGGCCGCCGAACGGTTAAAGTGGAGATGGACTTCACGATTGGGATCGAGATAGAATCGATCGATCGCTGTGAGGTTGAACCGATCTGCTAGCTTTAAAACATGTTTGACTATCACCACCACAGTTAATGGATCGGCTACATTCCGGGCAGTCGCCTCGTGCGTATACAATATTATCGATCGCCGCCGCCGTGGTGACGATCGCGCTCAAATTTGGCGCATATCGCCTTACAAACTCGGTCGGTTTGCTCTCAGATGCGATCGAGTCTTGTATCAATTTAGTGGCAGCACTGGTGACTTTTTGGGCGCTAACGGTTGCGGCTAAACCACCTGATGCCAAACATGCCTTCGGCTATACCAAAGCTGAGTACTTTTCCAGTGCCTTGGAAGCCGTACTGATTATTGTTGCGGCTGTGACTATTGCAATTACAGCATGGGAGCGCCTTTCCCATCCCCAACCGTTGGAACAGATCGGCTTAGGATTGGTAGTCTCGGTACTCGCTACCGTGGTTAATGGGGTGGTCGGGTGGATTTTATTGCGTGCGGGGAAGCGCTTGCGATCGATTACGCTGCGAACGGATGCCCATCATCTATTTTCGGATGTCTGGACTTCAGTGGGGGTAGTAATCGGCATCTTGCTCGTCCACATTACAGGTTGGTTGGCGCTGGATGCGATTGTTTCGATGATTGTGGCAGTGAATATCGTGCGGATCGGGATCGGCTTACTCCGAGAGACGGGTGCCGAGTTAATGGATGCATCACTACCCACTCACGAGCGCGAGGCGATTGTCTTAGTGTTGCGGGAATATGAATCTCCCGAAATTCAATTTCATGCGCTGAGAACGCGCGTGGCTGGTGCGCGTCGCTTTATTTCCCTCCATATCCTCGTTCCTGGCGCGTGGACTGTGCAGCACGGTCACGATCTCTGTGAAGCAGTCGAACTGGCGATCGTAGCCGCTTTGCCACTGAGCCATGTTACCACTCATTTGGAACCTTTAGAAGATCCCACCTCTTGGGATGATGGTGAGTTAGATCGCCCAGACGTTACAGTTAGCTAATTTTGATGGGCTATCTAGTAGGTTTATTCACATCTTGCGCCAATACATAAAGACTGGTAAAAGCAGAGATCTGAGGGTACCCACAAGGGGCACCCCTACAAAATTAACCTGTAGGGGTGCCCCTTGTGGGTACCCTGGATCTACACCAAGCAATAGTATATTTCAACTAGTGCAAGATATGAGTTTAACAATTCAGTCGCGATCGGTCGTTGTTGCTGTGGCTGCGCTCGATTGCTGGGGATGTGCCGCTACTTTACCGCGCTCGCCAGCGGTCTGAGTGGGAGAATTGGCAGTGGATTGCGCGTCCATCCAATCATTGAAATGGTCGATCGCTAAATAGCCAACACCAAAAAATACCCCAGATACTAAGTCCCCCAGCAGACTTAAGGCTAGGCCTTTGGCTAAGATCCGTTTTTTTAGCTCGACCATTTTCATTATCTATTCCTCGATCGATTTAGCGAAATCCGATTAGCAGCAATTTATCCAAAGATCGCGCTGCGCTGGCGGTAAAGTAGCAATTCCGTGTCGGCGAAACTGCTACCACAAGACTCAGATTGTCAAGGTGTTACCACCGATGGTAATTACGATAGTCATACCGAGCGCGATAATAGTCACGATCGCGGCTCCAGCGGCGATACTGTCTGGCTTCCCACCGTTGCCGTTCAACATTTATAAATCTCGTCTCGTCATTAAGAGGTTGATATATATCTACCGAAAAACTGACTATTTAACTCTGGAAGATCGAGTTAATTGCCAGTCATCGACGGCTATCACGCTTATATTCAATGCTTGAATCTTTAACTTATCACTATGGTCTAGACTCTTCATCTAGCAAAGGTAACGATCCGCTTCCTGCCCAACTATTACTAAAGTCACGTCCGCACAGGTGACATTTTTCACCATCGAATAATCGCTCGATTTCACTAGCCGATCGGCGAATTTTTACTCAGTCAATGTGATTTTGGTGTAGTAATCGGTACTAATCGATCGAGATCGGTCGATGACACTTCTCAAGCAATCTAACCGCACTCAAAAATATCGCTATCGGAGTGTTATTTAACTTGGGTAGTCTGGAGCGATACTAGAGAGATACAGCTACTCGATCTACCGATCGGCAGAATTAAATTGATGGAAATAAAGAAATCGTGAGTACGAATAAACAACCTGTGGAAAAATTCCCGCTGCGACTACTGCAGGGAATTTTACCTTGGAATAACTCAACATTGGGGAGCGATATCGCCGCTGGGATCGTGTTGGCAGCATTGGGGATCCCGGAAGTGATGGGCTATACCAAGATCTCCGGAACGCCGATCGCAACAGGATTATATACATTACTGTTACCAGTAGTAGCCTTTGCCATCTTCGGATCTTCGCGACATCTAGTCGTTGCTGCGGACTCAGCGACGGCAGCGATAATCGCGGCTGGACTGTCCGTGCTGGCGCAAACTGGGAGCGAGCGCTATTTAGCATTAGCCGAAGCAGTCGCCATTGTCACGGCAGGATTGCTGTTATTAGCACGCATCTTCGGGCTGGGTTTTATAGCCGATTTTTTGTCGCGTACCGTCCTCATCGGCTTTTTAACTGGTGTCGGGATTCAAGTCGCGATCGGGCAATTAGGCGAATTAGTCGGCTTGACTGGCGGTGGTAGAGAGCCGCTTTCGCAAATTATTTATATCGGACAGCATCTGGAGCAAATTAATTTATTCACACTCGGCATTTCCGCAGCAGTACTCGTGCTTGTTTTCTTCTGTGAGCGATTCTTACCCAAATTTCCAGGTGCGCTGCTGGCGGTAATCGGCGCGATTATTGCCAGTTGGCTGTTTGACTTTGCCAGTCGCGGTGTAACTGTCGTCGGGACTCTACCCAGCGGACTACCAACTTTCGGGTTGCCAAATGTTGCCATGGCCGAAATCCCCCAGGTGCTGGGGATTGCCATCTCTTGTTGTCTCGTCATCATCGCTCAGAGTGCGGCTACTGCTCGGGCCTATGCTTTTCGGTATAGCGGTCGATTTAATGAAAATGTCGATCTCCTGGGGTTAGCAGCAGCAAATGTGGCGGCGGGTTTGACTGGAACCTTTGTCGTCAATGGTAGTCCGACGAAAACAGCAATCGTCGATACGGCTGGCGGACGCAGCCAAGTGTCACAACTGACAACAGCCGCGATCGTGTTAATTGTAATTCTTTTCCTCACCGCACCGATCGGCTACTTGCCAAATGCTACTCTCGCTGCGATCGTGTTCTCGATCGGGCTGAAATTAATCGATCTCAAAGAGCTGTACGATATCTTTAAGACGCATCGAGAAGAATCTTATCTAGCGGCGATCTCCGCGCTGACAGTCGTATTTGTTGGGGTCAAACAGGGCATCATTGTCTCCGTAATGCTGTCATTGATTTTGCACGTCTATCATAGCTATCGACCCCACTCGGCAGTACTGATTCCTGGTGCCAATCGTTTTTGGCAACCAGTTCCGGCTCTTCCTGGCACTGTCTCCGCACCTGGTTTGATTATTTACCGTTTCAGTCGAGATTTATTTTATGCCAATACCACCTACTTTTCCGAACAAGTCCAGCGCCTAGTTTATGGTGCAGCAGTACCTGTCAAGTTTTTTATTCTTGAGGCACGCGCGATTACCGAAATTGACTACTCTGCATCTGAGACAATTCGCGATGTGGTGAAGGCGCTATCAAGGCAGCAGGTGGTAACGATCGTGTCTGGTTTGGCACCGAATGTAAAATGTCAATTCGATCGCGATGGTCTGACAACTTTAATTGGTGCCGATCGCTTTTTCAACCATTTAGAAGAGGCTTTAGCAATCGTTAGTGGTGAGGATTTCCTGAAATAGACAATCTTAGAAATTCTCCCATGTTAATCGAGATCGAATTCGTGGGTAAACTGAATAATGTCAGTAGGCAAATTTGTATTTATTACAAGCGCAAGTAGTGGATCCTCCAAACTCCTTTTTATGGGAGATTTCGGGAAATTCAGATCTCTGCTGTAGTAACTAAAGATCGCTCGAGCTGCACTGATTTATCCATAACCCCGAACAGTTCTAATGAAATTTTTTATTCTTACTACTACCTCGATCGCGGGTATTTTCGCAGTTGCAAATATTACTAATGCTGGCGAACCCGATCGAGTCGATATCAAAACTGTTTATGGGACAAATAATTCACAACCTTCTCAATTAGAGGTTAGAAATATTTCTCAGGCTATTAATGATTACTATCGCAACCGCAATCACAAAGCCAATCCAAACAACGGTATGTCAGCCGATCGAAATAAATATGTGGTTTTTGAGGAAGTAAAAGAAATCAGATTAGTAGAATTAAAATTGTCTCCTGTTACCCAATCTAAATTTGCTAAAGTTGAAGTTCATATTCTCGAACGCGGATATAATTATGCATCGAAGCGAGAGGCAGAGCAGATGCGCAATAGCTCGCCTGATGCCTACATAAAATTCGCGACCAATAATAACTCTAGAGATAACTATCTGTGGAAACTCGATCGCGAACGTGTCCTAGAAGGTAAGTTGATTGTCACTCGCGAAGATAATAATACTTGGAGAGTTACTGGTACAGCCATTGCCGCAAAAACAACAAAGTCAATTAAGTAAATTCGAGCGTCACGCTAATGTCAGCATAATCGACCATCAAACCTTGGCCAGAAACCGATCGCTATTATTTTATTGCCAGCAAACAAAAACTAATGTTTTTAAAGACTAGAGCGATCGCTCTAGTCTTTGTCATGTAGATTGTCTACGTCAATTATCGGAGTTTTGGGTGGTGTTAATCTCTATCAAACAATCAAGCTGAAAAAAGCTGTTGAAAATACGGGGCAAAGCTGAGATATATATTGCCCAGCAAGGTATTTCATCAGGCAATAAAACATTAAATTCCCAAAATCTACAATAATTCAGCAACGCTCAATTCTTTTCTGGCTAACTTGCAATTACCTGTGGTGCAGCCCCTGCTGAAGCGACAAACTCGGATAATACTTGATTGAGTTTGCCACTACGATAACCTTCTAAGTCGAGACTTACATAAATAAATCCAAAAGATTGAAATATTGTTACTAATTCTGCTAAATTATTGTTCGCAACAAATTGTTGAATTAAATCCACAGGCAACTCAATTTTGGCAGTATCGCCAGTGGAGCGAACGCGCACATTTTCATAACCCAGCCGCCGTAAATAAATCTCCGCTCTACCAACGCGATTTAACTTAGGAATCGTAATCTCTTCGCCATATGGAAACCGCGAACTCAAACAAGGTTGCGCCGGCTTGTTCCACCAAGGTAACCCGATCGATTTGGCAATTTCACGCACTTCTAATTTCGTAATCCCCAGCTCAGCTAATGGAGACCTAGCACCACGTTCTTTAGCCGCTTGAATCCCCGGACGATAATCTCCCAAGTCGTCAGCATTGACACCATCGACAACGTATGGATAACCAAATTTCATCGCCATCGGCTTGAGTGTATCGTGGAGTTCGCTCTTGCAAAAATAGCAGCGATTCACAGGATTTGATGAATAATTAGGATTGTCCATCTCATAAGTTTCTACGACTTGATGGGCGATCCCGATCGTCGCTGCTTGGATGGTTGCGTCTTCCAATTCTTCGGGTAATAAAGACGGCGATTTTGCTGTCACGGCTAGGGCGCGATCTCCTAAAACATCATAGGCAATCTTAGCAACCAAAGTGCTATCGATGCCACCAGAATAAGCAATCAATGCCCGATCCATTTCGACAAATAAATTGCGAAGTTGCGTTAGTTTGATTTCTACCATTAGATCGGATTAGTCTTACGTATTGGTAACTATTTTGACTTTCTCCGCAAGCTTGATTCTGCCGCGAGAGAGTATCTTCTTTATATCAAATACAGTCGATTGCTGCCAACTTTGATAATGCTTGACGATTTCACGAGTCCAGCTCAACTTCCGCTCAGAGCGGATAGATTCCCCTGTCTTGACGTGCTAAACCTCAGCGATCGAAAATATGGCAGCAAGACAAGACAGCACATTAAGCAGAAACTCGAGACAAGCAGGGCGATTCAGCCCGATCGATTCAGCCCGATCGATTTCTCGAATTATCTCCAGAGCGTCGATCGAGATTATTTATCATCAGGATAAATTAGCAGTTTTAGATCTCCCGATTGGCAGATATTTTACACCGAACTACAACAGGAAACTTATATCGATAGATTGATTCGATCGCTAGCGATCTCGCGCAAAATAAGTACTTATATCGCCGAGAACCGCTCTAGTAAGGTTTGGCACCACGTCTAGAGAAATCTTTCCAGTTGGTTTGCGAATTTGTACTTATTTACGATCGCGCTCAACCTAGCATCTACATCGTCCTATTCAACTCGCTCTTTACCTCACACTTCACCATCCCCATGAAAACGACCACTACCGCATCTACAGATACCGTCCGCAGCTATCTGCGTGAAATCGGGCGCGTACCATTGCTTACTCACGAGCAAGAAATCGAATATGGTAAACAGGTGCAGCAGTTAGTTTCGCTAATGGATCTCAAGCAAACTCTGACAGTCGAACTCAATCGCGAACCCAATATGAGCGAATGGGCCACTGCTGCCCGTCTGAGCTTATTTCAGCTTCAAAAAACCATTGCCATCGGTGAGAAGGCAAAACGACAAATGGTTGAAGCGAATCTTCGATTAGTAGTATCCGTTGCTAAAAAATATACCAAACGGAACATTGACTTTTTGGATTTGATTCAAGAAGGGACGATCGGGATGCAGCGTGGCGTTGATAAATTTGACCCTAGTAAAGGTTATCGTTTTTCTACGTATGCATATTGGTGGATTCGCCAAGCAATTACTCGCGCCATCGCTGAAAAAGCTCGGGCGATTCGGCTCCCCATCCACATCACGGAAAAGCTGAACAAGATTAAAAAAGCGCAACGCGCATTAGCTCAAAAACTCGGTCGAACGGCGACGATGACCGAACTAGCCGCAGAACTCCAACTCACGCCCTCACAGGTCAGAGATTATCTAGAATGGGCGCGGCAGCCTTTATCGCTAGATATCCGCTTGGGTGACAGTCAAGACACCGAACTAGGCGATCTCCTCGAAGATCCAGGGATGTCTCCTGATGATTATGTTACTAGTGCGGCATTGCAAGTGGATTTAGCAAAAATGATGTCATTGCTGACTCCTCAACAGCAACAAGTCCTCACACTGCGCTTTGGGCTGCAAAATACCCAGCCGCGCACCCTCGCCCAGATCGGTACGATGTTAAATATGAGTCGCGAACGGATCCGGCAAATCGAACGAGATGCGATTTCGAAGCTCCGCAAGCGTAAAGGTGATATGAGTTCGTATCTGGCATCTTAATTTGGCAATATTTATCGTCTGAAAAGTCGAAGTATCTGAATAGATCGAGCAACCGACTGACTGGTGGGGTGAGATCGAGTCAAAGAGTGTGAGCCGCGTCTTAACTTAGAGCGGATCGAGCTGTCAGTGCGGGTAGAAATTCGATTTTTAACTAAATTCCGCAGATAGCAACGGCAATTGCCGTTGCTATCTGTCGATCGAGCGATTTATTCAGTCCAAATTAGTACTAAAAATTATATCGATCGATTGATGATACATAGAGTAATTTTCTTGATAATTGGTGGTATCGAACCTTAAATCGCTTGAGAAAATCTCGATTCGATCGAGTAGTTATCTTTTCCAGGCAGTTCGATTATTGTCTTCATTGTTCGACACAAACATATCATGAAAAAACTACTATTATCATTAGCAATTCTGTCCTCTACATTCTTGGCAGTCCGACCAGCACAAGCGCAATTAGGTCAAAACAACGTTGGTGCATCCGTACTTTTTGGTAACGGACAGACATCGGTCGGTATCGATTCTCGCTTCGTCATTTATGATAGCGTCTCTGTGCGTCCGAGCATTTATTTCCCTAACAATACGACAACTTTTGGTGCAGCAATAACCTATGACTTTCCAACTGTAGATGCTGAGAGAAAGTTGACCCCCTTTGGTGGTGTCGGTGTGAGATTTAATAGCGGCGGTAATAACAGTAATACGACTGCTTACCTTACTGCTGGCGCAGATTATAATATCGACAGTCTTTTTGTGTTAAAAGCCAATCTAAATGTGCCGATTAGCAGTAGCGATTCAACGAATGTTGCAGTCGGGGCGGGGATAAGATTTTAATCGATATGTTCAAATCTACAACTCTATTACTTTTTTGGCTGACGCTCTTGCCAGTGCTTCAGCCGACTCGATCGATGGCAGAAATAGCCGAGTTGAATCGTAGTAACAACAATGTAACTCAGCAGTCAGCTCCGATCGATCCCCCAATCGGACAACGCACTCCCGAGTCGATCGAACGCGAACGGGAACGTGTAAAAGTCCGGCAGCAGAACGCTCTCGAAGAGCAGTTAGAATGGCGACGGCGATATGGCGATCTTGCTCCCAGTCGTCAGCGTTCGGATCGGTAAGATCGATCGACTCTGGCTGAATTCTCGCTCCACTTAAATCGAGCGAACCCGCACGGGTTTAAGTTAACCCGTGCGAATTTCAATCCAATCTAATCAGGGGAAACTTAATATGTTTAAGTATGTAGCAATCGCCGCTATTTGCTTGGCGACAGTACCAGTTATTTATCCGAATCAGGCAATGGCCGATCCAGATAGTAGTACTATCAATCGGCGCTCGGATCTCACAGCGCAATCGACAATGCGTC
Source organism: Chamaesiphon sp. (assembly GCA_965246735.1). GTDB lineage: Bacteria > Cyanobacteriota > Cyanobacteriia > Cyanobacteriales > Chamaesiphonaceae > Chamaesiphon. The sequence goes on from CBDFFK010000003.1 coordinate 733,885, forward strand.
AGAGTCCCGAATCGGCCGAACGCCAACGCTTACGGGAAAAACTCCGGCGGCAGCAGGCACGGCGGCGGCAGCTCGAATGGCGGCGGCGGTATGGCGATCTGGCTCCCAGTCGTCAGCGTTCGGAGCGGTAGGCTCGATCGCCCGTCGATTTTAAATCACAACATTTAAGCGTTGACGAAAATCAAATTGGCGACGCTCCCTACTGGAATAAAAAGGTCGATCGAGTATTACTCGATCGACCTTTTAAATATATCTAACACCAATTTATGGAGTCAGATAAGTATATTGTTCGAGACTGCGTTCGTAGTTTTTCAATAGCCGTTGAGCTTCGTCGATCGTGATGCGTTTGTCTAACAAAGCTTGTTCGGCTTTTTGACGGACGCTTTCGATCATATCTTCGATATCGTATTGGACGTAACCCAATACTTCTTTCATCGTGTCACCCTTAACTACATGTTCGATTTTGTAGCCTTTGGGGGTGAGTTTGATGTGGACGGCATTGGTATCACCGAAGAGATTGTGGAGATTGCCCATCGTTTCTTGATACGCGCCGCCGAGGAATAAACCTAAATAATAAGGTTTATTGGGTTCGAGGGCGTGGAGTTCGAGGACGTGTTTGACATCCTTGAGGTCGATAAATTGGTCGATTTTACCATCGCTATCACAGGTAAGATCGGCTAAGATCCCGCGCCGAGTGGGTTCTTCATCCAAGCGATGGATGGGCATGATCGGGAATAATTGATCGATCGCCCAACTATCTGGTGCGGATTGGAATACCGACAGGTTGATATAGTAAATCGATGCCATGATTTGTTCGAGTTCTTCCAAATCTTCGGGCATATATTCCTCGCGCTTAGCGATATCGAGGATTTTTTGGCAGCAAGCCCAGTAAAGTTGTTCGGCACGCGATCGATCGGTCATTGTGAGATAGCCGAGCTTGAACCGACTCAAGGCTTCATCTTTAAATTGGTTGGCATCATAGAAAGCTTCGCGAAAGTTTTCAGGAGTAATGCTTTCATAGGTTTCCCAGAGATTCCGCACGATCTGATGCTCGGCATCGGACTTCGGTTGGGGCAAATCCGTCCGGACTTCACAGGTGCTGAGGACATCAAATACCAGCACGGATTGGTGTGAGGCGATCGCGCGGCCGCTTTCACTGATTAAAGTCGGAACGGGAATATTTTTCTCGTTACAAGTCTCACGCACTTCGGCAACGATATCGTTGGCGTAGTTTTGGAGATCGTAATTTTTGGAGGCATGAAAATTGGTTTGCGAACCGTCATAGTCGATGCCCAATCCGCCACCTACGTCTAGGTATTTCATATTCGCGCCCAGTTGCACGAGTTCGACGTAGATTTTACTCGCTTCGCCGATGGCTTCCTTAATTACCGAAATCGAGGAAATTTGCGAGCCGATGTGGAAATGCAGGAGCTGGAGGGAGTCTAACATATCAACTTCCTTGAGCCTGTCCACGACCATGATAATTTCGGGAATCGTCAGCCCAAATTTAGCGCGATCGCCACTCGATACACCCCAGCGTCCGGTGCCTTTGGCATTGAGCTTCGCCCGCACACCGAGATTGGGTTTGATGCCCAGGGATTGAGCCGCAGCGATCGCGATTTCGACTTCTTCGATTTGTTCGAGGACGATAATCGGGGTTTGGTCTAATTTCTGGGCGAGGATTGCGGTTTCGATATATTCGCGATCCTTGTAGCCGTTGCAAATTAACAACGCACCAGGGTTATTTAACATCGCGATCGCGATCGTTAACTCGGGTTTAGAACCCGCTTCTAACCCAAATTGATAAGGTCGGCCAAATTTAACCAGATCTTCGACTAAGTGCTTTTGTTGATTACACTTAACAGGAAATACTCCCTTATAAACACCATCATAATTATACCGAGCGATCGCCTTGGCAAAACAGGCGTTCAACCGCTCGATTCGGTGCTCTAGGATATCGGAAAAACGAATCAGTAGGGGCAGAGACAGATTGCGCTGTTTGAGGGCGCTAACGAGATCGTAGAGGTCGAGCGAACCACCGCGATCGCCTTGAGGCGCAACAGTAACATGTCCGGCGGCATTGATCGAGAAATAAGGCTCGCCCCAACCCTCAATCCGGTATTGGCGCTCGCTGTCTTCGATCGTCCAAGGTGCTTTTGGTACTTCGATTTGAGGATGTTGCTTTAAAGCCACGCTGATTTCACCCTGGGGATCTACAGTATTTTTCAACAATTGATTCAATTCCGCAGCTACGGTTGCATCTGGTAGCTTTAGTTCCATATCTTTTTTACCCACTATTTAGCCCATCCCCATCATCGAGCGAATTCCCGTATGTAAGTTTAGCGCATTATTTCGGGATTACCCGATCGTTTGTATGCACTTTCTCTATTTTAAGATACCCAGCAGATCGAGGGGAATTTGGGCGATCGAGATCTCCGATCTGGGGGATGGGGGGTAATGCGATCGGGAGAGGGGGAGAGCAGGTTTGACATTTCCAGATCGACTTTTCGATCGAAACCCTGACTCTGGCTCTTCTTCAAGAAGATGGGGCGAAGTTTTTTGAGGTTTTTCAAAACTCTTCTTCAGTAAGGTTGTGATTCGTAAATAATTATACTTCTCAACTTGCAACTTTACATCAGAGATGATTCGCTAACTTAGAAGCATATTATATCCTCTGCCATGACGATCGACAAAGCCAAAGCGGGCATAAAATAAGCGCAATTCTGGGCTTGGTGCATAAAGGTATATTGGAAGTATACTTTCCTGCACAACATTAAGAGATATAGCGGTTCCCAATCGAATGAGGTACATTTACTAGCCACTAGTCACCAGCCACTAGCCACTAAAACCACTAATAATGCCCTTCACTAGGATGAGAACCGCTATATACAACACCATTTTGGCATCCTCGATCGACTCGACAATCCATCATCAAATGATTCCCAATTTTTTGAGTGTAAGTGGGCCGACAGAGCCATCGGCACTCAAGCCGTACTTGTGTTGAAATTTGATGACAGCATCTTTAGTTTGTTCGCCGAATGTGCCTGTAACTGGCACTGTGAAACCCATTTTAGTTAACGCTGTTTGAATCCGTTCGATCGCAGCTCCGGTATCGCCTTGATGAAAAATCGTCACCGCTCCGAATCCACTAATAGGAGATCGATCCATCCTGGCAGCTGTGAGATCTCCAAAATTTCCGGTAGCGGGAATCTTGTCTTCTGGATGATATTTATTCCAGAGACTCTGAAATGCTTGTACCCCTAGATTACCAACATCATCGCGCCCGCTGCGATCGAAAAAATGGACAGGATCGCCATTGCCCTGCCATTGCCAGCCATGACCGAGCAGATAAGGCTTCCACTCCTGATAATTATTGATATCGATCGCCATGCCATCTTCATGATTGCTATTCCCAGGAATAGCGGCTAATGGGACTAACTTACGATCGTGGCGGTAGAGTTGAAAGAGAATATATTGCTGGACGACGGTACGATAAGCCGAATTAATCGTCATTTTCAACTTGGGCTGTTTGGTGGTACCATCCCGCAATGCAGCACGCAGCGACTCTTTAGGGCCAGATTGTAGAAATAAATTGAGATGTGGTTCTTGCGAACTAACTATTCCTGGTAAGCTTTCAAAATTGAGCAAAATCCCAGTTTGGAGATTATTCATCTGGGCGATAATTTGCCGACTCAGCCCACTCACTCGTCCGGTATCGACAACCCGCGATCGCAACATGCTATCGATCGCATCTTTTACTGTAGTCATAGGGGTTTTCGCCAAAAATTGGGGATTAATCTCAAATCTTGCATCATTATGCCCGTTGGTGGAGTCGCTGGGAACGAGAATTATTCCAATCGATCTGTTTTCATCCCGATAGCCACAGTCAGGGTGCGGATTATAGGAGTGGTAGATGCACCCTGATGATTCGTCCCCAGCTCCTAGAGTTGGGGCTTTTTATTTTGTAGAGCGACCTAAATCGACTCGAAGATAAAAAAGCTGAGACTATTCGAGCCATCTTCAGGTTGTGTACTAGCAATCGATTGCCGATCGTGATTGCATACTCAATTACACACCATGCAAGCAAATGAAAACTAATAATTTATCGATTTATTCAATTGCTACAAATTATTTCGCTCGCTATCGATCGATTCAGTTGGACGGCACTCGAACCACCATCCATTCCTCAGTCGTCTTCTAGAATTGCTAGTAACTCTAAAAATACACCATTTGTCCAGCCGAAGCCAATTTCGTTAGAGCTGTAGCCAAAGAGAATTTCGTCCGAAACATTCGCAGAACAGGCGCAGACATCGTATTTTTCCACTAGGGTGCCAGAGCTGGTAAATTCTTGAACGAGCATTGCAATAAATTTCTGCGCCAATCGCGCTGCATCCTCTTTATAACCATATCGGTGCAACCCTTGTACTGCAAATAGCTGCAACGGTGCCCACCCAAACGGTGCATCCCACTGGTTGCCGCTAACATGGGTGCTGGTGAGTAAACCACCTGGCATTTCAAACTTGGCAAGATTTTCGACTACTCGCTGGGCTTGTTCGACTGAGGCAATCCCCGCCCACAGGGGATAGAAGGTGGTGGCAAACTCATACTGACGACGATCTCCCGTACTAAAGTTGTAGTCAAAATATTGACCAGCATCTTCGTCCCACAAAAATCGATCGATCCGTTCGTGACGCTCGATCGCTCGATCCCGCCAAGGCTGAGCGGATTCCTCCTGACCGACGATTTCATAGAGGGTCGCCAGATCTCGCTCCATTTGGTACAGCAAGACATTCAAGCAGACGGGCACATAATGAATGATATCGACACTAAAGGGGCCAAAGCGGTTGGTAATATCAAACCCCGATTCGCGCATCGATCGATCGCCTTGATAAAACAAGTCAGTCAGACAATCTTGCTCTCGATCGTAATACAGGTTGAGATCGTAATCAGTAATATCATGCTGACGGTAATACTCGCGCACCCGATCGTAATGCGTTCTGCCATCCTCGTCCTGCTCAGATACCAGCACTTCTGGCGCGGGGCCATTACCCAAGGCGTAGTAGCGAGATAGCCCAGTGGCGGGGTTTAAATGTGGCGGCACCGTCCAGTAGTAATAGAACCGCTCGACCATCGGTAGCAGCGATCGCACCCAATCTCGATCGTGAGTTTGGACATATACTGACAAAATCATCAGCGTTAATAATGGTGGCTGAGAGCGCGCCAGTTGATAAGTGCGATTGGCATTGAGAATCGTGCCATAATGCTCGATCTCATAGATTAGTTGTTCGGTCATGCTCCGCGCTAGGTCGATTTCACCATCCCGCAACAGTCCCATCTGGATGAAATAGCTATCCCACCCATACATTTCGTTGAACCTACCACCAGGCACTACGTACGCGTGGGGCAGGTAGAGGAGACCGTGTTCTTGGATTTGGTCTACATCCGCAGGTAGGACGCGGAGGTCGATTTGGCTCCATTCTAATGCTGGTAGCACTTGCTGGAGGGATTGTGTGACTCGATCGAAGTCTTCTTGTTGAGAGACGTACACTATCCACCTTTGACCGGGGGTATGTTCGACTTTGATATCTTTGGCTGCTTTGAGAATGTGTTCTTGCGATCGATAGAGGGTTTTCCAGGTGCGTTTGATGTATTCTCGTACGGATTGAATTTGGGTAGGAGTGGGGATTGTCGTTGGGAGATCGGTAAGCATCGCGTTCGTTCGTTTGGTGTTAAAAAATAATCTCGCGATCGATAAATTCCTATGGATTTATTGACCGATCGCGATCGCCACTGCAAAATGCTCGAGGGCTTCTCCAACAGAAAGATGGCTGGAGGAAGATTTCAAAGGTTGAGCCGTAATGATGTTCGTCCAATTCGTCGGTGCCGATGGTGGTAGCTGAATGCTTGTATCTTTCCAAATTTCCTGTCCCCAAGGGCGTTCTCCTGGTGATACTAAACCGACTAAAAAACGTGGCGCGATCGCGATCGCCATTTTGCCATCAAACTGCCGTCCAAAGGCGATGACATGCTCTTTAAACTCGCCCATCACTTCAAGCGGGATATAGTCGCCTTGCTGGAATAGCTCCCGATATTTCTTTCGAGCTTGCAGCAATTGATAAGTCAAAAATAGCTTGACTCTACCGTCCGTTCGGGTGGTAAATAGTTCGTCGATGAGAGCTAAAATATCGCGATCGATCTGCTCTCGAATATAGCTCAGCGCGGTTTGGCGGCGATCGTAATCGACAGGACGACGATTATCGGGATCGACGAGGCTCAAATCCCAAAATTCATCGCCTTGATAGAGATCTGGCACCCCTGGCGCGGCATTTTTCAATAGTACTTGTGAGAGGGAATTGAGGATGCCGTACTCGGCGACTTGACTCTGAAATGGCTTAAATTCGTTCAAGAAGGGGTTAGTTTCCGGTGCGGCGAGGATGGCATCGATAAAGGCGAGATAACCCTCCTCGTAGTCGCTATCGGGACGCAGCCAAGCAGTATGCACCTTAGCTTCGCGCACCGATTTAATCGTATAGGCTTTGATGCGATCGATAAAATCATCAAACTCGCTGTCGATCCATGGAAAGGCACCTATTAATGTCTGATAAAGAAAGTATTCATCATTGCGATCGGGAACCGCTTTTCCAGCGATCTGGGGCTTTTTGTCTGCATTCAAATCCGCCCAAACTTTGACGCGATCGATCCACTCTGTGGGCAGTTCTGAGAGCACATTCAATCGCGCGCGCATATCTTCGCCGCGTTTGGTATCGTGGGTGGCGGTGGCATTCATCGAATGCTGCCATCGCTCGACTTTGTGTTGATTGAATTCGTGAAATTGCTCTACAGATATCCCAAAGTGGCTGGGATTACTGCCGACTTCATTGAGTGAGAGTAGACGGTTATAACTATACAGCAACGTATCTTCAATCCCTTTAGCCATTAATGGCCCCGTCAGTTGTTGCATCCGCATGATAAAATTCAACCGATCGTTCTTTTGGGCTTCGGTCAAATATTCTTCATTTTGGCGAAGTAATAGTTGCTCGATATAGTCCAACTCTTTGACCTGTTGGGGCACTTTGTGTTTGGATAAAGCGATCGCATTTTGAATTACAGTGCGATCGGCTTCGGTGACTCGATCGGAGGCAATATAAGTCCGATAAACTGGAAAAAATGCTAACACTTCAGTGAGGGCGCGCTTTAAACCATAAATCGTAAAGTCACCGCCGAGACGTGTTTGCCCCGCAATTCGTTTGAGTCGATCGGCGAGATTACTGACATCGCCAGCCAAATTTGTTTCGATAATCAAGCGTTTTTTATCGGCGGCTAACGTCTCATATTCAGTAAACGATCTGGTAAATGTTGAGTAAAACTGTGTCAACTGCTCCTGGTATTTGGCATAGCAAAATAAACCATTCGCATAATTGAGAAATTCATAGCCACTGGTACCTTGGATCGACCAATCCGCAGGCAGATCTTCTGACAGTTCTAAGATTTTTTCGACAGTAATGTATATGTCTCCCACTCGATCGCGCAGTCGTTCTAGATACTGAGCGGGATCGTACAAACCATCGATATGATCGATTCGCAGTCCCGTAAATGTACCATCTTCTACTAGTTGAGCGATTAGGGCATGAGTTTTATTGAAAACTTTTAATTCTTCAACCTTGACCGAAATCAATTCGTTGACAGTGAAAAAGCGTCGATAATTAATCTCTTCTGCGCCCACTTTCCAAAATGAGAGTCGATAAAACTGTTCGCCGAGTAGTTCGTCTAGTAAATTAAAGCTCTCAGGTTTGCCGACTTCGCCATTAAATGCCAGCACGTTAGCATCAAACAACTCTTTAACGATCTCATTTTGGTTATAGAGTTCCCATAATAGAGATTTCACAAAACTAATCCGATCGTAAAACTCCCGACCTTTGGCTTCGCTCGAAACATTTTTCACCAAGTATAAAATTCCGAGCAGCTTGATAAAATCTGGATGGTTTCTGCCAAGCGATCGCGTAATTTGTCCTAAATTATTCTTGATAAACCGATTGTACGATTCGAGTCGAACTGGCAATCTTAACCCAAAATAATTGATACTCAGTCCACCTTCTTCATAAGCCAGTTTAATATCCCCCTGTTCTAGACAATCGGCATAAAAATTGCCGAGCAATGGTGCTAAAACACGAGCGGGAAGAGTTTCCGAAATCGGTGTCCAATCGATGTCAAAATAGTCAAATGATTCCGCATCCGAACCATTCTCTAAGATATCCATCAGCCAGAGATTTTGGCTGTCGTAAGCCATATGATTGGGCACGATATCCTGTAACCAACCCATCTGGCGATCGCGAACTTCTTTGACTAAATCTGCAAATTCTTCAGCGGTACCCAATTCTGGATTCAGTTGAGTAGGATCGACGACATCATAACCGTGGGTACTGCCTGCTCTAGCTTTAAAAATCGGGGAGGCATAGATATCGGAGATGCCTAATTCAGATAGGTAGGCGACGATCGATCGAGCATTGGTAAAGGTATAGTCGTTGTGAAATTGCAGTCGATATGTAGCAGTAGGAATTCTCATAATTCGGCGGTGCTGAATTAGTGTATGGAAGAGGGGGGCATTTACTGTGTTGGATGCACATGTCCAAACTAGCTTCGTTTGAGGTTGACTTACCCCCCAACCCCCCTTATATAGGATTGATAAAGTGCAAAACTGCTCGCTCGCATTGAAATCGCTCGATCTGAAGAACTCAATATTTCTGGCATTAAAGAACCAACACCCAACCATTTATCATCCGCAGAATCAAGGATTTTTTGCCAGTTGCCATCGGGAATATTTGGCGAGAACGAGACATCCTCCTGCCCAAAATTAAGTAGACACAAAATTGCCCCATTATCACACCAGCGATGCAATAGTAAAACTTTTTCTTTGGCTAATCCGATCGCATCGAGATTTTGCTTATTTAATTGTTTGAGCGCCGGAATCGTGCAACGTAATTGAATTAAATGCTGGTACAAACTAAACATCACTTGATGCTTGCCCTGCTGGCAGGTTTCCCAGAGCAAGCGCGATCGATCGAAAGCTTCATCACTTTCGGGATCGATGTAATCCTGGTCTAAATGAAAGTGGGCGAATTCTTCCTTGCGTCCAGCGCGAACGGCAGCAATTAATTCGGGGTCGGTATGACTGACAAAGTAGAGGAAAGGGGCATCTTCCGCATATTCTTCACCCATAAATAATAGGGGAATATTCGGCGCTAAAAATAGAGCCGCAGCGGCAACTTTGAGTGCATCAAATGAAACTAATTGCGTCAATCGATCGCCTAAAATCCGGTTGCCTACTTGATCGTGATTTTGGATGCAAACTACCATTTTATGCCCTGGCAACTCGCTTGAATCGCTGCCATGATAACGCTGACGATCGGGTGAATAGTCCCAAGAGTAGACGAATCCTTGCTTGTAGGCTTTAGCTAGTTGCTCGAAGGTACCATAATCTTTGTAATACCCTGACTGTTCGCCCGTAAGGACGGTATGTACGCAATGGTGAAAAGCATCATTCCACTGGGCATCCAATCCGTAACCGCCTTGCGCGGCTGTGCGAGTGAGGCGGACATCGCTGAGGTCGTTTTCAGCAATTAGGTAAAATGGCCTACCTGCGCGTTCGGACAGCTCTGCGGTGGTTTCTGCTAGCTCTTGGAGAAAATGTTTGGCATTGAGATCGAAAATGTTGTCGCTGGCATCTAGGCGTAAACCGTCCAGGTGAAAGGTTTCCAGCCAATAGAGGGCATTTTGAATAAAGTAGTTACGTACGCCGTAGCTAGCTGCACTATCAAAATTCAGCGCACTGCCCCACAAACATTTGTATTTATCGATATAGTAGGGGCCAAAATCGCCGATGTAGCAGCCTTCGGGGCCAAAATGGTTGTAAACTACATCCAATAGGATGGCCATGCCTTGCTGGTGACAAGCATCGACCAAGCGCTTGAGGCCATTGACACCTCCATAGGAATCTTGCACAGCAAAAGGGTAAACACCATCGTAGCCCCAGTTGCGGCTGCCAGGAAATTGGGCGATCGGCATTAATTCGATCGTATTTACGCCCAAATCTTTCAAGTAGGGTAAGCGTGAGACGATCGCATCGAAGGTACCGTCAGACGTAAATGTACCCGTATGTAGTTCATAAATAATCAGATCTTCAAGCGGTAAATTCGACCACTCGCGATCTCTCCAGGCAAACTGAGGATGGTCGATTATCTGCGAAACCCCATGTACCCCTTCAGGTTGAGACTGGGATGCCGGATCGGGACGTTCGAGATCGCCATCGAGCTGATACATATAAGTAGTCCCTGGCACGATTTGCTCTGCGGTGACTTGCCAGTAGCCAAATTCGAGCGGTTGCATCGGCAATACCCGCTTGGTAGGAGCGACAATTTTGACGGCCACCCGTTCGGCACTAGGTGCCCACACTGTAAACTGGCAGCGATCGCTACCTACATACCAAGCACCGACTTTCACGCTCACGCTACCTTTACTGAAATACCCCTCAAATCTAGGCGATCTTTCAACAAATAAAATCTACCCTAAAGAGGATTTTCGATCGCTATCTCAAAAAACATTTTAAAAACAATAATCGGCTATAAGTCTTTATATAGATGACTTATAGCCGATTCGCTTGGCAGAAAATATGGGTTGAGATCTAAATTTCTTTGAGGATCCTTGAAGTATCCTTACTAAAAAAGGGCTGAAAGCGAGTCGCACAGAAGGAGAAGCCAAATTTGGCGCAAAGTATTGACAATCAAAGACAGACAAGCTATATTAGTAAAGCGGTCGAGGGAAACGGCGACACGGAAACGACAGAAGTCGCTCCTAGAGCCAAACTCTTCACCCTGAACCTAGACAACTATATAGTTTGAAAGCCTATTAACCTCGTTAATTTCGTTAACACGATTATAACAGCTCAACTCAGTTATGGGAAGAGCAGACGAGTAGAGTCTTAAAATAATACAACTCGAGCCAAGTTAGTGGCTCTTCATAAATATTATGGAGAGTTTGATCCTGGCTCAGGATGAACGCTGGCGGTATGCCTAACACATGCAAGTCGAACGGGTGTCTTCGGACATTAGTGGCGGACGGGTGAGTAACGCGTGAGAATCTGCCTTCAGGATGGGGACAACAGTTGGAAACGACTGCTAATACCCGATATGCGCGCGAGCGTGAAAGATTTATCGCCTGGAGATGAGCTCGCGTCAGATTAGCTAGTTGGTGTGGTAACGGCGCACCAAGGCGACGATCTGTAGCTGGTCTGAGAGGATGAGCAGCCACACTGGGACTGAGACACGGCCCAGACTCCTACGGGAGGCAGCAGTGGGGAATTTTCCGCAATGGGCGCAAGCCTGACGGAGCAATACCGCGTGAGGGAGGAAGGCTCTTGGGTCGTAAACCTCTTTTCTCAGGGAAGAACACAATGACGGTACCTGAGGAATAAGCATCGGCTAACTCCGTGCCAGCAGCCGCGGTAATACGGAGGATGCAAGCGTTATCCGGAATGATTGGGCGTAAAGCGTCCGTAGGTGGTTTTGTAAGTCTGTGGTTAAAGCGTGTAGCTCAACTACATAAGGGCCATGGAAACTACAAGACTAGAGTGAAGTAGGGGTAGAGGGAATTCCCAGTGTAGCGGTGAAATGCGTAGAGATTGGGAAGAACACCGGTGGCGAAAGCGCTCTACTGGACTTATACTGACACTGAGGGACGAAAGCTAGGGGAGCGAAAGGGATTAGATACCCCTGTAGTCCTAGCCGTAAACGATGGATACTAGGTGTTGCCCGTATCGACCCGGGCAGTGCCGTAGCTAACGCGTTAAGTATCCCGCCTGGGGAGTACGCACGCAAGTGTGAAACTCAAAGGAATTGACGGGGGCCCGCACAAGCGGTGGAGTATGTGGTTTAATTCGATGCAACGCGAAGAACCTTACCAGGGCTTGACATGTCTGGAATCTCGGCGAAAGTTGAGAGTGCCTTCGGGAACCAGAACACAGGTGGTGCATGGCTGTCGTCAGCTCGTGTCGTGAGATGTTGGGTTAAGTCCCGCAACGAGCGCAACCCTCGTTTTTAGTTGCCATCATTAAGTTGGGCACTCTAGAAAGACTGCCGGTGACAAACCGGAGGAAGGTGGGGATGACGTCAAGTCAGCATGCCCCTTACGCCCTGGGCTACACACGTACTACAATGCTATGGACAAAGGGCAGCCAACTGGCGACAGTGCGCTAATCCCATAAACCATGGCTCAGTTCAGATTGCAGGCTGCAACTCGCCTGCATGAAGGCGGAATCGCTAGTAATCGCAGGTCAGCATACTGCGGTGAATCCGTTCCCGGGCCTTGTACACACCGCCCGTCACACCATGGGAGTTGGTCACGCCCGAAGTCGTTACTCTAACCCTTGTGGAAGAGGACGCCGAAGGTAGGGCTGATGACTGGGGTGAAGTCGTAACAAGGTAGCCGTACCGGAAGGTGTGGCTGGATCACCTCCTTATAGGGAGACCTCACACTATCGAGACCGAAACACAATGGATTAAGTCAGATAGATGTTATCCCAAGGTCGAGCGAATTAATCGAGAGGGCTTTCAAACTTATATTCTAGTTCAGCTGACCTGGGCTATTAGCTCAGTTGGTTAGAGCGCACCCCTGATAAGGGTGAGGTCTCTGGTTCAAATCCAGAATAGCCCATCTTTTCTTATCAGTTGTACATTTAGCAAACTACCAGAAGCTGAAACTTCTAAATAGCTGTTAGATAAACTAGGGGGTTTAGCTCAGTTGGTAGAGCGCCTGCTTTGCAAGCAGGATGTCAGCGGTTCGAGTCCGCTAACCTCCATTGGTTTCCACCACAAGTTAAAACCAACAGAGTCAGCTTCAAACAAGAATAAACGTCGCCAAGACCGGAAGTGATTTCAGCACCTACTAATATCGAGTAGTCTGCTGGACTTAAAGTCCAGTTCGCACCTTGACAACTGCATAGTAATCAACAAATCAGGTAGTCGTAATCGCAAGATTACAGACAATCCAAAATAATTTAAACTCATGACAAAGTTTAAGTAACCAAGTGAATAACTAGTTACCAAACAATAGTCATGAAGTGGTCAAGCTACAAAGGGCTTACGGTGGATACCTAGGCATACAGAGGCGATGAAGGACGTAGTTACCGACGAAACGTCTCGGGGAGCTGGCAGCAAGCTTCGATCCGAGAATCTCCGAATGGGGCAACCCTTAATACTGCCACCTGAATCTATAGGGTGGAAAGAGCTAACCCAGTGAATTGAAACATCTTAGTAGCTGGAGGAAGAGAAAGCAATAGCGATTCCCTAAGTAGCGGCGAGCGAAACGGGAACAGCCTAAACCAGAGTGCATGCACTCTGGGGTCGTGGGACAGTAACGTGTATCAGCTAGATTAGACGAAGCATCTGAATAGTGCATCAGAGAGGGTGATAATCCCGTAGTCGAAAATCGAATTGAGCTAACTGAATCCCGAGTAGGCCGGAGCACGTGGAATTCCGGTTGAATCAGCGAGGACCATCTCGTAAGGCTAAATACTCCTGTATGACCGATAGTGAACCAGTACCGCGAGGGAAAGGTGAAAAGAA
>CBDFFK010000003.1:750000-3962500 GCA_965246735.1 Chamaesiphon sp.
ATCCCTTCCCGAACTCGGTTGTTAAACGCTGTTGCGGCGACGATAGTTGGGGGGTTGCTCCCTGTCAAAATAGCTCGATGCCAAGCTTAATTCTCGAAAAAGCCTATCACACTATGATGGGCTTTTTCATATTTGATTCTAATAGAATCAAATGGTTATTAATAATTAGTAGAATTAATTGTCTACGTATTTTTTACTGAGATAGAATTAAAAAGTATTTATATATTTTCAACATCATCGATGAAATGATAAAATATTTACTCGACGAATGATACTAGTGCTAAGATCTCAAGATACGATCGCAAACGCTTGATGCTGCCTACTGTCATTTTACCTGGCTATCTCGAAAGTGCAGATGTTTACCTACCGCTACAACAAGCTTTAATAGAAATTGGAACGCCGACGATAACGGTACCGTTACGGAAACGAGATTGGTTGCCAACTTTGGGAGGTAGATCGATGATACCCATTTTACGCCAACTCGATCTAACGGTCAAAGCAGCATTAGTAGATAATCATGCCTCGCAAATCAATCTCATCGGACATTCAGCAGGTGGATGGATTAGTCGAATTTATTTAGGTGAAATACCTTATACGATTCATGGCGATGTTCCGGAATCAGTGGGGTTGTGGAATGCTAAAACCAAGATTGCTAACTTAATTACCCTTGGAACGCCGCATATTAGTGGCGAACGCTGGACGAGGAAAAATCTCAATTTTGTCAATGATAATTATCCTGATGCGAAATATATAGACGAGGTAAAATATATCTGTGTTGCTGGTAAATCGATCTATGGAGCCAAACGCATAGGTCAGTGGCTGGCATATAGTAGTTATGAGATGACTTGCGGGAGGGGGGATGTTTGGGGTGATGGGATTACACCAATTATTGCCGCGCATTTAGTCGGAGCTGAGAATATTACCCTTGAAGGAGTAAAACATTCACCACGTACGGCAGGTATCTGGTATGGTTCGCCAGAGGCTCGATCGCAATGGATTGGTTATTTGAGTTAAAGTCAGGATCTATTTTCGATCGACCCAATATTTTCAGCATCCTGTCGAAAACGAAACAGCCGGAGACCCATGCGGTGCAAGTAAGTTCATAATCAGGGTTGTGTCTATGTGGGGACATCGCATGATACAGCAGCCTTTGCAATTGCGATCGAGCGGATCTGCGCTGAGGATTTGGATCTAACTTATCGATCGAGCGGCCGAGAATGCAGTAAAATCGAAGCCACCTGCTGTCGATAGCATCTATCGTTCCAGTAGTGGGCACCCTATAAGTATGTATCGGTATTCTCCGGCCTACTCGATCGGGATGTTAGGAATTAAACTGATTGCTAATCGATCGTCAATACACACAATCCACATCAATATCTTATGGCAAAAAGTATCGCCGATCCAGTTGGGACATTGAATGTCGGTAACGTCGTCTCCGCAGGCGTGACACTCTATAAATCAAATTTTAAGCGTTACTTTCAGGTGTCACTGAGGTCAACTGGGTGGGCGCTAGCGATCGGACTATCGGGATTTGCGCTAGGCGTTGTTGCCGCGATTTTATACGGCACCACCAAATCATGGCTGCTAGCGATTCCATTAGGGTTAGGATGGATTGTATTTTCGTTATATTGTTTGGCTAAATCGGCTACTAATCGCGCTATCATTTGTCGGCTTGCCTATCAAGAATCGATCGACCGCCCGGAAACCATCGACGTAGCTGCCCAACAATTGCAACCACATACCTGGAGATTTCTCCGACTGGCACTATTGTTGGGATTGTATATGTTTGCAGTCTATATCGTTAGTTATATCGTCCTGATAATTGCCATCGGTTTAGTATTTGCACTAAGTGAGTTTGCTTTAAAACCAATAATTGGTTCTTCGGTAGCCTATTTTCTGCTTGGTGTGTTGACGATCGGCTTATTTTGTCTATGGATCTTGGTCTTGATTCGCTACTATGCTGGTTGGTTTATTGCGGAACTACCAATGGCGATCGAACCTACCAAATCGGCGAGTTTGAGTCTGCGACGGAGTAGACAATTGAGTAATAATACGACAGGACGACTAGCACTAGTCATCGCGCTTGCATTTGGGATTACTCTACCAATTAGTATTATTGGCAACATCCCATATTTCATCGGGCAATTTATGTCTAATCCGACAATCTCACCCGATCGCTCGGCACAAGCAGTTGGTGGGATGTTGACTTTGGTTGGACTCGTCATTGGTGCCCTCAGCGAACTTGTAGTCATGCCGTTTTGGCAAGCAATTAAAGCCGTCATTTACTACGATCTTCGCAATCGCAACGAAGGTAACGATCTGATTCTCTAAATCCGCTCTTTGCAATCGCAACGCAGACAACGATCCGCTCCGCTAAATCCGTTTACTAGCCACTACCCCCCCGCTCCATGCATTTTTTAAAGCGCGTTAAATCCCAAACACCAGAGAGTGTCGAATTAGAATTTGTGCTGGCTGGAGTGGGTAATCGTACCCATGCGCTAATTATTGACTATCTAATTTGGGGATTTACGCTGTTTATCTTATTGGTAGTGTGGGCGCTTCTTTACGCTCAAATACCCTGGTTTCAATCGCCAACTGTTAGTCCTTGGCTTAACGCCATCCAAATCTTTATTTTATTTGGAGTTTATATCGGTTATTTCGTCCTATTTGAAACGCTGTGGCGCGGACAGACACCTGGTAAACGTTATGTCAAAATTCGGGTAATTCGGGACGACGGGCGCAATGTGGGCATCCAACAGTCGATTTTACGATCTCTACTACGCCCGATCGACGATCTGTTCTGTTTGGGATTGCTGCTGATTCTGTTTACACCACAAGAAAAACGTCTCGGAGACTGGGTTGCCGGGACGATCGCGATTCAGGAAGGGCAAACAGTCGCAGCTCAAAATATTACGCTCTCACCAGCTGCGGCAGATTTGGCTTCGAGATTAATCGAAACCGGGCAAATCGTCGCCCTTACTCCCGATGAATTTGCAACGATTCGTAACTACCTACAACGTTACCCATCGCTCTCGCCAGCAGCTAAGATACAAGTAAGCGATCGATTGGCGCAGCGATTATTAGAAATTATCAAATTGGACGATCGACCGCCTACTCTCGATCGACATCTGACGATCGAAGCAGTGTATCTCGCTTACCAGCAACAGTTTCGAGGCTAATAATTAATAATGACGATCGAATCAAACGTCAATCCAGAAATTTATCAAGGACAATTTGGCACCTTTACAGTTACCGATGGCGATCGGCAAGGTGTGGTAATCTATCGTGGTGCTTTATTAGTAGCAGCAGTTTGTTTTGGCGCTGGCACGGTGGCGGTATTAGCTCAGTTCGCTGGTGGTGGCATAACTGCCAATGTGCTCGATTTAGTGACTTGGCTGTATGTTGGCTTTTCAGTAGCATTGGGTGTTGCCCTCGCAACCATTCATATTTATTTGGGTATTTTACATCGCACCTTGCAAATATTTTGGGCGATCGGTTGTGCCAGTGCATTGGGTTTGGTGCTGGAGAATCCTCTCCCGCTAGCGGAGATCGTCTATCGACAGCCAGTAACGTTGCTGGGTGTGGGCTTTACTTTTGCGGCATTGACAGGGATCTTCTTTAAAGAAGCTTTTTGTTTCAACCGCTTTGAAACCAAGCTGTTGACGGTATTAGTGCCCGGACTATTACTGGGACATTTAGCAAAGCTGTTACCATCAAATGTCGAAGCGATCCTCTTAGCTCTGTGGGCGGCACTATTTCTGGTATTTGCGCTCCGCAAAGCCGTTCAAAACATCCCACCTGATATCGGCGATAAATCAGTATTTGAATATCTAAAA
This sequence comes from Chamaesiphon sp., assembly GCA_965246735.1. Lineage (GTDB taxonomy): Bacteria > Cyanobacteriota > Cyanobacteriia > Cyanobacteriales > Chamaesiphonaceae > Chamaesiphon. Next base: position 753,837 of record CBDFFK010000003.1, read on the forward strand.
TCCCAAAAATCAACCAACGCTCGCTAACTAATAATCAAGAATGTATAGCTCCGTAATATCACAATCCCATGATTGGTCGAGCGAGATCGATCGAGTCAGACAGAGATTCGATCGGGAATTCAAGCAAGAAGCCGTCGAACTCCCCGCTGAAGTAGAAGCAATGCCGATCTTTCGCGAGTGGATAAGTCACAGTCTCGCGGCCAAGACGACCTCGCCATTTTGGGAATTAGCCAAATTCCAAAAAAATCATCGGTGCTTGGATATCGGCTGTGGCGTGAGCTTTTTGATTTATGGTTGGCGCGAGTGGGAAACATATTTCTATGGGCAAGAAGTCAGTACCGTCGCGCGTCAGGCGCTAAATTCACGCGGTTCGCAACTGAACTCGAAGTTATTTAAAGGCGTGCAAGCTGGAGCGGCACATCAGTTACAGTATGAAAACGATACATTCGATCGGGTTGTTGCTACTGGATTTAGTTGTTACTATCCCCCTGAATATTGGAAACTCGTCCTCCAGGAAGTCAAGCGCGTCTTAAAGCCAGATGGGATATTTGTGTTTGATGCGATCGATCCCGCTGCCGAACTAGCGGAAAACTGGGCGATTTTAGAAATGTATTTAGGTGCAGATGTACATCTAACCCCATTGGCACAATTTACCGAACTCGTCACCGAAGTCGGCGGAAAAGTCACCACCACCAGTCCAGGAGAATTATTTACCATGTATCGGGTGACTTTTTAGTTGAAATAAGTTTTTTCGATCTTCTAAAACTTTACCTTTCCGTACAACCACCTAACGATTAATGTCGGGCAATTTTTCTTAAACCAGCGCCAAGCAACGATCCGAACCACTGGTTTGGACTTTCTCGCAACCAATTTTGCCACCGAATTCAGCGGTTTGAGGCGGATCTTTTTGTCGATCGCATTGACATATCCGACATCATACAAACAATCGATAATTAATTTAATCGTTGCTTCTTCTCGACCTGTCAAACTATTTAACAGCGTCAACACATCCTGCATCCGCTGAGCTTCAATCAGACTTTTCTCGGCAGTAGTTGACAGGTTGACAATCGAGCTAGCTGGTACTGAAATAATTTTATTCACGATCGAATTTCTACTAACGATTCTCTCACAGCGGTTGGAGCTGCTGTCGATCGATTATCTGTGGATACGAGCGAACTCAGCCACCGATCGAGCAACATAATCTTACTATAACGATTTAAGTTACCCACATCGCTCATCGTTGATATTTTCCGCCAGATCTCACAATTGGCACTCGATCGGGCTATTTAATCGGGCGACGGTTGGCGATCTCTGGAGCTGTGGTATCGTTCTTCGCCGCTTTAACCGCTGTCAAACCGACTGGGGTGCTGCTGGGAGTATCTTCGTCGGCTACTTCATCTTGTGTCGATGTCTCTTTCTCCGCATGCCACCAAGTGTTGTCTGCATGTTCGATCATAATGCAGCCAGCCCCAAAAAATATCCCAGATACTATATTTCCTAAGCCGACTAAGAGTATTTTCTTAAATTTAGTTGTTTTCACGACTTGGCACTCCTAGTTGACTACTGTAGTTGCTGGGGATTGAGGGTTGGTTCCTTACTTGAAGATCGTGCATTCCAATCTTAGCCAATTTTAGCCGAATTTTTGTTCGATTAGAAACAAATTGACTTAATTATTGGCGATTGAGTTCCACATCCAAACCGAGGTGGTTCGACCGATCCCCGCAACTCTAGTAGTAGCAAAGCTTCTATTCTATATATAGACTCGGCTCGCTGGAATTCCTTGCCAATCTGTCGCGGGAGGGACGCGTTCGCCTTTCATAATTAGGGACATCGGATGGAGTAAAACATCCGATTCTAACAGCGAATCATATAAAACTACTGCCGTCGTGCCCAGTTGACAACCCCGATCCAAGCGCACCCGCTCCATTTTCATCACGCGGTCTTCAAATAGGTGAGTTTGGAGCGTACAGTTATGGTTGAGGATGACATTATCACCGATCGAGATCAGGTCGAACTCAGTAAAATCGGTAGTATCGATATACACCCCTTTACCGACACGCATTCCCAGTAAACGCAAGATAATCGAGGCAAAGGGAGTACCCAGAAAGAACCCGAGACAGCCCGATACCACCATCGATTCATACAAGCCCGTGATAAACTCTGTCCGCCAGACAAAGTTGCTCCATAATGGAATCGTGCCTGGCTTATACCGTCCGACAACCAACCATTTGAGGGCGATGACAAATAGCGCCGAACCGATCGATGCCGCACCGTAAATCAGCGGGAAAATCGCGCTCACCAACAAAAAATGCAAATAATTGGGGAGGTTAAATATCTCTAAATAGTCGGGCAAGTTGAGCATCGTCACTTCCATTCCCAACAAGACGATAAAGTGAATGCTGCCAGGAATCGTGACGCGGCAAAACTCCAGTGCCAGCCGCTGCCAATACAGATTGCGACCGGGTTTGTAGGTTTCGGCGGCGGTATATTCATCGACGATCTGACGGTGGGGAATATAGATCGCTGGCGAACCCATCCAGGCGCTATCTGGCTTCATCAAATCGCGATCGGTTGGCGGTACTGACATACAGCCGATCAGACAGTTATCGGCAACATAGCCGTTCCCAGGCACCAACGCCCCGTTCCCCACAAAAGCTTGGCTGCCGATCTGCGTGTGTGCCAGCCGCAGCCAACCATGCTTGACTTGGCTGGCTCCGAGCGATACCGTATCCGCAATAAAGCTCTCCGAGCCGATCGAGAGTAAATCTGGCGTGATGTGACTGGCGGTAGAGATTTCTGCTCTCGCGCCGATCTTAGCACCCAACAGCCGCAACCAGGGCAGTAAATAGAGCGTAGAATATAGCGTCGGTACCATTTCCAAGCTCATCGCCATCAATCGATCGATAAACCAGTGCCGCACACCAAAACTACCGTGCAATCGATACGTTCCAGGCCGGATTTTCCCCACGATCAGTTGTTTGAGGATGACTACCTGTAAACAAAATACCCCAGTAAATGAGAAGCTGCCAACTACCGCACAAGGTAGCACCCAAATATACCAATGCGTCGCACCGACTAATTTACACCACAGCAGAAAGCCAGGAATCGCGGCGATCGCTGGTACTAATAACTGCCCGATCGTGCCAAGGGCATAGCCTAAATATGCTAACAATGATATGCCACGCGGGGCAGGATGAGCCGGAAACTCATAATTATTAGTTGCTTGCAACCGCGCAGGGGAACCAACCCAAGCTGCTCCCGCTGGGATGGTGCCATTATCGGGCAGATAGGATAGATCGCCTAATTCGGCACCATCCGCCAGCTGACTATTCAATCCCAAAGATGAATTAGTACCGACAGAGCAATCCTGCCCAGTAGTAATCTGACCGATTTTGAGCCAGCCATCAACAATCTCATAACCTAACAGGCGGCTATCGTTACCGATGCTAGTCCGCGCACCCAATTCGATCGTATCGAAGGTTAATATTTCAGTAGTTGCTAAATAAACATCTTTGCCAATTTTCGCACCCATCAGCCGATAGTACCAATTTAATAATGGCGAACCAGCTAGTAACACGATCGGTACGAAAGATTGCACCTGTTGCACGAACCAAAATCGCCAATAATAAGCACTCCATAGTGGATATTTACCTGGTTTAAATCGACCGATAACCGCCCACTTGATGCCAATACTCAGCAAGATTAAGGTAGGATACATCGCAATCACGAGGACACCAGAGATCGCCCCCGCACCAATGCGACTAAAATTATCATTAGAGTCAGTCAGGAGATAGTAGACGAAGCCAGGTATGAGCAGTGGGAGACTGTAAATAACATACATGAGATACACGCCGATACTCGCCCAGAGTGTATTCACAGCCTTCAGTTTGGCGGTAATCGATCGAGTGGGTGAAATATGTGCTAGCTCTGACTTTGAGCTACCTGTCGATCGCGATCGAGCCAGTTCGATCGCTCGATCTTGCCAGCGCTGGCTCAATGCTGCGGCTAACTTGGCAATGGTCGGATATTGATAAACATCAACGACAGCGAGATCTTGAAATTGGGGATTTTCGCGCAATTTAGAGACGACAATCGCCGCGAGTAATGAATGTCCGCCGAGTTCGCTAAAAAAGTCATTGTCGATCGAAATCCCGACGATGCCAAAGATCGATTCCCAGACATTGGCAATCTCTTGCTCTACCGGATTGCTCGGTGGTACTCCAGTTGTCTTCTGTGATAAATTAGCTCCAAAATTTACCGGTGCGGGGAGGTTTTTGCGATCGACTTTGCCACTCGGTAAGGTAGGTAGAGTTTCGAGAATCTCGATACTAGCAGGTGCCATATAAACCGGTAGCCGCGATCGCATTGTTTCCCAGATTTCCGGAAGATCTAAGTTTGCATCCTGACGGGGGACTATATAGGCAATCAACCGATCGACTGCCACTACCGCCTTGACTGCTACTACCGCCGCACTTACCCCCGGACATTGCATGATGACCGATTCGATCTCCGCTAGCTCGATCCGGAAGCCACGTAATTTTACCTGTCCGTCGATCCGTCCGAGAAACTGAATTTCACCATCAGCCGTCCAACTGCCTAAATCGCCCGTTTTGTAGAGCTTGTCGGAGGTATCGGGATCGAAGGTAAACGGGTTGGGGATAAATTTTTCCGCTGTCAAATCGGGACGATTGACATAACCTCGTGCCAGACAGATCCCCCCGATATGAATTTCGCCCTCGACTCCAGGGGCGACGGGTTCTAATGTCTCGTCGAGAATGTAAACTTGGTATGTTGGTAAAGGTTTGCCGATCGTGATGGGGCGATCGGGATGACATTCATGCCAGGTACTAACTACAGTCGCTTCAGTCGGGCCGTAAGTATTAATTACGCGGCGGTGGTCGTTGCACCAGCGCGTCGCCAATTCCTGAGGACACTGTTCCCCACCCAAAATCAACAACCGAATGGTGGGAACTTCCACCTCCATCATTGCCAACAGCGTCGGCACGCAAGATAATACCGTCACTTGCTGCTGGGCGAGAAAATGGGCTAAATCCACGCCAGAACGGACTTGCTCGATCGATCCGACCACCAGCGCCGCACCCGCTGCAAAGGTACACCACACCTCTTCTACCGACGCATCAAAGGCGATCGAAAATCCCTGATAAACGCGATCGGCAGGGTTCACATGATAAACTTCGCGATTGACAACCTGGATGTAATTAACACTACTGCGGTGCTCGATCTCCACCCCCTTGGGTCTACCTGTCGAGCCGGATGTATAAATAACATAGCTCAAGTCGCGATCGCTGACTGGCACTTCATCGCGAGTGAGTCTATCGGCTGATTCTAATGCTAGTTTCGCTTGTGCGCGCGCGACACAAACGATATTTGGAACTTGAAGATCTTTATCCTCCGCGAGCGCAGTGGTAGTGACGATCGTTTGGATCCCACAGTCGGCCAAAATATACTCGATCCGATCGGCTGGATACTCAGGATCGAGTGGGACGTATGCCCCGCCTGCTTTGAGAATTGCTAAGATCGCGATGTATAATTCTGGCGATCGCGGTAGCAATAATCCCACCCTGGAGCCACATTCGACACCTTGTCGCCTGAGCAGGCGCGCCAATTGATTCGATCGCGCTTCGACTTCGCCATAATTGAGTACGGTTGACTGGTAGACAATTGCTGGATGCTGAGCCTGAGTATCGGCTTGACTTTCAAATAATTGGTGGAGACAGTCGATCTCAATCCTGAGATCGGGGCAGAGATTGCTCGAATGGGCGATCGGGATCATCGATTTCGATTAGGGTAAGGATATGTGGCTGAGACTAAGACATTTGGACGAGCGATTTAAGCAGCGATCGATCGGTTTTTAGGATTGAAGCTTTACCAGGGATCTGCCACCAACCTCCAGCCAATTCAGCAGGGGAGATCGGTTGGGAGCATCCCACTTTTTAAAATCCTGAAAGAGGAAAACACCCTCGATCGCTGAACCGCCTGATGAGTGGTTTTTACTACTTTATTCTACAAGTGAGTAATAAAAAGTGGGATGCTCCCAGATCGGTTTTCCACCGAGCGCACATTTGATGTATTACCAAGTTGCAAGCCTAGCTGGTAGCAATCTACTTTATCGTAATTATGGTAAATTATTCACTCCGCTGCAAAAGTTGTCGAAACTGCTCCCTAGTGCCGTAAAACACATTTAAATCTACCAATGTATTTATCCCGGCTATCCGCCCACGTTCGCTATATTGCCAAAACAGCCATGGGCGTTTGGCCAGATCGAAATGATGACTGGCGGTAAAATATCTTGACTAACAGGAACGGTATCGCTAAAATTTTGCGCTTGTAACGAACCAGCCTTACAAAATGTAAAGAAATGATCTGCACCCCGATCGATCTTGACATTCTTTGATCCGAGCCAATTGCGATCGAATCGAAGATCGCGATAGTCACCGCCCTCTGTCGCCTTGATAAATACAAAATTAACTTCACGCCGATCGATCTTCGCCCAATCTATTTCGCCTTGATGTTCGGAAATATCAATGCCCTGGATAGGAAATTGTGGTCGAGTCGGGCGATTGATTTGAAGGATACCAGTATAAAATAACGCGCCCCAAATCGATATCAAGAAGATAAATATCCCGAACGCTGCTATGAGCCTGCGCTTGGTTCTCAAGATTGTTCTTGTGAGCATTCATTTGCTGTCGGATCGCCGTAAATAAACAAGTGCTGAAGGGCGAAATTTTCACTGGTGGCTGAGTTTCTAGTAAAAATTTACTCAGTGTCGATCGATTTGACATAGACCCGATCGCATCTGGGTGTCTCTACTCCGGTGGCTGGCTGATAACCATTGAGTTCGTACAACCTGACGGCATCTTGGAGGCTGCTGGCAGTTTCGACCCAGATTTGGGTGTATCCTTTCTTGGTAATAACGCGCTCCAATTGCGCCAGTAGATACCTGCCTAAGCCCTGTCCTCTGGCAGTTGGCAATAAGTACATTTTCCGAATTTCTACCGCCTTCTCACCCCGATTACATGGATAATATGCGCCCGTCCCAATCAATTGACCGCGATCTTCCACCACCCAAAAATCACCGCCCCGATCGAAATAATATGTCTCGATATCCAACACATCGCGATCGGCTCCATCTGGCTCCCAGTCCAAGCCATATTCGGCTAGGATATTACTAATTATTGCGGTAGTGCCACTGCGATCCTGAAATTGCCACTGCCGGATGAGATAATCTTGATAGCGGGCGATTTTCTTCATGATTCACAACTCAGTTCATAATTCATAATTTAACTATGAATTCGTGGTTGATGATACAACGTTGCTAATAAATCGCTTTCGACGATCGCGAGTTCGCCCAATCGCGACTGGACGATCGCCCGATCGAAATAAGTATCGGCTAATAGCCAATAAATCCCGAAATGACGGGCTTCCGATGCCATCAAGCTTCGATAGAATGCCGCAAGTTGGGGATCTGGGAGATGGGTGCCGAGCAATCCCAATCGCTCGTGCGAACGGGCTTCAATTAGACCGCTTACCAACAGCGAATCGAGCAAGCGATGTGGCTCTTGAGTGCGAACTTGACTCATCAATCCTTTGGCATAGGGGGGCGCATTTAGTGGTGCGAGCGGCACCCCGCGCTGTTCGAGGATTTGATTGACGAGATCGAAATGTTCTAATTCTTCCCGCGCGATCGCCGTTAATTGACGTACCAGCTTAGGATAGGATGGGTAACGAAACATCAAGTTGATTGCCGTTCCGGCTGCTTTGCGCTCGCAATGGGAATGATCTAATAGAATCATGTCTAAATTCCCTAACGCCTGTTCGATCCATGCTAACGATGTCTGTTGGCACAGGATATTCATTGTCGGTAGTACACTAGCGGTCATTTGCTTGCCCCAAATAAAAACTTATGAGATATAGGTATTATTATTACTAAAATGTAGCAACGATTTTAGGTAGCTCAGCTAGATCCCGTCGCCAGATTTCATTAATTACAAATAATTAGATCTGCGAGCGCTACCGCCAACACCTTCGCCGTTAGTATTAAAATGAACAACCATTGGTTAAATTCTCAATTTTGCGAGCGAATCGAGGAATTATAATAAAAGAAGAATTTACTGAATAAGCTCCCAACTTTCAGCGTAAAAATCAACTCGCTACCAACTGCCTGAAGATCGGTCTTACCTCGCTCGTTCGAGTCCAGCAATTACTACTCTATGTTTAATTTATTTCACAAAAAGAATAGCACCAACCCCCGACAAATTGTAATTGGCGATGTACACGGTCATTTTGATGGCTTATGTAAATTAATTGACTTTTGTCAACTCGGTGCGGACGATCGAGTGTATTTTTTGGGAGATGTAATCGATCGTGGGCCAAAGAGTGCAGAGGTAGTCAAGTGGATTCGGGAGCGCGGCTATCCATGCTTGATGGGCAATCATGAAGTAATGTTGCTAGCTTCGTTTAATGATGGCGATATCGATGAGATCGCCTTACGGCATTGGTTGCCCTCTGGCGGCGATACCACACTCGCCAGTTATGGAAATAATGGGATTCCGCAAGACGATCTCGACTGGTTTGCCAGTTTACCACCTTATCTAGATTTAGGCGATATCTTTTTAGTTCATGCTGGTGTCGATCCCTTTCTATCCCTAGATCGCCAAAATAACGACCAATTTTGCTGGATTAGAGAAAAGTTTTTGAGCAATCAATTCCCTTATTTCCCCGACAAAACGATCGTTACCGGACACACGATTACCTTTACCTTACCCGGCGTGCGCCCTGGCGAAATCGCCCAAGGCCCAGGCTGGATCGACATCGAAACTGGTGCCTACCATCGCAAAAGCGGCTGGTTAACTGCGCTGGATCTCACCAATGCGATCGTTTATCAAGTCAATGTCTTCTCCAGCAAGCAGCGCAAACAACCTCTCGATAAGATTGCTAAAACCGTCGAGCCAATCAAGGTGAAGTTTACGGGATAGGGAATAGGGGATAGGGTAGGCAAATTTCTTGCTTTCGATCGAGAGAATAAAATATCTCCCCTAGCGATTATTTAAACACCTTTGCTTGCTAGCATTGCTTCGATTTGCGCTTCGTCTTCATCGCTAGCCGCTTCCCATCGCTCGAATTCGGCTTCCATTTCGTCATCTTCGTTTGCTGACTCTGACAATTCATTGCTATTGAGGATCGTCCAGACTCGATCTAAGACCGATCGTGACGCTTGTGGTAGTTTTTGATTGATTCGTTGGCGAAGCCTTTCGGGACGAAAATCGAGTAGACTCAGCATGATATTTAGTATGCCATCCTTTGCTATTTGCCTAATACCTATTTTAACCTACCGATCGAGCATCCTTTAAAAAGCCTGTGACAATTATGTGAGCATAACTTATTGCCGATGGACATTCCACCCAGCGATCGAGTTATTTTTAGTTGAGCCGTAGGCAACTACCCACCATACATACTTATGATTATCGATCGATCCAAACACTAGTTCTGTGGGTATTCTAATGTTGACGATCGCTTTGAAAAGTTGTGACTTTATCTATCGACCAAATATCCGATCTCTTCGTGGGCTTGAAAAAACTGCCAAAGGCAGTAAATCGGGAGCCGACTTTTATGGAAATTGCGGGCTATCCACATTTCGAGAACGTCTGTAGCAACATTCTCTCATTTTACTTGCAGCCAAGTAACGAACATGGGTTTGGTACACTCTTTTTAGATGTCCTTGCGATACTCATCGATACAGAAATAGAAATTGACGGACAAGCTGTTGATATAAGACGCGAAGAACTTACTGATAATCAAAACCGTATCGATCTAGTAATCGAATCTGACAACTATATTGTTGGGATAGAGAATAAGATATATGCCGATCCATATAATCCTTTTTGGGACTACTCAGAATATCTTGAATCATTAAGTGGTGGTCGCCAAGTTTGCAAGATTTTATTGTCTTTGCGTTCCATACAGCCATTTCCTGAATTATGTGGCTTTTATCCAATCAGTTACGAAATCTTCTTTGAGAAAGTACTGGAAAATCTGGGTTCATACTTCTTAACTGCAAATGAATCTCACACGACATTTCTACGAGACTTTATGCAAACTATTCAAAATTTACAAAAAACAAATATGATGGATCGACAAAGGTTAGAATATTTTTGTAATAATCAACAAAACATTGCAGCACTACTTAATGAGGTAGATGATTTTCGTAAGGATATGCGGATGAAAACACAGCAGCTAAGAGAAGTAGTTAGGGTTGAAGACATATCTAATTTTCATATTGAATCAGGTTTATGGCGATCTTTGAAAGGTTTAATAGATGTTAATTGGTACATAGTTAAACTCGATGATTCCTTATGGTTGCCCCTAGATGTTTGCTTAACACCAGCAGGTTGGAAAATGCAATTCTGGAATCGTAAAGGCACACGCGAACAAGCTAGGCAGTGGCTTAAAGATAGGGAAATTGAAGTTGAAACATCCACTGGAACATTGTGGAGACTTATTTATAACGGTGAGGATTGTCATAAGTCATATGAGACAGAGATAGAAGAGGTGAGGGCTTGGACAATTGGCATGTTGAAGCGGCTAACATTATCTGTGCCTGCCAAATCGATCGAGCTAAATAGCAGCCTGATAATATCAAGTCCTGTGGTTGATACCGCCACTCAGTTGAATTGAGTCGAAAGGGTCAGTAGTAGGGTGGGCAAATTCACCACCAGATTCATTCGATCGAAACAGTAACGTTTGCCTACCAGCAATCGATATCGATCGAATCTTCGAGCTATAGATCGTCGTAAATCTCACTCCGATGACCGATTCTAACGATCGTAATTAGTTCCTCATTTTCATCTAGCTCGTAAAGTACCCGATAGTCACCTACTCTCAGTTTGTAAAATCCTACTAGATTACCTGTCAATCCTAATGGGTTAATGCTATCGATATTTTCTGCCAGCCAATCGAGCTTTTTAACGATTCTCATTTGAACTTGCGAGGTGAAATTTATTAAATCTTCCCTAGCTTCTGGTTCGTAGCGAATTGTGTAGCTCATAGCTACATTAAGCCCAAGCTTCTTTTTAACTCGTCGGCGGAAAGCGTTCGATCTTCTTGGTGGCGACGTTTGCGAATGGATAGTAATTGCTGTTCGATCTCTGGCTTAATTTTGCCATCGCTATCTACTGACATCTCAGACAAAACCTCTGCAATCGCTTCTTTCATTATTTGTTTGAGTTCGTCACGGCTTATCTCATCTATTTTCATAATTATATTTATAGATAGATTTTAACTTAAGCTATCGATTAGATTATAACACGAGTGCCCTTTCTACCACGTTCCAGATCTTAAAGACTCGATCGTTGGCAATGGAAAGTAATGTCGAAATAATTTAACTATGGGCAGCTCGATCGAATCCTACATTCAGCAGGTTGTTCACGACAAAAAATAATATTTGCGAGAGGAAACACCAAGAAATTGCAGAATAAGAAGTTGTCGTGCAGAGAGCTTGATCTGGAACTTAATGTCGTCAAGAAAAACTAAATGGACAGAAAGAAAGCACTGAAGTATCCAGCGCAAGGTTGGACGAACACTCGGTTTACCCTTTTGGTCAGGTAAAGTGGCACTAGCCTGTTGTAATGCCAGTCTGAGTTGACGTTGCCCCAAACTATAAACCATCAATGCTAAGGTCATGAGCATAGCTAGAGCCATAATTCTTTTGGTATTTTTGAGGAAAATACTAGAAGCAAAAAACAAAGGGTCTTTGAGAAAACGAAATCCTCGCTCAGTGGGTTGTTGACCTTTGTATTCGCGCAAGATGTTGCTATCTGACCATTTTTGGTCATCAAGCGAGTTAGTAGCAAGAACAAAACGGCCAGCTTTTTGCCGAAGTGTGGCTAAGGCCAAAGAATTCTCCACGAGACTTGCTCGAATATGAAAAGAGTGATGAGTGGGTTTTTGGCTAAGACTAGGACGACCTTTTTGGGCATAATGCGCTTGAGCTAAAACTTGCAATTCATCAATATTATGATATTTAAGTGTTTTTTTGAACTCATTCATTGCACTTATGGCATCCGATTCACAAGCAAATTCTTTATTCATTAAACTATCAAGTTTTTTCTCTTTCTCTTTCAATAACTTCTCAATCTTTTTGGCAGAACTTTTCAAATCTGATTCCATCCGTTGCCGACTTTCGACTACCACCCATTGCTGATTAACACCTGCATAATTACTGCAAACAGTACAAAAGCGGTATCCTTTATCATCGGATTCGGTAAACTGCTCAGGCAATAGTTTCTCTGTTAGTTCCTGTGCAGCTTTTATTGTTTCTGGTACTCGACTAATCCATTTGATACTATCACCAAAATCTTTGATATTTGGTTCATTATAAAATGCTGCATCCATTGTGAATAAATCAATCTGTTCTCCTTGCCATTGTGAACGAAATGCTTTAATCACTTCAGGGAAAGCACTTTGATCTGCTGTATTCCCATTCCCTACATTCATGAATAATGGTATTCCTTCTTCTTCACTTGTCAGCAAATGCAGTGTGAATTGCTTCAAGTCTGGGCGATGGTCTCGCGAATATCCTTGTGTTATTGTGATTCCTATTGGTTCTGATGATTCATTCTCTACTAAAGTCTCGTCTTCTCCTTCTATTCTGTATTGCCCATCTACCGAAATACTGGTACCATCAAGATGTCCATTCTTACTGCTAATCCCAAACTTATTAGCCATCTCTGATGCTATTTTCACAAAAAGCAATGTAATTCCATATCCATATATTTGATCCATTACTCTTCCCAGCCTACTTTCATTTAAGTACTCTGCTTTTACTCCTTTGCCAATTAGGTGCTCAGTAGCTTTTCCTGTGAAAAACTCACTGAATAAATATAATGGAGCGGTTAAGAAACCCATACAGTTCAAAATCATCGCTTTCACTGCTTGCCCCGCACTCACCTTCTCTTGTGGATGGCTTCCTAGCTCTCGATCGATTATCTCTACTATTCCAATATCATCGATGATTGCCGCAATTATACCTAGGTGGTCTATGTCTTGTACCTCGATCTTATTGCTTGGCGACATTTGACTCCTCTGAACTCGCTTTAATAAAAATACTTTATTTTAAATCTAACCTGCTGAATGTAGGTCGAATATGTAGAGTGGGCAAATTCAATACTAAAATATATCCATCGAACCATTAAAATTTGCCTATCAGCATTGCTTCGATTTGCGCTTCATCTTCATCGCTAGTAGCTTCCCATCGATCGAATTCAGCATCCAGTTCGTCATCTTCTTTTGCCTAAGATCTATTTTAACCTACCTCAAAATTTGCCGTCCAAACCCGATCGAGCGATCGAATTTGACATCGATCGAATCACCGTGGCATCATATAAGCATGATATATGATGCAAATTTTATGCTCAACATCAGTCGTGACATCAACTCTCTTTCTAATTTCAAGCGTAACACTACCAGTTTTATCGATCGACTCAAAGGTACAAAGTCACCAATAGTCCTTACTATTAATGGAGTATCCGAGCTAGTCGTCCAAAGTGCTGAAGGTTATCAGCAGCTACTCGATCGCATTGAGTATCTTGAAACAACTGCTGGCATTAGACAAGGACTAGGCGAGCTAGCTGAAGGACAAGCAGTTGCAGCCATTCCAGCTCTAGAGATACTGAGGAGCAAGCTTCAACAGCCTAAATCATGAACTACACTGTCGAGATTATGCCCCAAGCACTCGATTTCAATCTTCCAAATATTTATCTAGATTATTACGCAGATCTTTAAGCTGTCTCGAAAAAATTATGCCCCTTATTATCCAGTAAGGAATGAGTACTGGCAATGAAACTATCAAGATTATATAAAAGCAAAGTATTGCCATCCCGATGAGTTGATATCGCCCCTTAAGTTCAGAAGATGTGAGTTTTGTTGAATATTGTTGTCTCATTTCTTCAGACAGGGAGAATCTAGAAGATCCGCCAAGTTGTTCTAAGGCAATAGTTGTGATAAAAAATAATGTTTCCTCCTGACCCAAATACATTCGCAAGTTAATTGTTTGAGAATCGATAGATTCATTATCTTCTGACAGTGAAGATCTGAGTATATATGAATTAGTAGGTCTTCGATCGTCGATTTGCAATTGATTGTCGGGGGTATCGCTAAATGATAAATAAGCATTGAAACCGTAGTGACTATCTGGCTTGTCTTCGATCGATATTTCTAGCCCACTAATGTCGCTAATTTTATCAACAATATCAGTTAAGATAGGTGTTCGACCATTGAATGACACTTCATTCATTAATAATCCCATCATTTCTCCAACTTGCTAAACTAACATCATTAATTATTCCCGATTTCTATTGCTTGACAACACCGATCGATTAAAGTAATATCCCCGACTTCTAGAAAGAAGTCGGGGATATGGCTGCGCTCTCACAGGTTCGATCGCGTTACTATTAACCTAAATTACCCAATTCGCGACGGTTCTTTTTCCAAGGCTAAGAACTTCTCTAACTCAGTCAACGCATCGGCATCGACTTTTGTTTGCATTGGGCAGAATTTCGGCCCACACATCGAGCAGAACTCAGCAGTTTTGTAGATATCTGCGGGCAGAGTTTCATCGTGATATTCCTTCGCCCGTTCGGGGTCGAGAGATAGCTCGAATTGACGATTCCAATCGAAATTATAACGGGCGTGAGACAGCTCATCATCGCGATCGCGTGCGCCTGGACGGTGACGGGCGATATCGGCAGCGTGAGCGGCAATTTTGTAGGCAATCAGCCCATTGCGAACATCCTCAGCATTGGGTAAACCCAGGTGTTCTTTGGGAGTCACGTAGCAGAGCATGGCAGTCCCATACCAGCCAGCCATTGCCGCCCCGATCGCGGAGGTGATATGGTCGTAACCAGGTGCGATATCGGTTACTAATGGCCCTAAGACATAGAAAGGAGCCTCAGAGCACTCTTCCATCTGTTTTTTGACGTTGAACTCGATCTGATCCATCGGCACGTGTCCGGGGCCTTCTACCATCACTTGGACATCATGTTCCCAAGCGCGGCGAGTGAGATTACCTAGAGTTTTAAGTTCGGCGAGTTGCGCTTCGTCGGATGCGTCGTGGGTACAACCAGGACGGAGTGAATCACCGAGGCTGAACGAGACATCACACTTTTTGAAGATTTCGATGATGTCGTCGAAGTGGGTATAGAGTGGGTTTTGCTTGTGGTGATGCAGCATCCAGCGAGCTAAAATCCCACCGCCACGGGAAACGATCCCAGTAATCCGATTGCGGACTAGAGGTAGATGTTCGATCAGGATGCCAGCGTGAATGGTTTGATAGTCTACCCCTTGCTGGGCGTGTTTCTCGATGATGTGCAAGAAATCATCGGGTTTGAGGGTTTCGATATTGCCGTGGACGCTTTCTAATGCTTGGTAAATCGGCACGGTACCGATGGGTACGGGGGAATTTTTGATGATTTCCATCCGAATCTCATCGAGATTGCCGCCACCAGTGGAGAGATCCATCACGGTATCGGCACCGTATTTGACGGCGAGGATCAGCTTATCGATTTCTTCCTGCATGTTGGAAGAGTTCGGCGATGCACCGATATTGGCATTCACTTTACATTTAGACGCAATCCCGATCGCCATCGGTTCCAAATTAACGTGATTGGTATTGGCGGGGATAATCATCCGTCCGCGAGCGACTTCCGATCGAATCAACTCTACGGGCAGGTTTTCGCGTTTGGCAACATAGTGCATTTCTTCCGTTGCTACACCTTGACGCGCATAGTGCATCTGGGAGACATTGGCTTGTCCGCTACGTTTGGCAATCCATTCAGCACGCATATTCACTTGTCCTTTGATAAACAGCTTCCCTCCGCTGGCATTACCCAGTCTCAGGTGCGAGGGTATGTTCTCAGCCCGATCGGTTTCGGACACCCCTAGCCATAGCTGTAGATTTTAACATTTCCAGTTATGTTTGGGGTTAGTCGATCGCGCGAACGTTGTTAAGATTTACAGTTGTTTGGCTAGTGGATAGTTTTAGTACTTTATGTAAGTTCGGGTTAAGCATATTGGCTCCGTTCCGGCTCCACCTACGATTAAAATCGTGGCTCACATTGCAAAGTCCGCCTGCGCGGACTAGGAAATTCAGTCCGCGCAGGCAGGCTGTTGCTGCGAGCGGTAACAACCGGACTTTGTATCACTAGCGGCGGTTTTAACCGCTGGGGTTATAGGTAGCAACTTAAGGTGAGTTAACTAAAATCCTCCAGCGATCGCCTGATTACGACGATCGAATCTTGGATGCGATCGAGTGACATTGTAAGATAAAGATAATCTCGATCCGATCGTAAAAATATGTCACGTTCTTCTTGGTTTTTGACTGCGGCGTTGGTAGGAACGCAGGTAGTGCTGGTGCAGCCAGCGGTAATGGCGGCAAAGTCAGAGGCAGAAGTAAAGTCGATCGCGCGGGGCGTGACAGTCGAGATTCGATTGCAGCAAGATGAGAGTGTCGGTTCGGGAATAATTATCGCGCATCAAGGCGATCTCTACACGATCGCCACCAATCGCCATGTCATCTGTGGAAGTGGCAGTCGCAAAAAAGTCCCAGCGGGAGAGACTTACGAGCTGGGATTGGCAGATGGACAAAAATATCGAGTCACAGCTACTAGCGTCAAACTCATCGGTACCGATCTCGATCTGGCGATTGTCCAATTTCGGAGTAATCGCAAATATCCAGTCGTACAGTTAGGTACTGCTAACACCTTAAAAGCAAATGATGTGGTGTATGCCGCTGGATTCCCGCTCGCACAGCCTGGGTTTAGCTTCAATCAGGGGAAAGTAATTGCAGTAGTCGATCGCCGCATTACGGACGATCGCGGCGGCTACAGTATTGTTTATAATGCCGTTACCTTACCAGGAATGAGTGGGGGCGGCGTGTTCGATCGCAATGGTCAGTTGGTGGCTATTCACGGACAAGGCGAACGAGCTAGAGAAAATACCCAGCTTGATAATAAGTCATACCAAGTCGGTAGCAAAATTGGCGTAAACCGAGGCATTCCCATCCGGTGGCTAGTAAGCGGTATGGCAAGTACGGGGATCGAGATCGGCGAGAATCGCCCGCCCTCCACCTTGACAACAACTAGCTCGCAAGTAGCAGTCAGTGCTGATGAGTACTTTATTGCTGGATTTAATAAAATTGTAGAGCCTGGAGATGATGTAGTTGCTGGAAAACGCGCAGCGATTCAAGAATTGAGCAAGGCAATTCAAATTAATCCCCGCTACACGTTTGCTTACTCCACTCGTGCAATTGTCTACGAACAGCTTCAAGAGTTTCGGCAGTCTCTAAGCGATTACGATCGGGCAATTGCTCTCGATCCTCAATATGCTCTAGCCTACTTTAATCGGGGTAGTCTGAAATATGCAAAGCTTAATGACAGTCAAGGTGCATTAGCCGATTTCAACCGTGCGATCGCCCTCAATCCTCAACTTGCCCCAGCCTACAATAATAGGGGTTTTCTGAAATATGAACAGCTTAATGACAGCCAAGGTGCTCTAGCCGATTACGATCGAGCAATCGCCCTCAATCCCAAACTTGCCCAAGCTTATATGAATCGGGGCACGCTGAAATATGTAAAGCGCAATGACAGCCAAGGTGCATTAGCCGATTACAACCGTGCGATCGCCCTCAATCCTCAATCTGTCGAAGCCCACAGCAATCGGGGTCTTCTGAAATATGATAAGCTCAATGACAGCCAAGGTGCATTAGCCGATTTCAACCGTGCGATTGCCATCAATCCTCAATCTGTCGAAGCTTACATCAATCGGGGTCTTCTGAAATATCAAAAGCTCAATGACAGCCAAGGTGCATTAGCCGATTTCAACCGCGCGATCGCCCTCAATCCTCAATCTGTCGAAGCTTACATCAATCGGGGTCTTCTGAAATATCAAAAGCTCAATGACATTCAAGGTGCTTTAGCCGATACCAATCGCGCGATCGCCCTCGCTCCTCAATTTGCCCAAGCCTACGCCAATCGGGGTGCTCTGAAATATGATAAGTTGAACGACAAAGCAGGAGCGATTCAAGATTTTCGTCAAGCAGCAAAATTATTTCGCGCACAAGGACAAACTCAAAGTTTGCAAACCATAGTTAATGTACTAAAAGAGCTAGGTGCGACTGAATGATCTGGGAAATCTCTCTCTTGAGTTCGGGGAGATTACCACCGATGCGATTGAAAGTGTCTCTAGTATCGACTCGATCGATCGCGATCGATATTCTCACATCTTGCACCAGTTTGAAAATACTAGTGTTAACCCTAGCTCCAGGGTACCCACAAGGGGCACCCCTACAGGTTAATTGCGTAGGGGTGCCCCTTGTGGGTACCCTAAGATCTCTGCTTTTACTAGTCTTTCTGTATTGGTGCAAGATGTGAGTATTCCCAATCTAAAATTTTGGGTGTTGCTGATTTAGGGTATGAACACCGTGGTAGGGGCAATTCATGAATTGCCCCTACCACGGGGTTTAGCGGTCGATTGTTTATCCCGACGCTGACGGCTTATAGTGAGAGGGTGTGGCTAAATTGGGATGACATGAATAGTAATTGGGAAAATTTTTTACAGAATCTAGGTGAATGGCAAGGCTCTTTTACCAATGTATCGATCGAGGGTGAATTACTCGATTCAACTCCTTCGATTCTCGAGCTATCAGGTGCCGAAGATAATAAATTGGTAACTCTCCACTTGCGACGCTTTCCAGCGGGTGGTTATACCGAACCACCGATTTCGGATATCTTACAAGAGTATCGATCGCTCGGTAAGCAAGTTATCTTTTTCGATACTGGGGCATTTTCTAAAGGTTCGTTGCAAGTTGCCCCATATTCAGAATTTGGTGCAGAATACGGCTTTGTCTCCCCCAATCGGCGCTTGCGGTTCGTCCAATTATTCGATCGCGATAGCAATTTTACGAAACTCGTGTTCATTCGCGAAGCTCGGAGTGGCACGAATGCCCCAGAACGTCCGCAGCTAGATGTAGAGCAATTATTTGGCAAATGGGAAGGCATCGCCCAGACTTTTTACCCAGATGGTAGACCGTTAGAATCGATCGCGACTAGCTTAATTATTCGAGATATTGGTAATCGTAGATTGCAACAAGAATTATTTTATGCCGGACGCACTATTTCTTCAACTGCCACAATTACAGGTAAGCAAATTCAATTTGACGAAGGTCCGCCACGGCGGATTTTATTGTTACCAGATGGCGGTTCGAGTAACGTACCGCTCAAGGTCAGTCATCGAGAACCATTTTTTGTCGAAACGGGTTGGCTGCTGAGCGATAACGAACGCCAGCGACTGATGCGGAGTTATAACGATAAAGGTGAATGGATTAGTTCGACACATATTATCGAACATCGAGTTGGATAATGGTAGGATTTAAACGCGATCGTCGCTCGGAATATTAACGCTGGAAAAAAGCTATTCGAGCAATTTGTTGGTAAGTAAGTAGGTAGGTGCAATTATTTATAAAATAGATTATGCCTGAAACCTATCTGGTGAGCAGTGCCCACCCTACACGATATCTTATATTTAAATACGCCCATCTACTTATAAAAATTTATCTGTCTCGATTGGTTATTCCCTCTCAATAGTTTTTATATGAATTTTGTCGCGATCGATTTTGAGACAGCCAATCGCAATGCAGATAGTGCCTGCGCGATCGGATTAGTCAAAGTAGAAAATTTTCAAGTAGTCGAGCAAAAAGAATATCTGATTCGTCCGCCGACAAGTTGGTTTGAATTTACCTATATTCACGATATCGATTGGTCGATGGTTGCGGGACAGCCGACATTTGCCGAACTTCAGCCGCAGATCGATGATTTTCTAGAAGGGGCAGATTTTCTGGCAGCACATAATGCTAGTTTCGATCGCAAAGTTTTAGCAGCCTGTCGGGAAACTTATCGATTAAAACGTCAATCTTACAAATTCTTATGTACGGTGCAATTGGCTCGTCAACATTGGCAAATCAGACCCACTAAATTATCTGATGTTTGTCGTAGACTAGACATTAAACTTCAACATCACAATGCTCTTTCTGATGCTCATGCTTGCGCCCAAATCATTATTAATGCTGGAGATAGAGCAAGATTAGATGTAATTTAAAGTATATATATTTTAGCGATCGCTAAGAGGGTGTTTGAAAAGCCTAAATCTAATCCCCCCAACCCCCTTAAAAAGGGGGAGCCAGAGTCTTAGTCCCCCTTTTTAAGGGGGATTTAGGGGGATTCACACCAACTACGGGTATTAAAAATAACTTTTCAGACAGCCTCTAATAAAAGCTGGCTCTTCATTACTTAACGTGAGTTTGGGTTAAGGGTATTTGCTTCGTTATTTGTAAATCTATTTAACCGTTAATACTTCAATCCACCATCCGGATCGGGTGGTGGCGGCGGGAGATCGGCTTCGGCAACTTTGAGCGGTCGATCGATCTCCCGATCGTACTTCAGCGGTAATTGAATGATTTTTGCTGATGCTGATGGCTGCTGGCGGTTATCTTCTGGCAGCTCGCCGCGTCGTCGCGCAGAAGTACGCTCTTCACTCGTACCCTCACTGATTACCTCATACAAGATTGCTTGTTTATCAGCTTTGCCTTTGCGTAAGATTCGTCCCAGGCGCTGGATGTATTCCCGTGGTGAAGCCGTACCGGATAAAATCACGGCAATACTGGCTGCGGGTACATCGACACCTTCATTCAATACTTGTGATGCTACTAGCGTTTTATAGGTACCTTCGCGAAAATGTGTCAAAATCTCGTGCCGTTCTTTGACAGGAGTATGGTGAGTAATCGCTGGAATTAATAGAGTTTGAGCGATCCGATAAACAGTGGCATTATCGCTGGTAAAAATTAGCGTCGATTCGGGGTAGTGCCGTTCCAGAATTTCGGCTAAAATTCGCAATTTACCGTTCGTCGAAAGGGTAATTTCCTTAGCTTCGCGGTGAGCTAACATCGCCCGTCTACCTTCAGTCGATCGACAACTCGCTCTGATGAATTTTTGCCACCCATCTATACTTCCAAATGAGATTTTTTGACTGCGTAAAAAGCGATCGCGTTCTTGAATTAATTCGTGGTAGCGGTTGAGTTCTTCGGGACTTAATTTAACTTTGATCTGTTCGACGCGATAAGGTGCTAATGCCGAACCCGCTAAATCGGCTGCTGTTTGGCGATATACTTCCTTCCCGATTAATAACGTTAAATCCTCGTGTTTGCCGTCACTCCGTTCGGGGGTAGCACTCAATCCCAACCGATATGGCGCGATCGAGTATTCAGCAACAACGCGATAAAAATCTGTCGGTAAATGATGGCATTCATCGCAAATCAATAAACCATATAAATCACCTAAAGATTCGATCTGAATTGCCGCACTATCATAAGTGGAAATTAAAATCGGCGTGCGATCGCGCGAACCGCCACCCAATAAGCCGATCTCCGTACCAGGAAAAGCTATCAATAACTGTGCGTACCACTGATGCATCAAGTCGATCGTCGGTACCAAAATCAACGTACTGCGGGGGGTAGCTGCGATGGCAAGCTGTGCTACTAGCGTTTTACCAGCTCCGGTAGGTAAGACGACCACACCCTGCCTCCCTGCCTGTTTCCAAGCCAATAGCGCCGCTGCTTGATGGGGATAGGGTTCGAGGTTGAGTTGGGAGTTTAGGTCGAGTACTACAAAGGCTTTGGCTTTATCGATGAAGTCAGTCTGCTCGTGTTGCAGCGATTCGACAACTTCGCGATAATTGATGCCCGGTATCCGAAATTTCTCTACGCGATCGTCCCATGTCGCATACTCCATCCAGCCTTTACTCCGAGCTGGTGGATGTAACAGCAATGTCCCGCGATCGTAAGTTAGAGTCGGCAATCGGGCCATGAATGAGATTTAACTTGGTAACGCACACCTTATCGTAGCGCAACAGTGGCGGAAAGGGTAAAGGGGCGATCCCAATAAGTAATCACAAACAACTACAAACTTAATTCCCTAATCTGTGTATGTTGTCAAATTAGTCGCAATTTGATTCAACCATAAATCTTGGCCGAATGCAGTGGCGATGCCCAGGCCACCTGCAAGGTTGGCAATAAATCCTTTTTCAGTATTTTTGTAATTGATATGATTGGCCAGCGACCACACAAAGACACCAATTCCAACTAAAATCAATCCAGTAAGTACGAATGTTAAAGATAGAATTTGACTATTAGCTTGGCTAGCATCAGCTACCCAAATTGTCGCCCAGTGATGAGCAATTTTCCAGATAAATGTCTTGCTCGCCCAGATTAAAAATCCTCCAATAAAATAGGCAACTGCTCCTGGTATATATTCCATCTCTTGTTATTGGTTGTTAGTTATTATTGCTTATTCGAGCCGATCGCTAATTCCTTTTGTCTTTCCCCTTTTATCTATCTCCACCGATCGCGTTCTAGATCGTAGATTGCTTTCTCCCAGTGCCAATCTGCGGATTTATCGGGATGTTTGAGTTGAGATTGCTGGATCAACCGATCGGCAGTATTCCGATTGCCACCGAGTAATTTTAATAATTTACGTTCGAGGTGGCGATGCTGCGGTCTGAGTACAGATCGGCTGGCATTATGCCGCCCGCGACCGCGAAGTCGATGGCGTTGTTGCCACGCTAAAAATAATAAACAGATTCCAGCAACGATCGCGATCTCAGCACCAGTCATGAGTAATTTTAAATTTAAAGAGCGAGATTAAATACCAATGCTTTATCAAATATAACTAACATTAGTGGCAATCTAAATCCGTGGAACCACCGATCTTGAAGAGTGGATTACCGTAATCGACCGCGATTAACTATCCGTTCCACTTTTCACTCGATCGCCGCCAACCACTGCGGATATCCACAAGAAACCTTCGCTTGATATGTAGATAGCGGACTTCCAGCACACAGCATCCTAACTAATGGTAAAAACTGGCGATCGAGATCGAGATCCTTCCCAAAATATTCACAGGCGACCGTCCACCAGGTTTGCGATCGCACTTGCAATTGCGTGAGTTCGATCGCGGCGATATCTGCTGCTGGTGTTGCAATTTGGGTAAGTGAAATCGGATCGCCAAATTCGGCTCGATACAGCCGTCGATCGCGGATTTTATTGACTTTGAGCCAACCTGGTTTATCGGCTAGTTTAGTTGGCGACAATCCGCCGCCATCATCCAGGCAAATCCACTTCGACCATTGCTCGATGCGGCTGTCTACCATGCCATCGATGGCAAACTGGCCTAACTCTTGCTGCCGATATTTGACTTCAAGATTGCCCTGACGTAACTTGACTCCGACATCTGGCGAACTAGATTGGAGATAAAAATCCGATCGAGTGTCGATATTTTCCAGCCGTGCTCCCATTGTCTCGAACCAGTTGCTAACCGCTGCAGGTAATTCGCCAGGATAAAACCACCGCACTTCGATCGTCTGAAAATTATCCATTAATTACCTCCTATTCGGGCCGAATCGCGATCGTGATATCTGCCACATTAGTCCCCGTCGCGCCAATCCGCAGCAGATCTCCCAATTTCTCAAAGAATCGATAACTGTCGTGACGATCGAGTGCCAGTTTAGCATCTAACCCGCATTCGAGCGCGCGATCGATCGTGCATTCGGTTACTGTCGCCCCTGCTGCATCTGTAGGGCCATCGGTACCGTCGGTAGCCAACGTTGCCACCCATGCTGGAGTCGCTTGAGTACTTAATTCGATCGCTGCTGCCAAAGCTAATTCTTGATTGCGTCCGCCTTTACCCTGACACTCAGACGCTCGCGTGACTGTAGTTTCACCACCATATATTAAGACAGTTTTGGGCGGCTGGGTTAGGATCTCGCGCGCGATTTCGCGACCGCGCACCTGTGCTTCGCCAGCTAATGTTGTCGTGACGATCTGCGGATGATAACCCAACTTGGTGGCGGTGTCAGCGACGGCGTTACAAGCTTGACGGTTGCTACCGATGATGATGTTTTCAGCCGCTGGATGGTTGGTTAGTCCTGAAGCGATCGCCGCGATCGAGTCACCGATTACATCTGATAAAATTAACCCTACGACTTGCCCTGGCAAAGCTCGCTCCACCAAGCCCCCACCTTTGAGTCGATCGAGTTGCGCTCTGACGGCATTGATGTTTTCGATATCTAAACCACAATTTAATAATGATGTATTAATCGCTTGCATTACCGTTAAGGGAATCGTCATCTGGGCAGCGATGGTATCAATGTTAATATCCTGACGCTGGAGCGCAGCATGAATTAGTTGCAGCATTTGGGGTGAAAGTACCGCTAACATTTGCCAGAGCGCACTCCACGCTCTGGGTGCTGTGACTAAGGCAGAGGCACCACCTGAGATACAGGCAATTATTAAAGTCCGCTCGGTACAATTATCCAAAAAATTTTCCACCCGATCGCCAGCAGCTAAACTGCACTCGTCTGGGGTCGGATGTCCGGCTTCGATGACTTCCCAGCCTGCTGGAAATCTGACAGTTCCTACATGTGCGTGTTTAGTAACCACCAATCCACTAGCAAGATCGCTGCCGAGGATGTCCGCGATCGCCTGAGCCATGGGGACGGCAGCTTTGCCGAGCGCGATACACCGAATTTCCCAAGCACCGAGATCGTAGCTCAGGCGATCGGCGATCGTCAGTCGATCGCCACTGCGGTTGACCTCGCGCTCGATCGCGGCGAGCGGATTTGCTGCTGCTAATGCTGCCGATCGAAAGGCGGCGATTGACTCATTCATGATGCAATTGGATAACGTTAATTTAGGGCGGATTAAGGTCGGCTAGAGGTCTCGATCGAGTCAGCTGCCACCGATTACTTCTTAATTGGGGCAATGACTCAGCCTCATGTACCGTACTTGCAACTTTATTTGGATTTCGTTACAATTATTAATAATAAGTAACAAACTCTGGCAAGTTACGTAAATTCAGCCAAAATTCATCGGTACAGCCGCTCCACCCGCACATTGTCCCGATGAGCGATCGATTTCAAGATTGGGTAAATAAATTTTAAGGCATTGACGATGAATACCGATGAATTGCTCCGGCAATACGAAAATGGCAAGCGAGACTTTATGCTGGCGGATTTATCGGATGTCTGTCTGACGGAAAGATGTTTGAGAGCGATCGATCTGAGTCAATCCGATTTAGCGAATGCTAATCTGTCGGGATCGAATTTGCAATGTGCTAATTTGTCCGCAGCAGTTTTAACTAGAGCAACATTATGGCGATCGAATCTCACTAAAGCTAGCATCATGTCCGCGAACTTCGATAGTGCGAACTTGATTCGCGCCACCTTGGTGCTCCTCGATGGCGATCGGGCATCGTTACGCAAAGCAGATTTACGCTTGGCAGATTTGCAAGGAGCAAATTTGCGGCAAGTCAATCTCGTCGGTGCTGACTTGCGCTATGCCAATCTGACTGGTGTCGATTTGACGGGTGCCGATCTCAGCCGCGCCAATCTGACTGGTGCAAATCTATCGCAAGCCGATCTCCGGGGCGCGGTTCTCGATCGGGCAATTCTCGAACATACCGATTTTGGTGATGCCTCACTCATTGATGTCGATCTGAGTCGAGTCGATCTGCGTCACGCCTTGCTCGGCTGATGCCACAACGGATCTAAACTCTCGCTCCGTTCTCAATTCAGCAACGCTCACTCAGTCCCGATCGAATCAAATCGGTAAAGTTGAGATTCCTCACTGCTAAATAATAGCGATCGGTCAGTTAATATGGGGATATTAAGTAGAGTGGCACAAATAGTCGATCTGTAATTGTGTCTACCTACTCCTTAACATTGGCGCTCGATCGGTCGATAATATAATATATCGATGATTTACCCGCGCTCGGCCGACGATTAGCAGAATACTTTATTAATGATTTATCAATGATCGGTCAGTTACTAGCGGGACATTATCGCATCCTTCAGGTTTTGGGAGCGGGGGGATTTGGGCAAACCTATATTACCGAAGACTTACACCTCCCCGGTAATCCCAAATGCGTACTCAAGCATCTCAAACCTGCTAGTGCCGATCCTGGTGTGTTGGAGATCGCACGGAAGCTATTTGAAAAAGAAGCGATCGTCTTGCAACAATTGGGAAATCACGATCGCATCCCTCGGTTATTGGCTTATTTTGAAGAAGACCAGGAATTTTATTTAGTTCAAGAATATGTCCCTGGCCATCCCCTCTCGAAAGAGCTAACCAATGGCACCAAATGGGGCGATCGACAGGTCATCGAGCTGCTGCAGGAAGTCTTAGAGATTTTAGTGTTTATTCACGGCCAAGGCGTGATCCATCGGGATATCAAGCCGGACAATATCATGCGGCGCAGTAGCGATCGCCGATTGGTACTGATCGACTTTGGGGCGATCAAACAAGTCCGCAATCAGCAGGTAGCGCACGGACAACATACAATGACAGTCGCGATCGGGACTCCAGGCTATATGCCGATCGAGCAAGCCTCAGGCAATCCTCGCGCCAGTAGCGATATTTATTCCTTGGGCATGCTGGGCATCCAAGCATTAACTGGATCCAACCCCTACGAGCTGGCTGAAGACGATCGCACAGGCGAACTCAAATGGGAACACCTGACAGTTGCCAATCCCCAGTTAATTGCCATTCTCCAGCGGATGACTCGCTATCACTTCCGAGATCGCTATTTGACAGCAGCGGAGGCGCTCGCCGCCGTTAATGGGTTGATTAGTGGTGTGGTACCGCAAGCTGAAACTTACGTACAGACAATTCCGCCGCGATCTCCTAGCAGCGAGTCCCAAGCTACCGTCGTTGTTGGTCGATCGACCGCTCCATCCGCACCCACGGAATTACCCCAGCGTAGCGCCCCGAACAAATCCCCATCGGGTAGTATGTTTCCCCTGGTGGCTGGTATTGGCGCGATCGCAGCAGCAGTAGCCAGTTTTATCTGGTTCAGCACTAACATCTTAAATAAAAGTAGTTTCGCTGATGCGGTCAAATCCGATCTCTGTCGGATCGCCACGCCGACAGATCTACCAACAACTAGGGTCCGATCGCAACCCCAGCGCGATGCCACAATTCAAGCGAATATTCCCCAGGGGACAAAGGTAGTCTTCCTTGCCGAAAAAGATGCTTTCGTGCAGATTCAGATGGCTGATAATTCGACTGGATGGGTCTATAACAATCAGATTACTGCTTGTAATGCACCAGTAACGACCCCGAAACCGACTCCGAGCAAGTCGGTAAGTCCCCAGCCCATTCCTGTACCGACACCAAAAGTCGAGCGTACGCCAGTAGTCATTCCCGCTACCCCAAAACCCAGTCCCGTCGCTAGTCCATCGCCAATTCCGATCGAGGTACCTTCACCCGCAGCCACGACCACTCCTTCGCCAACACCTAGCCCGCTTTCAACACCTACTCCTGTGCCGACACTCACGCCTTACACCTCACCACGCGGCATCCAGCCGAGTCCATCTACGCCGACACCCACGCCGTCCCCTTCAGCCGATCCAGCCAATAATAATGGTAAGACACCCTCACCTGGGAAATCGAGTACCGACGACAGTAAAACACCGATCTGGTAATAGCTATAGCGGTTCTCATCCTAGTGAAGGGCATTATTAGTGGTTTTAGTGGCTAGTAGCTGGTGACTAGTGGCTAGTAAATGTACCTCATTCGATTGGGAACCGCTGCTAACTGAGAAATTTGGTGACGATTATCTAGCCTACTGTCAAACAACTAAACGATTATTTCCATATATTTATTAGGCTAATTAAAACCGATCGATACTTCGCTCTAACCGATCGAACTAGTGTCGATCGATTATCTGGCAAACGGATTTGGGGGAGAGCCAAATCGGATATAAGCGGCAACAACATTATCATTAATCCCTAACTTATTACCATTGGTATCGGTACCAAAATCAGTTTGATTTTAACTGCTTGCATCTTCTAAGCTGAGTGGAACTAGGAGACAAGATATTGCCCCTTGTATCCTAAATTCAGCATAGTTAAATTCAATTGCGCGCTCTTAAAGGCATCAAAAAAAGCGGCCTAAATCCCCTGATAAATTAGGCCGCTTAGTAACAATTTAAATTATTTTAATCCAGCATAGATAGCGAGATCGCCGAGTTCGTCTTCGATACGTAAGAGGCGGTTGTATTTTGCCACTCGTTCGCTCCGACAGAGCGAACCTGTCTTGATTTGACCCGCGCGCGTTGCGACAGCAAGATCGGCGATCGTGGTATCTTCAGTTTCACCAGAGCGATGACTGATGATGGACTTAAATCCATTCCGCGTTGCGAGATCGATCGTCTCCAATGTTTCGGTGAGCGTGCCGATTTGATTGAGTTTAATTAGGATCGCATTTGCCGATTTTTGGTCGATACCTTGACGCAGGCGGCTAGTATTCGTTACAAACAAATCGTCACCGACTAGCTGAACTTTCGAGCCAATTTTTTGGGTCAGCAATTGCCAATTTGCCCAGTCATCTTCATGCAAACCATCTTCGATCGAGACGATCGGATATTTAGTAGTGAGATCTGCTAAATAGTCGATAAATTCTACAGGGGTGTGGCTGCTACCGTCATATGTGTAGTTACCATCTTTGTAAAATTCGCTGGCAGCGACATCGAGAGCCAGTGCGACTTGTTCGCCAGGTTTATAGCCAGCAGACTCGATCGCAGCTACCAATAACTCTAATGCGGCCTGATTGGACTCTAAATTCGGCGCAAAGCCACCTTCGTCGCCAACACCAGTCAAAAGACCTTTTTGGCTTAAAACCTTGCTCAGAGCGGCAAAGATCTCAGCACCCCAGCGGAGCGCTTCTTTAAAAGAAGGCGCACCGATAGGTACGATCATAAATTCTTGGAAATCAACGTTATTTGAGGCGTGGGCACCGCCATTGATCACATTCATCAACGGTACGGGCAACAAATTGGCCAGCGGGCCGCCCAGATAGCGATAGAGCGGCACGCCTAGCGCATTAGCTACTGCTTTAGAATTAGCTAATGAGACTGCGAGAATGGCATTAGCACCCAATTTTGACTTGGTAGGCGTACCATCTAACTCGATTGTCGCGCGATCGATACCGATTTGATCGAAGGCATCCATCCCGATCAAGGCTGGTGCGATTTTATCCTCAATATTGGCAACAGCTTTGAGCACGCCTTTACCACCGTAGCGGCTGTCATCATCATCGCGCAGTTCGTGTGCTTCGAAGCTACCCGTGGAGGCACCACTGGGAACTTGAGCCAAGCCAAAGCCACCATTGGCTAAATAAACTTCCGCTTCTACTGTCGGGCGACCGCGAGAATCGAGAATCTCTCTAGCTCTGATGTCTGCAATCGCCATATCTGGCATGTTCATAGTTTCTCTCGTCCTTCGATCGCGATCGATCCTTACACAACAATGTAGCTTAGCACCCTAATTATTCGTCCCGTGGCAACACTAGGTGCCAACACGTTATCATACGACCTGAAGAGACCTTTATGAGCAAATTAGGCTACCAAATTTTTGAGAGGGCGATGCGTTTACTACATACAATGCTGCGAGTCGGCGATTTAGAAGCCTCGATCCGCTTCTATTGCGACTAAAGGCGGTAAAGTGGTGCGTCCGCCAGGAGCGATGAAGCATGGCACTACAGTCATCGCCTTTGTTGAAGATCCGAGCGGTTATAAGGTCGAGTTGATTCAACTTACCGATCGTCATTAATTAGCATAGGCATTTACAATCTCCATCGAGCGGTTTAGGCTCTAGTAACAATCGATCGCGCCGTTGCTCAATTACATCCGATAGCAAAATATTTCAGTTTTTATGCTATGATTGCGTCACGCCAATCGTAGCTATTTTTTGGCGATTGTCAAGCGAAAAAATTTAGCAGGCGAGCGAATTTGGTGATAAACCGATCGCCTTTTTAGCGTTATTAGCATCAGAGATTGTGATTCACCAATTAATATTCATAGTGAGGTAAGTAACAACATGAGTCTTCCAAGTAAAAATTGTAACTTAGCAATGTTCGCGACGATCGCTGTCTCCACCATGCTACTTTCAGCAGTAGTAAGAGCAGATGCCAATCCTTATTTGCGAGGCGATCTAAGAATTGCTGAAGCAAATACCACCCCCAAGATGAAGAAAACTACTACAGTCAAACCTGCTGTTGACAGTAAAAAGAAAATTCAATCCGTTCCTGGTGGTGCAATGCAGCAAACTGGTAAAGAGCCATTTGTTAAAGAAGGGCCTATTTTTGTTAAATCTGGCAAACCTGCCGATATCAATCAAAAACTTCAAACCGCCCCTGGAGCAAAATCGATCCCTTCGGCAGTAGATGTCGAGAAAAAAGTTAAGTCTTCAACCGATAAGTAATCTTGTCGATCGGTTATTTTTAAAATAAGTAATCTAGCTGGCGCTAAATCGATCGTCAGCTAGATTTGTCTAGTAACTATAAAAGATCTGTGGTTTTGTTAAAGGATATTCTTGGGCGAGAGTTTTCCAGTTGTTAAAAGTTCTGGCGATCGCAAAATACAATCTTTACCTGGAGCAAAATCCACGCCTAAATTCACGACCTCTGCGGTAGAGATCGAGCGAGAAAGCAGAGCGACAAACGATCGTTAAAGACTTGCAAATTTTACTTAAAGAGGTAGTGATGATCCACAGAACGGCGCAATTTGTAATCAAAACATCCAAGCAATGTAATTTGCGCTGTCAGTATTGCTATGAGTTTAACGAGCTGCACAAAACTGATGTAATGACGATGGCGCAGATCGAGTCACTATATCGTCATATCGAGAGTTATTATCGATCGCTAGAGCATTTTACAGATATTCATTTTATTTGGCACGGTGGCGAACCATTACTGCTGCCACCGAGATTTTATTGGGAAGCATTAGACTTACAATCACAGATTTTTACTGGTGATAATTATCAAGTTACTAATGGCGTTCAAACCAATCTTACCGTCTTGGATGACGAACGATTGTTGTTATTATCTGAAGGATTCGATCGAGTGGGTGTCTCGATCGATGTCATGGGAGACTTACGAACTTATGAAAATGGTCGCGATTCGCAAGCTCGAGTATTAGCAAATATCGATCGCTTGCGAGCAGAGAAAATCGAATTTGGTTGTATTACTGTCCTCAATCGTAAAAATATCGATAATATCGAACAAATCTATCAATTTTATCGCGAATTAGATTTAGCAGCTAGATTGCTACCCCTCCATCAAACTGAAAATATTACCCAAAATGATGGCATTGAAATCGACCCACACAACGTATTAAAAGCTTTTCAAGCTATCTTCGATTTGTGGTTGCAAGACGATCGACTTACCTGGATTACCCCGGTATTAGAAATGGTCAGAGCGGTACTAGATTTTTACGATCCGCAAGCTGCTTGTCAATTTTATGATAAGCGCGAATGGGAAGCAATTAATTTAGTGAATATTACTGGCGATATGTATGGGTATGCCGATGCCTATCAGATCGATCGCAGTTATGGTAATTTGTTTACTACGCCTTTAGCCGAGTTATATACTAGTCCCCAGCACGAACGATCGATCTTAGCAGCCGAACAGAGATTGGAGCAAACATGCGTCGATTGTAAGTTTTTTGGATCGTGTAGTGGTTATCCAATCGCTGAAGATGGTTATGAATATCACGAATTAGATGAGAATGGCGCGATTCGTTGTATCGTCCAAAAAGGTATGTTGCAATATATCGAATATCGACTCTTGGAAGAAGGAATTATCGAGCGCGGGGCAATTAATTTAGAGCGGTTGAAAAATATCGATACCAATCGGGAGATCGCGCATGTCTAGTCTAGTTGAAACTAGTAATCGCCTAAAATCGGGTATCAAAATATCGATCGATGAGAATTTAGCAACAGTCGATCGATTTAGCTTGAGCGAGGGTGTAATTGAGATCGAACCCGATCTATATCCACAATATTCTCATCCAGCATTTATTCCCCAACTACCCTGGCGACAGCCGACAGCTTTAGAAATTGATAGCTTAATTACTGCCGCAAATCGCGAACATCGTAGCAAGACGATCGCGATCGTCAAATTTCCAGAATCAACGATTGCAAATATTCGCAATTTGATTACCTGGGGAGAATGCGAATATGGCGAAGCTGTTACAGCCGCCGAAATCATCGCACATCCTGAATATGAATCGGCTCGATCGCAAATTCAGCAATATATCGTCGAAAAATATGCACTCGCACCCGATCTCGATTGTCGCGAATTGATTCGCTGTAATGTGGATTTACCTACTTCTACTATTAATGCGATCGAGTTTTTACCAGCCAGATTATTTGCCGGATTACATTTAGATAGCTGGGACTATTTACCCTTTCGCCGTCGCCATCTCGCTCGAAATCGAGTCTGCATTAATCTCGGTTGTGAAGTGCGGTATTTCTTACTGATTAATCTCACGCTCGAGCAAATTTTTGAAACGCTCGATCTTGTCGATCCTGATGATGTGTATCGCGATTATCGTGGGGTCAGATTGCCAAACAAATTTATGTCCGCGTTCCCAGATTATCCAGTGGTGAGGTTAGCAGTTTATCCTGGTGAAGCTTATATCGCGCCGACAGAAAATTTTATTCATGATGCTACTAGCATCGCGAAAACTGTTCCCGATTGGAATATAACTTTTTTAGGGAATTTTAAAATGTAGCACTGAGTTGGCTACGATCGAAATTCGATCGTTGATAATTTGAGTGTCGCACGCACAAAAAATGAGCTGAGCTTGTTATAAAAGTTATCGATCGAGCCGATCGGATTGGTTCCGACCGAGCGCGGCGAACGCTAAAATAGATAACTATATGTAAAAATGCTTTAGATCGAACTACTATGCCGAGAACCCAGAAGAACGATAACTTCATCGATAAGAGCTTTACCGTCATGGCAGACATGATCCTCAAGATCATGCCCACCAACAAACGTGCCAAGGAAGCTTTCGTCTACTATCGCGATGGGATGTCCGCTCAAGCCGATGGTGAGTACGCCGAAGCACTAGACAATTACGAAGAAGCGCTCCGCCTCGAAGAAAATGACTACGACAAGAGCTACATCCTCTACAATATGGGCTTGATTCATGCTAGTAATGGCGAACACAGTCGTGCCTTAGATTTATACACCCAAGCCGTCGAACTCAATTCTCGCCTCTGTCAAGCCTTAAATAACATTGCTGTCATCTACCACTACCAAGGCGAAAAAGCCGCTGAGGAAGGCGATATGACTGCTAGTGAAGCATTATTAGGTAAAGCCGCTGAATACTGGATTCAAGCCATCAAAATTGCCCCCAACAACTATATCGAAGCGCAAAACTGGCTGAAAACTACTGGTCGATCGCAAATAGATATATATTTTTAGTGGCTAGTGGCTAGTGGCTAGTGACTAGTGAACAGTGAACAGTGACTAGTTAAAGTAATAACTCCTATCTCCCCATCAACTCATGCTCGATCGCGAACAAGTTCATAAAGTAGCACTACTGGCTCGATTAGAATTGACTCCAGATGAAGAAGAAAAATACGCCGTGCAAATGAGTAGCATTCTCGACTACTTCGAGCAACTGAGCGAACTCAATACTGATGGTGTCGAACCGACGACTCGGGCGATCGATCTTAGTAATATTACCCGAATCGATGAGCAATCTTCCTATCAGAATTTGGCAGGAATTTTTGAAGCAGCACCAGCTCGAGAAGAAGACTTCTTCAAAGTACCAAAAATCATGGCTTAGCTAAATTTTAAAGCTATATATTTTGGCTTTCGATCGCAAAAATCGATCGCGAATGCAATCCAAAATCCAAAATTAATTATCAATCACCTTTAAGTATCAAGAGAAAATACTGTGTCCCACTCGATCGTTACGAATGTTTGTGAAGGTGTCGCCGACTGCGTTGCAGCTTGTCCCGTTGCTTGTATCTCCCAGGCTCCAGGTAAAAATACCAAAGGTACCGATTGGTACTGGATCGATTTTAATACCTGTATCGATTGCGGGATCTGTCTGGTAGTTTGCCCCGTTGAAGGTGCGATCGTCCCTGAAGAACGCCCCGATTTACAACTACAAACTTAAAGTTATTTAAATGATTTGATTCTATAACGGCTCTGTTAATTCAACTCGATGTCCATCTGGATCGATAGCTACAGCACGTCTTCCCCATGGTGAATTTGCAGGAAGCGACACGATCGAATATCCCTGTTGCTGGAGTTTGCTGACAACAACATCTACATCAGTTACTTGAAATCCGATTCGTGTTGCTTTTGTGGGAGAAGCATCTTCAAGACATGGATAAATCTCAAAAGTAGCATTTCCAATTTCGCTAGCAAAATGTTCTAATCCATTACCATGTTGATGTTTGACAAAAGATAGCCCGATCTGGCGATAAAATTTGGCAGATCCATCGATATCGATCGAGCGAATGACAACAAGATTTAAGCTCACTTCACTCATTGCTATTTCTGGACTTTGGCACGAAACAATAATTTATCACCTTGTTGGTAACCGATATATCTAACCGTCGCTAAATCACCAGGATTTGCAGTACCTTCAATTAATTGATGATATTGCGGATCGTAAGGGATTTCGGTACCCACAGATCCGATCGCACTCACACCCCATTGTGTTAGCAATCGATCGATCGATCCTACTAATGGAAATAGTTTAGTCGCTGGAAAATTAGGATTATTTATCGCCGCATGTTTAGCGGTTGGGAAATAAGTGAGAAAAGATTCTAAAACTTGCAAACTTTGATGTTGAAACTCTGTAAGTAGGGTTTCTTTTTGTTGCTGTAATTGCTGTTGGAGATGAGCGTACTCTTGCTTGAGTGTGGCTATTTCTCGATCGGTAGATGCGATCGATCTATCACCAAATATCTCGATTAATTCGATCGCGGATATCTGTAAACTGTTGCTAATATTTAGAATTGTCTGCCAGCGAAGCGTTCCAAGTTCGCCAGCGCGGATTTTATTAATCGTATGTGCCGAAGTTCCTGCCGATCGATATAATTCTTTGAAACTATTAATACCTGCTGTTTGCATTAATTGTTGTAATACGGTCGTGCGATTTGCCCCACTAGTTACTTCCTTGGTTGGATTATTCATATCACATAAAAATAAAAGGTGGGCACCGCCCACCCCACAGCTATTTTAAATTAAGATCGATTATTGGTCTAATAGACTCCGCAGCATCCAGGCAGTTTTTTCGTGCAATTGTAACCGTTGAGTGAGTAGATCTGCTGTTGGTTCGTCGCTAGCTTTTTCCGCAGCCTCATAGATCGATCGAGCCGTCCGACAGACAGCTTCTTGTCCTTCAACTAAGAGTTTAATCATCTCCGTCGCTTTGGGCACACTGGTTGTTTCGGGAATCGAACTCAATTTAGCATATTCGGTATAGCTTCCAGGGGCTGGAAATCCTAAAGCCCGAATTCTCTCGGCAATTAGATCTACAGCTAAAGCTAGCTCGGTATATTGAGTTTCAAACATTAAATGCAGAGTTTGAAACATCGGCCCTGTGACGTTCCAATGGAAATAATGGGTTTTTAGATACAAAGTATAAGTATCTGCCAACAGTCGCGATAACCCAGCAGCAATTTCTGCGCGGGTATCTTCTTCGATTCCGATATTTACTTGCATCATGGTCGTTCGTACTCCTACTCCAAGACTAGCCGATTTTGCTACACGATATATATTCTAACGATTATGAGTGCGATTCCGCAAAGCGGAGGCTGCGCCAACGGAGAATTGAAGATCGATCGATTTGGTTAAATTAACTGCGATCGAAATTATCATCGCTCGGCAGCATCTAAACGATCGAGTATTTGGGTATGCTGTATGTAGTGTCTCCAGCAGCTCAACTCGCAAAATGCCATGACTATCGACTTACGGGTTGGGTTTTATAGTTGTTTTAATAGCAGTTCTCGTTCGAATTGGAGTTGGGAGGCGAGATAGCGATTTTCAAGCTCGATCGCCACCTCGATTCGTCGGGCTAATTTTGCTAACAAATGTTGCCGCTGAATTTTCATTGTGGCTAGTTGGCGATCGCGTGCTGAAATTTGGTCGGGAGTGGCGATAATCATGGTAATGTCGGATTGATTAATAGGTGAAAAGATCGCCCCGCAATTGACGTGGGGCAGATGAATTAGTTGGATTCAAATTCGGTGAGATCTGGTTCGGGCTGGGGTT
This sequence comes from Chamaesiphon sp., assembly GCA_965246735.1. Classification (GTDB taxonomy): domain Bacteria; phylum Cyanobacteriota; class Cyanobacteriia; order Cyanobacteriales; family Chamaesiphonaceae; genus Chamaesiphon. The sequence continues at coordinate 790,036 of CBDFFK010000003.1, forward strand.
CGTTCGTTCCAGGATTGGGGCTGCGATCTTCAGGCTGGGGTGCGGTTGGAGCGGGTTGGAAGATTTTCTGGAGATTGTCCATATATTCGCCGAAGACTCGAATGACTTTGACAGCCTCTTCTCCAGTCATGGCTTGTGCTTGAGTGGGGTTGAAGACAGTCGAGGTGGCAAGTACGGTAGCGATCGATCCTAAAGTGAGAAATTGTTTGGGGTTAAACATGGTATTTAGTGGTGGTTGAGTGATAACAATCTGTAGGGGCATCCCCTTGTGGGTGCCCTGTTGGTGCGGAGCGAGAATGTAGAGGGCGGAATGAATCACCGCCCCTACCGCCAAATTAGGAAGCACGAATGGGTTGGAAGAACTTTTGGATCAACCACAGCGCAGCACGAGGAGTCCGCCCGTACCCCTTGGCAATAATCTGACCGTTATTGCGTAGCTCCCATGTAGCACCTGGGAATACTGGACCTCCAGTTTGGTTGTAATCGCCGAGGTAGTGCTGAAATTACTCAATGATGTAACTGAAGAATATTCACTAACAAAGACTTTAGCGGAAACGTTAAAAGCCAAATTTCCAAGACCTCATTGTATTGTTTACGATCATGTTTTGAGGAAACCTGGACATCTGAAGGAAAAGGGTTTAACAGCAGATGGTCTTAGCAGCCGGGCTCTCCCCGGAAAATAGTATAAAATGTAGCGACAGCTACATTTTATACTCCTCCTCTTTATGGACTTTCATCTAAATTCTTTATTAAACTTACCAAATACTAGGGTTTTTACTTGCTATAAAGAAGCTGGCTTTACATTTATTCAATTAGAGATAATAAATGCAGGTATTAACTGTCCTAACTGTCAAACTTATACTGACATAATTCAAAAAACTAGCCACAGATTAATTAGAGACTTGTCGATTGTTGGAGCTGGAGTATACTTGAAAGTTCCTAGACGTAAATTTTATTGTGGACAGTGTAAAAGATATCCAACTGAGCAGCTAGAATGGGTGGAAAATAGACAAAGATTTACTGAAAGATATCAGGCATATATTTACGAAAGAGTCAAGGAATCAAGCTGCGAACAAGTAAGTCGAAATGAAGAGTTAAGTCCAGCCCAAGTCCAGCAAATATTTAGCAGAATTGCGGAAAGGGAGCTAAAAAAAAAGACTGGGGACTTCCAGAAAAATTGAGTTTGGATGAATTTAGTCGTCGTAAAGGAAAAGGGAGATTTGCAACAGTTCTAATCGATCTAGACAAAAGTTCTTTAATAGAAGTAATTGACTCTCACAAAAGTGAAGATATAATTGCTGTCTTAAAGGGGCAACCTCAGTCTGTCAGGGAGTCAGTCAAGGAAGTGTGTGTAGATATGTGGGGAGGATTTCCAAAAGTAATCAAAGAAGTTTTCCCAAAAGCATCGATTATAATTGATAGATTTCATGTGATGAAACTAGTCAACAAATCTTTGAATAAATTGCGACTTGATTTAGGCTTGAAAGGATTGACAAATCGCTATTTGCTTTTAAGCAACAATCAAGATTTGTCAGAAGAAGAAATTGAAGCTCTATCTGAAATACTTGCCAAGTCACCTTCTTTAAGCATAGCTTATGATTTAAAGGAGGAATTGAGAAGCATATACGAAAGTAAATTAACTGTCAAAGGTGGCTTAAGAGCAATTGGAAAATGGCTGGGTTATGCTAAAATTGTCTTAAAGACGGCAGGTGATACCATCGAAAATCATTTGACAGAAATTGCTAATTATTTTATCAGTAGAACCACGAGCGGTGTCACAGAAGGAATTAATACAAAAATTAAATTAATTCTACGTCAAAGCTATGGATTTAAAAGCTTCACTCTCATGCGAGAAAAACTGTTAGCTTGCTTATTAAAATAATCTCCGCATTCGCTTCGATTACTTTAATAAGTTTAAGTTATAACCATGACTAGAGGAGAGCCGATCCAGTTGTAATTTCTCAAGAACAGATCGATCCTCCACCAACATCCATAACCACAACACCAACCCAACCCCAACAACGAAGACTATTTGGGAACGCAAACTATCTCATCCCTAATTGGGTGGGGCGCGAAGAACTCCTAATCGAGCTACATACCGAATTGAAAAATAACCATCGGGTGCTGGTGCTGTGCGGACAAGGTGGCATCGGCAAAACAAGTTTAGCGGTGAAACTGATGGCGACTTGTGGGGTGGATACCTCAAAATCGCAACTCCCAGCAGATTGCCTCTATGACAATGTGCTGTTTTACCAAGTCGATGAAAGCGATAGCTTTGAATCCCTAGTGGCGAGGTTTTTTGATGCTTTTGGGCTGGCTAGCAATAGCGATCGCACAGCAGCAGAAAAGATCGAGTCGATCGTGCAGCAGCTACAGCAGCGGTGGCTGGTGGTTTTGGATAACTTGGAATCTTTGATGGAGTTTGACAGTGCCAAATCCAAATCCGCAGATGTCGGGAATTTACTCAATAAATTGGCTTGTGGCGGGCATAATTCCCAAATTGTCATCACCAGTCGGAAATTTCCAGAGGATCTGTACGATCGACGGGGTAGAGGGTTCAATCCTGGGGTGGTGTGCGAATACAAGATTCCTGGGATCTCGGTGGCGGCTAGTATCCAACTGCTGAAGGAATTGGGTGCGAGAGATAGTCAGGCAGATCTGGAATGGATCGCGGGGCAAGTGGGTGGCAATGTGTTTATTCTCGGACTATTGGCTAGTTATTCTAAACAGAAGCCAGGATTGTTACGCAAGCAACCGCATTTAGTAACAAAGGAAGCAAAACCGATCGTGCGGGCACAGTGGGAATTGCAAGGAGTTCCAGCGCAGGATTTGTTGCAGCGGATGTGTGTATTGCGGATGGGGATGAATGCTGAGGCATTAACGATCCTTAGATTGCTGCAACCTGATGGTAAGGCGATGGAGCTTACCCCAGAAGCGGAGGCGGCGACAGAAGATTTACTGACAGGATTGGTGAATTCTCACATCTTGCACCAATACAGAAAGACTAGTAAAAGCAGAGATCTTAGGGTACCCACAAGGGGCACCCCTACGCAATTAACCTGTAGGGGTGCCCCTTGTGGGTACCCTGGAGCTAGGGTTAACACTAGTATTTTCAAACTGGTGCAAGATGTGAGAATTCCGATCTGTTGCAGGATCGATATGTTGAATCGATTTGTGAAAGTCGGTATGTCTTGCATCCATTGATGGCGGAGACGTTCCGAGAAATGTTTGAGAAGGATTTAAAGCTGTTGTGGTATTACGCCGCTAGACTATATGGTTCTTTCGATCTGCCTGAAGATGAAATTTTCGGCAGTTTTGAAGATATGCGGTTCGTTTTAGAAGAGTTGCATTTCTTTTGGCTATTAGAGACAGATCGAGAAAATCTTATCGGGATAGTTATTAGTAGTATCCTGCCAAATTTACGCAGGTGGTGCTATTGGGATTTGACCGAAGAATGGTTGCAGCGGATTCTCGCAGTTGAAACCGAATTAGGCGATCGAGCGGGGATGGCAAGTTCTTGGGGCGTACTGGGAGATATCGCCCGCAATCGGGGAGATTATGACAAAGCTGAAGCTCTCTACAATCAATCTCTAGCAGTTGAAACCGAATTAGGCGATCGAGCGGCGATGGCAGCTACGTGGCGTTCTTTGGGTGTTGTCGAGCGGGAGCGGGGTAATCTCGACTCTGCGGAAACATGGATGAAGCAGGCACTTTCCACGATCGAAGAACTGCGGATGCCTGACGGTATTGCTGGACTTAATTGGAGCTTGAAAACCTAGCCACTGTGATACTGGCGGCGATTCTCCGATGGAGAGGCTAACGCCAACGATTCTCATCCTGAGAGGCTCCGCCAACGATTTACTGAGGGTTAGACTCAAACAATCGACTAAAATTAGAGATAAATAGCGAAGCAAGTCATCATGTCGATCGCGCTCAAACCAGAACAACAGCAGTTTATCCAACAACAGATCGCCCTGGGAAGGTTTAGATCTGAAGAAGAAGTCTTAGAAAAAGCCTTGCAACTACTATCATCCCAATACCAGGAATACGACAACTGGGTAGAAGATACCACAGCCAAAATAGATGAAGCTCAAGCAGAGATCGATCGAGGTGAGGGAATTCCACTCGATGTGGCAATGACTCAACTTCGCGATCTACTCCATCGCGATCGGACAGATCGAGCATGAGCCCGTGTATCCTCTCACCAAAAGCACTTCGGGATCTTAACGACATTTCTAGCTATTTTGCCCAGCAGAATATCGAAGCTGGAGAACGAGTATTAGCATTATTCACCGAAAAATGTACTAGATTAATCGGCTTTCCCAAGATGGGTAAAAGCTACGAATTTTTGCGATCGGGCATACGTGGAATTCCCCTCGAAGGCTACATTATTTTTTATCGAGTCATCGAAACAGATATTATCATCTTGAGAGTAGTTAGCGGTCGGCAAAATTTAGCTAATTTATTTTCTGATGAAGACAACTAACAATAATTGAAGCTAATGCCCCCATTCCCGAAGCCCTCAGCCCAAAAAACCAAACCCTATCCGCAGCGATTCTGGCGGCGATCGATCGATTTACGGAGTAGGTGTGGGATAAAATCTATATAAACTCATCGATCGAGATCGACACTCATCATCATGTCCGCAACAGAAATAATTTTCCTAGTAGAACAAGATCCCGAAGGCGGTTATACAGCTCAGGCATTGGCAGAATCGATCTTTACCGAAGCTGACGATCTAGAAATCTTGAAAATTATGGTCAAAGATGCCGTGCATTGTCATTTTGAGACACCAGCCGATCGTCCCAAAATTATTAGATTGCATATCGATCTATTGTATGGTTGCAATTTAAACCAACTGAATATTTGTGGAAACCGAGAATGAGTGTACATTAACTAATTATCTGTCAAATTAACACACTGGTGTCAAACTGAATTCAAGTAGGCTCTAACCTTTATTATGCAAGGTTTAGAGCCTTTTTACAAGCTGCGTCGATCTACCAATATGCTTCTGATGGAATTAACAGATTAAGTGTCTATTTCCAGACATTTAACGAATTAAATGTCAAATATCGGAATAGTAATTATTAAGGGTATTTCTGCAACATTTTTGGGGTCTCCTGGGTATTTGGTGATAAGCGTTACTTGTATTAAGTCCTGTAACGCTTTCAAGACCGATCGCTGCCGAAAACCGTAGCCTAAGATACATTTTCTACCACAAACCCAGGAGAGCCCATTTTTGAACGGTCTATTTTAATCAGATAGCCTTATTCTATTGGTTCTCAGCCCAAATTGATGACAAAAAATTAACATATTAATTGCCACTAAAATAACATAGTTGTTTTATACTTAATGTGGTGTTAGTAATCGATCGACTATGCTCATCCATAACCACGACTCAAATCTAAGTCCTCCTGACCCAAACGCAAATCGCTCAGAGACAGTCACATCGACGACTGATGCTGATGCTAACGCTCCAGTGATTCCATCTGCATTATCACCAGAGGCTCAATTGAAGCTGGAGGTAATCGAAAGTTTACTGGCAGCCGAGAATAAGCAGGTTTACGCGGAAAGACTCAAGGAAGCTGCCATTAAGCTGGATAAATCCGAGCGGACAATTCGGCGACTAGTAAAGAAGTGGGAGCAGGATGGTTTAGTCGGACTGACTGAAACGAAGCGGACAGATAAAGGTACATATCGAGTTGATGAGGATTGGCAGGAATTTATTCTCAAGACTTACAAGGAGGGGAATAAGGGTAGCAAACGGATGACTCGTAAGCAGGTATTCATTCGGGTTGAAGCAAGAGCGGATGAATTGAATGTCAAAACACCATCGCACATGACGGTCTATCGAATACTGCAACCAATTATCGATCGACAAAAGAAGGCAAACAGTATTCGTAGTCCAGGGTGGCGGGGTGAGCGGTTATCGGTTAAAACCCGTGATGGGCTGGATTTAACGATCGAGCATAGCAATCAAGTTTGGCAGTGCGACCACACACGAGCTGATGTGTTACTGGTAGATTCAGAGGGTAAATTATTGGGTCGTCCGTGGTTAACTACGGTGATTGATAGTTATTCGCGGTGCATTGTGGGGATTAATTTGGGCTATGATGCGCCGAGTTCTCAAGTAGTGTCATTAGCACTGCGTCATGCGATTTTGCCCAAGCAATATGGTGTGGAGTATGGGCTACATGAACAATGGGGGACTTATGGTTTGCCCAAACATTTTTACACTGATGGTGGGAAGGATTTTCGATCGGATCACCTAAAACAAGTTGGGATACAGTTGGGGTTTCCGTGTCATTTGCGAGATCGACCATCTGAAGGTGGTAGCGTCGAGCGTCCGTTTGGTACTCTCAACACCGAATTGTTCTCTCTTCTGCCAGGATATACCGGATCGAATGTGCAAAAACGACCGGAAACTGCTGAAGCGGATGCTTGTTTGACGCTGCGGGAGTTGGAACGGCGAGTGGTTCGCTATTTGGTGGATAACTATAATCAGCGACTAGACGCAAGGATGGGCGACCAAACTAGGTTTCAACGATGGGAATCAGGGTTGATTGCTATGCCTAAACTGCTATCGGAACGCGAACTGGATATTTGTCTGATGAAACAAGCCAGACGACAGATTCAGCGCGGTGGCTATTTGCAATTTGAAAACTTGATGTATCGAGGGGATAACTTGGCAGGTTATGGGGGCGAGAGTGTGGGCGTTCGATTCGATCCTAGAGATATTACGACGATCTTAATTTATCGTCGCGAGGGCGAGAATGAAGTATTTTTAGCCCGCGCCCACGCTCAAGATCTGGAGACGGAAGAACTGGCTCTAGATGAGGCGAAAGCGATGAGTCGGAAGATACGGGAGAAAGGGAAGGAGGTTACTAATCGATCGATTTTAGCGGAAGTACGCGATCGAGACATATCCGTAAATCAGAAGCCGACGCAAAAAGAACGGAAAAAGTCAGAACAGGCACAAGTCAAGCAAGTACAGGTATCTGTATCTGTGACACAAGTAGATGATGAAACAGATATAGAAATAACCGAGACAGAGACAGAGTGGGAAATGCCTGCATTGGTTGATTACGAGGAAATGCGTCAAGATTATGGATTCTAAAAATATGAATGCTCCAACGGCTACAACTGTTGCCCAGCAGCTAGGAAATCTTCCTGTGATGACGGCTGAAGTTCAGGAGGCGATCGAACGATTGAATCGGAAAGGTTTTATCCCACTCCATCAGGTACAAATCGCTCATGACTGGCTGGAAGGAAAGCGGCAGTCGCGTCAATCGGGTCGAGTGGTGGGGGAGTCTAGAACGGGTAAAACGATGGCGTGTGATGCTTATCGGTTGAGGAATAAACCCCAACAGATAGCGGGTAAACCACCGACTGTACCCGTAATTTATATTCAAATACCACAGGAATGTGGTGCAAAGGAGTTATTTGGGGTGATTTTGGGTCATTTGAAGTACCAAGTGACAAAGGGAACTATCGCAGAAATGCGCGATCGCACGTTGAAAGTAATGAAAGGGTGTCAGGTGGAGATGCTGATTATTGATGAGGCAGATCGATTTAAACCGAAAACTTTTGCGGAAGTAAGGGATATTTTTGACAATTTGCAGATTTCGGTGATTTTAGTGGGTACCGATCGATTGGATGCGGTGATTAAGCGAGATGAGCAAGTTTATAATCGGTTTCGCGCTTGTTATCGGTTTGGGAAGTTGTCAGGGGAAGATTTTGAGCGGACGGTGAAGATTTGGGAGCAGCAAGTGTTACGGTTGCCGACTCCTTCAAATCTGACGGGGAAGACGATGATAAAGACGCTTGGGGAAGCTACTGGCGGTTATATTGGGTTGATGGATATGATTCTGCGGGAGGCGGCAATTAGATCGCTCAAGAAGGGTTTGACAAAAATCGATCTGAAGACTTTGAAGGAAGTTACAGAAGAATATAAATGATAGAAGTTGAGGAGATTCAAGCTTGGTTATTTCAGATCGAACCTTTTCCTGGGGAAAGTTTGAGTCATTTTTTAGGTCGGTTTCGTCGATCGAATGATTTGGCTCCAGGGGGATTAGCTAAGGCGGCTGGATTTGGTGGGGTAATAATTTCTCGGTGGGAGAAGTTTCGGTTTAATCCGCCGCCATCGCCGAGTCAATTTGCTGCTTTAGCGGTTGTTGTGGGTGTTAAGGTGGAAAGATTGGTGGAGATGTTGCCACCAGAGGGGATGGGGATGAAGATGGAGCCGATTAGGTTGTGTGGGGCTTGTTATGGGGAGTCAGCTTGCCATCGGATTGAGTGGCAATTGAAGAGTGTCGATCGATGTCATCAGCATCAATTGAGATTGCTATCGGAATGTCCAAAGTGTAGGGCGCGGTTTAAGATTCCGGCGTTGTGGGTGGATGGATGGTGTCAGCGGTGTTTTACGCCTTTTGGGGAAATGAAGGAGTTCCAGAAATCTACAGTCCGAGAAGTCTGAGGTGATGATAGATTGATGATTAAGCATCAGAAATCTGCTCGAACTTACGATTTGATGGATATCTCAGTTTCTATCTGAGTAGGAACTTTTTGAACGATAGCGATCGATGTATAAATCGATATATTTGTATCTACTACCTCAAAACTGACGACTAGGGCATACGGAACAGTGGCATTGGGATCGTTATTCCAGCCTTCATGTCCGACGACGGCAATACAGAAGGACTCGCGCAAGTCGTATGATTTGACGATTGCCCAGTCTTTTGGTAATGTTCTTGACCATCCGAATATCTCGCTCCGCCTGATTATTATCAAAAGGCACGTTGAAATCGTACATAAACCCCAACACAGAAGCCTGTTGGTTTTGTAAACGGTTTAAAAGATTCCAAGCAGGTGATTGTTTTGGGCAAGCACCGCTCTTGCGGCGATGTTTATTTGGTGGTGGAGCCAGAGGTAAGTTAGCGGTGAACCCTTGGGCTAAGATCGTCTGATAACGAGTCTCAAAAGCCTGAAGCACATCTGCCGCCAACAGAGTTTGAAGATAGTTCGCCTCATCCACTGGAGATTTAATACTACCCAAAAGAATCAGCATCTGAACGTGAGAAAGCTTTTACAGCAAGTAATCTACCAATGCCACCTGAAGGTATACTCACCCTACCATCTTGGGATATTTTTCTTCAGCTTACTAGAAATATGCTAGAAAATCCACGGCTTGCTTTCTCATTACCTCAACTTTTCCGCAAAGCGGCTATTAGCATATATAAAAGCAGTGATTTTCTAGAAGATTCAGGGAGACAAGATTTGCTTCTTATTAAATATGCGATGCTAGTCTCTAATTATTTTTGTAGAGCAGCTAAATTTCCACCAGAATTAAGAACAATTCTGGAGGAAAAATTCATTAAAAAGCAATCCTTCTTAGTTCATAGTGAAAGAATATCTGAATAGACGAGCGATTTACTTTTGCTCCGTACCTAACTTTCCTCGGCGTTGCTGGATTAAGGTATGATCTGGCGACCGCCGCTAGGGCGGCGCGCAAGCTTCGAGTGGTACTCGCGCTCTAAGATCGTAACTATTAGGTGGATGCGGCTCAACCTTTTAGGTACGGGAGATTTCTTGAATGGCGGCTTCAAGATGCTCTGGAATGACGAGTTCTTCTCGATCGAGAATAGCGCGTTTTGCAGCATCTTGAGCTACCCGTACAGCTTGAGCGGCGGAAAATCCTTGCATCTTGGCGACGATCGAGTGCCATTCGATCGAGCCTTTGGACATGGTAATTAAGGTTTGCTTGAGTAGTGCTTCTAGTTCTATTGCGGTGGGCTTGGGAACTTCGATCGCATCGTCAAATCTGCGCCACACTGCCATATCGAGGGATTTGTCGAGGTTGGTGGCGGCGACGAGTAAGCCGGAGGAGGTATTGTATTCGTCCAAAATTTGGAGGAAGGTATTTACTACCCGCTTCATTTCGCCGACTTCGTTGCTATCTTCGCGGGATTTGGCGAGGGAGTCGCATTCATCGAGAAATAGCAGACAAGGGTTCTTGCTAGCTACCTCGAAGATTTCGCGGAGGTTGGTGGCAGTTTCGCCGAGATATACTTTACACGGGCATAACTTGAGCATCGGCGATCGAAGAGATGATAGTCTAGTAAAGTCAAGGAAAAAGTGGAGCTTGAGGGATGAGCAATCTAAACTTTACGGAAGAAGATCGAGAAATATTAAATTATGAAAGATTTCACCATCCTCATCCCAGGGTCCAGTTGAAGATGGAAGTATTATGGCTTAAAAGTCAAAACTTACCTTTAAATATGATTTGTAGGCTAGCAAACATTTCACCTAATACATTGAGAAAATATTGTCAACAATATCAGGCTGGTGGTATAGAAAAACTCAAAGAAATTAACTTTTATCAACCCAAAAGTGAATTAAAATTACATCAGACAACTATCAAAGAGTATTTGAAATTGAATCCTCCAGCTACCATAAATGAAGCTGTAAATCAGATTGAAAATCTTACCGGAATTAAACGCAGTCCAACCCAGATCCAAAAATTCCTGAAATCAATAGGGATGCGATGTTTGAAAGTTGGGGCTATTCCTTCTAAAGCAGATCCCGATGAACAGGAAGAATATAAAATAAATAAGCTAGAACCCAGGTTAGAAGAGGCAAGACAAGGAAAAAGAGCGGTTTTCTTCGTGGATGCGGCTCACTTTGTCATGGGAGCTTTTTTGGGGATGATTTGGTGTTTTCAACGGCTGTTTATTAAGTCACCTTCAGGGAGAAAACGGTTCAATGTGCTGGGAGCATTAAATGCCATTACTCATGAAGTTATTTTGGTTACTAATGACAGCTATATCACTGCTATTCAGATTTGTGAACTTCTGCAAAAATTAGCTGACCTAGGACTGAGCATTCCCATTACTCTGGTTTTAGACAATGCTCGATACCAAAAATGTCGAGTTGTCCAAGATTTAGCTAAATCCTTGGAAATAGAATTACTATACTTGCCGACTTATTCGCCCAATCTAAATTTGATTGAAAGGCTCTGGAAGTTTGTTAAAAAGAAATGTTTATATGGCAAGTATTATGAGGATTTTACTCAGTTCTCATCAGCCATCTCTGAATGTCTAAATGATGCTCATCTGCAACATAAAAAAGAGCTTGATTCCTTGCTCACACTCCGCTTTCAGCATTTTGACAAAGCTCAGGTTATGACCGTTTAAAGTATAGGAGGATACCATCGTGTCAAAGCGTACTTTGAGTAGGGGTAAGCCAGTATTCCAAGCTAGTCGCTCGGCACTCATTGTTTTGCCACAACCTGGTAATCCATACAGGAGGATTTTTTGTTTGTAGTGGAAGCCGTGATGAGCCAATCTGTCACGGGCGGCATATTCACGCTCGATCCGTTGGAAGCGTTGTTCGACGGCTACGGGGAGGATGGTGTGGTGTCTAAGTTGTTCGCGGGGAATTGCGGTGAGGAGAGGGAGTTGAGATCGCTTGCTGTTGGGAAGTTCGGTGAGGGCTTGGAGGTTGGTGGCTGCGGCGGTTGGAGCGGGATTATTGGTGAGGGTAGAACGTCTGTCGGTTTGCCGAGTCGAAGTTTTAGTTTTGGACTTGGTAATATTTTCTAATCGATCGGCTAGGATGATGTGTCCTTTTTTACGCTCTTCGCGGACGATCGTGTCCAATAGCTTATCTACCGCTACTTCATCATCAGTAGCGATCGCTCTAAACACTCTTTCTAGCAGATCGGCTTTCACGGGAGAGTAATTTTATTTAACGTTCTCTTGTACTATTGTATCTGAAATTGTACCCATCTAAGTGTCTAAAGTAACAGAACTCTATATCTAGACTCGATTGTATCGATTGTTCAGAGAGATAGATTCGAGTATTGCTACACAAAATTAACCCCTGCTAACTTGCCCTCGATCGGGAGAAATTAACAGGGGTCGCTGTGGATGTTGGAGATTACAGTTGTCTGGACAAAAATTCCTGCTCTGCTTGGAGTTGGGAGATGAGGCAGCGATCTTGGAGATCGATTGCTACGTGCATTCGTCGATCGAGTTTATTGAGGATATTTTGGGTTTGAATTTTCGGCGTTGCTGGATTGGGGTATGATTAAGATCGATCGAAAATAATGAAAAATAACTGATTTGGGATTAGCACAAATGGAATGTCCTGAATGTGAGTCGAAGCATATCAATAAAAATGGGCATAAAAAAGGCAAGCAAAACTATATTTGTGTAGCTTGTAAAAGGCAGTTTATAGAAAATTATGAATTGTCGAGAGGATATGCCCAAGAGATTAAACAAGAATGTTTAGCTATGTATGTAAATGGCATGGGATTTAAAGCAATTGAGCGAGTTAAAGGGATTCACAATACAACTATTATGGATTGGGTCAAACAAGTAGGCGAAATCCTCCCAGATTATTATAATCCAGCACAAATACCTGAAGTCGGCGAACTGGACGAGTTGGAAACATTTGTCGGCTCAAAAAAAGCGAGGGCGTAATGCGGAGGTTTCCTCCGCATGTCAGACGCACTCAAGACAATAAAATCTGGATCTGGACAGCAGTAGATCGTTTCAGAGTTGGTATTTTAGGATGGGTGGTCGGAGACCATAGTGCTCAGACATTTAAACCTTTATGGGATGAAGTCGTAAGTAAGTGGAAATGCTATTTTTACGTCACAGACGGATGGCCAGTTTACCCGATGTTTATTCCTGATGGCGACCAAATTGTGAGTAAGACTTACATGACTAGAGTTGAAGGAGAGAATACAAGGGTTCAGACATTACTTAGCTCGCTTAAAACGCAAAACACTTTGCTATTCTAAATCTACACAAATGCTCAAGCATTCAATTCGTTTACTAATTGCGTTGCGGGTGACCCGCGACGCTCACTATCTCAAATTTAATAATGTTCCAACTCCAGAATCAATTAACAGTTGCGATCGAAAAATACGAAGACCGCTCGATCGCTAAATCATACCCTAATCCAGCAACGCCCGAATAACTACCCGTTTGGCATTCAACCACTCGATCGCTGTTGCCTCAATACGGTTCGGATAAGCCCCCGAACCCCCAATTCTGGGCAAGGTGGTTTCATACAAGGAAAGAAAAAACATCATCAACTTGGTTAGCCCACAAACGGAAAGCTTGAGGAACAGTCCGAATACCAGCACGACGGACTAAAGTGACAATCCAAGTAAAGAAAATAGCCCAATTGACGGGAGCATGACCACCCAAGCGAGGAGGATAATCCTCGCTAAAAGTGACATCTTTAACCCAGTGAAGACGATTTTCAATCGCCCAATGACCACGAATGAGAGTCATGTAGGTATCAGCAGATAAGCTCTGACTACTCAGATAGTAGATGGTTTCAGTAAAAGGTTTCTGAGCGCGAGTGCCAGTGCGGTGAACCCTAATGACACTTTTTACGCCAATCCATTTGGTTAATAATTCCGGAGGTGCAGCAAAGACATCGACAATCCGCTCGATGCTCCGACCATGACTAGAATCAAGAACACTGGCACAACTGATGGCAGGTTGAGTTTGAGCTGTTGACTCAATCATGCGATAAAGAGTGGGTTGATTTTGCTTGACGGCAATTAGACAATGATGACCTGCGGTCTTAATCGCTTGGAGTGTAGCTGTTTGAGTGTGCAAAGCATCTAGTGAAAATGTTTGTCCTGATGGCAATTTGGCTAAATCACTAATTAAATTTTGAGCTACACCAATCTCACTTTGCTTCTTATTCTGCATGATTTGGAGTTGAACTACACCTGCCGCCTGGTCATCGTAGACCGAGACTAAACTGGTGAAATTCTGCTGACTGGTATTACCGCCAGAACTAGTACATTTGATACTTTTACCATCTAAGCATAGCAATCGATTCAGTATCACTGGCATTGTGCCTAATGCCCATACATTAAACACTTTTACTAAGTATTTTGGTTCCACTTCTATCATGATCCGCCTGAATGTTGAGTACGATGGTGTTGATTTTGCTGGTGGTAACTCTAATAACTCTTCTAATTGCTCTTGATGCAACTTGGCAAAGTCAGCTAGTGGTCTATATCCGATGTATCCACATAAACTTCCCATTAGACCCATTGCTAAGATTACCCATAATGAATATTTTTTGCCTTTTGCTTTCCGATGGTCTGGTATTTGCTTTAATTGTTCTATGAGGAGCATTTAGACTAATTTCCTTTGCGAGGTAACTTAGTCTATCCTCATTTTTCTTCCGGTGTATGAAACCACCCTGCGAACCCCCAATTCTGGGGGAGTAAGATCAATTGAAGTCCCCCAGAATTGGGGGATTTAGGGGGCGGTTTCCCCACTAACCGAAACGTATTGGCTGTTGCCTCATCAAATTCCACCATCTCCAACTTCTCTATCTGCCCATCCCAAGATATCAGCCAAGGCTGAGATACCGTCTGAATTAGATCGGCTTCTCCTTCAACAACTTGAGCGCACCCGCCGCGATCTCGAAATTCAAACCCGATCGAAAAGCTGATTTATGCCTTAAATGCTCTAGATTTATTGAGTGGAATGAGAATCGTCAACAGTAGCGTCAAATACAGGATCTGGTTCGATAACGAACCGCTCATGGTAGATAATCGCCAGCCAGAACTCTTCTCCTGCTACTCGATCGCAAACAGCTAAAAAACCGATCTCAAAACAATCGCTCCCGAAAGTAGTGTCTGTCAAAAATATCGTTACCGAATTACCATCCTCACTCCAAATAGCCCGATCGATCGCAACATTAGGATGATATTTGCGGGGAATCGGTAGTAAAACTGGACGATTATCGATAATTAAAAACTCTGGCATATCCTCGATTTGACGAGTAAATGGATCGTAATCAGGACGATTGACAAAGATTACTCGATCGGAATCATCATCAACAAGACACTTCCAATCTTCAGGGTGTTAGACGACAATGACATTGGGTTCTTCCGAGCTTTTGGTGAAAGTGGGCGATCGATAGAACAAGACCAGTTACAGGGTTACAATAAAACGTTTGGTGAGTAAATCTAGTCCGGCACGTCCATACATCTGTCGCTTCAACTGTCTTGTTGCGCCGTGTGCGACGGGAAACCCGTCGGTGGCGCACCGCATTTTCAAGCGATTATTCAAACCTTCAACTGGGCCATTGCTCACAATTGTCATCATACTGGCTTTCACAGCAGCATAGTCCTCAAACAAACCTTCAGCAAACTGCACAAAGGGTTTGAGCGAACTTTTAAGAGCCTTCATCAACCAATCATCAAAAGTATCTGCTCGCTGTTCTCGCAACAGTTGTAAAAACTCATCTGCTAGCTCGACTGCTAACGCTAGGGCGTGTCATCAATTAGGTAAACTGAGGTAAAGGAAAAAATCTACAGACCATGACAACTAGACGATATATGCTCAGGGATGACCAATGGGAGCGAATTCAAAACCTGTTACCAGGGAGAGATGGTCATGTCGAAGTGACAGCAAAAGATAATCGGTTATTTATCGAAGCGGTATTATATCGATATCGCTCTGGTAGCGCATGGCGAGATTTACCATCTCGGTTTGGAGACTTTAGAGTCGTACATACTAGATTTAGTCGGTGGTCAAAAAGTGGAGTATGGGAGCGCATATTTGAGCACTTAGCAACTGATGCGGATAACGAATATGCGATGATTGACTCAACAATTGTGCGAGCGCATCAGCATAGTGCGGGGGCAAAAAAAGGGGGAAGCCAAATGACCAAGCCATCAGTAGAAGCAAAGGTGGTTTGAGTACTAAAATTCATGCTACTACTGATGCGTTAGGAAATCCGTTGAGTTTTCACCTGAGTCCAGGACAAGCTTGTGACTTGGATGGTTCGGATCTCCTCTTACCAAAACTGATGGCTCCAATCATCCTGGCTGACAAAGGCTATGATGCTGACAAAAGAGTTATCGAACCTCTGATTACCCAAGGCAAAACCGTTGTGATTCCGTCTAAATCTAATCGGATTGCCCCTCGTGACTATGACAAGGATTTATATAAATCTCGACATTTGATTGAGAACTTTTTTGCCAAACTTAAGCAGTACCGAGCGATTGCGACTCGTTATGATAAGCGAGATGGTCGCTTAATTTAACATTTATCCGACGAAGAACAGACTGTGGCAGTGAGGGTCTTTCTCGCGCCAGAAACCGAAATAGAAGATTCCCGCATGTGGATTGAAATGGATAAGTTTGCTTATAAATTGAAGCTGGGAGAGAAAGCAGTAATTTTTCGATCGGCAGATCGGTCTTCCGTAGTTCGTAAGCCTGCGCTCAAGTCTGAAGATCTTACGGCGGAGGATGGTGCCTCAGCAGCCAGAGCAGCTCAGGCTTGGTGTGACTGTGGTTGGCCTTATACGGTACTTTTACCCCGTGGAACTAAAAATGGGATGAATTTTCGGTTATTGGTGATGTGTTCTGATGGCGATAAATTAACTTTACCAGACCATCCAGAAAGTTGTACTTCATTGAGCTATTGCGGTTTAGAAAACAAGGATTATCCCGATCGAATGGCTATGGGCTATCCTTTCGATCGTCGGTTCGATCGCTCGATTACTGAAACAGTTCAAAAGTATGATAATTGGGCTTGGCGCACGATCGAGATTTGTTGTCAGAATATTTAATCTGCTCTTGTCGATCGCGATCGAGATTTACTAATCCATCCTGTTGATAGCTCAACTCGATAGTTTCTGCCTACGCCGTCCTCCCAGGTATAGATAATTTGCCAACTTCAATTACTTGCAGATAATTTTGCATTTGTGATTATTAGCGATCGAGGTGCAACGGTAGTATTTTTAAGCAGATCGACCAGTAATTGTACTATTACCGCTGATATCGACATTATCTTTGGTAGTAATCGCCCCGATAATCGTCGTGCTACCGCTAGCTGAGAAGTCTTTCTTGGTCCAGAGTTGACCCTTGAGACTGGTATTGCCACTAATCTCAATATTCCCCTGAGCGACGACCTTCACTTGACTGGTAGTATTAGTCATCGCGATATCGCCCTCAAAATGGGTATTTCCATTACTGTTGATGACATTATTCCCCGTCAGTTGATTGGAGCCACTGAAGTTGATATCGCCGCTGGCACATACCGAGAGCGATGTACCTTTGACTGACTTGAGATTAATACTGCCAGCAGTGGCAATTAAGGTAACGTTATTCAGGACGGGATTACCTTGACTGAAGTTGATGCTGCCATTCTCGACGATGATGATGTACTTGAGTGTTGTGATCTCGTGAGAGAAAAAAGAAGAGAGAGATAATGGAGAAAGCGCAAGTAGGGTTTGACTCCCACTAGAGGGCATATGCAACTACCCATAGTAGCTCCAGCACCAATCGTGAGCGAACATGCTCAGGCATTTCGGCATTTATTCAACGATGTCCGCCAGTATCAAAACTTTCAGAATTATCTAACTGGACTGATAGTACTGGAGAATAAAAGCTTGGCAAATATTAGCCGTTGTATCATCAACAGCGCAGATAAAAGTAACCTGTCGCGGTTTATGGGTGAGTCACCGTGGCAACCAGCAGATGTGAATCGATTTCGGATTGAGTACATACTGGAGCAGACAACCGGAGTAAGAAGGGCAGCAATGGAGTCGTACTTTATCCTGGATGATACATTATGCGAGCATGTGGGGAGCTTGTTTGAATATGTGGATCGCCATTATGACCATTGTGACGGCAGCTATCCACTAGCACATAATCTCGTCACGAGCCATTATCTTAGCGGTGCGGTGCGAATGCCAATCCAGGCAGAAGTGTATCGACGCTACGAGACAGTAACGGAATGGGAGCGGTTCATGTTGAAACATTTCCCAGCCCAAGAAATTCCCAAAACAGCCAAAGAGAGAACTAAAGTTCACAAAAAATGCGATGCCAAATTGCTAGAAGACCCAGATTTTCTGGAACGGCATCAGCACTTTCGGACTAAAATTGAGATCGCTCAGACGTTGCTAGCAAAAGCATTGGCGCAGGGTGTAGCATTTACAACCATGTTGATGGATAGCTGGTATTTGACCCCAGCCCTGGTCAATACCCTGGCAGAGCATCAAATTGATTGGGTTAGTCTCCTCAAGCGCAATCGCAAGTTGGAAACTGGGAGTTTTCAACTTCAAGATGCAGCGGGAATGCCGATTCTCTTTCCGACACCTCACGTCAAGGTGGAGGATTTAGTACCTCTAATCCCACCCCATTCATACAAAAAAGTTGACATTGACCAGCGTAGTTATTGGTGTTTCACTTTCTGCGTCCGGCTAGATAGTCTGGGCAAAGTCCGTCTGACGATTAGCTTTGACAACCCTGAATTGACTGGGACTTATGCTGTTCTCATCACCAATCGCTGCGACTGGTCAGCGGCTCAAATGGTTGCCAAATACTTGCTCAGATGGCCAATTGAGACCTTTTATCGGGATAGCAAACAACTTCTTGGGCTTGACGAATACCGCACACGTTCATTTGCAGCCATTGAAGCCCATTGGTGTTTAGTGTTTGTGGCGTATTCACTCTTGCATTTAGCTTGCCTGCCACCATCGATTCCAGGTCATGGTCAATCCTCGACCACTCCTATTCAATCCATTGGAGCTGTCTGCCGACAGCAGAGTCAAGCCTTAATTGAACAGCTAATTTTGTTTGCTCATGAACGCTTACAGCAAGGATTTGCTGCTGCCGAGTTGTTTACCACCTTGTTTGCTAAACAACATCCGGTGACGATCTCCACCTACCCCGCTCTTTCATAGTTTATTTTTCTCTCACGAGATCACAACACTCAAGGATGTAGTTACTCAGGTTGATATTGGCAGGCAGGTTTAAACTACCGTTGATAATCCTGACTACTGTAGGATTGGTGGCGGTGCCAGCAGGTGGGAATTTAGTATTCCAGGTAGCAATATTACCAATGGGGTTAAGTCCGATATCGTAGGTAATTACGCCTGTAGCGGGGACTTTTGCTAGGAAGTCTTGCTGTTTGGTATCGGTGTAAGTAGGGATGGTAATGGTTTGAGTTGCTGAGGCAATACCTGAGTACTTACTACTCAGACTGGAAGTAGAACCGCCAGGAGCGACAGTAATCTCGTTAGTTTCGAGGATGAATTTACCATTGGCATCTTTGAGCGGATTGCCAGCAGCATCGCGTTTGACTGGGAGGGTAATACTACCCGTGAGATTGACACCGACAGCGGCATAGATCTTGGTATCGTCGGTGCGGGAGTTAACGTTACCATCGAGGTTGGCACTACCGCTAATGGTGACGGTACCGCCGGAGCGAATGCCACTGGTAATCGCAACGGGGTCGTTATCGAGGATTGTAGCCGTTCCCTGAGTCTTCGAGATCGTGGCATTAATCGCATTGGTTAAGTTGAGGGCGAAAGTTTCGGTAGATTCGGCGATCGTATCGCCCAGAATGGCGACGGTAATCGTTTTAGTGGTTTCCCCAGCATTGAAGGTAATCGCGCCGCTGGTGGCGGTATAATCGCTGCCAGAGAGGGCGGTGATGTTGCTGGTGTTGTAGGCAACTGAGACGGCTTGGGTGCTGGCTTGGCTGAGAGTGAGGGTGAAGGTGAGGTTGGTGGTACCGCTATCGCCTTCGGTAATGGTGGGATCGTTGATGGTAATCGTGGGCAGCGGTGCGACGGTAATCTGTTGGGTAGTGGTGGTGGCGGCACCGTCTTTGTCGGTGACTGTGAGGGTGAGGGTGAAGTTACCAGCGGTGGTGAAGGTGTGAGCGGCGTTTTGTCCGGTGGTGGGTTGGGTGTTATCGCCGAAGTTCCAACTGTAATTCAGGGTGTCGAGAGTACCAGGATCGGTGGCGGTGGCAGCAAAGGTGGCGGCTTGACCTTGGTTGATGGTAGTCGGTTTGGTAATGCTGACGATCGTCGGTGCGACGTTATCGACCTTGACAGTTACGTTTTGGGTAGTTACACCACCATCTTTGTCGGTGACGGTGAGGATGACGTTGTAGTTACCATTGTCCGCAAAGGTATGGGTCGTAGTTTGACCGCTAGCTTGGGTCGTACTATCCCCGAAGTTCCAGCTATAGGTGAGAGTATCTTTAATACCCACATCAGTGGCGGTGGCGGCGAAGGTGATGGCTTGACCTTCATCGATCTTAGTGGGTTTAGAAATGCTGACGATGACGGGTGCGACGTTATCTACTTTAACAGCAGTGGTTTGAGTCGTTACGCCACCGTCTTTATCGGTGACGGTCAAGATGACGTTGTAATTGCCATTGTCAGCGAAGGTATGAGTCGCGCTCGCTCCGGTAATAGCACTAGTATTGTCGCCAAAGTTCCAACTGTAAGTCAGGGTATCTTTGATGCCAGGGTCGGTGGCAGTTGCTGTGAAGGTTGCGGCTTGACCTTCATTAATTTGGTTGGGTTTGGTGATACTGACGATCGTGGGTGCAACGTTATCGACTTTGGCGACTACAGTTTGTGTTGTAGCTGCTCCATCTTTATCGGTGACAGTTAACACGACATTGTAGTTACCGTTATCAGCAAAGGTATGAGTCGCAGTTTGACCATTAACAGCAGGAGTGGTATCTCCAAAGTTCCAACTGTAAGTCAGGGTGTCGAGGATGCCTGGGTCGGTGACGGTTGCACTGAAGCTAACTGCTTGACCTTCGTTAATTTGCGTTGGTTTGGCGATCGATACAATCGTAGGCGCAACGTTATCAACCTTAGCCACGACAGTTTGAGTCGTAATTCCACCATCTTTATCGGTGACAGTCAGGATAACATTATAGTTGCCATTATCAGCAAATGTATGAGTCGCATTTTGACCGCTGACTGGGCTGGTATTGTCGCCGAAGTTCCAACTATATGTCAGCGTGTCTAAGATACCAGGGTCGGTGGCTGTGGCAGCAAAGGTGACAGATTCGCCTTCTTTGATTGTATTTGGTTTGACGATCGATACAATCGTCGGAGCCACATTATCAACTTTAGCAATAACTGTTTGAGTAGTAACTCCACCATCTTTGTCAGTCACGGTGAGGACGACGTTATAGTTACCATTATCAGCGAAAGTATGGTTGACATTTTGACCGATCGCCACAGGAGTGCTATCGCCGAAGTTCCAACTATAGGTTAAGGTGTCGTTAATTCCGGCATCGATCGCATTAGCTTTAAATAGTACCGATTCACCTTCTTTAATGATGGTTGGTTTATCGATCGATACAATAGTAGGCGCGACATTATCGACTTTAGTTACAACTGTTTGAGTAGTTACCGCGCCATCTTTGTCAGTGACATCTTTGTCAGTGACAGTGAGAACGACATTATAGTTACCATTGTCGGCAAATGTATGATTGATATTCTGACCTGTAACAGCAGGAGTGGTGTCGCCGAAGTTCCAACTATAAGTTAGTGTATCGAGAATACCTGGGTCGGTGGCTGTTGCTTTAAATAATACCGATTCACCTTCTTTAATTGTCGTTGGTTTGACGATCGAAACGATCGTGGGGGTGACGTTATCGACCTTAGCAACTACTGTTTGAGTCGTTGCTGCACCGTCTTTATCGGTGACAGTTAGAACGATATTATAGTTGCCATTGTCTACAAATGTATGGTTAACATTTTGACCTGCGATCGGATTGGTATTGTCACCAAAGTTCCAATTATAAGTTAAGGTATCAAGGATGCCTGGGTCGGTTGCCGTTGCACTAAAGGTGACGGATTCACCTTCTTTGATTGTGGTTGGTTTCGCGATCGATACCACAGTTGGTGCAACGTTATCGACTTTAGCCACCACAGTTTGAGTTGTGGTTGCACCATCTTTATCGGTGACGGTTAAGGCGACGTTATAGCTACCGTTATCGACAAAGGTATGGGTAACATTTTGACCCGTTGTTGGTTGGGTATTGTCGCCGAAATTCCAACTATAAGTCAGGGTGTCGAGGATACCTGGGTCGGTGACGGTCGCATTGAAGCTAACTGCTTGACCTTCGTTAATTTGCGTTGGTTTGGCGATCGACACTATAGTAGGAGCCACATTATCAACCTTAGCGACAACTGTTTGAGTAGTTGCTGCGCCGTCTTTATCGGTCACCGTTAGCACGACGCTATAGTTGCCATTGTCCGCAGAGGTGTGATTGACATTTTGACCTGTAACTGAGTTGGTGTTATCGCCAAAATTCCAACTGTATGTCAGAGTATCGAGGATGCCTGGGTCGGTGGCTGTGGCGGAGAATGTAACTGATTCGCCTTCTTTGATGACGGTTGGTTTGACGATCGATACTATCGTAGGCGCGACGTTATCGACCTTGGCTACTACTGTTTGGGTAGTCGCGGCTCCGTCTTTATCGGTCACAGTCAGGACGACGTTGTAATTACCATTATCGGCGAATGTATGGGTCGCATCTCGACCGCTGACTGGATTGGTATTGTCTCCGAAATTCCAGCTATAGGTGAGCGTGTCTAAGGTACCTGGGTCGGTGGCTGTGGCAGTAAATTGGACTGCTTGACCTTCGTTAATTTGGGTTGGTTTGGCGATCGATACCACGGTCGGTGCGACGTTATCGACTTTAACCGCAACTGTTTGGGTAGTTGTCGCCCCGTCTTTATCGGTAACGGTGAGAACGAGATTATAGGTGCCGTTATCGATAAATGTGTGGTTGACGTTTTGACCTGTTACGGGTTGAGTGTTGTCGCCGAAGTTCCAACTATAAGTGAGGGTATCGAGGATACCTGGGTCGGTGGCTGTCGCACTAAAGGTGGCTAATTCGCCCTCCTTAATCGTGTTGGGTTTGACGATCGATACCACGATCGGAGCCACGTTATCAACTTTAGCAACGAGGGTTTGAGTCGTTGCTGCGCCGTCTTTATCTGTTACTGTCAGCACGACGTTATAGGTGCCATTATCGGCAAATGCGTGGCTGACATTTTCTCCGATCGCTGGTTGGGTATTGTCGCCAAAGCTCCAACTGTAAGTTAGGGTGTCGTTAATGCCAGGATCGATCGCGGTGGCACTAAAGGTGACGGTTTCGCCTTCTTTGATGGTAGTGGGTTTGGTAATGTTGGCGATCGTGGGGGCGACGTTATCGACTTTGATGCTGGTGGTTTGGTTGGTAACTGCGCCGTCTTTGTCGGTGACGCTCAGGACGACGTTATAGGTACCGTTATCGGCAAAGGTGTGGTTGACGTTTTGACCGATTACTGGATTGGTGTTATCGCTGAAGTTCCAGCTATAGGTGAGGGTATCGAGGATACCAGGATCGGTGGCGGTGGCACTAAATTGAGCCGAGGAGCCTTCGGTGAGGCTATTCGGTGCGGTAACGCTGCCGATGGTGGGGGCGACGTTGTTAACTGTCACGTTGACGGTTTGGGTGGCAATACCGCCGTGGTTATCGAGGACTTCGAGTTTGACTGGATAGTTGCCGTTGTCGGTGAAGGTGTAATCGATCGATCGTCCTTCTATTGCTGTGGTAGCACCGTTGATATACCAGCGGTAGGTGAGGGGGTCGTTACCGATGTCGGTAGCGGTGGCGGTGAGGGTGGTTATCGCTCCTTCTTTAATGTTGGTGGGGATGTCGATTCTTTGAATCGTGGGTGGGAGGTTATTGACGGTGAGGTTGACGGTGGCGAGATTGGAGATCTGTCCGTCTGAGCTGAAGCCGAGGTAGGTGAAGCTGTCGTTGCCGACGTAGGTGGAAACGGGTTGGTAGGTGAGTTTGCCGTCGGGGGTTTGGGTGAGGGTACCGTGGGTGGGTTGGTTGATGACTTGGATCTGGGTGACGTTGGTGTCGTTGGCGGTGAGTTGAGTGGGATCTAGGGTGAGGGGGGTGTTTTGGTTGGTGACTAGGGTGTCGTTTTTGGTGATGGGGATGGGTTGGGTGTCGGTGAAGAGTTTTACGTCGTCGATGGTGACGGTGCTGGTTCTGGCACCGAAACCGAGGAGGTTGAAATATAAGGTGGCTTGGGTTGAGGGGGTGATTTGGGTTAAGTCGATCGTGACGATGCTACTGTTGTTGCCTAGAGCGGTGATGGTAACTTTATCGCTCTTATGGATGGTGCCGTCGGCTTGGATATTCAGGAGGGAGTCGGTGTGGTTTAAACCGATAGATGTTCCAGCCAGAGGGTTGAAGGTGTTGGTGTCGAGGAGGGCGACTTCAAAGGCATCGTTGGCGGTTTTGGTGGTGTCTCCTGGGATGAGGTGGTTGTCTTTGATAGTGAATTGGAGGGTTTTGGCTCCGGTGGGGATGATGAAGGCTTGGGTGAGTTCGGCGAGTTTTTGGGACTGTTCGGTGAGGGTGGCGGTGCCGTTGATGATGTTGGTGGCTCCGGCGGTGTTCCAGGTGGTGGGGGTGGTGAAGTCGCCGTTGGTGATGCCGATGAGGGCACCTGCGGTTAGGTGCGCGGGGTTGACTACTCGGCTACTCGCCAATGCTCCTACTCTGCTATTCCCAGAAATGGCATTAATAATCGCCCAATCCATTGTGGATGGGAGTTTGCGGATGCCTGGTTTGAGGTTAGTGTTGAGGAGGTCGTTGGGATAGAGGGTGTTGTCGAGGTGGCTGAGGTCGGATGAGAGGGTGTAGGAGTGAGTACTGTCGGTGTAGAATTGGCGACCTTTGATGTTTTGGTTGAATTGGCTGTAGCCGTTGATGAAGCCGAGGGTGTGACCCATTTCGTGGAGAATTGCGGTGAGGAGGTCGTATTTGCCGGAGGCTGGGCTGTTGGGGGTGGCTTGGAAGTAGGTGTCTGTTCCGGTGAATTCACTAGAATCCCCTGGGGTGGTGTCGATGAACCAGCCGATTCCGTTGGCATCGTCGTCGATGCTGATGGTGGCGGTGTTAGGGCGACCGAAGGTGTCGTATCCGGTGATGGTGGCTTCGGCTAGTTGTCCAACGGGGAGGTTTGTGATTTCAAAGTTGAGGTTGAGATCGTTGGTGGTGTGCCAGATCGATTGAGCGGTAGAATAGATGCTAGTTAGTAATGGAGTAGTGTCATGTATCGTCCAATTAGTGTTAGAGAATTGCGGGAAAGATATGCTGCTGGGGAGCGTAACTTTGCTGGATATACTGTCAAAAGTGGAGGAGATGAATTTGACGGGGACTTTACTGGTATCAATTTGATCAACGCTAGGCTGGATGGAGTCTATATGGAGAGAATTATCTTCATTAATGCTGACTTGCGTAGTGCTGTTTTGACCGATCGTTGTTTGAATGCTGCCGATCTCACTAATGCCGATCTCCGAGGTTGCGATTTGAGAGGGGCTACGTTCTGCTCTGCTAATCTGACTGGTGCCGATCTGCGTGATGCTGTGTTTGATGATACTGATTTCAGGAGAGCTAATCTCACCGCCGCTAATTTGAGTGGAGTTCATTTGCACGCCATTTTTGACGAGGCTAACTTGACCCGTACTAACTTGAGAGGAGCCAAGATTAGCGAGCGATTGAGAAGTCCCAATGCTGATGTTATTTTCCTCGACACCATTATGCCAGATGGCAGTATTCGGAGTAGTAGTTCCTAGTAAAGTTCCAGAACCAGCTAATAAACTAGCATTTAAAGTAAATTGATCTGAAGGATTGCTACCTGGAATAAATACTTGATTTTTCAGATTAGCTTGGATATCAGTTGGTAAATTCGAGAAGAAATTATAATGAATCCCTCGTGCTTGATTTATCGAGTCGTTATTGAGCATTTGCTCAAGCTGTTGAACAGAAAGAATTTGCATTCCTCCTTGATACCAACGTGAATATGGTTTTGACCCTGGAGGCGGTAAGGTGTTCTGGCTAACAACAGCAATAACTTTAGTACTCGACGTAACATCATAAATCCCCTGTCCAGGTTGGTCTAAAACAACAATAACCTTCCATAAATAGTCGGGTGCATTAATATAGTCAGAGGCGTTGTATGCTTTAATTACATCTCTCGAACCACCTCTGCCTGCAATAATATATAGTTCTTTACCTTTTTCTTCAGCTAAATCTCTGCTAAACTCTTCAAGCCCCTCCCACACTGGATAGTTATTCTTTTCATGCTGAGGAATGATGTTATCTAATTGAGCTACTTCATAAGCATCCTTACGGTTTCGATCTCGATCTGCGGCAGGAACGAGATGACCTGCTGCATATCTGAAAGGTTTGTTAGTCTCAGGATCTATAGTACCTGGAATCTCAAGTTCAGCTAGATTTGAAGCAGGTGAATCTGGGTCATCACCTTTAGAATAATCATCTTTTTTGACCTTATACCAATCAGCAGGAAGTCTTGTATCTGATTCAAATTTTTCTCGACTTAGAGAACCAAGCCAAGTTTTATTTAATTGCCAACTTGCCCACAGTGGCGTATTGTCTGCATGGCTGTAAGCAATTGTATATTGTGGCTTCTCGATCAAATAATTATTTTGATGGACGCTATTGTTGCTATCATTATCAGCCTGATTCAAATTAGGATCGAACTGAACTCTGGCTGCGGTGGGATTACCAAATAACAGATCCGGACTTTGGAAAGCTACATCATCTAAATAAACATCATACGATCCAGATCCCAGCGCAAACCTCAATGTCTGAGATTTACCCCGCACTTCGTCTGGAATATCTAGCTCGAATGTTTCAAATCCAGCATTAGCATAACCAAGTTGATTACTTTGATAACCTGCCCGATAAGGACTATCACCACCGATTACATCAACACCATCAATTCTTTCTGAAATTCTTGCAGAACTAGCAGTTTGTTTGAAAACTTGAAGAGCATCAAGTTCGTATTCTTGAGATCCTGGATTGGTTCCCTTAATAAATACTTTTAGATACTGATTGAAGACACTAGGATCTTCAACAATACCAGGAACATGGAGGTTGAAACGTAATTTACCCCATTCAGGTATGACAAATGCTGTATGAGTGATGCTCTGGTTTCTCTTTAATTCCAGTGCATAGTTATTAGGACTGCTAGAAGTAATATTTAAATTCGTAAGATAACTCTCGCTAAATTTATTGATCAAAGGGACTCCATCAGAACCATATCCAATAATCCCAGCGTTATTTAGAGAAGGAATAGTTTTCCAATCAACTAAACTAGACTGATTCAAACCAATCCATCCAGGAATTAATTGATTAGTATCGCTATTTTTAGATTCAATCGCATCAAAGTTACCATCAAACAGCGTTGGGACTGCAAAGTCGCCACGCTGTCTCCGAATTGCTGTATTGTCGATCTTTAGATCTACTTTTTGACCGAAGGTATTGGTATTAAAATTTCTCTCGCTATTATGACCAGCTAAAGCTGAATAGTACCAACCTTCTAGAATGCCGTCGATGACATATGCTGTCTTGGGAAGTGCTTGAGCCTTATCATTATTTACCGTTCCCAAATACCAATCAAAAGCATTTTTGCTGCCCAAACCTGTCAACTGCTGATTCCAATCAGCATCAGTCAACCCACTGACAGCACCAGTACTCTGATAATAATAATTATCCGCATAAGTAACATTAGTCCAAGTCTTCACAGCAGGATCGGCAATAGTCCCAGTATACCGATCGAGTGTAGTCACCTGAAGATCCCGCCGATTATTATCAACCTTCACCCCATTAGAATACAGCACCTGACCCCCAGCCCCAGGGAAATAAGTCCCCAACCGCTGCACGATTTCTGTATCCACCACCGTACCGCGTCCATCGCCGATAAAATGGAGTCGAGAATTAAAGATCGCCCCCTGAGTGCGAATCAGATTGCCCTTATTATCGTAAATCCTCGTCGCGTCAGTAGGATCGCCCACACCACCGCCCAAAAGCTGGTCTAACTGTACCAGACTTGCAAAAGTCCTGTCCGCAGCATCCTCAGCCCAACCAGCATTATCGATCGTACCAACATCGCCCCAATTGTCGATTAGGACTAGAGATTTGCGGAGTTGAGGGCTGGAAGTATCATTGTAGCCAGTCTTAATATGTAAAAATCCCTTCAGATCGTTCTGATAATCGGTAATCGACTCGGTATCGTAGCCCGAAATCGTACCATTGAGAACATTCCCATTAGCATCGATGGGTACCCATCGTCCAGAGTTGGCATCATAAATCAGCACCGCACCGCCGTATTTAATAATTCCATTTGCCAGATCGAAAACCGACTTAGGCACCGTTGTATTATCACCTGGGCTGAGATCGGGCGTAATTATTGTGACCCCAGAGAAACCATTGAAACTAGCCGCAGTTATCCCCGTCGAACTCGGCGAGACAAAGGGAGTAGTAACGATCGGTCCTACGGGAGCGGGTGGAGTCTCAAACGTACCATCATTATGGCGAACCTTACCGTCAGTACTATGAGCCTCGATCGCCCAATGATAAACCTGACCCTGATTCGCCGTCAAACCCAATTCTGTAGGTAAAGTAAATTGTGTCGGCGTGCGTTCTGGCAAGAGGCCAACTTGAGTACCATCGCCCCGATACCAATAGCCGTAATCGCTGTTTGCCGTCCGCTTCCAAGTCAGGGTTAAGATCCGATTTGAATGGGTATCACCGATCGTCGGACGGTAACTAGAGACACTCCAAGGCGTAGAATTGAGATTATCAACTAGATCCCAAGGATACAAACCATCCCCAGCATTAGCAGTACTCACAAATAAACTCATCTCATCCACATCTACAGAAGTACCATCATTCCGTTGGAGACTCCATTTAAACGTTGGATTGAACTTATTGTTATTGTCAGAAAC
This sequence comes from Chamaesiphon sp., assembly GCA_965246735.1. Lineage (GTDB taxonomy): Bacteria > Cyanobacteriota > Cyanobacteriia > Cyanobacteriales > Chamaesiphonaceae > Chamaesiphon. Next base: position 818,678 of record CBDFFK010000003.1, read on the forward strand.
TTTGACAATCGGTTCGATTAACTTCACCCAATTACCACCTGGGGTCATCGAGGCATGAGACGCATTATTCCCGATCGGGCCGAACTTACTGTCTACTAATACACCATTTTGTTCGGATTGGAGTATCCCATATACAAACTGGTTTTTGACGCGATTTTCTTCACGAATGCCAAAATCTGCCGCTACACTAATAGCGATATTGATATCATCGATCGGTACCGTGCGGAAATCCTCGGACTTAGCAGGACGCGGATCTGGAGGCGTACCGCCATCCAAGACTGGCGTACCATCGGGCAAAGTGTCAGGATAATAATTATAGAACCGCGAACTTTCGCCACGATCTAAGCCATCGATAAGATAGTTTTCAGGATGTAATAACGTTTCCTCGATTTGAGTAATACTATAAACAAAAGTCCCGACATTAACTGGGCTAGCAACATATAAATATCGTCCGTCGTTGCTGATGGCTAATTCCTTGCTAAATCCATCAGGAATCGGGCGAGTCGCCGCTATTAATTGAGGATTGTTTAAAGGGTTGAGGATAATTCCAACACTGCTACCTGCTTGGACTCCATCCACACTTTCTCTAAAACCGCCCTGAAGGAAGGGTCCAGTATTAGAACCCAGCACGAAGCCAAACTGTCCATCAGGAGTAATTGCGATCGAACTAGCATTGTGGACTGCAAAATAGCTGTCTTTAGTCCCTAAAGCATTCAGATTGAGATAATCGGTATGTGCCTTAAAAGTGGTAGGGCTGGGATCGTCTATTGTTAAGATGCCATAACCCTCACTATCATTCAAACGACTGCTAAATAAAATTTTCGAGGGGTCTAGAGTCGTTGTCAAACTCTCAGTTTTTTGAGAAGCAATAACATCTTTAATTACTGTCTCATAATTAGTTGTCCCTAAATCTTTGGGATCGATATCGACTACAAAAATATGGCTGAGATTACTGCCCTGCCTGAAACCATTACTATTAGTTGCGGCGACAAATAACTGTTTGCCATCATTGCTGATGACTAAATCTCGCAAACCATAAGGTACGGTCGCACTAGTACCAACAGTAAAGGTTCTGATGTGTTGATGATAAGTCGAAGACTTAGTATTAACATCAACCACGTAAATTTGATTGGTATTAAAATCGCTGACATAAGCATATTCGGAGAGCGGATCGATCGCGATATCAAATGGATGAGTCCCATCACCAAGACTGATACTATCAACATTGAGAGTATTCGGATTGATATCGACTTGTTGCAGAGCCATCGTATCTACCAAGGCGATTTCACCGCTATTTCTTAGGGCAATATAAGCACGAGCATTATCATTGGTGTAAGCAATTTGTTGAGGTGCAGAATTAGCATCACCAACAGGAATGCGCGCGTATAAAATACCACTGCTACTACCAGTTTGGTCTTCGACAACAGTGGGCGAACCACCTTCTAGAACAGAAACTAAATTATCAAAGTTATTAGTTGTCAGTGCATATTCTGCATTAGAAGCTAGATGAATCGAGTTACGGCTCTCCTCTAGTCATGGTTATAACTTAAACTTATTAAAGTAATCGAAGCGAATGCGGAGATTATTTTAATAAGCAAGCTAACAGTTTTTCTCGCATGAGAGTGAAGCTTTTAAATCCATAGCTTTGACGTAGAATTAATTTAATTTTTGTATTAATTCCTTCTGTGACACCGCTCGTGGTTCTACTGATAAAATAATTAGCAATTTCTGTCAAATGATTTTCGATGGTATCACCTGCCGTCTTTAAGACAATTTTAGCATAACCCAGCCATTTTCCAATTGCTCTTAAGCCACCTTTGACAGTTAATTTACTTTCGTATATGCTTCTCAATTCCTCCTTTAAATCATAAGCTATGCTTAAAGAAGGTGACTTGGCAAGTATTTCAGATAGAGCTTCAATTTCTTCTTCTGACAAATCTTGATTGTTGCTTAAAAGCAAATAGCGATTTGTCAATCCTTTCAAGCCTAAATCAAGTCGCAATTTATTCAAAGATTTGTTGACTAGTTTCATCACATGAAATCTATCAATTATAATCGATGCTTTTGGGAAAACTTCTTTGATTACTTTTGGAAATCCTCCCCACATATCTACACACACTTCCTTGACTGACTCCCTGACAGACTGAGGTTGCCCCTTTAAGACAGCAATTATATCTTCACTTTTGTGAGAGTCAATTACTTCTATTAAAGAACTTTTGTCTAGATCGATTAGAACTGTTGCAAATCTCCCTTTTCCTTTACGACGACTAAATTCATCCAAACTCAATTTTTCTGGAAGTCCCCAGTCTTTTTTTTTAGCTCCCTTTCCGCAATTCTGCTAAATATTTGCTGGACTTGGGCTGGACTTAACTCTTCATTTCGACTTACTTGTTCGCAGCTTGATTCCTTGACTCTTTCGTAAATATATGCCTGATATCTTTCAGTAAATCTTTGTCTATTTTCCACCCATTCTAGCTGCTCAGTTGGATATCTTTTACACTGTCCACAATAAAATTTACGTCTAGGAACTTTCAAGTATACTCCAGCTCCAACAATCGACAAGTCTCTAATTAATCTGTGGCTAGTTTTTTGAATTATGTCAGTATAAGTTTGACAGTTAGGACAGTTAATACCTGCATTTATTATCTCTAATTGAATAAATGTAAAGCCAGCTTCTTTATAGCAAGTAAAAACCCTAGTATTTGGTAAGTTTAATAAAGAATTTAGATGAAAGTCCATAAAGAGGAGGAGTATAAAATGTAGCGACAGCTACATTTTATACTATTTTCCGGGGAGAGCCGAACCACTTGTCGCAGTAGATCTTGCTGCGATATCCAGACTGCGATTTTAGCATTCAATAGTGCTAGCTTCGATTTAGATCTTAGTAGGACAGGTCCCGCTGTTTGTCTGCGTAAGATGAGATCGTCAATCCGACTTGATGTCGCTATTTTCTGAGCGATTTTTCTTGCCTTTGCAAGTTCGAGGGTATTCTGTACCTGGGCTGGACTAGCTAGTGGTGTAGTCAACAAATTCTGCTGGAAGGATGCTAATTCACCAGGAAGAATGGTGGGAGCTTGGGTAATCTGAGTACGCTGGGTTGGGGCTGCAACTAAACTGGCACTTAGAGGTGCCGCACTTCCTGTGCCATTATTCCCACTATTTGTACCACCATTATTTCCTCCACTAATAGAGCTAATTAAATCATCTAAATTTGCTGGAATTAGATCTAGATAATTATCTAATTCTTGTTTAACCTGTTCAATTTGTGCATCAATTAGTGCCGAAGGACTTTGTTCGGAAGTAGCTATATAATCATATAATTTATTAAAGAAATTATAAACTTCCTCTACTTTCTGAGTTGCTGCATAAATCTTTTGAGTGAAAGAGTTAAACTGAGATAATTTGGACGCAATTTGTCTCCAATCAAAGGCAATGGATGCTGTTTGACCATCAGTAACAAAGGCAATGGTACTGTTATTTGGGTCGCCAATAGTAATAGTAATCGAGTAAGCACTATTCGGATCGTTATAAGAGAAGCTACCTCCTAATAAAAAGTTAGTTAGATAATCAGGCATCTTATATTGCATAGTCACCCGCCCTTTGATGATATTCGCACCACCAGCGATGCTATCGGGGTAGACGATAGAATATTCCCCTGGACGCGCATTTCCTTGCCAAGGTGGTGATTGAGTCCGAATTTTGCGATCGGCGGTGACTGTACCAGAATCGGTCTGAATCCACATCGGTTTCCAAGTTCCATCCGCATCAGGAATCTGTCCTTTAAGCATGAAATAGACCGTTGAACCCACAGGTACATCCGCAGGTGCTGGAATCGCAAATTGCAGAGGTTCTTCAGCAATTAGGGTGGGGTCAAAGTCTAATTTAAACCCAGCCACAAATTTCAGCCCTTGGGGAATTGCGAGGGTGAGATCTGTTGCTTGGAGAGAGTGAATTTCGATCGTGGTAGGTTTGGAGAATGCCCCTGGTGCGACTAAGACAGTGCTACCATCGACGCTACTTACAGCACCACCATCGGTGCCAATTAGTGTTTTACCCAGATGTGGAGCTTCAATATTAACGGCTACGACTAATTCAGCACCACCATAAACGACAGTGAGATTGGTTTGACCGACCCCTTGGGCTGTTAACAACCCATTCTCATCAACAGATATCAAGTTGGAATTACCAACGAAGTATTGGGTACCCGTCGCAGTAGAGCGCAAGTCTGGCAGGGTATCGAAGGTAGCTTGATTGTATCTGACTAGCAGTTGACGATCGAGTCCTGGTGCGAGGGTAATCGCACCAGGGTAGACGTTTAAACCATTAGCTTCAGCTAGCTCGATTTGATGGTCGTTAGCAGTGATGGGAGTAAATGTCCCAACGCGAGTAGCTGTAAATGCACTTATGCCATTACGAGTGACGCTAATTACCCCAGTTCCATCAGTCGAAGCGGTAATTAATCCTTTGTTATCGATCGTAACTACCGGACTAGTTATCCCAAAACTCACATATTCATCGGGTAAAGTAACCCCTTTCTGGTCGGCAAAATCACCCACAACGTGCAGTTGATACTTATCACCTACCTGCAATAATGGATTGCGCTCGACAAAATCCAGAGTTAACAACGCCGCCGTACTGACATTGACATTAATACTCGCCTTACTGCTACTAAACCCATCACTAGCAATCAACTCAAATCCAGCAGTCCCACCAAATCCACTATCTGGCGTAAAGATCGCATACTTACCATCCGCACTGATTTCCACCTGTCCGTGCGTCCCAGCCTTCACCGCGAACGCAATCTTATCCCCCTCATTATCTACAGCCAACTTACTCAAATCGATCCGCGTCGTCAGATCCACATGAGTCAACTGATTCACAGGCGTAATTACAGGCGCACTATTCCCAATAAACCCATAATTACCACCCAACAACTGGAGATCTTGGGCATTAATCACCCCATCCCGATTCAGATCGACATTAGTACTAGTTAATAGTTGCGTATCCAGTCCATCAACCCGATTATCCAAATTCAGATCGCCAACCAGCGACAGTTTGAAATTAGTCCCAGGATTGGTAATATCTAACAGATTGATTCCCGCCTTATCCAGCGCAAATACCGGCTCTCCCCGGAAAATAGTATAAAATGTAGCTGTCGCTACATTTTATACTCCTCCTCTTTATGGACTTTCATCTAAATTCTTTATTAAACTTACCAAATACTAGGGTTTTTACTTGCTATAAAGAAGCTGGCTTTACATTTATTCAATTAGAGATAATAAATGCAGGTATTAACTGTCCTAACTGTCAAACTTATACTGACATAATTCAAAAAACTAGCCACAGATTAATTAGAGACTTGTCGATTGTTGGAGCTGGAGTATACTTGAAAGTTCCTAGACGTAAATTTTATTGTGAACAGTGTAAAAGATATCCAACTGAGCAGCTAGAATGGGTGGAAAATAGACAAAGATTTACTGAAAGATATCAGGCATATATTTACGAAAGAGTCAAGGAATCAAGCTGCGAACAAGTAAGTCGAAATGAAGAGTTAAGTCCAGCCCAAGTCCAGCAAATATTTAGCAGAATTGCGGAAAGGGAGCTAAAAAAAAAGACTGGGGACTTCCAGAAAAATTGAGTTTGGATGAATTTAGTCGTCGTGAAGGAAAAGGGAGATTTGCAACAGTTCTAATCGATCTAGACAAAAGTTCTTTAATAGAAGTAATTGACTCTCACAAAAGTGAAGATATAATTGCTGTCTTAAAGGGGCAACCTCAGTCTGTCAGGGAGTCAGTCAAGGAAGTGTGTGTAGATATGTGGGGAGGATTTCCAAAAGTAATCAAAGAAGTTTTCCCAAAAGCATCGATTATAATTGATAGATTTCATGTGATGAAACTAGTCAACAAATCTTTGAATAAATTGCGACTTGATTTAGGCTTGAAAGGATTGACAAATCGCTATTTGCTTTTAAGCAACAATCAAGATTTGTCAGAAGAAGAAATTGAAGCTCTATCTGAAATACTTGCCAAGTCACCTTCTTTAAGCATAGCTTATGATTTAAAGGAGGAATTGAGAAGCATATACGAAAGTAAATTAACTGTCAAAGGTGGCTTAAGAGCAATTGGAAAATGGCTGGGTTATGCTAAAATTGTCTTAAAGACGGCAGGTGATACCATCGAAAATCATTTGACAGAAATTGCTAATTATTTTATCAGTAGAACCACGAGCGGTGTCACAGAAGGAATTAATACAAAAATTAAATTAATTCTACGTCAAAGCTATGGATTTAAAAGCTTCACTCTCATGCGAGAAAAACTGTTAGCTTGCTTATTAAAATAATCTCCGCATTCGCTTCGATTACTTTAATAAGTTTAAGTTATAACCATGACTAGAGGAGAGCCGTACCGCCACCTACTTGATGGATGACAGGCACAAAGGTAAAGCCAACTCGTTCCCCTGTCGGTGTAGTCAAATACAAGCGGGTATTTAAATTAAAGGGGGAAAGGGGAAGGGGGAAAGGGGAAAGGTTTAGTTGAATATTTGGTTCGTAATTGAATGTCCATTTACCAGTACTTGCATCGTAGTGACGGGTAATATTAACAGATACGCCACCCAGAGTTAGAGATAGATCGGTGGTAGTGTTTTGATAGCCAGATTTAGTAGCGGTATTAACCTCCACGATCGCATTACTAACACTACTACGCCCACTGATATCTGTCGCCGTCAACCGGATATTATAGAATCCATTAGCCAGCGTTTGCGGATCGAGAGTGGAAATATTACTCAAACTAGACAGCGGACTATAACCATCGTTGATGACGCGATAACTATCGGTACCGAGTTCGCCGATTTCTAGTTTCCATTCATCGAGATTAGTATCGACAACTCGACCCGTAATTTGAGTACTGCCAGTCAGTTGAGCACCATTCAATCCTGAAGCTAGTTCCACGAATGGAGCCGCAGTATCGATCGGATCTTTGACCTTAATGACTCGATCGATCTTACTCACTCGTCCATCGGCATCGGTAGCGATAATCTCTAACTCATGCCGTCCGGTTTGACTGGAAGTAAAGGTAAACTCACCACCATTATGACTGGAGTTGTATTTGAAGCTATTAATCAGTACTCCATCAACCTTGACCTGAATATCGGCAATATCCGCGATACTATCTGCCAGGATACTCACGATCGCTTTTTGTCCCGGCAAGACGGGGAAACTCGGAGTCAGATCGAGAATTAATTTCGGCGGCTCGATCTGATTGAGTACCTTAATCGTCGCCGTTTTATTAACAGTTAGTTCGCCATCACTAACGCTAAAGTTAATAAAGTAACTGCCCAATTGTCCGGCAGTCGGAGTCCATTTAAATTCCCCTGTAGTCGCATTTAAAGTTGCTCCCAGCGGTAGGTCGTTAGTGGCATAAGTCAGGACGGTATTGAGGTCGGAATCTTTAGCATCGATCGTAAATTTAACTTCTTTGCCAATCGTCGTGCCGCGATCGGATATATTTAAAGTCGGTGCCCGATCGACATTATCGATGAGAACTTTTATCTCCTTACTATCCCGTCCGCCATAAGCATCGATCGTCGCAAATTTAAAGGTATATTCGCCAGCTTGTTCATAATTGGGTGTCCAAACAAACTTGCCCGTATTTTGGTCGAGATAAATTCCTGCGGGAATCGTCGTACTCACCCCATCGCGTTTGACACTATCGATCGTAAATAGCAGGGAATCGCGATCGATATCATTACCAATCAAGTTGAATGTGAGTTGTTTGTTCTCGCTGCCGCGTTGTAACGGTAACGGAGTTAGAATCGGATTGTGATTGGTATGAGTGACGGTGAGATTGACTGTTTCACTACTACTCTTATTACCGTCGCTGGTGGTAAATTTAACGCTATAATTCCCTGATTGTCCGGCAGTTGGTGTCCAAGTAAATAGTCCGGTTTTAGGATCTAATTTCGCTCCCGTTGGCAGATTGGTAGCAGTATAAGTTAATTTATCGCTATCTAAATCGGTTCCAGTTAATTGGAAGGATAATTTCGATTCTTCAGCGATCGAGCGATTGCCAATAATCCCCAATACTGGTGCCGTATTCGTATTTCTGACAACTAGGTTGAAAGTTTGCGAATTAGTTAGTACCGCATCCGCACGACCGTTGCCACTGTCGGTGACAGTAATTGTCACAGGATAGCTATTCACATCAGATGCACTTGGAGTCCAACTCAGAATCGCTTTACCATAAGTAGCTGTCGGTGCGATCGTCGCTCCACTGGGTAAGCCAGAAATCGTATATGTCAGGGCATCCTGATTCTTATCGACGACATAGATCGGAATTGAGAGCGCGACCCCAGGAATGGCAACGATATCCCCTTGGTAACTAAACTGTGGTCGATCGTTTGGCGCATTAACTGTCAGTAAGAAGTTAGTCGTCGTCGAATTTTCGGCACCTAAAGGCACGATCCGATTTTCGGTGGCGGTGAGATAGATGGTATAGTCGCCCGCATTGGTATTAATATCGGGTTTAACGTGGAATGTCCCCGTGCCGTTACCGTTATCGGTGAAGGTGACAAAATCTGGCAGGGTATAACCAGTGGTACCCGTACCGGAGAGGACTAATGGATCGCCATTGGCATCGGTGGCGACGACTGGAATATCGATAATATCCCCGCGTTGGAAGCCGCGATTGACGAGCGGGGTAATAACGGGCAAGCGATCGGTCGGTAAGATAACGATCGGTACTGTCAGGACGCTGGATTTATTCGTACCCGTACCGTTACCGTCGTCAGTCGCGGTGAAGGTAACGCTATACGTACCCGCATTGTTGAGGTTGGTATTCCAGCTAAAGATGCCCGTATCTGCGTCAAAAGTCGCTCCTGTGGGCAGATTGCTAACGGCATAGGAAACAAAAGGTCGAGTGCCTTCGAGGGCGGTTAGTTGGCCGTTTAGACCCCGCTCCTGGGGAATAAAACCAGGGTTTCGGGATCGAGCGCGAAGGCTTGGAAGCGGACGGTTTGCCCTGCTTGGATTTCCCACTTGTCTAACTTATCGAAGACAGGTGTAGCGTTAGCATTGAGTACCGTTAGCTTGACATCGATCTTCGCGGTGGTTTTACTATCACTAACCAGGAAGGGCACCGTAAATACGCCCGCTTGGGTATAACCAGGAGTCCAGGTAAACACGCCTGTAGTAGGATCGAGGGTAGCACTAGCAGGGAGAAGATTGCTGGAGTAAGTGAGTTTATCATCATCGAGATCTATCCCTTGAAGTTGGAATTTAACCGTCTCGCCTTCGAGTAAAGTGCGATATTAATGCAACTATGAGTTTTAGAAAACTCTTACTCGCGCTAAAATAAGGCGATATTGCCGATACTAAACCCATGCAGTAAATGAGTTACAACCGATGAGATCGAAAGCTAAATGACAAACAAACCGATTGAGATACTTGGCTATCATGGTACTAGTCAAGAAAGAGCCGCAGCCATTCTCAACACAGGTTTTCGGGCTAGCGATAACGACTACGATTGGTTGGGGACGGGGATATATTTTTTTCAAGATGCCCCGCTTAGAGCCAAACAATGGGCAACCCATCAACATCCCCAAGATCCAGCCGTTATCTGCTCCCGCATCCGTTTAAATAATTGTATCGATCTATTTGATATCGGCTGGCAACCCCTACTCAAAAACGTTTATAATTCATTTGTGGAGCAATACCGAGATACAGAGCAACCTCTACCTAAACAAAACCCAGAGCGATCGAAAGCGCATCGTTTAGATTGTGCGTTTTTTAACTTTGCGATCGAGTTAATTTCTCAAGAACAACCGATCGATAGCATCAGGGCTGCATTTATGGAGGGAAAACGGTTGTTTCCTAGTTCGGCAATTTTTGAATTAGCACACATCCAGATTGCCGTCAGAAATCCAGAGCTAATTATCGAATCTCATATGTCTAAAATTTAAGGAACGAGCGAAGCGAATGGTAGATATAGCCAAAGCAACAAAAACATTAGAAGATTACTTTGCTGGTGTCACAAAAGAGCAGTTTTCTGAAGATTTAAGAAAGTTTTGTCCAGAATTATTTGAACAAGAGGAAGAGCAAATTAATGGGAGTAGAGATAGTTCGCTCTCTGGGGAAAACGATTTTGCATGGCGAACGCTACGCGAACGACAGCAACCAGTAGAGCGGCAAGATTTACTAACCCACAGCGAGGTTTATCAAAAAGCTAAAGAAGACAACAAAATCGAGATCGCTGCTAAACTTTTGCACAAAGGAATCAGCGTTAAAGAAGTTGCAGAAATTCTCGAACTAGATATCAACTCGTTGGCGCAGCCTCTCTGACAAGAGAATCGCCTAAATAACATCCACATTGTGCCGATTGCTAGCAACCTAGCATTCTCTTTTGGTATGGGGTTAGGAATGAGGGTGAGTTCGTTCATCATCCTCATTCCTAACGATCGGTTGTTATCTGTGTATTTTGGAGCACAGCTACTACAGTTCATCAGGTTAGCCTTACTTCGCAACTATAGTAGTATTCCCACCAATGCTCACATTCAAGAGTGCATCGATACTACCGACGATCGTCGTCTGACCATTAATAGTAATATTCTTCTTAGTGAACAATTGACCTTTGAGGGACGTATTCCCATTCACCGAGAGGTCGCCTTGAGCAATCATCTTCACAGTTGCCGTACTATTAACCATACTCAGACCGCCATTATACTTTAAACGGTCATAACCTGAGCTTTGTCAAAATGCTGAAAGCGGAGTGTGAGCAAGGAATCAAGCTCTTTTTTATGTTGCAGATGAGCATCATTTAGACATTCAGAGATGGCTGATGAGAACTGAGTAAAATCCTCATAATACTTGCCATATAAACATTTCTTTTTAACAAACTTCCAGAGCCTTTCAATCAAATTTAGATTGGGCGAATAAGTCGGCAAGTATAGTAATTCTATTTCCAAGGATTTAGCTAAATCTTGGACAACTCGACATTTTTGGTATCGAGCATTGTCTAAAACCAGAGTAATGGGAATGCTCAGTCCTAGGTCAGCTAATTTTTGCAGAAGTTCACAAATCTGAATAGCAGTGATATAGCTGTCATTAGTAACCAAAATAACTTCATGAGTAATGGCATTTAATGCTCCCAGCACATTGAACCGTTTTCTCCCTGAAGGTGACTTAATAAACAGCCGTTGAAAACACCAAATCATCCCCAAAAAAGCTCCCATGACAAAGTGAGCCGCATCCACGAAGAAAACCGCTCTTTTTCCTTGTCTTGCCTCTTCTAACCTGGGTTCTAGCTTATTTATTTTATATTCTTCCTGTTCATCGGGATCTGCTTTAGAAGGAATAGCCCCAACTTTCAAACATCGCATCCCTATTGATTTCAGGAATTTTTGGATCTGGGTTGGACTGCGTTTAATTCCGGTAAGATTTTCAATCTGATTTACAGCTTCATTTATGGTAGCTGGAGGATTCAATTTCAAATACTCTTTGATAGTTGTCTGATGTAATTTTAATTCACTTTTGGGTTGATAAAAGTTAATTTCTTTGAGTTTTTCTATACCACCAGCCTGATATTGTTGACAATATTTTCTCAATGTATTAGGTGAAATGTTTGCTAGCCTACAAATCATATTTAAAGGTAAGTTTTGACTTTTAAGCCATAATACTTCCATCTTCAACTGGACCCTGGGATGAGGATGGTGAAATCTTTCATAATTTAATATTTCTCGATCTTCTTCCGTAAAGTTTAGATTGCTCATCCCTCAAGCTCCACTTTTTCCTTGACTTTACTAGACTATCATCTCTTCGATCGCCGATGCTCAAGTTATGCCCGTGTAAAGTATATCTAGTACTTCGAGTTTGACTGGATAGTTGCCGTTGTCGGTGAAGGTGTAATCGATCGATCGTCCTTCAATTGGTGTGGTTGCACCGTTAATATACCAGCGGTAGGTGAGGGGGTCGTTACCTGCATCGGTGGCGGTGGCGGTGAGGGTGGTTATGGTTCCTTCTTTGATGTTGGTGGGGATGTCGATTCGTTGGATCGTGGGTGGGAGGTTATTAATAGTCAGGTTGACGGTGGCGAGATTGGAGATTTGTCCGTCGCTACCAAATCCAAGGTAGGTGAAGCTGTCGTTGCCGACGTAGGTGGGGATGGGTTGATAGGTGAATTTGCCGTCAGGGGTTTGGGTTAATGTGCCGTGGGCTGGTTGGTTGACGATCTGGATTTGGGTGACATTGGTGTCGTTGGTAGTGAGTTGGGTGGGATCTAAGGTGAGGGGGGTGTTTTGGGTGGTAACTAAGGTGTCGTTGTTGGTGACGGGGATGGGTTGGGTGTCCGTGAAGAGTTTTACGTCGTCGATGGTGATGGTGCTGGTTCTTGCGCCGAAGCCTAAGAGGTTGAAGTAGAGGGTGGCTTGGGTTGTTGGGGTGACTTGGGTTAAGTCTATGGTGACGATGCTACTGTTGTTACCAAGTGCGGTGATAGTGACTTTATCGCTCTTATGGATGGTGCCGTCGGCTTGGATATTTAACAGAGAGTCGGTGTGGTTTAAGCCGATGGATGTTCCGGCGAGGGGGTTGAAGGTGTTGGTGTCGAGTAATGCAACTTCAAAGGCATCGTTGGCGGTTTTGGTGGTGTCGCCTGGGATGAGGTGGTTGTCTTTGATGGTGAATTGGAGGGTTTTGGCTCCGGTGGGGATGATGAAGGCTTGGGTGAGTTCGGAGAGTTTTTGGGACTGTTCGGTGAGGGTGGCGGTGCCGTTGATGATGTTGGTTGCGCCGAGGGTGTTCCAGGTGGTGGGTGTGGTGAAGTCGCCGTTGGTGATGCCGATGAGGGCACCAGCCGTTAAATGAGCGGGGTTAACTGCACCGACACCCAACACCCGACCCCCGACACCCATATTAATGGCATTGAGAATAGCTAGATCTAGGGTCGAAGGAAGTTTGCGAACGCCAGGTTTGAGGCTGGTGTTCATGAGGTCGTAGGGGTAGAAGCTGCTGTCGAGGTGGGAGCCGTCGGGGGTGAGTTTGGTGGTGAGGGTGTCGGTGGTGAAGATGCCGTTTTTGATGTGTTTGTCGAATTCGCTGTAGCCGTTGATGATGCCGAGGGTGTGCCCCATCTCGTGGAGGATGGCGGTGAGGAGGTCGTATTTACCGGAGGCTGCGCTGTCTGGGTTGGCGATGTAATAGTCTCCCAGTCCCCCAGTCCCCACGTCTCCCCGTCGGAACTCACTAGAATCCCCTGGTGTGGTGTCGATGAACCAGCCGATTCCGTTGGCATCGTCGTCGATGGTGATGGTGGCGGTTTTGGGGGTGCCGTTGGTGTTGTAGCTAGTGATTGTGCCTTCGGCTAGTTGTCCGGTGGGGAGATCTTGGATCTTAAAGGCAAGGTCGATGGGGGTGGTTGTGTGCCATAGGGTTTGAGCGGTAGAATAGATACTACTTAGTAAAGGAGTATTATCGTGGAGAAGATGACTGGAGACTATTTTCGGGAGAGTTATGCCTACAGGCAGCGGGATTTCAGTGAAGTTGACTTGAGTGGAGTAAGGGTCACTGGCTCTGTTTCTGATGGGGATTTCTTTGTTCAGATCGATTTGAGTGAGGTTGATTTCAGCGGGGCTAATCTGAGTGGAGCCGACTTGAGTGGAGCCAACTTCACCGATGCTAACTTTAGTGGAGCTAACTTGAGCAGGTGTCGGATGTACAATTGTAATTTGACCAGAGCTAATTTCACTGGTGCTGACTTGACTCAGGCTACTATGGCTTCCTCCATCATGGATCGTACCAACTTCACGGGTGCTAACTTGTATAGACTTGAGGTCAGTGATTTCGGGTTGTCTCCCAATCTCACTGATGCCCAAAATCTGAATAGTGTTATGAACCTCTCCGACAATGTTTGAAGTATTAAGGTCTTCTCCCTCAGCTAATAAAGCAGCGGTAGGGAGATTGCCACTACTATTGCTCTTGAGAGTATTTCTGATTCCTTCAGGGAGATTCATGAAAAACTGTAAGCCAGTTCTCTGTTCGATTTCACTAACAGATACTTGCCAAGTATGCCAATCTCTCCATTGATCTCGATTAATAAACTGACCTGGGTAAAGTGGATGTTCTACTAATTGAGCAGTGTCGAGATAAAATTGATAAGGCTCTGCTTGATTGGGAGTAATAATTGCGACAACAGGAGTGGTGCTAGTGACATCTTGGAGACCTTCTCCTTGTCTTAATACTACAACTATCTTCCATGTGAAATTAGGTATTAGGATACCTTCTGTTTGAAGTGTGGTAGTGTCTGTATTTCCTGCGGTATTGGTAGCTCTGCTGGCACGCTGAGGTGCCCAGTTGGAGTTTTGATAGATACCACCTGCATAGTTATAAAGCTCCCAGTTAGTATTTCTAACTGTTGCTATAGATGCAGCTTCTAAGTTGTACCAAGCTGAGTTACCACCACCTAAGAAGTTTCTGCGGTTATTGTCTATAGATTGTGGCAAGACATTGGTTAATAAAAATGTTTCATAATTATCCTTGTATGAATTTGTTTGATGAGAGGAAGCAACTATATGCCCCTTATCTAAAAGACTATTTAGATAGTCATCATTTATTGGTTGATTGGGATCGAAGCTACTTGGGATAGTGTAGTCTCTTCTGAAGTTTCCATTGTATCGACTATTGGCTCCTAAATCTGCTCCGTTAAGTTGCCATGCTACCCAATTAGTATTCTTCTCAAAACTGCCATCATAGTAGGTATTATTGTATGACAAGCTAAATTGAGAGCGTTCCATCAAATAATTATTTTGAATGCCTTCATCAACTCTAGCAGTGCTGGGATTACCTAATATTAGATGACTGCTTTTGAAGAAAACATTGTCGAGATAAGCTTCGCTGGTTGCTCCAGTCAACTTAAACTTCAGTAATGATGATTTACCACGCAAAGCATCAGGTACTTTAAAGTCAAAAGTTTCAAAACCATGTCGAGGAATATCTAAAATATTCACTCCTGTATCTTTATACTTAACAAGACCAATCTGATTGATTAACTCTCCTTTTTGTAGATCGACACCATATAAAGTGACTGACCCCGACGGGCTACTCTGACTGCTAGCTAATATATATAATTGCTGCCAGATTGCATTAGGATCGTCAGAGGCTTTCATCCATACTTCTAATTTACCACCCGTCGGATTTGGTACTTCTAAATCTAATCGGAGGTCGCCCCAATCGGGAGTCACAAAAGAACTATGTACCAATTCATCATTAGAATTTAGTTTAATTGCATAGTTAGTCTGGTAATTAGGAGCATTGGGATTGATTCCTAACTGTCCTAAATAAGTTCCCAATTCTGGCACACCAGTAGGATTAGTAGCAGTAGGATTTGTTACCCATCCCGTTTGAAAAGTTTGTGATAAAGAAGTAATGTTTTTCCAATCAACTAAACTACTTTGTAAGGCATTAGGATTACCGTTGCCATTATAAAGACTCCATCCAGGAACAGGGCTTACTGCCTGAGTGCTAGTAACTACATCAAAATTCCCATCAAATAGTGTGGGAACTGCGTAATCACCACGCTGTCTTGCAGTAGCAGTATTATCAATACTAACTTCAGTTCTGACCCCAGTAGCAGCCTGACGACGACCCTTACCACCACCAAGAGCCGAATAGAACCAACCCGTCTCAATCCCTTCCCAAGGCACATTAGTCGCCCCATGATCGGGATCGCCAGCATTTGCCGGACTATACCAAGTCTCAGGACGAGTCGTACTAGAATTACTAGTATCCAGATCGCCCAAGCGACGATAAATCTTCTGGTTGTTTAACTTATTCCCACTTAAATTTACCGTACCTGCATACCAAGCTAGAGCATTTAGATGTGGAGAACCCAGATTATCATCACCACCAAATTGATACAGTGTACTCAAATTGACATTAACATCTGCGCCATTAATACTTTTACCAATTAAAGTATTTTGATTGATACCATTAGTAATAGTTTGATAATAATTATCTGAAAACGTGACATTTTTCCAGACCTTAATCTCTGGATCGCCACTGAAATTAGGTACAGATGACCCTTGATTAGAAGCTGGAGCATCGATCGTCGTCATTTGCAGATCGGTATTATTCCCCCCAACAGTTGGATAGTAAGTACCCAGCCTTTGAATAATCTCGTCATTAATAGTTGCTCCCTGACCTACTCCTATAAAGTGGAGCGATGAGTTGAACAACCTGCCAGGAGTTCGAGTTAGATTACCTTGACCATCATAACCACCAACCGCACCGCCCAATTTGCCATCTAAACTGACTAAAGAAGCAAATAAAGTATCTGCAACGCCTTCAGCCCAGCCAGATACGTTGGTATTATTAAATATCTGTTGATTGGCATCTAGTCTCAGATTTAATACTAAAGACTTACCATAGTAGTAAGATGATACGGGGGTATAGTCCCTAGTCACACCATTTTGTGAATACCAACGGCCTGTCTCGCGCTCGAAATACAATACCAGTCCCCGATCTGCATTAGGTACATCACTGCGATCGTTTTCAGTAATGTGACTGGCTATTTGAGATAACTGTTCGTTAACGAACAGACTACCGAATTGATTTCGTTCTAATCCGGATGTCAGAATAGTCACACTGCTAAAGTGATTGGCATCTAGTTTAGTCTGCGGAGTACTAAATTTCTGATTATCGACAACAGTTCTACTCTGGCCACTCGCGCCATTCGCTCGGAGCTTCGCTTTCACACCCCAATAGTAATCCTGTCCCGCCGTCAACATCCGAGCGAACGGCAACTGAAAGCTATCTTTTGCACCATAAATAGATCCACCATTCCAAGTCCATAATCCACCAACCCACTTAGCAGTTAAAATCCGATTGGGATTACCATCCTTCCCATTCACCTGATAATAATCGGGATATAAACCTTCATATTTAGGATTTGTACTGACAAAAAGCTCCACCTCCTCAACTTCTGGTTGAGTTGGAGGATTACAGGGGTCTGGATTGGCATTTCCTGAGAAATTCCAGGTAAATGTGGGTAATAAACTAGCAGCATCATTGACAGCAACAGGATAGAGAGTCAATTCAGGACGAGTAGAAATACTGGTAATCCCATACGGCGCACCGCCACCAGCACCAATGGCGATTACACCATGCTTCGAGCCAAAAGTCTGGGAGTCATAGGTAGTTTGTTGATTTAACCAATCCGAAAAACCACTCCAAAAACTAGGACGGAAATTTGCCAGGGCAACATCAGGATAAACTTGATCGATCGGTTGAGATTGCAGTTTTTCCAGCTCCGCTGCTGTCGCATTCGCTAATTTATCGCGAATTAACTCAACATCGAACATTGCTGTCGCTTCCAAGACTTGATAATTGGCAGCAAGATATTTATCTTGATTGCTCAAGGTTACACCCCTAGTAGCACCCCCAGGAATGGGGGTAGTAGCCGCAATTAAGCGTGACGTGCTGCCCAATGGATCTTGAATAATGCCCACATTACTACCAGCACGAGAACTTGCATCTACACTTGGGATATTAAGCGCCAGATTTCGGTAGTTACGACCAGCTACAAAAGCGTATTTACCATCTGCTGTTACCGTCACATCCACAGCATCATTGACATCAAAATCATCTTGCCAACTGCCCAAATTCAGTGGGGTATAAGTAATGTTACCAGAGGTCAAATTTAATACACCAAAACCATGAGCGTCATTTTGACCGTTAGTGAAGACCATCTTATTGACATCAGGAGTTTTAGCGATCGAATTTACGCCATGTTCTACTGAAATAGGGGTACCAACAGAGAAAGACTGACCCTTATAGTGCTGGATGCGATAATCCTCATTGGCAGTCGAAACATCCACAACGGCGAACGAGTCTTGTGCATTCTGCGTATTGTTGTAGACAACAGCAACTAAGCGAGTGCCATCATCATTGAGTGCCAAGCGGATGATTCCTGCATTGTTAGTGAGATTGCTGACTCGCATGGTGTAGACCAAGTGATTGTAATCTGGAGAATCAGGATCGACACTCAAAACATATACAAGTGGCTGAGCACGATCTGAAATATAGGCAAATCGATCCTCATTACCAATTACGATATCGCCAGGACGAGCACCAGCAGGCAGGTTTATTCCATCTAAACCCACCGTATCATCGGTGGGGCGAAGTTGTCTTCTGCCTGGTACATCGATTACAGCGACTTGTCCCACATACTCTAATGGAGCGTAGGCTCTGGTACCACTTCCAGTTACGGTCAGATGCCCCAAACCTAATTCCAAACCTGTTAGATACGATCCTCGACTAGATTTGATAGGTACGATCGCACTAAGTAGATCTGCACTACCATTTCCAAAGAAGTTATTAACAACATCTTTGGCTGTATGCGTGTCAAAGAAAACCACTCGATCGCTCAGTCTTTCAGTTTCTAACACCACGTCCTGACACAGTTGCACTGGTAAAGTAACGGGTTCTGTTTCTGGTTCCGGTTCTGGGTTGGGATTAAAATCGACTACAATTTCAGTATCTTCCCCGATACTTATCAGGTCGTTAGGTAAGACGGCAATTTCACCGATAAGTAGGTTAGATTTGCCAGGGACAATCGTTCCTGGTACTCCGCGTAGGGCATGGGAATAGAAATGAACGTGAAGATTGTTGATATTGTTACCAAAGTTAATCCCACGAATCTTAATCAAGCGACCATAATCTAGATCTAAATCGACCTTAACTTGACTGACATGAGGGGTATTATCAGGAAGAGTGGGGAGATCGATCGTTGCAGTGGGAATAGGATTATTCGATAATTGGTCGAAGTTAAGTCGAACGCCAGTTTGAACTACTTGCGGTAAACCGTAGGGAGTAATGTTGAGAATCGATACTGGTGGTTTAGTAGCTCGATCTACAAGCATCGTACAGGCTAAATAAGATCCAATTATTAAACCTGCTCCTAATCCAGCAGTAGATATATAAGGTGCATTTAATTGGGATAGACCATAAAAAGCAATTTTAGATGGTGAATCTAAGAAAATTTGTATGCCACCAAATCCAATACTTCCGCCTACTAGTGCTATTCCTACTATCGCACTAAAAGTAGTGGCAGCTATTATATTGTCAACATTAATTTGTGTCTGAATTACATCATAATTAAATCCTGGAACGACGACCTTATAACTACCTCCCTGGCTAACACCTGGCCAAGGGAAGGAAGTAGTCCTAATCATTCCATCACTACCAACTTTCCCCGACTCCTCTATCATCCATAAAGTCTTTTCGACACCATTCTCATCCAGATATTTTGTCTCCCGCGCAAAGAAAACTTCCTTGCCTACTGGTGTATCTATAGGTGCAGGAATAGCTATTTGTACTGGTACATTTAGAGGTTTACCCCCCAAATCAAGAGAGAAAGTAGCTAAAGTGCTAAACTTAGTTTCATCAATTGGTGCGATTGAATTTTTATCGAGCTGATGAATGCTAATAATTGTATCTTGAGTCAATGCACCAGGCGCAACCGTAACAATTGCACCATCCAATGCTTTCACCGCACCGCCTTGACTACCTAATGTCGCACTCCCTACTTTGGGTAATTCCACCAACACAGGGATAACTCCATCTTCACCACCATTAACCACCGTAATATTCGCAACTCCAGAACTAACAGCAGTAATAATCCCGTTCTCATCAACAGTAAGGACATTAGGATTGCTAACAAAGTATTTAGTGCCAGTACTTCCTAAAGACAATACCTCTGGATTCGCAGGTTTGCCATTAATACCGACTTGAATTTTGCGACTTACCCCAGGAATGAGCGTGACAGCTTGCGGATACAAATTAAATCCTTTATCTTCGGCATTAAAAACCTGTAACTCTAATTCATTCTGCGGATCGAGTTTACCCACGCGAGTAGCAGTAAAAGCACTAATCCCATTCCGAGATGCCGTAATTACTCCAGTCCCATCGCCGATAGCCGTAACTAACCCATGACTATCGACAGTAATCACTGATGGTTGAGAACTATTGATAATTCCATAAGTGAGGTAGTCGGTAGTTAAACTCACCCCTTTCTGGTCTACAAAATCTCCAGAGAACTCTAGCTGATATTGCTCTCCTACAGCTAATTTGGGATTGCGATTGGTAATGCTTAAATTCACTAAAGCGGCATTACTGATATTTACCGAGATCGCCGCTTCAGAACTACTGAATCCATCCGAAGCAATCAGCTCAAAACTACCAGTACCACTCACCCCACTATTAGGAGTAAAGATCGCATACTTACCATCAGCAGAGATCTCCAACCGCCCATTACTAGCAGATTTAACCGAGAAAGCGATCTTATCCCCCTCATTATCTACAGCCAACTTACTCAAATCGATCCTTGTCGTCAGATCCACATGAGTCAACTGAGCCACAGGCGTAATTACAGGCGCACTATTCCCGATAAATCCATAATTACCACCCAACAACTGAAGATCTTGAGCATTGATCGCTCCATCCCGATTCAGATCGACACTATTACTAGTTAATAATTGAGTGTCCAGTCCATCCACCCGATTATCCAGATTCAGATCGCCAACTAGCGAGAGTTTGAAATTAGTTCCAGGATTGGTAATCTCTAATAGATTAACACCTGATTTATCGACAGCAAACACCCGATAATTACCTTGGACATAAACAGGATCGCTCCCATTAATCTGCATCGTCCCCACACCTTCAACCCCAATCAGTACCACACGATCGTTAGTAGTATTGAGTTCCGATTGTTTGAGGTTGAAAGAATAAATTTGATGGGTACCTGTAGTAGTCGTAATTGTCCGACCATTAAAATTAGCAATCCCACCCAAATCCCGCGCGACGGGTTCCGTGGTAAATCCAGTTCCACTATAATTAATTACCGTTCCGCCAGTACCATTCGAGATCGTAGTCAATCGATCGATTGCATTACCATTAGTCGTTACCGTTTCATAACCATACTTCTGAAGTTCCCCAGTCGCCGAATTCCGCACGGATACTAGATCCCCTTGGGAATTATAGTCATAGCCCAATTGCGTCCCATTCGGTGCAGTAATTTGAGTAAGATTTCCGTTGCTATCTTTGACAAACCGAACGGCTTCACCAGTGGCAGAAATAA
Organism: Chamaesiphon sp.; assembly: GCA_965246735.1. Lineage (GTDB taxonomy): Bacteria > Cyanobacteriota > Cyanobacteriia > Cyanobacteriales > Chamaesiphonaceae > Chamaesiphon. The sequence goes on from CBDFFK010000003.1 coordinate 839,800, forward strand.
TCCCACTATCGCTATAAATTAATTTCGTACCATTAGCCGCAATTTGACCGACTAAGCCACGTTGAGCGTCTAATTCATACTTGGTACCATCGATCGCCGTCAGTGTATACTCGGCACCCTTAACGCTGCCACTGCCTGGATTATAAGGAATTGCCGTCTCTAAGTCATAGAACTTACCACCTGCGAGCATCAACTTGGTATCGATCGATTGGAGCGTATAGTTTACACCCAGATCCGCTACCCAAGCGGGAGTATAGTAAGTACCACCAGCCACCTGATGAACTAATGGGTCGAACGTAAAACCGACCCGCTCCCCAGTAGGAGTGGTGAGATACAACCGCGTCCCATCAGTTAACGGCTGAGTACCGACACCCGACACCCCACCCCCGACACCCGTATTTAGTTGGATGTGGCTATCGGTGTTGAATATCCATTTACCCGTACTCGCGTCGTAATGGCGGGTAATAGAAATTGGCACTCCACCCAGCGTCAGTGATAGATCGGTAGTGGTATTCTGATAACCAGATTTACTCGCGGTATTAACCTCCACGATCACATTACTAACACTAGTGCGTCCGCTAATATCTGTAGCCGTTAACCGAACGTTGTAAAATCCGTTTGTTAGCGTCTGCGGATCGAGAGTGGAAAGATTACTCAAACTAGACAGCGGGCTATAACCATCGTTGATGACGCGATAACTATCCGTACCGAGTTCGCCGATTTCTAACTTCCACTCATCCAGATTGGTATCGACAACTCGCCCAGTAATTTGAGTAGTGCCAGTTAGTTTAGCACCGTTCAATTCCGCAGCAAGTTCCACGAAAGGAGCAGCCGTATCGCTCGGATCTTTAACCTTGATTACCCGATCGATCTTACTCACTCGTCCATCGGCATCGATGGCAATAATCTCTAACTCATGTCGTCCGGCTTGACTGGAAGTAAAGGTAAAGTCACCACCATTATGACTGGAGTTGTATTTGAAGCTATTAATCAGTACTCCATCAACCTTGACCTGAATATCGGCAATATCCGCGATACTATCTGCCAGGATACTCACGATCGCTTTTTGTCCCGGCAAGACGGGGAAACTCGGAGTCAGATCGAGAATTAATTTCGGCGGCTCGATCTGATTGAGTACCTTAATCGTCGCCGTTTTATTAACAGTTAGTTCGCCATCACTAACGCTAAAGTTAATAAAGTAACTGCCCAATTGTCCGGCAGTCGGAGTCCATTTAAATTCCCCTGTAGTCGCATTTAAAGTTGCTCCCAGCGGTAGGTCGTTAGTGGCATAAGTCAGGACGGTATTGAGGTCGGAATCTTTAGCATCGATCGTAAATTTAACTTCTTTGCCAATCGTCGTGCCGCGATCGGATATATTTAAAGTCGGTGCCCGATCGACATTATCGATGAGAACTTTTATCTCCTTACTATCCCGTCCGCCATAAGCATCGATCGTCGCAAATTTAAAGGTATATTCGCCAGCTTGTTCATAATTGGGTGTCCAAACAAACTTGCCCGTATTTTGGTCGAGATAAATTCCTGCGGGAATCGTCGTACTCACCCCATCGCGTTTGACACTATCGATCGTAAATAGCAGGGAATCGCGATCGATATCATTACCAATCAAGTTGAATGTGAGTTGTTTGTTCTCGCTGCCGCGTTGTAACGGTAACGGAGTTAGAATCGGATTGTGATTGGTATGAGTGACGGTGAGATTGACTGTTTCACTACTACTCTTATTACCGTCGCTGGTGGTAAATTTAACGCTATAATTCCCTGATTGTCCGGCAGTTGGTGTCCAAGTAAATAGTCCGGTTTTAGGATCTAATTTCGCTCCCGTTGGCAGATTGGTAGCAGTATAAGTTAATTTATCGCTATCTAAATCGGTTCCAGTTAATTGGAAGGATAATTTCGATTCTTCGGCGATCGATCGATTGCCAATAATCCCTAGTACGGGTGCCGCATTCGTATTTCTGACGACCAAATTGAAGGTTTGAGTGTTGGATAGGGGTGTGGGGTTTAGGGTGTTGGGTGTCGGATTGCCACTGTCGGTGACGGTGATGGTGACTGGGTAATTGCCGAGATCTGCTGCACTTGGAGTCCAACTCAAAATTGCTTTACCATAAGTAGCTGTCGGCGAGATCGTCGCTCCACTGGGTAAGCCAGAAATCGTATATGTCAGCGCATCCTGATTCTTATCGACAACATAAATTGGAATCGAGAGTGCCACCCCAGGAATGGCAACTATATCGCCTCGGTAATTAAATTGTGGTCGATCGTTTGGCGCATTAACTGTCAATAAGAAGTTAGTCGTAGTCGAATTTTCGGCACCTAAAGGCACGATCCGATTTTCGGTGGCGGTGAGATAGATTGTATAGTCGCCAGCATTGGTATTAATATCGGGTTTAATGTGGAATGTCCCCGTACCATTACCGTTATCGGTGAAGGTGACAAAATCGGGGAGAGTATAACCAGTGATACCCGTACCGGAGAGGACTAATGGATCGCCATTGGCATCGGTGGCGACGACTGGAATATCGATAATATCCCCGCGTTGGAAGCCGCGATTGACGAGCGGGGTAATAACGGGTAAGCGATCGGTTGGTAGTACGATAATCGGGACGACGATCGTACTAGACTTGGGTTGTCCGGTGCCGTTACCATCATCGGTAGCGGTGAAGGTAACGTTGTAGGTACCTTCATTACCGAGTTTAGAGTCCCAAGTAAATAGTCCGGTAGCGGCATCAAATTTCGCGCCAGTGGGGAGATTGCTGGCTGTATAAGTAATTGAAGGACGGGTACCCTCAAAGATGGTTAACGTCCCATCTAGCTGGCGCTCCTGGGGAATAAAGCCAGGGTTATCGGGATCGAGAGCGAAGGCACGGAACCGGACGGTTTGCCCTGCTTGAATTTCCCAATTGTCTAACTTATCGAAGACTGGGACGGCGTTAGCATTGAGGACGGTAAATTTAACATCGACTTTAGTAGTAGTTTTGCCATCGCTGACGACAAATGGTACCGTAAATACGCCAGCTTGAAAATAACTAGGAGTCCAAGTAAATACCCCAGTAGTGGGATCGAGGGTGGCACCCGCAGGCAGAAGATTGCTGTAGTAGTTGAGCTTATCGCCATTGGGATCTTGCCCTTGGAGTTGGAATTTAACCGTTTCGCCTTCAAGGAGGGTGCGATTGGTAATTGGCGCTAAAGTTGGCGCGAGATTTGTCGGCGCAATGCTCAAACTAATAGTTTGTTTGACGGTATCGATACCATCGGAGATATAGAAGTCCAGATCGTAAGTCCCGGCACTCAGCGCAGGTGGAGTCCAAGTCAGGGTGTGAGTATTAGCATCGAATACCGCCCCACCTGGGAGATTATTCGCCCAGTATTCCAAGCTATTATTATCGAGATCTTGGGCATTAATCTTCAGCTCTAATTTCGTACCTTCACGTCCATTTACCTGCTTGGGCTGATTGACAAAGGTAGGGGTATTATTACCGCCAGCAACATTGATACTAAACTTGGTATCGCTATAACCGCCACGAGAATCATAGACTCGCAAAGTGACGGCACTCTTGACATTATTACTGGCTGTTGGAGTCCAAGTAATTAAGCCGGAAGTACTATCGATCGCCATCCCAGTTGGGGCAGATAATAGGAGATATCCTAATACACTTCCTGGCGCGCTATCGGCATCGGTGGCATTAACTTGGTACCGATATAACTGTCCGACTTTGGCTTGAGTAATCGGCGTAGAATTAACAACTGGAGCTTGATTTGGTAAAGCCAGAGCATAAACGCTAGTCCCAAAATCAGCCCGAACCTTGTCGGGGTCGTTAATGACGATCGTGCGACTAGCAATCGTCGCACCAGCTTTTAAGATCCCATTCGTCAAACTACTACTTAAATCGACTAAATAGTTCCCATTTTGCGCCTTATCATCGACGGGTTTACCAGTTACTCCTAATTCCGGCGTGAGTAACAGGTAAGCAGGTAAAGTCAGATCGGCATCGGTATGATTGTAAATCGATACATCATAAGCGATCGTATTCAATTGCCGATCGAATCTGGCATTACTAAAATTGAGATCGATCGATGTCGATAGATCGCTGAGGGCGGTAAATTTAGTTTGATATGCTCCGAGTGTTTCGCCCTCGACATTTTGGAGATTAGGTGCCAGAGTCAGTTGATAGACATCAGATTTAATCGCCCCAACATTTAGAGTAGCAATCCGAGTATTAGCATCGTAAGTAATACTAGCGATTTGAATCTTGCCGTTATTGGTACCCACTAAGTTATAATTCTTCGGATCGAGAGCGTAATTAACGCCCGTACCGACGAACATATCGCTATCGAAAGCGATCGTAACTTGACCGTTAGGCAGATTTACCGTCCCATCATTCGGGGGATTGGTGGTAATTACCTTCGGTGGTAATAATGGGTTGAGAACGTCTAAATGACTGCCTTGAGCCAGATAAATTTTGCCATCGTCAGTAGTCGCTAAATGCTCGCCGCGCAAGCCACCGCTAGCGATTTTAACGATCGCATTAGTCTTGAGATCGATCGCAAATAATTCTCCATTATTACTAGAGACAAATAATAGATTATTTAACTTGCTACCGAGCTTACCAAATGCCAGAGAATCCAACTGCTTATCGGTATGCAGCACGATTTCCGGAATTCCCGTCGCACTGAACTTGAGGATATTTCCCCGCTCTGCCCAAGAAGTCGCCCACAGGCTACCATCAGCATTGAAGGCTAAACTATCGACTCGTTGATTGCTAAAATGCTTGAATGTCGCAGTCGAAGGATCGAAAATCTCAATCCCATCACCACTAGAAATATAGATCTTCCCTGTGGTTGGATTAATTGCTAGTGCTTGAGTCAGATCGGTTCCATAAGCACCGAGTACTTTCCCAGTTTGGGGGTCTAATTGTAATAATTGGTTCCCACCAGTACTCGCCCAAATCGTCCCATTATTAGCCTGAGCGAGATCGAAGATCGGCGTACCGAGATTGGCAATTAATTGTTTATTCCCTAACTTATCGACTAGATATAAATCGCCGCGATTTGTGCCACCACTAACTAAGACTTTGCCATCGGCGACAGGAAGTACCGCCAAACCGCCGACACCACCATTACTCAGTGGCAGATCCTTAACTAAAGTACTCGCCACAAATGGTTTGACAACCGCTTGGAAGCCAGATGGATTATTACCAACTCGCGCTGGAATCGACAGTTGAGCTTGGGTAAATAAACTATTTGTTGGTAAATCGAGGACAACAGGCGGCGTACCGCCACCAGTGACGGTAGTATCCCCATTATTAGTATTTAACCGCGCACTCAAATCGCGAAGTTTGAGTTGTTGATTTTCGATATTCCCGGCATTATCTAAAGCCAAGGACAGAAACTCATAACTATGTCCAGATACCCCTTTAAATACGCCCTCAGTGGCGGTAGTTTGCGATTGCCAAACCTTAAATTCGCCCCCATTATCCGAGACATAAATGCTGGTACCTTTGACACCCGCCCCGCTGGGGTCGTCAGTTACCGTCCATTTCACCAGATAATCGCTACTACCAACGACAATCGGTGCCGCCGTTACTTGACTCGTCGGTGCCACAGCATCGATCGTATTGGTAATCGTCTGCGTATCTACAGGTGCGGCATTATTAAAGAATACCCGCGCTTGAGTAGTAATTTCCGTGCCAGTGGTCAAGCCCTGTTTGGCTTGAATCTGATAGCTGACGCGTCCGTTACCAGCCGTGCCCAATAACCCACTAAAGGCACCTTCAACCAGCGCACCAGTATTGGGATCGATCGCTTGTACCAACCAAGTGGCGGTATTCGTCGCCCCATCGATCCCCGCACTCACATGCAGGACATAACCCTTCGTTTTCACAAAGTCAAAGTCGCCATCGAAAGCGTACCGTCCCTTGGGAACGTGAACTTGGATGTCACCTAAATACAGATCGCCCAATTCAAACGTGCGCGAGTCGAGATCTGGGTCTAATTGAGTGAGGATGCGAATTTCGGAAGCTTTAGTACTGACCTGCTGTTGAAGCTGGATCGTATATGTCTGCGGCGTGTCGATACCGATGAAGCTATCAGGGCCACTGATACTGGCTTCAGTGCCCATCGTTCCCGCTGCTTGGAAGAAATTACCAAAACTATTAGCTGCCGCACCGCCAGAGGCTTGATCGACCTGCATATACATAAACGGCACGTACACACTAATCCCTTGGGTATGGGTGGGCGCAATAGCATTGAGGTCGAATTGGCTGAAATTGGGGGCTGGTAAGTTGACAAATTGGGGATCGAATTCGGGATCGATCGCGAGTTTGGTATCTTGTCCGTACCATTTACGGATATTATCGAAGAAACCGACTAAATCGCCTGTAGATACCAGCTTTTGACCCGCATTACCCAGCAATACGCCCGTAGCTAGCGTCGAGAGCATACTCGCCACCAGCGTGCGCGAGCGGATAATCGGTGCGGCATCGAGCGGTTGGATTAATTTTGCCTGTTCGAGGGCACCAAAATAACTCTGTACCCACCCGTCAGCATTAACTGCGAGTAGCTTCAGTGCGGCGGTAGCCGTCGGATCTGCCAAAATACCAGAGCGCAACCGCAGGGCTTCTTGTTTTTGTTGGGCGATAAACTCATCTCTAGTTAATGCCGTCGCGCTGGCGGTGATATGCGTAACGAAGGCGATATATTCGGCGGGATACGCTCTGATGTACTTGAGAACGTAATCTATCGGATTGTTAATGCCAGGGAACTTCGTCAGGATATTGGGATACACCTGAAGGTTGAGATTTTGCCCAATGTAACCGCCTGTAGGTAAGTCGTAAATATAGCCAGTAGAGAGCAGTTCGCCACTGGTATTGAGATCCGAAGTCAGCGTCGCCCACGGCAAATCGGTGAGACTGTTACTGGGATTGCCACGTAGGTTGGTATTTGAGGATGTATAGGGAATACCGAGCTTGGAGTTATTACCCAGTGCGGGCAAGCCATATTGGAACCAGACGTAAGGAGTATCGAGATTGCTGATACTCTTAACGGAGATGCCATAGGTCGCGAATTCTTCTAAATCGAGTACCCGTTTGCCCGTTAAACCGACAGTAACATCGGGCGCAATTGCCCGTTCGACTTGATAGCGGTAAGGTAAGATCGCTTCATTACCATCGGGATTAATTACCTTAATGTCATATAATCCGTGGACGACATCGGTAAAATCAAAGATCGCGGTAATCTTGGTACTATCAATCGTCTGAACGGTAACGGGTAATACTTCTTCAATTCCCGGACGAATCAGTTTGACGACCGCACCTGCTTGGAATTTCGCACCTAGAATCTCGGCGGTAACGTACTTCCCGTCCCCACCTCTATCGGTGACGACATCGGTGACGCTAAACGGTAGCAGTTCGGCTTTAATCGTGGCAGTAGATTGTCCTTTGACGAGGATATAGTAATCTCCTGCGAGCGAGCCAGGAATGATGGCTGTGGGGCTACCGTTGACAATACCGCTATAAGTTGCATCGTACTCGGCACTAGTCGGCGCTTGTCCGTAACGGATGAAGATCTCGTTTTGCGCCGTCAGAGTACCATTCAAGCTGACTTTTAGGGTTTCACCTTTGGGTAAGACGATATGATACAGTCGCTCTTGTCCGGTGGCGAGCGTAGTGGTTAAGATCTGGTTTAAGGGCAATTCCGTCGCAGACAGCGTAATCGCTCTGGCAGCAGTAGTGAGGTTATTAACCTCGTTATCGCCCTCATACACTTGGTTCTGGGCATCGGTACGGACGATAATTCGATACTGTCCTGGCGTTAAAGCTGGTAAATTAGCCGTCAGAGTGCTGGTATAGGTGCCATCTTGAGCTAAGTCGCCAGTATGCACGACTCGTCCTAAATAGCGGTCTTTAATATCCCAATTTGCATCGCTAGAGAGATAGACAGCATCGCTCCAGCTGCCCTGAGCGGGATTCATCGAGCGATTAGTCACCGTCCAAGTAATCTGGGCGGCATCGCCGCTGTTACCGCCAGTGGGGACGATAATATTCTCGACTTGTAAGTCGGCTGCGGGTGGGAGATCGATGAGGATCGGTTGTGTGCCTTCAAGGGCATTATTGAGTTCCTGCGAGCCTTCATAGATGACATTGCCACCGTCAGCAACCACAAATAGATAATATCCACCCGTTAAATCTTTGGGCAGATCGAACTGTTGGGTGACGCTATAACTGACTCCAGCAGCTAGATTGGCAGTCCGATCGATCGATCCGACATAGCGATCGATTGTAGTATCCAAGAAGCGATCTTTGGACAGGTAAACAGCATCGTTCCAGAGTGTAGGTGGAACTAGTGGCGTGCGTGGATTGGGCACCCCAACGACGTTAGTAGCCGAGTTCCCTTGATTGTTAACCGTGTAAGTTAGCTCGAAACCTTGTCCGGCAATCCCGCGAACTGGGGTAACGATGTTTGTTACTTTCAAGTCAGGTAAAATCGGGGCGACGATCGTTACTGCCTGCGATCGGATATTATTACCCTCATCTTTGAATTCCGGCACTGTCTGTGCGCCTAAACCTCGGAACTGAGGCGCGTTCGGCAGATCTGTCGCAAACAGGAGATAATAATCTCCAACTGTTAGATCGATCGGTAGGGTAATTGCCGACTTGAGATCGTAACTACCCCCAACAATCAAACTACCAATGTGGTTGGAAGTTGACAGCAGTAAATCGCTTGCATCTAAGGACTTATCTTTAGATAGGAAGACTGCATCCCGCCAGCCGGACTCTCTGGTGACTCTATTACCTAAATTGCTAACTTGCCAATCGAGCGATAGTTTATCGCCAGCGGTAATTACCCCCGGATTGGCAACTTGAGTGACTTGTAAATCTGGCTCCCGATAGGTTACTTGAAGATTGGTACTATTGAGATTATTATTTGGATTCTCAAATGCTTGAGCAATAAAGTTCGGGTATTCACCTTCAGAATGCGGGAAACTTAGACCACCACGCGAGATTCTAAATTCTGGGTTATTATAATCAGTCCGATATCCATAATCCGTACTGACATAGAAATAGTATTTACCGTCGATACCTGCGGGCAGTGTAAAGTTTGTATTGTTGGTATAACTAGCTCCACCAGCTAAACTTTGAGTATTATCGTGGAGGAACGAACCGACTAATTTAGCGCGGTCTTTAATAAATGTCGGATCGGGTGAGAACCAAACTTCATCGTACCAATACTTAGTGCCATCCCAAACGTTCGCCCCCTGATTTTTCACCGTCCAACTCACATTAACCGTCTCATTAGAGAAGCTAGTGGGAGTAGTAATAATAGAACTTACTACTAAATCGGCTGGTAGGATCGTATTAATGTCTGTCGCACCACTGCTGACATTATTTGCTAGGTTTCGATCGTCAAATTCACTCTGGATGATGACATATTTACCAACCATTGTCGGAGCGACTTGTTGGCTGAAGCTGCCAGTATAACTCTCACCGACGTTCAGATTTCCTTGATGAGCGACACTGCCAACTTCCCAATAGCTAGTTGCCGCACTTAATGTTAGTGCATCGGCTAAATAGATCGTATCGAGCCAACTCCCAGTTGTCGTGCTAATTACGCCGACATTAGTTCCCGTCCAAGTCACGTTGAGAATATCTGTCGAACCCGTAACTTTTTGCGGGTTCGAGCTGACATTACTCACCGCAATATCTGGAGCTAAAACTGGGGGTTTTAAGATATTAATTTGAGCGGCTTTGTAGTTATTATTATCTACTTCATTTGGATCGTCGGGGTTTTTATTGACATCAAAGATATCTTCTAGAACTACGTCGTAAGTATCGCTCCAAGGAGTCAGGAAATACTGTCCTTCCTTGTCTGTGGGTAAAGTAACTCGGACAGTTGCCTCATAACTTTCACCAACTTTTAAACTACCAGTATGGTTAAAGTCGGTTAGTTTGATTGCCGCACCGCCAGCCGCCAGCGATTGGAGGTTTTTACCAGGAGACAACCAGATCGAATCAGTCCAACTAGCTCTGGTGGTTTCAGCAACACCTAAATTAGTCACGCGATAGCGGACATCCACTGTCGCCCCACCAAATGCTTGTGCGGGAACGATGACATTGCTAGTAACTAAATCGGCAGGTTTGATATCGTTAACTGCAATGTATTTGTATAGGGTATTATTATCTTCGCGAGGAATCTCTGAAATTGTATTGCCAGTATCGGTCTTAACGATAATAAACGCATTCCCACGGAAGTATTTGGGTACGGTGACGGTATCGGTTTTGATGCGATAACTACTGCCTGGTGTGAGGGCGGTAACATTTTCAAAACTACCTAGTAAAATATCGCCACCATCGATCTTATCGTCGGAAGAGAGATAGACTAAATCGTTCCAACTACCGCTGGCATTACTCGTACCTTGATTCTTAATAACGATCTCGACTGTGAGCGTACCGCCAGCATCGACGATATTCGGCGAAATAATTTCACTAACGATTAAGTCGGGACGCGGCGGATAAACGATTTGAACGGGAGCGGAAGTATTGCTGTTATTAGTAATGTCTGCTTCATACAAACTAGCAGATAAATTGGTTTTAACTACGACTCGATACTGTCCTTGAATCGTATCGTCAACTGCGAACGATTCCGTCCGAATGTAGGATTTACCAGCTTCTAAGGTGCGATTGTAAGTAAAATCTTGGAGCTTAATTAAATTATCTGGTTTGCCGATCTCTTGCAGGTAAAAACTATCGACCCAAGTACCATCGGTATTGCCAGCGCCACTATTTTCAACCGTCCAAGATAAGTCAAACCGATCTCCCGACTGGAGATTCATTGGGGCGGTAATACTCTTAACGACTAAATCTGGAGCTGGAGTTAATGTAACTGAAATTGGAATGATTTGAGTATTATTTGCTTTATTATCTAATTCAAATGCGCCATCACTTGCAGTATTGACCTTAATGACTAAATAGTAATTACCATTCAAACCATTGGGGAGTTTGAGATCGACCGCGCGCTCGTATTTACCGCCAACACCAACAGCACCTACATGGGTGAAGTTACCCAAGTATTCGACGATATTCGTACCTTGAGGATCGGTCGCTAAAGCGATCGATTCACCTAAACTATCGGTATTAGTCGTACCGATCCCTTGATTGTCTACTTGCCAACTAAGGTTGATATTTTGTCCGCTCTTAGCAGTGCCGTTGAGTTGGAAATTACTGACGACTAAATCGGCATAGGGAATCGGCGTGACGGTGAGCGATTTAGCAGCAGCAGCGGAATTATTTGCCTCGCTACTGTTTTCAAACACCAGATTGGTAGCATCGGTACGCACGAATACCTGATACTTCCCAGTTAGCGCACCGGGGAGGGAAATACTTTCAGTACGAGTGTAACTATTACCGACGCTGAGACTACCAGTGTGGCTGAATTCGCCGACGATAATCTCTTTACCTTCACCGACGAGAATAACTCGATCGATCCAATTATTAGTTACTCCCGCACCCGTACCCTGATTGCTGACTTTCCAGCTCACATCTAGTTGCGCGGGATCTCGGACTAATAGTTCTGGAGCGGTAACGTCACTAACTACCAAATCGGCATAGGGAGCCAAGGTTATATCGATAGGCAATGATGTTAGATTATTCGCTTTACTGCCCAGTTCGGTTAATATTTGCCCTGCATCGGTTTGGACAAATAGATATTTCCGACCGCTAAGATCGATCGGGAGCGTGACGTTAAGTTGACCGTTATAGCTACCGTTGACTGCTAGACTGCTATTGCGATCGAATGTCCCGACTAACCGTGCGTTACCGTCGAAGGTAGCAGTATTAGAGAGATATACCCGATCCTGCCAATTAGCTAAAGTAGCAGCAGTACCAATGTTTTGAACTGTCCAGTTGAGGGAAATGGTAGTTCCAGAAGTTGCAGATAGGGGAATAGGATTGACTGTAACAGCTAGATCTGGATGTCCGCTGGTAATTTGACCTTGAGTGTATTTATTATTCCCTGCGCCGTTGCCTTCAAAGATCGTGTTGTCGGCATTGGTAACGACGGCGATTTGATAATTACCATCGGCGAGGTTAGTTGGTAAAGTAATCGTCGCCGAGTTTGTATAACTCCCACCCAAGCCGAGTAAGTTAGTCGGGGCAGATTTAACTTCAAGCGGAAGATCGATCGTGCCACTAGTATTAGTTAAATAAATCCGATCGATCCAATTACCTTTTGCAACTCCCAAACCAGTATTATTTACCGTCCAGTTGACTTGAATGGTTTGCCCTGGTTGTCCGGTACTAGCATAGGTGAGATTGGTAACGACTAAATCGGGATCTGGTTTGCGGGTAACAGCGATCGCTCCTGTCGCTCCAGTGGTATTATTATCTTCAAATTTATACTCATCTACCTGGTTATTGATATCGGTAGTAACGAAGAAATAGTAGTTACCACTAATTGCATTGGGAAGCGTAAAGGTAGCAGTTTGGAGATAGTTATCGCCTGCGTTGAGTTTACCCGTATGAGCTGTCGTACCGACCGCGAGCGCGGTATTATCGAAGGTAGTATTAGTGGAGAGATAAACTCGATCCGTCCAAGTGCTGCTATCGGTAGCGAGTTGTCCTTGGTTGCTAACTCTCCAAGCAAGCGTAATTGCGTCGCCACTAGTTCCTGTGGCTGGAGCATTAATCGTATCGACAACTAAATCGGTGTAGGGCGGATATTTAATCTGAATCGGAACGAAGGTAGTATTATTATCGCTATCGCTCTCAACCTGATTGCCATTACTATTGGTACGAACGATCAAGTATTTGTTACCAACAACTTGAGTTGATAAGGTTAGATTTTGGCGATTGGTATAACTACTACCAGCAAGTAAAGTAGTGAAATTAGCAGTAGTAGCTAAGAGTAAATCGTTACTATCGAATCGATCGTTATCTGACAGATAGATACTATCGTTCCAACCGCTCAAAGCATCGGTAGTGCTTCGATTTAGAACCGTCCAGTCGAGTGATAATTGTCCCCCAGTTAGGGCGACAGCAGGTGCAGTAATAGAAGATACAACGAGATCGGGTTTCAAGCCGATTGCAATCTTTTTAACAATAATATTATCGGTCTCTAAAATCTCTCTGCGAGCATTGTCAGTATCTGTCGCACCGATGAGATAATAGTCACCTGTGGGTAAAGTATTGGGAATTGTAGCCGCGAAAACTTGAGTGTAACTATCGCCAACTTTAAGTGCTGGCATAGCGGAGTTATAGAGCGAACCTAATTGTAGATCGTCAGGATCTAAAAATCGGTCGCGCGATAAATATAACTTATCGTACCAGCCATTAGCATCGATCGCTGCCGTACCATCGTTGATTCCCGTGAGGGTAACACTAATATTAAAGTTGCTATCGATTATCGACGGTGCATCGATCCTCGTCAACTTGAGGTTTGGTGCGGTAATATCGATCGGTAACGTTATCGTATTGTTATTGCGATCTGATTCTAGTAATTGTCCATCTGGATTATTAATAATAATCAGATACTTTTTAGTACCTACTAAATTTGAATCAGTAAGATTTAAATTATAATTTTGCTGATATTTACCATTAGCTGATAACGAAGCAACAGGACTTGCTAATTCACTAAGCAGGGTATCTCCTGGATCTAAAATATTATCATTTGATAGATAGATGCGATCTTTCCACAGTCCGTTAGCATCACTACTCGATACATTGGTTACAGTCCAGGAAAAAGTAGTCGGACGATCGATCGATACTGCTGTTGGTGGTGTAGTTGTTAGCTGAATTTTGAGATCGGGAGTGCCGATCGAAATTGCTACCGCACTAACATTATTTGTCTCATCAGTTTCAATGCTATTATTATTCCGATCCGTTACGAATAACAGAAATTTATTACCAGTGATATTAGCAGGCAGTTTGACTGATGAATCGACATGATAACTCCCCCCAGCCGCTAAGGGAGTGCCCGAGCTAGAATGCGACTGTGATGATAAAAAGATATCGTTAGCATCAAAGACATTATCATCGGAAAGATAAACATAATCATTCCAGCTTCCAATTGCCGAATTAACCATGCTTTGGTTGGTAACAGTCCAACCAATCGGAATAGTCGCACCAGTACCTGTATTAGTTTGACCGACAGTACCCGCGATCGTCAAATCTGGACGGCGATTAGCATAGGTAATATTAATCGGAGCGACGCTGGCTACAATATTGCTATTGAGATCGTTACCTTCGAGTAATCCATCTTTAGCATCGGCTTTGAGGATGAGGTAATATTCCCCAGCAGTTGGTGGTTGGGGTTGAATTAAGTTTGTTGTTTGCAGCTCGACATCTAGTTGATAGCTTGTATTGTAGTAATAGTAAGGGTATGAATAAGTACTTGGTTTTACATAGTATTCTCCAGTATAATTGCTACTTAAGAATGTGTATGAAGTCGCGGCATTACCATAATAATTACTGCCAGAAGCTAGTAAATTTCCATTGCGATCGTAAAGATTTATTCCAGGATAATAATTACTTGTCGTAATCTGAAGATTGACTGTATCGCCTGGACTAGCATCCAATCGATAGTAGTCAGGTTCGTAATTATTGCTACCACCTTGAATTTTAACTTTATACTTATTCGTTCCGGATTGGAGGAAGTTTGAGCGCAGATCGTTAGCAGTAGCAATGGTATCGTTGCTTTCAACTTCATTAATATATCCATTCTCATCAACCGGACGGGGCTTGTCGTAGGTTAAAAAGACCGACGAACTACCGAGGTATCGATCGGTTGGAGCTAAACTAGTAATATTTTGAAGCTGACTGCCTAATTTGAGGTCGTCATTACTGAATACGCGATCTTTAGATAGATAAATCCGATCTTCCCAATTTCCCGTTGCTGTTCCAGTACCTAGATTGCTAACGATCCAGTTTATATCGATACTGCTATCAAATTCAGCCGCAGTTTGAGTAGAAGTAATCGATTCAGCTTTGAGATCGGGCGCATTAAAGTAGATCGGTACGATTACTATATTATCAGTGTAGTCAGATTCTGTTTGAGTAGAAGAATTATCATAAGCAGAAGATTTATTAGTCTGGAAGATTAAGTACTTGTTCCCAATCGTATTAGTGTTAAGCTGAATATCTTTATTAACTATATAATTAGCACCACCAGCTAATCTGGCTGAATGCGATTCGCTAGTTAATAATCGATCTGTGTAGACATCTAAAATCGGATCGTCTGACAAGTAAACTCGATCCGTCCAAGTCCCGACTGTCGTAGCAGTATTAGCGTTATTAACTTGCCAAGCTACAGACAGCTTTTGTCCTACTGTTGCTGTTGGGGGGGACGTAACAGTCAGAGTGAAATTCGGTGCAGAAATATTAATCGGGATGGGAGTACTAACGTTATTATTTTCATTAGTCTCAGTTAGAGTTCCTAAAGCATCTATTTTGACAAAGAGGTAATAGTTACCATAGATCTCCGCAGGTAAGGTGATGTTTGCAAAATTGAGACTGCTACTATTTGGATCTACTGGTTTACCGTTATAGGTATATAAATAGCCAGTTACATCTCGATCGTCACTATTACCAAAAATATTATCCTTAGACAAGTACACTCGATCGTACCAGTTGCCTAATAATGCTGGTACATCTGTTGGATTATCGATCGTCCAGTCTACGCGAATTGTATCTCCAACTACAGCCATCGCTGGCGCAGTCGCTGCTGCAAGTTTTAAATCTGGTACGACAATCTCGATCGGTCGGACAAAGGTATTATTATTATAATTAGTTTCGGGAATAGTACCGTAATAATTACCACTATTAGTCTTAAAAATTAGATACTTATTACCGGGAGTGGTAGTCGGGATCGTAATCGAACCATTAAAAGTAGATCGATCATCTACTTGAAGAGACTTGTAAGCATATAACGAAGCAATCTGTAAGTCTGCATAATCTAGAATATTATCATCTGAAAGGTAGACGGTATCATAACTAGAAGCGTTAACTTGAGATTCGCCAATGTTACTAACTACCCAGCTTACCGGAATGGTTTGATTGACAGCAACTTTAGCAGGAGCTGATACCGAATTGATAATTAAATCGGAGCCTTTGATATGAAGGGGAACGAAAGTAATATTATTAGCTTCGTTATTTTCTGCCAAATTCTGATAACTATCAGTTTCAAAGATGAGATAATAATCACCTGGTGCTTGACCGCTTAAATTAATTGATGCTGAGCCGCTATAACTAGAATTAGGAGCCAACCCACTTACATTGGTCGTGTATCGCGTGTTTAAGATCCGATCGGCACTATCTAAGATACTATCTGTAGATAGATATACTAGATCGTAGTTGGATGCTGGATACTCTCCATATTGAAGGATATAAGTAGTTGGTAAACTTTGAGTTCCTTTATTTGTAACGTCCCAAGAAACAGCGATACTTTGTCCGGATTCAACAATTTGAGGGGCTTGAACATTACCGATGCTTAAATCCCAACCCGAAGGGGCAACAGTAAAGGGAATCAGTCGAGTATTATTTGAGTCTGATAATTCAGAAATTAAATCCGATCCACCTGTCTCGCCAGCATTGTATCGATCGTCAGCTTGAACTATTAGATAGTATTGTCCAGCTAGAGTACTTGTCGGAACTTTAAACGTACTTGTAATTATATATTCACTACCTGGAAGCAGTGGTAGATTATTACCTGTGATAGTACTATTTAAAAGAATGTCAGTGTCTGATGCGTTTCCATAATACTGAGAGCTAACGATCGTATCTTTGGAAAGATATATGCTGTCATTCACATAATATTTACCGTCATCAGTACTGTAAACTCCTCTGGCAACTGCTGGATCGTTACCTTGATTTTCCACAGTCCAGCTAACTGTTACGTTTTCACCAGGAGCGACCGTATTGACTGAGGAAGAAAGATTGGTTACTACTAAATCTGCACCCTTAATTTCAATAGGTGTATAAATAGTATTGTTGATTAAACTGAGATCCGTGACTGTTCCAGCAGCACTGGTGAGATTAACAGTAGCAATTAAATATTTATTTCCGGAGCCAAGTGCAGATACTGTCGATGGAGTGGAGACAGCACTACCAAGAAAACTCGCTACTTGAATACTTGCCCCACCATTACCACCATTACCACCATTGCCAGAACTTTGAGAAGTTGAGCTTAACGTGAAAGTTTGTTGTTGAGATACCTTGCTAAATTCGTTTAGTCCACTCAGATCGGAGCTAGCTATTCTAAAATCATTCGCATCTAGAATATTATCATCAGAGATATAAAAGACTGTTTCGATTGGGGCTGAATAATAATTGTTACTGACTATCCGACTAAGTCCTAAATTTTCGATATCCCACTTAATATTAAAGCTTTTACCGACTGTTATCGCATTAGGGGCAACTAAATTAGATATACTCAGATCTACTCGAGCTGGCTGAATCTGGATCGATTGAAATCGAACATTATTAGTACGATCGACATCGACGATCGTGCGATCGGGATCGGTAACAGAAATTAAATAATAATTACCAGCAGTAAAAGAAGAATCAATATTTAAATTACTGGTATTACTTTTTAGGCTACCTGCGGTTAAACTATTTCCTTGGTAGACGGTACTAATAAGTCGATCTGAATTATCTAAAATTGAATCGGTGGAAATATAAAAGTAATTATAAATGTCGGTTGCATTAACATTAGTATCACCTTGATTTTCGATCGTCCAACTTACTGGGACGGAAGTATTTTGGAATATTTGTGGCGAAATATTGAGAGCGGTAACGGCTAGATCTACTCCAGTGACCCCTGCCCGATCGTTCACAACCCCATCTTTGCGTATCCCCTGAAGCGTCTCCAAGCTCGGTAACAACCGCTCGCCGATCGATAGACTACTCCGCATCAAAGCATCGGTTTGGCTATGCTCCAAGCCCAAAATATGCTCGTATTCATGCTCGATCGTACTCAGCAGATCGACCTTTCTAAACGCGATCGAATCCCCATTAGCAACTAATTCACTCGCTGAAACCTGTTGGCTAAATTCTGAATTATCCGTTGGAGTCGGATCGATGTACCAGCCAATCCCACTTGCATTCCAATCGAGAACGATCGTATAACCTTGAGTTTCGGCTAGAGTATTGCTGGCGAGATCGTCTACAACCAGATTAGTACCGCGTAATTTCTCAACCTCTACTGGGGATAATCCTAAAGCTGCCCACCGCTCGATTGCTGCTGATTTTAATTGGGCGAGAATATTTGAATTTAACTGACTGGTATTACTGACGCTCTCATCTGACGATCGTGTTGTAGAAACTGAGTTAAGAGTCGGATTAAGATCGATTCCAGGAATACTTCGCTCTAATGATTCTAATGTGGCGGTGCTAGAAGAACGAGCTGAAATTCCCAAACCTTCTGGTATCGGTGCAGTTGGAAATAAGTCACTCGAACTTCCCGTCGATCTCAATAAAGATGGATTGGAATAACTCAGATCTAGAGAGTCATTAGAAAACCCCCCTAACTTCAGTGGCGACTCAGTGAATGTTGGAGAGGCGAGTAACGGTAAAGTAAGCGTCAGATCGCTCTTGGTGTTAGTGAGATTAAAACTGCTCGGTGTCAGTAAATCACCACCAATCGTTACTAACGGGTTAACTAATAACCGATCGTTAGTTACTGAGATACCTGAATTGTCCATTACCGTTACTCAACTTTTTGTTTTTTAATTCCGATCTTTGAGGGAGAGGGGAGAGGGGTGTCGGGTGTTGGGTGTGGGGGAGTAAGAAATACCCCCTTTACCCTTTACCCTTTACCCTTTCCCCTTTCCCCGCACACTATTAATTAGCTGTCAATGCAACCTGAGGTAATTCCGTCGCATAAGCAACTTCCATGCCTTCAACTACAGATTTAGCTTGACCTTTAGTACCACTATTGGTACCTTCAGTGATGAATCGATCGCCGATTAGGGCGGTGTATTCACTCAGATCTTGCTTCCAGTTACCGATGACTTTGGCAATTTCAGCAGCTTTATCATCTGTAGGAATCGCAGAGGCATCGTAGCTAAAGTTACCGGCAAATAACACTACAGGGGTAGCTGGTTGTTCGGGGAATTGGATGCTAGCTTCATTAATGGAGAGGTTTAACTGACGCTCTGGCAAGTCGTAAACCAGATTGAGCGATGCACGCACGGCACCAGTGCCATAATCCTGCCAATTACCAGCAGCAAGTAATTCGGTGTTGATGTATTCGCTAGCGGCTTCAGGGCTATTATGAGCTACGTAGCTGCGGAAGTTGATGCCGACAGCTTGATAGTCTGCGAGTATCAAGGTAGTGACGTATTTTTGAGCGATTTCGCCAGCATTAATGGTGTCGATTTCTTTATCGCCAACTGCTTCGAGAAACATGACGCGATCTGGTTGAGCGGCAATGCTAAAGCCATTTTCAAACACGACTTGAGCGACTCGATCTGTATAAACTGGTTCGCGAGCTAGTTTCCAATCGCTGGGAATAATGCCAGTTTGTTTGAGGAAATCTTCGTTGAGAAGGGTCGGATTTTGAGTTTTAACGGAGATGACAATGGCAAGTTCTTAAGTAATCAATTGGCGCATGGCTATTTTATGGATCGGGGTAGATGTTATTAGGAAAAGGATTGGATGTCGATCGTACATACTTCTTCCACGCCCCACCATAACTCGCCGACTCAAGACATCGCATCAGCGGAAGTAATGATGTTTAAATTTATTGAGAGTTATTTACTCAGTAAATGCACTTAGGGGGTGTGGGGGAAAGGGGAAGGGGGAAAGGGGGAAAGGGAGTATCAAATGACAGAGGATATAGGGTTATGGTGCGTATACGCACTATTAATCGGTGTTTGGACAGCAAGAGCAATGAAGTTTCAGCATAGAACTCAAACGCCTTTACCCTTTACCCTTTACCCTTTCCCCTAATTACTATCAGTCGTCGCCGCCTGCTCGTGACTCAAACAATAATAAAGTCCCTTCTGAGTCGTCAGCTCTGCATGAGTCCCCACCTCCGCCACGATCCCCTTATCCATCACCAAAATCCGATCGGCATTCTGCACGGTTCTCAACCTATGGGTAATACAGAATATGGTAATCCCTCGGAAATTATGCACCAGATTATTGCAAACCTGCCGCTCCGTATCGTAATCTAAGGCACTCGTCGCCTCATCTAAAATCAACAGACGCGGACGTTGCAAAATCGTCCGCGCAATTGCCAAACGTTGCTTTTGTCCCCCAGATAGATTAGATCCCCTCTCCCCAACGCGGGTGTTATAACCATTGGGCAAGCTCATAATAAAGTCATGCGCCACCGCAATCTTCGCCGCATTAATAATCTCTTCAGTAGTGGCATCGGGATAATTAATCGCGATATTATCCTGCACCGTTCCTTCAAATAACAGCGGATCTTGCGAGACGATCCCAATCTGCTCCCGCAGGGAATATAGTTCTACCTTGGCAATATCGTAATTATCGATCGTAATCCTCCCCTGATTCGGATCGTAGAGTCGGGGTAACATCTTCATCAGCGTACTCTTACCCGAACCACTCTGTCCGACAATCCCCACAAACGAACCTGCTTCAAAGGTGAGGTTAATCCGGTTCAACTGCGGACGACCGTGACTGGTAAATTGGAATAAGAGGTCTTCATAGACGACTTTACCCTGGATAATTGGCATTGGGATGTTAAAGCGGTTTTCCTCTTCGACTTCCAAAGGCGAATCGACAATATCGCTCAACCGTTCGATCGATAGAGCAGTCTCCTGGAAATTTTGCCAAATCGTCAACAGGCGTAATAATGGCCCAGTCACATAACCCGCGATAATCCGAAAGGCGATTAACTGTCCTAATGTCAACTTGCTATCGAGTACTAGGGAAGCACCCACCCACAAGACTAAAACGCTCGAAAGTTGGTTTAAAAAGTTACTAGTCGAACCCGCGAGAGTATAAGTAATAATACTATTAAAACTCGCAGCTACATACCGATCGTAGAAAGTCTGCCACTGGTTGCGACTGCGCCGTTCCATACTTTGGGCTTTGACTGTATAGATCCCGCTAAGGGCTTCGACTAGGTAGGATTGGTTCTGAGCGTTGCACTCAGCCTTCACCCGCAATTGACGACGGACGATCGGCGAAACGATAAAACTGAGAATCACAAATAATGGCAATGTCGAGAGGGCTACAGCCGTTAGGAAGGGACTATAAAGCAGCATCACGCCGATATACATCACTGAAAATACTGCATCTAGAATCGTCGTTAAGGCGGTGCTGGTAAAGAATTGCCGGATCTTATCGATTTCGACAATCCGCGTGGAAAGTTCGCCCACGGCTCGACGATCGAAGTAGCTCAAAGGCAGATGGAACAGATGGTCGATGATTTTAGCAGCTAAGTTCAGGTCGATCCGATTGGTAGCATTAGCAAACGCGATCGTCCGAATACTGGTGAGGATATTCTCAAATAGAGCGACGACGATGAGTAAGATTCCGAAGATGGCTAAAGTGGGCGCACTATTTTGACCCAACACTCGATCGATAATCACCTGGACTAACAGAGGATTTGCCAAGCCTAAAAGTTGGACGAAGAAGGACGCAATCAGGACTTCGACGAGGACTTTAGATTCGGGTTTGAGGTAGGGAATAAACCAAGCTAAGTCGAATTTCTGCCGTTGGACGTTCTTGGTTTCGAGGAGGAGCAAGACTTGAATTGATGTTTGAGCATCGCCGAGGAGAGAGATGAAACGATCGATCTTAATTTTTTCAACGCCAGCTTGAGGAGTACCCAGGACTACTTCGCGATCGTTAATTTGATAAATGACGGCAAAGCTATCTTCCCAAGCAATAATGGCAGGATTCTTAATCCGACCGATCTGGTTGGCGGGAATATCCATCAGTCGTCCCATCAAGCCCAATACTTCAGCAATTGCCGCACACAGTTGGAGGGTAGCCCGATTATTGCGTTCGAGCTGCATATCGACGATCCGTTGGACGGTTTCGCGACGATATTTAATGCCTAGATACAGGCTAATCATTTGGAAACAAGCAAGGATGCCTTCCCTAACGCCTTCGCCCAAGACGGCGGGGAATTTACCATCGCTATAGGTAACGGCAATTTGACTGGGTGCGGTAGCAAATTCGCTGTTGGTGACTTGGAACTCTAGTTCTGGGGCATAGTCTACTAGAATAGCGGAGACGGCTAAAGTTTCCGACCAAGTATCGTCGAATGCATCGGTGGCGTTAAGGAGATGGGCGCTGAGGCCGATTAACCTAGCTGGTAGAACGATGGGAGCTGGACGATCTAGATGAATGGGAGTACCAAATTCTGGGGCTGGGACTAAACTATCGAACCAGAATCGCTCGGTGGCGAGGGAGTTGGGCAACGAGCGCGCGTGGACGGCATCTTGCCAGACACGATCTGTTAATTGTGCTAGAGCCTTACCTTTGGGCAGGGCTAAGTTTTGATGTTGGAAGTAGTGAGTAATGAGGTCGAAGACTTCCGCTCGGTGGGGAGTGTCGAAGAAATCTGTAAGTTCGGGATGCCGCACGATCGCATCGTGGAAGTCGGCAGCGGGGAGGACGAAGCAAACGGTTTCCTCAGAGGCGAGGGCAGTCTCACACGGGATGTCGCGAACCAGACCGATTCCACCGAGCAATGTGCCTGGTTCTAATACTTGGAGGGAGACTGGTTTACTAGTAGTAGATTCGATCCCGATCGAGCGGACTTTACCAGAATAGATTACCAGTAAGTGGTTCGGTAACTGGGTATTAATGAGGATTTTTTGTCCGAGCCGAAACCGGAGTGGTTTCATTTTGACAACCCAATGTTTTAAGTCGTCTGGTGATAATCGATCGAATGGAGCAATACGTTCGAGGAATGTTTGAATGTCGGTAGGGGTGAGGGTTTGTTGGGGTTGTTCGAGCATGGGGATGGGTAGATGGGGAAAAGGGGAAGGGGGAAAGGGGCAATTAATGCCTGATTAGTTCTTGTCTGCGAAAGCTAGAGCGGGTTGTTGTGAAGCTAATGGTGTGGAGAGTAATTTCTGGACTTCTTCATAGATCCATTGATTGAATAGTTCTTCAGTCAGATACTGGCGCATTTCCTCGTCGAGTTGAGCGGGAATGATGGTTTCGAGTTGCAGGACTACCCACCATTCACCAATTTGTAGAGGCGGGAGGACTTCTAATGGTTGGAGGGTAATTAAGGCATTGGCAAGGATGGGGTCGAGTTTGCCCAGTTCCACTGGGCCGCTAATGCCTTTAGTTTTAGCTTCGATGCCTTCAGAATAAAGGGGTGCGAGTTCGACGAAGGTGGCTTCTTCGGACACTAACCGGAAGTAGATTTCTTCGGCAACATCGATTTCTTTGACCCGAATCATCGAAAATACCACTCGATCGATCTGGGATTTGCGTTGGCAGAAGTATGATTCTACTTGGGTTTCCCACTTGGCATTCTTGAATTTTCGCAGTTGTAATTCGCGATCGATTAAATCTCTCAAGTCGTCGCGTCCCAACTGCTGCTGTTGCAGCCAGATGTCGAGATCTTTATCGTTACTAAGTTGCTGTTGTTGACAAAACCGTTGCCGCGCATCTTGATGTTCGGCTTCGCTAATTTCATAGTCTTCGATCGCTGCCTCAATTAACATCTCCTTGGCGAGTTGTGGCACCAACCGATATTTGCTAATTAAAGGTAGGAGTTGTTCGGCGGTTAGAGATGTATCCCCAATTTGCAAGACAGCAGACATAGATCGTTTCCTAAATGATTGAGATTGAGTCGGATGGAACTAGCGTAAATTCTTAATCCCGTCGGACTGTTTTGAGAACATGTCGGTGAATAAACTCATGACTGTGCGCTCGCGCAGCTTGATATTGGCTTTGATGGACATCCCCGGTTTGAGTTGGATAGCCGAGCCTTTAACGGTGAGGGTCTGCTGGGAGAGCTTAATTTTGGCGGGGAACCGGGCGAAGGGATAGATTTGGTCTGGGGGGAGGGCATCGGAACCGATCCATTCGATCGTCCCTTTAACGTCGCCAAATTCGCTAAAGTTAAAGGTGTCGATGCGGACATCTACTTGTTGACCGATTTTGACGAAGCCGATATCTTTATTAGTGATGTATACTTTGGCGATCGCGTCTTTATTAGGCACGATTTGGACTAGTGCATCGGGGGAGTTGCTGTTGACTACGCCCTCTTTGTAAGCTTTCAATTCAAAAACTTCACCAGCGACAGGGGAGCGGATTTCTTGATATTTGAGGCTTTGATTGGCTTGGGCGATCTGATTGGTAATTTCGGTAATTTTCTTCTCGTTTTCGACGATCGATTTATTGAGTTGAGAGTCGATTTCGGCGATGCGTTTGTCGTTTTCGGACAGTCTGCTGAATAAGTCTTTGCGGTTGACGGCTTTGTTATTATCTAGTTTGGCGGTACTCTGGCTGGCACTAAGCTGGAGACGGGCATATTCTTGAGCGAGCTGGCCGATTTCTGAGTTATGTTGCTTCAGGAGCTGCTGTTGTTCTTGAATCCGTTGCTGTTGGCGTTGGGTATCGGCTTTGCTGGTGGAGACGAGTCGATCTTTTTCGAGTTGGAGTCGGCTTTGTTCTTGGAGCTGTTGTTCTAGTTCGCTGGCACGGGTGATGACTTCTTGTTCTTGGCGATCGATCTGAGTTCTGGCGATGGCTCCCTCGGTTCCGGCGGGCTTGAGATCGGCGAGGATCTTTTTGTTGATGGTTAAGGTTTTTTGACTGGCGCTAATTTTGGCTTGGTTTTGGGAAATTTGGCGATCGATTTGACCGAGGGCGGTGGCTAGACTATCGCGACCGCTGGCGATTTCACTATTGATGCTGGCGATGTTGGATTGAATTCCGGCTTGTTGGTTGACTAAACCCTGACGGCGGACGCGGTTTTCGGCGAGTTGCTTTTGGACTTGACCGATTTCGGATTGTCCGGCGGAAATGCGGGTGTTGAGTTCGTTAACGCTCGATTCTAGCCGTCGTTGTTGGTCGGGGGTAAGGCTGGCACTACCTTTGCCGCTCATCTCAGCGCGGTAGAGTTGGTTTTCGGCGACTAAGGTGGTACGGCTGGTGGTGAGGGCGAGAATTTCAGGAGCGATCTTAATTTTGGTGGGGCTGGCAAATTTAGCTGTGCCAGGATTAATTTGAGCGCGGTAAAAGCTATTTTCAGCAGCGAGAGATTCTTTAGTGCTGGCGAGATAAGTGAGCTGGGATTCGGGGACGATCGATTCTAATCTGAGGAGGAGATCGCCTGCTTTAACTTTGTCTCCATTCTTGACATAAATCTGTTTGACGACTCCGCTCATGGGAGCCTGGACTTTCTTGGCATCGTCGATGGGTTCGAGTTTGCCGTCGGCGGGGATGGCTTCGTCGATGTGGGCGATGAGTGCCCAGCTAATTATGGCGACGATTAAGCCCATAATGCCCCAACCGATGCCTCTGGACCAGATTTGAGATTGTTGGAAGATGACTGATTGGTTGGTGTTGTCGTGATGTTTGAGGGCAGTAGATTTGCTAGCAGTTGCTAACTCGGAGTTACTAGTTTTGACGATCTCCACGTCCCGATCTTTAAGCATTTAGACGACCCATATTTCAACCACTTCCCAGGAATTTGCAGCCACGGCACCAGCCTGATGCTGTTAATTTTGTTGCACAGCTACTGCTATAGGCTTATTGTTCCCTGGATTTGCGGGTGATTTTCATTTAGTGGGCAGATCGGCTCTCAATCTCGAAGATGATGATGGTATCGATTGGGCTGTTAAAACCTGAGTTCGATGAGGCGTAGCCTCACCAAACTTAGACAGGACAACAAATTTAAGTATTGGGCAAATTTTCTCTAAATTTTGACATGGCAAAACTTACCATTAAAATGATTAACAGCTAAAATTATTGAGTTAAGTCAAGAAATTAATAATAATCTAAATAGGTACAATACTGAAGAAGTCTTGAGCAGGCTCGTCTAGCTTTAAACTCGGTTTTTTAGATTGATGAGTATAAGCAATTAAGGCTGTAATTAAATTCAACATAAAATTGTGTAAGCTGCGATGACGAGAATGGACTAGATAAGAAATATTTTTCAGTTGGTCGTTGACCGTTTCAATTACTGAGCGTTTACGAAGTAAAATTTTATCATGCATTGGAATAAGTTTGTCGATCGTAGTAGATTTGAGTGGTGTAATTAGTTGCAATCCGCGACTTAGTAGTTGTTCGAATAATTCTTTTTTAATATACCCTTTATCTCCAAATATTTTACCAGTTATTCCCTGTGTCATTGAGGATAGATTTGTCCGGTCGTCCACATTACCAGGTGTAATCTGACAGTTTAATATTTCACCAGAATCATTAATTATTAAATGTAGCTTGAACCCATAGAACCAGCCCATAGAACTCTTACTCAGCTTGGCAGTTTCCTTAAAGACCTTATTTCTGCTAATCCTTTTTGGATGGCAAACTGGGATAGCAGTACTATCCACGAAGCTAATTCCAGTTACCTGACCTCGACGAGAGTTGAGATAATAAATACAAGCCGTCAATACATTTGGCATCAGCTCTACCATCCGATTATAACTAACTAAGTTGGGAAAATAATCAATTAAATATTTGCAGACATGATTGAGATAGTAATCTTTAAATGTCCGATATTTTGACTGATGAAAGTGAATAACAATAGTCATCACTTCACTTAAAGTCATCCGACAGTACTTTGGCAAATTATTACCCTGTGCAGGAAATAATGTCGAAGAGAAAGTTGCTAGCCAATCTTGACAAAAATCATCTATTTCGCAAAAAAAATTAGTTAAGTCCATAATCTGATTCTGGTTTGTTCTATACATATTTTAATTTAACCAGAATGGGAAGTTAAAGACCTTCTTGTAATGTTATTAATATTTTCATGCGCGGATTATTCTTAGGAGTTTTAAAAGCTTATTTATTCTTAATTATTCGTAACTATAAATGAACGATTGAAGCCCAAGTCATTATCAATAAGTGAACCTTATTGATAATGACTTGAAAAGTATCTTGTTTTTGACAATTGATGTTTATTGCTCAAACGTGCTCACAGACTTGATTTGATGATGAGGCATAGCCTCATCGAACTCAGGTTTAAAGAGTTTGAATTGAATTTGGCAAACTCTATCAACGAAGTAGGACTGTTTGGTGAGTTTAGATCGTCGGCTGGGGATTCATCGATAACTGTCATCTTGCAAATCTAGTTGCCCCAGGTAGTAACATAGGCGTAAGTTGCTGGCGATAGATGACCGATTTATATTTGCAACCTGCTGGCACCGCACGAGAAAATAGTTTATGACCGACCGACCGTGTATTCTGGTTATCGATGATAAAACCGACAACTTTGATGTGATTCAAGTTTTACTCGCCCCTGAAGGCTATCGATTACATTATGCCTCGAGCGGTCATAGCGCCCTCGCGCGGATGGAGCGCTTACAGCCAGATTTAATTTTGCTAGATCTGATGATGCCTGTACTCGATGGGGTTGAGGTCTGTCAGCTCATCAGAGCTTCGACCCGCTGGCATTTGGCACCAATTATCATGGTTTCCGCCATTAACGACAGGAGCGAGATCGAACGCTGTTTATCCGCCGGGGCAAATGACTTTATTGCCAAACCAGTCAAACGGAGCGAACTGCTGACCAAAGTTAGAATTTGTCTCCATCTAAGTCATGGCTGTTAGACGACAATGAGGTTGGGTTCTTCTGAGCTTTTGGTGAAAGTGGGCGATCGATCGATTCTAGAGAAAAAATGAGGCTGTGAGTAATATGAAAATATGACCACACAATTCCTCCAACACCTACTTCCTGGTTTCAACCTGCTGCGACTGGAAGATGAGGAAATCGACACAGACAACCATCACCTTACTGTGAACGTATCCTCAACCCAAACATTAGCCCAGTGCCCACTATGTGCTAACCCAACTACACGCATCCATAGCCGCTACCAACGAACATTAGCAGACTTGCCCTGTGTCAACTACAGTTTGACTTTAGTGATGCAAGTATGTAAGTTCTTTTGTGATAATTCAGACTGCATTCGCCGGATCTTCACCGAACGGATACCGGAAGTAACCAAGCCTTGGGCAAGAAAGACACAGAGATTGGGTCAAAAACTCCAGATAATTGGATTAGCATTGGGTGGCGCAGCAGGTGCGCGGCTCTGTCCTCAAATTGGCATTGTGGCTTGCGGGAGTACGCTGTTGAATCACCTCAAACAGCTATCCCTACCTGAATTTGCGGTACCCAAAATTTTGGGGGTAGATGATTTTGCCTTTTGCAAAGGTCAGCGATACGGCACCATCTTAGTCGATTTAGAACTCAATCAACCGATTGCCTTGCTAGCAGACCGGAAAGCAGAGACGTTGACAGACTGGTTAATTCAACATCCTGGAGTAGAAATACTCTCACGCGAAGCTTGCGCGACGACCAGTCGTTCGCTCGAAGACTTACAAAAGTGCAATGGACAAAGGAGCACCAAATAATCGCTTGAAAATGCGGTGCGCCACCGACGGGTTTCCCGTCGCACACGGCGCAACAAGACAGTTGAAGCGACAGATGTATGGACGTGCCGGACTAGATTTACTCACCAAACGTTTTATTGTAACCCTGTAACTGGTCTTGTTCTATCGATCGCCCACTTTCACCAAAAGCTCGGAAGAACCCTAACCACTTGACATTTAACACCCCTAGTCCGTATTCTTTAGCAACTAACTAGCTATTCAGCTCTCGGACTATCTGAAACCTCGTCCACATCGAGATTGACATCTGCTTGTAAAATCGACTTCTGAGCGGCTTGAGCCAACTCTGCGATCGAGCATTGATATAACTCACATAGAACTGCCACCTTATCAATCGTCAGTTTAGGAATCGTGCGTCCCTTTTCCCAATTGCGTACCGAA
Source organism: Chamaesiphon sp. (assembly GCA_965246735.1). Lineage (GTDB taxonomy): Bacteria > Cyanobacteriota > Cyanobacteriia > Cyanobacteriales > Chamaesiphonaceae > Chamaesiphon. Next base: position 868,743 of record CBDFFK010000003.1, read on the forward strand.
GACTCGGCAATACCCACCCTACTTGCAACATCAACAGTCCGAAATTTGACTTTGAGGCGCAGTTGTTTCATGTCCATACCAGCTACTTACTCTTTACAGTGAGCGCAAGGTTGACGATTTGATAGTGTAAAAAGACAAGCAAAAACTAGCCCGCGAATCGACTGCCAGGAGGAATCGCAATAGCAAACGTCAACCCCTTGCGAGGTCAAACTCCTATGATGGCATGACAGCAACGTCGATCGATAGTCCGATCGGCTCAAAAAAGCAGTGAACTAGATAACTCATTTAGCTAGCGTATATTATTAGCGCATTTAGTTGACAGTTTTAGCTAGCACAATTAGAATGATTGAAAACTAGCACCGCGAATCGACTGCCAGGAAGAACCGCAATTGCCAACATCAATCACCCGCATTCTTGGAAGTCGCTGAAGACATGACAAGACACAAAACACAGCAATACCAGTAGAATCTAGCTGCTGGTATCGTTTCTATCTCAAATGGGAAACTCTGATTACCATCTCATCCCGTTCCGTTAATGCCCATTGCCGATACTACCTGGAAAAAAGACTTACAAAGATCTATGAATTCGATCGGGATGTTCGATAACACCAAAGAATCCCTCTGCGACTTGCTCGAAGAGATCCACACAGGCAGAGTCCAATTGCCAGATCTTCAGCGGAGTTTTACTTGGTGCAACGAACAAATCGTTAAACTGATTGCCAGCATCTCTCAATCCTTCCCCATTGGTGCAATTCTCACCATTAAAGTCAATAACAGCAGTAGCTTTACCTTCAAACCTCGACTGCTGGAAGGCGTGCGACTGAACAAAGAACCAATCCCTGACAGTCTGATCTTAGATGGACAACAGCGATTGACTAGCATGTTCATGTGTTTGCGATCTGGAAAGGCCGTCAGTATTCGCGATCGCCAAACCCATCGCATTCAAGAGCGGTGGTATTACATTGATATCCCCGCAGCCCTCAATCCAGAGATCGATCGAGTGGATGCGATTATTTCATTACCGCGATCGCAAACCAAGAAAACTCAGCACCGTAAGATTGACTGTACCACTAGCGAAAAAGAGTACGAGCAATTACTATTTCCCGTCTCTGCCATCTTTAACTATGCCCAATGGCGGGAAGGATTTCAGAAATATTGGAACTACGATCCTGATAAATTAGCCCTCGCCCGACAATTTGAATTAGAAATTGTCAAAAGGTTCGAGCATTACCAATTGCCAATCATTCAATTGCGCCTAGAACTGTCTAAAGTAGCCGTTTGTCAGATCTTTGAAGATATGCACGAAATGCCTACTCCCATGACTTTTTTCGACCTAGTAACCGCCTGTTTTGCGGCAGAAGACTTCTCTCTGCGCGACCATTTTGCAGGTATCAGTCAGCAGTTATCGAGATTTGGAGTGCTTCAAGGCGTGAGGAATACCGATTGGCTATCAGCAGTGACTCTGGTTGCTACTTATCACTGTCGAGAGCGGGTATTGAAGGAAAATCCTAGAGTCACTCATCTCCCAAGTATCGGCTGTGGTCGTAGCAATATCCTCGATTTAGAATTAGCAGATTACCAACAATTTGCACCGATGACATTAGCAGGTTTCGAGCAAGCAGCTAAATTCTTGCATAGTTTAGGATTCGTCCATCCTGAAGATATTGCCTATCCCAGTCAGCTACTCGCTTTAGCATCAGCATTGGCGATTGTGGGTTTACCTAACGATTTGGGACGTACTCAATTAGAACGCTGGTGGTGGTCGTGTTCGTTTGGGGAGATCTACAATAATTGGCAAAACAAACGCACCGCTAACGATACGATCGAGCTTCCTGAGTGGTTAGCGGGTGGGAAGGTACCGAGCAATCTCGATGCTGTAGGTTTCAATCGGGAGAAATTGTTGAATACCACCAGACGACAGGGAGCAATTTATAAGACTTTGAATGCACTACTCCGCAAACAGGGTGCAATCGATTTTGTCTCTGGGGAAGTGTTGCGTGATGTCAAAGCATTTGATGGGGAAATTGAATCTCATCATGTGTTTCCCGAAGCTTGGTGCAAGCAGCAAGGGATTCCATCGGCTCGGTATAATTGTTTGCTCAATCGGACTCCATTGAAAAGAGATACTAACCGTTTTATTGGCTCTCAACCACCATCGGTGTATTTAGCTCGATTGGTCGAACAGCATGGAATTTCTCAAAAGCGATTGAATGAGATTTTGATGTCACACTCAATTGAACCTCAAACGCTATGGAATGACGATTTCGAGGCTTTCTTGGAGTCTAGATCCGATCATCTATCATTAGCGATCGACCGAATCATGGGCAACAATCTGTCTGAAGTTAGATCGACCAAATATTAGTACAAAAAACTATATCCACTCAGGGTCTAGAAATAAAAAACTAATCTGTAGCTAACTGGTCAAGCAAGCACATAGTTGTTCTATACTATAATTATCGTTAACTATTTATCGACTATGCCCAACCAAAGTAATCGAGACTCAATCATAGTTTTGAACGATAAATTGCTAATGCGTCCTTGACCGATCGAATAAAAGCTACCTTTTCAAACCGCAGAAGAATCATGACTCTACCTGCTTTCAACCAATCCACCGCCTGGATTTCATCAAAATCAACTAGCTCCAGTACGTTCTTTTGTCCATCCCAAGACAATAACCACGACTGGGATACTGTCTGGAGTAAATCGGGTGACTTCTCTTTTAATGATTGGAGAGCGGCTGCGGCGATTTCCATATTTAGTCCCGATCCTAAGCAGTATTCCATTATTCCCAGTTCAACCACCTCCGATGGACTGTAGTAGATGCTCCTGCCCGTTCCCTGAGAACCAACTGTGGGCACGACGATCTCTTTCTCCCGCCAATATTGCAATTGGCGCAAGGTGCAACCAGATATGTCGGCTGCTTGCTTACTGGTAAAAAATGGCTCCTGCATAATCTCGATCGTACCCCAGCTAGCCACCAAACAAGTACGTTGAAAACAAATTTTGTCCTAGTATTCTCATGAGCAAAATCACCATCCAGTGCCGACTATTTGCCGATGAAACTGCCAGACGATATCTCTGGGAGTTGATGTGCGATCGCAACACCCCGCTCGTCAACGAACTATTGCGGCTAGTTGCTATTCATCCTGACTTTTTAACTTGGCGGAGTAAAGGCAAAATTCCCACCAAAGAATTCACAAAGCTAGCTAAAACTCTCAACAAAGATCCTCGCTTTAATAATCAACCAGCGAAATTTCGCATCTCTGCTGAGAAAACCGCTCTCTACACCTTCAAATCCTGGGTAGCAATTCAAAAACTCACTCAACAAAAACTAACTGGCAAAATATCCTGGCTGAGGATGCTTCGTACCAATGAGGAGTCGATCGCCGACTGTGGACAAGATTTAGACCAAATTAGAAAGAAAGCACAAGCTCTAATCCTCCGATATCAATCTGCTAAAGATTCAGCAGAATCTAAAACACATCTCCGCAAAAGTCTATACAAAGCATACGAACGAACAAAAGACTCACTCAGCCGCAGTGCAGTTGCCTATCTCCTGAGAAATCGTTGTCAAATCCCTTTAGACACAGAAGAAGATCTCAACAAATTTCTCAAATATCGCTGCAAGATTGAGAATCAAATCAAAATTCTCACTCAACAACTAGCAAACCGCCTACCACAAGGGCGCGATCTGACTGGAGAAAGATTCCTTAACACTTTAGAAACAGCAACCAGAAACGATCCAGTTGATAATCATGAATTCTCAAGATGGCAGTCACAGTTATTAAAAAGACCAGATTTAGTCCCTTTTCCGATCATCCTAGAGAGCAATATGGATTTGATGTGGTATACGAACGAACAGGGCAAAATCGGCTTACATATTGGTGGAATGAGTGAGTATGAATTCACAATCGGTTGCGGACAAAGGCAACTGCACTATTTTCAACGATTCTTGTCTGACTACCAGACTATGTTAGCCAGTAAAAAACAGCATACCAGCAGTCTCTTTTTATTGCGCTCGGCAAAATTGATCTGGGTACCAATAGAAGGTCGGAAAGAACCTTGGAATATGCACCAGCTATATCTTGCTTGTACTCTAGACACTCGGTTATTAACTGCTGAAGGGACAGAACTAGTCAAACAGAAAGTAGCCGCAGATACGACTCAAGAACTTGCCACCATGAGAGAGAAACCCGATCGGAATAAAAAGCAAGATAACTATATCAAACGTTTACAATCCACCATCAATAAACTAGAAAAGCCTTTCAATCGTCCCAGCAAACTCTCATATCAAGGACACTCGAATATTATTGTAGCAGTGAGCATGGGTCTACAATCCCCTATCACCGCGATTGCGATCGATATGATGACTCGAAAAATAATTGCTTATCGCAATACAAAACAATTATTAGGCGATAATAATTATCGACTCCTCAATCGCCAGCGAACTCTTCAATCTCAACAACGACACCTTAATCACAATGCACAGAAAAGAGGTTCGCCCCGTCAGTTCTCTAATTCGGAATTAGGTGAACATCTCGATCGATTATTTGCCAAAGCGATCGTCAAACTAGCTCAAAGCTACCGTGCTGGTAGTATTGCGTTGCCACAACTAGATCAAATTCGGTTGATTATCCAAAGTGAAGTAGATGCAATGGCACAGCAAAAAATTCCCGATTATCTAGAAGGGCAGAAAAAATATGCAAAGCAGGTACGAATCAACCTCCACAATTGGAGCTACAACCGATTGAGTGAATCAATTATTAGTAAAGCCGCACAGTCCGAGATTGCGATCGAGTATGGCACTCAGCCAGCCAGAGCAAGTCCTACGGATCGAGCCAGAGAAATCGCCCTATCTGCCTATGCCAAGCGAACAGTTTCATAGCTTGCAAATTCCGCACCTAGAAAATATAATACAGATACTATTAATCGCGCCGCGTTGAATGTTGGTAACAACCGCTGCAACGTGAAAAATGAGGGTTTGTTTGGCAGTGGAAAAGCTGTTTTACTTTCTGACCCTGGTAGCTGCAAGTCCCGATGCTGCTGTCACTTGTGACAGGAATAAGGTGCGCCCCCAGCAATACGGATGTGGGTTACTTTTTAGTGGCTACCAAATCACCCCTTTGGGGGAACTATTCTGTGAAGTTCGCGCGAACCTATAGCAAGGGCAATTTCCCTAGCAGGTTCGCGTCGAAACTTCAAATCTAGATGAGCTAAAACTTTTGAGTGATTTCGATCCTCGAATTAGTTGGATCTAGATCTGTGCGAGAAGTATGATTGACTAGGTTCGCGATCGACATGCCTCAAACCCATTTGGAGCGTCATCAATCTTCAACTGCTGTCGCAACCATTCTTCCTCGTGAGGACTGGTTGAAAGGCGCTGGACTTGATACTGGCGATCGTTAAAATCAGGTCGCAACCATTCTTCCTCGTGAGGACTGGTTGAAAGTATCTTCTCACTGCTATCGCCAAGCAAGCTACCGCGTCGCAACCATTATTCCTCGTCAGGACTGGTTGAAAGTGCTGAAGTTCCAGCGATCGAAACTCCTTCTGCGTCGCAACCATTATTCCTCGTCAGGACTGGTTGAAAGACATCGGCGACTTGACGAAGGAGTTCGCCCTGTTTGAGGTCGCAAACATTCTTCTCTTCTTTAGTGAGGAGTGGTCATAATATAGTTATTACGATAGGAATAGTTGAAAGCAAGCTGTTGTTGTGGGAATGAAAATCTCACAACATGATAACAGCCGTCCGTCAATAGTGACACTAATTAGTTAAATTGACACTAATCTGTTAACAGTGACAGATAATTAGTTAATGTACAATGAGCATTTCTTTTTAAATCTAAGCGAGTGGTGGGAATCGAACCCACAACAACAGCTTGGAAGGCTGTAGTTTTACCACTAAACTACACTCGCACTCAGACAAACGGAATTTACCGCTTAACAATAGTAGCATACCCAGAGAGATTTGCAACTCGGTGGCAGTTGGGTCGATCGGGCAAAGCACCCAATCCCCAACTGCAGATCTCCATCTGCTACTCCTTAGCAGTTCCAGCTTCAACCAACTTGACTTTAGTAGCCAAACCCAGAAATTGGAGTACCTGAATCGTGATCCAAGTGATATCGAGTTCCCACCATTTCATCCCATGACGAGCCGAGTACTGGTAAGCATGGTGGTTATTATGCCAGCCTTCGCCGTATGTAGTCAGAGCAACCCACCAGCAATTGGTGGAATTATCGGTAGTTTCAAAGGTGCGATAGCCAAATTTGTGAGTCGCGCTGTTGACTAACCAAGTGCAATGATAGACAACAACTAACCGAGCAAATACACCCCAGAACACAAACGACCAACCGCCGATCGCATACAATATTACTCCCAACACCACTTGCAGGGGGAAAAAGTAATTATTCAGAAATTGGTAAAAGCGATCGTCGGCAATATCCTTAGTAAAGCGGGGAATATCGCTTTCTGCGGGGATCTCAAAACACATCCAGCGGACGTGACTCCACAAGAAACCTTTTTTCGAATCATGATGATCGACATCTTCATCCGAGTGCAAATGATGGTGACGGTGTAAGCCGACCCACCAAATAATGCCGCCTTGTAATGCTAAAGTGCCACACAAAGCAAAGAAATATTCCAGCCACTTGGGGACTTGAAAGCTGCGGTGGGACAGCAGACGGTGCCAGCCGAGAGTAATACCCAATCCACCTGTAATCCAGTGCAAAAGTAGTGCGACCCCTACCCCTTGCCAGCTAAAGATCCCTGGCAAAAATGCACACACCGCGCCAATGTGAAAGATTACGAGCGCGATAATCATCGTCCAATCGAGACGCAGCTTTGTTGATGCGACAACAGTCATTGAGATAACCTATGAAGAGTTTTAAGAATATGCCCGATCTGCGTACGGACTCAGACAGGCAAATAATTTACCCAATCGAATCATGAACGGCAAGTTACTCATTCCGGCGGCAGAAAAGGCACTATCACTGATTTTTAATGGTATTGACGGTCAAGTCAAGGGTAACATCCGACGAATTTTGGAAATTTATCGTCGTCATCGGGTCGGTGTGAGGCATTTTGCCAGCGTCAGCGGCTACGGACACGACGATTTGGGACGCGAAACGATGGACAAAGTTTTTGCGGAGATCGTCGGCGCGGAAGCGGCCACCGTGCGGGTGCAATTTGTCTCTGGCACCCATGCGATCGCCTGCGCTCTATTTGGCGTACTTCGGCCTGGAGATGAGATGTTATCGGTTGCTGGCGCGCCTTACGATACTTTAGAGGAAGTGATCGGCACCAGAGGTAGCGGACAGGGATCGCTAAAAGAGTTTGGGATCGCTTACCGCGAATTAGCCCTACTGAGCGATGGGGGGATCGATTGGGATACTTTGAGTCATTCGATCCAGAACAATACCCGTCTCGTCCTGATTCAGCGTTCCTGCGGCTATGCTTGGCGATCGTCTCTATCAATTGCTGACATCGAGCGCATCGTCGAGATCGTCAAGCGCCAAAATCCGAATACCGTCTGCTTTGTCGATAACTGCTATGGCGAATTTATCGAGGATCGCGAACCCCCTGCGGTGGGTGCGGATCTGATCGCCGGATCGCTGATCAAAAACCCTGGGGGGACGATCGTCACTGGTGGCGGCTATGTCGCTGGGAGAGCCGATTTAGTTGAAGCGGCGGCTTGTCGGTTGACGGCACCAGGCATCGGTTCGTCTGGCGGTGCGACTTATGACCAAAATCGGTTGTTATTTCAAGGCTTATTTCTTGCGCCTCAGATGGTGGGGGAAGCGATGAAGGGTAATCATCTGACTGCATATGTCTTCGACAAACTCGGATATGAGGTCAATCCTCTCCCGTTTGCACCGCGTCGGGATGTGATTCAGGCGATTAAATTTGGTTCGCGGGAGAAGATTATTGCTTTTTGTCGATCGATCCAGCAAAACTCGCCGATCGATGCCTATGTCGATCCGGTTCCTGGCAATTTACACGGCTATGAGAGCGAATTGATTATGGCTGGCGGGACCTTTATCGATGGCAGTACATCCGAATTTTCGGCAGATGGCCCGTTACGCGAACCGTATACGGCTTTTTGTCAGGGAGGGACGCATTGGACGCATGTGGCGATCGCGCTTGAAGCAGCTGTGAATGCGATTAACGCGCTCGACAATCGATAAAACAGTAGGGGCAATTCATGAATTGCCCCTACTGTTTTATCGATTGTTAACTGAGCTGTTCGATCGTCTAGATTCGACTACATAGTAGGCGGTAGCTCGGAAGTACAATGAGCGCATTTGCTAGCAGAAATCGGAATTGTCGATAGGCAATACGGACATTCTTTCGTGTCTGCTGCGTCTAGTTTTTCTTCTTTTCTCTTGAATTTCGCCATCGCTCTAACCATGATAAAGATTACAAAAGCAATGACTACAAATGTGATGATATTGGATAGAAATAAGCCCAATTTGGCTGCACCAACCATCCAGCCTTCTAGATCCTTAGCACCACTTGCTTTAATTGCTGGTTCTAGGATCGCTGGGGTGATCACATCTTTGATCAAGGACTCAATCACTTTACCGAAGGCTCCACCCATGACTACCGCGATCGCGAGGTCAAAAATATTACCTTTAATTACAAAGTCTTGAAAGTCTTTAATAAACCCGGTGGCTGCTGTTCTAGAAGATCTCATTGTCATAGATTTAGATTTTTTCTATTTGTATATTTAATCGATCGGTAGTCGAAAACATCATGATTATAGATCGACTCCTCCGCTCGTCAATCGGTATCTAGCCCCAAACGTTACAAATATTACCAGTACAAATTGCAATCTGACTGTTACTTGTTAGCTGGAAGCTTGTTATTGGATTAAATATGAATAAATAATGAAAATATATTTTCTTTCGTGATGATTAGTAAGAAAAACAGTTAGTCTTAATCTACCTAGTTTTTTGAGATCGTGATGTGCTGCCTTTTAGTGTTTCTTAATAAGAGATAATTATTACTTAAGATGCATTAGAATGTAAATCAGGAAGACGATCGCGAGTCCGAGCGCAGCAGACAAGATCCACAACCAGGTTAAAATTTTTCGGAGATCGCCACCGCGTTCTTTGCGATCGTCAGATAGCTCACTCCAGTCAGCCATCAGTTCGTAAAACTGCAAATCGAAGTAATCTAGCTGTTGTTCGCTCGATCGAGCGATGTCTTCGCGTACCGAGGCAAGTTCCGATTTGAGCGTCGCGATCGCTTCACGATCTAAGCTAAATTCTTTAGCAATATTAGTAAACTGAGATTGGATTGCCTCGGTTCGATCGATTGTTTGAGCGGTTAGTTCGTAAAATCGCTCGTTTTCCAACTGCATGGATTCGGTAAGTTTCGTAAATCCGCGCTCGATTTCTGTAACCCGACTGTGAAGAACTTGAGACTTTTCGGTAATTTGCGCGTGCATATCCGTAATTTGGACGCTCAGATCTTGCACTTGGGAACACTTGAGACTTAGATCCACACTCATTCCGGCAATCTGCAAGCGATCGGTCGAAATAGTTTGCGACAGATTTTGAATTAATTGTTGGTATTGACTTAATTGCTTGACTGAATCATTACTTTGGGTGGTGACACGCTCCTGAATGGCGTGTAAGGATTCATAAAAAGCCTCTTGTCCGGTACTGAGCCGATCGTGAGCCAGTACCAGCGCATGACGACTGGCTTCGAGTTCGGTTAATAGCGATCGGATCTCTCGATAATCGCCAAACTTTTCCAAGCCAGTAACTATATCTGCCCGAATCCCATCAGCTGCACCGATCAGTTCCTGAATTTTGCCGACCCGTTCCTTGGTGTAGCGAGCCAACTGTTGAGTGCGAACTTTCATGCGATTGACTTGGGTGGCATTTGCATCGACAGCATCGACTTGAGATTGATTGCGGTGATGGAGAGCTTGTAATTCGGCACGCGCAGTCACGAGTTGCTGGTGAATGTTATTTAGCTCTTGATAAAGTTGATTATTCGTCGCTATTTCGGTAGCTGCAATTGCATCAAGGGTCTCAGAAATCGAAAGTGACTCTTGTTGTCGTCGTCGCGCTTGGTTATGTTCTGGTAGCGTAGCTAAGCTAATGGGATTGACAATCTTTGGGGGATGCGGGGTTGCCTGTTCTAACGATCTGATGAGCAAATCTAGTTCGGCAGTAACATCGAAGATCTCGCCAGTCGAATCGATCTTAATCGATTGGACGATCGTTGGTGCTTTCATCTTTTGCGGTTTGGCGATCGGCAAATTTGTCGTGGTAGCTTCTGCTCCAAAATTGCTGCCGATCCTTGGCTGCGGCACTGCAACAATTGACTCGTTGGGAGTGGACGGGATCGATTCCAACTCGAGAATTTCTGAATGTGAGTCGTCCCGCTCCAGCGAAGATGAATTAGTCAAGCAGCCTACCTCCTAAGATTTATTTGGCTCCGATCGCTGACTACTGTAGCAATGCCATTACTATGTCATAAATCTGTCAAATCGCTCTATATTATAGCCGCAGCACTCAGACATTCCAAACCGCCGTTATGCGGATCTCGGGCGTTAGTTTTAGCTGAATAGTGGCTGAGTGGCTGTTAAATTTAACTCGATCGATCGACAACATCTTCGGGCGATCGACGAGAGACATTAACCGCTTTGCCAGTATCGATCTCGAACCAATGAAGGCGATCGGGTGGTAGGCTCATCCCAATTGTCTCGCGATCCCAACTGCGATCGCTGGGGATGAGGGCGCGAAGGGCGATCGCGCTGGAATGGGTACTTTGAATTTGGATGGTTACTAAATAGTGCATACCCAAGTTTTCTGCTAGAGTTACCCGACCGCGAATAACGTTTAGATCTGTTGGTGTGGCAATCCGAATGTGTTCTGGACGAATGCCGAGCACGATCGCATCTGGAACGTTTGCGATCTCATTTGGTAGCGGAATTTTGGCATCGCCGAGCATGGCATGATGTTCCGCACAGGCAAGTGTCAGCAAGTTCATCTGCGGACTCCCAACGAATCCAGCGACAAACAAATTGGCTGGACGATCGTAGATATTTGCTGGCGTGTCTAGTTGGCTGACATAACCCTCGTTGAGGACGGCAACTTTGGTCGAGAGGGTCATCGCTTCGGTTTGGTCGTGGGTAACATAGACAATCGGTACGTTTTGGGTCGCGAATAATTGCTTGAGATCGGCGCGCACCCGTTCGCGTAGCAGGGCATCCAAGTTACTCAGCGGTTCGTCGAGCAGAAAGACATCGGGGCGACGCACCAATGCCCGACCTACGGCGATCCGCTGGCGTTGCCCACCAGATAGCTGGGCGGGTTTGCGCTGCATTAGTTCGTCCAATCCCAGCACTTGCGATACTTCGGCGACACGATGGTTGATTTCGCTCAATGGGAGCTTTTTAAGCTTTAGTCCCGAGCAGAGATTTTCATATACGGTCATGTGGGGATAGAGGGCGTAGCTTTGAAAGACCATCGCAATATTGCGATCGCCTGGACGCTTGAATGTGACATCTTCACCACCGATCGCAATGCGGCCACGCGTAGGGGTTTCCAGTCCGGCAATCGATCGCAAGACGGTGGATTTACCGCAGCCGGAGGGGCCGAGTAAGGTGAGGAACTCGCGATCGTCCACCGTTAAAGTGATGTCTTTGACGGGGATGACTTTGGGGGAATAGGTTTTGTTGAGGTTTTGGATTTCGAGTTTGGGCATTTATTTCTAACCTTTGACGGCTCCAGCGGTAAGACCTTGGACGATTTTGCGTTGGAATAATAAGACCAGGATGACTAGTGGTATTGTCCCGATGACTGTTGCTGCGGCGATCGGGCCGTAGGGAATTTCAAATACTGAAGCACCGCCTAATTGAGCCGCCATCACGGGAATAGTTTTCAGTTCTTCGCGGGTGATGAAGGTAAGGGCAAAAATAAACTCGTTCCAGGCAAAGATAAAGGTGAGAATTCCGGTCGTGACGAGGGCTGGCAACGTTAAGGGAAGGAGAATGTGGACGAGCATTTGCCAAGTATTGTAGCCATCGACCTTGGCGGCATCTTCTAAATCTTTGGGTAATTGTTGGAAGAAGCTCCGCATTACCAAAATAGCTAGGGGTAAATTAATTGCCGTGTAGGTAATAATTAAGGCCAGATAATTGTTGCTTAGCCTGAATACCTGAATAATTTCTAATAGTCCCAATAGCAGGAGGATACTGGGAAATAAAGTGACGATCGTGATGCTGGCGAGGAGCGCGCGTTCGCCCCACAACTGCATTCTGGTAAGTGCGTAAGCTGCTGGGGTACCGAGCGCTAATACCATCACTGTTGACGCGATCGAGACGACTGCACTATTCAAGATATACCGCCAAAATGGATAGCGGGTAAATAGCTCGATATAGCGATCGAGTGTGAGCTGCGAGGGGAAGTAAACCGTGGGAACGGCTGAAATATCGCGATTTAGTTTGAATGAAGTCAGCACTTGCCATAGCACTGGCGCGAGGCAAAAGATAACGATGGCGACGATCGCTAATGGTAGCCAGATGCGCTGGGAGACCGACTGCGGTGCGGGTTGAGTCATAACTTAACTACTCCGGAAGTGCGGCTGCGGGATTTATACAGTAACCAACTGGCGATCGCTACTGTCACTACTAATATTATAAATGTTACAACTACCAAGGCAGCGCCATATCCAAAATCCAAATAGCGCATCGTCGTTGCGTAAATGTACAACGAAACTACCTCAGTCGCTCCACCAGGGCCACCGCCAGTCATCACGCTAATTAAATCGAAGATCCCAAACGCCTGGGCGAAGCGAAAGAGTGACGCGATCGCGACTTGGGGCATCAGTAGCGGTAGCGTAATCTCCCGAAAGCTTTGCCAGGAAGTTGCCCCATCGATCGCATGGGCTTCATACAGATCTGTGGGAATCGATTGCAATCCTGCTAATAATAAAATACTCGCGAACGGTGTCGTTTTCCAAATATCGGCAAAGATGACGCTAACCATTGCTAAGGTTGGCTCGCCCAGCCAGTTAATCCCAGTTTTAATCAGCCCCAACCTTAAGAGGATGTCATTGACAACGCCGAATTGGTCGTTGAAAATCCACGCCCAGGCTAAGCCAATCAGCGCAGTAGGTAATGCCCAAGGCAAGATCGCGATCGTCCGCACTAGATTGCGCCCGCGAAATTGGCGGTTGAGGACTAGGGCGATTCCCAAGCCGAGTAATAGTTCCAGACAAACAGAGCTAACTGTGAATACCGTCGTCGTCCCAAAGGTTTGCCAGAAGCGACCATCACCTGCCATCCGGGTGTAATTAGCTAGTCCCGAAAAGACGGGTTGGAGTTTGGTGCCGAGATTTTTGGTAAACAAACTCAGCCAAAATGCTCGCCCGATCGGATAGACAAAGACCAACAGCAACGGGATGAGGGCGGGTAATAATAACAACCATCCCGTATCGCGATCGCGATAATCGATGCTAGAAATATCATCATCAGTGCGGATCGATCGATTTCTCATCTAGACCTCTTAGTCGGAGAAGAAGTAATTGCTAACCAGCCACCATTCACTATTCACGATCTTTTATCCCTTATCCCCTGCTAGTTGCTAATAATTGCCGCGTTTCGCTTGCCGCAGCCTGCATCGCCTGCTCGGGACTCACTCGATCGGTGAGAGCGGCACTAAGGTAACGTTGCAGAATATCCGATACTTGGGCGTACTGGGCGATCGGGGGACGTAGCACGGCAGTTTTGGAGATCTCCAGCAGCTTGGGGTAATAGGGGTACTTGGCGACGATCTGCGGATCGGTAAATAATGCGGTGCGACTGGGGACATAGCCTGCTGCTAAGATTAATTTCCGCTGGACTGCCTCACTAGTGAAATACTTAATTACCTCCCAGGCTTCCTGGGGATGTCGGGAAGATTTGGCAATGCCCAAGCCCCAACCTCCCAAACAAGCACCGCCGCCGATCTCATCAGTCTGGCCGAGTGTGGTTTTAATCCCAATTTTGCCCTGAATGGGTGAATCGGACTTATTAGCCAACGGCCATGCATAGGGCCAGCTTCGCATCATCGCAACCCGACCGCTTTGGAACAGGCGACGAGCTTCTTCTTCCTGGTATGTGGTCGATCCTGGAGGTGAAATCCCCAGCCGGAGGGTATCGCGCAAAAAGGCGATCGCTTGGAGAGTTTCCGGGCGATCTAGTCCCACTTCCAGCGAATCGGATTTGACCCAATAACCACCAAAACCCTGGAGTACTTCGACGAACATGGCTACCAATCCCTCATATTGGCGACCTTGCCAAACGTAGCCCCAATCGATCTTGCCAGCTTGTTTGAGCGTGCGCGCGATCGCGATCGTCTCGGCAAATGTTTGTGGGGGCTGGAGTCCAGCAGCTGTAAGCAAATCCTTACGGTAGTAAAGTACGCCCAGATCGGATCGAATGGGAATGCGGTAGAGTTTGCCCTCAAAGCGTCCCGCGTCGATATCTTTGGGCGAAAAAGCCGCAATCTCGGCTGTGGTGAGGCGATCGGATAAATCTCGCAACCACCCCGCCGCCGCAAATTTTGATGTCCATACGACATCCATATTTACCAAATCATAGGGAGAATCGCCCAATAAAAATGATGAAGTATAGAGATCTTCGACCAAATTGACCGCATTCGGCCCCTCAACTAGATTGAGGCGGATGTGCGCGTGTGTTTTCTCGAAATCGGCAATTAAACCTTGCTTCCATGGTTGGGCATCGGGTGTTGTCATCAGCACGGCAAGAGTTATCGGCTGCTGACTCAAAGCTGTCCAGGCAAATAATCCCAGACCGAACAGCAACACGATCGGGAGAATCGCTCGCGGCCAGACGCGATGCTTTGGCGAGCGAGCTAGTGCGTTATGCTGCGACATTACTAAAAAATTGCTCCTATCGATTGTTGACAGTTGCGACAAATTTAAGAGCTTAACTACTCCATTTCTTTGGTCTACGATGTCGATCGGGAATGAGGTAAGTCGTTGGTGGAGCCGCTCGATCGGCTAAATTAAACTAGATAGCTTGTCTGAGTTAGCACGAATCTATGGTGAAAATTTTCGATGTGTCGTCCCCGCAGCGATCGAGAAGTAATGCGTGAGAGCTATATAACTAATTTTAAGCTGATTTGGAGAGCAGACACCCTTAACAGTGACGATCGGATTTCCTGCTCGCTCTACCCCGTTGTCAAAATTTTGAAGTTGGAATTGCTGTAAAGTGACCGTATTTTTTGACACACTAGCAGAGCCGTGATATTATTGTAGATTGTGTTAACTTTATTCAGATAGACTAGCAATAACCCTTGGCTAACGTAGTCGTAATTGGTGCCCAATGGGGCGATGAAGGAAAAGGAAAAATCACTGACTTACTAAGTAAGTCAGCAGATGTGGTCGTGCGTTACCAAGGGGGTGTCAACGCTGGTCACACTGTAGTCGTGCAGGGTCAAACCTTTAAACTGCACTTGATTCCTTCCGGGATTTTATATCCCAAAACCGAATGTATCATTGGCTGTGGCACAGTCATCGATCCGAAAGTATTAATCGAAGAACTCGATCGACTTGTCGCCCTCAATATCCCCACCGACAATTTGTTCATCTCCCAGACTGCTCATGTCACGATGCCCTATCATCGAACGATCGATGTAGCATCTGAACATGCCAGAGGCAGTCATAAAATCGGCACGACAGGACGAGGCATCGGCCCCACCTATGCAGACAAATCCGAACGGATGGGGATTCGGGTTCAAGATCTGATGGATACCGAAGCATTTCGCAAGCAAGCGATCTGGACGGTCGAGCATAAAAATGAGATCCTAGAAAAGCTCTATAATTTACCGCCGCTCGACCCCGAAGCAGTAGTTGCAGAATATTTAGGCTACGCCGAGCGGTTGCGTCCGCATGTCATCAATACCTCGATCGCGATTTATGATGCCGTGCGTCGCCGTCGAAATATCTTATTTGAAGGCGCTCAAGGCACCTTGCTCGATCTCGATCACGGTACCTACCCCTACGTCACATCCTCCAACCCTGTGGCTGGCGGTGCTTGCGTTGGTACTGGTGTCGGCCCCACGACGATCGATCGAGTGATCGGAGTCGCCAAAGCCTATACTACCCGCGTTGGGGAAGGCCCCTTCCCCACGGAGCTAACAGGCGAAATCGGCGATTTCTTAGGCGATCGCGGTGCGGAATTTGGTACCACTACCGGACGAAAACGGCGGTGTGGCTGGTTCGATGGCGTAATCGGTCGTTATGCCGTCCGGATCAATGGGATGGATTGCATGGCAATCACCAAGCTGGACGTGCTCGACGAACTCGAAGAAATTCAAGTCTGTGTTGCCTATGAAATTCATGGCAAGCGCACGACGGATTTCCCCGATTCGGGTCGCGATTTTGCACATTGTAAACCGATCTATAAAACCCTCCCCGGCTGGAAACATTCTACCTCTGAGTGTCGATCGCTTGAAGACTTGCCCAAAGAAGCCCTAAACTATCTCAAGTTCTTGGCTGACTTAATGGAAGTCCCGATTTCGATCGTTTCACTCGGCCCCAGCCGCGACCAAACAATTATCGTCGAAGACCCCATTCATGGGCCAAAACGCGGATTGTTATCAGCGGATGGTACACCAGTAGATAGCGACTGGCTTCAATAAAAGCTCTCATTCAAACATCGAAAATTCACCAAATAATTACGAGAAAATTATGGAACTCGCAGTCGAATTGAAACAACGCGTTGCTGGTAGCAAACCAAATGCACTCCGCCGCTCCGGTCATATCCCTGTCAATCTTTACGGTCACGACGGCAACAAATCGATCTTACTAACACTCGATGCTAAAAGCGTCGAAAATTTAATTAAGAAAGCTAGAATCAACAAAACTCCAGTTGAAGTTAGCATTCCAGAATTATCTTGGAAAGGCACGACTGTCATTAAGGAAATCCAAACTCACCCTTGGAAAAACTTCCCTTATCACTTGAGCTTTTTTGCGGTGTAGTAGCCGTCCCCAGCCCTGACCCACCCCAACCGATCGGGCACCCTTCTCTTGAAAAGGTGCTTAACTTGGGGAAACCCCAAGACCGCACTTTTCGCTCCTCGGAGGGGAATGAACAGAGGGGATAGTAAAAAGAGGCCGATCGAAAGATCGGCCTCTTTTCTATTTATTAACGATCGATCGCGCTCGATTACCATTTCTTATAGGGCAAAAATTTACCATTCATTGTCACTTTTACCCGATCGCCTTTAGGATCTTCCACCTTCTCGATATCTAGCGTAAAATCGATCGCGCTCATGATGCCATCGCCGAATTTTTCCTGAACGATGTCCTTCATCGGATAGCCATACACCTGCATGATTTCATAAAAGCGATAAATGAACGGATCTGTTGGTACTACTGGCCCTAAGCCTTTGCTGGGATAGGCCGTCAGCGCGGTTACTATATCTTCACCCAACCCCAATACTTCCACCAACTTCTGTGCGGTTTCCGAGGAAGTAGTATTTTGGCCATAAAACACCGACGCAATCCACACTTCATCGTATCCCAACAATTTTTCCAGATCGCCAAAGCTCAATCCCTTGGACTTTTTGGCAGCTAGCAAGGTCTGCGTAAATGTTGGAAATTCTACTGTCATATTCTCTCAGTATGGTGTTCACTCAACTGTAAACCGCGATCGCACTTGAATTGTGTAACTATACATACAGAAAAAAGCTGGACAAGCGTATTTCAAATCTTGTAAGTTGGCGGGGCAGTAGACACTAGTCTAATTTCTTGTGTAAAAATAGCGCATCACCCAAAAGATCGAGCAGTCGAACTAATGCGCTCGCATCAGTCGGCTGCGATACATCAGCGATAACTATTTCAAATAAACTCATTCGCAAAGCGTCCCCTGTAGAGAATCGCGTTAAATTATTCGACATCTAGTATTATCGATCGCTTATTTAGAGTTACGCTAAAACAATAAAATTTGCCACGAGTCGATCGATGTCACAAATTACAGGTACGACAAAATTATTAGGTGTAATTGGCAATCCGATCGCACATTCCCTTTCGCCAGTCATTCATAATGCCGCGATCTCGAATTTAGGCTTAGATTGTGTGTATGTGGCATTTCCCATAACTCCTATCAATTTAGCTACCG
The DNA here is from genome assembly GCA_965246735.1 of Chamaesiphon sp. Taxonomy (GTDB): domain Bacteria; phylum Cyanobacteriota; class Cyanobacteriia; order Cyanobacteriales; family Chamaesiphonaceae; genus Chamaesiphon. The sequence continues at coordinate 886,888 of CBDFFK010000003.1, forward strand.
CGCTAAAAGGCTTCATTGCAATTGACGTAATCGGCTGTAGCGTTACCATTCCTCACAAACAAGCCATTATCCCACTCTTAGCGAGCGTCACTCCTCTCGCTAGGGCGGTAGGCGCTGTCAATACCATCCGAAACACCAAAGATGGGTGGGAGGGGACAAATACCGATGTGGCGGGCTTTATCAGTCCGCTAGCGGCAATAGCACGGGACTGGACACAGATGACGGCGATAATCTTGGGAAATGGCGGTGCGGCACGAGCCGTAGTCGCAGGCTGCCACCAGTTAGGGTGCGGCAAAATTCAGGTGGTGGGTAGAGATGCCACCAAGTTAGCTGAATTCGAACACAGTTGGCAAGATATTCAGTTGTCAACAAATAGTAGTAATATTCCACTGTCTGTTAATTTTCAAACCTATTTATGGGATGAATTATTAACTCTAATTACTACTGAAAATCTGTTGCTAATTAATAGTACACCGATCGGGATGCACCCGCATATAGAGGATAGTCCGATTAGTGCCGAGCTGATGCAGGGACTGCCACCGGGGTCGATCGTCTATGACCTAATTTATACGCCCAGTCCAACTAAATTTTTACAATTAGCTAAAGATTCTGGGGCAATCGCGATCGATGGTGTTGAGATGTTGGTAAATCAAGGTGCTGTTGCTTTTGAATGGTGGCTACAACAACCCGCTCCAGTTGAAATTATGCGGCAAGCTTTACTCGATCGGTTGAAAATCAAGGATTGTTAGCCCGATCGTGCTTGCTACAATAGTGCTGACGATCGGGATGTATTATCTTCGGTAAAATAGGAGTGATAAACCCCAACCGATCGCAAAATCCACCGATGATAACTTGCTACCTTCGATATGTTGTCGATCCCTTGAAGCTCAATGAATTCGAGTACTATGGCAAACTATGGATGCCATTAGTAGAAAAGTTCGGCGGGAAGCATCATGGGTATTTCCTGCCGCATGAAGGGGCGAATAATATCGCGCTGGCGCTATTTTCCTTTAAGAGTCTGGCGGCTTATGAAGAATATCGAGAGAATGCTGCCCTAGATCCCGAATGTCAGGCGGCAATGGCTTATGCCAGAGAGACGGCTTGCTTCTTGAGTTACGAGCGTTCGTTCATGCGTCCGATGTTCCAAGAATTTTGATTGGCACTGGAACAAATCGATTTTGTAGATACGTTCCACCCGCATGGCTCAAACCGATCCTCATTCACGAGCATTAATAAGTTTCCGACGGTCGATCGACTGCGATCGACTGTGATTTGTTAGGCTAGATCGATCGCTAACTTGGAGCTGCTCATGATTACAACCGAATCCTCCCCTTTAAAGTTAGCCCAGATCCGTTCGGGACTGCCCAATATTTGCGGTTGGGAAGCGGAGATTGCGAAGGCGGTAAATCACACCGCACCAGTTTTCCTGCCCACAACCAATCTCAACCTAGCCGATATGACTGCTGGCTTTGCATGTGCGCTGCACATGCACCAACCCACCATCCCGGCTGGCTCACAGGGCGAACTTATCGGACATCTGCAATACATGTTCGAGCATCAAGGTGAAGGCGACAATCACAATGCCGATGTCTTTGCCTGGTGTTATGCCAGGATGGGTGAATTTATCCCTGATTTAGTCGCCCAAGGTTGCAATCCTCGGATTATGTTGGATTATTCTGGCAATCTATTATGGGGGTTGCATCAGATGCGGCGAGATGATGTTTTAGACCACCTCAAACGGATTACCTGCGATCCGCTGTATCAGCCGCATGTCGAATGGCTGGGGACGATGTGGAGCCACGCTGTAGTGCCATCGACACCGATTCCCGATCTGAAATTACAGATCCAAGCATGGCAACAGTATTTTGCCACAATCTTTGGGATCGACGCGCTCAAACGCGTGAAAGGGTTTTCACCGCCAGAGATGCACCTCCCCAATCATCCCGATGTGCTGTACGAATATATCAAAGCCCTGAAAGAATGCGGCTATCGCTGGCTGATGGTACAGGAGCATTCCGTCGAGCGGTTGGACGGGAGTAGTTTGCATCACTCCGATAAATATGTCCCCAATCGACTCGTCGCACGCAATTCTCAGGGCAAAACAATTTCTATCACGGCATTAATCAAAACTCAAGGCTCGGACACGAAATTAGTCGCGCAGATGCAGCCTTATTATGAGGCAAAAAGTCTGGGCAAGCAGCAACTCGGCGGAATCTCGATTCCCCCCTTAGTTACCCAAATTGCCGATGGTGAGAATGGCGGTGTGATGATGAATGAATTTCCGCGCGACTTCCCCCGTCCGTGGCAAGAAATACGCGGCCAAAAGAATGGTGTAGTCGGCTGCAATGGGACGGAATATTTAGAACTGCTGGCTGCTGCGGGTGTGAAAGAAGAAGATTATCCTGTCTGTCAGGGTGTGCAACAACACAAAATCTGGCAACGAGTCGATCCCACACATGCGACTACCCAATTAGTAGCAGATGCGATCGATTCGTTAACAGCTACCGACCATCAATTTAGTATGGATGGGGCTTCCTGGACGAGCAATCTCAGTTGGGTGCAGGGGTATGACAACGTGCTAGAGCCGATGGCTCGACTCAGTGCCTTATTTCACCAAAAATTTGATGCGCTAGTAGCCGCAGATTCAACAGTGACACAACGATCGGATTATCAAGCAGCTTTACTCTACAATTTACTCGTGCAAACCAGTTGTTTTCGTTACTGGGGACAGGGTACTTGGACGGAGTACGCCCAAGAATTATATCGGCGCGGCTTGGAATTAGTGACAGCCGACGAAGCACCTCTCCCCATCCGCAACATCGGTATCGGCTTCCAAGATAATCCCGCAATTATCTAATCCCTTTGAGATCTGTTTAATCGAGGGCTGCTATCGTTACAATTTTAGTTCCAGATAATATCCCGATTTACCACAATCTCCAGAGAGTTTCTGGAGATCGTGGTAATATCTGGAAAGTTTGAGACAAGCAGAAGGCTTTAGGTTAGTATTTTCGGCAGATATCACCCCAGGTTTCAAGGAATAGACGGAAACTTTTCGCACGATCGATAGTTAAACCACTCAATGCTTTAACCAATGAATACACTTGAAAAGTTGCAGCAGTGGTATCAGTCACAATGCGATGGTGATTGGGAGCATGGTTTTGGAGTCAAGATTGAAACCCTCGACAATCCGGGGTGGGCAGTGGTTATCGATCTTACCGATACCAAGTTTTTCGATCGACCATTTAGCGAGATTCAGCGTTTGGAAGACGAAACAAATTGGATTCATTGTCGAATTCGTGATAGTAATTTCGAGGGGTTTGGTGGTTCGCTCAATCTTGATGAAATTTTGCAGATTTTCTTGTCATGGGCTGTGGAGAGACCGACAAGGACGATCGAGAAAAAGATCGCTCCTCCAAGCTAAAATGAAATCGATCTAGTAGCCAGGATTATGCATTAACACTAATTTTATTTAATATCTGTAAATTCTGGAGATCGCCGATGCGATCGGGCATTGCTAGGAGTGGATTATCTTCGATATCTAGATATTCTAGTGCGATTAAGTTCTCGATCGCAATTGGCAAAACTTTAATATCGTTACTTTTTAGTAGTAAATACTGTAAATTAACTAAAGCTGACAAGCTATTTGGTAACGACTTAATTTTAGTATATTCGATTATTAACGATCGGAGATTTATCAAATCACCCAGCGACTCTGGTAAATACTGCAAGTTGCTTCGGCAAATTGCTAGTGTCTGAAGATTGTGTAAATTACCGATCGTGTGAGGTAGTGTCTCGATCGCGGTCGAGTCAATTGCTAATTGTTTGAGATTGGTTAAACTACCGATACTCTCTGGTAATTCTGTTAGATCCCATCCGGAGATCGTCAGCCTCTCTAAACTAGTGGCGCGACCGAAGATCGCGGGGATATTGCTATTGTTGCAATTTTCCAGGATCAAAGATGTATCGTTACGATCGATCGCATCGCGAATCAACTGTTCTAATCTTGCCGCTGATAGTTCATTTGACATGTAATACTGATTCCTCAACGAGCGATTATCTCTATAATCGACACAACTCAATCCAAAATCTCTACGACGACAAAATTTTGTAACAGGATGTCGCTAGCAATTAGTTAGTATTACTGCCTAGAGCAAGTTCCAGACGTTTCAAGCGATCTGGGCTATTTAGCTAGTCAAAAATTACTGTAGTAAAAAAATCTACTTTTTGATAGATGTAACGATCGAGTCTGGTAATTTAACTTGAAGTAGAAGCCATTATCTACTGGAGTTAATACTATGACGCAGGTTCCAAGCATTCCACCTGTCATCGATAGCAACCCTAGCGACTATCAAGACAGTGGTGTAACTAGCACGGTTGCTGTTGCAGGGCATCCATTTCATCCGTTGCTTGTAACATTCCCGATCGCCTTTTTGGTAGGTGCTGCGGGGACAGATATCGGTTATTGGTTAACGGGGGATGCGTTCTGGGCGAGAGCATCATTATGGCTGATCGGTTCGGGGTTTATTTCTGGTCTTGTCGCCGCAGCTACTGGCTTATCGGACTTCCTGAAAATCGATCGCGTTCGCAAACGTAGCGCTGGCTGGCTACATTTATTTGGCAATATCGCTGCGTTAACACTCACCTTAATCAACTGGTTGTTGCGATTTAACAATCCGGCAGCTGCTGTGTTGCCATTTGGAATTACGCTCTCGATATTAGTAGCAACGATTCTTGGTGTCACTGGTTGGTACGGTGCCGAACTCGCCTATCGCCATAAAGTTGGCGTTATCGGTAGTAGTAGTCGCTACGAACGCTAGCATCGATCGATGCTACAATTTGCTGGTTCGTCTACCGCCTGGAACCAATCCGTTCTGAGTTGAGATGAGCCAAATTTCGACGTTGCTGAGACAGATCGATTTTGGCGTTAAAAATCGGGCGTTGCTGAATTGATGTATGAAACCATCGGTAGGGGCAATTCATGAATTGCCCCTACCGATGGTTCTAGCTATTGCACATTTGTTGAATCATACCTGTATTCGGCAACGCCAAAAATCGCTCGTCGGCGATTACAATCCGCTGAGTGCGTTAGACCTTGCAGACACTCTGTTATCTTAAACGATCGCCAGTTCATGAACAACCTCAGCCAACTGCTAGAAGAAAATTACCACGGCAGAGATCTAGAACAACGCAAACTCTGGTATTCGCCTGCGGCAAAGGCTTATTACCAAGCCAGACCTCGGTATCCCCAGATACTAATCGATCGAGTGGTGGAGCTAACGCAATTCGAAGCTAGTTCATCTATTTTAGAATTAGGCTGTGGCCCCGCGATCGCCACAGTTGATTTTGCCGCGTTAGGTTGTCAGTTAGTCGGGATCGAACCCAACCCCGACTTTTATCATCTCGCGCAACAAGTTTGCCAGTCCTATCCCAATGTCCGACTCCAAAACTGTACCTTTGAAGAATGGGAATTACCAGCTCAAAAATTTGATGCGATCTTAGCTGCAACTTCGTTCCATTGGATTTCGCCCAAGATCGGCTATCCTAAAGCAGTCGCAGCTTTACGTCCGGACGGACAGCTCATCCTGCTATGGAACAAGGAACTCCAGCCGCGATTTGAGGTGTACCAACAGCTATCGGCAGTGTATCAAACCTACGCACCATTCCTAGATCGCGCCTATGAAGATACTAATACTCAAGTTGCCATTATCGATCGATTAGGACAGATGGCGATCGAGTCTGGCTACTTTCAAGATTTAGTTTCTGAGTGGGTAGAGGTGAAAGTAAATTACTCGATCGATCGCTATTTATTGCTATTAAATACTTATTCAAATCATTTAAAATTAGGCTCGCTCCAGAAGGAAAAGTTATTCGATCGATTGCGACAGATATTAGCACAAAATGGCGAGCACATAGAGCTATCATATGTTTCTGCATTTCAGATCGCCAGACCAAAGCAATCGGTTTAGATCTGCAAATTCGAGACGATCTCGATCGACTAGCTCGAATTGGCTGTGTGGGGTGGGTAGTCATTTGCTCCCAGCCCTAATTTTTTACGTCAAATTGCTCGATCTCGATCGATCCTAAATCGATATTTAGGCAATGTGATATTATTTTCAGTAAGATAATTTACCAAAAAAATACCGCTTCTAAAGTATCTCCAACTAGCACGGATTAGCCGTTGTTAATCGAAGGTACTAATGTTTTGCGTCTAGATATTTGGGCAATTGTTCATTCGCTTTATAAATTCACTCAAACTGATGAAATCAAAATCTATTATCTCGGCAATTTCGATCGGCTTAGTTGCTAGTTTTAGCACGCTCTATGCTGCCACAGCAGAAATCTATAAAACTGACAAGCAAGCAGTAATCGTTACTGGCTTAGAACCAAAGAGTACGCACACAGTCCAAACAACTACCGCCAAAGGTAAAAGTAATACTAGGAAACCAAAAGCCGCAAATTCTTGTGGGGAGTTATTAATTACCAGTGGGGCCAAGTATCCAACGCTGTTAGTCGATACTCAGACGATTACCACCAGTAGTTTGTCTACGAAGGTACATGCGGCTTGTAAGGCTCCTAAAAAGCAAAAAGTGGTCTCGAATCCAACAACGTCAACTACTCCATAACAGTTACCGATCGAGCGTTAATTATTGTCATTACACCACAAACATCGCATCTACCAAACCCACTTGGGTACAGTTGTCTGAATCGATAGATTATCTCCATGAACTTACCTACTTAAAGTTGCTTGTTTTTTCAATACTGTTGGAATATCGGCCAAAATTCGATCGACAATTTCTTGCGGCGAGAGCGGGGATCTAATCGGAATTCGTAAGTCGGCAGCGGCATAGCGATCGCGCCGTTCTCCCAGCATTTTTTCTAGCTTAGAATGGAGTTCGTCCGGTGGCGTATTTAAAATCAGGGGACGACTAGTATCTTCTTGGAGTCGTGCGACGAGAATATCTACCGAGACATCCAGCCACACAACCAATCCTTGTTGTAAATGATTCCAGTTTTCTAGTTTCATGGCGATACCGCCACCTGTAGAGACAACTAGCCGCGTGTAGGCGGAGATATCAGCTAGTACTTGTGTTTCGATTTGCCGAAATTCCGTTTCACCTGCGGTTTGGAAAATTTCTTTGACACTTTGACCGACGATTTTTTCGATCGTGGCATCCGTATCTAAAAATCGGTACTCAGGGTGTTCCGCGAGTAATTTCCCGATGGTGGTTTTACCCGAACCCGGCATCCCAATGAGATAAATGTTTAGTCCTTGGATATCAAACATAGTTATTGGTGACTGATGGTTAGTCACTGGCACGATCGATTATTTCTTGGTGGGATCTACTAATTCCAGTTCGGACAGGCGGAATGTTACCATTTTGTCCCAATTTCCACCTTCAAAGATCACAGCGGCTTTCCCATCAGTGACTCGTTGGACGAATCCTTGGAAGCCAAAATAAATGTCGTTGATATTTTTGACGCGAATGGTCGAACCAGGCAAAATCATAAGGCGATCGCACTCAACACTTGGGACTAAAATCTAGTTTATCTTAATTCGTCATGCTCCTGGCGATCGTTCCTGGTCGATCGCGCTATTACTCTATTACTGCACGCTGGCAATGACAGTGCGGTGACGCGGTGTATTTGCGGTAATAGAAGGAGCTTGAAATCCAGCATCGATTAGTGCTTGGGCGATATCTAGCGTGAAATAGCGATCGAGATACGGTTCGGTACTTTTGAGTAATGTCAAAATATAGGGTGCCATTTGACTGTAGATCTCTGACTGGGGATTCATATCCATGATGGCGATATGTCCGCCCGGTTTGAGTAAACGTTTGGCTTCTTGGAAAATCTCGCGGGTTGCTGTCTGAGGTAGCTCGTGACAGATCAAAAATAGCGATACCAGATCGTAACTCGCCGCAGGCAATCCGGTTGCTTCACCTGCGGCGTGAACCCAATCGATATTTTGAATGTGGTTTTGCGCGGCGCGATAATTTGCCACTGTGAGAAAGTATGGCGATAAATCTACCCCGGTGAGATGTGAATGCGGATAAACTTTTTGGAGCGCAACCGTACTCATGCCGACGCTACAACCGATATCGACGATCGAGCGTGGGGGTGTAGGGATAGCTTGGGTAATCAGAGCGTGATAGCTTTGGCGCAGGCGAGCATCTCCCGATCTGCCAGTTTCAGCAAAGATTTTGGCATGGACGGAATAAGCCGCTACTTCGACTTCCATTGCTGCATCCCAGCTCATATTACCCCGATCGTAAGCATGAAACGAGGTGAGGTAGTAATCGGGATACTTGAGATCGGGGTTGGCAATCTGGGCTAAATCTGCCTCCCATTGCGGTGAAAATGCCGCCTCACCGCCGCGCGATCGCAAAAACTTCACATCATCCCGCCACGCCACACCGATCGCCTCAGCCCGTTTGATAATCAATCCGCGCGCACGCTCTTTGGCAAATTTTGCGAGCGGGGGGATGGACAGGAGACTATTTACCAATTGGCTGACGATGCGGTCGGTGGGATTGATGGTAGCTGTCATATATTGCAGAGTCGATCGAATTTTTGCTGTTGATTTCTATTGTATAGTTGCCTAGCCCCAATCCCCGCTGTGCGATCGATCTCCATCGTTGTCTGGGCATAATCATAAATAGATAACCCAAGTTGCTACCAATAAAAATGCCAACGATTATGTCTTGTCTCGCTTTTTACGTCGGGTTCCCCGACGAGCGCGAGCCGCAAATCGTGGCTAACGATCCAAAGTCCGCGAAGGCGGACTAGAGAATCAGTCCGCCTTCGCGGACTTTGCAACACGAGCAGCGGTTTTAACCGCTGGAGTTTTAGGTAGCAACTTGGTTTAGATAATCTCCCCAACTAATTAGCCGCCTGCGATTGAATGCCGCTAATCGACAACAATAATAAATGACCGAATTCATCCAGATTGGTAATTTTCAAGTACCCCAGGCGGAATTATTCCCGTTGCTGGGGAAATACCAACTTTTACCCACTGTAATACGCGAACTGACGATCGATCTGGCGATTGAGGCGATCGAGTGTAACGCTGATGAAACCAGCTCGGCGCTCGAACGATTCGGCGAGCGTTACCAACTGACATCGATCGAGCAGCTCCAGCAGTGGGGTATCCTCCAAGGATTAAATTCATTGCAGCTGGAACAGATTGCAATTCGCCAGCTAAAAATCGAGAAATTTAAACAGCAAACTTGGGGCACAAAGATCGCATCCTATTTTCTCAAACGCAAAGGACAACTCGATAAAGCAGTTTATTCATTGATTCGGACGAGTAATATCGGGATCGCCCAAGAAATCTATTTTCGGACGATCGATGGCGAACAAACTTTTGCCGAAGCGGCTAGTAAATACTCGGAAGGGATCGAGGCGCACACTGGCGGATCGATCGGCCCAGTCGAACTTAGCGTCCCACATCCAGCGATTGCCAAGTTAATCGCCACTCAACCGCTCGGCCAAATTTGCCCGCCGCTGCAGATCGATCGGTGGTATGCGATCGTCCGTCCCGATCGACTGATTCCCGCCCAACTGGATGCAGCCATGCGTCAACGTTTGCTCGACGAACTCTTCCAAATTTGGGTGGAAGAGCAAATCTGCGGAACCAATCTCCCAGTTTCGGCATCACCTGCGGTCACAGTGCCGCTCCGATTGTAAAATTACAGTTTACGCGATCGATCTAATGGTTCGTTCGGCAAGAAATATTTCGGCTGTCGTGACAGCCAGCACAGCTAATTTCTCATATCTTGCACCAGTACCTAAAAATCTATCGCGAAGCGCGCCACCAAGGCGGTCGAATAGTTGTAAAACTTACTCACAACTGCCAAAACTAGCCACTAGCCACTAAAACACTAGTCACTTTGTTTTAATGCAAGATGTGAGATTTCCAAACCCAGACAATTTTCAATCGATCTCGCTAGTTGTGATGAAATGATCTAAGTAATTGGATCTAAATCGCAGACAATCGATCGAAAGTGCGATATCATATCACCAATTTGGAGTACGAGTGAGACAGAGTTATCTTTGAGACTATTTGGAATTTTAGATTACGTACACTAGTCCCCAGTCCCCAGTCCCCGCAACGATGACTTCTACCTACACCAAAATCTACGATTTCTTTGCGAGTCTGCTACCCTTTGCACAATTGCCAAAGGACGATCTGACCGAATTATCCGAGCGATCGCAGTTTATTCGCTATCGGATGGGTCAAACGGTGCTGATGCGGGAGCAGATGCCCGCCCAGATTATTATTGTGTTCTCTGGTCAAGTGCGACTGTTGGGGTACAATCCCCAAAACCAGATGCCAACTACGCTGCAACTGTTGGAAAAAGGGGAAATTATCGGCTGGGCTGGGGTAGTGCGCAAGCGAGCTTGCGAAACTGCAATCGCCTCGACGGAAGCAGTCTGTATTAATGTGCCTGTTGCTTATTTCCAGCAGTTAGTCGATCGCACGCCGCAATTAGAGGCATTGTTCTATCATGGTACGCCCCTAATCGAGGTTTACGATCTACTAGCGCAGCACCTCCAAGACCGCCCCGATGGGGATGCTTTGCTAAGATCGTTTGGTGCCGAAGATCTCCGCGAACTCGCGCTCAAATTATCGCCCCAAACGACGATTCGCAATCTGGAACCGGGGAGAATTCGCCTTGCCGATCTCGATCCGCAACGCAGTTGGTTTGTTAGTAATGGTCGGATTGAAGATTTTCCGATCGGGAGTGCGATCGAACCTTATGCCTACTCACCTGATAAACTTTTAGAAATTGTCAAACCCGATCGCGCCAGGTTGGTTGGCGTTCCACTGTTGGAGGTTTACGATGCAATTACGGGCGAACTGAGTTCGAGTTTTGCAACCGAAACGAGTAGCTTTGCACCGACACAACTGGGGATTCCTTATGCACCCGACGTACCAGTGGCGGTCGAGACAACAGGAGATCGGCCACAGCAGCAACGTAAGGTCAAATATCCGATTTTCAAGGGTAGAGGCCCGCTAGATGGATCGATCGCTTGCTTTAAGATGCTGTGTAAGTACATGCAAGTGCCGTTTCGACCGGATGTTGTCGGAAGGTTACTTAAAAATCAAATTAATAGCACGGGTAGCGCACCACTACAATTATGTGGGGCGATCGCTGAAATGCTCGGGATCAATTCCCAAATGGTCAAGATTCCGACAGAATCGCTCGCCAAGTTGCAAGCACCATTGATGATTGCTTGGCAAGATAGTTTTGCGATCGTCTATGAAATTACCCCCAAAGAACTGACGCTTGGCACTCCTGAATCCGGATTGCGCCGCTTTAAAACCGAGGCTTTTGCTGAAACCTGGGGCGAAGGCGGCGAGGTATTATTGCTCCAACGCAGTAACGATGCACCAAAAGAAAAATTTGGCATTCGCTGGTTTATTCCAGCCATTCAAAAGCACAAGCGCGTCCTGATCGAGGTATTGATTGCGTCGCTGTTCGTGCAGATCTTCGGACTGGCGAACCCACTGCTGACACAGCTAATTATCGACAAAGTCATCGGTAATAATAGTGTGACTACGCTCAATACCTTTGGCTCGTTATTAGTAATCCTCGCAGTGGTCGAAGGGATTTTGACCACGCTGCGAACGAATCTATTTGTCGATACCACCAACCGGATCGATCTTAGCCTTGGTGCGGAAATTATCGACCATTTATTCCGGCTCCCGCTCAAATATTTCGAGCGTCGTCCCGTTGGCGAACTCGCAACCCGGATTAACGAACTAGAAAACATCCGCCAATTTTTAACTGGGACGGCGCTAACTGTCGTCCTCGATGCGATCTTTTCCGTGGTCTATATCGCGGTGATGATCGCCTATAGTTGGTTGCTGACGATCGTGGCACTGGCAACTTTACCTGCCTTCGTCTTGCTAACTTGGATCGTATCGCCGATCGTGCGCGGCCAATTGCGCACCAAAGCCGAACGCAATGCCGAATCGCAATCCTATCTCGTCGAAGTTATGGGTGGGATTCAAACCATCAAAGCGCAGAATATCGAATTGCGATCGCGGTGGCAATGGCAGACTAAATACGCTCGCTATGTCAGTGCTGGGTTTAAGACGGCAATTACTTCGACTACCGCCGGATCGATTAGCGGCTTTCTCAACAAACTTTCTGGATTGCTATTACTCTGGGTCGGGACTTATCTAGTCTTAGACAAACAACTCACTTTGGGCGAATTAATTGCCTTCCGGATTATCGCTGGTTATACCACTCAGCCGCTGCTGCGCTTGGTACAACTATGGCAAAACTTCCAAGAAACCGCCCTATCGCTCGAACGGTTGAGCGATATCCTCGACACTCCTCAGGAAGTGGATGAAAATAACATCAACAACATCACCATGCCGCTAATTGAGGGGCATGTCAAAATCGAAAATCTCACCTTCAGTTTTCCCGGTACTGGTGTCAATCAACTGAATAATATCAATGCGGAATTTGCCGCCGGACAATTCGTGGGGATCGTCGGCTTGAGCGGCTCGGGTAAAAGTACTTTAATGAAGCTAATTCCGCGCTTGTATGAGATTAATTCGGGGCGGATCGTCATCGACAAATACGATATTACCAAAACCGAACTCTACTCCTATCGCCAACAAATTGGGATGGTATTGCAGGATACGCTGTTATTTAATGGCTCGATTCAAGAAAATATCGCCCTGACCAATCCCGATGCTACATCGGAAGATATTATTGCAGCGGCTAAAGTGGCAGCGGCACATGACTTCATCATGGAGCTACCGAATGGTTATAACACCAGAGTTGGCGAGCGGGGTGCGGCACTTTCTGGCGGCCAGCGCCAACGGGTCGCGATCGCACGCACCGTATTACAAAAGCCGCGCATGTTGATTCTCGATGAAGCAACCAGCGCCCTCGACTACGATAGCGAACGCCAAGTCTGCTACAATCTCGCCGAAACATTCAAACATCAGACCGTGTTTTTTATTACCCACCGTTTGAGCGCGATTAAGAGTGCGGATGTCATCCTAATGATGGATAAAGGCTCGATCGTCGAACAAGGTACTCATGCTGAATTAATGGCCTTGCAAGGTCGTTACTACTGTCTCTATCAGCAACAAGAATCTCAGGTTTAGTGAGCAGTGAACAGTGAGCAGCGAACAGTCAACGGTGGATAGGGGATAGGTGGCGAGATATTCAGTTTGAATTTTAAAACTCATTAATAATTAAAAAAGATGTTAAATACTTCAAATCCAGATCCTAACGATAAGACTCCGCAAGATCGGAGCAAAGTTGCGAAGCGGAAAATCACTGCCGAACCGACACCACGCCAGATTCAGCAGCCGATTAACGAGACTTATCAACCCGAAGAATTCGGTCAAGCGGTAGTATTCCAACAATCGCGCGGCTGGTCGAGAGGCATTATTTGGACGATTATGGGGGTTACGACTGGTTTGGTCGCCTGGGCTTGTTTTGCCCCCCTAGAAGAAGCAGTTCCCGCCACTGGTAAGCTCGAACCGATCGGTAAAGTTAAAGATGTTCAGGTACCAGTAGCTGGGGTCGTCAAAGAGGTAGCGATTAAAGATGGCGACAAGGTTACTAAAGGTCAAAAACTGTTGAGTTTAGAATCAACAGTTTCCAAAGGTCAACTGGCATCGCTCGAAAATAATCTCGCCTCGATGACTGCGGAAACGAAGTTTTATCATAGCTTGCTCGGTCAAGGCATCAGCACCGTCAGTCCCCAAGATTTAGCCAAGCTAAACGTGCGTCCCGAAATTCTCGCACTGACCAAGAGCCGCAGTTCGATCCTGGCCGAAAACCAACTCTATCGGGCCGAACTCAATAACACGACCTTAGCCAATCTCACCCCCGAACAAACTCAAAGACTCCAATCCAGTCGTGCCGAACTGACTTCGCGGCTGAGTTCCGGTAAATTAGAAATCGACCAAGCTAACAACCAAATGCGGGAAAACCGCAACAAGCGATCGGGAATAGATACATTACTTACTAACTCTCAAGCGACGATCGCAAATATTCAAGCCAAAGCCACAGCTAAAGAATCGCAACTTGCCGCGCAAATGGCTGAAAATCGGACTCAACGCAAAAATTCACAAGACTTATTAGCTAGCAACCAAGGGATCCTCAATAGCTTGAAACCGGCTGTCGAAGCTGGCGCACTATCGCGCAACCAAGCGATCAAACAACAAGAAGAAGTTACTACCCGCAGTAGTGAAGTAGCTCAACTTAACGATCGATACAGCAAATTAGAACAAGATCTTCAGGAAATAAAAGCTACTTCCCGTCTAGAAATTCAAACCCAACAACAACAAATCGCCCAATACAAAAATGAGATCGCGCAACTAGACCAAGAATACAACCGCCTGGGGATGGCGACGAGTCAGAGTCGCGAGAAGCTTAAAAATAGCTTCCAAACCTCTCGGAAAGATTTACTGGCAAAAATTTCGGTCAATGACAAACAAATTGCCGAAATTGACGGACAACTCAATAAATCGATCGTCGAGATCGATCGTAAAGTTGCCGAGCTAAATAGTCAGATCGCTCAAGCCAAGCAGAATCTCAAGTATCAAGATATCTATGCACCCGCCAGTGGTACGGTATTCGAACTCAAGGCTGGAACGCCCGGTTTCGTCGCCAATGTGAGCGAGCCAATTTTGAAGATCGTCCCGGACAATACGCTGAATGCAAAAGTCTATATCACCAATAAAGACATCGGGTTTGTAAAAGTGGGTATGCCTGTCGATGTGCGGATCGATTCTTTCCCATATAGCGAATATGGCGATGTCAAAGGGAAGATCGTTTCGATCGGTTCTGATGCTTTACCTGTCGATCAAACACATCCCTACGAGCGTTTTCCGGCCACGATCGAGCTAAAAAATCAGAATCTAGTGATTAAAGGTCAACCCAAAACACTCCAATCCGGTTATGCAGTCAGTGTCAATATCAAAGTCCGCGAGCGGACGGTGATGAGTCTGATGACTGACATGATTATGAAGCAAGGAGACGGCCTCAAAACTGTCCGCTAACGTTCCGTAGCTCGATGGCAGGCGTGTTACCATCGAGTGTCCAAATCCGCTGCTCCCAGGGCGATATTGCACCACCGAAAACTCCTACCGCAAGTTACTAGACATACCGCTATTGGATGTGTTATCTTGGTTAAGTTGCGCTGGCGTAGCTCAGTTGGTAGAGCAGCTGATTTGTAATCAGCCGGTCGGGGGTTCGAATCCGTCCGCCAGCTTTCGAATGAAACAGAGTCGAGTTTTTAATTAAGCTCGACTCTGTTTTTTTAGTATGCAGTTGCGTTCGGAATTAGTAGAGACTTTTTGGCAAAAAATTGGTGGTTCGTCTCTACACACATCTTGCACCAATACAGAAAGACTAGTAAAAGCAGAGATCTTAGGGTACCCACAAGGGGCACCCCTACGCAATTAACCTGTAGGGGTGCCCCTTGTGGCTACCCTGGAGCTAGGGTTAACACTAGTATTTTCAAACTGGTGCAAGATGTGAGTCTACACACGATCGCCTAAACTAAATTTGATAATTTTCCATCGCCACACACTCAGAAACAGCCCGATTTCTATTATTAGAAATCGGGCTGTTCGAGATGAATTAGACACCCGCCATCAAATTTAGCGGCGGGGTACTAAGTTTTGATAATCGATGTTGTAGGGTGAAATTGTTTGAGGTAGATTGCCGATCGCACCCAAACTTTTTGCCATGTTCGCGAACAGCGCGGGATCGCCAGTTTTGGGCTTTTGGTCTTGGGGCTTGTAACCGCGAACGGCAGCTTGCCAAGAAGCTTTGGGGAAACCGAGTTTGCGACGATAGTATGCGTCGTAGCGGGGCGATTGAATGTTAAATGGTAGCTCGCTCGCACCGGAGGGTAGTACCCGCCGACGTTGGTAGGGCACGATGCTATCGCCAAAGTTTTCTAAGTACTCATCGCTATTGAGTAAATCGTTGATGAAGCCAGCGCGACCTTTAGTTGCAATGACGATCGACCAAGCAATTTTTTCCGCTTCGTTGTAGACATCGCGACCGAGAATCTTCTGGATGCAATGCGTGACAAACCGATAGTTGCTATTGAGATTGTAGAAACTATTTGTAAAGGTATTGGATAAGCACAAGCCTCGGATAAAGTCGCGCACGGTGATTTGGCCGTTGCGGAGTTGGGATTCCAAGAATTTTTCCCGATCGGCAGCAAATGCATGGAAGAAAATCTGCCGATACGCTGCTTCGATCAGATTGCCGATCTCACCCGAAGATAGCAGGTTATCAGTCGAAAAAATTCGCTCTTGCTCGTCGCCAGCTACTTCATAGCCTTTGACGCGCGTGTTTTGCGACGAAGGCTTGTATTCTAATAATGGAAGTGACATATATTTAAAGTTCTCTTCTTACGAAACTTTACAAATTTTTCTCATCATAATCCCGATTTGGTGTCCGATCTCGACCCGGATGCGAAAACATTACATTCCTTAATTTTCTCTCAACCTTACGGCTATCAACCTTCCTGCTAATTTCGATCGCACCACTTTGGCTCACTAGGGAGAGGAGTGGTGAGTGAGTTATTTATTAGTGAGATGCGGAGATCTGACCCACCCCACCGCTACGCGGCACCCCTCCCTGGAGGGGAATTTACCAGCCACTAGCCACTAGCCACTAGCCACTAGCCACTAGCCACTAGCCACCATCCACTATCCCCAATCATCCACGATCGGCAGATCCGGCAAGCGGAGTTTGGGAAACCGATAAAAAGTATCGCCATCATCATCGACCTCAGGAATGCCATTGAGGAGCCGGACTTGCTCGTCGAGAAAGATTTTGGCATCTTGGCTGCTAACCTGAGAAATTGCAACTAATTGAATCAACGAAATACAACTATCTTGCTGCCGCAACAACTGATAAAATGCTGCTTCTAGCCGTTTGCGTCGATTGGAATTATAGACAAATCCTGCTGTTCCTGCCCCTAAACCCAACAACATCAGTAATTGAATCAAGCCCATAAGGATGAATACTTGGCGATCGATATATAGTGCAAGTATAGCGACTTTGGGGCACTCGTCCCCGATCGCAGTGACATCTACCACCAAGACCGTGACAATAGTAATCGAGATCGCCGATAATAGCACTGGAAAGATCTCAATCGGGCATTGAGACGATCGGGAAGTTATCGATCGTCTGAATTTGTACAACCTTTCTTGTTGCGCTTCTCAGCGCGACACCCGCTGCTCGATCTCTACCTGGTTGCGCCTAGAGCCTACCGCTGCCAGGATCGGGACACCCGACTGGAACAGAGCAACGCTATTCCCTATCTTATATCCCCCTATTCGTGGATGAACATCCTTCTCTAAATATTGCGGTAGCCCGATTGAGTGGCACCGAGCCAGGTAACTATGCCGTATGGGTGCTCAAAGCGCCATATCCTGGCGGCTATACGCTGGAAAATAGCAATTGGAACGTCCGCCTCACTCAAATCTGGCTGGGCTGGCAAGAGCTATTTAGCCCTGGCAGTAAGCCCTATTGTTTGCCCTGTCATCAAAATATCGAGATCCCACAATTAGATTTGGAGAGTGTCACTCCAGTAGCTGAAGATCTTCCCCAAATCTACAGCAGTAGATTGATGCAAGGATTGGGATTAAATTTGTGGCAGTGGCTATTTAGCAGGCAGGTAGGTAATGCCTTCTCGCAAAGTCGCGGCATGGCGCTCGGCCAGGGCAAATTGCTCCGGCTGCGCTTGGAAGTGCGCGATCCGGACTTGATCCCCTTACCATGGGAAATCATCCAGCCACAGTCCGGGAAACCCGCGCTGTCGATCGATCGACAGGTACTCTTTAGCCGGACGAATAGCGATGTCGATCCGCTGCCACCACAACGGCTCGATCGATCGATTAAGATCCTGCTGGTGCTCGGTCAGAATATTCCTGGCGGTCGCCATCTCGATCTCCAGCAGGAATCTGCCACGATCGCGCAAGCATTGCGAAATACGATGCCGACGGGCTTCAATCCGCCCAATAAGCTCAATCCCGCAGGTTGTCAAGTTACAACATTAGTTCGACCGACTCCCGAAGTACTGATTACCGAGCTGGAAAGTCAGCAGTACAATTTGTTCTTCTATGCCGGACATGGGATGGCTGCACCGGATGGCGGGTTGTTGCTGCTCAATGACAATGGCGGTCTCAATGGTACCGAACTCGCCCAAGTGCTCGTCCGGCGGGGGGTCAAATTAGCCGTATTTAATTCTTGCTGGGGCGCACAACCTTACCAACATCTCCAGCAAGCCGTCCCCCGCAGCAGTCTGGCAGAAGTGTTACTCCATCACGGCGTACCTGCGGTGCTAGCGATGCGCGATACGATCGCCGATCGTGAGTCATTGAGCTTCATCCAGACCTTTACCCAGGCTTTAGCTCACCGCCTGAGCATCGACGAAGCAGTCGCGATCGCTAGACAACAACTGTTGACAGTATTTAAATACAATCAACCTGCTTGGACGCTGCCGATCTTATACATGCATCCGGAGTTTAATGGGGAGTTAATCAGACCACTCACTGAAGCGATTACTGAAATTCCGTCCATTCCCTACGCAATTCCCGCCGCATATATGCGATCGTTGAGTTTTCATACCAATCCGGATTTCCCGATCGTGGGTGGGTTGATGCGCGTCGGGAGAGCGGAAGATAACGATTTATTCGTCTCCGAACCTTGGGTCTCCCAACGCCATGCCGAAATTATCTATCGTTCGTCATCAACTAGCGATCCGCTCGGTGGGGTTTATTATCTGCGGGACTCTTCCCGCTTTGGCAGTTATGTCCTCACCGATGAAAATAAGTGGCATAAAGTCCATGCGCGCGAATTTCCATTGCGATCGGGAATGCAGATCAAATTTGGGAGTGAGGAGGGACAGATTTTAGAATTTAGAATCGAGCTATCGATGGGGGATCTCTAGCGATGTGCGATCGATTGGCGATGCTCTGGCACAGCGGTTACGTCCGCAATTAGAGCCAAGCCGCTAATTCGGCCAAACCCAAACCCTCGCGAATTACTGCTGGCGGATCGCTCGTCATATCTAGTACCGTCGAGACTTCCATCCCTGGCTCGGAACCATCATCGATAATCAGATCCACAAACTTCTCTAGCTCGTCAAATAATCTTGCTTTTTCCACCCCTAATGTCGGCTGATAACCATCATCATCCTGAGTATGTGCGGATGCTGAAACGATCGGATTGCCAAGATTTTCGAGCAAGAGTTGGCACAATGTATGTTTCGGCACTCTGATGCCAGTAGTTTTCCGCTTGGGATCTTGGACGAGTTTGGGAACGAGCTTGGTAGCAGGTAAAATGAATGTATAAGTTCCTGGAATCAGATGTTTCATCAACCGATAAGCCGGATCGGAAACGACGGCATATTCGGAGATATTCGATAACGACTGACACAAAAACGTCAATGGTTTATCGTTGGACATCCGCTTGATCTGGCGCACCCGATCGACGGCCATCTTGGAGTTGATGTCGCAACCGATCGCATATACGGTATCTGTGGGATAGAGCATAACCGCACCATTGCGCAATGCGGCAACGATCTCGTCAATCCTTCTGGTCTGCGGTGTTTGAGGATGAATTTCGTATGTGGTTGTCATGGTTGAGGGGATAGTAGATAGTGAATGATGAGTGACTCGTTCTAACCTTACTCACCACACCCGATCGGCGGCAGGGAGCAAGAGGAAGTAAGACATGGTAATAAGCAATAACTAATAACCAATAAATAATCACAATCTATGAAAATTGCTTATTTAGAATGCCAGACTGGAATTGCTGGGGATATGTGTTTGGGTGCATTAGTCGATGCAGGCGTACCCTTAGAATATTTAAGAACCCAGCTCGATCGATTGGGAATTGAATCTGAATATCAATTGAGAGCGGAAAAAGTCCACCACAACGGCCAAATTGCGACTAAGGTACATGTAGATTTGACGGCGATCCACTCATCTCACGCACATCCCCATCCCCATCATCCCACACCAGCTAGCGGTGTAGCTAGATTAGACCATTCCCACCATCATCACGACCATCCACATCCTCACGATCGCGCTCATCCACATCCTCCAGCACCTGCGAATAGTTTAGTTAGAGAACTCGGCCATCCACATCATCCTCCCGCACCGCCTCCAGCTAGAGATGCTGCACCTTCACCCGATCGCCATGACGATCTGCACCATCATCATTACGATACGCCCCAGCGCAATCTACCGCAAATCGAAAACTTAATTAATGGGGCAAATCTGCCTACCAGGGCAGCTCAATGGAGTTTGGATGTATTTCGCAAATTAGCGATCGCCGAGGGTGCAGTCCACGGTATCGACCCAGCTGAGGTACATTTTCATGAGGTTGGTGCTGTCGATGCGATCGTCGATATTGTCGGGACTTGTTTGGGCTTAGATTATCTGAAGATCGATCGCATTTACTGTTCGGCGCTCCCAACAGGTGGTGGCACCGTCCGCGCCGCACATGGGATTCTGCCCGTACCCGTGCCTGCGGTACTCAAGTTACTTGCCGTGCGGCAGGTGCCAGTCTATAGCAATGGCATCGATCGAGAGTTGGTCACACCTACAGGTGCAGCGCTCGCCGTGACTTTAGCAACTGAATTTGGTGCAGTTCCACCGATGCAATTAGCCCAAATCGGTTTGGGTGCAGGCACGATCGAATTACCGATTCCGAATATTTTACGTCTCTGGTTGGGCACAGCTAGCGATCCTGTCGCTCAGTCACATGTCCGAGCAGAATGTTTGGAAACGATCGAAGTTCTATCTACCCAAATCGACGATATGAATCCACAAGCGATTGGGTATATATTCGATCGCTTATTTCAAGCTGGGGCGGTTGATGTCTTTACCCAGCCAGTTGGCATGAAAAAATCTCGTCCCGGAATTTTGTTGACAGTTATTTGTCCGTTGGATCGATCGCTTGACTGCGAACAGATTATCTTTAAACAGACTAGTACGATCGGCATTCGCCGCGAGCGTCAGACTCGATCGATCTTACCTAGAGAAATTGAAATTGTCACCACGATGTATGGGGATGTCCGAGTGAAAATCGCGCGAAATAATTTAGTTGGGACTAATGAAGTTGTCAATGTGCAACCTGAATACGAAGATTGTATCGAACTTGCCGAGTCCAATCGGGTCTCCTGGAAAGACGTGTATCGATCGGTACTAACAAACTGGCAGCGCCAGCGATCGAGTCTAGACTCCAGTAACTAATCCAAAATGATGGATTTGGAGCAGCAATTCTCATACTGACGTGAATTACTCAAGCACCTTAGTGATGCAACCAATAAAATATGCCCGACTTCTACAAGAAGTCGGGCATATTTTATTAGCAAAAAGACTATTCACTAACAACCAATTCACCAACCAATTGAGAAAGCTTTTCCTCACTGACGTGATAGACTTCGCCACAAAAATCACAAGTAGCCTCAGCACCCTTGTCTGTAGCGATCATATCCTCTAGTTCGTCCGTGCCTAAAAGCTTGAGTGCGCCCAACATCCGTTGTTCAGAACAAGGACAAGCGAACTTCAACTCTTTTTGCTCGGGGAAAATATTTAGTTCGAGATCGCCAAGTAGTTCTTCTAAAATAGCTGGCAGATCTTTGCCCGATTGCAATAATGGGGTAAACCCTTGCAACCGACTGACTCGCTCCTCTAATAGTGCTACCAATGATTCATCCCGTGCGGCTTTGGGTAAAACTTGGATTAAGATGCCCCCAGCCGACTGGACGCTGTGACTATTCATCGATACACCTAATACCAGTGCCGAAGGTGTCTGCTCGGAACTATAGAGATAGTTGGCCACATCATCGCCGACTTCTCCCGAAACTAGCTCGACCGTACTCGAATAAGGCCGACCATAGCCCAGATCGCGATAGATATAAACAAACCCTTCATTACCGATCGCGCCACCGACATCTAATTTGCCAGCAGCATTGAGCGGTACTTCGATATGGGGATGATTGACATAGCCCCGGACGGTGCCATCCACGCCAGCATCGACCATCAAGCCACCGATCGGCCCATTCCCTTTGATGCGGAGATTGACGCGTGCAAACTTGGTTTTCATGCCGGATGTGAGCAACAAACCTGCTGTCATCGCCCGGCCTAAGGCATCTGTAGACACTGCGGAAAGGCGATGTCGCACTCTGGCTGTTTCGGTCAGATCGGTAGTAATTGCTGCTACAGCTTTAATTCCACCACCTGCTGCCGTTGCTCGAATCGATCGATCGGTCATAACTTGTCTTTAAATATTCCTTTAGATATTTTAACGCTCCACCCATAGCCGAGCGAGTGTGGAAAATCCCGATGGCAAATTCGGTTAGCATCCATCTCTGGTAGACCGGATCGGGTTAAGATGGGTTGGTGTATGGACATCGATGACTCTCGGAAGTCGATCGGCTTACCGATCCCAGCTAATTGCCGATCGAACCACAGCAGACACAATACTGTAACAGTCGCACAATTTTGAGCGAAGATTATTAGCCCATCGGCAACTTTTTTGCTGTAGCTTGTCCCCACGGAACTCTCGTGCGTGAGGGCGGACGATCTGCGCCAAGCTCATCAATAATCATCAACATTACTACTTCCAGATAACAAATGACCGATCGCAGCTTACAGTTAACCGTTGAAGAATCTTCGGTACCAACCATTGATTGGTCGGCAGGCATGGGCTATCGACAACTGAAAGCGGCGATCGTCCTCAGTGGTTTATTGGTGGGGGTCATCGCACTACATCTACTGACTTGGGGTTACCTCCTCGCGTGGGGAGCCACAGGGATATTTTGCTTTCGCGCGTTGAGATTGGTCTCGACGAAAGTAGCCCCACCGCCAGTATTTGTGCCACCCCAGACTTATCCCTTTATTTCGCTAGCGATCGCTGCCAAAAATGAAGCCGCAGTGATTGCCGATTTAGTACATAGCTTATGTACGCTCGAATATCCAGCCGATCGTTATGAAGTTTGGGCGATCGACGATAATAGTACCGATCGGACTCCAGAAATCTTAGACCAACTTGCGACGAGATACCCCCAACTGCAAGTCCTCCACCGCACTGGGATGACGACAGGTGGTAAGTCGGGAGCGCTCAATCAAGTGCTGACCCTAATGCAGGGCGATATCATCGGTGTATTCGATGCTGATGCACAGGTCGCACCTGACTTGCTACAACATGTTTTGGCTTACTTCCAAACCGAGACCGTTGGCGCGATCCAACTACGTAAGGCGATCGCTAATAGCAGCACCAATTTTCTCACGCGCGGTCAGCGGGCAGAGATGGCGCTGGATGCTTATCTCCAGCAACAACGGATTGCCAGCGGTGGGATCGGCGAACTCCGTGGTAATGGTCAATTCGTCCGCCGGAAGGCGCTAGATAGTTGCGATGGCTGGAACGAAGAAACGATCACTGACGACTTGGATCTGACGATTCGACTACACCTGACTGGCTGGCAAATCGAATTGATGCCCTATCCCCCAGTCCTAGAAGAAGGGGTCACTACTGTCAAAGCGCTGTGGAACCAACGCAATCGCTGGGCCGAAGGGGGTTTTCAACGCTATATCGATTACTGGAGCGAGATTTCCAGCAATCGGATGGGGACAAAAAAAACACTCGACCTGATTTCTTTTCTATTGATTCAATATTTGTTACCGCCAGCAGGTATTCCCGACTTCCTGATGGCTCTGTGGCTCAGACATCCCCCATTGTTGCTACCGATGACCGCTTCCTTGGGTGTTGCGCTGCCATTGTGGGCCACCTGGGTGGGACTGCGGCGCAGCTATCACCAAGCCAACCAGCCGGCGAATATTGCGACCCTCCTCGCGCAGACGGCGATCGGCTCGCTATTCGTGTTGCACTGGCTGGTAATTATGCCCTTCGCGATCGCGCGGATGGCAATTTTTCCCAAACGCTTAAAATGGGTGAAAACCCCCAGACAAGCTGACCTCTAACCGATCGGCGATCCAAGTTTAGTTGGTAGCGATTGCTACATCGGGTTGAGGGAGAAACTCACGCTCGATTAGAGAAATGCTGGTCGATCGCCGTCGCCTTCGGGACTAAAAAGCCTTGCTGGCAAATAATCCTATGCGATTGCCGCATTCCGAAACCCTAACTTATAACGAAACTAAATAATCTAGCAATCGTTGGGCATACTGAGTATATCTGGATAGATCGCTACTTAGACCATTATCTGTAAATCAAACAGTGTGGCACAATAAATGGGTAGGTTTATCTACATCCGCTGCTCATCTGATGGACTACTCATGCAGGATTCCCGCGAAATTGATTATTTCGGACAACGCATTCTTCAAATCGTCCAGCCGCTAGCGGCTGGAACGGATCGTCGAGAAGTGCTGACTCTTTTAGCTCGATCGGTAGCTACCAACTTCGCAGCAGATGGCTGCTGGATATTGCAATACTCATCTCCAGGGATCGTCCGGATCGCGGCGAGTGCTTGCATCAGTCATCGGACTAACTCGATCGGGACGCAATTGATAGATTATTTGCCACCAGCGGCACCAACGCCCACGCTCTGGCGGATGCCATTACTGCCAGACTATCAAGTGATGGCGATCGATCTCAATGACGGGCAGAAAGTAACGGGCTGTTTGCTGCTCGCGACCAAAGGTGTGGAATGGTATGAAGAGGCAAAATTAGTCCTCCAAGTTGTAGCAGACTATATCAGTACCGCCTTGCTCGAAGAAGATCTCTACATTCAAGCCCAGATTTCAGAAATTTACCCCAAGCTACATTATCGGCTGACTCAAGCAGTCGTTGAGAATCACAGTACCGAGCGACTATTTGAGATTGCTGTATCCGACATGGTAAATGCCTTGAAATTAAAGCGGGGATTAGTACTCACGCTTAAGTCTAGCGATTTATCCAAGCCCAAACCCAGTCCGGTAACCATCCCGCCACAGAGCGAGCCGCCAGCCGCAGCAGCATCAGCCGATATTTGGGACGATCCGTTGCCAAGTCAGCCCGCTGGGTCGATCGCGGCAATCGCAGAAAGTAATCTGGCACCGAGCGCCCCTACCAAAAATTCGACTCAAGTACAGATCGTCACGGCGATCGAGATGCGCAAAGAAAATGCTCGATCGTTACCACCATTTTTTCTGTTAGAGAATTCTCACTTTTGCCAGGAAGCCTTGGCAAATGCTCCCCAGCCAACGATCTTCGATCGCGACCGCAATGGAACGGCGATCGATCGGGCGATCTTTCAAGACGATCGCTTGCCGAGTATCGCGATGATTCCGCTGATGGGTGCGAATGCTCCCGCACGGCAAGCCAGCAGCATCAGCGATCGGGAGCCGACAGGAGCATTATGGGGCTGGCTGGTACTGCAACACCATGAAAGTCGTCGCTGGCACCCAGTTGAATTAAACTTACTCCAGTGTCAGATCTATCAAATCGCGCTCGCGCGAATCCACAAAAAATCGCTCCAACAAGCGCGGACTACTGTTGCCAATCGCACATCCCAAGTCCAAATTCTGCTGCAAATTCAGACGAAATTGCTAGCAGATGCCCGCAATCAAATGGAACGCTTGAAACAGGCAAACGAACTCAAAGATGAGTTCATTAATACGATCGGTCACGAACTCCGCACGCCACTGACGAGTATGTCCTTGGCGATCAAGATGTTGCGTCAGCCCGAAATCGAACCCGATCGCCACAACCAATACCTCAATATCCTCGAAGAGCAGTGTCAGCGCGAAATCAAGCTGGTCAATGACCTGCTCAAGATGCAACAATTAGAATCAAAACAACTCGATTTTCGGCCTCAACCAGTCTCGATCGATCGCTTTATCACCGAGCAGGCTACCTTTGTCGCCGATCGGTGGAACCAAAGTAAATCACTAGAATTAGCACTCCATCTGCCACCAGATTCTCCCAAAATCGAAACTGATGCCGATAGTTTGAAGCATATTATCGAGGAGTTGCTAGTTAATGCTGGAAAATTTGCCCTAACGCAGACGATGGTAGAAGTTTGGCTGTCGGTGAATTCCAGCTCGGCGATCGTTCAAGTTACCAATTTAAGCAAACCGATTGCTAGTGCTGATTTACCGCACTTATTCGACAAATTCCGGCGCGGAGCGGGCACAACGCAGCAAGCGATCGCGGGGACTGGTTTGGGGTTATCCTTGGTTAAAGCATTGGTCGAACATATCAAGGGAGAGATAGCGGTTACTAGCACACCCGTTGCAGAGGCGATCGCCAAAACCTGTTTCACCCTGACAATTCCATTAGTCCTCGAACGTCACTAGCTTGAGAAAGTCATCTACCATCTGGAGATTTGGAGCGCGACCGCCAGTAACCGCAGTTGTACCGTCGCCAGAAGTTGCCACAACCGTTCGAGAGCGCCAGCTTCATGTTGACACCAACGATCTGATGGAGCACCACCAACTGCCGAGCGCGCGACCGTTGCGCTGGCAAAAAACTAAATACTCACTCTCAGCTCGTCAATTCGATATTTTTACTGCTGCTGCGAGGTTGGGGCTGGCACTGATCCAAAATCGGTTATTTCCCACCACCAACGAGCGCTATCACCGTCGCCGCGCGCAACAGTTGGTAAATACCACGATCGGGTTAGGGCCGACTTTTATTAAGATCGGTCAATCTTTATCGACGCGAGTGGACTTTTTCTCACCGATTTATACTGAGGCACTGAGTCAGTTACAAGATCGCGTTCCCGCTTTTAGCGTAGATGAAGCGATCGCGATTATCGAAACCGAACTCGATGCGCCGATCCAGAAATTATTAGCCGAATTCGACCCAGTACCGATCGCCGCCGCTAGCCTGGGACAGGTACATAAAGCCAAGTTGCCAACGGGTGATGCGATCGTCATCAAAGTCCAGCGTCCCGGATTACGCCAATTATTTGAACTCGACTTTCAAGTAATCGATAAATTATTGTGGTGGGTCGCGCTAGTCTTACCGAAGAAGCGCGCTCGCGAACTTAGAGCGATTTATCAAGAATTTTTTACGCTGCTATTTCAAGAAATTGACTATACCAAAGAAGGCCACAACGCCGAGCGCTTTCGGGAGAATTTTAAGGAGAGCGCACTCGTCACCGCACCCAAAATTTACTGGCGCTATACCACTTGCAAGGTATTGACGATGAGCTATCTACCAGGGATTAAAATCGACGATCGCGCCACCTTAGAAGCCTGTGGCTTCGACCCCAAGCAGATCAATCAACTGGGTATTTGTTGCTATCTCAAGCAACTCTTAGTCGATGGCTTTTTTCAAGCCGATCCGCATCCGGGAAATATGGCGATCGCGACTGATGGGAGATTGGTGGTCTATGATTTTGGGATGATGGCCGAATTAAAGGAAATCTCTACCACCCTAACGATCGATACCTTTTGGGCGGTGATGAAAAAAGATAGCGAAGCTGTGATCGCACATTTAATAGAAATGGGGCTGATCGTCCAGATGGACGATATGCAGCCGATTCGCCGCGTTATTGAATTTCTGCTCGAGCGCTTTACCGATCGTCCGGTGGATGTGCGCGAATTTAATTTAATCAAGCGGGAGATGACCGCACTATTTATCCATCAGCCATTTCAACTCTCCCCCGAAATGAGCTTTATTCTCAAAGCTTTATCGACCCTCGATGGGATCGCCCGCACCTTAGATCCAGAATATAACTTAGTTGCCGCCGCTCAACCATTTATTCGTAGCGTCGCGATCGCCGAACGTGGCAATATCGTCAGTCATCTGGGCAAACAGATAACTAATTATCTCAAGGATCGAGTCACTCGCCCTCGGGGTAAGAAATTATTGATGCAGCAATTGGAGCAACGTCTCGCCCAAAGCGAACGCGAAAATGCGGGACTAGCCCAAACCAACCAGCAGCTACGGCGACTGGTGAATTTAATAATTTATAATCTCATCTGGCTGTGCTTGACTGGCTTAAGTGCGATCGTGGCAATCTCGATCGGCTCGGCTCATCCATCATCGTCGTTACTCCTGTGGGGAATTACTGGTCTATTTGGATGCATTTGCTTCGGATCTTTCGTCTGCGCGATCGGTCAGGCTCGACGATCTAACCGATCGATGTAAACTCAGCAGAACCGCTCATTCCAATTCAAAACCCCTCGGAAAAGATCGGCATTATCGCCCGATCTTTTTTGACATTAAATCGCTAAACTTTGCTAAATTCGCGCCAATTATATTGACGGTCGCCTCTTAATCTCCGCTCCGATCTTTTGCTAGTCATCATTTCATCCACTCGATCTGCGTCGGTGATATCGATCGTTGACACGCTCTTTAGTAGTATGGTCTAATCTTTGGGGTCAGTATTTACACGTATTGCTGGATAATAGCTTGAGTTAAAGTATACACATCAGCCCAGTTATTATCTTCTAGGATTATTATGTTTGGATCGGCCAAGAATTCCGTTGTAACAGCTATCTCCGATCGCGAGCGTCAACTTGAAGTTGGCATTCGTCTAGCTTCAGCACAATTGAATGATTGGCTCCAAGGTAAGGACGATCTCCAACAACTCGATTTAGCATTTGGTAATAACTGGAATCGCAGCAAAGGCTTCCGGCTAATACAAGACTGGGCGAGCGGCAAGCAGTTACCAACAATCGAAGTTGTTACGGCTACTCAACTCAATGGTGGGAATGGTGCGTTCGACAGCACCAACAACAAAATTTACATCAGTCAAGAGTTACTAGCAAATCAGCAACAATCGCCAACTCTATTCACTGCGGTTCTACTAGAAGAATTAGGTCATTATTTTGACAAGGCAGTTAACAAGCAAGATAGCCCTGGCGATGAAGGAGCGATCTTTGCCAAACTGATTCAATGTACGCAAATTAGTAGTATTGAATTAGCAAGTCTCAAGCAAGAAACCGATCTAACGCAGGTAACAATTGATGGTACTGTCCACAATCTCGAGCTGAGTACTACTTATGGTAATATCACCGTTGATGGTAGTTTAGCTGATTGGACGGCAAGCGACAGGCTTGATTCGGCCGCCAATGGTACCGCCCAAGTTGGGTATGAGCTATATGGCAAGTATAATGCCAATAACTACCTGTTTGCGATTAAATCGGCCCAAGCGATCGGTGCGGGTACGACGATCTGGTTGAATACCGACCAAAATAAGTCCACTGGCTATCAAGTGTTCGGATATGCTGGTGGTGCCGAATATAACATCAACTTTGCGGCTGATGGCAAAGCCTATCTTTACAGTGGTGCTGACGGCCAGAACTATATCGCGCCGCTAGATTACAGTATCAGTGCCGATGGTTTGAGTGCTGAAGTTGCAGTTTCAGCCGCCTTGCTGGGCGCTACAGCACCAACAGCAATCGATATCTTGGCAGATGTTAATAACAACGTTTTCCTTCCTGGCGACTATAGCAGTACTGCTAAATTGACGGTCTCTCAGTCAGGAAATTCACCGCTCCCGCCATTCACACCCAAGAATACCTACGGTAATATCACTCTAGATGGTAGTTTGGCCGATTGGACGGCGATCGATCGGCTGGATTACTTACCCAGTCAGCAAGTAGCGGGCTATAGCGTTTATGGTAAAAATACCGCTGACGGTTATGTATTGGCAATTAACGCCGCTGAAGCCATCGGTGCGAATACGACGATTTGGTTGAATACCGACCAAAATAAAGCTAGCGGCTTTCAAGTATTTGGTTCGACTGTAGGTGCGGAATATAACATCAACATTGCTGTCGATGGTAAGCCTTACCTGTACAGCGGTGCCGCTGGACAAACTTTGGTCGGACAATTAGACTTTGCACTCAGTGCTGACAAGAAAACCTTGGAAGTGGCGATTCCTAAGGCGAGCATGACCGTCACGGGGACGGGCATTCAGGCTGCAATCGATGTCAACGATCGCACGTTCTTACCAGGAGACTATGCTAGCAATAGCTTGAGCATTAGCAGTGCGCCACTCCCCACCCGGACTAATCTCAGTAAGCGCATCGCGATCGTCTATTCGGAGACTTCCGCGAGTAAATTCTTCGATCGCAAAGCCTACAATCAGTTATTTGCCGCCGCTCAAAGTCAAGCAATGCAATCTGGTGTGCCGTTCGACTTAATCACCGAAAGCGATCTCAAAGATTTAGGCAAGCTCGTTAACTATGATGCATTAGTATTTCCCTCCTTTACCAACGTCAACAAAGCCGACTTGGGTGCGATCGAAAATTCGCTCAATCAAGCTGTCGCTAAATACGGGATCGGCATCATCACCTCTGGCGATTTCATGAGCAATGATGAGACAGGAGCCGCATTAGCTGGCGATCCTTACAGCCGGATGAAAAACTTATTGGGTGTCCAACGGACTGCTGGCGGCGGCGTATTCAATGCCGTCGTCAAAGCCAAAGATGTTAGTGGTGGGATCCTGTCGCCTGGTTATACAACTGGCGAACAGTTGATTAATTACGATAAAGGGACGGCATTTGCGGCTTATAGTGCAGTCGGTGCTGGCACGGTTCTCGCCGAGCAAACCGTCAATGGTGTGAATTATAATGCGATCGTCGCTACCCAAACCGGCGGTCAAAACGTTCACTTTGCCAACCAGTCGATCTTCGCCGATAGTAAAATTGTCGCACAAGCGATCGATGCGATCGTTTACAAAAACCAAGCTAGAGTCAGCCTCGACCTCACCCGCAATACCAGCTTATTCCTCTCCCGGGATGATGTCGATCAATCAAAATATTCGCTCGCTGCGCCAACCGTCGAAGCTAAACTAGCCGATGTCCTTACCCAATGGAAAACCAAATATGGGTTCGTCGGTACCCACTTTATCAACATCGGTAACGATCCAGCTAACGACCAATCCACCGATTGGAATGTCATGCGACCGATTTACCAACGGTGGCTGGCATTGGGTAACGAAATCGGCACCCACTCTTATACTCACCCGCTAACTCCCAGCAATCTCACGCCAACCGAAGTTGAATTTGAATTCAACCAATCCAAGAATGTCATCAGTCAGCAACTCGGTATTAACGTTACTGGAGCTGGGACACCCGGCAATCCCGATAGTTTAGCATTAGACCAACAACTCGATAACTATTTTCAATACTATACTGGGGTCGGTACCGCTTATAACAGCGCTTTCGGCTTTTTCGACCCCACCTCTAAAGCAGTTTACTTTGCGCCGAATATCTCGTTTGACTTTAATGCGATCGAATTTCTCGGCTTGACCAACGCGCAAACCGAAGCCTTATGGAATACCGAGTATAACCAATTGCGAAGCCACGCTAACAAGCCGATTATCGAGTTTGCTTGGCATGATTATGGCGCAACAGGCACCGATCCCTTGTACAACGCCGCAATTTACGAGAACTTTATCGCCAAAGCTGCCGCTGATGGTACCGAATTTGTCACTTTTAATGACGCGCAAAATCGGATTCGCACCTTCGGCAAATCTCAACTCACCGTCAACCAAGTCGGGGATGTTATTTCAGCTACAGCGACTCCAGATATTACCACATCCGGACTGGGTACCTTCTCCCTCGATATCCAATCCACCAAACAAATCAAGAACGTTACCAACTACTACGCCTTCGATAAGGACTCCGTATTCTTAACTAAAGCTGGTGGTAGCTTCACGATTAATCTTGGTGTAACCGCAGATAATGTCACCCATATTAGCGCCCTCGCCCAACGCGCCGAACTCCTCTCCGTCACTGGCGACGGTCAGAATCTCGACTACAGCTTTAATGGTCAAGGTAAAATCTCGATCGATCTCAATATCCCGACGGGTAAAGGTGTCACCGCAACTGGAGCCGATAGCTTCACCTTAGTCGGCAATCGGTTGGAAATGACCTTTAATAACACTGGTACGCATACTGCCAAAGTCCTGTTGGGTAACGATCTCGCACCGACGATCGCCAACCCGATCGCCAATATTACAGTTAATGAGACAGCTACGACTACCTCGCTCGATCTCACCAATGTCTTTAAAGATCTCGACACCACCACCGATTTGAGTCAAATCGCCAAATCGATTCAAGTAGCTGGTAATATTAGTATCGCTACGGCGGCAATCGTCGGCAATATGCTTACGCTTAAATATCAACCCTACGCCTTTGGTTCTTCCCAAATTACCATTCGTGGTACATCTGGTGGTAAAACCGTCGATAATACCTTTACCGTCACCCGCAAAGCTAGCAATCTCCCCGCGAACGCCACTTCCACCTTCGTTAACGGTGGTGCTAATGGCGATATCCTCACAGGTAGTACTGCCACTAATAATATCATCCAAGGTTTTGCTGGGAACGATCGATTAACTGCAGGTAGCAAAAATGACGTTCTGATCGGCGGTACGGGCAACGATACGCTCATCGGTGGCGCAGGGAAAGATATTTTGGTAGGTGTCGATCCCACTAGTGCTACTGCTGGTCGCGGTGAAATCGATACACTTACTGCTGCGGGTCTAGGCGATCGGTTTGTCCTCGGTGATGTCAATCAGGTTTACTATAATGATGGCAACAATACTAATAGTGGTCTAAATGACTACGCCAAAATCGTCGGCTTCTCATCGACTGCGGGCGATATCATCCAACTCAAAGGTAAAGCCGCAGACTACTCTCTCAGCTCGCCTCCGCTCCTGTTGGGTCTTGGTACTGCGATTTACAACAATACCTTCGGTCAACCAGAATTGATCGGTGTCGTCCAAAATGTCTTTGGACTGAGCTTGACTGGTAGCTACATTAATTACGTTTAATGATGTAGCTAGATTAGGGCACCCCAATCCAATAAATGGCAAACCGAGGCTACCAGGTGGCAAAGTACTTGTCATAAATTATCGATCTAGAGCGCGATTATCATTCTATTGCCGATTGCTGCTACTCTGCCATACTAACTTCCCAATAATCAGACAGAGTCGCACAGCTCGGGACGAACCCCCATAGATAAAAGCTCTTTGTACTTTGAGATCGGCTATTATCTTCTTTTTGCATTCCTTCATGAATTATCCAGGTTAAATTCGTCGATGGTCAATGGTGCGCTGCCGATCGGCCCCGCGATCGCAGGGGTCGTAATCGCCCTCATTGGTGCTGGCTAATGTTTTCTACGATCGATCGGTAGAATTCCATCGATCGAGAACAAACAGCACGATATTCCCTAACTCTTAAAATTACCCCTGTTAAGGTGACATTAGTATTATGAGAGCAACAAAGGTGTAAAAGCCGAATATAATCTTACTGAAAAGCTGAAAACCTAACCAGAGAGGGAATAAAAGATGATTAGTGACATCTTTGAGAAATTTGTAGAACAGACACCCTTGACAGTGATGGTCAGAGCAATCATGGAAAAAATCTTTGCCACAGAGCAACTAGAACAGTTGTTTGAAGACACCGCCGAGCGGCAATACACCAGAGAACTGTTATTCTCAAGTGTAGTCGGAATCATGAGCTTAGTCGTCTGCGGAATTTATCCATCAGTTGGCGCAGCCTACAAAGCATTCGAGAAAGTGGTGGGGGTATCAAAAGTATCATTGTACGCAAAAATCAATGGACTAGAACCAAAGCTATCACAGGCATTAGTGCGGTACAGCAGCGAACAACTCTCATCAGTGGTGGCAGAATTTGCTCAAGCAAGCAAGATTATCTTGCCAGGATATGAAGTCAGAATCATTGACGGGAATCACATCGGGGGAACAGAACATCGAATCAAGGTGTTACGACTGCAAGCAGCAGGGGCACTACCAGGACAAGCAATCGCAGTGCTAGACCCGCAGCGAGAAATGGTTGTCGATGTATTTCCCGAAGAAGATGCTCACGCACAAGAACGGTCATTGTTGCCATCCGTGCTGGAAACGGTTACAGCAGGTCAAGTCTGGATTGCTGACCGAAATTTTTGTACCAAAGACTTTTTGACTGGCATTAGTACCCGGGAAGCCAGTTTCGTGATTCGAGAACACCTCGGTTTGAAATGGACAGAAATCACCCCCAGAGTAGAAATAGGTCAAAACGATAGTGGCACTATCTTCGAGCAACAGGTGCAGCTTGATAGTGGCATTTGTGTTCGCCGAATTACGATTCAACTCAAACAGCCAACTCGTCATGGTGATTCTCAGGTGACGGTGTTAACTAATTTGCCACAGACAGAGGTAACAGCCTTGGTTGTGGCAGATCTCTACCTCAAGCGGTGGCAAATCGAACAGATGTTCCAAGTGATTACTGATACATTTAATTGCGAACTCCAGACCTTGGGTTATCCCAAAGCAGCATTATTCGTGTTTTGTATGGCATTGATGGCATTTAACATTCTATCGACGGTTAAAGCTGCGCTCAAAGATGTTCATGGTGCCGGAAAAATTGAATCAGGATTGTCCAATTATTATGTGGTTGAAGAAGTCCAGTCAACTTTTAGAGGGATGGAAATTGCCATAGCAGCTGAGGATTGGCAGCCTTTTGCCCGAATCAGTGTGGTATCGTTGGCGGAGTTTTTACGAGATTGTGCAAGTCGTGTGAATCTTAAACGATTCTTGTCGTCCCCACGCGGAGTGAAAAAGCCGCCCACCAAGAAGAAATATGACCCCAAACATCCTCATCTTGCTACTTTTCGGCTTCTCACTACTTAGTCACACTTTGTCACCTTAACAGGGGTACTCTTAAAATCTAAGAATTAGGGAAATCGATCGCGCAAAATTACGAATCGCCAGCGAAGATATAGCGGCGTAATTCATCAGGATTGGGTTCGGGACTATTTTCCGCAAACTCGACCGAATCATCGACGATATCTTGTATTTCCTTGTTAAGTCCCGCGATCTCGTCTTGAGTCATCAAACCTGAATTGACGAGATACCCAGCAAACTTTTCGATCGGATCGCGAGCGAGCCAGAAGTCTTTTTCTTCTTTCGATCGGAGTTCGTCTGGATCTGCCAGTGAGTGACCGCGAAAACGGTACGTGAGGGCTTCGATCAGCGTTGGGCCTTCCCCAGCACGCGCGCGGGCGATCGCCTCTTTAGCGACGCGATAGACAGCTAAGACATCCATCCCATCGACTTCCACGCCGTGCATCCCGAAGGCAGCACCTTTTTTGAAGATTTCGGGTACCGATGTCGCGCGTTCGTGCGACATCCCGATCGCCCATTTATTATTTTCGACGACATAAATCATCGGTAATTTCCATAGTGCTGCCATATTCAGACATTCAAAGAACTGTCCGTTATTGGCGGCACCATCACCAAAGAAACAAGCCGATACTAAATCCGAACTCGCATCTCCCAAGGCTTCGCGCCGATATTTACTCGCAAATGCCGCGCCCGTCGCCACCGGAATCCCTTCCGCAATAAACGCATAACCGCCTAAGAACTGATGCTCCTTGGAAAACATGTGCATCGAGCCACCGCGCCCTTTGCTACAGCCTGTCTCCTTGCCAAATAACTCCGCCATCACCTCACGTGCGGGTACGCCCGCACTAAGTGCATGAACGTGGTCGCGGTAAGTACTCGAAACATAGTCCTCACCTGGGCGCATCGCCTTAATCACGCCGGAGGCTACTGCTTCTTGCCCGTTGTACAAATGGACAAAACCAAACATTTTGCCCCGATAGTACATCTCTGCGCACTTGTCCTCAAAGAAGCGACCCAGAATCATGTCTCGGTACAACATCGAGCCTTCTGCTTTGGTAATTTCTCCCGGCTGTGGCTCAAATGCGGGTAAAGTTCTCTCTTGAACCATTAGTTTGTTTTATCCACTCGTCTGCGATCGATATTGTCCCCTATTTAGTGCGTAGTGGCTAGTCCCGCACCCTAGAAATATCGGCGTTGCATGAAAAAGAAGATCTGGAGGTTGGGTCGATCGAGGCGAAGCCCAACAGATCGACTCAGATGCTCCTTGTGAAAATCGTACCCTCATCCATCTTCGTCAAGAGTACGATTTGTTAGAATTAGTTGAGAGGATCGCACGATCGCCGTACCATCGAAAGTTGTCGAGATTGAGGCTAGAGAAGAATTTTGGGTCGAAAAACCGTCTGGTGATGTCTAGTTGAAACCGCACGAATCAGCATCTAATATAGAACAGCGATCTGCTATACCGAAAGAATTGCGAACAAACAATCCAAAATCCAAAATGACACTCATCGATATCCCCCAACACACCACCCAAACATACTCATGGAACTGGCAAGGACAGTCAGTAAGCATTGCCTATGAGACTGATGGTGCTGGAGAACCGATACTCCTGTTACCTGCCTTTAGCACAGTTTCTAGCCGTACTGAGATGTCTGGATTGGCAGCATATTTACGATCGGAGTTTCAGGTTACGACTGTCGATTTCCCCGGTTTTGGCGATTCCGATCGACCATCGTTAGATTATGCGCCGCCACTTTATCGCCAATTCATCGAAGACTTTCTGCGCGAGATTTATGGATCTGCTCCCGTAACGATTATCGCCGCTGGACATGCTGCGGGCTATGCACTCGATACCGCTGCCAGATTGCCTCAGCGCGTTGCCAAGCTGGTTCTCGTCGCACCTACATGGCGTGGGCCATTGCCGACGATGGCAAAAGGACAAAAGCCGTGGTTGAAGATAGCGCGGGATCTGATTCGTACGCCGATTATCGGTCAATTTTTGTACCAATTAAATACGACTCCTAGCTTTTTAGGATTCATGTATCGGCGACATGTTTATACCGATGCCAGTAAATTAACACCCGAATTTATGACTGGCAAACGCCAACTGACTCAACAGCCAGGAGCGAGATTTGGTGCGGGAGCGTTTGTAACTGGGGGGCTAGATCCTTATCTCGATCGAGCTGAGGCGCTGGCGCATTTACAATCTTTAAATATACCCGTCCTAATCGCGATCGGCGAGAATAGTCCGCCCAAATCGAAAGCAGAAATGCTCGCACTCGCTGAAGTAGCAGGCGTTGTCAGCGTTACATTACCAGGGACGCTAGGATTGCATGAAGAATATGCGACTGAATTATACGCCGCAATTCATCCCTTCCTCACATCTGGTAAAGGCGATCGAGTGTAGATCTCGATCCGATTCAAAAGCCACGTCGAAGGTACTGGGGCAGGTAAAATGACAGCAGTTGAATTTGTGCTAAATCATATTGAAGGGTAAATCATTAGCGATCGCTACTCCAGTGGGTAGTTTTAAAGGAGCTTTTGCTCATGGAGTATTGACCGCACTAGAAGAAGCGGGAATCGTTGCCGATGCTTATGCAGCCGCATCTTCGTCCGTAATTCCGACGAGTTGGGCGGCGATCGGTCGCGCCGGAAATTTAGGCGTAGACTATTGGTTGGCAGGACTAGATGCCTTGCAACAACCTCGGCAAAATATGAGCAAAGTTGTACAGCGGGGAATTCGGATCTTTAGTAAGCCGTTGCGGGAACAGTTATATCAGCCGCAGACTCCCGCTCTGTATATCGCTACCAATGCAGTAATTAATCCCACCGCAGCAGCTCAAACTCAAAGCCACGAGGCACAGGAACTCGGCAAACGCCTGTTGCGCGCCTCCGTCCAAAAAGATCGCAGTTGGGTAGATGCCAATCTGCGCTTGACGTTATTTAGCACACATCACCCCGAACCCTTTCGGATTACGCCCAACAGCTTTCCGGCGGTGGCTTATGCGTCCTCGCGGATTATGCACGCTTGGGAATTGCCAGCTTGGATCGATGGTCGGCCGTATGTAGATGCCGCCTATACTTGCCTGTGTCCAGCCCTAGCGATGGTAGCGGCAGGCTATCAACAGACGATCGCGATTTCTAACGAACCAGGGACTTTGTATCAGGATATGTTTCATATCGATCCAGTCCCCAACTCCAGTGGGGGTGTACCGATCTCGCTAATTCGTCCCGATCGACCGCTCACGGAATTTGGAGTAGATTTTACAAAAGCCACACCAACGGGTTTAGTTGCGGTGTATCGTCACGGACGAGAAAAAGGATTAGAATTTGTGAGGCAGTGGAAATAGGATTAGTAGCTAACGTCAGTTTGGGATAAAGATTTTCGATCGATGACTCTTGGCTTCGTTGGTGAACCGCCCTCAAATGAATTAGTTGCTCATAGCAAAAGTTCGTTTCAACGAACTAGTTAATTTGGCAGTTCTCTGAAGAGAACTTAAGCTATTAGCCCGTTGGCGAAGCCTATCCGAAGGATACACTTCTAGTTCAGGGCGGTGCTCGAACGGAGCAAATCGATTCTCCTTATCCCGAACTGATGTTACCTAGTTATCGATCGTGAGTTATTTGTTATTTGAAGATCGACCGATCTTGATTTTTAGTTGAATCGCTGAGATGTTCTCGAACGCGCTGACTGACGAAACGATCTCATTAAATAGGTAATTACGATATTAATATTTAAAATTTATCGAGCCTCAATCTGCCTTTACAATAAATCTTATGAGTACAGTCGTCCTGGTATTAATTGAAGTACTAATTGTGATTGGTGGGTCGCGGTTGGTCGGTTGGCTATTTAGAGCGATCGAACAACCATTAGTAATTGGTGAAATAGTTGCAGGGATTGCGTTAGGCCCATCGTTATTGGGCTGGCTATCACCAGAGTTGTCAGGGCTAATATTTCCACCGACAGCGATTCCCTTTTTGAATGTGCTATCGCAAATTGGGTTAATATTTTTCATGTTTTTAATTGGGCTAGAATTAGATCCGAAATATTTACGTGGCAATCTCAATACGGCAGTCTTGACATCGGGAGTGAGTATTTTAGTCCCGTTTTCGTTAGCCGGAATTTTATCATTAGTTATTTATCCGATCGTCTCTAATGCGAGTGTGTCGTTTACGGCATTTGCGCTATTTTTAGGTGCAGCAATGTCGATTACGGCATTTCCAGTATTAGCCAGAATTATCACCGAAAATAACCTACAAAATACCCGATTGGGTACCCTGGCATTGACATGCGCAGCAGTAGATGATGTTACGGCTTGGTGCTTGCTGGCTTTAGCAATTGCGGTAACTAAAACCAATAGTATGGTTGGTGCGGTGCCGACGATTATTTACTCCTTGCTGTATATCGGCGCAATGTTGACCGTCGGGCGCTGGCTGCTAAAAATGCTCTCTACTTATTACGATCGCACGGGTAAATTGTCCCAACTGATGTTGGCGGGAATTTATATGGCAGTAGTACTGTCAGCACTGATTACCGAAGCGATCGGGATTCACCTCATTTTTGGGGCATTTTTACTCGGTGCGGCGATGCCCAAGAATCCAGGATTGGTCAGACAAATAGCCGAGAAAACTGAGGATTTTGTTTTAATATTTTTACTGCCAGTTTTTTTTGCTTATAGCGGTCTGAAAACTCAAATCGGATTATTAAATAGTCCGGAATTATGGTTGTTATGTTTGGCAATCCTGGGGGTGGCGATCGTCGGGAAATATGTCGGGACTTATTACGCCGCCAGGAGTTGTAAGATCGGCAAACAAGAAGCTTCCGCACTCGGTTGGTTGATGAATACGCGCGGCTTGACCGAACTAATCGTGCTCAATATCGGACTAGATTTGGGCGTGATTTCACCGTTGTTGTTTACGATGCTGGTAGTCATGGCCTTGGTGACGACGTTTATGACTTCACCCCTCTTGGAATGGACGTATCCCAAAAAATCGATCCGCTTGCAGCAAACTCAACCTACAGAAGATCTCGCAGCATCTGCGGCATTATCGCACCAGTCATCGTTAAATGCAGTAGATTCTGCGTCGATCGGTTATCGGATCTTAGTTCCCGTTGCCAATCCCAATACTCAAACAGGACTGCTCCAACTAGCAATGTCGATCGCTCACAACGAGCGCCAGTCAGCGATTGTCAACCCGTTAAACCTGATCGAGCTAGAAGAGGACTACCTATTTAAAAGTACGCCAGTCGAGGCAAATCGGGCGATCGAGCGCAGATTAGAGAGCTTGAATGCTGCAATTGCCACGCTCGAGCCAGTAGCACTAAGATCGCTATTCCAACCGATCGTCCAAATTGGCTATGATGTCGCCCAGAAAACCGCAATTATCGCCACCTTGGATCGATCGGATCTCGTGCTGCTGGGCTGGCACCGTCCCACTTTTACCAACAATCGGTTGGGCGGGAGGGTCGCCCAAATGCTCGCTCAGACTCCAGCCGATACGGCAGTATTTATCGATACTAGCCCAGAGCCGCTCCTAGCGTGCGCCTACAAAACCTTATTCGTCCCCTATACTGCCAACAATCATGACGATCTCGCGGTAGAAATCGCCCTGAGAATGCTTTGGAACGATCGCCAGCGACAATTGAAACTGATCCACATTGCTTTATCCGACACTCAAGATAATGAATTTAGTGCCGAGCTAGCTAGTTTACTGGAAAATCTGCCAGAGAGTGTTAAGTCGCGCGTAAATATTTCGACGATCGCCTCTAACGATCTGATTGCCACGATCGAGCAATTTTCACAGCAGGTAGATCTGACAATTACCGGAATTGGCAGAACTTGGGGACGGCGAAAACCGACACTCGATAGTTATACCGATCGACTTGCCACCCGTTGCGCGTCTTCATTATTAATCGTGCGCCGCTACAGTCAATTTAGTACGCATCTGAGCTTTGCCTTAGACACCGACCAACCATTATGAAAAATTTTTCAGCTCGCTCGCTCGGATTATACAGTCTGGCGATTGGCGGCTCGATCGCCTTTTTTCTCTTAATCACCAGTTATGGCGAGGCTCATATCAAAGCGCCGCTTGCCATTACAGGTAGATACTCAATCGTCGATCGCAATTTACCCAATTGTCTGCAAAACAAACAACTTTTGCTCGATCTTCAACAGTCGGGGATATATCTCAATGCCAGTCTAGTCGAGAATAGTGGCAACGCTACCTCCACCACCACTCGTCCCACACTATCTGGTCAGTTATCCGATCGCCAACTAAATCTGAGCGGGCCGCTCCCGATCGCGATCTGCCCCCAATTAACGAGCGTCCGAATTGTGGGGACGATC
This sequence comes from Chamaesiphon sp., assembly GCA_965246735.1. Classification (GTDB taxonomy): domain Bacteria; phylum Cyanobacteriota; class Cyanobacteriia; order Cyanobacteriales; family Chamaesiphonaceae; genus Chamaesiphon. Next base: position 927,843 of record CBDFFK010000003.1, read on the forward strand.
GCCACTACTGGACATTTACAGGGACAAATTTGGCTTACGAACAAGCAGTCGAACGTGCAATCGGCGAGCGAGACCAGCGAATTCACTGCTACCCCCCCATTCGATCGCCAACGCACCATCTAGAACATCTCACTGACGTACTTCCCAATCCCCGGATTATCTTTGTGAGGTTGGGAACCGCTACTTTTGGATCGAATAGTAGCAGTCTAGTTCTCCCCTGCGTTACTTACTAGGAGTCTTTGGTGCAGACTGAGCGATCGTGGGGCTGGAAATAACGATTTGAAGTCGATTGGGTGCGACTTTATAACTATTTTCTTCCATGACAGTCTGCTCTAACTGTGGATCGAAGGAATGCGCAAAATTGCGATTGACTTTGGCAGTTCTGACCCGTGCATCTTGTAATGCCGTTGCCAGATGCTCTAATTTACTATGCTGCGCCCAGTTGTATCCAAGTGAATTAACCAAGGTCACGAGACCAAACATCGACAATGATGAATAAGTAACTAATTTGATGCCTACTTCCAATCCCTGGCGGCGATGAGCGTAAGCTGGATTCGCTCTAACCCGCGAGCGGCGCTTACCTTCAGGGCGCTCTATTAGCGGCGATTGCGAGCTGTGCGATCGGGTTTGTTGCGCGCGGTTTGCTGTCCTAGATGGCAATCGCTCTTCTGGCGGCTCGAACGAAGGTAGTGCATTCATCAGACTTAAAATATTCCCAATAAATTTTTTACTTATTATACGCTCTGCCCCATAGCTCCTGTCAAAATACTGAGATCCAAATGACACACAGGATTTTTGGGGTGCTGAATTAGAGTAAAGGGGGGAAAGGGGAAAGGGGAAAGGAGTGGTAAATCGTAGTATTCAGCTTGGCACTGCCGAATTAGTTGATAAAAATGAGGAGTAGTCAATTGACTGCTCCTCAGCTTAATATGCTCGAAGTTAGATCTGCTGAAAATAGCGATCTCGCCTCCAAGCGCTCGTCCGATCGAACTATTTATATAATTCGGTAGACAAACGTAATGCCAACAATCCAGGAATCAGCGCAATGGCTAAAGCCACAAAGACTTGAGTATCAGACATGAGAGATTCCTCCAATCACGAGAATTTTATCTGTTCACAGTGTGCGTTAATTTGAGCTAGGACTGGCAATACTGTAACAAAATGTAGAAAGTGAGGCTAAGGCAGATAGTGGGTAAACAATGGCAGCGGATAACGCTCGGGATCGCGATCGCAATTTTTATCGTCACACCGAGTTGGGCATTACCGATGGTCAGCTCGATCGGTGCTGCTGGGATCGATGCCGTGCAATTGCATCGGGCACCTTACCAGCTCACCGGTAAAAAAATTGCGATCGGGCAAGTGGAAATCGGTCGTCCGGGGCAATTTGGCTGGGATAAGGCAGCTCAAAACCCCAAGTTCAAACTCGAACAAATCTTTTATCAAAATGGGGCGGCCAAAGCCAATACCCACGTCGAGCAGCACGCGATGATGGTCGCATCTGTCATGATCGGTCGGGAGAAAGACGCGATCGGTGTGGCTCCCGATGCACGGCTCTATGCGGCAGCTGTGGGCAATCCCAAACTTACTGGACAACCGGAAGAATGTCTCTCGCTCCAACATGTTGCTACCCAGAATGGGGGTGATGTCCGAGCGACAAATTTGAGCTTTGGGGAGCCACTAGAGCGAGATCCGCGCCCTCATGCCAGCTTGGATGGCAATGCGCTATTTACGCAATGTCTGGATTGGTCGGCGCGCGCCCACAATGTCTTATATTTAGTTGCTGGCAATCAGGGTAAAGGCGGCATCTCGATTCCCACCGATAACTATAACGGTCTCAATATCGCCTACTCTACGATCCGGCAGGGCATTTACACTAAATTAGATTTTGCCAATCTCAGCGAACAGCCGATCGGCACAGCCACAAAACTCAAGGATCTGGAAGTTAATAATGACAATCGGCGATCGATCGGCTTAGTGGCTCCTGGTGGCAATCTCCGCCTGTACAATCTCGCGGGTAAGGCTGTGACCGCTAATGGTACCAGTTTTGCCACGCCGCACGTTACGGGGACGGTGGCTTTATTACAGGAGTTTGGAGATCGCCAATTACGCGCGCGGAAGTTAATCGTGGACAAGGGTAAGCTGTGGACGAACAGCCGGAATCTAAGTTCGATCGATCGAGCTAAATCCCAGATTTCTGCTAACTTGGAAGCGCATTGGAGTCTCGATGCGCGGCGGCATGAGGTCATGAAGGCCGTACTGTTAAATTCTGCCGATAAAATTAAAGATCTCGGTGATGGCTTGCGCCTGGGGATGACGCGGACGATGTTGGCCAAAAATAATCGCGATTGGCTTGAATCCGAAGCTTACACCGATCGGCAAATTCCGCTAGATTATCAATTGGGTGCGGGACAGTTACATGCGATGCGCGCTTATCAACAGTTTAGCGCTGGACAGTATCAACCGACCCAATCCGTGCCCCCCATCGGCTGGGATTACAATACAGTCGGTGTAGGGACGTATCGAGATTATCCGATCGAGCGACCTTTAGCCGAAAATAGTTGGGTGGCGATGACGCTAGCATGGGATCGTCTGGTAGAATTGGCAGATCCCAATCCCAATAATAAATACGATCTCGGCGATAAATTTCGCGATCGCGGCCTCAATCATCTCGATCTCTACTTAATGCATGCCGAAGATGATAATATCGATCGCAGCTTGTGGGCATCCACGAGCAAAGTAGATAGCGTCCAACATCTTTTTCATCAAATTCACGATCCGGGTAAATATAAAATCCGCGTTCACTTTCGTCAAGCTATCAACTTACCTCAGCAAGCTTATGCTCTTGCCTGGTGGACGGTTCCTGCTAAAAATTAGCATCTTGTCTCCCGTTTGACATATTCCCGATCGCCGATCTTCTATTCACAATTGTATATTTCTTATTCCTTAGCCAAATAATGACTATTTTCACTTGTGTAAAGAGCCGAAAATCTGAAATAATTAAGAAAAGGTTAACTTTTTTAAGCAGTTTGTTAAATATTATACATTTACTTGCCTAAAAGGTGAAGTCACACTCCTGTAATTTGGCAGTTGTAACTTTTTCAAAAAAAACTTAGCAACATAGTGCTAAATAGTCAAAAACTGGGGATTTTAGATCTATACACAATAAATATTAGCGTTGGTAGGAATAACCCCGATGACATTAGTGAGCGATACCCCCCAAGTAGAGCCGATGTGCAATCGAGAGCGCGACGCACTCGAACGGTTAGAAACATTTCTATACCTTACACCCGTCATTGGACTAGTACCTTCAATCTGGGCACTTTATCGCCGCCAACGCGATCGCCGTCAATTAGCTGCATGTCGCTTATCGATCCTCCTCGCCTTAATGTGGTTGAGTGCCTATCTGAGTTTAGATGTTGGCGCAGATCTTGCAGGTGCATCGACATCCCTCGCGCTCCGGCTATTATTCCTCAATGGTCTGGCTACCTCCAGCTACTTTATCGCTAGCGTGTGGCTAATGGTGCTACTCTGGCAAAAGAAATCAGTGCGGTTGCCAGGGTTTAGTGCCTTAGCCGAACGGATGGTACCAGACAAAGCAGCTACGAAAGACAATTAAAGACGACCACGACAGCAATTATTTATACCCCATCCCAATTAATTAAACTGTGAGTAAAGTGGAAGCTAGAAAAATCGATCGGCAGCGCCGCAAATCGGCAAAATCTCAACCGCCAATGGTACGCCGCCAGCAGGCCAAAAAGCATCACAAAATGCCATTATGGGTCTGGCTAGTCATGGGCGGTCTCGGTGCGCTTTCAGCTGCTGCTGGTGCCTTTTTAGCTGTCTCGCTCACTGCCGCACCACTGCAACAACGGACGCTTTCTGCCGCAGATGCCGCATTTTTCAATCAAAATGGCAAAGAAGCTTTTTCTAGGAATTTGTTACAGGTTCCCGAAGTTTCCAAACCTGTCAATATCTTACTTTTGGGGATTAAGACTAATCTCTCCGATGTCAAAAACAGCGACGGTAGTACTCGGAAAAAAACTGGCTACGACGCAGAGGTCGATTCCCTAGATGGCCTGTCCGATACGATCATGCTGCTGCGATTCGACCCGCAAACCCAGCGGACGGTAATTCTGGGGATTCCCCGCGATACGAAGATCGAACGCACCGGACATGGGACAGAAAAGATTAATGCGGTAGACCATGAAAGCGGCCCTGCTGCTGCCGCGAAGGAAGTCAGTAAGGTTTTGGGTGGCGTAGCGATCGATCGGTACATTCGACTCAATAACCTGGGTGTAGCCAAACTCATCGATGAGTTAGGTGGTGTCACCGTCACCGTACCGAAAGATATTAAATATCAAGATGACTCGCAGCATTTTTATGTCAATCTCAAAGCTGGCAAACAACATCTCGATGGCATGAAATTACTCGGATTGCTCCGCTACCGTCACGATGCAAATGGCGATATCGGGCGGATGCAGCGCCAGCAAATGGTCGTGAAGGCCTTGATCGAACAATCGCTCAATCCAGTGACGATTACGCGAATTCCTCAACTATTTTCTGTAATCCAATCCCACGTCGATACCAATCTTACCGTCGAAGAATTACTCGCCGTGGGTGGCTTTATGATGCACAATGGCAAATCCAAGATGCAGATGTTGATGATGCCAGGTGATTATAATGGTGACGGCAAACATGAGGTTAGTTACTGGCTGCCCGATGAGAAGGGCATTCAAAATATGATGGCGAGGTATTTCGATCGCGGTACGCTGACGATCGAACAACCGAAAGTGGCAAGTCTGCGGATTAATATTCAAGATACCAGTCATTTCCCAGACGCGACCGCTCGATTAGTCAAGCGACTAAATAAAGCGGGTTATCAAAACGTCCATCTCGATACCAATCTCAAACTCAAAGAAGACTTAAAGACCACCGAATTTGTCGCTCAAAAGGGCAATCCGGAGGTAGCTCAAGGTTTATCGAATTTATTAGGCTTTGGAGAAGTCAAGGTCGATAGTTCGGGCAATCTCTACTCTGATGTGACAATCAAGCTAGGTCGCGATTGGGTGCAAAAGGAGCAAACGTATAAGTCACTCAATCAGAAGACTAACTAGTTAGTAACTATAGACTAGCTACTGGATCGACCTTCAGGGGCGATATTCGGGCTTTTCAAGCACTTTATCAGGCAAGCAATGCTCGCCTGTTGAATGAAGCTAAATGAAGTTTAAAGAATTAATTAGCTTCCAATCGTTGTTCGATTTCGGTCGGATTGCGGAAACCAACGGCAATAGCTCGGCCATTTTTTACGAATAAAGGACGTTTTAGTAACATCACATCATCGCTAAAAGCTGTTACCCAGTCGGTATCCTGCCACTTATCTTTAGTTTCATCCAACGCGCGGTAGGATTGACCGGAAGTATTTCGCATGGGTTGATAGCCCAAGCTTTCAACCCAACTAGCTATTTGTTCCGCACTCGGTGGCTGTTCCTTGGTGTTGATAAATTCATAACTAATTTCCTGTGCATCTAGCCATTGAAGCGCTTTTTTGCAAGTACCACAGGTAGGAATTCCATAAACTTGAAGTGAGGACATATGAATTATGAATTATGAATGACGAGTTATGAATTTTGATGTGGGAGTTCTTAAATACTATAGCCTTTTTCTGAATTTTATTAGCGGCGATCGTGCCAATAGCCATTAGTAATTAGTGGTTCTAGCTCTGCTGCGGGTAACGGGCGGCTAAATAAGAAACCCTGAACGGCATCACAATCTATCGAGCGTAAAAATTCTAGTTGTTTCACTGTTTCTACGCCTTCGGCAATGACATTAAGATTTAGTTCGCGACCTAAATTAACAATAGTTTTGACAATCGCTGCATCGACACTATTAGCACTGAGTTGTTGAATGAATAATCGATCTATCTTCAGCCGATCGAGTGGTAAATATTTGAGAGCGGCTAACGAAGAAAATCCCGTACCAAAATCATCTAGTGAAATTTTTACCCCGATTTTTTGTAAGCCTGCCAAAATTGAGATTGTTAATGGTAGATCGTCGATCGCCGTACTTTCGGTAATTTCTATTTCTAAATAAGTAGGCGGGAGACCAGTCTCAGCTAAAATATCGATAATTCGGGAGAGCAGCTTGCAATCTTGCAGTTGCCCGAGCGAAAAATTAATCGCGATCGGAAAGTATCCCAAGCCCATTTCTTGCCATAACTTATTTTGCTGACAAGCAGTGCGTAAAACCCATTCACCAATCGGTAAAATCGACCCAGTTTCTTCAGCAATCGGAATGAATAAATCGGGGCCGATCGCGCGATCGGCCAGATTTTTACAGCGCAATAATGATTCGACACCTACAACTCTTCCGGTTTTAAGATCGATTTGTGGCTGATAATGCAAGATTAATTGCCGATCGTCGATCGCCCGATAGAGAATATTTTCTAATTGAAATGGATCGATCGATTGACTCGCGGTAGCATTATTGTAAATCTGATAATTATTCTTCCCACTTTGCTTGGCCCGACCGAGTGCGATATCGGCATCCTTGAGCATACTTTCTAAATCGACATCGCGATCGGTAGCAATGGCAATTCCCATACTTGCTTTGACATATACCGAGTTAGTTTTCAATCTCGGAAAACTTTGCGCGAAGACAAACGGACGCTCGAAGCACTGCAAGATCCGCTCGGCAATTTCACTCACTACCGATACGTTATCGAGATCGGGAATTAATAACATAAACTCATCGCCACTCCAACGGCCGACGATGGCTGTGGGTTGGAGTAATTGTTGTAGGCGCTCGGCAATTAATTGCAGCAAGCGATCGCCAAAACCATGACCGAGACTATCATTAATATTTTTAAATCGATCCAAATCGAGAAATATAACTGCTAAAACTCCCTCGGCTGACTGCATTTTTGCTAGTTCGAGGGTCAGTTGTTGGTGCAGAAACAACCGATTGGGCAAGCCAGTCAGCAGATCGTAATACACCCGATCGCCGAACATCTGTTTGACTCGTCTCTGCATCACGCTCAGATATAATTGCATCGCCAGACTTTGAGCTAAATTTGATTCCTCGATCGTCCAACCGTAATCACCAGCAGGCGAAGGCGTAGATCTAAATAACGTCAGACAACCCACACATTGGCGCGCGTAGCTCAATGGTAAGATTAACAGCGACTCGATCCCAACTGTCGCAAATGATTCGAGCAGCAGTTCTAGCTGTGGTTGACGGGCGATACTCTCGATTTGGCGGATGTGATTCGCGGTTGGATTAGCTGCTACCAAGTTAGCGGCAGTACCGACACCAACGCGCTGGCGTTCGGCAGATCCCTCGTATAATAGCTCCTGCCACAAATGATTTTTTTCGATCGGGGTGGCCGTTTTGGGTTGTACTCCATAGGTAAAGATTTGAGCGCGACGAGCACAGGGTTCGGCAAGAAGCAACAGTCTACTACCATCAGCACCTAGAGTCCGAGTAATTTCCGCTAGCGATTCTGGCTCGATCGTAAACTGGATCGTCTCTACTCGATTACTGTCGGCAACTGTCATTCGATTTGGGATTTTGGATTTTGGATTTTGGATTGAAATCACATGAAGAATAACTGGTGCAAGTGTTTCAGATCGGAGAGATTTTCTGCGCCTCAAATGGACGGAAGCTTGAAGGGACGGAAAAACTTGTTATTTATTTCCCTTGATCGGGGAGGGTTGGAACATGTTTACGTTGGGATCGAGAAACTTTGCTCTAACTAATTAAATCGTGCTGGGTCACGCTCTCCACATCTCGCTCGGGAAGTCATCCAGGGTGCGAATGCGGTAAGCTGGACTTGTATGCTCTATTCGTCGCTCGATTGGGAGGATGTTGCACTAGATTAATTATGCTCTAAAATATTGCCTTGTGTTGGTGGAGCGAAATGAATTGCCAGCAGATAGCCACTTTACTCTCACATATTCCGACCGGAACACAACTTTTATGGGCGACAGCACTGACGATCTCGTTTTACCGATACTCCCTCAGAACGGCTGCGCCAAGGATCTGCCAGCGACAGCATCCGAACTCGCCGAATTAGTTCGCATCGCTCACCACACAAAATCGCCAATTTTAGTTGCTGGAAATCAGAGTAAATCCGACTGGGGCGGCTGTGTGACAGGGGCCAAAACCACTATTAGCACCCAAAAACTCGATCGACTCATCGACCATGCCGTTGGCGATTTAACAGTTACGGTCGAAGCCGGGATGAAGTTCGATCGCTTGCAGCAGATTTTGGCTACCGCACAACAGTTTTTACCACTCGACCCAGCTTATCCCGATCGCGCGACGATTGGCGGCATTATTGCCACTGCCGATGCAGGTTCACTCCGGCATCGTTATGGGGGCGTGCGCGACCTACTATTAGGCATAAATTTTGTCCGTGCTGATGGCAAAATGGCGAAGGCTGGGGGCAGAGTCGTCAAAAACGTCGCTGGCTACGACATGATGAAGTTATTTACTGGCTCCTATGGCACGCTGGGAGTTTTGACTGAAGTTACTTTTCGGGTCTATCCACTCCCCGCTCATTCTGGCACCGTCATCCTCGCGGGAGAGGCATCCAAGCTCGTAGAGGTAGCGAAAATCTTGCTAAAGAGTACTTTAACACCGATCGCCGTAGACGTGCTCTCTACCGCATTCAGCCAGCAGCTGGAGATTAGTAATACACCCAGTCTCGTCGTCAAATTTGCCACTATTCCCGAAAGTATCGCCCAGCAGTCAGCGCAATTGCTGGATCTGGCGCGAGGACTTGGCGTTAAAGGTGGTAGCTGGCAAGCAGCACCAGCAAGTAATCTCTGGCGCGGGATTCAGACGGGAATTTGGGGAACTACGCCAATCGCCTGTAAACTAGGCGTGAGATCGACCGCTGCTGTCGCCACAATCGCCACACTCGATCGACTCACTGACAATACCGCACGCGGTGTAATCCATCTCAGTAGCGGGATTGGAGCCTGTGCGATCGAGCGATCGAGCGATATTTTTCCCCTTCGGAATGAGTGTGAGACAGCCGGTGGTTATCTCTCCGTGCTACAAGCGCCTGAAGCTGTCAAACGCCAAATCGATGTCTGGGGCTATCGCGGTAATGCCGTACCGCTGATGCGTGCCATCAAACAACAGTTCGATCCTGACAACATTCTCAATCCCGATCGCTGTTTTTATGCTGGTTAGAGAGTGATATCCCAGCATCCGCACGATCTATCTCGCGTGCAGATGCCCAGGTAATTGCCAGATTTTGTGCGGATTTACGGCCAGCATAAAGAGATCTGCTAATTGTGATTCCCGGCATTGCCGCCGCTACTACGAGCGTTAGTTAAGTGAGTAAATATTGCCATCTACTAATAATCTGGCAATTCCTTTCGATCGCAAGTGACCGATCGTTTTCTGGAATACGCGGCTATCTGGCACCTTAATTACCCGTTGCGTGCGCTGATTAGAGAAGCGTTTGGCGACACGGTGATTGTCAAAAATCGGTAAGGTGCGCTGCTGGATTTCTTCGCCAGGAATCTGTCCTAATTCCGCAAAATCCTTGAGCGGACGCACGATCAATTCGGCAAACTTGTCGATGACGATATAACAGGTACGTGGGAGCGTAGCTTGCGAGAGTGGTGTAACTTGGAGGTGAGATCGATCGCCAGTTAACAACAAATCTCGATCGCTAAATCCATCGATACTTACAGATTCTTCCTCCCAATCGTCATCTTCGTCATCCTCATCATCCCCGTCGGCAATTTCTTCGCCAAACATTGCTGCTAGGACATTGACATCCTCGACATCTTCTTCAATCTCCTCCTCGAATAGTTTGCCACCTGTTTTATCGCGGTCGATGCCAGAGTTTTCTGACAGCTCTCGTGGCGCTTCACTGGCAGTAGGCGCGACTGACTCAGCAAAGTAGTCATCTCGGTTACCAACTACGCCCCGCAATACTGGCATCTGTGAGACGCGGGTTCTGATACTCTTGGCAGTAGAAGGTACGATCTCTACTGTGGAATTACGGAGATCGCTGGTGGATAAATTTGCTGGAGTTGTGACGCGAGCTGAGTTTTCCACTTCCGATCGATCGAAATCTGTTGTCGGGCTGGTTTCGGCACTGACTAATGCTGGAGTGACATCATCCAGTCGTGCTGAAGAGCGACGACGTACCAGACGTTTACTGGCACTTTGTTCTTCAGTCATGCTGGCTGTTGGCAGCTGTGAAACGCTACTCTCCCGAACTGCGACAGCCGATTGCGGTGGAGATTTATCCTCAAAATCGCGCTCGCGCTGAGTCGAAGCCGCTATTGTCTTGCTTTCTACGTCGAATAAATTTTCTTGGGTTTGGAGCGAGGGGATTTCTGGTGGATCGATCGAGGTTTCAGCCACAATCTCCAGCGATCGAATGTTGCTCTCTTCCAATCCAGCTTCACCAAAATTGCTGTCTACTGCGATGCCGCTCGCCACTGGTGAGATTAGTATCGGCTCATCGAACGGTTGACCGTCTGCACCAGCAATTGCCACTAAACTTTCTTCGCTACCTGCTTTGGCTCCGCGTTTTTGCTGGATCAGTAGCTCGTATTCATCCTCAGGAATACTCATTTTGAGCAGACGGCTGATCGTAGAATTGCTGACTCCATAACGAATTGCCAGAGATGCGGTAGTCTCTCCAGACTGACGATAGAGATCGACAATCTCTAATTTATCTGCATCGGTAATTTTTTTAGGACTCATATTTATTTAATAGCAGTCCGTCGGCGAGCTAGACGGCGAGCACGAATGGAGTTATCAAATTCTAACGCAGCAGCGATGCCAAACTGCACGATGCCAAAAACCCAGAACACTTCCATGATAGAGCCACTTTGATATCCTTGCACTTGATTGTTGGCATATGCAAACCAAGTATCGGCAATATAAAAACATAATACAGCTTGAGCGGTCATTCGCCACGGCAAACCCATTTGACCGCCCCAGAATCCTAAAAATAGAATCGCTGCAAACACGAGCAAGATCAGGTCGCAGAGGACGTAGAACAGATTGAAGGTACTCACAAGTGGCCGCATCCAGCGATCGACCGTCAAGACCCAGCTAGGCTGCTGTAGAGGGACTGGGGATACAACACTTGTGGGCATAGCGGGAGCGAGCCTCAGTGGCGTACTAGTGCCCAACATCAGGCCATCTTGTTGCCGGAATTCAACTTGCCGCTCGATCGCCAATGGTGACTGAGCAGTTGATAACTCCGCTCTAGCCGAAACTGTAGTCAACCAACAACCGATAACTAGCCCGCAGGTAGCGACACTAACCACTGCCGCCCATTGCTGCCCTGCCAACCGAACATCTCGATCGAGAATCGCCAGTCGCACTCCACCAATCAGCATTAAATAAAATAAAACAAAAAAAGGATTTCCGGCTGAAGCGGCTGGATCTAGTCCCCAAATTAATTCCCACAAACTAAAGCACAAATTCCCGACAAAAAAAGCAAACATCGCGATCGCAAATAACAGCCATACGGCTCTACCACTAGGAATATAATCACTTTGCCAGTTGCGCCAACACAAAAGTCCCGCTACTAACAACCCAATTTCTTCAAATCCCATGGTCGTGATGATAAACCAAGTAGAACGCGCACTACCAGGATCGACGACACTAAAATTAAGATATAAAATCAACGCCAGCACCGACCAAATTATGCCCCCATAAGTAACATATTCCCCTTTAATCCAAGTTTGCCGCTCTAAGTCGGTTGGCGATAATTTAGTCATATTAAAAGTGAAAGAATAGAGAGCAGGGTGGCGAAATTAAGATTAGAGATTTAAAACACGTGCTAAGGTCTGGCTGAGGGCATCTGGCATCGATCGGACGATCTCGATCGTCAATTTGGTACCAAATTCATGGCCGAGCTTTTTCTGAGTTAGATGATAAAGTTCGCGAGTGAAAGCGATTGAATCTTCCTCAGACCAAGTTGTTAATTCTTGAGCTGTCAACGGATCGAGTGTAGATAATCGATCGAGATCCACCCACGAGCGCACATGAGGAGTGATGGCAATTAAACTCTTACTCAATAGCTGCAATTGTCGATCGCCTAATAGTTCGTCCAGCTGGAGCCATAATTCTTGAAATAGCCAAATGCTAGCTTGCTGCAATGCGAACTTCCCCGCTCCTTCGCGCTCGGAGCGAACGCTGGAATCTGCCACGGTTGAAGTCGTTCGCGCTAGCTGCCATAGCGAGTAGTAGCCGATCTCTCGCACTAGTAAATACCCATTTGCTAACGCCTTTATGACAGCATCACTAGATCGGACTCCCAGTGATTGCTGCAATTTTTGCTCGATGCGATCGGGTAGACTCAGAGCGGTTGATTCGAGTTTATGAATGGCAAAAACCCGAACTAGATCGTAGAGTTGCGATTGATAATTGAGTCTCAATACCGATTTTTTACCGCCAGCAATAGTAGCGATCCCGATTTTAACTAGTTGGGACTCAATAACTGGCATATCTTCGATCGAGAAAAAATAGTTGATAATATTTAATCTCGAATCGCTGGATAATACCTACAGTATTATTGCCGAACTAAATCTTGCGGGTTGGGATATTTTGCTCGATCTAAAACTTGCGATCGCTGCAAGCGTCATGAAAGTGTGCTATAATTTTGGGCTAATGTGGGTGAATAGCTCAGTCGGATAGAGCAACTGCCTTCTAAGCAGTCGGTCGGGGGTTCAAGTCCCTCTTCACCCGTAGCCTAAGACCATTACAAGCTATCTAGAATATAGATGATTTGTCATTAGCGAACCCATCTGGCATCGCCCAAATTTTAGTGACTGAAGATGACTGAATACTTTGCAACAGTAGCCAGAGGCTTGGAACAACTAGCCGCAGCAGAACTAACCGAAATCGGCGCAACAGATATCGCTCCTGGTTTTTGTGGAGTCTCGTTTCAGGGCGATCGCGAATTACTCTATCGCATCAATCTGTGGGCGCGGTTGCCCTTTCGCGTATTAGTAAAACTCGGCGACTTACCCAGTATCGATGACAATGAACTATTTGAAAGTATCCAAAGCATCGATTGGGGACAATACCTTACCCCAGATTTGACGATGGCTGTCACCGTGACGGGTAAAAATGAAACTTTAAACCATAGCCATTTTACAGCGGTACAAGTCAAACGCGCAATTACCGCCCAGCAAACCAAACAATTTGGCGATCGATCGAATGTCGATATCGCTGACCCCGATGTCCGAATTAACGTCCATATCGACAAAGATATCTGTAGTGTCAGCCTAGACAGCTCAGGGAGCAGCCTCCACCGTCGTGGCTATCGTGCTGCTGTCGGCGATGCACCATTGAAAGAGTCACTAGCAGCCGCATTAGTCAAAATGTCTGGCTGGACTCCCGACTTAGCCTTCGTCGATCCGCTCTGTGGGTCGGGTACATTGCCCCTAGAAGCCGCGATGCAGGCACTCCACATTGCTCCAGGTGTATTTCGTGAAAGCTTTGGCTTCGAGCGCTGGCTAGACTTCGATCCGGAGTTATTCGATCGATTATTGAAGGAGGCTGAAGCCAACGAGCATCGAGATCTTCAGTTAAAGATCGTCGGTAGCGATCGTAATTATGACGTAATTAAGCAAGCCCAGTCTAACGCGCTCAAATCCGGTGTGGGCAGTTATATCGATTTTGCCGTGCGCGAACTCGCGGATGTCGAAGCTCCTGCAGATACGGGAATTTTGCTCTGCAATCCGCCGTATGGAGAACGCCTGGGACGCGGTGAAGATTTGGGGGCTTTTTATAAACTATTGGGCGATATCCTAAAGAATCGGTTCAAGGGTTGGACTGCCTACGTGCTGAGTGGAAATAAAGAATTAGCAAAATCGATCGGGTTGCGTTCTGCCGAACGGACTACAGTTTACAATGGCACATTGCCTTGCCAACTAATGAAATATGAGATGTATTGATTTATTCGTCTGGTTCTGGTTCGATCGGTCGATCCTTCTCCCCCCTAGATCTGAGGGTACCCACAAGGGGCACCCCTACCGTTTAATTGTAGGGGTGCCCCTTGTGGGTACCCTGGCTCTACACTAAGCAATAGTGTATTTGAACTGGTGCAAGATGTGAGTAGATGCTAAAAGTTAGCGTACTGTGGCGGACTCGCGCCAACCTTCTTGGTAATACAAGGATATTTCTTCTTCGGAGCATCATCGGCGATCGAAATTACCTGTACTTGATGCCACCAATCATCGCCAAAATCAAACCAGTAGCCAAAAAACTCACCCTCAGTCAAACCCACAGTGGCAATCGTCGTGTCATCCACATTGCCAGCTAAATCTGAATCTGCTGCTTGTTTCAAACCATAGCGTCTGGCATCAGGATCGTTTGGGCCATTTCCGCCCACCTGAAACTCATACATGTGGGCATCTTTGCGATTGAATGCTGTAAAGATAATATCGTGTAGATCCATTAAAGTATTGCTACCTTTTATTTCGATCGTGCGGGATACTTCTGGATTCTTATTGATAAATTTCTCTGTCACTGGGCCATCAATCAGTAGCACTTCCAGTATATATAATGCGTTTGGATTAGAGTTAACTACTTTTGCCTTCTGGCTAGATTTTGTTGTCACCTCAACTTTTGCCGATTTACCCGAATCGGGCACGTAGGGAATCAAACCTTTTGCAAAAGCTGTTTCTTGAATCGCTCGTGGCGCAGATCTGACATCGACAATCAGTCCATCGACCATAATCATCCAAGCCAGCGGATTGTTATCCATTTGACTGGGCAAGCACCAATCGGCATCCATCAGCGACATATCTAACAGATCTCGCACGATTTTGGATTTGCCCTGTCCGGTACTAGAGGCGACTCCAAACCACTCATATAGCTTACTCGCACTAATATGTGGTGTCATGGCAGAATCGAACAGAAAATTTACCATCCCGATCGCATGAGTAATGCCACAAGCCCAGGTTTTGTCTTTGCCTGTGGCTAGGGGAGATGGTCGTTTGCGACAGAGGGCAGCGGTAGCCAAGCGAATGAGTTGGGAGTATTCATCGTTGAGATGCTGTTTAGCAAACTCATCGGAGATCGCAGTAATTCGATCGAATTTTTCCTGCATTTGCTGGGGAACTTGTGCCGATTTCTTACTCATGCTTTTTCCTCCAGTCTGGTGCTGAAAACAGGTATCGATCGATATTATATGTCACGATCGAAAAAAGCGATCGATCTGTAAAGGATCTAAATATCTATCGATCGACTAATGCGATAAATCTCGTATCATCATGGATACGATCGAAATCTGAATCGGTCTTTGCCATGTCTCTATATGTTTCTGGTTCGAGTTCGATCGCTTGCTGTAAGAATTGAAAAGCTAGATCGAATTGTTGCTGTAAGGTATAAGCACAAGCCTTGTTATAAATTGCATTAACTAGATTGGGTTCGATAGATAAAGCTCGATCGTAAGCAATTATGGCATCCTTGTATTTACCTAATAGGCTAAATGCAATTCCAAGTTCGTTCCAAATGTCACAATATTCAGTAGCGATTTCTAAGGCTTTATTATAAGATGTAATTGCCTCGTCGATTCGAGATAATTTGCACAACGTAAGCCCACGATTGTACCAAGCATAATAGTAAGTTGGATTGAGATCGATAACTCGATCGTAAGCTGCTATTGTCTCTTCGTGTCTATTCAATCTACTTAGGGCAATACCACGATTGTACCAAAAGTCATCTCGATTGGAGTCGAAAGACAGAGCGCGATCGTATGAAGAAATAGCTTCCTCAATTCTGCCTAATTTATCTAGGGTATTCCCACGATTAGACCAAGTTTCACAGTCATCTGGGTCGATTGCTAAACCTCGATTGTAAGAAGCAACTGCTTCTTCTAGTTTATCTAGACTATCTAGAGCAACACCTCGATTATTCCAAACTAGAGCGAGATCTGGTTTAAGCTCTAAAACGCGATCGTAGCAAGTAACTGCTTCTTCTATTCTGCCTAATTGATGTAGATTAAATCCTCGACTATTCCAAGCATTGTCAGAATCTTTCTTGAGTTCTAAAGCACTTTCATAAGCAGCAATTGCTTCTTCATGATTTCCTAATTTATCTAACTCCAAGCCCCGATCGTACCAATATTCAAAATCCATATTTTTAGCGATATATTCGATCGAACGACCCTAAATCTCGACTATCTAGTATGCCCAAAAAGACGAAATCGCGAACAATTGCGAAATAAAGCCGATCGATTGCGTAGTATAAAGTCAAATCAGGCTAAAATCGATACTACTTCTAAATCGATCGAGTCACAAAGCATTTCAAAAGCAGAACCACAAATCTCTGGATTATTTTATCTGTGGAGCCACATAATATGTCCGAAGTCCCAGCAAATACCAGTCCAGAATCAAACATAGGTTTCATTCCCCATTCGGCGATCGGTACCAATCTCACAGATGTCCGCAAACGGCGACACGAGCACGATCCGACCCCTTTAGATTTACAATTTTGCTGGTATCTCACTCCCGAAGCGGCGAATCAAATCAAGCCAGAAGTTTTAGTAGCGTTGAGTGCAGACAGACAGCCGATCTACGGTGTATTGTTGGCTGCAGATCGTGAGAAATTCGATCGGTATCGCGATTTATTACCCGAATCGATTCAACACCAAATACCCGATCTCGATCGACTTCCAGATGACATCTGGGGCTATGCTTTTTTTGCTTGTCCATTGCCACCTGTAACGACTAACAATGCCGCTCAATATGCACGGAGCGATCGAATGGTACTCAATGGTGATGGGATGCTATATCGGTTGGGATTTGAGGCTGGAAGGGCGCTCCTCAAAACGCGGATGATGAAACCGCCATGTTATTATGCCGATCTTGCTACTCAATTGCTGCCAAAATATGACAAAATCGGCTACCGTTTTCTCGATGGGGGGATGGTGCGGAGCAGTCTGGTATTGGGAACCCGCAACCAGATGAATACGGCTTTTGTCGCCACCAAAGAGCATTTACTCGCCACTTTCGATGCCGCGCGTCCGCATATCATCGACCCCGATACATTGGAATTGCTCGAACCCATCGGTGAGGCTAGCAATTGGCAAGGATTGGCACCCAAACAACCCGCATGGATTACCCAAGTATTTCAACCCTATTCCAATCCCGCTCACCCTGTCTGCGACCATCTACATGTACCAGCGACATCTGCTGGGGAATTTATTACCGCAAATTATTCTGCTGGTGTGAGTTTGCTGAATATTGCCGATCGATTTCGGCGCTGGCTCAAGGCTAGACTGAGCGAAGATGGGATTATTCTCACCAATCCTTGGGGCGCATTTACCAGTTTGATTAGGTATCGCTTTGACACTCAAAGTTTTGAAAAGTGGCGGTTAGTGCTGCCCAGTGGTGAGCCGGTAATTATCGAACAAGCGATTCATCAGATGGCACTAACTGAGGATTATATTCTCGTTGGCGATATTGCCTTTAAAATCGAATTGTCCCAAATTTTTGCACCATTCTTGTATGGGTATATCCGCAAATTCTCGGCACAGATCGGTTACTGGCTATCGATCACTTTTACAAAATTAGTTCAGCCATTGCCATATGCTAATTTATATCTGGTGAAGAGAGCAGATTTAGATCGACCGATTCCTCCAGGCGAAAAACCAACGCTTACGGCGATAAAAATTACCCTTCCGCGCGAAGTTTCTCACTTCGTCACCGATTACCGCAATCCCGATAATAAAATCACCCTAATGTCGGCGCATAATGGCGGCTGGGATGTGACGGAATGGATTGGGGAATACGATGAATCAGTAAATCTGGAGTGCGAAAAGACTCCACCGATTACCAAAGGCATCGAAATGCTTGCCGGAACGAACAAAGGTTTGCCACCACAGCCACCTGTTAAGTGTTTGCATAAAGATTATTTAGGAATGCAACCCGCACCAGTCGATCTCAATAGTGTGGCGCGATACACGATCGATGGTAAGACAGGTGCGGTACTCAAAGCTAATTTCTTGAGCGATGCGGGGGACAATCCCAGTAAGTGCAATACTTGGTCTGTTTCTGTCAATACTCACCGCAATCTCAGCCGCGATAGCGAGTCAGAAACTGGCGAAAAAATTACTAATCTGTACTGGATGGGTTGGGGTTTCTCGTGGGAAATTATCCCCAAACGGATCTACAGAGCATACCGCGATCGGGATAACCGCGTCATCCCGATCGAAGGTTTACCTGATGGCGATATGCCTGTAACGTTATTGCGGCTCGATACCGAGCGGATGGAAATTATCGACAGTTTTGAATTTCCGATCGGTTATTTGGCGCGCAGCCCGCAATTTATCCCTAGCAAAGAGCCTTGTCCGCCGGATAAAGATCCCACCACTCATGGTTATATCGTCTGTGTCATCATGTCAGATGCCGAGCCAGGAGATCCCCAAACTGCCGCCAAAGACGAAATCTGGGTCTTCCATGCCGATGATTTTAAAGGAAAACCGATCTATCGATTGAGCCATCCAGACATCAATCTCGGACTGACGATTCACTCCACCTGGATTCCTGAAATTCAAGTTGGAAAGTATTCTCAAGCCGAACGCGAGGCAATGCGAAAAGCAACACTCGATCGCGACTACAATCCGATCGTCCAAGCTAAAATCTTTCCGCTTACTAAGGATCTATTTCGCGATATCGTCTATCCCCATTACATCAATCAAACCAGCGAAGCCGACTTAGAACAGCTCTGGAAAAAGTAAATAACGTTAGTTCGGTTTAAGGAAAATTGATTTGCTCCGTTCAGACACCGCCCTGAACTATAAGTGTCTCGTTCCGAGAGGCTGTACCTACGGTAGGCTTCGCCAACGCCAACGGGCTAATAGCTCAAGTTCTCTGAAGAGAACTGCCAAATTTCTTAGTTCGTTTTAACGAACTTTTGCTATGAGCAACAAATTCATTTGAGGGCGGTGCAGAAACGAAGCTAGCAACCATCGATCGAAAATCTTTATCCTGAACTGACGTTACATAGCTGTCTTTCTAAGAGCATTAGTTAGTTGCGATTAGTATTATCCGCAACTGTAGTGTAACTGTATTTAATAGATTTTTATAATAATGGTGAAAGAAACGCCGCCGCAGGAATCGATCGCAGTTATTTAATCCAAGTATGATTTCGATCTTTGAGATTGATGCTCGCGATTGCACATGATGACTAAGCTAAATCAAATAATAAAATCTCTGCCTGACTCGGACTAGATAGCTCGATCGAATTGCTTCCAGAATACGCGATCGCATCCCCTTGTTTTAATAATCGATCGCCGAGCGATACTTCTCCTGTCGCTACATGCAACCATACATATCGATCGGGTGCCACCTGATAAGATATCTTGTCATCGGTGCCTAGCAGCCCCACGTACATGTTCGCATCCTGATGGATCGTAACAGCACCATCGCGACCATCGCGTGCGGCTACGAGGCGTAATTTGCCCTGTTTTTCAGCAGTCGGGAAAGCTTTTTGTTCGTAGCTGGGTGGCAGATTGAGAGTATCGGGAATAATCCAAATTTGGAGTAAATGGACGGGTTCGGTGTCAGAGTTGTTGAACTCACTATGTTGAATGCCAGTGCCTGCGCTCATCCGCTGGACTTCGCCAGGATAGATTACGGCACCAGTGCCGAGGCTATCCTTATGAGCGAGGGCACCAGACAGCACGTAGGTGATAATTTCCATATCGCGGTGTCCGTGAGTCGCAAAGCCACCACTAGGGCTGACAACATCGTCATTAATGACGCGGAGACTCCGGAAACCCATCTGGTTTGGGTCGTGGTAACTACCAAAAGAAAAAGTGTGGTAACTCTGCAACCAATCGATTTGAACTCGACCGCGATCTTCTGCTTTACGAACGATCGGCATGACGGCTTGATTCATAAAGATATTCTAGCTGTGGGGGTAATTTTTGTTGGGGAATTGTTTATAAGTGGCACGGTTTACTGGCATAAACCAACCCATACATATCCTAAAACTTTTGCCTAATTTTATTCTAATCAATTACCAGTCCCTTGGCCGCCAACCACTCGCGATTGAATAGCTTCGATTGGTATCTCGCCCCACCGTCGCATAAGATAGTCACGATCGTGTGTCCTGGCCCCATTTGTTTAGCTAATCTCACTGCTGCGGCGACATTGATACCGACTGAGCCGCCCATAAATAATCCATCTTTACGCAAGAGTTGATAGACTACCTCGATACACTCCTGGTCGTGGATTTGAATCGCATCATCGATGGGAGCACCTTCCAGATTTCCCGTCACGCGACTATTCCCGATACCTTCTGTAATCGAACTACCTTCGAGTTCGATTTTCCCAGTTTTTACATAACTATACAAACCACTCCCCATTGGGTCGGCGACGACGCATTTAATCGCGGGATTCTTTTCTTTTAAAAACATCGATACACCAGCAAACGTACCACCAGTTCCAGTTGCGGCCACCCAGCCATCGATTTTGCCTTCTGTTTGCGCCCATATTTCGGGAGCGGTGGTTTCGTAG
The DNA here is from genome assembly GCA_965246735.1 of Chamaesiphon sp. GTDB lineage: Bacteria > Cyanobacteriota > Cyanobacteriia > Cyanobacteriales > Chamaesiphonaceae > Chamaesiphon. The sequence goes on from CBDFFK010000003.1 coordinate 948,362, forward strand.
TGAGAGAGCCGATTGGCGAGATTTTCAAACTGATTCGCCCAGATCGCATTATCCATTTCTGCCGCGACGCGACCGGATAATTTGACGTAGTTATTCGGGTCTTTATAGGGCACTGCTGGCACGGTGCGGACTTCTGCGCCGAGCGTGCGTAATGCTTCGATTTTTTCTGCCGATTGGGTGTCGGGGATGATAATCAGGCATTTATACCCCTTGGCGTTGCAAATATGCGCCAGCCCTATACCCGTATTTCCAGCGGTACCTTCGACAACAGTACCACCTGGTTTGAGCGTACCATCGCGCTCGGCAGCTTCAATGATATACAAAGCCGCACGGTCTTTGACCGAACCACCTGGATTGAGAAATTCGGCCTTTCCTAAAATCTCGCACCCAGTTTCATCGCTAAAACTATCGAGCCGAATCAATGGTGTATTCCCGATCGCTTCTACAAAGCCGCGCTTGATATCCATTCTAAATTATGAATTATAAATTATGAGTTATATAGTACCCAAGTTGCTACCTACACTCAAAGTGGTTAAAACCACTCCTCGGAATATGAAGTCCGCCTTCGCGGACTAAGAAATTCAGTCCGCGAAGGCGGACTTTGCAATATTAGCCGCGACTTTGCGGTGCGCGCTCGTCGGGTCTCCCGACGTAAAAAGCGCAACAAGACAAGTCGCAGGTACTCAGTAGGTAGCAACTTAGGTTATATAACCATTATTCCAGGTAATCGGGTAGCAAGGGAAACTTCTCCTCAGCTCGGTCTTGTGTATAGCCATTCAGGCTCAGTACATATCTTCTGAATAATGCATCTAGTTTTGCTGAATCTGTGTAATGCTTGGGGATGAGTTTGACGGCATTGTCGCAATATTCTATTTCCGACCTAATAAAATCATTCAGAATTGCACTCGCTGGAATTGTCATCGCTTCCGTAGCAGTTTGTTTGATAGTTAATAATCGATCGATCTCAGCTAAAATATCGGGACGATCGCTAATTATGGGTAATAACTGACTCAAGACCATTGGCGGGAAGGTACGATGCTCGATAATCCACCTGGCTGCCAGAATTGGACGCAGGGCATAGAAATACTTTTTTAGCTTGACTGGCTCGGATTGAAGATGTTCTTGATAGCAATTGGTCGCCATATTCAGATAGTGATGAATACCAGCACGCGGCGAGTAATAACTATTTGCTAAAGTGAGTAATTCTGCGGTCAGATTACCATCCGATTCATACGCGATCGGCGATTGAATCCATTCATAAATAACCGAATTCGAGCCTTTAAATAACTTTAGTGCCTTCCGCAGATCCCACCCATTGATATCTAATACCTTATCTACAGGTAAATCGATCGCATCACGCCGCTCCTCGATCGACAGATACCACTCCAGCGGACGCAGATAGATGAACCGCACATCATAGTCGCTATCAGGCGAAGGAAAGCCCCACGCCCGACTCCCTGACTCGCAAGCATACAAGATAACGATCTGTTCGTCCACGGCTAATTGGAGCAATCGATCTCTAATAATATCCACCATCATTATGAGCTTTAGGCATTAGGCTTTAGGGTTACCCCTGTTAAGGTGACATTAGTATTATGAGAGCAACAAAGGTGTAAAAGCCGAATATAATCTTACTGAAAAGCTGAAAACCTAACCAGAGAGGGAATAAAAGATGATTAGTGACATCTTTGAGAAATTTGTAGAACAGACACCCTTGACAGTGATGGTCAGAGCAATCATGGAAAAAATCTTTGCCACAGAGCAACTAGAACAGTTGTTTGAAGACACCGCCGAGCGGCAATACACCAGAGAACTGTTATTCTCAAGTGTAGTCGGAATCATGAGCTTAGTCGTCTGCGGAATTTATCCATCAGTTGGCGCAGCCTACAAAGCATTCGAGAAAGTGGTGGGGGTATCAAAAGTATCATTGTACGCAAAAATCAATGGACTAGAACCAAAGCTATCACAGGCATTAGTGCGGTACAGCAGCGAACAACTCTCATCAGTGGTGGCAGAATTTGCTCAAGCAAGCAAGATTATCTTGCCAGGATATGAAGTCAGAATCATTGACGGGAATCACATCGGGGGAACAGAACATCGAATCAAGGTGTTACGACTGCAAGCAGCAGGGGCACTACCAGGACAAGCAATCGCAGTGCTAGACCCGCAGCGAGAAATGGTTGTCGATGTATTTCCCGAAGAAGATGCTCACGCACAAGAACGGTCATTGTTGCCATCCGTGCTGGAAACGGTTACAGCAGGTCAAGTCTGGATTGCTGACCGAAATTTTTGTACCAAAGACTTTTTGACTGGCATTAGTACCCGGGAAGCCAGTTTCGTGATTCGAGAACACCTCGGTTTGAAATGGACAGAAATCACCCCCAGAGTAGAAATAGGTCAAAACGATAGTGGCACTATCTTCGAGCAACAGGTGCAGCTTGATAGTGGCATTTGTGTTCGCCGAATTACGATTCAACTCAAACAGCCAACTCGTCATGGTGATTCTCAGGTGACGGTGTTAACTAATTTGCCACAGACAGAGGTAACAGCCTTGGTTGTGGCAGATCTCTACCTCAAGCGGTGGCAAATCGAACAGATGTTCCAAGTGATTACTGATACATTTAATTGCGAACTCCAGACCTTGGGTTATCCCAAAGCAGCATTATTCGTGTTTTGTATGGCATTGATGGCATTTAACATTCTATCGACGGTTAAAGCTGCGCTCAAAGATGTTCATGGTGCCGGAAAAATTGAATCAGGATTGTCCAATTATTATGTGGTTGAAGAAGTCCAGTCAACTTTTAGAGGGATGGAAATTGCCATAGCAGCTGAGGATTGGCAGCCTTTTGCCCGAATCAGTGTGGTATCGTTGGCGGAGTTTTTACGAGATTGTGCAAGTCGTGTGAATCTTAAACGATTCTTGTCGTCCCCACGCGGAGTGAAAAAGCCGCCCACCAAGAAGAAATATGACCCCAAACATCCTCATCTTGCTACTTTTCGGCTTCTCACTACTTAGTCACACTTTGTCACCTTAACAGGGGTAGGCTTTAGGGTGTAAGGATTAGGCTAACCACTATTGACTATTCACTGTTCACTGTTCACTATTCACTCTAGCTCGTACAATACGATCGATACCCAATATTTTGACACATCCCCCTTCAGATTCCATGAATATCAGAATTGGTAACGGTTACGACATCCATCGATTAGTGCCCGATCGACCATTAATTCTCGGTGGTGTTAAAATCGAGCACGAACTTGGGCTTTTGGGACATAGTGATTCTGATGCGTTGACACATGCGATTATGGATGCGATGTTGGGCGCATTGAGTTTAGGCGATATCGGGCATTATTTCCCCCCTACCGACGATAAATGGAAGGGTGCAGATAGTATCGAACTCTTGAAACAAGTAGACAAATTAATTCGCGATCGCGGTTGGCAAATTGGTAATCTCGATACAGTAGTCGTCGCCGAACGACCGAAACTCAAACCGCACATCCATGCCATGCGCGATCGCTTGGCACAAGCCTTACAATTAGAACCAGACCAAGTTGGTGTCAAGGCTACAACTAATGAAAAATTAGACGCTACCGGACGCGAAGAAGGCATCTGTGCATACGCCGTCGTTCTCTTAATCAAACAATAGTCTTATCTCTACTCTCTGCGCGCGCTGCGCCTGTGCGGTTGAATCTTATGCTTAAATCCCTGTGGCAACGTTGGATAATACTATTGGTGACGATCGCGCTCTCGATCTCAGGCTGTCGGCAAATCATCAGTGCGACATCTGCCGAACCCAACAATCAACTCGTCTCCGCGATCCTCAGCGATCCCAAAACTTTCAATCCAGCATTGAGCAACGAATCGCCTAACATTTTTGGTTATGTTGGGGAAGGTTTGATTACTGAAAATGGTAAAGGCGAGATCGAACCAGCATTGGCAGAGTCATGGCAAGTTTCCCCAGATAGTAAAACAATTACATTTACGCTCAAGAAAGATTTGAAATGGTCGGATGGCGCACCGTTAACGATCGATGACGTTTTATTCACGTTTAATGAAGTTTATTTTAATGAAGAAATACCAACCGATACGCGAGATATTCTAAAAATAGGTAAATCTCGAAAACTACCTACTGTTAAAAAAGTAGCTGCCGATCGAGTCGAATTTACCACGCCCGAACCATTCGCTCCATTTCTCCGTACATTAGGGATTAGTATATTACCCGCACACAAATTGCGAGCGGCTGTCAATGAAAAAGATAATAAAGGCAAGCCACTTTTTTTGAGTAAGTGGGGAATTAATACTAAACCTAGCGACTTAGTTTCTAATGGAATTTTTACGTTAGATTCTTATACTCCTGGCGAACGTTTAGTTTTTAAAAAGAATCCCAACTATTGGCGTAAGGATAAGCAAGGCAAGCAACAGCCCTACATCCAAAGATATATTTGGCAAATTGTCGAATCTACCGATACATCCTTAGTCCAGTTTCGATCGGGTGGATTAGATTCTTTTGGCGTTTCTCCTGACTTCTTCTCCCTGCTCAAAAAAGAAGAGCAAAAAGGTGGCTACAAAATCTACAATGGTGGCCCAGCAACGGGTACTACCTTTATGTCTTTCAATCTCAATCAAGGCGAGCGGGATGGTAAACCCGTAGTCGATCCGATTAAATCTCGCTGGTTTAATAATGTGAAATTCCGTCAGGCTATAGCCTATGGTATCAACCGCCAACGGATGATTAATAATATCTATCGGGGTTTGGGTGCGCCGCAAGATTCACCGATTTCGGTTCCCAGTCCCTATTTTTTCTCACGCAAACAAGGTCTGCCAGTATATGACTACAATCCTAAAAAAGCGAAAGAGTTATTTACTACGGCAGGCTTTAAATATAACGAGCAGAATAAACTAGTAGATGAAGATGGCAATCAAGTCAGATTTACCCTCCTCACAAATTCTGGCAACAAGATTAGAGAAGCATTAGGAACACAGATCAAACAGGATTTAGACCTAATTGGCATTGACGTTGATTTTACCCCGATCGCCTTTAGTTTACTCATCGATAAAATTGATAGTTCGCTCAGTTGGGATGCATTATTAATTGGGTTTACGGGTGGGATCGAACCTAACGATGGTGCTAACTTTTGGTCGGTAGATGGTGGTTCGCATATGTTCAATCTTAAACCCCAAAAAGGTAAAGCCCAAATTACCGATCGCAAAGTTGCTGACTGGGAAAAGAAGATCGATGAGTTATATATTCAAGCTGCTCAAGAGTTGGATGAGTCAAAACGGCGGTTGCTATATATCGAGACTCAGAAAATTACCCAAGAGAATGTCCCGTGTATTTATTTAGTCAATCCTTTGTCGCTATCGGCTGTCAAAAATCGGGTCAAAGGAATCGACTATTCACCAATTAGCGGGCCATTTTGGAATTTGCATGAGTTGAGAGTAACTGCTGAGTAATTGCTTGCTTTTGCGTCCTTTGCAAAAATTGCGAATCGCTGTACTAAAAAGCATTCTCTGTGCAACAGCTGTGACGAGTATCATCGCTTTGCTACAAAGCATTATGGTACAATTTAACTACCGTATTCGATCGGGAGCTAGACTATGCTAAGCCATCGCACCAACAGTCCAAATCATCGGCTGGGAACGCAGTATCGACATGGAGACGTGATGATCCAACGGATCGATCGATTGCCACTGCACGTACAGCAACGAGTCGGTGCGACTCTCGCACATGGGGAAGTTACCGGGCACAGCCATCGCTTCGCCCAGCCAGAGACAGTTCAATTGTGGGAACGCGGGAACGATCGATTTCTAGAAGTCAAAGCATCCAGCGCCGCATTAATCCACGAAGAACACCAGCGCATCGATATTCCGCAAGGGGTTTACCGCTATTGGAAACAGCGTGAATATAGACCCGATGCCTTCGTGGAGGTTGAGGACTGATGCGGAGATTGATGTCTAATGGACGAGTCCCGAAAAGATCGACCCCACTACCCTCAAACGTCATCCAAGAGCCAATTTCTGGCGATCGTGCCCGCGCTCTAATTTTGGCACATCGCGACCAAGCTGGAATGCGTGTTTTGGGTCATTTAAATCTGCGGGGAGCGGCGGATATTTACCAGCTTCCCGAAAATCTGACCTGTGAAAGCCTAGATATCAGCGACTGTCCGAATATTACGCACCTGCCGAAAGGGTTGCACGTCACCCACTGGATCGAATTAGCTGGGAGTGGGATTACCTCTCTACCTGCGGGACATGGTTTCTTCCTGCGCTGGCGCGGCGTACATGTTAGCGATCGAATTGCCTTTGCTGACTCCCTGACTGGACAAGAGATCCTGAGAACCGATAATGTTGAGATTCGCCGCATCGCGATCGAACGGTTGGGCTACGAAACATTTTTACAACAAGTCGGTGGCGTGATTCACGATCGCGATACCGATGCAGGTGGCGAACGTCAACTGATTTGCATCGCCTTTGACGATGACGAGCCGTTAATGCTCCTCAAGGTAATCTGTCCCTCAACTGGACACATTCACGTCCTCCGCGTCCCACCCTACATGCGAACCTGTCATCAATCCGCAGCTTGGATCGGCGGATTCGACAATCCCGATGACTATCTGCCGGCAATCGAGGCGTAGATCGGCTTGAAAGAGTCGATCGCAACATCTATATCTAGACTGACTCGACCAAAAATAGTGCTGAGGCAAGATTGAATCGATGACAATAAATTCACCCAAATCTCGATCGACTAATTCGGGTTTGATACTTTCACACAAGTTTTTACGATCGAGATCGTAACTCGCTTAAACTCTAGTTTTTTGACGCGCAGGAGCGGTAGGAATTTCTTGACCCTTTTCCTGATAATCTTCTTTCACTAACTCCCAAGCTAGTTTTAGTTCCTCGATTGCTGCTTGAGGTGTATCGCCAAAAGCTGAAATATTAGGAAGTTCTTGCAGATGTGCGAGCCAATCTCCCTGTTCGTCGAGATATAAATTAATCGTGAACCCATTAAAATCATATCGCTCGATAGTCATAATTCTTCTCCCTCTATATAATCTAGGAATTGTTGTATTTGATATAGTTTTGCTTTGCCATCCCTACGTGGTTGAATGGGTAAAGGTTGACCCGTAGGCGAACACCATAAGCGATGACTCCCCCTCTGACGGCTAAACTCCCAGCCATTCTGACTTAGGAGGGTTTCAAATTCATCAAAAGTCAAATTGTCTGGATTTTCCCTAGCTTTTTGTAAAAGTTTCTCTTTTTTCGTCATTATTCGATCGACAGGATTGACCTACATTCTATCGAAAATACGCAGACCAATCCCGAACCCGCACAGACGTGTTTTGCATTCTGAGAGGTAGTTTCAACCGCCGCAATGCGTCATTACAAAAGGAAAGAAGGGCAAAGGGGCAAAGGAGCAAAGAGCAAAGGGCTAAGAAGTCCTCGACTACAGACAGACAAAACGGAAACCGATACCGTTATTGCGAAACGACGCAACATGATGGTAGACGGACTTTGCACCATGAGCCACAATTTCAATCGTAGGCGACCATCAATCGCGACTTACGAGGCCATAACTGGCTGAATGAAACGCTTCACGTCCCCACAAGCAATATAGGACTTGCCATCTGGCCCCGTTTTAATTTCATCTACTACATATAGCATTCCCTCTTCTCGAACCGATCGTGGAAACCGCATATTCCAATCTGGTTCGTAACCATCAGCCACTACCCGTGCGCGTAGCTTACTACCATCCTTGACGCACTGCACCAATACACCATCGCCTACCGAGTCAGTCGTTGGCAAATCCGCAGCCGTTGGTGCCCCTTTCGCAGCCTTGCCCGTACTCACAGCACGCGATCGAACGGTGTGACTACCAGAGGCAAAAGTATCCACCTCACCTGGCTTAATCAACCGCGAAATCTGGCCTTGAACTCGATAAAAACCGCCAGCGGTAAGTTCCAAGTTCTCGACTGTATAGCGCGCCCCTTCCGCCCGAATTGCGCGGGGAAACTGCACGTTCTTCGTCGGATCGTAACCATCGGAGATAGCCTTGACCCGTAATTTACCGCCTTCACGCACGCAGTGCAGTTCAACAGCAGTACCAACTTCACTAGTCTTGGGTAAGGCAAAGACTTCGTCGCCTGCGGTAACACCCCGACCCGCTAGATCGCTGCGATTGCGGCTGAGTGTTTGATAGCTTTGATCTCGCAGTTCCTTACGTCCGGCATTGCCTAATGCTCCCTGGGCGATCTGACCAGCAAAATACTCAAGCTGCTCGATTTCTTCCGCAATTTCAAAGTTCTCGTTGAGTCCGCGACTTTGGAGATCGAGGATTAGTGCCCGCAGCACTCGTTCTGCTTCTTGACGATTGCCTTGCTCGGCGAGGGTAAGGGCGGTTTCTTTGGCTTTAGCGATCGTCAGATGGCTTAATTCCAGCATGACATCGCTCGATGCCGAATTTGCCGATTCCTCGATCGAACCCACTGTGGCGAAAATTTCCGTGCTACCCGAGACGCTTTGAATCGCACCATCTTGCACGATGTCAGCCGTGTAATGTAGTTTCATCACAGCCAAGCGCCCGACTGGTGCATTCGCGATCGCGAGTTTCAATCCCAACAACTTATCTTCACCTTCGTATAATTCGCCCAACGTCAATACTGTCGCACCTGTGGCGGTTTGACTGACTTGTGCCAAACTCAACGTATCGACCAAGCTGACACCTGGAGCTAATTCGATCGTCACTACCAAATTTTGACCCACGACAGCGCGCAAACTGTCTAATTCGATGCCAAAAACTTCGCTGGCATCATCGATACTTTGAATGAAGTAGAAATTACCATTCGCTGCGCGGGCCATGCCAATCAGCAGATCTTCATTAAAACTTTGACCGAAGCCCAAAGTTGTCGTGGTAATTCCTTGTTCCGCTTTTTGCCCCGATGTGGTCGCCAGTACCTTCGGGTCGGAAATTCCCATATTCGCATAACCGTCAGTCAAAAGTAAGACGCGGTTGATGCGTTGCGGATCGAGGTTGGTTTTGACATAATCGCAACCCTTGAGCCATCCGCCAGATAAATTGGTCAGTCCACCCGCACGCACCCGCTGGATTGCTTTTCTGAGCGCACTTTTATCAGTTACAGCTTGAGGGGGTACGACGGTATCTACCGCATCATCATAGACGACGATCGAGAAAGTATCGTTAGCGGTCAATTGCTCTACTACCGATTCTGCTGCCTGAAGTGCGTGATGCAGCGGCGCACCTGCCATCGAACCGGAACGATCGATCGCGAGTGACAGATTGAGGTTGCGGCGCGGCGCTTCTGGCAGATTCGCACGCAATCGGAGCAGAATATTCGTATTCAATCCAGTACCCGTCGGTAAGACTGCGGGGTCGAAATTGGAACTCGTATTAATCATGCTTTATCCTGCTGTTGAATGTGAATGCTGCGTCTAGCATTCCCCCAAACGCCCAGCGATATCGCACCCGATTACACGACTGGCTGTAATCGTGCCAGTCGAGTCAACTCTTGGCAGACAAAATCTGAAGCTGGGCTGGGCGATTCGGTGAGGTAGCAATCGCTGAGGGCGAGGAGAAAACCTTGAATCGGGGTATGAATATTTGCAGCGGTTTTTAAAAACGAATGCCACTGAGATCCATCTATACCATAGGACTCCACCAGATAAAGCGCCGCTAAATACTCAGCGAGGGGGTCGAGACAAAAGCGGAATTGTTGCTGGGAGGTGCCGACGGGTTGAATCAGATAGAGGCGGTGTTCGAGGTAGTCTAGGGATGATTCGGGTGCGGCGATGCCCGCATTAGCCAGCTCGCGAACTAGATCTTCCCGCAGGACTAAATGCGGCTGATATGTCGGATGCAGACATTGCCATGCGACTATTTTAGCGACTTGATGGACGATCCGATCGGGTAAGCGATCGAGCGTAATATCGCGGTTGAGTTCGTTGAGATAACCCAGCATTAAATCTGGCACGGTAGCCGGAATATTGCCAGGTTGAGACATTGCTTGTTCGGCATATAATTTTGCCAGGAGGACGGTAATTTGTCCTTGTCCGACCATTTGCGAGAGGCGAGTACAGATGTCAAAAAACTCGGGGTCGGTAAATTTATCGCGATAACCGCGTTGCATGAAATAAGCTTCCATAAAGGAGGAGAGCTTATTTTTTTCTAACCGCAGGGGTTTGACGATCGTTTTATTGACCCTACCTAATTTTTCCTCAATGCGAGAAGTGACGATCAGCGCATTGACGGCAAAGTCTGGCGACTCCGGTTGAATCGAATCGCGGGTGGTAGGGTTGAGTTCGGAGAATCGATCGATGATGACTAAAATTCGCCGCTGGCGCAACAGTTTATTCAATAATTCTAAACACAGCGGTTCCGGCTCGTCGATGAGTAGTTGTAATTGGCCGCTAATGGCTTCGAGCAGTGGCGATTTGCCCTCAACGGTGCGAAAGTCTTCTTCTAATAACACGGGTAACATCACATGTTCGCACAGCCGCTCGGACTCAGCTTCAGCCATGCCCCACTGCGCGATTTGACAGGCTAAACTAGTTTTGCCAGCCCCACCTTCACCCCAAATCAACAGCCGATTGCGCTGTTTGCTGAATGTGCTGCGCAGATTATCGGGCGTAAGTTGCGGTTGGGTATCGCCATTGACGACGATAGGAATGGGCAGATGACAACTGCGCTGGGCGACTGTCTCCCGTTGTGCGAATTGTGCCCTCGCTGTTGGCAGATATTTGGCCACCCAAGCATCCAATACGCGCGGATGATAGTGCCACCAGCCAACGCATAAAACATATCTCAGCGGGACGTTAATGCCGATTAAGGGAATCGAAAAGTCGGTATAGGGTTTGAGCGCATTATTGATTTTGAGGATCCATAACGGGGATATTTGCAGGATTGCGAACGATAGTAATGGTACCACCGTAAGATAGACAGCAATCCCCATAATGAGCTTATGCTCTAGGAACCAGGCGATCGATTTATCCAACCACCGGGTTTCTTTTTCGGCCTGAAGTGCTGAGAGCGGACGGCGGATGCTGGCGATGCCCGATTCGGCGTAGAGATCGTGACGTTCCTCTAATAATTTTACTGCTGGTGTAAATGTCTCGATCGCGCTATCCAACTGCGCCCATGAGAGTTTGCGTTCGCGATCCTGAAATCCCCCACCGATATTGCCTAATGCTCTAACTGCAGCAAATTCGACGTATTTCTCCGGCACGTTCAATAATTTAGTCAGTTCGGGTACGGCAACTTCTGCCAAGTTAATCAACTCAGGGATGGCAACTACCCCATCGATACCCATCGCCCCCAGTGCATTTGCCGCATTAGCTTGCACCTGTGGATCGATATCGCTCAATGCTTTGACTAGCGCGGGGATGGTAACTTTTACATCTACTCCAATTTGCCGCAACGCATACGAAGCATAAATCCGCACATACGAACTGCGGTCTTGCAGCGATCGAATTAAATCCGGTTCCGCCGCTCTGGCACCAACTCCGATATTTCCCAATGCCAACGTCGCATACAAGCGCACCTGCTCGTCCGGATCGTGCAAAGCTTTAATTAATGCGGGCACGGCAGCTCCAGCCTCCACACCCAACTCACTTAAAACCGCAGCTATATTCAACCGCAGGATCTGGTTATCGTTCTGGATGGCGGTAATCAAGGCAGGGACAGCCGGAGCGCCAATTTTGACCAAACTATCGATCGCGGCACGTTGCAGCCGGACGCTCCGATTGCTCAACAATTCGACGAGCGGTGCTACTTGTCGATCGATCTCAGTGCCCGATCCCGCTGTCTGCGCCCAACTCGGCGGCATCCATAGCAGGAGACAGATCCAGCACATCAGGAAAATACGAACGCCACGATACCAAATGCGGCAGCCGATCGAACCGAGAATTATCAAGTTAGGGCAAAACCAGGGCACGGCAAATTATCGGTAGTGATTGGGTTCATTTTAGCAAACTGGGAATTAGCACACTCGATCGACGAGATTTGCTAATGTCAAATCTACTAATTAACCCAATTTGCTACCCATAACCTAAGCGGTTAGAAACCGATCCTCGGAGTACATAGTCCGCGAAGGCGGACTTTGCAACATTAGCCACGATTTCAATCGTTGGCATTTCGGTAGGTAGCAACTTGGGTTAATTAGATACACTCTGTCCAGATCGATCGATTGCATTTTGTAAAAACTTCGTCCATTCAGCAGCCAGGGGCACCTCTGTAAACGGAATATCGATCTCCTCACCATCTTGCAGTTGAAATTGCAGATTAATTTTTTTACCTTTGTTGGGTAATTTATCTAAATCTACTCGCAAATTATCTACCACTAATCGGATTGAATCTACGCGATCGAGACTAAAAGTTTGTAGATCTTTAGGTTCGGCTTTGGTCGGTTTACCCCAACTAATCTCGAGATCTTTCATCCCCATCACCGCATAGATATCATATTTAGATCGATCGAATCCCACTGCCCAACTTCGATAAGCTTCGAGTTTATGGTATTCGTCATAACCCGCCTTTGCCAGCCAGATAAACATTCCCAATAACGGGAGCCACATTAAACCGCGTTCCATATATTTGTGATTAGTTATTTGTTTTAATTCCCCTCCCAGGAGGGCGGCGGTGTATACACAAGTCGGATAGACTTCGTTTTTAGATCTAAATCCCCCAAACCCCCTTAAAAAGCTTGCTCAGATCCGGATCTTAGTCCCCCTTTTTAAGGGGGATTTAGCGGCTCCCGCTCGTCGGGTTTCCCGACGGTTTAGGGAGACAAGACAGGGGGATTCAAGCCAACTTCGCCTTTTTCCAGAGATGTGTATACACGGTAGCCCAGGAGGGGTGTCCGAAGGGCGGGGTGGGTTCCGGATGGATTCCCCCTATTATTCACACAGCTCATCCGCCAGCTCAAAATTCGCCGTCACCGCCTGAACGTCATCCAAAGCTTCAAGCACCTCTACCAGCTTAAGCAATTGCTTCCCCTGCTCCGCATCCGTCACTACCACCATTGTTTGGGGAATCCATCGCGATTCGGCATCACCAACCTTAAACCCCTGAGTAGTCAATGTCGTACTCAAATGCTCGAGATTAGCTACTTCAGTAAATACTTCTGCCCCAGGATTTTCCGCATCATCTAGCAACTCATACACATCCGCACCCCCAGCTAAAGCCGCTTCCAAGAGTGTATCCTCATCGACTTCACCATCGATCGAACATACCCCCTTGAGGTCGAACATCCACCCCACACAGCCCATTTCCCCCAGATTACCACCGCGTTTGGTAAATGCCGCTCGCAGATCTGCCGCCGTACGATTGCGATTGTCTGTCAGCGCCTCGACGATAATTGCCACTCCTCCAGCACCATAACCTTCATATCGGATTTCTTCAAGCTCGGCATTATTGTCTGATTTTCCTGCACCCTTCGCGATCGCCCGATCGATGTTATCGTTGGGAATACCTGCGGCTTTGGCTTTGTCGATCGCTGTTCGCAGCTGAAAATTACCATCGGGATCGGGGATACCATTGCGAGTGGCGACGATAATTGCTCGCGATAATTGGGTAAATGTTTTCCCGCGTACCGCATCGACTCGCGCTTTTTGCCGCTTAATAGTTGCCCATTTACTATGACCTGCCATATCGATCGATTTGCTTCTAAAATTGGAATCTGGATTGCTCTAATTTTACTCGTAATCTTGGTGGGATGTACGCCAGTCCAGCGAGATACCAATGGTGTCACACATCTGACCCTATGGCAGGGCATCAATCCCCCCCCCAATCGGGATGTATTTCAGAAATTAGTAACTAAATTTAATCAACAACATCCAGACATTCAAGTCGAGTCTTTATACGTCGGGCAAGCAGATCAACAATTACCTAAAATCCTGGCAGCAGTAGTCGGTGATGCTGCCCCAGATTTATTATGGTTTGGCTCGATGTTAACTGGGCAACTGGTCGAGTTAGACGCGATCGAGCCTTTAGATAAATTCTGGAATGGTTCGCCAGTAAGTAAGCAAATCGATCCGGCTTTACGCGAATCGATGGTGTATGAAAATCAACTTTGGTCGATACCTTTTGGCACAAACAATGTCGGAATTTTTTATCGTCCGAGCTTATTCAAAGCTGCTGGAATTCAACGTATCCCAACTAATTGGATAGAATTGCGAGCGACTGCTAAACAGCTCACTCGCGATCCCAATGGCGATGGTAAAGTCGATAAATATGGGATGTTACTCCCATTAGGTAAAGGCGAATGGACGGTATTTACCTGGTTGCCATTTATGTGGAGCGCTGGCGGCGAGATTCAAGCTAGTAATGCAAATTCGACTACCAAAATCGATAATCCTGGCTCGATCGCGGCTTTAGATTTATGGAATAATCTCATCCAAGATGGCAGTGCGATTTTATCCTCACCCGAACGCGGTTACGAACTCGATAATTTCATGGCTGGTAAAGTAGCCATGCAATTAACTGGCTCCTGGACATTGGGACAATTGGCAGGTCGCAAAGATGTTGACTATGGAGTAATGCCGATTCCGGTTGGCACTCGGGCGGCAACTAGTGTCGGTGGAGAAAATCTATTTATGATGAAAGGTCATCCCAAACATCAGCAGGCTGCTTGGCAGTTTATGGAATATGTATTGAGTCAAGAATTTCAAACTGAATGGGCATTGGGGACTGGATATTTACCTGTGAATCTCCAGTCTCGTCAGCAGTCTATCTACCAGGAATATATTAACAAAACTCCTGCAACTCAAGTATTTTTAGATCAAGCTAAATATGGCCGACCTCGACCGATCGCCCCTGGTTATAGTCAGATATCAGAAAATTTAGGCCGCGCGATCGAGTCTGTATTGCTGAATAAAAACTCTCCACAAGCAGCATTAAAAACAGCCCAAGAAAGACTAGATTTAAGTCTCACTCGATAAGCACCATCACCGATTGAAATCGGAGCTGATATTACAAAGTCCGCCTGCGCGGACTAGTTAATCAGTCCGCGCAGGCGGACTTTGTAAGACTAGCCGAGACTTCCAGTCTCCAGGCTACTCTTATCCCGAACTCAGGTTAACTTAGAATTCATAATTTTATTAAGTTTCCACAACCTGAGTTTTCAATCCTACTAAATCGCCATCAGTAGTTTTGCCAACGATATACACCTCGATCTCGATCTCTCCAATGCGAAAAACTTTAACTTCTGATAAATTAGTTTCGATCGTGTTAACTAATTTTTGATAGCGATCGACACTTGCCAATTCTTCCTCCCCATACCAGTCTTCAGTTTCCAGTGCTGGGGCAAAAAAATCTTTGAGTGTAATGGTTTCGATCGACTTATCTGTGGTCAAATCTTTGAATAAAGCTGATGGTGTTAGTTCGGTGCCTTTACTCCAGGTAATAACTTCAAATGGATAATCCGACTCACTCGTCCACATTAAATCTGCGGTAGCTTGTTTCAATCGATCGATAATTTCTGCTGTCGTCATCCGCCTTTAGCTGATAGATTGTTCGCGAGCTATTGAGTTACTAGCTAAAGATTATTTTTTGGGATTCGGCACTGATGTTTCGGGAAAATAAACACTCAGCGCTGAAACATGCATTTTGAGAGGTTTCCAGTGAGGGTTACTCGCTGGTAAAGCCACCCGATCTCCAGTAACGGCTTTTAAGTCTGCTGGAAAGCTTCTACCTGCAGTGTAATCGGCATCGACACTAATACTCAGTCCAGTATAACGAGCTTGTATTCTAGGAGAGAGATCGATGACTTGATTGCCATAATCCCAATACAAACCCGTAATTTTAAACTCACCTAACACTTGCCGCAGTGTTGCCAAACTCGTCCCGATCCCGATGCCCTCGGCGGTTTTCCAAGTGGGATCGTTAATAATTACTTGGAAGGGGCGGAGTTTTTTGGCATTTCGTCATGCTACTGTAATCGATCGATTTCTGCCCAAGGAAATCGCCGTACCGGGAAATTCGACTTGTCCTTCTGCACCATAAACTTTTTTGGCAGTCAAGCGCTGTTTGCCGAAGAGTTTTACCAAGTCAGCATATGTGGTATCTGGTGTAATTGGGCCGACTCGTTTGCCAGGAACGATTGTGGTATTGAGTGGGGGGATTTTTGGTGCGGTAGCTGCTGGCGGTGGCAATACTACTTTAGTCGGAGTACTCGCCCCAGCGAGATCGGTTACAAGCCAACTCCAATATAGGCTCACCACCACGATCGAAATTTGTTGGAGCTGACGGAATGAATCTAACTGGACGCAATTCATAAACTCTTTACCGTGCTGGTGAGCTAAATCTAGAACATTGGCTGGCACTATCTGGGCGATCTGCGGGAATAATAGTAGTGAGTGCGAATGTCGATCGCATCGCGATGGCACCAACCATCTTTTTATAGCTTACAACTACTGCTAGCTCTTTACCTACATTGGAATATGCCTGAACTCGATGTCAACTTACCCAGCACTCGACAAACCCAAGGCTTGATCAAGGACAAAATTGGTGTAGAAATTAAGTTGCTCACTAATGATGTCTTCAGCGGCAAAATTGTCTGGCAAGATTCTGATTATTTTTTCTTCACCGATGCTAACGACCAAAAAATCTTAATTTCTCGTCATGCGGTCGCTTATATCAAGCCGATGGGCTGATTTTGGCGAGCTGCTATCTCAATTACTTCAGCAGACGAGAGGGCTAATCCGGAAATTTATTCAGATCGATCGCTAATTACTTGCTTGATGGGCTGAAGGAGCGGCACTTGGAGAATGGGAATCTCGATTTCGCCTTTGGCGATCCGATCGAATGCGGTTTGTTCTTCACTCGAGCCGATTACCAAGCAGCTATCACCGATCTGAAAAGTCGTACCACCATTGGGATAATTGATTTGCCGACCATCCTCCCGTTGAATGGCCACAATTGTCGCTCCTGTGAGCGGACGCACGCTCGCACTAGCGATCGAATTACCGATCAGCGGCGAAGTCAGGGAGAGTCGATACCAGCGGCGATTCATCCCCAATGTAGCAGCCTGGATACTTCTAGACATTTCTCCCGGTGTAATTTCCGGGCGTAATTCTAGATAGTGAGAATTGCGAATTGTTTTAAATTGTCGCTCGATTTGGGTTGCCGACAATCCTACTTTTACCAATAGGTGAGAAGCCATTTCCAAGCTAGCTTCAAATTCTGGTTGCACGACTTCGCGGCTACCTAGTTGATAGAGTAGTTCGATATCTTTATACCGATCTGCCCGCACGACGATATCGAGATCGGGGGAAATTTCGAGTGCGTGTTTGAGACACATCCGCGTACTCATCGCATCGGGGAGGGCAATCGCCATCGCTTGCGCGCGATCGATTCCGGCTTTGGTCAGTACGGGAATACTTACGGCATTCCCATAAACATAGGGAATTCCGGCATCCCGCAATTTTTGAATCGCGGCTTCTGACTCTTCGATCACGACGACAGGGATATTCTGCTCGGCGAGTAATGTCACCAGACTTTGCCCCATCCGCCCATAACCGCAAATGACGATCGGATGTTCGTTTGCCGTATTTTCAGACACTTCCTGGGGCTGATCGGCGGGTTTGAACCACCGATCGAGGACAGGGACGGTCTCGATCCAATTAAATAAACTGGGAATCAATCTGAGGATAAATGGTGTTACTACCAACGTCACCGCAGTAGTCCCCAATAGCAACAGATATACCCGTTGTGAGACTAGCCCCAAGCTGCGCCCTTCACTCGCGAGTACGAACGAAAATTCACCGATTTGGGCTAAACCCAATCCAGCAATCAGCGCAGTTTTGAGTGAATAGCCGAAGAGTTTGACTAACGGTGTGATAATCAGAAATTTACCGACAAACACGATCGAGACTAAGCCCAAAATCAAGTCGAGATTATTCCACAAAAACAGCGGATCGATCAGCATCCCGATCGCCGCAAAAAATAACGCCGCAAAGACATCTCGAATCGGTTCTACGTAAGCTAAAGTCTGGTCGGCATACTCCACCTCAGAAATCATCAATCCCGCGACGAATGCGCCCATTTCGATCGATAGACCTAAATGTTCGGTGACCAGTGCGATTCCCAAGCATAGCGTCACCGTTCCTAATAAAAATAATTCCCGGCTCTCGGTACTCGCCAACAACCGCAATAAGCGGGGTACCACCCAAATCCCGATAATTACCGAGGCAGCGGCAAATAAGCCAATTTTAATCGCTGCTTGAGTTACTGCTGCCCCAATCTCTGCTGGGGGTCGATCTAATGCGGGTAACACGGCCAGCATAAATCCCAATGCCAAATCCTGTACCACCAAAATCCCCAGCATCACTTGTCCGTGAGCCGTCCCGGTCTCATTTGACTCCATCAATGACTTCAACACTACTGCTGTTGAAGATAGCGACAAGATCGCCCCTAAAAATACACCTTGTTGCGGTGTCGTGACCCAGCCGACGCTGACAGAGATGAACGCAGTCACGACAATGGTGATGAGGATCTGCAATCCACCCCCACCCAAACTGATTTTCTGAACTTTTTTGAGTTCGGAAAATGAGAACTCCACACCCAAAGCAAATAGCAAAAAAGCCGCCCCGAACTGAGCCAGAGTCTCTACCTGGACTAATTCTTTAATCAAACCCAGTCCGGTCGGCCCGACGATCGCCCCACCCACGATATAACCTAGTAAGGCAGGTTGTCCGGTAAGTCCAGCAATAATGCCGCCAGCAGCAGCTGCGGCCAAGACGGAGACTAAATCGACGATGAGGCGAAAATCTTCTAACACTAAATTTTATGATGATGAGAAAATTTTTAACTTAGCTTCATGTAAGTTAACTTCTAGGATACCGACTTTTATGGGTGCTGTGGGAACAGGGAGTCGATGACTTACTACTTGGTAATAAAGTACGCTAGTCGAGTCTGTTGTTACAGTCGCTCTCCTGACGATTTACCTATATTTTTAATTCTTATGTTAGAGCCGAGCGAATCACAGTCCTTAGAACAGTTTCCCACACATCACTATTTATTTTCATCCTCTAAATGGCGGTATGCATTACTCGGTGCGATCGTATTTGCACTCGTGTTATGGTCGGCTCTCAATCTGCCGGGATTGGCCCTCGGCGCTAAGTTTGCCCCAGAGAGTCCCCGATTGGGCGAAACGATCGTCATTAATATTTCCGCAGATCCGAGTAAGTCGCCACCACCGACAGTCAAGCCAGGTGCGCCATCGAGTAAGCCAGCAACACCAGTTGTCAAGGTTGGCAACAAAACTTATCCAGCATTTCCCCAGGGAGTCGATCGATTTAGGGCGATGATTCCGACTACCCCGTTAGAGAAACCTGGCACTCGCACCGTTACAGTTACCGATAGTGTGGGTACAACAACCCTCAAAATCCCGGTCACCGATCGAAAATTTCCGATCCAACGGATTAATTTCTCGCCGGGAAAATCTGGCTTAGAAGCTACCGAAAAAGAACTCAAGCAAGTGTCCGCATTTAAAGCCACTGTTAGTCCCGAGAAACTTTGGAGTGGCCAATTCATTGCGCCAAATCAAGGTAAGACTAGCTCTCCATATGGAGTCAAACGTTATTACAACGGGGTATTTGCTAACGACTATTACCATCGCGGGTTAGATTATGCTGGCGGGTACGGTTCGGCGGTAGTTGCTCCCGCTGGCGGCAAGATCGCATTAGTAGGTTATGAGAAAGATGGCTTCCGCGTGCATGGTAATGTCGTCGGCGTGGATCACGGCCAAGGAGTGGTGAGTATTTTTATGCATATGAGCAAAATTACCGTCGCAGAAGGCGATGCCGTTAATCCTGGCGACCAAATCGGCGCGATCGGTAGTACTGGCTCCTCGACTGGGCCACACTTACATTGGGGTCTCTATGTCAATGGCGTTTCTGTCGATCCAGGACAATGGCGGTCGAGTGCGATCGATTAGGCGATAGTGGATAGTGTTTATCTCGTTCGTGCTGCGGGCATAATATATTCAACTGGTAACTCAACCTCAGTTAGCACTCGAACTTACCAGATTATTCTTAAACTGTTTCCGAATGATGAATATACAAGCGATCGTCGAACACGCTCTGGATGAAGGCTATCTTACCCCCACGATGGAAGCGGAGGTAGGACGGATTTGTGATAGTGCAGCAGAGCTATCTGTAGAGGAGTATATGGCACTCGATCATCTGATGGGTGCGCTATTAGCGGGAGAAGTGGTGACAGTTCCCCGCAAACAGTTTATCAACGTCATGGAAGAACTGGTACTCACCGAAGCGATCGCTCAAATTACCGCAGTCGAAGTTAATAACGACGTGCAACTGGATGTTGGCGATATCGCGGCATATGCTCTCAATAGGTTACCACCGCTGTATGCTACGACCGAAGAAGGTGCTAGCTACCAACGCGAAAGAGCAAAAAAAGAACTCCAAGATCTGATTACCAAACAGGTAGAATCCGCAATTGCCCAGAATCTCGATCGTCCCGAATTTTTCCCCGAACGTCAAGCGCTCGCCAAACCCGCCGGAACTGAAGTCGTCACGCAAGTTACCGCATTGCTCCAAACTTATGCACCCCAATTTGAGTCACAACACCATGTAGCAGGAGTTAAAAATTAGAGCAGATTTGATGAAATGTCCCAATTGTCAATCGACGAAAACTCGCAAGCATGGCTTTTATCGAGGCAAACAACGCTATCAATGTAAAGATTGCGCTCGTCAATTTGTCGAAAACCAAAGTCCGCATCTTCAGCAGCAGAGTAGTACGGGTGTAGAGGACAGAATTCAGGACTATATTCGATCGATCTCTACTTCCCCTGATGAGCTGTTGCTCGATTTGCAACGAGATCTTGCCGATCTGCCCCTGGCGCAGATGCAGCCTTCGTTGGCACAAGCGCAGCAGATCGCTTTGTCGGTGCGATCGATCGGGGCTAGTAGGATCTTAGAAGTCGGTATTTTTAGCGGTTATACGACGGTGGCGATGGCGCTGGAGTTGCCGCAACAAGGCCAGATCGTCACCTGCGGTGTTGCTGGCGCACATGTGGATGTTGCCCGTGGATATTGGGATCGTGCGGGGGTAGCCGAGAAGATCGACCTCCAAATTTGCAGTGGATTAGAATTACTGGATCGATTATTGGCAAGTAAACCACTAGCGACCTTTGATGCGATCGTCATCTGTGGACTCAAACATCAATATCCGACATATTATCAACGCGCGATCGAGTTGTTACGCCCGCAAGGACTGTTATTGACTACAGATGTCTTGTGGCAAGGACGCGTGCTCAATCCTACTGCTTATAATGATGAATTTACGTCGGGCATCGCTCTTTTTAACCGCGAATTAGCTGCCGATAACCGAGTTAGAGTTACTGTTTTACCGATCGGCGATGGACTATCGATCGCGCTCAAACTGTAGAAATCGCTCGAATTAACCCCTCTCGAAACTAATATCGCCACTGCAGCGTCATTCCAGATAACGTATCGGAAATATTCAGAGCATGAGGTATTTGCTGGCTGTGGTAGCTCGATTTTTAGATGTAGCGAAAGACCCAAACAGCAATTATGGTAACTCGATCGAGCACTGGAGTAGATATTAATGTCGCAAGAACGGATCTATTGGTTAGCTTGGTCGCAAGTGTATGGTGTCGGGCCAATTTTACTCGATCGCTTGGCGCAACACTTCGATAGTCTAGAAGCTGCTTGGACTGCCGATAGTCAAGAGTTACTCGCGATCGAGGGATTAGGCTTACAATCGGTTGAAAAACTGGTTAGCTCCCGCGCCAAAATCGAGCCGGAGGCATTATTCGATCGACATCTCGCTGATAATCCGCTATGGTGGACTCGCATCGATCCTGATTACCCCCGTTTATTGCGTGAAATTCCTTCAGCTCCAGCGGTTTTATACTATCGCGGGCAACCAGTTTTGGCTGAAAATCACGGTGAAATTCCCGCCATTGCGATCGTCGGTACTCGTAGCCCGACAGAGTATGGCAAACGCTGGGCGAGAAAAATTAGCACCCTACTTGCGAGCAAAGGGTTTATAATCGTCTCAGGGATGGCACTGGGTGTAGATACTGAAGCTCATCGTGCTTGTCTGGAGGCTGGAGGAAGGACTATTGCAGTAGTTGGTACGGGAGTCGATATCGTCTACCCACCCCGCAATGATGCCCTCGCCGCAGATATTCACCAGCATGGCCTAATGGTCAGCGAATATGTAGCCAACACATCACCCGATCGCACCCATTTCCCCGCCCGCAATCGAATTATTGCTGGCTTGAGCCGCGTTACCATCGTCATTGAAGCACCGACCAAATCTGGTGCTCTCATTACGGCTCATCAAGCTAATGACTTCGGACGCGATGTCTATGTCCTACCAGGCTCGATCGACAATCCTAATGCGATCGGCTGTTTGGGACTACTCAGTCGCGGCGCGCAGCCCATTCTCAGTCTAGATCATCTCCTCGAATTACTCGCTTCCATCCCCCAACTGGATCGTTCTCAGCAATTACAACTCTTTGCTCCACCAGTGCCAAGTGCTGCTGTGAAGCAAAAACCTCAGTCCAAGGTGGAAAAGGCTGTGCTTTCACCGCCACCGGATCTCGAGCCAGACCTTCAAAAAGTTTGGCTAGCGGTAACTGACGAGATATGTAATTTTGATGCGATCGTGATGCGCTCTCATCTGCCAGTTGCAGTTGTCTCTGGCGCTCTACTTCAGTTAGAGCTACTTGGGTTGGTTACCCAGTTACCAGGGATGAGATACCAACGTTAAGATTTACCTACTTTGATAGATATACAATTCCATAGTTTGGTTGTTAGCTTATTGCTTTATACCCAACCTAGTAGCTTTTTAGAGCGGATATAAATCGCTCGATATGTAGTTCGGAATAAAACTCTATTACATGCAAATATATTATGAATATTTTACTCACGAGTGTTGGTAGAAGAGTTGCATTATTGAAAGAATTTCGACAATCGATGCGGCAATCGAATATTACTGGGAAGATCGTCGCTACCGATCTCAAAACCACAGCCCCCGCATCCTTTCTCGCCGATGCCTCCGAACTCGTCCCCCGCATCGACGATCCACGCTATATCGATAGTTTGCTCGATATCTGCAGTCGATATAAAATAAATTTGTTGATTCCGCTGATCGATACCGAACTTTTACTTTTATCACAACATCGTCAAAAATTTAGCGATCTTGGGGTCAAATTATTAGTGTCATCGAACGCTACTAATGAAATCTGTTTTGACAAGCAGAAGACCAGTGAATTCTTTAAAGCAAGTGGTGTCAACACGCCGAAGTTATATGAATTAGCTGAGGTTGAAGATCGTAATTTCCCACTAATAGTTAAACCAGCTAATGGTAGCTCTAGTGTCGGCGTTCATCGGGTTGTAAATCGCAAAGAATTAGAATTTTTTAGCAGCTATGTTAAAAATGCGATCGTTCAAGAACTAATTATTGGTAATGAGTATACGATCGATGTTTTGCTAGACTTTGACGGTAAGGCAATCTCGATCGTCCCCAGGTTAAGAATGGAAACTAGAGCGGGGGAAGTCAGCAAAGGAATGACCGTAAAAAATCCCGCGTTGATTGCTGCGGCAAAACAAGTTGCTGAGTCACTACCAGGCGCGATCGGCTGTATCACCATCCAATGCTTTTTACGGTCAAACGGTGATATTTTCTTTATCGAAATCAATCCGAGATTTGGCGGTGGCTATCCATTATCCTATCAAGCAGGAGCAGATTTTCCAAGTTGGATCGTGCAGTTATTTAATGGCGAACGTCCACAAATTGCGATCGATGAGTGGGAAGACAACTTAGTGATGCTGCGCTATGATGATGCGATCTTCGTCAAAAATAATGAGATTCAGTCCAACAATTTCGATTTCCAACGTTGGGATATTAAAGCCAAGCCGGAACGCGCTGTCGTTCGCAAAAAATAGCGACTCGAATGCGTTCGTACGATAGTCGATCGTAGTATTTACATCCTTGCTTGCTTTCAAGCTAGATTTTTGCCATGCTTCGATCGCGCTCACTATTGCCTGTTGGCGTTAACTTTCTAATCATCGGATCGCGATAATTTATGCATAAAATTAAGGCGATCGTCTTCGATTTAGATGATACGCTCTATTCAGAGCGAGATTTTGTGCTAAGTGGGTTTCGGGCAGTTGCCGATTGGTCGGCAGAAAATTTAGGCATCGAAGCAGAGCGGGGATACACAACATTATTCGACTTGTATAGTCAGGGAGTCCGAAATGATACTTTCGATCGCTGGTTGACTATTCATGAAATCGATCGACCCGAACTAACTACAAAGTTTGTCGATGTTTACCGTCAGCATCTGCCACAGATCGCGCCATTTCCCGAGACAATCGAGTTACTCAAATCTCTAGTTGGATCTTATAAAATCGGTCTGGTAAGCGATGGTTATTTAACCGTTCAGCAAGGTAAATGGGTAGCACTAGGATTAGATGATTTTTTTGATGCAGTAGTTTTTTCCGATTTATTGGGGAGAGCAAATTGGAAACCGAGTACGGCTCCATTCGAGCTAGTTTTGGAAAAGTTAGGAGTAGAGCCAGAATTTAGCGTGTATATCGGTGACAACCCACGTAAAGATTTTTTTGGCGCTCGTCAGCTAGGAATGCACACGATTCAGGTGAGACGAACCGATTCTGAATACGGTCATTTGACCCCGCCAGGGTTAGATTATCACCCACATTTGACGATCGCGTCGATTTCTGAAGTAATTGCGGCTCTCGATCGATTATAAATAAGGCCACGATCCGCTAGCAATCGGCGCTCCGGTTATAACTGATTCATCATTTTATGCGTCTGTGGAATGACCCGAACGTGCGGCAGATACTCCTTCATCATCGCTTGCCAAGCCAAGACGCGATCGGGTGTCGGCGCAGTTAGATCGGCATTGGTATGCGGTTGCGCCAGGGCCGTCATCGGTTGTAAAAAGATAACGATCTGGCTATCGATAGCTGCTACCAAGCGCGCTGCTTGTTGGAGTTCTGTCGGCGCGGTTGTTTGCGAAATAATAATTTTCACAAATACCTCTACCCCCGCAGCATGACACATGTGTAGAAATTCTCGATGCTGTTCCCAATGAGTCTCGCCACTGACGCTTGGTAACTTGATATCCATCCCCACCAGATCTAGATAGGGTAATACTGCTGCTAGTTGTTGGGGGCGATGTCCGCCTGTTTCGAGATAAATTGGTAGGCGGGTTAATTCCTTTACTTGTGGTAAAAATTGGGCTAAAAATGGCGCGTGCAGTAACGGTTCGCCACCAGTAATGCTGATGCTGTCGTGGAGATGCGGCAGATTTTGGCGATCGACCCAAGCAAGTAGTTGTGGTAGCTCGATCGGGTTATCATAAGTCTGAAAATCTCGTTTTCCTGGTGTCTGCTCGATTTCACAAGTTGGTTGTTTTTGCCATGTATGCTGGCTATCGCAGTAGTGACAGCGCAAGTCGCAGCCACCAAACCGCACAAAGATCTGGCGCGTCCCGACATTAATTCCCTCACCTTGAATCGCGGAAAAAATTTCAATTAAGTTTGCAGTGAGTTGGGTCATAAGAGCTTGGGTGAGTACCCATCAACGGACTATTTATATTATCGCAAGATCGAGCGAACTCACCCCGATGTCTCCAGATTGTCAATTGATGCTAACTTGTCGATCGTTAGCTATTTCAGGGTACCCAAAAGGTTAGCCTGTCACGGAAGGATCCAAATTAACCCAAGTTGCTACTTAGAAACGCCTACGATTGAAATCGTGGCTAATGGTGCAAAGTCCGTCTGTCTTGACGCGCTGCTTGGTGCAACACATGCGGAGGAAACCTCCGCGTGATTGCATCCGCTTTTTACGTCGGGAAACCCGACGAGCGCGCGTCGCTGTCTTGAAAAGGTGCTCTACTTGCGGAGTTGGGTCGGATGGGTTCCCCATCCGTGACCCATACCCAAGCAGGGGAAACCCCAAGACCTACTGGTCTAATGGTCGGGTACCCGACCAAAAGGCTAGCCGACCAAAGGCACTTTTCGCTACGCGGACTAATATTTCAGTCCGCGTAGGCGGACTTTGCACTCCGAGCGGCGGTTTCTAACCGCTGGGGTTATGGGTAGCACCTTAGATTAATTAACTCAACACCCAGTTAACTAGAGTTCTGACTGGATGACCAGTCGCGCCGGAATTATTTACACCATGTTCCTTATCGCTCCAAACTGGCCCAGCCACATCTAAATGCGCCCAGGGCGTGTCTTTAACGAACTGTTTGAGGAATAGAGCAGCCGTAATCGAACCGCCACCACGGGGGCCAGTATTCTTGAGATCGGCGATCGGGGATTTAATGCCATCGAAATACTTTTCGGCGAGCGGCATCTGCCAGAAATTTTCGCCCGCTAACTCTGCTGCTGCCAGGATACTATCGGCTAAAGACTGTTCGGGACTCCATAAACCCGAAATGTCATCTCCCAAGGCAACAATACATGCGCCTGTAAGGGTAGCCAGATCGACGATCGCATCGACACCCAGTTTGTCGGTATAAACTAACGCATCTGCCAGCGTTAACCGCCCTTCGGCATCGGTATTGTTGATTTCGATCGTTTTGCCATTTGAGGCAGTCAAGATGTCCCCAGGATGCATTGCGCGTCCGCTAATCATGTTTTCGGTCACGGCACTAATGAAGTGGACTTCAACATCTGGCTTGAGTTGTCCGATCGCTTTTGCCGCGCCAAAGGTCGCCGCTGCACCACCCATGTCCATCTTCATCGTTTCGATGCCACTCCCCGCACCCTTGATATTTAAGCCACCCGAATCGAAAGTCAAGCCTTTCCCAACGATCGCAAGTTTGCGGCGAGGCGTACCAGTTGGAGTATAAGTCAGGTGGATAAATTTCGGTGGCATTTCCGAAGCTTGTGCTACACCAAGAAATGCCCCCATACCCAAGGCTTCGCACTCAGCCTGTTCCAGAATCTTCAGCGTAAACCCATAATCTTTAGCAAGTTCTTCAGCGGTTACGGCCATACTCATTGGGGTAACGATATTCGCAGGCGCAGCGACTAATTCCCGTGCCAAAATTACCCCATCGCAAATCGCTCGTGCTTTAGCAATAGCAGCATCGTTTCCAGCTGAGTCTAACAGCTGGACTTCAGTGAGTAAGAGCTTATTTTTATCTTCTACTTCCGACTTGAAGCGATTATCTTGATGGAGCGCAAGCAAGATTCCTTCCGCGATTACTTGAGTGGTTATCACAGCATCGCCATTCCAGATCGGAAGACTAATGCCTAATGTTACAGCTTTTTCGCGTTTTGCCGTGCGCGCGATCGTGGCTCCAGCTTTGCGGATAGTATCGAGTTTTGCCCCATCAGCTTTACCCAAGCCTACTAGCATAATTTTCTTAACGGGAGTATTCACCCCCACACGCGTTACCGCACTGCTAGATTTAGCCCCTTTAAACTCAGTTTCAGCAATCAATGCGGCGATAACACCATCCAACTTCGTGTTCAGTTCCCCAAGATCGCCACTGAGTTCGACAGCATCTTCATAAAAACCAATTGCCAGAAGATCTCCAGTCCAATCCAGACGCGGTGTAGCGATCGCTTTGATATCCATATTTACGCTATGTATCGATATTTTCAATAGTCCTGTACCTAGTATGGATCGTTTTGCTGGTGAATTAGAATGATAATGTTGCCTAAAGCAGACGGAGCCAACCGCATGAACGCTCTTACCGAACCACTCTCGATCGATCTCAGTACGATCCATCTCACTGACGACCAATTTTATCAACTTTGTATTACCAATTCAGACTTACGCCTAGAACGTACCAAAGAAGGAGTCTTAATCGTTATGCCACCAGTCGGTGGAGAGAGTGGTAATCGCGAACTGGAATTAGGCGTAGATCTGGCGATCTGGAATCGTCGGACTAGACTGGGGAAAGTCTTTAGTTCCTCGACAATCTTCAAGCTCCCAGGTGGCGGAGATCGTTCTCCTGATGCTGCTTGGATCGAACTTTCTCGCTGGGAAGCACTTACTCCAGAACAACGCGCTAAATTTCCACCGATCGCCCCCGATTTCATTCTAGAATTACGTTCGCGCACCGATAGCCTGCAGTTACTCCAAGCGAAGATGCGGGAATATATCAACTGTGGCGTGCGACTGGGTTGGTTAATCGATCCCAAAAGTCAAAGGGTGGAAATCTATCGTGCTGGTGGAGATGTTGAAACTCGCACTTTACCTACAGTTTTGTCTGGGGAAGATGTCTTGCCCGATTTTGAATTAGCGATCGACCCATTCACCAATTAGATTTAGTAGTTAAAGTAACAGTATTCGATCGCCACTCGGTCACATTATTAACTGCATAGCTCGCAAACAGGTTGTGATGGATACGCCTAGAATCTTCAATAGTTCCAAGTTTTTTCAGCCGACTGAGACTGGCGAACCCATCCGATCGGTCATCACCGAATCTCCAGATGCTACAGTGGTGGCTTGGTATATCCAACCAGGGCAAGAAATCCCTGCCCATATCCATCCCCACGGACAGGATACCTGGACGATTTTATCGGGTACAGGGAAGTATTATCTCGATCGAGCGGGCGCTACAAAATCGATCGTCGCTGGTGATGTCGTCATTGCCCCAGTTGGTTGCGTACATGGGGTTTTCAACCATAGCGATGAAGCTTTGGTATTTATTTCGGTCGTATCGCCTGCGACTGCTGGCTACGAGCGACTGACAGAGTTAGATCGGACTAGTGAGTTAGTGTTGTAAATTACTCCAACTCATCCAATCGCCTGCTCGGTAAGCTTAGGAGCGATCCATTTGAGAACTTCGAGGGGACTCGATCGAAGGTACTAAGCATTTAGATAACACGCCCTAAAGTGCGCTCGGCGAGTTCTTGGGCTGTGGTTCCCTCACTATTAGCTTGCTGCGAATTGGCTCCAGCCGCCAGCAGAAAGTCGATCGCGGCGTGGTGTTTATCGGCGATCGCCAAATGCAATCCCGATTGAAGTACGGTCTGTTGGCCATGTACAAATACGCTATCTGCCTGGGGTTGGGTCAATTTATTGACATCTGCACCTGCCGCTAATAATCGCTTCGCTGTCGCAAAATTGTGCTGTTCTAATGCCAGCATGAGCGGGGTTTTACCCATGACCTCATGAGTATTAGGTTCCGCCCCTGCTGCGAGTAAGTGACTCACAATGCGATCGATACGCTCAGACAGATCGATTTCACGTTGTTCCATGGCTGCGACCATCTTCGGTGCCAGAAAAATGGTCGTTAATGGCATCATCTCGTGCATCCCTGACTTGTTGGGATTGGCGGCATTCGCTAGTAATGTTTGCACGATTTCCACCTGCGCCAGCCGACAAGCCGCTGTGAGTGGGGTGTCTCGATCGCGGGTATTAACATTACAGCCTGCGTCAATTAACAACTGCACGATTTCTGGCGTACTTTTTTCAGCAGCATCGGTCAGCAGGCGAAAGCCCGTCCCAAATTTCACCGCAGCCCCAGCATCGATTAGCAGCCGCACGATATCGGCATCACCCTTCTCACAGGCTTTACGAATCGGTGTAAGTCCAGGACTATCATTGTGCCGATTGGGATCGGCACCTGCTGCCAGTAATAACTTTACGATTTCTGTCGAACCATTATCGACTGCAAATTCTAAAGCATCAAAGATGAAGAACTGCTTGTAAGTCGCGTTAACATCCGCTCCAGCTTCTAGCAATGCTTTCACGATCGCTACCCGCTTTGCCATGACCGCACCCATCAGCAAAGTGGGTCGATCTTCTTGCTGTTTGAGGTCTGATCGTTCGGCGATTAACAGTTGCTCGAATAATTCGGTATCGCCAGCTTGCGTCGCTAGTGTGAGTCGATCGAATTCCAACTCTGCCGCCTGTTCCTGTGCTGGGGACAATTTAGATTTGCCCAAAACTAGGTCAATGACACTGCCAATTTGCTCTCTAAAATTATTCTGCATCATCGTCATTCACCACAGTTGGAGCTATTTCCCAAGTTTCTGTGACTGCGAGCCAATCAGCGCGGGCAATCGTCCCCATCGAAGCTGGCATGACTTGAATTGCGGGCTTCCCTTCTGCCTCAAAATACCAAACCGCTGGAATGTATAAACCTAGATCGGCCACAACTCGATCGATGAACTGCATTTCTTCACTGTGACTGATATAGTCTTCGTCATCGTTCTCGTTTTCATCATCACAGTCTTCATCTTCCCAATCCTCATCATCCTTAAACTGTGGATCGTCTTGGCGTTGGGATGAGAAGGTATATTCAGCACCACCACAAGACTCGAATGATTCGATTGACTCGCCGCGATCGAACAATTCATAGCCCACCGCACTAGAAGTATCTTCTTCCATCATTGTGAACGCATAAGTTTGAAACTTCTCAGATAAAAACTTCGCTTCCTTCGGGACGTTATCGATTTGTTCGGAATCCAGCCAAGAAAGCGATCGTATCATCACTGTCCATTCGCTATCAGCAACTTGGATCGCTGGAATGGGCACGCCCTTATTGACTGGTTCTGTTTCTGCATTGATGAATTCTTCGTTATCTTCGTCCTCGATTACTCCTGGCACGATCGCAATCTGTTTGTCCCAAAGTATTTGACGCGATTCGAGTCGATCGGTCTTAACTGTCATACTGTGCCAATCATGACGCGACCGAGTAAATTGACTTTCCCGAAATTCAATCCAGGCAGCGACTACATCGTCGATCGGGGCTTTGACTGCCAGGAGCGAATACTCTGGATGACCGTTGTAAATCATGCGGACAAAATCGAGACTGCCTAATTTGCGGGTTTGCGTCGTCATAATGGTCGCGGTCTTGGGTGAGGAGAGGATAACTGCTTTTAGTAAACCCAAAACTGAAGTTTGAATAACATCGAGCGATTCTCGATCGGGAGAGATGCAGGCTAGAACAGGTGCTCGACTCAGCTCTTGTAACAAAAATTATCTTTTTTCTAAGATTTTCTCATATTTGTCCGGTAGTCATCTACGATCTGTATTCAGAGTTGTGTGGATTTTATATCTACATACTTCTTCATAAACAAGCTATAGACCAACGAAACGTTTTAATCTAAAAGCTGTCCTGGTTTTACTAGCGGCAATTTTCATCTCACGGCAAGAACGAGACTAGACATCTCGATCGACCCGATTATTTAAACTTCGATCGAGTCAGTGGTGAGTTATCGCGGTACCAACGGCAATTAAGTTTGGCTAAAAATCCTAGGATTAGCAGTCGATCCCCGTTGTTGCTCCCTCACGAGTAGACTTAATGTCTATACATACTCGACTAGGCTTAACACAGTAAAATATTTCGGTTGGGAGATTTAAGATCTAATGAGTGTTAAGGCAAGTGGTGGCGGCTCTCTATCCCGTCCAAATTTATATCAAACATTACCAGTTGCGACTATTTCGCAAGCCGAGCAGCAAGATCGGTTCCCCGCAATCGGCGAACTGAGCGAACTGAGCAGCTACTTTAAATCTGGTGCCAAGCGGATTGAGATCGCTAAAATTATCAGCGATAACTCCGAGCTGATCGTCTCGCGGGCAGCTAACAGGATTTTCGTCGGCGGTTCGCCGATGTCATTCTTGGAAAAGCCAGCCGTAGTCGAGGAGAAAAAATTACTAGCAACAACTTTTGCCAGTGGCACCAAGCAAAGTCAATCTACGTTGGGAACTGTAACCTATGTAGAAGCTAAAGGTGGCTTCTTTAGTGGCATTGGTTCGTTATTTAGCGCCACAGGCTCGGCAGGCCCGATTCCTGCTGGCTTCCAGCCGATCAATATCGCGCGTTACGGCCCTGCAAATATGCAGAAGTCCTTACGGGATATGAGCTGGTTCCTCCGCTATCTGACATACTCGATCGTCGCTGGCGATCCGAATATCATCACGGTGAACGTGCGCGGACTCAGAGAAATCATTCAAAATGCTTGCTCGATTCCGGCTACGATCGTTGCACTCCAAGAGATGCGTGGCGGTTCGCTAGGCTACTTTAGCAAAGATACTGAAGCTCAAGACATCATCAAGCAGTACTTTGATGTGATGATTACTGAGTTCAAAGCTTCTGCGCCAGAGAATAAAATCCGTCGTACCAATGCTGACGATCGACAAGGGTTAGAATTACCCCAAATCTATTTTGCAGCATCCGAACGTCGTCCTAAATATGCGATGAAACCGGGTTTAGGCGCAGTTGAGAAAAATGATGTCATCAAAGCGGCTTATCGCCAAATCTTCGAGCGGGACATCACTCGTGCCTATAGCTTATCGGTTTCCGATCTAGAGTCGAAAGTCAAAAACGGCGAAATTTCGATGAAGGAATTCGTGCGTCGGTTGGCAAAATCGCCACTCTACCGGAAAAACTTTTTCCAACCTTATATCAATAGTCGCGCATTGGAACTCGCCTTCCGACACATCCTTGGTCGTGGGCCATCCTCACGCGAAGAAGTCCAGAAGTACTTCTCGATCGTCTCGACTAAGGGCTTAAATGGGCTGGTAGACGCGTTGGTAGACTCAAATGAGTATGCTGACTACTTTGGTGAAGAAACAGTACCTTACTTGCGCGGATTGGGCCAAGAAGCACAAGAATGTCGCAATTGGGGTCCTCAACAGGACTTATTCAATTACAGTGCGCCGTTCCGCAAGATCCCACAATTCATTACTACTTTTGCAGCTTACAATCGACCCCTCGCAGACCAACACGTCTACGGTTCGGGCAACGATCCGCTGGAAATTCAGTTTGGGGCGATCTTTCCAAAAGAAACGCGCAATCCAAGCAGCTCGCCTGCGCCATTTGGTAAAGATACGCGTCGGATCTTGATCGCTCAAGGCCCTGGTATTAACAACCAATTGAGCAATCCGGCGGCACGCGGTGTCGTCCCTGGCAGCTTGGGTGCAAAAACCTTCAAGTTGGATCGGCTACCTAGCTATACTGGCACCGGTAAACGACCCAAATCCAATCGCGGTCAGAGTACTTCCTTTGGTGAAACCTCTACTCAAGCAGTAATTAAAGCAATTTATCTGCAAGTAATGGGTCGGGATGTCTATGAAGGTCAACGCCTGAAAGTTGAAGAAATCAAGCTCGAAAATGGCGATATTACCGTTCGCGATTTCGTCCGCGCTTTAGCTAAATCCGATCTCTTCCGCAATACCTACTGGACTAAACTCTATGTATGTAAAGCGATCGAAATCATCCATCGTCGTCTGCTCGGTCGCCCGACTTACGGTCGTCAGGAGATGAATCAATACTTCGATCTCGCTTCCAAAAAAGGATTCTACGCGATCGTCGATGCGATGCTCGACTCCCTGGAGTATAGCGAAAGCTTCAACGAAGATATGGTGCCATACGAACGCTATCTCACGCCAGCAGGTGTGAGTATGCGACAGTTGCGCGTCGGCAGTATCGGCGACACTGGTGTCGGCATCGTTACTCAAGCACAATCCGAAGCTACGCCACGGTTTGTCGAACTCGGTACTACTAGCGGCGATCGCTCGCTACCGGATATCGAATATCGCATCAATCAAGGTGTCACCAAGAAGCGCGAACAAACCAAAGTCTTCAAGCTCACTCAAGCCGGAAATCGCACGCAGCTTAATACTGTCATCGGTGCAGCTTACCGTCAGGTGTTCGAGCGAGACATCGAACCCTATATCGTGGCTAATGAGTTTACCGCATTAGAAAGCAAACTCGCCAACCGCGAAATCAACCTCAAAGAATTTATTGAGGGTTTAGGCTGTTCTGGGTTGTACCTCAAAGAATTCTACACTCCTTATCCCAATACCAAAGTAATCGAACTAGGTACCAAGCACTTCCTCGGACGCGCCCCCCTAGATCAAGCCGAAATCCGTAAATACAACCAAATCCTCGCGACGCAAGGAATTAAAGCCTTCATCGGTGCAATGGTTAACGGTGCGGAATATTCTCAGGTATTTGGCGAAGATGTCGTACCTTACAATCGCTTCCTCACGCTCCCTGCGGCCAATTACCCCAATAGCCAGACCCTCTACAACAAGCTCACCAAACAAGATAAGCAAGTTGTCGTCCCCAGTTTTGATACCATCAAACCACGGATGGATATGTCGAAGCTGCCGATGACGGGTAAGGCAATTGCGGATAATGCAGCCAAAGCGCGTCAAAGCGAGCCTAGCCTGGTCGGATTGGGTCGTTCCTCTACTTATAGCAATTCGGAAATTAGTCCGGTCGCGCCGGCGCAAATTGCCAGCGAACCCGCACGGATTTTTCGGATGAATGGCAGTATGAGTCAGTCCGAAGCAACACTGGCGATCGCGGCATTGTATATTCAGGTAATGGATCTCAGTAACGGACAGATTCCTGACGAATTCCGTCGCAGCGACTTAGAGAGTAAATTACGCAATGGCGAAATTTCCATTCGGGATTTCGTGACTGCATTAGCTAGCTCGGAAGCTTATATCGCGCGTTTTTACACGCCGTATCCCAATACTAAAGCGATCGAATTTTTATTCCGTCACCTGTTGGGACGCGCACCGCTCGACCAAGCTGAAATCTCCGATTACAGCCAAATCATGGCAGAGCGCGGCTTCGCTGATGCCGTAACCACGATGGTTGCCAGTGTCGAATACAACCGTTACTTCGGGATGGATGTCGTGCCTTATCACCGCACGCCATCGCTGCCTGCTGCTAGCTATGTCAATAACGTTCGTACGCAAGAAAGCTTGGTGAAATAAATCAGCGATTTCGCTAATATTTAATCAAAAGGGATAGGATCGATTCATTTCTTTCCTATCCTTTTTTGGATCTTTACTAGTAGTGTAGATCCAGCAAAGCTCCAGCCAAAGTTTAAAATTTATGAGTTTTACGGAAATCACTGTTACCGAACTAGCAGCAAAATTAGCCGATCTCGATAATCCTTGTCAATTTGTCGATGTACGCGAACCGCAAGAGTTGGCAATAGTCCATTTACCACGATTTATCAATTTACCACTACAGGAATACGCTGACTGGTCGCCGGAAATATATACTCGCTTGGATAAAGATGTCGAAACGATCGTATTGTGTCATCATGGGATGCGATCTGCCCAAATGTGTCAATGGCTAATCGCCCAAGGTTTTACCCACGTCAGCAATGTCATCGGTGGGATCGATGCTTATAGTAATCGGGTGGATCGCAGCCTCCCACAATACTAACCGACGACCGATCGGCAAGATCGCAGATGTCAAACCATTCGCTATAATGTTAAAACTAGATATCAGCTTCGACCTGGAGATGATGACCGCTCGAGTAAATTTTGTCTGAGTTAAATTTTAACAGTATTGAATGGTGTCGATCGGAAACAATTGTTGATAGCTACTCACACGATCGTAACTAATTTTACGAAGCTAAATCTCAAAGTTCAAATACTTCAAATCGATCGATTTCTACCCCTGTTTCCATCACCCCTGCTGTAAGTTTATGCTGTTCGATTTGAATCAACGCCATCAACAGATTTTGCGAGCAACGATCCGTCAATATATTGCTACGGCAGAACCTGTTGGCTCCAAAACTTTAGTAGACGGGTATAACTTAAATGTCAGTCCGGCGACAATTCGGAGTGGATTTGCAACTTTAGAAAAAGCCGGTTTCTTGTATCAGCCGCATACTTCTGCTGGCAGAATTCCCTCGGATTCGGGTTATCGAGTATATGTCGATCGCTTGATGCAGCCATCGCCAACTATCGGTCGACAAGTTAAAGAATTATTTACCGATAAATTAGACTGGGATCGGTGGAGTCTAGAAGCAGTTTTACACGGTGCAGCCGAAATATTAGCTACTTTGAGCGGCTATGTAACCATG
Source organism: Chamaesiphon sp. (assembly GCA_965246735.1). Taxonomy (GTDB): domain Bacteria; phylum Cyanobacteriota; class Cyanobacteriia; order Cyanobacteriales; family Chamaesiphonaceae; genus Chamaesiphon. The sequence continues at coordinate 984,201 of CBDFFK010000003.1, forward strand.
ATTACGCTGCCACAAACGCGGCATTCTACGATCGAGCATATTCAGTTGGTTCGACTCGAATCTGCAAAAGTGATGTTAATTCTCGTGTTGGATTCTTATCAAACTCAGTCGTCGACGATCGTGCATTTACCCCAAGCGGAGGATCGACCGCTTGATGAAGATGCACTCGATCGGGAATTGCAGAGATTATCCAATTTTTTAAATAGTCAACTTAGGGGAAAATCGGTCTTAGAAATTGTCACACTAGACTGGAGTAAGTTAGATTCAGCCGCCAATCTACTGGGAGTTCAAGAGAGCAACCCTGTGGAGAAACAAGAATTGCCACAATATGTAGATCTAGTTAATACTTTACTGGCAAACTTGGCACAGCAAGCCCAACCGATTCATTCTACCCAAATCATGATTAGGGGGATTGCGGAAGTCCTGTGTCAACCAGAATTTTCCCAATTGCAGCAAGTCAAAACATTACTCCACTTATTAGAATCAGAACAAGAGCGGATCTGGGAGCTAATTTTCGATCCGCATCTAACGAATTTAATCGACGATCGACCGAAAATTACGATTAGAATCGGTGCGGAAAATCCTCTCGAACCAATGCAAACTTGTACTTTAATTTCAACTACTTATCAACAAGATTCGATTCCAGTTGGCAGCGTGGGTTTATTAGGCCCCAAGCGGATGTTATATGAAGATGCGATCGCCTTAGTTCGCTCGGCAGCAGATTATATTTCGGATGCGATCGCTCATAAATAACTAGTAGTAACAGATGCTAAATAACAGATTATTTTGGTTATTATGGTTGGGCTTTGTGAGTTATGCTTTTTTGCTCGCCCCACCCGATCGACCAGATACTTTACAACTGATAATCGATCTCTCTACCGGAAAATGGGCGGGGATAAATCCGTTAGTTATCGCTTTATTTAATTTAATGGGGATTTTACCGCTGATTTATGCAGCATTAATCCTCATCGATGGTAAAAATCAACGAATTCCGGCTGGTTTATTTAGTGCGCTATCTTTCGGCGTTGGCGCGTTTGCAATTTTGCCGTACCTGGCACTACGCGAACCCAACTCCAGACCGATTGGCGATTCTCTTGCCGAGAGGCTTCGCCAACGCAATGGTATGATTAAACTAGTGGATTCCCGCTGGTTCGGCATAATTCTATCGATCGGGACGATTGGATTATTGGCTTATGGGATCGGTCGTGGCGATTGGGCCGACTTCGTTCAACAATGGCACACCAGTCGGTTTATTCATGTGATGAGTCTAGATTTTTGTCTGTTAATCTTACTATTACCAGTACTAATCGGTGACGATATTCCGCGACGCAGATTTACCAATCCGCGATCTATTCAATTATTATCTTTTATCCCTTTATTTGGCGGCTTATTGTATCTGTGTATTCGTCCTAGTTTGACAGACTCTACCGCAAATTCTGCCACAACATTAGTTTAGTATTTACCGATTTATCGATCGCCACGCTCCTGCCCAATGCTAAAAATTGCCGTTGTAGACTATGACATGGGAAACTTGCACTCTGTATGCAAAGGCTTACAAGAGGCGGGCGCGATTCCAGTAATTACCGATGTGCCGTCGGAATTAGCAGCTGCTGATGCCATTGTCCTCCCCGGTGTCGGCGCATTCGACCCCGCCATCAAACAAATCCGCGATCGCGATTTAGCCAGTCCCCTCCAAGATATTATCGCTGCTGGCAAGCCATTTCTCGGCATCTGCTTGGGAATGCAAATTTTATGCGATCGCTCTGAGGAAGGGCGCGAAGCCGGATTAGGAATCATCCCTGGTACGGTGAGGAGATTCCAGCCAGAACCAAATTTAACGATTCCGCAAATGGGTTGGAACCAATTGCTCCTCAACCAACCTGATTGCCCATTGTGGCAAAACATCTCTCCTGCGGCTTGGGTGTATTTCGTCCATTCTTATTATGTGGAACCAAATTTAGGCTCAGACACAGCCGCAACTGTCACACATGGCACGCAAACTGTCACAGCCGCGATCGCCAGAGATAATGTCATGGCAGTACAATTTCACCCAGAAAAGTCTGCTAAAACTGGGCTACAGATCCTTGCTAATTTTGTGCGATTGGTAGAACACTGAGCCACAATCGGCAAAAAATCTTTGACCTAGCATCGATGTAACTTGGGGCTGGTGTCCCAGTAAACAGCCAGCTCCAAGCCGATTGTGGTCAGTTAGTATCGGATTCTTGTCTGTTCTGAGTGTTGAAAATTTGCGGTTGAGCTGATTCGATCGATCGAAATAACTTAAGATAATCTCTAGAAATTTTTTCGACCGTATAATTTTTGAGACAGTACTGCCGTCCGGATTCACCTAATGTTCTAGTCAATTGCGGATTTTGACTCAAGTGCTGGAGGTATGCAGCTAATCCTTCACTATCACCATTTCGCACTGTTGCACCACAATTGGCTTCAGCGAAGATCTCATTTAGATACGAATGTTCCGAACAAATACTCGCAATCGGGCGACCAGAGGCTAGCGCCGAATACAGCTTACTCGGAGCAACCAACCCTTCCATCCCTTCACTGATACTGACGATCGATACATCGCAAGCCGTGAGTGAGAAGGGTAAATTTTCACGAGCTTGATAGGGTAGAAATAGACAACTATCGATCCCTAATTCGTCAACACGTTCCATGAACTGCTTGCGTTTATCGCCACTACCGATAAACACAAAGCGGATCGGCGTATCCCGCAGGAGAATAATTGCATCAAATAGCGTGTCCATATCGTGACAGCGCCCCATATTGCCTGAATACAAGACAGTAAATGGTTCGACGAGATCGTGCTCGCACGCAAACCAGTTATCTTGTTTAGCGATGGGGACGATCTGATGTGGATCTGCCCAATTAGGAATCGTGGTAATTTTGTCCTCGATGCCGGGTTGCTTGGCCAAAATTCGCTCTTTCATCGTATCGCTCAAGACGATAATTGCTGCCGCATTTTTCCAAGTCAAGCAATTAAGCCGATCCCACAATTTGGCAATCCAATGTTGTTTTTTAATTACATCTAGTTCGATCGCAATGTCTGGATATAAGTCATACAACAAGCAGACATAGCGAATTTGACAAACTCGACTGAGTAGATAACCGAGTAATGGTAAAAATGGTGGCGCAGTTGTAAGTAATACTAACTCTCGGCTCTGAGAGTGTCTGAGCAAATGTACAGCCGTGCGGATAAAGAAAATTGCTCCAGCAACTGCTTTGCCACGAATGCGATCGGGACAAAACCGAGCGGCATCAGAGCGACGAATCGATAGTGTGTCCTGCATCTCGCGGCGGGGTGAGTCATCGCGATCGAAAGCATACGATGGCTGACTGGTGAATACATCAACAGATCCAAATTCTTTGAGATGAACGGCCAATTCTTCGATTAATTGACCCGTAGCAGCGTAGTCTGGCGGGAAAAACTGATTAACAATTTTGAGCTTGAGTTTTCGTGTCGAGAGCCTGGGCTTGCGCGAGAAAGAACGATCCACAAGTGGTTTGTCCAAAAAAGGAGGAAAGGATAATTTATCACTGACTGCCTGACGCGATCTTTGCTTAGAATTGAACGCCATTATATTGTTAATCTTATTGCATATGAGGATAAATCGGAAATACCATCGATTGGCTCACTCACTGGCCAAACATAATCTAAAGCTCAAATGTTACTGAGTCATATATAGAATACCCATCATGTTTATGCTAGCAACCGAATCTATTGGTCAATTTTGCCATTGCTGTGGCTGGTTGGCCAGTCACGTCTAGGATATACGCTCCGCCGACTGCCATATCCAGTTCTCTATTCGTGGCAAGTTTTGATTTGGCGTTGAGAACTTGTTCTTTTCCGAGCCTCTTCCATCGCAACCACAATGCCAGATCCGCATACAATCTATTGATGACGGTCGATATTTTTCTGTGAAATCGGGATAGTTTTAGATGCGATTAGATAGATATACTGTAGGTGATTACTCCCCTGGTGCACCGTTATGGAAGCAAATTGCTTGGTATTATCTGGGAGCGCCATTGGTAAGTAGCTATTGGATCGTTGATTCTGACTTCAAGTGTTGGATCCTGAGGTGCTTTGGTGCAGTTGTGGGTGAGGGCGTGCGAATTAAGCATGGCGTAAGGATTAAGTTTCCATGGCGGCTGGTAGTAGGGGATTTTGTCTGGCTGGGCGAGAATTGCTGGATTGACAATGTAGCTGTGGTAAATATTGAGAGCCACTCTTGCTTATCGCAAGAAGTTTATCTTTGCACGGGAAACCATGATTGGTGCGATCCCGATTTCCAGCTCAAAGACATGCCCATTCATATCGAAGCAGGATGTTGGATTGCCGCACGGGCGACGGTGGGGCCTGGCGTGACGTTAGGACGAGGTGCGGTGTTATGCTTGGGCAGTGTCACGGGTCGATCTCTAGCTGGAATGACTATTTATGCGGGAAATCCAGCACAGCCAATCAAACAGCGACAAATTGCCGCAGGCGAGAGCGAGTTTAATCTGTCCCAATCGTAGCACAGCAATTCTAAAATCTCCGAGATTTAACCCGATCGAGTGCGATAAATTATGCCATTGTGTCAATCTATACGACAAAATGATAGTACTATCTGCGAATCTCTAAAGCAAGCTTAATATATATTTACTGTAATTACTGGAAAGTGTGGGGCTAGCTAATTTACGCAGCTGATGTTCGTCAATAAATCCCATTCGATAAGCAACTTCTTCGATGCAAGCAATTTTCAAACCTTGTCTTTGCTCGATCGTTTCTACAAACATCGCAGCTTGTAATAAACTCTCTGGTGTACCAGTATCTAACCAAGCAAATCCTCGCCCTAACTGTTTTACTTCTAATTGACCCTGTGCCAAATATATCCGATTGATATCGGTAATCTCTAATTCTCCGCGTGGCGATGGCTCGATTTTTTTGGCAATTTCTACTACTTGGCGATCGTAGAAATATAAGCCTGTTACTGCATAATTAGACTTAGGCACTAGGGGTTTTTCTTCAATGTCGATCGCCAGGCCATGCTTGTCAAATTCTACTACCCCATATCGCTGTGGATCTTTGACATAATAGCCAAATATTACCGCCCCAGTATCTAAGGCTGCTGCTGACTGAAGCTGTTTGCTCAAGCCATTGCTGTAGAAAATATTATCCCCTAAAATTAGGGCGACTCGATCGTTATCGATAAACTTTTCACCGATAATAAAAGCTTCAGCTAAACCATTTGGTATTGGTTGTTCTGCGTATTCGAGCTTAATGCCTAATTGACTACCATCACCTAACAACTTTCTAAATCCTGGTAGATCGTAAGGAGTAGAAATAATCAATATCTCCTTAATTCCTGCTAGTAACAGCGTCGATAAAGGATAATAAATCATCGGCTTATCGTAAACGGGTAGCATCTGTTTCGATATTACCAATGTCAGCGGGTAAAGCTTCGTGCCATAACCACCAGCTAGAATAATTCCTTTCACGTTAGTTTACTCCTCGACCGCTGAATTTAACTAAATTCTACCTAATCTTTCGAGATTGTATTTATCGGCGATGACCTGCTGACACCACGATCGATTGTCGAGATACCAACGAACGGTGTGGCGGAGTCCGGATTCGAGATCTACTTGTGGTTGCCAGCCTAATTCCTGTTGTAGCTTGGTACAATCGATCGCATAACGGCGATCGTGTCCTGGTCGATCTGTAACATAAGTAATTAACTGCTGATGGGGATAGTAAGGAGATTGAGGCAAAAACTCATCTAACAGCTCGCATAATTTAGTTACCAGCCAAATATTAGTGCGTTCGGTAGCGCCACCGATATTATAAGCTTCGCCTGGTCTGCCTGAAGTTAATACCAAATCGATCGCGCGACAATGATCTTCGACAAATAACCAATCTCGAATATTCTGCCCATCACCATAGATGGGGATCGAGCGACCTAATAGTCCATTCAAAATCGTCAATGGTATTAGCTTTTCTGGAAATTGATAAAAGCCATAGTTATTCGAGCAATTAGTAATTAAAGTTGGCAACCCATAGGTATAAAAATACGATCGAACTAAATGATCTGCACTGGCTTTTGATACTGAGTAAGGGCTATTTGGTGCATAGGCAGTAGTTTCAGTAGCGGGTAAGTCGGTAGGTGATAATGAGCCAAATACTTCATCTGTTGATATTTGTAAAAATCTAAATCTTTCTCGCGCTACTCGCTCTAATTTTTGCCAGTATTGGCGAGCTGATTCTAATAAATTAAAAGTTCCATTAATATTAGTTTCAATAAAATTTGCTGGGCTGTCGATCGATCGATCGACATGAGTTTCGGCAGCAAAATTAATAATTGCTTGCGGTTGGTAATGGGCTAATAAACGATCGACTAACTCTCGATCTCCGACATCGCCACACACAAAAGTATGTTGAAAGCTAGGGTTTAAATTATCAAGAGTAACTAAATTACCCGCATATGTTAATTTGTCCAAATTAATAATTTGGTAATCTAGCTTATTTTGTTGATGGTAAATAAAGTTCGCACCAATAAATCCAGCACCACCAGTAACTAAAATAGTTGAATTTGGCATGTTCGATCGCCCAATCTACTTCGATCGAAAATATTCGAGTTCTATAATATGAATTGAAAGTAATAGTTCTGCAAGAGTACGCTGGAAGGCATAGTACCAACCCTGCCAGCCGTCGAGGATGCCACCTTTGACGATCAGACAGTAGATTAAAATAATGAATGGAGCAAAGACTTTCCGCTTGCGAATGCGATCGCCCCAACTTAATTCTCGATCGGGAGTCTCCAAAAGTTTTTTAGATTCGATGACCATATACCGATCTTGCGCCCATAACCAGCGACCGAGTGGTTTGCGATCGTCATGATGGATATAATAATTTAGCTGACTCGATCGACCCTCAAGCTTGAGTAACTGGGTATGACCATCATCGATATAGGTGGCACTAGCTTTTTTGAATAATGCTAAACGAGGCGGTAAAATAGTACCTCGTAATGGTTTTCCAAAAACACAATATTTAAAGGGTATAAAGTAGCCATTGATATCTGAGTCTGTCAGCAAATTAAATGTTTCGATCGGTGAATCTGCCAGAACATAATCTGCATCTAAAGATAACACCCATTCTGACTCAACCCGATCTAAACCATAGTTCCATTGATTAGTGTGCGTATCAAATTTCCGTTGAAATACTTTGACATGAGGATAAGATTTGAGGATTTCTAACGTATCATCTTCACTATAGCTATCAATAACAATAATCTCTTTAGCCCAAGTCAATTGCCGGAGTGTGCGATCGATATTTGGAGCTTCATTATAGGTGAGAATGAGTGGGGCGATCGTATCAAGATTCATAGATGTCGATCTAAGATGGAGATTTCTCTAAGAATAGGAATTTAGATTATGCTTTAATAATCTGTTTTGTTCTGTTGGTAAATATTCTGACTATCGACCAACTTATCAGAAATCCAGGTACAGATATAAATATCACCGTAAGAATAGAGACTCTAGACATGAACTGAGGATAGAATTTTGATAAAATCAGTTCGACGAAATTTATAATCAAGTGATGGAACAAGTAAATTCCAAATGAAGCTTTGCTGAGATCTAATAATATTTTTTTTGAAAAATCGTTGAAAGTGAAAGGAAAATTCATACATACAATTAGTAATAGACATCCAAAAATTGGTTCGTTAAAAAATGACGGAATTAAAATTCTACACAATGTAATCGTGATTGAGAAGCAAAAAAGCAGTAAGAAAAAGGATGAATAGCTGGATTTTGATTCTTGGATTTCGAGAGAAGACTGTCTTGCCCATGCACGCAAACTTCTGGCACAGAAAATATAAGGTAGGCAGACAATAACAAACCAAACCTGTAGCAAAATCAGCTTGATGATTGATTGAATACTGGACATTTGTAGCGAATAAAAAACGTCATAAAATTTTACGAACCCCATACTAAAATTGGAGCTGTACTGCAAAATTAGATTGTAAATAGCTAAACTTGTCAGAAACAAAACAACAGAAGACTTTAAACTTGTCTCAAATTTGCCGATCGCTATTGCGAATAAGTTTCCAGTAAATAGTAATGGCAGAAAATACAAGTGAACGGCAGATGAGCCAAAGAATATAATAGAGAACGGATCGTGAAGTAGTGTTTCAACGTCTCCAAATTTGTGCGTAACAACTGCCTTGAAAACTCTTGCGATCAGATAGACGAAACTCCAAATTAAATATGGTAGGAGTAGCCGTTTAGCTCTTGAAAAAATTAGCTTAGATAAATTCTGTTCTTGTTTAGGAAATGATAGTAAGTAAAATGAAGCGGCCAAGAAAAAAGGGAGTGCAAATCTAAAAAAATCCTGTGTTTGAGCCGCCAAGTTATCGGATGGTGCGTACCCACCAGAATGAATTAGTACTATGCCATAGGTTGAAATTGCTCTAACTAAATCTATACTCCATTGCCTCGATCGGTCTTCCATTATATTTCTTGATTATTGACTGGAGATAAGTTCAAAGTAAAAAAACTGGAAATTAATATAAAATTAATATGTTTTATCCTAATTCACCTTGCATGAACATATCATTGATTTCCATAGATAGGGGAACCGACCTGCAAACTTAAACTTAATATCAGTACAACCTTCTTTTTCTAGCAATTCAGTTAAGCTGGGTACTGAAAAAAACTTGATGTGTCCACCATCCCAAAGGGTAGTAAAATGTTTGTCCATATTGCCAGATAGAGCAAGAACTAAGTTTTTCAAATAACCATGATAAGGTGTTGTAAGAATTATAGTCCCGCCAGGTTTAATGCATTGCTTCGCTGCTCTAATTAACTGCTTTGGATCGAAAAGATGTTCGATTACTTCAACTGAGGTAACTACATCAAAACCAAATTTTAGTTCATCATATGGCAAATCATAAATACTGGCATTGATGAATTGGCAGTCAGGATAATTCTGTTTGGCGATCTTAATGCCTGATTCTGACTGTTCTATTCCAACTACATTATATCCAATATCGTTGAGTAGGTTACTAAAACTTCCGTTGCCACACCCCAAATCTAAAATGCAAATTTTATCATCACTAGTATTAACTGGCGGAGGTAGCATCGCTAATAATTGGGTGCTTAAATAGTTGTAAGTATGGTCTAGGTGACTAGAATTGTATTGATATTCTGATGACAAGTTAATATTACTCATGAATTAGTTAGGGGTTAATTCTTCCTACTTGGAGTTTAGATAGGTGTTAATTTTCCTTTTCTAAATTGCCGATCGGATCGTTATTTTAGATTGAATTTCATGAACTATTTAGGGAATTTTTTGCGATCGAGAATGGCTTGATAAAGACAAGTTAGATCGGTGGCAATTTTATCCCATGTGTAATTAGCTAGCACAAACTGACGAGCGCGATCTCCCATCTCGGTGGCAATTTCTGGCTGTTTGAGACATCTAAGAAGAGCATTCGCAATTGCATCAGCAGTAATTTCTACCACATGAGCTACTTGAGCTGCTTCAGCTTCAGGAAAGTTACAGCCAGTCGTAATCACACAGGGCAATCCAGATACCATTCCTTCTAAGACTGACATGCTAAATCCTTCAGAATACGATGGAGCCACATAAATATTGGCAGTCGCTAAGACGGCAGCTTTGAGATCTCCCTCAATCATGCCAGTAAAGGTCACGGCTTCGAGGCAGTGTCTGTCCGCAAAATATTGTTTAACAGTCGGCAGGTGTCCAATATTATCAGGACCAGCAATTACCAGATGGGTTTGCGGAAATTCTTGATGTATATTGGCAAAAGCGGTGGCTAGCAAATCTAATCCTTTTTTAGGATCGATTCGTCCCAGAAATAAGATGAGGGTTTTATCAGTGGTTGCTGGAAATGCCTGGTAGAAAATTTCGGTGTTAGTTGGTGAGGCAAAAGTTTCAGCAGAAATACCATTAGGAATTAGTGCAAGTGGGGTTTTAATCCCCAGTCTTTGTAGACTCTCAGCTTCAGGTATCGCTAGAACTCGGATCGCACTAGCCTGTTCCAGTGCAGGTTTTTCGATGAGGCTGTAATATGGTTGTTTTTTCCAACTTTTGTAGCCGAGTGCCCAAGTTTCTAACATCCCATGTGGATGAATCACGTAGGGAATATCATCGCGCTGACAAGCTTGATACGCAGGTAAATTGGCATAAGAAAAGATCGCATGAGTGTTCACAATGTCATAATCTCGTACATGAAGATCGAGCCATTGAGACATCGAAGGGCTAATTTTATAGTCTTGAAGATACCAACATGGAAAATACTGAATCCGAAAGCCATTATCTTCTACCCAAGTTTGCAGCGGCACAGCTAACTGCTGAGAACTATTCATATTAGTTGTGACTAGATCGACATGAAGACCTTGCCGAGCTTGCCATGCCGCCAAATTTAGAACCGCAAGCGAAGAACCACCATATACAGAGCCAATTCCTGGCACAACATGCAAAACTTTCATGGGTTATTCGATCTAGTTATACTTAGCAGAGCGCAGGGCTTTAAATCCCCATTTCCAGAAACACATACGACTTTTTTAATGTGTGGTAGCATATTCGATCGCATCGATTAAACCCGCCGCAAAATAATCTGGTGAAAACTTTTGAATATGTGTCAGGGCTGCCTGACCCATTTTTTCCAACTCAACTTCACCAGAACTAATTTTTAACATCAGAGTGGTAAGTTGTGCTTGGTTTTGGGGATCGAAGCCAAAACCATTAATACCCTCTAGAAGTAAGTCTTCAAAACACCCACATCTGTTAGAAACTATCACAGGCAATCCCGCTGCCATTGCTTCATTGATAACCAGTCCCCACTGCTCTTGGATACTGGCATGAACGAAACATCCAGCATGAGCAAAATAAGGCAAAAGTCGATCTTGCTGGAGAAATCCAGGTAGATGAATATAATTTGTGAGATTGAATTCTTTAATTTGTGATTCTAGTTGGGGACGAAGTTTACCATCTCCACACAATACTAAATCCCAAGCTTCTGCCCCGACCAATTGGCGATACTCAGCGTATGCAGAAACTAATAAAGGTAAGTTTTTTTTTGTGACAAAGCGATTGATTGCCAAAAAAAATGGCTGCTCTAATGGTCGAGGTAAAGATTTAATCAGATCGGGAGAAAAAACCTCATTACCCACAACATCATAGCCCAAAAAGATTGCATCATTAGATATGCCTAGCTTGTTTATATAACGTTTTTGGGGTTGCCCACCTACTAAAGCAGCTTGATATTTCTTGACTAGCCAGCTTTTAATTGCTTCTTTCCACCAAACGCGAGTTTCATCAAACTCAGTAGTCTCAGATAGCAGAATTGCTGGTTTGCGATGCCACAGACACCAAAATAGAGCGGCAAGCATTGGAGGGAGCGCGTATCCAGAGATAGCTATGGCATCTGGTTGAATGCCATTCAGCTTAGCGATCAGATTCCGGATCAGCCGATTTAATTTAATATTTTCCAATAAGTCATCACTCACTATCGAGATGATTTCACACGGGAAATCTTGAGATTTTGTTTGCCAAGGATATTCTTTCTCAGCCCGCGCCAACTCGATTCCCACTACTTCCCAATTCTTAGCTGTACATTTCTGGGCAACGGCTTCTATTCTAGCTAAATGATAAGGACCGAAGTTACTACAGATCTTGGCTAATTTAAATGACATAATGTTTGATGATATCCAATTTTCTATTAGTAGATCTACCTGGGCATCTCAATTTGTCTGTATCTTGATTCAACCTTGGCATATCTGGAAACCAAATACATTACGCCTACTTGAAAAATAAACTCTTGCAAGAACCGACCGACCCCATGAGTGATGGCTAGCATCGCAGGGCTAATTAGTCCAATATAAAGTAGCGCACTAAACATACTGCTGCGATAGATCGAAACCCACAGCGTTTTAAAGATCTGACCGATCGCTCCAAATAACAAACACCCCAAATAGCTAAACTCAGCATAAGAATCACCCAATCCTGTCGGTGTAGTACCAGGGTGAATTTTGTAACCAAGCACTTGGTAAAGGTCAGGTCGTGCTCCGATTTGCAGCGATTTTTTCACCCCAAATCCCACAAGTTGACCCGGGATGTATTGCAAGACAAGGTCATTCCAAAATCCAGTTCCCCAACCAAGCCTATGCGTCAGATCGGCCGCTTCGATCATCATAGCTGCATTTCGTAATTCTAATATATCTACTTTTTGCACCTTGGCTAATTCTGTTTGAGAAGTGTCTATGGCTGTGTGCAGATCGCCACTGAATAGTAAGCCCCAAAAATTTCCCCGTAACTGACCCAATAAGGGAATCACAAAGATCGCGACTGGCACAAATACTAAAAAGATCCATCTCGGTGGTACGTATTTTTTGATCAGAAAGAAGCTCATCCCGATCGACAAGAGGAATGTCATCAGCGGTTGGCGGCGTCCGTATAGGATAATTAACTGTAGGATCGGAATCGCAGACACGATTGCCATAGTTATTTTCACAGGGCTGGGTCTTTGCAGCGCAGCGATTAAAAATATCGGAAATGCATTATATATAACTCCAAGAAAGAACGATAAAATTGTTGCAGGTCCCGTCCAATTTCCATTTTCTGCTATGTCAGGAGTAATCTTGGTAAATAAAAATCCACAGAGAAAGCCGATCGCTAGCAGAACCATTCCTGCCCGAAACAATTTATTTTCATCCAACTCGATATCTAGCCTAGACAACCATTTCTGAGAGGGTTGATATTTTTGATAGCCTAGCCAACACATTGAAATACACAAACAAGCGTAAAAGAAAACGTTGATTAAATTATCTGTAGACTGAGAATGAGAAATTGCATTTTGAATTAGGCTATTGCCTTGAGGTGATATAAATGACAGAAAAATAGCCGCCATGAAAACAGGAAATTGATAGACCCTTGTCAATCGCAATGTCCCCCAGCCAAGTATTATCAGACAAATTATGATAAATAAGTAAAAGAAAACTTCTGCCATTCAAACTAAATCCTTCTATTATTTTTGAAGCTTGATGTGTACAATCTGAAATACAAATTAAAACATGCTCAAAAACAGCCTTGAATATGTATGCTGATTGTAGTCCAGAATCAAGAAGATCTCATCCGTCTACATAACGACAATCGAAAATTTTGCCAGGAAAATCTTGTTGCACAGGCACGGGCACTATTGCGGATATTCTCATTGTGGGGTAAACACTGTGCCAAATGCTCCAATCGGTGAATTAAGTGATCTCGATCTCCGACGTTAACTAAAAAAATGCCTGCTGATTCCACACCTAAATCAGGCAGACAGGTGTTCTTTGTACCCAGCACTGGGCAGCCGTAACTCAAAGCTTCCAGAAACACCTGCCCAAAACCTTCAACTAGGGATGGCATTACTAGCAAGGAGCTGCTTTGATAAAGTTTACCCAATGTTTCAGCACCGACTCCTTGCAAAAGTTTTACCCGAGGAGTTTGTGCCACCATTGCTCGGATACCTGGATCGATAATTCGGCAGACTAATACTAACTGGCTATCTTCAGGCAATTTTGCCTGCTGCCAGGCTTGCAGCAGATGGTGCAATCCTTTGCGTTGAGTTCCCGAACCAACGTAGAGTCCCTGAAACTTAGTAGGAAAGACTCGATCTTCAAGTACTGGTAAATCCACGCCATAAGGTACTACGCAACAGTATTCTGCTTGAGCACCTGCCTCAATTAAAGTATCGCGAGTAAAACTACTAGCACAGACGATTAGGTCAGCATATTGCCAACAATCTCGTTCCCGTTTTTTTGCTTCTGGTGATAGGTCTCGTCCGACTTCTTCACGATAAGATTGCTCGACTTGAGGAAACTTTTGCCAGTCTTGAGTTAAAAGACGCTCTTCAACGTCAGAATGAGGGTGAAATTGAAAGAGTACCTTGTGGGGTGTATGGGAATACGGCGCACGAAATGCTTCCCATGCATAGGGAGAATAAAGAAATAGATTACTGCGGTTTGCCCTTGCCCGTTCAGCGGCACGAAGGGAAAAGGCAGGGTCGAGATCGGCGTAGGTTTTTGAAGCAGACCACCCTAGAGCATGGCGTGTGTGTTCTTGTAAAGTTTTTCCCCACAGACACTCGATCCGATCGATGGGTAGGTCAGGATGAGAGCGAAAGGCAAGCTTTTGTTGCCACTGCTGCGGTAAGTAATGAGACAGTTGTTGCAAACCAGCTAGGCTATAGAAGTCAGTGATAAATTGGTCGAGAAGTCCTGCATCAGATAGGGCTAGTGGTACTTGGTAATTATCCCGACGACCTCGAAAGGCACAAACATATTGCTTCATAATCGATTTGCTAAAGGTAACTCTGAAACCATCCACCAGTTGAGAGGCGAACGAGTTTCTCGACCTAGAATGGGGAGTGGTTACTGGTTGATTGGCCGAAGAGCAATACCTTGCTTCCTAAAATGTTATTGCTTACTTCTAAATAAAATAGACTTTTCAACAAGGTGGTGGAACAACAGCGATACAGGCAATGAGATTAGTAATACCCCACTCAATACTAGTAGGAAAGTTGGAATGGGCGCAAAAGGACTCGGCTCAATTGCTGAGCGGACAAAGGGCACAAACACTTGATGCACCAAGTAAATAGAATAGCTGATCTGACCTATGTGAAATAGTGGCAACCAAAGTTGATGAAAACGCATTCGTTCTTCATAGATCGCTAGATTCCATATTAAAGTTCCTAAGCAAACACCGAGTAATGGATCGGATATCCAGACAGGAAGAGAACCTGATAGCCAAATGAGAAAAAACATCCAACTTAAACCAGAAAAAAGCAGGGATGGTGAATCTTTTTTGGTTACTCTGGTAGCAATCCAGGCACCAAAACACCACTCAAACCATCGCTGTGGTGCATTGTTTTGGAAAACTGCAATTAGTTCTGTCGACGCAGACAGAGGGGTTTGTGATTGACAGAGGAAACGCACTACGAGAGTTGTCAGTAAGACAATCAGAAGAGTATAGTTCTCCCCCCAGCGATGGGTCAACCTTAAAAAAAGTGGGTAGAGCAGATACAGGTGAGCAACCACACCGATAAACCATAGTGCTGGGATAATGCCAAAAAAAGTTTGGGGATCGAGTGTATGTAGTAATAACAGGTGAGCAATTAAATCAATAGGCGAAGGTAAAAATGCAATAGGGTTTCGCCCTCGACAGAATGACCAGACAACATTTATAGTTATCTCCAAAATAATTGCACAGATATAAGGAGGGTAAAGTCGCCCAAACCGCCGCAGAAAAAATTGCGGCCAAGATTGAATAACTTTTCCCTTGCGTAGCTGGGACAGATGAATGCTAAAGCCACTTAATACAAAAAATAGGCTGACACCCAGAGGACCAAGATAACGCAACCAGGAAATTGTAAGTCCAGCAGTGCCATCGGTAGGCATTACATGAAAAATTACGATTCCCAGTATTGCTAATCCTCGAATGACATCTAGTGTCCAGAAACGTGAGCTTGGCGGCTCCTTGACCTTTAAAACACTCATTCTGCCTCACTCAATAACGAAACCAAAGTTTTCGCCCGATATTGCCAGGTCTGTTGAGTAGCAAATTCGCGTTGCTGTAAACATTTTTGACTCGCTTCTGAAGTATCTATCTGCCCTAAATGGTAGCGAATTAGAGAAGCGGCTTCATCCACTGAATGGAAAATGGTAATCCATTCTGGGTAAAGGCAACATTCAGGTATGTCAGTACTAAGAACGGGGCGACTGCTAGCAATACCATCCATTACTTTGGTGGGGCATGATGCCCGATTAAAGGGGTGGTGGATATCGTAGGGAATCCAGTTTATGGAAAATGACCAGTAATAACGACCGACTTCTTGTTGAGGCACTTTTTCGATATGACGAACATTTGGGAGTGCCAGGGCTATTGCCCTTTCTGTTTGCCAGTTTTTGTTACGGACTTCTCCAGCGGAGCCGTCTAACCCACCTACAAATATGAATGTGACTTCTGGACAGGCTTTTGCCACATATTGCACCAGTAGCCAGTCCACTCGATCGATCAAATTGCCGATGTAACCAACAGTCATTGGTTCGGGAGATTGCTCCGGTTGTGGATTGACTAGATCGTCGACTACTCCTAGAGGAAAATGATGAATTGATGCTGCTTTTTTGGGGTAGCGTTGTTGTAATATTTCTACCTGAAACTGGGAAAGGCAAAGTGTTAGAGCAGCTCGCTCCACTAGTTCTGCTTCCTGTGCGAGGATTTGCTCTTTGCGCTGGGGTTGGTAATGGACATATTCATCTAGGTTGTAATAAACTAGCCGTTCTGGTGGAAAATGTCTAACCCAAGGAGCAGAGAAAGGATAGGGTACGATCGTCCAGGGAGTCTCTCCAGTCGTTTCCTGAAGTTGACGGCTCCATTTTTGGACTTGCCATTGCAGATAGAGACGGAATAGGGGTTCTAGATAGCCTACATACCCTGGGGGTAAAGTCTTCAGGGATCGTTGCAATTGCAGTGGAGATCGCGCTGGCCAAGTTGGCCGTAACCGATTGTAGTTGCGCCAATCATAAAACCGGGTTGCATGAGTTGAATATTTTTCCCCTAATGATTCGGCTAGAGCGTAGACCCAAGGAGTATTAGCAACTAAAAATAAAAAACTAACTGGGGGCATTAAAATATCCTTTATGAAGAACTAGTTCTCAAATGACTTCTCTTCAATCGAAGATCACAAAGATTTAGGCGATATATCTATCATCAATAAAAGTCAACGTGCCCCTTCAGAATCCGCGTAAATCTCTTAACAAATAGCCAAGACGGGAAGATCTACCAATGAAGGCTCTAACTGCCGATCGAATGGGATCTGGCAATAACTGAAATTTACGAATCGGTGGCTGATAAACGGGAGTTTCTTGACCAATTCTACTTCTATGGATTGGTGGCTGGACAATGATAAAATGAGACAGTTCTTCATATTTTTTCCCCATAACTGAAGCATCAAAGTTGGTACGAGCATGGTTAATTACTGCGTTTTCAAGCCTTGGATAATATTCAAGAGTTTCTAATACTTTTTGAGCGAAAAGTTTCGTATCGCCCAAAGGAATAAATACACCTGCGTGAGAATTGCCAACAATCTCTTTTGTGCCTGTCTCTATATCCCAGGCAACAGGCACACATCCCATGCTCATAGCTTCAATTGTGACCATACCAAAAGGTTCAACTCGGCTTAACATCAGCAGAATTTTTGCATTGGCGCAAGTAGAAAAAATTAAGTCTCTTGAAGCGTGTCCATAAATGTAGATACGATCCACTGCTGGTAATGCCTTTAGCAGCTTTTGAAATTCTGGAGTCATTTTACCAAACCAGTGTAACTTTCCTGTAAAGCCTAACTTGATGATTTGTTTCCAGATTTTAAGTAGATCGAATGCTCCCTTAACTGGCTTATCTCCTCCCAGAAAAACTAAATCGTTAGAACGTCCACTATCAGTATCATTGAGTTGTGGGAAGTTGCATCCATTAAGTATGGTCAGTAATTTATTTGGCTCCTGTAATCGAGATTTAAACTGCTGAGATACTATATCAGAGACAGCGATGATTCCGTTAAGATTTTTTTCCTCTTGAATCGCCATCTGCCAGTAGCGAGGTGCGGTATCATGAACCACATAAACGCAAAAAACATTTTCAGGCAGATAAGCAATAACTGCATCTGCCTGTTCACAACCATTTAAGAATAAAACATCTTGCGGATTTGCCTGCAACCATTCCAACAGAACTTTTGGTGTATTTTTTGCTGGCTCAGTCAAATTCAACGAGTCGGAGCGAAAATCAGCAATATTTTCGCTCCGACTCGTTGGAGAAAGAACTAGAAGTAGCGTCACATCATGACCGAATTTAGCTGCTTGTTGGCAACAAGCTTGAGCGACCGATATAATGCCGCCGCCGCGATCGTCAGGAATCAACCAACATAATTTCATATTACTTCTTCTGAAGAACTATAATGTCATGCCCTGCGGCGATCTGTTTCCACATGTTTTTATGAGATATACACTCATACCCACGGCTTGTATAGAAAAGAATAGCTTCATGTGAGTCAATACTAGCTACAGCATCACTATCTCCACCACTCCATAGTTCTCCATGATAAGGGATCAGTGCTGTCCAACTTAGAGGATTGTTTTTAGAGGAAACGATCCGTCGAAATATTCTCCATGGTACTCTAGTTGAAAATTTAAACACTTTTGAAGTTAGGAAAGGAAGGAGCAGCTTCGTTATTGCTTGCCGTCGATTTAGTTCCTTGTAAGATAAGATGGGGATGAGTTCAGTATTGTACGTAGTACAGTGCCAAGCTGGCTTTAAGACTAAGAAGCCACCAGGTTTTAAAATTCGATCCATCTCCGAAAAAGCCATGTCAACATTTGGGACATGTTCTAGAGTATTAAAACTATAAATACATTCGATACAAGAATCTATTAATGGAATTACTCGCGCATCTGCACACATGCGATTAAAAGTCTCAAATCCTGTAGCAAAAAGTGACTCCAATGAATATTCTAGCCCAAGAAAATTTGGCGCAATTTCAGCAAAAAGACCCACGCCACATCCAATCTCTAAGCATTGACCTTTGATACTATTTTCTTGGAAAAACTGACGCATGAATTCTCTTTCATGTGAGAGATAGTTGGCTTGAATTTCTTCAATTCTACTACGATTTTTATACATATTTTCAAACCAACTATCTGCGGGATCGAAAGCATCAGTTTTCAAAACAGGAATATTGTTTATTTCTTGGTATTGAAAGCCACATCGATCGCAAACTAATTTATCACAACTTAACGAGAGTTCTCCTCTGCAAAATTGATTTTGAAAAGTTTTTTTAGTGCAACATAGAAGATCGGTTGGAAATGTTTGCTTTATTCCTTCTTTATATATGGACATGATATTTTACCCTAAAGATAATTCAATTTTCAAAAAGTACAGACATCCATGCTTTATGTGCAGCAGTCATATCAAATCCTGATAAATAGCGATCGCGTATTCGATCGCTATTTATCTCCCCATTACTCATCCGTGTCAGTGTTGAATTCAGTCCTAAAATTAAATCATCAGGGTCATCCGGTGAAACCAGCAGTCCAGCTTCAGGATGATTTAAATACAAATCGGGAATTCCGCCAACGCTAGCCGCGACACAAAAACGTCCTGCTTGCATCAGTTCCAAGAGCGTAAAGCATGGGCCGCCTTCAAACCGCGAAGGATAAACGAAAAAATGACAGTTTGCCATGATATTAGGCAAGTCGCACCGGTGATCGTAGGCTCCATGAAATACAACGCGATCTTTTACGCCTAATTCATCAGTCATCACTTCTAGTTGGTCTCGATCTTTACCCAGCCCATAAAGATGTAACTCTACTTGCCAGGTTTGAGCAACTTTAGAAAAAGCCCGCAATAGAGTATCGAGATTCTTTTGATGAATATCTAAACGACCCATGAAACCAATTTTCCATGGTGGTGCGGAGGGCAAATCAACCACATCAGAAAACAACAGATTGTTGTGATAGGGTACGATCTGAACCTTGCCAGAATAGTCATATACCTTTTCAAACTGATCGGCAGTACAGTTGGATACAGAAATGACTGCATCAGTCTCTGCGACTGCCTGACAAAACTGTGGTCGATCTGGGGGCAAAAATTCTGGAGCCAACATCCAACTAGCAGCAATTCTGGCTTGCTGCTGATGCACTAAACGTACCAGCGGTAGATACAATGCTGGTGACGGTTGCCGGACACAATACACCCAATCACCAGGTTTCAATTGGGTTGCCAACCACCTCATCATTACACGCTGACGCACTAACCATCGATCGCCCCACACTCTAGGTTGACGATAAACATCAATACCTTTACTGACTAATTCATCGACCAAGGGACAAGATTCCAGCTCGGAGACTATTACTCGAAAGGGAATTTTTTCTGTATACAAGTGGGTAGCCAAGGCGTGCAAATAAGTTTCTATTCCACCTGCTCGAAATAAGACATCAGAGTAAAGAAAAATCATCAGTTTTCTACCCTCTTAGCGAGGTTGTTTCCCAAACATTGACTTGAGAGGGATTAACATTTGACTGAATGGCTTTAAGGTAACGCTGTTTTTGTTCTCCAGCCCAAGCTGGTGAGTAAATTGCTATGTCCGATCCCATAATATGCGCGATCGGTAACTTGGCAGACAGTTCACCCAGATATTCAGGTACCCCATTCTTGCCGTCGAAATAACCACAGTTAGCATAGTCATGCCAGACGAAAAAGCCATTAGGCGCAAGTAAGGGCAAAAGTAGTTCAGTATCATGCTTCACACTAAAAGGTCGATAGTAGAAAAAGTTTTTCAAAATATTCATCTGCTGTGCTAATGATAGAACAATAGGTGTAAAAATTATAATTTCTAATTCAGAAAACTCTAGGTGAAGCTTGAGGGTATTTTAAGTAAGAAAATAGATAAGCCCAAAAAAAGCGATAGTTCCAAATGTGTGGTAAAAAAGAAAAAGAATGTTGTAAAAATTCGGTTAAAGGAATATTACGGCTATGGTGAATAATTAATCGATCTAGAACTAGATGAAATTGAAACCTGGCTCTAGACGATCGCCAACCACTGGGCATAATTGATTTATGCTGATTTGCAAACTTATCGAAAACAACAGCGATCTCTTGTTTAAAAGCAATCTGCTGACTAACTGTTTTAGACTCTGGATGCAATCTGAATTTAGCTAGTATATCGTCGACAAGCTTGACTTTAAAGTTTGGCAATAGAGCTAATCTCAAATACAATTCATAGTCCATTGCATATTTCAAGTAAATATCAGGTCCGCCAACTAGGCGACAGGCAGAGGATGATAAATACGTAACTGGTTGCGGGTTCCCCCATTTTTCCCAAACACAAATTAAATCAGATATTTTTTCAAACCGTTCGCTGTGCAAATGTGTTAACGATGGATTGGAATCATCAAAAATTTTGAGTTTTCCACTATATACTATTGACAAAGGTTCTTGTAAATTTGCTTTGGCAACTGCTTGCAGAGCATTTAACTCTAGCAAGTCATCTGAATTAAGCCAGTTCCAAATCACTCCGGTACAACGTTTAAATCCCTTTTGAATAGCATCTGTTTGACCATTATCTGGCTCACTAACCCAATAAGAAATCCACGGTTCATACTTGCGAATTATATCGACTGTGTTGTCAGTGCTGCCACCATCGATAATGATGTAGTCCAGATTTGGATACCCTTGCAAAAGAACAGATCGAATAGTTTCCTCGATAAACTGACCTTGATTGTAACTAGGGGTAACAACGCTGATACAAGGCAACTCAGAGTTGTCCGGTGCTAGAGTTGGCGATTGAGGACTTTCTTCAGTCCAAGGCCAACCTGCTTTGCCTGAGGGAGGTGGGGGGAGTTCAGAAAGAGTAGGACAACGCATAAAGAATTAATTTAGTGTTCGAACGGAATTTATATCAAAGTAGAAGAACGCGAAAGAGATTGATAAACTGCAACAGTTTGTGCAGCGGTTTTGTCCCAACTGAATTGTTGATGACGATCGAATCCTTTAGCAATGAGTCGATCTCGTTCGCTGGGTGAATCGAGCAAGCTCAGCAAAATGTCGGCTAAATCGTTGGCGGCTTTGGGATCGAATAAAATCCCAGCATCACCAACGACTTCGGGAATGCTGGAGGAATTAGACGCGACAACGACAGTACCGCAAGCCATCGCTTCGAGGGGTGGGATTCCGAAACCTTCATACAGAGAGGGATAGACGAATGCGATACTACAGCGATAGAGTTTAGCAAGGTGGGTGTCGCTAGCGTGGCAGTAATGTTGAATTCGATCCGTCAGTTTTAGTTCTGTGATGTATTGTTGTTCTTCACGATCGAATGGTGCCCCAACAACGCAAAGAAGAATATCGAGATTATTGCTGGCCGCTTTGGAAAAAGCAATAAGTAGGGTATCAAAGTTTTTATATGTCTTATTACGACTACCGACATAAAGAAAGTAGGGTTGGTTGGGTGTTTCTTCGGTACCGTATGCCCAGTCGCTCTTTAATTCAGAAGCTAGATGGGTGACAACAGTTTTAGACGCTGCGGCTGGAAAATACTTGAGTAGGTCGTTTTTGGTGCTTTCTGAGATGCAGATGATGGCATCGGCCGACTGAATGCTAGCTTGTTTAGCGAGGATAGTCTTGCCATCAGGCTCTAACGTAAATAACTCATGAATCATATCCCAGACAGTAATGACTAGGGGGCGACGAATTTGGATAAAGGGTTCTTGAGTAAGACGGAAGTAGTAGGTAGGATGGAAGATATCGAAATGTTGGTGGTGTTCGATCCATTGGAAGTAATGAGTCCGAATTTTTAAGGAGATGCGACTGGGTCGGAAGTCTCGGAATTCTTTGAGTCGAAGGTTTGGGTGAGTGGGATAGTGAAGTTTATTTTTACGATAAGGCGTAGTGAGGGTTGGGTAGGTATCTTGAGGAAGTCGATCGATAATGTTGGCAAAATAACGGTTGATCCCGCCAGCAGTTTGGTCGGCATAGATTTGCCCATCATAGAAGATACGCATGGGTAATTCCTACTTAGTGCATAAAAATGAATACAGCCGCCCGGGTGATTTATCTCTCGCCGATATATATTGTCTATAGACTCGTTCTACGAGCAAACTTTGAGAGATAGAATTACCGATGAAATTTCCTAGCTTGGATTTCAGCCAATCTTTGAAGGATTTCTTAACATCAGCATTAGAAGATGGAAAATGATTGATAATGCTATCCATCGAAGCCAAAAGCTTAATAACTTTAAATCCAGCTTTCTTGAAGCTATTAGTATAATGCTCGATCGAGTATGCATTTTCGCCACCATGTAGTCGATGCAAAATATGTCCAGCTAAGAATTGCTCTAGTTGTTGCGAATTATCGACTACATGTTCTCGCGTAGCTAATAATAACCCACCTGGCTTTAAAACACGTGCGCACTCTGTTAGTCCGGCTCTCCTCTAGTCATGGTTATAACTTAAACTTATTAAAGTAATCGAAGCGAATGCGGAGATTATTTTAATAAGCAAGCTAACAGTTTTTCTCGCATGAGAGTGAAGCTTTTAAATCCATAGCTTTGACGTAGAATTAATTTAATTTTTGTATTAATTCCTTCTGTGACACCGCTCGTGGTTCTACTGATAAAATAATTAGCAATTTCTGTCAAATGATTTTCGATGGTATCACCTGCCGTCTTTAAGACAATTTTAGCATAACCCAGCCATTTTCCAATTGCTCTTAAGCCACCTTTGACAGTTAATTTACTTTCGTATATGCTTCTCAATTCCTCCTTTAAATCATAAGCTATGCTTAAAGAAGGTGACTTGGCAAGTATTTCAGATAGAGCTTCAATTTCTTCTTCTGACAAATCTTGATTGTTGCTTAAAAGCAAATAGCGATTTGTCAATCCTTTCAAGCCTAAATCAAGTCGCAATTTATTCAAAGATTTGTTGACTAGTTTCATCACATGAAATCTATCAATTATAATCGATGCTTTTGGGAAAACTTCTTTGATTACTTTTGGAAATCCTCCCCACATATCTACACACACTTCCTTGACTGACTCCCTGACAGACTGAGGTTGCCCCTTTAAGACAGCAATTATATCTTCACTTTTGTGAGAGTCAATTACTTCTATTAAAGAACTTTTGTCTAGATCGATTAGAACTGTTGCAAATCTCCCTTTTCCTTTACGACGACTAAATTCATCCAAACTCAATTTTTCTGGAAGTCCCCAGTCTTTTTTTTTAGCTCCCTTTCCGCAATTCTGCTAAATATTTGCTGGACTTGGGCTGGACTTAACTCTTCATTTCGACTTACTTGTTCGCAGCTTGATTCCTTGACTCTTTCGTAAATATATGCCTGATATCTTTCAGTAAATCTTTGTCTATTTTCCACCCATTCTAGCTGCTCAGTTGGATATCTTTTACACTGTCCACAATAAAATTTACGTCTAGGAACTTTCAAGTATACTCCAGCTCCAACAATCGACAAGTCTCTAATTAATCTGTGGCTAGTTTTTTGAATTATGTCAGTATAAGTTTGACAGTTAGGACAGTTAATACCTGCATTTATTATCTCTAATTGAATAAATGTAAAGCCAGCTTCTTTATAGCAAGTAAAAACCCTAGTATTTGGTAAGTTTAATAAAGAATTTAGATGAAAGTCCATAAAGAGGAGGAGTATAAAATGTAGCGACAGCTACATTTTATACTATTTTCCGGGGAGAGCCGAAGGGTAAAGATTCCGCAGTTGCTTGGACTGTTTTAATCGAACCGTTACTAATGTGATATCTTAGTCGCTCTGCTGCCCCTAGACCGACATCATCACTCAGATCTGGATCGACAGATGTTACTTCACAGCCTAGAGATGCAAATGAGTAAGATGCAATTCCATTACCGCAGCCTAAATCTAAAACGCTAAGTGGTTGTTGGCGATCTCCAATTTGGAGCAGTTTGACAACTTCCTGAAACTCTTCACTAGCCGCAAATCTTTCAGCAGCTTCATAATTGTCTCGATCGAGATAACACAATTTTACCAATTCTTCATACTGTTCTTGCGATCGCATCCAGTTGACTGACTCTTCATAGCTGACCAACTTTTGAGTAACCATTTTGAGACTCCTTATCAGTTTTGTTGTAATCTAAATAACTTCTCGGCAGATCGCTGAATCATCAAGTATTTCTAGAGCCATCTTAAGTTGAGCTAGATCGATATACACATTTTCTTGCTGAGGGTGAATATTTTCAATATTACTTGTTTTCCCAATCATGTAATGATATTTGAGTCCGAGTACACTTGTCAAAACTTTAAAACTTGAATCGTGATAATGCTCGGTAAAAAATTCAAATAGTGTCGCATTTTTAGGACAAAAATATACATTACTAAATCCGGCTCCATGTAAACCTAAAACAATTGATGCATTTGAGAATAATTTTATTTGCTCTACTACCGACATTTTTTCAAGATAATATATTCCATATCCCTTACTCTTCAAAAAATCTATTATTTCATCTTCGTTTTCGATTTTTCTATAATTAGCAAAGGCACGACTTATGTAAATTTTACTTTTACCCTGGATAGATTTATCAAAATTTATCTTTTCCTTGTAAATATTGCCAATCCAACTGGGCAGCCATTGTTTTTGACAACAAATATATCCTCTGGAATTAATATGCTCCCAATTTTCCGAAATATTGATAGATGATGGAACGATCGTTTCATCAGCTTGAACCACACTACCTGAATCTATCTTTATTATTCTTTCTTCGTCAATGTTTAAAAGTTTGAGATACTCTCTTTGAAAAGTTTTTTCTATAGGAATAAGATAAAAGTTCGGCTTGAATTTTGATTGTTCTAGTAAATAATAACTACCCAAGCATTCAGTGAGCCAGTGATAATAGTTGCTCTCTATTCCAGACAGTGAGAAATTGGCAACACTACCATTAACTTTATAAGGTTTGTTTAATCTTCTATTGTATGACCCCAACCATGGATTTACTTTTTGGGATGTGTGTTCTACAATTACTTTATTATTACTAGTGAAAATTTCCTCTTTTCCTACTACACACTTGGCTTTTTTTATACTTCTAACAAAAAAAGGAGGTATTACGCGGGTATAGCCAGTAAAAAGAGGGTGCTTTTGACCAAAGATATCTAGTTTTTCTGGCATTTCAAATACCTGTTGAGGAAAAATTAGTTCCTCTTCTAGTATTTCTGTGTCATCAATAGATATTCCCTTAATTTTGGGGAGAAATAATCTCCTGGCAATTCTTTTAAACATAACGTAATTCTCAGTTTTACTAGTTAGATAATAAAGTACGAACAGATTTACAATGAAATTAATATATTGCCCGTCTGTATAATCTGTGTAAATTTAGGATCTAGATATGGGCTGAGGAAGGTAATATACTCGTTAAATACTGTAGCAAGGTTTTTCCTGGGTTTGTGTCTAATCTAATCATCGCTGAATCATGAGCCATATGACCCATTTCTTCCCATTTGTGGCGATTTTGCCAAGCTCGCTCCAGTGCTGATTGAAACGATGCCGTTGTTGTTGCATCAGCAATAAAACCATTCTCTCCTTCAACAATCCATTCTGTGTTGCCGCCGATGTCGGTAACTATAGATGGGCGAGCGCACAACATTGATTCAATTAGAGCAAGAGGTGTACCCTCGGCTCGAGAAGGTAAAACTAGAATATGATTTTTCGCCCAGATTTTTCGCACATCCTTAACATGCCCTTGAAACTTAATTTTATCTTCAATCTTATAGGAGCATGCTAGATTCTGTAAGTAAGTAAGATCTTCTCCGCTACCATAAAGATTACATTGCCAATTCCGATTTTTCCATTGCTGCGCACTTAGTGCTTCAAATAAAATATCTTGTCCTTTATTAAAAACATTCAGACGTGCCACACTGGCAAATTCGATCGTAGAAGTGTCTGGAAAAGGTTCTATTGCTTCTAATGTCATTAGATTTACTGGATTCTGAATCAATTCAGCGTTGGGTAGGCAGTCGGCTATTTGTCGTCTTGCCAAATTTAAATTACTTTGCGAAACAAATAAAACTTTTTGTGCGTGATGGAAATAATCTTTGATAATCTGACGATTAGTATCTGCTAAGTCTAAATCTGTATTGTGCTGACATATTGAGATGTATGGAATATTGCTATCAATTGCCAGTGAAGCTAGATCGGAGAAGTATCCAATGTCACAAGCACTGCATTGACTGATACAAATGACATCCGGTCGAATATCGAATATCTTTTGATAGGCAGATACACCTATGTTTTTTCTGAAAAAAGTCGCTAATTTTCTAAGTGCTCTAAGAATGATTGAAGGTTGTCGTTGATATCCAGTTCTCGCAATAATTTTTGCACCAGCACTGGCAATTTGTTGAATTACAGGAGTATCGATCGATCGATCGCAGATCGAGACATATATGTCATGGCCATCTTGTAAGGCTTGTTTTGCACATTCACTCCACAGAAACTCGCTACCGCCCCAAGAGCAACCATCCATAGTCGATATAAATATAATTTTGGCCATTTCTTACAATTACTCCGTAGCTATTTGGCAAGTATTAAATCTTTAGGTGCTAGAAATCTTCAATTATAATGAATGCCAGCCCACTTATTTTCCAAAAACAACTATATTTGCTAAATACAACGAACTATTCAATTGAGAATGAGATTGCAAGAATCCCTTTAATAGCAATTTTAATAAAACATCATGTCCAAACCCAACAAATCTATTAATAATCCGAGATATAAGTTTACTACTTGTAGGTATAACATAAGAAGCACCTAACAGAGTTCCTAAAACATCCCATGTACTGCCAGCATTTTTTTGTTGTAAAACTTTGAGACCAAATTTATTACCATAATATTGCAGCGCATATGGTGTTGGTCTCCAAAAATCGTATGGGACTTCGTGTAGCGGATAAAAAGAGGGGCATGTTATTAGTAACTTGCCACCCGATGCTAACAATTCTGAAAAATTTTTAAATGTCGAATCCCAATCAACAACATGTTCCATGACTTCAGTACAGAAAATAAAGTCGAATGGAGCTTGATTTAATACTTCAAGGGGCAACGGCTTATCAATCTCACAGATAAAATCCACGGATTTTTCGGGACTCTGCTGAACATCTAAACCAAGATACTTGTAACCCCTCGACTCAAAGTCTATGCGAAATGGTTGTCTGCCACAGCCTACATCTAAAACTTTAGATCGATCGTCTTTGATGACAGCATAATTGTTAATTAAGTCATCTATTTCTTTCTTCAAGACTATAACTATAAATTCTTCTTGAGGATGAGTAGGTTTATAGTCTGGTCTTTTGATTAGATCTTCTTGTCTCTTGAAATTATATTCGACAGCCATATATATTTTATAATTTTATTATTGTGTTTTGATTGCAATTCTTCCAGTCTCATCAATTCGATTTAATAATATTTTGATATTGTGTTCTTGAAAATATTCATCTACAGCTTTTTTCGCCCCTTCCCAATAACCATAATCATCAATTATAATGACTCCATTCATAGAGAGTCTAGGAAAGAGATGAATGAGTTCGTGTCGAGTAGACTCATACCAATCGGTATCTAAGCGTAGTAAAGCAATTTTACCTGGTGCATGTGCAGGTAAAGTATCTTCAACTTTCCCTTGTATATAATGAATTTTATTTAGATCGTAACCAGTCTTCGACATCACATTTTGCACACCTTCTATAGGTGCGTTACACCAAATCCATCCATCTTCTCTACTATCATTTTCTAGTAACTTAGCAGCCTCTTGACCACTAAAATCACGATCTTCTTCGGAAGGCTCAGACATCCCAGAAAAAGTATCAAATAAATATAAGTCTCTAGTTCGATCTTGCTCAGCCAACAGAGTTTTGGCGATCGCCATCATACTACCACCTTTCCAAACTCCGCATTCAACTATATCACCAGGAATTTGATGATGACTAATATATTTGACAGCTTGGATTAAAGCGAATACTCTTTCTTTACTAGTCATCGTGTATGGAGAAACTAGGTTAAAAAGATCGATCTCTTCTTGATTGAAATCAGATGGAAATGAGCTGTGCGATGACAACACTTCCGCAATATCACCTAATTGCTTCTTTTTGATTTCAAAGCCAAACTGATTGATTACAGACTTTACTATTGACTTCATGTGTAAAAATAGACTTTGCGATAAAATGTATAACTCTTTGGCTTTTAACTGGAGTATCGTTTTCTATATTGATACTCTATCGGTTGATTCGTGAATATCCCAATCAAATTCTTCGATGTACGTACATGTTCCTGACTTCCATTCAAACTCTCGATGGTTCCCGTACATCACAACCTCAAAGGGGCAGACCCGATCTAATATCTCAAAAGTCTCACCTCCAGGTGGCTCGCTAAAATAAGCATTGACAGTGTAATTCCCCATGTACAGACGTAGCTTGGGGATTTTACACACTACTTGAAATATTCCTGGTTCCCGACACATCGGTCGTTCAGAATCAAATGTCCAAACATGTAGATATGGTTGTTGTAAGGCATCGACAAACTGAAAAGATAGACAAGCTCCTCTGATTTTTATTGGCGTAGAAATCTCAAAAACAACTTCAATTGGGTCGCAATTTACTTGAATATTATTGTCTAGCGATGTCAGTAGCTCGATCCTGGTTATTTTTGGCTTTGTATCGGAGGCTGGTGCTTGATATATTGAGCTAATTGATATGTTGTCTTGTAGATATTTCTCAATCGCTAACTCAGTTTTCCCCTGGAAAATAGCTGTACCATGAGAGAGTAAGATACATTTCTCTGTGAGAGTCGAAATTGCCTGCATATTGTGGCTGACAAATAAAACTGTGCGTCCCTCTCTACCGACCTCCTGCATCTTACCCAGACACTTCTTTTGGAATCGATCGTCACCCACAGCCAAGACTTCATCAACGATTAGAATTTCAGGTTCTAGATGCGCCGCCACTGCAAATGCCAATCGAACATACATCCCGCTGCTATATCGTTTGACGGGAGTATCCAGGAATTTCTCTACTTCCGCAAATGCCACAATTTCATCAAACTTTTGAGTGATATCTCCTTTACTCATCCCTAAAATTGCTCCATTCAAGGAGATATTCTCCCTACCTGTCAATTCTGGATGAAAACCAGTACCCACCTCTAACAAACTAGCAACACGACCTCTAATGCGAATCGAACCTTTTGTTGGTTCGGTAATTCGACTGAGAATTTTCAATAGTGTCGATTTACCCGCCCCATTCCGACCGATAATCCCAATTCGATCGCCCTGCTTGATATCAAATGTTACATCTTTCAATGCCCAAAATTCTTCAGAACTTGAATTCTTATGTTGTTTCTTTTTAAATGTATTAGCGATTGAATCCCGCAAAGTCGAGTATCTCTCTTCTGGCTGATGTCCGATGATATATTTTTTACTTAAATTTTCAACTTTAATTGCACTATCAGACATAAAGTTCTAGATAATTTTTGTATTATATATGAAATATCGTGAAATTAAATTGCCAAACCAAATCATCATTGTTGAACTTACAAATTTGTGTGGTTTTTGCCCAATTTTTGCTTTTCGATTCTCTCAATAACCTCTAAATGCTCCAGAACGCATCCAATAAAAACAGCAACAGAAAATCTTTCTGCTGCTGTTTTTATTGAAAGGGTATCGAGACTGGGTAAAGTTAAAGAGCTAATAAATTTCGCGATCGCAATATTTATTTAGCTTTTTTGGCCAAGTATTTGCGGCGGAGCATTAAAGCACCACCTGCAAATAACAACATTCCAGGAATTTCACTAGGTTCGGGAACAGCAGTAGGTGTATCCAACCGAACGTTGTCGATTATAACACCACCAGCACCTCCATTATTCGATACAAAGCTTAGCGCACCAGTAGCAGCACTGGAAAAAGTATAATTGTAGGTACTGAAGGTGGAACCAGAATTAGCATTAACTTGAGGCAGAGTCAATCCACCGAAAAAGACATTTGCACTAGTAGCAGAACCGTTGGAACCGTAGTTAAAAACTAAAGTGCCGCCAGGATTCACAGTAAAGACGCTGGAGGTGAGGGTACCACCAGTGTTACCGTTTAGGTCGATATAGTTACCGTTAGTTGGATATAAGTCAAAAGGACCGCCAACACCGATAACATCCACGTTACCAGGACCAACAGTAAAGGAATTTCCTACTGAAGTACCTGATAAAGTACCTGTCTGATTTAAACCTTGAGGAACAGCGTTAAAATTCTCATTAATCAAGCTAACCGCACCAGCAGGAGATGCGAATTGAGCTAGGGCAGCTACGCCCAGAGTCGAAATAAGCACAGAACGTAATTTCATGTCACTTTAAATGATAAAGAGTAATCGGGCTAGCAAAGCATTCGCACATACAGGCTACTAGAAGATGAGAATATTGTCAAGTAATTTACTACAACTTCACCCACTCATACATCTGTACGTACTATATAAATCAAATTCAACAAGACTGTGCGATCGATGTTACAGTTATACCAGATTGCTCTGCTCGAAAGATCCGAGATTACAACTATATTCTCAAACACCAGTGCTACGTAAATTCCGCAGTTGGATATCCAGCGAACATCTCGATCTGACGATCGACTAAAATTAGTATGCCCAAAATTTCGATCGAATCGATCGCACTATCAGTTATAAGTTTTCATTTAATTGTTGTCGAATGATTCTAATTCTTGATAGAAAAATATTTTAAACCATCATCTTCACTACATCTGGCATCTGATAACGTGCTTGCCAGCCCAACTTCGTTTTGGCCTTACTCGGATCGCCCAATCCTCCTGCCAAATCTGTCGGGCGAAACAGGCTTCGATCGATCTCCACATGCGATCGCCAGTCAAGTCCGACAGTGGCAAAAGCTTTCGCTACAAAGTCTTCTAAGGTATGACTTTGCCCGGTCGAAATCACAAAATCATCTGGCTGCTCTTGTTGCAACATCAAATACATCGCTTCAACATATTCTGGTGCCCAGCCCCAATCTCGCTTCACTGCTAGATTACCTAATTTCAGCGGTTCCATATCGCCACCAGCAATCCGCCGTGCGGCGGCAATGATTTTTTGCGTGACAAACCGCGTCGGACGCAAGGGCGACTCGTGATTGAATAAAATTCCCGAACAGGCAAACAACCCATATGCCTCGCGATAGTTGGCCACTTCCCAAAATGCGGCTGCTTTGGCAACTGCGTAGGGGCTGCGCGGACGAAAGGGGGAAGTTTCATCGGCTGGGGTATCGCCAGTATCCCCAAAACATTCACCCGAACTCGCATTATAGAACTTAATCGGTGACGACATAAACCGAATCGCTTCTAATAAATTGAGCGTGCCAGTCGCGATGCTTTCCAACGTCTCGACTGGCTGATCGAATGACAACCCGACCGAACTCTGTCCGGCGAGATTATAAATCTCGTCAGGCTTTACTTTTGTCAAGACTTGCAAGACACTCCGAAAGTCGGTGAGTGACATCGATGCAAACTGGACTCGATCGCGAATTCCCAATCGGGTTAAATTATGGAACGAGGAGATCTGAGCGTCCCGCGATGTCCCACAAACTTTATAGCCTTTATCCAATAGCAATTGTGCTAAGTAAGCTCCATCTTGTCCTGAGACTCCACAAATTAGTGCTTGTTTCATAGCTGTCACCCTAGTTAGTCAATTTCTGTCGGTTGAGCGCGCATGGACTTAAATCACATCGGCAAAAGTTCGCTCCATCTTCCGAAAATAGACAATTCCGACAATTAACATTAGTATTACCAAGCCTAACGACAGCGCAAATCCTGGCAAATATAGCTTTGATTCTCCGCCCAAAACACACCACCGAAAGCCGTCGATGACACCAACCATTGGATTGAGGGAATAAAGCAACCGATATCGTTCGGGAATGATACTACTACTGTATACAACTGGCGAAATATACATGCCAAATTGGACGATAAATGGCACGATAAATCGAAAATCTCGATACTGAACATTAAGCGATGCTAATAATAAACCAGCCCCGATCGCTGCTGTAGATGCGATCGCGACAAATACTGGTAGCAATAGAATTTGCCAGCCAGGAACGTAGTTGTACCAAGCCATCAGACCTAATAAAATAATTCCCGATATCATAAAATCGACGAAGCTGACGACGATCGCACTGATAGGGACGATCAATCGGGGGAAATAGACTTTGGAGATTAGATTGGCGTTGCTAACCAAACTATTACTACAACCACTAAGTGAATTAGTAAAAAACTGCCATGGCAGAATCCCTGCAAAAATTAAAATTGGCTGAGGTACGCCCTCTGATGGCAGTTTGGTCAAACCTGCAAAGACCGTAAATACTAGCATCGTGATAAATGGTTGAATTAATGCCCAAATTACCCCGATCGCCGTTTGTTTGTAGCGCACCAAGATATCGCGCCATGCCAAAAAGTAAAATAGATCTCGATATCGCCAGAGATCTTGCCAATACTGTTTTTCTGCTCGTCCCGCTTCAATGACTAGTTCCGGCTTTGCATCCGTAGTTTTTACATTCATAATCGAGACTATCTA
The DNA here is from genome assembly GCA_965246735.1 of Chamaesiphon sp. Classification (GTDB taxonomy): domain Bacteria; phylum Cyanobacteriota; class Cyanobacteriia; order Cyanobacteriales; family Chamaesiphonaceae; genus Chamaesiphon. Next base: position 1,017,367 of record CBDFFK010000003.1, read on the forward strand.
TAGTTTCCTGACGGCATTAAAATTAAATATATTTTATGAAAAATGGCGAACCTGATGCCAGTTCCACGCATGTTCGACGATCGTGGTCAAGTCGGCATATTGTGGTTTCCAGCCTAATATTTGGCGCGCTTTATCGCTACTCCCGATCAGGATCGCCGGATCGCCACTCCGACGCGGACATTCTTCAACTGGCACTATTTTACCAGTGACTTTGCTGGCGGTATCGATTACCTGCCTGACGGAGAAGCCGTTCCCATTACCCAAGTTGAAGATTTGACTAACTTGCTTATCCATCAGATATTGGAGTCCGAGCACATGCGCTTGTGCCAAATCGCTGACGTGGATATAATCGCGAACGCAAGTGCCATCGGGAGTCTCATAATCGGTGCCAAAAATCGATACCGCCGCACGTTTCCCTGCCGCTGCTTGCAGAACCAGGGGAATTAGGTGCGTTTCAGGTTGATGATCTTCGCCGAGCGACCCGTGAGGATCGGCACCTGCGGCATTAAAGTAGCGAAAAATTACCGATTTTAATCCGTATGCTGTATCGTAATCCTGCAAAATGCGCTCTACAGCTAATTTCCCAGCTCCATACGGATTGATCGGACGTTGCGGGTGATCCTCAGTAATGGGGACGAAATCGGGAACGCCGTAAGTCGCGCAAGTCGAGGAAAAGACGAATTTAGTCACCCCATGTTGGCGCATCGCATCTAACAAAGTTAGCGTCCCAACGACATTATTCCAATAATATTTACTCGGATCTGTAACTGATTCCCCTACATAAGCATAAGCAGCAAAATGCATCACAGCATCAATTTTTGTAGTTGAGAATAGTCGATCGAGAAAGTGGCGATCGCTAATATCCCCAACAACTAGCTTGGCTGGCAAATTAACCTCAGATAGATCGGAATGTCCGTAAACCAAATTATCTAAGATAATAACCTGAAACCCTTGCTCTTGGAGCGCTTTTACCGCATGAGAGCCAATGTAGCCAGCCCCACCCGTTACTAAAATTGTTTGCTTAGATGAATTCACGATCGATATCTACTAATAAGTTTTAATATTTAATGTCTTACTTATTCTGCCCCAAATTCTCGATCGAACCGACGATCGTGCGGAATTTCACCTTATTATTTACTCAAAGTTCATGTTGCGATTGTTCGATCGCTGACAAACTACTCGAGCCGATTGCCGTTTTTTTAGATCGATCTTCCAGCACAGCAGTTTTGTCACTGTTCTAGCTCTGATTTAGGCAAGTTTCATCCGTTCGATCTCGATCGACGGCGATTGTGACGATCGAGATCGGCCAAAATACGGTAGCTTAAATTAAAAAAATACGGGTATAATTAGATACAACAAATACGAGATAACCGTTTGAGTTGAAGGCTAACGGATGGTATTAAATGCCTTAACGCCCTCATACTTGAGGATTCGAGCCTCTCTACGGGTAAATTCGCCAACAGAGGGGTTGCCATTAGGATGGACGACCCCCGCGACGCGCTGCCACAGTTCCCCAGGAGCAGGCGCAACCTCATAAAGTCGGTCTCCAGTTTTACATACGTAATACCACTGAGTAGTCTGACACCGATCGCACCAAAATGCCTCCAACCACTCGCCAGAGATCGACACAGTAGTATGAAATCTAATTAATGTTTGTGCGGCTGCTCGGTTGACACCACGAGCTTGCAGTTGATCGGGAGCATCAGCAAATAAATAGTATTTTTTACTACTACTGTCTAGATAGCAGCCATGCACCGGACAGTAAATACTCCGGCGCTTCGATCTGCTTCGATTTTTGACACACTTATCCTGCACTTCGGCCTCCTTCTCTGAACTCGATCGCAGTGAACTGAAGGTTGCGAGGGAGAGACTGAGATCTAAGATCGTCGAAGTCTGCTCCTGTAAATTACCAAACTAGAGCCTGAAGCCGCGCGATTGTCAAAGCGGCTGGATCTGAGATTGGCTGCTCATTCGAGCAAAAATATTTTTAGCAAAAGCTAGATCTGTTAACTGGTCTTCAAAGCTCACCAATGCTGTCGATCGACATCGAACTGTTTAGTGCTAACGGACGATCGTTGGCAGCAGCAACAATCCGAACAAACTCGATCGGTTGATAGTTGTCACTCCATCAATATAGCGGTTGTCTTGCTTTGCCCAAGAATCATATCATATTAGTCATGGCTTCGTGCTGTAATGTCGAGCAGATTCACTGCCCTACTCCGATCGTGTAGCTTTAGCGTTGGCAAATCGAGTGAATTGCCACCAGATACCGAAACTATTCCTGCATCTTTTTGAGCAAAGCTTGAGTGAGCGGGTATTTTGACAGGATCTCAACTCGTTCAGTATTCACGACTTGATGTAAAAAGTCAAGGAAATCCTGACGCACCTTTTGAGTTTTGGGATGGTCGGCACCCAAATGTTGCTCTCGAATTGCTAGCGAGCGGGTGTATAGTGGCTCTGCCTCCTGATAGCGTTCCATCGATCGGTAGAGAAAGGCTAAATTATTCAAGCTATTAGCCGTTTGAAGATGATTATCACCCAGATGTCGCTCTCTAATTGCTAGCGACTGGAGATATAAAGGTTCAGCTTCAGCATAGCGCTTCATTTTATAATACAGGCTTGCCAGGTTATTTAAGCTTTGGGCGATGTAGGGATGATGTGCTGCTAATTGCTGCTGCCTGATTTCTAACGCACGAATGTATAGCGGTTCCGCAGCTGGGTAATCTCCAGTTTTATAGTATAAAACCGCTAAATTATTTAATCCTTGTGCGGTATAGTGATGCTCGCGACCCATTTGCCGTTCGTAAATTCCAAGCGCTCTGAGATACAGTGGTTCTGCTTGTGCGTAATTTTCAATCCGGTAGTATAAACTAGCGAGGTTATTTAGACCTTGGGCTGTATGTGGATGATCTTCACCCAACTGCTGTTCGTAACTCCTAAGCGCGCGGACGAGCTGGAGTTCGGCATCGCTAAACCTGCCCATGTCATAGTATAGATTTGCCAGATTATCCCGACTATGAGCGGTGTAAGGACAATCTGGTGTTAATTGCCGCTCGCAGATTGCTAAGGCAGCAGCATACAGTGGCTCGGCTTCTTCATAACGCTGGAGTAGTTTGTAAAGATTAGCCAACTTATTCAGGCTGGGAACTAAATCTAAATGGTTGGTACCCAGCTGTTGTTCATAAATTTTGCGCGACCGCAAATACAGAGATTCCGCATCAGCATAGCGTTCCATCTCTAAATACAATCCAGCCAAATTGTCGATTCCAGTCGTGGTCTCGATCCGATCTCCACCGACTTGTAGCTCATAAATTTTGAGCGCGCGAATCGATAGGGATTCAGCTTCTGTATATCTGCCCAGCTCGATGTATAAAGCAGCTAAATCGTGCAAATGCTCGGTATTGTCGAGATGGTCGTTGCCAGATTGCCGTTCGCAAGCGTCGCGAGCGCGGACGAATAACTGTTCGGCCTCATCATAGCGTCCCATCACCAGATACAACTTAGCCAGCTGACTCAGGCTTTGAATCGTATCGAAATGTTCGGCACCCAATTGACGTTCGCAGATTTCGTAGGCCCGAATGTATAGTGGCTCCGCCTCGATATACCGTCCCATTGACTGATATAGCGCAGCCAAACTATATAAACTTTGCGCGGTACGAATGTGCTGCTCGCCCAACTGTTCTGTTCTGAGCGATAAAGACCGAGCGTAGAATGGCTCGGCATCCGTATAGCGACCCATTGCCTCATATAAGAGTCCGAGATTATTTAAGCTTTGAATGGTAAAGGGATGGCTCGGCCCCAGTTGTTCTTCACGAATCGACAAAGTGCGAGCGTATAAAGACTCTGCATCTTTGTATTTGCCCATCGACTCATAAAAAACTGCTAAATTATTGAGATTTTGTGCTGTAAATAGATGAGCGGCCCCAAATTGCTGTTCGCAAATATCTAAGGCATTAGTATACAAAGATTCTGTATCTGTATGTTTGCTGAGCGAATCATACAAAGTTCCTAGTCTACTAGAATTGCCGACACGCCGATCTTGTGGTGCCGATTGGACTAGATTAGAAGAATTTTGAGCCTCGTTCATACAAACACTTAGATTTTTGACCGCATTATCACTATATTCGATCGAAATTCGCTCGTCTAGTCAATGTCAGTGAAAATACTGAGTGAATCGCGCTAATAACGATCTTTTTCAAAGATTGTACCGATCTTCACTGCTCCAAGCTGCCGAATTGTTACGCGTATTAAGTTATACAAGAGCAGTGTATTATTCCAAAAATCACTAGTAGAAATTGGTAGTCGATGGCATTCCTTTATTCATTATTCCCAGTTTGTCGATTAATTTTAGCGTTTGGACGAGCGATCGAATTATGTTTTTGGATATTAGTAGTACTTGTGGTCGCAGTATTTTTTTTCGGATTAGTTTTTGGCAATGTAGACTCGGCAATTGTCGTGCCTGGTAGTGCTTGTAAAACTTGAATCTTTTGGCGATAGATGACTTTGTTGTCTTTTCTAATAATCAATCGATCGGTAGCGACTGTATAATTGGTATCGCCATTGTCTGCAGAAAATTGCGTGCGATCGTAGTAGCGAAGTCTGAGCGTAATGCCCTGGGATCCATCTCTAGCGAGTCCAACATAATGCGTCGGATTTTTATTACCACAGATGTAGATCGCATAATGCTTGGAAGTGGCTCGATAGAGAATTTTAGTATTGTCAGGACAAATCGAACTATTGTCATTACTAACTTCGGGAGCGATCGCCGCAGTTTTGACTACGGGTATCGGCGAGACAATCGGTTTGACCGTCTCGATTTTACTAGCCACCAGATTGCGAAATTTTGCATTTGTGTCGAGTCCGCCACTAAACTGGATTTGTAGTAGTGCGATTTTAGTCACACTAGTGGGGATTTTGGGGAACACGAAACTTGCCTTAAACGGAACGTTTTCAATTAGTTCAGTCCTAATTAAGTTATTTTCGCTATTGCGGTTTGCCAATCTTAGTAGACTGGGGTAATATTCGTTACCTTCGAAATCGACTAATTTAACATTGTTGGTATTAATATTGACGATCCGATCGCTATTTTTGCTAGTCAAGATTGCTTGGCAAATCAGGTCTTGTAGCTTCCGGCTGCAAGACTGAACGACAACTTTCACGCGATCGTCTTCGTAAGTAGTTGGGTTATTTCTAAGAGTTACGGTGGGTGTTTGTGCGGATGCTTGATGTTGTGGATACAACCAAATACTCAGAAGACCGAGCAGACTAATTATGCCGTTAGCGAAGCCTCGATACTGAGGCAGACGCGTTGCGAACGGAAAGAGAATCGATCTTTTGGTCATTCTAATTTTAGCTGCACGCTGATTTGACATTTATTTGCGGTTTATTGTATCACAACCACTCCGATAAATTGCGATCGCGATTAAATACAAAGTAAGCCCAATTTAGATCGCTGGAGCAACGGCTCGATCGTCTTTAACTCTCGATCGGATTGGGACGTTCAGAGTTAGATCGCCAATAGCTGGATAATTTAATCCTCGACCCAAAAATCGCGCTCGAACTCACCCTTCCAAAAAGCGATCGACATCCTCGATAATCCGCGTTAGTTCTACTTCACTACTGAGCCGGATTCGATCGTCGCGAAGTGTAATTAATACTTTCGCAACGAATGGGTTCGCCCAAATATTGGGATTGCAAAATACTTCAAGAAAAACATCCCCGGCATATTGATATTCGATCGGTTTATAGGGTTTTGGTTTATTTGTAATCCCACTAGATGTTTCAGCGGTTTTAGTTTTGAGTGCTTGCACGATCTCATCGAGCTTGGCACGCAGATCTCTAGCTGCCGTAGGTGGAAAACTACAAGATGCCGAACCACTAGCTAAGTTAAACACCAATTGTGATGTCATGATTGTGATGGAATTTATGAAAGTTAGCAGACTCTAATATTAATACTCGGAGCGACACGCTCGGCATTTAGTTTGAAGCATCATCATTATTCGCCTGAAAAGATCCGATTGACAAAAATCTAGACAACATCGATCCCCTTAGTATATAATCAAAGGCTGTGGTCTAAAACTTCCGGCTTTCAACAGCCGCGACTGTGGTAAATCGGTTGAGATGGATACTAGGTAGCGCGCTACTCCAGTCCTCACAACACCTAAAACGATGAACCAATCGGTTACTTACTTCTCTTTCGAGCAACAAGTTAAATCTTCACCTCGCACCCGCCGCATCTAGCGCGAATGCTTAGATGCGATCCTCGGCTGGACTAGTAAATTAAGTCAAACCCACAAATGGACGCGCCTGCCGGTGGAAGTCCATCAGTTCCTACTGTTTCAAAATATAAGGAAGACTATTAAACCGTGTCTATCGGTATTCTCGGCACCAAACTCGGCATGACCCAAATTTTCGACAAAGAGACAGGGAGAGCGATTCCTGTCACCGTCGTTCAAGCAGGGCCATGCACCATTACCCAGATCAAAACAAAAGCGACTGATGGATACACATCCGTCCAACTCGGTTTTGAAGAAGTCAAAGAAAAAGCACTCAACCGACCAGAACTCGGACACCTCAAGAAATCTGAGGCTCCAGCACTGCGTCACTTGCAAGAATTTCGCGTCGATAGCACCGATGCGTGGACGCTCGGTCAAGAAATTAAACCAGATATCTTCACTGTCGGTCAGATTATTGACGTTACAGGCGATAGTATCGGTCGTGGTTTCGCTGGTTGGCAAAAACGCCACAACTTCGCTCGCGGCCCAATGACTCACGGTTCTAAGAACCACAGAGAGCCTGGTTCGACTGGTGCAGGTACGACACCAGGTCGTGTTTATCCTGGGAAGAAAATGGCTGGACGCTTAGGTGGCAAGCGAATTACGATCAAGAAATTGGTAGTCGCGCAGATCGATGTCGAACGCAACGTGCTACTGATCGAAGGCTCCGTCCCTGGCAAACCCGGCGCGCTACTTCGGATTGTGCCTGAAGTCACAGTCGGTAAATAATCATAGAAGTAGTAACGGGAGATAAAGAATAATTATGGCTAATTGCGTCGTCCGCAACTGGCAAGGTGAGGAAGCTGGCTCTGCCACCCTCGAATTGGCTGTTGCAAAAGAAGAAAATGCGTCTCATATCGTCCATCGTGCCCTGATCCGGCAGACAAATAACGCACGTCAAGGTACTGCAAGTGCCAAGACTCGCGCTGAAGTCCGAGGTGGTGGCCGCAAACCTTGGAAACAAAAAGGTACCGGACGCGCCCGTGCGGGTTCGATTCGCTCGCCACTATGGCGGGGTGGTGGGGTAATCTTTGGGCCATCGCCGAAAGATTACAACATGAAGATGAACCGCAAAGAGCGGAGATTGGCGCTCAGAACTGCTTTGATGAGTCGGATCGAAGATACGCTCGTCGTCGAGGATTTTGCTAGCAATCTCGCTCAACCCAAAACTAAAGAGTTTATCGCGGCATTAAGACGCTGGGATGTGGAACTAGATAGCAAGGTATTGGTCATCGTTGCTGAAGTTGAAGATAACTTGTTGTTATCCACACGCAACGTTGCCAATGTCAAAATGATTTCAGCCTCGGGACTAAACGTATTCGATCTCCTCAATGCCGATCGAATTATTGCGACCACCGACGCGATCGCTAAAATCCAGGAGGTTTACAATGACGATTAGAGTTGAAGACCGTGACTTACCAGATTTAATTCGGAACGTCATTGTCACCGAAAAAGCGACCCAAATGATGGAACTGAACAAATACGTCTTTGACGTAGTTCCACAAGCTACGAAGCCCCAAATCAAAGCCGCGATCGAATCCTTATTCGACGTAAAAGTCAAACGGGTCGATACTCAAAACCTTCCCCGCAAAACTCGTCGCGTTGGTAAGTTCCTCGGTGCTAAACCTAAATACAAACGCGCTGTCGTCACGGTTGTTGCGGGTCAAGAAATCGTCCTCTTCCCAGAAGTTTAAGGATTTACTTGGGAGCGATAGTTTAGGCTAAAACCCCTGGGAATCGAAACAAACCTGTCACTGTTCACTGTTCACTATCCACTAATTAAAACATGGGTACTCGCTCTTATCGGCCATATACGCCCAGTACTCGCGAAACCGTAATTTCAGACTTTGCTGAAATTACCGTGGGTAACCAGCCGGAAAAATCGCTGTTGCATTACAAGCATCGAGCGAAGGGGCGTAACAATCGCGGGATTATTACCAGTCGTCGTCGTGGTGGCGGTCACAAACGCCTCTACCGGACGATCGATTTCCGCCGTCAAGACAAAATCAACATTCCCGCTCGTGTGGCTACTGTTGAATACGATCCCAACCGCAACGCACGGATCGCCCTCTTGTTCTATAAAGATGGGGAAAAACGCTACATTCTACATCCAGTCGGTTTGACTGTCGGGATGGAAATTATTACCGGGCCTGAGTCTCCCTTTGAAATCGGGAACGCATTACCGCTAATTAATATCCCCCTCGGTACGACCGTTCACAGCATCGAACTCACTCCTGGTAAAGGCGCTCAAATCGCGCGCTCTGCAGGTGCGGCGGCACAACTAGTCGCTAAAGAAGGGGACTATGTAACGCTCAAAATGCCTTCCGGCGAAGTCCGGATGGTTCGGAAAGAGTGCTATGCCACCATCGGTCAAGTCGGTAACATCGAAGCGCGCAATACCAGCGCGGGTAAAGCCGGACGAAATCGCTGGAAAGGTCGTCGTCCGAAGGTCAGAGGTAGCGTCATGAACCCTTGCGATCACCCACATGGTGGTGGTGAAGGTCGCGCGCCGATCGGTCGGAGCGGCCCTGTAACTCCTTGGGGTAAACCTACCTTGGGTTACAAGACTCGGAAGAAGAAGAAGGCTAGCAGCGAACTTATTATCCGCCGCCGTCGGAAATCCTCGAAACGTGGTAAAGGCGGTCGTCAGAACTAAATTAGTGGCTAGTGGTCAGTGGCTAGTGGGTAGTTTAATGAAAAAGACTATTTACTATCCACGGCTTATTTAGATAGGGGCTAGTAAATAAAGATTCACTAGTCACTAGCCACTAGTGACTAGCCACTACTACCCGATAAACATCGCAACACAAGCAACTAAACTATGGGTCGTTCTCTCAAAAAAGGTCCCTTTGTCGCCGATCACCTGATGACAAAGATTGAAAAAATGAATGCATCTGGCCGCAAAGATGTAATCAAAACTTGGTCGCGGGCTTCCACGATCTTGCCCCAAATGGTCGGACACACGATCGCGGTACACAACGGTCGTCAACACGTTCCCGTCTTTGTATCCGAGCAAATGGTCGGTCACAAACTAGGTGAATTCTCACCTACTCGGAACTATCGTTCTCACTCGAAGGGAGACAAAAAATCCGGCAGATAATTCAAAGTTAACTTTGAATTTTAGACTCTGGATTAAAGAGGAAAAATTATGGCGATCGATAACAAAACAGAAATTAAAGCAGTTGCGAAGTATATTCGCATGTCTCCCTTTAAAGTGCGCCGCGTACTCGACCAAATTCGGGGACGCTCTTATCGGGAAGCATTGATTATTCTCGAATTCATGCCTTACAAGGCTTGTGAAGAGATTATCAAAGTATTGCGCTCCGCTGTAGCCAATGCCGAGCACAACAACGGAATGAACCCAGCTAACTTGATCGTTTCGACGGCTTTTGCTGATGGTGGCCCCGCGCTCAAACGCTTCCGTCCCAGAGCGCAAGGTCGCGCTTACAAAATCCGCAAGCCAACATGCCACATCACCGTGGCAGTGGCAGAATCGAAATAGGGAGCATATAGAGAAATAACATGGGACAGAAGATTCATCCGATCGGTTTTAGACTCGGGATTACGCAAGAACACCGCTCGCGGTGGTATGCGGATACCCGGAAATATTCCGAAGTTCTCAAAGAGGACTACATCATTCGCCAACACATCGAAAAAGATCCTACCCTCAGTACTGCGGGGATTTCTAAGGTGCGGATCGAGCGTAAAGCCGACCAAATCGAACTCGAGATTCATACCGCTCGTCCAGGTGTCGTCGTCGGTCGTCAAGGTAGCGGTATTGAAGTAATTCGTCAAGCATTACTCAAAAAACTCGGTACCGATCGTCAGATTCGGATTAATGTGATCGAGATTGCTAAAGTCGATGCCGATGCGGCCCTGATTGCCGAGTTCATCGCGCAGCAACTTTCTCGCCGCGTTTCTTTCCGTCGGGTCGTACGTCAAGCCATTCAACGGGCGCAACGTGCGGAAGTCAAAGGGATTAAAATCCAAGTTGGCGGACGGCTCAACGGTGCAGAAATCGCCCGGACTGAGTGGACTCGTGAAGGTCGCGTGCCCCTGCATACACTCCGTGCCGATATCGATTATGCTTCCAAAACTGCCGAAACTACCTACGGGATTCTCGGCGTGAAAGTATGGGTATTCTTGGGTGAAATCATCCCCGGACAAGAAAATCTAGCAGCACCAGCCGCTCAACCCAAGCGTCGGCAAGGGCAGCAACGTCGCCGCCAGCAGTTTGAAGACCGCTCTGAGGAAGGATAAGGATTGAAATATGTTAAGTCCGAGAAGAACGAAATTCCGCAAACAACAACGCGGACGCATGACTGGTTTAGCAACCAGAGGAAATGAAATCAATTTCGGTCAGTTTGCGCTCCAAGCGATCGAACCATCCTGGATCACCTCCAGACAGATCGAAGCTTGTCGGCGAGCGATGAACCGTTACCTCAAGCGTGGTGGAAAAATCTGGATTCGGGTCTTCCCTGACAAACCAGTCACCATGCGCCCAGCAGAAACGCGGATGGGTTCCGGTAAAGGTTCGCCCGAATATTGGGTAGCAGTCGTCAAACCCGGTCGGATTTTATTTGAGATCGGTGGCGTTCCTGAAGCAATCGCACGCGAATCGATGCGCCTTGCCACTCATAAACTGCCGATTAAGACCAAGTTTATTGTCAAAGCACACTTAGAAGACGAAACAGATTAGGCTCATGGCTTTACCTAAAATCGCCGATGCACGTAGCCTAACCGATGAAGAACTCGCGAGCGAGATCGTAGCTGTCAAGCGGAATCTATTCGACCTCCGCCTCAGACAAGCCACTCGTCGGTTAGACAAGACGCACGAATTCAAACACAATCGCCACAAACTCGCGCAGTTACTCACTGTCGAGCACCAGCGCAAAACTCCTCAGAGTTAGACCAACCCACACATTCAGCCACAGGTAACAAACACGCATGGCAGTCAAAGAACGAGTCGGGATCGTCGTCAGCAACAAAATGCAGAAAACTGTAGTAGTTGCGATCGAAAACCGTTCCGCTCACCCCAAATATGGAAAAGTCGTCGTCAGAACCAAAAAATATAAAGTTCACGACGAAGAAAACCAATGTAAAGAAGGCGATAGAGTCCGGATTCTCGAAACCCGTCCCCTCAGCCGCACCAAACGTTGGACGCTCGCCGAAATTCTCAGTACCAAACCTTAATTAGTGGGGGAGAGGGGTTAGGGGTTAGAGATTAGGCATTAGTAACTAAATTAATCACTAAATAACCGATAACCACCCGCTTCACCCTTTCTCATCACGTCAGGAACAACCAACCATGATCCAACAAGAAAGTTATCTAACCGTCGCTGACAACAGCGGTGCGCGTAAAATTATGTGTATCCGCGTCCTCGGTGCGGGCAACCGTACTTATGGCGGTGTCGGCGACACGATTATCGCTGTTGTCAAAGATGCCACTCCCAATATGGCAGTCAAAAAGTCCGAAGTAGTTCGGGCAGTCATCGTTCGCACCAGACATACAATGCGCCGCGATAGTGGTATGAGTATCCGGTTCGACGATAATGCTGCCGTCCTCGTCAATGCCGAAGGTAATCCCAGAGGTACGCGCGTTTTCGGCCCAGTCGCTCGCGAACTCCGCGATAAAAGCTTCACCAAAATCGTCTCTCTGGCTCCGGAGGTACTCTAAATGTCAAGACAAAAACCTAAGGTTTCACAGCGGATGCACGTCAAAAAAGGCGACACCGTGCAAATTATCTCTGGTAAAGATAAAGGTAAGATCGGCGAGATTCTCCAGTCTTTCCCCGAATCGAGCAAAGTGCTAGTCAAAGGCGTAAATATCCGCACCAAGCACATCAAACCCGCTCAAGAAGGCGAATCTGGTCGCATCGATGTAGCGGAAGTACCGATTCATAGCTCGAAAGTAATGGTCTATTCGACCAAATCGAGCGTTGCCAGTCGGATCGGTTATACCGTGACTGCTGAAGGCAAAAAAGTACGGGTACTGAAAAAAACTGGCGAGATTATCGACTAATCGAGCTTCCTCTTCTAATATCTAATAATTTTCCTGACCAAGCCCAGGAACTTAAATAAATCAACTATCATGGCCCAACAACTTAAGACTAAGTACCAAGAGCAGATCGTTCCCAAATTGATGGAGCAATTTGGTTATACCAACGTCCATCAAGTCCCCAAGCCGATCAAGGTAACGATCAATCGCGGTCTCGGCGAAGCAGCAACTAATGCTAAAGCCCTCGAATCATCGATTGCTGAAATCGCCAAAATCACTGGACAAAAACCAGTCGTGACTCGCGCTAAAAAAGCGATCGCTGGTTTTAAAATTCGCGCAGGAATGCCTGTCGGTGTCATGGTTACGCTACGCGGCGATCGGATGTACGCGTTCTTGGACAGATTTATCAACTTGACACTGCCCCGCATTCGGGATTTTCGAGGCATCAGCCCCAAAAGCTTTGATGGTCGCGGTAACTACAGTATCGGGATTCGCGAACAATTGATTTTCCCAGAAATCGAATACGATCAAATCGATCAAATTCGAGGGATGGATATCTCGATTATTACCACAGCCGATAACGATGAATCCGGACGTGCATTACTCAAAGCAATGGGGATGCCTTTCCGCGACAGCTAATCGTCATCAGTTAACAGTTAGAGCAGATCGTGAGATCGATAACTGTTCGCTAGATTAAGGTGGCAGCGGCAGTAACGGCAAAATGAAGCTGATGGATCTGGTGGTTAACACTAGCCACTGTCTTGATGCACTAAACCCTCGGGGAACCCGAGGAGCGCGCATCGCTAGCCACTAGCCACTAGCCACTCAATACCAATCACTAGCCACTAACCACAATTATCCTCAAGAACAAATGGCGGCACACGATACTATCTCAGACATGCTGACTCGCATTCGGAATGCGAGCATCGTCAAACATCAAACCACCAATCTACCAGCCACAAAACTGACCCGTAGCATCGCTACCGTGCTCAGAACCGAAGGTTATGTCGGCGAGTATGAAGAAGTGGGCGAAGGCATCGACAAAAAATTGGTTCTGACACTCAAATACAAAGGTAAAAATCGTCAACCGATTATTACTGCTCTCAAACGGGTGAGCAAGCCTGGCTTGCGCGTTTACTCCAACCACAAAGACTTACCTAAAGTTTTGGGTGGCATCGGGATTGCCGTGATTTCTACTTCTAGTGGGATTATGACCGATCGCGAAGCCCGCAAACAAGGTTTGGGTGGTGAAGTTCTCTGTTACATTTGGTAACAGTTAATGCACCGGTAGTAAGTTGAAGTCCACCTCTGATTTCACTGAATTTAGTAATTTTAACCCTGCTAGATCGTACTCCCCTGGCTCAACCGTTCGCTCGGCGAACGCATCCGAACATCGCGATTTAATTGACAAGGAGTAAATATTAATTATGTCCAGAATTGGTAAGCGTCCAATTCCTTTACCTGCCAAAGTTACCGTCACCCTCGACGGTCAGTCGGTAGTAGTTAAAGGCCCTAAAGGCGAACTTTCGAGAGTTTTGCCCCCAGAAGTAGTTATCTTGATGGAAGGCGAAACTATCGTCGTCAATCGAGCGAATGAATCCCGTCCCGCCCGCCAACGTCATGGCTTGTGTCGGACGTTAGTTGCCAATATGGTTGAAGGTGTCTCGACTGGTTTCCAGAAACGACTCGACATTCAAGGTGTCGGTTATCGGGCAGCCGTTGACAGTAACGTACTCACTCTCAACGTGGGCTACAGTCTCCCAGTCAAAATTACGCCTCCTGCGGGAATTACTGTCGAAGTTCCCAAGGAAAAAAATACTAGTGTAATCATCAGTGGGATCGATAAAGAATTAGTTGGCAACACTGCTGCTAAGATCCGCGACGTGCGCCCACCGGAAGTATACAAAGGTAAGGGTATTCGTTACGAAGGTGAAATCGTCCGTCGTAAAGCTGGTAAATCTGGTAAGAAATAGAATATAAAATGAAACTAACTCGTAAAGAATCTCTCCACCGCCGCCATCGTCGCGTGCGGAAAGATGTCAACGGTTCGACCGCACGTCCTCGGTTGGCAGTATTTAGATCCCACCAACACATCTACGCTCAAGTGATCGACGATGTCGAGCAACACACGATCGTTGCGGCATCCAGTCTCGAACCAGAACTCAAATCTCGCTTGACTAGTGGTGGTAACGCTGCTGCAGCCGTCGAAGTCGGGAAACTAGTTGCCGAACGGGCCAAAGCTAAAGGGATCGAAACTGTCGTATTCGATCGCGGTGGTAACCTGTATCATGGTCGCGTCCAAGCCTTAGCTGACGCTGCCCGCGAAGCTGGCTTAAATTTCTAATAGTAAATCAGTGGCTGGCGATCGACAATTAGTGAGCGATAATTAAACTATCGTTCGCGCCCGTTCTCTAGCTACTAACTCACAAATACAAGATTATGGAAAAAGAACAACAACAGCGTCGTGGCGGTGCTAGCGGTAGCGGTGGTCGTGACGGTGGCCGAGATGGCGGTCGTGACGGTGGGAATAAAGGCGGTAAAGGCGGTAAAGGCAAAGATAGAGATAAAGATAAGGATAGCGCTTATCAAGAACGGGTAATTCAAATCCGTCGGGTCAGCAAGGTAGTTAAGGGTGGTAAAAAACTCAGCTTCCGCGCCATCGTTGTCATCGGTAATGAAAAAGGTGAAGTCGGTGTAGGTGTTGGTAAAGCCAGCGACGTAATCGGCGCAGTCCGTAAAGGCGTAGCTGACGGTAAAAAACACCTAATCACTATCCCCTTAACTAAATCTAATACCATTCCCCATCCGATCGTCGGTGGTGGCGGTGGTGCTAACGTGATGATGCGTCCCGCAGCTCCTGGTACTGGAGTAATTGCTGGTGGTGCTGTGCGTACGGTATTAGAACTCGCTGGAGTCAAAAATATCCTGGCAAAACAACTCGGTTCTGGCAACCCGCTCAATAATGCCCGTGCCGCAGTCAACGCGCTCAAAACTCTCCGCAGCTTCAGCCAAGTCGCTGAAGATCGCGGCGTAACCGTTGCCAGTCTCTTCGCATAAAAATATTCAGTCGGATAGTGGATATTTGGTGCTACTGAGGTAATGGGTTTTAGTCCTAGTTATTTACTAGCCACTAACCACTAGCCACGATCCACTATTCACTATCCACGATCCACTATCCACCACCAACTAACATGAGATTAACAGATCTAAAACCCAAAGCGGGTTCTAAACACCGCAAACGCCGCGTCGGTCGCGGTATCGCTGCCGGACAAGGTGCGAGCGGCGGTTTTGGGATGCGGGGTCAAAAATCCCGTTCCGGTAGTCCGACCCGTCCTGGGTTTGAAGGTGGTCAAATGCCCCTCTATCGGCGCTTACCCAAACTCAAGCATTTCCCCCTCATCAACCAGAAGGTATATACCGTAATTAACGTTCGCTGCTTGGCTGAATTACCAGCAAATAGCGAAGTTACCCTCCAAACATTGATGGCAGCAGGCATTGTTACTACCAATGATGGGCCATTGAAACTATTAGGTGACGGCGAACTCACAGTTGCTCTCAATTGTAAAGCTGCGGCATTTACAACTGGAGCAAAAGCCAAAATTGAAGCCGCTGGTGGCACTTGTGAAATTATCTAGGATGTTTGAATCCCAGCATAATCATCACCAATCAAAAAATTGGAGCTACTCCAGTATTGCCGATCGCGCGATCGACAGTGCTGGAGTGTTTTTCATCAATACCACGAGCGACAGTAAACTTGTATACTTAAACTCATAAGAGTAATAGTTCTTTATATTTCAGCGTTGAGATTAAATAAATTTGTCGAGGTGATTTTAGATGGACGCTAGTAGAGAAAAAGCGCCATCCGCTCAAGAGACATTCGTACAGATGGCTCAGGCGGCTGGTTTGAGGGGGAGAATTTTAGTAACGCTCGGCTTGCTGATTTTGGCACGCTTGGGGACATTCGTGCCCGTACCGGGGATCGATCGCGTGGCTTTCGGTAAAGATCTCGCCAATAGTCCAGCTACGGGCTTTCTAGATATCTTCTCTGGGGGTGCTTTATCCACAGTTGGGATCTTTGCGCTGGGGATCATTCCCTATATCAACGCTTCGATTATTATTCAGTTGCTGACAACTGCGCTCCCTTCACTCGAAAAACTGCAAAAAGAAGAAGGTGAGGCTGGACGACGGAAGATTTCTCAAATCACCCGGTATATTGCTGGTGGTTGGTCGATTGCTTATAGTGTCGGGATTGCCCTTTGGCTCCAAAAGTATGCACTTCCCGGTCATGCAGGGCCATTCTTTGTGGTTAGTACCATTTTGGCTTTGGCAGCTGGCTCGATGTTTGTAATGTGGATCTCGGAACTAATCACCGAACGGGGGATTGGTAACGGTGCTTCATTACTAATTTTCCTCAACATCGTTGCTGTTTTCCCCAAATCCTTACAAAATACCTTTGACCTCGCACAAAACGATAGTTCGGTACTTACCAAGACAGTAGCATTGCTAGCAGTTTTTGTAGTGATGACTGTGGGTATCGTCTTTGTCCAAGAAGGCACGCGCCGGATTCCGATCATCTCAGCTCGTCGTCAAGTCGGTCGGAGAATCCAACGCGAACGGACTAGCTACCTCCCACTTCGGCTCAACCAAGGTGGCGTAATGCCGATTATTTTTGCATCTTCGGTATTAATTCTGCCCAATTTCCTGGCTACCTCTCTGGGTAAAGGTCCAGTCGGTAATATTGTCAATCAGATTAATAGCTTTCTCGCACCACAAACCCCTGGACACATCGCTTTCTATGTGATCTTGATTGTTTTCTTTAGCTATTTCTACAGTTCTCTGGTCGTGAACCCCGTCGATATGGCGCAAAATCTCAAGAAAATGGGTGCGAGTATCCCTGGCATTCGCCCAGGGTTAGCTACGAGTAAATACATCGAAGGTATTCTCACTCGACTCACTTTACTAGGAGCGATCTTTTTAGGAATTGTCGCCACGGTACCAACCGCGATCGAAAGTGCGCTGAACGTGACCACCTTTCGAGGTTTCGGAGCGACTTCACTCTTAATTTTAGTGAGTGTTGCGATCGATACTGCCAAGCAAATTCAAACCCTCGTAATTTCGCAACGTTACGAAGGAATGGTCAATAGCAAAGACTAGGTATCGCACAGTGGACAGTGGATAGTGAATAGTGGCTAGTGGCTAGTAGTTAGTGACTAGGGTAATTCAAAATCCCCTTCCACTGACTTATCTGTTAATTATTTATTCATCCACACATCCACCACTATGACTAGACTAATTTTTCTCGGTGCCCCTGGTGCAGGTAAAGGCACACAAGCGCAGATTTTGGCGAAATCTTGCGGGATTCCGCATATTTCTACTGGCGATATTTTACGGGCTGAAGTTAAGGACGCGACTGAGTTGGGGCTGCAAGCAAAATCTTATATGAACAAAGGTGAGTTGGTACCTGACTCGCTGATTTTAGATATGATTCGTGGGCGATTAGCGCAATCGGATGCCAGCAAAGGTTGGATTTTAGATGGATTTCCGCGTAATGCCAGTCAAGCTGAATTTTTAGATAAATTACTAGTTGAGATCGGGCAAAATTATGATTTTGCGATCGATCTCAATGTTCCCCAAGAAGTTCTAGTCGCACGGCTGTTGGAGCGTGCCAACATTCAAAATCGCCCCGATGACACCGAAGAGGTCATCAGACGACGATTGGTGGTATATGACGACCAAACGGCACCACTGATCGATTACTATCAGCAAAAAGGTGTGTTTCGCTCGGTTGATGGCGATCGTGAGTTGAGTGCAGTTACCAAAGATTTAGAAGCAATCGTCAACTAATCGGTAACGTGCTAGTGATATCGGACAGATTTGTAACTTCCAAAGCATTCGCACCGATCCTCTACCCCCTGTTAAAATAAGAATAGATCTTGTAATTATAGATAAATTCCTGGCATTTGCCATGTTTGCGATCCGCGCGAGCGGACTTTTGTCCGACGAGATCGCTGGTTCATCATCATCCCAATTTGAGGTAAATAATACTTGTCTAAGCAAGATTTGATTGAAATGGAAGGCACGGTCACAGAATCCTTGCCTAACGCGATGTTCCGAGTAGATCTGGATAATGGGTTTAACGTTTTAGCCCATATCTCTGGTAAAATTCGGCGTAACTATATTAAAATTCTTCCTGGCGATCGAGTCAAGGTCGAACTCACCCCTTACGATCTCAGCAAAGGGCGGATTACCTACCGTCTGCGGAATAAAAAATAACTAGATTTACCTTAAATCTAGCCCTAATTTTAGTGATTCTCCCACTGGCGGATCGTCCCCCAGTGAAATTGCCGTGAAATTACGGCTAACAAATAGTTGAAAAATGTTATAATATTAAGCTTGCAGTGTTGACAAAATTGGCATGAAAGTCCGAGCGTCTGTCAAAAAGATTTGTGAAAAGTGTCGCGTGATTCGTCGTCGCGGCAGGGTGATGGTGATTTGTGTCATCCCCAAACATAAACAACGTCAAGGTTAGATGGCTAGTCCAGGTTGCTAGTTAGTCATCGACCCTTCGTACATCGAATGACGATCGAAAGCGAAAAGATCGAGCGGGCGAGTTGCTTCAGTCCCAGACCGAAACTTTTCCTTCGCAATCGTCGCACCGAAAAGAGCAAAGTATAGTGGAGAAACAAGTGTGGCACGGATAGCAGGTGTAGACCTCCCCCGCGACAAGCGAGTGGAAATCGGTCTGACATACATCTTCGGTATCGGCTTAACCCGATCCAAAGAGGTATTAGCAAAAACGGGTGTAAACCCCGATACGCGCGTCAAAGATCTTTCGGAAGCAGATGTGGCGCTATTACGCGAACGCGTAGAAGGCGACTATCAAATTGAAGGTGACTTGCGGCGCTGGGAATTAATGAATATCAAGCGATTGGTAGACATCGGTTCGTATCGTGGCCGGAGACACCGGATGGGTCTGCCAGTACGCGGACAACGGACGCGGACTAATGCACGTACTCGTCGCGGTCGTCGCGCTACCGTCGCTGGGAAGAAGAAAGCTCCCGGCAAGAAATAACATGGTTCGATGGTTGTGGCAACCTGAAAATAGCCAATTGGCGATTAGTAGCTCTATGCTTGTCTCCGCGCTACCCAGATTTGGTAGTCTAGCAGGTCGATGTTACTCCTCGCCAATTAGTGTGTCTGAGGAAATAGGAGATAGGGGATAGTGAGTGTTTTGCTAGTCACCGAATAACCGATAACCAACAACCAACAACCACAAAAGTTCACAGTAGATGTTTTCATCGATTACCTCAGTTCAATTTTTCTAATATTAGACCGACATGGCTCGACAACCTAGTAAAAAGACTGGCCCTAAAAAGCAGAAGCGCAACGTCCCCAGCGGCGTAGCTTACATTCAGTCAACATTCAATAACACGATCGTCACCATTTCCGATACCAATGGCGATACGATCTCCTGGGCATCTAGTGGATCTAGTGGCTTCAAGGGCGCGAAAAAAGGTACTCCCTTTGCAGCGCAAACCGCAGCTGAAAGTGCCGGAAAACGGGCAATGGATCAGGGAATGCGCCAGCTTGAAGTCATGGTCAGCGGCCCCGGTGCGGGACGGGAAACAGCAATTCGCGCGCTTCAAGGTGCAGGGTTAGAAATTACCCTCATTCGCGATGTTACGCCGATTCCCCACAATGGCTGTCGTCCGCCAAAAAGACGCAGAGTCTAGAATAATTCAAACTTCAAACTTCAAATTCCCAATTTGAGTTTTGGTGGGTGGGTAGTTACGCTGACAGGGATGAACAGCTGTAAGGCTGTAATCCAAAATTTAAATGCAAGTACAAACTGGGTAGGGAGGTCACTCTGTGGCGCAGTTTCAGATCGAGTGTGTAGAGTCCAAGACCGAGTCAAATCAAAGTCAATATAGCAAATTCGTACTAGAAGCCCTCGATCGAGGCCAAGGTACGACCATCGGTAACGCTTTACGGCGGGTACTGTTGTCCAACTTAGAAGGGACAGCAATCACTGCGGTACGGGTTGCTGGATTGATTAGAGACGAAAAAACTGGGGTTAGACCTGGTACCGTCAATCATGAGTTTGCTACCTTAGTCGGCGTGCGGCAGGATGTGTTAGAACTTCTGCTCAACATGAAAGAGGTCAAACTCAAAAGTTACACGTCGCAACCCCAGATCGGCCGCTTGAATGTCGTCGGGCCAGCTGAAGTCACAACCGCTGATTTCGAGCTACCTTCCGAAGTTGAAGTCGTCGATCCCGGCCAATATGTCGCCACAGTCGCTGAAGGTGGCAAATTGGAAATGGAATTTAGAATCGAGCGTGGCAAGGGCTATCGCTCGGTCGATAAATTCCGCGAACAAGGACTAGCAATGGATCTGTTACAGATCGATGCGGTATTTATGCCAGTTACACTGGTTAACTACACTGTCGAAGATGTGCGGATCGATGGCGCAGTCGAAAAAGATCGCCTGATCCTCGAAATCTGGACGAATGGCAGTCTGACTCCCCAAGAAGCATTAAGCGATTCTGCCAAAATGTTGGTCGATTTGCTCAATCCGCTCAAGGACATCAGCTTGGAATCTTTCCAACCAGATTATCCAGATGAAGAAGATCCTTCCAATCAAATTCCGATCGAGGAATTGAACCTCTCCGTTCGTGCATACAACTGCTTGAAACGGGCGCAAATCAATTCCGTCTCCGATCTAATGGGTTATACCCAAGAAGATCTCTTGGAAATCAAGAACTTTGGACTCAAATCGGCGGAGGAAGTAATTGAAGCGCTGGAAAAGCGACTCGGAATCAAACTCCCCCACGATAAATCCGTGAAAGTTTGATTCTGAACTCAACCCGTCCATACCGAATTAATACAATAGGAGAAATATCATGCGCCACCGCTGTCGCGTGCCCATGCTGGGCAGGCCAGCCGACCAACGCAAAGCTCTGTTACGGTCTTTAACTACCGAACTGATCCGCCACGGTCGCATTACAACAACTCTGGTCAAAGCGAAAGCGATGCGCCCAGTAGTTGAGAAAATGGTTACATTGGCTAAATCTGGCACCCTGTCCGATCGCCGCCTAGCAATGGGCTATATCTACGATAAAGATTTAGTCCACCTGTTATTCGAGCAAGCGCCCCAACGCTACGCCACTCGTCAAGGTGGTTATACTCGGGTCGTCCGTACTGTACCCCGTCGGGGCGACAATGCGGAAATGGCAATTATCGAGCTGATGTAGGCATCGATTCGCAACCTGCGAACTGTTATTTGTGTAGGAATGGCGACTAAAAACCACAAACTCATAACTAACAACCCGCCGCAACGGATCGCTCTTGTCGTGCAGTATGCAGGTACTCACCTTTACGGCTGGCAACGGCAGAGTCGCGGGCGCACAGTGCAATCAGAGATCGAAAGCGCGATCGCGCAGGTCATCGGTCAGCCCGTTGTCATTTACGGCGCGGGACGTACCGATAGCGGCGTTCATGCCGCAGCACAGGTCGCTCACTTCGATAATCCTAGCGTGATTCCTGCCGAAAGGTGGGCAGCGATTCTCAACTCACGGTTGCCGGATGATATCGTCATCCGCGCCTCTGCTGAAGTTCCAGAACGCTGGCACGCAAGATTTTCAGCTCTCTATCGACGGTATCGGTACACCATCTATACGGCGAAACGACCGAACCTGTTCGTCCGCCCTTATTGCTGGCATTACTATCACGAGCCACTCGAATTAGCCCGAATGCAAGCAGCCGTAGCCCCTTTATTAGGTAAGCATCATCTTGCTGCATTCCATCGATCGGATTCCGGTCGATCGCATTCCTGGGTTGACGTTCAAGATGTCGGCTGTCACCAGTCAGGCGAATTCATCCAGATCGAAATCCAGGCTAATGGCTTTCTATACGGGATGGTCCGACTACTAGTGGGAATGCTAGTACAGGTGGGAAACGGCGATCTAACAGTTGCCCAATTCACCAACATCTGGCAAACCGAACAACGCGATCGGGTTAGGCATTCTGCTCCAGCTAAAGGGTTATGCTTACTCCGCGTCGGCTATCCAGATTTCCCCTTCGATAAGTCGATCTGGTACGATACCCAACCTCAATTTTTATTACCAAATAGTTAGTGGCTAGTGACTAGTGGCTAGTTAAAGAGTGGATAGTTAAATGACTATCAGCAAATAACTAGAAGCAAATAACCAATAACTGCTAACTGGTAATTGTTAACTGTTAACCGATCTAAAACCGTGGAAAAAACACACTTACCTACAGCAAATAACAACGATGCCAAGTGGTATGTCGTTGATGCTGCCGACCAACGACTGGGCCGTTTAGCCAGTCAAATCGCCATGATTTTGCGTGGCAAAAACAAACCTACTTTTACTCCTCACATCGATACTGGCGATTTCGTCATCGTGATCAATGCTGAGAAAGTACAAGTAACCGGCAAAAAAAGCTCTCAGAAGATCTATCGCAGACACTCTGGTCGTCCTGGTGGGATGAAAACGGAAGTTTTTGCTAAATTGCAAGTTCGGATCCCAGAGCGGATTATCGAAGTCGCAGTTAAAGGGATGTTACCCAAAAATACGATGGGCAGACACCTATTTACGAAGATGAATGTCTACGCAGGTGCAGAGCATCCTCATGCGGCGCAAAAACCGGAAGTTTTAGTTATCGATACTATTCCTAAGAACTAAATAATCATTATGGCAGAAGCAAGTAAAAAAGCAGTCTACTGGGGCACGGGTCGCCGGAAATGCTCGATCGCACGGGTTCGTCTCGTTCCTGGTACTGGCAAACTAGTAGTTAACGGCAGAACTGGCGAAGACTACTTCAATTATCAGAGTGGTTATGTCTCCGCAGCGAGATCTCCGCTCGAAACTTTAGGTTTAGAAGCTGAGTACGATATCCTCGTTAACGCTCATGGTGGCGGTTTGACTGGACAATCGGATGCTGTTAAATTGGGTGTAGCACGCGCGTTGATCGAACTCGACCCCAACAATCGTAAACCGCTCAAAGTCGAAGGTTATCTCACTCGCGACCCGCGTTGTGTGGAACGTAAGAAGTACGGTTTACACAAAGCACGGAAGGCTCCTCAATACTCGAAACGTTAAGTCGATTTTCGGTTATTGGCTATTGGTAATTGATGCTTGGTTAACGTTCAATCGAGCTTCAAGTACTATTTCAGTGTTGGAACCCACCCCGCCCTGTCGGGCACCCCTCTCTTGAAAAGGTGCTTCACTTGGGGAAACCCCAAGACCGCACTTTTCGCTCCAAGGAGGGGAATTAAGTGAAATTGCTAAAATAAATCTAAACAAAGTCATGGCAAAAGCTGATATTCATCCTACTTGGTACCCAGAAGCCAAAGTTTATTGCAACGGTGAAGTTGTGATGACTGTTGGTTCGACAAAGCCCGAACTGCGCGTTGACGTGTGGTCTGGTAACCATCCCTTTTATACTGGGACTCAAAAAATTATCGATACCGAAGGTCGCGTCGATCGCTTTCTCAAAAAATACGGGATGTTGGATACTACTGCTCCTGTGGAAACTGCTGCGCCTGTCGAAGAACAGAAATAGCGAACCTAATTTAAAAAACCTAGAGGTGCGAACATCGATTTCGTGTCTCTAGGTTTTTTCAATATTCAATTTCTATCCCCGTGGGAGCGGGTTTAAGCCAAAATCTGGGTACGGTAAAGACAAATAGCACCTAACCCTCACTCCAAATATGAGCGCAATAACCGCAGAATTAGCACGACTAATAGAGAATATGACACCGAACTCCACGGTGCTAGATCTGCGCGGCTATGGACTCGAAACTCTCCCAGAAGATATCGGCAATCTCATCCATTTAACCAAGCTCGATCTCAATGGCAATCGCCTTACCAGCTTGCCAGTAAGCATCAGCAATCTGACTAATCTAACCGAACTATACCTTAACGGTCATAAACTGACAACTTTACCCGAAAGCATCTGCAATCTTACCAATTTAACTAGACTCGATCTTAATGGTGGGTTTCTAGGCTCTCTGCCAGATAGCATCACTAATCTCATCAATTTAAAAGTACTTAAACTCAATAATAATCAGTTTAATCACATCCCAGATATCCTTTTTTGTCTACCTAAACTAAAAAAAATACATTTAAGTGCTAATCCTTTAAACAACATATGCAATCTTAAAAATATTCCCAAACTAGATATTTGTCAGTGCAATTTACCAACAGAGTTGAAAATAGATAGAAAGCCAGATATTACTCGAATTGATATTGGGACTGAATATTTAGACTTTATCTTGTCAGATTTAGATAGTTTCAAAAATGTAATTAGCAGCAGATATGGTTCGCACAGTATTTTTGTAGATGATAATGCTGCTCATTTATTAGTACAAGAAACAATCGATCGCTTTTTATCCCATATAGGTAAATTGCCAAAATTAACAAATTTCTCTTGGGAAGCAGATATCTACCCACCATTTTTGCACTCAATTGTAGCTCCAAACGATAGATGGAATTCAAGGTCTGGTGAAATAACAATACGTTTCTCTTACTGGTTAAACTCTTATGACTTATATATATCTGCGCGGCAACTACAATGCTTGCCAGAAAGTTTGTGTGGTTTAAAACGCTTAAACTCTATACGGTTTGGATTTAATTCTCTGACGGATCTATCTATTTTGAATGAATTACCAAATCTAAATAGTGTTAAATTCCTTAGATCAGAGCTACCTCGTCGCTATTGGACTAAGCTAAGTGAATGGAAGCCAGAATGGTTATTAGACGAGCATAATGTAGAAATCAGGCGTAGGATAATCGATCGAGTTGGATATGAAAAAATCTGCGAAGTACTCAACGCAATAAAAGTCGATACTTGGCGAGAATATGTATTGTTGAAAATAGACGATTTTCAGCCAGTTTTTGAAGGACTAACATGGCCTCAGAAACCTGTGGGTAAGGAACCAATCGCATTATTGAAGATGACTTGTCCGTCAACGGGACACATTCACATACTAAGAGTACCGCCAGACATGACTAGTGCAGAAGAAGCGATCGTCTGGGTCAATCATGGTATTCATCCAGATCGATTTACCGTCCAGACATAATATCCACTCTAGCTTTAATCCTGCCAATTATTTAATTACTATTATTAACTCATATGCGACTATTTATTCTTTATCACTTCTATCACTTCTAGCTACTTGACGATCGATAATGTTGGGTTGCGCTCGGCTCAACCCAACCTACACTCTATTCTTTTCTATCCCCTATTCACTACAAACATCATGGCAGAATCATACTTACTCGATAAATTAAGATCCGTCGAACAGACATTTCACGAACTTACCCGAAAATTAGGCGATCCGGACATCGCCAGAGATCCGAGCGAGATGCAGCGGATCGGTAAAGCTCGCGCCGCACTCGAAGAAGTCGTCGAAACCTTTGATACTTGGAAACAAGTTCAAGAAGATATCGCCACTACTCGCCAACTCGTCAAAGATTCGGGCAACGATCTCGAACTCCAAGAAATGGCAACGATCGAAGCAGGCGAACTCGAAGCCAAAAGTAACGAACTCGAAAGTAAACTGAAGGTTTTACTATTACCTAAAGATCCAAATGATGAGCGAAACATCATGTTGGAAATTCGGGCGGGTACTGGTGGCGATGAAGCGGGAATTTGGGCAGGCGACTTGGTGAGGATGTATTCCCGCTATGCAGAAACCCAGAAATGGAAAGTCTTCCTCGTGAGTGAATCGCTCGCAGAAATGGGTGGATTTAAAGAAGCTGTACTAGAGATTACTGGCGATCGAGTCTATAGTCAACTCAAGTTTGAGGCTGGTGTCCATCGTGTGCAACGGGTACCTTTAACTGAATCTGGCGGACGAGTGCATACTTCTACCGCTACCGTGGCAATTATGCCCGAAGTTGATGAAGTCGAGATCTTTATCGATCCGAAAGATATTGAAATGAGTACCGCTCGATCGGGTGGTGCTGGCGGACAAAACGTCAACAAAGTAGAAACCGCAGCGGATTTATTCCACAAACCAACGGGAATTCGGATTTTCTGTACGGAAGAACGTTCTCAACGGCAGAATAAAGAACGCGCCATGCAAATCTTGCGCGCGAAGTTGTACGATATCAAGTTGCGAGAACAACAAGAAGAAGTAACTTCTATGCGGCGTTCTCAAGTCGGCACTGGCTCGCGATCGGAAAAAATCCGCACCTATAACTATAAAGACAACCGCGCCACCGACCACCGTTTGGGGCAAAATTTCGGCTTAGAGAAGGTGCTAACAGGCGATCTGGAGGACGTTATTCAAAGTTGCATCTCTCAAGACCAACAGGAGCGTTTAGCCGAGCTAGCCGCCTCTACGGGTGGCTAATTCTCACTCTAAACACGCGACTCGCAACCCGATCGGCACAACACGCGCAACTAAACCTGTTTAGTTGCGCCGAATATTAAGATTCCTGGCTTCATCTAGAAGCCAGGAATTTATTTGGCTGTGGCTAGTCTGAAGCGAATAATTTTTTCTCTATCTAATGATTGTGAATAGATCGGTCGATTGAATGATGCTGCAACGTAGCTGGATTTTTAATATGTAAAGTATGTAGCTGGAAAGGTGAAGGTCTAATCGCACTGAGCTAATAGCTTGTAGATAACAGAATACTGATGAAATTTGGGTTCGTCTACAATGAAAATCTATTTCAAAGTGAATAAATCTTCGCTCGATTCAACTTTTATTCTTTATTTTTATAATTGGGATTCCTACCATGAAATCTGATATTGCGTTACACGAAATTATGCGACTCGATGAGTATGCGCAAGAAGAAGCAGAAGCAGAAGCTAAAGCGGAAGCCAATTCTACTCCTAATCAGTCGGTAGTTACAGATGAGGAATCGGTAGAAACATCCTTGAAAGACGCGCCTGCGATGCATGAATCAGTCAGCTCGATCGATATTCCATCGGAAACAGTCATCAATTATGACGAACCACCAGCTATGGCTGATGAGCCGGAGATGAAGATCGACGAGGAAGCTGCCACCAAATCAGTCGATATCGCTATTACCGAGCCATCGATCGATCCTGGTCGATCGCTCACGGATCCAGAAGATCTCCCGGCGACGGAGGATGTGATGAGAGCGGTAGAGTCAACAACTGACTCTCCTAAAGAAGCTGTGATGAATACAGTTGACTCAACAATTGATGCTGCCCAAGAAACTTGGGAGACAGTTCAAGCTAAAGCACCGGGAGTATTTGACGAAATATTATCAGCTATTCCAGCATTCTTCCAAAATAATCGCCAATTATTAATCAATTTAGGTGTATTTTTCCTCGCTCTTGTAGCTGCTAAACTGCTGTTTGCTGGACTCGATGCGATCGACGATCTGCCATTAGTTGCACCGTTGCTTGAAATCGTTGGTTTGGTATATGTGGTGAAATTTATTTGGGATTACTTGCTTCGCGAGCAAGACCGTCACAAACTGGCGGAAAAGTTCGATCGAGTCAAAGCAGAAGTCTTAGGAAATCCTCACTAAACTCATATCTGCGACATTAGCAGCGATTGGTGTTTGGACTAAAAACGATCGAGACAAATCATTTCAAGGATTGGATGAGTTGTGTTTTTCAAACTCATTGTGTCCCGCTTAGGCAGCCTCAGTTCTTCTGTGGCTGCCTTTGTCTCTTTTTTAGTCTAAACTCCAGTTAGATAGTAAGAGAGTGTCTGAAAAGTCCCAGATTTGGTAGCCTAGCGATTGAAATCGCGGCTACATGTACAAAATCTGCCTCCGCAGGTTGCAGAAAACCTTAGTCTGCGGAGCGGCGAGCGATCTGGAGGTTTCCTCCAGGTTTAGCGTGCCAAGACAGGCAGACTTTGCAGCACTAGCGGCGGTTTTAACCGCTATCAGCTTTTCCGACACCCTCTAAAGTCAGTTTTTTAGGTTTTTAAACATTTTCCAACCATGCGCTCTGGTTATACCCTCCCTGTCTTTGCGACTGCTAGTGCGATCGCGGCATTACAATGTTTACAGAGATTGCCGGGAGATAAGTCTGTCGTCAACCTAGATTTAATTACCCCACCTGGGCGGATAGAAATTTCGATCGATAGTGCTGCCTTAATTCGATCGGGGATAGCCCTGGGGATAACTCATAGCGACCCTGGCGATAACCTGGATTTAACGCGCGACACTCCAGTTTGGGCAGTAGTAGAGTGGGCAGATCCTAGCCAGGTAAGATCGATCGTTATCCTGGGGGGTGAAGGGGTCGGCAAGCAGTCAAATTTGGATGATGCACCTGCAATCTATAGTTATGCCCAGCAGCTATTACAGGCGAATTTAGCCCCGTTGTTGGGAGCTGGAGAAAAGATTAGGGTCACGATTGTGTTACCAGAAGGGAGGACACTGGCGACGCGCACGTCGAATGCTGCGTTTGGAGTGGTGGAGGGGTTGTCTTTATTAGGTACCTCAGGTATTTCGCAACCTTTGAGCGCGCCAGGGCAATTGGAGGTTTGTTTGACGGAATTGCGCTCTAGGGTTGGGGACTCCGGAACCCACCCCACCCTACGGGCACCCCTCCGAGGAGGGGATTTGGCTAATAGTGATGAGCAGCCCCTTGAACACAGGGGGTTGCTGGAGCCACAGGAATATCCATTAGTTTTTTGCATTGGGGAAAATGGGTTGGACTTGGCGCAGAAAATGGGGATTGGGCGCGATCGAATTATTAAGACAGCGAATTGGTTGGGGCCATTACTTGCTGAGGCAGGAGTAGTGGGGGTGCCGAAATTGTTGCTATTTGGCTATCATGGCAAACTGATTAAGTTGGCGGGGGGAATATTTCATACCCATCATCATTTAGCTGATGGGAGATTGGAAATTTTAGTAGCGGCGGCGGCGCGGATGGGTTTGCCCGCAGAACTATTGGCTGGTTTATTCGATTGTCAGACAGCGGAGGATGTATTGAAATATCTCAGATCGATCGATCTCAGGGAAGGGAGCGACTGGGTGAATCAAATTTATGGATATCTGACAGCTCGGATCGACGAACGAGCGACGGAATATATTTATAACCAGACACAACAACAGGTAAGTGTTGGTTCGCTAGTATTCGATCGATCCCGTGAAATCATTGGATCTAGTCCCACTGGGGCAACATTTGTGGGGCAATTATGCTAGACTCGATCGAATATAAATAATTTTAATTAGCTTCCTATTTGTCGTTTTTGAGATGACTCTTTAAATTCGAGGAGTTACCCACTTTTCTAAAGTTAGTGGGAAAATTCGTCATCTACCGTATTACCTTACTGGGAGTCCGTCGTGACAACGCAAACAGACATCGCTGCAACAGCTCTACACCCTATAGAAAATCCATTAGGGGAAGCAAAATTAAATCATCAAATGGTCGTAATTCTGGACTTCGGCTCCCAGTATTCCGAACTGATCGCCCGTAGAATTCGTGAGACCCAAGTTTATTCAGAAGTCATCTCTTATCGTACTACTGCCGCACAACTGAAACTATTAAATCCGAAGGGAATCATCCTTTCTGGTGGCCCTAGTTCGGTGTATGACGAGCGGGCACCCAAATGCGATCCGGAAATCTGGAATCTAGGAATTCCAGTATTGGGTGTTTGTTACGGGATGCAATTGATGGTGCAGCAACTCGGCGGTGAGGTCGTCAAGGCAAAAAAAGCCGAGTATGGTAAAGCTGAAATTCTAATTGACGATCCGATCGATCTCCTCACCAATGTCGAAACCGGATCGACAATGTGGATGAGTCATGGCGACTCCTGTGAAAAACTCCCAACGGGATTCGAGCTAATCGCTCACACTGAGAATACTCCATGTGCGGCGATTGCCCACCACCAGCGCAAACTCTATGGCGTGCAGTTTCACCCCGAAGTCGTGCATTCGATCGGTGGGATTGCCTTAATTCGTAATTTTGTCTATCATATTTGCGGCTGTCAGCCAACATGGACGACGGAAGCATTTGTAGAAGAAGCCATCCGGAATATTCGCGCGCGAGTTGGCGATAAACGCGTCTTATTAGCATTATCTGGTGGTGTCGATTCTTCGACTTTAGCATTCCTATTGCATCGCGCGATCGGCGACCAATTGACATGTATGTTCATCGATCAAGGGTTCATGCGGAAGCTCGAACCAGAACGTCTCGTCGCACTATTTAAAGACCAATTCCATATTAAGGTTGAATATGTGATGGCACGGGAGCGGTTTATCAATGCCGTTGCTGGAGTGACAGATCCTGAAACCAAACGGAAAATTATCGGTACTGAATTTATTCGGGTATTTGAATCCGAATCAAAACGCTTGGGGCCATTCGATTATCTCGCTCAAGGTACTTTGTATCCCGACGTAATCGAGTCAGCAGATACCAATGTCGATCCCCAAAGTGGCGAACGTGTAGCTGTTAAGATTAAAAGCCATCATAATGTTGGTGGTTTGCCAAAAGATCTTCAATTTAAACTCGTTGAACCCCTCCGCAAATTATTTAAAGATGAAGTGCGAAAAGTGGGACGGTCGATCGGGTTACCCGAAGAAATCGTTACCCGTCAACCCTTTCCAGGCCCTGGCTTAGCAATTCGAATTATCGGTGAAGTCACCGCCGAACGCTTAAATATCCTCCGTGATGCCGATCTGATCGTGCGTCAGGAAGTTAATAAACAGGGACTTTATCATAAGCTTTGGCAAGCATTTGCCGTGCTATTAGCTGATGTAAATAGCGTCGGTGTGATGGGCGACCAACGTACTTATGCTCACCCGATCGTCTTGCGGTGCGTATCTAGTGAAGATGGCATGACAGCTGATTGGTCGCGGGTACCGTATGAGTTTCTAGAGATAGTTTCCAATCGGATCGTAAATGAAGTCAAAGGTGTAAATCGAGTGGTTTATGACATTACTTCTAAGCCACCTGGTACGATCGAATGGGAATAATTAAAAAGTTGAAAGTCTAAAGTAGAATCTAGCTTTTTGTAGGGTGGGCATTGCCCACATCATTTAGCCGATTTATTAATATTCAGCTTTCAACCGATCGAAAAGTAGGTAGGTGCAATTATTTATAAGATAGATTATACCTGAAATCTAGATGGTGGGCAGTGCCCACCCTACTGGGGCGACCGGACTGCCCACCATTTAGGTTTGAGATCGGTTTAGTCTCATTAATATTTGTGCATCGCTAATTAGATAATAATTGAGATCGAGAAGGTAATTGTCTTTTCGATTGTTATTTTTTTAACCGCAGAGGCGCAAAGAGCGCAGAGACAGAGAATCGCTCTATGAGTATTTGGCAAGCTGATATTTCAAGCCGTCCCCAACATAACGATCGAGGGGAAACTTTATGGGAACTAGTTATCTGTGCTGCTGAAGGCGGATGGTACCACACGGCAATTTGTCCGCAACAGCAGGTGAATTCCGATTGGATTGCGACGCAGATTCGGTTAGCCGCAGGCGATAAATTACCTCAAGAAATTCAAGTCTTTCGACCGCAGAGTTTAGGTTTGGTACGAGCAGCTGGGCAGAAATTGGGTATCGAAGTTGTGGCTACTCGTCGCACGATCGCTCTCAAGAAACTATTACAACAACAGACTCAAAGCTATGGTATTCCTAATTATCAACCACTCGCGATCGAGTCGCCACCACCATTACCTATTCCCGACATCTTAATGGGTGATAAGTGGCAATTTGTCACGCTCCCAGCCAAAGAATTAGTCACCGATTTTACCGATCGACCGATTCCAATCTACTCGATGCCAGACTATTTATTACCACCGCATTGGGGGCTAGGCGGCAATGTCGCCATCCCTGGAGTCATCATTTACGGGGGCAAGCAATCGATGCGCTTGGCGCGGTGGATCGCCGAAACGGAACCTGTCAGCCTCAATTATCTCGGTGACGATCCTGGCGGGTTAGTCTTAGATGCTGGTTTGGCCGATCGGTGGGTGATGCTAACATTTAATGATACTGAAGTCAGCCAAGCTGCCAGACTTTATGAAGCACGAAAAAAACTCGTGCATGGCTTGCATTTTCTCTTAGTTACACCCGATGATTCTGGGATAACTGACAGCGGGATTTGGTTATTTCAAAGTAGTTAAGGCGATCGCATCCTGTTAAAAATGCGATACATACCGCCCAGCGTAGAATAAAATGTAATATAAAGATTACAAAATGCTACAAGCAGATGAATATTCGGGCGGCATTAGTTCCAGTAGCAAGTTTGGGTTCTAATATCGCACCACTGCTGATTATGGTAGGGTTTGGCTTGAGTGCGGCGGGGATATTTAGTACGATTTTTCTGAATATCGGCATCGCGCTATTTTTAGGTGTGGTGTTGTTTCATGTGGTGACTTTACCCAAATGCCAAAATCGATTAAGCCAACTAAGAGTACATGAACCTTGGATATTACTTTCAGAAAGTTGCATGTGTTCACTTGAGACGAGGACGACTCCCAATGAAGTATAAAATAATAATTAACTTAATCTTTGCTACATCTATTTTGTTGAATTTTATATTTTTGGTGGATTATCTGAATAGACCAACTTATCAACTAGGAATTTTAAAAAGAGATTTAAATATTATGAGTTTCTATGATGATACAAAAGTTATTTTTAAGATTCCTAAAGGAATGGTTGTTATGGACAACTCTCCACAAGGTATTATGGCGGCTGGAGTATTTAGCGCAAATCGTATTTCGTTTTCAATAATGGTTGATAAAAATTGGATAGATTATTCTCAATCTATACATCTCAACAACCATCAATCTCTATACGAATCATCAGAATCAAATCATTAGAAAAAAGATATTCTCCCTCGTAGGGTGGGCAAATTCTTGTCAATCGATCGAAATGATACTAATTATTTGCCCACCTCATAAATTGATATGGAGCTGTTAGTAAATCGTATACTTATGACGCTCTAGGTCGTCAGATCTCTGCCACCGATGCCCTCGGCAACACTCAAACTACGAGCTACGATGCTGTCGGTAACATCGTCTCCACCACCGACGAACTCGGACACACGACTACTTACGCCTACGATAATGTCGGCAATCGTACCTCCGTTACCGATGCACTGGGTCACACGACTACCTACATCTACCATAAACTCGTTGGCGTAGCCTCCCTGAAGGGGAATCGACAAGTTCGAGTCATCGATGCCAAGAACAATCCCACCACCACCGCCTACGATGCTGTCGGGAATATTCTCTCGATTACGGATTCGGTCGGGAATACCACCAGCTATACTTACGATGCTTTAGAAAAGTAGGGTGGGCATTGCCCACCACTTCAAATAGAGACTGAGCAATGACTTCGGCTTATTATATTAACCTACATTCAGCAGGTTGTTCACGACAAAAAATAATATTTGCGAGAGGAAACACCAAGAAATTGCAGAATAAGAAGTTGTCGTGCAGAGAGCTTGATCTGGAACTTAATGTCGTCAAGAAAAACTAAATGGACAGAAAGAAAGCACTGAAGTATCCAGCGCAAGGTTGGACGAACACTCGGTTTACCCTTTTGGTCAGGTAAAGTGGCACTAGCCTGTTGTAATGCCAGTCTGAGTTGACGTTGCCCCAAACTATAAACCATCAATGCTAAGGTCATGAGCATAGCTAGAGCCATAATTCTTTTGGTATTTTTGAGGAAAATACTAGAAGCAAAAAACAAAGGGTCTTTGAGAAAACGAAATCCTCGCTCAGTGGGTTGTTGACCTTTGTATTCGCGCAAGATGTTGCTATCTGACCATTTTTGGTCATCAAGCGAGTTAGTAGCAAGAACAAAACGGCCAGCTTTTTGCCGAAGTGTGGCTAAGGCCAAAGAATTCTCCACGAGACTTGCTCGAATATGAAAAGAGTGATGAGTGGGTTTTTGGCTAAGACTAGGACGACCTTTTTGGGCATAATGCGCTTGAGCTAAAACTTGCAATTCATCAATATTATGATATTTAAGTGTTTTTTTGAACTCATTCATTGCACTTATGGCATCCGATTCACAAGCAAATTCTTTATTCATTAAACTATCAAGTTTTTTCTCTTTCTCTTTCAATAACTTCTCAATCTTTTTGGCAGAACTTTTCAAATCTGATTCCATCCGTTGCCGACTTTCGACTACCACCCATTGCTGATTAACACCTGCATAATTACTGCAAACAGTACAAAAGCGGTATCCTTTATCATCGGATTCGGTAAACTGCTCAGGCAATAGTTTCTCTGTTAGTTCCTGTGCAGCTTTTATTGTTTCTGGTACTCGACTAATCCATTTGATACTATCACCAAAATCTTTGATATTTGGTTCATTATAAAATGCTGCATCCATTGTGAATAAATCAATCTGTTCTCCTTGCCATTGTGAACGAAATGCTTTAATCACTTCAGGGAAAGCACTTTGATCTGCTGTATTCCCATTCCCTACATTCATGAATAATGGTATTCCTTCTTCTTCACTTGTCAGCAAATGCAGTGTGAATTGCTTCAAGTCTGGGCGATGGTCTCGCGAATATCCTTGTGTTATTGTGATTCCTATTGGTTCTGATGATTCATTCTCTACTAAAGTCTCGTCTTCTCCTTCTATTCTGTATTGCCCATCTACCGAAATACTGGTACCATCAAGATGTCCATTCTTACTGCTAATCCCAAACTTATTAGCCATCTCTGATGCTATTTTCACAAAAAGCAATGTAATTCCATATC
Source organism: Chamaesiphon sp. (assembly GCA_965246735.1). GTDB lineage: Bacteria > Cyanobacteriota > Cyanobacteriia > Cyanobacteriales > Chamaesiphonaceae > Chamaesiphon. The sequence goes on from CBDFFK010000003.1 coordinate 1,052,332, forward strand.
CATATATTTGATCCATTACTCTTCCCAGCCTACTTTCATTTAAGTACTCTGCTTTTACTCCTTTGCCAATTAGGTGCTCAGTAGCTTTTCCTGTGAAAAACTCACTGAATAAATATAATGGAGCGGTTAAGAAACCCATACAGTTCAAAATCATCGCTTTCACTGCTTGCCCCGCACTCACCTTCTCTTGTGGATGGCTTCCTAGCTCTCGATCGATTATCTCTACTATTCCAATATCATCGATGATTGCCGCAATTATACCTAGGTGGTCTATGTCTTGTACCTCGATCTTATTGCTTGGCGACATTTGACTCCTCTGAACTCGCTTTAATAAAAATACTTTATTTTAAATCTAACCTGCTGAATGTAGGATATTAAAACTAATATATTCTATTTGTCCTATCGATCGCTATTTATTTACTCGTTGGCATCACCTACCGAAGATAATCGCATTTATTGTAGAGAGATAGATGGCATTACCCGATCTATGAAATTACTACTTCACTGTTAACGCATGAAGATATCAACATAGTCAGTTTCGATACCACAAGGGCTTTGCATTTCCTGCAATCGCCAATATTTACGGTTTTGAGTGATTTTAAAAAGCATTTTGCCATAACGTTCGCAGGGTTTACCGTTGTTGTTATGACTGACGCGCGTAACGATCGAGCCTTGAAAAACGAACTCTCGTGCCTTAATACTTACTACCTCACCATCGATTTCGAGATAATCATCGCCTTTGGTTTGTCGCCCTTTCATATATAACGTACCTTGACGATCGACAACTTGCAAATCGCCAAATTCCCGCCAATTATCCCAACCGATCCACTGAAGATTAATCTTATGCTCACCGAGTAATTGTTTGGCGGCAAATGTGTTGTTGATATATGTGGGTTCGGCAGATCGACTGGGGGTAAGCTGGCTCGTCTGGATTAAAAGTGTCGTTGCTAGGATCGAGAGAATGCGGGGGAGTTGCATAAACGGGTAAAAGGAGATCGATAGGTATTTACTTTTAGTGACAGGATCGAACTATTCCGAGGTTCCCACGATCCGCTCGACTGTCAGGAAATTTAATAATCTCGATCGTACTATTTACCACCCGTTCCGCTCTGTTTGAGTGTTTTATCTAGAATCGAACGATCGGGTTTTTAAAGATAATTTTAGCCGAGTCGCGAGCGATAGTCTTCATATTCAAACTTACGCCACAGCTTGAAATTACCATCTTTTTCAATTGCGCCGATCGATGGATGTACGACTCCATTAAACATCGAAGTTTTGACCATCGTATAGTGCATCATATCTTCAAAAATCAATCGATCGCCGATCGCTAAATCGCTGTCGAAAGCATAATCTCCTAGAAAATCACCCGCTAAGCAACTAGAGCCACCCATCCGATATACTTTATCGCCTACTTGTGGATCTCGCGCACCGCGAATCACTGGCTTGTAGGGCATTTCGAGGCAGTCGGGCATATGCGCGGTAAAAGATAGATCCAACATCACATTCATTAGATCGTCAGCCTGAATCAGATCGAGTACCGTACCCATCAAAAATCCGGTTTCCCACACAATTGCCGAACCTGGTTCCATCCAGAGTTCGATGTGTGGATGGCGCGAATGGAAGGCATTTAAGACCTCGATCGCATGTTCGACATTGTAATCTTTTTGCGTCATTAGATGACCGCCGCCTAAATTCAACCACTTGAGTTGAGGCAAGTATTGTCCGAAATAGTGTTCGATATTCGCGAGGGTTTTTTCAAGTGCGTAGGAGTCACTTTCGCAAAGATTGTGCGATAAAAAGCCATCTATTCCAGCTGGTAGTGTATCGCCAAGGTGTGACGGCGAAATTCCCAATCGTGTTGATGGCTGACAAGGATTGTAAAGGGCGGTTTGAACTGGAGAATATTGGGGATTTATTCGCAGTCCGACTGAGGGTTTATTTGGCGTGTAGGCTGTAACTTGCGATCGAAAGTGTTCCCACTGTGAAATCGAATTGAATGTCAGGTGCGCTGCTAGGGGCAAAATTTCTAGCAGATCTTCGTCGCGATACGCAGGTGAATAGACGTGGACTTCGCTACCAAATTCTTCTGCGGCTAATCGTGCTTCCCATAGCGAACTAGCTGATGCACCTTGCAGGGTGGTGCGAATCTGCGGAAAGCTATGAAAGAGCGAGAATCCCTTGAGTGCCAGCATGATGCGGATTGGGGCTTCTTTTTGTACTCTCGCGAAGATCGCGAGGTTGCGATCGAGTAATGCTTTTTCTAATACAAAGCAGGGCGACGGAATATTTTTAAAAACTTCGTGATTGAGTTGTGTCATGTCAAGTGAGTGTGAGGGGCATTAGAGAATCTACTCACATCTTGCACCAGCGGCTTGTTCTAGTAGGGAACCCCGATCGTGGAAGCAAGACAAGACAGTTTAAATAGACTATTGCTTAGTAGATCCAGGGTACCCACAAGGGGCACCCCTACAGGTTAATTGTGTAGCAGGGTGGTTTCAGACAAGAAAAGAAAATTCACAAACCTTGGAGCTTAGTCTTCAACCACCCTCGAATGAATTCGGGGCTAATAGCGAAAGTTCACTGAAGTGAACTAAGAGATTTTTATTCCGGTGTATGAAACCACCCTGCTACAGGTTAATTGTGTAGGGGTGCCCCTTGTGGGTACCCTCAGAATCTCCGCTTTTACTAGTCCTTATATATTGGTGCAAGATGTGAGTTTATGTATCTTCAAATGGTGAAACACCATCGATAACTTCATGCCACGGCAAGCCTAATGGCCCTAATAATTGCATGAATGGATCGGGATCGAGTTGTTCGACATTAAATACTCCTGGTTGTTTCCAGGTACCATTAACTACCATCAGTGCGCCGATGACCGCAGGTACGCCAGTTGTATAAGAGATACCTTGCGAACCGACTTCTGCATATGCGGCGGCATGTTGACAGTTATTGTAGACGTAATATTTCCGCTCGACACCATCTTTGATCCCTTGAATGTGACAACCGATCGAAGTTTGTCCAGTGTAATTTGTCGCTAAGGATGACGGTTCGGGGAGAAGTGCTTTCAGGAACTTTAAGGGGATGATTTGTTGGCCTTCATAATCGATCGGATCGATTCGTGTCATGCCGATATTTTCTAGTACTTTCAGGTGCGTAATATAACTCTCCGAAAATGTCATCCAAAACCGCGCGCGCTTGATGGTTGGAATGTTTTTCACCAATGATTCTAGCTCTTCATGATAGAGCAAATACGACTCGCGATCGCCGATTTCGGGATAAGGAATCGGGCGATGAATCGAGAGTGCGGGGATTTCTACCCATTTACCGTTGTCAAAATATTGCCCTGGTGCGGTGATTTCACGGATATTAATTTCGGGATTGAAATTGGTCGCAAATGCCTTGCCATGATTGCCATCGTTGCAATCGATAATATCGAGATAGTGAATCTCATCGAAATAGTGTTTCAAGGCATACGCACTAAAAACGCCCGTGACACCAGGATCGAAGCCACAACCGAGGATTGCCGTCAGTCCCGCCGCTTTAAATCGATCGTGATATTTCCACTGCCAACTATATTCAAATTTTGCCTCATCCAGTGGCTCATAATTGGCAGTATCCAAATAGTGGATGCCCGTTTCCAAACACGCATCCATCAGCACTAAATCTTGATAAGGTAGTGCCACGTTGATCAGAATATCGGGCTGAAATTCTTTAATTAGTTTGACGGTATTTGCCACAACATCAGCATCTAGTGAAGCTGTCGTGACTTTTGGCGAGCCAATTCGCTCAGCAATGCGATCGCATTTATCCACGCTCCTACTTGCCAGCAAAATATCTGTAAACTCGGCTTGTGCGGCGCACTTATGTGCGACGACATTGCCAACTCCACCCGCTCCAACGATCATTACCCGTGCCATATGTGCCCCCTAATTAAACTAACTTATTCGTGACCTCCCTCTTTTTATTCCCCTCCTAGGAGGGGTGCCCGATAGGGTGGGGTGGGTTCCGAATTTATTGCCATGTAACTTAACAGCCAACTCGCCGCCGTCGCTCGTCGGGTTTGACGTGGGCCGAAATCGCCGATTTTATAACCCTTAAAGCCTAGCTGTTCCTTGAGTAGTTGCTTATGCTCAGCAGGAATCGATCGAGTGAGCTTGACCGTTGCTGGACGACTGGCGATAAAATCTGGAGGTGTGGGATAAGCCTCCACCCAGTCCAGCGCAACTTCGCTCACATCCCAAGTATTCCCCACTCGATCGTATCGATAACCCAAATAGTGCCACAAGATCTGATTTACTTGCAGATCGGTTATCGATTCGTTGAGAATCGCCCAGATCGTATCGTTATCTAGTGGTGGCAGTGCCAGCCACTCCAAACTTGAGTAATCGAGAAATGTATCGGTACTATCTAAGGGCATAAAATCAGGAATTATGAATCGTAACCTGCATCAATAATAACTGAAGGTCTTGTTTTGTGGATAATTGTTGGTAGCGGTGTTGAATTGGTTGCCAATTTTGCCAAGTGAGATAATTATCCCGAGCGATTTGGGCGTACATTTCAGGTAGCTTGGTAACGGCTCGCTTGCCCAAAATTCGCTGGATAAAATCTTCGAGAACCACACTATCTTGAATACTACCTAGTAATTGATGAATTTGTTTAAAGTCTTTGAGATAATCATTGTAGAGCGGATTGTATCGATCGGGAAATAATTCCATCAGATAACGAGTTGCCTTCACTTGCTTACGGAGGCCATGAAATACCGAACCGCGAGCCTTCAATAAGTCACCAACTGCGACTTCTGGATCGGTGGCTGCTGCTACATCGATCCCTACCCACCAAGCTGGATTGAGAAATAGTTGACCCACAACCGACAGTAATAAATCTGGTAAGATCGACTCGATCGGGACGTTAATTACTGGCGTATATTGAGGCTCGTTCAGCCAATTATTTAGGGCCAATTTAAAATATTGATATTCGCGCTCGACTAGCATCGTCTGAGCTTTATCAACTGCTTTGCGACGGCGTTTGACCAGCTTAGAACGGACTTCTTCTAAATACTCTCGCTCTGAATCTGGCAAATTATCTCGATCGTTTTTACATGTTTGTTGTAATACGTCCAAATCGCGAACTTTTCCAAGAATTTTAGCAATTTTGCCGATCGGTTTATTGCCCATGACCTTGGGAATATCGATAATCGGCGCAAATGCTTGCAGGATCGATCGCAAGCGACGTAGACTCACCCGCATTTGATGTACGGCTTCGAGATCGCCAGTAGCGAGTACATCTGACTCATGCGTCAGGATCGCAATATATTGTTTTTGGATGGCTGGATAAATATAATCAGCTAATGTCACGCGTTGATGTAGCCTTTGCTCTGAAACATCGATCGAGTCTGTTGGTTCTACTCGTGCGGCTGCATCCGCACGGCTACTGTCTGCTGGTGCAGCAGAAAATACCGAATTTCCATCCATGATAATTTTTCCTGAAGTATGATGAGGAGCTAATCTTCAGCGCTGGCGTAGTCTTACTAGAACGGGATCGTTTACTCCGTTAATTATCCCACTGCGATTCCACCCGAAGATGTGATACTTTTTACGCAGCTTGCTTAGCTAGCCTATTTATATATTAGCAAGAATGATGTACGAATTTAGGCTCGACCTACTAGACATGCAAGTAAAGATTATTGTATGATTAGGGGTTAGTTAGTATTTTAGCGCTAACCAAATAAATTCCAAGTTTCAGCTACCCCGAACTTCAGTATTAACCCGTAACCAATCAGTGTTTAATCTCGCGATCGCCTCAGTCAGCCAAAATAATTTCATCGCTCTAATGCGCGGTGGAAGCAATTTGTGGCAACTAGACAACGCCAAACGAATTGCTGTCGCAGATAGTAATTGCGGCGCTCGTCGCGAGATATCGAGTATTGCGACTGCGGATCTCAAACCACAGCATCTACTACCATTCCACCATTGCGGGAAAGAAACTGTTGTAACTCCATTCTGGACGTTACATAGTTGAAAAAATAACAAGAAAACATATTCACATCTTCTTGTAACCCCCGCTTGTCTCTCGCAGACAACGGGGGTTGTTTGTTAGGAGGCTAAATATCATGCAACCTGCCACGATCGAACATAGGTCCACCATTCCATCCGTACTCAATAACTCTGTAGTCGTATTTTCGACCAACTACTTACCCATGGCACGGATTAATATCCGTCGTGCCATCACGTTACTTATCAGTGGCAGAGCCGAACCGCTAGACTTACAAGAAACCAAACTCGTATGGGAATTGCACTCTCCCTCGGTTACGATCGAAGTACCGCACCATATCCGGCTAAAAATCTCTACCGCCGAACGGCTGTGGAAGATGCCGAGCGTCAGTCGGCGCGAACTGCTTAGGCGGGACGGACATCGGTGTCAGTACTGCGGGAGCACCAGAGCGCTGACGATCGATCACGTCATTCCCCGTTCCAAGGGTGGTACCCATACCTGGGATAACGTCGCGATCGCCTGTGAGACCTGCAATCATAAGAAGGGTGACAAATATCTCAGCGATACAGCAATGTCGCTGAAAACCAAGCCAAAGGCTCCCATGCACCCGACTGTCGCCTTCGCCGAGCAATTTTGGCAAAGTCAAGAACATCGGATGTAAGCGCTAACAGGTAGGTATGAAAACATCGGTAGATACTGTCTTGAGAGTCAAGAGGGGGAAGAGAGAAAATTAGGGTCGAAAGGTTGTCCTGATTTGAGTACACCAAAGACCTGACGCAACAATTTGTGCATCGCTGCACCAATAACAGCCATTTTCGACTTCCCTTTAGCGAGCAACCGCTCGCAAAAAGCCCGAATCAGTGGATTATAACGACGAGCCACCAGCGCAGGCATGTACAAAACCTTACGTAAACTGCGGTTGCCAATTTTGGATAATCGCGGTTTGCCATGTACCGAAGAACCAGAGGAAAACTCGCTAGGGGTTAAACCAGCAAAAGCAGCCAACTGGTCAGCACTCTCAAACGCACTCACATCGCGAATCTCGGCCAAGATTGCTGAGGCAGTAGCCTGGGCGATACCGGGAATCGAGGTGATTAAATCCCGTTGAGCCTTCAGATGCGGATGTTGGTCAAAATGGTCGCGAATGAGAGCTTCTGTAGCAACAATTTGTTGAGCCAGAAACTCAATATGAGTGGTATACTTTAAACGGTCATAACCTGAGCTTTGTCAAAATGCTGAAAGCGGAGTGTGAGCAAGGAATCAAGCTCTTTTTTATGTTGCAGATGAGCATCATTTAGACATTCAGAGATGGCTGATGAGAACTGAGTAAAATCCTCATAATACTTGCCATATAAACATTTCTTTTTAACAAACTTCCAGAGCCTTTCAATCAAATTTAGATTGGGCGAATAAGTCGGCAAGTATAGTAATTCTATTTCCAAGGATTTAGCTAAATCTTGGACAACTCGACATTTTTGGTATCGAGCATTGTCTAAAACCAGAGTAATGGGAATGCTCAGTCCTAGGTCAGCTAATTTTTGCAGAAGTTCACAAATCTGAATAGCAGTGATATAGCTGTCATTAGTAACCAAAATAACTTCATGAGTAATGGCATTTAATGCTCCCAGCACATTGAACCGTTTTCTCCCTGAAGGTGACTTAATAAACAGCCGTTGAAAACACCAAATCATCCCCAAAAAAGCTCCCATGACAAAGTGAGCCGCATCCACGAAGAAAACCGCTCTTTTTCCTTGTCTTGCCTCTTCTAACCTGGGTTCTAGCTTATTTATTTTATATTCTTCCTGTTCATCGGGATCTGCTTTAGAAGGAATAGCCCCAACTTTCAAACATCGCATCCCTATTGATTTCAGGAATTTTTGGATCTGGGTTGGACTGCGTTTAATTCCGGTAAGATTTTCAATCTGATTTACAGCTTCATTTATGGTAGCTGGAGGATTCAATTTCAAATACTCTTTGATAGTTGTCTGATGTAATTTTAATTCACTTTTGGGTTGATAAAAGTTAATTTCTTTGAGTTTTTCTATACCACCAGCCTGATATTGTTGACAATATTTTCTCAATGTATTAGGTGAAATGTTTGCTAGCCTACAAATCATATTTAAAGGTAAGTTTTGACTTTTAAGCCATAATACTTCCATCTTCAACTGGACCCTGGGATGAGGATGGTGAAATCTTTCATAATTTAATATTTCTCGATCTTCTTCCGTAAAGTTTAGATTGCTCATCCCTCAAGCTCCACTTTTTCCTTGACTTTACTAGACTATCATCTCTTCGATCGCCGATGCTCAAGTTATGCCCGTGTAAAGTATAATTGCAGCAATCACAATGCTGTCAGCGGTTTCAAGTCGATTGGACTCTTGTTGCCGCATGGATTTGAGGTTGTCCAGCCGATGTACTAATGCCTGTAACTGTTCGACCTCAATTGGTGGTGGTGTCCATAGTGCGGGTGTCAGAGCCGCACAAAATTGGGCGATCGTTTTAGCATCAGTGCGGTCAGTTTTGGTTCGGCTCAATTGGCTGCGCCCAAAAGCTTTTGGGCGAGACGGATTGACGATACTCACTCCATACCCGTGCTCGAACAAAAATCGTGCGAGGGCATCGCCATAAGTACTGGTAGCTTCCATGCAACAATGGATTTGAGTTACATTTTGACTCGTCAGCCATTGTTGTAACTGCTCGAATCCGGCTGGTGTATTGACAAATACTTTGTTTTTAACTTTGTTGTTATTGCTTCCTCCTTTAATCAGAGCTACGTCAAATTTAGATTTACTGATATCGATGCCTAAGATGTCTAATCCCTGCTCTGTCTGACTCATACTTGGGTACCTGGTTGCTAGAAGTTTAGTTGCTAGCACGGATAGTAGCTTTTTCACTTACCTTGTCAATGCAGGTTTACTCCTAGTGGAGATGACCTCTGATACTGTCCAGTGTTGATGTTTGCTACTGTTCGGATGTTGGGGATTCAATCTACACTTGCGAGCTTGGTGTCTCTAGGGGCAATCCGAATTTCCCGCTTCCGGCTGTGCTGGCGCTCGATCGCCAAACGCGATCGATCTATCTATTGTTCTAGGATACAAGGGGCAATTCATAAAGCGGCTCGCGCTCGTCGTTATTGGAGGTTCCCTCCAAGGGTTTCCCGACGTAAGAAGCGAGACAAGACAGTATCTACCGATGTTTTTGGCGATGTTTAGATCGCTTATCGTACTTGCATTCAGCAATGTCCGTAATTTCTTAATTTGGATACTCGATCGTGTTAATTATTGCGGTTGATGGGAGCACAATTCAATGTTTCTGTACTACTGTTATTGGCGATAATAGCTGCTGCTTTCGTTTCATTTTTGGTATCGATTAAATACATATTTTTTCGGTACTTTATGAGTGACTGTCCGCGTAAAGCACTACTCAGAAAGCGATATCCTTGGTCGATCGCTTGATATTTACCATTTTCATCTTTGGCTGTGTAATAACCATTCGCTCTGAGCGAGATTTCTCCCGTTGCAGTAGTCTTGCTGCCGCATTGGAATTTACCAATGATATTGCTACCAGTTGGTAGATTGGGTGTCGATTGTGGACTCGTGGTTGGCTGGGTTTGCGAACTCGGAAGTTGCGATCGGGCGGAAACGGTGACAAGACTGGCTAAGATGGTTAGCAAGCCAGCAGATGCAATAGAGATCGATTTATTCATGTTGGTGTTAATCGGTTTGATGTGCTGTTAACAACCTGCTGCTGGTACGCGCAAAGCTCACATATACATGCAGCAAGCATCATACCATCGGATATTTCTGCATTCGACGAATGAGAAGGCACGATCGAAAATCTACATTCAGCGATTCGGCAAAGGCGACGCTACGCGATCGGGATTATCTCTATGTTAGTACTTTTGCTAAGTTAGTTTGTTTGACGATCGGCAAGTCAGATCCCGAACTGATGCTAACTAGCGTGAGTTCAGGATAAGGATTTAAGCTGCGACCCTAATCTACGAATCTAACCAATAAACCCTACCCACAGATCGATTCCCATTGCGGAGCTAATGCGAAGCGCGTTACGCCACACACTAACCAACCCTTGTGCAGGGGAGTTTGAGGGGCGGCACTCCGCCCTTCAACGGCTACCGTGTATACACATCTCTGGATAAAAGCGAAAACCCTAGAAATCCCCCTAAATCCCCCTTAAAAAGGGGACTAAGAGTCCGGTTCCCCCCTTTTTAAGGGGGGTTAGGGGGGATTTAGATCTCAAAACGAAGTCCAGCCAACTTGTGTATACACGGTAGCCTTCAACGGGGGGTCTGGGGGAAGCGGCTCGCGCCCGTCGGGTTTCCCGACGCGAAAAGCTATAGTCGGTGCACCGACTATGAGACAAGACAGCCTCCCCCAGATCCCAATACTTCTCGATTAAGAACTGCTAGCGACTGAAGTCGCTGCTAGTGAAGCCAAGTCCGCCTACGCGGACTAACTAGTTTTTAGATTAAACGAGAAGTATTGCCCCAGATCCGGGTTCTGCCCCACCAGTAACTTAAGACCAATCACTAGTCAAAGAATGACCTAAACGGGAAATCCTTAACCCGAATTGACGTTAACTAGCAACTGGGTTTAGTGCCCGTGCAGTGCCGAGCTAATGAATTTTCGCAATAATCCGGGTAACATGATAATGAGCCACTTACTCATTCCCATCGCGTCCGAATCAATTTATGCGTAGCGACATCGATCCAACGGCAGTAATCGATCCGAGTCTCACCGAACGGCTTGCCAGATTTGCCAGGTCGCCGCAAACAGGAGTCTGGAATCATTTAGACAAACAACAAATCGTCAACGATCTGCGCGATCGCATCGCCGATCCTTTTCAAATCCAACAGGGCGAACAGCCATTTTGTGGCCCTGCGGCGGTAGTATTCGAGCTGATTCGCAAACAACCACATCGCTATATCGATATCTGCCAAAGTCTATACGAGCACGGCAGCTTTGATGGTTTTACCAAAAAAATTGTGGCAGCGGGGCGATTGTGCCGCAGCTATGGCAATCTTCGCATGGCACAAGCCGATTGGATGCTCCTAGCGACGCTGCGTGACTGTGCGAATATGGTCGTCCCCGTGCATCCCAAAGCACCAAGACTCGTCCGCGAATTTGGTGGTATGACGAAACCCTGGGAAATGAGCGGCTGGGTACGCGAGTTACTGGGATACTCTGTTGCTAAATCTTATCCAACACCACTCTGGAATGAATTTCGCGCTCTTCAGGAGGCAAATAATATCATCAATACTGGTGGTGTCGCATTTGCGCTGATCAATTCGCAAGGATTATTAGGTAATAATTCCTTAATTGCATCGCGATTCCATCGGATCTATCCCAACCATTGGGTCACAATTTTAGGGAATATCTCGATCGAGCCATCAACTCAAGTTGTGAAAAAGAAGCGCACCAGAGTAAATTTTGACATCTATTCCTGGGGTCGGAAAATTCAAGTTAATACCGAGGCAGCCGCGATTAGAGATTATTTCTGGGGCATAACTATCGGTAAATAGCGATCGATATCATCCAAACATCACGCGATCGAATCCCATTCACGATCGAGCCGCAATCAGATAGCGATCGATATCGCATCTCAGAGTTGGTGGGCAAAGAATTAGTATCGATCCTCAATCGATCGACATAAGTTTACCCAGCTTACATCTACATCTACCAAATTCGGTCGAGAAATATGTGCGCTGGAAAGCTTGCTCCGCATATATTTGAGCTGTGGGCAATGCCCACCCTACTGGCTGATTAAATGATTATTACATATATTTAAACCTATTAAGCCTCCGCTTATTAAAACTAATGTATTTATTGCAATTCCAACTAGTGTAAACAGCACAGTCCAAAAATATATGTAAGTCTTTTGAGCATTATCTAATATGTTATCTGGAGAAGAATCTTTGATTTCTTTTAAACACAAAGGAACTACGGCTAGAAATGCTGTTGTAAAATGAATAACATATAAATCATTAACTGATACATTTTCAGTTAGAGCATATTTTGTAATTATAGACATGGCTCCAATTACAAGTTCTATTAAAGTAGGTAATATGATTAGCAAAGATACCAGTAACATCTGAAATAATATAATTATTTCAGATTTTCTATTAATCGATCTTTCAGTATCTGATTCAGCAAGGCTGATCTGACTTAGATCGATATTTGATTTCGCAAATAAAGTAATTTCACTTAATTTCAGTAATCCAAAGCATGGCGCTGCAATTAAATAGTAGTAATATACGAGCCGAAATACAGCATATTCTTCAGTGTTTATGAAGTAAATTAATAACAGTAAAAATCCTGTGATTCCTAATGTTATATCTACGTAAAGATTTGCACTACTGGTATTCATGAATTTAGTATTGTATTGAAACAATAGAATAAAAATTAGAAGGAAAATCCATATTTAAACTGCAATGTGTTCAACACATCTCTGTCGTCTAGCAATCCATTATGACTAACCCCTTTTCTAACTCTAAAGAAATGTAGGGTGGGCAGTGCCCACCGACTAGGTTTCAGGGATTATTTATTCAACAAATAATCCCACTTACATACTTATTAGGTAAGTGTTCTATCGATATCCTTATCCCGAACTGACATTACGATCGAAATTAGCTAATAATTAAGCTCCATGAGCGCGAGGATCGGTTTTAGGACTTTTATTGCTGTTGGGAGTAACTTTAGGACTGAATGCGGAAACCTCTCCTGTTTCCGAACTGGTAGACAAGGTTTCACCCGTTGCTAAAGCCGAGAGTTTGGCTGTTAAAATCTGACGGGGTTGTTCGCCGATCGCTTGCGCTAGCACCTGCCCCTGGCGATCGAAAAAGACAAAATGCGGAATCCCATCAACGCGGTATTTGGTGACTTCTGGGAGCCATTTAGTATTGTCCACATTGAGCATCGAGAAGTTGACTCGATCGCCAAATTCTGATTTGACTGCGGCCAAATCTGCCGCCATTGCCTGACAACTGGTACACCAATTTGCATAAAATTCCATCAGCGTCGGCTTGCCATTACTCAGCGCGATATCGAGCGGCTGAGCCTGTGCAGCCTGAGCCTCTAAGCTCGCACCAGAGTTTTGGGTACGAGCGCCCAAAGCGAGTGCAACTACCAACACGATCGCAATCGTCGCGATCGCAAAGTTACGCATTCGTTGCGGAGCAGGAGTAGTTTGCATATAAATAAATTTAAAATTTGGGAATAGTCGGTAACTTAAATATATCCTTAGCTTGCTTCAAAGTCAGCCCAGAAATGCCCACCTCATCCCCTAATTAAGCCAGAGCACATTTCCAACCCCCAATCTCGATCGCCTAAGATGACCCCAAATCGATTAGGATCTACAATGCATCAACCAGCGATCTTTTATCGATGTTGTTAATCCCGACCCTCCCCGAATCCCATCACCAAATTGTCGAGTCTCTAGCTAAGTATAGCGATCGAGAATTAGTTAGCCTACATCAGTTGCATCCCGACCAAGGCAAATTTTTCACAGCCTTGTTTTGTCGCTACGGCTCGATCGTTTATAGTGTCGTCCAACATGCCGCCGAATCACCGATTCAGGTTGAATACCTATTTGCGATCGCCTGGCGACAGATTTTTCACGAACTGCACTGCGTACAATTATCGTCAGATGCCGAAGCCACTAATTGGCAAAACTGGCTGATCGATATTACTGGTAATACGATCGACCAGATCGAAGTGCCTTTTCCCGCACAGATCCGATATTGTTTGAGCGATGCGCCACCACCATTATGGTGCTATCTCGAACGCGGACTCGATCGGATTCCGCCACTGTCACGACTGATCGTTGTCATGACTCAAAACCTCAAGTGGAATGAGCAGCGGATCTCTGCTTATCTGCAAGGGGAAGGCGAGACGATTTCGCCAACTGCAATTCCGACTTATCTCGAGACAGGTTATCAGCAACTCAAAGCTACTTTACCCCAAGATATTCGAGATATTTATCTAGCGATTGATAGCAATTAGTAACTGACCAATAGCGCCGCTAAGATTTGCTAGTGTAGGCGATCGATCGTCGGGTTGAAGTTTAGATGGAACTGATGACAGACTTTTTGAAAGTAATCGTTACAGTTGTACCCACATTAATTTGACTATCGATGGCGATTTCACCCTGATGACTGGCGACGATCGATCTGACAATCGCCAAACCCAAGCCAGATCCGCTACTCACGTCCGAAGTCCCCGCTGTCCGAGCTGGATCTACCCGATAAAACCGATCGAATAAATATGGTAGTGCGGGATCGGGAATGCCGATCCCAGGGTCTCGAACTTGCACTTGCAGATAGGGGGAGTTTTGACGCAGGAGTTGTTCGAGTCGGACGATAATCTCTGCTGGACGAGCTGACCCAGAGCGCGGCACGGGTGTATATTGAATTGCATTCGTCAGTAAATTGGTAAACAGCCGCACCAAGCGATCCCAATCTCCATTGATATTAAATACATCGAGTTCGCCGTTTTCTAAGTGTGCGAGCGCAGGTGGTAGATCGATAATTTCTAGGGTGAGTTTAATCCCCTTCTCGGTAGCCGCCGATTGTTGTTCCTCGATCGTTTCCATGAGTAAGGCATCCAAAGGCAGCGGACTAAATTGCGGCGCGAGTGAATTACTATCTTGCCGTGCTAAAAACAACAGATCGTCAACCAATCGCCCCAATCGTCGGGTCAAGCGTTCGATCGTCTGGAGTTGTTGGCGTTGGAGTGGTGGGAGTGGTTCTTCAGCGAGGGCGACTTGGACGTTAGTTTGAATTATTGCGATCGGGTTGCGGAGTTCGTGGGAAGCGTCAGCGGTAAACTGTTTGAGTTGTTGGTACGATGCCTTGACGGGTTCGATCGCAATCCCTGATAAAAACCAGCCAATCGCAGCGACGCTGGCAATAACTAGTGAAGTGCCAATTGTCAGATCGACGATCAGTAATTCAGTCGGTTTAGTTACTTCAAACCACGGATGGCTGACACGCAAAAAGCCGATTAATTGGCCGTGGGATGTGACTGGGGCAGTGATTTGTCGGAGAATGAGGTCGTTGCGCACGCGGACAGTCTCGCCAGCAAGATTGACCCAAACCGGGATTCCGAGAGGTTCGCGGAGCGTAGACCAGAGCAATTTTCCACTGAGGGAAAACAATTCTAAATCGATCCGATCGTCTTCCAATCGATCGGAGTCATCTTGAAAACTGGCCGCGACATTAATCTCAAATCGAGCTGGTGCCGAACGGTTATCGATTTTGTCGATCGAGATCGACCGACTGACTACTTCAACGACATGATTTAAGGTATCATCGATGCGTTCGATCAGTGTACTGCGCACGTAAATATACATGCCGCTGGCAAATACTAGCAACACGATCGCCGTGACGATGGTATACCAAATCGCCAAACGGCGGCGGGTCGTTTGGAACATAACAAACCGAACATAGATATCTTCAGCATAAAACACATACCACCCTAAATCTAATGCTGTTGCCGTAAAATCGATCGAGCTAAATCGTTGGCGCTGCTTGCCACGCTCGGGATCTCCCAACTCGTCAATCAGTGACAGATTTTTTCGCAAGTAATAAAGAGCGGAATTAGATATCTACCGGATAAAATAGTTAACACGGCTCATTCACTCTGTATATCGCAACATCTACCTTAATGAACAATCAGATCGACATCGACTGGGAACAACTTCACCAAGTTTCAGAAGACGATCCCGAATTTGAACTGGAATTACTCACAATGTTGGCTGAAGATGTCAAGATTCACATCGAAGATCTCAGCAAAGCGATCGTCGATCGCGATGCGAGCGGCATCGCGCATGAAGCACATTATATTAAAGGTGCCAGTGCCAATCTCGGCGCGATCGGGATTACCTCCCTTGCCAAGCAAATCGAACAACTCGCCCGCGATCGCGTTACTGCCGATCCCGCTCCTTTCGTCGAACAAATGAAGATCGAGCTGAGCCATCTCGAAGCCTATTTAGCAACTAGAACTTAACAGCTACCACGATCTGGATCTGGTGGATGGGTAAACTAACGATCGGGATAGCATTCAGCCCGATCGGGAAACTCAACTTAGTCACTAGCCACTACTTGATATAATCGCAGTGTGTCTACTAAATTTTATGGAACTACATCACTATGACTATTCGCCGTCAGTATAGTTTGCCGAACTGTACCCTTGTTCTCGACGGGTTGAGTGATGGCAACTCCGCCAGTGGCATCCCCGATTCTCGTCCGGTAATGTCTAGTTTATTTAATGCCGAATGTCACTTTGTCGGTCGCGAACAACCGCTGTTGGGCGGTAGAGAGTTCTTGACTAGTTTGGTATCGACAGTTAGCAACTATGCTCAAGAATTCTTAAGTGGAATACATCATCCAGTAACCCAGACACCAGCGACCGATAGTTTGGTATCTTTGACTAAAGGCGATCGCGAAAATATACATTATCTGCAAGCCAAGCTCGACCCTAGTACTAATCCTACCGCTGAGGGTACTGCAGAAGTCAAGCTATCTACTATTCAGCTATTCGACCTATTAGAAGCGATCGATCAGTTTCTCGCGGATCGACGCACGTTACCAGATCTGACGATCCCGCTGCGCCCAGTTACAAAGGCGATCGCGCAACCAATCTCCGCCCAGGCAACACCGATCGGATTGGGACTCGCTAGCTTGGTAGTCGCCAGTCTCATTGGCTATGCCTTACCCGCTCCCAAAGTTTCAAAACCACAACTCGGCACCCCCGCGCCGATCGTTGCACCCAGCCCCACAAGACCTTCAGGAACGCCACCAACACCAGCACCAGCACCAGCTAACATCACGCCGACACCGCAACCTGCGGCAACTACTACCCCATCACCCACCAGCGCCATCCCTGCCAAAACAGATCAAATTGTGGAAGCAACCCAGCTCGGCTTTCTCGAACGCAAATTGCGTCGCGATCTCGATCTAAATTGGCAGAATCGCGCCCGCATCACTCAACCGCTAGCGGTTAACGTCGATGTCGATCGAGATGGTCGGCTTGTCGATTACGAACCGATCGGGCAAGTCGATAAAGCTACATTAAATCTCACGCCATTATCTAAAATTACCACTCCTAGCACCGATCCAGAGCGCGCGCGCGGGAAGTTCAAGGTGGTATTCAACTAATCAGGAGTGCAGGCTTTTAGGGTGCGAGCGGGTCGATATCTAGATACTAATCCACTAACTAACTAACTAACTAACTAACTAACTTTTTAAACCGTTTTTTCCCAACCTGCAATACCTTCCCGACTAATTGCCCAGCATCATCATAGGCAGTTTCGATATCACTAATTGCTACCCCATCCAACTTCACCGCACCACCCTGAATCTGGCGTTTGGCATCATTGCTACCAGAACACAAACCGCTCGCCGCCAGAAGTTGAAACATCTTCGTGGGAAAATTGACAGAGCCGAGCGAGAATTCGGGAATACTCTCGCCACCTGCATTTTTACCAGGTTTGGTAATCAACGCGATCGCATCGGCTTGGGCTTGTAATGCTTGTTCTCGTCCGTGGTACTGGGTGACTACCTCTAGCGCGAGGAGTTTCTGTGCCTCTCTGGGGTTCTCTGGAACGCTATTTAGTGGTAAGTCAGTCAGCAGCGTAAAATAATCTTTGATGAGGCTATCGGGCGTTTTCTCGAGCTTGGAGTACATACTCAAAGCATCTTCGCCCATCCCAACATAATTATTCAGCGATTTGGACATCTTTTGCACGCCATCGGTACCGAGTAAGATCGGCATCAACAGTCCAAATTGCGGCGTTAGTCCGAAATGCTTTTGGAGATCGCGGCCGACGACGAGATTGAATTTCTGATCGGTACCGCCGAGTTCGACATCAGCTTTAATCGCCACCGAGTCGTAACCCTGCATGAGGGGATAGAGAAATTCGTGGATGAAGATCGGGGTTTCTTTGGTATACCGGAGTGCAAAGCCTTCTTTGGCAAGCATCTGTCCCACTGTCATCGTCGAGAGCAATTCGAGCGTTTCGCCGAGATCGAGCGGGGATAGCCATTCGGAATTGTAGCGAACTTCCAATCGTCCGGGTGTATCGAAATCTAGGATCGGTCGCACGCGATCGAGGTATGCTTGGGCATTAGCCGTCACCTGTTCCACGGTTAATTGCTTGCGGACTTCCGATTTGCCAGTCGGATCGCCGATTCGGGCAGTAAAATCGCCGATGATTAATACCGCAGTATGTCCGGCATCTTGGAAAGATCTGAGCTTCCGCAGGGGAATACTATGACCTAGATGGATATCTGCGCCAGTCGGATCGATGCCGAGCTTGACTCGCAACGGTCGGTCGGTTGTCGCTAGCCGCTGGGCTAGATTTTCAGCCGAATCGGTAGAATTGGGCTGATGGGGAAAAATCTCAGTTATGCCCCGAAATAACCAATCGAACCGATCTGATGTAGGCACGGATACACTCGCAGTCATAAGATGAAAATCAAACGGGATCTGAAAATAGTCGCAGGTTAAGCTTATTATAGTTACTACAGAAACTGAAATATTTTTACACGCTTTTTAACTGTCGTTAACATTTTGAGCTACCAATCGACCTAAAGGTGCTGTCGATCGTCTACGATTGCATTGATGTCGATCGATCCCCAATTAATTAAATCGAGATTTACACTGTGGCAATCGCGACTTATCATCTTTAGAATCCCCGTTATCGACTAGCTTGCCAATCTTACACTTTGCCCTAGTTCGAGCGATGCGATCGAGAGAGACTACGCCAACGAGATGTAGATTCAGTATAGTTCCTAAATTATTAAGCGCAAAAGATCCCAACCGATCGATGGCAAGTCCACTAACGATTTAACTGCGATGAACGGCTCGGTTTACAACCAGCACTCATCATTAATCATCCATCATTCTGCGGAGCCTTACTAGTGTCTTCTAGAGCTGTAAACAAAAAGAAACCCAACCCCAAACTCAAGCCAAACAATCGCCCGCCAAAGAAAGGCAACTTTTTTGGGGGCATTGGCCAAATTGCTGGCGGCACGATGCTGGGTGTCACGATGTTGGTGAGTTCGATCGTGGCTGGGGGATTGGTGGGGCTAGCGATTAGCTTCCGCAACTTGCCTGACGTGCGCGTCCTCCGCAGTTACGCACCGACGGAAACAACTTATATCTATGATGTCAATGGGGTCGAACTTGCCAGCCTCCACGATGAAGCCAATCGCGAAGTCGTCCCGCTCAATCGGATTTCACCATATTTAAAACGATCGCTACTAGCGATCGAAGATAGCCACTTCTACTACCACCAAGGGGTCAACCTGACAGGGGTAGGCCGCGCGCTGTCGTCCAACTTCAAAAAAGGTGGCGTAAAAGAAGGTGGTTCGACGATCACGATGCAGTTGATCAAGAATTTATTCCTATCCCAAAAACGCCAATTCAGCCGGAAATTAGCCGAAGCCGTCCTCTCGATCCGCCTCGAACAGATCTTCCGCAAAGATGAAATCCTCGAAATGTACCTCAATCAAGTCTATTGGGGACACAATAACTATGGGGTCGAAACTGCCTCCCAAAGCTATTTTGGCAAACATGCCTCCGAACTTAATTTAGCAGAAGGTGCGATGATGGCAGGTGCGATCGCGGCACCAGAGAAATATAGCCCGTTCATCAATATGAAAGCGGCCAAAAAACGTCAAGGCGAAGTCCTAACTAGGTTGCGCGATCTCAACTGGATTACGCCGGAAGAAGATAAAAAAGCCCGCGCCTATAACATCAAACTTGGTAAAATCAAAACTTGGCAGACTAGTAAACTACCATTTGTCACCGATGCCGCGATCGAAGAACTCAATCAACGTTTCGGCAGGGAAACCGTCCGTAAAGGCGGGATGCGAATTCAGACCACGATCGACTATAACTTCCAAATCGCCGCTGAAAAGAATATTCAAAATGCATACGAGCGGTTGGGACGCAATAAATATCAGATTGCGCTAGTTGCGATCGATCCGCGCACGCATTTTGTCAAAGCGATGGTGGGTGGGGTAGATTATAAAAAAAGTAGCTTCAACCGCGCCATTTACGCCAACCGTCAACCCGGTTCCTCGTTCAAACCGTTTGTTTATTACACCGCTTTTGCTACGGGTAAATTTACCCCCGAATCTACAGTCTACGACTCACCCGTCCGGTATCGCGATGGGAATGGCTACTATGCACCGCGCAACTATGGCGGCGGTTATTCTGGCCCGATGAGCATTCGCAATGCCCTGATGGTCTCAGCAAACGTCCCCGCTGTGAAAATGGGGAAAGAAGTCGGACTAGATAAAGTCATCCAAACCTGTCGGATGCTGGGCATTAAAAGTCCGATCGAACCCGTCGTATCGCTACCATTAGGGGCGGTGGGGATTACCCCGATCGAAATGGCGAGTGCCTTTGCCACCTTTGCCAGCAACGGTTGGCAATCAGAAACTACCACGATTTTGCGCGTTACCGATAGTGATGGCAATATCCTCTTAGATAATACGCCCAAACCCGACCAAGTCCTCAACCCCTGGGCCACCGCTCAGATCAATAGCGCGCTCCAATCAGTCGTCAACGGTGGTACTGGTAAAGAGGCTGCTCTCGGTCGTCCGGTCGCCGGAAAAACCGGAACCACCTCTTCCGAACGCGATGTCTGGTTTGTGGGCTACGTGCCCCAGCTAGCTGCCGCTGTGTGGATCGGCAAGGATGACTTTACCCCCCTCGGGCAAGGTGTAACGGGCGGTACCTTCGCCGCACCGATCTGGCGCAACTTCATGCGCGAAGCGCTCGTAAACGAACCCGTAGAGGCATTCCAGTCTCCAGCAAAGTTCAAACGACCAGGAACTTAGCGGGATAAGAGGAGTTATGAATTATCAACGAGAAAGATATCTGATTGCTGTGGCTCGACTTTAGCCATTAGAGGAGAAAGCGATCGAGAAATAGGAGGAAAATGGAGTAGAGCCAAGCAATTATGCTAGGCTGTACTCCACCACGAGTGGGCGGTAGGGGTTACAAGAGTAGCCTAGATTGGGCAACCCAAATGGTAAGTGTGGTGAGTAAATGGCTCCAGCGCAGTTGGATTTGTGTGGCAGATGGCGGCTATGGGAATGCCAAGTTTGGTTGGGCGTGTCGCCGTCATGGTGTCAGTTTAGTAGCACGATTACCGTGGAAGGCTAATCTATCTGACTCTACTCGGACTACTCCAGTTATTTTGGCTTTGTTTTCGCTGGTTTGCCTCATTGCCCATCGGCTGGATGCTGTTACCCCGATTTCGCCTCACACCACTGCTTGGTATGCTAAATCAGATCTAACTTTTGCCGATTTGCTTGCCACTGTTCGTTGTTCTTTGTGGCAATCTCACCTGTTTTCTCGACCTTCGCTTCCTCCTTCTTTGGCTTTATTTTCAGACCTAGACCGCGAACACTTCATTCAACTGCTTGCTTCCCCTTTTTGATTTGGCTCCAGTCTCTGACTTTTTTCGCCGATATTAAACCTGTTTGGGTCTTGCAATCTACTCCGCTTTAATTCTCCATCCTTACCCCATCTGTAGTTGACGATTTGAGCTGCTAACTCTTTACTCATCAAGTCAAAACAGCCATTAGAGGTTTTCTCCTGAGAAAACCTCTAATGGCTAAAGTCGAGTTTGAGAAGTCCGGGATCTGGAAGTTTTATTTCTGGGACGATATTATTGTCTGGTAATGCTGGCTGTCGTAAGTCTGTGGCTGAGACAATCGAGTTAAATTTACAATTGGATAAAGATGACGCTCGAACTTAGTTTGAGATCGAACGTATGGCTGAGTCTGTCGAGTGGCGCTCTCCTTTAAAACTTAGTCGTTAATCGCACTCAGTAACACTTCCTTGAGTGTGAGATCTTCCATATCATCCATCGTAATCGTATCGACGATATCAAACTTTGCCCCAGCTTTGCCAAGATCGTCATCGAGAATTTTTAGAAATGCAGTTGCCGTGGCATCGGTACCGACTTGAACGAATGAAATTGCCAACTCTTCATCCCGATCGAGTTTCTGAGTCGCATCGATAATCACCTTCACTACTGCTTTGCGATCGTCGGGTTCGCCATCGGTGACAACCAAAATCATCTCGCCATTAGTAGCAGATTGTCCACTAGATTTCCGTTGAAAATAGTTGTCGAGGGCATCTTTCAAGACGCTTGCTAAATCCGTTCGCCCAGATGGATCGTCCTCCTGAAAAATAGTTGTAACTTTAGCTGCTGTGACACGATCGTAACGTTTGAATTTACCAGAGAAGAGATAAAAAGTTATTCCATCTGGATCGAGTTCTTCACATTTATGTGCTAAAGCCAATGCTGACTCCTGCATGATTTGCCACCGACTAGAACCACCCGGCTTGTCTTTGGTTGACATGCTGCCGCTTTTGTCAATAATCAGAGTATAATCGCGATTTTCTAGCATAGGAAAATTCGGCTGTGTAGGGCATCTCCTATTTTAGCAAGGTTCGATCGAATTGTAATTGATGCAGATCTCGATCGAGCGATCGAGATCTTTGCTACTCTGATTTAATCTGCTGGCTCATCTCAATACCAACAGCCCGAACGAGTGGATCTGGACTTTCGAGTAATGCTGCTGATATATTTTGACGATCGGTTTGACTTTTGTTTTGACTGAGCTTATATTTACCTTCCAATCGAGTAACAGTCATTTCAAAACCGATAATATCCTTCATCATTCCTTCCCGATATCGATCGGATAAACTTTGCCAGCGCGATTTATAATTAGCTTCATAAGTATCCACCATATCATTTATCATCTCCTACCAACTTGTCTGGGTCGTCTTCGCAAAAAACATTTGGTCTATACATATTTTCGGCCTGCCAATCTTTAAACTAAACGAGCGAGAGTTTGTAGTTGTATTCTTATTTGAGGATATCGCGCTGGAGCCAACTTTGATATCTATCTTTCATTTTCCACTTGCCACTGGTTGTGGCCGAGCTATTTTAATCTCCGCCGATCGAGGTAGCGGTAATTTCAACTACGATAATAGACAGACCGCTATTAACTTAAAATATGCGCCTACCCCGTTCTTGGTCGATCGCGATTATTGGCATTACAACTGCGATTTTGTCGCTCTGGTTGATTAATTCGCTGTATGCGCTCTACGTCCAAGTGAGTTGGACGACTCCGTGGTTGGCAACGCCGCTGTTGCTGGGGATTTTGCTGCTAATTGGCATCGCGATCGCCATCGGGATCTATTATGTTGGAATCTTCCAAGGCTGGTGGCGCAAAACGCCAGTTAAAAAGCCGGAATTACCAAAAGTCCCCGTTGAAAAAACCGCCGCAGCTACCGCCAATCTCCGCGCGATCGAGTTACAGCTCCAACAAATTCAAGATGAAGTCACCCGTCAAGCTTTAATCGATAAGTCGCGTGAAATTGCCGAAAATCTGGCGCGGGGACAGATTCGCGTCGTCGTGTTCGGTACGGGTTCGGCTGGTAAAACCTCACTAATTAATGCCATTATCGGGCGGATCGTCGGCGAAGTGGGCGCGCCGATGGGGACGACGACACGCGGGGAGACATACACGCTCGAATTAAAAGGCTTGGATCGGCAAATTTTACTGACGGATACACCAGGAATCCTCGAAGCTGGCATCGCCGGAACGCACCGCGAAGCGATCGCCAGAGATCTCGCTACGGCGGCGGATCTGCTACTATTTGTCGTCGATAATGACTTACGCGAATCTGAATATATTCCCCTGATGGGATTGGCAGAAATCGGCAAACGATCGCTGTTAATTTTCAACAAAACCGATTTATATCCACCAGTCGATCGAGATGCAATTGTCGACCAGCTCCAACGCCGCGTTCGGCAACAGATCGAAGCCCAAGATGTCATCGCGATCGCGGCTAACCCGCAACCAGTCAGATTAGAATCGGGCGAAATATTTACTCCCGACCCCGATATTTTACCTCTAATTCGCCGCCTAGCTGCCATTCTCCGCGCTGAAGGAGAGGATTTGGTAGCAGACAACATTTTGCTCCAATCGCACCGTCTAGGGGCAGAAGCGCGGGAGCTGATCGAAGAACAACGTCGCCGTCAAGCCGATCGGGTAGTAAATCGCTATCAATGGATCGGGGCGGGGGTGGTTGTCGCAACACCGTTACCCGTTGTCGATTTTCTGGCGACAGCGGCAATTAACACCCAAATGATTATCGAAATCGGTAAGATCTACGGCTGCGAGCTAAATAAGGATACGGCGCAAGAATTGGCACTTTCCTTGGGTAAAACTCTAACTAGTTTGGGCATCGTTAAAGGCGCGATTCAAGTCTTATCTGCGGTGCTAACTGTTAATGTCACTACCTACGCACTAGGTAAAGGAATTCAAGGGATTACCGCTGCATATCTAACGAGAATTGCAGGGCGGAGTTTTATCGAATACTTCCGGCAAAATCGCACTTGGGGCGATGGTGGGATGGCGGAAGTCGTGCAACAACAATTTCAATTAAATCGTAAAGATGAGTTTTTACAGATGTTTGTAAGGCAAGCGATCGAGAAGGTATTGCCAGCAGCAAAGTAAGTACTAGCTGTTAGTAATGTGTCTTTCAAACAGGGTTCAATTTCGCCAGGTTCTTCGGCGTTTAGAGTTAAATCAATTGTTTCGCCTAACCATTCGACTGATGCTAAGTACCACTCTATACGGCGATCGAAGGTAAATATACCAAATTGGGCATCATTGAAAGTTTTGGGCTGTTGTAGTTCTGTAAGCCTTGCGTTTAATTCAGCATCATCCAGCGCGAGACCGATGAATCGTTCGAGCTGTGCCTGAACGATTCCAAAGACATTGCTTTCAGCAACTGTCTACGTCATCCATGTCGCGTTGTTGCATCATAATAATTTAGCAGTTGAGAGCAGAATAAAGGTCGATCGCTAGATTGTCAAAGTTTAGAAATTTGATGATCGACGATCGATACGCCACATTCTGCTAGTCGGCGTTCCCATCCTTGCTGATTACCGATCGTTTTAGTTTCGCTCAATAGTCCAGCTTTGACTTCAGCTTTAGTTAATTTAGCAAATTTAGCATAGAGTGGATGACTCTCACTGAGGAACGTTTCTTTGCGATGCAGGATCGGCAAGTTTTCCTGTTGGGAATAATCGCGAAATTTGACGCTCAAATCGCGGAGATCGATTAACATCGACCATTGTAAAGCCGGATGTGCGATCGCATCGAAGTCTGGGTAATAGAGATAAGAGATACATGGTTTATCGGTATGAAATTTGATAATGTTGGCATCTTCAGTACCCCCGATATTCCGACTGGCACAACCTTCATAGAGCCGGAGTTTGGGATCGAGTTCGTTTAACGCCGAGATGTGAACGTAGAGAGCCGCAGGTAATAGTTTACCGATTTTACTTTGTTGACATGCTTGCTTGATTACGTCTGGTTGCCCGATTTTAAATAGCAACCTGTCGGCAACTTCACAAGCTTCATCATAACTGCCAAAAAAGGCTTTAATATCCGATCGCATTGCTAGAGATAGTTTCCTGATGCTGCGTCCTTGGCCGAATTGAGCCAGGGCGAGATAAACTTGTAAATCTAACGATCGCCGATAAGCGATCGCATCCCAATCTGCTTCATCGGTAGCGGTTAAAATAATCTGAAATGCACGCTCGATCGTTCTAAATTCTCGCTTTAATTCTGCTGCTTCGACTAATTCTCCTTTAATCGGGATGCGCCCGCGCTGACTGACAAATTCCATCAGCGGTGCGAGTTGTTCTTGATAATCCTCAAATCGCTTGCTTTCAACTCTTACCCGTGGAGTTGTCAGTCGCGAATACAGCCGCTCGGCGCGAAAACTTTCTGCTTGGCAGTCATCGCGAAAGACTAAAAAAATGCCCAACCCGATCGGCAGTGCATCTACTGTTAAAATCCGATCGATATATTCTTTTAATTCGGCTTGCTGATAATATTTTTGGAAAGTGTTCCGCTTGGTTAAAATTCCATCGCCATAAGCCAACATCCCCCGCAACTCATTGACTAAAATCTGTGCGGCGACAATTAATACGCGTCCCGTCAATTCCCAGGCTTGGATTAATGCTCGATCGCGTTCTGCCGGATCTTCGATGACATTAATGATGTAGCTTAAATTAATTATATCCGCCGATCGCCGCTCGATATCCGGAAAATAATATGGGTCCCAACCCTCACAATTGTAGCCCGCTGTCTGCAATCGCCTCACATCGCCGCCGAGTCCGCAGCCATAGTCAAAAATTGTCGTCTCTGTCGTGATAATACCAGACTCGATCGCCAGCCGGATCGGGCGCGATATTTCCACCCGCGTCATTGCGGCTCGATGTCTTTCCACTTCTACGCCACTCGGAATTTGAGACATGACAGCACCTCATGCAACATTCTCTTATCTTATCTCTACATTCTCTCCGATCTTTATTGAAATGCTTGACTAGTAGATTAATTAGTTTCCGGATAGATATTCAGAGGGGTTGTAAATATTACTGTTGCTGTGTTTGGTAATGTAGCAGCTCAATCTCTTCTATCTAGGATTTAAAGCTTGTGATGATTCAAATGTTGACAGAAAATCCACTTAGTTACTTTAGACTAATTGTGATTCTGATTTTCTCTATTTGTCTGCATGAGTTGGCTCATGGTGTAGTCGCCATGAGCCAAGGTGACAATACACCGAGTAGATCTGGACACATAACTCTGAATCCATTGGTACACATGGGAGCAGAATCACTGGTTGTTCTCTGCCTATTTGGGATAGCTTGGGGTGCTATGCCTGTCAATCCAAGTAAATTTAGGTCGCGCCAATGGGGAGATTTTCTAGTTTCAGCAGCGGGGCCTCTTTTGAATCTCGTTTTAGGATTTATATGTGTCATAGCACTAAAACTTTCTATGTATTCGCAATTCTTAAGTCGAGATTTTTTCTTTATGGCAGCAATTGTCAACTTTAATTTATTTTTATTTAACTGTCTGCCGATTCCCCCGCTGGATGGATTTTATATTTTTAGTAAGTTCTTTCCAGCACTAAGGAAGTTAAACAAAACTAACTTTGGCCCACTTGCTTTGATGCTGGTAATGCTTTTAGGCATAGGAAGTACTCTATCCGTTATCTCGACATTCACGATCGGTTCGATCCTCGAACGCCTATGATATTAGGTTTCATCCGGATCGGATGCAGGCTCGCAAGAATACATATATGTGGAGATAAACCGTAGTTTCAATTTGAGGACAAGTCAGATGTCAGGAAAACAATTATTTCCACTACTTGCTGTTACAGCCATTCTTTATACCTCAACTCTTTGCCTTAGTCCCCAATCGGCACTGAGCATGTCTCCTAAAGAGATCGATCGGCAGCAGCACGGACAGGAGACAGCACCAAACACCTATTTTGACGATCGGGAAGTTCTGGGAAACTGGTTGCCACGATGTACGGTGTTTATACTTGGAAGCTACTTTCTTTACGGTCGTAAGAAGCCATAGTCATCGATATATTGGGATGGATACCAATCCTAGTAGCCTCAAGAGTCAATCATTCAACCTCGCGTTCGCGGACGCTGACACCTTCGAGCGCCGCCGCAATCACTCGAAAATCTTCATCTTGCTGGAGTCGCGCGATCGATTCCCTAGCTTGCAGTTCCGCGCAACCATGCAGAGATCTCGCCGCACTCCAGCGCAATTGCCAGTTGGGATCTGCTGCGAATTTTAGCAACAGTTCCAACGCCACTTCTTTGCAGGGTGATTGCAACATCTGCTTAAATACTCTCACACCCAGTTCTTGAATTATTGCATTTTCGTCAGTTAAAGCGGCGCTAGCAACAGCTAATATGGCATCATAATGCTCCGTATCTAAAAATAAAGCCACGATCGTTTGGCGAATCTGCCATTGGGATGGTTGCGGCGATCGATCGAATAATTGCTGGAGGATCGGCATCGCACGATCGCCAAAGTCAAAGATCGCATCAGCGGCATCGGCTAAGATAATCGGATCGCCATTATTACTCAGGATCGTCTTTAGCGCCTCAAACGATTCATCACTGCGATGCTTGCCCAAACCCATCACCGCGAGCCGCCGCAAGCCGACATCTTTTTCTGCTAACAATCTTTTGAAGATCGGTAGCGCCACAGTTGCTGGATAAGTTGCCAGTTCGTTTGTCGCACTCATCCGCTGGTTTAGTGCTGCCGCTCGCAAATTTTGTTCTAGCTCGCTCTCGCGTGCGTTGTCTGTCATTGTTTTCCCCTCACCAAATTAGAGCAACCAACTATCTACTATTAATTAGTAGGCAATCTACTAATTTCGATACCGAATTTTTGCAGCTTTTAGTCTCCCAATTGCTTTATCTAAATCTATCGAAATATTTACTTGAAGTACGTTCGCCCAGCAACTAGCCACTAGCCACTGGTATTTATTGGTAACGGATTCCGGCAGCTTTGAGTCGATCGATTGCCTCTCCCAACCTGTCGAGATCGGCGATGAGACTGATTCTGACATAACCTTCGCCACCGATCCCAAAGGCATTACCTGGCGTAAACACTACCCCAGTTTTCTGTAATACCATCAGGGCAAAATCAGTTGAATTCCACCCCACAGCGCAGGGAATCCACAGATACATCGTTGCCTTGGTGGGTTTAATCTCCCAGCCTAAGTCAGCCAGCCCCGAAATCATAAAGTCGCGGCGTTCGCGATAGCGGTTTTGAACTTGGGTGACATACTCATCTGGCAGTTCGAGTGCCGTCTGCGCGGCAGTTTGCAGCGCGGCAAAAATTCCGTAGTCGAGATTGGTTTTGAGCGTGCGCAGTCCTTGGATGATTTGACTGTTGCCGACGACAAAACCGACGCGCCAGCCCGCCATATTATAAGTTTTAGACAGCGTGTGGAACTCAACGCCGATCTCCTTAGCACCAGGGATTTCTAACAGGCTGGTGGGCTGATAGCCATCGAAGGCGAGTTCGGCGTAGCAGAGATCGTGAACTAGCAGAATCTGATATTCGCGAGCAAAGGCGACGACATCCTCAAAAAAAGATCTCGGCACCGTCGCACCAGTGGGATTGCTGGGATAATTGAAAAACAGAATTTTGGCTTTGCGGGCGACATCTACGGGAATAGTGCTGAGATCGATCGCCCAATCATTTTCCGGCTTGAGGATGATGTTATAAATATTTGCACCCGCGATCGCTGGCCCCCGAAAATGGACGGGATATGATGGGCTGGGGACTAATACGGTATCGCCGGGATTGATATAGGCGAGCGCCAGATGTGCCAAGCCTTCCTTGGAACCGAGCAGCGGGAGGGCTTCGCTATTGGGGTTGAGGGTGACACCATAGCGCCGAAAATACCAATCGGCGATCGATTTACGAAAATTCGCCGTCCCTTCAAAAGGGGGATAACCATGATTGGTGGCTTCATCGAGTGCGGCTTTGGCTGCGGCAATGACTGGTGCTGGAGCTGCCCCATCTGGATTGCCCATGCCCAAGTCGATCAGATCGATCCCCTGACTGCGGGCATTGGCTTTGAGTTCGTCCAACCGAGCGAAGACGTATTGAGGCAGCGATTGGAGGCGTTCGGCGGGGCTAATCCAGTCTAGAGTCATTGTCTGTATGTGAATCCAGTTAAATCGGTGGTGCAGTCTGTCATAGAGTATTGTAGCCTCGTTAGGTGTATCTAGGAGATCGGGTTCGATCGCGATTGCTGCAACCGATCGTCAGGAAGCCTACAATTAAAAATCTCACTTGCACCTATAATCGCAGTCAAAGTCCGGAGATCTGGCAACTTTATCGCTCGATCGCGCGTCTGGTCGATTATATTACTTTAGACATATTGCTAAATCAGATCCGATCGTGTACAAATCCTTATTCGCTAGTTTCAGTGCCGTTGTTCCGATCGCAGCGATCTTTTGGTTGATAACCCTGCAACTTCCATTGCAAGCTAAATCGAAATCCCGACGACCTCCTTGTGTAGATAAATCGCCCGTGAACCAGCGCGTGCTCCTCACGCTCAAAGCTGATAAGAAAGTAGTAAAAGATAAAAAAGTCGTATTCCAACCGATCGTTGGCAAAGCAGCGGTCAAACCAGGAGATATCATTCAATACACCGTTATTGCCAAAAATAACAGCCATTGTCCGCTCAAGAATCTGATGTTAAAACAACCGATTCCGCGTGGGACTAACTATCTCAAGGACTCTGCTACTGGCATCGATGGTGCTGAGTTATTATTTAGTGTCGATGGTGGCAAAACATTTGTTGCCAAGCCGAAAATCGATAATAAGGAAGCACCTGCATCAGCTTATGACTATATCCGCTGGCGCTTCCCCAAAAAGATCGATACTAAGTCTCAAGTCTGGACGAAATACAAGCTTCAGGTTAAATAAACTATTGCTAATTCAGATTAATTACTACTTCCCAAAATATATAAACTAACCAATGTGCTGCTATTCCATAAGCTATGTAATAGCATCGAGGCGAGGAGATTGCGGGTACGCGTGTAAACTACCCCGAGGATGATACCGAGCGTTGTGAGCGGAATAATTTCCGACAAGCTCAGATGCGCGACACCAAACAATAACCCACTTAACCCGATCGCCGCCCAGACAGGGACATAGCGGGTCAGGGAAGGTAACAGAAATCCCCGAAATAAGAATTCTTCAAATAGTGGCGCTGCCACTGCCGCAGTCAGGAAAAACAGCAATAACGCGAGCGGATCTTTGCCTTCGAGGACGATTTGTAAGATCGGGTTACTGCCACCTTCACCTTGCCAAATTCGCTCGTTTAATACAGATACGACAATTACGATCGGGGTGGCGACTAAATAACCACCAATGCCCCATAACGGCCAATTCGATTGCCAGTTAAATTTAAACCAATCTGGCGGTAATGGTAAATAATTTTTAATCGATAGATACAACACCCCCAAGCACAAACCAGCCATCAAAACATAGCTACTAAATACATAAAATCCCTGCCCTTGAATGGTAAGCTGTGCTGGATTAATGAATGTGCTAAATCCGAACGGTAGTAAAAACTGACCGACGAAAAAGAATCCTAGCATAAATACTTGCCAGACGATCTCCCAATCCCAAGGGGAGATCCAGGGCGTATCTAGCTTAGCTAACAATACATCTGCAACCGATCGCTCTGGCTGTTTTTGAACGATTTGGATGATAAATCTAACTGTATAAAAGATGATTAAACCGACTCCAATCAAACCCAAGATTACGCGAGGAATCGTATTGGCAGCTAATTTGATTAAAGCATTTTTGGCGCGGGATTGCTCCGTGAGATCGAGTTGCGCTAATTCCTGGGAGTCGCCTAAGTTTGCATATAATTGATGCCGAACGCGATCGCGAAACCAGCCATCAAAGTTTGTATTAATTTCCGCATCGATTTGCGGTAAGGTATTGGCGTTAATTTCCGAAGATTTTTGCCAAATTGCAATTAGTGATGCTGCAACATTTTTGGGCTGAGATTGTTGGGTATTGGATCTGACTGTTTGCCAAGTCTCAATTGCTGTATCAGGATGGTTTTGAGCTGCTTGAAAAATACCCAGCCGAAGAGCGATTTTCGAGACTTCTAATTTTGCCGCAGCGATCGTTTGCTCGATCGATTTTATTTGCAACTTCACCGATTTATCGACTTTGCTTGCGACTGCTGCTGTTTCCAACTCGGATAAATCGCTGTCGAGTTTGGCGATCGTTTTTAGATCGGTTTCTCGCGCGGTTTGATATTGTTTACTTGCCGATTCGAGCACATCTGCGCCGACGATCGCAGTTTGTAATTCACCCAATGCCGCCGCATCTGCCGTCGGTTTCCACTCAGATGCATCGAGGACGAGATTGGTTTGATACAACTCAAATTTACCTTGAATCTGAGGTCGATCGATCGTGGCAATCAATGAGAAAATAAGTTTGATGATGACAAAAACAGTCAGTACGCTCAAGACGATGCGTCTGAGCGATCGAACAGATGTGAGATTTTGGCGGTCGTCGAGACTCATTAACAGGCTAACTCGAATTTTTACAGTGAGATTGTTATTATATGCCGTTAACTCAGAAGTTTGCCTATATTTTTAGTATCGCACTCGGAATGAGCATTTTACTGTTTTTATTACGCGGTTTCCGAGTTGTGACTTTTCTGCCAGGTGGGATCTTACTGGGCACGATCTGTCTAACGATCGCGAGTTTTTTTATCTACACTATTTTGGTGACTAAACGTTAGATTTTAAAGCTAAATAAACACTACATAATGACTAGTAGAAGCGAAGATTCGAGGGTACCCACAAGCGGCGTTTTTATTCGGGAGTTCCCCCCGAATAAAAAAACGTCAAGACAGGGGCACCCTGGATCTACTGGTGCTGCCATAATCCACCAGTGCTCTTTATCGGTACCCTAGCGCAATGCGATCGCTAGTATATATACTAGTGCCAGCTATGAGTTATCAGCGATGGCTGATAGCTGATAACTCACATCCCGCCTTCACCAGAGCGCGCTAATAAACGATTTAACACCTCTTTCCCGTTGGGAGTCTTGACTTGGATGCGGATAAAATCTGGATCTTGCCGATTCCAACTCACGCGATAGCGAGTGCCACCATTATTCCAAATATAGTATTTTCGTTGACGATCGCTAGATAAAGTAGCACCGGATAATTCGATCGAGCTATTCGTCAGCCGATTGAAGCCGCGATAGTGGTAACTATTGTTTTCATAATAGACAGTCACAGTCCATTCCCGATCGGCAAAGACACCATTCGGACTATTAGCTTGAGCTACCGCCATTGTCGGCGAGATCGTCTGGGTTAATAATGGTGTAGCTAGGCTGAAAATCAGGGTTGCAGCTAAATGAAGTTGTTTCATCGGGCGTTTTAATTGAAATGAATCGGTAGTTACAAGCTAATACGCTGACGATGCCAATAATTCCGGACGATCTCTCAGTATTTGACAGATATCACTTGCCGATCCAATTCAACTACTACTTAGACTGAACAGCAGTTGCTGGAGCGGTTTTCTTGTTGCGCTCTTTGAGGACTTGCATTTGACGAGCGCGAAAATCAGCAGTTGCCGAATTTAGCTGTTCTTGCTGTTCGTTGATGGCATTAGGATTGCTCCGCCCGTTTAATTGTGCTTGGTTGAGTAACTGCATCAGTCCAGAGGTATCGCCTGACGAAGCTCTATTAAAGGGATCGCGGTTGTCGCCACTATTACCGAAGCCACCATTATATTGAGCCGATGCGATCGTGGGTACGAGTGCAACTGTTAAGCCAAATAGGAGCGTTGTCGAAGTGAGGAAAAGTTTCATAATTATTTACGGGAGAGGAAATAAGATAAGATTGCCACTGCCGCTATTTCGATCGCCAAGCTCGCGATGAGAGAGTGACTATCTATTCATTTTAACGAAGCGGTAAATTGTTTGGGTAGGTGATAAAAGTCACGATGTCCGAAATCTTCAAATAGTTCCTATGACTAGGCTAATTTCCGTTTTAACAGGGGTTGAATTGCGATTAGGGTAAATCCAGCAAACCCCACTAGGACTAACAGCGAGGTGCCAAAAGACACAGCTCCCCACGGTGTTTGCAATACAGTATCGATCGCGCTCCACTGTGGATGCGTGTACAGATGGCGAATCGGCTCGATCGCATATGTAAGTGGATTGAGACAAGCGACAACCTGCAACCATTCGGGCATAAATGATAATGGGGCTAACGCCGTACTAGCAAATAACAAGGGCAGGTTGATGACGAAAATTACCGCAATCAATTCGATATGTCCGGGTAACGCAAAGGTAAAGCCTAAGCTCAATGCAGTGACACCCAAGACTAAACAGAGAACGATCGATCCGATAATTGCCAGTCCCAGCACACTCGGCAAACCCGCACCCATCAAGGCACTCAGTCCGATAATTGCGGCTGTCTGTACCAGACTCAGTGCGACGATATAAATCGCCGAAGCAGCGACGATCGAATATCTAGACGCAAGCGGAGCGACGAGCAAGCGATTGAGAAAGCCAAACTCGCGATCGAACATTACTGGCAATCCAGCATTTAACGCACCGACAAATGCCGTAAATACGATGATGCCCGCACCCAAGAACTGCCCATAATTTAAGTCACTCCCCATCATCCCTTGCGGCGCATTCTGAAATAATGCGCCAAATAATACCAACCACATCAATGGTTGAATTATTCCGGCAACTAATGTCGATGGGCGACGCTGGAGTTGAATAAACAGCCGTTTAGTTAAAGCTAAGGTTTCTTGAATAAAATCCGCCAGATCGGATTGTGACGGGTCGCTTGATGGATCGAGATCGCGCGATCGTGAGTTGATAAGTTCGGAGGTGTTGATAGTGCCGCTCATGATAGGCTAGTGCTAAATTTATAGAGTGATGAATTTATGAGTTGTCGATTATTCTATTTCTTCGCCGTTGTCTGAGAAATCTCGATTATTTTAGCTCTTTAACAACATCGAGCCAGCGCCTGAAAATAGCTTGGCGATCGCGAGTCGCTTAGAATCTTTTTTGAGTAACTTTTTTCCACCAATAGTAAGGATTCAATTTTTGCCGATAGCGACTGGCAAGTTCCTTACCTAATAATAGTATGCCCAGCCAGAAGATTACTTCGCTAGCGATGAGTAGACTAGTGGTTAATAGCGCTTTTTGGGCGATTGCGGTGCTCGGTGGTACGCTACTGGCCCAGGGCAAGAATGGGACGACTAAAACCGTCGCCCACATTCCGCAGGAAATGATAATCAGTAACAAACCTAATTTGCGACTAAATCGCGCCTGCATCAAATCCCCCGTTCCTATCGCATACTTTGTTTTTTCTCGGCTTTAAGATCGCGACTGCTAGCAGCAGCTAGTTCGGCATCGAGGAGGGTTTTACCTGTCGCTGCTAAATAAACATCATCCAAACTCGGACGGGATTGGGCGATCCCGAAGATCGGTAATTCCGCAGCTTGCAACGCTCGTTGGATTGTCGTCAGTACATCATTATTATTGGCATTATCGGCGGTAACCACCAAATTCAGTGAGTTCGCCTGATTGGCATTGATCGTTACCTCTCGAACGAAGGGGATACTACCTAATAAATGCTTGGCTTTTTCGGCTTCTGGTAACGGCGTAAATTCGCGAATCCGCAGCGTAATTCGATCGCCACCCAAGCAATCTTTCAACGCAGAGGGCGTGCCTTCGGCAATTACTAAACCACCATCGATAATCCCCACCCGATCGGCTAGAGCATCTACTTCTTCGAGATAATGACTGGTAATCAGGATCGTCGTGCCACTCGATCGCAGTTGGCGTAAGAAATCCCACACCACTAATCGACTCCCGATATCCAATCCGACTGTCGGTTCGTCGAGGATCAATACTTCCGGTTGGTGGAGTAGCCCCGCTGCTAGGTCGAGCCGACGTTTCAGTCCACCCGAATAAGTGCCAGTCTTTTTGTCAGCATAACTGTGTAGATCGAGGATTTCTAGCAATACTTCGATGCGTTGGCGCGCCGTTACTTTCGGAATATGGTACAGTGCGGCTTGAAGTTCGAGCAGTTCGCGACCAGTCAGAACTGGATCGAGTGCGACTTCCTGCGCGACATAGCCGAGGCGTTTCCTGGCTTCGCGCGGATAATCGAGTACCGAAACACCACCGATTTCGATCGTGCCCGAATCGGGCTTAGCAAGAGTGCAGAGGCAGCGAATGGTAGTTGTTTTACCTGCGCCATTAGGTCCCAACAACCCAAAAATTTCTCCAGGCTCGACCTGAAAAGATACGTCTTTAACCGCTGGGACATCGCCATAGCTCTTGCACAGATTTTGAATAAGTACTGCGGCTGCCATCATTTAAATCCGATTAAGGACAATTTGTAGTTGACTATCGAGCGCTTCTAGCGAGTCGATCGAATTAACGGTCTTCCGCACGCGAGAGGCGATCGCAGTTTCATCACTGTTGTCTATCTTAACAATTTCCGCTCCCGCACGGCACATTTTACCCGATCGATAGTTTTGCGCTCGGTGGGCGCTTGGCGTACCGAGCGCAAAACTATCGGGAGATCGATTTTTTAGTACATCACAAAAAAATATTATTCAGTCTGGGCTGTAGATCTCCAGATCGTTTAGCGAAACTACCGCACCAGTACAGATAAATATAGAGACGACCCGATTGGTTCGTCTCTACAGGGGTTTCAGTCAAGACAGGGGCACCCCTACACAATTAACCCGTAGGGGTGCCCCTTATGGGTACCCTGGATCTACTATTAGTAATGGTATTTTTAAACTGGTGCAAAATGTTAATCTACCAACTGGGGTTGAAACTTTTGGCAGAATTACCCGAATTAGGTTTGACAGTTTCCACATTGACGATCGCTAGCACTAGCAGATAGTGTCAAGCTATTTACAGTAGCCGATGCGATCGCACTAAAGTAGAGAATTGTTTGGAGATATTGAGAGATTTTCAACATGAGGATTCCAATTTTAATTGATGGTCGATCGCCCGATTATCATCGATCGCCAAAACTACAAATGACTTAAATGATACATCATTATTTGGCATACCGATGCCCCCAGAGATCGCCACGCGACTGAATGGAGCATTAATATCTTCGCGCGTGTGAAAAATATTCGTACCGACTACGTAGTAAGAATTTCGGGGATAATCAGAGGGCACATTTGCGCCTCCACGAAATTGGAGCCGAGCAAATTGGTTCCAACCAACTGCCACAGATGCATCGTCATTCAATCGTTTGTGCAGTTTGGCATTGAATCCACCACTCCCAAACCCCGCACTACTCCCAAAGCTGTCGATCCCATAGGATAACTCCACGCCAATCGACTTTGTCGCATCGCCCAACCCAAGACCAATTCCTGCCTCACCATCAGCCGTGCGGGTAAATCTCGTCCGATTTTGATAGCTTAGAGACAAAAACAACAGGTTGTTGTCAGCCCCAAACCCGACTGGATTAAAAACTGAAAACCCAGGTGACGTTTCGGGTTGATAGGTATTATATTTATCGGCTGTCTCTGGCCGATCGGTTTTGATGTCGAGCGACTGATTTTCTAAGGAGCGATCTTCGGGAGTTCTACTCAGCGCCTGGGGTCTAACTACAAACCCAGGTGGCATTTCGGGTCGCGCTGTATTATCTGTATCGACTTTCTCTGGCCGATCGGTTTTGATATCGAGCGACCGATTTTCTACAGAGCGATCTGCGGGAGCTTGACTCAGAGCATCGGCTAGAGTGGGCTTTGATGGAGCAATTTGAGCTAGAATACGATCGGCAGTTATTTTTTTTGTAACAGATGAAGTGGCACTCGATTGCTGTTGGCCGATCGATTCACTCTTAATATTAGGCTGTGCGTTGGCAACACCTACCAGACTGAATAGCCAAAAGGCAACATAGTATGTTAATCGTTTCATTATTAATATTTTTCCTCAATGCTCGAGCGCATTGGCATACAAGATTTTCATAAAAACAGATATGAATATTGCTGAATCTAGCAAAAAAACTTATCATATATTTAAGATGATAAAATATCGGCGATTTGAAGCTCAATTACCGCTAAATCCCATTTATATTAGCATGACAGCTTCAGGTACTATCGTCAGCCACATTACTGGTTATGACAGTTAATCCTTTGAATAATTACGTCAAAGCACCGATCGAGATCGGGGTTTTTATTGTTGGACGAGTTGTTATAAATATCGATTAAAGTAGATATTTTGTAGTCGATCGAGTGATAATTTCGATCGTGTGTTAATTACAAAGTTCTATCTGCAAATAAATAGTGGAACTAGACGCGATCGTAACTCCCTAACACCATGCCAAAAATCAACTATCTTTGCTAGCATGATGTCGATCTCCTCGCGATCGATATCCGATCGTCACCAAGCGAGCAAATTAGCAGTTCGCACCCGAATAATGCACTAGTCACTAAACCGTTCGCTATTCCCCGTTCACTATTTGACATGGCAATTATTTCCTCCAAAAAACCTGCTTCAGATGCCGAACCACTCGAACCTCAGCCGAGTGGGATTTCTAAGCCGCGTTCCCTTCCAACACAATTAGCATCTGCTAATTCGGATATATTACAAGCAGAAATTACCAACACCGAAGAAAGTCTTCAGGAAGAAACGCTCAGACCTAGTAGTCTCGCCGAATATATCGGGCAAAAAGATCTCAAAGGCGTGCTCGATATCGCCATCCAAGCCGCTAAAGTCC
Organism: Chamaesiphon sp.; assembly: GCA_965246735.1. Lineage (GTDB taxonomy): Bacteria > Cyanobacteriota > Cyanobacteriia > Cyanobacteriales > Chamaesiphonaceae > Chamaesiphon. Next base: position 1,090,530 of record CBDFFK010000003.1, read on the forward strand.
GGAAAGAATCCCTCGACCATTTACTCCTTTATGGGCCACCAGGACTGGGAAAAACTACCATGTCACTAATTTTGGCAACTGAAATGGGTGTAAATTGCAAAATCACTGCCGCACCCGCGCTCGAACGTCCCCGCGATATCGTCGGCTTGCTGATGGGATTGCAGCCAGGGGATATTTTATTTATTGACGAGATCCATCGTTTGCCCCGCATGACCGAGGAAATCCTCTATCCAGCGATGGAAGATTATCGACTCGATATTACCGTTGGCAAAGGCTCGACAGCGAAGATTCGGAGTATTCCGTTACCGAAATTTACCTTAGTCGGTGCGACCACCAAAGTCGGTTCGCTAACATCCCCACTCCGCGATCGTTTTGGCCTGATTCAGAAGCTACGATTTTATGAAGTGGACGAGCTGACTCTCATCGTCCAGCGTACGGCGGTAATCCTCCAAACTTCGATAACTGCTGACGGTGCCGCAGAAATTGCCAGACGCTCGCGAGGCACGCCCCGGATTGCCAATCGGTTATTAAAACGGGTGCGAGACTATGCCCAAGTCAAACGACATACCGAAATCGATGGGACGATCGCGAGTGCGGCGATGGAGATTTATAATGTAGACCCGCTCGGATTGGATTGGACCGATCGATTGTTACTCACGACAATGGTCGAACAGTTTAACGGTGGGCCAGTTGGGGTCGAAGCTTTGGCCGCATCGACAGGTGAAGATAGTCATACGATCGAAGAAGTATACGAGCCTTATTTACTCCAAATCGGCTATCTCCAACGCACTCCACGCGGACGCGTAGTGACTGCTGCCGCCCGCAAACATTTGGGACTAAAGCCAGCCAATGATGGGAGCGAACAGTTATCTTTCTTAGGTGAGTAGCCTGTCGATCGAGTGATTTTATGATGCAGCAACGGACTATGATTGGCGGCATTTACGAGGTATGTATTGGGGTGCGGGAGCCAATCGCGGCGATTCAATATTGGCAACAATTTGGCTATCGGATCGATCGAGTGGGTGAATTATCAGCCGCAGTTGCCCAGCAATTATATGGAGTCAATTCGGCATTACGATCGATTCGCCTCGTTCACCAACATGCCGACAATGGCTCGATCCGGCTGATGGTGTGGCAACAACCAGTTAATGATGGATTGGGGATGCGCTCGATGAAAGTTAAGGGCAATCGTTGGGCGACAACTTTAACGGCGGATATATTAAATCTTTTAAATCAAGCACAAGAGGCAACGAAAGCAGACTTATCGGTTAAATATACAAATCCGCATTGGGAAATTATCTACAACAAAGAAGGCCAAGGTCGTCCGTTTATCGATCCCGCGATCGTCTACGACTGACTTCACTGCGGCACGTTCTGGCCGACTTTATATTATCAGATTTCCCGATGCTCTCAAGCTAAATTCCCAGCTTGAACGCGCACGACCAGGCTGTTTGGGCATGTGTTTGTATACCTATCTTGTGGATGGATTAGATGTGTATTGCGATCGCCTTCAAGCAAGTCAGGCTCAAAATATTACAGAGATAGTTAGTAAGTAGGACTTACGCATTGACGGAATGATAAAATAGTGTATTGAGGAAAGAGTATAGTTCAAATATACGGGTGCAGGGCAATTAGAGAACTTAGTAAACCATCCACAGCCAAATGCGATCTGGAAAAATACATCCTGTTTTTGTTGTCAGAACCCAAGCATGGAGGGTGTTGTAGATTAGCAGAGATATTAGAGGGAGTATCTCATGATAGTGTAAATCGGTTCTTGCTTAGAAAGAGGTACGAACCGAAAGATTTGTTCGACATCGCCAAGAGCAATATCAATGTCAAAGGAGGAATTCTCAGTGTTGATGACACCGTATTAGAAAAGCTATACAGCGTGCCAAAATATGCAGAGTTAATTGGGTATTTTTGGTCGGGGAAATATCATAAAACGATTAAAGGGATAAATTTAATCACACTATATTATAGCGATATCGATGGAAATGCGGTTCCAGTAAACTACAGACTTTATGATAAAAAAGAAGAAAAGACCAAGAATGATTACTTCCGAGAAATGGTAGTGGAGGTAATCAGATGGGGGCTAGAACCAAGGCTAGTGACAGGAGATAGTTGGTACTCAGGAGTGGATAACTTAAAATTTCTAAGAAACCAGAAATTAGGTTTTTTATTTGGAATTGAGAAAAAGCGGAGTTCGTGCGGTCGGGTTCCCCGACCATGCAACGAACCCAAGACAGAACTGTCTCAACTGAGCCAAAGAAGTATCACCAGGTAAGCAGTCTAGACATTCCTGCTGAAGGATTAACAACTCATCTCAGAGAATTTGGAATAATAAAATTGTATAGGAAAGACGTAAGGATTCGGGTTGAAAATGCTAGAGGGGGGAAAATCTGCTAGAGTAGACGAATGAAAAAGCCCACAGCAAAGATACAGCAGGAAAAAACCGAAATTCAACAGTTGAGCCAAGCTGAACTAGTCGAATTGGTGCTGGGGCTGCAAAAAATTATCCAAGAATTACAGGAAAAATTAGCGGTAGCGACTGGTAAAAGTCGAACCACCAGTCAAACATCGTCGCAACCACCATCTTTGGATCTAATTCAGAAATCTGAAAAAGCGAAAGTTGAAGGGGAAGAAGAACAAAAAAAGAAACCAGGCGGGCAACTAGGACATCAAGGGAAAACACGAAAGGGATTTGGACGAGTAGATCGATACGAAATCAGTCAGCCAGAAATATGTCAATGGTGTGGGAGTCGAGAGTTAAGTGAAGCAATTAGTCTTCAAACACAACAAGTAGCTTGTTTAGTAGCCAAGCCAATAGAAGTCGTAGAATACCAAACGCAGTCTTGTAAATGCCTCGAATGCGGTGGGATAGTTCGAGGGTCATTACCAGAGGGAATAGTACCAGGGCAAGACTCGAACATTAATCTCCAAGCACTATTAGTATGGCTGGGAAACTATGGACATTTATCCTACGAAAAGCAACAAGAATTGGTATGGGAATTAGGTGGAGTCGAGATTGGGACTGGAACACTTCAGAAAACAAACCAACGAGTAGCCGAGGCTGTAAAACCTGCCATTGATGATTTATGGGAATGGGCAACACACAGACCAAATGTGCATGTGGATGAGACTCCCTGGTGTGTAATGGGAGTAAAGGAATGGTTATGGACAGCCAGCGGAGAAGGATTTTGCCTATTTCATGCCGCCGATACTCGGGGAAGAGTGGAATTGGAAACAATGCTCGGTACAGAATTTGCTGGAGTATTAAGTTCAGATGATTTCAGTGTTTATAATGGTTGCCACGTCACAGCGCAACAGAAGTGTCTAGCTCATTTGCTACGACATTTCAAGAAGGTGTTGGGACTCCCTGGTCAAAATAATAATGCCGTTGTCGCCGCAGTATTTATCGAATTAATTAACGAAGCTTTTGTGCAGCATCGGCTCTGGCGAGAACAGGGAGATCTAGTGACTTATTTTCAGTGGGCGATTGATTTCAAAGCACGATTGAATCAAGCTTTGCAAACTTGGTTAAGTACAGTCGGTTATGCCGCAGGTTTGTTGCTTAGATCGTTACGAGATAAAGCAGACCAATGGTGGTACTTTCTTGAAGATCCTTCGGTTCCACCAGATAACAATCTCGCAGAACGTTCATTGCGTTTGGCTGTAACCAAGCGGAAAGTTTCTGGTGGCTCTCGTTCTATGGAACGATTTAAGCAGACAGCGAATCTACTCAGTGTCATCCAGACTTGTCGCTTTCAAGATCGCTCTGCAATAGCTTTTTTCCGTGAGGCTATTTCTGCTCGGGAGCATCCCACTTTTTAAAATACCTAAAGAGAAAATAATCTCGCTCGCCACAATCCCTCATATCTGGCTTGCGAGGACTTTATTATCCATCAACATAATAAAAAGTGGGATGCTCCCTTTCTGCTCATTCTTGTGAATTAGCAATGCCTTCTCTCATTCCCCTTTTCTCAACCTGAATTCTTACGGAAAGACTTCAAAAAAGAAGACTCTAGACATTATATTATGTATTTTCCAGACGAGAATGTTCTCAAGCAAGTCGAACGGAGTGAATTTATCATGATTCATGATGCCCACTGGGGATTGAATGTTTTCACAGAGCAATTAAACAGGTTTGTGGGATTTGCCGATTTATGGTCAGAGATAGTCTGCTAGGCGGGTCCCCCGCCCAGCAGGCAATTAGAACACATGTATTTTGTTCGCTGCAAGCATTTATTCGATTAGAAAAAATGCGAGTAGAGAAAACTATTGCTAACTGGTATGAAATTCAAAGAAACTTGTTTACTTCAGTCATTAAAGAATATATTATAAATCATCTTTCCACTGCCTGTGATACCTAAAATTCACAAAGCGATCGCTTTGTCAATGCGTAAGTCCTAGTTACTATTTAAGGCATTACAGAATTATCTGCTTGAATTAAATCTCGTAGCAGATGAGAAAGAAAAAGACATATTTTAAGTGTGTCTTTTTCTACCTGTTGTTTGAGTATGACCAAGAGCGTAATCCACGCTATGTTATTTATTTGGAACTAACAGCATTAAGTTCTGCCTTGCGCGATCTACGCTTGAGCATGATAGTTACTCCGAAAAAACCTAATAGTGTGCCAATGACAGATGAAGGTTCGGGTACGGCTGTAGCAGTTGTAATGGAGCTTGCCGCACCAGAGATGTCTCCGTATCCGGTAAGCCCCGTAATACTTCTGGATGAAATCACTCCCCCTGTTGAGTTGAGTGTTAACTGAGTTCCACCTCTTGTATAACCATACAGCGTTCCGTTTTCGATCGCGAGTCCATACACATCGGCAACACCAATATTCCCAAGCTGGGTAGCAGTTCCAGTGCTGGGATCGATCGAGAATAACGTACTATTAGCTGGAGTTACAGATGGGCTCTCCTCTAGTCATGGTTATAACTTAAACTTATTAAAGTAATCGAAGCGAATGCGGAGATTATTTTAATAAGCAAGCTAACAGTTTTTCTCGCATGAGAGTGAAGCTTTTAAATCCATAGCTTTGACGTAGAATTAATTTAATTTTTGTATTAATTCCTTCTGTGACACCGCTCGTGGTTCTACTGATAAAATAATTAGCAATTTCTGTCAAATGATTTTCGATGGTATCACCTGCCGTCTTTAAGACAATTTTAGCATAACCCAGCCATTTTCCAATTGCTCTTAAGCCACCTTTGACAGTTAATTTACTTTCGTATATGCTTCTCAATTCCTCCTTTAAATCATAAGCTATGCTTAAAGAAGGTGACTTGGCAAGTATTTCAGATAGAGCTTCAATTTCTTCTTCTGACAAATCTTGATTGTTGCTTAAAAGCAAATAGCGATTTGTCAATCCTTTCAAGCCTAAATCAAGTCGCAATTTATTCAAAGATTTGTTGACTAGTTTCATCACATGAAATCTATCAATTATAATCGATGCTTTTGGGAAAACTTCTTTGATTACTTTTGGAAATCCTCCCCACATATCTACACACACTTCCTTGACTGACTCCCTGACAGACTGAGGTTGCCCCTTTAAGACAGCAATTATATCTTCACTTTTGTGAGAGTCAATTACTTCTATTAAAGAACTTTTGTCTAGATCGATTAGAACTGTTGCAAATCTCCCTTTTCCTTTACGACGACTAAATTCATCCAAACTCAATTTTTCTGGAAGTCCCCAGTCTTTTTTTTTAGCTCCCTTTCCGCAATTCTGCTAAATATTTGCTGGACTTGGGCTGGACTTAACTCTTCATTTCGACTTACTTGTTCGCAGCTTGATTCCTTGACTCTTTCGTAAATATATGCCTGATATCTTTCAGTAAATCTTTGTCTATTTTCCACCCATTCTAGCTGCTCAGTTGGATATCTTTTACACTGTCCACAATAAAATTTACGTCTAGGAACTTTCAAGTATACTCCAGCTCCAACAATCGACAAGTCTCTAATTAATCTGTGGCTAGTTTTTTGAATTATGTCAGTATAAGTTTGACAGTTAGGACAGTTAATACCTGCATTTATTATCTCTAATTGAATAAATGTAAAGCCAGCTTCTTTATAGCAAGTAAAAACCCTAGTATTTGGTAAGTTTAATAAAGAATTTAGATGAAAGTCCATAAAGAGGAGGAGTATAAAATGTAGCGACAGCTACATTTTATACTATTTTCCGGGGAGAGCCCTAGTCGGGCCAACTATTGTTGATGTCCCTGTAATTCGATCGATCTTATAAAGTTCGCTAGGATTGCCAAAGCGAGTCCCGAACAGGTTGCCATTACTATCTAAAGCGATGTCAGCAAAAGCCGGAGTGCCATTAATTACAAATGGAGTATACACTCCATTTGAGACATTAACATCGCCAACAGATCCCACTGTTCCAGAAGATGATAATGTCGAAATAATTACGGCTCTTGCTGGAAGCACCGTAACGATCGATCCGCCAATTACTATTATTCCAGTAACAACTGATGTAAAATTTTTAAAGATTGACATGTTAGCTTACCTAATATTTTGTCTGGTCTGAATTCAAATGTGACGCTTGTAAAAATTAGCGTCCTAAATCACAAAAGTACTCAATCCACTTGGACTTAAGTTATATAGTTGGATTAATGTTATGTAATTAGGGTATTAGAAATAAATAGACAGTCAAATTGATATATCAATCAATAACACCGTAATTTAAATATTACTCGAACTCAATCGAAATCGACTTGAGCTATTTAGCTGAATTATTTAGCTTTTATTGGCTGCAGGTAAAATATCGCACTAAAATTAGCGTTGTCTGTGTCAAAAGTGATAAATTTAGAATATAAATAACGATCGCGTTGCCATACTAGCTGGCATGAAATATTCTTACTATAATTTTGCGGATTTTCTCATTAGATCGAACGGAACATCCGATTATCTCGATCGACATCCGAGCGATATCGAAATTATTCAGGATACCTGGAAAGGCTTAGATATTTTAGTAGAAGATGAAGTAGCAAAGTCAATATTGGAAGTAGTTGTCGCCAAAGATCTGCGATCGCCAATTCGGATTTTACCGATCGGTTCTGCTACCGCAGTGATGCGGCAGCTTGCCGTGAGATATAAAGCTACCAGATATGCGAGAAATAATATAGCCGAAGTCTGTGCATTTTTAGATGGAGATATGTCATTACAGGAGCCAGCACAGATTAAGCAATTTATGAATACGCTGGAGAATCCTTACGAACGAAAAGAAGCCCGATCCTGGCTGGACAAACGTTTGCTATTTCTACCCGGTCGTACGTGGCCGGAAGCATGGATTATCAACCCTAGAGATCGACAACCTTTTTATGCGCGATTTAAGCAAGAGCTAAATATCTCGATAAGTGAAGTTGACAATCTATTCACTGCTGCATCTAATGCTGACAAACATCATGAATTGTCCGCGATCGCCGCTATGCTAAAACTCGATCGCCTCATCGTCACAAAGTACCTCATTGAGAGTGCATTTGAATCTGCACCAGTAGAATCGAGCGAAATTATCGATGCGATCGAGCGATTAATTGGCTGCCCGCAGTGCTAAATCCGATCGTGGATAGCCGGATCTTTTTAATTACATTCAGCAAGAAAGCGAGCCGTTTAGCTACAACATCGGTAGATCTAGGCGGGGATTGAAGGTTTCGATATCGCGTAACTTTTGATAGAGTTCGCGTTCGACTGGAAGTAGAGTTTTTGGGACGACGATTTGGATTTCTAGTAATTGGTCGCCGCGCCTACCATCTTCACCAGGAAATCCCTTGCCAGCAAGACGCAATTTTTGCCCAGAGATAATGCTAGCAGGCAGGCTGATTTTAACTAAACCGTCGAGTGTTGGCACTTCAACAAATCCGCCTAAGACAGCTTCTGCGGGAGTAACCGGAAGTTGACAATAGACATCGATGCCTTCGAGTTTGAAGAACTGGTGTGGGGAGACATTAATTTTTAGATAGAGGTCGCCGCCAGCGATACCCTGTCCTCGGAGGCGAATTTTTTGACCGGAAATCAAGCCAGGCGGCATATCTACTTCTAGCGATCGACCATCTTCCTGAATGGTAATCCGTTCGCGTCCGCCCAGATAAGCTTTATCCAGTGGTAAGGTGAGTTCGGCTTCGAGATTTTTGGGGTGTGGTGGGGCTGATTCGGTAAAGGTTTTGCGGGAGCTGGTGCGCTCTGCTGCCTCGGGTGCGCGGCGCTCGGTAGTCCGAAAGTCCGGCGAACTTTGGCGATTCTCGTTCCGGGCGGATCGATCGCTATTATTAGCGGTCGTTGCTTCTTTTTTGCGTCCTAAAAGTCGATCGATAAAGGTGTTGAAATCATCGTTAAAATCTTCATCTGGCGCTCTTTCTCTCGGCGTATTATTGGACGTTGGCTTGTTGCGATTTCTGCGCCAAAAGCCCGTAAATTTATCGTATTGCGATCGCTTGGAGCTATCCGATAATACTTCGTAGGCTTCGCTGATATCTTTGAATTTATCTTCAGCAGCTTTATCGCCAGGATTGAGATCGGGATGATATTTTCGCGCCATGCGCCGAAAAGCTTGTTTGATCTCATCGGCGGAGGTATCCCGCGTCACACCCAATAGTTCGTAATAATTGCGAATATCTTGCTGCATGGTTTCAGAATTCGGGGTTGGGGTCAAAGGTGAGGGGGTGAGAGGGTAAGGGGGTGAAGAAAGGCGATCTCGAACTCCAGCTCCCCATTCATTTTCCTAGTCCCCTAGTTTCCAAGTTCCCTATTAGTACCATTCATCGTCATCGTCATCCCAATCATCGCGAATCGGTTGAGTAGTAGGTGAATTAGGACGACGCGTGGGGGGATTGGTTTCGGATCTGGCGCGACGAACTTCGCGGCGATCTTCTAACTCATCAGGATAACGAGGATTGCGCTCTTCTGGTGGGAGCGAGCGCGCGTTATTTGGACGGTTATCTGAGGAATTGGTGCTGCGCGATGGCGATCGCGGTACTGACGGCTCTACCTCCCGCCGCGAGGCTGAGGGATTGCGATCGTCATCCCATCGATCGCGTTGTGGTGGTTGCGGAGTATCATCTACATAGTCATCATCACGTTGACGAGGTCGATCTAGATAATTGTCATTGGGTTGGGGACGACGGGAGTTATTTTCATCTCGGCGCGGTGTAGGATAACGTTCATCGCGCGTATAACGTTCTTCATAATCGCGGTTACTACTGGAATTAGAGCGTGGATTCGAGCGATCGCGACGCGGCTGTGAGAGCGAATCGTCACTGCGGCGATCTCTAGTCGGCTCGTTGTACGGATCTCTAGGCCGATCGAATCCCTGGTTATAATCGGGTCGGCGGTTGTAGTCTTGCGGTGGGAGCGCCCCGCCTCTGGAATAGTCGTTGTAGTAAGGATCGCGTTGGTTGCCATAAGTGTTATATGGATCGCGGTTATTATAGTTATCGCGATAACTGTAGTCATCGTCATCGCCGACAAAAATTTCCTTGAGCGTGCCCAAGATCCCTTTATCTTCTTCCTCAGTTAGCGTTCGTACCTGACGGCTAAAATCATACAGTGCTTCATCTAGCTCGGTTTTGATTTCGTCAATCAGTCGTTCGTCACCATCGGCTAGCGCTTCGCGGATTTCGCGCACCAAGCCTTCGATTTGTTTGCGTTGCACGTTAGCAAACTGCATCCCAAATTCCAGCGCGACTTCGCGCAATTGGCGTTCGGCTTGATAGGATAAGGCTTCTGCACGATTGCGTTTATCGACTTTTTCCCGCTTTTGTTTATCACTGGCGGCAAACTGGGCTGCTTCATCGATCGCCCGCTGGACTTCGAGGTCGCCTAATGTAGACGCACCTTGAATCGTCACGGTTTGTTCGCGTCCGGTGGTACGATCCATCGCCGTCACTTGGAGGATGCCATTGGCATCGATATCGAGGGAGACTTGCACCTGCGGAATCCCCTTCGGTGCTGGCGGAATCCCGGTGAGCTTAAATCTACCCAGGGATTTATTATCATTGGCCATTTCCCGCTCGCCTTGCACCACATGGACTTCCACCATCGTCTGGTTGTTTTCGGAGGTGGAAAAGATATCCGATCGCCGGACGGGAATGGTCGTATTGCGCGGGATCAGTTTTTTCATGACCCCACCGATCGTCTCCAAACCCAAGGAGAGGGGTGTCACATCGAGCAGGAGAATATCTTTGACTTCGCCTGCCAATACCCCCGCTTGAATTGCTGCACCGACAGCGACGACTTCATCGGGGTTGACGTTTTGATTGGGGCGGCGGTTGATAAAACTCCGCACTAACTCCTGAACGGCGGGAATCCGCGTCGAGCCGCCGACTAAGACGACCTCATCGATATCTTCAGGACTTAACTGGGCATCATTCATCGCCCTTTTAATCGGCCCTCGCAGCCGCCCAATCAAATCGGCACATAACTCTTCAAATTGAGCGCGCGTCAGCCGCGTTTCGATGTGTTTGGGACCATCGGCAGTCGCAGTGATAAAGGGGAGATTGATATCTGTTACCATCACCCCAGAGAGTTCGATTTTCGCTTTCTCCGCCGCTTCGGTCAGCCGTTGCAGCGATTGCCGTTCCTTGCGGAGATCGATATTTTCATCAGCTAGAAATTTGTCTGCCAGCCAATCGACAATCTTGCGATCGAAATCCATCCCCCCTAGTTGTACGTCGCCACTAGTCGCCTTGACCTGAAACACGCCATCGCCGACTTCTAACACCGACACGTCAAAAGTCCCGCCACCCAAGTCAAAAGCTAAAATTAGCTCGCTCTGGCGTTTATCCAATCCGTAAGCCAGCGACGCTGCCGTCGGCTCATTCAAAATTCGCAAGACATCTAATCCCGCAATTTTGCCAGCATTTTTCGTCGCTTGGCGTTGGGAGTCATTGAAGTAAGCAGGTACGGTAATTACGGCACCAGTCACGGGTTCGCCTAGGTATCTACTTGCTTCATCGGCAAGTTTTTGCAAAATCATCGCCGAAATTTCTTCCGGCGCATACTCGCGATTTTGTTTGGGACATTTAATTTTGACATTTCCATCTTCATCTTTGCGGATGGTGAAGGGCACTTGTTTGGCCTTGGCGCTGAGTTCCCCGTATTTGCGCCCCATAAAGCGCTTAACCCCATAAAATGTATTTTGGGGATTGAGTTCGGTTTGTCGCCGTGCCATCTGCCCGACGAGGCGTTCGCCGTCTTTACTGAAACCAACGACGGAGGGAGTGGTGCGCATACCTTCGGCGTTGGCAATTACCACTGGTTTTCCACCTTCCATGACGGCTACCACTGAATTGGTGGTACCCAGGTCGATGCCTACTACTTTACCCATCCGTTGCTTCCCTTAGTATGACTAATTTGTCACAAATATTGGTTTTATTTTATCCGATCGCTCGATCGTTCAGGTGAGGATAGCACTACTTAGTTGAGAGTGGCTAGTGGCTAGTGGCTAGTGACTAGTGAATAATGGATATTAATGAGCGATCGAATCGGCAATCGATCGATGCGCAAGCGCGTTTCAAACACTAGCCACTAAAAAATAGATGAACCTAGACGAACAAATCCAATCCCTGATCGATGGTGCGCCAGATCTTGAGAGCCGCGCGAGTGTAACGGCGATCGCTCCAATCTTACAACAGGTCGCCACTACTTTACCCCAGCCAGAGTACTATATTTGTCAAAGTTCTCAAGGTGAATGGGAGCTAACTATCCTCCGCCATCGTCAGCAGCCTGAGGTGGAAATTAAAGTTATTTATGCATTTACCAGCATTAAAGATCTAACTCGATTCAATCGTGGCAGAGCGAATTCTGGGACGGCAGTCAAGATCCCGATCGTGCAGTTATTATTCGATCTCTTAGCATTTTCTGATATCGATCGAGCGATCTTTTTAAATGATTCCGATAATCTCGATCGCGGTCGTGAAATCTCGCGTCAGGAGTTGGAAAACTCGATCGTCTTGGAGTTACAACGACAAACTATGCCATTACAACAGACATCTAGTTTGCCACCAGATGTCTGCTGATGCTTGAAAAATCGGGGCTATCACCCTGAAGAATCAGCTGACAGGCATTCAAATCGATCGTTCGATAGTCGATGATTAAGCTCGCAAATAATCCTCAAATATTTACTATGACTAACCACTAGCCACTAGCCACTAGCCACTAGCCACTAGCCACTAGCCACTAGTCACTAGCCACTAGCCACTAGCCACTAGCCACTAGCCACTAGTCACTAGCCACTAGCCACTAGCCACTAGCCACTAGTCACTAAAACCATCCCAAACGTCAGCTCAACCCTTAAATGATATCGATCGGCCAAATGCTGGTCGATCGGCTAATTTGTGCATATAACTAACTACCGCTGGATATGCAGATAAATCTAGCTTGAGCAGTACTGGAATATAATTTAAGATTGCGCCGACGGCTATATCTGCAACAGTAAATTCATCGCCTAACAGATATGGCTGATTGCTAAATAATTCGTTTAATGGAGTCATTAATTTAGGCAACTCGCGCTCTCGATTCTCTTCACCAAAGATCCCAGGGCCTAATGTTGCATTAGCAAATAACGTCCATTGCATTAAAATTGCTTCTTGCTCGATCGATCGATCGATTTTGCCATATTTCCGATCGAGATACAACAAAATTGCGCCAGATTCAGATAAAGCAAAATCGCCATCAACGATCGTCGGTACCTTCCCAAACGGATTGAGTTTCAGAAAGTCGACTTGACGATGTTGGCCTGCGGACATATCCAACAGGATAAATTCATAGGGTATGGCTAATTCTTCTAAATACCACCGCACGATCGAAGCCCGACTCCGCGCACCACCATAAAGTTTAATCATGTTAGTTATTTAATGTGACTATTTTTGCTCGAACTGACGATCGCTATTACTCGCTTGTATCATATTACCGGATCCGAAAATATTCAGAATATTTAGCCACGATCGGCATCGGTAGATTTAAGATTGGTCTGACGAAATAATTTGACGGCGTAGCTGAAGATCTGGGTAATCAGGATGGCTTGGGATGGTGTCCAATTTGGTTTGCCAGTGCAGATGACACCGACTTCGCCGATCGTCCAGTCTCGCTTGTGGTAATGTATCGCAGCGGATCGCACGATGTGCGGTTTCGATTTTGCCGAATGACCAGGCTGTGGGGCGGCAACGATCGGGCAAATCAGCATTTGTGCTGCTGGATGTAAGAGATTTTGATATAAGCTCGGAACGATCTCTGGAGGTGGATCGATCCAATTTAGTTGCAGGCATAGATGTTGATAAAACTCTCGGTAAGACTGAAGATCGACTTGTTTACCGAGCGCACTAACCGGATCGAGCCGTCCTTGGCTACCATACTCACAGATGACATTTGCGGTAGCATTTTGGCGATCGTGAATCGATACCCAACAGTAATCGGCTTCGATCGTATCGCCCAAGGCATGGAGCGTTTGGGTGAGGATGTCATACTCGCTAGTCGCAGTGCTAACTTGTTGCAGGACGAGATTTAAGATCTTGATACAGGCGATCGCTTGCTGATGTTCGGCGGTTTCCTGTTGGAGGTGAGAGATGAACTTGATTTGAAAGTCTTCTAATTCTTGGTTGCGCCGCTCCCATACATCTGACATTGCCAGCACCCGATCGGTATTGTCTTGAAACATGATGATACTGCCAACGATCTCGCCCTCGATATCGGCAATCGGCGAGGCGGTATCGTAGATCGGGATTTCGTCACCATTCTTCGCTACCAGCCAACATTTTTCTGGTGATTTAACAGTCTGGCTCAAGCGCATCGCTCTCAGGCTAGGATTTTCGATCGGCGTGCTATCGCTTTCCCAAATTAGATGAAAGATTTGACCGATTTCTAGTCCGATCGCTTCTCGCTCTTGCCAACCAGTCAGCGATTGCGCGAGCGGATTCATCAAGGTAATGATTCCATGTCGATCGGTAATAATAATCCCCCCACCAATACTGTCTATAGTATTCAATAAATATACTTGGGCGGTTTTAGCAGATCGCTCCATGCGGTGACGCTGGAGGGCGATCTGGATCGTAGTTTGCAATGATTGTGCTTGAAAAGGTTTGACGATATAGCCAAATGGATTGGTTCGAGTCGCGCGTTTTAAAGTTAGCTCATCGGCATGAGCGGTAAGATAAATTACCGGAATATCCAATTGATGATAGATCTCATCTCCAGCAGCGATCCCATCCATTTCTCCTGCCAAGCGGATATCCATCAGCACCAGATCTGGATCGGTAGTTAGGGCTGATTGAATTGCTTCCGAGCCTGAAACCACCCGATCGATCGCCGTATGCCCGAGTTTTTCTAGGGTTTCTTTAATATCCCAAGCAACAATATGTTCGTCTTCAACTATCAAGATATTAGCCACGATCGGGAGCCTAGAGATGGGTGAGTGGAAGAGGGGGAGAGTGGGAGATGTCCAGTAAGCTGGCAGGCATTCAAATCGATCGTTCGTTGGCGGAGCCTCTCGTAAGAGAATAGTCGACGATCGATCTCACAAATAATCCTCAAATATTTACTATGACTAGCCACTAGCCACTAGTCACTAGTCACTAAAACCATCAGCCATAACTCGATTTAGATGTCGAACAGCTTATTAGGGACGGATCGGAAAGACAATCTTGAAGACAGTCATCTCATCAGTCTCTAACTCTAAGGTACCTTTAATTTGCCGAATCAGGGACAACACTAATGTTAGTCCCATCGATCGCACATTATTGATGTCGAAATCAGCAGGTAACTTTTGGCCGTTATTTGCCACCGAAAGGTTTAGAAAATCTGCGCCACTGGTTACGAGTTTTACTAATACCTGCCCACGATTGCCATCAGGAAAGCCATGTTTGAATGCATTGGTAACTAATTCATTAATTATCAAGCCACAGAGCACAGCTTTGTCTATACCGATCGTCACATCTGGCTGGATATCCACTTGGAGGGAGATCGTCGTGCGAGCGACAGTATAGCTTTCAAATAGATTGTTAACTAAGATTTGGACGTATTCGGCAAAATTTAGGGCTGCTAAATTTGTCGATTGGTACAGAATTTCATGAATCAACGCCATTGCCCGCACCCGGTTTTGACTGTCTTGGAGAATTTCAGCTAATAGTGGATCGGTGATGCGATTGCTTTGCAAACTCAGCAGACTCGAAATAATTTGGAGATTGTTGGTGACCCGATGGTGGATTTCGCGGAGCAATACTTCTTTTTCGACTAACGAGTTTTGGATCTGCGTTTCCGATTTGCGCCGTTCGGTAATATCTTCGATCGCCAGTAAAATACTCTGTTCCTCAAGATCGTCGCTAATCTTGCGGGCATTGAGCAACAACACCCGAGGCTCGCGGTTGTCGAGCGGTTGCGTCATCTCAAAATCATTAAATTCGGTGTTACTGGTGAGGATAGTTGCGAGTAGCGATCGCAAACTCGGGAGATCCCACACCCCATTGCTCAACTCAAAGATCGATCGCTGCTCGGTTTGTGCTGGCGCTACTGCAAAAGTACTGTAGAAATAGCGATTGGCACGAATTATCCGAAAGTCAGCCGCTAAAACCACTAGTGGCTGTCTGACCGTTTCGACGAGCGCGTTAGCATAGTCCCGCGCGGCCTCTAAGCGCAGCGCGCTGCGCTTGAGCGTATTAATGTCGATTAAGCCCATTACTACCCCGTCGATGCGATTGTCGAGCGTCCGATAGGGGCGAATCCGCAAGCTGTACCACCGTCCCGTGCGATCCTGTACTTCTTGTTCGGTTGTCACGAGGGTATCGATCGTTTCCTGAATCGATGCGCCTAGCTCGGGGAGAGCTAGATTGGGCTGAATGTCGCTAAACGGACGACCTAAATCGGTAGGAATTAAGTTAAAAACTTGTTGAGCTAGTGCCGTAAAGCGCCGAATCTTGAGATTGCCATCCAACATCAAAATTGAAATATTAATACTACTCAACAAATTCTGAAGATCGTTGTCGATCTGACTCAATTCAGAATTGCGACTGTTGAGTTCTTCATTAATCGTGTGCAATTCCTCATTAGTTGCCTGGAGTTCCTCTTGAGCTGTTTCTAATTCTTCATTCGTACTTTGTAACTCCTCGTTGCTGGACAAAATTTCTTCATTTGCTACTTGAAACGCACTTTCGATCGACTCCTGCTCTTCAATAATCGCCTGTAAATATTCCCGTGTTGCGGCTAGTTCTTGTTGCAGTCGGGTATTTTCTCGCGCTAATGCTGACTGTTTGCCCCCTTTACCCACCTCAGCACGGACAGTAGCATCGGGTTCGGTTCCCGCACTCGCCGACTCCTCAAATAGCACCAGAAAGTAGCGTCTGTCCGCACTTATTTTAAAAGGAATCACCTCAAGAGCGATCTTTTTGATCCCGGTGGCAGTTTGTACTTGTAAGCCCTCTTGACGGACGACTTCGTTGTGCTGTTTGGCTTGGTGGACGGCAGCGCGTAATTCTACCAAGATATCCAATTTTGCCATCTTCAACAGATTGAAACTCGGTTTGCCCGCAGCAGGTTCGAGGTAAGCACCTGTTTGGCCGCGAAATTGGACGATATTCATCTCCTCATTGACGATCGCACCGACTGGAGCGTAACGGTTTAAGACGATTCGATCCGCTTCTTGGTGGAGGTCGAGATCGCTGCGATTATCTTCATCGCTCGGCATCAGCGGCTTCACTTTTTCTAAGGATAAATTGCTGCTACTATTAAAACGTAAGTAGTGGCTCTTGTGGTTTAGTTTTCGTCGATAAATCTTCGATTTTTTATCGACTGGCTCGAATAATTCCGAAAATTCTCCAATCGTCTCTGAAGTCCCCAGGATCGAAAAACCATTGGGTTTGAGCGCATAATGAAAAATTGGGATCAGCCGTTTTTGTAATTCCGCCCCTAAATAAATCAGGACGTTACGACAGCTAATCAGATCGAGCTGTGAAAATGGTGGATCGGCAATCAGATTTTGTTTGGCAAAAACGCATAACTCACGAACTGATTTACCGATCTGATAACCGCCCTCTACTTCTACAAAAAAGCGTTGTATTCGCTTGCTACTCACGCCTTCCATCTGTCCTAATGTATAGATACCTGCGCGAGCGCGGGCGATTGAAATTTCACTAATATCCGTTGCAAAAATCTGAATTGGTAACTGAATTTCCTGCTCTTCTAAATACTCCAACAAACAGATTGCGAGGGAATAAACTTCCTCGCCTGTCGCACACCCCGCACTCCAAATTCGCAGCGATGCTCCTGGAGATTTGGCTTCAATTATCGCTGGAAAAACTTTACGCTTGAGTGTATTAAATACAAAGGAATCGCGGAAGAAACTGGTGACGTTAATTAATAAATCTCGATATAAATCTTCTACTTCTAGTGGCTGGGTCTGAAGATAGTGGAGGTAATCAGCCAGCCTGTTGAGACGGTGTAACGCCATCCGCCGCATCATCCGCCGCAACAACGTTGCCGACTTATAGCCCGTAAAGTCCAGACCTTTTGCCGTTTTGAGCAGCGTAAAAATTGTCGCTAAAGTATTGTTATTGTTGCTAACGGGTAAAACTTCAACTACTTGCTGGGGGGGGATTTCGGCAATATAGGCATGTTGCCCGATCTTTGCCAACTCTACAGCGATCGCTTCTGGCGGTAAAATGAAGTCCACACAACCTGTCGCAACTGCGTGCTGTGGCATTCCCCCAAACTTGGCGGAAGCAAGATCCTGCGCAAAAGTAATCCCCCCAGCAGCTTTGACAGCTACCAAGCCCAACGCGCCATCCCCATCGGTACCCGATAATACCACCGCGATCGATCGATTTTGGCGGTGAGTGGCTAGCGATTGAAAAAAGCGATCGATCGGTAAATTTCGCGCCTGCGCCAGATCGCGAGGTAATAGCTGTAAGTTATTTCCCGTTAGCACCATCGCGGTATTCGGCGGAATGATATACACGCAATTTGCGCTTACCTCCATGCCATCGATAACCTCAGCAACAGGCATCCGCGTCGTTCGTGCCAGTAATTGAGTCAATAGGCTCTCATGGGTCGGATCTAAATGCTGGATCAGTACGAATGCCATGCCAGTATCTAGTGGTAAATATGCCAGCAACTTGGTAAATGCTTCCAATCCACCTGCTGAGGCTCCCACACCCACAATCGGACATACTAGCTCCAGCTTGTCTTCCGTTTGCCACCCGTTAGATTGTTTTGAGGCCATCGGCAAATTGTAGTTGAGAGAGATATCTCAGTCAAACCAACCCCTAAAACATTATTGCGTACCGAGCGATTTGAGACTGTTGAAGTTGCTACACGATCCACTCAAAGATCGGGAAATCGGTGATGATTTCAGTATATCGCGTCCGCTCCTCGATCGATCGACCGCCATACCCATCCCAACTGCTACTCTTGCCTCTACAACTTGCCGATCTCCAGCAAACATAAAATTGCGGTGTAGCTAATCCGGATCTCGCTGGTGGAGTCTCATCAACACAGCAGCCACTCGGCAGCAGCGATCGAAAATAAGCTACACTAAGGTTCGGTTCGATTAGGGAGCAGCTAATCGAGGTAACGGGGAAAGTTTGGTGCAAAACCAACGCTGTCCCGCAACTGTAATGTCATCCATCGCGATCGCTAAGTCAGAATGCCCGCCGAAAGTTAAGTTCGAGTCTGTACGATGGATACAGTTTAAGCTATGGCAAGTAGGATTCCCGTCACGATTATTACCGGATTTTTGGGTAGTGGTAAAACTACTTTAATTCGGCATTTACTCACCCACAATCACGGTCGGAGAATTGCCGTCATCGTCAATGAATTTGGCGAACTCGGCATCGATGGTGACTTGCTCCGCTCTTGTCAAATTTGCCCCGAAGATGAAGCACCAAATAATATTGTCGAACTGACTAATGGGTGCTTGTGTTGTACCGTCCAAGAAGAATTTTTGCCCACGATGCAGGCATTAATCGCCCGTCGCGATGACATCGATTGTATCCTGATCGAAACTTCTGGTCTGGCACTACCCAAGCCGCTCATTACCGCCTTCCGCTGGCCGGAGATTCGCACTGCCGCCACTGTCGATGCGGTGATTACGGTCGTAGACTGCGATGCGGTCGCCGACGGTAGATTTGCCAGCGATCCGGCGAAAGTCGATCTCCTCCGTCAAGCTGATGACGAACTCGATCATGAAACTCCGCTCCAAGAGTTATTTGAAGATCAATTAGCTTGTGCTGACTTGGTAATTTTAAATAAAACCGACTTAGTAAATCAGCAACAATATCAAGCTGTCATCGACTTGATTCACCAAGAATTATCGCGATCGGTCAAAATAGTTAATAGCGATCGCGGCATCGTCGAACCCGAAGCAATTTTAGGTTTCAATTCCGCAGTAGAAGACCATCTGCACGAGCGTCCCAGCCATCACGACACCGAGGAAGAACACGAACACGACGATGAAATCGGAGCGACTCATTTAGTCCTCGATCGAGAATTCGATCCCAAACAATTGCAGCGTCAATTAGAAGGATTAGTTGCCGAACAGGAGATTTATCGAATTAAAGGATTCGTCGCTGTGCCCAATAAACCAATGCGATTGGTAATGCAAGGTGTTGGCAATCGGTTCGAGCATTTTTACGATCGACCCTGGCACGCCGACGAACCCCGCGCTACCCGATTGGTCTTCATCGGTCAATCGATCGATCCAGCCGCGATCTCAGCTCGATTATGCTAATAGACTTGCCTCGATCTTAAGAAAAGTAACACTATTAAATTCCACTAACCAATGGTCGATCGAATATTTAGAATGCGAAGGGCAGGGCGTTGATTCTGTCTGGATGGGTGCTATCCCTTACCTCATATTTCCATGTCTAACGAAATCACTGGTAAAACGCTCTATCTCGTCGGTACACCGATTGGGAACTTGGAGGATATGACGATGCGCGGCATTAAGGTATTGCAAGATGTCGATCTGATTGCAGCGGAAGATACTCGTCATACTGGCAAATTATTGCATCATTTTCAGATTAAGACTCCCCAGATCAGCTATCACCAGCATAACGAGCAACAACGTATTCCCGAATTGATCGGTCAATTGCAAGCGGGAAAATCGATCGCCATTGTCACGGATGCGGGGATGCCGGGAATTTCCGATCCAGGCTATCTAATTGTCGCCGCTTGCGTCGCAGCGGGGATTCGGGTAATTCCCATTCCCGGTGTGACAGCAGTAATTACGGCGGTGAGTGCCTCGGGATTGCCCACCGATAGATTTACATTTGAAGGCTTCTTACCTGCAAAAGGCGAGGAGCGCCGCGATCGATTAGAATCAGTTTCGGGGGATGCCCGGACGCTCGTATTTTACGAATCGCCCCATCGCTTACGACAAACTTTAGCAGATTTTGCCCAGACATTTGGTAGCGATCGGCAGATCGTCCTGGGTAGAGAATTAACCAAATTACATGAAGAATTTTGGCGGGGAAATATTGGTGCGGCGATCGAGCATTATACTCACGTCGAACCGCAAGGGGAATATGCGATTGTAGTTGCAGGCGCAGCTGTCAGCCAGCCAACAATCTCGGATGAGGCGATCGAACGCGCTCTAATCGAGCTAATGTTGCAAGGGACATCTCGCTCTCAAGCCAGTCGGATCGTTGCTGAACAAATTTCTCAGCCGCGTAGATACGTCTATCAATTAGCTCTAGCGATCGATCTCGATCCCGACAAATCCTCGACTTTTCCCGCATAACTCGATCGATTCCCCTCAACATCGTAAATCTACTTTCACCGCCCAATAAATTCTAGCCTAGCGTTGATAGGTCGGCAAGAGTGCCCATCGGAGCGGTTTTAAGACCCTCACAGGTACGTCCGATCAGTCCAGCGAGGACTTTCCCAGGGCCGACTTCCAGTGCGTGCTGGATCCCTAATTCAGGCAACTGGAGAGAGATTTCCCGCCACCGGACAGAACCAGTAATTTGCTTGTCGAGGCGTTCTTTGAGTTCGTTACCGTCAGTTGCTGGCGTGGGTGCTACGTTCGACAATACGGGGATGCTGGCGTTGTGGAAGGTAACTGGGGCGAGTAATTTGCTAAATTCGGCAGCGGCTGGTGCCATCAAGGGTGAATGGAACGCACCCGATACTTTGAGCGGAATCGCTTTTTTTACTTTAATTTTGGCGATTACCTCAGCAATACCGGCGACAGTACCGGAGATTACCGCTTGAGCGGCACTATTATCGTTGGCTAAGACCACATCTTCAGTGGCGGCGATCGCGTCTTCAAGTTGCGCGCGATCGAATCCCAGCAAAGCCGTCATGCCCCCTCCGGCGGCCATTTCCATCAGCTCGGCACGACGTTTGACTAGTTGCAATCCGGTTGTAAAGTCAAATACACCAGCGGCATAGAGCGCTACATATTCACCTAAGCTATGTCCAGCGACGACAGCAGGAGCCAATCCTTTCTTCTGAAGCAGATCTACTAAGATACATTCGACGACATACAAACAGGGTTGCGTGTAGCAAGTATTGGCTAATTTTTCGGGATCGTGCTGGCAGATATCGACTACCGACCAACCGAGAATTTCGGCGGCGCGATCGAATGTGGTTTTAGCTGAAGCGATTTCTAATAAATCTACCCCCATATTCAGCGCTTGCGAGCCTTGTCCGGGAAATACCCATGCGGTTTTCATAGTAGTTATTATCGATTATTTGTTATTTGTGAAGATCTCCTGGGTATTCAATGTTGGCATTGGTAAATTCTCCATATTTGTCGCGGGAGCAATCCAAAATCCAAAATCCAAAATCCAAAATCAATTCTCCGCCTGTGCTATGATATCCGATCGCACCCCCTCATCGATCGTCATCATGGGCAAACAAGTCATTCAAACCAATTTAGCGCCCGCGCCTGTCGGCCCATACAATCAAGCGATCGTTGCTACGGGTAAAATGTTGTTTGTATCGGGCCAAATCGCGATCGATCCCGCAACAAATCAGCTAGCACATAGTGGTGATGTTGCCAAGCAAACCGAATTGGTGATGGCAAATCTGGCCGCAATTTTAACAGCAGCTGGCGCAAGTTTTGAAGATGTGGTGAAGACAGGGGTATATCTTCAAGATATGAATGATTTTGCGACTGTAAATGCTGTGTATGCGCGGTTCTTTGCTGAAGCTACCGCTCCAGCGCGGGCTTGTGTCGAGGTCGCTCGCTTGCCTAAAGACGTTTTAGTCGAAATTGACTGTATTGCGGTAGTGCCATAGGAACAAAAATTTAGACGGTTGGAACTCTCGCCCTGGAGCCGCTCGCTCGAGCAGGAGACGGATGTGGGTTGTCAAATATTTTCAGTGTTTGAAAAGCGAAGACTTTCTGTTATTTAGTAAATATGTGCGAGTGGGACAGCTAAAACTTCCCCGATCGTCAAAATGAGTAGTTACAATTGTATTTAAGATCGGCGGTCGCGTTAACCATTAGAATGTCTTTTACACCAGTTCGCTCGGCGTTCAAGCTGCTTTTTTAGCAGTCAAGACACCCACGCTGAAACTGTTACAACAGTAACAGTCAGATTTATTACCCGCGATCGCGAGGAAAATGTGACTGGTTATCTACCAAAATATTCTCAAATATTCATGCATCAATTGTGGATAGTTCGCCTGCATCATCAGATCGATCTTCATAAAATATACTCAGCAATCGGGAAAATATTCTATCGGTTATCGAACGAATAATTGTAATTAGATCGAGATTTTAGGCAAGATAAATCTCTAAATCGATTTTGTCAGCTTCCGCCCCCCATTTCCTGAATTGTTACATACTCCCATGAAAGCCAACCTACTCTTGACTGCTATCGTTTTCACCGTATTGCCAACTTCGATCGCTCACGCATATTCATCGCCGTCAAAAGATGCATCTGACTGGCGGGATTTTGTCTGTAATTACGGCCTACAACATTTGCCGGACAAGGAAAGGGGCGATCTAGCAGCATGTTCGCTCGCGCCCACTTTTGGTAAGTCAATTCTCAGCCAAAATTGTGCTGAAGCAACCAAAAATCCGCAGCCGACTAGTAAACTACAAGTAACTAATCTCGACCCGCAAGCGGCAATTAATTATAATAATCAAGGTGTCGCTAAATTTAATTCTGGCGATAATTACGGAGCGATCGTCGAGTACGATCGAGCGATTGCAATCAATCCAAAATATGCCGAGTCCTATGTCAATCGCGGGATTGCTAAATTTAAGGTTGGCAATATTCAAGGAGCGATAAAAGATTACGATCTGGCGATTGCAATTAATCCTCGAGATGGCGAAGCCTTCTACAATCGGGGAATCGCTCAGTTTGAATCCGGTGAAGAACGATCGGCAATTAAGGATTTCGATCGAGCGCTGGCATTAAATCCCCAAGATGCGGAAGTCTATGGTAATCGCGGCTTTGCTAAATCTACTCTGGGAGATCGCAAGGGTGCAATCGCCGACTTCAACCAAGCTGCTAAAATATTCCGCCAACAGGGAAAAACGGCGGATTATCAAAAAATGATGGGACTAATTCGGCAAATGACAACTTACTAAGATTCAGGGATTTTGAACGAATCGAGTCAAATTATCACTGCTGAGTGGTTGGATCGATCGGCTGTAGCAGTCGCACCAGACTTAATTGGCTGTACCTTGGTGCGACAGCTTGCCGATGGGCGGCAATTACGCGGGCGGATCGTCGAAACTGAAGCTTATCAGGAGGGCGATCCGGCGTGTCATGCCTATCGCAAACAGACAGCACGCAATCGGATTATGTTTGGGGCGGCGGGGTATATATATGTCTATCTAATTTACGGCATCTATCACTGCGTAAATATCGTGACCGATCGCGATGGCTCGCCCAGTGCCGTCCTAATTCGGGCCTTGGAGCTAGATTCAGACACGATCGCCTTAACTCCTTTCAAACCAATGGAAAAACCGGAACGAGTAGCTGCAGGGCCAGGTAAACTCTGTCAGGCGCTACAAATCGACCTGAGTTTATATGGCACTAAACTCGAAGTCGGACAAGCATTGTGGCTGGAATCGCGTACTCCAGAATGGCAAGCAAATTTAGATGCAGGGGCGATCGAACTCATCCAGACAACCAGAATCGGCCTGACTCAGGGTGTAGAATTGCCGTGGCGGTGGTATGTCAAAGGTTGCAAAGCAGTTTCTAAATGGTGAGAATTAGCGATCGATCGCAGCGCCAGCCATCTGTTTGAGGTAATTCATCGGCAAAATCTGCCTGTGCTCGGCTATAAATAACATCAATTCGGGTTAACATTAGCCTGGAGACTGAAGTCTCGGCTAACAATACAAAGTCCGGTTGTTGCCGCGAGCGGCAAAAGCCTGCCTTCGCGGACTAACTAGCTAGTCCGCGAAGGCGGACTTTGTATCACTAGCACCGATTTGCGGAAAGTGCGATCTTGGGGTTTCCCCAAGTAGAGCACCTTTTCAAGACACAATCGAGTGCGGGACTCAAACGAAGCCAGTATCCTTAACCCGTTGGCGTAGCCTCTCCGGTAGGAGAAACTCACGTTAAATAGAGCATCTCTAGCTAAAAAGTTAATGAGCGAGAAATCCCCGCGTTGCATCGTTTGTAAGCAGATCTTTAACGATCGACACTGGCATTATCATCAACTGTGCGCATCCTGTGGGGACTTCAACGATCGCAAGCAACAAGCAACAGCCGATCTCAGTGGCAAAATTGCGGTAGTTACTGGAGCGAGGGTGAATATCGGTTATGGGGTGTGCCTGCGATTATTGCGATCGGGTGCGCGGGTAATTACCACTACAAGATTTCCCCATCACGCAGCCCAAAAATACAGTCAGGAACTTGATTTTGAACGGTGGCGAGATCGATTGCAAATTTATCCGCTCGATCTGCGCGATTTAGCGAGGGTAGAAGCATTTACGCATTATCTCGATCGCGTTTATCCACAGCTAGATATTATCGTAAATAATGCCGCGCAAACGATTCGCCGTCCGCCTGCTTATTATCGACATTTAATCGAGTTAGAAGCTCAACCTGTCAGCCAATTAGCGCCGCAATTACAACCTTTAATTGTCGCTGCCAACGATCGGATCGAGGCGATCGATTCCGCTGCTAATTTAGCCCCAGTCCAACAGCATGAATTAGTTGCGGGATTATCACAAATTGCCCTGCTACCTGAAGACGATCTCGATCCGGCATTATTTCCGATCGATAAATACGATCGCGATGGTAACCAAATTGACTTAAGATCGACAAATAGTTGGTTACTCAGAGATGATGAAGTGAGTATCATCGAATTATTAGAAGTTCATGTCGTCAATGCGATCGCACCATTTGTAATTAATAGTCGGTTGAAAGCAATGATGAATCGGCATCAAAGTAAAGCCGATCGATATATTATCAATGTCTCGTCACAAGAAGGCCGATTTGAAGGTGTCGATAAACCCTGGCGACATCCGCATACGAATATGGCAAAAGCTGCACTCAATCAAATGACCCGCACCTGCGCCAAAGAATATGCCAAACACGGGATCTTTATGAATGCAGTCGATCCGGGTTGGATTAGCTTTCAACATCCACATCCGATCGCAACTGAAATGCTCGATCGAGGTACCGAACCACCCTTTACAATTTTCGATGCCGCAGCGCGAATTTGCGATCCGATTTGGACGGGATTAAATACAGGTAATAATCAATTTGGTAGGTTATTTAAAGATTACAAAATTGTCGATTGGTAATCGCAACATTTTTAACCTGTAGGAGCAGGTTTATGCTAGATATATCCGAAACTCATAAATAAGATTAAAACAAACCCGCCCAAACCCACCAGCAATTAACAAATATCATATAAATTCCAATGACACCAACAGAGTTAGAATTAATAATCGATCGAGCCATCCAAGATCGATCGACCCATCTAGATCTCTATCAGAAACAAATATCTAGTCTACCAGACTCGCTTGGCAATCTTACCGATTTAGTCAGCCTCCGTTTAACGGATAATCGCCTGACGACACTACCTGCAAGTATCGGCAATCTCACCAACTTGCGCGAGTTGAGATTATATAAAAATCAGCTCAAAATGTTACCAGATAGTCTTGCCAATCTCCAGAAATTAACTCATCTGAGTTTGAGTCTCAATCGGCTGACTGTATTTCCAGAGTGTATCACAGATCTGACTAATTTAACCGGGTTGCAGTTGAATGGCAATCAACTGGTAGTATTGCCGCAAAGTATTACTAAGCTGACTAATTTAATACATCTAGATATTACTGGTAATCCACTGATGGATCTCTCTGTATTACACAGTTTGCTAAAATTAAAAACGGTTAAATTTTGGGGTATTAATTTACCTCGTAAATATTGGATCGAGATTGGATTGATATCATCAGCTTTGCAATTAATTAAGGGCGATATCTTAGAATATCAAATCAAATCCGAGAATTTCAAGTATCTTAGTAGACAGTCACTGATCTGGCTGCCCAGTAATCTGGATCGATATTTACTTGCAGAGCACAAAAAAGATGAAAAGATCGATACTCCTCCTAAATCTCTTAGCTTTGCCGATAGAGTTGTCGAACAAATGCTTGGTAAATTACGTGAAAGTCTAAAGACCGAAGATCCAGGTCCTCATCTTCATCTGGCAGGAAATAGTTTAACTTCTCTTCCATTGGCTATCGGCAAATTGACTCAATTAACTTGTATAGAGTTGAGCAAAAATAAATTAACATCTCTTCCCGCAAGTATTGGTAACTTAACTAATCTAAGTCATTTGGACTTACGAGGTAATCAATTAACTTTCTTGCCTGGTAGTATCGATAATTTAAAAAACCTCACTCATCTGTATCTTGGTAATAATCTTTTTGATTCTGTACCAGAAGCGATCGGTGAGATGACAAACTTAACTCATTTACACCTCAATTCAAATTATTTAACATCATTACCAGAGAGTGTTGCTAAACTTTCTGGGTTAATAGAATTGAATCTTAGCAGCAACAACTTAAGCGATCTTCCACTCCATCTCGATACATTTACTAAGTTGAAGAGACTAGACTTGTCTCATAATAAACTGACCAAACTGCCAAGTAATATTGGTAACTCGATCGACCTAGTTAGTCTCAATTTAAGTGGTAATCAATTAACAGCACTACCTACAAGTATCAGATTACTTCGTGAGTTGACAAGTTTAGACTTGTTAGGAAACCCGATCTCCGATCTGTCTATTCTCCAACATATACCTAAGCTACAATACATCCACTTTTTAGGGATATATTTACCGCGTCGATATTGGACTAAATTGAGCGAATGGAAAGCAGATTGGTTGCGAGATGAAACAAATGCAGAACTACGGCGGAGATTGATTCAACAAATCGGCTACGAACGGATTTGTCAGGAATTAGCTGCAATCCAGCTTGATTCTTGGCGAGAATATACCTTACTCAAAATCGATGGAGTGGAAAGATTTCGTGATTGGCGCAGAGGTAGAGACATTCGCCAACCGATGGTATTACTCAAAATGACTTGTCCATCTACCGGACATATTCACGTCTTGCGCGTACCGCCTGAAATGACAAGCGCGGAGGCAGCGATTACCTGGGTAAATCATGGCATTCATCCTGACAAATTTGTTATCCAAACGTAAGCTCTTCAACTACCTTCCTCTGCTAGGATCGATCTGTGATGGTATAGCTTAATTGGTGAAAGCTCCTGCTTTGCAAGCAGGATATTGATAGTTCGAGTCCATCTGCTGTCACATAACAACGTAGTTTAATTGTCAAAACGCTGTGGAGCATACCCAGTCATGCAGGTGCGAATCCTGTCGTTGTTGTCTTCTGTTAACATCTATCTATGGCGGTATCGCTTAATTGGTGAAAGCGCCTGCTTTGCAAGCAGCGATGGCGGTTCGAGTCCGCCTGCCGTCGCCTAACAATGTAGTTTAATTGTCAAAAACGCTGTGGAGTATACCCAGTCATGCAGGTGCGAATCCTGTCGTTGTTGTTTACTGTTAAAATCTATACTGTGGCGGCATAGTTTAATTGGTGAAAAGACCTCCCTTTCAAGGAGGTGATGACAGTTCGAGTCTGTCTACCGTCACACTAACAACGTAGTTTAATTGTCAAAACACTGTGGAGTATACCCAGTCATGCAGGTGCAAACCCTGCCGTTGTTGTTTTTAAATTTTTATCATTAGTAAGCAATTGCTGCTTTACTTTGAAACGCACCTGCGATCGCGTTGAGCTTCTGCTAGTCTGGAGATCTTAATGCGAGAGCTGTTCCGCCAAAATCGACCGATCGAATGTTGCTCGATCCAAGTACTGAGATGAGAATATGCGATTACCTCCGGTAGGCTTCGCCAACGAGTAATTGGAAGTAGTTGCAGGGGTGAATTTTCCCAACATATAAACTCAAAAGATATACCTTTAGTAAGAGGGTAAAAATGGGGATCTCTTTGAGAATGGCTAATATTGGCTCAACAGCGCCAAGATATTTCCCGCGAGCACCGAAATACCGATGAAACTAACGTTACCCGCGCTGCGATCGAGAAACTATCGGCTATTTTTTGCCGGACAAGGCATCTCCTTAATCGGGACGTGGATGACACAATTGGTGACAATATGGGTAGTCTATCAATTGACAAATTCCGCCTTTATGTTAGGTTTAGTGGGATTTATCGGGCAGATTCCGAGTTTAGTGCTGACTTCATTCTAATAATATTCCGGCATCTGAACTCAGTTCTAAGTCTGAAGATCGTACTACTAACTGCCGCCGCTCGTAAAAATTATAGGGGAGTGGAGAAATTTACCTGCGTAATCTTAACTCCTATAATCCTTTTCATGCCAGGGTTTAAGGGGTGCTTGTCACGCCTTCAGCTAATTACTACTATTCTGAATTAATCTAGTTTTAGTTTGAGGAGCGGAAGCTTGAGTCATCCCAGATGTATTCGCCATCTGTAAAAAGGCATTGAGCGGGCCAAAGTTGGTAGCATGAACGATCGCGGGTGCATCATAACCCTTAAGTTCGACCGAACATTCCTTAAACACGCGATGCTTACCCAACAGGGGTGCCAGGTAACGATATGTCGCCGCACCGAGGGCGATTTCAGCATTAAGTTCTTTGGTAATGGCTTCGAGGCGGAATGCAGCATTAACGGTATCGCCCAAAGCCGTATAGTCGGGTTGATCGCCACTACCAGCATTGCCGATCATCGCATGTCCGGTATTGATCCCCGCACCAATTTTTAATTCAAAGGGTAGTGGGTAGTGTTGGCTCAATTCCTTGGTCATCTTGTTGAGATCGTCTAGCGCTAAGAGGATATTCATAATCTCTTGCTTGGTGACCGTCTCGCCATTATGAAACCACAGTGCCATCAATGCATCACCAATATATTTATCCACCCAACTGCCGCGATTACGAATGATCGCTCCAGCATTACGGAACCAGGTACTCATTACCTCAGACAACAGGTTTTCATTTGTCTGACGTGTCAGGATCGTGAAGTTACGCATATCTACAACCATCACCGACATCAGTTTCCGGAGATGGAGGATCGATGTGACAGTCCCATCGAGCGTGGTTTCTGTATCTAATGCCAAAGTACCCTCAGTAGCTTTAGGGCAATGAAATTCAAATTCTGTTTGACCGAAGGTGACGGTATCCCCATCATGAATAGTGACCGGAATATTTACTCGGCGACCGTTAACAAATGTGCCGTTGCTACTGCCGAGGTCGATTAAATAATGATCCCCCGCATCGGTAAACTGAATCATCGCATGGTTGCGAGAGATACAACGGTCTTTGACAACAAACTGATTGTCATCACCCCGACCGACAGTCCAGCAGTTGCCATCGTTCAACGATAGCTGGCGTTGACCGTTGTCGGTATTTTGGATCAGATAAGGTGAGATTCCCTGGTTCACGGTTGGATAAAGATATGACGGAGAACTAGTCTATAGATGACTGAGCGAGTGCTAGTTGACCGCGCACAATTATTTAGGCACAGCTAGCGACCCACAAAAACAAACTATCAACCACGATCGTAGTCAAAACTGCGCCACTGAAAGCGTACCAGTGCAATTGTTTTGTCCCTAAAGACATTATACCCACCGCCAATAGCAAATTCACGAGTACCACTGCCCAGGCTGTGCCCCAAGGTGTGCGAACTTGCGCGATCGCCTGTTGTAATATCGGTGTAGCGAGTGTCGGATCGACGCGCATCAGTTGTTGCCAGTAGTCAACCAAACCAACTTGATAAATATATAAATCGGTCAGTGCGGTACCGAGGAGCGAACCGAGGTAAAATAGACCACCGATCTTGCTAAAACCGCGCCAAATACCCCAAATGGCAAAGGGTACCCCGATCGATTCGATCGGTAAATGAATCGCTGGTACCCACCTAAACCAGCCCCAATAAATCGCCCCAGCCAACCAGCTCCAACTAAACCCCAACAACAGATCGCCCCAAATTTGGCTTTTGGGACGTTGAATCAGGATAAACCCCATACAAACCCATAGCAAAGAGCTAACAACGCTCAAGACTGGATATTGCCGCACTAGCGGAGCTTCGATGAATACGGGCGCAGATACCAAGAATGCTGCTGCTGCAAAGACCCCCCAAATTCCTTGAAGTTGCCACCGCCATGCACCGTTAGTCTCGCTGGAGTTATAGCTAGGGTTGACCAAAATATTATGGATTTTATTGACTTAATGTTTATTTATATAAAGGTATTATATTGGTTATTCGGTTGCAAGGCAAACCACCAAGCTATATCTAGTCGGCATTTTAGCAACTAATGGCAGCTACAACCCTTGGTGTAATTATGAGAATAGACTCATACCTATATTAATATTTGTTGCGTCGAACCTACTCCAGTGGGAAAATAGACGCAAATTATCGCTCGACAGAATTAATTTTGACTAGTGGCTAAGCATAACAGCTAATATAGATCGATTTGACACTCGGGCCATCGACGGCAACACCAAAACACTACTGCCCGTAAGTTATTTTTACTAATCTCAAAAATTTTATGACAATGCGATCGCTACTGAGTTCTACAATCCTCAAACCAAGATCCAAGTTTGCGTTTGTACTCTTAATGAGTATCACTACCCTCCTCCTCATTGCTATTCCCAGCGAAGCAAAGCCACCGGCAACCCCAGTAGCGATTGGCTCCGGGAATGTCTTTCAAGCACTGGTATTGGGATTGGTTCAAGGAATTACTGAATTTTTACCGATCAGTAGTACCGCTCACTTAATTGTTGCAACCAAGATCTTGGGTTGGGAGCAACTAGGCAGCAAAGATTATGTCGATGCGATTCAGTTCGGTAGCGTCATCGCTGTCTTTATCTATTTTTGGAAAGATATTACCAGTCTCCTGAAAGGTGGATTGCCAGGAATCGCTCGCCAAGATTGGCAGAATGAAGATGTGAAAATCTTGACAGGAATTGCGATCGGAACTTTACCCGCTGGAATCATCGGGTATATTTTCAAGGATGCGATTCCTGAGAGTATTGGCGTAATTGCGATCGCGTCACTGATTATGGCAACGTTACTATTTCTTGCCGAACGCTATGGTAGTCGCAAACGCGGATTCGATCGGTTAGAAATTAAAGATGGTTTGTTAGTAGGATTGGCACAAACGATCGCTTTATTACCTGGCTGTTCGCGTTCTGGCTCGACTCTGACTGCGGGTTTATTTTTGGGGCTAGAAAGAGCAACCGCTGCGAGATTTTCATTTTTAGTCGGCTTACCAGTTCTGACGATGGCAACCCTCTTCAAATCAATCAAGATTTTCCAAGCTTATAAAGAACATCTCTTGCCTGACAATATTGTCTTACTATTGGGTGTGGGAATAATTTCAGCATTTATTTTTTCCTATCTATCGATCGCGTTTCTACTCAACTATCTCAAAACAAAAGATACAACTATTTTTGTAATCTATCGTTATGCTTTTGGTGCTAGTTTATTAATTGCTTTGGCGATGGGTTGGAAGGCTTAGGAATACTGGCGATTTTCTACCGAAAGTAACCTAATTAACCTCAGTTCTGGATAATATCTGTACAAAGCGAGGCGGCAAGCGGCATATATTTGTGGGTTGCCAGTTTTACTGGTGGAGGCAAAACCCAGATCCAGACCCCCCGTTGAGAGGCGGCGTGCCGCCTCTCAAACTCTCCTGCATAAGGTTCGATTTGTGTGAAGCGTAGTGCGGCATTCGCTCCATTTCTGGATTTTAGCTGGAAGTTATTAGATTGAGATCCGATCTGACACAAGCTTTAAGCGATTTTTTTATCCCGAACTGAGGTTAATTAGAATCTGGGACTGTTTCTAATAATTCAAATAAACCATCATCCAATTCATAACCCAACATTTGCGTCATAAACTTTAGACGCGATCGATCTGTGATTTGCCGAGATTGCAACCACTCAGTTAAGACAAATACCCGTTTCATAACCCAAATTTCTAGAGCTTCGGGATTGTATTGAATCCCCTCATTGCGGCTGAATTGATGCGGTACCAACATCGCCACGTATCTGGCTAGTTCTCCGGCTTGCCAGTCGAGCAGCAGTGGTAGATAAGGGTATCGAGCATCTGCGCGAATAAACCATAGTCGGATTTCAGGGATCTCCGAGAGTTCGCGGGGATCTGAGGGAGCGCGGGGAAAGTCGATCGTAAACTTGAACTCGAGATCGAATTTTTGGGGATCGGTTGCCAGCCACGAATCGATCGGGGTGGCGAGCGCCGCAAGGCCTAAACTTAAGAGTGCATCATTGCCAACATTCACGATCGTCATATACTCAAGGGTTGGTGTAAATCCACACAATAATTTTTGCGATCGTTCTTAGTATTTTTTAGCAATTTGCGACCGGACAAACAACGATCGAGTTCGCTCGGTCGCTAGCTTCGGAAAAACACCAGTTCGACCTCAAAATAGCAAATAAATACTAATCGTAATAAGTGGTTCGATCGACCGAATTACTAACTATAGAGACTATTTTAGCACTCAATCCTGGCTCCAGTGAGCGATCGGGCTGGCGATCTCGATCGGCATGGCACTTTTAAGTCGATCGATCGGTCGATGGAATTGCTTGGGAATTTTTCGATCCGGATACTGTCGAAGTTAGTAAATTGCTTGTCAACCAAATCTATTTAAAAGATATGCAAAGTATAGATCGCCAGTGACATGACAAATACGCTCGGCAAGGATAGTGTAAACTACAAGACCTTGACACTGCGTGATACAATATTTCTAATTATTAGCTAATCATTGCTCGATCGAAAGTATTGGGTCTAAACTATAAAAACTTCTTACACAATAAACTTAATAACTTACTATTTAATTAAGAGGTCGCCTGTGGAAAATAACAAGCTTCAAGAAATCCGCACTCAGCTAACTGCGGCATGGAGGCAATTACAGGCGGGACAAGCCTCTAGCAAACTTTCAGTCGATCGCGGTGAAATCGATACTCTCACCGATCCTTGCGGTTCAGCGCCGATAGCTAGTAAAGCGCGGCGGGGTAGTGAAAGTCTAGTTGTTGCACCAGAACAAGATCGACAACTGGAAACAAACAATCTGTTCGAGCTGGCAAATCAAGGGAATACTAATAAAGTTCCCGATCGGCGGGATTTGTTTAGCGAAATTATCACACCGATTAGTAAGCTAAATTTGCCCAAAGTCAATGTCGATCCGTGGTCGGCATTTTGGGCGATTTTAGCGGCGATGGTGGGTGGGACAGGGATTACTAGTTACTTACTATTGATTGCTGTGCCCCCGACCCCAAATTGTCAGGGAATTTCCCCGATCTCCACTGATAGCGAGCGGCTCTACTGCGCGCAGGCGGGTGCAGATACCAAGGAATTACCCAAGCTCCGGGCCGCAGTCGGTTTAGTTCAAGGGTGGACGGACAATCATCCGCTGTATGGGGAGGCGCAACGGCTACTGAAAACTTGGTCGCTGGATTTGATGCGGATCGGGCGCAAGCAACTCAACGAAGGTAGTATCGAGCGGGCGATCTCCACGCTAAAAATCGTCCCGACTAGCAGCCCGATTTACAAAGAAGCTCAATCAGCGATTGTCAAATGGAGCGAGCAAGCCCAAAATAGTGCCAATATCGACGGTAAATTCGAGCGGGCGATGAAAAGTGGCGATTGGAATCAGGCATTTATCATCTTGCAAACAGTACAGCAGATGCGGGGACATTATTGGAATACTTATAAGCACGAAAAAATGTCATCTAGACTCGCGATCGAGCGCGATGGCTGGGATAAACTGCAAGAAGCAAAAGATGCCCTGATCGGCAAAGAGTTTTCGAGTTATACCGTTGGTGCTGAGCGTCACGATCTCGCCAAACCGAAAACCGCTGGCAAAAATCAAGATAAAGTCGAAGCACCGTTGCCAACACAGCCAGAACCGATCGTCACAGCGATGAAACTGGCAAATCAGATTAACGCTAAAACCTATGTCTATCATGAAGGGCAGCAGTTGCGGAGTAGGTGGAGCAAGCAGTTAGTGCATTTGAGCCTCACTGCCTACAAAGAGCAGAATTTTGATGAAGCGATCGATCTCGCCCAAAAAGTCCCCCAGGACGTGTCTGTCTATCCAGAGGCTCAAGATTGGGTCAAACTCAATCGAGCGCATCTCTATGCGGGCAAACGGCACATGCTAGCGATAATGGATGCGATCTCTCAAGTCAAGCGGATTCCCAAAACTAGTGCCATCTATTCATTGGCACGAACAAAGCAATCCAACTGGCAAGGGATGCTCAAACAGCAAACTCAATTCCAGTGGGCGAAAACTATTGCGAGCTTCCAACAGCCAGCAACCCTAGCCCTCGCGATCGATACTGCCAAGCAAATCCCCGCTACTAGCGATGTTGGGAAAACGATGCAAACGGAGGTGGCCACCTGGAATCGCCAGATCCAAACCATCGACAATCGCGTCACCCTCGCTAAAGCCAGACAAATTGCGAGCAAGAGTGATTCTCTGTTGGCGCTCAGATCGGCCGTGCGGCTGGCTGGAAAGATCGCCAAAGACCAACCGTTAGGCGAAGAAGCAACTATCGCAGTCGGCGAATGGAATCACAAAATCCAAACGATCGAAGATACGCCGATCTTACTTCGCGCCCAAGCATTAGCCACTAAAGGAAATCTCGCGCAAGCGGTCGCCTTAGCCAGTCGGATTACCCCCGGTAGGGCGCTATATCCGACCGCTCAAGCGGAAGTCCGTTACTGGTCGTTGGAGTTGCAAGAAATCGCCGATCGACATACGCTCGAACGCGCGATCGCGATCTACCGTCAGGGTAAGATTTCTACAGCGATCGAGTTAGCCGCCACTATCGGTCGGCGCAGTCCGATTTATAGCGATGCTCGCTCTTATGTGGCTGATTGGCGGCTGTTGTTGGCACCGCGAGCAATGCGGGATCGATCGAATTCTAGTTACTAGATCTTATCACCCTGCCAAATCTCCAGAAATATCTTCAAGTGCCTGACCGATCGTGTGGCGGGAAATCTGCCGATATTTCGACTCCAACTTCGGTTCGAGTTGTTGCTTCTTCCCAGCCTGACTTTTGCGTTTCAAACTACTTTCCGGATTGCGTTGCGATTGTAACTGCTGTTGTGCGACCATCGCTTCTGCCAGAAAATCTAAGTAGTGCGAATATCGTTCCCAGTCGCCCCGCACCACACAATTTGGCTCGTCGCGATGGCTGCAATCGCTAAATTGACAATGCCCCTGTGCCAATCGCTGCCGAATCTCCGGGAAATAACTAGCCAGTTCGATCGGCGTACAGGTCAGATCGGGTTGATTGAATCCTGGCGTATCGGCAATTAAACCGCCAGTAGGCATCGTAAAGAGTTCGACATGGCGGGTAGTATGTCGTCCGCGACTGAGCTTGCCGGATACCGTAGCCACGCGGATATTTAGATCGGGAATCAGCGCATTCGTCAGGCTCGATTTACCGACCCCAGAATGTCCCGCAAATACTGTAATCTGCCGATCGAGTTGCACTTGCAATTCCTTGATGCCCATCCCCGTCTCGACACTAATCGCGATCGGTTGATAGCCCCAAGTCGCCAATCGATCGCACCATTGAGCCAGTTGGATCTCGGTTACTAAATCGGTCTTATTTAGGCAGAGACTGACCTGCAAGCCAGTTGATTCGGCCTTGACGAGAAATTTACTCAATAGGTATGGATCGAGGGCTGGTTCGGCCAGCGCAAAGACCAACAACACCCGATCGGCATTGGCCATCGGCGGTCGATCGAGTTCGCTATGACGTGGAAATACATCCGCGACCACTCCACGACCACCCAACCAGTCAGCCTCCTCAACCACTACGCGATCGCCTACCATGACATTAATCCCAATCTTTTGCAATCGCGCGCGGCGAGTACACAAAATCGACTTACCACCGACTTCTGGCGCATCCCGATCGATCTGCACTTGGCAGAAATTAGCTTGAACGGCGATAACTGTCCCAGTTAATGACCCAGAGATTAAATTTGAGCGAACGATATTTTCTGACACGCAGACCGTCGAAGAGTTGTCGATCTCCATCATAGGCGATCTCAATTATCCATTAGCCGATCGGCGACTTTTCGAGAAAAGTTAGAGATTTAGCACTCGATCGTTTTATATTGGGTTAGGTTGACCGATTTAAGCAGTTGTTTGTAGTGTCGGCGTTGCTGAATTCAGGTAGGAAGCATAGATTTTGCCCTCATCCCCAGCCCCTCTGTCTTGATTCGCTAAACCGTCGGGGAACCCGACGAGCGCGAATCGCTCCCAGGCTTGGGAGAGGGGAGCCAGAGCCGGAGGCGAAGGCGGGGTGAGGGCGAATCATACCCTAATTCAGCAACGCCTGCAGTGTCTAGCCAGTGCGATCGACCCATCTCCACTCTTCTGAAACTTATGAAAATAAATGCTGGTGATACCAACAGCGAGCCGCGAATTGAGTTAGTGCCCCTGATTGACGTAATTTTTTGCATTCTGACATTTTTCCTATTAGCTGGGCTACAGGTTGCCAGACAACAGGCGATTAGCGTTGATATTCCCAAAGCTGCTACTGGCACGCCTGCCGCACGGGAACTATTAATGGTCAGTCTCAATGATGCCGGACAAATCTTTCTCGAACAGCAACCAATGCTCGTTCCGGCACAATTGACCGATGCGGTAAAACAGTACCACCAAGCTCGGCCCAATAGCGCGATCGTGTTGTATGCATCCAAGCAGGTTAGCTACAATAAAGTCGTCGAAATTTTGGATGCGCTCCGAAGTGTCGCTGGCGATCGTGTCGCACTAGCAACCATCCCAACAACTAGCGTTGCCCCCACACCCCCAATCATCAACAATCCATATATTCCCTACAATCCCTATCAAGGTGTCAATCCGTATCAGGGCACTACCCCCAACACCACCACACAGCCGAGTACTGGGGTCGCCCCAACGACAGGACAAACCGGACAATCTCCACAAGTCAGTCCTACACCCAGCACGCAATCAAGCCCTCCGATCGCACCCCAAGTAACCCCAAGTAAATCACCCAATCCGTAAAGGGGGAAACGCGACATTCAGTTAGATATCAAACTGCAACAACTGATGAATAGTGTAGGCCGATTAGCAAATATCGTATAAATATGAATAGCAATTCGATTGTGTTCACTCAAGTAATAAATGCCCTACAAAAAACAAGTCATATAGATGTTTTAGACAGTTACAAAAATTGTAAAAAAACTGCATTAGGGTATTTTATCGGCTGAAAATTAGCAGGTAGCACCAAGATCGATCGCATGTTTAAGGGCATATACTACCCGTTGCTGCTCTTCAAAAGTCAGTTCGGGAAACATCGGTAGCGAGAGTACTTGATGGCTGACTAGTTCGGTAACGGGGAAACTGCCAGCGGGGTAGCCGAGATCTTGGTAAACCGCTTGGAAATGGAGGGGCAGCGGGTAATAAATCATCGAAATTACGCCAGCTGCCTGAAGACTAGCACGCACTCGATCGCGATATGCGGCAGGATCGATACCAGTAGGGGCGATTAATCTAATCGTGTATTGATTCCAAACCGATTCGCCGCCAGGAATTGGTTGCGGGGTAATAATTCCCGTACGTTGGCAAGCAACTCTCGATCGTGGGTGGCGACTCGATCGCGTTGCTAGTTCCACCGAGCGAGATAGGGGAGTTTTACCTGTAAAACTGCAGCTTGAATGGCATCGAGACGGCTGTTGACACCGATCGAGCTGGTAGATATGCTATAACATACTTACTAGTGAGCCAGCACAATTACATCTAGCTAGTTTTAAATCGAATGCACAGTTTCTTAGATCGGTGCCGCTACACCATTAACCTGAATGACTCGGTACGATGCGAGTCACAGAGCGATCTATCCAAACTCGTTGCCAGAGCTTCGCGTCGCAACCGACGACGTTGACTCTCGATCGTTATTCAGTTATCCCGTCAGCAGAAATTGGTTCGGAGATTATCTTCGAGCGACGTTTGACTTTTTGAGAATTTTTTAGGAGTATTTACATGAGTTTGGATACAGTGGTTTCGCAGCCGATGATTCATCCCGAATTGTTATCGGCTTTCAGTCAGGATGAGTTTAATAGTCATGTGATGACTACTTACGGACGGTTCGATCTTGCTTTGGTAAAGGGTGAGGGTTGTACTGTCTGGGATACGGAGGGGAAGGCATATTTGGATTTTGTGGCGGGGATTGCCACTTGTACGCTGGGACACGCACATCCGGCGGTGATTCAGGCAGCACTGGCGCAGATTCAGACACTGACACACGTTTCTAATCTTTACTACCTCCCTGTACAGGGTGAGTTGGCGAAGTGGTTGGTAGAACATTCTTGTGCCGATCGGGTGTTCTTCTGCAATTCTGGGGCGGAAGCGAATGAAGGGGCGATTAAATTAGCGCGTAAATACGCTCATACGGTCTTGAAGATTGCCGATCCGGTAATTTTGACTGCAAATGCCAGTTTCCACGGGCGGACGTTGGCGACGATTACAGCTACCGGACAGCCGAAGTATCAGCAGAATTTCAGTCCGCTGGTTCCAGGGTTCCAGTATGTACCGTACAATGATTTTGCGGCGATCGAGTCAGCAGTTGCTGCCGCTAATGGGCAAGTAGCTGCAATTATGCTCGAACCGCTTCAGGGTGAGGGTGGGGTAAATCCTGGGCAAGTTGAGTATTTCCAGCAAGTACGGAAACTGTGCGATGAGAAGGGGATGTTATTAATCCTTGATGAAGTGCAAGTCGGGATGGGACGTTCGGGGAAATATTGGGGTTACGAGCAATTGGGGATCGAGCCGGATATTTTCACTAGTGCGAAAGGATTAGGCGGCGGAATTCCGATCGGGGCGACGTTATGTAAGGAGTCTTGCAATGTCTTCCAACCTGGCGATCATGCGAGTACCTTTGGTGGCAATCCCTTTGTCTGTGCGGTTGCGCTGGCGGTTTGTCAAACGTTGGAGCGGGAGCAGACCCTCGCAAATGTTCAGGCGCGGGGAGAACAGTTGCGCGCTGGCTTGACACAGCTAGCAGTTAAATATCCTCAGCAGATCGCAGAAGTGCGGGGGTGGGGATTGATAACTGGATTGGAATTGCAGGCTGAGAGTAAAGTTAATGCGATCGAGATCGTCAAAGCAGCGATGCAAGCAGGTTTATTATTAGTCCCTGCGGGTGTAAAAGTCGTCCGGTTCGTACCGCCATTGATTGTCTCTGCGGCTGAAATCGATCGAGCTGTGAGTATTATCGATCGTGTGTTAGCTGCGATGTAATCTATTTGTTATTGCGATCGCCAAATAGCCGACTTCTGTTGAAGAAGTCGGCTATTTTATTAGTGTTTGGTGGTGATAATTTTGGGAATACTATCATTGCTAGCCTTAAAACGTAGGTGAATTGATATGGCTCTGTTCGGTCGGCTCCTAAATCTTAGTACTGGGAGTGTTCTGCTGGAAAATTTCTTTACAGAAATAATCGCTTATCTACTCAGCACAGAAAAGGAAATTTTATATAATTGGCTAAAATATCTAGACTTGAATCTAACCACTAATTATTCAGCATCAGAGCTAATAACACAAGCGTCTTTTAAGCCGCTTTCTAGTTCTCCTTATAATCATTCTGTAGGTAGCCGCCCCGATCTTGTGATTAAATTGGTAGATGCTGCTGGTAATCGTGACATCATTTTTATTGAAAGCAAAATTGGTGCTACAGAAAATCCCGATCAACTCAAGAATTATGTAGAAATATTGCACGAGCTTCCTAGATTCGATCGTAAATTTCTTTTGTACATCACTCGTGATTTCGATCCGAAAGATGAAAAGGATATATTCAAAAATATTCCTGAGTCTACTGTTATATTTAAGCAAATTCGGTGGTATGAGTTTCATCAATTTCTTCAATCTCAGAATGATACAACAATCGTTCGAGAAGTAACTACATTTATGGAAAAATATCAAATGGTGTATAATCAATTCTCTGAGATCGATCTTACTGTACTAGCAAACATTAATAGATCTCTCACACTCATGGAAGAGACGATGTGGGGTGAGGTAAGTCAAAAATTCGAGCAAATTTTAGGAAAAGTAACAGGAAAACGTATCGCACTGGTCGAACTGAAAAAAAATAACCGATACATCATGTTTGCCTACACTAAAGACAAATGTTGGTTCGATCTAGGATTTAGACTTAAGACATTTAATGTAACGGAATACCCAACAATATGTCTTACAGTCGCGCTACATTATTCCCCCGACAATAAATCAGCAGTTATTAGGATTATGGATAATGTTTGTATTGATTATGACAATTGGAAGGTAGATCCACTCAACCCGTCACATCCTTGGGTAGCAATATCTAGAGAAAAGAGCTTACAAGACTTTCTTGCTGAGGAAGATAGTGTAGGAGCAATCAAAAAGTTTTTCTTAGATGCAATAATTGAGGCAAAGAAAATTAAAAGTAGTTATTTAGAGTTACTTTAATATGTAAATATAGACAATCTCGAAGACTCGATAGATAGCGAAATTTAACAGTGTTTAAGCAAAATGATTTAATAATTAGTGCAACTTATCATTGTTTACGTTAAAGCCCATACAGTAAAAATACCACTCTAAGGAGGATAAATAAGAGCAGCGAGAGGATGAGAATTACCAAAAATATCCCGATCTCACTCGCGTCCGTTGTTCGCCTGGAGCGTGATCTAAGATATACTCACGCGTAATTACACCTTGAGCGCGTAAATTAGTCACTTCACTTTCAGCAATTTCGGTATCGGTAGATAATAAAATTACTTGTTCGCTGGCGGCGGGAAAATATCGCTCGATTAGATTGGTACGGTGGGAGGAATCTAATCTACCTAATGGTGTGTCGATCGCAATCGGTAATTGTCGTCCCGATACTCGTGCTAACCCCCATAATAAGGCAATTGCTAGTAGTTGTTTTTCTCCAGCGGAGAGGCGATGTTTGGGTAATAATTTCCCCTCGCGATCGTGTAATGATAATGTAAATGTGCTGCTATCGATCGTCACGCGATGAACCAGTTCTGACTTATGTAATAAGTATCTAAAACATTCGGTAACTTCGTTTTCGAGGCGATTAATTTTTTTGAGCGTGAGTTTTTCTTTGAATACTTGTAATGTTGCTTTAACTTTGGCTACTGAGTCGATAATATGCAGATCGTTTTTGAGTTTGATATTAGTTTCGGTATAGGTTGCTAATTCTTGCTTAGTTTTAGCGATTGTGCGATCGAGTTCTTGGTAGCGACGATTGCTGACAATTTGGTCTGCTTTGAGTTGAGATACGAGTTGACGTGCGGTGGCTTCTTGTTCTTTGAGTCGAGCGTATTCTTCTGGGGATGCAGCTTCGGCAATTTGTCGATCGAGGAAATCTAATTCAGTTTCGAGTTTGACTAGTTGATTTTGTAGTTCCGTGAATTTTTGCTTGTCGCGATCGAGATCGTATTTAAGAATATTATCTAATCGATCGAGCGTCTCTGGCTCTGCAGCTAACCAAGCTGGTGCTGGCAAATCGATATCACCAGCGATGCGTTGATTTTCACTTTCAAGGAAGGCTTGGATCTCGGCAATTTGGGTTGTTAAAACTTGCTGCTGTTGAAGGTAGTCGATTAGTTTCCGATCGCGTTCTAGTAACATGTCTATTGCAGCTTTGCCTTGTTGGTGGCGTAACTCGATCGATCCTTGTGTCCATACTTGAGTTAATAATGGTGCGATTAAGGCTAGTGGTAAATATCCCTCAGCTAATACGCGTAAGCCTTGCCGTTGCTGTTCGATGCGAGTTTGAATAGATTTAGATTCGACCTCTAATTCTTTTCCCTGAGTAGCAATTTTCCCGCCTTCGCGGACGAATTTATTAAATGCTTGTTCTTCTCGATCGATCGCGATTGTTAACTTCTCTTCCAGTCTGACTAGTTGGTTTGCTACTTCATCTAATTCTGCCTGTTGCTGTTCGAGCTTGGTTTCGATTTCCTCGATCGCTGCTAATTGTGATTTGCTAGCAAGATCGCGCCGTTTTCTACTAACTAATACATCTAAATCGGCTGCCAAACGTTCGGCTAATTCTAGTCCTAATAACGATTGAATCGCGTCAAACACTCCAACCGGAGGTGTTTCCTGTTCGGCTAATTCTTTAACTTGTTCGCCATCAAAGAGAAAGAGATTAGAAATCCCTAACGGTAAAAGATTTTCGATATACTCATCCCAAGTATTTAATAAATTTTTATCTGCCCAATCATTGACCAAAATCCCCAAAGTATCCTTACCATCTTTTTGATTCCGCTCCCAATATCTGACAATCCGAATATCTAAGAGATTGCCATCTTCAGCCACCTGAAAAGCCAACTCGATCCGGGCTTTTTCATTTAGGGGTGTATGGCTACTTACACATTGATTGAGGAAATCGCCATAGCTCAAATTTCCGCGAGTCGAACATTGTGCGCGGGAGCCATATAAAGCCAATCGCACCGCATCCATAATCGTCGTCTTCCCCCCGCCATTCATCCCACCAATGAGAATAATCGGGCGACTATCTTCGGATGAATCTGGGAGGAGATCGATCGTATTTTTTCCCAAGTAAGAACCGAAGTTTTCTAAGACTAATTCACGGAAGAGCATGAGCAGTTGATAGTGAATAGTGAACAGTGAACAGTGAATAGTAAGAAGATTGGCAACTTAGTAATAAAAGTGGAGTAATATTTGCCCCACTCTAGGTTTTAAAAAATAATCTCACAAAATCGAGTCGAATATTTCAGGAATTGACGATCGCGGCATGGTAGCTAATGTTGAGGTGTGTGGAGTCCCATCATGCCGCAAAACTTCATTTTGTGTGTGAGTCAAAAGTAATGGAAACTGTTACGCTGCGAGATCGCTTTCCTCAATTATTTGCTGGATTAACTTTACTATCGATCGCGTTAATTGTCAGTTCGTCTCTCTGGGCGGGAGCCGTGCGCAATATCAAACGTGCGGATGATGCCTTGACGATTACGGGTTCGGCAAAAAGATCGATTAAGTCGGATTATATCGTGTGGCGGGTGTCCCTCTCTAGCCAACAACCGACTACACAAGCGGCTTATCAACAACTTACCGCTTGGAAAGCTCGGGTGCAAGGCTATCTCAAAGATGCCAAGGTGCCTGAATCGGCAATATCCCTGGCTTCGCTCGAAACTACCTCGATTCCGGAAGTAATTAATGGACGAGAAACAGGTAAGACATTGGCTTATAAGCTGAGTCAAAGGTTGGAAATTCGATCGAGTGAAGTCGATCGCTATGCCCAATTATCGCAGCAAATTACCGAACTGATTAATGAAGGAATTCCGCTGACTTCGGAGCCGCCAGAATATCTCTACAACGAACTCAGCAAACTGCGGATTGAGATGGTAGCAGAAGCTACCAAGGATGCCAAAGCTAGAGCCGAGGCAATTGCTAAGAGTACGGGAAATCGCGTCGGTGGCGTGCGGAGTGCCGATACGGGAGTATTTCAACTCACGCCGCGCAACTCCACTGCGGTCAGCAATGGTGGTAGCTATGATACCACTTCGATCGAGAAAGATCTCACGGCAGTCGTATCGGTAAAATTTGGGATCGTCGAGTAGTTTAAGATTTCGATCGTCAAATACGTGTAAGAAGATTTAATATCAGCTTACACGTATTTTTATTAATTTTCTGGTAGTTTTGTTGGTATTTATCTCGATTGCGCTTTACATGCAGCTAACTACCGATCGATAATAGTTGGAATTTAATTAATTTTTTTTAAGATTGAGGTTGAAAGTGATGCCCTATATCAATAATGACGGCGACAGCAGATTAAATAATTTCCCAACCGAGCCACAAATGTATGTTGCGGAATCAACCACACCCTCTCAAAAACGCAACTATTTAATTATAGCGATCGTCGGTTTAGTTTTGGTCATTGGCTCGATTTTTGTTGCGAGAGCAGTGTCTTAGTAATTTAATAAACGTTGGTATTAACCCTTAACTTTCCCGAGATGACAGTCATTTAACCATAACCCAATCGCTTCAGCAACAACTGTTTTACTACTTTCGAGTGGGGGTGACACTGGCGTAGTACCACGAGGAGTTCCCCCCGTACTCGAATAAATATTTACCAATCGCCAACCCAGCCGCGTTTGAACCATAAATAGCCAGTGGAATTGCTGTAACTCTGCCGATCGAATTCCGGTGTATTGGCGTTCTAGAGTCGTGATAAATAATTGTTTTGGTGTAGCTTGGGGAAACTGTGGCGGA
This sequence comes from Chamaesiphon sp., assembly GCA_965246735.1. Classification (GTDB taxonomy): domain Bacteria; phylum Cyanobacteriota; class Cyanobacteriia; order Cyanobacteriales; family Chamaesiphonaceae; genus Chamaesiphon. The sequence continues at coordinate 1,135,258 of CBDFFK010000003.1, forward strand.
TATTCTCGGCTGGCTACTGCGAGCGGTTTAAATTCTGGCGCACCCACACTCAAGAGCGAACTGTACACTGGATCGGTACGTTTGCGCCGTCGTTGAATCAGGCGATTGGTATAGCTAGGTAAATCTCTCACTAGGAGAGTAGTCAGATCTTCCAGCTTTGCAGGACATGTAGATTGTGCCACTGCTAAAATCGGTACGATGCGCTCGCACTGATATTCCATAATTCGATCGCAAGTCGGCAGATAATACACCTAAAAAAACTACTTCTTAAATACTGTGTTTCAGAGCTAGAATTTTCAATCGATCGCTGGATCGGGCATGGTAGGTGGTTGAGTCACAATTATCTCCACTCCTGTTCTATTTCTCGGATACTGCGTTGTCGAGCTGGAATTTTTTGGTAATTACTCCCTGTCGTTCGAGCGACCATCTCCATTATATCGGCAGAAATTGGTATTTGAGCGTTGGCAATCTTAAGCTGGAGTGTTGGCAACCGAGTAAATCGATCTGTTGCATCTGTGCCGATACCTTGAAGTTCATCTAAATATCGCGAACTTCGCTCCGTCTCGCCATCAACAAATAGTACATTTATGTATAATTATAGTAATCTTGTAGTTTTTCCTGAAATTATACTGGAGAAGTAAATTATGAAGGCAGTCGACCAGCATAAACTCCATAACATCGTGAATGTTGCCGATCTGACCTCCGAATATGTAAAGAATGGATGTGTCCGGCTCCCAAAGTTACTTGACGATGATACTGTTCGAGTCATCGCACAGGAATCGCAAAGATTATTAGCAGGAGAATCTCAGCAACTTGAGAAAGCAATAAACTTCTTCGAGCGGAAAGAATGGGAAAGCTTGTTGTGGACAACACCCCAAAATGTCACGATTTTATATGATATTTTGGGTCAGTCACCCCAACTAGATCGAGCACTAGAATCTATTCTCGCGGATCCAATTATAGATCGACTGTTACTCGATGTTCTTGGTAGAGGTTACAAAATGTGGCTGCTCCAGATCCGCAGAGCAAATCCTGGCTCAGATTGCTTGCGAATACATCAAGATCGTCCGGGGGAGACATCTTTACAAATTCTTTTAGATGATATCCCTTCTCCAGCCGGCTGCACGGTGCTCCTTCCCGGCTCGGATGCTTGGCCTCGGATTATCAACTCATTGCCATTTATCGCTCCGAAATATATTGCTCCTTGGCTGAGATCCCTAACTGGGGAGCAAGGAGATATTTGGTTGTTCACACCAACTGTATGGCATGGTCGTTCTCAAGCTAATGCCAGATCGCAGACAGTACTGATGATGAGTTTCCTACCTTGTTCTGCAAACCAAAATATCGTAATTCCACCACCACATATTCTGGAAAAGTTAGGGCCGAAATTACAGGCAGCACTTCATGACAGAATAGATAGATCCGGATCGCAACTTGCCGCAACCATCGAGCTGCAAAAACTGCTCGATGCTAATCCCCGCTTTAAATTCTGGAGTCCATGGCAATTAGCGATCGGACTATCTTATCCTTTCGTCTTGGCTCTGACAGTTTGGCGGTTTTTCAAACGGCATTACACTTCTTACAAAAGTCAGGGGATAGGGGATAGGAGATAGCGATTCGCCGAACTCCAGCTAATTGCTAAACGTGCAATATTTTCCGTTTTCTGTGTTGACCCCAATAAATCGGCTAAGTCAATGTTCACCTTAGTAGCAAAGAGAATCGTGCTTGTTAATAATTAGCGCATGGTCACGAATTCCTCAGCAGAGCTGGGGTGAATCCCAACTGTAGCGTCAAAATCGGCTTTCTTCGCGCCCATTTTTACAGCAATAGCTACACCTTGGATAATTTCCGCCGCATGATCTCCGACCATATGTGCGCCCAAGACTCGATCGGTAGTAGTATCGACTACGAGCTTCATTAGAGTTTTTTCTTGCTTATTTGGCAGTACATAATACATTGGGCGGAAGCTACTGCGATAGATTTTAATCGCATCACCATGCATTTCGCGCGCTTCTTCTTCGGTTAAGCCGACAGTTGCCGCTTCGGGGGTGGTGAAGATCGCGGTGGGGATATCGGCATAATTCATCTGGCGCGGCTTATTGCCAAACATCGTATCCGCAAACGCCCGACCTTCATTGATTGCGACAGGAGTAAGTTGGATGTTATCCGTACAGTCACCCACAGAGTAAATATTCTCTACATTTGTCTGGCTGTATTCATCTACATGGATGACACCGTTATGGGTTTTCACATCGACATTTTCCAGTCCCAGATCGGCGGTATTCGGTTTGCGTCCCAATGCGGCTAAACTAACAGCATCAGCAAGGATCGTCGATGTTCCATCTTTGGTATTGACGGTGACTTCGACACCTGTAGCAGTTTTGGCGATCGAGACATCCAGAGTATTATTGATAATCTCGATCCCATGATGGATCATCCCATCTTGGACAGCCGCTCGCAGGTCGCCATCGAAGCTCCGGAGAATTAATTCTGGTCTAATCACTTGGGTAACTTTCGTTCCCAATCCGTTCATAATACAAGCAAATTCGCAGCCGATATAACCAGCACCCAAAATCACGATACTTTTGGGTTGTTCGGCGAGGTTAAACACATCATCCGAAACAATCGCATGTTCGATCCCTGGAATATCGGGACGTACGGGTACGCCGCCTACTGCAATTAAAATTTTATCAGCGGTGACGGTACGATTGCCGACCTGAATCGTATGATTGTCGAGGAACTTACCCCGTCCGTGAAGGAGTTCGACCTTGGAATTATCCAACATCCGCTGATAAATACCATTGAGCCGCGTGACTTCATTATTGACCGCTGTTATCATTTTCGGCCAGTCGAGCTGACTTTTAACCACACTCCAGCCGTAACCCTCAGCATCAGTAAATAGTTCGGGGAAGTGGGAAGCGTAGACCATCAATTTCTTGGGAATACAGCCACGATTCACGCAAGTACCACCCAATCTGTCGTACTCGGCAACACCTACCTTCGCCCCATATTCGGCTGCGCGGCGTGCTGTGGCAATCCCACCCGAACCAGCACCAATCACGAATAGGTCAAAATCGTAGCTCATCTCTATATTCCTCGATCGTTAGTGGATAGTGGACAGTGACAGTAACACTTACAGCCTTCAAATAAATCGATGATGTTAAATACGATCGACCTTACAAACAGCATAAATCCAAGTAGGTAGGCACTGCCACCCTACTCAGATTTATTGATTAGGTGGGGTGGCAAATAGTAGCGAATATTTGGGTATGCGGGCAAGATGTGAGTCTACCCATTTATATACTATCCACTATCCACTATCCACTATCCACTACTTACTTGCTGCCTTTGATATAAGCTAACATCGTATCGGCATCGGAGACTTCAAACGGGTCGGTGGGGCAGTTGTCGATAAAGCCTTCTTCGGAGAATACTTTCTCGATTTTATAGTCGTTTACCAGCATCGAGTAGCGCCAAGAGCGCATTCCAAATCCCAGATTGGATTTGTCCACTAACATGCCCATTGCTTTGCTAAAATCACCATTACCATCAGGCAGGAGCTTGACATTGTTGGCACCTTGCTTGAGACCCCACTGATACATGACGAACGCATCGTTGACGGATAAGCAGTAAATCTCATCTACACCTTGTGCTTTAAACTCGTCGTAGAGTTCTTCGTAGCGTGGCAGGTGGGAGGTGGAACAAGTAGGTGTGAATGCGCCAGGGAGGGAGAATACGACGACTTTTTTGCCAGCAAAAATATCTGCGGTACTTACATCTTGCCATCTGAAGGGGTTTTCACCATCGATCGATGCATCGCGAACGCGAGTTTTAAACACAACATCAGGTACTCGGTCTAATACAGCCATGATTTGCTCCTAGTATTTAATTTTTAGTTCGCCGTAAGTAGTTGCGCCGCTGTTTGTAGGTGACGATCGACAAACTAACTTACATATCTCAGAATAATTCTAATTTAGGAATAAGTCAAGAGTAATAACTGTTCCTGATTAAGAATAATTAACAATAAGCAAGCTTTCTGGAAATTTGCGGATTATAATTGGAAATTACAGTACGACTGTACGAATGTCGAATGTCCTACCTCCTAAATTCCGCACAGCGGTACCAGTCTTTTCGCAATGCTCCAGTCCTCAACAGATGCGATCGTCCAAACACTTAAAGCAAAAGGATTGCGGGTCACGCCGCAACGCTTTGCCGTGTACGCCAATTTATTGTCGCGCGACGATCATCCAACGGTCGAACAAATCCTGGTGGATTTAAACCAACATTTTCCCGTCTCTTCACAAGCAACGGTGTATAGTTCGCTGCAAGCACTCCGCACGGCGGGATTGATTCGGGAAGTGCTGCTCGAAGCTGGCGTATCGCGGTATGATGCCAAAGTCGAGCCGCACCATCATTTTCAGTGTCAACAGTGCGGCTCGATCGAGGATATTGGTTGGGATGCGTTTCCTGCGGTAGAATTCGATCGATTGCGCTCGGGTTTACAGGTGCAGACCTATGAAATCGCGATTAAAGGTTGTTGCGATCGATGTCAGTAATCAGAAGGTTTATTTATCTAGATAGCGGATATCGATGACAGTGGCATTAAAATTGTAGTTTAATTGGTCTACTTCTACGGTAGAGCCAATTTTCATTTTGGTATTGCCGAGTACCAGTCCATCTTTAGTTTTTTGACCTTTGCCATTGACAGTGACGATCATGTCCGTACTATACAGATCTGGGCGCGGATCTTTTAATGCTTTGAGCGAACCATCTGGCTGCGGTGTGGAAATCGTGCGTTCTAACTGACGGACGGATTTGATATCTACTTGTCCAGCTGGCTGATTGCGAATAATAAAACTTAATTTACTCCCTGGGCTAAATTGAGTCATCAGCGATTGGGGGTTGAGTACGTTCAATCCTCGGACGATGATATCTGCTTCTACTGCTTGGGGTTTATCTTGGCCGCGAATCGCGCCCGAATTGCCAGGAGAGAGAAAAATCCCCGCGACTACAAATAATATTACTAGGGCAGCACCCAGGTCGAGGACACTGACTTTACCAAATAATCTACCTTGTCGATCGAGAATAGTCATAGAGATGAATTATGCGGGGATGCGAGTTTGGTGGACAGCTGGTGAATCCACAGCTAGTATACAGCAATTGGCAGTAGCTCGATCCTTGACTCAGATCGAGCTACTGCCGCAATTAAAAAGCGGTGAAGAATGCGCTGTGTTAATTACCGATTGCTAAGCCAACGAAATCGAGATCTCATCCCCTTGCTCGGTAACAGTAAAAGTTTTCAGTCCTTGAGCTTGTTTGCCGATGCTCAAGACTTGATGAGTCCATTCTGGCAACGGAACTCCAACAAAGGAATTTACCCATTTGAGATTTTCACCTGTAGTCAGATCGTAAGTGGCTCCATGCCAGCGACAAGTAACCGCCTTGTTGCAAACTTTGCTACTAGCTAGGGGCATCCCTAAATGGGGGCATTTGTTTTCCAAGGCGTAAACTTTACCATCAACTCTGGTCAACATGACTTTCTGGTCTTCGACTTTGACCGCAAAAAGTTCGCCCTCTTTAACCTGACTGGCATTAGCGACAGAAACTGTTTTCATGAGAATAATTAAATGTTTGATTGTTAAATAGCTATCATCAGCCTACCAGGATGTTAGCCTCAATCGCCCAAATAAATTCCTAAGCCGCGTGCCGTCTTAACGAGCGTACTCTGCGGATCGACAGCACAATAGCGCGAAATCGCCTCATCGATCGGGACGCTAATCACCTCGCGGCGTTGCCATGCTACCATCCGATCGTATTTCTCTTCGGCAATCAAATCTACTGCAGCGACTCCGAAAGCTGAAGCTACCAGTCGATCGAGCGGTGAAGGAGTCCCCCCGCGTTGAATGTGCCCTAAGACGGTTACTCGGGTTTCTGCACCGCTACAGGTGGCGATGCGATCGGCTAAGTAATTGCCAATTCCGCCATAGCGATTATTTTCGACCCGAACGGGATTACCATCTTCCGTCTTCACGGCTTCCGAGACAATAATTAGGGAATAATTTTTACCCTCAGCTTGCCGCAACCGAATCCGCTCGCAAAGATTGGCGATCGTATAAGGGATTTCGGGAATTAAAATGACATCAGCACCACCAGCAATCCCCGCACAGATCGCAATATGTCCGGCATCGCGCCCCATCACTTCCAAAATCATCGCGCGCGAGTGGCTAGCCGCCGTAAAGTGGAGCCGGTCGAGAGCCTCAGTAGCCGTATTTACTGCCGTATCGAAGCCGATCGATCTTTCGGTCACGCCGACATCATTATCGATCGTTTTTGGAATTGCGACAAAATTAATTCTTCCTTCAGTCGCAATCTGCCGTAGGATCGCCAAACTACCATCGCCACCAATACCAACTAAAGCATCCAGCCCCAAGTGATGATAGCCTTCGATGATATCCGAAGTGCGATCGCGAATCTCGCCATCTGGCATCGCAAACGCAAACGGATTGCCCTGATTGGTCGTACCCAAATAAGTACCACCCATCACCAACAATCGATCGACCAATGGGATCGTCAACTTCACCGCACCCACCGGACGCTCCATCAGCCCCTGAGTCGCGCGATAAATCCCCATCACCTCCCAACCATAAGTATCGATCGCGCGATGCACGACCGCGCGAATAGCCGCATTTAAGCCAGCACAATCGCCGCCGCTGGTGAGAATCCCGATACGTTTGTGAGTCATGTTTGGATTGGGGATTAGGGATTGGGGATTAGGGATTGGGGATTTTGGATTGGGGATTTTGGATTGGGGATTTTGGATTTTGCGACCCAAATCACGCGGAGGTTCCCTCCGCATGTGTTTGGGTCAAGACAGGATTTTGGATTGGGACGGGTAGAAGCTTGTGTTCCAAACTATGATAATTTACCAGCCACTAGCCACTAGCCACTTATTCATCTATATCCCAGTGCCGTAGCCAAAAGCGATCGAACGCGATTTTATTAACTTGTTTTAACTTTTCAGAACGAATCGCAGCGCTCGATCGTATTTATTAACACGTTTTAACCAAACCCCCAACTGCGCTCTAAGACTGACAGGAGCGAGCATTGGTAATTCGATCGCCAGAAAATTTTCCGATCTCACGCTACCATGAGATAATACCCAAAACCAACTCAGTGCCTTGAATTAAGCGAATTCGTGGATGTGTCTTGTCTGGTTACACGATAATTTCAGTAGAAATTATCTCACCATAGCAGCGGTTAATTACAGGCAGCTACTTACAACTTAACAGCGAAAATATCGTCGAACACACATTCAACACTGGAAAATCGGTATCATATGTACCTATTTTCGGCATCTATCGCAATTATTATCTATTAGTGTCAAGAGTCAAAGAGGAAAAAAGCTGTGAGTGGAAATGAATCCCGGATGCAAGCAATTTATCAGATTGTCAATCGCGAGCCAATGTCGGTCAAGCCTCCCAAGCGATTGGAAGATCTGTGGGCAGCAGATGTTTTTACCCTGAGCAAGATGCAGGAAAGTCTGCCCAAAGACGTATATAAATCGATTAGAAAGACAATTCAAACTGGCGAACCGCTAGATATCTCCGTCGCTGATGCTGTCGCCGTTGCCATGAAAGATTGGGCGATTTCTAAAGGCGCACTCTACTATGCTCACGTCTTCTATCCCCTTACCAATGCTACTGCCGAAAAGCATGATGGTTTTGTCTCGGTGCAAAGCGATGGCTCAGTAATTTCCGAATTTGCGGGAAAACTGCTGGTTCAAGGCGAACCCGATGGTTCTTCTTTCCCTAATGGTGGGATTCGATCGACTTTTGAGGCACGCGGTTATACAGCTTGGGATGTCACCAGTCCTGCCTATATCATCGAGACTGACAACGGTGCCACCCTGTGTATCCCGACTGCTTTCGTCTCTTGGACTGGCGAAGCATTGGACAAAAAAACTCCACTCCTGCGTTCCAACGCAGCGATGAATAAAGCCGCTACCAGAGTCTTAAAACTCCTCGGTAATAAAGAAGTCGCTCCCGTCAACTCCAGTTGTGGTGCCGAGCAAGAATACTTCCTGATCGATGCCAATTTTGCCAATAGCCGTCCCGACTTATTACTCGCTGGTCGCACTTTATTTGGCAAGCCACCAGCCAAAGGTCAACAATTTGACGACCACTATTTTGGCGCGATTCCAGCACGGGTACAAGTCTACATGCAGGATGTCGAAGAGCAGTTATACCGCCTCGGGATCCCTGCCAAGACTCGTCACAATGAAGTTGCTCCCGGTCAATTTGAGATCGCTCCCTACCATGAAGCTGCCAACGTGGCCACCGACCACCAGCAGATGATTATGACCGTGCTGCGGATGACTGCCAAAAAACATGGCTTCATGTGTCTGCTGCATGAGAAACCGTTTGCGGGAATTAATGGTTCTGGTAAGCACGTCAACTGGTCGGTAGGGAATGCTACTCAAGGTAACTTATTAGATCCCGGCGATACACCGCACTCTAATGCTCAATTCTTAGTCTTCTGCGGTGCGGTGATTCGTGGCGTTCACAAATATGGCCCACTATTACGTGCGGTAATTGCGACAGCAAGTAACGACCACCGTCTGGGTGCGAATGAAGCGCCACCAGCGATTATCTCGGTCTACCTGGGTTCGCAATTGCAAGATGTGTTCGAGCAAATCAAACAGGGTGCGCTCAAAGGTTCGACCGCTAAAGGCATCATGAATATCGGCGTAGACACCCTACCAAAATTACCAAAAGATGCGGGCGATCGCAACCGGACTTCACCATTTGCGTTTACTGGCAACCGCTTTGAGTTCCGCGCTGTCGGTTCCGGTCAGTCGGTAGCAGGGCCATTGGTGGCTATGAATACGATCCTGGCTGATTCGCTCAACTGGATGGCGGACAAATTGGAAGCTGAGACTGCCAAAGGTACCGAACTGAATGCCGCCATTCAGAACATTCTCAAAGAAGTTATCGACCAACATGGTGCGGTAGTCTTCAATGGCAACGGGTACTCGGAAGAGTGGCACAAAATGGCGGTCGAAGAACGCGGTTTACGTAACCTACGGACGACAGCCGATGCTTTACCCGTACTGCAAGAAAAAGAGATCGTCGAATTGTTCGACCACATGGGTATTCTCTCTCCTGTGGAACTTGCAAGTCGGTATGAAACTTATGCCGAGCAGTACATTCTCTCGATCGAAGTTGAAGCTAAACTGGTCATCAGTATTGCGAAAACGCTGATTTATCCAGCCGCAACTCGCTACTTAACCGACCTCGCGACAACTGTTGCCGGACTCAAGGAAGTCGGCATCGATTTCGATACTGAAACCGCTCAGAAGGTCGCAGATCTGACCAAATCGATGATTGACGCAGCCAGCAAGCTAGCTTCAGCAATGGGCAGTCACGATTTTGACTCCACCGAAGCACACATGCAATATCTGGTGAAAACCGTTCGTCCGATGATGGATGACGTGCGGAAGTATGCCGATGCACTCGAAGCTGAAGTAGCTGACGATCTCTGGCCGTTGCCAACTTACCAAGAAATGCTATTTATTAAATAAAATTTCACTCTTTAGAAGTGAGACCGTTCGTTGGGAACGGTCTTTTTTTATGTTCGATCGAGTAGATTGTCTCTATTTTTGGGATAAATAAATATAGTATGGCATATTCACTATCCTCTAATAACTTGTTCTTTACGATCTCAATCGATACCTATTCTTTATTATGCTGCCAGCCCAAATAGAAGCTATCATTTCAAGCGCAATGAGAGATTCTGCAACAGAATTGCATTTAAGTGGAGCCAGGATAAATACTTTACCCGATGATATTGGCAAGTTAACAAAGCTCACTTCGTTAGATTTAAGTTACAATCAGTTAACCATATTACCAGATAGTATCAGTAGGCTGACAAATCTTACTTCATTAAATTTAAGTTGGAACAAGATTACAAAACTACCAGATAATATTGGACAGCTCACTAATTTATATTCTTTACGGTTAAATAACAACGCTCTAACGAGACTACCAGATAGTATCTCGGAACTGAAAAATCTTTCGTCCCTATATTTGGGTGCAAATAAAATCAGCATTTTACCCAATGAAATTACAAGACTTTGCAATCTTAAGCATTTAGGTTTATCTGATAATCAATTAATATCATTTTTAAAAATAAACTTCTCTAATAGTCTAGAAATACTAGCATTAAATTCTAATAATATAGAATATATTGGAGAATTTAAGAATCTTGCAAATCTTAAGTATCTCTATCTAAATAATAATAAATTATCAACGCTACCAGACACTATCGGTCAGCTTGTCAATCTTACACATCTCTATTTAGATGCTAATAAATTGTCAATACTACCAGATACTATTGGCAAGCTTACGAGTCTTTCTCTGCTCAGTTCAAGTAATAATCAACTAACTAGCTTGCCAGATAGTATTGGTAACATGATAGAAATTAAAAATCTAAGATTAGGTAACAATCAGTTACTGTGTTTGCCTAATAGCATTAAAAACATTTCAAAATTAGCTGAAATTGAAATTGAAGGTAATCCCATAAACGATCTTAGTAGTCTACAATTTCTCAAAAATTCAGAAGACATATATTGTTTAGGTGTTTACCTTCCAAAAAGCTATTGGATGAAATTCAGCGATTGGCACAGCGACTGGTTATTAAGTGAGGAAAATACTGAGATTAGACGCTTGATAATCCAACAGGTTGGATATGATAGGATCTGCCAAGATTTAGGTGCTATGGAAATCGACTCTTGGCGAGAGTATACTTTAGTGAAAATAGATAATGTAGAGAAACTGTACCATCGGGAAACAGGAAAAGAAATTATCGAGCCAATGATGCTACTCAAGATGACTTGGGGAGCATCCCACTTTTTAAAATACCTAAAGAGAAAATAATCTCGCTCGCCACAATCCCTCATATCTGGCTTGCGAGGACTTTATTATCCATCAACATAATAAAAAGTGGGATGCTCCCGATGACTTGTCCATCTACCGGACATATTCACATCCTGCGCGTTCCTCCAGAGATCGAAAGTGCTGAAGAGGGAATTATGTGGGTGAATTGGTGGGTTCACCCCGATGAGTTTGCGATTCAGACGTAATGTTACATCGAGCGCGAGATCGCAGCAAATTAGGACTTTGCTCGATCGACGATTTGGTTATCTGTATATCTGGCTATAGGTTTGGGCAATTATAGCCTCACGAATATCGACATATATAATCTGTCACCTTACTAAATTGTTTACATCAAATGAGAATATCTACTCATCTAAGATCGCTAAAATGGGCGATCGCGCGATCGACAATGGCACGATCGCAATCTTTTCAGCTGATGGTATCTACTCGATCGCGGTAAACTCTCGATCGTTACAATTAAATCGCGATCGACACCTACGAAATTTTCTCAGCATGAATCCCCGATTGACGTTAGACTAGTCGATCGACAAAAATCTGATGGTAGATAGAGTTCTAAAGCGTTGCCAAATAACTCAACAGATCGGCCATTTCCTGGGGATTGGGTTGGAACTGGGGCATTGGTGGCGTGTTACCGCTGGTAACTTGTTCGATCAGACTATGGGGAGACTTACGTTTGGAGATTTCGCGGAGACTGGGGCCGACTCTTCCGCTGGCATCTAGTCCGTGGCAACCGCTGCAATTGATCTGAAAGATCGCATGTCCGAGGGTAGGATCGCCAGTTTTGGCTAGGACGCTAGTGGTGTAAGGATTGGATTCGCGCAGCGATTGCCAGCTAACGATCGCACACAAACCGATCGACAAACAGAGCATGAAGATCGCTGCGAGCTTTTGCCATGATGTGTCGCTGAGTTTAGGTAGTCGGATATCCAAGACGTGCCTGCTATTAGGAGATTTAAATTTAAGAATATAAAAATGCAGATTTGGCACTAACGCTCGTATCCGCATCTAACAGTGTATCTATAAATCTAATAATTAGTGAAACATTTCTTAAATATCTTAAGATTTTTCTTCGATTGTAAACTTTTAGACGGCATCGAGTCGCCCAAAAGTAGACACTTTCCTGCCGCTAATTTTTGAGCGATCGCCGATACGCTGTCGTACAAATTATTAGAGGTTTACTTGCTCTAATCTGGATGTCGCCAATCGAGCGAGCCAACCGCTAAAGTAGGCAGAATTTGCCTGCTGTTCGGCGGGAACTTGAGTCCCGACAGGATGCGGTGCGAGTCCGAATATGGCAGCAGAAGTTACACAAAACATCGACTTTTGGAAACTCTGACAGATTTTCACCCGCAGATCCATTTCGCCTCTGGGAGTATTGAGATAACGTTTGTACAAATAATCGGGTAGATAGTGCCGCATATCTTGCATCAACTGAGTCGGCGGAATCCCTGCACCGCCGATCGGGACTGGATCGGCATATAATGCGCCATACGTGAATTCTGATAGATCGTAGGGGATTTGATGTGCCTGAGCGTTAAAAGATACCGTCCCTGGAAACGGCGTACCGCGAAAGAAGACTGCCTCGACATAAGGCACCGCAGTATCCATGAGGAAAGTTAAATTAGCCGCAGCCGGGATAATATCGTAGAATTTACCCTTAATTTTTACACCATAAGTAATCGGCAGACTAGCCGCCGCAACTAATGCCGATTGGATGTGTTCGACAACTTGCGGAATCGTCCCAATTTTACCCTCATCAAATCGATCGCTCAAAGTAATAAACATATCGCTCATCACCCGCCAAAACTGCCCCAGGGCACTGTAATAAGCAAGTTGGCGAACCTGTTCGTTCAAGAAATCACCAGACAGCCGATCGAGTCCGCGTACAAATAAATGCGATTTAGTTTTGGCATCGATCGCCTGACGCGCTAATGCTAGAAACTCGGGCGAATCTAAATATTTGTCCATTCCACCGCCCCCATGCCACATCATCGTCCGCATACAATATTCAGCGTACTCAAAATTGATGCGATCGTGCCACAAATGTTTTAATATTTTGGGGAAGGAAACTTCACCATTAAAGTATTTAAAAAAGGGAAATAATACTAGAAATTGCTCGTCGGCAATATAAATTAGATTATTAGAATAAGCATCTAAAACATCCCCATAACTCTTGAGAATGCCGACAACTTCTTCTACGTTATCGGGATTATCTGGCAGCAGCGGTACGCCATTCATCAATCGATCGAGATAATTAGACATGTAAATAAATTATGAATTATGAATATTAAAGGGGTGCCCGACAGGGCGGAGTGGGTTCTGGATGCTGCTAACCCTTCTCCCCTACCTCAGCAATAACCGTCGTCGGCGCACTCATCGTCGCGATCGTGGCTTCACTCCAACGCAGTACCCAGTTGGGTTGCAGCCCAAAAATGACGATCGCTAGCGCTAAAATCAATCCGGGGATGCGTTCGCTCCAGAGAATAATCGGTAATACACGCGTCTCTGGATCGGGACTAACCTTTGCTTGAGTAGTCAGCCGTCCGAAAAAGGCGCGATTGACGAGTAATAAGAAGTAAACAGCGGTTAAACCCGTACCAACCATACAGAGTAAAGTTTGGGTGGGGAAGACGGGGAAACTGCCACGAAAGACGATAAATTCCGAGATAAAACCCATCATTCCCGGCATTCCCGCACTCGCCATGACACCGAGGATCGTGAGTGTGCCAATGATTGGCAAACCGCGCTCGGGATTGAGTAAACCGCTGAGGATATTTAAATCTCGCGTGCCAGTTTTCTTATAGACGACACCAACGCAGAGGAATAATAAGGCCGAAATTAAGCCGTGACTGACCATTTGAAACACGGTACCCAAAATGCTCAGCGGAGTCGCCGCCGCACATGCGAGTAGAATAAAGCCCATATGCCCGATCGAACTATATGCGACCATCTTTTTCATGTCATTTTGGGCGATCGCGATTGCTGAGCCATAGATCGTGCTCAATACCGCCCACCATGCCAACCAAGGGGCGAATACCGCCCAGGCATCAGGAAATAGTCCCAGGCCAAATCGGACTAAACCATAAGTTCCCAGCTTCAATAACACTCCAGCTAGCAATACCGAAATCGGTGTCGAAGCTTCGACGTGAGCGTCAGGGAGCCAAGTGTGGAATGGTACTAAGGGGACTTTGATGCCAAAGCCAATCACGATCGCTCCTAACAAAATTAATTGCTGTGCCAAGGGTAGTGTATGACCGAGCATCGGCACATAATTAAAACTGGTGGAGCCAGTCAACCAAGTCAGCCCGAGGAAGGCACCAAGGATGAATACACCCGATAGCGCCGTATAAATCAAAAATTTCGTAGCTGCGTAACCGCTTCTTTCGCCGCCCCAGATCGCAATCAGCAGATACAGCGGGATTAATTCTAGCTCGTAAAAGATAAAAAACAGTAGTAAATTATCTGCTAAAAACGCACCAGCTACGCCCATGTACAAGACTAATAGCAAGACATAATAGAATCGCGGGCGTTGAATTTTATCGTCGCTAATATAGATCGCGATCGCCGTTAATAAACTATTCATTACGACCAACGGCAAAGACAAACCATCTAGACTCAACCGATAGGTCAAACCTAAAGATTCGATCCACGGCAACAACTCCTGAAATTGGGGGGTGACACTACTCGGCTCGAATTGCCACAGTAGGAACAACGACCAGCCCAAAGCCAATCCCGCTACTAATAACGCGATCGATCTCGACCAGACCGCAGGTACCACCCAAATTAATATCGCCCCAACTAAGGGCAGCACAATCAATACACTCAGCATCTTACTTCATCCACTTCTGCTATAAACCGCCATTTTGACTCACGCGCCACTTGCTACATTCACGATTTATGAATGTTGTTTTTTCAGCCTTACTCATCCGAATGCTAGGCACAAATTCAGTCCGCCAATGTCGAACACCACCTTTACCACAAAGACCACATCAGCGCGATCCCGATCGATACAACACTCATAACGATCGTCAGCATGTAAGACTGAGATTGTCCGGAAATACTATACTTCAAGCTCTCACCAGCAAATAGCGAGGCGAACCCCACTATATTTACCAGTCCATCGACGATATAGCGATCGATCCACGCACTCACTCGCGACAAACCTGCCACAGCGGCAACTACCGTAAATTTGTAGAATTGGAAGACATAAAAATCCTGAGCTAATAACTCCTGTAACCACCGATAGACTCGATCGAGCGAACGCCGATCCACCCGTTCGAGCGGAATCAGTCCACCCACGAGAAAACCGATCGCTCCCGATCCCACTAGCGCCCCCGCTGCCACCCGATTTAACAGTTCCCAGTCCGGTAATACTTCTACCTGAAGCATCATCAACGGCACGAGCAGGGTAATGATTGTCAGCGAGATCGTCGGTACCGCCATCGCCCAGCCGACTTCTGGCGCGCGCCGCGTCTTCTGACGGGATTCACCCAAAAAGGTCAGGCGAAATACTCTAATTAAATTCAGCGCATTGAGTCCATTGACCACCAAAATTGTTGCTACCAACCATGGCTGGTCGTACCAAAATACGTCCATCCCATTGAGTAGCGCCCAGAACCCTCCCAAAGGTAGGAATCCGACTAAACCAGCACTACCGACCACAAAAGCGATTGTGGTTGCTGGCATCTTCCGTCCGAGTCCACCGAGTTCGGTGAGATTTTGACAATTGGTAGTCAAGCTCACCGCACTCGAACTCATAAATAACAATGCTTTGGCAACGCCATGAGCGAACAATACCATCAAGGCAAAGCTCGTCCACTGCATTCCCACTGCAATAAATACAAACCCCAGATACGCGCTGGTAGAATGCGCTAGAGCGCGTTTGACATCGATTTGGGCGATCGATACCAACGAAGCCCCGATCGCGGTGAGCGTGCCCAGAAATACCAGGACAGCCGACGCGATCGGCGACAGGATCAAAATCGGCTGAAGCTTAATCAAGACATAAGCCCCCGACCCGACTACTACCGAATTTCGCAAAATCGATGCTGGCCCTGGCCCTTCCATCGCTTCGTCCAGCCATAAATGCAGGGGAAACTGAGCGCATTTACCAGTTGGCCCCGCAATCAGCGCCAAGCCTAATAGCGTCGAGACTAGGGGCGAAAGTTGCGCCGTCTCCGTCCACTCATACAAGTCGGGAAAATTTAAACTGCCCGCATAAACCGATAGCGATAACATCCCCATTAATAACAAGACATCACCCACCCGTTTAGTCAGGAAGGCATCTCGTGCTGCTGTTACGACCAAAGGTTGTGCGTACCAAAATCCCACCAACATATAAGTAGATAAGGTTAACAATTCTAGGAGCGCATAGGTTAGAAACAACGAATCACTAATCGCCAATCCACTTAAAGCCGCTTCAAAAAAGCCGATCAGCGCAAAAAACCTCGCCAATGCCCAATCTTTTTCTAAATATCCTAGGGCGTATAATTGAGCTAATAAACTCATGATGGTAACTATTCCCATCGCGCCCACCGTAATCTCCGAAATTTTGACGGCAAAAGTCAGATCGAGATCGGCAACCGATAACCAGTGAAACAAATATTCCTGAGTATCCTGTCCGAGCGTACTTTGAAACGCTAAGCCCCCATGAATCATGGCAGCTACCGTCATCAAGATATTGAAATAAGCCGCTGGACGCGGCCCGCTGCGATGTACGACCCCGATCGACCACGGTAGCGTGACGATCGCACCGATAAGTCCATATAAGGGAATCCAGCAACTAGTCTCAAGCAGAAATTGGTTTACGGGTACGACCATCGATTGAATTATTAAATTGGTGAGCGATCGGGTTGACGCAACAAAGCGTTCGACCCCAGACCGATTGAATTATAAAGTAGTATATAAAATAGCCAGACAAATAAAAATTGACTTTTTAAACGAGCAAAGATCCCCGATTCCCAAACGCAGGCTAGTTAATAGACCTATTCTTACTTAGCATACGTCTAAAAACTGAGAAAAGAAAATACTCGATTCTTGTAATTAGACAATGCGATCGACAACATTTGCATGTACAACAGCAGCATTACAAGGAGTTACACAAATATATGCTAATCACAAGTATATATTAATTTCTCAGCCGATCGATCCCTAGCGATCGATCCGGGGATCGCAGGTTGGGATTCAACCGTCGATCGATCGCCACTCCACACGCATTTCCTGCGAGCGCGACTGTTGGTAGCGGGTCCGATTGGCAATTAATTCCGGACGATGCGATCGAAAAATATCGCACTGTTACGACTTTTGACCGATATTGTTCGAGTGTCATGGCGAGTGCGAGCGCATGTCTTTGAGCCATGCCGATCGCACTTTTTGCTCGTCGGATCGATCGATCGAAACAAAGCTAGTAATCATGACGAGCGCCCCACCATTACTTAGCTATTTAATAGCTCCTCAAGTTAATTCAGTCACTTTCAAGAACAGCACAACCGCTGAAACTACGTGTATATTTCTAAGACAAACATCTTGCACCAGCCGCCCTAAACCGATACCCTAGAAGAACTTATCTCAACTTATTTTGGAGTATCAACCTCGTGGTAGAACCTTTATTGTCAGGAATTGTCCTCGGTCTCATTGTGGTTACGCTCAGTGGCTTATTTGTAGCTGCTTACCTACAGTACAAGCGTGGCGACCAACTCGGTCTGTAGTTTTTTAGGGGTTAGAAACTAGTAACTAGTGTGGATAGTTTCTATCGCTCTAAGAGATCTCAACTGGATTCTCTGAGGCGATAGAACGAAATTGCTGTATTTCCATAGCTTTTGTGACGACAGAGTTCGAGGGTCGTCAACACTGCTGGTAACGTACTTATTGACGGATCGGGACTGTGTTCTACCGCCAGCTCACCACCTAGATCTAATAGCTCCAAGCGATCGACCTCACTCAATACTGACTCGTATAGATTGCCAGCATATGGCGGATCGAAATAAATGCGATCGAATTTTTGTCCGGCGAGCAAAGTAATTTTTTGGATAATATCGCCGCGTAATAGTTGAAATGTCTGGGTTGAATCCGCCACCTTTTCCCAGTTTTGCCAAATCAGATCGCAGGCTGCAGTCGATCGCTCGATGCCGACGACCAGCCTAGCACGGCGACATAAAGCTTCCGCGCCCATTGCGCCACTACCGCTACACAGATCCAACCAGCAACAATTATCGATCGCGCCTTGCCAGATATTAAATAATGCCTGCCGCACCCGCGACTGTGTGGGTCTGGTGGACAATCCTGGTAACGTCTTTAACTCCCGATTGCCATAAATTCTAATACTCATTACTTACTAACTTTCACTAGCTGCTAGCTCCTACCCCCTAAATATTAATTTGCTTAAAATGACTGCGTGGATTTGAGGTACGCGTAGTGCGAATTTTTTCGTAGAGTTCGCGTTCGGCATCTGTAATATTTTTAGGGGTAGCAATGACGATCTTGGCTAGTTGGTCGCCGCGTTCGCCGCGCGGATTTGCCCAACCCTTACCGCGCAGTCGCAGAGATTGACCGGAACGCACCCCAGCAGGGACATTAACCGTCACCATACCATCAGGGGTCGGAATCTCGATTTGGGCACCGAGAACGGCCTCGTCGGGGGTAATGGGGACTTCACAGGTAAGTTGTTCGCCATCGAGGGTAAAGAAGGGATGCGGTTGCAATTCGACAGTCAGATACAAGTCACCACGCTGCTTATTGTAGGTATTGATATGCCCTTTACCACGCACGCGAATTCTGCTGCCAGCTTTAGCCCCACCTGGAATTCGGACTTTGACAATTTCATTGCCCAAATTAAAGCTTTTTTGAACGCCCTTAAAGGCTTCGGTAAGCGATAAACTGATACTTGCCTCACGGTCGCCGCCCATATTACTAGCACCTGTCGTACTAGTATTGGTGGTAAAATTCTCAGCTCCAGTACTAGTGCTGGTCGAGCGCGCATTCGCCGTCTTTTGACTAGCCGGATTTGGATTGCTAGAGTTATTAAATCTACCTAAAAGTTCGTTGACAAAATCATCGAAATTATTATATTGACCGAAATCAACCCCATTAAAATCACTAGCCTGATTATTGGGAGTTGGATTTGAAGTCGATCTAGTGTTAGCTCTGGGTTGTTCGGATTGTTTCCAGTATTGACCGAATCGATTGTATTGGTTGCGTTTTTCGACATCCGAGAGTACTTCATTTGCCTCGGTAATTTCTTTGAATTTTGCTTCAGCAGTTTTATCTCCTGGATTGAGATCGGGATGATATTTGCGAGCCAGTCGACGATAGGCTTTTTTGATATCATCGGCGCTGGCGTTCTTGTTTACCCCCAAGAGCACATAGTAGTCTCGAAAATTTGTCGCTGCCATATTTCAGTTAGTGGCTAGATAGTGGATAGCGTTCGGCGTTTCTCCTGTCGGGGAGACTGCGCCAACGTCGTTCTTGGATGTTCCCGCCAAGGGGAACCCGATGCAAACAGCGGAACGAGAAAGTGGCTAGTAGCTAGTTTTTTACAGAGGATCGGTTGTTGGTGTTTACTCTCTATTATTCCCTTGTTATCTGCAAAGTTTATCGATAGTGACTTTTTTGGGCATTTTTCGATCGAACCGATCGTCAGACAACAATCAAAGTTACGATCGATCCTCTTAGACTAGATTTCGATCGAGGTCGGTAGGATTTATGCGATGCATAAGTATAGAGCACTCGCTGAAAAATAGGCAGCTATGATTAATTTAACAAGATCGAGCCACAAGTTTCCTGCTGGTATAGCCATTTTAGATGACAAGCGAGCTGCAACTGGCAAAAAACCCCAAGAATCAGGCTCTCTTGGGGTTAAGGGTAATTAGTTAGCTAAAAAATTACGAATTACCCGCTCCCCTACTTGTGCAAGATCAAAGCTACATCCTTAGCAAAATAGGTGAGGATGAGATCTGCTCCAGCCCGTTTGATGCTCAGGAGCGTTTCCATGATGATTTTTTTCTCGTCGATCCAGCCGAGTTGAGCAGCGGCTTTGATCATTGCATATTCACCACTGACATTATACGCGGCAACCGGAACGTTGCAGTTTGCTTTCACTTGGTGAATGATATCGAGATATGCTAGCGCAGGCTTAACCATGACGATATCCGCACCTTCGGCGATATCGAGTTCGATTTCAGTGAGAGCTTCGCGAGCGTTAGCCGGGTTCATTTGGTAAGTTTTCTTATCGCCAAATTTAGGGGCAGAATCGAGGGCATCGCGGAATGGCCCATAATAAGCAGAGGCATATTTAGCGGAATAAGCGATAATCCCCACGTCAGCAAAACCATGCGCGTCCAGACCTTGGCGAATTGCGCCGATGCGTCCGTCCATCATGTCTGAAGGTGCGACCATATCGCAGCCTGCTTCAGCTTGAGAGATCGACATTTTGACGAGGATATCGACGGTTTCATCGTTGAGGATGACACCGCGATCGTCGATAATGCCATCGTGTCCATGAGTGGTAAAGGGATCGAGCGCGACATCGGTAATCACGATCGTTTCTGGAGTCTGTTCTTTGATGGCTCTGACAGTTTGCTGTATCAAACCATCGGGATTGTAACTTTCGGTGCCGTTATCGTCTTTTCTGGTTTCAGAGACGACCGGAAATAGTGCGACTGCTTTAATCCCTAAGATATAGAGATCGGCGATTTCTGCTAATAGCAGATCGAGAGTATAACGGTAGCAACCAGGCATCGAAGCAATCTCTACGCGCTGATTTTCCCCTTCCATGACAAACATCGGGTAAATCAAGTCGTCAACGCTCAGGTGGGTTTCTTGGACGAGACTGCGAATGCTGGGATTGCGGCGCAACCGACGGGGACGCTTGGTAAGTGGCAGTTGCAAATCGGATTTTTTATGAGCTAGGGACATATATTATTATCAGTAGATCGCAGTAGCCACTGATTATAGATTCTTTGGGCTAATACAGTAGGCGAAAATTAAGGATTGTAAATGTTCGTACGGGCTTGGCGACCAGCTGGCTTAGTGAACTTTTTAGATCGATCGTCAGTCTAAAAAATTGTCACACTCGATCGAATTTATATGTTTTGGTTTCGGATGACTGCGTTTGTGTCGATTTTACTATCGATCGCTACCACAATTTCTCCCATCCGCGCGGAGATCGCGGGCGCTCAAAATAATCCTGCTGTGAATGGAGAATTTAAAGTTCCGGCGGGTGGCGTGGGTAAATTAGTAAAAGAACTCAATCTTTCTCAAGAGCAAATCAACCGACTTCAACAACTGCGGACTGCGTCTAATAGCAAAACTAAAGAACGCCGTCAAGCATTGCGAACTGCTAAACAAGAGCTTTCACAACTACTGCAAGGGAATGCTAGCTCCGACCAAATCCGCCAAAAACGCCAACAGGTGCAATCTTTACAACGGGAAGTCTCTGATACCAACTTTGAAAATACTCTCGCGATCCGTGAGATCCTCACTCCCGACCAACGGGTCAAGTTACAGCAGATAATGCAACAACGTCGCCAAAATCGGGGTAAGTTAAATTAGTGGATAGTTACTGGGGAACAAGGGAGCGGCGATTTATTCGATTCATTATCTTGTCTTCTCAATTTATAATTCGTAATGCATAATTTTCATGCATATTTACTTACACGGTTTTGCCTCTGGGCCTGGATCGACTAAGGCTCAGGAATTAAAATCGCGGTGCGATCGAGTGGGGATCGATTTAGTCGTTCCCGACCTCAATCAAGGCGATTTTACTCATTTGACCATCTCGCGACAAATTGCCCAGATTGTCGATTTATTTCCTCAAGATAGAACACCAATTACCTTAATTGGTGCGAGTTTAGGGGGATGGACTGCGGCAATTATCGCCCGGGATTATCCCCAAGTAGAACGGCTGATTTTATTAGCGCCTGCGTTCGATTTCCTGCATCATTGGCTCCCAAAAATTGGTGACGATCGATTAAAATCTTGGGAAAACAATGGCTACCTACCAATCTATCATCATGCCGCACAAAATTTATTACCCCTACATTACGATTTCATTACTGACGCTCGTCAATATCATCTTTTTACGAGCGGTCGCATCATTCCAACTGTAATAATTCATGGCATCCATGATGATGTGATTCCGATCTCATCGAGTCGTGATTTCGTCACCAAACATCCTTGGGTCGAACTAATCGAAGTAAATAGCGACCATGCACTTCTAGATTGTATCGAACTAACTTGGCAAAAAGTGTGTTGTAGTTAGCAAATTTAATTACGATTAGGACTATGAAGTTTATTGCTAGTAAGATCTGACTTTTCGATCGCCTTTGAGTGTCAAAGTAACATTGACACATTCAAGATGGTTACAGTATGATAGTAAGCAATCTTGCAGTTAATTACATTGCGTGTCCAAAGCCGAACAGACTAAGCAGAGAATCATCGAACAAGCAGCCATTCTTTTTAATCAAAATGGTTATGCAGGTTCGTCGATCGATGGCATCATGAAGTTAACGGGATTGCAAAAAGGTGGAATCTATAATCATTTCAAAAGTAAAGATGAAATCGCCTTAGCCGCCTTCGATTATACGATCGAGCAACTCAAGCAAAAAGTCTTGGCTGACATCCCCAATCAAAGTCATGCAATCGATCGATTACATGCTTTCGTTCGCGGGTTTAAAGGTTTTACGGCCAACCAAACGATCGTCGGTGGGTGTCCGATTTTAAATACGGCGGTGGAAAGTGATGATACCCATCCAGCATTACGGTTGCGCGCTCAGGGTGCAATTAATGAGATTAGAGCTTTGATTGCTAGTATCGTCGAGTTAGGGATTCGACAGCAGGAGATCGTCTTGGATACCAACCATGAGGAAGTCTCGATTATTCTGATTGCCACGATCGAAGGTGCAATTATGTTGAGTAAATTATATGGCACGGATCTGTATCTCGATATAGCGATCTCACAACTCGATCGCTATATCGATAGTTTTCGACAACTATAAATATCGGTTAAATTCAAACCCGAATGAGTCGCACATTCGTCGATATTATCGAATGCGCAATTCCAAATCTATCGCCACCAAACTCATATTTGAGGATTTCCGCTCGAGCGATAATAATCGATGTTAATAAAGCTCGATCGACGATGATTTTTCGGCGATTGCTAACTTTTCTTCGACGCGCACTGGCTCGGCTTCGACGACTTCGACTTCGACCATTGGCACATTGACAGTTTGCGGTAACCGCAGCGGTATCGCTAGTGGTTGTTGTTCGGGGATAACCAAGACTTCTTCGAGCCAACAGCCAGCCGTCGGGAGCGTGCGTTCGAGATCTTCCAATGGTCTAGGCACGACCATAATCGATTTTAATTCGCCAATCAGTTCTGCCGCAGACATCCCAGCATCGAGCGCATAGGTAACATTAGAAACCGTGCCCCGAATAATCGCCGTACAGAGACCAGAACCAGTTTTCTCATACCCAGCGACATGGACATCGGCACACTTGAGCATTGCATCCATTGCCCCTACCATCGGTGGGAAGCCCCGCGTTTCCAGTAAACCAATTGCTAGATTACTCAGTCGGCTCTTGCCATGTACCTGCGCCAATAATCTCGTGCTAATCGGCAAAATGGCATCGAGATTGGGTAAGGGACGCGGAATCACCGATTGGGAGATCAACTCATCCATTTGTGCGGCAACTTCGGCACCTGCGGCTACTGCCAATCGGACTTCGGCAAACCGACCTCGGATCACCGCCGTACAATAGCCACTCCCAATTTTTTCATAACCAACTAAGGTAACAGCGGCAGATTTTAACATCATGTCCGCCGTTCCCACCATCGCCGGAAAGCTGCGCGTGGATATCAATCCGATAGCACTCTCGGCATGAATGTCGGTCATGTCCCTTCGCTCCAATTTAAAACCATTAATCCCGTTAACCCGATCGATAAAATCCAGATTGTAGGTCTCAAGCTCAAATTTTAACCGCTCGAATTACCTGCCTGCAACCTGCGATCGAAATTCTTCTACTTCCTCAGTATAACCAATTGGCAGAATCCGCTCAACGTTGGGATGGGGACGCGGGATAATTACCCAAGATTCCAAGGTGCCACCGTAGACTTTTTCTACGACATCGATTCCCGCAGCCATCGCCTGTTTGACTTCGGAAACGTCGCCACGGACGTTGACAGTAAATCGCGCACTCCCAGCCCTAAGATATCCGACTAGGGTGACGCGTCCAGCCTTGAGCATCGCATCCGCAGCAGCTAAGACAGCGGGGAAACCTTTAGTTTCGATCGACCCAACTGCCTGTTGAGAACTCATAGAATCAGCCATTTAGATTTTACTCCTAATTTATTGTTTGATTGGGAAGGGGAGGGAGTGTTGGAAGGGTGGCTGTACCACCGTAGTCGGGAATGTGGGAGTAGAAATCTATTCACTGTTCACTATTCACTGTCCACTGTCCACTGTTCGCTAGATCCAGAATTCCGCAGAATCAGGGGTGTACTCAATTGGGAGGACACTCTCGACATTCTCTGGAGGATTGGGAATGATATAGTGACTGACAACTCCGCCTCTTTTGGCCTCTTCCCCAGCGAGGACACCAGCTACGACGGCTTGCTCGACTTCCGAGACATTACCGCGAATGGCGACAATAAACTCCGCGCGCTCGGCTAAGCCGTAGTAAACCAAAGTCACTGCGCCAGCTTTGACCATCGCGTCAGCGGCTGCTAGCACTGGTGGAAAACCATCTGTTTGTATGACCCCAACAGCTTTAGGCATTTAATATTTAGATTCAGCTAAAATTTTCATTGTTAAATATGTTCGATCGCTAGGGATGTCTGGACTGCTAGCGATCGTCGATCGATGAATTTATAATTCATACTTTAATTAATTTAGTCCAACCAACCGATGTCGGTATTGGCACGGCGAATCGCTGTTTGTTCGCGGGTTTGAGTGGGTCGGGCGGTAAGCGAAGAATTAGATTTTGTCGAGTTAGCTTTAGTAATCGCGGTGGATTTAGCTGGAGCTTTGCTCGGCGCGGATAATTCTAGGGCCAATTTCTTAGCATCTTTGAGTTCGGTGCTTTGGGCAGTTAATTTGGACTTAAGATCCTCAATTTCTTGCTTGAGTTTGGCTTCGGTTTCTTGAATGGCTTTGATGTTGGCTGCGGTAGCAGCATCGTTAGGCTGTGACATATTAGCTACGTTGGGGGTAGTTGGGTTAGGCTGAGAAGTGGGGGGGTGCGGCGGATTTGATGCTTCCTTGGGAGGCAGGACTAATGGTTGTTGCATTTCTTGCCGCAACACATCAGCAGCTGATGGTCTTTTTTTTCTAACGCTCACGATCTAGCTCCAATCTTTCCAAATTTCATTGACGACACAGCGATAGTCGGCGGCTGCGGTAGCGGCTGCTTGACCTTTACACTGACTGATGGGCAGTCCCGCCAGCGCAGCGCGCTCGTGAATCTTCAAATTCCGAATTACCGTATAATAAACCGGAATCTGACACTCTAAGAGAGTTTGTTGTGCTTCTTGAGCTTCGCGCAACCCGCGCGAATTCACCTTCGTCAGGAGTACGCGATGGGTAATCTTGGCTGGCAACACTACCTGTCTGACCGTGCGAATCAGTGCAGCTAGATCCATTGGTGCTGGCGGAGTCGGCAACAATAAGTAATCTGCGATCGGCAGTAATTTCGCCAGCGCGATCGAATCGAGTGCGGGTGGCATATCAACAATGACGATCTGAAAATCAGCCCATTGCTTGCGGCTGACCTCATTGAAATCGCCGATTGCCGTTGTTGCAAATCCCAACTGGCGATCGGATTGTTTGACCCACCAACTCGCCGAACCTTGAGGATCGGCATCGACTAATAACACGCGATGCGTCTCGGCAAATAAATCGGCGAGATTGACTGCTGTTGTGGTTTTACCCACGCCACCTTTACCGTTCAACACGATTAAGATTTTGGTTGAATTAAGTTTAGGCAGTGTCGTCATTGTTGCCATTATTAGGGAAAAGAGCGCGTTTGATGCGATCGAATTGGGCGCGACCAGAAACGTAACTGGTAGATGTATGCTCGATCGAAGTCGTTGTTACCGTCACTTGCGATCGATCTGGTAGCGGTGGAGTTGTCGGGGGAACTTCCGCTGGTGAGGATGGTGGCTGAGTGGGTGGCTCGGCTGAGGTTTTCACCTTGTAGTAATGTGGGTACGCCGAAGGACTAACCTTTGGGTTACCCCAGACATCATCAGTGTCGGCATCTGCTGATGGTGTTGCCCCGTTGAGATTTTCGGGAACCTCACTATCTTCTACCACATTGACTTCGCCCCGACTGCGATCTCCGAGCAATGAGTGCGGCGGTACGACGGCACCTTCCTCGATCTGGGGATCGATCGCGGTCGTACCCGCACCGATACAAGCATCGCGCGCGATCGAACCACTGCCGATAATCAGTACTTCTCTGCCGATACAGACTCCAGCACCGATCGTGACATCACCATCATGCGCCCGGACGATCGATCCAGCCCCGATACAGACCCCTGCGGCGATCTCGATCCGATTGTTGCCCTCGGCAAAGAGTAGTACTCCTGGCGCGATAACTGCACTCCGATGGATCGACACATTACCAGCATATTGAACGGGAATGATGTCCCTGGCTAGAGAGCGCAACTTAGTTAACATGAGTATTCCTCCTTCACCAGGGAACTACAAACAGCGAATTTCAAACTGCTTGCAATTCACGCTTAAGGGCGTTGGATAATCTCCTCATGAACCCGCCGCTTGGCTTTGGTATCGATGCCGATCAGCCGCACGTATTCACCTTGGTGATCGGTCAGACAGGTTTCGAGTTGAGACACGGCATCTTGGAGGCGATTGCCCGAAACCGGCTTGCAACTGTGCCAAGAACTACTGCGGAACCGCCGTGCGTCGGCATGTTCGGTTGTGATTTGATAGCTATTTTCGAGGAGTCGACGGACAGATGCTACGACTTCGGAACTGAGCGAAGTTTTGACATTAGCATGGGTAGTCGCTGTGCTACTGAAGGAGCTAGCTTGACCGCCACTACCACTGCTAATTGGGGTGGAGAGCTTACCACCATCACCTGGCTTGTGGATGACAACTTCGGTCACCCGGCGGCGCGCGCTGGGGTCGATGCCGATCAATCGGACGTAATTATCGGGATTGGCAGCAACTAATTCGTTGAGCATGGAAATCGCTTCAGCTTCGCGCGTACCCTGATAAGATGGACCGCTCGTCCAAGAAGTTGCTTTGTAACGACGGGCATCGGCGTATTCAGTACCGATCCGGAAACCTTGATTGAGCAATTGGCGCACCGACTGAGCGATATCGCCACCATTCGCACCATTCGCACTACCATTGCTACCGCTGACAGATGGCGCACTACCGCTGACACCAGCATGACTTACTTGAGTCACCGCACCATTTGGCCGTTGGATCATCATTTCCAATACTCTCGATCGAGTATTGGTATCCACACCGATCAGTTGGACGTATTTACCTTGATGCTCTTCCAAGCAACCCGCTAGACTAGTCAGCACACTACTTTCGCTGCCTTGAGCGATCGTGCAACTCTGCCACGAACCAGTCCGGAAGCGGCGCGTATCGGCAAATTCTGCGCCGATGCGGTAGCCTTGGCTCAACAACCGTCGAATTTGTTGGCGAATACTCTCACTAATATTACTCATATCTTCAGTTCCGGTAAAATTATCTATATCTTCTGAATTTAAAATAGCCGCGTTAGCCGTAGAGCAAACTCCATCTTCGACACACAGATAGCCACTCCGTAAGGAGTCATTAATCCCAATAATGTGATGCGCGAATTTTTCATCCTCCGGTTTAACATCGGAGAGTCGGTCTGCTTGTTGCTGATTGGTGATAATAGCACCGGACGGGACGTATTTCCCGGGCGGAATTTCCACATTTTCAATCAAGACGTGCATCATCACGATGCAACCATCGCCGACCTTGGCATTAAATACCGTCGATCGGAAGCCGATAAAACAGTCATCGCCAACATAGGCAGGACCATGAATCAAGGCTTTGTGCGTGATCGAGGTCTTCGCCCCAATCCATACTGAGTAATCGAGATTATCGTCACCTTTGACGCGCCCGTCGGCTAGTCCGTGGATTACTACCCCATCTTGAATATTGGTACTATCACCGATATAAAACGGACTACCTTCATCAGCGCGAATCGATACACCAGGAGCGATCATGACATTAGCGCCGATCTCGACTTCCCCAATAATGCTCGTAGACACATGCACGTAGGCAGTTTCGTCTATTTGCGGACGAGATAGCGTCTGCGACCACGGGGTAGGTGGCGACGCAGCTTGACGAATCCCCATGAAATAATTCTCCTAAGACCTAGATCGACTAAATAATAATATTCTTACCTGGCGGCATCTCGCTTGCTGTATGTAAGGTCGTTACCAACCGCTACGGTATCGACGATCGCGACGACGAGCGCATCGACCGGATAAGTATCTTTGGTCGAGATTTGACGCGCTGCACTACCCCGGCTGAGCAATACTACTTCCGTCAAACCCGCCCCGATACAGTCAGCAGCTACCTCATACTCAGGTAAATCGTTACCTGCGGCATCGAGTAATTGCACGAGCAAAAACTTAGTCCCAGTTAAACTTTGTTCCTTGTGGGTACTGACCACAGTACCCATCACTCTAGCTAGTTTCATCTAGCTTAGGAACGTCTACCGCCGATCGCCAATGGGCCTGGGCCATTGAGGCTATCGCGGAATTTCTCGACATCTTCGGTGTAGTTCATCGGTAGAACGTACTCCAGGTTTTCGTGGGGACGTGCGATAATGTGAGTGGACAGTACTTGTCCGCCATTTACACGCTTGACCGATTCGACACCTGCAGATACCGAAGCTTGCACTTCAGATACGTCGCCACGGACGATTACAGTAACGCGACCGCTGCCGATTTTTTCGTAACCGACTAAAGTTACGCGAGCGGCTTTGACCATTGCATCAGCGGCTTCGACGACTGCGGGGAAACCTAAGGTTTCGATCATTCCAACTGCAATTGACATAATCAATGACTCCTAAAATATTTACTTATTTTAAATTTAACTAAATTAGACGCGGAATTTCTCAACGTCTTCGGTGTAGTTCATGGGTAGGACGTACTCTAAGTTCTCGTGGGGACGAGCGATGATGTGAGTCGAGAGGACTTCACCACCATTAACGCGCTTGACGGATTCCACACCTGCGGACACGGAAGCTTGTACTTCAGATACATCACCACGGACAATGACCGTTACCCGACCGCTGCCGATTTTTTCGTAGCCAACTAATGTGACCCGAGCTGCTTTGACCATTGCATCCGCAGCTTCAACAACAGCAGGAAAACCTTTGGTTTCAATCATTCCCACGGCAATAGACATATTCTTTTCTTCCTTAGAGTTAATTTTGTAATCGACGATCGATCCGCTAGCGGCGCAGCTAAGTCAACAAATTTTCGGTTCGCTCGACGTTAGCAAAACGCGGCAATATTTCACATGGGCGAAAACCTATGTGAGGACGGGAACCGAACATTATACGTTTGCTAAGGTCAAGCATAAACTGAGAGGTTGCGCTTTGGCAATATAAGCAACAATTTTAATTGTTTAATCCAAATATCAGGAAAGTTTATAGCTGGTTCGATGGAGCGGGATCTAACAGCAGATCTCCGCTGCAACGCTGGAGTCCAAACTCCCGTGAAGTCAGGACGACATTATCGTTGACTGCGAGTGACAACAGGCTTACAAGCGATCGAGAAATAGCGAGTAAACCGATCGTATCCTAAAGTGGGGATCGTATTTTAAAATAAATAAATAATGGTAATTTCGTCAGTCGTTTGACTGAGTATTAGTGCCTATTCTTGCGATCCCCACAAATGATTGACACGCATTCCGACCGCCAAGTCGGTTCTTTTAGTATAGTACCAAGCGCTGGTAAATAAGTATTTTTATACCAACCCGATCGCTTGCGGCGATCGAGTAACTCGTGTTATGGTGATTAAGGCTTATTTGCGGCTCGTCCGCATTGTAAAACTGCAAGTATTTGAAGGTTCAGTCGCAAATGCGTTAACCAAAATTAAATAGCCAGCCGCAGACAGCAGGAGCAAAAGCTTAATTTCCTGCCGAGGTTAACGCAAACAGCACGAGCGTAGCTACTCCTAGCGAGTAGTGGGACGCGATCGACTGAATGACAACCTCGGCACCTACGTGTCGGGGTTAGTTTTATATCTGCTGCTCTGCGTCCACAACTCGTCGATCGACCATAGAGGTACTCATCAAATGGGTAGAACCCTAGAAAACAAACAAGAGATCGTCGCCTCGCTCAAGCATGACTTGAGCGAAGCCACAATGGTCGCGGTGATTAACTACCAGGGTCTAACTGTGGCAGAAATCTCCGACTTACGCAGACGGATTCGCCCTAAAGGTGGCACCTGTACGGTCACTAAAAATACCCTAATGGGTAAAGCGATCGAAGGTAACACCGAATGGCAAGCATTGTCACCATTACTGACTGGTTCTTCGGCGTTTTTAGTACTCAAAGATGACATTGGTGGAGCAATCAAGGCTTACCATGACTTCCAAAAAGCAACTAAGAAAACCGAACTTCACGGCGGCGTGATGGAAGGGAAGATCCTCACCGGAGCTGATGTTAAAGCTATCGGCGATCTGCCATCCAAAGAACAACTCATGGCGCAAATTGCTGGTGCCCTCAACTCCGTCACCGCGAAAATCGCGATCGGTGTTAAAGAAGTACCTGCTTCCATCGCTCGGGGCTTACAAGCTCACGTTGACAAAGGCGAGTAGGAAATTGGGCGCATTGCACCAGGATCGAGACAATTGTGAGCTTGAGTTATCAGCCGAATCGAACTAGTCACCAATCCGCAATCCGCAATCCGCAATTCCCAATGCCCAACCACACAATTTTCACCCTTATTTAGGAACTTAAAACATGTCTGCTGCAACCGATACAATTTTAGAACAGTTAAAAACTCTCAGCTTGCTTGAAGCGGCTGAATTAGTCAAACAAATCGAAGAAGCTTTTGGCGTAAGTGCTGCTGCTTCCGTTGGTGTAGCTGTTGGCCCTGGCCCTACTACTGCTACAGAAGACGCTGTAGAGCAAACTGAGTTCAACGTCATCCTCGAAGGCTTGGCTGACGATAGCAAGAAAATCTCCGTCCTCAAAGTCGTCCGTGCGATCACTGGCTTAGGCTTGAAAGAAGCTAAAGACTTGGTTGAAGCTGCACCCAAAGATGTTCTCACAGGCGTTCCTAAAGCAGCTGCTGAAGATGCGAAGAAACAGCTCGAGGAAGCTGGTGGTAAGATTGCGATTAAATAGTCAGCAACTACAATTTTGCTAACTTAAATCGATCGCTAAAATTCCCGATCGAGTCGGGAAGCAAGATATTATACCTGTCGAGTTAGCTAGCTCGATCGGTAGCGATCGCCAAACACCGATCGCTAAGTAGCTATTTCGATCTAGTTTCGGGAGTCAACATCAGGTTGGCTCTTTTTTTTGCTGCAAAAAAATCGTGGTAGCACCGTTAGCGCCGCCTCAGCGCTCGGTTGGATTTCAATTTTTCGATCGACAATCGGGTGTGAAATTTGGCGGCAAGATCGATCGCCTCATCTGCTAATCATCTGCTAATATGGAGTAGCCAAATGTCCAAGTTCTCTAGTAAAGAGATTAGCTACAAGCTAACGGCTGACAATTTAAGCTGAATAATGTTGTGAAGTCCTGAGATGGTTAGAGTTATGTCTAATTACTAGATGTTAAATTTTAGGTTAGCTCGAACTAAATTCACTACTATTAAACAAGCTGAATCGACTGTCGATCGTGACAAACAGCTTAATTTGCCAGCATGTTCCTCGGCGCGCTTTGATGCAAGTGCATCCAATAACAGCGCAGTCATCTAATTCCCAATCGATAATTCTGCCGATTTTCGGTTAACTTATGCACTCAGCCACGCGACTGGATGACCTCAAGATTTTAGAGTGTTTCTTGCAAAACTCGCTCCACGCCCACATGGGGCGGATTATCCCGTTCCGAGTTCAGTGTCTATACAAAGACGAAACCCTGTGGGTACTCGCGCAACATCCCACGGAAGTTGCGATCGATATTCCCGATACTTTTAGCGTCCTAGAACGCGCCTTGCAAGCCGAAGAGCCAAAAACCCCGCTGGCAGTGAAATTGTACCTGCGCGCGGAAGGCAATCAACGTCCTTACAGTCAACAAAGTTTTACCGTTTATCCCCTTGTGAAGAAAGTCGTCCCCGGAGAAGCCGCCCCAGAAATGACTGGAACAGGCGAAGATCGTACCGCACTGGAACGCGAGCGCCATGCACTGCTGTCGGAAACCTCGTATTCATCCCCGAGCGACATCGACGAAGCCAGCACGATAGCAGCAACGATTCCCGAGATCGTATCCGATCGAGAGCATGGCGCTGACAGCGATTCGAGACAAGGACGGCTGATAACAGCGATCGATGCCGATGCCTTTGTCGCAAATATCGAGCATTCCTTCGGGACGTTTGAAGAGCGCAAAAATAGCAATATATATCCACCATCTAGAGATCGTTCCAAGCGCAAGCTGCTCCTGCCGATTCTAGGTGGGGTGGGAGCGCTCGCGCTTGCTGCTGGGGGCGGATATATGGGTACGCGGCCTTGTGTGCTCCAAACCTGTACGGAGCTGAGCACTGCGACACAGCTGACGCAATCCTCACTGACCGCACTGAATAATCCGCAAGTAACAGTGCCAGAAATATTAACAGCCCAAAAACAGCTCCACCAAAGTGTCACCAATCTCAAATCGATTCCGGCTTGGTCTGGTAGCTATGACACCGCCCAAAAATCTCTACAAGCAACCGAACCTCAAGCTGCCGACCTAGATACTACAGTTGGGGCGATGAATCAGGCATATCGAGCTACCTCGATCGTCAAAAATCCGCCGATTCCCGTCCTCAAATGGCAAGAAAGCAAGCAAATGTGGACGGATTCGATCGCGAGTCTGCAAAAGATTCCGGCTGCTAGCAAGGTTTATCCCCTCGCCCAACAAAAACTCACCGACTATCAAGGCAAATTAGCCGATGTCGATCGGCGGATCGAAGCTGAAACTACCGCCCAAGAGAAGCTTAAATCTGCGGTACAGACGATCGATGCTGCCGCTAAAGCCCAAGCTGTTGCTAAATCTCTAGCAGAATGGCGGGGTGTCAAAACACAGTGGGATACTGCCAGCAGCCAACTCACGAGCATTCCAGTGGCGACGAATGTTTATCCGCAAGCTCAAGTTCAACTCAAAGCCGCGCAACCAAAAATCGCGATCGCCACCGACAAGGTTGCCGAAGAAGAACGCGCCGCCCAAAATTACAAAAATGCTGTTGCGCTAGCTCAAGCAGCCAAACTATCTCAAAAAACTAACAAGTTAGCTCAAGCAGTCGGACAGTGGAATCAATCGGTAGTCGCGATCCAAAGCGTGCCCCAAACTAGCTCTGTCTATAGCCAAGCCCAGCCGCTAGCGATCGAGTATACCAAAAGTTTTCAGCAAGCCGAGGCACAACTCAAAGCCTTGCAACAAATCGCCCTAGCCAATAAAGATCTCCAACGCACTTGTACTGGCAATCCCCAAATTTGCACCTACACAGTTACGAATAAGGGTATCGTCGTGCGGTTGCTGTCGATCTATACTCAGACCTTAATGCAAACGGCAATTGCCGCATCGACGCAAGGTGATGCTAATGCCAAAGCGGGCATTCTCAATCATATCAATACGCTCGGTAATGCCCTCCAAACGATCGCTGATAATGCCAAACTACCGCTTCAAGTCTTCGGTGCCGATGGCAAGCAAATTCAATTGTATCGTCCGTCTTAACTAGTGGATTGGTTCAGTGGTAGCGAATCAAGCTTAATTCCTGCTCTTTCATCCTCTCCGATGAAGCCTGCCCATGCGATCGCGTGTGGCAGGCTTCGTCTCAAAAATCAGCATGAATCCTAGTAGCTAGGCGAATATCTTGGTAGGAGTTTTTTAATCGCCAGCATTCATGCAGGAGGTCTATGTAAATTATCGTAATTTTGGTGCATAAAACTAGTCTGTGCTCCTGATAGCTAAATATCCCCCTAACGCACACGATCGTTTTGACTTCGGAGTTACTTAGATCGCTGGCAGCACCGCGCGATCGCTTGTTTAGTTTTGAGTGCCATTCAGGACGGCTGCGAGCATTCGGTTTTACCTTTCCCACTCGCGCGCTAAGATTAGATAAGTAAATTTTATCTTTAATTAGACAGAGTAGATAAAAGTGTCATCGGTCATGCTGCAATCGTGTCTGGAATGCTCGCCAACAGGGGTGTAATAGTTTATATCTCTTAAATATTTATCTACAAAAAAGTAAGTTTGCACTTAGATAGATGTGATAAGCTGTCGGGATAATTATTGTAATCCTCAACGGGTAATCGATATCTGTTTAATTTGCCGAATATATTAACTAAATTTTCAATAAGTTATTTACATTTATCAAAATTGAAAAGACATGACTAAAGAGATTTACCCAGATAGCAATCGCCAACTAGCTAGTCAAGCGCAAACAGCCTCGACGCAGCATGACGAGAGCGAGCGCGAACTCCAAGGAGCGATCGTCCCAGCACATCCGAGCGAGATCGAGCGCGAATTTAGAGGACTGGCACCTCATCCGCGCGAAGTCGAACGTGGCGAACGCGAACTCAGACCGATTCCGGTAGCAGATAATGGGATCGAGACCCAAGATAATGGACTCGCTCCAGCCGAAAGCAATCGTCGCCAGCCACCAGAAATCGGCGAAAATGGCGAGCGGCGCACCCCACCGCCTGACAAAATTCCGAATGTATGGATTTATGATGGTGAAGTTTACGATCTGACCGAATTTATTCAAAAGCATCCTGGTGGCGATTTTTTTATCGGACGCACCAAGAATCGCGACATTACGACGATCGTCAATATTTTTCATCGCAATCCTGAAAAAGTCAAAAGAATTCTCAAACAATATGCGCTAAATCGCCCCGCAATTCCTGAAGACGTACATCCAAAATATACCGCACCACCATTTTTATTCAAACCTGATTTTAATGGTTGGAAAGATACGCCTAAATTTAATTTTAATCGTCCAAATCAACTGCTCGATCGGATTAGAAAACGGCTGAAAGAGCCAGAAATGCAAACTAAAGTCGATCGGATGGATGCGCTGTTCGATACGGTATCGATCGGGTTGTTTATCATCTATATCCTGACGCAATGGTTGCGATTGACTCAGGTAGAATACATGCCGATTTATGTATTTGTACCGCTAATGGCAATCCTACGAATATCGCTTTCTGGTGCGGGACACTATCTGATTCATCGACCGCAAGTTGGTTGGACGAAGGTATTGGCACATGTGTTTGATTTTAGTTATGTGCCGATGACATTGGTAGTGACAGATGGACATTCATTGATGCACCATCCGTTTACCCAAAGTGAGGTCGATATCAAACGCAATGTGTTTACAGGAATGTTAGAATTGCCACGCTACTATCGAGTGCCAGTGCATACCATCCATAAATTCGGTCACGTTATTTGTGGGATGTTAATTCGGACGATCGAGATTATCGCCCTGACTGCCAGAATTGGCGTTAAGGATAGCTATGGTACTTGGCCGCGCGCTAGCTTACATTTTTCAGGAGCGATGATTAGTCGGTTGTTATCGATCGGCGAGCTAGTATTATTTTGTCTGCATGGCGATGCGATCGCCTGGTTTGCCCAATTTGGATTAACACTGTGGATCAGCACGTTTATGATTGTCGCCAGTCATGATTTTGAGGATGCTGAAGCTGTCGATATCGATAAATTGGAGCTACAAGATTGGGCGATTTCCCAGATTGAAAACTCTTACGATCTGACGGTAATCGGCAATAAATATATCGATTGTTTTCTCTCGGCAGGCTTGGCTCCACATCGCGTCCACCATGTTTTGCCCTATCAACGCAGTGGATTTGCCAATATTATTAGCGAAGACATCGTGCGATCGGAAGCAGCCAATTTTAATGTGCCTTGGTTACCTGCGAAAAACTTTTTTATCGATCGACTGCCGATTACGATCTCTAAATATTTAACCGGGCCATCGCGGATGGCAGCAGAACAAAAATTGGGACTATGGCAAGAGCATTTTCATCCGGATGCCATTAAAGCAACCGTAGATTATGCGGTGAAAGGATATACCGGAATCAATTCAATTTAGTTTAACCACATATTTACTATTCACTAGCTAACTAACAGGAGTACAACAATATGCAAGTCAACGAAATTCAGCCAGTCGCGCGGGCAATCGATAAGTCAACTTTCACCCCCCAAATCGATGAACTCGGACTCGATCGACGCGGCATCGCCGAGATCGAGCGCGTTCGCCCCAATCCTCTAGTCACGACGATCGAAAGTATCGCGACTGGCAATCCCGATCGTGTTATCCGCCAATCCGACGCAGCAAAAGTCGTAGCAAAGATGGCGAACTTAGCCAAGCATAGCGAACGCATCGAGAAAATCTATCAAAATACCCGGATCGACACTAGATATCTCGCCCTAGATTTATTGTCAGATGAAGCGATCGCCTTTAGTAGGGCGGCGACGATGCAAGCCAGAATGCAACTGTATCGAGAACATGCGATCCCCCTAGCCGAAAAAGTCGCGCGAAAAGCACTCAAATCTGCGGCTGGCAAGCACCGCGCCGAACACCCGTTTGCCCTCGATCGGATCGAAGCAACCATCGGATCGATCGTCTTTGTCTCCAGTACGGGCTTTCTCTCACCTGGAGTCGATACGGCAATTATCGAACGGTTGGGTTTGAGAAGAGATGTCGCCCGCGTCAATATCAATTTCATGGGTTGTGCAGCAGCGATGAATGGCTTACAGGTTGCCAGCAGTTTCGTGCGTGCCAATCCCGATCGTCGCGCTTTAGTGATTTGCCTGGAGTTGAGTTCGCTCAATGCGGTATTTGACGATAATATCAACGATCTGATTATCCACAGTATTTTTGGTGATGGCTGTGCGGCGATCGTGGTTGGGGCTAGCGAAGCCGCATCGATTGTTGGTGCTGACGGTCATGGATCTGGTACTGGTCGCATGATTATCAAAGATCGGTTCAGCCATCTATTTGAAGATACCGAAGATGGAATCGTCCTCGGCGTTCGGGATAATGGAATTACTTGTACCCTATCGCGCCAACTGCCCGATTATATCGAGGCGGGAGTCGGCCCGATCGTCGAGCGATTTTTAGCCAGCCACGGACTCACCAAAGCTGATATCGATGCTTGGGCGATTCATCCTGGCGGCACGAAGATTATTGAAAGCGCGCAGCGCTCGCTCGGTCTTAACGACACTCAGGTACAGGATAGTTGGGCGGTGCTAGCCAAATATGGCAATATGCTCAGCCCCTCGATCCTATTTGTGATGGAGCGAATGCTGTTGAGATGGGAAACAGCACCACAATCGCAAGTATCGAACGGAGTGGCTTTTTCCTTCTCGCCAGGAGTAGGCATTGAAGGTATTTTATTCCAGAGAGTTTGATACCATTTTGGATTTTGGATTTTGTGGCTCGCGTTCGTCTGGTTTCCTGACGAACGCGAGCCAAGACAGGGTTGAGAAAGCCTTGCTTAGGTGAAGTCTGCTAACTTATTTGTCACCCTTATTTTTTAAATCGGTATAACAACCCAGGACAAGAGACAAGACAAGCAGCTATCCATTACCCACAAGCTTGATGACTGGACAAACTAATACGGAATTGGCGATTAAAGTAGGCGAGTTATGAAATTTATTCGATTTCTTTGGACTTTATCATCATGGAATCTCCTACTGGCAACGATCGCGGGGCTAATTAGCGGTGTCGGTAATGCAATGCTGATCTCGACGATCAATCGATCGATAAATGAGGGTTCGTTTGCGAATGCATTCGTATTTTTTATCGCCCTTGCCATTTCGATTTTAGTTACGGGAATTGTCTCCCAATTTTTGCTGATTAATTTATCCCAAAACGCCATTTATCAATTGCGGTTGCGCTTGAGTCGCGATATCCTGGCTGCGCCATTACCCCATCTCGAACGGTTGGGCGAAAATCGC
Source organism: Chamaesiphon sp. (assembly GCA_965246735.1). Classification (GTDB taxonomy): domain Bacteria; phylum Cyanobacteriota; class Cyanobacteriia; order Cyanobacteriales; family Chamaesiphonaceae; genus Chamaesiphon. The sequence continues at coordinate 1,173,360 of CBDFFK010000003.1, forward strand.
TTACTCGCTGCTTTAACAGAAGATATTCGGATTCTGTCACAATCATTTTCGATCGTGCCCAGTCTGTGTATCGATCTGGCAACTGTCATTGGCGCACTAACTTATTTAGCATTTTTGTCGGGGCCGATTTTTGCCCTGACAATCGGCTCGTCAGCGCTATCGATCGCTTTTATCCAACTCAGACTCAAGAAAGCACAAACGTTGATGCGTGTCGCCCGCGAAGAGGAAGATACGCTACTCAAGCATTTCCAGTCGATAATTAAAGGGAATAAAGAACTCAAGCTAAATCGATCGCGGCGGGAAGATTTTGCAACTAATTATCTGCACAGTAGTGCGGCCAAACTGCGGCAGAAAAATACGATTGCGATGAAGGATTTTGCGATCGCCAATGGCTTGGGTCAGATGACTCAGTTTCTGGCTGTCGGATTTATTCTGTTTATCCTACCGGGATTGATGCAGATTCCGGTGTCGATGTTGTCTTCCTATATTATTATTACGACTTTCTTGGGGTTGCCCATGCAAAATCTCTTGCATCGAGCACCAGAAATTATTCGGGCGAATGTCTCGCTACGGAAGATCGAGATGATGGAACTTTCGCTGGCAACTGAAAGTGAATTCGTACCAGCACTAGGTAAGCCAGAAGGCGATCGCCAATTTAGCAGACTGACACTCGATCGGGTGACTTATTTATATCATCCCGACGATCGATCTCAAGTTCCCCATTTCCCGCCCCATCCACCTGAAGATATGCCACCAGATCGGCGCTTGGAAGGCGATCGGGACGATCGAGACAAAATCGCTCACTTACCACCACATCCACATGGCGAGCGGCCACCCAGACATGGCATGGCACCCAATGGACATCCGCCCAGACATCGTCCTGACGATTTAGAACATCGCGGACATCCACCCCGGCATCGACCGGATTTTCCGCCGCCAGATGAGTCAGAAAGAGGCTTTTTACTAGGGCCGATCGATCTGGAATTAGTTGCTGGCGAGGTAACATTTATTGTCGGCGGGAATGGTAGCGGGAAATCGACGCTAGCTAAAGTTATTACTGGATTGTATCCACCGCAAGCGGGTGCGATTTATCTCGATGATGTCTTAATTACCGAGCAGAATCAGGAATGGTATCGCGAACATTTTTCGTCGATCTTTCACGATTTTTATCTATTCGAGCAGTGTCTCGGATTCGATCGCGCCAATCTCGATCGCGAAGTTGAAGATTATTTACAACAATTACAACTCGATCGCAAGGTCAGTGTCAAAAATGGCGTATTATCGACAATAGATTTATCGCAAGGTCAGCGGAAGCGATTAGCTTTGCTGGTAAATTATTTGGAAGATCGCCCGATTTATTTATTTGATGAATGGGCATCGGATCAAGAGCCATTGTTTCGGGATCTGTTTTACAAACAGATTTTGGTCAAGCTCAAAGAACGCGGTAAAGCCGTCATCGTAATTACCCACGACGATCGCTATTTTCATCTGGCCGATCGACTGATAAAACTTAACTATGGCAAGATCGAACATAAATCGGAAGATTTAGGGCGATCGGGTAAATTTAGGCCGGAATGAGTATAGTAAAATCGAAACAATTTGTCGATCGGCTGAGTTCTCAGTGCGAAGCTCGCGCTTCGCCGACCGCCGAATGACGGCTCGCGAGCTTCACACTGGGCACTTTAAAACTCAGTGTTTCACAGTCATCAAACCAAAAACTAATGAGGAACATGAACAAAACACATCAGCATCGTCCGATGGCGATGGTAGCACTGTTGGCGATCGCCGCAAGCAGCTCGCTCGTGCTTACAGGCTGTCCTGGCTCTACGACTAAGGATACGTCCACTACTACTACCACTACGACTGCAACACCTTCACCATCCACCACAACTTCCCCCGCTGGAACGACTTCTACAACAGGTACTCCTGCGGATGAGAAGGGTAAAAATGTCAATACACCAATGACGGCAGCCATGGGTGGTGATAAACAAGGTAGCGATCCGGTATCGTTCTTACTCGACGACCAAGTTAAGAAAGAAGTAAAATTCACTGACGAACAAACAGCCGAACTCAAAAAAGTTAGAGATGAGGTCAGAGATACTACCAGTGCCAAACTTAAGGCAATGAATCTGGATAAACTCGATACCGAAGGCAAAAAAGCCAAGATTAAAGAATCTGGTAAAGAGATCGAAGGGATCTATAACGACTCGCGCGCGAAGATCGACAAAATCATCAAGCCAGATCAAGCCAAACGCCTCAAAGAAATCGTCTTACAACGTTATGGTTGGGGGCCGCTAACGAGCGAACTCTTTAGTGCCGATCTCAAGCTTACTGACAAGCAAAAAGCAGATCTGAAAACGATCGGCGAGCAAATGCAAACCAAAAATCAAACTGGTTGGGAACTTCCCACTGGCGATGAAGCAAACAAGACTAAAATCTTGAATGACAACCGCAAACGGATGGAAGCGATCCTCAAGGATGTCAACGAGCAATCGCTCGCGGTGTTAACACCCGAACAAAAGGCAAGCTTGGATAAACTCAAAGGTGCGCCATTTGCTTATGTGACTCCAGCACCAGGCACGCCTGCTAAATAATCGATTGACAGTTGACAGCGTTCCGCACACGCCTATATAAAGTGGAACGAGGAAGTTAACGTTGACTATTAAAAGGCAATCGCTCTAAAACCTGATTCTGCGATAATGCGGTAGAGGTCGATCGAGATCGACCTCTACCTGCATCAATTTTTTCTTTTTGCTGTTTTCACCTTCTTGCAGTCATGATTAATCCTGGTGGTATCCGCACTGTTTTTGAGTCTTGTCCTCGGATCGACCTCCATTATGAAGACCAAATTCTATCATTCAATCTGACGGAGCCAGAACATTACCTCGGTCGCGAACCGTCGCAATCCGCTCCCAGCGGTCTCAAAGCACCACCAGATTGGGTCATCGTCAGTAGACATCAAGCGATGTTTCGCAAGATCGACGGTCGCTATTTTATTTATGACGGCGATGGGGTCAACTCCAGCAGCAACCGACTATTTATTAATAACCGACTGATTACAGCTACCGAAGGCTATCAGCTCCAGTCCTACGATGAAATTCGGATCGGCCAAAATCCCGAGCAGTATGCCACGCTCTCATTCATCGATCCGCTGCAAATCAAAACTGGCATGCGACCGCTCCAAAGATCGCTCCAGCTGCGATCGGATCGTCCGGTATTCCTGGGCAGAGCCGATGGGGACGGGATCGATTTGGCACTGGATGCACCGACGATTTCTCGCAAACATGCCTCGATCGAAAAAGTAACAGTCGATGGCAAGCAGCGTTATCTCCTCCGGAACTTCAGCACGAATGGGGTATTTGTCGATCGTCAAGAAGTAACTACTACCTGCGTTCTCAATCCTGGGGCAGTCCTCAAGATCGGCCCCTACACCTTCATCCTCCAAAATGACGAACTGATTTTTGCCGATCGGGGTGACAGTATCCGCCTCGATGCCGAACAGATTACCCGGATCGTCCAACTCAAGCAAAAACGCAGTTTGTGTCTGCTCAACGATGTCTCGCTGGCGATCGAACCGGGTCAATTTGTGGCACTAGTGGGTGGGAGTGGGGCGGGGAAATCGACGCTACTGCGCGCACTTCTGGGCATCGAACCTTGCGATCGGGGGACTATTTATCTCAATGGCGATGACCTCGCGAGTAACTTTAATATCTACCGCAATTCGATCGGTTACGTGCCCCAGAGCGATATCGTTCATACAAATCTCCAAGTTAAAGAAGTCCTCGCCTATGCGGCCAAGTTGCGGTTACCGCCAGATGCCGACATTCCCGCGATTGTCGAAAAAACCCTCCACCAGATCGAACTATTCGAGCGCCAAAATACCCTCGTCAAAAATTTAAGCGGCGGCCAATTAAAGCGGGTCAGTATCGGTGTCGAATTGCTCACCGATCCTAAACTCTTCTTCCTCGACGAACCAACGTCTGGTCTCGATCCTGGATTGGACAAAAAGATGATGCAACTCCTGCGGAAGTTAGCTGACAAGGGGCGCACGATCGTGTTAGTCACCCATGCGACGAGTAATATTACCATGTGCGATCGGATCGCGCTGATGGGTTTAGGCGGCAACCTCTGTTATTTTGGCCCCCCTAAGGACGCGATCGATTATTTCCAAATTCCCAGCGGTGATTTTGCAGATATCTACATCCATCTCGAAACCGCCGATGCCGTCCTGCAAACCGCTACGCAGTTTAAGGACTCATCCTACCATCATGAATATGTTGCTAGTCGGTTGAGTATCCCCACTGCAACCGCTTCCGATCTCAATCGGCAGCCGCCCCCACAACCAGTCAAGCAATCGATTTTCAAGCAGACCAAAATTTTGACCCAACGGTATCTGCAATTAATCCGCCGCGATCCGGTCTATTTGGGATTATCCCTGCTGACGGCACCAATCGGGATCGAGTTAATTTCGATCGCCACCCAAACCAAAGAGATTAGCGCAACCAAACCATTTGTCCATCCGTTTGTCGGGTCGCCCGATCCCGTCCGCGCAGCACTAGCGTTAAAAGTGTTATTCGTGTTTACCTGTGCGGCAATTTGGGTGGGTTTGGCAGGTTCGCTCCAAGAAATTATCAAGGAGTCGGCGATCTATTTACGCGAACGCTTGGTGAATCTGCGCCTCTCTGCCTATGTTGGCTCTAAAGTAGCCATCTTGGGCGGATTAGCAATAATTCAGAGTATCCTCGTCACCATCGTCGTGCTGATCGGCTTTAGATCCCCTACCTCGGAACTGATTCCCTGGCCGCTCGGTCTTACGATTACGACATTTTTGACAATTTTAGCAGCCTTCTCCCTAGGCTTGATGGTATCGGCTGGAGTCAAAAATGGTTCCCAAGCCAATAGCGCTTTGCCACTATTATTACTGCCGCAAATTATTTTTGCGGGGGTATTATTTAATATGGAAAAAGTGGCGATCGGTCAATATCTTTCGTGGTTGACGATCGGGCGGTGGTCGATCGGGGCCTATGGTACGCTCGTCGATATCAATCTGTTGATTCCCCCCGCAAATAGTACTGCTGGCAAGGATCTGTTTGAAGCTGCCATCGAGGCATCGGCAGTTTACAATGCTACTTGGGCTAATTTGGGCACTAATTGGGGCATTTTACTGCTCCATACCGCAATTTATTTAGGCATCACCAACTGGTTGCTCAAACGCAAAGATACGATCGCCAGTAGTGCGCCTAAGCGATCGACAATTAAGAAATCTACCCCTTAATTGCAAAAACACTAAATCAGCAACGCCGCTAACTTATTGTCTGTGGCGCTCGATCGGCAGTACCACGCCCACAGCACTGACAATCGAGAAATTTTGAGAGCGGTTGTCATAGCTAATACTTAAATATCGTTATTAAGATTGGGTTGGTAAACGATACACTTCGGGTCGAACTCATGTCGATCGAATCGATCTTCCTTACCGCGTGAGCCTAATTTTTGATAACGGGGCTTTTGAGTGGCTTGCGCTCTGGTTTTGGCTCGAAGACGATCGGACAAGACCAATCAACATCCCACCATTTACAATGTTGGATGGGATCGTTAGGATCGGGCAGCAATCCGAGTAGATCTTCGCGAGTCGTGTCTAAAAACGCACCAGAGCTTACATCCATAAACACCGTATTCAGCAATTTAAAGTGCTGTTTGATCTTGACTTTTTCGCCTTTGTCGTTATGGTAGACCCTACTCTCAAAAAATTTATTTACCCTACCGCCATCCCTAGACCACTGATTGGTGCTACCGGATTTCACCCACTGTACGGTGCCATTGGCAAAGTAAACTATCACCAATTTAGGATCTTCTACTTTCTTTTCGTTCATAAAAATCGCACAATGAATGTGTAGAGCAGTAATTTTATCAGACATCGATGAGTTTAGGTGTCGCTTCGGCTGCATCACTGCTGTGCGAATAAAACAATCATCGATCGATTCGCAACGGCGATCCCCTGCGTGCCGTTCCCGTGGCATCGCTGCTTTTAGCGATCTCAAGTCTGGGTCTGCAACCGATGTTAGCGACCTTAAACTTTATATTATATCGTGTTGTTATGAGTGCGCAAAGGCGATCGCGTGAATTGAGATATTTTTAGCTACAAAAATTTCGGTGCAAATCGCTCGATGTGTCGCCCAACCAAACTTCTAGCGATGTTCGATGACAATCTCGTCGATCGTTTTTAGAACTTTGTTAGTGATGCGATCGTCCGCACCCAAAATAGATCTCAGTTGCAGCCGTTATCGCTGTTCGAGAAGCCCAATCGGGGAAGAGAGACAAGACAGGTGACAAGGCGTTCGGGTGGATTGATTTCCTCTACAATAGATATATCGCCGCTAGCTGAGTTCCAATTAAAGCGGAGACCTCCCGATCGATCTGACAGTCACGACTGGCGAACCAACATCGCAGTTGTTGGACAAACTCTAGCTCAGCAACCCTTGGATGCATCATTACCGCGATTATCAACAGCAGTCGCTCGATCGATAAAAATAGCTAAATTTTGGTCGATCGTCGTACTCAAACGTCCGAGCCAGCACATTTTCAATCAGCAAAACAATTTTAACTACGAAGTTTAAATCGATCGATGAAATTTAACCGTAAATCATTTATTGCGATCGATAAACGAAAGCTCAAACAGATCTTTGGTTGGTTATTATTCGGCATCATCATCCTATTGTGCCTGAGATCGCGAGCGCTTAGAACCTTAGCATTTATTGCGATGTCGATTGTCCTAGCTGGGATTTTCGGCGGCGCGATTGGGACTATCTGTGGTTGGGCGATCGTCTTCATCCTCGGTGGTGCGATCGCAATCGGCATGTGGCTGCAAAGACTCGGGGCAAAATTTACTTCGTCTTGGCAATCCAAACCAGCTGATTCGGACTATTTTGAGCGCCAGCCGATATCAACATTTTCGAGACTACGCTCCGTCCGATCGCAATTACGCCTTGCAGCTTCACAATCTCGATCGGAACGCTTGCGCCTGATTGCTGAATTACAGGTGTTGATTCGATCTCGATCGCCAAATTTATCGATTCAAGACTTACAAGATCTGAATTTTTTAGGCCGCGAACATCACCAAATTATCGATGAAGAATCATGGAGTGCCGTGCGCAGATTGCGAGTCGATCGTATCGCCCAAATTCGCACTTCTCGCCGGACTAACGGACAAAATCTACCCGCTGGTTTGGTCGAGGATGAGGAAGAGAGCGAATTTATCGTTACTTACTCCGATCTCCAACGTTATGGCGCGCTCGATGATGATGACGAACCCGACGGGATCGGCGATCTGACTTGTGAATACAACGCACATTCCCTCTTTCTCCGTTGTGCTGTGAACCCTGGGGTGGATACTTGCGAAGGCTGTCGTGATTATCGATCGCGCGATCTCGCCGCTGGTGAATATCGATCGGGGCGATCTAGCTAAACATTCGATCGCAAAGTTTTCTATAATGCTAACGGCATCTCTGTGGCGACTCGATCGTCCCGATGAATAGATCGCCGATCGAATGTTGTTATCTCTGGTGATGTCGTGCTTGCAGCCCTCCTCTACGGTAAAGAAGATCTTCGCCTCGAAACCCTCGATATCCCTCAACCAGCAATAGGAGAAGTAATCGTCGAAATCGCCGCCGCAACTACTTGCGGTACAGATCTCAAAGTCTGGCGGCGCGGCGGACATGCCAAAATGCTGAAGCCACCCACGATCTTCGGACATGAAGGAGCGGGTAAGATTATCGCAGTGGGTGCAAGTGTGACCGATTGGCAGATCGGCGATCGAGTGGTCGCAAATAACTCTGCCCCGTGCTTTAATTGTTTCTTTTGTGAGCGTCAGGAATACTCGCTCTGTCCGAATATTACCTGGAATAACGGCACCTTCGCCCAGTATCTCAGAATTCCAGCCCCGATCGTCACACACAATCTCCTCAAGCTCCCCGATGCGCTCGACCCGTCTCTGGCTGCGATGACCGAGCCATTGGCTTGCGTTCTACATGGTGTAGCGCGAAGTAATTATACCCCTGATTCTAGAGTAGTTATTATCGGTGATGGCGCGATCGGGTTGATGTTTGTAGCAGTACTAGCGGGTCGATGTCGCTCGGTGTGGCTGTTTGGCGGTAACGATTCGCGGTTGGCAGTGGGCGAAAAATTAGGAGCAGATCGCACTTGGAATTATCGTCAGCGCGATATTCCTAGTACTGTGCGGGATTTAACCGCAGGCTGGGGTGCGGATATCGTCATCGAGGCAACGGGAGTACCGAGCGTCTGGGAAACCGCGATCGCCTGCGGTCGTCCGGGTGCAACAATCAATTTATTCGGTGGCTGTCCGAAAGATACGACGATTAGTGTTAATACCGACAGGCTACACTATAGTGAACTTACGCTCAAAGGGGTCTTTCACAATACTCCCGATCGCGTTCGTGCTGCGCTCGCATTGCTAGCTAGCAGACAAGTTCCGTTTGAACTCTTAATTAGCGATCGTCGTCCGCTGGCAGATTTAGCGCAGACATTTGAGGACATGAAGGAGCGTAAGGTGATTAAGGTAGCAATGATCCCAAATTAATCGACGATCTCCCCCAGCACTGAACCCACGCGACCTAGACCGTTCGACGTAATGAAAATTATTGTTCGATCGCTATTTTAGTGTTTAGCGGCATAGTCAAATAACATGTTAGTCATATACCGATCGGTCCACTCAGTGCCAAAGGATTTTTCTAACACTCGGCGGGTTTTATCGTTCTGTTGTTGCCGATCGCAATAATTTCGCTGTCCGGCTAAGATCTTCGCAATCTGTTCCCGCTCTGTCACTGGTTGGGTGCGAATAGCAATTTGACAGTGAATCGAGAGAAATTCCTCAACGCGATCGAGAAAAGCTGCTTCCTCTGATGCATCGATCGGCCGCACAAATAAGCAATAATCCGAAAAAATATCACCCCATTGTGGTAGATCGCGGGGTCGAGCAAACTCGTGCAGATCGAGTTCGGCTAGTCGCGAGCGATAAGTCTGTGGCAACGATCGATCGGCAGTTACCGGAGATAAATCGACGATCGCCGCACTAACTCCCCCTTTTCCCGCGACTATATCCGTCCCAAATATCGGCAGCGCATAGCCAGGATTGGGAAACATCACACAGTGCAAAATATCTAGGGTGTTACCAACTTGGGCGAGTTCCAGATGCAGTTTCCGAAATTGGAGCGTTTGGTAGCATCGATTTTCAATCACCAGGCGTTCGCCTTCGAGGGCACCTTCGATGTAGCCTAAATCGGCGGGAATTTGATAAGGGGCTAAATCGAGATATTGTTGCCACACCTGTTCGATCCGATCGGCCAACTTTCTAATTAATGGATATTGTTTACTGCGTAACGATCCTTCCATGTAAATTATGTATGTGGTTAAATTGCTCAACTCTAAGCAATCGATCGTGCAAATTTTGTGCAGAGTGAGAGAATATAATGTATATTCACAATCGCCCATTATTAGTGAAGAAATATAACCAAATGTAAATTAATTGTTGCATTCGATCGATAGAAGCCACGGGATCGCCTGGCTGAAAAGCCTGTCAAATAGACATCTCTCAATTTGGCAACATTTCTTAATCAATTTTTCAGGGAGGTCGAGAATATTTGCACAAATATTGCACGACTAAATTGCTTTAATCAAACGTGGTTCTGAGTGGACGATACTAAGTCACCGATCGACTTTTGAACCTTTATATTAAATCCTGTTCGATGATGTAGGAGATTGTTCCATGTTAGATGCTTTTACTAAAGTAGTCGCTCAAGGCGATGCTCGTGGCGAATTTGTCAGCGATAGTCAAATTGATGCCTTGAAAAATATGGTTGCCGAAGGTTCCAAGCGAATTGATGTAGTCAACCGCATCACTGGTAACTCTTCCGCGATTGTTGCTAACGCTGCTCGGTCGTTATTTGCCGACCAACCCCAACTGATCGCTCCTGGTGGTAATGCTTATACCAACCGTCGCATGGCTGCTTGCTTACGCGACATGGAAATCATCCTCCGCTATGTCACTTATGCGGTCTTCGCTGGCGATGCAAGCGTATTAGACGATCGGTGCTTGAATGGCTTACGGGAAACTTATGTTGCGCTCGGCGTTCCTGGTGGTTCCGTAGCTACTGGTATCGGCAAAATGAAAGATGCCGCAATTGCGATCGCTAACGACCCCAACGGTATCACCAAAGGCGACTGTAGCTCCCTGATGGCTGAATTAGGCTCTTACTTCGATCGTGCTGCTAGTGCAGTCGGTTAATTCGCTCTGTTTCAATTCAAATTTTTTGCAGATCGCTAATATTACAACAGCTAAGTAAACTATGAAAACTCCTTTAACCGAAGCCGTCGCTACCGCTGATTCTCAAGGTCGTTTCCTGAGCAGCACCGAACTCCAAGTCGCTTTTGGTCGCTTCCGTCAAGCTGCGGCTAGCTTAGATGCTGCCAAAGGTCTGAGTTCCAAAGCTAAATCCCTCGCTGACGGTGCAGCTAATGCTGTTTACCAAAAATTTCCCTACACGACTTCCATGCAAGGGAATAACTTTGCTTCTACCCCCGCTGGTAAAGCTAAGTGCGTCCGCGATATCGGCTACTACATTCGGATGATCTCCTACTGTCTAGTTGCTGGTAGCACTGGCCCAATGGATGACTACCTCATTGGTGGTTTGGCTGAAATCAATGCGACTTTCGACCTCTCCCCCAGCTGGTATGTTGAAGCGCTCAAGCACATCAAAGCCAACCACGGTTTGTCTGGCGATGCGGCTGTAGAAGCTAATTCCTACATCGACTATGCCATCAACGCATTGAGCTAATCGCTCTTTGAGCTTCCCAGAATAACAGGATGTTTTGCTAGCCAAAGTGGTCGGTTGAATATGCTGTGATTCTGGGACTTGTTGTTTTTATCCAATTATTGACAACTAAAACGTTAGTAACTAGTGACTAGTTACTAAATTTAAGGAATTAAACTTATGACAAGTTCTACGACGGCTACGCAATTAGGATTTGAGCCATTTGCTGGCAATGCGCCAGTGGAATTACGCATCCATCGATCGGAGAGCGATCTGCAAGCCGCAATTTGGGCTGCTTATCGCCAGGTATTTGGCAACGACCACATCATGGAGAGCGAACGCTTACGCAGTGCTGAGTCGCTGCTGCGTCAGGGCGATCTCAGTGTGCGTGAATTTGTGCGTGCGCTAGCACAATCGGAGTTATATCGGAATAAGTTTTTTTACTCAACTCCTCAAGTGCGATTTATCGAGCTAAATTGTAAGCATCTACTCGGACGCGCGCCTATCGATGAAGCAGAAATTACCTACCATGTAAATCTGTTTAGCGAACATGGGTATGAAGCAGAAATTAATTCTTACCTAGATTCCAACGAATATCAAGATAATTTTGGCGACTCGATCGTCCCTTACTATCGCGGCTTTGCGACCCAACGCGGTCAAACAAACATCGGTTTTAATCGGATGTTCCAACTTTATCGCGGTTATGCCAATAGCGATCGCGCGCAGGGCAATAATAAATCTGCGGCGCTCACCCAAGATTTAGCAGCTAACTTACCATCGCCGATCCGCACGCCTAATTTTGGCAAAGGTTTGGGTGGTACTACCAAAGGCGAACGCGGACAATTGTATCGCGTGCGCTTCACACAAGCTGCTAGCAATCGCACCACCCAAATTCGCCGGAGTGTGAGTGAGTACATCGTCAGCTACGAACAACTCAATTCCACTCTCCAACGACTCAACCAGCGCGGTAGTCGGATCGTCGATATTGCCTGCGCCTAATCAGGTATGCGAGAGGGGTAAAGTCGGAGACACGGAGTAAGAAGTAACAGATTAGTGAAGAAATTGCTATCTATACACTTCCGATCCTTTTCACCCCCTCTTCCCCTCTCCCCCTCTCCAAACCTCCCACTAATCCCAGGAGAATCCCCAGTGGCAATTACAACAGCAGCTTCGCGATTGGGTACGAGTGCTTATAGCAACTCCAGCCCGATCGAATTACGGAACAACTTTTCATCAGCCGACGCTCAAGCAGTTATCCGTGCCGTTTACCGTCAGATCTTAGGTAATGACTACCTGATGACAGCCGAACGTTTAATAGCGCTCGAATCCTTGCTCTGCAACGGTAAAATTACCGTGCGCGATTTCGTGCGGGGTGTAGCTAAGTCGGAATTATATAAAAATAAATTCTTTTATTCTAGTTTTCAAACACGCGCGATCGAACTAAACTTCAAACATTTACTCGGACGCGCGCCCTACGATGAGTCAGAAGTAATCGAGCATCTCGATCGTTATCAAAACGCCGGTTTTGAAGCAGATATCGATTCCTATATCGATTCTGCTGAATACGAATCCAGCTTTGGCGACTCGATCGTCCCTTATTATCGGGGATTTTCGACCCAAACCGGACAAAAAATGGCCGGATTTCCTCGGATGTTCCAGCTCTATCGCGGCTATGCCAATAGCGATAGCTCACAGGTAGCTGGTAATAAATCGCGGCTAGCAGCCGAACTCGGACGCAATGACACTTCCGCAGTCATCCCGCCTTCTGGTGGGACAAACGATGGATTTGGTTATCAGCCCTCAGAGCGCGGTACTATGCCCAATCGTACCTTCGGTCGATCGATTCAGGGCGAGTCTTCACGACTCTATCGGATCGAAGTCGCCAGTGCCAATCTCCCACGCTATCCTCGCGTCCGGCGCGTTAATAAAGAGTACATCGTGCCTTACGAGCAGTTATCTAGCACCCTGCAACAGATTAATAAAATTGGTGGCAAAATCGCTAGCGTCACACTCGCTCAATAAATTAGTGAACAGTGGACAGTGAACAGTGAATGAGGGAATGAGGGAATGAGGGAATTGCTCTCGTTCACTGTTCACTCAAGCTAACCCCTTTCGTCTTTTCCCTTTTCCCAAATTCCTAATACATCGGAGAAACCAACAATGTTAGGACAATCAGCATTTTCCAGAGGATCGGTGACTACTTCAAACAATCGGATCTTTGTGTATGAAGTTAGTGGATTGCAACAGAACGCAGAAACAGATCGCTGCGAGCATCAAATTCGCATTAGTAGCAATACATTTATGCAAGTTCCGCTCGATCGCATGAACGAAACCATGCAACGGATCGTGCGTTTGGGTGGAAAAATTGTCAGCATTCATCCTTTAAATGCAGCCACGCCAAAAGCTCCATCAAACCACCAAGGCAAATCACAGAACAAATAAAACTAAGATCGATCTAGCGATCGCCAGCACAGCTAATCGTGCTGATAGTTTACATCAGAACCCTAAATTGTTAGTTTAGGGTTTTTTAATATGTGGATATTCAAATCAAAGCTACAATAGTTCGATCGGCCATCATTTCTGAAATTAGCTTTACTGATTAGGATATGCAAGAACTAACTTTTCCTGAAGTTGATGGCCTAATTTATATCAATAATTTTCTAACTGACGTAGAGCATGATGAATTGTTGGCGAATATCGATCGGAATATCGGCACCAAAGCATCGCAACTAAATTTATCACAGCGATCGATTCGGATTTGCGATTCTCCTAGGGGAGACACTGTGCGAGCGAATAAAAATATATAATTGTGGTGGCACTATGGCGGCGATCGCGGTCTCAGTCACCTAGACCGTGCAGATATTTTTATGACAATCGATTTACAGGTATTAGTGGGGGTCGCGCGGTGACTCTAGAAGAACGAACTAGTGTCGCAGGTGAAGTGCCGATAGCCAGCAGTGCGGCAGATCGATCGTGGCGATTTTGGTTTACGGTACCGATTTATCCATATAGTAAGCGCCGCACCATCCGCACGGAAGTAGTCCCCGACACAATTTGGACGTTCGACCAGGTTCAGGGCATTTTATATGTAATCGTGCCGATCCGGATGACGGTAATAAAGCTCGATGATGGCGGTTTGCTCGTCTATGCACCCGTTGCACCTACTGCCGAATGCATTCAGTTAGTCAATGAATTAGTTGCCATTCATGGTGATGTCAAATATATCATCCTCCCTACGATTTCGGGGCTAGAGCATAAGGTGTTTGTTGGGCCGTTTGCCAGAGAGTTTCCCCAGGCACAGGTGTGGGTGACACCCGAGCAGTGGAGTTTTCCAGTTAATTTACCGTTGAGTTGGTTGGGGTTCCCTAGCGAACGCACGTATACTTTACCCACAGACAGTAGCGATACGCCGTTTGGTGATGAATTTGAGTATGCGATCTTAGAAACAATCGATTTAGGGCCAGGACAGTTTGCTGAAGTTGCCTTTTTCCATCGTCGATCGCGTACTCTATTAGTTACAGACTTGGTAGTTTCCCTTCCCAGCGAACCTCCCGCGATCGTCCAGTGCGATCCGACTGGATTGTTATTTCATGCTAGAGATCGTGCGACTGATTCCCTTAGTAATACGCCGTTGCAGCTGATAAAAGGATGGCAAAGAATCTGTTTGTTTACCCTGTATTTCCAGCCCAGCAGCCTCAAAATCGCAAATTGGATCGAAACAATTCAATCGTCATTTATGGCACCCGATCGATCGAAACAGAACTACTTCGGGATCTATCCCTTCCGCTGGCAATCGCACTGGGAGGAGGGTTTTGCTCGCTTGCGCGGCGATGGCAGCATCTTCGTCGCGCCCATTCTCCAAACCTTAATCCTCAATCGCGCTCCTCAAGCAACGCTGGCATGGGTCAACCGTGTCGCCCAATGGAACTTCGATCGCATTATCCCCTGTCACTTCGATGCGCCGATTGCGGCTAACCCGCAGCAGTTTCGGACTGCTTTTGATTTTCTCGCTCGTCCCAGCACAGCCAATAATCATGACGATCTTGGATTATTGCAGCAGATCGATCGACAATTAACATGGTGGCGGATTATCGTTCCCAATCGGAAAATATGAACGATCGTCATCGATGATTACTAGTAGTGTCACGATAAATTAACCAGTGAAATCGCACGGTTATTACATAAAATCGCCCCGACAATATACCAAATAATTCAGCATCATTTAATCTCTCCACAATTATTATATCGATCGTGAATAATTCTACTACTGACTTTGCTACAGTCTTAAATCGGGCAGCTACAGATTCAGCTCGTCCGAGTAGAGCGGAGCTGGTGACGGCGTTGCAAGCAGCAGAAATAACTGCCAGAAAACAAAAATTAGCGATTTCATTTGCATCGCTGTTGGGAGAATGGCGCTTGTGCTTTGCGACTGGGGCGAGTAAACCCAAAAAAGGTGGTGCAGTGAAATTGGGTCGGGGGTATTATTTACCTAAATTTACACCGGCATCGATTACATTTACGCGTGACGATGATTCTTCGATCGCCGGGACTGTTACCAATCAACTTTTAGTAGGTACTGTAAAATTTAAATTCACTGGCCCTTGTCGGTATCCAGGGAAGAAGAATCTGCTAGCATTTGATTTTACTGAGATTCAATTCAAGATTTTGGGTGCGACAATTTATCACGGCAAAATTCGGAGCAAGAGAGCGGGACTAGATTTCGACACACTCGCGATCGCGGATTTACCATTTTTTGCTTTTTTCTGGGCGAGCGCTACGGGAATTGCCGCACGCGGACGCGGTGGTGGACTAGCATTATGGGTGCGGGAGTAAACACCAGCTACTTAACTAACCCAAGTTGCTACCTACATTCAAAGCAGTTAAAACAGCTTCTAATAACACAAAGTCTGCCTTCGCGGACTAAGATTTCAGTCCGCGAAGGCGGACTTTGCAACATTAGCCCCGATTTCAATCGGCGGCATTCGATCGGTAGCAACTTGGGTTAACCAATAACTTCTATTCACCATTCACTCATCCACTAAAAATGAAAACGATCGATGAAATCAACGATAAAATTAGTCGTAAGCAAGCAGTGGTATGGACGGTAGAAGAGGTGAAGGCTAAAGTTGCCGAATTAGGCATTGAAAAAATTGCCGAGCTGGTAGATGTGATTACTACGGGCAGTTTCGAGCCGATGGAATCATCGGGGGCAATTCTCAATTTGGGACATACCGATCCGCCAATTAAGATTCGATCGTGTACGTTGGATGGGGTACCTGCTTATGCCGGATTTGGCGCGGTAGATCTGTATTTAGGGGCGACTCAATTAGTCGATTATACCGGCGATATTGCTGATGGAGACGATCGCAAGGAGCGGGGTGGCGCACATGTGATTGAAGATTTAATTGCAGGGAAAAGCGTTAATCTCCGCGCGATCGGTCAAAGTACCGACTGTTACCCACGCGCTGCATTCGACACGACGATTACTAAGGACTCAATCAATCAATTCTACCTCTACAATCCCCGTAATTTATATCAAAACTTCATCGTTGGGGTAAATGGTGGCGATCGTCAGTTGTACACTTATCTAGGCCCATTGCAGCCCCGATTGGGCAATGCTGTCTACTCGAATACTGGTGCAATTTCACCGTTGTTAAACGACCCCGATCTCGAAGTAATCGGCATCGGTACGAGAGTGTGGTTGGGTGGCGGTATCGGCTATGTGGCATGGGAAGGCACCCAACATTTCCCCCTCCAAAAGCGCATGGAAAACCGTACGCCGATCGGCCCTGCGGCCACTCTAGCGCTCGTTGGCGATGCAAAACAGATGAATGCTAAGTGGGTGCGCGGCTGTTATTTCAAAAATTATGGCCCTTCGTTGATGTTAGGTGTCGGGGTCCCCATTCCAGTATTGAATGCAGAGATCGTCGCTCGCTGCGCGGTTCGAGATCGCGATATCGTCGCGCCGATTGTCGATTTTTCGATCCCTCGGCGGGTGCGTCCGACGTTTGGACTGGTAAGTTATGCTCAACTCAAGTCGGGGAAGATTAAAATTGAGGGGCGAACCGTCAGAGTAGCGCCACTGGCGAGTATTCATCTCTCTAGACAAGTCGCGATCGAGTTAAAAGCGGCAATCGATCTGGGTGAGTTTCTGCTGACAACACCTGTCGCATTACTACCACAAGATCGCACTTTCATTCCCCAAGATCGTCGTCAAATGCCAAGTTTGTTGGAAGATTGAACTGGAAGCGAACACAGCTAATCAAAGTTGAGCCAATCGTGTAGATTCTCGATCCGGGTAAAGTCGATCGCCACATCATATAAGGATTCTAATTGCTCGAGCGATAAAGATCGCACTCGTGCGAGTAATTCACTGGGAACCCCACCTAATTGGCGCATTAGGCAACGTTTGACGATCGTTTCGGTTGCTTGTCGCGCTTGCTCGCGTCCTGGCTGCTGACCTCTTTCTATCCAACTATCGGTTATTGACATGAATTGCTTTTCCCTTTCGACTTTTGCTATGTTTGCGACCTGAGTATCAACTTAGGTGCCGTTGCTGCATTCGATCTGCGGTTTATAGATAAGTAGTGTATGGTTCGATGCCGTTGCTGGGCATCTACCGATCGATATAGGTTTGAGGCAGCGATCGCTCGCGATTGATACCTAGATTGGTTCTTGGCGTTTAGATCGAAGTTTTATCTCCAAAACGATCCTGATGCTCGCTGACTATACACGATCGAGTGAATTTACTTTGATAATAAACTTACACTTTCTTGAAATTAACAAATACTGATGAATCACATTAGCTTTGGTACAGCGATCGCGACCGGTATAATTTTTGGCCAACCGAGCATCGCACAAACTACTTATCCAGTCACGACTCAATCTACTGCATATCCAATCAAGACGCAAGTTTCGCCAGCAATCAAGGCTGAGATTGACAACGTATTTCAATTCGGTAAATTCGATCCCAATCGGGCGATTTTATTGCGGACAAAACTCCAGCCTCTGGCAGATACTAACGATCCGGTAGCTTGCTATTTTCTAGCAAAAACGTATGACTGGTATGAATTTGGAGTCGGGAAGGAAAGCGATCGCCCGATCGCTTTGAAATGGTATCATCGAGCGGCAGAATTCAACTATTTTCCAGCAGCTTACCTCCTGTATCAGACTTATTTTTATCGGTTTATGGGTGTCGAAACTGATTATGCCAAATCGATAAAATGGTTGGATAGATCGCTCTTACTTGCCGCTAATTCAAATAAAGCTGAAGTTTTACTTAACTTTGCTCGGTTGAGTAATCCTGATACTAAAGACGATCCGATCGAGGTTGCTAAATATATTCCGAAAAGTATGACCGCTCACCTAGCATATCTTCAGCAAGCTTATACGATCGATCCGCAAAACACCACAGTTGCCGATTGGTATGGGGATCGATTGTACACAGCTAAGCGTTACGCAGAGGCGTTGAAGGTATTAAGTAATAGTGATAACGCTTACACTTGGAAAAGAATCGGTCAAATGTACGAACTCGGGCAAGGCACTACTCCTGATATTAATAAGGCACTTACTTGGTACAAGAAAATGGCGATCGATGGCAAGAATCAAGAAAACGATCTCAATCCAATTAGTCAATATGGAAAACGCGAAATATATCGCTTGATTTGTCTCAAAAAAGTAACTCATGAACAGGCAGAAGCAGTCTACACCCCTGAAGATTATCGAGAAGTATTCGGACGTTGGGCAGATGCAACATGTAATTATAGTCCAGGCTAGTTTAGATAAGCTAAACTACATTTAAATTGCCCGATCGCATCGGTAATCTGTATTCTATCCATAGATTTAGATCCTGAAATCCACGACAGTTTACTCGATATTTTGAATATTTACTGATATACCAAGAGCGTAAAATTAAACACGCTGCCCTTGCCAGGAACTGACTCAACCCAGATTTGACCATAATGCGCGCGGACGATTTGCTGACAGACAGACAATCCGATCCCATAACCAGATTCTGTGAGATCGCGATCGAGTCGATAACGATCTTGAAAAATTCGCTTTTGATTTTCCTCGGGAATACCCAAGCCATTATCGGCAATACTAATCTGAATGGTTTGAGCGGTGCGATGTAGCGCGCTCACATGAATTTGACCGCTGACGGGTGTATATTTAATCGCATTATCCAACAGATTGGCGATCGCTTGACGTAACTTATCTTCGTCACCATACACTGGCGGTAAATCTTGGGGAAGATCGGTAGTAATGCTTTGAGATTTAAGCTGAAACTGACTATCTAATTGCGAAATCACCCCCGAAATTAGTTCGGTAAGATCGATCTTTTGGGGGCGCAGTGTGAATTCAGTATTTGAGTCGGCAAGTGGTTGTAAAATATCAGTGACCAATCGATCGATCGATTGGAGTTGCAGCCGCGCGCGCTTGATTAACTTTTCGATCGTCACTGGCTCCAATGAGTTCGCCCGATAATCGAGAGGATTGTGGATGATTTCGAGCGTACCTAATGCTAATGCCGCTGCCGTCAGCGGGTTGCGAAGATCGTGAGCTAAAACAGAGATCGCGCGATCCTGCAATTTCAATCTGCTTAGTAGCTCTTCTTTTTCTTGCTTGAGCGTAAAAACTTCATCAGTTAATTTAATCAGTTTACTAACATAACCGATCGAATCGCTCAGTACTGCTTTTACGGGGGTTGGTTCGCTGGGTTCTGACGCAACTGGATATTCACCATAGGTTATCGTCGAATCCCCCCCGGCGGTGGCAATATCGCCTTGCCACCGTTCCCACCAGTTATCGATTTGATCGATGAGATTGCTGCCTGCCAAAATTTGGCGCGGGGGTGGATAGAGCTTAACCAAGGCTGGTGTGGCAATCACCCGATAATGTTCGGCTAAGTCTGGCTGTTTGCCGACATCGACAATTTGTAGCTCGAACGACTGTTCGTGGTTGAGGGTAGCTAGCTTAGCGCGGATCTCCAGATTTTGGACATAGCTAGTCATGCGCTCATCCAAGAATAGCAGTAGCTGCAATGAGGCTGTTGAATTATTGAGTGGGTAGCGATCGGCTGACATTCATTCTCGTTGACGATAGCCGCTCCGTTCGCGAAGCGTCTGCCTCAGCAGGTGGAGAATCGAAACCTAAGCGGGATGATTATATGGTCGTCCGATGGCAACCAAGAAATAGTATGGACTGAGATTAGAGATTTGTTAACAAAATCTTAACATTTTTTCAATAAATGTGATAATTCTATCGACTGGAGCGATCGCTTACAGTAGCTAAGATGAGGATATGTTGCATCTTCATGGCGCGATCCCCACAAACAATACATCACCAATAACAAACATAAGCGAACGCCAAGCTTAAGCTAATATTAACGTTAGTGTCCGCTATTTCTGACATTCGTTGTCCCCACACGCTATCCCTATGAGTACTCCACTCGGTTATGTTGCGTTAGTCCTACACGCTCATCTCCCCTTCGTTCGTCACCCTGAAAGCGATTTTGTTCTCGAAGAAGAATGGCTGTATGAAGCCATCACCGAGACTTACATCCCCCTGCTCCACGTTTTTGAGGGACTAAAACGGGACGGGATCGACTTTAAAATTACCATGAGCATGACACCCCCATTGGTGTCGATGCTGCGCGATCCCTTACTCCAAGAGCGATATGACGAACACCTTGCCAAATTAGAAGAGCTAGCTCTCAAAGAAGTCGAGTCAAACGAACACAATGGACATATTAAATACTTAGCAGAGTATTATGTCAAAGAATTTGCCGCAATTCGCAAAACTTGGGAACGACACGATCGAGATTTAATCGGTGCGTTCAAAGGATTTTTAGATAGCAACAACCTGGAAATCATTACCTGCGGGGCGACTCACGGTTATTTACCGTTGATGAAGATGTACCCCGAGGCGGTCTGGTCGCAGATTCGCGTCGCGTGCGAACACTATGAAGAAAATTTTGGTCGCGCTCCTAAAGGGATCTGGCTTCCCGAATGCGCCTACTACGAAGGTTTGGAGCGGATGCTCGCCGATGCTGGGTTGCGATATTTCCTCACTGACGGACATGGCATCATGTACGCGCGTCCCCGTCCTAAATATGGTAACTACGCGCCGATCTTTACCGAAACAGGTGTTGCCGCCTTCGGTCGCGATCAAGAATCTTCCCAGCAAGTCTGGTCGTCGATGGTGGGATATCCAGGCGCGCCCGAATATCGCGAATTCTACAAAGATTTAGGCTGGGATGCTGATTATGACTATATCAAGCCGTATATCATGCCCAACGGTCAGCGAAAAAATATCGGGATTAAATACCACAAGATTACCTCCAAGACTGGTGGCGAGAAAGCCCTGTACGATCCCTACTGGGCAAAGGAAAAGGCGGCAGATCATGCCACCAATTTCATGTACAATCGCCAGCAACAGGTCGGAAATCTCGCGGGGATGATGCACCGACCCCCATTGGTTGTCTCGCCTTATGATGCCGAATTATTCGGACATTGGTGGTACGAAGGCCCGTGGTTTATCGATTTCTTCTTCCGTAAGTCGTGGCACGATCAAAATACCTATCAGATGACTCACTTGGCGGACTACCTCCGCGCCGAGCCGACGCAACAAGTCTGTCGTCCGTCCCAGTCCAGTTGGGGCTACAAAGGTTTCCACGAGTACTGGTTGAATGAAACCAATGCTTGGGTCTATCCTCACCTGCATAAAGCCGCCGAACGGATGATCGAATTAGCGCGGATGGAACCAGCGGATGAGCTACAGTGGCGCGCGCTCAATCAAGCCGCACGGGAATTACTACTAGCGCAATCTTCCGATTGGGCATTTATCATGCGGACTGGCACGATGGTACCATATGCGATCCGTCGTACTCGATCGCACCTCGTACGTTTCCACAAACTCTATGAGGAACTGAAAGAAGGGAAAGTCGATAGCGGCTGGCTCGAAAAAATCGAAACGATGGATAATATTTTCCCCAGTATTAACTATCGGACTTATCGACCGCTCTGAGGGGGTAGGGAGTAGAGATTAGGGATTAGGGTAGAAAGATACTGCCAATCTCTAATCTGTAATTATCGATCGAATGTTAAATTAAGCACTGGTAGTTTATCTCTATCGATATCGATATGGTCAACAGCTCGACAACAAAACTCACCAAGGCAGAATTTTGGCGACTAGCAGATGCTGCCGATCGTACCTATGAATTAATTGATGGCATCGCAGTCCCTAAAATGTCGCCTAAATATTTTCACGCTCGATCGACTCGTCGCATCCTAAGTATTTTAGATGAATGGGCTAAAGATCGGGGTCGTGTCGAGACAGAGTGGGCTTTCGAGCTGAGTGATGACTATACGCCAGTACCGGACTTAATCTATGTTTCCTTCGCTCGATTGCCCGAAAGTTGGAATGAAAATACCGCTTGTCCAGTCGTACCCGAATTAGCGGTCGAGATTATCTCACCCGGACAAACTTTCGGACAACTGACCCAAAAAGCGAGTATTTATCTAATCGCTGGTGTTTCGCGAGTATGGGTAATCGATCCAGCGGCTAGCAGCGTAACGGTATTTTATCTCGATCGTGCGCCCGTTACCTATATCGGCACGGGCATAATTACCGACGATCTCTTTCCAGATTTATCGATCGAACTAGATATTTTGTTTAGATGACTAGCGATCGAAACTCCGATCGCTAATCAATGACATACCCCAATCGCAGATCGTTGTTAGTGTTGGGTTTCGCCGAGCCTCAACCCAACCTACAACTAGATTTGAAATATTTATTTAATGCAAAAATTGTCTATGGACATTGATGACAAAATCAAACGGCATTATGAATATTTATGTGAAAGTTACTACTTAAAAATGTATCGCGCTCATCTTAGACATGAGAAGTTTGATAACTCTGAACCCTTGCTAGGTAAAAGTTCTATCGATGTATCATTTGATGAAGATGCTTTACAAAAAACTCCAAATGCTATCAGAGCAGCCAAGGACTATTATTGTGGTGTAGAGTGCTATTACACAAGAATGTACAAAGTAAGTTACATAGATGTGACTACCTATGCAATAGTCGTTAGTACGGATGGTAGTGATGGTTGGATAGAAGTGTATGACGAGCAAGGACGTGAGATTGGAATTGGTCGCACTTGGATGGAACTCATTGGCTGGGGTAATATTGATGAAATTCGCAACGAAAGTTTTAGGAACAATGGAATTCCAAACTTTATAATTAATAGCGATAAAACCACTTTATGGCAGTTCGTCGGATCGTCTTCTTTATGGGAGGGATATACTGGACGATACGGGGTTATTTTAGAAAGTTTTCCTGACAATAAGGAAGATGATATAATTAATATATTGTATGACGCTACAGGAATCAAGGAATTTGCAATTGCAATCGTTCTAGATTGTTTACCAATCTGTGTAACGAGACTTATTCCTAGAGAATGTGCTGAGGCTATATCACAGCAGTTAACAGAAATTGGTGCAGTTACCTCAATTAAAGAATATTAAGATAACTACCAATATAAAGTGAGTGGTAAACACAGATAGAGAATAACTGATGCTAGCAAAAAGAATCTTACCCTGCCTAGATGTCAAAGCCGGACGAGTAGTAAAAGGCATCAACTTCATCGAACTCAGAGATGCTGGAGATCCGGTAGAACTAGCCCAAATTTACAACGATGCTGGTGCAGACGAACTAGTATTCCTGGATATTACCGCCAGCCATGAAGATCGCCATACGATGATCGATGTTGTCTATCGCACCGCAGAACAGGTATTTATTCCCCTCACCGTTGGCGGTGGGATTCAATCGTTAGAAAATATCAAAAGCTTGTTACGTGCGGGTGCGGATAAAGTCAGTCTCAATTCTGCTGCGGTTCGCAATCCAAATTTAATTAACGATGCTAGCGATCGATTTGGCAATCAATGTATTGTAGTCGCGATCGATGCCAAACGCCGCCACGATCCAAGCAATCCTGGCTGGGATGTCTATGTCAAAGGTGGACGTGAAAATACTGGCTTAGATGCGGTCTTATGGGCGCAGGAAGTCACCAAAAGAGGTGCGGGGGAGTTACTGATTACCAGTATGGATTCGGATGGTACGAAGGCCGGATACGACCTAGATTTGACAAGATCGATCGCTACTTCTGTCCAAATTCCAGTGATTGCCTCCGGCGGTGCTGGTAACTGCGAACACATCTACCAAGCCGTTACTGAAGGACATGCAGAGGCGGCATTGTTGGCTTCTTTACTGCACTATGGAGAGCTGACTGTAGGTGAAATTAAAGAGTACTTACAGCATCAGCAGGTACCAGTGAGAATCTGAAGAGAAACCAATCGCTCCGCTGCTAAACAATCGAAGTCCGAATATGCGGACTAACTTTAGAGCATCAACCAACTGAAGGTAAAGCAAATTCAGGCTGAGAATATTTGCTCCGTTCGTCATCCACCCGCGAATAAATTGCGGGCTACCTAAAAAAGTCCACTGAAGTGGACTGTTAGAGTCTTTAGTCCACTTCAGTGGACTTGAGCTACTAGCCCGCAAATAAATTGTGGGCGGGTGAGGAACGGAGCTAGCCAACATTCTCAACCAGAGTAGTCGAGCGCGAATTTATGCGCCAGCCTGTGGTACCCATACCGATACCGAACCACCTTGACAGTGAAATTCACCCCAACCATCCTGATTAGTCACGATCGATGTAGTCACTGCCCCAGTAATATCGATATAGGTGGTATCGGGTTTACCAGTTTCCATCCATTTTGTCCCTGCTTCGCCATTACCGATTAATACCGCCATACTCGCCGGATGTTCGGGGGTACCCAGCCGCGTCCAGCCGACGGTATTGGGATGGTCAAAATAGTCGTATTGCTTACCGTAGGCGTATTCGTGACGTGCTTGGAGCATTCGATCGAGTATCACCCGATGCGACTCTAACACGATCTCATATTCGTTTCCATCGCGTCCGCGATCCTTGTACTTTGCACCATAATAATCGCCGTAGAACACACAGGGATAACCAGCTTCGCGCAGTAAGATTAAGGCATATGCCAGCGGCTTGAACCAGTTTTCGACGACAGATTCAAGGGATTGGAGCGGTTGGGAGTCGTGGTTTTCGACGAAGGTGACGGCGAGGGTGGGCTGATGGCGGACGAGGGTATTGTCGAAGATCTGGCGGAGATCGTAACTTTCGCCTTTGGTACTGGCAATGTGGAAATTATTGTGTAGTGGCGCATCGAAGAGGTGAATCTTACCTTCGGTTTCGGTGATGAAATTTTCGAGCGCGTCGAGTTCGTAAGACCAATATTCGCCAACGGTGAACAGATCTTTTTTGGCGTAGCTATTGAGATCTTTGAGCCAGTTATAGAAAAATCTCGCATCGATATGTTTGACTGCATCTAGGCGGATACCATCAAATTTAGTGATGTCTAAATACCAATTACCCCAATATTTGAGTTCGCCTAATACTTCAGGAAGATCCATGTCCAGATCGCAACCCATCAGGTAGTCAAAATTACCTTTTTCGGCATCGACATTACGATCGAATGTCTTATCTTTAATTAGATAAATGGCTTTTTGATTTTGATTGTCAACATTGTAATCGATCGCGTCGAAGTGCCACCAATGCCATTCCATTGTCGAATATTTACCTTTACGCCCTGGGAAGGTAAACTGCGTCCAACCTTCAATTCTTTGGTAGTTATCGATCGGTTGAAACCGATTATTCGGATCGAGCGGAGTTGCCTCAAATTCCTCGGTGGCATCGGCACCCAATTTATGGTTTAAGACTACATCAGCATAGATTTGAATCCCGACTGCATGGGCACTGTCGATCGCGCGGACGTACTCATCTTTGGTACCATACTTAGTTGCGATCGATCCTTTTTGGTCGAATTCACCCAGATCGAACAAGTCATATACTCCATAACCGACATCATAACCGCCGCCAGTGCCTTTATATGCAGGTGGCAACCACAGTGCGGTAAATCCAGCCGAGGCTAACTCTGGTGCATCTGTTGCCAATTGATTCCACAGCAGTCCACCTCGAGGCAGATACCAATGAAAATATTGCATCATTACCCCATTAATTTCTGGCATCGATCGACTCCTGGTTTATTTTGGATTTAGCGAGTCAAGACAGGATTTTAGATTGGTTATTTCAGCTAATTCTGCTCGGTCAAATTAGATTGTACTATGAGGATTACTCAATTTGAATTCTGTACCAAAAATCTAGCTCAAAAAAACTTTAGGCTGTTAGTAGCCGCAATTAAATGAGGCACTGCTTCAGCAGACCAATTGCCCTCGCAACTCCGCCCGGTATTTAAAATCAATCGGAGGCTGTACTCGCTAGCCGTCCCTTCAACTTGCATCCAGATGAGATCGCTTTCGGCTTCGCAGGCGATTTTCTCCTCATCCATTAATTCTGCTTGGATCGATCGCATACTATCGACTAATTGCTTCAGCAGGCGCTCGAAATCTGCTAATTCGGCAGCAGTCAGCTCGAATGCCCAATCATCACTACCGATTAAGCCTGGATTTATATTTGCCCGATTCCAACCGATGCGCCAGCCAGCACCGGATTTAAGCACTTTTTCCATAAAAATCGGGGTACCGCTTGCTTGCACTGAGCGCAGTCGAAGTGTGGGTACCCTTGCTTGGAGTTAATCTCCTAAAATTTCTGGTTGCGTGAGTTCGTCAGACATTTCGATAATGGCACGCATCACTGGTTTGATCGTGGGGTCATCGATATTATCTGCTTCGTAACGATGGCGTTTTTTCGCGCGGTTGGCTACTTGGACGGTGATTTTATAGCGATTAGAAGCTGCGCCAATCAGTTCCTCGGCTCGATAAGCAATTTGGATCGAGTCAAAATGAGAATGCGAACGACGTTGAATCATATTTACTCCTAATACAGTCCTGTCCGCTTCTATTGTACCCGACGGATCGACAAGGGGGTAGTAGGGTAATGGCGCGATCGATCCTCGCGTGCGCTCCAGATCGCTCCGAACGAGCATCGACACTCGATCGGATTACGGGAGCGTTAGCGATCCTTCTTCCGGTGTGGTAGTTTGCTCTTCCGAACTTACTGAATGATCGCTCAGACTCCACAATGTGAAGCCTGCATAACCCGCGACACCGAGCGTTAGTGTCAGGATAAATATGGCTAATAAAAATGTTTTCGAGGGACGAAAGCCAGATTGGAGTTCGCTTTCGTCGTCGATTTCGTCGCTAGGTGATGCGATCGAAGGCTCGACAGATGCTTCAGAGGCTGTTTTGGGTGATTTTATCATGATGTCAAAAGGTGTATTAACCACTATTTGAGTGGATCTCAAGAGATTGCTTTGCATTTAGCATTCCCCAATTCCTTGTGATAATAAACAGCACGGAGTAAATAAATGCCGAGGGATCGCGCTCCCAAAGATGGTGTTCCCCACCCGCATGAGGAACACTATCTTTAGTTTAGCCAGGACAGCGTAAAATCTCGTAACGTCGACCATTACTGTACTTAAATCTTCCAGTCGGACGGCATCTGGTGCGTCCAGTACAGCTTAAAACTGGAGTGCCTTTGAGGTAACGCCCTGTGGGACGACAGCCAGCTTCAGCCGGAGTTGTGAAGGAGAATAAATCTAATGCTAGCAACGCTCCGAGTGTAACTCCGAGCGCGATCGATAACCGAGATGATAATAAATTTTTCATGGTTACAGACAATGTTTGTATAAATTCTATCATCGTTATTTGAATCTGTAGTGAAGATGAAACTTTTCTCAAGAATTGGGTTAGATCGACCGCTCCTGGCGAGCATCCAATTCGCACTCAGGTGATGCAGCACGTTCATTACTCATCTTCAATAGATAATTTGCTGCCGCGATGCCGGATCTAGCTGCACGTTCTAGCTGCAAAGACGGATCGGCTACGTTGGTTGCCGAAAAAGCATCTCCAGCGATCGCAAATATTCCTGGCTGCTGCAAAGCTAAAAAGACATCGCCATAGCATGTCTGCGGTTGACTATAGAGCCAGCGATGCACTTGGAATTCGACAACATTCGCACCCAACCATTGGGATGCTCGATCGATTAATATATCTGAGATCGCTGCTTTGTCCATTTCCCAGTGAGTGTGGCTAAATTCAGGAGTCGCTTGGATGGTGACAGCGGCAGCTTGTGGGGAAGTACCTTTTTGCTGGTTGCAAGCGAGCCAAGCTAATACCGGATCGTCCAGTCGCAATCCACCTGGGGCGGGGATGGCGCTGGGTTTATCTAATAGTGCCAGGAGCGTAAGACAAGGCTGATAGAATACTGATTCTAAGCGATGCCTGATTTCTAAGGGGAGATCGATCGCTGAATTGTCAAGCAATGCTAGAGTTTGCGGGACGGGAGCGGTAATTAGTAAATTATCGCCTTGGAATCGATCGCCATTTTCTGCCCGCACCAGCCAAGCTGAGGATTCCCAAGTTAGCTCTAACGCTGTTGTTTGAGTCCAGACATCTAGATCTTTGGCTAAATGTTGAGCGATACTCCGACTACTTTTCGTCCCGCGATAGCCTGGTGTTCCGGTTGCCGCATCGAACCAGCGATCGATGACTCCCTGTTGTAGCCATTCGTCAACCCACTGTTGAAAGCTCGGATCGCTAACCGCAAACAACTGCATTCCATAGTCAAACACACCCTCCCCATAAATTGGATGAACGATGCGACGGGTGGCTAACCGTCCGCCAATCCCGCGCCCTTTGTCTAATACAGTTACATCGATGCCTTGACGCTGAAGCACAGTACCACCAATCAACCCAGCCATCCCACCCCCAATAATGATGCACGATTTTGGCTCTGTGCTGGTCGATCGAGTGGATGATTTCATAGTTTGATGATAACAATCGCGGCTGGAGTGCTAGGAGATCGATATCTTAGCAAATTTTCACTATCCAATAATCGCTAACTTAGCAACAACTAATCGGCGTTTCTAATTTGAAAATTAAAGTAGTTCAAACGTCGAAATTGTAACTTCAATCTTCAGCTAGAGTTTTTGACAAATATCTCCCATCAGAGAGAGATATTTACGATCGAATCATTGTTACGATCGATGTCATTGACAAGAATAATCTATCTCTTTTTGTTAATTAGAGAGTGAGACTGTTTTGTCCGATCTGGGAAATCGAAAGTTGGCTCATAGTTAGAGCCTCGATCGCGGCATCCGCAAGACTAGATCTAGCTCATAAATGATGACGCGGCCTCATTTAGCTAGCATTAGAGCGACTATAATATAACATCTTAGTAACTCTTTGCGTTACAACAAAGCGATTGAATATTTTGTTAAAATGTCACAGCGAAATAAACTGCCACATTCTTACAAATCACTTCATAACTAATGCAGCGATCGATATTTCAATATTCCTACACTGAGCTGACCATCATCCATGCATACTATCGATCCAAAGACCTGGATTTCTCAGGCAGAGTATGCCAAAAAGCTCCGTCCGTTACTCCCACAAGCAGCATTCTTACCAGATAAGAGTAAGGTTGTAATTTTATTAGTTAATGTCTCAATCTTAATATTAGGCTGGGCGATTGCCGCTCAGCTCGATCGCTGGGACTGGTATTTATTGCCACTCTATCTACCACTGGCTGTAGCGATGGGCAACAGTATCACAGTGCTGATTTTTAGTACTCATGAAGTACTGCATAGTGGCACGATTAAAAGACCTTGGCTTCGCCAGATTGTGAGCCTATTAGGTTGGTCGATGGCTTGGATGACTCCCACATTGTGGAAAGTAATTCATCATCGCGAACACCATCGCAAAACCAACTCTTTAGCAGATCCAGATCGTAATTATCTACAAACGCAACCCGATAGCTGGGGCAAATGGATTCATAATCTGTTCGCACCTTCGGCTGAAGTAAATCCATTCTGGTTCCAGATCGGTATGACTAGCGCCTGGGGAGTTCATAACTTTCGTAATATCATCTCGGTGCTGATCTTTAACGATGGTTTGGTTGATATTCCGGTAGTTGCATTTAAGGTGAGTGCCAAAGAGCGCTGGTCGATCGCGCTCGAACTAGCGATCGTCATGGGGATTCATCTGAGTATTTGCGCTTACTTAGGATTTCACCCAATTAACTTACTACTCGGGTATTTTTTGCCGATTTGGATTGGCTATAGTATGGCCATGTTTTATATTTATACCAATCACCTCCTATGTCCGATGACCAGCGTTAACGATCCATTAATTAATAGTGTTTCGTTGCGGATGCCAAAAATCTTCGATCTACTGCATCTCAATTTTTCGTATCATACCGAGCATCATATTTTCCCCGAAATAAATTCGGATTACTGTCCGATGGTGCGCGAGTTATTGCAAACACATTATCCCGATCGATTTAATTTATTGGATGCGAGTGTAGCTTGGCAATTAATGTTAAATACACCTCGGCATTATAAAGATGAGAATACCTTAACAGATTGGTCTGGTGAAAAGGCGATCGCTTGCCCGCTACCCGTCCCTAGCAGTCTTCAGTAAGACCTCGTAGAGCACCAACGCATGGATGCGATTACTGCGGCGACCCGAGGATACCCACAAGGGGCACCCCTACAATCTATCTGTAGGGGTGCCCCTTGTGGGTATCCTGAAGATATACGTTAATTACTGATGTTTTCGTACTGCTGCAAGATGTGAGTTAACGCGATCGAAGATACCATCCGCCCAATTTGATGGCTATTACTGAGTTGGTGCGATCATCCAATTAAACCAAAAAGTCGTTCCGCGCTCTGTTACCGGAGAGATGATGGCGATGCTACCGCCTTGACTTTCGACGATCTTCTTGACGATCGATAGTCCGATGCCAGTATTACCCTTATCAAAACCAGCCAATGTTTGAAAAATTTCAAATATCCGCTTGTGATGTTCTGGGGCAATGCCAGGGCCATCATCGGTAACGGTAAATTCCCATCGATCGGTTTGGGGTGTGGCGGTGACTCGAATCGTGCCGTCGGGACGATCGTGATGTTTGTAAGCATTACCAATTAAATTGGTCAAGACTCGCTCTAGCATGACGCGATTGGTGAAGATCGGCGGGAGCTGAGTCGGCAGGAGGATCGTAAAACTGGTAGGAATGTCTAACGAACTAATAATTTCTGCCAGCAACCGATCGACACTAAAGGTTGCTAAATCGATTTTAGTCCTACCAATCCGGCTATATTCCAGGATGCCATCGATCATCGTATCCATCCGAGCTACGCGCGATCGCATCAATTCGAGATGCTGTTGACTTGCTGGGTTTAATTCCCCTGTGAGATCTTCTTCGATCCATTGAGACAGATTGGTAATCGCGCGTAGGGGTGCTTTGAGATCGTGCGAGATCACGTGGGCAAACCGATCTAGTTCTTGATTTTTCGATCTCATCAAGTTATTAATTTTGGCAAGTTCGGTAGTTTGGGCTTGCAGGTCGAATTCTGCTTGCTTGCGATCGTCGATTTGCTCGACTACCGAAATAAAATGTAGCGGCGCACCAGTAGCATTTCGGCGCAATGACACCGTCAGATTTGCCCAGACGAGCCGACCCGATTTGCTAATGTAGCGTTTTTCCATCGTGTAGGTGTCGATCTCGCCAGCGATCAGCTGACGGACATACTCCAAATCTGTGGCGAGATCTTCAACGTATGTAATATCTTGGAAGCTCAGCTCGGATAATTCTGTGGCTGTGTACCCTAATATTTCACACAGCTTGTGATTGACTGACAGCCAGCGACCAGCTAAATCGACATGGGCGATCCCAACTGCTGCTTGCTCGAAGGTACTCCGAAATCGCGCTTCACTCTCCCGCAACTCTAATGTTGACTGAATGCGATCGGTAAGATCGGAGATGACACCACTCATCCTGATTGGCGTGCCCTCTTCATCGTAGTAAAAGCGACCGAATCCTTGAATCCAATGGATACTTCCGTCTTCCCAAACTACGCGATATTCTGAAGTGTAGTCTGTGTGCGTTTTCATCGCCATATCGATCGCCGCATTGACTCTGGCCAAATCTGCTGGATGCACTCGCTGCTCCCAATTTTGATACGAAGCTGCGGTTCCAGGTGCGTATCCGAGCAAGATCGCATGGTAGGCATTCCAAGTAACTTCTTGGGTCGTGAGGTTCCAGTCAAACATGCCCATCCGCGCGCCATCGAGTGCCAAAATCACCCGCTGCTCGCTTTCTTTGAGCGCGGTCTCGATTTGCTTGGATTTAGTAATATCCTGCGTTATGCCAGTCAGCCGAATCGGTAGCCCCTCGAGATCGTAATCGAATCTGCCGACTTCTCGGAGCCAGTGCAGAGTAGCATCTGCGCCGATCGTGCGATATTCGACTGAGTACTCGGTACCCTCAACCATCGCTCGATCGATTGCCGCATTTACGCCAGCTAGATCGCTATGATGCACGCGACGTGCCCAATTCAACTGAGAACACTCGACTTCACCCAGTGCATAACCTAGTAAGGACATCTGCGCGTCGTTCCAAACAACTGTTTGGGCAACTAAATCACAGTCAAAAGTGCCGATCTGTAAGGCTGTAATCGCTCGATTTTGGTAATCTTCATTTTGCTGTAGCGCTCGTTCCATTGGCTGACCTTCAGTGAGAGTTTTAGCTACACCATCGATCTTGGCTTTGCCCGAGATCGTTTGGCGCTTTGTTCAGATGCTGCTATTACCCGTTCCGATTTTATTACCAATCGAAATTACTGTTATTTTAACAGAGTGTTAGTTAGCGATCGATTAAATAAGATATCTTTCAACATAATGTAACTACTTCGTTAAGACTAATACACCCATCATCCCCGCCGCGATCGGGTAATGTACTGCGGTGTTAAAACCTGCGGCTAAACCCAACCTCACCTGCTCTTGTCCGGTCGGAAATCGATCGAGACTGGGGTTTAAATAGGCGTATTCATCCATCATGCCCAATGCTGTTGCTTTCGGCACCACGATTGCGTCTAGATACCATTGTTGAAAGCGTCGGATTACAGCACTATCGGGGCGATGAAAATCGAGAATTGCCACCTTAGCATCAGCTTTTAACACTCGATGTAACTCTTGCAAACAACGCGGGATATCGGTAACATTGCGTAAACCATAACCCATCGTAGCTGCATCAAAAGAATTGTCCTCAAATTGGAGATTTAAAGCATCGGCTTCTACCCAATCAATTTGAGTTAAGGGTGGATAAATCTGGGTAATCCTTGCTGCGGCATTTGCCAATTGAGCGGGAGCAAAATCAGCGCCAATTACCTTGCCAGTCTGGCCGACTTGCGTGGCTAATAGTTGGGTGATGTCGCCACTACCACAACACAGATCCAAGCAATTATCTCCTGGTTTGGCTTGGCTCCAAGCGACAGTCATTTGTTTCCAAACCCAATGAATGCCAAAGCTCAGGTCGTCATTTAATCGATCGTAGACCGGGGCGATCCGATTGAATATTGCTTGAATATCTGTAGATGTATAATTAGATTTAATTTGCATTTAAATAGCTGATTATTTTAAATAAAAATGGTGGGCATTACCCACCATTACTAGCTTGTTTCTTATACACTTAATTCGGGAGTAACTCGATCGGCTGCTAATTTTTCAGCATCCAAGCGGCGTTTGCGGGCATAGAGTTGAATTGTTGCAGCCATTAATACTACCAGTCCGACAATTAGATAACCAGTAATATCGGTAGGCAGACTATTTTTAAAGATGGCCAGTAATACGATTGCAACTAAAAGCAATGTGGGCAATTCATTGAGCGCGCGAAGTTGCTGGCCGCTCCATTTACATTCATCTACTGCAAGTTTTTTCATCAAAGTTTTGCAATAGTGATGATAGCCGAGTAGTAAGACTACCAATCCAATTTTAATATGCAACCAGCGCTCGTGAATAATCTCAGGTTCTGTCGAAATAATTCCCCCTGCCATAGCGATCGTTAATAACATTCCTGGCGTGGTGATGATACCGTAGAGCCGTTTTTCCATAATCTGGTACTGCTCCTTGAGAATACTTCTGGCGGGTTCGGGCCGATCGTTTGCCTCGACATGATAAATAAATAACCGCACCAAATAAAATAAACCTGCAAACCACACTGTAAAACCAACGATATGAAAAGATTTAAACCACTGATATGCCATAGTCAATTTTGGATTTTAGATTTACTTTATATAATTAGTTCGCTCGGTCGTTTGTCGATCGACTGGCGATCGGAGCTATAGTTTAGATTCGAGCTGCTAAAGCACGAACGCCAGACTGTTCTGACTAGTCGAAGAATTTACCCTGTATCCAGATTAGGCAAAACCTTGACGATTGCCAACGCGATCGAGCTAAGCTTAATAATCTGCAACGTAAATCGGCATCGATATGTCCGTTAGCCATGAACGGGGATTAGATGGGAAACTAGCTAATGACGCAGGTGTCAACTGCTAGACTCAGGGAGCATCCCACTTTTTAAAATCCCTAAAGAGAAAATCATCTCGATCGCCGCAGTCCCTTACGTCTGGCTTGATAGGAATTTATTATCTAATAAAATAATAAAAAGTGGGATGCTCCCCTAGACTCAGGTATCGATGTCGGCTTAGGAATGAGGATTTAATAATATACATATCTGCCCTCGTGCCGACCTTTGGTAGGGGCAATTCATGAATTGCCCCTACCAAAGGAGGAATTGCAAGTTATTTAATCCTTATTCCTAAGTGGGAAATCTCGCCAGATTGCCAGATTGACTTGCTAGCGGTACCCACATTGCTAAGCGGCCAAATTAATACTTTTATGTTTTGCCGAAAGCATTAAAATGATTAGTAGTTAATAGCTAATTCTTATTTCTCTGACAATGCCAAATTCTATCGTTGAAATCTTGACGGCTGATGAAATCCGCAGAACGATCGTGCGATTGGCTTCGGAGATTGGCGAACGCTGTCGAGATCTATCAGAGGTAGTATTAGTCGGAATTCAGACAAAAGGGGTGCCACTGGCACATATGCTAGCCAGACAGATTGAAATCTTAGAACATGTCAACGTTCCAGTAGCCGCCTTAGATATTACATTTTATCGCGACGATCTCAAGTCGATCGGGTTGCGAACGCCAAGTAAAACAGAAATACCTGTAGACTTAACTGGCAAGACGGTTGTGTTAGTAGATGATGTGATCTATCAGGGGCGTACCATTCGCGCTTCGCTGAATGCTGTCAATGAATACGGTAGACCAAAACATATTTTACTCGCAGTCTTGATCGATCGCGGTCATCGGCAGGTACCCATTCATCCAGATTTCATCGGCAAAAAGCTCCCCACATCTCGTGAGGAGCAGATTAAGGTTTATTTTCAAGAGTATGACGGCAAGGATGCAGTCGAGTTGATCCGTGCAACTTAGGTACATAATCTATTTTTAGCGTTGCTTAAGCTGACATTCATTCAAATTGAGTATTCTCACATCTTGCACCAATACAGAAAGACTAGTAAAAGCAGAGATCTTAGGGTACCCACAAGGGGCACCCCTACGCAATTAACCTGTAGGGGTGCCCCTTGTGGGTACCCTGGAGCTAGGGTTAACACTAGTATTTTCAAACTGGTGCAAGATGTGAGTATTCGTTGGCGGAGCCGCTCGTCAGAGAATCGTCGGCGATCGATCTCACAAATAATCCTCAAATACTTACTGCGACTAGCCACTAGTCACTAGCCACTAGCCACTAGCCACTAGCCACTAAAACCATCAGTCATAACTCGATCTCTGATGTCGAGCAGCTTATACTATTAGTGAGTTAACATCGTAATCAAACCTTGCTGTCCGACGAGAACTTCGCGAATCAAACTAATAATTGCCACCCAGACAATCGGTGTAATATCCACACCACCGATCGGTGAAATGAGTTTGCGAGAAGGAGCTAGAAACGGCTCTGTTGGTGCGATGACAATATTAAATGGAGACTTCTTACTTTCGACTTGTGGATACCAAGTCAACACGATTCTAAAGATAAATAAGAATGTCATTGCTGCCAATAACAAGCTAACAATAATACTAAATAATTGAATATTCTCGGTCGTCATACACTCTACTGTTAGGTTACTTAATGAAGAACGTCGATCGATTAAATATAAATATAGCGGTTCCCAATCGAATGAGGTACATTTACTAGTCACTAGTCACCAGCCACTAGCCACTAAAACCACTAATAATGCCCTTCACTAGGATGAGAACCGCTATACTTACATCTTGTACCAGTGCATAGATACTAGTGTTAACCCTAGCTCCAGGGTACCCACAAGGGGCACCCCTACAGGTTAATTGCGTAGGGGTGCCCCTTGTGGGTACCCTAAGATCTCTGCTTTTACTAGTCTTTCTGTATTGGTGCAAGATGTGAGTATATAAACTTTCCAGATTTATCCCAAAATCTAGCTAGTAGGTCAGCACTATGGGAGATCACGCAAAAACTCGATGCTGGAGTGAGGGCATTTGGGCACGGGCGCGGAGCAGTCGCTCTGGACTGATTTCAGCGATCGCGACACCAGGTAAATCGCCAGCGTCAGCCAAAATAACCCCCCAAGGATCGATAATCATCGCATGTCCGTGAGTTTGACGCATCGCATAGTGGGTGCCAGTTTGTGCGGGAGCGATCGCATAACAGGTATTTTCGATCGCCCGAGCTTGCAATAAAACTTGCCAGTGGTCTTTACCAGTGTAAGCAGTAAATGCTGCTGGCACAAACAACACATCCGCACCTAATTTGGATAAATGGCGGTATAACTCGGGAAACCGGACATCATAGCAGACTGATAAACCGATCCCACCTAAGTCGGGAGAGTGATACACATCGGGCAATTTTAGCCCCGCCATTACAGTTTTCGACTCGCGATAAGTATTGCCATCCGGAAGATTGACATCGAATAAATGTGTCTTCTCGTATCTACTCAGTTCTTCGCCATTGGGGCCGACTAGCAATGCGGTATTGTAGACCTTACCCTCAGTTCCTACAGGTACCGGAAACCCACCACCAACTAAGGTGACTTGAAATTTTTGGGCTGCTGTTTTGAGGAATTTTTCGGTTTGCGTCGCAATTGTCAGAGCTAGTTCGATCTTCTCTTCTTCAGTACCCAGAAAAGCAAAATTCTCAGGCAGACTAACCAATTCAGCACCCCGACGCACGGCTAGTTCGATTAGTTCTTCTGCATGAGCCAGATTTTTCTCTAGATCTGGCAAACTCGTCATTTGAATCGCAGCAGCAAGGTAAGATTTCATCGCAAGGTTCTGAGGTGTGAAGATGAGGTAAGGGAGTGATAGGGTGAAATGGTAAGGGGGTGAGGGTGAGTAGATGGCTTTATACACTAGTTACTAGCCACTAGCCCCTGTCCCCTAGCCACTAAATTAGCTTAGCTGCTCTCAATCCAAAGAACAGACCCATGGCAATCCCAAACATGATACCCATGAAGCCTAGATAAGCGATCGCTCCAGACATGAATTTATCTCCATAAGAACTATTCATCTACTATTAAATCATTGACTGGATCGTAGCGGATATAAGACAGTCGATCGAATCATCGCCGCAGACATCTACAATTTAAGATATATTTATAACTCATCGCTCATGGAATCGATTCAAGTCAATTTAGGCGATCGCTCGTATGAAATTTCGATCGCTGCTGGAAATCTCGAGCGGTTGGGGGCAAAGTGCCGCGCGCTGCAATTGGGTCAGAAGGTGATGGTAGTATCCAATCCGAAAGTAGCTAAACGGTATGGGGCAAAAACGCTCGCATCTTTGCGACAAGCTGGGTTTGAAGTATCATCCTGCAATTTGCAAGCTGGCGAACGCTACAAAACGCCTAAATCGATCGCACGCATCCACAATCTCGCACTGGAAAATGGGCTAGAACGCTCGTCTACCCTGGTAGCCTTGGGTGGGGGAGTGATTGGGGATATGACGGGATTTGCAGCAGCTACATGGCTGCGGGGCATCAATGTGGTGCAGGTGCCCACGACCTTACTCGCGATGGTAGATTCATCGATCGGTGGTAAAACTGGGGTCAATCATCCCAAAGGGAAAAATCTGATCGGTGCGTTTCATCAACCGAGACTGGTACTCGCCGATCCGGAAGTTTTGGCGACGCTGCCAGCGCGCGAATTTCGGGCGGGAATGGCCGAAGTCATTAAATATGGGATTATTAACGATCGCGCATTGTTCGAGCGACTGGAGCAGGCTCACGGACTCAAGAAGAGCGAGGTTAGCACAGAACTTCTAGCGATTATTTTAGCACGATCGGCTGGAGCAAAAGCAGCGGTTGTCAGTCAAGACGAACACGAAACTACCGGACTGCGGGCGACGCTCAATTATGGGCACACAATCGGTCATGCGATCGAAAGCGTTACTAACTACACTGTCGTAAATCATGGCGAAGCTGTGGCCCTAGGAATGGTGGCAGCCGGACGATTGGCGGTAAAGCTCCACCTGTGGACGGATACTGAGGCACAGCGGCAAGAAGCCGTAATTCAAAAAGCAGATTTAGCGATCGAACTACCGACCATCGATTTAGCTAAAATTATTGAAACGCTCAAATCTGATAAAAAAGTTAAAGCCGGTAAAGGAATATTTATCCTCCCTACGACAATTGGGGCGACGAAAACGATCGCTTATGAAGTAGGGGATTCGACCGGAACTTTAGTTTCAGATGCAGCGATTCGAGCGGTTTTAACCGCTATGTTGCCGATTGCAAGTACTTAGATTGCAGGTATTCTATGAAACTAGAGCGATCTTCAGCGATCGATTATTGCCGCGCCCACCGAACCCCAGTCATTAAACTTGAACTATCTCACTCGATTCACCAACCTGTCGCAACAGTTTCCAGAGAATCTGCGATCTGTCTGGCGGTGGCTGCCTGGGCCGATAGCGGCAGCGATCGCGATTGGCTTAGTGCAACTAGGTGCCAGTCAACCAGTGGAAGATTTTGCATACAATCGGTTGACTGAGCTGCGGGGAGAGCGAGCTTGGGACGATCGCGTTGTGGTGGTTGAGATCGACGATGCTAGCGTTGCTGAA
The DNA here is from genome assembly GCA_965246735.1 of Chamaesiphon sp. Lineage (GTDB taxonomy): Bacteria > Cyanobacteriota > Cyanobacteriia > Cyanobacteriales > Chamaesiphonaceae > Chamaesiphon. The sequence goes on from CBDFFK010000003.1 coordinate 1,212,223, forward strand.
TTTAGAGATTTACCAGGCAATCGCGATTATTATGCCAAAGCGATTGATATTCTGCATAAAGCAAAAGCTAGCACGATCGCCTTTGAAGATATTTTCAGCAATATGACACCTGCTGATGACGAATTTATTAAGGCAATTAATAAACATGGTGCTGTCATCCTCGCCCAAAATTGGGATCGCAATGGCAAACTTGTCGCGCCCACCCGGAGATTAAAAGCCGCAGCTCAAGCTGTCGGACACATCGATAAAGTCAAAAGTAACGACGGCACGATCCGCCAAGTTCAACCCTATAAAAAAGAGACTTATTCCTTAGCTTGGATGACGATCGAAGGATACAATCTGAGTAACTATCCAGAAATCGAACGTCCGCCCAACGATCGTAACTTCTGGATTAATTGGCCGGGTAAAGTCAGTAATGCCCATCATTATTCATTTAGTTCGCTCCTAAATCCGAAGACCGATCGCGATCGCCAGTTGCTGGAAAAAGGATTTAATAACAAAATTATTTTAGTCGGCGTAACCGCTGGTGGGATCGATCGGATCGATACGCCATTCGATCGGGCGGAAGGGGCGAGCGGTATTTATCTTCATGCGGCGGTCGTCGATAATCTCCTGCAACGCAATCAATTACAAATCATTCCCAATGAATGGTTGCTATTAGTTTTATTCGGTATTAGTCCGATTTTGAGCGATCGGCTCAGTCGGCTCTCACACGGCCAAAGATTGTTAGGTGTACTGGCCTTAAGTGGGGGGTGGGTGGCGCTCGTCACCGTAGCTTTAGCCAATAATTATTGGTTTCCAGTAGCCTCACCGATCGCGCTTGTCTTGCTGACAACGATTGGGGTTGCTTATTTCGAGCGTCAATATACCGACTTTCTGGTCAAACGCGAAATTGACAGGCTGTGGCAAACCCATCAAATTAACTTAGTCGCCCGCACGATCGTTGCTGAAGACAACCCACATTTTTCGCCCATTCCGGTTGGTAAAGTTGCTAAATTAGCCACCCTTGCGGCTGAATTAGGCCGAGCACAATCCGCGCAGACGGCGATCGCCAATAGTTTATCGATGGGGCTACTAGCCACCGAATTAGACGGAGCGGTATGGTTTTGTAATTCGGTAGCTTCGCAACTCTTAAATATCAATGTCGGCGATAAAATCGAGCGCTGCTTGATTCCCAACTGGCTAACATTGGAAGAGTGGGAAAATCATCTCCGCGATCTGCATACTTATCGGAGTTTACCAGCCAAAGAAGTCAAACATAACGACAAGATTTTTACGCTGCGATTGGAGCCGTTATTTAATTGGCAGGAAATCCAGCGCGATATCATCGACGGTAAAAAGATCGAAGAGATCTCAGTAGTATCGGGATTTTTATTAGTAATTGAAGATATTACAGCATCTAAACAACTACAATCATTATTGATCGAACGCGAACGGAATAGTCGGCAAGAATTAACTAAAGAAAATATTGCCTTAGAAAAAGCGCGGCAACTGGCAGAGGCAGCTGGCAAGATGAAAAGTGCTTTCTTAGCAAATATGAGCCATGAAATCCGCACGCCGATGAATGGAATCGTCGGCTATACAGATCTATTGCTAGGAACCAATCTTAACGAAGAACAAAGAGAATTCGTTGAAGTCATTCGGGGTAGTTCGGATAACTTATTGACAGTAATCAATGAAATTTTAGACTTTTCTAAGATCGAAGCAGGTGAAATGCACTTAGAACAGATTAACTTCAATCTGACTAACACCGTCGAGCAGACGATCGATGTCTTAGCCAATAATGCTTATTCTAAAGGCATCGAATTAAGTTGCCGGATCGAACAAAATATTCCGAACAATCTCCAAGGCGATCCGACAAGATTGAATCAAGTATTAACTAATTTAATCGGTAATGCCGTTAAGTTTACCGAGCGCGGCGGAGTATCGATCGATATTAGCGCGATCGCGACTACCGATCGGCAGACGACACTTTACGTTCAAGTTCAGGATACGGGGATCGGGATCGCCCCCGATAGTCAAGACAAAATTTTTCAATCATTTTCCCAAGCTGATTCTTCTACGACTCGGCAATATGGTGGTACGGGATTGGGATTGGCAATATCCAAGCGGTTGATCGAAAAGATGGGCGGCGAGATCGGCGTAATTAGCGCCCCAGATGCCGGATCGATTTTTTGGTTCACACTCACTTGCAGTCGGGCGAGTGTCACCGCAGAAACTATTAAGGACGCAGAAAACAGTCACAAACTCACGCGGGCGATCCGGGGCAAGCGCGTACTGATCGCCGGAAATTGGGATCATAGTCGTTATGCAGTTGCGGCAGCGGCAGAACATTATGGGGCGATCGTGAGTACGACGACGACGACAATTACCGCCACTAATCTCCTACTGGAGGCGGTGCGCGGCGGCGAGCCATTCGACCTACTCATCACGGATCCGATCTTCCCCGATAGCCCCGAGATCTCCTTGCCAGAGCAGATCGGGCGCTATGCCGAACTAGCTAATCTGCGGATAATTGCTACGGTGGCGTTCGATGAATACGATCGCGCCCAACTGCTTCTCAAGCAAGGGAAGATTGCTGGCTACTCCTTCAAACCCGCCAAACCACTGGCGATCCTCAATAAATTCACCGAATCGAACGCCACGAATGCTGCTAATGCAACTCGATCGTTTGAAAATGCAACCGCACCCAAGCCACCACTGCCGCAAAAACTACAAACTGGCTTGCGGATCCTCGTGGCGGAGGACAATAAAATCAATCAGAAAGTCGCGCTCAATCAACTCAAAAATTTGGGCTATGAAGCCGATCTCGCCTGCGATGGCGAAGAGGTACTGGCGAAGATTGCCTGCCAAGATTACGATGCGATCTTGATGGATTGTCATATGCCCAGACTCGATGGCTATGCTACTACCAGAAGAATCCGCCAAAATGAGGGCAATCTGCGTCACACGATCGTGATTGCCCTGACGGCAAGTGCGATGAAAGAGGATCTGGAATTAGCAATGGCAGCCGGAATGGACGACTTTTTATCTAAACCCGTGCGCAAGGAAGAACTTGCTGCCAAGATCGCTGAGTGTACCCGATCGTTATCGTCAAATAACGATGCCAGTATCACCGCCGCACCAAGTAGCCAGGTAAGTCAGAACTTGCCCCAAGCGCGGCAGATCGCTCCTGTCGATCCGCCGGAATTGCCTGTAGATCTAAACTATCTCCACGAACTATCTGAAGGTAATGCTGAATTCGAGCGCGCGATCTTGCAAGTTTTTGTAACTAATAACCAACAACAATTGCAAATCGTGCGCGCGGCACTCGCCAATCGAGATGTAGGGACGATCGAACACCATATCCACGAGATTAAAGGTGCTAGCGCCAATGTCGGTGCTGTCGCGATCGCTCAATTAGCGCTCCAAGTCGAAGAAGTAATTGCTAACAGTAGCTTTGAGTCGACTGAATTACCCATGCAGGCGATGCTCGCGCCACTATTGAATGAGATCGAACATCTCACGCAAGCGATCGGTCAAATGCATCAACCTCCTTTTAAATTAGGCGACAATATCTAGATCTAGTCTAAATTAATTCAGGCGAGAGAGGCTCGCGCTCGAACCTCTTTCGCCTGTGCGTTTCCGCAGAAAATTGTCGGTTAGCTGCTCGATTCGGATTAACGTCTGTAATCGTCGTGCCGATTTTCATACCGCTCCCTGTATCTGTCGTGACGGTATTCGCGATACTCTTGATAGCGGCGGCGTTTTGCTTCCCATCGCTCCCGCTCGTAACGCTCGCGATCGCGGTCAGAATAACGGTAACGATCGTTATCGCGCGAAGTTTCACCGATCTTGATAATTAGTTGAGCTTGGAGATTATCGGCAGGTCGAGCCACAACTGGGTTGGCGAAACTACTCGCATTAGTGGCGGCTAGTGATGGCTGAGCGATACTTGCTGCCGCAAGCATCCCCATAACAACTGATGTTAATTTCAACATATCTGGCTTCGGCTCTGATGAGTCTAGTAAATATTCGACTACCCAACTATAAAAAAATTGCTGCGCGATCGATATTTATCTATTCTATAATTGTTCTCCGAGATAAACTTCCAGCTAAGGTCACGATTTAATTTTCATTTAACCATGACTTTAGTCACGATCGAAGATTTTAAGCGGCTTACATCGGTTACAAAGCTATGGATGACGAACGCGATCGAGCGATACTCGATCGTCAAGAAATACATCTAAAAATCTTCCTAATAGCTCAGAAATTATCTGGCGATCGTTCCATTTTTTTCAGCATGCATAACTAGCACAACCGAATCTAGATCGTGCTTAAATAATTCATGATTTGTATTCTAAATAACCGATTTGTGGAATTTCCTGTTTAGCTAACGATCGGTAATTTGTGACTGCACCCGCAGCCCATTTTTGAAAGTGTTGCCTACTTTGGAGCTTGGCGGTTGGCACTCCACAGCGTTCATCGCCACAATACCACTGCATCTGGCCAAAGTGCGATCGTAGTGGGTTGGGCTTGTCGGAGCTAAATTGTTAGCAATCCTTTTCTGTTTCATCCGACGCAACTTGATGAGGTAGTGTTCCTGTTGAGCTGATTAATTTTTCTCAACTACCGAGTGGCGCGCGATCGGGCCGATCCAAATTCCGGTAGGATGCTTCCAGGCGATCTATTTCACTTTTCCCCAGTTGGCTACCTCAGCTTTTGGTGGAGATCGAATTATTTATCAACCGAAACTTGACAGGAAGAATGACAGATGGATCGATATCGATCGGTTCGAGAACTGCAACTCGATAGCTTACAAACTCACCTCAATAATCTCACGGACGAATACCAAGCCACTACCCGACAATTTGACTGTACGTTGAGTGGTATCGATCGCGAGAACCTCGAAGCACAGTTGGGCGAGATCGATCGGCAAATGAGCGAAGTCGAGCGAGAAATTAAATCACTGACATGAAATTTGGATGACCGATCGACTTATACTAAGCGAACTATTCGTCGATCGTTGCAAAGTTTTCTATGGCTGCGAGCAAAATTTCCTTCGGATCGGTCAAGCTACTGCTACACGAGCGCCGTAAGCTGCTCTCTACCCAACTACTAGTATTGGGCATCATCATTACGGCTAGTTTTGTCGCGATCGCGCTATTTGCACCGCTATTACAAGCGATCGGGTTACTCCAAGATCCACAAGATTTATTAGGTAGCGCGACACCGCCATACAATCCAATTAATCAGGCTCCCTCGTTACAGCATTGGTTTGGCACCAGTCGGGAGGGCTATGATGTGTTTGCGCGGACGCTATTTGGGACCCAGGCGGCGCTTCAGGTGGTAATTTTGGCAACTTTGATGAGTTTGCTGATTGGGGTGCCGTTAGGGATGGTGAGCGGCTATTTGGGTGGCAATCTCGATCGGGTTTTATTATTCTTAATGGACACGATTTACACCTTGCCGGGATTATTATTGTCGGTGACGTTGGCGTTTATCGTTGGCAAAGGGGTGTTTAATGCCGCGATCGCGTTGAGTATTTCCTATATTCCGCAGTACTTTCGAGTGGTACGCAATCAAACTGCGAGTCTCAAGACCCAAATGTTTGTCGAAGCGGCACAGGCTCTAGGTGCATCGACTGCTCATGTGTTGAGAAAATATCTGTTTGCAAATGTGGTGCAAAGCGTACCCGTACTCTTTACACTCAATGCCGCCGATGCGATTTTAGTTTTGGGTGGTTTGGGTTTTCTCGGTTTGGGTTTACCGGATGAGGTGGCGGAATGGGGGCACGATCTCAAACAAGCTTTACCTGCACTTTCGACCGGAATTTGGTGGACGACTTTGTTTCCTGGCTTGGCGTTGACGTTGATGGTTACAGGGTTGTCGCTATTGGGCGAAGGGATGAGTGAGTTAATCAATCCACGCGATCGACAACGATAGAGTAGATCGGACTTTTACAACATTTCAGAATAAGTTAGACATGACAGAAGTAATCGGGATCGATTTGGGTGGTACGGCGATAAAATTGGGTCGGTTTACGCCAGATGGGAATTGTACCCAGTCGCTGAGTGTTCCCACCCCACAACCAGCACATCCCGAGGCGGTCATCGATACGATCGTGTATGCGATCGAGAAATTAGCGCCACGTGCTGAGATTGCGGCGATTGGTGTGGGTACGCCTGGGCCAGCCGATGTGGGGGGACGGGTGGCGAAAATTGCCATTAATTTAGAGGGGTGGATCGATATCCCGGTGGCTACCCTGCTGCAATCGCGGACTGGCATCCCCACGATCGTGGGCAATGATGGCAATTGCGCGGGATTGGGCGAGCGGTGGTTGGGTGCGGGGCGACATTACCAGGATTTTGTCTTATTAACGTTGGGTACGGGGGTTGGGGGTGCGGTCTTTCTGAATGGAGAGTTATTTACTGGACATGCAGGGAGTGCGGGGGAGCTAGGCTTGATCGTGTTAGCTGCCGATGGCCATCCCTGCAACAGTGGCAATCGTGGCTCACTCGAACAATTTCTCTCCGGCCAAGCAATTCGCCGCCTCACTGGCAAAGAACCGCACACGATCGGCGAATTAGCCGCAACAGGCGACCCCGATGCGCTAAGATTTTGGGAAAGTTACGGTCGTAACTTAGGCATCGGGTTGACGAGTATCATGTATATCCTGACACCGGAAGTCGCGATTATCGGCGGGGGAATTAGTGCCAGTGCCAAATATTTTCTGCCTGCAGCCGAGCGAGAGATCGCCAGTCGAGTGATGGCGGTCTCCCGTCCGGATTTTAAAATCATCGCCGCAGAACTAGGTAATCAAGCAGGGATCGCTGGTGCGGCAAAATTAGCGTGGGAGATGTTAAAGCGGAAAGGATAGCAACTACTCGATCGAATCTGGAACCCACCCCGCCCTCCGAGCACCCCTCTTTGGAGGGGAATTTAAAAGCGATATAACAGTCAGAGGTTGGAGCGAACGGGCATAAGTTTTTTGGTACCAACAGTCGATCGATATTCATTAGTCACTAATCCCTATTCCCTATCGTGAATATTCGCCTTTTAATCCCATTTTTCGATCCTACTGTCAAAGATTGGTCGTTAACAGCCCGATTGATGCGATGGTTGACTTTCCTCTGGTTAGCGATCGGGCTATTCGTGCTATTTTCTGCTTCTTATTATCATGGCGAAGTGGAAAAGAATGATGGCTTATACTATTTTTTACGCCAACTCATGGCGATTTCTGTTAGTTTAGTTATTTTTAATATTATCGTTCATCTGCCACTCCAGAAGCCACTCAAAGCAGCTTCTTGGCTATTATTGGGAATCTTAATATTACTACTACTAACTGTCTTTACTGGGATTGGAAAAAATACAATGGGGGCGACGCGCTGGATTGCCCTCGGGCCGATTCAATTGCAGCCATCGGAGCTAATTAAGCCCTTTCTAGTATTGCAAGGTGCAAAAATTTTTGGACGTTGGGACAAATATCCTGTAAAGGTAAAAGTAACCTGGCTGGGTGTATTCGTCCTCGTGTTGTTGGCTATTTTGAAACAACCCAATCTCAGTACCACATCATTGTGCGCGATCGGGTTGTGGTCGATCGCTTTTGGTGCGGGATTACCACTACGATATCTAGCTGGAACGGCAATTGGTGGGGTGTTGGTGGCATGGGCGAGCATGATTATCAATCCTTATCAGATGGCGCGAATGCTCTCGTTCCTCAATCCTTGGGCAAATCCGCGCGGCGATGGCTTTCAACTGGTTCAAAGTTCGATCGCGATCGGTTCTGGCGGTTTATTAGGTAAAGGGTTTGGCTTATCCCAGCAGAAATTGGACTATTTACCGATTCAGGATACGGATTTTATTTTCTCGGTATTTGCGGAAGAATTTGGGCTAGTAGGTGGAATTTTGCTGTTGATGATGGTGATGAGCTATGCCACTTTAGGCTTGCTGATTGCCTTACGGAGCAATCATCCGGTACATCGCTTGGTGGCACTCGGTTCGACAACTTTTATCGTCCTGCAGTCGCTGTTTAACATCGGTGTTGCCTCTGGAACGCTGCCGACTACGGGGTTACCATTGCCGATGTTTAGTTATGGGGGGAGTTCGATCGTGGCTTCACTGATCCTATCAGCACTGTCGATCCGCGTCGCTCGTGAGTCTACGGTGGCGAAGGTGATTCCGCTACGGGAGAGGTAAGGAAGAGTTGGATATTTTTCCTGTCTTCCCACCAGTCCCCACCTTCTCCAGAGAAATCAGTCATTTACACGGTGACTAATTTTCCTATTTAGGATAGGCTCTACGTGGTTGGAGCGTATTTTTACAATGTCCCAAATTACCAAAGCTAGAGCACCATTAGCCTTTTTACCACCTAAATTTAATGTTTGGGTACTGAGACTATTAAATTGGGTACTCCCTTATTGGTTGAAACACAAACTGCAAATCAGTCGGATCGATGCTGTCGATATCGATCGATTGGTGGAAATGTATAAGCAGTCTCAGATGGGCAAGCTACGGCTGGTATTGGCTTTTCGTCATCCCAGTAGCCTCGACCCATTTTGCCTGGGATACTTATTAACCAAAATTTTGCCTGCGGCGGCGCGGAAGCATCGGATTCAGCTTAGCTCGCCTGTATTTGCCCACTTCCTCTACGATCGCGGGATTCCGCTGTGGGCAGGGGAATTTGTCGGTTGGTTGTTGCCGAGATTGGGTGGCATCCCCATTCATCGCGGTCGTGCCGACAGGTTGGGCTTGAAGACAGCAAGAGACTTACTGGTTAATGGTCTGATGCCGCTGGCATTGGCACCTGAAGGCGCAACGAACGGACATAGCGAACTTGTCAGCCCACTGGAATCCGGTGCGGCTCAGCTCTGCTTTTGGGCGATGGAGGATTTAGTCAAGGCGGGTAGAAAAGAGGATGTGTTTATTGTCTCGATCGGCATCCAGTATTATTATGTCGACGAACCATGGGCTAATCTGGAACGACTGATCCATCAATTGGAACTCGAATGTGGCATGGTAATCGATCGACACGATTCGCTCGTAGCGATCCAGCAAAAAGATGGGCGACCGATGCGGAAATTGCTCTACGACAGGTTTTATAAGCTCAGTCAAAATCTCCTCTATCAAATGGAGAATTTTTACGCTCAGTTTTACCACTATCAAATTCCCGAACGTCCACTGTTAGAAAGAGCGATTTCACGGACGGAAATTTCTCAAAGATTGCAACATATTTTAGATTTTGCGCTCCAAGTATCGGAAAGTTATTTCAACGTCACCGCCAAAGGCTCAAAGACCGATCGTTGTCGGCGGATCGAACAAGCGGGTTGGGACTGGATCTATCGGGAAGAACTCAAACCCCCGCAGAGTTTATCTACAGTCAGTCATAAATTAGCCGATCGGATTGCGACAGAAGCCGATCTGCGGATGTGGCACATGCGGATCGTCGAAAGCTTTGTTGCAGTAACGGGTTCCTACGTCAAAGACAAACCATCGATCGATCGGTTTGCCGAAATTACGTTATTACTATGGGATCTCGTCGCTCAAATTAAAGGCGAAAATCCCGCCCAACATCCGATCCTCGCCAAACGTCGCGTTCAAATTACGATTTGCAATCCCATTCCGATTTCTGATTATTGGGATCGTTATATCAGCGGTCGCCAACAAGCCAAGCAAGCCGTCATCGATCTCACGCAAGAGTTGCAAACAGCGATGGAAGGGACGATCGATCGGGGGAGAGGTTAGGTGCTAGTGGCTAGTGGCTAGTCGAGTATCGATCGGTGAATCGTAGCTAGTCAAAGATTGTTGGTAAAGTCTTAATGATTGGTGTCCTAAAGCGCTTGCGCTTTCAACTTCGGTAACTAGTCACTAGTCAATATTCCGATCCCCAATCTAGCCAAATAGATATTACAATTAAATTAACAAAATTTAATCACCTTCTCATAGTTCTGGCGTTATCCATGACCGCAATTCCGCCATCTGCAGTGTCCCCCATGACACCAATTATTTCGCGCCTGACTAGTAAGCTCAATCGTCTCGATCCCTCACCTGGGCTGGTAGTGATGCTACTATCCGTGCTCATTGGTGGAGCGGCAGGGTTAGGTGTGATATTATTTCACTACCTCATCGACCTATTTCATAGTTCGACTCATGCACTAATTGTAGATGATGTCAAGGCATTGTTTCACATTCAAGGAGCTTGGCTATACGCATTGATACCGCCGATCGGTGGGATTGTCGTGGGGATCATGCGGTGGTATTGGCGGGATTTTGGCCCGAATATGAATTCGATGATCGCGGCTACTCAGGAAGGTCAGAAAATCACCCCCTGGCGGGGGCTGGTAAAAATGGTCGCAGCAGCGGTATCGCTGGGAACGGGCGCATCGTTGGGGCCAGAGGGGCCGAGCGTGGAAATCGGCGCGAATCTAGGGATGTTTTTGGGTCAGATGTTAAATGCCTCGCAAGAACGGCAGCGATTATTGCTCGGAGCTGGTGCTGCTGCGGGGATTGCGGCTGGATTTAATGCCCCGATCGCTGGCGTATTTTTCGCATTGGAATTAGTACTAGGTACGACTTTTGCTACTTCAGCCGTGAGTGTAGTGGTGCTGGCGGCGGTAGTTGCCTCGCTAGTCGCGCAAATTGGCTTGGGGGGTAAGCCAGCCTTCGCCTTACCCGTTTATGAGGTTCGGAGTTTATTCGAGCTACCGCTCTATCTCTTGCTCGGGGGGTTGGCAAGTCTAGTGTCTTATGCCTATACTCAAGCGATCGACGTAGCACGGGAAGCCTTTCAAGGTCGCGTTAGTTATTTATCCTGGTTGGGCAAAATTCCCCGCTGCTTGACTCCAGTAGTCGGTGGTGCGATTGTCGGTTTCGTGGCATTGAAGTTTCCACAGGTAACAGGTATCGGTTATGAGACGATCGAGGCGATGTTGCAGGATGTCCAATTTTCGCTGCCCTTACTAGCCTCGATTTTGGCAATCAAGCTGCTGATGACATCGGTGAGTTTGGGCAGCGGCTTAGTCGGCGGTTTATTTGCTCCTTCGATGTTTCTGGGCGCGACGATGGGGGCGATTTATGGCAAATCCCTAGTCTTGTTATTTCCGGCTCTTAGCAGCCAGATTGCGGCTCCGCCAGCCTATGCAATGGTGGGAATGGCTGCAGTACTCGCGAGTAGTGCCAGAGCGCCCTTGACGGCGATTCTACTCATGTTCGAGCTAACCCGCGACTATCGGATCGTCCTGCCAGTAATGGCCTGTGTGGGCTTGAGTATTTGGGCGATCGAACGCATGAATCCCAAAGCTAAAACGCCAGATAAGTTAGATAAATTAGCACTGAGCGTTCAACCCGATCGAGATCGGGCGATCCTCCAAAATTTGTGCGTGCGGGATGCGATGGATACTAACTACCTCCAGTTGGGATCGGATGTAGATATTCTGACGGCTGGATTGAAATTAACCCAAAATAATTGTCATAGCGCTCTAGTCATCGACACTCGGGATGAGTTATTGGGGATCGTTACGCTACACGATCTCAGCCGTGCGATCGCCCAAGCAGAAGCTTCCCCAGAACCCGATCGATTGCTAGCTAGTAGCGTCGGTAGTATCTGTACCAAATATCTGTTTTATGCCGAGAGTGACGAGCCGATTAGCGAAGCACTCGATCGGATGACGGCCAGAGGTTTGCATCAATTACCCGTACTCGAACGCCGCGCTGGTATTGGCGTAAGCTTATGCGATACGGCTGCCTGTTCGGGTGCCTCGCTCAAGGAACATTGTGTCGTTGGCATTCTGCAACAAGAACGGATCGCCCTTGCTTGTAGTGTCGCAGCTACTCGTCAAGCCCTAAGTAAATACGTGGTCGTACCACATGCACTAACGCCAGTTTTTGGAGCCAAAGGGTAATCGGGGAAGAGCGAGAGCTAAATCATAAATATTTCTACTCCCCCTGCTCCCACACTCATTCCCCAACAGCAACCCTCATCGCGTTATAATTCTTTACGGAAGCCTCATCAATTGCAGCCAGTTATGACAAACCCCGTACTGAATAGTTTTTTTGTCGGTCGTGCTTTAGCACAATCTATCAATGACAAGCTGGGTGAGACATTGACATATACCTTGAGCGAACTCGGCAAGCTTGATGCCGAACAGGGCGAAAAACTCCGGCAGTTTACCCAAGAAGTGCTAGAACGTGCCGCCCGAGAAACCAACAACGCTAGTGGGCAAACTACTACAGTTAACGCTCAAGGGCAATCGATCGATATCCAAGAAACGATCGATGAGCTTAGAGCAGAAATTGCCAGACTCAGAGCTGAGATTCAAAAGTATCGAGTGTAAAGGATCGGGGATAGGGAATAGGAAATAGAGAATAGCGAACCGTGGCGAGTGACTTCACAAGCTTGAATTAACCGAAGAAAACAGGTTTCAGTCATCCCCTTTAAAGGGAATCAATGTAAAGTTTTCCCTCTCTAGAGCTGCCGTCCGTTCGCGGAACAGACAATCCAAAATCCTGCTTGGTGCGCTAAACCTACATCGGGGAACCCTTAGAGGTTCCCTCCAATAACGACGAGAGCGCATCCGTAAAATCCAAAATCCAAAATTGAATGACTGCTATTTCCGAAGCTGGAGTGCCGCCGATTCAAGGCGATCGAATGTTATTACCACCCGAGACTACCGTACTAGAGTCGTCTGTTATTTCCATGTCCAAAACTACAACAGATCCTCAGTTTAGTAGTGACAATCGTACCTATCGGTGGAATCGAACTAATTACTCCAAGCGACGGCGAACGATCGATATTTGGTCGTTTTTTCTGACTTTCCTGAATGGTTCTTGGATCGACGGTCAGAAGTGGAGTTATATTGGTGGCTACACTGAGGCAAAACAGGCAGCTAGGCGGCGCAGACAAGCAATTTGGATTCGGGATACATTTTTAGAATTAGGCCCCACTTTTATCAAGTTAGGGCAGCTATTTTCCACTCGGGCAGACTTATTTCCAGTGGAATATGTGGAAGAACTCTCAAAGTTACAAGATCGCGTACCCGCTTTTAGTTACACTCGGGTTGAAGAAATTATCGATCGGGATTTAGGTAAGCCAATCTCTGAGTTATTCGATCGATTCGAGCCGATTCCGCTAGCTGCGGCAAGCTTGGGACAGGTACACTTGGCAAAATTGCACACAGGCGAGGAAGTTGTTGTCAAAGTTCAACGTCCGGGGCTGCAAAAGTTATTTACGATCGATCTCGAAATCCTGCGCGGAATTGCGAAATACTTTCAGAATCATCCCAAATGGGGCGGTGGTGGCCGCGATTGGTTGGGGATTTATGACGAGTGTTGTAAAATCCTGTGGGAGGAAACCGACTACATCAGTGAAGGCCAAAATGCCGATACCTTCCGGCGCAACTTCCGAGCGCAAGATTGGGTGCGGGTGCCCCGCGTCTACTGGCGATATTCTTCAGTTCGGACGTTAACATTAGAATATCTGCCAGGGATTAAAATTAGCGATTATAAAGAGTTGGAAGTTGCCGGACTCGATCGGCAAGCGATCGCGCGTCGGAGCGCCACTGCGTATCTCCAACAACTCCTCACCGATGGCTTTTTTCACGCCGACCCGCATCCCGGAAATGTAGCTGTCGAGCCAAAAACTGGAGCCTTGATCTTCTATGATTTTGGGATGATGGGGCGAATTGCGCCCGGTACCAAAGAAAAATTGATGGATACGCTGCTAGCAATCGCTGGACGCAATTCCGATCGGGTGGTCAGAGGGTTAGTCGGTTTGGGTGCGATTGCTGCCGATGCTGATACCGATCCGATTCGGCGGTCGATCCAGTACCTTTTGGATAACTTCTTGGACCAACCGATCGAAGGTCAATCGATCGCGCAGATTACCGACGATCTCTACGATATTGCTTACGGGCAACCGTTTAGGTTTCCGGCGACGTTTACCTTTGTGATGCGCGCATTTTCCACGATCGAAGGTGTCGGCAAAGGACTCGATCCCGATTTCAACTTCATGACCGCAGCCCAACCATTCGCCTTCCAAATTATGAATAGTAACGGTAATAGCAACCCCGATTCCAATACTTTCTTGGCTGAAATCGGCAGACAAGCCGCCCAAGTTGGCACTTCTGCACTGGGACTGCCTCGGCGGATCGAAGACACGATCGATAAATTAGAGCGGGGCGATCTGCGGGTACGCGTGCGATCGAGTGAAAGCGATCGCTATTTGCGCCGACTCGGGGCGATGCAACAAAACACTAATTATGCAATCTTAGTGGCAGCATTCACATTGTCTGCTACGATGCTATTTGTCAATCAGTATGCGATCGCCGCAGCAATTGTTGGTGCTGTAGATCTCATTACATTTGTAATCTGGTTTCGCCAAATGCGAAAACTAGATCGCCAAGATCGGATGCCATAGGTTACGATCGATTAGTGCCAATTTGGGTACTATATAATGGTGGCAAACTTTGACTCAAGTGCTCCAGATAAGCGGAATTGTAAACAATTCGACTGCAATCTCTGGATCCAAACTCGCCCTCTCTGCATTTGTCTGTTTTAAAACTTCGGATTGTTAATCGGTACAGGCATTAGACTATGAAATCTCTGTTCGCAGGTCTCTCAGATAAAGGTATGGTACGTAGTGCCAACCAAGATGCATATCATATCGATCCTGAAGGACGATTTTTTATTGTCGCCGATGGTATGGGCGGTCATGCTGGTGGGGAAGAAGCCAGTCGGATCGCGATCGAAACGACACACACATATCTGAGCCAACATTGGGAAACCGAACCCGACACCAAAAATCTGCTGGTACAATCGCTAATTGCGGCTAACGATGCAATTGTGGCCGATCAAGAAAAGAATGCCCAACGCGGCGATATGGGCACGACAATCGTGATGATCTTGTTCCGCGATGATTTGGTCTGGTCTGCTCATGTCGGTGACTCGCGACTGTATCGGCTTAGAGGCGATAAATTAGATGCAATTACCGAAGATGATACCTGGGTAGCTAGAGCGATGAAATTGGGACAGCTCAATGCTGAGGAAGCAAAAATTCATCCCCTGCGTCACGTACTCTCGCATTGTTTGGGTCGTCGAGATCTACGTCAGATCAACATTCAAACTCAAGATATCATCTCTGGCGATCGGGTGTTATTGTGCAGCGATGGCTTGACAGAAGAAGTCCCCCATGATGAAATCGCCAGCCATCTGCACACAGGTACGATCGAAGAATCGGCGCAATCCTTGATCGATGCAGCCAAGCAACACGGCGGTAGCGATAATATTACTGTCATCATCGCTCAGATGGAATAATCGGCGTTGCTGAATTAATGTATGGAAGCATCGGTAGGGGCAATTCATGAATTGCCCCTACCGATGCTTTTGGCGATGTTTCGATCGCTTATCATGCCTGCATTTAGGGATGCTTTTTTTTAAACACCTAAAGAACCACGCGTCACACCCAATCGATCGATCAGGTTCAGATCTTTCCACAGTTCGGTACCGCTAATTTGACCACCGATTAATTGTTGATAATAACCGATCGTTTGACCGATTTGCGCTGGTGATTCATTCACAAATTCGAGCCGGAAATTATAGACACCTAAGGCAATCAGGCGGTGGATGTATTCAGCACCAGTTTGGGCGGTGCCGTTAAATACCGTATTGCGACAGCCAGCATCAGCTTGGAGGATATGCTCGGTACCAACTCGATCTCGTAATTTCACCTGATGTTCTTCGCAGGGACGACCGCAATTGGTATAATCGGTTCCTTCAGATAAGAACGCACAGAAAACGCAATGCTCCATATGAAACATCGGCATGTGTTGGTGGATCGTTACCTCAAACCAGTCGCGAGGACAACTGCGGATCAAGGCGGTTAATTGGTCGATATTTAGGTCGTAGGAAGCCGTCAGCCGCTCCAGGGTATAGTTTTGATAGAAATGGTCGGCAGCTAATGGATTCGCCACATTCAGGGCAAAATCGCCGACACACCGTTCGCTTTTAAAAAACTCTAACTGGTCGTAATTTCTGATTAAATAACCATCAGCATCACTCGATCGCACTTGTTCTAAAATCCAATTTTCACCAGATTTAGTAATTCGCGGTGGTGCTACAAATATCTGCGGCGGATTGATTTTTGTCTGTTTGACGGCGCGAACTAATTGGACGGCTTCGCGATATTTACGCGGATCTTCGAGTTCGCAATAAATCAGCACCGCACCGGATGCGATCGCGGCGGGAATTTGGTCTAATTTACGCACTAAAATAATTAATTGCGGCGGCTGGATCGATATATTTCCAACTTCGGGCAAGAGATCTTTTAATTGACGCGTTGGCGATAATTGCCACTGTTTGGGTTCGCTGCGTACCTCTGTTAATTTATTAACTAATTCCCGTCGCAGTTGGTTGAGTGCGCTGACAGGTAAGATCGGATCACCAACTAAATTATTTGTCAAATTACCCAAACAAAACGGTGTATTTCCCAATCGTCCTAATTGAGATTTGAGTTTGTCGGTAGTTAATGGTTGATTTTGGGCGGGAACTAATAATAGCTCCGATTCTACTTGGACTACATGCCCCATCTCATCGCGGGCGATCGCAATTAATGGCTGGTTGACTGCTCCATGTATTTCTAAATCGATCGGACGTTGAAATTGCGGGACATCGCCGGCATAAGTCTGGCGGACTTTTTTATCTAATTCTGGATCGCTGGTTTTCCAGATTTTATCGCCGATCGAAACCTGCCGAAAATTCACTGCGCCGCGCCCGAAGGAGAGCATGGTTTCAGCATTATTACCATTACCTTTAAACACCTCATATACCCGTCCGCCCTCTTCTCTGACTTCTGGGTGTCCGCAGTCGAAGACGATCCCATCGCCAGCTTTAATATCGGCAATCGGCTCGATCGTAATTGCCTCGCGATCGGGATAAACTCTGGTTACTTCGCCTAAATATACACCGCGTTTTTTCCCAAATCTGGCATGTACTAAAGCTTGATTGTCGATGCCTTCAAACCAACCAGTATATAAGCCCCTCGAGAATGCCATTTCCAGATTATATGTATCGAGATCTCGCTCTAGTTCCGGCGCTAAATCTGCACAGATTTTATCTAAAGCCGATCGATAAACTCGCGTCACGCTCGCAACATATTCAGGTGTTTTGAGTCGTCCTTCAATCTTCAGACAGCTCACACCAGTTTTGACTATTTCTGATAATACGGAAATTCCAGCCAAATCTTGAGGACTGAGTAAGTATTTTTTGTCACCTAAATTATATAATTCATTATCGACAATCAGATCGTAAGGCATCCGACAAGCTTGGGCACATTCACCACGATTTGCCGATCGACCGCCTAATGATTCGCTCGTCAAACATTGCCCAGAATAGGCAACGCACAAGGCACCATGCACGAATACTTCTAAGGGAATTGAGATATTGCGATCGCCTAATTGTGACTGAATCTTCTCGATTTCTATCAGCGAACATTCCCGCGCCAGCACGACTAAATTGCAGCCCAATTCGTGGGCAAATTCTACCCCAGCCGCACTCGTCACTGTCATCTGGGTAGACGCATGAATCGGAAAATCTGGCGATAAATGCCGAATTAACCGACAAATTCCCGCATCTTGAACGATCGCGGCATCTACTCCCGCTAAAATAATGCTGCGAAGATACTGCTCGACAGCGGGTAACTCCTGAGTAAAAATCAGCGTATTCAGCGTGACATAGCCCTTGACACCTCGCTGATGCAACCATGACATCAATTCGGGCAAATCGCCTTCGGTAAAGTTATCCGCCCGCATTCTGGCATTAAACCGCTCCAACCCAAAATAGATCGCGTCTGCACCATTTTCGATCGCGGCTTTGGCACATTCCCAATTTCCTGCTGGCGCGAGCAGTTGCGGGCGATGAGTAAGAGTGGAGGTGGTGGCGGTTGGCATTGCGAAGCTTGTGCGCCGGCTGCGGCGGTCGAGTGTTGAGAAGATAAAGTCTATCTATCCCTTGTATTCTAGACTCGATCTCGATCGCTAGGACAAATTATTCAGCTAGATAGTGGAGTGTTAGAAAAAAATCTAACGACATCAAACAGCACCTAGAACGCTTGCCAACAAAGCTTTCTGAGCGTGCATCCGGTTTTCAGCTTGATCCCAAACGCGCGATCGAGTACCTTCTAAGACATCATCGGTAATCTCTTCACCCCGATGCGCCGGGAGACAGTGCAACACGATCGAGCTAGGATCGGCGATAGTTAATAACTGAGCATTGACTTGATAGGGTTGGAACACCGGAATGCGCGTATCCGATTCTGATTCTTGTCCCATACTTGCCCAGACATCGGTATATACTACATTCGCTCCACTGACAGCTTCTTCGGCAGATTGGGTAACAATTACTTGTGTCCCTTTAATTACCGCGATCGATTTTGCTTGAGTAACTACCTGTGGATCTGGCATAAAATTAGCAGGACAGGCGATCGCGATATCCATCCCCACGATCGCACAACCCAGCATCAGCGAGTGTGCCATATTATTGCCATCGCCCAGATAGGCAAGTTTCAACCCTGCCAACTGTCCGAAATTTTCCTGAATCGTCTGTAAATCTGCCAATACCTGACACGGATGCTCGAAGTCTGTCAAGGCATTGATAATTGGCATCTGCGCGTACTTGGCATAAGTATGTACGTCGGCGTGGTCGAAAGTACGAATTGCCAATACATCTAGATACCGATCTAATACCCGCGCCGTGTCAGCCAATGGTTCGCCCCGACCGATTTGCATCGCACCGATATTCAAATCGATCGCCTGTCCGCCTAACTGCGTCATCGCCGCAAAAAAACTTACCCGCGTGCGCGTCGAAGCCTTATAAAAAAGTAATCCCAAAGTCTGCTGACAAACTGGCTTAATCTTGCCCTGCTTGAGGTCGGCAGCAAGTTGTAATAGCGCGAGCGTCTCCTCAGTACTGAGATCTGTCATGCTCAGTAAATCCCGACCTTTTAAGCTACTCATCCGATCGACCCTCAACAACTATAATTTATCAACGAAACTTGAGAAGGGCTAATTTTAACATATGAGTACATTGAAAATCGACGATCGAGATTGGGATTTATCTAGAGCTGAATTTACCGATGCGATCGCCAAAGGGTTGAGTCGCGCCTTTTTATATATCAGAACTCATGGATTGGATAACGTTAAAGATCTAGTTTTAAATGCTTGTCTTCACGCAATTACCACCAATCCGCAATGCGAATAAAGTCGAAGTCGATAGTTATTTTCAATGCTTGCTGAATCGACTTACTCCATACAGACATCTAATCGATGACAAACATAAAATTATCACAACTAGATAGTGAAGATAAATTACCAGAAGTATTGAATGTTAAATCTCACTCGATCGATTGTTTTACTCGATCGACTTATTTAGTAGAATTGTTGATAATCGTCATGGCTACCGATCCAAAACCATGTCACCGTATCGTCTTCCAAAATTCCCACAGCACGATAGTTTCGTGTTACTCAAACCGACCAAATGATCTCCTTACTGTCGATGCACTTGAAATGTAGCGAGGGATGAAACGGATTGTCAGCCCAAAGGCGATATGTTTTTCGCGCTCTTTCTCTAATTGGGTTGCTAAGTTTTCGGTATTCAGCCCAAAATGAGGGCAGCGTTGCAGACTTCATAACCGATCGTAATCCATTGGCACTGACTTACCTTCGGTAATCTCTCGCTTCGCTTGTTGGGCAGTCGCCACTAAATTAGTGCGCGATCTCTGAAAGGAATACTCCCATTTTGCTTCATCTTCAAGATCGGCAATATACTCGGCAACTTGCTCCTGTAGATCGTCAGGCAGGGATTCGACCTTATCGATCGATTGCTGTATTAAATTTAACAAGCAGTTTCAGCGATCGTGCTTGTTACTACATCACATGGGTGAGGGTACTATTAAGATATAAAGAAGGTATTTCTTTTGTATTCGATCTAATTCTTATTTGGTTCGATCGGAACCAAAATAAACCACATGAAAAGATTTTCGATCGTTTGTGGATTGATTTTAGCAGCTACTCTCGCCCCGATGAACGCGATCGCGGCAACATTCAGTCAATTGGTTGTTTATGGCGATAGCTTGTCCGATCTGGGCCGAGCATATGACCTAACGAAGACTACAAGCGATCCTGCTCCACCGTATGGTGCTGCTACTGGTGGCAGGTTCTCTAACGGCCCGATTTGGGTGGAGTATCTAGCCGCCAGTCTAGGTTTAGCGATCGATAAAAATACTAATTTCGCGGCAGGTGGTGCCACGACAGGAACGGTAAATACCACCACGGGCGTTACTGCTTTGGGTGGAATTCAAAATCAGCTTGCAGGTAGTTCTATTAGCGATGCTGATGCCCTCTATATTATTTGGGGCGGAGCCAATGACTATCTGGGCGCTGGAATTACAGATCCAACTGTACCCGTCGGTAATTTGGCTGGTGAGATCTCTGCGCTGATCGGACGCGGTGCTAAAAATATTTTAGTTTCCAATTTACCGGATTTAGGTGCTATTCCGCTTGTTAATAAAATTCCTGCTAATGCGACGGCTTTGAATACTTTGACCCAATTTCATAATGCTGGTCTAGCAGCAGGTATTAATAATTTACGCCAAGTTAATCCTAGTGTTAATTTGAATTTGTTAGACGTTAATTCATTATTTAAACAGGTTACTACCAATCCTAGCAATTTTGGATTTACCAATGTCACTGACTCATGCTTGAGTGTGAATAGTATTTGTAACGATCCTAATTCTTATCTTTTTTGGGACCCGTTTCACCCAACTACCACTGGGCATCAGCTCATCGGTAATTTAGCATTTAATACCGTGTCTGCCTCTGTGCCCGAACCAACAAATATCTTGGGTTCGCTCATCGCTGGTGGCTCGATTATCGCGTTCAAACGTAAATTGAAATCATCTCAGCTAAAATCTAAAAAATCAGTAAAGAGTACTTAAAATAAGCGATCGATCCAAAGATACGATAAGTGAATTAAATATTAAAAATTTTAGTAGGGGCAATGTCTTGTCTCCCTGCTTGGTGGAACGCACACTAAGGAGACCTCAGCACGATTCCATCCGCTTTTCGCGTCGGGGAACCCGACGGGCGGGAGCCGCTTCATGAATTGCCCCTACTAAAATAGATTGTCATTGAATTCAGCAATGCGAAGATATTAATCCACCACATCCAAAAACTTAACTAGTTCGGTCAGCTTATCCCAAGCAACACCACTACTGATTACTGTTTTTGCCAGCTCTATACCTTGATAATGTGCTCCCAGGGGTACGAGATTACCCACTTGCAAAGCTAATCCCGCATTGAGTGCGACTGCATCGCGTTGGGCGGGAGTCCCTTTACCTTGCAAAATTGCGGTGAGAATTGCCGCATTTTCGGCGACATCGCCGCCTTTAAGGGCCGAAAGTGGTGCGGGGGTAAGTCCCAATTCCACAGGATCGATGCTAGTAAGTTTGACTTCACCATTAGTTAAAATCGCCAAGTCTGTGGCATCGCCCAAACCAGCCTCATCTAATCGCTCGCGACCGTGTAACACGATCGCTTGTTGAGTACCTAAAAGACCTGCTGCTTCAGCGATCGTTTCCAGCAGATGAGATGTAAATACACCGATAATTTGTCCTGTCGGGCGCAGGGGATTGACGAGCGGGCCGATGAGGTTGAATACCGTCCTAATTTTTAATTCCTGACGCAGCGGAGCCACGGCTTTCATGGCGGGGTGCCAGCCAGGGGCGAATAAAAAGGTAATCCCGACTTTATCTAACGCAGCGGTCACACATTCTGATGGAGCGGTCAACCTTACCCCCAGCGCCTCCAATACGTCTGCGGAGCCGACGCGACTGGATGCAGACCTACTGCCATGTTTTGCTACTTTGACACCTGCTGCTGCCGCAACAAATGCCACTGCGGTGGAGATATTGAAGGTAGATGCGCCATCGCCACCTGTACCGCAGGTGTCGATCGCTGGAACAGCATGTTCGATCGCGGGTGATTGCAATACCTGCGCCATTCCTGCAAGTTCGGGGGCGGTAATTTTTTTGGCTTCTAGAGCCGCTAAAATCGCTCCAGAAAGGACGGGCGGAATGTCACCGTTGAGCCAGCCCTGCATGAGTGTGGTTGATTGCGATCGACTGAGCGATCGACCATCGAGGAGTTGTTGGAGGAGTTGCGTCCAGATTTCGGGGTTAGTGCGGGTCATGGGAGAGACAATAAAATAACAATTAACTAAAAATCCACGCCTCTTCTGAGATCTACACCCCGATCGGCATAATGTTTGTGACAGATCATTTCCGAATGGACGCTAGCCAGATCGAAGTAGGCGGGAGTATTAAAACAGCGTCCCGTAATAATTACTTGCGTGTCTTCAGGTTTATCGCGTAGGCACTGGACGATCGGATCTTGAGGGAGAAGATCTAAATCGACCGTAGGATTTAACTCGTCGAGAATAATCGTCTTATAGAGTCCAGAAGCGATCGCACTACTGGCAATTTCCCAGCCTCTTTCTGCCTCGATAAAGTCGATCTCCTGCTGTTTGCCACGCCACACGATCGCATCGCCACCGCACCGATGATGGTCTACTAATTGCGGATAACTTTTTTTCAGAGCATCGATCGCGGCATCTTCTGTATAGCCAGTACCACCTTTGAGCCATTGCATAATTAATACTCGATGGGATCGGTCTTCGCCGATGCCTTTCCCGATCGCTTGTAAAGCCTTACCCAGGGCACTTGTAGATTTACCTTTGCCAGCACCTGTATAAATTTCGATGCCCCTAATCCCTTGCGCTGCGGCTTCGGGGTGATGATGTGCTTTCATCTCTGAATGTAAATCGGCAATCTCTAGTAAAGCTGCGGGGGTATCTCTCCCGGTCACGATCGCTTCGAGGTGAAGGGGTTTGGCTTGTAGGATGTTTACGACTTCAGCGACATCGAGCAAGCCTAAGTCCAACGCAGGATTCATTTCATCGAGCACGATGACCGAATATAAATCCGAGAAAATCGCGCCTTTAGCAATCGTCCAAGCCCGATTGGCTTCGGCTCGATCGAATTCGATGACTTCATCTCTACCGAAATATTCCGACCTACCCGTTCGGACTCGATCGATTAAATGGGGAAAACTTCTTCTGAGCGCGGCGATCGCGGCATCCTCATCGTACTCCCGATCGGCTCCTTTCAAAAACTGGAGTAACAAGATCCGAGTATCTGCACCCGACTCGATACCCAACCCGATCGTGCGTAATACCACACCCAAAGCAGCTTGGGATTTACCTTTACCCGCCCCATCATAGACGTGAATTTGTCCTTTAGCACGTTCTGTCCGTTTGGTTGCCGTGCGAATCCCAATTCCAACTCTAGTCAAGTTATTTACCTCCTGGTTTGTTAGCGATCGATCGTCGTTTAACCCATTACCTACACTTTAATTTCTGCTGAAGCTTAATTAATGAGTTTTAGTCATTTGGCGTACATTAGATCTAGTTTTTCAAGTGAAATTATTACCTTCAGCGAGACTCAATTATAGACAACTTGGTAGAGTCGTTGTTTATAATGTCTGTAACTTCGGATCGATCGCCCTTCGTTATTATGAATCTCGCACTATCGCAAATCGGCACCCAAATGTCCAATCTGAGCGGCGTTCGCGCCATCATGAAGGATATTCAAGAGACGCTCTCAGCTAGAAAAGGGCAAGAGTTTATCAATCTGAGCGCGGGTAATCCAGTGATTTTGCCAGAGATCGAGCAAATGTGGCGAGATTATACACATGAATTATTAGCTGGCCCCGATTATGGCGAAGTTGTCTGTAGATATGGTTCGAGTCAAGGTTATCAACCCTTAATCGATGCGATCGTCACTGATTTTAATCAGCGTTATCAGCTGGCTTTGACTGCGCGAAATGTCTTAATCACTCCTGGCAGCCAAAGTCTATATTTCTATGCCACCAATGCCTTTGGTGGGCATACGGCTAGCGGAAACATGAAGCAGGTAGTCTTACCGTTGAGTCCCGATTATACGGGTTATGGGGGGATGGCGATCGCCCCAGATTCGGTAGTTGCTTACAAGCCGACGTTAGATATCGATGCCGCCCATCATAGCTTTAAATATCGCCCAGATTTCAGTCAGTTACAAATTGGTGAAGATACTGGTTGCGTCTTATTCTCGCGTCCGTGCAATCCGACCGGCAATGTGCTCACAGATGAAGAAGTCCAGAAGATCGCCGCTCTAGCAGCTAGTTACGATGCGCCAGTGTTGATCGATTCGGCTTATGCCCCACCATTTCCAGCACTCAACTTTACAGAGATGACTCCGGTATTTGGTGAAAATATTCTGCACTGTATGAGCTTATCCAAGGCGGGATTGCCTGGAGAAAGAATCGGGATTGCTTTAGGTAGTGAAAAATACATTGGTGCGCTGGAATCATTCCAAACTAATATGTGCATCCACTCCTCTCGCTACGGACAAGCGATCGCAGCCAAAGCCATTGCCAGCGGTCGGTTAGCAGATTTAGCAACTAGCGTCATTCGGCCTTATTACCAGCACAAATTTACCGTGCTCGAAGCCGGATTGAATGAATCGATGCCTCAAGATCTCCCGTGGTATCTCCACCGTGGCGAGGGCGCGATTTTTGCCTGGATGTGGTTCCAAGATCTCCCCGGAACTGATTGGGAACTGTATCAAGCACTCAAGCAAGTCGGCATCATCGTCGTCCCTGGCAATTCATTTTTTCCGGGCTTGCGCGAAGACTGGGCACACAAACAACAATGCATCCGCATCAGTCTCACTGCCAGCGATGAAGATATTGCGATCGCGATGAAACGTTTAGCGACAGTGGTTACTGAAATGTATCGAGGTAAATGAAAACTAAAGTTGGCGATCTATAAATCAGCTCAAACCCTTGTGGTGAGCGATGCCCACCCTACTGGCTAAATTACTAGGCACTAACTTACGCCATTCTGGTTTCGATCGCCCACCGCGCTAATTCCGTGCGATTACTCAGTCCGGTTTTGCCGAGCATGTTCGAGACATGACTTTCGATCGTCCGTTGGCTGACATTCATCTGTTGGGCGATTTCCCGATTTGCGAGTCCTCTGGCTACTAACTGCACGACTTTGAGTTCTGTAGGTGTCAGTTCCACACATGCCGGAACTTGAATCGGGGAATTATCTTCACCGATGCCGTCGTTGTGTAATAACAGCCGATTGGTTTGTTTGAGCGAGGACTCAACTTGCGCGACGAGTTCTTCTGGCTCGAAGGGTTTGACCATATACACGTCAGCACCCAAGTTCAAACCCTTGATCCGATCTTGGCTTTGACCTTTGGCAGAGAGAAATAGTACGGGAATCCAACTAGTACGCGGATCTTGACGGACATTCTCGATCAATCCGTAACCATCCATCTCTGGCATCATGATGTCACAAACGATCATGTCGGGAAGATCTTGAGAAAGCAGTTGCAACGCTTCTTTCCCATTGTCGGCAGTGACCACTTCATAGCCCCGAAACTCTAGATAATCCTTGACTAACAAGATGAGATTGGGGTCATCATCGATTAATAGTAATCGTTTGCGGTCTTTTCCACCAACTGCTTTCATAATCTTCTGACTAGAGTTAATCGTTTGTAATGACAGAGAATTTATATTTAACCACCTAATCCGAACGGCTTGCCGTCTATCTCGTTAGCGCAACCGCTCCAATCGGAGCATCGCTTTTTTTACTTCGGGAAACCCGAATCGCTACGACAGCAATCGAACTACTACCTTTTATTAAACTCACTCAAACAACATCGCTCTAAAGAAAGCATTTTAATGTTAGTAGCTAAGCGATCGATTTTACCAAATGTAAATATTTGGCAGATCTGTTCTAGATATTTACAGCCTTGAAATCCGCCACCCAGCCTTTAAGGTAACGAAGCTGCTGTCAATCGAATCCTTCTAAACAGAAAGGCTTTGGCCAGAAGTATTCAGGGGTAGGTGTCTATAGATAATACTCTAAGATTGCGCTTGAGTGGTAATCATTGTATCCGAATGATAAATAAGCTCGGACTAGTGGATAAAATTAAAAATTCTCGCAGCGATCGATCTAAAGGATTGGCGCTGCTACTTCGATGCGATACATCTGGCAAGCTTGGGTATAGGATCGAGGTAAGCTGACAGGCCTTCAAATCGATCGTTCGATAGTCG
Organism: Chamaesiphon sp.; assembly: GCA_965246735.1. Classification (GTDB taxonomy): domain Bacteria; phylum Cyanobacteriota; class Cyanobacteriia; order Cyanobacteriales; family Chamaesiphonaceae; genus Chamaesiphon. The sequence goes on from CBDFFK010000003.1 coordinate 1,238,412, forward strand.
ATTATTAAGCTCGCAAATAATCCTCAAATATTTACCATGACTAGCCACAGCCACTAGCCACTAGCCACTATACTTTACACGGGCATAACTTGAGCATCGGCGATCGAAGAGATGATAGTCTAGTAAAGTCAAGGAAAAAGTGGAGCTTGAGGGATGAGCAATCTAAACTTTACGGAAGAAGATCGAGAAATATTAAATTATGAAAGATTTCACCATCCTCATCCCAGGGTCCAGTTGAAGATGGAAGTATTATGGCTTAAAAGTCAAAACTTACCTTTAAATATGATTTGTAGGCTAGCAAACATTTCACCTAATACATTGAGAAAATATTGTCAACAATATCAGGCTGGTGGTATAGAAAAACTCAAAGAAATTAACTTTTATCAACCCAAAAGTGAATTAAAATTACATCAGACAACTATCAAAGAGTATTTGAAATTGAATCCTCCAGCTACCATAAATGAAGCTGTAAATCAGATTGAAAATCTTACCGGAATTAAACGCAGTCCAACCCAGATCCAAAAATTCCTGAAATCAATAGGGATGCGATGTTTGAAAGTTGGGGCTATTCCTTCTAAAGCAGATCCCGATGAACAGGAAGAATATAAAATAAATAAGCTAGAACCCAGGTTAGAAGAGGCAAGACAAGGAAAAAGAGCGGTTTTCTTCGTGGATGCGGCTCACTTTGTCATGGGAGCTTTTTTGGGGATGATTTGGTGTTTTCAACGGCTGTTTATTAAGTCACCTTCAGGGAGAAAACGGTTCAATGTGCTGGGAGCATTAAATGCCATTACTCATGAAGTTATTTTGGTTACTAATGACAGCTATATCACTGCTATTCAGATTTGTGAACTTCTGCAAAAATTAGCTGACCTAGGACTGAGCATTCCCATTACTCTGGTTTTAGACAATGCTCGATACCAAAAATGTCGAGTTGTCCAAGATTTAGCTAAATCCTTGGAAATAGAATTACTATACTTGCCGACTTATTCGCCCAATCTAAATTTGATTGAAAGGCTCTGGAAGTTTGTTAAAAAGAAATGTTTATATGGCAAGTATTATGAGGATTTTACTCAGTTCTCATCAGCCATCTCTGAATGTCTAAATGATGCTCATCTGCAACATAAAAAAGAGCTTGATTCCTTGCTCACACTCCGCTTTCAGCATTTTGACAAAGCTCAGGTTATGACCGTTTAAAGTATAGTCACTAAAACCATCAGCCATAACTCGATCTAGATGTCGAACAGCTTAAGATTTGACGATCGCTCGGAAACTTTAGCCAGAAATGTTAGCACCGATCGGTCTCAATCTACTTTAATTAATGGATGTGTTAAAAATGCGTATTCTGTGACGATCCGATCGGCTAATAGATGCTCTTGAATAATTCGCTCGATTACTGCTGGTGTGGCAGAATGGTACCAAACACCGTCAGGATAAACAACAACAATCGGCCCGTGATGACAGACCCGCAAACAGTTTGCCTTCGTCCGAAAAATACAGCCCTCATCTGCGTTAGGTCGATCTAGACCTAATTCTTTAAGGCGGCGTTTGAGATAGTCCCATGATTCTAAACTAGCGGCGCGATCGCAACATAGCGGTTTCGTTTGGTCGGCACAAATCAGAATATGACGGCTGATGCGATCGAGTCCCAAATTTGCGATCGAGTCATCAAAGATCTGGCGCTCGACTGGTTCGTTATCCATAATTTGCGGTTAAATCGATCGGCAGGTATCTCTGATTTTACGCTGTGGCGGAAGCTGCCAGCACGAAGTTACCTGACGGCTGGCGTACTGAGCGGAGTAGTCGCGGTAGTAGGAGTCGGCACGGCAGTATCAACGGCATTTGTGAGCGTAACTTCCAGTTTATAGTTACTAAAGGTAACTCCTGGCGGTGAGACGATCTCGATCCGATAGTCACCAGCTAGCGGCAACATCCCTTCCCAGTTAACGCTATTTTTGGCATAGACATCCACATTTGCCTGATTCGGTGCCATGATATTCATTGTTGCCCCAGGTGGGTTGACGATTAAGCTAGCTTTGAGTTTTTGCCCAGCAACCAAATTCCCGATACTAATTACGGTCGGGCGGGTTGGGTCGAGCAGACCTTCTTTGATGCTAGATTTACCGACTTCAACTACTAAGTTTTCAGCCACTGCTGTTGTTGCAGGGGTTGTCGCTACAGGCGATGGTGTGGGAGTTGTGACTTCTGGGGTCTGACTGACAGGAGCGTTCGAGACCGCTGGTACAGCAGTTGGAGTGGCGATTACATCAGAAGTTTTATTGCCTGTATTTGATGGCATCATCGATTTGATGGCAAAGAATAATGGCACGATGACGACCATAAATGCTGCTGCCGAACCTAGCGCAATTCCCCACGGAGAATTGAGAATACCACGAAGGGGATTTTGGTGCGAGGACTTATTAACCTTGGCATTGGACTTAACTCCAGTCGTCCGTTTGCCGCGCGACAGCGGTACTGACGATCGCGAGTTCGTTGATGCTGGCGGCTCGGAGCTGGGTTGTTGACGGGATACTTCGCGAGGTCGATCGATCTCGCTTGGCTGTGGGTCTGGATCTGTTGCTGAGGTACCAATGAAGTCCGATACCGATCGCAAAGCTTGTGCGACTTCGTTGGCCGATTGATAGCGGCTATTGGGTACCCGACTGAGCATTTTATTGAGGATTTTGGCGAACCAAGGTGTGAGCGTCGGTACCCACTGATGCCATTTCCAAGTCATCGTACTTTTGTCGATCAGACTTTCCGGTTTACGTCCGGTCATCATCACCACCACTGTGACGGCTAAGGCATACAAATCGCTATTGGCATAAGCTTCTCCAGTTTGAAGTTGCTCGCCAGGAGCATAGCCAGCTTTACCGACAGTAGTTCCTTGATGAATTTGGGTGGATACTTCTAGCTGTGTCACGCCAGCTTTGACCACGCCAAAGTCGATTAGCACGGGGAGTTTATCGCGATCGCGAAAAATAATATTATCGGGTGAAATATCGCGGTGAATGATGCCCATATTGTGGATATGCGTTAGCACGGGCAGCATATCTTGTAAAAATTTGACGGCTTCAGCTTCGGTAAAAGTTTTACTGTTTTTGAGACGTTCGCTGAGCGTTTTGGCGACTGTTTTGCCTTCAGCATATTCCTGCACCAAAAACAGCCGTTTTTGCTCTTCAAAGTTGGCCCGGAACTTGGGAATCTGAGGGTGGTTAATCTGGTACAATACTTGAGCTTCACGCTGAAATAGCTCCTTAGACTTTTTCATTGCGTCGCGACCGCGATCGGTGGGGCTAAATTCTTTTAGCACGCACATCTCATCAAAACATCCGGTATCTTGAGCTAGATACGTACGACCAAAACCCCCTTGACCTAACACTTTGGTGACGAGGTAACGCTGTTGTAGCAGGGTTCCCAATGAAATTGGTGGTTGCATAACCTGGATTTACGCCTCGAACTAAGGAGCGATAAAGGATTGATGAAATCGATCGACAGAGCTAGTTATCGGATTCATTGGCGCTGTCGATCGATTCTGGCAGTAGAATATCGATTGCGAAGTAGTTCGGAATGATAATTACACAACGGACAGAATCTAAAATAAATATGATGCCACCCGGTTTCACAATTATAGCCCCATAACATTTTTAGCTAGAGCGCGACAAAGAGCGGATGCCTGGATGCCAAGCCAGTACTGAAGATAAGATTATTAACTAATTTTGGATCGAGATAGGTGAGCTACCCGATGATAGCTAATCTTGAGTCTATTTGCTCTTATCATACCCTCGCACTACTCCAGATCGTTCATTTCTGTCTCACAAACTCGATATGAAAATTTTGCTTGTGGATGACGAACCTGCTTTGACCGAACCATTGAGTCGGCTGTTAACTAGGGAAGGTTATGTCATCGATGTCGCCGCAGATGGTCGCACTGGAGCTAATTTGGTAAGTGTTGGAGATTACGACCTACTAATTTTGGATTGGATGTTGCCAGACCTGACCGGGTTACAAATTTGTCAACAGTTGCGATCGCGTGGCGATCTCACCCCTGTCTTATTTTTGACGGCTAAGGATACACTCGACGATCGCGTCCTCGGCTTGGATGCAGGTGCTGATGACTATTTAGTCAAACCGTTCGAGCTGCGGGAATTACTAGCGAGAGTCCGCGCGCTGCTGCGGCGAGTTCACAATGTCGATCCCCATCCAACTCACTCTAAGTTGCAAGTAGACGAACTCGAATTGGATGCGGACAATCAACTTGCCTATCTGCACGGTCGCAGTATCGAACTCTCAGATAAAGAAACCCAATTACTCAGCTATTTGATGCAGTACGCTGGACAAGTCGTTACCCACGAACGCCTTCAAGCATATTTATGGGGTCAAACTACGCCGCCGAATAGTAATGTCCTCGCTGCACTCGTCCGGCTCCTACGGCGTAAAATCGAAGTAAAAGGCGCTCCAGAGTTGATTCAGACTGTCTATGGTAAGGGCTATCGATTGGGAGTTATCAACAATGATGGGTTGTAAGGTGAAGGAGCAATTCAGTAGGGGCAATTCATGAATTGCCCCTTGTATCCGAAAGGAAGGTCAAAGAGTAAAATCGGAGATCGCTCGTCAACAGCCCACATTCCGCTAGTCCAAGCGATCGAAACATAATTAAAACGAAGCCATTGGATCGTAGCGATTGTATTTTCAATAAGCTAAGACTATTGAGAATATGCTGTCGATCGCCATAAAGGAGCTAAATCGCTAGAAAGGTTGCTACATCTACTCTAAATTATTGGCGATATTAACCTTTTGGTAAATAAGGGATAGTTCCTGCCACATCAGTGTCATCGATTAGATGAAGGCTGCTGATACTACCAGACTGACGAGCTTGACGATATTTTGCGTAGGCTGGATCGTTAATAAACTCTTTTGCTATCTCGATCGACGGAAATTCTATCAAGGCAACTAAAGTTGTTTCTAGTTCTTTACCTTCAATTGTTGTAATATTTCCACTGCGGGAAAGGTATTTTCCACCATGACTATGTACTATGTCACGAATATTTGTAGCATAGTCCGGAATCCATGTATTATCGGTGACTTTAATGTCTGCGATTAGATATACGGTCATGAGAGTTCTCCTTGAGTTAGTTGTTCGACTAAATGCCCCTTGGTAATGCTGCGAGCGCCGCGATTGCCTATCGTTCGTGCTGGCGAGTGAACGGAACTAGCATTGGCACTCGAAGACGATAATCTGCATATTTCTTGCCAAACACATCCATCAGATCGCGTTCTTCAAACTGAATGGCAATCACAATATATGCTGTGGTAATCAGTGCAAACACTAGGTGAGTCACCGTCATCGTCGGCGCGAACCAGAAGGCTAACAGCAAACCGACATAAATGGGATGACGGACATATTTATAAAGACCAGGGGTTGCAAAATTGAGTGGGGTATATTCTTTCCCATGCAGATAGAGCCAAACTTGGCGCAGACCAAACAGATCGAAGTGATTGATGTAGAGGGTTGCCACTAGCAACAGCAACCAACCAGATGCAAATAAGGCATAGAAAATAGCAACCCCCGTAGTATTTGTGACACGCCAAATAGTACCCCCGATCGGTTGCCAAAAATAGAACAGAATACCCAAGCAGAGGCTCGTAAACAAGAGGTAAGTGCTCCGTTCGATGGGTTTTGGTACAAATTGAGTCCACCAGGTTTTGAAGCCGGGACGAGCCATCACACTGTGTTGAAGGCTAAAGATCCCTAGCAAGGCAGCATCGATTAGCAAAGCCTTGTCCCATGAGAGCGTGGGTGCTGAATCGATCGACCGGAAAACGCCAAAATTCCCAACAAATCCGCCCAGATAAAGCAGTGTCCCTACGCTGATTGCATAGCAGACCAAACCATACAGAAACGCTGCAAGTCGAGCAGTCTTATTTTTGCGCGTGGCAGGAAGAGTTTGTTCGACCATCACAGTCTCCTAAAGTATTACAATTAAGACAGGCTATCTGGGCGATCGAGTCGCTAGATGGCTGCGATAGCTTCTGTCTGAGTACAAATTTCTATATCTCTAGCTTGAACGCCTCAAGCTGAACGGGCAATGACTAAAGCTCTGGGATTTTTGACCGAAACTCCAGAGAGACGCTCCGACTTACTCCCTATCCCCAGGGATATTCTCTCTGACATCCTTCGCAGTATCAGGTTTTCTGGGGCGCTCCACCTCCGCCCCGAACTTTCTGCACCCTGGATCCTGCAATCCTTGCCACATTCCGATTTTGTGGCCGCATTGCAGGCCCAGACGCAACATATTTTGCCTTTCCACATCATTGCCAAAGGAAACTGCTGGCTTCAAGCAATTGATGGCACTCGCAAGTTCCTTTCCCAGGGTGACATTATTATTTTTCCACATGGAGATTCTCACATCCTCGGAGATTGCCTCGATCGAGAGCCAGTGCCTGTGAGTCAGTTGTTACCCGAGCCACCCTGGACTGAGCCGCTGATTTTGAGGTATGGCGGTGGGGGAGAAGTCACCAAATTAGTTTGTGGATTCTTACAGTGTGAAGAATTGCTGCTGTATCCATTCCTCAAAACCTTACCAGCGCTAATACACGTTCGGGCAGTTGCCGAGCCGACAGCACCACTATTAGCAGCTGGTGTGCGCTACATTATCCAGGAAACAGACTGCTTCCAATCTGGGAGCATGTGTTCGCTGACACGGCTAGTCGAACTCATGTTTATCGAGATTTTGCGGAACTATCTGCAGAATTTGCCAGCTCAGCAGATTGGATGGTGGTCTGCTCTCAAAGATCCCATTGTGAGTCAGGTACTGGAGCGGATTCACGGCGATCCGGCTTATCCTTGGACTGTTTCTGCCTTAGCCGATCGAATGAATATGTCGCGTTCGGCCTTGGCTGCCCGCTTCACCCAATTGTTAGGACAACCGCCGATGAAGTATTTGACTTATTGGCGACTCCAATTAGCATCTCAACAGTTGCAGTATAGTGACGACAGCATCGCCAAAATTGCAATTCAAGTAGGTTATGAGTCAGAAGCAGCTTTTAATCGAGCGTTTAAGCGGTATGTCGGGATGCCCCCTGGAGTTTGGCGCGGTAGTCGAAGATCTGCCTTCGGTAATCGGCCGATCGAGTGATGCTCCGCGAACGATCGTTTCTAGATCGACGTGCTGCTGTCTCGATCCCCGTAATTTAACAAGTCGATCGATAAATCTCGATCGACTTCGAGATCGAGTGCTTCACTGATTAAGTTAAATGTTAACTTAATTTATGTAAGCTGGTGTTACAAATAAAGTGGGGCGAAACTAAGAGTATCCAAGAGATTCAACCTCACACATCACTGGAGTAGCCAGATGCAACAGGTAATAACAGTAGCTGAAATGACTTTCAAACTGAGATCTGGTACTCCTGACGATGCCCAGATCTGCAGTGAGATCTGCTATCAAGCCTTTAAGACGATTTCCGAGCATCACAACTTCCCCCCAGATCTGCCATCGGTAGAAGCTACCCAAGGATTTATGTCAGTGATATTTTCTCGCCCAGATGTTTACTCGGTAGTGGCAGAGGTAGATGGGCAGATCGTGGGTAGTAATTTTCTCTGGGAAGAGTCGGTTATTGCGGGTGTTGGCCCGCTCTCCGTCTGTCCCCGCAGCCAAAACGCTGCTGTGGGCAGACATCTGATGCAGGCAGTACTCGCTCGCGCTCAACAGCAGCACGTTGCAGGCGTGCGGCTAGTTCAGGGGGCATTTCATAACCGTTCTTTGGCTCTATATACCAAGCTAGGTTTTGATGTCCAGGAACCATTGGCAAATCTCCAAGGACAGGCTCTGGGCATCGAAATTCCCGGCTATACAGTTCGCTCGGCAACAGTAGACGATCGTGCAGCTTGTAATCAGCTCTGTCAGCAGGTGCATGGCTTCGAGCGCGATCGAGAATTGAGCGGTGCGATTCAACAGGGTACGGCTACCGTCGTCGAACATGACGCTCAAATTACTGGTTATGCTACCTCAATCGGGTTTTTTGGTCATGCGGTGGGTACGAGTAATGAAAGTCTCAAAGCATTAATCGGTGCCGCCAAATCTTTTGAGGGGTCAGGGCTACTTCTGCCGAGCCGCAATAGTCAACTGTTCCGCTGGTGTTTGCAACAAGGGCTGCGAGTCGTCCAACCGATGACGTTGATGAGCATCGGTCTCTATCATCAGCCCGCAGGCGCATTTCTGCCTTCAATTATCTTCTGAATTTATAACATCGGAGCGTAAGTAGAACCGATTGCAATACTTCTCGGTTAAGAACTGCTAGCGACAATATCTAGAAAACAATGTAGTTATCAATAGTCATTTGTCATCTAACTATTATTTAAACATGCGAGTTCTTTCAAGATCTAACTTAGCGATCGGCAGTACGATTTTAATATCGATCGCATCCAATATTCACATCGTCGGCCTCGCCAAAACTAATTCAATCTCGATTGGCAATATTCGCAACACCAGCGCACTGAAAATTCAAGGTACATATTGCAATTTGTATTTAGCTAACGATCGACAAAAACGTGATGTATTCTTATCGGCATCTCAGTCACAGTTACAAAGCCAAGCGTTAATGAATATCGAGGGCAAAGATACTCTTTTAACCTCAGTGCTCGAAGTCAAAAACAAACGTGGTGCGATTGCTACCTATCGCTCTGGTACTCTGAATGTTAGGGTAAATTAGATCGGAACCAGTCCAGAGAATGAAGGAGCTAGCTATGATGCCGCAATTTCGATCGGTCGTGGCAACCAAACTAAGATCCTTAAAGCGACAGGTGCTTGTGGAATTTAATCGATCCTCAAATTGAGTAAATCAGATCGTCAGATTACGCCTTTATCGATCGACTCTAACCGTATTTTACCGATCGCTTTGAGAATTAGCGATCGATGTTTGCGAGATTTCATCCATTTAGGTAGTCGCAAATACAGTTAGCAATCGAGTTGCACACCTGTTAAATTCAACGATAACTTAGTCTATGTCACCTTAAATACTGCCGGAGATTTAGTCAAACCGAGCGTGGATCGCTAACATTTAGGCGCTCGGTTTGACTAAATGATGGTTAGGTTTAGATCGAGATTAGTGTTGAGGTGTGGAGTGGGACTGTAAGGATCGATCGATCTGAACTTGAAGGAGATCTTGGTTAACCATCTCGCAAGCTGGAGCTAGTGCTAATAGCTTGTCGCAAACGTGAGTAGCGATAATAAAAAACTTTATTTTCTCACAAGCAAAACTATTATCTTCAAACAAATGGTGGCTGGTGATTAGCTCGATCGCCTGTTTTCGATTGCGATCGTTAACGACAGCCGCCAATGTAGGTTCTTGTAGAATCTCTACGATATCTTGCAGGTGCTGCCGTTCCTGCCGGAAATTGCCATTGACTATATCGAAAGCATAGCTTGCAAGCTTAATTCTAATTCCCTTGAAAAACATCATATTTATGTATTTTGATGGTGGCTGCAGGTAGTCAGAAGATAATCGCTAGGGGCTGGAATAGAGTAAGAATAAGATTTTACATCAAGCTGTTCCAATCCCATTAGCTTATGAGTAAAAAAGGCTACACACTCCAACTTAAGTTAACGATCGAGCGCTATTGATAATTATAAAATACATTTTATTATTCCAGTTCGAGGCTTTTTTTTGCGGCTGATATTTGAGCTTCCTGTTCGGGACTGAGGGTTGGGTAAGCGAGATCGAGTTGCTTGAAGCGACTACAAATAATATCAGCAACGGCCAGCCGTGTATACCACTTGCGATCGGCAGGAATGATATACCAGGGTGCTGCTTTGGTACTCGTGTGGTTGAAGACATCCGTGTAGGCTGCTTGATAGTCATCCCAGCGCTCGCGCTCTTTGATATCAGCAGCACTAAATTTCCAGTGTTTTGTGGGTGAATCGATACGTTCTAAAAATCGCTTCTTTTGCTCGGCTTTCGAGACATGCAGAAAAAACTTGATGATGACCGTCCCATTATTCGTTAAATAATGCTCGAAGTCATTGATTTCTTGAAATCGCTGCTGCCAAATTTTTTGATGTTTATCGGTAGTTGACAAACTTTGGGCAGCAAGTAACTCCGGATGTACCCGGACGACAAGTGTTTCCTCATAATGCGATCGATTGAAAATCCCGATTCGACCGCGTTCTGGCAGAGCTTTATGGATGCGCCACAAGTAATCGTGGTCTAATTCTTCACTCGAAGGACTTTGGAAACTGAATACTTGGCAACCTTGGGGATTGACCCCTGACATTACGTGTTTGATGGTGCTATCTTTACCAGCAGCATCCATCGCTTGGAAAATAATTAATACCGAAAATTTATTCTGAGCATAGAGAATATTTTGATATTCTGACAAGCGTTCGATATCCGCAGCTAATTTGACTTGTCCCGCTTGTTTGTCTGTGAATTCACCTGTGTCTGCGGGATCGTAGTCATCGAGATCGATTTTTTCCCCTGGTGGGACGAGGAGTTTTTTAGCGTTCATTTTTACTAATTATGTCAGTTTGAGCTATGTAGTTTTAATCAGTTACAGTAGGAAAGCGTCCAAAAATTAAAGGCTTTGCTACCTGGGTTAACCAGTTCTTAACCTTAATTTTTGACGATCGTGGTTTACTTGTTTGCCCTTGTCCTGATACATTGAGCGAATATTGACTCATAACATTAATAACTTTAGTAAGTATTTATGAAAGTCCTGGTGATTGGTGGCGATGGTTATTGTGGGTGGGCAACTGCGCTGTACCTGTCCAGTCGAGGGTATGAAGTCGGCATTCTGGACAGTTTGGTGCGGCGGCATTGGGATTTAGAATTAGGCGTAGAAACACTTACACCGATCTCGACCATTCACCAGCGGATCCAACGCTGGTACGAATTGACTGGTAAATCGATCGAGTTGTTTATCGGCGATATTAACAATTATGACTTCCTGCAAAAGTCTTTACAAAAATTCGAGCCAGGAGCGGTCGTACATTTTGGAGAGCAGCGTTCGGCACCATTTTCGATGATCGACAGAGAACATGCCGTCCTGACGCAGGTAAATAACGTTGTCGGCAACCTCAACCTGTTGTATGCCCTGCGGGATGATTTCCCCGATTGTCACCTCATCAAACTCGGCACGATGGGCGAATACGGTACGCCCAATATCGATATCGAGGAAGGCTACATCACGATCGAACATAACGGTCGCAAAGACACCCTACCCTACCCCAAACAACCAGGCTCGTTCTATCACCTGAGCAAAGTCCACGACAGCCACAATATTCACTTTGCTTGCAAAGTTTGGGGGTTGCGCGCGACAGATCTCAATCAAGGGGTAGTATATGGCGTACTCACGGAAGAAACAGGAATGGATGAAATCCTGATCAACCGTCTCGATTACGATGGGATCTACGGTACCGCGCTCAATCGGTTCTGCATCCAAGCCGCGATCGGACATCCGCTGACAGTCTACGGTAAAGGCGGACAAACTCGCACCTTCTTGGACATCCGCGATACCGTCAGATGTGTGGAATTGGCAATTGCCACCCCAGCCAAACCGGGTGAGTTCCGCGTCTTCAACCAGTTTACCGAAATGTTTAGCATCAACGATCTCGCCATCAAGGTCAAGCAAGCCGGGATAACTCTGGGTTTAAACGTAGAGATCGATACCGTCGCCAATCCGCGTGTCGAAGCCGAAGAACACTACTTCAATGCCAAAAATACCAATCTCCTGAACCTCGGACTCGAACCGCATTTCCTCTCCGACTCACTCCTAGATTCCCTACTCAATTTTGCCATCAAATACAAACAGCGCGTCGATCGATCGCAGATCTTGCCAAAGGTTAATTGGAAGCGGAGCTAGGCTCTAGTGGCTAGTGGCTAGTGGCTAGTGACTAGTGAACAGTGAACAGTGAACAGTGAATAGTGGCTGGTCGATCCCCAATCCCCAATCCCCAATCCTCAAGCCCCAATCCCCAATCCAAAATCCCCAATCCCTATCCCCTATCCCCCGATTGGGGTAAAATGATGGAAAATTAAGATGCTGTGTTTGGAGAAATATATTTTATGAAACGGTTTGCCGGTCTACTCGTCGTCTTTACTCTCTGCTTGACTTGTTTGCTTGGTGGTTCTCAACAAGCAATGGCGGCTACCTGGAACAATTCGATGGTACTAGCTGCCGCTCCAGTAGCCCAAGAGCCAATTACAAATAGTGCTGATAGTAAATTAGGCACGGAATTTGGTAAAAAAATCGATTTAAACAATACTAACGTTCGGGCATTTCGCAAGTATCCTGGTCTATATCCAACCCTCGCACGGAAAGTTGTAGACAACGCTCCTTATAAGAATGTTGAAGACGTACTAAATATTGCTGGTTTGAGCGAAAAGCAAAAAGAAATGCTCAATGCCAACCTCGACAAATTTACCCTGACAACTACGGACGATACCTTTACCGAAGGTGGCGATCGCTATAACAATGGTTATTACTAAATCATCGAAGATCGATTAACAACTCCAGCTCGGAACCGATCGACTTAGTTCCATTGTAGTTATTAATATTTTTATGCTGATTACCATCCCCCACCCATTCTCAGGGTGGTTTTTTTGTGTCGATCGTCACAGATAATAGGAAATAGGGGATGGGGAATTGAGGATTTTGGATTTTGCGGTGCGCGCTCGTCGGGTTTCCCGACGTAAAAAGCGCAACAAGACAGGATTTTGGATTTTGGATCGACCAACTACTGTTCACTGTTCACTGTTCACTATTCACTGTTCACCCGCCACTAACCACTATTCACTGTTCGCTATGCCCTATCTCCAATCCCCGATCCCTTACCCCACTAACTTTGATGTTATCGTCGTGGGGGCTGGAGCGGCTGGTTTGTACTCAGCATTGTGTCTGCCAGCCTCACTGAGCGTCGCGATCGTCAGTAAAGCTAGTTTGCCTATGTCGGCGAGTGATTGGGCGCAGGGGGGGATTGCGGCGGTAGTAGATCCACAGGATTCGGTGAACTTGCATATCGCCGATACATTACGGGCGGGTGCGGGATTATGCGATCGAGCTGCAGTAGAATTTCTCGTGACCCATGCTTCGGGATGTATCGACTCGCTGGTAGATTTTGGAGTCGCATTCGATCGGGTTGGCAAGAATTTAGCATTGACGCTCGAAGCAGCTCACTCCCGTCCCCGCGTCCTACATGCGGCAGACACCACGGGGCGAGCATTAGTGAGTACTTTAGCCGATCGGGTATTGGCACAGTCGAATATTACCGTCCTCACCGAAGCATTTGCCTTGGATTTATGGTTGGAGGATAGGCGCTGTCAGGGAATTAGTTTGTTATATGCAGGCAAGATTAGCTGGGTAAGCGCCTCGGCTGTCATCTTAGCGACAGGTGGTGGCGGGCAAGTTTACGCCCAAACGACCAATCCCGAAGTCAGTACGGGCGATGGAGTCGGGATGGCACATCGGGCTGGCGGACTGCTACGGGATCTGGAGTTCGTGCAATTTCATCCAACGGCGCTCACCAAAGCTGGTGCGCCAAGATTTCTGATCAGTGAAGCGGTGCGGGGTGAAGGTGCCCATTTGGTGGACGATCGCGGGTATCGGTTTGCCTTCGACTACCATCCAGCCGGAGAACTCGCGCCTAGAGATGTCGTCAGTCAGGCGATTTTCAGTCATTTACAAAAACATAGCGCCGATCCCGCCACCGGCTGCGTCTGGCTCGATTTAAGCCCGATTCCACCCGAAAAAATCCGTCACAGATTCCCCAATATCATTCAAGTTTGCCAACATTGGGGCATCGATATTCTCACCGAGCTAATTCCCGTCGCGCCCGCAGCGCATTATTGGATGGGCGGGATTTATACCGATTTGATGACGCAAACCAGCATTCCGGGGGTTTATGCAGTGGGCGAAACGACCAGCACAGGCGTACATGGAGCCAATCGGCTGGCGAGTAATTCGCTGTTAGAATGTGTGGTCTTTGGTGCCCAACTAGCTAAAATACCTGTCGAGCCAGGATTAGCCTCGGCTGAGGCTAATTTAAGTATCGATCCAGCAACCAGCGAGTCCCCCGCAGCTTCGGTGTGGGCGACACAATTAGCTGCAGCCGTTGCAGCCAGTCGAGAGCGCGTGCAAACTATCCGCCAAGAATTACCACGCTTGATGTGGCAAGCCGCCGGAATTTGTCGCGAACAGCACACTCTCGATCGCGCCATCGATCGAGTCAAGCTCTGGCAAGCTGAGTTCGACACTCTAGTGCTGAGCCAATTAATTAGCCAACTCTCACCACCCCAATCCCACGACTTACCAGTGGGAATACAGGAGCAAGATCTCCACACCTGGGGGGAAACTCGCAACTTATTAGACATCGGGCTATTAATTTTAACTGGAGCTGCCATCCGCACCGAAAGTCGCGGCGGACACTATCGCACTGATTTTCCCGCGATCGATCCCACCTGGCAAGTACACACGATCGTGCGAGACGATGCTTGGTCTAAGTCTAGTCCGATTTGAAATTGTTTGCGTCGGCGCAAACAGGTGTCCGATCGCCACATAATTCATAACTCATAATTTAAAGTAGATTTCTTCCAACCCTACTTGATGATTTTCAGTAGTCCAGACCAAGCCTGCCTTGGTTACCTTACCATCGACAATCGTTACCAGGGAAAAATTTCGGACAGTACGTTCGATCGTCGATAAGACGCGCGGACAGCGTGCTGCATTGAGATATACCGTCCCATTGGGAGCCACGACGATCGGTTGTCGCAACCGTTCTTTCGTATGCCTGAGTTTATGATGCATGTGGCCGAAAGTCACCAGGGGAATCGATTTGCCTTGGGCTTGGAGGATTGAGATTGCTGCGGCTAAATCCGGATCGCCATAGTCACCGCCGATTGGCTCGCCCCAATCCTTCCCACAAATTGATTCGGGATCTTCACCCAGTCCCGTCGGGCCATTATGTCCGATCGTAATTAAATGTTCGCAGGTGGCACTATTGGCCATCTCGACAATCCGCTGCGTAGATGCCGCAAAACTATCGATGCCATATCGCTCTTCATAAAAGTCGCTATATTTCCATTCTGAGCCGCCCCAACTAAACGGACGACTGCCAATTATAGACAGGTTGAATTGCGGAAAGTCTAATTTGCCATAACCGACAGAACTAATACCTAAGAGATCGGCTTGTTGTTGTACCCGATCTTCTACCAGTGGGTCGTATGGGCGTTTGCTGCGACCCCAATCGCTAGCAGTATACCAAGCATCGTGATTGCCAAAGATCGCGGCTTTGGGTAAATCTAGCGCCGCGATCCGACCGACCAATTCCACTGCTTCATTCCCAAAGTCGCCGACGAATAATACTAAATCTACCCCAAGATGCTCTAACGCGATCGCATCGGCATCTTCCCATTCGTCGTGAACATCTCCCACGATCGCGATTTTAACAGATTGGCTCGGACTCTCCAGCATGATTACGATCGGGACTCAGTTTGCGCCCTCACTATTATAAGAGAGAACGTAGGCGGATTTAGCCCGATCGAGTGAATGCACACAAATTTTGGGAATCTTAATTAAATCCAGCCCTCTGAGATCGAGTCTGCCTTGAAATGAAAGTAACTATCCTTACTCTTCTCCTAATTACTACTTTCGGAACTTCAGTTTTTGGGCAGCCACAAACTCGGCCAGAGATCTCTTCTGATTCGACATCCCTAGCTTGCAGGAATGATAGCGAACGAATTGCTCTGGTGGAAAAAGATCGAAGCACTGCTAATAATTGGCAAGGCAAGATTTCTGACTCTAAGCGCTCGATTCCCACCGAACTTGATGCTGACTCTTTTATCGATCGAGCCGAGGAGAAATATAACAGTGGAGATTACAATGGCGCGATTGCTGAATACGATCGAGCGATCGCTCTAGATTCCACAAACTCTGAGGCATTTTATAGTCGCGGCCTAGCCAAATTTAACTTATCGAACTACAAAGGCGCGGTTGCTGACTACGACAAAGCAATCGCGATAAATCCCCAAGAGAGTAATTTTTATACAAATCGGGGTTTGGCTAAATCTGAATTAGATAATTATGCAGGTGCAGTTGCTGACTGCGATCGAGCAATCACTTTAAATCCTCAAAATGCCTATGCTTTCTACGCTCGGGGTCTGGCAAAATTTGAGTTGGAAGATTATAAAGGAGCAATTTTAGATTATGACCGAGCGCTCGTTTTGGATACTAGAGATGCTAATACATTTTTATATCGAGGCTTGGCTAAATATGAGCTAGATGATTATCGAGGTGCCATCGCTGATTACGACAAAACGATCGCACTAAATCCCGAGGACTCGGATGCTTACCTAAATCGAGGTGTAAGAATTCAGGTTGAGAAAAGGGGAATGAGAGAAGGCATTGCTAATTCACAAGAATGAGCAGAAATAGCCTCACGGAAAAAAGCTATTGCAGAGCGATCTTGAAAGCGACAAGTCTGGATGACACTGAGTAGATTCGCTGTCTGCTTAAATCGTTCCATAGAACGAGAGCCACCAGAAACTTTCCGCTTGGTTACAGCCAAACGCAATGAACGTTCTGCGAGATTGTTATCTGGTGGAACCGAAGGATCTTCAAGAAAGTACCACCATTGGTCTGCTTTATCTCGTAACGATCTAAGCAACAAACCTGCGGCATAACCGACTGTACTTAACCAAGTTTGCAAAGCTTGATTCAATCGTGCTTTGAAATCAATCGCCCACTGAAAATAAGTCACTAGATCTCCCTGTTCTCGCCAGAGCCGATGCTGCACAAAAGCTTCGTTAATTAATTCGATAAATACTGCGGCGACAACGGCATTATTATTTTGACCAGGGAGTCCCAACACCTTCTTGAAATGTCGTAGCAAATGAGCTAGACACTTCTGTTGCGCTGTGACGTGGCAACCATTATAAACACTGAAATCATCTGAACTTAATACTCCAGCAAATTCTGTACCGAGCATTGTTTCCAATTCCACTCTTCCCCGAGTATCGGCGGCATGAAATAGGCAAAATCCTTCTCCGCTGGCTGTCCATAACCATTCCTTTACTCCCATTACACACCAGGGAGTCTCATCCACATGCACATTTGGTCTGTGTGTTGCCCATTCCCATAAATCATCAATGGCAGGTTTTACAGCCTCGGCTACTCGTTGGTTTGTTTTCTGAAGTGTTCCAGTCCCAATCTCGACTCCACCTAATTCCCATACCAATTCTTGTTGCTTTTCGTAGGATAAATGTCCATAGTTTCCCAGCCATACTAATAGTGCTTGGAGATTAATGTTCGAGTCTTGCCCTGGTACTATTCCCTCTGGTAATGACCCTCGAACTATCCCACCGCATTCGAGGCATTTACAAGACTGCGTTTGGTATTCTACGACTTCTATTGGCTTGGCTACTAAACAAGCTACTTGTTGTGTTTGAAGACTAATTGCTTCACTTAACTCTCGACTCCCACACCATTGACATATTTCTGGCTGACTGATTTCGTATCGATCTACTCGTCCAAATCCCTTTCGTGTTTTCCCTTGATGTCCTAGTTGCCCGCCTGGTTTCTTTTTTTGTTCTTCTTCCCCTTCAACTTTCGCTTTTTCAGATTTCTGAATTAGATCCAAAGATGGTGGTTGCGACGATGTTTGACTGGTGGTTCGACTTTTACCAGTCGCTACCGCTAATTTTTCCTGTAATTCTTGGATAATTTTTTGCAGCCCCAGCACCAATTCGACTAGTTCAGCTTGGCTCAACTGTTGAATTTCGGTTTTTTCCTGCTGTATCTTTGCTGTGGGCTTTTTCATTCGTCTACTCTAGCAGATTTTCCCCCCTCTAGCATTTTCAACCCGAATCCTTACATCGAGGTAATGCTAAATCTGAATTAAAGGACGCTCGCGGCGCAATTGCCGACTACAATAAAGCGATCGAGCTAAATCCACAAGACCAGAGAGCTTATATCTGGAGAAGCTTGATTAAGGACGGCTGGATTTTCGAGGTTCTAGGATTGCTTGTAGTGATAGGAATAGTGATATGGTTAACAAAAAAATAGAGGAGCGAGAATGTAAATATATCGCACTCTCGAATTTTACGAAAGCCGCAAATCTTCAGCACCAGTAGATCGGACAAAAAAATGTAGAGTAGTTACTGAAGTTTTTCATCCAAGTAAGGGATTTAGAATCCAGCATTGGAGATTGGTAGCTAGAGCAATAAATTTGGGTAATTTAACTGTAGAAGGGAGCCACCATCGGACTCTCTCGACGACCGAGTAAGCTTGAGGAACTGCAGATTGGTAGCAACCGTCTTCACCTTGTAGCATCAGGTCTAAATGTCATTTACCACTCATTGGCGTTGCCGCTCCGTTGGAGAATCGATATGTACCAAAAAATTTTACTATGTGCCCTAGTATTTTGCTGTTGTGTGCTACCCGCCCGTGCTAGTGAAGAGATCGGCGAAGAGGGCGTGTTAACATCCCAGGATCTGCAAACCGTTGCCACTGAAGCCAAATCGTGGGCGGGCACCCGCTATCGTTACGGCGGCAAAGATAAAAACGGTGTTGATTGCTCCCATTTTGTGTACGCCGTCTACAGTAAGATTTTTGAGGGTTTTGACTATCGGATGGCGAGTGAATATCTGAATGATGCAGATTTTTCCCCCACCAAGTCGCCCCTTGTCGGCGACTTGATTATTTTTCCCTCGGTGCGGGGGGCTTCAGCCCACATGGGTATTGTCACTGACGTTCGCGCCAAAAAATTTATCGGCGCTCAAACCAGTACGGGAGTCAAGGAAGCCAGCTTTGCCCCAGGCTCGTATTGGGGCAAACGTCCCTATCAGATTCTCTCGTTGCTGTCAGCGGATGACTCTGCCTTGGGTTTGCAACAATAATCGATCGCCAATCCGCATCCCACTCCAGCAATGCAGAAATAGCTTTCCTCTAGCGCTTACCTTCTTGGATTGGTTGGGGTCGAGAATTAATGCCTGACTCTGGCCGAAAGTCTAGTTTATGACTGGTGCTAATCTGGGCACTGGGCGGAGCCGTCGGTGGTTGGGTACCAGCCTTGAGACTATAACTAAATGCCAACAACCGCAGCCACAGACGCGGCGATCTTGCCTCCAACCACGGCTGGATTTGGATAGCTAGCGCTGGCACCCAATGGCTAAACAAGAAATTGACGATCGCATTGAGACCAAAAATGATGTAACTACCCAACCACCGGAAGATATCCTTCGCTCCCGCAATTTTCCAGATCCACCATAATAAAGCGGGATTTTGCTTGGCAGCGACGAGTGCGAGGCGATTGAAGGTAATCCAATCGGTACGATCTTTGATAAAGGTATCGGCAACTTCCGGTGGTTCGTTGGCGAGTAACCCAAAGAAAGTATTCAAGGTAGCATTGATTCTCGCTGGGGGTAATAGCATCCCCGTGGGTACCATCATCCCTTTGGAAAATAGCCAAGTTACGGCCACATTACTCTGATACGCACGAATGCGATCGAGCGAGTCAGCATCGAGCAGATCGTGCTTGAGGGCGGTATCGAGCAGGTGCGTCAAGCGCGGCAGATTGCGGACGAGGGAGCCAAAACCAGTGAAGATTAGGGGTGATTGGAGTGACGCAGCATCACCGATCGCGATCGTCCGATCGAATGCTACTACGCGATCGCTACTAGTCACCGTAAATTGCCCCGGAATATAACCAAATGTCGGCTTGCGCCACACGAGCCGATCCACGTCGCAGCGGCGATATTCTGGCAAAATCGTAAAGAAATCTTCATACATTTCCAGTAACGAACCTGGATTCTCAGGATCGACCTGATGATAGTGAAATAGATAAACAGTAATCTCTTCGCCAGCACCTGGAAAAAACTCCCAAATCAGTTGGCGGCCCCGCGAGATATCACCGTGACTGAATAATACATCCCCATATTTAGCATCCCAGACTTCTGGCTCGAAACCACTCGCGATCGCGGCTCCCACGGTCGGACAGACACTATCAAAAGCATGAACGCCATTCAACTGCCAGGCGATCGGTGAAGCAGTACCCATCGCGTCTACGAGGAGTCTGCCAGCCACGCTCCGCGTTTCACCTGTCGGTAAATGCTTGCTAGTAATTACCGTTGCACGCGTCGAAATATCCGCGCGGATAAATTCGGTCTCATCCCAGATGTCGCCCCCGGCTTGGCGTAACTTATCACCACAGACTCGCAATAGCGCCTCAGCGTCCAGACAAATATTCAATACCTTGGGCGTAGACAAGACTTTTGCCTTGCAATTGGGCGGATTATAAGCATCAAAAAACTTACTAAACCCATCGATATATTCCCGTGCGATGACTCCTTCAAACTCAGCTGGCGTAAATAAATCTAGATCGATTAAACGTTGAAATTCATCGCGAGAAATATTCCACTCCCGATTCATCCGCCCGAAGGGTAAGCGTTCGAGGAGCAACACTTTATAGCCCAACCTTGCCATCACCGCCGCATGGATGACTCCTAATGCCCCACCGATGTAGATGAGGTCGTATTGGGGCTGGGAAGTGGGAACTGCGGGTAATTCGGATTCATTTGTGCGAAACAATACTTGCTTGGGTTGCTGAGGATTCTTGACCCCTTCCCGCCAGCGTTTTTCCCACCAATAAACGCGATTGAGATCGGCCTCCCCATTGGGCATTTTCTGAAAATACCGGACAGTTGTGGGGTAATGCGGCGCAAGCGCCTCAAAAATCGACTGATGAGTCAGATCGATCTCTGGTGGTGCGGGATGAGTGGGTGGGAATTCTTGGCGCAGTCGTGTTGTCAAATCACTGATGATTTGATTTTCTGTGGGGAGCGCACGCTCCGCCCAGCGAAAAATTTTGAGATATGTAGTCCGTTGCAGCGACCAGACAAAAATTGATAATTCGGGAATGGCAGTTGTTACTTCTGTAGCAGTTTTTGGGAATTGTAATCTCAAACCCACTGGCGTAATAATTGCCGTACCTACCTGTGGCTGCCATTGAGTCTGCAACCACGATCGCACTCGATCGATCTCAGGAGTAGGTATTTCGATATATAACAGTTCTTGCATAGGAAATTCATTAAAAATAATCTAAAAACTCTTGACACGAACGAGTCTCATGCTACGATCCCCTATGCCGAATTTATCATAAACCCTTAAATAAATTTTACAACTCAATGTTAATTCTTGGGATCGATCGAGTGGGATCTGAATATTTTGGATCGCTCGCTATTTTTCACCAGAGCGCGGACGGGGCGCTCGCATTCCCTAATTTTAAGACCGAACTTTAGTTAAATACCATGGATCATCCAATTCCAGCGACACATCAAGAGCTGGTCGCACTTAGAGACTCCCCACCTAGTGAAGAACTAGTCGCTGCTGCAATTGCTGGTGCGATCGGCATTTCTCGCGCTCAAGGCAAATCCCTCGACGATGTAGTCGCCGAACTCCTCCTTGACGATAGCCTACTCGACTCCTCCCAACGCCAATGGCTGACTCAAATCGTCGCTCAAGCTTGGCAAAAATTGTAGCTGAAATTTAAATTAGTTGAGACCCGATCGGTTGTAAGCTGACAGGCATTCAAATTAATTAACCCAAGTTGCTACCGATAACCTGTCGCTGGCGCGGTAACACGATCGGGTCAGATTTTTCGTTAGCTACAAATTTCGATCGAAATGGTTTACACATAAAGAGGAGTAGCCAAGTTATTGCCACCCTGTATGACCCGATCGAACTATACTATCCGCTGGATTAACCATTTAGCCGAGATTCCTCAAGCAGCTTGGGACGCTCTCGCCATGCCCTTAAAGACTCCCTTTCTAGAGTGGGCATGGTTGAATAACATGGAGCTTTCTGGCAGCGTCACGGCAGAGACAGGCTGGTTACCGAGCCATCTGACAGTGTGGCAAGGGCAAGAACTAGTTGCTGCTGCGCCGTTATATGTCAAGGGGCATAGCTACGGCGAATTTATTTTCGATAATCAATGGGCAGATCTGGCTCAGCGGATGGGAATTCGCTACTATCCAAAGTTAGTGGGGATGGCTCCGGTAACTCCGGCGGAAGGTTATCGGTTCCTGATCGCTCCGAGTGAGGATGAATTGGCGATTACGGAATTAATGGTTCGCGCGATCGATGATTTTTGTAAACTGCACCGCTTATCTGGCTGTCACTTCTTGTATGTCGATCCAGCATGGCAATCGACAATGAATGAATGTGGCTATAGTACTTGGATCAATCATAATTACGTTTGGCAAGATCGCGAGTTTCAGACTTTCGATGATTATCTAAGCGTATTTAATGCCAACCAACGGCGGAATATCAAACGCGAACGCAAAGCTGTCAAAGAAGTCGGGCTGACGTTAACTACCGTAACTGGCGATCGCATTAACCCAGAGTTATTTTCGCAGATGTACGCTTTTTATGCCGATACTTGCGACAAATTTGGCTGGTGGGGCAGTAAATATCTCACTCCAGATTTTTTCGATCGTTTAGCTGATAACTATCGCCATCGGGTAGTATTTGTCACGGCACATGGCGAAGATCCTACCACCCCTGTAGGTATGTCTTTTTGTATTACTAAAGGCGATCGACTCTATGGTCGCTACTGGGGGAGTAGTGAGGATGTAGACTGTCTACATTTTGATGCCTGCTACTATACGCCGATCGAATGGGGCATCCAAAATGGCATCAAGATTTTCGATCCGGGTGCAGGCGGCAGACACAAAAAGCGGCGCGGTTTTCCAGCAACAGCAAATTATAGTTTACATCGTTTTTATCATCCACAATTTGGCAGCATCGTTCGCGATTATCTCGAACGAGTTAACGAGCGCGAGCGGGAAGAAATCATCGCCATTAATGAAGATTTACCGATGAAAGAGCGGGGATCTGAGCCAGGATTAACCCATTAAGATTACGCGATCGATAACATGAATTATCCCATTACTAGCTTCGATATCTGCCATAATTACCGTAGAATTTTTAACTTCAAAAGCTGTGTTGCAGTTAATTGGGATCGGCGAACCCTCTAGCGATTCAACAGTACCAAGTTTAGCAAGATCGGCTTGAGTATATTTTCCCGCAACTACATGAAACTTGAGAATCCTCGCTAATTGCGGTGGATTTTGGACGAGAGTTTGTACCGTACCTGGGGGCAAGTTTGCAAAAGCTTCGTCAATTGGGGCAAAGACTGTAAATGGCCCTGGGGACTTTAAGGCATCTACCAATCCGGCTGCTTGGACTGCGGCGACTAGGGTTTTAAAGTTGTCGTTGCTTACTGCGATGTCTACGATATCTGGCATAATAATTTTACTTAAATTAGTTATTTGTCCGAATTTTTTTGAATAGCCAATAACCGAATAAGCCGATTAATCCAAATAAAACTAGTTTAGAAATCGGGGCTAAGTAGTGTTCGATCGAGGCATAATTATCACCTAATAGAAATCCTGCCGCAGTCAAGGCTAGCGTCCAGATAAAAGTGCCGATCGTCGAATAAATGGTAAAAGAGATGAAAGGCATCTGATTCATCCCCGCAGGCAGCGAAATCAGCGTGCGAATACCAGGCACCATCCGCCCAAAAAAGACGGCTTTGGTGCCATATTTATTAAACCAATCATTGACTCGATCGATATCTTTGGCAGTTACCCCGATCCATTTGCCATAGCGATCCGTCCAAGTCTGTAACCGCTGATAATTTACCAATCGTCCCAGACAATACCAGGCGTAGGTACCCGCCATCGTGCCAACGGTACCAGCAAGAACGGCCAAACCAAAGTTCATTTTTCCTTGAGCTACTGTAAAGCCAGCTAATGGCATAATTAGCTCGGAAGGGATGGGTGGAAAGAGATTCTCTAAGAACATCAGTAGCCCGATGCCCCAGTATCCCAAACTACTCATTAAGTTATTAATCCATTCCACCATAATAGTTACCGATATTCCTGGTCTTGAATATCGCGCAAACAAGCTTCTGGACGTTTGAACCTGTCCATCTGCGCTTCAAAAAACTCGCGATTTTTCTGAAGATGTTCGGGATTGGTATCGTCGAGTGGATAGAGCAGAGCAGTGCGGAGCGCTTGAATTACCGCAGACGTGACACAAAACATCGATCGCTGAAAGCTTACACCTAATTGAATCAACATATCATCCTTCCCCCGACAGTGGTGTTGATAATAATCGACCAAATATTGGGGGAGGAAATGATACATATCATCCATTAATAATGTCGGTGGAATTCCCGCACTGCCGACCGGATTTACATCTGCATACAAAATCCCATAATGGAAATCTTTTTGCTCGACAGGTACCTGCTCGGCTTGAGCGTTATAAGATTTCGTGCCTCGGAAGGGAGCGGTACGATAGAATACTGCCTCGACATAAGGTAAAGCTGCTTCGTACAGCCAGGTAAAGCCGCAGGATTTGGGGATGATTTCAAACAGTTCGCCGCGAATATACACATGATGATAAATCGGTCGTCCTGCGACGGCAAAGATCCCATTGACGAGGAAATTCATCGCTTCGGGGACAGAGGTAATTTTCCCCTCATCATAAAGATCGCTCATTTCAAAAAATACCGGAGCCATCACTTCCCAAAATAATCCCAAGTTGGAATAGTAAGACATGACGCGCACTTGCTCGATAAACATGTCTGGGAAGAACTTATATAGCGCCAACATCGCCGGATTGCCCTGAAAATAGGCTTTAATCGCTCGATCGGCATTTTGCTTGTATTCTTCGGTATCTAGGTACGGATCGAAGCGTCCGCCCATACCGCGATGCCAGTACATCGCTTGCATACAGGCTTCTGCAAATTCCATATTAATCCGATCGTGCAACAAGTGATGGAAGAGTTTGGGCATGTTGCGCGTGCGTCCATTTTCCATGAATTCGAGTAACTCAGGATGGGCGGAGGCTGCACCTTTTTGCCAGATGCGTAAGTCGGCGGTGTCGCCCGCATAGTGGTTGGGGAGATCGATGTATTCTTGGGGCAGGAAGTATTTGAAGGCGGGGAGGGGATTGATAAATACTCGCTCGGCGATGTAGAGCAAATCGCGCCAGTAGAAGTCCATCGGTACGGCGTAAGCTTTGTATAAACCGATGATTTGCATCAGGTTTTCGGGGGTGTCCGGTAGCATCGCGCCGCCTGCTTCGAGGCGATGGATGATTTCGGCGAATTGGTGAGTGGAGGGGGGCAGTTTGGTGGGTGCGGGAGCGGTGGTTGTTGTCATGGGTTGCTTTTACTATGGTTTTAATAATGTTTTTTAACGCAAAGGACGCGGAGAAGGCGCAGAGGACGCAAAGAGGTTATTTGTGGGCGGTTAAGTCCCCTCCTCGGAGGGGTGCCGCGCAGCGAAGGGGTGGGTTCCGGGTGGTTCAACCATTCCCAACTATCCCAATCAGCCAATTTGGTTGAATGCCTAGTAAGATAATCAGAGCAGTAAGTACGATCGCGGGAATCCGTTCGTAATCTAGGACTTTAGGCAAATAAGTAAGGTTTGGCAGTTTGCCGAATAGGGTGCGATTGATAATGATGACGAAGTAGACGGAGGTTAATCCAGTACTCGCGATACAAATGAGGGTGGCGAGCGGAAAGACGCTATAACTGCCCTGAAAAGAGAGAAATTCACCGATAAAACCTACCATCCCCGGAATCCCGGCACTCGCCATCATCGCTAAAATCAGAACGCCACCTGTAAACGGTAAGCCGCGTTTGGGGTTGAGTAAACCTTGGAGTTTGTTAATGTCTCGCGTACCCGTCTTGGCTTCGATAATGCCGACAAGGTTAAACATCAGGGCGAGAATCAAACCATGCGCTACCATCTGACAGACGGCACCTAAGATACTCAAGGAAGTACCAGCGGCGGCGGCGAGCAAGACATAACTCAAGTGGGCGACTGAGCTATACGCGATCGTTTTTTTGATATCCGTTTGCGCGATCGCGATTAAGCTACCATAGACGGCAGTAATTACCGCAATCACCGCGAGCCAAGGGGCAACAATCGCCCAGACATCGGGGAATAAACCGAAGGCAAAGCGAAGTAAACCGTAAGCACCCAATTTAGAGATGATTCCACCCAATAGCATCGAGATCGGTGTTGAAGCTTCGACATAAGCATCGGGGAGCCAAGTATGGAAGGGTACCAGGGGCATCTTAATACCAAAACCCAAGAGAATAACGCTGACGAGTAACAGTTGTAAATTAGCTGGTAAGCGCGTAGCCGCTAACACCTCATAGTTAAAATTGCCAGTTTTTGTAAACCACGCCCAACTTAAGAAGCCAGCAAGTAAGATCAGTCCTGACAAAGCTTGATAGATCAGAAATTTAGTCGCTGCATAACCACGTTTTTCGCCACCCCAGATGGCAATTAATAGATAGAGCGGAATTAGTTCTAGTTCGTAGAACAGGAAGAATAATAGTAAGTTCTGTGCTAAAAAAGCACCCATAACTGCCGCACTGACTAACAACAGTAACGAATGAAATAATCTCGGTCGATCGACATCTTTGGGCGTAGCTTGTACCGACAATACAACTAACAACGCATTGAGAATTACCAATGGTAAAGATAGCCCGTCGATTCCTAAATGATAATCCAAACCCAGCGGCTCGATCCAAGTAAAATACTCGACAAATTGTAACCCACCAACTTGATAATTAAACCCCACCGCCACCGCGATCGATATTAACAAACCCAATCCCGAAACTATTAATGCGATCGAGCGACTAAAATTCGGTAAAATTCCAATTAAAATCGCTCCTAATACAGGTAATAACACGATCGAACTCAACATCATCTCAAAATTCTCCTAGACAAACACCGAATACCTACTACAAATTCCTCCGCGCCCTTCGCGCCTTCTTTGCGAACTTTGCGTTAAAAAAGACTCGATTACACCAATAACCCCATTAATAACCCCAACAACACCACCCCAGAGAACCCCAACAATATATACAGCTGAGACTGTCCCGAAGTCGTATATTTCAAAGCCTGACCGCTAAACAACGTCCCGATCCCTACCAAATTTACCAATCCATCGACAATATATCGATCGAACCAATTAATAACCCGCGCACTAATTGCGACCAATAACACGATCGTTAATTGATAAAATCGTTGAATATAAAAATCGTAAGCAAAAAAGTTTTGCACCAATGGAACGGGTAATTTAATCGGCTTAGCAATCGTATCGATGCCATAAATCAGACCACTCGATCCAATACCCAAGACACTCGACCATAATAACAACGGAGCCAATTGGAGATCCAAATCGATCGAGTCTATCAGCGCACCCGCTCGCCACAAAATTATCGGAATATGACAGATCAGCGCCGCCAAAGAAATTACGGGCAAACTAATCAACCAAAACGGTTCTGGCGATCTTTGGGCCATCGGTTGCGGTGTTCCCAAAAAGATTCGACAAAATAATCGCGTCAAACTAAATGCCGTCAAGGCATTAACGATCAGAATTACGCCTACCAACCAAGGTTGTTCTACCCATAAACTTTGGATTAGTTGGAGAAAGCCCCAAAAACCACCTAATGGTGGTAGTGCGATAAAAGAACCGATCGCGACTAACATTGATGCAGCCGTCAGTGGCCGAGTAGACCATAAGCCACCTAGTTGAGTCAGATCTTGAGTGATATTCGTCCAAATAATCGAACCCGCACTCATATATAACAATGCCATCCCAAAGGATTCATTGAATAAAATAAATTGAGCAGAATCCAGATTTTGCGTACCAACGGCAATAAATACCAAACCGATATAAGCACTCAAAGCATAGGAAATTACCCGTTTGATATCGATTTGCGCGATCGCGATTAGCGAACAACAAATCGATGTACCGACTCCTAAAATCACCAATGAATTTAAAACAATCGGGGAAAGCGAAATGACCGGAGCCAATTTCACCAGTACAAATGCTCCCGCGCCGACAACTACCGCATTTCGCAATACCGTCGCGGGAACTGGTGCCTCCATTGCTTCATCCAGCCATGATTGGAAGGGAATTTGGGCACATTTACCCAATGGCCCCGCAATCAGAGCTAAACCCAACAAGGTGGCTACTGAAGGGTCTAGACTTGCTGTTTGCGACCATGTAGCTAATTCAGTAAAATTCCACGTCCCTGCGAGGGGATACACGGCAATTACGCCCATTAGCAGGATGATATCGCCGACCCGCTTCGTCCAGAAGGCATCGCGCGCTCCAGTAATTACCAGCGGTTGGGCGAACCAAAATCCCACCAGTAAATAGGTCGCTAAGGTCAGCAATTCGAGGAATACATAACTAAAGAATAGGGAATTTGAAAGTACCAAACCGCAAATTCCCGCCCCGAAACAATTCATCAGTGAAAAGAATCGCGCCCAGCCCCAATCCATCTCTAGATAACCAACTGCATAGATTTGCGAAATCACATTGATACCCGTAACTACCGCTACCGCAGTCAGCGTAATTGTCGAAATCGCGATCGGAAAATTGATATCTAAAGTATTGGTATGCAGCCAGCTATAACTAATTTCTTGAGCTGGTAATTCCCAACCTATTGCTAGTGCTAAAACAGCATGAACAAACGCAACCCCAGCCATCAAAATATTGAGGTAGCCAGCAGGCCTAGTGCCTACTTGTCCCGATGCCAACGACAACAGAATTGCCAGAACAGCACCAATCAATGGGTAGCATTGAATCAACCAGATGTTATGGAGGAAGAAATGATCCATGAATTTAAAATCTAATTGTAATAATTAATGCTTGCAATTCATCTTTTTATCAGATTAGTCTAAAACTAAAATAAAAGATAGATCGTGGGCATATCCATGTGCGATATTCACAGTAATTTTTACT
The DNA here is from genome assembly GCA_965246735.1 of Chamaesiphon sp. GTDB lineage: Bacteria > Cyanobacteriota > Cyanobacteriia > Cyanobacteriales > Chamaesiphonaceae > Chamaesiphon. The sequence continues at coordinate 1,267,243 of CBDFFK010000003.1, forward strand.
TATACATTGTAGTTTTCTATGATAATCATAGAAATAAAATAGCCTATTTACACTTCATCTATTTAATTTGTCTATGGATTCAATAGAAGCAACTAGGTTGAGCGAGAGCTAAGCTCGATCGGCGATCGACAATTGTGAATATTTACCGCTATTTGCCAGTGGTCGAATAATTAACAGTTTCAGGAACCATCGGTTCGCACACAACCCGTAACCCATAATTATCGTGACGAAACAATCCAAACAACCCCGTCCGACTAGCCGCACGACAAATTTGTCCGTGCGAAAACCACGATCCCCCGCGCACTACTCGCAGTCGATCGCCATTGCGAAGATCGATATCTCCCCTAGCGCTACCATCAGTGGGGGCACCGTGATAATTCTCAAACCATTCATCCAGACACCATTCCCAGACATTGCCATGCATGTCGTACAACCCAAATAGATTGGGCGGAAATTTAGCAACTGGAGTCACCTGTTGGCGAAATTCTCCTTTTGGTGCTTGTCCGTAAGGATGTTCGCCATTGTAATTTGCCACTGAGGTAATAATCGTATCCCCATAAGCAAATGGAGTAGTGGTATTGCCCCGACAGGCATACTCCCATTCGGCTTCGGTAGGCAGACGATATTGATGCCCGGTTTTTTGACTGAGCAGTTGGCAAAAAGCGATCGCATCCAGCCAATTGATACTATGTACTGGCAATCGATCGTTGCCTCTAGCACCGACTGGCGTACCGGGAAAGAGTGCCGCCCATTGCGCCTGAGTTACTTGCGTTTGACCTAGATAAAACCTCGGTACTTTAACCCGATGTTGTGGCTGCTCCTGTGCCATGCGACCCGCTTCCCCCGGTGGCGCACCCATCATAAATTCACCAGCCGGAATTTCGACGGTGGTCAAAAAAATCCCATTACCCAATTCTGCTTGAAACACCTGTGCTCTCGCATTAGGGATATCGATAATGTCGCCCCGATCGTTGAATTTTACCGATGTAAACTGAATTGTTGTCGGTTTAGCCATCGTTCCCGAACCGATTTTCGGTGTAGTGGCTTTGTTCTCGGGATACTGGAAAATCCGGGGCAGCACAAACAGACTAATCGCCCCAAATCCACCCAGTCCCATCAACTTCAAAAACGCCGCTCGATCGATCGGTTTGAGCCTGCCTCGGCTTGATACCAGCGAAGTTAATGCTTCTGGTGGTGGTGGCTGTAACAACAGATCGAGCGCTTGTAAGGCTTCAGTAGCATTTGCATAGCGATCGAGATAGCGTTGCCGCAGCATCTTTGTTAAGACCCTAGCTAAAGGATCGATCAGCGGATCGATTTTGGGATCGCTGACGCGATAAAGATGTTGCCATCGGAACTCCAGTGCCTCCTCATCGAATAACTGATGCGGCTCTGTGCCAGTCAAACACTCGATCCCGATTGCCCCAACCGCATAGATATCGCTAGCTGGTTTGGGAAAGCCCATAGCTTGCTCGCTGGGCATATAGCCTTCGGTTCCAAAGCCAATTGAGGCCATCGTTTTCGGATTGGGGCGCGTGAGCGTGGCTTGACGCACTTCTTTGACAGCACCGAAGTCGATTAGCACGAGGGCGCGATCGCTCGATCGGCGGATGATATTATCTGGCTTGAGATCCCGGTGAATCATATTTTCAGCATGAACGAAACTCAATCCCGTCAGAATCTCATGCAGGATTTTGATAGTCGCGTTCGTAGATAATCTGCCACCGACTAATTCTTGGGAGAGGGTTTGCCCCTCGATAAATTCTTGGACTAGATAAAACTCATCTAGCTCTTCAAAGTAAGCATGAAGTTTGGGACTGCGATCGGTTTTATCCCCCAATCGTCGCAATGCCATCGCTTCTGTCTCAAATAAGCGTCTGGCGATTTCTAATACTGCTGGCGCTTTACTTTGGGGCTTGAGATGTTTGACCACCACAAACCGCTGACCGTAATAGTCCCGATCGATCGCCAGATATGTGTCGCCAAAATAACCCGATGCGAGCGGTTTTTGAATGGAATAGCGATTGCGAAGCAAATATCCTGGCTGCATCGTCTTCTCCCGTCCTCGTTCGATACCCTGAGCTCGATCGACTGTTCCTGATTCTGATGGTGGCTAGTAATCATTTACGACTTGTAGCTAAATAGTTGCTACTGCCAAATACATTATTACCTACACGCTCAAACTCTGTCTAGTCGTTCGCCAGATCGCGGCCTTCGAGCCAACAGTTCGGCGCTAGAACCATCCAAAATCTAACGCTGCATCTCATCAGTGAGGAAACCAACACTCAAATATCCTCACGACCATAGAAGATTCCTGATAAACTAAAGATTGGAAAGCAGCCCTCAATCGGAAACAACCGAGGCTTCCAGTCGTATGGAGCTACCCTGAGTGAATAACAACAGCCCAAATCTATTTCAAGTCAATCTGCCAGGATTCCAATCTTGGTTGACCATTGTCGCCATCTGTCTGCTGTTGGGTAGTCTAGGATTAGGCTGGTTGGTTAAGTCAGCCCTGGTTATTATTGGATTGGCCGTCGTTACCCCAGTAGTCGGGTTTTTGGGATTCTTCTGGTGGTTGCGTCGCAGTATCGTCCAAGCTGATTGTCCGGTTTGCAATTACCCCATTCAAGGAGTCAATGGCAGTGAGGTGCAATGTACTAACTGTGGTGAAGTACTCAAAGTCGATCGAGGTCAATTAATTCGCGAGACCCCTCCAGATACGATCGATGTCGTCGCAGTTGAAGTGATTAGTGATTAGTGATTAGTGGCTAGTGGCTAGTGGCTAGCGAATAGTAATTTATAACTTATAATTCAAAATTCATAATTTAGATGGCTTTCCCAGACCCTAGAGATTGGCAACAACGCTTGCGAGAGCTGAAGATCGACCTCGATCGATCTTCAGCTACTACCGAGCCGCTCAATGAAATCGATGTGGATGCGGCTGGCTTGGGGATGGATGCCATCAAGCACAGCTACCAGCAATTTGTTGCTTGGTTTAATGGGATTCCTTCCAGTGGTAAGCTGCTGGCGATCGCAGCGGGTGGATTATTGAGCCTGACGCTGATCAAAACAGTTTTTCAACTCGTTACTTCGCTGATTACGCTCTCGATTCTGGGAACGATTTTGTATCTGGTCTATCGGTTCTGGGTGTCACCGAAGAGTAGTGAATAGTCGATCGATAGTTGATAAAATCTGCTTTAGCATAAAGTAGCCCGATGGTGCAATCGATCGACTTCAGTCCTCACCAGAAAAAGGTCGATCGAATTAAACATATCTACAATGTTCGATCGTGAACATACCCAGACTCAAGATCGTCCATGATTTTAGCGTTCTACTTGGATGATAACGTTCGAATATAATATCGATCTCGATCGAGTAATTGGAAAATTTGAGGGTGAAACCTAGTATGAGTCTGTGGGCAATGCCCACCCGACAAAACAACTCTCCTAGAGTGACAAAATAGGGATATTAGTAACGCTCTAGGTTTGACTGGCAAATATTTCAGTAATTGACATTACCTCTGACAACGCACAAGCTGGGGATAAATTCTTGACTCGATCTGGTGACTTCTCAATTTTCTACCAACCAAGATCGATCGCGTAATTGGAGACATTGATCGAAGTAAATATTCTTAACCCGAACTGACGCTATCTAACAAAAAAGTGAGGAATGCTCCTCACTTTTAGTTTAAGTTCCTGAATTTGATAATGTATGCGCGACACCGAACTTAGCAGTCAAGCGTCTAAAGATTCCTAGCTCATCGCGATTTCTTCTTCGGGATGTAACAGCGTAGATAATTGTTTGACACCGCGTTGGAGGTGACGGGTGACGGTCATGGGGCTGACACCAATACGTTTGGCAGCTTCCTTACGCGGGAGACCTTTGATATAGACAAATTCGATCGCTTGTTTGGTCTTGACTTCGAGTTCGGAGATCGCACCTTCGAGTTGTTGCCGTTCTTCTTCGATATATTGGCGCTGTTGTTCTCTAGTATCGGGCAAACTATCGCCCAACGTTACAGGGCAATCTAACATTTGTCCGACGGTAGCATCTAAGCTGAGCGCTTGACGATTGTGTTCGGCGGCTTGAGTCTCACGCCATTCGCTGACAGAAACGTTCAGCACGCCTGCGATTTCTTCATCGCGAGGCTTTCTACCTAATTTGGCAGTCAGTTGTTGGCGGACTTTCTCGCCTTCTTTCTGGAGTTCTTGCCAACGGCGGGGGATTTTGAGGACGCTGCTCTTATCGCGGAGGAAATGGAGGACTTCACCTCTGATGTAGGGCACTGCAAACGAGCTAAACGCACAACCTTGGTAGGGATTAAACCGTTCGATCGCCCGAATCAAGCCTAAATAACCGATTTGTTCCAAATCTTGATATGGTTCCGCACATTGACGACCGATGCGATGAGCGATCTGTCTGACCAGACCAGCATTGAGTAAAACTAACTTATTTCGGACTTTAACGCTAGGCTGCTGATAATAATCAATCAATAAGGACATCGATTCGGAATGAGCGGAAGCCTGAGTAGCCATCGTTTAAAGAACCTTATGTTTTAGATAGATGCGGGGTGAACGATCGATTTACCATTTATGTGGGAATAATCAGATCGGGGTGGTGCGAAGATCGAAAGTTAGGGAACTAGTGAAAGAGGGCGTTTGAGGTGTGGATTTCTCCACTTGTTTCTCTCCACTGCTACATTGTTCTTCATGCGACCCGATCGCCAACAGCGTCGATCTACGGAATTAATTTTCGGTGGCTTTTTACAAGTCCGTGGATTTACGTACAGACAAATACTACAAGTCAGCAACCAAGCCAAAAATCGGGGGATCGCCCGATCGATAAGAAATCTGCAAAAATTGATAATTAGTTGCGATCGATTGTTAAGTTGCTAGCGATGGTCTCATCGACAGCGATCGACATCACTTGCGGCAAGTACACTGATGCTAAAGTTTCCGCAAGCAAGGTCGAAACATTTCAGGTAAACTGGTAATTTGTACATCTAAAAATGCAAACCTCATACCCCATCGTGTACAGGGGAGCCGGAGCTAATGGTCAAAAAACCCGAATCACCTAAAACCAGCGGCACAATTGCCGACTCAGGATCTGGCTTTAATCCAGTTCAACTCATCCAAGACAGCAAAGCCGAGCTAACCAAAGTAATCTGGCCCAGTCGTCAGCAATTGATTAGCGAATCTTTAGCTGTAATTGCGATGGTATCTTTATCAGCCACGGTCATTTATTTGGTCAATAACCTCTTTAGTTGGGCGGCTAGTAAGGTGTTTGTATGAGTTATCTCTCAGATGAATCAGAAGATGACGATCTCGAAGAGCGAGAAGGTCGTACGAAAGCAGCCAAGGAACCAGCACGCTGGTACGCAGTCCAAGTCGCATCTGGCTGTGAAAATCGGGTAAAAATCGACTTGACCCAACGGATTCACTCGTTTGGGATGGGCGAACGGATCTATCAAATCGAGATTCCCCAAACGCCAACCATCCGGCTCAAAAAAGATGGCACCAAGACACCCGCCGAAGAAAAAGTTTTTCCCGGCTATGTCCTAGTGAGCATGTCGATGGATGATGATGCATGGCAGGTAGTCAAAAATACCCCCAACGTGATTAATTTCGTCGGTTCCGAGCAAAAACGCGGCTACGGACGCGGACGCGGACACGTCAAACCTTTACCGCTATCGCGTGGTGAAGCAGATCGAATTTTCAAACAAGCGCTCGAACAAGAGCCGGTAGTGAAGACAGATCTGACCGAAGGCGATAAAATAGTAGTTCTGTCTGGTCCCTTTAAGGACTTTGCAGGTGAGGTCGTTGAAGTTAGCCCCGAACGGAGCAAGCTCAAAGCCTTACTCTCTATCTTTGGTAGAGATACACCCGTCGAACTCGAATTTAACCAAGTCCAGAAACAGGGCTAAAATACACACATCTAATGGCAAAGAAAGTAGTCGCAATCGTCAAGCTAGCACTAAATGCTGGTAAAGCTAACCCCGCACCTCCAGTCGGCCCTGCCTTGGGTCAACATGGTGTGAACATCATGGCATTCTGCAAAGAATATAATGCCAAAACTGCCGAGCAAACCGGAACGGTCATCCCTGTTGAAATTTCGATCTTTGAAGATCGCAGTTTTACCTTCGTGCTGAAGACTCCCCCCGCTTCGGTCTTGATCAAAAAAGCCGCTAAAATCGAAACAGGTTCCAACGAACCCAACAAGAAAAAAGTCGGTCAAATTACTACGGCGCAATTGCAAGAAATCGCCCAAATCAAATTACCCGATCTCAATGCCAACGACATCGATGCAGCGATGAAAATCGTTGCCGGCACAGCCAAAAACATGGGCGTTGCGATCGTAGACTAGTTTTTTATCCACCATTATTTGGGGGAGAGGTTAGACCTCGCCAGTTACCCCAGGAGCAATCATGACCAAAAAGTATTCCCGTCGCTATCAAGAATTAGCTAAAAAGATCGAAGCCCGTGCTTACGAGCCACTTGAAGCATTAACGCTGCTCAAAGAAACTGCGACTGCTAAATTTGCCGAATCCGCTGAAGTTCACGTCCGCTTAGGCATCGACCCTAAGTATACCGACCAACAATTACGGACGACCGTAGCTTTACCCAAAGGTACCGGACAAACCATCCGGATTGCCGTCATCGCTCGTGGTGAAAAAGTAGCTGAAGCTGCTGCTGCTGGTGCTGATATGTCCGGTTCGGAAGAATTGATCGCCGAAATCCAAGGCGGGATGATGGATTTCGACCTCCTCATCGCTACTCCCGACATGATGCCCCAAATCGCTAAACTAGGTAAAGTCCTCGGCCCACGCGGTTTGATGCCCTCTCCCAAGGCTGGTACTGTTGCCACCGACTTGGGTGCGGCGATCGCCGAGTTCAAGGCTGGTAAACTAGAGTATCGTGCCGATCGATCTGGGATCGTTCACATCCTGTTCGGTAAGGCTAACTTTGAACCAGAAGACTTGTTACTCAATCTCAAGGCATTCCAAGAGAGCATCGATCGGAACCGTCCTGCTGGTGCTAAAGGTCGCTTCTGGCGCACGATGTATGTCTCCGCTACAATGGGGCCGTCGATCGAAGTTAACATCAGCAGCCTGCGCGATACGAAAACTGAATAATTTGGGACAGTGAACAGTGAACAACTAACAGTTAGCTAGGGACTCTGTGCTTTGTCGCGATTGAAAAACCGACCACTTTACTAGATAAAGTAGTCGGTTTTTCAATTGACCGATCCTTATTCACTGTTCACTGTTCACTGTTCACTGTTCACTGTTCACTGTTCACTGTTCACTGTTCACTGTTCACTATTCACTATTCACTATTCCCTATTCCCTATTCCCTACCCCAGATTCAACGAATTCACTGGTACCTGCTCCCAATCCGTCACTGTCCGCAGCCGCGCAATCCAACCGAGCTGTTTTTGCTCGGCGGTCAAATTTTCTTTGAAAGATTCATGACATTCTTTAGCTAGTTCTTCGCTGCAAGATGCTATGCAGGAATACATCAAACCGCCCGGATCTAGCTGTTCGTTTACCCAGATTGTTAGCATAAAATACTTACCCCTCTAGATCGTGTTCCTACTTCGTATTATCGGCTAATTAGCAAATGTATTTCAAGCTACAGTTGGGATCTGGTTATATTTCCTTGAGTTTGGCAATATTTCGTTACTCGACTGGAGACTTGTGGGCAATTTCTGCCAGTGTATCCACAGTCATCCGACAAATCCGCCATTCTGGTAAAACAGTCGCCTCCAAGCTTTGATAAAACTCGATCGCGTTTTGATTCCACTCCAACACCGACCACTCTAACCGCCCACAACCCCGATCGAATGCCATCTTGGCAACAGAAGTCATCAACGCTTTTCCCACTCCCCGACGGCGATATTCGGGCGCAACGAACACATCTTCGAGATAGAGTCCTGGTTGGGTGAGGAAAGTCGAGTAGGTATGGAAGAATAGGGCATAGCCAATTACTCGATTTTCGAGTTCGGCAACGATTGCTTCTGCATAGGGTTTCTCGCCAAATAAATGCGATCGCAGTAAATCTGGAGATCCAGTCACCTCATCAGTCAGCTGCTCGTATTTTGCCAAGCCCAAAATCAGCTCAAAAATAGTCTCGATATCTTTTGCTCGTGCGGGGCGAATTGTCAGCATTAATTATTCCAAAATTACAATAGATCGAGATTTACCAACCTTGTTGTTCGACTAATTCGATACAGAGTTGATTGATGGCTGGTAAATCGGGATGGTGGGGAAGGGTGGAAGCATCGTAAGCTCGATCGAGTTCGGCGACCAAACTATCGGATAATTTAGTTACCTGTTCGTAAGTTAAGTCTCCATGTATGATGGCTTTTAACTCATCAGCATCGCCAGCGTCATTGCGATCGACACAAACTTCCCCAGTTTGCAAAATCTCTAAGCCGCTGCGTAACAACCGGATGCAGTGCATCGCATGTTTGAGATCGAAGCCTGATTTTTGTTCCATCCCCGCACGGGTAGGATTGCGATTTGTTTGCCAAGATTGGTAAGCATTCCATTCACGCAAGGCATTTTGATAGTGTTGGCTTTTTTGGAGTAATTTGATAAAGTCGCCGCGACTATTCGTGAGATTTTGGGTGTATTCCAATACCTCATCGGTAAGGTTGTGTTGTTTTAATAGTCCCTTATAATCGATATCGCCAGTCAATAATTGATGCAGTTCTTCAGCCTCAGCTAAATACTCAATTTTACCGCGCACTAGCGCATATAGATATTCGAGGAAAGCATTTAATTCTTCCTTATTTAATGGACGTTCTGCTTCTAATCCAAACTTTTCGGGCGTTGGTTTTTCCTGGGGTGGATTTAGCAACCATTTCCGATGCGATTCGATTTTTTTGATCTGTGCAAATGCGTAGCCGGAATAAGTATGTTTGACTCGCTTGCTCAAGAACATCTGGCGATGTCGGATCAAGTATTCGCCGACTTCGGTTTTGACGGGATACTGCTTGAGCCACAGCAGCTCGAGGATATTGGGGTTGGCTCCGGCTAAGAGTTGGATAAATTTCTTGAGTTCGTAAATTACGGTGTCTTTCTGTCCGTTGAGGAAATCAAAGATTCCTGGTTCGCTATCCCAGCCAGCCTCTTTTTGCTCGACTTTATCAAAGCCTAAGTAGTATTGCTTGGGGGCAATAAATACGCCTCGGTAGTCATAGTCTGATTCGGGACGGCTCAAGCCATAGCCGTGGCTACCTGCTAAGCCGATTAAGATAGTACGTGGTTCTACTTCTAAACGTTGCATCTTGGTTTACACTCGATTTATATAATTAATAGCTCGGTACCGAAACCCGGAAAGTGGCAGAAGAGAGTTAACTAGCTGCAACTAAAATTACCACGCGGCTATCAACATTTAAGACCTGACCGCCTTGCGGTAGATTGACTACGGGGTCTTTCCAATAGACATGACCACAAATAGTTAGGAGCGATGGCCGATCGATTAATTCAGCGCGAATCGAGTCATTCCCCCGTAGATTTTGGTCTAAAGCGCTAGGGCCTTCATGTAAAATCAAAATATCAGGAGATCGATCTAATAGTTCTCTAATTAACTGTTGATAAGCATTTTGTGGACGGCAAAATTGTTTTTGTTTATTGCTAATCAATCCCGAAATACCTGCTAGATCGAGTTTGTCAACTCGAACGCTGCGACCATCAAGATGGTAAAGATTAGCAATGTCTTTAAATTCATCAAACTCTACTGGAGTCTTCCCAAAACTATCATGATTGCCAGCCACACCAACCACCCATCGAAAGCGCCGCTGAAAATCTTGCCAGATCGATCGCACGTCTCCTAACCCACCTCGACGAGTTAATGTGGCATAAAGATCGCCAGCTAAAATCACCCCAGTTTGGAGCGAATTAGGCAGGGTATCGAGGCGATCGATTAATGCTTCTAATTCTGCGGCGACGCGATGCCCCATCAGCTGATTAGTTACTGGGTCGATACCTTGAAGATCGCTAGTGACGACAATCGCACCTAAATTTGACGGCAATCGATCGACCGTCCCGAGATAAATTGGTAAGGTTAAATTAGTGACACCTCGTTTACCTGAGCTGGCACATTGAAAGGGAATTTGATGAATGGGATGGCGATCGATCGAGAGAATTTTGACCATCCTCTAATTTTAATCTAGAGGTAATTGTAGTCGCCACTATGCGACCGAAATCTACACAGATCGGCACAGAAAGTATGACCCCTCAGACGTGATGCTGTCTTTTTGAATGTGGTTACCCGCTGCGCTCTCACCGATCGATTATTCCAAATGTGCATAACGATTAAATAGAAAATCGAGTGCGTAATTACGTAAGTCGATATAGGTTTCACTCTCCATAATTTTCTCGCGATTGCGCGGACGATCGAAGGGGATATCGAGAACTTCACCAATTTTGGCCGCAGGGCCATTGGTCATCATGACTAAGCGATCGGCCAGATATAATGCCTCATCGATATCGTGAGTAATCATCAGCACGGTGACGCGATGTTCGCGCCAAATTGCGAGGAGTTCGTCTTGTAATTCTTCTTTGGTGATGGCATCCAGTGCGCCAAATGGTTCGTCGAGAATGAGGACTTGAGGCTTGATGGCTAAAGCACGGGCGATCGCGACGCGTTGTTTCATCCCCCCAGAAAGCTGTGTGGGCTTTTTATTGGCGGATTCAGTCAGTCCGACCATCTCCAAGTGTTCGCGGACGATTTCTTTCTTTTGCGCCTCGGTGTGAGAGGGATAGACGGAATCTACCGCCAAATAGATATTGTCATAGGCAGTGAGCCACGGCAGCAAACAATAGTTTTGGAACACCATCATCCGATCGGGGCCAGGTTCGGTAATCAGCCGATCTTGGAGCTTGACGCTGCCGCTGGTGGGCGTATTGAAGCCGGATACCATGTTGAGTAAGGTGGATTTACCACAGCCGGAGTGCCCGATCGTACAGACAAATTCACCCTCGGCGACGGTGAGATCGATCCCATCGAGAATGTTTGCAGGGCCTCGAGCGGTGGGATAGACTTTGGTAACTCGATCGATCGTCAGAAAGGGGGAGATTGTGGTCATGGGATCTGGGATTTTGGATTTTGGATTTTGGATTTTGGATTGTTTTCGCTAACCTACCCGTCCCCACTCAATCGAGTTCGATTTCCTTGACTTCCAGCCTGCGGCGGATTGGTTGATTGGTGAGGTATTCGAGGGGGGTATCTGGGTTGAATACTTGTCCATCAAAGAGTTGGAAGGGATCGCGATCGGGTTCGATGCCGATATAGCCCAATCGATCGCAAGCGGTAATAAAGTGGTCTACCCGCCGCACGAGATCGAGGACTTCGACCCGATTTTTGGGGAAGGGGGCGATCCCCCACCGCGCGAGTTGGGTGAGAATCCACAGTCCCTCGATGCGGCGGGGACAGTTGGCGTTTTCGACATGAAATTGGTGGAAGCGGGGCAGATGTTCGGGTTGGGTCTCGCCGCCGCGATCGAATGGCCCGATCAGGGCGGGTTGGAGGTATTGCGGGGGTAGATTCAGGTGTTTGGAGAGGAGATTGACAATCTCTTTCCGGTGGCGGGGTTCATCGCAATATTCACAGGCTTCGAGGATGGCTTGGACGATCGCCATATGGGTATTTGGGTGCTGTTGTACCCAGGCATCGGTAAATCCGAGGACTTTTTCGGGGTTGCCCGCCCAAATATCTAGGTCGGTAGCGATGACAAAGCCAACGCCTTCTCGCACTGCTTGGGTATTCCAAGGTTCCCCGACACAGAAGCCGTCGATCGATCCGGATTTCATCGCCGAGACCATTTCCTGGGGAGGAATGACAATGAGTTTGAGGTCGGTGTCGGGGTCGATGCCGCCAGATGCCAGCCAGTATCGCAGCATCAGGTTATGCATCGAGCATTCATGCACGATTCCTAGCGTAATCTGTTGTTCGCTATGGCTAATTGTGGCTTTGAGCGTTTGAAGGTTGTGGATTCCTTGGTGATAGAGTTTGGTACTGAGGGTAATTGCGTTACCATTACGCGATAAAACGAGGGGCACGGAGATCGGGACCGATCGATTGCCATTCATACCCAGAGTCAGGGCTAGCGGCATCCCGGCAACCATTTGAGCGGCAGTTAGATCGCCGCTGACGATATGCTCGGCGATCGTGTCCCAGCTCGATTCTTGGCAAAGATTGACTCGTTCGATTCCATACTTGGCAAAGAATCCTTTCTCCTGAGCGATAATTATCGGAGCGCAGTCAGAAAGCGGGATATAGCCGATGTTGACAGTAGTTTGTTCGAGTTTTTTGGTTTGGGGGACGAGGACTTGAGTAGATTTAGCGGCTTGACGCTGTTTGACGCGTTTTTGTTGATTGAGGAAGTTAATGATTTCACTGCGCATGTGATAGTAGTCGGGATGTTTGACTACGTCCATCCTGCGGCGGGGACGCGGTAAATCGACGGTAAGGATTTGCCCGATATGGGATTCGGGGCCATTGGTGAGCATCACCACCCGATCGGACAACAATAGCGCCTCATCGACATCGTGGGTCACCATTACCGAGGTAACGCGACTTTCTTCACAGATGTGCATCAGTTGTTCTTGCAAGCCACCGCGAGTCAGGGCATCAAGCGCACCAAAAGGTTCGTCCAATAGCAATAGTTTCGGACGAATTGCTAGGGCGCGGGCGATCGCGACGCGCTGTTTCATCCCCCCAGAAAGTTCGCTCGGACGCTTTTTCGTGGCCGCTCGCAAACCAACAAGCTCGATGTGATGTTCGATGATACTTTTCCGCTCGCCTTTAGATTTTTTGCTATAAACTTCATCAACTGCGAGGGCGATATTTTCCTCAACTGACAACCAAGGTAGGAGCGAATAATTCTGAAATACGACCATTCGATCGGGGCCGGGTTCGGTAATCTGTCGCCCTTCTAAAATGACCCCACCCGCAGTCGCGCGATCGAGTCCAGCGATCGTATTCAATAATGTCGATTTTCCACAACCAGAGTGCCCGATCAGCGTTACAAATTCACCCTCTTCAATTTCGAGTTCGATATTTTTTAGAGCAATATATTTTCCACCATTAGCCAGTGGAAAAACTTTATCTACGTGGTCGATTTGAACAAACATTTTAATCTACAGGATGGAGGAATATTCAGCCGATAATTATTTACGATCTTCTGCGACAATTTTGGAGCCGACAAATAAAACCAATAAATCTAGTAAATAGCCAACCACACCAACATAAACTAATGCAACAATGATTCGATCGAGATTGGCATTGTTGTAAGAATCCCAGATAAAGAAACCAATTCCCACACCACCAATTAACATTTCTGCCGCAATAATTGCCAACCAAGATAACCCGATACCGATCCGCAGTCCTGTAAAAATATAGGGCAAGGCTGAAGGAATGAGAATCTTAAAGAAATATGTTTTGTTGGAAAGCTTTAAGACTCGTTTAACGTTCACATAGTCTTGAGGAATTTGTTGAACCCCGACAGTCGTGTTAATCAAAATCGGCCAGACTGCGGTAATAAAGATGACGAAATAAGCTGCCGCTCCATTATCTTTTAAAGCTGCGAGCGATAATGGCAACCAAGCCAATGGAGGAATCGTCCGCAAGACCTGAAATAGCGGATCTAGGGAACGATAAACTACCTTATTAGAACCGATCAGGATACCCAAACCGACTCCAACCACGATCGAGAAAAAGAAGCCAATAAATACCCGTTGTAAACTCGCCCAAATTTGAATTGCTAAACCTTTTGAGTTACCGCCATTATCAAAAAAGGGATTAATAATAAATGGATCCCAAGCTCCTTGGACGATTTGAATCGGCCCCGGTAATCCTTGGGAACCAGCGGGACACAAGATTTGCCAAATTACTAATAGTACCGCGAGCGCGGCTAGGGGTGGAACGATCTTTTTGAGCTGTGCTTGAATCCAAGAATTGCTATTTCCCTGACGGCGTTGTTTAACGATCGGTTTACTTGTACTTGTTGCCATGAATTTTATTTCCGATTAATAATTAAAAGTTAATATTTTAAATATCTACCTGCATATATCTGGGAGAAGAGTGGGCACTTACCCACTCTTTTCCTGAGTAAGATAATTACCTCGATTAGGCTTTCTTGATTTTGAGAGATGTGAGATATTCTTCTGGTTTTGCTGGGTCGAATTTCACCCCATCAAAGAAAGTTTCTACTCCTCTCGATGTACTAGTCGGAATCTGTGCGGCATCGACTTTTAAAGCTGTTGCTGCGGCTTTCCACAAATCTTCGCGATTGACTTTTTTAATCGTCTCCTTGGCTTTGACAAAATCAGTAGGAATGTTGCCCCAACGCATATTTTCGGTTAGGAACCAAAGGTCGTGACTTTGATAAGGATAGGAAGCATTATCCGCCCAGAACTTCATCGCTTGAGGGAATTTATCTACCTTCCTACCATCACCATAATCGATCGTCCCATTAGTTCTCGGTAAAATATCTTCTACCTTCACATCAAACCACTTCGGTCCCGCGATGATTTGACACATTTCAGCATGATTTTCCTGCTTGTCGCACCATTGTTGAGCTTCTAGTACTGCCATCAATAATGCTTTCGCTGCTTTAGGATTTTTGTCTACCCAATCAGACCGCATGGCAAAAGCTTTTTCAGGGTGATCTTTCCACAATTCACCCGTTACTAATGCACTGTAACCCAATTTTTGATTCACCAATCTACCATTCCAAGGTTCGCCCACACAAAAGGCTTCCATCGAACCAGTTTTCATGTTGGCAACCATTTGTGGCGGTGGAATGGGGACGACGGAGACATCTTTATTTGGATCGATACCATTACCTGCTAACCAATAGCGCATCCACAAATCGTGAGTACCACCAGGATATGTCATGGCTACTTTGAGATCTGCTTTGCCACCAGATTTTGCTTTGGCGATCGCACCTTTTAGAGCATCGCCTTTGAGTCCGACTTTGGCATCCTTATAAGCATTTGAGAGTGAGATTCCCTGTCCATTAAGATTCAGCCTAGCCAAAATGTACATCGGTACGGGTTGTTTGGTTTTGGTCATCCCCATCGTCATAAAATAGGGCATAGGCGATAAAATATGCGCCCCATCAATCCCTCCACCAGCCGAGCCAGTTTCGATATTATCCCTAGTTACGGGCCAAGAAGCCTGTTTGAGGACTTCAACATCAGTCATGCCGTATTTAGCAAACAGTCCCTTCTCTTTAGCAATAATTAGGGGTGCAGAATCAGTCAGAGCAATAAAGCCCAGTTTTGCTGTTTTTACTTCTGGTGCATCTCCAGCAGCTACACTCGCCACCGCACTGGGACTAGCACTAGCATCAGGAGTGGTCGGAGCAACGCTGCTACCACTTTTACCACAAGCATTAACCAATATACTACCTGCTGCTGCTGCGCCAGTAGTCAAAATAAATTTTCTGCGACTAAATTGACCCATTTCTATCGATCGCTCCTCATGTTTGGATTGCTGAAACTAATCATTAGATTAATTTAATAACATTGTCGTTTTCGATCGCTTTATAAACTGTAATGTCTGTTACCAATTAATAATAAATATCGATAAATATCTAATTTTCGCTTCCTAAAATACTGAATTTTAAAACAATAATATTTTCTACTTTTTTGCAGACAATTTTGATTGACAAAAAATTATTTTTCGTGTAAGTAAAGTAAATACAATTTAAATTAAAATTATGCAAAAAAGGCTGTCAAATTAATGACAACCTTCTTTCAAAAAATAGTATTTGGCAAAAATACTTAAAGCGATCGAGTCTATTGGTAGAGATGCAAAATAATCGATATAGCGGTTCTCATCCTAGTGAAGGGCATTATTAGTGGTTTTAGTGGCTAGTGGCTAGTGGCTAGTGGCTAGTAAATGTACCTCATTCGATTGGGAACCGCTATATCTACTTTATAGTTTTCGCACCAAATTTTTCAATTAATAAGTCAACCAAAATAGCATCTAAATCTGCTAATGGTACACCTTTCATTACCTTTTCACCGAGCTTGGCATCTTTACCAACGGTACCACCCATAAAGATGTCTACAGCATCGACGGTTTTCCCATCCTTTCTTGCTTTCGCACCCATCAAGCCGATGTCAGCGACTTGAGGCTGTCCGCAAGAATTCGGGCAACCAGTCCAATGAATTCGGACTGGTTTGGGAACTTCAACTTTAGCTTCTACAGCATCGATAACCGATACGGCATACTGCTTGGTTTCAATCAGCGCAAAGTTGCAAAATTGGGCACCCGTACAAGAGACAACCGTGCGAGTCAAATTTCCTGGCGCGACCTGGAATTTTTGCAGCGTTGGTTCGCTAAGCAATGTCTCTAGCTTGGCATCGGCGACATGGGGAATGATGGCATTTTGTTCGACGGTAAAGCGCAATTCACCAGTTCCATAAACTTCAGCCAATCGTGCTAATTTAAAGAAATCGGTTGCCTTCAACTTACCGACTGGGATATGTAAACCGACATAATTTAATCCGGCTTGTTTTTGGGGAAAAACACCGATATGGTCGCGTTTTTCCCATTCGATTTCATCTTTAGGTGCTGCAGTTAGTAAAGTTTTGCTGTAGACTGATTCTGCTTCGGCTCGGAATTTTTCGATACCCCATTCATCGATCAGAAACATCAATCGCGATTTCATCCGATTGGCACGCAAGCCATTGTCGCGAAATAACCGGAGGATCGAGAGACTAAATTCAACAACTTCTTCAGGTGCCACCCAGACATTCATGGGGATTGCCGCATCGCAACGTTTCCCAGAGAAGAAGCCACCGACGAGAACGTTAAACCCAAATACATTGTCTTTAAACGCGGGGACGAAAGCAAGATCGTTAATCTCCGCATGAACCGAGTTATCCCGACAACCCGCGATCGCGATATTAAATTTGCGTGGTAGATTAGTAAACTCAGGGTTACCTTCACCCTTATTGATAATTCGGTCTTGCAACTCCTGAATCATCTCGCGCGTATCGTACAGCTCCCCGGCTTCGATGCCTGCCACGGGAGAACCTGTAATATTGCGCACGTTATCCATTCCCGACTGGATGCTCGTCAGTCCCACCGCTGCCATTTTGCGGAAGATTTCCGGTAAATCCTCAATCCGAATGCCGCGCAATTGAATGTTTTGGCGAGTGGTAATATCGGCAGTGCCTTCGTCGCCATAACGTTGGATGATGTCGCCCAATACACGCAGTTGTGCGCTACTAGTAATCCCACTGGGAAAACGCAACCGCATCATAAATTTCCCAGGAGTCACGGGACGGAAGAATACGCCCAACCACTTTAATCGATGCTCGCGATCGATTTCATCCATCGCTTCCCAGCCAATCCTCGCAAAGTCTTCTAACTCGGCTTTGAGCGCGAGTCCGTCTTTTTCTGATTTGAGTCGCTCGAACTTATTCTGGGTGGCAGGTGTGGCGGTAGTCATGACTGAAATCCTTGCTAGCTTTACGCTGCACAGATTGAGTATTTAGTGAAAATTAACCTTGTGTATCATAAGTTAACGGTAACGAGTCGGTGATTTGGTAGCTTATGTTACCGAATCTCAATATTCATGAATTATTCGGATTTAATCGATGCAATAGTCGGATAGAGATCGATCGTCTTCAGCATTGCAAATTTATGTCGAGGAGAGCGTGCTGGACACATCTTTAGTCATGAAACTCAATTGTTTGGCTCGAGCTAATCTAATTGCTAGCTAGTTATTCACTATCAATTGTTGTCAACCGCGAGATTTTGACATGAATGAAATTAACTAGAGGCTTAATCGTCCAAAAGGTAGATTTATATTTTGCCGCGAATTGATAGTTTGAATGAAGTTGACGATGTAAATTTCAGAGAGCGGCATTAAACCTCCAACAACTTGCGATGAAGTATAGCTCTAAGTCTCACGTAGCTATTAAGCCCGACCTATTACCCTCAGAATTTTATAGTCCTTTACTTCAGTCGCCGCCACTACCGGAATGTGAGGTATGCGTCATCGTTCCAGTTCGCAACGAGGCAGAATTACTCGAATCTTGCCTGAATGCTTTAGCAAATCAAGTCGATTTACAAGGTCGCACGCTAGATTTTAACAGCTACGAAGTTATCTTGCTAGCTAATAACTGTACCGATGAATCTGTGGCGATCGCCAAACGATTTGCGCGGCAACATTCAGACTTTCAACTGCACATAATCGAGCGAGTTTTACCGCCTTCACAAGCTTATATCGGTCGCGTCCGTCAAATGTTGATGGACGAAGCGTATTATCGATTGGCGGGACTGGGCTTGGCTGGGGTGGGTAGCAAGCGTGGGGTCATTGCCTCTACCGATGGGGATACCCAGGTATCATCTGTGTGGATTGCGGCTACGTTACTAGAGCTATCAAAGGGCGTTGATGCCGTCGGGGGTAGAATCATCGCCGATCCGATCGGTTGTGAGACATTGGATCCGCAGGTAAAAATGCGTTATCTGCGGGGTGATTACTATCATCAATCGATCGTCGAGTTGGAGTCGCAGATCGATGGCAATCCATACGATCGCTGGCCGCGCCACGCACAGCATTATGGCGCGAGCTTGGCTGTTACCGCCCAAATGTATCGAAAAGCTGGGGGGATGCCAGCCGTCCGCACGCCTGAAGATGTCGCATTTTATCGAGCGCTACTCAGAGTAGGCGCGCGATTTAGGCATAGTCCGTTGGTGCAAGTCACGACATCAGCACGACAAACAGTACGGACGACAGGGGGCTTTGCGGCACAATTGAATGAGTGGGCGGTAATGGGTCAACAACAGCAGCCATTTTTAGTAGAATCAGCCGCCGCGATCGAGTCTCGATTTCAAGCCCGTCGGCAATTGCGCGAGGTGTGGCGGCGCATTTTGAATGGCTATCAGCATACGGTAATGGATGTGAATTTATACGCCAATATATTGGGCGTTGATGCGCATTGGTTATGTGTCGAATTGAAGCAACCTCAGTCTTTCGACCTCTTATTCGAGCGGATCGAAGCCCGACAGCAGCAAGAGGGCATTTGGCAGCAGCGGTGGCCGTTAGTTAGCCTCGAACAAGCGATCGCCGATCTGACAGTGCGGCTGCAAGAATTGCGATCGCCGCGACGCACCTCAGTCGAATTACCTCCAGGTAGAGTCCGACAAAGCTTACCCGCAGCACCTTCCCTGCGTGTTGGCGGTTGTGAAGAATCATTTGCCGGAGCACAGCGGTTGCGCCAAAACGGTAGTGCAAAAAAGCAGTACCGCGCCAGTCAAGTACAACCTTGGCGACACCAATCCCGATGGCAAGCTGCTGAGGATGGAGAGAATTAAATATGACATTTGTACCAGAAAGTATTCACAGCCTGTTGCGGATCGATCGCGCTTATGCGGCGCAACGGAGCGCTTCAACCTGTCTAGCATTAGCAGAATGCTTTGCATCGGCGACTGAGATTGCCGATTATTGTGCGGCGAATGCGGCCACGATCGACTGTCATGGGTCTTTCCCCGTGTGGGAGTTCGAGCGGATTGCGGCAGCTGGACTGCTAGCGGTACCGTTAATGCCGGAGTTGGGTGGGCTGGGCTTGGGGATCGATGCCAGCCTGACACATGAAACATTGGTACTGTTGAAAAAGATCGGTTGGGGCAATCTGGCCGTGGGACGGCTCTATGAAGGGCATATTAATGCCCTTCAGCTCGTCCAAACTTTTGGTACGCCCGAGCAGATCGACCGCTACGCCGCCGACGCTCGCGATCGTCACAAAATATTTGGGGTATGGAACGCCGAAGCCGATGATGGTCTCAAAGTGACTCCGATCGAAAACGGTGGCTATCAACTCCAGGGTAGTAAAACGTTTTGTTCGGGCGCGGGTTATGTCGATCGACCCTTCGTCAATGGGGCATTACCAGGCGGCGGGTGGCAAATGTGCATCGTCCCGATGGATCGGGTCGAGACTTGTAGCAATGCCGATTGGTGGCAGCCCTCGGGGATGCGCGCCACCGCCAGCCATAAAATCGATTTTAGCAATGTCGAACTCGATGCTGGGGCGGCGATCGGCGCAGCAGAAGACTACAACCGTCAGCCGTGGTTGACCTTCGGCTCGATTCGGTTTGCTGCCGTCCAGTTGGGTGGCGCTGAGGCACTATTCGATCTCACGCGGCAATATCTCCACAGTCTCAATCGCACCAAAGATCCTTATCAAGAAACCCGGGTCGCACAAATGGCGATCGCGATTGAAAGTGGCAATCTCTGGCTCAAAGGCGCAGCCAAAATCATCGCCGATTATGCGCCGACATTTGGCGGCAATCCCGATCGGCAGCACCCTAATTGCGATCGATTGTTGGCATATATCAACATGGCGCGCACCGCGATCGAGCAAATCTGTATGGAAACAATTCAATCGTGCGAACGCTGTGTCGGTACGCGGGGTCTGATGCCGCCTTACCCCATGGAGCGCATCATTCGCGACCTCACCCTCTACCTGCGCCAGCCCGGTTTCGATAGCTCCCTTCAATCCGTTGCCAAATACACCCTCACTCGGCCTCAGCACCGCTCTATTACCTGGCATGAACCTGATTAATCTCCCGCGCTCGCCTCTCGCCCAGCCCCACACCTTACCACTCCGATCGATTTCCGACATTGCAACCGATCGCGTCCTAGTTGTCGCCCCGCATCCCGACGATGAAACACTCGGCTGCGCTGGCGCGATCGCTTTACTCACAGCTCGCGGCTGTAAAGTCCGCATCCTCGTCATTAGCGACGGCTCGCAGTCCCACCCCAACTCTCGCAAATATCCTGCACCTGCCTTACAACAATTGCGAAAAAATGAAACCCGATCGGCAATGGCACTATTGGGCGTGCCAAAATCCGAGATTACCTTCATGCAACTTCCCGACAGTGCCGTCCCCGCTGCTGAAGAGACCAACTTTAACGCCGCTGCCGCTGTGTGCCATGCCTATTTAGCCGCAACCACGCCCCAGCTAGTATTACTACCGTGGCGCAACGATCCGCATCCCGATCACCGTGCCACCTGGCAGATCGTAACCGCCGCCCTAGCGCGCTGCCCCTTCGCCCCCAGAACGATCGAGTATCCGATCTGGGATTGGGATCGAAATCAGCGCCGATCGATCGCTGAAGGCATAATTAACCCTTGGCGCTTGGACATCTCCCAGGTTATCGACCTCAAACAGCAGGCGATCTCAGTCTATCGATCGCAAACCACCGACCTGATCGACGACGATCCGGCAGGATTTCGGCTCTCACCAGAATTGCTCGGCAACTTTACCCAACCTTGGGAAATTTATCTAGAAGCCACTGTCTGAGGGAGATAAAAATTCTTGGATTGGTGCTTTCCTAGAGGTTGCTAGTAGGTGGAACCCGGATCTGGGGGAGGCTGTCTTGACTGAAACGCACGCTGAGGAAACCTCAGCGCGATTTCAGTCGCTTCCCCCAGACCCCCCGTTGAAGGGCGGTGTGCTGTCTTGATGCGCTTTTTACGTCGGGGAACCCGACGAGCGCGCATCGCCGCCCCCTCAAACTCCCCTGCACAAGGGTTGGTTTGTTGGCAGCGATTAGCGCTTCGCATTAGCTTCGCAATGGGAATCGATCTGTGGGGTTCCACCCCACCAGCAATCTCAGCAGAACCCCACAACCCACACATTAAGTCTCCCAAATCAAACACATGAAACCACCCCAATCCTTACCAGCCAGCTACTTCGATGCTATTTACCAAACCGACCCCGATCCGTGGAAATTTGCCACTAGCGAATACGAAACCCAGAAATACGCCGCAACAATTGCCGCCTTACCCAAACCTCACTACCGTTCCGCACTAGAAATCGGCGGATCGATCGGCGTACTCACCGAAAAACTCGCACCAGCCTGCGATACCTTACTCTCGATCGATGTCGCCAAACTCGCGCAAGACCAAGCGATCGAACGATGTCAGCAGCACCCACACGTAAGCTTTGAACTGATGAGCTTTCCCCATCAGTGCCCCCAAAGCAAATTCGACCTGATTTTAGTCTCAGAAGTAGGTTACTACTGGTGTCCCACCGACCTCCAAATCGCCCAGCAGCGCATCCTCGAATTGCTCGAACCAGGTGGAAACCTACTGCTGGTGCATTGGTTACCGCGATCGCCAGATTATCCCCTCACTGGCGATGAAGTCCACGAATCGTTTCTAGAATTTGCGCCCAACCAACTCCACCACATCCAAGCTGACCGAAATCCAAAATATCGGCTCGACCTGTTTGAAAAAATCTAATGATTCCTCATCCGCGCTTGAGCGGCAATAGTTCTTGTAACTCCGCCAGCAGGTTTACCTTTACCGCCGCAATTTCTCGATCGGCATTCAACTCGATCGACCACCCCACATTAATTGTAAATAAGCCGAGTTTGACGTTACCAGCAATTTGATAGACCGTTGCACCATCAGCATTGGCGACAATCGTACCAGCTTCGGGGAAAGCCTCAACCCCCTTAGCTTCGACTTGTAAATACTTGCAGATTGCCTCTCTACCACTAATTACTTTTTCAAAAGGTGGGTGAAGCCAACCATCTACTGCGAAAAGTTCGGAAACTCCATCAAAATCATGTTCGTTTAGACCTGAAAAATAATTATAAACGATCGGTTCCTGAATATTTTTGATAAATATTGGGAAAGAGGTAGTTTGCATGATTAAATTATACTGAGGAGATCCATTGTAGTTTTTTAAATTGGATTAAAATTATTAATTTTTAAGCTACATCAATGCTATTCTATCTGTCAATCGTGAAATTGAATTTAGCGTATCTAACCAGTTGTTATAGCGGTTCTCATCCTAGTGAAGGGCATTATTAGTGTTTTTAGTGGCTGGTGACTAGTGGCTAGTAAATGTACCTCATTCGATTGGGAACCGCTATATAGCTACGAAGAAATAAAATATCCTATTAGATGAATACTATTTCAATATTCAGAATATAATTACTTATAGTTAATTATAAAATAGTTATTTATGAATCTGTCTTTGGACAGATGAGTGTATCTCTCTAAAGTTAGTCGCGATCGTCCAAATGAATGAATATACTGATTTGTGACGAGTTGGAGAACTATTTTGACATCTATTACTACTGACGTACACCAGGAAATAACTTCAGCATTTGAAGCGTTATCGACAGATACAAAGCTTGCATTGCTGTGGTACCTTTACAAAGAAATTGGTAAATCCATTACCCCTGCCGCACCTGGAGCTAGTACTGCATCTCCAGCGATCGCCGAAGGTTTGTTCGGACAGGTTGCTCAGATGAGCCATGAAGAACAACTTCAGGTGCAACGCGACCTAGTAGAGCGGAAAGATTGCCTCACTGGTCACGAATACGGTGCATTGAGCAACACAACCAAATTACTGTTTTGGTATCTCCTCGCTCAAGGAATGGACGAAACCAAGATCGTGCCCATGCCCGCAGATTACACCCTAGAGCCAGCTGGTGTTAAGTGCATGGAGCAACTCCAAGCGATCGAATATTCCGAGCAAATTACTGTTTTACGTGACTTTGTAGCAAACATGGGCGTTGAGCCGCCGACCGTTACTGACGAACAGATGAATATTACTGGTTCCTAACCAAGTAACATCTGTTCTTTTTGGTAACGATCTTTAGATCGAGTTAATCGCAAAACGGTTGGATTAGCTCGATCTCTGGCAACGATCGCCATCATTGCTACCGCTCTAACTGACACTAATATTCAAATTAACAACTGGAAATAAGATGTTATTACAGAACAAAGAAAATGGTACTTTAGTCGAAATTCTCGATCTTCAGGAAGTTATCAGTCCCGCTCATGACAAAATCATGGTAAGGGTTCAAGATGGTCAAGAAGAACAAGACCCCGAATCAATTCAAAAACAAAGTCTGATTTTTCCGTCTGGTGAGAGCTTGCCATTATGCTGGATCGATGCAGATTATCGCAAATAATAATTACGAGCGGCTCGAACAGCAAGCGCCGAACCTACCTAAAGTTTAGCTAAGATTGCGTGGGCAACGCGATCGCAGACACCCGGTTCCCCCAATGCTAGCCGCATCTGAGCATAATCGGTTAGCATTCGCTCTCGTCGTTCGGAATTCAACAGCAATTCGAGACTTTCGGCAGTAATTCGATCGGCACTGGCTTCATCTTGCAGTAGCTCGGGCACGATTGCTTTCATGTCGATTAAGTTCACTGGTGACATGAAGGGAATTGAAAAATTCATGATGTTTTTAGCAATCCACGCAGTGATCTTGCTGACTCGATAAATAACAACTTGCGGCACATTTAATAATGCTAATTCTAAGCTCACAGTCCCGCACTTAGTAATTGCTAAATCGGCAGCAGCTAGGACTAAATCCGGTCGATCGACAACTAAAGTAGCATTTAATTCATATTTAGCTATTGCGAGTTCGATCTCCGCTTGAAAAGCAGCACGGGAAAGTGGAATCCAAAATCTGACATTTGGCAATTTTGCCTGAAGTTGCTGGGCGGATTGAAAGATGAAGGGCAACAGATATTTGAGTTCTTGCTTCCGCGAGGCAGGAATTAAGGCAATCGCTGTTTCATCATTAGCGATACCCAAGCTTTCACGCGCGGAGTCGCGACTAGGAATCTTAATAACTCGATCGATTAGCGGATGTCCGACATACTTGACATTGGCACCTTTATCGGCAAAAAATCGTGCTTCAGCCGGGAAAATCGACAAAATTTCATCGCTGAATTTGACGATCTTACTACTATTTTTTTCTTCAGTAGCCCAGACCCATTCTTGGGGAGCGATATAGTAAGTAATCGGTACATCGGGGAATACTTTTTGAGCGTAGTTGCCGATACTCACATTGGGAGCCATGTAATCGATCAACACGATCGCATCCGGTCGAGTGGTTTTTAAATACTTTTTAGCGATGTTCTGAACTCGAATCGTGGGTGCGATATAAGGCAACAATTCCCACGCACCCATCGCACTAATCGACACAGTTTCAACGAGGATGTTTGCCCCCGCTGCTGCCATGCGATCGCCACCGAGAGCGACGATATTTAGTTCGATCTCTAGTTTTTGGGCTAGTTGTTTGAGTGCAGTAATCAGTAATGCACCCTGAAGATCGCCAGATACGTCTCCAGTGCTAATGAAGATGGTTTTGGTTTGAGTCACCAATATAAATATAAATTATGAATTATGAAAGTGGTCGCCAATAACTAACAAGCAATAACCGATAACTAAATTAATTACTCACTTTTATTACTAATAGACTTACCAGGAATTGGGCCGCGCCGTTTGTTGTCTTTTTTACCTTCGATCGATAATCTCAGAAATCTTTGCAGATGTTGAATGCTCTCGTAGGGAGGAAATAAATCTAAATCGTCTAAAGCTTGGAGGATTGTTTTATGGGAGTAATAAATGGTGCGAAAAGCCTTTTTAAGTACGGCAATTTCTTCAGGTAAAAAGCCAGATCGATCCAAGCCGACAAAATTAAGCGACCTAACTCTAGCTGGCGTACCTTCGACGATCGTAAATGGCGGTACGTCGCGCTGGATTCTAGTCATGCCACCGATCATCGACAATCTACCGATCCGGACGAACTGATGCACGCCCAGTACTCCACTGATGACAGCTTCAGACTCCACATACACATCGCCAGCTAAAGAAGTCGCATTGGCAATTTTGACATTATCTTCGATCGTGCAATTGTGGGCGACGTGTACGTATGCCATTAACAAATTATGATTGCCGATTGTTGTCGCTTCGCCGATGCCTGTGGCACGGTTGATCGTTACATATTCGCGGATCCGATTGTAGTTGCCGATTTTAACCCAAGTTTCGCCGCCTTTATATTTTAAATCCTGACTATCTAACCCAATCGCCGCTCCAGGAAAAATTTGATTGCCCACGCCGATAATCGTCGGCCCCTCGATTACCGCATGTGCGCCAATTGTCGTACCAGCACCGATCGTTACATTTTCGCCAATAATCGCATAGGGGCCAACCTGCACAGTCGGATCGAGTTCCGCACCGGGATGCACCACAGCGGTGGGATGAATTCGTGTCATTAACATTGCTACTCCAGCCATCTTGTCATTTTCCTGCGGTTGGGCGATCTGGGATACAGATGCTTTGCTCGTTTCGTTGGCATAGCCTCTGTGAAAGAGAATCGTCCATCATCTTGCGAGTTCGGTGGATCGCTAGCTGCTATGGGCGATGGTGCAAGCCTCGGGACAATTGGGCCGTCGCAATTCGGTCGATACCTATATATTGTGCCCATAATTTTGGCTGAGGCTGCCACTTTCATCTGCTTATCGTCGATCGCCAACTGTTCTTCACACTTCCACTAACGCAAACATCAATGTCCCTGATGTAGCTAGTTGACCATCGACTTCAGCACGAGCGTGCATCTTAGCAAAGCGACGACGTTTGAACGCTTGGAGTTCCACTGTCATAATTAATCGATCGCCAGGAACCACTTGCTGACGAAATTTCACGCCATCGATGCCTCTAAATACAAATAACCCGCCACTGTAGTCTGGCAATTGAGTCAGCACGATCCCGCCAACCTGAGCCATAGCTTCAATAATCATCACACCTGGCATCAGTGGATGTCCGGGAAAATGCCCTTGAAAAAAGGGTTCGTTGAAAGTGACATTTTTCACGCCAACTGCCTTTTCTCCCGGTACGAAGTCGATAATTTTATCGACGAGCGCAAAAGGATAACGGTGTGGTAGGAGCTTATGAATCTCTTGCAGATTAAAAGTAGTTTTTGGAACGGTGCCTGCGGCTTCGGGCACAGAGACGATCGGTTGTGTGAGTTCGGCTAGTGTCGCCTCTGATGAATCAGGGACATGCGCGGTATTGGTATTTTGAGATCGATTTAGGGTAGTGGACATTATCGCTGTATTAGTGGGTGATAGATGTTTTGGCTCTCGATCCCCGCCGCTCGCTCTCGTCCCAAATATAGATGGGAAATAAGTTCGCGATTCGGGGGTGGTAGGTATTGGGTTATGTTAATAGCGATGCGTGGTTGAAAGCGCAATGAGACAGGCAGCAAGCTGTTTGTCGATCGAAA
This sequence comes from Chamaesiphon sp., assembly GCA_965246735.1. Classification (GTDB taxonomy): domain Bacteria; phylum Cyanobacteriota; class Cyanobacteriia; order Cyanobacteriales; family Chamaesiphonaceae; genus Chamaesiphon. The sequence goes on from CBDFFK010000003.1 coordinate 1,294,321, forward strand.
AATTTTAGCGGCGCTTCCCTCTTTAATATCCCATTTCGTGTAACCTTTGTGCTAATCGCACATGTAGTTGGTGGCTAGCTTTGTAGGCGACAAAATGGGCTTGCGGAAATTTGCCCAGCAGACTGAGATCGCCGATTAAGTCTAATAGTTTATGCCGTGCTGGTTCGTTGGGGAAGCGTAATGGCGGATTCAACCACTCGAGATCGTCACAAACTAGTGCATTGTCCAAACTACCGCCTTTAATCAGTCCGGCTGCCCGCAGTCGATCGATCTGGTATGCCAAGCCAAAGGTGCGCGCTGGCGCTACTTCAGTCCTAAAGTCATCTCGTCCTGGTTGCCAACTGTGCCACTGATTGCCAATGGGAGCCACATCAAAATCGATGCCATAGGTAAATCGCAAGACTGGCGACGGCAAGGCCGCAACAAAGAGATCGTCTTGTTGAATCCACACCGGGGTAGTTAGCACCCCAGCGGTGGCTAAATCGCCCGTTACGGGCTTGAATCCCGCTCTGAGGATACCTTCAATCCATACCAGCGCCGAGCCATCTAGCAGCGGTAATTCGGCTCGATCGATCTCGATCCGGGCATCGGTGATGCCCAAAGCTGCTAGCGCGGCGAGTAAATGTTCTACCGTTCGCACCGCAGCACCATTCGCGGTCAACTCAGTTGAGAGTGTCGTCTGACTGACACTCTCGATCTGTGCCGGAATTTGGGGGGCATCGGGTAAATCCGTCCGCACGAAATACCGTCCGGTTCCTGGGGCTGTCGGCAAAATTTTGACAGTAGCAATCTCACCAGAATGCAGCCCGACACCTTGAAATTCACAACTAGTTGAGACTGTAGCCATTTAAACCTCAGACTTAGGGTAACGGTGCATTGCCATGCAGCCGCAAAGATTAACTCAAGTGGCGATCGCCAGTTAGGCTCAAGCTGACAACTAGGTGTCGAGATCTGGCCAAAACTACATCTCAACCAGGGAGTAAACGATCTCAGCGCGATCGCTGTTAATTATGACACGATCGACCGCCTTCTGATTTAATCATCATCACCTCACCCGATCGGGTCGTCAGCACTGAGCCGCATATAATAGAACTTATACTCTGCCTTCAGTGAGAGATCTTTGCCAGTTTGCAATAGCGTGTCAACTCCTTCACTAAATATGTCAACCGATCGGCATCGTCCCATCTATCTCGACCATCATGCAACTACGCCAGTAGATCCACTCGTGTTAGCAGCAATGCTACCTTATTTTACCGAACATTTTGGCAATCCTACTAGTATTACGCATCAGTATGGTTGGGAAGCAGAAGCAGCGGTCGCCCAGTCGCGGGAAAGCCTAGCCGTGGCAATTGGTGCGAGTCCTGACGAAATTGTTTTTACCAGTGGAGCGACAGAAGCCAATAATCTTGCGTTAAAAGGTGTTGCCGAAGCTTATTTCAGCAAGGGACGACATATCATTACCTTGCAAACCGAGCACAATGCGATCTTAGATCCCTGCCAATATCTCGAATCTTTAGGTTTTACAGTTACTTATCTACCCGTCAATACCGATGGCTTGCTAGATTTAGCACTACTTAAAAATGCCATCTGTAGCGATACGATCTTAGTCTCGATCATGGCTGCAAACAACGAAATTGGCGTTTTACAACCATTGGCGGAAATTGGAAATATTTGTAAGGAACGAGAAATATTATTCCATACCGATGCCGCGCAAGCGATCGGTAAAATTCCGCTAGATGTGAATTTATTAAAGATCGATTTGATGTCGCTGACAGCGCACAAAGTTTATGGCCCTAAAGGGATCGGCGCATTATATGTCCGTCGTCGCCATCCCCGGGTCAAATTATCGCCGCAACTGCATGGCGGCGGACACGAACGCGGGAGGCGATCCGGAACTTTATATCCACCCCAAATCGTTGGCTTTGCCAAGGCTGTCGAAATTGCATTAGCAGAGCGTGAGGTAAATATCACTAAAGTGTTGGCATTACGCGATCGATTGTGGTCGCAACTGAGTCAAATCGAAGGAATTTATCTCAACGGTCATCTGACACAGCGATTGGCCGGAAACTTGAATATCAGTGTGGCGGGAGTCGATGGTAATGCGCTGCTGTTGGGGTTGCAGCCGACTGTAGCGCTTTCCTCAGGTGCCGCCTGTAGTTCCACCAAAATTGCCCCTTCACATGTCTTGCAGGCACTGGGGAGATCTGAGTCGCTGGCTTATGCAGCATTACGCTTTGGAATCGGGCATAATAATACTACAGCAGAGATCGATCGAGTCGCCACGGCAACGATCGAGACGATCCAAAGTCTGCGCAAGTTAGCTTTGAGATCGTGACAATTTGCAGGTATAATTAAATTCAACCGAGGGCGATCGCCTCACAAGTAGAACAAGTTAAGCTGGGCTACTGTGAGTGTTCCGGTAATCCACACTGGCGGCGATCGTTTACTTGACAAATTTTTCATGATTCTGGATACACCCACAACGTCGTACTTAACTATTAAGTACGGTGGATTTAGGGAATTGGTAAGATCGGAATATCACTCCAGTTCGCCCTAATTTAAAGAAGCTACAGAAGATACAGCCTGCTGAGTTGGATCGCTCGCAGTGATGTCATCTGAAGATTTAAGTCCGATGTTCGCGAATTTTTTATTCGCGAACGCTCTTCGGTTAGCTTCTTTACACCAGTGCAGCGACTCCTGTGGACATAGGATTCACTGCTAGATCGAGTAACTTGGGTCGGAGATTGAGGGAAAATTGAGTGGATGCTTATCTGTTGAAGTTTAGACAGTCGATCCACGTTTGTGTACAACTAACTAGCTTCAGCGATGTCCGATCGCTTCCTTCAAGCATATCGGCACCAGTTGAGACTACAGGCAATAGGTAGCATCAGCGCGAACGCCTAGCAATCGCAGATAGCGATCCGAGCGACAAGCGGTGGCTATACATCTAAATTCCGAGCATGGTGTTAGCGCACCCAGCGACGCACAGGATGTCAACCAAATAGCTTTACCGTTCGTCCGGTCGATCGGTATTTGTGCTAGAACGACTTCCAGACTAACTCGACGCGCGATCGGAGCGGGCACTCGCGCTTGGCAATTGCCTACATTGACTAAATTATTATATTACATCATACCAGCAACGCACGTCCCCGATCGATTCTAGGCGACCTGACGTACTGCTAACTTTCGAGGAAATTGAATGCCAAAGCAAATAATTATTGCGGAGCAACACCGCATTGGTGCCGTATTTGGGGAAGACCAAATTCAGGAATTGGTAGTAGCGACCGGACAACATCAGGTCAGTGATATCTATCTGGGCATCGTCGAAAATGTGTTGCCAGGGATTGACGCTGCATTTATCAACATCGGCGACCCATCTCGCAATGGATTCATTCACGTCACCGACTTAGGGCCACTGAGGCTCAGACGGAGTTCTGGATCGATTACCGAGCTACTCGCACCACAACAAAAAGTGTTGGTGCAGATCATGAAGGAGCCGACCGGAAATAAAGGCCCCCGGCTGACAGGTAATGTCAGTCTCCCCGGTCGGTATGTGGTATTGATTCCGTTTGGCAAAGGTGTAAATCTCTCCCGCCGCATTCGTTCCGAAGGCGAACGCAATCGTCTCCGTGCCCTCGCCGTTCTCGCCAAACCAGCCGGCATGGGGATTTTGGTGCGGACTGAAGCCGAAGGGACGACCGAAGATGCGATCTTAGAAGATCTGGAACTGCTCCAAAAACAGTGGGAAGTCGTCCAGCAGGATGCCAATACTACTCGCGCACCAGCACTGCTCAATCGGGATGATGATTTTATCCAGCGCGTGCTGCGGGATATGTACTCGGCAGAGGTCAATCGGATCGTCGTCGACTCCGAGCAAGGACTCAAACGCGTCAAACAAACACTTCAAGGCTGGAATGACGGTCAATTGCCACAAGGAGTAGTGGTCGATCGCCATCGTGAGCGCCAACCAATTCTTGAATATTTCCGCGTTAATGCTGCGATTCGCGAATCATTGAAGCCGAGAGTAGATTTGCCTTCTGGTGGTTATATTATCATCGAACCGACCGAAGCCTTAACTGTCGTCGATGTCAACTCTGGCTCGTTTACGCGATCGAATACTTCCCGCGAAACCGTCCTGTGGACGAATTGCGAAGCCGCTACGGAAATTGCTCGCCAGCTCAGATTGCGAAATATTGCTGGTGTAATCATCATCGATTTTATCGATATGGATTACCGCAAAGACCAACTGCAAGTCCTCGAACATTTTAATAAACAACTGCGTGTCGATAAAGCCAGACCCCAAATCGCCCAGTTATCCGAACTTGGATTAGTCGAACTCACCCGCAAACGTCAAGGTCAAAATATTTACGAACTATTTGGCGAAACCTGTGCCACTTGTGGCGGTTTGGGTCACTTAGCTCATGTTCCTGGGGAAACTGTCTACGGTGCAGATGGCGAAGCAGTTGGCATTTCGCTAGTTTCGACCACCCCCCAACGCGAATATCGATCGCGCAGCAGCGACAGTAGCGCTCCAGCGCATCGCGGATTGCCCAGATCCGGCCCTCGGCGCAATCCCGTACCCGAGCGTCAGCCCGCTGCGGCTAATTGGGACACGTTCGAGCCAGAAGGTGTCGAGAGTGAGGATGATTTCAATCTCGTCAATCACCCCAGTTATCAAGAACAAAACGGTACTGGCAAAAAACGCCGCCGTCGCATCCGCGATCGCGAAGAAGAAGTCCGCAGCGTAGTACCGCGTCCGACCCCAAATGGCGGCGGCGAACGCACTCCCGTCCCGAATGGGGAAGTCAATCGGGTCGTTAAAGGTCGTGGTGGCGCTGGGGGTGAAGCTCGCCCCAGTCGCGAAACTTACCCAGTTCCCAATAATCGCAGTGGTGCGCCAGTAACTAGCGATAACGCTGCACCGAGTTCGATCTTTAGTAATTTCAATCCTCCCGCGCTCGAAGCCTTCATCCCAGAAGTGTTGCCGACAGAAGAGGCGATCGAAGATCGCGACCGTCCCAACAAACCACAACGTGTCAAACCAACACGTCCGACGATCGAACCTCCCGAAGTCGTCGCGATCGAGATGTCGGATCTAGAGAAGGAAACATACGCCTGGATGGGTATTTCGCCAACGATCAAGCTGGGACGAGAGCTGAAAAATCCCAAAACAGCGATCGTTAATATCGTCCCAATCGGATCTTTACCCCCCGAATCGATAGTCGAACGCGATGAAGCGCTCGCTGACTCCACAGTAGTAGCCGACGAAGTTCCAGCGTCAGAACGAGCGGAGGAGCTACCGCTGGTAACGACGTTCGATCCACCAGACTTTGAGATTCCGGTCGTGTCAGAACTGAGTGTCGCTGATAATGAGCCAGAACACGAAGCTACGGCGGAAGTGGATCTAACTCCTCAAGTCGAGGCTTTCGAAGCCGCTAGCGACGAGCGGGTCGAGACTGAGGAACTCGCAACAATGGGAGAGCCACTGGTAGAAATTCCCGAAATTCCTGAAAATCGCCGCCGCAAACGGAGATCGTCAGCAGTCATCGATTGAGCGACAGTCAAAGTGGATGATGAGAATATGTGAAAATAGGGTAGTTCTTAGCTGCTTGGTTATTTTCGCTATTGCTCATGCCTCTTACCCCAACTCACTCGATCGGTTATGAATTCACCTCTCAAGCAGATCTCATCGCTGGTATCGATGAGGTCGGTAGGGGTGCATTATTTGGGGTAGTGGTGGCAGCAGCAGTAATTTTGCCCAAAGCAATTATTGCTGAGTGTGCTGCTTGGGGCATCAAAGATAGTAAAAAACTCTCAGCCAGCCGTCGCGAACGGTTGGTGCCACAAATCCATCAAGCCGCGATCGCGTATCATATTGGCGTGGCAACAGTTGCTGAAATCGACGAGCTGAACATCCTACAAGCAAGTTTGGTCGCGATGCATCGGGCGATTTTGGGATTAGAAACGCTCCCAGAATTATGCTTGGTCGATGGCAATCGGGAGATTCCCAATCTAAATATTCCCCAACAGACTCTCGTTAAAGGCGAAGATCGCGCGGTCTCGATCGCGGCTGCAAGTATTTTAGCGAAGGTGTGGCGCGATCGGCTGATATCTGAGTTGGCGATCGTCTATCCAATGTACGACCTTGCCAATAATAAAGGCTATGGTACTGCCAAACATTTAAGCGCGATCGATCGCTATGGGATTACCTGCGAACATCGCCAGTCCTTTAGTCCCTGTCATGTTCTTTGTAAAGGCGATCGAGCGTTAAATTTCCCCGATCGATTTCCCATCTAAAATCGGGAGCGGAGCGAGTGCAGAGGTAGTCTGCGACCAGGCAACATAATCAGCAATTAACTGATGTCCCAAGCGTTGCTTGAAAGTAGTCAGAATACTTTTGAGCAAACTATTTCCGGCTGATTCGATTATCGCTTGCGGCGTGAAACTTAATGGTGGCGGCAGATCGACTTGGACTTCGAGATCGGCACGTCCTTGGAGATAGATCTGCCCTTGTCGTTGGTAAGGGGATAATTTACCAATAAGTTGAAAACTAAACCGCCGATCGATATAATCGATGCCACGAATTTCACAATTAGTAGAAACTACTCTGACAGTACCATCTGCCTCAACCCAGACCCGCAAAAAAACTGTCGGCTGAATATTAAATCCACAAAAACTAATCGTCCGCATCGTTAGGCAAAATTCATCCTCACTCACCTGCTTGACACGATTGGGATCGACCAGAGCGCTAATCAATCGATGCGGCTGACGGAGATAATGTTGAATGGGGACAGGCTGGCTCGGTACGGCGATGTCCACCGATCGATCTGCGCTAAATTTAACAATTGACATATTATGTAGAGCAATAATATTTAAACGAGCGATCTTAAGAAATTGACCGATCGATTTCGTAGCGAATCGATCGAGCTAACAAATATCTAAAAATTAGAATCTCACAGCGGTTTTAGTTAGTTTCTGCTAGTTAGGCTAAAATAAACCTATCTAAAATTTTATCGCACTCACGATCGAGATTTCCAATTAAAATAGCTGAGATCGATCGTGCGCCGAAAGCATCGAACGCGCCACTATGTTCACGACGATCGGCACCCTGAAATTAAAGATCGCCTTGAGTAAAATATTGTAAATTGGCTATGACTTTAACCATCGCCCACTTGGGGCCGACAGGTACTTATGCCGAAGCGGCAGCTTTAGCTTATGCCGAGCGATATATCTCCGGTGACGATTTCCGGTTACAGCCATATCCCAATATCGCCCAAACACTCAAAGCCGTAGCCGCTGGAGACGTGGAACTTGCGATCGTGCCAGTAGAAAACTCGATCGAAGGCAGTGTCACGATGACGCTCGATACTACCTGGCAACTAGTAGCATCGCTACAAATCCAACAAGCAATCGTTTTACCGATCTCTCACGCGTTAATTTCGATCGCCACCGACATCCGCCAGATCCAGACAGTTTATTCTCATCCTCAAGCGCTGAGTCAATGTCAAGAATGGTTGCAGCTGAATTTACCGCAAGCAATGCGGATTCCCGAAAATTCTACCACCGCAGCTCTCAAAACCCTGGCAAATCTCCCGCAGGCAGCAGCAATTTCTTCGGTACGAGCGGCAAAGCTGTATCAGCTCCCCGTACTAGTCCATCCGATCAACGATTATCCGGATAACCAAACTAAATTCTGGGCGATCGGGTTGCAAGCATCGCCTAGTGGTAATTGTACTTCGGTTGCGTTTAGCTTGCGATCGAATGCTCCTGGCGGCTTGATGACAGCTTTAGGATTCTTTGCCAGTCGAGGTCTAAATTTGAGCCGGATCGAATCGCGTCCGAGCAAGCGATCGCTGGGTGACTATTTATTTTTTATCGATATCGAAACCGACATCGATTGTCGCGCACTCAAATCCGCACTCGCCGACTTAGATGCCTATGCCGAAACTGTAAAAAACTTTGGCAGTTATCACACGACAATTATCGAGCCATCAACCGTGTAGTTTAGAGTACATCCAATCTGTATATGGCAGTACGGGTACGCCAGTGGTAAAATTAAATACAAAATTTTCAGGCGATCGAGCGATCGATCGTCAACTAGCAAGCCACACTCAGATCCTTGCAAGTCTAAGAGATTCGAGCATAACTAACCTTAGTTCGGGTTAAGAATATTGGCTCCGCTCTGGCTCCGCACTCGATTGAAATCGGTGCTGGTGCTGCAAAGTCCGGTTGTTGCCGCTCGCGGCAAAAGCCTGCCTTCGCGGACTGAATATCCTAGTCCGCGAAGGCGGACTTTGCATCATGAGCCGAGACTTCCAGTCTCCAGGCAACTCTTATCCCGAACTGGCGTTAACTAAACTTTTATAGGAAACTACGATGTCAATCGCTACTAATATAGCTGCAATTGGGCGATCTTGTCAGATCGCCCAGACAGGCTTACCGGATCTAACTCAACCGCAATCGCTGAACCAGGTTGCAAGTCAATTACCGATCGCGATCGCGATTTTTGTAATCCTAGCAATCGGCTTGGGTGCAGGCATGGCTTTAGTCAACTTTTCAATGCGAAACTCGCCGCAAGAGCGCAATGTTGTCTTTGGTGATTGGGCGATCCACTCAGCTCAATTGTTACGGGGATTGCAGCAGACAGTCGTAGTGGCAATTTTATTATTGATGGGATTTTTACTGTGTTCGACTCTCGCCAATCGCCAGAGTAGTTGGGAGCAAGCGCGATTGACGCAGAAAACACCAGATCTCGCTGGCGAAGAAGTCGTCCAACAAGCCTCGCCTCAGGTCACTTATACCAGTCAGGAACCTTATGTCTACACCACCCAACTCGGTGGCAAATTAGTCAAAGTTCAAGATAAAAAAGATGTGACGCGCCAGACATCAGTGAGCGGTTCCAATCTCCAAATCGTTATCAATCCGACCCCCACCAAAACTGGCGATAGTAATAATTATTTAATTGATTTCAAAGGGGATTATCAAATTACCAATCCCGTCGGCACGACCGATCGATTTGCGTTTAAAATCGCGCCACCGTCTGGATATTCACTCCTCCAAAACTTTACCGTCGAACGCGATGGTAAAAGATTGACAGCGACCAATCCTGGTGAATATAGCTTCCCGCTCCAAATCGCTCCTGGTAGCGTCAGCAAATTGCGGGTCAGCTATCTAGCCCAAGGCTCGCCCCAATGGATGTATAGTGCCAAAGATGGCTCGCTGGCTAACTTCCGGATGTCGATCGCCACTAAAGTCCCGCGCATCGATTTTGTCAGCGGTGTCGTGCCTACCAAAGTCGATGTCAACAAGGACGGTAGCAAAATCTTTACCTGGGCATTCAATCGCAATGCCTCAGTCCAAAAACCTTTTGGGGTATCCGTTGCCGCGCCCGTCGCCGCTCCAACTGGAAAATTACCCCTGTTATTAGTCATTGCACCAGGAATTTTCTTGTGGTGGGTGACGTTGTTATGCTTTTCGATCCCGATGCGCTTGCCAAATATCGCCATCTCGGGTTTGTTTTTTTTGCTGGGATGTTTGCACTAACTTATTTCAGTCGCCTGACTGAGCCACTGTATGTCTGGGGGGGGATTTCGATCGCCCTTTTAGCTTTAGTCTGGGGTCTGGGTCGCGGTAACTGGCGGATTTCACTCGCGGCAATAATTTGCACGATTGCAGGTGCGATCGTGCCCGTGTTTGGCTTTCTGCTGGGTTATCGGGGAATCATTTTAAGCATCGCTGGGTTGATGTCGATTCTCTGGTTGGTCGCGCGCAATTGGTATGGTTGGTATCAGCTCGAACCGCGCGATCGAATAGCAGAGAATCGACCAGTCACCGATCGTCTCGACGAAGCCAACGTCCGCCACGATCTATTAGAAGAGTCTGCCACCCACAATCGTCTCAATCCAGCCGCGCCAACACCGGAAGAAACCGAGCGACGATTGCGGGAGAAGGGTATAACTAGTGATTAGTCACTTAGAAATATAGTTATAATTTCAAACTTTTTTGGGGTATTCTAATTATAAGTTAAGCTAAATGGCTTAGAGTCCATAATTACTAACTTGTAGTTTTCCAAACATTTCAGAGATATTCGGCTGATGATAGTTCGCTCGTACCTAAGCTAAAAGACTTAAGTTTGCAATTTTCACAGTTCACGCCACTTATTTGTTCACCCCGATGATAAAAATTAAATCTCTAGTATCGATCTTGGGCATAGCGATCGGTAGCCTTGCTGCTAGCGGAGCCTTGACTCCCGCTCAAGCGGCAAATCTCGTCCTAAATGGTGACTTCAATCAAAATAACCTAACTAATGCCCCCCTCCAAGGTGCAGGGTTAGGATCGACAGGATCGTCAGGATACACAGGAACGATAGTCCCAGGCGCTGGTCGAGCTACCGCCACTGGATGGAATTTTGGCGCTGGATTGAATTGGCTGGTTTCTACTGGCGACGCATACAAGGATAATATGGATATTTTGGGGGGTCGGGATTACAATTACAACAACAATGCTACTCCTTGGACCATGTATGGTACTGCCTCTATTAACAGTCCGAATGGAACGGCAAATTGGTATGTAGTCGCAGATGGCGATGTGAACGAAAGAACTGCCATCAGTCAGACTATCAATGGCTTGCAATCGAACCAGCAATATGAAGTGAGTTTTTATCAGGCAGCTGGACAGCAAACTGGTTTGATTGGGGGTACTACCGAGCAGTGGGACGTTACTTTTGGTAGTACTACCAAATCATCAACTTTGATGTCTCCGGTACAAGCTAGTGCTGGTCTGAGTGGTGGTACCGCTACTGCTGTCAGCTCTTGGCAGAAAGAAACAATGATTTTCACTGCTTCTGGAACGACTCAAACATTGAGTTTCTTGGCTAAAGGTAATCCAACTGGCAAACCACCCTTATCACTTTTGACTGGTATTAACGTCCAGCCACTTCCCGAACCGAGTGAAATTGTAGGCACGATCGTCGGATTTGGTGCGTGTATGGTATTACGATCGAAACTGAAAAAAAAGACTGCCACAATTAACAAGTAATCGAGGCGCGATCGCGTCTCGATCTACTAAAGATAAGCGTTAGAGTATTCAGCCAGTCTACTGAGTACTCTTGTTTTATTTTGAGCGAACGATCGGTATGGATGCAGTAATTTGTCTGACGATCCTGCTGCCGATCGACATTGACAAAACGATCCGGACGGGATAAGGTAATCGAAAATCTACGTCATTTAGCCTAGAAAAGCTCTGGCGGCTACAAATATGCAAATGGCGATCTCGTCTCAAAATTTGGGTAGATCTAAATTAAGGGTGAAGTTCGGTTGAATTTTCACCGAGTAATGCAAACAGCCGGAAGCTTGCTGGCGCTCGATCGCGCTCTAACGTAAGTCAACACTAAAAAACTATTGGCGATCGCGGTTGCGTCACGCTCGATCGGACGACCGCTCGTGCCAACCCAATTCGCAAACTCAACCTGGAGCAGTTTCGATAAACATGCGACAATATTTAGCCTCAATACCATTAGATATCTTCAGGCTATGTATCTGGTTGATAATCTTGGCGATCGTCTTTGTGCCGTTAGAACGGCTCTGCGCCCAGCAAAAACAGCCAGTTTTTCGGCGGGAGTTTTGGATCGACTTAGGTTATTACTTTCTCAATAGTCTGGTGCCCCAACTGCTGCTGATTTTACCGCTGTCGCTCGTCGCGGCGGCAGCCCATCAGCTCGAACCCAGCGGGATCTATGCTTGGGTAGCTGCTCTGCCCTTTCGGATTCGGTTCCTGCTCGCGATCGTCGTTGGTGAAATTGGGGCGTATTGGGGTCATCGCTGGTCGCATGAGATTCCCTGGCTGTGGCGGTTTCATGCGATCCACCATAGCTCGGAAGAGATCGACTGGTTGGTAAATACCCGCGCTCATCCGCTCGATATGTTTTACGGGCGACTTACAGGTTTAGTCCCAATCTATTTGTTGGGTTTAGCACAGCCATCGGGACAGTCTGCGGACTTTCTGCCAGTACTGTATTCACTGGTCGGCACCATCTGGAGTTTTTGGATTCATGCAAATATGAACTGGCGCTTTGGATTTGTCGAACGGCTGCTGGCTACGCCTGCTTTTCACCATTGGCATCACACGAATGATGGCAAGGAGTTTATCAACAAAAACTATGCCGCAATTTTGCCAATTATAGATATCCTCTTTGGTTCGTTCTATCTCCCTAAACATCGTTGGCCAGAGAAATATGGGATCGATATGCCGATCGAACCGAGTTTTACAGGGCAACTTTTACAACCATTGAAATGGTAACTATTGTAAATTAAATTAGCTTACAGGCTTAACTTGTCACCGATGCCCACAAGGAGATTTTTCGATCGACAAAAAGCCCCGCTAGCTCAATGCTAGTGGGGCTTTTCGATAATTAGAAGAGCGAAGTACTTCTACAGCATTGGGGCAAACTGAGGTTTCTCGGGTACGACACGGTATTCCGCGACGATTTGACGGAATTCTTCACCATCGATCGTTTCTTTCTCGATTAAGAGATCGACCAATCGATCGATTACCGTACGATTTTCACGCATGATTGTCAGTGCTTCTTGATGCGACTGCGCGACAATGCTACGGACTTCTTTGTCGATTTGGGTAGCAACTTCTTCTGAATATTCAGATTTAGCGCCCCAGTTACCACCGAGGAAGACTTCACCAGATTGGCTTTCGAGTGAGAGCGGGCCGAGTTTGGACATCCCAAACCGTGTTACCATCTGCCGCGCCATCGAAGTGACTTGTTGTAAGTCTCCGCCAGCACCAGTAGTTACTTCCGAGTCGCCGAAGATTACTTCTTCTGCTGCGCGTCCGCCGAGCGCACCAGTAATCCGTGCGCGTAATTGTGTCCGCGAAATCAATGATTGATCTTCCGAAGGTGTGAACCAAGTCAAGCCTTGAGCTTGTCCGCGAGGGATCAGCGTGACTTTCTGAAGTGGATCGTGAGCGGGTACGAGGGTTGCGACGATCGCGTGACCGACTTCATGGTAAGCAATCAGACGTTTGCTTTTACCATCGATTAGCGGTGTACCTTCCATCCCCGCAACTACACGGTCTACTGCATCATCGATTTCAAGGTTAGAAATTGCGTCTTTGCGACGACGAGCGGTGAGAATTGCAGCTTCATTGAGCAAGTTTGCTAAGTCAGCACCACTGAAACCAGGAGTACGGCGCGCGATCGCTTCTAAGGAAATGTCCTCGCCTAATTTCTTATTCCGTGCGTGAACGTTGAGGATTTCAATCCGTCCAGCAACATCAGGTGGATCTACCTGAACTTGACGATCGAATCGACCTGGGCGTAATAGTGCTGAATCTAACACGTCAGGACGGTTGGTAGCAGCGATGATAATAATCCCCGTATTGCCTTCAAACCCATCCATCTCGGTGAGCATTTGGTTCAAGGTTTGCTCGCGCTCGTCGTTACCACCACCGATACCAGCACCACGTTGGCGACCGACAGCATCGATTTCATCGATAAAGATAATACAAGGAGCGTTTTCTTTTGCTTTTTTGAACAAGTCGCGGACGCGGGATGCACCCACACCGACGAACATTTCCACAAATTCCGAACCGGAGATACTAAAGAATGGTACACCAGCTTCACCCGCGATCGCTTTGGCGAGCAAGGTTTTACCAGTACCTGGAGGGCCGACTAACAAGACACCTTTAGGAATCTTTGCACCGACAGCCGTAAAGCGCTCGGGCTGCTTGAGGAAGGTAACGACTTCTTGCAGTTCTTCTTTGGCTTCAGCAATCCCTGCTACGTCGTCAAACATCACGCCAGTTTTGGCATCCATCTGAAACTTAGCTTTGGATTTACCAAAGTTCATGGCTTGACCAGGGCCACCAGGCATATTGTTGGAACGGCGGAAGAGTAAGAATAGACCGCTAATTAATAAGACTGGAAATACTAGGTTACCGAGGAAACCCCAGACGGCACCATCATTACGGACGGGGTGACTATCAAAGGAGATATTGGAGTCGCGCAATCTCGAAATCAATTCTGGCGAGTTATTCGGTAAATCGACTCGCAAGCGTTGCATCCGATTTTCTAGATCTGGATCGATCGCTTCGACGATCGCCGTTCTACCACCATCATACAGATCGACTGCTTTGACCCGATTGGCATCGAGATACTCTAGGAATCTACCATAGGTCATCCGCGTACTCGCGGTATTTTTACCAACTTCAGCGGTGACGGGGGCAAATGCACCTTGCCAGACGAAAAAGCCGATCGTTAGAGCGGGAATCGCCCACAGTACTGCTAGTTTCCACGAAAACTTCATATTTTTGTTTGCCTTTGGTTAGGGGGAAGGATCGATCGAGCGACTTGTCTTAAAATTATTTTTTAAATAAACTGTTTAAAAATTTACCAAAATATATCTTAATTAAATTTAACGTAATTCTCAGATTTCCGCAAAGGGTCGGTCGGCAAATAGTGGATCGTAAAGAGTGGATGGTGGCAATAACTGTTGCCACTAAAGAATTATAGCCTTCCCCCGTCGAGATCTAATGTAGGGGCAGGTGGATGTAAATAGTCCCCGTAACTAACTGACAATTTCCAACCAAAGCCCACCCTCACCCACTCAGCACCAGTAAAGTCACTCCTACCGAATAAATTCGCCTGTGGCAATCTGCACCACACGACCGCCAATACTAATCGAGTAGCTAGATTCTGTCTGGCGAGCGCGTAGATATAGACGTGAATTCCGCCCCATCTCCACACCCTGTTCGACGGTAATGTCTACATCCGAACTGCCAAAATACCGATATTTAGCTAGGTAAGCCGCTAGACACCCATTAGCACTACCCGTTGCTGGATCTTCAGGAATCCCAAAACATTCGGTAAATACGCGAACGTGTAACTGACACTGCGGATCGATCGATTCGGCGCAAAAGACTAAGATCGCCTGTGCTGGTAAGTCAGCAACTACTCGCTCATACAGATCCAGATTTAATTTTGCCCGACTCACCGCTGCGATATTTGTCAGCGGGACTATGATAAATGGTAACCCTGTGGATACAGGTTCGATCGGATAACGCGCATCGAGATCGGACACATCTACGCCAATAACTTTAGCTAGCGTCTCAGCCGAGAGTGCATCGTAAAATTGCGGTTGCTGTTGGTGCATCCACAAAATATCTGGCGCGCCATTGAGGTAATTAAAATCAACCGAAATTTGCCCGACTCTATAGTTGAGATTGACTCGATCGATCGATTGTCTAATTACCTCCTGCTGGATGGCAAATGCCGTTCCTAGCGTTGGATGCCCAGCAAATGGTAATTCTGTCATGGGTGTAAAAATCCGCGTGTCGTAACCCCCATTAATTGGCACTGAGCTGGTAACGAACGTCGTTTCTGAAAAATTAATCTCGCGCGCGATCTGCTGCATCTGAAGATCCGTTAAGTCCTCAGCATCTAAACAAACAGCCAATTGATTGCCCGTGTATTTAGCCGAAGCAAAAACATCCAGAATCAAAAAAGAAATATCGGCCATACAGTTTGCAACTCTTGTGTAAATTAATTTTATTTATGTATATCGAATAAAATTCTCTCTCAATCATCCCAAAACGTCATTTTCAAAGCTACTCTATACAGCATTGCTAACTACTCGAAAACCAGTACCATGATATCGATATTCTCGATCTGTTTCACTTCGGTATGACGATCGACAATTATCTTCATAGTAGTCAAAGGAGCCACCCCTAATTACGATCCTTTCAGGATTTTCTGCTCGATCGATCCAAGCACTGCCATCATTTGGAGCACCTTCATAGTCATAATGCCATCGGTCTTGGCATAATTCAAAAACATTGCCATGCATATCATATAAACCAAAGGCATTTGGCTCGTAGCTACCTACCGGCTTAGCCCCAAATTCCTCATCATTATCAGGATCTAAGTCAAAATAATTAACAACCCTTCGATCGATCTCATCGCCCCAACTGTAAGCGGTGGTTGTGCCTGCTCGACAAGCATACTCCCACTCAGCCTCGCTAGGTAATCGATATTTTCGTCCCGTATACAATGACAATCGCTGACAAAATTCATTGGCATCATCCCAAGAGACATTATCAACTGGCAAACGATCGCTCCCTACATTTGCTGATGGGTTATGTTCCATTATGGCAACCCATTCTGCTTGAGTAATCGCAAATTTGCCGATCGAGAATGCTGGGACATTCACTAAATGTTGTGATGGCAGAAAATCCCAATAGGAATTTTCTGCATCTAGATCGCCCATCAAAAATATCCCCACAGGGATGCTAACCATCTCTAGATGTATATTTTGGCCTAAATTCTCTGTAAAAAGTCGGCCTTTTTGAGATATTTTATGTATGTGCTTTCCATCAAAATTAATTGATTCAAACTCGTATAGTCGAGGTTGAATATCTCCTTTAGTCTGTTGCACAAATTTTGCCACTGGATAGACAAAATCTTGAGTAATAAGCGCATACTCCATTGCCTTGACATTATGCTCGATAAAATCATCTTGAAATTGCTTGTCCTCATCTGTCATAGACAGATTGGCGGCTTGAGCGATTAACCGATGGATCTCTGCCTGAATCTCCTCTCGTCGTGCTGGCTCTGCATTTTCTAGCTGCTCTGCTAGTAAACTGACTCGATCGAGCGCAGCATCGTGTTCCTCATTCGGCAGCGCATTCTCAGTCATAGCCAAAACTATAGTAGGGGTCGAGTCTATCTAGTTTAAACTCTAATTAAGCGGTTACTGCGAGATCATAACTGCGATGAGAATTGGGGGATCTGCCCTCGCCAACGCCCTCGATCGTTACAAACTATTAAGAATGTACTCAGAAACCAGTCATAATATCGCAAAATGTTTGCGGAAGGCACCTGAGTCATAGCCTAACTTATATATTTTATAAGCTACTATAATTTAAGCTCAGACCCACTGGCATCAGCCAGTTAATCACAAGTCTGGTAACAAACTTTTTGGAGTAGTCCCACAATGAGTATCGTCACCAAAGCGATCGTCAATGCAGATGCTGAAGCTCGTTATTTGAGTCCCGGCGAATTAGATCGGATCAAAACTTTCGTCACTTCTGGCGAACGTCGTCTCCGCATCGCTCAAACCCTAACTGACTCGCGCGAGCGTTTAGTTAAAGGTGCAGGCGACAAACTGTTCCAACAACGTCCCGACGTAGTTTCCCCCGGTGGTAACGCTTACGGCGAAGAAATGACTGCAACTTGCTTGCGCGACTTAGACTACTACCTCCGCCTCATCACTTACGGTGTGGTTGCTGGTGATGTCACTCCGATCGAAGAAATCGGTGTAGTTGGTGTCCGTGAAATGTACAGATCTTTAGGTACCCCCATCGAAGCCGTTGCTGGTGGCGTTCGGGCGATGAAAGATGCTGCTTCCGCGATGATGTCTGGTGAAGACGCTGCTGAAGCTGGTGCTTACTTCGACTACCTAATCGGTGCAATGAGCTAGTTCCAAACTAGTTAACTCATTTCAACTCGGTTATCTAACCAAAGATTAAGCAACTTAAATACTAAATAAGGAATTTAGGATCGTGCAAGACGCAATTACTTCCGTTATCAATTCATCTGACGTTCAAGGTAAATACCTTGACTCCACTGCACTCGACAAGCTCAAAGCTTACTTCGGTACTGGCGAACTCCGCGTTCGTGCAGCTGGTACGATCAGTGCAAACGCTGCAACGATCGTTAAAGAAGCTGTAGCTAAATCCTTGTTGTACTCTGATATCACCCGTCCCGGTGGTAACATGTACACCACTCGTCGTTATGCTGCTTGCATCCGCGACTTAGACTACTACCTCCGTTATGCTACCTATGCAATGCTAGCTGGCGACCCTTCCATCTTGGACGAGCGCGTACTCAACGGCTTAAAAGAAACTTACAACTCCTTGGGCGTACCTGTAGCTGCTACAGTTCAAGCAATCCAAGCGATCAAAGAAGTTACTGCTAGCTTAGTTGGTTCTGACGCTGGTAAAGAAATGGGCGTTTACTTAGACTATATCTGTTCTGGCTTAGGCTAGTTCCGAGATTGAGTTGTAGGTAAATCCAATCGAGTCTGGGAAGTCTGATGTGAATGTTAGCTCTTCAACAGCTTATCTAGTCTAACTAAGGTGAGTTTTGACGATCTAAGATTTACCTTTGACTCCCAGACTTTGATGTTTTTAAGCGATCGCATCTCGATATCAGTAAATTATTAAGACTGAACGATCGGCGATCGAAAAGTGCGAAAATGAATATAGCTTATCCAAAATAATAAAATTAAGGAGAACCATTAATATGCGGATGTTCAAAGTCACCGCCTGTGTTCCCAGTCAAACTCGGATCAGAACTCAGCGCGAACTCCAAAATACTTTTTTCACTAAATTAGTTCCTTACGATAACTGGTTCCGCGAACAACAACGCATCATGAAAATGGGTGGCAAAATCATTAAAGTCGAATTAGCTACTGGCAAACAAGGTGCCAATACTGGATTGCTTTAATTATTTTGGCGTTGCTGAATTAATATACGAGGGTATAGGTAGGGGTAATTCATGAATTACCCCTACCTATACTTTTGGCAATCTTTTCGATCTCTTTCGATCCTTGCATTCACCAACACTGTTTTTTGGTATTTTTAGATTCATGACATTTGCTAAAAATTCAAAAGAATATAATTGGCAGGGCGTACCACCCGAACATCAGGCAGCATGGCTCAAAATATTTCTGTCATCTCATGAGTTGTTGCATCTATCAGCTCCATGTCCAGTTTGTAGTGTTGAGTCTTTATGTCATTGGTATCAAATTGGAAAGCCGATCGATCGGGTAATTGAAGGCGCAAGATTTACTGCGAGCGGCGGTTTATGGGAATGGTGCCGTAATTGTCATAGTTATCAACACTACTCTTGTTTAGTTCCCGATTGGTGGTTGTGCGATCTAGCTGTCGATATCAAACAACTTACTGCTTTACCTACTGCGATCGAAGAAGCAATAGCTGCAAGAGATCTTAACAGTAAAACTACCCTACTAAAAGCTAAGTAACTACCTGCACGATCGAGTTTTTCTGTTCTTCATCATAGCCCCAGCGTGTCAATAACTCTCTCTAAGAGCCAGTTCTCAATAGCTCCTGACAAATATCCCGAACTTACAGTGCTATCATGATGTGATACTATTAACAAGCAATAGTATCTGGAATTATGAGTCAATCTAGAGAGCCAGAAGATCGGGGACGAGAAATAGATCGTGAATTAATTAGCATGAGCCGACGGTTAACAAGGCTAGAGGATAGCCAAGTCACTGGTCGCGAACTAAAAGAGTCATTTGGTCGAGTTTATGATGATGTTGATGACTTAGAGCTGTACATGGGTCAAAGATTTGATGTAATGGAGCAAAAATTTAGCGGACTGGAGCAGAGATTCGACCGACTAGAGATTGAGGTTAGAGAGTTGAGAGTCGATCTAGGTGGGAAAATGGATGCTATCTTACGTCAAATTACAGGAATGAATAGCTGATGGTGAATAAACAGTTACCAGCAGTTCATCCTGGTGAAATTTTGAGGACTGAATTTTTAGAGCCTAAGAATATCACTGCTTATAGATTGAGTGTTGACATTCAGGTTCCGCAAACTCGAATCGGTCGAATTATTAGTGGTAAGCAGTCGATCTCCGCTGATACTGCTATACGATTATCTCGCTATTTTGGAAATAGTGCTGAGTTTTGGTTAAATGTGCAAGCTCGGTACGATCTCAAGCAAGTTCAATTAGAAAATCAAGAGATTTACGATCGAATCTTTGTATGTAAGTGAACTACTAGTTATTAAATATCGAGTGAATTGACTACCTGCGCGATCGAGTTTTTTTGCTCGTCATCATAACCCCATCTGGTCAAAAACTCACTGTAAGAGCCAGTTCCAGTAGTAATTGTATTTACCAATTCCCGACACATTTCCTGAATTTGGGGTAGATTTAACTGTTGAATAATTTTCAGCGTTCTGGCAGCTACAGTTGCAGAAGATGCCGCCATTTCGAGATCGTTACGCCGATGGTGGTAGAGTTGTTGAGCCGTAGACATCGCAATATTCTTGACTAATAAGTCGGCAGTTATCTCGGGATGAGCGCCTAAAGCTGCAATTAGTTCCGATCGAGGTTCATCAAAAATAGGATCTTGTGCGGTGAGATAAGTAACAAAAAAACCTCTAGCGCCATTGCTAGTCTCGACCAACTGAGTAACAAAGTCCTGAATCTGACTCGAAGTTAATTCATCTTTTTTAAGCTGCACCAGGAATGTCTGGGTGAGACCGATTGCCTCATCGAATTTAATCTGGGCGGGAACTGGCAATATAGATGATGACATAGACCTAAGACGAGCGCGCGACGGGATAACACATATTTTAACTAATAGCCATAGCTAAAACTTGCCGTTCGGATAAAATTGATGAGAACCTTAACTCCAGTCGATCGCTAATATTTAATCTAACATTTAATATTTATGACTTCAGATCGAAATCCCGCTCCTCAACCAAAAAAAATTGGTGGGAAGATTTTAGCAACGACGGTCTCATTGGGAGTGTTATTGTGTGTGCTGGGCATCGTGATGTTTCTCACCTCTTGCAGTCCGTCGGCAAGTGAAGCTAGCAGCCGCATTTTTAACGACAAGCTCTCGATCGAATATATCGGCGAATACAAACTGCCTAAAGACTTCAAAGTCAAAGATACTCTGGTTGGTGGCTTATCAGGACTGACCTACGATCGCCAACGCAATGTATTTTATGCTGTTTCTGACGATCGGGGCGAAAAAGCGCCCGCGAGATTTTATACGCTCAAACTCGATCTCGATACTACCAATCCCGAACGAGTCAAATTCAATAAGGTCGATCTCACGGATGTCACCCTGCTTAGAGATGCCGCAGGGGCGACCTATCCCCCAGGTAAAACTGACACAGAAGCCATCGCAATGACCCCTCAAGCTTCGGTTTTTGTCTCTAGCGAGGGTGACAGACTCAAAAAGATTCCACCCTTTATCGCCGAATTTGACCTCAAAACCGGACGCGTCAAGCAAGCCTTACCCATTCCCGAACGTTACCTCCCCGATACTGAAGGCAAGCGCGGCATGCAAAATAATCTCGCCTTTGAAGGGATGACGCTGGCACCGACTGGCACCCTACCGACTAGTGGCGAACCGTTACGGCTATTTGCGGCAACCGAGTCCTCTTTGCTGCAAGACAAAGAAGTCGCTAAAGTAGACAAAGATGGTAAGATTCCTGGTGCTAAAAATCGGTGGTTGCATTATCTGTTGAGCGACCGAGCGGAAATTATCAGCGAACACCTCTATCAATTGGATTCTCCCCCAGTAGGTGCGATCGAACATGGCTTATCGGAGATTCAATCGATCGATACTAGCGGTCATTTTCTCACGCTCGAACGTTCGTTTGGCTTGCTGGGGTTCCGCGTCAAAATTTTCCAATCCGCTAGTGGTGGTGCTACCGATACTAGTAGGATCGCTAGTTTCAAAGGGAATAACACGATTCAACCGATTCAAAAACGGCTAGCCTTCGACCTCAAACAACTAGATATCTACATCGACAATCAAGAGGGAATGGCACTAGGATCGCGGCTGCCTGATGGCAGTCAAACGCTGCTGCTAGTCAGCGATAATAACTTTAGCAATCGTCAGATCACCCAGTTTTTACTATTTAAATTCAAACAGTAGACCGCTGAGATCGATCGCGGCTGGCGCGTCATTATAATCGTGTATTATGTGGCAAGTTTGTATTAGCATGACCGTCGATCGAGAGTGTCGAATATCCCAACTCCAACCGATCTTTGCTAATTTTATTGGAGGATATCTGGAGCTGAGCGTTACAAGTGAGCCATGTCACTGCGAATATCGATTTCTACGACCTAACAATATTCTCAAGCTACTAAAAATCTGAGCTTCAAATTTCTAGCCATCTTGGCTTATTTCGCGAAGCCGATTTGGTTTTTTGCTACAGATAGCTTCAATCTATATCGGAAAAATATGTGCTCCGATCGCGCGAAAAGATCCAGATTGCGAAGCAGTAGCTAGGATATTTACACCTAGCTACTACTCGATCCTCAACTGAGGAGGATCGCTCTGGCAATATTAATTGTCGTCCTGGATTAAGTGGATGTGTTTGTATCCGAGCTTGATCGTAAAAGTATCTCCTTCCTTGAGACCCATACCTTTGGTATATGCAGAGCCAATTAACAACTGACCATTTTTGTGAACGGTAGCCTTGTAGGTTGCAACTTTACCCCGACTGTCTCTGCTAGTTTCATCTAATTTGACCCCTTTTGCAGATAGCACCGCATCATAGAATCCCGATAGATCTGTCCGTACCGCACCGGATGGAGAAGTTTTCAGGTAACCACATTGCTTAGCTGTTTCACGCTTAGCAAGATGGGAAAGTTCTTTGACTTTTTGCAGTAGTGCTTTACCTGTGAGTGGAGTTTCAGGCGAAATAGTTTCAGTTGACGAATCGTTAGTTGCAGCTACTTTTGTCGATTTCTTGGCTTCTGTTCCTGTTGTAGTAGTGTCAGGTGAAGAACTTGGATCGGACTTGACTTTAGTTTTAGCCATAGTGAAATTATTTGGGTGTTAATTTTATTATGCACTTAATAATCACTTAAATTACTATTTTAGCTAGAATATTTTTGGAAATTTGTTGGTTGGGAGGCGATCTCCAAGTTAGATTACTCATTTTTACCGATGCAAGAGACGATCGATCCGATCTATTCTCCAGTGATTCTCTTCCTCCGGACACTTCGCCACCGATCGGATCGCCAGTGATAATTTACTCGGACAATTGGCGATCGATTCGCCACAACAGCCGCTACACTAGTAAAGATTTGTCTCCCAGAACTCTGAATAATATGTATCCTCGATAGCAAAATCGGAACGGTGTCGGGGAATGATAAACTTGAGCTTAGTATTCATTTCAATCTAATCGAGCGATCCATTAACTCAAAGCTTGCACGCGGTCTTTCTGGCAGAGAGGCTTTGCCAATGGCGGTTGGTTATGCGATCGCCGAACTGCCGATCTTTGTCGATCGATTTAGAAGCTAACATAACTACTAGGTGTGTGCTATGGAAGAATGGCAAAACGAAATCTCCGCCATAATTAAAGACTTAACCGGGCTGTTTGATGGATTTGGTCACGAAATCACAGAATTAGTTGAAGAGGTAACTACCGAAGCTCAGGAAATCCTTAATCTGCAATGGGACGAACTGAAAGAAGTGCTCACCGAAATTTGGCAAGAACTTGAATTAGAATTTGTAGAACCGACATCATTTACGTGGGATATCCCACTCCAAACACAACCCCTCCCAGATCCGTCAACACATCCTGCTTGCATCGGCTGCCGCAACTATAATGGATCCAATTATGCTGGAAATCTCTTGGTTTGCGGAATGCATCCCTACGGCTGCGATGGCGATATCTGTGCGGATTGGGAAGGGGAAAACGATTTGAATTAGGGAATAGGGAGTAGGGAGTAGGGGATAGTCGATCGATTACCGAATACTTTTACTCGATCGGCGGCTCTGTGTCGCTAAATTTAATCTGCTATTCCCATGAGCGGGATAATCTCGCTAAAATTAGATACTTGTAATCATTAACGAGCGAGCATGACTCAGGCGAATATCGAAGCGATGCCAACTACCCCTACAGAGATGAAATATGGGGAACGCGAAATTATCAATGGCGAATTAATTACCTTCCCCAATCCTCGACTGGGAAGACGGTACAACGTGGATATTAGTTTGCCAGAGTTTACCTGCAAATGTCCTTTTTCTGGATATCCCGATTTTGCGACGATCCAGATTATTTATGTCCCCGACCAAAAAGTCGTCGAACTCAAAGCGTTAAAACTGTACATTAATAGTTACCGCGATCGCTATATTTCCCACGAGGAAGCAGCAAATCAGATTTTAGATGATTTTGTCGCGATCGCCGATCCGCATCAAATTACCGTCAAAGCTGATTTTTCCCCACGCGGTAACGTCCACATGGTTGTAGAAGTTCGGCACGAAAAATAACCCTCGTATCGATCGAGCTTAGTTTGGTAACCAAATTTTGCCAGATTGAGTTCGTCGATCGTCGAGATCGTAAATAGTACCAACTATTCGGATGTCTACGATCGAACACCGCTCGCCAGCGGATTGCCTTCAAAACTCTCTTAATTTATCATTCACGATAATTTCTAGACTTATTTTTCTGTTGCTTGACAGTATTGAGTCAATCCAGTCGCTAGATCTCGTTCTGGACTGAAGATATTGCGAGACTTTCGGAGTTCTTCATGTACCTTGGTGGACTTTTTCTCTTTAATGCCAGCAATTAATTGTTTATTAATTTCCGTCGCGCCGCGATACATCGTCAAAAACTGACTTTGATAAGTTTTTAACTTTTCATCATCGATCTTGACAGACTCCAGATCTTTTGCTGCTTTGTCAAAGATTTCGACTAACTTCTCGATCGTTGGCATGTCACCTTTAGTACCAGACTCAGTGGTAGTTTTGGTATCGATCACGGTTTGATTGACAACCTTAATCATATTGGCGCACTGAGTCACCTTGCTACCGCTACAGCCGCCGATCGTCAACCCAAGGACACTTGCCAACCCCACAATGCCAACCTGCCGTAATCGAAATTTCATTTAGCCTACCTCCCAACACACACCAAACGAACCTTATATTAGCGTATTTAGTAGAGCCGATCGCTGATGGTAGCTATTAGAATTGGTCTTTGCGACCGCGAATCCGTGCGAAAGTTTCGATCGGCTCGTGACTGGCTACACTGGCTTGTAATGCCGTCTCATCCCAACGAAGAAACGGATTGGTACGTTTTTCTATGCCCATGAATGTTGGCACTGTGGGGATAGATTTATCGCGGGCTGCGGTGACATCTACGAGTCGCTGCTGCAGTTCTTGATTTTGCGGATCGACAGTAACGGCAAATTTGAGATTGCCTAGCGTGTATTCATGAGCGCACCAGATCCGGGTAGTGTCGGGTAATTGCCGCAATTTTGTCATCGACGATACCATCTGCGCGGGTGTCCCTTCAAATAGTCTGCCACAACCACCTGCAAAAATTGTATCGCCACAGAAGAGTTCGCCCGGTTCGTCACTGGTTGCTGGCGGGAAATAATACGCTATGTGGGCGCGCGTATGCCCAGGAATAAAGAACACCTCAGCTTCACGATCGCCAAACTGCACGCGATCGCCATCATTTAAATATATCTGCTGTCCAGGAATTCTGCCCCGATCTTCGGCACCGCCATAAACAGTGAGATTGGGAAATACTGAGATTAGTTCTTTATTGCCACCAACATGATCGCCATGATGGTGGGTATTGAAAATCGCGACTAATTCGACTTGCTGGCGGGCCAATTCTGCCAATACTGGTGCGGCTTCCGCCGGATCTATAACTGCGGCGATCTGCCGATCTCGATCTACCATCAAAAAGATATAATTGTCCGAGAGAACGGGAATGCGAATAACTTCCATAAACAAAATTATAAATTAAGATCTTAATTCCATTATCGATCGACTGCCTTGCTTGTGGAATTATTTTTCAACCTGAGTTTTTTCCCAATGTGCGATCGTGACAACCACGTAACTGATAGCAAGGTGACTGAAGAATCGCGCGATCGCGGCTATGCTTAGAGGCGTTGGTTGCACTAAATCGGCGATGATGGATTTGCATCGATGTGTTTATTGATGTTTGGGTGTAATGAGTCTCTCGCTTGCCACGCAGCCAAGTTTAGGAGAATTGAATTTTGCGTTCGATACGGCTGAGACTAATCGATCCATATCTTAACTCAACTACTATCAAAGCTTATGTGTTTTTCGGAGACTGTTAGTTTCAGTGCCGCCGCAGGTTTATCATTATTAGGCATCGGCACCATTCGACAAACAACTTCACGATCGCAGCTACTGTTAGCTTCATTCCCTTGTTTGTTTGCAGTCCAACAAACTTTAGAAGGATTTGTATGGCTCGGTAAAAGTAATAGTTATTTTAGTGAGATCGATCGGATCGGTACTTATGGATTTTTATTATTTGCCACATTACTCTGGCTGGTATTGAGTCCGGTCTCTATTTACTTACTAGAGGAAGATATCAAGAAAAAAAGATTATTGATTGGATTAGCGACTGGAGGATTATTATTAGGTATTTATTTGTTTGGTTGGATTATGTATCATGGCATCAATCCGCAGACTTTTTCAGGTAATCTACTGTACGATCTCAGATTCATTCCATTTTACGAAGTCAGCAAATATCTATATCTCGCAATCATCGTACTACCATTTGCGATCGCGGACAGTTCCGCCTTGAAATTATTTAGCTGTCTGATTGTAAGCTCTTTTACGATCTGTCAATTATTATTTCACGCGACGATGGTATCAGTTTGGTGCTTTTTTGCGGCTGTGTTGAGTGGGTTTTTATATTTGACGATCGCCAATATCTCTACTGCTAAAACAGTACGAAGATAAAGACAATCGATCGATACGACCATCGTGTTAACAGCTACAGCCTGGGGCTTGGCTATAGCTATTAATAGAACTTGGCGATTGTTATATTTGCACTTATAGCGGTTCTCATCCTAGTGAAGGGCATTATTAGTGGTTTTAGTGGCTAGTGGCTGGTGACTAGTGGCTAGTACATGCACCTCATTCGATTGGGAACCGCTATAGCAATCTGAGGCAACAATTAGGAGATCGTTTGTTATCGAGGGAAATCACTAATTACTCGGCAAGCCATTATCATTTTCTGACGGTGACGGACTAGGCGACGGACTGGGATTGAGTTGCTGCTCCCACTGTTGGAGCGCGCTTTGGGCGGAACTGTAGGCAGACGTACTATCGGGAATAGCTTTGGCGATCGCGATAGCGCGGCGTAAGTCGCTGCTAGCGACACTTTGGGCGATTTCTAGCATTTGAGCGCTCCAACCATCCATTGCCGATCGCGCATCGGCACGCAAGGACGAACTTCTTGGGACGCGTGCGGCGGCTTGAATCGCGCCTAAGAGCGATTCGGGGGTGCCACTAGCTGCCAATTTTTGAGCGGCTGCTAAGTTAGCCGCAGCTTGGAGCTGGGCTTGCCAATCGCGAGATTCTTCCCTAGCTTTAGCGGACAATGCTCGTCCCGCACCGATCCGTTGTGCCATATTTACCGCCGCCACGAGATCGCCACTATTTGCCAAGCTTTCAGCTTGCGCTAAAATCGGGCCATCTTCGGCTGTTTGGATCTCGTTCGTCCATTTTTGAATTTTTTGTTGTGCTTGGGCATAGAGCGCTCGCCCTGGCTTGATTTGGTTGAGTTGACCGATCGCATTTTGCAGTCCAGCGATCGTGTTACCTGCGGCTAGCTTATCAGCAGCAGTCAGATATGGTATATCTTGAACTGTCTCGATTTGTTTGCGCCATTCCGTAGCGACTTGGGCGGCTTCTTTGCCGCGTGGATTGGATGCAGGGATGCGCTGGGCTTCGGCGATTGCTGTTTGGAGATCTTTGACATTACCGGTTGTCGCGACGCTGCGAGCGCGTTGGAGCGCGGCGAGATCTTGGATTTCTAGTTGCCAATTCCCGATGTATTGTTGAGATCGCTGATAGATCTTACTTTCAGGCTTGATGCTCTGGATCAGCGAGATTGCCGTCTCTAGCTCGGAAATAGTGCCACCAAGAGCATGAGATCGGGCTTGAGATAGGTTGACGAGATCTTGCAATTGGACTTTAATTTCAGCGGTTTCTGGGGTTTTATTAGCAATTTCGAGCGCACTTTTCCAGTCATTTTTATCGAATTTAGCTAGTGCTAAGTCGAACATCTTTTTAGCGGCTGTGCCAATAATCGTTTGCGCTTCCGTCTGCGCAAAACTATTCGGATCGATTTTCTTGGCAATCTCGATCGCTTTGAGTAGCGGTGGGATCTCCGTATTTTTGACTAGCTGACGTGCTT
Organism: Chamaesiphon sp.; assembly: GCA_965246735.1. Taxonomy (GTDB): domain Bacteria; phylum Cyanobacteriota; class Cyanobacteriia; order Cyanobacteriales; family Chamaesiphonaceae; genus Chamaesiphon. Next base: position 1,322,305 of record CBDFFK010000003.1, read on the forward strand.
CATCCAATTTGGCACTGTCCGCTTTGGCGATTTGGACTAAATCTGCTAATTCTTGATATTTAGTCGTCGCCCAATAGTGATTGTTTAAACGGGTTAATTTCACAGCGACAGAATACGCATTCACCCATTTTGAGCTATGTAATAACGCTCTAGTTTCTTTGTCGAGAGCAACACCTTTTGCCCAGGTTTCTTGCCATTGACCCAAGCGTTTGGCAACGATTTTAGCTGCGGGAATATTATTCGGTACCTTTTTGGCAGCATTGACCGCTTCGTTATAGTTACCTTCTTGGTAGCTAGCCTCAGCCAATCGCAAAATTGCCAGCGACCAACGTTGGACGTTGCTATCGACATAACCGCGCGTGGGATCGTTAGGCGCAATATCTTTGACGAGATCGATTGCGGTGCCCAAATCCTTTAACGTTTGCTTGCTAGCAGCTAACTGTCCACAATAAACTCGCAGCGAGGCAGAGGACATCGGTACGAATATTTCGGGGCAATTTGGTACTGCTTTAGGATTTAATAATAATCCCAACGATAGATACACTAGCCCACCAGAAATACCGAGGGTAATAATGGCCCAGAACACCCAACTTCGGATGAATGACAGCCGCAACCATTTGGGCATCTGGTTCACCAATTGCTTGGTGACTTGGTTTGCCTGTTCAAAATCAAAGCGGGAGTTTGGTTTTGCCAAAACTAACGATCCTAAAACTGTTATTTACGTGCGGTCTATTGTGGTTTTTTTTTGACTACTTTGTCAAGCAGCCATCAGATTGAATGACTGTAATTGCAATATTTATCCATGTTCGCTCATTCTTATTTTAGCCAATCGATCGCAGCATGGATGGGTGCTCGACATTTAGCAATTCTCGATTAGAGTGCCACCACCAACGCACTCACTAATCGTTCTAAGTGTGCTGGTTGATGTGTCGCCATGAGTGATAATCTCATCCTACTGGTAGGCACGGTCGGCGGCCGAATTGCTGGCGCAAAAATACCCGCTTGTTTGAGTTTTTCCCCCATTAACACTGCGGTGCGAGCGTCGGGTAATTCGATACAGATAATTGGCGAGCGGGAGGGAATTAGCCGCAGATCTGGCAACCGTTCTGCGCAGAGCCACTGTAACAAATTGACATTTTGCCACAGGCGATCGCGTAGTTGTGGCTCGGTAGCAATAATTTCGATCGCCTTCAATGCCGCCGCTGTATCTGCTGGAGACAAACCCGTGGTGTAAATCCAACTAGCACAACGATTGCGGAGGAAATCGATCGTCTTAGCACTCCCTGCCACATAGCCACCCAGACTGCCGATGGCTTTACTAAGTGTACCCATCGCAATTAAAGCCGCACCAGTCAACTCATAATGCTCGACCACTCCAGCACCTGTCTTCCCAAAAATCCCGGTGGCGTGAGCTTCATCCACCAATAACATCGATCGATATTCCTGCGCCAGCTTGAGGATCTCTGGGAGCGGACAGATATCGCCGTCCATACTAAAAATTGTATCGGTAATCATCAGACAGCGCCGATAATCGGTGCGATGTAGCTGCAACTGGGACTCAAGAGCGGCAACATCGCAATGTGCGTATTCCATCACTGTCGCACCGCTGAGTATCGCACCATTTTTGAGACTGGAATGATTCGATCGATCGCTCAGAATCAGGTCTTTTTTGCCCACTAGCGCGGCAATCGTCCCTAAATTAGCTAAGTACCCCGAACTGAAGACTAACGCATCTTCAGTGCCTTTTAAGGCCGCGATCGCGACCTCCAAGTCGCGGTGGAGCTGCTTGTGTCCGCTGGTCAACCGCGAACCTGTCGCTCCAGTCCCAAATTGTCGAGTCGCCGCAATTGCTGCTGCGATCGATCGATCGTCACCTGCCAACCCGAGATAATCGTTACTGCCAAAGTTGAGTAAAGTTTGCCCAGCGATAACTGCATGAGTCCCTGGCAAACTAGCGATTACCTGCGGCGAGCGATACCAATTTGCTTTATCGATCGTTGCCAATGCCAGATCGATCCAATCATAAGGATTCAAATCAGTCAACTTCAATACTCCCGATCGACTAGTATATTAAGATAACATTAACCAACTTCGTCCATGGCAGAAATCCAGTTTTCTAAAGGAATCCCTGAATCAGTAGTACCTGACGTTCGGCTAACCAAATCTAAAACCGGACAACAGGGTAAAGCATCATTTTATTTTGAAAAGCCTGATATTCTCGGCGGTGAGGCTACCGGAGATATCACGGGGTTGTATATGATCGATGAAGAAGGCGAGATCGTTACCCGTGAAGTCAAAGCAAAGTTTGTCAATGGCAGACCAGAAGCTCTCGAAGCGATTTACATCATGAATTCCACCGCAGAATGGGATCGATTCATGCGATTTATGGAGCGTTATTCTGAAATAAACAATTTAGGCTTTAAGAAAGCTGAATAGCCGATGTTAGTGGTTAGCGATGCGCGCTCGTCGGGTTCCCCGACGGTTTAGCGCATCAAGACAGTGACTGGTAGCTAGTAACTAACCACTAGTCATCCGATCGAATCATTCAAGATCGAAGTTAAGTGAGGATTGGCTGATGTCCGATCGTGTGTCTCAACCCCATCCAGATCTCGCCCAGATTGGGATTAATTGCGCGGTAATAACTGTCAGCGATACGCGCACCCCCACCACAGATACCAGCGGTGCGACGATCCAACAATTGCTGCAACATGCCGGACATACGATCGGGATGTACCGAATTATTCCCGACGAACCGACGCAGATTCGCGCCGAGCTAGATACTGCTGCCGATCTCCAGCCACCCCTGCAAGCACTAATATTTAATGGGGGTACCGGAATTTCGCCCCGCGATACGACTTACGATGCGATCGCGAGTGCTTTAACCAAGACTTTGCCGGGATTTGGTGAAATTTTTCGCTTTCTGAGCTATCAGGATATCGGTTCGCGCGCGATCGCTACTCGCGCGATTGCTGGCACCTACAAACAGTTATTGGTCTTCTCTCTCCCTGGATCTAGCGGTGCCGTGCGACTGGGAATGGAGAAGTTAATCCTCCCCGAACTCATCCATTTAGTAACTCAGTTGAATCAATATTAAGAGTTAGAAAGGCGATCGAGCTGAAGCCTTAAATCTATTTTACAGGTTGGTAATTTGTGTAGCAATTCTTCGAGGACAAGCAATAGTTCCGAGAAGATGATTATATTTAATAAGCATCAAAAGCTACTTGCCAACACTTCAGGCTTTGTCAGAATTAAATATATCAAATATTCATCGATCGGCTAGTAGCTTCAGGATTGAGTTATCGGTCGGCAAAACTCACAAATGCGCGCGCGCGCTCGCTCCTTTACCTAGCAACCATTCAAAAATTTGGTCTAACTGGCTCAAGGAGATCGATCCATACTGCCACAAGATCATCGGCAAGACATTCGGCGTTTGCTCGATCTGTCGTAATGCCAATTGGATCTCTGAGTCTGGAATAGCGAGGTCGGTTTGTAAAAAATGTAGAAATTCCCTACCGATTGTATTTTTCATCTTCGGGTTCTTATAAATGCTGTCTTGCTATACTTTAAACGGTCATAACCTGAGCTTTGTTAAAATGCTGAAAGCGGAGTGTGAGCAAGGAATCAAGCTCTTTTTTATGTTGCAGATGAGCATCATTTAGACATTCAGAGATGGCTGATGAGAACTGAGTAAAATCCTCATAATACTTGCCATATAAACATTTCTTTTTAACAAACTTCCAGAGCCTTTCAATCAAATTTAGATTGGGCGAATAAGTCGGCAAGTATAGTAATTCTATTTCCAAGGATTTAGCTAAATCTTGGACAACTCGACATTTTTGGTATCGAGCATTGTCTAAAACCAGAGTAATGGGAATGCTCAGTCCTAGGTCAGCTAATTTTTGCAGAAGTTCACAAATCTGAATAGCAGTGATATAGCTGTCATTAGTAACCAAAATAACTTCATGAGTAATGGCATTTAATGCTCCCAGCACATTGAACCGTTTTCTCCCTGAAGGTGACTTAATAAACAGCCGTTGAAAACACCAAATCATCCCCAAAAAAGCTCCCATGACAAAGTGAGCCGCATCCACGAAGAAAACCGCTCTTTTTCCTTGTCTTGCCTCTTCTAACCTGGGTTCTAGCTTATTTATTTTATATTCTTCCTGTTCATCGGGATCTGCTTTAGAAGGAATAGCCCCAACTTTCAAACATCGCATCCCTATTGATTTCAGGAATTTTTGGATCTGGGTTGGACTGCGTTTAATTCCGGTAAGATTTTCAATCTGATTTACAGCTTCATTTATGGTAGCTGGAGGATTCAATTTCAAATACTCTTTGATAGTTGTCTGATGTAATTTTAATTCACTTTTGGGTTGATAAAAGTTAATTTCTTTGAGTTTTTCTATACCACCAGCCTGATATTGTTGACAATATTTTCTCAATGTATTAGGTGAAATGTTTGCTAGCCTACAAATCATATTTAAAGGTAAGTTTTGACTTTTAAGCCATAATACTTCCATCTTCAACTGGACCCTGGGATGAGGATGGTGAAATCTTTCATAATTTAATATTTCTCGATCTTCTTCCGTAAAGTTTAGATTGCTCATCCCTCAAGCTCCACTTTTTCCTTGACTTTACTAGACTATCATCTCTTCGATCGCCGATGCTCAAGTTATGCCCGTGTAAAGTATAGCATATCTGAAAAGTTTGAGGATATTGTGAGGCTCGCGGCAAAGAACGAACATAAATATCGATCGTCAGGCCAGATCGAGTAATTACGCTACCTGAATACGGGAATTGACATCAATTTTTCGTGCAGGGACAAAGCCGATCGTCAATAATATAAATATCTACTAGTAGATCTCTACCAATCTCGGTTCGAGCTTAACTCAGTAACGTTAGTGCAGAGACGGATTGAGTTGAGTCACCGTGTTAGCATCACCACCCAGAATCTAGCCCGATGGAGCAAAGCATCACCTTACTCAATCATCCCGAACAGCTCGAAAACCGCCTCAAGGAAATCCCTCCCGAGCCTGGAGTCTACTTCATGCGGGACAGTGCCGATCGGATCCTCTATATCGGGAAATCCAAAAAACTCCGTTCCCGCGTTCGCTCCTATTTCCGAGAAGCCAACGGTCATTCACCACGGATCGCGATGATGGTGCGTCAAGTCGCCGAAATCGAATTTATCGTCACCGATAGCGAAGCCGAAGCCTTAGCTTTAGAAGCGAATCTGATCAAACAACATCAGCCGTATTTCAATGTTCTCCTCAAAGACGACAAGAAATATCCGTATATTCTGATTACTTGGTCGGAAGATTATCCGCGTATTCTGATGACGCGCAATCGGCGAATCGGAAAAGGAAAAGACAAATATTATGGCCCTTATACCGATGCCCATCTGCTCCGAAATGTACTGTATACCATCAAGCGGACATTTCCCCTCAGACAAAGACCCAAACCATTATTTAAAGATCGTCCCTGTTTGAATTACGATCTCGGTCGCTGTCCTGGCGTATGTCAAAACTTAATCGCGCCCATTGAATATCGCCAAACTGTCGAGAAAGTAGCAATGATTTTCCAAGGCAGAACTGGCGAACTGCTAGAAACATTGAATGCTCAAATGCAAAAAGCTGCTGAGAGGTTAGACTTCGAGCAAGCAGGACTGATCCGCGATCGCATTAATAATCTGACCGCACTCAATGCCGAGCAAAAAGTATCGCTCCCGAATGATACCGTCTCTCGCGATGCAATCGCACTAGCCGCAGATGACAAAACTGCTTGCGTGCAATTGTTCCAAATTCGTGCTGGTAAACTGATCGGTCGATTGGGTTTTACCGCTGAGGCACAATCTTTAGCTGGAGATACCGACAAAGGTGCGATCCTTCAACGAGTTTTAGAAGAGCACTATCAATACGCGGATCCGGTGGAAATTCCACCCGAAATTTTAGTGCAATATGAGTTGCCAGATAGCGAAATGTTAGCGAGTTATTTGAGCGATCGTAAAGGTCGTAAAGTAACGATCGTCAACCCCCAGCGGCAAGTTAAAGCGGAGCTAATCGAGATGGTTGAAAAAAATGCCATTCACGAGTTATCCCGTCTCCAACGTCAAGTAGAACGCAATGTTTCGGCATTGCAAGATCTTGCTGAAATTCTCGACTTACCAGAACTCCCGCGCCGAATTGAGGGATACGATATCTCCCACATTCAAGGCTCGAATGCTGTCGCCTCGCAGGTAGTATTTATCGATGGCTTGCCAGCAAAACAGCATTATCGTCATTATAAAATTAAGAATCCCGACATCACGATCGGTCATTCCGATGATTATGCCAGTCATGCCGAAATTGCGAGCCGGAGATTTCGCAAGTATGCAGGCGGTGTCAATACCGACGATGCGGACTTCCCCGATGTGGTAATGATTGATGGTGGCAAGGGACAATTATCTGCGGTAATGAAAGTCTTTGAAGACCTCAATTTAGCCGATAAGATGTGTATCGTCAGCCTCGCCAAACAACGGGAAGAAATATTTCTCCCTGGCGAAAGTTTGCCGATTCCCACCGAAGCCGAGCAAGCTGGTGTGCAACTACTCCGCCGCGTGCGCGATGAGTCTCACCGCTTTGCGATTACCTTCCACCGCCAACAACGCAGCGAGAAACAAAAACGCTCGTATTTAGATGAAGTGCCAGGATTGGGTAGCCATCGCCAAAAACAACTCTTAGCGCACTTTCACTCACTGGAGTACATCCGCGCCGCCAGTGTGGAGGAATTAGCCAAAGCGCCAGGGATTGGCACTCATGTAGCTGGCAAAATCTACGAGTATTTTCATCCCAGCCAATAATTTCTGGATTAGCAGTTGCGACTTGGGTAGATCGACTACCTAGGTCGCAATTTAGATTAACGTCAGTTTAGGCTCGGAATCGATCGGTCAGAATTGCAAATTTTATTGTGAGAGGCAAAAACCCGGATCTGGGGGAGGCTGTCTTGACTGAAACGCACGCTGAGGAGACCTCAGCGCGATTTCAGTCGCTTCCCCCAGACCCCCCGTTGAAAGGCGGAACGCCGCCTCTCAAACTCTCCTGCGTAAGGTTTTATTGGTGGGTAGCATGGCGCGCTTCGCATTAGCTGCGCATTGTGGGTCGATCTGTGGGTTGAGTTCTTCGACCGGAAATCCTTATTCCTAACTCACCGTAAATAGTTTTAAATCTGGCTAGCGGTGTGCTCTTTTCTGCCGAAACCAATCCTGCAATTGCTGGCGACAAGTTGATTCGAGAATGCCACCGATAACGGTTAATTTGTGATTGGAAGCTGCACTATCGGGAATATTTAACACCGTGCGAATACTACCAGTCTTGGCATCATCAGCTCCATAAACCAATAATTTTAACCGTGCAGCCACGATCGCCCCCGCACACATCGGGCAGGGTTCGAGCGTGACATATAAAGTACAATTCGAGAGATGCCAACTGTCTAAATATTCACCAGCCGATCGAATTGCGACAATTTCCGCATGAGCTGTCGGATCTCGATCGCGTTCGCGGCGATTTTCACCCGTACTTATTAACTCACCCATTGAGTTAATAATTATCGCCCCAACCGGAACTTCGCCAGCATTACCCGCAGTGGTAGCTAACTCGATCGATCGTGTCATCCATTGTTGATGTAACTGAAAATCTATCTCCACAAACAAGCTATTGAGTTACTATTTCATCCTAACTACTTCAAATCTGCTAATTTAATCCGTGGATCGACAAATTTTAGTAGTAGATCTGCAAATAAATTACCGACGATTAACATAATTGCCCCAATCATCAAACTACCCATGACCAGGTACAGATCCTTTGCTGTAACTCCAGCTAAAATTAACTTACCCAAACCCGGCCAATTAAAGAAAAACTCCGCAATAAACGCACCGCTTAATAAACTTGCAAATTCAAATCCTAACAGAGTGACCAAAGGGTTGATCGCATTTCGAAGCGCATGAACATAAATCACGCGATTTTCTGGTAAGCCTTTAGCTCTAGCAGTTTGAATATAATCTTGTCTCAAAACATCTAATAATTCCCCCCGCGTAATCCGTTGCAATCCGGCAAAGCCAGTAATCGTCAGCGCAATCGTGGGTAAAATCATATGCCACAAGATATCGAATAATTGGCCGATACCCGATAGCTCGTCATGATTGATGCTAGTTCTACCGCCGACAGGTAGCAATGGCGAACAAATTTGGGCGACGATTAATAAAGATAATGATGTTACGAAGCTCGGAAATCCTTGAGCGGTATAACTCAATACGCGCAAAAATTTATCGATAAATTTGTTTTGATTAACTGCGCCAATAATTCCCAAAGGAATCGCGATCGCCCAAGTTAAAATAATCGATGCAATTGCTAGTTCTAAAGTCGCTCTAATCCGTTGACCGATCAATAGACTGACTGGTTGAAAGTACAGCATACTCAATCCTAAGTTTCCCTGAATTGCCTGTAATAGCCACTTAAAATACTGATTTGATAAGGTAACAAAGTCTTTGTTATCACTCAAGCCAAATAATTTCTTTAGCTCCTCAATGCGCTCGGGTGTAATCTTCGGATTTTCTCTGAGCGTATTTAGGAAATTACCCGGTGATAACTGAATAATGGCAAAACAAAGAATTGAAGCTAGAAATAAAGTCAGAATTGCTTGAATCGATCGTTTGAGAATATAGAGAAAAGTTTCGTTAGCAAGCAGTCCCTGAAACTGGGATGCGACCTGGCGATTGGAGATAGAACGAGTCATCAATATAAATTATAAATTATAAATTACGAACCAAGTTTTTTGACCCAGCCTTGATATAGTTGACGGAGTTTAGTCACTAATATCTGCTCGCTTGGCGGCACTGGAGTTGGAGTTGATTGAATATCGCTTAATAATTTAGCTTCGGCGGTAGCGACATCTCCATCGATGTAGATCAGAGCGCTAATCCCCTCAATCAGTCGATCGTCATCATAGATCGATCGATCCCCTAAATACGCTTGAATCCAGTTTTCGCAGTCTTTTGCAGCTAATGCGATTTTCCCATCCAACAGTGATTGCATCTCGGCATCTCCATCGAACTGATGCGCCTGAAGAACTCTAGCGAGAAATCTCCTTTCTTCTGGCTGGATTTGCCCATCGAGCCAAGCTACACCGATTAAGATTTTAACCAGCAATCGATTTTGGGATTGACTGTCCATGTTGATTTAGGAGATTAGGGATTAGGGATTAGGGAAAGAGTTTTGGAGCTTAGCGCTCTTTTTCAAGCTCCCAACTCATCGGCGAAAGATTCTAAACTTGAAATATGTGCTGTCTATCTGTTTTAATTTTATGCCGATCGCTGCTGACATTGCTGTCAAATTTCCTGCTGATACTTTTACCAATCTCCATCGCGCCGATAAAATGTGGCAAAATTTGCGGTTGGGGCAAATTCCACAACGAGAAATGGTCGTTAGAAGCGATGAATTTTTAAAAACCATCGATGTCGAGATCGCGATCGCGGGTGGTACGTTAGGCATTATTCTTGCAGCGGCGCTGCAACGGCGGGGATTACAGGTAGCGGTTATCGAGCGCGGCGAGCTAAAAGGACGGGTACAGGAATGGAATATCTCCCGCGCGGAATTAGATGTACTCTTGGAGCTAGAATTGCTCTGTGAGACAGAATTAGCTACGGCGATCGTGACTGAATATAACCCCGCACGCATTGCTTTTCCCAATACTCCTGATATTTGGGTGCGCGATGTCTTGAATATTGGGGTAGATCCAGTATATTTATTGGCGACGCTCAAAGCCAAGTTTCTAGAACGTGGCGGCAAATTATTCGAGTTTACACCTTGCGATCGGGTGACGATTCACCCGAATGGTGTAGAGATCGATGCTGGCTCTGGACGATTAACCAGTAAATTATTTATCGATGCAATGGGGCATTTTTCGCCATTAGCCGCTCAGGCAAGCGCTGGAGCCAAACCGGAGGGGATTTGTCTGGTAGTGGGAAGTTGTGCGACGGGATTCGAGCGGAATGATACGGGCGATATTTTTGCATCGATTACCCCGATTCAACATCAATGTCAGTATTTTTGGGAAGCATTTCCCGCGCGCGATGGACGCACGACTTATCTATTTACCTATCTAGACGCTCATCCCGACAGGTTTAGCATCGAGTTTTTATTCGAGGAATATTTGCGACTGTTACCTACCTATCAACAAATAGAATTAGCGCAGCTAAATTTCTTGCGCTGTCTATTTGGCTGCTTCCCCGCTTACCGCGACAGCCCACTCAAAACTAATTGGGCGCGAGTATTATTAATTGGTGATAGTAGTGGCAGTCAGTCGCCAGTCAGCTTCGGTGGATTTGGTGCGATGATGCGCCATTTGTCGCGACTGACGGATGGGATCGAATTGGCAATTAGTGCCGATGCGTTGAGTGCAAACGACCTGCAATTATTACAACCTTATCAACCAAATATTGCCGTTACTTGGATGTTTCAACGTGCGATGAGTGTGGGTATAAACCAAAAACTCGATCCAGATCGGATTAATAATCTGCTCGCCGCAGTTTTTCGATCGATGCAGGATTTAGGCGATGATGTTTTACGTCCTTTTCTGCAAGATGTCGTTCGATTTCCGGCGCTTTCCCGAACCCTATTTCAAACATCCATTACCAGTCCGCAAGCAGTAATTCCCGTCCTGCCACATGTCGGAGTAGCAACCTTACTAGATTGGCTGATAAATTATCTCAATCTTGGGGCATATAGCAGTATCTATCCCCTGAGCCGATTATTCTTACCTTTGGTAGAGCAACTGCCACCCCAACAAAAGTATTATTATCAGCAGTGGTTCCAAGCGTGGAAATATGGTGCTGGTAAGGATCTCGATTAGGCTAGTCTCTCGCTGAATTCGATCGATCCTCGACATTTCAAGGTAATGTCATGCACAGAGAATTAGCATTAATTTAGTAGCTGTGGAGATATGTTTCCGCAAGTATGACTGGAAACTATAGCGGTTCTCATCCTAGTGAAGGGCATTATTAGTGGTTTTAGTGGCTAGTGGCTGGTGGCTAGTGGCTAGTAAATGTACCTCATTCGATTGGGAACCGCTATATCTGACAATCTCTCAGTAAAATCTAGCCTCCCGACTAGAATTAAATAGCCTCACATCTTGCCCCCGTACATAAAAACTGGTGAAATCACCACAAAACTTACTCCTGATTACTAGTGACTAGCCACTAGCCACTAGTCACTAGTCACTAGTCACTAATAGCTTTGTTTTGATGCAAGATGTGAATAGCTCAACCCGATTTCCCGAATTAATCTATGCATAATATCCGCGACTTATTTTTAGCTGAAATCGCTCGACCCGATGCCGAGATCGATCTTGCCAAAGCTGCATTACATATCGCCCAGATTGAGTATCCCGATCTAGATATCGCCAAATATCTCGATCGGTTAGATACAATGGCACAGGAAGTAGCCGTAAAATTACCAACCGATCGTTACCCCTTAAAAGTCATTCAAACCATCAATCGGTATCTATACGAAGAATTAGACTTTTACGGTAATGAAAGTGACTATTATAATCCCCGTAATAGTTTTCTCAATGATGTTCTCGATCGGCGCACGGGAATTCCCCTTACATTAGCATTAGTCTATCTAGAAGTAGCCAAACGCATCGATTTTCCGATGGTGGGAATTGGGATGCCCGGACATTTTATCATTCGACCTAATTTTCAAGATGCTGGCATCTTTGTCGATGCCTTCAATCGCGGCGAAATTTTGTTTGTCGAAGACTGTCGGCAGAAATTAATGAGCCTCTACCAGCAAGATCTGCCGTTTATTCCCCCAGAAATGCTCCAGCCAGTCTCAAACAAACAATTTTTATTCCGGATGTTGAATAATCTGCAAGCAATTTATCTCAACCAACCGAATTTCGAGCGTGCGTTGGCACTCAAAGACTGGATGGAAATATTAATAACCTAATCCCAAACTCTGCTAAGGTTGGATCTAATTCCCGAACCCCGACTTAGCTAGATGTCTTCAGCCGTAACACTCCCTGCAAATCTTAAATGTGCCTTAGTGCATGAATGGTTGACACCGCGCGCGACTGGGGGTTCGGAACTAGTAGTCAGAGAAATATTAGAATGTGTCGATGCAGATCTGTATGCGACGATCGATTTTGAATCGACAAATCCCGAAAGTTATTTATACAAACGTCAAATCGGCACTACCTTTCTCCAGTATTTGCCTGGATCCAATGGCAGCGTCCAGAACTATTTAGCGTTAATGCCGATCGCGATCGAACAATTAGACTTGCGAAAGTACGATCTAATTTTATCCTCTTCACATGCAGTTGCTAAAGGTGTCTTAACATCCCCCCAACAGTTGCACCTATGCTACTGCCATACGCCGATGCGCTATGCCTGGGATCTAACTTTTGACTATTTACATCAAAGCCGACTCGGACGGGGTTTAGTGGGAGGATTTACCCGCTATCTCTTACATCGCTTGCGCCAGTGGGATGTATTATCAGCCAATCGCGTAGACTATTTTATGGCCAATTCTAAGTTTACTGCCCAGCGGATTTGGCGCTGTTATCGACGGCAGGCAGAGGTGGTATATCCACCAGTCAATATCGATAGATTTACTTGTCATGCTGACAAAGAGGACTTCTATTTGACGGTTTGCCGTCTCGTCAGCTATAAGCAAGTAGCCCCGATCGTCGAAGCATTCAATCAAAATGGCAAGAATTTGGTAGTCATCGGTACGGGAGCTGAGTTACAGCAATTGCAACAAATTGCCAAATCTAACGTCACAATTTTAGGATATCAATCTAATTCTGTCGTCCAAGACTATCTAGCTCGCGCCAAAGCATTTGTTTATGCAGCCTGCGAAGATTTTGGTATCGTGTTGGTAGAAGCCCAAGCCTGTGGTACGCCTGTAATTGCCTATGGCACGGGTGGTGCTGCTGAAACAGTCCTGGATATTCGCATTCATCCCGACTGTGGCACTGGTATTCTGTTCCCCCAGCAGACTACCGCCGCAATCCTCGCGGCGATTGCCACTTTTGAAACTTACGAGCGCCAGTTTCAAGCCGAATGCATCCGCGCTCATGCTGAAAGTTTCGCTACTGCAGTATTTCGATCGCGATATCTGAGTTTAGTCGAGCGCTACTACGATCGGTGGCAATCTGGCACTTCAACTATCCCCGATCGACTCTAGCTGGCTTTAAAATGTCGGTAACTAACGATCGACGAGCGATCTTCCGCTATGTAATGTTGGTAATATTGGTGATAGAGTGAAATTGAGGAGTAAAATGACCGCAACCAATCAGCCTATTGCGAAAACATCGATTAGGTCGCTAGCCCGACAGCGATTAGCCCGCAGTAGATCTCGGGACAATACCAAACGGGCGTTCGACATCGTATTTTCGCTGTTGGTATTGCTCGTTTGTGCGCCGATCTACTTAGCACTAGCAATTGCGATCGCTTGTACTTCATCAGGTTCGATTTTTTATATCCAAGAGCGAGTTGGCAAAAACCACAAACGTTTTGGCTGCATTAAATTTCGGACGATGGTACCAAATGCCGACCGCTTATTAGATGAAATGATCGCCCAATCGGAAGATCTGCGACAGGAATTTTCAGAAAACTTTAAACTCAAGGAAGATCCCCGGATTACGAAGATCGGTAAGTTTCTGCGAATCACCAATCTCGACGAGTTCCCCCAATTTATTAACGTGCTAAAAGGTGAGATGAGCGTAGTTGGCCCTCGTCCTCTAGTTCCAGAAGAAATCGAACGTTATGGATTGGCAATCGATCGAGTATTAACGATCAGACCTGGTGTAACTGGCTTGTGGCAGGTTTCAGGGCGGAATGATATTCCCTATGCGCAGCGGATTAGGATCGATGTTAACTATGTCAAACGCCGAAATTTTTGGTTAGATCTGCGGATCGTAATTAAAACTATCCATCTGACGGTGATGACAAAAAATAATGGGGCATACTAGAAATGTCGTAATTTCTGGTTGGATTTGGGGATCTCGATCGGATCGAGGATAGAATAAGCCAACGATCCGATTTAGGCGATCGCGATCGCCTAAAGCACCGTAACGTGTTTAGAAATATAGTAGCTCTGGCTTAACATTTAATCTTAATTGCCATCGATGTCTACCAGCACACACCACCAGATCGATTGGATTTTCGTAGCGAGATTTTCTCAAGACAATGCTCCGCCACTGAAAATTTCAATTTTACGGTGATGCTGAAAAATAACGGGGCATAATAATAAAGTGGTTGGGGAAAAATCAAGTTCAAATTGCATCTGGATTTTGGCCCTAGTCCCCTAAAATGATATTGCATCACACAGCCGATTAGCTAATAATTATCGATCGATGACAGAAACAAAACGCGCACTAATCACCGGTATTACCGGACAAGACGGCTCTTATCTAGCCGAATTACTTTTGTCCAAAGGTTATGAAGTTCACGGCATCATTCGTCGGACATCAACATTTAATACCGATCGCATCGAACATCTGTATCAAGATCCGCATACGCCAGGAGCCAAACTTTTCCTCCATTATGGCGATTTAGCCGATGGTGTTACCTTACGCCGCCTCTTAGAACTTACCAAACCCCAAGAAGTCTACAACCTTGGCGCTCAATCTCACGTCCGCGTCAGCTTCGACGCACCTGAGTATACCGTCGATACCGTCGCGATGGGCGCGCTACGTCTGCTCGAAGCTATCCGCGACTACGAACTGCGGACTAAACTCCAAGTTCGCTACTATCAAGCTGGTTCGTCGGAAATGTATGGCTTAGTTCAAGAAGTCCCCCAATCAGAAACTACTCCCTTCTATCCCCGCAGTCCCTACGCTTGTGGCAAACTGTTTGCCCACTGGCAAACCATTAACTACCGCGAATCCTACAATATTTTCGGCTGTAACGGGATTTTATTCAATCACGAGTCGCCGCGTCGAGGGGAAACCTTCGTCACCCGCAAAATCACCCGCGCCATCGCCCGCATCGTAGCAAAACAACAAGAAAAACTCTATCTAGGCAACCTCGAATCAAAACGCGATTGGGGCTACGCCAAAGATTATGTCGTCGCCATGTGGTTGATGCTCCAACAGGAGCAACCAGATGATTACGTGATTGCAACTGGCGAAACTCACGCCATTCACGAGTTTCTGACCGTGGCTTTCGATTATGTCAATCTCAATTGGAAAGATTACGTCGAATTCGACGCACGCTATCTCCGCCCTGCAGAAGTAGAATTGCTAATTGGCGATCCGACCAAAGCGCAACAAAAACTCGGCTGGAAACCATCTGTCACTTTCACTGAATTAGTTCACCTGATGGTCGATACCGATCTCCATGCACTAGGACTCAAATCGCCTAATTATGCTGGTACAGAAGTGCTACCCGACATCGCCATCGTCCGGCAAGCATTAGCTACGATGCACGATTAACTGTTATCGGTTGTCAGCGATCGGTTATCCTGGCATCTGGTCGGGGACTCATCTAAAGCGGTGGAATCAACCGATCGCCGATACTCTACAATCGCCTGAAAACAACATATGACAAAACTCGACCTCTCGACCAAACGCATCCTCGTAACTGGCGGTGCAGGCTTCCTCGGACAACAAGTTATCGCCCAACTCTGCGCCCTTGGTGCCAATCCAGCACATATTACCGTACCTAGATCTCAAGATTGCGATCTGCGGGTGCTAGAAAACTGTCACAAAGCAGTTGACGGTCAAGATGTTATCGTTCACCTCGCCGCTCACGTGGGCGGAATCGGTCTCAATCAAGTCAAACCAGCCGAATTATTCTACGATAACCTGATGATGGGTACCCAACTGATCCATGCTGCTTATCAGGCTGGAGTGGGTAAGTTTGTCTGCGTGGGAACGATTTGTGCATATCCTAAATTTACCCCCGTACCCTTCAAAGAAGAAGATATCTGGAACGGTTATCCAGAAGAAACAAACGCGCCCTACGGCGTAGCAAAAAAAGCCCTCTTGGTGCAATTACAATCCTACCGCCAACAGTATGGATTTAATGGAATTTATCTCCTACCCGTCAATTTATACGGCCCTGCCGATAACTTCAAGCCCGAAAGTTCTCACGTCATTCCCGCGCTGATTCGCAAGGTACATGAGGCTCAAGTTGCTGGAGATAAAGAGATTCCAGTCTGGGGCGATGGTAGTCCCAGTCGCGAGTTTATCTATGTCGATGATGCTGCTAGAGGCATCGCGATCGCGACTACAGATTACGATCGCGAAGATCCGGTCAATCTTGGTACGAATTACGAGATTACGATTAAGGATCTGATTACTTTAATCTGTAAACTCATGGACTATAAAGGCGAACTCGTCTGGCAAACCGACAAACCCAACGGTCAACCCCGCCGCTGTCTCGATACTCAAAAAGCTAAGGAGTACTTTGGATTTGAAGCAAATGTCGATATCGAGCAAGGCTTGAAAAACACGATCGATTGGTATCGTAAAAATGCTGCTTAGAACGAAGTTTTAAGTTTGCGATCGCTAAAATAGCCCCGACTCCTTTGAGAAGTCGGGGCTATTTTGACATCTCAAGTCTGCACGGCAAATTCATCAGGATGAATGCCATGATTTACCCAAGTAATCGCGGATTCCGCACTCGTCATATCTGGTGGGACTCGCAGGACATGAATATGTCCCGTCGATGGACAAGTCATCTTAAGAAATACCATCGGTTCCTTGTCGAGATCGAGATCGATTTTGAGCAAGGTATATTCTCGCCAAGTGTCGAGATCGATCGCATCTAATTCTTGACAGATTCGATCGTAACCAATCTGTTGAATTAATACCCGCCTGATTTCTGCGTTCTCTTCATCTAGCAACCATTTAGGATTCCATTCACTCACATTAATCCAATATCTACGGGGAAGATCGACACCAAACATATGAACTTTTATTTTGGGATCTATATTTGGATCGAAAATATCCATCAGCGAACGTGTTTGAGATCCTACCCAACCATGACTACATATCAATATATCTCTATCTTCAGATATATAAAAGTCGCTTAACGAGTCACTATTATATACATATTTGCCGCTCAGCCATAGCGGTTGAAATTTCTCTTTCTCGACAATTGTTTCAAGAATATTGTCTGCGTTGTCTACACTGGCAATATTGCGGCTCCCAAAAACTGCTTCCCGCAAACAAAATGTGATTAGGAAATGGTTGAGGGATTCGCATACAATACCAAAATCTTCTTCGACATTCCATCCGTTATGATAATTATCATTGTTTAAATAGACTGGTGGATCTTTTTGATTTATGGGACAACGAGCAGACCAAACAGCCTGGCTTTCCCAACAAAAACTAACCATTCCATCTATCTGCTGAAGTTGACTTACATGTGCAAGCGTATCTTGTGTACCAAATGAATTTGGATGCTCTACACCGCATAGCCTACCAAATTCTCGATGGATCTTTGTCAATCCTTCTGGTAAATAGGCTGGAATCCTTTCGGGAGGTAATGATGGATCTGGAAGTAAGTTGCGGCGAAAGTGTTTTAATAAAACTATCAGATCGTCGATTGATTTAATCATAGTCAACTTTATCGATTATTGTTTTTAACTCTGCTTCAGTCACGATCGATCCTCCCCGCTCTCAGCATCATCTTAAGATACCCAAAAATTTAGAGCCAACTTAACTCGATATGTACTTGGCATGAGTTCGGCATAATGAAAATCGATCTGCTTCGCTCAAGCACCGCCCTGAACTAGAAGTTCGGGCTAATAGCTCAAGTTCTCTTCAGAGAACTGTTAAATTATTTAGTTCGTTGAAACGAACTTTTGCTATTAGCCCCAAATTCATTTGAGGGCGGTTCAGAAACGAAGCTAGAAGATCTCGATTCTCCTAGGAGAGGCTGTCGCCAAGGAAAATGTTTATCGCGAACTCAGGTTGCTTATTTCTGAAGTGACAGTTTCCATCTGGCATGTATAGTGTCGCTGAATATACACTGAAGAAAATAGGGATTATGAGTACAAAACCAATGCGAAAGCTTAGAACCCTAGAAGAAGTGACCGAAATATATTTTCGCGAGCATCCTGATGAAATCGATGACTATCTCATGGAAATCTTCCAAGACTTTGCCGAAGATAATGACACTGGAACATTACTTGCCTCACTTCGCATCCTCGCTCGTGTTCGGGGAATTAGCGATATGGCGACAAGCATTGGTATGAGTAGACAGGGAATTCAAAAAGCTTTGTCTGATGACGGCAATCCCCGTCTTGGCAGCGTGACATCAATTATGAAGGCAATGGGCTACTGTCTCATCCCGCAAAAGCTTACACGATCGCATTAACGTTTAGTCGATCGCAATTTCTCAATCGCATCTAAATAACTGGGAATCGTTTCGCCAACTGCGATACAAGCCGCTCGATCGACATTTACCATATCGTTCCCAGCAAAAATCTTACCAAAGGGGATCGTCTCACCTTTATCTGGTTTCCAATCGCGACTGACAAAGCGTAAATCCGCATCTACCACCGCACCGTCAAACAGATGTCCGATGCAGAAATAGACATCTTGGAGAACTAATGGTACCGACGGGCGATGGAGTTGTCCGCGTGAATTGAGACTGCGAGCGTGATATTTCGATCGTGGAAACAGTCCATAGAGATTTTTGAGCGATGCCGAAATTAGGGGCGTATCTTTTAAAATCGTCCGCTTGAAAGCCCCAACTGTAATCCGACAATCTACCTCCTGGAGCAATGCAGGTGCCCACATTGTGGGAAATCTAATCGGATGTGGCGATAAATTTGGATATTCAACAAGCGGTAAAGTATCCGCATCCACAAGTTCCATGCCGTCATCTAGCAGGGCATACAGCCCATTTTTGCTAGCAATATCGTGGAGACTGACGGGAGAACATACCCCCTCGACGATCGAAATCCGCGCATTTGGGCTAGCCTGCCGGAGTGCTTGCAATACCTTTGACAGTATGCCCATACTAACAGTTACGGGCGGCGCAACAGGATAACCCAGATTGGGTTTGACGAGGATGTGTTGCGCGTTAACTGCTGATGTTGGAGGTTGATAGATAAAGGATTGGGTGGTTGCGGTGTAGGTGGTCAATTGATTTTGGATTATGTATATTCGGTAACTCTACTATCGACGATCTGGTGGCTGAGTCGATCGAGCATAATAAATAGATCGAGATTATCTAGATTTAACCTGAAATCCAGACTACGATCCTTGTCTACTTATTCTTATTCCCCTCCGAGGAGGGGTGCCCGACAGGGCGGGGTGGGTCGGGGTTAGGGGCGGTCAATCATCCCAACACCAATACTAAAGTCCCGATCGAAATCAATAACCCGCCGAGAATTACCTTGAACGTGAGTGGCTCGTGGAGGAATATCGCCGAGAATAAAATGACTAAAACTACGCTAGATTTATCGATCGGTGCTACCTGAGCGGCTTTGCCCACCTGCAATGCTTTGAAGTAAAATAACCAAGATAAACCAGTTGCCACCCCAGAGATTATCAAAAATGCCAGCGTCCGCCCAGAAATTGTCGTTAATTGACTGAGATTGCCTTCGGCAAATACCAATCCCCAGGCAATAACCACGATGACGATAGTTCGTACCGCCGTAGCTAAATTAGCATCGATATTTTGGACTCCGATTTTAGCAAAAATTGTGGTCAATGCGGCAAAAAAAGCTGAGAGTAAGGCATAAATCCACCAGATATTCGAGTTAGTTTCCATGTATATATTGCAATCGATCGATTTGTGCTGCCAACATGGGACAATAATCAGTTGATGAATACTAGTGCAGTCTATTCATAAAGGAGGATGTAGGATTTTAGTCATTACGTTAAGTAAAAATTATCTGCGGTGTGGGCGAGACATTATATGACTCAACAACCAACCACTAGCCACTATTTTCACTACTCTCTATTAGTTTAACCATATGTCATTATCAGGACTTAAGCGGTTGCTAGTTGGTAAATCATTACCCACTAGTGCCCATGCGGAAGAACGACTTAGTAATGCTGCTGCTTTAGCAGTTCTGTCTTCCGATGCGCTCTCCTCCGTGGCTTATGCTACCGAAGAAATTCTCTTGGTTTTAGTCGCTGCGGGTAGTACCGCGCTGAGTTATTCAATCCCCATTGCCGCTGTCATCATGCTGTTGCTGGGAATTGTAATTTTGTCATATAGTCAAACGATTAAAGCCTACCCAAATGGTGGGGGATCGTACATTGTGGCGCGGGAAAATCTGGGCTTGTTGCCTGGATTGATTGCTGGTGGTTCCCTGATGATCGACTATATCCTGACGGTAACTGTAAGTATCTCAGCAGGTACGGCAGCACTTACTTCGGCAATCCCCGCAGTCAAGGATCACACAGTGTTGCTGTGTCTATTCTTCATGTTTTTAATCATGCTGGTAAATTTGCGTGGTGTGAAGGAGTCAGGCAATTTATTCATGATTCCTACCTATGCATTTATTGTTGGCATTTTTCTACTGGTAGGGGTAGGAACGTATCAACAGATGACTGGCAATGTCGTCGCACACACCGTTGTCGATATCCCAGCGAAGGAGCCGCTAACTTTATTTTTTCTACTTAGAGCCTTTTCGGCGGGATGTTCGGCATTGACAGGGGTAGAGGCGATTTCGGATGGGGTGTTAGCATTCAAGCCGCCAGAATGGAAAAATGCCCGATTGACCCTAATTTATCTGGGTGTAATTCTGGGCGCGATGTTTGTGGGAATTACTTATTTAGCGAATGCCTATCATTTGGTCGTAGTTCCAGGTGAGAGTGAGACAGCAGTATCGCATCTGGCTCGCCAAGTTTTCGGCGATGGGAGCATTCCCTATTACTTCCTGCAAATTTCGACGCTGTTGATTTTATTATTGGCAGCGAATACCGCTTATGCCGATTTCCCCCGGTTATGCTACTTTTTGGCGAGGGATGGTTTTCTGCCTAGACAATTATCAATTTTGGGCGATCGATTGGTATATTCCAATGGCATCATCTTTTTGAGTGTTGCTGCCGCGATTTTGGTCGTTATTTTCAAAGGTCAAGTGAGCGCGATTATTCCGCTATATGCGGTAGGAGTATTTACATCGTTCACCCTCTCTCAATGGGGAATGGTCGTCCGGTGGTGGGGGCTAAAAACTGCTGGATGGCAAGCTAGTATGCTCATCAATGGGGTTGGCTCATTGGCGACGCTAGTTGTCTTGACGGTGATCGTCCTGACTAAATTTATCGCTGGTGCCTGGTTGGTTGTGGCTGCGATTCCACTGTTGGTCTGGATCTTTGTCAGTATCAATCGCCATTACAAATACGTAGCACAACGGCTGAGCATTAACGATCTGGCTCCCAGAGGCTATATCCCACGCGTACGAACAGAAACTGTTACGCACCCAGCGATCGTCATTATGGGCAGTCTCAATCGCGGGACGGTAGAAGCATTAGACTATGCGCGAAGTATTGCTGATGAGATTATCGCGGTGCATGTCGATATCGGCAGTACCGATCGAGAGAAACTCCGTACGCGGTGGGAGGAGTTAGAATCAGATATCCAACTGGTGATTCTCGATTCGCAATATCGATCGCTAGTCGAACCGATCGTCGATTATATTTCGAGTTATGAGAAGGAGCATCCTGATGTCCTGTCTACGGTGATTATTCCAGCTTTTGTGACCCGAAATTGGTGGGAAGGTTTGCTGCACAACCAAACTACATTATTTCTCAAAGCAGCTCTACTGGGCAAGCGCAGTCGGGTGATTACGACAGTCAGGTATTATTTGTAACAATCTAGATCTAGTCGCGATCGCTGGTTTTAGTGGCTGGTGACTGGAGATCGGTTGCTAGCCACTCGATCTTTAATTCGAGCGGGAGTGGATCTCGATTTATCATCATTCGCCCATCTTTTCCCTCACCATGCCAACTCAACCAGAAGCATTTCCCAGTACTTATGTGCCGCCATCGACCTCGCGAGTCGATTATTTTTACGATCGACCAGGAACGACACCGGGACAATTAAATGTACCTAAAGATGCTCCACCAGCAGATTTGGTGCTAATTGATTATAATTGCGATCGATCGGAGCGGATCGATCTCCACGATCCAGCGATAATTAGCAGATATCTGGAGACGCATACCGTGTCTTGGATCGATGTATTGGGACTGGGCAATCTAGCGACCTGGGATGCACTGAGCGGTATCTTTAATCTCCATCGGCTCTTGGTAGAGGATGTTGTAAATGTGCCGCAACGTCCCAAGGTAGAACACTATCAAGACCAAGTATTGATTATTGCGATTATGGTAGTATTAAATGCCGATCGGACTGGATTTAATAAAGAACAAGTAAGTTTAGTTTTGGGCAAAAACTATCTCCTGACAGTTCAAGAAGAACCCGAAGAAGACTGTTTTCATGGAGTCCGCCAACGCATTGAAGGAGATCGTGGGATCATTCGTAAACAAGGTGCGGATTATTTGGCTTATTGCTTGCTCGATGCGATCGTCGATGGTTTTTTTCCTGTTTTAGAATATTACGGGGAATTAATTGAGGAATTGGAAGAAGAGGTAATGACTAAACCCGATCGATCCACCTTAGAAAAAATTTATAAAATCCGGCGCGAGTTACTTACCGTCAGACGGGCGATTTGGCCGCAACGCGATGCGATTAATTCGCTGATCCGCGACGGTAGCGAGTTGATTAGTCATGATGTTCAGATCTATTTACGCGACTGCTACGATCATACCGTCCAGGTGATGGACATGGTAGAAACTTATCGAGAGTTAGCTACCGGACTGATGGATGTATATCTCTCGGCAGTGAGTAATAAAATGAATGAAATCATGAAATTACTGACGATCGTTTCGGCAATTTTTATCCCGCTGACATTCATTGCGGGAGTCTATGGCATGAATTTCAGTCGCGAAAAGTCACCCCTCAATATGCCAGAACTCGATTGGTATTGGGGCTACCCAGCTTGTTTATCGTTGATGGCAATTATCGCTGGAAGTTTGGTTTTCTTTTTCTGGAAACGCGGCTGGTTTAAGTCGGCAATTTAGAACTATATGATG
Source organism: Chamaesiphon sp. (assembly GCA_965246735.1). Taxonomy (GTDB): domain Bacteria; phylum Cyanobacteriota; class Cyanobacteriia; order Cyanobacteriales; family Chamaesiphonaceae; genus Chamaesiphon. The sequence goes on from CBDFFK010000003.1 coordinate 1,345,402, forward strand.
AAAAAGCTCGATGCAGTTGAATCCGATCGTCAAACATTGCCACACGGTAATCAAGATCGTCTAATTCTAAGTACGATCGGTGTTATCGGCATGATGCTCCAGATTATTTGGCTATCGATCGATCGATCTCTTCCTTCTTGGGATCAATCAGCACATCTAACTAATGCGCTAATTTTTCAGAAAATTATCGATCGGACTCAACTATTATCACCCGATTGGTGGCATGAGCTATGGGCGGGATCGACTTCTTATCGCGCGCCCTTTATTTATTTTCTAACAGTTCCATTTTTAAATATTTTTGGTAAAAGTTTTAACGCTGGAATCGCCGTCAATCTGCTATTCATTCCGATTATTACCTACACGACTTACTTTTTAGGCAACCGTGCATTCGATCGAACTGTTGGATTATGGGCGGCTGGACTGTGCTTGATGTTTCCAGCTCTACTATCTTTTCAACTTGACTATTTACTCGACTATGGCATCGTCGCCATTACTACTCTAACTTTTGTAGTTCTAACACTGTGGAAAGATGCCACGACAAAACTTGAAGCTTGGCGCTATAGTTTACTTTTTGGGATTCTATTTGGTTGCTTGATGCTAACCAAACCAACTGGGTTTCTTTTCCTATTAATTCCTGGACTATTTCTATTAGGCTCATTTCTTAAAAATCGTAACTGGTGGGGACTATTGCAAGCTGGAATAGCATTAGCGATCGCTTGGGGAATTTGTGGTGGTTGGTATCGCCAAAATTGGTTAACGATTATCACTTCTGCACTTGCTGCGAATGCAATGGGAACAGGAGAAGGCGACCCCAGCGGGATGACTTTAGCAGGCTGGTTATACTATATCAAAAAGTTACCAGATTTAATTTCTCCGCCGATTTTAGTTGTGACGATCGGTTGCACCTTAATCTGGCTGTTCGATCGATCTAAGCTCAGGAGTAAGATCGATTCAACCCAAATAATCTGGCTACTAGTATATTTTATTGGTGGTTATGTATTTTGTAGTTTAGCTACAAATAAAGATTGTCGATTTATCTCACCACTGTTCCCAATTCTCAGTATCTTTATTGCTGCCAGTTTCAATCTAGTTCAAACTACTTGGTTGCGGCGATTAAAATGGTTTGCTGTTGGTTTGAATGGATTATTGTTATTAATTCACATGTTGCCAATTGCGGGTATAGATGGCTTGCGATCGATGACCCAGTTTGGATACAGCTACCCGCACATGTTGCAGACTCAACCAGAATTAAGCGGCCAACAACTAATAAAAGAGATTATAAGTAACCAACCTTTTTTAAGAGCGAACATCGGCTCGATGGTATCGAGTCCAGAGATTAATTTTGAAAACCTCGATTTCTACGGTCAAGCAAATGACTTTCAGGTTTACGCACGAGAATTTAATAATAGCTCTAAAGCAGAACAGCAACTAATCGAGAAAGATATAAAAGCTTTTAATTGGTATGCACTGAAGACAGGTGATATCGGTAAGATCGATAAAAAGTTATTACCGATCGTCGAAAATGATCCAAACTTACAACTACATAAAAGCTGGCAAACTCGTGACAGTAGCATCCTTAAATTATATCGACGGAAAGAACTGCCAATCGTAGTCGAACCGATAATTGAAAGCATTAAAGACGTGCGATTAGATAAAGTTATTATCGCCCCAACTTCAGGAGATTCGATCGATACAACTTATCAACTCAGTGGCGATCGAGAATTACTCAAAGACGGCATCTTAATCTTCACCTGGCAAAGTAACGATCGTACTTGGTATCACGATCGGGGGATCGGATTGGGTGAATTATATTTCGAGCATACTAAGATCCCAAGTTTTCGGATTACCGAGCATTCAGCAATGCTACCACCTGCAAAATCACCCCTTGAGACATACCAGCTGAGCGCAACTTATCTCAATCGCAAGACCGGAGCAACATTGCCATTAACCGTTCCAAAAATTGAAATTAGACCCGCTCAAACTCGATCGAACCAGCTAGATCTGATTACTCAACTGCACAGATTGAGTCCGTTATTCGCACGGGGTCAGACAGATCCAGTATTCGGTGAAATCGCTATTATCAATCAATACGATCCCGTTCAAGACTATTTAACTCAAGCACAACACGCGATCGAATATCGCCTCTCCCACGGAAATACCGATCTAAACTTGAGATATACTCTCGCACTCACGCAAGCCTTGCAACGTCAAATCGATCCATTACTAGAAAATCTCACTCAAATTGTCAAACAAGATCCTCAAAATCCTTCTGCATGGACTTATTTAGGAGTCGTCAGATTGTATAATTGGCAGCCTCAAGCCGCCGAAACGGTTTTTAAAAAGGCGGAAGCTTTACCTTCACCCCCGCAAGCATTGCAGACGCTCAAAATAGTCTCAGCCTTATTTCGCTTCGATCTACCACAGTTATGGCAAAGATTACATACTTAGTGATTTTAAGACCCGAAGATAGGGAATACTAAAATTAAGGTGATTATACAGTTACCATATGAATATTTATCCTTGCATTCAAGCGGTTATAGAAGTAGAGTTTTATGAGCATATGCCACTCCCTTTGTGGGAAATGTCCGAGATTCAACCATATCAATACCATATCCAATTGTCTACACAAACAACCGATCGAGAAATTGGCCAGTCCTTGGATGGAATTAGTGGATGATAAAATAGTTAGAGTTTGGTGTGATAACGAAACTAATAAGTGGGAAGAACCTAATTTTTTCATCGATATAGATCGGGAGTTGTTTGAAGGAGAGTTATTTAATGTACAGCAGGAATTAATGGAATTTTTATTGAGACTTGAATCCTGGGCAAAAAAATTAGGCTTCCCCGAACCAGAGAGATTATCAGCAAAATTCGATCGATGTTTTTCAATTTCACAAGATTGGAGGACTGATAATTGTTCCGACTAGCAACTATATCGATCTCTTAAATCTCGATGTGTAAAAGGCTTAGCCTTTTCACCAGTGTAAGTTGCCGCAATATGTCCGTCGCCAGTTAATTGATACTTATAAGTAATCAATCCTTCTAAGCCAACTGGCCCGCGCGGTGGCATTTTTTGAGTACTAATCCCGACTTCTGCACCGAACCCATACCGAAAACCATCGGCAAACCGAGTCGAGCAATTGTGGAATACGCCTGCGGCATCTATCTGATTCATAAATACTTTGGCAGTATCAACGTTTTCCGTAGCGATACTTTCTGTATGCCGAGAACCATAGGTGTTGATGTGTGTAATTGCCGACTCGAAATCTGGAACTATTTTAATCGAGATAATCAGATCGCTATATTCAGTCGTCCAATCAGTTTCAGTTGTTAAGGCAATACTCGAACTGCTTTCTGCACCTAAGATTTGATGGCCGATTTCATCTAGGCGAATTTCGACTCCATGTGCCTGCAATTTACTAATAATTAGCGGTAAAAATTCAGGCGCGATCGAGTGATGTACGAGCAAGGTTTCGATCGCGTTACAAGCGGCTGGATACTGAGTTTTAGAATCGATCGCGATCGCGATTGCTTTATCGATATCTGCTTCGCTATCTACATACAAATGACAAATTCCATCCGCATGTCCGAGCACGGGAATACGAGTATTATCCTGGACGTATTTCACGAATTCATTAGAACCGCGCGGAATAATTAGATCGACATAACGGTCTAATTTAAGTAATTCGGTAGTTTCCGATCGGGTGGTCAAAAGCTGCACGACATCGGGATGCACTGCTGACTGTGCCAAACCAGCTTTAATCGCTTTAACGAGTACGGTACAAGACTCGATCGCTTCGCGGCCACCTTTTAAAATCACCCCGTTACCCGATTTAATTGCCAAACTCGCAATCTGAATTACCGCATCGGGACGCGCCTCAAAAATCACGCCTAACACCCCTACTGGGCAGCTAGTTCGCTGTAAAATTAGGCCAGTATCCAATTCTCTGTCGATCTGAATTTGGCCGACTGGATCGGCTAATTTACCTACATCGCGCACGCCCAGAATCGCACCTTTGAGTTTAGTTGCGTCGAGTTTCAAGCGTGCATATAAAGCTGACGCAATCTGACCGTTAGCTGCTGAACAATCGGCATCATTTGCCGCGACGATTTCGGCTGCATGAGTTTCTAGAGATTTAGCAACAGCCTCGATCGCTTGATTTTTAGCATCAGCAGAGAGACTGGCTAAATGTCGAGCGGCTAGTCGAGTTTTTTGTCCGATTTCTGTCAGCATGGGAGGCAATGAATAAAAAATTCGTAGGAGTACACCTACCAGATTACTTTCTCCGCGACTGGAGTTTGCGGTATACGTCGCGGAGGCTAACGCGGTGGTGAGAGATCGCGACTAATGTATGGTAAAAAAGATCGGCAACTTCGCCAGCAATTTGATCGGGGTCGTCATCTTTGCAAGCCATCACGACTTCGACAGCTTCTTCTCCAATTTTCTTGAGAATTTTATTATCGCCACCAGCAAATAAGGTTTGGGTATAGGAACCCTCACGAGGATTGTCGCGCCGATCGCAAATAGTAGCGTAGAGATCCGATAATGTATCCGCTGGCGGTGCCGTCTTAGTCATCGCGATTTGATGAAAGCAACTCCGTTCGCCCGTATGACAGGCAATATCGCCAACTTGCTCGACAGTAACCAGGAGGGCATCGCTATCGCAATCATAGCGAAGATCTTTAACGTGCTGAAGGTGTCCGCTAGTTGCGCCTTTGTGCCAAAATTCTTGACGCGATCGACTCCAGAACCATGTTTCGCCAGTATCTAAGGTTTTTTGGAGTGATTCGGCATTCATCCATGCCATCATCAATACCGTTCCATCCAGATAGTCTTGCACGATCGCTGGCACTAATCCCCGATCGTCGTATTTAATTTTATCGATCGGAATGGCACGATCTAGATTTGATTCAGCAACGAACATGGGCGGAATTGTAAATTATAAATTGTGTTTGCCGACTGTAAATATGTAGTGGCAATAAAAATATTTACCGAGGTCGGAGTTCGATTCTAACCTGAATTTTGACTCAACCATGCTGCCAAATCCGGAGTATTTGTAAAATCTAAAAGAGCTTCGCCAAGAGATTCTACCCCTTCGATCGATAAACCGTTGATTCGATCGAGCTGTTGAGGGGCGATCTCGCCTAATTTGCGGGTTAATTGTTTGATAACTAACTTTCTACCTTCCTCAGCTTTACCTTCAGCTTTACCTTCAGCTTTACCTTCAGCTTTACCTTCAGCCTTAGCCTCTTGATACACTCGTGTCTGTTGTAGCTCGATTCCTAGCAACACATCTACCTCCTCTCTACTCAGATTGCTAAATTTGTAAACCATAATTGTCGATATCAGGTTAATTATATCTCGGCTACCTTCAGCGCGTGCGATTAGAGCCTTTGCTGCGATCGTGGCAATATCGTCTTCCACTGTTGTTAATACCATCATGCCCAACCCAATTGGCAGATCTGGAATCTCGCCTAGCTCATCGAGATAGATCCGCAAGATTCGTCCGCTCGCTAATTGCTCGCGCACTGTCTCTAGGCGGGATTGCTCGATGCTTCGGGTGGGATAAATTACTACAACTCGCCAATCGAATAATCGTTCGCGGTTGCGGTAGACATAAATACTCCGTTCGCAGTCGATGCGCTCGTAGAGTACTTCATCAAGCTGAAATTGTACCTCGCAGAAATAGACTATTCCCGTTCGATCTGGCGGTACGAATACCCCATCCATCCGAAAACTTGTTTCTTTGACCTCAACAGCTTCAAAAGTATATCGCTCCGCATTTTCCGGCGGTGGGGATACCAACTCGAATAATAAACTCGGTGACTGTTGAAATAGCCGATAAAAAATCGTGTCGCGGCGCATACATAGCAATGCTTGTCGGTTATCTTATCATTTCATACCCTGCTACCCATTTAATCTGGGAGCAGATCGATCGTTACTAAAAAATTACTTGGTGCGATCGATTGTAGATCGAGCTGATGGGTGGGAGTTGCTTCTCCCCGCCGAAAACGATCTGCGGCTTTATCGGCGGCAAGATTACCGCGATTGTGGAGTTCGGTATCAGCGCCGAAACGCGATCGATTTTTGGCTAATGCGTCTTTTCCTTTTTTACCGAGCGCATCGGTATGTCCGCGCAAGTGATGGAAGGTTGCGGGAACAGCCCGTAAGACCTCCAGGCGTTCCCATAAGTCTTGATTGACGACGGGCTTACTTTTGGTATTAAACCAGTTATTTAGTTGCCAAGTAGCCACCCAATGCTCGTTCAAGCCATCAACCGCATATTGAGAATCACTAAAGATCGGTACCGGAGTCGGTTGAGGATTGTCTCTGAGATATTCTAAGGCAACAATTAAACCGAGGAGTTCGGCTCGATGGTTGGTGCTTTTTGCTTCACAGCCGCCAAGATCGATGCTGCTACCATCTTCAAACTGCACCACTGCTGCATAGCCACACCAGCCGAGATTACCACTGCCATCGGTATAGATCGATCGAATTGGAGAGTTTAGAGAGTACAAACTAACGACCATCGCACATTTACCAAAATCCTGAAGCGGGAGATCGTACCAATTCAGGAACTAGGGGATTGCCCCCTGTAGTAATTGTTAGTTGCATAAGTACTCAATCCTCAACCGTAGATAACTTTAGTCACTCGATCCCGGAGCGGACGACAATGAAAACCAACTGGCGCAAAATCATTATTGAAATCGCAATCTGGCTCTTCACTGAAGTCTTATTAAATCTGGCCGGAATGGATGACTTAGGTAACTACAGCGAATTTGTTTTTGCTCACAAAAATATCTGGATATCCAACCCTACTTATATTACTGCAATGATTTAGCAAAAATTGGTTCGAGCCGAGCTATTCACTGAAAAATTTATCACATTCTCGATCGAGTCGCTATTGTAAACTAGGTTTCCACAGCCGATTCTCTGGAGCGGCTGCCCCAATGACAGGTATGTTGGTAATAGTAAATTTGTGGCAGTAGATCGTGAATTATCTCAAGCGAATCGTCAGTAAGTGGTTTGTCGTAGCAGCAATTTCCCTACTTCTCGTCGTCAACATCACCCCATCCTCATCGCGGCAAGTGCGCGTACCAGACAATCAACGCAATACAATCCTGATGATCGGCGATGGGATGGGTTGGGAAATGGCTAGAGCCGCCGCTATCAAAAACGAACTCGATCGCGGTAAATCCGGTAAAACGCTGCAAGATTTTTATAATCAAGGACGCGGTTCGGGGCTAAATATGCAGACGCTCACGGGTTATGCTCTTGCCACTACCTACGGTACCACTGTTGCCGATAGTACGGGCAAGTATAGTAGCAACAATAGTGCCCTAGACGACTCTAAAAAGCCCACTGGAGCCAGTCCCGTTCGTCCTAACTTCAAATTTACTCCCACATTCAATCCCGGTCGATCTAGTAAGGATACAACCGCAACATCGAACCCCACCACGGGAAATTTAGTAGGTTACGATCGAATTCGGGGTGGAGCAAATCCTTGGACTCCTGGCACCGACAAAGAATATATCAAAGCCAGCTATCCCGACTCTGCCAACACCGCTACCGCCCTCTACACAGGCGTAAAAAGCTACAATAACGCGATCGGAGTCGATATCTACGAACGTCCGCTGACAACGATCCTGAAAACTGCCGCCCTCGCAGGTAAATCGACTGGACTCGTTACTTCAGTACCGATCGATCATGCTACCCCAGGCGCAGCCTCCGCAAATGTCAATCGGCGGACGAAGTACGATGTCAACTCCAAGGACGCATCTGCCCTCGATAATATCCTCCAACAGCAACTGAGGATCTATCAGCCGACAGTGCTTTTGGGCGGCGGACATCCATTATCCAATACCAAAAAACTGTTACCAACTGGCGTAGAGCCAGACCATACTTACATTAGCGAGACGACCTATCGCGAACTCAGCACCAAACCCAATAATAATATCTATCAATATACCTTCCTCGAACGCGGTGCCAATGCAGCCCAAAAATTAGCTCAAACTGCTGCCAAAGTGAATCGCGGTGAGAGATTACTCGGTATTTATGGCGCGCGGGGACAAAATGGTAATCTCCCCGTCAGTGGGGCAAATCGGGACTACAGCACGACGGGATTAGATATGTTTACCGTGCATACCACGCGCGGTTTGAAACCCGATACCGAGCGTCCGCTGGCTGCGGGTGAAACCGATGCTAAATTCATCCAACGCGAACGCAATGAAAATCCGACCCTCAACGATCTCACTCAAGCAGCTTTAACCGTATTGGGTAAAAATCCCAAAGGTTTCTGGCTGATGATAGAAGGTGGCGATATCGATTGGGCGGCTCACGATAATAATCTGGACAATCTTATCGGTACGACTTTGGATTTCGATCGATCTGTTGGGACGGTAATTAATTGGATTAGAGCGCATGGCGGTTGGGAACGCAATCAACTGATCGTCACCGCCGACCACGATCATTATCTAACACTCAATGATGATTTTCCCGATCGGCTGCGTCGTCAGGGGGGTAAAGGGTTGACAGATGTAGATACCGCCGTTGATGCTGGACACTATTGGGGTTCGCAACCAGTAGTAGCGAAGGATGATACGGGTAAGGAGCTACCCGAAACTGGTAAATACGGCTGGGGCAATCATAGCAATCGTCCCGTGCCGATTTATTATCAAGGTTTTGCCTCCGATGTGCTGACCAAATCGATCGGGCAAGGTTTTAAACTCTACGATAATGACATTCCTGGCATTCCTGGTTTGACAGACGAAGTACACATCTATCGCACTCAATTGGCCGCAGTCAAGGGATCGGCAGTTGGGAGTGAAAAATCATTGGAGTGAAAACAATCGGTATAATTAAGAGCGACAATTTCCCGATCGAGATGGCACTTAAGATTCTCAAATTACCTTCTGGCAAGATATTCGACCGCAATCGATTCATTGCCTTAATCCCCGAACAATCGCCAGAATATTATCAATTATATTTGGATGGCTGTGAGAAACCACTGCGGATCGATCGTACCGATGCGATGGTAATTGAAACGACGATCGATGGTGGCGGAGAGCTAATATTTTCGACTGCGGAGATTACTGAATAGTAATGACTTCAATCTGGGCAATATAAAGATGGGTGTCACTAGACAGGTGTAAATTTATGAGAAGCTTATCGTCTGATGCTAGTGAAGAACTAAAGGTGTAAATTTATGAGAAGCTTATCGTCTGGTGCTAGTGAAGAACTAAAGCTGCAATTAGTGCAGGAAACTTCCCAGCAACTTACTTTCCAGCGTGGAAAATTATCACAATCAGAAGCGATCGAGCAAGGATGGCGCAAATCTACACCTGCACTATTAGGGCTGGGTGTATTTATGCTCTTGCCATTGACTTCTATGTGGCGAGCTGGCGTATTTAGCTCTATTTCATCGAATCCGATCGGTGTTAATTTATTCTTGCTGTTTTGGGGGATGGGTTTTTTTGGCATTCCGCTGGCTACTATGGCTTATAGTTTGCTCTCAGCTTGTTTTGTGACCTGGACATTCGATCGGCTCGAGCGAACGGTATGTCGAGAAGCGATAAATCTATTCAAGCAAAAAAATATTAAAAGTTATCGATTTGATGAGATTGCCAAAATTAATGTCGAACAGGCTGAAGACTCAGACAATAGCCATCTCAAATGTTGCAAACTCTACTTCAACTTAACATCGGGTCGGAAATTTACTCTCTCTCAAAGTTGTGAGACCACCGACCGCCGCGAACAAGCTCTCGCGCTCCAATCTCATCGAGAACTAGCCGATCTCATGCGAAATTGTTTGGGGCAAGTTACTCCCGATGCGGAGCAGCCCGATCGAGTCTACATTCCTGAGGCTAAAGAAGTAGCAGCTGAAGAAGCAGCTAATTGGGAGATGTTAAAATCTTTAGGCAGTGGGCTATTTAGCTCGAAAGAAAAACGTCAATCTGATATTGAGAATATTAAAGAAAAATTGATAACCGATCGCCAAAATGCCCAATTGTGGGAAACATTAAGTTTCCAGTTGGCAATGAGTAAAGAACATTATCGCGAAAGTATTGCGGCTTTGAGTCAGGCGGAAGCAATCTATCGCGATCGGGGTGACACAGTAAAAGCTGACGATCTAGCAACGAAAATATCTTTGTTTTCAGCCAAGATTTAACTGCTGCCAAGCTGCTATATAGCGGTTCTCATCCTAGTGAAGGGCATTATTAGTGGTTTTAGTGGCTAGTGGCTGGTGGCTAGTGGCTAGTAAATGTACCTCATTCGATTGGGAACCGCTATATTAATCCAAGTTGCTACCTAGAACCGCCTACGATTGAAATCGTGGCTGCCTTCGTGGACTAATAAACTAGTCCGCGAAGGCGGACTTTGCGTCATGAGCAGCGGTTTCTAACCGCTGAAGTTGCACATAGTAACTTAGATTATATTATATCGATCGAGTTAGATTTGCTAAACATTGAGATAGGTCTGCTAATTTTTGTTGCTGTGTTGGATCGATCGAGCTGCTAGTTTTTAGCTCTACATTAATTGCTGCAACCGCACGCGATCGATAATCTCTAATTTTCTCGACATTGGTAGTATTTAGCTGCAATAAATAATCAGCAGCAGCATCGGTATATGCCTCAAATATTTCGGCTGAATTATCAGTTTTAGGTTGTGGCTTGTCCTTAGCTAAATCCAACCGATCGACGAATAAACTTCCGCCGCCTAGTACTGCCGCACCAACTGGCCCACCCAGTAACCAGCCCAATCCGGTAGCGATCGCAGTTGGAGCGATGCCCTCAGTTGAAGATGTTTTGGGAGATGGTGGACTAGGGGAAGATACAGGTAGCAATACTTCTGGCGCTCCTGGTGCGACTAAGATTAATGGATCGATCGACGGCGTATTAAAAAAGTCATTAGCCTTAACAACCCAATCGTTAATTTCTTTCTGACAATACTGAAGTTTGGGAACGATGTTTTCTGATTGCCAGCGAGCGAATCCTTCATACTTCAGCGCTGTAGCTAAAGCAGTTTGATAGAAGCTAATCAGATTGGGTAAATACAACCATTGTTCGATTTCTTTGAGACTGGTTTCCCAGCCAGTTTGGATTAATTGTTGGGCTTGGCGTTTGAGGGCTAATTCGCGATCGGTTTTAGTCGATTGGGTATTTATTTCTAGCGTGAGCTGAGCGACTCGCGCCTCTAATAATCCACGCAATTGAGTTGCGATCGCATTAATTATCGGCTGGCGAACTTCAGCTATTTCTGTTTTTTGGTGGGTGACGATGGCTTGCAACGCTGAGATAAATTCCGACAAACCCGATGTATGTAGCGTCGCGTCATCGCCCTTGAGACGGGCGCGGAGGGCTGGGAGAGCATCGACACGATAGAGATTGCTAATACCAGCAGGCAGGGCAGAACGGAAGCTCTCAGCCACAAATCGGAGCCGATGCTGCACCTGGCGTTGCTCGTCCAATTCCAACATGTTGGTAAAGTTGGCGACGAATACCACCGTATTTATCCCCCGATTTTCCAACCAATCGCGGAGGTGTTCGCGCTCGCCCAGTGTCATCAGTTTGCGGACATCGAGAACATGGACGACTAAATCCGCAGCTAGCAAGCGTTCGCGGACGAAAGTATCCTGCTCGTCGCGATCGTTCGTACCGGGTAAATCGATCAGTTCTACGCCCATTTCGAGGAAAGGATGGGGATAACTAACTTCAATTTCAGCTACATCATCGCGCATCCGGCGATCGTTATCGAGGATCGCAAACTTTGTAAGGATATCCGTTTTTGCCTCCCGAATTATTTCCCCACTCTTGAGGGTAATCGTAGTGGTTATTTCCGCACCATAAACAACCTTAATCGCCGCACCCGTAGTCGGAATGAGATCGATCGGCAGCGTTTTACTACCCAAGATCGCATTTAGTAACGTCGATTTACCATGATTGAATGGCCCAAATACCGCAATTTGATAATTCGATCGACCTGCTTTACTAGCAAGTGTTTTGAGATCTTTGCCCAGCCTGGATACTGGGTCGATTTCTAGCTTGTCGGCAGCGGTTTGGAGGTGGGTAAGGAGTGAGGAGTTCATGATTTGGCGATCGAGTTAAGTAATTTATCAGCTTAGGTTTAGATACTTTTATTTATATCGATCGTTAATTGTGCTGGTGGACAGTGCCCACTAGCACAAACTAAAATGTATGTACTGGTTAATATCATCATGGATTCTATTACCATAAGTCTGCCATTGAACTAAAGACTTCAACTGGTAATGTCTTAAGAAATTGTCCAGCAACAACGTTATTAAATAGCCCAGCATTAACGACGACTTTTTTATATGACCAATCGCCCCCCCATGATGATGAAAATCGTCCATTTTCACGCATCTGTAACCAATCACCCACATTTGCTCGGATTGCGTGCCTCTCTGCTCCGCGATCTGGAGCACCACCACACATATTGTATTTGTATGTTGCGCATACCTCTTTTGCAATACGTTCAATCGTGATACACCCATGTCGTGGATAGATTGTAGGATTAATGGAGATACATTCTTTTGGTGACTGAAAACCAGTTACTTCTTCAAATGCAATTTCATGATAGAGCACTCGTAAATCGCTTAGATCGATGTTGGATAGGGAAATGGGCAGACATTCTGGAACAGTATTTCGGGCAACAGCACCTGGAGCACCTCGTGATGCTTTTGTCCAAGATGAGCATATTGTTTGAACAATCAGGATAGGTTCAATCGTAATAGGTTGCTGCTTTTGTTTCATTACTCAAACTCGTGCTAATTTCGATTGTCGTTGAACCTCGACCTCTCTTCTCCAATTCCGTAGCTAAAATTTGAATTGCCTTAATCTTTTCTTGAGGAGACAACTGTTGAAATGATGGTAAAAGTTCTGTTAATGTTATACCAGTCATATAAATAAACCTTCATCGATTATACAGAAAAGCCAGATGGTTAACCTTCCCACCATCTAGCTTTAGGAATGTTAACCATTCAAAAAACCTTGATAGATCGACTCGATCGACTCAGTTTCCTTCACCACATCAGCCTCAAACTGTTGTAACCGATTCACCTCAGTAACTCGATCGATCTCCCGCGATTCCTTTTGACTGACGAGATTATCTAATTCGCCCTTGCGCGCCTTAATATCATCATTAATTCGGTTAACGACCTCTCGATCGTAATTATCGAAACATTCTTGGACGACACTATAAATCGGTTGCCATTGTTCCGTCGAAATTTCTGGCAACTTGGCGACTAATTGCTTCTTGATTTCCTGAGTAAAATACTTGCGTGCATGATCCACTTGGAAAGCGGCAACACCCAAACCTGCTACCATAATTCCGATCGGGCCGAGCAATGCTCCAAATAATATCGCAATCCCCGCAGTGGTAAAAAAGTTGAGTAATAGGCTCTTCAATTCAAACCCACCCACCGCTAAAGCTGCACCTGCAAAATTGCCAGTCGCGATCGAAAATAACCCCATCGCCCATTTTGCCCAAGCTGGACTGCCATCATCTTCGAGCGAATTGCTCCGAGTATGAATTTTACCTGTGAGTTTCTCCGCCATTTCTTGAGTGACATTCTGGTAGCTCACACCGTGTTTTTGCGCTTGTTGGGTGAGTTCGGTAAAGGCAGCGGTCAAATCTTTTTGGGCTGAGAGCGTCCAAGCTGCATATTTGTCATTAATATACTGTTGAAAACCCTTTTGCGCTGCTTGATTGAACTGTTCGCGCTTGCTACCACTGAAGAAGTCTAAAAATTGTAAATCTGAAGGTTGATACGCTTGGAAATCTGCATCAAAAGTATTTTCGAGATTGAGTAAATAAGTCTTCATCGAATCGGCTGTCGCTCTTGCTTGCCTGTCGCGCACGCGGCGAATATCTTCGCGAAACTCATCGCGAATCGCGTTTAATTGGGTAAATTGAGGTTCGATTTGAGCGATCTTGGCTTTGAGTTCGGCAACATCGGCACCCAAGAGCGGAATCCGTCGCGCCACCGCTTCCTGGACATGAGTATGTGCTTGTCTGGCTATCGTGCGCGCCTGACGCAGTTCGGCAATCGCCCGCTCTTGTGTCAAAAAGGTATTCAGCGCATCGATAAATGCGGGGAAGCCAGTCCCACTCAAATCCGCATCGAGATCCTTGATCCGGCGGCGGAGCGCGATAATCGAGGACAGGGCAAATACCCGCTCGTCGTATAGATCGTAACCATCAACCAGACAATATTCAGCTAAATTTGCCTTAAATACGCGGTGCAATTTGGCTTCAGCTTCGGCTAATTCTGTCGCATCGTCAGGATCGATAATCGATTCTTTGACGCGATCCCAAGCATTCATCAAGAAAAACACGCTCAAGCCGCGATCCTTAATGTAGTTTTCTAAATAGCGGCGTTCGCCCAAGGTACAAGGCTGAGTGGCACTGAGTACGAATAAGACAGCATGACAGTTATTTAGATAGCCGAGCGACAATTCGTTCCGCGCTTCGGTATCGTTCAAGCCAGGACTATCGATGATTTCGATCCCTTTGGATAGTAATTCGAGCGGGTACTCGACGACGGCATAGTCTACATCGGGAAAAGCGGGTTTGTTGCTTTCTTCTAGCCGCTTGGCTTCGGATGGATCGATCGTGTATTTCGTTTTGAAGCTAGCGAAATCCAGTTCTTCTGGTCGTCGATCGCCTTTAAAATGAATCGTAACTTTTTTCTCCTTACCATAGCGCAATACTGTCAGCAAGGCGGTACAAGGATTGACATCGCTGGGTAGGACATTTTCACCGATGAGGGCATTGAGAAACGTACTTTTGCCCCGTTTCATGTCACCCAATACCATCAGACGGAAGACACCTTGTTGTAAATTTTGACCCGCTTTAGTCAGATCTGCTAAATCTCGATCGAATCCCATTTCACCAGAGCCACTTTTCGCCGCTGTCTCTGCTTGCTGGAGATTGGTTGCCATCTGCTTGAGACAGTTAGCAACTTCGTAGCGTACTCGCGCGACGCGATCTAAGTCTTGGAGGAAACGATTGTTTTTAGCAGTAGGCATCATAATTTAGGTAGGAGGTTGAAGGGGCAATTTTAAATGATTTTGGATTTAATTATTTGGGATCTCCGTATTTATACCAGAGCCAACCAGCTACCCCCACGAAGGCAAATAGCGAAATCCAGGCTAACCATTGGGAGATATAGACAATTACAGCACCAGTGATGAATAATCCTGAAAATTTAGCGGCTCTGATGAGATTTTGTTTGAAGGATCTAACTGGCTTGTTGCTGCCTCGATCTGGTACAGT
Organism: Chamaesiphon sp.; assembly: GCA_965246735.1. GTDB lineage: Bacteria > Cyanobacteriota > Cyanobacteriia > Cyanobacteriales > Chamaesiphonaceae > Chamaesiphon. The sequence goes on from CBDFFK010000003.1 coordinate 1,360,697, forward strand.
CGGATGAAATGGTGCATCCTGGCGCTGGATGTCCACTTCGAGTTCCCGCAATCTCAGTTCTAGTTCTCGCTCGCGCAGTTCTAGCTCCCGCTCCGATAACTCCTGTTGTTGGTTATATTTATCGTCCATCTCCATTCTTTGCTGGTAGCTAGTATCTCTATAGTTATTACAGTCTCGATCGACCCGATCTGTCGAGGGTGAATCTACGGAGTTGTGAATTATACAGAGCCATCTTCGATCCGATATCAACCATCAACTCGATGATTGACATGATAATGCAATTGCATTACTTTTGAGATAGAATTCGTTAAAAAAGTCTTAGAGGCGATGATGGCTCAAATCTCAGAGTCTACACTAACCGATCGTTACCAAACTACAGTTCCCGATCCCATTCGCAAGGTGCTGGGTTTGAATAAACGCGATCGCCTCATCTACACCATTGAGTCTGATGGTAAGGTAACGATCTCGCGCGCACAAGAGCCAGAAAGCGATCCGATCCTGGGTAAATTCTTGAATTTTATCGCCAGAGACATCGAACAAAATCCTCAACATGTAATGGCGATTACACCTGATTTATTTGAGCGCATTCGATCTCTAGTCGATGGAGTCGATGTCGATCTCGATGCACCACTTACGGATGAGGATGAACAGGTTTGGCTGTAAGTCCGATAGTAATTAATGATTGGAATATATTTGCTCATGCGCTCTTGCTCGATCGGATTGAAGAGCTTTTACTGCAAGTCGAACGTTTACGTGAAAAGTATCCGAACGAATATAAACAAAAGAATGCTACAAAACGCCTAGCTGCGATCTCAAAGTTAGTATTCGATGTTATTCCTCAAGATCCCACCCGCAGCGAGTATCGTCAGGGATCGACACTTGGCGATAATTATAAGCACTGGTTTCGAGCTAAATTTTTGGGTCTTCCGGTTAAAGTATGCCTAGCTAATAGATAGCCGCCAACAAATTAAGCATCTTAACCGGAAATTAGCAAAGTTTCTGAATCCATATCCTGAACGTTTAATTAGCTTGAGTTTGTTATTTATCCCTTCAACAGCACCACTTGTTGTTCGCGATTCAAAGTAGTTAGTAATTTCGCCAAACCATCTACCTATTGTTTCGACACTATCCTTAAATATCTCCTGAGATTTTTTCATCCAGGTGGCGATCTTTAACATTCCATCTGCTCCACTTTTTGCTGTCTCAAAAATATCTCTAAATGCTTCTTTCTGTCGGTGCATTTGAGCTAATCTTGGCAATGCTTTCTTGATTTCATCTAATTTCAACTTCTGGTTGTCGGTTAGATTTTTTTCTGGCTTTAATAATGCATACTTACTATTGCTTAATACCGCCTTAAGATTTTCTTGTTCATCTTTATCTTCTAGTTTATTTATCGCTTTTTTCTCCTGATTTCTTGCTCGATTTAGCTCATCACCTAATAACTTTGTTACATGAAATCTATCCGCCACAATCTCGGCATTTGGCAACATCTTTTCTACCAAATTTCTGTAATTACCTGACATGTCTATACTTACTTCTTCGCTCTGACTCAATATCTCACTATCCCAGCCCTTCAGCACTTCTTTTATGTCTTTGTGTTGTCGCGATTTTACTAAATCTATTAATTCTTTTTTGTCTAAATCTACTAATACCGTTATATAGTTCCCTTGTCCTTTCTTCATGGCAATTTCATCTATCCCCAGTCTCTTCAACCCGCTTAGTTCCTCTGACCACTTTTTTTGGCTTACATACTCCACCATTGACCATACTTCATCATCTGTTAGTCCATGATTTTTTGCCACATTATGTGTGTCGCTATGAATCACCTGTTTGACTATCATTTCCGCAAACCTATCTGTCGTTCTTCTCCGTTCTCCGATGAATTCTAACTTTTCGCTAAATGGCTTTTTACATTCACTACATTTGAATTGTCTCCGATTATATTTTAACAATACTTTCCGTTCCCCAAAATTTAAGTCTCTGGCTAGATGATAGTGATTCTCATGTGTATTCTTGCTTGTTTGACCACACCTTGGACAGATTGCACTGTTTGTTTCTGCCTCTACTGTCAAGACTATTTCTTCGCCTAGATCGTAGTAATCTTCAACTGCTATACCGTCTAGTTTTAATAACTGAGTAAATAATGGCTGCATCTTGCTTAAACTGTATCATCTGCTACACTAGCATACTCGATCCTGAAGACCCGCGTTTGATATAGTTGCGATCGCAAGTTGGCATTATTCAATAAACCTCCCCACTGCAAGAAACTCGATCTCAATCGGGGTGAATATGGCGAAGGAACACTAAGTTCTTTAATTAATGCCAAGGCTGAATCTAAATCTAAAGCTGGTAGTTCGGGAACGAGCGATCTTTCATTTGAGCCTAGCTCCTGTGCCAGCCAAATAATTTCTAAATTAGTAACCACTAAATTACCATCCAAACTATAAGTGCGATCGCGATGATTATATTCCCCCCGCTGCTTAATTAAATTATGGGAAGCAAATCCCCAAATATTCATCGTTCCGGCTTCGCGATCGATCTGTACCCCCAGGTAATAATCGCCCAACCAATTTGGTAAATCGATCCACTCTTGAGGTATTCGCAGTTCATCGCGATCGAGATCTTCACTTGGGATCAAAATTAATCTAGTTCTACCAACCTCAATCGCACAACCAGGTACTACATCCCAGATAGTAGTTAATTCTTCAGCAGTAAAGCTTGATGTATGAACTATTTCTATTTCGTCTAACCAAGATTGAAATATATTCAAACAAAGTTGATTTAATTCAGCATTAGTTAATCCTGTAGAGTTTGAGTAAATGTTTGGATCTAGTCGAACTCGATCTGCATCTTCGGAATTCACTTTCAACCAGATCTTTTCTGGTTCTAGAGATTGTAATAGTTCGATATTAACTGACATAATTTATTCACAATTAAAATATTGACTCGATCGGTAACGTTGACATATTCGACAGTTCAATCCATACTTTTTTATATTATCGATAAAATCCAAATCACAAATTCTCGTGCCTTAATTAACCCTACTTCTTCAGGAATAAATATAAATCGCCAACGATCGCACACTATATCTGTAAATTTAGCGATCGTCTCGTTATCTCCTATCCGAGTGGCTTCAATATCTATAACTATCCCCATCAATAACTCTAGATAGTAATCTTTGACACAAGCTGCAATATAGCTAGCAATTTCTTCTAGTTGTTTAGCGGTTAACGTTTCTACATTTGGTGTTAATTCCAGGGCTAATTGTCCTGCTAATTTAAGGAGCAAACGATCGCGCCGTCGCATTACGGTAGATTGATTGCAACCAAGTTCCTTGCCTGCTTCTGCTTGGGTCAGATTCAAACCATCTATCAGTAAGAAGATCGGATCGGAGCTGTTAGAAAGGAACTGTGCGATTCGCTGTCTCAATTCTTGCTGCTCTGCTGTGGTTCCTTTGCTGTCGCTATCGGCAGCCGGATCGATATAGAAATCGCCCAAGGTGGCAGTGGAATTCCCATCTTTATTGACATTTCGATCGAGCGAATCAGCTCGATTGACTGGATCTGTTAAGGATCGTTCGTAGCTGCGTGTGGCATTACCCATAAGATCGAGCGTATTTTTAAGACTATCTAGATCGGGGATAGAACTATTGGCTCCATCCACCTGCTCTCTCTGTCGGGCGAGTAATGCCTCATAATGCACGATTTGCGGATTTCTGGTTTCAAATAATTTTGCGGCAATAGTTTCTTTGAGACATTGGTGTACCTCCAGCATCTGTTCCAATCGCCCTCCTTTCTCTCCAGCCTCAATCAGAACCGTTCTCATCCGTGTGGGAGAACAACGAGCTAACAAACCCAAATTGGTGCGGTTAAAATCCTGTCCCAAGATACTCCGCAACCGATCGACCAGCTCCCCTTTAAACTTATTAGGGATATACGCGATCGTACTGCCGAGCCAATCTTCACTCCGAGGCTCGAAATTTTTTAAAAACCGCTCTGGTTGGCAGAGAATATTTAACCCTAGAGCATTACCCCTGTTAAGGTGACAAAAGCATGACTAAGTAGTGAGGAGCCGAAAAGTAGCAAGATGAGGATGTTTGGGGTCATACTTCTTCTTTGTGGGCGGCTTTTTTGCTCCTCGTGGGGACGACAAGAAACGTTTGAGATTCACATGACTTGCACATGCTCGCAAAAACTCCGCTAACAAAAGCACACTCATGTGTGCAAAAGGTTGCCAATCCTCAGCACAGATCGCAATCTCCATCCCTCGAAAAGTTGACTGGACTTCTTCAACCACATAATAATTGGATAAGCTCGACTCAATTTTTCCGGCACCATGAACATCTTTAAGCGCAGCTTTAACCGTAGATAGAATGTTAAACGCCATCAGTGCTATACAAAAAACGCACAATGCCGCTTTGGGATAACCCAATGTCTTGAGTTCACAATTAAAAGTATCAGTAATAACTTGGAACATCTGTTCGATTTGCCATCGATTGAGGTAAAGATCTGCCACCATGATGGCTGTCACCTCTGTCTGAGGCAAATTAGTTAACACTGTTACTTGTAAATCGCCATGACGAGTTGAGTGTTTCAGTTGAATCGTCACTCGGCGGACAAAAAGACCACTATCGAGTCGAACCTGTTGCTCGAAAATAGTGCCACTGTCATTTTGCCCAACTGCCAATCTTGGTGTTATTTCCGTCCATTTCAAACCCAGGTGCTCTCGAATCACAAAACTGGCTCCATGTGTACTAATACCAGTCAAAAAGTCCTTGGTGCAAAAATTCCGGTCAGCAATCCATACTTGCCCTGCTTTGACCGTTTCGAGCACTAATGGTAGCAACGATCGATCGCTCTTGAGCGTGAGCATCTTCTTCTGGAAATACATCCACGACCATTTCTCGCTGCGGGTCTAGTACCGCGATTGCTTGTCCTGGCAAGGCTCCTGCAACTTCTGGTCGTAATACCTTTAGTCGATGTTCTGTGCCCCCGATATGATTCCCATCAATGATTCTGACTTCGTATCCTGGTAAGACGACCTTAATTGCTTGAGTAAATTCTGTGACTACTGAGGAAAGTTGTTCGCCACTATACCGCACCAATGCCTGAGACAAATTAGGTTCTAGCCCATTGATTTTGGCATACAAGGATACTTTCGACACCCCCACTACTTTCTCGAATGCTTTGTAAGCGGCACCCACTGATGGATAAATCCCGCAGACGACTAAGCTCATGATTCCGACTACGTTTGAGAATAAGAGTTCTCTGGTGTACTGCCGCTCGGCAGTGTCTTCAAACAACCGCTCTAGTTGCTCTGTGGCAAAGATTCTTTCCATAATTGCTCTTACCATCACTGTCAAAGGTGTCTGTTCTACAAATCTCTCAAAGCGGCTCGCGCTCGTCGGGTTTCCCGACGGTTTAGCGAGACAAGACAGATGTCACTAATCATCTTCAATTCCCTCACTCTGCTTAGGTTTTCAGCTTTCGAGTCAGATTATACTCGGCTTTTATGCCCTTTGAGGCTCTACCAGTACAACAGCTCACCTTAACAGGGGTACTCGACTATTCTTAAACTTTTTGCCCCGTCCTAATTTCAGCAATGCCATCTCCACAGCCCGATCGAACATCGCTCGCTCGATCTTACCCAACAGCAGGGGCTTTTCCTGACTCTTGATATTAGCCACTTGCATTAAGGCAAGATCGCGATCGGTAATCGGTATTTGCTGGTTGACTACCGACCACTTCGAGCCAATATCGACACCCTTATAAACTCGATCGTCTTGGAGAAAAGTCACGCCCTTGATGCAATCGTTATTACTAATATTAAAGCGCACATCAATATTAGACTCCGCCAAGCGATCGAGCCAAGTTTGGAGATTTGGGCAATCCTTGAGCAAATTAGCGACCAGCCGAGCGATATCTGTATTGAGGTGCATCCCTTGAGCTTTTTGATGTTTGATTTCCCAAGATGAGGTTATTTCCTGCAATCCAAAATCGCGCTCTAATCCTCTGAGAACTGTTTGAATCTTATACCTGTCAAAACTATCTTTGACATATTCACCTAAAACCGTTACGGCATTGGTCACAACATGAATATGGTCGTGGTCGTGAACGTAGTCGTGTCCGGGGTCATCGCGGTCGTGATCGATCGCAATAAACTGACAGTCTTCGTAGCCCAATCCATCGAGAACTCGAAAGGCAACTGCTTCTTTGATAACATCGTCAACCCGACCATCCGCTGGGGCAAATGAAATTGAGAAGTGACGAACGGGTTTAGTTACGCTAGGACGGAGATTAGCTACCAGTCGGAACTCCCGCGCTAAGTCGGCAGGCGTGGAACTAGCAACACAACTACTAATGATGCGAGGTTTTTTATTTGGGTCTAGTAAGTAACCCATTAAACCACCGAAGCCTCGACCTTTAGTGATATTAGCGATCGTCATGACTTTGAAGGATGGCGATAATCGCCTGGATCGCTTGCTGGTTATCTACGATTAGCTGCTGTAGTTGCAGGGCATCGACAGCAACAGATTTTCCACCCAGCAAAGCGCGATTCATGGCACTACTTATTTGCTTGAGATCTTTACCCTGCGACTTGAGTTCGCGGAGATTTAACATTAACGGAGCGTAGTTCGGATTTGGCAGGTGCCGAGCGATCGGATAAGTTTGCTTTTTACCTCTAGATATTAGAAACTGGGAACGATTCAAACCGACTTGCTTGGCATTTGCTTCGATAATTTCTAAATCCTGGCTTCCTACTCGCAATTCGATGCGATTAGTTTTCCGATCGGAAGTCTTTACCTTTGGCTGTTTATCTAGATTACTCACAACTGCTCGAATTATAAAACGTAAGTTGCTAGCTACTCCTCTCCACCACTAACTCCAGGCTGCACTCAATTCTATGCTTTCACCGATAGATTCGGATCGGTAAAATTGCGGGTAAATTCTGGGGTAATTTAGCGATTTTGAGGTGGGTTGCTATTAATAATCCAGCTAAATCGGGGTGTTATAGGGGTGCAATAGGGGGGATAAATAGGGGTGTAATCGGTCATCTAGCTGGAGTTAGCACCCAGAACGGGGGAGATTTAGAGGTGTTTTAAGGGTGCTTTTGGGGGGATTGGCGGTCGTAAGATCGATCGCGATCGAGATATATTATCGTGGTGCCGATCGTTAGCTAAATCTGACATGTTTAAATTCGACATCATCAAAAGCGATCTAAATCAAGTACTAATTGCCGAGTTTCTCAAAAGAATCGGCAAGAGTAAGCCAACAATCCTCAAGGCACTCTATGGTTTTTATGCTTCTCAAGCTCGATCCGAACATCCCAATATACTTTAAACGGTCATAACCTGAGCTTTGTCAAAATGCTGAAAGCGGAGTGTGAGCAAGGAATCAAGCTCTTTTTTATGTTGCAGATGAGCATCATTTAGACATTCAGAGATGGCTGATGAGAACTGAGTAAAATCCTCATAATACTTGCCATATAAACATTTCTTTTTAACAAACTTCCAGAGCCGGCTCTCCCCGGAAAATAGTATAAAATGTAGCGACAGCTACATTTTATACTCCTCCTCTTTATGGACTTTCATCTAAATTCTTTATTAAACTTACCAAATACTAGGGTTTTTACTTGCTATAAAGAAGCTGGCTTTACATTTATTCAATTAGAGATAATAAATGCAGGTATTAACTGTCCTAACTGTCAAACTTATACTGACATAATTCAAAAAACTAGCCACAGATTAATTAGAGACTTGTCGATTGTTGGAGCTGGAGTATACTTGAAAGTTCCTAGACGTAAATTTTATTGTGGACAGTGTAAAAGATATCCAACTGAGCAGCTAGAATGGGTGGAAAATAGACAAAGATTTACTGAAAGATATCAGGCATATATTTACGAAAGAGTCAAGGAATCAAGCTGCGAACAAGTAAGTCGAAATGAAGAGTTAAGTCCAGCCCAAGTCCAGCAAATATTTAGCAGAATTGCGGAAAGGGAGCTAAAAAAAAAGACTGGGGACTTCCAGAAAAATTGAGTTTGGATGAATTTAGTCGTCGTAAAGGAAAAGGGAGATTTGCAACAGTTCTAATCGATCTAGACAAAAGTTCTTTAATAGAAGTAATTGACTCTCACAAAAGTGAAGATATAATTGCTGTCTTAAAGGGGCAACCTCAGTCTGTCAGGGAGTCAGTCAAGGAAGTGTGTGTAGATATGTGGGGAGGATTTCCAAAAGTAATCAAAGAAGTTTTCCCAAAAGCATCGATTATAATTGATAGATTTCATGTGATGAAACTAGTCAACAAATCTTTGAATAAATTGCGACTTGATTTAGGCTTGAAAGGATTGACAAATCGCTATTTGCTTTTAAGCAACAATCAAGATTTGTCAGAAGAAGAAATTGAAGCTCTATCTGAAATACTTGCCAAGTCACCTTCTTTAAGCATAGCTTATGATTTAAAGGAGGAATTGAGAAGCATATACGAAAGTAAATTAACTGTCAAAGGTGGCTTAAGAGCAATTGGAAAATGGCTGGGTTATGCTAAAATTGTCTTAAAGACGGCAGGTGATACCATCGAAAATCATTTGACAGAAATTGCTAATTATTTTATCAGTAGAACCACGAGCGGTGTCACAGAAGGAATTAATACAAAAATTAAATTAATTCTACGTCAAAGCTATGGATTTAAAAGCTTCACTCTCATGCGAGAAAAACTGTTAGCTTGCTTATTAAAATAATCTCCGCATTCGCTTCGATTACTTTAATAAGTTTAAGTTATAACCATGACTAGAGGAGAGCCCATTTTTGGTATCGAGCATTGTCTAAAACCAGAGTAATGGGAATGCTCAGTCCTAGGTCAGCTAATTTTTGCAGAAGTTCACAAATCTGAATAGCAGTGATATAGCTGTCATTAGTAACCAAAATAACTTCATGAGTAATGGCATTTAATGCTCCCAGCACATTGAACCGTTTTCTCCCTGAAGGTGACTTAATAAACAGCCGTTGAAAACACCAAATCATCCCCAAAAAAGCTCCCATGACAAAGTGAGCCGCATCCACGAAGAAAACCGCTCTTTTTCCTTGTCTTGCCTCTTCTAACCTGGGTTCTAGCTTATTTATTTTATATTCTTCCTGTTCATCGGGATCTGCTTTAGAAGGAATAGCCCCAACTTTCAAACATCGCATCCCTATTGATTTCAGGAATTTTTGGATCTGGGTTGGACTGCGTTTAATTCCGGTAAGATTTTCAATCTGATTTACAGCTTCATTTATGGTAGCTGGAGGATTCAATTTCAAATACTCTTTGATAGTTGTCTGATGTAATTTTAATTCACTTTTGGGTTGATAAAAGTTAATTTCTTTGAGTTTTTCTATACCACCAGCCTGATATTGTTGACAATATTTTCTCAATGTATTAGGTGAAATGTTTGCTAGCCTACAAATCATATTTAAAGGTAAGTTTTGACTTTTAAGCCATAATACTTCCATCTTCAACTGGACCCTGGGATGAGGATGGTGAAATCTTTCATAATTTAATATTTCTCGATCTTCTTCCGTAAAGTTTAGATTGCTCATCCCTCAAGCTCCACTTTTTCCTTGACTTTACTAGACTATCATCTCTTCGATCGCCGATGCTCAAGTTATGCCCGTGTAAAGTATAGTTCGCAGCAAGAAGTTGAGTTAGCACTACTCGAATCGCTCAATACGTGTAAGACCTCAATAAACGCTGGCAGCCAAAAAGATGGTTGTGACAAAGACACCCCATGAATATACTGTTCGGTGATAATTGCCGAAAAAATCTAAATCGGAGGAGGCATCTTCGCCGCAGCTTTAGCCCGAATCACATCAGATAATGATAGTACTTGCTCCGAACCATGTAATCTAGATGTGAGATAATTCCAAAACGAAATTCCTAACTTTCGGCAAGTCTTTTTCAAGCCAACGAATGTATCTCTAGCTTTTCTGCCTAGTTCAGAGCGTGTGCCACCACTAATTTTCCGACGGGTGACATATTCTCTAATATCGGTTTCTGCCGCATTGTTATGTAAGGGTAATTCTGGGCAATCTAGTACCTGTAATAGTTCAATCTTATGATTCCTGATTTGATTAAGGACATTATTTAATAGCCCATGCTGGATATAACATCGCCCAAATATCTCATCAAATTTATCCTGCAAACTTAATGAAATCTCTTGACTGGGCTGCTGTTGATACTGTTTTAATTCTTGATAGTAGTCCCACAACAATCCTTGCATTTCGACAATATTCTCTCGCTCTTGCTCGCCATCACCTTCCAATTTTCTCAGACCTCTCTCAATATGAACCCAGCATAATCCATGCTGCATTACATTGAATTGTCCCGCCCCATCACTCAAAATTATCAATGGTTCCCGTCTTCCTTCTATGCTCAAACCACCTATCAGTGCTGCTTCAGTTATTACTCTTACTGTTTTTATACTAGTTATTCCTTGAGACAATAGATGCTCATGCCATTCTTCTTTTTTAACTGCTAATGGCCGCTCCGAAAAATCGACCTCAATCAGATTTTTCTGCGGGAGCTGATAGTTATCCAGATATGTCTTGGCATCTTCATTCAGTACATATTTTCGCTCCCCTGCTTGTAATATTTCTAAAAAGTTTTCTCGACTCTTAGAATTACTACTGTGGAAATAAGCAAAGTCATCATTTCCAACTACTGTACAATATCCATTCTTGCCATTGTGTCTTGCTCCAGTATCATCCGTATGAATGTATGTTGCTGTTTCTAGCCCTGCTCTTAATACTTGCTGTTGTTCCTGCTCAAATATTTGATGCTCTTCATTCAAGAGCCGATTTACTTGTCCTACTGAAATATTTATTCCCCATTCTCGGAGTTGCTCATAAATTAATGGTTGTGGCACTCTGCACTGATAATGCTGATACATTACATAGCATACCAATCCTGGCCCATAGTGCCTTCCCTGATATTCTTGGGGCAACTCTCCCACTACCGTTTTTCCATCACCTGTGATGTACTCTGCTAGCTGAAATCGAATGTTATGTCGCTTAATTATTAGTTCTTGTACATCGTAACTCCGATACCCATTAAATTTAGCATTTTCAGGAATATTCTCAGGCTGGATCGATATTTCTTCGTCGATCTCCAAGCTTGATTTTTTGCTTTCCTTTGCTGAACCTGCTCTTTTATCCGATTTTGGCTCTTTCGGTTCTCGCTGATTTAGCAGACTGGCACTTAATTGTGGCTTTCCTTTTAGTTTCTTCTTTGCCAGCAGTTCTGCTTCTAGTTGTTCTATTCTTGTTTTCTGATTTCCCAGTTGCTTGTATATCTTTTCAATCAGCTTTCTCTGTTCCTCTACCAGTCGCCGCAAACCTTCTACCTCCGTCTCTGAGGTATTTGTTTGGGCTGGGCTAGTATCGCTGTTTATACTCATCTCTCTGTTAAACCAGATTTTCGCTCTTTTTGCAACCCCCTGATTTACCAGGGCTTATTGAGACGTTACCAATACGTTATCCGCTCAGATGAGATTCTTGGTTAATTACCACAGAGTTAAAGATGGGATTAACTTATCGCCTGAATGTTTGATGAGTTTCGGGTTATTGCCGATATCTCAACCATTAACTACTCCACAGGCTCAGTTCACAGATTCGGCTTTAGTCGATTCCCCACAGGGGACGCTTCGCGAACGCGATGACGATGAGGAGGTGTGGGTACAGCCGCCATCATCTTTTGACTTTTCGGTACTAGGGATGAATAAGTAAGTGTCGATCGAATATATCGTTGAGTAAATATGGCTAAACGCAAGAGATTATCTGCGGCGATCGATCTGGGTTCGAGTTTAATTAAGATCGTGGGGGTGTGCGACGGCGCGATGAGTGCGGTGGTGATGTCCCCAGAATTAATCGCCGTCAATCGGGGGTCTTTAGATAATGGAGCGAATTACAGTCTGGGGACGGGATCTGCAACTGCGACAGTCGATTATTGCTTTGTTGGTGTCAATGACAATTATTATGCCGTCGGCGATCTGGCACAGCGATTTGGAGCTTTGCAACGGTTCAAGCCACTGAAGACCGAATCTGCTGCCTACAAGATTTTGGCAGTAGTCGCGATTCTAGCCCAGCGGTTTGGACTGGGGCATAATTTCGATCTCTCGATCGGGTGTTTATTACCGCCTGGAGAGCTGATGGATCGGGAATTATTGAAACAACAACTCGTAGAATTTCTGCCCAACTTCGATGCGCCCCAAGGCAGGATGAACGTCAATTTGGTGGAATCTTGCTTTCATCCAGAAGGTGCGGGGATTCTGGAGTTGTATCGAGATCGGCATCCAGCCAGTCGGAAATCATCAGTGGGAATGCTAATGGCAGGTCATCGCAATCTGACTTGTTATGCGACCAAAAATGGCGTAATTACCCACTTCGCCAGTTGTGACTTAGGTTTTAGCAACTGGGTAAAAGAAGTGGTTAAGCGCACTGCTGGATACAAGTTAGAGACATTGACTGGGGCGATGGCTAACTACTGGTTCGCACAGGATGCGACAGCACTCAAGCCGATTCTGCGCCGACAAGAAGAGCGAGCAGCGCAACAGGAACTCGCGCATTTAATTGAGGTGTTGGAATCGACCAACTGTCCGTTCGCTCATTTTTAAATTCCCGATTTAATTAAACAAAATCTTTATTTTGCAATGGTTTCAGCTTTCACAGTAAATAGTCATCCCTTGAATTTATCTGTAATTTTTAGTACAGATCGACTATTCGATCGAGATCTCAATTTTGGTAAGACCTGAAACACTGATTCTGTTGTCATTAATTCAAGAGGCTCGATCGAAATGAGCGAACGGGCAGGACCAACGAGACTTATTGCAATATGGTCTTCGACTGGCTGAACGAACATCTACCGACGGGCATTGAGGAGATGATGATTTCGGGGGGGACGGCGGATGTCCTCAAGGATGTGTTGGTGTCTTACTTCGATGAGAAGTTACCACCGCGTCCACAGCTCAATGGCAAAGCGGCAATCTATTACAGCAACACTGGCTTTAACTTACCAGAGTTAGATGTACCGCCAGGATGTCAGTCGCGGATGGCAGATGTCTACTGTCTGTGGCAGTATTTGATGTCCAAACCTACCCCTGTTAAGGTGAGCTGTTGTACTGGTAGAGCCTCAAAGGGCATAAAAGCCGAGTATAATCTGACCGGCTGCTTTACAATCAGCTAAAAATACAAAAAGAAGGTGTCCAATCACCTTGACCATTCTTTGCCAAGCTGGCCAATATAATGGATCGTCGGCACCATTTCCAGGTAGTGTCTCACTCACTAAAGGTATTCCAGTGGGGTCTAATGTTCCCAACATCTGACGGTATTGCAGTAAATCGGGACGTTTATCTTTGGAGTGTCCATAGCGTAATAAACTATCCGCTGCGGATTCAATTTGCTCGTGATTCACTGTAAAACTCGTTGTATCTAATCGAACTACCTCGGTGGGTAATTCATAGGCTCGAATCAGATGCTTTCCTAACTTTTGTTCGATTTCTTGGCAAGCTTCTCCCTGCAAACCAAATTGTTCTACAACACGAGCTAAACGATCGTCTGTGACATCTTTTTCCCCAATCGACCAGCCAGTAACTAGTTCCAATGTGATTCGGTGTGTGTTGACCCAGGTTTCGCCTGCACATAAGCGATGATCTGATTGGCTAATGATGTATATCAACAGCAATACGCTTAATTGACCATAACTCAGCCCCTGGTGATTGCCATGCAGTTGTTTGAGTTGTTGGTCAATCCTGGATCGATATGGCTTCCAGTCGATCTTCTTCCCTGAGATGGAAGTGGCCCCAGAAGATAAGAATAAGATCCTCAGCGAGTATATCCCGTTTGGGGAAGCGATCGATTCTGACTGGATTCCTTTTTCTACCAACCGACGGCTGAAGAAGTGGCTGAAGGAGGCAACACAAGCGTTGGGCAGCACGGGAGTAATTCCGTATCATCCTGACTATATCCCTGAAGCGGTTGTTGCTGCGAATCTGGAAGCTGCGATTAGCCAGAGGCTAGCCTCCGCCAACGAAGCCAGTGAAGCTCCTGCTTTGCAGGATGGGGAGCAGATTTAGATATTAGGTGGCAAGTCTGGATATAATCCTTGAACTGCTAAGGCTTGTCGGAGTTGAAGGCGGCTGGTTTCGTTCATCTGCAATAGGAAGATTGTGGTTCGTCCGGTCGCGGTTATGCCCACAATCGCTCCACCTTCAAGTTGAAAATGTTCTGCCCAGATTTGATTGCGGGGGTTGAAGAGTGGCGTAATCGCACCCGCGAGCGGATCGATGCTGGTGAGGTCAGAACCCTTGTGACGATTGCAGGGTAAGCAGGCAAGGACTAAATTATCGTCGGTACTCTCGCCGCCATGTTTGAGGGCGATAACATGGTCTATTTCGTGGCTGAAGATGGAGAAGGTTTGGTGAATGCGGCAGTATTCACAAGCCCCTGATGCCCGCTGGTTGACTAACTGGCGGAGTGTGGCTGAAAGATAAATAGTCATCAGGGCTAGTTTTGGGGCGTAGCTTGAAGTGCTGCATAGGCTCTAATTTTGAGGAAGCCGATCAGGGTGTCGAGTTGCTGATATAGTTCGATTTCGGCAGTTTCGGCGGCGGTGAGGGCGGTTTCTCGGTTCTGTTGGAGAAGGGTTTGCAATCGCGATTGGGACGCTGGGGATACTTTGAAGTTGACAATCTGCGCTGAGGTGGGTCGATCGCACAAAAAGTCTAGAATCTCTTGATAGGTACTAGATGTATTTAGATTGGCTGGATCTGTGGTAGGTGGTTCTAGTAATCTGGTGGCAATGAGACGAGTAAAGAGGTCGGAGAATTGGTTTTGGAATGGGGCTAGGCGTTGGGCGAGGTCATCGGGGATATCGATCGTGATTTGAGCCATAGTAGTATTTTTTTGATAATGTTGTTCGATCGAGGATATTCTTCGATAGATCTCGTGACCTATTGTGAGGATTGGAAAGATGACCATAACTATATTTTAATCGAGACGATCTAGCGGGGAGATTTTGGTAGTGAGTAAGGAAGTCTGCCAAGATCAGGGTTTTGGTTGGGGAGGTGATGACGGTATCTCCAGCTTCGGCTTAGAGGCTGTTTGAAAAGGGGGGTAGGGGGTAAAAAAAGCTCTCAGGCGATAAGCTGAAGATACTTAGTCACAGCAACCTGAAAGCACAATGAGTAAAGCATACTCCAGTAACTTGACCCAATGGCAATGGGAATTAATCGAACCAATGATTCCACCAGCTAAATCAGGTGGTCGAAACCGAGAGGTAGAGATGTGGTCGGTGTTAAATGCGATCTTCTATCTACTGACACAAGGCTGCACATGGAGGAACTTACCAGGAGACTTCCCAGCATGGCAAACAGTCTATACCTACTTTCGGAACTGGAGAAAAGATGGAACATGGGTAGCAATTCATGAGAAATTACGAGATTGGGTGAGAAGTGAGCAGGAGCGAAAACCAGATCCTAGCGAAGCAATCATCGATAGTCAAAGTGTGAAAACAGCAGCAATGCTCAATCAATCAGTTGGTTATGATGCAGGGAAGAAAATTAAAGGGCGTAAAAGGTTCATAACGGTAGATACATTGGGATTAGTATTGTCCGTATTTGTGACCGCAGCTAGTCAGACCGAACGAGAAGGTGGCAAGGTTGTGCTCCAAAGACTCAAGGAAAAGGGTAATCGGATTGCCAGATTACACACTATTTGGGCGGCACGTTTTGGGGGGAAGCTTCCCCCCAAAAGCTGCCTTGTTGATGGTGGCTTTACTGGTGACACTTTCATGATGTGGGTGATGGATATGTGTCACTGGGTTGTTCGAGTGGTCTTACGACCACTTGAACACAAAGGATTTGTGCTGTTACCGAAACGCTGGGTGGTGGAACGTACTTTTGGATGGCTATCTTGGTGCCGTCGATTAAACAGAGATCATGAAGGTTTACCAGAAACTTCTGAGATGTGGATTTACATTGCCATGATTCGGATTATGGTTCGCCGTTTAGCATGATTTAATACCCTTCACCCCCCTTTTCAAACAGCCTCTAACCGCTGAGATTACCACGAGTGTGCCGGAAGTGAAAACTTTCATCACCACCTGGGTAAAAACCGAACGCAAAAACCTCGATACTATGGCTTCAGCATTTTTATCATCTAGCGATCGATTAGCCGGACGGGATAAATTATTACTAGAGACGATCGAGGTACTCGCCAATCTGCTTTAATGGAATCGATCGAAAATAGTGTTTTCAAATTAGTTTCGATCGATGGGAAAACCAGGATTATTAAAATCAGAAGCAATTTCGATCGAACTCATTTACAGATTCAAATTTGCTTTTGCGACCCAGCTAGGTAATTCTGGTACATAGATAACAGTTCGATCGCGTTCGATTGCGGCTAAGATCTGATGTCCAGCATCCGTAGAATTATCATAGAGGATTAGTTCATCAACTATTTTGGCAGCTTTACTCAGATTAGCCAGACTGCGATCGTAACGACGCAAGATATCTTCGATCGGTACATCATGACCACCCACTTTGACTCGACTGCGAACCCTTTGTACGTTAGTAATCGGATCGTCAATACCAACATACGTTAGACTGACAGACCAACCCAAGGCTTTGACTTCACGCATCAGGTTGAGATAAGTATTACCAGCGAGAGTAGTTTCAACAACAAAGCTAGAATCTGACTGAATATACGATCGAGCTAATTCGATCGCTTTTCTTCCAGCAGCTAAAGCGGCAGATTCTGGATTTTCGGGAGCAATTGCGCGGGCAATAGCATCAGGGTCGATTAACGGGATATTAAAACTAGAAAGTTTGGTTAGGGTAGATTTTCCGGCTCCATTTGCCCCCGCAACTACCGTTAATTCTGGCATAGTTTAAACAAGTGCGCCCAGAATTTCTTCAGTGCCATCTTCCCGTAACCGATACTCAAATTTGCGACCATCTGCTTCTTCTCGTACCAGTTTTTTACCAACCATATAATAAATTGGTTCACCCATCGCTTTGAGCCGTGCAATGTCTTCTGCAACTTGTTTCTGTGCCGCAGCTTGCATTTTCTTCGCTCTTATAGCAATATCTTCACCAGGAACGATATTGAAACCAGTATCAGTTTGCGGCTGTGTGTAAGTCATAATATTTTTCCCTTAAATTTATTATAAGATGCTACCTAACTTACGCCGCTTGCCGTAGGAATGCGATCGTACACGGCTTGATTCTCTGCTTGGGCGAGTCTAAGATCGTATCCTGCTTGTAAATTCAACCAAAACTGGGCACTGTTATTAAAATAACGGGACAACCGAATCGCCGTATCTGCACTAATGCCGCGCTTACCATTGATAATCTCACTCATGCGGGTTTGAGCCACCCCGATATCCACACTGAGGCGATAGGGGGTAATATTCATCGGTTCGAGGAAATCTAGCTTGAGGATTTCACCAGGATGGATAATGGGTAAACGTTCGGTAATCATGGTTTGTGCCTTTTAGTGATAATCGACTATTTCAACATCGATTGCATTATTCTCATCCGTCCACATAAAACAGATTCGCCACTGGTCATTAATCCTAATGCTATATCGACCGGATCGATCGCCTGAGAGCTTCTCCAACCGATTTCCTGGTGGCGAACGCAGATCGTTAATCGAAGTGGCTGCATCGATTAGCAATAGTTTACGCAGAGCCGTTCTCTGAATATCACCTGGGTAATCGCGAGATACCTCCCCATTAAAAATTTTCTCGGTTTCTTTGCTGAGGTAACTAACAATCATAATACTGCATTTCGATACTAGTGTCAAACAATACTATCGTGTAACGTCAATAATATCATATTCGATTGGATGATATTGTCCGATCGATCGGGACTTCGATCGACTCACGCAACAATATTGTAGGATCGAGCATTATTTTATTAGTACAAAGTAATTTTGATGTTTATCGAATGCAATGCCCAACTTACGATCGCTCCAGAATAGCACCCGCTTTCTCCCATATATATTTCTGAGGATAAATTGCTGGTAAATATCCGATTCAGACTTACAAAAAGTTCCAGACAACTTTATCTTCCGCTCTTTCATATATCCCACATCCAGCAGGTTAGATCGTAAAAAAGTTATTTTAGATAAAGTGTATTTAAAATATCAAAAATGAAGACAGAAGTACAAATAGACGTACAAGATTTAGACCATTTAGGGATCATCGCTGGAATTGTGGATGAGATAGGAATAATTGATGGGACAAGTCTGTCAGTTCATGGAAAATACAGCCAATTAGAAGAGGAGAAAATCGAACAGAACCCATCGGCAGAAGTACGATCGGTAGAAAATTTACCACAGGAAGAAGACCAGAAGGAGGAAGAAAATTTAGAACCAGTCCCAATTAATATTACGCATGGATATTCGCGTGACCACCGACCAGACCTCAAGCAATATACATTAAGTTTGTTGACAACAGAGACAGAAGGTATTCCATTATTTATGCAAGTGGGATCTGGTAATGAATCAGACCAAAAGGCTTTTGCCAGGATGATTAAAGAGTTTAAATCCCAATGGACTGGAGCAGCAACATCCGTTTATGTAATGGATGCAGCTTTTTATACTGAATCAAATCTTGAGGAATTTCAATATAGTATTAAGTGGATTAGCCGAGTACCATTCACAATTAAGACAGCCAAAGATTTAGCTCAAACTTTATTACCAGAACAGTTTAGTAAGAGTCAACTTTACAAAGGTTATCAATTTTGCTCTGTTTGCCATGAATACGCTGGAATTAAACAACTATGGGTTGTCGTTGAAAGTACTGAACGCAAGTCGGCAGATCTTAAATCTTTATCAAAGCGTATTTCCCAGTCTTTGGCTGCCAAGCTCTCAAGTCTTAACCGATTGTCAAATCGTGAATTTGCCTGCGAAGCTGATGCTTTAATTGCCGCATCTGATTTTGCGAAAACTCTCACTTATCATTTGCTCAACGGGGTAACTATTATTGCCAAGCCTCATTATCAAGGCAAAGGGAAACCTCGTGCTGGAGCTGAAGTTAGTCATTACACCTATCAGATTCAATCCACTTTAATCGAGAACGAAATTGTTGTTGCAAACCATCGTAATCAAGCAGGACGTTTTATCTTAGCCACTAACTTGTTGGATGACGAACGTAGCTCGAACGCGAAGCGCGCCACCAAGGCGGTCGCTTCCATTACTACTGCACTGCTGCCAGAAAAATGGACTGACGATATCATTTTAAAAGAATATAAAGCCCAGCAAACCACCGAGCGAGGATTTCGGTTTATCAAAGATCCTCTCTTCTTTGTTTCACGAGTTTTTCTCAAAAGTACTAAACGAATTATGGCACTGGCGATGATTATGACACTGGCTCTAATGGTCTATAGTTTAGGACAACGCCAATTGCGGCGAGCATTAGAAATTACCCAGTCTACCCTCCCCAATCAAAAAGGTCTGCCTACTGCTCGTCCTACTTTACGCTGGATTCTTCAATGTTTTCAGTCTGTTCATCTCATCTTTGTCGATGGAATTAAATCCAGGATTCAACTCACCAGTAGGCAGACTCTGATTTTACAGTTTCTTGGAGCTTCTTCTCGGCAATATTATTTGCGGAACTGGTTTGGGCGTTACTAATGCTGCGCTAGCTGGCTTTGCAACCTTTGTAATTAACTTCATCAAAGTTGCATTTGCCATTGCCTTTATCTTCGGACTTAAAGATGCTTACGACAAAACCAGAGAACGCGCCGAACTGCAAGAAATCGTCCAAGCCCCAATCGTACTAATTGCTGTCATCATCGCGATCGATGCAGTGATGGGGATGATTTTCGGAGCAGCCTGATCTTACATCTTGCACTAGAGGCAAACATCCGTGTGGAGTGGGGGAAAGGGGAAGGGATAAAGGGTAAAGGTATTAAGCGCGTCGCGCCCTCCATATCCGCAACCGCTACCAGTCACCCATCCTTTACCCTTTCCCCTTTCCCCCTTCCCCTTCCCTAAATGGATCGCGAACCAATCAGAGTCAACCGCATTCTCAGCCGTAAGCCAGGGATTGCCGGAATTCCTGCGGATGTATTTATTATCGCTCTGGGCTTGGACTTACTACTGTATCTATTCTTAATCCAGATCTTCAATCTGGGCTGGCAAGTATTCGCCCTCGCTGTTGTCGTCGTGGATGGCACTTGGATCGCCCTCACCCTCAAAGGCGTGTGGCAATTTGTCGGGTTAGCTTTCAAGCCACCTCGCTACATCCGCGCCAATCTTCCATACCGTTCGCCCTTACCTCCAGCAGAAGATCCCGATGTTCGTACGCCCTAAACCAGTCAAACAAGTCTGTCGTCCTGGGGAGAAACCAGAACTACTATTTCCGATCGAAGGAGAACTAGATTTAGTCACCCATATCGATTTCGATTGCAATGGGCGACAATTTGGTGCGTATTTACTTCAGATTACCGAGCGCAAGTATCGACTGGTATTTGGGTTTCAATGCGATGGCATTCACCCCAATTTACCGTGGGGGAGGATCGATCCGATTTATAACAGATTATCCGCTGGGTTTAAGGATTTGCCAGAGGGTGAGGTATTAACGATCCACATGAAATCCTTTGTCGATAACACTGCCCGAATGCAAGAGTTATCCAAAACGGTCGAAAACTGTCAGTCAGATGTCTTGAAATACATCATGATGACCGAACAAAAGCGGTTGCAAACTCTGACTGACAAGGGAATGCGAAAACCCAAATCGCTGACATTATTTGCGACCTTTACCTTCGACCCCGAAGCCGATGTCAAAGATGACCAAATCGAAGCTTTTGGCAAGGGTATTTACAAAATATTCACCAAGTTTTCAGGGGCAGAGAAGATTGCTAAGTCTCGCGAATTTACCGAATTCTTAGTAGCTGGTGTCAATGCTTTCTATTTATGGGAACAGACTCTTACTAATAAGATGGGGCTTGGCATTCGTCCGTTAAGTAGCCAAGAACTGTGGGCAGATCTGTGGGCGAGAGTAAATGATACTCCCGCGCCTCCCGTACCCCAACGGATATTTTTCAATGGTAAAGTAGCCACCGAGAATATCTATCGCCACCTCCATCCCTTATCAATTTTAATTGACGAGGAATCCAGCTTACCCACCGCAGATTATCGCTGGGTCAAGGTCAAAAAGAAGTTCATTGGCGTGATGTCAATGTTAGAGCAACCAGATGAATGGAGTGACAAATTAGATGCACTCACTTACCTGTGGAATAAATTAGGGGAAGATAGCGTTTACGACATCGAACACATCGCTCAAATTACCGCAGTCGATCGAGGTATCAGTCGCAAAAAGCTCAAAGATCTTACTGATGAAGAGATTTACAAAGCAAGTAAAGCTGAGGCAGAAGGCGATATTAACGTTGCCGCGAACATGAATGCTGAAGAAGCGATTGAGGCTCAACAGGTTTTACACAGAGGTGGTGTAGAGCTAGCAATATCATCGACATTCCTCATCCATCGCCACACGGTACAAGAAGTAGATCTCGCTTGCGATCACCTCAAGTCTCTATTTCCTGGTCACTTACACCGCGAGTATACTTACACTTGGTTGACGTGGTTGCAAACGTTCCCCGTAGCTTGGGATATGGCACTATCTCGCCCTTTTAGTCGCGAGAGCAAGGTTTTCACCAATTATGTGGCGGGGACTGTCTCGCTGGCGTTAATTAATACTTACGACAAAGGTGGGTTTGAGTTAATCTCCAACGATGGTGGCGTACCGCTATACATCGACATCATCAATAACCACCATCATATTCTGTGGATTGCCACCACCAGAGCGAGTAAATCTGTCTCCACTACGGGGATGCTCAACGGCGCGTTAGCGAATAATCTGCCCGTGACGATTATCGACTGCCCGCCGACTAAAGAAGCCTCTACTTTCCGCGATTACGCGCGGCTATTGGGTGGAGCGTTCTTCGACGTGGGTTCGGAATGCAGCAATATTTTCGAGGTGTCCGATCTCTCGTACCTATCGCCCGAAGATCGGGAAGATCGACGCAAGGATTCCCAAGAAACCCTGTTAGAAATCCTCCAAATGCTGGTCACTGGTTCTAATCCCGATACGTTCGAGCCAATGTTTCGAGATTTAATCAGATCCTTACTCACATTAGTGCTGACCAAATTCTTCGCCGCTCGTGAAATCCAATCGCGGTATATTGCGGCGATTAAGGGCGGCATTGGTAGCGACGCATGGCAAAAGTACCCAGTGTTAGAAGACTTCATTGGCTTCTGCTCGCCGGAACGAGTCAATATTACCGAACCAGAACAACTCAAAGCCTTGAGTTATATCGTCACCAAACTGCGATCGTGGACGCAAAGCCGAACGGGACAGGCGTTTTGTCGCCCATCTACGTTTAAAACCGACTCCCAGTTATTCGTGATGGCAATTCGGGGCGTGGCAAATGCTGAAGATATGGCAGTACTCGCAACGGTTGCTTATGCTACCGCCATCCGACGGGCTTACAGCAATCCTAAATCGGTACTATTTTTGGATGAAGCTGCTGCCCTACTCAAATTCCCTGCCCTAGCATTGATGATCGGTCGGTTGTTGGCAATTGCCGCCAAAGCTGGGATCAGAGTAATGCTCGCCGCGCAAGAAGTTCACTCGATTAAAACTTGCGCTGGCGGCGAACAAATCCTCGCTAACTGCGATATCAAATTAGTCGGACGCATCCAACCAGAATCGGTGGATGCGATCTCCGAAGTGATGAAGATTCCGCTGGAGCGAGTAGCTCCCAATCTTACCGAAGCATACGTTCCCAATCGCGGTTGGGGTTACTCCAACTGGTTGATGTTAGATGGACGGAGTTATACCTGGGCGAGAATCTACGCTAGCTCCGGTACTTTAGCCGCTGTTGTCAATAACGTCCATGAAGTCGAACGCCGTCAAGCCCTGCTGGAGCAAGCCGAGCATCCAATTATCGGCTTGGCTCGGTACGCTTCAGAATTACTACCTGCATAACTCGCACAACATCAATGAACAAACGACTACTTTCGATCGTTATCGCCGTGTTAACATTCCTGGGCACCATTCGATCGGCAGCGGCGACGGGTAGCGTTACAACTACTACTACTCAAACCGTTGAGATCGATGGCATTAAAGTTCCTATCCCAACCCAAAACACGACAACCGTTGTAAATGGGACGACCGTACCAAATCCAGCCACAGTCACACCCTCAGTCACGGCACCGACAGCAACCACAAAACCATCAACTAACGGCGGCATCATCCCTCCAGAGGTGGGAACGACAGTAGGAACGGCGGCTCAAGGGATCGTGACAACAACGGTTACCAATGCCGGAACTGGCGCGATTCAATCGGGCGAACGAACGCTTACCACCGTAGCAACCCAACAGACAGCAGAAATTAGTAACACCTTAAATAAGATCCCATTTGTTGGGGGGATGGCAAACGGACTGATGCAACAAAAAATCGCTGCTGGTATTGGCGATTTAAGTAAAATCGCCACGACTAAATTTACCGAGATGATGAACGATCCGAAAAACCCATTAGGCGGCATTGGGAAAACGATCGCGGGTTTCTTCGGCGGTGGGGATAGCGGCAATCCCAACAATGCCAACTCTCAAACTGCGGCTCAAACTACCGCGATCGAGGCTACAACCGATAGTTACGGCAAAGGTGCGACTCAAGCGGCAACCATTTTGGCAAAGCAAGCCAATCCCAATATCGGCAGCATCAATACCACCCTCGCCAGCACCACGCCAGCTAGCGATATTGCTAGTACTGTCACCAATACCCAAGCACAGCAGGATGTAGCAAAAATTGCCCTCAACACCAATCCTGCCAACGGATCGCTAACTCAATTAGATGCGATCTCCACCACATCGAGTAAGGTAATTGCCGAGAGTGCTAACGGTGTCTCCGGTCAAGCAGCCCTCAGAAGCCGAGTCTTGGGATCTGGGTTAAATGCGGCGGGGATGCAATATCAAGCGGCGCAAACCTACGATAACTCGCTCGACCAATTGAATGCCATCAGCCAACAGCTCGGACAACACGGTGCGATTAGTGCCGAAAGCGTCCGCATTGCCGCCGAGCAAAGAACCTTGAGTGCCGCACAACTGGCTCAATCATCAACCGATGCAGCAGCACGAATTCGCCGCCAAGAAACTGAGGATCGCGCCAGCAAGCGATTGACCGATGAAGTCCAAAACACTAACTCCATCATCCAAGGGATGGTGGGTGCGGTAAAACCGAAGGGTAAGAGTTAGAGGGGAGTGAGGAAAGGGTGGGGAAAGGATAGAGGAATACGCTAACCATCTATCCTTTCCTCCGTTTTCTCCTCAAATCACCATTAGCACATGTTTATCGATCGAGATCCGAGTAAAAGGTCGATCCCCCTTCCCCCTTCTCCTTTCCCCCACCTCTATAACAATGCCCGATATTCTATTACTAGACCCACACCTATTAGCCGCCGCCAACTTCAGCCAAGCCGCGGCTACTGGTTCTGCTTTAGCCACCAACTTCGCCAAGGAATTCTGGTCGAATGTTTTTCAAATGGGCATCTTCGGACGGGTCGCACAGGTATCTTTGACGATCGCGGGGATCGGTGTAATTTATCGCGGTTATTATTTTCTAATAGAAATTAAAGCTAAAACTTTAGATGCCGAAAGAGTAGTCGGTTTTTTAATGGTATTGATTCTGGTACTGCTAATGCTATGGAATAGCGGACAGCTAGCCATGTATACGGTACTAGGAATGCGAAACTTTACTAACTCGATCTCCGATACGATAATGCAGGGAATTTCCTTCGATTTTGAGAAATTACAAGCAACCAGAAGTCTTAGTGGCACAAATCTCGCCCAATCTTATTTTGTTAAATTTGAAGATGAGTTGAAAAAATGCGCTCCCGCAGCCCAAACAGCTTGTTTTCAACAAGCACTAGATAATTTAAAACAAAGTGTAGCTGCCAATCCCGAACAAGATCCGGTAGTTAATGCTAAAATAGCCGAGATCCAAACAGATCTCAATAGAGCTGCGGGAGTACAGCCAACCAGTAATTCAGCCAGTTCGGGGTCGAATCCCACAACACCAGCGGCTGGTGCGTCAGATGGAACGATCGATGAGAAGGCTAAATGGGACATCATCGGCAAGGTTGGCGACTCGATTAAGTCGATGGGTAGTGCGATTTCTAATGCGTTTGAAAATTTAATTCAGCTCGTATTTACCTGCTTGGCGATCGCGTTTTATATCGCCTTAGAACTGACTTTATTAGTATTTGGCTTCACATTTCCAATTAATATCGCCCTATCATTATTCGACCCCGCACCGATTAAAAACTGGTTCGGTAATTTTTGGTTATTAGTCAATGCCAAACTGTGCTTTGCAATTATCGTCGGTATTATTGTCTACTTGAATTTGTGGGCACAGAGTCAGACGGGGTTGGCAAGTTTGGGGATTTTTACGATCGGTATTTTAATGGCAATTTACGCTCCCTTCCTCACATTCTACTATTGTCAAGGTTCAGCTCTGGCTCTAGCTGGAGCGATGAATTCACTTACCAGCGCACCAGCGCGGGGAGCGGCTAGAGGAGCTGGTAGGGTAGGGGGTAGAGCTGCTGGTAGAGTGGGAAGTGGCTTGCTGCGTGGAGTGGGGATGGGGATGGGCAAGATGGGCAGAGCGCAGGGGCGGAGAATTGCGGCAATGGGTAGGAAGAAATAGTCGATCGATGTCTGAAGATCGGCATAAAGATCGGCACATTTTAGCAATTAAAAATACTATAATTATTATTTAGCAACAGTTTTAGCCTATAAAAAGATCGGCACTATTATGGAATCTCTCGCCCTCATCGAACCATTGCTACCTGGGTCGGGAAATCGAGTATTGACCGATCTGGCCACGCAACTGTGCGCCGAGAGTAGTGTCATCAACAGCAACTTATAGTCATTGAGATTTTAGGGTTTTGGTTCGTAATCGGTGCAAACAACCAAACCAGATAAGAGTTCTTGCAGAACTTCCTCGGATATTTGCCCCAATCGCTTAACAAACCGTTCGGTTGAAAGACCGCGAACTTGCAATACATTTCCAGCCGAATCTCGATCGAGTCCATTATCTGCATTAGCATCAATTCGCACCATAAAAGGGCGATCTTTAAATTTTTCTTGCCAGCTTGTAATGGGAATCGCAATTCTCATCGGAATAGGCTCGAATAAATCGGAACTAATAACCACGATGGGGCGAGTTTTCTGAATCTCTTGTCCCCTGGTGGGGTTGAGATCGACCAACCAGACTTCGCCACGCTTGGCACTAATCATGCTCGATCTCCCAATCTTCGCCATCTAGAACGGAGAATTCTGTCAGTTCTGGATCGGTTAAGAAATCATTGGCTGTTGACGCAATCGTCGCTTTGAGGTGTTGATGCCGTTCTTTGACGGGGAGATTGGCAAGTTGTTGGAGGGATAGAGCCGAGCCTGTGGTTGCTTGGGTAAATTTCTGGCGGAGGAACTCAGTGAAGTTTACAACTTCTTGCTGTTGGGTGGGGGATAGTTGTCTTAAATTATTGATGACGATCTGCTCGTAGTCAATGCTCGTTTGCATGGTTAATTCTCCATTCTCTGTTACTAATTTAATTCATATTCTCCTCGTTCTACAATTCACCTCAGTACTACTAACTCTCGCAACGACCGAGTGAAGTTGTGAGTGAGAAATACTTGAAATGGATTCACCGCGAATTCTGTACTCGACTGCCCCCTGAGATGTTGGTGTTGAGTAATGCCCGAGGGAGCAAGCAAATTCAGATCGTACCAGGGGAGTGGCGCACTGGAGATGTTATCGTCGGGCGACACATTCCCATTTCCGCACCAGCCATCGATAGCTTTATTAACCGCGTGTATTTAAGGGAAGAAATTACCGCTAAACGCTTGCTTCATGGCTCGGAACGGGTAGTTGCATCTTCGATCTCGATCGCCCCCGATCGAGATCGAAGATGCTGAAGATGTCAGGCTCGATCCCGATCCCCAGTCAACTTAACGCCGAGATCGGGTCATGACGATCGCTAGCACTAAGCCCGTAATGCTACTGACCAGAATTGAAATCAGAATGGCGATCGCCAAAATCACTGCCGTCGGCGAGTTCGATTGGACGATCGGCATAGGATCGATCGGGGCGATTGATGTTACAGGAGGGTAGTTTTCAGTAATTTGATTTGGAAGTTGCATAAGATTCCGTTGAACTCGACGATTCAATCATCGCCCTGAAATCTCGGCAGTTTGGGTCGAGTCTGGATCTTCTGGCTACCCATTTACAGATGGGTCGAATGTGAGCCAAAATTGAACCGAATACCAAATATTACAAATCTCCATGTCCGCAACGATTGCAGCCTCTCAAGCTGGGTTAAAGCAGGTCGATCGAGCTAGAAGGGCAAAAGGTTGGAATAAAAGCGAAAAGGCGTGGCACGATCTGGCAACGACTTCAGCATCTACCTTGAAGCGATTTTGGCGTAGCGAAGCCATCCAACAGGAAACCTTCGTTGCCATTTGCGCTGCCGTTGGCATCGGTAATTGGGAAGCGATCGCCGACCTCTGTTCCCCATATTCCAACCGCCCCTACTTTTCTACTGGAGTTTAGACTAAAAAGTAGTATAGAGAAACAACTTGTGGTCAAGAGAACGGTAGCCAAAGAAGAACAAAGGCTACCGTTAGGGAGAAAATGAGGGTGAAAAAGAAAACACATCCAATCCCTGATATGAACAGTGAAGCATTAAAGGAATTTCGTCAAGCAGCATACGAATTATTGGTCAAAGCAAAGGATGCGACATTCGAGTTAATGGACGCAGTGATGACAACGAGAAATGCAGCATGTTTAGCAGAGTTTTCATTAAGCCCATTGTTCAATCGTCAATGGTCAAGTGTGTACGAAGCATTGCAAGACAGCAGGCCAGAGCGAAGAAAGCTAATGGTGTTATATATCAAGCAGTTGGAGCAACAAATCCCATCAACAGAGCATGTGTTAGTGGCGATTGACCATACAACATGGGGAAGAGCAGATGCCAAAACACTAAAAGAGCGAACACATGAATATCAAGAAGGAGTAATCGTCGGACAAGGGTACAGCACAATCGCCTGGATCCCCGAAGAGCATCGTGTCGGGTCACCCGAGACGAAGGGGAGTTGGGCACTACCATTGCTACACGAACGAATTAGTAGTGGAGAATCGCCGATACCAAAAGCAGCAGAACAACTCAAGCAAGTCTGTAAACAGCTCGCTAATCCAGTTTTGGCAGTACTAGACCGAGAATATGGAAATGCAACTTGGGTATTGGCACAAGCTGAAATCAAAGCTGATTGTCTCATGCGGGTGAGAAAGAATGCCTGTTTTTGGTCAGCACCACCAGCCTATAGCGGTCGCGGCAGACCACGTAAACATGGTCAGAAAATGCAACTTAACGCTCCTGAAACCTGGATCGAGGGAGACACTACCCTAGAAATTGACCATCATCCACAACTAGGGCAAGTCACAGTTCGTCAATGGCGAGACTTGCATTTCTATCGTGCGGCAAGCCATCTGGTTAATTTGATTCTGATTGAAAGAATTAAACCGATGTCCAACGGCCAGCCTTTTCCACCATTGTGGTTAGCCTGGGTTGGTGCAAGAACCTTGCTCTTAGAACAGGTTTGGTTTAAGTATTTGCGCCGCTTCGGTGTAGATCGTTGGTATCGTTTTGCCAAGCAACGATTACATTGGACATTGCCTAACTTGAGAACGCCTGAGCAATCTGAACGCTGGAGTGATCTGATGCCCTTGATGAGTTGGCAATTGTGGCTAGCCAGAGATCTTGTCAGCGAAAACCGATTACCTTGGCAGTCTGTGATGATTAATTTATCTCCTGGACGTGTGGCTCAGTCTATGATTTCGCTTTTAGTTGAGATTGGCACTCCCGCCCAATCTCCCAAACCCAGGGGAAAATCTCCTGGATGGACTAAGGGAAACACTCGTACTAAGCCACCGCATTATCCCACTGTTAAAAAGCGCGCTTCTCGACCTAAAAAGCCGCCCAAAGTAGCTGCTTAATCTGGCAATTTTTGCCTCGATCTAAAAACGAGCTGCCTTTAATTGAAGGCAGCTACTTCGACGTACTACTTTTTTAGTCTAAACTCCAGTTTTCTACCTACGACCCCAACACCTGGGCGGGGCGCGAGCGCGAATTAACCGACTTGACAACTGCCCTGGAGCGGGGTCAACGCTTGCTGCTAGTTCACGGCATGACGGGCATCGGCAAAACCGCATTAGCGGAAAGGTTGGCGGCGGAATCGTTGGGAGCATTGCCCTATCCCTATATTCAGGTGGTGCTCGATCGGGGCGTGGGCAGCCCAGAGTTTACGCGAGGGGCAATCGCTATCCTCGATGCGATGGACGATCTCACCGCCCAACAATTACCCGACGATCGGATCTTGCCCTACCTACTGAAGCAACTGCGGGAAAGCCCGATCTGGCTGCAACTGGACTCAGTGGAATATTTACTCCAGCCTAATGCCCAGGGACGATCGGAATTTGTCGATTCAGTATGGGTGGAGTTTTTCGAGCAGGTGTTGTGCGATCGCCACTGTCAGAGTCGGCTGATGCTCACGTCTCAATCCATACCAGAGGACTTGGCGGCACGCCTGGAACGCATTCCCCAACTGTGGCAAGCCCACCAGTTGGATGGGTTAGCTACCGCCGAATACCTCACCCTGTTCCACAACTGCGGCATAACGCCCCGAACAGAGGCGGAAACCAACTATTTGTATACCATTGCCACCTATTTCCAAGGTCATCCCTACATCCTCAAAATGATTGCAGCGGATCTTAAGGGCAAGTTAATGGGCGGCAATGTCAACAAATACTGGCAGGATTACTGGCTGCCTCGCCAGCAGCAAAATACCGCGCCTCTGAGCCAAGAACAACGGGCGTGCAAGTGGGTAGACTACCCCTGTTAAGGTGAGCTGTTGTACTGGTAGAGCCTCAAAGGGCATAAAAGCCGAGTATAATCTGACTCGAAAGCTGAAAACCTAAGCAGAGTGAGGGAATTGAAGATGATTAGTGACATCTGTCTTGTCTCGCTAAACCGTCGGGAAACCCGACGAGCGCGAGCCGCTTTGAGAGATTTGTAGAACAGACACCTTTGACAGTGATGGTAAGAGCAATTATGGAAAGAATCTTTGCCACAGAGCAACTAGAGCGGTTGTTTGAAGACACTGCCGAGCGGCAGTACACCAGAGAACTCTTATTCTCAAACGTAGTCGGAATCATGAGCTTAGTCGTCTGCGGGATTTATCCATCAGTGGGTGCCGCTTACAAAGCATTCGAGAAAGTAGTGGGGGTGTCGAAAGTATCCTTGTATGCCAAAATCAATGGGCTAGAACCTAATTTGTCTCAGGCATTGGTGCGGTATAGTGGCGAACAACTTTCCTCAGTAGTCACAGAATTTACTCAAGCAATTAAGGTCGTCTTACCAGGATACGAAGTCAGAATCATTGATGGGAATCATATCGGGGGCACAGAACATCGACTAAAGGTATTACGACCAGAAGTTGCAGGAGCCTTGCCAGGACAAGCAATCGCGGTACTAGACCCGCAGCGAGAAATGGTCGTGGATGTATTTCCAGAAGAAGATGCTCACGCTCAAGAGCGATCGATCGTTGCTACCATTAGTGCTCGAAACGGTCAAAGCAGGGCAAGTATGGATTGCTGACCGGAATTTTTGCACCAAGGACTTTTTGACTGGTATTAGTACACATGGAGCCAGTTTTGTGATTCGAGAGCACCTGGGTTTGAAATGGACGGAAATAACACCAAGATTGGCAGTTGGGCAAAATGACAGTGGCACTATTTTCGAGCAACAGGTTCGACTCGATAGTGGTCTTTTTGTCCGCCGAGTGACGATTCAACTGAAACACTCAACTCGTCATGGCGATTTACAAGTAACAGTGTTAACTAATTTGCCTCAGACAGAGGTGACAGCCATCATGGTGGCAGATCTTTACCTCAATCGATGGCAAATCGAACAGATGTTCCAAGTTATTACTGATACTTTTAATTGTGAACTCAAGACATTGGGTTATCCCAAAGCGGCATTGTGCGTTTTTTGTATAGCACTGATGGCGTTTAACATTCTATCTACGGTTAAAGCTGCGCTTAAAGATGTTCATGGTGCCGGAAAAATTGAGTCGAGCTTATCCAATTATTATGTGGTTGAAGAAGTCCAGTCAACTTTTCGAGGGATGGAGATTGCGATCTGTGCTGAGGATTGGCAACCTTTTGCACACATGAGTGTGCTTTTGTTAGCGGAGTTTTTGCGAGCATGTGCAAGTCATGTGAATCTCAAACGTTTCTTGTCGTCCCCACGAGGAGCAAAAAAGCCGCCCACAAAGAAGAAGTATGACCCCAAACATCCTCATCTTGCTACTTTTCGGCTCCTCACTACTTAGTCATGCTTTTGTCACCTTAACAGGGGTAGTGGGTAGACCAAACCCTAGCCCAACTGCCCGATTTACCACGCCAATTGCTGCAACACGGGGCGGTATTCCGACGGGCGGTGTCGGAGTCGTTTTATCTGCAACTGTTACCCGAATCGGCGGCGACAATGGCGGCAGCCGTGGAATTGCTGAAGGTGCGGGCGTTGGTGCAGGAAACGGATATTCAAGCCGGGATACGGCAAATCCAACAACATAACCTACTTCGCGATGCGGCGTACAAAGACCTGCAAGCCGACTTACTCCGTTGGCAAGCCGCCGAACGCCAAGCCGCTCACCTGTGGCTCACCGCTTACGAACCTCCTGCCAATGCTGAAAATATTGAAACCGTGCGGGGCTATCTGGAAGCGTTTGACCATTTTTGCGCGGTGGAAGATTGGGAGGAAGCTGGGAAGATTGCAAAGAATCAAAATGTTAGGGATCGACTAATTTTTGGTGGCTATTATCGTGATGCCATTGCCTTCTTTCAGCGTTTGTTAGGCAGGGTAGAGTCTGCACTTGAGGTTATTTGTGCTCGGTGTTGTGGTAACGCTTACTATTATTTGAGCAACTATTCACAAGCGATTCAATTCTGGAGTCAGAGCCTAGAAATTACGAGAAGTATCCACGATAAAAAAGGCGAAGGCATGGTTCTGGGCAATATGGGCAATGCTTACTACTGTCTGGGGGACTATCAGCAGGCGATTGACTTCCACCAGCAATCTCTGACGATCGCGCAGGAGATTGGCGATAAACTGGGTAAAGGCATTGCTCTGGGCAATCTGGGCAATGCTTACTACTGTCTGGGGGACTATGAGCGGGCGATCGACTTCCACCAGCAAGACCTGGCGATCGCGCGGGAGATTGGAGATAAACAGGGTGAAAGCAATGCCCTGTGCAATCTGGGCAATGCCTACGAGAAACGGGGAGACTATGAGCAGGCGATCGACCTCTATCAGCAATCTCTGACGATCGCGCAGGAGATTGGCGATAAACTGGGCGAAGCTACTGTTCTGTGCAATCTGGGCACTGCCAACGAGGAACGGGGAGACTATCAGCAGGCGATCGACTTCCATCAGCAATCCCTGACGAACTTGCGGGAGATTGGCAACAAAAAGGGCGAAGCTACTGTTCTGGGCAATCTGGGGATTACCTACGAGAAACTGGGAGATTATGACCAGTCTGTTGATTATGCAAGACAACATCTAACCATTGCCCGTGAGATTGGAGATAGGCAAGGCGAGGGGGAAGGGCTACGTGAAATGGGCGTTGCTTTGATGCGGCAGAACTCTACAACAAACGAAGCTCTGGAAAATTTACAAACTGCTCTGAGCATTTTTCAAGAAGTTAAAAGCCGAAGTGACGAGGCCGATGCCCTGAAAAATTTGGCCGAACTGCATCAAGCTTTGGGCAAGGTGAGGGTGGCGCAGCAGTATTGCCAGCAGGCGTTAGCACTTGCTACCGAGTTGGGCATTCCCCTCAAAGCAGAGTGTGAGACGTTGCTGAAAGAGTTGACCGACGGCGAACGATCGTGAGCCAGCGAGATAAACCCACAACATTCCGCAGGTAGGCGATCGCCAGCGTAGGATGGGCAATTTCATCCCACATTCCGCTAGTCCAGGCGATCAAAAAATAATTAAAACGAAGCCATAGGATCGTAGCGATTTTATTCTCAACAAGACAGAGCTATTGAGAATAAACTTCCGATCGCCAAAAGAGGCTAAATCGCTAGAAAGGTTGATATGAGAGGATTATAGATCTTATTATTTTTTAGCCGATCGAACTAGCGGAATGTGGGTTTCATCGACATCAGACCACAAAAACGTGCATACATATTTACCCACCATTTCCCTCGCCTAACTCGTAACTCGTAACAAATGTAATCATTTAGCAGATATCGATCGAGATTTATGCACTAACAGTTGAGAGTCGAACCTTTGCGGACAATTTTGTACCCAGTACTGCCAACTATCGCAACTACAGCAGATAAGGTTTTGGGATCTGTGGGAATTTTTGCGAGCGGAGCTTCATCTGGAGAATCAGGATCTTGCCATTGTTTGGGGATATTAACTTGCATCCCTAAATCTATCGAACGATTGCGATCGAAGTCATCACTATAACCTTTAAACTTGAGGTGTCTGACTAAAACTCCCAGTGGCACTGCTAACTGAGCGGGTGGTGGCAGCGGAAATAATTCTTCAACTAATTGACAGCGCAATTCAAACATCCGCGAGATCTCAGATTCATCAATGTTCCGAGCTTGGAAACTTGCTAGCATCGTCTTCCACACCTCTTGAGATTTCTCAGACTCAATTACATCGCGGTGGGGAATTTCAATCTGTTGCAAGATCGGTAAATACTGCCCGTTCGCTCATTTCGATCGAGCCTCTTGAATTAATGACAACAGAATCAGTGTTTCAGGTCTTACCAAAATTGAGATCTCGATCGAATAGTCGATCTGTACTAAAAATTACAGATAAATTCAAGGGATGACTATTTACTGTGAAAGCTGAAACCATTGCAAAATAAAGATTTTGTTTAATTAAATCGGGAATTTAAAAATGAGCGAACGGACAGTAAATAAGCTTCTTTTTTACCTTTATTGATATATCCAGGCGAGATAATTACGGCGCGTCCCGGCGGCATTTTCGAGAATTCTGCTGCTTCCATCAACGGCACTTTAGCAACATGCTCGTTCCGCGATCTGCTGCCGCCACCTTTTTGAGTGGTAGTGGATTTAGTGTAATAGCGAATTTCCTTTTCGCCCAAATACTCACTGTAGAATTTTGCCGACGCTGGATCTTGGGGATTCATGAAGAACTTCGTCGCACAGTTAGACATAATAGTCTGGGTGCGATCGTCACCATAAGTCTCTTGCAATTGCGATTTATTTTGGAGCGAGATGACACCACAGAAACCCGCAGAACGACCTTCTGCCAACCACTGCGAGATCTTCCGCAGCTTCATACTCGGTAACTCATCCAAGCTGACAAAGAAGGGTTCCATCCGCTGCCTGGAGTGGGCGATATTTCGGGAAATTAAGAGATCGAGGATCGTCGCCAGCAGCGGAGAAAGCACATGTCGATAATCCTGATTCATCCCCACAATCGTCAGAGTTTGAGAATGTTTCCCACTCAGGTCGATTTTGATCGTGGATTTCCCACACAAAGCGGGAATAAAATCGCGCTTGACTAATTGATTGATCGTCTTCTGAGCGTTGGCAAGAATACCACCCTCGGTGACATTAGATTTGCCACGTTCGCCGCCCGAACTAAGAAATTGAGCCAGAGCTTGGCTAATCCACAGCACTTGGCAAGTTACGAGCAGAGAAAAATAAATAGGAGAAAATAGAGAGGAGCGACTCTGGAAGTACAAGGAGTGGAAAAGATGATGTTTCCCCTGGTTGGAGTACCCGAAACAATAGCCAAAGGCATGAATGCCTACCGAGGAGTATTCTGTCGGCAAGCAGGATTTGAGCATGTGAGTCGGTATATCAGCGGACTACTGTTAAGCGAAAACAAGACAGTGCAAGGGATATACGCCCAACAGGTCTATGGAGAAGGAGAAGGGGTGACACGCAGAGCGATGCACGCAGCAGTATTTGAGGCAGGGTGGGACTCGCAGGAATTAATGACAGAACATCGGCACACGAGTGGGCAAACAGCACCAGGGGAAGGGCAGAGAAATAATCAGTTTAGATTGGACATTATCCCATCATGAATACGGATTAGAAATCTATGGGGTCAAACGCAGTTACGATTATGTCAATCGGTGCATGAGTAATTATCAAACAGTAGTAACCGCAACGATTGCCAATCCAAAACGAATTGATGGCATCGCTACCGAAGTCCAATTACCGGATTTTAGTAAAGAGGAAAAAAAGTATTTGCAAATGACAGCGCAAGAAAGTTATCAAAGTCAAGAGCAATTAATGCAAAGATTAGTCGAACTGTTGCATTATCAGCGAAACCGATTGGCGTACAGAAAACGGACAGAAATAGCTGTGGATATCGTGCGTCAAGTCGAGTCAGAAGGAGCATTCCCACAAGCAGATTATGCTTTTGACAACGGAGTGCTAACGCTAGAATTAACTCAGCTAATTGAATCATCAGGAAAACATTGGGTCAGCGAGATCGAAAGTTCACGATTAATTTTATGGTCGAATAAATGGTGTCGAGTTGATGCAGTAGCTACTCGATTGCGGACAGAACATCCAGAAAGTTTTCGCCCTTTGTCAGTAAGCTGTCGTAGCGGTGAGGTTAAACAGTTTTGGGCTTTTACTAAAACTATACGCCTCAAACGTTATGGACGAAAACGATTAGTTGTTGTGCATGAACGGGAGGATTTAAGTGATGAGCCAAGATTTTTATTAACTGATGCTTTGCATTGGGAAAGTGGTCGAGTCATTCAGACTTGGAGTTATCGTTGGACTATCGAAATCTTTCATGAGTTTGCCAAACAGGTTACTGGTTTTGAATCGGCTCAGGTTCGTAACGAGGAGGCGGTCAAACGCCACTTCCGGCTTAGTTGCGTGGCGCAGTCTATAC
The DNA here is from genome assembly GCA_965246735.1 of Chamaesiphon sp. Classification (GTDB taxonomy): domain Bacteria; phylum Cyanobacteriota; class Cyanobacteriia; order Cyanobacteriales; family Chamaesiphonaceae; genus Chamaesiphon. Next base: position 1,396,754 of record CBDFFK010000003.1, read on the forward strand.
TTCAATCTCTTCCTTGTCAGGGTCAAAAATCTGAACGATTTATGTTTGCTCACAACCAGCAAACGGTAGGACAGCAACTTTATAGTTTGACTCGCGAAGCTTACCTTCAAATGCTGCATCTGGTGCAAGGTCTATTTGCCCAAAACCATACCTGCGAGCATGTTTTGGAGGTGCTAATGCCTGCTTAGTCTCCTCCATCATATTTTTCTCTGTTCGTAACTTGCCAAGTGCTGTAATCCACGGGTTAATCCGTTTGGCAGCAAATCGCATTCGTTCGCCAAAGCTGGGTAGATTAATTAGTGCGGCAACGGTCATGATATCGGCAACCGGAGGGTGGGGATCGCCATCTTTAACTTCCCACAGTCTTCTGGCAACGGCAATCGCCTCGGAGTCCTCTTCAAGCCATTTAGCACTCAACATCCCACCTTGAACGACACCCCCACCGCCACTCTCGAAGAATTCATTGCTGCCGCCACCACTATCCTTTGCTTTAGAAGTATTCTCCGTCAGGACTTCCGAAATTTGTCCCGATCCCAGCGAATCCCCCGAATCCTTAATAAAATCCAAGATATTGAAAATACCGGATTCGACATACTCCCTTCCCGCTAGAAGACCATATAAAAAGCTAAAATGATTGAGTAGAGAGAAATAGAGCTATGAATTTGAGCCAAAGATTAAGATTAGTTAGCCTAGATAAACAGGAGTGGCAACGACTATATTACAGAAATCAGCAAGCATATATCCGGCAAAGATTATCAGCAATTCTTTCATCTAAGTGAAGGGAAGAGTAGAGCCGAAGTAGGGATATTAGTTGGATGTAGAGAGCTAACACTAGCAGAATGGATGAAAAAATACCTAGAAAAAGGGTTGACAGGGCTAGTAGAACCAATTAAACATCAAGTCAAATCGAGATTGGATGCAGAACAGCAGCAAGAAATCAAAAGAATGGTGTTGAATGAAAGACCGACTAAGTATGGAATAGAACGAGAAATTTGGACGGGAAGCATCATAGCAGAAGTGATTAAACAAAGGTGGGAAGTAGAGTTAAAAACATCAAGAATCTATGAAATTCTGTCAGCGCTTAACTTGTCGCATCAAAAGGCACACCGAGATTATGCAAATGCGTCGCCAGAAAAGCAAAAAGAGTTTGTAGAAACCCTAAAAAAAATGAGATTAAGAAAGAGTGGAGAGAAAATCCTATTCTTTGATGAATTCTCAGTATCCAATCGACCAACAACATATTACGGATGGGCAGAAAGGAATAGTCGCCCAGAAGTGCCATCAGACGAACAGAAGAAGCGAGAGAAACTGAATGGTCTACTAGCAGTAGATGCAGTAAGTGGCGAAGAGTTTTTAAGGCTGTCACCTGTTGCCAGGACTGAAGATCTGGCAATATATTTTGGAGAGTTATGCCAAGATTGCCTAGACCAAAATATTAAAAAATTGATAATCATCTTAGATAATAATCCCACTCACAAAAACAAGCTCCGTCGTCATCTGAGGTCTGAATTAATCATCAGAGAGATCGAAGAAAAGATCGCAGTTGAGTTTATTTATTTGCCACCCTACTCACCTAATTTCAATCTGGCTGAATATCTAATCCATTTACTCCGATTAAGGCTATTGCATCATTTGCCAATTGGCACTACTATTGAACAAGCAAGAATGCGGATTGAAAGCTTCTTTGAACATCAACAATTACAGACTTCAATTCAGATTGAAAATACAATTCAACATATCTGCAACTTAATTCTATGATCTTACGGCGGGAAGGGAGTAAGAAGGAGCGATAATTTGGACTTTATAGCCGCGCTGAGCGGCATAGCCAGCAATTTCTTTGGTTTGTTCGGGATATTTAAAGTCAAAGACAGTTGTAGTAATCCGTTGATCTAGTGCCGAACGAATTAGGGGATTAAGGATACTTTTAGATTTACCTAGTCCCGCTGCGCCAAATACCGCAATACTCTGTTGAGCGTTCGGGATATATAGAGTTTTATCCCCAAATTTCGCTTTGCGGGGACGATATTTAGCTTCGAGTTGCTGTGCTGCCTTGGCTCCAAATTCACGCTCGATCCGATCGAGTTCGGGTTTGAGTCGGTGATAAAAGTCCTGCTGGTGAGCGTTGTAAATCTGCGCCGGAGTGCCTAGATATAACGAACAAGCATCGGGTACGGTATAACCTTTTTTGCCAGAATAGGCGGGAATTTGCGATCGGGCAATCTTTCTGGCAGATCTAAGCTGAACAAATCCCCCCCAATAAGATTTACCCTGCTTATTATCCTCGCGCTTCCCCAATATCGACAGGATGATTAATAACCCCATCGCACCCAACAGCATCGTCAGATTGGAATCGAAGGGTAGATGAGACTTTTTGGCGATGGTTTGTGGAAGTGGAACTTGAATCGTGTATTGGAGTTTAGACATTTTTGGGCTTATTTCTGCAACCGAATCAACCGCACCACGCTCGCATCGGTAGTAATTAAAGGAAAACTATTGCGGCGTTCGCTCAATTGCCAGAGTGGAAAGCCGATAAAATAGGGCGTACAGTGTTCGCCAAAAGCATAGAAGCAGCTCCGAAAATTGAGGTTTACCGTCGCCGTCCCTTGTTTGGCGTTGACATTACGAACGACGAACTTCATCCCCGCAAAATGGATGCCAGTCGGTTCCTTGCCACCATTTACCCATGCGAGTAACCCTTTACCACCGCGCACTTGGAGGCTATCGCCAGAAATTATCCGCGCGCCTTTGAGATAGGGCATCCCGATAACAGGATGGGTTTCAATATAGTCACAATTAGTTTGGCAGGCTGCATTCGGCTGTTGCTCAGAGCCGCTCATTACCATGTGTCGAACATTGCGTTCCTGGGTGCGAACCACATCCATCTTCATCGCAGCCGCACCCGCAGGGATGATGATGTTAGGCATATTCGCAAAGGCAATGTTGCCAATATTTGGAATCTGGGAAGTAGTAAGTTTTTGAATACCCGCAAAGTTATTTAACGGCGTATTCGCCAGACTCGGCACTTGCTTGAGTTGAATCGACTTGAGATCGACGACGCTACCAAATGGAGTACTTTGGAGATTGGGATTGACGATCGTACCACCGCCACTCCCCCCAGAAACAAAGGCAGATTGCGGCAATACCGCAACTAAACTGGGATTGCCAGCTAACGCATCTTTCACAGCGATCTTGCCCAGCCACGGGGTCGCAGTCGCCAGGGTTTCCGAGCCAGTTAAAGCGGGTTTTCCAGCGGCGGATGCGGCGGTTTGCGGGGTAAATTGACCGATGCCAAAGGCAGTATTGAGAAATCCCAGCGGCAGACAGGTTGATGGTGCTTGCCCAGCTCGACAGGTAACTTTAGTTAAGCCACCAAACATCGCTTGGGCTTGAGGTGGAATCGCGGCACTCATCCCCGTTGGTGAGGCTGCCATCGAGTTAACAGTAAGCTGTGAAAAGGTCGAGCGGATCGGATTATTATTCGCTGGTGTCTCGGCTTTTGCCACTCCTGCTAGATAAAAAATGATGGCTAGTGCGGTAATCGAAAAATAGGTGAATTTAGCGATTCTCCTCTGGAGAGGCTGCGCCAACGAATTTAATTTTGCCTTTCTCACTGTACTGGCGTTCCTAAGCTGACTAAATTAGCTACTAAATTTAGATTTAAACCATAGGAAGAAGCCGAATCTAATTTAGCTCCATTATTTAATGCCAAGATAAATTTATTAATTCTTTCGTATTGTGGATTGTTAAATTTATAGTCACCTCTCATAATCGCCAATCTAAATCCAGTCGCTAAATAATCGATACTTTGACGGTTAGTGACGCGCAGATTTACAGGAATGAATTGTGTATTTGTTGCTGTAGCGATCGGGATATATGGCGCAGATATCGGAATAGATTGTTGCCTAGTTTTCGATTTAGGCGTAACGACAGGTGCAACTTTAACAATTGCGATGGGCGCAGGCTTTGCCAACGGTTTAGGTGCTGTCGGTACGATTTGAATTAATGCCACATGACGCTGACTATCGTTTTTACCGAATAGTTTGAGCGTAAATACATACGTTTTTTTCTGTCTGCGAGCATCATTGGTAACGACAGTCAGCAAAGATTTGTGTCCCGCTCGTTTATTGACACGGATTACTCCTGGCAATTCGATATCGTCGATTAACGAGAGATGGACGAGTGTAGGTGCAGAACCAGAGACACAAGGTTGGGTTTCAGATTTAGAAAGACAACCATCAGTCGTTAGAGATATATATGATTGGTTATCCAAAAACATCGTTTCTACTGTCTCATTTACAGCATTAAAACTAATATTCGTACCCAAACCAGAATGTAAATTAATAGTTAAAACTTCTTGCTGTGGCGATTGATACTGGACGATATCTGATGGTGGCAAGGCCGATGCTGGACTACAGCAATCGACAAACCAACACATTAGAGCGATCGAAGTCAGGGAAATTTTAGAAAAATTCATATTACTTGAAAAAAGCGTGTTGCCCAAACTGTCGATACCATTAACTTGTTATAGCGACTACATCGATCGAAGGCTATCCGCTAGATAGCTGGACTTGAGATCGAGTAATTTAGCCCATATCATCGATCGATTTATCTGTTAGAAATATGATGCGACTTGCTATATTTTTTAGCTTTAATAATGGCAGATTCAAATCATTTATCAGTCCTCAATCTTAAAAAAAGATCCGGTAAAACTGGATCGATCCAAGAGCGAGAAAAAAACTTTGTCGCACTTTGTTCGCTAGGGACGTTGGGAATATCGACATGCGGGTTACTCGTTTCAGTCCTGGCGTTGAATGCTGCTAATACGATCGCCAACAAACCCATGCCTACTCTCGTTCAGACGGTAAATGGTAAGACGATGGAGATTAAGGCATTCGATGGCAAAGTGCGATCCGATCGAGCGATTCAAGATTTTACCGTCAAGACTCTCACCAACCTCTTCACTTGGCGCGTTTATCTGATTCCCACCAATCAAGATGAGATGCGATCGCCCAAAGCCGATCCTGGGGTCGCGATCGAATCTGATGGCACGGCAAATTTAAAGCTGCCCTCCCCAGTCTGGGCGGCTTCATTCGGGATTTCCGACGATTTTCGGAAGGACTTTTTGGGAAAACAGCTCGCCCCCCTAATTACCGCCCTCAAGGTGCTCCAAGGCTCATCGGAAGTCGCCTTCGTGCCCGTATCGACTGCCCGTTCGCTCATTTCGATCGAGCCTCTTGAATTAATGACAACAGAATCAGTGTTTCAGGTCTTACCAAAATTGAGATCTCGATCGAATAGTCGATCTGTACTAAAAATTACAGATAAATTCAAGGGATGACTATTTACTGTGAAAGCTGAAACCATTGCAAAATAAAGATTTTGTTTAATTAAATCGGGAATTTAAAAATGAGCGAACGGACAGTATCGATGCAAGATCCGATCGAAATTAAAACCAATAAGCCAGATGAAAAACTCTGGAAAGTAAAAATCGTCGCAAATCTTGCCGTGAGAACAGTGTTAAATGTCAAGTGGTTAGACGTGTCGCGACAGGTTAATGTCGGGTAGGTGTCGCGAAAGCTGTCCTCAGATCGAAACGACAAGTAACGATCGGTTGCGACAGGGGCACAAAAAATCGAGCCGTTAGGAAGATTGAGAATTGTTCAGGCGATCGCTAGCAGCCTGACGACGATAGCTATCAGACTTGATTTCAAAGATCGTGCCATGATGAACTAATCGATCGACAGCAGCAACCGTCATCATTGAATCCGAAAAGATCGAATCCCATTGACTGAAAGGCTGATTAGCTGTGATGAGCAGACTCTTGCGCTCATAACGATGGGCAATCAACTCAAATAACACCGAAGTCTCCGCCTCAGACTTTTTGACATAGCCCAGATCGTCAAGCACCAGCAAGTCAAAACGATCTAACTTCCTGAGTAAAGCCGGAAGTTGTAATTGCAATTTAGCGTGTTGCAACTCCTGAACTAGAGCATTAGCAGCAAAGAACTTAGCCCGTTTACCCAACTCCACCATCCGACGAGTCAAACCAGCAGCCAAATGAGTTTTTCCCACCCCAGATGGCCCAAACATTAAGCAATTTCCAGCTCGCTCTAACCAAGTAGTATCTTCAGCCAACTGCATCAGCGGTGCAGGATTAAAGTTCGGGCAATGGGTAAAATCAAAGTTGGAAAAACTTTTTGCGCTGGGAAGTTGAGCCTCGGTTAGTGCCCGTTGCAACCGGAGAGCGTTGCGGCGTTGTGTCTCTTGTTCGCATAATGCCAACAAGAATTTGGCATAAGACCATTGCTCCTGTATAGCTTGGTGTTCCAGTGATTCCCAGTGGGCGAGCATGTGAGTAAGCCGGAGCTGCTGGAGGTGGAGAGTCAGATGCTGATGAGGACTCAGGGCTGTCATCGGGGACAGTGGTGCGGTCAGGACTGTGTTGAGGGGGCTGGGACTCAATGAGTTGGTCATAACTGGCAAGATCGTGTTGTGTGACGGTCAATTGGGGCAAACTTTCAGGACAATCCTGCCGAAAGTGCTGTTGTATTTGCTTGAGATTGAGGGTTTGAGCTGTCAATGCTTGTTCTAGATAGTCAGCCACAGCCGCTTCTTGGTCTTGGGTCGCAGCAATATATAAGGCTTCGACCATCAAGACCGCCGCCGTATCCAGGTCGAACTGAGCGGTCAATTCTAACCACCGTTCTCGAAACGCTGGATTAGGCAGTAACTCCTGTTGCCAAGTGCAATAGATAAAGGCTCTAGGCTTACGTCGCAGACCTTCGATTACATGTCGGTAGTTAATGCACCGTCCCCGTCGTTTATCAGAGTCTGTCACTCGAATTCGGGGAAGTTCCACCACTTGATGGTTGCCCAAGTAGCCCACGATGCGGTCGTGGTAAAGGTGTAATTCTAGTTGACGACCAATCAATCGCGACGGCACGGTGTAGAGAACACAGCGAACTTCGACCGTGCTGCGATTGCTAACGCAAGCAGTCAAGATTTCATAATCTGGTACCCGGTATTTCGGTAATGGTTGGAGATGTTCTCGCTCTTGGTCAAATTTCTGTTGGCACTGTTGGTTGAGCTTGGCGACGGCGGCATCAACCAACAATCGGTACTCTTCGATACTCCCAAAATCATTACTGCCACGTAGATAGATGGCTTGCTTAATCCGGTTCTTGAGATGACCGTGAGGGGATTCTATCGCGCCATTTTCATGAGCGATGCCAGTATTATTTCTGGTTGGCTGCATTCGGTAATGGTCGCACAGTTCGTCGTACAGACGGGTCAGAGCTTTATTACCTCCCAGGTTTTTATAGGCTGCGCTCAGGCTATCGGTGCGGTGCTGTTTTGGTGCCCCACCACAGGCTGTGAGCGCGTTTTGCAGTCCTTCAGCTAGGGCAATGAAGCTTTCACCACCTTGAATGATGTGTGCGTATTGCCAGCCACTGTAGCCTAGTCGGTAGTGGTATAACAGATGCTCGAACGGTGTTCCAGCGATGGTAATCTCGATCTCTTTGAGTTGGGTAAAGTCGGAGAATCCTATCAACCCTGGCTCATGACGTAATTCAAACATCACTTCTGGACTTGGCCCATGTATGGCTTTCCATGTTTGGACTCGTCGTTGGAGCGTGCGGAGTACTTGGGGATATTTACCTGGATAGGTGTCTTGGAGATATTCAAACAAGGTCATTGGTTTGAGCCGAGGTTCCTTTTTGAGCATTGGCTCTAGCTCTTTGTCCCAGACATCGCCTAATGGGTCTTGTGTGTTGGTTCGCTCTGCTACTTTCCCTCGATTTGGTTGATGTTTTCCTGATTCGATCCTCTGCCCCGTTCGTTCGGATATTTCAGCTATGTAAGCTGCTTCAGCTTGCTTCAAGCCGATTTCTCTTGCGTTCATATACGCTCTTTTCTGATATAAATGGATTGTTTTTCCAGACACTTGACTTTCTCTCTTGCTGGGGAGATTTTCTAGTGTCTTTCTTTTTGGTTACTCAAGCTGTAAGACCTCAATAAACGCTGGCAGCCAAAAAGATGGTTGTGACAAAGACACCCCATGAATATACTGTTCGGTGATAATTGCCGAAAAAATCTAAATCGGAGGAGGCATCTTCGCCGCAGCTTTAGCCCGAATCACATCAGATAATGATAGTACTTGCTCCGAACCATGTAATCTAGATGTGAGATAATTCCAAAACGAAATTCCTAACTTTCGGCAAGTCTTTTTCAAGCCAACGAATGTATCTCTAGCTTTTCTGCCTAGTTCAGAGCGTGTGCCACCACTAATTTTCCGACGGGTGACATATTCTCTAATATCGGTTTCTGCCGCATTGTTATGTAAGGGTAATTCTGGGCAATCTAGTACCTGTAATAGTTCAATCTTATGATTCCTGATTTGATTAAGGACATTATTTAATAGCCCATGCTGGATATAACATCGCCCAAATATCTCATCAAATTTATCCTGCAAACTTAATGAAATCTCTTGACTGGGCTGCTGTTGATACTGTTTTAATTCTTGATAGTAGTCCCACAACAATCCTTGCATTTCGACAATATTCTCTCGCTCTTGCTCGCCATCACCTTCCAATTTTCTCAGACCTCTCTCAATATGAACCCAGCATAATCCATGCTGCATTACATTGAATTGTCCCGCCCCATCACTCAAAATTATCAATGGTTCCCGTCTTCCTTCTATGCTCAAACCACCTATCAGTGCTGCTTCAGTTATTACTCTTACTGTTTTTATACTAGTTATTCCTTGAGACAATAGATGCTCATGCCATTCTTCTTTTTTAACTGCTAATGGCCGCTCCGAAAAATCGACCTCAATCAGATTTTTCTGCGGGAGCTGATAGTTATCCAGATATGTCTTGGCATCTTCATTCAGTACATATTTTCGCTCCCCTGCTTGTAATATTTCTAAAAAGTTTTCTCGACTCTTAGAATTACTACTGTGGAAATAAGCAAAGTCATCATTTCCAACTACTGTACAATATCCATTCTTGCCATTGTGTCTTGCTCCAGTATCATCCGTATGAATGTATGTTGCTGTTTCTAGCCCTGCTCTTAATACTTGCTGTTGTTCCTGCTCAAATATTTGATGCTCTTCATTCAAGAGCCGATTTACTTGTCCTACTGAAATATTTATTCCCCATTCTCGGAGTTGCTCATAAATTAATGGTTGTGGCACTCTGCACTGATAATGCTGATACATTACATAGCATACCAATCCTGGCCCATAGTGCCTTCCCTGATATTCTTGGGGCAACTCTCCCACTACCGTTTTTCCATCACCTGTGATGTACTCTGCTAGCTGAAATCGAATGTTATGTCGCTTAATTATTAGTTCTTGTACATCGTAACTCCGATACCCATTAAATTTAGCATTTTCAGGAATATTCTCAGGCTGGATCGATATTTCTTCGTCGATCTCCAAGCTTGATTTTTTGCTTTCCTTTGCTGAACCTGCTCTTTTATCCGATTTTGGCTCTTTCGGTTCTCGCTGATTTAGCAGACTGGCACTTAATTGTGGCTTTCCTTTTAGTTTCTTCTTTGCCAGCAGTTCTGCTTCTAGTTGTTCTATTCTTGTTTTCTGATTTCCCAGTTGCTTGTATATCTTTTCAATCAGCTTTCTCTGTTCCTCTACCAGTCGCCGCAAACCTTCTACCTCCGTCTCTGAGGTATTTGTTTGGGCTGGGCTAGTATCGCTGTTTATACTCATCTCTCTGTTAAACCAGATTTTCGCTCTTTTTGCAACCCCCTGATTTACCAGGGCTTATTGAGACGTTACAAAAATTCACATAATTCAGCCAAAGTTGCATCAGAATGTTCTGAAACAAGTTCCCTCAATTCTACCTCAGCATTTGTGAGGTAACTTAATCGTGGTTTACCTGGCTTTTTAGACTGTAGGTTCCCTTCAAGCTTTTGTTGCTTGACTAGTTTTTGAACAAAGCTTTTATTAACAGTAAATATCTGAGCAACTGTTCTAATTGAGTGATGACAATCTAGATGTGCTGCAACTATTTTCTCTCGAAGATCGATTGAAGATGCTTTCATGATTAAATATTCTTTCACTATTCTTTAGTGTACCTCATAACTAACGGAAGTGCTGTAATTCCATCTATTCCGGCAGTTTTCTTACCTGAATTATCTTGTGTGATCTGTCTGGTAGCTAGTAAATGGGCATAGTATGAACGTGTCAATGTCCTCTGTAATTTGCGAACTGACTTAAAATTGCCATCACGAGATGCTTGAAAAATCCGCTGTTGGAGCTTAAACACATATCTTTCAACTTTACGCCAATTGATTTGTGACCATTCCACATTATTCAGTTTTTCAACCGGATATGTTTTAGACATTTAACTCTACTTGGTAGCTTTTCCGTTTAAATCACCGTCCAGAAGTGGGCAGATCTAAAACATTACATTTTAGCCTTGGCTTTTTCTGGAATCCTGTCTCATTTAGCATCCGGTTAGCACCTACTCAAGAAGAGGGCTAAAATGAGATTACTTCGTTCCTGATGTTGATTGGTTGTACCTTTAGATGTCCCTAATAAACCGAGTCAAATTGGAAGTGTTGTTGAATACTACAAAATTATTCAACCTCTGACTATTGCCTTTTGGCTCCAGCGATTCAGCCTGATTGCGCTGGTTGGCTTTGACGGTCTTTTGGAAGGGATTCCTGTTCGTCATCATGGGTACTTGCTTGCTCGCCACCATCTTAGGCTGACAGTTTGAGAGCTTTTATCCCTGCTTTACGGGTTGAGGACTAGTCGCGACCGTAAGGGATATGCTTTCACTAGAACACTCTCTAGGAGAGGGCTTTCACCTCTATCAACATCAAGTTGTCAAGATTCTTGAGAATCTAGCTAACTATCCTTCAAACCCCTGGAGTGGGCTGATTTCAGTTAAACGAATCGCACTTTGGATTAACCCCCGAAAAGGGGGAATCAGCATATTTGTAGCTGAAAGCTACTAGTTTATCTCTATGTGTTTTTTACCTCTAAATTAGCGTGTAACTAATAAGAGCCATAGGTTTGAGAGAGTATCATTACTCTTTAGACGATCGGAGAATGGCATTTTGAGACATGGAAAGAGACATGATATGGACACGTCTCCAAAAGTGCAGTTTCTGAGACGATTTTTTGTTTGCTGGCAAGGGTTTCAAGGGCGTGATGCTAAACTTCATTTTCCAAAATCCCCCTTTTCGAGGGTCAATACAAATAACCCCCTGTTGTTGCTGGTATTTATCATCCATCTCGATTCTTTGCTCGTAGCTAGCATCTCTATAGTTATTACAGTCTCGATCGACCCGATCTGTCGAGGGTGAATCTACGGAGTTAGGTGGTTAATTGCTGGATAACTTGCTGATTGCACCATTCTACAGATCGATCGGGGTGCTTGCTTTTGACTTTAGATAGCAGCCACTGAGCTTGGGCGCGATCTCCACCACACAGCGATATGAGTTCTAGCGTTGGATTTAGTGGTTCGGCGGGTGTAGATCTTTGCTGGAGCGTGTCATCATCGACTTGCTGATGATGTGTGGGCGATCGATCGAGATCGCTATTTACCGCTGCATCTGCTGCCAACCATCGTTCTTTTCTCATCAGCAGTTGGTATCTTTGCGTGGCATCAATCCCGATCCAGAGAAAGTATAGCGCACCAATTTTGCAATAAAGCCCATAAGATGTAAATCCACCAATCAACAGACCGTGGAGCGCACTCACGATCGAATAGCCAAACATCAGCCTGCTACACCATAGACTGTAACGAGAGATGCCATAACCCATCCCAAGGATAAATAGCATTTCTAAAATCCAATAAAATTCCGCTCCCGCTCTAGAACGCTCGTATCCCGCCATATTCGTGACGACCGTACCTACCAGCCAAGCAATCGGGATCGTGACTCCAGTTAAGACGGTGACTAATACGGCATTCTTGATTTGCTTGCGAGCTGTTTCGACGGCGATGAGATGCTCAAAATCAGCCATCTTCTCTTGTTTGGTAGCAGAATCCATAAAATTGTTGAATGAGGTCTATCTCATTAACATTCACCAAAAGTAGCTCGATGCGATCGCGTTCCGACTTGATATATAATGTACGCAACTACGTACAATCTTATGTTTTCTTCAGAAATTACCTCTCCAACTGAAGCTAGAGCCGGATTTTTTCAATTGCTCGATCGAGTAGTGCAGAATCATCAAGTCTGCATCATCAATCGACGCGATGGTGAGAATGTGGCATTAATTGCCGAATCAGATCTCAATAGTCTAATCGAGACGGTATATTTATTGCGATCGCCTGCTAATGCGCGTCGATTGTTCGAGGCGATGGATGAATTTCGATCGGGTAAAATTGCGCTCCAAAGCATCGAAGAATTGCAGCAGGAGCTAGAAATCGGTGGCGAAGAAGAAAAAAGCTGAATTACCACCAGCAAGTATTCCCGTCCGAATTATCCGATTGAGTCCAGGTTTTACAACCAAATTCAAGGAAGATTTGGGTTGGTGGTTCAAAACCGATCCTAAAAAGGCGGCAAAAATTCTCGATCTAGTCACTGCCGTCATGTCCGATCCCTTTACTGGAATTGGTAAGCCCGAACTGCTTAAGTATCTGGAAGCAGATTTATGGTCGCGGCGCATCGATCTCGAACATCGATTGATTTATGTCGTTGAAAATGAGCAAATTGTCTTCTTTGCCTGTCGCTATCACTATGAATAATTCGATCGAAGAGGAAACCTCCAGCGCGTGCGCCTCTTATTCCGTCGGGTTACCCAATGAGTGGGCATTGCATAATCCAAAATCCAAAATCTAATGACCGACTCCATCATGGTTGTGGGTACCACCTCCCACGCAGGTAAATCGTTGATTACCGCTGCTATCTGTCGGTTGCTCGTCCGCCAAGGCTTCAACGTCACCCCATTCAAAGGGCAAAATATGGCACTGAACGCCTATATTACCGCCGATGGTAAGGAAATAGGTCATGCCCAAGCGGTACAGGCATGGGCGGCGAAAATCGAGCCGAGGGTAGAGATGAATCCGATCTTGCTCAAACCTCAGGGGGATATGACTTCTCAGGTGATTTTGATGGGGGAGGCAGTCGGGCGAGTTCAGGCGGCAGATTATTATCGGGATTATTTCGATCGCGGCTGGGCGGCAATTACTAATTGTTTGGATAAATTGGCTGGTGAATTTGACTATATCGTCTGTGAAGGTGCGGGCAGTCCGGCAGAAATCAATCTCAAACATCGCGATCTGACTAATATGCGGGTGGCGAGTTATTTACAAGCAAATACCGTACTAGTTGCTGATATCGATCGCGGTGGCGTATTTGCCCATATTATCGGTACTTTAGAATTATTAGAACCAGAAGAACGCGCTTTAATTAAAGGATTTATCATTAATAAATTTCGCGGTCAGCGATCGCTATTAGAGTCGGGAATTACTTGGTTGGAAGAACGCACGGGAATTCCAGTAATTGCGGTAATACCGATGTTAGACCAAGTATTTCCAGCGGAGGATTCGTTAGATTTACTCGAACGTCGATCGCATAAACCAAATGCTGAAACTACAATTGGGGTAATCAAATTTCCCCGGATTTCTAACTTTACCGATTTCGATCCGCTCGATGGCGAACCGTCAGTGAATTTGAAATACATTACCAAACCAGCCGAATTACGCGGTTGCGACTCGCTAATTTTACCCGGCTCGAAAACTACAATTGCCGATCTAAATTGGCTCCAACAAACGGGAATTGCTGCGGCGATCGCTAAATTTCATGCTAATGGTGGAGTAGTAATGGGCATCTGTGGCGGCTTCCAAATGTTAGGTGCGATCGTTGCCGATCCGACCGGCATCGAAGGGGTAGCTGGAGAATATCCCGGCTTAAATCTCCTCCCGCTCCAGACAACTATTACCGAAACCAAAACTACCAGACAACGCACCACTACTACCAAATATCCTCACCCAGACATCGCGATCGCCGGATATGAAATTCATCAAGGTATCACCGAATGGCACTCCGACGGGGCTAAGATCGCTAACTACGATCGATTATTTACTGATGAGACACTAGGCATCGTCGATCGAGATCTCACCATCTGGGGCACCTACTTACACGGCATCTTCGATAACGGCAAATGGCGGCGCAACTGGCTCAACCAGATCCGTACCCACAAACAGCTGTCCCCACTCACAACTGAAATGCTAGACTATGCCAGTCAACGGGATGAAATATTCGATCGATTAGCCGACTCGATTGGGGACTATTTGGATCTAACTCCATTAATGAATAGCCAAAAATAGTACCAGCAAACTCTCTGCGTACTTTGCGCCTTCTTTGCGTCCTCTGCGTTAAAAAAAGACCTCGAACACAGCACAAAATGACCGAGCCAGAAGTTACGATTATTCCAGGATTTCTCCCTCCCACAGCCGCCACCAACCTGTATACCCAACTATGCGATCGCATCGACTGGGATTTACGGATGAGTGCCAGACACACAGCCTGTTATGGTCTATCCTATGACTACTCTGGCGTGAGCTATGAAAATAAGCCGATGCACCCGCTACTCGTGCCGCTCTGTAGCAAGTTGGAACAAACATTAGGATTCGAGCCAAATAGTTGTTTGATTAATTACTATCTAGATGGACGCTCCAAAATGGGCTTCCATTCCGACGACATCGATAACCTCGAACCTGGGACGCAGATTATCATTATCTCTTTGGGTACCGAACGCAAACTGTCATTTCGATCGAAAGCCGATTACGACCAACGCCTGAGCTATTTCCTACCACATGGTTCGTTACTATATATGAGCCAGCGCACCCAAGAATTTTGGAGTCACGCCATCAAACGCGCTAATGTCACCGAAGGTCGGATCAGCCTTACTTTCCGTCGCATCGTTGCTGAAGCTCAACCCTAATCCCCTAATCTCTGTGCCTACTGCGTTGGCTAAATTCTGCTAGAGTTAACCTGAATCATCCCTTCAGCATCTCTAAATAACTGTGGCAGAAAGTCAGAAACCAGCCCAATCGATGGGTAGAATTGCCGGAATCGTGGCAGTAGCTACCCTCCTGAGTAAAATTTCCGGATTGCTGCGACAGATGGCAATTGCGGCAGCTTTTGGCGTGGGAGCCACTGTCGAAGCTTACAACTATGCGTATACCATTCCGAGCTTTCTATTTATTCTGCTGGGTGGGATTAACGGGCCATTTCATAGTGCGATCGTCAGTAGCATTTCCAAGCAAAAGAATCAGTCAGATGTTGCCCCGCTCGTCGAAACCATGACCACAATGGTCGGCGGTATTTTGTTGGTGGTCACAATGCTATTGATTTTATGTGCGGGTAATATTATCGATATTTCCGCCCCTGGCTTGACTCATGTTACCTTAGAAACCGCCACGGCTAGAGGACTGAGCCTAGAAGCCGCGATCGAGAGAGGCATCGCCGTGCGAACTAGTGCGATCGATCAACTGCAAATCATGTCCTTTATGGCGGTTTTATCGGGCTTTATCGGCATCGGTTTTGGTACGCTCAATGCTGCTGATATGTATTGGCTACCAGCGATCAGTCCGATCTTGTCGAATATTACCACGATCGTCGGATTGGGAATTTTAGCAATCCAACTCGGCGCGAATATCTCATTGCCAGAATATGCAATTTTGGGCGGTAAATTTCTCGCTTGGACGACCTTACTCGGTGCGATTCTGCAATGGTTGGTGCAAGTCTACGCCCAGTGGAAAGCGAAATTGGGGACATTGCGGCTGCGGTTTGATTGGTGGCGACCGGGTGTGAAGGAAACGCTAGCGGTGATGGGGCCAGCAACATTATCTTCGGGGATGTTGTACATCAATCTCTTTACGGCGATGTACTTTGCTTCATTTATCCCTGGTGCTGCCCCAGCAATGCTGTATTCCAATCTCTTAGTTCAAACACCATTAGGAATCATCTCGACGATGATTTTGGTACCACTGTTGCCGATTTTCTCGCGGCTGGCAGATCCCAAAGATTGGGTGGAATTAAAAGATCGGATTCGGCAAGGGTTATTACTGACTGGGGTAACCATGCTACCGTTGAGTGCGATTATGATTGCACTATCACAACCGATCGTCCAAGTTATCTACCAACGCGGTGCGTTTAAATCCGCAGACTCACAATTAGTCGGTTCGGTATTGCTGGCTTCAAGTTTGGGTATGTTTGTCTATCTGGGACGCGATGTGTTGGTGCGGGTATTTTATGCCCTCGGCGATGGCGGTACCCCATTTAAAATCAGCGTCGTAAATATCTTTCTCAATGCCCTGTTTGATTTCCTGCTGTGGAAACCACTCGGCGCACCTGGATTGGTACTCGCGACAGTTTGTGTAAATGTTATCTCTTGTATCGCATTATTATGGTCGCTCGATCGACGGTTAAATGGTCTACCTTGGCGGAGTTTTACCCCACTATTTGGATTGGCTGCGGCTAGTGTCGTTACGGGTTTGGCAACTTGGGGTGTCAGTTTGGGGTGGCAAAAATTGGTACCAGCAACCAGCATGGTGACAACGATTTTGCAAGTAGTTATTGCGGGTGGAGTGGGTTTGGTAGTATTTTCACTGATTGCGAGTCAGTTGAAGTTACCCGAGTTCGATTTATTTGTCAGTCGGCTGCGGCAGAAATTGCTAAAACGTTAGGATATTTCAGTAAACCAGCCGCTCGCACCATGTGACTGGAGCGACTTAAATCACGCGAAAAATAAATGGATAGCTGTAGGCTGTGTTGGAGTCTTCTAAGACTCGCACGATCGCAATTACAGGCATTATCAAACTGAAAATACCTACCAAAATTAATAAGGGAATCCCAATCAACACTAAAATGAGTGGGAGACAAATAATGGCATAAAGATAGATATTAATATGGAAATTGAGAGATTCTCTCGCATTATGTTTGACGATTGAATCTTGCGTGACAAATAAAATCACGATCGGTATTGCTACTGACAAGAGCGTAGAGCTGAAGAAAATCGATCCATGACACACTGCCGATAAAAGTTTGCGCTGTTGTAAGTCTTCCATCTGAAGATTAATCTCTTAATTACACTAAATTTATAGATACAGTTGTAAATGACTGATTCCTGAAGACCGAACGGTGGTAGCTAGTGTTTAACCAAGAGTTAGTATAGCGGTTCTCATCCTAGTGAAGGGCATTATTAGTGGTTTTAGTGGCTAGTGGCTGGTGACTAGTGGCTAGTACGTGTACCTCATTCGATTGGGAACCGCTATATAACATCCATTGAATTTCATTCTAGTCGCTTGAATTCTTGCTCTAGAGCATCCTCTTCTGTCGTGTAGATAATATCTCGATCGGTAATTTTATGTTGTTTGGCAAACTGTTTGGCGTAGTCCAATTTCTCCCGAACTACATCTTCTTGCTGTAACAAACTCGCCTGCTGATGTCGCGACAGATTGCGGCGGCGGACTTGCGCATCATTATATTTCACCCAGAAATACCGAACGGAAGGAATTGCCATCAATCCAATCCCATAGACAGCCAATACTGTCATTGCAGCACTTATCACCCCACTACCAGATCCGGCTAACATGAGTGCCAGGATGATAATACCAGCTAAATTGGCAGCAAATAAACCGATCGCCCAACTTTTTTGGGTAGGTGTGGCTTTACTAAACTTCCATCTTCGCTCCCGCAAAATTTGAGGCGATCGCGTGAAATCTCTTGGGTCATCTTTTAAGGTAGTTTGAAGATCGGGAAAATGATAGACCAATTGCCCCGTCGGACTAACTTCGGGAATCCCATTAAACTTCGTCAATACGGGTAACATATAGTTTTCGTATTCGCGATCGTAACCCTGTCCGAGATCGTCTAGATATGGAGCGATTTGTTCGCCGATAGCGACTCCTTGCTGACGATGGATAAGATTGCCAATGTATCGCCACCGTCGCTGTTCGAGATCGGCATTGGGATTGCCATCCCCAAACAATACCGAAAATACCGCTTCGAGAAAATTCAGTCGTTTTCGTTGAGTTTTTTCTCGAATTGGTACGTGGTTGGCTAATTCAGTAGAATTCGGCGTACCAGAATTACTATAACTAGTACTAGTGCCACCCCAGTTGAAAATATCTAAGACACAGACACCGCCACCATCGCCACAGTCGCCATTCCCATCGTTACTAAATAATGCGGCTAATGTAATTGCCAAAATTGTCAGGTAAACGATCGAAATCGAAGCAATCAAGAAGATCCCAAACGAAATCCGGATCGCATAAAATACCACTTGCCAAATTCGATCGAGCCACGCCTTGACTTGCAGACGCACATTATTTCGCAATAAAACTTGCCGAAAATCTTGCGGTAAAGCATAGATAACTTCACCAGTGTCGGTTACTTGCAGGTGTCCGCCAGTGCGACTGGCTAAATCCAGCAATCCCGATCGAGCCTGCTCTAAATGGATGCCAGTATGTGTCACCACATCTCCAGTCGTCACTCGATAACCGAGCTGTTCCACCGCTGTCATTAGTTGAGGATTGACATTCATCACCATAGTCCCTCTGGATCGATCGCACTGCTGTAGTTTTGCCAATCTCGATCGCTCAGCAACGTGATTGCTGCCAAATCGATATTGGCGATAAGCCTTTGCTGCTTAAAAGTTTTTTATTTTACGAGCGCTACTAAAATTCTAGCCAAATTTGCTGACAGTTGCTATGGGGCGTGACATAGCGTTAGATTCCCACTTGAGCCAATAATGCCGTGCCATAAGCCGCATCTAGATGTACTGCTGGCGCGACTGGCACCTGTAACTGTTGATGGCGGATTTTTGTCCACACCTGATTTTGGGCACCACCGCCAGCGGTGTACACGGTAGTTAGTGGTGTCGCACCCAATTCGGCTAAGAGTCGATAGCCACGAGCTTCGATTGTGGCGATACCGAGCAGTAACCCGTGCAAAAAATCAGTGGGCAGAGTGGGTCTGGGGATAAGTCGTGGTGCTAAATTAGGATCGTTAATCGGGAAGCGTTCGCCTGGAGTCAACAATGGGTAATAATCGAGATTGCTAGGTCGATCTGGATCGATTTCCTGGCTGTATGCAACCAATTCTGCATCGGTAAAGAAATGCTTTAATACTGCGCCACCAGTATTCGAAGCTCCACCTACCAACCACAAATCGCCTAAACGATGGCTATAAATTCCATATTTAGAAGCATCGATCCGCGTATAACTGAGTAACTTGATAACCAATGTCGAACCCAGTGATGTGACCGCTTGGCCTGGAGTATCGACCCCACTAGCGAGAAAAGCGGCAATACTATCCGTAGTTCCAGCACAGATAACACACTCAGCCCCTAAGCCTAATTCTCTGGCTACTTGCGGTAAAATCGTCCCGATCGACGATCCTGGTTTCAAGACTTGCGGTAATAATGGGCGATAAGGGTGTCGCTCTAGCCAATCTGGATACCGTAACAGCTCGACATCGTAGCCCAGTTTGAGCGCATTATGATAGTCACTCCAGCCCAATTTGCCATGTAGCTGAGCTGCCAACCAATCGGCTTGATGTAGTAAGTACCGCGCGCGATCGAACTCGGCTCGATCTGCTAACCAGAATAATTTCGCTAAACTAGATGTAGCAGCAATTACAGGATGCTCGGCTGGGGCGATCGATCTGACTCGATCCAAGACAACCACCGCGCGACTATCGTTGTAAGCCAACTGTGTACCCACGAGCCGCCCCTGGGCATCGCACAAGAGCACGGTCGAAGATGTGCCATCGATCGCGATTCGCGTTACTCGCGATTTAATCGAGATCGGCACTGCTTGAATTAGGGCAAATAGCGGCTCGCGCCATTCACCATCCGGCACGGCTCTAGTTCCCCACCAGAGCACGTTACGATCGGTATCGATCGCCACTAATCTCGCGCCAGATGTGCCAAAATCTATGCCTAGAGAAACTGTCATACTGTTATTTTGTATCTAAAGTTACATGTTTGACTAGTCCAACAATGATACAAAATGTCAAGTTGGCATGGTCAAAAAGAGCATATAAACACGCGCTTAGGAGCAATTAGAGTTGAAAAAGATCGCAGCAATCATCCGTCCGTTTAAACTAGATGAAGTCAAAATTGCGCTCGTCAATGCTGGTATTGTCGGGATGACTGTATCGGAGGTTAGAGGTTTTGGGAGGCAAAAAGGCCAAACCGAACGTTATCGCGGCTCGGAATACACCGTCGAGTTTCTCCAGAAGCTCAAAGTCGAAGTCGTGGTAGAAGATAGTCAAGTGGATATGGTAGTAGATAAAATTATTTCTGCTGCTCGCACCGGTGAAATCGGTGATGGCAAGATTTTTGTCAGTCCCGTCGAGCAAGTCGTGCGGATTCGGACTGGTGAAAAAAATATCGAAGCTGTCTAATTTCTAGATTACACGATTTAATTTATCCGGTTTAACGGTTAGTCGAGGTTTTCTCCTCGGCTTTTTTTCGATCGATCTGGCATTTATCGCCAGATTATCGCTCGGCTGGGCTAGATTCAGTCACAGGTAATTAGGTAGATGCAGCCATCATTGTCAACCAGGCAGCCACTTCCTCGCGAGTTAAAAGCCGATCGCAGGTAATTTGCGCGGGCAGACTGGCAAAAGCGCGGTGCGACCCAAAGCTGCGGTTATAACTAGGCGCGCCTAATAAAATCGTGCGAAAACCGGAAAAAACTGGGATATCTTCGGGACAGCCTTCTCCCCAGATCCAATATTGACTGCTGCTGCGATCGTTAGCATCGGGCAATTTTACATCGGCACCAACAGCTTGCCAATTATATAAATTCCATGCACCGACGATCGCCTTATCGTCAGACTGTGAGCCGTTCCCCAGCGCGATCTCTACCGCTTGGCGCTCGACGCGCCGCCGAATATTCCAAGGTTGTTTGTGAGGGAATACATCCATTAAGAGTGTATGCAGTTGAAAATTGTCGCCGATGCCAGACATTTTCCCTTGAAATCCTAACTGTGTACTCGGCTCGATGACCAAAATTGGCTCGTCAAATAGGACTGATAAAATGCGATCGAGCCAATGAGCGCCACAATGATAATGCGCGATCGGTTTGGTTAAATCTCGGAGGTATCTTCCAGCTATGCGTGCGGCGGGACTGCTACAGAATAACTCTACACCCGGTAAATAAAAGAACTCTGCCAATGCTCGCCATGCATCCATTTCAATTTGTCTAGTGGGTGCGAGCGAACTCAAAGTTCGCTCGAATAGATTTTCTTCTTCCCGATCGATCGTGCCAGCGGTTTTGTCCAGTTCTAGTTCCACGGCAGTAACCATCCGACCGCACATCGTCAATAGATAGTCTAAGCGATCGATTAATGGCTCGATCGCGGGTGTCGGATCGTGCCCTTGGTGGATCAGTGCGCCAATCACCATTGCCGCTTGACCGGCATGATTCAAGGGATCGAGATCGAGCGTGGTCGCCAACATTGCCACGGCAGTCTGGATTTCACGATCGCTAGCGATGCTCAGCGAATTATAAAATTTACCAACAGCGCTGTGTAGTTGCGCTTCAGTAGCTTGAGGTTGGTTTAGGGTTGCCAGTAGCTGTTGGAGAAAGGTTTGCATGTGGATCGCAGCTAACGGAGTCAATTATTGTAATTATTCCCATCACGTTCCCAGTAGCACCAATCGCCTGCCTGAAATTTACACTGTTGCCAGCGATAACCTACCAATTTTCTTTCCGCAAGTGCCGATCGCCGATTTTTAAATTTTCTTCAGAACGTCAGTACTATTTTATAAAAATATGATATACTTGTACTAACAACGAACAAATCTAAGACTTCCCCTAAAATCATGGCTATCAAAGAACATCCTCCCCAAACGATCGATCTGAGTGCAGCCCCAACCACAGTAGAACTGCCGAATATTCAAACCACCACTCGCGATCGCTTTGCCGCACCCGAATACGTCAATCCCAATGCCCGCCTACCCCGCATCCAAGCCTTGCGGGGTGAAAATGGTGCTAGTGAGTGCGGTTATTTCATCACCGAAACAGAAATGGCTAAAGCAGGCTGGCGCGAAATCGACGCGTCGCAAACGATCGTTTATGAATACAACAGCGGCGGTAAAGAACGCGGATTATTAATTCAATCGCCACGCATGTTGGTGGTACCTCGCTCGCCATTATTTGCCTTCGATCGTCAAAATTCTCGTCAAGAAGGTCGCTTAGTCGTCGCTGGACAATACAACAAGCAACTCTACAGCAACCGCGAGCAATATGGCACCGCTCAATGTTATGAAGTCTTGCTACTAGACGACCAAAATCAACCCTTACATGAAATCGGATTAGCGTATGTCGCCAAAGGTGCCAACCAAGCAAGTTTTAGCTCGCATTGGCAACAATTAGTCAATGAAGTAACTAAATGCCACGCGATCGCTAATTCAATTCCCGCACGCGCTAAAGATGTCCGGTTTAATAGTCTCTGTGTCTTCCAATTCACTGTCAAACGCGAACTAGCTGGGAATAATGCTAAATCCCCTGCTTGTAAAGTTCACAGTCATGTTGCTCCAACTCAAGCCACTTGGGAGCAGTTTTTCTTGGGACGACAAGATGATATCGCCGATCGATTTCTCAATCTATTAGCACCTACGAGCGAACTGAGTTTGCCACAGGGTGATGTATTGAATTTAATCGATCGGACGGGCGCGCCAACTGAGAAAGAATTAGCTGCATAATCGATCGATTTGCCCAGATTTAAATATCTAATATTATTTTGAGCTAGATCTGTTTACAGAAACAGATCTAGCTTTATTTTATGGATCGAAAATAGCTGTAAAATCACCGATAATAGTAGTAACAGTTTGGTAAGTAATATCCGATCTAAAATCCATTTTTTGATGTACTCATAGTGCCACAAAAAACACTCGCTATTTCTAAAGAATAGAAACGCGAGCGTCATCAAATTGGCTAATATTTATTTACAAGGAAATACCTAGCGTTAAAATCCCATGGCCGTGGCTACTGTGTCTAGGTTGGCCGCGATTCCCTGTTGGAACGGATTGATGCTATTTTTAATTGCCGTATCGGGATCTTTAAGACCGTTACCCGTCAAGACACAGACGACAGTAGCATTATTGGGGACGCGATCTTTGACTTTGAGCAACCCCGCAACCGAAGCCGCACTTGCTGGTTCGCAGAAGATACCTTCTTTACTACCCAACCACCGATAAGCGGCAATAATTTCGGCATCGGTAACAGCATTAAATTCGCCATGACTCTGGTTCTTCGCTGCTACAGCTTTTTCCCAATTAGCGGGATTACCAATCCGGATTGCAGTTGCTAACGTTTCGGGGTTTTTCACCAGTTCGCCATGCACCAGGGGTGCGGCTCCTGCTGCTTGAAATCCCATCATTTGGGGCAACTGCTGACATTTGCCATCTTGATAATACTGATTGAAGCCCATCCAGTAGGCGGTAATGTTCCCACCATTACCGACGGGAATGCACAACCAATCCGGTGCGTCACCTAAAGCATCGACTAGCTCGAATGCGGCTGTTTTTTGACCTTCTAAGCGGTAGGGATTGACTGAATTTACTAGCGTAATCGGGTAATTTTCGGCCATCTGCCGGACGATCGTCAATGCATCGTCAAAATTCCCTTTAATTGCCAATACCTCTGCACCGTAAAGCAAGGCTTGTGCTAACTTACCCAAAGCAACATAACCATCGGGAATCAAGACGTAACAGCGCATTCCGCCCCGCATGGCATAGGCGGCAGCAGCAGCGGAAGTGTTGCCAGTACTGGCACAGATCACTGCCTTTGCACCAGCCTCCTTCGCTTTGGTGATTGCCATCGTCATCCCCCGATCTTTGAAGCTGCCTGTGGGATTGAGACCATCGTATTTAATATAAACCTTTACCCCACGTCCGATTTCTGCGGCGATCGTTGGGACGGGAATCAAGGGAGTATTGCCTTCGTGCAGGGTGACGACTGGAGTAGTCGCAGTCACTGGTAGATACGCTCGGTAAGTTTCAATTAATCCCGGCCAAGCACGGCGGCTATGGGTGCTAGAATCGACCTCGATTTTGGTATCTAAACTCATGATGTGACTATAACCTGATAAAAAAATGATGGACGATCGCGCCCGTTTGAAAAATTGCTAACTCCCTCTGATTCTACTATTGAAGCATAATTATGGGTACTTAGACGGGGGTGAATCGATGGGAATCAGACAATTGAGGGTAAACTATTGTTGTCGATCGCTTTGCCCTATTTATCACTTTCACCGCGATGTCCGAACTTCAACACCGTCCGCGTGCGCTAGTTGCGATTGTAATTTACAAATGTTTTACGGCTGGATTATTGACTGCTGTAGCGATCGGCTTATTTCTGACATCTAAAAAGTACGACGACTTGTTTGCCTTTGCTGAAGATTATATGACTACTGGCAGGCAAGAACTCATCAAGGCCGGACTGAATCAGGTTTTGAGTGTATCGACTACAAAAATGCAGCTTGGGGCGCTCGTCGCGCTCATCTACGCTGCGGTGAGCGGTTTAGAAGCGATCGGCTTATGGAACCAAAAAGCCTGGGCAACGATCTTAGTAGTAGGGATCGTCGGCATCACAATTCCAGTCGAAATAGTGGAAATTTTTCACAAAGTCTCGCTACTCAAATGTGGCATCTTTATTCTCAATGTTGCCATGTTCTGCTATCTGCTCGGACACGCCCTAGAAGAACGCAACAAACGGCAAGAGGGTTTAGGGAAGAAGTATTAGATAAGCCAGTAACTAATTATAAATATCGATGAGGTGAGAATCTAAGTGTTGGAAACAGCCCACCTTCCGGGATAACTAACATCTTTCCTCTATTCCCATATTTCCCATTCCTTATGAAAAAAAGTATCAAAAACGATCGCACGTTACTACTGACTAGCATCTTATTATTTTTTATGCTGGCTGCTGGAATTATGAGTGGTGTGCTGGGCTTTGTCTCGGGACACGAGGCACTCAAAGGTGTTACCCAGCCAGATATTCGTCCCAATAATACCAAAGGTGGCAACGCTCAAAATCTCAAAACCAAAGGGCTGGAGTTATTGCAAGAGCAAGAATTGATTGCTAATGTCAAAAAACAAATTGGTATTGAAGAGCCGAAAAAAGATGCCCAGCAAGCTAAAGAGGCTAAAAAACAAGCACAAATTTTTGAAAAAGCCGTCAAAAACGATCCTCAAGCTGGCATCCCTGTAGTCACACTGCCGATCGTCAGAGAAGATCAAGGGATCGAGATTGCTGTTAAGTCGATCGATGCCAAAAGTGCGAATGTCAAATATGAAGTCACCCTAGTCAATCGCGGCAGTCAATCAGTCAATTTCGGTCAAAGTACGGTTAGTGTCACTAACGATCGCGCTCAAACCTTGAATGCAACTACGACTGGCTTACCCAGTAGTCTACTTGCCAATGGCAAAGAAGCCAAGGTTATAGTCACAATTCCCAAAAATGCTCTCGATAAAGTCAAAACTGTCTCGTTACAATTGACAGATACAGATAAAAAACTGCAACTGGAAATCTCTGGGTTGCCTGTTAAATAGGGGATAGTGACTAGTGACTAGTAGCTAGTGGCTAGTGGCTAGTGGCTAGTGATTAAAATCCTCTCCAGGGAGGGGTGCCGCAAAGCGGCGGGGTGGGTAAGATCTTTGCATCTCACTAACTAATTTACACTCTCTTCCTCTACTCACATTTCCCCTCCCCCTATCCCAAGCAATGAGTGACTATCCGCCACTACTAGGCAATACAGAAATTGGGAGGCGACTTCTAGTAGTATTTGGGTTGATCCTGATTAATGCCTTTTTCGTGACTACGGAGTTTGCGATCTTTTCGGTGCGGCGATCGCGTATCGCTCAATTAGTCGCATCTGGGGACGATCTTGCCAGAAAAGTGCAAGATTTACAGCGTAGCATCGAGCGGTTGCTATCTACCACTCAGTTGGGGATTACCCTTTCAAGTTTGACCCTCGGTTGGATCGGCGAACGCGCGATCGCCCAAATTTTTACTGAGCGCCTAGTAAATCTGCCATTAGCGCACTCGCTAGCAACTGCACTGACATTCGTGCTGTTAGCCTATCTCCAAATTGTGTTTGGCGAACTGATTCCCAAATCGATCGCACTGATTTATGCCGAACAAATTGCCAGATTTTTAGGTACTCCCAGTTTAGCGATCGCGCGAATTTTCAGTCCGTTGATCTGGGTACTCGATCGCTCGACACGTCTGTGTTTGCGGTTGCTGGGTATCAAGGCTCGCAGCGATTACTACAGTCGGATGACATTCAAAGAGCTACAAACGATCGTTACCACCGAACGCGAATCGAGTGGACTGGTGCTAGAGCAACGGGAGTTATTAAACAAAGTATTTGAATTTGCTGGAGTCTTGGCAGCAGCGATCATGGTACCAAACACCCAAATCGCGACCATTCCCCGCTCTGCCACTTGTCAAACACTGCTAATTAAAGTCACCACGACTGGCTATTCCCGCTATCCCGTCACCGATGACTCTCTCAATCGGATTGTGGGCGTAGTTTCATTCAAAGATTTCGTCCCCATGCTCGCTCAGGGCAAAGCCGCCGGACAAATCCCGATCGGTGATTGGATTCAACCCGTAGAATTTGTCATCGAATCCACTCCAGCTAGCATCGTCCTCAGTCAGATGCAGAAATCCGATACGCACATGACGATCGTGGTTGATGAATTTGGCAATACTGCTGGTTTGATTACCCGCCAAGATGCGATCGCGGCGATGACTGGACTCAAAGTAACCTCCGAGCGACCGACACAATTACTCCAAAAACTTGCTGACGGTACATTTTTGATCCAAGCACAAATCAATCTCGAAGATCTCAACTCCCAACTGGGGATCGCCCTCCCCTTGGCTGATGATTACCAAACGCTCGCTGGATTTTTGCTTAACAAATTGCAACATTTCCCGCAAGCTGGGGAATTCTTGAATTATGGGGACTGGAAGTTAACGGTGGTTTCTACTGCTGGCCCCAGAATCGATCGGGTTCGATTGCAAGGTAGTGAGGATAGGGGCTAGTGGCTAGTGGCTAGTGGCTAGTGATTAAAATCACCTCCTGGGAGCACCTTTTCAAGATAGGGGTGCCGCGTTCGCGAAGCGTTTGCCTTAGCAAAAGCGGCAGGACACATGTGTCCGGATGGGTGAAATCTGCGCCTCTGACTAACTCTTGCTCCCAAAATTCCTGCTCTTCCCCATACTTCCCAACCACTGCTCAAGAAATCGCTGGATCTTGCCGATCGAGTTCGCTAAAAGCTGCCGTTCGGAGCAGACAAGAATCGCAGACCCCACAGGGGACTGGATCGCCTGAGTAGCAAGACCAAGTTTTTGCCCAGGGTACGCCCAACCGATCGCCAAGCTGGATAATTTCGGTCTTTTTGAGATCGATCAGCGGTGCCACAATCTCGATCGGTTCGCCTTCTCGCCCTTGTTTGGTGCCGAGTCGATACACCGAGCGCATCGCCTCGATGTAGTCGGGGCGACAGTCGGGATAGCCAGAATAATCCAGTGCATTAACGCCAATATAAACCCGATCGGCAGCGATGGCCTCGGCATATGCCAGGGCAAAACTCAAAAAGATCGTGTTGCGGGCGGGAACATAGGTAATCGGAATCGATTCTGACATTGCATTGGGATCCCGGTGCTGCGGCAAATCTATCTCGCGATCGGTCAGTGCGGAGCCACCCCACAAGCTCAGATCGAAACTGACTACCTGATGGGCGATCGCGCCACCAGCAGTCGAGATCTCGCTCGCAGCTTGCAGTTCGCGCCGATGGCGTTGTTGGTAATCAAACGAGAGGGCATAACAACTGTGACCTTCACTTTTTGCCAGGTACAGCACTGTCGACGAATCTAAACCACCTGAGAGGAGAACGACTGCTTTCACAATGACTAAAAGATAGGAATCGAAAGAAAAATAATGAGCTTATATTGTAACTTTTCCCGATCGTCCTGGAGCTGTTTATCTTTGTGACGATCGGTACGCAAATGAGAAAAATTCCATCTTTAGGAACATAAACAAAACTTTTCTGTTCTTTACAATTAATAATATGCGAAGATCGGATCGCGATCGTCACAGATAGATCGACCAGTCAACAGCGAGCTGTTATTCACACCAATGGTAGGCGAACATTTTTCAACCGCTCGGTTAAGCTTCCCTTCTGTTAGTTAAGAGCTGATGTTGGGCAACGCAAGCCCCAGTACCAACTCGATCGATAACCGATCGCTGATAACTGAATTCATGGTGGAGGAGTACATTTTAGAGTGAAAAATAGCATGTCAGCCAGACAGTCACAGATCGAGATGCAATCGGGTTCGCCTCAACCACTTAGAGTAGGGCTGATCGGGATCGGCAATATGGGACAACACCACGCTAGAGTATTGAGCTTGCTCAAGAACATCAAGCTAGTTGGCATTGCCGATGTCAATGTCGAAAACGGTTTAGAAGCCGCGAGTAAGTACAAGGCTAGATTTTATGAAGACTATCGCGATCTGATCTCTCAAGTCGATGCTGTGTGTATTGCTGTGCCCACTCGCTTGCACTATGAAGTCGGGATTGCTTGTCTCCAAGCTGGAATTCACGTCTTGATCGAAAAACCGATCGCGGCGACGATCGCCGAAGCTGAAGCGCTCGTCAACGCTGCTGCTGAATCTCAGTGCATTCTCCAAGTCGGACATATCGAACGCTTCAATCCCGTTTTTCAAGAACTCAGCCAGGTACTCAAAACCGAGAAGGTGTTAGCTCTCGAAGCACACCGGATGAGTCCCTACTCCAATCGTGCTAACGATGTGTCTGTCGTGTTGGATCTGATGATCCACGACATCGATTTATTACTCGAACTTGCGGGTGCTCCCGTTGTCGGCTTGACTGCTAGTGGCAGTCGCTGTGCCGAATCAAAATATTTGGATTATGTCACCGCTACCCTCGGTTTTGCCAATGGTGTCGTCGCAACGCTGACAGCTAGCAAAGTTACCCACCGCAAGATGCGCCGGATCGCTGCGCATTGTCGTCAATCGCTGACAGAAGCCAATTTCCTCAGCAATGAAATCTTAATCCATCGCCACAATGCCGATTTGCTCAATGAGTACCACCAAGGCTTGTATCGTCAAGATGGCCTAATTGAAAAAGTTTACGTCAAAAATATCGAGCCGCTCTATGCCGAATTAGAGCATTTTGTTAACTGTGTTAGGTGCGGCAGCGAACCTTCTGTCGGTGGCGAGCAGGCACTCAAAGCCTTGCGGCTGGCTACAGCGATCGAGCAAATGGCCCTCGATGGCAATGTCTGGAAATTATCCGATCGCGATCGTGCCGAGCTTTTAGGCACCAAATAAACAGTCGCAAAGTGTGTTACCCGATCGAGTTATCTGGGTAAACTAGCTAGGGTTACCCTTGGGTAACCCTAGCTTTTAGTTAACATAGGTGGACTTTGGTTAACTACCCCAAGTTGCTACCTACAACCTAAGCGGTTATAAACCGCTCCTCGGAATGCAAAGTCCGGTTGTTGCCGCTCGCGGCAAAAGCCTGCCTTCGCGGACTAGTTTATTAGTCCGCGAAGCGAAAAGTGCATTTGGTCGGCTAGCCGACCATTAGGTCTTGGGGTCTCCCCAAGTAGAGCACCTTTTCAAGACAGGCGGACTTTGCAACATTAGCCACGATTTCAATCGTAGGCGTTCTATAGGTAGCAACTTGGGTTAACTATCGGCGATTTCAATCGCTACGCCTTCATGCCAGAGATCTAACAAGATGGATCGGATTAAACAAACATTAAAACAAATTTGGGGGTACGATGAATTTCGATCGCCCCAAGCAGAGATTGTTGAGTGCCTACTCGCACAGCGGGATGCCCTGATTGTCATGCCTACAGGTGGCGGTAAGTCTCTCTGCTTTCAATTGCCCGCACTCCTCAGTACTGGAGTTACGCTAGTCATCTCGCCATTAGTCGCCTTGATGGAAAATCAAGTGCGAGAACTAACTGCAAAAGGATTACCTGCTGGTTTGCTCCATAGCGAACTTCCCGCCGCCGAGCGCAAACAAACACTTCAAGCTGTAGAACAGTGCCAATTGCGATTGTTGTACGTCTCGCCCGAAACACTGCTGACGCAGCCAGTATGGACGCGACTCTGCGCTCCCGCACTTCAGATCGATCGACTGATTCTCGATGAAGCCCACTGTTTGGTACATTGGGGCGAAACTTTTCGTCCCACCTATCGGCGCTTGGGGGCGATTCGCACCGCCTTAATTCAAACTAAGTCGATTGGTACCAAAATCTCGATCGCGGCCTTTACAGCGACAGCCGACCCGCTCTCCCGGCAAACGATCGCTCGCGTCCTACAACTCGAACAGCCAACTAAATTCATCCTCGATCCCCACCGCCCAAATCTCCACTTAGCCGTAAAATCGGTGTGGACACCACGCGGCAGACGGACAGCATTAACCAAATTCATTCAGCAATATCCGCGTCAATCGGGACTGGTATACGTCCGCACCCGTCAAACTAGCGAAGAATTGGCTGATTTAGCGATCGCGACAGGCGATCGGACGGCAGCTTATCATGCGGGATTGAGTCCCCAAGCGCGTCGTCGGATCGAGGACGATTGGTTGAGCGGCAAGCTGCAATATGCCATCTGTACTTGTGCGTTTGGGATGGGGATTAATAAGGCTGCTGTGCGCTGGATCGCGCATTTTCAACCACCCGTTTTATTAGCGGAGTATCTCCAAGAAATCGGTCGCGCGGGTCGCGACGGCAAACCTGCCGCCGCATTATTATTAACCTGCGAACCTAGTGGGTTACTCTACCCTGAAGATCGACAACGGCACAAATTTTTTACCCAGCAGGTCGATCGATCTTACGAGGCAGCCACGGCATTAGCCAAGCAATTACCAGTTCGGGGTAATATTGCTGAAATCGAACGAAAATTTCCGCAAGCGGCAGTCGCCTTATCCCTGTTGCACAGTATCGGCGAATTGGTCTGGGAGACTCCGTTTGAATATCGTCGGAAAGAGCCAGATCGGTTACCAAATTGGCAATCCCTTCGATCGCAACAACATTTGCTCGATCGACAAGTTGAGGTCTATATCAAACATCCAGGCTGTCGCTGGGCATATTTATTAACTGCCTTCGGCTGTCAGCCGCAGTCCGCAGCTTGGCGTTGTGGTAATTGCGATCGTTGTCAGCCGCATCAGCGCTGAGTCCAGGTGTGGCTGCTCGGGTGGGATCCTGAATCTAAATAACGTCAGTTCGGGTTAAGAATATTCGCTTCGTTCTAGTACCGCCAACGATTGAAATCGTAGCTGGCGTTGCGAAGGCGGACTTCGCATCATGAGCAGAGACTTCAGTCTCTAGGCTCTTCTCGATCTAAACTCTCACGCTAATTAGGTTGCTTTCTTGAGTTTGCGACGACGGATTCTGGCCGCAATTGTGGCATGGTCTACTAAAAAGCCAGCGGTGGGAATCTCCTGATATTGGCGTTCTGCTTCTAATTTTTTCAACTCGGTATAATCTACCCACTGAATACAGTTGACCGGGCAGGTGTCGATCGCTTCTTGGATCGTATCTTCGACATCACCGTCTTGACGAACTACTCTAGCTCTACCATGCTCCGGCTCAATGAAAAATGTATTCCGGGCGACATGAGCGCAGTGGCGACAACCGATACAAGTCATCTCATCCACATATACGCCCTTTTGCCGCCATACCCCACCTAATTCTGGTTCTAAACCCGATCGATCTCCAGCATCGCGGAGCAAGCCACCGAGTTCTGGCTCCAAGCCAGATCGATCGCGATCTAATGGTGGGGTAAAGTCTGACATCGACTACGCACTCCACCGTTGGACGACGAGCTTAATCGAACCATCCTGGCGATCGACTTCTTCGGCGACCTGAAAACCTTGTTTGGTCGCTGCTGTGACGACGGTATGATAAGCGTAGCGTTGGGTGACTTGACTGATAAATCGATCGACAGACCAGTTTTGTTGCCAGAATTGCAGATCGGCGATTAGTTCGTATTCGTTATCTTCGTTGCGACTAAAGCCGATATCGTAGCCATTTTCCTGCGCGATCGTGACTGCTGCGGTACGGCTATCGCCTTTGTAGCCACGTACTGGCTGCGCTCCTGTTTTCCAATCGATACCTAGATCGGTGAGTGCTGCCGTCAGGGATTCGATGTTGCGGATCTTAGTTTTGATGTTGCTAAAGTGTGACATAGGTGGTGATGGGGATAGAGATGATGGACTTCAAGGACGGTCGATGCGAGATCGTTACTAAATAACGGTTACAAGGTAACTCGATCGGCAACAGTTGGCGTTAATTCGGCAGTTTGCGCGAAATATTCCGCAGTTTGTTCCTGGCTGACTACACGACCTAGCTCGGATTCGATCGCTGCCGTTACGACAGTACAAGCTTGACCCACTACACCAGTGACTTTTTCCTGTACTCGTCCATCGGGATAGATGATAAACTCTAGCGTCTCCATGCTCATCGGTCTGTAAGCCCTCCAGTTTATGTCGATCGGATCTGTTCGGAATCTAGCGTTGGGTTAGTGGTTGGTGGTAATTGCCGATCGCCAGCAAGATCCCAGCGCTCGCCACTTTAGAAAAGTTATTATTTGTTTTAGTCGCTACTGGCATTATACGTAAGTTTCGCTTAACTTAGGCGGTGCGGTCAAGTTTTGTAAACTTTTATGATAATCGCTCGAATGCTATGAAAGTAACAGCGGTGTTGCTGCCTGTTAGCCTTGTTACCGAACTGCACGTTAGCTCCGCCGCAGCTCGCATCAGTGAAGTATTTTTAAAAAATAATCAGATCTTAAGAATTATTCCCGAAAATTGTCGCCGAGATCGCGACTCAGGCAGCAAAGTTGGCGCAAGTCATTTAATGACGATGTAAATATCAGCGATCGAGAAGCTAACTGCCAGATGGAAACACGGCATCGCCAGTATCTAGCGCCGCTAGCCGACAAGTATCCCCAATTAAGTAGATTGCGGACGAGGGGAACGATCGCTGCTGTCGATATTATCAATCGAGATCGAGCGGGATATCTCAATCGTGTCGGCATGGAAATTCGGCATCAAGCGATCGAGTGTGGGCTTTTACTCCGTCCCCTGGGTAATGTATTGTATCTGATGCTGCCCTATTGTATCGAGGAGGCAGAATTAGGTTGGGTATACGAAAGAATCGATCGAGTTTTGGAGCGGGTGCTCGACTAAATAGCGATAAACTCCGATTAGTAAACGTAGGTTAGGGAACACTCAAGGGTAGAATAGCGATCGAGGATTTTAGTTGGGCTGTAGCGATCGCATTGCAATTTAGGTTTTGAGTTATTTATCCCTGATGTCCGATCGGTAGCGTTTTATAGTGATATGGTTCGATCTTACTCCCGCAATAATTTTTTAGACATCCTCCGCGATCCGCTGACGGTAACGATTATGGCATCGATCGCGATACATGCCGCGATCGGCGCTTATTTATTGCCGATTCTCACCAAGGCACAACCTGAAGGCATAAAAGCCGACCCTGGCACCGTCAAAGTCGTCGAACTCACCCCCAACGAACTCCAACGCATTCCCCAAGCACCAGAACCGATCCCGACACCAACTCCAGCACAACCAGTCTTACCGCCTGTCTACAAACCGAGTACCCCTGTCGCTCCTACCGCTCCCAAATACTCAACAACGATTCCCGCATCACCAATTCGTACCCCACCGAAAAAGACCGCAACTAACACGCCCAAAGGCAGTAAGAATCAGCC
This sequence comes from Chamaesiphon sp., assembly GCA_965246735.1. Taxonomy (GTDB): domain Bacteria; phylum Cyanobacteriota; class Cyanobacteriia; order Cyanobacteriales; family Chamaesiphonaceae; genus Chamaesiphon. The sequence goes on from CBDFFK010000003.1 coordinate 1,430,530, forward strand.
AACTAAAGCACCAGCAGCAGGTGGCATCTTCGATCCCGAGATTTTTAACACTCCTAGTCCCAAGCCCAGCAAACCCCCTACTAAAAAAGGCGAGACTAGTAAGGCATCGCCCAAGCCAATAGTTACGCCATCGATTAAACCCACAACATCACCTAAGCCAGCAACTAAAGCGCCGACTCCTACCAAACCACAAGCTACAGCCGACCCAAATACAGATGATGATGGCGGCGGACAGACCTCCTCAAATACTCCGCCGACTACTCCGCCGAAAACAAGTCAACAACCAGTGACAACACCAACGACCAAACCAGCTGGTTCCGCAACTACTCAGTTGCCATCGAATCAACAAAACAATGGTTCTCCTAGCGGTGGTGGAACAAAGCCTTTTGGTGCCTATGACCAAGCAGCTACCGCACGACTGAGAGACTATTACACTAAATATCCCGACCTAAAAGCTTATCCGACGAAAAGAATATTACAACAATATCCAGCAGGAATACCATGCAGCAAAGTCAAACAACCTCCTTTTATCGTGTTAATGGTTGCTCTTGACAAAATAGTTCCAGGTCAAGATGCAGATATCTTGGGTAATGATACTTCAAATCTGCCTGAGAATGAGAAGCCATATGTTGATGGAGATCCAACAATATTAAAGAATACAAAGTTGCTAGAGGTTGCTACTACTGCTGGATTCTCAGACGCAACTACTTCGGACAGAAATCGCCCAGACGCAGATAAAAACAGACATGTTCTGTACTCATACAGAGTCGAATTCGACCCCGCAACATGTAAAAATTAGACTCCATATACCATCAAAAATTATGCAGCCTAGCTAATAAGATCGAAAAATATTAAATAAAGATACAGTTTGTGGGGTGGGCACTGCCCACCCCACCATTTTTTGTCACACAAAATAATCGATCGATAAATTCCTAAAAACGCGATCGATTATCTCAAGAAAATCTATAAAAAGCTTGCAATTCGTAAATTGGACAGTGCGCACCGCACCATTTTTATCACATCAAATAATCGATAGACAAATTCCTAATAACTCGATCGAATTAGTAGTTTGTAAGTTGGGCAGTGCCACCACACCATTTTTTGTCGCACCAAATAATCGATCGATAAATTCCTAAAAACGCGATCGAGTATATCAAGAAAATCTATAAAAAGATTGACTCGATCGTAAGTTTATTAAAACTTAGATCGGCCGGAATTGATGCTGTGGGCAGTGCCCACCCTACAAAACTACTGTCAACGATTAGACTCCCATCGGCATTCCTAAATGCCATGTCGTTACCACAAACACGATCGCGGCAATCAGCGATAGTAAACCTTGCAGGATCAGTCCGATAACCGAGCCAGCAACGATGCCTACTCCGGCTTTGAACGAAATTGAAAATCGATCGGCGAGCGGTACTTTCCGGGGATAGCATAGCTCGCCGACGACCGCACCGATAAACGGCCCAAAAAATAGTCCAACTAAGGGGCCACCAAAGGGTAAAGCTGGCAGCAGCCCAAAGAATCCGAGGAATAAACCGACGATCGAACCGATTTGACCCCAATGACTGGCTCCGGCTTTTTGTGCGCCCCAGATGCCCGCTAACTGCTCGATCGTGAAACACATGACGAGGACGATACTAGAGACCACGATCGTCACCATCGCATTATCCCAATGATAGAGAACTCCAGCGATAACCGATGCACCGAGAATCAAGCTGGGGCCAGGTACGATCGGCACCACTGCCCCAACGACTCCAACTAGATTCAACAACAAAAGGAGAATATAAATTAGCGTTGCGGTTGTCACGTTATTTATGAGGTAATCAAAAATTGTCCCTTAATATCCCAATAATGCTGGAGCGAGTGATGTCAATGCCTGCATGGCAAATTGCAACGCAAAGATTGCGATAATTGGGGACAAATCGATCGATCCGATGGGTGGGACGAACCGGAATAAATTAAGGTAAGGGTCGGTAACGGGACTGAGCACGCCGACAATTTGCTGCATCCAGTCAACATTGGGAAACCATGTCAATAGTAGCCGCACGAAAATAATTACTAAGTAAATATTTAGGAAGTTTGAAATACTTACGATCAGCAGGGGCGCGATGGCGGCGTTATTCATAAAAAATGCTTGTATTAGTAAAAATCTGCTCCACCTAGTTTAACCGATCGACTGTTATCGCGGAATTGTGTGCGGTACCGTACTAACCGAATGGTGGCAGCGATCGAGGGTTTAGAGATCGCGACGCAAGCTTCCCAGTTGCCGTTCCACCCTAATTATATTTTGCCACAATCCAAACGGAGAAACAGCCCCATAACCACTCTCCTGAGCATCGTTACATTCGATGACAATCCAGTCCCCTGCGATCGTTTGGGCGACATCGATGGTAACAAACGGTAAATTGAGGCGCAATGCTGCCGTTTGGGCGATGTCTAGGGCGGCGATTTCCTGAGTGCGATTCCATTTATAATCTGTAGATCGATAGCGTATAAATTATTACCTAGTATTCCTGAAACGATCTTAGTTATCTTGTAGATATGTACAGAGTCTACAATCCACCATGAAAAAATCGATCGGTCAACTAATTACGATAATATCGCTAGTCGGAATTTCCACGGCTCCAGTAACAGCACAAGAATCAAATTCTAACGCTCCGCAATTTGCTTGCTCGATCGCGAATGATGCTACCTACGTTCGCGATTATCCCACCTTCAAACCCGTTGCCAAACTCAATCGTGGTGAGTGTATGGCGATCGTTCCTGACGATATCAAAGGCACCCCAGTGAAGTTGGTATTTCGCAGAGGCGAAACTTTTTATGTGGTTAGTGGCGTATCGGGGAATGTCCGGGTAGTTTCTGCTCGATATACCAAACTGAAATAACCGCGATCGAACTCGATACGCCCCGTTACAGTCGATCGGTTCTAGTAATGTACTAATGAAATAATTGGGACATTGGGTAACCGCGATCGACCGTTAAGAGCGTCGAGTTCGATCGCAAAGGCACATCCAACTAACTTACCGCCTACTTCTTGGATTAATTGAGCCGTTGCTACTGCTGTGCCGCCAGTTGCAATCAAGTCATCGACGATCGCCACGCGACTGTTGGGGACGACTGCATCGCGATGAATTTCGAGCTTGTCGGTGCCATATTCCAACGCATACTCGACAGTATGCACGTCGGCTGGGAGTTTACCTGGTTTGCGGACGGGAATAAAGCCAATCCCTAATTTATAAGCCAGTGCCGCACCAAAGATAAATCCCCGCGATTCCATCCCCACAATATATTCGGGATCGAGCGCATCAACTTGTTCCGCCAGTGCATCGATCGAGTATTGTAACCCCTTTGGATCGCGCAGGAGGGTGGTAATATCGCGAAACAGGATTCCGGGTTTGGGAAAGTCTGGAATATCGCGAATGAGAGTTTTAAGATCCATTACTTGTAGTGATAAATTAGGGTTAGAGAAAGATCGATAGTCAATGGTTAGTGGTGAATTGTCAATCGAGCTATTGGTAGTTAGTAACCAAACGTCGGGTATGCTGAGGTTGGTGGATGTACCGATAAAAACCAACTAGCTAATATTGCAACAATTTTGCCACGAAATTGAGTCTAGATCTCTTGAGAGTTCAACCCCGCTTCTATACTAGTCGATCGATTTTCGTAATATGAGTGCATCGCTGATTAATGGTCCCATGTCCGAACCGCTCCTGGGCATCCTGGAGAGTTTGCCAAATCCAGCAATTGCTGGAGCTGGTTGTCCGCGCCGAACTAAAGTCGAACTCGATTTGCTCTTGCTCGCGATCGAAGCTTTGGAGTCGGGCAGTTCGGAACATATGCTCGATCTTGCCAAAGAATTAGACCTCAACGATATTATTAAAAATCGGATCGTGCTGTGGCGGATGCGATCGACCAATCCGATGCGGCGCGCGCATACGCGGCGAATTTTATCGATCGCCGAAGCCAAAGCCCTCAGCGCGATCGGCTGTCGCTTGGCAAGTCGGCTGGCTGTTACGATCCGGCAACTCCTGCTCGTCCAGCAGCAGCTCAGCGAGAAGCAAATTCCCCCTGAGTATAATTTTCGTCTATCAGAATATTTAGACCGCTTCCGCGCCCATTTTCGCAGTCGGATGAATCCCCGCCGCGCCAAGGTGAGCATTTATCAAGATGATGACAAGTTAAATGAGTTGGCGATTTCGCTGCTGAGCAAGCTGCTCTTTTGTACTGGAACATTGGGTACGCAAAGACTGTGGATGAGTTTGTTTGATGGAGAGGTGAAATAGTGGTGACTGGTGGCTAGTGGCTAGTGGCTAGTGGCTAGTGGCTAGTGGCTAGTGGCTAGTGGCTAGTGGCTAGTGGCTGGTGGCTAGTGGCTGGTGGCTAGTGGCTAGTATCGGATAGTGAATAGTCGATAGAATAATTGGGTGGGTAGTGTCAGCAAACTGTGGCGATCGAATCGAGCGACCATTATCTTAGTTTTGGGTGGCAGCAATTTTAATTACTGCCATGTTGTCACCAAGGTGAAATGATTCGATCTCTTAACTCATTAACTAGCCACTAAAAAACTCTTTTAACCTCGGCTGCTAGCGGATTATGACGCAAGACTATTATCAGCAAGGATTAGCCAAAGCCAAAGCTCAAGATTTTCGGGGCGCGATCGAGGATTTCGATCTAGCAGCGATCGCCACACCAGAATGGGGTGAAGTTTACTATCGGCGCGGGTTGGCACACTTTGACCTCGGCGATATCTTGAGCGCGGTGGCTGACTATACTACGGCACTGACACACGATGCCCAGCATAAAGATTGTTACTATGCCCGCGCGCTAGCGAGATTGACACTCAAAAACTTTCCTGGTGCCCTCACTGATATCGATCGGGCCATCAATTTTGGCAGAGATTATCCGCTCGGCTATCAACTCAAAGGAATGGTCTGTCGCAAGCTGGCGCAGTATTCCGAGGCGATCGCGGCTTACAAAATAGCTGCTAATTTGTATCTAGCCCAGCACGATCTCGAACGCAGTCGTCAGTGTCTAGAAATCGCCCAATCGATGCAACCAAAGCCGATCGATAATTCACCCCCAGCGATCTCGACTGCGCTCACACCATTTATCACAGTCGAACAATTTTATACCCAAGTTTTGGAACGCGGCGAACGTGGAGATCTGCGAGGGGCGATTCAGGATGCCGATTGGGCGGTGCTAAATAGTCCCGACGACGTGCGCTCCTATTGCTGTCGGGGCATCCTCTATCTCAAACAAGGCGATCTCTCGGCTGCGCTGGCTGACTTAAATCACGCGATTAAACTCGATCCAGAATCACCTGTAGCTTATCGCAGTCGGGGTAAATTACGCAGTCAAATGGGCGATTATACTGGCGCGCTCTTGGATTTCGATCGCGCTTTAGCTTTCGATCCGCACGATCTGTTTAGCTACCTAGCGCGCGGTAACGTTCGTCTCAGCCTAAATAATTATGTCGAGGCGATCGCTGATTTTAGTCAAGCAATCTCGATCGATCCGCGCGAACCTACAGCTTATCTCCAGCGCGCTCAAATTTATAGCAAACTTGAAGAATTTCAACGGGCGATCGAGGATTATCAGCTAGCCGCCAATATCTATCTCGAAAGCCATAATCTGACCAAATATCAAGCAACTTTAGCTAACTTAAATAAAGTCCAACGCTCCCGACCAAAATCTTCCCCACCCACCGCTGCTAACAGTCAGTCGCAAACAGAAGTTTTGCGCCAACGCTTGCTCGCGCTCGTTGGCGGACATTTGGCGATCGCCCAACGCTCGCTCGAACACCTCCAGGAGCAATATCCAGGTCGATCGGAAGATTGGTACCTCGAACTTGCTATCTTTAATCTCGAACGGGGCTTGTAGACTGCGATACAGTTTGTTGTTATGTATCAAATTAAACTAATTAGTACCCCCAAATTGTAACGAGCGTGAATTACGCTCGCTAGCGATTACGACTGGAAATTTCGCTCCAGAGAGTTGTGGACATTGCCGATCTTAAGCTCCAGCTGTGACCAGCACTTGCTCTTACTCCCTGCTCTCCCCTACAGTTGTAATGCCCACTCGAACACCGCAAACTTGTAATATATTACCGATCGCTAAGACTTCAGGAATTAGAGTCGCAGAAATGGTATATCTCATTTACAACGAAAAAGAAATAACAGCAGAGCAACCTTGCTGTACTTTAATCCAAACACGATACCGGCAATAGGAGTAACGTATGTTCGACAAACTCGATATCGATCTTGTCTCATCTACAATTTCAGAGCCAGTTTACAATCAAACATTCGCTCAGACCCACCATTATCCACAACAACCACTGACCGCAGCTAGTAACCGTTGGCAAGTCAGCGAAACCGCAGTCGATCTATTCCCAACGTTAAACAATGAGGTTGCTGACTTACAGTTCCAGCAATCGATCCGAAATTTGCTGTCGGTTTGCTTCTTTTAAGTACCAATCGCGATCCAGCGGATGTTGCCAGATATTTAACCTTCGACTCTGACCGTTCTGTCAGCGAAAATTTTGCGCTGGAGAGCTTCTTGGGGCAATTTTTGCCCTAATTTAGATATAGTAACCGCCAAGTTAATTAGGCCAGCTCGAATTTGTGTTAGGCGACCCATCGGGTCGTCTCAGTTGCTCGTGGCCACAAGAAGATAATTTAGGAATTGCTAGATAATTGAAATAATCACCTTGCAAAGTTAAAATCGTGCGAGTAGCTTAGATCCACTGCTCGATCGACAAAACGTTTGCCCGTTTTTATGGCGTTAAAAGTAGGATTAGATTCGATCGGTAACAACGAACTAATCGAGATCGTTATCTTTACCGATCTGCGGATACATTTATTGTAAGCTCGAACTAAGAACTTTTGAATTCGAGCGCATCTACCGATCGGTATAGATTTGCTGGTATCGCCGCAATCTAGCAAATCTACGTAAAGTATGTTTTGCTACAGAAAATTAATATTGCTACTTAGTCCTCGATCGTCACTTCAGTATTAATTAAAATTAGAAAGTAAAAAATATTAGTAGCTGCTAAATTCCACACCGACACACTACCGTAATGGCCAATTAAACCGATTTATATCAAGTTTTGTAACAATAAGTATCACGCTTTAGGCGATAGTGAATTAAGCCAATATACGTAATCTTCTGTATAGCAATTGCTAGTGTTTTTTAGTAGCTATAAAGTATCAATAGTCTATAAGAGTGGATTAGAGAGCCACGCTGAAGCAGAGGTATGCGTCTAAGTCGATAAATTATTTCAGTCAAACAACCGATGACAGTAGATATAAAAATAATACAAACTGTATATGATTAGAACCATACACAATTAATACAAGCCTTGAGTTACATCTATTGAGAACTATATAAAGATTGACGATCGATATTAAAATCTAACATCCAAGAAGAAATTTTGACAAATGGAATCGAACAAGCAAGATTGTTTTGCTACTGATGCTGCTATCGATATCCCCATCGAAGCTCATGTAAAAGACATCAGAACTTTAGAGGGGAAATATTTTGAATTCTCGATCAAACGCTGTTTGGATTTGGTAGTTTCCTTGATGTGTTTGATACTTTTGTTACCTGTTTTTGTGATAATTGCTGTGTCGATAAAACTCGATTCTCCTGGGCCAATTTTCCATAAGCAGTACCGGATTGGCTTGAAAGGGATACAGTTCCGCATGTGGAAATTTCGGACGATGATCGCCACTGCCAGCGATCTCCAGCAGACATTGGAATCAAAAAATCAGGCTAAGGGTGGGGTTCTATTTAAGCTCAAAATCGATCCGCGCTGCACCAGGCTCGGTCGGGTTCTTCGCCGCTACAGCTTAGATGAGCTACCACAAATAATTAATGTCATCAAGGGAGAAATGAGTATAGTCGGCCCTCGTCCACTTGTATTACGAGATGCATCACAACTTCCCGCAAACATGTTGTTTCGACATGATGTTCTCCCTGGAATTACAGGTTTGTGGCAAATTAAGGGACGTTCTAGTCTTGACGTAGAGCAACTTTATCATTGGGACAGCATGTATATCCGACAATGGTCTCTCTTTCTCGACATCCATATTTTGCTCCAAACAATCTCGGTAGTAATCAATGGAAATGGATCGTATTAAGCCGATCGCAACTAGCGGCTTATGAGTTTATTCACCACAGGTAGATCGATAAATGCCAGTCAATGAAGATGTCCGATTGGGTAAAAACGTCAAGATTTTTCATCCACAACTAGTAAACCTCTATGGTTGTCAGATCGATGACGATACCAAAATCGGTGCGTTTGTGGAAATTCAAAAAAATGCCACGATCGGGAAACTATGTAAAATCTCGTCGCACAGCTTTTTATGTGAAGGGGTCGTCATCGAAGACGAAGTATTTATCGGGCATGGAGTGATGTTTACCAACGATCTCTACCCGCGATCGACCAATACCGATGGCAGCATTCAAACAGATGCTGACTGGAAAGTTATCGAAACTCGCGTCAAGCGTGGTGCTTCGATCGGCAGTAACGCCACCATTTTGGCAGGAATTACAATTGGCGAATACGCCTTAATCGGTGCTGGGGCAGTAGTTACGCATGATGTGACGGACTATGCCATCGTCGCTGGTGTGCCAGCGCGAGTAGTCGGGGACGTGCGAAATCGATCGTCGGCATAGTCCGGATTTTAGATCGAAAAGTGCCTGGGTGCGATCGATCGCCATCCCACTTTTTGTCGATGCTAGCTTGGTACCAATTCTCGATCGAGCTTGTAGACTGACTTATTTTCTAAATTCAATTTTAGGCTGACCTACTTAATCATATGGCAAGCGACATTATTAATCTTGGTGTGATTGGCTACGGCTACTGGGGACCAAATCTAGTTAGAAACTTTGGCGAACTTCTGGGCGCACGGGTAAAAACCGTCAGTGACTTGAGTGCAGAACTTTTGGCAAAAGCACAAGCACGCTATCCCGCAATTCAAGTCACGACTAACTGTCAAGACATATTCGACGATCCGGAGATCGATGCAGTCGCGATCGCTACCCCAGTCTCCTCACACTATAAGCTGGCATTGGCAGCGTTACAGGCAGGTAAGCATGTAATGGTTGAAAAGCCGATGACCATGACTTCCGAACAATCGATCGAATTGATCTTTGAAGCCAAGCGCCAAAATCGAGTGCTGATGGTAGATTATACGTTTGTCTATACTGGCGCAGTCCAGAAAATGGCAGAATTAGTCTCAACCAAGCAACTAGGAGATATTTATTACTATGATTCCGTCCGCGTCAATCTAGGGCTATTTCAACATGATGTCAATGTCCTTTGGGATCTAGCCGTTCACGATCTGTCGATTATGGACTATGTTTTGCCAGCAAAACCCTATGCAGTATCGGCAACAGGCATCAGTCACATACCCAATGGTACCGAAAATATTGCTTACTTGACGCTGTTTTTTGAGAATAACTTAATCGCACACATCCATGTGAATTGGTTAGCTCCTGTCAAAATTAGACGGACGCTAATTGGTGGTTCTCAAAAAATGATCGTATTTGATGACTTAGATCCGAGCGAAAAGATTAAAGTCTATGACAAAGGAATTACAGTCAATGGTAATGATGCTGAAAGTCGTTACCAAAAACTGATCGGTTATCGTACCGGTGATATGTGGTCGCCCAAATTGAATATTACTGAAGCTCTGCGGACAGAAGGTGAGCATTTTTTGGAGTGCATTCGCACCGGAAAACGCCCGATTAGCGACGGTGAAGCCGGACTGCGAATTGTCAAGATCCTCGAAGCAGCAGATCGATCGATGAAACAGAAAGGACGGTTGGTCAACTTAGATTTAGCGGAGGTGTCCGTAGATCGATCGACGAAACAGCAAGGGCAGTTGGTGAAATTGAATATAGCGCAGGTGTCAGCATGATTCCATTTGTCGATCTAAAATCGCAGTATCTGAGCATCAAGGACGAAATCGATACGGCTGTTTTAAAAGTTTTAGATAGTACGCAATTTATTCTGGGAAATGAAGTTGCTGCCCTAGAATTAGAGTTTGCTAACTACTGCCAAGCTGATTTTGGTGTTGCACTCAATACAGGCACCAGCGCGCTGCATTTAGCATTATTAGCAGCGGGGATTGGTGCGGGGGATGAAGTTATTACCATCCCGATGACTTTCGTGGCAACGACAGCCGCCATTTGTTATACGGGAGCCACACCCGTATTCGTCGATATCGATCCGCTGACTTATACGATCGATGTGACCCAGATCGAAGCGGCAATTACCCCCAAAACTAAAGCGATCCTGCCCGTCCATTTGTACGGACAACCCGCAGATATGGATCCGATTTTAGACATCGCCCGCCGTCATAACCTCATCGTCATCGAGGATGCCGCTCAAGCGCATGGAGCTGAGTACAAAGGGCGCAGAGTGGGGAGTATCGGCGACATCGGTTGCTTTAGCTTTTATCCCGGCAAAAACCTTGGTGCTTATGGGGAAGGCGGCATGGCAGTCACCAATAATCCGGAATTCGATCGATCGATGCGGATGTTGCGCGACTGGGGTCAAACCAGCCGCTATCACCACGATCTCAAGGGCTACAACTATCGGATGGATGGTATCCAAGGTGCAATCTTACGGGTGAAGATGCAATACATCGAAGCCTGGACGGAAGCTAGAATCGCATGTGCGGCTCATTATCACCATCTGTTAGCTGATTCTGGTTTGATACTTCCCACAACAATGCCACATAACCGTCATGTTTACCATGTCTACGCGTTGCGATCGCCACGACGAGATGCGTTACAACAAAGCTTACAGGAGCAGGAAATTCAGACAGGCATTCATTATCCCATCCCCGTCCATCTGCAAAAATCCTATGCCGATCTAGGTTATAAATTGGGCGACTTTCCCCAGTCAGAGCTGTTAGCTAGTGAAGAACTTTCACTTCCAATGTATCCCGAACTGACGATCGAACAGATTAAAACTGTCACAGCAGCTTTGCACGCTAGTGTTAGGGGAGTCGCAGCGTAATGCACGATCTTCGTCCGGGGTTGAACCCTAAACGTCTGGTAGCTTTAATGCAGCAGTCGATCGATCGCTGCAACCTCCAACTGCAATCGGCGATCGTGCTGACGGAAGCTGCGACAGGTGCCTACGCGGTCACACCCGTTCTCGCAGCCATGGCCGGAGCCGAAAAAGTCTTCGCGATCGCCCGCAGTAGCCCATATGGTACGGTGGAGCAGGTCAAAGCCCAGACTCTAGAACTTGCCGAGCTGACAGGTGTGAGTGCAAAGATTGAAATTATTGCTGAAAAATCTCCAGAAATTGTCGCCCAAGCAGACATCATCGCCAACAGCGGACATGTTCGTCCACTGGATGCACAAACGATCGGCTGGATGAAATCTACCGCGACGATCGGCTTGATGTATGAGGCGTGGGAGTTTCGAGCGGCGGATGTAGATCTGATCGCTTGTCGCCAGCGAGGTATTCAGGTCGTAGGTGTCAACGAACGACATTCCGCTGTCGATGTGTTTTCCTTTTTGGGAATTATGGCAGTGAAACTGTTTCTAGATGCGGGGATTTCTGTTTACACTAGCAATGTTTTATTGTTGTGCGATAATCCCTTTCGCGATTTTATCGAACGCGGTTTAGCGAGCACAGGTGCAACTGTCGATACGGTGGAGAGTCTGGCTACCGCACCGACAAACAAAACTTATGATGCCATTCTCGTGGCTTTGCAACCCCAACTCGATCGAGTAATCACTGCTACAGATGCAGCGACGATCGCCAAACATTGGCCAGGTGCGATCGTCGCTCAGTACTGGGGTGACATCGATCGAGCGGCGTTATCATCCCATCACATCCCACTGTGCCCCGAACTCGAACCGAAACCAGGACATATGGGGATTTTGCCATCCGCAGTCGGCCCAGAGCCAATTATTCGCCTGCAAACAGGCGGACTTAAAGCTGCTGAAGTTGTGTGGAGACAGTCATCGCCACTCGATCGACCAGAGCTGCAATTCGTGCAATTGTTGTAACGGAGGTGGGGAAATAGTGAATGTAATCCTAATTGGCTTGGGTACGACCACCTTAACAGCACTTAAATCTCTAATTTCTCATTGCCATGTCCGTGCAATAGTGAGAGATGTAGATGCCTCAGATCTCGACGATCCAGTTGTCACGCTAGCGCGAACGGAAAATATTCCCATTTTCGCCGATTGTTCTCAAGCAGCGATTAAATCTTTAGTTTTAAAATTGCAGCCAGATTGCGTGGTTGTGTCTTCTTACAACCAAATCTTGCCGTCAGCCACAATCGAACTATCGAAATTTATTAATGTCCATTATTCTCCATTACCGCAATATCGGGGTCGAGCTAATGTCAACTGGGCAATCATAAATGACGAACCATGTGCAGCCATCTCTATGCATGAAATTTCGCCCGAGTTGGATGAAGGGAATATTCTGTTTCAGCAGTTGATTCCCATTCGCGGTGATGATACCGTTGCCGATCTATATGCCAGCCTAAATGAAATTCAACAACAGCAATTAGGCTCGACAGTTGTTAAAGCATTAAATGGCGACCGGGGCAGACCGCAACCTAACGCTGAAGCAACTTATGGTTGTACTCGTCTGCCTGAAGATGGGGAGATTAATTGGTCGGATTCTACGAGAAAAATTGACTGTTTGATTCGATCGTTAGTATCTCCTTTTCCGGGTGCCTATACTTACTTTCAGGGTGAAAAATTAGCGATCTGGCAGGCAAAACCGATCGAACATCCCCCCGATTATGTCGGGCGCATTCCTGGTCGAGTCATCGGTAGATCCAAAGCAGAAGGTTATATTGATGTGCTTACGGGTGATGGAGTGTTGCGGATTTTAGAAGTCCAATCGATCGGATCGGCAAGAACCGCAGCCGCGAATGTCATTAAATCGATTAAAAGCACTTTAGGCTTGAGCACTGCCAATCTACTCGCTCGCATCCAAATTCTAGAAAAAACAATTAGTAAATTACAACAACATGAAAAATAGTCGTGTATTAGTTACAGGTGGAGCGGGTCTGGTTGGTTCGCATATTGCCGATCTGTTGGTCAAAGAAGAAGTTGCTGAAATTATCGTCCTCGACAATTTTACACGCGGCCAAATATCTAACCTGGCATGGGCAAAAGAACATGGCACTGTCAAAGTTGTCGAAGGCGATATCCGCGATCTAAAAATTTTGGATGAAGTGATGGACGGCGTAGATATTGTCTTTCATCAAGCAGCAATTAGGATTACCCAATGTGCCGCAGAACCTCGGCTGGCACTAGAAGTCATGGTCGATGGTACTTATAACGTCTTGGAAGCTGCTGTGAAAGCCAAGGTCAAGAAAGTAGTTGCTGCTTCATCCGCATCGATCTATGGGATGGCCGAAGCATTCCCCACAACTGAATCTCATCATCCTTACAATAACCGCACCCTCTATGGCGCGACTAAGATTTTCAACGAGGCATTATTACGCAGCTTCTACGATATGTATGGGCTAGATTATGTTGCGCTGCGTTACTTCAATGTCTATGGCCCCCGCATGGATATTTATGGTGTCTACACCGAAGTCTTGATTCGGTGGATGGATCGGATTATTGCGGGTCAACCACCACTGATTTTTGGTGATGGTAAACAGACGATGGACTTTATCTATATTGAGGACATTGCTAGAGCAAATATCTTGGCAGCTAAAGCTGCTGTCACTGATGAAGTCTTGAATATTGCCAGTAGTGTCGAAAGTAGCTTGAACGACTTAGCGGCTGGTTTGACGAAAGTAATGGGGTCGGATCTTCAGCCAGAATATGGACCAGAGCGGAAAGTGAATCCGGTCGCTCGGAGGCTTGCCGATGTGACTAAAGCTAAACAGTTGCTAGGCTTTGAGGCAGAGGTATCACTAGAGGAGGGTTTGAGCCAGCTTGTTGCTTGGTGGCGCGAACAAAAGTTTGCAAAGAAGGTAGGCAATGTTTAACAAAGTGCAAAATATCCCAATCTCTAAACTTTAGATAGAATAATGAGCAGAATTATGCGTATACTTTTTGCAGTTAATGAACCATACTTACCAGAGGAATTTGGTGGCGGACTACTTGGAATCCATGTGGTGGCCCTGCTTCCCCATCGTAAATTTCTCTTTGTCGAGTCTTGGACTCTCAGTTCTGTAGCTAAAAATCAACTGAATATCCAACTAAGAAGTCTTCCAAATGTAAGCTTCCGTTCGCACTCGCCATCAATGAAAAATGTCTATGAACGTACATTGTTACTTCTTGCTCCCTCTCAGTAAAGTTATCAACGAACATATCCTGCATCAAGCAGAAATAAATCTTACTCAGGAAATACAAAGAAACAATTAATGTCTGAGAAAATGCAAAATATTCCGATCGCTAAACCCTGGATGGGCGAAGCTGAAGCCCAAGCAGCTAGTCGTGCCATCATGTCTGGTTGGGTTACTCAAGGGCCAGAAGTCGCCGCATTCGAGCGAGAGTTTGCCGAATATGTGGGCGCAGAACATGCTTGTGCTGTCTCGAATTGCACGACAGCACTCCACTTGGCACTATTAGCTGTGGGCGTGCAGCCTGATGACGAGGTGATTACCGTCAGTCATTCTTATATTGCGACTGCCAATAGTATCCGTTACTGTGGAGCAATTTCCGTATTTGTCGATATCGAGCCGCAATCTTATAATATCAATCCAGTTTTAATTGCCGATGTGATTAGCGATCGCACCCGTGCGATTTTGGTAGTCCATCAAATTGGGATGCCTTGCGATCTTTACGCGATTTTAGAGATTGCGCGTCAGTACAATTTACCTGTAATTGAGGATGCAGCTTGTGCGATCGGGAGTGAAATTTTCTGGGATAATGAGTGGCAAAAAATTGGCAAGCCTCATGGTGATATTGCTTGTTTTTCTTTCCATCCCCGCAAGGTGATTTCGACTGGCGATGGCGGCATGTTAACGACCAATAATCCGGAATGGGATCGGCAGTTTCGACTGTTGCGGCAGCATGGCATGAGCGTCGCCGATACCGTCCGTCATGGCTCCAAACAAGTAATTTTCGAGTCTTACCCCGTTTTGGGCTACAACTACCGGATGACGGACATTCAAGCTGCCGTCGGACGCGAACAACTCAAACGCTTGCCGGAAATTGTCGAACGCCGCCGCTATTTGGCACGGCAATATCAGGAAATGTTGGCAGATGTCGAAGGCTTTAAATTACCTACGGAGCCAGATTGGGCGCGCAGTAACTGGCAGAGTTTTTGTATCAGACTGACTGATAAATACGACCAAGTACGAGTGATGCAGGAAATGCTCGATCTAGGCATTGCTACCCGACGCGGCATTATGTGTACCCATCGCGAACCTGCTTATCAACAAGAAAAGTGGTCTTGTGGTGTAACTCGATCGGATTGTGACTGTCAGCCAGGAAGTTGCGATCGATTGATTGAAAGCGAAAAAGCTCAAGATAATTGTATTTTACTACCCTTGTTTCATCAAATGACTGATAAAGATCTCGATCGCGTTGTGAGTACCTTAAAAAATCTATCTATCTAAATTTAGGGAGTTACATCTACTCCCTTCCCGCCGTAAGATCATAGAATTAAGTTGCAGATATGTTGAATTGTATTTTCAATCTGAATTGAAGTCTGTAATTGTTGATGTTCAAAGAAGCTTTCAATCCGCATTCTTGCTTGTTCAATAGTAGTGCCAATTGGCAAATGATGCAATAGCCTTAATCGGAGTAAATGGATTAGATATTCAGCCAGATTGAAATTAGGTGAGTAGGGTGGCAAATAAATAAACTCAACTGCGATCTTTTCTTCGATCTCTCTGATGATTAATTCAGACCTCAGATGACGACGGAGCTTGTTTTTGTGAGTGGGATTATTATCTAAGATGATTATCAATTTTTTAATATTTTGGTCTAGGCAATCTTGGCATAACTCTCCAAAATATATTGCCAGATCTTCAGTCCTGGCAACAGGTGACAGCCTTAAAAACTCTTCGCCACTTACTGCATCTACTGCTAGTAGACCATTCAGTTTCTCTCGCTTCTTCTGTTCGTCTGATGGCACTTCTGGGCGACTATTCCTTTCTGCCCATCCGTAATATGTTGTTGGTCGATTGGATACTGAGAATTCATCAAAGAATAGGATTTTCTCTCCACTCTTTCTTAATCTCATTTTTTTTTAGGGTTTCTACAAACTCTTTTTGCTTTTCTGGCGACGCATTTGCATAATCTCGGTGTGCCTTTTGATGCGACAAGTTAAGCGCTGACAGAATTTCATAGATTCTTGATGTTTTTAACTCTACTTCCCACCTTTGTTTAATCACTTCTGCTATGATGCTTCCCGTCCAAATTTCTCGTTCTATTCCATACTTAGTCGGTCTTTCATTCAACACCATTCTTTTGATTTCTTGCTGCTGTTCTGCATCCAATCTCGATTTGACTTGATGTTTAATTGGTTCTACTAGCCCTGTCAACCCTTTTTCTAGGTATTTTTTCATCCATTCTGCTAGTGTTAGCTCTCTACATCCAACTAATATCCCTACTTCGGCTCTACTCTTCCCTTCACTTAGATGAAAGAATTGCTGATAATCTTTGCCGGATATATGCTTGCTGATTTCTGTAATATAGTCGTTGCCACTCCTGTTTATCTAGGCTAACTAATCTTAATCTTTGGCTCAAATTCATAGCTCTATTTCTCTCTACTCAATCATTTTAGCTTTTTATATGGTCTTCTAGCGGGAAGGGAGTATGTGTGAGCCGATCGTCATCGGCGGCGGAATAGTTAAACTATCGACCGCAATGGCTCTATTGCAATTGCCGAACAACAGATCGCTCTGTGGGCTAAGCAGAGTCAAATATAAAGATAATCCATAGCTTCTGCCTCCGTGAGATTGATTAAGCCTAATTACTTATCGATCTCATAAATCAATCGGCTAATCTCCACAGATCTAGATTTTTTTACGTCGTTCTACGTATTTTTTTACGTCGTTCTACGTATTTACATTTAAGTGACTTTAACACCACAATAAGCTATATGCTATCAGAAAGATACTAACAAACAATTTATAGCAGTGCTCTCAAGTTACATTAAATATTGAAAGTCAATGCTTATGTTACAAGCATTGTTTGATTTATATCAGTAGAGCTGTGTTCCCGCTCTATCTTTGAAGATAATTCAATTTGGTAGTCTCCTCCGGATCGAGTTCAGCAGCAATATTGATGTTTGATGAATAAAGTATATTTCTTAACTGGAGATTTTTATATTGCCATTAATAACATCTTTTTAGAACGAGGCGATCGTTAGACCATACAACTATTAAAAACAACATAGAAAGTGTCATGAACTCAGACAATTATTTTGCGAGCCAGACAATTGAATCGCTAATAACACCACAGCAGTTCACAAATCCACTAGAATTGCCAGCAATTTCTGGGCGCAATTTAATCAGTCCGCACACAATTGCATTTGTCGATTCCAATATTGATGATGCCATGACAGTTATGGCAAACCTCAAATCGGATGTCAAAATTCTCCTCGATCCCACCCAAGATGGGATCTCCCAAATCACTGAAGCCCTCAAAAACTATCAGGGATTGTCAGGCATCGATATTATCTCCCACGGAAGTGTCGCCAATCTACAATTGGGGAACAATTCGCTCAACGCAAACTCTCTATCACAATATACTAACGCTCTCCAGCAATGGAAAACAGCCCTCACTTCAGAAGCAGATATCCTAATTTACGGCTGTAATGTTGCTGCGGGAGAATCTGGACAAACCTTCATCAATAAGATCGGTAATTTAACTGGGGCCGATGTTGCAGCATCTATAGATACTACAGGCAATGCAGCCAAAGGTGGCAATTGGACGCTGGAGTATGCCACAGGCAAGATTGAGACGGCTACGCCTTTTACAGATTTCTTGATGAATTCTTACCAGGGAATTTTACCTAGTCTGTTCACGACTCAAACCCCAGTCCGAACCAACTTAACAGATGGGACGGGCAGTAACGGAGATTACGAGTTGGGGATGGAATTTCAAAGTGCCAAGAGCGGCCAAATTAACGCCATTCGGTACTACAAAGCCGCCAGCGAGATTGGCACTCATATCGGGAAAATTTGGTCGAGTACGGGGCAAGAACTCGCTAGTGTCACCTTCGCCAACGAAACCGCCGCAGGATGGCAACAGCAGACATTAGCAACGCCGTTAACCATTGCCGCGAATACCAACTATGTCGTCTCAGTTAACGCCAATCAATATTACGTCACGACCAATAATGGCATTGCGACGACCATTACCAATGGGGACATCAGTGCAATTGCTGATGGGAGTAACGGGGTCTATAACGAGACACCCAGCACTTTCCCCACTCAATCCTATCAAAACAGCAACTATTTCCGCGATATTGTCTTTACGCCCGTTAACGCCCCAGCCGCAAATGGGACGATCTCACTGAGTGGCACTCCAACTCAAACTCAAATCTTAACCGCAACGATTTCCGATAGTGATGGTTTGAGTGGAGTCACCCCGGCCTACCAATGGCAACAAAGTACTAACGGTACGACTTGGACGAATATTACCGGAGCAACCAGTCAGGCATTTACCCTAACGCAAGCCCAAGTTAGCAACCAAGTGCGAGCCACAGCTTCCTATACCGACCCACTAGGTAGCAGTGAAAATCCGATTAGTCCAGCCACAGCTGCGGTCGTCAACGTCAATGACTTGGGAATAGTCGCCATTACGGGGACACCAGCAGTCGGGCAAATACTCAGTGCCAACGTCACCGATGTAGATGGATTAACCGGAGTCACACCCGCCTATCAATGGCAACAAAGCAGTAACGGTACAAACTGGACGGCGATTGGTGGAGCCACTAGCGCGACCCTGACCTTGGCACAAGCACAAGTCGGCAACCAAGTGCGCGTTAATGCTCTTTACACCGATACCTTGGGTGGTAATGAAAATATTCTCAGTTCAGCAACAGGCGCAATCACCACCGCAGCCGCTACTGAATCACTGTTCGCAGCTACGGCCACCCCAACCCAAATCAACTTAACCGATGGAACGGGCAGTAACGGAGATTACGAGTTGGGGATGGAATTCCAAAGTGCCCAGAGCGGACAAATTAATGCCATTCGGTACTACAAAGCAGCCAGCGAGACTGGTACCCATGTCGGCAGAATTTGGTCGAGTACCGGGCAAGAACTCGCCAACGTGACTTTTGCCAACGAAACAGCATCGGGATGGCAACAGCAGACATTAGCAACGCCGTTAACCATTGCGGCTAATACTAAATATGTAGTCTCAGTCAACGCCAACCAGTACTATGTTGCTACCAATAATGGGATTGCGACAACTCTTACCAATGGCGATATTAGCGCAGTTGCCGATGGCAGTAATGGTGTGTACAACGAAACACCAACAGCTTTCCCCACCCAATCCTACCAGAACAGCAACTATTTCCGCGACATCGTTTTTAGTCCCGTAGTCGCCCCTGCGCCCAATGGCACGATCTCACTCACTGGTAATCCGACTCAAAATCAAACATTAACCGCAACGATCTCCGATCCTAATGGACTCAATGGAGTCACCCCCACATATCAATGGCAACAAAGTGCTAACGGTACGACCTGGGCAGCAATTAGTGGAGCAACCAATGCCACCTTCATC
Organism: Chamaesiphon sp.; assembly: GCA_965246735.1. Classification (GTDB taxonomy): domain Bacteria; phylum Cyanobacteriota; class Cyanobacteriia; order Cyanobacteriales; family Chamaesiphonaceae; genus Chamaesiphon. Next base: position 1,450,228 of record CBDFFK010000003.1, read on the forward strand.
CTCGCTCAAGCCCAAGTGAATCAGCAAGTGCGGGTGACAGCCACCTATACCGATCCTCTTGGCACTAATGAAACTCCCATAAGTATAGCGACATCTGCGGTCGTCAACGTCAATGATGTAGGAGTAGTAGCAATTGCTGGGACAACAGCAGTCGGACAGATACTCACAGCCAATGTCAGCGATCTCGACGGATTAACTGGAGTCACCCCCACCTACCAATGGCAACAGAGTACTAACGGTACAACCTGGAATAATATTGTGGGAGCGACGAACGCTACCTTTGCCCTAGCACAAGCACAAGTCGGGAACCAAGTCCGCATCAACGCGCTCTACACCGATGCTCTCGGTGGTAGCGAAAACATTTTCAGTTTGGCTACCAGCGCAATTACCACAGTTGCTGCCACGGAGTCCCTATTTGCCGCTACAGCCACCCCAGCCCAAACTAATTTAACCGATGGGACAGGCAGTAACGGAGATTACGAACTGGGAATGGAGTTCCAGAGTGCTAAGAGCGGACAAATAAATGCAATTCGCTACTATAAAGCAGCCAGTGAGACTGGCACTCATGTTGGGAGAATTTGGTCGAGTACCGGGACATTGCTCGGCAGTGTCACCTTCGCTAACGAGACAGGCTCGGGATGGCAACAGCAGACATTAGCAACACCTGTAAACATTGCGGCAAATACCAAATATGTCGTGTCAGTCAACGCCAACCAGTACTATGTTGCTACCAATAATGGGATTGCGACAACTCTTACCAATGGGGACATCAGTGCGGTTGCCGATGGCAGTAATGGTGTCTACAACGAAACTCCCAGTGCCTTCCCCACCCAATCCTACCAAAACAGCAACTACTTCCGCGATATTGTCTTTACCCCCGTTAATGCACCAGCAGCCAATGGCAGCATCACCTTCACTGGTACCCCCACTCAAAATCAAACCCTAACAGCCGCCGTCACCGATACCAGTGGACTAGCTGGAGTCACCATCAATTACCAATGGCAACAAAGTGCCAACAGCACCACCTGGACGAATATTACGGGAGCAACCAATCAAACCCTAACCTTGACACAAGCACAAGTCGGCAACCAAGTCAGAGCGACAGCCACCTATACCGATGCCCTAGGCAGTAGCGAAGCTCCCATTAGTAATGCCACTACTGCGGTAGTCAATGTCAACGATCCAGGGACAGTAACAATTGCTGGTACCACAGCAGTCGGACAAACGCTCAGTGCCAATGTCACCGATCTCGATGGGTTAACTGGAGTCACGCCCACCTACCAATGGCAACAAAGTACTAATGGTACGACCTGGACAAACATTAGTGGTGCGACCAACTCCACCTTAACCCTCGCTCAAGCACAAGTAGGAAACCAAGTCCGCGTCAATGCAATCTACACCGATGCCTTGGGTGGTAATGAAAACATTCTCAGTCCGGCGACGAGTGCAATTACCACAGTTGCTGCCACTGAATCACTGTTCGCAGCTACCGCTACCCCAACCCAAACCAACTTAACTGATGGGACGGGTAGTAACGGAGATTACGAACTGGGGATGGAGTTCCAGAGTGCTAAAAGCGGACAAATAAATGCCATTCGCTACTATAAATCTGCCAGCGAAACCGGCACTCATATCGGTCGGATCTGGTCGAGTACGGGGCAAGAATTAGCCAGCGTTACCTTCACGAATGAAACAGCCTCGGGATGGCAACAGCAGACCTTAACAACGCCTTTAACGATTGCCGCCAATACAAAATATGTCGTATCGGTTAATGCCAATCAATATTACGTCGCCACCAATAATGGCATTGCGACGACACTAACCAACGGCGATCTCAGTGCGGTTGCCGATGGCAGTAATGGGGTCTATAACGTAACACCCACAGCATTCCCCACTCAATCATTTAATAATAGCAACTACTTCCGCGACATCGTTTTTACGGCGAGTAATAGTGCGCCGCCGAATGGCACCATCACCATTAATGGGACTGCGACTCAAAATCAAACCTTGAGCGCAACTGTCGCCGATACCGATGGACTAGCTGGAGTTACCATCAGCTATCAGTGGCAACAAAGTACTAACGGTAACACTTGGACGAACATTACCAGCGCGACCAACTCCACCTTAAACCTCACCCAAGCATTAGTTGGCAAGCAAGTCCGCGTCAATGCGACCTATTTTGATGCGTTAGGTAATAGTGAAAACGCAACTAGTACGCCCACCATTGCCGTTGCTAACGTCAATGAAGTGGGTACCATCGTCCTCAAGGGTAGTGCGACAACTGGTCACGATCTCGACGAAACAGTATTCGACACCGATGGACTGACTGGAGTCACTATCAACTATCAGTGGCAGCAATTTGTCAATAATACTTGGAGCAATGTTGTGGGAGCGACATCCAAGTCACTAACGCTCACCACCACTTTGCTAGGACAGCAAGTGCGGGTATTGGCTAGCTATATCGATGCCCTGGGCAGCAGTGAAAATGTCGTCAGTGCGGGAGTGACAGTCACGGCTCAAAATGCGATCGTATTAGAAAACCAAAAAACTGGAACTACTGCGTGGGAAATTGATGATACTAGTCAGGCAACCAATGAGATTGCGGGTTTTGCAGACACCACCAGCATCAATAAAGGAGAATCTATCAATCTAAAAGTCTCTCTGGCTCAAACCGGACAATACTCGCTCGATGTCTATCGGTTGGGTTACTATGGTGGCACTGGCGGTCGGCTCGTGACCAGCGTCACGGGGCTAAACGGCGTGGTGCAATCAGGTCCGACGACTAACGCAACTACTAAATTGGTTGAGTATAACTGGAATACTTCCTATACCTTACAAACTGATAGCACCTGGACTACCGGACTGTATTTTGCTAAGTTGACCGATACCGCCACAGGTAAGCAAAATTATATCCAGTTTGTATTGCGAGATGATAATCGCCCAGCCGATATTGGGTTCCAAGATGCCATTGCCACCGCTGAAGCCTATAACAACTATGGCGGTTACAGCGTCTATGACTTCAACAGTAATAGCGGACAACGGGCTTACCAAGTATCCTTCGATCGACCGTTCCAGTACAAAACTGCTGCAGCATCAGAACAATACAACAATACGTTGACCTGGGAGTACAACATGACTCGATGGATGGAATCCCAAGGCTATGATATTTCCTACTACACCAACTTGGATGTCAGTACCAAGCCCTTGCAACTATATTCCCAGAAGACCTACCTGTCGGTAGGTCACGATGAGTATTGGTCTAAGGATCAGCGCGATAACGTCGAACAAGCCCGCGACAATGGTACCAACTTGGCCTTCTTCTCAGCCAATACTGCTTACTGGCAAGTGCGGTATGACTCTTCTACTAGCGGACAAGCCAACCGCGTGATGACCGTCTATAAGGATACTTCATACCCAGCGATCGGTAGGGGTACGTCAATTGACCCCATTGCCCAAACCAATCCTACTGCCGCCACTACGTTGTTCCGGAGTAGCGAAGTCAATCGACCAGAGAATGCCTTACTGGGAGTCGGATACATTGGGGATTGGGGTTCTAATAACGTGTACAACGGAGCTGACTATGTGGTCAGCAATGCTGCCGATCCCTACTATGCGAATACTGGCCTCAACAATGGGGATAAACTTACAGGTTTAGTGGGCTATGAATGGGATGGATTGCTCAACAACGGATTGACACCAACTGGTCTGGTCGTGTTATCGCAATCACCCGTACAACCACAAGGGCAGCTTCCACTTCTACCTTCAGGCACTAATACAACCCGATCTAATGCGGTTCGTTACACGGCAAGCAGTGGCGCAAAGGTCTTCTCAACTGGCTCCATTCAATGGGTATGGGGCTTAGATAGTTACGGCGTTACCAATCCTCGGGTTGATGCTCGGGCGCAACAAATTGCTGTCAACGTTTTTGCCGATATGGGTACTAAACCGCAAACTCCTGCAAGTGGAATTGTGGTGTAGCATGTTGCGCTCTACAACTAAAACTAAATAATTTTTGAGACAACTGATTTGGACAATTGTGGTAGTTCGCTCCACCAATATCGAGAATTAGCCAGCAACTATTATGAAGCACATCGATAACAATCCATTCACTCAGTGGCAAGCAGAAGGTCGCGCACTCATTCCCCAACATTTTGAGGAGTTTCAACGTCTTGCCGCTCGGGCTAAAGAGTTAGCCGCAAGAGGTGAAGATGACGCAGCAGCAGCCTATGTGGGGATTGCCGCTCAGTACGCTCAATTCAATCATGGTGGTTTTTTTACCAGCCCCGAAATCGAGCAAATTCTCCTAGAAATCGGCAAGCGGGCAATTCCACATCATCAATATACATGGCGGAGTAGTTCGCCCTCCGGAAACCCGCAAAATATCTTGCATGTTTCCACGAATATCTCCACCTTCAGTGGCATTCCTAGATTGATCCGACGCTGGATTCAACAGGATGCGGGGAGATCGCATTCCCTAGCCTTGACTATGCAAGCACCCGATAAAGTGCCCCAAATTCTTCAAGATGCAGTGCTCGAAAGTCAAGGGCAAATTCATATCCTCAACCAAACTCCAGGCGGGATTGTAGCGAGAGCCAGACGACTCCGCGAATGTGCCGCTACTGCCGATATCATCGTCACCCATGCTTGGGAGTACGATGTGATTCCCCTCATTGCCTTTGCCGATAAGACACAAGCACCACCATCAATCTATACCAATCATGGCGATCATTGGTTTTGGTTGGGGGCTAGCGGCAGTGATGTCGTCGCCAATTTACGTGAATCGGGGATGCGGTTGTCTCAACAACGCAGAGGGATTGCCCCCGAACGGAATATGGTACTACCAATCGTCCTCGAACCCTTGCCCAGAAAACTTTCCAGAGCGGCAGCTAAGCAAAAAATCGGAATCGATCCAGCCAGTATTCTGCTGCTGTCGATCGCCAGAGCACCGAAATACAAGACGATGGGGAACATCAATTTTGCTCAGGCGCACGTCCAATTACTGATCGAACACCCAGATGCCGTGCTGATTGTGATTGGAGCTGGGGATAACGGTGAAGATTGGTCTGAGGCCATCGCCCAAACCCAAGGACGGATTAGAGTAATGGGACAAACCGAACAAACAGCCCTATTTTACCAGGCTGCTGATATTTATGTTGATTCATTTCCCATCCCATCTAATACATCTTTACTTGAGGCTGGAAGCTATGGTAACCCACTTGTCAGTCGCAATCCCTTTGGATTGGAAACTTGCGAAGTTTTGGGAGCGGATATGCCCGGTCTGACTGGAAGCTTAATTCAGGCTAAAGATCTTAAAGACTACACAAAAATTGTATCGAAATTGATTGAAGACAAGGAATATCGACTCTCCCTGGGAGCCGCAACCCAACAAAAAATTGAAGATACTCATTGGGGTGATAATTGGCTCAAGACCCTCGAACATATCTATTTTCAGGCAGCTCATTTGCCTAGAGTGACACCAGCATCTGAGTCCATTAGGGAGATGTTGGTGGGCGAGCTAGATGTTTTATTGTGCTCCCATTCATCACTCGGTAAGGCAGATTTGCAAAAAATCATGCATTGGCACATGCCATTCATGCCACTGGCGCAACGCTTAGAATTATGGTTTAGTTTGGGCAAACAGTATGGATTTCGGAGTAATCCACTCAATGTGTTAGTTTCTCCAGAATTACGCTCTCGATCCTATCAATTTCGCAAGAGTTTTGCCACTCGCTGAAGTGCTCAACCCGCTTGCCAAATCAAAACGGTTATTAAAATACCTGGAGTTTTATGCACGTTGAAAGTTTAGATCGTCAAGATGAAGTTAGAGCTGTTTTAGAACGACAACAAATCGTTGTCGTTTGTTCTGCCGATGATAATTATGCAATGCCACTTGCAGTCACCCTGCGGTCGGCGATCGACAACCTCAAAGACAACTGCAAAATATTGCTATATGTAATCGATGGTGGTATTCAAGCTATTAATAAACAGAAGATCTTAAAATCGCTCGATCTAGAAAAATGTGAAGTTGAGTTTTTGCAAATTCCGAAGTCTGTAGCGATCGAAGAGATTGAAGCGATCAATAAAACTCTTGGCCCAGATGGTCAAACGATATCTAAATATCTGTCAATCGCGACATTTTTTAGAATACTCATTCCCGATCTGCTACCTATCAATATTGATAAGGCGATTTACTTGGATTGCGATCTGGTAATCAACGGCGATCTGAGCGAACTGTGGCAACATGAATTAGGCGATAATTATATCTTAGCAGCACAAGACACCTGGATTCGCAACGTCTCTGCTCCCAATGGACTGCTAAATTATCAAGAGCTAGGCATTGCTGCTGATGCTAAATATTTCAATGCTGGAGTTTTGGTAATTAATATCAAACAGTGGCGGGCAGATGAATTTTGTACTAAAGCCATGAATTATCTCAGAGAGAATAAACAGTACGTCCGCTGGCACGATCAGGATGTTTTAAATCCACTACTTGCTGGAAAATGGCAACAACTCGATCCAAAATGGAATTTTAACTCGACTTCTTTCTATGATTATGATTCTAGCAGTTATTTAGATTGGCAAGATGAAGAGAGCCTATTTCCCAAGGATATTTACAATAATCTGATTACTAATCCGGCGATCGTTCACTATGCATCAGCAAAAAAGCCGTGGACATCGAGGCATTGTCCGCGTAAAGAAGATTTTTTTAAGTATGTGGATCTGACCGAATGGTCGGGATGGCGGTTGACACCCTGGCAAAGATTACAGCGGCGGTTGGCTAGTGAGTTCCAAACTGCGATCGCTAAGCTTGGTTGGCATCGATCGTAATAAATTCAGAGCAAGATCGCTGATGCCGCTATTGCTTAGCACATGCTACAACAAAGTTCGGTACCTAAATCGTGGTTTATTAGCTACTCTTTTCCATAGATCTATTATTACTCATGCCGCAGTATCTCACCAAGCTTCTATACCTGACAAAAGGTCATCATCAGTCGCTCGTCGTGATGATGTTTACATTCATCTTTATTTCTGGTCTGGAAATTTTTGGAACTGGTATTATCGGTCCTTTTATCGCGATCGCGACACACCCAGAGTTAGTGAAGAGTAATGTTTACTTAAATCTAATTTATACAAAATTAAATTTCACATCAGAGCAGCAGTTTCTAGTTGGTTTTGGCTTATTAGTAATAGTTGCTTTTTATGTAAAAGCCTTTTTAAGTTTTCAAGCTCAAAAGTCAGTGTTCCAATTTGGCTACAACTTAAAAAGAGATTTGTCTTGCAAGCTAATGAAAGCTTATTTAGCAGCTTCCTATGATTTTCACTTAAATATTAATTCGGCAACGCTGATTCAGGATATTATTACCACGACGGATAATGTCTGTATCGGTGTTGTGATGGCATTGTTGACATCCCTCTCCAATCTTTTGGTAACACTGGCATTAATGTTTCTGCTAGTTAAGACCGATGCGGTCGCGCTAGTGCTGATTGCGATGCTGTTGTTGGTGATGTTTATTATCCTCCAATCGATGAAAGATCCATTAGCGCGATGGGGTCAAGATGGCTGGCAGGCGGCTGGCGAGATGATTCGCATTCTCAATCATGGATTGGGCGGTTTGAAAGAAACTCGCGTCATTGGTTGCGAAGCGTATTTCGAACAGCAAATGGATCGGGAGTCGGCGAAGTTTGCGACAAATCTCACGCTTGCTCAAAGCTATGGCAATCTCCCCCGCTATGCGATCGAAGCATTTATGCTAACATTTTTGGTTGGTTTTACGCTGTTGTTTGTTGGTTTAAATCGCCCCGAACAGAATCTTACCTCAGTTTTAGGTATTTTTGGGCTTGCATCCATCAGATTGCTGCCAGCATCTGGAAATTTGGTTTCGGGATTGAACGTGATGAGGTCGAATACCTTTGCTGTTGATAAATTATTTTTCGCTCTGCAAAATTTAAAAAAAGAAACCTCGATTGCCAATCCTATCTTCAAAGATAATTCGACAACGTTGTCAAATCTAGATATTAAGTCATCGATGTCATTTGAAAAAGAAATTGCTTTAGAGCGACTCATTTTTCAATATCCAAATTCCACAATAAATGTAATAAATGATGTTTCATTAATAATTAATAAGGGTAAATCTATAGGAATCATTGGCAAATCCGGCTCCGGAAAAACAACTTTAGTAGATGTCATTCTGGGGCTATTTTATCCACAATTTGGCGACATCAAAGTTGATGGTACTTCTGTGTACAAAGATTTGAGAGCTTGGCAAAATATACTAGGTTATGTTCCTCAAACAATTTTCTTAATTGACGACACCTTAGAGCGAAATATTGCATTTGGAGTTCCCGACCATTTAATCGATCGAGATCGACTACAACAGGCAATCGAGATGGCTCAGTTGAAAGATGTTGTCGAGCAATTACCTAATGGTATTCATTCATTGGTAGGCGAGCGAGGAGTACTATTGTCTGGCGGACAAAGGCAAAGAGTTGGAATTGCTCGCGTGCTTTACCATCAAAGAGAAATTTTAGTCTTTGATGAAGCAACGGCTGCTCTGGATCATGAAACAGAGCAACTGGTGACAGAAGCAACAAAAGCTTTGAGTGGCAGTAAAACGATTATTATCATCGCACATCGACTCTCGACAATCGAGCATTGCGATTGCATTTACCAAATCGATCGAGGTCGAATTCTGAAGTCAGGAAGCTATCAGGAGGTGGTTTTGGGGCCGTGACAATTGTTTTTTTCAAACCATCAGAACTTCAACTTATTTAACCACAACTGTGCATAAGGAGCCTCTCCGATGATTTCAATAGATACCCTCACTCGACGATTAGAAACTTATCACAACACTGGCGATCGTAACGATCTCATTCATCAAGAGTTTACCCAACTCGTGGGATCTATCCCCTGGCTCCAGTCGCATCGCAAGCATATCGAAGCAAACCAATTGGGGTTTGGAGATGCTGCATTTCACTATATGTGGTATCTTCTGATTCAAGATATTGCCAAACGAGTCGATCGACCGAAACTGCTAGAGATTGTTGTCTATAAAGGACAGGTAATTTCACTGTGGGCATTAATTGCAGCACAATTAAAGCTGGAAGTAGAGATCTCAGGTATTTCTCCCTTACAGGGTAATGAACTGCCAAAGTCAGAATGGCTCATTCGTTGGAAAAAACTCATCGATCCTCAGTTTCGACGAGAGGCAAGGGCTGGCAATTTTTACCCAGAAGATAACTATCGTCAGATTATCGAAAACCTGTTTAAAACATTTAATCTAGATTTTGCATCGGTGCGATTGATTCAAGGCTACTCAAATCAGCCCGATGTCCTTAACTCGATTGAAAAAGAGAAATTTTCGCTGATTTATATTGATGGAGATCATACCTTTGAAGTAGTAAAGCAGGATATAGATAACTATAGCAGTCATATTGAACCTGGCGGTTTCTTGGTCATGGATGATGCTGCTTACTATATACCTGGTAGCACTTTCTCAAAAGGTCAAGAATCGGTGTCTAGTGCTTGTGAAATTATTCCATCCCTGGGTTTTGCTAACGTCTTGAATATCGGACACAATCGGATTTATCAAAAGATTCGATCGTAGTTTACCCAAGATGCACAGGCTCTTTGAGCAAGTTTGCGATCGCCCATCCAAATCAGATCTCGATCGTTCGACACTGAATCTTTCGATTGCTCCCAACAGGAACCCAATTTATGAAACTAGCCTATATAACACCTTATGATTCGAGGATTTTAAAAGGATTTAATGATTGGTCGGGGCTAGGCTACTATATTGCACAGTCACTTCAAAATCAATCGTGCGATTTAGAATATATCGGTCCATTAGACATTTCAGTTAGGTGTCGCCTTTTGCAAAAATACAAACGACATTATTACGAACTATTTCGGAAAAAATATTTAAAGAATCCCACTCCCTGCGTTCTCAAAGGTTATGCCCAGCAAATTTTCGATCGACTAATCGATTCTCAGGCGGATATTGTCTTTAGTGCATCGGCAAATCCCCTTGCTTATCTCGAATGCAAACAACCAATGGTCTTTTGGGCGGATGCCAGCTTTGCCAGCATATTAGATTATTATCCGGACTATAGTAATGTCTGCGAGGAGTCGATGAGCGATTGGCATTATGTAGAACAACAAGCTCATCAAAAATGCCAGTTAGCGATTTATTCATCTGATTGGGCAGCTCAAGCCGCGATCTCTCACTATGGAGTAGATAAGTCTAAAGTTAAAGTCGTTCCATTTGGCGCAAATATCGAAGTCAAATATGATGAGCCTGAAGTCCGAGCTGCGATCTCAGCTCGACCGACAAATCTTTGCAAACTGCTGTTTTTAGGAGTTGACTGGTATCGCAAAGGCGGCGACGTGGCACTTAAAGTTGCCACGGTATTAAACAAAGCAGGTTTAAACACCGAACTGACGATCGTTGGTTGTCAACCGATTTCCGAAGATACGTTACCCGATTTTGTTAAGCCACTAGGTTTTATTAGTAAATCTACAGATCTAGGCAAAGCGAGAATTGCTCGATTAATCGCCGAATCACATTTGCTGATTATTCCTTCCCTTGCAGATTGTACGCCGATCGTGTTGTGTGAGGCGAATGCGGTTGGGGTGCCTTGTCTGTCTACCAATGTTGGCGGTATTCCCACAATCGTCAAAGATAATTTCAACGGTAAAACATTCGATGTAACTGCCGATCCCCAGGAATATTGCAACTATATTTTAAATCTATTTACCAATTACTCCAACTATCTTGAATTGGCTCTCTCATCTTTTCATGAATACGAGTCTCGACTGAATTGGAATGCATCTGGGAAAACTGTAAAAAACTTATTATTAGAAATCTAATTCAATCGTTTCGCTCTTAAAGTAAAAATATCGTCATAAAATATTATGAATACCCTTAATAAAAACAAAGATCTGCTACTGAATGTTTCAGTTTGTATCTGCACTAGGAATCGTCCCGACGATCTGACCAAAGCCTTAAAGTCAGTCGAGCGATCGACATATCCCGCATTTGAAACGATCGTATCCGACGACAGTACGGACGAGCGAACAAAAGAGCTGGTTGCCGCTCTTTTTCCCAATATCAAATTTGTCGAAGGGCCACGGCGAGGTTTAGGTGCGAATCGAAATAAAGCATTGAGTGCGGTCGCAGGTTCTCACGTACTGTTTATTGATGATGATGTTATCTTGACCGAGAATTTCTTGGAAATGATGCACGCTCGCTGGTTGAAATGTGCTGAATCAGAAGAAATCGATAATGTGATTCTGAGTGGAATTGAAAATGTCAACGGCAGACTACTGTATCCTGGAGATCAAACTTTTATCGGCTGGCAGAGTGTCGAATACAAGCAAGGCGATACCATTAAATCAGTAGTAATTAATAGTGCAATTTTTCCAGTATCGGTATTTAAAAAAGTTTTGTTTGATGAGCGATTGGTATACGGAAATGACGAAATAGATCTCACTACTAGAGCGATTACTAAAGGATATAAGATCGTGCTTTTCCCCGAAGCGATCAATTTTCACTATCCATCAGAAATCAATCGCGATTACTACAAGCCATACCACGATGCCAGTCGAATTTATGTGACCTTCAAACGCTATTTTGCGACAGAAAATAACAAAGGTAAAGCATTATTTTATCTGCCTTATGCTTTATTGCATGTAGCAGCATTTCGATTGAGATACTATGGTATTTCCGGATTTTTGGATACGTTCAGATATACCTTCCCTAAATCCTTTGGATTTATCACTGATTTTCTGTTTGCCAAAGATACTGCCGATATTCATAGATCCTAATCTTCGATCGAGATTACCCATTTAGAGGAGCATATTCTAATGTTTGATTATCTGATTATCGGTGCGGGGTTTGCAGGTAGCGTTTTAGCAGAACGATTGGCAAGCCAGTTGGGCAAAAAAGTATTAATTGTCGATCGTCGCAACCATATCGGCGGCAATGCTTACGATCGATACAACAATGATGGCGTGCTAATCCATAAATACGGCCCGCATATTTTTCATACCAATTCCCGCGATGTCTTTGAGTATCTATCGCTATTTACTGAGTGGCGACGCTACGAACACCGTGTCCTGGCTAGCGTTGATGGTCAGCTCGTGCCGATCCCGATTAACTTAAATACGATCAATCAACTTTACGGATTGAATCTAACCGCCTTCGAGGTAGAAGAGTTTTTGGCATCGGTTGCCGAACCGCGAGACAAAATTTTGACCTCAGAGGACGTGGTAGTTAGTAAAGTCGGACAAGAATTATATAAAAAGTTTTTCCGTAACTATACGCGCAAACAATGGGGAATCGATCCCTCAGAACTCGATCGCTCGGTCACCGCTCGCGTCCCTACCCGTACCAATCGCGACGATCGTTATTTTACCGATACATATCAGTCAATGCCTCTACATGGCTTTACGCCGATGTTTGAGAACATGCTCGCGCATCCGAATATCAAAGTGATGCTCAATACTGATTATCGAGAAATTCAACAGGTCATTCCTTATCAAGAAATGATTTATAGCGGGCCAGTTGATGACTTTTTCGATTATCGTTTTGGGAAGTTGCCCTATCGATCGCTTGAATTCAAACACGAAACTCACGATCGACCTGTCTTCCAATCTGCACCTGTAATTAACTACCCGAACGAGCATCTATACACTCGCGTCACAGAGTTTAAATATCTCACCGGACAGGAGCATACTAAAACCAGCATTGTCTACGAGTTTCCACAAGCTGAAGGCGATCCTTACTATCCAATTCCGCGTCCGGAAAATGCGGAACTCTACAAACAGTATAAAGAACTTGCCGATGCCACTCCTGGGGTACATTTCGTCGGTAGACTGGGGACTTATAAATATTACAACATGGATCAAGTTGTCGCTCAAGCCTTAATGACGTTCGATAAAATTAGCACTAGGGAAGCATTAGAAATGGCAATAACTAGTTAATTAATTCCCAATAAATTCACAGAGCGAAACCATTGAGGTTACTCATTTGTGCTCCCAATCCTCGACTAAATAATTAAATCTATAAATTATCTTGATATTGACATGAATTTAAGATCGGAGCGAACTTATGAATGATTCATTGCCAGCAGTTTCAATTATCATGCCAGCTTACAAGCGCATCGATTATCTCAAGGAAGCGATCGCCACTGCCCTGGCACAAACTTTTACCAATTTTGAGATCGTTATTTGCGATGATAGTGCCGAACCAAAAATCGCTGCTCTTTGTCGTAGCTATGGAGACTCACGGATTACTTATCGAGCCAATCCCCAAAATTTGGGAATTGCCATGAATAATTTTAGTGGCTTTCAAGCAGCTCGCGCCGATTTGCTAACCAAACTAGATGATGACGATCGCTGGTTGCCAGATTTTTTAGAAAAATTAGTGCCAGTAATGTTATCAAATTTAAACATTTGCTTGGCTTTTAGCGATCACTGGCTGATGGATGGTAATGGCGATCGAATGTTGGCTAAAACTGAAGAACAAACTACGAGATTTGGTAGAAGTCAGCTCGGTCGAGGAGTGGTCGATCGACCGCAACAGTTAATTTTTCATAAATCGATTCCGCTGGCATCATCAGCAGTATTTCGGAAATCGGCGATCGATTGGTCGGTGTATTCGGATCGGGTGGGTGGTGCATACGATTTTTTCCTGAGTTCTTGTCTGGTCAGTAGTGGGATGGATGTTTTTTATGTGCCAGAACGTTTGACTGAATATCGGATTCATGGTGGTAGTGGTACGTCAACTCGCGGCCTCCAAAATGCGTTAGAGACATTATTCGTATCAGAACATATTTACCAAAATCCTTTCTTTACTGAGATTGTAGCTGATTATCAAAAGATCTGTGCCTACAACTGTAAATGGGCTGGCAATCAATTTTTCAAACAAGGAAAAGCACTTTCAGCTCTTTACTATTACAGTCAAGCATTAAAATATCGATTTTTAGGATAAAGAAAATAGTTTTAGATCGAGCCACAAGCTATTTTGAGTATGAATAATATGTTGGTTAGCATCATTATTAATAATTACAACTACGATCGATTCTTGTCAGAGGCGATCGATAGTGCTGTCAATCAAACCTATCCTCATACCGAAGTTATCGTTGTCGATGATGGTTCTACGGATAACTCCCGCGAAATTATTACTGGCTACGGCGATCGAATCGTGCCCATCTTTCAGCCCAATGGCAAGCAAGCAGCCGCCTTCAATAGTGGATTTGCCAAAAGTCATGGTGACATCATTGTCTTTCTCGATGCTGATGACTACCTCCTCCCGACCGCAGTCGACCGGATTGTCGCCGTCTGGAAACCAGATCTCTCAAAAGTACACTATCGCCTACAGGTGGTGGATGCTGCGGGACAGTCGCTCGGCTATACGTCCCCGCAAGGGAGCGAGCCGCTGGAGACAGGTGCCGTATGGGAAAAGCTGCTGGAATTTGGTGGTTACACCAGCACGCCGACCAGTGGTAATGCCATCAATCGCAAGGCAATGGAGCCAATTTTCCCAATTCCCGATGCCTACAAATTGACAGCAGATGACTACTTATCGATGCTGATTCCCTTTTATGGGGAGGTAGCGGCGATCGAAGATCCATTAGCTGCTTATCGCATCCACGATAGCAATCAGTGGGCATTGGCGACCGTTTCAGCCGATCGGTTCGGACGATTCGTGCGTCACGATTTACAAAACTATGCCCTTCTGGAACACAAAGCTAACGAACTGGGGTATCCAATCCCAGAGGACTTGGAACAACGATCGATCGGTCGCCTGTGGTCGCGGATTATTTCATTCAGGCTCGATCCTCAAAATCATCCAGTCACATCGGATCGCTCGGTGGTGTTGATTTACCAAGGCATCCGTTCGTTGTGGAAATATTCCACATTCAACTGGCAAAAGTGTGTCATCTACAGTATTTGGTTTGTCTGGGTGGGTCTGATGCCACTAGCACTGGCACGACCTGCCATGACGTGGTTATATGCTCCCCAATTTCGACCCAAAGCAATCGATTGGACTGTTAGAAAAATTCGCGCTCTAGTAAGTGGTTAAGGAAAAGAATGATGAACGCTGTAGATAAATCCGCACAAATATCTCCAATTCAAGCCCCGCTAGGTCGCAAATTGCGAGTATTGTTTGTCAGTCATGCTTACGTCGTCGGTGTCAATCAAGGCAAACTAGATGCGATTTCCCAACTCCCAGGTGTAGAAGTTGGACTGCTCGCACCGAGCAATTGGAAAGCACTAGAATGGAACCGCGATCTCCCACTGGAGAACCCGTATCCTCAGCTCCATGTTTACTCGGCTCCAGTGGCGTTTCCAGGTCGAGGTGGGGCGCATTTTTACGCGCCGTGGTCACTGTGGCGGGTTTGGCAGGACTTTAAACCAGATGTCATTCAAGTAGAAGCTGAAGTATTTTCGCTGTGCGCGTTTGAGGTTGCCGTACTCGCGCGGCTGACTGGTAAACCCTTAGTTGTCTTCGGTTGGGAAAATCAATCGCGTCAATTACCGTTCTTCCGGCGGCCGACTTGTCAGTTTGTCCTCGATACGGCGAGTGCGATTATCCCTGGCAATCAAGATGGTGCCCAAATCATCCAGCAGTGGAATTACCAAGGCTTAGTAGAAGTGATGCCGCAGATGGGGGTCGATCCGCAATTTTTCGCTCCATCACCGAAGGCTACGCCGTCAGAGCCAGGTACTTTTCGGATCGGTTTTCTCGGTCGCTTGGCGCACAGTAAAGGTATCGATCTAATTTTTCAGGCTGTCGCTCACTTACACCAGCGCGGTATTGACAGCCAAATTATTCTCTGCGGTTCTGGAGCTGAAGAAGAAGCGTTGCGAAAATTAGCAGTCGATTTACAAATTGCCGATCGAATTAACTGGCGAGGTGCGGTGCCCCACAATCTAGCTCCAGCAGAACTGAGTCAATTTGATGTTTTAGTACTACCTTCCCGCTCGACTTCTGAATGGAAAGAACAGTTCGGTCACGTCCTGATTGAAGCGATGTCGATGGGAATTCCGGTCATCGGCTCTAGTTCGGGTGAAATCCCTAATGTAATCGGTCGCGACGATTTGGTCTTTCCTGAAGAGGATGCTAATGCCTTAGCAGCTATTCTCTCGCGGTCGATCGCCGATGTCCAGTGGCGAGAAGAAATCGGTATATATGGCATCACAAGAGTCCAGCAACTTTATACTCACGAACGCATCGCGCAGCGATTGGTTAGTCTGTGGCAAAAGATTTTGAGCCACAGTAACAATCTGATGCTGAATTTAAATGTGTAAAGTTAGTGCTTTATTTCTTATCGGCAATAAACTCTCAGACCGAGACCAATAAATATCAACTTTTAAGATAGGAAATTATTGAAATAATGTTTCAAAAAATATCTCTCAAGATCGGTCAAATCATTCAAGCAATCGAGCAGCCAATTCTTGTTAAAGTCAAACTTCAGGGCGGATTGCCAACTACCTATCAAAAATTAGATACTCCTTGGTTTAGATCTCTACAGATCGATACTGTTTTTGATATAGGAGCTAACTTAGGTCAATTCACAAAAACAGTTCATATATTACTGCCACATGCTAAAATTTATAGTTTTGAACCATTGCCAGAATGCTTTGATTGCCTTCAAGCTTTTGCCAAGAACAAACCTAACATACAAGTTTTTAACTTGGGAATTGGCGATGCATCGGGAGTGCTATCATTCGAGCGCAATGATTTTTCGCCCTCTTCATCTTTTTTAAAAATGACAGAAAATCATAAACAAGCTTTTCCTTTTACTGAAAAATCTTCAACAGTCGATGCTTAGTGGTGCAGAAAAGTCCTGAAAGGCTTGTGGTGTCTAGAGAACAATAATTAATAGAAAAGGGGCTTAGCTTTGTGGTCAGATCGGGAAAAAGAACGTCTGCGGCTCTTGAATCGGTGTTAAAAGTCCGCGAAAAGTTAGATATTTTACTAATTATCGGTACTAACGATCTTTCGTGTTTTGACGGTACCGATTTACAAGGAATAGAGTTGGTTGATACGACTAGTAATGATAGCTATATGGCAGCATTGTCAGCCTGCGACGTTGTTGTTTTAAATTACGAAAGATCGAGATATTTCCATCGAAGTAGCGGCGGTATTGGAGATGCAGTTAGCGTCCAAACATACGTTGTGTGCCCAGATTTTCCTTTGCTGAGCAGTCAAGTTAACTATCCAGCAAAAGTTGGCGTAGTTTATCAAGATGAGACTGATTTAGAAATAGCTTTGCGAGAAGCTTTAGAATTAGCAGGCAATCCTGACAAATCTGTATTTGAGCTGCATTATGCCGAGAGATCGATTGCCAAAACTGCGGATGTTATCGACCGAGCTATTGTAGCAAACCTTACATCCGAGCGGAGGACAGGTTAAATATTTTTAGCTAAATTCTCTACTTGCGCTACTGCAATAGTTGACGCTGAAGATCGAGGATCTAAAATATTTCCGGTTTGGTACGATCTTCTCCGGTTGAAGTACAAACAATATTCGGTATTATTGCCGATTTTCATTGAAACTCGATCGGTAATAATTGTAGAAGCTATTTGTTGTTAATCTAACATCCGTTGCCCTCGGAAACTTTATCTATGCGTGTGGCGATCTCTCGAACGATGTCTGAATTTAGCTTAGATATTTACACGAATAATCTAGTTGCTGGACTGAAAAAGGTTCGCCCAGAATGGGAAATTATTGAATTGGTTCCTCGATCGTTCGATCGCGGCAGTTCTTCCCTAACTTTGAGAGTTCAAAAATACTATGAGCGGTTTTGGAACTATCCCCAGATCGTCCGACAGCAAGTAGCCGATATTTTTCATATCGTCGAACCTTGCGATGGTCATATTGCCTACTGGTTAAAAAAATCTGGGGTGCCGATCGTCGTTACCTGTCACGATCTGGCAAACTATTTTTTTCCTGATAACTTGCAAGGATCGGTGCAGCTACCGATCGTCAGTAAACGGGCATGGATGTATTCGGTCAACGGGATGCAGAATGCAGACCATATTATTTCAGTGTCTACAGCCACAGCTGAGGATACAACCGAAATCTTGAAGATCTCTCCCACCCATATTACAGTCATTCCCAATGCGGTAGAAGCCATATTTCAAACTTTACCTACAACTGAGAGTATGGTATTTCGTCAGCAACAGGAAATTTCTGCCGAAACACTGTGCCTATTGAATGTGGGATCTAACCATCCTCGGAAGAATATCGACACGATCCTGCAAGCGATCGCGATTTTAAAAGACAAACAACTCCCGATCTCCTTCTGGAAAGCCGGCGCTGATTTCACCGCCACACAACAGCAGTTCATTCAAGATCGAGGACTCGAATCGAGCATCCGTCATTTCGGGAAACCCGATAAATCGACGCTCGTAAGGTTATACAATGCTGCCGATATTTTAGTCGCACCATCATTGTATGAAGGTTTTGGGATTACACTATTGGAAGCTATGGCTTGTGGTACGCCAGCGATTACGTCAAACGCGTCAGCGATGCCAGAAGTCGTGGGCGATGCTGGCGTTTTAGTCGCACCCACCAGTGCTGATGAAATAGCTGCCGCTGCCATCCGGCTGTACCACGAACCACAATTTTATCAACAACTAGTCGAGCGCGGTTTAGAACGAGTCAAAACATTTACCTGGGAAAGTAACGCCGAGCTGGTAGCTCAAGTCTACGAGCGGACGATCGCGACTAAGAGGTGAGGGAATGTTGGGAGTACGGGAGAAAGGGCAAAAGGTGAAAAAGGAAATTATCCACTATCCACTATCAACTATTTATCCACTATTCACTATCCACAAAACCAATGTTTATCAAAAATACAATTAGGCGGTTACTGCCGCCGTCAGTGACGATTCGACTGATTGCTGATACCAATTATAAATCTGGCGAACCAGAACTCAAATTACTCGACGATCTAGTGGATCCGCAAAGAAATAGTATCGATATCGGCGCGAATAAGGGATCCTATACTTATTTTCTCTCCAAACTTTCCCAACAAGTTTTTGCCTATGAACCCAACCCCGAGTTGGCAAAATTTTTGACTAAAGCATTTGCTAAATCTAATGTGAGTATTTATCCAGTTGCGGTATCCAATCGAGCGGGGGTGGCGCAGCTAGCGATTCCGATCGTCGATACTTTTGCTTACGATCAACTTGGTAGTCTGCAACTGCAAAATTCTAGCGATAATCTCCAAACTTTTGATGTACCACTCCAGCGGTTGGATGACTGCGGACATACCAACGTCGGATTTATCAAAATTGATGTTGAAGGACACGAGGAAACGGTAATTGATGGCGCGATCGACTTAATTACCAAACAACGTCCAGTAATACTTGTGGAAATCGAGCAAAAGCATCATGCCGATAAGGATATCACTGAAATATTCTCTAAAATCATGGCCTTAGGTTATGACGGTTTCTTCTTATTCGATGGCGAACTGAGAAGTTTAAGCGAATTCTCTAAAGAGAAACACCAAGATATCAATAATTATCAAGGTCTGACTTCTTTAAGTAAAACTTATGTATGTAACTTTATTTTTAAGCCTAGTTAGGAATATAAATTCAGAGAAGTGTAGCTATGAAAGTTCTGCTGTCAGCGTATTCCTGCGAACCGGGTCAAGGATCTGAGCCTGGTGTCGGCTGGAATGTAGTCCGAGAAGTCGCCAGGTATCATCAAGTTTGGGTATTGACTCGCCCCGATGAGAGCCAGGAAATCATTGAAGCAGAGCTAGCACGCAATCCGATCGATAACCTTCATTTTGTTTACTTTACCCTACCTTTTTGGCAGGATAGCCGACGGTGGGGGCAGTCTGGTGGTATGCAACTTCACTACTACCTGTGGCAAATTCAGGCTTACTTTGTTGCCAAACAGCTTCATCGAGAGATTGATTTCGATCTGACTCATCACGTCACATTTGTGAGACACTCAAGTCCGAGTTTTCTTTGCTTACTGCCGATCCCGTTTGTGTGGGGGCCAGTAGGCGGTGGCGAATCTGCACCGCTAACCTATTGGCAAGACTTCAACTTCAAAAATCGAGCTTATGAAACTCTCCGCTCTGTATGGCGTTGGATTGGAGAACAAGATCCCTTCGCGCGAATGACCGCTCGTCGTAGTGCGATCGCTTTTGCGACGACAGCAGATACCGCTCGACGAATCAGGGAAATGGGTGCAATGCAAGTGCAAGTGCTATCTCAATGTAATCTGTCCGAACCAGAATTCGATCGACTCGCGCAGTGTCCGCCACCAAGCACTTGCCCAACTCGGTTTATCAGCATCGCTCGCTTGCTCCACTGGAAAGGACTCCACTTGGGATTACAAGCCTTTGCCCGCACTCAACTGACCGATGCAGAGTATTTGATTTTAGGCGAAGGGGCAGAATTGCCCCGCCTGCAAGCTCTGGTTCATGAGTTAGGCATCAAAGATCGAGTCAAGTTTTTAGGACATCTGCCGAGGGAAGAAGTATTGGTGAAGCTCGGAGAGAGTTCCGTTTTAGTTCACCCCAGTTTGCATGACTCTGGCGGATTAGTTTGCTTGGAAGCAATGGCAGCGGGTCGCCCAGTTATTTGTCTGGATTTAGGCGGACCTGCGGTTCAGGTTACGGCAAAAACAGGTTTTCTAATTCCAGCACTCAATCCACACCAAAGTATCGCTGATATCGCAACTGCAATGTGTAGACTGGCTCAAGATGTAGATCTGTGTATTGAAATGGGCAAGGCTGGAGAACAACGCGCTAGAGAAATATTTACTTGGGATGCCCAAGGTAAGTTATATGCACAAATATACGACCAGCAGATCTCATTTTTATCGATCGGTACAGATATCATCGGAAATGACATTTAGCTAAATTTTAGAAATCATCAATCTTGATAGACAACCTCTGCTTGTCACCAGCTAAATCTAGCAACTACATCATCGTACAAAAATGTCTAGCTCAAATATAATATTTCTAAATAAAAAAAAAGGACTTGTTAAAAATTCAACACTTATTTTTATTGCCTTTGCGACAACATTCTATTCGCGAATCTTTTGTTCTATTACCCGCGCTCCATCTATTTTAAACTTTTTACATTTTGCGATCGTACCTTTAGTGCTTGCAATTGTGATGTCAACAACTCGCACGAAAGACCGCCGTCAAACCTCATGCATATGGTCGATGCTTGTTGCCCTGGGAATATTTCTGGTTGTGATGGTTATTAGTGCGATCGTCAATAATGCTGGAATTCCTAATGTCATCATTAACTTTATGATTCTGACAGAGCCTTTTATGTTTGTCATAGCGATAACATGTGTAGATTTCCCAATAGAAAGCCTGAATAAGTTAAGACGTTGGCTGATTAATTCGGCGATAATTAATCTAGTTTTAGCAATCGCCCAAAGATTTCTCCTGGTTGCTGGCCGCATCAGCGCAGCTCCTTACAATGAGACAGATGGGGTGCAAGGAGTGTTCTTTATATCGGGGGCTGGTGGCTATATTTCTGCTGCCGTCTCAGTTAGTGTTTTTATCTATTGCTTCTTGTATCGAAAACAGGTGCCTCTATGGATGAGGATACTGGGGCTAGTAGGGACTGTCTATCAAATTCAAATTGCCGATACGAAACAGGTAATTCTTGTCAGTGGATTGGCTTGGATCGTACTTGCTTTGAGCAAGATCCACAACATGAAGAAGATTGCAATATACCTATCTTGTTTGGGATTAGCACTTGGTGCTTTTTGGTGGTTAATTCATAACGTCGCAGGTTTTGAAGCTTACTCTCAGTGGATGAATCGAAGCGACATTAATAATAGTGAGGCTGGGGGTGGCTTAGATGTCAAAACGGAGGGTATCCGTCGCGTTCTTACCTATTATCGTTCCCCGCTCAATTGGTTGGTTGGATTGGGACCTGGTCATACGCTTGGTCGATTGGGAGGTTGGACGATTAATGACATGTGGAGTATCCTGTCATTAATTGGGGGTACAAAGCATCCTCTATATGATGAAATGTGGTATTTTATCAATCATAATTGGATTGCTTGGTCAACCACTCTGTATGTACCGCTATTTAGCTGGGCTGGAATTTGGGGAGATCAGGGTTGGCTAGGCATTGCGGCTTACTTATATTTGGGATTTTTAGTCTGGCACTACTTCTGTGTCGATGATTTTTGTAGGTTTCTGCTGTTGACAATTTTTATTTATGGCTTCTTTCTTACTCAAATGGAAGAACCTGGCTTTATGCTAACCATGTCGATGCTGATTGGCTTACGTTGGCAAGAGCAGCGCCTTGGGATCGCCAACTAAAATATTAGATTCATCAATCCATCTTAGCTCAAAGTTAAGCAAATGTTTTATCAATTTTTGAGGTAGTGTTTATACACTGCCCGTTCGCTCATTTCGATCGAGCCTCTTGAATTAATGACAACAGAATCAGTGTTTCAGGTCTTACCAAAATTGAGATCTCGATCGAATAGTCGATCTGTACTAAAAATTACAGATAAATTCAAGGGATGACTATTTACTGTGAAAGCTGAAACCATTGCAAAATAAAGATTTTGTTTAATTAAATCGGGAATTTAAAAATAAGCGAACGGACAGTATACATATTTAAATCTATAAAAATCCTATCTGAAAAGCTTAAACATTAGAGAGCGGGTATGAAGGTGAACTATCCTATCGATCGATTTTGTTAGCAGGAACTCAAATCGGGTCGCTGTAGATTTTGATATCTATTTAGTCACTAAATATATTAACTTTTTTGATATTTTTTGGAGCGACTAGTTTGAGGTCTGTAATTTGTGGTAGCATCGATTCATAGTATTGAAAACTTTTGGAATCAATTATTATTAACAGATCGATAGCTTAGAACTCTGAAATTAGTTGGATCGTACTCAGGCACGCTCGACCTGGCTTTTCAATAAACTGACGTAGACAGATTTGTATGAAGCTATACTGATTTTTACAAAGCCAAATTGTAGGATTATCTAGTAATAATTAAGATTTCAGATAGCTTGAATGCTATAAATATTCCCTATTGATAATTGGAGGATAAATCATGCAAAGTTCCTTGCCAATCACTTCAAAAATTAGCTCGTATTTAGCAGATAGTACGACAGTAAAACTAGATGATGTGGGTATATTTACCACCAACATCGGTGAGATGACAGTGGCAATGAAAGCTAATAGTGAATTTTTCGGCCACCCAGTTTGGGGGCCGGAATACTTTGAAAACTCTCATCGTAATGAGACCTTTCGATCGCGTTGGCAGGCGGCAATTGGTAGTCTGGATGGCAAGGTAGTAGTTGATATCGGTTGCGGCCCAGGAAATTTTTATGCAACTGTCGGCGGAGCGCCCAAAGTATTAATCGGGGTTGATATTTCTTACGGTGCATTGCAAATGGCCAAACAGGTAGGATATACCCCTGTTTGGGCAGATGCTCAACACCTTCCATTCATTGACGGTTTTGCTGATGTGGCGATCGCTAGTGCCACATTACATCACTGTGATGATATGGCAAAAGTCTTGTCTGAAGCCGCACGTATTCTGCGTCCTGGAGGAATGCTCGTGACAGATCTAGATCCTCAGATAACGGCGATGCACTTTAAAGGTATTGCCGCATTTATGAGAAAACACCGTTTCACTATCTATCGATTGATTAGAAGTCCGCATTATCTGACAACGGAATACCGCAAACTCAGAATTCCGTGCGAGGCGCACAATCGCGAGCCAGGTGATGGGATTAGCCCCGATCTTTATTATCAGGTTTTAGAGCCTTTAGGATTCCAGCTGAAACTCTATCCCCACAATCATGATGTTGGCGCAGATGTATTGGATGGAAATATAGGTAAATTGCCTGCGAGATTGCGTCTGCTCCAGCAAATGTCGGGTATTAATCCTAATACTCCAGAGGCAGCGCAATCGATTATGTGTATTGCTAGAAAACCAGCAGCTGAATCATCATCCCCACCACCGTCGATATAAATAAGCAATCGACTCACCAACTGTCGTTCGCACCCCTTCGCTGGACTGCCACCAGCGGCTAGGCTCGTAGGCTAAGACCTGGGTGGCAATAATGCCGACTGTGGTTGGAGCGGTAAATACCCGCCGAAATACGATCCAGGTGCGGCGCGCATGGGGGCCGAGGGTAAACACATTTAGCGATCGAATCGGCTGCTCGGTCGCTGTCCAATAGTCTTTGAGTGCCATTGCCGCGTTTTGCGTCCGGCATTCTGGTGCATTGTTGGTAGAGACGATCTGAAGTTGGCTGGGGTTAAATCCGCGCGCCACTAGTGTGGCAGCGGCCACCTCCGCAAAAGTTTTGTACTCGGACAAATGAAATCCCCTCGGCACGGGCGCGCCAACTGTAATCAGGGTTTTGTAGCTACCTGTTTGAAACTCGACCATCGCCGCTTCGATCGCATAGTCTGGAAGCCATCCTTCCACAACTAATATCTCTGTGGCGACAGGATCGTTCTTTGCTAGAAAGGGATGAATGTTAATAATGGATAGTCCCAATAGCACAATTCCTATTGGAGCAGCAATCGTCAGACCGATCGCGATCGACATTAAGCTCGGACAACCGAAAGCACCACTCTTGGTACAGAAATGGTAGCAATCATATACAGTTATTGACATTTCGCGACATTGGTAGTGTAGTGTTTCAGCTTGTAGATAAAACATATCAACTATCCGATCGAAAAGATGTTACGAATCGTTGATTGTTTAGATTTACTTTTAGAAAAGCTCAATATAAAGTATTAAGAACTAGTCGTTGTGCTATTCAACGGTCGAGATTATTTTATCTTTAAGAATTTTAAAAAGTGGGGTGTTTTCGTTACCTAGTTAAGCAATTTGGATGAAAGTTTCATATCGCGACGTGTGTTAGATCGGTACTATAATCATGTGTATGCATTTAAGTTAGATAGCAAGAGTACAGACCATAAACATATTTATTAATTACTATCGCTGTTCCTAGTGCCATGCATATTGTTATTGTTGCGTTACATAGACCGACTGAGCCTACCGGAGTTTGCCGACATGCAGTTAATCTGGCTAGATGTCTGGCCCAATCAGATGAAATCACCCAAATAACTTTGGTGACTGGCATATGGCAACAGCATTACTTTCAAACTATTTTTTTATCAAATCAAAAAAAAATCAAAGTATTAGGCATTGATATCAACAATACATCCATTTCAAGAAATAGGTGGTTCTTGTTTTTTTTGCCCAAGTTAGTCAAAAATCTTTATCCCGATCTGGTTCACTTGTCTTTCCCATTGCCATTTTTTAGGTCGCTATTTTCTTGCCCGATAGTTGCTACCATTCACGATCTTTATCCTTACAAGATTCCTGAGAATTTTGGATACAAGCAAGCTTTTTTTAATCGACTATTCCTACAACAATGTGTCTGGAGTAGTGACGCTTTGACATGTGTCTCTCAGACAACTTTTGACGATTTAAAACACTATTTTCCCGGTATCTATCCACGCAAACAGGTACAAGTAATTTATAATTTTGTTGATTTCGATCGAGTTGAAGTAACCCGGCCACAAGTATTTCAGGATGAAGTTGATAGTCCATTTATCCTCTGCGTCGGCCAACATCGCAAAAATAAGAATTTTGAGTTGGCGATCGAAGCTTTCGCTTTGCTGAGGCAAGAAGGCAAACTTAATGAGAAAACTAGAGCGATTATCGTCGGTAGTTTTGGCCCTGAAACAGACAATTTACTTCAGTCGCTCCAGAAACTTTCTTTGGTAAACTCAGTAATAATGCTCTCAGCAATAAACGATAATGAACTTTGTTGGCTTTATCAAAACTGCGATTTGATGATAATTCCTTCATCTGTAGAAGGATTCTGTCTGCCACTAGTAGAAGCTCTCTATTTTTCATGTAAGATTGTTTGTTCTGACATCCCTATATTTAGAGAAATTGGTTCCGGTAATTGCAGCTATTTTGACTTGGCAGGAGATCCAATTAGTAATCTAGCGCGCTCGATCGATCTTGCTTTAAATGTAGATACTTGTGAACAGAAGTATGACTGCGGTCGATTTTCACAAACACAAATTACAGCGCTGTACTTAAATTTTTATTCAGAGTCGATCCGTAATGTAAAAAAGTAGAAAAATCCTCGCTTGTAAATTCGTAGAGCGCGTTAAGATTAGAGAAGCAAATTAGACATTATGCTGAGGTCATATTTTCGATCGGTTGATATAGTAATAGTTAGTTTTAACAAAGCGTAAAGTTAAGTTCCCGACGGCCAATGCATCGTCGCTATGCGATCGCTAAGCTATGCGAAAACCAAACTAAACGTTATAGCTTCCATCAATTGAAATCGGGAAACAGCCGAGCTTAATCCAAGTTGTAGGGCGAGCGAGCGATGAGCGATAATTCCAGTCAAGAATTAACCACAACTCCCAGTGGCCAGTTAGCACGCAAAAACCCCAAAGCATCTTCCCCAGCTCTAAATACCATTGTTACCGTAGATAACGGTGGGGACGAAGGCGGTTTGAAGCTAGGTCAAATTGCCAAAGCGATCCAACGACGGTTGTGGATTGTGGTGCTCGTGAATGTTTTGACGATCGGTGGGGCAGTTGCTTGGCATCGTAGTCGCACGCCTGCATACGAAGGCAGCTTCAAAATACTGATCGAACCCGTTACTGCTGAATCACAAGTAGTGTCTTCACTTAAAGGCGATCGGACTACAGTAGAAGAACAAGATCTCGGCAGCGCCCAATTCTCCAAAACTACCCTGGATTATCCAACTCAAATTCAGCTGCTCCTGAGCGATAAAATTCTCGGGCCAGTCGCGGGACAACTCAAGTCTAATTATCCAAAAGCATCCTCTGCAACATTGCGGGATGCGCTCAAGATCGCTCGCCAGAAAGAGCCAGCAGAAACAAAAATTCTGGAAGTTCGCTATCGCTCTGCTTCTGAGAAGGAAGCCAAGCAGGTACTAAATCTGGTTGCCAATGCCTATATTCAATATAGCTTGAGCGAACGGCAAACCAATGTGCGGCGAGCTGTTAAATTTGTAGAAACCCAACTGCCTAAAGTTCAAGATCAAGTCCGCAAGCTAGAGACAGAGCTTCAAAGCTTTCGGGAGAAACATCAGTTTATCGATCCCAACACATTGGGAACTCAACTGGGCGAACAACAGAGTAGTATTCAAAAGGAGCAACAGACAACTCAAGTAGAGCTAGCCAAAACCAAACAACTCTATCGATCGCTCGAACAGCAACTACAACTGCTGCCCAAAGATGCCGAAGCTGCTTCTGTGCTGAGTGATGCTCCAGGATATCAACAATTGCTCAAGCAACTTCAAGAGCTGGATGTGGAGTTACAGAGTCAGTCGGCACAATTGACAGACGAGCATCCTCGGATCGTCACGCTGCGCGAAAAAAGACAAAAATTGTTACCATTGCTGCAACAAAAAGCTGACGAGGCGCTAGGTAACAAGCTAGCTCAGAGCGTCACCAACGGACAGAAACTTCCTTATCAAAATGCCCTGCGGCAAGATCTGAGCAAGCAGTTTATTGGTGCTGCAACTCAGGTGCAGGTACTAGAAGCTAAACTCAATGGACTAAACATCGCCAGTCAAACTTTATCCACTCAAGCGAGTCAATTGCCAGTCGTCACTCGTCAATATGAAAATCTCCAACGACAATTAAAAATTGTCACGGAACAGCAGAGTAAATTCTTGCAAAAACGCGAAGAATTAACGATCGATGCCGCCCGTCAAGAGGTGCCGTGGGAGCTAATCTCTCCTCCTGCTGTCGATCGGGTATCGGCTTCTAGTTTAGCGAACAGTGTGGTGTTAGGTGGGCTGGCTGGTTTGCTATTGGGGGTTGGCGCAGCCCTGATCGTCGAGCGGAGCAACGATGTAATTTATACGCTCCAAGATCTACGCGAAGAACTCAATCTGGGGATCTTGGGCATGATTCCACCCCGAGAAAACGATCTTGTAGATCGCGAGGTTCCAAAGGAAATCAACGAAACAAGTGGTGCGCTCTTGGAAGATGGTAATCCGAATACGCGAAATTGCTATCGATTTTCACCATTTATCGAGTCGTTCCGCGCCCTAAATTCGCAACTACGACTCCTCAATCCAGATACACCAATTCGATCGATAGTCATTAGCTCGTCGATACCGGATGAAGGGAAAACGACTGTAGCGCTCCAACTAGCTCAAGCTGCTGCGGCAATGGGTCAGCGCGTATTACTAGTCAATACCGACCTTCGCAAACCAAGTTTACAAAATCTTATCGATCGACCGGATCTCCATCATATCCCTGGTGGCTTGACTGATATTATTGCTGGCAATGCTACGTTAATGGAAACAGTGCGACTCTTGCCCGAGCAAGAAAATTTGTATGTGCTCCTAGCTGGTTCCATTGCTCTAGATCCCACGAGTATTTTAAGCTCGCAAAAAATGCAGGCACTGATCCTCGATTGCGAACGCAATTTTGACTTGGTTATTTATGATACCGTTCCTCTCAATTTTGCAGATTCACTCTTATTAATTCCGCAAACAGATGGACTATTAATGGTCGCTAGACTCGGTAAAGTCGCCCGAGGAGTCTTGCAGAATTCATTGCAAACATTGGCAATATCAAAAGTTCCCGTATTGGGTTTAGTTGTAAATACAGTCGATACAAAGCCTTCAGGCGTAATGACGTATTATCCAGAGCGTGCCATCAGTGACAAGTCAAAAAAATCAAAAATATTTCAAGGGATAAATAAGTTGTATCAAACCCTGAAGAAGTAAGCGTTTGAGAAGTATGAAAAAGTAAATTAGAAACGGGTAATAGCTAATCGATTAGCTATTACCCGTTTAATGTTGGCTATTAAATATTCAGCCTAGATTCTTACAGTGTTGCGGCTGGTAGCCAAAGCTTCTACCAAGCTGCGAACTACCGCAATCATCGCTAACTCATCGTTGAGCTTGTTAATTGCCGAACCGACACCGATTCCCGCTGCGCCAGCCGAAATGGCTAGTGGTGCAGTTACGCTCGATAAACCGGAAGCGCAGAGGACGGGAACGATTACCGCACGGGAAATCTCATAAGCCGCCGCTAGCGTAGGTGCTGCTTTTTCGATTAAGCCGAGCGTGCCAGGATGGATGGGGGTACTACTAGTACCACCTTCGGTTTGAATGATGTCCGCACCTGCAGCAACCAGTGCCTGGGCTAATTCTACCTGTTTATCTAGAGTAAGAATATGTGGAACGGTGACCGATAAAGTAATATCGGGCAGTAACGCGCGGGTAGCTTGAGTTAGGGCTAAAACTTCATCGGCTTCAAAGCGGATGCCTTGAGCGTAAAAACTATCGAAGTTACCGATTTCGATGAGATCTGCGCCAGCTTCGACGGCGGCGACAAATAATTGGGGTTCGACAGCGGAAACACAAATGGGAAGACTGGTGAGTTGACGTGCCATCCGCACTAAGTTAGGATCGGCAGCAATATCAATGAAAGTCGCACCACCACGATCGGCAGATCTTACTACCGCAGCAACTCTATCGCGATCGAAATTATTCAACCCACTGATGACTTTGAGGACTTGGTTACTAGCAAAAGCTGCCTGTAGGTTATCGAGCATGTTCATCACTTGACAAAGGGACGTATAAATCTTTATTTGAACCATTTTGACATCGATCGGCAGAAATTGACCAAACACTCAGCAATCCTACACCTTTTAACTAGCTAATGAGTACTCTCGATCGCTGAAATTGCCCATTGGCTCTAGCTATTTGTGGTATCGCAGCTTTCAATTTACAACGTAGGAATTTGCGAAATTTGAGTTTTAGCATGAATTGCCAGTCTACCTTGCTGCGCTTCGAGTTTGTGCAGTTGGAGCGATACACCTGGGATGTTGAAGTTTCGCAAGTCTAGTAAAGCAGTCAGCTGTTCGAAAATCACCATTACTAACTTGAGTGTCAAACCTTGACCCTCAGCCGCTAAAATTTCTAACGAGATCCGATTGCCATTCTCATGAATCTGCGGGATTGCAGTTGCCGAAAATCTTTTTACCTCATCTTGCTCTCTGAGCAAAAAAGTTGCAGCGATGACAAACTTATTTTCACCAGGCAGATCTAATGTTGCTTGTTGCACATCGACAGTAACTCGCTCACCATCCATATCCATCTGCAAACCGCGTAACTTGGATTGAATATAATCACAGCCAAAGGCGCGATTGATATCTGCTTCAGTCAAAATAATTTGGGCTTCTGCTGCGGTGGGATGGGTAAGTTCGATATTACCAAATACAGCGCTGAGTGGATTAATCGAGACCTCGTCGGCACTGATTCTTATTGTTTCCATCCGCAAGTCTTGCTTTACTACCAAGCCCTGTCCGGAAATCTCGATCGAATCAACTTTTCCTTGAATTAAATCAATGGGATTAGTGCGGAGATCGACATCAATTTTTTCGACAGTATCTAGTTGGCTACTAATGCCAGCTTCGACAACTTTGTTTAATGCGATATCACCCAAGTTGGGATTGTTAGCTCCCATGTGTTAGATCTCCGTTCGATTTCTAAAGTTAGTTACAAGTCATTAAGCTTGTAAACAGAGCTTAACAAAAATCGATGACAACTATATCTATCCAAAGAGATACAACGCCTCTATCTCTTCAGAGAGAAGAGTAATGAGTATTTAATAAGATACAGAGCTACGCTTACCCCTACCAAAGGAGGAATTGTAAGTTATTTAATTCTTATTCCTTAAAGATTGCACCTCTCGATCGTAAATCGCTCACCTGTACGGGCGTTAAGCCGATCGAGTCTCGAAAGTCACATCTACTGACGATCGCATTCGTCCAAATCGTCTCATTCAATGTCGCCCCACGCAAATCCGCTGCACTCAAATTTGCCCGACTAAAATTCCCAAAAATCAGATCGGCATCCTGAAAACAGCATTTTGTGAGATTGGCATCCGTCAGATTAGCCCGAATAAAATTCACGCCATCCAACCTCAGTCCTGTCAGATCCACACCCATTAATTGTGGAAACTTCAGGCGATCGGGATAGCTCAAAAACCGCTCGACACAGCTAATATTACCCTCGCTTGATGTCATCTGAGTCAATAGCTTCGCATACCGCAGCAATCCAACTTCTTCCAGCCACTGCAACCGTCGATCGATCGAACTATTTAAAAACTCTTTGGCTGAATTTCGATAAAAGGTAGTTGTCACAATATTCTGTGGGCACCAGTCGCGCGAACTTATCTCGATCTTAACTTGGTTTATGGTTTTGGGGAGGGGATTCGATCGACTTGTCAGGAATGTAGTGTGCCCTGGCTGTATCCATCAAATGAGGGACGATAACCAGCCCTCGCGTTCGCGGGTAGACGCGATCGATAAACTTACGCCAATCGATCGTAAGCGAATATCGATCGGGAGGAGCCAACGATAACTAAATTAAAATAAATCGGCCATTATGAATAGATTACTCCCGACTTTTCTAGGTATTGCAACGATTGCCTTAATTCAGCCTTATAGTATTGCCGCAGAACCGGGTGCCAATCTAGCGGCAGCCGAGCGATTTCTTTCGGCTGGGGTAAATAAATTTAACAATAGCGATCGACAGGGTGCGTTGGCTGACTATAACCAAGCAATTCAACTCAACTCTGGATATGCTTTAGCTTATATGAATCGCGGAGTTGTCAAGTCGGCACTAGGCGATCGTAACGGGGCAATTGCAGACTTCGATCGAGCAATTTTTCTTAATCCACGCTTCGATCGAGCATATAACAATCGGGGCGCGACTAAATACGAACTTGGTAATAAAAAAGGTGCGATCGAAGACTATACGAAAGCAATTAGTATCAATCCAAAATTTGCTGCTGCCTATTTCAATCGCGGTGCGACTAAATACGAATTGGGGGAACGAAGGGCAGCTCTAGCTGACTACAATCTGGCAATCGCCATCGATCCGAGATATGCAGAAGCTTACTACAGTAGGGCAGTCGTTCGGGCCGAGTTGGGCGACAAGCATGGGGCAATTGCTGACTACACTATGGCGATCTCTATCGATCGAAAGTATGCTGCAGCTTATTACAATCGCGGTGCGCTGAGGTATGCAATGGGTCAACATCAAGCAGGTTTAGCCGACTTCGATTTAGCTGTTTCCCTCAATCCTCACTATGCTAATAAAGATTATAGTACGCTAATTGCTACACCAAATTACTATACAACCTTATTTATCTTCAATCCTTGGTATTTTGGCGGTTATTATCATCACAATCGGGTTGTTTATTACGACCGCGCGATCGTCAACAATCAGATTTATATCGGCAGTTATTATCAGCAACCGACTGTCATCATTAACAATAGCCCAACGATTCAAGTCAATCCAGTATCCGAACGGCGGAATGGCGATCGCCAAACAGTAATTATCAATACCCAAACCACTCAACAGGTGAAACCGCGATCGAATCAGACTGAAACTAATTCTCGAACGGTAACTATCAATAATCAAACTATTCAGCGCAGTAGCGATCGGATCGAACAAATTCGTCAAACAAATATCATCGAAACTCAAACCGATCGACAGCGCGAACAAAGATCCGATCGCGGCGAGAATTCGACAACTTCTAATAATAATCGATCGATTCAACAGATTAAGCCGCGCTCCGAACGGATCGATAACGTCACTAATGAAGATCGCAATATTCCAGAAGTTAAGCCGAATTACAATCGGACTGACAATAATCGCAATAATACCGATAACGGATCGATCCAACAGGTTACAACGAGCGAAACTCGGTGGGAACGCAACGATCGCAACAACGATCGGAGTACCTCAGCTCCTCAGCGCGATAGTAGTGTCGATCGACAATATCGCGAGCGTACTACTAATAACGATCGAGAGGTAAATACCGATCGCGGCGAACGGAGATCCAGAAACAGGTAAAATCGGCCTGAATTGGAGGATGAAATATTCATCGTTATTTAAGGTAGGGGCAATTCATGAATTGCCCCTACCCTAAATTTGGCGTGGGCGTTGCTGAATTAATGTATGAAACGCACAAACAATTTTTGTAGGGGTAATGCCTCGCTTGCACTGAGCTTGTCGAAGTGTGCTTACCCCGCATCGATTCAGGGTACTCACAAGCGGCGTTTTTATTCGGGGGTTCCCCCCGAATAAAAAAACGACAAGACAGGGGCACCCCTACAAAAAATCATACCCATATTCAGCAACGCCATAAAATCTAATTCGTGCTGTTGCGATCGATCGCCGACTAAGCTCGGAGGTTCGATTGCCGTGCCGAATGTGCCGCACCCAAAGCCACCAAATCGCCACCATGAGGACTGACTCGAACGGTACAAGCTGCCCAGAGATCGGGAAGAGTACACTGTTGGGCGCTTGCTAATGCAGCATCGAGATAACCTCGGTAGCGTAACGTACCGCCGGATAGTTCGAGCGCTTCTGGATTGAAGAGATTAATTAATGTCGCCAAACCCAATCCCAAAGCAGATCCAGCGCGATCGATTGTCTCCAGCACAATCGGATCTTTAGCAGCAATTAGCGATTGTAATCGATCGGCATCCAGCCCCAACTGCTGTAAGATTGCCGCACCGCTGGCTTGCGAATCGAGTGTAGCGCCATTACTAGCGATCGGAATACTCCCCAATTCCCCCGCCCAGCCATTAGCACCCCGCAATATTCGTCCGTCAACAGAGATCGCCGCACCGATTCCCGTGCCTACCATTACCACGATCGCCACAGACTTGGGCTGCAAATCGGCAACTACCCGAACTAGTGCGGCTTCGGCATCATTGAGGACGCACACTGGGCAAATCGATTGGAATACTACTGATGGTGCCCACCCGACAAGATGTGGTAATACATCGCAAGCGATCGTGATCCCGCTCGCATCGACTAATCCTGGTATAGCAATCCCGATACTGTGACAGGGAATTGGTATCGATCTCACGAATTCCTCGATCGCGAT
Source organism: Chamaesiphon sp. (assembly GCA_965246735.1). Taxonomy (GTDB): domain Bacteria; phylum Cyanobacteriota; class Cyanobacteriia; order Cyanobacteriales; family Chamaesiphonaceae; genus Chamaesiphon. The sequence goes on from CBDFFK010000003.1 coordinate 1,484,200, forward strand.
TTCCGCATCACGTCCAGAAAACTGCTTACCTGTAGATATTTGCTGACGCGCTTGGATACCATCCTTACCCACAACCACCATCAGCATTTTCGTTCCACCGATATCGATGCCAATTTGGAGCTGTTCTGTCATCTGAATTAACTTGCCAAGCGAATTCCGGTAAATTGCCACCGCGCCGCAGTGGGGAAAAAATTCCGATAAGTCGATCGCATATGCGAGTGCGAAGTGACGCAGGAGCCACCGCGCAATACCATTTGATTGCACATAAACTTGCCGTTATATTCCCCGATCGCGCCGTCGGCAATCTCAAATCCAGGGTAAGGTAAATAGGCACTCTGCGTCCATTCCCATACATCCCCAAAAAATTGATGGTTTCGATCGATCGCTGGTGCTGGATGTAAGCTATCTCGATCGAGAAAATTCCCCGACATCGGTTCGTCAGCCACCGCAACTTCCCATTCAGCTTCCGTCGGGAGCCGCTTACCGCACCAACTCGCATAAGCATCCGCCTCGAAAAAGCTCACATGACAAACAGGTTCGTTTTCATTTAATTTTCTCAAGCCTCCGAGCGTCATCACCGACCATTCACCATCAATTTTCTCCCAATACAAGGGAGATTGCCATTGCAGACTTTGTAGCGTCGCCCAGCCCTCAGTTAGCCAATATTTCGATTGCTGATAACCGCCTGCTTGGATAAATTCCAAATACTCGCCATTAGTCACCAACCGATTTCCTAATTGATAGTCTTGCAGATAGGTTTTGTGGCGTGGCGACTCGTTATCGAAGGCAAATTCATTGCCTTGATGCCCGATCTCATACACTCCACCAGCATATTCCAACCATTGATGAGTGCTGCTGGGAGAATATGCTGGGAGGGTCAAATCGGCGCGATAAACTGGATGAAGCGGATTGAGTGCCAGAATATGTTTGATATCCGTCAGCAGTAATTCCTGATGCTGCTGTTCGTGGTGCAATCCCAAAGTAACTAGCGAAGCGATATGCCGATCTTCAGCTGCGTTAGCGAGTAGGATTGCCATCGATCGATCGACATGCTCGCGGTAACTATATACTTCCGTTACCGTCGGGCGCGAGAGCGATCCTCTTTGATGACGTGGATGTCGCGCACCTACAGCCTCATAATAGGAATTAAATAAGTAGCCAAACTGAGGATGAAAGACCGTATATCCAGGTAAATGCGGTACGAGCAAAAAGGTTTCAAAAAACCACGTAGTGTGCGCCAGATGCCATTTGGGAGGACTCACATCTGGCATACTTTGGATGACATAATCTTCTGTCTCTAGCGGTTGACAGATGCGATCGCTGATTTGTCGAACTTGCTGATATTGGCTGAGCAGGGATATTGCTGGAATAGAAATAGTCGATCGCATAAATATTTTAGGCTGATAATTATAATTGGTTTAACTATTAAAATCTGGATGATTCGATCGCGATCGTCATATATTTCCGCAAACCGCGCGACAGAGAATCGCATCAAACCAGCCATTTTTGATAACAACAGTCACATCAGTCTCTACAACTACTATACCTATTAAATATTCACTAGGGACGATCGACATTGCCCCTCAGCTAGCTAGTAGCAATAAGGTAGAGTTTTTCTGAAAGTGAGAGCGATATTATTTGACAAATGTAAATTTGCGCTCTTCACTACAATCAACAGTACCGATCGCAGTATGATATTGCGGATGTCAGATCCGAACCGAGTGGATATGATAATGTCGACCGAACTTCTATTAGGTGCTAAATGAAAAACCTACCGATCGTGACGGGGATTGTCGGCTGCTCGCTAGCATTGAGTTTATCCGGCGAAGCCGCTCGTGCTTCTAGCTTGGGAATCGATCCGAGTATTCAAAGCCAGTTTAATATTACGCCGTTTGCTACGGGTTTAGATTTTCCGAATGGGATCGCACAACTCGGCGATGGTTCGCTGTTAGTCGGCACCAGTCAGGGGAATGGCTACTTCGATCCGCAAGCAAAAGGTCAACTCGTGCGCTTTCAAGATACTAACGGCGATGGTGTTGCCGATAGTAAAACGGTTTTGTATGACGGATCGAGAGCTGGGAATAATTTACCTGGTGGGATTACCGCAATTAGATCGATCGATAACTATTTATTTGTCACTAGCGACTTACCCAGTAACTATCGCATTTCAGTCTTTCAACAGGGATCCGATTTCAGCGCCAATTCTTTGGCGCTAACAGGTTCGCTCGACTTCTCTTTTCCTGCTTCGTACGTGCATCCCCCATCGGCTTTAGCAGTTCGTCAAACTGCGGCACAGCAATACGAGCTATTCTTTAATGTCGGCGCGGCTGGAAATAATCAAATAACCACTCCAGGAACTGTCACTGTCAATAGCGGAATTTTTAATGTTGCGGCAACTCTCAATGGGGATTCTATTTACAAACTGCCGATTACTATTGGTACGTCAAATTTAACTATTGCCAACCCCGTGCAAGTTGCGAGTGGATTGCGGAATGCGGCGGCGCTGGAATTCGATCGCACGACAGGCGCTTTGTATATTGGTGACAATGGCATCGATGGTTTGACAAATGCTAATAATGCTCTGACAGCAGACGAACTAAATCGATTAACCACCGCTCAGCTTGCTAGTGACGATATCAAAAACTTTGGGTTTCCCAATTATAGTGAAAAATACGATAACCCCGGCGTGTATATCGATGGGAACGATCGAATTGTCAGCAAAACCGACCCAAATTGGATCGATCCCCTGGCCACTTTTCAGCCACTGACAAACCCACCGCCAGATTCTGATAGTGAAGGGGTTGCGTCGATCGCATTTGCACCCAAAAACTTTCCGACAGGAACGAATAATGGTGCTTTTGTGGGCTTTTTCGGTCGGTTCGGATATCAATCAGGCGACGATCGCGAAAACCCATTAGTTTACTACGATCTCGATACTGGGCGCTATTTTCATTTTCTCAGCAGTAAGTATCCTGGTGGCGATTTCGGTCACTTTACCAACTTATTATCCACTCAAGACACGCTGTTTACTGTAGATATCGCAGCTGGATCTGGCTCGCTGTTTAGCTCGGCTGGTTTGGGTAAAGGCGCGATTTACCAAATTACATCCTCGTCACTCCCCGCTCAGTCTGTCCCCGAACCATCAACACTCTTGGGTACGCTCGTCACCCTGGGTTGTGGGATCTGGCTCAAACGCACGGTTAAGCACTCAGGTCGTTAAACTGGACTAACTTATCGCTACACTTAGCAGCTACCGCAGCCGATCGAGATATGCTATGCTAGGCGACATCCGAGTTTTAGTCCGCAGTATGATGCCTGCGATCGTGTTGATGATATTTTCAGTTTTATTAGTAGACAGCACTCGTGCTGCTAAGGAGGATGGTCGAATCTAAGTGTTTCGACCATTCGGGGCTAGATGTTGAGGCGACACTAGCTCAGGCTCACAGACTTTCCAAAGATCGTGCTTATCGCGATGCCTCGGGACTATTTTTTATTGAAGGCGTTCGCAATTTCGTTCGGTTAGTAGATAATAAATTCGAGCTAGCGACAATTTTATTTAGTGAGAAATTGCTCACTGCACCACTTGCCCGCAAACTAGTTCGCCAACTGCGACGGGCTGGCGTACCGACACTCAATCTTCCCCCCGAAAAGTTTCGACAAATTTCAGCTACCGAGCGCGCTTCTGGCATTGCAGCGATCGTCAAACAACGCTGGTCGAAATTAGCTGTAATCTCACCCCGCGATGGGTTGTGTTGGACAGCGCTAGAATCCGTGCGATCGGCAGGCAATCTCGGCACTCTGATTCGCACTTCCGAAGCTGTTGGCGGGGCGGGTTTTATCCTGATTGGTAAGCACATCGATCCGTTCGATCCCGATGTGATTCGTGCATCGATGAGCGGGATTTTTTGCCAGCATTTCGTGCGTACCAGTTTACCGCTACTGGCCGAATGGCTGCAACGGCATGATTGCCAATCGATCGGGGCTTCACCAGATGGGATGACAGATTTGCACCAGTTCGATTATGCTCGCTCTCCGCTGCTGTTCTTGGGTGCAGAGCGGCAAGGATTGACTCCACCGCAGCGGGACTTATGTCATCATCTGGTCAAAATTCCGATGGTTGGCGCAGCTGATTCACTCAATCTAGGGGTCGCTGGGAGTTTATTTTTGTATGAGATTAAGCGATCTCTCGATTGTTAGTTGTCAGGGAGTACTTAAACAGCCTAGATCTACAGCTCCCTCAACCCCACTTAAAGAGGGAGATTCAGATCTCGAGTCGATCGAATCCAAAACCCAAAATCCAAAATCCAAAATCCAAAATAAATATGCCGATTTCATCGCTTCATAGTTCTTGGCAATCAGTCCTCGCTCCAGAGTTTGAAAAACCCTATTTTCAAAAGTTGCAAGATTTCCTGGTCGCCGAAAGACAAACTGAAACTATTTTCCCCGTGGAAGCAGATATCTTCTCGGCATTTGAATTGACACCTTACGATCGAGTTAATGTCCTCATCTTGGGACAAGATCCTTACCATGATGACAACCAAGCACATGGCTTATGTTTTTCGGTCAAGCCAGGGATTAAAACACCACCGTCATTGGTAAATATCTATAAAGAACTCCAGAGCGATATCGGATTTAATATTCCTAATAATGGTTATCTAATCCCTTGGGCAAAACAAGGAATGCTGATGTTAAATGCGGTATTAACCGTTCGCGCACATACCCCAAATTCTCACAAAAACCAAGGTTGGGAAACTTTTACAGATGCGGTAATTAGCACTGTTAATAACAAACCAGATCCAGTAATCTTTCTGCTGTGGGGTGCTTATGCCCAGAAGAAGGGGAAATTAATCGATACCAGCCGTCATACCGTTATTCAATCGGCTCACCCTTCGCCACTATCGGCCCGAAATGGCTTTTTTGGCAGTAAGCCGTTTTCCACGATTAATGCTACTTTGCAATCTTTTGGTAAACCAGCGATCGATTGGCAAATTCCAAATATTTAGACTCTCGCCCTCATTTATTAGGACTTTGTTCGGTAAAGTGAACCTTATTAGTATGAGAACCGAACATGTAAATTATTCGAGCTTTGTTATCTTAATATTATGTCGAACTGAGAGATGAGCGAACTAAATAAAGCTAGCTCTTTCATTTCACACGATCGAGATTAATTGTAACATCTACGAATGTCGATCGAATCTGACTGAATCGATACTATATTTAGATCTGAGGCTCAATAATATGACAATAGTTCGTTGGCAACCAATGCGCGAGATGACTACCATCCAACGGGAAATGGATCGATTATTTGCAGGCTTTGGCGACACTACTACTAGTTTCGTTCCAGCCGCAGAACTGAAAACCGATAATGACAACATTTACCTGCAACTAGAAGTTCCTGGTTTGACTCCTGAAGAAATTGACGTACAGGTAAGTGTAAACTCTGTTGCTATTACTGGGGAACGTAAAGAGGAAACAACTACTGACGAGAATGGTACCAAGCGATCCGAGTTCCGTTATGGCAAGTTTCATCGCGTCATCGCTCTACCCAAAAAAATTCAGCAAGATGCCGTCCAAGCCAAATACGAAAACGGTGTTCTCAAACTCACCTTACCTAAATTAGAAGATGAGAAACCCAAAACCGTCAAAGTAGAAGTTGCTGCATAACAACCAATCGGGCACGTAAAAATCTCCTCCAATAAATTCACTCGCCGACTTCGCAAGAGGTCGGTTTTTTATAGGAGATCGATCGACTCTCCAAGTCTATCTCCGGTGGTACAGTCCCATCCTCTATAATTAGAGGAAAGTTCAGCCATAAAGTTCTTCGACGATGACCCCAGAAGTAGAAAGCGATCTTCAGTCCACTACCGAACTGAGTACTGCACTATGGTCGCCAGATGCCGACTCGACAATTACTAGTGAGGAACTAGACGAATTAGACGAACTCCCCGCAGAGCAGGAGATGTCTTTTTTCGACCATTTGGAGGAGTTGCGCCAGCGCATATTTTACTCGGTAATTGCCGTCGCCCTTGGTGCGGTGGGCTGTTTCGTCTATGCCAAGCAAATCGTCCAAATTTTGGAAGTCCCAGCAACGGGGATTAAATTTCTCCAACTCGCTCCAGGGGAATACTTTTTTGTCTCGGTGAAGGTAGCTGGCTATTGTGGCTTATTAGTCGCTAGTCCGATTATCCTGTATCAAATCATCCAGTTTGTAATTCCTGGCTTGACGCGGCGCGAGCGGCGATTGGTGATACCTGTGGTGGCTGGTTCGTCGCTGTTATTTGTCGCAGGCATTGCGTTTGCCTACTATGCGTTGATTCCAGCGGCGCTCGATTTTCTGATCGGTTATGGCGAAAGTGTGGTCGAACAAGCTTGGTCGATCGATCGATATTTTGAGTTCGTGTTAGTCTTATTATTCGCGACGGGATTGCTATTTGAGCTACCGATCGTCCAGGTGATATTATCCCTATTGGGGATCCTCTCTTCTAAATTGATGTTATCCGGCTGGAAGAGTGTCGTAGTAGGCTCGATGGTAGTAGGCGCGATCGTCACTCCGTCTACAGATCCACTCACCCAAAGTCTACTCGCAGGTGCAGTTTTAGCTCTATATTTCGGTGGGATTGGGGTTGTGAAATTATTGGGTAAGTAAGTAGCTAGAGCAGATTTGATGTCATGGATAATGCTTACTCTCTGTTTAATTACGATCGACAAAAACACGCGATCGAATATTTTCATGTATCACCTATAGATGACTAAATGCGAACGCGATCGAGTTAAGGCCGACCCCATTCTATCTCTCGGATAAGATGTTTTCCTTGCTCGTTACAAACAATGACAGTAATAGCTTCACCACCACCATCATATCCAATTGAGGTATATGCCCAGCCGATATCCTGCGGTTCTAGACCATCAGTTGTAACTACCTCGACATGTATATAGTTAGTCGGTGTATCAAAATACTCAATCATTTCTTCATAAGTTTTCTGAAGAGTGGATGGCGACCACTCTTCACTGATAGAAGCAGAAAGAAGTTGATAAGCATCTTCAGATTTTCCATTCGCTAATGCAGTCGCAAATTCCAAAGCAACTTTTCCTGCGGGTGTTTTTTCGTCTTCGATACTCATTTTTAAATTTTCAGGTTGTCTAGTGAATATTAATTTTGCATGGTGTGTAAAGAACACGACAGAACATTAGTTTTGCAGGGTGGGAACTGCCCACAGCATCAAACACGAAGCCAACTAAAAAATTCAAGCGGCTTTAAAACTCGATCGCCCAGACAAATATTTTGCTAAGCCACAAATCGTTCGAGTCTAAAAATATTCGATCGATAAAAACACGCGATCGAATATTTTCAGATATTCCCCATAGATGGCGTGGTGGGCAAATGCCCACCCTACTTTTTTTATTCCCTTTTGCTAACTTATTCCCCTCCTCGGAGCGGTGCGCCACCGACGGGTTTCCCGTCGCTCACGGCGCAACAAGACAGGGGTGCCCGACAGGGCGGGGTGGGTTAGGGATTATGGGCGATCTCTTATTTCCCCTTCACCACATGTACCCGCTGAGTGAGCGTCGTCATCCCAGCAGGACGGATGAACACAGTCGATAACCAATAATCTCCCGACTTACCTGGAGCGCGAGCGATTTTGAATAAACCGCCAGCCGTCAGCAATTCAAACTTATAATTTGATGGTTGAGCGTAACCTGCCGAAACTGGCTGCTCGATCGTCGTACCGAGTAATACATCTTCACCTAACGGTTCGGTGACGATCGCATCGAGATTATACTCAGCATTAGTTTGGAGCTTATCAGGTAAGGTGAGTTCGATCGTCGGTGGCTTGGTACCACTCGATACCAGAGTGCGTTCCTGAAGCACTTGTTGCTGCACGATTTGTCCGCCGACGATCTTTTGACGAGATTCGATCGTCGCTAATAAATTGTATGTTCTGCCATTTGCCTGCTGTACGCCAGTAATTTTGGTAATGGTATTGGCTGTATAACCATTACCTTGTGCCTGCCAGCTTTCCAGGGTGGTTGTATAGTTGAGATTGTTATAACCTTGCCAAAACTTTTCTAGCGACTGTTGCCATGCTGCCTTATTCAAGCCGTCGCTAGTGGTGAAATTTGGGCTATAGTAGCGAGCCAAATCGGGTAATTTGCGCTGATTTGCCGCAGCATCGATCTTCGCCAGGATTGTCTGGAGTGGAGCGGGTGCATTTAACGCCGCGCTTTGTGCCCGAGCAGGAACCGCTACCAGCTGTTGACAACCGACAACCAATGCCGGAATTGCTAGTCGGTACCAAGATCTAGCTGACAGCGACAAAGATCGAAAATGAAAGATAGATTGCAACAACATAGTAATGCGGTCGAGGGGTAGATCGATATTACATCTAGAATAACAGAACAACGATTCTCCTAGCGGAGATGCTACGCAAACGGCTAAAATAGCGGTGTCGCAGGTGAGGAGTCAAAATACTAGTGTCAAAGGAAGCTATCAAGCTACTGATTGCAGCAAGTGGAACTGGGGGACATGTATTTCCCGCGATCGCCGTCGCCCAAAAGCTGTCAGGATATCAGATTGAATGGTTGGGCGTACCCGACAGGTTGGAATCTAAATTAGTACCAAAAGAGTATCCACTACATATTATTAAAGTAGGTGGTTTTCAGGGTAAATTTGGTTTAGGTACATTCAGAACTCTGAGCGGATTGATTAAAGGGATCTTTCAAGTCCGCACACTCCTCAAACAGGGAGAGTTTGATGCTGTCTTTAGTACAGGTGGCTATATTTCCGCCCCATCGATTTTGGCGGGTTATTCACTCAGTTTACCCGTTTTCTTGCACGAATCAAATGCGCTTCCAGGTAAGGTTACCCGCTGGCTCAGTCCATTTTGTACGAAAGTAGCCGTCGGCTTTGTCGCCACCAGTAAGTATCTCCCGCGTGCGAAAACGATCTATCTCGGGACACCCTGTCGTCAAGAGTTCTTGTCGCCGCAACCCCTCGATTTACCGATACCTGAAGGCAGTCCCCTAATTGTCGTCGTCGGCGGCTCACAAGGCGCAGTAGCCCTCAATCAGATGATTCGCGAATGTGTCAATCTGTGGTTAAATGCTGGCGCAACGATCGTCCATATCGTCGGTGGTGCCAATGCGCCGACAGAAAAAATCGAACATCCTCGATATATCGTGCTGCCCTTTTATGACAATATGGCGGGACTTTTTCAACGTGCCGATTTAGCGATTAGTCGGGCTGGTGCAGCAACGCTCAATGAGTTGATGATTACCCGCACTCCCTCGATCTTAGTGCCATACCCCTATGCGGCGGAAGATCACCAATATTACAATGCAAATGTTTTAGCGGCGGCTGATGGTGCGTTATTGTTTCGCCAGGAAAATCTCACATCGCAATTTTTAGCTGTCGAAGTCCTCAATCTACTTCAAAATCCCCAACGCCTGAAAACAATGGCATCGAATACTAGTTCGTTAGGTGTGATTAATAGTGCAGATTTGCTAGCGGATCTGATCGGAGAATCAGTCAAAGAGCGAATGCGTGCGCATTCGGCAAATCCTCAAACTAATAGATCGCATAGCTAAAGCCCCCGATCGCGATTTCACCCGACACTTAGATAATCGACGTTATAATTCGATTAGTTCATCCTCATCAACGATCTCAAATAAAATCATGAAAGCAACCTGGAATGGCGTTACATTAGCTGAGAGCGATGCAACAGTAATTGTCGAAAATAATCAGTACTTCCCCCCAGATAGTCTGAACAAACAGTATTTTATCGACAGCACTACTCATACCAATTGTCCTTGGAAGGGGTCGGCTAGCTACTATAGTATCGAAGTTGATGGTAAAACAAACCCAGATGCAGCTTGGTACTATCCAGAACCAAAAGATGCAGCTAAAAATATCAAAGGTTATATTGCTTTTTGGAAGGGAGTTAAAGTTGGATAAATCTAGCTTAGCACGGATGAAAAATTGAATCGGTTTCCATTGCATTATCATTGAAGTAACATGATCGATCTCCAAATCATTACGGAATTACAATCTCAATTTATCAATATTCCTGAAGCTCTCATATCTCTGGAAACTATTGCTGACTGTGAGGGCGATCTCGAAGATGCTGCGATGGCTTTAGCAATCCGCGCCGGACAACAACCTGATATCAATAACAGTGAGTGGTTGCAAGGACTGGCTAAAAAATGTCGCGTCGCTATCTGTATGTCAGAATTCCGTAATGATATGGTTAACGGCAACTTCACAACTTTATTCGAGCATTTTGTGGAGGTTAAAGTCTGCCCAAAAGTACTGATATTGCCAGTACTTTTATATGTTCACGAGCAAGGGGTTAACAAGTTTTGTGAACCCCTCGACCCAATTTAATTTCATAAATTCAGGTGTACCCCGATTGGGTGTTCGATCGAGATGGATTAGTAATGCGATCGACCGTACATACTAGAAATCGATCGTGCTAGTTAATATCCTGAAACAATGATTCTTTATAACTAGGATCTATTTCCCAATCTTCATTTTCGCCACCGATAAGTAGCTGAAGAATCTCTACATATTCTTTACTTAATTGATAGAGTGAATTAATTAAAATGTCGATCGCGATCGCATCGCTAGTTCCGAGATCCATCCAGCACCGCGCCCAATTTCCCTCATATTCAAAATCCCCCATATTATGCATCAACGACATCATACTGCTCTCGGCAGCATCGTTGTCATAATTCATATAACTTAGTTCTAAACCTGTTTCTTGAACTTGAGTATTTTCAGCATTAAAACCACCTAATTTACCTAAGAAAAACCACGAAGAAAATACTTCTTCAACTAATTTCTTTTCTTGTTCTGATGGGACGTTACTGAACTCCAGCCAAAACCAGACATCAAACTGACTGAACTCGCGAAACTGAACTTGCATATTTTAGGAGAGGGAGAGAGGGAGATCGGAAGCGAAAAGTGCGGGAACCGGGGTTTCCCCCAGTAGTACACCTTTTCAAGACAGAGAGGAAGAAGTGACTTATAGCGGTTCTCATCCTAGTGAAGGGCATTATTAGTGGTTTTAGTGGCTAGTGGCTGGTGACTAGTGGCTAGTAAATGTACCTCATTCGATTGGGAACCGCTATACCTCTTTTTCCTATTAGTTAGCATCGATAGAATTTAGTTCTTGGTGGAAGATATGAATTTACATGTATCTAATTAGATTGATGCGGTAGCGTTCTTTTTTGGTGATAGCTACTTCGCCAACTTCTAGTCTACCTTTACCGCGAATAGCAATTAAATCGCCAGCTTTGAGTGCGTGAGAAGATTGACCGATTTCTTTCCAATTGACACGGACATCACCGCTCGAAATTAGATCTACCATTTTACTGCGAGACATCCCAAAGCCTGCAGAGGCGATCGCATCTAATCTGAGCGAAGCTTCAACAGTCGTCATTTCCTTTTTCTTCGGTTCGCGAATTTTTAATTCGCTCAAATCGATCCGGCGAGTTTTGACGGGAACCGATCGAACTTGAGTCAAATGAGTTTCTAAAAACTCCACCAACTCCGGCGCGACGATCGCTTGAGCGCCTTGTTCGCCCAAGACAATGATATCACCTGTCTTCTCCCGGACGATCCCACAACCCAGCATTGCGCCTAAAAAATCCCGATGCGTTGGCGGATCGAATAGGAAATTTCCAGCAATCTGAATGGCTGCCAACGGCACTTGACTCTCTTCAAATGGCATTTCGCTACGACAGAATGCTAACCGCTGTCTCTCGGCTTGTGGATAGCCACCAGATGCGATAATGTCTACTTCTGTGAGGCGATCGAATATTCCGGCGATCTCGGCAATTTCTGGTGGTGAAAGAAAGTCCGTTCCGACAATTTCCCAAGTTTTAATTGCTTGTTCGGCAAGATCGATCGCGCGCGCTACGACTTCACGATTTTCAACACGTTTTAATAAATCTTCTCTGGGGAGCATCGGTGAAATTATGAATTATAAGTTATGAATTTAAGAGATAAGTTGTAGCTCTATTGATACATATCGATGTAGCTTTGAATGTTTTCCAGGTCGAACTTGCGTAAGATGGTAGTTGCTTGTTGGAGTAACATTTGGGAGCCTTCAACAACGATTAGATATTTCCCAGCATTAATGCGATTGCGATACGGTAAAGCATCACCACTACCAAATGCAATCCCGCCACCACCACCGATAAAGACGCTACCCATCGCACCACCGATGGCACCTAACAATCCACCGATAACCCGATCGCCGATTTCCCCAGCCCAGGCAAATGTATGTAAATTAGTGCTGAGACTAAAAGCGACTCCACCGATAAAACCAAATGGGATCAACCAAGTTGCCATCAGTTTGGCTTGTTTTTGGGCTACTTCATTGGGATCGATCAGTCCAAATTCGTCAGCGGTTTTGTAGCCGCGCCCGAGAATAGTCACTTTGTTTAGCGGTAAACCTTGCTGTTCGAGCATCGTATAGGCAGATTCGGCTTGGATGCGATCGGACAGAACGGCGACGAGATAATTATTATTCATAGTGGCGGAGAATCGATCCGAGTAAGTGCTTACTCCCAGTTTGCGGTAATTATGTAGCGATCGCAATTGTGAAATTGAACTAACGGATAGCGCAACTCGATGGCGAATCCAGTTAAAATGCCTATTGCGTTGACTTTTTTCCCTAATCTAACCGAATCATGTCTAAGGTTCTTGTTTCCGACCCTATCGACCAAGCAGGGATTGATATCCTCTTGCAAGTCGCTCAAGTAGATGTAAAAACTGGGCTACCACCAGAAGAATTGGCGCGGATTATCGGCGACTATGATGCGATTATGATTCGCTCGGAAACCCGCGTCACCAAAGAAATTATCGAAGCCGCTACCAATCTCAAGATTATCGGACGTGCGGGTGTCGGGGTGGATAACGTCGATGTCCCCGCCGCTACCCGCAAAGGAATCGTCGTCGTCAACTCTCCCGAAGGTAACACGATCGCGGCTGCCGAACACGCGCTGGCGATGATGCTGGCGATGTCGCGCTACATCCCCGAAGCGAATAAGTCGATGAAAGAAGGACAGTGGAACCGCAAATTGTTCGTCGGGACTGAAGTTTACAAAAAGACCCTTGGTGTCGTCGGCTTGGGTAAAATTGGCTCCCATGTTGCTACCGTTGCCAAAGCAATGGGGATGAAATTACTCGCATACGACCCCTTTATTTCAGCCGAACGTGCGGAACAACTGGGTTGTAGATTGGTAGATTTGGATGCGATTTTCCGCGAGTCCGACTATATCACTCTACATATTCCCAAAACGCCAGAAACAGCCAATCTAATTAACGCTGAAACACTGGCGAAGATGAAACCCAACGCGCGAATTATCAACTGTGCCCGTGGCGGAATTATCGACGAAGCCGCTCTAGCAGCCGCATTAAAGGCAGGCACGATCGCGGGAGCTGCGATCGACGTATTTGCAGTCGAACCACTCGGCGAATCCGAATTACGTTCCCTCGGGAAAGAACTCGTCCTCACGCCCCACTTAGGAGCCTCTACCGCCGAAGCCCAAGTCAATGTCGCTCTAGATGTTGCCGAACAGATTCGGGACGTGTTGCTGGGGCTGCCAGCCCGCTCTGCGGTAAATATTCCTGGTCTGCATCCCGACGCGATCGCCAAACTCAAGCCCTATCTCCAACTCGCTGAAACGCTCGGGAATATGGTCAGCCAACTAGCTGGCGGACGCATCAACGATCTCCAAGTCGGCTTGTATGGCGATCTTGCCGAACAGCAAACCAAACCGATTATTACCGCTGCGCTCAAAGGCTTGCTCTCTCCCGCACTCCGGGAACGGGTGAATTATGTCAATGCGGGCATCGAAGCGAAAGAACGTGGCATTCATGTCTTGGAGACTCGCGACGCATCGGTGCGGGACTATGCAGCTACCATCAAATTGATTGCCAAAGGTTCGCTGGGGCAACATTCAGTTACTGGGGCACTGCTAGGCGACAGTGAGATGCGAATCACCAGCGTGGATGATTTCCCTGTCAACGTCGTACCTACCCAAAATATGTTGTTCACGGTACACAAAGATGTTCCTGGCATCATTGGGATCATCGGTTCGCTACTGGGTAAATTTAATGTCAATATTGCCAGTATGCAAGTCGGTCGCAAAATCGTGCGCGGCGATGCAGTCATGGTTTTGAGTTTGGACGATCCGTTGCCAGATGGGATTCTCGCCGAAATCAAACAAGTGAATGGAATTAGTGATGCTTATACCGTGACTTTAACTAGTTAAATAGTCGCTCGCGAATAAATCTTCTTCCCAGCGGTGAGACAGGTAAAAGTTATGATACTGTGGTGATGACAAATCAGAGATTTGCCACAGTATCTACAAAAATATCTCTCAAAATCGAGGATGAGGATCTCAGTGATTAGTTAACTCAAACAAGTTGGCTGGATCTACCGATCGACCCGTTAGATTGTGACGCGCTTCAAGAACGGCACGATGAGCATTACTGTCGAACCATCACGAAGATCGACCCGACGATCTCCTGGCAGACACTAGTTTGTTGACTCCTTCCCATCTCAACAACAGATTAATTCATAATTTTTAAGCATCATGACCAATAGCTGGTGGGAAATTAAGATCGAATGCGTACCCAGTTTAGAAGAAATAATCTTCTGGAGACTGAGTGAGTTTGGATGCAAAGGGATGTCAACCCAAAAACTGGGCCAAGATCTGTCTATTTCGGCATATATTCCACAAATCCAAGTTAAGTTAGTTGAAGTAGCCGATGCCTTAGTTCAGATCGAAGGAGATGCTCAACAAAACGGTTGTCCGATCCCAGTTTCTACCTGTGTTTTAATCGATGAAGAAGATTGGTCGAGTAGCTGGAAACAACATTGGACGGCACAACCGATCGGCGATCGATTATTAATCAATCCAGCTTGGTTAGAAGTGCCCGCAACTACCGAGCCTCTTGCAGAGGGGCAATGCCAACGCATCGTGCTTCAACTCGATCCTGGTGTCGCCTTTGGGACGGGTACTCATGCGACGACACAATTGTGTCTAGAAGCCCTCGAAATGCGCCTGCAACCCGGAATAAATCACTCTCAGGGTATAACTATCGCCGATATTGGCTGCGGCTCGGGGATTTTGTCCACAGCAGCATTATTGTTGGGGGCAAAACAGGTTTATGCTGTCGATACCGATCCGTTAGCTGTCAAAGCAACTGGCGAAAATTGCATCTTAAATGGCATCGCTCCAGAGAGATTGGTAGTAGAGCTAGGCAGTATCGAAATGCTGCAACTAATAATTCCCGAACCTTTAGATGGCTTTGTCTGCAATATTTTAGCGGATGTAATTGTCAAGCTAGCACCACAGATGAAAACGCTCGTCAAACCCAAAGGGTGGGCAGCACTAAGTGGTATTTTGTCGAGTCAAGTTGCAACTGTTTCCCACACCCTCGAACAACATGGTTGGGTGGTAGGTACTGTCTGGAATCGGCAAGAATGGAGTTGTATTAATCTCAAGTTGAAATAATGGGTTAGCTCCCGATCTCAGATTTTTTATAGGTGCGCTCCATTCACAGATAATCAGCCTCACATCTTGCACCAGCGGCTCCCGCTCGGAAGGTTCCCTCCAGAGCGATCGACACAAGATAATATATAAATACTAGTAAAAGCAGAGATCTTAGGTGATTTCCCAGAAAGAATGTACCTTCGTTGACGAGTTTCGACTTCGCTCAACTCTCGAGCTATCAGTTGGTTGAGCGAAGTCGAAATCAACGGTGCGGGTACTTTTAGTCATAGATATCTCCTTAGGGTACCCACAAGGGGCACCCTTACAGGTTAATTTTGTAGGGGTGCCCCTTGTGGGTACCCTGGATCTACTAAGTTAAAATCCTTTGGCAACACCCTCGCCACGAGGATCTGCCGCTCCTTCGAGCCTACCATCTGGTAATTGCCCGATCGCATTAGCATTACCCCAATACTCGCGTTGCTCGATCGTGTGTCCCCGCCGCCGCAATTCGGCTAGTGTCGTCGCATCAAAGCCCCAAGGATCGACATTTACCTTGTCTGGCAACCATTGATGATGAATGCGTCCCGCAGCAACAGCCGCGCCGACATCCATTTTGTACTCCAAGACATTTAGTAAGATCTGCAACACAGTAGTAATAATCGTACTCCCGCCAGGTGCCCCGATCGCCAGTCGAAATTTACCGTTTTCAGTCACGATTGTCGGTGTCATGCTCGATAATGGTGTCTTGCCAGGCGCGATCGAGTTTGCTTCGCCACCCACTAACCCAAATACATTTGCGACTCCTGGTGCTGCTGCGAAATCATCCATCTGGTCGTTCAATAAAATCCCCGTGCCAGGTACTACCACCCCCGCACCAAAACGGTAATTTACGGTAAATGTCAAGCTGACAACGTTCCGCTCTTTGTCTACAACTGTCAGGTGACTGGTTTCCTTCGATTCGGATAATGGTTGCTTACTAGTTATTTGTGTGTGCGGGGAACCCTTGTGCATACTCACAGGGGGCACTCCTCCAGCGGCTCGATCGAATTGTTTTAAGATCTCTGGTGCGACTGGTTGCACGGTGCTAGAAGGACGCGCCTTGTCCATTTTAATTTCCTGACGGCGCAGTGCGGCATAAGCCGGATTGGTGAGCGCAGCTACAGGTACTTTAGTAAAATCTGGATCGCCGAGATATTTCGATCGATCTGCATAAGCAATTCGCATCGACTCGATCAGTAGATGCAAAGCATCAGGACTATGCCAACCCATTTTCGCCAAATCGGTACTCCCGATCGTATTCAAGATTTGCACTAGATGTACTCCACCAGATGATGGTGGTGGCATCGAACAGACATCATACTGGCGAAATTTGCCACATAGTGGCTCCCGCCATTTTGGGCGATAAGCTTTGAGATCTGCCAGGGTAATCAAACCCTTATTCTGGCGCATGTCACGATCGATCGCACTCGCAATCTTCCCGGTATAAAAGTTCTGTGGATTGCGTGCGATCGCAATTAACGTCTGCGCTAAATCGCGTTGAATTAACTTTTCGCCTGGTTGCAAAGGTTGCCCATTGCGCGTGAAAATTTCTCTCGCAGCGGCATTGCTCGCGAGGAGTTTTTGTTTGGACTTGGCTTGTTCGGTATAGATTTCGCTGACGGTAAACCCATCGCGCGCGAGTTTAATCGCAGGCGCTACTACCGTCCGCCAAGGTAACTTACCATACTTCTGATGTGCTGCTGCTAGCCCCGCGATCGTCCCTGGTACGCCAGCTGCTAAATGACCTTCCAGACTCGCATTCGGACGCACTTTGCCCTGAGCATCCAGAAACATATTCCGCGTTGCTTGCTGCGGTGCGCGTTCGCGAAAATCTAGAGCTTTCGTTTCGTTCCCCACCTTTGTCAGCATAAAACCACCCCCGCCAATCCCTGCCGAAAATGGCTCGACGACAGAAATAGCTAACGTTGTCGCTACCGCAGCATCGATCGCATTCCCCCCCTGCTGGAGCATCTCTACCCCCGCCTGTGTCGCCAAGGGATGCGCCGATGCCACCATTCCATTTTGACTGTGGGTAGGACGCGGAAACGCCGCAAATGCTGGAGCAGCAATAGATAAGATAACGAGCGAACTAACAGTTGCGCCGAACCGATGAAAATACCCGACGATCGTACTCAAGATCTTACCTCTGCGGTTAAATTATCGAGAGATCTACGGCAAACAAATCGCCTACGATTGCTATAGAACATAGTTAATAATATGCCAAAACTAATTGTCGCGACTAGCAATCCGGGTAAATTGAAAGAAATGCAAGCTTATCTCAGCGATAGTGACTGGGAACTCAGCCTCAAACCTGCGGAATTAGATGTGGATGAGACTGGAGATAGTTTTGCCGCCAACGCCTGTCAGAAAGCCTCAGAAGTGGCGATCGCGCTAAATTGTTGGGCGATTGCTGATGATTCGGGCTTACAGGTGGATGCGCTGGGTGGCGCGCCGGGAATCTATTCAGCGCGGTATGCCGACACAGATCCAGCTAGGATCGATCGAGTGTTGCGTGAATTAGGCGATAATCCCGATCGGGGCGCTCAATTTAGCTGTGCGGTAGCGGTAGCGCGTCCAGATGGCACGATTGTCGCACAGGCAGAAGGGATTTGTCGCGGGGAAATCCTGACAGCTCCGCAGGGTGTGGATGGATTTGGTTACGATCCGATTTTTTATGTACCCGATTTACAACTTACTTTCGCCGAAATGTCCAAGGACATCAAACGCAGTATCAGTCACCGGGGCAAGGCATTTGCGATCGTTAACAACCAGCTAGCTCAGATCGCCAGTCACGATCGGATCTAAATCTTTTTTGGTACCAAACCGATCTTTATGTGGGTTGCGCGGAAACTTTTTAACCCGCTCGCGATCGACCCACCAATCTTCTTCCCGATATTCGCTGAACTCTGGGATGGAGTCGGTTCTAATTACTGCGAGCTTAGGACTATTCATGCCACTAATCAATAGTGCCAAGGTGTCCCGATGATAGTGAATATCGACTCCGGCTGCGGACATTTCTTGAGTATTCGTACCCCAAGCAATAATATCTGCTAATCTTGCAGCATCTGCTAGCAAAAATGAAGAGAGTGCGACTTGTTTTTCGCCATCGATAACTGTCTGCTTGATTGCGGTATCGGTAGAAAAAATTGCTAGTTTGATGTTCGTCAGACATCGATCTAAAACGCGAGCGTCAAATGACCCGATTCGCGCGATTACCGTATCTCCCGCCGGGGAGATTTCGCTATCATCTGCTTCTAAAACATTGAGCATCGGCAATGTCTCTTTCTTACCACTAAGATCGAGTTGTCCTAAAAATACATGCCGTTCGTAACCAGCCGGAATGCCTGTAAAATAAATCGGTAAATCTCGACCCGAGCGCACCATCTTATGTAATGCCAGATCGAGCGTATTAATCGGCCAACCCAGATCTCTGACGGCCAATAGCTTGGTCTGTCCTGGCTGGAGAATGGTGAGCGCATTGAGTAACAAACCCATTGCTTCTTCGATATTTTGGGTATAAATATAGCGATCGGGTGCGTGCATACTCACGATGCCATTAGCTACGCATGCGTCCAAATCGGCACTAACGGGACTATTTTCGACGACATGCGTGAATCTCACGATACCATATTGACAAGTCCTGGGTTGCGAATAATCGCTAAATAACCACTCAGCAATCTTCTTCGATGCTGCATAAATATCGGGAGTAAAGTATCGAGAAGCTTTGCCTGTTGAAGAAAAGATACAAGCTTCAACTTGATTAATTTCACATAGCTTGATGATACGATCGCAGCCTAAAATATTGGTGCTGACAGTTTGATGAATTTGAATTTCAGCCAATCCTGGCAATCTCTCTGCTGCCAAATGAAATACGATCTGTGGCTGCTCGATATCAAAGATCGCTTGGAGCGATCTCAAATCGCGAACGTCGCCATAATAATAAGCAACGGGAATACTTAGGTCGCTGGAAGTAGCATCGATGGCAACTCGTTGCGAACGATCTGTCGTGATATCTACGGAAACAATCTTTTTGACACCAAATTGTTTGAGCTTGGCAATTAAATTAGTAGCGACGAAACCTTGACCTCCGGTTACTAATACTACTTTATTTTTTAAAGCCGCTGTAACTTTTGGCAGATCGATCGCAATCTGGCGCTGATAAACTTCAGCAAACGGATCGATGCTTAAGCTATTACGACCTGATATATCGATCAGATCGCTAGTTAATTCCTTCAATCTTGATAATACTTTTGGTAACAATACCTGTTGCGATCCAACAGGGGCTGTTGACCAGATTGATTCAAGGACAGCATTTCTAGATAACGATCGCGACAGTACCATGATATATTTTCTCTCGATCTGATAGTTGAGATCGCAAGCCTCTTTCATCTGGCTTTTGCTTAGCGACGCTCGCATAAAAACATGGTGACGATCGAACGTACGATATGTTTCCAATTGGCTCAACTAATGTCAAAGAATTATTTAGCTTGATATCAGTAAATATTAGGCGATCGATTTCTAACTTAAATCAGCAAATTATCTCAACTAAAGTATGTACAAATAGCTTAGACTATATATTCGATCCTAGTGCGAGTCAGAGCATCGCCAAGTTTATATTCGCGATCGGTTGGAGTTTCAGCAAGAGCTATCTGGCAAAATTCCACCGTAATAAGCCGATTGAAAGCACTCGCTACAAACCCGATTCATAGTTTTAAGATATCATAAAATTTGCCTAGTCGCGCTAGCAATTAGGCAAGCAAATGCGATCGACTGGATTGAAATCTCCTGAAGCTTACGTAATATTCTAGTGATTTAATAGCTATTTTATAGTAGATTACCAAGCTACGCTCTTTTATTTCAATTTGTCGATGATACTTATTACTATTTTGGCTGTTGTTAATTTAGGCACTTTAGCCAAAAGCACTGCTTCCCATGTCTCAAATCTTTGCCGAGGTTGACTATCGCGCTTATCGATAATATTCGCAGCCAATGTCTCTGCACTAACTATTCCCGACTTTGCCATGCGCAGAGTAAGATCGCCAAGATTTAACGTGTTAACTAAATTTAGCGTTCTCACTAATTTTTCGGTATCTATAGCGTCAAAGGCATCAGACTTGACTCGAGTAGTAGTGGATGCGGTCTTTTTCGCTGTTGTCGCCTTCTTCGGAGTTGTGGCTGGTGGTGGTAACTCAATGCTGTTGACAGCTGACTTTTCCGGCTTGTTCTTGGCTTTAGAAGTAGCTGCGGTGCGAGGCTTCATCGCGACTGATGTCTTCGCTCGATCGTCTTTTTCTACACTTGACAAAGCTGTTGGCACCAGTACAGTCGGTGAAGCGCTCGATCCAGTAGATACCGCTGGCTCAATCGATAAAGCTGCTAAAATCTGTTTGTGTCGATCGAGTTCGAGGCTAACGGTATCGAGCTGTTGCTGTAACGGCTGCAACTGTTGCGAGATTTCAGCTCTAAGCTGTAGAGCCAATCGATCGAATAAATCGTGCGGTGACACAGCAGCAGTATCAGCGGTTATCTTCGCAATCGGTAGATCGATCTTCGTCGGAGTGGATATTATCTGCGATTTAGTTTGCGATAATATTGTCAGTTGAGCGAGTGCAACCTGCCGAACATCCTCGGGAATTATAAAAGCATTAACTGTTTCTGCTTTCCGTGAATCTTTTTCTTTAGCTCTGACTGCTGCATAATACTCTAAATCTCCCTGAAGAATAATATATCGATCTACAGATGTTTGCGTGAGGAGCAGCGGACGAAGCAATCCGCCAGTTGCTAAAATTAAATCTGCCAATCGTTCGATCTCTGAATCATCAAACTCAGAAATCGATATGTCTGAGCTAATATTTATAATATCTACAAATAAACATTTAATCATTGGTATGAATTATTTTTACAGGTTAATCTATTTCTTTAAACCCATCTTACTCGACACTTCATCTGCCAGAATTTCAAATTCCATTGCAGATATTTGAGCGGTACTTTTGACTTCATCGGCATATTTGAAAATTGATTTGGGATCTGGATATTCTAATCCACCGACGATGACAGTTTTATTAAAAGATTCGGATAATGCCGTGCGATCGTAGATTACTGACTCCATAAGCGGCATTCCATATCGTCGGCTGATTACTTCTCGCTGCTTGGGAAAAGTATACTCGAGATATCGAGCATTGGTAGATATTTTAGATGCCAATACGCCTAACAGTTCGATCGGTTTTCTGCCAAATGAATAGCGGTTTTCATTAATGCTTCTAATAAACTCCTTGACTGTTGGCAAACCCTGATTTGCAAATGGTTTGAGATCGGAGGGGATTAACAAATAGTCAGCAGTAATTAGCGCGATTTCTGCATAAATATCTCGTGAAGGAGGAGTATCGATAATTACTAGATCGTAATCATTTTCGACTTGCTTGAGTTTAGCAATCAATCTAGTACGACTGGAGACTTTTGTTGTCAATTCGCCTTGATTGACGATCAGATTAATATGTGCTGGAATTACTCCAATTTCTGGATCGCTAAAATACTCTGACACGCGCACGATTTCGGAGATCGAGCCAGTCTCTGCACTAGCAATCAAATTATAAACATTCCGCTCGCGTAGATCGTCATCTTCCTCAAATTCAAACTTGACTAACCCGGTTGCAAAGGTACTATTTGCCTGAGCATCGATATCGATGAGTAATACTCGATAACCTTTTCTGCTAAAAGCCGCAGCTAGATTGGTAGAAACTGTAGTTTTACCGACTCCGCCTTTATTGTGATAGATAGCAATAGTTTTCATAAATGATGCGCTAGGAGCTAAAGGTTGTGTGCGAACAGCTGCGGTTTTAATCGATAATAGTTGAGATTGTAAACGATCGCATCCGATTAATTCGATGATATCGGGCAATCGATCTTCGATATCTTTACCATTACAATGAAATACTAGTTCGATCGAACCTAGCGAGTGTTGATAAATTCTTAATTCCTTGCCATTGGTCAACAATCCGTAACAAATATTCAAGCTAGTCAAATAACGACGGATTTGATGAACGTGATTGTCGAGATTCTTGCGAGGATGCTTGGCTTCAATTATCAATCCCAATGGCGATTTGACATCTAATTTAAAAGGTCGAGCTTCGGTAAAAACTAAAAAGTCAAGTCGAATACTCCCAAAGGTTACCTCTTGATGCCAAGTCTCAGGAGCATATCCTAGTTTTGGGAGTAAATATCGCACGATTAGCTTACTTTCAACTTCGCTCTCGTTCCGACACAGCTCGGGATTGAACTTCAAGATCGACCTCTAACTTTAGTACTGAAAATATCATAGATAGCGAATCGATCGATATGAAATTTTGCTGTGAGTAGTAAATGATTTAGCGATCGCTGGACATTTACCTGCAATACAATTAATTCCAGAAAATTTGACGCACCAATTTTACCAGATAAAAATAATTAACTGAAAATCGACCATCTCGATCGGTTAGAAATTAACGCGTAATACCTCTAATCATATATCCCATCACCAATCCAACAGCTAAAGCCCCAGCTTTTCCAGTTTGGAGAAAGTCTGTCCAACCATTTTGAATATTGGCCATCAGATCCATATTTTGCATCTGTTGTGCTAAAACTAAGCCATGAGTAGTAACATCAAAGTGCAAGGCTAAATTGGTGCCGATTACTGTCACTGAGGGCAAACCGTGCGTCATCGCGAAGATGGTTAGTTGCATAAATAAATCTCAATTATGATGATAATTATGCTTATTATGCCCGTGCGCGATCGCGAATCGATCGAGTCGCTGCTAATGTGATTTAGGTACAACAGCAAAATTGCGTTCCGGATCGCCAAAATAGGCTGGCCGTCGATCGTGTTTAGTAACAACTAACGGTACTGGTGTAACTCGACCCCAGGTTTGCAGCAACGATTGGAGCAATGTATCCTGCTGTTGGCGCAGTTTGCCAATTTGCGAGCCTTTATTGACAATTACAAACCAAACTAACCCGCGATTGGCGGTTGGTAGTACCCCCGCTAGAGCACTCACCTCATTGAGCGTACCTGTTTTGATCGTCGCTCCCACTGGTAACTGTCGGTCTTTGAGCGTGCCGATCTGTTCTGCGCCAGCTACTGGAAAGATGTCTGCTAAGTTGAGATTTGCCGATTGCAGCGTCTGGTGCAGGGTGCGAAAAATCTGACTGACGGCACGGGGAGAGATCCGATTTTGGACTCCCAAGCCAGAACCATTAATTAATTGAATCTCTGCTGGTGGAAAGTTGGCGGTAGTCGCGACGATATTCATCACCCGATCGGCTCCACCGACACCATCTGCTAAAATTTGAGCGATTTCGTTATTACTATAGATATTCATCTGCCGCACGATATCGACTAGCGGCAAGGAGCGATGGCGGATCAGGGGTATGCTGTTGGGCGGTGGCGCGATTGAGATAATTACTTTGCCGCTGATTGGCGCTTGTGGCAGCTTCGTTGGATCGGTTGTTGGTGCTGTTGGCAGCTTGACGATATTGACATCTTTAAAGTCGGTTTTGAGCAGTGCTGGTGGCAGATTTATCCCCGTTAAGGCTTGCTTGAGCAGTTCTCCAGCTTTTTGCGGATCTGCTTTATAGTTCATGTGGAAGTTACCGACCACGATTAGATTCCCGCTAATCCGATTTATCCCTAATTTATTCAAACTTTGCGCTAACGCGATCGCATCTTCCCAGACGAATAACGGATCGCCGCCACCACGAACGATTAAATTGCCGACTAATACTCCCTGTTCGATCTTGCCGTCAGTGCCGATTTCAGTATCGAATGTTTTATCCAGTCCCCACTTGGTAATTGCGGCTAGCGAAGTGGCTGTTTTGGTCAGGGAGGCTACCGGAACGGGAATCGTACTGTTGCGATCGATTAACACGTTACCATCGGTACGCAGCCAAACTGCTTGCTGTTTGGGATCTAACCCTTGTGCTTTGAGCGTCAGCAGATAGCGATCGATTATTTGCTGCACTCCTGGCTCTACTGGCGTAGGTGGCGTGAGCCAGGATAATCCTTGCCAAGTGATGGCTTGAGCTGGCGACGCTACCTGCGGATTCACTCCCGCTAGATTTAACCACATTCCCACGAATCCAGACGAAACTAATTGCAACATGTTGTTAGTGCGATCGATTACAGCAGCTTGGTGGTTGATTATGTATCATGACATCATAATCTGCTCTGGCTACGGAGTTACTCCTAAATTTACCAGTTAATCGTCACTGGTCTTCGTACCGAGCGCTATGCTCAAATCTATAATAATTCCGTCGACACCGATCGAGTTTCGTCGAGATGGGCTATGATATTGACTTAATATTTGCCCCGAATCTTTATTCTTTTTAAACAAATTTCGATCCATGAATTCAGTTATTACTGGCGGAAGATCGGTCACCGATAGGATTCTCATCGTTGATGATTCCCCCGAAATATTGTCCTTAACCGATGCTATTTTATCCTCCGCAGGCTATGAGGTTATTTCCTATGCTGAAGGATTAATCGCGCTGCAGATTATGGAGTTGATGCCGCCAGATCTGATTATTTTGGATATCACCATGCCTGAAATCGATGGGTATGAAATGACTAGACGGATCAGAAGCAACCCAAAGTGGGACATGCTAC
Source organism: Chamaesiphon sp. (assembly GCA_965246735.1). Classification (GTDB taxonomy): domain Bacteria; phylum Cyanobacteriota; class Cyanobacteriia; order Cyanobacteriales; family Chamaesiphonaceae; genus Chamaesiphon. Next base: position 1,509,383 of record CBDFFK010000003.1, read on the forward strand.
CGATTTTGTTATCTACAGCACTCGATCGCTCTCAAGCTGTCTTAGGATTAGAATGCGGTGCCGACGACATTCTCAGCAAGCCATTCTCGATCGATGACTTACTAGGCAAAGTGAGTTTATTGCTGCACTCACGTTACCGTCAACAATTGCGTGCTAGTTGAGAGATAGGGACTTGTTTGGATCCAAGTATTCTAGTCACGCTGATTCGTGTCGATCGCTGGTTCTTACGCCAAGATCCAGCTAATTGGAAGATTTACCCGATCGATTGCCGGAAAATATGACTCCCATATTAGTTCGATCGAGTGAAATTTGTCGAGGATGAGACTCAAAAGCTATTTATAAATATTCAGCCAATCTCGGTCTGAGTCCGAATAAAGTTAAGATGGCGATGCTACCGATCGAGACACAAGCAATAACTTCAAAATTATTCAAATTATTGAATCCAGCAGTTATTTTTGCTTCAAAAGCTTGCTCGTTAATGAGTTTTACTTTTTGATTTGCTGCCTTATATTGCTCGAATGCCCAATTTGATTGCCCTGGGTTATTTCCGGTACACAAGGCGATTGCTTCGGCAACTTTGCCACTCTGATATAACTGGCGAATCTCTCCATCGATTTTGAGATAATCATCTAATTTAGTCAGCGTTTCAATTGTTCCCGCTAGCTCTCCTTCAAAAGTGAGATTTTTTAATTGCTCGGCATACAAGCCAGTAAATCCACTAAGCTCAAATTTTTGCTCTCCTGACAATTTTTTGAGATTGGCAATCACACTTTTTAAAGTTGTACCCTGGGGCAAAGTGACAATTTTAGCAATCTTTAATTTGAAGGCTCGCTCGTGTTTATCTTGATTTTCAGTATCTACTAGATAGCGACTCTCATCAGCATTAGCCATGTATGACAAAGCACGAGCTTGGCGGAGGCTATGAATCGAGTCGAAAGCATCTTCTTTAGCAACTTTGAGATTGTTAGTCGCACTAACGATCGAATTCATCGTGTAGCCTAAAAATAAGAGCGCGATCGCACTAGCACCGAGCAATGGCAAATTGATCGTCCTGCGCATTCGTTGATAGATAAATAACTGAAGCAGTCCTAAAATACCGATTAGAGCGAGTCCGATTAAGGCGATAATTAAAGATATCACGCCATTGTATATACCTCGATCGTTATAAGTGCCTTCTAACTCTTGAGAATTTACTCGATCGAGTTGTTCTGCTTGCGGTAAAATCTCGCGATCGATTAGATCTGCAGCAGTTCGATACACAGTCAAAGCGCCAGCTCGATCGCCACGTCTGCGCGCATCTCGTGCTTCCTGCAACCTTAAAAAATATTCGCTACCTTTAAGTTGTAAATCTTGGACGAGCTTTTCTTCATTTGGATAAGTAATGTTCTTTGCCACAGATACCAATCGATCGGCAATTTTCTTCTGATTCTTTTCAAAGTCTGCAAATACTTGCGTTAGTTCTTTTTGATTTTTAACTGGATCTAATAATAATTCATTGGCTAAACTTGCATCGATATCGGCAAATGAATCTCTAAGTTGTTGAGCAGCTAAAATACTTGGTGCGGCATCTTTACCCACTGTTTTAATAGTTTGGCGCTGAGAACCCACTCCAGAGATACTGACTAATAATAATAGTAAACTCGCCCCCCAGACTGTGTATAAACCACTCCGCAAAAGCTGTGGCGTATTAAATTTCTGGGTAATGTTCTGCGTTGGCTTGGGAATAGAGTTCATGTAACTATGCTCCAATTATAAATATCGAACTCATCAAATCGATCCGATCGAACTGTTGATTGGGACGATCTTAGCTAAATATGTCGATCCCGTTCCGGTCATTTGGGATATTCGGTACCGTAGAGTAGTATTTTAGCCCCTGGATGGGAGCATCGGCATCACCTAACCTTGTCAAGTAGATAAAGTGCCAAAGCGACTGCTATTTAAAGAGTGCTCTTTTCTCGATTTGAGTGTTTACCCTTTATCGCAATCGTCCGATGTACTACTAGTCACAAATCTTAATGGAAATTCTCATCAAATTATCCTAAGCTATCCAAATAGTGGGTATTTAATATTCGGAAATTTTAATATGAGTTCTAATTTAGCTACTAAACTCCGCGAAGGTACCAAAAAGTCTCACAGCATGGCTGAGAGTACGGGCTTCATTGCCTGTTTCCTCAAAGGTACCGTCGAGAAAAAATCCTACCGTAAGCTCGTAACCAACCTCTACTTCGTCTACTCGGCGATGGAAGAGGAAATGCACAAACACGCTCACGACCCGATTTTATCCCGAGTCTTTTTCCCCGAACTCGATCGCAAAGCTGCACTAGAGCAAGATTTAGCTTTTTACTATGGTGCCAACTGGCGCGAGCAAGTAGCACCTTCTGAGGCTACAAAGAAATATATCACGCGCATTCATGAAGTTGCCAATAGCGACCCCGCACTGATGGTCGCACACCTTTATACTCGCTACTTGGGCGACCTCTCCGGCGGTCAAATCCTCAAGAAAATCGCTCAGAACGCGATGAACCTCACTGATGGTGAAGGAACTGCTTTCTATGAGTTCGAGCAAATCCCGGATGAGAAGGTATTTAAAAACAATTACCGTCAAATCATGAATGACTTACCCATCGACGAAGCTAAAGCTGATGAAGTCGTTGATGAAGCCAATGCTGCTTTTGATATGAACATGACGATGTTCACTGAATTGGAAGGTAATCTGATTAAAGCCATCGGCATTCAATTATTTAATCTCCTGACTCGCAAACGCAGCCGCAACGAATCCGAACTAGCCACTGCGGAATAGGAGATAGGGCTTCGAGTTTAGCGATCGCTATCCATTGCTCCAAATAATATAAATATTTAAAAATAGGATGATGGGCATTGTGCCCATCATCCTATTTGCTAATCCTTAAGCTCTAACCCCGAACCCCTAACTCAAACTCACTCCATCGCCGACAGATTTGTTGATAACATTCTGGTGGCGTAGTTTTTAGGCGTTGACACCAGCCGATATCTAGATTTATGCCAGATTCGATCGCAAAAATTAACTCTGTTTCTGGTCGATAATCAGCAACAGCAGGTAGGATCGATTCGATCGATTGTACCGGTACCAGCCATTCCTGCAAATATAACGATAATTGCGGCTGAGGAATATACCGAAAATTAAGATTCGGTTCCGTACTACCCGCCCAAGTATAGTCAGAATCATCCATCCAATCCACATCGCTACTGATGACGACTAACCCCCGATCGCCATGAAGATAGCCTTGCCAAGCATGGTACCCGATCCATAGGAAGTTTTGGGCGAACAGATCTGTACGGCGCGATCGATTATAGTGCCGCATGGGTAGTAGGGATAGAGAGTGGCGGAATCTTGGCCAAAATACCTTGCTTGAGTGGCGCTGGACGCTCTGCCCAAGGTAATAAGCCAGTGGGATGCTGATAATACTTCCGAGCACAGTCGAGAATATTACTTAAGGGGATAGCGACATCATTTGCCGGAATATCACCAAATAAATAGGTATGCTTCCCCGCTGCTGCAAAGGAAATCGCACAAGAGCGGCTGCAAGCACTCATACAGCCAACCGCCTGAATTGGAAACTCTGCTGCTAAATCCCAGGTTTGATGCAAAGCTGCCAACTGTTGGAGTAGTATTTCGCCGTCGCTGGTACCGACGCGCTGACCATTTTCCCACTTACTACCGCAAGTGGTACATACGAATAAACAATGTTGTGGATTCACCTAATGCCTCGTAGGTTAATTTGTCGAAGATGTGACTGCTGGCGGGCGTTCTGACTTTATCGAGACTTGGAAAGCATCGATGTACAGTTGCGGGACAGTGCTGGATTTTCACCAGGCTTTCCCCATTACTTTGAGTGGCTGCTCCCCACTCAAACCAGAGCGAAATTTCATTATACAGGTTTCGGGAGAACTGAGTTCGATTCTCTTTTTAGCCGATCGAGTCTGGCAAGTCGTCGATCGAGTTTGCCTAACCGCGCTGTAGTTCGCAACCCTAAATATATATATGTATGTTACAATAACAATAGCTTTGAATCGCAACGAAATTTTAGCTAAAACTAAAGCCCCAATCGCGATTACGAGGGGCTTTAGCGTTAGATTTGTTCGATCGGATGTTACTTCACATCTAACTTAGCGGCAATTTTTGCTAGCGTAGCTGCATTAGCTTTGAGTAACGTGTTGTTTTTCTCAACAAACGTCCCCTTGAGTACTGGTGGAGTCGGTTGAATACCTAGCTTCTTGAGAATACTAACTACGATCCCTTTATTTACTAAGAGCAGCTGATGGTTTTTTTCCGCAGGATCGGTTGAATTGACTGCAGACATTGGTGCAGCAGAAGCGCCAACTTTTTCCGCGATATCTCTAAAGGTTTTCTGATTTTGCAGAATGATTACTTGATTTTGTTCGAGTGGAGTGCCCGTGGTGGGTAATTCTCCGGTCGAAGTAATTCCCAATTTGGCCGCAATCTTTCTCGCAAGCGCTCGGTTCTCAATCAGCAACTTCTTGTTTGCTGCGACTAAAGCACTTTGGTCTGGCTCGGCAGCGATCGCGCTCCCGTATTGGCTAGAGGACATTTGATGAGGTGCCTTCAGCAACGAAGCATGAGCAGATAAGCTCGTGTACGCCATCCCTAATACAAAACTAGCACTTACTTTTACAAAAATATTCATCGAAATCACACTCACTAAATAAGTTGTCTGAACTAAAAGTCGCTGGAACGAGCTGTATGATTGAGCTACGGTTTAATCCAACGTCCAGAGAATAACAAAGAGATTATGTTGATTCCGTAACACTAGGCACATCTCAATCGATGATATGCTACAAGTGCATCGTTTCAATTCAATTTCAGTATTTGCCCGGAACTATCTTAAAAAGACAGTCAGTATAGTCGTGATACTGCCTGTGTCAAGCTGGCACTACAAATAGCTTAGATGACACGACAATCGCCACACTATCTTCGATCGTCGCTATTTATTTACCTTGCATTCAGGGAACAATAAATCTACTAAGCTGGATAATTATGTTTTTAGTAGGGATTATTGTCTGTTTTGGATGGCTCTTTTCTCTATGTCTACATGAATTTAGCCATGCAATCTGTGCCTACTGGGGTGGAGATACCTCCGTCAAGCAAAAAGGATATCTAACATTCAATCCACTTAAATACACCGATCCTGGATATAGTCTCATCCTACCAGTCTTATTTTTGTTGATGGGTGGGATTGGATTGCCTGGAGGTGCTGTATATATCAACCAGCATAAGTTACGAAATCGATGGTGGCGGAGCGCTGTTTCTGCCGCAGGGCCAATAGCTAATATCTCGATCGCGTTAGCATTAGCTATCCCCTTTTGGGTCGTCCCCGCGCAGAATTTAGAATCGATCGATGGCGAATCATTCTTAGCTAGTGGCATAGCTTTTCTAATTTATTTACAAGTTTTTGCGGCAATATTCAATTTATTACCGATTCCAGGTTTAGATGGTTATGGGATCTTTGAGCCTTGGTTGTCTAAGCGTATTCAAGCTAAATTTAATTATCTTAGGAAATATAGCACTTTAATTATTATTGGTTTATTCTGGTATGCACCTTGGTTTAGTGATTTTGTCTTTACAAATGTCGTAATTATCACTAACTTACTACACGTTCCCCGCGATTTAGTCATTGTCGGTTCCAAGCTATTTCGCCAGCCAATCAATAAAGCGATCGTTATCGCAGTTTTATTAATTATTGGTTGGGGATTGAATTCTTCCAAGAATACTTGGAATCTAATTCAAACAGGTAATAACTTAATTAAAAAAGGAGATTACCATTCGGCGATCGATTGGTTGGATCGAGCGATCGATCGCGAACCGAGTACAGAAGAAGCTTGGACACAGAAAGCATACTGTTCATGGTGCCTCGGTTTCAAAGACCGGGCTATTGCTTGCTATCAACAAGCATTGACGATTAATGAGCATAATGAATACGCGCAAAAAAGTCTCGGACATCTTTTGTTCGAGATCTCAGAATATCGATCGGCTATTCCATATCTTGAGAAAGCGATCGAATTAGAGCCAGATCGGATCGAAAACTATTATTATCTGGGAACGTCTTGGCAGAACTTACAGGAATATATACTAGCAGATGAAATTTTTGGTAGAGCGATCGAGATCGAACCATCGTCTGGACAAGAGAATGATTGGTGGTATAAAGCAATTTGTTTGGAACAGCTCAATTTACCTGAGAGAGCTATTACTTGCTATCAACAAGTTTTAAAAATAAATGAAGATAATCATGACGTTCGACTGCAAATCGGCATTATTTATTTTAATTTAAGTCAATATGAATCGGCAGTTGACCATTTAGAAGAAGCGATCGATCTAAACGATCGCGATCTTAATGCTTATTATTATCTAGGATTGTCATATCGTCGATTAGAAAATCTCGGCTCATCAAGTGCAGCTTTCGATCGAGCGTTATTTTTAGAACCTAAATCATCAACTGTCTTACATGCTTATGGCGAGTTACTGCATCATTTTCAAGATTACAAAGCGGCGATTTTGAAATATCAAATATTAGTAGATCTTGTCCCCAATGATGCAACTGCTTGGTACGATCTAGCTTGTTGCCAATCGTTGAATGGCAATATCGACCTAGCAATTTCTGCTCTGCAAAAAGCAATAGAAATCGACCCCGATGACTTAAAGAAATCGGCTCTAACCGATCCAGATTTTAGCTTGATTCGACAAGATTTAGCCTTTGAAAATCTAACTGCTTAGCCAAAATATTCGATTACGATCGAATTCCTACTTCTCTACGCTGGAAGATCGACCTTTTAAGAAAATGGGGACAGACTAACAGCAATAAATAGTTCTAGCTGACGTGAATTTCTCCTGTGGGAATGGCTAAGCCAACGGGTTAAGGATATTTGCTGCATTCGAGTGCTGCCCTCGAATACAGCGGCTCTAAAACTCTCTATTGGCAGTAGTACCGATGCCTGCGACCGCAGTTTCTGGAAAATCGATGGGAACCGTTTCTAGTGCGGGAATTTGTTCGAGCTTGGTCAATGTATTGACCGAAAATAGACCGAAGCCAACTTTAGAAACGATATCCAGGATCGTATAAAACATACTCTCAAAGCCACTACTAAACACCCCAAATCCCGTACCTGCCAAAATCCACACTACTGGGTAAACCGTCCACACGGAAATGTGCAACGCGAGCAAGCGGTTGAAGGCGCTTTTGCCGACCTTCCCTGGGTGGTTTTGCAGGGCCTCATTTCGGTATCTACCTACCAATAAAACTGTTACGCCAATATAAAAACCACAGCTTACTAAGTACCAGACATAGTTAATCGTTGGGGGTGAAATAGTTGCTAAGAAACCAGTGGCAATCATCGCAGCATTGGCACCGATTAGCGAGCCTGCCGTTGACACTTGAATCCGTCCTAAATGCGATAGCACCAGTAGTAATAATGGGGTAGAGAGAAACCAAGTGACATACCGCACCCAGAAAGTCTCATTACCATAAAAAATGCCCTTACCTTGGCCCATTAACATCGAGAGATATAATACCGACGCGATCGTGGTAATAAAAAAGTTTAAAGTATATAAAATCCGCCAGCGTTCGTTTGGCGCGCGGTGGGCACCACTTCCAAACACGATCGCTCCTGCTGCCATACTTATCAATCCGATCCACAGCCAAGTTTGAGTCACGATCTCTTATCCTAATTAATATTGTCTGAGCTTATATATCCAAAAGTAGTCAAATCGAGCGCCAAATACATCTATCTACCGACCGATTTAGCCATCCCATGTCAAGACTGCAGCATCGATCGATTGTCAAAGTAGAAACCAGCCGATCGAATTTTTTAAACACCGTCAACCCTAGAAGTGTGTCAAGATCGAGGGATGAATGTCGATCGATTGTAAATGGAAGGTCTATTTAAATTACTGACGAATTATTTGGCGATCGCGATTGAAGCCAGTGCTAGTGTATTTATTGCCTTAGCCGCGATCGAAGCAGTCTGGCGGGCATTTGTGATGTATTTCAAGCAACGGCGCGCGCCGGAAGAATTGACTGAAGCGATCCGGTTGCGATTTGGACGGTGGTTGTCACTGGCGCTGGAGTTTGAGTTGGGAGCAGATATTCTGCGGACGGCAATTTCGCCAGGATGGACGGAAATCGGTCAATTAGCGGCGATCGTGGTATTGCGGACAGTGTTAAACTTCTTTTTGCAATTGGAAATCGATAAAGCAGCCGAACGCGATGCACTGATTGCAAAAAGACGCGATCGAGAGTGACAAAGTGCTGAATTGGGGTGTGATTCGCCCTCTCCCGGCCTTTGCCAGCTAAAAACTTACCGTAGTTATAATGCAGCGGTTGCATCCAAAAAAACTACGGTAAGTTAGTGGTGGTTTCGATCGACATTATGCAGCTAATAACAATTTAAGTCTAACCTTCGGTTGTCGAAGGCATTCCTTGGTACGGACGGTGGTTACGCGCGCCAGCACTAGCCCCGAGCGTTGCCGCAGCCAATCCGAGTAGCGAACCCAGTGTAAATCCCCATCCGGCTTTCGCGCCGCTGTCAGATATTTGTCTAGTCTGTTGAGCGGTAGGAGGATTGACCTTCGGAGTAGTTGCTGTGCCGGTACCAGTTTGGTTGGTGGTCACGCCAGGAACTTGTACGCCACCTTGTTGAACCTGGCTAGCAATGTTACCAGCATTGGATGCCGCGATCCCGAATGTACCAGATACACCGCTAGCTAGCAACCAAGCACCGAGCGCAAGCGCGGTTGCCCACAAAATAGCACCGTTCAGGGTAGCGGTACTGCGGTTGATATAGTGACAAGCGCGGGAAGTTACCCAACCGCCAATAAATAGCGAGATAAACAGGCTAACGATCGACCAAATGCCAACACCAGTAGCCACATCTCCAGCATCCGATCTCGGCGAACCTGAATTAGCGATCGAGGTAAATCCAATCGCGCTACCCAGCGCACTCAATAATAGTTCCGTGCTGATCGTTACTACCAGTCCAGCGAGGATCGCGCCCCAGTGGATCCGATCTCCAAAATCTGTATTGTTAGTAATGTAGCGACGTTCTGTGGTGGTTGTCTCTACCGGACGGTTTGCGTAACCCATAATTTTTCCTCCTAGGATATCAGAATTGGTGGAGCGGACTTACGCCTAGTGGCGTAAGTCCGAGCTAAGTTTATTTAGATTCAGCTAACATCTTTTCCTGGGCTTGGCTTTTAGCAGTTTTAAACTGGGTGGCCATTTGCTTTTGTTGGTCGTCGCCAAAGTTGTCTTTGATACAACGCAGCGCTTCGTTTTCTTCCTGCCGGACGTGCTCCATTACAGCGTTCATCAACTGGTCTACCGCAGCTTTGAAAGAGACGGTATCTTGAGGATTCATCGCTTTGATTCGATCGAGTACTTGCTTCATTTCTGCTTGCTCGTCATACAACTCTTGGGTATCGCTGTAATAAGGACGCAATGCAGGATAGAGAATTTCCTCTTCAGCTTCAGAGTGTGCGGACAAGTCTTTATAGATTTGGGCGAAGTACTCTTCAATCTTCGCGGGATCGTCAGTGGCTTTGATTTGAGTAAAGAGGGTGTTGACCTTGGTATGATCCAACCGGATCAGGTCAGAGATCTTCATCTCGTCATCGGTACGGCTGACAACGCTACCCGCAATCCCACTTAGAGCCGCAATCCCATCTTGGACGCGCGCCCAGAGTCCTTGATCTGCTGCTTTCCCAGTGAGTTCCATCGTGCCCAGAGACTCCAACATGCCTTTGAGTTGCTCTTGGTGAGCGCGGTTTTCAAAGTTAACGGCATTGAGCGGGCCAATTGCTACTTCTACGTCCGCACCAACGACTTGAGCGGCTTTGTGAACGATAATGCCAGACATGGTTTGACCGTGCTTGAGCAGTTCGTGTTGAGCGACTTTTTCATATAAAGTTAGCTCGGAACCTTGCATCAGCTTGCCAACTTCTTCGATGGCTTTTTGCGTAGTATCTTTGGGTTCAGCTTTGACTCCATACTGGACGATGACAGTATCGAGGATGCCTAAGTTCTTGCGATCGTCACGCAAGAAATCTTCTAATCGATTGCTAATCTCCCGATCGGGACATTCTTTAATTAATGCTTCCTCATTCGCAATGAGCAGATTTTGGAAGGCTTTCATATCCGCTAGCTTAGTAGCGATCGCATTACGTTTACTATCTTCTAGTTCTACAGACATATTAGTATTGCTCTCGTGTAAATTTACAGGATCTCCAAACTTGGAATAGCGAGAACTTTTGGTCTCTTTACTCTAGACTTACAGACAGATGTTTTAATTCCTGTATAAATTGCTTGACTAGATCGACTAGACAATAAAATTTAATTTTTTATTTTTATTTATTTAAAATAATTATCTCGCTTACTAACTATCGCTCATGAATATTTGACTAGTTCTCAAACATGTTATACAAATCAACCATAGTTCAAGTAGAGATCGAACTTGTTTTCCAACATGTCTATGTAAAACTAAATATGATGAATAAATACAGATTATCAAAGCTAATGATGCTAGGACAACAATCTACACAGCAGATCGAGAGTGACATCAATCTGCTGACAATCGAGACCGAACCAGCGCTATATACTACTGCCGAACAACAATTCGAGCGAATGTTGGTTCTAGAAAACTTAGACGAACACATTCGGCTACAACCTTCACTAACTCAAGAGTTTGAAGCCGCGATCGATCGGGCGATCGGCATCGCATACCAGCAACCAGCTTCACAAGCTGCGACACCAGCACATCGATTTTTGCAACGAATCCTCTACCGCCTGAATCGACTCAACTTATTTTGGTATGACGATTTTGCTAAATATCACAACGAACGCTCTATCTATCTCAATTCCGTACTCGATCGGATCGAATCTACCTGGCAAAGCTGGGAAGCAACCCAGTTAGATAATACCGAAATTGCCAAATTGGATCTCATAGGTGTCAAGCAAGCATTACAGCAGCGCGCGGAGCGAGACTTAGACCCACCCTTATCTTCCGCCAAGCGATATCTGCGGGAAGAGATGACTTTAGCAGGATATCGAATGCTCCTCGCGATCGCCTCTTTGGATGGATTGGTCGAAGGTAGTCGGCTGTCGCGGATTTTGGGCGGTGCTTGTAACGAAATTCAAGCGACATTGATTCGAGTCTTGCTCGAGGAGTATGGCAGCGGGAAGTTATCGCGCAAGCATTCGACCTTCTTTGCTCAGATGATGGCGGAACTGGGTTTGAATACTCAGCCGGAAGGTTATTTCGAGATCGTGCCGTGGCAGGTTTTGGCAAGTATCAATCACAACTTCCTGCTCACCGAACGCAAACGGCACTTTTTACGCTACAACGGCGGGTTAACCTATTTTGAGATTGCGGGGCCGTCGATTTATACCGATTATCTAATGGCCGCGCAGCGGTTGCAGCTTTCGGATGCCGCGATGGGTTATTGGGAATTGCATATTCGGGAAGACGAACGGCACGGTCGCTGGATGCTGACGGATGTGGCGCTACCTTTGGCGGAGAAGTATCCCGATCTCGCTTGGGAATTAGTGTGGGGTTACGACCAGGAGAAATTTATGGGCGATCGTGCTGCAAATGTGGTGATGGAGATGATTCGACAATCTATTAGCGTGTGTTTGGATCGGGCAGATCTCGCCACTACAATCTAACTAACGATAGAGGCGAAACTATTTATGGTCGGGTTAGTATGCCAATAGTAATCGATCGTTTCATCCATTTGCCATACTAAATTTACGCTCGTTAATTTAACTAGATATATGTTGATAAATTATTGTTGGATTGCACCCATCGCAACATTTGTTTGGTGCAATAACTAACTTTATCGACGATCGTCAAGCTAACTAGCAACTAATGGTAAATCAGCGATTGCTAGATCCATCAAGTTATATATTAGGAACGCTACAATCATGATTGTCAATCTAACAAAAGATGGCTGGGAGACCATCTACCATCGCGCACATGCCCTACTTGCAGCTCAACTCGGCGGTCACTGGCGACGTGCTGATGCCCCAGAGCGCTTTTATGAGACATTGGCTGCGATCGCACATCACGACGATCTCGAACGTGAATGGCAGGGAAACCAATTAACCAAAACTGGTGCTCCCCTAGACTTTACCCTAGGTGATGTCGAGCCGGAAGTATCATTAGCGAAAACTAAAAAACATTTAGAGGAAGCTCGGTATCGCGGTCGGTGGGTGACAATGCTTACTTCAATGCATATTTGTTATCTCAGCCAAGCTAACAGAGACATCTCCAAAGATTGGAGCGATTTTCTTGACGAACAAATCCAATGTCAAGCGCAATGGCGGAAGGAACTGGGCATAACCAAAGATGAAGCCGAACGTGCTTATCAATTTATGCAGTGGTGCGATCGCTTGTCACTAATTTTGACGCAACGCCAAGTGCCAGAAGACGGTCGATCGCTCGAAATAACACATGGGATCGACGATTGCCGTTACGATCTGCGCTGTTTGCAGAATGGCAATTTAACGGTAGAACCGTGGCCGTTTCAAGACGATAAATTTACAGTAAATGTCGAATCGGCTCATTTAACCCAACTCAAATACGACAGTGATGAAGATTTGGTTACTGCCCTCAAGCAAGCACCGATCTCGATTTTAGAATGGACATTTGCCAAGCACAAATAACTAATATTCATATGCATCAGTCATCGCTAGATTTTCAACAACAACTAGTCAAACCCAATCGCTTGTCAGCAACGACGGCGCTTCAGGCGCTAGAAGTGCCTCGAGAAATCTTCTATTGCCCTGAAGAGTCACAATTTTATGCTCAGTGCCTGATGCGAATGGTATTCGACCGCTGTGAGGATTTTACTAACATTGTCGAGTTCGGCACTGGTGAAGGCACTCCGACGATCGACTGTTTGCTCAATCGTGAATTTAACGGAACGATTCACGGCTACGAACTCAATCCCACTGCTTGTCAAGTAGCACGAGCACGGATCTCACATTATTGTTTGAGCGATCGTTATATCATTCACAATAATAGCTTTGATAAGTGTGCTTCTGCCGATTATCTAATTGCCAATCCTCCGTATCTCCCTGCATTAGATAACGATCTCTACTTGCCTGCGTTACATGGCGGGCAGGATGGTGCAGAGATTACCAAACAGCTGTTAACTCTAGATTTTCCTCAGGCAATGTTGATGATCTCAGCATATTCCGATCCGGTCGGGACGATCGAATTGGCCTTGTCCGAGGGCTATCGAGTTACAGATTTTATGATTTCACCGATGAGTTTTGGGTATTATAGTTCTGAACCCAAAGTCAAGCATCGCATCGCCGAACTTCGTCAGCACGATCGAGCATTTTATTCACCAAATATCTACCTTCTAGCTGGAGTTCTATTTACACAGCAGGACGATCTACAGCCAGATTTGTCAGCAGAGTTAATTAAAATTATGTCATCATTGTAAGTTACGCGATCGCTCCGGACTGAGCTGGTGATTTTGAAACTTTGAAATAACGAGCTAAAATTCGATCTATTTCACTCTCTTGCTAAATTGCTTAGCACATTTTAGCTATTTATACCGATCCGATCGTTGGTGATTTATACCTTAATATAGATGATTTTATTAAGCGAAGTGACTTACAATTGGGTTAATAACGAGCGGTAAAATTCTAACATTACAGCACTCATGAATTTGTCTCCAGAAAATTCCGATCCTTTAATTCATCACAATCTAGATGATTCAGAAATTGGCATCGGCGGAGTGGCGGTAGCGCTGTTAATTATCTCCATTTGGGCGATCGGGTTAGGATTTTTGTGGACTACGGTAAGGATCGATCGACTGCCGCTGTGGTGTACGCTCTTGGCGATTTTGTGGCAAGCCTTTATCTACACGGGGCTATTTATTACCGCTCACGATGCAATGCATGGTGCAATCGCCCCCAAACATCCTCGCCTCAATCGCTCGATCGGTCAGTTTACGCTGCTCGCCTATGGTTTGTTCTCCTACGAGCGGCTGTTAACAGCGCATCGTCAGCACCATCACCATCCCGCTAGCGATTTAGATCCAGATTTTCATGATGGTAACTCTACTAGCGCTCTCGCTTGGTATTTGTACTTTATGAAACGTTATTGGAGTTGGAAGCAGTTTATCGCCCAAGTTACCGTATATCATATCTTCCATCTAATTTGCGGCATTCCCGAAGCAAACCTCATCCTATTTTGGATCGTGCCTGCATTAATGAGTTCGATGCAACTGTTCTATTTTGGAACTTTTTTACCACATCGCGAACCCCAAGGTGGCTACAAGGATAAATTTCGCACCCAAAGTAGCTATCGACCGCTGTGGTTATCATTCGTTACTTGTTACCACTTCGGTTATCATCTCGAACACCATCGCTTTCCAAATTTAGCTTGGTGGCAGTTGCCCAAGGCAGTCCGATCTTAAATATCACGGGGTGTTGGATTCCAGGCTAAAACGGTTAGGGGCACCCACTAGTGGGTACCCCTAATAATTGCTGATATAGCGGTTCTCATCCTAGTGAAGGGCATTATTAGTGGTTTTAGTGGCTAGTGGCTGGTGGCTAGTGGCTAGTAAATGTACCTCATTCGATTGGGAACCGCTATATATTCTTTATTAACTAGATACTGGCAACGCTCTCGACAGGCATTGCCCAGCCGAGATTGTGTAGATAAGATTCCAAGTCGGTCAATTTCGAAAATTCGCGGTTCAACAGCTCGAAATCTGCCGCGTAGCCGACGTTTTCAAACCAGCGATACATAATCGTCATTTCCTCACCAACTTGCCGCTCGAAATCCTCAAACGAAATTTGGTGGTATTCAACAGGTTTTCCCAAAATACGGCCAAATGTGGCAGCCACTTCCGGCATCGTCATCTCGACACTGGCAACTTCGATCGCGCGATTGACAAAATCAGCAGGACGCTCGAATACTTCGGCAACCATTTCCCCATAATCTTCTTCCGAAAGTTGTTGCAACTTGGTATCGGGATTTAGGGGTGAGGAGATCGTACCTTGCTCGATGGTCGATCGCATCATCTCATAATTGTAAAAGAAGAATACCGGACGCATAATCGTAGTTGGTAGACCCAGTGAGCGGATGTGTTCTTCGATTTGAAACTTACTATCGAAATGTGGAATGCCAGTTTGGCGTTCGGCACTACCTACTGAGGAATAGACGAAATGTTCGATTCCTGCTGTTTTGGCGGCATCGGCTACGGCTTTGCCTTCACGAATTTCGGCATCCAAGCCATCTTGGAAGCTCTGAACTGAGAAAACGCCAGAGACACCTTGCAAAGCACGGTCTAGCGATGCCCGATCGTTGAGATCTCCTTCTGCGAGTTCGGCACCTGCTTGTTGGAGTATTTGAGCGGCGGTACTATTTTTGTCTCGAACTAAGGCGCGCACCGCAAAATGTTCTCGGCGTAATAGATGACGGGCTACGGCACCACCTTGGTTACCAGTCGCACCAGTAACCAGAATCGATCGCTTTGAATCTGCCATTGTTTTTTCTTGGGGAGTGAATGAGTAAAAGTAGCTAGGGTAGGCATACTTTGGCTCCGCTTGGCGCAGGCGAGGAGTACCCCTACTCAGATTCGGAGAGCGAGTATTGACTATTTCTAGCTTGGCAATCGCGCGGTTAAGTTCTTGATTGAATTGATTGACTAATTTACAAAATTTAGTAAATATTTATTGCCAAAATTTCAGCTCGAGCGGTGCGTGCTCGGATCCGCTCGCAAATGTGCTAAGTTCGGGGAAGTTCGATAGTTACAGTATGGTCATCTGGCAGATCGATCGAAGCTGCGTTAGAGTCTGGAAACGATTGTGGCAACTAATACGACCAAACCTAGCGTCCGGCGAAAGGTATTGACACCTTGAAATAATTCCATTAACGACCAGACAAAAATGGAACCATAGGAGATCGCATCTAAAGTCGCGTATAGACTACCATTGTTGGCAACTAATTTGAGGACGCTGGAGAGTGCCCACACGGTAATGGGGATATTTGGTGGCTGGATAATGACCACATTGCCTTTGTCATCTTGAAAAAATCGATCGATTGAGCTAGCTTGCATAATGATATAAATGAGCAAATTTATCGATAAATCTGCACTAACTAGATAGGTTTATTTAGTTATGATTATCTAAGACTGATGTTTGATTTTTTGATTGACTTGTTTGAATAAACTCAATTCCAGGAATATTGGTTTCGATCGGATATCGAGTCTCCATCCTCATGGGACGATGGCTGAATTGGCGCGCGATTGCTCGATCGAATCGCTCGTAACTAGCTATTGCTACTCGCTCTACAAATTCAAACTGTGATAAATACCCCAAATTGCCATCGCGCGCAGATAGTGACTGGCGCGAAAAGTTCCGGCGGAAGTAATGGCTTCTGGTGTTCTAAATTGCAATCCATTCGCATATACCTGTTCGACAATTGTTTGGGCTAACTTTAATCCTTCCGCTCGCATTCCCATTTGGACTAAAAAGGCGGCAATCCCAAAATTAATTCCCGTCCATACCTCGAGCGGATGTGTATCTTTTGGGTCGAGCGGCGAGCCGTCGATTTTAACGCCATTGGCAGCACCAAATTCACCGTTTTGAAAATTAAGGAAGCAGGATTGATAGATGGTGTGGAGCGCTGTTTTAGCACAATCTAGCGGCACTATGTCATCGAGTTGGAGCAACTTGGCATAAAATTGGCCGCATAATTGATCTGCCATTACTACTTCCGAACCGCTGCCAGTATCGATCCGATAGTAACTTCCATTCCAGAGCTGTTGTTGATAAATAGGTTTGCCAATGTCCAACCAAGCTTGATATTGAGCGATAACGATCGCTGGAGCGGGCAGAAGTTCGGTGTGGTATGCTTGGATTAGAATTTGACCGATCGCGATCGCGGCTTCGAGTGCTGCCAGCCAAAGTCCGCCACAATAAGCACTAATTCCTTTTAGTCGCCAATCATCGAAGGTTTGATCGGGTGCGCCAGAGTTTTCAATGATGCCATCGTTATCTAAATCAAACTGTTTGAGATAGGCTAAAGTATCGACAATTGCCGACCAACATTCGGCGAGAAATTCAACATCTTTTTTGCCAGTAAATATGTAAGCTCGATAAACTTGCAATACAAAATCGCTACCTAAATCTTTCCAGAGATTGCAATCTTGGTAACAGGTATAGTTAGTTTTCTCCCAGGGGTGTTCGTTGGGTGCGCCGAGATCGTGAGGGGTGGCATGGAGCGCTTTACGAACGGCCATCATTGCATCTCGATCGACATTTTGCGGGCGATCTCCATAGCCAAATGCTGTTTGGACGTAGTACCCAATCAATCGTTTATTATTATCCTCGGCAGGAATAGCTCTAGCGAAGGCAATTAATACCGATTTCTCTAATTTCGGCCACAGCATGAGGAGCGAGAATGAGCCATACAACCGAACATCTAAACTTTCATACCACCGATAATCCAGACACTCTAATACGCCAAATTGACCCACAGGATCGCGTTCGTCAGCAGCACTCCATAATGTCCCACCATCTGTCAGGAGATATAGCTCGTTAAACAGCGCCATCTTGAACCAATCTGGTAGATCGGCGCGATCGAGAATTGGTTGTTGCCAGTTGACGATCGATTCTTGCCAAGTATCATATTGTTTCAATGCCGTGCGAGTTATCGCCCAAGCATTTTGACTCGATCGACCGAAGAAATCTGTATAGCGTCGATAATAATTTACCCCTTTGGCAAATTCTGTAACTGGAAAATCCCAGGCGAGAATAAATGGAATTTTTTTAGTTTTTCCTGGCTTAATCGTAAAGCGAATGGTTATCGCAGCGGCAATTTGTTCGTGCTTAGTTGCCGGAGTTTCATCGTCGATATCGGGTAGCGAACCATCGCTGGCAAAACTATTCCAAATTTCACTACCATCCCCAGCCGGATTCCACCGAGAATGATAAAATACTTCGACGCTAGGATTGGCAATACTCGCGATCGACCATTGCCCTTCTCCTTCTGTTGGTAAATTAGCACCGCTCTCTCCAGCTAATAGACAGCCAACTCGATAATTATCGACAATCCACTGATTATAATTACCTTCACTCTCTCCCCACTGAGATTCATAATCGTAGACGGGACTGCCATCGTCCCGAATTTTTATTTCATTTGAGGGATTGCCATTTGCAAACCAGCCGACGGTATTCTGCCAAGTTAGCATGATACTTAGCGTAATCGGTCGATCGGTAGGATTATGTGCCGTCCATTCAAATACGGCAACTGGATAGGATGTTTCTTGATAGTTATCCGCCCAAATCGGCGAGAACTGCTCGCAAGTTAATTGCGCCTGAAAGACGTTTTCATAGCTATACCAACTCCGAGGATATAGAGCTTGGTAAGTACCCGTCGAATGACCTGCTGGAGTTGTTTGTGGATATAATTGCCACTGACTCAAACTATTATCTTGCGGTGCTACCGTACTCATCGCATATGCCTGAGTCTCGCCATCTTCAACACTTTCAAACACGCTAAATTGACAGGCTGCAAGGTTTTTAAAAATATGCTCGCCGCCATCAATGTGCCACAGATTAAACTCTCCGCGATGAGACCTACCGATACATCCGGCACCAAATCCACCCAATGGCATCCCATGAAACGGGCCATCGTCGAGATTGCTCTCATAGCGCACGGTGTAAGGTTTGTCCCAGCCACGATCGAATTGACGTTGCCAAGTAGCAGCAGGAATTGGCGGACGTGGTGCGGGATTAAGCATAGGAGATCGGGGAGAACTAAGAAGAGTATAGTCAAGAACGCGACTATTTATTCTTCGATCGTGTGGCTACCCCAATCGATCTAGCACCGCTCGATTCTGACTCAACCAGTCTGGCAACTCTGCCAAACTTGTCAGATCGAGCAATGCTTCACTCATCTGCTTCAATTACGGCATCGTTAACGAGATCGATAGGTTGAAATAAATGCCGCTGGTTGCAATCGGGGCTAAGATTGCAAAGTCTGGTTGTTGCAGCGAGCGGTAAAAGCCTGCGTTAATCAGTCCGCGTAGGCGGACTTTGTATCATCAGCGGCGGTTTTAACCGCTGAGATTATCGATAGCTTGGGTTAAATATTACTCGCTACACCCCATTTTTTCAGGGAGTCGATCGCGCTTTGATAAGACTGACGATCGCCATTTTGCCGAAAGAGTTTTGCAGCTTGTTGGAGATCTTTGATCCCACTCGGTCGATCGTTTAAGCGATCGTATTTGAGTTGCCCGCGTAATTTATAGGCATTGGCATAATTAGGATCGAGTCGAATCGCCTCATCGTACTCGACTAATGCGCCTTGAGGATCGTTGAGTTTTTCGGCTTTGAGAATACCGCGATTGTAATAGGGATTGGCATATTTAGGATCGAGTTCGATCGCCTGATTTAGATCTGCCAATGCTCCTGACAAATCGTTGAGTTTTTCTAACTTGAGCACGCCACGATAATGATACGATCTCGCATCATTTTTGTTAAGTTTTAGTGCTTGGTTATAATCAGCCAACGCTCCTGGAACATCGTTGAGTTTTTCTTGTTTGAGTATGCCACGATTGTTGTATGCAGGTGGATATTGAGGATCGAGCTGGATCGATCGATTGTAGTCTGCCAAAGCACCCTGGGGGTCATTGAGCTTGGTATCTTTCAGATTACCGCGATGGTAGTAGGCGATCGCGTTATTCGGATCGAGTTTGAGCGCTTGGTTATAATCTGCTAATGCACCTGAAGTATCTTTAAATTTTTGCGATCGCAAGTTACCGCGACTATAATACGCGATCGCGCTATTCGGCTCGATTCTGACAGCTTGGTTATAATCAGCGATCGCACCCTGAAGATCGTTGAGTTTAGTTTCTTTGACTAAGCCACGATTGTAGTAGGCATTGGCATAACTTGGTGCAAGTTGAATTGCCTTATTAAAGTCGGCTAATCCCCCTGGGACATCGTTGAGTTGCTCGGCTTTAAGTAGACCGCGATTGCTATATGCTTCAGCATATTTAGGCGCGAGTTGAATTGCCCGATTGTAGTCGTACAATGCCCATTGTTGATTGTTAGGCTTGAGCGATTTTAGAAAACCGCGATTGTGATAAGCTTCAGCAAACTTATAGTTGAGTTTAATTGCTTTACCCTACATTCAGCAGGTTGTTCACGACAAAAAATAATATTTGCGAGAGGAAACACCAAGAAATTGCAGAATAAGAAGTTGTCGTGCAGAGAGCTTGATCTGGAACTTAATGTCGTCAAGAAAAACTAAATGGACAGAAAGAAAGCACTGAAGTATCCAGCGCAAGGTTGGACGAACACTCGGTTTACCCTTTTGGTCAGGTAAAGTGGCACTAGCCTGTTGTAATGCCAGTCTGAGTTGACGTTGCCCCAAACTATAAACCATCAATGCTAAGGTCATGAGCATAGCTAGAGCCATAATTCTTTTGGTATTTTTGAGGAAAATACTAGAAGCAAAAAACAAAGGGTCTTTGAGAAAACGAAATCCTCGCTCAGTGGGTTGTTGACCTTTGTATTCGCGCAAGATGTTGCTATCTGACCATTTTTGGTCATCAAGCGAGTTAGTAGCAAGAACAAAACGGCCAGCTTTTTGCCGAAGTGTGGCTAAGGCCAAAGAATTCTCCACGAGACTTGCTCGAATATGAAAAGAGTGATGAGTGGGTTTTTGGCTAAGACTAGGACGACCTTTTTGGGCATAATGCGCTTGAGCTAAAACTTGCAATTCATCAATATTATGATATTTAAGTGTTTTTTTGAACTCATTCATTGCACTTATGGCATCCGATTCACAAGCAAATTCTTTATTCATTAAACTATCAAGTTTTTTCTCTTTCTCTTTCAATAACTTCTCAATCTTTTTGGCAGAACTTTTCAAATCTGATTCCATCCGTTGCCGACTTTCGACTACCACCCATTGCTGATTAACACCTGCATAATTACTGCAAACAGTACAAAAGCGGTATCCTTTATCATCGGATTCGGTAAACTGCTCAGGCAATAGTTTCTCTGTTAGTTCCTGTGCAGCTTTTATTGTTTCTGGTACTCGACTAATCCATTTGATACTATCACCAAAATCTTTGATATTTGGTTCATTATAAAATGCTGCATCCATTGTGAATAAATCAATCTGTTCTCCTTGCCATTGTGAACGAAATGCTTTAATCACTTCAGGGAAAGCACTTTGATCTGCTGTATTCCCATTCCCTACATTCATGAATAATGGTATTCCTTCTTCTTCACTTGTCAGCAAATGCAGTGTGAATTGCTTCAAGTCTGGGCGATGGTCTCGCGAATATCCTTGTGTTATTGTGATTCCTATTGGTTCTGATGATTCATTCTCTACTAAAGTCTCGTCTTCTCCTTCTATTCTGTATTGCCCATCTACCGAAATACTGGTACCATCAAGATGTCCATTCTTACTGCTAATCCCAAACTTATTAGCCATCTCTGATGCTATTTTCACAAAAAGCAATGTAATTCCATATCCATATATTTGATCCATTACTCTTCCCAGCCTACTTTCATTTAAGTACTCTGCTTTTACTCCTTTGCCAATTAGGTGCTCAGTAGCTTTTCCTGTGAAAAACTCACTGAATAAATATAATGGAGCGGTTAAGAAACCCATACAGTTCAAAATCATCGCTTTCACTGCTTGCCCCGCACTCACCTTCTCTTGTGGATGGCTTCCTAGCTCTCGATCGATTATCTCTACTATTCCAATATCATCGATGATTGCCGCAATTATACCTAGGTGGTCTATGTCTTGTACCTCGATCTTATTGCTTGGCGACATTTGACTCCTCTGAACTCGCTTTAATAAAAATACTTTATTTTAAATCTAACCTGCTGAATGTAGGCTTTACTATACTCGGCGATCGCGCCTTGACGATCTCCTTTGTTAGCCTTCTGTACTGCCAGCGAAAACAGCTCGTTTGCTTTAACTATTCGCTCGGCGGCTTCGAGTTTGCGGCGTTCTCGATCGGCGGGAGTCAACCGTTCGCTAGCGGGCATCGAAGTTAGATGATGCGATGTAGAGATAGTTTTGATGCTAGCGCTAGCTGTTGAAATAGCATTTGCAGTATTAGCTGTAACTGGTAGTTGCAATAAGGAAATAACCGTACCGATGCCAATCGAGCTTGTCCAGAATATTACCTGATTCAACATAACTTTAAACTCTCCAGTAGGGTGAATCGATTGTTGTATGTCGTTATATCACTACTCTACAATCTTTTTCAATCTGGAGATGTAACACAGCACTCGTTCGTCGATCGTTCTGTAGCGCGTCGCTTTCCCCTTTCCCCTATTTCACTAGGGATTTTAGGTCTGGAGCAAGAGGTGAGATTACTCAGAAGCTGGTCTTGCTGTTGGCGATGCTCCAGCAGAGCGACTACGATCGCGAAAAATCGCATTCAGGGCTTCGGGCAAAGTTTCTGCCATCACGATCCGATTTTCATACGCCACAATTACGCGGACTAAAGTGGGAATTTGATTTTGGGTAGCTTCTAGATACAGCGGCTCGATATATAGTAATGACTGTTCGATCGGGACGATCAGCAGGTTTCCTTGAAGTACACGCGAACCCTGGCGATTCCACAGCGAAATTTGACTGGAGATTGCCGGATCTTGGTTGATCCGCGCTTCGATTTGTTCGGGGCCGAAAATGAGTCTTTGCTTGGGGAAAGTGTAAAGTAATAACTTGCCATAGTTCTCGCCATCGGAACGTGCCGCCAACCAGGCAACCAAATTCGTCCGCTGTTGGGGGGTATAAGGTAGCAGCAGCATAAATTCAGGGATCGGAATTGTGGGTAGGCTGGTAATCAGATAATATGGCTCCACTAGTTTGGGTTTATCGCCATAAACCTCGTTCGGGACTTGCCATTGGTCTTCGCGATTGTAGAATACCTGTGGATCGGTCATGTGATAGGTCATCAGCCGCTCCGATTGCATCTTGAAGATGTCCTCGGGATAGCGAATGTGTCGCTGGAGATTTACCGGCATCGCGCTCAGCGGCTGGAACAAATCTGGGAAGATTTTCGCCCAGGTGGTGACGATCGGATCGCGCGGATCGGCCACATAAAAGCTCACCGAGCCGTGATAAGCATCGATAACAACTTTGACAGAGTTGCGAATATAATTGATGCCTTCCTTGCCAATATCCGAGTAGGGATAGCGATCGCTAGTAGTATAAGCATCGACGATCCAGTATAAATAACTGGCATCCTGGATATCTCTTGGGTTCTTTCTCGCATCAGTAGCGACTAAATAAGGGTCGCGATCGAATCGCAGAAATGGCGCGATTTCTCGGATGCGGCGATCGATATTCCGCCGCATTAACAGCTTGGTTTCCGGCAAAAATTCTGGTGTGAAGACCATGCGCCAATCGTTGAGATATTTCGCAAATAGCAGTCTCCGCCACAACGAACCTAGCTCGATTCCCCCGCGCCCATCATAGACGTTATAGACATTATCGTTACCGCTAGGATAGTCTAGCTCCTTTACCTTTGTCCCCGTCATGATATTGGTGTCAGTATTCTCGCCATAATAAATCCGAGGTTGGCCGATGGGAATATTCGATCGCACCACATCGCTAGAAATCTTCAGGTGAGTATGAGTATCGCTCCCGATATCTTTGACAAAATATTCGGGCAACCCTCCCTGAGCCACTTTATTGACAGGGCTAAGCGTAAACCCATAACCGTGAGTATAAATTAAATGCTCGTTAATCCAAGTTTGCGCCTGTTTGGGTACCGACGCATAATCCAACTCCCGCGCCGCAATCAATACCTGCTGGGTTTGAATTGCTGGTGCGAGCGTATTCGCACCTTTGGCTGAATTATCTAAATTCGCCACATCTATCTCTCCATCTCCCGCTTGCCCGATCGTCCCCGCTTCCCGCCGCTTCCCAGCCAAACTATATCGATCGATATCCGCATCGAGAAACCGATAGTAGAGCCGAATCTGCTGGAGTTGACGATTGGTAGCCAGGAGCGGCTGTTCGTCCCAGATCCGCACGTTCCTAATCGTAAGATCGTTTGCTTGAATCTTGGCTGCTGTTAGATTGGCTTGAGGATCGAACGTTTGGGTAGCGATATTATCCAGCCCGAATGCTTGTCGCGTCATCGCGATCGTCCGCTGAATATAAGGCGCTTCGCGGGCTAGTTCGTTGGGTTGCACTACCAGAGCTTGAAAGATGAATGGTAAGACTATGGTGGTCGCGATCGTCAGTACCGAGTATGAGCCAAGCATCAATCGCAGCGGTTGACATTCGAGTGGTTGGCGGCGAAAAAACATCGCGCGCCAGAGTAAGTATCCCGCGATTGCAAAGGCGAAGATGCTCGACACGCGATCGGCTGGTAACTGGACGGCAATATCGGTATAACTAGCGCCATAAGACACACCCCGCGAGGAGTATAGCAATCGATCGCAGCTAATCCCATAGCTCAAGCCCACTACCAGCAGCACCGCCGCACCCAAGCCGCACAGATGCCGCTGTTGAGCGCGATCGAATCCTAGAAATCTCCCCTGGCTGAGACTATCGCCAGCGAGTAAGTAGGTTAACACGACAGCAACAAACCCATACAAACAGATACCCATCAGCCCAAATTCCACCAGTTCCGCCACTGGCAAGCCGAAGACATACGCACTAATATCTCGATCGAAGACGGGGTCTCGATCGCCGAAAGCGGTAGCTTGAAAATAGGGCAGTATCCGCATCCATTGCTGAGAATATACCCAGGCAATCGAGCTACTCAGGACGAGCGAGATCGAACTTAGTAAGATGCGGGGATAAACGATCGTCACGAGCGCTAACAGCCCCATCACAGCAGCAATCCACAACCGATCGAGTGAGTGTCGGACTAAATGCCAGATCGCTTCTGGACGAAATAAAATTGGCGCTGGTGGGGCAATATCTGGCAACTTAGGATCGATCGTCCATTGACCGATCGCTACTTGGCAGTAGTGCGCCAAGATCGTGCCGATCGACAGACTCAAACCGATCGTTACCGGGACTAACCAGCTTAGGTTTGAAACAAGCGGCATCCGCTCGGACGCTGAATTACCTACCAAATATCTTGAGGCTGGCAACCGATCTGTGTCGGTTGATGGTGGTAAGGATTTCAGCCGTTGGGCGATCGCTAGATTGCCAAACAGATACATCATCGCGATGACAAATGCACTCACCCCGAGTACTGCTTGTGTTTCGAGCCGCAGTCGGTACATGGGCAAATAACCGACTTCCTCAAACCACAGCAACTGAGCACCCAGCCGGGCGACAAGCTCGATCGCTAGCCATAGCAACAATAGTGCGATCGGTACCAGTAGATAGCGTCTAGGAAATTTAGCTGACTTTGGTAACGATCGCTTCACTGTGAAAATTCCTAATTTTTATCGGTCACTCCCCATTCTTTCAAAAGATCGATCGCATCTTGATAAGTTTCACTATTTCCTTGTTGTTTGGCAAGTTGGGCTGCTTGGCGCATATTTTTAATTGCCATCACCCGCTCGTTGAGAGCAGCATAAATTAAACCTCTAATCGAATACGCATTGGGGTTCTGGGGATCGAGTTCGACCGTCCGATTTAGATCGGCTAATGCCTGGCGATTATTTTTTAGGCTTTGAAAATTTAAAATCCCGCGCATGATATAGGCTTCAGCACTTTTAGGATCGAGCGCGATCGCCCGGTTGAGGTCGCGTAAAGCGCCGCGATCGTCTTTGAGGTTTTGAAAATTTAAAATCCCGCGCAGCGTGTAAGCTTCAGCATTTTTAGGCTCGAGTGCGATCGCCCGATTTAGATCGCGTAGAGCACCGCGATCGTCTTTGAGTTCTCGAAATTTTAAGCCACCACGGAGCGTGTATGTATTGCTATCGTTCGGATCGAGTTGAATCGATCGATCCAAGTCCGCTAATCCTCCTTGCGGATCTTTGAGTTTGCTCGATTTCAGATACCCACGCAAGGTATAGGACACTCCATCTTTAGGATCGAGTTGAATCGCCCGATCGAAATCAACCAAGGCACCTTGAGGATCGTCGAGATTAGCTAATTTTACACTAGCTCTACTTCTGTATACTGCAGCATAGTTGGGCTTGAGGGCGATCGCCCGATCGTAATCGGCTAGAGCACCCCGATAGTCACGTTTGTTATATTTTTGACTGCCTAGCAAATAGTAGTCATCAGCTTTGAGTGCCTGGGTTTGCGGAATCGCTGATACTTTTTGCCCCAGATTTACGCCTAAATTATCGGCGATGGTGGCAAAACGGTTGATCGGAATCCCCAGATTGAATCCAGTTTTCTGGCCGAATCCACCGCTACTATTGCGTTCGCGATCTCCTCTACCGTGGATGGCTACAAGTTCGCCATTCTGATTGAGAACCGCACCACCGCTCATACCTGGCAGTGTATCGTTGCTATAAATTAACGAATAACCTTGTTCTAATGTTTGAGTACTATTTGCTGACACCGTTCCCGATCTAAACAAAAATACCGATTTATTAATTGCATCTGTTGCCAAGGGATATCCGGATACATACAAATCCATCCCCTCGCTCAATAAATTGCAGTCACCTAATTTAGCGGTGGGATAGTCAACTGGAGCGCGAAATTTGACGACTGCTAAATCGAGATCGGTCGTTGCCACCCGAATCGAATCGCTGACAAGCTGATATTTTTTGCCGTCTGCTGTGACGATCGTATAAACAGCCCGTTTGTTTTTGACGACATGCGCGGCAGTAAGTACAGTGTAAACATCACCTTGGTGCTGGAGGATCGTTCCCGAACCTTGACTTTCTGGAGTAGTAATTTGGACGGTAATCGCTTTAGCTGTTTTGGCAATTTCTGGCGCGGTAGCGGCGATGCTAGCGGTCTGGACGAGTGAAATCGTTACACTCATCCCAATTAAGCTTACCCAATATTTCGATCGAGTTGACACGAATTTAATTTTCCAAGGGAATTATTTGTATCGTATTATCTTATCTCAAGCGATCGCGTTACGGCGCGATGAGCATTTCATGCTGCAATCGAGCAACGCCAGGATTTGTACTTTAGTGACATCGAGCCTGAGTGCTAGACTATCGATAACGAAGCGCTATCTTATGGTAGTTGCACTGCTACTGTAGCAAGTCGATCTCAGTATTCACAAATGAGTATGTTTTGGTAACGCGATCGTTCTGTTCGGTCTTTAAATAATTCCTGTGTCCATAGCATCTCCAGTCGATCGAGTTATTACTATTTTAGCGATCGAATCCGATCCAGTCATGCAGTCGGGTTTAGTTACTTGTCTGAATCGGTTTCCCGATCTTCGAGTGTCCGCTGTAGCTGAAACTCTAGCCGATGCCTTAAAGATCTTGACAGATCGATCGATCGCTATCGATGTGCTGTTATGCGGATTACCGCTCGATCGTCATGCCACGGAGTCATCCGATCTAATATTTTATCAGCAGGTTAAAGCGGTCGATCCGAAGTTACCGATCCTGCTCTTAGTCTCTGGGCAAGAGCCAGATTTGATGACAGCTTTTCAGATGGGAATTGAAGGATGTTGTGCCAAAGGTAGCTCTATTCTAGATTTAGTTAATTGCATCAGACAAGTCGCCGCTGGCGAAACTAGTTGGACAGCCGAAATATTAAAACAGGTAACTTTTGCGCCACCAACTTCGCGATCTAGTTGGCAAGATCGACTCCGATCGTCTAGCTTAGAGCAAATCGAAACCGCCTTGACAGAACTCGATGCTAAGCTGCGTGAAGCTAAACTTTCCGCATTAGAGCGATCGATCTTCACCGGACGCAAGCGCGAACTCAATACCGCTCGCTGGCTAGTCAAAAGATTATTACCGCCCACTGCATCGGTTGGCGGGCAATCTACTCGCTCGTTACCGCCACTCCCAGCGGCTCCAAATTCCGATCGTCTAATTCCAGGATCGTCCGCTGAAATATCGCCTACAACTGGGCAAACGAGCATCTTCGATCGAATTGCCACAAAACTCCAATCTAGCCTGGAGAATCTCACGCCTACCCCTCTAGAAATCGATATTTTAAGACAAGAAAAGAAGCGAGAACTATTTTATTTAATCCTGCGGCAGTTTGAAGGACTCTTGGATGAGTTACGCTTTTCACGAGTTACCATCGAGCAATTACCCACCAAACAGTCGGCTATTTTGCAAGATTTATGGGCATCGGTGACAACCGATTTCTTCGGGAGATACAATACCTTATCCATTGACGATCGCCAGATCGAAATTGTCCCGACTATTCTGCAAGATGCCTCGATCGTCGGTACCGAGATTTTAGCCAAAATTCCCCAACCGATCGAATTACTAAATTATCTGCTGTTTCAACAGCCACTGACGATCGATAATATTAGTTGCAAAACTAGCACGCCAGCAGCCGAAGAGCGCGCCTGTGCGCTGTTAGAAAATCTTACTATTAGTATGGCAAACGCGGTGATGCAGCCTTTACTCAATCGCTTTGCCGATCTAGAATCGATGAAAACTACCTTTTACGATCGGCGGTTGCTCTCCAGTCGAGAGATCGAACGCTTTCGGAACGATCTCTCGTGGCGATATCGGATCGATCGCTATATTGGCGAACCTCAAGCTATTTTCGAGAGTCAATATCGGTTATTTATATTTACAGAGTATGGGATTAAAAGGATGGCGATTTATGCCCCGCGTCCGGAAGAATTAGCTCGATTGGCGGGGATTCCCCTCGCGATAACTTTAGCATTGGAAACTAGAGATGCACTCGTGCCGAGATTACGAGCTTTAACTACATTGATTGGCAGTGGTATTGTATATTTACTAACAGAAATTATCGGGCGTGGCATCGGGTTGATCGGGCGTGGTGTCATCAAAGGTGTCGGTAATATCTGGCAAGAAAGCAATCGCAGTCGGAGACAATAACGATGCAAAATACCCGGTTGAATACGCTAGTCGATCGCGCTGTGCGACAATTTACCCAGTGGGCACAAAATCCCTGGCGGCGGTTATCATTAATTATTATTAGTTTATTATTTGGTAACTTTCTGGCTTCGGCGATCGCGACGACTACCGGACAAACAGCCGCTCTAGACATTACAGTTTCGCTGATCTTATTAGGCATCACCGAATTTGTCAGTTGGCTCACTTATACAAATGATATGCGGCGGAGAGCTGAAGACACCTTAGCAACTGGAAAGCAGCGACCTTTATGGCTGGCAATTCTCAATAGTCTGAAGTTAGGTTTTGTTTATGGTCTATTTGTTGAGGCGTTTAAGCTAGGAAGTTAAATCTAACGTTACAGTATTTTTAGAGCGATCCGCTGTGACTGAAAATGAGTTGTATCGATGAGTAGCTAACGATCTATGAACTGGAAACTAATCACTGGACACGAATTGTCGATCGATAATGAAGGGGCACAAACTGTTGTAACGCTACATTACGATCGCGCCGGACAGCAACAACGCGCTTGTAATAGCTTTACGACTGGCATCTGGCTTATGCCACCCCAAATGACTGTTACACCGACTGGAGCACTGCTCAAGGTCGTTACCGCCAGCGGTGAATCCCTAATCGAGATTCAGGGTAACGACATGCAACTGCATACTAGCAATACTCGGAATAATTATGCCACAACTGCTACCAGCTATAGTTCTAGCTCGACATCTGGCACCAATAGCAATGGCAGTACTGGACTAAATACAGGTACCACAACCAGTCAGAACCAACGATTTTGTACTGAGTGCGGTGCAGCTGTTAGACCCACTGATAAATTTTGTGCCAGTTGTGGTACCAAGTTGACTTAGGATCGTCAGACCAATCCAAAAATAATCCAAAATCCTTCGGCTAAATAGGGGATAGTAGAGAGTGGGCGCTCTGATGCGTCAATCGTCTCTAGCCTAGTCTCTATCCTCTGACGGTATGTTAGCTAATTTTCAGACTGCATTATATCAAGTCGAGCACTTTGCCGATCGACTAGTCACTCAACAACTCACCCAAATTAGTTGGTTATCGGTAGCTGTTATCTTCGCAGCGGGACTGTTGACTAGCTTAACTCCCTGTACATTATCGATGCTGCCGATTACGATTGGTTACATAGGCGGTTATGAAGCCAAAAGTCGGTGGCAAGCAGCACTTCAATCGACATTTTTCTGTGGCGGGATCGCCACAACGCTGGCAGGATTGGGGATTTTTGCAGCATTAGTCGGCAAAGTCTACGGTCAAATCGGGCTGGGATTGCCGATTTTTGTCAGTGTCGTGGCAATTCTGATGGGGTTAAATCTGCTTGAAGCTCTACCCTTTCAACTCCCCGATTTCGGCGGGATGGATTGGATTTCCAAGGATTTACCTCATGGCGTTCGATCGTATTTATTAGGCGTTACTTTCGGATTAGTGGCTTCACCTTGCAGTACGCCAGTCCTGGCTAGTTTGCTAGCTTGGGTCGCGAGTACTGGCAATATCTGGCTGGGTGCGTTACTCCTTCTAGCATATACGGCTGGTTATGTGGCACCATTAATATTGGCAGGAACGTTTACGGCTTCGATTAAGCGGTTATTAGAAGTTCGGAAATGGTCTGGATGGATTACTCCAACGAGTGGAGTATTGTTGGTTAGCTTTGGAGTATTTTCGTTGCTAGGCAGGATTCCAAATTTTTAGTAATTGAATATAAAATAACGTGTAGGGTGGGTAATTCCCAGCATCTAGATTTCAGGCTTTTATAATGTTGTAAATATTTGCGCCGACATTCTTAATAGATCGCAAGTAACCACTAACTAATAATCAACAACAGATAACTAATAACTAATGTCGATCGAACCGAACGGATCCGTAAAAAACTCAGATAATCTTTGGCAACTACCACAAAAGTGGTGGCGGAAGAAGATCGTACCAGTAATTGCCAATCTCAAATTTGCGATCGCCTTAGTCTTGATTATTGCAGCTTTGAGTACGATCGGTACGCTGATCGAGCAGGGAGAACCACCAGGATTTTATCAAACTAATTATCCCGAACATCCAGCATTATTTGGCTTTTTAAGTTGGAAGGTAATTCAAGTACTCGGCTTCGACCATGTTTACCGGACTTGGTGGTATTTAGCGCTATTAGTGTTGTTTGGTGTTAGTCTGACTACTTGTACATTTACGACACAGTTACCAATGCTCAAGTCGGCGCGGAAATGGAAGTTTTATGACAATCCTAAATTCTTCCAAAAATTGGCGCTCAGTGCAGAAATCGACGATCGAGATTTAGACCCGCTCGCAGCACAATTACAAGCGAGAAAATACCGAGTATTTACCGAAGGCGACAAGTTATATGCTCGCAAAGGACTAATTGGGAAAATCGGGCCAATTGTCGTTCACATCGGGATGATTCTCACCTTACTAGGTGGTGTCTGGGGCGCATTAACGGGATTTATCGGTCAGGAAATGATCCCGAGTGGGGAGACTTTTCAGGTCAAAAATATCCTTGATGCTGGCCCGTGGGCGAGCGGTCAAATTCCCAAAGATTGGTCGGTGAAAGTTAACCGATTCTGGATCGACTATACACCTTCAGGGGATATCGATCAGTTTTATTCTGACTTATCCGTAATCGATAATACTAGTAAAGCAGAACTCGATCGTCAGACGATTCATGTGAATAAACCGCTCAAGTATCAAGGCGTTTATTACTATCAAACCGATTGGACTATTTCCGGTGTAAAAATTCAACTTAATAACAGTCCGATCTTTAGATTACCGATGGCTCAATTGGGCAAAGGCTCACAAAATCGGATTTGGGGAACTTGGATACCGACAAAGCCGGATCTGAGTGAAGGTGTCTCTCTACTTGCCAAAGATTTACAAGGGACATTATTAGTCTACGATACCAAAGGTCAATTAATCTCTAGCGTCCGGGCTGGTAACTCGATCGAAGTTAATGGCGTAACGCTAAAAATTCTCGATCTTATCGGTGGAACCGGACTACAAATCAAAGCCGATCCTGGCATTCCGGTGGTGTATTTAGGCTTTGGATTATTAATGATCGGAGTAATTATGAGCTACTTTTCTCACTCGCAGATTTGGGCGATAACAAAAGACGGAAAACTATATCTCGGTGGTAGAACCAATCGCGCTCAGATTGTATTCGAGCGAGAAATAATTGAAGTTATCGATTGTTTAAATAGTACGAGTGCAGCTACAGTAACTAATGATAAAAGTGTTGAAGTGATGGCTTTGAAAAACTAGGATTTTGGTCGATCTTAAATTTGAAGTCGTGTGATAGCTTGTGATTTTTTTGTACCTGTGTTAACTTGGAGCGAGATTGTAATATTTCACTCACTGGGAATATTATCTATCTCTAACTTTCAACTTTATTTACACTTTTCTCCCTATGATTTGCGATTGGTCGATCGGCGATTTACCGGGATTGCAGAATGCTGAATTAATTTTACTTCAAAAATTAGGAATCACAACTACTGGCGAACTTTTATCAGTTGCACCAGATGCAGCTACCAAACAACAATTAGCAATTAATCTAAATGCTAAAATTCAGTACGTCAATAAATTAGTCGCTTTAGCAGATCTATCCAGATTGCCTGGAGTAGGTTGTAAATACAATGGGTTATTGCTGCATACCGGAATCATTTCTGTAAAGCAACTCGCCCAAATCCCCGCTCACAAACTCCATCAACAATTACTCAGATTGCACGTTGCCACGATCCAAAGACGAGATTTGTGTCCAAATATTGCCCAAGTTCAAAGCTGGATTAAACAAGCACAAGTAATCTAAATTGTTACACTCAGCCGTTATTTTTTCGCCAATACTCCATTCAAAAAGATATCTGCTAATCCTTCAGCCATCTCTTTTATTTCCAGCGGACTAGCACCAGGTTGGACTAGTGTTTCATGGCTAAATCCAGCGACGACAAACATCCCTAAGAATACTTGGGCGATTACGCGGGGATTCATCCGCCGATAGACACCACGTTCCATTGCCGTTTGGAAAAATGCCTCCGCTACATCGGTCATTTTTTCAACTACTTCTGATTGAATTCGTTCGCGTAAATCTTGATGAAATTGGACTTCCATGAAACAGACACGCATCATGTCATAGTTATCCCCCAGCCGCAACATCCGTTTGTACATCACCTGGGAAATAGCTTCATAGCTTGCCATCTCACTCAATTCTGTGAGTAAATCTGTCAATAACTCTACCCAACCTTGAGTGGCAATTTCGACCAAAATCGCTTTTTTATTAGTAAAATGCCGAAATAATGTCCCTTCAGCAATTCCGGCTTTTTCAGCTAGCTCTTTTGTCGTTGTACCATCATAGCCATTACGGGCAAATAGCTTTTGGGCTACTTTGAGAATTTTTTCGCGGGTAGTTGGTTCAGTTTTCCGATCGTGATGAAATATCTGCATAGATACCCAGCATCATTAAATGCTCATTGAATGAAATTATCATCTTTATTATCGCTCTACTTCTCCCGATCGATTGCGCTTGACTTAATAGTTCTTTATAGATAGTTATTGCATTTTGAAATTTATTGGTAGTCCTCCTTCAAAATACTTAATATAATCTCAATCTGGCACTATGCTGAGTTAAGTTATTTTTAACTAGGTGCGATCGAGTGTGAAATGAGAATGAGAGTGACTCATTGTTATTTATTTCATGCCCAAAAATACTAGAACAATTTCGTCGGTAGTAGCTAATTGTTCCAGTTTTAGATTGTGGAGATCGATTTATTCAAATTCTAAGATCGAGCTGTCGTTATCGATTGCTGCAAATGCGCGCTCGGTAGGAATCAAGCCAAAGAGCTTCGCACCGTCTATACGTCGATCGATCCGATCTTGATAATTACCGAAGTCACAACCCCAGGGTAACGGCGAGTTGGGATCGCTGGTACAAGAAATACGGATTCTCCTGGATACCTTTGCTTGAAGCAGTCTGTCGTGCAAATCCGAGCGGCGGGTTTGGGGTAACTGGAGGATCGCTCTTAGATCTAGACTAAATGGGATTAGTGGCTGAGTCACAGCTCGATGTTGCAGTATCCGAACACTGCTGCTTGAGAAAGTTTACAACAAACATAAATTGTGAAGATTTGCCAAAGTTCTCATATCCCTTCACTTGTGCGACCAAGAATAGATAAACTATTGTAATAGAACATATCGTAAGAATCGATCGTAATTAATACAAAATAATATGAGTGTAGTCAGTCAAGTTATTCTCAAAGCCGATGACGATCTGCGCTACCCCAGTAGCGGTGAACTCAAAAACATTCAAGCATTTCTGCAAACTGGCGAACAGCGGATTCGGATCGTCACAACTCTAGCTGAGAGTGAGAAGAAAATTGTCGAGCGAGCGAGCAAGCAGTTATGGCAAAAACATCCTGATTATATCGCTGCTGGTGGGAATGCTGCCGGACAAAAGCAACGCTCTCAGTGTTTGCGGGATTACGGCTGGTATCTACGCTTAGTTACATATGGAGTGCTAGCTGGGGACAAAGACCCGATCGAGAAGATTGGCTTGATTGGCGTTCGGGACATGTATAATTCTCTAGGCGTTCCGATTGATGGGATGGCTGACTCGATCGTCGCACTCAAAGAAGCCGCCTTAAACCTTTTGACTGACGAGGATGCAGCAGCGGCGGCTCCCTATTTTGATTATATTATTCAGGAGATGTCCTAATCGCGATGTGCCATGAGTGAGTCTCGACTTCAAGCTGAGGCTCCTGTTGAGGATTACTCATCCCCAGTTGCATTGGGGATGAGATCGATCGACTATTGGGACGGACAATCTGCTGTTGGAACTCGCTCGCATTTAGCTAGCACGACGAATGAGCAGCAAATTTCAATGGTGCCATCAAATAACCCCCAAGTATAGAAAAGACTTGGGGGTTATTCGCGTTATTTTAATTAATACAATGGGAAGCGTCGGACTCGAACCGACACGCTTTCGCGGATGATTTTGAGTCAACTGCGTCTACCAATTCCGCCAGCCTCCCCCATTTGTAGCTTGCTTATCATAGCGCATCGATGGGTTATTTAGCAAGGACTGGTAGCCATCAGTTTGTGCCCACAGATCGATCTCCTTGGCACGCAATACCGGTACGGGATGCGTCAGTTGTTCGGTTTGCCCAACTGTGAGCATTTTACCAAAGCTGGTTTTGCCAATATCTTCATAGGCACGCGCCTGTGCGAGAAAAGCATCGACATTTAATAGCGGCGCGAGTTGTGGCGAACCACCAGAGAGCTTCATCAGTACGGAAATTACCGTCTTGGGATCTTGACTGACGAGTAATGCTGCGCGATCGCAACTAAACTCAGCACAGCGCACCCATTGTAGCATTTGGCTCTGGAGGCTTTGGGCGATCGCCGTACCAATGCCAGGGACTAAACCACCTGTCGCCATCACAATTAAATTTGCCAGCGTTAGGTATACCCCATGTTCGCACTTGAGATGTCCTAATTCATGTGCGATGACGGCTTGCAGCTCCTCCAGTGTCAATAAATCGACCAAAGAGGTATGGACGACAATAAATGGCTTTTTGCCACGTACTGCCATCGTATAAGCGTTGGGCGCGGGATGCTGTTTGAGATAGAGTTGCGGAACTTCTAAATCCAGAATCTGACAGGCTTCGACTAATAATTTATGGATGTGAGGTAGCTGCTGTTCGCCAACGAGGACGCTAGCGGCAATGTTATTTAAATATAAAAACTCTTCAGTTACGCCGCCGAGTAAGTTGCGAACTAATAAATCCAATCCCGGTAATCGACGTAGGTTAGTAGTAGCTTCTAAGTCTAAAGGATGGCGAAAGCGATCGGATTTTAAGCCAATTAATTGGGTTTTCGTAGTTAACATCTGCTGAATTATGAATTATGAGTTATAAATTACCAATATTTCGATCTCTGGCTAGTAATTAAGTATTCAAGAATAATTAAATATAAAATATCTCTTAGAGTGGGTCAGCAATTCCAAATTCAAAACGATTTTACTCCGTTTCAGACGATCGAGTCTCCTCGATCGATCTGAATTTTAACGATAGAGCATTGGTTCCAGCCTCTAAAATTTCTGAATTTGGAATTGCTGAGGGTGGGGAGTGCCAACCTGGTAAACTAACTTAGTCGCAGCAACCGATCGAGCGGATCGATCGACGATCCTAATTCATAATTCTGCGAAGCTTTAGTCGTCAGCAAAGATCAGAGTTTCGATGCGTTTGAGACTCGGCCAATCTGGTTTACGAGCAAAGCCATCTTTGAAATTTTCGACGACTTGTTCGCGGACTTCGGGCGCAGATTCTACGAGGCTTTTAGCCATTTCAATATGTTCGCGCACGCCAGATTGTTTGGTTTCTAGCATTGCTGCGGCTAGATTGATCCGCGTTTGGGCATCAAAGGGATCGATCTTCATCGATTTTTGGGCAGCTTTGATGGCAAGTTGGGGTTTACCTTCTAACAAGTATAACCAAGCTAAACAAGTCCAAGCACTATCGAGTTTCGGCGATCGATTGCAAATATCGACGAAAACCGGTAATAGTTTAGCTGGACTTTCGCCAGCTTGATAATCTTTAATCGCCCGATCGAACAGATCGGCTACGGTGGTGGTTTCTGTCATGTAATTAGTGGCTAGTGACTAGTGGCTAGTGACTAGTGAATTAGGTTTGTGAAAAGAGCTTAGTGGATCGTGGATAATGAAGAGTGGATCGGCTTCAGAGATCTCGAATGCGCTGGCGCGTCCAACTCTAAAACTAGCCACTAGTCACTAGTCACTAGCCACTAAACCGCAAAAGACTTACCACAACCACAGCTTTGCGAAGCATTAGGATTGGTGAACTGGAATCCACCACCGATCATGGCATCGCTGTAGTCGAGGACGAGACCATAAACATATAACATACTCTTGCGATCGCAGACTAATTTGAAGCCACCATAGTCGCAGACTTCATCGTCATCGCGAATTTGACTGGGATCTTCAAAATCCATCACGTAGGACATCCCCGAACAACCACCTTGGCGCACGCCAACGCGCAAGCAGAGGTCTTTGCCTTGTTTTTCGCGCAGCGCGACGACGTGTGCGAGGGCGCTGTCAGTCATTTGGATGCTAGCTTTGGCGGGGGTAATTACTTCAGACATAGTTGCGATAAACTCCTAATGAACGATCGATGGCAAATTGCTTGAGTGTCAGATCGATCTAAACCTTAATCTATGTTAACTTCTCTGACCCGATCGGTGCCGACCGGAAATTACCGAATAAAATCGGAGAGAAGGTAAGCTTAACATCTTGGATCGAATTAATTAGTTGATGGTGTGAAGGGCAAAGGGT
This sequence comes from Chamaesiphon sp., assembly GCA_965246735.1. Classification (GTDB taxonomy): domain Bacteria; phylum Cyanobacteriota; class Cyanobacteriia; order Cyanobacteriales; family Chamaesiphonaceae; genus Chamaesiphon. The sequence continues at coordinate 1,546,727 of CBDFFK010000003.1, forward strand.
AAAGCAGCGCCCTCGGCACCTGTTCCACTTTACGGTTACCCAGATCGACCAGAATTTTTACTTCGGTACGGGATATGAGTAAGGATACCTCAATAGAATAACGCTACACATCCAGTAATTAGGGGATTTGAAATAAAAAGTAAGTGACGAGCCTGACGTGCCACTTGGTGAAGATCGCATCCCGACACTACACTTGCATTGTTTCACCATCCTAACTTAGCTCGATTCCTAGGTGCAATTTTGATTATGACGGCGATTAGTCTTTCAACTCAACGGCGACTGCAACAACTCCCGCAAATTCCCAGCGTGTGGGAGGGCGACCGGCGGCATGTGGATCGATTGGTAGAAGAGTTGGAATTAGAGCATACCGAGGAGCGGCGCGAATTGATCGTGTGGGTCGATGGGGTAGAAGGAGTCGTTCGCTCGATGGAAGTTGTCAATCCAGCGATGGGTAGCGAAGCGATCGTTCGCGCGCTGATCAAGGCAATGGAAGCACCCCAAGCGCCCTCTCAACCCGCACGTCCGCAGAAAATTATCGTGCGCGATCGCCAATTACAATTTTACCTGCGCGGTGTATTGCAAGATCTAGAGATCGTGGTGGAGTATGTGCCGGAATTACCGATTATCGATGAATTATTTCATCGCTTTGCGGATATGGCAGGCCTCCGCGCTCCTAAATTACAGCGGAAGTATCTCGAACTGCTCAAAGCGACAGCCCGCGAGATTTGGGATTTGGCTCCGTGGTCGATGCTTGCAGATTATGAGGCGATCTCGATCGAGTTAAATGAGTGGGATATCGAGAAATTTTATGTCTCGGTGATGGGCATGCTCGGCATGGAATATGGGATCTTATTATATCGATCGGCGGAATCCCTGCAACGGTTTCGGGCGATGGCGCTAAATGAAGATGGGATTCAAGACATGGAATCAGCGTTCTTGTCTCAAGACTGTATCTTTGTCACATTCGATGCGAGTGCGCCAGATTTAGTCAACGATCTCAGTAGCTTACCTGCTAGCGAGATCGAACCTAACTTCGGAAATATCCATCCCATGGAAGGTATGCGCCCGTTCTTGTACGAAGAAGAAGCGATCGCGACTCAAGTAGCATTGGTTGCGCTCAAAGGGTTTATAAACGCTTTTACGGAGCAACTACAGGTAGATGATTTACCGCCACTGCACGAGCGGATCGGTGTGACCGCACCCGATACGAACACGCACAAACAGGTCGCAGTCGAAACTCTCCCCGAACTATCTCGAGAACTCCTCCAGATGCACTTAGCTGTAGATGCTGATGAAGATGAATTCGACCCCTTAGAGCTGCCGATTCGGGAAGACTTAATCCCAGAGGATGCGCTCGTCGGTCTCGAAATAATGTCCTGGGAGCGCGTAGAAACAATCCGATTGGCAGATATTTATCATCAAATTAGCGAAGTCCGACCAATTGGGGAAGGATTTCCCGTGATTACTATCCAAACTACCAGACCCAGAGCCAAAGAGATGCTGCAACGCATCCAACAAGCTGGCGGGTTACAGGGAATTTGCTTCAATCCTGGCGAAGATCTCCTCGCTGGATCTAGCTTCGACTTGGGCATTCTCCAGCTAGCAGATGGAGAAATGCAGGTGTTTGGCGAGTTTCATCATGATAGTGCGACCCAGTTGGCAGACCGGAAGAAGTGGCACCGAGTTAGCAAAAAAAATCAGGGTTATTGTGGCTTGGTCATCGCCCAAGGTTTGACAGGTAAAGCTCGTGGTAATCCTGGCGTTCGGGACATCCTCGCGTCACTAGAAACAAAATATTTATCTACCGAGGAATTGGGATTGGGCACATTGCAACTGATGCCGCATTTTGACTAGGGCATGTATTATGGTAAAAATTTAGTTAAATAACAATCGACAGATTGTAGTTGTGAATTTAACTCGATCGAGCGGGAAGTATAGATATTAGAACGATCTATTTTGTGAGGCTCGGATCGCTCTGCAACTGACAGATGGCAAACTCGAAGCTCGCACGTCGTCATCAGACGCTCGAGATCGTGATAAATTCAGCCTTAGAAGTAGTCAGAAAAGGGTTTTGTAGGCGATAGTAGATGGGGATGTATATTTCGATCTAATGTAAAGATCTGTGAATCCATTCGCTCCCGCATTTAATGCTTTCAAACTGCCTTGCCGAGGCTGCTAATAATATCTCTCCTGTGTTCTGTTGTCATCCCTATGCTTATCTGTCCCTACTGTCGATCGATAAATCCACAACATCATAATTTTTGTCAGGGTTGTGGCCGATCGTTAAAGCACCATATCTGTCATAGTTGTGGCGGTAATGTAGAATTTGATGCCGAACATTGTGCTCGATGCCAAGCACCAAGTGGTGTTTACTGGTGGGCAATTATCGAGCCGACAGCGCAATCGATCGCTGATGCGGTAGATCTTGCTTCTGACTTAGCAGCACCTCAAGCGGATTTGGTGCCACAGCCAATCGGGGATGATGCTACCGACCGACAACCGATCTTGCCAGTTGCGAGCAATCTCGATCTGGCAATGGTCGAACTAGAAGCAAATCCTTGGGATTTCCCTGCTGTATTACCGACAGCTTCAGCTAACAACGCACCTGAGAACTTACAGTTAGAAACACCGCTAGATGACTTAGCGCTCGATCCGTGGGATCTCCCACAACCCGGATCGAAGTCTGCGAGCCAGCTGCTACCAAAAGCTAAACCTACTGTTGTGACCGATCCGGACAAGTTATCCGATTCAGACAACCATCCAGATCGGAGTGCGTTCGTAGCGACTACATATCTGGACGTGCAATGTCGGTATCGCTTGCTCGATCCGGTAGTCATCCAACTGCTAACGCCTCACGATTCTAGCCAAGTGCGGGTAATCGATCGTCAACCTTTGTGCAACTCTTCCTTGGAGATCTTAATGGAGCAAGAACCAGTCACATTAGACAGTCCTACTGTCAACCGTAAACCTGAAGAGTATCGCCAATGGCAATTTTGGAATACGCATGGGATTCCCAAAGTCGCGCAGGCATATATCGCGCTCCAAGTAAGTCTGCCAGGAACGATCCCTGCAATTCACGATGGTTGGGATGACGATCTGAAAACTGTCACGGTGGTGGAAGATCGCAGTAACTGGATTCAGCTATCAGACCGCTGGAACGATCCGCAAATTCCATCATCGCAAACGATCTATTGGCTAGACTATACCCTCAAGTTGTGGGTAGCACTAGAACCGTGGCAAATGCGTCAAAGTTTGTTGGAAGTTGCCAATTTATTGTTAGATGAAGATGCGCGGATCTGCTTTCAACGACTTTATCCAGAACGTACCGATCGCAAACTCAAGCTTGCCGATCTCGCCAAACTCTGGCATAACTTGTTCGAACGCGCCAACCAACCACCTTCACCATCGTTGACAGGTTTGATTCATGCGATCGAAAGCGGCGAAATCGAGCGCGTTGAGGAGGTGAGATCCCGACTGCAACAAATTGCTTACGAACTCGAACCCAAACAACTCAGCGCACCGCTTCAGTCTTCTAATTCTGCCGATTTAAGCGTCCCCGTCGAAGCACCCACCTTTGCCATCGCCCAAAAATTACTCGAATTAGAAGACGCTGCTGCTACACATACTGGTCGAAAACGCGACCACAACGAGGATTGCTTTGGGATTGTCAGTAGGGTCGATCGCCGAAATAGCCCCAAAGGTAAAAATATTTCAGCCAAAGGTTTATATATCCTCTGCGATGGTATGGGCGGACATGCGGGTGGCGAGATTGCTAGCGCAATGACGGTAGATTTGTTACGGGATTATTTTGATGCGCGTTGGGGCGATACACTCCCCGATGAACAAACAATCCGTGAAGGCATTGTCGCTGCCAATGAAGCTGTCTTCAAAATTAATGAAAAAAACGCTGCTCATGGTAGCGGCAGAATGGGTACGACGCTGGTATTGGTATTAGTTCAAGAACAAAATATTGCGGTAGCTCATGTCGGCGATTCTAGATGTTATGGGATTACACCCACGCAGGGGCTGATTCAACTCACCTTAGATCATGAGGTCGGACAACAAGACATCCTACGCGGTGTCGATCCGGAAATTGCTTACGGTCGTCCCGATTCTTATCAATTGACTCAAGCGATCGGGCCACGCGATCGTAATTATATCGCGCCAGACATTAGATTTTTTGAATTGCAAGAAGATACGCTGATCCTATTAGCTTCAGATGGTTTGACTGACAATCAACTCCTCGAAAATTACTGGCTCACCAACGTCGCACCCCTGCTCTCGGTAAATGCCAATCTTCAACATGGAGTAGAAAGATTAATCGATTTTGCCAATGAATACAACGGTCATGACAATATTACCGCGATCGTCGTCCGCGCCCAAATGGGTTAAGCAATTATGAGTTATGAATTAAATTAAATTAAATTATCTTCATGACTAGCTAATATTTCGATGAACTAACGTCGGTGTCGCTTGAGCCGTTGGCACGAGGAGAATTTCGCTGATATTGACATGGGCTGGACGATTCAGACAGAAGAAAATTGTTTCAGCGATATCCTCAGCCGTCAGTGGTTGTAACCCCTCGTAGACTTTTGCGGCGCGGGTAGTATCACCATGAAAGCGCACCGTACTAAATTCAGTATCGACCAAGCCAGGATCGATCGACGTGACTCTTACTGGAGTACCGAGCAAATCGATTTTTAGACCTTCAGAAATCGATCGCACTGCTGCCTTGGTGCCACAATAAACATTACCTTGTGGATAGGTCTGATGCCCCGCAATCGACCCGAGATTTACCACATGACCGCGACCTCGTGTTACCATCCCTGGCACGACCGCTCTAGTCACGTACAGCAGCCCTTTAATGTTGGTATCGATCATTTCCTCCCAATCGTCGATTTCACCTTCTTGGAGCTTGTTTAAGCCCCGACTCAGGCCAGCATTGTTGATGAGAATGTCGATCTCCTGCCAATCTGGAGGCAGTCCACTTAATACCGATACCACCTGCGCTCGATCGCGGACATCTGCTGTCAGTGGGTGCAGGTGCGATCGAGCGATGCCACTGGCTACCAATTCAGCTACCAGCGTTGCTAGCTTGTTCTCGCGTCTGGCGAGCAGCAATAATCTCGCACCCTCGCCAGCAAACAACCGCGCACAAGCAGCCCCGATCCCGCTACTAGCTCCAGTGATTAAAATTATTTTGCGATCGAGCATGTGCGAATTAGTTAATGATGGATTGCGATCGGCCGATCCGACAAAATCGAGGAATTAATACCAATTAAAAAAATGCTCCTGACAGAATAGATAAATCGATTAGATAGATGGATAGTCTCTAGAGACAGTAATGTTTCCCCAATCCAAAATCCAAAATAGTATAAGATTGTCATTCCTGCCTACCCCCTAATTTTAAGGGCCAGCAAATACAGCGTTTTCAATATCTTGGCGACTGAGCGAATATTTGAACGTCCGATAGATATTCCGATCTCCAGGAGAACTTTGGGCTATCGATCGCGCATCATCGCTGCCATTGGGATGATATCGAACTGTCAGTTCTTCAATATCGAGACACAAATGCGCTTTCCATTCCGGCTTGGTAATATGCCAGCAGTGTAGCTCGTTGTCATCTTGCTCGCAGCCCATCGAGATCAGCCATTGTTCGATTTCTGGCAACGGATGATTATAAAGGGGTGTATCGATAGGTAATGAGGTCATGAATGATATCGATCGAATCGATCTCGATTTGGTGTAGAGGGATCGCTTACTAGTTTAGCTCGATCGAGCGCTCTTCAGCCACCGCAGCCAAATCTGCCGGAGTATTACAGTTTGCCAAACAGCGGCGATCGATAACCGTTAATTCTGTTACCGTGCAGGTTGCCAGCCAACCTTGGAAAGATCTCCCCCCACGCTCTGTATACTCGACGAGCGAGTCGAGGCAATTCCGGCGATAAAAACCGCACAGTGGCTCCCAACCTCTATCGAGCTGCTTGGGTAGATAGGCGATGGTGTCAGCCGGGAGGGAACTCAATCGATCGATCCATGCTTGTAAAACTGGAGTTGATAAATTGGGCAAGTCACAAGCCAGTAATAATACCCACACAGAACTAACTTCCGCCAATCCTTGCCGAAAACCCATCAGGGGGCCGCGATCGGGTTGCAGTTCGGGGATAAAATAACAGTCTGTTGGTAAGAGCGATCGATAGCGTTCAGCCCAGGGAGTAACGATCTGAATGCGATCGGCTAAGACAGTACCGAGATTTTGACATCGAGCCACAACATCATAAATCCGCCGAATCATCGGCACGCAATCGCTCCCGGTGGCGCTCGGCACGAGGATCGTGGCTTTATCTCGACCCATCCGCGAACTGCGACCGCCAGCTAAAATAATTGCGGATAAAAAGTGCGAATCGAGTGTCAAAATTGCATAACCTACGATAATAAGTTCCTACTCTAGCGCCACTCCCGATCGGTGAGAGATTGAGATCTCTGTCTTTAATAACCCGATGGCGGTTGAGCTGTAGACGATATTTTTGCTGATGAGGTAGCAGGTAATGGTTTCAGCGGGCGCAATGGTGCACTCGGCACGAATAACATTTGTTTAGGATCTGGCTGGATCAGCTCATTGTGAGGCTGTTCGGCTGCGATCGCCAATTGGTGTTTGATACTCTCGACGATCGCGCCCTGTTGGCGCTCCTGGACTTGAAGCCGTTTTAACTGTCCGTGTTGCTGCTTCCAGACATCTTGAGTGTAAACGGTATATCCATAGCCGATCGCACTCAACCCAAACACGATGCCAAACACGAGCGTCGCACCCCGTTGCAGAGTCAGGAGCGAGCGCAACCACACAGGCGTTGAATGCCGATCGAGCGATCGCACCCGCTCTCGATGTGGATCTAGTTCTACTATCGGCGATCGCGTTGACGAATGAGCCGCACTTGCGGCACGAGCCTGCGGAAGTGGAAAGTTGGGCTGAGACATAGAGCGATCTCTAGATGGTAGTAGCGGGCTGAATGATTATTGGTCTTGACGTGCCGATCGATCGGTAGCGATCTGAGTGCTCGACCAGAAAATTAACACGTTTGGGTTAGATCTTCTAGTTCGATATACTATCATTTTTTGATGAGACCCCTCACTTTTTCCCGTAAGCGATGCAGCCACAAATAGCGTCTCGACTTTTCTCGCTGTTATTACTAGTGCCGATCGGTTGGCAAATCGCGATCCCCGCCGTTCGGGCTAATCCGATCCCACCGCCTACCGATATTCCCGAAGAAATTCTCAGAGCCGAAATTATTACCGAAGCCAGATCGCCGATCGATGGCAAACCTTTGTCAGCTAGCGAATTTGCCGAATTAGCGATCGACCTCCAAGAGCAACTCAGTCGCAGTGAGGCAGCGGTGGCGAGTAACAATCCCCGAGTTAAAGAAGTATTATTCTTGCTACGGTTGCGGGGCTTGCTCCGATCGGTAGGCTTGCCAATTAAATAAACCCAAATTGCTACCTAAGCTGTTCGACATCTAGATCGAGTTATGGCTAGTGGCTAGTGGCTAGTGGCAGTAAGTATTTGAGGATTATTTGTGATATCGATCGTCAACGATTCTCTTACGAGAGGCTCCGCCAACGAATACTCAATAATGGCTGAAATCGCGATGTTATGGTTCGCCAGCCATAAATTCTAAATAATTTGCGGTTAATTCCTTCACTGCCACATCGAAAAATTGTTTGCCATGTTCGGGCGTGGCGAGACTAGGATCGGAACCCATTCTGCCATCGGGGTAACGACGGCGAAAATCTGCCGCGCCGAGAATTTTGCGCTCCTTCGTGAGTAGATCTGGGTCTAATGGCGTAGATCTAATTGCTTCGGGGTAGATATACTGGGTGATAGCAATTTCCGAAGGGGTGGCATGTGAGCCTTCTCGATCGCCATATAGTTCTTTCGCTAGTCGATAGACCCCACCACCCATAAACCAATTAGCCGTTACACATTCCACTCGATCGGCAGTTGGGACATTTAGATCTGCTAGGTGTGCATAGGTTTCTGAAAAGGCTGCCTTCAGGGTAGCAATATTTCCACCATGACCGTTAATAAAAAAGAACTTAGTAAACCCAGATCGTGCCAAGCAGGTAATATAATCTCGAATGACTAAGATCAGGGTACTCGGACGCAAACTAATCGTTCCTGGAAAATCGGCATGATGCAGTGCCATACCGACATTAATCGTTGGTGCCACGATCGCCTGAGCTGTAGCACCCACTGCTATAGAGATGGCCTCAGCACAGATCGCATCCGTGCCGATCGCCCCAGTCGGGCCATGTTGTTCGGTCGAACCGATCGGAATGATAATGCCCTGAGAGTGCTGGAGATAACTTTCAACTTCCGTCCAAGTACTTAGGTGTAAACGCATGTTTTGGTATGATTAGCGATCGGACGAGCGGCTGAGATTACCAGTTAGTAATTATGCGTCACCAAACTGTAATATTGTGACAAAGACGCTCGCCTGCTATTAATAATGTAACCGAAAAAAATCTACATCCCGATTTACCAACAAAGTTACCGCTCGTTTTCCTTCACCAGTTAGTTGTGATGATGCTCGCACTTAATATGTCGAATCCATCTGCAAGTCAGACACCAGGCACCGTCACCAATCGCGTTTTAGTGGTAGAAGATGAAGAATCGATCAGAGAATTGCTAGTTCTGGGTCTAGAAGAGGAAGGTTATGAGGTAGTTGCTGTAGCCGACGGGCATACAGCGCTAGCGAAATGTCAAGCACGAGTTCCTCAAATTCTGGATTTTCCCTTTGACTTGATTATCCTCGACCTGATGTTGCCGCAAGTCAACGGTCTCGATCTGTGCCGCTTTCTACGATATCAAGGCAATCACGTGCCAATTTTAATGGTCAGTGCCAAAACAACTGAAACCGATCGGGTATTAGGCTTAGAAGTCGGTGCGGATGACTATATCAGCAAGCCGTTTAGTATGCGGGAGTTAGTCGCTAGGTGTCGCGCCCTCCTCCGTCGCCATCGATTTAATGTATCTCCCGATACGCCTGTATTGCAATTCCAAGATATCACCCTTTATCCCGAAGAATGTCGGGTATTGGTTAGGGGTGCGGGTGTCTTATTATCCCCGAAAGAATTTCGCTTGCTGGAGCTATTTATGCAGCATCCTCGCCGCGTCTGGGCGCGAGAGCAATTACTCGATCGGGTGTGGGGTAGCGACTTTATCGGCGATCGCAAAACCGTTGACGTTCACATCCGCTGGCTCCGCGAAAAACTCGAAACCGACCCCAGTCAGCCACAGTATATTATTACCGTGCGGGGATTTGGGTATAGGTTTGGGTAGGGGATAGTGAACAGTGAACAGTGAACAGTGAACAGTGAACAGTGAACAGTGGCTAGTTAATTCCCCTCCTGGGAGGGTTGCCCGAAGGGAGGGGTGCCCGTTGGCGAAGCCTTGCCGAAGGCATTAGGGTGGGGTGGGTAAAGATCTACGATACCTACCCCACCCTCCCACTTATGGACAAACAAACTGGGTCTAATGAATGTCTGTAGACTACGATTTGGTAATTATTGGGGCGACAGCGACAGCAAGAGCGGCAGCGATCGAGGCATTAAATGTCCGGGCGCGGGTAGCGCTGATCTTGCCACACTCAGCTAGCGATCGACTCCATCCGCAACGGGACTTTTACCCCTACGCACTGGCGCAAATAGCTAAAACCAACCGATCGAACCAATTGCAGCTGCAGCAGCCAGCTAGCTATCCCTGGAAGTACGCACTCGCGGCGATCGATCGGCTCGAACAACAATCGAGCTTGGCATTATTAGCCACGATGGGTGTGGACACGATTGTCGGTGAGGGCGAATTTTGTCGTCGCCCTCATTTAGCATTTAATATCGGTCAAAGATACCTCCGCGCTCGTGCTTATCTCATGGCGACTGGCTCGATTTCAGCTTATCCCTTGATTCCTGGAATTCAAGAAGTCGGTTATCTCGTGCTCGATCGATTGCCAGAAGTCGTCGATCTCCAAAAAATCCCCCTCCGGTGGGCGATTATCGGTGCCGAAGCGATCGGTGTAGAATTAGCACAGACACTGGCACGATTGGGTTGTCAGGTATCGTTGATCGTCGAAACAGCGCAAATTTTACCCTATGAAGATCTGGAACTTGCTAGTCCGATCCAAGCACAATTAGAAGCCGAGGGCGTGCAAATCTATCTAGAGACTCAAGTTACCAATGTCAGTCGAGACAGTGATGCTAAATTAGTGACGATGGGCGACGATACGATCTGCGTCGATGAAATTTTTATCGCCTTACCCGATCGACCGTTAGTCGAACCATTCAATCTCGTAGGTGTCGGTGTAGATTACGATCTCAAAGGGATCTCGATCGATAACAAGCTGCGAACCGTTCATCCTCAAATCTATGCCTGTGGTAGCGTCTGCGGTAACGTTTCGGGTGGTTATCGCAGCGATAGCCTGACCCGGTACGAAGCCAAAATTGTGGTACGCAATGCGCTGACTCGGCGGAAAATCAAAGTCAATTATCAGAGTTATAACAGCCTGCCATGGGCGGTTTATACAGATCCACCACTGGCACGAGTCGGGATGCCGATTGGCTCGGCACTAAATAGCGATCGTCAAGATTTAATCGTGCTAACCCAGTATTTTAAAACTTGCACGCAGGCAATTTTAACTAATACAACTAGTGGATTTTGCCAAATACTAGTCACTAGAACCGGAGAAATTAAAGGTGCCGAGATTATCGGTCAAAATGCTCCAGAACTGATTCAAATTCTCGCGCTGGCGATCCGCCAAAAGATGAGAATTACCGAACTGGCCGCATCTACTGGATTATCTCCGAGTTATACCGAATTTATCTATCTCACCGCACAGGAATGGAAGACTTATCAGCGCACTCGACAGCTGACGCAACGTAGCTGGCTGACTCGGTGTTTGGATTGGTTGCGAACCAGATTTAATTAAATAAATGAAGAACTAGATCTCTCGATCGCTGGTAGAGGTTTTGCATGGCTAAATATTCTGTTTTACTTTAAAGTCTATCGATCGTAAATATGTTGACCGAATTATTGAATTTACCAGGCTCGATCGGGGATGCTTTAACATCACCATTAGTAGCACTTCAATTTATGTCACCAGGAGAAGAAATTTTCCATCTTGGTAATTTCCGCTTGAAGTGGTATGGATTGTTAATTGCTTCGGCAGTACTAATCGGCGTAAATTTATCGATGTGGCTGGCAAAAAAACGCCAGGTCGATCCCGAAATCATGGCAGATTTAGCGATCTGGTTGGTATTGGCCGCAATTCCATCGGCACGATTATACTATGTGATCTTTCAATGGCCGACCTATGCCCGCGATCCAGTCCAAATTTTGAAAATTTGGGAGGGGGGAATTGCGATTTATGGGGCGATTATCGGGGGGACGATCGCGGCGATTATTTTTGCTAAAATCAAGCGGGTTTCATTTTGGCAACTAGGCGATTTAGTAGCGCCATCTGTCGCATTGGGTCAAGCGATCGGTCGCTGGGGCAACTTCTTTAATTCGGAAGCATTTGGCGGCCCGACAGATCTACCGTGGAAGTTATTTATTCCCGTAGCAAATCGCCCGTTTGAGTATCGAAATTTTGAGTATTTTCATCCGACTTTCTTGTACGAATCGTTGTGGAATTTACTCGTATTTTTCATTTTAATGTATCTATTCATCAACGATACTCGACGCAATCGCTTAAAGACTGGTGCGATTTTTTTAATTTATCTAATCGCCTACGGAATCGGGAGATTTGGGGTAGAAGGTTTGCGGACGGATAGTTTGATGCTCGGCCCGCTCAGAATATCTCAGGTAGTTAGTTTAGTTGGAATCGCGATCGGATCGATCGGCCTAGTATGGCTGTATGTTCGGCAAAAAAAATTACCCGATGTAGTCTGAGATTGGTTAGAGTGAGCATCAGCACGATCGTTAATTAGTTAGCTAAATTTGGGCACACTGAGGCTAATCTAATTTTTCAATCGATCGAAACTATGGCTAATATCGCCACCGAATATGCCGTCCATCTCATGTTGTCCGGCGGTCATCGTGAGGAAGTCCGCTTCCCCACCGTCCAAGATTTTCAGAAATGGTATAGTAGTGAACTTATGCCCAAATCAGGCTCGACTGATTTTATTACCGTGCCACTGAAGAACACTCAGGGCGAATATATGGTGCTTCGACCCGCATGTGTTGAAGCAATTCGAGTCGAACCGGTCTTTGCCTCCAGCATCGAGCGAGACTACTAGATTAGCGATCGCGGTTATTTACCAGACGAGAGGATATTGAAACTCAAATCCATTAATCTCGTCACCGATTACTATGCTCAAAGCGTTATTCCTTACATTACTTCATGATTAAGACACTGGCTTTACTCTCCCTGAATCTAGGTATTGCGCTAGGATTCAATCATCAGCCACCGTTGCGGGTGAATATCGATCCCACTGCCAATATCCAAGCCAAGCAGACTACTCCCAGTACTTCCCCTAATCCCAATTCTGCTGCTCCAGTCATCGAAGAAAGTCCCCTCGGCTTTGACGAGCAACTCTGGGGCAAAACTGGCGATAAAGCAGCACTGCTCAAATCGATCGATCACAGTCTGCGTTATATCGAGACTCCCGCAGCTACCAAAGCTTATCAAAATTATGCCGTACAAGGGATCACACGCGATCGCGTGCGGCGTTCTCTCGTCAGATTTCGGCAGTTAGTCAGTACCAGCAAATCGGCAAGCGAACTTCAAGCTGCTGTCAAACGTGAATTTATCTTTTATCAATCTGTCGGTAAAGATAACAAAGGTACCGTCCAATTTACTGGTTACTACGAGCCAATTTACGAAGCCAGTCGTAAGCAAACGCCAGAATTTAAATACCCGCTTTACAAAGCTCCGGCTGACTTTAGCAACTGGAAAGAACCCTTCCCCGAACGCGTTCAGCTAGAGGGTGCAGATGGGCTACAGGGCGCGCAGAGCGCTCTGGCAGGCAACGAGATCTTCTGGATGCGCGATCGATTTGAAGCGATCCTGGTGCAAATTCAGGGTTCGGCAGAACTCCATCTCACCGATGGTACTAAAACTACTGTGGGATATAACGGTGGTACTAATTTTGCCTACACCAGCATCGGTAAAGAGTTAGCAAAAGATGGCAAAGTTACGCCGAGCCAGCTTACCCTCCCTGGCATCATTAGTTATTTCCGGAATAATCCCCAGGAATTAAACGTATATGTTCCACGGTGGAAACGCTTTGTGTTTATGAAAGAAACCTTCAAAGGCGAGCCAATGGGGAGCATCAACGTTCCAGTCACACCCGATCGATCGATCGCGACTGATAAATCAATGATGCCGCCTGGAGCGTTAGCTCTGGTTCACACCGAACTCCCTTACAGTGGCAACGGTCGCTCGATCGAACAAAAGTTAGTCAGTCGGTATGTCCTCGACCAAGATACTGGTAGCGCGATTACTGGCCCCGGACGTGTAGACTATTTCATGGGTACTGGAAAGGTCGCAGGAGATCGGGCTGGCGTTACTGGCGGCCCCGGACAGCTCTATTATCTATTGTTGAAAAGTTAGAAACTAACGATTTGTTTGGTAGTAATCGATCCAAGCCGATATCCTCGACTTTTTGGAAAAGTCGGGGATATTTTTGCAAGCGAGGCTCGCTAAAATAGAACTTCGTGCTGGGCAAATTCATAATTCATAATTCACAATTCATAATTTTTCTGGTTCAGGTGCCAGTAATTTTGTAAAATATCGATCGGACTACTCCACTGCAAAACCGATCCTCACCCATGCCTGATTCTACCGCTTCACCATCGATGCCCTTAGATCTCATTGAGTTGAAGGATAAGTTCGCGACTAGCACCACCAAAGAGCGATTGCAGATTCTCCCCAAGATCGTTGCCGCTGGAGTCCCTGGTATCGAATTATTAATCGACTGGCTCCACCACCAACGGGGAGAACTGCCGACAATTGTTACCGGAAATGTTTATCAAGCTTTATATGATAGCGAAGTCCCCGTCGCTAGCGAATTTCTCGATCGGGAGTTTCCCGATGGGATCGTACCATTGCGATCGAGTATGGGCATCGATTACACCACGCTCCAAAAATTATTAGCCCGCCGCGAATTTCAAGCTGCCGATAAGTTGACAACCGAAAAACTCTGCGAACTCGCAGGTGCTGACGCGATCCAACGGAAGTGGATTTATTTTACGGAAGTCGAACGCCTACCACAACTAGACCTCCACACGATCGATTCCCTGTGGAAATTACATTCCGAAGGTAAGTTTGGTTTCTCGATTCAGCGCGATATGTGGCTGGGGATGGGCAAAAACTGGGACAAGCTCTGGGTGAAAATCGGCTGGAAAAACGGTAATAACTGGACGCGCTATCCTGGATCGTTTACATGGGATCTGACAGCTCCCCAAGGGCATTTGCCCCTATCGAATCAATTGCGTGGTGTCAGGGTAATGTCATCGTTGCTATCGCATCCCGCTTGGAGTGAAATCGGTAGTTAGGCTAATTGCAGTAGAGACGTTCCTGTAGAACGCCTCTATTCCGCTAATGACGATCGTCACTGTCCCGATCTTCGCGCTCTTGGCGCTCTTGCCGATCTCGACGATATTCATACGCTCCATGGCGTTCGCGCCGCTCGCTCCGTTCTTCCCGCCGAGAATTGCGGTGTTCCGGTTGACCGAGAATTACAGTTGTCGAACCTACTTTAATCGCCGCAGAGGGGAAGCTGACGACTACTTGTGCATAGCGATTATTCGCAGGATTTTGGTTGGCTGGAGCGGCATCGCTTGTTGCGTTCAGTGCCATTGCTGGCTGTGAGATGGCGGTGGTAATAGCGACACCGATCGCTAAAGTAATTGTTTTTAACATATATGGCTTGCGAGTTTGTTTGGTCGATCTAAAGGCTGGTGCCAATCGAGTTGCTACCGGAGATATACCGATCGTACTCGTTACCAAGTAATTGTAACATCTACCCATAGTCACGAGTTTACATGACTAAAACATCATATTATCTATATAACTTCATATATTAACTCTCGCATATAAGTCCGCTCCGAGGAGAGGATTTTATTGACTTGTGGGTGGGTGAACGGGAATACTAATTGTAAGCACGAATATTCCCTCCTCAGCCGCCCCAGCCATGAGCTACTGCATCAATCCCACCTGTCCCGCTCCAGACAAGAATAGCCCCAATACCAACGTCTGTATGTCCTGTGGGGCAAAGATCCTGCTCAAGGATCGCTATCGTGCGCTGAAGTTATTGGGACAAGGTGGGTTTGGTAAAACCTTCAAAGCAGTGGATGAAGACCGACCCCGTAAGCCGTTGTGTGTCATCAAACAGTTTGCGTTTAGCAACAATCATCCCGAAACCAGACAGATTGCGCTCAAGCTGTTCTACGAGGAGGCACAACATTTAGAGGCATTGGGCAAACACGACCAGATTCCCGAACTCCTTGCCTACTTTGATGTGGAGGGGCAACCCTATCTGGTGCAACAGTTCATCGATGGGCAAGATTTGGAGCAGGAATTAGCCACCGCAGGCACTTTTAACCAAGCCAAGATCCGCGAGTTACTGGAGTCGTTATTACCAGTTTTAGATTTCTTACACCATCAGTCACCACCAGTTATTCATCGTGATATCAAACCAGCCAATATCATTCGGCGGCGCAGTGATGGTAGTTTGGTATTGGTCGATTTTGGTGCGGCGAAGCAGGCGACTCAATCGATGTTGGCTAAAACCGGAACGGCGATTGGTAGTGCAGAATTTGCAGCACCAGAGCAAGCTAGACGTAAACCAGTATTTGCTAGCGATATTTATAGTTTGGGGGTGACTTGTATCTATCTGCTGACTCAAGTTTCACCTTTCGATTTGTTCGATATGAATCAGGATGCTTGGGTGTGGAGAGATTATTTAGTGAATAATCCGGTGGATGAAAAGCTGGGTAAGGTATTAGACAAGATGATTGCTAATTCTCTGAATCAACGATATCAATCGGCAGCAGAGGTATTAGCAGCATTAGAGCAAAAACTCGATCGTTTCAATACTTTATTCAATCCAGCCATCCAAGCACCTCATAGAGTGCCATTAAAACTAGATGCTCAAAACAACATTCTTGCGGCATTTCAGCGTGGACAAAGAGTTTTTAGCGAGATGGATCTCAGTAGTCTCGATTTCTCCAAAGCCCACCTACCTGGCATTACTCTCTCCATTGCCAATTGTGCCTATATCAACCTCCAGGGTGCGAACTTATCTCGTGGCAAGTTCGATAAAGCCGATCTCAGTGGTGCAGTACTCAAGAATACCGATCTCAGTTTCGGCTTTTTTAGCTATGCCAACCTGCAAAATGCCGATCTGCGGGGTGCCGATCTGAGTGAAGCCTATCTCAATCATGCCAATCTGAATGGTGCGAATTTGTGTGGCGCAAATTTGAAAGGTGCCAAAGTTACAGAAGAACAGTTAAATCAAGCTAAAACAAATGTTATGACTGTCTTTCCCAATGGAAAACGCGGTGGATTATGGTAGATAATATTAAAAATAGATCGATTCACCAACTCTAGCAGGTTCTCAACTAGTCTCGTTGGCGTAGCCTCTCTAAAAGAGACTCGATTCATAGTTCGATCTGAGTGATAATTTCCCAATGCTTAATTTAATCGCTATTTCCTATAGACTAGCAATACTAAGAGCAACTCGATCGGGAGCATCCCACTTTTTAAAATCCTGAAAGAGGAAAACACCCTCGATCGCTGAACCGCCTGATGAGTGGTTTTTACTACTTTATTCTACAAGTGAGTAATAAAAAGTGGGATGCTCCCAACTCGATCTGCATTTTCAATGTCTATCTTTATCGATTCGGGCAATTTGAGATCGTTCTCTGAATACCAGATGAAAGCATGAGTATCCAAAAGTAAATTAGTCACTATATATACTCCTGAAAATCTTCTAGTAGCTCATCAAAGTCCTTGGACAGGGGTAAAGCAAATGTGCCTTTTAGAAAGCCTGCTTGCCGCTTTTTTTGTGGTGGTGAAGTATTTTTAGTATGAGTTTCTAGTAAGAATTGCGTATAGTGAAGGACTTCTTGCTGAAGTGAATCAGGCAATTTGTGAAGATATTCTAAGATTGTGGTTTCTAGCAGTGGAGAACCTCAGTTTATGTCTGTATTTATATTGCTATCTATTAATTTACTTTGAACTCGCTCATCGATCCAAAGCTCGATCGAATCCACTACCATTTCCATATTCCGCTTCACATCAATATCATTAAACCTTAAAAATCTCACACCCAAAGATTCTAAACGTTCCTGTCTAATTTCATCATTAATCTTTGCTGCTTCGCCATCGTGACTGCTGCCATCGATCTCAATAGCTATACTTTACACGGGCATAACTTGAGCATCGGCGATCGAAGAGATGATAGTCTAGTAAAGTCAAGGAAAAAGTGGAGCTTGAGGGATGAGCAATCTAAACTTTACGGAAGAAGATCGAGAAATATTAAATTATGAAAGATTTCACCATCCTCATCCCAGGGTCCAGTTGAAGATGGAAGTATTATGGCTTAAAAGTCAAAACTTACCTTTAAATATGATTTGTAGGCTAGCAAACATTTCACCTAATACATTGAGAAAATATTGTCAACAATATCAGGCTGGTGGTATAGAAAAACTCAAAGAAATTAACTTTTATCAACCCAAAAGTGAATTAAAATTACATCAGACAACTATCAAAGAGTATTTGAAATTGAATCCTCCAGCTACCATAAATGAAGCTGTAAATCAGATTGAAAATCTTACCGGAATTAAACGCAGTCCAACCCAGATCCAAAAATTCCTGAAATCAATAGGGATGCGATGTTTGAAAGTTGGGGCTATTCCTTCTAAAGCAGATCCCGATGAACAGGAAGAATATAAAATAAATAAGCTAGAACCCAGGTTAGAAGAGGCAAGACAAGGAAAAAGAGCGGTTTTCTTCGTGGATGCGGCTCACTTTGTCATGGGAGCTTTTTTGGGGATGATTTGGTGTTTTCAACGGCTGTTTATTAAGTCACCTTCAGGGAGAAAACGGTTCAATGTGCTGGGAGCATTAAATGCCATTACTCATGAAGTTATTTTGGTTACTAATGACAGCTATATCACTGCTATTCAGATTTGTGAACTTCTGCAAAAATTAGCTGACCTAGGACTGAGCATTCCCATTACTCTGGTTTTAGACAATGCTCGATACCAAAAATGTCGAGTTGTCCAAGATTTAGCTAAATCCTTGGAAATAGAATTACTATACTTGCCGACTTATTCGCCCAATCTAAATTTGATTGAAAGGCTCTGGAAGTTTGTTAAAAAGAAATGTTTATATGGCAAGTATTATGAGGATTTTACTCAGTTCTCATCAGCCATCTCTGAATGTCTAAATGATGCTCATCTGCAACATAAAAAAGAGCTTGATTCCTTGCTCACACTCCGCTTTCAGCATTTTGACAAAGCTCAGGTTATGACCGTTTAAAGTATAGCTTCAAATCCTTGCAATAGAAATCGACAATATATCGATCGATCGGACATTGCCTGTCAAAATCATAACCCCGCATCTACTTCCGTTTCAAGCGTTGCCACTAAGTCCGATCTGCCCGATTACTTATAACCTTTCAGTTGCTTATTAGTTTCTCTCTGCAACTCAGCGGCAATTTTGAACATTTCAATGCCATCGTGGAGATACTGTTCATCGTAATTCATGATGTAAAAATTTAACTCCCTAATCCCATCGGATACTTGGTTGATACAGTAGTAGAGATTGGCGGCAACACCTGCGATCGAGGTAGGATTGGGCATCGAATGAAATGTTTTCTCGATCTTTTGTAAATGTCGCTGGCAATCAGTCACATACGCCTCAAAAGTTGCCATCAAGTCATCATCGAAGGGATCGGCAGAGAGTTCCCGAATCTGGGCTTTTAGCGGTTTGATAATCCAATTAATCGTCCGATTAATCGGCGTGTAAACCTGATTCAGCCACAAGACTAATTCTTCATCTAACTCGCGTCCTACCGTGCGCGGACTGCGGGGAGTAGCCGATGGGGTGGTTTGTTGGCGGGGGATGGCTACTGCTGGTTGCAGGAGATAATCGTATTCGCGCCGCTTGCGCTCGTCGCTTAATATTTCATAAGCCGCATTAATCTTGACGATACGTTCGGAATTAGCTTTGCCACCATTGACATCAGGGTGAAATTTCTTCGCCAACTGCCGATAAGACTGTTTGATCTCATCCGCAGTGGCTTTAGCGGATATTTGGAGGGTTTGATAGTGCGTTTCTGGCATGAAGCTAGTGGCTAGTGACTAACTAGTGGCTAGTGACTAGTGGATAGTGGCGATTAGTGGTGGATATCGGACAAGGAAAAATTACTGGCTTTACATGGGATAATCCAAAATCCTGTCTTGATGTCCTTTTTTCGTCGGGGAACCCGACGAGCGGACATCGCAAAATCCACAATCAAACAGTCTTAGGATCGGGATCTTGAAATAGCGGCGTGCTCAGATAGCGTTCGCCGAAACTAGGCTGAATCATGACGATTAGTTTACCTTGATTTTCGGGACGACGACCGACAACGATCGCGGCATACAATGCAGCACCTGTCGAAATTCCTGACAATAAACCTTCTTCTTTAGCGAGTCTACGACCGTATTCGATCGATTGTTGGTCGGTGACGGTAATTACTTCATCGATTAGCGCGATTTTCAATACCTGCGGTACGAATCCAGCACCGATACCTTGGATTTTGTGGGGGCCGGGTCTGCCACCTGAGAGGACGGGACTATTGGTGGGTTCGACGGCAATAACTTTAAAATCAGGATTGCGAGATTTGATGACCTCAGCGACCCCCGTAATCGTTCCGCCAGTACCGACACCAGCAACTAGGATATCTACTTTACCATCAGTATCCGCCCAAATTTCTTCAGCGGTGGTTAGTCGATGGATTTGCGGATTGGCGGGATTGCGAAATTGCTGCAACATATAAGCGTGCGGCGTTTTATCAGTAATCTCCTGAGCGCGACGAATGCAACCGCTCATCCCTTCGACACCCGGAGTCAGTTCTAATTCGGCACCGTAGGCTTTGAGCATCGCCCGCCGTTCTGTACTCATCGTTTCGGGCATCGTGAGGATCAACCGATAACCTTTCGCTGCTGCGGCCATTGCTAGGGCGATGCCAGTGTTGCCCGATGTGGGTTCGACCAAAATTGTTTTATGCGGAGCGATCAAGCCTTCCTTTTCGGCAGCTTCGATCATATGCACCCCAATCCGATCCTTGACAGATGCTGCAGGATTCATCCCTTCAAGTTTGACGACGATATCCGCGACACAGCCTTCAGCTTGGGGGATCCGATTGAGTCTGACTAAGGGCGTGCGACCGATTAATTCAGTAACATTATTAGCAATTTTCATAGCGATCGATCTGTGCGTTTGGTTAAATACCCTATCTTATACTTTATCCTTAAATTCCCTGCTACATCATTGGTTTAGGGGTGGTCGTAACCGAATCTGTCAGTTTCCCCGATCTCCAGTGCGAATGCACCAAGGAGATCGACCGAGACTAAACTCGGAGCCGATTATTCACAATGGATGGCAGATCTCCCAAACAAACCCGTTATGATTAGTGTTGAATCTAAATACCCCTAATCCCCAACCCCAGACACTATTCACTGCCAACTGTCAACTGTCAACTGCCCCCTACCCCCTAAGATCGATGCTACTTTCTAAAGGATTTGAAATTGAGGTCTACACGGGCACTCCCCAAGGAGAGATTGTCGGTTTGTCCGATCGAATTGTGGCAGATTTAGATGGGTTTATCACCGAGCCGGATAGTCGCAATGTCGAATATACAACTGCCCCCTTCAATTCTTACGAACGGTTGCTGTGCGCGCTAGTCTTACCCCGGAGAAAATTGCGCGCCTATCTCCAGCAGCTCGGTGACTATACGCTGATTCCTGGTAGTACATTATCTTTAAGCGGTACCGACAAATTTTATCGTTCCGACCCAAATAATCCCTACCATACTTATATCGAACAGACTTACGGCACGAATGTAGTGACTGCGAGCGTCCATATCAATATCGGCATCAGCGATCCAGAATTATTGATGCGGGCTTGTCGATTGGTAAGACTTGAAGCACCCCTCTACTTGGCACTAAGCGCAGCTTCACCATTTATCGATGGTAAGCCAACCGGCTATCATTCCACCCGCTGGGGCGTATTTCCAAAAACACCCCAACACGTCCCATTATTTGAAAGTCACGCTCATCATATTCAATGGACTCAAGAGCAACTGGCGCAAGGGACGATGCAAAATGTCCGCCACCTCTGGTCTGCCGTCCGGCCTAACGGCGATCGCCGCCCTTACAACCTCAATCGGCTCGAATTGAGAATTTGCGACCTAATTATCGATCCGATCGCCTTACTCGCCGTTACATCATTGATTGAGGCAAGATTGTGGCAACTCATCAACGACCCGTCGCTCGATCCACTGGTGATGAGTACTTTACCCGCCCATAACCGAGCGGAAGAATTAGTCCAAATGGCAGATGCCAATGAAATGGCTGTCGCCAAATCTAGCCTCGATGCAACTTTACGTCATTGGCAAGATGGTCGATCGATTACTGCTAGCGACTGGATCGAACAACTCTATGCCGAAGTCAGTCCGATCGCCAAACAACGTGGCTTCCTGTGCTTTTTGTCCCCAGTTAAGAAAATCCTCCGGGAAGGAAATACCGCCCAACAATGGTTGCGGATGTACAACAAAACAGGTGACGCTCGATCGGTTATCGTTCAAGCCATCGCAGATGTCGAACGGCAGGAAATCGAACTCGATCGCTATCTCTGTCAAACTGTTGCTTAACTCAGCTAAACCCTCGGGAAACATCAGGAGCGAACGTCGCTTGTGAATACCCTGAATCTATACTCAACTCACTCGCCGAATTGTAACGAAATAGATATGAAATTCAAATATATCGACCGAGCTTGCCAAATATAAAGAAAATCTATATATTATTTCGAGTCAACGATCGCGATCGACTAGTCATAATCGAGAGCCGGTAGGTATTAGCGGTATTTTTCCGGCGCTCGATCGACTCAGCCTCAGTTTTCCTGTCAGCCGATTTTGAAGTTATGCCCCAGATAGTTTTAGTCAATCCTCAGATTCCCCCCAATACTGGCAATATCGCCCGCACCTGCGCTGCCACTCGTACCAAATTGCACTTGGTCGGCCCGCTCGGCTTTGAAATCACCGATCGCTACCTCAAACGCGCTGGATTAGACTACTGGCCTTACGTACAGCTCCAAATTCACGATTCGATCGAGACATTTATCGAATTTCGACTCCAACAGCCTGGACGCTGGGTGGGGTTTAGCGTACGGGGAACCTGTAACCATTTTAAATTTCAGTTTCAAGCCGATGATTGGCTGTTATTTGGCAGTGAAACTAACGGACTGCCAGCGGAAATTATCGATCGCTGCGATGCAACTGTGTATATTCCGACGATCGAGCCAGGGGTCAGAAGTCTCAATCTCTCTGTCAGTGCTGCTGTCGGACTCTTTGAAGCGCAGCGTCAGTTGAGTGAGTAATCGGTTGTCAGTGATGGGACACCGTAGTTGGTCAGACAACAAAAAATCAGCGAATTTAGATAAGAAATTTATATCATCGATCGGTTGGATCGATAGCAATGAAATTTGTGATTGCTTATTTATTCACGTGGCAATTCGATGGACAATCGCGATCGAAAGCATCCGGATTGAAAAAATATCGTAGTTGTTGATACCAGAAATTAGTTGACAAAATCCCCCTGCGTAGATTCACGGTTGTCGATTGAGTAATTTGTTGTTTAAAGTCATGTTAATTCATGTTCGTCTGCTCAGAGTGGCGACAGCAAGCCAATCTGGCTGCCAGATCGAAAACTAATTTAGATCGATATTTATGCTCTCAAAGCCTGTGTTCGTCTAGCTTAGAACACTATCTACTCACCCTGAAAATAAACTTAAATCACCGATCGATCTAAAAAAAACTTGCAAATTTTTACATCATCACCTAAAGTAGCTTAAGCAGTCAGGGATCGCTACCTACCAAAGCCAATTCAGCGGTTTTGTTAGAATAGATCTAAAAATTGGCTGACACTACAAATACTCGATTGTCTTGTATTAATTACTCAACTATCGCAGTTAACATTATTTATTTTTTGGTGAGAGATGGAGCGAACGGTCGGAAAGCAATGAGTTAATTCAGACAAACTCAGCCCACTGGCTCAAAATAGTACTCAAAATTAGGAGGTCATTTTTGTTGAAACCCGAAATTACACAGAAAGTCAAATTAGTTCATTCCCTGGACACTCATCAAGATGCGATGGCGAACCAGTCGTCCGTAGCAATTCCTGGGCAACCGTCAGGTTTGGCAAAACTTGCCTCTCTGTTTGGTAATCATCGGAGCCGCACTTCCACAATCATGCTTGGTTTGGCCGTCTCGATGGGGATATCTAGCTTCCCAACCAACTGTCTCGATGCGCTCGCACTAACGGAGACCGATCGAGCAGCAACTAGCTCGATTAGTCCAAATGCTTCAGTCGTAGATTCACAATCGAATCGGGTGACCACTGCCGATCCTTACGTAGAGCAGTTACATAGTGATATCTCAGGCATGAGAGCGCAGCACGAGCGTCAACCTGAAGTACTCATCGCTCAGGCGCTACCCACGACTTCTTATCCTTTATCAGTGGCCAATCGCACTGATGGTAATAATTTACAATTTGGTGGCGAAGCATCGGTATCGATCGAC
Organism: Chamaesiphon sp.; assembly: GCA_965246735.1. GTDB lineage: Bacteria > Cyanobacteriota > Cyanobacteriia > Cyanobacteriales > Chamaesiphonaceae > Chamaesiphon. Next base: position 1,570,568 of record CBDFFK010000003.1, read on the forward strand.
GTACCCGCACCAAGAACGAGAACTTTCAAGTTTGTACCTAATACCCAAGCTTACAATCCTAGTGTGAGTGGTGATGAGGGCTATCAAGACAGCACTACTCCCACTAACAAATCTGGTGAAACCACGATCGGTTTTGCTTGGCCTGCCGCAGGTACATTGACCTCTCGCTTCGGTCGACGGTGGGGTAGAATGCACAAAGGTATCGATATCGCTGGCCCTGTCGGTACGCCAATCAATGCCGCAGCTGATGGTACTGTCATCGCCGCTGGCTGGAGTTCTGGCGGTTATGGTAACTTAGTTGAAGTCAGACATAACGATGGTACTACCACCCGTTACGGGCACAATAGTCGGTTGTCGGTCAGCGTCGGTCAAATCGTTCGCCAAGGTCAACAAGTTGCAGAAATGGGCAGCACCGGTCACAGTACCGGATCTCACCTGCACTTTGAAATTCGCCCCAGTGGTGGTGATGCCGTCAATCCGATCGCCCATCTTCCAGCTAATAGCTAATTCGATGGCTTTGGTGTTGTCATGTTAATGCGCTGCTAGATAAATCTCGATCGAATTACTCGTTCCAAACTTATTTGGCAGCAAATGTAACCAAACAACATTTTTAATGCTATGATGGTATACGTTAAATAACACGGCTCAATAGCTCAGTCGGTAGAGTAGGGGACTCATAAGCCCTTGGTCGTCAGTTCAAGTCTGACTTGAGCCATATCAAATTGAAGTACCAGTAGTAATCATCCTAGCCTGAAATATTCAGTTAAGATGTTACCGCTGGTACTTTCTTTACATTTATTTTTATCAAAATCGATCGGCACATTGGCGGAAAACTTTCGATCGGAATTAGAGCTTTCTTGGCTAGGTCGAGCGAGCGATCTGGTGACCGCATTTGCCTGGTCGCCTGCTGGAGATAGCTGGGCAGCAAGTTCGGCCAATGGCGAAGCGCTCTGGAATATTGGCGGTGGCGAATTAGATTTTTTAAGGCAAGCAGATGGGCGGTCGATCGACAAAATTGCCTTTAGTGCGGATGGTCGCTGGCTAGCAGCAGGCGGGCAAGCCGGAAAATTATGGGTGTGGAATTGTGAAGATCTCCAGTTACCGCCGCAGCTAGTTGCGACAATCGAGATCGATCGCTGGATCGAGCAACTAGTTTGGCACCCGACTACCGCCCATTTAGCCATAAGTCACGATCGCCACGTCAAGATTTGGGATGCGATCGCCGATCGCGAAATTGGCAATTGGCAATTCGATAAATCTTCCGTCTTCGATCTGAGCTGGCATCCGGCTGGACTAACCCTCGCCGTAGCTGGCTACAAAGGTGTCCAAAGCTGGTCTCCTGGAGCTAATGCCGCCCAGATCGATCGGCTAGAAGTAGACACAGCGAGTATTAAGCTAGCTTGGTCTGATGACGGTCGGTATCTCGCTACAGGCAATCTCGATCGCACCCTGACGATTATGGACGGGTACCATCCAGACGACCCCTGGATTTTACAAGGCAGCCCCGGCAAAATTCACCAGCTCCACTGGCTCGCGGGAACGACTAGTCCTTGTTTAGCGGTGGCTGGGGGGTCAGCGCTGCTGTTGTGGGAGTTGAGTCCAGATCCGACCGCTTGGAACGGTCGGTTTGGGGAAGGGCATCAAAGCACTGTTACCGCACTCACCACACATCCTCAGGTTGCTGTCCCGACATCTGGGGATAATGATGGCTATGTTTGCCTGTGGTCGGTTGCAGGAGAAATCGAACAAATTTTCAGGAATACCGTCAGTGGAATTACGACACTTGACTGGCACGGTTGCGGCCAGCAGCTGGCGATCGGACATCTCAGTGGCGAGATCGCAATTATGGGCGGTGGCATCAGCATAAATACTGATGATGAGGCCAAATTAGTATGATAAAATTTCAGTATGAGTGTAACACGTTGTCTGCTAGGTTGAATCTAGATTGAGATGTATCATGTTATTTGCAAACGTAGCGATGACAATTACATCAGCTTGGATGATAGGCAGATGATGTAGGCCACGTCCCTCTTTGCTCTATGCCAATCGATCGAAAGATGTAGGCAGAATTTAATTCAAACATCCTCTCGCAAGTAACCGATTACTCAATTTTCTTGGGTGAAGATCGGTTAACAGCAAGATTGACTGTTCGACAAAATCTAGTCGAGCTAACGGATCTAAGCGAGCTTATCGTAACTAAGAAACCTCCATTTTGAAAGAGTTAATTTGAAGATGTTAAAAATTTGGCTTACCTGGTTACAACCTAGTCTTGGCATACTGGGAGTAGTGTTAGTTTTGGCTAGCCCCCTCTACTCATTGGCCGCACAAAAACCAATCACAGCCAGCCGTGCGAACAAAGCAATCCCATCGAAAACCATTGAGACAGAATTACCCTTGGCTGGTATCGCTGCGACCCCAGACTTGGCCGTGCGGCAACTCGCGATCGGCGCGATGAACCCAACTAGCGATCGCTCGAATGTATTGGCAGCCAAAAGTAGACAACAAAGCAATCGCGATGCTTTAGATAGCTTTTTGGCACCATCAATATCTCAGGCAGCAGCAACCAAAACGACCAAACCAAAATCTGTCAAACGTTCGGTTACCACCACAGCTTTAGCCCGAACGGTCAAAACTAAAACTACCGCTCCAGTCTCAGGCTTGTTTATCGGTAACAGTGACGTTCGTGTAGCCACTAGATTTTCCCCTAATTCCACCCAAGCGGTTCAACCGATTGCTTCAGGTACAGAAATTGGCGCTCCAACCCCACTGTCGGCCATGATGGCCGCATCGAAGGTTGTCGATCCTTATCCAGTGGTTCGTCCAGAATTAATGCAAAAGTTGGCGAAAACTCCAGCACTTGCTACTACACCAGTATCACAACCGCTCAACCCGATCGCAACTATCCCATCAGGGATGAATAAGGTGCAATCAACGCTCAAGCCGATGGCAACAACAGTGCCATCGATCGCCAACAAGGCACCACAAGCGCTCAAGCCTACTGTTACTACCAAAGTAACTAGACAAGTAACACATTCGCTCGACCCAATCGCCAAAATTCCTTCCGGCTTCCATCAAGAGGTGCCACATTCTCTCGATCCGATTGCGTCGATACCTTCGGGACTGCAACGCTTATTGGGTAACAACCTGAATAACGATCGTCCAGTTGCTCCCATTCGTGTAGCTAAGGCAAACGTTGCAAAAGCTAATCCATTGAAAGCTAAATCATTGTTAGCGCTCAATCAGCTCATCGCCCCCACCACAGCACCAGAAATTGCTAGTGGTTTGACCCTCAAATTAGCTACAGCGCAAGCATACACCAGCGTACCAAAATTTGATATTCCTGGCGAACGGCTCTCATCTGTGACTCTTGCCAAACCCGCTACTGCGGTTACATCGGCTAAGCGCTTACAAAAACCAGCGCTCATCGCAACAGTCCAACGGAAGAGCAACTCCGTAACCCTAATGACCGCGCGTCGCTTAGAGTCCAATCCGAAATCATCTTGGACGCTAATCGGACAACGCAACAATTTGGGCGGTTTGATTTTAGGATCGCAACCACAAACCACACTGACTAGCAGAATTGGCTTGGAACCAACGAGTGAAGTCAAAACTACCGTTGCCGATCGATTGTCTGGTATCCGTCAATCGCCGATTAACTAACACACATTCGTAATACCAAATCAACTTAAATCTGCGGTAACGCTCGCGAGCGTTACCGCAGATTTGCTTTGGAGCAACACAAATCGGCTGGAATATCTCTAGCTATTTTCACTGTCCCGATCGATCGAGTTACATTGCTTCATATCAATCGCACTTGGGGCCTCGATCGCCTATACTAGATTCGCTATGAACGATCGCATCGAACGAATTGAATCTGTAAAGGCCGGCAGTCTCAGTGGGATTGCCACGGGTATGGCTTATGGTGCGATATTGGGACTCGATCGCCTTGTATTCAGTCGACACTCTGGCGCATTGAGTAGTGTAGCCTTAGAAGTCGCGATCGCCATCACAGGTGGCTTTTTATTTGGCGTTACCTACCGCTACATCATTCGGACCGATCGCAACGATCATCTCAACTCTGGCGCGGTACTAGCCTTTGGGTTAGTCCGAGGTTTAGCACAGGTAAACGTTCGCGATTTAGAGATATCACAGATCGGGCTGAATAGCCTCACAGTGGCTGAAAATATTTTGCTATTTACGATCGCGCGCTATACACTCGACTATGCACTGGCGGCTCGCTGGATTTTACCGTTTAAATCTTCATCGCTAGAGTAATTTATGCGAGTTTAAATTTTAAGTACGGTAGCGAGTTAATCCCATAATCTGCGACCTTCACTAGTATGCAATCGAGCGTGTGTATCGGCTAGCAGCTCCGGAATATTCAACTCGTGCGGACAACGGGGCAAACAATCACCACATTCATTACACCGATTTGCTTTCATGCCAGGGAACCAATGCCCAGCATTTTCAAACATCCGATAGCGATATTGCCCATAGTCAGTCAGATCGTAAGCGATCGCCAGATTTCGCAGGCGTAAGACTTCAGGAATATTAATCTGAGCGGGACAAGGCAAACAAGCATAACATTGACCGCACAAATCCGGATCTAGACTCGCTGGTAATTGCCGCTCTAACCGATCGATAATTGCCAATTCATCATCAGTCAGTGGATAACCAGCATCGGCGACAGCTAGCGCAGGATATAGCTCGTCAGGATTAGCCGCACCCAAACTCAGCGTCCCGATTCGGGCATCAGCCATCAGCCAGCGATAATTAAAAGTTAGTGGAGTTAATGGGTGACACAGTTGCGCTAGCTTGAGCGGTGGCGTGTAGAGTTTGCCGCCTTTATCCGCCGGGGAGATGATAAATATCCCCATGTCATGCTTACTAGCTAACTCGAGCGCTGGTGCTAACCGTTGGAAGAAGTAATAATAATGCAGATTAATAAATTCAAATAGCTGTGTCTCGATCGCGGCCTTAATTAGCTCTAAACTCCCGTGAGTGGAAAAACCAATGTGTCTGACTTTACCGCACTCGATCGCGTCAGCAACAGCCTGGTAACAGCCAGAGCGAACCCAATCTAAATGTTCTGGCGTATTAATGCCGTGAATTGCCAGACAATCGATGTAATCTAGCTGCAACCGCTCTAACGATTCATCGATCCACTGAGCCATTACCGCACGATCGGGTGTAGGCGGTAACTTAGTTGTAATATACAATTCAGCTCTCGGGACTGGTAGCTCACGCTGGAGCGCCTGTCCTAGATAAGCTTCACTTTGCCCATAGCCCCGCGCCGTCTCGATATGGTTAATCCCACTGACGATCGCGCGATGCACTGTCTGATAAGCTACTTCACTGTCAGCCAAACAGCGCATCGTCCCCAAGGAAAATGCGGATAGGAGTAGATTAGTTCGACCAAAACGACGGTAGTGCAAGTAGTGGCTAGTGGCTAGTGGCTAGTGGCTAGTGGCTAATTCTGAGAACAAGCCAGCTCTGAAATTCCCCTCCACGGAGCGAAAAGTGCATTTGGTCGGCTAGCCTTTTGGTCGGCTCGCCGACCATTAGACCAGTAGGTCTTGGGGTTTCCCCAAGTGGTCGGGTCGATCGACCCGACCGAGCACCTTTTCAAGACAGGGGTACCAGTAGGGCGGGGTGGGGTCCGAGCTACTGGGTGCAACCACCTTTGCGAATCAGGTCATCAGGACTGAGATTGGAGACAAAGCTGCGAAAAGCTTGACGCTCTTGTTCGTCGGCATCCCGATCGACTGGAATCGAAGCATCGGCAATCACTTCCTCGATGACCCAGATTGGTGCTTTGGTGCGGATGGCAACGGCGATCGCATCGCTCGGACGCGCATCGATTTCTTTAATTTGACCGTTCTGATTGATGACGATCGAGGCATAAAAAGTATTATCTTGCAAGGAATCGATCGTAATCCGATCGACCTTGATGTCACAACTATCAAAGATATTTACAATCAGATCGTGGGTAAATGGTCTAGGTGGCGTTTGCTTTTCCAGTGCATTGATAATTGCCTTGGCCTGGTCTTGGCTGATATAGATGGGCAAAGCGCGGCGATCGGAAGCATCTTTCAGTAAAATGATAGGACTCCGAGATACAGCATCTAATGCAATCCCCGCTACTTTCATTTCGATCATGACTGTTACCTTTAGATAGTTGGTGGTTGAGAGTGTTAAAGTTTAAAATAAAAGCTGAAATCGTAATTAATCCGAGCAGAACTTTAGACCTTTGGGATTAATGCGGGTATGTATCAAGGATGGCCTAGAAACAATCGAATCGCGTATAGTAATTTGACTGAAAATAGATGTTTACAGGACTAGTCCAATCGCTGGGAAATTTGCGCCTTTTGACCGAGGACAAGTTAGAAGTTTTATGCGTGCAGCCAGACTCAGAGCTAATTTTAACAGATTTGAGGATTGGAGATAGTGTATCAGTAGATGGGGCGTGTTTGACAGTAGAACAAATTTTACCACAAGGTTTTATCGCTTCTATTTCTCCTGAAACTTTAGATCGGACAACGATCGGTCAACGCGCTCGCACAGCAACTCATGTAAATTTAGAAACATCACTCCGTGTTGGTGGCAAAATCGGCGGTCATTTTGTTACCGGACATATCGACGGCGTAGGAAGATCGATCTCGGCGACATCAACAGCAACTTCTTGGGAACTGCGGTTTGCTGCACCCCTAAATCTAACTCAACAGTGGTCGGATTATATCAGTCACTATCTAGTGTCGAAAGGAAGTATTGCAGTTAATGGCGTGAGTTTGACAATTGCTGAGTGCGATCCGGCGGGAAGTTGGTTTACAGTAGCGGTGATTCCACATACTTACACTCATACAAATCTGTCCGAACTCAAACCCGATGAATGGGTAAATTTAGAAGTAGATATATTAGGTAAATATGTCGAGAAAATGCTGCGGGGTTCGTCACCATCGAGATCGCGAGATCGATCTCCCATTACCGCCGACTTTTTGATCGCCAATGGCTATCAGTAATCGATCGGTGACAGGTTGCCATCGCAGCGATGCGTCTATAACTAGAAGCTAATTAAATCCGACTGCGACCGCTTGGTTTTTTCCTTTGCTAAAGGCTAAATTCACCACCAGCTTGGCAGCCGTTCTAGATAAAGATCTTACAACAAATTTGAAGTTAGCGATCGCTAATTTTTAAGTTGGGGATCGATGTTTTTGCCAAGAACTCATGGCATTAAAATTGAGGCGATCGATCCGTACAGATCCAGGCTATTTCACTCGATTGACAATCTCTAAAGTCCATTATATCTACAAGTTATTTCATGTTGTAGAATAGGCACTGTCCACAGCACTGACTGAGCAACTAATTAACAGAGCTTGAGCTATTTTTGATATGCTTCGATCGTCAGCAAAGAAATCTTATCACGCTACAAAAAACGATCTCGAATTTATAAGCTGCCAACTTTAATAACCTGTGCGTTCGGCGAGCGACTATCTTCGTAGGACTCACGCCGAACGCGCTCTTCGTTCCATGCGCCCCAAGTAGTGATGATAAACTCCCGCATCGTTCGAGCGATAACATCGTAGAACAGTGACGCATCATCTGCGTTCGCTTGACGAAGCCTAAAAATTGCGTTAGCCCTCATAAGTCAGTTGGATGGCAAGTCTAAAGAAAAAACAGAGAAGAAAATTGCTTCCTCTCTGTGCAGATTAGTTCGATCGAATTAAAGATCGAACCGATAAATATTAGTAGCTGACTACTATGGTTTGTGAACGATAAAGCTCAATACTTGGCATTGTTTGATGTTGTCAAAACCGATGACACGAACGAAACAATGACCGTACTCACTGCGGCAAGAACGAACTTCGTTCAATACTTCAGTAGTAGTGGTAGCACTGAACAAGGGTAACTTCCACAATGTCCAGTAGTGCTGTGTGGGTTCGGATTGTTCGCTGAACTCAATTGCCGGAATATATCCTTGATCGAGAATATATTGAACCTGTTTAGCGATCTGAGCGTCGCTCAAAGGAGGCAAGAAGGAGAAGGTCTCAAACCGACGAATCTTAGGTAAAGTTTGCATTGTCTGGTTGCTCTACGGCTAAATATAGTTAAATATCAGATTGGCTATTTATGACGTAGCGATACGGTTTATAAGTTACTCTGACGATGGGTTTAGATTGCTGTTGGGCTCGGTAACGGAAAGTTGCGAGAGTTTCTCTAGCTGTTGACGGCGATGCAGCATATTTTGGTGCTTGATCTCGTGACACATCATCTCTGGCAAATCGTCAGCAATTTCTTCGACTAAATGCTCTCTTACCGTCATAATCCTGAAGGCTAACTCCTGATTGTGTGACAGCAATGCTTGCAAATAGAGTTCGCCATCTTGGAGGATCTGTTGACCGGAAAAACTCCGCAGCCAAATTGCTAGTGGTGGATTATTTTCACTCAACTGAGTCAAAACAATCTGCATTGCTTGATAAGTCAAATAGCTAGAGATTACCTTAGAGGTATTTTTCGCAACTTGTTTTAGATCCATTACCGTAAGTGTTGGGGTTAGGAATAGCGGTTTTTGATAGGTCTTTATTACTACTATCCCCTATCTCGATCGCTTCTTGGTGCAACACACGCTGAGGAAACCTCAGCGCCTTTGGCGAAGCCACTCTGCGCATCGCTATCCACTATTCACTATCCACTGTCTTGAAAAGGTGCTCTACTTGGGGAAACCCCAAGACCGCACTTTTCGCTGTTCACTATTTCTACAGAGTATCCATTGCTTCAAATTCAAACTTAATCTCTTTCCAGAGTTCGAGTGCAGAAGCAAGTTCGGGAGACCATTTACCAGCTTCACGGAGGATATCGCCACCTTCACGCATGAGGTCGCGACCTTCGTTACGTCCTTGGATACAAGCTTCGAGTGCAACGCGGTTAGCAGTCGCACCAGGAGCGTTACCCCAAGGGTGACCAGCAGTACCACCACCAAATTGGAGGCAAGAGTCATCGCCGAAGATTTCGACGAGTGCTGGCATGTGCCATACGTGGATACCACCAGAAGCAACTGGGAATACACCAGGCATGGAAGCCCAATCTTGGGTGAAGAAAATACCGCGCGAGCGATCTTCTTCGATGTAGTTTTCGCGCATCAGGTCTACAAAACCCATAGTGATGCCTTTTTCGCCTTCGAGTTTACCGACGACAGTACCAGAGTGGAGGTGATCGCCACCAGACATCCGGAGACATTTCGCCAAAACGCGGAAGTGAATCCCGTGATTTTTTTGACGATCGATTACTGCGTGCATTGCGCGGTGAATGTGCAGGAGGAGACCATTAGCACGGCAATATTTAGCCAAACTAGTGTTAGCAGTAAAACCACCAGTCAAGAAGTCATGCATGATGATCGGCGTGCCGATTTCTTTCGCGAATGCTGCACGTTCCATCATTTCTTCAGAAGTAGGCGCAGTCACGTTGAGGTAGTGACCTTTAATTTCGCCAGTTTCTGCTTGAGCTTTCTCGATCGCTTCTTGAACGAACAAGAATCTGTCGCGCCAGCGCATGAAGGGCTGAGAGTTGATGTTTTCATCGTCTTTGGTGAGGTCTAGACCACCACGAAGAACTTCATATACCGCACGACCATAGTTTTTAGCGGACAGACCGAGCTTAGGTTTGATCGTACAACCTAACAACGGACGACCATATTTATTTAATTTATCGCGCTCTACGGTGATACCGTGAGGAGGACCTTGGAAGGTCTTGAGATAAGCAACCGGCACGCGGATGTCTTCTAACCGGAGCGAACGTAAGGCTTTGAAACCAAATACGTTACCCACCAAAGATGTTAAGAGGTTCGTTACAGAACCTTCTTCAAATAAATCTAAAGGATAAGCAATAAAGCAAAAATATTGATTAGACTCACCTTGGACGGGTTCGATATGGTAACAACGACCTTTGTACCGATCGAGGTCGGTGAGCAGGTCGGTCCATACTGTTGTCCAGGTACCAGTGGAGGATTCAGCGGCTACGGCTGCGCCTGCTTCTTCTGCTGGTACTCCAGGCTGAGGACTCATCCGAAATGCTGCGAGCAGATCGGTATCTTTGGGAGTATAGTCCGGTGTGTAATAAGTCAAACGATAGTCTTGGACACCAGCTTTGTAACCAGTGTTAGACTGAGTTTGAGTTTGCGCGTAAGCCATAAATTTCTTACCTTCAGGAACCAGTTGACGTTTCTTATTCAGTTCATACTATATCAGTAAGTGTATTCGTTTTGGTTCCGATCTTTTTGTGAGAGTTATAAGCTGATTTTATATCGTTACCGCTGTAGGGATCGTCAAGTGGTTGGAGTGCAAGAGACTAAGCCAATCTACCGATCCCCGCGATCCTCAAACTACAAAAAAAGTAGTTAGATATTTCGATCTAACTACTTTCGAGCGGATATTCGCTCCCTATTTTAATCACTAGGTATTAGTACTTATTAAATGCAATCGGTCTTTTGCGATAACTCGACAGCACGGCATTTAATTAGAACTTTAGACTTTCTTTGGCGACAGTAACATCATCATATTACGCCCTTCTTTCTTGGGGAACTGCTGAACTTCAGCTACTTCCTTGAGGTCGTCGGCCATCCGCTTGAGCACTTTTTCGGCGAGATCGCTATGTTGGATCTCGCGTCCGCGAAACGTAATCGTCGCCTTGACTTTATCGCCAGACTTGAGGAACCGATCGGCTTGAGTTACCCGTACTTGGTAGTCATGTTCCTCGATCGTGTACCGCATCTTGACTTCTTTGACTTCAGCGGTATGCTGTTTTTTCTTCGCTTCGCGGGCTTTTTTTTCTAATTCAAACTTATACTTCCCGTAGTCCATAATCCGGCACACGGGGGGATCGGCTTTGTCGCTGACTAGCACTAAATCTAGTCCATTTTCATCCGCGATTGCCTGCGCCTCTTGCGGCGTGAGAATGCCCAGTTGTTCGCCATCGGTACCGATGACCCGAATTTGGGGGAACCGAATCCGTTCGTTGATTTGAGGAAGATCGCGGGTGCGTCTTTTCTCGATGATGGGTGATTTAATAGGAATGGGAGTTTCTGGTGGGTAAGTGGTATGGTTATCCTCAATCGCAGTTAGCTGCAAAATCGGTCTAAACTTGAAATAACTTTCAAAGTTATTTAGTTTTAGCTACTTTTATTTTACCCAAGTTTTGAATGGATTGATATGAAGTTTTATATTTTTTAAGCTTAAAATTACATTAAGAGGGTAGTAGCTAGCCGCTTGATTGAAAAGTTGTGTAACAAAGCATTCGCCAATAGCAATCCGCTGCACTCGGTACTCGATCGAGCAGAATCACGCCTCATCTTAACTGCCCACTAATCACTAACCACCAGCCACTAAATTATGCAGACTTGGCACCAAAAAGTAGGGAACCAACGAGATTGGGTGTGGCGCGGTTGGCAAACTCGATACACTTATTTGCGGAGCGAGCCGCGCTTGCCAAAGCAACCCCCAGTATTATTAATTCATGGCTTTGGTGCGTCGATCGGGCATTGGCAGCACAATTTAGAATTTCTGGCCGCTCGGCATTCGGTGTATGGCGTGGATCTCGTTGGCTGGGGCGGCTCGCGCAAGCCAGATATTAAGTATGATATCGATTTGTGGGTGGAGCAAGTTCACGATTTTTGGCAAACCTTTATCGGTCGTCCGACGATCCTGATCGGTAACTCGATCGGGTCTTTGGTGGCACTAGTTGCCGCAGCAAGATATCCAGAGATGGCGGCTAATCTAGTCATGGTCAGTCTGCCGGATTTATCCGCAGAACAGGAGCTGATTCCCAAACCGATTCAGCCATTAGTCAATGGGATCAAGCGAGTTATTCTCAACCCCCCTTTACTGCATACGTTATTCAAATTCGTCAGTCGTCCCAAGGTCGCGCGGAAATGGGCGCAAATTGCCTATGCTAATCCCGATCGAGTCACGGATGAATTAGTCGATCTATTCCTGACTCCAGCGCGCGAGCGGGAAGCTCCAGCGGCATTTGTGAGAATTATGCAGGGGATGACGAGCAGTAATTTCTCGCCCAATATCCGCCAACTTTTACCCAGCATGAAAATTCCCATGCTGTTAATTTGGGGTATTCAAGATCGCATGATCCCGCCACAGACTGCAAAGATCCTGCTGACATTGAATCCGTTACTAAAATTAATCGATCTCGAATCAGCCGGACATTGCGCGCATGACGAGCTGCCAGATGAGGTAAATCAGATCGTTCGCAACTGGTTGGATGCACCACCGTCAGCGCCGCGCCAACTGGCTGCTGCGAGCGATATTGCCGATGAGCCACAGTTGCTCCTCAAATCTCGATCGTAAATGGAGGATCGAGCGCCAATTCAAAACCCACGCATTGACTCGTTGAGAGCAAATGCGTGGGTGAAAATTCGATGTAAGTAAATTTTAGTGATAGTTGGAGCGGTCTCAGAATCGTCAACTAATCCCTAACACCGAACCCCCAGTCTCTACCCAACGGTTACTTCGTCGATGTTGACATCAGTAGCACCAGAAACGCCACTAGCAAGCTCGACCATCTTATCGAGGACATCTTGGCTAGATACTTCACCCTTTAGGACTACACTACCACCAGTTTGGGCAACCCATAAGCGTTCTTCGTCAGTTACAGATGCGTCTTCATCAAATGCTAATGCAACTCTTTTCGCCAAGCCGCTTTGGTCGTATTCGCCACTTAAGCCCATGCGTTCGGGTGCAACTTCACCACCAGTTTCGGGGTCGGTTGCTTCAGCTGCGGGGGCTGGATTGACCTCAGCATCTGCTGGTTTTTCCATGCCAAACAATTTTTTTAAGAAACCCACGATTGCAATACTCCAATCTAAGAAAATACTCGTTACCCATTATGCTAGGTATTCTGAGCCAATAACGCAGATGACTACAAAATTTTTAAGATTTTGTGACAATCCTAATTGTGAGAGAATATAAGGCTGTGTCTAAATAGTAGCCGATCGTTAGCAAAACTTACGTAAGATGAAACATACTCTATCTGTTTTGGTTGAAGATGAAGCTGGGGTGCTGACTCGGATTGCCGGATTATTTGCACGTCGGGGATTTAATATCGAAAGTCTGGCGGTCGGGCCTGCGGAACAGGACGGAAGATCGCGGGTGACGATGGTAGTCGATGGTGACGAGCAAACGATCGAGCAATTAACTAAACAGTTATACAAGCTAGTCAATGTCCTCAAGGTCTTAGATATTACGGACATTCCGTGTGTCGAACGCGAATTGATGTTGCTCAAGGTCAATGCCAATAGTACCAATCGATCGGAGATCGTCGAGCTGGCGACAATTTTTCGGGCGCGGGTAGTCGATGTCGCTGAAGATTCCCTCACGTTAGAAGTTGTCGGCGATCCTGGTAAAATCGTGGCGATCGTCCAAGTCCTCCAAAAATTTGGAATTAAGGAAATTGCCCGCACTGGGAAAGTAGCATTATCGAGAGAATCCAAAGTTAATACCGAGTCGTTGAAATTATAGGCGAGGTAATTCCCTTCTGGTAGATCGCAGTGCTATAATCGGAAACAATCGTAAAATAAACATTAAGTTTATTTGCATAGTGCATCTGTTGATGCTGGAACTATTATTCTTCAAGTAGTGCGCTCTATTACGCCATGCGCCAAACGCCTAGCCGTTTGTCTCATTGGTGCAGCCTCTGCCCGATCGGGTGGATCTCGAAGAGAACGGAAAGATCCGCTCATCGCTCGCCAGCAATTGATAATCTGCTGGAGGTCAGTTTAGATTGACTTTGGCTAGAACTGACTGCCGAAGTTAGATTTTAGCAAGGCGATCGATCGACAGATTCTGGCCAGTTTTTAGCATTTTAGCGAGCGTAAAATATTTTGTCTGCTCCTTTGACTATTGCAGTTTTTACTGACTCGACGGATTTGCCACCGCGCTTGAGTCGATATTTAGATGCCGAGCGTCATCTAGTCCAGTATTTTACCAGTCAGTCCGAGTTCTTGGCTCGGATAGAGTCAGTCAAGCACGAATTAGATTGCTTAGTATTTTACTCAGAGCAGCATTTACTGCCCACGCTAAATTATCTTTACGAGCGCGGGCTGATCTTGCCTGTCGTGATGATTCAATCAGCCGATCCGGTAAGTATCGTAATTCCAGAAACGGCTAAAAATTTACCAGTTCCGAATCAAAGTTATATTTATCACCCATCTGAGGTAATTTTGGCTGAGACAGATCTGCCAGAAATTGGGGTGGCCATCGATCGAGCTATTTCAAAGTTTTTGAGCCTAACGCCCATCATGCCAACAACAGATGAATCGCGCCCTGCTGAGATTGAGATCGAGATCTCCGAGCCAAGTTTTTTGCTCCAGCAACAACGCCGTCTAGCTGATAAGCTCAAAGAAAGATTGGGGTATTTAGCTGTTTACTACAAACGCAATCCTCGGCAGTTTTTTCGACGGCTCGATCTCCAACAGCAACAAGAACTCCTCGATGGGCTAAAATTTCAATATCGGAATATCGTGCTGGCCTACTTTACCGCTGGCAGTAAGATCGACGACCAGATCGATGAATTGGTCGGTACTGCTTTTTTTACCGACCTATCAGTTTCGGAAATTGTCAAGATTCACATGGAATTGATGGAAGAATTCTCAAACCAGCTAAAATTGGAAGGGCGAAGTGAGGAGATCTTGCTAGATTACCGACTGACATTAATCGATATTATTGCCCATCTATGTGAAATGTACCGCCGCTCGATTCCGAGAGAAGGATCGTAAATTTATTTAGCGGTTGGCGCACGGATCGCCTTCGTGCATACGCATCCAGGCTGCTGGGATCCCACCCATCGCGCACCACGACCGTCTTTTCGATCGTGGTGCTGTATGCTGAGATCGATTGCTGCACCATCAGTCAGGAACTTCGGTAGCTGAAAACACCTCGCCTGAGCTGTGAGATCGAGAGTCGATTTTACAGAACCCAGCTATTTAGATCGCCCTCAGCTCCAGCATCGAGCGCGCGCTCGCCCTCGTAAATCCCAGATCCCTTGCGCTGTCTGAGCAATCCCACCGATCTCCCAGCAACAGCAATCGAGTACATGAGGTCTCGACAACAAAATTAAACATTATTCAATAACCATCGCTCGCGCTGCCAGCACAGCTATCATCGAGTTCGCGCTCTCACTCTTTAAAATAATTAACAGTTTAGTTTATGACTCCCCTAATGAAAACTTATGTCCTAAAGCTTTATGTGGCGGGAAATACCCCTAACTCAGTTCGCGCGCTCCGAACTCTAAAGAATATATTAGAGGAAGAGTTTAAAGGCGTATATGCTCTTAAAGTAATTGATGTCTTGAAAAATCCCCAACTGGCCGAAGAGGATAAGATTCTGGCTACCCCGACACTATCGAAAGTTTTGCCACCGCCAGTCCGGAAAATCATTGGCGATCTGTCCGATCGTGAAAAAGTTCTAATCGGACTAGATCTCCTGTATGAAGAACTATCCGAGCGGGATGGAGAATTTTAGGCATCGAAACTGGTTTACTCAGCATTTCTGGGCACAACCCGATCGTCAAAACATCAATTTATCAAAGTTGTATTTGTTGTTTAATTAGCAGTTTTTCAGATCTCAGCAATGACCAGTACGAATCAACTAACAGAATCAACCGCACATCCCTTAGGGATCCAAAAAATCCGCACGATGATCGAGGGATTTGATGATATCGCTCATGGTGGATTACCCATTGGTAGAACGACGATCCTCAGCGGTACATCGGGAACGGGTAAAACCATGTTAGCCGTCCAATTTCTCTACAATGGGATTCGTGATTTTGACGAACCAGGGATCTTTGTAACTTTTGAAGAATCACCTGCGGATATTATCAAAAATGCCTATAGTTTTGGTTGGGATCTCCAAAAATTAATCGATGAGGGCAAGTTATTTATTCTCGATGCTTCTCCCGATCCCGAAGGGCAAGAAGTCGTCGGTAATTTCGATCTATCAGCTTTAATCGAACGAATTCAGTATGCTTTTAACAAATATAAAGCCAAGCGCGTCTCGATCGATTCTGTCACCGCGATCTTCCAACAATATGATGCCGCATCGGTAGTCAGACGGGAAATCTTTCGGCTCGTCGCCCGCCTCAAATTGATGGGTGCTACTACCATTATGACGACCGAACGCGTCGAAGAATACGGCCCCGTTGCCAGATTTGGTGTCGAAGAATTTGTTTCTGATAACGTCGCGATCGTCCGGAACGTCCTCGAAGGCGAACGCCGACGCAGAACGATCGAAATTCTCAAACTTAGGGGTACCACCCATATGAAGGGGGAATATCCGTTTACGATTACCAGTAATGGCATTAATATTTTCCCGCTGGGGGCGATGCGTCTGACCCAAAAGTCTTCCAATGTCCGCGTCTCATCTGGAGTTAAAGCACTCGATGATATGTGTGGGGGTGGTTATTTCAAAGACTCGATCGTCTTGGCTACAGGTGCGACGGGAACGGGGAAAACGCTGCTAGTGAGCAAATTCATCCAAGAAGCTTGTTTGTCTGGCGAGCGGGCGATTTTGTTTGCATATGAGGAGTCGCGCGCGCAGTTATCGCGCAATGCTTCTTCCTGGGGGATCGACTTTGAAGAGTTGGAACGGCAGGGATTACTCAAGATCCTCTGTACCTATCCCGAGTCAGCTGGATTGGAAGATCATTTACAGACGATTAAATCTGAAATTGCTCAATTCAAACCAGATCGGATTGCGATCGATTCCCTCTCGGCGTTGGCGCGGGGTGTGAGCAATAATGCCTTTCGACAGTTTGTAATTGGCGTGACAGGTTATGCCAAACAGGAAGAAATTACCGGATTTTTTACCAATACTTCCGATCAATTTATGGGATCGCACTCGATTACCGACTCCCATATTTCAACGATTACCGATACGATCTTGATGCTCCAATATGTAGAAATTCGCGGCGAAATGGCGCGGGCGTTGAACGTCTTTAAAATGCGCGGTTCTTGGCACGACAAAGGTATTCACGAGTACACGATCGGGAAAGATGGTGCGGAAATCAAAGATTCGTTCCGAAATTATGAAGGGATCATTAGTGGTTCGCCCAGTCGGATTTCGGTCGATGAAAAATACGAACTGTCACGGATCGTGCGCGCTGTGAGCGATAAGTCAGAGTAGGAGAAAGTGGATCGCGCGATCGGTTAACCTTAACCCAAATTGCTACTTACTTGAATGCCAACGATTGAAATCGTGGCTAATGATGCAAAGTCCGCGAAGGCGGACTAGTTTATTAGTCCGCGAAGTCCGAGGAGCGGTTTCTAACTGCTTTGCTTATAAGTAGCAACTTGAGTTAAGTAAATGACTCTATGAATCGATCGCGTATATTCAGCAACAGTCGCTACCGTCTAATCAAAACCGAGCATTAGCAGGCTGGTGCTGGAAATCTTGCCTGAAAAGCCTGTAATGTGCTTAGCTCTTTACTCGAATCATAGATCCCAAACACTACTCGATCGAAGCAGTTGCGAAACTCAGGACTCTCCAGCCAAGTCCCAAACGCATCGGCTACCATGCTCGGCTGATTGCGAAATACACCGCAGCCCCAAGCACCCAAAAGTAGCGATCGATGGTTGTGTTCCCGTGCGATCGCGAGGATGATGCCAGCGCGTCGCCGTAATACTTCCTCAATCCTCGCCCAAGTTGTCTCATTACTGCGAATAATTTCACCTGCATTGGGTGCGGGAGCAGTAATCACTGATGCCAGAAAGAAATCTTCTATTAAGTCGCGACTTCTGGTACGAAAGAAGGGGACTTGTGGTGCATAAATAACAAAATCGGTATATAGCAGCGAACTTTGAGCGCGATTTGTTTCGTAGTATTGCGGTTGTGCCAGCAAACATGGGTATAACCCAGAGCAGCGACAGAGATCTTCTTCTTGAGCTTTTGCACCATTGATAAATCCACCACCTGGATTACGGGCTGAGGCGTAATCGAGTAAAACTAGGTCGTTACATCCTTCATGCACTAGTCGCTTAGCTGCTACTTGGGTTGTCTCACTGGTAACTTCAATAATTATCGATCGGCTGGGTTCATCTGCCAATTGTTTTGCCAATAGTTCGTAGGCGCGATCGGGTTGATAAAGCAACGTTTTCTGGACTGCGGCTCTTTGCTCTATCAGAAATTTCACAGTTTTACCAGAGTCAGTCGTGTATTGTCCTACTTCTAAAATATCCAACGTTGCCTGAGCAACTCCTTTCAGTGACATCAGCTTTCTCCCTACAATAAGATAACTTCCAACTGGGCAAATCTTTGATTGCTGGTGAGACACTTACAATCGAGAAATGAGATTTTTTGTCTTGTAATTCGCTCTATCAAAGTTCTGCTAACTTAAATTTCGAGCTTGAAGCATGGTTAGAGCAGTCCCCGAAAATTCAAAATATCAAAACCTGGCTGGTAGACAGCGGCATCAAAGTTTTCATCGATGTTTTCCTCCCGAAACAAACCGACCATCCGATCGGCCTCTGCTCGTTCTTTAGTCAGCCGTTCTGCGCGGGAAAGTGTCTCGATCCACTTCACTCTAGAGATCGCATCTTCTCTAGTTTTACTCGGCGCGCCAATCCCCCAGACGGCTCCAGTCTGCGGATCGTAGTAGGTGCCGATATACCGCAGCGTTAACGAGATCCGAGGCTCGTTGGTTCCTGCGGCTCCCTGCTGTTCGATCTCATGATATACTTTACACGGGCATAACTTGAGCATCGGCGATCGAAGAGATGATAGTCTAGTAAAGTCAAGGAAAAAGTGGAGCTTGAGGGATGAGCAATCTAAACTTTACGGAAGAAGATCGAGAAATATTAAATTACGAAAGATTTCACCATCCTCATCCCAGGGTCCAGTTGAAGATGGAAGTATTATGGCTTAAAAGTCAAAACTTACCTTTAAATATGATTTGTAGGCTAGCAAACATTTCACCTAATACATTGAGAAAATATTGTCAACAATATCAGGTTGGTGGTATAGAAAAACTCAAAGAAATTAACTTTTATCAACCCAAAAGTGAATTAAAATTACATCAGACAACTATCAAAGAATATTTGAAATTGAATCCTCCAGCTACCATAAATGAAGCTGTAAATCAGATTGAAAATCTTACCGGAATTAAACGCAGTCCAACCCAGATCCAAAAATTCCTGAAATCAATAGGGATGCGATGTTTGAAAGTTGGGGCTATTCCTTCTAAAGCAGATCCCGATGAACAGGAAGAATATAAAATAAATAAGCTAGAACCCAGGTTAGAAGAGGCAAGACAAGGAAAAAGAGCGGTTTTCTTCGTGGATGCGGCTCACTTTGTCATGGGAGCTTTTTTGGGGATGATTTGGTGTTTTCAACGGCTGTTTATTAAGTCACCTTCAGGGAGAAAACGGTTCAATGTGCTGGGAGCATTAAATGCCATTACTCATGAAGTTATTTTGGTTACTAATGACAGCTATATCACTGCTATTCAGATTTGTGAACTTCTGCAAAAATTAGCTGACCTAGGACTGAGCATTCCCATTACTCTGGTTTTAGACAATGCTCGATACCAAAAATGTCGAGTTGTCCAAGATTTAGCTAAATCCTTGGAAATAGAATTACTATACTTGCCGACTTATTCGCCCAATCTAAATTTGATTGAAAGGCTCTGGAAGTTTGTTAAAAAGAAATGTTTATATGGCAAGTATTATGAGGATTTTACTCAGTTCTCATCAGCCATCTCTGAATGTCTAAATGATGCTCATCTGCAACATAAAAAAGAGCTTGATTCCTTGCTCA
The DNA here is from genome assembly GCA_965246735.1 of Chamaesiphon sp. Classification (GTDB taxonomy): domain Bacteria; phylum Cyanobacteriota; class Cyanobacteriia; order Cyanobacteriales; family Chamaesiphonaceae; genus Chamaesiphon. The sequence goes on from CBDFFK010000003.1 coordinate 1,590,376, forward strand.
CACTCCGCTTTCAGCATTTTGACAAAGCTCAGGTTATGACCGTTTAAAGTATAGAACGCTTGATTTGTTTTCAGGCTCAGCATAAATAGCGAACCATGTGGCAAAGGCAACTTCTGTGATACCAAACCCTGACTATGCTTCGCTCTGAATGCCATCGTGCGGATAGTGCCGATCGAAACATTGACAATCACCCAAGGGCGCATGACATCGAGAGTCTTATCCGCATGTTTGCCGATCCAATCTCGACCATTGCGATAGAGTTGAATCAAACAATGATTTAAGGGATGCCCGATGCGGCGTTCGACCTCTTGCCGAATCAGATCGATCGTCGGTGTCCATGACCTCAGTGGCGGTTGCTCGTCCGCTGGATGCCTGTATAGTGGTTCGACCCCATCCGATTCCTTTGTCCCTTGCAGTGCGACCAAACGCGGCACAAAGGAGCCACGGTGACTCATCTGATTCCAATCAACTTCTTGGTACAGAGTATCAAAAGTTCGATCGTCGATGCAGGATGAGAGCGCGGCGCAATCCAGCAGACTATCTCCAGCAATGTGCGTTAGTCGCACGGGCATACTCTCAGACAAAAATTCTGCCCAGTTTCTATTCTGAACTCCAATTTTTTCCAGTTCTTGGAGCGCCAACAAATGCTTGCCTTGGGTACTCGCGCTGGTGGCTTCTTCTAAAATCTCAACTTCATAGCCCAGTTGCACTGCTGCTTTTGCCGTATGCGAGACACAGATGTCGGTCGTGACTCCACATAGCGAAAGCTTCGTAATGTCATGTTGTTGGAGCCATTGGTGGAGCGTTGTCTGATGGAAAGCGTCGTACCAATGTTTGATAATGTGAATCTCAGCATCAGTTTTTTCGGCAAATAAACCTTGCAAGCTGGGAACCAGTTCGATTCCCCAGGAATCTTTTACGCAGCAGGGTTTACCAGGGTAAGTTTTCCCTTGGAGTTCTGCTGGGGTGCCAGTAGTTTCACCATATTGCGAGGTAATCCACACGATCTGGCGATGTTGTTGCCTTGCCGCTTGTACCAACCAACCGAGCGCATCGCAAATTTGTTGCGGCTCGAGATGTTGCTTGCTAAATGCACCGCCTGGGGATAGGAAATCGTTTTGAGCATTAACGATTAGCAGGGTAGAGAGAGATTCCATCTGGATCTGAGGTAAAAAGTCTGGTGTGAAGGGGTGTTCTAGATTTTAAACTTGCCCCTACTCTAGATTTCAGGGATTATCTCTAGAGTCAATCATCCCTAAATTCAGCAAAGATTGGTACCAGTCGCGATCCTGTCGGCACCCATTGCCATAGTGCCAATAATTCCGATCGATCTGGCTGCTGTCCGAGTCCGAGTCGGGACAAAATCAGCCGGATCAGTACTGAGTTAAACTGGGGCGGAAACCGATACTGTTCCTGCGCGTGGTCGAGAAAAAACGTCTTGTGGTACTTCTGCAAACTCTTTTCCAAGGCTGAGATCCGTTCTAGCAAACTCTGCACCTCACCGAAGCGATGTTGATGATGTGTTAACAGTAGCTCTGCGGCATTGTTGAAGTGCATCCCCTCATCCTTTACTAAATGATGGCCGATTTTTTGGATTGCCGTACCAAAATGACGATAGTATTCCCAGAGATCGCGGCGGTAAGAATAAACCGAACCGATCTCGTCGAACATCAGTGTTACTAATAGTGTGAATTCATCGGCTAATACCAATTCGATCGGTTTGAGTTCGTGGACTCGCGTAGCGAATTGGCGATTCATGTCGGCAAAATTTACCCCGGCAATGCAATGATAGGTACGGCGCAACGCCTCATAATGCTTGAGTTCGTCCTCCAGCCACAGATCGAGCATTGCCAAAAATGCTGGGGACATTTCATCCTGACGGGTCTGGATATAGTCATATAACGGCTGAGAGTCGCCTTCTGAGTAGACATCGCGACTCAATAGGTTGCAAAAGTTAGTATAAACTTCCTTGGGGACTCGATCGAGCTGCTGGGGCGAAATAGTGTAATCGAGGGGCAAAACTGCATCTAAATCCCACCTATTTTGTTTGACTCTAGATCGAGGTCGATCGTTAATTGCTGGTATGGAGTTCATTAATCTAACGTCAGTTCGGGTTAAAGATGTCCACTTAATGACTTATAGCTTCGTTTCTGAACCGCCCTCAAATGAATTTGCGGATGGAATCGCGCTGAGGTTCCCTCAGCGTGCGTTCCACCAAGCGGGGCTAACAGCAAAAGTTCGTTTCAACGAACTAATCAATTGGGCAGTTCTCTGAAGAGAACTTTTGCTATTAGCCCGAACTTATAGTTCAGGGCGGTGCTTGAACGGAGCAAATCAATTTTCCTTATCCCGAACTCACATTATTTATGTCGGGAACCTTTGGCGGAAATCTCCAAGAATATCTCTCTGCGCCAGAGAGATGATGAGCGGACATCGCAAAATCCAAAATCTAACCCCTCACTCTACCAATAATCCGTCATTAGAGATGATATGCGGAATAATTAGGCAGTGCCGTCCGGTAATCTTGGAAGTATCGCCGCGAATGATGACACCTGCGGCTGCGCCGTCGATCGCCCAACTACCGATGACATAATGGTAGCCGAAGGCTTCGGGGAGTTCGATATATTCTTGGATGATAAAGCCCTCCGCGCCATAACCAAATGACTCTTTTTGTTCCAGCGAGCCAACCCCACTTTCGATCGAGATGGCCACACCTTCTTGTCCGAGCATCGGCTTTTTGACGTGCATTCCTACTAACAATCTCGTGGATTCGATCGAGTTGTCGGTATCTAGATAGGTGGGCAACAGATGTTTGCCGTAGTCAGCAGCGCCAAACTGCTCCCACATCATCGCCAGCGCGCCTTTATTTGAGAGTACTTGCTTCCACAGCGGTTCGATGACCTTGATTTCGCCTGTTGCCAAGCGATCGGCGAGCACCTGTATACACCCAGCATTGGCCATGTCGTTTTGGATGTCAGACCAGTCATACATCTTCCACAGGATGGGAATGCGATCGTTGACATGGTCTACAAAGTAGCCATCATCATCTAATCCCAATCCTCGCTGGATCTCCTGCCCCCGATCGTCTTTTAAACCGCGCAGATAAACGATTTGGGTATAAATGTCCGGATCCACCTCATCTGCCAAGATTTGAATCAATTGCATCGCCATCTCCAGATCCTCTGGGAGATTTTCATCGACCAAAAAGGAGATCCCCCGAGTGCGGAGATCGTAGCGTGCTGCAATCCGCCGCCATTGTCCGGCGATCTGCTCCCAAAATTCGTTGAACTGATTGGCATCATTTGGCAGCGGAAATTTGCCTTGCTGATGATTTTGCAGGTAATCCACATACCAATTCCATTGATAGACCGTTTCCGCGCCCAGTAGCGGGGTGTCGCCATTAATTTCGAGCAGCTTAATCTGCCCATCAGCCGTGACCGCCAGATCGAATCGCGTACACAGCGATAAGTCCTCGACTGGCTCGATGCGATCCCAGCTATTTTTAATCGCTTGCCAATATTCCGATCGAATCTGGAGTGCGGCTAACCGTCGATCGACATCGCCAGGATCGGACTCGGTAAAAAACCAATTCAGGAATTCGATACACATCGCCCACAATAGCTCTGTGGCTTGCGCGATCTCGGTTTCTTCATCAAAGTCAAATTGGATTGCGAACGGTTGCGGGAGCGATTCCACCCAGTATTGCTGCTGGGCATCGCTTAAAACATCAGCTTGGTAGGCATTCTCGCGAATATGCCGCTGCCAATTGGGACGACGCGCGATTTTAATGGTTCTCATCGCCAGTTATTTCCCCCCACTACCGCTACTTTTATATGATGAGCCGAAGCCTTGACTGCTGCGTCCCCTAATCGTACCCGCTGCCGATGTCCCTGCCGGACGCGCTGGTGCGGCGAAGGTGGTATGGCGAGGCACTGTCACCCGACCAGTGGTTGATTGGGAGATCTCTCGACCGTAGGGGGTGACAACGATTCCAGAAGTAACACTTTGATATACGGGTCGAGGTTCGTAAACTCGATATTGACTACCACTGTAATTGACATAGATATAGTTAGAATCTGAGGGGTCGATATAGGTGCCACCATATACGGGGCGATATCCCGTCGTCTGCTCGCTTGCCAGTGTCGCTTCACACTGGACACCTTCGGCTTGACAATCAGCGATCGAGGTATAAATCGGGGCGGTCTTGGTATGTTCTTGTTGCGCCGCCAACATCTGCGGGGCACAGTCTTTGGCCTGCATCGATAGCAGATCTGGTGGCTCGTCGAGTTGTCCCGCTTGGTATTGTTGCAGTGCCGCCGTATATTCAGCCTGTTGCTTATTGATGTCAGCTTCGCACTGTGCGGTGGTTTGATAAAATACTATATCGATCGATTCGTCTGCCTCATCACCAACTAGAGCGATGGCGAATGCTGCTACAGCAGCAGAAAGTGCCAAACCTAGATAAACTTGGTTGCGGCGAATTTTGCGGGGTTGAGGGTCGTTTTTTTCCTGTGTCATTACCTTTTGAAAATCCCGATCGAGAGGTAAGTTAGAGCGATCGAGCATCGTGAGGATCTTAGCGATCGCTATTCTCTATATATTATGATTCCCCTTTCGATCGAATGATTACGCAAATATCTTGAAATAAATTCACTAACTAACCCAAGTTGCTACCTATAACCTAAGCGGTTAGAAACCGCTCCTCAGAGTACGAAGTCCGGTTGTTGCCGCTCGCGGCAACAACCGGACTTCGCGGACTAATAAACTAGTCCGCGAAGCGAAAAGTGCATTTGGTCGGCTAGCCTTTTGGTCGGCGAGCCGACCATTAGACCAGTAGGTCTTGGGGTTTCCCCAAGTGGTCGGGTCGATCGACCCGACCGAGCACCTTTTCAAGACAGGCGGACTTTGCAACATTAGCCACGATTTGCGGAAAGTGCATTTGGTCGGCTAGCCGACCAGCAGGTCTTGGGGTTTCCCCAAGTAGAGCACCTTTTCAAGACACAATCGTTGTTCTGCCCCCACCAGTAAAACTCGTAACCCACCAATACATAAAGCTTGCCACTCCGCATTGGACAGATACTAACCAAACTGACGCTAGCTAATCCATAAATTTCAAATCTTCTACACCACAATCCTTGAGACCATAAATTCCCGTAGTTGAGGTCATATTAAACTGGAGTGGCACGATCGTAATATAGTTACGTTTAATCGCTTGTACGTCAGTTTCGATCTCTGGTGGCAAGTGCAAATGCTCCGGCTGATCCAGATCTTGTACTACCTCTCCCGAGAGCCAATAGTAAGTTTTGCCGCGCGGATCGACCCGCTTTTGGAAGGTATCGAAATAGCGGCGGATGCCTTGACGAGTCACTTTAACTCCGGCAATTTCAGGGGTAGGAACTGGCGGAATATTGATGTTTAATAACATCGATTCCGCTAATGGTTGCTGCTCCAAATGACTAATTAATGTCTTCGCAAAATCCGCTGCTGGCTGAAATTCTTGACAACTAAAACTCGTGAGGCTGAATGCGATACTCGGAATGCCTTCGATCGTCCCTTCCATCGCCGCAGACACCGTTCCCGAGTACAAAACGTCTGTACCGAGATTCGCGCCGTGGTTGATGCCGGAGAGGACAAAATCGGGGAACTTGTCTAATAATGCACCCAGAGCTAACTTGACGCAATCTGCGGGAGTCCCAGAACAAGACCATGCTTTGATACTGGGATGAAATACTCCCGTTACGAATTCGGCACGAATCGGATCGTGCAGCGTCAAACCGTGTCCGGTAGCCGATCGCTCGCGATCGGGACAGACGACAATTACCTCATGTCCAGCTAAAGCCAATGTATCCGCTAATGTCTTGATACCTAAAGCGAAGACCCCATCATCGTTGCTAATTAATAATCTCATCGGATTTTGGATGTTGGATTATGCGAGTCAAGACAGGATTTTGGATTGAGTCCACGGATAAATCCGCATAACAGCACCTTGATTTTGGATTCTAGTGTGGATGCTACTCAAACTAGTCGCCCTTTTATTTTACGGGTTAACGCCATTTATCTCTGCTCCCGATCGAACAACTCTAGAGCGCAAATTCCCGACTTCAACACTGCTGCGATCCATGTATCATCGATGATTATGTGGTATAAGTTGGCGAGATAAATCGATGTGTCTAGATGGGAGATTGGTGCAAATCGAGATGCTGGGCATAGCCCAGCATCTCGATTTGCAAATTTTGAGCGCGGTTTGGACAGTGGGCGATCGCCTGGAGAAAACGAGGTAAATATGATACAGTTTTGGAATAATAGAAAAAACTACTAATCGGCTTTTGTGCAGGCAAAGATTAGAGTTTGCATTTGTACAACTTCAACTTATGAGTAATTCACCCTACACAATACTCATCGTCGAGGATTTTGCAGCCGATCGCGAGTTGTATCGACGCTCGCTCCTGACCGCTCCCAACTATACCTATCGACTGCTGGAGGCGGAATCATTAGCGCAGGGCAGAGAACTCTGTCAACTCCACCAGTATGATGCTGTATTGCTCGATTACTCCCTGCCCGATGGGGACGGGTTGGAGTTTTTAGGAGAATTGTCCGCTCGATATCTCAATCCGCCGCCCGTGGTGATCCTGACGGGGCAAGGTAGCGAAAGTATTGCCGTTCGTGCCATCAAATTAGGTGCCCAAGATTACCTCATTAAGCGCGATCTGACCGTAGAGTTGTTGCAGTTGACGATGCAAAAAGCGATCGAAAATCATCGCCTGCGACAGCAATTGCAACAGATTGAAGATCGTTTTCGGATCTCGATCGACAATATGAGCGATTGTGTCGGTCTCTATTCTGTCATGCGAGCTGAAACCAGACAGATTATCGACTTTCGATTTGACTATCTCAATCCAGCAGCACTAGCCAGCAATCGGATGAGTAGCGACGATCTTGGCAAATCTCTATGTGAAATGTTTCCCGCCTTTCGCACATCCGGATTATTTGAAGAGTACTGCCAGTTGGTAACGACTGGACAACCGCTGATAAAAGAAGATCTAGTTTATGAGGATGTTTTTGGTGGAGAAAGGCTCGTTAAATATTATGCCCTCCATGCCAGCCTGTTAAACAATGATAACTTTATGGTATCTTGGCGCGATCTGACCGCCCAAAAACAAGCCGAGAGCCAACTGCAAGCAGCGAATCAGCAGATTATCGATATCTGGGAAAACATGACCGATGCTTATGTTAGTCTCGATCGAGACTGGCTGGTTATTTATGCTAATCGTGCTGCTACCCAAATAATTTGTCATCTCACCAACTTGGCACCCGCAGAATTTCTAGGCAGATCTCATTGGGATCTGTTTCCATCGTTAGTGGGTGGGGATACCGAGCGGGATTATCGAAGGGCACTCACCGATGGAGTTACCCTGCACACGGAAGTTTGGTTCGAGCCGACTGAGAGTTGGTTTGAGGTGCATCTTTATCCCGCCGCCGAAGGGATCGGCATTTATTTTCGAGATATTGGCGATCGTAAACGGATGGAAGCAGATCGGAGCGCCGCAGAACAAGAACGCGATCGCTTTTTTAATCTGTCGATCGATCTACTGGCGATCGGCAATTTTGATGGCTATTTTACCCGGCTCAATCCTGCTTGGGAGAAGGTTTTGGGCTTCACTACTGCCGAACTCATGGCACGACCTTTTTTTGAATTCATCCATCCCGACGATTTGGAGTCTACTCAAACTGCCGTGCAACGCGGATTGAGTGAGGGTTGGGCGACTGCGAACTTTGAAAATCGCTACCGTTGTAAAGATGGTTCATATCGGTGGTTATCGTGGAGTACGATGCCATTACCAGATTTCAATTTAATGTATGGGATCGCCCACGATATCACCGATCGCAAACAACAGGAAATAGCATTACGGGAGAGCGAGCGCAAGTTCAGTGCGATTTTCGAGCAAAGTTTCGAGCTGATGGGCATCGTCAGCCTCGATGGAGTGCTGCTAGAAGTCAATCAAACCGCTCTAGATTCGATCTCGGCGCGCAAAGAAGATATTGCTGGCAAGTATTTTTGGGATACGCCTTGGTGGCATACAGAGCAGCTTCAGCAACAACTCCAAGCCGCGATCGCCAAAGCTGCCAATGGCGAATTCAGCCGCTTTGAAGTCCAATTTCCCCAACCTAGCGGCGTAATCCTGACTACCGATTTTTCGCTCAAACCCGTCTTCGATGAGACAGGTAGCGTCGTCACGATCGTCGCCGAAGCCCATGACATTACCGACCGCAAACAGGCAGAAGCTGCTTTGCGCGAGAGTGAAGAGCGATTCCGCAATTTAGCAGATAATATGTCTCAGTTTGCCTGGATGGCAGATGCAGACGGTGGACTGTTCTGGTACAACCGTCGTTGGTTTGATTACACTGGTACGACGTTAGCGGAAATGCAGGGATGGGGATGGCAGCAAGTGCATCATCCCGAACACGTCGATCGGGTGGTCGAGCTTTTTCGTCACCATGTAGAAATAGGCCAAGAATGGGAAGATACGTTTCCGCTCAGAGGTCGAGATGGCACTTACCGATGGTTTTTATCACGGGCGATTCCGATCGTCGATGCAGCGGGACAGGTGCTGCGCTGGTTTGGTACGAATACTGACATCACCGAACAGCAAATTGCGCTACGAGAACTCCAACAAACCCTCGCCGCACTCGAAGCCCGCAATCAAGAGCTAGACAGCTTCGTGCATATCGTCTCCCACGATCTCAAAGCGCCCCTGCGTGCTGTCTCCAATCTCTCCATCTGGATCGAAGAAGACTTAGAAGGGTCGCTAACCGCTAGCACTCAAGAGCAAATGAACTTGTTGCGCGGTCGGATCGATCGCATGTCAGCCACGATCGACGGACTGCTCGACTATGCCCGGATCGGTCGCTCCGAAGACTCGATCGAGCCGGTTGCTGTCGCCGATCTAATCGCGGAAACGATCTACACACTGGCACCGCCGCCGACATTTACGATCGCGATCGCCCAAAACCTGCCGACGCTCTATACCAAGCGAATGCTGTTATCCCAAGTATTTACCAATCTGCTTGGCAATGCGATTAAACATCACGATCGCGCTGATGGCATGATTCACTTGGGCATCGCCGAACGCCCCGAATGCTATGAATTTGCGATCGCTGATGATGGCCCTGGCATCGATCCGGCCAATCACGATCGGGTGTTTCGGATCTTTCAAGCAGTCAATCCCCAACAGCGCACCGATAGCACCGGGATTGGCCTCGCGATCGTCAAAAAGATCGTCGAAGCCGAAGGCGGTACGCTGCGGCTAGAGTCCCAAATCGGTAAGGGCACCACTTTCTATTTCACTTGGCCGAAGTAGTTCCCGAGATCGATGGCATCACCATTTTGAGAATTTTAGCGATCGATTCTTAACCCGAACTCAAGTAACCTCACATCTTGCACCAATACAGAAAGACTAGTAAAAGCAGAGATCTTAGGGTACCCACAAGGGGCACCCCTACAGGTTAATTGCGTAGGGGTGCCCCTTGTGGGTACCCTGGAGCTAGGGTTAACACTAATATTTTCAAACTGGTGCAAGATGTGAGGTTACTTACAGCTCGATCTCGACTCTGCTCAGGCAGCACTTGCGCTATTATCTCAAAACGGCTAAATCTTGGCTATTGCTGGTGCTCGACTTGCCACACCAAAGTTAACGCCTTATCGGATTCGCGTTTATTTCCCTGTTGCTGATACAATTTAGCCGCAGTTTTGAAATCGCTAACCGCACCCGATCGCTCGTTGAGCGCCTGACGAGCGATCCCCCGATTGTAATAACCTTCGGCAGAATTGGGATTGAGAATCACCGCCGTACTAAAGTCATCAGCAGATGCTTTAAAATCTTTTAACTCTCTTTTGACAATGCCCCGATTGGTATAAGCTGCCGAGTAATTGGGTTTGATTTCGATAGTTTTATTGTAATCGTTAATCGCACCTTGATAATCGCCAGCCTTGCGCCGAGTATTCGCCCGATTGTAGTAGCTGATATAATAACTCGGGTCGAGAGCGATTGCTCGATCGTAATCGGCGATCGCGCCTGTACTATCACCTAGTTCTGATTTTACCCAGCCACGATTGTTATAGGCGAGTTGATATTTAGGATTGAGTTGAATTGCTCGATCGTAATCGGCGATCGCTCCTTGACGATCTCCCGCTAAATATCGAGCCAAGCCGCGATTGAGATAAGCTTTAGCTTTCTTCGGCGTGAGTTTGATAACTTGCGAAAAATCGCTAGTCGCTCCAGCTAAATCTCCCGATTCTTGGCGAAAGTTGCCACGATTGAGATAGGCATCTGCATAGGTAGGATCGACTTGAATTACGCGCTCGAGATCGCTCAGCGAGCCTTGTTTATCGCCTAGTTTCTCCCGCAGTGCCGATCGATTGAACAGCGCATTCACATTATTGGGATTCAATTTAATGACTTGGCTATAGTCCTCGATTGCATTGCGGCGATCGCCCAAGAGACTATAGGCAACAGCCCGATTAAAAAATGCTTTCTCAAAGTTGGGGCTGATTTGAATTGACTTAGTAAAGTCGGCAACTGCACCAGCATAATTGTCCAACTCAAATTTTTGATTGCCGGATGTCAATAGATCGTCCGCTTGTTTTTGATAATCTTGGGCGAGCTGTCGATCGGCATGGTGGACGATAGACGGGTGGCTGTTCGCGGCGATCGCTTGAGGACAAATTATGCTTAAATAGCTAGCAAATACTGCAAGTGCAGTGGCTGCTTTATAACTAATTGATAGTTGCATGACTAGATTATTTAACAAAATTAGGAGTAAAATCGATTCAAACCAAACACTTTATTATCCTCGACTGAAAAACTGGGTAATTTGTTCGCAGTTTCATTGGATCTTGAGTTTTATTCTAATGTCTTTAATTGAGCGTGACGGGTGAAATAACGATTGGCAATTCCTTTTGTCACCAGCAACGCCGCAATTGTATTAGTAGCGATCGCGGTAAATAACGCGACGATCTGATATCCAGCCGCATTGACAGGTTGAACGTCAGCTAGCAGCTCTCCAGTTAAAAACCCCGGAATCGCCACCAACCCCGCTACCATCAGCGTTTCGATCGTGGGCAATAAGGCAACTTTAATCGCTGCTTGCCGATAGGTAGCGATCGCCAGATCGGGAGTTGCACCCAGACTTAGATGTGTTTCGATTTCTACTTGATGTCGATCGATTTCACTTATCAGACGCTCGCCAGCAACCGCCGTACTATTGAGCACATAGCCTAAGCTAATTCCGGCATAAGCCAGTAAATACTGTGGTTGGTGCCAATTGGTTGGCTTAATTACCACTAAAATTGTATACCCTAGCGCCACAATTAGACTCGTGAGGATAGCTCCACTGACGATCGGGAGTAAATTCTGCACTCGATCGCTGATGCGATTGCTAGCGGCAATTGCGGTCGCGATCGCCAGGACAAAAATCGCGCCGACGGTGACGAGTGGCTGGTTCAGTTGCCAGATTACCTGCAACCCAAAACCCATCACCAATAACTGCAACAGCGATCGCGCCGCAGCCACAGCCAGCTGTCCGCCGATCTTGACGCGTTGCCACTGCAATAAACCGATCGAGATCGCAATTAGCCCGAATGCCCAGGCTAAATCTAACAGATCCAGAACGCGCGGAAAACTATGCATATTCGCGGTGTAACTGTGTTATTTGCTATTCAATTATCTCATTTGTCGCCATTTCGATAAATATTCTAGGCGATCGCGGAATACTATGACAGTGCGCACTCAAGAGCTATCAGCGATCGCCCAAGAGTTAAAGCTCCAATTTTTTTTCCTAAAGGCGACTTAGAACTGCCTTCCCAATTACTCATTGGGAGTTCTCGTCTTTTGAATCATCTCTTGGATTGTTTCGGTTTCGCCAATTTCGTAAAGACTAATCAAACTATTCTCAATGGTAAATATTTGCTGAATTGTTGCATCCGCGAGCAAATTGCCTTGCAAATCTCTGACGATTTGATGAACGGTAACGACATTTCGATTGTTTTCATCCGTCTCAAATTTTAAGGTTTCAAGCTGCACTTGAATAACCTGATATTGATTAGTCCAGTATTCGCGCACCGCGTCGCGTCCATAAACGAAACCGCCTTCCACCCCATTCGCCCATTTCACGTCCGGGCGCATCACCGAAATGATTGTTTCAATCTCGCCTTTGTTGAAAGCTTCGTATAAATTTTGCAGAAACTGCTGATTTGAACTCATAATTGTTCGCCATCCAATACGAATTTGATATCCACCCCATAGCTACACTCTCTCACCGCAAGCGGCTCGATTCGTTAAGCAAGGGGATTCCGACTAGTGGAACAACGAAAGTTGCTTCATCAATGGGATGGTTGACGCTTCACAGGAAGCCGCTACCTTAGTGGTAGTCTTACGCAATCCTCCCCGTCCGTTTAGAGTTTCGGGCAATCCACCCGCAACTTTGATATTCACCGCTGCATTAACGTCTCGATCGTGTATGGCACCGCAAAATAGGCATTCCCATTCTCTGACAGCAAGCTCTTTCTTCCCGCCAATCTCACCACAGCATGAGCATCTTTGACTGGTTGGTTCCCATCGGCTAATAACCCTAAAGTCTCGACCATACATCACTGATTTAGCCTCTAGCATGGTTCTAAAACTGCGCCAACCTAAATCAGAAATAGCACGAGACAACTTACGGTTTTTCACCATATTAGAAACTGCCAAATCTTCCAAAACTATCGTTTGATTTTCACGAATAATTCTAGTGGATAATTTATGCAGAAAGTCTTTACGAACATCGAAAATCTTCGCATGAACCTTAGCTACTCGTTTCCGCGCCCGTTCCCTTCTCTTACTCCCCCTGTCGGTTTTAGCGTGTTTGCGCTGTGCCTTCCGAAGCTTTTTAAGTCTTTGTTTAAGAGGCTTAGGAGATTTAATCTTTTCCCCAGTATCGAAAGTAGCAAAATCGATGATTCCTAGATCGATACCTATCGACTGTCCGTTATCGGGTAATAAAACTGGATCGACTTCAACAACAAAGCTAGCAAAATAACGATCTGTTGCATCTTTGATTACTGTTACCGAGCTAGCTTCAGATGGCAGATCTCTCGACCACACAACCTCAATTAGCCCAATTTTAGCCAGCGATAGCTTCTCATTCTTGATGGAGAAACCACCGATTCTAAACCTAGCTGATTGTTTGCCCTTACGCTTTTTAAATCTGGGAGTACCTAGTTTTTTGCCTTTCCGTTTGCCTTTGAGGGAATCGAAAAAGTTTTGATACGAGGTGCCCAAATCGATAACAGACTGCTGGAGAGGGATGTTTGATACTTCACTCAGCCACTCACGCTCCAGAGTTTTCTTAGCTTGGGTGATACAGCTCTTCTGCAAGTCGCCATTGCTAGGCAACTTTTCAGAGGCTTTGCATAGTGTCAGTGCGTCGTTATACACAACTCGACAACAACCAAACAATCTAGCCAGATCGTATTGCTGCTGTTGGGTGGGATAAATTCGGTACTGGTATCTAAGCTTCATGTTATGATTATACAGTAAAACACCGTAAGAATCAACACATGGCAGCAATAAAGAGACGAATAGATATTATTGTTACTGAGAAAGAGTTTGAGATATTGGAACAGTACTGTGAAGATAATGGACAGACCAAAACCGCCGTCATTCGAGAGCTTATTAGAACACTTGGGGCGCATACTGCTGCTAAAGCAGCGGAATCGCTCCAAGGCGGCTAAAGCCGCGATAGGCTCGACCCCATGCCTGAAGTCAGGGGCTTGCGCCCCGCCTTCCGGTCATTAAAACCAGAAAGCAGCCAGCCTAGATATTATATTGCACTTTGCCTTCGTCCATTGCGCTAATATTGCTATTTTTTCACTGCTTTACTCTTGGCTGGATGGCTCAAAACGTTGCTAAATGGCAATCTGGATTGCTTCTGCGGCTAGATGGGTCGTCGAATTTAGCATCCTCACATAGAGATCGATCGAGCTAGCGGTGGTTGCGGTAAAATGAGAGAGACTGCTCCCTGTGTCCTGTAAAGCAATGTAAGCGATCGATATGGCAGAAGAATCTCAAGACAAAGCTCCCGCAGCCGCAGGGAAACAAGCCAAACCACCTGCTACGGATGCGGCGGCACCTGCACCCGATACCGCTGCACCTGCGGAAAAAAAAGTTCCCCCCAAGAAGGAAAAAGCACCTGCGCTTGAGGATAAGCCCTTCACTGACTTTATCCAACAAGACTATTTACCCGCCCTCAAGCAAGCCCTCGCTGACAAAGGCATTAGCGATCTTCAAATCGATCTAGAACGGGCGAAAATCCCCGTCAAAGGCTTTGAAACCGCGCCAGAGTGCAGTCAAGTCATCGGTCATTGGAATGGCGGACAACGCCAATTTAACGTCTATTTCATCGATGATAATATCCAAGGGCAACGAGCGATCTCCTGCCACGATCGTGGGAATAAATCGAGCACGATCGAACCCTTCCTGATCGATGAACGTAAAATCACCCTCGAGCTGCTCGTCTCAGGCGTAATCCTCCGGCTCAATAGTCAAAAATGGCTGCTGCGGAATTAGGGGCGATCGTGGGAATAAATCGAGCACGATCGAACCCTTCCCGATCGACGAACGTAAAATCACCCTCGAGCTGCTCGTCTCAGGCGTAATCCTCCGGCTCAATAGTCAAAAATGGCTACTGCGGAATTAGGGGCGATCGTGGGAATAAATCGAGCACGATCGAACCCTTCCCGATCGACGAACGTAAAATCACCCTCGAGCTGCTCGTCTCAGGCGTAATCCTCCGGCTCAATAGTCAAAAATGGCTACTGCGGAATTAGGGGCGATCTCCTGCCACGATCGCGGGAATAAATCGAGTACGATCGAACCCTTCCCGATCGACGAACGTAAAATCACCCTCGAGCTGCTCGTCTCAGGCGTAATCCTCCGGCTCAATAGTCAAAAATGGCTACTGCGGAATTAGGGATGAATTAATCAATTCATCACTGAGAGCGCGCCACCACCCTCCGATTCAGCAACTTGCCAGCGCGATCGACACCGACTGGGAAAACCACCTTTAATTTTATGCTCGAAACTAGTACCCATTCGCTGCGCTCGCGCCAACACAATCTCATTCAGCAACTTGCAAATGCGATCGAAACCGTGTGGGAAAAATACTTGGATCTGTCTCCGTATCACCTTCCGGCGGAATTAGGCTATGTCGAAGGACGACTAGAAGGGGAAAAGCTAGTCATCGAAAATAAGTGCTATCAAACGCCCCAATTTCGGAAACTCCATCTCGAACTCGCCAAAGTTGGGAAGAACTTAGACATTCTCCATTGTGTGATGTTTCCGCATTCGGAGTACGCACTACCGATGTTTGGGACGGATATCGTCGCAGGGCGCGGACAAATCAGCGCCGCAATTGCCGATTTATCCCCACTCAATGCCCAGCGAGTATTGCCAGATAAATATCGCATCCCCCTGCACCAATTACCCACACACAAATTCACTCAACCGCGCGAATTGCCAGAATGGGCGGATATTTTCTCGGAATTTTGCTTTTTTGTGCGCCCGACTTCTCCCGAAGAAGAGCAATGGTTTCTCGATCGAGTGACGGCGATGCTGACGATTCACTGTCAACAAGCAGCTTGCTCTGTCCCCGTCAGTTCGATCGAACGCGCTGAAATCGTTGCCGCACAAAACTACTATTGCACCAAGCAACAACAAAACGATAAAACTCGCCGCATTCTAGAAAACGCTTTTGGTACTGAATGGGCAGAAAATTATATGACGACTGTTTTGTTTGATAGTTAACCCAAATTGTTACCTATAACCTGAGCGTCTAGAAACCTTTCCTCTGCTGAGGCAGACGCTCCACGAACGGAGCACAAAATCTGCCGTCGTGGACGCTAAGAAACTAGTCCACGACGGCGGACTTTGCATCATGAGCCGAGACTTCAGTCTCCAGGCTCCTCTTAACCCGAACTCACGTTAAATTATTAAACTCTCACGTGTTGGAGCTTATCGAGTTCGGTTAATACTTCCTTACTGTGAGCGGTAGGATTGACATCCGTAAACGTAGCACGCAAAACACCTTGCGGATCGATGATAAAACTGTGACGCATCGAATAAATCCCCATCCACGAACCATAAGCCTTACTAATCGCCCCATCGGTATCGGCCAAAAGCGGGAACTTCAACCCCTCCGAATCGCAAAATTCCGCATGAGAATCGATCGAATCCGCACTCACACCGACAATTTCGGCATGGCGTTGTTGATACTTGCTGATATCTTGTTGAAATCTCCGTGCTTCCAACGTACAGCCAGAAGTAAAGTCTTTAGGGTAAAAATATAAAACCACCCATTTCCCTGAATAATCAGCGAGCGAGATTTGCCCTTTACCTGTATTCGTCGGTAGTGTAAATTCAGGTGCGGGTAGATCCAATGTCGGTAGTTTCCCGCCCATCGCCCATACTGCAGGGGTGACATTCAGCCACGCGATCGCACTCAGACACATTGCTAATAAACTATTGAGAAAATAACGGCGAGACATAAATTTTAAAGATTGAGGGATATCTGTTTTCTCGTCAGAGCGATCTTAATGAATACCAGTCTGTACAGAGCGATTATTAACTAATTTAACTTGAGTTTCTCCTACCGGAGAGGCTACGCCAACGGGTTAAGGATATTTGCTTAAGAGGTACTCCACCGAGTAACTCTAAAAATACGACCTTCTGGAAATTAGCTTCGCGATCGACCGAACTCGATCGCGAATTTCGATCGGGATTATTTAGGTGGGAGATCGGCGCACTCAGCGGTTAAGCGCTGCTGAAATTGCTATAGTGACCACTAGAAGTCGATCGAGATAAGATGTTAAACAACTTTTGGTATGCTGTCGAATTTAGCAATCTCATCGATGTTCGACCACGCTCGCTGCACATCATCGATCGCAAGCTAGTACTGTTTCGCACTGCTGATGGGCAAATTCAAGCGATGGACGATGCTTGTAGCCATCGTGGAGCAGCTTTAGCAAATGGTTGGGTAGAAGGAGATTGTCTGGTTTGTCCCTATCATGGTTGGCAATATCGATCGGATGGTACTTGTGTCAAAATTCCTTCACAGCAAGGCTCGGCTAAAATTCCCGATCGGGCCAAAATGACCACTTATCCAGTCCGAGAAAAATATGGTTGGGTGTGGCTTTTTATTGGCGAGTCAGCGCGAGCGGAGCAAATCCCCCTGCCAGATATTCCCCAATTTGGAGCCAAGGAGCTGCGATCGATTCATGGTGAATTTCACTGGAATGCTAATTACGAGCGCGTGTTGGAAAACAGTTTAGATTTTGCTCACGCACCTTTCGTGCATGGAGGCGCGTTTGGCAACCCTGACGCGCCCGAAATTGACGATTTGATAATTGAGAATTTTGACTGGGGGGCTAGTGCGACAGTGATGCTCGATGCTAATCCCCCGAAAGGTTTGTGGAAACTGCTGGCAAAAAAAGAGCGCCCGCCGATTAAAACCCGCACGGGATTTGTATTGCCCAATCTCACCTTTCTCGAAGTCTATCTTCCCTTCGGTCAATTAACGATCTGGACGGCGCACGTTCCGCTCGATCTGAATACTACCATAAGTAAATGGGTGAACTTTCGGAGCTTTTTTACCGGAAAGTGGGCAGATCGAGATGCCGCTCGGCGAACGATGAAAATCTTCGAGCAAGATCGGCCGATTGTCGAATCTCAATCTCCCCAACTAATTCCTGACGAACTTACTGCCGAAATTTTTGTCGCTGCAGACGCACTTCAGTTACAATACCGCAAACTCCGCAGTGCCAGGGAGCTACCATTGTAGAATTTTGGCACTGCGGATAGGTTTTATCTACAGCTTATGTGGTAGAAACGATTGCAGCATAGAATCAATCACTTTTCGATCGATTTACGGTCTCGTGTCGTTCGTATGCTGCGACAATTCGCTCTACTAGCGCGTGGCGCACTACATCGCTTTTGGTAAAATAACAGAATTTAATCCCTTCGATGTTCTGCAATATTTGTTGGGAAATAACCAATCCGGAAGTTTGATTTGCCGGTAAATCGGTTTGCGTCACATCGCCAGTCACGACCATGCGCGATCGATAACCGAGCCGCGTCAGTAACATTTTCATTTGTGATGGGGTAGTATTCTGTGCCTCATCGACAATTACAAAGGCATTGCTTAACGTCCGCCCCCGCATGTAAGCCAACGGTGCGATTTCGATCGTCCCTTTCTCCATTAGTCCCGGAATCTTATCGGCATCGATAAATTCATGCAGAGCGTCATACAATGGGCGCAAAAACGGATCGACTTTCTGCTGGAGATCTCCAGGCAAAAACCCTAATTTCTCACCAGCTTCGACGGCTGGACGAGTCAGCACAAGGCGTTCGCACTCGCCATTAAGCAATGCTCGAACGGCTAAAACTGCGGCTAAATAAGTCTTCCCAGTCCCTGCAGGGCCGATACAAAAAGTCAGTTCGTGTTGGCGGATGGCACGCACGTATTCCCACTGAGCGAGAGTTTTTGGGCGAATTCGATCGCCTTTACGATTGGTCGCGAGAATCTCAGTTTGAATCGCCCGCAATCGCTCTTGCTTACCCTCGTCCACCGCTTGTACTGCTGTCCGAATTTCTACTGCTGAAATCTGCTTCCCCTCTTGCCAGAATGGTTGTAATAGCCGAATAATTGCACTCGCACGATCGATTTGAGCGCTCGTACCACTGACAATTAGATCCTGTCCGCGCAATACCAATCTCGCCCCAGTTTGTTGCGCCAAGATTTTCAGATTTTCGTCCTGAGTACCTGCTAATGCAATCGCGCGATCGTTACTCGATAACTCGATCGATATCTGTGTGGGCAAGCCATCGGTCATTGTTTCGGTCATACAGGGGAGGAGCAATAAGTGTATATATCTAAAACAAGAACAGGAGTGAGAAAACCTGTTTCTCACTCCTGTTAGTTACATCCTAGCAGTCGATAATTTAGATCGAGCTACTATCTAGGAGTTGGGGGTGCAGGTGGAGTAGTAGGTACGGATGGAACTGTTGGATCCGAAGGTGTACTAGGCGTAGCAGGTGTGGTAGGCGTAGTAGGTGTGCTAGGTGCCGACTGCGCGGGCGCAGGTGCTGATTGGCTAGCAACTTGAACCAATTGGCTCAACAATCCTTGCAGTGCTTTTTGACCGGCAGGTGCGTTAGCAAGTGCTTTTTCAGGGCCTAATTCGCCAACTAGCGCTTTCACGTAGTCGTTATAAGCGGGCACAGCTGCATTGAGTTTGGTGGCATTGATATTACCGTTACCAGACCGCATTCCTTGAACGGTAGTAGCTAAATTAGCTGCTGCTTTACCAGTCGCACCATCAGCAGGAACGCCGCTGGGTACTAAAGCTGCAACTAGAGGCCCAGGTGCGCCACCATTGATCGTATCGAAAGTAGCTTGGTCGCCGAGGCTATTTGCAGTTAAAGATTGTGAAAATTGGTCTACAGCACTTTGACTTGCAGATGCATAGGAAGGTTGACCGCCGCCGCCGCGAATGCCGCCGCCACCAACATTGACGAACGAATTAAAGATGTTACCGTTGTCAGAACCGTTACCGACTTGAGCGTTAACAGCAGTAATATTGAAGGCGATCGGACTAGCTACTGCCAGCAACCCTAAGAGATAAGCAGATATTTTCATAGTTTGCACTCGTGTATGACGAAGATGAATAATTCGATTGGGAAGTTTGAGCGCTCGCGCTCAAACTTCCCTCAGATAAACAATCGACTAGCTGCGATTAGAATTGGATACCCAAACCACCGCTGACAACAAAGCGCGAACCGCCTGTTTCATTATTTACTAGATCGACAAGCGCGGGAGTAACTTGGAAGGAAGCACCACCATCGCCGAAAGGAATGGTAATGGGTAAACCAACGCCCAAATCTTGACCGTTCCAGTCAGCAACGAGGGAGAAGTTAGAGGATAAGCGCGTACCGATACTACCAAAGACGTTGACAGTATCGCGTCCATTGCGGATATCGCCAACAGTCCGGAAGCGACCAGCACCAGCACCGACCGAGAGAGTAGTGTTGCTGAAGAAGCCAGGATTAGGGTCGGGATTGAGGACGATACTAGCTACACCATAGCCAGTCCGACCGCCATTTACGCCGCCATCACGGGAGAAACCAGGAACGCCAGAGTTGTTACCGAACGTAATCGCATTTTCAAATCCACCAGCGATCGCAAAGTTTTCGCCGATTAATTTGTGCAGTTTGAAACTGATGCCACCATTATCAAAAATACCAGCGTTAGGTCGGTTGTAAGTAGTCGCAACTGTCTCTAAGCCCACGAAATTACGTGCGTCACCCAGACCGATACCAGCAGAGTAAGCATAAGTCTCTGCACCTTTGGTTGTTCCTGGCGTGAAAGGTGGTACAACAGCATTTGGCGGAGTCCCGTAGATATTCGGACGAGTTTGATTTTGGTAGCTAGCACCAACAAACAAGCCCGTGCTCGCTCCAAATGCTGTCGGCGTACCGAGACCGCCGACGGGGAATGTATTGACAGCACCAGATTTACCCGCGATTTCGGGTAATTGACCGGGAACGCTTAATTTAGAGATCGCTTCATCAGCAGTCACTGTAGCAGGTGGCGGTGTAGTGCCAGTAATGCTAGTTACATATGTACCTTGAGGACAAGATGCGATGTATTTATTCCCAGGACTGTTAGCAGGTAAAGCAGTTAATTTGCCTGCACCGACTAATACTTGGTGGATGTATGCAGCTACATCAGCACGAGTGGCAACGGTATTGGGGCCGAAGTTACCACCAGGGAGCTTGCTGCTATCGTACTCGACACTCACCGCTACGCAACGTTGGGTTGCGGCGATTAATGCGTTCTGACCGTAACTAGGTACTTGAGCGGCATCGCCAAATACGCTATTTAGATCTAATGTGCCAGTCGGCTCTAACTTGCTGCCATTAACTAGCGAAACTAAACTTTGAATCCGGACGATATTTTGTTTGGGAGCAAAGGTACCGTTGGGATAGCCAGCCAAAAATCCACTTTGGTAAGCTTTTTGGATGACATCTGCGGCCCAGTATTTTTTGGGTACGTCTTTAAATTTACGAGCAGCCCGCACAGGTTGAAGCTCGAAAGCTTTGTTGAGTAACGCGGCAAATTCAGCGCGGGTGATCGGTTGGTCGGGTCGGAAAGTGCCATCGGGATACCCCTTGATGATATCTTTCTCAACTAAAACTCTGATGAAAGGTTCTGCCCAGTTACCGGCAACATCGCTAGCTTGAGCGATCTGTTTAGCTGCTGGCGCAGTAGTCGGGCGATCGGTTTTGAACGTCTCGGTCGTTGGCGCAGATGTAGTGAGCTTGCCAAGCGAGTCATTGCTACGGGGCGCATTCGATTCGGCAAATGCCGATCCGGTAGCCAGCATACCTGTCGCAATCGAGCCTAATAGCAAAGCTGCAATTCGACCGACTTGGGCGTATTTGAAATTAGATTGTTGGTTTTTTTTGTTCATGGTTTCCCTAGTGCACTCCTCACCGGAAAAGTATTCACTTACATTCTACTGTAAATTTCCGGATCGAGAGAAATTAATTATTTGTTGTAAGTTTATAAAGCGATCGCTTTTGGGCAGTAGTTTGTTCCACCCATCAGTTGAATTTACGCATATTTTTTCCTAATCCAAGACTTTTCAGATCGAGACAGTAGCGCGATTGCTCTCAGCCTCTGTCTGCCAAGTTCAGATATTTGGCTGAGTACATTTGCCGGAAAAAAATATACTTTAGAAGTATTGGCCAAACTCCCATAAGCTGTCCCCGAGCATCGCAGTCGCTCAAAAGTCCTCAGTTTAGATCGGTTCGTTCGATCGGTTGCCAATTTACTAAACTAACTTATCGGTTAGATTGCGATATTGTTAGTAAAGTAGAGAAATCAAGTTTAAAACTTGGTTGAAAAAATAATTTCCACTTTGTTAAAACCGTCGATCGTGTCATAACACTATGTTCACTAACAGCCGATCTTTGTTGAGTATTGAAGCTACAGCAAAAACTCTTGAAAAACTGGTTGATGCACTTTCTAACAGTCAGAAGTATACGATCCTGACGGCGATCGACATCGGTTTGTTCCTGACTTCAATTTGTGCTGCGATCGGGATTGAGTGGGGATTTGGCTTCATACCCATCGAACTCTGGCAGCATGGCACATTTGTGGTGCTGAAGATCGCCGTCACGATCGGAATGTTTTGGGTGTTTGGGATTTATCAACAGGTCTTACGGTACACGGGAGGAGAATTTCTGTTAACGATTGCCAAGGCGGTCTTATGCAGTTCGGTAATTACTGCCGCGATCGTTAAATTGTATGTAGACCCGACGATCCCAATGTCATTGCCGATCGATGATGGAATACTAACACTAATTTTAATCGTCGGTTTTCGGCTGAGCGTCCGGTTGACTTTAGGTCAAGTCCGCCGGATCAACTATCCCATTAAACATACTTGTCGGGTCGTCATCTATGGCGCTGGTAGCGCTGGTTGTATCCTCGCTCAAGCCTTGGCTGGAGACCGTGGTAAACAATCGATCGGGTTTGTCGATGATAGTCGCTATCTTCAGGGTCGTAACGTCCAGGGTACGCGGGTATATGCCCCAGCAGATTTGCTGAAGTTAAAAGCAAATATTGGGTTCGAAGAGATTCTCCTGGCGATGCCCTCGATCGAAGGACAGCGCAAACGGGAGATCTTACAGCAACTCCAAATTTTGGGCGTACCAGTCAAAACCGTACCGAGTATCACTGAGATTTTGAGCGGTCATGTCTCGGTCAATAAAATTCGCGAATTAGACATCGAAGATCTTTTAGGCCGAAAACCGATTGCCGCAAGACCCGAATTACTTCAGCATGACATTACCGATCGAGTGGTATTAGTAACTGGAGGCGGGGGATCGATCGGGTCGGAACTCTGTCGGCAAATTGCCAAGCAGCAGCCTAAAATACTTATCATCTATGAGTTGCATGAATTTGCACTCTACCAGATGGACATGGAATTAGGCGAAAATTACCCCGAATTAGCGAAAGTTGCTTGCCTGGGATCGGTCACTGACGCTCAAAAGTTGACGCAGGTGCTGACTGACTATCAAGTTGAAACTCTCTATCACGCAGCAGCCTACAAGCATGTGCCGATCGTCGAAGCCAATCCCATCTCTGGGGCGATCAATAATATTGGCGGTACATTAACTGCTGCTAAATGCGCGATCGCTTGTCGAGTCCACAAATTTGTCCTGATCTCTACCGATAAAGCCGTTCGTCCGACGAACATCATGGGTGCGACCAAACGCGCCGCTGAGTTGGTACTGCAAGGTTTAGCCGATCTCCCTACCCACACTACTTGCTTTACGATGGTGCGATTCGGTAACGTGCTGGGGAGTAGTGGCTCGGTAGTTCCCCGCTTCCGCGAGCAAATCGCGTCCGGAAAATCCTTGACTGTTACCCATGCCGATATTACCCGCTACTTCATGACTATCCCTGAAGCTGCTACTTTGGTGATTCAAGCAGGTGCGATGGCAACGGGTGGTGAAGTGTTTCTCCTCGATATGGGCGAACCTGTAAAAATCTACGACCTGGCTACACAAATGATTCGCTTGCATGGGATGGAACCCCACAAGGATATCAAAATCGAAATTACTGGGTTGCGTCCTGGTGAGAAAATCTACGAAGAACTGTTAATCGATTGTAATGCCGCGATGCCGACAGGGCATCCGAAGATTTTCTGTGCCCACGAAGCGAAGTTAGGTTGGAAAGAACTGTCGCAGCAACTTAACGATTTGTTGGAAGCCGCAGCTCGGGGCAACGTGGCTGAATGTGTCGTGGCACTGGGGGACTTAGTGCCAGAATATCAGCCGATGGGTCAGTACGCCAAGGTTAAAGATCGCCAGTTGGCGATTAAGTAAAGGTCGAGCGGTCGAAAAACGTAAGCTCTCAAGCAACTCTAATTTACCAATTTCTTAAAGTGGACTCGATCGATAGCTGTAAATTTTACAGCTATCGATTTTTTTTTGCGTTAGCGCACTTTACACAGCGACAATAAATCAGTCCTCACAATTTCCTCAAATTCGTTTGTTAGGGTTAAGAAACTGGCAGCATGTCGCCCTCTCATCAAAGTTCAGTAAATTCAACCCTTTGTGAAGCTTATGTTGGTAAATTCCCGACCTCAGGAGATGGCGAGCGATCCCTCTGACGTAAACTCGACTAGTGCTTATGGACGAGCGCGCGCCACCATCACAGGTCAGCCACTAGATTCAGAAGAACTTCGCAAAATAGATGCTTATTGGCGGGCTTGTTGTTACATTGCTGTCGGAATGATTTACTTATCTGACAACCCGCTATTAAGATCGCCGCTGCAACCAGAGCATATCAAGAATCGCCTCTTGGGTCACTGGGGATCGAGTCCTGGTTTAGCGTTTATGTACATTCATGTCAACCGCCCGATCGAAAAACTAGACTTAAATGCGATCTTTATCGCAGGGCCAGGGCATGGCGCTCCCGGCGTACTCGGCCCCGTTTATTTGGAAGGAACTTATAGTGAGGTTTACACCGATAAAAGTCAGGATGAAGCGGGTTTAAAGAAATTTTTTCAACATTTTTCGTTTCCAGGTGGTATTGGCAGCCACTGTACTTCCGAACTACCAGGCTCGATCCATGAAGGCGGCGAGCTGGGTTATGCGCTCTCTCACGCTTATGGAGCGATCTTTGACAATCCCGACCTAATTTCGATCGCGGTCGTCGGCGATGGTGAAGCCGAAACCGGGCCGATGGCCACAGCTTGGCATTCGAGTAAGTTTGTCAATCCGATTCGGGATGGAGCGGTACTGCCGATCTTGCATCTCAATGGCTACAAGATCGATAATCCGACAGTGTTGTCGCGCGTCACCCACGAGGAACTCGAACATCTGTTCCGAGGGTATGGCTATACGCCATATTTTATCGAAGGTGACGACCCGCAATCGATGCATCAAGCGATGGCTGCGACTTTAGACCACTGCGTGCAGGAAATTCGGAACATCCAGCAATTAGCGCGTACCAGTGGAGTCGCCGAGCGTCCGTACTGGCCGATGATAATCTTGAGATCGCCCAAAGGCTGGACTTGCCCCAAAGAAGTCGATGGACATAAAGTGGAAGGATTCTGGCGATCGCATCAAATCCCGATCGGTCAAATTAAGGAGAATCCCGAGCATCTGCACATCCTCGAACATTGGCTGCGCAGCTACAAACCAGAAGAATTATTTGACGAAAGTGGTAAGCTCATCCCCGAATTACAAGCACTCGCGCCCACCGGAATGCGCCGGATGAGCGCCAATCCTCACGCTAATGGTGGTCTCTTGCGCCAGAAACTCAAGCTGCCAGACTTTCGGAACTACGGGATCGAGGTACCCCATCCCGGCCAAATCGAAGCCGGAAATACCTATCCACTAGGCGTATTTTTGCGCGATATCATTAGTGATAATCCCCATAATTTTCGGGTATTTAGTCCCGATGAAAATACCTCCAATAAACTTACGGCAATTTACGAAGCGAGTAAGAAATTCTGGATTGCCAAGTTCCTGCCAGAAGACCTTGATGGTGGTGAATTGGCAAATGATGGTCGCGTGATGGAAATCCTCAGCGAACATACCTTAGAAGGCTGGCTAGAGGGCTATTTATTGAGCGGTCGACATGGGTTCTTCTCGACTTATGAAGCCTTTATCCATATCATCGATTCGATGGTCAACCAGCATTGCAAGTGGTTGGAAACTTGCAATCGGATCGCGTGGCGAGCGTCGATCTCTTCGCTAAATTTTCTGATTACTTCTACCGTCTGGCGACAAGAACATAATGGTTTTACCCATCAAGATCCTGGCTTTTTAGATATCTTGGTGAATAAAGATCCAAAAGTGACACGGATCTATTTGCCACCAGATATCAATTGCTTACTTTCCGTTGCCGACCATTGCTTGCAAAGTAGCGATAATGTTAATGCGATCGTGGCAGATAAGCAAATGCACTTGCAATATCTCGATCGAGAGGCAGCGGTCGTTCACTGTACTAAAGGTTTGGGGATTTGGGAATGGGCGAGTACCGATTGCGGCGAAGTCCCCGATTTAGTGATGGCGTGTGCGGGCGATGTCCCGACACTGGAATCGCTGGCTGCTACAGCGATCCTGCGCGAACATTTCCCCGATCTCAAGCTGCGATTTATTAATGTCGTCGATCTGTTCAAGCTCCAGCCAAATAGCGAACATCCCCACGGTTTGAATGCCAAAGATTTTGACTCGCTATTTACAACCGATCGACCGATTATTTTTAACTTCCACGGCTACCCCTGGCTGATCCACCGACTCACTTATCGCCGCACCAATCATGACAATCTCCATGTGCGCGGCTATAAGGAAAAAGGCAATATTAATACGCAGTTGGAGTTAGCGATCCTCAATGAAATCGATCGCTATAGTCTGGCAATAGATGCGATCGATCGAGTGCCCAAGTTGCAAGCTATCGGCGCACATACTCGGGAGCACCTCAAAAACATGCAGATCGAGTGTCTCAACCACGCCCGCACTTATGGAATCGACAAACCTGAGTCTGTGAATTGGAAGTGGCCGTTTTAAGCACCGCTCCAGTCTCTTAAACCTCTCCATTAGTTACTTCTAAGCGCTGAGGGGAGTTGGAGTTTGGAGTATTCATTGCGAGCGTTGCTGAATTAATGTATGAGAGTATAGTAGGGGTAATTCATGAATTACCCCTACTATACTTTGGGCAATCTTTTCGATCGCTTTTCATACTTGCATTCAGCAATACCCATCGCGATTGAGAGGGGCAACCTACCTCAATTTTATTGTTCTGAACAATTTCAGCGCGCCTAAATCAGCGGTAGAATCAGCGTAAAAAAATAATAAACCAGCGGCGCAGTAAAAATATAACTATCGGTACGATCGAGTATCCCACCATGACCGGGGATTAATTCACCCGAATCTTTGACCCCAGCATCCCGCTTGAGTAAAGATTCAGTCAAATCGCCTAATAAACTCGTCATACCGATCAAACTTCCCAACGCCACACCCCCGACAAAAGCATTGTGCCAGCTTAGTGCCCAACCGCCAAGCACACCAACGAGCAGGCTACCCAAAATGCCAAACATCGCTCCTTCCACGGTTTTTTTGGGGCTGATCTCTGACAGTCGCGTGCGTCCCAGCCACTTACCAAACAGATAGGCACCGATATCGGCTGCCATAATACACATAAATGAAAGTAATGTCAGCGTAAACGAGCGTGGCAGTAAGCTCAAATCAAAACTTTTCCAGACACCCGCCCAATCGGTATGAAACGGGAACGCAATTGCAGCACTCGAATCTAAGTCCAATCCGACTCGGAGCCGAATCCAGTAGCTGGGTAGATAGCCCCCATAAAATAGCCCGAAGATCGATGTCGAGATATCCGCGATCGAGGCTATTTTAGGTAAAAACAGCAAGTAAAAGCAAATCGCTGTTCCCACGATCGGAAAGAGTGCATTGTCCACTTCTGGAGCAAATGCACTGACTAGCAATAAGACTTGGCTAGCAATCAATGTGGTTTTACTAGCTGGCTCGATCCCCTTCGCTCGGACTAATTGAAAATACTCTTTTTGTCCTAAGTAAACAATCAGGCACATCCCGATCGTAAAGTACCAACCACCCAGGATTAACATACATAGAGCTACAGCGATCGCTACTATGGTACTGATGACGCGGGTTGAAGACATTTTTAGATCGGTAAATGGGTAAATGGGGAATGGGAGAGTAGGTTGTACCACCGTGGGGAAAATGGGGGAGTGAATTAGTAGTGAGCGGAGATCCTACCCAGCCTGCCGCGAAGCGGCAACCCTCAGAGGATGGGAATTTACTAGCCACTAGCCACTAGCCACTAGCCACTCTTCACTTTACTCCAACTTCTCCGCGCTCAAAATAAACATCGGATCGACAGCAGCAAACCGCCGACTATTGCCTCTAGTTTCTAACCGATTGACTGCGGCTTGGACGACTTCGACATTCCGTGCGCGGAGCTGCGTAAAACTTTCTGAAACTTCATAGAGAGCTTCGAGACTATCTGCGGTCACAACGATTCGCCCCGTCATTGGTAAGTATGCCCAAACTTGCTGCAAAATAGATTTAATCGCCGTACCACCCTCAATACAGACGCGTTGCGGTTGAGTGGTAATTTGTTTGAGACATTGGGGCGCGCTACCGATCACAATTTGGACGTTGGTTACTTCAAACCGATCGCAGTTAAGCTGAATCAGATTTGCTACTTCCTCATCGCGCTCGATCGCAATAATTCGACCTTCAGGGCATAATAACCCAATTTCTACTGGAATCGTCCCCGTACCCGCACCGATATCCCAAACGACGGAATTTGCCTCCAATCTCAAAGCAGAAATCAGCAATAATCTGATTTCGCGTTGACTCATCGGAATCCCCGGCAATCTTTCAAATAATCGATCGGGAATCCCTGGCGATACATATTTCCACAGTTCGGACATAATCTAGCAGTCAGGGTATAAAACGGGTCGGACAGCAATCGATCGATTACTCCACAATAGATCGATATTTACCAAATACCTAATTAATGTGCGTTGATATTTACGCGAGCAGCGACACTAACTATCACCGATCGAGTGCGCTAAAAATCTTACCTGAGCCTAATTCATAATTTACAATTCATAATTCTTTAAAGATCTACGATCTCGATCGTGTCTAAATTCGGATCGCTACACCCGACGAGTTCGCCACCAAGTTCGAGGATCTGTCGCAAGTATTCTAGCGCATCGGTGGTAATAATTTCACCAGGAATGATGACGGGAATTCCTGGTGGGTAGGGACAAATGGATTCGGCACTAATTTTACCGATCGCGTTATCGCTAGCTACACTCACATGCAACGCTCGACTTGCGCGGCGCGGCGAAATCGCCATTGCTGTTAAAATCCGACCTGGCGGTTGGATCTGCGGTAATTGTAACGGTAACTCCTGACGATAATTAGTGGCTAATTTCCTAAATCCCGCCACCAATCGATCGACATCAGCAGGGGTATTCCCCAAACTAATCATAAATGTCAAATGTTGACGCGAGGGCAATTCGGCGACGATGCCCAACTCAGCGGTTAAAATCTCATCCACCGCAAATCCAGTGAGATTGAGATCCGTCACCGTAACAGTCAACCGCGTCGGATCGAGATAGGTAAATCCTGGCGTTGGCTGCGTGAATTCGAGTACCGAGACTCGATCGATCTGCGCGATTTCCAATCTGGCAATCTTGGCTAATGCGATCGTCTCCTCCATCAATTTTCGCCCGTGTAGTACCATTTGGTGGCGAGCAGCATCCAGTGAAGCTAAGAGTAAATAACTGGGACTAGTCGATTGAATCGATCTTAAAGCCTGCCCGATCCGTTTCGGGTTTAACCGATGGCTATTTACATGCAACATTGCCGATTGCGTCAGCGAACCTAATAACTTATGCGTCGATTGCACGGTGAGATCCGCGCCAGCCGCCAATGCAGCTGGTGGCAAATCGGGATGAAAGCCAAAATGCGCGCCATGAGCCTCATCTACCAATAGGGGAAGATCGTAACTATGAACGATCTCCGCGATCGCTGCTAAATCGCTGCAAGCGCCATAATAAGTCGGATATACCAACATCACCGCTTTGGCATCTGGATGTTGCTCTAGGGCGAATTTAACTGCCTCTGGAGCGATCCCATGTGCCAAATCTAGTACCGCATCATACTCTGGTGTAATAAAAATCGGTACCGCTCCAGCATGAATGATGCCAGCGATCGCTGAAGAATGAATATTACGCGGCAAAATAATCTTCTCACCCTCCCCACAAGTAGCCAAAATTGCGGCAATGACACCTGCTGTCGAACCGTTCGTTAAAAACCACGTTTGCGTCGCACCAAAAGCAATCGCAGCTAACTCTTGGGCCTCAACGATAACGCCATCTGGCGCATGGAGATTATCCAATCCTGGTAATTCTGGCAAATCCCAACCAAAAATGTCATTCCCCCACTGCTGTTTTAGTAATAAATTCATCCCTTGACCCCGCTTGTGTCCTGGCGTATAAAACGGTGCGTGAGATTTATTTACCCACTCCTGAAGAGCATTGACAAGCGGGGTTTGGTGTTGGGTTAACTCAGTTGAGATTGTCATTTTGAGCTGTTAGCCATAGACTCTTACTACTCCAACTATTCCTTTTGTTAATAAACAGAAGAATATCGATCGGATAGCTCGGCTCCCATAACCAATGATTTCCATAATCATTCACAATTCTAAGCTCGCTTGAGATCTCTGCCTCTAACCATTCTAGAAGAGATCGCATTTCCCATGCGATACAGATCGACTGGCGTTTTCCTCACAAGCTCATTTTCTCGATACTTAAATTAAATTTTAATCGATCGTTGTAGTGGCGATCGATCTGCTGAAATTGAATACTCGATTCCGCCAATTGGACGATCCACGAACTAAAGATAAAGGGGTTTGCTCGATCGAGACTTTAGTCTCCAAGCTGCTCTTGTCCCAAACTCAGGTTCGATTGCCCTTTGCCCTTTATCCCTGACCCTACCAACTTTACTCACAATTTGTTAAGCTAGAGGTGAATAATATCAAATTTTGTTAAGAAACTTGTGAGTTAAATCATGCCTCCTTCACGTAAACAAGCAGTGTTGCTCGTTGACGGCTACAACGTGATTGGAGCCTGGACAGACTTACACGATCGCGCTCACAAGAAACGCAACCCACTTCAGTCCAGTTCCGCCGAAGAATTAGAATCAGCTCGATCTGCACTAATCGAAGCGCTGATCAACTTTAGCGCCTTTGAAGATTATGAGACTAAGGTGGTCTTTGATGCCTATAGTCGAGACTTACCAGCCTACTGCGAAATAGTTACCCCGAACTTATCGATTCACTATACCGACTTCCTCGAAACTGCCGATACATATATTGAAAAGTTTTGTGCGGCCTTTCGCCATGACTTAAACTATTCAGCTTCGAGACTGATAGTTGCGACATCCGATCGCGCTCAACAACTGACAGCAATCGGGTTTGGGGCTGAATGGATTTCTTCGTTACAACTGATTTCCGATGTCGATTTTAGCGCCAAACGATCGCGGCGACGGCATCGTCCGCAAAAGCAATCATCAGGACGTTTCCTGTTTAACTCACTCGATCCCAAAGCACAGGCGAGATTATCTGCACTCCGCCACGGATTACCGATCGACGATATCTGAATGCCATTTATTTTCAAACCGAACTAATTTAATCGCCTCGCCACAATCAAGATCGTAAGCCCGCCAACGAGTGTTACCAGTCAAAGCGGCTACAATCCCCAGTACAGAGCCTTTGTGAGCGATTGCCAAAATATTTTGACAATTGTTTTGTACTAATTTATCTGCTATAATTGTTAAACGTGCATCTAGTTCCTCAGGAGTTTCAGGATAGCAAGGTACAACTAGAGATTGATAAGCGAGATCGATGTTTGGATAGTCCAGTTTTAATTCATCGATCGCCAAAGTTTCCGGCAATGCTGGTGTCCAGTCACGACATAGCCATTCACATAAGCCCCATTCCAACCGAATGGGTAACCCAAGTATGCGAGCTAAGGGATCTACCGTCTGGATCGTCCGCAGGAACGGAGAGGTGAAGATTGCCTCGATTGGCGCTCGACTCAATTCATGAGCCAAAGCAATCGATCGCTCGACTCCCGCCACTGAAAGTGGCGGATCGTATGGATAAATTGCAGTTTCAAACCAGTCTGGCTCGATAAAGTCCAATCTGTGGGCGTGACGAACCAGCCAAAGTGTCTGCATAGATTCCAAGAATAGCTCCTAAATTGTGTTGTAGATCGCGGCTGTGTAAATAAATTTTAACTATTATGCAAGTAAACCCTCATCAATTTGTGCGGTTATTTGTACCGATGTGGGTGTAAATACCGATCTGGTACAATCTCAATACTATCAGAATCCTTACTCTCAGCCAATTGGCTGAGGATCGAAAAATATAGTCAGTGAATGTTTAGAAATGTTAAGATTATTAGAATAAACGTCATAGACAAACTTGAGAACTAAGCACTGTCGATCGCCCCAATGCAACAGTCATCGCAGATCGGCGATCGACTGTACTTAGTAGAGTAATTTCTGCGCTCCGGCATTGGAGACGCTGCTCGAACGAGATTTTGCATCTAAATTACCCCTACATTTTAGCCAGAGTCATGAAAACTGCTCAAGCATCAACCGATACTGTCCGTACCTACCTCCGTGAAATCGGGCGTGTGCCCCTGCTCACTCACGAACAGGAAATCCTGTATGGAAAGCAGGTACAGCAGTTGGTTGCTTTAGTAGCAGTCAAAAACACTCTTACAGAAGAACTAGGTCGCGAACCAAGTTTGACTGAATGGGCGACTGCTGCAAACGATGTCGATCCAATCCAACTCCAAAAAATCATCTCTGCTGGCGAAAATGCCAAGCGACGGATGGTTGAAGCCAATCTGCGGTTGGTAGTTTCTGTTGCCAAGAAATACATCAAACGCAATATCGACCTCTTAGATCTGATTCAAGAAGGCACGATCGGAATGCAACGTGGCGTTGAGAAATTCGACCCCAGCAAGGGCTACCGTTTCTCTACCTACGCTTACTGGTGGATTCGCCAAGCGATTACCCGTGCGATCGCGGAGAAGGCACGGGCGATTCGACTTCCGATCCACATTACTGAAAAGCTCAACAAGATCAAGAAAGCTCAACGCGCTCTGGCTCAACAATTTGGCCGCGCGGCAACGATTAATGAGCTAGCTGCCGAGCTAGAATTAACTCCCAAACAAGTCCGTGAGTATCTAGAACGCGCGCGTCAGCCGCTGTCTCTAGATCTACGTGTCGGTGACAATCAAGACACCGAGTTGGGCGATCTGCTCGAAGATCCTGGGATCTCGCCAGAGGAATATGTAACTAACTCTTCCCTGCAAAATGACTTGGAGCGGATGATGTCCGAATTAACCCCTCAACAGCAACAAGTACTGACACTCCGCTTTGGATTGAAGGATACTCAGCCGCTGACACTCGCCAAGATCGGCGATTTGCTCAATATCAGCCGCGAGCGCGTCCGTCAAATCGAGCGCGAAGCAATCGCTAAACTCCGCAAACGCAAAGCTGATATTGGTGAATACTTAGCTTCATAGTCTCAATCTAGTCCGCACGAGCGGACTTTTTTATAGGTCTATGAGCAGCCGCAAACAGACAAAGTTATAACTTACGCTCGACTATCGACGATAAATTTTGACTACAATCTTACCCCACAAACAAATCGGTGTCGCGGTCATATGGAATGAATCCGCCCAAATTTTGATCGATAAGCGGAAGATGAGTGGCTCGATGGGCGGGCTGTGGGAGTTTCCTGGCGGTAAAATCGAAGCAGGTGAAACGGTTGCGGAATGCATCCTCCGGGAGGTTCGCGAAGAGTTGGGGATCGAGATTGCTGTAGGAGGGCATATGATTTCGATCGATCGTACTTATCCAGATTTTTCCTTGACCCTAATCGTACATAATTGTCAGCATCTCAGTGGTATTCCCCAACCGATCGAGTGTGATGAAGTCAAGTGGGTGGAAGTAGCCGAACTCGATAATTATGAATTTCCAGGTGCGAATAGTGTAATCATCGAGACAATTAAGTACACATATTTAGAGTGATTTCACTCACCGAGCATTCTCACTCCGACACTTCAGCCAAAAATAAATAATCGATAGCATGTAGATAAATAATACAGGGATAAACATCGATTCAATTTGCCAATGTGGGCGGTCTAACCTTTCTCCGAACACAAATAACTTATCTGCATACATTTGGATAAAAGAGTAACAAGTAGCTCCCTGATGCCATCCGTAACAACTAGCTGGACTGCACAGGATAACTAAAGCTTGAAGCATCACGATCGGTAGCAATAGCCATACTCGATATTTGATTACGATCGACTGTGTTTTCGAGCGATTGAGGATAATTGAGACCAGCCAGAGCGAGCAAAAGCCATAAAATGGAGCTAGAGTAAATATATAAATTATCCAAGCCATCGATGTAAATGCCGACCATAGATGAATAATTAAACTCAACCCAGCATAGACAATAAAAATAGCAGTCAATTTATTAATAGCGATCGCTTTTAACATGTTAGGTTAATTTGAAGAATAGCGAACATAGAGAATAGTTATTTTTGGTAAGTCTCGTCACTTGGGACGAGAGCTAAAATTCATTGTGAATGATGCAAAACAACAATTCGAGAGTTATGCTAATTTTACGATCGAATCAAGAGGTCGATCGCTATCTGAGTGTTGTCGGATAGTCAATCTGGAATAATTTTGCCAATGCTGGCCCATTTCGCGAGCTGCTAACTCACTTTGTGGCAATTGGAACGGCAACTTTTGAGCATAAACTACCAGCGATCGATCCAGTTAATAAAACTATATTATTTTATCTACTAACTAAAGGTTGAAAATATATTTCTACAACTTTTTACGATTAACTAAAGTAAGAAATCGATCCGAATTAACAATTTTTACTACTTCAGTACCATTAATATACTTGTTCAAATCTCCATTTAGATAAGCTTCTTTCAACTTAGGATTCCAACCCTCGCCGCCTATAATTAAGTAAGCGTAGGGAAATTTACCATTACTTTTTGCAATAGCATCAATTAATTTTATTATTTCAAATGGGACTTTTTGTTCGGCCGTACCTGATGTTTCTTGCCACTTCTTAGATAAAATAATCCACCGGAGATCGGGAGTTTCAATTACTCGATCTGGCAAATGCTTTCCTCCACTAATCGTTGGTGCTAAGAATGACTGATATTCGTCTTTCGGCAGAATTCGATAACCTTGTGTTGGTAAAACCGTATCGAAAAGCTGCTCGAATATCTTTCCTGTATTAACACCAGCTTTAGACATTGACTTAGAACCCCTTACATGCTATTACTTCTTTGGCTGGGCGACGATCGCCATTACAAGAAATGCGCCGTGGTGCATCTACTATTGCTATAGTAAACCCAGATTCTTTGTACAAATCAACAATTCGATCGGTTGCTTGGTTAGATAAAACAACTTTTCCAGGATGCTGCGCTAGCCATTGAGTCAATCGCAATTGATCTTCCCAGGTAAAATCAGTCTTACTGTATTTAGTAAATTGCACATCATAAGGCGGATCGGCGTAAATAAAATCTTCAGGTTCTAGCGTTAATTCCTCAAAATCATTACACGTAATTTTCCAGGCTTGTAAGGGAATTTGATACGCACTAAAATCTGTTGTATAATTAATAGTTTTATATCGTCCGAATGGCACATTAAATTCGCCACTATTATTAAATCGGCACAAGCCATTAAATCCCGTCCGATTTAGATAATAAAATATTTGTGCTGCTTCGCTAGTGTCTTCTTGCTTATCGCGAGTCAATTGATTGAACCGCGATCGCATTTGATAATAAAGAATACTATCGTTTTCCATCTCGATCGTTACTTCCAATCCTTGCTGTAGATGACGATAAAAATTAGTTAGATGCGGATTGACATCGTTAAGTAGGGCGCGGTGCGGCTGTAGCCCTAGAGCTACCGATAGGCTACCCATAAAAGGCTCTACTAAGCGAGATCCACGACTTGGTTGCCATAGCTCTAGCAATCTAGGCAACAACCATCGCTTGCCTCCAGCCCATTTCAAGATCGGCTTGAGCGGACTTGTTACCAGGGAGATAGTCATAGATTGAGTTGCGGCAGTATAAAACCTCGAAAATAACGATCGAGGCTATTTAGGATTAATTCGATCGAATTAATCTAGGATATATAATTGTAGGTCTTTCTTAGAGATTATTAATGAGTTTCGAGAGCTATTTTCATAAACGTACCGTCCGACTCGATCGATTAGGGACAGTCTAATGATTCTCTAGTAGATTTGCCAGTTTTCGGATTGGTGCCTTTAGCGATCGCACACAATTTCTTTTGAACATCTTTGCGGAGCAATACATCGGTAAAATCTGCTCCGTCGATAGTTGCACCACCAAAATTAGTGTTCGTGACAAAAGCACCGATAAAAATCGTATTTGTTAAATTTGCTCGTGTCAGCCGAGTTGTGTCTAGCGCCGCATTAGTCAGATTTGCCCCAGTGAAATCAGCCGAATCAAAATCGCCACCGATCAGGCTCACGCCCGTCATATTTGCATTAACAAACTTGCCACCGCGCACACTGGCTTGGGTAAACTCAAAACTAGTTAAATCTTTGTCACTGAAGTCAACACTACCTAAAGTTGCTTTGGTAAAATCATCAGCAATCGCTGCTTGGGGACAAATACCGCTCGAGATAAACGAGATCGCAACAATTAATACAGGCAATAACCAACCTGCGATCGTCCGGCGAAAATTTAACTTCATTGTTATTTATGGCTAACTAGTTTTAGTGTCGATTACTACCAATCTTAGCATTCAGACACCACCGGATAGCTGGAGATAAAGGGTGGCGAGTGCTACATCGGTCGATCTCAGCAATCGCTTTGGATGTAGCCATACTCGGAACCAATCTCACCCTACCTCTAAACACTCATTCACTCAACTTTAGATCGTGAATCATTTACTCACTTCATTTATTATGCTCGGGTAACCTCAGATTTGAGATCGCGATGAATACGGAACTTTGGATAGCGTCTAGCTAGCTTCTGTTGCGATGTCGGGCGATTTGCATCAGTGAAATTACGCAGGTGTCGGATTTTGAAAATATTTAACACCGATTTGCCAAAGATGAAGCTAACGAGTTCGAGATTGTTACTTCAACCCACAGTCTATGTCCAGAGCCATTTTATAATTCATTAGCGATCGTTCATAATCGATCTTCCTGCTGTTAAAATAGAGGAGTTGTAGCGATCGAAATTGTAAGCCTGTGACAAGTATCCCCGTGCCAGCTCAGTTGCCTACCGAAATCGAACTTCAACCCAGTTATCGCATCCCGATCGCGATTGTGGCGATCGCGATTTTTATTGCCATCATTCAACCCTGGGTAGGTTTGGGACTGGGAATCTTTGGGATATTTCTATCGATCCAAGCAGTTTTAATTAGATTGAAATTTACAACCGTCGCGCTAGAAGTCTATCGCAGTAATAGCTTAATCCGTACATTTCCCTACAGTGAATGGGAAAATTGGGAGATTTTTTGGCAACCAGTACCCATTTTGTTTTACTTTAAAGAAGTCAATAGCATCCACTTTTTACCGATTATCTTCGACGCGCCGCTGCTACGGACTTGCCTCGAACATTATTTTCCTCGCACCGGACGGGATCGATCGACAACGCACTCCTAGCAGCGCTCGCACCCCCCTTGATAACCGATGCCCTTAGCGCTCCCTACGCCAAAATCTATGAACCCTGACGGAAATCCCGATCGCCAACAAAATGTCAAGATATCCCCAAAGCCGCCGGAAATTATCGATGTGAGCGTGGTTGAAGAGGTCTCACCCACAGCGGCGCCGCTCGGTGATGTTTGGGAAAGCGATGCAGTTGTCGATTCCGCTCCAACCCAACCGTCAGAGCCGATCGAATCAGCGGTAACCCTGGAGTTAACACAGCCAGCGACATCCACCCCGATAGACAGAGCTGCTGCGCCAGAAGATCGATCGTCGATGACAGACAATTGGAGTATTTTGCTCGATGAGATCGGTCAAGAATTAGACTCAGAGCTAGAAACAGACAATACTAACAATCCCAAAATCGAGTTACTGTTGCGATCGGAAGCAGAGATCAAAGCAGAGATCGCTAGACTGCAAACAACTAAATTACAGCTCCAAAAACAAATCGACGATACCCAGATAAGTTTCGGGCAAATCGTTCAAACATCTATTGCCGATCTGGATCAACGTCGCCAAAAATTACAAATCTCCGTCGAACAACTCGAACGCCGTCGCGATCGTATCAAGCAAGAGATCGATAAAAGTTTTGCGGGTGCGTCTCAAGATATCGCCATTCGCTTGCAAGGATTTAAAGATTACCTCGTGGGTAGTTTGCAAGATTTAGTCGTCATCGCTGAAGAAATTGAATTTCCACAACCACCCCCCGCTCAAATTCGCATTCAGACTCCACTGAGCACCACCACGCCAGCTCCCGCTACCCCTCGGAACCAAACACCTCAATTTGCCGAACCTGCCTTTAAAGCCACCGCCAGTAAGGTAAGAAGTTCGATCGATCGCTATCGCACGGCTCCGGATTATTACGCGCCAGCATGGCAACTGCGCCGCACGCTCGAAGCAGTCCACGCTGATAAAATTTCGGACTGGTTTTTTGCGAAAGACGGGCGCGGTGCAGTACGCTCGATGGGCAGTCGTCTCCAGAATATTTTGGTGGCAGCGGCAGCGGTGTCGGCACTCAGAGAACTATATGGTGACTATCTCCGCACGCTCGTCCTTGCCAACCTACCCGAGCGTCTCGGTGACTGGCGCAGAGGCTTTCAAGATTGTTTGGGACTCTCTAAGCCCGATTTTGGTGGCAATGGAGGGATTATTTTGTTTGAAGATCCCGAAGCACTCGTGCAAAGAGCCGATCGCATCGTCGCGAATAAAGAAATGCCACTGATTATTATCGATAATTCGGAAGGACAAATTAGCCTGTCGATCTTACAATATCCACTCTGGCTGGCGTTTGCCCCAGATCCGGAGCGTCCGGCTGATGATTTTCGAGAATATAGATAAAAATTGGTTTGAGCTGATTACTCCACGATCGATATTTGCGACGTACCAACTAAACGATCTGTGAAAGCTTATAATTGACCCGTCAATCGATCGCCACATCACATCACGATCCATGCTGTTTAACATTGCTATTACCACAGGTGTCTTTTTACTTGCTTACCTGTGTGGCTCGTTGCCGACTGGATATCTAGCAGGTAAGTTATTACAAGGGATCGATATTCGCGAACATGGTTCGGGTTCGACGGGAGCGACAAATGTCTTGCGAACTTTGGGTAAAGTTCCTGGTTCGATCGTGTTGTTACTTGACGCACTCAAAGGAGTATTGGCAGTAACGATCGCGCGGGAGCTGTTTACGCTCGATCTGTTCCCGACATTGCCCAGCCAATGGGAAGATTATTTAGTCCCGTTAGCTGCTACTGGTGCGTTGCTGGGTCATAGTAAATCGATCTGGCTGAAGTTTGGCGGGGGTAAATCTGTCGCTACTGGGGTAGGTGTCTTACTGGCGATGTCTTGGCAAGTTGGCTTGGCAACGATAGCGGTATTTAGTCTGACGATCGCAATTAGTCGGATCGTGTCGATTAGCTCGATTGTGGGGGCACTTTCGGTTACTTTGTGGATGGTGGTATTCGCCAGACCTTTGCCAGCGCTAGTTTTTGCGATCGTTGGCGGTATTTATGTCACTTGGTTGCACCGCAAGAATATCGATCGACTACTCGCCGGTACGGAGCCAAAACTCGGACAGAAGCTAGAATCGAGTACCTAGCCACTTTCTACCACTATCCACTACCCAACCGCCCGAGCTGGCGCTAAAATCTCCGCATATAGGTGTTCGATTCGATCGATATTACCCGTCAGGGTATAACGGTTTAACACTCGCTGACGGGCAGATTTGCCTAGAATCTCGCGCCATGCACTATGCTCGCGGATGACCGGGAGGATGGTGCGGAGTTGGGCGGTTACGCCTTGAGTATTGATGACAACACCAGCCCCTTCGGCGATCACGGATGCATCTGCACCCGCATCGGTAGCAACACAGGCAATACCACAAGCCATTGCTTCCAAGAGCGAGAGTGACAAACCTTCAACTAGAGAGGGCAGAATAAATACATCGGCACCGCGTAGAATTTCGATCCGGCGCGCATCATCGCGAATCGCACCCAACCAAAAAACACCTTGCTCGGTATTGTAAAACGGTTCGAGATTTGGCTTGAGCGGGCCGTCGCCAACTAATAATAGTTTGCAACCATAGTTGCTCATATTGCAGTATTTCCAAGCTTTTAATAGGGCTTCGACATTTTTTTCAGTAGAGATGCGGCCCTGATAAACATAAATTTGCCTGGCATTAAATTCAGCTTTGATATTACTAGTACCTGGGGTATATTTTTGGTCGTCAACACCATTGGGGATAATGACCAATCGATCGCGTGGTACTCCGAGTTTTACTAGTAAATCTTGCTGTTCTTCGCAAAAAATAATCGTTCGATCGTACTTAGCTAAAAATGGTGCGTAGAGTTGATAAGCAAGTAACTGAGTCGTTGAAGTAGCATTGCGCCTTTTCCCATCATAGGGAGTATGAAATGTGGAAATCAACGGTAAATTTAGCTCTTGGCAAATTTCTGGAAGTAAAAAATCTAACCCAGATAAACACAGAGAAGCATGGACGATATCTGGTTTACGACGGCGAAGGGAACGTTCGAGTACCCGTTTGGCTCTGATGGTGGGGATTGTAAATACTTGAGATTTATAGAGAAATGGTAAGGAAACATCATCGCCATCAGCGATCGTGTCCGCAAAATGCATAAAGCTGACTTTATGCCCGCGATTAGTTAAGGCACCAGTAATTTCTCTACCATAAGTGACATTCCCACAAAAAGGTGTTTTTTTTCCCAACCACGCAATATGCATCTTTCGTTAAATCGATCTATGTTCGCTAAACTGTTGGATATTTGAATTTAAATATTAATATGTCTCAAATATACCAGTAAAGTCTGTCACGGCAATAGAGGTCGATCGATTTTGGAGGTACCATCATGCTGACTCTGCTGAAAGCGATCTTGGTAGGCATCACTCGGTCATCATGAATTGAAGTCGGGTAATTCTAGCGGAATACGCCCCAATACCCCCGTCCGAAAATCATTGAGAATCAGATGGGAGGTGCGTTCTAGATCGCCGCGATATTTTTCCTCAGCCAGATGATGCAGGTACTCTTCACCACTTAAAGTCGCTGGTACCGAGCCATATCTGGAACTAAATCCTTCGACATAGCCCAACTCTTGACACAACTCGATAAATGCTGCTGCCATGCTCTGCCGATCGTATCCCGCTTCACCGATATCATCGCAGATTGCCAGCTTGGTAGCTGCTTCCTGGTCGTTCAAGCGTCCGGGAATGATCCCTGGGGCATCCAATAATTCTAATTGCTCGGAGAGCCTTACCCACCGCAATTGGCGGGTGACACCAGCTCGTCTGGCACTATCGACCACCCGTTTATTCAACAACCGATTGATCAGTGCTGACTTTCCAACATTTGGAAACCCAATCACGACAGCGCGTACCGGACGTGGTAACATGCCACGTTCTTTGCGTTTTTGGTTGATGGCGACTCCGTATGACTGAGCGGCTTTAGAGATGGCGACTACCCCAGTGCCCTGTTGCGCGTTGGCAAAATACGGCTTTTCGCCCTGTGCTTCAAACCATTCGATCCACAAGTCTTTGACTGTTTGGGGGATCATATCGACCCGATTGAGGATCAGCAGTCGTTGTTTATTGCCAATCCACGTCGCCAATAATGGGTGATAGGTAGCAAAGGGAATGCGTGCATCGCGCACTTCGAGGACGACATCGACTTTTTTTAATTGTTCTTGAAGTTGGCGTTCGGCTTTGGCTATATGGCCAGGATACCATTGAATCGCGGGAATAGGCATGAGAGTTGACCCTTCGACAAGCTCAGGGCCGGTAGTTGACAGTTGACTGTTATCAGTTTAACGGGTGGGATCTAATTTTTCTGGAGATCGGGTCTCTTTGGCACTATCAATAATAAATAAAACTCCAGGTCTCATCTTGGACTGAGTGTAGATGATGGGTTTGAAAGTCCCCAAATTATTGCGATCTGGATGTAAAATTGTTTTTACTACTCTAAAATTTAAAGACTTAAGGTGATTTATAACCACGCTTAGTCAGCAA
The DNA here is from genome assembly GCA_965246735.1 of Chamaesiphon sp. GTDB lineage: Bacteria > Cyanobacteriota > Cyanobacteriia > Cyanobacteriales > Chamaesiphonaceae > Chamaesiphon. The sequence goes on from CBDFFK010000003.1 coordinate 1,632,352, forward strand.
TCGATCGCTTCACTCGCTAAGACAGTCACAGGTAGATCGAACAACAATGCAATAAAGCTAGAACGAGACAATATCACTTTTCTATATGAAACAGGTTCTTTTAAATCCGATTGTCTTGTTTTTGCTGCTCGCGGTTGGTATGGTTGCGGGCGCTATATCAATTTTTGCCACAACAGACAATAAAAAATTAAGGATGGCACTCGACAAGGTATTTGCAGGCATACTTTTAATCGTTACTTCACCTGCAATAGTTTTTCCATTTAGTTATTTAAATCCTTCTTCGCTATCGATCGCAACTATTAAAATCACTAGTGTCACTTCGATCGCTCAGTTTCTATTTTATCCATTTGTATTTTTTCTACTTCGTAGTAAATTCCGATCGCTCTATTCAATAATCAATGTTCTTGTAAAAGACCCTTTTCTATGCCTTTTACTCCTAATGACAATTTTGTCAACTTTTTGGTCGGCCACACCAGATGTAACACTTAAATCTGGTGTGCTTTTGCTGATGATTTCTATTATTGCTGCTTCAGTAGGGTTGCGATATGATTTTCAGGAGATTACCAATATTTTGCGATGGACGGGTACCTGGATTACTGGACTCGGTACGCTAGCCAGTATTTTAGCTCCGTCAATTGCCAGGGCGGACGAAGGAAATTGGAATGGTATTTTAGCTCACAAAAACGTGTTTGCTTTTTGGATTGCTCTAACAGCATCATTATGGTTTTTTCATGCAATCTATAATCGAGAAACCCGGTGGCGAGCTATTGGCCTCAGCCTTGCCTGTCTGGTAGTAATGATTTTTGCAGGTTCGGGAATGGCAAAAATCATGTTTTTAGTAATGATCGGAGTATTGTCTATTTTTCATGTACTTAGAAAAATAGACTTTCGGAAAGTTCTCACCACTCTGATTATAACGATTGTCATTGCGATCCCATCGCTCCTTTGGGTATTGATAAACAAGCAATTTATTTTTGCTTCTCTCGGTAAGGATGCAACATTGACGGGCAGAACAGATTTTTGGCCTCAAGTTATCGACGCAATCTGGGAACGTCCATTGGTTGGCTATGGTTATCAAGGATTCTGGCAGGACTGGCGCGGAAGTGAAAATCCTGCCGCTCACATTATCAATCACAATGGATTTGTTCCACCTCATTCACACAGTGGTTACTTGGAAATACTGTTAGCACTAGGCATAGTTGGCTTAATATTGTTCGTATTTTCACTGATTAATAATATCGTTAAGCTTTTTGCTTGTATGCCTTACAGCAAGCACAATGAGTTTGAAATTGCGGTTCTATTACTGATTTTTATATTAATGTCGAATTTTTCGGAAGCTGGGCTATGGGGAATTACACACTATACCTTTCTGTATGTGTTCCTGACAGTTCGACTTCAGATCGATAGCACCAGATTTAAAAGAAATAGATCGATTGACTCACTCGATCGCGATCGACAGGAACAGACCACTTTTATTCAATTCACTAAAAAATAATTTTTAGGTAGTAATAGTGCATATTCTCAATAGTCTTATCTTATTGAAAATGTAATCGCTACGATCCAATGGCTTCGTTTTAATTATTTTTCGATTGCGTGGACTAGCGGAATGTGGGTTTAACCGATCGAGATACCCGATCGAAGTCGATCGATCGAAACCAATCGCATTTCGATCGAGTATTCAATTTCAGCAGATCGATCGTTGTAGTCCAAGAGTTAATCTCGATCGAGTATCAGATCGTCTAACTCGGCAAACGCTATTTTGATGCAAGTACGAACAGCTTGCCAATCTCGCTCTGACAAATGACCAAATCGATCTGTTGGTGATAAAGTCTGAATGACTGATGTGTAAATCTCTTCAGCAATAGGTGACATATATGCTTCTCACAGGCATCTTTTATTAGCTTAACACTTCTAACATTTATCAAATCTCTGACGATCGAACTCTATCGATCGAGCAAACCCAATAACATTTAGATCGAGTCTTCGATTTCAGCAGATCGATTAAAGTTAATCTCGATCGCTAAAAAGAGATGGAAGATTACGACGACCACTGACAACCCGCAGAATTTCGATCCCATCGTCAAGAATCCGATAGAAAATAATATAACCTTCTAAAGATAATCCTCGCAAATCCGCTCGAATTGCTCCATAGCTTTTGCCACTGCTTGGAAAAGAAATTAGTTGTTGACATTTACTATTAAATTCTCTGAAAAACCATTCGCCTGCCTCCACATTCGTCTCAGCAAAGTAGTCAGAGATTTCAGTCAGATCTCGACTGGCGAGAATGTTAATAACATAGCGACTCATGCCTACACCAGATCGCGTTGAAACCGCTCTAAAATCTGGTTAATGAATGTCTCTCCATCGATCGGTGGTGTTTGCTCTGATGCTGAAATAGCAGCATCAATTTTTTCACGGACATCCTCAACCCATACGTTGTCAGCTTGTTGTTCTTCTTGCAATTCGGCTAGAAACCGCGCCGCGATCGCATCTTGTCGATCGAGTGGCAGTTTTTCAATTTGGGCAATTACCTGTTGAAGCAATTCTGTCATAGTTCACACCGCAATTTACTACAGCTTCTTAATTTTACCCGATCGAGCATCTGGATCGAACTCGATCAAGCGGCAGAATAGTTAATCTCGTATTTTATTGTTGTGGATGTACATATACATCATATTTTCATAGGGGAGAATTGAAGACCAGAGAATAAGTCCAATTACCACAGACCAATACATTCCAGGATGATTTGCTATTATGCTAATTTGTTGACCATTTACATAAAAAATCACACTAAGAAGTATAGAAACTGATATCACACTTCTTTTTCTATCCATCAAACGGCTTACAAATTTATTGTGAATATCAAGTTGTTCCTTGATACGTTCATCTTGATTGATTTCCAGATATCTCTCAACATCATATTTCTTGACAATGTTGGGATCGTCTCTGTAAGATTTCTGGAGTGTTGATTTACGACTTATTCGGAATATACATCTAAAAAAATATTCTAAAGATATTGCTATATCACTAACCTTATCTTGAATAAATATCGATACTTCAATCAGGATAAAATATCCAGCGAAAGCAAAGACAGAAGCAATTAACATGGCAATTACTTTAGTATGTTCAGCAAGTACACCGCTTGATGGAATAAATATTTCAAGTACCTGAGCATATGCTTGTAGCTGTGTGGCAGTTAGAGCGTAAAGTCCAATAACGAGTAAATTAAGTGCCTTATCAAGACTTCCAGCATCCTTTTCTAGTAAGATACTCGACTTTTCCAAGATTTCTTTAACTTCTTTAAACATATACTCAATATTCAAAAATCGGGTTACTTAGCCAGGGCTAGTATCGATTGCTTGAAGCTTCAGCAAATTCAACGCTGCCCATACATCTGTTCTAGCACACGCATTATCTGTTTGGCTAGAGGTAATTTCATCTGGATGCATTTTATTGTTGTTTCAGCCACAAAGCTATTGATAATCGAGTCAATTAGCTAAAATTAGTCTCGATCGAACCACCTTCACCAACTGCAACTCCACCCCAGAAACCTGTTCTAACATAAACACCATCTGTTCTGGACGTAACAACGTTCCATCATTCGCACAACTACCCACATATCGCAACTCCACATCCTTCTCACCAGAAACCTTCAGCAACTCCAATTCATATAATCGATCGCGTAAATTAATTTGCGTATTCTTGCCAGATTTAGACTTTTTATTCTGAATAATTTCCTGACTCCCTAGTACCGCAGCAATCCAAGCTTCCCATTGAGGAGGTATTTCACTAGTTGATGAAATAGTAATCAGATATTCTGCCTTAGTAATTAATGCCGAAGCAGCAGGTTGTTTGAGATCGACAGATTCCACTCGATAGATCGGGATATCTGCGGGTAATTGTGCTGCTAATTTCGATTGAAATTCTGCCTCATCCATCATCGTGGTGAGTTCAAAATCGGCGATTTCACCCGTGCTGGTTGAGCCTAATGGTAAAGCATTGGCAATCATGATGCGTGGAGCGGGATGGAAGCCGCCACTATAAGTGACGGGAATACTGGCGCGGCGGATGGCTCGATCGAATAATTTGGCTAAATCTAGATGTCCGACTAATGCCATTTTGCCGATTTTGCCAAACCATACCCGCAGCCGCTGTACCTTGTCGGTGTTGGGGGTGAATTGTCCAGTAAATTCGGGAATTGGCATGGGCGGGACGATGACGTTGTGCCCGAAATCGGTGCCACACACGCCGCAATGGGAGCAACCATCGAATGAGCAGTCGGGGACAATTCCAGCGGCGAGGGCGCGTTCTAAATCGTCTTGGAGCCACTTTTTATCGATACCTGTGTCGAGGTGATCCCAGGGGAGGGGGGCGTTGAGGTTGTGGGGGAGGGGGATGGGGGTATTTGTGGGTGGCGGGGTGGGCAGGGTACCCATTAAGGGCACCCCTACGGATTCTGTTGTGTTAATGGGATCTGTTGGTGCGGATTCGCTTGGGTTGTTGCGGGGTTTGAGTTTTGGGGCGCGACTATTAATTACAGATCCTGGCATATCAATAGGATCTGTAGGGGTGCCCCTTGTGGGTACCCTGCCATCTTCGCTACCCAAACCAAATCCCTGCTCGGCGACTGGTGTTGTGGCTGATGGGGTGATTGGCTCCGTTTGAAGATCTGAATCCCCCAACCCCCTTAAAAAGGGGGCTTCGGAAGTCCCCCTTTTTAAGGGGGATTTAGGGGGATTCTCACCAACTTCGCTACTCTCAAATACATTCCATTCGCCATTTTCGACGCGACGATACTTCCAGTCTAAACCAGCTTCATCGATCGCTTGTGCCCAGGCACCATAGGCTTTTTCCAAACTTTCCCACCACGCATCCATCCCCGCGCCGAGTTCCCAGGCGCGACGGATCACGGGGGCGAGAGATCTGTCTCCCCGTCCGACAAAATCTTCCATTGCCGAGATGCGCACGTCGGTATAATTGACCTTAACGTCGCGGACATTGTAGAACTCGTTGCGGAGTAGCCGTTGCTTGCGATCGAATTCAGTAGTTGACACCGAATGCCATTGAAAGGGAGTATGGGGTTTGGGGGTGAAGTTGGAGATGGTGATATTAAAGTGCAACGTACGTCTACCTTTTGCCCAACATTCCCGCTTGAGCCAGCGCACAGTTTCGGCAATCCCGACGACATCGACATCGGTTTCACCTGGTAAACCGATCATAAAGTAGAGTTTAATCTTATCCCAACCTTGCTCGAAGCCTGTCTTCACGCCACGCAGCAGTTCTTCGTTCGTCAAACCTTTATTAATAATATCCCGCAGTCTTTGAGTACCCGCTTCTGGTGCGAAAGTTAAACCACCTTTGCGCGTACCACCGATGATATTAGCAATATCTTCATCAAATCTATCCACCCGCTGACTGGGGAGGGAGAGGGAAATATTCTCATCCTTGAGCCGATTCTTGATTTCCAATCCCACAGCCGGAAGGGCAAGATAATCCGAGCAACTGAGCGAGAGGAGCGAGAACTCATCATAACCCGTCGATCGCATTCCCGTTTCGATCGCATTAATTACCGCTTCCGGCTCGACATCCCGCGCGGGGCGAGTCAACATCCCAGGCTGACAAAACCGACAACCACGAGTACAACCACGGCGAATTTCAATAGTTAATCGATCGTGTACGGTTTCGACATAGGGCACCAACCCGATCGAGTATGCTGGAATCGGAGTAGCTACTCTTCTCAAAATCCGCTCCGGTACGTCAGGATGATTTGGCTTTACACTTCCATCGGGATGCGAATCATAAAATTGGGGCACATATACGCCAGGAACTTGCGCCAGATCCAATAATAAATCGCGCCGACTCAACCCAGCATTTTTGCCATCTTCAACCACCAACCCAATTTCGGGTAATAATTCTTCCCCATCCCCCAGGGCGATAAAGTCAAAGAAATCCGCATAGGGTTCGGGATTGGATGTCGCCGTTTGTCCGCCTGCAAAAATCAGCGGATAATTACCCGACTCACGTTCGCGCCACGTCAGGGGAATTCCCGCCAGAGTCAACATCTCCAATATATTCGTCGCGCCCAATTCATAGCTGAGACTAAAACCGAGGATATCAAATTCCGCAAGGGATTTCTGCGACTCCACCCCAAATAATGGTGTCTGAGTGTCGCGCAATTTCTGCGCCAAATCCGCTGCGGGTAGGTAGGCTCGATCGCACAATTGGCGAGGCTGGGCGTTGATAATACTGTAGAGGATAATATGCCCCAGATTACTCGCCCCAACTTCGTAGATCTCTGGATATGTCAGTGCCCAGCGAACTGTCGCACTCTCCCACGGTTTATGCACCGCACCGAGTTCGTTACCGAGGTAACGCGCGGGTTTGAGGATTTCAGGAGTAATGAGACTATCTACTGCAACTGCCACGATTTTGCCTCTGTTTCTGTTTGTTTGGGCGATTATCTATCGTAGCGCGGATTTGGTGATGTGGGATTGGTGAGGTTCGATCGTAATTGTAAGTAAATCCATTGTGCAGCTTGACATCTAGTTTTTCGGAAGCAAAACTACACAATTCTCCAGATGTTTGACAGGCTAAATTTCTTCAGGTAATGGCTTTCTAACATTTTTAATATGCCTTTCTTCACAAGCACCAAAAACCTTGAAATTTTCTCTAGCTTGGGCAAGACTGAGAGAGCCATTTGGGCCACCTCGTACAGCAGTTGCATCATAATCATCTTGTCCGTCGTCTTCCCAAAAACAAATATCACAAATCTCAAATCCGCCTCGCTCATCTAGAGTTCTATAGCCACAACAAGGGCAACGATAAATTATGTCTTCTTGCTGCGGCTCAATAACAGAGTGATGTTCCAATTTTTCAACATACGATTCAAACCATTGTTTGCGTCTTTCGAGTTCTTCTGGATCGATAGCCATTATTGTTAATTATTGCTTTGATAATATTTATTTAGTTGAGGCAGTATACTACTATTTAGATCCAGCAGTCTCGATCGACTGGTGGGGGAGGGCGGGTTTTGCACAGATTTCTGGTTCGATTCTCTTACGAGAGGCTACGCCAACGAGATTAAATTGCATAAACCAGCCCCTACGGGTTTACAGGATCGATCGTTTTTTGTGATGTTCGATCGATCTTATTTTAGGATCTGTAGGGGCTGGTTTATGCTAGGGATATCGAATTGTACAGGTTGCTATCGATCGAACCCGCCCTCCTTTCTAGATATGTTCGATCGATTTGGGTTTGTGGATTGTAGATTTGATAAGGGTTAGGAATTGGGGACTCGATCCTATGTCTACGCAAATGAGAACGATCTAGGTTCTGGTAATGGTTGATTATTATCTTGCATAACTTCAATTAAACCATCAAGAGCTTCCTGTCCATTTTGAGCAGCTTCTTGATAAGTGCGCCCGTGAGTAACAAATTCTTGCCACGGAAATTCAGGGAGATGAACTAAATAAAGGTTATCTTCCTCCGACCATTGAATGACCATTGTATATCTATGATTCATCGTTGGAGTCATCATCACTGGAGTCATTGTTTTTATCTTCCTCTATTGTCGCGAGTAATTGCTATCACAAGCCACTTGCAGTTTCGATCGAACCCGCCCGTCATCTCTAGATATGTTCGATCGATTTGGGTTTGTGGATGGTAGATTCGATAAGGGTTGGGATTTGGGGACTCGATTACCTACGGTACGCTAACGCGAACGACATTATTATAGATCGCGATAAACTTCCCGTCTGTGTCTAACATGATAAATCGAGATCTTACAGGCATCTAAATCGACTGCATAAACAATCCGATAATCTCCGACTCTAATTCGATATAAATATTCACTACCTTTGAGCTTAATCGACTGAGGCGGAAATGGATCTGTTGCTAAGTCTTCAATCTTTGGCAAAATCCGACTGGCATTATCTGGCGATAACTTGCGAAAATCTTTGCGTACTGATGGCTGAAATTCGATTTCATAAGATTCCATCTTCTTTTAACCATTCCTGCATTTTGGCAAGGCTAACTGGCTGTTCGGCGCGACGTTCCGCAACGATCGCCAGATCGTGAAGATCTTCTAACATTTGTTCGTATTGCTCGATCGATAGAATGATTCCTGTTTTGTTTCCTTCGCGATCGATGATGTACTGTTCTTTTACTGGTGTACTCATAATGATTGTGTTGGTTAGGAGCCTACAATAATCTTACCTCGATTCGGATCGTTGGCGTAGCCGCGCTCGGTGTAGGGAATCGAACCCGCCCATCATCTCTAGATATGTTTGACGATTTGGGCTTGTGGATGGTAGATTCGATAAGGGTTGGGATTTGGGGACTCGATCGTTACAATTCTCTCATCCGAATTTTGTTATTATCGATCGTGCTGAAATGTCCTGCCCAATCATCACGTATTTCGAGCGCAGCTATGATTTTTTCAGTCATTTCAATACTTGATGACGATTGGAGCCGAAACAGGATTATGCCACTAGTTGCCGGAAGTTCCGTCACAAAAGCCAGCTCCCCAAAATCTTTGTCAAAAGTTAGTAAAACCCGATCTTCTGCTTGGGCAAACTTTAGCACTTCAGGATCGGAAATCCCTGGAGATATCGTGCGAATCCATAGAATATCATATGCATTCGATCGTAATGCTGCTACGGCACCGCCTGGAAAGTTTTCATCGGCGAGAAAACGCATCGGTTAGGCAGGTATTGGGTAAACTTTTTCAGCCTTAAGAGCTTCATTAGCATAGCTGAGACAAGCGCGAATATCTTCGATTGTAATGCAATAATTTTCGATAATATCTTCATTACTCCATCCTTGAGCAAGAAGATCGATAATAAATTCCACAGCGAGGCGAGTTCCGCTGATGATTGGTTTTCCGACGAGGATGTTAGGTTCGACAACTATTCTTTCTTGCCAGTTCACGATCGATCGCCTCCATATAACTAACTACCATTCTACCGTATCGAACATAAACCCGACCATCATCTCTAAATATGTTCGACGATTTGGGTTTGTGGATTGTAGATTTAATAAGAGTTGGGATTTGGGGACTCGATCGATTGCCTGTAAAATGGACATTACTTGGTTCTACCACCCCAAACAATGACTGATTCCCAGCAACAGGCTAGAGAAATACTAGATCGATTGGTATTTACAGATTTTGATTTGTGCCTAGAGATCGATCGAGCGTTTAATAAGTTACCCCGTGCGCCTGGTATTTACGCAATTCGTCTTTGTTGATTGTAAACCGAATCGGGGTCAAGATTGAGAGTGGATAAATTAGAATTGTATCGATCGATAGTCATAGAGATATTAACTAAATATTCCCAATACAAGCCCAGCTATGGACAAGTAGAGATAGAGCAAATTTTCGATCGTGACCACGATCGATATCAATTATTAGCGATCGGTTGGAATCAACAAAAAAGAATCTATGGCACGACAATTCATCTGGATATTCAGGATAAGAAAATCTGGATTCAACAAAATACGACTATTTGGGAGGGTAGTGTTCCAGATCTGTCGTTCAAGGAATATTTAAACCAAAAGCAAAAGGATTTGAGAGCGATCTTGCATGTTTTTACACGTATTCTGTCACTATGCATTAATGTGCGATTGCTTGTAAATTATCGATCGTTGGCAAGATCGTAAATGATAGAGTTAGTGGGCAAAAAATTAGTATCGATCGCTGCTTAATTGACAAAGATTTGTCCACCCTACTGCAGGATATCTACTACTTACCCAGGGGGAACGCTACGCGAACAGTCGCCAAGCAATAATGCGGCTTCAACTAGCTGACAGTAATGAGCATGAGTAGGCGAGAGCCGAAAAGAAGACTGACGGGGACGCGGGACATCGATCTCGATTGAATCACTAATCCTACCTGGATTTGCTGACATTACCAATACGCGATCGGCTAAATACACCGCTTCATAAATATTATGTGTCACAAATATGGTCGTCCAGCCCGATCGATAACTCAATTCTAATAATTCGCCATTCAGCTTCGTTCTAAAGATTTCATCTAAAGCACCGAAAGGTTCATCCATTAATAATACTTCTGGTTGTGTCACCAATGCGCGTGCGAGCGAAACCCGCATTTTCATCCCGCCTGAAAGTTGAAATGGATAATAATTCAAACAATCTGGTAAGCCAACGGTAGCCAGCGATTCTCTAGCGATCGACCGGGCAATCGATCGCGATTTACCCATCAAACGTAGCGGTAAAGTAACGTTATCCCAAACATTTGCCCACGGCATCAATCCCGCTTCTTGAAATACAAAAGACAATCGCGGCGATGGTTGTTGTCCCCAACTAATCGTCCCCCGATCGATCGATGTCAGTCCCGCGATTGCCTGTAATAATGTACTCTTACCGCACCCAGAAGCACCGACAATCGCTACAAATTCTTGTGGAGCGATCGTCAAACTAATATTATCGAGAATCGGTCGGCGATCGCCATAGCTTTTACTAACACGATCGAGGATTAAAGTTGTCATAAATACTCGATCGATTAGAGCAAATAGCGATAAATCTTAAACTGTCCAGCATCAATCTATTCTTTGTTATTATAATATGCTATTCCCTTATTAATAAATTTCAAGGTATATGCTTTTTTATAATCAGTCGCTGGCCTAATAACTTTTACTTTCACTAGTTCATCAAATAGCGATTGCCAGCGGAGATCGTTCATCGTTCCGATCCCTAGTTTTTTAACATCACCTTGAGTGATGATTTCATATTGCTTGAGTTTGTCGATACTATAGGAAATTTGGGCATCAGTCATCTCTGGATTGTCTTTTTTTATCAGCGCGTTACCTGGTGCGGGATTTCTGAGATAACTATACCAACCCTCGATCGACGCATCGACAAATCGCTGTACTAAATCTGGCTTTTCAGCCACCATTTTATTCGTGGTCTCGATCGTAAAATTGTAGGGATTATAACCATATTCTGATAATGGCAGCACGATTGGCTTAATTTTAGCTTGGGTCTCGATCGCATAAGGCTCAGCTGTTAAAATCCCTTGCTGAACCAAAGTTTTGTCCTGCAAGAAAGGGGCGATATTAAAGTTATAAGGACGTTTTTGGCTATCGCTAAAACCATATCGAGATTTTAAGATCGGCCAATAAGTTCCGTCTGCCGCAGCGCCAACTAAAATTGGCTTACCCTTAAGCTTGGCTAACGAATCATTCCCACTATTTGGATGAGCGATCAGGACTTGAATTTCTTTTTGAAAAATTGCGGCAACGGTTACTTTCGGAATGCCAGCCTCGACAGATTTGATCGCATCAACAGCATGTCCGAGATAAAAGTCGATCCCACCACCCATCAATAATAATCCGCCATTGATCCGAGGGCCACCTTGTTGGATTTTTACGTCCAATCCCCGCGACTTGTAGATGCCTTCGGCGACAGCTTGATAGAACCCGCCATACTCAGCCTCGGCAACCCACGATAATCCTAAATTAATCGGATCTAATTTGGTAGCTGGAGGAGTCGATCGATCGGTGTTATTGGAAGTAGAATTGAGATTACATGCTGTCAAGACTGACGTGCCGACTGCGATCGAAGTGTATCGAATAAATTTTCGCCGTTTAATCACGCATTTTTCTTCATACAACAACAAAATTCTAACTTGTCATTAGGTTAGAAGCAATTGGATTTAATGCCTAGCTAGTACATATAGCGGTTCCCAATCGAATGAGGTACATTTACTAGCCACTAGCCACCAGCCACTAGCCACTAAAACCACTAATAATGCCCTTCACTAAGATGAGAACCGCTATAAATGCCCTCTAATTGGTCTCAGGAACTCTATATCAAAGCTTATCGCTTTGCCGCCCAGGCTCACCAGGGGCAAATATATCCTGGTACTGGGTTGCCGTACATCATGCATTTGAGTTTCGCGAGCATGGAAATCCTGGGAGTGCTAAATGTCGAGCCGGGACACGATGGAGATTTGGCAGTACAATGTGCCTTGCTGCACGACTCGATCGAAGATACCGAAGTTACCTACGCAGATTTAGCATCGACATTTGGCGTTCAGGTAGCCGACGGCGTACAGGCGTTAAGTAAAGATCCAGCCTTGGACAAATCGCGACAATTAACCGATAGTCTACAGCGGATTCGATCGCAGCCACCAGAAATCTGGATGGTAAAATTAGCCGATCGCATTTCCAATCTTCAGCCACCGCCATCACATTGGACGCAGGAAAAAATTATTCGTTATCGGGATGAAGCGATCGAAATTCATACTGCACTCAAAGATGCGAGTCCATTTATGGCGTTGAGATTGGCGGAAAAAATTGAAAATTATCCTGTCTAAATTAACTGTTCGCTATTGGCTAAGCTGACATGCCTTCAAATTGAGTATTCGTTGGCGGAGCCTCTCGTCAGATAATCGTCGCTCGTTAAAGACCGAGAGTAATCCTCAAATACTTACCGTGACTAGCCACTAGCCACTAGTCACTAGCCACTAAAACCATCAGCCATAACTCGATTTAGATGTCGAACAGCTTATTCACTGTCCGTCCCCCTAACGGCTTATATTTAAGGTTAGATAAATTTTTAGATAATCAAATCAATAAAAATTGTGAAAGCGATTACCTTACTTGGCTCCACTGGCTCGATCGGGACTCAAACCCTAGATATCGTCGATCGCAATCCCGATAAATTTCGGATCGTCGGACTAGCGGCGGGTAACAATGTCGAGATGTTAGCGCAACAGGTGCTAAAGTTTCGGCCAGAAATCGTCGCCATCGGGAATGAAGCCAAGTTACCTGAGTTAAAAGCTGCACTTTCGACCTTAGATTATCGACCGATTATCGTTGCTGGTGATGCAGGTACGATCGAAGTTGCGGCATATGGCGATGCAAAAAGTGTCGTCACTGGGATCGTCGGCTGTGCGGGACTCCTCCCGACGATTGCTGCGATTAAAGCGGGTAAGGATATCGCCTTAGCGAATAAAGAAACCCTGATTGCTGCGGGGCCAGTAATCCTTCCCTTGGTCGAAAAACATGGCGTAAAACTGCTCCCCGCCGACTCCGAACACTCGGCAATATTCCAGTGCTTGCAAGGCGTTCCGGTTGGTGGCTTGCGGCGGATTATTTTGACAGCTTCCGGTGGTGCCTTTCGGGATCTCCCGATCGAGAAATTAGCCTCAGTTAAGGTTGTTGACGCGCTCAAGCATCCCAATTGGACGATGGGACAAAAAATTACGATCGACTCAGCCACCCTGATGAATAAGGGTTTAGAGGTGATTGAGGCGCATTATTTATTTGGGATGGACTATGACGATATCGATATCGTCATCCACCCACAAAGTATCATTCACTCGCTGATCGAAGTTCAGGATACGTCGGTGCTAGCACAATTGGGTTGGCCGGATATGCGGTTGCCATTACTCTATGCCATGTCCTGGCCAGAACGCATCTATACCGACTGGGAGAAATTCGATCTTGTCAAGGCTGGCGATCTGACCTTCCGCGCACCCGATCGACAGAAGTATCCCTGTATGGATTTGGCTTACACAGCAGGTCGCGCTGGTGGCTCGATGCCAGCAGTACTCAGTGCCGCCAACGAACAAGCCGTGGCGCTATTTTTAGAAGAAAAAATTCAATTTATCGATATTCCGAAAGTGATCGAGCAAGTCTGCGACAAGCATCGCGCTGACAATCAGCTCACGCCAAGTTTAGATGATATTATCGCAGCCGATCTGTGGGCGCGAAAAATGGCGATCGAATTTACCGATCGAATTGAGACGATTTTAGTTTAGAAATTATCACTGCGCCCACATCCCCGACTTCTCAAAGAAGTCGGGGATATTTATTATTGAGAACCAGAGTCAATCTTCCCAAAAACTGAAAAAATTCCACTCTTGCTCCGGTAGTGGTCGATGACCGACAAATGTAAATTCTTGAAATATCATTGATTCATGATAAGCAACCATAACTGGATACTCCCATTCAGCGCTTTTCTGACAAATAATCCAGCCGCCAAAATCTGATGAAAGAAATGTAAAAGAGATAGTGATTAGATCTCCGTATCTACAACCACGGCATTCAACGATCGATCTTCGATATCTGCGATCGTTTGTATCGCCTGATAAATTCGCAGAGGCGTATCTTTTAGATCGTTGCTTAGAGGTAAAACCAATCGGATTTCTCGGCCATCATTTCTCTGAATATCCGAATTCTAACAGTTTTCGAGGATATGCCCAGTAACAACCTCCACCCAAAACCAGTGAATCTTCAGAAGCTGTCAACCACGTCTCTCGAGCGGCTGGAAGAGTCTTTAAAATTAGAATCCAAGGAATGTCGCTCTAATTTTATATTGCCAAGTCCAATTTCGTTACAATGAGGTGCTGTCTGTCAGGGTGAACATCGATGCATCGTCTCGCTACAATACCGGGTGGTTGGAATCCTGCTGCTGAAGGTGTAATCTTTGTCGAACAACAGCCAGCACCGATCGCATTTATTACTGCTGCGGATACGGATATTCAGACTTTAGCCATTGCGGTAACTGAGTTACCGGAAGGATTTCCACAGCTGCGAGTAATAAATTTATTGCAGTTACAGCAGCAATTGACGATCGATACTTATGCTGAAGATGTGCTGACTGCTGCGCAGATTATTATTGTCCGGTTAATTGGGGGACAAGCTTATTGGAGCTATGGGCTGGAAGTAGTCCAGGAGACAGCCAGACAGACGGGAGCAGTGTTAATCGTTTTGCCAGGAGATGAGCGTCCCGATCCGACGTTGATGAGCCATTCGACTGCGAGTTTGGCGGATGTCGATCGAGTGTGGAAGTATTTGATTGAAGGTGGGGTAGATAATTACCGTCAGTTATTGCACTTTATCGCAAATCGCTGGCTAGAGTATGAGTGCGAATATCGATCTCCAGCAGCTGTGCCCAGGGTGGGGATTTACGATGCCCAACGCTGGCTTCCCAATGGTTTACCGTTGCATGCTGGAGTGGGAATTATCTTCTATCGGGCGCACTATCTATCTGGAAATACTGCCGCGATCGCCGCAATGTGTCAAGCGCTAGTAAAGCGCGAGCTAACACCGATACCAATTTATGTCTCGTCGCTCAAGGATCCCGCAGTGCAAGCGGAGTTAATTACTTACTGTCAGCATAGTGCTGGCGTTTTGCTGAATACTACCAGCTTTTCCCTCGCCAGCCTCGATACCGATACTCCACAAGTCGGATTGTGGACGAGTCTAAATTTACCAGTATTTCAGGTAATTTTAAGCGGTGTTGGGAGAGATTTTTGGGAATCTGGTTGGCAAGGTTTGACTCCCCGCGATATGGCGATGAATGTGGCATTACCAGAGGTGGATGGACGGATTATTACGCGGGCGGTGTCTTTCAAGGCAGTCCAAACTCAGAATCCGTTAATTCAGACAGATGTATTGGTATACGAACCTGTAATCGATCGAGTGGAGTTTGTGGCAGAATTAGCTTTAAATTGGGTCAAGCTGCGCGAAACGAAGGTGTGCGATCGCAAAGTCGCCCTAATCCTCGCGAACTATCCTACCCGCGATGGACGGTTGGCGAATGGAGTAGGTTTAGATACGCCCCAAAGTTGTGTCGAAATCCTCCACGCGCTCAAGGCTGCGGGTTATCAGGTGGGGGATATTCCGGCGGATAGTGGGGAGTTAATTAAGTTATTAACAACGGGAATTACTAACGATCCTGAAGGTGAGGGTTGGCGGAAAGTTTATCAGTCGTTGTCTAGCGAAGAGTATCAGGCGCATTTTGCGACGCTACCGCTGAAGGTGAAACAGGGGATAATCGATCGATGGGGTTATCCAGCTCTAGCCGGAGGGTACCCACAAGGGGTACCCCTACAAACCCTGACTCCGACTCTTACTCCCCTCCTGGGAGAGGCTGGGGGTGGGTTAAACGCTACGCCACCCACTACCTATCCCATCCCAGGTATTCAATTTGGCAACGTCTTTGTCGGCATCCAACCGACGCGGGGATATGACAAAGATCCCGATCTAAATTACCACGCCCCCGATCTCGCACCCACTCATCAATATGTCGCCTTCTACCACTGGGTACGCGCCAACTTCGGCGCAAATGCGATCGTGCATGTCGGCAAACATGGCAATTTAGAATGGCTCCCAGGAAAAAGTGTCGCGTTGTCTGAAAATTGCTATCCCGAAGCAGTATTCGGCGCAATGCCCCATCTATACCCCTTCATCGTCAACGATCCTGGGGAAGGTTCCCAAGCGAAACGCCGTAGCCAAGCGGTAATTATCGATCATCTCACTCCACCCATGACACGGGCGGAACTCTATGGGAGTTTGCATCAATTAGAGGGCTTAATCGATGAGTATTATGAAGCCCAAACCCTCGATCCGCTGCGGATGCCAGTAATTCGCGATCGATTGCTAAACCTAATCCAACAAGAAAATCTCCACAAAGATCTTGGCATCAAAATCCCCTCCCAGGAGGGGTACCCGAAGGGTGGGGTGGGTTCCGACGCGATCCTCACCCAGTTTTTAAATACCGCTGACGGTTATCTTTGTGAGTTAAAAGAAGCACAAATCCGCGATGGTTTGCATATCTTTGGGCAATGTCCCCAGGATACCCAATTGCGAGATCTCGTTGTCGCGATCGCCCGTAATCCTAATACTAACAGGCTGGGATTAACACGTGCGATCGCCTTAGATTGGAATCTAGATTTCGATCCATTAACGACAGATTTAGGCGAAGAATTAATCAACTTCTCCATCCCTACTCTTACTCCCCTCCTTGGAGGGGCTGGGGGTGGGTTACACACCGCAACGAAGCCAGCAAGCAAACCCTGTCGCATTATCGGCGACGCAGTAGAAATCATTGAAGAACACGCCGCCGAACTAGTCACAAGGTTGATAGAAGCAAGTGCCGATGCTAAAGGGTACCGGGCACCCCTACAGGTTGATGGTGTGCAAATAGGCACCCACACCCAAGCCGAACTAGACTGGATAAAAGATCGACTCCTCCCCGCTCTCCACCAAACCAACCTCGAAATGGTTAACCTATTACGCGGTTTGAATGGTGAATACATCCCCTCCGGTGCATCTGGCGCACCCACTAGAGGGAAACCCGAAGTTCTCCCCACCGGACGAAATTTTTACTCCGTCGATATTCGCGCCGTACCTACCGAAACCGCCTGGTGTTTGGGACGCAAAGCAGCAGAAGTGTTAGTCGATCGCTATACTCAAGACAATGGTGAATATCCCAAAACCCTCGGCTTATCGATTTGGGGAACTTCCACCATGCGAACTGGTGGCGACGATATCGCTCAAGCTTTAGCCTTAATTGGCGTTCAACCTGTCTGGGATGGAGTATCGCGGCGAGTGGTGGATTTTGAGATCTTACCCCTATCGATTTTAGGTCGTCCTCGCGTTGATGTTACCCTGCGAATTTCTGGCTTTTTCCGCGATGCCTTCCCCAATCTGATCGATTTATTCGATAGCGCAGTCAAAGCCGTCGCCGCATTAGATGAAACCCCAGTACAAAATCCCCTCGCCGCGCAAGTGCAACAGGACAAACATAAATGGCTGGAGCAGGGAGTGGAAATAAACGAAGCCGAAACTCGATCGCAATATCGAATTTTTGGCTCGAAACCTGGGGCTTATGGTGCGGGATTGCAAGGATTAATCGAGTCGCAAAACTGGGAAACCGAGGCAGATTTAGCCCAAGCTTATATTAATTGGAGTGCTTATGCTTATACCAACAAAGCTGAAGGAATAGCTGCACCCGAAGCATTTAATCAACGCTTGGGAAATATGCAAATCGTCCTCCAAAATCAGGATAATCGCGAACATGACTTACTCGATTCTGATGATTATTATCAATTTCAAGGTGGTTTAACCGCCGCAGTTAAAATAGTTTCAGGGAAAACACCGGAAGCTTATTTCGGCGATAATTCTCGCACAGAACAACCCAAAGTTCGCAAACTTACAGAAGAGATAAATCGTGTCTATCGATCGCGTGTCGTCAACCCCAAATGGATCGATGGAGCCATGCGTCACGGCTACAAGGGAGCCTCAGAAATGGCAGCGACATTAGATTTCTTATTTGCCTACGATGCCACGGCTAATTGTGTCCAGGACTTCATGTATCAAGGTGTTGCAGATACTTATTTATTCGATGAAACGGTGCGAGAATTTATCGAACAAAATAATCCCTGGGTGCAGCGAGATATGGCGGAAAGGTTGCTCGAAGCCAATCAGCGGGGTTTGTGGGAAGATGTGGAGTTGGGGACGTTGGAGCGGTTGAGGTTGATGGTAAATGAAGCTGAAGGCGTAATTGAATCCCAAGGGAATTAATAGTAAATTTAATACTAAGGAATAATTATATTCTTCAAGTATGCTAGCGATCGCAAAATTAATAACTCTGATGTTGTGCAAATAATGAAATAATTTTTACTTTAATTTCCAGCGATCGATCGCCAACACGCCGATGAAAGATACTACTATAACAACGATCGCCCAAAACCACCCTTCCTCGATATTACCCGCCTCTACTGAAAAATAGATTGCCATCGGGATTGTCTGAGTTTGCCCAGGGATATTTCCCGCCAGCAATAGAGTTGCCCCAAATTCACCCAAGGCACGGGCAAAAGCTAGTACCGTTCCTCCCAGAATTCCTGGCATTGCCAAGGGTAAGGCAATATACCAAAACACTTCGGTTTCGGATGCACCCTCAAGCCTAGCAGCATCGAGTAGCAATTTATCGATTTGCTCGAATGCGCCTAAAGCCGCGCGATAGATCAGGGGAAAGGCAATAACTGCGGCGGCGATAACTGCAGCATACCAAGTAAATACGAGCCGAAAATCCCATCGAGCGAGGATCTGCCCCAGCCAGCCATTTTTGCCAAATAACATTAGTAAGATGAATCCGACGACAGTTGGCGGTAAGATCAGGGGCACGATCGCGATTCCTTCCACGATCGAAATTACCGTATTTTGTAGTACAGAAAGTCGGCATCTAGCGCGGAATCGATACATATTATATGCGGCAATCGTCCCCACACCAACCGCGATCGTCGTTGCAAATAGTGATACTTTACCAGATATCCATAGCGGCGATAAATCGGGAATCGACATCACCTAATAGTCCTGTGCGTTCATGATTTGGCAATCCCGAACCCATATTTTTTAAAAATTTCCTGCACTGGTTTAGTTTGGAGAAATGCTATGTACTTTTTAGCAGCTGCGATTGATTTACTCGATTTGAGAATGGCAACTGGATACATAATTGGGGTATGAAGTATGGCATTGGCGATCGCGGCAACTACCACTCGATCGGAACTTTTGGCATCGGAAATGTAAACGATTCCGGCATCGGCATCGCCTGTTTCGACAGCTGCTAATACCGCTCGAACATTATTTGCCAATACTAACTTCGATTTCACCCGTTCTAAAATACCCAAGTTAGCGAACGTTTCGACTGCATATTGTCCGGCGGGAACGCTGCGCGGTTCGCCGATCGCAATTCGTTGGATTTCCGGCTGCACTAATTGGCGAAAATCTGTTAATTTTCGGGTTGATGTTTTGGCTGTAATTAAAACTAAGCGATTTGTCAGTAAATTTTTTTGAGTATTCGCTACGAGTAAATTTTGCTGCTGCAATGCTTGCATCTGCTTGCTAGAAGCTGAAATAAATAGATCGATCGGTGCGCCTTGTTCGATCTGTTGTTGCAGTGCGCCAGATGAGCCAAAATTATACTTTACTCGATCGTCGATCGAGTGGATCTCTCGGAGTGCTGGTTGCAAACTAGCAGCGGCGGCAACGAGTAAAGTTGATGATTGAGAGCCTACTGGCTGCGATGACTGGGTGAGGAAAGCATAAATAGCGATTGCCACCGTTACCAAACAGCTTACTAGCACAGCTTTAATCGATTTTTTCCTGACGATCGACACGATCTTGCTCCAAAATCTTATCTTGCCGAAAATACCAACCTCCTGTCAAGATTTTAGCAACTAAGTTTGCCCTGGATTTCTCGACCCAGCCAGGAAGTATTGTGGGAGAGAGATTTGAGATTATCGATCGAGACTTGCCAAGATTGTTGCGGATCGAACAGGATCGACTCGGTGGGTGGAGATTGGTGCAGACACTCGGCAGGTTTGCTGCTGAGCGCTCGCCAAAGTTCGATCGCCGTTAATTTGCCAGGAACTACGATCTGTTGCCACAGTAGCGGTAGGGCTAATTCTAAGCCGATCGCACCAGGAGGTGCCTCACCAAAGGCGACGGTTTTTTCCTCATAGGTGTAAGGGCGATGATCGATCGCGATCGCATCTAATACCCCAGTTTTTATCCCCTCAATCAGCGCTATTTGGTCTGTGGGGGTGCCCAGAGGGGGATCGAGCTTCAAGTTGGGGTTATAGTTGGCTAAGTCGGTTGTATTAGCAAGCAGGTGCAGCCAGGTAGTACTCGCAGTGACGGGCACGCCGCGTTGTTTGGCGGCGGCAATTAATTCTACGCCTCGACGGGTAGAGATCCGCATCAGGTGAACGGGAGTGCCGATTTCACCAATGATTTCGAGGGTAGCGGCTAGCGCGGCAGTCTCGCTCCCGGCCGGATCGATCGCTAATCCATATCTGAGCGCGGCTACGCCGGATCTGGCAATGCCATTACCGCGTAATTCTCGATCGCAAGCATACAAAGCAATCGGTCGATTGTAGGATTTGAGGTACTCTAGGAGATTGCGCACCAGCAGGGGATTGGAGATCGCGCGACCGTCGGCCCAGCCAGTAATATTAGTTGTGGCGATTTCTGCCAACTCAGTCATGGCTTTGCCAGCGACTTCCACCGTCAGTGCGCCCCAGTAGCCGAGTTTGGGTGCATTAGGCATCAGATCTGCTACTTGTCGATAGTGGCGATCGAGACTGATAATACTACTCACTCGATCGAGTGCAGGTAAAGTATCCGGCAAAATGTTAACTCTGACAAAGCCACCCGCTCTAGCGCTCGCCAATAAAGATTCGATCGTCTCGCGCTCTTCGTGTCCTGGCGTACCACTATGACTGTATAAATCTACCAATCCCGGCGCAAAAATCAAATGTTGTCCAGCGATAATCTCTAGTTCGTCGGGTAACTGAGTAGTGTCCACAACTTCCTCAATTACTCGATCCGTCAGGACAGCGGAGCTATCCTTAACGAATATATCTCCCACTCTATCGATTTGCGCGATCGGGTCTAAGATTCTTACCTGTTGAAATAATTGAGACATTCAGCTTGGTGATTTTGGATTTTAGATGCGCTCGTTGGCGCAGCCTCGCCGCCGGCGATACGGAACGAGAATCGTTAATTGAGGAGTTGTCGGAATAAGTTAAGGCAAATGGTGATACTAACAAATAATATTGCTGCAAAATATCATCTCATCACAAGCAGTGCAGAGATCGCAGAGTATCCTTTGTTCTTAGACCCACAAAATCGTAGCTAAAATTGGCAACATCGGGTGTTTATTTTCCCCATTTAAAGATCGCTGCACCCCAACTCAAACCCGCCCCAAAACCGGAAGTGGCGATCGTATCACCCACTCGAATCTTACCAGCTCTTACTGCTTCATTTAACGCGATCGGAATTGAAGCCGCCGAAGTATTACCATATTTTGCCACGTTACTAATTACCTTCTCCGGTGCGATATTCAATCGCTCGGCGACAGCATCCATGATCCGTTGATTGGCTTGATGGAGGATCAACCAATCGATATCGGCACTAGTGAGATTAGCCTTGTAAATTACCTTGTCGATCGCATCGGGGACGCGATCGATCGCAAAGCGATAGACTTCGCGGCCGTTCATTGTCACGTATTGATATTTTCCCTGGGTGAGCGTTACCCCAGGAATTAATTCCCGCAATTCTGATTTAAAAGCCAGATTCAAACAAGCATTCCGCGTGCCATCGCTCTTGATTTCAAAACCCAAGAGGCGATCTTCCGGTGCCGCCTGCATCAATACCGCACCCGCACCATCACCAAACAAGACACAAGTATTGCGATCGTTCCAATCCACCCACCGTGATAATAAATCCGCACCAATTACTAACACATTTTGAAAAGCACCCGTGCGCAGGTATTGCGCCGCCGTCACTACCCCAAACACAAATCCCGAGCAAGCTGCTGTCAGATCGAAAGCGACTGCATTTGTCGCACCCAACTGCGCCTGAATCTGAGCCGCAGTACCAAATAAATCTTCCGATGAGGAAGTAGCCAACAAGATCAGATCGATATCGGTTGCGGCTACTCCGGCCATCTCTAGTGCCTGTAGCGCCGCTTGAGTCGCAAAATCAGCTAGGCACTCGCCATCGTTACTAATATGCCGCTGCCGGATCCCCGTGCGGCTAGAAATCCACTCATCGGAGGTATCTACTACCTGCGATAGTTCGTGGTTTGACACGATAGTCTTGGGTGCCGCCGCCCCACATCCAGTAAAAGTGACACCCATAGGAATTATGAATTATGAATTATGAGTTATGAATTCCAAACAGCGTTTTGAAATAGAGCGATCCAAGTAGTTGTAGCATATTTATCGCCTCAAATCTCGATCGTGGACATTGCCCCTCTCCAATCTCGCTAACAAATTTTCCAACTATTGTTGCGCGATCTTGTCTTGCTGCTATCATCTGAGAATAAAGGCGTGCGCGCATTGCTAACTTACGATTCGCCAGCACCGATCGGTTCTTGCTCCAAGACTTTAATGCGAGTAGCAGCTTGGATTTGCTCGATCGCGTTTTGGTCTACGGCACGTTTGGCAGAACGAATCGCATTCGCGATCGAATTTGCATCCGAGCTACCATGACTGATAATACAGACTCCTTCTACTCCTAATAGTAAACCACCACCATGCTCGGCTGCATCGATTCGCCGTTTGAGCCGTTGGAGATTGGGCTTGAGGATTGCCGTACCCAATTTGCCGTTCAAGCCGCGCGGTAGCTCTTCTTTGAGCATTTGCACGACGATATCACCTACCGCTTCCGCAAATTTAAGCAAGATATTCCCGACAAAGCCATCGCAAACAATGACATCAAAGTTACCAGAGAGGACATCGCGACCTTCGGCATTACCGACAAAGTTGATGCTCTTATTCTGCACTAAACTCTCGTGTGCCTCGATCGCGACTTTATTGCCTTTGGATTCTTCTTCGCCGATATTGAGCAATCCAACTCTGGGTGATTCTACGCCCATCACACACTGACTGTAAATCGCGCCCATCGTGGCAAATTGTTCGAGATATTGGGGCCGACAATCGACATTTGCACCGACATCTAAAATCAAGACGGATTTGTCAGCGCGATTGGTCGGAAATACTGCGGCAATTGCAGGTCGATCGATCCCTTTCAATCGTCCCAATCGGAGTAATGCTGCGGCCATTGCCGCACCCGAATGACCAGCAGACACCACTGCGTCTGCTTTACCATCTTTGACGAGTTGCATCGATACGTTAATCGAAGCCTTCGGCTTGCGCCGCAGGGCACCTAGTGGCTCTTCATGCATTTCGATCGTCCCTTCGGCTGGCACGATCTCTAATTTGGGTGCATTGGGATGTTGGTTCAGACAAGCCTGAATTTGTTCGGGGTCGCCGACCAAGATGACATCTACGTCTGTTAATTCTGTTTGGGCCTGGATCGCACCCGCGACTATGGCGGCGGGTGCATCATCCCCACCCATTGCGTCAAGTGCGATGCGCGCGCGAGTTGAAGCCATTGATGCCACTAAGTAGAAACCATCAGAATTCTACCAGAATATGGGTGTTTGTCACTGTAATGGATTAAGCGATCGGGCACTTATTTATAGATGTTCCTGAATTTAGCGCGGTAATTAGTGCTGTTGCTACTGAAGATAAGATGCAATCTCGGTTATTTAATAACCACTGAGCTATCGTCGCGCTCAATAGTATAAAGTTTCACTCGATCGCTATGGCTGGCGGCGATCGAGCGAGTCATCCATTGCGCTAGCGCATTATTTATCAAACGCGCCAGCTAGATCCTCGCTCTAATGGTAGTGCGATCCCGATCGGGATGCAAGATCGGCTATAGTCATACCTCTGTGCCCATTGTCTGTGTTCCGATCTAACTACTGGGTTTGAGGAGACTGGCGATCGTTATTTAATTATTTGAGACTCAAGCGATCGAATAAATTCTCGCAGAATATCTGTTTTCGTTCTTGCTGTTTGTTCTGCAAAAGCTTCTAAGATTTTTAGCTCTTGAGTGGGAACCTTGATGTTAAGTTGCTTTAAGGACATGATTAGAATATGAAGTAGTATTTTAGAGATGTCGATCGACAACTAACAAGGAATATTCACGAGTAGATTGAAGCGATCGGTTAACGAGCAAATGAATCGAGATGACCCCAAGCGAACCGATTTGGAAAACAGTTAAAGTAGAGCAGCGATCGACTTTTTTGGCTTAGTCATTAGAGCGAGCGAGCCTTCAACCAGCGCTTGTTTCAGTTTTAACCTATACGAACACTCATGCTTATCGTTCGATCGACCGAATTCGATCGGCCATTTTGCTGCATCGACTAGCTAGTCTCTTTGCAAAAGATTTCAGGGTAAACGATTGCACCGATGGTCATAACAAAGCTATAGATCGCGCCCAGACGCAAAAATATTTTGGGGAAGAAGATAAGTGGTGGGATTGGATAAAACTTAAGTTGGAATGAGAAAGTTCAAACTCACATTCCGCTAGTTGAGATAGTCATCAACGAATTAAAATAGAAGCTCAATCCAGTCGAGATCGCCAAGAGGTCATCATCACTTCCTGACTGCCAGACACATCTGTGAAAAGATGTGTCATGAAGGAGGATCGCAGGTAAGTCGATCGGATTGACTTTTTCACAAATAAGGTTCGAGCGCGATCGAAATTAGGCACTAGTACAGATACCAAAAAAAACAAGAATATCGCATCAAGTCGGGCTTTTAAGCCAGAAATAACACGTTTTTTCCTGGAGTCAGTACTTTGGCAAGAGAGGTTGCATTCTCTTGCGGTTACAGAAAGATTAATAATGGGGGTGGCGAGACTCGAACTCGCACGTCCAAACGGACAACAGATTTTAAGTCTGTCGCGTCTACCATTCCGCCACACCCCCAGGTGCGCTCGCTTTCCAAAGCTTGGTTATCGCAAATGTTCCACGAATAAACATCGTAACACTAAATTTTACCTAAAGCAAGAGCTAGCTGAGGAGTCTGGGTGATTTGCAGCTCGTTACCAATATTTAACAACGGTTAGTTAATAAAATAGCCTGCGTTACCTGAATTTGAGCGATTTTGTCCGCACCCGATCGAGTTATGTAGATAAATAAACAATTGCAGGTGATGGATCGATCTAGAGAATTCATCGTTAAAATGAGATCTCATCATCAACTTCAGCTTCAGTTTAGTTGTTACTGGAGCTATCAACCAACCTTGCCTAGGTCTTTAAAAAGTTTTTGATGTCATCTACTCCATCTAGAGAGGTATCGTTATGCCCGATCGTGTCGAGCTTGAAGGAAGAGTTTTTGTTCCCGCTAGTGAGTTAGATCTGCCTGAATGGGGTTGTGTGGTTAGCGATCGCAACCAGCCAACCCTAACCCTCAAAGATGACGATCTGTTCCTGATTACCGACACTCTGGGCAATATTTCTGGCTGTTCGCGGGACGAAACGATCGCCAGCATGGGACTATTTTGTCGCGATACGCGGTTTTTGAGCAGGTTAGAATTACAAATTGCTGGATGCTCGCCAATTTTGCTCACTTGCAATGCCGATAAGGGATTTGCCCTGTCCGCACTCTGTACCAATCCGACGATTCCCAATATCAATGCCGAAACGATTAGCATCCAACGCGAAATTGTCTTAAATGGCGGCTTATTTGAAGAACTCACCATTCACAACTACAATACTACAGCAGTTAGTTTTGAATTAAGCCTGAGCTTTGATGCCGATTTTGCGGACTTGTTCGAGATTCGTGGCTTCCATCGCAAACAACGGGGAGGATTGTTGCGGCGCGTCCCAGCTAGCGATCTCCATCCCACTACCCCGGCTCCAGGCTCTGTTGAGGAATTAACATTAGCTTATCAGGGTTTGGATGGGGCGATTTTAGAGTCACACATCCAGTTTCTGCATCTGCGCCCCAACTATCTCAAAGGCTATACAGCCATTTGGCAGATCCAACTAGAATCCCATGCGAGTTGTCAGCTCGGCTATCGCTTGCAGATGTTGATGAACAATCGCTCTGTCTCTGGCGTTCAGATTCCCGCCGTACTCCTCCAAGCTAAAGCCGCCGAACTGATGGAGGAAGACCACTGGCGCTCGCAGATTACCCAGATTCGCACCGATAATCGCGAAATCAATCTCGCGATCGCACGGGCGGAACGAGACATCTATTTGTTGCGCCAAACTTTCGATCGGGTGAGTACCAGTCCAAACAATCCCGCAATGAAAGGAATGGTGTTATCGGCTGGTGTACCCTGGTTCTGTACGCTATTCGGTCGGGATGCGATTATTGCCGCCAGTCAGATCTTAATTCTCGATCCCAAAATCGCCCGCGAAACGCTGCTGGTATTGGCTCAATACCAAGGGAAGGTAGACGATGAGTGGCGCGAAGAGCAGCCAGGGAAGATCCTGCACGAGTTGCGGATGGGAGAAATGGCGCGATGTCAGGAGATTCCCCACACGCCCTACTATGGGACGGTGGATGCAACGCCGCTGTGGCTGATGTTATATGCCGAATACTATGCCTGGACTCACGATACCGAACTGCTCGATCGGTTGTGGGAGAATGCCCTCGCTGCGATGGGGTGGATCGATCGGATGTGTGCGGAAACTGGTTATTTGAGTTATTTCCGGACATCAGCGCGGGGTCTGGTAAATCAAGGCTGGAAAGACTCTGGCGACTGTATCGTCGATCGACATGGTAAAATCGCCACTGGCCCGATTGCCCTGTGCGAGGTGCAAGCTTACGTCTATGCCGCCAAAATTCGGATGAGCGAACTGGCACGGATTCGGCAAGAAAACGACCTCGCCACCCGCTGGCTTCATGAGGCTCAAGCGCTCAAACAACGCTTCAACCACGACTTTTGGATTCCCGATCGCGAGTTTATCGCGATGGCCCTCGATGGGGCTGGCAAACAAGTCGATGAAATCGGTTCTAATCCGGGGCAATGTCTGTCAATGGGACTGCTGTATCCGGAAAAAGCCAAAAGCGTCGCCGAACGTCTCCAAGCGCCAGATATGTTCAGCGGTTGGGGCATTCGGACGCTGAGCAGTCAGTCGCCAGCCTACAATCCGATCGGCTATCATACCGGATCGGTCTGGCCGCATGATAATAGTCTGATTGTGATGGGCTTGCGATCGATCGGCGCAGTCGAGCAAGCGTTAGAAGTCGCTCAAAGCATTTTGGATATGACGGTTCATCAGCCCTATCATCGTCCACCCGAACTTTTTTGCGGTTACGAACGGATTGAGGGGAACTGTCCGATTCAGTACCCGATCGCTTGTTCGCCGCAAGC
The DNA here is from genome assembly GCA_965246735.1 of Chamaesiphon sp. Lineage (GTDB taxonomy): Bacteria > Cyanobacteriota > Cyanobacteriia > Cyanobacteriales > Chamaesiphonaceae > Chamaesiphon. Next base: position 1,659,848 of record CBDFFK010000003.1, read on the forward strand.
TTGGGCGACTGGCACCGTGTTTCAACTGCTGCAAACGATCGTCAATCTCGTCCCCGATGCCCCAAGTAACTGCGTCCGGATTCTCGATCCAGCTTTACCCCCGAGCATCCGGCAAATCTCTTTCAAAAATTTGCGGATCGGTACTACCTCGCTCGACTTGGAATTTACTCGCGAGCAAGATGCAGAAGGTGAAGGAATGCGCGTGACAACTTCCTGTCGCGTCGTGAAAAAACGCGGAAATCTCCGGGTGACGATCGAAGCTTAGTTCACCCAATTAGCCGTTGTTGCGAGTGTCGATCGATTGAACATCAGGGTTGAGTCGATCGACACTCGAGCTTTCTCGCTGCCCTCATCTAAAGTCACACCAACTCAGATCTGACTGAAAACGGCGGCGCATTTACCCAGGGAAATTATCGCTTTCCAAACTACTTCACTAAATATTCTCGACTAGAGAGAGATTAAAGCTAACTTGTGGGTACTTTAGAGATAACGAGAACGAGATTTATTCAGAGATAGAGCGCACCATCGTTTTGATGGGTGCTTATTTGTCGCTGTATTGCTTTGCTCGAACATTTTCGGCGATCGCCGAAGCAAATGTATTATGTACCTATAAGAGTAGGAGCGCGCAGTGCCGATAAAAGCGGTAGAATTATAGACAAATAGCTAGATCCTTTGCTTGCACTTCAACTCAAGCCAAAGATCGCTCGATCCCCCCGGTTCGAGTTCGAGATAGCAGCGCAATTCTCAATGTTTGAGAAGTTATGCCAACGATAAAGACTACACGATCGGAAAAGTGTTCCACTGGTGAGGCTCAATGAGCTACTGCGTAAATCCTGACTGTCCCCAACCCAAAAATCCTGTTGATGCCTTCCTGTGCCAAGCGTGTGGCGCGCGGTTACTCGTACGCAATCGCTATCGAGTAACCAAATCATTAGGTCAAGGGGGCTTTGGAGCAACCTTTGTCGCGATCGATGTTTCCCTCCCTGGGGAACCCATCTGTGTGATCAAACAACTCCGACCGAGTAACAATCATGAAAAGTTCCTGCGGATGGCACGGGAATTGTTCGAGCGCGAAGCTAGAACGCTCGGTAAAATTGGCAACCATCCTCAAATCCCCCGCCTGTTAGATTTCTTTGAAGAGCGCCGCAATTTTTATCTAGTCCAAGAATATGTTAGCGGCCACACCATCCATCAAGAAGTCAAACAGATGGGGCTGTTTAAGGAAGAAAAAATTCGCGCCTTCTTGATCGAAATTCTCCCTGTGATTACCTATATTCACTCACAGCAAGTAATTCACCGCGATATCAAGCCCGCCAACATTCTGCGGCGCGATCAAGATGGCAAACTCGTCTTGATCGACTTTGGTGCAGTTAAAAACCATGTCGCCCAAATCGATGCCCCGGAAGGCGGCGAACAAGCGCATAACACCCAATTTGCTGTTGGGACATCCGGCTATGCTCCACCCGAACAGTTGGCAATGCGCCCGATTTTCGCCAGCGATATCTATGCACTCGGTGTCACTTGTATCTATCTGATGACGGGTAAATCGCCCAAAGATATCGAGTACAACCCTTCAACTGGCGAAATGATGTGGCAAAAACACGTCCAGTTGGGTAAACACATGACCCAAGTTTTGGGGAAAATGTTGGAAGTATCCGTTCGCTATCGCTATCAATCTGTAGAAGAAGTCCAACGGGCACTCGAAAGCGGCGCTGTTGTCGAGACTCGTGCGGCTGGTGCGGGATTACAACAAAACCGTCCGGGGATGAGTCCGAGCAATCCCCAGCGTGGTTTGGCTCCGAACTCACCACCCGGACTGCCGAGCAATCCCAACACCCCTACCCCTCAATCCACTACTCCGTCGCGGAAGATTGCTGATACGATCAAGCAAAAACGCTTGGAAAGCGATCCCACTAACATTAAAAATGGCGGATCTCAGACTGGGTTTGGCGGCCCTCAAACTGGATTTGGTGGAACTCCAGCAATCCAGCAGCCCAAACGCGAGCAATTAAAACTCGATGCTCAAGGAGTATTAGCCGCATTTCGGCGCGGTCAGAGGACATTTAGCGAGATGGATATCAACAGTCTCGACCTCGCCAAAGCCCATCTGCCTGGGATTGCGTTGAGCAGTGCTAATTGTGCGTACATCAATTTCCAAGGTGCCAATCTCTCTGGTGGAAAGTTTGATAAAGCTGACTTGAGTGGAGCGGTACTTAAGGATGCTGTCTTGAGCAAAGGGTACTTTAGCTATGCCAATCTCCAAAATGCCGATCTTAGAGGTGCCGATCTCAGCGACGCTTACCTCAACTATGCCAATCTGCACGGTGCGAATCTGTGCGGTGCAAATTTGAAAGGTGTCAAAGTTACCGAAGATCAGTTAAATCAAGCTAAAACCAATTTTATGACTGTCTTCCCTAATGGCAAGCGCGGGGGATTCTGGTAAACTCCGATCGATTGTGATGTCTAGAGGCGACCCTTTGATAGATAACTAATCGTCCCAGTCAAAATCGCCCCACCCATCAGTACGCTGATTGCAGGGAGAAATAACGGCTCCCACAGGCTCTGCCAAACTAGTAGTCCTAACGGAATATTGGTATACTTGCCGACGATCGCAATCAGAAACCAAGCAAACGCCAGTACGACAAAGAAAAAATTAAATGTCAATAAATTGTTAATAAGAGTTACAATTTTGGCAGTCATAATAGTATTCTCTGAAGTAGTATTTGCGGGATGAAATCGAGCTTTAGTAACTCAATTATAGTTTAAGCGATCGATCCATCGATCGCTTTCATTTATCACTAAAATCGATCTAATTTTTAACCTACTTACAGATCGATCGTCGCTTGACGGCACGCGATCGTGCTGCGAAAATAAGATCTGCATGGGGAATGCAGCTCAGGATGGAACAGCACCTGCTTTGCAAGTAGTAAATCAGGAGTTCGATGCTCTCCAGCGTCCAAAATTAAGAAACGATCGATCGCGCATTAAATCCCAATACCAGATAGGATTAGCTGAAGATTTTCTAGGGAAGAGGTTTTACCAACGATTCCAACTGTATTAACACAATGATTTTGCGAACTTGGTATTTTGATAAGTTCCCGTCCCATTATTTCAGCAAGTAGCACTGGAACGGCGTTTCCAATCTGTCTCATCGCTTCACCCCAAACACCCTTTACAACAAAATTATCTGGAAAAGTTTGGAGTCTTTTTGCCTCCAACACCGTCAAATAGCGAACGCTCCCATCTGGAAAGCGAATCATATTCTCCCCACCAGGAACGCCATGATCTCCAGCTTTGATTGTTTTTGCAGGTGCATCTAAGATACTGCCTGTATGCCCTGGATAAATCCTCGCCCCATCATGAAAAAGATGATCCTCGATCCCGTGACTATACTGTGGATCTGGTAAATTACTTATAGCATCTCGGACTGTTTGCCAAGGCATCAATACTGGCTCAAACATGCCATATTTATCTATCAGTCTGAATTTTTTAGCCTCTATCGATCGATCTATAACAGGGCGTTCTGACTTAGATATTTTGTGACGTTCCCAATACTCTTCCGTAATGTACATATCCCGAAATAATCTCTCGGCGGAATGTGTCTCTGCTGGAAACGACCAATCACAATCGAGATCGGATCTGATGCCGACAATGATGACACGCTCTCGCTTTTGGGGTACTCCGTAATTAGCCGCATCGATCGATTTAAACTGGACATTATATTTAATACCTGAATAAGATGAATTATTCACACTACGAAGTTCGGCTAAATGCTGTTGCCAATCTGAGGTTAATTCAGCATTGAAACTGGGATAGGTCAATCGCAGCAGAATATACTCGAAATACTCAGCAAATGTTTGACGAAGTAATCCTTTAACATTTTCAAAGATAAAAGCTTTTGGTTTGAGTTTTTCGATCGCACGAATTGCCGCTGGAAACATATCACGTTTATCTCGATTGGCCTGATGCTTACCACCGAGTGAAAATGGTTGACATGGTGGCCCACCTGCAACGAGATCGATATTTTCTAATGTGTCTAGATCGAAATCTCTGACATCGCTGAAAAAAACTTTTTCTCGATCGAAGTTTTCACAAAGTGAGGCATAAGCATGTTTGTTATTTTCTACGAGTGCAGCGTGTTTGAATCCTGCTAATTCAAGACCTTTAGCCAAACCACCTGCACCTGAAAATAGTTCGAGGGAATTCATATTTGTCCCTCCATATTTTGGAAATGTCGATCGATATTAGCAAGAATCACACTTTCAGCTTTGGGTATGCCATTACAACGCTCTGCCCAAGTTCTGCCTGGGTGAATTACGTCCCAATCGGATTTGGCTTGCTCGTATCGTCCTTTGCCAGGATCGTGATTGCCAAATCCATCTATAGCAACATTCCACAGCGGTTGAGTTAGTTTAATTAGTGCTGCTTCAATGGTACTAATCATGTCAGAGCTGTCATCTTCAAAAATCACGAATCGACACGTAAATTCTTCGAGCGTCAAATCTGCACCGACTGTAATATTTCGGCTGTGTTCTCGCAGACGGTTGTTCAATTCGCGAGACTGATTAATCGCCCTGTCGGAAATCCGAGACTGTCGCCAGCCTTTGGGAACGGCTTTGCCGATGTAGATGGGGTAGTTGTATGCAAGCCGATTTAACTCTGCATATCTGTGATAGAGCGGATTTTGACCTGTGTAGTAGAGGGCATAAACTCCCGTGCCTAGAAAGGTTTCAGCGGGTGGTAGTGGGTGAACGGGAGTACCGTTAAAGAATCTGACTGCATCTTTGACAAGTTCGACAAAGGCTTCGCTTTTATATATGTGCTTCTTTCGATCGAACTCAGTGGACTTCATTATTACAGAACTAACCTATCTACTAGCAAAACCTCGCCAAGATAGATTCTACAAGGGATTAACGTCACTCGCTCGAACCCATACTACTTACTTCTATCTGCCAACTCCTTGATGATACGTTCTTGTTCTTCTATTGGTGTATCTGCTGATACCATAACTGCATTAGGACGAGGACGAGCCGCAAACTCATCCCATGCTTCTCTGTCATCTCTATGAGCTAAAACATATTGTCTCAATTTCCGGAGAGCCATAGCTTGAAAATTAGGTCTAGACAATTTTACACCTCCACCATAACTGTACGATCGGCGATCGAGTATAGCAACGCCGAACGGGATATTGATGATAAACAAGGTTTTTAACTTTGGCTTTGAGTGACTAATTGCTCTACTTGTCTAATCTGATTCCAGTCAATAGCCACAACCCAGCTTTTCTCATCTTCTGAAAACTGGACTACCCCATCAACCTCCAAATCCTCACCATATAACATCAGCCGTTGACCGTTTTCTAACTCCGTGTGTTGGCGGGCCAAGTCTTCAATCGTACCGATGCAGTTGAGCCGCAACCGTCCCTGCTCGTCAGCATTGTGAAAATCGACAAAAATTCTAGACATATTCAGACACTACTCTGGTTCGCTAAGTTGCTGAGATGGTTTTGGGATTGTCGGGTTTAGTAGAAGACCAATTTCATCGGGAGTTAGACCTGTTAATGTTGCATGTTGTAGACTTCTGCCAGATGTTCGGATGACATCGCCGCCTGCTGCTCGAATTGCACCAACGGTGGTTACACCTATTTGCCCGTGTGGAATCGATGCAGATAATTCCTCAACCGATAACCCTTGTCCACATTCTACCGAAATTCCTGTTACACCACTGGGATGAGTTCCAATGCCCCGCCGAATATCCTCTGGGCGGTTTCGTCCCCCTCGAACGACAATGGCATCATCTGGAATTCTTTCCACAATTTCTATCGGCGTAACTTAATTGACGTTTTACACTTTACCAGAAATTCAGAGTTTGACTTTATTCACAACTAGTCTCAAACCTATGAACTGATTAAATCTAAGAGACGCTACATCGTAGGGATTCTCTGCTAAGATAAACTCTTGGGAAAATGCGGACTTGTGCCGCTTAGGGATGCATCTAGAGCTATGGTACATATCAAACAGGTAGAACTGTCGCATTTCAAGTCTTTCGGTGGTACTACCAAAGTCCCGATTTTACCTGGATTTACCGTAGTATCGGGGCCGAATGGTTCGGGTAAGTCAAATATTCTCGACGCGCTATTATTTTGTCTCGGATTGGCTAGTTCCAAGGGGATGCGGGCGGAACGGTTGCCGGATTTGGTCAATCACGATCGCAATACCAAAGGTGCCTCAGAAGCGATTGTGACGGTGACGTTCGACCTGGAGAAAGAGGATGAGCCACCACCAGAAATTGAGGTTGTCGATATTAGTAGTATGTCCCCAGCTCCGCCGAAGCAACGGTTGGCGAATGAGTGGGTAGTGACGCGGCGGCTGCGGGTAAATGCTCAGGGTGGTTATACGTCGAATTATTCGATTAATGGTGAGGCTTGCAATCTCGCGGAGTTGCACGACCAATTGAATGCGCTGCGGATTTATCCAGAGGGCTATAATGTCGTGTTGCAGGGGGATGTCACCAGCATCATCTCGATGAATAGCAAGGAGCGACGGGAGATTATCGATGAGTTGGCGGGTGTAGCGGCTTTCGATCGCAAGATCGATCGGGCGAAAAGTACACTCGACGAAGTTAAAGAAAAGGTCGAAAAATGTAATATTGTTGCCGCAGAATTGGTCGTCCAACGCGATAAATTATCGCAAGATCGGATTAAAGCGGAAAAATACCAAAGATTGCGGGCTGAATTTCAAGAAAAGTCCGTACAGGAAGTAGTATTAAAGTGGAAAAATCTTCAACAGAAACAGTCTAAAGTTCAACAAGAATTAGGGCAAGGTAAAGTAGCTATAAGTGGATTAGAAGAGCGAGTAACAACTCTCCAAGGTGAGATTAAAACTACTACTACTGAAGTCGAAAGCCTCAATGCCAAAGTGCGCGCTCTGGGTGAAGAACGTTTACTCGCCGCACAAGCGGAACTAGCAACTCAACAAGCCGAACGTCGTCAACTCGAACAGCAGCAACAAGAGCTTACTACCGATCGCCAGACCACCGAAACCGACCGCCAAAATACAGCTACGCAATTTGCTAATTATGAGCTAGAACACCAACGATTGACTAGCGAACAGCAACAGCTAGAAACGACACAATCGGTTAAGCTGAGAACCGATCGCGATGATACTAAATATCAACTAGAACTCACCAAAGAAAAAGCCAGCTCGATTGCCTCTGCTTCTACAGCTTGGGTGGAAGAACAAACCCAAGTTAGTCGGCAGATCGAAACAACCCTGCAAGAATTAAGTAAGCAACGCACAGCTCAAGCACAACTTACCGAACGTCGCAGTCAATTAACCGAAAAGATTGCCGAACAAACTCAGCAATTAGCAATGATTACGCCAGATTTAGAAGCGAATCAAAACAATGTTTCTCAGCTAGAAAACAAGCTCGCTCAGGTGACTGGCGAATTAGCTGTCTTAGAAAATAGATTAACCGCAGTTCAGAGTAATATCGATACTCAATTAGAAACTCAAAAACGCCTATTACAAGAACAGCGTGATAAACAGCGGCTAGTTGATAAATTAGAGGCGCAGAATCAAGCCCAGCAGGAAGCCCAAGGCACCTTTGCAACCAAAATTATCCAGGAAGCCAAACTCCCTGGCGTACATGGCTTAGTCGCCCAACTAGGTACTGTCGATCCCGCCTACCAATTGGCGTTAGAAATTGCGGCGGGTGCGCGGATGGGGAACTTAGTCGTAGACGATGACGGCGTAGCTTCGCGCGCGATCGAATTACTCAAACAAAAACGCGGTGGACGGGCGACATTTTTACCGCTAAATAAGATTAATGCTCAGTCATTAAATGAAAATTCGGCACTCAGATCGATGCAAGGTTTTATCGACTATGCCGTTAATTTAATTGATTTCGATCGCGAGTATGAAAAGATCTTTAATTATGTCTTTGGTGGCACAATTGTATTCGACAGGCTCGATCGAGCGCGGAATGCGATGGGTAGACATCGGATCGTGACGCTCGATGGGGAATTGCTCGAATCCAGTGGTGCAATGACCGGGGGAAATATTTCGCAAAAGTCTACGCTTCACTTCGGTACCGCCGATGCGAGTGACTCTGCGGAAGTACGGACGCTTCAAAAACGATTGACAGAAATCGAACAGATTTTGCAAGTGAGCGTAGAAGTAGTTAATAAAGGCAATATCGAACTCCGCCAACTCAGTAGCGCCGTCGCTGATACCCGCCAAGCTCAACGCGAACTCAAACTTAATTTCGACCAAAATCAAAAAGATATTTCTCAGTCTGGTAACCAAAAGTCACAATTACAATCCCAAATTGACAGAAATCAGCAAGATTTAAATCTAACTGTCACTAATCTGGCAACTCTAGAGCAAATTCTACCCCCACTAGAAGCCGCTCTCGCGCACGATCGCGCCGAACTAGCCGAACTAGAGAAATCTGGAGTTCACAGTGATTGGCAAGCAATCCAGACCGAAATCAAAGCACAAGAGCAACAACTCCAACAACGCCAGCAAGCTTTAGCAGCAGTCGAGCAGAAATTACAAGAAATCGATCGAAATCGGAGCATTCTCACTGAAAAAATTGCGGAAAATCAACGTCGTACTAGTGAATATCAACAACGGCTCGAAACACTCGATCGTAAGTTAGCCGAGATTAAAACTAGATTAGCGGTAGTTGGCGAATCGATCGCAACGACTAAAGCATCGCTAGTAATTTTAGAGCAAGAACTCGGTACCGACAAACAACTCCGCGACAAAGCCGAATCCCAACTGCGTCAACTCCACCTCAATCTTCAAGAATTGCAGTGGGAGCAACAGAAACTCACCGAACTCCAACAGCAACGCCAAACCGAAATCGAAAACCTCATCGTTCAAATCGCCACCCAGCGCACCGAACTCCCCGCCGAAATACCCGAACTGCCACCCGAATCCCAAACAGACGAATATCTCGCCTCCCTCCAATCCCAAATCCGCCTGCTCCAAAAACGGATGGAAGGGATGGAACCCGTCAACATGCTCGCCCTCGAAGCCTACGAAGAAACCAACAACCGTCTCCAAGAACTCAGCGACAAACTCGGCACCCTTGAAGCCGAAAGCATGGAACTCCTCCTCCGCATCGAAAACTTCACCACTCTGCGTTTCCAAGCCTTTAGCGAAGCCTTCGATGCCGTCAATGCCAATTTCCAAAACATCTTCGCCGAACTTTCCGACGGCGACGGCTTCCTCCAATTAGAAAACGCAGAAGACCCCTTCAGCGGCGGTTTAAATCTCGTCGCCCACCCCAAAGGTAAACCCGTACAGCGGCTCTCCTCGATGTCTGGGGGCGAGAAATCCCTCACGGCGCTAAGCTTTATCTTCGCCCTTCAGCGCTATCGCCCATCGCCGTTCTATGCCTTCGATGAGGTGGACATGTTCCTAGATGGGGCGAATGTGGAACGCCTCTCGAAGATGATTCGCAAGCAAGCCAATCAGGCGCAGTTTTTGGTAGTGAGCCTGCGTCGCCCGATGATTGAAGCTGCCGACCGCACGATCGGGGTGACACAAGCACGGGGAGCTTATACTCAGGTATTGGGCATCAATCTCAAGACTTCTGCATAGAGTGGGGAGTGACAAATTTTAATAGCTGGCTTATAATTAGAAATATAAATGGGTTATTTAAGGATGCAGCAGACGTGCCATAAGCACGACATCCCGTTACCACTTGTGGTCGAGGCTAGTCCGGTAAAGACGTTCTGAATACCAAAATACGAATTTTGGCGAAAGCTCCTTTTAGGGAGCTTTTGTTATTTAAGGCTTCGGTAACTTCTTATTCGTTAGCAAATTATTTGCAATAACTAGAAAACTTACTTTCTTGATTTTTCCGACCCCTTCATATACAGGGTAGGCACTTTGTTCGTGTAATCTGAGCTTCTTGCTTTCTTTAAAGACCGTGAACACAACAAAATAATCAATCTCCACTCCATTCGAGTCAAGAACTTTAACACTTGCAAATTTTCCATATCCAGCGTGACATACCAATGTTGTCTTTTGGCTCAGGCTCAAAATAATACCTGGCAACTCTTTGGAAAGGTAATATCGCTCAGTATTGAAATGTCTGGACTCTCTTGGTGAATAGTACATTAACGATCGTGATTCCTCTTCACTCAAGTCATCTATCTCTTTTGTAAAGCAGTGAAGACCATAAGTTACAATGAATGTGTAAGTAATGGAATTGTTGGCATTTCGATCGTCCAAGTACTCTGCGTGATGTGCGCTTAAATGGGATAAATCGTATATTTCGCTTGCTAGGGTGAAATTTCTCCAGGATTTAACTTCAGTGACAACAGTATTAAAATTTTGACCCATTTCAGCAGAAGCAGACTAATACATTTCCATTGTTCCATTGTAACTAACAAAGGCGATCGAGACTTTAATTAATACAGGAAATCCTCATAGTCTAGTTTACAATATTTTACTATATCCAACTTTGAATTATTAGCGAAAAAAGGAGCGAATGGCACTATCATAAAAATACAAATTTTTTAAAAATAGATCGTCTCAATCGATCATTAGACAAACTTTTTGACGACACTGAATCGCATAACCATTTTCTGGATCTAGTTTAATAGTAAGATCGAAGTCATTTAATGCTTCATTGTATTTCCCTAATGATTGATAAACCTCACCCCTACTTATAATCGCAAAACTATATTTTGGATAGAGATCGACTGCTCGATTGAAATCTTTTAACGCCTCTTCATATCGTTCCATCAATCGATAGGTTTCGCCTCTACCAGCTAATGCTTTCTCGTTCTTATTACTAAGCTTGATTAATGTAGTAAAATCTTGGAGAGAATCATTGTATTGTTTAAGTGCTCGATAAATACGACCCCTACTTATAATCGCAAAACTATACTTTGGATCGATTTCAATGGCACTACTGAAATCTTTCAGTGCATTCTCATACTGTTCCATTAATCGATAAGTTTCGCCTCTACCAGCTAATGCTTCATCATTTTTACTGTTAAGTTTAATTAATGTAGTAAAATCTTGGAGCGAATCATTGTATCGTTGGATTGCTCGATAAGTACGACCTCTATTCATAATTGCAAAACTATATTTTGGATCGATTTCAATGGCACGATCGAAGTTCTCAAGTGCCTTAACATACTCGCCTACCAAGTAGTAGCTTTCTCCACAACGAGCGAAAGTTTTAGAGCTAATTAATTCTGGGTATTTATTAATTCTACGTTGAGCAAGAGTTTGTCTTAGCAAATCGTGTACAAATCGATAACGCCCACCAACTCTTTGAAGCAACAATCTTTCTGTCATGTAGTTGACAAAACAATCATAATTATTTGGTATCGAATCAGCATAAATTAAAATTAATCGAAGAATAAAATGCCTAGCAGCAACCAATCCACCTCCTAATACAAATCCTGTTAAAGATGCTAATAATAGAGAGTTGGGCAAGGCAATTGATAAGAAAATTTTAAAATCTAATAGTTTTTTCAAATAGAATGAACTCAATATGTATGGATATGCTATGAGCGGAAAAAAGTAAATTAATATTGTAAAAGGTATATTGTATATTGCATTGCGAATTCCTTGATTCGGCAAATTTGAATAGTTGAGTTGTACTTGTGATGATAAGAAAAATACCCCAAACAGCAGGCAGCATGTTGCCCATGCAATAAAAGAAAACAATGTGTTTATTAAGCCATTTTTAATATTTAAAAGAATAAAAGCTATTGGGGCAAGTATTATTATCCAATTATATGAACTCCATAATTCACTCCATAACTCTTGTTTGAATACTCGTAGAGGCGAGAATTTCATTAAGCCCATTGGTTTAATCAGATCATGTTCATCGATTAAATACAACTCTGTCCATAAAAGAAATAAACCGCACAATGCGAAACCAATGCCTATTTGTATCGAGATGTATATTCCTCCGAATCCACTCAATAGCCCACCAAATAGCCCCAAAGCTAGGATATATAACCACTTCTGAAGAGGTGTTGACAGCCATCTCGGTTGCATTTTTTCAATCAGAAAGTCAGTTTCCGAGTCTTGTAAAAGCTGTAAAGCCAAAATTTCCAGCCACTTCTGGCTTTGCTCGATGCGAGGAATCTTTCCCTTCCAGTAAGCACGGCTAGGTATATCTTGAGTCAGCATCCGTTGGACATAAGCATCGAGTAATAAATTTATTCGATCTCCGGCTGAAGTTGTCTGCTGCCACTGAGTTCGATCTATTTCGCCATAAGCAAGAACTGCCATCGATAACAGCAAAGGTCTCCGAATCAATTCCAACAAATTATCATCCGCAGCCAAACTCGCCCACAGTTCGGAGCGATTCGCGTCATTTAGGAAAATTTGGATCTGCTCATCAGTTAGATCTTGGAGATAAACTGCTCCCCCTGCATCCAATTCCAGTTTTTCAGAGTAAGCCTCATACTGCTCCCGCCGACAGCAAACAGCCACCTCTCTTGGTCGCAAATCCGATCTTAACCACTGTTCGATTGCCCGCACACAATCCTGTTGATACTCTGGGCGCACCTTGTCCAACCCATCAAGCAAAGGAATCAACCGTCGTTTTGCCAGTAATTTCTCGATTTTCTTCGGCGGAAAGCCATATGTCTCCTGCACTTTAACAACTAACCAATCAGCGATCGACCAAACAGGAAGTATTTCTGTCTCAGAACCTTTCCGAGCAACCCAAGGAAATCCGATCGGAATTTTATTCCAAACAGAATTTGTCTGCGGTGGAGTCGGCTGCCAATCAGAGAGATCGACAATCACCGGAACGCGCTCCTGTGAGTCGGCTTCTGCTCTCATCACCAGTGCCAGTGTGAGATCTAGTAGGCTGGTGGTTTTACCAGCACCTGGCTCACCTAAAATTAGTAACCGACCCGAACAACGATCGAATACTTGCTCGATTGTCGTATCTGGTGACAATAATTGATGTGGTTGCTCGATCGCCACCTTAACCTCCATAGTCCAAGGACGCACCTGCTTCGGTTGCAGCTCTTTCTGCAAGTTAAGCCTCACCGCATGGTGTAGTTGTCCAGCCAATCTCGCTTCAACCCGTTTCCTGACTTCCTTTAGCAAATCTTTCTCAGTCTCAGATCTGATAGAGGGCGATTGATTCGAGAAATTAATATCTCCCTCCACTTTGCCAAAATTAAATAGGTCACGATCTGCATTCTGATCTGCCATATTTATGAACCACCAAATTTATTCGATCCACCTTGAATAACTTCAACATTCAAGATATCCCGTCCAGCCTTTTGGTTGTAAGTACGATCGCCCTCAGTAGTTTGATTTTGGATATTAATGATTTGCTGTGCCACTTGTCGTAGTTCGGTTGCAAAAACAGCATCATCCGCCATTGCATCATCCAGATAGACTTCCAGCTTAGTCAATGCCGCTAAAGAACAATCCTTCTCCATTGCTGCGATCGCTGCTTCTGCTTTCGCATTGCCCTGGAATTTTACAGCAATCTTACCTCGTAGTTCCTTCACTAACTCGATCGCGCCGCCAACAGTCTTCTTCGCGACTTCTCCAGCCCCTGACTTAACAAATTCCTCAAAAGCTAGCTTGAGGATTGCTCCTACCGCGATCGTCGTTACTGGATCGGTCATCTCAGTTCCTCAACATGTCTATTTTGGTACTACTCTATAATTCCCCGAATCTCGACAAAACTTTTGCTACAAGCATAAATTAATACTTAGTCAAGCTACTCTCAAACGATTTCACTGCTCTTGATGGTTTCGATCGAATGAATTAACTCACGAGTATTGCCTACGCGACTAAATTCTGGTTACTTTTTAGCGATCGTTGAAACTCCGGCTCATAATCGGGATGAATCCATGATAGATCTCGATCGGATAACGGTAACCTGTCGATCGGATTTATCAGAATCGTTATTATATCTAACTGACCTGGTGCAACACAAATATCGGTTCCAGGAATCGGCGTGTTTTCGTGACTAATTAGTGCAACAGTTCGATCGGACATAATTTCCAACCTTGCATATTCTAGCCTTTAGCGAAGCCTTAGCAAGCCAATCAAGCGCAGTTTTTGGTAGTGAGTCTGCGTCGTCCGAAGATTGAAGCTGACGATCGCACGATCGAGGTGACGCAAGCACGGGGAGCTTATACTCAGGTATTAGGCATCAATCTCAAGACTTCGGCGTAGAAAGCCTGTCATAAATTTATATAAACTAATTAATCACTTGGGACAATACCCACCCTGACTTTTTTCTTTTTGGTGTTTCGCTAATAAGATAGTACTATAATTGGGTGGCTTTTTTGTCGGGAATCACCTTAGCCTAAAGGGCGGGAAGGAAGCACCACCCTCTAGGCTAACGTTTCTAACCAGAACTCAAATAAGATTGCTACTATCTATTCAATCCCGATCGCATATTTGCGCCATTCCGCATGAGCGCCACTACCAATCTGATTGGCAATCTCGTAGTGGAGGCTGCTGTGGGGTCGGCGCGGTTGCGTCGTCAGGTGCAAGTTAGCTTCTTTGGGAGTTCTACTGCCCTTTTTGACATTGCAGCGCATGCATGCCGTAGTGAGGTTTTCCCAACTGTCGACACCACCACGAGATCGCGGCACGACATGATCCAGCGTCAAATCGCTACCCGTGTAACCACAGTACTGACAGGCATGATTGTCGCGGTTGAGAATATTCCGGCGGGTCAGCGGAATTTCGCGATATGGCACCGTCACATAGTGCCGCAGTCGAATTACCGTTGGTAGTGGAAAGTCCCGGTACAAGTATTTGCCATTATGTTCGACTTGTTCTGCTTTGCCTTTGAGCATCAAGATCGCCGCACGTCGCCAACCAGTAATGTTGAGCGGCTCATAGGAAGCATTTAACACCAGCACTTTGCTCATGTTGCTTAGAAATTTTCAGCCTATTTCTTCAGATGTTAACACAAACTCTCAGCGGTGTTCTCATTAGTACAAACTGTCAAAAAAAAGCATCGATCGTGAATGATTTGGTAAACTTACTCCCAACCGCATCAATGTAATATGGCCGATCGCATATGGATTCAATCGACTGGGAACAGCAACGTGCTTGGGTAGAAATCGATAACTCGGCACTGTTAAATAACGTGTGCGAGATTAAACGCTTATTGGCACCACAGACGGCGATGATGGCAGTCGTCAAAGCTGATGCGTATGGACATGGGGCGATCGATGTCGCTCGAACTGTCGTCGCTGCAGGGGTCGAGTGGCTGGCTGTGGCGACCGTACCGGAAGGAATCGAACTCAGACAAGCTCAGATTTCAGCACCAATTCTCGTACTCGGTGCGGTTAATAGTGAGGTACAGATTCAAGCGATCGTCAAATGGAATCTCCAACCGACGATCTGCAATATCGCTCAAGCAACGCAGATCTCGAAGGCGATGGTTGCGAGTCGAACGGATGCCCCGCTGGTAGTTCACCTCAAGCTGGATACTGGGATGTCTAGATTGGGAACAGATTGGCAGCAAGCAGTTGATTTCTTTAGTGAGTTCAAAACTTTACCTTATCTCCAAATCGGTGGCTTGTACTCGCATTTAGCTACCGCAGAGGACATCGATCCCACAATATTAGATCGGCAACTCGATCGGTTCGATCGCGCGACAACCGCAATTAGGAATGCTGGACACGCGCTGCCGCTCCTACATCTGGCGAATTCTGCCGGAATACTGGCTAGCGAACGATTGCACTACGATTTAGTCAGGCCAGGGCTGATTTTGTATGGGGTCTATCCAGCACCACATTTTCGATCGCAGATCGACCTTCAACCAGTCTTGAGTGTTAAAGCGCGCATCTCCCAAGTGAAGGATATTACTGCGGGTACGGGAGTAAGTTATGGGTATCGATTTATTGCCGATCGCGACATGCGGTTAGCGGTGGTCGGAATCGGTTATGCTGATGGAATACCTCGCCGATTGTCAGGTCGAATGCAGGTCGCGATTAGAGGTCGATCGATCCCACAAATTGGTGCGATTACTATGGATCAAATCGTGCTAGATGTCAGTCAGATCCCCGATCTTCAGGTAGGGGAAATCGTCACGATCTTGGGACGAGACGGCGCTACACAGATTACCGTAGATGATTGGGCGAATGAACTAGGAACGATTTCCTGGGAAATTCTGTGTGGATTCAAGCATCGCTTACCACGCGTAAGTAGATGTTAGAGCGATCGATCCTGCTTCTATTATCAAGAATTGCAAAAGATGGCGATCGCGAGTTAAGGAAACAGTGTATGTGTAGTTATGTAGGCAACATGAGCGAAATGTTGACAAATATCAACGGTAAGGAGGCGATCGCGAGTGGACGAGTCATATAACACTTATCTCAATCGCGTGGCAAAGATGACTTTACCCGCCACTTATAAATCTCAGATTGAGAATATCCAAGAATCACCCAAATTTAAGTTAGCTGCGGATGGTAGTCGGCAACCAGTACCTTTCCCTGGCTATTCGATAATTACACCACCTGGAGCGGAAGACCCCGACAATGCTGCGGTATTTGCAAGTTTGGCTGAGTGTCAGCAGCAGCTTACCAAAAAATTAGAGCCGGATTTATTAGCTCTAGTGGACCCAGCTAGTTTTCACTTCACCTTAGCAGATTTGATTTGGGATAGTGCTTATCGCACGGCAATTGCTGCCAATCCTGATTTTGAAAGTCAATTACGCGATCGGATCGAAGATAGTTTTAGTATTTATCAGAGCGCGAAGGTTGAAGCTAAACCGATTCGCTGGCAAATCATGGGCTTGACGGTCAGACCGCGAGCGATCGAGGTAAGCTTGGTACCCAAGGATGAGTATAGTTACGATCGCATCATTGCGTTTCGACGGGCTATTTATCAGAGTTCGAGTTTGATGGCGCTAGGCATCGAGCAGCAATATTATTTCACCGCACATACGACGTTAGCCTATTTTGCGAATATCGATCGGGAGATCGATCGGGAGCGGTTGAACGATACTTTGCAAGAATATAACATGCACTGGCTCGACCATCCGCAAGAGATTGTCTTAGCCCAAGGGCAATTGCGGAAGTTTAGCGATATGTACACTTACGAACGCGAACCAAATTTCCCGATCGTCCGATTGTAGAATATTTGTCGCCAACCTAGAAATCCATCCCCCTATCTTGACGATCTAAAGTCTCCTAGAACATGGTGACTTTGAGTATTGGGGGGTATTTTTGTTTTATTGATAGCTACCTGTATCGGCTGTCACACGGGAACTGAAGCTGTCGTACCTGAGACAATATTTTTGAACAGAATAGTCGAAGCTTGGTCTTTATAAAAATCTTCTGTAAATTTATGTATCAAATATTTGTTGATTAATTTATACGCGTCTATATCATCAAAATCATCGATTAATATTTCATACTCACAAATCAGAATATTATCGATTACTTCCAAAGTTGGAATTTTGAAACAATCCTCTTCCTCAGCATCACCATATAAATTACTGGTTCTAACAACTAGGTAATATCCAGGATCTGTAATGTCGGTATAAGCACCTTGAAAATCATAAGGTGCTTCAAAATCAATCTTTTTCTTAGCTCGAATAGTAGGTTCTGATGAGTTTGCTCGATCGCTTATAATTTCATATTCGACCGTCAACTGCTCATCTTCTTCTAAGTCCCAAACATAGTCTTTGTGTGCATTTATTATTGATTTTAAAGCATTGAGTAATTCGATAATTTTAGGTGGACGACCGAATCTCTCTTGATAGTCCGCAGCGAGTTCTTCCAATGCTGAGCCAAAGACATCCCAAGGTCTATCTCCACCGTAGCATTCAACGTTGTTGTGTGAATATGTATCCCAAGCCATTGTACGGTCTCCCTGTATTTAAAAAGTAACGAGTAATAAGCAAGCATAAAATATCTTAATGCTAGATCGACTTTTCACTGTCAAATTTCCACAACCCATTATTGATGTGTCTTTACAAGTTGTTGAAAAGACGATAGAGCTTGTTGATAGCGAGTACCTGCCACATCAGTGAGATCGTTATGCCCTGCTGCTGACACCCACAGTGACATTTTAGGTTCTGATGCGGCTGCATAAAGTACCCGACCATGCCGAACCGGTATCGTGCTATCAGCTAAACCGTGCATCACAAGGACAGGGCAACGAACTTTTCGAACTTTATCAAGGTTAGAAAACTTATCGAAGGGTAATAACGGAAACGGCACAATGACGCGGAATGCAGAAGTAAACGTACTTTCCAAAATTAAGCCAGCAACAGCATGCCGAGTTGCCAATTCTGTTGCCGAACCGCCGCCTACCGAGCGACCGTAAATAATAATCTGCTGGGGGGGAATTTTGAGTTGTTGGGTTAGGTATGTATAGGCAGCATCAGCATCTTGATAAGCATTCTGTTCGCTAGGGGTGCCGTTACTAGTTCCATAGCCTCGATAGTCGTAAGCAAAAACGCTATATCCCCAGCGATGCAGGAGATCTAACTGAGGACGAATATCGCCGAGATCTTCAGCATTACCATGAATATAGACAAGAGTATATGCGGATCGATCGTTGGGTAAATATACTGCGGAAATCTGTTCGGTTGGAGTGACCGGAATTTTTAGAATATCTTTGGTATCTTTGTAGGTAGCAGGCTGTGGCAAGAAAATCAGGCTATCCGCTCGCCAGAAGATGTAACCACCAAAAAGTGTATAAATAAATAGTAGAGATATCAGCAAGCGTTTCCAACTAAAGTCTCCAACTAACAGTTTTTTGAGTGGCGGTTTAGACATTTATATCGATCTGTAAATTCAATCGTTTCAGCTTATCATTCACGCATTAAATATTAATAGGACTCGATTATCCCTGCTATTAATTACGATCGCGTTGTCACTTCTAAATCTGTCACTGGATAAATACGTTCGCTTAATATGATTAACTGACTAAAATCGATCGGGTTTTGCTGCTGTTCGTAGACGAATGCTGAGATATCCTCGATCTAAATAATCCTGTGGGTTCATCTTATCATCTCAACTTCCAGCTGCATTCCTGCCAGCTTTAGCCGCTCTACCAACACATCTCCCAATCCAGTTGCTGGTGTCAAAATTCCACCCCGCTGCGCCCCTCCTGGCAACTTGTCGAAATCCACAGCCAAACACAATGCCGACTCGCACACAAATTTCACCGTAGCGCGATTGCCAGGATCGCCCACATCGGCAATCAGCCCCCGCACCCGTTGCCCCTGGCTGCCCCATCCCAACAGCTCGCACCGAAACCAACCTTCATTCATCGTTTGCTCTGTCGGCCCGCTCCCAACTTGCGGGATAATCGATTCGAAGAGATGGCGCAGGGGCGAGATCGCAATCGCGCCACCAATTACAGCCATACTCCCCACCATTGCCGCAGACTGAAGCCATGCCAACGGCGGGTCGAATTTAAAGTATTCCTGGTAACTAAAATCCTCACCGTAAGGTTCTTGCCATCGATTCTCTTCCAGAGACGCTTCGCGAGCGAATAATGCCCAACTGCGACGGACGATCCGGGTATTGACCACACCCATGAAAAATGGCGCAACCCAAGTCCCCATCTCGATATCATATTGGGGCGAAGTGGGATCGCGATGTCTGTCTACATCTGCGGGGACAGATTCCGGCGGATTGAGTAGGAACGGATTGCCAACTTGCTCTAGTCCGCCGCTATCGAGAATATTCAAACCACTCGCCAGCGTACCGCCATTGAAACCACCAGCCGCCTGATAATAAGCTTTGACTTGAGTACAGTTGGTACCCAGTTCCCGCTGGAGATAACGCACCAGCATATAAGCACCCAAATCGGAAGGGACAGAATCAAAGCCGCAGCAGGGGATAATCCGCGTCCCATCGGTGGCAGCTTGGACGTGATAGCGATCGATTAATCCCTTCACCCACGGCGTTTCGCCTGTAATATCGACATAATGAGTACCGTAACGGACGCAAGCATCGACGATCGCATCGCCATATATAGCAAATGGACCAGCCGTATTTAATAATACTTGGGTCTGGGACACGATTGCGTCGATCGCAGTGGGATCTTGACTATCAGCAACGAGCACATCGACATCGATACCCACTTCTGCCTTGACTGATTCTAACTTGTGACGATCTCGACCCGCGATCGCCCACCGTACCTCATTGCCAGCACGTTCGGCAAAATACCGGACAGTTTGCTTACCCACAAAGCCACTGGCACCATATAGCACTACATCATAAGTGGTTTCCCGCATGACCGCTCGATCGCCTAACGACTACTTGTGTCTGAGTTCTCTCTCTATTATAGTCCGCCTCGATCTGGCAGAAATCAACAGCGCGATCGATTTGGCTGGCAGAATTGGGTCGAACATTTACTTAAATTTCAGAGTAACTATGAGATAAACTACAAATAGCATCAAATCGCCGCCACATGTTTCCGCAACAGATCATCGAAGAACTTCTCAGCGTCGCTCACGTTCAAGCCGTAGCCGCTAGAGCTGGAGTTAGTATTTCCACCTTCGACAAAGACGGTGCGTGTTATTGGGAGTATCTACGGGGCGAAATAAGCGAAAATAAACAATCGGTGCGAATTCGGCTCCCCAGAACGCAAGAACTTTACCCCGAATCGCTGTTAATGTTAATGACATCTGCCCGTGAATATGCTGTTAGCGGAGAATGGATATGTTAGAAATTAGCCCTCAATTACTCAAAGAAGCCAAACTATCAGTAGATGATATGGCAACTTATTTAACCGAGCATGGCTGGAAGAAGGTGCCAAATCAAAACCAACGGGTAACGATCTTCCAAGGAATTAATGATGATTTTGGCAATCCCATAATTTTAACTTTGCCCCGAAACGACAACTTTGGCGATGCTCTACGCCGTTTGTCAGAAGCAGTTAATTTAGTTGCCTTTCTCGAAAATAGAGATCCTGAAAGCTTAATGGTAGATCTTCGCGATCGATCTGTAAATCGTCAGCTCTAGAGATCTTCATTGGTGTTGCCTTTGGGAAAAAAAATCGCATCCCCCGATACTTGCAATTGTGTGGCAACTTTTGCGTCCGTTACAGGATAAATAGTCTCACTCGGTACGATTAACTGACTAAAATCAGCCAGATTTTGATGTTGCTCGCGGACGAATTCTGAGATATCTTCGATCGAGATTATCCACTCCCGTGCATATAAAGCCAGCACATCTCCCCGCAATCCTAATTGAATCGCTTTGCGCTCTAATTTGCCCCCAGCTGGGCTGTGGTCGGGATCCCATTGCAATCTGACGTTAGAATTAATAACGGCGCGTTTCCAGTCCTTTTCGGTGGGGTAGAGATCGGAATTATAACTAGAACGGACAGCGTTAGCTAGAATTGTATCGAATGCTTCCCGCTTAATCTTCACTGCCAACACGACCTCTTGACCTTCCTTTTGACCCCAGCCAGAGCGATACATCATCCAGAGGAAATTTGGCTTAATCCAGCTCATCCGCGTCAGGCTGAAATGGTCGCCGCCGAAGTAGCCATGAGTTGCCGCAAAATGTCCGATCGCAGGACGATAAGCCTGATATACCACCACTCCCTCAGCATCAAATTGCGCGACGATCTGACGACCGTTTTTTGGTAGTCTGGCACGTTGTTCGGTGTAGGCGGTTGTAATAAGTTGCATCGATTGAAAATATTCAGCAATAACAATAAATATATCATTGCCAAATATTTTGGGAATCTAAAAGGGCGAACGACGGGACTTGAACCCGCGAATGGAGGTACCACAAACCTCTGCCTTAACCACTTGGCCACGCTCGCCACGCTTTAATGCGTAAAACTTATCATAACACGATTGATTTAAATTAGTCTAGGGATCGATCGAACTCATTTCGTCGCCCTAAAGCAATCGATGCAAACCAATATCGAGTTAAAATTACTATTTTTAAGGGCGAAAGACGGGATTCGAACCCGCGAATAAAGGCACCACAAGCCTCCGCCCTAGGCCACTAGGCAACTCTCGCCACGCTTTAATGCGTAACTTTCACCATAACACGATTGATTTAAATTAGTCTAGTGCTACAGTAAAATCATTCCGGTATGTGTGAGCTGGTTACGATGATGATGGCACAATGGCAAGTCGTCCCAATTGGGATTTTGGCGATCTGTGGGCTGGGGGGGATGATGACTTTGACTAATCCCGATCGCACGGCTTATGAAGCGTATGCAGTCGAGCGAGTGGGTGACTTGGCTAGAGACCAATGCGATCGGGTGCCAGCAGGTTTGGGCATCGTGCTGCAAGGCCCATGTCGGGCGGCGATCGAGTCTTTCAAGCCCCAAATTCGACCGTTACTATCTGCTACTACCAGCCGTCAAAACTTTATTTTATTTAGCATTTATAAATCAGACATCTCGATTCCCGCAGTTAACCTGAATGCCAAAGTCGAATCGATCGGGATGTTTAATAATTTCTTCACCTACAAGGCTCCGTAAGAACTCCTCCCTGGTACTTGCCGATTGGGACTCGATCGTGAGATAATTATAGACTGTGTTTATTTTTATTCCCGCGTTGGGTCTGTAAAGAGTATGGCAGCCAAAAAGGGCGTTCGTATTATCATCACTTTGGAATGCACTGAGTGCCGCACTAATCCTGCTAAACGCTCTAATGGTGTTTCCCGTTACACGACTATGAAAAACCGTCGGAATACCACCGCACGGTTAGAGTTGAGCAAATTTTGTCGTTACTGCAACAAACACGTAACACACAAGGAAATCAAATAAATTATGAGTCATGAGGGATGAACTATGCAGCTTCACGCTAATAATTCGGATCTTCCTGAGTCATCATTCAATCTGTGCTCGATCGATCGATAGAATAGGTAGTGTCTTCACTATCCACTGTCCACTATTCACTATCCGCTAAAAACATGGCTTATTTTCGCAAACGGCTATCGCCGATCAAACCCGGAGAACCAATCGATTACAAAGATGTAGACTTACTCCGGAAGTTTGTCACCGAGCGCGGCAAAATCTTGCCCCGCCGGATTACTGGTTTGACATCGAAACAACAACGAGATCTAACGCTCTCGATTAAGCGCTCGCGTCAAATCGCGTTGATGCCATTTATCAACGTCGAAGGTTAGATCGCGATCGTTAAGGGATGAGGAATGAGGGTTGCTAGTAGCTTATCCGGTTCCAGCAAGCTTCATGTCTTCACATTCCTGACTTTCCCAGCTAGCTACTATCTCCCATTCACCGTAAAATAGATAAGGGCGCGCAAGCTTCGCCGTTGGCGCAACATGACGCATGAGCTTTGACAATTGCAACAGCTAATCGATCGCCAGATCGCCGCCGTGTTGCAGAAGCAAGCCGAACGAAATCAAACATAGCGCTCAAATACTGTTAGCAGGGAAGAGATCGGGGTGGAGAAGGGAACTCTAGTAGAATTTTGGCACAATGGAGAACGCCGTCTAGCGATTGCCGATCGTCCAGAAGGGAAAAAACACTGGATCGCGATCGATGCTCGGACGCAAGCGCATACGCTCCATCCCCGCGACATTACTTATCAAGTGCAGGGAGTTAGTTATCAAAAGCCAGCAGAAATCGATAAATTTACCGCAGAAGTAGCGCCCAATATCGACCCCGATAGCCTCGAAGTAGCTTGGGAAATGTTGGTCGAAGATGGGGGAACGGTCGATCCGCCAGCATTGGCAGACTTATTGTATTCCGATCGCACCCCAGCCTTGTGCTATGCTGCACACATCTTATTATCAGACGATAAGATTTACTTTAAGAATAAAAAAGAAGATAAATACGAGCCGCGTACCACAGTTCAAGTTGCCGAACTCAAGCATCAAGCGACAGTCAAGGAGCAAAAAGAACGCGAGCAGCAAGGATTTATCGATCGAGTGCGGCAACAATTGGCAGGTACGCCTGTCGAGTGGGAAGATACCGACAAGCAGCGATTGGAAGTACTCGCAAAGTACGTCATCGATCCAGATCTGCCACCCTCAAAACTGGGAGAATATCTCACAGCTTTGAATAGATCGCAAACGCCCCAATCTGTCTTCGAGCTGTTGGTGGAATTAGACTGGTGGGATCTACACGAAAATATCTATCTCCGCCGCTCCCAGACTCCCGTTCACTTCTCACATAAGATGCTAACTGTGGCGCATGAATTATTGACTAATCCGCCGGTAGATCCCGATGAATCGAACCGAGTCGATCTGACTCATCTGAAGGTTTATACGATCGATGATGAGAGTACACAAGAGATCGATGATGGCTTGAGTTTGGAAATCTTGCCAGACGGACGGCAAAAATTATGGGTACACATCGCCGATCCGACGCGGCTATTATCGCCTGGAGATGAGTTTGACTTAGAAGCACGTAAACGTTCGGTGACGATTTATCTCCCCACCGGGATGATTCCGATGTTCCCGCCCGAACTCGCCACGGGGCCGATGAGCCTGATTCAGGGCAAGCGTTGTTGCGCCTTGAGTTTTGGGGTAATTTTGGAGCCGAGTGGTGCGGTGGCGGAGTATGAGATTACTCCTAGCACGATCGAGCCAACTTATCGCCTTACTTATGAAGATGTCGAGGAGATGCTGCAATTGGGCATTCCCGGCGAACCCGAAATCGCAGCGATCGCGAAATTTGCTAAACTTCGCAATCAGTGGCGACAAACTCAAGGCTCGATTAATATCAATATGCCTGAGTCTACGATCAAGGTCAAAGGCGATAACGTCTCGATCGATCTGGTTGAAGACAATCGTGCGCGACAATTAGTTGCCGAAATGATGATTTTAGCTGGCGAAGTCGCGGCTAAATACGGCCAAGATCATCAGTTACCACTACCCTATCGCGGCCAACCGCAACCAGAACTACCACCCGAAGAAGAACTAATTTTAATCCCAGTGGGGCCTGCTCGCTCCTGTGCTATCCGCAGATGTATGCCTCGGAGTGAGATGGCAACCACACCCTCTAGACACGCTGGGTTGGGTTTAAACATGTATTCGCAAGTGACCTCTCCCATTCGGCGATATACAGACTTATTGTCTCATTTTCAAATCAAAGCACACCTGCGCGGCGACGCATTACCGTTGACTGTCGAACAGTTGCAGGAAATCATGCAAATTTTGGGGACGAATATCTATGAAGCGACGATGGTAGAACGTCAAACCAATCGTTATTGGACATTGGAATATCTCAATCGCACCAGTGATTGCGAGTGGGAAGCGATCTTCTTGCGCTGGCTGCGGGAAGATGAGAGTTTGGCACTGATTCTGATTGAAGAGTTGGGAATCGAACTGGCGATGAAATTCAATCGCTGGGTAGAGTTGGGCGAACGGGTACAGGTGCGGGTGGCGCTAGTCGATCCGCGTCAGGATATCATTCATCTGCGGGAAATTGCTAGTCAAACTGCCAGTGCTGCGTAGAGCCGCTGGAGTTATTATTGGCGTTGCTGAATTGATGTATGATGTGGCGACCGCCGCTAAGGCGGCGCGCAAGCTTCGAGATCCAAAAACATTATTCAAAACAGGATAGAATATTTGCCGTTGCTGAATTGAGGTATGAATTTAGAGTAGGGGCAATTCATGAATTGCCCCTACTCTAAATCTTGGCGATCGAAACAGTAGCAAATCATACTTATATCCAGCAATGACGAATTTTCTTCAGCGCGATTTTATCGCTTGCGATTTCGAGGTTTAGACTTTTGGCTGGGAGTATCTTCCTCATCAAAATCAAATCCCCAATCTTCATCATTTTCTGAATTTTTGGAGGAATCTCGATTTTCCGATCGAGATGCTGCTGAGGAGCGCGAAAAATCTGAGTCTTCCACGTCATCAATGTCATCATCTTGATAATCTTCAGCTCGATCTAAATATTCTAATTCAGCAGCGGGTTGTTTATATGGTGGCTGGATCAATCTAAAGTCGGCATCGTACACTTCATCGCGTCGAGGTGGCTCGACATCTCTCACAAAGGTTTGGCGAGAAGCTGGATAACTGCGATCTTGCGAGGTGGCATACTTATCGCTAGTAGAGTTAGATTTTTGTTGGCGCGGTTGTGGTGCAGGATCGTCCCACTCTAATTGACTATTCGAGACGGGTGCTGCATCCCAGTCATCGTCATCATCGATTACCCTGTTAGTGACGGGTTTAGATTTGAATGTATCAGCAAAATTTGCTTTATAGCTACTAAAGATGCTTTTTTTTTGTGAGGGTGGCTCTGCGGCGGCTGGCGTTTCCGTCGAACCTCGTGCAGCGTTGCGATAATTGACTTTTGGCGGTTCGGAAGTATAGGTGAAGATATCTTCATCCTGTTTCAATCGCGATTGTAATTGTCGAATCTTGCGATCGAGTAGCCGACGGTCTAGAAATATTAAAAATTGAAAGATACTACTAGATAATAGTCCTAAGCCGATCGCGATCGCCAGCCACAAGCCAACAGGCAATGCGATCGTCGGTTGATTTAACAGCGTCACTGTCATCGTGGGGATGAGATTCGACCCCACGATAATGCCCAGAGTAATTAATACTATGAGGGTGATGATTATTTTTAGTGACTGCATAGGCTGATGACGAATTTATCTTCTAAATTACCATTCAATTATTCTGGTAACTTGTAGCGAGATACGATTTTCTTGGCGAATTCTGGGACGTGTTGTTCTAATTTATTTGGATAGTTGCGTTTGGTGAAGAGGTAGTTGCGAGTGAAGTGAGAATCGATCGAAAACCGCGCATATTCCAATCCTTTTGGGCCGATCTTATCGATGACAACACCCATCATCTTCGCCACCCACATCGGTAGAGTTACCGCTTTATCGTAGGCGGGGATGCTCTGCTGGACTGCGGCTGTGCGATCGCCTTTAGACATTACTGCTTGAGTTTCGATCGCGTCGTTGACTAAATCTAGCATCTCTTGGCCGCGATCGTTTCTGACGACGATCCATTGCCAACCGTATGGCGCGCCCATATAACCGACGACGAGATCGGCGAGCGAGTTGACATAATCGAAACAACTCAAGCAGGATGGTGCGAATACGTCCTTGAGTTCCTTAGTATTTAGTCCAAAAAATGGTACTAATTCGGTCGAACCGTCTTCATGTTTGAAATGGACGTTAAAGTCCTGCATGAACTCATAATAAACTACCGTCGCTGGCGATCGACTGGTGGTTTCTAAAAACTTCTGCAATCCGGCGCGGGTGACGTTATCGGTGCAGGGAGTGCCTAATACATACAATTTCTCCAACCCTAACTCCTTTTCAACCGCCCGCAATGCCTGAATTTGGCAGCCGACACCGATGACTAAGAGCTTCTTCAATCCCGACTGTTCGATTTGTTCCAGTACCGAAAGATTGGGCGAAAGGGTTGGTTTATTCACCTTCGCTGCCAGGATTTCCTCCCGCGTCCGCGCGATAATCGGCATCGGTTGAAAACGGTCTTCGGGGGTATTTTGGACGCAGACAACGCCTTCTACCAACCCCTGCTCTAACATTTCGATCGCGATCGTACTCACGATTCCCGTCCACTGAGCGCCAGGAATTGGGTCGATCTTCCGCGCCGCCATCATCTGCTGATGCACCCCAAAGTAGAGATCGTCTTCGCGTTCTAAATCCCGACTGCGCCCGTGGGCTTGCGTTTCGAGGGCGGGAATCTGTTGATTGAGGAAAGCACAAGCTTCTTTGACATAGTGGATATAATAGGTATCGCACAATCCGCATTCGCTACACAGTTCTTTTGCAGGGCGTTTGCTATTGGGGTTTAGGGCTTTAGCTTTCTGGTGTTTGGGCGCAGCAGTCATTGGGATTTGGGATTTGGGATTTGGGATTTGGGATTATTGGGGAGCTGGTCATCCGCCAATCGCCGATTGCACTTGCTGTTCGATCGAGTACCCGCTCATTTTAACTTAATCGATCGTCGGAATGCTCGATCTTAATTGTTGTTAGTAATGGTTGGAACCGCGCCGACACGGACTAAGTCGAAGACTAACCGTCGGTGGGTTTCTATTATTTAGCTGCGCTGACCCTGTCAAAACGCAGTGAATACGATCTCTTAGCTACTCAATCAGAGATTACAATTTAGCTCTCCTAGATTGATAGATTGGGGATAATGTGTCGATCGAGTATCAATAGCAGCAACTAGAAAGAGAGTTGTTGCTGCTATCGATCGAAGTGATTACGCGAACGTGATATGGTCTACCCGCGTGCCTTGCAGGATGGCGAGGACATCATTACCGTTGCTGAGAATCGTGTCATGTCCTTTGATGCGAACATCGATCGATTCTTTATTTGTCAATCCAGCACCTAGGGTGAAGAGATCTCCATAATGGTACCCAGAGATTCGCACCTCACCATCTCCGGCGTTCAGGACGAAGGTATCTTTCCCATAACCGCCGAAAACGCGATCTTTGCCAGTTCCAGTATCGATGAGGTTATTACCACCACCGCTATAAACGATGTCGTTGCCGCGACCAGCCTTGATGATATCATTCCCCAGCCCAGCAAAAATGATGTTATTGCCATCTCCGGCATCGATTAGATCGTTGCCACGACCAGCATGAATGGTATCATTTCCACTGCCCGTAGTAATCCGATCGTTACCGCCACCAGCATAAATGGTGTTGTTGCCGTTGCCAGTTTTGATGACATCATCACCCGCGCCAGCATAAATAGTGTTATTGCCTTTGCCAGTGGTAATGCGATCGTTACCACCGCCACTGTGAATGATATTGTTACCATCACCTGCAAAGATATCATCGGGAGCGTCGGTACCTTCCAGCCGCTCGTTACCCGCGCCGCCTTCGATAAGATTGGCAATCCGCACCTTAGCAAACTGGTAGTCAGGAGCTAAATAGTTAGCATTGCTAAAACGAGCCGCATCCAAGATCCCGCCGCTGCCTTTAGGTTTGAAGCCCTTGCCTTGGGTAATGACACCATTTTCAGTCGTACCAGTATTTGGCTTAGTTTGACCGAAAAAGGCGGTGTTAGTCGGGATCTCATCGTTGACTTCCGTTCCTGCATCCCAGGCATCACTGGCACCAATGATAAACTCAGCACCGAGAAAGCGTCCCTTGTCATTAAAAACCTGCACATCCTTAGCATCTGCGTTGGAAATGAATTGGTCGTTACTGGGCAAAATCATCGACGCATAGCTAAAGTAGCGACTAGTGGAGGCAGTAGGATCGATCGTGACAATGGTATTCACAATGTCTTTAGGCGCGAAAGGGCCGCCATTACCAAAAGTTCCGCGCAACGCACCTTGGACGGTGCCTTTACCTGCGGCGGTAAATTCGGTCATAAACCCTGCTGGCGAACCGTCTTCAGCCAATTGTTCTAACCCCGCCGAAGCCTTTTGACCGACTTGCAAAGTTTGAAACTGACCATTGTGAAAGCCGAACCAAAAAGGTGCGATCGAGCCGCCATTTTCTGGAGCTAGATTTTCTACGGTAATTGATAGCTTACGTTCTTGCATGTTATTTCTCTACTTTGTTACATGGTTATGGCTAGCATTTTCATCACAAAACATGCTGTGGATTTGGCAATCCACAACAACCTTATGCGAACTTAAACGATCGATTTCCGATTTTTTGGGATGACATTAAAAAATGCGACCCAGATTATATACAAATCTCGATCGAAAATGGATTTAAAAAATCTAAATTTTTTTAAAAATCATCCAAACATAATGTGCGACAGGGACACAGAGGCAATTAAGTACACAGTAGACTTGGCTTTTAATGGAAGTAATTTTTAGTTGTATTTTCTCAGGGCGAGAATTTTACATTACTTTGCCGATCGATTCTGTGCTGTTTTTAACGCGCTTGCTGTTCTTTTGCTGCAAATAGTACTAACTGAATTTACAAGAGTTTCGATCGGCTCAAAACTGAAGATAATGCATTAATTCACCGATCGATTCACCAGACAAACCTAGCCGTTGTTGAAAATCGACTAAATCTTTAAAATTGCCCCCTTGCTCCCGCTGGCTGATGATTTCAGCCGCTAATTCTGGAGAGATTTGTGGGATTTGAATTAGCTCGTCTACTGTGGCTCGATCGAGTTTGATGCATGGTAAAGCTAGCAGCGGTTCGTAATATTGAAAACTCAATATTGGAGCCAACCATTGCAATCTTTGAATCGGCATACTGAGTGCCGCTGCTAGATCGGATATCGAATGAAAAGCGACTCCAGATTGGCTGAGCGTAACTAATTGTCGTGCTTGATGGATCGAAATTCCGGGCAGACGCAACCAATCATCCACGCTCGCTTGATTGACATCGATCGTTACTCCCAAATCCGCAGCTACAGCAATCTCAAATGCCGACTTAAACCGATAGTATGGGTCTTCGATAATCCGCGATCGCAAGGACATTTTAAAGAAAAACTGAACGGTACGGGAGGGGTCGTGAGTCAAGGTAATTATAGGTAATAAATGTGCGCTGACCCGATCGAATTCAACTCAATTAATCCCGCGTAATTTACGGGTATTATCGACTAAACTACTAGCAAATTCGTCGAGACGTTTTGAAAGTTTGTCATCTGTCAGTTTACCTTCAGGGTTAAAGGCTTGCCAAGCTTGTCCGATGGCAACTTGTTCGGGAATCGACCACGCATGAACCCACCGCATAACTATCCGCATTTCATTGAGAGCATTACTATTGCTCTGTCCGCCTAAAATACTGATAAATCCCGCCACCTTACCAGAGAGCTGGTCGAAACTCATCAAATCCAAAGCATTTTTGAGTACGCCGCTGACACTACCGTGGTACTCTGGCGAAACTAAAACTATGCCATCGGCTTGACTAAAAGCAGTCTGGAGTCGATTAACATCGGGATATTGGGGATATTCCTTACTACCATCGCAAAATGGTAATTGCATCTGTCGTAAATCCAAGATTTCTACTTCTGCACCCAAAGCTTGGAGCTTTTGTGCTGCTACTTGGAGGGCGAATTGGCTGTAAGAATCTGGTCTCAAACTACCTGCAATGCCAACAATTTTTACCATGTTAATTTAGGGGATAGGGGATGGGGAATAGGAAATAGGGAATAGTGAATTGCTGTATCTCCTATTATTTAAACTCGATCGAGCCATTGACGGCGTTTTTGCTCGAATTCATATTCGGAGATCAATCCGTCGGCGCGGAGTTTGTCCAATTCGCGAATCGTATCGATGGCGGTAGTGGCGGGTTGGGTAGCTACAGACGCAGCATTCAAACCATGTGAGTTAAAGTTGCTGTCGAAGTGTGTACTATCTTGCGTAAGATACCAGACAGCCTCGATCGCCGAAGCGATATGCGGAATGGGTGTCCAGGATAATAATAAGTAGAGCGCACCCCAAACGGGTTGTCTGAGATAAAACTTATGAAATCCAGCTACGGGGAATATTATCCCGACGAAGGCTAACATTATCGCAACTTGACGATTTTTGGGTGTCGCGCGATCGAACATTGACCGATCCTCAAATACGGTAAACCGCAGTTATCATGGGTTGGAGACTGACTTAAGATGGAAATACGAGTGGATTAAGTCACGATCTTAATTTTAAGTTTAACCTTACTACTATATTATTAACCGTTATGGCATTTTTTGATTCTGATATCATCCAACAAGAAGCCAAACAGTTGTTTGAAGATTATCAACATCTGACACAGCTGGGCGGTAGCTATGGTAAATTCGATCGCGAAGGTAAGGTGATGTTTATCGAGCGGATGGAAACCTTACTCGATCGGTATCGGATTTTTATGAAGCGGTTTGAACTGTCTGACGACTTCATGGCAAAAATGACGGTCGAGCAGATGAACACGCAGATGAGTCAGTTTGGCATCACACCCCATCAAATGTTCGACCAGATGAATTTGACACTGGAGCGGATGAAGTCGGAGATCGATAAGTAGCTCAAGTTGCTACCTACACTCAAAGTGGTTAAAACCACTCCTCGGAATACAAAGTCCGCCTGTCTTTAAAAGGTGCTCGGTCGGGTCGATCGACCCGACCACTTGGGGAAACCCCAAGACCTACTGGTCTAATGGTCGGCTCGCCGACCAAAAGGCTAGCCGACCAAATGCACTTTTCGCTTCGCGGACTGAATATGTTAGTCCGCGAAGGCTGACTCAGCACCACTAGCGCCGATTTGCGATGCGCGCACGCCTTTGCTTCCCGACGTAAAAAGCCAGTAGTATAGATTTCAGCATATTACCATCATCTGAGTTATGGGCATAACCTAAGTTATAGCTCTGAACCGATCTGTTTAAGCGGTGAAGATCCTGTGGGTATATGAGTTCGAGAGTCGATCGATATAGTGCAAAGACCATCTAGAGAGTGGCCCGATCGATAGCGGCGCAGCAGAAGAAGGGGGAGCAAGAGATTCAAGCCTTTTTGACGCAGTTACGCCAGGTGCGGATTTTAGATCCGGCTTGCGGTACGGGTAATTTTTTATATGTGACGCTGGATTTATTGAAGGGGTTGGAGCAAGAAGCGATCGCGCGGCTGGTAGATGTGGCGGAAAATGTCCAGTTGAATGTGTTGGAGCAGGTGAATCCGGCGCAGTTTTTGGGGATCGAAATCAATCCGCGTGCGGCAGCGATCGCCGAACTGGTAATCTGGATTGGGTATCTGCAATGGTATTTTAAGCGGTATGGCAATGCAGCACCGCCGGAACCCGTATTACAAGCCTTTGGGAATATCGAATGTCGGGATGCGGTGTTGGCTTATGACGGCAGAGAGCCAGATCTAGACGCGAAGAATCGATCGAGAAGATGCAGGGATAGTCTATTGGCAATATGCCGAACTCCAACAAACAGCTTAGGATTGCGATATCCCCGACTTCTCAAACTCGACTTTAGCCATTAGAGGTTTTCTCAGGAGAAAACCTCTAATGGCTGTTTTGACTTGATGAGTAAAGAGTTAGCAGCTCAAATCGTCAACTACAGATGGGGTAAGGATGGAGAATTAAAGCGGAGTAGATTGCAAGACCCAAACAGGTTTAATATCGGCGAAAAAAGTCAGAGACTGGAGCCAAATCAAAAAGGGGAAGCAAGCAGTTGAATGAAGTGTTCGCGGTCTAGGTCTGAAAATAAAGCCAAAGAAGGAGGAAGCGAAGGTCGAGAAAACAGGTGAGATTGCCACAAAGAACAACGAACAGTGGCAAGCAAATCGGCAAAAGTTAGATCTGATTTAGCATACCAAGCAGTGGTGTGAGGCGAAATCGGGGTAACAGCATCCAGCCGATGGGCAATGAGGCAAACCAGCGAAAACAAAGCCAAAATAACTGGAGTAGTCCGAGTAGAGTCAGATAGATTAGCCTTCCACGGTAATCGTGCTACTAAACTGACACCATGACGGCGACACGCCCAACCAAACTTGGCATTCCCATAGCCGCCATCTGCCACACAAATCCAACTGCGCTGGAGCCATTTACTCACCACACTTACCATTTGGGTTGCCCAATCTAGGCTACTCTTGTAACCCCTACCGCCCACTCGTGGTGGAGTACAGCCTAGCATAATTGCTTGGCTCTACTCCATTTTCCTCCTATTTCTCGATCGCTTTCTCCTCTAATGGCTAAAGTCGAGTCAAAGAAGTCGGGGATCTGACCTACTAGCTAGACACCACTGGTAGATAGAATCTACTTCAAATAAACGATCGTCACACCACCGCCACCATCTTTTTCACCAGCCAATTCAAATCGATCGACTTGAGGATGAGTTTTTAAAAACTCATGTACCCCTTCTCGCAACTTCCCAGTTCCTTTGCCGTGAATTACCCACAGGATCCCGGACTGATAAGCTTTACCGATCGCGACTTCGATTTCACTCTCCGCATTTGCCACGCGTTGTCCGCGAATATCGACGGTATTTGTCGATGTCCGAATTGCTACTACCGGAACGGTAGGGGTGACAGTAGATTTAGTGGTGTGATTTTGGGTTTTAGCTGCCGATTTTTTCTCAGGAATCGTGGCTTTCTCGCCAGTCAGCGACTCAATATCTGCCAGTGAAACATTCATCTTCATGATGCCAAATTTGACATTGAGATTGCCATGTTCGTCAACGGCGCTCAAGACTTCAGCTTTTTGCCCGATTTTCGGAATGCGGATGCGATCGCCAACTTTGGGATTGAAGCCTGGGGGCGGCTTGGGAGTCGATCGCGCGGATAATCGATGATTTGACACCGCATCCAGTTCTGAGGTAGCTTGTTGGGCCGCTTGGGCAGTTTGGGGGCCTTGTTGAAGTTGCCGAATTACTTGGGCGATTTCGCCTTTGGCTTCGGCAATTGCGGCTTGAATCGCGCGTTCTTGATTGGCTTTGAGTTCCTGTTCCCGCGCTTGTAATTCGGCGGCTTTTTGCGAAACTTCCAGATAAAATGCCTCTGCCTGTTTCAAGATTTTGGCAGCTTCATTCGCCTTAGTTTCTTGGCTGCGCCGCTGCGCTTCCAGTCCAGCGATTACTTCATTGACTTCCTGAGTCGCCCCCAAAACCACCTGCGATTTGGCATTGTC
The DNA here is from genome assembly GCA_965246735.1 of Chamaesiphon sp. Taxonomy (GTDB): domain Bacteria; phylum Cyanobacteriota; class Cyanobacteriia; order Cyanobacteriales; family Chamaesiphonaceae; genus Chamaesiphon. Next base: position 1,694,295 of record CBDFFK010000003.1, read on the forward strand.
GATCACTTCCGGATTCAACCCCAATCGCCCCGCGATCGACAGCGCATTCGATCGACCGGGAATGCCCCATAATAAGCGATAAGTCGGCGACAAACTCACGTCGTCAAACTCCACCGAAGCATTTTCAAACCGGGAATCCTGATATTTGAGCGCTTTCAATTCCCCATAGTGAGTAGTCGCGATCGTCAACATCGCGCGATCGGCTAAATACTGTAATAATGCAATTGCTAATGCACTCCCCTCAGCCGGATCGGTGCCTGCGCCTACCTCATCTAGAAGGACTAATGCGGCTGGGTAGTTATGCTTGGGAGATTGTAAGTAGGTATCGTCAACCCGCAGGGTACCCACAAGGGGCACCCCTACAGATCGATCGTCGCTCTCACCACAATTCCCCTCCCAGGAGGGGGCAGGGGGTGGGTTAATCCCCAAATTAGCACCATCAACCTCGATCTCCTCGACCCCAGGCTCGATCTCCGCTAAAATCCGCCCGATTCGCCGAATATGCCCCGAAAAAGTTGACAGACTCTGTTGCAACGATTGCTCGTCCCCAATATCCGCCAAAATCAAATCGAACCAGGGCACCTCAACTGGCTCCCGAGCGGGGATAAATAACCCCACCTTCGCCATCAAAGCGACGATCGCGAGTGTTTTGAGGGTGACCGTTTTACCGCCCGTATTTGGGCCGGTAATCGTAACTACCCGCAGATCGGGACGGATCGATAGATCGATCGGGACGACTTCTGCACTTTGCTCGTGGCGGTGTTTCCAGATCAGCAATGGGTGGCGGAGTTGGCGCAGGGTGATATATTCACCAGCAGATCGATCGATCAGTCGGGGTGGATTGGCTTCCAACCATAGGCTATATCTAGCTCTAGCCGTCGCCAGATCGATCGTCGTGGCAACTGCGAGGAGATGTTCGAGATCCGCTTGAACTTCGTTCACCTTATCCGTGAGCAGTTGCAGCACGATTTCGATTTCGCGTTGCTCTTGGCGTTGGAGTTGGCGAAATTGATTGCCCAGATTGATAATGTACTGTGGCTCGACATATAGCGTCGAGCCGCTGCCAGAAGTATCGTGGACTACCCCAGGAATTAAATCCTTATGCGAAGCTTTAACTGGGATAACGAAGCGATCGCCCCGTTGAGTAATTAACGGCTGATGGATGGCATTGGATTGACGTTGGAGCAGATTGTTGAGAAATTGATAAATCCGATCGCGGAGTCCTTTAATTTTGACTCTAACTTCGGCTAATTTTTCACTCGATCGATCTGTCACATCTCCACGATCGTCGATACAGTGATATATCTCCTGTTCTAGCTCGGGATAGGTGCGGACATCGGCAATTAATGACTGTAAAACGGGGATATTTTCTGCACTATCGATCGTCCGCCGCAATTTTCGCATCCCCGCCAAGGTAGTTGCAATCTCGTGCAATTCTCGCCCTGACAGCATTCCATGTACCGATGCGCGTTCGAGGGCATCGCCAAAATCTTCAATTCCATCGAACGACAACCCACCGATTAGCTGGGTTTCTAACTGATAAACTTCTTTAGTCTGAGCGAGCAAATTGAGGCTGACACTAGGCTGCTGCGGAATGACTAAATGCCGTGCGGCGATCGCGCCTAACTTAGTCGCTGCAAATGTTGCCACCTGCTGACACAACCGCGACCACTCTAATAATTCTAATGTCTCTGCCTGGATCGCCATTCTACACTCAATTTTGCACTTTCAATCATTATATGCTTTCGGTATTGGGTCATGGGTATCGGTCATTAGGGATACGAGTTCTTAGCCATTTGGATCGACCGCAGGCAGACGTTTGCGTCTGACTCTGACTGGACGTTGTTTCGGCTGTGTCTGGGCATCCTCACCGCGTGCTGCTGCGGCGGATTTATCGATATTGCCAGCTTTAACCCAGCCTTGAAGATTATCTGTTTCCGATCGAATCAACACCCATTGTTTGTCAGGACTGGTTTTAATAATGGCCACCTTCGCATTAAATGCCACTCCCCCAAGCTTTTCGGCACCAGGATCGGGATCTTTCTTGAGCGATAATCCATCTTTCCAAACTACTTTGGCATCATAAGCTTCTGGTGGGAGCTTTTCAATAACATTTGGATCTTTAACAACTGGCGACTGGTGGGGTTTAACAGCGGCAACAGTTTTGGGCTTAACTGCGGCAATCGGTGATTTGTATCCTGGACGCTCTTCGGCAAATACTGGCTTTGGCGGATGAGTATTCATCTGGGTAACGAAGAAATAATAACCCGCTCCACCCGCGATCGCACCCAATCCAACCAATCCAATCAGGATACCAATAAGTAATTGTAGAGACTTTAATGCGGCATTCATAGATTAGGGGATAGGGGTTAGGGTTTGGGGTTTAGGGAACTCGACGACGGCGGCAAAAGAGCGTATTGGCTGTGCGGTAAAAATTATCGGATCGGCAGTACCCACCCACCAAGAGCGAGCCTAGCAATCGGTTGTAAATATTAGCGAAGATCGATTAACTTCTACCGACACCACCTTGTCTGGATGCTAGTCGGGCTTTGCCAGAGTTTGCCCAGTCTTGGAGAAATTGAATTTGGGCTTGGGCGGTGACGGCGAGCGGGATCATCTGACTTGCTGATTCTAGAATATCATCAGTAGTGAAATCGCGGTTTTGACTGAAGCCGATATGCATTGCTTCGATCAGAGTTTGCTCGATTTCAGCACCAGAAAAGTCCGGTGTTTCATATGCCAATCGATCGGTATCATAATTTCCAAGATTATGGGGACGCAATTTAGTCAGATGGACGTTAAAAATTGCCCGCCGTTCCGCTCGCGTTGGTAATCCCACAAAAAAGATCTCGTCGAATCGACCTTTCCGGAGCATTTCGGCGGGGAGCGAATCGATATTATTCGCGGTCGCGACGACAAACACGGGTGAAGTTTTCTCCGTCAGCCAGGTAATAAATGTCCCAAATACTCGACTGGATGTGCCTGCATCACCTTTCCCATCGACTCCAGCAAAAGCTTTATCGATTTCATCGATCCATAATACGCAGGGTGAGAGCGCTTCGGCGAGTTGAATCATTTGTCTAGTCCGCGACTCCGACTCACCTACTAAGCCGCCAAATAGTCGCCCGACATCCAACCGCAACAGCGGTAAATACCAGTGATGCGAAATCGCCTTAGCAGTGAGCGATTTACCAGTCCCTTGAATTCCGACCAGGAGCAGACCTCTCGGGTATGGGAGACCATATTGCCGCGCTCGATCGGAAAAAGACCCCCCACGGCGCAGTAACCAGTCTTTGAGATTATCTAAACCACCGATATCAGTGATTTGTTCTTTGGCGGGGTAGAAATCGAGAATTTGGGTTTGGCGGATGGTTTGGCGTTTTTCTTCGAGGACTAATTCGACATCTTCGGGACGAATTTCGCCATGAGTTGCGATCGCGCGTGCCAATACCCGCCGAATGCGATCGAGTGATAAACCCTGACAAGCACGCACCAAGTCGTCTAAATTTTGGTTACTGAGATGATTGCCCGTAGCATTAATCAACCGCTCGATTTCGACTTTGATTTCGCTAGCGGTAGGGAGCGGAAATTCCAACACTACGATCGATTCGCTCAGATCGCTAGGAATGATAATCTGGGGCGAGAGGATGATGATATTTTTGGGTTCGGACTTGAGTTTGCGCGAGAGATTGCGAAGTTTTCTCGCCACGGAGATATCTTCCAGAAACCGATGAAAATCCCGCAGGATAAAAATCCCAGATACATCGGGACTGAGTTTATCGACAAATTCTAAGGCTTGCAGCGGGTTGCGCTTTCCATAGCCGTTATCGTTGGGATTGCCCTGATAACCATCGACAAAATCCCAAATATAGATGGGACGATTCCCTTGCTGCTTGGCAACACGTTCGATCGCATTTTCCACCCGCTCTTCTTCGGTAGTGGGAATGTAGATCAGGGGATATCGCGCCCGCAGGAGTAGTTCAAATTCGGTACTAAAAGCCATATCTTAGATTATGACCTGCGGACTGGCAAATTACTAGTCGAAATGCTGGCAGTTGAAACCGCAGCTATATAACCTAAGTTGCTACTTAGAAATGCCTACGATTGAAATCGTGGCTACAGCTACAAAGTCCGCCTTCGCGGACTGACATCCTATTGCTTGCGCGTGCAGCGGTTTCTAACCGCTGAGATTATAGATAGCGAATTAGGTTAATTATCGGAAATTTATTTGTCTCGATCGATTAAGCTGACATGCTTTCAAATTGAGTATTCGTTGGCGGAGCCGCTCGGAAGAGCGTCGACGCTCGTTAAAGACTGAAAGTAATCTTCAAATACTTACTGTGACTAGCCACTAGCCACTAGTCACTAGTTACTAAAACCATAAGCCATAACTTGATTTAGATGTCGAACAGCTTACGTAGGTTTAGTAAACACTAAAATATGCTGTTGTGGTAAATTGTCTTGAGTTTTTACCCACTTTAACCCAACTGCTGCCATTTCCTTTTTCACCTGTTTTTGGGTCATTTTATGCAAACCTTTAATCGGGATGAATGGGTTTTCACCGCGATATTCTACTAATACGATCTTGCCACCTGATTTTAAAGCTGTGACGATGTTGGTCATCATCTCGCGTGGATGATTAAACTCATGGTAGGCATCTACCATCAGCGCGACATCGACGGTATTTGCCGGTAAATTAGGACTAGTTTCTGTGCCGAGCACTGGCTCGACATTACTAATTTTTTTGTCCTTCTTTAAAAAGCGAAGAATGTCAATCATTTCTGGTTGAATATCGACGGCTAGGACTCGTCCTTTCGGTACCAACCGCGCCATCCGAAAGCTAAAATATCCCGTTCCCGCACCAATATCCGCAACGATGTCAGTCGGTTTGAGGTTGAGTGACTGAATTACGACCGTTGGTTTCTCTTCAACATCGCGCGTCGATCTCTCCAACCACATCGCTTCGGTATGCCCCATCACCTTGGCGATCTCTCGACCCATGTAAAATTTGCCAATCCCATCGGGACTCGCATTAGCAATCTGTGCGGTGAAACCGGGTGTAGAAATCCAGCAGCCGATCGAACACGCACAAATTACCAGCCAGCGATTAAAGTGATTTAGCATAGATACCAAAGGATGAATCCTGTCTATCTAAGCCTAACGCCTGGGAATGAATTAGGGCGCTAGAAAAAGATCGCTATGACAGTTGACAAGTAAAAGATAACAGTGCATAATGAGATCTGTTGAATAAATGGGACTGTAGCTCAGTTGGTTAGAGCGCGCGCCTGTCACGCGCGAGGTCGCGGGTTCGAGCCCCGTCAGTCCCGTCCGAGTTAGTTAATATATTTACCTGCCTACCTGTTGAGATAGAATTTCTATCGCTTGAGGTAGGATTTGGTGTTCTTGGACTTGAACTCTGGCATGAAGGGTGTCAGCAGTGTCGGTAGGTAAAACTGGCACTGCTGCTTGCACCAAGATCGGGCCGCGATCGACTTCCAAACTGACTAAATGTACCGTACAGCCAGTAATTTTGACACCAGCTGCGAGCGCTTGCTCGATCGCCCGAATCCCTGGAAAACTGGGCAACAGACTGGGGTGAATGTTGATAACGCGATCGGGATAAGCATCGATCAAGACTTGAGTAATCACCCGCATCCACCCAGCCATCACCACGCACTCGACTCGATACGCTTGGAATGTTTGCACGATCGCCAGATCGAGTTCTTCGCGACTAGTATAGGCTTGATGGTCGAGTAAGACGGTGGGAATGCCTCTACTTTGTGCGCGATCGATCGCTTTAATCCCTGGCTTATTATGAATGAGCACAGCAATTTTTGCGTTGAGCCGATTTCGATCGATCGCTTGGGCAACAGCTTCAAAGTTGCTACCACTACCCGATGCCATGATGCCGAGGATGAGTGGATGAGGAGCTGCGAGTGTGGGTGTGGGGAAAGGAGAGATGAGGGTGGTTGAATCGGTCATTCGATTTTGGATTTTGGATTTTGGATTTTGGATTGTCCTCATCAATGTAAGGGAGGACTCGAAACTTTTTTAATGTCGATCGGTGGGGAGTCAGTGTCGAAGAGATCTGAATCTATTCGATCGATCTGTTAACATATTTCTTTCCTAAAATATAGCACCAATCGTTAGAGCGATTGGTGCTATTGACTTTAAGTGCTTTCAATCAATTCCTTAATTAACTCATCGTAGAGAATCCGCGTCACCCGATAGGCAAGTGACATCGAGGCTTTGATTCCGGCTTTATGTTTGGCTTGGTTCCCGCCTTTAGTTGTCTTCCACTCGCGGAACATCTCGCTGACTAGTTTCGGTCGCTGTTGCTTGTTGTTAGGCTGTGCTTCGAGTTTGGCTTTGCGATCGAGTTCGCCGACTAGCTAATTATCCGCGTTATCCCAGTCGCACAACACGTCAGTTACCATTGCCAAATAGAACATCGATCGACACAAGCCCGATCCGGCGTATCGCCATTTTGTACTACCACCTGACTCGATTAAGCGCTTACCCATCCCCAAACTAATCTGCATGGCAGCACGCGAGCGATCGCGTTTTTTTTCATTAACATCTGTCTCCCACCGCTCGATGTGCTTGTGACCGTCGAGCAAGAATTTATCGAACGGGTAGATATTGCTAATTATTGCCGCTTTGAGCAGCAAGCCAAAACCGAGCCTGTCTAACACGATGACGTATTTGGTTAGGTCGGGATGCGCTAGTAGGTCTTTAAGCTTACCCTCTGAGTCGCGCTTCCTGACTTGACTATCTACGAGGACTTTAGCGTGTTGGCGGGTGTAATCCGAGATCTCAATTCCGAGTTGCGTGGCGATCGATCGATCTCGTTCGTTCTCGATCCGTTTGAATGTATGGATACCTGCTAGCCAACCCAGCCAAGCCGTGTAACCGTCTTTAGTGACTGCATTCGTCATCTTGCGTTGGGCGATTTCGGGGAACTCGTATTTGAGCCGCTGGTGGAGTTGGTTTTTTAGGGGTGTTGTCATCCGCTCCAATCCTTTGATCTCTAATAAATTCCGGTGAATTTCGTAAGCCAGATCGCAGCGCCAGCTTATCCAGCGGCGGGGGTCGAAACTCGGATCTAAATAGGTCAATGCCAAACAAAAGGCATCAGTCCGATCGTCTTTATCTCTGAAGCCATACCCGCCGCGCTTATCGTGTAAATCTTGATGCCCGATCCATTTAACTTCGATCGATAGTTGCTGAGCAATCGTCGCCCACAACCGCGAGTACCATACCCCTGTCGGTTCCATGACGATGACATCCGGTTTGAGATCCATTAACAGCTCGATCGCTTCATTTAACCTTACACCGCTGGCACCTTCAGCTATTTTACTGTTGTCAAAATTAAGCTTGTGTATTCTGCCTTTCCCATGCTTGCGATACCAATCTGGGTAAGGGACTGTCGGCGTTTCATCCAACATAAACGCCATTACAAATTTAGCACCGATATCGATGCCTAGAACGGTTTTATTCAAGATAGATAACCTATAATAGAAGTAAGTAAGTTTGTTTAAATCGGCTAATTTAAACTGCAAGAAACCACGGCAAGGCGATAGGTTAAAACTCCCGAACGTGCGGGAAGAAATCTGTTAGGACTGCCATATTGGGTAACTCACAAGCAAGGTCGCGGGGGAAGACGATCGATTGAAATCCGGCTAGGGACTGATATCCTTTAAGACTCCCCTCACTGGCTTGGCGGGTAGCTAATCCCGCGACTACCGGATGGTAGTTTCGTCGTTTTACGACTCATCAGGCGGGTTATTTACTATCGGCAATAATGCCGATAATTTCGACGATCTCATTTTGGATTTCTTGGGCTAGCTTCAGCATCAATGCGTAGTGTTGTAAGGGGTGTTCACCTTGTGAGTAAACATCACCCCGACACTCGATTAAATTGTCGATAGCTTCGTCCAGTATGGCTTGTTCGCCGACTAGTTCTAGTCGTGGGTTGTCGATATCGGTTCGCATGATTCGTGTGGTTGTTTTGGTTGATCGGTATTTAGCCCTCGATCGCGAGGGTGAAAGTTTCGGGTGCCGTCGGAGCTGTTCTCGAAATCGCAGATCGGACAGACAAAACCCTCATACAGGAAAAACAGCATAGAGTTGCAGACTTCACATATTGGCGGCTGTTCGTCATCGAAGTTGTAGCCATAGAGATCGTCGTCATCGTCGCAGTCACAGTAATAACGACCGTCCGAGTCATACATCATGATTTTTGAACAACGCTGGCAAATGTTAGAGTCATTAATCATTCATTCAATCGTGTAGGTAGGCGCATGAACTTCGCCCCACACAGCCGCATATCCCGCATTCACGCTGGGGGCGGCTATGTGATGGCTATTTCATGCTGATTTGTGGTGCCAAGGCTCGAAAATAGTTGTTACCACACATCTATTAGCGAGCCTTGAGCAGATACTTGATAATTAATAACCGAAAGGTTATACTTACAATAACCGATCGGTTATAAAAGGTCAACCTCTGCTCAAGAAATTGGGCATGAAGGGAGAAAACAAATTGAAACAATTACTTGCCGAACGAAACCTAAGCCAGAAACAGTTAGCGGAGAGAATGGGTGTCACCCAGCCACTTGTGGCTAAATGGTGCAAACCCAATAGCGATCCAAAAACTAGTACTTTGGTGCGAATAGCGAAGGAATTAAATGTTAGCCTTCGCAAGCTCATCGAAAATTTAGGTGAAGACGTGTCCGGCATTCCAGACGACTGCATAGGAGGTGAAGAACAGAACTAACTATTACTTGAAAATACCTGTGTAAATCAACAGCGATCGCGTCCGGTCAGGGAAGCGATCGCCTTAATTCAATCAAAACTCTTACCAACCATTATGGACTTCATTCAAGGCGAACAACTCAGCCTAATCGCTGAGGAAATTTCCGATTATGGTACGGTTGGCGATTGGTCTGTCGATGTCGATGACAGCGAACCAGCTCGCTATAATTGCCCCCCACTGCGGGAGCGATCGCACGAACAGATCCGCGCCCATTTTGTGACCCTAGCGCGTGGGGGGCAGTTTAAAAACTCACCCGCCGAAGTTGCCCCCCACGATGGGGGGCAGACGGTAGAGCGCGGGTTAGAGGTTGCCCCCCACGATGGGGGGCAAAATAAAAAGCGTGGCGGGTCACCCGCCCAGCACTTACTCTGCGATCGATCCGAAGGAGACGAGGGGACGTGGATCGAGATCGATCGCCGTAACGGTGGCGACTATAAATACCTACGCTGGCGCGAATGCAGCGGCAAGAAACGATCGAAATACTTAGGCAAAGTTTGAGCGATAATGCGATCGCGTCGATTCGCGAAATAGCTAAAAATGACCAACCGCCGATATAGATTCCAATTCCCGATCCGGTTTCACATTAGCCGAGGAGATGAAGCGATCTTTATCGGTTTTTCATTACGCCGTCCGATCGTCAGAATCAGGAATGAAAGTATTTCGATCTGGCTGGGAATTTATGACGATGTGGAGTGAAGCGATCGAATTTCACCGCCGTCGATTTCTAAGCCGTTGCAGTGCGATGTAAAAATCTAGATCCTTGATTAGTTGGAGCCTGGCGAGTCGAGTTAGATTCAAATTGCGCGAGACAGATCTGACAGCATCCACCCGCGACTCGCCCATCTGCATTAACTTAATCGCGATCAGGCTTCGATAATTTCGATTTGTTACCAATTCATTCCCTCACTAGTTTCGCGACACCGATCGACAGATGACTTACTAATTTTTAGTTCCGCCGCGATCGATCTGACACTGCGGCCTTGCTTGAAGCGCTCCCTAATTTGCGGACACAGCGATCGCGTTTTTCCGCCTCTAGGCCGACCCAATTTTTGACCGCGCGCCCTGGCGTTAGCCAAGCCAGAATTTACCCGCTCGCGCAATAAATCTCGCTCGAACTCAGCCATCGAAGCCATCACGCCAGCAATTAATTTACCATGCGGCGTAGCTAAGTCAAACTGAAATCCCGATTGGGCGATCAAGCTTACATTCCAACTATGTAACTCGTGCAAGCTAGAAATGAGATCGCTAGTCGATCGACCCCAGCGAGTTAATTCGCTGCAAAGTATCACCTCGATGTCACGCGCTCGGGCCAGCTCGACAACTTTACGGCGGAGTTGACGATCGTTTTTACTCCCGCTGGCGGTTTCCTTGAATACCTCGACCACCTCATACCCACACCGATCGGCATACGTAAGTAAGTCGCGCTCTTGTCTGTCACAATTTTGGTCGCTCGTCGAAACCCTACAATAAATCGCCGCTTTTTGTCCCACAAAACCCCTAAATTTCTACGGCTCGAACTGCCGATGGTAGCGTGTGCATTTTGCTATCCCCAAAAACATTAGTTTACTGGGACGCTTTTATAGTGCCCATTTGAGGATTATTAATTAATTAAATAGTTTGGGAATAGTAAATGATACGACGACGTTAGAACTACTACTACTACTACTACTACTACTACTACTACTACTTATGACAGCTTTAAATATTGCTACCGACATCCCCTCTGCAATTGTCACCGTCGAACAGCTTAACGTGTGGACTACTCACGTACTAGCGAATCTCAACTCGAACGTCGATGCAACTGAGGGATTAAATTACAGCGTTCGTGCGGCTCAAGCTGCAACTTTTTACATCGCCGCGACCGATAAGCAACAGCACATTGGGAGAACGTCGATCGAAATGGATGCCGGTCACTTACTTGGCGGTGCCAAGCCCTGGACGTTCGCAAAGGAATTATCTCAAAAACCGCTCACAGCTTCCATGAAATCAAACTAGGTGGAATAAGTTAATGCCAGCCCCCGTACAGTTGCCAGAACTATTACCACCAATCCCAAAACCGCTATCGCCCAGCGTTCCAATTCCAGGTAAGCCTACTGGCAATGGGTTCGGTGGGTCTAATTTGCCCGTAAATTCGCCACAGCCGCCCAATAACCAATCCCCGATCGGCCCACCAGCGCTACCCGTTCCCGGTAACAATCCCAAGGGATATTTACCCCCGTTAACACCATTGAACAATCCGTACCCGATCGGTCCGGCAACGATTCAGCCAAACGATCCGTACAACACCAATCCGTACGCGCCGACTCCTGGCATTACCAACCCCACAACGTCGGACTTTGGCCCACCCGGTGGAATTTTCGTCCCACAGTCACCAGATCCAGTCACAGATGACTATTATCCGCCGGATGCTTATTTTAATGCGACCCGTGGGTTTAAAATCACATCGGTAATATTGCATGAAAATTGCGATTATCGGCTGACGAACCTCGATCTTGGTGCTGATGGTATCCTCTCGACGCTACGTTTAGGGCCGACCGAAAATCCCATCGCCCAGTTTATTACTACCTGTCCGAATCTCTCACGAGGTAGCCAAGATTCATCGATTCTGCTGGATAATCTCGGGAATAGCACCATTGAAAGCGTTGGGGTAACTTGGAGTGTCGATGGTGTAATTTACGATCTGGTCGCACCGCAGCCAAACAATGTGGGTAGTCCCCTCAACACCGCACCAGCAGCACCGACAGCTCCACCGATCGCGCCGCCGGTAACTCCCGATTTCCCGCCGCCATTACCGCCCAACCCCTTTCCGCCAGGCGTACCCCAAACACCGCAGATCGTCCCCGGCCCAAATAATCCAAATAAACCCAAGCCAAATACACCAGCAAACCCAGTACCAGCCAACCCACCGCCAGCAATACCAGATCCAACACCAGCAGAGCCACCGCCACCGGAGCCAGCACCAGCGGAGCCACCGCCGCCAGAATCAGACCCACCCGCACCAAAAACTCCACCAGTAATCCCACCTGCCCCAAGCCCAAGCCCAAGCCCAAGCCCTAGCCCTAGCCCCACCCCTAGCCCCAGCCCCACGCCATCACCGCAGCCACAGCCGCCAGTGGTGCCAATTCCCGCACCATTAATTCCAGTCCCACAGCCAATCCCACAGCCAATCCCACAGACAATCCCCCAACCACAGCCACAACCACAGCCACAACCACAACCACAGCCACAACCACAACCTGCACCAAACCCCAGTCCCAGCCCAAAACCCAATCCAAATCCTAGCCCAAATCCCACACCCAATCCCAACCCCACACCCAATCCCAATCCCAGCCCAAATCCGGATCCCATACCCGATCCCATACCCGATCCCATACCCGATCCCAAACCCAATCCCACACCCAATCCAAATCCCAACGAACCCATTCCGTTAACGATTCCGGGTGCGCCCTTACCACAGCCGCTTCCGGGCAATCCACCCCAACCATTTTTTCCCGATTTCCCGGTTACTCCCAGCCAGCCGGTGCCGCCAAATATCCCAGGCCAAATTCCGGCTAATCCGGGTTTGCCAGTTGCACCGAATCCACCCACGAATCAGCCGCAGCCAGTCACCCCGCCATCGGGTAATCAAAATCCACCAAAAGACTCCACTCCGCCAATTAAGCCGGACGTGGTGCCAAATATCCCCACTGATGCCAAACCAGTCCCAAACATACCCAACGATCCCGCCCCGGTTGTGCCCACACCACCCGGCCCTATCGATCCGTGTAACGATCCTTGCCTAGCTGAGATTAAAACCTTAATCAAACAGGGACAAAAACAAACCGATATTATCGATTTGTTTAATAAAATCGTGGGCACGATTAATAACATTCAAAGCTTGCTACCGAAAACGGTAAACATTAGCGTTAAGCGATTTGTAAAGTGCGATGAAAATCATAAACCAGTATTCGGCACCGAAGTAATTACGGTTTCTAACGATGCGGCTGCTGCAACTAGTAATATGTTTGCTCGATTGGCAGATATTGAGGGTAAATTCTGTCAAGAATGCAATCCTGTAGCGATCGCGACCGTCCCAGAGTGGTATCAAATCAGGCTTGAGGGCAAAATACCGCAACTGATATTAGTGTATCGAGAAGTTTTAAATGATGGCACTTTAGGTAAAGATTATTACCCAATTACCGTGCCGCATCCAAAATCTACCGCCAAACCAACAGCGGCACTAACGACTAATTACCGTAAGGGTAATTATCAAATTTTACTAACTTTATCGGATAACAGCAAGGTAATTATCAATGCTTATACCGAGATTCAAGGGTTAGATCTGATGGATGAAATTAAAACGTTAATTGATAAAGATTTCCTAACTAATTCCACGCTCAAAATATCACATTACCCAAAAAATAACTTCAAGCAGATAAACATGAAAAATTTCCGCGCTGACTACTACAGTACGGGACTACAAAACATGCACCCCGACTGGCAAGTTGAGTTCTAGAACTGAGGCGTAGTCAGAGTATCTACGGCGGAGCCTTAAGCATCCGCCTAATCAGAGTAGCAATGGAGTCTGGCTGGGTTCGGCTGGGCACATTGTAAGTATCAAACGATAATTAATTTCTTAAATTAATGGCAAGTAACGCAACCACACAACTTTATGCAATTCAAGTAGGCAAGCTTTATTACGGATTTAGAGCGAAAAAAGGCCTCTACACAAGCATTATTGGTTACACCGGGGTAAGTGATGCAAGTGCCGATACAACCCTAGCATCTGCGGCTGGAAGCATTAAATTACAGCCCAAAACACCGATCCGCGTTTTAGTCGCTAACGGCTTAGTAGTTCCATTGCGCGCCACTTGTGCCAATGGCAAAAAATATCGAATCTTCTGTTCGTCCGAAAAAATGCCAACCGGCCCCGGCGACGTGCTTGAAAAAGAACTGCTCGGATCTAAGGTCACTAACGTTGGCCTGCGCGAACGTCGCTATCTCAAATAGGCACGAGCTGGCACTCAACTAATTAAAAAATCATATCTATTTTTATCATGGCAAGACCTCTATTTGTTTCTAGCGTCACCATCGGCGGTACTGCGCCCGTGGGTAACGCCCCTGGTGTTGGCGGCGCTACTTATTACTATAAAACAGCGTACTTTGCCGGGAAAATTGCCGAGCAAACTGGCGTAACCACGATCTTAAAGAAAAATTGGGGTCACGACGAACCGCTAATTTCAATTGCAGAACTCGAACGCTCCGGCAAGGTAATTAGATTGGTTGCACCTTACACGGTCGCGATTGATGGTAGTGGCAAAACTAAATATGTAGAACTGGTAATCGATCGCGGTAAATTATCGACCATTGAGGCGAAAAATTCACTTAAGGGTAAAGCTGTTGTTGTTGCAACTGCTGATGGAACCGAATCGACGATCGGTTATTTCTCAAGTAACGCTTACCAAAAACGTCGTAGCACGATTATTATTTAGTCCGCCATGGTTTAGGTCGATCGTGTTTAGGGTAAGGTTTAAATCCTCATCCTAGACACCCAATCGTTAATTCTCAATACTCGATGCTTAATTTAATTAATTCGACTCAAACTATGACTTTATCAATTGCTGAATTAGATCGTTACGAAGAGTTTAGATCTGAAACATTAGACATTATCAAATCTTTGCGATTAGCACCGAATCAAATCATTTGGATCGAGCTGGAATTTTTGGACTTTCACGATCGATTGATTCGGAAAATTTCTGGGATTCCGTTAATCCCCGCACCCACACCCACACCACCACCGACACCACCACGGGCGCTAGTAGTTCCTCAAGCGCTCCCCGGCCCAGCTAATCCAGCGTTAAAAGTCGCATTTGGCACCATTAACATCGACATCAACGGCGCGCTGAGCTGGACAAATAAAGCAAATAACAACGCTACAGTGCTTGATACGACTATTCAAACTGCTTTCGAGCTATTTGTTATCAACGGACATCCATACGCTAAATCGCAAGAGTTGAGTGGACTTGTTTATCATACTTGCGATGGTTCGGCACCTAGCGCGTGGACTGTAATTAGTGAAGCTGACTATGTAGCTGCCAAGACAACAACTGAGTTTTTCTTTGTGCCGAGTTTTGGCTAATAAAAGTCGATAAGAAACGATCCGTGTAATTCCGTTCCAGTACTCACAAAAAAACGATGATTAGGAGGCCTAATAGAAAATGGTTACGATTGGTGCTTTACTGCTGTTTGTGCTCGATCTCTTTGTTGATTGATTCGGTTTCGCCTAGCTCCAAAGCACTATTTTGTTCGTCGGTATTGCACATCCCAACCGAGCCGATACCTGCCGATAGTGCTAGCAATCCAAGCCCGTCGAAGCTAATGGCACTCTCTGGACTTGCCGATTATACGGCCGGATCGTTAGGCTTGGCCGTGCCTTCGGCAATCGATCGCCTCGATCCGACTCTTGGCGATTATCCACTCGAATTTACTACGGGAGATTGGGCCTAATGCTATTTCTAATCTTTACAATGGCGCTCGACGATACCGCCCAACTCAATCGGGGACGCTTGGCGTTAATCGACTTCGAGCGGGGGATTATCGGTCGCTGGGTCGCAACTAGCGGACTCGGAGCCTATCAGGGTGTCGGGGACTGGAATCATGCAGGCGGTGGGGTAATTCCGGCCACTTACGAGCTGAAAACTCAGATCCCGTGGTATCGAGTCGCGATCGAACCTGTCGATCTGCGGCATGTCAAAGGGGTCGAGGGGAACGGTTACCCGATTACACCGACTAACTTCGTTACCGATGGCGGTACCGAGCGCGGTGACGTGCTGATTCATGCCGATAAAAATGTGCCCGGTACGCTGGGCTGTATCGGTGTGGCCGCGTCGGAATTTGCCGATTTCGAGCGGGTCTATAACCGCGAGTGTAGCTTGCTGCCACCAGATACTAAGACGGTAAATCTAGGCGTTATCTACTGCTATTAGTATCCCAACTTCTAACTGAAATTCCCCCAAATTTGTGCGGGTCGCGACAAGGTAAAGCTATGGATTCAATCCGATTGGTAATTAAACTCTGGCGCTGGTTGCGATCTCGGTTCGCGCGAACTGACGATCGGTTACCGATCCAGTCCGATCTACCGCCAGAGGGTGAATGAGTCTGGGGATTCACTCTAGTGGAAAATGTTTACTATCCTTTAACATAGTGTGTATGGGTTCAGTTTATCAATCGATAGCTGTTATCGATCGTGCTTCTCTTCAAATAGCAACTCGCACATCGAAGCAGAAATTCAGACAATTTATGTTGCAGCTATTTGAGAGCGAGTCTTTTCGTTCCTCGCTTTATCCACCAACTCACAAAATCCAAAATCCAAAATCCCTATGACTTCCGACGCTGGAGCTATGTCTATCCGCGAACGCTATCAACAGACAATCTCTGAAATTGTCGATCGCATCCTTACGGGAAAACAGGCGATCTCTAAAGAGTATATTTCGCAAGTTTTGCTCGAACAGATCGAGTTAGGGACGAGCGAGATTTTTGAGGGGTGTTTGAGCGAGCAGATTCAGCAGGTTAGTGCCGCTATCGCCAGCGAAACCAGTGAAGTCAGGCAAGCCAAAATCGGGCATCAGCTCAAGGCGATGCAGTGGATTCAGACGGCGCTGATAGGATGGCAAGACGAACGCCAAGCTGTCGCCGTTGTCACTCAGACGCTCGATCGCATTGTCACCGCAAATCCTGACGAACGCCTGAATATTCTCCTCCAAGCACTGGATCCCAATCAAGATCGACGGCTATCAAATGCCCAGATTAAACTAATTATCCAATCGTTGCGGACATCAGCAAACAGCAATTTACAGCCATCAGATTTCGAGCAATTGGCGCAATTGGCTACCGGACTCGATCGCGGTTTAAATGCCCTCCCAGCTTTAGAACCGCATTTAGTCAGTTGGATTTATGAAAACGGTCAACAGATCGGGTTTGGTGGTGTGACGGAGAATGGCCCCTGGACGCTGTGGGCGCGACAAGTAGATAGACCGCTAATTAAATCATTATTTCAAACGATCGGTCGCCAACAGTCGATTTCCGACCTTGCCGCAGCAATCGGTAGTGGGGATGAAGGCGAATGGGCAGAATTGGCGATCGTGATGCAAAGTATCCAAATCGCTTTGGTGGCTTGGTTCGATCGACAGATGTACGATCGCGTCTGGGGCGAACGGATGTCGTTCAGCACCCTGATTACGTTTGCCGCGATTTGGAGTGAGTTGGCAAATGGGGTGGGACGAGCGACAGGGATAAGTAGCAGCCATCGGGAAGCGATTGCGAAAGCTTGTTTTCAAGTAACGCTGCAAATCCTCCGCACTGCGGCGCAACGACCCAATTTCCCACTTTATGGCGGGATTTTTGCATCATTTTCTGGGGAAACGCTGCGCGATACGCTATCCTATTTCGATCTCCCCCTCAAACAGGTAGCGGGGACGCAAGAAAAAGGACGACTGTTGACGATTTTGGGATATTCACAACAAGCTCTCGGGCAGATCGATCGAGCGATCGTCCTCCATCAGGAAGCTTTAGAAATCGCCAATCGCGCGGGAGATCGTCCGTGCGAAATTGCCAATCTCAACCATCTGAGTCGGATCGCGATCGGCCAAAAAGATTATCCACAGGCAATTAGTTACAGCCAACGCGCGCTCATTTCCGCCAGACAGACGGGCGATAAGTTAGGTGAGGCTAACGCCTTAATTAATGTCGGTTATTCCGAAGTTCTCGCCGCACATTCGATCGACCGATTGGATGAGGAGATCTACGAGCAAAATATCGGTTATCTCGATCGGGGTTTAAAACTTGCCGAAACCCTCGACGATAAACAAAGCTTAGCCCTGTGCTATCACAGTCTCGGACTCGCACATCTGACGCTCCAGCAACCCGAAAAAGCGATCGAATATCTTCAACAAGGCACCAAAGCCGCCCAAGCTGTCGGCGATTTATACTTACAGGGATTGAATCTGACGTATTTAGCTGAAGCACATCATACTATTAATAAAAACGAAACTGCGGTCTTTTATAGCTGCTTGGCAATGTACCAATTGCATCAAATCGGTGCTAAAGAATGGCGACAAGCGGCAAGTTTGGCAACAGTATTACAGGGACAATTAGGCAAAGAAAAGTTTACCGAATTATTAACTAAGTATCGCCCGAATTTACTACCTGCGATCGGGGTTGATGGTTATGATTATTTACCTAAATTAATCGCCAAGTATTTAGATGGGGGCGAGTAAGGTATCGCCAGACTCATGACTTCTTACACTCAAGTATACTGCGACTCAATCGGTTGCCAATGAGATCCAAAACGCTTTACTCCCTAAATTCATTTGAGGGCGGCGATCGAGCGAAGCAAGAAGTCATCGCTCGGAAATCCTTATCCCAAAAGTATTGGGAATTAAATCCGATTGCCACACAAAGACAGTCAGGTGTAGTATCATGCTTAATCTCAAGGTTATTTTTCAGATGCACGATGATACTGTCAAACTATTAGCGTCGATCGAGTCTACCGTTAGAGGTTTAATATTTAGAACCGAAGATACTTACGCACTCAAACCATTAGCTTGGGATGTGAGTACTCAAGGTGAATTCGATATTAGTCGTTTACTTGAGTCTACAGGCAATCTCGTCCCGATCGAGTTAGATGATTTCTTGGGTTGGCAAGAATACTTGGAGGACTTTGAAAATTGGCATGAATTTTTAGAACAGAATCCAGATTATTTAACTCAGGAAGAGCCAAGTAGCTATTGGATGTCTATCGCAGAACGTCCCTATTTCATCCAGTTTCAATCAGAGGAGTATGAGGCATTTCTGTCTGAGTCAGTTGTCATGGCGCAAAGATCTAGAGTCGGGAGAAGTCGGGATCTTCTATCTAGAGTCGTTACGGGATCTTCTATTTAGAGTCGTTACAGGATAGGGAAAGTCACTATGTTCGAAAGCTACACAGAAAAATCTATCAAAGTAATTATGCTGGCTCAGGAGGAATCCCGCCGCCTAGGTCATAATTTTGTGGGTACCGAACAACTTTTGCTAGGGACGATTGGCGAAGGTACGGGGATCGGTGCGAAAGTTTTAAGCTCTATGGGAGTCTCGCTCAACGCTGCCAGAATTGAAGTCGAGCGGATTATCGGACGTGGTGAGAGTTTTGTTGCTGTTGAAGTCCCTTTCACTCCGAGAGCAAAAAGCGTTCTAAATACAGCATTAGAAGAATCTCGCCAACTCGGACATAATTATATCGGTACAGAACACCTGCTCCTCGGACTGATTCGCGAAGGTGACGGTGTCGCCGTCAGAGTTCTCCAACGACTGGATATAGACTTACCCAATGTTCGGAACCAGATAATTCGGATGCTGGGAGAAAGTAGAGGATTTAGCAGCGATCCGATCGACACAGAAGATGATGTTTGGTACGCAGATGGTCGATTGCTGGAAGATGATGATTTTGGGGTCGAGCGACGGAGATCGCACCGACTAGATCGCTCGGAGAGTCGAGAGCCGCTGGAAACATCAGAAACAAAAATAATGCTCCGATCGATTCTCCACCGCACGATCGCGATCGAACGGAGTGTTAATGAAATGAGAGCAGAGATTGTGGCTCTAATCGATCGAGTTGCCAGGATCGAAGGTAAATTATAACCACACGTCTGGATCGATCTTTGAGTTATTTGCTGTAGTTATAAATCTTCCCTTTGCCGATCGATTTTAGCCATCGATCGTAGTTTGTCGGACGCTCGCTGTAATTGTAACTACCCCGTTAGAGAGAGCTTTTAACCGGTTGCAACCACTATACTTCAAATTAATTCTAGCTTTTAGAAAAGCAATCTGTCCCAGTAATTTAGCGGCGATTTTGTAAAGATTTTTGACAGAATCTCGCTTGGCGAAGGTTAAAGTCTGGCTATTAACACGATCGATTGACGAATAGGGCAAAAAGAAGTAATAATTCCCGATCCCCATTTTGCCGAAATGATGGTTATTACCGAACCTAACATCTAAAATTACTGTGTTAAGATTTAGTGAACAGGACAAGCAGCAGGGGATGGAAAACAGCCATGTTTGAACGCTTTACAGAAAAAGCCATTAAAGTGATCATGCTGGCCCAGGAAGAAGCACGTCGCCTGGGTCACAATTTCGTCGGTACCGAGCAAATCCTTCTCGGATTGATTGGTGAGGGTACTGGCGTAGCGGCTAAGGTTTTGAAATCGATGGGAGTAAATCTCAAAGATGCCAGAATCGAAGTCGAGAAAATTATCGGACGTGGTTCGGGCTTCGTAGCCGTTGAAATCCCCTTCACCCCGAGAGCGAAACGCGTTCTAGAGTTATCTCTAGAAGAAGCCCGCCAACTCGGACATAATTATATCGGTACGGAACACTTGCTACTCGGCCTGATCCGCGAAGGCGAAGGTGTCGCTGCCAGAGTACTCGAAAATCTCGGTGTGGACTTAACTAAAGTTCGGACTCAAGTGATTCGGATGCTGGGCGAAACTTCAGAAGCTGTCGCTCCAGGCGGTGGTGGCCGAGGCAGTAGTAGCAACAAGACTCCAACGCTCGATGAGTTTGGTTCCAATCTCACTCAAATGGCGGTCGATGGCAAGTTAGATCCAGTTGTGGGTCGAGCTAAAGAAATCGAACGGGTCATCCAAATCCTCGGACGACGGACGAAAAATAATCCCGTCTTAATCGGCGAACCAGGTGTCGGTAAAACCGCGATCGCGGAAGGTTTGGCGCAGCGCATTGCCAATCAGGACATCCCCGATATCCTCGAAGACAAGCGCGTCGTTACCCTTGACATCGGGTTACTCGTCGCTGGTACTAAATACCGTGGTGAATTCGAGGAACGCCTCAAAAAAATCATGGATGAAATCCGCCAAGCAGGTAATGTCATCCTCGTGATCGATGAAGTCCACACCTTAATCGGTGCTGGTGCTGCTGAAGGCGCGATCGATGCTGCGAATATTCTCAAACCTGCGTTAGCACGGGGCGAACTCCAGTGTATCGGCGCGACGACGCTAGATGAATACCGCAAACATATCGAGCGGGATGCAGCTCTAGAACGTCGCTTCCAACCAGTAATGGTCGGCGAACCCAGCGTTGAAGAAACGATCGAAATCTTACACGGTTTGCGGGAACGCTACGAACAGCACCACAAACTGAAGATCACCGATAACGCCCTCGTAGCTGCGGCGACCCTAGCAGATCGTTATATCTCCGATCGCTTCTTACCAGATAAAGCGATCGACTTAATGGACGAAGCTGGTTCGCGCGTTCGCTTACTCAATTCCCAACTTCCCGCCGCTGCGAAAGAATTGGATAAAGAATTGCGGAAAGTGCTCAAAGAGAAAGACGAAGCCGTCCGCTCTCAAGATTTCGACAAAGCTGGAACTCTAAAAGACCGCGAACTCGAAATCAAATCCGAAATCAAAGCGATCGCGCAAAACAAGAAAGCTAGCGACGAAACTAGCGATCGTGTGATGCCCGAAGTAACAGAAGAGGAAATCGCGCATATCGTCGCATCTTGGACTGGCGTACCCGTCAGCAAGCTGACCGAATCCGAATCCGTCAAACTGTTGAACATGGAAGAAACCCTCCATCAGCGGTTGATCGGGCAAGAAGAAGCTGTCAAAGCAGTTTCTCGCGCCATCCGTCGCGCTCGTGTCGGTTTGAAAAATCCCAACCGTCCGATCGCCAGTTTCATCTTCTCCGGCCCGACTGGAGTTGGTAAAACCGAGTTAACTAAAGCTCTGGCAAATTACTTCTTCGGTTCCGAAGAAGCGATGATCCGCTTGGATATGTCCGAGTACATGGAACGCCACACCGTATCGAAATTGATCGGCTCGCCTCCAGGCTACGTCGGCTACAGCGAAGGCGGTCAACTTACCGAAGCCGTCCGGCGGAAGCCTTATACCGTCGTGTTATTCGATGAAATCGAGAAAGCGCACCCTGACATCTTTAATATGCTCTTGCAGATTTTAGAAGATGGTCGCCTCACCGATGCCAAAGGCCGCACGGTAGACTTCAAGAATACGATGATCATCTTGACCTCCAATATTGGGTCGAAGGTAATCGAGAAAGGTGGCGGTGGTTTAGGGTTCGAGTTCTCGGACAACAAAACCGAAGCAACTTACAACCGTATCCGCAGCTTGGTCAACGAAGAACTCAAAAACTACTTCCGTCCAGAGTTCCTCAACCGTCTCGATGAAATCATCGTCTTCCAACAGCTTACCAAGCCGGAAATCTTGGAGATTGCCGACATTATGCTCAAGGATCTGTTCGGTCGTCTGACCGAGCGCGGCATCACACTCGAAGTGACCGACCGCTTCAAAGATCGCTTGATCGATGAAGGCTACAATCCGGCCTATGGTGCTCGTCCATTACGTCGTGCGATTATGCGGCTACTGGAAGATATCCTCGCTGAGGAAATGCTCTCTGGTCGCTTAAAAGATGGTGACACGTCGATCGTCGATATGGGTGAAGATGGTAAAGCAATCTTGACTCCCAAACAACAAGATAAATTACCAGTCGCCGCACCCGATTTACTAGCACCAGTCGGTGAATAGTAAGTTAGAGCGGTAGATGAAAAAAGGCGTACTGAATAGTACGCCTTTTTTAGTAGAGAGCGATACTGGTTTGTCTCTGGATAGATACTGCTAGCGACTGAAGTCGCCACTAGTGAAGCAGAGTCCACCCATGCGGACTAGTTAATCAGTCAGCGTAGGCGGACTTTGTAACATTAGCCCCGATTTCAATCGAGGGCGGTGCAGAAGCGAAGCCAGGAGTCATCGATTACCAATGATATGCTACACAAACGAAAATCCTTAACCCGAACTCAGGTTAACTAACGTCAGTTCGGGTTAAAGATTCCTGTTGGAGACAGACGTTAACTAGTTTTTAGATTAAGCGAGAAGTAGCGATCGAGGTTCCAGATAAATGCTTTATGCGTGGCTGAATTGCGGTATAAATTGCGCCTATATTCAGCAGCAACGCAATACTCTAACTGTAAAAATAATTATGACTGAATTCTCGGCTGGATGGCTAAAAGGTGTCGATGAGTTCAATCGTCAAGAGTATTATGCCTGTCACGATACGCTCGAAGCATTGTGGATGGATGCAGCAATTTCAGACAAAAATTTTTATCAAGGTGTCTTGCAAATTGCTGTCGGTTGCTATCATCTCCACAACCACAATTTGAAAGGCACAATTATTTTACTCGGCGAAGGTGTCGGCCGGTTGTCTTACTACCAACCAGTTTATGAGGGGATAGATGTCAGTAGAGCGATCCGCGATAGTAGCAATCTGCTGCAAACTCTACAATCGATCGATCCTCATACAGTCAGCGATTTTGTTACCAGCCTACAAACAGATCGCAAGCTTTTACCAATTATTCACTGGGTGCAGCAATCTCCCCAGCAAATTACTTAAATAATAGCAGTAAGTTAATTCTAGCGACTAAGAATTATGCTCGGTTTTACTATCGATTGCTTCACTAGATTCGAGCTTGCTCGGAGTTTTAACTGCTGTTTCGATCGCGTCTACTTCTTTCTTAAATTCTGACTGAAAATCATTCGAGGCTTCTTGGAAACCCTTAATTGCCTTGCCCAGACTCTTGCCAATTTCTGGTAATTTCTTAGGGCCAAACACTAATAATACGACCACTGCGATCGCGATCGTTTCTGGTAAACCGATGCCAAAAAAATTCACTATCTTGTTCCTCTCAATTATGCTGACAGTATTCGCGTCAGACTCCAACAATTCGCTTTGCTCAGACGATAGCCAGCGATCTGGAATGGGGTAGAACTGGTTTCCTGCGTGTAGCACCAAAAGAAACTTTAGCACGATCGCCGCAATTTTCCCTGCCCCAATGTCCAGTCACAAGCGAATCTATTGTCCGCCGCCACTCCAGTCCACAGAAAAACTATCGAGAACGAGAGAGTTATTGTAGATTTGGAGAATGATCAGTAAAAAGACCGCAAATAATAGCATAAATACGCCCATGACAGGGGTCGTACCCCAGCCAGGGACGACCTTACCATATTCAGCATTGAGGGGTCTGAGAATATCTCCTAATTTAGTGCGCTGTGCCATGCTTCACCGATGATGTTATGTGAATAGTAATATCTGGGATGGAAATATTCCACACCCTCAGTCTACCAAAGAAAATTCTAGTTTTAGCCAACCGATCCCAAGAGAATTTCCCAGGGGGATCCTCAGACACCGATTAGCGGTACAAAATGAGAATTTTGGTAAATTTTTGTAAAACTTAGTAATATTATAAGAGAAGCAATACACCAAAATTAGAATAATCATGGATTCTGCAACAGTTCTTAGTGTTACCTTGGCTGCGCTGGTAATTCTCACTACCGCCTACGGTTTATATATGTCATTTGGCTCCGCATCCAAGCAATTGGCCGATCCTTTTGACGACCATGAAGATTAATACCTCACCGCTTACGAGCTAGACTTTAATTTGGCTCTACAGCAGCCGATTGGGAAGAATAATCTCCCCACGCAGCACCCTGACGAACTAGTAGGGGTAAGCACGCGGATTACCCCAGTTGGCTCAGCCAATTTATACTACTACAGCAGTTTTCAACAGCGGAAAGCCCAATTCTTCGCGTTGAGCCAGATAGAGCTGCGCTACTTGTCTGGCTAAACCACGCACCTTAGTGATATAGCGCGTCCGTTCGGTGACCGAAATTACGCCGCGCGCATCCAACATATTAAAAGTGTGCGAACACTTTAGTACATAGTCCAAACTCGGCATCACCAATTTTCTGGAAATGAGTTGTTCGGCTTCTTGTTGATAGAGATCGAACAGAGTAAACAATAATTCGGGATTGGATGCCTCAAAGTTATAGG
This sequence comes from Chamaesiphon sp., assembly GCA_965246735.1. GTDB lineage: Bacteria > Cyanobacteriota > Cyanobacteriia > Cyanobacteriales > Chamaesiphonaceae > Chamaesiphon. Next base: position 1,718,979 of record CBDFFK010000003.1, read on the forward strand.
TGGACTGCTCGATTTCTGACTGAAGATAGATATCCGCATAGGTGATACTATCGTTCCACTGAATCTTCGCGATCGAGTCTACACCCTGAAGATACATACACAAGCGCTCCAAGCCATAGGTAATCTCGATCGATACCGGACGACAATCGATCCCCCCACATTGCTGGAAGTAAGTAAACTGAGTAACTTCCATCCCATCGAGCCAGACTTCCCAGCCGACACCCCACGCACCCATCGCTGCGTCTTCCCAGTTATCCTCGACAAACCGAATATCATGGTCTTCTGGCTTAATTTCCAGCGCACGGAGCGAGTCGAGATACACGTCCTGAATGTTGTCTGGGGAAGGCTTGATTAAGACCTGATATTGATAATAATGTTGATAGCGGTTGGGATTTTGACCGTAGCGACCGTCCCCAGGTCGACGACAGGGTTCGATATAGGCCACCGACCAGGGTTCTGGGCCGATCGATCTTAAGAAGGTATGATGGCTCTTGGTCGCAGCACCCTTTTCGGTATCGTATGGTTGCGCGATGATACAGCCTTGTGCGCTCCAAAACTCGTTTAGAGTAGCAACGACGGATTGAAAATTCATCTAAGGATTAAATATAGTATTGATATTGTGTCACTCGAACCATCCATGAGGCAACAGGTTTGGGAGTAGTGGTGCAATAAAGATTTTATGCCTACGCCGAGCGGAGCCGAGGTGTTGGCAACCTGTGAGAGCAAGCACCGTTCGTCCATGATAAAACTTCACCGAAAACCAGTATTTATACAATTTCGCACCCAAATCGACTCTAAAAAATCAAAACCCCACAGAACTCTGTGGGGTTTTACTTCATTTATAGTGCGAACTGGATTCGATCGTTATTGAATAGGTTGAACATCAATAACAGTATCGGTTGCATCCGGGGTGAATTTGGTAGACCTCGTGCTTTTAGATTGAAGTTTGGCTTTAGCAACCTGAGCGACTTCAGCAACCAATAAAGAAATAATCAAACTATCATCAAGCAATCCCACAAAAGGTATAAAATCAGGAGCTAAATCGATCGGGCTAACCAGATAAGCAAGCGAAGCAGCTACAACCCACCACCGATATTTAGGATTTTGCAAGAGACCACGATACCAGTTGAGTAGGGATTGGATGTTGAAGTTCATCGGGTGATTCCTGTGTTGGTTTTGTCGATATCTCTATCATCGCAAATTCCTGAAGATTGTACAGATACGGTAAACCCACTAACTATTATGGTTGTTACTACTGAAGGTGGGAATTTTGGATTGATGTCTAGACCCACACATAACCGTCTATTAAAACATGTCTGCTGGATCGGCGGCACGCAGCTTTCTGACGGCAATAGCACCTGAGATCGTACACATAATCATAGTCAAAAGTAACACGGTAACGCCACGAGCAACGGTCATTAATAGTGGCAGATTGGTCGCATTGCGCGTCATTGTATAAAGACCGACAGCAGCTAACATTCCCGGAAAGAAGCCGACGATCGACAGAATTAAAGCTTCTTGAAAAACGACAGTTAATAGATAAAAATCTGTGTAACCCATTGCTTTGAGCGTGGCATATTCAGATAAATGATCGGCAACATCGGTATAGAGAATCTGATAAACGATCACGATCCCGACGATAAATCCCATCACCGTCCCGAGCGTAAAGATAAACCCGATCGAGGTACCAGTTTGCCAGTAACTTTTTTCGAAGTCAATAAATTCTTCTTTAGAAAATATTTTGACATCTTTCGGGTAATATGCATGCATTGCGGAAATCGTGGCTTTGACATCAGTACCGGGTTTGAGCTTAACGACACCAACGTCGATCAGTCCGGTATCGCGTTTGAATAACCGCACAAAGTTGGTATCGCTGGTCATGATATTACCATCTGCACCGAAAGACGCACCGAGCGAAAATAGACCACCAATATCGATTTTACGTCCCCCTACTTCGGTGCGAACTCGTTGACCAGATGCAAATAATTTGCCGATCGGGCCGAATTGGGTGCGAGATTTGTCATCAAACAAAAAAGTATCTGGCAATTGCATCTTGTCGAGATTTTCAGCTACTCCTGGTAATTGGAATAATTGCTTATCTGCTGGGTTGAACCCAATTACCATGATTTGGCGAGTATTTTTTTCGACTGGATTTTTCCAGATTTCAAACCCTAGATAAATCGGCGTGACTGACTCTACGCCATTAAATGCTAGAGCTTGATAGAGTCGTCGTCGAGGGAACGATTTCATTGAAATCAATGCGGTAGATTGGGGGCCAATTAAGAAGACATCGCCGCTGACGTTAGTATGGAATTTGACGGCGCTATCGAACAAGGCATCCCGAAACCCTAGCTGCATAAACATCAAGATATCGGCAAAGCTAATCCCCGCGATCGCTACCAGCAGTCGAATCTTTTCATGACTGAGTTGTAACCAAGCTAGGGGAATCTTTTTGAACATTTTAGTTATTATTTATCATTCATTAACTGGTTATATAGCAGTTCTCATCCTAGTAAAGGGCATTATTAGGGGTTTTAGTGACTCGTGGCTAATGAATGTACCTCATTCGATTTGGAACCGTTATATTAAAGAATCGGGTGAGTGCTTTACTGAGTAGTAATCTTGACTGCAACTTTAGAATTGGTCAGACTTTTGATAATTTGGCTGTCAGTGGGATCGATCGCGATTTTGACTTCGACAGTCCGAGAATCGGTATCCGCTGCCGGGTCGGTGCTGAGAACATCTTTCTTACCGATTTGAAGACCGATCGAGCTGACAGTACCGCGTACTTTTTGGCCGAAAGCCCCAGACTCGCTGGAAACGACCGCTGTTTGACCGACACGAACTTTCGCAATATCGCTCTCATATATCTCAGCCACAGCAACCATTTGACTGGTTTGTCCCATTTCGACGATCCCTGTACCGCTTGCGGGAACTTCCCCCGCCCGCGTGCGGATTTTGAGGATCTCGCCAGCTACAGGAGCGCGGACATACGCTTGGGCTAATTCGGCTTGAGCCTGACGAGTGGCAGCTTGGGCGCGGGCGAGTTCGGCGCGGGCACCTTGGACATCAACCGTGCGTACTTCTGAAATCTTACTGAGGGTGGCTTTAGCTGCGGCGATTTGTTGGGCGGTGGTGGCGAGGGTTTTATCGTAGTTGGCTTTGGCTTCGGCGAGCTGTTGGACGGTGGTGGTTTCGAGGTTATTTTTCGTCGCCTGATTTTCGATAATCTGCTGATTGAGCGTGGCGATTGTTTGGTTGTATTTCGACTTAGCTTCAGCTAACTGTTGGCGGGCGGTTTCGACTTCTAAGCGTTTGGCATCGACTTTGGTAGCTTCGATCGCACTTTCAGCAGCTAGTTGTTGGTATCGCTTGTAGTCTACTTCAGCATTCCGCAGTTGTGATTCGATCCGGCTGACTGTCGCAGCTTGAGTCGGTTTTTCGCCCGAAAGTTGCGCTTGAAGGGCTTGGATTTTGCCAGCTTGGGCGGCAGGCTGCCATTTGAGCTGGGCGGTCAATCTAGCTTTGGTCGCGACATAAGTTGCTCCCTCCCCTTTAAGTTGGCTTTCTAGACGGGAAATTTCAGCTTTTTGGGCGGCAATTTCGCCCTGCTTGGCTCCAGCTTTAATTTTGTCGAGATTGACAGCCGCGACTTTGACATCTTCTTGCGCTTTGCTGACAGCTGCTTCCAGCCGTTGCCGATTATCGAGAATGGCGATCGGTTGTCCGGCTTTGACTAGCTCGCCTTCTTTGACTAAAATGCGCTCGATCGTCGATGAACCCATCTGCGAGCTGGGGGCAGATACTTTGATGACTTCGCCGAGCGGTTCCAATCGTCCCAGTGCCGTAACTGCCTTCGTATTTTCGGCTTTGGGTGTAACAGATTTGTTCTGCTCGGCTGCTGCTGGTAACTTTTGGGCAAATATACCCGAAAAATGCAATCCTGCGGGTAGGAGCAGAATTGCCGCAGCTGAAGCGCAAATTAGAGTCCACTTGCCGGAAGGTGGGAGCTGCTTAACTCGATCGGCCACAAAATTATCTTCTGTCATTTTTTTGCGTTCTCGCTACTTGCCAGGGGAATATATTTACCTACCCGTTGGTTAGTTTAGCCTAAAAATAAATTATATGTCAATTAAGTTACAATCCCTGAGGGCCATGCCATAATAGACTTAGAGGTCGTAATCTATACTTACCGTTTAGTTAAATAAATTCTCGCCTCTCACTATATATAATGCCCGTAATTAATAAACAAAAGGCTACTAAAGCGATATCTTTGACCCGTAATCCCGAAGCAACGAAGAATCAAATTCTGGATGCAGCGGAAGCAGAATTTGCAGTATCGGGATTGAGCGCAGCGCGAACGGAAGCGATTGCCGCTCAAACCGGGGTCACCAAAGCGATGATCTACTATTATTTTCAAAGTAAAGAAGAATTATATCGATCGGTATTGGAGCGATGTTTTACCCAAGCCTTGGGGATGATGGAGCAACTGCAACTCGACTGCTTACCGCCAGATGCAGCACTAGTCAGACTGCTCGAACAAGTACTCTGTTGTATGTCGGAAAATCCGCGCATCGGCGGTATTCTCTCCTTGGAAGCGATTCAAAATAAAGGGAAGTATTACCCCAAACAGATGGGAGATCTCCTCTACGGTACGATTATCAGAATTTTGGAACAGGGTATGGCAATCGGCGTATTCCGCCAACTCGATCCTCGACATACCGCTGTCAATATTGTCGGTACTTGCGCTTTTTACTTCAACGCTCAAGAAAATCTCAAATATCTGTGGCCAGGTAAACAGACATTAGGCAAAGAGCAACTCCATCAACATGCCCAAGAGTCGATCGATCTGATTATGGCAGGGGTTAGAAGTTAGCGAATACTCACCGCGATAATCCGTGGGTACCCACAAGGGGCACCCCTACAGGTTAATTGTGTGGGGGTACACTCAGATCTATGCTTTTACTAATGGTGTTGTACTGGTGCAAGATTTGAGAATAGGAAATAATAATGCAAATAACAAATAACCAGTAACCCTGATGAGTGTATTTTTTGACTTTGAAGCTGATTTTGTTGAGTCGTTGCGGTGCATTCCAATGGCGGTGCGGATGAAATTGGATACCTGTGGTGTCAAGGTGAAGCTGGCAGAATGGAGCCACTTTACTAAACAAGAATGCGAGCGATTGGTGGAGTTGCCATGTACCGAAACCGCAGAAATTACGGCTTACCGAGATTATCTCTATCAGTTAATTCTGGCGCAGACAGGGCACGAACCAACCTTACTCGAGATCGATCCCGCACCACCTTGGGAAGACGATAGTCAGATTCCCCCCAGCATTTTAGCTAAAGCAAGTGAGGATGGGGTGGAAATAACCTTAGCGCAATGGCAAAGTCTGACACCAGTGCAAAGATTTGCTTTAATTAAGTTAACTCGATCGTCGCACGAAAATCATAATTTTCTGCCTGCTATGAAAGAGTTTGGGTTAGTAGGCTAATTGGTTTGATATTTCAGCACATAAAGTAGGATGGCAGGATGTTAAAATTTGGGTCGCGATCGCCAGAAGTTGTCAATATCGATAGTAGTAACCTCGACGATAATGTCGTCGTCTCTGTCAAAGATCTCAACCACTACTTCGGTAAAGGCAATCTCAAAAAACAAGTACTATTTGATATTAACCTCGAAATCGGCAAAGGTGAAATCGTGCTGATGACTGGGCCATCGGGTTCTGGCAAAACTACCCTCCTGACGCTATCAGGCGGATTGCGATCGCCCCAGGAGGGCAGCATGGAGGTACTGGGAGTCGAAATGGTCGGTGCGAGCAAGCGTCAAATTATCGAAGTGCGGCGCAACATCGGCTATATCTTCCAAGCGCACAACCTGCTCAAATCGCTCACCGCCCAGCAAAACGTCCAAATGGCGGGACAACTCCACCCCCAGATGAGCAGTCGCGAAGTCAAAGAACGGGCGACAGAGATGCTCGATGCAGTCGGATTGAGCGATCGCAAGTCCTACTACCCCGAAAACTTGTCCGGCGGACAAAAACAGCGCGTTGCGATCGCGCGGGCGCTGATGAGCCATCCTAAGCTAGTTCTGGCTGACGAACCTACCGCTGCGTTAGACAGTAAATCGGGACGGGAGATCGTGGAGATCATGCAGAAATTGGCTAAAGAGCAGGGAACGACCATTCTGATGGTGACTCACGATAACCGGATCTTGGATGTCGCCGATCGGATCGTACATCTCGAAGATGGCTGTCTGGCTAAAAATAATGTCCTGACTGTCAGCGAATAGCGATCGAGTAGTGAGTATTTTTAGGGGTTTTGACGATCGATAGTTGGTGAATAGCGATACATTCACGGTACGGTAAGTACGCCAAAACACTCGCTCTGCGCTACTGTAATTAAAGTTACCGTCGATCCCAATAAACTGGGTTATGATAGAGAATGTGACAAAAGTTGTTGTAAAACTCTTCGCCACAACAAAAATAAACTATTTTTTTGGCTTTGTGTTCACATGAGTATTTCTACACCTACACCTACCAACGATCCCTCGATTTGGACTAGCCTCAAGCAAGCGATCGCTACTAGTTCTGGGTTTCAACACTGGGCATCCCAATTATCTACATTAGAACAATCCAATCTCGATCTCGACGAGCGCGTCCAACGCTATCTCCGCGAAACTCTAGAGACTTTGGCATATTAAACGATCCTCCTAAATAGTAGAAATGTAGAAATATCGCCTCCTCACTGTATATTTGTGAGGGGGTATTTCTATGAAATATGTGGATTTTACTAAGAAGTATTCAATAAGTATCAGCATAGTCAGCAGATTTATATGGCTGAAAAACAAGATCTGAAAAATCGGTCGATCGATCGCGGGATCGCAGTATCAGATGATGAGTGGGTGACTATTTCCTCAGAAATCCGCGTGCAGCTAAAAGCTGATGTCAAGCTATTATTCCAACTGTGGCAATGTGGAGAGCGAGATTTTAGCGGCATTAGTTTACGGAATCGAGAGATTAGTTGCTTGAGAGAAACAAAGCAGCATAACGGTACCATCCATCAACTCCAGTGGTTCGATCTCGCAAATTGTAATTTCGAGCGAGGCGATTTTAGAGAATGCAATATTCAATCGGTCAATTTTCAAGCTGCTAACTTAGAAGCAGCAGTCTTTAGACAGGCAAGGTTCGATAGGGTTGACTTTCGATCTGCCAATCTGAGTACAGCAATTTTTCACAGAGCGGAAGTTCGGGATGGTAGGTTCGATCGCAGTAATTTAGATAATGCCAGATTGACACTAGCTAAATTAATTAGGGCTAATTTTACTATGGCTAGTCTGAACAATGCAAATTTAACTTATGCCGAGCTAGTAGACTCAAACTTTTTACTAGCCGATCTCAATCGAGCGAGATTAATCGCTGCCAATCTCAAAAATGCTAACTTAGCTGGCGCATATTTGACGGGTGCAGACTTAACTGATACAAATCTAGATCTGGTCGATTTTCGCGGTACTAAAATAGATAACGCGATTATTTCCGATCGATATCGGAAAGTATGGGAAGTAGTCAATCAAGGTGCGGTCGATCGAGATTTAAGTGGTGCAGATTTAAGCTATGCGGATCTGGTAGGAGTCGATTTGAGTAGAGCGAATCTCGCTGGAGCTAATTTAACTGGAACCAATCTCAATCGTTGTAATCTCAGCAATGCAAATTTAACTAATGCAAATTTGAGTAATGCAGTTTTGTATGATGCCGATATTCGAGGTGCAACTTTCGATCGAGCAAATTTAAAAGACACCCATCCTTTACCACATTTTTAATACTGTTTGTATGAACGAAGAACAATTCTTGGAATTACATCGATCTGGACACAAAGATTTTACAAATATAGATCTTGAAAACGATAAATTATTCAAAGAGATTGAGAAAAAAGTAGGTCGGTTTACAATGGGAGGAGACGGAGATCGACCAGAAGATTATAGTGCTAAATTGTGGAAAAGGGATACATCGCTAAAAATTTCACTTGAAGAATTGATAATATATGGAGGCTATCTAAAACGCTTAGATCTGGACTATTTCTGGCAAAAAATACCAGAAGGAGATCCACTTAATATTTCACAAGAATATCTTCGAGCCTATCAAGCTCTAGTCCAGCCAATTCAACTCTATATCGATGATTTAGAGATTTATCAAATCCAAACATCCCAGATGAGAGAATATCATCGAGATGCGATCGTGTATTTAATATTTGCTAAAACTAAAACTGGGAATTGGTTGGGATTATCTGTCGAAGTTAGTTATGCCTTAGAAGCAGATGGAGTTAGATCAGATCCCGTATTTGAAGTTAGAGACTTTGCTCGATCGAGAATAGAAAATAGAGACTTAATTACTGCAATAGAAAATGCCGTAATAAAAATGAATAAACTCATTCATTTAGTCGATACAAATATTTACAGGTCCGGTAATGATGAAATAAATCGAGCGATTTGGACGTTGAATGAAGATAGGGCTTTGGCATTTTCAAATTTACTACTCCAGACTAAGCTGGTATCAGTCATTAAATATATGGATGTATCTTCGATCGAAGAACTACAGGAAGATGCCGAAGAATCTGAATGCGATGAATTTAATGGACAAATATTTAATTTCGATCGAGCCACAAGTAGACTAATCGCTGAAAATTTTACTAATTTACGTTATTACTATATTGGTAGCACTCTAATCGATATTTATTTAGTCGGACAAGCTAAAAATGGTGATTGGCTGACGATCGATACATCAGTTGTATGGGCTTAAGCTTGATGAGTAAGGCAGCATAAATATCGATCTATACAATAAGCTTCTTCTTCAAAACATTAAAATATATATCCCCGACTTCTTTAGAGAAGTCGGGGATATATCATGTTTAGCTTGGCTCAGACATAATCATTACTGCAAGATCGTTTTGGAAACCATCCGAGTCTGCTTCTTATCGGATTCTGAGAGATCGTCGCCGCCTTGGAGGATCGTAGCGTTGGCTTGCAGCACGGTAGCAGCGTTGGTATCGCCCATTTGCAGCGCGGTTTTGGCCGCAGTTTGGAGTAAGGTGGCTGCACCCGTGCGATCGCCTTGTTGGAGTTTTTGTTCGGCGAGTTGAGTTTGGCGATATTTAGCCAAGGCGAGCGTATGTTGTTGGACGTTAGGGTCGATCGCGGGTTGGTGGTTGCGGATGACGTTGACGTTGACATCTACAGGTGGCGTGAGCAGATTAGTCTTACTGCGAGCCGGATCGTCATAGCGAATTTGTAAAGTCGCGATCGGTTGTTCGCCTTCAGCGAGCTGCCCGATATAAGTATTGACAAGGATTACCCGTGAGAGATCCTTCATCAAGTCGCCCAAGCGGACGATATGGAGATTACCATCATCTTCGACGGCTAATTCGATCGTATCCGGAGCCACCTGAGCGACGGGTTTGAGTTCGGCGAGGCGGACTTTGGGTTTGAGTTCGATTTGCAGATAGGCATTCGTCAAACCTACCGATTGCATCCGATTAAACAACCTACCAAATTCAGTAACTGCTTGGGCTGCTTCCGCGATATATGCGAGCGTACCTGCGGCGGTATCGGCGATTTTTTCGAGCGTATTCTGATTCCAATGTTCGCCAAATCCCAAGGTATTTAGCGTAATATTGCTCTCGGTGGCAAATTTAGCTAAAGCGATACAGCGATCGTTATCGCCGTGTTCGTTTTCACCATCAGTCAGGATAAAGGCGTGAGAAACGCGATCTTGCTTGCCCTCGATCAGTTGCGTCATGCCTAATTTGATCCCAGCATCGATCGCGGTACCGCCAGCAGCTTGCAGTTTGTCGATTTTATTAAATATTTCGGTCGGATCGGTAACTTGTTGACTGGCGACGATGACTTCCGCCTGATGATCGAAAGCAACTACCGACAACCGATCTTCTGGTTTTAAGCTCTTGATTAATTCCTTCGCCGCTTGCTTGACAGTATTGAGTGGCGTACCTTTCATCGAGCCACTGTGGTCGAGAATCAAACACAAATTCAGTGGTAATTGGCGATCTTCGGGTTCGGCGAGGGCGGATACCGCGATCGAAAGCTGACGTTGATTGTTACCTTGACCAACATCTACTTGAGGGTCGCTGATTACGGGTTCTAGAGCAACTTGCATCGGATTTAACTCCACATCTGTCTTAATTTACTATCGTACCGCGATTGTCGAAAAACAACACGCACCAATTCTTCAATTTCCCAGCTCGATCGATCGGAACTTTAGCTCAATACTTAACATTAGAACTCTCACACAAATATTCGACTTGGGAGGGGTTAGGGATTAGGAATTGAGGATTAGCTCTGAGATCCCAAATCTTATCTTCCAGCTCTCTATTCCTGCTTGCTACCCACACTTTATTGTCAACGATGTCAGAATATTTATAGATACTTTCCAAGTGAAAAATACGGAGTCATTATCGATGAGTACATACACACAGGAATTACAGACTACAGCTAAGGCTTTAGTCACGCAGGGAAAAGGCATTCTGGCAATGGACGAAAGTAACAGCACTTGCCAGAAGCGATTTGAGAAGGTGGGTATCGACCCGACAGTGACTAACCGTCGCGATTACCGCGAACTAATTTTAACTACGCCAAATTTAAGTAACTATATCAGCGGAGCGATCTTATTCGATGAAACGATCCATCAAACTAGCTCCACAGGCGAATCATTTGTCAGCATCATGCAAAAATCGGGGATAATCCCTGGCATTAAAGTCGATGGCGGTACCAAGCCACTAGCCGGACATCCCTACGAACTCGTCACCGAGGGGTTAGATGGTTTGACCGATCGGGTGCAAGAATATTACAAAATTGGCGCACGGTTTGCCAAATGGCGGGCGGTAATTACCATCGGGGCAGAGATTCCTACTCAGGCATGTATCGAAGCAAATGCCCATGCCTTGGCGCGATATGCAGCGATCTGTCAGGAAAATGGGCTAGTACCGATTGTCGAGCCGGAAGTCTTAATCGATGGCGAGCATACCCTCGCGCGCTGTCGGGAAGTGACCGCCGCCACGCTCAAAGAAGTTTTCAAACAACTGACTACTCAGGGTGTAGCATTCGATCGAATGCTGCTCAAACCCAGCATGGTACTCGCGGGAGTGTCAGCCGAGTTGCAATCACCAGTAAATGAGGTCGCGACAGCCACGATCGAGACTTTAATCGAGCAAGTGCCACCAACTGTCGCCGGAATTGCGTTCTTGTCTGGCGGTCAAACGGACATCCAAGCCGCCGCTCACCTGAATGCGATGCACGTCATATACCCACAAACGCCTTGGCCTGTGACCTTTTCATATGCGCGGGCGATTCAGCAGGCAGCATTAGAAAAATGGCGTGGTGAGAGTGCCAATGTCGCTGAGGCTCAACAGATTCTCGTACATCGGGCTGCTTGCAATAGTGCCGCTAGCACTGGTAGCTATACTCCTGAAATGGAGAAACAATTGGTATTAGTTTAGGATCGCTGCCGCTTTGCTGTTGGGGTGCTTATAGCGGTTCCCAATCGAATGAGGTACATTTACTAGCCACTAGTCACCAGCCACTAGTCACTAAAACCACTAATAATGCCCTTCACTAGGATGAGAACCGCTATATTATCGACTAGATGTTAAATCTCAAGGATTTCCTGACATGAGTCAACGTTTACAATCGCTGAGAGCGAACAAAAAGTTACAAGTGTCAGTCTTTTTGTGAATGATGGAGTCTCGATCCGATCGACTTCGGAACCAGCAGAGATCGACCGAAGATCGCAGTACAATCATACTTAGCGATCGATGTCGATAGATAAATAATCAGTGGAGATATGTTCAAAATAAGAGATTTTTGGGTGATGTGGCGACGGTATCGATTTGGGATGTTGTTCTTTAGTGTCTGCTTGAGTGCTGTATTGACATCGCCACTGACGGTGATGTCGCCGCAGCCAGCGGTTGCAGTTGCAGCAGAATCGATCGTCGGCAACAATGAGATTGCCAAGCAACCGCCAGCAAAACCCACCAAAACCCCGACAGTACCTACAAACAGTCCAGTTGCTCCACCGATTACCTTAACGGATAAAGTCAAAAAGACCGTTCTAGACAATGGGTTGACCATTTTAACCAAAGAAGTCCATAGCGCTCCGGTCGTCACAGTCCAAGTCTGGTATAAAATTGGTTCCCGGAATGAAGCTCCGGGTGTGAATGGCATCGCGCACCAACTAGAGCACATGTTATTTAAAGGCACCAAAGACCGTCCCGTACAGTTCGGACGGTTGTTTGCGGCGTTAGGTAGTAGTTTTAATGCCTTTACCAGCTACGATCAAACCGCTTATTTTGGTACGGTCGAAAAGAATAAACTCACGAGTTTATTGACATTAGAAGCCGATCGGATGCAGAATGCGACGATCGATACTGAGAAACTCACTGGCGAAAAGCGAGTTGTAATTTCGGAGCTGCAAGGGTATGAAAATAATCCCAGCTATCGCCTCAATCGCGCCGTGCAACGTGCTGCTTTTCCCAATAGCCCCTACGGATTGACTGTCGGTGGCACTAAAGCTGATGTCGAGAAATTTACCACCGAACAGGTGCGTTCTTATTACGATGCTTATTACGCACCAAATAACGCTACCTTAGTCGTCGTCGGCGATTTCGATACCGCAACGCTGATGGCTAAAGTTAAAGAGACATTTGGCAAAGTACCACGTCGCGATGTCAAAGTGGCGAAACCAGCCACAACCGCAGTAATCCCACCCAAGCGCCGACTTACGCTCAAAGAACCGGGTACTACCAAAATCGCGATCGCGATTTATCCCTTACCCGAAGCGAACAATCCTGACGTACCCGCGATCGATGTGATGAATTATGTCCTCACCGAAGGACGTAGTTCGCGGATGTATCAATCGATCGTCGAAACCGGACTCGCTACGGGTCTCGATGGTGGTGCGGCAAATCTCGCGGCTGGCGGCTGGTATGAGATTACTGGGATCGTCGAACCGAGTAAATCGCTCCCGAAATTAGAAGCGGCGATCGATAAAGATATTAAACTCCTCCAAGCTAAAGGAGCAGCCCCTGCGGAAATCGCGCGTGCCAAAGCCCAACTCAAGTCGAGTTATTTATTGAGCAACCGCTCGATCGACAATCAAGCCAGACAATTAGGTAACGACCAAACCACCACAGGTGACTATCAATTTACCGATAAATATCTTGCTGGAGTCGAACGCGTCACTGCAGCTGATGTCCAACGAGTAACTAAGAAATATCTCCAAGACAATCTCAAAAGCATCGGTTATTTCGAGCCGACCACGATTACAGGTAAAGCAGCCCCTGCCGAGAATATCAAGCAAACCACTGAGAATTTAAGCCCAGGTGCCCCGCTAGATGCAGCGGAAATCGCTAAATATCTCCCCCCACTCGACCCCGACACCACCAGTCAGCAGCAGACCTTGCCCCAAGAAGTGAAGCTGGCGAATGGGCTGCGGGTGTTTTTACTCCCCGATTCGAGTACGCCCACAATTACCTTGAGTGGGAGCATTCAAGCCGGAGCTGAATACGACAGGATTCCCAAAGCTGGTGCAGCTAGCTTAACCGCTGCCAATCTAATGAGTGGGACAAAGACTAAATCCTCACTCGATCTCGCTAAAACACTAGAAAGTCGCGGTGCGTCATTGGCATTTGGAGCCAGTCGTGAAGGGGTAAGTATCGGCGGGAGTTCCCTATCCAAGGATTTACCGACACTGATGCAGACATTAGCTGATGTCCTCCAAAATGCAAACTTCCCCCAACAGAAATTTGAACTCAGTCGCCAACGCGCACTAGTATCATTAAAACTCGAACTCGACAATCCCAATAGTTTGGCGCGGCGGAAATTTCAACAGACGATTTATCCTAAAGATCATCCGTTTACGATCTTCCCCACTTCCGAGACTCTGAGCGGTTTGAGTGCGGCCGATCTGAAAACCTTTTACGCTGGGCACTATTTACCGAGTAATACCATCCTCGCGATCGTCGGTGACTTCAAAGTTGCTGAGGTCAAAGCCTTGCTCGAACAGAATTTGGGTAAATGGTCTACGACAGCTACTGCAGTCAAACTCGACTATCCTACCGCCCAACTACCCGCAAAACAGGTACTGGTAAATCCCCCACTCCCAGGTAAAACGCAATCGATTACGTTGATGGGGAATAAAGCGATCGATCGCAAAGATCCGCGCTACTATTCAGCCTTGGTTCTCAATCAGATCCTCGGTGGCGACACGCTCTCAAGCCGTCTCGGTACCGAAATTCGCGATCGTCAGGGGTTAACCTATGGTATCTATAGTAGTTTTGCCGCTGGCAAACGGCAGGGCACCTTTGTGATCTCGATGCAAACCGCACCAGATGATGCCCAGAAAGCGATTCAAAGTACTACTGCTTTATTGAAGGATCTGCAAACTAAAGGTGTCACCGCCGCAGAAGTTGCCAACTCTAAGCGCAGTATTGCCAGTAGCTACACTGTCGATCTCGCCTCCCCCGACGAAATCGCTGGCGCGACACTCGGCAATGCCGTCTACGGTTTAAATCCTAACGAAATTGTTGAATTTCCCAAGAAAATCAAAGCGGTAACGTTAGCGCAAGTCAACCAAGTCGCGAAGGAATTAATTTCACCCGATCGATTTGTTGTAATTACAGCAGGGCCACCTCAAAAGTAATCGTTAATGTCTAAATTGGCATCACCCATTTTGCCAAACTAAAATCACGCCAGTTCGGGTTAAGAATTTAAGCTGCGCCCCAATTCAAGCACCAATAACTTAAGACCAAGCACCAGTCCAAGAATGGTCTAAAAGGGAAATCCTTAAACCAAACTGACGTTAAAATCATAAAAAAGGCGCATTAATATGCGCCTTTTTTATGATTTATATAGTTAATTCAATAATCAAACGTATCAAGATTAGATGCTGGTGTCATCGCGCTGCATCTGTTGGTGCGAATTCCACTATTTCCCCAGACGATCTGATAATGAACCTTTATTTAATTAGCCTAGGAGCGATCGTGTCAATCTTAGTCGCTGTTACTCCTGCCCGCGCTCAAAGCACTACCGAACCCTTCACTTGTGCGCGCGGTATCCCAGCGGCGATTGTCAACAAGTCTGTGTTCCGTCGCTCCTTCGTGCTGAAATATCTCGATCGCAAAGACCCCAAATTCCCGATCGGGATCGAAACAGTGCGTCTATCTAATGGCGATATAGCGGTTCCCAATCGAATGAGGTACATTTACTAGCCACTAGCCACTAAAACCACTAATAATGCCCTTCACTAGGATGAGAACCGCTATAAGTTAACGATCGAGCACTCTGGCTGTGAAAATGTGACGTTTACTTTTAAGTTTGAAACCAAGAGTAGGGGAATTGCGATTAGCGATCGTCACTATTGGTTTAAGCAAATTGCGATGTTGATGCGTCGCGTCGAGCCGGGAATCGACACATCGGTATTCTCAAATACAATCTGAAAATTTTTGGATATGTTTGAAGTTTCACGTTTGCCATAAGGATCGATCGGCATTTGGCGGCACCATAATCCACAAACTATCGGGTACCACGCGAAAATTCATTGGCGTTTTCCCCAAGTAATCACCGTCCACCTGAACGGGTAGCACCTTCCCCCGTTGGGCGCGAATTTCAATCTGTCGGGCTTGATAGTATTGGACGAGCGGATCGCGATTGTAGTGACGGGCAAAAATCGAAATTAAGCGTCGCGGTGCCGAAAGCATCCCTTGTCCCTTAATCACACATACATCCAATAAGCCATCATCGATCGTTGCATGAGCGGTGAACTTAATCACACCACCATAGAGTTGACTATTCCCGATGACGACCATCAAAATTCTGCCGCGCACCCGCTTGCCATCGATTTTTAATTTCAGCCGCACCCCACGAAATTCCCAGGCAACTTGGATGGCTTGCTTGATATAGGCAATCGCCCCCAATCGTTTCTTTTCATTGGCGTTCACCGTCGCTGTTACTGCCGCATCAAAGCCGATCCCCGCCATCAGCAGAAAATAACGATTACCAGCACTCCCGACATCGATTTTAGTCAGATCGGACTTCGCAAGACTAGCTGCGGCTTTGAGCATGTCCATCGGTAAACCCATTTCTCGCGCCCAAATATTCACAGTGCCTAAAGGTAATGTGCCCAGTGCGGTATCAGTGCCGATTAAGCCATTCATCACCTCGTTGACCGTCCCATCGCCCCCTGCCGCAATAACCGCGTTATAGGCATCTCTGGCGGCTTGCTGCGCCTTCCTGGTTGCATCTCCTGGTGCAGTAGTAGCAGCAATATCTACCACCCATCCACAATTTCGCCACAAATCTGCCACTCGATCTAGTGTAGCGGCTAAGTTGGGTGATTGTCCCGCTGCGGGATTGTAGACGATCAGAACTCGAAAGTCGGGAGTTAAACTACTGAAGCGCATTTAGATTAAGGAATATCTTTTTTTGACCGTTGGAGGCGCAAGGAGTGCAGAGGTTAGATAATATAAACACTTGGATCTTCTAACCAGATTCTCGATAGATTTTATTTAGTTCTCGCGATATGTCTAATTTCCTCTTAGAAGTCGGTACCGAAGATTTGCCCGCAGGTTTTGTGAGCGATGCGATTCGCCAGTGGGAAAAGATGATTCCGGCTAGTCTGGCGGCTGAAGCCTTAACTCACGATCGAGTGCAAGTTTATGCTACCCCGCGCCGTCTATCAGTTATTGTTACAAATCTACCCGATCGTCAGATCGATCGGGAAGAGGAAATCAAAGGCCCACCAGCCGCCGCCGCATATCAGGATGGACAACCGACTCCCGCAGCATTGGGGTTTGCTCGCAAGCAAGGGGTAGATCCTGCGAGTCTAGAATTACGCATGACAGATAAAGGGGAATTTATCTTCATTACCAAGTCTATTCCTGGGCGCGATACTAGAGAGATTTTAACCGAGTTGATTCCTCAGTGGATTTTTAAATTAGAAGGCAAACGCTTGATGCGGTGGGCGAATGGGGATTTAAAATTCCCCCGACCGATTCGCTGGTTGATTGCCCTGTGGAATGAGGCAATTTTACCGATCGAAATTACTAACGATGAGGATACAGTAAAAAGCGATCGCATTTCTCGCACCCATCGAGTTTTACATCCAGCACCAGTTTCCGTCGCTTCAGCCGCTGAGTATTTAAAAACCTTGGCATCTGGTTATGTAAATGTAGACCAAAATCAGCGCAAGAGTGATATCCAGCAGCAGATTCAGGCGGCGGCGGCTAAGATGGGCGGAGTCGCAGAAATTTATCCCGATCTGCTGGATGAAGTTGTAAATTTGGTCGAATATCCGACCGCGATCGTGGGTAAATTCGATGATGAGTTTCTGAAGTTACCAGCGGAAGTAATTACGACTGTAATGGTGACGCATCAACGGTATTTCCCGATCTTTAAAGACGAGCGAAAACAGGAACTTTTACCGCACTTTATTACGATCTCCAATGGCGATCCGGCTAAGTCAGCAATTATCGCTGAGGGCAATGGGCGGGTAGTCAGAGCCAGATTAGCCGACGGACAGTATTTTTATAATGCCGATTTGGTCAAACCACTTGCCGAATACTTACCACGATTGGAAATGGTCACCTTTCAAGCCGACTTAGGTTCGGTAAAATTGAAAGTCGATCGGATTATCCAAAATGCCGAGGCGATCGCGAGTCAATTATCGCTCGATCCGACAGCAAAACAATATATCGATCGAGCTGCCCGATTATGCAAAGCCGATCTAGTCACGCAGATGGTGGGTGAATTCCCCGAATTGCAAGGAATCATGGGTACCAAATATGCGATCGCCAATGGCGAAGCACCAGAAGTAGCAACGGCAATTTTCGAGCATTATTTACCCCGCAATGCTGAAGATAGTTTACCCAAAACTTTGACCGGACAAGTAGTTGGGATCGCAGATCGGTTAGATACTTTAGTTTGTATCTTTGGTTTGGGAATGCTCCCGACAGGTTCCTCCGATCCGTTTGCCCTGCGCCGGGCGGCAAATGCGATTATTAATATCGCGTGGAGTGCTAATTTAGCGATCGATCTGAATCGATTACTCGATCGCGTCGTGACTGATTTCAGCCACGTCCGTCCACAGATCGATATCGCCGAACTCACCCAACAGTTGCAGGATTTCTTCAGCCAACGGCTGCGGAATTTACTCCAAGAAGAGCTGCATATCGATTACGATCTCGTCAATGCTGTTCTGGGCGAGAACGATCGCGAATATACCCAACGAGCCTTAACCGATTTACTCGACACCCGCGCCCGCGCTGTGTTTCTCCAACAGATTCGAGATAATGGCACCTTAGAACGAATCTATCCTACTGTCAATCGATCGAGTAAATTAGCCGTGCAGGGGACTTTAGACACTCAACAATTAGCACCAACGGAAGTAGTTCAGACCAGTCTATTCCAGAAATCCTCAGAACAAGCAGTCTACGACGGGTTAATCGCCCTAGAACCCCAGACAAAAGCCGCACGGGTTTCTCGAAACTATCAGCAGCTCATTGACGCGCTAGGTCAGCTTACCCCCGCGATCGAGCGGTTCTTTGATGGTGAGGATAGTGTCCTAATTATGGATTCCAATCCCGAAATTAAAGCCAATCGATTGAATCTCTTGGGACTCGTCCGCAATCATGCTAGAGTTTTAGCTGATTTTGGCGCAATTGTTAAGTAATAATCTATAACTCACCCCGTCCTCGGATTGTTAATTTTCAAGTGAATTGGAATCGAGGTCTCGATCGACATGGTTATAAATTCCATCCGTACCAACTTCAAGCGCATACCAATTGCCATGGTTGAATCGATTCGATAAATTCTTGAACGATAAATGGTTGTGGCCATTTGTCAGGGATTTGACCGATATCTTCAATCATTCGATGATGGATGCCACCGCATCCAGTTGGATATTTTAGAATCCAGCGGTGAGAAGTAGCTTGTGCTAAGAGCGACGCTATTTCTGGTCGCGATTCTAAAATCATAGTTTTGGGTCTAGCAACTCCATGAGATTTAAATCTTTGCTCGATCTTTCTTTTGTCTGCGGCAATCCTAATCGAATCGATCGGAATAAAGCTATTAATTCGGCTATCTCTCAGCTCTGCCTCGGTACAAAGAACATAATTTAGATTGCCAGCAGATTCGCTAATATCTGCCCATAGCGATCGAGCTAAATTCTGCGCCAGGTTTTCAAAAGCCCATTTACCTTCCGACTCATTTAAAATTGTTAGTTTAGTTAAATTATTTATCATCAATTTTTAGATTTGAAATAATATGGACTTTAATATTTATCGATCGCCTACTCAGACGAAACTATTATCTTTACTACTCGTATTTGGGTTACTAACTAGTTGCGATCGACCTACCAAAGATTCGCGTGAAAATCTGGCAGTCAATAACGGGAAGCCGAAAGTAGTCGTAACTACTAGCGTATTGTGCGATCTTACCAAACAGATTGCGGCGGAGACGATCGATCTAGTCTGTCTACTACCACCCGGTAGCGATCCGCACATCTATCAACTTACCCCAGTCGCCAGACAATCGATCGAAGATGCCAGACTGATCCTATACAGTGGCTATGGGTTCGAGCCAGAACTCATCAAAGCGATCTCAGCGACATCCAATTCCGCGCCAAAAGTAGCCGTCGCTGAAATCGCGGTACCTCAACCACAGCAATTTACCGAAGATGGCAAAAGTACTAGCGATCCTCACGTTTGGCACAATGCCAAGAATGGAGCTAAAATCGTCGAAATAATTGCTAATAATCTCCTAAAAACCGTACCCAATAACTCGGCTATTTACACGCAAAATGCGCAGAAATTGACCTCAGAAATCGCACAGATCGATCGCTGGATTAAAACTGAGATCGATACGATTTCACCTGCAAATAGAGTCTTATTTACGACTCACGATGCATTGGGATATTACTCAAAAGCTTACGGTATTCCCGTTGCCGCGCTAGAAGGATTGAGTACTGACGAACGACCGAATGCCGCTCGACTGCGCGAACTAATCGAAAAAATTCGCAAGACTCCAGTACCGACGATTTTTGTAGAAGCGACTGTCAACCCCCAATCGCTCGAAACGATCGCCAAAGAAACCAAAGTAAATATCTCCCCGCAAAAACTCTATGCCGATGGCTTAGGTGAAGTAAATAGTGCTGGTGGCACTTATCAGAAAATGTTGATTTCTAATACCAAGACGATCGTTGAAGGTTTAGGTGGTAAATATACACCCTTTGCCACTAATTAGTTGCGAAGGCATTACTCGCGCGATCGGGATAAGATAAAGTGGCATTGCCAAACAGAAATTCGTTTTGACAGGGTAACAGTACACACACCTACCCAAAAGAAAAGCGGAATTGGTGTGAATCCTCTCCCGATTCTCCAATGTTCGGTAACGCCTTGTCCTGAATCACAAACAACGCTTGAATAATCGTCCTTATACGGTAGTTTTAATTATTCCGACTGGGATCGGAGCCTCCATGGGCGGTTTTGCTGGAGATGGATTACCCATTGCCAAAGCGATCGCGGCTAGTTGCGATCGCTTGATAACCCATCCGAATGTGATGAATGGAGCGCAATTGTATTGGAGTATGCCGAATACGCTCTACGTTGAGGGTTATGGATTGGATCGGTTTGCTGCGGGTACGTGGGGATTGCAGCCAGTACGAAAAAATCGGGTGGGGATTATCTTCGATCGATCCGTGCCTGACGATCTGCGCGTCCGCCACCTTCAAGCTGCAGATGCTGCTAGGGCGACGCTAGGATTGGATTTAACCGATTATGTCGTGACAGATCTCCCTTTGGGTGTCGAACTGCAAACGGCGGCTTCTGGAGCCTCCTGGGGCACGATCCAACAGCCAGACAGTCTCCTCAGAGCGGCAGATAAACTAATTACCGCAGCAAAAGCCGAAGCGATCGCTGTTGTTGCCAGATTTCCCGACGATCCGGGGGCAGAAATCCTCCACGATTACCGTCATGGCATCGGTGTCGATCCTTTAGCTGGTGCGGAAGCCGTCATCAGCCACCTGATCGTGCGGACGTTTCAGGTGCCCTGCGCCCACGCGCCAGCGCTATCGCCACTCCCGATCGATCCGGACATTTCACCGCGATCGGCGGCTGAGGAATTAGGCTATACTTTCTTGCCCTGCGTTTTAGTCGGATTGAGCCGCGCGCCGCAATTTATTACTACCGATCGAGCATCGGGTGGAGTCTGGGCTGATGAAGTAGATGCCGTAATCATCCCCGCATCTGCTTGTGGCGGCAGTGGCGTAATTAGTTTCACTGGGACTACGACTAAAATTATTACAGTTGCCGAAAATATGACGCGGATGGCAGTCCCACCTACAGCACTCGGCATTGAGTCAATTGCGGTAAACTCGTATTTAGAAGCGATCGGGGTAATTACAG
Source organism: Chamaesiphon sp. (assembly GCA_965246735.1). Classification (GTDB taxonomy): domain Bacteria; phylum Cyanobacteriota; class Cyanobacteriia; order Cyanobacteriales; family Chamaesiphonaceae; genus Chamaesiphon. The sequence goes on from CBDFFK010000003.1 coordinate 1,740,441, forward strand.
TCGATCGTGCTGGCATGAGTCTAGATAGTTTTTATCCTCGGATCGATCGACTAAAAGAGTACGGATCGTAAACCCCCCGTCACCAAACCTCAGTGCTAGTAGGGTGAGGTATGTTCCAGCTCTAGATCTAGCCACTATTCACTATTCACTATTCACTGTTCACTAGCCACTATTCACTGTTCACTATTCACTGTTCACTGTTCACTGTTCACTAGCCACTAGCCACTAGCCACCATTCCATAAATGAACTCCCAAAATCCGGACATCGAACCTTTATCGCGCATCCAGATTTTAATTGCGATGGCGGTAACAGCAGTAGTGTTATTTGGGTTGGCAAAACTGTGGCTGTATTTTGGCGATCTTCAGTTGCGTCCGCTCGACTTTTCGATCGTCAATCTGGGGATTGGAATCGTGCTGGGGTTAGGACTGACGGGTTTGAGTGAGATTATCTATGCGCTATGGGGGACTTATCGCCAGAGTGCGGATTTTTACCTGACGATGGTATTGACACCCTTGGCGGTACCCGATGTGATTTGGCTGGGAATTTTACCTGGACTGAGTGAAGAGTTATTATTTCGTGGGGTGATGTTACCAGCGATCGGGTTAGATCCGATCGGCATCGTATTATCATCCCTCTGTTTCGGGGCATTACATATGACCGATCTGCGCCAATGGCCGTATGCAGTTTGGGCGACAGCGATCGGGATGTTGTTGGGATATACAATGGTCGAGACGGGTAATCTCCTAATTCCGATCGTCGCTCACATCACGACTAATCTAGTGTCGGGACTATCGTGGAAATTGACACCGAAAAATGTGGGATAGATCGGGGCTGGCGGTTGAAACCGTGCTTAACTAATGTCCGCCAACGCCTAAATAAGTCTCGATTACCTTGGGATCTTTGAGTAAATCGCTACCAATCCCCTCATGCTTGACAATTCCAGTATCTAAAACGTAACCTCGATCGGACATTGCCAGTGCCTTCTTCGCATTTTGTTCGACGAGGACGATTGCCGTACCAGTTTGCACGATTGCCTTGACTTGTTTGAGTACGTCGGTGACTAAAGCGGGTGAAAGCGCCGCCGATGGCTCGTCAAGGACTAGTAATTCGGGATCGAGCATCAGGGCTTTACCCATCGCTAACATTTGCCGTTCGCCGCCAGAGAGCGTTCCCGCGCGTTGTTTGCGACGTTCTGCCAAGCGGGGAAACATCGTGTAAATCTTATCTTTGAGTTGCTTGAGATCTGTGGTGCAGATAAATCCACCCATCTCTAGATTTTCCTCGATCGTCAGCGATCGAAAGACGTTAGCAATCTGGGGGACATAACACATCCCTTTCTGGACGATCCGATCGGATTTTAGCCCCCCAATCTCTTCGCCTTTGAACGTAATCGTCCCAGTATGCGGTGTCAGCAGCCCGAAAATCGTCTTCGCCAGCGTTGACTTGCCCGCACCATTCCCCCCGATCACCGCGACTAATTCCCCTGGTTGCACGACAAAATCAATGCCATTGAGAATATCCGAGCCAGGAGTATAGCCAGCACGGACATCTTTGACTACTAACAGTGGGGGTGAGCTAGGCATTGATGGAGTTAGATGGGAGAGGTGTAATAGTTGGCTGGATGGCGTTGCGATCGCATCTTCCATAACGATATCTTGCCGAGGAGTCGGCCAGAATAGATTGTGGGATAGCTAAATAATAAGGTAAATTACCTCGCATCTCACCACTATCGGCCAACTTGAATCCATATCGAGCGATTGCCTACGCCACTCCCGATCGAGAGCAAAGCTAGGAGTATTCTCCTCTAAGGAGGGCTACTGTGTATACACAAGTCGGCTGGACTTCGTTTCTGGATCTAAATCCCCCAAACCCCCTTAAAAATGGGGCTAAGATCGCACTCTTAGTCCCCCTTTTTAAGGGGGATTTAGGGGGATTCACAGCAATTTCGCGTCTCACCAGAGATGTGTATACGGGAGCATCCCACTTTTTAAAATTCTCAAAGACAAAATAATCTCGATCGCCGCAGCTCTTCGATCTGGCTTGTGAGGATATTATCATCTACCAAAAAATAAAAAATGGGATGCTCCCTGTGTATACACGGTAGCAAAGGAGGAGTAGTAACGGTTGAGGAAGATCGTGTCTACTTTTTCTTACCCCCAGCTTTGGCTGCTTTAGCAGCTTTTTTAGCAGCTTGTTCGGCTATAAATGCCTGCTGTTTCGCCTGTTCGCGTTCTTCTTCCAACTTATCCAGATAGTAGTGATAATCGCCTAAATATACCCGAAACTCACCATCGCGAACTTCGACGATTTTATTGGCAACTTGAGAGATAAAGTAGCGATCGTGTGAAACGATTAAGGCAGTGCCATCGTAGTTGACCAAAGCATCTTCGAGCATTTCCTTGGCTGGAATGTCTAAGTGGTTTGTCGGCTCATCGAGGATGAGTAAGTTGGCGGGAATTAGCAGCATTTTTGCGAGTGCCAAACGCGCTTTTTCACCACCACTGAGCGATTCAACTTTTTTAAAAACCGTATCGCCACTAAACAAGAAGCGACCTAATAAAGTGCGAACTTCTTCATTTTTCCAGTCGGGTACTTCATCATGGATCGTTTCCATGACAGTGCGATCGAGATCCAATGCTTCGGCTTGATTTTGCTCGAAATAGCTGGGGATAACGTTATGTTCGCCGAGTTTGACGGTACCGCCAGTTTGTTTTTCCATCCCGACGATAATTTTCAAAAGGGTGGATTTACCACAACCATTCGGCCCTAAAAAGGCAATCCGATCGCCACTTTCGATGAATAAGTCGGTGCCTAAGAATAAAATTTTATCATCGTAGACATGCTCTAAATTCTCGATCGTCACTACTTCGCGACCGCTCCGAGGTGCTGGTGGAAACCGGAAATTGAGCGTTTTCATGCTCGACTCTGGAGCTACGATCCGCTCGACTTTATCGAGTAGTTTCTCGCGGCTTTTCGCTTGGGTACTCCGCGTTGCACTAGCACGGAATTTTTCGACGAAGGCTTGTTGTTTTTCGAGTTCTTTTTGCTGACGCTCGAAGGCACTCAATTGTGCTGATTGGCTTTCGGCTTTTTGAGCGAGGTAGGTTGAATAATTACCGAGGTAAGTCGAGGAGACACCGCGTTCGGTTTCGACGATCGAAGTACACAACCGATCGAGAAACTCGCGATCGTGTGAAATAATTACCATCGGCGTTTCGAGATTTTTGAGATAGTTTTCCAACCACTCGATCGTCTCTAAGTCTAGGTGGTTTGTCGGTTCATCCAGGAGCAGCAGATCGGGGAATTGGAGGAGGATCTTGCCCAAACTCATCCGCATTTGCCAACCACCACTAAAAGCACTGACCAATCGATCGGCATCATCCAATTCAAATCCGACTTCTGGTAAAATCTTATCGATTTCGGCTTCTAAGGCATAGCCATTCAAGGCTTCATATAGGCGTTGGTACTTATCCATCTTATCGAGCAGTTTATCGAGCGCGTCACCACTAGCTGTCTCTAGCTGATGGTGGATCTTGCTCAGCTCCGAATGAACGCGATTGGCTTCACCAAAGGCTTGCCACAATTCTTCCTTGACGGTTCGCGTCGGATCGACATCAAATTCTTGATTGAGATAAGCGATATTCAGACTATTTGGACGCACGATCTCGCCGCTGGTGGGTTCGATCTGCCCAGCGATAATCTTCATCTGGGTCGATTTGCCCGCACCATTCACCCCCACAAGTCCGATTCGATCTCCTGGCTTTACTTCCCAATTAATGTCCTTGAGGACTTCGCCTGTGGGATAAATCTTGCAGATATGTTCCAGTCGCAGCATGAAATTAATTCTCTCCAGGAGTTAGTGGCGGGATGGCGGGTCTCCCTTACCTATTTTAACAAAACTTTACCACTCGATACCATTTCTGTCCGATCGCGTTGGTATCGGTGCCAACTCCTGTCACTGGGCGGATGTTGTCGTGACGCTGATAGTCGATCGATCTGCTGCGATATTTTCGATCGCAATTGCGGCTAGAGCGGCTAGCTAGAATCAACTTTAGCGCAGGACAACACCTCACCGAAAATTTATTTGCCGCGATACTTAATCGATCGTTAAACTAGGATTAAATAAACGTTAATTTCCCAAAGATCGGCGATCGGGTTGTGGTTGCGCTAGGATTTTAGGTAAGGTCGAATCTTTCAAATATCTGCTGAAATACTACCTCAAGTATTAGATGTTTCGATCGCAATTTTCTTCAACAATTTAATATCTACAACTTATGTTATCTAAAAAATTTGGTCGGTTGACAACTCTGGCTGCATTAGTCGCCATATCGATTTTACCAGCAGGTTGCGGCAATAAGACTAAAACAAGTAGTGATAGTACTGGTACTAATACGAGCACAAATACGACTACAACCAATTCACCTGCTGCGGGTGGAGCGAGTATCACCCTCAGCGGCGCTGGTGCAACTTTCCCGCAAGCATTGTACGAAAAATATTCACAAGAAATTCGCAAAACTCATCCTGAGATCAAGATTAACTATCAAGGGATCGGTAGCGGTGGCGGGATCAAACAAACGATTTCCCGGACGGTCGATTTTGGTGCCAGCGATGCGGCGATGACCGATGCCGAAATCGCGAAAGTACCTGGCGGTGTAATCTTGGTGCCGACTGCTGGCGGTGCCGTATCGGCTGTTTATAATCTCCCTGGTGTAGAAAATCTCAAGCTTTCCAATCCAGTTTTGGCAGGGATCTTTTCTGGCAAAATTACGAAATGGAACGACCCGCAAATTGCTAAAGATAATGCAGGTGCTAAACTACCAGATACTGCCATCAAGCAAGTAGTTAGGGCCGATAGTAGTGGTACGGCGTTTATTTTTACCAACTATATTAGCAATAATAATCCAGACTTCAAATCTACCGTAGGCGCGAGCAAAGAACCTAAATGGCCCGCTACTTTCCTCAAAGGTAAAGGCAATCCGGGCGTAGCTGGCTTGGTCAAACAAAGTCCTGGTTCGATCGGATTTGTGGAGTATGACTTTGCGGTCAAGAATAAATTAGCCTCTGCGGCACTCCAAAATAAAGGTAGTGAATTTGTTGCGCCCACACTTGCAGCCGCCAATCAAGCCCTAGCTGATGTTAAATTCCCCGATAACTTTCGGACGTTCGATATCAATTCTTCCAAAGGTTATCCGATCGTTGGTTTGACTTGGTTGCTAATCCCTAAGCAACAAAAAGATCCAGCTAAAGCTCAAGCCCTAAAAACGATGGTGAAATGGATGCTCACAGATGGTCAGAAGTTAAATGATGGGTTAAACTTTACTACAATCCCCGCTGCTGTAACCACCCGAGCGATCGCGGCTGTGGAAACTGGCGTGAAGTAGATTTCTCATCTTTTACCCGGCATGTCGATCGATATTTACCTGAATTAACAAAAGTTAATTATTGGCGATCGGGTGGCGATCGACAGCCGCAAAATGAAGATAACAGTGAGTAGAAAGTAGACAGGCTAAAGCTTTCTCACTCAAATCTAAGATTGCAAACTGACATTAAAGTAGTCAGAATATTACCGACTTTAATTATTTTTTAAATCAATCTTAAACTACCGTTAACCTAACCATGATGAAGACTTCATGAATGGTGCGGTAAGATTCTAAGAGCATCGAAAAAACTTAACAATTTGTCGAAACTTATTGTTAAAAATGTGGTCTGAGAAAGTGTCTTCTAGAAAAAAATCGACAACTATGTTATTCAGTAATTTCGCTCGTATCGGTACTGTTGCAGCAGTAACAGTTTCCGTTTTTGGCAGTCAATTGGTAGCAATGGCTGAAACCACCCTCAGCGGTGCGGGCGCAACTTTTCCCCAGCCTTTATATGAGAAATACGCACGGGAAATTCGCAAATCTATTCCAGATATCAAAATTAACTATCAAGGTATCGGTAGCGGTGGTGGGATCAAACAAACGATCGAGAGAACGGTAGATTTTGGCGCGAGCGATGCAGCGATGACCGATGGCGAAATTGGGAAGGTCAAAGGTGGCGTGATCATGGTGCCAACGGCTGGTGGTGCGGTGTCGGTTGCTTACAACTTACCTGGTGTCAAAAACCTCAAATTGTCCAACGCAGTTCTAGCTGGAATTTTCCAAGGCAAAATCACTAGCTGGAGCGATGCCCAAATTGCTAAAGACAATCCTGGTGCTAAATTGCCCTCTACTGCGATCAAGCCTGCCGTAAGAGCAGACAGTAGTGGTACTTCGTTCATTTTCACCAACCACATTAGTAGCATCAGCCCAGAGTTTAAATCTGCTGTCGGACCGAGCAAAGAACCCAGATGGCCTTCTGGCTTCGCCAGAGGTGCCAAAAATGCCGGAGTAGCTGGTTTGATCAAACAAACTCCTGGCGGGATCGGTTATGTTGAGTATGAGTTCGCCCTCAAAAATGGACTCTCCTCCGCACAAGTCCAAAATGGTAGCGGTAAATATGTCGCGCCATCCTTGAAAGCTGCTAACCAAGCATTGTCTGATGTTGTATTCCCCGAAAACTTCCGGGTATTCGATGTTAACTCTCCTCAAGGTTATCCGATCGTCGGTTTGACTTGGTTGTTGATTCCCAAACAACAAAAAAATCCTGAAAAAGCCAAAGCCATCAAAGCGATGGTGAAGTGGATTCTCACTGACGGTCAACAATTCAATTCCAACCTCAACTACACTTCGATTCCTACGGCAGTTGCCGAACGCGCGATCGCGGCAGTTGAAGCTGGTGTGAAATAGTCTATTTAGACTAAACTGTTAGTAGACTAAGAGTTAGTGTGGGGAAATTGGTGCAGTAGGTTAAAATCGGGCTAAACCGGGCGGATCGAGTCAGTAGTTGCTCATCCGTCCCCCCCCCACTCCTCGACATTATCCGCTCCCATGTTAAGGCTGCATCCCCACAAACTCCACAATTTATAAAAGTATGTCCTCTTCTCAAGACCTATTTAGTACGACAGTTACTAAAAATCGTCTATCCAAGCAAAATCGACCCTCAAAGACAGATTTAGCCGATCGACTCTTTCGCAGTCTGATGTATATTTCTGGTGGGGTCTCGGTAGCGATCCTGCTACTGATGGGTTGGAAGATAACCCAGCTCTCACTCCCAGCCATCCAAAAATTTGGGCTGGGATTTTTGACGACCAAGGAATGGGATCTCCAATCGCTAACATTTGGTGCGTTGCCATTGATATATGGGACGATCGGCAGTAGTGCGATCGCGTTATTAATCGCCATCCCGGTTGGCTTGGCAGTAGCGATCCTGACGAGTGAAGACTTATTACCGCAACGATTGCGAACCATCGTTGCCTTCACGATCGAATTAATTGCGGCGATCCCTAGTGTAATTTTTGGGTTATGGGGATTTTATACACTCGTACCGATATTACAACCCCTGCAAAGTTTTCTCCACGCTAAATTTGGCTGGATTCCACTATTTAGCACTGAGCCATCGGGATTTGGTTTATTTACCGCTGGAACTTTACTAGCAATCATGATTTTGCCGACCCTAGCTGCGGTCAGTCGCGAAGTATTGCTCGTCGTTCCAGGTTATCTGCGAACTGGTTCGATGGCGTTAGGTGGTACTAGATGGGAAACGATTTCTAGAGTAATCCTCCCGACCGCCTTCTCCGGAATTATCGGTGCTGTAATGTTGGCACTCGGTCGTGCGCTAGGCGAGACAATGGCAGTAACGATGGTCATTGGTAATGCTACAACATTGGGGCCATCGATTTTTGAGCCGGCTTATTCGATTCCAGCAATTTTAGCCAATACTTTTAATGAAGCACAAGATGACGTGCAGATTGGCTCGCTGGCATATTTAGCATTAATACTATTTTTTCTGACATTAGTAGTAAATATTGGGGCAGTCGGATTGGTAAGATTTGTAGAGGGCGGAGGCAAAAAATAAGATGCGCGATTTAAATACACCAACCGTACCTAGTTTGACTACACCTTTATCGGTGGGTCGCACGTTATTCGATCGTGGGATGACGATCCTCGCTTTTACACTGACCCTCTTCGGTATTCTCCCCTTGATGTCAGTCTTATGGAATATCATCTCCAAAGGTGCGCCAGGGCTGACAGCGACGATGTTTAGCAAGCCGATTATCGATGATGGGTTTGCCAATGCGATCGTCGGTACGCTAGTGATGGTATTAATCGGATCGTTGATTAGCATTCCGCTAGGGATTGCTACCGGAATCTATTTATCAGAATACGATCCCAAGGGCAAGCTCAATCGAACGATCAGATTTTTGGTAACGATTCTGACTGGAGTACCATCGATCGTCGTCGGGATTTTTGTCTATGGTTTCGTCGTGCTGGGAACTAAAGACCTATTTGGTTTTAGTTATAGCGCGTTAGCTGGTGGGATTAGTTTGGCGGTGATTATGCTGCCGATTATCGCCCTCACCAGCGAGGAAGTACTCAAACTCGTCCCCCCAGCTTATCGATTTGCTTCTCTGGGACTAGGTGGAAGCAAGTTTCAAACAATCTGGCGCGTTGTTTTACCCACAGCGTTACCCGCGATTTCTACTGGGGTGTTGTTGGCAGTCTCCCGCGCTACTGGCGAGACGGCACCATTATTGTTCACTGCTTTGGGTAACCTAGATTGGGCGCAAAATCTCTTTGACAAGACTGCTTCGCTACCAGTACTGATTTACAACCTCTATAACGATCCCAGTCCAGAAAAAAGTCAGTTAGTTTGGACGGCATCGCTACTGTTACTGATTCTAGTGTTGCTGATTAACTTGCCTTCGCGATTGCTCGCCAATCACAAGAAAAAATAAACCTAAATAGCTCAGTGCGAGATCTAAAGCTGTAAATAAATAACTTCTAATTTTATGCAAAATCAATCAACCGATCGGGTCGAGCGCGACCCCAACCAGCAGTATGAAACGGCCATTCAGGTAAATAACTTGAGCTTTTTCTACGGTGCGGTGCAAGCTCTGCAAAACATCACAATGACCATTCTCAAAAACCAAGTGACCTCGATCATCGGGCCATCTGGTTGTGGTAAATCGACTTTTATTAAAGCCCTCAATCGGATTACCGAGCTAGAAACCAAAGTCAGAACCGAGGGTGAAGTTACCCTCTACGGTCAAAATATCTACGCTCCCCAAATCAATCTCAATCAACTCCGCCGTCAAGTGGGCATGGTGTTTCAAAAGCCCAATCCGTTCCCGATGAGTATCTATGAAAACGTCGCCTATGGCGTGAAAATCGGCGAAGAAAAGGTTTCGTCAGCAGATCTCGATGGCATCGTCGAAACTTCACTAAAAGGTGCCGCAATCTGGGATGAAGTCAAAGATAAACTGCATAAATCTGCATTGGGACTATCCGGCGGACAACAGCAACGCTTGTGTATCGCGCGCGCGTTAGCAGTTAAGCCCAAAGTATTATTAATGGATGAGCCTTGCTCGGCATTAGATCCGATCGCGACGATGAAGATCGAGGACTTGATGCATAGTTTGCGAAATGAAGTCACGATCGCGATCGTCACGCACAATATGCAGCAAGCAGCGCGGATCTCCGACTACACGGCATTCTTTACGACTGATGAAAGTCGGATCGGCCGGATGGTCGAATTTGGCGAAACCAAGCAGATCTTTTCGATGCCTGTCGATCGGCGCACGAATGACTACGTATCCGGTCGATTTGGCTAAGATTTATCCAAATCTTATTGGGATCTGTTTTAGTTAAACCAAACCCAAACTTTTAAAATCGAGCGCCTGTGGAACTAGTTCCACAGGCGCTCGATTTTGTTTTAACGTCAGTTCGGGATAAGAGGAGCCTGGAGACTGAAGTCTCTGCTCATGATGCAAAGTCCGCCTTCGCGGACTAATATTCTAGTCCGCGAAGGCGGACTTTGCATTACTAGCCACGATTTCAATCGTTGGCGGTACTAGAACGAAGCAAATATCCTTAACCCGAACTGACGTTGTTTTACCACGCTCGTTTCACTCAAAGCTAATCGCGAGCGTTCGATCGCAATTCCCATAGTCATAGCTTGCAGCACAGATTGCAACATTGTCAAAAATATTACTTGCTTTCATTCGCACTGCTCGTCCTGACAAATTAGAGCAAGAACACGCTGAATACCTGTCAATAGCCACTGTAGCTCGATCGAGCTACAGTGGCTCGATGCTACTAGTCACTGTCTGCTAACCATCAAAATCTCGATCGGTTAGGGCTTAATTTCACTGATTTGGCTGTAGATATTTTTAATTCATTGTGAAACTAATGCTTTTTTGATGTGCAAAAACCGCTATTTGGCTGAAAAAATTCAAAAACAATTCAGTTTTTCTAATCCTTTTGTTGATGCCGATCGAGCATCCATAGCACCGAGTCTATCTCATCAAAAATGCTAAGCCACATGGCTGAAATACACTCTATGACGGCTTAGTTCGATCGAAATTTGTAGCAGGTAAGCTACAATCTTTGTAGAAAGACAGTGACTATTGTTTGGCTAGTTATTGGCGATTCATCTTAAGTGATGAACATAAGTTTCTCGACAACTTTGTATATTTGACTTAGGGAATAATTTAATGATGAATTCAAAACGTTTACTTACAATCTGCGGTTTCGCGATCGGTGCCGCTGCAATCTCTGCTGCACCTGCTGGAGCAGTCCTAATTACTGGTGGAAATTTAGCCTTCAATGATGGTGCTCAGCTTGGAAGTGGCGCGATTACAACTGCTGGTGGGAATTTTAGTGTAAACTTCAGCAGCGGTGGTAATGCTATTGTAACAGATGCAAGTGGTGGCTTTAGTCCGCTAGTTCCTGGAGTAGTAAATCCCACGACTTCTGTGGCCAGAACGATAGCTCCTTCTGTTGGTAACTTCTCATATACTAGTGTCGTTCCTGCTGCTACAGGTGGTACCTTCACTGCAACTCTTCTGAATGCGCTGAATTACAATTTTGGCAGTACTATTGGATCTGTTAACTTGGGCATAGGTTCCACATTCACAGGTTTCTATATAGCTCCAACTCCTGCTATTCCTTCGCTTGCATCTGGACACTCATTCCTTAACTTCAATACTGGTAATGTTTCGTTTCTAAGTGGTACATCGACAACTGGTGGCGCACAAACAACTCCACTTTTATTGACATCTTTTAACTTTGATGTCGATAACGCAACTGGTGGAAGTTCAAATGGTTCTTATAGCATAGTCGCATCTGCGGTTCCCGAACCTTTCACTATCATTGGTACGCTCGTCGGTGGTACCGCAGCTCTCCGCATGAGAAAGAAACTCATTGCCTCTGTTAGCAAATAGATTTAGTCCGATCGGATAATTTTAGGGAGAGGGTTAGCGCTTGCTAATCTTCTCCCTTTTGAGTATGTTCGATCGCTCGAAAGTCGATCTAATCTTCTGCGTAATGATAACGCGCCTGAAGAAAAATAATCCGATTGTTATCCACCTGATAAACTAGGCGATGCTCTAAATCGATCCGCCGCGACCAGGTATTTGCGGCAATGTACTTGAGTGGTTCGGGCTTGCCCAAACCAGTAAAAGGTTCGCCATTTAAAATATCGGTTATCAGATCCATAATTCTATCGGCTGCTTGGTGCAACGCACGCTGAGGAGACCTCAGCGCGATTGCATCCGCTTTTTTGGGTTCATGCCGATACCACCAGCGTAAGTCCAGCCTAAACTCTGGGCTAAATAATGGGACGAATCCGATCGATACTGGTGATGTACTGTCCTCATCATCCCCTGCTACCGATCGCTTGCGCTTACTACTCAATTTCCAACTCCTGTTTTAATTCCGCTAAGCTTTGAGGTACAGCAGCGGAGGAGTTCGCCCATTCGAGGGCACTAAATAACCGTTTGGCATTGGCAGGACTGCGAAGTAAATAGACAGACTCTAGTAAACTCGATAGTTCGTCTGAGGCAATTAGAGCTACATCCGCTCCATTGCGACGGGTAATCGTCACGATCTCACGATTCTCGCTAACTCGATCGAGGATTTCTGCGAGATTTGCACGTACCTGTGAATAGGTTATTTCTTGACTAATCATCATTTGCTCGATCGAACGTACAACTTGACGATCTCAATGGCAAATTTTCGCGCTCTCGATCGAAATAACCGCAGATCGACTCCAGTAGCGAGTGTTGCGGTAAGCTGTGTAATGACGATGCAAGGGCTGAAATTATGGCAACTATTAACGACAACTACCTCAAACTCAAAGCCGGATACCTATTTCCCGAAATCGCGCGGCGCGTTAATACCTTCGCCCAAGTTAATCCCGACGCACCGATTATCCGATTGGGCATCGGTGACGTGACCGAACCCTTGCCCCAGGCTTGTCGCGATGCAATGACTACAGCGATCTCCGATATGGGCGATCGAGCATCATTTAAAGGATACGGCCCCGAACAGGGTTATGCTTGGTTGCGGGAAGCGATCGCGACGAATGACTTTCAAGCTCGCGGCTGCAACATCGATGCCTCGGAAATATTCATCTCAGATGGCTCAAAATGCGACTGTGGCAATATTCTCGACATCTTTGGACATGACAACACGATCGCGGTCACAGACCCCGTATATCCCGTTTACGTCGATACCAATGTCATGACGGGGAATACTGGCGATGCTAATGACAAGGGCGAATATGGTGGTTTAGTCTATCTCCCAATTACGGCGGATAATGACTTCACCGCGCAAATTCCTAGCCAGAAAGTTGACCTGATCTATCTCTGCTTCCCCAATAACCCTACAGGTGCGACAGCTACTAAAGCGCATCTGCAAGCCTGGGTAGATTACGCCAAAGCGCATGGTTCGATTATCTTCTTCGATGCCGCTTACGAAGCCTTTATCACCGATCCGAGTTTACCGCGATCGATCTACGAAATTGACGGCGCACGGGATTGTGCGATCGAGTTTCGCTCGTTCTCGAAAAATGCTGGATTTACCGGGACTCGTTGCGCGCTGACGGTGGTACCCAAGACACTCACAGCCAAAGCCGCCGATGGTAGCGATGTCGAACTCTGGAAATTGTGGAACCGCCGCCAATCTACCAAGTTTAACGGTGTCTCCTACATCGTCCAACGCGGTGCGGAAGCTGTGTACTCCCCTGAAGGTAAAGCTCAAGTCACAGCATTGATTGCTTTTTACATGGAAAATGCGAAGATTATTCGCGATCGACTTACCGCTGCGGGATTGCAAGTATCTGGTGGTGTAAATGCGCCCTATGTGTGGGTGAAGACTCCCGACGGATTATCGAGTTGGGATTTCTTCGATAAGTTGCTGACAAACTGCCATGTCGTGGGTACACCTGGTTCGGGTTTTGGTGCTGCGGGTGAAGGTTATTTCCGGATTTCAGCATTTAATAGCCGCGAAAATGTCGAAGAAGCAATGAATCGGATTACTGCTAAATTTAAGGGTTAATTTTAGTTATTATACTAACGATGATAGATGCCCGACTTCTTCAAGAAGTCGGGCATCTATTTAGTAGCAATCGATCGATAATTTACACCTTAGAAATGTCGATGCCAGAGAGCTTCCAGGCCAATCCATCGCGCCTTAAGATCAGGCTGACATCTTTCTGGCGATCGACTTTATCTGTAATATGAACGACAAATCGATCGATCGACTCATAACCCATTTTAATTTCTGATTCAGCGATATTTTTTTCGAGATTGCTGAGATCGATTTTAGCGCCAGGAACTTTGTCCTGCATTAACTCTCCCAATCCTTCCGGCGTAACTAGTTTATCCACGAGTGGATCGACCATTTTATCGACTAGTGCCGCATTCATACCTTTAACTGGGGTAGTTCCAGCGCCAGTCATTTGTTTGATTACTTGAGCTTTGACATTTGCTTTGACACTGGTTCGAAGCGATGGAAAATCAATCTCCTCAGCTAAAGCATCAGCATTCCGATTGGTGGTTGCTTTCTTCATATTATCGAGGGCAAAATACGGCGAAGCATAAGCTCCAACACCCGCGATCGCAGCAATTCCTGTAGCTACAGCAGCAATAATAATTACTATTTTTTTGTTCATAGCGTTATCTGTACCGAAAAAATCTTAGATAGATTATACCTAATTGACGGAGCGGTTACGCTGTGGGAAGTTAGAGAAGATCGATCGATATTAACTGATGGCGATCGCTCGATCGAGTTAGATTCAACTTTTTTTGCTGCTTAACATTTTTGTGTTCTACCTACAAAAACACTCTAATTGTCCAACATATTCGATCGGCAATCGCGGCATGAAATTTAGAACGATCTTACTAACCACGATGGTCGCGTTCTAGGTCGTAGAGAATTTTTTCCCAATACCATTGCTCTGATTTACCAGGAGTCCGCTGACGCGCGTTATCTAACAATCGCTCGATTCGCTCCATATCATTATTCATTAATGCGATCGTCCGGTTCCGCACGCGTGCATCTACGCCATCTTGTCTAGTCCAATCAGCAAGAATGTCTTCAATCCGAGATTTAGCGGAGAATTTTTCAAATGCTACATACAGCAGCACCGCACCGATAACAACTAGCAAAACTAACATTCCCGAACTGATTATCATCGCATCGCCCAAAACACTACTTCCATGTATTTCAGATTTCTCTAAGGGTAATCCGGATAAAAAATCGATCGACTGTGTTACTAGAGAACGCTCCGAGGCACCATTGGAACAAAAGTGAATCTGGTTAGTCTTGGTATTTAAATGCCTACCAAATGGTTAGTTAGGATGAATAGAATTACTCATGTTTGGACTACCACCTTATTACTAACATTGGCTAACGTCGCAGTTGCCACCACTTCTCGTACGCCAATATCAAGCCAAAAAAATCTCCTCTCCGCTCAGCCACAAACGATCGTTGCGCCCAAGGGGAAAGCGCTAGTTGCTAAATATGACTGCCGCTCGCGCGGGCCGAGCATCGGCGAAATCACGCTCCAAGCCGATGGTAAATACACTGTAGCCAAACAAGTCAAACACCACACCGTCACTCAACAGACGGGTAAATATTCCGCGACACCATTGGGATATCGCTTTAGTAATGGCACGTTGAAAGGACAATCGATCGTCAGACAGCAAGGAAATATCTATCTAGTCAGCACTAAAAATGAAGCTAAAGCCGCAGAAGTAGCGGCGGCTGATGGCGCACTGTTCTGTACTGGTGGAGAAATCAAATATTAATCACGTTGATTACTGTCGATCGATTATTGAAATTATGTTGTATATTCAGCGTTGATTTTCACGTAGTCGTAACTGAGATCGCAGCCCCAGGCGACTCCGACACCACTACTATTGCCGACACTGACGGAGATGAGGACGGTATCGGTTTTGAGATATTCGCCTTGAGATGCAGCTTTGAGATAGTTACTGGCGGCAACTCGATCGAATGTTAAAGGTTGGCCGAATGCCATTAAGGGAATATCACCTAAGCTTACTGCTAAGTTATTTTGGTCGAAGGGGATCCCCGCTTTGCCTGCGGCCATCGCAATCCTTCCCCAGTTGGGATCGTGGCCGAAAATTGCGGCTTTGAGCAGGGATGAGCCAGCAATTTCCCGAGCGATTTGGCGAGCTTCTTTATCAGTGAGCGTGCCCGCTACACGGACTTCGATCAGACAGGTGGCACCTTCGCCATCGCGAGCGATCGATTTTGCTAGATATTGACAGACAGCCGTGAGCATCGCTTCTAATTTATCAGCTTCCGCACCAGAGTGGACGATCGCGGGCGTGCGCGATTCACCATTGGCGAGGGCAATTAGCGTGTCATTGGTGCTAGTATCGCCGTCTACAGTGATTTGATTGAAACTCTTATCTGCCGCGCGACCGAGCATTTGCTGCCACATGGCAGTCGATACTGCGGCATCACAGGTGACAAACGCGAGCAGGGTAGCCATATTCGGGTGAATCATCCCGGAACCTTTAGCCATACCACCCATTCTGACAGTGCGATCGCCGATGGTAGTTTCTAACGCGATCGATTTACTCACTAAATCCGTCGTCATAATCGCGGTAGCTGCGGTTTCCCCACCTTCATGCGTAGCTGCGGCCACTAACTGTGGAATTCCGGCGACTAAGGCATCCATTTTGATGCGTTGGCCGATTACTCCAGTCGAGGCAAGTAAGATCGATTCTGGGTCGATATTGAGGGCACCAGCGAGCGCATTGGCACTAGCAACGGCATCCACCCAACCGCGTTCGCCCGTGGCGGCGTTTGCTTGTCCGGAATTACAGAGAATGGCACGAGCGCTAGATTTGACGGCTAGCTGTTGGCGGCAATATTCGACACAGGCAGCCCGAACTTGACTAGTGGTAAAGACTCCAGCCGCGATCGCATCGACATCAGAGAGAATAATCGCCAGATCTGGTTTCCCAGATGATTTCAATCCCGCAGTAATCCCCGCTGCTCTAAAGCCTCTCGGTGCCGTGACTCCGCCAGAAATTTCGTGCCAATCCATATCAGTTATCGGTTGTGCGGCTATTTTTATTGCTAACTATCAGAATACTAGAATTGGTCACTGGCTATCGGTTATTCGCAATTACCGATCGGCTAGCTGGTCGATCCGATCGATCGACGAACTAATAGCCCTGTAGACTAGTCACTAATAACTAGTCACTTGCAACTATCTTAATGACCACTCCAACATCACTACAGATCTCCAAACCGACGCGCTATCAAAATGCTGCGATCGATTATTACACTGGGCTTACCGGTACATCTTACCTACATTATGGCTATTGGCAACCAGTACCAGCTTCGATCGATGATGTGACATTGCCTCGGATGCGTGTCGCCCAGGAAGCATATGCCACAAAATTACTCGATCTGATTCCTGCTGGTGTCAGTACGATCCTCGATGTTGGTTGTGGGATTGGTGGTAATGCCAAAACGATGCTCGCGCGCGGCTTTAATGTCGAAGCCTTGGCACCAGATCCGCTGCAACAACAAAAATTCATTAAATATACAGAAGGAAAGATCCCATTTCATCTGAGTACATTTGAAGATTATCAAACCGATAAAACTTACGACCTAGTCTTATTTAGCGAAAGCAGTCAATATATTTCTGTCGATAACTTAGCCGCAGGTACAGCAAGCATCCTCAAGTCTGGCGGCTATTTATTGTTAGCAGATATGATGCGATCGGATGCTAATTACCAGGAAGGAATTTTCTCGAATTGTCATCTCAAAAGCGAACTAGAAGCAGCATTAATTGCCGCAGGATTTAAGCTAGTCGAGATCCAAGATATCTCCGCCGAAATCGCTCCGACGATCGATCTCTGTATCGAAGCTTTTCGCACCTATGGATTGAGTACGATCGAGTATATCTCTGCCCTAGTCAAGATTGCCGTACCCCCGATTCATGCTTTGGGCAGTTCGGCATTCAAAAAATGGTTATCAAAACCCATCGCTGAAGGTTTATCCGCCCGCACGATTTACGATCGACATCTGTGCTACGAGATTCAACTTTGGCAGCTTGGTTAGGGAATGTTAATTCTCCAGCTGTGAGCTACAGATCCCCACTACTCTTTTATCCCTGTGTTCGCAATACCCTGAATAAACTGCTTCTGTCCTACCAAAAATAGTAATACCACCGGTACGGTAGCGATACCGACTGCGGCCATCAGGAGTTGCCAACTATTGGTAAATTGTTCTTGGAACTCGGACAGCGCCAATTGTACCGTCCGAAGTTCGGGACGGGTGGTAAAAATCAACGGCTTGAACAGATCGTTCCATTCACCGATAAAAGTGAATAGAAATAGTGTCACCAATGCAGGACGAGATAAGGGTAACATAATCCGCCAGAGAATTTGGAGCCGATTGGCACCATCCAAACTGGCGGCTTGTTCGAGTTCGATCGGAATGGTGCTAAAAAATTGCCGTAATAAAAAGATCCCAAAACCGTTGGCGGCGGTAGGTAAAATCAGGGCGCTATATGTATTCAGTAAATGTCCCCACTTGAGGAGCAAGAAAATCGGGATGACCAGTAATTGGAAGGGAATGACTAGCGTAGCCAGTACCACCAGCAGGAGCGCTTGACGACCCCGAAATCTAAGCCGAGCCAATGCATACCCCGCCAACGCCGATGTAAAAATCTGCGCCGCAGTTACCGCCAGTGCCACAAAAGTAGAATTGGCAAACGCCAAGAAGAAATTGCCTTGTTGCCAAGCGGCTCGATAGTTGGCCACAGTAAGCTGAGGCGGTAGCTCAAAGCCAGTTGCCGCAGTGCCTACAGGTGTAAAGGAGGTAATGGCAACGACTACTAATGGAGCTAAAATTAGACCAGCACCAATGATGAGGAGGAGCCAGTTAAGGATTTGCCACCAGCGCAAATAGCCAGAATCAGAGAACTTATGCACGGTTTGGTCTACGATCGGTTAAGATAGGGGAGTTTGAAAATTGCAACAAATCTTTAAATAGACAGTCTGTAGTTATGTAGTTCGCTCGATCGCTATTTTTCGATAAATCTACGCTACACCCACATTATCCCTAAATAGGGATGCAGCCAGCTTTAATGCTGGCGTAAAATAATCTTATTCGGACATATTTAGGAGAAATCTAGCTCATGGTGCAGATGGCAGCCAGTTTGGAAATTGACTTCAAAAGCGAAACTTATAAAGATGCCTACAGTCGCATCAATGCGATCGTGATCGAGGGCGAACAAGAAGCGCATGAAAACTACATTACCCTGGGTGGACTGTTACCAGACTCCCAAGAAGATTTAGTGAAGTTGTCCAAAATGGAACTGCGTCACAAGAAAGGCTTTGAAGCCTGTGCGCGCAATCTTACCGTCACTCCAGATTTAGGTTTTGCCAAAGAGTTTTTTGCG
Organism: Chamaesiphon sp.; assembly: GCA_965246735.1. Lineage (GTDB taxonomy): Bacteria > Cyanobacteriota > Cyanobacteriia > Cyanobacteriales > Chamaesiphonaceae > Chamaesiphon. The sequence continues at coordinate 1,759,255 of CBDFFK010000003.1, forward strand.
GGGTTGCATGAAAATTTTCAGGTGGCCGCCGCCGCCGGAAACATTGTCACCTGCTTGTTAATTCAATCGCTGATTATCGAGTGCTTTGCGATCGCGGCATACAATATTTATATCCCTGTGGCTGATGATTTTGCTAGAAAAATTACCGAAGGGGTAGTCAAGGACGAATACATGCACCTTAACTTCGGCGAAGTCTGGCTGCAAGCCAACTTTGAAGCGTCTAAAGCCGAGCTGCAAACTGCCAACCGTCAAAATCTCCCGCTCGTCTGGAAGATGTTAAACCAAGTCGCCAAGGATGCTAAGGTCTTGGGAATGGAGAAGGATGCGCTAGTTGAGGATTTTATGATCGCTTACGGTGAAGCCCTCAATAATATCGGTTTCAATACGGGCGAAATCATGCGGATGTCTGCTTATGGCTTGATGGGCGTTTAGACGCAGAAAACGAGCATCGCCTTAGCGCCAGACAAGGCACCAGAGTATAAATGCTCTGGTGCCTTGTCATTTACACATCATAATTTACCGCGCCTAATGCCTTTAGCCCATCGATCTGTGCTCTGGTCAGACCTTCGACACCTCCGATCTTCATCCCCTCATAAGGACGGCTAGCGCGTCGCATCGAGACAAGTTGGTGAGTATTCAGATCCCAAATCCCGATCGTTTCATCTTCGCTCGCACTGGCGATAAACCGACCGCAATAACTCACCGCTACCGACCAAACCCAACTTTGATGTCCGCTCAGAGTCCCGACACACAAACCAGTTTCCATCGACCAAATTTTAATCGTCCGATCGGAAGCGCCACTAATCAGCCACCGACCATCAGGACTGTATGCCAGCGATAAAATCCACCCTTCATGTCCGGTCAATGTGTGGCACAGTTCGCCTGTGTGGACATGCCAGAGCAGAATTTGACTATCCATCCCACCGCTAGCAAGAATAGTGCCACACGGGTCGAAGGCGACAGCGAGCGATCGATTGGTATGTTGGGTGAAGATGCGCACCGACTCTGGCTGCTGAAGATTCCAGATTCTGACGGTGGTATCTTCGCTGGTACTCACGATCGCGGTGTCCGAGAGCGAATCACTGGGATGATAAGCGAGACTGCCGATCCGATCGGTATGTCCGTTGCGAACGTGCAAACAGCGACCCCGCTCGGCATCCCAGATTCTAATCGTGCGATCGTTACCACCACTGACTAAATATTTACCATCGGGACTGTATGCCAGCGTGCAGATCGCCTCGGTATGTCCCCGGAGTGTATGGATGCGAACTAGCGTGCGGGCATCCCAAATGCCGATCGTCCGATCGTCACTCCCACTGGCAAAAGTCATCCCCTGCGGATCGTAAGCTACTGTCAGGGTAGATTTGGTATGACCCAACAATTGGTGGACACAATCTGCTGAGTGCAGATCCCAAATCCGAATCCCCGCATCGCGACTAGCCGTAATTAATCGATCGCTCTTAGGACTCCACGCGATCGATTTAAACCAATTAGAATAACCGCTGAGTACTTGCCAGCATTTACCATCCTCGATCTGCCACAACCGGATCTCGCGGTCTTCGCCACCGCTAGCGATTGTCTGTCCGTTGGGGTGAAAAGCTACCGACCACAAGCGTTTGGTGTGCCCTTCCAACCGCTGGAGACAATGACCGTCGCTGGTTTGCCACACGCGTAACAATCCGCCCACTCCCGCACTCGCCAACCGCGTACCATCGGGACTGAAAACCGCAGACCAGATCTCATCACCCTGCCCATCGATCGCCAGCAAACATCGATCGCTAGTGGCATCCCAGAGCCTCAGGGTACCATCGAGACTACCACTAACGATCTTTTCACCATCCGCACTGAAATCAACTGTTGTCACCCAATTTGTGTGCCCCTGCCAGATGCGTAGGCAATCACCAGTGGCGATCTCCCACAACCTCACGCTGCCGTCCCCACTGCCACTGAGCAATTGGTGCCCTTGCGGGTGAAACTTCACAGCCATCGACCAGCCTTGGTGCCCGATAAACTCGCGGATACAAGTACCACTCTGGATCTCCCAATAATAAATCGTCTTGCGATCGCTCCCACTGACTAAATATCGCCCGTCGGGACTAAAACTCATGCCCAGACTGTGAATCCCCTCGCCGAGGGTGCGGAGACAGGTGCCATCTTGTAAATCCCAAACTTTGAGCGTGCGATCGTCGCTAGAACTGGCTAGATACTGCCCATCAGGACTAAATTTAATCGCCCGCACCCAATTGGTATGCCCCAGGCAAGTCAGCACGCATTGACCGTCGCTAAGTCGCCACAGGCGAATTTCACCACTACTAGTGCTGGCGGCAAGGGTATTGCCATCGGGACTGTACGCAAGCGCCAACACGTTACTAAATGTTTGGGTAAAGGCGCAATCACGCAGGTGCGAGTTGGTAAAGTTAACCCGCTTTAAGTCAAGGTTAACTAGATATGCTTGCTGAATTACCAATTCCGAGCAATCCAAATCGGTCAAATCCAACTTGAGCTGCCCACATAAATTTAGTAAATTACCAGCCAGATAGCCTTGATGTAGGGGATGGGTGCTTCGCCACCGCGCGAGGATTTGGTATAGCTGCGCGCCGATTTGTTGGGGGTTGCCGATGCTGGTGCGGAGTCGTTCGATCGCGGGTTGGACGATCGGCCGTAATTGCGCTTGGCGGATATACTCTTTGGCAGTAGCTTGCAAGATCGGATGCGTATCCAGCAGGAATGGTGTCTGCGTCTCGATTTCCGTACAAATGCGATCGACGAATTTACTGGTGACATATTCCATCACCATCGGTTGGAGCGACCAATAGCGATTGCCACGTTCGAGTTGTCTACCGATCGTGAGAATAATGCTGCGACGGCACAAAAATTGTAAAACACTCAGTAACGAAGACGCTCCAGCTGCATTGCTATTGGTGTCTATGGGCGACCGGAACGGCTGTCGATCTAGGCTATTGGTGTCTATGGGCGACCGGAACGGCTGTCGATCTAGTTCCGCACGATTGTCATCGCGGAACTGGCGATTCCAAGCTGGATGGAGGGCTGCCTCTAAATTGACGATCGACAGCGGTTCGCGCGCGATTGCCAACCAATACATCACCTGATGTTCGACTGGTGTCAAGCGTTTCCACTGCTGTTCGAGGAGGTTGTGAATATCGGTAAAACTGAATCGCTCCGATCGCAAGTAGGGATAAATTTCACTGACATCACCATCGGCGACTTCTTTCACCACTGCGGCAACAAGTTGAAACGCTAGTGGATTGCCTCCATAATAACGATCTATTTCCACCCATTCGGCTGCGGCGATCGGCAAACAGCCGCGATCGGCAAAAATCTGTTGTCCCGCTACCGCATCCAAGCCTGGTAATGTCAGGGTTCTGACCTTAGCATTCACCCCTTCTAGCCAACCCACTTCCGTCGGTTTTTCGCGACTGGTGAGCACCAGACAACTCTGATGATTCATCCGTCCCAAGGTGCTAAATAACTCCCCATAATCGGCGTAGCCAGATCGATATCGACCGACTTGTGCCCCACCTTGAAAAATCGATTCACAATTATCTAAGAAGATCGCACAGCGATGTTGTTGACACAATGCCAGCAATAATTCGATTTGGGCTGTTACTGATGTCGGGAGTGAATGATAGCGCAGATCCGTGCCCCCCAAGACATTTACTGCCGTTTTAGCTGTAGCCGTGCGGATTAAATTGCCGATTAATTCTGGGAGTAGTTCCTTGAGTAAGGGTGCATTGAGCAAACTCCGCCATAAAATCTGGCTGAAACTTTGACCTCGATCTGGTGCCTCATCTTCGCTCGCACTCCATTTTAGCTGGTGCTTTGGCTCGTGACGATCGCTAGTCTGGATCTCAGCTTGCAACGCTTGTGAGAGTTCGATCGCAATTGTCGTTTTGCCCATTCCCCCCATCCCCAAGATCGTCACTAGCCGACAGCGATCGACTACCAGCCACCGATATAATTGACGACACTCCACCTCACGCCCGTAAAATACTGAGGCATCGATCGTCTCGCCCCAATCGATCCTTGGCGGTGGTAACGGTACATCGATCGCTGCTGGTAACTCAGCTAGTGCTAAAGACTCGATTACCTGACGAAAATTAGTTTTAGAGACTCTCTGTTCGGTAGCAGTTGCCAGCATCCGCCAAACTTGTGCGCCTACTCCCTTGAGGTAGTCATGGTCGTAGCCAGCTATTTTAGCAAGATCGCGGTAAGATCTACCCTCCCAAGCTGCCTTGAATACCATTTCTTGGGGTGCAGTTAGGTATCTTGGCGCTAGCAGTTCTTTGACCATCTCCAATGCTAGTTCTACTTCCATCAGATCTTCTCCTCAACAGCTTTAAATCTAGAAATCGATCTTGCCAAATTCACGATCTCCAAGCTGAGATATAACGCTCTTGGATTAACAGTATTCATCAGGCATTCTAACCTGTTTAACTAATGATGTTGGGGATTATCTCTTCACTGCGCTCCAATCGAACGCGGCTGACACAACCGAGGTACAATCGGTTAAAAACTGTCAGACAGCTAGTGGTAAGCTGCAAATATTTGTCTCGATCGAGAGCGTTAGCGCCGAGTCATAAGTGGCGAGCGTCTACAGCAACCACTATCGAGATAATTTAAAGATCGCTAAAACTTGAGGATAAGTACTTATGATGCTCGGTCAGTGGTTGGGGATTTTAGTTTTAGTATTATCGCTCTATATCTTGTGGCAAATCCGCCAAATGCTGTCGCTGGTTTTTGCCGCGATCGTGGCCGCGACACTCCTCAATCAATTAGCGCGTAAGCTCCAACATCAATTTAAATTGTCTCGTCCGATCGGGGTGCTCGGAGCCTTAGCAATATTTATTATCATTTTAGTTGGCTTCGCGATCGCCATCTTCCCACCATTTATCAGTCAATTTCAAGAACTCACTACCACAAAATTTCCAGCGATCGTCAAATCTGCCAGTCAGTGGCGCACCCATGTTCAAACTTATGTCCCAGCCGCACTGATTCCCTATTTACCAGATCTCAATAATCTGGATAGTCAAGTTCAACCATTATTAAAATCTCTAGCTGGTAGTTCGCTCACAATCTTTTCTAGCTCGTTAGCTGCGATTCTCAATCTCTTATTTGTGGCGATTTTAACGATTATGCTGCTGGCTCAACCTACCAGCTATCGGCGCGTATTTATCGCTTTATTTCCGAGTTTCTATCGACGTAGGGTGAGTGGCATTCTAACCGAATGTGAAGAATCGCTGGGCAAGTGGTTTGGTGGGGCGATTCTGAGCATGTTAGTCGTAGCCGCTCTCAGTTTTATTGGTTTGATCGTATTAGGTATTCCCCTAGCTTTAGCACAAGCTATCTTAGCTGGCTTACTCAATTTTATTCCCAATGTTGGCCCGACTTTAAGCGTTGTCATTCCGATGGCGATCGCGTTACTCGACGAACCCTGGAAAGCGATCGCGATATTTATTATTTATCTACTAATCCAACAATTTGAAAGTAATTTTCTTACTCCCTATATTATGTCGCAGCAGGTAGCTTTATTACCTGCAATCACGCTAGTTTCTCAAATATTTTTCACTACCTTTTTCGGCTTTTTGGGCTTATTATTGGCACTTCCACTTACTGTCGTCGGCAAGGTCTGGATTAATGCTGTCTTGATTGAAGATATTCTCGATCGCTGGAAATACTTTGGGCAGAGTTCTGCTGAGTTAGACCGCGCTTCACAGGTAGAAACCGAGGTAGTGATGACTTCAGAACATAGCAGCGCTGATTCGATCGACGAGCTGAAGTAACGTGAGTTCGGGTTGAGGATTTCCGATCGATGACTCCTGGCTTCGTTTCGGAACCGCCCCCAAATAATAACCCTCAACCCACAGATCGATTCCCATTGCGGAGCTAATGCGGAGCGCGTTAGGTGGCAAACTAACTAACCCTTGTGCAGGGGAGTTTGAGGAGCGGAGTGCCGCCCCTCAACGGGGGGTCTGGGGGGAGCCTCCCCCAGATCCGGGTTCCACTTCACCAATAACTTAAGACCAAGCACCAGTCCATGAATGGCCTAAAAGGGAGATCCTTAACCCGAACTCACGTTAAAGTGGCAAGCTAGATGGCAACAGATCGCCGATCGACTTTATTTGTTCGATATTTAAAACTAGATTTTAAAATAGTTTTAGTTTTAGAGCTTTTTTCATCAACTCCAAAAATCAACCGATCTTGTTAGACTTGGCTGCTGACTCCAGATAATGCCGTACACCCTCACCCATCTGACGTAGATTTGGTTCGATCTTTTTACCCAAGAAATCTTCCACAACCCGAGCGATCCCACCTGTCATAAAGCTCGGCACGCCTTTAATTTGCGCTGGATCGATTTTGAGTTCGCCACGACTTTCGATCGTAGTGGAGTTGCCATCAGCAATAAAGCGATTTTTGCCAGTACAGTACACCGCCTCCGCGAAAGCATGAGTTTCGATCCGCCACTCCACTCCAAACTCCGACTCGTTCCAGAGATCGTGCTCCGTCCACGACAACATACTCTCGCTCAGGATCGCTCTTGCGGCGATTGGAATTTCCCCACCACCGTGCCACTCATATACACAGTAAACCTTCTCACCCTCAGCTTGACGAGACTTGACTGTCAAACTCCGCACATCTGGCATGTAAGGTAGGAGTTCGACGAGCTTGTCTCGATAGGTAGCGTAAACCAGATCGCGTGGAAAGGGGAGTTGAAGATCTGCACGGATAAGCATTATGTTCTGCCTGGATGTTGAGGATAGCGATTGTCGTTCTGGATTGCTACTAACGATCGCGCCATGCTAAGAAGATGTCTATTAGCATCCTCCCAAATAATCCTCTCCAAGATATCTATCTGACTAAAATCATTACATTTCGATCTTTGTCCTCCTTCTCCTCAAATTGTTACAAGCGAACAACTTACCGATCTCAAAGCAGCTAAATAAATTACAGTTAGAGAAGGTAATCACACCGCGATCGAAATCAAACGGGGAAAATGGCTATGCACCTAAGTGAAATAACCCACCCGAACCAGTTACACGGCTTATCGGTTCGGCAGTTAGAGCAAATCGCTCTGGAAATCAGAGAAAAACATCTTCAGACCGTAGCTGCTAGTGGCGGTCATTTAGCACCAGGGTTAGGTGTTGTCGAACTTACCCTCGCACTGTATCAAACTTTAGATCTCGATCGAGACAAAGTGGTATGGGATGTGGGCCACCAAGCTTATCCCCATAAATTAATCACTGGGAGATACAATCGTTTTCATACCCTACGCCAGAAGAATGGCATTGCGGGGTATCTCAAACGCGGTGAGAGTAAATTCGACCACTTTGGTGCAGGACATGCCTCTACGAGCATTTCTGCGGCGCTAGGGATGGCGATCGCTCGCGACCTCAAAGGCGAACACTTTAAATGTGTGGCGGTGATCGGGGATGGTGCGCTCACAGGTGGGATGGCCTTAGAAGCGATCGATCATGCCGGACATTTACCCAAAACTAATCTATTGGTGGTCTTAAACGATAACGAGATGTCTATCTCGGCGAACGTTGGTGCGATTCCCCGTTATCTAAATAAACTCCGTGTCAGTGCTCCCATTCAGTTCCTGAGCGATAATATTGAAGAGCAGCTCAAAAATATTCCCTTCGTCGGCGAGACGATCTCGCCCGAACTCGCACGCGTCAAGGAAGGGATGAAACGCTTGGCAGTCCCCAAAGTGGGTGCCGTATTTGAAGAATTAGGCTTTACTTATATCGGCCCTGTAGACGGCCACAATTTAGAAGAATTAATTAGTACCTTTCAAGGCGCACACAAACATCCTGGCCCAGTCATGGTACACGTCGTGACGAAGAAAGGTAAAGGATACGCGATCGCCGAAAAAGACCAAGTTGGTTATCACGCTCAAAGTCCCTTTAATCTCGCCACTGGCAAAGGTGCTCCGGCAACAAAGCCCAAACCACCGACCTATTCCAAAGTATTTGCCGATACGCTGATTACCCTGGCCGAACAAAACCCGAATATCGTTGCAATTACCGCCGCGATGGGTACGGGTACTGGCTTAGATAAGTTTCAGGATAAATTACCCAAACAGTATATCGATGTGGGGATTGCCGAGCAACATGCAATTACCCTTGCTGCTGGACTAGCAACTGAAGGAATGCGCCCTGTGGCAGCGATTTATTCCACCTTCTTGCAACGAGCCTTCGATCAAATCGTGCATGATGCTTGTATCCAGCATCTGCCGGTGTTCTTCTGTCTCGATCGAGCTGGCATCGTCGGTGCTGATGGCCCGACTCACCAAGGGATGTATGATATCGCTTATATGCGATGTATCCCAAATATGGTGCTAATGGCTCCCAAGGATGAGGGCGAATTGCAGCGGATGGTCGTCACGGGAATTAATTATACCGATGGCCCGATCGCAATGCGTTATCCGCGCGGGAATGGTTATGGCGTACCATTGATGGAAGAAGGCTGGGAAGATCTGCCGATCGGTAAAGCGGAAATCCTGCGTCAAGGTGACGATGTATTGATGATTGCCTACGGCTCGATGGTACATCCGACCCTGCAAGCCGCTCAACTCCTCAGCGAACATGGTATTTCGGCAACGGTGATCAATGCTAGATTTGCGAAGCCACTCGACACCGAACTATTTGCGCCGCTAGCCAAAAGTATCGGCAGGGTAGTGACAGTAGAGGAAGGTTGTCTGATGGGTGGCTTCGGTTCCGCCATCGCCGAAGCGCTACTAGATCTCAATGTGGTGGTACCCATCAAACGCATCGGCGTACCAGATATCTTAGTAGAACATGCTACTCCCGATGAATCGCTTGATAGCCTGGGTCTGACGAGTCCGCAAATTGCTGAAACGGTAAGAACGACGTTCTTTACTCAGAAACCAGTTGCGGTTGGTGTGTAGGTATGCAATGAGGATGGTAGTTAATAACTGTCATCCTCGAACCTCTAACTCATCGAACGAACGTAAGAGAAGTAGCCTAAATGTCTATTCCCAAAAAAGGTTCAAGAAAAATTATTATTGATGATGAACCATTCATTTGGTTGGTTCCCAAACCGACTAGATCTCAAGTAGATTATCCAGAAGGATGCCTTGATATTGCAGTCGAACATGCAGAAGAACCTGGCTCTTCGCTAGTAATTATGACCGATCGGCTTCACCCAGAAGGCTTCAGTTTCTCTCGTGGTAAGTTTGTTTCCGTGCCACCAGGGGAGAGCGCAGAAGATACTAACGAGGTTGCTGTTTGGAGAATCGATCGGGATTATGAAATTATCCCCATAACTCCTTCAGATGTTGCACTATGGATAAAACAGGCAATTAAATTAGGCTGGTTGCCCAAACAGGCTGGTAAAACTTTTGGAATTCGGGTTTCTGGTGAATACGTTGAAAAACTCGATCGATATTAACCTGTAGAATTTTTCTATTGAGTAACGGCAGAAACCGAGCAGGATTGACAAGTTTTGCTAATTCAGCCAGTAGGGTGGGCGCTGCCCACCGTCTAGGTTCTAGGTTTTTCTGATATTATAAATATTTGTGCCGACCTACTTATCTAGTCGGCGAAAGTGTATGGCTGATTTTTTGTGAAAATGTATTCAGATTAGTTTCTTTTTGGCGCGAATTATGAGACAAGGGTAATTAAACGCGATCGTCAGAAAATTCATGAAATACCTGAAAATATTACCCATCTTAAGTATTCTTACCCTTCCTGTGGCGGCAGTAGCTCAATATCCGATTATTTTTAATCACGTCAAGTTTGTTTCGATGAACCAAGAAGCTTGTATTAGGCGATCGGCAGTAGCGGTTAAAAGGAGTGGTTTCGATCGTAATTTTGAGCTAATTGGCGATGGATCCTTTGCTGTCAACGGGGAATACAGTGTCTCGGTGCGCTGTGAAATGTCGCGAGGCGTGGTGTTTTTTGCGGTAGCAGGCCCCGATAATGATACTGCTAGTAAACTCGTTGACAAGGTACAAAAGGCTTTTTAAAATCGACGATCGAACATATTCGATATATACCCTGGCAAGGAAGATCGACTAGCACAAATCTAACCGATCGCGCTTTGCCACTCACCAGTCACTTCAATGGAGCTTCGGTAAATACTACCGTAATGCCACACCAGCTGGCGCGATCGAGTGGCAGATAATTGAGGTATGAGTGCCTTCATTCCCCTACCGATCGTGCCAAACCAAACTGAATCCTCATCACCCACCCCCGAACCCAAGTCAGGATTGGATGCCTGGAAAGAACGCCTGATGGGGGGCTGGAATGCTACGACTGAAAAAGCATTGCAAATATTACCTGTCGATAAAGCCGCACAAACCGTGACACAGTGGTTTAGCGTCGATGATGCTCGGGTAGCAGAGATTCTAGCATCGGTGCGTGAAAAATTACCCACAACTGAAGCCTTGCTCGTCGGTAAACCGCAAGCAGGGAAAAGTTCGATCGTCCGTGGATTGACAGGGGTTTCAGCAGAAATTGTCGGACAGGGATTTCGGCCGCATACGCAATCTACCGAGCGATATGCTTATCCTTCGAGCGAATTACCGTTATTGGTATTTACCGATACTGTCGGCTTAGGAGATATCGACCGAGATACCCAAAGTTTGATTAAAGAGCTAGTTAGCGATCTCGAAGCCGAAACCAATCGCGCGCGCATCATCATTCTGACAGTTAAAATCGACGACTTTGCGATCGATACCCTGCGGCAAATCGCCAAAGAATTACGCCAAAAATATCCGCAAATTCCCTGCTTGCTAGCAGTGACATGCTTGCATGAGGTTTATCCAGGCACCCAAACCGAGCATCCCGATTATCCGCCCCAACTAGAATCAGTCGATCGAGCCTTCTCAGCCATCCAGCAGGCATTTACAGGTCTATTCGATCGAGCTGTGCTCATCGACTTCACCCTACCAGAGGATGGCTTCACGCCCGAATTTTATGGCTTGGAGCAAATGCGCGAGACATTAGCAGATCTCCTCCCGGAAGCCGAATCGAGAGCGATCTATCAATTGCTCGATCGCGAGTCTGGTGCAGAGCTTGGTAATATCTATCGCGATGTCGCTCGCCGTTATATACTCCCATTTTCGATCGCCGCAGCGACGATTGCCGCCATCCCTTTCCCCTTCGCCGATTTACCTGTACTCACGGCGATTCAAGTATCGATGGTGGGGCTATTGGGTAAATTATACGGTCAAACCTTAACTCCATCGCAAGCTGGAGGTGTCGTGAGTGCGATCGCGGGTGGGTTTGTCGCACAGCTAGTTGCCCGTCAGTTAATCAAGTTTATCCCTGGCTTTGGCAGCGTTATCTCCGCATCCTGGGCAGCGGCTTATACATGGGCGCTAGGTGAAGGCGCTTGCGTGTATTTCGGCGATCTGATGGGTGGTAAAAAGCCCGATCCGCAACAAATTCAAGCGGTGATGAGTGAGGCTTTTAGTAATGCCAAGGAAAGATTTAAGTTCAGTTGTTAGTTACTAGGACTTACGCATTGACGGAATGATAAAATAGTGTATTGAGGAAAGAATATAGTTCAAATATACTGGTGCAGGGCAATTAGAGAACTTAGTAAACCATCCACAGCCAAATGCGATCTGGAAAAATACATCCTGTTTTTGTTATCAGAACTACCCCTGTTAAGGTGACAAAGTGTGACTAAGTAGTGAGAAGCCGAAAAGTAGCAAGATGAGGATGTTTGGGGTCATATTTCTTCTTGGTGGGCGGCTTTTTCACTCCGCGTGGGGACGACAAGAATCGTTTAAGATTCACACGACTTGCACAATCTCGTAAAAACTCCGCCAACGATACCACACTGATTCGGGCAAAAGGCTGCCAATCCTCAGCTGCTATGGCAATTTCCATCCCTCTAAAAGTTGACTGGACTTCTTCAACCACATAATAATTGGACAATCCTGATTCAATTTTTCCGGCACCATGAACATCTTTGAGCGCAGCTTTAACCGTCGATAGAATGTTAAATGCCATCAATGCCATACAAAACACGAATAATGCTGCTTTGGGATAACCCAAGGTCTGGAGTTCGCAATTAAATGTATCAGTAATCACTTGGAACATCTGTTCGATTTGCCACCGCTTGAGGTAGAGATCTGCCACAACCAAGGCTGTTACCTCTGTCTGTGGCAAATTAGTTAACACCGTCACCTGAGAATCACCATGACGAGTTGGCTGTTTGAGTTGAATCGTAATTCGGCGAACACAAATGCCACTATCAAGCTGCACCTGTTGCTCGAAGATAGTGCCACTATCGTTTTGACCTATTTCTACTCTGGGGGTGATTTCTGTCCATTTCAAACCGAGGTGTTCTCGAATCACGAAACTGGCTTCCCGGGTACTAATGCCAGTCAAAAAGTCTTTGGTACAAAAATTTCGGTCAGCAATCCAGACTTGACCTGCTGTAACCGTTTCCAGCACGGATGGCAACAATGACCGTTCTTGTGCGTGAGCATCTTCTTCGGGAAATACATCGACAACCATTTCTCGCTGCGGGTCTAGCACTGCGATTGCTTGTCCTGGTAGTGCCCCTGCTGCTTGCAGTCGTAACACCTTGATTCGATGTTCTGTTCCCCCGATGTGATTCCCGTCAATGATTCTGACTTCATATCCTGGCAAGATAATCTTGCTTGCTTGAGCAAATTCTGCCACCACTGATGAGAGTTGTTCGCTGCTGTACCGCACTAATGCCTGTGATAGCTTTGGTTCTAGTCCATTGATTTTTGCGTACAATGATACTTTTGATACCCCCACCACTTTCTCGAATGCTTTGTAGGCTGCGCCAACTGATGGATAAATTCCGCAGACGACTAAGCTCATGATTCCGACTACACTTGAGAATAACAGTTCTCTGGTGTATTGCCGCTCGGCGGTGTCTTCAAACAACTGTTCTAGTTGCTCTGTGGCAAAGATTTTTTCCATGATTGCTCTGACCATCACTGTCAAGGGTGTCTGTTCTACAAATTTCTCAAAGATGTCACTAATCATCTTTTATTCCCTCTCTGGTTAGGTTTTCAGCTTTTCAGTAAGATTATATTCGGCTTTTACACCTTTGTTGCTCTCATAATACTAATGTCACCTTAACAGGGGTAGTTATCAGAACCCAAGCATGGAGGGTGTTGTAGATTAGCAGAGATATTAGAGGGAGTATCTCATGATAGTGTAAATCGGTTCTTGCTTAGAGAGAGGTACGAACCGAAAGATTTGAAAGAATATATTATAAATCATCTTTCCACTGCCTGTGATACCTAAAATTCACAAAGCGATCGCTTTGTCAATGCGTAAGTCCTAGTAAGGAGTTTGGGGAGAAAAGTTTTTCATTTGTTACCCCAGATGGCTATTTCTGGACGTTGCTACAAAGTTAGAACTCACCTGAGAGTCGATTTTTGCTGTTTTCCCACAGTACAATCTGGGCGATGTTGACTGGCTTGTCGATTCGATCGACCTGTTGACTGTCAAGTGAATCGATCGGCGATAGATAGAAATTAGCGGATAGATCGGTCACAATGAAGATATGAATCAGGTAAACTACTTACGAATTAGTCTCATCGATCGCTGTAACTTCCGCTGTCAGTACTGTATGCCGGAAGGGACGGAGCTGGAGTATTTGCATCGCCAGCAGTTGCTAACCAATGATGAGCTGTTGACCCTGATTCGCGAAGTCTTTATTCCGGTTGGATTCAACTGCTTTCGCCTCACTGGTGGCGAGCCGCTATTACGTCATGGACTGGTCGATATCGTCAGATCGATTGCCAGTCTACCCGCAACTCAAGATCTTTCCCTGACCACTAATGCCTTTCTCCTCGCAGACATGGCACAAGACCTATATACCGCTGGACTCAGACGGGTGAATGTCAGTCTTGATTCGCTCGATGCAGCCACCTTCGATCGCATTGTTGGCAATCGAGGTCGCTCCCGCTGGCAACAAGTCTGGGATGGCATTTTAGCAGCCGATCGCGTGGGATTCGAGCCGCTGAAATTGAATGTTGTGGTGATTCCTGGCATCAACGATGCTGAGGTACTAGATTTAGCTGCTTTGAGTATCGATCGACAGTGGCATGTGCGCTTTATCGAGTTTATGCCGATCGGCAATGATGAATTATTTAGCGATCGGGGGTGGATTTCATCTGAGTCGATCCGCCACCAAATCCGCGAGAAGTGGGGTTTGAGTGAAAGCCAGGTGCAGGGAAATGGCCCCGCTGAAGTATTTGCAATTCCTGGTGCTAAAGGGACGATCGGCTTTATCAGTCAGATGTCCGAATGCTTTTGCGACAAATGTAATCGGATGAGGTTATCGGCGGATGGGTGGTTGCGTCCGTGTTTGCTCAACGAAACCGGACAACTCGATCTCAAAACTTCCTTACGCACTGGAGTTAGTACTCGGGAGTTGCGATCTCAGGTGCGCGCTTTGCTCGAACTCAAGCCAGAAATTAATTACAAAGGTCGGGAATCTGGGAGTGATACTGGAGTTTATCATCGCACCATGTCCCAGATTGGTGGATAGCATCGATCGTGTAAATAACTAAAAAATAATTGCCAAAGAGAATAGATTTTGGATGCAGCCGCCATCCAAAATCCAAATCTTTACGCTTGGCGAGAGTAGTACTCGACCACCAGCAGCTCGTTGACTTGGAGCGCGATCCATTCGCGTTCGATCGTGCCAGTAACTTTACCAGTTAGATTGGCTTTGTCGAATTCCAAATGGTTGGGGGTGTTTGACAAACCAGGATATTGGAGATTGGCTTCTACCAACTTGCGGGATGCTTCGCGATTGCGAACGCCGATGACATCGCCAGGGCGACATTGATAACTAGCGATATCCACAGTGCGTCCGTTGACGGTGACGTGACCGTGGTTGACTAGTTGACGCGCGCCAGGAATGGTGGGAGCCATTGCCAGCCGGAATACGGTGTTATCCAACCGCATTTCGAGTAACTGTAATAGAACTAATCCAGTGGAACCAGTAGCACGTCTTGCTTTGCGCACATAGCGGAGCATTTGCTTCTCGTTTACACCATAGTTCATCCGCAGCTTTTGCTTTTCTTCGAGACGGATTGCGTATTCAGAACGCTTTTTCCGGTTTTGACCGTGTTGACCTGGTGGATATGCACGACGTGGTTCTTTCCGAGTTAATCCCGGTAAGGCTCCCAAACGGCGTGTAATTCTCAGTCTCGGTCCGCGATATCGGGACATACAGTTTCCTTGTGCTTAATACTTAACCCAAAACTCCCATTATTACACAGATACGTAGTTATGGCTAGTATTGCTGGAAATATCTAGCTGGTTTCAAATCCGATCGACTAGTTTCTAGAGTGTTTAGACTGAAATGATTCTGCCTAAACACCAAAATTGGAAGTATGAGGTGGAAAAATGTTCGGATAATATCCGCGAAACAGCCGATGAGCAAAGATCCTCCATCCATTAATTACGATCGATCTCCAGATTTCGATCGTGACAAACCTATTCATCTTCGTCGATCGGTTCGTTAAGATCGAGATCGACATTTGAGACTAGCGATCGAATGCGATCGGCTCAGCCACAACTAATTGTGATTTTCTGGGTACCCTGAAGAAGAGTACTCTAGGTCTGGTTATGGATTTGTCCGTTACAAAGCACCAGCGCATAGCTGGGCAAGAGATTTACCAACGTCTGCACCACAACATCGAACAGGCTGTTAAGGGTCAATCCAATGCTATTCGGCGGCTGCTTGCGGCTTTTGCTAGCGGGGGGCATGTACTTCTAGAAGACTATCCCGGTACGGGTAAAACCACCCTAGCAAAAGCCCTAGCTTGTTCTGTTGATGTCTCCTTTAAGCGCATCCAATTTACGCCAGATCTATTACCATCCGATATACTTGGGGTTTCGATCCTAGATCCGATCGAGCGTACATTTCATTTCCATCAAGGGCCAATTTTTGCCAATATCGTCCTGGCTGATGAAATTAATCGCGCCTCGCCCCGTACCCAATCTGCCCTCCTAGAGGCGATGGCTGAATCCCAAGTGAGTATCGACGGCAACGTCAAGGAACTGGACGATCCATTTTTTGTGATTGCCACACAAAATCCGGTAGATTCTAGAGGCACCTACCCCCTACCTGAAGCCCAAATGGATCGGTTTGCAGTGCAGTTGAGTTTGGGCTATCTCTCGCCGGAGGCGGAAATCGAGATTGTTTCCCATCACATCGATCGGCGGTCGATCGAGCAACTGCGCCCCTGTCTGGCGGTAGCAGATATTATGACCTTGAAGCAACAGGTGCAGCAGATTCGGGTCAGTCTAGAAGTGAAACGCTATGTGGTGAATCTCATCGATGCAACGCGACGGGCTGAGGGGGTACAGTTGGGAGCCAGCCCACGGGGATCGATCGCCTTGGTGAAAGTCGCTCAGGCATTGGCTCTGTTTGATGGCTATGAATTCGTCTTGCCCGACCATATCCAGGAAATTGCCGTTGCTGTACTCGCCCACCGGCTCGTGATGGAACCGCAGGCTCGATTTTCTGGCCGGACGGCAGCAACTGTAGTTGCGGAAATTTTACGTGCCACGCCAATGCCCGCTTAGTGTATGAATCCTGTTATTTATCGGATTGTGCGAGGTAGTTATAGTGTGCAAAGGTGGCTGACCCGCCGATTTACCCCCAGCGGAATGGGGGTACTGGTCTGCTGCCTGTTTGCGGCGATCGTTGGTGCGGATACAAATCAAAGTCTATCCTACCAGGTATTTTGTTTGCTCGGTGCCTTGTTGGGGATCGCGATCGCTGCCAGCCGTTTCCAGCGTTATCGCGTAAATGCAAGGCGCATCCTCCCGCGTTTTGGCACAGTTGGAATGCCGTTGCGGTATCGGATTATCTTTCAAAATCAGTCTCCACGACGACAGAGGGGACTGAAGTTCTATGAATCTCTAGTCGAACCTTTTCCAAATCTACGAGAATTTAGCGTTCTCAACTGGCGAACTCCTTGGCAGATCCAACGGCAACAATGGCGGCGGATTATGGATCGCCGCCGCAGGGCGATCGCGCCTAGCCTCGATCTTCCCACCCTCCTGCCCCAGAGCGAAACAGAAGTAATGGGAGAAATCATTCCGTTGCAGCGGGGATTACTCCAATTTCGCGGCATCAGCGTTACCGCTCCAGATCCCCTGGGATTATTCAATGCTTGTCTTGCACTTGCTTTACCGCAAGCCGTCTTAATTTTGCCCAAACGCTATCATTTGCCGCCGATTCAGCTTCCGGGCGCACGTCGCCACCAATCTGGGGGAGTTGCCTTAGCTACCTCGGTGGGGGATGCCGAAGAATTCCGTGCGCTGCGAGAATATCGATCGGGAGATCCGATCCGCAAAATTCATTGGAAGAGCTGGGCAAAAGTCGGCAAACCGATGGTTAAAGAAGAGCAGGAGGAATTCTTTGTCCGTCATGCTTTGATTCTGGATACCTTTCAATCAGACGCACAGAGCGAAATCTTAGAAGAAGCGGTAGCGATCGCTAGCTCTTTAGCCTGTGAGATTCAGACACAGGAATCGTTGTTGGATCTGATGTTCGTTGGATTGGAATCCTATTGCTTTACGGCGGGGCGGGGACTCGGACAAACGGAACGGATGCTAGAACTATTGGCCTCGGTTGTGCCCTGTCAGGATAAATCCTTTGCCGCCTTTTTGCCTGTAATTCAATCCCGCTGTGCCCTGTTGAGTGGCTGTATTTGCATCCTCTTAGACTGGGATGAGGAGCGCAAAACCTTGGTGCAATACCTTCAGAGTTTAGGCATTCCAACCCTTGTACTGGTAATTCAGGGCGATTCGCCAGAGGCGACGCTTTGCGATCTCGGTTTGTCGATGGAACTGACTCAGGATGTGAGCCAGATTCAGATTCTCAAGCTAGGACAAATTCAGGAAGGGTTGATGCAGTTATGAACACCTCAATTTCCAGTTTATGTAGCCTCGCAATTTGCTTTTGGGGATTTCAGACAGGCTTGTGGGGGTTTGCGGCGATCGTCTTCTTGGTATTGGAGGGACGGTGGTTTGTCCGATCGCAGTGGGATTTATCTTTACACCAACTCAAGGATATTTGCAAGCTCTGGGGCATCGTCGTGCTTGGTTCAAGTGTATTTCTGCTCATTGCCGATCGATCGCTGTTCATCTATAGTCTGCTGCAATGGCTGCCGTTCCTGTGCTTGCCCCTAGTCATCGGGCAAATCTATGTCAATCGGTTTTCGACGTTGTTACCGCTGTTGTTGACCGATTCCAGCCGATCTCGACCGATCGCGAAGCGCGTCACCAAGGCGGTCGCAGCCAAACAACCAACACTTAACATCTACTATCTCTACTGTGCGATTTGCCTCATCGCAGCTAGTGCATCCAATCGTCATAACCTAGTCTTCTATTGTGCGACCCTAGTTTTAGTGGCATGGTTGCTGTGGACGTTGCGCCCGCAACAGGCTAATCCAGCGATCTGGTTGTGCTTGCTCGTACTGGCAGGAACGATCGGGTTTGGCGGACAGTTGCAACTCCATCAACTTCAGGCCAAATTAGAAGAGCAGGTGGCTCCGTTGTTAAGTGGGTTTACTGGAGAATCGATCGATCCTTACCAAAAGCAGACGCAACTTGGCAGTATTAACGATTTAAAGCAATCCAATGAAATTATCTTTCGGGTGGTGGGCGATCGCCAACAGTTTCCGTTACTGCTGCGAGAAGCAACCTACAACAAATATCAATCTGCATCCTGGTTGGCGTTAAAGTCAAAGTTTACACCAGTTCTACCCCAATCAGATGGCAGCAATTGGCAGTTGGGAGCAAGCCAGACTAGATCGACTTCGTTCACGAAGTGTGAGCTTTGCTCAATCGCCATTTCATCCCAACTCAATCGTGGGAAAGCAATTTTGAGATTACCCCACGGTACAACGGCAATCGATCGGCTCAACGTCGAGGAGATGATGCAGAATCAGTATGGTACGGTTAAGGTGCGGGGACAGGAGAATTCCCTCACCTATCAAGCACACTTCAACTCCCAACAATCGATCGACACCCCACCCACCGTAGCAGATTTACAAATCCCAGCATCAGAGCAACCAGCGATCGATCGGACACTTCAGACTCTAAATGTGAAGGAGCTTTCCGCCGATCGAGTACTCGATCGCTTATCGAACTTCTTTACCCAAAATTTCCGCTATTCACTAAAACTGGCTGGATCGGGCAACTATTCAACACCTCTTTCCGCCTTTCTGCTCGAACAACGGACGGGGCACTGTGAGTATTTTGCAACAGCAACCACCTTACTGCTGCGGGGTGCAGGCATTCCAGCGCGATATGTTGTGGGTTATTCTGTCCGTGAATGGAGTCCGTTAGAGCAGCAGTTTGTCGTGCGGAGCCGACATGCCCATGCTTGGGTGATGGCTTACACTAACGGGAATTGGCAATCTTTTGACACAACACCGCCGGATTGGGCGGCACAGGAAGAGGCAATGGCTTCTCCCTTCCAGACGATCTCGGATCTGTGGTCGTACTTGAGTTTTCAAGCCTCAAGAGGATTGGGACAGCTAGTTGCAGGCAGAACAACCATCCTGGTATGGACAATCGCCCTGGGGGGATTATTCTTGCTCTGGCGGTTCGGTCGCCGGTGGCGAGTGCAGCGTTCGTCGCAGGTGGCAATTGCTCCCGAACAGTCTATTCAGATCGTTCGATCGGGTCTAGACTCAGAGTTTTATGAGATCGATCGAGCATTACAAAACTTAAATTTGCATCGCTTATCTGGCGAGTCTTTCCAGCAATGGTTGTTACGCATCAAACCCCACCTCCCAGAGTACCAGTACTCGACCCTAAAACAGATTCTCGATCTGCACCATTGCTATCGGTTTGACCCCCAGGGACTTGGGACAAGGGAACGACAACAATTGCAAGAGTTGAGTCAGTCATGGTTGGACTATTTTGCCAACCAGCTACGATTTTAGTCGAGCTAAAGATATCTAATCGGCTGGAGTGTAACATAAAGATTTTTAGTTAGCGATCGTCGATCGCCCACCAAGATCCCAAATATAGTTCTCACCTCGATCGAGTGATAATGTACGAGTACCAGATCTGCTTTTCGCGTCGCCACATTTGAAAGGTTATGATTATTGAATAGTTTCAGATTCTAGCCGACACAATCCAATGGTATCGACATCCGCCGCACATCCCACCAGCCGCCAGTACTTACCCGCGCATACTCCTGACGCATCGCCAAATCAACACATTCTTCCGCTTACAGCAACAGTTAACGACCAGGATTGCTTAGAAGTCGGTGGTTGTGATGTTACAGAATTAGTCCGACAGTTTGGTTCGCCGCTATATATCTTAGACGAAGCCTCAGTTCGCACTGCTTGTCGACAATATCGGGATGGGTGGCAAACACATTATCCAGGAAAATCGCTAGTAATATATGCGTCCAAAGCGTGGAGCTGTCTGGCTGTATGTGCGATCGCTGGTAGCGAAGGACTCGGGATCGATGTGGTATCTGGCGGCGAAATTCTCACCGCACTCAAAGCCGGAATAAGTGCCGAAAATATCTATTTTCACGGTAATAATAAATCTGTTGCTGAATTGGATCTAGCAATTGCCAAAGACTGTAAAATCATTGCTGACAACTGGCTAGAACTCGAACATATTGCCGAACTTGCGAGTAAAGCAGGTAAAAATGTCTCGGTGATGATTCGGCTCACTCCAGGCATCGAGTGCCACACCCATGAATACATTCGCACTGGACACTTAGATAGTAAATTTGGTTTCGATCCCAATCAACTCGATGAAGTCTTCACTTGGCTGAGCAAACAGGCTGATATTACTTGTATCGGCGTTCACGCCCACATCGGCTCCCAAATCTTCGAGCAACAACCGCACAAAGATTTAGCAGGCGTAATGGTGGAATGGTATAAACTCGCCCTCAGCCACGGCTTATCTATTAGTGAAATCGATGTCGGTGGTGGTTTAGGGATTAAATATACTGAAGCCGACGACCCCCAAAGCATCGACGAATGGGTTGAAAACGTCGCCACAGCAATCAAAACCGCCTGTGACGAACATGGAGTCGCCTATCCCCGCGTGCTATCCGAGCCAGGCAGATCGCTGATCGGGAGTAGCTGCGTCACCGCCTACACCATCGGCGGCAATAAAACGGTACCAGGAATTCGCACCTACATCAGCATCGATGGTGGGATGTCCGACAATCCCCGCCCGATTACTTATCAGTCCCAATATCGCGCGATGGTGGCAAATAAAATGTCTGCCCCAATGACAGAAACCGTCACCATCGCTGGAAAACACTGCGAATCGGGCGATATCTTAATTAAAGATGCCCAAATCGCCCCTACTGCACCTGGCGATATCTTGATTGTCCCCGCTACTGGTGCTTACAACTACAGCATGTCTTCCAACTACAATCGCATTACTCGTCCGGCTGCGGTATTAGTTAATAACGGCGAAGCAAATATCATCATCCAACGCGAAAGTTATGACGATCTATTGCGATTCGATCGATTACCAGAAAGATTAGTACGGTAAAGTGAGTCTCCAATGGGGTGCGCCCCATTGGAGACTCACGTTAATTTAAACTAGTGCAAGATATAGCGGTTCCCAATCGAATGAGGTACATTTACTAGCCACTAGCCACCAGCCACTAGCCACTAAAACCACTAATAATGCCCTTCACTAGGATGAGAACCGCTATATGACATTATTGATAACCAGATGCTTGCAGCTTGAATAGACGAGCATAGCGTCCGCCAGCATTTAATAACTGTTCGTGGCTACCTTGCTCGATAATTTCACCATTTGCCATCACGACGATTTTATCGGCCATTCTCACAGTAGAAAACCGATGCGAGATCAGCACTACCATCCGATCTTGAGTGAGCGCATGAAACCGATCGAAGATTTTCATCTCCGCTTCGGCATCCATCGCCGCAGTTGGCTCGTCGAGGATCAGAATATCGGCATCCGATCGCATGAAAGCCCGCGATAAAGCGATCTTTTGCCATTGTCCGCCCGATAGTTCTTGTCCGCCTTTAAACCATTTACCGAGCTGCGTATCGAAGCCTTGGGGCAACAAATCGATAAAGGGTGTTGCCATCCCTTTATCGGCGGCGGTTTCCCATTCCTGTCGGTCGTCTAGATGTGCCACATCGCCGACACCAACATTCTCACCGACGGTAAATTGATACTGAACGAAGTTCTGAAAAATCACGCCGATTCTGCGTCTTAAGACATCGATATCCCAATCGTTTAAATCTACGCCATCGAGAAAGATTCGACCGCTAGTGGGTGTATACAGTCTGGTTAATAATTTAATAAGGGTAGTTTTTCCGGAACCATTTTCACCGACGATCGCGAGTTTTTCACCGAGTGGTAAATGTAAGGAAATATCTTTTAAAACTGGTCGATCGCTACCAGGATAACTAAAGGAAACATGTTCGAGCCAAATTCCATTGGGGACGATTCCTTGAGTAATTTTACCCTGAGATTGTGGGATCGGCTGCTCCAGAAATTCATAGAGATTGGCAAGATAGAGATTATCTTCGTACATCCCCCCTATCGCTGTCAATGCCCCAGAGAAAGTTGATTGTCCCTGCCGGAAAACGACTAAATACATCGTCAACTCGCCTAATGAAATTCTCCCCGCAATCGCCTCAAAGACCATCCATACATAGGCTGCATAAAAAGCCACCGTACTCAATAATCCCAGTAAATAACCCCACCAACCTTTCTTAATCGTGAGATTGCGATCTTCTTCATAGAGCTGCAAAAAGATCTTGCGGTAACGTTGCAATAACATCGCTCCGAGTTGATAGAGTTGGACTTCTTTGGCGTAATCTTCTCTAGCTAATAATGTTTCTAAATAATGTTGTTGACGAGTTTCTGGCGATCGCCAGCGAAATAACCGAAAGGCATGGTCGGAAAATCGAGTTTCGGCAATGAATGATGGCATTGCTGCTACTACTAATACCACTACCGCCCATCCCGAAAATCGCAATAATAACCCGCTAAAGGTGACTAAAGTTAGCGCTGATTGACACAAGCCAAACGTCCGAGTAATCAGCGATAACGGTCGGCTGGAGGCTTGCGATCGCGCCTGACTCATCTTGTCATAAAATTCTGAGTCTTCAAAATGCGCTAGATCTAAAGTTAGGGCTTTTTCGAGAATCGATTCGTTTACCCGTTGTGCCAGTAGTACTCGCAATAGCGATTGACACACCATTAACCCTTTCTGACAAGCGGTTAACATGACGATCGCGAGCGCTTCTAGCCCAACGTATTCCAACGCCAATTGTTTGTCGATCTCCAAGCCGCTCCGCGCCGCCAACACCACACTATCGACGATTAATTTGCCGATATAGGCAATCGCCCCCGGCAACAATCCACTCCCGATCGTCAATACTGCTAGCGAGATCGTCAAAGCGTGGCTGGTAGTCCATACCAGATTTAAAGCCTTGCCACTATAACGAAATACCGATACCGACTGGCGGAGCGTTTTTGCAACTAATCTCAATCCCTGCCAGTCCAGTTTGTGCTTTCTCTTCATCGTTGCTTTATGGAGCCAAATAAAACCAATCTCTCTCTACAACTATTATCGGTGCTATTTTTGGGGCGATCCAGATCGGCTTTCACATCGGCGGACATGACTCGATCGAGTGCGAGCTAGAAATTCTATATCTGGGTATTGACAACCCACAGTATCTCTGCAATAATAAGATTCGTGGTTAAAAACCAATTAACTGCGGGTGTAGCTCAGTGGTAGAGCGCAACCTTGCCAAGGTTGATGTCGCGCGTTCGAATCGCGTCTCCCGCTTAAAAGTACGATTCATGTTAAAAGAGTTAATGAAGAGTCTCCTAAAAATTAGGAGACTTTTTTGTACGATATGAGAATAACCTAAGTTTTTGCTTGGGATTAGTGCCGATTCTCGTTTTGTATCGCCAGCGGTGAGGCTGTTGCGAAAGCAACCGCTTCGTGTTGGCAGATCCTGCGCTTATGCCAACGATCGTGCTAGATTGCCATACCACTCGTGCCTACTCAATCCCACCAGAAGATTTACTTAGACCGAGAATATCCGTGTCCGTGCCATCTCAAGGGCAAACTTCAGCAGATCGTCCTAACTGAAGCCTTTGGCTGTGAACGTTGTCGTCGCATTTTTGTCGTCCAAGCAGATGGCTTGACGATCGAGGAATTAGCGGTTAGCTATCCTTACAAGCGCAGATATGCCTGGAATGGTACGCGGTGGCAGAGCCTACGTTCGTTCCCTGGCAGTACCATGTGGGCATTGTGGCAGCCTCGCGAGCGGTGGACATGGCTGCAAAGTTTGGGGTTGATTGCCCTCTCGATGGTAATCTTGCGGCTGTGTTATCACGCGATCGCTGCTAGTCCGCTCCTTAATCTTGTATCATCAATGGCGATAGCTATTTTTTTACTTATCGTCATCATGTTTTGGTTATTTAGCCAAGGTTAAGCACCTCTCTATGGAAAATGCGAGTGACACCCCCAGCTTAGCTAGCGTCTTAAACCAGTCTGTTCGAGCTGGACGACATCTCGCTCTTAGCAGCAGCAAGCAGCGCGAACGCGCGATCGAATCGATGGTAACATCTCTGAGAGCGGCTTTCCAAGATATTCTCGAAGCTAATACCCTCGACTTGGAAGCAAGTAGGGAATTAGAAATCTCCGATTTGCTCCTCGATTGGTTGAAGCTCACACCCGAGCGTCTCCAACGCTATATCGATCTGTTAGCTCGGCTGGGCCAATTATCATCGATGTATGGGAGTAGCGATCTCGGTTCGCAGACTAGCGATCGCCATAGTTACAGTCAAGTCAAACCATTAGGCACGATCGCTTTTTTGTATGAAGCGCTGCCAGAGTTGGCAACACTCATGGCGGGGATGTGTATTAAAACTGGAAATAGTCTGCTGTTGAGGGGTGGGGCTGAAGCTCGACATAGCAATCTGGCGATTGCCACTGCCCTCCGATCGGGCTTAGAACGGATCGATCTGCCACCAGATGCAGTCCAGCTGGTCGATCCCAATCCAAGTCTGTTATACGGCCTATTGACGCAGACCAAGCAGGTTAATTTAGCCATCGCCTATGGTAGACCGACTTCAATTCACCAAGTAGCTCAGCAAGCGACAGTATCGTTGTTGCCTGCGGCGATCGGCAATTGTTATCTATATTGGGGGGCGAATGGGGACTTAGATCTGGTTCGCCATGCGATCTCCGATAGTCATGTCGGCGAGCCAGATGCGGTCAATGCGATCGAGAAGGTGTTGATTCATGTCGATCGACAACCCGCTTCGCTGACGTTATTATGGAAAAATCTTAAGGACAAAGGTTTTCAACTGCGAGGCGATCGCGAGTTGGTATCTAATTATGGGGAATATTTGCGGCTCGCCCAAGATGGGGAATGGCAGCATCCGTATTTACGGAAAGTTATTGCGTTCAGACTAGTCGAAAGTGTCGATGAGGCGGTGGCGACGATCAACAGGTTTAGTAGCGGACATGCCGATTGTATCGTGACGGATTCTTATCTCGAAACTCAACAATTCGTTGCTGGGGTCAATAGTGCGAGTGTCTATATCAATACTTCGCCGCGTTTTTACCGCCATCAGCGGGGTACCGATCGCATTTGGTTGGGGATGTCCAACGATCGCGTTTCGCAGCGCGGGGCGATCGGTTTAGCAGCATTGATGGCAACTCAACAGGTGATGATGGGCTAAAGCTGGCAGCTAATTAGCGCCGAGGACGTGGTGGCGGTAGACTGGGATTATCTCCACCACTCGAAGCAGACCGCTCTTCACCATTGGACGGTTTGCGAGTGGGTTTGGGCGCAGGTGGCCGATCGCTGGGTGGCGATCTCCTGGTGCTGGATCGATCGCCATCTGAGGCTTCGCGATCGACATCGCGCTCCCGCTGACCAGAATTGCTACCGTAGACATCTAAATGAATCGATTGACCGCCGAGTGTGGCAGCAGATTGGAGCACCAAGCGAATTGCTTGGATATTTCTGCCTCCACGACCGAAGGCACTACCTTGGTCGGTGCTGGCAACAGCTACCCGAATCCACACCCGATGGCGATCGAGCGTGTATTCACAATCGACACCGAGTGCTTCGGTTGCAGTCAAGAACGGTTGAAATAAAAATTTGACTAATCGTTCGTAATCAGGCAAGTTGGATCTTTCGGCATCAACCATCACGCTGATTTTCTAGCTATTTGCTCGATGACATTTTCTTTTTCCAAGATCCGGCGCACGGTCTCAGTTGGTTGAGCACCTTGTTGGAGTCTTTTGAGGATTGCTTCGGTGTCGAGCCGAACTTCGTCGGTTCTGGGGTTGTAGAAGCCTAGTTCTTCGAGGGGGCGACCGTCGCGTCTGGAAGTACTTTGCATTGCGACGAGACGGTAACTAGCTTCTCGCTTTTTACCAAATTTTTTGAGGCGGATTTTAATCATTTTGGAGCAATTTAGCTGGTAATATAAGTGAGTTATAATATTGACCCACAGCCTTGCGATTATAACACAGCTACGAGCGGATCGATGGGGTTGTCGATCGAAAATTTGCCGCACCGAAAGCTCTATTTTAGAGATTGGGGCGGGTTTGATGCTAGTTTTTGACTGGCGATCGTGACCCCGAGCAGTGACGATCGCTAGAAACTCTCGAACAGTCGATCGGGCAAAGATACCAATCTAACCTCCCAGTGGAGACGGTGATTTATGCGAGTAATTGGGTTGATGAGTGGAACATCGGTAGATGGGATCGATGCGGCATTAGTCGAAATAAGCGGCACGACGCTCGATCTGCGGGTCGAACTTTTGGCAGGGGCGACTTATCCCTATCCGGAAAATTTGCGATCGCAAATTCTAGCTGTGTGTGGCGGGGCAAAATTATCGATGCTCGAACTGGCAGCATTAGATGATGCGATTGCCACCTGTTTCGGTCGCGCGGCGATCGCGATTCAATCGGGACAAGTACCAGCTCAGCTCGTCGGTTCTCACGGGCAGACTATCTTCCACCGTCCGACCACTACTACCCAAATGGGTTATAGCTGCCAACTCGGACGCGGAGAGTTAATTGCGGCAACTTGCCAACTTACCACGATCGATAATTTTCGAGCGGCGGATATCGCCGCAGGCGGACAAGGTGCCCCCCTAGTACCCAAACCCGATGCCTATCTCCTCAGCCATCCCCACGAGCATCGCTGCGTCCAAAATATCGGCGGTATCGGTAACCTCACCTATCTGCCCCCCACCAGTCAACCCAACTGGGAAGCGAGTGTCTGCGGCTGGGATACTGGCCCTGGCAATAGTTTGCTCGATCTGGCCGTCACCCAGCTCAGTCAGGGCGAATTAACCTTCGATCGCGATGGGGCCTGGGCGGCGACGGGTAAAGTTTGCGAACCATTAGTCCAGCAATGGTTGGCGCAGGCATATTTTCGAGCGGTACCACCGAAATCGACCGGGCGGGAGCTATTTGGGTTAGATTATCTCCAAGCTTGTATCGCTGATGCGGCCACTTATCAGCTCGCTGCTGCCGATTTATTAGCGACATTAACCGAGCTGACCGCTGGGAGTATCGCTGATAGTTACCGCCGCTTTTTACCCCGAATACCCGATCGGGTTTTACTCTGCGGTGGCGGCAGTCGCAATCTCTATCTACGTCACCGCCTCCAATTACAATTGCCAGCTACGCAAGTGATGACTACCGACGATGCGGGTATAAATGGAGACTATAAAGAAGCGATCGCCTTTGCCGTTTTAGCATATTGGCGACAGCTGCAACTTCCGGGCAATCTACCCCGAGCTACCGGCGCAAAATATCCAGTCCTGTTAGGTGATGTCCATCACCTCTAAAGATTTGGGTATATTGAGATATACTCTTACGATCGCCCTCCTCAATTGTCACTGAGTAACATTGGTCAAGGTCTGTAATATTTGCAAGGGGATTATCGCTTGGTTCAAGCTTTCTACCATGATGATTGAGGCTCTAGATCGCCAATTCAGCACCCGACGAGTAGCTGCTAGATCGCCTGATTACTACTCGATCTAATCGAGTCAAACTAATTTCAGCTGGACTTAAATCGAACAAATTACCCCGCTTCCCTCTGTGTTGATATTCAATTTCTATCATCGATCGACTAGGATTAACTGGTTGCATATCTCATCATCGAGCAGTCTGGAGGCATCGATCGCGTGAGAGACGAACATTATGGTCGCCTATTGGTTCAACGCTATCAACTACTAGAGATAGCGGGGAAAGGCTCGATGGGGCAAGTGTATCAGGCCAAAGATACACTACTCGGTGGTGTGACTGTAGCTGTCAAATTTTTGTCGCGCGCCAAGATGAGCCAACGGGTGCGCGATCGATTTATGCGTGAAGCCACGATCAGTGCCCTGTTGGGAGAAAAAAGTATCCACATCGTCAAAGTCCGCGATTATGGTCTCGATGACGAGGAAATGCCCTTTTACGTGATGGAATTCCTCAAGGGGCACAGTCTCAAAGATGTGATGCAAAATAAACCCATGCCACTGCCGAAATTTTTTGGCTTCATGCGGCAAATTTGCTTGGGGCTACAATGCGCTCACGATGGGATCGAGATCGAGGGAAATGTTACCCAAGTCGTGCATCGAGATATCAAACCCAGCAATATTATCGTAGTCAAGGATGCTACCTTGGGTGAATTGGTCAAAGTCTTGGATTTTGGCATCGCGCTTCTCCAATCCGATGACTCGCCGACTGGATTTATGGGGACTCCTGCCTACTGTTCGCCCGAACAAATGGACGGTAAAACGCTCGACAATCGTGCGGACATCTATAGCTTGGGCATTATGATGTTCCAAATGCTCACGGGCGAACTCCCACTCAAACCCAAAACCAGTTCGTTTGAAGGCTGGTTTCAATGCCATCATCAGCAAACCCCCAAAGCATTTACTGAAGTCAAAGCAAAACTCAACTTGCCGCAGGAATTGATGGATGTGGTCAATCAGTGTATGGCAAAAACTGCCGCACGTCGTCCCACCAATGTCACTGAAATCCTCAAAACTCTCGAACGTGTCGAAAAAGAATCGGCACAACATTTAACCGTACCAAGCAGAAAAGAGCCGATTGGCGAGCTACCGTTACTGGTTACAGCTCAGTCTGCTACCGAAGAGATCTGTCATCGCAGTATTTGGCCAAAAGATAAACCTAGAGCCGAAATTGTCTTTCCCCAATTAATCCAACAGGAGGGCGCGGAAGTAGCTACTTTGTGGATCATGCTTTCCCGTGAGGACATCGAGAAATATAAAAAGAATAAACCTCACTCCCAGTTTCTGTTTGTCTCCTCACCCCATCCGATGCTGTTATGGTTGACAACACTCTATCAAGACGAACAACACCATCGGATGTTACCTTGTTATCTCGATCTCAAGAAGCCGATCGGTGAAAAAATTCTCAAAACTCTCACTCAATCCGGTACTTATCGTTTATTCTTATTTGCGCTAGAAGGCGATGACAAATGTGTATGCGTGATTTCCGGTAATATCGTTAGCAAAAAAATTCAATTCTTGAAGGATTGGTCGAACGAGAGTCAACACCTGCCCGCCGCACACGGTCAAATCAAGGAGAGCAAACGCTGGCTCAAAGAAGAACTAGAGGCCCTCAAGCCTAAGCTAGTTGCCAGTCTTCAGCGACAGATCTCCAAGAAGCCACGTTGATAAATTATCGATGGGCTGTTTAGGCAATACTGCCGCGTTTTCTAGTTTCCTTGTAAGATGTACCGACATTTTTTAGTCCAGTTTTAATCAGTTCTTGTTCCAGGAGGGCAAAAAAGCTCGATCGATCCGCACCTCTGACGACGGCTTGATTGTGGGCTTCAGCTAAGGCAACTGGATAGCCATAACCCTTATTGACTTGAGCGATAATCAGGCTTAACGCTACACCCGCCAAAGTCTCATCTTGCGCTACCCAGGCGGGAACTTCCACGCGAGCGATTTCCTGTCCGACGTGGAGATAGCAGAAATAAATCTTGTGTCGATCGTCGTACCAGTCTAGAATCTTGGCGGTACTCTGCCACCAGCAACTGCGTTGTCCTGGTGATAATTGCGTATTCCACAGCGTGGTGTCGCGCACCCCTTCAAACTGCTGGCAAGGTAATCGTTTCTCATCCGCGCAGTGAGTCGGACAGTCAGGCACTTCATGAGGACAAGTCAGCAATCGCAGCAGGTTGAGATTATCGATACTCCGCGAAGAACTGAGATAGCCGACGATCGGAATGCCTGCGACCCGCAGCTCCTCCCACGCTGCTAAAATCGGGTTGAGAATTTGCTCTCTGGCATCGGTCGGTAATTGTTCGAGGAACCAATAGACCAGCGAGCCATCGACCATCGCTAAGGTGGGTACGCGCGGCTTAACAGGGGGTGAATCCGGCTCGACCTCATTGAAACTAAAAGGTGGTGCGACCCAGCTACAGCCCAATTCTGCGAGGACTGTGGCTTCAGAAACCGCCCGGCGATACCCCAACCATTCTTCGGTACTAATCCCCCATTGGCGAGAGATATATAAATCTTCTTGTTGATAAAAAACTTCCGGAATGCTATCTAGCAGCGGATGTAAATTCTGCCCGTAGTGAATCATTACCCGACCGACATTGATGAGATAGCAATAGGCAATTTCATGGTGGCTAGGGGCAATTTGGGAGCCATCGGTAGCGAGTACGGTTTGCTGCGGTGGTGGTGCGGCAATGTCGATCCGCGTATCGAGCGGTTCGACAGGTATCGAAGTATTAAAAAAGAGGCGATTGCCCCACTGTTGCTGGATCTGTGCTAATTCGATCTGGCGATCGATCGCCTGGTAGAGGGAGGTAGTCGCTAATTGCAATCTTTGCTGGTTAGCCGCATTTTCCCGAACTAAGTGCTGTCCGATTCCCGGCAACTGTTTGGCGACTTTGTTGATATCTAGCATGGGAGTTCCATAAATTCAAAAGTGGCTGGCGATCGCTTCATCTCGATCGAGAATAACCTAATCATAGGCAACTTATCGATCGAACATCCGCATTCACCAGCCACTACTTAGCTAACTCAAGTAACTAGCCACTAGTCACTAGTCACTAGCCACTAGATCCTACCAACCTTTTTCCGATTGAGCTAGAACATAAGTAGCTACATCTTCGATTTGAGCAGCACTGAGTCTACCACCAAAAGCCGGCATTGCATTTTTGCCGTTAGTTACTTGAGTCGTGATTGCCGCGATCGAGTTCATCCCATATTCGGCAAGAGCTTCTTTCTTGAGGTTCTTTTTGGCCATAATCACATTGTTGCCACCAGCGTGACAAGCAGCACAATTGGCGCTAAAGATTTTGCCACCGCTAGCTGCATCGCCAGCTAATGCGGGATTGCTAAACGCGATCGCAAATAAGGCAATGGCTACTGTAAAAATCGAAATCAGCTTTTTCAAAACGGTTCTCCTTTCTATCTAAAGAAACACAAATTAGCGTTCGGTCATTTTACCCTTGTTGCTCGGACGATAAGCAAGAAAGAGATTTATCTGTATCTAAATTTTAACAATTTAGGGAGCTAGCTGCTAGCAACTAGTATAGATTGGTACAGATTCTCTACCATCGAGGTAGTAAGATCGAGCGACGATTCAGACATCGGCAAATAGCTTAAGCGAGCGCTTTTTACTTGTCGGATCGATCGTCGCTGCCGCAGCAGACCTGAAGCGCGATCGTTTACTAGCTCCGAGGGCGATTGTTATCTTACGGTTTTACCGCCACCCCATTGCTCGCCCACGATCTTGGGTTGCATCAGGATATGTCCAGCGATCGCATACATATCTTGGTCGGATAAGTTCTTCATTTCCGTGAAAATGTCGGCACTATCCTTGCTGGGGTGTAATTCAGCGATCGGCGTTTCGCCATCGTAGGTCGTGGGATGATACATATAATCCACCATCGACACGATATTATCGCGCGGTGGTGTCGCACCAGCTAGATCTACGGGACTTAAACCCACATTGAAGTCAGTCTTGGTAACTCCACCAGCATGACATTGGGCACAAGTCGAAGCAAATAGCTGTCTGCCTTTGTTGACTTGCTTGAGGTTCAGGGTGACGGTCTCACCCTTGTCGTTTAATTTGACTGTGCGTGTTGCTGCATCAAGTTCGATGGCATTAGCACTGGTAACTAAGGTTTGGAATGCAAACAATATGGTTGCCACAGCCAGCAACAGAAATCGCTTGAGCATGGTTCTCCCTCGAAAGATAACTTTTTAAATTTAGATGACGATCGCACAACACGGCTAAACTCAGAATTTAAAGCCACAGCTATCTCATATTGCCAATATCATCCATTATCTCGACCACACCCGCTCTATTTTCCCTCATAAAGTAAAGAAAAGTTTACAAATTAGGGGATAGTGGCTGGTGGCTAGTTTAATAGCTGGGTGCAGGATCGAAGTATTATTTTTCTAAAACAACGCACTTGCGCGTGGAATTCTAATTGCTAGCCACTAGCCACTAGTCACTTCTATGGGCTGATGCAATCGTACTAACTGAGCGATCGTGTGTTTGAGTTGGGTGCGGGGCACGATTTTGTCAACGAAACCTTTTTGGAGTAGGTATTCTGAGGTTTGGAAATCATCGGGGAGTTTTTCCCGGAGGGTTTGTTCGATCACCCGTCTGCCAGCAAATCCGATCGTTGCTTTGGGTTCGGCAAGGATAATATCACCTAACATGGCGAAACTGGCAATGACACCACCTGTCGTGGGATGAGTCAGGATCGGGAGATACAGCAATCGAGCTTCACGATGTCTTTCCAGCGCTGCCGAAATTTTAGCCATTTGCATCAGACTGAGCATTCCTTCCTGCATTCTGGCACCACCAGAGGCACAGACGATCGCGACGGGAATCTGGTGCTCTGTAGCGTATTCGATCGCGCGAGTGAGGCGTTCGCCAACGACAGATCCCATACTGCCGCCCATAAATCGAAAATCCATTACGCCTAATGCTAGGGGCGAACCTTCAATCTTGCCAAACCCAGTGATGACTGCATCAGTCAATCCCGTCTTGTGTTGAGTTTCGCGCAGTCTGTCACTATAAGCTTTGCGGTCTCTGAACTTCAGCGGATCTGTCGGTTGGAGATGTTCGTCTAACTGCGTCCAAGTGTTGGCATCGATTAATTGAGCGATCCGCTCGTGACAAGAAACACGTTTGTGATGCCCACATTCGAGACAGACCATTTGATTGGCAGCGAGATCCTTGCTGTAAGCGATCGCGTTACAATCTTCACATTTAGTCCATAGCCCATCAGCAATTTCCCGCTCCTGTTGTGGCTGGATGCTGGGGTTGGTCTTTTGACGATCGGCAAACCAATCGAACAGGGATTTGATCTGGGGGGACATATGCAGTTATTACTAGACTGTTAAGTAGTTTGTCTCGATTTACTTGGGGATCTATTCCGATCTCAATTAGCTCTTAATTCCTAGACAGATTCGGGATCGTCTCGATCTACTCAGTAGTTTATATTATCTCGTGTTTAAAGGGCGATTTCTCGTTCGGAAGCCATCGTCTCGCGTTTGTCTTACTAGTAGTGAGGCACTCCCAGCCACAAAATCAGCTCTGCGGCTGAGATCCAGGTCAGGTAATCGTTAGAATCGATCGGTAAATAATCCTACACTCACGACGGCGATCGTATGCTATAAAATCTTTGTATCGGTCATTTCAAGGCTCAAAATTATTTGCACCGCTCGGTTGGTCGATCGGTGTCAGTTGTCTAGCAAAAAGCATCGAGCTACAAATCACCCATCGAGCGTTAGTATTTACCTCCATGAGCTATTGCCTCAACCCCAACTGTCATCAGCCACAGAATCCAGATGGGGAGAAGATTTGTAAGGCTTGTGGCAGCAAATTATTACTCAAAGATCGTTATCGAGCGATTAGTTTTCTCGATAGTGGTGGTATGAGTCGAAATTTTTTGGCAATCGATACGGATATGCCGGAAGAAAAGCGGTGCGTAATCAAGCAGTTTTTCCCTGCGCCGCAAGTACTCGACGATGCAGAAGCATTTCAAAAATCGATCGATCTATTTCAACGAGAAGGCGAGCAATTAGACCGACTAGGGAACGAATCGAATAAGCGAATCCCCCAATTATTTGCCTATTTGGAGCAAGAACGCCGATTTTATCTGATTCAAGAATTTATCGACGGGCAAAATCTGCTCAAAGAATTGGATAAGAATGGCGCTTATTCAGAAGCTCAAGTGCGCCAACTATTAGACGATCTACTGCCGATTTTAAAATTCGTTCACGATAACGGCGTAATTCATCGCGATATCAAGCCAGAGAATATCATGCGCCGCGACAACGGCCAGTTGGTACTGATCGATTTTGGGATGTCCAAACATCTCAACAGTACGGTACTGTCGCGGGGAACTACTGGAGGCACAATGGGCTATGCACCCCCCGAACAGATTCGAGCTGGTGTTGCATACCCTGCCAGCGATATCTATGCTTTAGGAGCCACCTGTATCCATCTGCTGACAGATGTGACTCCCGATCGACTGTATGATTTCATGACCAACAAGTGGATTTGGCGGGAGCAACTTGTCGAGCAAGAACGGGGGATTAGCGAACGGTTGGGACATGCACTCGATCGAATGTTGATGACCGAAGTTCAGGATCGCCATCAATCTGTAGGTTGTATCGTCGATGCATTAGACGCGCCACCTGTAAATAAATGGCCGTCACGAGCCGCGCTAGTTGGTTCGTTAGCTGTAGTGGGTGCGCTTGGGTTATTAGCTCATGTCTACCGCGATCCGATCGAGTGTTATATCGGCGGTAACAATCAACTCTGTCCCGCGCCACTGCAAACCCCACCATCAGTCGTACAAAAGTCTCAAAGAGAGGGCGATGTTGAATATTATCCCTACCTGAAGGTTAAAGACAAGCAGGGTAAATTAGCCGAGATCAACATGGCGATCTTGAGCGATAGTTATGAGTGGCAGCTAGCCGCAACCGATAAGATTCGCCTCAAAGGACAATCTCAAGCACTGCCGATTTCGCTGCTCGAACAGAAGTTGAAAACAGAAGGCAGTATTTATAAAGTAATGGGCAGTCCCAGCCGGATTATTGTCTTGGGGATGGCTTCTTGTGAAGGGTCGAATGAAGAAGAAGAATTGCGATCGTTAAGTAGAGCAACGACTATTCGCGAGCAACTGGTCAAGAAATTATTTGAGGTGACCGATTATCGCATTCTCAATCTCGGTCGCAATAAACAAGCTAGTTGCCAGCCAAATGCCAAAACGACTTCATTCCAACGTAAGCTAATCATCGTCGGGATGCTACCAGATGATGGTGTCGAAGTTAAAAGTGCTGTCTATAAACGCTTGGCCGAAACGATCGACGGGTTTAAGCTAGATGACTATTCGCGCGGCAGCATCGATAAATTCGATCTCAAGAAATAGTAATTTGAGTATAGTATCGTCGCAATCTCCTAAAACTCGTGAATACCCACCGCCAACAATTCCCCGCCCTAGCTAACAAATCCTACTTTAACTATGGCGGACAAGGCCCCATGCCTCAAGCTGCCTTGGATGCGATCGTCGCCGCCTATGGCGAGATTCAATCCCAGGGGCCATTTGGGTTAAAAACTAGCGAATGGGTCATCCGCGAGTCAAATTTGACCCGTCAGGCGATCGGATCTGAGTTGGGTGTAACGGCAGACTCGATCGCGTTGACCGAGAATGTCACGGTAGGCTGTAACATCGCCCTCTGGGGCATCGATTGGCAACCTGGAGATCGAATCTTGCTCTCAGACTGCGAACATCCAGGCGTAATTGCGAGTATTCAAGAAATCTGTCGGCGGTTTCAAGTGAGCGTGGATCTTTTTCCACTATTGGCGACTTTAAATACTGGCGATCCGGTGACTATTATTGCTTCACAGTTACAACCGCATACTCGGCTGGTTGTCTTCAGCCATGTGTTATGGAACACCGGACAGGTAGTACCTGTAGCTGAAATCGCGGCGGCGATTCGGCAGTATGCCAGTGCTAAACCGATTCAGATTCTGATCGATGCAGCGCAATCTGTCGGCTTATTGCCGCTAAAATTGGATGAATTGGGTGTAGATTTCTATGCCTTCACCGGACATAAATGGTGGTGCGGGCCAGAAGGAGTAGGCGGTTTGTACATTCATCCCGATGCGCGATCGAGTTTACAGCCAACATTTATCGGCTGGCGCAGTTTGGATTATAGCCAACCAACTTTACCTTTAGTTGCTGATAGTCGGCGGTATGAAGTTGCCACATCTGCCTATCCGTTGTATTCTGGCTTGCGTGCGGCGATCGATATCCACCAAGCTTGGGGCAGTGCGCTCGATCGTTATAGCAAAATTGTGAGTTTAGCGACCTATTTGTGGCAAGGTTTACAACGAGTTCCGGGGATTACCTGTCTGAGCCAAACAGCGCCGCAGTCAGGTTTGGTGTCTTTTCAAGTTGATACCAGAAACCATGCTAGATTAGTGCAATCTTTAGAACGGAATCATTTCTATCTCCGCACGATCGTCGATCCAGATTGTATCCGCGCTTGCACTCATTACTTTACCACTACTGCTGAAATTGATGAGTCGATCGTTTTTTTAATGCATAATTTACATGGCTAATCCTACTGTTTATATCGCAATTACCAACCACGGTTTCGGTCATGCGGCGCGGACTGCATCGATTGCTGGACAGCTCCAAAAGTTGATGCCGACTGTTGAATTAATTCTCGTCACTACAGCTCCAAAATGGTTGTTAGAATGTTACATCGATGGGGATTTTATCTATCGGCATCTGGGTTTTGATGTTGGGGTAGTGCAAGCTGATAGTCTGAAAATGGATCTCAATACGACCTTATCCCGGTGGAATGAAATCATCGATCGACAGGAAGAAATCGTTGCGAATGAAGTAGCATTTTGTCGAGAGCATAACGTGAATCTAATTTTTGCGGATGCCCCCCCATTATCAACCGCAATTGCCAAACAATTAGGTATTCCTTGTTGGATGTCAAGTAACTTCGGATGGGATTTTATTTATCGAGATTGGGGTGGCGAGTTTAATAAAATTGCCGATTGGATTGGCGAACTTTACGGCCAATGCGATCGGTTATTTCGCGTGCCTTTACATGAGTCGATGGATCGATTTCCCCATGTCGAAGATGTCGGCTTGACAGGTGGCGATCCGAAATATTCATTAGACGAATTACGCGATAAGTTTAATCTCGATCGATCGCAACAACAGACAATATTACTTACATTTGGCGGATTGAGTCTCGATGCAATTCCGTATCATAATATCAGTCAATTTCCAGAACATCTGTTTATCACGCTCGATCTACACGCACCCGATCTACCTAACCTAGTAAAAGTTACCGACCTCAAGTTTCGTCCGGTTGATTTCATGCCACTATGCGATCGAGTCGTTTCCAAACCAGGATATTGTACTTATTCAGAAGCCTTGAAATTACAGGTTCCGATCGTTTCACTCACCCGCTCCGGCTTTGCCGAATCTGAAATCATCCTAAATGGGATGCAAGATTATGGTTATCATCAAGTGATTAGTCCCGATACATTTTTCGCCGATAACTGGGATTTTCTTCACCAACCAGTGCAGCCGCCACGAGTTAATACGAAACTAGCAATTGATGGCAACCTCTCGATCGCTAATTCGATAATCGATTATCTGCAAAATTATTAAATACTTGTCTTTTTTCGAGTAGAGAGGATAAGCTTTGTTGAGAGCAATATTTACACAAGCCTGCCCCAACAGATATTAAAATTACTTTTTAATTAACTCTTGTGACACATTACCAAAAACTATTAACTATTCCCAGCACTCCGAAATCCTTTGTTAAAATTACCTCTAAGATAACTAATATTGTCGCTGAGTCGGGAATTAAAACTGGATTGTGTACCTTATTCTTGCGGCATACATCTGCTAGCCTAGTAATCCAAGAAAATGCCGATCCGGATGTCTTAATTGACTTAGCTAATTTTCTTGCCAAGCTAGTTCCAGAAGATGGTAGATACATTCATTCCGCCGAAGGCGCAGATGATATGCCAGCACATATTCGGACAGCACTCACGCATACTTCCGAACAAATCCCGATTATGCGCGGTCATTTAGGGCTCTCCCCGGAAAATAGTATAAAATGTAGCTGTCGCTACATTTTATACTCCTCCTCTTTATGGACTTTCATCTAAATTCTTTATTAAACTTACCAAATACTAGGGTTTTTACTTGCTATAAAGAAGCTGGCTTTACATTTATTCAATTAGAGATAATAAATGCAGGTATTAACTGTCCTAACTGTCAAACTTATACTGACATAATTCAAAAAACTAGCCACAGATTAATTAGAGACTTGTCGATTGTTGGAGCTGGAGTATACTTGAAAGTTCCTAGACGTAAATTTTATTGTGGACAGTGTAAAAGATATCCAACTGAGCAGCTAGAATGGGTGGAAAATAGACAAAGATTTACTGAAAGATATCAGGCATATATTTACGAAAGAGTCAAGGAATCAAGCTGCGAACAAGTAAGTCGAAATGAAGAGTTAAGTCCAGCCCAAGTCCAGCAAATATTTAGCAGAATTGCGGAAAGGGAGCTAAAAAAAAAGACTGGGGACTTCCAGAAAAATTGAGTTTGGATGAATTTAGTCGTCGTAAAGGAAAAGGGAGATTTGCAACAGTTCTAATCGATCTAGACAAAAGTTCTTTAATAGAAGTAATTGACTCTCACAAAAGTGAAGATATAATTGCTGTCTTAAAGGGGCAACCTCAGTCTGTCAGGGAGTCAGTCAAGGAAGTGTGTGTAGATATGTGGGGAGGATTTCCAAAAGTAATCAAAGAAGTTTTCCCAAAAGCATCGATTATAATTGATAGATTTCATGTGATGAAACTAGTCAACAAATCTTTGAATAAATTGCGACTTGATTTAGGCTTGAAAGGATTGACAAATCGCTATTTGCTTTTAAGCAACAATCAAGATTTGTCAGAAGAAGAAATTGAAGCTCTATCTGAAATACTTGCCAAGTCACCTTCTTTAAGCATAGCTTATGATTTAAAGGAGGAATTGAGAAGCATATACGAAAGTAAATTAACTGTCAAAGGTGGCTTAAGAGCAATTGGAAAATGGCTGGGTTATGCTAAAATTGTCTTAAAGACGGCAGGTGATACCATCGAAAATCATTTGACAGAAATTGCTAATTATTTTATCAGTAGAACCACGAGCGGTGTCACAGAAGGAATTAATACAAAAATTAAATTAATTCTACGTCAAAGCTATGGATTTAAAAGCTTCACTCTCATGCGAGAAAAACTGTTAGCTTGCTTATTAAAATAATCTCCGCATTCGCTTCGATTACTTTAATAAGTTTAAGTTATAACCATGACTAGAGGAGAGCCAAACTGCGAATATTAGTCAAACTACCGATTGTTTTCATATTTAGTAAAGAGAGTCCTAATGTTGTCTCTCCAGTAATTTTGTCTGGACGATCGAGCAAACTATAGGCAATCATGTAAGTTTCGCCAGCTAAGGCGATCGTCTGTCCTTTGGTGTAGTAGCTGCTGGTGAGCGCACCACCCCCAAATGCCGAAATCATCGTTTGAAAAGTGTTCCCAAAGTCAAATTGTCCGCTAGTTGCTAGCGCACGCCAGTCAGGAGTTAACTCTTTGATTTTGATGGTACTCGGGACAGTTTTACCAGTGAGAATCTCGCTCAGAGTCGGCTCGGTGGCAAAGCTGGGGCAAGTGGAGATCGGGAGCGCAACAGTGGCAATCGTGACTGAAATTGCCAACCTAACTAAAATATTCAGCATAATTTAGAGTAGAAATTTTAACTTAACAATCGGGGTGAATCTTACTCGATCGCGTCGATCGAATAATGCAATTAAACACTAAACAATCCCAGCGATCGCGGGATGATAATAAAACGCTAAACTTAAGACTAGATAAGCTGCTAACAATAAAGCTCCTTCGAGCCAATTGGAACGGCCATCGGAACTAATCGAATTGGCAATTAAGACCGCGACACCAACAGCAACTAATTCAAATGGGTTAAAATTCAAGTTCATCGGTTGCCCCATTACATAACCAGCTAATACTAAAACTGGGGCGACAAATAGGGCAATTTGTAAACTCGAACCTAATGCGACGGATACAGACAAATCCATCTTATCCTTCATCGCCACTGTCACCGCAGTTGCATGTTCGGCAGCATTACCGATAATCGGTACCAAAATTACGCCGGTAAATAGTGCTGTCAAACCTAACTCTTTAGTCGCAACTTCTAATGTAGAAACGAGAAATTCTGACTCGACAGCAACGAGTAGAGTACAGCCCAATAGCACCGAAATCCACAAGGGCAAATTGACCTTTTCCTCATCGCCTTCGCCACAGAGATTGGCTTCTGCCAATTCCTGAGAGTCCATTTCAAAGTCAGCATCGTAGAGATAAGTATGCGTCTTCATCGAAAATAGTAGCGTTAACCCATACACGCCAATTAAGACGATCGAAACCGCGATCGATAGTTTCTGAATTACATCAGCACCGATGCCAGTCGAAGTATAGTCCACTGCTGTTGGTAATAACAGTGCGATTACGGCAAGATTCATGCTCGAAGCATTTACCCGTGCGACGATCGGTTGAAATGTTTGTTCTTTATATTTCAACCCACCCAATAGCATCGAAAATCCCATTACTAGCAATAAGTTACCGATAATCGATCCGGTGATACTGGCTTTGACAACATCCATCAAACCCGCCTTCAAGGCAACCAAGGCGATAATTAGTTCCGTCGCGTTGCCGAAAGTGGCATTTAGCAGCCCGCCCAAGGCAGGCCCCATCACGACAGCTATTTCTTCTGTAGCCGTCCCCATCCACGCTGCCAGCGGGACGATAGCTAAGGCTGAGGTGATAAATATAATCGGCTCGCTCCAACCTAAAAAGTGACCAGCGATCGAAACGGGAATAAATAGGAGTAAAACTGAGAGAATATTTTTGAGAGTCAACATTTAGCGTTGTATCGATACACCGTCTCTTTAGAGTACCCGATCGATTCTCAAAGTCCCTCTTCGGTGAGGATATTTAGGCTCGCATTCATTGTTTGGCACCCAAAACCATTACTACTCGCTATAAATCGAGTTCTTTGCTAACTTTGCAAGGATTACCCACCGCCACAACATTTGCCGGAATATCTTTGGTAACGACACTCCCCGCACCAATGACTGAATTATTCCCGATCTTTACCCCCGGACAAATAATCGCTCCGCCACCAATCCACACATCATCGCCGATCGTAATCGGTGCAGCCATCTCTAGTCCCGATCTTCTGGTTTCCGCATCTAGTGGATGATATGCAGTATAAATTTGGACTTTGGGAGCGATAAAAACATTATTACCGAGATAGACATGGTTACAGTCGAGGATAACGCAATCGTAATTAATATAGAGGTTTTCTTTGGCGTAAATGTGGCATCCATAGTCGCAATGAAATGGTGGCTCGATTTTAAAAGTTTGACCGATCGATCCAAATAAAGATTTAATTATTTCGCGGCGGGTTTCGATTTCGTCGGGATGCGATAAGTTATAAGTATGGCAAAGATTTTGAGACTTTACTAGCATCCTGACTAGTTCTGGATCGGCAGCGATATATGGCTCGTTTGCCAACATTTTTTCCCGTTCTGTTTTGTGCATCTGTTTTAGGCTAACGATCGACTTCGCAATAATCTGAGATGACCATCAGCTGCAATTTGCTCGAAACAGGCATCCAGTTCGATAAACAGATCCCAATAATCTCGATCGGATTGTATTGCTAATGTGGCGATCGCGAATTCTTCCAGTTGGGGGTTACGCTTACTCACATCTTGCACCAATACAGAAAGACTAGTAAAAGCAGAGATCTTAGGGTACCCACAAGGGGCACCCCTACGCAATTAACCTGTAGGGGTGCCCCTTGTGGGTACCCTGGAGCTAGGGTTAACACTAGTATTTTCAAACTGGTGCAAGATGTGAGCTTACCTTTCCACAGCGTATCGGCGAGCGCAGTTCTCACCTGACTCATTCTTAACAACTAATTGTTGTTAACATCGCTCCAGTTAGACTAAATGCGCGTACATCGGTAATTTTGACAGGTACGACTTTTCCTCGTAGCTCTTCGATGTCGCCATCGAAAAAGGTGAGGCGATTGCCGCCAGTTCGACCCAAAACTTGGGCGGGATTTTTGGTGTTGCGTTCCTCAACCAAGACGGATTCTACCCGATCGCGATAGCGCATCGATCGCTCGATCGCGGTTTGCGAGACGAGATGATTGATCCGCTGCAATCTGTCAACTTTGATTTCTTCACTCAGTTGGTCGCTCCACAACGCCGCAGGTGTATTCGGTCGCGGCGAATATGCCGCCGTATTTACCATATCAAATTTAATATCGGCAATTAATGTAAGCGTTTTTTCAAACTGTTCCTCAGTCTCACCCGGAAATCCCACGATCGCATCCGCACTAATCGACGCATCGGGCATATACTTACGGATCGTATCAATAATCCGCCGATATTTTTCGTGCGTATAACCGCGCGACATCGCTTTTAAAATCTCATTATCTCCCGACTGAAAGGGAATGTGAAAATATTCGCAAACCTTCGGTAATTCCGCACAAGCTTTAATTAATCGCTCGGTAAAGTAGCGCGGGTGACTGGTAGTAAACCGAATCCGCTCGATCCCTTCAATATCGTGGATGTAGTAAAGTAAGTCTGTCAGTGTATGCAGATGACGACCTTCGGGAGTAGTTCCAGGTAAATCTCGTCCATAAGCGTCGATATTTTGACCGAGTAGGGTAATCTCCTTGAACCCCTGAATAGCTAAGGCCTGAATTTCAGTCCGAATGGCTTCGGGAGTGCGAGATTGCTCGACTCCTCGGACATTTGGAACGACACAATAAGTACAGCGTTCGTTGCAGCCATAAATGATATTTACCCAGCTAACAACGTTACTATCGCGACGTGGCTTGGTAATATCTTCCTCGATATGGATGGGTTCGGTAGCCACTACTTGACTCCCTGCCAAAACCTGTTCTAACAAGTCTCCCAGGCGATTGGCGTGTTGTGGCCCCATAATCAGGTCGAGTTCGGGAATGCGGCGTAACAGGCTCTCCCCTTCCTGCTGAGCCACACATCCAGCCATAATCAAAATCAAGTCTGGCTTGTCTTTTTTGCGGCGGGTTTGTTTGCCTAAATAGGAGTAGACCTTCTGCTCGGCCAGGTCGCGGATGGTGCAGGTATTGTATAGCACCAGGTCGGCGGTGAAGGGATCGTCCGACCAGTGGAATCCCATCTCTTCTAGTATCCCACCCATCCGCTCGGAGTCAGCTTTGTTCATCTGACAACCAAAAGTGGTGATGTGATAACTGCGATTTGTGGAAGTCATATATTTGGGGAGAATTCGATTATCGATACCGTAAGCCGGAAGTTGACCGAGACTTTCGCTCCAACCTCAGCAGTTATCCAGACAGATCGAACTGTCTGTTTGGTGATATTTACTGCCGCGCCTCGCCTAAATTCTGGTTTGGAGCAAATTCCTGACTCGAGAAACGCGATCGGTAAGCTGTTAGGTTCTATTATAAACGCTGGCAGTAAAACTCATCGAATGCGATCGGTTGACAGCTAATCTGACCTCAGACTAGCTGGCAGCAGCTTTTAACTAGCTGTAGAGCTGTCTCTATAGAAAATACCAGTTGATAAAGTCGCTAAATGACGTACGACTTGCCTCATCATCTCCCGTAATCGGCCAGTAATCCTGCTTCTCGATCGATATTTGCCGACCGCCAACTGTGACGATATCTCGATCGTTTGTCGCTCTCAATGCTGCCAAAATCTCTTCAGAGAGTGGATATCCTGTTACTAACAATAGAAAGATCGCACCTTCATCGCCAGGACTGTCAACATCCCCATTTAGCAAGTAGTCTAACTTGTGGCCGATTTCTTCAATTAGTAATTCCGCAACTGCATTGACATCTCCATTCATCTGCACTAAAAAATCTGAAGATATTAAAATCCGATCTAATTCTCTTGTATAGGCACCATTCGCCTTACCCAATTCGCCCTCAGTCAGCACTTGCAGCTTAGGCAATACCCTAAAATCACCAGCTCGAAACTGACTGGCAATGTCGATCGCGATTGCCGGATCGAAGTTCGCGCCAAAGGCTATTTGCAGCTCGGACAGATAGTTGTCTTGTCGGGCAAAATGTTTGAGTTGTGCGGTAGCTTGGATAAAACTCTGCTTGAGTAAAGTCCCAAAAGAGGCATTCATAAATGTCTGATGAATATTGGTGACATTTTTTCAATAAAGGTGTAAGTTTGTATAAACGATCTCAGTTTCAATTGAAGTAAAAACTTATCAGTCACA
The DNA here is from genome assembly GCA_965246735.1 of Chamaesiphon sp. GTDB lineage: Bacteria > Cyanobacteriota > Cyanobacteriia > Cyanobacteriales > Chamaesiphonaceae > Chamaesiphon. The sequence goes on from CBDFFK010000003.1 coordinate 1,803,682, forward strand.
AAAAAATAGAACTATTGCCAATATAATTAAGCTAAATGTAGCTAGATTTTGATAACTCGCTCTAAATCGATGGTCGTTCATATTTATATTGTAGTCACATTAACACTTCAAGATATTAACTGCAAGTATTCGCAAAAAACGCATGTTTGATAAATGAGCGTCGGCATTAAAGATCCGATCGAAGCGATTGTGGAGCGATTTTAGTTGCCGGTATATAATTTATCTACCATGAAAGATTTTATGGGAAATAGGCATAGTTAATGAAATCCAATCGGTCGGAAATCGCGAGCGCTCGCTGGCGTTCGCTGTCACCGCTTTAGCCAAGTCGCCCGATTACTCGATCGCGAGCGCAGAGTGTAACTAAATTCGATCTATTTATTAGCGAGTGTGGTCGTATCTTTGATATCAGTTTCGAGTGAAAGCGATCGCCGATCGTCAATTATTTAAAGTAGTGTAGAGATACTAATCTCCACTTAGAGATCGTCCACTTTTTAGCATTAGATCCATCTCACATCGATCGTATTTAAATCGCCATTAACATGAGCATATTTAGACAAATTCGCCGTAATATCGTTATCTCCGTGGTGATGTGTGGAGTAGTAACGAGAGCACAACCGAGCTGGAGCGATACAGCATCTCCCAATTTGCCAATCTATTCAGAAGCATTTTGTCTGAAGATCTTTGAAGAAACTATCGAAAGGGCAAGATCGAGCACTTGGCAGATTTCCGATCGAGATCGACATATCCTCACCCAATGTCGAACTAAATTTCCCACAGCCGTAGATTCGACGATTCCCATTCCCAAAGCAGCGCAATGTCTGGACGTAGTCAAAACGCTGGTACGCGATGGGACAAAAAAGTTAAAGGAACTCGAACTGCCAGAGGAGCAGGTTAGGTCGCTCTCTCGCTGCGATGAAGTGTTGGCATATTACAACATGCCATCGGACGTAATGCTCCCTACCTTAAAACCACAAGATCGGATTGTCATCGATAAGACTAGCTATCAAACGCAAGCACCGCAACGCGGAGATATTATCGCCGTTAAGGGAGCGAAGGCAATCGCAGCGGTAAATGCGTTCGAGCCACTTACTAACCGAATTATTGGTTTGCCTGGAGAGACAGTTAAAATCGTTGATGGCAAAGTTTATATCAACGATCGTCCGCTGCGGGAAGATTATGTCACTAAGGCATCACAGGTGGGTTCTCTAGCTGTGGTGGTACCTGCTAACTGCTATTTTGCATTAGGTGACAACCGCAATTATGCTGAAAATTTAGTTGCCACAACCGTTGTCACCCGTGAGGCGATCGTGGGAAAAGTTATTTGGCATTTTGGCAGTAAATAAGGAAATCGAGCTGTCGTAATCTGTAACTAGATGGCGATCGATCGCAATAAGTAAGGCTGATTTATAGCGAACGATCGGTAATCTTGCCAAAAACATCCGGGTGAGCGAGCCATGATGTTGAATAAATACTTATAAATCGTAGATTTGGCTGATGTTTTGGGCTATTATGCTGCAATGTGCTCCTTTTGGAGACTACGCGATCGTTTAGTTACACTCGATCGACCTGAAATTGGGCTACTATTTCTATAATAATATTTCAAGCTTAGCACTCAGTTATAAATAGCAACATCCCTAGCGAATTATGCCAAATGCGCTCCAACTGGGACAACGCCAACTTCCTCTACATAAAGTACTTCAACATTTAACGACATCCCCAGCGCTGTTTCAATATCTACGGCTGTCAATTATTGAAGAAACGTTGGTGCAATGGCAGCAATCGCCAGAGTATCAAACGATCTATTCCGAAGCTGAACTCAGCGAGCTGTATCACCAAATCAGTCAAATAACTAAGTCACCTCAGGGCGATCCTGGGCAAGTTGAAGCGTTTAAAAGATCGCTGACACTTAAAAAATATCAACAAGTGCAGTGGGGACACCGCATCCCATCTTACTTTCTCGTGCGAAAAAGATCGCTCGATCGAGCGATCTTTTCGGCGATTCAGATCGATAATCTCGGGATGGCTCAGGAACTCTATCTCAGAGTCAAAGATCGGCGGCAATCCTTTGATAAATTAGCTCGACTTTATTCTCAAGGTGCCGAGGCAAAGCTAGGTGGTGTATTGGGGCCGATTCCAGTAGAACGCATTCATCCCCAGATCGTGTATCATCTCTCCAGCCTCAAACCGGGTGAATTATCCCCGCTATTTCAGCTCGACAATTTTCATATCTTCGTCCGACTCGAACAGTGGCTGCCTGCCAAATTTGACGATGATATCAAGGGTCGATTGATGGAGGAATTGTTCGAGCAGTGGTTGCAGAGGGAGATTTCCAATCGCATTTCTAGTCTTGAGGTAACTGAATTAGGGATGATGCCAGAGCGACGCGATGCGATCGATATTAGTGAAGATCCCCAGCCGCAGTTAGCCAGAGTTCGGGAGATCGATCGATCTCAGCCAGCGGTAGCACAGCCACAGCCGGAAATTATCGACATAGAGATCGTTTCAGATGGCACTGTGCCTGCAACACCCCAGCTACAACCAGTAGCCAAAGTTGATGCTGGCATCTCCTTTTTCCCCCCATTAGCTGAGGAACCAGCTCCACCCCTGACAACTACGCTTGAGGCTTCACAGCCGCAGCTTTCCGCGCCAATCGATCGTTCCATAACGATTGAGCCGGAACAGCCAACCCAAACTATCCCGGCACCAGATCCCGATCGGGATCGGCATTTAGGTCAACGAATTGTGGCATTTTGCATATTTTTTGCGCTATTTTTAGGTGGTGGTTTGGGTATGTTTTATTTACTCAATACGTTAGTCGGCCCGAATGGAGTCCAGGTAGAACATCAAAAATAGGCTCCATCTCCGTTTGCATTACTGATGGTACTAGCACAAAAATACCACAATAGTGCCAAAACTCTCTATCCTAGAGTAAGGAGAACCACCTGGGCGCGCAAAACATGATTCCTCTGCAACTATCACTCAAGAACTTTCTCAGCTATAACGAAGCTAGTTTAGACTTTACCGGACTGCACACAGCTTGTATCTGTGGTGCGAATGGCGCGGGGAAGTCTTCGCTCCTAGAGGGGATTACTTGGGCGATTTGGGGTGAGTGTCGGGCGGTGAGTGAGGACGATGCCATTAGTAATGGTGCGATGGACGTGCGGGTAGATTTTACCTTTCAGATGCATGGCGAAATTTGTCGGGTGATTCGTTCTCGGCAGCGGGATGGCAGTGGGAATTTAGAGTTTCAGATTCAAACTGATGGCGGACAATTTCGGACACTGACGCAGAAGGGGATCCGTTCGACGCAAGCCTTAATCGATGAATATCTAAAAATCGATTACGATACGTTTATCAACTCGGCTTATTTGCGTCAGGGTAAGGCAGATGAGTTTATGCTTAAAAAGCCAGCCGATCGCAAGCAAATTTTAGCAGATTTATTGAAACTCGATCGCTACGAGCAATTAGCAGATCGCGCCAAAGAGCGAGCGAAGGAATACAAGCTCCAAGTAGAAGTGCTGACGGATAATTTAGCCGACTATCGGATTCAATTAGCCCAAATCGAGGGGATTAAGCAACAGCAGGGTGAAGTAAAGATCGAGATCGCCCAGTTGCAACAATTGCAGACAGTAGACGAGCGCGAATTAGAAAGCGTTAAAACGATCGCCAGGCAGCGCGATACCTGGCAACAACAGTTAAATTGGGAGCAAAAACGCGATCGGGAATTAGTGCTAGCCGCCGGACAAATTCAAGCAGATTTGCAACTTTTAACGATCGAGAAAAATCGATTGGACGGCTTATTAAATCGCGAAGATGAGATTTCGATCGCTTATCAAGCATATCTAGGACTACAACAGCAATCAGAAGTCCTCGATCGCCAATTTGATGCGCACCAACAAGCGCAATCCAAGCAGCAAAAACTACAGCAACAATTGGATCGCCAAGCGCAAGAGTTGCAATTGACACTTGGTAAAACTCAGGCAGAATTAGCCCTGACGCTGCAACAAGAACGCGATTTAGGCACTATTTTAGCGACGGCGGGAGATGTTACCAAAGGTATCGCCGAACTGCAGCTATGTCGCCAGCGATTGGGCGAATTCGAGCGATTGCAAGCAGAATTCATCCCGCTTCAGCAAGAGCGAGTACTATTATCGAGTAAGATCGATCGGGAGACCGCCCAAATCCAAGCTAAGCTCAATGAGCTACTCCTACGCGAACGCCAAATTCAAACCAAAGCCAACGAACATCCACAATTAATCGCCCAACGCCAGCAATTGGATGAAAGAATTAACGAATTAGATAACAAGAAAGTATATCAAGAGCGGTTAAAAGAAAAAGGTTTAGCTAAAGGCGAGCATATTCAAAGAACTGAAGCTGACTGTCGTAACTACCATCGCCAATTAATCGACTCAGCTAAAAAACTTGAGTTGCTAGAAACACCAGATGCTAGTTGTCCATTGTGCGATCGACCGTTAGACGAAAATCACTGGCAACATGTTTTAGCCAGTGCCGAAGCTGAAAAAACTCACCTCGAACAACAGATTTCGGCAACCCAAGAAGAACAAGCTCGCTACGAGCGCGAACGGCAGGATTTACGAAAGGAATATCAACAGTTAAAGGAAGAATTAAATATCTATGAAAGCCTGCGCGAACAGCGGGGGACATTACAAGCAAAATTAGACTCGATCGCTGAATTGCAAGTCAATCTTGAAGAAATCGCTATTGAGAAACACCAAATTCAAATGACGATCGAGTCGAAAAGTTATGCTAGCGAAATGCAAGCAGAATTAGTCGCATTAACGGCTCGATTGCAAGCAACTAATTATGACGAGCAGAGTCACGCTCTAGCCAGAGGGGACGTTGATAAATTACGCTGGGCAGAAATCCAACAACAACGGCTCAAAGATGCCGAGCGTAAACAAAAACAATCGATCGAGCAAAAAGGGATCTTAGAAATTAAGATTACCGAACTCGAAGTAAATCTTACTAGCCTGCAAACCGATTCAGATTTACGCATCGAACTAACTGAGATCGATCGGCAAATTAATGAGCTAGGATACGATCGTAATTATCATCAACAAGTTACTACCAATCTGCGGCAAGCACAAGCAATTCAACTGCAATATCAAGAAGTTCAGCAAGCCAAACAAGTTTATCCCCAAACACTAGAGCGGATGCAATTATTAGTAGCTAATAATTGTCAAAATTTAGAAACTCAACAGCAAGCAAAATTAGAGATCGATCGAATCAGTGCCGAGATTGCTAAAATTCCTGATACTAACGATCGAATCGAATCGATCGAACTTCAACTGGTGGAACGTCGCCACCAGCTCGATACCAATCTCTCGATTTTAGGCAGACTCGATCAACAACTGACGCAACTAGAAAATATTAAAGCACAAATCCAATCGCAAGAACAGCAACTTGCAACTTACAAACAACAGCAAAAAATCTACGATGAGTTGAGTAAAGCCTTTGGTAAAAATGGCCTGCAAGCGCTAGTGATTGAAAATATCTTGCCGCAACTCGAAGCTGAAAGTAACCAAATCCTCTCAAAACTCAGTAATAATCAATTCCACGTTCAATTTATCACCCAGAAAGCGACCAAAGGTAGCCGCGTCAAAAAAGCAAGTATTAAAACTGCTAAATATATCGATACCCTCGATATTGTCATCGGCGACGCTAATGGCACGCGATCGTACGAAACCTATTCCGGCGGCGAAGCCTTTCGGATTAATTTTTCCATCCGCTTGGCACTTGCCAAACTGCTCTCCCAACGTGCGGGAACGCCGTTACAAATGCTGATTGTCGATGAAGGTTTCGGTACCCAAGATCGCGAAGGCTGCGATCGATTGATTGCCGCAATTAATGCTATCTCAGCCGATTTTGCTTGCATTCTTACCGTTACGCACATGCCCCAATTTCGCGAAGCCTTCCAAACTAGAATCGAAGTTCATAAAACCAATAATGGCTCGCAAATACAAGTAATTACCTAGCTAATGTGAGTTAGGGACAAGAATCGATCGTTCATCAGTACAAATATTATTGGTAGAAGCAAACAAATGTTGTTGTATGTGCGGTAATTATAAACTAGAGCTGCGCGATCGATTCCTGCAGCAAAGACAGAATTTAGCCAAACAGCTCTGGCGGGAATCTAGCGATCGAATTTGCACTCATCTCCAAAATTGTCCGCAATTTACTAGTGCAAGGACGATCCTCGCTTATCAAAGCTGTCACCAAGAACCAGATCTAGCTGGTTTATTCAATAATTGCGACAAACGGTGGGGATTGCCGCGATGTGTACAAAAAGATTTAATTTGGCACACCTGGCAGCCTTCAGAACACCTGTTGAATGGAGCTTACGGCATTCCCGAACCTGGAGCGGATCGACCCGTACTAGTGCCAGATAAGGTGGATCTGATCTTGGTGCCAGCAGTAGCTATCGATCGACGAGGTTATCGGTTGGGTTACGGTGGCGGTTATTATGACAGACTGCGAGCAGATCCAGTGTGGGGCAAGATTCCGACGATCGGGATCGTGTTCGATTTTGCTTATCTGGACGAACTTCCGATCGATCCTTGGGATCTAAAAATCGATGCCATCTGTACCGAATTGGGCTATTTCGAGCGAACCGACTAAAATTAGCTAAAGTAGCGCCACCATTTATTCATGTCCGATTATCGCGAACAGTTATTATTTATTTGTAGCCGCAATCAATGGCGCAGTCCGACTGCGGAGGCATTATTTCACCAGAGCAACCGATATGTGGCAAGATCGGCGGGGACTTCAGATCGCGCGCGGATTAAAATTACTGCGGGTTTGATTAATTGGGCGGATTGGATTTTTGTGATGGAAAAACGCCACGCTGCAATTATTCGCCAAAAGTATCCCGATGCGATCGATGGTAAATCCTCAGTGCAATCTCTAGGCAAGAGCATCGTGGTATTAAATATTGAAGATGATTATCAGTATATGGACTCAGAACTAATTGACATTCTTGAATCGCGACTATCCGAGTATTTAGAGATCGACTAACTCAACCTAACCTCTAATTGACAGTTGGCGATGAGATCGACTTTGCCAGTTTGGACATGAGCATCGCGATCGATCGACTGTACGCTGGTATAAATTTGTAAAAATAGTAAAACAATCGCTTGGAGCGGATAATCCCGCTAAAATAGAAATAGGAAATTTTATGGCAAAATATCGATCGTGCGTGCAAAGATTCTAGCTTGGTTAACCGATAACGTTCCTCCTAAACGAATCCAACATATACTAGGAGTAGAGCAGATGGCGACCGAGCTTGCCAAGCATTATCAGTTAGATTTACACGCAGCCGCCCAAGCTGGGTTGATGCACGATCTGGCCAAGTATTTTAAGCCCCAACGTTTGTTAGAAATGGCGCAAGCCGAAGGACTAGAAATCGATGAAGTGGATTTAGCTGCACCGCATCTATTACATGCCGACGTGAGTGCGATCGTTGCCCGCGATGAGTTTGGCATTACCGATCCAGAAATCCTCAACGCGATCGCCGATCATACCTTGGGTAGACCGGGGATGAGCGATCTTAGTTGTATTGTATTTCTCGCTGACTCGTTAGAGCCTGGACGCGGCAATAGTGAAGAATTGCAATCTCTCCGGCAACTGAGTTATCAAAACTTACATCAAGCGGTGTGGCGTACCGGCGATAGTTCGCTGCAATACTTACTATCTACTCGTTGTCTCATCCACCCCCGCGCGATTCTGACCCGTAATTGGGCCATGACTAACTCATAGTCGTAATTTATAATCTTAGAAATCTATCATGATTGAAACTTCAACCTTGGAAACTACTATTAAGCAAACACCCGAATATTCGATCGAACAACTAGCATTTCTGGCTGCTGATGGCGCTGACGATCGCAAAGCTGGTGATATGACGCTGATTGACATCTCTCAAGTCTCCGTGCTTGCCGATTATCTGTTGATTGTCTCTGGCTTTTCCAAAGTGCAACTCCGGGCAATTTCCAATTCGATTATCGACAAGCTCGAGGCAGAATTCGATCGACCGCCACTACGCATCGAAGGTCAAAATCAAGGTGGTTGGATCTTACTAGATTACGGCGATCTGATCGTCCACATCATGATGCCCGAACAACGCGAGTTCTATAATCTTGAAGCTTTCTGGGGTCATGGGGAGATTGTCGCGCTACCAGAATTTGCTGTCAAAGATGATGGCTTTTCCCGCAGCGCCGATCCAATCTTGATGGGCGAGCTGCCTGAAGAAGAAGAAAGCGATGAGGAGTAGCTAGTCGCCAATCTATTCGATCTAAAACTGCTAGCTCGATCGAATTTTCAGGGCTGCTGCCCTAAATTTTAGCTCTCAACAAGCATCGCAACTAGCGACATGGCACGAGCATCGGTAGCAGCGCTAGTCTGAAATCCAATGCCAATTTATACCTGATAACCATTACACGATCGATGAGTAATTCCAGCTCTTTTTGTCCGGTGCCCAAAGAGCAACAACCAATTAATGAGTACCAAGAATTACAAAATTCTTGGTTTTTTGGTTGGGCAAAATTAGAGCCTGTTAAATATATTACTAAATTAATCTGGGTGGGTATCTGGAGTTCGATTGTCACTGCGCCATTGGCGGCTGCCAGCTTTCCGATCGCCAAATATCCCTTACAGTTTGGGATTACGACAATTGCCGGAAGTTCGATCTTTGTGTCCTTGGCTGCCATTAGATTATATTTAGGCTGGATTTATATCAAAAATCGATTGTATAACGAAGCGATTTTTTATGAAGAATCGGGTTGGTATGACGGCCAAACTTGGCAGAAAACGCCGGAGATTTTAACTCGCGATCGATTGTTAGTCAGCTTTGAAATTCAACCAATCCTCAAGCGCATTCGACTTACCTTTGCAACTTTGGTAGGTACCTTAATGCTCGGTACTCTACTGTGGTGGTTGGTTTAACAGCTACTTGTCTTACCTTTTCTCCTTTCCCCTAACTCCCAAACATGGCTAAACGCACCCAATCACCACCGCTCTCCGTTAGTTTATTGCGCGAAGGCATTGTCGAATCAGTCCATCACGTCCAAGCTGTTGTCTGTGATAGTCGCGGACGCGTGCTTTCGGTTGCGGGTGATGCCGAGCATCCTACCTTCATTCGATCGGCACTCAAACCATTTCAAGCGCTAGCAGTCACGGGAAGCGGGATCTTAGAACGTTATGGATTGAGCGATCGCGATCTGGCCATTATGTGCAGTTCGCATGCAGCGGAAATTTTTCATACCCGTCAAGTTTTTAATATTCTCTGGCGAGCTGATATCGAGACAGAAGCACTCCAATGCCCGATTCCTGATGGAAAAACCAGCCCCCTCGAACATAACTGTTCGGGCAAGCACGCAGGGATGCTAGCAGTTTGTCGCGCCCATAATTGGCCGCTAGGCAACTATCTCGAACGCCAGCATCCGCTCCAAAAGCTAATTTTGAGCAGATTTGCCGAAATTCTCCAAATGCCTCCAGATGAATTTATTGGCGTTCGCGATGACTGCGGTGCGCCGATCTACTTGATGCCGATCTCCCAAATGGCAACTCTTTATGCTTATCTAGCATCTGGCGAACGGTTGGATCTCGAACGGATCGTCCGCGCGATGACTCACCATCCCGAACTGATTGCTGGGACGGGAAGATTTGACACCCAACTGATGCAGCTTACCAATGGCGAAATTGTCAGCAAAGCTGGAGCCGAAGGCATTCAATGTATCGGCAGAGTCGGCGAAGGCATGGGTTTAACCATCAAATCTAGTGATGGTTCCAAGCGTGCTAAATATGCCGTCGCGATTTATCTCCTCCAACAAATGGGTTGGATAACTCCCGCTGTCTCAGAAATTCTCACCGAACAATTCCTCGAACTTAGTTCTGTCACTCGCTTAGAAGTTCTAGGGGAATTAATGATGGTGTAGTTAGGGGATCGGGAATAAGCCCTATTGCGATTATTCCCCTCTGGGGAGAGGTATGTAAGCTTTTCGCCTACTCCTTCTCTCCTCATCAAGATCGCAAATCATTTGCTACCGCTGCCCACAAAAAACTATTTTCGATCGCCACTTGCTATTTATCATTTAGTAGTGTTATATTAAATGAGTTGAGGTGAAAACCGACGCGGAGTAGAGCAGCCTGGTAGCTCGTCGGGCTCATAACCCGAAGGTCGCTGGTTCAAATCCAGTCTCCGCCACCAAATCAAATAAAAAAGCAGTATCGACTTAACGATACTGCTTTTTTATTTGCTCGATCTCGAGTGCCGCAAAAGTCCCGACATCTTTAACTCGACCTTAGCCAGTTGAGATGCGATCGGGCAAGTGCTGCCTGGATAGGTCGAGATCGAGCCTCAAATAACAATGATGACTCGATCTCTAACATTCTCAACCGTTTAGGGGTTAAGGATCCCAACTCAAACCAGTAAAATTTAAGTTACGCCAAATACGACTACCAAACCCAATACTGCGCCAAATACAATCAATGCGTAGAATTGAGCGCGTCCGGTTTCAAGGTATTTCAGACCCTCACCACCCAACAATGTTGCCAAACCAGCAAGGTTGACCGCACCATCGACAACGCGGTAATCAACTTCCATTACCTGACGAGCGATCCGGCGGATTCCGACGACAAAAACACTGTTGTAAATATCATCGATGTACCATTTATTCAGGGACAAATTGTACAATGCCGGAATCTTTGACGCGATCGCGCTAGGATCGATTTTACGGCTGAGGTACATCAATGAAGCTAAGGTAATCCCAATCAGTCCGATCCCGACCGAACTGCCAGCCATAATCAGAAACTCATTTAAGTCAAACTCATGGGCGTGTTCGACGACCTTACCAGGAGCAGAAATAAACTCCTCAAAGTAGTTATTAAATGGCGTACCGACTAACCCGATTAGTGCTGAAGGTACAGCGAGAATAACTAGTGGTAAAGTCATACTCCACGGTGACTCATGCGGCTGAGCAGCATGGCTATCACCATGCGCTTCATGGTCATCGTGACTACCTGCAGCCTGGAGTAACTTCTCGCGAATGGCTTTATCGTTGCCTCGGAAACTGCCCTCAAAGGTCGAGAAATACATGCGGAACATGTAAAACGCTGTTACACCAGCAGTTAAAAATCCGACCATCCACAAGAGCGGATTGGCGGCGTATGTGGCACCGAGGATTTCATCCTTCGACCAGAACCCAGCAAAGGGCGGAATCCCAGAAATTGCCAGCGTGCCGATGAAAAATGTAGATGCGGTAATCGGCATATGTTTCCGCAAACCACCCATGAGGCGCATATCTTGAGCGAGAGCGGGATTGTGGCCGACAACATCTTCCATCCCGTGAATCACCGAACCAGAACCTAAGAACATCATTGCTTTGAAATAAGCATGAGTCATCAGGTGAAATAAGCCAGCCGAGTAAGCGCCGACACCCATTGCCATCACCATATAGCCCAGTTGGGACATCGTGGAGTAGGCTAAGCCTTTTTTGATATCATTTTGGGTAATCGCGATCGAGGCCCCTAAAAATGCTGTTGTTGCTCCCGTCCACGCGATCGTATTCATCGCTGTCGGGATATGCTCGAACACGGGATACATCCGCGCGATCAAAAATACTCCCGCCGCAACCATCGTCGCTGCGTGAATCAGTGCCGAAATTGGTGTTGGGCCTTCCATCGCATCTGGCAACCAGACATGGAGCGGGAATTGCGCGGATTTAGCAACTGGCCCCATAAATACGAGAATGGCGAATAAAGCAGCCAAACCGCCACCAATCGCGCCAGTCTCGACTAATTCTTGGAGTCTGTCGCCCATGATTTGGAAATCAAAGCTACCAGTCGCCCAGTACAATCCCAACATCCCCAGTAATAAACCAAAGTCACCGACGCGGTTGGTCACGAATGCTTTCTGACAAGCATCTGCGGCGGCTTTGCGATCGTACCAGAAACCGATCAGCAGATAGGAGCACATGCCAACCAGTTCCCAGAAGATATATACCTGGACGAGATTGGGGCTGATTACCAAGCCCAACATCGACGAGCTAAATAGGCTCAGATAGGCATAAAATCTGACATAACCCTTGTCATGTGACATGTAACCGTGGGTGTAAATCATCACTAACATGGCAACAGTCGTCACGATGACCAACATCAATGATGTCAGATGGTCGATCGTGTAGCCCATATTTAGATGAAAATTGCCCGCAGCTGCCCATTCAAATGATTGAATGTATGTAGGGTGTCCCTGAAATTGACTGGCGAGCAAGGCGAAGGACATCGCCATCGCTGCACCCATGAGTGAAATAATCAGGACTGCATTCAGTTCGCGCAATCCATTGGTAAACTTATTCAGCGAAATCAATCCCAATCCGACTAGCATTGCCCCAGCCAGGGGAAATACTGGAATCAACCAGGCGTAATCGTATAATGGTTCCATGTATATATGCAATATCTAACGATCGAGGATGGACAAACTAATCTGTTGTGACGGATAACTGGAGCAGATGAGTACCACTGTCGAAATAGTGGCGATGATAAAGTCCTCAATCTATGATGCCCCAATTACCTCATCATCAATATTTAGCTGACGATGGACGAATATCCATGCGCTCGGCAGTGGTATAGGCATTTATACCGACACCCACCAGTGATATCTTATCGCGCCAGATGGGTAAAGACGGTTAAATTCGATCGATAATTTAAGGTAAAGTATGGGATCGGGAAGAATTTCGCCGCTCGAGTTACATTTCATTAATTTATCAGCGAGCGCCACCTTCTACCTGCGGTAGAGTCATAGGTGTGAGAAGGCAATGCATTTCAAATTGCACCGGGAGCATCCTCTTTTGGCAAAGCGGCTTTTTTAGACAACCCACCTAGCATGATTTCGGGAGTGTAATAATTATGTTTCATCCGACAGTGGATGCTCCCAATTGCACCCTTCATTATTAGTTTCAATCAAAATTTAGTACTTATATTATGGTCAAAGACCTAAGCATCTCAGAAATCGAAATAAATAAATGCTAAACTCTGTGCTGGAGACAATAACCAGACAATGTATAAACAGAATGGAATCGAGCCTAACTTTAGTCGCCAATTGAGATTTAGCTTTAATACTCGATCGAACGTATAGGCAACAAACATCGCGAGCGTTAAACCGATTAAAATAATTAGCATTTCGCGATCGCCTAACTTTAGACTATCGATATAAATCTTTGTCGCAAACTGGGTATCGCGGGGGTAACCCCAGAGATGTTGGAAAACTAAATTAGACTGTTGTAGATTGGGCAAGCGGAACCAAATCCAAGTGACAAATACTAATAGTTGTGTCAATAACCAACCGCAAAGCTGTCCCCAACGACTCTGCCAAAATAATACTAGTGGCTCAATTTTTTGCGAATATACATGTGTTAATCGATGGACGATTAGCGCAATTCCATGAATTCCCCCCCAGAGAATGTATCCCCAATCCGCACCATGCCAAATCCCAGAAATTAGCATCAGTACAAACAGATTTAAACAAGTTCTTACTAAGTCCAATCGCGAACCACCGAGGGGAATGTAAATATAGTCGCGCAACCAATTCCCTAAACTGATATGCCAGCGTCGCCAGAAATCAGCGATGCTCGTGCTCATGTAAGGGAAATTAAAATTAGTCGGTAAGTTAATTCCAAATAAAATTGCCGTGCCTAGAACGATATCTACATAACCACTAAAGTCTAAATATAGTTGCAATCCATAAGCGAAAATTGCCAGCCAGAGATCGAAACTTCCCGCTCGATCGAGATTATTGGGATCGAATACTAATTTGACATATATCGCTAAATTATCCGCAATTAGTGTCTTTTTAATCGCCCCAATAGCAATCAGCCAACCTGCTTCGGAAAATCGCTCGATCGAGGGAAACTGGAGATTATTTAATTGCGGTGCAAATTGATGATAATGGGTAATTGGCCCAGATACTAATTTCGGGAAAAATGATTTGTAAGCAGCATATTTAAGTAAGTTACCTGTCGCTGGACTGCCTTTATAGACATCAATTAGATAAGCTGCCGATTCAAAACTAAGGAATGATATCCCTAACGGTGGTAAGAAATTTGTCTTGAGCCAGGACACTGTGGATTGAATTTCATTTGGATTTAACGGTGCAGCAATACTTAATAAAAATGGGATATATTTAGCAAGAATTAATAGCAAGATGTTGAATGATATCCCCACGATCAGCAAGCTTTTTCTTTGCTTTTTTCCTCTAGGCAGCCAGCGATTTAAATATTCATCATCGACCCGATCTCTAAACTCTTTGTATTCAATAATTTGGCTTTCTAACAATAACTTGCCAATCCAGTAATTAATCAAAATCATTGTAAGAATGATTGGAAAATACTGAAGCTGTAAAAAAGAAATGTAAAATAGAATACTAGAGATGACAATGACCCATAGTTTATGATTTTGAGTTTTTGCTATTCCCCAATAAAAAGTTAAGGTTACGAGCAGAAAAATAACATAAGTAGGCGAGATAAACTTCATGGGCGATCGCGCGACAATAATTAATTAATGTTATTTGTCTGTAAGATTAGGCTTCAATATTTGCCAAGGAATCATTGTCGTTCGAGCTAAGTAACGGCTGACTTCACTTGCACCTACCTGATTGAGATGACTGGGATCGGAAAAGCGATCGTATTGTTTATTTAAAAAATTATCAAGATCTATAAATGTGAGTCGCTCGGCAGCACTCTGTTTGTGCATATAGGCTTTGAAAGTAATCTCGTGTTGGCGACGAATATCATCCAGATAAAAATCTGAAAGCGGCATGTTGACAAAAATCAGGGGAATTTTTTGAGCTGCCAACAAATTGGTCACTTGGTGCAGCGCGCGCTCCTGATTGCCTGCTAACTGAAAATTTAGATAGTCGCCATCGCTCTCCCCGGTAACCCTCGTGTATTGGTGATAGTAAGTCAGCGGATTGAATCGGACATCGAGTGCTAAAAAGCCATCGAAATCGATCTGCCGATCCTGAATACTTGCAGCCCGATCGATGCTAGCCATCTCGCCATGTCCTAACGTAACAATACTTGCAGACTTCAGTTGTGACTGCAACCAAGTTTTGAGCCGCGCGCGGTGGAAATAAGCTGGTGAAATATGAGCAAACTCGCGATCGACTCGATTATCAATTGCTTGATAAGTATTTTGAAAAGCTGATTGAACTTGCAGTAATGATGAATTACTTTTCTTCAATCCTGACATCAATGCTAACTGTTGAAAGCGATCGGATGAAGCGATCGTTTCATAAGTTCGATCGGTTCTACCGCTATTAAATGCCCGCGCACCGTCCGCCCAAATCACCAATTTGGGTAACTGTTGAGTGGTTAATAATTGACGCAATACCAGATCGACTACTTGTGCCGTCGCACCATTTATTCCAAAATTATAAATCTGTGGATCGCGATAACCCCGAGCGATTAACCTGCGCTGCAATATTGCCGGATCGACACCGCGCATGGCACGCGAACTACCGACGATCAATACATCTGGTACGCCATGCTGCACGCAGCGCAATTGATATTGAGCCAGTTTCTGCTCTAGCAAGGGATTATTAAATGATAGCAGGGCAGTTGTCTCGATCGATTGAGTAGTTAGTTGCCTAGATTCGAGTGCGACTTTCATCGCCGAGTCAGTGATAATTGCCACGCCGCAACCGATTAATAATAACAACAACGACGGTTGCCATTGAAATTGCGATCGATAAACCAATTGACTGGTATTGGTCATTGCTAATTGTGGTGTCCAGATTCCCGTCGCCATCAGATACGCACGGGTTCTCTCTACCCAACTAATCTGCGGGCGCGCTGGCTCGGGTACAAATCGCTTTGATGGAGCCGCAGGCGGCAACTCTAACTGTGCGCGCTTGAAATCGATGCCATAAGTCCACAGTGCTACTGAGCCACCTGATATCCGCCCAGAGACTCGTACCCCATCTATTGCGGGAATCGCCAATTGACGCAGGACTTTCACTACAGTAGTCGTTACTTGGCTCTGAATCGGACAAGTGGGTGCTTCACTCATGACATACAGCATCCGCTCGCGGTACATCAACGATAAACCGATCCCCCCAACGACGAAACACCGATCTACATCGGGATTGAGCAGCCGTTCGAGGATGAATTTTAGTGCCGCTTTATGGCCTCTGGCTGCCAAAATTATCGGGGTTGGTGAAAATTTTGGGTTGCCTAAGGCAGGTAAATCGAGCCAGTGCATCCACACAGGGGATGCTTCGCCACGTTCGTTGTTACTATTTGGAACATGCATCCCATGAATAGTTGCACCGTGGATACCTTGGGGTGAAAGTTCGATTAATAATGGTGCGATTCGATCGATCGTCGTTTTTTTGACTGGGAATTTTGCCGCTGGAGAGTCGATGAGCGTACAAAAAATTTGGATGGTGAGATTTTTGAGGACAGCACTCACTTGGATGCCTTCTGGTGCGAGGGCAAGATCGAGCAATCTGGAGATCGCTTGAACATCGCCCCAGCGCGCCCAATGTTTGAGCCGCACGCTTGGAGGTGTCAGATCGAGTTTTAGTCGCCAATTAGCGCTAGGATCGCTGGTAAAAACCACCGCTGGTGAAAATTCGACGATCGCATCTTGAAATTCCTGAAGATCGAGGTGGCGGAGCGCTTGAGCCAGGGGTACGGCGATAAGTTGACAGTCCAGACTGTTTTGCGCGTGACAGCGCACCCACAGTCGATATGCCAGGGGCAACGCGAAGGCATCAGGAGATTGGAGCAGCGTCTGCTCGCTATCGGTAACTGCGGATTGTGGTATTTGGGGATGCGGCTGAATCGAAAAATTGAATCGCACGCCCAGCGGATTTAGCACCTTTGTCAGCGCCAGCAGGATCGCGTGTTGTTGGTTTTGGCGCTCGGACGAGAAATCGGGTTGTAAACCCTCACGAACGGAGGGTTCGCCTGCATGAAGATTTTGGTCGCGCCCGATGAAGGGTAAGTGTAGATCGTAGGGATCTCGTTTGACGTACATGGGTTCGGTCAAGATTTCACCTTAAACAACTTGTAGTAATTAGAGATACTTTCTCGCGAAAAAAGCAAGTTTTATCGTTGCCAATCGATCGATTGTTGAAGGCGATCGATTTAAAGCCAAACTAATATTTGTCGATCGATCCGATCGCTCATTATCATATCGGTCTGTCGGTCGATTTGGGCAGATCCATAAATACCGATTTTATCGAACCCAGTGGAGATTTATCCTGTAACGCTTACCCCAACAGAGTTAACCGAATCTATGGCTGGGGTGGAACGAAGGTGAAAACCCCAATATCTTCAAGTAAAATCGACTGTTACCATCTTCCGGTAACAGCGGGTAGTAATAAAATATGGATGAAATACTTCCAAAAAGTTAGATTGCAGTGTGGCAAAGAAGCGATCGATAATTGTCGGATCGTCTAAATGGAACGGAAATTCTCGATTTAGCCCTTTAGAGAAATACCAATTGGTGACCATTTTGCCGGATGGTGCGAGCATCCGATGAAATTGCATCAAGCGATCGCTCGGATCGGGCAAATGCTCCATCACATCAAAACAATTAATTGTATCGAAAGTATCAGTTGGCACTAATTCCGTACAACAACTAATTTTTGATTCGAGACCTAATTGGCGAACGCGGTGTTTGACAAAATTATAATTAATCGGATTGATATCGCAATATATCACCTGCGACACCTCCGGACACAGAGCTGCGGCGATCGCGTGTGTACCGATCCCACCGCCAAAATCTAATACCCGACCGCGCGATCGATCGGCAATCAACCGCAATGTATCGCCGATATAATCGGTACTAGTCAGGTGCCAAGTTGCCAACTCAAATAAATAAGCCGCACCGACATTTTCCCGATAAAACTTACTCGCTTCATCCCAATTAAAATCCCGTCTGCCGATTTCTGCTAGATCTGCTAAAGCTGTTGCAAATTTAGCGTCTAATTGTCGATCGTCAATTTCCAAGAACTGTTGCAGATGTTGTTTGAGATTAAATGCATCTTGCCAATAACCATTCAAATGGGCTGGAATCGGAAATGTTGACATGTATAAAATTATGAATGGTCTATTTCGAGCATGAATTCGCAAGCGTAATCGATGCTAAAATTTCGACTAGCGTTTTACCACCAGGCATTTTGCCAGTCGATCGTGTAAAGCCTGCTGCTCGCTTGTCGTTTTCACCATCAAAAATCCAATTAATAGAGTTAAATAAGAGAAAATTTTACAGACATGTCTGGTTAATGCTCGCTGGAAATTAACTTTTTTACCAGTTAAATCGGTCACCATAATCCCCATTAATTTTTTGCCGATCGTGCCGCGATTGGCGGAACTATCTAGCGTCGGGCAGTAAGCAAACCCCAAAATAATATAATAAGTCAATAAGATCGTCAAATCGATCCCAATGCCAAAAAATGTCGCAAAAATAAAATTGATGGTATAGCTACCGACAACCAGAATCGCCCGATCGATCGCGTCTGCCCCTAAGCGTAGCCACAAACCAGCCGGAATAATCTTTTTACTCGTTCTGGCCGCTACTGCCCGATCGGGATCGGTATAGACCGTTCTGGGCATGCCCTCTTTAGTCGCTCGAGGGTCATCGTTAGTGGCGGCAGCGCGATCGGTATAAACTGTTGTGGGGATCGGGTCGTTGGTCGCTCGAGTAATCTCGATGTTTGGTGAAGCCCGATCGGTATGCAGCGTTCTCGGGAGGGCATCATTGGCTGAGCGATGAGCCTCGAGCGTGGCAATCGAGCGATCGGGATAGACAGTGATGATGTCATCGTCAGCCGTTCGCTCTTTACTATAAGGCCACCAAGCGAGGACTCGTTGCGGTCGTTCCTGCTGTTTGAGGCGAATCGCCCCACTTACCAGTCCAGCCCACGGTTCATCCAAGCCGATCGGTTGCCAACTGTCCCTACCATCGGCGATCGCACTTGTGAGTCTAGAGATCGCCGATGGCGGCCGCTCGCCAGTCAACAATTCCCATAGCATCATTCCTAGCTCGAACACATCGCTCTCTGCGCCCATTCCTTGTCCGTTCAGGACTTCTGGTGGTGCATAGGCTTCTTTATAAGCTTGAGTGGTTTGCCCCCCCATACCTTGGCGGGATGCCCCAAAGTCAATCAAAATCACTCGTCCCTGCTTGGTCAGCATGACATTATCGGGGGAGAGGTCGAGGTGGTATACATCTTGCTGATGGACACTATCGAGCGCATCTACGAGTTTGGTGATGATGTCGATCGTTCTTTGCGGTGGTAGTTTATGACTGGGTTGTTGGTTGAGTTCGTCCCGGAGGGTAATGCCATCGATTAGCTCCATCGTCAAATAAGCCGTATCTCTCTCCTGAAAAGCGTTATAAACTTTGACGACACCAGGATGATCCAATCCCGCCAACAAGCGGCCTTCGCGAATGAAGCGTTCTAGTCCCCGTTGATAGACACCCTGCTTCTGAGTATTCGGGCGCAAGCATCCCGTGGTGTATTCACGAACGGCATAATCTTGGGGGAAAAATTCTTTGATCGCCACGGCTCTCTGTAAGTTCCGATCGATCGCCCGATAGGTAATCCCAAAGCCGCCGCGTCCGAGGGGGTATTCGATCTCATAGGTGCCATGAAGTAGCAAAGTTCCGGATGGCAAACAGCCTCTTAGCAAGGAAGGCAAATGTACCTCGCACTTGGGACAAATTTCCGCACCCAAATCAATTCCTTGTTCGCCACAATTAAGACATCGCATTTACCACTCTCCTTAGCTCTATTTTGACTCGATCGACGCTCATTGTTCCCATGTTTAAGTTACTTAGCTTTCAGACATCATATCAACCTATATTTTTAATTAATTTGCCGAGTTGACAACTGATTCAATGATGTCGATCGGCTCTCGATCGGGGGGTAACTGTTTGGGTACGACTTTTTTGGGTGTGCCATTAAGTAATCCGTCAACATGTCTGGGTAGGGATTTAATGATTTCTCCAGTAGTATCCCATCTAGCGATCGTTACTGCTGCTACTGCGATGACACTTCCGCAGACTGCCCACACCACCTTGCGAACGCTAGTCGATCGCTGTTGGCGAACCGGACTCGGTGGCTCGCTGAAGCTGTTTGCGACTCGAAGATCGATTTCGCGTCCGCGCGGGGAGTCAGCATCGATCGTTTGTAGATCTTGCGCTCGATCGGGCTGTTTATGCGATCGTTTTGGCAAAATTTCCGAATGTTGCTGTATTGAGATCCGATCCCCACTCTCCTCATCGCTTTCATCACCCGATCTAACAATGTCAATTTCCAACCTAGGGGGATGACACCACAACATTAAAGTTTGATTATCTGTTTCGCCAGCAGCACGAGCAGCGAGAATCAATGCGTCGGCATGCTGTTCCAGACTAGTATCCGTGCGCGCCAAAATTTGGCGAATTTGCTCCGTACTCAGCAACCCATTAATACCATCCGAGCATAGCATCACCAGATCGCCGGATTGCAGCTCTCGTTCGTAGACTGGGGGCGGATTGGGGCTGCGATCGCCACCCAAATAATATTCCAATTGTCCGCGTCGCTCGTGATGGCGCGCCATTTCTTCGGTAATAATGCCAGCTTGAGCCAAAATCCCGACTACCGAGTGATCGAGTGTTACCTTAACCAACTCTCGCGTTGCTGCTACGTAATGAAACAGCGGACTATCACCCAAGTTCGTCACGACTAATCGATTTTGCCAAATAGCTGCGGCTACAATCGTCGAACCCGCCTTGTGCCAATTATTGGTTACAACCATCTGCCGGACGCGATCGTTTGCTTGTTGCAGCGATGCTAGCAAAGCCTGTTTGAGTCGATCGACACTCAGCTGTAAAGCTGCCCCACTCGGCTGTAATTTCTCTTGCAGCGTTAGCTTACATTGCTGTAATGCCGCACTACTGACATCTTCGCCATGTGCGTATCCCCCCATGCCGTCGGCTAATAACAGCAAGGTAATCGGTGGTGAGTCAGTAACTGACAATTCAGATCGATCGAGACTATCCTCATTATTCGATCGTTGATTGGTTTCGGTGCGAAAGTAATAATTTTCTACTGGGGTTGTCACGATTACTGCTTTACCGTTATCGACTAAACTCTACGCACGAGATTGAATTGCCCTAAATTTATTGCACAAGGATCTGTTCTTTTTGACCGATCGTTAAGACATGACTATTATCTGCTTTCACGCCCACAACTTTAATCGTTTTTCTGGGCAGATCGACCAGCGGATTGCTGCTCAGAGATTGCACGATCCTATCGGGAACGATCGCCCGATATTGGATGTCGTTCTGCGTTCTAATTCCTAGTGAATACTCGCGATCGTTCACATGGCGGATATTTTCGATTTGACCGACGATCTCATCACCACTACTTAAAAAAGCACCAGTTTTAATGATTTCTTGAGCGCGCAGCCGTACTTGCTTGACCCGTTCGTATTCGGCTGCTGTTGGCTCGGTATCTTGCCGAAATCCAGCATTTGCCTGTAATTCTGCCGTCGTCGCACTAAAGATCGTTGTCAGAATTTTTTTGGCCGTTGGTGTTAATTTTGGCGAAAAATAAATTCCCCCTGCCTTGACACTATTACTACTGAGAATAGTTAAATTTGGATTGTCTTTAACCGATCGCACTTGGCTTACACCCACATCTACTTCTTTGCACAACACCATGCTCCGAATTTTCGCACCTGAATTATTCGGTTTGAGCTTAGGCTTAGTCCCATACAGATCGTAAATCGGTAGATAAAATCCAACTAAATCACTTTGATTGCCCAATGCGACTACCTTATCGGGCGTAATTTTTCCGAGTGAGGTAATCTTGCTATCCTTGCGAACGAAAATAGCGGAAGTAAACGCAGATTGGCCGCGTATATTTGCTGCATAAGCAAATTCATAGCCTTGCTCTTTGGCAGTAGCTGCGACTAATGGGGAGACAGTAAAGGCAATATCCCATTCTTTATTGGCAAGCTTCTCATCCGCCGCAGCTACCCAAGTTGGTTGTGTAAAATCGAGCGAATTATCAAGTTCGACTTTAATAGCTGGAAATTGTTTTTGGAGTTCTGTTTCTAAATATTTGCGGAATTTTGGCCGATCGATTGGCGATCGTTGCGTACTATTTGGCGATGATTGATTGGTGGCATCATCCGCACAAGCAGGCTTTTGTGTTGTCGTATTATTGCTATTCTCGCTACCACTAGCACTAGTACTTGGCGATTGGGAAGTGGTGGGTCGAAAGTTAACGGCCCCAATCTTCACGGTACAATTGGGAAAGGGACAATCTGAAGATGCCTGAACTTGCTGAGCCGTGAGATTATCAGTAGCACCCCCTTTCCATTTCTGAATTCCCAAACCGATGCCACCCATCAATAGCAACAACACTGGAATTGCGAGTGCCCACAGAGGTACTTTCTCCCCTAACTGGCTATCGGGATCTTCTGGATCGGGAAACACCATGCCGCTGACTTCCGATCGAGTTAAATTGCAAACCGGACACCGATCGCCGCTAACTTCGATCTCATCGTGCTTACCATCGAACGCAAGCGTACCGTCAAGCTTTTTCCCTTCACACTTCCAACCCATAACTTTTCTCCGCAATCCCAAAACCTAAAAATATTACCCAATGCAAAGATGGTTACAGCTACTAAAATTTAGTTAATTTTAAATATTTAGGGATGATAACATATAACTTGTAATCTGCTGAATCGTTGCAACGTAGTTTAACAGTCGTCACAACGATCGATCGAGTTGGCAATCTTAAAATATGCCGATCGACTGCACTTACAGAACAGCAGCTTGGTATCGATCGAAATTGGCAATCGTGGTGTAATCGCCGAACGTCCGAGGGTTTGGTAAATGAATTTATAATGGTAAGTAAATTAAGTCGATCGAGTACACCGAATAGTTTTGCAAAACGTCTTTCAATTTAGGGTTGCCCCTTCTTGTCACTGTTCCACAGATCGGGTTCCCCACTGCGGAAGAAAGATCCTTTTGGGGACGTGAAACCCATCCGGTACGAACCGCTCGTGGGTACCCTATCTCCAGCGGTTCACTAAGGTCGTATCTATAATTTTAGTAATGCTTACCACGATCGGCACTCGGCCATCTGTCGCGAAATTGAATCTAGTTTGGCTCGTCGGTCGATAGCGATCGAATCTCTACCACCGCAGCCTTAACTCCGTCTCAGTCTCCACCACACCCCTCGAATCCCCAGCTTACCATCACACTAAAAAAAATATGAATCCTCTCTTAAAAGGTCAGGGATTGCCCCCATTTGCGGAGATCCAGCCAGAACAAGTAGTTCCAGCCATGACCGAACTCTTAGGCAAGGTTAATAACGATCTGACCCAGCTGGAAGCAAATATTATCCCCACTTGGGCGGGACTAGTCGAACCACTCGATCGACTGACCGAAAGTATCGGTTGGAGTTGGAGTATCGTCGGTCACCTGATGGGTGTCAAAAACAGCCCCGAACTCCGCGCTGCCCATGAAGAAATGCAGCCCCAAGTCGTTCAATTTTGGATGCGCTTAGGGCAGAGTGCAGCACTCTACCAAGGTTATAAAGCCATTAAAGCCAGTGCTGAATGGGCCACTTACGAACCAGCTCAAAAACGGATTATCGAAGCTGCCATCCGCGATATGGAGTTATCTGGTGTCGGTTTAACTGGCGAACCCAAACAGCGATTTAACGATATTCAACTAGCCCTGGCCGAACTTGCCAATAAGTTCTCGAATAACGTCCTCGACGCGACGAAAGCTTATCGCCTCACCCTCACCAAACCAGAGGAAATTGCCGGACTACCCGAAAGTTTACTCGGTCAAGCCGCCCAAGCTGCCCGCGCCGCCGGACATGAAGCGGCTACGCCCACAGATGGCCCGTGGGTAATCACCCTCGACGCTCCCAGTTACTCGCCGTTCATGCAGCACAGCCAGCGGCGGGAATTGCGCGAGCAGGTTTATAAGGCACTCGTCAGCCGTGCCGCCTCGGGAGAATATAACAATCTCGAGAATATCGATCGCATCCTCGAATTGCGCCGCGAAATGTCCAATATTCTCGGCTATGCCAACTTTGCCGAACTCAGCCTCGCCAGCAAAATGGCACCCAACGTCGCCGCTGTCGAAAACCTCCTCGAATCCCTCCGTAGTGCTAGCTTTGAAGCCGCTAAACAAGATCTCGCCGAGCTGCGCGAGTTTGCCATTTCTAAAGGCGCAGCCGAAGCCAACAATCTCAAACATTGGGATATCGCTTACTGGGCAGAACGCCTGCGCGAAGACAAATTCGACTTCAATGCGGAAGAATTACGCCCCTACTTCCCACTCGAACAAGTCCTATCGGGACTCTTCAACCTCGCCCATAAACTCTTTGGCATCACCATTACTGCTGCGGACGGGACAGCACCGATTTGGAATCCCGACGTGCGGTATTTCCAAATCGTCAACGAACAGCACCAACCCATTGCCTATTTCTACCTCGACGCTTACAGCCGTCCCGCCGAAAAACGCGGTGGTGCCTGGATGGCAGATTGCGTTAGCCGTGCCAAAATGACCGATGTAGAAGGCGCTACCGTTCGTCTCCCGATCGCATATCTAATTTGCAATCAAACGCCACCAGTAGACGGCAAGCCCAGTCTGATGACCTTCAGCGAAGTCGAAACCCTCTTCCACGAATTCGGCCACGGTTTACAACACATGCTCACCACCGTCGATTACGTTGGGGCATCGGGCATCAGTAACGTCGAATGGGATGCTGTCGAGTTGCCCAGCCAATTCATGGAAAACTGGTGTTACGATCGACCCACCCTCTTGAGTTTGGGGAAACACTACGAAACTGGCGAACCCTTACCCGAACACTATTACCAAAAACTCCTCGCCGCACGCACATTTATGAGCGGCAGCGGGATGTTGCGCCAGATCCACTTTAGCTGGCTCGACTTGGAACTTCACGGTCGCTACCAACCTGGTGGTCAGGAATCCATCGCCGATGTCCGCAATCGGTTAGCTAAAATTACGATGGTAATTCCCCCCTTACCCGAAGATAATTTCCTCTGTGCCTTCGGACATATTTTCGCAGGCGGTTATGCGGCTGGTTACTACAGTTACAAGTGGGCAGAAGTCTTGAGTGCTGATGCCTTTGCCGCATTTGAAGATGCTGGGTTAGATGATGCGGATGCGATCGGTACTACCGGACGACGGTTCCGCGATACGGTATTATCGCTGGGCGGTAGCCAACATCCGATGGAGGTATTTACAGCATTCCGTGGCCGTGAACCAGATCCAGCGGCGTTATTACGTCATAATGGGTTGGTTGCTGCGAAGTAGGATCGGCTTAGATTAGCGGCAATTCTTGAATTGCCGCTACCTCCAAAATATTTGCGATTTGCTGACATGATTTCATAATTATGCCGTAGATACTCAACCATCTCAATCGATCGGACTAGACGATCGATTTGCTACAATGGGGACAATAATGCTTGCAGTATCAAAGCTTTAGTACAGAGTCTAGTCTTTGGATATATGCCGAGAAAAATTCGGGAATTAAAGCAAATTCTACGCAAATCTGGGTTTATGGAGATAGCGGGAAAAGGCAGCCATACAAACTGGACTCACCCCAATTACATTGGTAAGTTAACTATCTCTGGACAAGATAGTGCTGATGCCAAACCATATCAAGAAAAGGATGTGAATCTGGCGATTCAAGAAATTTTACAAGCTATAGCTTTGGAAGGAGATAAAATTGATGAAATCGACGAAAATTAAATATGAAATGACGATTGTTTGGTCTGAGGAAGATGATTGTTATTTAGTTGGTTTCCCAGATTTTCCTGGCCAGAAATGGCGGACTCATGGTGATACTTACGAGGCGGCGGTAAATAGTGGTGTTGAAGCTTTAGAATCTCTAATGATTGCTTATGAAGCTAGTGGTGAGTCTTTACCAGAACCAAAAAGTATTGCTGCGTAGCTATTTCGATAGGGCGACAGTTCCGTGATACGGTATTGTCGCTGGGCGTAGTCAGCATCCGATGGAGGTGTTTACGGCTTTCCGATTTCGGGAGCCAGATCTAGCGGCGTTGCTACGTCACAATGGATTGGTGGCTGCAAAGTAGAACTGTCTCGATTGGCGGATTGGAATGGTGGGCAAATAAGCTAATGCTTCGATGTTGAATTATTATTTGAAGTTTGCCCACCCTACAAAATTTTACTAGAACGAAGCAAATATCCTTAGAGGCTGTCTGAAAAGTTATTTTTAATACCCGTAGTTGGTGTGAATCCCCCTAAATCCCCCTTAAAAAGGGGGACTAAGACTCTGGCTCCCCCTTTTTAAGGGGGTTGGGGGGATTAGATTTAGGCTTTTCAAACACCCTCTTAACCAGAACTGGCGTTATTTATATATTTTGATATTTAGTTGCACCAATATCCATTTACCTATTGTGAAAAAAGTAGCCATAATGCCAAACATAATTATCCCAAAAACTTTTTGCACTCCTCTGGAAGCCCCATCTATTGGATCGATTATTGGTTGTGCGAAGGCAAAGGCACAAAAAAACAATGTTATCCCGATCGCAATAAATGCACCATTAGGCATATTCTCAGATCCAAATCATTCGATAATCTACTAAATGAGTGTACCCATCGATTCGATCGATCTAACTATTAGATGCATAGGTTGGGTTGAGCAAGGCAAAACACAACTAACACACCAACAACCTAGCGATGTTGGGTTTCGTTCTTCAACCCAACTACCATAAAAAGATTAGGCTCGATCGGATATATATTAATCCAACTCGGTTAATTGCTCTAACTGTTTGGAAAATTCTTCTCGATCGACCATTTTTGTAAATACTGTATAGCAATCATTTCGATCGCCGCTACCTCAAATTAATACATAATTACCATTGTAACGAGCCAGCAGAATCGCCTTGCGATCGCTTGGATTCGGCATCGCGCTCGAACCATTTAATAATCTGTGTTGGTGTCAATTCTTCGACTTTTACACCTTCTTCCTCTGCAATCTGTTGCAACAGTCTGAGTGAAGAAATGGTAATCCGTGTCAAAAATTTTTCATGGGTAGATAGCTTCGCTACTTCGACATCTAACGCTTCCACTCGGCTGAGATATTTTTCGCTGTTTTCGCTCATATACTAGTTGGTTGTTAGAGTTGAAATTAAATAACCACATTGATGTTCGCCATCGACGAGCCAATGAGTGCGCTCGACTTGGCAGTCTTCTAGAGCCGCTGCAAACATTTCAAGCTCGTGTCCACAGACTGCGGGGAATGAGGTTGCTACCTGAGATATGGCGCAGTTATGCTCGGTAAGGATGAATTTGTCATCGCGATCGTCTACAGGGTGATAGTCAGCCATATAACCCTCTTGGCGGCGCAATTCGACTAGCTTTGCCACTCGATCGATTAGTGTTCCATCGCCGAGTTTTTGGCGATAATCGATGCTTTTCTTTTGCCAATGTTGATGTAGGATTTCGCCTGCTTGCTCGTAGCCAAGATTGTCCACGAGCGTATCGAGAAACGATAGCACGAAGCGATCGTACTGATTGGGAAACTTCTCACGTCCTTTGGGACTCAGCTGATAGATATGTTGCGGTCTCCCGGTTCCGGCGGCTACCGATTGATAGACGATCAGACCTTCGGTTTGGAGATCCTTGAGGTGGCGGCGCACTGCTTGCGGACTGATATCGAGTGCGGTAGCCAAGTCCTGTGCGATGGCTTGTCCGTGTTTGAGGAGATATTCGAGAATATCTTGTTTGGTAGAGTTTTGCTGCTCGGTTATCATAGCGGCTGAATTAGGCGAAACTGAGGTTCGGGAATGGGAAATCTACATTCGGGTTTCCGAAACGAGGACGAGCACGAATGAGTGAGATCGATCGAACTGATACTGGGTAAGGATCGATCTCCAAACATCCAGATAAAAAAATTGGCACTGCGATCGCTTTGACAACCACTATGTTGCTAAAGTATCTTAGAATATAGTTAAACAATCAAGCGGTTGTTTTAATTATACGATCTTTTGGCTATACCAGTCAGACGGATCGACCATCCTTAATTTTAGAGAGAACACAGGCGATCGATGAGTACTGTAGTCCAAAATTTAGTCAATCAACCTTATAAGTACGGTTTTGTTACCGATATCCAGTCGGACAAGATTCCCCGTGGCTTGAATGAGGACATCGTGCGGTTGATTTCGTCCAAGAAAGACGAGCCGGAATTTCTGCTGAATTTCCGCCTGCGTGCTTACCGTCAGTGGTTGAAGATGACCGAACCCACTTGGCCGCACGTTGATTATCCTGCGATCGATTATCAAGATATCATCTACTACTCTGCACCCAAGCAAGCCGCCAAAAAATTGGACAGCTTGGATGAAGTCGATCCCGTCCTCTTAGAAACATTTGAGAAGCTGGGGATTTCCCTCAACGAGCAGAAGCGGCTGTCGAACGTGGCTGTCGATGCCGTATTCGATAGCGTCTCCGTTGCCACCACCTTCAAAGCGCAATTAGCCAAAGAAGGCGTAGTCTTCTGCTCGATTTCCGAAGCAGTGAAGGAATATCCCGAACTGATCGAAAAATACTTGGGCAGTGTCGTCCCGATCGCCGATAATTTCTTTGCAGCCTTAAACTCCGCCGTATTTAGCGATGGTTCCTTTGTCTACATCCCCAAAGGCACCAAATGTCCGATGGATTTATCCACCTATTTCCGGATCAATACTGGCGATAGCGGACAATTCGAGCGGACACTCATCATCGCTGATGAAGGTGCATCCGTTACCTACCTAGAAGGCTGTACCGCACCCGCATTCGATACCAATCAACTCCACGCCGCCGTCGTCGAATTGGTAGTCTTAGATAACGCCGAAATCAAATATTCCACCGTCCAAAACTGGTACGCTGGCGACGAAACTGGCAAAGGTGGCATCTACAACTTCGTCACCAAACGCGGCTTGTGTAAAGGCGTAAATTCCAAGATTTCCTGGACGCAAGTAGAAACAGGCTCGGCAATTACTTGGAAATATCCCAGTTGCGTCCTAGTTGGCGACAACTCCGTCGGCGAGTTTTACTCCGTCGCGTTGACTAACAATCTCCAACAAGCCGACACCGGAACCAAAATGATCCACGTTGGTAAAAATACCAAGAGTACGATTATTTCCAAAGGGATTTCCGCAGGCAAATCGAAGAATAGCTATCGCGGTTTAGTCAAAATGAATCCTACAGCTAAAGGGGCGAGAAATTACTCCCAATGTGACTCGATGCTAATTGGCGATCGAGCGCAAGCTAATACTTTCCCCTATATTCAGGTTCAGAACCAAACCGCCAAAGTGGAGCATGAAGCATCTACTTCTAAGATTGGTGAGGATCAATTATTCTTCTTCGCTCAACGGGGGATTTCCCAAGAGGATGCAATTTCGATGATGATTAGTGGTTTCTGTAAGGATGTCTTTAATCAACTGCCGATGGAATTTGCTGTTGAAGCCGACAGATTGTTGAGTCTTAAGTTAGAAGGTTCTGTGGGTTAATATATTAGCTCGGCAGGAAGCACCTGTCGAGTCTATCTTCAAATCGATTAAAAATTGAAAAATGAATAGCACCGCGTTACAGACTGTAGACATATCATTTTTGGTTGCTCTTCTTGCTTCTTCCGGTGCAATCGCTGCTTTTCTTAATAACAGGAATCAATACTTAAGTGGATTGATTTGTAAAAAAGCAGAATATATTTTCGATCATCATAACGAGCTAGAACCAAAAGAGGTCGAAATTATCATGGCACAACTAACTCTATTGCGAGTCCGTAATAGAGTTGTAGAAACGTCAGTAATATTTTCAATAATCAGTTCTATTGCATTTGCAGTATATATATATTTACTGAAGCTGCCTCTATCAAAAAGTATATCAGTGATTGGATGGATATGCATTCTATCTGGTGTTGCTCTGCTAATACTATCTTTTTACTTTGCAATGATAGAATTTGTAGATTCTACTCTTGTTTTAGATTTAGAAATACTCTTGGCAAGATTCAAGTACAAAAAAACTGGTTTTTTAATGGAGAAAAAGCTGGGCGAAAATGACTTGCTGATGTATGGAAAGACAGAAAAGCAACAAAAGGAGTACTTAGAAGATTTATTAAATCAAGCTCAAAAAAAAGCCACAGAACAACAAGTAAGAATAGCAAGAAGATTGTTACACGCACAAGAAACAATCAAAGCAAGTCAGAATGAATGTGAATCACTCGACCCTGGAATTGAGGTTGATGAGATCCTAATAGAAAAGCTTAATGCTATCGATAGCCAGTAATATTTTCGTAGGGTGGGCATTGTCCACCAATCACCAATATTGACAGATAATTGAATTCGATCTACCTCTAAATAAAGATTATGCCATATAGTAGTTTCACAATTGAAGAGGTAGAATCCAAATTTAACCTAAACTTACAAACAGGTCATTTCTTACCAAATATAGATCCGATTTCTCCTAGCTCGATGTTAGAACAATTTTTAAATATCACCTTACCATTGGCGCGTGAAACTGGCTCAGAAAAGGCTCGATCGGAACTGATTGTCTCGCCCATTTTGGTAGAAGTCCGAACCTTGTTAAATAACTCAATTAGTTTATTTTCAGGAGAAGACTTTACAGTCGATCGAGAGTTAGGATTAAATGGTATCTGTGATTTTTTAATTAGTCGATCGCCGATTCAATTTAAAATTAATGCACCTGTAATAGCGTTAGTCGAAGCTAAAAAAGGCGTACTCAAAGATGGCTGGGGTCAATGTATTGCCGAAATGGTTGCAGCACAAAGATTTAATCAACTTCGTAAACACTCGATCGAATTTATATATGGCGTTGTTACAAGTGGTACTCGGTGGCAATTTATCGAGATGCAAGGAAGTAATATTACGATCGATCCAGAAGAGTATTCCTTTCCACCGATCGAACCATTGCTGGGCATTTTAAAATGGATGGCATCAAGAGAAAATTAAACTAGTAGATGATAATTGAATTCGATCGAAATATTAATTCAAAAACTATAAAACTATTTACTTATGGTGGCTGTAAAAGATAATGCTCCAAGATTTACTCCTGAAGAATATTTCAGATGGGAGGAGCAACAATTAGAAAAACATGAATATATCGGTGGTGAAGTTTATGCGATGACTGGTGGAACAGTTAACCATAGTCGCATTGCCCTAAAGTTTGGTGCTTTATTAGACAATCATCTGCGTGGTAGTAGTTGTCAGGCAGCTAATTCTGATTGTCGGGTTAATATCGCGGAATCGAATGATTTTACTTATCCCGATGTTAGCGTTACTTGTGACGATCGAGACAAAATCACCACAAAATACATTACCTATCCATGTTTGCTGGTAGAAGTGCTATCTCCGAGTACCGAAGCTTATGACAGAGGCGGCAAGTTTAGGATGTACCGTCAAAACCCGATTTTACAAGATTATGTCTTGGCTAGTTCTGAGAAGATCGAAATCGATTTATATCGCAAAACTGAAACTGGCAGTTGGGAGATTATCAACTATCAAGCGGGAGATAAGATCGATCTTAAAAGTATCAATTTAACTTTCCCGATCGAGCGAATTTACGAAGGTATTGAATTTATATCAGAAGCTGAAAGTAGCGTAGCTTAAATAAATCAAAATTAATATGCGATCGATTCTCCTCCCCCTCATCCCCAAAAAATTTCTAGCAGCTCAACTCCGCCAGCCATCTGGACTGTTTGGTAAAATTTTGATGGGAAATGTTCTCAATCAGCACAATGAGAAAATGAATAACTTTGCTGTCAAGATGCTGGATCTTCAACCAACAGATCGATCATTAGATATTGGTTTTGGTGGCGGGGTTGCGATCGAGAAAATGTTAAACACGATCGATACTGGTAAAATCTCTGGTGTGGATTTTTCTCAGGAAATGGTGAAAAAAGCCAAACAGAAATTTAGATTGGCAATCGAAGCTGGCAAAGTATCGATCGAATTTGCCGATGTCCAGCAACTACCATTTGACGATAATTCCTTCGATAAAATTTGTACCGTTAATACTATTTATTTCTTGTCAGATCCCTTAGCTGGTTTGCAGGAGATTAGACGGGTGTTGAAAAGTAGTGGTAGGTTAGTAGTTGGGATTCGATCGGCTGATAAGATGAAAGACTTACCAGTTACTCAACACAACTTTAGATTGTATTCGCCTGAAGCTGTCAAAGATCTACTGATTGGAGCTGGATTTTCTGGGGTATCGATCGAATGTCGTGACGATCTAAAATTAGATTATGTCATGGTAATAGCTTCCGCTTAAAAAATCTTTTGCATTTATAGTGATTTTTGCTAATGGTTACAATACAAACAAAGCCGATTACATTAGAGCAATTTCTAGTTCTCCCAGAAACTAAACCAGCCAGTGAATATATTGGAACAGGAAAGATCGTTCAAAAACCTATGCCCCAAGGAAAACATAGTATAATCCAAACCAAGCTAATTATATTCATTAATTCACTTTTGTTGGAGTCTAATATAGGTATAGCTCTTTCTGAACTAAGATGTACATTTGGTGGTCGATCGATCGTGCCAGATGTCGTTGTACTCGAACATAAGAATATCCCCAAAGATGATGGCGAGATCGCTAATGTGGTTAAAACTGCACCAGATCTGGTAATTGAAATCTTATCCCCAGACCAAAGTACTACCAAGGTTATTGCTAATATTATTCATTGTCTCGATAATGGTACCCAAGTAGGTTGGCTAATCGATCCGGCTGAGAAAATTATCCTCGTCTACCAACCAGATAAACAAGTACAAGTGATAGATACACTCGATCGAGAATTAATCGTACCGGAGTTTGCACGGGTCGTTAAATTAACTGCTGGAGATGTGTTTAACTGGCTGAAGGTGAAATAAGCGCGATCGGCATAATTTAGACGATGGTATGATGAAAGGCCGATATTGAAAATTTAGAACTCAATTATTAAATAATATAAATATGATTAATCCTAACAGCGAAACAATTCTCTCCGTCAAGAATCTCACCGCCGAAGTCGATGGTACGCCCATCCTCAAAGGCTTGAACCTCGAAATCAAAGCTGGTGAAATTCATGCCATCATGGGGCCAAATGGCTCTGGTAAAAGCACATTTTCCAAAGTCCTCGCTGGACATCCCGCATACACCGTTACGGGTGGCGAAGTCACCTTCAAAGGGCAAAACCTATTTGACTTAGAGCCACAAGATCGAGCGCGCTCTGGGGTCTTCCTGGCGTTCCAATACCCCTTAGAAATTCCTGGTGTCAGCAACCTCGACTTCCTCCGCGTTGCCTACAATTCCCGCCAGAAGCACCTCGGCTTACCTGAATTAGATGTATTCGATTTTGACGACTTGATTCAAACCAAACTGGATGTCGTCAAAATGAATCCTGCCTTCCTCAGCCGCAGTGTCAATGAAGGTTTCTCTGGCGGTGAGAAAAAGCGGAATGAAATCTTGCAAATGGCGATCCTCGAACCGAGCTTAGCCATTCTCGATGAAACCGACTCCGGTTTGGACATCGACGCGCTCAAGATTGTGGCTAATGGAGTCAACCAACTTGCTAACCAGGATAACGCGATGTTAGTTATCACTCACTATCAACGTCTCCTCGACTACATTATCCCCGACTTCGTACATGTGATGTCTAACGGTCAGATTTTGACTAGCGGCGGTAAGGAACTTGCGCTGGAACTGGAAGCGAAGGGTTATGACTGGGTGACAGAGAGTGAGCCAGCTAGTGTGTAACTAAAGATCCGGAACCCACCCCGCCCTGTCGGGCACCCCTCCGAGGAGGGGAATAATCATCCAAAATCCAAAATCTAATGACACCAACCCTCAAAAATCGCGACACTCTTACCCACCTGCTCACGCTGACCCCACCGCTGACTACATCGCAACTCCAACCGCTTCGCAGTCAAGCCATTGGGTATCTCCAAGAAGAAACCATCCCCACCACCAGGAACGAAGAATGGCGATTCACCGACTTATCGCCACTCCTCACCCAAGTATTTACTGCGCCTAACACTCAGATTCCACCAGTAAATATCAACGGCTTAATTCTGCCTGAAGCTCCAGATACCCGGATTGTGTTCGTCAACGGGATTTACGCAGCTCAATATTCCAACATCAAATTACCCAATGGGGTATTTACCGGGAATTTAGCCACAGCTATTACTGCTGGGTTAAAGATTGATAATTATCTAGGCAAACAGCCTGGGGGGGAAGAAGTCTTCACCGCGATTAATACGGCGGGGATTAATGAAGCTGCGGTAGTTTGGCTGAGTAAAGATATCTCGCATGAGACACCGATTCACCTATTATTTATTGCGACTGTAGACGATACCGCAGTTGCGATTCAACCCCGCACGCTGATTGTGATGGAAATGGGCAGTAGTGCGACGGTTGTGGAAGAATATCTGCATACGTCGATTCCCCACCACTCCTATTTCACCAATAGCGTCACCGAAATCTGGCTAGGAGATACGGCTAAACTCAACCATACCCGCATCCAGGACGAAGATATTACAGCTATCCATATCGGGAAAACCGCAGTTTCGCAGTCACAGCATAGTTGTTACACTGGAAATACCGTCGATCTTGGAGCCAAACTCTCTCGCCATAACTGGGAAATATTCCAAATCGGCGCACAGACAGAAACGCACCTGAATGGGTTGGCAATGGTTAATGGCGAACAGGAGTCAGATACGCACAGTACTATCGCCCTGACTGCACCCCACGGCATCACTAACCAACTGCATAAGTGTATCGTAGACGATCGCGCCCACACTATCTTCAACGGGAAGGTATTCGTCCCTCAAGCGGCGCAACAGACTAATGCAGGGCAATTAAACCGGAATCTGATCTTGTCATCGACAGCTCGCATCGATACTAAGCCCCAGCTCGAAATTACCGCTGATAATGTTAAATGTTCTCACGGTGCGACAGTCAGCCAATTGGAAGACGACGAAATTTTTTACCTCCAGAGTCGGGGTTTGGATGTAGAAACAGCTAAAATATTACTGATTAATGCTTTTGCTGTAGAGATTATCGATCGCATTCCCGTTGCTTCAGTACGTGAAAAACTAGCAATCGCAGTGAAAGCCTTCAAAGCGAACTAACAATTGACAGGTAATGACGACTAGAGGAAGCCGAATTCAACGACTGATTCAAAATCTTACAGGTAGCACAGAAGAAATGACATTCATTCAAACTAAAACTCTGGCGGATACGGTGCGAGCAGATTTTCCAATCCTCCATCGCGAAGTACATAGCAAGCCGCTCGTATATCTAGATAACGCGGCAACATCGCAAAAGCCACATGCTGTCATCCATGCGCTAGAACATTATTATAGCCACTATAATTCCAACGTTCATCGTGGCGTACATACACTGAGTTCGGAAGCGACAGATGCTTATGAAGGGGCGCGCGAGAAGATCGCCAAATTTGTGAATGCTGCCTCGTCTCAAGAGATCGTCTATACTCGCAATGCCACCGAAGCCATCAATCTTGTCGCTTATAGCTGGGGCTTGAGCAATCTCCAACGGGGTGATGAAATCATCCTCACGGTGATGGAACATCATAGCAATCTCATCCCTTGGCAATTAGTAGCCCAAAAGACTGGTGCTCGACTAAAGTTCGTCCAATTAACACCCGACGAGGAGTTTGATTTTGGGCACTATCAGTCACTAGTAAACGATAAAACTAAGCTAGTAGCGATCGTGCATGTTTCCAATACCTTAGGTTGTATCAATCCCGTCAAAGATATTGCCGCGCTCGCCCATCAATACGGTGCCAAAGTATTAGTTGATGCTTGCCAAAGCGCGCCCCATCTGCCGCTGGATGTCCAAGATTTAGATTGTGATTGGTTGGTAGCATCGGGACACAAAATGTGTGGCCCGACTGGGATTGGCTTCCTGTATGGGAAGTTAAATTTAATGCGATCGATGCCACCTTTTCTTGGTGGTGGAGAGATGATCGCTGATGTTTTCCTGGAAAATGCAACTTATGCAGATTTACCTCACAAGTTTGAAGCAGGTACGCCCGCAATTGCTGAAGCGATCGCACTAGGCGCTGCTGTAGACTATTTAACTAACATTGGGATGGATAAAATTCATGCTTATGAAGGCGAATTGACAACTTATCTATTTGAGAAGTTGATGCAAATTCCCTTAGTTAAAATCTATGGGCCAAAACCACCTAAAGAGCGTGCTGCACTAGCTTCATTTACTTGTGGGGACGTGCATCCTCACGACTTATCTACGATGCTAGATCAAGCCGGAATCGCTATTCGTGCGGGGCATCATTGCACCCAACCGCTGCACCGTTTTATCAAAGCTCAATCTACTGCGCGCGCGAGTTTGTATTTCTACAATACTTTTGAAGAGATCGACACCTTCGTTGCCTCCTTGCAAGAATCGATCGAGTTTTTCGATAGTATTTTCAGCTAATAATTTAGTGGATTTAGCAATATTAATCGATCGACATGAAGAATGAGCGTCGATGATGAAGTTGAGTCGCGATCGTCAGAAGTTGACTGGTAATAGTTATAGCTAGTAAT
Source organism: Chamaesiphon sp. (assembly GCA_965246735.1). Lineage (GTDB taxonomy): Bacteria > Cyanobacteriota > Cyanobacteriia > Cyanobacteriales > Chamaesiphonaceae > Chamaesiphon. The sequence continues at coordinate 1,840,311 of CBDFFK010000003.1, forward strand.
ACCGATAACTAATAGGACGATCGATAAGACGATCGCATCAATTTTTCTCAAATCGAGTTTTTGTCCGTTCATAATTTACCTCTCGCTGTCAGCGCGCGATCGTAATTTTTGGACGATCGAGTAATTAAAATAAAATAGATTTAAAAGTCGATCGACCTCACCTCTTATACCAGTTTAAATATACTAGTGCTTAGTCTAGGCTCAGGGTAGCCACAACGGGTACCCCTACATAATTTTCCCGTAGGGGTGCCTGTGGGTACCCTCAGAGCTAGTTTGCCGATCGATGATGATGGCGAGTGGTTTTGAGTTTGGCTTGCTGCTCGGGGGTCAAAGTTGCCTGAAATTGTTCCCGACTAGCTTTCCGAATCGCGGCGATTTTAGTCTTCTGCTCTGTAGTTAAATTTAGGCTCGCCCAAGCAGTGCGTCTCGATCGAGCGCTTTGTTGCCATACTTTAGCTTGCTGTTGTTGAGCGGGTGTTAGAATTACCTCCATTTGTGTGCGGCTGGCGGCTCTAAGCTCCTTCATTTTTACTTTTTGCTCGGTGGTGAGGTTGAGTTTTTTCCAGCCACCACGCTCGCGGTTGCCCCCTTGTGTGAGTTGCGCTTGTTGCGCGGGGGTAAGGACACTCAGAAATTGCTCCCGATTTGCTTTCCGAATTGCTTGGAGCTGAGTTTTTTGCTCTGCGGTTAAGTTGAGGCGATCTTTACGAGCGGATTTATCTTGGTATTGCGCTTCAATTTGTTTGTATTTTTGAAGTTGTTCGGGTGTCAAAATTGCTTCGATTTGAGTGCGAGCAGATTGACGTAATCGCTCTTTTTTAGCCTGTTGTTCGGGAGTAAGCTTGAGATCTGTCTGTCTACCCATACCCTCACTGGCGATTTGTCCGTAACCGTGATGAGGGTTAGCTTGGGCGCTACTGGCAAATGTTGGAATACCCATGACTAAAGCAATAATTGGCACTAAACTAACTAATTTAGTTGTTAACATTTTCGGGATCGGGTGGTAGTACTTGGCGAAAGATTTAATCTTCTTGTGCCTATATTATGCGTTTTAAGATAAATCGCACATCGAGCCAAAGTCACGATCGAGATTTAGCTAGTCTATCTTTAGTCATGTATCGAAAAAGATTGAGACACCCTAATTAGTTAATATTGACTGGCACATCTTACTCACCTCTTGCACCAGTACATAAAAACTGATAAAATCGCCACAAAACTTACTCCTGAGTACTAAAACTAGCCACTCAATCACTAGTAACTTTGTTTTGATGCAAGATGTGAGATTACCTATCTTCGGACTTCTGATTCTCTCACTGGCACTACTACCAATTCTGCTGCTGGCACTGCTGGTTCAGCTTCCCAGCGACTGAGTAAGATGGCGTTGCTACTATTCCCGATCACATTTAAGACAGTTTTGAACCCATCAGTCAAGCGATCGATTCCCGCCACTACGGCAATTCCTTCTAATGGCAATCCCGCCGCCGATAACACGGTAGCCATCGTAATTAATGCCGAGCCAGGTACCCCAGGTGTACTAAAGGAAACTAATAAACTGCTGAGTCCGATCGTAAATAAGAGCGATGGTGTGAGCGGAATATGATAGATTTGAGCGATAAAGATCGCATTAAATCCTTGGAGAATTGTCGCACCATCGCGTTTTAGCGCCGTGCCCAAAGGTAAGGCAAAACTAGCGATTTCCGATCGCAATCCATAATTTTCTTGCATATTTTGCAGGACTAAAGGCAGAACGGCATTAGAACTAGCAGTACCAAATCCGAGAAAGAAAGATGGAATCAAACTCTGGAAAAATTTAACTGGTTCGGCTTTGAGTAAAGCTAGGACGATCGCGTAAAATATCATCATTATTAGCGTGGCAATCCATAATCCCGCCACATACCAAATCAGCCTAACAATTAATCCCAAACCTTGCGTGGCGATCGTTGAACTAATTAATGCAAACACCCCAATCGGAGCGGCGTACAAAATCACCGACAAAACTTTTTCGCTAATAATATAAATACTTTCTAATAAATCGACAAATGGCTTAGCTTTCTCTTGTGCCATTTGAATTCCCGTTCCAAACAAAGCCGCTGAAATAATAATTTGAAGCAAATTCCCACTAGTCAATGCGGCTAAAGGATTGACTGGAATCAGGCTCAATAACCAGTCGATCGAACTTGGCGCGACTATCTCCTGTGCCGAACTAGGTATCTCTAGACCTGTCATTCCAGCTCCAGGTTGTAACGTCAATGCAACCATCATCCCGATGCATAAAGAGATAAAACTCGTGACTACATAACAAGTCATCAACTTCACTACGTATCTACCAACTTGACTTGCATCCTTGATTTTCGTTACGCCCAAAATTAGGGAAGAAAAGATCAAGGGGACAACCACAAATTGAATGATTCGCAAGAATGCCGCCCCGATCGGTGACAATAAATATAGATCCAATGGTGCAATCGCAGCTGGAAAGTTGGTATTTAAAACCGTACCAAACAGGATGCCAACTGCTAACGCACCAAGGATTAATGTAGACAGATTCATAAATAATTAAATAGCACGTAATTCATCATCAGGTTTTGCAATCGTAATTGCGGCTGCTCTAATTGGCAGCCTCGATCGATCTTGTCGAAATGTTGCGGTAAAACATCCGAACGAGTCCAAATCCAATGTCAGCCGAGATGCTTTGCCAGCGTCATCTCACTAGGGAATCGATCGAGTATCGATTCCCTAGTACCGATCGACCTCAGCCATCCCCGGTTCGGGAGAGCGGGGTAAGCCTGAAGATAAGCTTCAGTGCGTGACTGGACTAAAAAGCACTAATCAAAACTTAACACAAAAATTTACATCGATTCGATCGAACGTTACTTGCAAAACTCCGTAAATCGGTAATTTAACTTGTAATAATACCGACATTCGATCGTTGTGGCCTACTGAAATTTTATGCTTAACTAACAGCAATATTCAGAGTAAACGGGACGATCGCTGTGTTAGCCAGAGTTTGGAGTGCGACAATTATCGGCATCAATGCAGTAAAAGTCGGTGTAGAAGTAGATGTCGCCACTGGTTTACCAGGAATTACGGTCGTCGGCTTACCTGATATCGCCGTTCAGGAGAGTAAGGAGCGCGTCAAGACGGCCATCAAAAATGCTGGCTCTGCGTATCCGATGCGCCGGATCGTCGTCAACCTCACCCCCGCCGATTTACGTAAAGAAGGCCCCAGCTTCGATCTGCCGATCTGTGTCGGCATTCTTGCCGCATCAGAACAAGTCAGTGGGGAGCTATTAGGGGATTACTTGTTTTTGGGAGAACTATCCTTAGATGGGAGCTTGAGAGCTGTTGCGGGCGTACTTTCAATCGCCGCTGCCGCGCAGAAAATGGGAATTAGCGGATTGGTAGTGCCTGCGGGAAATGCCCGCGAAGCGGCTGTAGTCCAAGGTTTACAGGTATACGGATTGAACGATCTCGCCGAAGTAGCCGCTTTTCTAAATAATCCCGATCGATTCGAGCCAGTCAAGGTCGATGTCACCGCTAAATTAGCCCAACCGCAGTTGGACTGTGCCGATCTCCATGATGTCAAAGGCCAAGCCCACGCCCGGCGCGCCCTCGAAATCGCTGCTGCTGGCGGCCACAATCTCATCTTTGTGGGGCCGCCAGGTAGTGGGAAAACAATGCTCGCCCGCCGCCTGCCGGGGATTTTGCCGCCGCTGAGTTTCGCGGAGTCATTGGAGGTCACGCAAATCCATTCTGTCGCTGGCTTGCTCAAAGAACGCGGCTTTCTGGTGTGCGATCGACCCTATCGGAGTCCCCACCACTCAGCTTCGGGGCCAGCACTTGTCGGCGGCGGCAGCTATCCCCGACCAGGGGAAATTTCGCTCGCCCACAGAGGCGTACTATTCCTCGACGAACTAACTGAATTCAAACGGGATGTACTCGAATTTCTCCGTCAACCGCTCGAAGACGGCTACGTCACCATCTCCCGTACCCGGCAATCCGTCTCCTTCCCCGCCCAATTTACCCTCGTTGCCAGTACCAATCCCTGTCCCTGCGGTTACTTTGGCGATACGATCCAAGCTTGTACCTGCAATCCTCGCCAACGGGAGAATTACTGGGCCAAGCTCTCCGGCCCACTAATGGATCGGATCGACCTCCAGGTGGCGGTAAATCGCCTCAAACCAGAGGAAATTACCAGCCAGCCAACAGGTGAAAATTCGGCGACGGTGCGCCCCCGCGTCCAAGCGGCACGCGAACGTGCCAATCAGCGGTTTGAGTCGGTGCCAAGTATCGTCTGTAATGCCCAAATGCAAAGTCGCCAGTTGCGTGAATGGTGCCCATTGGACGATCGCAGTCGGCAGTTATTAGAAACAGCGATTCGGAAGCTAGGATTGTCAGCCAGAGCCAGCGATCGGATTATCAAAGTTGCCAGAACGATTGCCGATTTAGCGGCTACCGATCGCATCGAACCGCCGCACATCGCCGAAGCAATTCAATATCGCACGATCGATCGAATGCAGTAATCTCGATCTAACTAGTGTAAATAGATTGAGGTAAACTGATACCTAACTTGAATGGTGTTATTGGTGGAAGGTTATGGTGGTAAGTAATTGTTAAATGAATGAATATTTACCAGCCACTATTCACTAGCCACTAGCCACTAGCCACTAGCCACTAGCCACGAAATCATGACCAGCCAAAACCCCGCATCCCAAAATTCTCAACTCGACCGCGATATTCTGGCGAAAGTTAACGCTCATGCCGATCGCTCGCTCGATCGCTTATTTGCAGATATCGACGAATTGCTCAGCGGCGATCTCACCACCGATCCGACATCTTCAGCAGTAGTAAATCGTCCCTCACCAGAGCTTCAACAGTCCGGATCCTCAAGCTTCAACTATCAACCCAACGAGCTACAACAGCAAAGATTTTCAGCAGAAGATCCTCATGCCGATTTTACCTCATCGAGATCGTCAGTTAATTCCGACTCACAACAGCCAGCGACTCCCACGCAACAGCAAAAACGTCTGCCGCTGTGGATGAAAGCCGTATTGGGAATTGGCGTGACTTCGCTCGCAGTGGGCGGTGGCTTGCTCTGGCTGGTGAACGAACGCAAAATCGAGCTGCCTAAAAATCTCGATACCAGTTGGTTACCGTTCCAATCAAAAGCTCAAGTCTCTCCCGCAGATGCGAAATTTGCTGAATACATGCAAAAATCGATCGCCAAAATTGAAGCTGCGCGCACTCAAACTCCCGCAGCGACACAGCCAATTAATTCAGTCGAGAATCCGGCTACAACCCAAGCTGCTCCACCTAGCATCGTTAATCCAGCGGGGACGATCTCTGCAGCGTCCAGCACAGAACCAGTGGTCGCACCTCAATCGCCGATTTTGCTTCTAAAAACTTTTCCCAGCAGTCGTCAACCGATCGCGAGCTTCAAAATCGACGGTCGCGATCTAACGATTAATGCTGGTCAAAAAATCGGTACTAGCCAATGGTCTTTACTAAGTGTCACTAAAGGCGAAGTGCTACTTAAAAAGACTGGTGGTGAAATTCGATCGATCCGTATCGGTCAAAAATTTTAGGCTAGCAGCTCGGACTAGCACGGGAACCAGGCAAGCTGGTGGGTAGCCCACCAGCAGAATTTCAGGCTAAAATTAAGCAAAGACGTACCGCCAAGCTGTTGCTACTAACAATTACATAACCCATAGTTCACACCTCATAATTCATAATTTATATGGGCTTACTAGAAGATATGAAGCGATTTTTAGAGAGTCAGATCGATGACTTTCTTAGTAAAAATCCTCACCTCGAACTCCAAGTAATTGAAGACCAACTAGCCCAGCAAGAAACCGATACCATCCAATTGATTGTGGACTTGCGATCGCAAGAACGTCAAATCGAGCAAGAAATCCTCAACACCGCCCAAGATATCAAAAATTGGTACGATCGTGTCCAAAAAGCCACCATTGCCGGACGTGCTGACTTGGCACAGGGCGCTCAAGATCGCGTTGATGCTTTGCTCCCACAGGGGAATCAGCTTTGGGGCAAAATGCAAGGCTTGAAGGAACGTACCGTTAAAGCCCAAGAATTGTTACAAACTATCAAAAATCGTCGGATTGAGGTCAAAGCTAAGACCACCGCAGCCCAAGCAGCGCGTACTCAGGCTGAAACAGCTAACAATACTAGTAGCTGGGGATCTGTCAATAATTATACCGAACTCGGTAATTCTGCCGATCCTTTGGATGCAAAATTTCGGCAATGGGAAGCGGATGAAGAATTACAATCCCTAAAACGTAACTTAGGTAAATAGGCTGATTCTTAAAAAAACCTTTAGATCTGTATAATGTAATCAGTAAGATTACTAACATAAGCTAGCTGTTTTATAGCTAGTTAATTTTAGTGTTTTTGCGAAAATCGATATTAATTGACTCAAAACCACAGAGGCAAAAATAAAAATTACGATCGACGTACACTAATTAAAAATACAGCTATGCTGAAAACCCAAATTTTCAAAAAATCTCATATCGGTGATGCAATCGCCGGAATCGTTACAGTCTTTGGGATCGATATTTTAACAATTTTCATGTCTCTCGCATTAAATACTGTTTCGCCAATATTTATGTCGGTAGTTTTTGGGATCGGTCTAGTCCAAATGATTTATGTAATCCCGCTATTCTACTGGTCTGTGAAGCGACGAGTCAAAGGATTTAGTAAAGGATTACTATTAGGCGCGCTCGCAATTGCCGCGATTAACTTTGGGTGTTTTCTAGTAACTTTTAGATTTTTCAGTAGCGGTGCTAGGTAACTAAGTAGAAAAACTAGTTATAGTAATTATAGGAGCGATCGATCTTGGTATTGTCGATCGCTTTTAGTTTGGAGCGAACACTTTTCAAGCATTAAAGCTATTTGAATTAGATCTTTAACTTGTAGGACTATGCTAATGAAAACTCCAGTTGCTTTGATTATCTTCAATAGACCTGATACTACTGCCCAAGTATTTGAAGCGATCCGTCAGGCGCGACCGCCAAAACTTTTAGTCATCGCTGATGGGCCGCGTGCGAATAAAATCGGTGAAGCCGAAAAATGTGCCGCAACTCGCGCCATTATCGAGCGAGTCGATTGGGACTGCGAGGTCATGACGAACTATTCCGATACTAACTTAGGCTGTAAATTGCGACCAGCAACGGGGATAGACTGGGTATTCGAGCAGGTTGAGGAAGCAATTATCTTAGAAGATGATTGTCTTCCCGATCCGAGTTTTTTCCCCTATTGTGAGGAACTATTGGAGCGATATCGACACGATACCCGGATTATGTCGATCTCTGGTGACAACTTTCAATTCGGTCGCCGCCGCACCACGGATAGTTATTATTTTTCCCAATTTAATTACATGTGTCCGACCTGGGGCTGGGCGACCTGGCGCAGAGCATGGCAATATTATGATGTCAAGATCGAGCTGTGGGAGACAATTCGCGATGGTGGTTGGCTCGAAGATCTGCTCGGGAACAGTAAGACGATCGAAATTTGGAAACGAAAATTTCAGTCTGTTTACGATGGCACATTCGATGCTTGGGATTATCAATGGATCTTCACTTGTTGGATTCAAAACGGCTTGATTATCATACCGAATGTGAATCTGATTAGTAATATCGGTTATCGTCCGGATGCAACTCACTCAAAAACAGAAACTAGCGAGTTTGCAAATATGCCAGTTACAGCAATGTCTTTCCCATTGCAACATAGTAAGTTTGTCATCCGCGATGCCAAAGCAGATCGCTATGCTAACGAGTCTAGCAATCGGCTCGATCGAATTAAAGGTATTCTGACCAATCCAGTCAGACTCAAGCAAGTCATCAATAATTATCAGCAAAAATTACCATCTTTTATTCAAAAGCAATTTTTAGATACTCGGCTTCAGTAATTAAATCTGTTGAAACTAAAACTCGATCGGGAAATAAAGTTCCATCTAAATGGTCGAGTTCGTGTTGAAAAATTCGCGCGATAAATCCAGTCAATTCCTGTTGGATCCGCTCGCCATGCCTGGTGAAATACTCCACTTCGATCGTCAGATCTCGCGGCACAAAACCGCGCGTTCCTGGCACGCTCAAACATCCCTCCCAGCCAGATACCAACTCGCCAGATCGATCGAGGATCCGTGGATTAATCATCGCTGTCGGTTCCATCGTGGGCGCAGTCGGATAGCGCGGACTCGGGCGCGAGGCCACAATAAATAATCGCACCGATGCCGCCACTTGCGGCGCGGCAATTCCCACCCCATGCGCCGCCATCGCCGTCGCAACTAAATCGTCAATCAAACTGTCAGTCTGGGGATTGGGCAGATTGTCGATCGCTCGTGCTTGGTGCCGTAAAATCGGACTGCCTATTTCCGAAATCTGCAAAATATTTGCCATCGTTAACTCAACTTTAAATGAGCGTTTTTGGATTTGCGCGGGCTGAATTTATCGATCGATTACCACAGCATCTTTCGTGCTCAAAGTCCCCCTGTTAGAGGGGGATCTCCCGATATTATGCGTCGTGCTGAATCTTCACTGACAACATTTTGTCGCCACCTTTAATCGCATTGACCACATCCATATCTTCAGTTTGACCGAAGACAGTATGTACCCCATCTAAATGGGACTGTGGTGAATGACAGATAAAAAACTGACTCCCACCAGTATTTTTACCAGCATGAGCCATCGATAGCGTCCCCGCTTGGTGGAGATTTTTATTGATTTCACAATTAATTTTATACCCAGGGCCGCCAGTACCGCGACCGTCAGGACAGCCGCCTTGGATCATAAAATTGGGAATGACTCGGTGGAAAGTCAAACCATCATAAAAGCCTTTCTCTGCGAGATCGACGAAGTTTTTCACCGTCTTGGGTGCGTCAGCATCAAAAAACTGAATATTGATGGTTCCTTTTTCGGTTTCGATAGTTGCACGAGTCATAGTTAGCAGAGCGTGAATTGGTAGATGAGACTATCTTAACTTGCCGACGATCTTTACTGCTAGCGTGACGCAAATATCTACCCGATCTCCCGTACAATAAAGGGTTGAGAGAGTAGGCGAGGTGGTTGCGGGTTCGCTAGTCGAATTCGAGGAAAGTCCGGGCTTCCTAAAGACCAAACTTGCTGGGTAACGCCCAGTACGAGCGATCGTGAGGATAGTGCCACAGAAAAATACCGCCTCAATTAGTGACTAGTCAATAGTGAATAGTGGCTAGAGAAATACTAGTCACTAGCCACTAGCCACTTCCTAGAGGTAAGGGTGCAAAGGTGCGGTAAGAGCGCACCAGCAGTATCGAGAGGTACTGGCTCGGTAAACCCCGGTTGGAAGCAAGGCAGGAACTCTGGTTGGTCTTTGACCAGTTCCGTTTAGATCCGCTTGAGGTACTTGGTAACAAGCTACCCAGATAGATAACCGCCGTCTCGCAAGAGATAACAAAACCCGGCTTACGTTCCGACTCTCTCTCTTTTTGTTTGAGTACCAACCAGATGCATCCACGGCGACAAGCAGAATTAGCAAAATCGATCGCTCGATTGGGATTGCCAGCAGATACGCAAGTAAACTGGTCGCTGTTAGATATTGCCTTAACTCACCCGACGATGGGCATACCTAACTACGAGCAGCTAGAATTTATCGGCGATTCAGTGGTACGGTTGGCAGCTTCGGAATTTTTGTGGGAGACTTACCCCGATAAATCGGTTGGGGATTTTTCGGCAATTCGCAAGGTACTAGTGAGCGATCGCATTTTGGCTCAGATCTCTGATAGCTATGGATTCGAGCGATATCTTCTGCTGGCGGCTTCGGCAGTCGGAGACCCTTCTGGACGGGTTTCGCGGCTGGCAGATGCCTTTGAAGCGGTCTTAGCTGCACTGTATTTAACTACTAACAATCTGCAACTAGTCCGACCTTGGCTCGATCCGCAGTTCCAAAGATTAGCAACAGAAATCCTCGAAGATCCCGCGCGGCAAAATTATAAAGATGCCCTCCAAGAATGGACGCAAGCACATTACAAGGCTTTACCTGAATATCGAGTCAGGGAAGATAATGTGGCGATCGATCGATTGCACCGTTTTATCGCCGAAGTGTGGTTTCGCGATCGACAATTAGGTACGGGTAGCGGACACTCTAAAAAAGCCGCCGAACAAGCTGCGGCAAAAGTTGCCTTTACACACTTAACCGACCAGAAACCAATCGGCTAGACAAAAATAATTTAAAAATGTGGCGATCGATAAGCTACAGAGTAATATAAATATTGCTACCGAAGTTGGCTTGCTCGATCTACGCTAAACATCCAAAATAAATATGAAATTAAGGTTTACGATCGGACTAGCCAGCTGTATGCTGTTGACAATTCTAGTTTCCAGCATCCTCCTACCTGCCCAAGCTAATGACTATGGCACCAGCCGCCAACGGATGCGATCGAAGGTACGTAGGATCGATCGATAATCCCTAATTTTGAAAACGCCGATTAGCGATTGCAATCGAGTCTTTACACTACTTTTAGATGTTGGTAACCCAGACAAAAAAACAGCCTTGCGGCTGTTGTAGTTTGAATTAAAACTTATCGATTATTAGTCTTTGTTAGGCTGTGGAGTCATGCGGAGATAAGGCTTAAGTTCGGTAACTCCTTTAGGGAATTTGACCTTAGCATCTTCGGTGGAAATTGTTGGTACGACTACACAGTCGCCACCATCAACCCAGTTAGCTGGAGTTGCAACGCTGTAATTATCGGTGAGTTGTAATGAGTCGATCACCCGCAGGATTTCGTCGAAATTACGTCCGGTACTTGGGGGATAAGTAATCGTCAGTCGGAGTTTTTTGTTGGGGTCGATAATGAATACCGATCGCACAGTCACCATTGCATTCGCATTGGGGTGGATCATGTCGTAGAGATCGGATACTTTCTTATCGGGGTCGGCAATGATGGGATAATTTAGTGCCGTACCTTGGGTTTCGAGGATATCGCCCACCCAACCATTGTGCGAGTCTACATCGTCTACACTCAAGGCGATCGCTTTGACGTTGCGTTTATCAAATTCTGGTTTCAGTCTAGCAACTTCACCGAGTTCGGTGGTGCAAACTGGTGTGAAATCTTTGGGATGGGAAAATAAGACGACCCAGCTATTGCCAGCCCACTCAAAGAAATCGATCTCGCCGTGAGTAGTAGCTTGTTTAAAGTTGGGTACAACGTCCCCTAATCTTAACTGCATAATCTATTTAGGTATGTGGAAGTGGACGGAAGCAATTCTTGATGGTGCCATAAATTAACTCCTACCTGCTATTAATGTACATCTTTATTTAGGATTCGCTCGCAGGTGGGGGGATAGGGAGATAGCGATTTCAACGGCTGTTAGATAATCTTAGTTCGCCTACGCAGACTAAATTCTCATCTAATACGTTTCAATCGAGCTAGACGCTACGCCTGATAATGTCAGTCCGCGTAGGCGGACTTTGGTTATGTAGACGCGAATTTATTCGCCAGCCCTAAAAGCTCCTACAACCCTTCTAAAGGTACGCCTAAAAATCTGGCTAGATTGGCCCCTTGCACTTCTAATTCAGCCAGCGAAATCGGCTCGCCAACGCGGGTGAGGGGAATTTCGCGACGACCTTTGATGCGGACGTAGAGAGTCCGACGGGGGCTGAGTCCATCTTTGATGTCGACTCTGACAGCTTGAGCGTCAGCGATTTTGCTTTTGAGTTCGATCTGACGGTTTTTACCAGGAAACCCATTGCGGAAGATCGTGATCTCACCATCGGCTCGATCGAATTTATTGTAACCGCCACCGATGTCGAGGAGGATCGCTACCCATAAATAAGTCGCTAAGAGCGTTCCGGCGACACCATAGAAAGTGAGCGCTGCACCTTGAGGAAAGAATACTAGATCGATCGGGTGGCTAACTGGTAAGAGGTTGACTTTGAGGTAGCTAGAGAGTCCAGCTAATAAGAAGCCAATACCACCGATCGAAACTATTACCGCCCAAAAGTAGTTACTAGCACGGCGCGAACCCAGCACGGGTTGAATTAAGGTTGTTTCATTCACGGGAGCTGTTGTAGTAGACATTTTGAATAATTAATTTTGATATATTCAGGCGATTGCTAGTATCTCTACCTACTATTACCGATCTCCTGACAACTCGATCGGATTCGGTGGCAATTTTTACGCTTCTTCACTCAGTTGCGCTGGAAACTAGCAGATCGATCGTCATTAGCTAGCGTGAGTGTCTCCTAAGGGAGATGCTACACCAACGGGATAAGAGTAGCCTGGAGACTAAAGTCTCGGCTCATGATGCAAAGTCCCGATTTTAATCGGCGGTGGTACTCGAACGAAGCTAATCATTGGTTAGAATTCGCGCGATCGCATCTCGAGCAAAAAGCCCGCAATTGCGGGCTTTTGATGATATCTCAAAGATCGAGATTTTATTCTTCCTCGCCCACTTCTAGTTCTTCTTCACCATTGGACGGCGGTACCAGAGCTACAGCCATAATCGCATCGTCATCATCTAACTTCTGCACGCGTACCCCAGTTGCCATCCGTGACTGAGACGAAATAGCATCGATTGCTTGGCGGATGATAATGCCGCGATTGGTGACGATCATCATCTCATCATCAGAATTTACTACCCGTAAAGCTGCCAACCTGTCGCCTTTTTTGCGGAACTTGATTGCCAGTACGCCCATCCCGGCCCGATTTTGGAGACGGAATTGCGTGACTGGTACCCGTTTGCCCAAACCACCTGTGGTAACGACCAAGATCCAGGGGCCTGTACCTGCGGGAACTGCCACATCCTCAGTTGCAGTTTCATCGATGTCTTCAGCGGCATCCTCTGTAGCTGCGGCTATTTGGGCGATCACCTGACTCGGTAGGATGTCCATACTGATCAGCTCGTCACCCTTCTTGAGCGACATCGATTTAACACCACGAGTCGCCCGTCCTAGAGGTCGGAGCTGGTCGCGGTCGGTGCGGAAATGGATCGTCATCCCATTACGGGTACCAATGATCGCACTATCGGTTTCTTTGGCACGACGCACCCACCGGAGACTATCGCCGTCTTCAAGGGAGATCGCAATCAAACCATTCGCCCGAACGCTAGCAAATGCTGTCAGGGCAGTCTTTTTAATAAAGCCCTTATTCGTCAGCATGATCAGGTATTCATCATCGCTAAATTCGCTCACAGGCACCACTGAGGTAATCTTTTCCTCGCGGGGAATCGGCAACATTTGGACGATCGGGATACCTTTGGCCGTACGGGATGAGGCGGGAATTTGATAGGCATCGATCGTGTAAACTACCCCGCGATCGCTAAATAGCAGGATCTTATCGTGGTCGCAGCAGGTGAGGAAATGCTCGATCGCATCTTCTTCCTTCATCCCCGTACCTTTTTTACCGCGAGTAGCACGACTTTGAGTTTCAAAGGTACTCACAGGCATCCGTTTGATATAGCCTTGCTCGGTGACGAGAATCAACGACTTCTCATTCGCAATCAGGTCTTTATCTACAAGGTCGCCTTCGCCATGCTCGATCAGCGTCCGGCGCGGAGTCGAAAATGTGGTCTTGATTTCGGCGATTTCAGTACGAATAATCGCTAGAATTCGTTCCCGACGGGCGAGAATATCGCGGAGATCGGTAATCTTGATCGTGAGTTCGTCATGTTCGAGGTGAATTTTATCCGCTTCTAAGGCTGTCAATCGCCGCAGTTGCATTTGCAGGATCGCATCGGATTGCAGTTCTGAGAGTTGGAATCTGTCGATCATCTCTTGTTTGGCTGTCGCCGAGTCTGCGGCACCGCGAATCAAGCGAATAACAGCATCAAGGTTAGCTAAAGCAATTAATAAACCTTCCAAGAGGTGATCGCGTTCTTCGGCTTTGCGCAACTCATAGCGAGTCCGGCGAGTAATCGTCTCGAACCGGAAATCGAGGAAGACGGTGAGGAATTTTTTGAGGGAAAGGAGCTGCGGTTCGCCATTTACCAACGCCAACATGTTGCAACCGAAGTTGGTTTGAATCGGCGTTTGTTTGTAAAGGTTATTTAGCACCACGCGGGGATAGGCATCCCGCTTGAGTTCGATCACGATCCGCATCCCATCGCGATCGCTTTCATCCCGAATATCCGAAATCCCTTCGAGTTTGTGGTCGTTGACCATTTCAGCGATCCGTTCGATTAACGCCGCTTTATTGGTTTGGTACGGTAATTCAGTAATGATAATCGCTTCGCGATCGGGTCTACCCTTATATTCGAGCGTTTCGATATTTGCCACGCCGCGCATGGTAATCGAACCGCGCCCGGTAGTATAAGCTTCCTTAATCGGTGCCGTACCTAATATTTGCGCCCCTGTCGGAAAATCTGGTCCAGGGATATATTGCATCAATTCGAGATCCGTAATCTCGGGATTCTCGATTAATGCCACGACCCCATCGATCAGTTCGCCTAAATTGTGTGGTGGGATATTCGTCGCCATCCCGACAGCAATCCCTGACGAGCCATTGAGCAATAGCTGGGGAATCCGCGCGGGAAGCACGGTTGGTTCTTGTTGCGAGCCATCGAAGTTGTCCGAAAAATCAACGGTCTCTGCTTCGATATCTCGCAGTACGGCATCCATCGTCAATGCTTGGAGCCGACACTCGGTATAACGCATCGCCGCTGGCGGATCGTTATCTACCGAACCAAAGTTACCGTGTCCGTTAATCAACGGATTTCGCATCGAAAAATCTTGCGCCATCCGCACCAAAGCGTCATACACAGCGGTATCGCCATGCGGGTGATATTTACCCAGCACTTCCCCGACTACCCGCGCGCACTTCCGAAATGGTCTGTCGGCTGTCAAGCCTAATTCGTGCATCGCATATAAGATGCGGCGGTGGACTGGTTTCAAACCATCCCTTGCGTCGGGAAGTGCCCGTCCGACGATTACGCTCATCGCGTATTCTAGGTAAGAGCGAGACATCTCATTTCGTAGATCTGTGGGGACGATCCGCTCTTGGGAAGTTGTCATGGAATGCTCCGTTCAGCTTGATAATTGTACCGCTCGCGCAGCGTCTCAAAACGAGACTGGCTAGTTCAATTTTATCACATTTAGCGGCTCGCTGTCGTTCGCCAGTACTATCCGGGCACACTAACAAAATGACAGTTTTTTGGATAATGCGATCGGTTGGGTACCCCATCCCCGATCGTGAATCGTCGAGGCCAAAATCTAGTTGTGAATTTACACCTAACAATCAGCTGAGAGATCGAAAAGTAGCTAAATTTCGATCGGGTCAAATAAGAGCCATTTTTACAAGAGTGAGTTAAGAGGTAATACCCGATGAGTTACATTATGATTGATGTTGAGGCTGATGGCCCGATCCCTGGAGATTATTCAATGATTTCCTTCGGAGCCATAATTGTAGAGCCTTCGCTCAGCAAAACATTCTATGCCCAAATCAAGCCAATTTCGGAAAAGTGGATTCCAAAATCTCTGCAAGTATGTAATTTCACTCGTGAAGATACATTGACTTTTGACGATCCACAAATAGTGATGGAAAGATTTTTATTATGGATTGAAGCTGAAAGTACTGGCAGAGCCTTCTTTATATCTGACAACAACGGATTTGATTGGCAGTTTATTAATTGGTATCTCCATCATTTTTGTGGCAAAAATCCATTCGGACATACATCCAGTAATTTAGGCTCGCTCTATAAAGGTCTATCTAAAGATACGTTTGTGAACTTTAAGCATCTGCGAAAAACTGCGCATACCCACAATGCACTAGATGATGCTATGGGAAATGCAGAAGCACTATTACAAATGAAGGAAGAATTCGGTTTAAAGATTAGTTTAAAATGACTAGCTAAAACAATAGCGATCGCTAGTCGAGCATTCCAAATACTTCGATATAGGTATCATAATCGGCATCGCTGAAACAAACAAAACTCACACCGAGAATAGAGCTATTTCCTGCTATAAATGAATACACGGTCTCCAGAGCAACCCGAGCGGCTAAATCCACTGGATAACCATATACCCCACAACTAATAGCGGGAAATGCGATCGTCTGAATCTGCTGCTTTACCGCGATTGCCAAACTCTCGCGATAACAACTAGCCAACAATTCTGGTTCTCCCGTATTCCCATCTTGCCAAATCGGGCCAACAGTGTGAATTACATATTTAGCAGGGAGTCGGTAGCCGCTAGTTATTTTTGCCTCACCAGTTTTACATCCATTCAGCTGCCGACATTCAGCAAGTAGTTCGGCTCCTGCGGCACGGTGAATTGCGCCATCTACCCCGCCACCGCCGAGTAACGAGCTATTGGCGGCATTGACGATCGCATCGACCGTTAGCTTGGTAAGATCGCCTTGAATAATCCCCATTCGTTCTTGGGGTGCTGGATCGATAGTCATTCCTGATTTCTTTGCTAGAGTCCAATTGCTTAGATTGTAGCTGGAATCGATTTAGATCCTGATTTGATAGAGCTTGAAGCGATGTAGCGGCTGACGATTATCGACCCGAGTAGTTAGTACTGCCAAAAAACAGGGCACCGATCGTAAATTCAATTTTGGCGATTCTCTTACACAGAGGCTCCACTACCGAATTTATGAAAAGTGCCGTAGTCCAAACAAACTCTATATTCATTATTCCCTAATTTTCCCAATAGTTAACAGACTCATTCATAGATATTGAGGGAAAATCGATCCGAGTATTGCTGCTCGATATGGTATAATTGTGGGCTTTGCAACTGGTACCCGATCGCTATAAATGAAAGCTCAAACTATCGCTCGTGAGTTGGCTCTGCTAGCTCTGCCCCAACTATCCAAGGCGCAAAAAAAGTTAGCGCAAGAACAGCCCCGCGAATTGCAGTTGACGCTAGAAGAAATGATGCTAAAAGCGATCGCGACACTGCGGGAAGAAACCCAAGAAGCCCTCGAAGCCGCCACCGCCGAGCTACAGCGGAGTAACGATCGACTCTTAAATAGTCAAACTCGGGCTAGCGATGTCAATGGTGCCAGAGTGATGACCCAAGAGGCGATCGAATTGGTGCAGACAGCGATCAATCGGCTAGGACACGCATTAGAAATGCCCGAACTGATTAATAACTTCAATCGACCTGACGTTCGCAGTTATGCCCTGCAATTATTGGTTAAAACGAACGAACAAGCCACAGGTATCGATACGTTATTGAGTAAAAGTATGGTCGATTGGCAACTCGGTCGCCTCCCCAAGATCGATTGCGATATTCTTCGCCTCGCAGTCGCGGAGATCGTCTATCTCGGCTTGGAGGAACGGATCGCGATTAATGAAGCGATCGAGCTAGCAAAACGCTATAGTGACGACCAAGGACGTAAATTAATTAATGGTGTTCTCCGGCGGGTGACCGAACAACTGAAATCTGAGGTATAACGGTGGTTGAGCGATTGTAGGCAGAATATTTGAGGGCAATGGTTAGTGGCAAGTCATTCGCAAATATTGCTCTATCGATTCGGCGATCGTCACTAATTAGAGCGGTGCAATTGAATCTACAATTTTTGTGGGATGGGTAGTGCCCACCATTTAGCTTTCAGCTTATTAAAAATTTTTTGTTTACTGGGCAATTCATAACTCATCATTTTTATATGGTTTTTAACTGGTTTCGTCGGAAATTCGATCGAGCTGAATCTGATTCAGAGTCAACATTAGATTCCGAGCCATTAGCAGAATCTGTTAGTGGGGAAGATGTAGCAGCTGCGGCTGAAGTAGATATTCCTGCACCAGCTAGTACCGAAGTTGCTACCGACTACTTAGCATGGGCGAAAGCAGCCTATCAAAATATTCAGCAGCAACAGGCAACCACAGACGCAACGACCAGCACAGAGTCCGAATCAATGGCTGCAGCTGAAGTTACCGATCTCGAGCCAGCTTCAGTCCCAAAGATTGCCGAACCCGCGATTGTCGATATCGAGCCAGATACTCTTCCTGAGAGTGCGGAAACACCGATTGCCGAGATCGAACCAACGCCTACAGAAGCAGAAAGCGCGATCGATCTACCAGCTTCCGAGCCAACAACTGAAGCGCCTACCGATCTAGAAGCAGCCGAATCAGAAACCATCCCGATTTGGGCGCGAGACGACCGCCAAGAGCGACTAGAACGACTCAAGGCAACTGCGATTGAAACAGTCGAACCAGCGGCGCGCCAGCAGCCAGATATCGACCTCGACGAGGACTTCTTGTGGTCGGCAAAAGTCCTAGCAGATCAGGGCAGAACGCCAGAACAAGTATCATTAGATGAGATTAACTGGCTCAAGAAATTACGTCAGGGTCTAGACAAAACCCGACGGGGATTTGTCAACCAATTTAAAGCACTGATCGGTCAAGGGCCACTCAATGCCGACGCAGTAGAATCGATCGAAACGCTGCTCCTGCAAGCCGATGTCGGGATCGAGGCTACCGATTTTGTCATTGAGACATTACAGGCAAAATTACGGCAGGAATCGCTGCCCCCAGAAGAAGCAGTCGCTTATCTCAAGCAAATCTTAAGAGATATTCTCGATAAACCCTTCCAACAAAATTATGCTGTTGAATTTATGCCCGTGCCAGAGACCCTAAACATCTGGTTGATGGTGGGAGTAAATGGGGTCGGCAAAACTACCACGATCGGTAAACTCGCCCATATGACCCAAAAATCGGGGTATAAATGTTTGATCGCGGCTGGTGACACCTTCCGTGCCGCTGCTGTCGAACAAGTCAAAGTATGGGGTCAACGCAGTGGGATTGAAGTCATTGCCAACCCCGGCCAAAATACCGACCCTGCTGCCGTCGTTTTTGATGCGATTAGTGCTGCTCGATCGCGAGGAACTGAGTTATTATTAGTCGATACAGCGGGACGACTCCAAAACAAAAAAAATCTGATGGATGAGTTGAGCAAAATTCGGCGAATTGTGGATAAACAAGCAAATAACGCTCAGATTGAATCTTTACTCGTTCTCGATGCTACATTGGGTCAAAATGGCTTGCGTCAGGCTCAAGTCTTTGCCGAAGCGGCGAAGTTAAGTGGCGTGGTATTAACCAAGCTAGATGGTACTGCCAAAGGTGGTGTCGCGCTAGCTGTAGTCCAACAACTTGGTTTGCCGATTCGGTTTGTCGGTGCGGGTGAAGGCATCGAGGATTTACGTCCATTTTCTAGCTATGAGTTTGTTGAAGCTTTATTAAGTGGTTAGAAATCAGGAACCCCGATTGTAAATTATGAATTATGAACCACAAATTACGCCCATATCTACACTTAAAGAATTAGTCGCAGATCTCAATCGCCAGCAGAAGAAAACTCACGAACTACTGAGCAATCTTGGGTTTGCATTGCGGAGTTTTAAAAATCTCAATCAATTTTTAGAACTAATTCCGCTGATGGTAACGCGGGTAACCGATGGGGAAGCGGGCGCGATTATTTTATTTAAAAAAACTGGTCAATTGCAAATTCAGCAGTTACATTGTCAGGGCGACAGTGGTTGTATCGATTTGCGTCAAGGCATCGAAACTGCGATTTATCAAACGCTTGCGGACTCTTCCGACGGTCGTGAAATCGGATTTCACAAAGATTTTTGGGAGAAACTTGAAAGTAAGATCGCAGCGGATCTCGATCGCGAAATTCAGATATTTAAAACGCCAATTTTGCTTGAAAGTGGCGAACGCGGTCGATTGTACGTATTCACTCGCAACTCTACCTATGAGTGGACGGCAGATCGCCAAAAATTACTCCAATTAGTCGCCGATCAAACTGCGGTAGCCATCCATAACGATGAATTGACCGTTGAATTACGCAAGAAAGAACGACTCGATCGCGAGTTGGAAATCGGTGCGGAGATTCAAGAACGATTGTTGCCAAAAAAATTCCCCGATATTCCTGGCTTAGAATTGGCAGCGTGTTATCTCAATGCCGATCGGGTCGGCGGCGACTATTATGATTTTATTCCTGCTAACTACGATCGCCTCACCAACAAACAAATCGATGCAGCGGTAACGAATAAATGGAGCATCACGATCGGTGATGTCATGGGTAAAGGTGTCCCAGCGGGGCTAATTATGACCATGACACGCGGGATGTTGCGTGCTGAGGTACTTAACGGTCATTCTCCAGCGCGCATCCTCCAGCACCTCAATCGGGTAATGCACGCCGATCTGGAGAATTCTAGTCGGTTTGTCACGCTATTTTATTCAGAATACGACCCCACCACCAAAACCCTCACCTACGCCAATGCCGCTCATAATCCACCGTTGTACTGGCAAGCCGCGACCGATCGCATTTCCCGATTGGATACTTCTGGGATGTTAATTGGACTCGATGCTGATTCTGAGTATGAAGAAGCACGGCTGCAACTCCATCCTCGAGATACGATTATTTATTACACCGACGGCTTTACGGATGCCGCCAACAAGGACGGGGAAAGGTTTAATGAAGATAATCTCATTCATACCTTCCACACTGCCTGCCAACAACAGCTAGATTCCCAAGCTACACTCGATCGGATCGTCTCGACGATCGATACTTTTGTAGGGGTCGATCGGGATAATGGCGATGATATGACGATGGTGGTGATGAAGGTTAGAGATTAGGGGATAGACGGTAGCGATTATATTGTAATCCAAATAAATTACTTAGCGTAATTTATCGATCCACTCTCTGGCTTGTTGATAACCACCGAGATCTTTTTGGGTGCGAAAGAGTTGAGCGGCTTTGCTAATATCTAACTTAGCGCCGGATCGATCGCCGAGACTGTGACGGCTGATGCCGCGATTGTAATAAGCATCAGCAAAATTGCGATCGAATTTAATTGCCAGATTGAAATCACGAATGGAAGCTGGTAGATTGCCGGCCATAGCATGAACGTTACCGCGTGCATTGTAGACATCGGCATCCCCAGGAGCGATCTCGACTGCGCGATTGAAATCCGAGATCGCACCCTTGAGATCGTTACTCATGGCTTTGGCAAAGCCACGATTGGAGTAAGCAGCTAGCCGATCGGGATGAGTCTTGATAAATTCTGTATAATCAGCAATCGCGCCAGCATAATCTTCTAGTTCTTGTTTCTTGAGCGCCTCATCGAATAACTTGTCACTCTCAGGAGAGGAACTAACATTTAACCGTTCTAAGTTTGGTCGCCAAGATGACTTAGCCGTCGCACCTAGTGCAAAGCTATTGTCACTAAATTCAGATGCTCCAGTTAACAACAAGAGCGTAATAGCCATTTGAATAGGTTTCATCGACTTCTCCTACTTACCAAAGGCCCACACTAGATATTATAAATCAATGTTTGGCAATCTCGTGTAATATAACACTTCACTATCCTGTCTGGCAAGTGACTGTCTAGATTCCAGAGATGTTAACGCTGCTGGCGATTGTCGAGATCCAGCAGCATCGCCTCACGGACGAAGTAGATCGATCGAGTAAAATTAAATTTATGTATCGGGATGCATCAACCCCTATCGTTAAAACCATATAATTGTTAAAATTGATGAAGAATTTGCAACACACTGGGAAAACGCAGCCGTTATGGGTCGATTAGGGGTTTTACTACTAAATTTGGGCGGGCCGGAGCAATTATCGGATGTGCGTCCGTTCTTATTTAACCTATTTTCCGACCCGGAAATTATTCGGATTCCGATCGCTGCGTTCCAAAAACCGTTAGCTTGGATTATTTCAACTTCACGGGCCAAGAAATCTCAGGCAAATTATGAGAAGATTGGCGGTGGATCGCCGCTGCGTCGCATTACCGAGGAGCAAGCCCGCGCGCTCGAAGCTGGGTTGCACGCGCAGGGGGAAGAAGATGCCAAAGTTTATATTGGGATGCGTTATTGGCACCCATTTACTGAAGATGCCCTCGTCGAGATCGAGCGAGATGGGATCGAGCAATTGGTGATTCTGCCGTTGTATCCTCAGTTTTCGATCAGTACGAGCGGTTCGAGTTTCCGCGCGATCGAGAAAATCTGGAATGAAAATCCCAAGCTTCAGCCACCTCGCTACACCGCAATTGCTGATTGGTATAAAGAGCCTGGATATCTCCAAGCCATGTCCGAATTAATTGCCACTGAAATCGATAAATGTCCCAATCCAGATCGCGCGCACCTATTCTTTAGCGCGCATGGTGTACCAGTCAGCTATGTGGAAGAGGCTGGCGATCCTTATCAGCTGGAGATCGAAGATTGTACCAAATCTATCGTCCAAACCTTAGGACGACAAAACGAGCATTCTCTCGCATATCAGAGTAAAGTTGGCCCGATCGAATGGCTTCAACCTTATACCGAAGATGCGATCGTCCAATTAGCCGAGCAGGGAGTTACCGAATTAGTCGTCGTCCCGATTAGCTTTGTTTCCGAGCACATCGAAACGCTCGAAGAAATCGATATCGAATATCGCGAAATCGCCGAAGAAGCTGGCATTCACACCTTCAACCGCGTCCCTGCGCTCGACACAAACCCAGTATTCATCAAAACACTCGTCGATCTCGTCCTCAAAGCTGCCGCAGCACCTGCTGTGGATATCGCTCAAGTGACCAAGATGAAGAAGAAGATCAAGATGTACCCACAAGAGAAATGGGAAATGGGTCTGACTAATGCGGCGGAAGTCTGGAACGGTCGGCTGGCAATGTTAGGTTTTATCGGCATCGTCGTCGAACTAATCAGCGGTCGCGGGCCGTTGCATCTGTTTGGAATACTGTAAGTAGTGACTAGTGGCTAGTTTGGAGGATGACACAGATTATTCGTTATCCTCGGTCGGTTCACATATTAAATATCGCACTTTATCATTCATTAGCCACTAGCCACGCCCTTTTTATGAACGTTCAACGCTGGATTGCCCGACGCGAAGCACAATGGCAGGAATTAGATCGATTGCTGCAACGCGCCCAACAGCGTGGCATCAAATCGTTAAATGCCAAGGAAATCAGTAAATTATCAAGTTTGTATCGATCTGTAGCGGCAGACTTGGCCCGCGCGAATACCAACCAGATCGGCCAAACAATCGTCCAGGAGTTACAGGCACTAACTACGCGCGGATACAGCCAGATTTATCGCGGTTCGAGGCGACAGGAATTGCAGGGAGCGATCGATTTTTATCGCTGGGAGTTACCGCAGGTGTTGCGGCAAACATGGGGGTATACCGCGATCGCGTTTGGATTGTTTTTAGTTGGTGGGCTGATTGCCTGGTGGTGTTCCTGGCAAGATGCCAGCTTTATGTCACTAATCGTTCCCGAATCGATGATTGAAAAAGTCCGAGATCGACATCAACTGTGGATGGGTTCGATCTTAGGAACGGAACCTTTTGCCGCAACTAGCATCGCAATTAACAATTTGAGTGTTGCCTTCAAAATGGTTGGCGGTGGAATTTTAGTTGGGTTGTGGACGATTTATGCCCTATTTTACAATGGATTATTAATTGGTGCGGTAGGTACTTTAGTCGGGCAAAATGGATTAGCATATCCATTTTGGGCATTCGTTTTTCCTCACGGCGCATTAGAATTACCCGCGATTTTTATTGCTGGCGGGGGCGGCTTATTAATCGCCCGAGGGCTATTATTTCCTGGCCGCTATCGCAGACGTGATGCTTTACGAATCTATGGTTTACAATCAGCACAATTGGTACTGGGAATAGTACCAATGTTATTAATTGCTGGGGCGATCGAAGGCTTCTTTTCACCTCAAGATTTCATTCCGAGTCCTGTAAAATATCTGGCCGGAACGGGCATATTTATGCTGTTTATTCTTTA
This sequence comes from Chamaesiphon sp., assembly GCA_965246735.1. Lineage (GTDB taxonomy): Bacteria > Cyanobacteriota > Cyanobacteriia > Cyanobacteriales > Chamaesiphonaceae > Chamaesiphon. The sequence goes on from CBDFFK010000003.1 coordinate 1,864,027, forward strand.
CACATTACGCCGAAAAAAGATGACATGAGTTAGTGCTGAGGCTGTTGGGTTTCGCCTTGCTCTACTAAAGAGATTGACATTAATATCATCGCGGATCGTTCCAGAGTCGATTAGGCTTCGCCTACGCTACGCGATCGAGTATTAATATCGATCGAATAATTGGGCATAATAGATCGACAACTTGATCGTTGCAATTGGTAAGTAAAAATTTGCCTATCCTAATATAACTAACTAATTCACCACCTGAACGATCTATGAAATCAAAAGTCGATTACCATATCAACAAAACGCAAGGCAATGAATTCGCGATTCCTTGTCTTAATTGCACAGGCAAAACCACACACAAAGTTCTTGCCTCAGTTGATATGCAAGGTCAAGAAAAATATCGGGATGATGAGTTTGACATCTCATGGACAATCGATAATCAGATTGTCCAGTGCCTTGGATGTAAGACAGTTTCATTTCGGGAGGCGATTTCACACTCCGAGGACTATGACGAATACAGCGAAGAATACATCACACGTGAAAAATTATATCCTTCACGTCGTGAAGATATCAAAGGTCTTGGCGATGAAACCCACTATTTACCGTCAAGCATTAAGCGCATTTATGATGAAACATTAATTGCTCTGTCTAATCAGGCTCCAGTTCTTGCCGGTATTGGACTACGTGCGTTGCTAGAGACTGTTTGTAAGGAGAAGCAAGCAACAGGTGGGAATCTTTTGACTAAGATTGACAACCTTGTTAGCATGGGCATCTTGACACCAGCAAGTGCAGCGATTCTTCATAAAATACGTACATTGGGCAATGATGCAGCACATGAAGTCAAGCCTCATAGCGATAGGCAACTGAGTCTAGCAATGGATATCGTTGAGCATCTTTTGAAAGATGTTTACATACTACCAAAACAGGTCGAGACAGAGTTTCAATGAGATTTAACTTTTCCATCGAATCGATGCCCACTCTTCATCATATAATCAACCATCAAAAAAGCCCCCATTGTCTGGAGGACTTAAATAAACAGCGATCGCCTTAAGCCGTAGAATATGACGAAGACTGATTTTCCATCCGTTGGCTTTAGCGTCTATCGAACCAATCCTAAGCACTAAAGTACTTAGCCACAGAATGATAGGCAATCGACACAGTTGTAGACAGCTCAGGATATAGCTGCTCGCGCTCACCCCTCCACATCTCCCTCCGTTCGGTACCCATGACTTTCAACTGCTGCAATCGATCCGCCACATTCGGTTAAGCTGGATAACTGAAACTATACTGCATTCGATCGATCGAACCGAATCTCTGTGTACTGTTGCAAAATCCGATCGATCCTATCACCACTAGAGCAAAAGATCTCCAGAACTAAGCATTCTAGATCTGGTCGGCTAATTCATCTTCGAGCAACCGTAGGCGGGGATACTGATAACCAGCAACAGTTGTGACGATCGTCATCGCGCCCATCAGGATAAACATCAGACCAATGCCGCGACCAGCACCAACCCCAATAATTTGACCGACGCTACTAGCTAAAGCACCATCCGCAGCCATTAATGGCTCGAAGACGCGATCGGCCAGTGGCCCGACGAGAATGTAGGCGAATGGTTGTAAGGAACTCCCGAGCATTCGTTCGACGGCAAAGACGCGACCTTGAACATTGGGGGCAACTTTGGTTTGCCAGATATATTGGCTGGAGATATTAATAATTGTCGAACCGAAGCTGAATAGGAAAGTCGCTAGCGCGATCGGCGGAATCGATGCTTGGAACCCAGTTAATAATAGGCAGATTCCACCCAATAGTTGAAATCCCAGGATTGCCGATACCTGCCGCTTGGGGGTTTTGCCCATGCTAATCAGCAAGGTACCTAATAACATGCCAATCCCATCGATCGCATAAACCAGTCCCAGCACGTCAGCCTTGGCAAAGGATAAGACGAGGGGCGCAATTAATTGAGTGACGATCGCTAGGACGAAGTTGCCCACCATGAATAGCAGCATCAGACCCATCAATCCCGGTCTAGCTTGGATATACTTCCAACCATAAACCACCTCTGCCCAGAACGAGACCGGACGATCTGTATCCGCCGTGAGTTCAGGGTCGGGAATCCGAACGAGGAGCAATGTGACGATCGAAAATAGAAATGTGCCAAAGTCGATCGCGATTACACCTGGTAGTCCCAAACTGACGAGCAGAAACCCACCGAGAACGGGCGGTAACAGCATGGCGAGGGCATCTCCGGTCTGGATCATACTGTTAGCTCGATGCAGGTGTGATTTGGGCACCAACATGGCAATGGAGGCATGATAGGCGGGAGATTGGAAGGCACCGAAGGTGGAGGCGATCGCGACGGCGATATAGACGTGCCAGACTTCTAATCGATTGCTAAATACCAGGAGGGCGATCGCCACGACACACAAACCCGTACCTAAGTCGCTGAGAATCATGCACCAGCGGCGGTTCCAGCGATCGACTAGGGCACCCGCGATCGGTGATAACAGTAGTGGTGGCAACAGGGTACAGAGGGACGCAAAGGCAAACTGAGTTACCGATCTGGTATGTTGGTAGACCCAAATATCCAGGGCAAAACTAGTCAATCCCGAACCGATAATCGAGACCATTTGGCCGAACCAAACCAGGGTGAAGACACCCATCCCGCCTGCCCGTCTAAACTGTCTGAGCATATGGGGAGCCTCCTGGAGTTGTTGAAGATCGATCGAGACAAGATTGAAGTTGAGCGGCTAACTGCTGCACATGAGGTTGAGCGACCATCGTATGGTGATCGCCAGGGAGCCAGTGAATCTCGACTCCGGCACGGGCGAGGTTTTCCCAGCCGATGGTGGGGTCTTCGGCATCTGCGGCTACGCCATCTTCGGCGAGGAAGAGGGTAACTTTGCCTGGATACTGTTGGGGGGTGTATTGATTTGCGGCTTCGATATGGCTTTTGAAGAGTTGGAGCAATCGTTGCGCTTGGGTGAGATCGGCTTCGGGTATTCCCCCCAGCACTGGAGTCTGACTGCGGGCGAGTAACTCTTCGATAAATTCGGTATCTGCGGCTTCGTTAAACGTTTCGATTTCAGTAAATGGATAGGTATCTAATAAAGCCAGACAGGACAACTCCTGCCCTTGCGCCTGTAACTGCTGCGCCATCTCAAAGGCAACTAAGCCGCCCAAACTCCAACCACCGATCGCATATGGCCCTTGGGGTTGAACTGTCTGCATCGCTGCGATATAGTGTGCTGCCATCGCTTCGACCGTGTTTAATAGTTGTTGTGATTCGCTCAATTCCAGCGATTCGAGTCCATAGAATGGTCGATCGGGATCGATCGACTGGGCGAGATCGAGATAGGCTAAAACCGTTCCACCACCAGGGTGGACGCAGAAGAAGGGGGGCTTGGTACCGTGAGGTTGGAGGGGGATGATGGTAGATGAAATCGAGGTATCGGGCTGCGCCGCCAGCATGACCGCCAATTCTTCGATCGTGCCACCTTGGAATAAAGCGGCGAGCGAGATTTGGCGATCGAAATGTTGCTGAATCTTGGCTGTCAATGTCACCGCTAACAGGGAATGACCACCCAAATCGAAGAAGTTATCGCGAATCCCGATCGGGTGAACATGGAGGACTTCCTCCCAAATCTGCATCAGTTGCAATTCGATCGCAGTTCGCGGCGGGACGAAGTTGGCATTCAGACTGAGTTGCAGATCTGGCGCAGGTAAGGCGCGGCGGTCTACTTTACCATTGGGAGTCAGGGGGATGGACTCCAGCAGGATGAATGCGGAAGGTCGCATATAGTCAGGCAACTGCTGTTTGAGAAATTCCCGCAATTCACTCTTAATCCCCTCGTGAGAGGGACTGATAATCCCCGCCTGGGAAGGAGGGTGAATCCCCTCCTGGGAGGGGTAGGGGTGGGTTCCGGGCACAACATAAGCAATCAAATGTTGATTATTCGGTGTGTCTTCACGAACGATCGCAACCGCTGTCTCCACTTGCGGATGACGAGTGAGAACTGCTTCAATCTCGCCCAATTCGATCCGGAAACCGCGTACTTTAACTTGATCGTCCAGGCGACCGAGAAATTCAATATTGCCATCGGGCAGATATCGCGCCTTATCGCCAGTTTTATACATTCTGCCCCGATCGAACGGATTAGGGATGAAACTACGTTGGGTGAGTTCTGGATCGTTCAAATAGCCGCGTCCAACCCCAACACCGCCGACATAGAGTTCTCCAGCGACTCCCATCGGGACGGGTTGTAACAGAGCATCGAGGATATAGAGTTGGGTATTGGCAACCGGACGACCGATCGGTAAATTTAAAATATCGGCTGCGGGTGCCTGGTAGAGAGGATAATGGGTAACATCATCAGAGCATTCGGTCGGCCCATAAGCATTCATCATCGGGTGGGAATAAACCGCGAACCATTGACGGCATAATTCTGGGGGAAGGGTTTCGCCCGTCAGGAGGAGCCAGCGGAGGGAGTTGAGTTGCTTATCTCCTGGTGTTAGATTCGGCAGCATCATCCGCAGTAACGATGGGACGATTTCGAGGATCGAGATTTGTTGTCGATTCTCGTTCCGAGAGGCTTTGCCAACGACAAACGACAGCAACTGAGCCGGATCTGCGGCGATTTCCTGGGTGACAATCTCCACGCGACCACCCACTAATAGAGCTACCAGAAATTGCCAGATACTAATATCAAAAGTCTGGCTAGCGGTTTGCGCGACGACATCAGCCGACGTTAATTCTAGAGCTTGAACTTTGGCGTAGAGGTGATTGAGCATCCCCCGCTGTTCGAGCATGGCACCTTTGGGCTTGCCAGTGGAGCCGGAGGTGTAAATCACATAGGCGAGATTGTCTGGAGTGCAGCGGCTGGGGAGGTTTTCACTAGTACAATCCAGCCGATCGAACTCCTCGATGAGGAGAACTTGACTAGATTCGGTGGCTAAACTGGGGTCGTGACTCGCACTCAACACAATCGAAACTTGACTTTGCGCTAAAACTTGCCGAATCCGTTCGGCTGGATGGTGGGGATTTAATGGTAAATATGCCCCACCAGACTTAAATACCGCCAGCATCGCGGTGAGAAAATCAATGTTGCGATCGAGTATCAATGCAACTAGGGTTTCGGCAGCAACTCCCCGCTCGACTAATCCTCGCGCCCACCGATTGGCGCGATCGTTTAACTGCTGATAAGTCAGGTGGCGATCTTCACACACCACCGCGATTGCGTCAGGGTTCCGTGCGACCTGTGCTTCAAATAATTGGTGGAAGCACAGATCTAGTCGATTGTCAGTTTGCGTCTGATTCCAATCGACTAATAGCTGAGATCGATCGATATCACTCAACAGCGGTAACTGGGCAACACTCATTTGGGGGTTAGCAACAATCCCCGCGAGTAAAGTGTTGAACTGACCGGACATCCGCTCGATCGTGGTCGGGTCGAACAAGTCGGTATTATATTCCCACGCACCTTCCAATCCTACTTCCGTCTCGGCGATCGAGAGCGTCAAATCGAATTTAGCATTTACATTTTCCAATTCCAACGGCTTCAGCGTCAGCCCTGGTAAACTCAGCTCCTGCATCGGCATATTTTCCAACACAAACATCACCTGAAACAGCGGCGTATAGCTCAACGACCGCTGGGGTTGAAGTTCTTCGACTAGTTTCTCAAATGGTAAATCCTGATGGTCTTGAGCATCCAAGGTCATGTCTTTGATGCGTGCCTGTAGTTCCAAGAAACTGAGATTGCCCTGAACTTGAGTCCGTAAGACGAGGGTATTGACAAAAAAGCCGATTAATGGTTCTAATTCTTCCCGATTGCGATTGGCGATCGGCGAACCGATGACGATATCTGACTGACCGCTGTAACGGTACAAGAGCGTAGCAAACGCCGCCATCAGCGTCATAAATAACGTCGCACCAGACTGTTGACTCAAAGCTTTGATCTTGTCGGTTAAATCGCGATCGACTTGCAAGTCTTGAGTCTTGCCGCGAAAAGTCTGAATCGAAGGTCGCGGGCGATCTGTGGGCAGTTCTAACAGTGGCGGTGCCCCCGTGAGCAGTTGTTGCCAATAATTGAGTTGAGTTTGCAACACATCACCAGTCAACCATTGCCGTTGCCAGTAAGCAAAGTCCGCATACTGAATCGCTAAAGCTGGTAGTGGGGAAGGCTGCTGGGCACAATAAGCAGCATAGAGAACAGATAACTCCTGAATGAACACCCCCATCGACCAACCATCCGAGATCGTATGGTGCATCGTCACCAGCAGCACATAAGATCGATCGCTCAGTTGGATCAAAGTAACTCTCAGCAACGATCGATCTGATAAGTCAAACGGCTGTTGTGCTTCAGTTTCAGCTAATTGTTGCACCTTGGCAGCTTGTGCTGTGACAGGAATCGATCGTAAGTCAACGACGGAGACGATCGATTCCGGCGGCGCGACAATTACCTGAACTGGCGTATCATCAGCCAGTTGAAAACTAGTCCGGAGGATCTCATGGCGGCGAACGATTTCGGCGATCGATTGCTCTAGTGCCGCGATATTTAACTCCCCATTCAATTCTAATGAAACCGGAATATTGTAAGTCGCACTCGATTCATCTAATTGGTTGAGAAACCATAGTCTAGTTTGAGCGAATGACAGGGGTAAATCTTGCTTCCGATCGACTGGTTGAATCGAGTCTGATGTGGTATTTGTCGATTGAAGGAAATTAATAATTTCAGCTTTGCGATCGGCTAATTGGCTCCGAATTTCCGGTGTCAATATTCCCTTGGGCGCGTTGCAACGCAGCCGGATATCGCCTTGACTTTCGTTACGCTCCAGCCACAATTTGATATCTCGATCGCGCAGATCGGTTAAAAATTCTTTAATAGTTAGCATGTTTTATAAAATCGGTTAATTATTATTATTTTTAATACTTGTTTGCCAAGCGATCGAGTGCAATTAAATATAAAACTTTTGTAGGGTGGGCACTGCCCACAGCAAAAATCCGACAGTAATTTACTCTAATTTATAAGTAGCTGGGTGCAGATATTTATCCTACATTCAGCAGGTTGTTCACGACAAAAAATAATATTTGCGAGAGGAAACACCAAGAAATTGCAGAATAAGAAGTTGTCGTGCAGAGAGCTTGATCTGGAACTTAATGTCGTCAAGAAAAACTAAATGGACAGAAAGAAAGCACTGAAGTATCCAGCGCAAGGTTGGACGAACACTCGGTTTACCCTTTTGGTCAGGTAAAGTGGCACTAGCCTGTTGTAATGCCAGTCTGAGTTGACGTTGCCCCAAACTATAAACCATCAATGCTAAGGTCATGAGCATAGCTAGAGCCATAATTCTTTTGGTATTTTTGAGGAAAATACTAGAAGCAAAAAACAAAGGGTCTTTGAGAAAACGAAATCCTCGCTCAGTGGGTTGTTGACCTTTGTATTCGCGCAAGATGTTGCTATCTGACCATTTTTGGTCATCAAGCGAGTTAGTAGCAAGAACAAAACGGCCAGCTTTTTGCCGAAGTGTGGCTAAGGCCAAAGAATTCTCCACGAGACTTGCTCGAATATGAAAAGAGTGATGAGTGGGTTTTTGGCTAAGACTAGGACGACCTTTTTGGGCATAATGCGCTTGAGCTAAAACTTGCAATTCATCAATATTATGATATTTAAGTGTTTTTTTGAACTCATTCATTGCACTTATGGCATCCGATTCACAAGCAAATTCTTTATTCATTAAACTATCAAGTTTTTTCTCTTTCTCTTTCAATAACTTCTCAATCTTTTTGGCAGAACTTTTCAAATCTGATTCCATCCGTTGCCGACTTTCGACTACCACCCATTGCTGATTAACACCTGCATAATTACTGCAAACAGTACAAAAGCGGTATCCTTTATCATCGGATTCGGTAAACTGCTCAGGCAATAGTTTCTCTGTTAGTTCCTGTGCAGCTTTTATTGTTTCTGGTACTCGACTAATCCATTTGATACTATCACCAAAATCTTTGATATTTGGTTCATTATAAAATGCTGCATCCATTGTGAATAAATCAATCTGTTCTCCTTGCCATTGTGAACGAAATGCTTTAATCACTTCAGGGAAAGCACTTTGATCTGCTGTATTCCCATTCCCTACATTCATGAATAATGGTATTCCTTCTTCTTCACTTGTCAGCAAATGCAGTGTGAATTGCTTCAAGTCTGGGCGATGGTCTCGCGAATATCCTTGTGTTATTGTGATTCCTATTGGTTCTGATGATTCATTCTCTACTAAAGTCTCGTCTTCTCCTTCTATTCTGTATTGCCCATCTACCGAAATACTGGTACCATCAAGATGTCCATTCTTACTGCTAATCCCAAACTTATTAGCCATCTCTGATGCTATTTTCACAAAAAGCAATGTAATTCCATATCCATATATTTGATCCATTACTCTTCCCAGCCTACTTTCATTTAAGTACTCTGCTTTTACTCCTTTGCCAATTAGGTGCTCAGTAGCTTTTCCTGTGAAAAACTCACTGAATAAATATAATGGAGCGGTTAAGAAACCCATACAGTTCAAAATCATCGCTTTCACTGCTTGCCCCGCACTCACCTTCTCTTGTGGATGGCTTCCTAGCTCTCGATCGATTATCTCTACTATTCCAATATCATCGATGATTGCCGCAATTATACCTAGGTGGTCTATGTCTTGTACCTCGATCTTATTGCTTGGCGACATTTGACTCCTCTGAACTCGCTTTAATAAAAATACTTTATTTTAAATCTAACCTGCTGAATGTAGGATTTATTAGATATAAAATGTTTATATCCTAGATGGTGGGCAGTGCCCACCCTACGTGATATCTTATGCTTCGTTTTTAGATCTGAATCCCCCAAACCCCCTTAATAAGCTTGCTCAGATCCGGATCTTAGTCCCCCTTTTGAAGGGGGATTTAGGGGGATTTACCCACTAGAACTTAGCAATTAGACTTCTCAGACACCCTCTAACTAAAACTCAAACTCCTCCCGATCGATCCCATCCCCCTCAACCTCACGCAAACTATCGATCCACTCACTCAACCCCGCCACCGTCGGCGACTCAAACAACCGTCGCAACGGCATCTCCACCCCAAACATCGATCGTACCCGACTGACAATCTGCGTCGCGAGCAATGAATGTCCACCCAGATCGAAGAAATTCGCTTGAATCCCCACCCGTTCTAACTTCAACACCTGCCCCCATAATGCCGCCACCGCAACTTGAGTCGGCGTACTCGCAGCAACAAACTCCGCCGACTCAGGCTGAAATTCCGGCGTAGGTAAAGCCTTGCGATCGATTTTGCCATTCCCCGTCAACGGCATCGACTCCAACATCACGATCGCATGAGGCACCATATATTCAGGCAACTTCTGCTTCAAAAAGTCCCGCAACTCCTGAACGGAGCAATCCAATGAATTCCCCTCCTGGGAGGGGTGGCGCGCAGCGACGGGGTGGGTTCCCCCCACCACATAAGCAACCAAAACCTGACCACTAGCAACAACGATCGATTCCCGCACCTGCGGGTGACTGCTCAACACCGCTTCGATCTCACCCAACTCGATCCGAAAACCGCGAATCTTCACCTGATAATCGAGCCGTCCCAAAAAGTCAATCTTGCCGTCCGCTAAATACCGGGCTTTATCGCCCGTTTTATACAATCGCCCTGTCCCAAACGGATTGACAATAAAAGCTTTCGCCGTCAATTCCGGCGCATTGAAATAACCCCGTCCGACTCCGGCACCACCGACGTAGAGTTCGCCATCGACTCCAATTGGAACAGGCTGCATCCCACGATCGAGCACATATAGTTGGGTATTCGCCACCGGACGACCGATCGGGATATTTAAAATGTCGGCTGCGGGTGCCTGGTGAATGGGATAATGGGTGACATCATCCGAGCATTCAGTCGGCCCATAAGCGTTCATCAGTGGGATCTGGGGATACAGCGTCAACCATTCCCGCACTAGTTGAGGGGGTAAGGCTTCCCCCGTCAGCAACAGCCAGCGTAGGCAGGATAAATCGATCCGGTGAGATCCGATCGAATCGAGCATCATCCGCAATAAAGACGGGACGACTTCGAGGATCGTGATACTCTGCTGGCGGGCGAGCGTTAGCAGTTGGATTGGATCTGCGGCAATGTCTGGTGGGACGATTTCGACTTTCCCACCGACAAGGAGCGGGACGAGGAATTGCCAAATACTGATATCGAAAGTTTGACTCGCGGTTTGGGCGACAACATCCCTCGGGGTTAAGTGTAAATCGGTGACTTTGGCGAGGAGATGATTGAGCATTCCTCGGTGTTCCAGCATCGCGCCTTTGGGGGTGCCAGTCGAGCCGGAGGTGTAGATGATATAGGCGAGGCTGTCGGGTATCGATCGATTTATGGGATTCCCACTAGCTGCGGTACGACTGTCGAGATCGGCGAAGGTGAGAATTTGCGCGGGGGTGTCATTCGGAAGCGATCGATCGCTCAAAATTAGCCCAACTTCGCTTTGGGTGAGAATTTGCCGAGTGCGTTCGGCGGGTTGAGTCGGCGATAGAGGTAAATAGGCTCCGCCAGCTTTGAAAATCGCCAGCATTGCGGTTAGGAAATCGAGATGACGATCGCTAAAAACACCAATTGGGGTTTCTGGTTCGATCCCTTGAGCGATCAGAATATTCGCCCAGCGATTCGATCGATCGTTTAACTCCTGATACGTTAATTGTTGCTGTTGATAAGTAGCCGCGATCGAGTCTGGATAATGCTCGGCGATACTTTCAAATACTTCGCTGAAGGTGCGATCGAGTGGATAATCTCTGTTAGTTTGATTCCATTCACCCAATAGTTGTTGCCGTTCGGTGGGGGTGAGAATGGCAAGCTGTTGAACTGGCGTGTTGGGCTGTTTAACGATCTCGGCGAGGAGAGTTTGGAAATGTCCGGTCAACCTGTCGATCCGCTCTGCGTCGAATAAGTCGCTGTTGTAGGTTAATTCAGCCGCGATGCCTGTTTCGCTTTCACCCATCGATAGGAATAGATCGTCCTTCGCCGTCAAATCCTCTAGCGTTAACGGCGTGAGCGTCAAGCCTGGTAAGTCCAATTTCCCCATCGGGGCATTCTGAAACACGAACATCACCTGAAAGATCGGACTATAACTGAGAGATCGTTCTGGCTGAAGTTCTTCTACGACTTTCTCTAGCGGTAGATCCTGACGATCGTAAGCTCCTAAAGTAGTTTCACGCACTCGATCGAGCAGTTCCCGAAATGAGGGATTACCAGCAAATTTGGTGCGGAGTGCCAAGGAATTGATAAAACACCCGATCGAAGCTTCCACCTCACTCCGATGCCGATTGGCGATCGGCGAACCGATGACAATATCATCTTGACCGCTATAGCGAGACAGGAGCAAGGAAAAAGCCCCCAATAACGTCATAAATAGCGTCCCCCCCGACTGTTGGCTCAAGTCCTTCAATTGCTGCGTCAGTTCGCTATTAACTTGAAAATAGATCGTTCGACCCGTCGAAGTTTTAATCGCCGGACGCGGCCGATCTAGCGGCAATTCCAGCAGAGCTGGTGCGCCGCTTAACTGTTGCTTCCAGTAATCGAGCTGCTTGTCCAATACCGCCCCCGTCAACCATTGGCGTTGCCAAGCGGCAAAGTCTCCATACTGAATCGGCAACTCGGCAAACGGCGCAGGCGTGCCACCAGCAAAGGCTGTATAAAACCCCGCCAACTCCCGAAACAGAATCCCCATCGACCACCCATCGGCGGCAATGTGATGGATGACCAACAGTAGATCGTATTCCGTCGCACTGAGCTGAATCAACGTCGCCCGCAGCATTACCTCCGCCGTTAAATCGAACTTATATTCAGCAGCACGTTCGAGTAACCGATCTATCTTGGCTTGTCGATCGCGATTATCTAATTCTTGACTCAAATCGATCCGATCGATCTGCACCGATTTAGACTCCGCCACCACCTGAATTGGTGCTTCATCCACCTCAGCAAAAGTCGTCCGCAACACTTCATGCCGATCGACGATCGCATCGAGGGTGTGTTGGAGTGCCGTGATATCTAGTCCGCCTTGCAACTTAATCGCGATCGAAATATTAAACGGATTATCTGGTTCTAATCGATCGAGAAACCACAATCGTTGTTGGGTAAAGGATAAGGGACAATCGGCGGAACTATCTCGGCGAGAGATTTTGCCGCTCTTGACCGGATTTTTTTGGGCTAGCTTTTGTTGGAGTAATGCCAGTTTTTCGGGGGATAGATTGGCGATGCGTTGATTAACAGTATTCATTTTTTAATTAGGGATTAAATAGTGATTAATCGATCGGGTATTGGAAGGTATTTGAAAAGTTATCTTTGATACGCGCAATTGGTGAGATCCCCCAAACCCCCTTAAAAAGCTTGCTCAGATCCGGATCTTAGTCCCCCTTTTTAAGGGGGATTTAGGGGGATCTCCACCCCAAACGCAGCAATAAACTCAAGCCTCCGCCAATTCCAATTCAGCCAACAGCCGCTCCATCTCATCATCATCAGTCTCAGCCACCATATTCTGGACGATACCCACAGCCAGCTCCGCGATCGTTTGGCGTTCGAACAGCGTCCGCAATGGCAACGGCACATCGATCGCATCCTGAATTCGCGATATCACCTGAGTCGCCAACAGCGAATGCCCACCCAATTCAAAGAAATTGTGGTGAATCCCCACCTGCTCTAACCCCAATATTTCCGCCCAAATCCCGGCTAGAGCCTCCTCAACTGGATTGCTGGGAGCCACGAAAGTATTTGCCAATTCAGAGTGGTCTGGGTCGATTTTTGCCAGAGCCTTGCGATCGATCTTCCCATTCGGCGTAAGCGGCATCGCATCCAACATTACAAACGCCGCAGGAATCATAAAATCAGGCAACTTCGCCTTCAAAAACCCCCGCAATTCCTGAGTAACACTAGAGGATGAAATCCCCTCCTGGGAGGGGTGGCGCGCAGCGACGGGGTGGGTAATCCCCTCCTCGGAGGGGTGCCCGATAGGGCGGGGTGGGTTAGCCATGCTGAACGGCACCAAATAAGCCACCAACCGCTTACCCCCAATATCCTCCTTCGCAATTACCGCCACCTCCCGCACGCGCGGATGTTGGCTCAGCAAAGCCTCAATCTCCTCCAACTCGATCCGAAAACCGCGAATCTTCACCTGTTGGTCGATCCGACCGAGGAAATCGATATTGCCATCCGATCGATACCGCGTTAAGTCCCCCGTCTTATACAACCGCCCAGAATATGCTTGCCCAAACGGATTAGGGATAAATTTCGCCGCAGTCAAATCGGCACGATTGAGATAACCTCGCGCTAAACCCGCGCCACCGATATGCAACTCGCCAGGAATGCCAATCGGCACTGGTTGGAGATTGCGATCGAGAATATAGACCTGAGTATTGGCGATCGGTCTGCCAATCGGCAAGGGTGAGTTACTATCGGTACAAATCGCCGTCGTCGCACATACTGTCGCTTCCGTGGGGCCATAGCCGTTGATAAACCGTCGTCCGCTCCACCATTGGTTTGCTAAATCTGGCGGACAAGCTTCACCAGCGACAATAATCGTCCGCAAGCTGGGGATTTCGACCTTGGGCATCGCGGCTAGTGCAGACGGTGAGAGGGTAACATGGGTAATCCCCTGAGTTTGCAACAGGTTCAGTAAACCTACACCGGGCATCAAGTCATCTCGCTGGGCTAGATGTAGACTCGCACCGATACACAGCGTCATCACTACTTCCGAAATCGAAGCATCGAAACTAAAGGACGCAAATTGCAACACCCGACTATCGGCATGGACATCGAAGACTTCAATCTGGGCTAGTGCCAGATTGCACAAACCTTGATGTTGGACTAAAACCCCCTTGGGTTTGCCCGTCGAACCGGATGTATAAATCACATAAGCGAGATTATCCGATCGAACTCCGCTATCTAACTCCGTGGCTGGCTGGTTAGCGATCGCAGCCCAATCGGTATCCAGGCAAATCACCTGTGGATGTGCGGGTAAATCTGCCTTCAACCGCTGCTGTGTCAACAACACGGATACCTGGGAATCCTCCAGCATATAGCCGATCCGATCTTGCGGGTAGGCTGGATCTAACGGCACATAAGCACCCCCAGCTTTGAGAATCCCTAATAAACCGACAATCATCTCCACGGAACGCTCGACGCAGATCCCTACCATTACCTCTGGTTTTACGCCCAAGGTTTGGAGATAGTGCGCGAGCTGGTTGGCGCGATCGTTCAATTCACGGTAAGTTAATCGTTGCGCCTCGAACACCACTGCGCTCGCATCGGGCGTGCGCTCCACCTGGGCGGCGAACAATTCATGGATACATTTATCCTGGGGATACTTCATCTCGGTGTCATTCCATTCGGAGAGCAATTGCTCTAGCTCCATCCCAGTCAATAAAGGTAACTGAGCGACCCGTTCTTGCGGATTGGTGACGATACCAGAGAGCAACGTTTGGAAATGTCCGGTCATGCGATCGATCCTGTCAGCATCGAATAAGTCAGTATTATAGATAAACTCCGCTCTGAGTCCCGCCTCGGTTTCTGTCACCGATAAGGTCAGATCGAATTTGGCATTCACATCCTCAACTACAAAGGGAGTAATAGTCAAATCTGGTAGAACTAAGTTCACCGCCGGGTTCTGTAAGACGAACATCACTTGAAATAGCGGCGTATAACTGAGCGATCGCTCTGGATGTAACTCCTCGACTAGTTTCTCGAACGGGAGATCTTGATGTTCTTGAGCATCTAGAGTATTATCCCGCACTCGATCGAGTAGTTCGGCGAAGGTAGGATTTCCCCCGAATTGGGTTCGCATCACCAAGGTATTGACAAAGAACCCAATCAGGGATTCAATTTCGCGATGATGACGATTGGCGATCGGCGAACCGATGACCAGATCCTCTTGACCGCTATAACGGTAGAGCAAGGTTGAAAAAGCCGCTAATAGCGTCATGTACAAGGTCGCCCCAGACTTTTGACCGATCGATTTCAACTGTTGGGTTAACTCCCGATCGATTGACAGGGATGCAGTTTTCCCATTGAAAGTCTGAATTGCAGGGCGCGGGCGGTCTGTCGGTAGTTCTAACAGGCTGGGTGCGCCGGATAGTTGTTGCTTCCAGTAGGTAAGTTGACGATCGAGTACCCCTGCCCGCAACCATTCCCGCTGCCAACTCGCAAAATCGGCATATTGGATCGGTAACTCCGGCAAGGTGGAAGGCTGATTCGCGCCGTAGGACTGGTAGAGCGCAGCTAATTCCCGCACCAAAATATCCATCGACCAACCATCGGAAATAATATGGTGCATGGTTAGTAGTAGCACATGCGATCGGTCAGCCAAGCGAATCAATGTCACCCGAAATAGGGGAGCCTGAGCCAGATCGAAAGGTCGCCGCGCATCAGTTAGAGCCAATTCTTTCAGTCGCTGCGACTGTGCCGATTCGCTCAAACTTTGCAGATCGATCGTTGCTGGGAGGGTGAAATTCACCGTTGTAATTTTCTGCACTGGCGCATCATCAACTAACTCAAAACTAGTCCGCAATACCTCATGTCGGCGCACGATTTCGGCGATCGCCTGTTCCAACGCACCCACATTCAAATCCCCAATTAACCGCAACGGTTCAGGCATATTGTAGGCAGCACTCTCGCCCTCCAATTGACTGAAGAACCACAACCGCGCTTGTGCGAACGATAGGGGTAAGGGTTCAGTGCGAGAAATTGGTACGATGGCAGTTGACTGTGGTAATTCGACTCGATCGCTACTATCGATCCACTCACTCAACTCGGCTACCGTCGGCGATGCAAATAATTGACGCAAAGGCAGATCCAGACTGAATCGCGTCCGCGATCGCGAAACTACCTGAGTAGCCAGCAAAGAATTACCACCGAGTTCAAAGAAGTTATCGTGAATCCCCACTCGCTCCACCTGTAACACCTCACTCCAAATCCCCGCTACCGCAATTTGAATAGGCGTACTCGGCGGTACATAATCATTACCGATTTGCAGATCTGGCATTGGCAAAGCCTTCCGATCGACCTTCCCATTCGGCGTAAGCGGAATCGCCTCCAGCATCACCACAGCCGTAGGCACCATATACTCCGGCAACTTCTGGCTCAGAAATTCTCTCAATTCCTGGCTAGCACCATCGAGTAAATTCCCCTCCTCGGAGGGGTGGCGCGTAGCGACGGGGTGGGTTCCGGATGCAACCACATAAGCAACCAGCCGCTCATTCCCAGGATTATCCGCTCTTACAATCACCACAGCATCCCGAACCTGCGGATGTTGCACCAACACAGATTCAATTTCACCCAATTCGATCCGAAAACCGCGCACCTTCACCTGATAATCGATTCGATCGAGATATTCAATATTCCCATCCGGCAGATACCGCGCTTTATCCCCTGTTTTATACAGTCGTCCCGATTCCGCAAATGGATGCGCGATAAACGCCAGTTGCGTCAACTCAGGATTATTGAGATACCCACGTCCGACTCCAACGCCACCGACATACAGTTCCCCAGCCACCCCGATCGGGACTGGTTGCAACAAGGAATTAAAGATATATAGTTGGGTATTGGCGATCGGTCTGCCGATCGGTAAATTGACGACATCGGCGGCAGGTGCCGATCTTAAAACATAATGCGTCACATCATCCGAACACTCCGTCGGCCCATAAGCATTCATCATTGGAATATTCGGGCAGATCTCGAACCATTGACGGCACAACTGCGGGGGTAGTGCTTCACCAGTCAGGATCAGCCAGCGCAACGAGTCTAGGGTTTGTAACCTTTGAGAGTTGAGATTCGCGAGCATCATCCGCAATAGGGATGGGACGATTTCGAGAATCGATACCTGCTGACGATCGACTAATTCCACCAACAGGGCAGGATCTGCGACTGTTTCCTGCGGCACGATTTCGACGCTACCGCCGACTAGCAACGCTACCAGAAATTGCCAAATACTGATATCAAAAGTTTGACTGGCGGTTTGAGCGACTACATCAGTAGCGGTTAATTGTAAATCTGTCACCTTCGCAAACAGGTGATTGAGCATCCCCCGCTGTTCGAGCATTGCCCCTTTTGGCTTGCCCGTCGAACCGGAGGTGAAAATCACATAAGCTAAGTTATCGGGAGTGCAGCGCACGGGTAAGTTATCGCTGCTAGACTCGACTAGATCTAAATCTTCGAGGACGATCGATTGGCGGGAGTTATCGGTTAATGTTTGATACTGGCTGGCACACAGGATTAGCGGTGCTTGACTCTGTTCTAAAACTTGGTGAATTCGATCGATTGGATGCTGAGGATTTAATGGTAAATATGCCCCACCTGCTTTAAATACTGCGAGCATAGCGGTGAGGAAATCGAGATTTCGATCGCACAACAACGCTACCAATGTTTCGGCTTCAACCTCGCGCTCGACGAGTTGATGCGCCCACCGATTTGCGCGATCGTTTAATTGTTGATAGGTGAGTTGGCGATCCTCACACACGACGGCGAGCGCCGTGGGAGTCTTCAGCACCTGGGCTTCAAATAATTGCGAGAAGCACTCGTTTAAAGGATCTGAAGTTTTTGTGTTATTCAAATCGATGAGCAACAGTTGCCGATCGGCAGAACTTAGCAGGGGTAATCGATTGAGTTTCCGTTCGGGATTGGCAACGATTCCCGCTAGCAAGATTTGGAAATGACTGGACAGGCGATCGATCGTCCTCGCGTCGAATAATTTGCGATTATACGACCATACAGTTTCCCAGCCCAACCCTGTCTCGACGATCGACAGCAGCAGCTCGAACTCGGCTGTCACCTTGGGCAGATCGCCCCACTCAAACATCACCTGAGTCAGCGGTATATGACCGAGCGACGGCTCTAGATGGAGCGCTTCGATCGTTTCGATGGGTAGATCTTGGTGCTGCTGTGCTGCCAATCTAGTTCGATCCACCCGCTCTAAGAGTTCGAGATATTTCAGGCTACTTGTAACTTGAGTCCGCAATATTAGCGTGTTGCAGGTGGAGAGTCGATCGGGTACAGCAGTGTTTTTGACGATCGGCATTCCGACTAAAATATCTTCCTGCCCAGAATAACGGGAGAGTAACGTCTTAAACGCTGCCAATAAAGTCATCGCCGAACTACATCCCGCCTGTTGGCTCAGCATTTGGAGCGATGCCATCAGGGGCGCGGATATTGCCGCAGATTGCTTGGCAATCTGGCAAGTTTGGTTACGCGATCGTGGGCGGTCTGTGGGCAGTTTCAACAAGGGTGGTGCATCAGCTAATTGCTCCTGCCAATAAGCAATTTGCAGGTCTAAATCTGCTCCAGTTAGCTGTTTCTTGGCATTATCTCTTTTATAAATATTAGTCATTTGCTCTTCTCATCGAATCGATTGGATAAAATCTGCATCTTAGAATTGTGTC
Source organism: Chamaesiphon sp. (assembly GCA_965246735.1). Classification (GTDB taxonomy): domain Bacteria; phylum Cyanobacteriota; class Cyanobacteriia; order Cyanobacteriales; family Chamaesiphonaceae; genus Chamaesiphon. The sequence continues at coordinate 1,882,457 of CBDFFK010000003.1, forward strand.
AACCAATTTAAGCTGCAAAATAGCGGTTAGACAACTCGATCTCAATACCGACAAGATCGATTAATTATTAATTAACAGTTGCGTAGGGTGGGCACTGCCCACCATATAGGTTTCAGACATAATCTATTTGATAAATAATTGCAATTACCTACTTAGAGGATCGCAACTCTTATGAGATACATTCACTAGCCACTTTTATCACTAATAACGTCTTTCACTAGCATGAGAAACACTATATCTACTCGATTAGCGGCTAACTAATTGCGGTTCTTTGCGGTCTAACCACGAACTTGGTAAAAATGATTCGATCGCAGTACCTTGTTGTTGTTCTTTCGCTAATTTACAAGCTAGTTGTCCTAAAGCTAGGTCGAGAATTCCCAGCCCAAAGGGACTGAAAATCTGGAGCTTATGATTATCTATTTGTGGTGCGATTGCTCCATTGAAAACATCGCCAATAGTACCGCGAATAAAGTTTCGGTTGCCTACTTGTTTTTCAGCTAAATGGATTGATGTTTCTGCGCGCGAAACATGATCGATATCATCGACGATATTATCTGCTGATAAGATAATCTCTGGAGCTAAATCTCGGAGCGAGGTATGTAAAATAATGCAGTCGGAACGGCATTCTGAAAGATCGGTGATGTGTGGCTTGCTGGCAGTTGTCGCCAACGCAATTACCGAGGCACTTTGAAAAATAGATCGAGGTTCTGTGACGATTATAACCTCTAACGTGGTAGATATTTCATAGCACTTACGTTGAAATTTCTCGGCGCGTTCTTGGCTCAGATCGTATATCAGCAAGGTTTTGAAGGCTGGATGGGTGGCAAGCAGAAACCGGACGGTTTCAAAATTAATCAACCCAGTGCCGATCGCGCCAATGGTATTCACGGTATCTAGAGATCGATCGCCGCGCAAATATTTAGCTGCCAGTGCTGCGCTTGCTGCCGTCCGTTTGGCACTGATCGTCGAACTCTCTAAAATTGCCTGAGCGTGTCCGGTTTGAGCGGAATTTAGAATTAAGACAGCAGAGGCACGTTCCATCCCTAAAGCTAAATTATCCGGGAAAGACGCAATCCATTTTAGTCCAGCAATATTAGCATCTCCACCCAAATAAGCGGGTAACGCAATAATCCGATCTAGATCGTTATTGGGAAAGCGTAAGAAGTTAGAATGCGGTAAGCTGCTATCGCCTTTAGCATGAATCTGATAAGCCGATTTTACAGCCTCTAATATTTCTAGCTCGCGCCCTTGAAATAGCTCGATAATTCGATCGCCTTTCAACAGTAGAATGTCATCGTAGTTCATAGTTAATCTCCGATTAATAATTAATATTTCCCAGTTTGCGTCGATCGATCTAATTAATATCGATCGAATTCTGCCGAACCTAAATAGCTATAGTCAGAACCATTCATGGGTTGATAATATACCTGATAAGTTCTAGCTAAGCCCCATAACCGAACACGATTGAGATCGATTGTTAAGTGCGTATTTGGCGGTAATTGTTGCTGAAATTTAATTTCAATCTCATTGCCAGCAGTCTGTCGAATTAACGGAGATAACGATCGCCGTGCGGTGTCATTGTAGATATCGATATTGCTACCGACTTTTATTTCTGGGGGAACGATAAGCTTGAGGCGATCGATCCCAGTCGTTGGGAGCGTGAGTTGAATTGTATGTCGAACTTGAGTAGCTCTAGTTTGCGGAAATTGCTCGGTTCGATTGACAGCACCCGTTCCCACCCCATACGCCTGAGCTGGAGCGATGATACCGAGAGAACCGATGACTAGGACTGGCAGCAATCCTAGCAACGTGAATAGCCGATCGATCGAGATCGATTTGAGTGAGGGATATAGCATAGTTTTAGTTCCAATCAATTTCACCGAAGTTTTCTGCAACCCAACTATCGGAATAAACCGTATCGAGATAGCGTTCGCCACGATCGCACAGAATTACCGCACAATTAGCACCAACGGGGATCTCGGCTGCTTTTTTAGCGATCGCACTAATCGCGCCACCAGCCGAACCGCCAGCCAAGATGGCTTCGTGCCGAAGCAACCGACGGCAACCCACCAGGCAGTCGCGATCCGTAACATGCATATATTCGCTTTCCAATCCTGGTAGCAGTAGGGCAGGAACCTGTGCCGCGCCGTGTCCGGGGATCAGCCGTTTACCCCGTTTGTCACCAAAGATTACACTACCTTTGGCATCGACAGCGATAATTTTGGTTTTGAGATTGTGATTTTTAATGTATTCAGCACAGCCGCGCAGGGTGCCACAGCTTCCAGTCGTTAAGAACAAATAGTCGAGTTCGCCATCGAGATCGCGGACGATCTCATGCATTGTCTGGTGATGCGCCTTGGCATTATTGATGTTGGCATATTGATTCAGCCAACAGCTATTAGGAATCTCCGCCAGTAATGATTTGACACGATCGATCCGTGCGGGTAGAAAATCACCAGTAATCGGATCTGGTTCCGATACCAAATTTACTTCTGCACCATAAGCTTTGAGAATGCTGAGGTTTTGTTGAGTTGTTTTGGGATCGACGACACAGATAAACCGCAAACCAAATACAATACAGGCTTGGGCTAATCCGATGCCTAAGTTACCAGAACTAGATTCAACAATCGTCGATCCTGGAGAAATTTCGCCGCACTCGAATGCCTGCTTTAACATATTCACAGCGGGACGATCTTTAACGCTACCACCAGGATTAAACATTTCCAATTTAGCAAATAATTGAAAGTGAGCATCTGGATAAATTTGAGTTAGTCGAACTAGCGGAGTATTTCCAATGATTCCTAAAATTCCCGGAGCGATCGAAGGTTTATCTCGACTGTCGATCGGATTAGATTTTTCGACCAAGCGCATGTGCGAATGCCGCTTTGGATCTATAACGTGGAGAATATTTGGCTTGAGTGTAATAGATGATTCTAGTTCGAGTTCAGAGATTTGTAGTGACACGTCTGGCTCCTTTGTGAAGATGTGAATATTTAAATATGGTTGTCGCAAACGAGCAGTTGTAAATCTTAAACTTGATGAAATACTGAAAAATAGCTCGTCAATGAGATAAATTGCTCTTGGTTGTAGCTACGATGTAGCTTTGTGCTATTCCAGAAAAGTTAAGTTTTTAATCTGAATTATTTTGTTATAAATCGATCGACAAAATCTTATTTTTTCTCATGACAATTTATCAGCCCTCAACTTACCTTGGAGCCAAAATTATCAGATGTTTTTAATTATTCAGAGTTTTTGCCAGCGGTGATTTTATACCCCACTAACCCTAACTACGAATAGAATTTAAATTTATGCAGCTCGATCGAGCTTAGCAACCGATCGATATAGCGGTTCCCAATCGAATGAGGTACATTTACTAGCCACTAGCCACCAGCCACTAGCCACTAAAACCACTAATAATACCCTTCACTAGGATGAGAACCGCTATAAAAAATAATCGATCGGCAGTTACAGTTTCACAACGATCGAGGAAATATTATGATGGATTATTTTTGATGGCAAGTACCGATCGGGATAACAACTCGATTTATATTGCGCTACCGCTAGCACATTAATACCAAGAGGATTTTTACACGTCAAGCAGTTTATCTTATTGGGGTAAGGCAGTTTTCAACTCAGTCAGCTCAACTCGATCTTTAGCAGTAGCTATCCAGGAGAAAGGCTGCGCCAACAAGATGTTGACGCTTGCCAAGAATAGTTATGAATCCAAATCTTTAGGCATGACTGTCACCAAACGATCCTTGCCATCGCGTAAAATTTTGACTTGTAAGCGCTGACTGACGCGACTGTTTTCCATCACATCTTGCAATTGACCCGCATCATGAATTTGGGCACCATCGACTTCGAGAATTGCATCGCCACGGCGGATGCCAGCGATCGCTGCGGCTGTTTTGGGTAATACGCGGACGACTAAAACTCCATTAATTTCGGGAATTTGGAAGGGTGCATTCGGATCGTTATTATTTTCGGAAGCTATTTCTGGTGTCAGTGTCACCATTTGCACCCCAAGATAAGGATGAGAAACTTTTTCCCCACGCGCTAATTGAGCGGAAATCGTTTTTGCTTTATTAATCGGAATCGCAAACCCAATTCCCATCGCATCTGCCCGGATTGCTGTATTGATACCGATCGCTCGTCCCCGAGCATCGAGCAACGGGCCACCCGAATTACCCGGATTGATCGCGGCATCGGTTTGAATGAAATCGAGTCGTTTATCGGTCATCCCGATGGCAGAACTCGAACGTTTGAGAGTACTAACTATCCCTAACGTCACGGTATTATCTAGCCCAAATGGGTTGCCAACAGCGATCGCCCAATCACCAACTTTAACGCTATCTGAGTCACCCAATGAGACGATCGGTAGATTTTTTTCACCACTAATTTTGACGACTGCGAGGTCGGTCACTGGATCGATGCCCCGAACTTTACCCTGAAGACTACGCCCATCTTTGAGGATTACAGTAACTTTATCTGCTCGATCGACTACATGGGCGTTGGTGAGGATAATGCCATCGCGATCGATAATAAACCCCGAACCCTGACCGCGCAACATTTGCTGTTGTGGCAATCCCGACATCGCTTCGTCCCCAAAGAATGGATCGATCCGGCGCGTAATCGTGCGCTCGGTATCGATCCTGACGACCGCCGCACCCACACGATCGACCGCCGCACTCACAAAGCTATTCCCGCTGGTGTCGCTGGATATCGCCGTCACTGGCACCGCTGCGAGCATCGGCAAAGGGCTAAAGGTAATCATTATCGCTGCGATCGTTACAATCGCCCAACCTAGTTTTAGTAGTTTCATATTTCAGTCAACGATCGATCGAGAATAAGTCCTACACTCTATTGTGCCAATTTTTACGACCATAGCAAAACACCAGGTGCAACAATCTTGCACGTACTAAAAAAATATCCCCGACTTCTTCGAGAAGTTGGGGATATTTAGCCACTAGTCACTAACTATTAACCGCGCGCTCTTGGTGCTCTGGCCTTAGTTGGTGGTGTCTCAGGTGGAATCGGTCTGCTGAGGATCGGACTAGGCTTACAAGGGCAACCTACACCACCACCAGCGATGACCACGAACTGGTTGAAACCACTACTACTAGCAGATACACCATCGTTCCAGCCAATTCTTACGCCTTGGGTGCCTAATGCAGTTGCTTCGTTATCAAATGCCGCGACCCGCGTGCCGCCATTTTTCTCTAAAGTAGAGTAGACAGTTACTGGTGGCTGACCTTTAACACTCGAATCTAGGTAGAGTGAATAAGGCGTACCGGATTTGAAGGTAAATTCAGCATAAGGTTTTTTAACCGATTTACCGACAGTACCAACACGGTTGCGACCTGGCTTATCTTGAGCGCGAGTTTCGCTGATCAGGGGAGTTTTCTCGCCTGTCGCTAGATTTACTACTCCGAAAGTAGACTGTGCCGCATTATTCGATCCTTGAAATTCAAACTCGATAATCGTATCTCGATCGAATTGAATGGACTGATTATTAAATTGCTCGGCTGCACTAGCAGACTGAACGAGGCTACCGAATGCGGTTGCGGCAAGAACGCCACAGCCGATGAGTAAGTTCCGAATTTTAGATATTTGTGTCATGTTTGGCTAACCTAACTGTGATTGTCGATCGTCTAAATTTTGATAAATCGTAATTATCGCAAAGCTGGTGACTGAGATGGTGTAGAACGAGCGATCTTCGCTCGTTCTCAAATTAGAGCCACAAATGTTGCGAGTAATTCGCGCTCTTTACCAAATCGGGCTGGAAACCTTACTCGATACAGTTGCAGCCTCAGTTTTAACAGATTCGAGGAACTGTCGCGCTTCAGCCTTGGCTTTAGCTAGTTCTGCCGCAGCTTCTGCTTCAGCCGCTTTGGCTGCGACTAATTCTGGACGATTGGTGTTATTCGTGCCGACGGTATCCGCATTCGGACAACCACAATTTGCGAGATCGCCTGATTCCCGACCGTAACGGACAGGAGTGGTATTAGCTGCATTGGGTTGAGCGGTTTCTGCTTGAGCCAGAGCTGCTGCTGTTCTGTCAGCATTAGTCTGTGCGATGCTAATTCTTTCTGAGAAAGAATTAGCGGTAGAAACTGTCGTGGGGCTGAAATTAGTAGTGGTAACACCACCGCCGCCGCTCGACGAAGGTACGCTTGGCGCGGGGAAAGTGGTGACATTACTACCACTTGCGTTACTACTGTTAGTTACTTGCGCCATCGCTGATGGCGTGAAGCCAGCCAATGTTGCAGTCAAGAGCGCACCACAACTCACGATCGCTTGATGATATTTGGAGATTTTTAACATTAGGGTTCAACCTTGCTTGATGGTTAATGACGAAATAGGGAACTTTTGCCAACATACAGAATCGATACGGAGCGATCGATTTTTGTAATTCTATTTTAGAAGTTAAAAGCTACACTTGCACCCAAAACAAATCTGGCACTTTCACCGCTGATACCAGTAATATCGCGGAAAGCTGGCGTGATGACCAAGGGGAAGTTGTCGAACGGTGCGATCGATACGCCAGCTGCCAAATCTTGTCCGGTCCATTCCACGACCGCGCTCACGGGTCTAGCAACCCGCACGCCTATAGAACCAAATACACCCAGTCCGCTCCGACTATCACTAGGCAAGATATTTCGATCGAATGGTAAGAATACACCACCACCAACACCGCCTGTTACTGCCACGCGGCTAAAGGGTGCATTGATATCATCGGTAGTCCGGAAAATCTTGGTCGCCACTGCATAGTAAGAATTTTTAGGGTAGTCTGTTTGACCGCGACCAAAAGTAACTTGAGCGAACTGGTTCCAACCGATTGCTACCGCAGTATCTTCAGAAATCCGTTTGTGTACTTTGGCATTAAATGCACCGCTACCAAAGTCAGAACTCGATCCGAAACTATTGATACTGTAAGATAATTCTACCCCAACAGCATTGACAGCATCACCCAATCCAACGCCGAAACCCGCTTCACCGTCAGATTTATTACCGAATCTAGTCCGATTTTGGTAATCGCCTGAGATAAAGAAGAGATTGCGATCGGCACCAAAACCGACGGGATTGAAAATTGCAAACTGTGGGGATGTTTTCGGATTGTAAGTGTTGAACTTATCGGTTGATTGAGTCTGAGATTTGTTGTCTTTGATGGTGTTTAGCTCGTTCTGGATCTGCTGGGTATCAGAATTAGCTGGTGGTGTTGGCGCTGCGGGGGCTGCACTGGGGGTATCTGTAGGTGCAGGAGGAGGTGGTGGAGTTTGTGCTAGAGTTTCTTGAGAAATCGTGACTTTGTTTGCACCCTGGTTATCAGCTCCAACCATTCTACCCAAACTAGCTGCGGTACCAGTTGTTGCGCGGTTGCTCAATTCTTGTTTGGGACTAGCATGAGCGGTCGCTGCACCAACTAGAGAGATCGTCCAACAGCAGGAAACGTACCACAGTAATCTTTTCATCGTTAAAATTCCCCTAATATTAATAGAGATAAAGTATAAATCCTTTGTAACTTGAAGTTGCGCTAGTGGCATATTTGTCGATCGAGACCCATCCAAATATTGATGGTGTTACGTTCGGAGCCACTATGTCTTCACTAAATACTAGCACGACCAAGCTTAGGAGCGTTAGCCATCTTACTCATTTAGTTACCGATCGATGCAGTGTTTAATGATAGCTTAGTGTGAGGATTCGCGCTGTGCTCGATTCATAATTCGGGTGAATTGCCCGAACACAAACTAGCATCTTTGCAGAGCTTATTTGAAGTCAGCCATTGAGTTTAAACCGATTTTTATGGTTGCTCTATTGCCGTAGAATTATTGCCCGACTACCGACTTCAAGCAATCGGTATTAAGAGTGAGACCAGATATTTTCAGTAAAAATACTGAGCTGTATTTCTACTGAAACAATTTGACAAATCTGAATTGTGTCTCCCGATCGATCTACCTTTAATATATCCAACAGATAACACAAAAATCATTGTCATACGCTGTAATTAAAAAAATATTAGCGATTTAGGTCTCTCAATTATTCTGATAGAATCCACCATTACTCTAATTGTTCCCTGCAGACAGCTCTAACTAACATTTAACAGCGGATCGAATTAGATAAAAGCTAAATGTGCACGTAAGTGCGGCATGGTTACCACTCGGATGTCGCAATGAACCGCACGCGCGCCATTCTTGACAGTTGCGGGTGCCACGCAATGAAATGTGTCGAGTGCGGGTCGGCAATTCAATCGCTACTGGCTAATATGAGATAATACTTATCTAAGAGCCGAGCCAAGAATTTATCACTAATGCCGACAGCGACCACCGCCCCGAGTATGACTGCCTTTCCGCTGAGTGCGGTAGTAGGTCAAGAAGCAATCAAATTAGCCCTCCTGCTGACAGCCGTCGATCCGACGCTAGGCGGTGTCGCGATCGCTGGAGGTCGCGGTACGGCTAAATCAGTGATGGCGCGGGCGATTCATTCGTTATTACCACCGATCGAGATTGCGGTGGCCGGAACGAGCAATTGCGATCCAACTAATTCCAGCGAGTGGGACGATCGATTATTGGAAGCCCGATCGCTGGCTCCCGATACCGAGCTAGAAACCAAGATCGTGCCCGCACCATTCGTGCAGATTCCATTGGGAGTAACCGAAGATCGCTTATTAGGCTCGGTAGATTTAGATAAATCAGTCCTCGCTGGAGCTGCCGTATTTCAGCCTGGATTGCTGGCTCAAGCCAATCGCGGCGTATTATATATCGATGAAATCAACCTCCTCGACGACCAGATCGCCAATCTCTTGCTTGGTGTGTTAACCGACGGTCGCAATCAAATCGAACGCGAAGGAATTAGCTTTCAACATCCCTGTAGACCGCTGCTGATTGCCACCTATAATCCCGAAGAAGGGTCGCTGCGCGAACATTTGCTCGATCGCATCGCCATTTGTCTATCGGCTGATGGCGTACTAGAAATCGACCAGCGAGTCGAAGCCGTCGGTCAAGCGATCGCGTATAGCGTATCGCCGCAGACATTTTTAGCGCAATACACCGAAGAAGTCGATAATATCAAAACCCAAATTCTTCTGGCCCGCGAATGGCTCAAGGACGTGCGAATTAGCCGCGAGCAAATTGCCTATTTAGTCACCGAAGCTTTGCGCGGTGGGGTGATGGGACATCGCGCCGAACTCTTTGCCGTGCGGGTAGCAAAGGCAGCAGCAGCATTAGAGGGACGTACCGATGTCAATGCTGACGATTTGCGCCGAGCGGTAGAACTCGTCATCGTTCCGCGTGCGACCGTCATTCAAACGCCCCCAGACGAAAATCCACCCCCACCGCCGCCACCGCCACCACAAGACCAGTCAGAGCAGGAGCAGGACGAGCCGGAGGATGAAGAAGATAACGAGGATGACGAACCGGAAAATGAAGACCAGCCGGAAGAGCCACCGAATATCCCAGAAGAATTTGTCTTTGATATCGAAGGCGTAATTTTAGACGAGACAGTATTGTACTTTGCCCAAACCGCCCAACAAAAACAGGGCAAATCGGGCAGCCGCAGCCTGGTATTTTCTGAAGATCGGGGCAGATACGTCAAACCGATTTTACCCAAGGGGAAAGTTAAGCGAATTGCCGTAGATGCGACCCTTAGAGCAGCAGCACCCTATCAAAAATCGCGCCGGTTGCGCCAACCCGATCGCAAGGTGATCGTCGAGCAGGTCGATATTCGGGGCAAAAAACTCGCACGGCGTTCTGGTGCTTTGGTAATATTTGTCGTCGATGCGTCGGGTTCGATGGCACTCAATCGCATGCAATCGGCCAAGGGAGCGGTAATGCGCCTCCTCACCGAAGCCTATCAAAATCGCGACCAAGTAGCCTTAATTCCGTTCCGAGGCGAACAAGCCGAAGTGTTGTTGCCACCGACAAGATCGATCTCCATGGCCAAACGCCGCCTCGAACGTCTCCCCTGTGGCGGTGGCTCGCCACTCGCACACGGTCTGACTCAAGCCGTCCGTGTCGGTGTCAATGCCCAAAATTCTGGGGATGTCGGGCAAGTAGTCATCGTCGCCATCACCGACGGACGGGGAAATATCCCGCTGGCACGTTCCTTGGGCGAAACAATCCCACCCGATGAGAAGCCAGATATTAAAGCCGAACTCCTCGATATCGCCAGTCGGATTCGCGGGTTGGGGATTAAGTTACTCGTCATCGACACCGAGAATAAATATATTTCAACTGGATTTGCCAAAGAACTCGCCAAGCAAGCCAATGGTAAATATCACCATCTCCCCAAAGCCACCGAGCAAGCGATCGCGGCTACAGCCATGAGTGCGATCGGCGATCTGCGCTAATTTTAGTTGCGGTTTGGAATGTGGGCTGTCTTCACATTCCAACTCCTGCTAGAGTGGATTACTGATTTTATCGATCGACAGATTTACTAGTGGCTCTAGATGCTAGTATCGCCAGTCTGCAAGAAATTCAACGTAATTGGAACTACTAACGTGAACGACCAATTGAAAATTCCCGACGCTGAGACTAGACCCAGATCGATCGCCAATCTCAGAGAAGCTGGCAGCATGTTAGATTTATTGACTTGAGTGCGATCGGCGATCTGTGCTAATTATCGCTCGATCGATCCGCTCTATTTTCCTGTCAACTTTCGATCGGCTGTAGCTAATGTGGTTTTGCTGCTTGCGCACAAGTGAGAGCTTTCTCCATAAAAGCTTTAGCTTTTTCCATAGTTACACTATTAGAAATTGCCATGGCTTGTACGTTGCTACCACTGCGGATGATTAGATATTGATACTTCATGACAAAGTACAACACAAAAAAAATAATTCCTAGCCCATAAAAAAACAGCGTCATAAACCCTAGTGTTAACAGGAACGGATTACCGTCCTCTGAGATTTCGATCGAATCAACTTCCGACAAAATTACTTCACACCTACGAGTAGCAACAATTCGCCTTGTTTCCTCAACCAATCTAGTCTCTGTTAAAGCTAGCTTTGTTTTACCAAAAAAAGCTGGTGCGATAAAACCATAGCTACTAATAGCTGGTTTACCATGGATTTCCATTAGATGTTGACTGAGCATAGATCGCATCCTAATAACATGAGTGTATGAGTAGTTTTCCCCAGAAAACCGCAGCAACTCTATGTAATCTTACTGAATCACTCAAAAGCAGGCGATCGAGAATCGTTGCTAGTGATGATTGCGTTGAGCAGCAACATTTAATGTCGGTAGTAAAATTCAAGATTTAGGGTGGGCATTGCCTAGCATCTAAATTTCATATCGAAATCAAGTTTTTGCTCGCTGGGAAAATAGCCCCAGTAATGGCCCTAGCACAGCCCCAAAGACAAAACCCCCAGCATGTGCCCAATAAGCCACTCCACCACTTTCCATGCCTACATTCGTTCGCGGCGCAAGCGTTGCAAACCCATAGAGCGCCTGCTGGACAAACCAGATCCCCAGATAGAAATATGCTGGAATATTAAATACTAAGGGGAAAATCCCGATCGGAAATACCGTCCGGACATTGACCTGGGGGAAGCGAATGATATAAGCTCCCATCACACCCGCGATCGCGCCACTAGCACCCAGTGAGGGAATCTGCGAACCCTGACTGAAATACCATTGTGCCAAGCCAGCTAGCACGCCACACGCAAGGTAAAAGAACAAGAACTTAAAATGCCCCAACTGGTCTTCGACATTATTGCCAAAGATCCACAGGAATAACATATTACCTGCAACATGTAAAAACCCACCATGTAAGAATTGAGAAGTAATCAACGTCAACAATTCTGGCGGCTCTCCACCCGGTAAAATCGCTTGAGGTTGACCGATCAGCGAACCAGTAAGTTGAAATGGGACGATTGCCCACTGGTAGAAAAATTTTGTCAAACCTTGGGGTGAGAAGGTCAGCTCATAGATAAAGATTGCTACGTTTACGGCAATTAAGCCATAAGTTACATAAGGTGTAATGCGTGTGGGATTATCATCATCGATCGGGAACATAATAATTTCGGTGTGAGTTAGCTGTTATTGATGTATCTTCTCTATCCCCATTGTGATACACCCGACCCCAAGTTCGGGAAACCGCACACAGATCGATCGAAATCCGTTTAGCACTCCTAGTCATAGAGTGCTAAATTTTGGAAGAGATGACTACAATAAAATAATATGGCAAAAATCATAGCATTTAACGAAGAATCCCGTCGTGCGCTCGAACGTGGAGTCAATGCATTGGCTGATGCGGTCAAGATTACACTGGGTCCCAAAGGGCGGAACGTCCTGTTAGAGAAGAAATTTGGCTCCCCCCAGATCGTCAATGACGGGATTACCGTTGCCAAAGATATCGAATTATCCGACCCGCTCGAAAATACTGGCGCGCGCTTGATCCAAGAAGTCGCTTCTAAGACTAAAGACTTAGCTGGCGACGGTACCACCACCGCCACTGTCCTCGCGCAAGAAATGATCCGCGAAGGCTTAAAAAACGTTGCCGCTGGGAGTAATCCGATCGGGATCAAGCGCGGTATGGATAAAACAGTGGCGATCTTAGTTACGGAAATTGCCAAGCTTGCTAAACCCGTCGAAGGCAAAGGCATCGCCCAAGTAGCCAGCGTCTCTGCCGGAAACGACCCAGAAGTCGGTGAAATGATCTCCGCTGCAATGGAGAAGGTTACTAAAGACGGCGTAATTACCGTAGAAGAATCCAAATCGCTGACTACCGAACTCGAAGTAGTTGAAGGGATGCAGATCGATCGCGGTTATCTCTCACCTTACCTCGTTACCGATCAAGAGCGGATGATCGTTGAGTTTGAAAACGCCCTGATCTTGATTACCGATAAAAAAATCAACTCGATTCAAGATTTAGTACCAGTCCTCGAAAAAGTCGCTCGTGCAGGCCGTCCCCTGCTAATTATTGCTGAAGATCTCGAAGGTGAAGCGCTAGCTACTCTCGTTGTCAATAAAGCACGCGGGGTCTTAAGTGTTGCGGCGATTAAAGCACCTAGTTTCGGCGATCGTCGTAAAGCCATGTTACAGGATATCGCGATCCTCACTGGCGGCCAAATGATTTCCGAAGAAATTGGTTTGAGTCTAGATACTGCTTCCCTCGAAATGTTGGGTAGTGCTGCAAAAGTAACGATCGATAAAGAAAACACCATTATCGTCTCCAGCAATGGTGACAGCGGTGACGTTCAAAGACGTGTCGCTCAGCTCAAGCAACAATTAGCTGAGACAGATTCTGACTATGACACCGAAAAACTGCAAGAACGCATCGCTAAATTAGCTGGTGGCGTTGCAGTAATCAAAGTTGGGGCTGCTACTGAAACCGAACTCAAAGATCGCAAGCTCCGAATCGAAGATGCTTTGAATGCAACTAAAGCAGCTGTAGAAGAAGGCATCGTTCCCGGTGGCGGTACGACATTGATTCACCTGTGCAAGAAAGTAGCGGAAATCGCGCAGACGTTCACCGATCCTGAAGAAAAAATCGGCGCGAGTATTATCGCTAAGGCGTTAGAAGCACCGCTGCGTCAAATCGCTAACAATGCAGGTGTCGAAGGTTCCGTAGTTGTCGAACAAGTTCGCGTTGCTGCTGACAATATCGGCTATAACGCTGCAACAAATATCTTTGAAGACCTACTCGCGGCGGGGATTATCGATCCAGCCAAAGTTGTCCGTTCTTCCCTACAAAATGCCGTCTCGATCGCAGGTTTAGTACTGACCACTGAAGCTGTCATCGTTGAGAAACCCGAACCTAAATCCGCTGCTCCCGATATGGGTGGCATGGGCGGTATGGGTGGCATGGGCGGCATGGGTGGCATGGGTGGTATGGGCGGCATGGGCATGATGTAAGCTTTAGGGATTAGACGGTTTGCCAAGTAGCAGATCGATCCCTCCTAAATACATATTTCCTGCTTTCTACGCTTAGAAAAGAGGCGATCGAGATCTTCGATTGCCTCTTTCTTGTTAACAATTCAGAACTTACTAATAGCTCGATCGCTGGCGACCATTGAGAAAACTTTGTAGAAGCGAAGTTATTTCTTCTGCACTGCACTTGTCATCTGTAGCCATCCACTCATTTAAAGCCAAGTAAGAACCCTTGACTAATTCGATTCTAATTTCATAGCGATCGCCATTCTCGGCACCGATTACTTTCAGTCGTACATCCTTAATGTCATTAAATGAGTGCTTAAACAACTTCTCCCCAAGCAAATTTTTTCGCTTAAGCGTAAGAGTTTGGAGATTTTTATCAATCTTACAAGTGCTGACTGTCAATTGGCGGATAGTGCCAATAGCAGGGCACATCGACAGCGCGATACAAAAGGTGGCAACAAACCAATGTGTCTCACCTTGATGCGAGATAGAATACCAAATAAAAAATAGAGGAATGCAAGTGGAGGTAATCCCAAGTACCGCAATAGTGAATTGAGTTGGCTTCTGCTCGATGACTAATAAGTTGGGAGTTTGGCGGATAACTTTCATGTTTTACATGTAGAGTCAGGGCGGATCGAGCGTTAATGCCCTACATTTATAATTCCCAGAATCTAACTAAAAATTATCCCGATCGAGCTTGCGACTGTTGAATCGATCGAGTGTGCCGATAAAATGAATTTTATCAACTTAAAATCCTTCACTGGGTGGCTTTTGTTCCAGCCATTGCTTCGCTAATCTATAAGCTTCTTTATTACCCTGGCGATCGAACAATGTCATCGCTGTTTTCATGTAGCTCAATCCTTGTGTTGAATGACCTAATGTAGTTGCAAGCGCCATAAAAGCAAAAGCATTTTGAGAGTCGGCTTTAGCTGCTGCCGCGAAATATTCTAGAGCTTGACTATTTTCTTGGGCTTTGCGAGCGACCAATCCACGACGCAAATATTCCATCGATTGCGATCGTTTATTACTACTGTTGTTACGACTGCTATTGCTATTGCTGTTGCTATTATTACTATTATTATTGTGACTGTTATTTCTGTTATTGCTATTATTAGCTTGGTTGAGAATAGTATCGATCTTCGCAGCGGCATCATCATCTAACCGAGCAGCGGCTGGATTAATTCGATAATTAAAAGCAAGAGGAAGACTTATAAATGTCGAGATCGTAATGCTAACAATGGAGATTCGAGTAAGTTTCAACTTGGTGGTAGTTTTCATTGGCGCTAGTTAGTAAAATTTAATTATCTGGAGTAAAGCTGAGGATCTATGAGTCAAAAGGTATAACTGCTAGCAATCTGAAGTATTTTACGCTTGTGGCATCTGTCGATAGGGAGCATCCCACTTTTTAAAATACCTAAAGAGAAAATAATCTCGCTCGCCACAATCCCTCATATCTGGCTTGCGAGGACTTTATTATCCATCAACATAATAAAAAGTGGGATGCTCCCCTGTCGATATTACAGATCTATTGGTGAAGTAGTCCAGAGTTATGTTGCTGAATTAAAATACATCAGTGAAAGTAATTTTTCGTTAAAAGTATGTAAAGCGATCGAGATTGTCATCGCTGCTGCAAATCGGTTTGCACCACGATCTCGATCGAATTAGCAATCGGGTGTGCCAAATCCGCCGCCACCAGGGGTTTCAATTATAAAGACATCGCCAGATTGCATCTGAATTTCGGCTTTGCTGCCGAGAATCTCGATTTCGCCAGTATTGCGCTCGACCCAATTTCGACCGACTGTGCCAGGTTCGCCACCATTTGCGCCAAAGGGGGGAATTATTCGATGCCCCGATAAGATTGCTGCTGTCATTGGCTCGCGAAACTGAATTTGGCGAATTACCCCATTACCGCCACAGTGCCGTCCCGCGCCGCCGCTGTGGGTGCGAATGGCAAAGTCATTTACCAGCACGGGAAACCGGAGTTCTAACACCTCTGGATCGGTGAGGCGGGAATTGGTCATCTGTGTCTGCACGGCATCCGTACCATCAAAAGTAGCTCCCGCGCCAGAACCACCGCAAATGGTTTCGTAATACTGATAGCGATCGTTGCCAAAAGTGAAGTTATTCATCGTCCCTTGGGATGCAGCCATGATGCCCAATGCTCCATAGAGCGCATTTGCGATCGCTTGGGATGTTTCGACATTTCCCGCGACTACGGCGGCGGGATACTGGGGATTTAGCATCGATCCGGCTGGGACGATAATTTGTAACGGTGCCAAGCAGCCAGCATTGAGGGGAATATCATCATCTACGAGGGTGCGAAACACATATAGCACCACTGCTTTGCAGATGGCTAAGGGCGCATTGAGATTGGTTGGTTGTTGGGGGGACGTGCCAGTAAAATCGATCGTGGCCGATCTTGTGGCTCGATCGATCTCGATCTGCACCTGGATCTGGCAACCATCGTCCATCGGATAGGTAAAACTGCCAGGATTGAGGACGGAAATCGCCCGTCTGACCGACTCTTCCGCATTATCGCGAACGTGTTGCATATAGGCTACGACCGTATCGACTCCATAATGCTCGATCGTGGCAATTAACGCATTGACCCCACGTTCGTTTGCGGCAATTTGTGCCTGAAGATCGGCGATATTTTGCTGGGGATTGCGAGCGGGATACTGGCATTCCCCGAGCAGCGCGTGTAATTCAGCGAGGCGAAATCGCCCGCTAGCGACTAATTGGAAATTATCGATTAAAATACCCTCCTGCTCGATCGAGGTGCTGTGTGGGGGCATAGAGCCGGGGGTAATGCCACCGATATCGGCATGATGACCGCGTGAGGCAACGTAGAAGATCGGGGTGGGATGGTGGGGTAGAAAGATGGGGGTGATAGCGGTGATGTCAGGGAGGTGGGTACCGCCGTTGTAAGGGTTATTGGAGATGTAGACATCACTGGGTTGAAGGGTGGAGCCTGCAGCTTGGATGAGGCTGGTGACAGTTTCGCTCATGGAGCCGAGGTGGACGGGAATATGGGGGGCGTTGGCGATAAGTTGTCCGGCTCGGTCGAAGATGGCGCAACTAAAGTCTAGGCGTTCTTTGATGTTGACGGAGTGACTGGTATTTTGCAGGGTGATACCCATCTCTTCGGCGATCGATTTGAGGAGATTGTTGAAAATTTCTAGTTTTACGGGGTCTGGGTTGCTGGAGATTGCTGGTGGGGAGGAACCCAGCTCGGGATTAGTTAAAGCTGCTGGTGGCGATTTTTGTTCGAGCGCGGCATCCATCGAGATCTCTCTCGTGGGTACCCGATCTTTGTAGCTGAGTAACAGCTGATTTTCGGTGATAATGTGGCCGATCCAGTCGGGTTCGATAACATTGGTGCCAGTGGGTTCGATAACAATCGCGGGGCCGACGATCCGATCGCCCGATCGCAGGTGTTGACGATCGAAGATCGGTGTTTGGTACCAGTTACCTTTGGTGTAGATCGGAACGTGTGTGAGGGGTGCGATCGGCGTAGTTCGATCGGCGGCAAGCGGCGGTTCGGCGGGTGGTGGCATCGAACCGATGGCTTCTACAGTAATGGATTCGACGATGAGATCTCGAGCTTCCAGGCTGAAGCCGTAGCGTTGGTGATAGAGTGTCTCGAATTGTGAGCGAACGCTCGCGACATCTGAGGCAAAATCGACAAGTAGCGGTACATCGGTGCCAGTGTAGCGGAGGTAGATACGGTGGTGAATTGTTTGTTGGCCGATCTCGATGCCGCGATCGAGTATTTCAGTCTGGGCGATCTCGGTCAAGCGATCGAACGTAGTAATTAATGAGGCGATTGTCTCGTCGGTTAATGGTAGTTCGATCGCGCATTCTTTTAGAACTAAAACATCAGCCAATCCGATCCCGTAAGCCGATAGCACTCCAGCGTAGGGATGAAGTAAGATTTGTTTCATGCCCAGCGCTTCGGCTAATAAACAGGCATGTTGACCGCCTGCGCCGCCAAAACAGCAGAGGACGTATTCGCTGACATCATAACCGCGCTGGCTGGATATTTGCTTAATTGCCGTGGCCATTTTATCGATCGCGATCGTCAGAAAACCTGCGGCCATCTCGATCTGCGGACGATCGTCTCCAGTGATGGTGTTAATTTCCCCGACGAGGGCGGCAAATTTGGCAGCAACGACTGTGGCATCTAGGGGTAAGTCTCCAGTTTCGCCAAATACCGCCGGAAAATAGTCTGGCTGGAGTTTGCCGACTGCTACATTCGCATCGGTTACTGTCAGCTCGCCACCATTACGATAGCAAGCTGGGCCAGGATAAGCACCCGCAGAATCAGGGCCGACACGATAGCGTCCGTGCTCGACATGTAGGATCGAACCACCACCAGCCGCGACGGTATGAATCGCCATCATCGGTGCGCGCAACCGCACGCCAGCTACTTCGGTTTCGAGGGTGCGTTCGTATGCGCCGTTGTAATGGGATACATCGGTAGAGGTACCGCCCATATCGAAGCCGATAATTTTGGTAAATCCGGCGATCGCACTAGTTTTGACCGCACCGACGATCCCCCCCGCCGGGCCAGAGAGGATGCTATCCTTGCCCTGAAAATTGTGGGCGCTTGTCAATCCGCCATTGGATTGCATGAACATCAGTCGATCGCCTAAGATCTTTGCCCCAGCATTTTTTCCTGTGGTGGGAATGACTAAGGGGTTTAAGTTGCTAGCAATTCGATCGACATATCGCCGCAAAATCGGGGAGAGATAGGCATCGACAACAGTGGTATCGCCCCGACTGACAAACTTTATTAGCGGACTAACTTGGTGAGAGAGCGAAATTTGCGTAAAGCCAAGATCGCGGACGATCGCGGCCATTTGCAGTTCGTGTACGGGGTAGCGATAACCATGCATCAAGACGATCGCACAAGATCGAATGCCATCGGCATAAGCGGTTTGCAGAGAATGCATCAAGGCATCATCAACCCGAACGGGAACGATTTCTTCACCTTCAGCAGTGTAGCGTTCGGTGACTTCGACGACTCGTTCGTAGATCGGTGCAGGGAGTACGATCTGGCGGGCAAAAATATTGGGACGATGTTGATAGCCGATCCGCAGCGCATCACCAAATCCTTGGGTAGTAATTAGCAAAGTGCGATCGCCTTTACGTTCGAGCAAGGCATTAGTGGCAATGGTGGTACCCATTTTGATACTGGCGATCGCATCTGTCGGTATCGGTGCATCAGCAGCTAAGCCGAGGATGTCACGAATCCCTTGCATGGGGGCATCAGCATATCGTCCCGGATTTTCTGACAGGAGCTTATGGACGATCGGTTCGCCAGTAGGTCGCTGCGCCACGATATCGGTAAAAGTGCCCCCGCGATCGATCCAAAATTGCCACTTAGCCATAATTTACTACCTATTGCTCCGAGCTATGATTGTGACGGGTATCTAGATCCACAGCTCAGCTGGGCATACTAGTACCATAGTTCATGGAATAAATTTCCTCAACAAAATGCTGAGCTGGCTAAATCCTTTTAAATGGTGGCATTTATATCGGCATCGACAACGATGGCAGCATATCAATGTGCAATTAGTCGATGCCTATCACCAGCAGGATTACATATTAACTGCCGCTAGCGCTGAGTTTTTGGTAGAAATCGCGCTGAATTCGGGCAACAAACAACTACTGCTCAAAAGCTATACTTTAAACGGTCATAACCTGAGCTTTGTCAAAATGCTGAAAGCGGAGTGTGAGCAAGGAATCAAGCTCTTTTTTATGTTGCAGATGAGCATCATTTAGACATTCAGAGATGGCTGATGAGAACTGAGTAAAATCCTCATAATACTTGCCATATAAACATTTCTTTTTAACAAACTTCCAGAGCCTTTCAATCAAATTTAGATTGGGCGAATAAGTCGGCAAGTATAGTAATTCTATTTCCAAGGATTTAGCTAAATCTTGGACAACTCGACATTTTTGGTATCGAGCATTGTCTAAAACCAGAGTAATGGGAATGCTCAGTCCTAGGTCAGCTAATTTTTGCAGAAGTTCACAAATCTGAATAGCAGTGATATAGCTGTCATTAGTAACCAAAATAACTTCATGAGTAATGGCATTTAATGCTCCCAGCACATTGAACCGTTTTCTCCCTGAAGGTGACTTAATAAACAGCCGTTGAAAACACCAAATCATCCCCAAAAAAGCTCCCATGACAAAGTGAGCCGCATCCACGAAGAAAACCGCTCTTTTTCCTTGTCTTGCCTCTTCTAACCTGGGTTCTAGCTTATTTATTTTATATTCTTCCTGTTCATCGGGATCTGCTTTAGAAGGAATAGCCCCAACTTTCAAACATCGCATCCCTATTGATTTCAGGAATTTTTGGATCTGGGTTGGACTGCGTTTAATTCCGGTAAGATTTTCAATCTGATTTACAGCTTCATTTATGGTAGCTGGAGGATTCAATTTCAAATACTCTTTGATAGTTGTCTGATGTAATTTTAATTCACTTTTGGGTTGATAAAAGTTAATTTCTTTGAGTTTTTCTATACCACCAGCCTGATATTGTTGACAATATTTTCTCAATGTATTAGGTGAAATGTTTGCTAGCCTACAAATCATATTTAAAGGTAAGTTTTGACTTTTAAGCCATAATACTTCCATCTTCAACTGGACCCTGGGATGAGGATGGTGAAATCTTTCATAATTTAATATTTCTCGATCTTCTTCCGTAAAGTTTAGATTGCTCATCCCTCAAGCTCCACTTTTTCCTTGACTTTACTAGACTATCATCTCTTCGATCGCCGATGCTCAAGTTATGCCCGTGTAAAGTATATCAAGGTTTATTCTTCTGCTATGAAGAAATAAAACATTTTGAGGTGGCGATCGACTGTCGAAGACAGGTAATGAAATTGCGAAAACGGGTTAAGCAAGAATTAGCAAAATATCCGCTCGATGAAAGATGGTGGATCTAGGGAGGGGATCGTGGCTGGCGGTTAGTGGTTAGTGGTTAAATTCCCCTCCAAGGAGGGGTGCCCGCAGGGTGGGGTGGGTAGATCTCGATCGAATTACAACAGGCTAAAGAGTTAACCTGAGCCGAGAATTCCGGTACACTGTGGAATGGTTAATTATATCAACAACATTTAAGTTCAATGGAAATCGGTCAACAAGTTAAAGTTTTTCGGCTCAGAGATCGGGTATCTCAGGGCATTGTGAGTAAACTAGGTAAAGTAGGTGTTGTGACAGAATTCAAAATGACAGATGGTAGCGGTGTCGGTGCTGTCGTCCAATTTGAAGACAAGACTAGCACTTGGTTTTTTGAAGATGAACTCAAAGTTGTAGAGTAATATGCCCCAAATTCTCACCTTCCTTGGTAAAGGCGGTTCCGGTCGAACTACTGTGGCGATCGCTGCTGCCAAACAGCAAGCTAACCTGGGTCGGCGGGTATTATTTGTCAGTCAAGATCCTACGCCTGCAACGGGGATCTTGCTGGGTGCTCCCCTGACCGATAAACCGCAATCCATCGGCGCAAATCTGGAAGTAGTCTCGATTTCAGCAACAGTAGCGATCGAGCGTGGTTGGGAGGATGTCAAGCAGGTGGAAGCACGGTATTTACGATCGCCGCTGTTACGGAATATTTACGGGCAAGAGCTGGCAATTATCCCCGGAATGGATAGCGCGATCGCGCTCAATGCGCTCCGTCAGTACGATGCTAGTGGCAAGTACGATGTCATTGTTTACGATGGCACGGGGGACATTACTACCTTGCGGATGGCTGGGATGGCCGATAGCTTAAATTGGTATCTCAGGCGGTTTGTCGCGGTCGTGGAAGATTCGGACTTGTGGAAAACGATCTCCCCGATTATGCAGCCAGCAATGGCGGCAATTCTCGCTGTCGCTTGGACGGGAGAAAGTGCTACGATCTCGCAGCCAGTCCAAGAAGCTAAAAAAGCGCTGGAATTAAGTCAAACAGTAATTAG
Source organism: Chamaesiphon sp. (assembly GCA_965246735.1). GTDB lineage: Bacteria > Cyanobacteriota > Cyanobacteriia > Cyanobacteriales > Chamaesiphonaceae > Chamaesiphon. The sequence goes on from CBDFFK010000003.1 coordinate 1,904,292, forward strand.
CAATCCACACCGAGTAGTGGGTTATCTCGTCACTACCGACGAGCCAGCAGCGGTTGCTACTGCCAAATATCTCTGGGGTAGCGCTCAGCAATCAGGATTGAGTATTGGCGGTGCGATCGTCAATCGGGGCGAACCGAGCGCGGTAGCCGCAGAATTTGCACCTTTAGCAGTGACAGCAATCCCCGCACGCCAAGATAACGACTGGCAACCACTGATGGATGCAATGCCAGATTTTAGTCAGGTGGCAGATCTCCCCAAACCGATCGAGATCGACAGCTCCAAGCGCGAAGTCCGGCTCTATTTGCCAGGATTTGACAAAACCCAAGTCAAGCTGACTCAATCGGGGCCAGAGGTGACGATCGAAGCCGGAGATCAACGCCGCAATATTTTGTTACCGCCAGCATTAACTGGCTCTAGCGTTAAAGGCGCTAAGTTTCAAAGTGGTTATCTGATTATTACGTTTTAAGTCTTAAATTCTGCGTCATCTGGCAAGTCGATCTAGCCGATCGCATTTCTCTACTCAGGCGATCGAAAAACCATCATCGATTGAGGCTATGCTAGCCACGATCGAGTCAGCTTGCTAGTTATCGCGCAACTCTCGGTGGCTTGCCTGATGACTTTTTAGTTACTTTTGCACGATGGAGCGATCGCTTTTTGGGATTCGATCGTGCTATTAAATTGGTTAGGCTGGAGCTAGCAAATTTATATCGGTTAACAAGCGAGACAAGCGATCGCAGTAGCCAAATTGGAACTAATTCCGAACAAAACTGTCAAACGTCTCACGATAATCTATGCTATGTCTACCAGTCAATTTGCTGGTTTAGAGATAAAATCGATAATACGCTTTTCAAACGGTCAGATCGAGCTATTCAGCCGCTTTAGAGATCGAGCGTCATCGGATATATTTTAGGTAAGAACTAATCTTAGTGCAGACTAAATCCGATCTGCCAAGGTAGCGCTGATGCGATCGCTACCATAATTTACACCGAGGGGACGGGAGTAACCGCCAAATGACGAAGGTAATCGAGAAAATCGCCACCCAGTGGGAACAACGCATTGCTACTGAATGTAGCGGGCAAAATGCTACTACCCAAGCTAGCATTCTCAACTGGTTGTTGGGCAAGGATCGGGAGCGGTTGGAAACTTTAGATAGCGAACAGCTCAAAATTGCCGATCGAGCGATGGATTATCGACTGCGGATCTTGATGCAAAGATACCTGGGATTGCCCCCAGAACGGGCGTATAAGAACCTCATGCAGCGATTGGGGGGCGTGGCAATCTTACGCGAGAAGATTCGCTCCTGGCTGTCACTGAGCAGCGATCGGCAACGCACTGTTGTCGATGTTTTACAAGAGACGATCCAAGAAATGCTCCAAGGGGACAAATACATCCAACAACAAATTGTCTGGATCGGTGAATGCACTCGCAATCCTCGGCTGCGCGATACGCTGCTATTTGCCAGTATCGAAGAATATTGCTTGCGCCCGATTCGCGATCGACCCTTACTCGCGCATCGGTTTATCAACTACCTTCGCCGCGCCCAAAAAGGTGGCGTAACTAATGTCCCGCAAGGCGATCTAGTCAAGCTGGTATCGGATGAAATTATCGGCGATAGCGACTCCACCCTCAGCCTCCTCGACAAGCAAGCCCAGGAAAACTTTCAGCAACAGCAAGAGTGGGAAGAAACCCAAATCGCCCGCGATCGAGTTAAAGATACCCTGCGCGCCTATTTAGTCGAAAATGTCAGCCCTGAAGCTGGGTTATGGCTGGATCTATATCTACAAGGTAAAACGCCAGAATCGATCGCGGTGATATTAAAGATGGATATCAAGCAAGTCTATCGACTACGCGAAAAGATCAACTATCACAGTCTCAAAGTATTTGCCATCAAAGCCGAATCAGATCTCGTCTCGCAATGGCTGCATATCTCGCTCCAAGAGCATAACTTGGGTTTGACACCCAATCAATGGGAGAAGTTTTGTGGGAGCCTGGACACTAAACAACGCGAGATTATGCTGGGATTAAAAGCGGGAACTTCAGTCGAAACGATCGCCAAGTCACTCCAGATTAAAACCAATCAAGTCATGGGCGAATGGAGTCAAATCTATCTAGCCGCTCAAGAACTACGGACGAGCTAATTATAACGCCTTAAATTTAATAGTTTGTAGTGGCTCGACACGCTTAATTCTGTGGGCATTCAGAACTCTGGAAAATACAATCAGTAATATCGCTTTACCCACAGTTTTAGTCCGGTCACGCCACTACAGAACTCGTCTACTTCTAAACAACCTGGTATGACAGAGTAAATTGCAGTCAGGGGTATAAATAGAGCATATGGCACAGTCAACAGACGTGATGGTAAAATTCAATCCATCACATTTGAAGGATCGGGTTTCTTGGTAAAAATCAAGAGGGAATAAAAGTGGAAGCCATAGATTTTAATGAATTAATTCAAAGAATAGATAATGGAAAAAGTAAAAGTAATTATGATGACAGACACGCATGTTGTTGGCAGGGATACTTGGCAGCTCTTCTAGAGTGGGGGTTGATTACTCCAGATCAGCACAAATATTTATCTGATAAAATCCCTGTAGATAGTCCAGATCCTTCCGTAGAAATTTTTATCGGTTAAAACAAAATAGATCGACAATAGTAGTTGCTCCAATCTTTTGTATCGAGATTAATTCACTATTCACTAACCAATGACACAAGCGATCGCCAACACTCCCAGCATTGCCAACACCTACGCACCAAAGCTAGTGTATCACATCGCGATGCCTCAGCCCCAAACACACTTATTTGAAGTGAAATTTATCGTCAGTAATTGGGGGAACGATATACTAGATATCATGATGCCAGTGTGGACTCCTGGCTCGTATTTAGTGAGGGAATATAGTAAGCAATTACAAAGTTTTGCAGTCAAAACTGGTGACAATCGCCCATTAAAGTGGACAAAGATTTCCAAACATCATTGGCAGATCCAAACTGAGAAATCTACTGAGATCGTCATCAGTTATCAGATCTTTGCTAACGAACTCACCGTCAGAACCAATCATTTAGACGCTACACATGGTTATTTTAACCCAGCAGCATTGTGTTTTTATATCCCCGATCTCGAACATTGCCCGATCGAGATTAGCATCGTTCCCCCTCATGCTGATTGGCGCGTAACTACGCCACTTCCAGAAGTTCGCCCCCTGACTTTTCTAGCTGCGGATTTCGACACCTTAGTCGATAGCCCCTTTGAAATCGGGACGCAACAGATCCATGAATTTTCAGTCCTAGATAAACCCCATCAATTAGTAATTTGGGGTGAAGGTAATTTAGAAGTAGCAGGTGCGATCGAGGATATTAAAAAAATTGTCGTCGTCGAAGCTGAAATCTTCGGGGTACTACCGTACGAAAACTATATTTTCTTATTACATCTCTCACCCAGCGGTGGTGGTGGATTAGAACACAAAAATTGCTGTTCGCTATTATATCCTCGGTTCAATTTTCAAGGGAGCGAGAAACACAATCGCTTTATGCAGTTAGTCGCACATGAATTTTTTCACCTGTGGAATGTCAAACGCATTCGTCCGATCGCGTTAGAAAAATTTGATTACGATCGCGAAAATTATACGCCTTCGCTATGGTTTAGTGAAGGAACTACTAGTTATTACGATCTGATGATTCCACGACGGGCGGGGATCTACGATGACAAAGAATATCTCAGCGAACTCAGTAAAGAAATTACCCGCTATTTGACTACCCCAGGGCGCTTAGTACAACCGTTAAGCGAGTCAAGTTTTGATGCCTGGATTAAGTTATATCGTCCCGATGCCAATAGTTCTAATGCTCAGATGTCTTATTATCTCAAAGGGGAGATGGTGACGTTACTCTTGGATCTGCTGATTCGCGATCGCACTGACGGGTTAAAATCCTTCGACGATGTCTTAGTCGCAATGTGGGAACAGTTTGGTAAATCGGAAGTGGGATTTACCGAGACTCAGCTTAAAACTATTATCGAATCGATCGCAAATATAGAGTTAACTGAGTTTTACGATCGCTATATTCATGGCATTGAAGAATTACCATTCAATGATTATTTAGCTCCGTTCGGTGTCGAATTAAAACCACTAGAAGCAACCACTCCCTATCTAGGTTTAACAGTTAAAAGCGAACATGGTAAAGAAGTTATTAAAGCGGTAGCAAGTAATTCTCCCGCACAATTAGCTGGCATCGATCCTGGTGATGAATTACTTGCGATCGATGGTTTTAGAGTTACCACCGAACAACTTAACGATCGATTGAAATATTATCAACATGGGGAACAAATAGCAGTAAGTGTATTTCATGCCGATCGATTATTGACGGTGAATTTAACTCTAGCACCACCACAACCCCAAAAGTATCAATTGCAGTTATTGGAGGATACTTCCGATCGTCAACAGCAACTATTTCAGAGCTGGACTCGATCGAACTAATTGTTTAGCGTCAATCGATTTTATAAAAAATTCCTGAAAAAACAAGTAGTAACATCATTGGAAATGTAAGTAAAAACCAACCCGAATTAATCGATATCGATAATATCCCAAATATTGTTACAAGCATCGGTGTGGCAATACACATTACCATTACGGTAAATATCGAAGATACAAATGTTTTGACGACGACACTATGAAACTTATCTCTAGATTTATCCTCGGTAGTGATAAGTACCGGTTCTACTTTTGCCAAACTTGGTGCAGGCTGATGTAATGAAACTTGTGCATCGGCAACACTGCGAATGCGATGACTCAGCATCGGTTCCGTCAGACGGTTCAGCCAATAAATAAAATCTTTACTGACATAATCGGATGTGAAGTAAATTTTGCCATCATCGGTACTCAAATCTGCCGGATGTTTGCCTGCTACTAGATAGATAATTGTCGCACCAAGGCTGTATAGATCGGATGCGGGGAAAGCCTTGCCACCAAATTGTTCTGGCGGCATATAACCATAAGTACCTACGATTGTCATCGTCCCACCATCGCGATGTCCAAGACTTTGAACCGAACCAAAATCAACGAGATAAACATCCCCAGCATGATGACTCGATCGATTGGTAATCAGAATATTACTTGGCTTGATGTCCCGATGGATGACAGGCGGATTTTGACTGTGTAAATAATCGAGAATTTTGAGTAAGGATGTGGCGATCTGTTTTAATTCGTCTTCGCTCCATCGTCTTCCAGCATTTGTCGCTAAATCTAGAGATCTAGCCTCGATATAAGTTTGGACTAAACCAAAGCCGCGATATTCAGCTAGCTCGAATTCAAAATAATCTAAATAGCGCGGAATCGCAGGATGTTCGAGCGATTTGAGAGTTTCGGCTTCGCGCTCGAAAAGCTTGAGATCTTGCCAATCAAAATCTCGATCGAAGATCAGCAACTTGATAACTACCTGAATTTCAGTAGTCGTATCGAACGCCAACAGCGTGCGTCTGCCAGACTTTCTCCCTAGTTGCGATCGAATTTGATAGCGCTGGTGTAATATTTGTCCGATGAATTCGTCCACAATCGACTCCGAATCTTGAGAAATACTCGAGCTATTACTATTATATTTTACGACTTCTAGAATTGTTTGGAGGTAAGGCAGCTCGCTCCAAATAATCGGGTAGAGATATTGCTCGATTACGATCGATCGTTACTAAAGTCATAGTTGAATATTATTCAGCATGACTAGCGGTAGATATATGTCAATTGCTGGAACAGATCGAACTCAAAAATATACTCTACTAGCAATAGAGTTAATTACCACCTTTGATACATGTTAAAACTTACCTCATTGGCACTCGGCCTACTTACATTAATTTCGATCGTCCCTTCCGCTCAAGCATTTCCAATTATTATTGGCGACACTCGAAATTCTCAACCCGAAGTCAAAGTAATTATCAATCCTCAAGTCAAAACTGAAAGTCGGCGCGATGACTACCGTACCGAAAGTCGGCGGGACGCTAACTATAACTATCGTCTCGATGCAGAGCGTCGCCGTCAAATCGAAATAGCGCGGGAACGCGAAGCGCGCGAGCGGTGGGAAGCTAAACACCGTCGGCATGGCTATTATTCCCAAAAGTCATCCTATGGCTCGACTTACCATAACGAGCATCGCGAAGATCGGGGCGGTTACTACAATAATCGAGATCGTCACTAAACGGATGTCCGAGCTAAACTAATCTAAATTTATCAGGGGAAGATTTCGATCGAGATCTTCCCCTTTTTGACGTTTAGGGATTTAAACTAAAGGCATCTACAACCATTTTTGGCACCTGCCAGTGCCAGAATCGACCCAAGCCAATTCATCGATCGACGAGCGACGGTATAATAATCGAGCTAGTCCTAACAAATATCGTTCTGCCCAGCAGAATCAACTAATTCCCCTCCTTACAACCATCCTCATGACCCAAACGCCTATCTCGCCCAACCAAGCGCGGCCATCATCTCTTCAACAGCCAGACAGCCTCGGTCGGTTTGGCAAGTTTGGGGGGAAATACGTTCCAGAAACGCTGATGCCTGCACTATTAGAGTTGGAAGCAGCCTATTATCATCACACCCAAGATCCGGAATTTCAGCACCAACTCGCTGGACTGATGCGCGACTATGTCGGTAGACCCAGTCCGCTCTATTTTGCCGAGCGTCTGACAGCACATTACGCGCGTCCTGACGGCACTGGTGCCCAAATTTACCTCAAGCGTGAAGATCTAAATCATACTGGCGCTCACAAGATTAATAACGCACTGGCGCAAGTATTACTTGCCAAACGCATGGGCAAACAGCGGGTAATCGCTGAGACGGGAGCGGGGCAACATGGCGTAGCAACAGCGACAGTCTGCGCTCGGTTTGGCTTGGATTGTGTCATCTTCATGGGCGTTCAAGACATGGAACGCCAATCGCTAAACGTATTTCGGATGCGGTTGTTGGGTGCCGAAGTGCGTCCGGTAGAGGCAGGAACGGGGACGCTCAAGGACGCAACTTCGGAAGCGATTCGCGACTGGGTAACTAATGTCGAGACAACACATTATATCCTCGGTTCTGTCGCTGGCCCACATCCTTATCCGATGATCGTGCGCGATTTTCATGCGATTATTGGGGTCGAGACACGCGCTCAAGCCCTAGAAAAATGGAACGGTTTGCCAGATATTCTGCTAGCTTGTATCGGTGGCGGTTCCAATGCAATGGGACTATTTCATGAATTTGTGAAGGAGCAGAGCGTGCGCCTGATTGGGGTCGAAGCTGCGGGTGAAGGGGTCGATACCGACAAACACGCTGCCACCTTAACCAAAGGTCGTCCGGGAGTCTTACATGGCGCGATGAGCTACCTCCTGCAAGATAGTGACGGTCAAGTTACCGAAGCGCATTCGATTAGTGCCGGATTGGACTATCCTGGTGTAGGCCCCGAACATAGCTATCTCAAAGATTTAGGACGGGCTGAGTATTACAGCGTGACTGACGCGCAAGCGCTCACCGCGTTCCAATTATTATCGCAACTCGAAGGAATTATACCAGCGCTCGAAACATCTCACGCGATCGCATATCTCGAAACGCTGTGTCCGCAACTCGCTGGTAGTCCCAAAATTGTCATCAATTGTTCGGGACGCGGTGATAAGGATGTCCAGACTGTAGCAAAGGTTCTCAAGTTCTAGCCAAAAAATTCCCCTCTTTGGAGAGGTGCCCGATAGGGCGGGGTGGGTTCCGAAGTAGTAAATCTCGGGTACCCACAAGGGGCACCCCTACAGTTATTAACTACCCCCCATCCCCAAATTCTTATCTCCTAACTTATGACTCGCTCTAGCGGAATTCTGCTCCACCCCACTTCACTCCCTAGCCCATTTGGGATTGGTGATTTGGGACAATACGCATATGACTTTATCGATTTCCTGCACAATGCCAATCAGAAATATTGGCAGATTTTACCATTAGGGCCAACAGGTTATGGGAACTCGCCCTATATGTGTTATTCAGCGATCGCGGGCAATCCCTTACTCATCAGTCCGGTTAAACTCTTAGAGGACGGGCTGTTAGCGCAATCCGACTTGGAGCATTTACCGACATTTTCCACCTATAAGGTAGATTTTAACCTCGCGATCGAGATTAAAACCAAACTATATCATCTGGCTTACCAGCGTTTTCACGATACGATCGATCCCGAACATAAGGCTAATTTCGATCTCTTTTGTCAGAGCCAGATCCATTGGTTGGATGATTACGCACTTTTCATGGCGGTGCGCGAAGCACATGAAGATAAAAGTTGGCCGTATTGGGAGCCAAATTTAGTCAAACGGGAGCCACTCGCTCTAATTCACTGGCAAAATAGTCTTAAAGAACAAATTGCCTATCATAAATTCGTCCAGTTTAAATTTTTCGAGCAGTGGGGACAGTTAAAAGACTACGCTCATAAACACGAGATCGAAATCATCGGTGATATTCCGATTTATGTGGCTCACGATAGCGCGGATGTCTGGGCAAATCAAGAGTTTTTCGAACTCGATGCCGATACGGGTGCCGCCGCACTCATGGCTGGCGTACCACCCGATTATTTTAGTGAAACCGGACAATTGTGGGGTAATCCAGTCTACAACTGGGAAGAATTATCAAATACTCAATTTAATTGGTGGATTCAAAGATTTGAATCCTTACTCAAATTAGTCGATGTGATTCGGGTCGATCACTTTCGCGGTTTCCAAGCATTTTGGGCGGTCGAACAGGGTGAGGAAACGGCAATGAATGGACGTTGGATTAAAGCTCCAGGGGCGGAATTGTTTGCCACGATTCAAAATAAATGGGGACGATTACCGATTTTAGCGGAGGATTTGGGCGTAATTACCCCCGATGTCGAAGCTCTGCGAGATCGATTTGGGTTCCCAGGGATGAAAGTACTCCAATTTGCCTTCGGTTCGGATAATGGAAATCCCTTCTTACCCTTTAATTATGGACGCAATTTTGTAGTCTATACAGGCACCCACGATAACGATACGACTGTCGGTTGGTTTGAAAAGCTCAGCGGTCGCGAACGCGATCGATTTATGTTGTACGCTGGGGGTATTGGTGCTGATGGCGTTCATTGGGATATGATTCGGCTAGCAATGTCTTCTGTGGCGAGTATCGCGATCTTTCCACTCCAAGATATCTTGGGTTTGGGTGGTGCGGCGCGGATGAATTTTCCAGGTGTAGCTGAAGGCAATTGGGAATGGCGCTACGATGCTAGTGTACTCAACGAACCGCTCCAATTACGATTGAAAAGTTTGACTGAAATCTGTGGACGCAGTAGTTCGTCAATTGGGTAAGTAACCTCCGTTGGGGATAAGAAGGGCTTAGAGACTGAAGTCTCTGCTCATGAAGCAAAGTCCGCGAAAGCGGACTTCGTAACAATAGTCCCGATTTCAATCGTGGGTGGTGCTTAGTTGTGTTGCCTTATTTTTACCGATCGAATTTATTAGTGCTATTATCGCGATCTCTTTGTTTACTATCATTACGATCGGTTATCTTGTCCGTACAGGGACAGGGAGTAGTAATACATTGAATATTGCATTGTTGGATTTTTGGCTCGGTTGTCCGCCGCCGATTGAGATCTTCTACTTTAATCTTGGGGACGTTCTGGTTAAACCGAACGGATTCGGCAGATGCAGGTAAGCTCGCTCTCAGTGTTATTATGCCAACACTTAGGACGATAATAGATGTGATTTTCATGTGTTTTCGGCAAAGGTGGATATTTTAAAAGATCCATTAGATCGATCGAAAATTTCGGAAACCGTGTAGATATATTAGCAATTCCAAACACCATCTAACTCATCTGAAAAAACGCTCTAGCCGTAGCGCAATCAGCGTGAATTTGCGCTGTTAATGCAGTGAGCGACGGGAATTTTTGTTCCGATCGAATAAACTGATGCAGGTAAACTGTAAGCTGTTGCCCGTAAAGATTGCCGTCCCAGTCGAGCAGATGGACTTCCACAGTCGTATTCACCCCATTTACCGTTGGACGTTTGCCGATATTCATGACCCCAGGTAATTGAGTAGCGTCAAGCGTATCCACTCGCACAGCATAGATACCCTGACGGGGTAGAAACTTTTCCACCGGATAATTGAGATTAGCAGTTGGAAAGCCGATCGATCTGCCAATTTGTTGACCGTTTATTACCGTACCGACGAGCGAGTAATATCGTCCTAATAATTCTCGCACCAACTCCAGATCCGCAGCAAGTAATGCCGCACGAATGCGGGAACTACTGATCCGTGTATCTTGGTTTGTCTCTAGCGGTACAATCCGCGTCTGGATCTGATAATTTGCCGTAATCGACACCAAATCGCTAGCTGCACCCGCGCGCTGATTTCCAAAGCGAAAATCTTCGCCGACACTCACAAATCGCGCCTGTAACTGCCTGACTAAAATCTGCGCGACAAACTCCTCTGGAGATAATTTCGTTAATTTGCGATCGAATGCCAATAGTACAACTTGCTGAACCCCCAACTGCTCTAAAATTGCAGCACGCTCTGCTTGGGGTGTTAATAATTGCCGCGATTGTCCGGTGAAATATTCTTGCGGATGCGGATCGAATGTCACCACAGTCTTCCACACAGCCGCGTCCTGCCAGTCTAGAACGGGCTGGATTACCTCCAAATGACCCCGATGAATGCCATCAAAGTTACCCAGAGCTATCGCGGTAGGAGTAGATACGTCGGCGAGAGATGAATGTATTTGCACGGGGTGGCGAGTGACTGGTGGCTAGCAAATGGTTGTGAGGATCGATCGCTGGTATCGATTCCGACACACTGTAAGTATACTAGCGATCGCTTTTATCCGTGGCAATCCAATTGCTGGCAGTCACGAGTTACCAGCAACACCTGCATGTATACTACCGAAACAACACATCCGCAACCTGACACACATCGACCATTTCAGCAACATCATGAACGCGCACGATATCTGCACCCCGAGCGATTGCCGCACAACAGGCTGCTGCCGTGCCCCACAACCGTTCGTTAGGGTCGGAGCGGTCGATAATCTTGCCGATAAAACTTTTACGCGATACGCCGACTAATAGCGGCAAATCTAGGGTCGCAAATCGATCGAGTTGCCGAATTAGTTCGATACTTTGGGGATACTTTTTGGCAAACCCAATACCTGGATCGATAATAATCTGAGATCGATCGATTCCACACTCGACTGCTCGATCGATCTGTACTTGCAAAAAGTTATATACTTCCTCGACGACATCGACATAATCGGTCAGCTGTGACATCGTTGCTGGCGTACCGCGCATGTGCATCAGGATACAGGGTACGCCCAGCCGCCCGACTGTTGGCAGCATCTGCGGGTCAAATTTGCCGCCAGAGACATCATTGACGATATCCGCACCAGCTAAAATTGCGGCTGCGGCAACCGTTGCTTTGGTAGTATCGATCGAAATCGGGATCTCGCAAATATCTGGATGCCTACGAATCGCTTCGATTACGGGAATAACTCGCGTTAATTCTGTCTGCTCGTCTACAGGTGCAGCCCCTGGTTTGGTCGATTCGCCCCCGATATCGAGGATATCCGCACCTGCGGCTACCATCTTCGCCGCTTGTGCTAATGCGGCATCCACCGTATAAAATTTTCCCCCATCGCTAAAACTATCGGGAGTCACATTCATTACGCCCATAATATATGTGCGATCGCCCCAATCGAACCTGCGATCGCGAATATTTAATCCTTTAATAGACTTCATCATGAGTACCCAAGTCTATCCAAATAATCTCAATCATCTTCAGACATCGCCATCAAACTCGCAACGTCACCTGAATAAACTTTACCTTGGCGATAATTATTTTCTGCTTCCTTAACTCTAGCAGCAATTCTATCTCTGCCAGTTTGAGCTAAACGTTTGTTTAAAATATCTGCTACATAGAATTGTTCTTCTACAGTCAGCTCGGCAATCCTTTGCAGTACTCGATCGATGTTCGTCGCATCTTTCATTATTTTCCTAAATATATCTTTACTAAGTATAAGTAGATTCAGCAAAACCTAGACAAATCTATTTTAACTGTTATCTGTTACAACAGTCAAAATTTTTACAGCGAATAGTTAATAATTTGGGCACTGTTCGATCGTCTAGATAAATTCCAAGTTAATACTAATATTAATTTATTTAACCGATCGAACCTATCAGTTGAATCGAATACATCATCCGACTGGTCTCGATAGACTGTCCTAAGTAAACTTTCATTGCCATTTCAACCAATAATTGATAATATCGAAATAATTTAATATTACATAAAGGAGATAAACAAATGGGTAGTTGTTATGAATTTGCTTTTGCCTGCACTTTAAAGCCAGATTTATCACAAGAGGTGATTGATACACTTAAATACATGACCAGATCTGAGGAGTATAAATTTGAAACAACTCTCAAGGATGATTTGTTTGATACAAGTTGGGAAGAGGGTATACTTGGTGGGATTCCTAATGTAAGTGAAGTCAATAGTGAAGCTGAAGATGAATTTAGTTTTCTATATGGATGGAGGTCTATTATCTCAAACAATGCAAATTATGGCGATGAATTCTTATCTGGGCTATGTGGCAGCGTCTTTAAAGACTCTAAGCTGAACGTTAGACGTTACATAAATGAAGATGATTTCTTCATGTATTTTCCTCTGCTCATGGAGTGGTTGGTATCTATCTGTGAACCTCTTGGATTTATTGGTTATTATTCTTGTATTCGGACACATATAGGTGGCGACCCAACACTTATTTATTTTGAGAACGGACAAGTGCTAGAAAAGAAAGTAACTGGTGAATTCCAAGAACTATTAACCAGTGATTGAAAAAATCTATCGATCTATGACATTAATTCATGGGACGAGCTAAGTTTTTAAACTTAGTTAAAGCTGGATCGAAAACTAGTTTGACTACACCAGTTGGGCCATTTCGATGCTTGGTAATAATGAGTTCAGTGATATCTCGATCGGGTGTGTCGGGATTGTAATAAGCATCGCGATATAACATAATAATCAAATCTGCATCCTGCTCGATACTACCTGATTCTCGTAAATCTGACATCATCGGACGCTTGTTATTTCTCGCTTCTACACTTCGACTTAGCTGCGATAGTGCGATCAATGGCACTTGCAATTCCCGTGCCAATCCTTTCAATCCGCGCGTGATCTTGGAGATTTCCTGAACGCGATTATCGCCACCGCCTTCCATCAATTGAAGGTAATCGATCATAATTAAACCCAATTGTCCGCCGTGTTCTGCTTGCAGTTTACGGGCTTGACTCCGCATTTCCATCAGCATCATACTGGCATTGTCATCGATAAAGATCGGCAACTCCGAAATGCGATCGACTGCTTTATATACCGAGTCCCATTCATTCGGACTGATTCGTCCGGCACGCAAGCGGTTGCTATCTACTCCAGCTTCACTAGCAATCAATCTTTGTACCAATTGATCCTTGGACATTTCCAAGCTAAATACTAGTACTGGTAATTTATGAAGTCTTGCCATATTGTAAGCAATATTTAGACTGATCGCAGTTTTTCCCATTGACGGTCTTCCCGCAATAATAATTAAATCCGATCGCTGAAATCCGCCTGTCATTCCATCAAGATCGCTAAAATCGCTGGTCAATCCTGGTGGGATAATTTTATCGTGGCGATCTTGGATATCTTGATAGGTGACCGTAACAATTTCTTTAATCGGTGTTAACCCTTGCTTCGGTCTGGCTTGGGTTAAATTTAGGATTTGTTGCTCTGACTCATCGAGGACAATTTCTAACGGTCGATCGGCAGCATAGCCGAGCTGAGTAACTTCCGTACCTGCTTTAATCAGTTCGCGCCGGATATATTTATCCATTACTAGAACTGCGAGTGAGTCGATATTTACCGCGCTCACCGTTCGTTCTAAAAGTTGAATTAATTTAGCTTGTCCACCAATTCTTTCTAATTGTTTTTGGTCTATCAACCAGTCGGTGAGTGTGAGTAAATCGGTCGGTTTACCCAGTCCATTTAAGGCTAAAGCTGCCTTATAAATATCGATATGAGTAGGCGTATAAAATGCTTCGGGAATTAGCTTTTCGGCAACCCGCCCGATCGCTTCTGGATCGAGCAAAATCCCGCCTAAAATGGCTTCCTCAACTTCAATATTCTGTGGTGGAATCAGATTTGCCGATCGAAAGTTAGGTGTTTCTGCCATTAGAGAGGGCGCGTAGTGAATAGAACCCACCCCCAACACCTTTTTCGAGGGGAGTATGAGGCGGAAAATCTACGTAGGGGTGTCCTTTGTGAGTACCCGATCGAGCGTAAATTAGTACTATTATACCTGGTTTCGATCGGTACCCACAGCCTACGATTTATATTACAACTAAATCTGAAGCTGGATTTGCTACGCACACGCTGGACGTTCGCGTAGCAGTTCCGATCGAGCGATGAAAGTTACTACTTAGAGACAACCTCGATCTCGACAGTAACGATGACTTCGGGGTGAAGCTTGAGTTCGGCTTTGTAAGTACCGATCTTAGCGACATCGGGAACCGTGATATCGCGTTTATCGATCTCTTGTCCGGTAACTTCTTTGATGACTTCAGCAACTTCAGCTGTGGTAACGGTACCAAAAATTGCCTCATTTTCGCCAACTTGCTTGGAGATCGAGAATTTACCGACTTTATCGATCGCTGCTTTTTGAGTTAATGCAACTTCTTTGAGTGCCAATAGTCTCAGGCGTTCGATTTCCCGACGCTTTTCTGCTTGCTTGAGGATGCCAGGGGTGACATGTGTTGCAATCTTCTGAGGGAGTAGGTAGTTGCGAGCGTAGCCTGGAGCTACTTCGACAACATCACCATTCTTGCCCAGTTTGCGGACATCTTGGGTTAAAACTAACTGTACGCGCTTTGCCATAATCGATTTCTATTTAAGCTATCTGAGCTATATTTGAGACAGTGCCACAAACCTATGATTTTACCACACAAAGTTTATCCACGTTAGGGTATGTTGTTACCCGATCTTGAAATGCTGCCATAATTCATAACCATAATTCACAATTCCCCCATGTCTCGTTTCCAAAAGCTGCTTAATTATCTCAAACCTTATAAATTGCAGACATTACAGGGTATCGGTGCGCTGTTTGTTGTCAATGCTTTGAGTGTGTATATTCCGCTCTTGATTCGGGAGGGAATCGATCGACTGAAAGTATCCCTCAATAGCGATTATCTGACTCAACTAGCACTAGCGATCGTCGGATTGACCTCGTTGATGTGGCTGGTGCGGATGGTTTCCCGGATTCTGATTTTTGGGGTAGGTCGCAAAGTGCAAGCGACAATGAAGCAGGGGATTTTCGAGCATATTTTGGAACTAGAGCCGGGTTATTTTGCCACGACAACAGTGGGAGATCTTGTCAATCGGTTCACGAGTGATGTGGAGAATATTATGCGGTTGGTGGGCTTTGCAGTGCTGAGTACTGCCAATATTATCTTTGCCTATGCACTGACTTTACCGGCAATGTTATCGATCGATGTGAGATTAACGCTACTCGCATTAGCCGTCTATCCACTGATGCTGATTATCGTGCAGCTATTTAGTACGCAACTGCGCAATCAGCAGGTAACGGTGCAAGAGTCGATCTCTGATTTGAGCGAGTTGATTCAGGAGGATATGAGTGGAATCGCGCTAATCAAAATCTACGCGCAAGAAGAAAACGAACGCAAAGCCTTTCGGAAAAAGAATCAAGAATTATTTGACTCCAATCTCAAATTAGCCGAATCACGTAACACGATCTTCCCAATTATTCAGGGGTTAGCATCGATCAGTTTACTCGTTCTATTATGGCAGGGTGGACTCGCGATCGCGAGCGGACAGATTCAAGTTGGTGGCTTTTTATCATTAATTATCTTTGCCCAAAACCTGATCTTTCCAACTGCTTTATTAGGATTTACAATTACAGCATTTCAACGCGGGGAAGTCAGCATCGATCGGGTAGAAGCGATTTTATTCAATCGGCCCAAGATTGCCGATACGCCCAATTCAATTCACTTAGATACTCGCTTTAACGGGCAAATCGTAGTACGCGACCTCAGCTACACCCATATTGGGGCAGTTACGCCAGCACTTAAAAATATTAATTTTACAATCGAACCAGGCGAAACGATCGCGATCGTCGGACCGATCGGATCTGGTAAATCTACATTGGCAAATATGTTGCCACGGTTGTTAGAAGTACCTGAAAATAGTATTTTTATCGATGGTTACGACGTGACTAAATTAAGTTTAGATAATTTGCGCCGCGCGATCGCGTATGTACCGCAAGAGAGCTTTTTATTTAGTACCACGATCGAAAATAATATTCGTTATGGCGATCCACAAGCCGAACGAGCCAAAGTAGAAGCCGCTGCTAAACTGGGTCAAATTCACTTGGAAGTACTCAATTTTCCCCAACAGTATGACACGATCGTCGGCGAACGCGGCATTACTCTCTCTGGCGGACAACGCCAGCGCACAGCCTTGGCGCGCGCGCTCCTGCTCGATGCGCCGATCTCGATTCTGGATGATGCGCTCTCTAGTGTCGATAATCAGACAGCCACAGCCATTCTCCAAAATCTGTCCCAAGCGGGACAAAAACGTACTGTCATCTTCATCACCCATCAATTATCTGCTGCTTCGACAGCCGATCGCGTGTTTGTGATGGATAAAGGTGAAATCGTCCAAACTGGTACTCATCAGGAGTTACTCGCTCAAAAAGGCTTGTATCAATGGTTGTGCGGTCAAAATCAGTTAGAAGATTTACTGCGTTAAGCCAATTGGCAGCACTCAATCGTCATTAGCAATTGCTGGACAGAGTGATAGTTTTGAATATGCTCTGGGTCAATCTTTGGGGTTTGGGATTACTACTGTGCTGGGTGTGCTGACTCCTCAAGCGCTGCTGGGTAAAGTTGGTTTGGGTGGGCGCATCGCTCAAGGTTATACGATTACTCAGGTAGGGAAGGGTTCTTACGATACTACGACGAAGATTATTGATGGCAAGATGGATTGGAGTAATCCGTGGAGCTATGTGGAGACGGTGGCGACTTTCGCTCCGTTACTGGGGCCGATCGCCAAACAGCTTGGTAAGATTGGGGCGGTGGAGAATGCTTGGAATAGTGTTAGCCAAAAGGCGGCTCCGTATTTAACTAAGGCTACTTCGGCTGCTGAGAATATTTGGGGGAATGTCACTCAGAAATGTAGGGTGGGCACTGCCCACGAGCAAACTCTATGCGGAGCAATAACTTCGGCATATTCTTTCGATCGATCTAGTAGACTCGATCGCGATCGTTAATATTGAATGATTCGCTCTTTCTCTACTATCGCTCGAATTGTTACACTCGATCGTTATAAATTATCTCGATCGCATCTATTAAATTACTCGATCGTCTTTACCTGGCTCGATCGCATCTATCACATTACTCAATCGCGGAGCGTCCGCCGTGCGGAATCGGATGTTTATTATTCGATCTCTTGTTTGGTCGATTACCTTCGGTAGGCAATGCCAACGGGCGATCGATTAATTATCTTGTAATTGCGATTGGAGAGATTGTAATTGCTCGATCGTAATTCCAGTGGTGCGTGAGATGATTTCCAAAGGAACATTTTCTCCGAGCAAGTTGCGGGCAATCTCTTGTTGATTTTCCTGCTTTCCTTCTTGCTTGCCCTCCTGTTTAGCTGCTTGGATCTGTTCCAAATACAAAGGTGATAACTGCATGATTAAATCCCGATCCTCCGGTTGAATAGTTTCCTGATTCTCTAACGTAACCTTCAAATTACTTAATAGTTCTAGCGTATTCTGACGATAAGGATGCCCCTTGGGTAGTTCATTGACTTCCTCGATCGCTCGCCGTTGCACCCCATCCCTACCTAATATTCTAAACCACCTCGTCTCTGGTGTCCTCGGTAAACGGTGAATCACAATAATTCCCGTCTTTTGCGCTGATGGTAGCAAATACACACCCTCACCTCGCTCGGCATCTAAATTAGCCCCTAGACTCACTAAAATATTATCCGATAGAGTTGGAGTCAGAATCCACAGCATCGGTAATTCATCATCCTTGGGTTCTGGTTGCTTCTTGCGCTTTGCCTCTCGATAGATCTTGGCATGTAAATCGTAGAGTTTAGACATACAAGCACGAATATCGGGCACAGACACCGAATTCCGAAACGGCTCGAAGACAACCAGCGAAGTGACACATCGAGCTAGCAAACCTAAATCGGTGCGGTCGAGATTGCGATCTGAAGGCATGAAATAGACATCGACTTCCCTAACCTCAGCAGCAATTTTTAAGGCTGGCTCGACCTTACCAAAGGGTGAAAGCAAGTTTTCTAAAAAACTCTTAGCAAATTCATCATGGGCGAAGATCGTCATGCACAGCAATACCAAAATACTCCGACAGTATCGCATATTCGTCAGCAATTATCGTCGATCTCACCCTAACTCTTAACTGCTGGCGATCGAATCACCGCTTACACCTACGACAACCTCAACCGCGTCAACACCAAAACTTGGGTAAGTGGTAATAAACAATTTACCTACACCTACGACCAGAATAGCAACCTCACCAGTGCTTCGGTACGACCTCAATGGCAATCGCATCAGTGGCGGGAACGTGTCTAAGATCCGCCCACAGGCATGGTGTGGAGTTTGAGTGACAGGTTGGGGACGGTCGATACCCTCACTGATGCTAGTGGGGTAGTCGTCGATAAACGGACGTTCGATAGTTTCGGACGGGTGTTGAGTGAGACGAATCCCAGTGTGAGTTTCCGGTATGGGTATACGGGACGGGAACGGGATCTAGAGAGTGGGTTGGAGTATTATCGCGCCAGATATTACGACCCAGCCAATGGGGTGTTTATTAGTGTAGACCCGATGGGGTTTGGGGCTGGGGATACGAATCTGTATCGCTATGTGGGGAATAGTTCGACGCTGGCGACAGATCCGAGTGGGATGTCGTCGTGGTTGGAGGATGCTTGGAATAGCGGTGTCCGGAATGTTCAGCAGGGTTTGAATAATGCTGGTCGGGCAATTCAGCAGTTTGGGAATAATGTTGGTCAGGGTATTGCTGATGGTGCTACTAGTTTCCGTAATACTGTCACCAGTAATGCTCAAGCTGGTTTAGAGTATTGGGCTAGTGTTGCCGTTGCTGGACAAAATGAAGGTAATATCTGGAAACAAATTGCTGGTACTGCTGGTGGATTGTTCTCCTCCTTAGCGACTGAAGATAATATCGATAAAGTTAATGAGACGCTGGCTTTTGCCTTCGGTGGTGAGGTAGTTGCGGGACTTAAATGGGTTAAGTCTTTAGCGGCTACTCCTTGGGTGAAAGCAGCTACTCCGTGGTTAAAATCTGCATTTGCCGCAAATGGAGTTGCTCAGGGTGGCGGACAAATCGGTCAGGCTTGGTCTGGTGTGGATGAGAATGGTCGTCAGTTAAGTGCGGTCGAGCGAGTGACCGTTGCGGTTACTGGTGTTGCGACGATTGCAGCATCAATCCTGAGTTTTAAGACTACACCTACTACTAATTGTTTTGTGGCGGGGACGGAGATTCAAACCCTAGATGGTACCAAAAACATTGAGGATATTCATGTTGGGGATTGGGTGTTGTCTGATGACCCAGCTACGCCTGGGGATATCGAGTATAAGCAGGTGCTCAATACGGTTGTCAAGCAGGCAACTGGTTTAGTTGATGTTTATATTGGTGGTGAAAAAATTACTACCACCGAGGAGCATCCATTCTGGGTGCCGGATGTGGGTTGGGTATTGGCGAAGGATTTACATGCTGGTTCGCATCTTCAGACTAAGTATGAGTCTCGGTTGGATGTCGATAAGGTTGTCAAGCATGGCGATACTGCTACGGTTTATAATTTTGAGGTGCAGGGTTTCCATACCTATTTTGTGTCGGATTTGGGTCTGCTGGTTCATAATAATAATTGTATCCCAGAGGGCTATACATCAGCAAAACCTTCTCACTCACCCGATCCAAAAAAATGGATAAAGAAAGGAGGAACAATTGATGAAAACTGGACATACACAGATTGGGAAGGAAACACAGTTTCCTATGTAGATGGATTTCCAGACTATAAATCATCAGGTCATGTTCGTGCAGAAGTCAAAATACAGCAGAAGGGAAATCATACCACTGACTATAGTGACGCAACAACAGCTAACGGAGGAGTTCAGCCAGCGGGAACTACTTGGCATCATTATCAAGATAAAACCACTATGCAGGCTGTCGATACAGAAATACATCGTAGATTTACACACCGAGGTGGAGTATCTATTAAGAAAAAAGGAACCTAGGAAAATGAAATTTTGTAATGACAATAAACCACCGTTGAACATGGATGCTCTTATTAGGCTGGAACATCAAATTGGTTGTACGGTTCCAGAAGATTATCGAAGTTTTTTGATTCTACATAATGGTGGACAACCAGAGTGTCAAACTTTGAATGTTCCAGACTGTAACAGCGACATCATTGTCGATATTTTTTTTGGAATCGGGAAACCTCATGCTGACATTCAATTTTGGCTAAACGAACTAGAGGACGATCTCAAAGGTGCTTTTCTAGCTATCGGTTTCGATCCAGGAGCGAATGCCCTGCTGATGGACAAGTCTGATGGAAATATTTACTATTGGGATAGCGCAAGACACTTCCCCTGTTCATCTGATGAAGAAAATGCTTTTTGGGTTGCTGATTCATTTAGCGATTTACTCCAAAAATTGAAGCAATAGAGCCAGTAGGGTGGGCAGATGCCCACGGACAGATCTGTGCGGAGCAGCAACTTCCGTATGTTCTCTCGAACTTGATGAATTAACTCGATCGTTATTTGCTGAATCGATTGTTCTTTTATACTCGATCGATCTTGGCTGATAAGATTCGATCGATAGTTATTTCGATCGTGTAGATTTGGAGCGATTAGGATTGGCCTACGCTACGCGATCGAAGGTGATAATTCGACCTGCCAAGGCCGCGCTTCGCTATCGCTATTATTGTTGAATATAAATGAGATCCAATACTCGGATCGATCGTCAATTTTGATTCAACCAAGCTTCTAGATCTGACATCGAAGTAAAATCTAATAGCTCCTCACCTAAAGATTCGATTTGCTCGATCGGAATTAGACACTCGATCGCTATTTACTTTCGCTCGCTCGATTGATAATTGCTCAGAGGCGATCGACAATATCGACCTAATTCCTATACTCGATCGCCATCCAACCAAGCAACCAAATCACCCATCTGGCTAAAATCTAATAATGCCTCGCCTAATTCTTCTAATTGCGTCAGAGGTAGTGTTTTGATGCGGGCTTCTAGATCGATCGATATATTCCCCACCCGTCGATTTAACAACCTTAAGATTAAACCTTGAGCCTCATCTTGACGACCCTTAATATTTCCCTGCTCCTCAGCTTCCCGATATACCCGCGTCTGCTGCAACTCAATTCCTAACATCATATCCACCTCATCTCTACTCAGATTACTAAACTTATAAACAATAATCGTTGAAACTAAATCTATTATAGCCCTACTACCTTGCGCTCGATCGATTAAACCGATCGCCTCAGAGGTAGCTCTATCCCCCTCCAGCGTCGTCAACACCATCAAACCCAAACCAGTTGGTAAATCTTCCACCTCCCCCAACTCATCTAAATATACCCGCCTAATCCGTCCGCTCTCTAACATCTCCCGTACCATTTCAGTACGCGATTGCTCCATAGTTCGAGTCGGATAAATTACCACCGCTTGCCAATTAGTAAATCGTTCTCGGTTGCGATAAGTATAAATTGAAATCTCACTCAGCATCCGTTCGTACAGCAATTCATCCGGTTGAAATTGCACCTCACAAAAATATACTATCCCAGATGGCGATGGTGGAATAAATACCCCATCCATCCGAAAAGAAGTTTCCTTAACCTCGATCGCTTCAAAAGTATATTGTTGATAATTATTTGGAAGCTGCGGTAACAACTCAAATAATAGAGTCGGAGATTGGCGAAATAATTGATAAAAAATCGAGTCGCGACGCATAGAAAATTAAATACTTATTAGTATTTTAACATCGATTCTGATAACGATACTCGATACTTCGACACCGACGCACAAGTTAACACGGTACTTGCCGAACTCCCGTTGGCTATTCTCGCCGCACCCACCAGTTTGCTCACAGGTAAAGTCATCAAAACGAGCGATGCCAAAGGTAACGCAACATACGTACTGTACGACAGATTCGGTCGCCAAAGTGCCACCTACGATGCCACCAAACATCAGACATCAGCAAGCCGTTACGACGCTGTAGACCGCGTAATTACCGCAACAGATACATTCGGTCAAAATACCAATTACAGCTACCAAGACGCAATCAATCAGACCACGATCTTCGATCCTTACAGTGGCACCAGCTATGAGATCGCCGATACAGCAGGCAACCTCATCAACGAAATCGACTCCCTCGGACGCAGTACCCGTCACTACTACGATCGACGCAATCGCCAAATTCAAATTATCGATGCTAAAGGTGGCTATACTCGCTATACCTACACCGCCGACGATGGCAATCGCACTCAAACAACCGATCACAATGGCCACATCACCAATTACATCTACGATCATCTCGAAGCTTGCGCGCCGTCTTCGGCGGTCGCGTTAAAACCGAAACCTGGGTCGATGGTAACAAACAATTTACCTACACCTACGATGAGAATGGCAATCGCTTAACTGCTGACGATGGCAACATTAAGTATGCTCACATCTTGCACCAGTGCATAGATACTAGGTTAAGATCGAGACTAACTCCACGGCTAGCCCCTGAGACGCTAGTAGCTCTCGCTTACTCTCTATTTCTATCAACAGTAAACTCACTGCGGTCTTTGGCATTAGCTGCTGTAGTGTCAATAGCGCAGCCTCCTGCCAATTAGGTAAATTATGTTGCTGCAATGACAGATAAACCCAGTGAGTTAGGACAAAACTAATCAAGCTAAGTATCAGCCAACGGTAAACCCCTAACAAGGTCTGCTGACCAAAACTAGCCAATCCAAATTGATATTTAGCAGTCTTAAAAAAGCCTTCGATAGCCCACCGCCGACGACCCCACCAGGTAATCGTGCTACCTTTGAGGTTCCGAGTAGAAATTACAAACCGCTGCTCCAATTTGCCATTACGTTGTAAGTAAAACCACGAAGCAGTAACTAGTCCCTCTAATCCAGTTAATTTTACTTGCTGCCCTTTCTTGGTAATTGTCTTAATTGCCTTTCCATTATCCATCAAGCGATTTTTGGGGATGCCCACAATCGCTTGATATCGACGTTTTTTAACTCCTGTGACAAACTCGACACTGCTGAAACCAGTGTCGGCTAATACCAACACTCGGAAACGGTGAGTAAGCTTTTTTGGCAATGTGCGAAGGGGAGCATCCCACTTTTTAAAATCCCTAAAGAGAAAATCATCTCGATCGCCGCAGTCCCTTACGTCTGGCTTGATAGGAATTTATTATCTAATAAAATAATAAAAAGTGGGATGCTCCCTGTGCGAAGTAACTTTAATCCTAGTTGAGCAGGTGCAACGGTGCCTTTCCCCCGCCACGGACGAAATGCCCAAGGCACTCGCCATTCTCCAACTACCAAATACATCACGACGATATGAAGTCCGAACATTGCCATTGAGGACATGTATCAGCCATTCAAATGCTTTGAATTTC
Source organism: Chamaesiphon sp. (assembly GCA_965246735.1). Lineage (GTDB taxonomy): Bacteria > Cyanobacteriota > Cyanobacteriia > Cyanobacteriales > Chamaesiphonaceae > Chamaesiphon. The sequence continues at coordinate 1,928,000 of CBDFFK010000003.1, forward strand.
CCTCTTTTTTCCAAGGTGGTCAAATCGATAATTACCTGGAGATGAGGCCGTTTTCCCTTCGGTGCATACTTCAATAGCTCTGCGAGGATCTGTTTTCTGGTCGCACGAATTACCGCTCTGGTGGGCCATCCATATTCATTTAGGAATCTGCTTAAAGCTGCTGCCGATTTAATTACACATTGCTCTGGCAATGCTACCCTTTGAGGTTCCCAGAACATTGCAAAGATTGCTTTCAGGCTGAGGACTTGATAAGGACTAGGCATCAATCCTTGAATTGTGTAGAGTAGAGCTTGGGCACACGGGAGAATGGTGTTCACTGTTCCCTTTAAATATTGTTCTGTGCCCTTTTTCTCACATTTTGGCCCCAAATCATACTAGTGTTTATGTATTGGTGCAAGATGTGAGAATATATATAGGCAACAGTCTAACAATCGAAATAATGAAATATTATCTTCTTTGCCTAATCATTGAGATTTCGATTAGCCTCAATGCTTGTTCGTCAGCATCGATCGAACAAAAAACCACATTGAGAGAGAATCAAGTTGTTGAGTCTTTGCCAACTGCGTGTTACGAATTTAGAAAAAGTGTTGAAAGTAAGCAGGCTGAACTCCGAGAAGTTCTTAATTTCAATCGAAATGATACTGATGAATCAATTATCACTAAACGAAAGGAGAATATAGCTCGCCTTAATAACGAAATAATGAGCGGTATTCACAAGTATACAAAAACTTGCAATGTACCAGCAAAAGAATAAAAATAGTTTCCTCCGTTCTCTGTGGAATTTAAAGCAATTACTGGCAAAGCTGTGAGATCTATTTTACATGTTTTCTGTTGTGAAAATTCTGCCTTAATTTAATACAACAGATAGCTCCTTATCAGATCGGAGATCTTTCGCAGTAACCTGGAGACTTGCATTACCATCGATACCAAACGTCACCTCAATTTCGGTTACGCCGCGAGGAGCCGGAAGAATTCCATCTAACCGAAAAGTGCCAAGACTCACATTATCATTAGCCTTTAATTTCTCACCTTGGAGAACGTGAATGACGACTTCTGTTTGACCATCAGCAACAGTCGAAAAAACCTCTGTTTTTTTCGTGGGGAATGTGGTGTTACGCGGAATAATTTTAGTCATCATTCCTCCTTGAACTGTTGCACCTAGAGCATTTTCTTGAGTTTCAATTCCTAAAGTCCAAGGAGTCACATCAAGTAACAGGATATCTGTCACAACTCCGCTGAGAATACCCGCACAAATTGAGGCTCCTACAATGACCTCTGTGCCCGATCGCGGATTCCGAACTGGTTGTCGATCTAGTACATTTAGTATTACTTGTTTTGCTGTGATGGCATTCGATGAATCTCCAAGTAAAATCACCTCATCGATCTGATTCTTGGTAAGTTGGGCATCATTCAGAAGTTTCATTAATGAGACCCGGCAAAGCCAGTAGGGTGGGCATCTGCCCACAGACAAGCTTGTGCAGAGCAACAACTTTGGCATGTTCTCTCGAACTTGATGAATTAACTCGATCGTCTTTACTTGGATCGATTGTTCTTTTATACTCGATCGATCTTGGCTGATAAGATTCGATCGATAGTTATTTCGATCGTGTTTATTTGGAGCGCTCGGTTTTGCCAGAATATTCGATCGATCTATAGACTACATAGCTATTTAGCCGATCCTGGAAGAGAATCGTATTTATTTGGCTCGATCGAGTAATTAGACTCGATCGAGCTAAACTATTAAAACTTATGCTAACCACTGCTCTAAATTATCGATCGAAGTAAAGTCTAATAAATCTTCTCCTAATGATTCTACTCGCTCTAGAGATAAAGCCTGAATTTTAGCCAACAGCGTAGGACTGACATTTCCCAACTTCCGAGTTAGCAGCCTGATAACTAACCCTCTTGCCTCCTCAACACGCCCTTCAACACGCCCTTCAACTAAAATATCCTGATAAACAACAGATTCCCGCATAATATCTCTCCGTAGTATTTGCTTAACTAGATTCTTATCCAACACCAACCCAGCTAGAATCGATGCAGTCGCCGCCAAATCCGCTTGCACCTTGCGCCCCTCTATCCCCTCAATTCTAGCAGCCACAGCCCTCAAAATCGACTCCGGCTCATCCGTTTGCGCCAAACTCGCAAATGGATACAACCCCTGCGATTCCAAAAATATCGATGCTGGCTGCTCCCATAGTCGAATCACCTCAAATTGATGGCGAGTATTTTCAATCTCAAATGTGGTTTCATAAACCCGATCGCTAGTCGTCTTTCGCAAATAGATAACGATCTGTCTCATCGACTTACGTGGAAACTTTCGATATGCTCTGAGTCGATAATCCGCCATCCTAAATGCCATGTCCGAGTCGGTATCTGTCTGAAATTCCAGATGTAGAATTAAATTCTCATTAGTCAAAAGAATAATACTATCAGCCCGAATCGGATCGACATGTAATTCCGTCGGATTCAGCTCAACTAAAGATATTCGCTCGCCAATCAACCAACTAGAGATATCTTCAGGGAAATTCTCCGCTAAATACTTGCAAGTATTATCATACATGTCTTCAATAAATTTAATTGAGTTTACTTTTATCGTAGCATTAAAAGCTAGTAATTAATTCAATGAAATGTTGTCGCTAATTATGGCGATCGATCCAGGTTGAATTAAGCTCGATCTCCATAATTATCACCACCAAAGACGAACGCGGTGTCATCCAAACCATCAAGTATAACGAAGTTGGATTAGTTGAAAAAGTAACTAATGCGATCGGTAATAGCGTCACCAATGACTACGATAGCCATAATCGGTTAATCAAGGCTACCGATAACTTTGGGATCTATACCGAAACAAAGTACAACGACAATGGTACCGTTCGGAAAACGATCGATGCCCAAGGACATGATACCGAGTATGCTTACGATGGTAATAACCGCCACACCCACAGTCATCAGTCCCACGAACGTCAGCAAAATCGTCAGAACTATCGATGCCAACGAGCGCAGCACCTCACAGTCTACGACCTTCAGAGCAATTTTAGGCAGAGCGCATCAGTTCGCGACTTTGCTGATGTTCCCAGACTTTGAAGATTTCGTCGCGACCGTCGTTTAATAACGCTCGATCGAGTTGATAAGTCTTAGGAGTTTTAGCACGCTCTTTGAGACTAGTTGAAATTGGATTGACCTTCAATCCTAGTAACTGCAACAACCGATTGAGAATCAGAATCGGGCTAGTTTCAGCATTATTATTATGTGGGATATCGATCCCGATCGCCCGTTTGATATGTTGGCTACACAAGCAACTAATTCGATTGAGGGAAACCAAATCTGGATCGTTAATTTGTAATTGTCGATCGGGGTCTAAGAAATTTATCAGCCCTAATGCTAATAATCCTTGGATCTTGAGAATATGATGATTGGCATCGGGCAGAAATACGCGATCGGATCTATTTTCGCTATCGCGATCCCAGACTAAATAAATCGATTGTGGTAAATATTGTTGATGATTGAGTAGATAAAAGTGAGTTAAGAGTTGCCCATAGTATCCTTTATCATCCTTCAATTTTAGCTCGGGAGTAACAACCACTCCATACCGTTGTTGGAGAGTGTATTTCTCAACTTGCGCGCGTTCCAAATCTGTCAAAAACCGTTTATTTGTCAGGTATTGATAATCGCGATGTCCGATCTCTGGGGCATCGGCAATCGCTTGTGCTGCCTGGGATTTGACCTGCTGTTGAATTTTTTTTGTTTGGGTACCGATCAAACTATACTCCCGATCGCGTTTGGATTTACCTTTATGCACGTCAGCGATTTTACGCATAATCTCGATCGATTTATCTGGCTCGTTTTTGGTGGCGTGCATCAATGCGGTGCGGAGTTCTTGTAAACTCTGGCGATCTTGCTCCTCATTAATCAGGTGAATTTGATGTCCTTCTCCGAGCAAGCCAGCTTTGACAGCATCTCGATATAGCGTAATCGAAGCATTAATCCGCGCTGCAAATCGCGCCCAAGTACGGAGATGAATCGGATCGAATACAAAGGGTAAATCGACATCGATCCGCGTGAGCGGACACATCAGTGCATAATTTTCTTTATAGTTTTCTTGATACCAATAAGCAAGCGATCGATAGTTATTACTACCACTGCCAATCGTACCCATCCCGCGTTTGGCACACCACAAATGACGGGGAACATTCGCGCGCACCCTGGCTAATGCCTGGCGCACTTCTGGGTCGGGAATGACACCCTGAAAGATGCCATACACCCGATCGAAATGTTTGACATCGATACTCACCCCCGTGCCTAATGTCGGCGTAACGAAGACCGCATCGTATTCTGGTGCTTGGGTATTAATGGACGAGACAAAATCTACCGCAGGATGTCCGGTAGTGTTGGTGGTGTGACTGCAAACTACCAGTGTTTTGGTATAACTATCTTCTAATTGCTTGAGAGTTTGTTTGATATACCGATCGATCGTATCCGAGCCATACCGACCCGATCGACTATCGGTAGTAACATAACATTTATGGCCAGCCCGGAGATCTTGTTCCAATTGATAGATCAACGCAGTTGGATTGGGACTATCGTAAAAATACACGTCCCAACCCCGTTCGGCTTGCCATTGATTGATCGCAATCCAGGGTTCGATCTCATTACTTGCTAGTCGTTTGAGATAATCGATCGAAATATCCGACAAGTCGGCATCCTGTGCGATTACCAATCCACCTGTCTCGACTACTCTCGCAATCAGGTGTTGAAAAGTTTTTAAAATCGCCAACCGCTTCTTTTTGCAGGTAGAACTATGCAGTAAATGCCACAATGATTGTTCGACTTCATCTAAGATAATTATCCCCCCGTCCCAGTCGTTAGGATTGAGCTTCCACATCGAGTCTAGGCACAATCCCAGGCTGTCAGATGGTTGCTTTGGGAGCTGTTGGTTAATCCAATTTACGCCGATTCTCTCGCATAAAAATCGTCCTAATTGAATCCGATGAGTCAACAATAAAACCGGACGATTATGTTCCTGAGCTAGCGCAACAATCGGAATCAACGCGGTAGTTTTTCCGGTACCTTTAGCAGACTTAATCCCGACTATGCCCGTAGCTGGCAAATCGAGTTTCTGGAGATAGCGATACTCCATCACTAGATTAGCCGGGTAAGTTAATTCGCTATGTCGCTTGGATTGTGCGAGGTCTACTTCCAGATCTAACGATCGTTCAAAAATCTCCTTAAAAGCAACAATTCCCTGAGCCAAAATAAAGTCGTCAATTCCCTTTTCTGGCCCTGGCAATCTAATAACTTTAACATTACAGCCAGATTGCTGTAATAGTTCACCTAAATGAACGATTGCTATATCGAGTAATTTAGCTTTACGCGGTACGGTTTCATAGTCGAAACAAATTGATAAATCTTGACGACGATTGGCAAATACTAATAGCTCGGGAATGAGATTTCTACCACTAGTATTGCCCTGTAAATCTCGGATCGCTCGATACCCACTATTTATCCCTGCTAAGGCGATCGCTGGATAGCCATAAGTCAGCAGAGTAGCGGCTTTTTTCACTCCTTCGCACAAGACGATCGGGATTTGTTTTTCGAGAATCCATTGCCAAAATCCAAGTGCTTCACCTTGTCTGTCAACCTCAATTTTCTTTGGTAATTTAGCTTTAAATATACTTGCAGTTTGTGTCCAGATTTCTTTTGTTACTCGCAAACAAAATAACCGGGTAGAGACACTCGGTGGATGCTCGTATTTGATAATTTTTCCATCTTGATTTTTGGCAGGGGAATTAGGCTTAAAGGTTCCCCATTCCATCGGCTGCCAATCATTCAGTGGATCTAGGCCATTACACCACCAGCCACCCTTGGCGCAGTGGCTATATCTCCGCATCCAACTAGGGATAACTTGTCCACTATTATTTCGGGGAAGTTGTGGTGAAATAAATAACCGATCGTAAGCAGAATTACCGTCTAAAGATGTGAAGTTAAGAGTTACCAAGTCACGATCGATTCCACTAGCTGTAACTAATTCCGTGTAGTGGTTTGAGTGCAATTCGGATGTTATCATGCAGGAGCGAAGTGTCGAGGAGGCGGATTCATATTCTAGCCGAAACTCCTCAAAAAAACAGAAATTAATAAGAAAAAATTTATTCGCTCGTATGTAGGGATATTGACTATTTTTGAACGCTATTGATGGTGTAATAGATCCGCACTAATCAGCTATTTGGCGTGAAATCGTGAGTAAATTGTATATAGGGATATTGACTATTTTCAAACGCTATTACTGGTGTAATAGATTCGCACTAATAGTTCATCTATTCTGTGTTTAATTAATACAAGGATGCGATCGCACCAATGTTCGAGCCATTCATGACAAATCGCCAACTTCTTCAAGAAATTAGCGATTTGGCTTTGGAACGAAAATTATCGCGGCTGTCTCCTACCAGCCTCTAGTGCCGACACCACCTTTAAATGGCCCTACAACATCGCTGGTAATCCAGCCACCATAAAAATCACCGACTTGAGGGGTTACCAGCTCGTCATTGACATAACAAGCATCCATCAAACTAGCGTAAAAGCTGTAATATTGGCGAATCGACACAAAATTAGGCGTGGGATCGATATAGCGCCAAGCCGCGTTAGGGGCGCGTTTGTTGCCTACAGTTACGTCGTAATATGTACTTTGGCCTTTCCACTCGCACCAAGTCTGCTGAGCCGTCTCAACGAGATATTCGAGCTTGATATCTTCAGCGCTGATGTAATAGACAGGCGGATGGCTAGTTTCTAAGACTCGCTTTGCTCTGCTGCTTTCGGCGATCGTGACACCATTAAACACGATCCGCAGGTGTTTGTCAGTATCTTCTAGGCGTGCGGGACGGGGATAGTCCCAGACGGATTCTTGGCCGGGTTGGGGTGTAATTGGGATTGGTCGCATTTGAAGAAATAGGGAATAGTGGACAGTCAACAGTCAATGGTTATTTAATTGCTTCTTGCTGACAAGCTTTGCAGCTATTGAGGCGATGCTGGCGGCTGGCAACGATCGATGCTAAATTTGGTCTAACCGTCAAAACTAGCCGCAGATCTGCCCAGATACCATATAGGAGATTGGCTAAATATTCGATCGCGGGTACTCTGGTAATGGCATAGATCCACCCAATCCCCAAAATTTCATAAGTACGCCGAAACACCTCGACATTTTGAACGATGGTGCCATCGGGTAATATCGCATGGATGCGTCCCATTGCCGTCTCAAAATCAATTCCTGCATGTTCGACAGGATCGTAGTTATCCTCGGCAATATCGACAAACGATACCAGTCCACGTCCAGCATCTTTGGTTTTTAAAAAGTTCACTTCACGGACGCACAAGGGACAAGCACCATCATAGAGCAACTCAATTTGCCAGGATCTTTGTTGTACTCGATCGGGTGTTGCTGATTGAGTAAGTGTCATCTCGAATTGCTAGCCTCAACAGATTGTTACTTTTACTATTTTAGAGAATTTTCTTATCCTTAGCCGCTATATTCGTAAGCTAATGCCGCGATCGATTACTCACCGCGCACACTTTGAATGTAGGCGGTGGCGATATACTTGGGTGCGAGTTAATAATCTCTGGTGTTTGTTACTGTTATTCTGTATCAGCTTTATTTTATTATTGTCGAAAATCAAGGATTGTATTCAAACTCAACAAAAGATCACACTCCCATCCAATCACAATCTTCTGTTCTAGCCAGTTTGTAGATAAAGCCCACTTCCCAAAAACTAACAGTATAATAAGTTAGATCCAGTAAATATTTATTCATGAATTGGATGAGCTTATTATCATCTTTGTATTCACTAATTGCTGAATTAATTGTGACCATACTAGCTGCTTGTAAAGCTTTCTCAAATGCTTTTTCTTTTGTGAGTGAGATCGTCTGAATAATCTGATGATGATAGCAATAATTATATCCTCCATGATAATAGCCATACATTTTTAATGGCTTTAGTAGCGTTAAGATTTCAGAGATATTGGGAACGAGATTATTATCGATATCATGTATTCTCGATCCATCATTTAGCTCGTCATTTTTGATAACTTGGTCTGGGATGGTAGGCGTAAGGCATAACCATCTACCATCGACTGCTTCAGCAAGGATAATTGATATGTAAAAGCTGGATTTGCCCGAAATTAATATTTTGTATGCTTGGAGATTAGTGAAATCTGTAGTTAATGCTTGGTGAAGTTGTTGATATAAATCTTTTCTTTCGATCGCGATCGATTCATTCCAATCTTCTTCATACTCATCATCTTCATCTTCACGTTCCGATCGATATGGTGCATATTCACAATCATCTCCGTGCATATCTGTAGGTGTACCCCACTCTTCCATTTTTTGCCAATGCTGAAATACTAGCTCTAGGTCGGTTTCTTTCACCAAATCTTCAAGCTTCAATAAATTCCAAATATTAAATTCTTCACTAGCTTTATTCTCCCAGAAAATCGGATCGTGTCTACTCGCTTGAGTGAGAACTTCTAACGTTCCTAATAATTGCTCTGTTTGTGAGTTCATATATTTAGTTTTTTATGCTCTATTACCGATCGAATTAGCATTAGCAACAGCACGCACGATCTGATTGCTATCTTGAGTGAGTTGGCGGTGAATTGATGATGGAGTACTAGGATTATCGGCAACAGCATACCGATCGATCCATTCGATCGATCGCATTCCCCGTTCTAAAATCTCGATCGGTGTCAGTGGATGACGTAATATTACCAGTCGCACGAAGAGATTATCTGACTGAGAATATTCTCCTAAAATAGTCGGTAGATCGTCAGTTTGAGGATTGTAAAGACGGGATAAACTCCGTAGCGTAAAAGATTGATGGCGCGGAATCGAATTTGGTAATACATCTCGCAATTTATCTTTAAGACTTGCAGGTGCTGCGGAATTTCTAGCTACTGCGCGACGAACTTCGATTTTTTCATCTGTTGCTAGTCGATCGAGGGCATCAATCGGTGTGTTGGGATTGAGTGCGATCGCAATACGTACATTTAATTCAGTATCTACTGCTAGTTTGGTTAAAATGCTAATAGGTACATTTTGATTGATAGCTAGTTTTTGGCGTACTTCTACTGCTCGATCGATTGCCAGTAATTCGAGGATATTTGGAGGTATATCGTCACGACTTGCGACCGTGCTACGAACTTCTACAGAATCATCCTCCGCTAATTTTTGCAACAATTCAGATGGGAGATTGGAGAGATAGGCGATTTCAACTTTTGCTTTAGAGTTTGACTTTTGGATTAATTGATTTATCATCTCGAAAGTAAGATCGGATCGACTAGTAATTTGACACAAAACATCTGTATTGGTTTCATTTTCAACCAGCCATTTTAGAGCACTCTGCGGTAATTCTGAATGACGAGCAGCTTCTTCCCGTATTTGAGCAGATTCACTTTTGGCTAATTCTATTAATACTTCTGGGCTAAGATGTTTACGTCTCACAATATAAGCTGAAATATTATAAATCCAATTCCAATCTGGAAATAGTTCCTTCTGCCGTTGCAGCAATAACATTAAAGTATCGGAAGAAGCATTTGGATTCTGAGCTATACCCGGAAAAATTGAGCGATAATCATCATGAGCAAGTTGTGCGAGTGCGCTTGCTGGTGTATTTTGATGATGTGCAACATCAGATCTAATCCAACTAATTGGATGATTTGCTAGCTCTGCTAACTTTTCGCCTGGGATTTGAGAAGTGTGCGATTTTAAAATATCCTTTAATCTTTCAGCTTGCTGATAATTCGCGCTCTGAAGTACTCGATCGATTGCTGTTACTAAAGCATTTGCGGGTGTTCTATTATTACTGGAATTAATAATGTCCCGTTCCACTCCAATTAGTTCTAAAGTATTTTCAGGTGTACTTAGATTGTGCGTCAAGGCTTTACATACCTCTAAGCTGGAGTCTTGAGCTAGTTGCTCCAATATTTCTATAGGTGTATTTGGATTTCTGGCTATTGCTACTCTGACTTTTTCTGATTCATCATTAGCCAATTTTGCGAAAATAGGGATGGCGACTTGACGCTTATCTCGATATTCAACCAAATTAATCCGAACATCAACGCTAGGATCTAGAGTGAGTTCGAGTAAAGAAGCTAGCGGTAAATTTGGGTTGTTGCTTGCCGACTGTCGAACTTTTGCATCCGGATCTCGGACAAGTTCGAGTAATAGATCGAGCGGTAAACTAGGATTGTTACTTACATAACTTCGGATAACTGTATCCGCATCTTTCGCTAGTTGAGTTAGTATCGATATCGGCGTTTTTGGATTACGCGCTGCGGCAATTTTGGCATTACGATCGCCATTTTTTACTACTTGTGCTAGTGCGTAGGGACTATCTAGACGACGTACTAGGATTTGATTGGTTTCAATCAGCTCTCGTTCTTCCTCTTTCTCTAAACGCCAACGATAACCTTCTAATGAGGATCTCATCTTCGGATGTTCCATCACTGTATCAAGTCTCTGATGAGGCGTATTAGTGTTTTTAAATTCTTCAGTTGGAAAGATGCGAAGGAATTCTATTGGTGCATTGCGATGATCGGCCATGTAATGAGCTGAAAATCCTTGTTGTCTTTTATCAAAAATTCGTTTGAGTAAATATTCAGGCGTGGATGGATTACAAGTTATTTTTTCTCGAATTCGATAATCTGTCTCTCGATCGAATGTTCGGTCTAGAATCTGTTCGAGTATCTCGACAGGTGTTCTCGGATCGATCGCCAAGGATAAGATTCCAACTCGATCGTTTAGTAATTGATGAAGATACTCATTACGTTCGGACAGTGGTAGTTGAGGATTATTTGCCAAAGCCACGAGTATGGCATCATCTTCACTCTGACACTGATATTTTTTTAACCGTTCATTTAGTTGTCGGATGCGATCGGCTAGTAATATTAAGGTTTCTAATGGTAATATTGACTGCTTTAATAAGTAAATACCCGTAAACCGTAATCTAATCGCTCTGTGGATATTATAATCTTTGAGAGATAGAGCGTTCAAAAACTGTTCAACTATATACTCAAGTGACTCTCGATCGAGTCGCGGCATTACATTGAGCACATCCAAACGATCTGACGTAACTTTTTCTAATACTTGTTGCCTTAGACCGATCGGTGTCAGTGGATTTGTGGCAACAGCCAGATCGAGCTTGAGATAATTATGTTCGGTCAATCTTTTCAAGATTGTTACTGACGCATTAGGATGATGAGCGATGGAGATCCAACACGAGATACCTTGATGATAAATATCTTCTTTGATGCGTACATCTTTTGGATCTGTTCGAGGAAACTCATCATCAGTTAATAACTCAAGATCGTCAGTAGATGTTTCATCCTCAAATAAATCTTCCTCATCAAACAAATATCTATCTTGAGAGTCATGAGGACATTGAAAGTCCCACTTGCTCAAATAATCTAAGATAGATTCTGGCGTGTTCGATTGCCCAATTAAATAACGTGCTATATCTCTAAAATTTGAGCAATTATCCCTGGTAGCAATTGCCCGATCGAATATTTGTTGTAAAACTTCTACAGCTAGATTTTCTCGACGCAAGATAGCTCGTTCGTCATAATCTAACAGTCTCAGTAAAATTGTGGTATCTGCATTCGGATGTTTTACGAGTGCTGCTCGAACATCTAGCTCCTTACGATCGAGTAAGTTTGCTAAACCAGTAGCAGACGTGCTTGGATTCTTAGCAACTGCAAGTTGAATTTTGTAAACGCGATCGAGTGCCAATTCGCTCAAGGTTTCTGTGCTAGCCGATGGATTTTGGGCTACCTTCAACCGAATCCAATCCCACTTACTTTTGCCCAATGAGGCTAATTCTACTGGATCTGTCTCCCAATTACTGGCGATCGATTGTTGCAGATCGATCGATTCGATCTCGGCTGGCGGACAATTAGGATTGTGTTGGGTTGCTAGCCTGACAGCTAACCGTACATCTCCTAGCAAATTTTCTAGTACCGAGCTAGGAGTATCTAGAGACTCTGCTACCTGCAAACGTGGCTCCAAACTGTCTTCCTGAGCTAACCGTGCGAGAAATTTAATACGATCGCGCAACGATAAATGGGGACTTTTTAATGCTTCAAGGAGATGACTCGCTGGTACCCACTCACTCAAAAATTCCGGTGGTACCGTGCCGAGTTTGAGTAATTCTACCGCAAGGCGATCGTTTTGTCCCAGTTGCGCCGTGTGGAAGATAGCATCGATTTCTTCCCGTCCGTCGGTGGTGAGTTCTCCTGCATAATTGACATGGAGCTTGGCAACTGCGGCGATGTCTGGCGCGGCTCGATCGACTAGTACCTGTAAAATCGAGCGGGGCGTATGCAGATCCTGTGCCAAGTTTAGCTGAATCTGTGTCGGTTGGGTAAGGACTAAATCTACTCGATCGATAAGTTGTTGGAGTAAATCCGACGTAATCGGCTGTAATGATTCCATTTCTTCCGCTCCAGTTTTAGCAACTTGCCACTTTCCCTAGAATGCTCACATCTTGCACCAGTTTGAAAATACTAGTGTTAACCCTAGCTCCAGGGTACCCACAAGGGGCACCCCTACAGGTTAATTGCGTAGGGGTGCCCCTTGTGGGTACCCTAAGATCTCTGCTTTTACTAGTCTTTCTGTATTGGTGCAAGATGTGAGAATGCCCAAATTTTGGAACATCCCTGACATGATAGTTCAATAATACTAGCAAGTGAGCGATCGCAGCAAAGTTATCTGAATAAAATTCTTAGAGCGTTCGACTTGCGAACAGCTATTAATGCTGATAAAAATGGGTCGCTCCTAGCTAGGAGCGACCCATTCTTTTGATAACGCGCAGACTGGTTACTATTGGAGAACCAATGTAACGTTGGCGTTTTGAAGACCACCGCGTTGTTGAACTTCAGATAAAGTCTTGTTGACTGCGTATTTTTGGTTGATCGAGTTGATTAACTCTGTTTGGTTGTGCTTTTTAGCAACGCCCCAAAGGTCAGCGATAAGGTCGAAAGAACCATCGCTATTGCGAGACCAACCTAAATCGTAATCGCCTTCTAAGATAGCTACAATGTCGGCACGTACGCGCTGACCTTGGTAGCCACGAAGATCGGTTTCAGTTTTTACGTTGATACCGAGGTCGCGCAGAGAAGTTTTGAGAGTTTCTGCGTCGGTGATTTTGGTACGGAGAGTGCTGAAGTGAGACATATCGATTTCCTCCAATAAATATTGAGCTAAGAGAAACGACAACTTGAACTATTCGGGCACGCAATCTTGTTGTAAACTAGATTGTGTTCGGTCTCCTCGCTAGTGTCGATAGGTTTAGTATTCCCCGATCGGACTTTCTAGCACCTTGACTCCGTTGGGCGGAGCAAGCTTTTTAAAACTCCAGTCGATGGTATTCCGCGACTGAGGCAGCGGCGGGACGCGCTCGCTGTCTTGCCCAATCTCGCAGAGCAGTTACCTGCTCTGTCATTGTCCGCGAGAGGGGCAGAGTAGCTTTAATGGCGGCGATGATATCCAGTTGGGTAAATTCCCGATCCTGGGCAAAAGCATCATACATTGCCGCGATTAGAGCTTGTTCTATTTCAGCTCCCGAGAAACCATCGGCAACTTTTGACAGTTGCTCTAGGTCGAAGCGATCTAAATCTCGGTGACGCTTACTCAAGTGAATTTTAAATACAGCTTCGCGCTCGGACTGAGTAGGTAAGTCTACGAAGAAGATTTCATCAAATCGTCCTTTGCGTAAGAATTCCCCTGGTAGTCGTTCGACGCGGTTGGCTGTCGCCATCACGAAGATGGGTGAGGTTTTTTCCTGCATCCAAGTCAGAAAGGAACCAAAGATCCGGCTGGACGTACCGCCATCGGAATCAGCTGAACCCGATGTTCCGGCAAACGCTTTATCGAGTTCGTCGATAAATAAGATTGCTGGCGAGATCGACTCGGCAGTTTTGAGTGCGCCGCGTAGGTTTGCTTCAGAGCGTCCGACCATCGAACCGTCGTATACCCGACCCATGTCCAAACGGAGTAAGGGCAATCCCCAGAGTCTGGATGTGGTTTTGGCAATTAGCGACTTCCCACAACCAGGTACTCCCAAAATGAGCATCCCTTTGGGTTGTGGCAGTCCGTAGCCGCGCGCCCGTTCGGAGAAGGCTCCAGAACGTTGAACCAACCATCCCTTAAGTTCTTCCAAACCGCCGACAGAATCGATCGTTTCATCTTCTTCGATGAATTCTAGAATTCCGTTCCGGCGAATTAGTTGCTTTTTCTCGGATAGTACGATGTCTACTTCGGCTTCGGTAATTTTGCCGCGTTTGACATAGGCTTTCCGATAGACTTTCTCAGCCTCATCTTTGGTCAAACCCAATGAAGCTTTGAGGAGTTTTTCACGCCCTTCGGCCGAGAGCCGATTTTGACGAGTACGGTCTAGTTGCTGCGTTAGCACTCGATCGAGTGAGGCTAAATCGGGTAATGCAAAGTCTAATACTACTACTTCCTTTTCCAGTTCGATCGGAATCTGCTGGATTGGTGACATCAGAATGATTACTTTCTGCGTTCCTTGGAAACTAGTAATGGCATCGCGAATCCATCTCGTCACCGCTGCGGAGTCTTTGAACGGGTGTAAGTCCTTGAACACAAAGATCGCTGGATCTTTTTGTCGGGTCGTCCACTCGATCGCCGCCTCCGGCGAGATAGTATTGTGTTGCGTAGTGCGGGCTTGGCCGTACTCCACCATCCCATGAGTCAGCGTCCACACGTACATTTTGCGTGGGCTGTGCTTCATCTGCGAGATCGTGGCGATCTCTTTTTCGGCGCGATCTTCCTCGGCAGTGACGAGATAGATGAGGGGATATTGAGCTTGGATTAGAATACTTAGCTCTTCTTGCATGACTATCTATGCCTCAAAAGATGATGACTACGCCAGCCTCAATTTCCTACCACGATCGTAGTCAAGAGAGTCATTACCCGGCAGCTACTGCTAGATCTTGCTGCGGTTGAGTGCGGTCGCAAGCTGCCGCTTCCTCCGCTCGTAAATTTGAAAGATCTTCAGTGAGTATCCCTGGTTGTTGGCCGAGAGCTACCATCTCGCCATCTCTGATTACGACCGGATGTTCGCACTCAGGACAGTTATAGATTTGGTGAGTCGAACCATGCAACTCGATGCCATCTACCACATCAGAATGAGTGAGGTAAAAGTCCACAGCTTTCTCTACGATGTTAGACATCGATTCAGCATCTACTGCCGAACGGATCTTCAACTGACGATGTAGTTGTGGGGGCAGGTACAAGGTGACCTTTTGCTTGTCTTCCATACGATTCTCAACTGCTTTACCCGGGTATAAAAGTAATCTAACGTATCGAGATCGGACTGTCAAGCTGGCAAAACATTTTAACGTCATATCTTAACTTTTGTTTACATGAATAGAGAGATTAGTAAAAATGTCGAACTGATAAGGTGGATCTTTTGGGGCTGTGTCTAAAATTAATTGCTAATCTATTCAGTCATTTTTCGGATAAATTCCAAGGGTAGATTGTCAGGATCGGCGATGAAGGTGACTTCATAGACTGTTTCGCCGATCGATTGTTGGGCAGGGGCGAGTAAGATTTTTGGAGTAGATTGAGTAGCTGCTTGGAGTTGGTCGGACAAAGCACCCAACCAGTCGGTGAGATTTGTAGTCGCTGCTGTCAGATCGAAGGAAAGATGATAGTAGCCAACATAATGCTCGTCATTAAAAGCATCTGGAGCTGGCTTGGGTTCGGGAATTTGGATTAACTCGATCCTGCCGAGCGCGCCCTCCATCCAGCAAGCCAGAGTATAACCAGTAGTAAATCTTTCGCTCACATCAAATCCCAGGCATTCATAAAATGCGATCGATCGATGAATATTAGCAGTCCGAATCGAAGCATGGTGAAACATAATCTAGGGGATAGGGAATTAATGACTAGTGCCGATCGCCCAAATCGCCGATAATACCTGGATATCGATCGAAGGGTGTGAGAGACAATGTATAAGATAACTAATTTTCGGCGGTTTCTAATTTGTGGATTGTTGGGACTGATTTTAACCGGGGTGGTAAGTTGCCTAAAATCGCCGAGTGCGAGTAGTCCACAGTTAGAATTTTGGACGATGCAACTTCAGCCTAAGTTTAATGACTATTTTAAAGATGCGATCACTAAATTTGAAGCAGCTAATCCCGGTACGAAAGTTCATTGGGTAGATGTACCCTGGAGTGCGATGCAGGGCAAGATCCAAGCCTCAATGGCGGCCAAAACCGCTCCCGATGTCGTCAATCTCAATCCAGATTTTGCTATCCAACTGGCAACTAAAAATGCTTGGCTGGATTTAGATACAGCTTTAACTAAAGGTGAAAATAAGGAATATCTCCCACGGATCTGGCAAGCTGGCACCCTCAATGGCAAGGCATTTAGTTTTCCCTGGTATTTGACTACCAATGTCACGATCTTCAATCAAGAGCTGCTAACCAAGGCGGGTATTGCCAAACCGCCAGCAACTTATCAAGAATTAGCCCAAGCTGCCAAACAGATTAAAGACAAAACTGGCAAATATGCCTTCTTTACTACTTTCGTCGCCGAAGATAGTAACGACGTGCTCGAATCCTTCGTCCAAATGGGTGTTGAATTAGTAAATAAAGATGGCAAAGCTGCTTTTAATACGCCTGCAGGAAAAGCAGCTTTTCAATATTGGGTGGATCTCTACAAACAAGGTTTATTGCCCAAGGAAAGCCTAACACAGGGTCACAAACAAGGAATTCAACTCTATCAATCTGGCGAGACAGCGATGCTGTTTGCTGGGGCACCATTTATCGATACGATCGCCAAAAATGCCCCACAAATTGCTAAAGTATCAGCCGTCGCGCCCCAAATTACCGGACAAACTGGTAAAAAAGGCGTAGCCGTGATGAATCTCGTAATTCCCCGCACCACAAATAAACCAGACGCTGCGGTTAAATTTGCGCTATTTGTGACTAATGCCACCAATCAACTCGCTTTTGCCCAAGCTTCAGATACCTTACCTTCAAACGATCGAGCCATTACCGACTATAAAGCTAAATTGGGCGGTAGTGCGGACAAATCTGCGCTAGCACAAGGAAAACTCATTAGTGCGGAGCAACTATCACAATCCGATGTGTTGATTCCACCGTTAAAAAATATCAACGTACTGAAAAAAGCCATCTATGAAAATCTCCAAGCAGCAATGAGCGGCGAAAAAACTGTCGAGCAAGCCGTAACTTTAGCAGCTAGTACTTGGGATGCAGCGAAGTAATCGTCATCGATTATGATTGACATGACTAGAAAAATTCATCACTCGATCGCGACTAGATTAAGCTAAATTATGTCAAGCTCCAGAACTGATTGGTTCCCTACTCCCATTTGGCATTTCTCGATCGATAATTATCATCAATTAAACACCACTCTGCTGGCAGAAATCGATCGCCAGCAGCAGCGCGATTGTCGAGGCGAGCAGTTGTCAAATATTCTGGGATGGCACAGTGCGAGTAATTTACACAAACTCGACAGCTTCGCTGAATTGACACAAATAATCGATCGTAATGTCATCGAAGTGGCAACATTTCTGCGCTGGGATTTGCAGAAAATTTCGACGAATATCACTACTTGCTGGGCGATGGTGAATGGTAGGTACGCTTCAAATGCTCTGCACAATCATCCCAACTCGATCTTGAGTGGGGTATATTACCTCAAAACACCTGAAAATTGTGGAGTTTTGAGTTTTACCGATCCGCGCTCGGCTGCGCGGATGTTAAATCCGCCACTAGTGGAGTTTAACTTATGGACTCTACCGAAAATCAGCTATAAGCCCGAAGCCGGGATGATGTTATTGTTTCCCAGTTGGCTCCTACATGGTGTAGAAACTAACATGAGTGAAGATACCCGCATCAGCGTGAGTTTTAATATTGGAATGTTAGCGAAGTAAGTAGTGCATTACAGAAATAACTTTATTCGATCGTCACGCTGATGTGACGAGCTTTTTTTTACGCATAAACACTAATATTGACTTGAGTATAGTAGCGATATTTACGTATTGCTAATACGTTTAGCTTGTATTTAGGATAAATTCGATTGTGGATTTAGTTGCTCGCTCGAGTATTGCCATTCAATACCAACTAATATTTCGTTCTTACACGCTATAACTCACACATTCGCTAGCGGAAATTAACCTTAGATTAATAGTCACATAACCTAACGATCGTACAATCTGTCCTTGGCTAGAATTTTTCAACTTTATAAATTTCCGTTGAATAAAAAATATTTATAGTTTTGCCCTACAAATGTGGGGACGCTTACTTTAATTATTGCAATTCTCAAAGAGTTGTGACTTCACTGGTTTTTTAGAACCGTTGCTGATTTCTCGATCGAAGAATCTTTATCTATTAAAAGCAAGACTTATGGCGATTATCATTTCCGAGGTGAATCCTTCGGGCAGCACCAGATCTTATGCTGCTGACTGGTTTGAGGTAACGAATACTGGCACCACTGATGTAGACATCACTGGATGGTCGATCGATGACAACTCCCACCTCCTGGCTAATGCGGTGCCATTACGAGGCGTGAAAATCATTCCTGCTGGTAAATCGGTAGTCTTTATCGATGGTGGTGCTGCTGTCGCCGCTGTCGATACTTCTGCTGCGGCGATTGCCGCTGCTGCTACAGCTACAGCTACTGCTGACGCTGTAGTTTTAGGTAAGTTTGAGACTGCTTGGTTTGGCGATACGACGACAAAAGTGCCTGCTGGGTTCCTATTTGGTTTCTATGGTGGAGCGAGTGTCGGACTCAGTGGTACGGCTGATGAAGTAAATCTCTTCGACAAAAATGGTGCTTTTGTTGCAGGTGTCAGCTTCGGCGCAGCCGCTGTTGGGGTAGCACCTGCTGCCGGACAAACTTTTGATAACGCATCTGGAATTAGCTTTGCAGCACTGCCAACTGCTGTTACGACTCCAAACATCTCAGCCTTGAGTGTTGTGGGTACCAATGGCGCGTTCCAAGCTGCTGATGGTGCGGATATTGGCTCTCCTGGTAAGATTGCGACTGCTACTGTTGTAACTCCTCCTCCTGCTGCAAATCTTGTTAATCTATCTGTTAGCAGCAATGCTGGTTCCGAAACAGCTAAATCGGTAATAACCGTTATCGCTACCGCTGCTAGTGCAGTTACCACTGCTCAGACCGTTGCTTTAGCTGTCTCTGGTACAAATATCACTACTGGTGACTATACCCTCAGCAGTCCTACAATTACGATTCTTAGTGGTGCAACTTCTGGTACTGCAACTTTCACCGTTGTCGATGACACCTTGGTTGAAGGTACCGAAACTGCCACATTAACAATTAGCAATCCTTCTGCGGGGATTACCCTTGGTGCTACTACCGCTCAAAACATCGTTATTGCTGATAATGATGTTGCTCCACCAACAAGTAATAACCCCTTCGATCTGTCCAAATACGTCCAGGTTGGTCGCTACGATCTCCCCGAACCCACTCACCCCAATACTGTCGTACCTACTAACAGCTTGTTGGCACAAGAAGTTTCCGCAGTAACTTACGACTGGGATACCGATACCTTGTTTGTTGTTGGTGATGGTGGTACGTCGATCGTCCAAGTCGATAAGAAGGGTAATTTAATCGATTCGATGACATTGGCTCTCGATCCAGCCAAACCCCAAGGTACCTACTTCTTCGATCCAGAAGGATTGACTTACGTTGGTGGTGGCAAGTTTGTCTTGATGGAAGAGCGGTATCGTCAAGCGAATTTATTCACTTACAAACCAAACACTACCCTAACCGGAGCTGGCGCACAAACTGTCAAGCTCGGTTCGACGATCGGGAATATTGGTAATGAAGGTATCACCTACGACCCACTTTCGACTCCTACCACAGGTGGGATCGGATTTGTTGTAGTTAAAGAGAAACAACCCGAAGGGCTATTTCAAACGACGATCGATTTTGCCAAAGGTACTGCAACCAATGGTTCGCCTACGACAGAGCCAACCGACCTGTTCGACCCAACGAAGCTCAACTTGTTGGATATCGCTGATGTTTATGCCTTATCGACGCTATCAAACTCGATCGGTAAAGATTATTACGACCACCTCTTAGTACTGAGTCAAGAATCAGGCCAAATCGTCGAAACCGATCGAGCTGGTAAAATTTACAGTAAGCTGACGATCGATCCTGAAGCTAAAGATGCCAATGGGAAGAGTCTGACAACGCCACTTTCTGTTGCTTCTCCATTACCTGCAATCAATGTTGTCGATCAGCAGCATGAAGGCATCACGGTGGACAAGGATGGCTTCTTGTACGTCACCAGTGAAAATGGTGGTGGTGATATTTCCCGACCACAGCTCTGGGTCTACGCCCCAAGTAAGGCAGTGGCGAATCCCAATCCGGCGGTAAATCTCTCGGTCAGCAGCAATGCTGGTTCGGAAGCAGCTAAATCGGTTATCACCGTGATTGCGACTGCTGCGAGTGCGGTAACAAGCAACCAAACTGTTAACCTCGCGGTAACTGGTACAGGGATTACAACTGGTGACTACACTCTTGCCAGTCCGACGATTACGATTCCTACTGGTGCAACTTCTGGCTCTACCACCTTCACCGTTGTTGATGACACGGCAGTAGAAGGAACTGAAACTGCGACACTTACAATTAGTAGCCCTTCGGCAGGAATTTTATTAGGTAACACGATCGCTCAAAATATCGTCATTACCGACAATGATGTCGCTCCTGGTGCCCCAACAGTCAATCTATCCATTAGTAGCAATGCTGGTTCCGAAGCAGCTAAAACGGCAATTATCGTTACTGCCACTGCTTCTAGCCCTGTCACTAGCAACCAAACCGTTAACCTCGCGGTAACTGGTACTGGCATCGGTACTGATGATTACACCCTCAGCAGCAACACGATTACCATTCTCAGTGGCGCAACAACTGGTACAGCTACATTCACTGTCGTCGATGACCCCGTAGTCGAAGCGACTGAGACAGCCACATTGACCATTAGCGCGCCCTCTACCGGAATCGCTCTCGGTACCACCACAACTCAAAATATCGTCATTACCGATAACGACGTTGCTCCACCCGTACCGCCTACAGTTGCACCTAGCATCGTTATCACCGAAGCATCCCCTTGGAGCAGCGGCAATAGTGCTTACAAAGCCGATTGGTTCGAGCTAACCAATACTGGTACCACCGCAGTAGATATCACTGGCTGGAAGATCGATGATAACTCCAATTCCTTTGGTTCTGCGGTTGCGCTCCGTGGCGTAACTAGTATCGCTCCTGGCAAATCGGTTGTATTCATCGAGGGTCTGGCTGACGGTTCTACCGATAAAACTATCGATGAAAGCTTCTCAAATACTTGGTTTGGTACCGCAACTCCACCTACTGGTGTCGCGATCGGTAATTACGGTGGTGCGGGTGTCGGTCTGAGTACTGGTGGCGACGCAGTAAATATCTTCGACGCAACTGGCAAACTGATTACTGGCATCACCTTCCCTGATTCTACAGCCTCGTTCTTCTTCACATTCGATAACGCGGCTGGTTTGGGTAGTAGCGCGTTCCCGACTCCTTCTGTCGCGACATTAAGCAAAGTCGGAACTAACGGCGGATTCGTCTCGTTCAATGGCTTAGAGACAGGCTCTCCTGGCTCGATCGTCACTACTCCGACTCTTAGCATTGCTGCAACTACGCCAACTGCGACCGAAACCGATAGTACCCCAGGTACTTTCCGGATTACGAGCGATGTTAAAGCTACTGCTGCATTGACCGTCAACTATACCGTGAGCGGAACTGCAACCAATGGTGTTGATTATACCCGACTGCTTGGCACTGCGACGATCGCCGCAGGTCAAACCTCTGTCGATGTTCTCGTCACGCCAGTAGATGATGTGCTGGCTGAAGGGAATGAAACCGTTTCCTTGACACTAGGAAGTGGCACTGGCTACCTCACAAGTCCATCGAAATCTGCGGCGACAGTCACTGTTATCGATAATGAACCGACACCTGTAGGTACCACTGGCAAGGATCTACTGATTGCTACTCCTGGTAGTAAGTTTGATGGTCAATGCAACACCATCTTTACAGGTGATGGCGATGATGAAATCGATTTATCAATTTCCTCAGTCGCTGGTGGCAACCGCATCAATACAGGCAATGGTAACGATACCATCTATCTCAGCACCAACGATATCGTTTTTGGTGGCAATGGCAACGATATCTTTGATGCTACTAACGGACTGGGTGGAAACCGGATGTCCGGCGATGCTGGTAACGATACGTTCTACCTCGGTAAAAACGATCGCGCGATCGGTGGTGCTGGTAACGACCAGTTCTACGTTCAAAGCTATGGTGGCAATCTGCTCTCAGGTGGTGCGGGTCGCGACCAGTTCTGGCTGGTTAATGGCGAACTACCCGATGCACCAAACACCGTACTTGATTTCCAAATCGGTACTGACATAATTGGCTTTACTGGTGCTGCTAGTCTGGGTATCAGTGCCTCAACCATCAAGTTTACGCAAGTAGGTGCGGATACAAACATCGTGTTTGGCACTCAAACCCTAGCTACCTTGAGCGGAATTCAAGCATCACAATTGAATGCAGCAAACCAAACTCAATTTACATTTGCTTAACCAATCGTTCATTCAAATATTAGGCATGATTTATCTAATAATAGTGCCTTAATATTTGGATTGCGATCCGATTATTAATCCAGGTTAGATGATATGTTGCTCGATCGCAGCTCAGTCATCTAACCTGTTTTTTTAATAATTTAACGTCAGCTTGGTTTAAGGATACTGGCTTCGTTCCAGCACCGCCGCCGATTGAAGTCTCCAGGCAACTCTTATCCCGAACTCAGGTTAATTTATATAGCATAATTAAATTCGCACAACTTTGGCATTTTGTTGGATATTCCATAGTCCCGCATAAATGCCATTTTTCGCGATTAATTCATCATGAGTACCAGCTTCGACAAGTTGCCCTCGCTCCATTACATAAATCCGATGTGCATTGCGGATGGTCGATAAACGATGGGCGATCGCAATGGTGGTACGATCGAGTGTGATTCGGTCTAGCGATCGTTGGATCGCAGCTTCTGTCTCGTTATCCACAGCCGATGTCGCTTCATCGAGAATTAGAATCGGTGGATTCTTTAACACTGCTCTAGCAATTGCGATCCGCTGGCGTTGTCCCCCCGATAATTTTTGCCCGCGCTCGCCAACGATCGTATCGTAACCGTCGGGTAACTGGATGATAAATTCATCAGCTTCGGCAATTGTAGCCGCAGCGATTACTGCGTTTAAATCTGCATCAGAATTCCCATACGCAATATTTTCCCTTACCGAACCGTGAAATAAGAATACATCCTGACTGACCAAACCGATCGATTTTCGCAAGTCCGCCAGATGCAAATCCCGAATATTTATCCCATCGAGAGTAATCGTTCCCGATTGAATTTCATAGAGGCGGAGTAATAATTTCACCAGCGTACTTTTGCCCGAACCCGTCGCACCAACGATCGCGATCGTTTTACCAGCAGGTATTAGTAATGATAAATTCTTAACAGTAGTAGTGCGATCGGGATAAGCAAAAGTCACATCTTTTAGCTCGATTTCACCCTTAACCGATGGTAATGCTAAATGACCCGAATCGATCGCTACAGGCGTATCGAGGAGATCGAATACCCGATGCGTCGATGCCATCCCGCGTTGGTACAGATCCAATGTTTCACCCAATCTCGTCAACGGCCATAATAAGCGTTGGGTGAGATAAATGAGGATACTATAAGTACCGACTGCCAATTGTCCGTTTACCGCTGCCAATCCGCCTAATAATAGTGTCATTGTAAAACTAAATAGCACAGCCATCCGAATCAACGGTACGAAGGCTGCACTTATTCTAATAGTCCGACGATTGCTCTGACGATAAGCCTCACTATCATCGGCAACTCGATCGAGTTCGTATGCTTCGGTAGTAAAACTTTTAATCGTCGTAATTCCACCTAAATTATTTGCCAGCCGACTATTTAATAGACCAACTTTTTCGCGAACATTTGCATAATAAGGTGCGAGAAATTTCTGAAACCAAATCGAACCGAGAATAATAATCGGAATCGGAATTACCGACCACCAGGCTAGTGTCGGCGCGAGTACGAAAAATACGCTACCGATGACGATAACATTTGTGACTACCTGAATGATTTCATTCGCACCAACGTCAAGAAACCGCTCTAACTGATTGATATCATCACCAAGGACTGCCATTAGATTACCAGTACTTTGGTTTTCAAAGTATGCCAGTTCTAATTTTTGAATGTGTCCGTAAGCATCGAGGCGAAGGTTGTGCTGAATTTTTTGGGAGAGATTGCGCCAGAGATTGGTGTAAATATATTGAGAGAGGGATTCGAGTACCCAGACGATAACGGTAACAATAGTTAGTAGGATTAATTGTTGTTCTATACTACGAATACCCCAACTAGCAATAAACGAGTCCTGCTTTTTGACAACGACATCGACAGCAATCCCAATTAAAATTTCGGGCGCAACATCACATAGTTTATTGAAGATCGACCAGATTATTGCTTGCCAAGTTTGTCCGCGATATTGTTTTCCATAAGATAACAATCGCTTGAGAGGATGAATATTATAATTCATTAATTTTTGTCAAACATCAAAAAATATTTTACCGATGTTAGCGGATCGATCGACTCGATTGCTCCTTTAATAGATGTGGAACGATAATCAGAAAATATGTCCACCAGACGAGGATCGCCACAGCCACAACTATAGTCAACCAGATCGTGTGAGAGATCGACCAATTACTAGCGATGATGATTATGCCAGTTAGAATAATCGTCCACGGCTGACACCACCAGGGTTTAGATTGCCATAGATCGTAAGTTTCAGTTGTAGAGTTGGGAGTAGATTCTGTCATGATAAATTATTCAAAATATAATTAGTAATTATTCACTGTTCGCTGTTCACTGTTCGTTGTTCATTGAATTTATCCAAGCTCGATCCCAACCATCGCCGCCAACTTCTAAGCCAGCATTAATACTGCTTGCCTTAATAATTCGATCGCCGCGACGGGTAGATAATTCGATCGACAATCGACCTTTGAGTGTATCGCGACAACACATGACCAAGCCGCTTTCTGTGGGCGTACTTACCATCGTACCAGCTAAGTCAGTGGTACCTGTTAGCTCGATTTGAAAGTCGGGGTTGGTGGCTTGCATTCGCCATTCTCCCCAGGGTTGAATTTGCCAATAGATTTGGGAATTCCACGGCACAAATTCATAAAATCGATCGCGATAATGGATGCCAATCATCGCTACTTCTTCAGTGTTCCACAATACTTTACGTCTTCCGCCACCTGCGGTAATTGCTAAGCCTACGGTGTCTGTAAAACTATTGCAATTTAGCCAAAACCACTTCTCGGGAAAAGAGCGTCCCCAGTTTTTCTCACTATAAGCTGGTGTGTTATTAAAGTTATATCTCTCGCCGCGCCATTCGATCCAGCCTGTCGCCAAACCATGCGCCATCAAAATCTGCCATCCAGGTTCAAAGATTGGCAAGAAGGATAACAACCCAGCGGTAGCCTGTTGTGGTTGGTAGGGATTTCCCCAGCCATAGATGGGGACAGTATCATAGCACCAGCGACAGTCTAGTTCGGGGAGTGCGCCTTGATGTAAGGTAGCGGCAACTTGATAGCCACGTTTGACGGATCGATCGAATTCGACAATTGGTAGCTGTTGTGGGGCAATATCTAAATCGGTTTCTCCCCAATGTCCTAAGCTCAAACGGTCTCCAGTCGCCCAAAACTTGCTCGGCTCGGGAAAAGATGCTGACAGATATTCTTCACCAATCCCTAATAGTTGCGCGGCTCCACCACTATGTGAATTTTTGCCGAGCGGATCTTCAATTGAATACATAAACGCAAAAGATTCGCGAATTTTCGGCAACGTCACCCGAAAATACCACCCCTCAAAAAATCCTGGATCTGTTCCGTTCCAATGATAGCCACTATGCGGTGTCTGCAAGACTCGCTCCTCGCGTACTAGTTTGACAAAACTTAATTAATGAAACAGGCGATCGGAAAAACCAGATACTCTAGAAAAAATAACTTCCAAATAAACTGATAAAAATTAGCGATCGATCGTTGCGCTTCGAGATCGATATCTTGACTGCGCCACCATAATAATCCCATTAAAGCTGTATGCGACCCCACAAAAAACCAAGGATTAACTGTTGGTAACAGGAGTACGCCAGCACCGATCGTTAATATATAAGCCAAAGTAATCGCACCTCGCGTGATATTAAACACGGCTGGCTTACCTAATGTTAATGTAAATGTCTGAATTTGATACTTGCGATCTCCTTCGAGATCGGGTACATCTTTGAAAATTGCGATCGCGATGGTAAATACTAGAATAAATAGTGTAAGAATCCAGATGCTCGAAGGTAAGTTATCGGTACCAATCAGAACTCGATTGAAATGTGAAAAGATGCCCAAATTGACGATGCAACCACGAACTGTCAAAATACAAATAGCCGCCATCAAGGGAAATTGTTTGAACCTAATCGGTGGAACAGAATAAGCAGTACCGATCGCTAAACTTGTCAGTACGGTTGCGAATAACCACCTACCTAACAGAGCTGATAACACGATCGCTAAAATACCTGTAATGCCAATAATCCATTTTCCTTGTGTAATTGAAAACTTCCCACTAGCTAAAGGTAGATCGGGTTTATTGATCCGATCGATCTCGATGTCATACAGTTGATTCAAGCCGACGATATATACATTACCGCACAAACAAGCGATCCAAGTGCCCAAAAGTTGCACTGCATTCGCTACATCGATCGAACTATTCGTAGTGGCAAGTGCAATCGCATACAGCGCAAAAACGCTCAGACTCGTGCCAATAATCGTATGAGGACGGGAGAATTTCCAGAATTGCGACAAATATAACATCAAAGATAATTGATAATCATCATTCCCCAATGTAAGTGAAATAACCAGGAATGAGGGTAAACGGTGCAGGATTTACACCGTTCGTTACGCGATGTTATTCGCTCGTGTTTACTGATTAGGGATAGCGATGGTGAATAAACACATCAGATCGCTCTCATTTAATCGAATTGAGGCATAACTCCACTCCCTGTTCCAGCGAACGCTCTCGCCACCGTCGATCTTGTGGAACAAATACTTCTGCTAACTCCTGCTTCGCCCACTGATAGGATCGCTCCTCTGGTTGTCCCCACCAATAAGCGCGATTTTCGGCGCGCAACGCTTTGAGAACGCGCAGCATCGAGTAAGTACCAAACTCTGCCAGGAGAAAATCATAGGCGAGATGGGGATACGATGCCTGACACCATTGTCCAAAAGTCCCCCGCGACTGATAAACTAAATCGCTAGGATCGAGAGTTAAAACTCGATCGCTCCCAAATTGTTGGTGCAACAGTTGACTGCGTGGAGAATTTTTAGTAACTTCGGCAAATAGTTTATAAGTCCCCCACTTACCCAAGCCTGAATGTAAGTCGAGATGAATTACCTGCTGCGACACACCCAACCATCGTCCTAGATGAGCGGTTAAGATTTTCTGCGTTTGCGATGGTGCCCTGCCGCCAAAAAATAACCCTTGCGGAAACTCATACTGTCCGACTGGTAGCGTGTTTTTGAGGTTTGACATCCCATATCGATCGATAATACCCAGCGATTTAAGTAAAAATGGCTCAAATCTAGAAGGCGGAGATTGCGGATTGAGGAAATTATTTAATTGGGGATAAGCCTCAGGACAACCACGATAAGCCTCACCTGCTAACAGAAAATTCCGATTGAGGTCGATATTATCTTCATTCCACCGTCGATACCATGCACACCCAAAAGGATTGAGCATATGAATGACGATAATTGCTAGCCCCTGTGGCAATGGATAATCTGGTAAATACCTTTCTAATAGCGCCAACTGTACCGCCGCACCAAATAAACCTTCAATTCCATGCAGTCCACTCGAAATTACTAGTGCCCGATTTGCCAGTGGATTACCATACATGGCGACATCGATCGTAAGATTGTCATTAATCGGTGCTACTGCGTCAATCTCATGGGACTCTAGCCGACACCCCAATAGCTTGGCAGCGCGTCGCCATCGCGATCGCGCTGTAAAATAATTAGGGGAGAAGTAGGTCATAATTTATCATTTTTAATTTCTATGCCCAGTCAATCTCAATTGTGGTTTCAACCGTTAATCTGGATGGATTTTCGGTTAGCAGTAATATTTACAGTCCTCATCCCACTGATTTTACTATTGTGGGCCTTCGCACAAAAAGCACCAGTCATTCAGAAGCTACTAATTATCTATTGGCGAGTATCTAGTTTGCTCGCGATCGCCGTATACTTAGCGATCGGTTCGGTGTCGATTAGTTATATCGCTTCGTTTGTAGCGCAGACGATGATTCCACTCTCACTGTGGTTTTGGGCGGATCTCAATGAAGAAATTGCCGATCTACCACCGAGTTCGCTTAAGTTAGGATTTACTTCTTGGCGATGGGCGACTACGGCTTATTCTACCCTCAGCGCGATCGCGGTAATTCCATTTTTATCTTGTGCATTTAGTGGGATCAACACAGATTATTGTCAGTCGTGGTTTCAACCATCTTGGCTTTATTATCACATTTTTCACGCCAACTCCAAACCAGAATTTCTTGGGTTTATCGGAATTGTTGGATTGATTATTTATAGCTTGTATTTAGTTTACTTTTTAGTCGTCCGGCTCGGCAAACAAGGTCGCTCGGCAATGGTCGGTGATGAATAAGATTGGGAGTTATGACTTATGAAGCAAGAGTTTTGGCAACTAAACTCTTGCTTCTCTTCGTGTTAGAGCGGGGCTAGATCTAAACTATCCTTAATTCCTTCACAACTCCGTTGGTGCCGTAATTTTGAGATAATCTTTCAGCAACGCTTGTAAATAGTGACGACAGATCGCAGTTAACCCACATCTAGCAATTGCTAGATGTGGATTTTGACGTTTGGTAGTGCCAAAAATCTGACAATGGCGATGAAAATCCAACCAAGATCGAGCGAGATCGAGCGCAAATCTGTGAAATTTGGCTATTTTGACTCCTTCTTCACTGCGTACGCTCCAGACTCCATCCAAAACGTCCATTAAGGCATGAATTAGCCGCTCTTCGACTGAGTGCTCAAAAATTAGCGTTGGTTGTGGTATCAGCCGATTTTTCGAGTGACTGAGATCGCATGTGTGCTGTGGTGGGAAGTGGCAAACCAACCAGTTGGGGGTTGTAATCTGCCAAGTAGCAGACAGAGAGATTAATCGATCGGTGCGCGCCAGTGCCAGCACCGAGCAGCATCGAGCGTGTGCATAGATCGCGACTGACAAAGATGAGGGATCGAATTCTCGATCGATGACAGATGCTGGCAGAGAAATCGGCGGTGGCAGAGCATCGCGTGGCAAGTCGTGTAGATAATTGAGCCAAGTCACGATCGATCGCGGATGGAGTTGAAAGTAAATGTAGCCAGATTCGTCATACCAAACATCCATTTCCAGATTGTCAAGATGACCAATTACTCCAGCTTGAACCGGCAATGGTAGATTTTGGCAGATCTCCAATGGCGTTAATTGCAATTTTGCGGCTAATCGATGGGCGATCGGGCTGACATACTGGTATTGTGATGTTGGGACTCGCCTTATCGGTAGTTCGATCTGTAAATTTATGGATGAGTCGCTTGCTGAGCTGTCACTAGTCCGTTGGTGGAGCTTTTCCGCTGGACTTAGTAGATCCCGATCTGCCCAGATAGCTGGAGTATCTTCATTTTGAGGTCGAGCTGTGTAATATTTTATAGTTACCAACCGCAGATATTCAGCAATCGTGCCAGCAATTGTTGGTGCTAATGGTAGTAAAATCGATTCTGACAAAGGAAAAATCCGCATAGAAAAGACTCGATCGCTGAGATCGAACATCCTCCAGACTACAATAAAAATGATTCACTACATCAAAATACATGTAGAATCATTGAAAATCACGAGCCGTTCTGCTGGTTTGATATGCACTCACCATCTACCCCACCAAAAAATAATGCTCGCTCGTTCTCAACCTGGCATCGCTTGCTAGATTGGGCACAAGAGCACTATCGCTATCGAACGTTTAGTAAAGATGCTCAAATTCCGACCCGTGCAGGTTTATTGTATCTAGTCCAACGGGGGACGATCCGACTGACTGGATGTGCTGAAACAGAACCAACTCCATATCCTCACCAAAATACTACCCCGATCGAATTTCAGCTTCAAAGTGGCGATGAAACTTTCCTCGGCTTTGTCGGGGCGGGTCAGCCGTTTGAAATCGTCGATCGATCTCCGTTTACCCTCCAAGCTTTTGCACATACAGACAACACTTCAATTTTCTGGATGTATTGGCACGATTTGGAAAATTTCCCTAGTTTCCGACGGGAAATTTTAGATTCCTTCCGCTACCAACATCAACGCAAACTACTCTGGCTAAATACTCTCGGCCAACGCCACACGATCGAACGCTTACTGGGCTATTTAACACTATTGATTGAAGAGTTTGGCGAACCCTGCAAGGAAGGCTATTGTCTGCCTTTTCCCCTCACTCACGCTCAAATTGCTAGTGCGATCGGGACTACGCGAGTTACAGTCACCCGACTGATGAAAGAGTTACGCGAAGAACGGAAGGCAATTCAAATTAAAGATGATAACCTCATCTGTTTGATCGCCCCAGCTCAGACAGAATAATCACTAGCTTGAGTGAGTGCGCTCTCGCTTAGTTAATGACCCCGTTCGATTGCCAACTAAGGTGAGCTTATAATATTTATAAGCTCGCCTTGTTAAATTTCAGTACCACTTTAATAGCTTATTCGACAATAGGTAGTGCCGATATATAATCAAGATTCTACCGAAGTTGGATTTAATAAAAATGTGGCGGCGCGTTGAGCTGTTGCTGCCGAAACTTGAATTTGGGTGAGTTTTATCAAGCCGTCTTGTAAAAATAAATCTCTAACTTTGACATTATCACCCGTATTAAATTTCGTCTCGTAAAATACTTCTTTAATTCCTGCTGAAATTACCAGTTTCAGACAAGTTAAGCACGGCTCTAAAGTAACATAAATACTCCCTCCACTAGTGGAAATTCCGTGCTTAGCTGCTTGGGCGATCGCATTTGCCTCTGCATGTACCGATCTCGAAGGTAATGTTTTGCTAGCATTGCAAGCACTCAATTCAGGGTAGCAATATCCCAATGCCGTACAATGATCCGAACCTGATGGTGAACCATTATAACCTGTTGCTAATACCTGCCGATCTTTGACTACCACCGCACCAACGGGAAATGCCAAACATGTCGATCTTGTAGCAGTTACTTTTGCCAGCATCATGAAATATTCATCCCAAGTCGGGCGCGAAGAGATATCGTACATTAGGGGATAGGGAATAGGGGATAGTGGATAGGGGCAATTCATGAATTGTCCTAATATTAATTGAGATCGCTGCAGATAAAGTATTTGTCTAATTGCAATGCTGTAAATACTAGTAAATTATCAGTGGTTTTGGTGTGTAAATTTGAAAAGTGAAAGATTTACTACCTGACATACAATCTGAGAAACTCTTGGTAAGATATGGCGGAATATATGGCTCAAATTCTTTGTCTAATGACTGCGGATCTTGCGGAAAAAAAGTATCACAATTATAACTTTCTTCCAGGCGAGAAAGATAGATGATATCGAGATCGAGTTTTTTGATTACCTGCTGATAGATATTAGCTCCCCCACAATAAAATATTTTAGCATCTGGATTTAACTCGATATCTCCACAATTGATATCGGTAGTAAAATTCAGATGCAATGGTGAATGCTCGGCTGCAAATCGCGATCGATATTCAGCAGCTTGCGATGTCACGACGATATTTTGCCTACCTTTTAATGGAGCTTTTTCGCGATCGAACATTCCATCAAAAGTCTTACGTCCCATCACGATCGTATGTCCCATCGTTAGATTCATAAATAGCTTCAGATCGGCGGGATAATGCCATGGCATATAGCCATCTTTACCGATACCACCATCTTTGTCGATCGCTGCAATTAGAATTTTTTGCATGATTACTTATACTGCTACTGGTAATTTAATAAAGGCACCATGTTGATAATTGACTAATTGAATCCGATCGATATCATCATAAGTCAGATCGAACATCGATCGATCTCCCAATTGACTCAAATCTAATTGCGGCAACTCATAAGTCTCTCGACTTGCATTGCGATAAGGTTCGACATGATCCACATATACATGTGCATCAGTAATCGAATGATAGAAATCACCTGGTTCGAGATTGACTTCTCGACAGATTAATAATAATAAGAGTGAATAGCATGTTAAATTGAAAGGATTGCCAACACAATGATCTGACGATCTCTGTTGTAGATGTAAATTTAATTTACCACCTTGATAATTTAACGTAAAACTATGATGACAAGGCGGTAATTTACTGATAGTAGCATTTGGTGGATACCAAGCAGTAATGTGTAGTCTACGCGATCGAGGATTGCGTTTTAATTCATCGATCGCCCATCGTAATTGATCGAAACAAGGAATTGCGATCGACTCTTTTTCATTTACAAATAAATCGTGTCGATATTTACTCTCATCTAAATTAACTAACACCTCACCGTCGCACAAATAATTGCTATCTCCGCGCCGAATTGGAGCTACATAATCGGGAACTGGATAATATCGCCAAAACCTACCATAAGCAGTCTCTAAATTTCCATCGGCATCACTCCAAGCATCCCATATTTTAGTATGTTGTTGGAGATTGCGAATATGTGGTTCGCCGGATAGATACCAAATCATTTCCGTGACTAAGCTACGCCATTGAATCTTTTTGTGAGTCAAAATTGGGAAAGCTTGAGCAGTTACAGGTAGCCGATAACTCAGTCCAAATAACGAGATGGTATCAGTTCCCGTACGGTTTTTTTCCCTGGTTCCCTCAGAGAGGATTCGATCGAGGATTTCTAGATATGTGCGATCGACTATGTTCATGAACTATTTATAATAATTACTTTAGAATGTTATCTTTTTTTCGATTACTATGGATGGCTATAGTCTTTAATTTCAGGATCTATTTTACCAGCGATCTCTTTAGCCAGATCCCAATCTATTTCTATTGCTTCATCTCCATCTTCATCTTCTTCATATACACCTTGTCGATGACACTCGATCGCTATTAATAGAAAGCGGTCAATATTAGTATTTACTTGTTTAGAATCTGAAACTTTTGGCATCTTCCATATAGACTTATCATTGGGTAATGTTCTGAGTGCAACAGAATCGCCACCGCCATCTTCCAAAAAGCGAATCATATCTGGCTTCCACGTCGCTACTTTATTGAATTCTACCTCGCTCAGATCGTTAAAATACCTATTCCATTCTCCCAACCTAAGTTCTTTCTGAAGATCGATACAACTATCGATCTCGCTCAAGGAAACGAGATAGTAACCTGGAACCAAAAAGTCATAACAATAACTAAGATCGCTATTTTCTCCACCAACGCATGAGTAAATATTGATTAAAGATTGTGGAATCGGACGAATTTTGGTAATTGCTGATTCTATTTGTACGAGTGAAGATCCGTTCCCAATTTTATCCTCACACTCAGGATATTTTGAGATATATATGTCTCTCAGTTCTCTGATTAAAGCTTGAGTGTCCATGTTTGATTTTTAGTTTGCTAATAATTTATCAAACCCCCGTATGCCCAAAACCACCCTTTCGCTCACCCACCGTTGTCAATTCCCCTACTACCCGTTCTTGCGCCATGCACGCCTCTAGATACATCACCTGCGCGATTCTTGCACCATGACTGAATAAATGTAGATCCGCACCATGATTGATTAAACCAATTCCCACCCAGTCGGGATAGTGTTCGTCTACAATTCCTGGCGCATTAATTATCGTAATCCCATATTTGCACGCCAAGCCACTTCTAGGACATACCAGCATCGTTGCAATCTTATTGGGGTCATCAGTACTCAAACCAACCTTGAAACCCGCGTTGACAATTTTCTGTTCGCCTGGAGCGAGGATGAAAAATCTCAGTTGTGGTTCGGATTGCCGCAACAAATCCACCGTCAAATCTTCAGATATTTTCTTGCCATTAATATACAGCGCACCTTCTGGGTATTTAGTTAGGAAAAGATAGTACTGGGCACGAAGAGATTCTACAAAATCATCTGGAGGTGCTGCTGGTAAATAAGCCTTCACATCCAGAGCTGCCGCTCTATCTACCGCTCTGAGCGGTCTAAATGCTGGATCTGCTAGGACATATTCAACTGAAATCACAATCTTACGCTTGCCTCGATTCGGCTTCACAATTTACCAATTTTTATCGTACTCGATCTCTTAAGGCTTAACTAATTTTTACAAAAACTCCCGATCTTTCTAAACTTAACTAATTTTTACAAACTAACGATTATTCTAGGATTTATCGATCGATTAGAGGTAATATTCATAGCTAATTATGGCCGAATAACGCCATTTGAGTATCTAGATCCCACTCTAGCCAGTCACCTCCGAACCTTACTAGCCACTGCGACAGGGTATAGGCACAATTTTCGATCGATTTGTGGTGTATTCCCTGCTCTGTGACTGCGATCGAGTATTATTTGTTATTGTTCTAAATTTCTGCTGGCTCGAACATAAAAACTACTAGTGCTGAAATTTAAGGATTGAATCTAGATGAGCGTGATTCAAAGAATATTAAGTAACTTATGCAATATATTAAGCAATCTAAAGTCCAGATCGAATTGTAACTTTTCTCCCATTTCTTGGGAAGTTAGTGAATAATGCTAGACGTAGCAGAAATTTTTATAGATAGTTCTTCTCGTTTGAGATCGCCCACATAAGTAAATGGAGACTAGCAGATCGTGAAACTGGCAGTATATGGCAAAGGTGGGATTGGAAAATCCACAACTAGTTGCAACATCTCCGTCGCATTAGCAAAACGCGGCAAAAAAGTCTTACAAATCGGTTGCGACCCAAAACACGATAGTACTTTTACCCTGACGGGGTTCCTGATTCCGACAATCATCGATACACTTCAAGAAAAAGACTATCACTACGAAGATGTCTGGCCTGAAGATGTCATTTACAAAGGTTATGGCGGCGTTGATTGCGTCGAAGCTGGTGGGCCTCCCGCTGGTGCTGGTTGCGGTGGTTATGTAGTAGGCGAGACAGTTAAGCTGCTCAAAGAATTAAATGCTTTTGACGAGTACGACATTATTTTATTCGATGTACTTGGTGATGTGGTGTGCGGTGGTTTTGCTGCACCTCTAAACTATGCCGACTACTGTTTGATCGTGACTGACAATGGTTTCGATGCTTTATTTGCCGCCAATCGGATTGCTGCGTCGGTACGGGAAAAAGCCCGGACGCATCCATTGCGGTTGGCTGGTTTGATTGGCAATCGGACATCTAAGCGTGACTTAATCGATAAATATATCGAGACTGTCCCGATGCCTGTATTAGAAGTGTTGCCACTGATTGAAGATATTCGGGTTTCCCGCGTTAAGGGTAAGACGCTGTTTGAGATGGCGGAAACTGATAAGTCGCTAGAATATGTCTGCGATTACTATCTGAATATTGCGGATCAAATTCTGGCGTTACCCGAAGGCGTGGTACCGACGGATGCTCCTGACAGAGATCTATTCAGTCTGTTGTCTGATTTCTACCTCAATCCGGTTGAGCCAAAAGCTCAGGATGCTAGTGAGAAAGTGGATTTGATGATGGTTTAAGAGTGGGTGGCGGGGATCTGACCCACCCCGCCTGCGGCACCCCTCCGAGGAGGGGATTTTCCGGCCAACGGATCGATTTTGAATTATTTAGATCTGTAGGTTGGGTTGAACGAATGTGAAACCTAACATCCATGCAATCGATCTGTGCGTGTATTGGGTAGAGCATAATGCGAAATCCAACCTACATATTTGCTAAAAAGTCTCCTCGGAGGGGTGCCCGAAGGGCGGGGTGGGTACACCCTCAACCGCAGCCAACCAATTAAAAATTATATTTAACACAGAGGATATATTATGACTGTTGCAGCAGAGCCACAGGCGTTAAATTTTGAATGCGAAACTGGTAACTATCACACATTCTGTCCGATTAGCTGCGTTGCGTGGCTATACCAAAAGATCGAAGATAGCTTCTTCCTCGTCATCGGTACCAAAACCTGCGGCTACTTCCTCCAAAACGCGATGGGAGTAATGATCTTCGCCGAGCCGCGTTATGCGATGGCAGAATTGGAAGAAGGCGATATTTCTGCCCAGTTGAATGACTATGCCGAACTACGCCGCTTGTGCGAACAAATTAAAAAAGACCGTAACCCTAGCGTGATTGTCTGGATTGGTACTTGTACCACCGAAATCATTAAGATGGATTTGGAAGGCTTGGCTCCGCGTCTGGAAGCCGAACTGGGAATTCCGATCGTCACAGCCCGCGCCAATGGATTAGACTATGCTTTTACCCAAGGTGAAGATACCGTCCTCGCCGCAATGGCGGCGCGTTGTCCCGAAAAAGCTCCCGTCGCTCAAGAAGACAAAGATGAGCGCAATGCGATCTCCAAACTGATGAACTTCGGACGCAAGAAAGAAGATGTCAACATTTCCGACTCCGAATATAAAGATCATCCCCCACTAGTATTATTCGGTTCCCTACCAGATCCTGTCGTCACCAACCTGACACTCGAACTGAAAAAACAAGGCATTAAAGTCTCTGGTTGGCTCCCCGCCAAACGCTTTACCGAGTTACCAGTCCTTGAAGAAGGTTACTATGTCTGTGGCGTGAATCCCTTCCTCAGTCGCACCGCTACCACACTGATGCGCCGTCGTAAGTGTAAACTAATTGGCGCACCATTCCCGATCGGACCTGACGGCACCCGCGCCTGGATTGAGAAAATCTGTTCGGTATTTAATATCGAACCTCAAGGATTGGACGAGCGCGAAGCCCAAATCTGGGAAGGCGTGGAAGAATACGTCAAACTGATTCGCGGTAAATCCGTCTTCTTCATGGGCGACAATCTCCTGGAAGTCTCGATGGCGCGGTTCCTGATTCGCTGTGGAATGACAGTCCAAGAAATCGGCATTCCCTACATGGATAAACGCTACCAAGCAGCGGAACTCGCTCTGCTGGAAAAAACCTGTCGGGAAATGAATTCGCCGATGCCGACGATTATGGAAAAACCCGACAACTATAATCAGTTGCAACGGATTTACGCCCAGAAACCCGATTTAGTAATTACCGGAATGGCTCATGCGAATCCGCTGGAAGCACGGGGAATTACGACAAAATGGTCGGTGGAGTTTACGTTCGCCCAAATGCACGGTTTCACTAATTCTCGCGATATTTTGGAGTTGGTAACTCGTCCGCTCCGCCGGAATGAAAATCTCAAGGATCTCGGTTGGGAGAAGTTGGTCAGAGATGAAGCGGTAGTGTAAATTAGCTGACACTCTAACATTTAAACCGAGCCTATAAATAGGCTCGGTTTTTACGTGCTCGGCATGACCACAGACTGTATTATTCCATGTTCTATATAAAAAGCAAAGCCATCAGAATACTTGCTCGGCATGACCATAGACTGTACTATTCCATGTTTTGCATACAAAGCAAAGCCATCAGAATACTCGATCGCTGGTTCTCCTTTCGCATGAAGATTTCCTTCCTCATCAAGTAATAATTTGATAGGTCGATCGCAAACTATCCAGTGTCTTCTTCCTGGCAAAAACCAGCAACCACATTCGGTTAATACTTTTTCATAAATTTTCCAGTCTTTCAAGTTGCAATCGCAGTTTAATTCATTAATGCAAAAGTCAAATAGCCCTGGATAAATTAGCCATTCATTATCAAAGTTCATAAAATCACCACAAAAATCTGTATAGACTTCTGGATAGTCAACAAAATTTTGATGTAATTCTGTCTTCAGCCAATTTTCCAGAAAAATCCAAATTGATTCAAACCGTCGCCCTCCCTCTTCGTCAACTAACTTATCCAGTATTTGACATTTAGGGTCGTTATATGGGTGACATGACTCTAAATCTGCATACAAGTAGAGCCTTGTCAATCCCTCTCCACGAATGCGTAGTTTATTAAAAACGTTAACAGGATCGTTAACTAAATCATAAATATCTGCTGCAATAAATTTTTCTAGTTCTGCATTAAAGGCGGCATAGGGACTATCAAAAAAAGCAATCTCAAGAAATGGTTCTCCATCATGACAATTGTTGGCATCATTTAGAGCAATAATTGCTTTGTCCCGATCGATCGGTTCAGTCGATCGACTAATCTTTTGCCACTTTTTCTGATAGAAGGAAATTGCTGCTTCTTGTTGAGGAGTTATTTCTGTTATCATACTTGAAAATTTACCTCGATCTCAGGAATATATTCTGAATTATATTAGATTATTTTACGTCTGTAAATCGACAAATAGCCTATTAAATATAGGATCTGTAGGGGCGGGTTTATGTAAATAATTATCGCTAAATTCGATCGATCTCAAACGAACCCGCCCAACCCCACCAGGATCGATTCAATTTAAACTATTCAATGACTGAATTGTGACCGTACCACCTTCGATCGCGTCGAGTTGAATCCGATAACCATAGAGCAAACTCATCCCAACCAAAGGTGCCGCCTCAGATGCATTAACATCAATTCGTTGTAATTCTCCGTCCCAAATTACCAGACCAGTATATACATCAAAAACACAAGTACTTCCATCGCCTAATGTTCCTTCTTCACGACCATATAACCGTAAGTTGGGGCTAGTAATAACTGATAGAGGTAAAGTTAAAAAACCTGTAAACCCCGTATCAACCACAGCATCAATTACTTGCCATTGTGAACTTGTATTGCCCACCACTAACCGTAGTGTCGCCTCACAGTTTGAATCGACAATTCCGCGCATCATAAAATTACAGCAGC
The DNA here is from genome assembly GCA_965246735.1 of Chamaesiphon sp. Taxonomy (GTDB): domain Bacteria; phylum Cyanobacteriota; class Cyanobacteriia; order Cyanobacteriales; family Chamaesiphonaceae; genus Chamaesiphon. The sequence goes on from CBDFFK010000003.1 coordinate 1,967,032, forward strand.
CGAACCAATCTAAAACGATGAACACCTTTATGTCCGATCCGAACTCGCCAGATTTGGGCATCTGGATAGCGTTCGAGTAATTTATCGGATGCTGTCATTGTATCTTTGGCAAGCTCAAATGATCCTGTCTCGATCGATATCGAGACGATTTTACCATGATTTCCCTCTTCAACTTGTTGGCGTATCTGGGTTTCGTAAATTTCATTCCCGCGTCGAGCAAATTCTTCTTTGCTATATTTGAGATCTCCAACTGTCATCGGTTTGACCTCATTTCAACTGTTGTCTCTTCATTTTACATGCTCGATCGATATTACTCGATCGTCATACATATTGACTTTATTCCAAAATGGAATGCCATAATCGTATGGAATAGATAATTATCTTTGACCCAGCCTTTAGAGATTGGCTCTATGAGCAAGAAGAAGATGTACAGGATTCGATCTTGGCAGGACTGGGATTGTTAAAGCAAGAAGGCCCATTACTGGGTAGACCTTATGTTGATACATTTCAGGGTAGTCAATATCCCAATCTCAAAGAGCTACGAGTTTAACATGCTGGCGAACCGTGGAGAATCATATTTGCCTTCGACCCGATCCGTCAGGCAATAGTTTTAGTCGGTGGAAACAAAACAGGCGATAAACGATGGTACAAGAAAAATATTCCGATCGCCGAACAAAGATTTACCAAACATCTTGAAACTTTAATCGATTACTTTCGTTGGCGTAGCCAACGAAAGTATAATTTAATCATCTATTCCCAGCTAGAGGAATTAGTCATAGATCTTGATGGGGGTGCAGCTACTCGCAGCAATCGGAGTCAATTTATTAAGCGAATGGTTGAATTTTCTCAATCCAGTAAGTTAAGAATTCGACTCTGGCACCGCTCGGTAACTCTGCCAAAATGGGATATCACAATTGTCCCAACCTGAATGGTACTTTATTTTTAAGCTAGTCCCCTAGCGTTTCTACCAAAGGAAAATTCACAGGTTCCTATCCTATCCGCTCAAAGGATGAATCTACCGATTAGTTCGGGGTATCCCCCAGGTTGAATCGATCGATCTACCCAAAAACCTGGCGATTACTTTGGTTGAGCGATCGAATCATGAATTAGCTTCGGGGAAGTAGGATCGGGTAACTTAGTAACTTAGATTTAAACCAACCTGCTCACACCGACAGCACGCATGACTAACTTACCCTTCGACCCCCAAACTTTACCATCGCTGATCCAACAGGGGTATATCCTGAGCCAGACTCACCCCAGCTTGCCGTTGACGATTTATAACTATACGGCCAAAGCTCAATTCGATCGATATTGGGTAGATGCGACATTGCACTGTCGAGGGTTGGTGTTAGATAACAATTATCGACCGATCGCGAGACCGTTACCTAAGTTTTTTAATCTCCAAGAATATCAGGGTAAAATCCCCGATGGTGTGCCAAATATCTACGAGAAGCTCGATGGATCGCTGATTATCTTGTTTCACTATCAAGGGCAGTGGGAAGTAGCTTCACGGGGCAGTTTTGCTTCGGAGCAAGCACACATGGCACGGGTGTTATTGGCTGATTATCAAGCTGATGTCGCTACTCTCGACACCGAATATACCTATCTATTTGAAATTATCTATCCTAGTAATCGGATCGTTGTAGACTATGGCGACGATCGACGGTTGGTATTATTGGCTGCGGTACATACCGAGACGGGAGTGGAATTAGAACATCATGAAATAAATTGGATCGATCGAGCAGAAACTTATCCAGCGACTACTTTACCAGAATGGATTACATCGATCGATTCGCGCCAAGCTGAGTTGCATAACCATGAAGGATTTATCCTTAGATGGCCAAACGGTTTTCGGCTGAAGTATAAACTGGCTGATTATGTCCGGTTGCACCGAATTATTACCCGAGTCCAAGCTAAAGATATCTGGGAATGTCTGAGCCAAAATCAAGATCTCGACCAGTTTCTCGATTCCGTTCCCGATGAGTTTTATAACTGGGTAAAAGATACTAAGTTAGAACTGGAGACTAAATATCAGGCGATTGAAACTGAATGTCTACAAGCATTTAAAGATTTAGGAGATCGGAAGGAGACGGCACTATATTTTCAGACTCAGAAGTATCCTGGCGTTTTATTTTTGATGTTGGATAAACGCGATTATCGTCAAGTCATCTGGAAACTAATTAAACCAGACTATCAGCGTCCATTTCGATCGTCGCAAGACGACGCGCAAGTTTCGGATGTAGACGCACAAACTAACCCACCCCGCCCTATCGGGCACCCCTCCGAGGAGGGGAATAAGAGTCAGAGGGAGCCAAGGGAGAGGAATAAACAGAAAGAGCGCCTGACGACAGTAGAGCCTAAACAAAAGATGTTGAAACTAATTATTACTAAGGGTTTGCCCGCAAGCGGTAAAACAACTTGGGCAAAAGAATATATCCAAAAATATCCAGAAACTGCCAATCTCTGTAAAGATGATTTGCGCTCGCAACTGAGTGGGACGGGTAAACGCGAGAAACGGATCGTTAAAGTTCGCGATTTGTTAACTGAGTATTATTTCGAGCAGGGGTATTCGGTAATTTGGTCGGATACCAATCTCAATCCCATTCATCTCAAACGAGCGACCGAGCTAGCGGAAAAACATGAGGCTAAACTTGTCATTCAGGACTTTACCTATGTACCTTTGGCGGAATGTATCAAGCGCGATTTAGTGCGATCGAATTCAGTCGGGCAAGAAGCGATCGAGCAGATGTATTATGAATACTTGGCACAGCCAGAACCATCACCTACAATCGATCCAGATTTACCCGATTGTTATTTAGTAGATATCGATGGCACGCTAGCGATTAATAATACGCGCAATCCATTTGAGTGGCAGCGAGTCGATGAAGACGATCTCAATCTGGCGGTGGCAAGGCTGGTCGAAAAACTAGGACGGGATACGACGATTATCGTGTTATCCGGTCGATCGAGTGTTTGCCGCGATCTAACGATTGCATGGTTGAAGAAGCACAAGATCGAGCATCAAGATCTATTCATGCGATCGGCTGATGATAGTCGTGCTGATGATATTCTCAAGTCAGAATTATATTATCTACATGTGCGTGGCAAATATAATGTGTTGGGCGTAATCGACGATCGACCGAAAGTTTGTAGGATGTGGCGCAATTTGGGGCTAAATGTTTTTCAGGTTGGCAATCCAGATTATGAATTTTAAGCGATCTCAGCCTCAGCGGTTAGAAACCGCTGCTCGTGATGCAAAGTCCGCCTTCGCGGACTGAGATCTTAGTCCGCGAAGGCGGACTTTGTAAAGGTAGCCGCGATTTTAATCGCTGGTACTGAGTAGCCATCGCTGCTGACAAATAATCTCGCGGCACCTACATTCATATTCGATCGGGAGGCGGTGGTGGCAGATCCCCTGGCGGGGGCATTGGTGGTGGATCCAGTCTGGGAGGTCGTGCCAATTTTACAGGTGTACCACGATAACAGCCGACTGTATAGGGATATTCCCAGGTCGCGTGATAGTGATATTTACTAAGCTTTTTGCCATCCCATTCGACTTCATGGGTGTGTCCGTGACAGACATCGAGGTCGTTATTCGTCATCACCTTACCGCCTTCACTGCGATGACCGTAGATGCCAAATCCATCTAGCGCGTAACCTAATAATGCCGAATGTCCTTTACCCCGATCGCGTTTGTCGAGGCAGGTGGTAATACTGTGGTAGTGATAGGTGCCGCGATGCTCGGGGTGTCCTTGACAGCTATCTTGGATTTCGTGAGCGACAGCATCTTTGCCATTGGCATCGAGCGCGTTAAATAAATAACCACCATTTAGCAGGATACCGACTTGACCCATCGGTAAGCAAGTTGGCTCGGCGGCAAGTTCGGGGTTGGCGGTTAAATTTAGCGTGGCTGAAACCGATCGAATCGAGTTAGGATTGCGATCGAATGCATAAGCATCATCTTTTGGTGAAATTGGGAAATTTCCCGTCGGATCTTGGGGGAGACGATTGCTGATAATCTCGCGCTGATTATCCCTCATGGCAATCTTAAAATCTCCCGGCCAATAGACATTCCCATTAACTGTGGGTTTGGTAGTGAAGTCATAAGTGGCGTTTTGGTGAATCCAATTGCCACTAGCATGTGCGCCGTGTCTGCGCGGCCCGCCAAATTGCGTCCGACACGACCAGACAAATCCTTGCTCGGGTTTAGTCGAAATTCGCCCATCCCCAATCGGAATATGGTGGAGATCGACATTGGCAACTGAAGGCTTGTAGGCGATCGGATTATAGGCGACTGCTGGCGGTTGAAACCAGCTGTGATATCCTGTGGTTAATAACAGTACCACTAGAAATAAGCCCAGCGATATCGCCCGACGGGAGTCAAACTTACGATTGCCGATTTTCCAGAACTGTCTCATTGCTTGAATAATGAATCGGAGAGTCACTAGCTATCGCGCGTGGCGAAGATGCACATATACTTATTGAACGATACATCCATGACAATTTGGCCCGCTTCATCATTACAAATCTGTAATGACGATCGAGTAATGCTAAGCGATCGAGTAAATTGAAGATATACCATCGCTCTAATAAATAAGATGGCATCGATTTTAACGAGACGGTGCTAAAGCTGTAACCTAGCCGTTAGCCCATGCCCACCGCGCAAACTAAGATTTTCAAGCTGATTTAGATTCGGATATTTATTAATTTATTTCGCTCGATCGACATTCATAATTTATAATTCCGCCTAGCGGTTATGCACGTTTTATATGTTGAAGATGAAGTAAAAATCGCTGATTTTGTCCGAGCCGGATTGAAAGAGCGCGGCTTTGTCGTTGATTATTGCGATAACGGTAACGATGGTTATCTCAAAGCGATGGAGCATGAATATGATGCGATCGTCTTGGATATCATGGTGCCGGGGAAGGATGGACTGGCAATTCTCAAAGGCTTGCGTCAAGCTAGACGCAATACGCCAGTGTTGTTACTGACAGCGCGAAATGAATTGGACGATCGATTGGAAGGTTTAAATCTCGGTGCGGATGATTATTTAACCAAACCGTTTTTTGTGGAAGAATTGATCGCACGCATTTATGCGGTTGTCAGGCGTGGCTCGGGCGAACACCAAAATTTACTCAGGGTCGGATCGATCGAACTCGATCGGATTACGCGGGAAGTTACTTGCGATCGACAGTCGGTAGAACTGACTACGCGTGAGTTTAATTTACTCGAATATCTGATGCGATCGCCTGGGCGGGTATTTACCCGTACTCAAATCCTCGAACATGTCTGGGGCTACGATTTCAATCCCAACACCAATCTCGTCGATGTTTGTATTCAGCGGTTGCGCAAGAAGATCGAGCCGTTAGCGGGAATAGCTTGTATCGACAGCGTGCGGGGGGTGGGGTATCGGTTTCGCAAACCAGAACTTTAACTTAGCTTGCTTGCCGTGGCGACAAACCCAATTTCCCTATCTCGTTCCTTTCGACTGCGAATCGCCCTCCTCTCCTCACTGTTGGCGGGTGTTGCACTGGTAGGTTTTGGCTCCGTGTCTTTTTGGTTGATTTATCATACCGAACTCAATCGGATCGATGATGGTATCAAAAATCAATTATTGCGTGAAGCCGATCGACCGACACCCAGACAGCACTGGGAAGAATACTTTAGCTCTCTGTCCTCAACTTTTGCGATCGATGCCCGTACTAACCTAGCACTACTAGTCAAAAATCGGCAATCTCAAACAGTCTTTCAATCTCCAACCTGGACAACAGATCTGACTAAAATTACAACATTTCCGCATCAGTCAGCCTTTACATCACTGCCAGAAGGCTTCGGACGACCGCCGCTGGAGACACCTCCAGCCAATCTTCGCGAAGGGATGCGCTTGCCCAGTCAACTCGCGCCGTTAGTCACTCAATCGACAGCCACGGGTTCCTGGCGGGTAGGTGCTGTCACAGCTACGCCGATTCGGTTGGCAATTGCCGTGAATTTAAGTACGCTCGATCGCGAAATGGCGGCGATTCGGAATGCTTTTGCAGTGGTGATTCCGCTGATTCTCGGATCGATTGCGCTCGGGGCTTGGTGGCTATCAGGACGGGCGCTGGCACCAGTGCGGGAACTAACTGCAAATCTCCGGAACGTGACTGTCAAAGGACTCGATCGCCGCGTACCGACCGATCGTACCGATAGCGAATTCGAGGAACTATTGCAGGTATTTAACCAAATGATGGCAAGGTTGGAGCGCAGCTTTGCCCAAGCTTCCAGATTTAGTGCGGATGCCGCTCACGAGCTGAAGACACCGCTATCGATCTTACAGGGTGACTTAGAGCGCACGCTGCAAGCTGCCCCTGCTGGTTCGGAGTTACAACAACGGTTGAGTGGGTTACTCGATGAAGTTCGCCATCTGAGTGAGATCGTCCGCAAGTTATTGCTACTCTCATTAGCAGATGCCGGCCAAATGCGCGTGCATACTGCTGAAGTCGAGTTATCCGAGCTACTGGCAGATCTAGCTGAAGATATCGAACTCTCAGCTCCAGAATTAGAAGTGCGAGTACAGATCTCTCGATCCCTGAAGGTGAGCGCAGATCGGGCACTATTACTTCAAGTGTTGCAAAATACGATCGGTAATGCCATCAAATATAACCTGCCGAATGGCTGGGTGCAAATTTCAGCCAAACAGCGCGATCTCCTAATTTTAGTGACGATCGCGAATAGCTCTCATGACATCCCACTAGCAGAGCGCAACCGGATCTTCGATCGCTTTTATCGCGGCGATCCCGCCCGCAATCGCCATGTTGAAGGCTTGGGATTGGGACTGAGCCTAGCACGGGAAATCGCCTACGCCCACGGTGGCGATCTGACCCTAGACGCTACACCTGCGGGACAAACTGCCTTGACACTGACATTACCCGCGCGCTCTACTGCTGAGTAACTATCAATTTAAACCGAGCTTGTTTTTGATTTTTCTAATTAAGTTATTCCGGCTGTATTGAATGAGATGACTGCGAAAATCTAGATACAAAAAGTGACTTAATAAGCCCCAATTTTCCTCAGCCGCGATCGCATCGATCCCGTGTCGATCCCACCGGATCGGCTTAGCACGCTCCTTGGAATGTAGATCTACAACCTCTACCAGTACCACTCCGCGATCGATCGTGTGCCGCTCGAACTCAAAGGACTCCACTTTAATAACGTGACAATGTGGATAATAAATAATCTTAGTCAGGGACTTAAAGTAAGAAATATCAGCGAGCTTTTTGACATTTTGAACTTTTAATATTTCCATCATAAGGGGTCGATCTGGCGTTTCCTCTATTGAAACCGAGCCAGTAGCGATCCGAGATCGGTTAGTTAGCGTAATTATCAAAACCACCGATCGATCTGACGCTCGAATGCACGCCCGAATATATCGGCAGCGCTCGCGATTCTGACATAATGAAAATACACTGCAAACTACTCGATCGCGTGGAGGTTTTATGAACGTACCTCAATCTGTAGATAGCCAAACACTTTTAGTCAACATTTGCAATCCTCAAGATCGTCAGGTTGAAGTTTATCGATCTGCCAGATCGGTAGAAGTCATGCAGTCTCCAAACTCGATCGATTGTCAGGATGTGATGCCAGGATTTAATCTGGATTTAACGAAAATTTTGTAGTGAGTTCAGATCATCAACTACCCTCGATCGGGAAATTAGTTAACATTAAGGATGATTGAGTTCGCCAACTTCCCACACCCCGTAAGCTCTTGAATCCACAATACACACCCCCCTGGTGGTTGCAATCCGGTTTGTCTATGACGCTGTATACCGCGTTGAGCATTAGCCGAGATTGGGAAAAATACACGATCGAATCCGAGCCAATTTACCACGAGCATATTTTCTCGGGCGACGGGGATGTACCGATTTTTGGGATCTATGCAATTCCTACCAATCCGAAAGGAACGATTGTTGCTACTTATGGGATCACTGGAACTTTAGACAATCAATGGTTCTTACGGATTTTGGGACGCAAAGCTTACGCCCAAGGCTATGCTGTTGTCTTATTTGACTGGCGCGCACATGGGAAAACCGCCGAACTATCTCCGCAACTAACATCTGACGGCATCCATGAGGGTGAAGACTATGTGCGGATTGCCTGCCAATCCGTCCAGCTTGGCTGTCCGGCACCGATGTGGGTAATTGGGTACTCTTTGGGCGGTCAGTTGGCGCTATGGGGTGTAAAGGCGGGTCGGGACGTACCAGAGATTGCTGGCGGCGCGGTTATCTGTCCCAGCCTAGAATCCGATCGATCTTTGACTTATCTGATGGCGCATCCCACGGGCAAATATCTGGAACGATCGATCTCCAAAGAACTGCGAAAATTAGCTTGGGGACTGCACAAATATCATCCTACCGAAATCGATCCGCAAGCGATCGAACGGGCTACATCGATTTGGGGATTCGATCGCGAATTAGTGATTCCCCGTCTGGGTTTTGCCACTGTCAAAGACTATTATGCGGCGACTAGTCCCTTATATTTTCTCGAACAGATCGATAAGCCAGTACTGATTATCTATGCCGCTGACGATCCGTTATTCGATCCGACACTAGCTGGGGATTTGCGCGAGATCGCCCATACTCGATCGAATCTCGATCTCATCCTCACCCCCCATGGCGGACATGTTGGCTATATCAGTAACAAATCTTGTCAAAACTTAAATTCCGATCGCGACCCCTGGTGGAGTTGGAATCGTGTTTTAGAATGGTTGGGGTAGTGGCTAGTGGCTAGTGGCTAGTGGCTAGTGACTAGTGGCTAGTGAATAGTGAATAGTGAATAGTGAATAGTGAATAGTGAATAGTGAATAGTGAATAGTGAATAGTGAATAGTGAATAGTGAATAGTATATCCAGTAGCCGATTCACTCGGTCGCTCATCTACCTACCCGTACATCTACCCCCATACTTATATGAGCTTACGCGACCAGTTTAATAAATTGACAGGCAAAACCCAATTTGTCGTAGCGCGAATTTTTGTCCATCTGGGTGGTGAAGAAGTTTCGCCACTACTGGGAATTTTAAATCAAGCTGCCAGACAAGCGATCGAGTCTGATGGCGATCTGACAATTGTGGGCGAGGGATTGGTCGAAATCTGTCAAAATCTATTGCAATACGACACTTACTGGCGATCGGCAGCAAATGAAGGTGATGTATTCTGGGATGAAGGTGCAGCTGGCGACTATGCCAATGAATTATTCACCGATTCTGCTGGACGCTATTTAAGCGAACCAGATTTGAGTGGGGCTAGTAATCCTAACGAGCAATTGACATTACCGCCAACGCGCAATTTAATCGTGATGCTGACCGTAGCATTAGAAGGCGAAGAACCCAGCCTCGAAACCGATCTTGCGGATATGTCTGCACTTAAAACTGGATTGAAGTCTTTAATCAATCTTCACTATCAAGAACGTCTCCGGGCGATTTACGTTCATTTCTCACCGGCACGATTTGGTGACGAACTTACTGACGATCAAGTATTGCAAAATTTTCCTGAGTTGATTCCATTGTAATTTAGCAACTAGGAGATCGAAGCTAGTTATTAGTAGCAATTCGATCGATTTAGGTGGCCGATGGGCAGTATCCACCCGCCTAGCGGTGAATTATAAATCGTTATTGGCAATATCCACATACACATATTCACCAAATTAGGGGGATTCGGTTAACCAGATATTGCCGATCGGTTTGCTGTATCGGCGATCGCGATTGCATCGGGTAATATAATTATAAAACAACTCGATCTAATAGCTTTGGCTCGAAATTGTAAATTGTAGAGCGACCTGAGAATTAGCTAAAATAAAAAAATACAACAGTCATGAAATCAGCTTATATGTTACGTCGATTAGTGATAATTTTTATGGCTTTGACCTTATCGGTAACTTCGGTAGCCTGCGGCTCCGGAAATAACGATCGGGCATCTCAGGGACAAACCCAACAGTCGCCTACTTCCGTCCAAAATCCCACGGTGAGCAACAACACCAACCAAAAACAGATCGCCGATGGCAAGTATCCCGTCCAGCAAGCCACGTATAACGATGCTAACGGCGAATACGACCTAATGCTGCTGAATACCCCTGCTGGTACGCCACCAGCCTACCGCACCACTAATCTCCAAATGGCACGGTTGACCGATGAAGAAGTTAAAGCTAACGAACAAGCTTACTTCAAGTCCGACAACGGTCAAGCTTCCCTACACATACCTCAAGATTTTAAAATTGAGTACATCCATAACGTTACTCAGGCTCAAACCAATCCCCAAACAGGACAAAAAGAAACTGTCGTAGTCAAACGAGAGTCGAATTTCTGGACACCGTTTGCGGGAGCTGTAGCTGGACAAATTGCCGGACAAGCCATTAGCAACGCCCTATTCCGTCCGCAGTATTATGTTCCACCTGTTTATAATTCCGGTGGCGGACTATTTGGTTATGGTGGCTACGGACGTACTTACGGTCAAGCCGTCACTGTTTATCAAAATAACTATAATGCTCCCCCACCAGCAGTAGTCAATCGGACGACATTACGCACGACGGGCAGATTGAATAATAATAATTTTGGTAGTAATACTCGCACTAATACCAATCGATCGGTCGAACGCACGCGCTCGACTGGTTCGGGATTCGGTACCAGTACGCTCCGCCAATCGGGTCGCTCTACCGTGCGTCAGAGCAGTCCTTCCAATCGCAGTTTTGGTAGCGGTGGTCGCAGCCGTTCTAGTTCTGGATTTGGCAGTCGCCGCCGTTAAGATCGGCATTAATTAACCAGAAGCTTACTCCAGAGTATGGGGTAAGCTTCTCGTGTATCCTGGTAAATAACAATTGCAGTATCGAGATGAGATTATGTCAGTAAAAAAAGGAGATTCGGTTCGCGCGATCGCGAGTAAGTTAGCAAACAGTCTGGAAGCCAAAGCCAGCGACTCGCGGTTTCCTAGTTATTTGTTTGAAACCAAAGGCGAGGTTTTAGATCTACGTGGCGATTATGCCCTGATTAAATTCGGTCAAGTACCCGCACCAAATGTCTGGCTACGGGTAGACCAATTAGAAGGATTTTAGATCTCGCAATCATCGAACTGAATCGCGATACATTCAATATTGGTGTGGCTTCGCATTAACTTGAATTGAGAATCGATCGGATAAGGTTTTGGTATCCTTAATCAAAACCTTAAACTCGAATCTTTACGTCGGTTAGGGACTAGTGACTAGTGACTAGTGGCTAGTAGTTGGTGGCCGAACGGATCGTTCGCTCCAAAAGCAGGTAGTCGCTCTCGAGCCTAGTCTCTAGTTGCTTGCCCCTACCTGCGAGCGAATCGATTAATTTTTCTCACTCAGCAGACCTTGAATTTGTTTGAGAGCGTAGGGGAGAATGTTGAACACCGCCCAACCACCAGCGATCGCGAGGGGAGCGAGGACGATCAAGAGTCTAAAGTCGAAGTCCATAATAGGTTCCTTTAATGAGAAGTAAAAGTTTTTCTGATAAATGAGATCTTGCCTATTTACTGTAGCAGAATTTTGGGGTGAATCTTGGCTCTCGAGCGAGATCTAAGCGATTGCTAAGCTCCGCCAAAACTAGGAGGATACACAGATCGATCCTTTTCCTCGGAGCAAGCCAGCATTCGCCCCAGGACAGATATACGCTAGCGGTTGCGAGGACGGAAATTGTTGCCAGATCGCCTTGACGCTGCGGAGTTGGCGCGGCCAGTGAAAAGTTTTGGCAGTGCGCAGCGGCACGGGGTCGCCCAACTGATTTGGGAGTAGATGTCTGCCAGTAAAGAGTACGCCACCATTACCCACAAAATAAATACAACTCGACCCGGGGGAGTGTCCAGGTGTCCAGATCGCGTGTATGCTATCGTTAATATTAAATTTGTGCTGGAAGGTCGTGACTTTAAGTTCTGGCAGCAAGTAAGCTTCTTGTTCTTGCACGATGACTTCACAACCCAGATCGGTGGCGATGGTTGTAGTTTTGCCAATACCACCGCGATGGGTAATTACCAACCAATTCACTCCACCACGATCGAGGATAAACTGTCGATTGACATCGTTCCAAGCTGGGCTATCGATTAAGATATTACCTCCGGACGTTAAGATCGTATAAGCAGTGCCGCCTAATGTGTCGCGGTTTGGTGCAAAAGCAAAAATACCTGGCAGAATTTCTGTTGGCAGTTTGCCACCAACAGCAGCTTTGGGAGGAAATGATGAATTTGACAAGTTTAATTCTGGCGGCATGAGAGAGCGTTTGGCTACGCTTTGGATTATACCAATTTACGATCGCCGCAGGTATCGCTTAGCTACAGTAACTGTAGCGGATATACACGATAAATCGACGGTAACAACCTAGATCGAGTTCGATCGATTACTACTAATTTTATTCATGTGGTTGTCTTTACTTTTCGTCTTAATTTTATTAGGGATTCTGACATATTTCGTTCTACATCAAACTGTCAGTCGCATGACCGCAGTGCCGTTGTGGATCTTATGGGCAGTACTGATGACTCCCCCGCTATTAACTGGAGCCGCTGTTGCCTCAGGCAAGCAAATCCCCACAGTTCCCGCTGCCGTTTTACTCTGTTCGATTTGTTGGTTTTTGTACTGGCGATTGTTAGACTGGGGTAGACCGAAACCGCGTTCGCTAGCAAAGCCACTCGAACAGCCCATTGATGCCGAGCGTCCCAGCCAAACAACCGAAGAGCGATCGAACGAGCAATCCGCTGAAATTTTGACACCAGAACCCGAACGTACCGAAGAAGCGATCGTCGTACGACCGATCGAACCAGAAGAAGAAGCAATTTTACGGACTTGTTTTGCGTGGAATGTCTTCTTTTTAGAAAAGATTGAATACCGTCCGCAAGCAGTATTGTGTCGGGGTAAATTACGCACTAATTCCGACACTGCTTACGCAACGATCGTGCGGAATGTCGAAGATTTATTCGGCGAGCGATTTTTTATCTTATTTCAATATAGTTTATCTACTGGCAAACCATTTTTTGCCCTAGTACCACGTCCGCAATATACTCAGATCGTGCGCTCGCGACGCTGGCTCGAATATACGATCGCGTTCGCCCTTTTATTTTTAACACTCCTGCCCACAACATATTTTGGTGCGGCACTATCCCGATTTAAAGCTGGCTCGCTCACCGATCTGCTTCAGGCGGGCTTACCTTATGCCTTGAGTATCATGACGATCTTGGGGCTGCGCGATCTCGGTCGCTATTTAGTCGCCAGATTTTATCAGATCGAGACCAATCTTCCATATTTTATTCCCCTACCATTTCCGCCTGGTACTTATGGCTGTCTGGTACAAATGCGATCGCCGATTCCCAATCGCAAAGCGGTGTTCGATTTGGGGTTTGCTGCATCGTTTTTGGGTTTAGCCATCTCGATTCCGCTATTGATTTGGGGGCTGGGGCAGTCAGCCGTCGTGCCACTCGATCTCAAAGCCAGCTTATTTAGCTTTCACGCCTTCAATCCGCGCTTTTCACTATTAATTGCCGTATTGAGCAAACTAGCATTAGGGAGTCGATTTATGGCCGAGCAGGCGATCGATTTACATGGGGTGGCGATCGCTGCTTACATTAGTTTATTGATTATTACGATCGATTTGATGCCGTTGCGGAGATTATCTGGCGGTTATATCGTTCATGCGATGTTCGGCCAAAAACCTAGTGCGATCGTCAGTCAATTGAGTAAAGTTGTCTTGCTAATCGTCGGGTTTATTCGGTTTCGCGCATCGGGATTTGAAAGTAAAGATCTCTTGTTTCTGGCGATTGTCGTTTCGCTAATTCCGGCGATCGACGAACCCGCACTGAATGATGTCTCCGAACTCAATAACTGGCGCGATGCTTTGGGTGTATCGATCTTAGCTATTTTAGTTTTGATGTTGATTCCCGTTCCTGAAATGTTGATGGGATTATTGGGAATTTAAACCGTTGGCAAATTTTCGGGTGCTACTCCCTCGTCTGGACGTTACAGCTGACTATTGGAGAGCTGGCGATCTCAATTGTCAAGGTTTCATCACAATTGAGATCGCCCAAACGACGTAGAATCATCAAACCCTAGAAAATAAAGGCGATCCCCCCTTGACTAATCGGGGGGTAATTTTGTTAGATAGGTATATGCACTCAGTCGTTTGTGAATAGTAACTAAAAAGATTGCTTCTTTTCAGACTCAACTATCTCCACTGGACAGATGTATTTTTAAAGATCGTAATTTAGTCACATACAGATCGAATTCAGCGTTCGATCGGTAGATTCTAGAAATTTAATAAACCGCTCTAACCCAGTTAGTCGAGCAACTGACTAACAACAGCAAATTTTCTTAAGTGACAACAAGTGTAAATGCAAGTCCGAAAGATTTAGCATCTACACACTATTCGGAGGTCGGATCGTGACGACAGACAACTCATTAGAAGAAATGACTCTCAGACAACTACGCCGCGTGGCTAGTGCCTGTGGAGTCTCCCGTTACAGCAGGATGAGGAAATCCCAACTCCTGGAAGAAATTCAGAAAATTCAGAGTACTCAGTCTACTCAAAGCCCATCAACACAACTGGAGGCACAATTAGCAGTGGAAGCAGGAAAATTTGAACTCGGAGTCGATGTCGATCTTACTGCTGCTGAGCTAGCTAGCGCGGATGAAGGCTTGGGCGATTTACCCAGCGGTTATGGGGAAAGTCGGATCGTCTTAATGCCACGCGATCCACAATGGGCTTATGCTTACTGGGACATCCCGATCGAGCACAAAAATGAGTTGCGCTATCATGGCGGACAACAATTGGCGCTCCGGATCTATGATGTGACTGACATCAATTTAGAGCATCAAAGCCCCCACAGCATTCAAGAATACCCGATCGATGAAATGGCACGGGAATGGTATTTACCGATTCCAGTGAGCGATCGTTCCTACTCGATCGATATCGGTTACCGTTGTGGCGACGGACGCTGGTTAGTCTTAGCTCGCTCTGCTTCTGTCGGTATTCCTCCTGTCTATCCTTCCGATTGGATCGAAGACATCTTTATTACCGTACCTTGGGAAGAAGAATTGGCAGGGAAAACCTTTGTCGAACTCGTACCCCCCAGCCACAAAGCTTCCGCCGCTGGTGGTACAGACAGTGCTGCAAGTACCACCGAACGCAACGCGATCTACGAACGGATTTTCGGGATGGCAGAATCAACCGAATCAATGCGGGTGGCTGGTTCGCTCTATGGTTCGATGCAACACTCACCGATGGAGTCGCTCAGTTCGTTTGTCTTCCCCTCTGGCGTTGGGATGTGGGCGTTACCAACTGCTTCTGGCGTAAATATGTCAGGCGTTGGTATGTCGGGAATTGGGATGGATACGGCAGATCGCAAACGTCAATTCTGGCTGATTGCTGATGCTGAGCTGATCGTCTATGGTGCTACCGAACCCGATGCCACAGTTTCGATCGGCGGACGGAACATCAAGCTCAATCCCGATGGCACATTCCGGTTCCAGATGTCCTTCCAGGATGGCAATATCGATTATCCAATCGTCGCTGTAGCCAAAGATGGCGAACAACAACGCTCGATTCATATGACATTCGATCGTGCTACCCCTTCCCAAAATACCAATACAAAGGAAGAAGCCGTCTCTGAATGGTTCTAGTTACTCGCTCGCCGAGCGATAATTAAACGATATCAGCCCATCGATACCTTGCGAGGATCGATGGGCTGATTCGATCGAGATTCTGCTCCCTTCCCGCCAGAAAAATCTAGATCGTAATTCTACCCTATTACCTGTCCGTTCGCTCATTTTTAAATTCCCGATTTAATTAAACAAAATCTTTATTTTGCAATGGTTTCAGCTTTCACAGTAAATAGTCATCCCTTGAATTTATCTGTAATTTTTAGTACAGATCGACTATTCGATCGAGATCTCAATTTTGGTAAGACCTGAGACACTGATTCTGTTGTCATTAATTCAAGAGGCTCGATCGAAATGAGCGAACGGGCAGTATTACTGTCAGAGAGTTTTTTTTAACCGCAGCGGCGCAGAGAGCGCAGCGATTCGCGAAAAGTCAGGTTCCCCAAAGATCTCAAAAAAGTCGGGAGATTTAAATCATTAAACCTCCCGAGCCACTAAATCGATAGTTAATATATTAAAACTACCAACGGGAAACTAATTTAGCCTATAGTTTTAAGGCAACAGCTTCTGTTGCAGTGGCTACTTTTTCGTGCCCGTTATCGCCGTTACTTTGCCGAGGCTGAATTACCCCAAATCCGCCATGGTTGCGACGATAAACGACATTAATCTCACCAGTTTCGATACTGCGATACATATAGAAGTCATGATCGACTAATTGCAGTTGAGCTAAAGCTTCTTCGATCGTCAGTGCTGACATGGCAAAGTATTTAGTCCGCACTACTTCTGCTGGTAATGTCGCAGCACGGTTGTCAGTCAGATTATAATCTAATAGTTTTAAGTCTAATTCTTCGCTAATATCTTTAATATCTGTCGAGGTTTTCTTATTAAAACTCCGTTCTTTGTATTTACGTAATTGGCGAGAAATTTTATCGGCAACTAGATCGATACTTGCGTATAAGTGCTCGCTGGCTTCTTCGGCACGAATCACTGCCCCATTAGCATATATCGTCACTTCAGCTACTTGCGATGCAGCAATGCGGGGATTTTTAGCAATTGATAGATTGACATCTATGCTAGTTGTAATGTTTTCAAAATGACTGGCAGCTTTGACAATTTTCTGATTCACATAGTCACGAATCGCATCGGTGATTTCGATGTTCTTACTCTGGAGCACAAGCTTCATAAGCATCTCCTACTATTTAGGTTGTGGTTAAAGTTGAGATAGGCAGAAAAATTTCGGAAACAATTGCTTCCGCTGTAGCGAATTTTACTCACCTTACTGACAAGATCGATTACACTGCCTTGAAAGTCTGCGTCAGCTTTTGTAGGTGGTTATCTATAACTGAATAATGTAACTACCTCACCTTTTTGTGACTAACTATACATTAGCATCATATAAGCGATCGAGCAGGTTAATTCCGATCGCTAGTTAGAATACTTTGCATTCTGTGACATTCATTTACATCTTGCAAAATAACCTAGCTCATCTACAATTACTGTTAGCTAACAAACACTTTCAACCCCGAACATCGCTTATATGACGACTATATCCACAATTCGCGTCCCTGCTACCACCGCTAATCTAGGAGCGGGATTTGATTGCATCGGTGCGGCACTCAGCTTGTACAACGAGTTTACTTTGACAACGATCGATACAGACAGTCTCGTAATTGCCGTGCGGGGCTTAGAAGCAGCCAAAGTCAACATCGACGAGAGCAACCTCGCCTATCAAGCTTTTCTTAGATTGTATACTCGAATCGATCGTCAGCCGCCGGTCATTCAACTCGAAATCGAATTAGGCGTGCCGCTAGCTAGAGGCTTGGGCAGTTCGGCGACAGCGATTGTCGGCGGTTTGTTGGGTGCGAATGCGATCGCCGGTTCGCCCCTATCCGCAGATGAGGTGATGCAACTAGCGATCGAGATGGAAGGACATCCCGATAATGTCGTGCCAGCTTTAATCGGCGGCTGTCGCTTAGCGGCGATAGCTAGGGATGGCTGGGCGATTGCCGATATTCCCTGGCATAGTAGCATTGTGCCTGTAGTTGCCATTCCCAATTTTGAACTCTCGACATCAGCAGCTAGGAGTGTTTTACCGACTGAATACAGTCGCGCTGATGCGATCTTTAACACGGCACATTTAGGCTTAACGATCCGGGGTTTGGAGACAGGCAATGCCGATTGGTTGACGGCGGGATTAGTCGATCGCATCCACCAGCCTTACCGTCAAAAGCTAATTCCTGGCTACACCGATGTCGAACGCGCCGTAATAACTGCTGGCGGCTATGGGATGGTTATCAGCGGTGCAGGGCCGACATTACTAGCCTTAACTACCGCAGAACGTGCAGTGGCAGTTGCCGACGCGATGTCTCAAGCCTGGGCAACTCACGATATCCAAGTCCAAGCTCAACCACTAACGATCGATCTCCACGGGGCTGTAGTTAGGTGAACAGCAATACTAAATACTCTCTAAAAAGTGGTACTAAGAAAAATAGTCTGATTCTACTCATCGCTTTTCCAGCGCCTGAGGGGAACGCAGTCGATATCGAGTCGATCTAAAGCCCTAGCAATCACAAAATCGACCAGATCCTCGATCGATTGCGGTTGATGATACCAGGCAGGAATTGCTGGAACGATCGCCGCACCAGCTTCGGCAAGGGTAGTAAGATTGCGGAGATGGATCAGACTAAATGGAGTTTCACGCGGCACTAGAACTAACTTGCGGCCCTCTTTGAGTTGGACATCAGCGGCGCGCTCGAGTAAATCGCCACTTAATCCCGCCGCCAATTTACCAACAGTACTCATGCTACAGGGAATAATTACCATTCCCTGAGTACGAAAAGAGCCGCTAGCAATATTTGCACCGACATCTCCCCAGCGATGACAACGTAACTTACCCGCAGTTGGTATGCCAGCCTGCTCGCGCCAAAACTCAGCCTGTTCGTCGGGTTCGCTGGGTAATCGCAGTTGGTCTTCGGCTTGAAATACTACATAAGTCGATCGAGATGCCACTAGTTCGACTTGATAGTCGGCTTCGAGTAAATATTTGATCGATCGAATCGCATAGATTAAGCCAGATGCGCCAGTAACGCCGAGAATGAGGGGCTTCATTAAATTATGAATTATGAATGATAAATTATAAATGATGGAACTAACGTCAGTTCGGGATAAGGATATCTGCTCCGTTCCTGCACTGCCAACGATTGTGTCTTTTCTCGCTTTTTACGTCGGGAAACCCGACGAGCGCGAGCCGCAAATCGTGGCTCGTGTTGCAAAGTCCGCCTACGCGGACTTTGTATTGTTAGCCCCGATTTCAATCGGCGGCGGTGCAAGAACAAAGCCAGAAGCCATTGAGTGTAGATCCTTATCCCGAACTCAGGTGAACTAAGTTATCGATCGACTAGCCAAGATTGACTAGTCACCAGTCACTTTTCACTTATCCACTTTCTCGTTCAGCTGCTTGGTGCAACACATGCGGAGAATGCTATCCACCAGCGACTATTCCTCAAATTCTCCCTCGAACTCCTCTCCCTCGAACTCGTCTTCTAACTCCCGCTCTAATTCTCCTGATAAAGAGGTTGGCTCGATTTGGGCTTCGTCGAGATTTGCCTCGGCTGCTGCGGCTTCTGACAAGACGCTGGTGACAGTGACTAAATCGATCTGTTGGCGATAATAGTCTACACTTTTGACTTGCACTTCTACTCGATCGCCGAGACGGTAAGAAGTGCGATTTTTGCGTCCTACCAGGCAGGCATAACGCGGCCGAAACTCGTACCAGTCATCCTTGAGCGAACTGACATGTACCAAGCCTTCAACTAGCGAATCCTCGATTTCAACGAAGAAACCGTAAGATTGCACCCCAGTGATCAAACCTTGGAAAATCTCCCCAGTGCGTGCCTTCATCTTCTCCGCTTTTTGTAACCCAGCGAGGTCATTTTCCGCATCTTGGGCGCTCTTGGTGCGATCGTTAAGATGGGCGATGATGCCAGCAAGTTGGGTTTCTAGTTCTTGTTGAACTGTTGGCGTGAGCACGTTCCAGGTAATTTGGCCGTGACAGCTACTACTAGAAAGATCGATTATTTCTTTAGCGCGAGAAGTCTTGCGATCGCGCCCATTAGCAAATACTTCATGCAACACCCGCTGGACTAAAATATCGGGATAGCGGTGCAGTGGGGAAATACAGTGGGTATAACCATTTTCGATCGCTAGTCCGAAGTGGGTTCCCGGCTTGGTACTATATACCGTGGTTTTGAGCAGGGATTTGAACAGATAATTGAGGACTTGTGGCACTGGCGAACTGGCAAATTGCTTGCTGAGCCGCTGTAAGTCAGCGACGCTAATTTCCGTCTCGACTTCACCCTCGAAATTCAAACCCAAATTGATTGCTAATTTGATCGAGTCGTTAACTTCCACCAGATCTGGATTGTGCTGGATCGCATAAATTCCTGGCACCTGTAATGCTTGTAAATGCACGGCAACAGCGTAGTTGGCCATCACCATCACATCGGTCAACAGCGAGAGCGGATCGTCTAGAAAGATCGCGCCCAACCTGCCTTCGTCAGCAAACGGAGCTTGCTTCTGGATCAAATCTACTTCCAGACCGCCTCTAGCTCGGCGCTGCTCTCGAAAAGCTGGTGCGATCGTCTTCCAGATCGGTTTGACGATTTCGATCGCTTGGGGGTCAATTTCTGTGGCTCCATCGGCCAAGATTGCCTCGATTTCAGTGGGGTGGAGCGACCAATCCAACCGAATTCGGCTCGGCTGGATCGTAAATTCGATCAGTTCGCCGCGCTCGTTGAGTGAGAGAAACACCGAAATCGCCAGCCGTTCGACACCTGGGCTAAAACCGCAAGTAGCGTGGATGGCTGCAGGTAAGAGTGGAATGGTATTTTCGCCTAAATATACTGCTGTCCCACGTTTTTTTGCTTCGCGATCGAGTCTGTCATCTGCCGCAATATAACTGGCAATATCGGCAATATGTACGCCCAACCGGAGGATCTCGCCATCTAAATGTTCGATCGTCAGCGCATTGTCGGTCGGCCCGGTTTCGGCACTGACAGCGATGGTCGGTAGCTGGGTCAGATCGATTCTTTTTTCAGCCAGCCGATCTTTAAATCCAGTGGTAATCTTGGCCGCACTGGCTTCTACCTCGGGGCCGAAGGTGAGGTGGAGATCGTGTTTGCAGGTGACGATATCGAGATCGGCAGCCGATTCAGCAGTAGTCCCTAATACCCGTGCTACCTTACCAATTGGTAAATCTTGTCCGATCGCATGGCGGACGACATCGATATGCACTAAGTGATCGAGGATGTCATCTAGCGCGATCGGTTCGTGCCCATTGGTATCGCCATTCCCGGTTGGCATCACATCCAACTCGAATAACAGCCGATCGTCCAATGGGAGCGCGCGATACTCACCCGTTTCCAATTTTCTGACCTTGGCTAAGACGGAAGGATTTGCCCGCTCTAAAATCAGCTTGACAGCACCTTCGGGACTGCGCCGCCGCGTTCCTTCTTTAATCGTCTCGATCAACACGCGATCGCCATTCCAGGCATTACTGAGATGACTTTCGCGGATGTAAATATCATCAGCAGCCTCTTCATCTTGGATTGCAAAGCAAAACCCTTTACTAGAGCAGCGAAGCTTGGCTTCGACAATTCGATCGCTTAGTTCGCGCCGAAACTTCCCTTTCTCCTTCACCAAAATGCCGATTTTTTCTAGTAACTCCAGCGCCAATTCCAACTGCTCGACACTTGCGGGGGTTTCACAACCCAACTTTTTTTCCAGTAATTTTGGGGCAACTAACTTATCAGAACTCACATGCGATAGCAGCGTGGCGATCGAAAATTCCATATAGTTTAATTTACCTCCACCCAAGAACATCTTCATTGATTAAGTTTGTAGTCTTACTAACTTACAGCACACTCGACGAGACCACCCTTCCCAACAATCTTAGCAACACTAAATTATCCATACACGTGGAATGGTTATGCCTTGGGACGATCGTGGTTGCAACGTTGAGCGGCTGCGATTTACTACATGTTGTCTGACAAGGTGTGAAATGACAGCATTAGACTAACGGATCTGTATTCAATAATTATCACTAACTAGTAAATCGATCCATCTCCCCATCCGAATCGTTGGCGTAGCCGCTGAGAGAGAGAGTCAATCCATACCTTGCCCGACATTGACTATTTCTGCTTTAACTGTTTGGAAGTTTGCAGTTATCAGTTTCATCATTTGGGCTTTACCAATTTCCCAATTTCTGCAATCTCATCAATTTAACATCAATTACTCTCCTCTACCGTCTCTTCGTTGCGATCTATATACGCAACTGTCTGGCGGTGGTTTACGAAGTTAGTAACAGAATCGTTGACTGCGATAACAGTACTTGATGCATGCTTCTATAATCTTACCCTCCCATGTCACTTCTGATACCATTTTCATCAAAAGGGTCGAGACTGGGGATCGCTCGATTTCGATCCGGAGAATGACAACAAGTACTAAAATACTAGTTGACATATTATGGTGTTTATCACCATAATATAGGAAAGCTAACTTGCGTAAATTGATGAAGCCACAAACTTTCCCGAATCATACCAGCTTTCATCAGGTAGAGTCACTGTCATGCTTATCTACTGAAGATTATAGCTTATTGACCGATCTGTATCAATTGACGATGACGGCTTGCTATACAGGCGAAGCGGTCGAGTGTGCCTCAGCTAGCTTTGAATTATTTGTACGGAAATTACCAACAGGCTTTGGTTACCTGGTAGCGATGGGTTTGACTCAAGCCCTAGAATATCTGGAACGACTGCGGTTTACGCCCGATCGGATCGCTCAACTCCAAGCTACCGGAATTTTTACTAACGCACCCGATCGGTTTTGGGATCTACTTGCTACCGCCAAATTTACAGGCGATGTCTGGGCAGTGCCCGAAGGAACAGTTATTTTTGCTAACGAACCGATCCTCCGCATCGAAGCTCCACTCTGGCAAGCCCAGCTCGTAGAGACTTATCTCCTCAATACCATCAATTATCAAACCCTGATTGCCACCAGAGCCGCGAGATTGCGCGATGTGGCTGGTGCCGATGCCCTCTTACTCGAATTTGGCACTCGCCGCGCTTTCAGCCCCCAAGCTTCACTCTGGGCAGCACGGGCAGCGATCGCTGGTGGGTTAGACAGTACCTCAAATGTTTTAGCTGCCTTACAATTGGGTGTTAAACCTAGTGGTACGATGGCACATTCACTGGTGATGGCTTTAGGTGCATTAGCGGGTAGCGAACAAGCGGCTTTTAGTGCTTTTCACCGTTACTTTCCTGGAGCGCCATTATTAATCGATACTTATGATTCGATCGCGGCGGCAACAGCTTTAGCGACACGGGTGGCGGCTGGCGAGATGGAACTATCCGGAATTCGGCTCGACTCTGGAGATTTAATTGATTTATCCAAACAGGTGAAGGAGATCCTACCTGGAGTAGATATTTTTGCCAGCGGCGACTTGGATGAATGGGAAATCGCCAAATTGAGAGCGGCGAACGCACCGATTAACGGCTTTGGCTTGGGTACAAAATTAGTGACGGGTAGCCCAGTCAATGGGGTATACAAACTAGTCGAAATCGATAATATTCCCACGATGAAACGATCTGCAGGTAAGATGACTTACCCTGGTAAAAAACAAATTTTTCGGCAATTTCAAGCTGGACGATTCGATCGAGATATTCTTGGTTTAGTCTCTGAAGGTGAAGGTTTATTACACCTTGTCATGCACAACGGCGAGCGCTTCCGATCGGATGAAGATCTGGCAACAATCAAACACCGAACGGGTCTAAGTGTAGCTAATTTACCTCCAGACTTGCGAGATATCGATTACGATCGAATTGCACCAGTCGATCTTTCTCCAGCCTTAGTCCGACTGACTCAAAGCTTAGGTAATGGAGGATAAACATGATGCGAGATCTAACAATTAAGTATCCCCTATCTCTATCTGCTACTCCCAATCCCCTACTAACTACTCCCTTAATGCAGGTTGCTTTATTTGGAACCAGTGCCGATCCGCCAACTATCGCCCATCAGGAAATTATTAGTTGGTTGGCATCGCAATTCGTTGGCGGAGCCTCTCCACAGGAGATTCGAGTGGCAGTTTGGGCAGCCGATAATCCGTTTAAAGTGCATGGTGCATCACTAGCACAACGATCGCAGATGCTAGAGTTATTAATCGGTGAAATCGATCCAGCGATTAGTCATCGCGCCAAAGTTTATCCAGAGTTAAGCAGTCGCCGGACGATCGAATCACTAATTACCGCCAAAGAAATCTGGAGTGATGCTGACTTTGTTTTGGTAATCGGTGCGGATTTAGTCGAGCAATTACCCCAGTGGTATCGAGCTGCTGAATTATTAGCCCAAGTCAAATTATTAATCGTGCCGCGTACGGGTAATACTATCGATCCAACTAGCGTAGATAAGCTGATCGACTTAGGCGCACGTATCGCGATCGCACCTTTAGCAACTCCCGCAGTTTCTTCAACAATCGTTCGTACCAATCATTCGCATCTATCTCCCAGCGAATCACATAAATTGCTATCTGAGCCAGCGATCGAAGGTTTGACTCCAGCAGTGGCAAAATACATACACGACCAGGAACTGTATAAATTATGAACTATGAGTTATGAATTAAGAGGCTGTCTGAAAAGTTATTTTTAATACCCGTAGTTGGTGTGAATCCCCCTAAATCCCCCTTAAAAAGGGGGACTAAGACTCTGGCTCCCCCTTTTTAAGGGGGTTGGCAGGGTGGTTTCATACACAGAAAGAAAAATCAGGGGAAGAAAAGGAGGATAGACTAAGTTACCTCACAAAGGAAATTAGTCTAAATGCTCCTCACAGAACAATTAAAGCAAGTACCCGACCATCGAAAAGCAAAAGGCAAAAAATATTCATTATGGGTAATCTTAGCCATGAGTCTAATCGGCAGCCTGTGTGGATACATCGGATATAGACCACTAGCCGACTTTGCGTCGTTACATCAAGAGCAATTAGAGGAGTTATTAGAGTTAGCACCCGCAAAATCGACACCATCGTACTCAACATTCAGGCGGATTATGATAGCAGTGGAACCAAAATACTTAGTCACAGTGTTTAACGTCTGGGCATTAGCCACAATGCCAGTGCTACTGAATCGATTACTATCGATAGACGGTAAAAGCATCAAGTGTACTAGTGCTGGCGGGAATACCAGCCAACAGAATTTCACCAGTTTAGTCTCGGTTTATGACGACCAATCCGCAGGTGTAGTTCAAATTCAAATCATGGAGAATAAACACCAAAGTGAGATTGGTGTAGCGCAAAATTTAATTAGTGATTTAGCTGGGTTGCCGTCAGGACAAATAATTTCACTCGATGCTTTGCACACCCAGACAGCCACAGTAGAGGCGATTGCCGCTGCTGGTCATCATTGTCTGATTGCTGTCAAACAAAATCAGCCCACTCTTTATCGCGCGATTGAGTTAACCGCTCAAACTCAAACTGCCGTTAGTCATGCTAGTGTGCTTGATTCTAGTCATGACCGGATCGTCGAGCGCAGTGTCAGTGTATTTGCGGCACCTGTGGAAATATTAACCAAATGGGTTGGCATCAAAAGTGTCATCATGGTTAACCGCACTGGCACCCGCGCTAAGAAACCTTTTACCGAAACGGTCTATTACCTGAGTAGTGAGTTTTTACTAGCTGATACCTACATGGCGCTCATTCGCGGTCACTGGGCGATTGAAAACCGTCTCCACTGGGTTAAAGATGTGACTTTTTCTGAGGACTATCCGCCTCGATTGGGTGGTTATGCTCCGGTTAACTGGGCGATTTTCTTCACTTGGATTGTTACCTTAGTCCGTCGAGCCGGTCTTCGCACTGTCCCTCAAGCTTTGCGGTTGTGGGCTAATCAAGTTGAGGAGGTTTTTTCTTTTCTTGTATGAAACCACCCTGCCTTTTTAAGGGGGTTGGGGGGATTAGATTTAGGCTTTTCAAACACCCTCTAAGGCTATTAGATACCGATCGATTTTATGATAGAGCATAACTTGAAAAAACATTTAATTTCCGAACATTCTCAACCCAAGCAAATTCTGGCTGATTTTAAAGTAGGTGTAGATAATGCGATCTTTTCGATCGATACCCACCAAAATCGGCTGCTAGTTTTACTAGTGATGCGTCATGACGAACCATACATCGGATATTGGTCTTTACCTGGTACTTTAGTCAGACAGGGAGAAACATTAGAAGTCGCTGCCGATCGCATTTTAGCAGAGAAAATTCGAGTTGATAATTTATATCTCGAACAACTATACACCTTCGGCGGCCCAGGACGCGATCCGCGTGAAGCAGCCGATCGATACGATGTGCGCTATCTCTCTGTCAGTTATTTTGCCTTAGTCAGGTATGAAGCCGCCGAGTTGATTGCCACAGGTGTGGGGGGAATTGCTTGGTATCCGATCGATAAATTACCCGATCTTGCCTTCGATCATCAACAAATTATCGAATACGGACACCAACGGTTACGGAATAAATTAGAATACAGTCCGATCGCATTTGATGTACTACCAGAGCTATTTACCCTCAGCGATCTTTATCAGTTATATACCACCGTTCTCGGCGAAAATTTCTCGGATTATTCCAATTTTCGCAATCGGTTGATCAAGCTAAAATTTCTAGAGGAGACAGATATGAAAGCTTCTCGTGGCAGCGGTAGACCTGCTAGTTTATATCGCTTCGATCCCGTGGCATTTGCACCATTGAAGGATAAGCCATTATTATTTGTGTGATGGTAATTTAACCGCAGAGGCGCAGAGAGCACAAAGGCAATTTTTAGTAAGCAAGAAGTGTTGCGCGATCTGGACAAAAGATTAGTATCAAATTGGATTTATTTAAAATGCCTAGACATGTATACATATTTTGTAAAGACAACAAGAAAATTAATTTTGAAGATATTGCGGAATTAGTCAAGGATGGCATTTTTTTTGATGAAGATCCAGAATTCAATATTGGCGAAGAATCTTTTATCGAGATTCAATACGATCCAAATCTTCGACCGATCTTCATTGAATTGGTGGATGATTCACAAATGGTCGAAGAAATGAAGAAAGAAATGTATGAGGAAAATATTAAAGATATGAGATGTGAGTCTGTCGATGACGAAAAAAAGAAAAATGAGATCGCAGCATTTATTGCGGAATCTAATAATATTTATGATATCGAATTTTCTTGGTCGGATCTCAGTGAAGACTGTTGGGCTATGAAGGCATGTGTAGAGGCATTCTTGGCACGTGAAAAGAAAGGAATAATTCTTGCGGATGAAGGTGCCTATGATGAAAGTCTTCAATTAATCATTAATTTTCAAAGTTAGTAGAAGATTTTGTAGGGTGGGCACTGCCCACATATTCGCTCTCAAATAGCATATTAATGGAACAAATATTAGCACAGATATGATTAGCGTATAAATAGGTCAGCGCAAATTTTTATAACATCAGAAAAGCCTGAAATGTAGATGGTGGGCAGTGCCCACCCTACACATTGTTTTATTTACAATACTAGTATAAAATAATTTATATAATAACAATGAAAATAGCTTTAGCCCAACTCAATCCCACCATCGGCGATCTCCAAGGTAACGCCGATCGAATTTTAAAAACCGCCCAAGAAGTAGCAACTCAAGAAGTAAAACTCCTCCTCACTCCCGAACTTTCCCTCTGCGGCTATCCACCCCGCGACTTATTACTCGATGCTAATTTCATCGCTGAAATGGGACAGACACTCGACAAATTAGCGCAAGATTTACCACCAGAGTTACACGTCCTCATCGGACTGACAACTCCCAATCCTGAATTTGCGATCGCAGGTGGCAAACCATTATTTAATAGTATCGCGCTGGTAACTGCTGGAAAAGTCCAGAAGATCTTCCACAAGCGGCTATTGCCCACATATGATGTGTTTGACGAAAATCGTTATTTTATGCCTGGTAGCGAGGCAAATTACTTCGATCTAGATGGGATTAAGATTGGGGTGACAGTGTGTGAAGATCTATGGAATGATGAAGAATTTTGGGGCAAGATTAGTTATGCGATCGATCCACTTGCGGAGCTAGCATTATTAAATGTCGATCTGTCGATCAATCTTTCAGCATCACCATTTTGTTTGAATAAACAGCAATTGCGATCGGACATGCTCAAACATGCGGCGGTTAAATACGATCGACCGATTTTATATGTTAATCAAATTGGAGCCAATGACGATCTAATTTTCGATGGTTGTAGTTTAGGATTCGATCGCCAAGGTGAATTAGTCTGTCGGGGAAAAGCATTCGATCGCGACTTAATTATCATCGAATTTGATGAGTCTAAACAAGACTTAAAACCTAGTACGATCGAGCCGATACCGGACGGTGAAGATGCCGAAGCTTGGCAGGCATTAGTATTAGGTGTGCGCGACTATATTCATAAATGTGGTTTTCAAAAAGTTGTATTGGGTTTGAGTGGTGGGATCGATTCCGCACTGGTGGCGGCGATTGCTGCGGAGGCGATCGGAGCGGAGCAAGTTTTGGGTGTATTATTACCATCGCTCTATAGTTCGGATCATTCGATCTCAGACGCGATCGCGGTAGCTACTAATTTAGGAATTAAGACCGAAACTATCCCGATTGGCGAATTAATGCAGGGATTCGATCGGACATTGGAGCCGTTATTTAAAGGTACTGAATTTGGATTGGCTGAGGAAAATATTCAATCGCGGATTCGCGGAAACTTGTTGATGGCAATCTCAAATAAATTTGGTCATTTACTATTATCGACTGGCAACAAATCCGAGATGGCAGTGGGTTATTGTACGTTGTATGGTGATATGAATGGTGGTTTGGGTGTCATCGCTGATGTACCAAAGATGCGCGTATTTTCACTATGCAAATGGTTGAATCGTAATCGAGAAGTTATCCCGCAGAACATCATCACCAAGCCACCCAGCGCCGAACTCAAGCCCGGACAAGTAGACCAAGATTCGTTACCACCTTATGAAATCTTGGATGCGATTTTAGCCGCGATCGTCTGCGAACATCTATCTCCCGAACAGATTGTAGCTAAAGGGTTCGATCGGCACACAGTCGATCGAATTTCACTCCTCGTCAAACGCGCCGAATTCAAACGCCGTCAGGCTCCTCCCGGTTTGAAAATAACAGATCGAGCCTTTGGTACGGGTTGGCGGATGCCGATCGCGAGGGGGTAGGCTTGAGAGCAGAGTAGTTGGAAAGTTGGCGTTGTTAAATTCAATCTGGAGAGATAAGCCCTAAAATAAGTTTGCGATTGTCGATCGGGATCTCGATCGCAGACAAGGGATTTAGTAAGTAGAATAGTTAAAGCAGTGGATAATGCCCACCTTGTTTTTTTAGATATTTATTTGTTGAAACTATAATATATGGGTGTTACCTTATCTTACCAATCAATTCCTCCTACTAGTAATTTTTATCGTCGCGTTCAGCACGATAAACAACTTTACATTCTGTTAGTTTATCTATTCCCTTTGGGCTGTGGTATTTTTGATATTTTTAATTTTGACCCCTTATTTCCTGACAATATAGATGACGATATTGAAGAAACCATTGAAGATATACTTGAGAATCAAGACATATTTATTTCTAGACAAGAAGTAATCCTAGCGATTGCTGAATATAGACAGGAATTGATGCTTACTCGCCGAGCATTTCCTGGTATCGAGGTTAGAACTGCATCGTTAGAAAAAACGTGGGAAGAGGTTAAAGAACGGCTATCTCAAGAATTAGAGAGCAGAAAAATTCAAGATTATGAAGTTATTATTGACGATCTCTTGTATGGAGATGGTGTTTTTGCTATCGATCTATCAACAGAAGAACACTCATTGAGTTTGGTATCTCGCGATGCAGTGAGTCGAGGAGCTGCAATCCTAAGCCAAATCGATCCCGAAGCATTATTTTTAAGAGAAGAGAGATATTATTTTGAGAGTTTTGCTAGGTGGCGAAACTTTTATATAGAAGTAGATGAAATGCAAGAAGAGATATTAATGGATGTTCTCTAGTATATAGGACAACCGCAGTAAAATACCCCTACTTTAGGGTGGGCAAATATAGCACCAAAAAGATCGAGCGATCGCCATAATATTCGATCGGCATCATCAGCTCATTGACAAAAAATCGATCGAATGTTTTGCCAAAGATTATCGATCGATAAAACCATTTACACCAGCTTCGATCGTTGCGCGTTGATAATCTTCGATATTAAGTCGCTCCGACCATTCGCCCAGATAAATATAATCTAAATTATCCTGCTGAGTTTTCATAATACTTAAAACATCTCGCCACTGTTTTTCTGATTGACTTTGCTTGCCCCATAACAACTTATTGAGAATAAGATCTTCTGGCGATGCAAAATAAACATCATTACCCGTCGAGATGGGAATTAGCTGACGGCGAGTAAATTGACTGCGGCTAAACTCTGTATCTAATGGGAGCATCAGATCGGCGCGAGAAATTGTTTCGATCTGAGTTATTTGGAAACTAGACATCCTTCGTGCTAGCACATCGTCTAGTCCCGACACATAAAAACCAGCAGTTTCAAAAATAGTTGCCAGTGCTGGTAGTCCGGCTATATCTACAGCCAGCACTAAATCTAAATCTTGAGTGGTACGACTTTCACCATAGGCAACTGCTGCCACGCCACCCGTGACATAATACTCGATCGAGTGAGTCGTCAAAAGAGCGTGTAATTCACTTGCCAATTGAATCGAATCTTGAATCCATGTCATCTCATTACCAGCGGGAATGTAATCTGGGGGACAGTATTCTTGCAGCCAAGAATGGGCTAATTTATGTCCTAATTCCTTGGTGCTAAGATGGGGAAATCGCTGACGGTGGGCATTGAGCGATAATTGTCTGGCACTACGCATTAACGAGCTGGATTGCATCAAACGCTGGGTAGGAGTCCTCCGTCGCAATAAGGTAAATAGCAGCAGATCGGACTCGATCGAGCAATCGGAACTTTGGGGACGATATCCGCTAGGTGCGACAGGTAGCATAATTGGTTCCACAAACTTAGTCAAACAGTTGTAGGACGTATATATTGTTGCATTCTCTCAGCCGCTTGTACGATCGACCGCTGCTGAAATGCAGAAGAAACGACCACCTAGAAAGAGAAATAGATCGCCCAATTCATCTGCCAAGAGATATATATCGATCGGATCTCACTGCTAAACCAGACAGTTTATGATTAAGTTCTATTAAGGAGAGAGGATCGGATTATCCTGCTTTCCACTGTTTCCCGTTCCCTAGCCCTTCCAAATTCTCTCTAAAATATCGGATGGTGGGATGTCGGCAATTTTACCCGTGCGAGATTTAATCGCGATCGAGCGCCCGTTATTGGGTAATAATTTCTGTGGATCGGAGGGGCCGAATAAGGCGATCGTATAAGTCCCAACGGCTACGGCTAGCTGCATCGGTGCGCTATTAGTACACAGAAACAGATTTGCCCCAGCGATTGTCGCGGCTAGTTTGCCGATGTCTGTCGGATTGATGACTTTGACATCAGGGGAAATTGCCTGAATCGAGCTAACGAAGGCATCAGCTTCGGATCCTTTGACCAAGACTACAGGTAGTTCTGGTTTGCGGGTTTGCAAATCTTTAACGATCTGTTGCCACTGTTTGGCTGGATAAATCCTATCGATCTCAGTAGTGCGATCGAGTTGACTCGCACCACCATGAATCAAGACATAACCGCTATCCTTGATACCCAATCGCTGTTGTTCTGTTTCTGCCCAGTCGATATCGGCTTTGGGTACGTTGATGACTAAATCGGGACAAGCATCGGTTATGTCCAGACCTGTGACCAGATCGTGGAACATTGCTGCTGCATATTGGTTCTGATTGAGCGCGACTGGGTTGGAGAGGAAAAATTTCCCAGCACCTGCGGCATAACCGATCCGAGTGGGGATGCCAGTCAGCCAGAGCAAGAAGCCAACACCAAAGCGTCTGCCCAGAGACATGGCGACATCATATTCTTTATCGCGGATGATACCGAGGAGATTACCCCAGTCCGCAGGGCCGTTGGTATCTTTGAAATCAAAGGGGATAACTTTATTGACAGACTTGGAAACGCGGTATGCCGCAGTCGATCGAGGTTCGACGACTACATCAATCTCCGCCTCTGGGTAATGCCCGCTGAGGTTATCTAATGTGGGGAAGAAGAGGATTTGGTCGCCAATTCCACCAGGGACAAGAGCCAGGATACGCATTTGTACTCAAGTTACTGCTGTTTATAACTAATTTTAGCAGGTGATGAGTGGTTAGGCGATCGCCTTATATCGATCGGGGGCTAGTTAGCACTCACTCGGACAAATCAGACATACTTGAGTAAAGGTTTCTAGTATTATTACAATCTAAGGACAAATTCTGGGAATCATGACTCGATAACGCTCTAATGAATTTAGATCCATTTGCTCTGCCATGAAAGCAACCCTTTTGACGATTTTTTTACTTGCTGCTGGTGGCGCGATCGTCTTGATACTTCCTCAGTCTCAGCCCGATCTTACCACCACTTCCACTATTCCCAAACTTCAGAAGGCGGAAACTTATATCGATAGTGGTGTTGCGAAAAATGGCTCCGGCGACAAACAGGGTGCCATCTCGGACTTCGATCGCGCTGCAAGTATCGATCCTAATAATGCCAGTATCTACACTCAGCGCGGCACTGCCAAATATCAGTCTGGAGATATTGCTGGAGCGATGTCTGACTTCGATCGCGCGATCGCAATCGACCCAAAAAATCCAATTTTTTACTATAATCGGGCAACGACGCAATCTGCACAGGGCAATAAACAGGCTGCGATTACCGATTTCAATCGCGCGATCGAGCTAAGTCCCAAATTTGCCGAAGCTTACTACAATCGCGGCACTGCCAAATATCAAATTGGTGATAAACAGGGCGCAATTACCGATTACGATCGGGCAATTGTCTTAAATTCTAAGTTGCCAGAAGTTAACTACAATCGGGGCACTGCTAAAGCTGAAGCTGGCGACTATAAAGGAGGAGTTACTGATTTCGATCGGGCGATCTCGCTCGACCCTAAATTAGCGAAAGCCTACTACAATCGGGGTAATGCCAAATACAAGTTAGGCGATAAACAGGGCGCAATATCTGATTACGATCGCGCGGTCGAACTAAAGTCTGACTATTATGAAGCTTATAGTATCCGAGGTTTCTTAAAGTACAGCTTGGGAAATAAACAGGCAGCCCTTGCCGATTATGATTTAGCGATCGCCTTGAATATCAATTCACCGGAAACTTACTACAATCGTGGTGTGACTAAATCCGAACTCGGTGATAAGCAAGGCGCTGTTACTGATTTAACTCAAGCCGCAGCATTATTTAAAAAGCAAGGTCAGCTCGAACTAGCCGATCGGACATTAGCAATTGTCAGACAGAAGCTCTAAAAGTTCTGTCTGCATGCTAACAATATTTTCTAAATGTTGCCGACTAATTTACTGCGTAGCTGCTTGATGCGATCGCGCAAGCTCGCCGCTTTTTCAAACTCTAACTCTTTAGCTGCAACTTTCATTTCTGCTTCTAATTGCACGATCGCATCTGGTATTTGTTCGAGCGATAATTCATCCACATGGGCGATAACTGTTTCGAGTTGTTGAGCGTTCAATCGTCGCGAGAGGTCGAGGAATTGGAGGATGGAGTTGCCACCTGTTTTGACGATCGATTGGGGCGTAATATTATTTAATTTATTATGCGCCATCTGAATCCCCCGCCGACGTTCGGTTTCATCGATTGCGGCAATCATACTATCTGTCAATTTATCGGCATATAAAATTGCCTGTCCGCGAATGTGCCGTGCAGCTCTGCCGATTGTCTGAATTAACGATCGTGTCGAACGCAAGAAACCTTCTTTATCAGCATCGAGAATGGCGACCAAAGATACCTCCGGTAAATCTAATCCTTCCCGCAATAAGTTAACACCGATCAAGACATCAAATTCTCCATTTCGGAGTGCTTGAATGATTTCGATTCGCTCGATCGATTGGATTTCGGAATGGAGATATTTCACCCGCACGCTGCGTTCGTGAAAATATTCTGTAAGATCTTCGGCCATCCGCTTGGTTAGCGTCGTAATCAACACCCGTTCTTCCCGCTTGACGCGATCGCGAATTTCACCTAATAAATCGTCTACTTGTCCTTCAGTCGGACGCACGAAAATTTCCGGATCGATTACTCCCGTCGGACGAATGACTTGCTGTGCGATCCGATCCTCCGATACCTCGATTTCCCAGGCTCCAGGGGTTGCCGAAACAAAAATACATTGATTGACCTTCTCCCAAAATTCATCTGCCTTTAATGGGCGATTATCTGCCGCACTGGGCAAGCGAAAACCATGATCGATCAAGACTGTTTTGCGCGCGCGATCGCCATTATACATTCCCCGAATTTGCGGTACGGTAACGTGAGATTCATCAACTACCAACAACCAATCATCGGGAAAATAATCGACTAAACATTCTGGTGGATCGCCAGCATTCCGTCTGGCTAAATGACGCGAATAATTTTCCACCCCGTTACAAAAGCCAACCTCGCGCAACATTTCGAGATCGTAGCGCGTCCGTTGGTCGATTCGCTGTGCTTCGATTAATTTACCGTTATTTTCCAATTCGGCAATTCGTTGTTTTAGTTCGAGGTCGATATCATTACAGGCATCGGTTAAAGTTTCTTCAGGTGTCACAAAGTGACGCGCTGGGTAGATATTTAATTTATTGACATCTTGTAAAATTTCCCCAGTTACCGGATCGACAAACTTAATCGATTCGATTTCATCACCAAAAAAATCGACGCGCACGATCCGATCCTCATAAGCCGGGCCGATTTCTACCACATCTCCCCGCACCCGGAAATTACCGCGTTTGAGATCGATATCATTGCGGCTATATTGAATCGAAACTAATTGCCGTAACATTTCTCGCTGGTCGATCGACATCCCAACTTTGAGCGGAATTGCTGCTTTGAGATATTCAGCTGGCGTTCCCAATCCATAGATACAACTAATCGACGCGACCACAATTACATCGCGATGCTCGAATAAAGATCGTGTTGCTGAATGTCGCAACATATCGATCTCTTCATTAATTGCTGATGCTTTTTCGATGAATGTATCGCTGACAGCAATATAAGCTTCTGGCTGATAATAGTCGTAGTAAGAGACGAAATATTCAACCGCGTTATGGGGGAAAAACTGCCGTAATTCGTTACACAATTGCGCGGCCAATGTTTTATTATGTGCTAATACTAATGTTGGCTTTTGATGTTGGGCGATCGTCGCAGCGATCGTAAAAGTTTTACCAGTTCCCGTCGCCCCCAGTAATGTTTGAAAGTG
This sequence comes from Chamaesiphon sp., assembly GCA_965246735.1. Lineage (GTDB taxonomy): Bacteria > Cyanobacteriota > Cyanobacteriia > Cyanobacteriales > Chamaesiphonaceae > Chamaesiphon. Next base: position 2,002,081 of record CBDFFK010000003.1, read on the forward strand.
CTGCTGAGACTTTAATCCAGTTACGAGTTGGGCGATCGCTCCTGGTTGATCTCCGGTTGGTTTAAACGGTGCTACCAGTTCAAATTGTCGATCCATAGACAGGTTACTCATACAGAAGGTTTATTGTAACGTAGTTTAGTTAAAATATGGTCTAAATTTAGAGTTTTAAATCGAGCTAATTTAACGATAAATATCACCGATTTTCAGGAGCGTACATTCCCATACCAGGCGGGGTTGCACATAGGCGAGTAATTGCGATCGGGTTTGTTCTAACCGCTCGATGATTTGGGGAAGGCGGTACTGTTGCCAATAGGTATATTGCAGAAAATCTACCAACCATAATTGCTCGGCACCATCTAACTGTTTATCGATTTCGATTGCCAGTTCCAATGCTTGACGGCGGGTGAGGGGTAATCTCGTCAATCGATCGAGTAAATCTGCTGACAAGGATTGCAACTGCTCCCACAGCGCGATTGCTGCGCCAGGGCTGCCTTGTGCTAGTCCTAAAAGCTCTGGACGCGCGAGAATTTCCGCTTTTCCCAGCTTGGTTAAGATCTCAATCATCAAGTGCCGATCGAGTCGCTCGAAGGCAATACACTGACAGCGGGAGACGATCGTTGGTAGCAAGGATTCTAGGCTCGAGGCGATCGCGATAATCGTTGCTTTTCCTGGCTCTTCTAGCGTCTTTAAGAGAGCATTTGCTGCGCCTTCTGCCATCGTCTCCGCCTGTTCGATAATGACAATCGATCGCAAGCTGATTAACGGTGGACGCGATAAAAATTGACCGATTTCACGGATCTGTTCGATCCGAATTTGCGGTGGTGCTTTGCGCTTGACTCCAGCGGCGGTAGCTTCGGCAGTTGAGAGGAGTTTCCCTTGATGACTATATGTCGGTGCCACCCACAACACATCGGGATGATTGCCTTGACGCAACTTTTGCTCTACTAAAGCGCGATCTTGCGCTGGGATGCGATCGCAGAGCAATAACTCAATAAAGCATTTTGCCGCCAAACTTTTACCCACCCCGTCCGCACCACAGAATAGATAAGCAGGTGCCAGCCGTTGTTGGCTGACTGCTTGAGTCAACAGTTCTACGGCTTGTGTTTGTCCGAGTAAAGCAGGGCTAAATTGAGTCAATTTTGGATCGTGAATTGTCTTTAAAGTTGAAGTCTAGCTAGTGACGCGATCGATTCGCCGGAATAACGACAGTTTGTGTTGTAGATCTGCGAGGGGGTTTCGATCTACATGGGACAATTGTACCATCAAATCGATCGGGCAAAAATATTACAGAATGATGACAAATTCCGCTGGTGGAGCGACTTATCCTCGCAAAATAACGGTAACTAGCAAATTATCATCGATCGTTGTCCGATCGACAGCTACCAATCTTTGAAAAAATCAACTACCCATCAGCTACTCTCGGAATGCTTTGTGGGTACACTATGTTGGGTAAGTAGAATCGAGCACAATCATAACCAGATCTCTATCCTGCTCCTAGAGACTGCATCACAAAGCAACACCACACCCTGCACGAATAAATGGACGATCGTTCACATGATTTACTATGAATACTACCGAACCCAAATTTCAGCGAATTTTATTGGTTGATGATGACCTCACAGTGCGGGCAAGGGTCAGTGAGTCGCTGGAGGAAGACGGTTTTGAGGTGATTTTAGCCAAAAATGGTAACGACGGGATTGCCGCATATCAGGAACACCGCCCCGATCTGATCCTCGTCGATGCGGTGATGCCAATTTTAGATGGATTTGAGTTTTGCGAGCAGCTCAAAATTTTAGGCGAGCGACTCACGCCAATTTTGATGATTACATCCTTAGATGATAACGAATCAGTCGATCGAGCTTTTGCCGCAGGCGCGACCGATTACATTACCAAACCGATTAATTTATCGATCCTGCGTCAGCGAGTCAGAAATCTCATCCGCCAATCGCATTCGATCGAGAAACAATTAAGCGAACTCCAACAAGCCAATCAAAATCTCCAATTATTAGCCAATTTAGATAGTCTAACGAAGCTATCAAATCGTCGAGGCTTCGATGACTATATCGAGAATGAATGGGAACGGATGAAGCGAATTAAAGCACCACTATCATTAATTATGTGTGATGTGGACTTTTTTAAAAACTATAACGATAAATACTTGCACCCCACCGGCGATAAATGTTTGGTTAAAGTTGCCATGGCAATGCGAAATGCCGTGCGTCGCAGTGGCGATTTAGTGGCACGTTATGGTGGCGAAGAATTTGCGATCGTTTTACCAAATACCGATGCTTTAGGAGCAGTTTCTGTTGGCGAAAATGTGCGATCGGCAATTAAGAAATTACAAATTACGCATGAAGCCTCAGCCGTTTGCGAACATGTCACGATTAGCGTCGGCGTATCGACGATCGTGCCTACATATGAAAATGATTTCCATGCATTGATTCATGCCGCCGATAAAGCGCTATATCAAGCTAAATCTCTGGGTCGCGATCGAGTTAGGATGATTGTAGCCTAATCTTCGGCACTTCAAAATTATGACTCAGCTCGATTTACTCACATCTTGCACCAGTTTGAAAATACTAGTGTTAACCCTAGCTCCAGGGTACCCACAAGGGGCACCCCTACAGGTTAATTGCGTAGGGGTGCCCCTTGTGGGTACCCTAAGATCTCTGCTTTTACTAGTCTTTCTGTATTGGTGCAAGATATGAGTTTACCCACATTTTGGGCACCTGTAGATATCTCGCGGGCGGCTTTTGTCGCGACTAGTGCAACCGTCATCGGACGAGTTTCGATCGATTCAGGTGCGAGTATTTGGTACGGTGCGGTAGTGCGGGGCGATGTCGAACGGATCGAAATTGGCGCGCGGACAAATATTCAAGATGGCGCAATCCTGCACGGCGATCCTGGTAAACCCACGATCTTAGAAGCTGATGTCACCATCGGGCATCGCGCAGTAATTCATTCAGCTTATATAGAGACAGGCTGCCTGATTGGGATTGGGGCGATCGTTTTAGATGGGGTCCGCGTCGGCAAAGGTAGTATCATCGGCGCAGGATGCGTGGTGACAAAAGATGTCCTACCCCATTCATTGATGGTAGGTGTCCCGGCAAAATACCTGCGAACGGTGACAGATGTAGAGGCTGAGGAGTTAATTCTTCACGCTCGGAAATACGAGCAACTAGCCTTAGTTCATGCATGTAAGGGTACAAATTTAGGTTTTTTATAAAGTAGTTATAATATGCTTATTGCGACCGAACGAGCTAATTAACAACTTACTAATCGATCGGAAGTATCAAAAGGTTGCTTCTTATGTAAAGTGAATCGTTCGATCGCTTATTTTATTACTGCTAATCTACTAGATTTATTTTATTCAAAAGATGCTGCTATCCAACAACTATTGGAGCGTGATAATATTTGCCCAAATTTCAGGATGGACAGAGGGATTAAAGCATATTATCGCTGAAGATATCGGTCGGATTGCTTGGAATGTATTTCTGGCATTAATTCCCCTTGCTCTCAGTTTTTCCCTTTTTTACAAGCCTAAATCGCGAGTATTTGTCTGGAGTACTTATCTTGTATTAGCTGCTAGCTTTTCGATCGGCATTAAAAAATACAACGATGGAGATTTGCTGAAAGCACTAGAAAGAGTCATGCTGTCTTTATGGGGAGTCAGAGCGATCTTTTTAGCGATCGCGGTTAGCTTAATTATCGGATTAATTATCCTAGATGCTAGATTGCGCTCTCCAAATAATAAAAGTCGATCGCTATTTTGGTGGGTCGGATTATTACCGTTTATTGTAATTTTGCCAAATGCACCATATATTCTAACAGATATCATCCATTTTTATGAAGCAGTACGAACTATTAGTTCGGTTTGGGCGATTACTTTAATCGTTGTGCCAGTATACATCATTTTCATTGGAATCGGCTGGTTTTCCTATGTATTTTCACTTGTAAATATTAGCAAATATCTGATCCAAACTAATCTCGATCCATATACAAGTATTGTGGAAATCGGACTACATTTTACTTGTGCAGTCGGTATTTATATCGGTAGATTTATCCGCTTTAATAGTTGGAGTTTAGTCACCCAGCCCAAGCAATTTTTAAGCGTGCTACCTGGCGAACTAATTGGTAAATTTCCGTTAGTAGTGATTTTAATAACTTTTCTAATTATTAGTATCTTATACGTAATATCTAAGCCGATTGTCGATCGCTCGTCGCTTTATAGTCGTGCCTAATCGATCGCTCACTCTCGCAGCTTGACGAGCGCATCTTTAACCGTGTTCGGTAATTGACGCATAATTTTCCCCTTTTCCCGATCGACTGCTACCAGTGTCACCATCCCTGTGAGATAGACAATTTGCCGATCTTCTGACTGAATCTCATATTCCCAGACGATCCGCACACCTTCCATATCGATCGTCCGCGTTTTGACAATCGCGGACTCACCCATTCTCAAAGCGCGGCGATAGCGAATCGATAAGTCTACTACTGGTAAATCGCATCCGAGCGCCACCAAATCGGCAAAATCAATCCCGATCGATCGTAGACATTCGACTCTCGCCTCTTCCATCCAAGTGAGATAAGTCCCATGCCAGACAACCCCGCCATAATCGGTATGATGGGGATGTACGACGATCGGATATTCAAACCAGCCTGCAGACATGGCTCGATAACTCAATTTCTCAATCGCACTCGTCGCCGGAAGTCCAGCATCAATATCTGTAGTTTCTGACATAATTATCGATATATCGTGCGTTATCTTAACTAAGTATTCACTAATCGATTGCGATTTGCGCTTTAGATTACAAATCATCTTAATACACCATCTAAATATGAATATACGCCGGATTGCCGCACTCGGGTTGGGGTTAATGGTAATTGCGATCGGGAATATCTTTGCGTTTGGCTCATTTGTGCCAGCCGGAATCGCACTAGAAAATAGTGAAATTTCAAGTTTTCCACAAATCGATCTCCAATTTACACCATCACAACAAGCGATCGTCGGACAACTTCAAACAGCAAATGTGGTGTATCTTGGGGAAACGCACGATCGCCTAGCAGATCGTCAGCAGCAGTTAGCAATTATTCGGGCATTAATTAATCACCAACCGCGTCTAGCGATCGGTATGGAAATGTTTCAACGTCCAGCACAACCGTTCCTCGATAGCTATTTAGCAGGTAATATTACTGAAACTGAGTTAAGAACTAAAACAGAATTCGATCGCCGCTGGGGATTTAGTTGGGATGATTTTGTTCCACTTCTAAAATTTGCCAAAACCCATCGGCTTGAATTAATCGCCCTAAATACCCCAACCGAAATTACGCGTAAAGTTGCCAAACAAGGACTAGATAGCCTAACTAAAGAAGATCTTCAATATATTCCACCACTGGGAGAGATCGATCGTAGCAATACTCAATATCGAGAGTCGATTTTGACTAGTTATCAGCAACATCTCGGCAGCGCATCGATAGCGAGTAAAACATTCGATCGCTTTTACACCGCCCAATTATTGTGGGATGAAACGATGGCGGAACGAGTCGCCAACTTCGTCAAACAACAACCCGACACTCGCGTCGTCGTATTAGCTGGACGAGCGCATATTCTCTATGGTTATGGTATCCCAGATCGCGTGCGTCGCCGGATGGGACAAGCAAAATTTACCCACAAGACGGTATTACTCACCGATGAAGGTGATAAGCAACCACCACCACCTGCCGATTTTATCTGGGAGCGTCAGTAGTATCGGTAAAAATCAAGCAGAATCACAGTTCTATGCCTTAATCGATTTACTAGCAACAATTACTTGAGCTTCGCGGAGGATACGATCGCCTTGTCGATAACCCCGTACCACTTCTTGAATGACACGATCGGCAGGTGTTGAGTCGCTAGGTTGTTGCGCGATCGCATACATACATTGGGAGTCAAATGGCTCTCCTAGCGCAAGAATTGGGGTGATTTGGCGGTGACGGAGGATCGTCAGGAGCGATCGTCGAATCATCTCGATCCCTTCTTGATTGCTGGTTAATGCTGCAAGATAGCTATCGGTAGTTTCCGTTATGACTGCATCAGGTTTGGCAGTTAATTTTTGCCAAAAGCTGAGTTGTGGGGGTGGTGTGATGGTAATTGCGTCAATTTGAGTTTGGTGATGGGCGATGACTCGATCGAGATCGTCCATGACTGCAAGTAGTTCTTTCGATGAGCTAGGATCTTCCGCCGTTTTTGGGGCTGGTGCGGCAAGTTGTAATTGCAACTGTTCGTTACGCGATCGTTCTAACTCTAATGACTGTTGAAGTTCGATGTTAGTTGATTGGAATAGTTTATTTTGTTGCTTTATTTCCTGACGTAAAGCAATCCATTCACCAACCATTTGATAGGGATCGAAGGTAGGTAGTGATTCAGGCGGTTCGGCAAGATATTCTGGCAGTTCTGGAGCTGTCTGAAGATAGTCTAGCAAGCGATTTACTAATTCTTGTCGATCGATCGTTTCTCGCTCTGAAAAAGTGTCCATTGGTTCAATTTTGATTATTTGCTAATTTTTATCGATCGACATCTTGCTGAGAGGCTGTTTGAAAAGTTATTTTTGACACCCGTAGTTGGTATGAATCCCCCTAAATCCCCCTTAAAAATGGGGACTAAGAATCCGGTTCCCCCTGCTTGGTGCAACACATGCGGAGGAAACCTCCGCGTGATTGCATCCGCTTTTTAAGGGGGCTAGGGGGATTTTCTAGGGTTTAGGCGTAACAAATTTGACTTTTCAAATACCTTCTGAGTCCTGACTCTTGACTTCATTAAAAAGTGTCTCGGAGCATAGTTTCCAAGCTAACTTCTAGATGGGCGGTGAGTGTTTTTTTGAGTTGCTCGATGACGGCTGGATCGATCGAAATTCCGAGTGGTTGTGGCTTGAAGAAATTCTCATTCAAACGTTTACCACCCTTCTGAATATCCTCATAAGCGGCACGAATCGCTTTGAATTCGGCAGGATGGGTTCGGGCCGGAAATTCGCGTAACTTGGTGTGGTAGGCGGCTTTAGCTTGGGCTGAGGTGGCATCTGATTGAATGCCGAGGAGATCGTGGGGAGAAGTCATTTAAATTATGAATATTGTTTTTAAAGATCCATGAAGGTGCGTTTGCGTTTTTTGTTTTTTGGTGAGCCGAAAATAGCATCTAAGTCAATATCATCGTCATCGTCAAAATCATCATCATCGAAACTGTCATCGCTCAGACCAGGCATATCGTTGAGAAATTTCTGTTTGAGGATGGGCATCAATCGATCGAGTTCGGCGCGGGACATCCTCTTTCCGAAGGTTTCGCGGATCATTTCTTCGATCGCCGCCCCCAGCATGGCTGGCATTACTACCTCAAAATCATCATCATCATCATCATCAAACCCAAAGCTTTGCATTCTTTGCTGTTCGAGGTAATAATCTTCGACGCGGAATGCTTGTAAAGCTTTGGCATCCTGCAACCGCCGAGCTAGCTCGAAGCCTGCCGATCGAGATTCGTCGTAGGGTTTACTATTCGGCAAAAAAGTTGTCGCTTTGGCTAAGAGCAAGAGCGGATTTTGGGGTTCGCGGGATAGGGCTGTCTCGATAAACGATCGCAATGATGCCTTTTGAGCGAACCACCGCACTTGGAGTTGGAGTGAGGCTAGGGCATTGCCAGGTTGGGGAGCCGCCGCGAGATAGAGCTTCAATGGCAATTCCAGTTTATCTGGATTGTTTTCTTTGATGGCTAGGACGATGAGATGAATGGCTTGCGCTGCTGGGACTGTGGGAATCAGCGCGAAAATTTTCAGCATGTATGCCGTACTCAGTGCGGCGATACCTTTGTCCCGTTTTGACAATACTTCGATCGATAACACGATCGCTTGCAGTACTGGCAACTGTTGCGGTGCCGTTAACCCTTTCAACAGTTTATCCCAGGCGGTGGTGGCTTTGGCTTGGTCGATCGAAATTTTGCCCGTACTCGTAGACGACTTTCCTGTTGCTGATTCTTTGAAAATTTGGCAAGCTCGGAGGGTGGGTTCGGTAGATTTCTCCGCTGGGAGCGATCGACTGAATGAGTCATAGTCATGAGTGGACAAGCTCTCGATCCAGGGTTCGATATTTATCTCGGCTTCGATCTGGAGATCGCCAAAGTTTTTGCCATAACGCTTGCGGATTTCGGGTATCTCCTGCTTCCGGTTTGTTTCGATCAGGGCTTGCTGTAATGCCTTATACACTTCGATGAATTGACAACCCCCATCTAGTGCTTTGACGAACAGATCGATCGCCTCGACAGAATTGTCTGCCAGAAACGCAATTAATCCCTGGCGACCGAAGACTTCCGCTGAGGTGGGACAAATCCGTGCTGCTTGCTCCACCGATCCTACAGCCACGCGGTGCCGACCGAGAGCGATCGCACAATCCGCGATCGCGCAGTGCGCGTGGGCGAGGGTGCGATTGAGTCGATCTTCCGGCCAAGTGGTGGGATTCTTTTTAGCATCCTGTTCGATCCACTTAATCAGGCGCGTCAATAACCGTTGGCGTTCTTGATATTCGCCCGCTTCATCCAATACCTGTGAAAAATTAACTGCTAGTTTTGGATCTAGCTCTTTCGCTTGCATGAGTGGTTGCCAGAGCGCGATCGCACTGTCCGATCTGCCTTGAGTCATCGCCTGTTCGCCGGCGATTGTCAAAATTGTCGATTTTAACGCCATTAATTCGGCAATTCGCGGCGAGGCAGAGGTAAGTTTCAAGATCGCATGACCAGCATCATGAAAGTTACCCTCAGCCATCAACTTCACGGCTGACAGCGCAGTCAAGACTTCTTGGGCAGCGCGATCGTCTTTTGGGACGATCGTCTGCCGTCCATCGCCATTAACCGCCTGTTGTAGCATTGCCAACTTTTGCAAGGCGGGATGACTGGGAAACTTCGGTTGACTAAAAAGAGCCAACATCCTCATCCCACCAAACCCTAACTTCAAACCTGCGGCATCCCAATTCCCCTGCTGTTGCAAGGTATATGTCATCCAGGCATCGATCGAATCCCCAGGCGTAAGCGGTTTTTTCAACTTACTGAAATGGGGCACGGCCGATCGCGGATCGCCAGCTTGTAGTTCTAATACACCCTTCGCCCAGCTTAATTGCGCCGCACTAAAACGTTTGGATTGGGTTTTAATCAGGCTTTCAACGGTGGCTCGATCGCCTTTAATTAGCAATAGTTTGAAATAGCAAATCCCATCATCTTTTGGCAGAATTTTACTCTCAAAGGCATTACCAATTAACTCCAGTGCAGCATCCAACTGATTTTGAGCCAGTAGCGTCTTGGCTAACCAGTAATGAATGTCTGCAACCAATCCAAGTTTTAATGCTTGTCTAAAAGAATTTTCCGCAGCTTTAAACTCGCTTTTTTCCAGTTCTTGCTGCCCGCGCAGTCGCCATAATTCAGCTTCAGAGGGCGTGCAGACGAAATCTGGTTGCGATCGCTGAATTTTTTTAATTTCATCGATCGCCTGTCGATATTTTTTCTGGGCTAACAGGGTTTGCAGTTGGGCTGAGGACATGAGCAAAAGGTGTTGAAGTGTTGCCAAACGTAGATATTTTTGTGGCTCTGGGCTAGAATTGCCAGAGACTTGCAATTTCAAGTATCAAAAAACTCGATCGATAATTACTAGATTACCTCATGGGCAGAACTGTTGGGATTGACTTAGGCACGACTAACTCGGAAGTCGCGATCGTTGAAAATGGGCAAGCACGGATTTTGCCGCTCGCTGATGGGAGTTTGATGCTGCCATCTTGCGTGGGTTTTAGCGCGACTGGACAGTTATTAGTCGGACGCGAAGCCCTTCGCCAGTATGCCGCAGCACCCGATCGGACGGTGAAGTCAATTAAGCGATCGATGGGTACAGATCTCCAAACGAGTTTCCACATCGATACTAATGATACTCGTCAGTATCTCCCCCACGAAATCTCGGCAATTATCCTCAAAACCCTCAAACAACGCGCCGAACAAATATTAGGCGAAGCCGTCACCCAAGCGGTAATTACCGTCCCTGCCTACTTTACCGATGCCCAACGGCAGGCAACGAAATTAGCGGGCGAAGTGGCGGGATTAGAAGTTTTACAAATTATTAACGAACCTACTGCTGCGGCTCTGACTTACAATGCTCGATCGGATGAGAGTGAAATCGTTTTAGTCTATGACTTAGGCGGTGGTACCTTCGATGTTTCGGTCGTCGAAATTACAGGTGATGTCACCGAAGTCCTCGCCAGTCATGGGAATAATCGCCTGGGTGGGGATGATTTCGATCGCAGGTTGCAACTCCATCTCGCGGAACAGTTTCGGCAGACTCACAAAGTCGAGATCCCCGACGATCCCGCCACCCAAGCCAGACTGCTCCAAATCGCCGAACAGGTCAAAATCGACCTGAGTTCCCATGCCTTCGCCACCGTCAGAGAGACCTATCTCGGCACCAAGGGCAGCACCGGATTGCACTTGGAGACTGACATCGCCCGCAGCGATTTTGAGAACCTTATTAGACCATTATTAGCGGAGACGCTGACGGCAATCGATCGCGCCTTAGAAGATGCCAGCTTATCAAAAGACGATCTCGATCGGGTCATCCTCGTTGGTGGTTCCACCCGCCTCCCATTAGTCCAATCAATGGTCGAAGCACATCTAGGACAAGCCCCGATCGATGGCGTACAGCCAGATCTCTGTGTCGCCCTCGGCGCGGCGATTCAAGCAGGTGTGATGGCGGGAGAATCGATCGATGCCATTTTAGTCGATGTCTGTCCCCACTCCCTCGGCATCTCCGCCGTCATCGATACCCCGATGGGGCTACAAGACGGCTTCTTTAGCGTGATTATCCCCCGCAATAGCGTCGTCCCCGTCTCCCGTTCCGAAGTTTATTCGACGGTGATGGATAATCAACCCAAGGTCGAAATCGATGTCTTTCAAGGCGAAAATATCGCCGCTGAGGAGAATGTCCCCCTGGGTTCATTTACGATCGAAGATTTACCCCCTCGTCCTGCTGGATCGCTAGTTGTGGAAGTCCATTTTGATTTTGATATTAATGGTATTCTCACTGTCACGGCAACCGAAAAAGGTAAAGGCAACCAGGGTAGTTTAGTAGTTAATAATAGCTCCATTAATCGCTTATCTAGCCACGAATTAACCTCTGCCCGCGCCGAACTAGACACCCTATTTGCCGACGGCTGGGATATCGAAAAAACACCGACTTCAGGCATGTCAATAGCCCAGTCTGTCAGCCCAGAAAATGCCCTTGCCTCGAACGAAATCCTAGACTTACAAACCCGCAGTCAAGCAGTTTTGGCAAGCTTAGAAGATGCCGAGGAAGTAAAGGAACTAGCAGGCTTAATCGATCGACTAAAAGTCTCGCTAGCTGCTGGAAACTCAACTGCGATCGAAGCAACACAAGCCGAATTAACAGATTTTATTTATTACGCTACCAGTAACTCCGAAACTAATTCATGAAATGTCCCGTTTGTCGGGCAACCTATCGGGTTGCTGCATCTCCAGATGCGATCGCGCCTTGTCATCGATGTGGTGCAGATCTAACGATGCTAATTCAATTACAAGATCGCGCAATTGCTCATCACCGTCACGCGATCGAGCTATTCGTGGCTGAAGACTATTCAGGGGCGATGGCGGAGAATGATAAGGCCATTTCCCTACATTCCCACTATCCAGCCTTTCACGCTTTTGCAGGGCAATTATTCGCGCTAGAAGGGAAGTTCGATCGGGCAATTCGAGCGTGGCAAATTGCCCAAAAGTTAGATCCTCAAAATACATTTACTCGTCTCCAAGAAAAAATTCGTAAACTGGCATAGGCTCGATCGAATGTTATCATCTACGCATTCCACGCTTGGTGGCATGAGCATCAAGTCAAATAGGGAGCATTCCACACTCCAGTTTTGTCCCAATTAACAAGTTGACCATAGTATTTACTACTAGTATCAACCTCTTGATATATTTCCAGAATCCGATCTTTGATTGTCTGTAGAAGTATTGCCATTATGAATATATTTAATCTGATATATCTAAATTACCCCTACTGACATCAAGACTAACTTACGATTTTCATCTAGGAACGGGAACTCGATCGATCGTTCCAGCGATGACTTTATCTATTTGTAAACCATCCAATTGAGCTTCTGGACGCAAGATTAGACGGTGGCGGAGCAGGGGGATGGCGACTTGTTTGAAATCATCAGGAACGACCATCTGACGCAGATCGAGCCATGCAGCGGATTTGCTTGCTTGCAACCAGGCGATCGCCGCGCGGGGAGAGGCTCCGAGACTGAGATCGGGGTGTTGACGCGTCTCGCGGACGAGGTTGAGCAGATAATCGATCGCATTGTCGTTGACTGTTACTTTTTGAACCTCGCGTCTGGCTTGGATGCAGTCTGCGACTGTGGCGATGGGTTGGAGCGGGTTAGCGTCGCCTCTGGCTCCTGGTTGCTGATTGAGCGCACCTACGAGCATTTCGCGTTCGGCGGCGGCGGCGGGATAATCGATAATTAACTTGAATAAAAATCGATCGAGTTGCGCTTCTGGTAACGGATATGTGCCTTCAAATTCGAGCGAGTTTTGGGTCGCGATCGTCCAAAAAAGTTCGGATAATGGCATTCGATCGCCATCTAAGGTCACCTGACCTTCGGCCATTGCTTCGAGTAATGCTGATTGTGTTTTGGGTGGGGTGCGATTTATTTCATCGGCGAGTAAAATCTGCGTGAAAATTGGCCCTTTTTTCAGGATAAATTCCTGATTTTTGAGATCGAATATATTCGTTCCTAAAATATCAGCAGGTAAAATATCTGGTGTCAGTTGAATTCGCCTAAAATCTGCTTGAATCAGTTGCGATAGTACCTTCACCATCATCGTTTTCCCCGTCCCTGGTACACCTTCTAAGATGACATGACCGCCAGTTAGGAGGGCAATGAGTAGTTGCTGAGTTGTTTGCTCCTGTCCGAAGACAACTTCTTGTAAGGCGCTACCGAGTCTTTTAAAGATTGAGTGAGATTCAGTCATTTTGTTGGTGAATAGTAGTTAGATAATTTGGTTTTTAGATTGCGTAGATTTTGTAGAATGGGTATTGCCAACAGCATCAATTTCGATTGCAATAAAGCAGTCCACATCTCACATATTTTGTAGGGTGGGCAATGCCCACAGCATCAGCTTCGATTGCAATAAAGTTAATATATTGGTGAGAAAGTATCGAAAAAGTTTGGCAGTCGATCGATTGATTTTCAGCAACAATCTCTCTGGTGGGCAATGCCGACCCTACTGACGTGACCGGACTAAAACTGTGTGTAAAAAGATCTCAGAAAGTATACTAATTGTAGTTTCAGAACTCTAAATGCCCACAGTTTTAGTCTGGTCGTCCCACTACAATTATTTTTAATTTAATAATATTCATGATTCATAACTCATAATTCTTTAGTAGTCGATCGATATTTTGTAGTTTGGTTAGCCAGATACTCAATTCGATCGATGTCAGTCTGCGTTCTGCTGTCGTCAATTGTAAGACATAGCGGAGATCTTCTGTTGGTAATTTCGTGCGTTCTTGCCAAGCACTAATCAGGATCGGTGCAGTGACGAGTCGATCGCTACCCAAGCCTAATTTTCTTTGCCAGGACAACTGTTGGGTTTTACCGATCTTCTGGACGACAAAATCGCTACTATTAGCTTGGCGTAATACTCCACCTAAAGCTTGGATATAAGCTTCACTATTTTCTATTTCTGGTACTTTGGGGATAATTACCTTCCCGAACCGTCGATTTTGCTGCCAGATGAGTACGATCGTTCCCAGTAGGAGATTGAGAACGGCAATTAAAAATGGAGTTTTGGATAGATATGCTAAAACATCAATTTTGTCAGTATCGTCAGCGATCGATTCGCGATCGCTGGGAAGATCTTTTTTTACGCTCGTTTTCGGTTGGCGATCGATATAGCCGTGGATATATTCATCTACTAAAATCTGTTGGCGATCGGCGGTAACAATTTGAGCTAATAATTTATAGTTTGGGAGAAAATCTTGAAAGGCATTAGCCGCTAGATATGGCGTTGTGGCAATAATAACGCGACCTTGCTTGAGATCGAATTGGGTAATTACATGTCCAGCACGATCGCTCAAAATCGATCGGAGCGGCGTACTTGGCGGTAAACCAATGTCAATTAGCTTCTGTTTGAATCTGCGCGTAGTTTCAATCCTAACCTTACCCAGATCGCTGTCTAAATCCTGACGAAACGGGATTTCCCACGCTGGAGCAGTCGCGCCTAAAACGACGAGCGTATTACCACGTGAGACCCAATCTATTTGCGTCCGACTCAGGTACAGTCGGTCTAATTTATTGTTAACTTGCAGCAGGGTTGTACCCTCACTATATGTCTCAGATTTTGCTAATTGTACGAATGATTTTTGCCAGCGGTGGATGTTAGCACCACGATCGAGCATCGTCTGATACCAGCTACTATATCCGTTTGCGGCAATACTATAACTCGATCCTGGCTGTCTGGGATCGCCACCCATCGCGCTGAAGACAGTTAATAAAACGATCGCGATTATTGCTAATAATCCAAATTTCCAATATTTCTTAAATAATTTCCGGAAGTCTTCCATGCACGCTTACAAATTGCCAACTACTAACCCAAGCTGTTCCTCGATCTGTTGATAAGCTTGTTGGCACCGCTCGAAACTTGCTACTGTAATCGGCAGATTCCCAAAATGAAGCAGTTCGTGGGTCGATACCAAGACCTCACCGATCTCGATCGAGGGTAATGTCCCTAGCATTTTAAGATACTCGCGATCGGTACGACTAGGTTGATGGGGAATGAGATCGGCATCATTCAACCGTTGGAGCATTGCCAAGTACAACCACCGCGTGGCTTGGGTATAATCGCGATCGCGTTGAAACTGCTGCGATCTCGCTAATAATTCGGCCACGGTATATGTTGGTTCGGGCGTTTTACCCACATCTAAATTTAACGATCTATTTGCTTGCCACTCCTGCCAATAGGGATAGATAACCTTATAACCAAACCAAATTATCGACCCAGCTAACACCAGCCAGGCCAACCGCACTAAAAATCCACCCAACCAGGGGGGAAAGATATCGAGATTTAGATCGCGATCGTCAGAGCGCAATTTGACCTCGATCCATTCTCCTAGCTGTTGTTGGAGCTGTTCCCCTTGCCAGCGCCAACTGCTTTTCTCGACGGGTATAGTCATATCCTAACCGTATGCTAAATCCCAATCGGTCGATCGCGTCAAGCGGATTTGGGCTAACGCCATAATCGTTGGGATGATCCGCCCGTAATTAGTTGAAATCGATCGCCAACCGAGATCCGCAAAAAACCAGCCCCACATGGCTGGCCCTAAAATTGCAAATACACCGCGTACTGCCACCTGCTGGGTCGCTGTAGCCGCCATACCGCGTTTTGCCATATACATAGCGATATAACTTTGCACTTGGCTGGTAACGGCAATGCCGCCCCGCACGAGTGTCTGCTTGGCAACTTCATAGGTAGCAAAATGAATTGCAAATTGTCGGGCGATCTGATGTAACACCATCGGTTTAATCACCGAACTCACCGCGATCGCACTGCTACCTTTTAAAATTAATTTAATCGGATCGTGTTGGATATGTGCGGGTAAGGGTCGATCGAATTTAGTCTGAGCGAGGGATTTTTGAACTTTGGCTGTCAGTGCGCCGCGATCGCTACTCGGTAATTTATGCCAACTTTTGCCCATTAAATGCAGGAAGACTTCTGCTTCTAAGTCTGTGGTGCTGAGTTGGGTAGAATAGGGGATTTTGAGGTATCGACAGACGCGGACTAGAGCTTCGCGATAACTGACTCCTTGAGTTCTGCCCTGCAAGACTGTAATGCCATCTGCTGCCAAAAAGCGAAAACGATCCTCGATCGCATCCAACCAGATCTCTCGCTCCTGACTTTGGACTTCCATTAAATCTGGAGTGCGGACATAATCCAAGGGATTGAATTTCCGGCTGAACAAAATCTTAGTTAACTGCTGTAATTCTTCCTCGGTAGCCAATTCTAAAGCCGTTCGCAACTCGTCCAAAGTAACTTCCTCCCACCTAAACATGCTCCGCACCATCACTCTACAGTGTACCGCACCATTTTTAAAAACAGGGGTCGATCGTCACAACCCTTAGCCTAATTCACCGATGGTAACTCCTTGATGGTGGCTGTGCGTTTGGGAATATCGACATCAGCAACAAAATGCTTGGTGCCAGTAGCGTAAATCACCAACCGACGGTTGTTACCTTTGGGGTGGATTAAGATAATTTTATCGATTTCCTTAATAATTTCTGTATAGTTGGCACCAGAAACATCAGATAGCGCGATCGTCAGTCGATCGCGTCCATCGAGTGTCTTATCGCCATTAGTGTCGGTTGTGACCTTTTTATACCAGAAAGTAGTAACTTTTTGCGGGATGGGGGCTGAAGTTGAAATCTTCCCATATTTAGGCTGCGGAGCAGGTTCGCCAAGTTGCTCCAGCTCAATAATTCGCCCAGTGTTATTCGCTAATAATTTTGTAGCCGATAAGTTGTCGCGATGGACGAACATATAGTTACGAATGTCGATGTTGCTATCGTAGGTACGGTTATATACTGCTGATTTAATCTGTTTACTGATACTTTGACGCTGTTCGGCTGTCGCGATATAAATCGGTGCGTATAGATAAGGAGTTCCACTAATCGTCTGAAAATCCGTCATCCAGACTTTGGGCGCAGTGGTTGGACTTTCCTGCGTGGCACTGCTGACAGTATCTGGGACTGAGGCTGTTTCGGGCATATTACTAGAAGCTACGGGAGATCTACTACAGCCAGATGCGATCGATAACATCCCCACCACACCAATTAATTTCCATAATTGCTTAGACATCGACACTCACTCAATCAAGATAAATCTCGATCTAAGCTACAACGTGTCAATATCTGATTCCTTAAAAGGTGACAGAGTGAAATGAAACCAGCACCTCCCGATCGAAAAATTTATCGGGAGGAACTTAGAAATAGCGATGAAAGTTAGAGGTTCTCAGCAGCTAAAATTCTAGCGATCGGATAACAATCGGCGCGACTTAACTTATCACAATCGATAACCACTAGAAAGTCATCCGGTCAGCCGTAAGCCAGGATTTCGCTTAACACCTTTCGAGACAAGGACATTACCCGATGATATGCATCGATCTTATCCTGCTGGCGAAATAAACAAGCGGCACGCTCTAAGTCTTTTACAGCTTGCTGTCTGTTGCCTAACCGCTCGTGGAGAATTCCTCTGATATGATAAGATTCAGCATCCTCGGCATCCAGATCGATGACGCGATCGCAATCGCTCAAAGCGCCAGCATTATCTCCTTGGGCAAATTTAACATTGGCGAGATTGTAATAAGCCTCGACTAAATTAGGATTGAATTTGAGGGCAAGATTGTAATCGATAATTGCACCTTGACAATCACCTAATTCAGCTTTGGTATTCCCACGATTGTTATAAGCTTTAGCTAAATGCGGATCGATACAAACGGCAATATTGTAGTCAACGATCGCCTCCTGTTTATCGCCAGATTCAGACTTAGCAAGCCCTCTATTGTTGTAAGCTTCAGCAAAATTAGGTTCTAGGGCGATCGCGAGATCGTAATTGATAATTGCGCCGTGATTATCGCCCAATCTAAAATTAGCAATTCCACGATTATAGTAAGAGCTAGATTCGTGGCTGCGTCGACCTGTCTGATAATTATATCTCTCGTTCATTTTCTTATCTAAAGATTTTTACAAATGGGACGATCGAATCTTGAAATTATGTTTAAAAATTGTCCAGTCGCGATTTATACCGAATAGTCATGAGTGACTGATATATACATCAAACTGTATAGCTGACTGAGTTAGAGTATTAGATTTGACTGACTTGTGACTACTTTCGATCTGACTTAATGTTGTAATATCGATTTAGTTGTCCGCAATCGCTAGAGATTCGGATCGCTGCAATTTATTTCTAAAGTAGTTGGTGGGCGCTCTCCATTCGAACTCGATCGCCATCTCAGTTCGATCCTGAGATCTGACTGACTCGATCCTGACTTGTGACTGACTTCGATCTGACTTAATGTTGTAATATCGATCTAGTTGTACGTTGAGGCTTTATGTCCAGATCGCTCCGAGTCAAACAGGATTGCCTGGAATTAGTCAAATTAGCACTCAGACGTAACGGATTTCCCAGCCAAAGAGCGCTAGCTGAGGATGTCGGATTTGCGCGGGCAACAGTCAGCAATTTTCTAATGGGTAAGCCTGTTGACTTCGCAACTTTTGAAGAACTTTGTCGGCGATTGGCACTGGACTGGAGCGAAATTGCCAATCTTAATTATGAAGTTTCCTCCCAGACCATCAACAAAAATCCAGTTTTGCCTGAAGCAATCGATGTCAGCGAAGACAGATTGCCCCGCTACCCAAGCGGCTCGCTCCCACTTGGTTCGACATTCTACTTGGAACGCCTCCCTCAAGAAGCACAGATCGATCGAGAAATTAGGAAACCTGGCGCATTAGTAAGGATTAAAGCGCCCAGAGAAATGGGCAAAACTTCGTTGTTGCTAAGGGTGCTCGATCGAGCCAAACGCTTGGGCTATCATACTGTCTGTTTGAACCTAGAGCAAGTCGATCGATCGATCCTGAGCGATTTCGATCGATTTCTGCGCTTGCTGTGTGCCAATACCGCCCGCCAGCTTCAGCTCAAGCCACAGCTAGAGGCTTATTGGGATGAGGATCTTGGCAGCAAAATTAGCTGTACTACCTACTTCCAACAATATCTACTTGCGGAAATTAATACTCCCCTCATCTTGGCGTTAGATGAGGTAAATCAGTTGTTCGAGCATCCTGAGGTTGCCAAGGATTTCCTCCCCCTGCTGCGCTCTTGGTATGAGGAAGCCAAAACTCTCCCAGTATGGCAAAAGCTGCGTCTAATCGTGGTTCACTCGACAGAAATCTACGTTCCGCTCCAGCTCAATCAGTCCCCATTTAATGTCGGATTGCCAGTTCAGCTAAACACCTTCACCCAGCAGGAAGTGCAACAGTTAGCTCGCTGCTATGGACTCGATTGGGAGGATGGAGTGGCTACCCAGCAACTGATGCAAAAGATCGAAGGACATCCCGCACTGGTAAATATCGCACTTTACCATCTCAGTCGTGGGGAGGTAACTCTGTCACAACTACTGGATAATGCTGCTACACCCACTGGAATTTATCACGATCGATTGCAACGTTATTGGGCAACATTGGCCGAGCAGCCAGAATTGGCACAAGCACTCGCGACCGTCATGAATGCTCTAGAGCCGATCTCCTTAGCGCCGATTCTAGCTTATAAGTTGAGCAGTTTGGGGCTGATCGAACGAGTAGGAGAGAAAGCAGTCCCAAGCTGTGAGTTATATCGGGAAGCTTTTAAACAGCGGACAGCGGATAGCTGACCGCATTTCGCGCACGCCTTTGTTCCCCAACACAAACAGCAAAGCTCGATAATTCAGCTTGAAGATCGACACTACAAAAACTAAATTTTAGCGGTAGAATAGCAAATAACTTTGACTAACGCTAGTCGATCGCAAACTTGGAGTTCGAGATGAAAAAGAAAGTTGTTATCTTAGGTGGTGGCGTGGCTGGGATGAGTGCCGCTCACGAACTAGCAGAACGGGGTTTTGATGTAGCGGTATATGAAAATAACGACATTCCTGGCGGCAAAGCTCGTAGTATTCCGATTCCTGGCAGTGGCAAAAATGGTAAAAAAGATCTACCAGGAGAGCATGGCTTTCGCTTTTTCCCCGGCTTTTATCAGCATATTACCGATACGATGAAACGCATCCCCTATGGAAATAATTGCCAGGGGGTATTTGATAATCTGGTCGAAGCAACACAGATTTCAATCCCACGTTTTGACAAGGAAGAATTAATATTCCCAGCTAAATTTCCCACAACGATCGACGATATTAAATTATCACTCCATGCTTTTACCCAAGTAATTGCCGGTCAAGTCAAGCTCACAGAGCAAGAATTAACATTCTTTGTCGGTAAGTTGTGGCAGTTGATTACTAGCTGTGAAGAACGCCGGATCGGTGAATACGAGAAAATCGATTGGTGGACTTATATTGGAGCCGATAATTTTTCTGCAGAATACCGCAGTTTGTTGGCCAAAGGTCTGACCGAATCATTGGTGGCATCAAAAGCGCATCTCGCCAGTACGAAAACAGTCGGCGATATTCTGATTCAACTATTACTAGATCTGAGTAATCCCACGATTAGTACCGATCGCTTGTTAAATGGCCCAACTAACGAAGTATGGATCGAACCTTGGTTGGCACACTTAAAAACTTATGGTGTAGACTATCATTTCGATAGCTTAGTTACTGCCATTAATTGTGATAATGGTCGAATTATCAGTGCCACGATTAGAAACTTAGAGACCAATCAGGAGTATGAAGTTGAGGGTGACTATTATATTGCCGCAGTCCCGGTTGAGGTGATGGATCGACTGATTCTCAACAGTCATCTCGATCGCTACGACCCGAGTTTGAATAACATTCGTACCTTAGCTAAAAATGTGGCTTGGATGAATGGTATTCAATTTTATCTCAAAGAAGATTTGCCCCTTACTCACGGACACATCTTACTCGTCGATACACCCTGGGCGCTGACAATGATTTCCCAAAAACAATTTTGGGCACATGTCGATTTAAATGAATATGGAGATGGTTTAGTCAAGGGGATTTTGTCAGTAGATATCTCTGATTGGGGGCCATTTAATGATGTGGAAGAACCCCAAAGCAAAGGGATTAAAATTCATAAATATGCTAAAGATTGTACTGACGAAGAGATTCAAGCGGAAGTTTGGGCGCAACTCAAACGCAGTTTAAATGTCAACGGTCGGGAAATTCTCAAAGATGAAAATATCCACTCTTGGTTTCTCGATCCCGATATTATCGATCCAGAAAAAGAACTGTTGCAATGGATCACTTTGCCGGAGGTCGATACAGTCACTCTCGACCAAGCAGCCGAGCATTTACGATCGAGTCCAAATTTGCAGCAGGTCAAACCCCCAGCTACCGCAGAAATGCGCCAAGAAGCCAAAGAAATACTTCAGGCACTGATCGATCTCGGTTATGTCAAAACGATCGTGCGCGAGGATGGCACGACCGTCTATCAATCAACCTTTGATATTACCAGCAAGCTCAATCTCGAGCCGTTATTGGTCAATCTCGTCAATACTTGGCAACTGCGTCCAGATGCTACAACGCGGATACCAAATCTGTTTCTTGCTTCCGACTATGTTCGGACTAATACCGATTTAGCTACGATGGAAGGTGCAAATGAAGCGGCGCGACGAGCGGTAAATGCGATAATCGCCGCATCTGGCAATCTGGCGATTCCTTGTAAAATCTGGGAATTACACGAACCGGAAATTTTTGCTCCGTTCCGATTTTACGATCGGCTCCGCTATCAGGCGGGATTGCCTTGGGCTTAGTGTCATCTCAGCGCCCCGACTTCTTGAAGAAGTCGGGGCGCGATCTGGGAGTTTGGATAAATTTTTAACCATAAGCTGACAGGCATTCAAATCGATCGTTCGTTGGCGGAGCCTATCGTAAGAGAATAGTCAATTATTAAGCTCGCAAATAATTCTCAAATATTTACTATGACTAGCCACTAGCCACTAGTCACTAGTCACTAAAACCATCAGCCATAACTCGATTTAGATGCCGAACAGCTTACAACTTAATTATGTTAATAATTCCCGGCTATGAAATTTTGGAACAAATTTATAATAGTGCCAATTCGCTGGTGTATCGGGCATACTGCGATCGAATCAAGCGCACCGTTATTCTCAAGGTGCTCAAACCCAATTATCCTACCCCAGCCGAATCGAACCGATATAAGCAAGAATATGAGATCTTGCGATCGCTAAAATTAGACGGTGTAATTAAAGCCGATCGGTTGCAAAAATATCAGAATACGCTGCTAATTTGTTTAGAAGATTTTGGTGGAGAATCTTTGGAAATATTGGCACAAACGCAGAATTTTACGATCGTCGAAGTGCTCTCATTAGCGATGCAGATTGCGAAGACACTCGGCGAAATTCATGCGACGAATATCATTCATAAAGATATCAATCCGTCCAATATCATTTTCAATCGATCGACCGGGCAGCTCAAGATTATTGATTTTGGTATTTCTAGCATCTTCACAAGCGAAAATACCGCGATTAAATCTCCGCATGTTCTCGAAGGTACATTAGTGTATATGTCGCCAGAACAAACTGGCAGAATGAATCGGAATTTAGACTATCGCACGGACTTTTATTCCCTCGGGGCGACACTATATCAACTGCTGACTCACCGCGTACCGTTTGTCACTACCGACCCGCTAGAGTTAGTTGCTTGTCATCTTGCCAAGCAGCCCATCCCCCCGCTCCAACTGGTGCCAGCAATTCCGCTACCTGTTTCCCAGCTAGTGATGAAACTATTAGCCAAAACAGCCGAGGAGCGGTATCAAAGTGCCGAGGGGATCGCAGCAGACTTAACAACCTGCTTGGAGCAACTACAGTGCCAGGGAACGATTGTGGACTTTCCCCTCGCACGCTGCGATCTTTCTGGTAAGTTTCAAATTCCCCAAAAACTCTATGGTCGCGATCGCGAAATTGCGATGTTACTCGCCGCATTCGTTCGCGTAGCTACTCCACTAGAGCAGCGATCGAATGTGGAAATGATGCTAGTAACTGGTTACTCTGGCATCGGTAAATCAGCACTGGTGCGGGAGATTTACAGACCAATTACCGACAAGCATGGCTATTTTATCACTGGTAAATTCGACCAATTTCAGCGCAATATTCCCTATTCGGCGATCGTCCAAGCATTTCGATCGTTAGTGCGGCAAATACTCAGTGAAAGTGAAGTCGAACTCGCTCGGTGGAAGTCAAAATTGTTAGCAACTTTGGGCATCAACGGACAAATAATCATCGATGTCATTCCCGAAGTAGAATTAATTATCGGTGCTCAACCAGTCGTCCAGCGACTAGAATCAACAGAGCATCAAAATCTATTCCACTTAGTATTTCAAAAATTCTTGCGAGTATTTTGTCAAGCCACTCATCCGTTAGCGATCTTTCTCGACGATCTGCAATGGGCCGACTTGGCTAGCCTGAAATCGATCGAGTTAATCATGAGTGATGAGGGGCTAGAATATCTATTTTTGATTGGTGCTTATCGCGATAATGAAGTCAGTCCGATTCATCCATTAATTGTAACGATAGAGGGATTAAAAAAAAATGGTGCGCCGATCGGTTGTATCGTTTTAGAGCCTTTGATTTTACCAGAAATTACCGATCTACTTGCCGATACTCTCGGTCAGGATGCTAGTATCGTTCAACCCCTAGCAGAAAAGATCGTCGCGAAAACTCAAGGCAATCCCTTTTTTATAAATGAATTTCTAAAAGCTTTAGTGCGAGATAACTCGATCGTGTTCGATCGAAAAAAAGGTCGGTGGTTATGGGATATTGCCACAATCGAACGGCAGGGGATTGCCGATAATGTGGTCGATTTAACGATCGATAAACTTAAGCAATTACCCAAATTGACGCAACATGTGTTACGGTTGGCAGCCTGTGTTGGTAATAGTTTCGATTTATATACACTCTCCATCGTCGCACAACGTTCGCCATCTAAAGTCTTTGCTGCACTATTAACCGCAATTCAACAAGGTGTAATTTTACCAACTTCCGAGCTAGAAGCTGTCGGAGAGGAAGCGATTGAGTCTCAACTATTAGTCCTCAACTATAAATTTTTACACGATCGGCTTCAACAGGCAGCTTATAATCTCATTGACGATCTACAGCGCCAGGAAGTTCATCTCCAAATCGGTCGGTTGCTACTCAAGCATACATTACCATCACAAATAGCCGAAAATATTTTCGCTCTAGTCATCCATCTCAACCAAGCGCGAGATCTGATTCAAGAAGATAGCGAAAAATTAGTACTAGCTCGATTAAATTTAATTGCCGGGAAAAAAGCTAAAGTAGCGATTGCTTATAATTCAGCCTGGGAATATTTGAATATTAGTAAGCATTTATTAGGCGATCGTAACTGCGAAGATAACGATCGATTATTTTTCTCGATCCATCAAGAATTAGCTGAGGTTGAATATTTAATCGGAGATTTCGATCGCGCCGAACAGACGATCGATTTTACACTATCACTGACGAGATCGAGTGTCGAAAAAGCCGAACTCTATCGCATCGCGATCGTCATCCATACCACGAGTGCCAAATATATAGAGGCAATTGAAGCTGGTCGAAAAGGTTTACGCTTACTGGGTATTGAATTACCTCAATCTGATTTCCCATTAGCGATCGCCAGTAGAATATCGCAAATTAATCAAAAGTTACAACTACAGAGCATCGATCTGTTGATCGATCTTCCAGTAATGCTCCTCCCGACCAAAACAGCAGCAATTAAAATTTTGGGGGCGATGGATACGGCTGCTTATCTATTAGATCTAAATCTGTTCGCTTTATTAACTGTCGAACAAATTAATCTTTATCTCAAATATGGTAATTCACTAGAATCAGTCAATTCTTATTCTAATTATGGTATTGTCATTATCCAAACATTGGGCGATTATCAAGCTGCTTATGAATTTGGATTGCTACAGCTGAAGCTGGGTGAAAAGCAGAATAATGCGAATCAAAAATGCAAAGCTTCTTTGATATTTGGTTACTGGTTAAGTTGTTGGCTGAAGCCACTAAAATGGTGCAAATCTATTTTAGAAGATGGATATAAATCTGGCTGTGAATCCGGAGAGATATCGTTTACTTCTTACAATTTATTGTATGGTTTATTTATTGATTTTTATAGTGGAGTAGAGTTGAGTGTAATTAGAGAAAAGCTTGTGTTATGCTCTGATTTTTGCAAGAAGCATAAAGTAAATTTGAGTATCAAGTTGATTTTTCCGTTGCAATTAATTCTCGGGTACTTAACGAGTGCTGAAGATGACCTCGATTTTTCAGTTGAGGGGATGAGCGAGTTTCAATATTTAGCAAGTGATAACGCCCCACAGACAATCTATATTTATCACGTTTTCAAAGCTCAAGCTTTCTATTTTGGCGGTAGCTCGATTCAGGCCGTCGCATCCAGTCAAGCAGCCGAAGCACGCTCGATGTGGGTTGCAGGTAAATACTTTATAGCGGAGCATAACTTCTACTACTCATTAAGTCTTACCGATCTCTATCTGGCAGCTTCAGATCGAGACCGACAGCAATATTGGCAGAAATTAGAAACTAACCAACAGCAGATGCAGATTTGGGCGGATAACTGCCCAGAAAACTTCCGGCATAAATATCTATTAGTTGCTGCTGAAATAGCCCGAATTGCCGATCGCTGGCAAGAAGCAATGGACTTGTACGATCTCGCGATCGCGGCTGCTAGAGAACAAGAATTCATCCAAATTGAAGCTTTAGCTAACGAACTAGCAGCTAAGTTTTGGCTGAGCCAAGGGAAAGAAGCATTCGCACAAATTTATCTCAAAAATGCTTACCAAGGATACCAACAATGGGGCACACAACGTAAAGTCCAAGAGCTGAAAAAACGCTATCCCCAACTAATTAATTCAATTTCTGCAGGGACTGAAACTACGTTGCGCCATACTTTGCCACCGCTCTTCCCTAGTAAAAATGACGCGATCGATTTAGCAACAGTTATCAAAGCATCCCAAACAATTTCGAGTGAAATCGCCCTCGATAAGTTGCTCGAAAAGTTGATGAAAATCGCGATCGAGAATGCCGGCGCTCAAAAAGGCTTGCTGCTATTGCCAGATCGCCGAGATCTCAATCGAGAGGATGATTATCGCTGGGCGATCGAAGCTGAAGGCGCGGTAGATCGGGATGAGGTGCGGATTCTCCAATCGCTGCCGATTGAGACAATCGATCCAGCGACCCAAACAACTTACTTGTCAATCGCGATCGTCAATTATGTCGCCAATACGCAAACCAGTGTAGTCTTGAATGACGCTGCCTTGACTGGAAGATTTATCCACGACCCTTATCTTGCTGCCGCTCGACCCAAATCGATCTTGTGCGCGCCATTGCTCGCTGGCGGCACCGCTCCAGGAGAGCATCGATCTAAGCTTTATGGCATCTTATATCTAGAAAATAATCTTACTACGGGAGCTTTTACTCCAGAACGGATCGAAGTATTACAGCTCCTATCCGCACAGGTGGCGATCTCGCTGCAAAATGCACAGCTATATATTACATTGCGTGAAAACGAGCGGAAGTTAAATCAATTCCTTGATGCCGTCCCAGTAGCGATCGCGATTCTAGACAGTAATGGCAATCCTCACTATATCAACCAGAAAGCACACGAGCTATTAGGTCAGGGGATAATTGCTGAAGCTACACCAGATCGCTTATCAGAGATTTATCAACTTTATCAAACTGGGAGCGATAAACCATACCCTGCGGAAAATTTACCGATCGTGCGTGCATTGAGTGGAGAACATTCCTCGATCGAGGATATGGAAATTCACCAACCTGAAAAAATTATTCCGATCGAAGGTACTGGTACGCCGATTTTTAACGATCGCGGTAAAGTTGCTTATGCGATGGCTGCCTTTCAGGATATCACCGATCGCAAGCGTGCCGAGGCAGATCGGCTGCTGTTCACCCAACAACTAGCACAGAACAATATCGACCTACTACAAGCAAAAGATGCCTTAGCTGACTACAGCCGCACGCTCGAACAAAAAGTTGTCGAGCGCACCCAAGAACTGTCCCGTACCCTCGAAATCCTCAAAGCCACCCAGTCCGAACTCCTGTTTGAAAACGAACTACTCCGCAGCACCGAACGTTCCGCGACCTTTGACTATCAAGTTGGTGGCAGTTTGCCGATGGACGCACTCACTTATGTCATCCGTAGTGCCGATCGTCACTTATACAAAGCATTAAAGCGTGGCGAGTTCTGCTATGTCCTCAATCCCCGCCAGATGGGAAAATCTAGTCTGATGGTACGGATGGTGCATCACCTCCAGCATGAAGGAGTCTACTGTGCGCCGATCGATATGACCCGCATTGGCTGCGAACAGGTCACTCCAGAGCGGTGGTACAAAGGATTTGCCTTCGAGTTAGTAAGACGGTTTGACTTGCAGCGGAAAGTCGATCTCAAAGCTTGGTGGCAACAACACGAAGATCTGTCACCCGTACAGCAGTTGAGTGAATTCATCGATTCAGTCTTACTCGTCGAAGTCGGTAGCACCGATGGCAATCCGGCACCCCAACTGGTCATTTTTATCGATGAGATTGACAGTATTTTAGGTTTAGATTTCCCAGTGAATGACTTTTTTGCACTGATTCGTTCTTGCTACAACCAACGCACCCTCAATCCCGCGTATCGACGGTTGACTTTTGCATTGTTTGGTGTCGCCACTCCCACAGATCTAATTACCAACATTCTCACAACACCTTTTAATATCGGTCGAGCAATTTATTTGGAGGGCTTTAAAGAACACGAAGCGCAACCTTTGTTGCAAGGACTAGCAGCGAATATCGACAACCCGCAGACAGTGCTCAAAGAAGTGTTAGCCTGGACACACGGCCAACCTTTTTTGACCCAAAAAGTCTGTCAACTGGTTTGGAATGCTTCGTCTTCGCTACCCAACGGCGATGAAGCTGCCTGGATCGAAAATATCGTTCGCACGAAGATCGTCAAAAATTGGGAATCGCAGGATGAGCCAGAACATCTGAGAACTATCCGAGATCGCTTGCTTGGCAGTAACCAATCCGTTCGACTGCTAGAACTTTACCGCCAAATCTTAGACGGCCCAGAAGTTACCGCTAACAACAGTGTGGCAGAACGGGAATTGCTGCTATCGGGACTAGTAGTCGCTCGGCAAGGTGTTCTCAAGGTTAATAACCGGATTTATGCATCGATCTTCGATCGCGAGTGGGTCGCACGTCATCACGATCGAGTTTAGCTCCACTCGATCGACCCAAATCGAAATGGTAGAGACAAGCGTTTTGCGGTTGCTTAGGGTACAAAAAATAGACATCCTCCGATGTGAGGATGTCCGATCGCGTTAATAATGCACGCCAAGTCGATAAATCTAGCAAAACTTAGCGGAAACCGACAGCAGCTTGCCAAACAAAGGCTAAAGCTAGGAATAATACTGGGATAATCGGCAGAACATCCACTAACGGATCGAAGATAGCGTAAGCTTCTGGCAATTTTGCAATTAGGAGTGCTGCGTCCATATTTTGTTAATCCTTGTTTCCAACACAGATATTATAGTTGACATCTATTTTATCATGCCTGGTAGTGGGATGAGGGCAAAGGGGCAAGGGATCGATGGTGAGCTTGCTGGGATCGCAGATTTAGTTCTCATGACTGTTAATTCCCACCTTCCCTCGAAATACGATGTACTGGAAGATGTTGTAGAACAACATAATCGGGATCAATACCCCGATGAACACAATCATAAATACCAACGCACTCGGCGAAGCTGCGGCTTGATAAATCGTGATTTGAGTAGGGATGGCATAGGGAAAGATGATTAACCCCAAGCCCAGGAAGGTCAATGCAAATAGTAAAATCGTCCACACAAATGGCGCGCGTTCTTGCTGTTTGGTGAGACTCTGAAGCAATGCCCAGATCAGGGCGATCCCGATAATCGGAATCAGCGCAAAGACATACAACAACGGCGGGTGAAATAGCTTGTCGCGTAAACTTTCAAAGAAAATCGGGGTGATAATTGCAATGCCAATCGTCCCTGCTAATGTCGTCCAAGCCGCAATTTTTGCTGTACGATAGTGAACGGCCTGAAGTTCGCCCTCAGTCTTGAGGATGAGATAAGTAGAACCGATCAACACGTAGCCTTGGATCAATGTCAGCGCGACGAATAAAGACTGCCAATTCAACCAATCCCAAGTAGAACCGATAAAATGACCCGATGCATCGACCTTAATCCCTGCTAAAATCGCTCCAGCCGAGAAGCCTTGACCGAGAGCGGCTAAGAAACTACCCGCACCAAAAGCGGTATTCCAGAAGAGCTTGCGATCGGAATGTTCGCGAAATTCAAATGCTACCGCCCGAAACACAAAGCCAAATAGCATCACCATAATCGGGATGTACAAGGCTTGGAGGAGCGTACCATAAGCGAGGGGAAATGCCCCAAATAAGGCACCAGCAGTAACGACCAACCATGTTTCATTTGCATCCCAGATATTCCCCAGACTGGTCATGAGGATCCCGCGACTTTCTTCGGTAGAGCTAGTCAGGGAGAGAATCCCGACACCCAAATCGAAGCCATCTAGCATCACATACAGAAACAGAAATAGACCAATGATGGCAAACCATACTTGGGGCATAAAATGATCTAAGGCATTCATGGGAATTATGAATTATGAATGGTGAGCTAAGATTCTGCTTCGACCGGACGACTATCGGGGACAAATTCAGCGGGAGCTAACTTGACACCTTTTTCTGTGGGCGTACCATTCACATCCGAATCACCCCACTCTGGTATCGGGAGATCGAGATTTGGGCCTTTCCGAATAATCCGACTGCCAAAAACGATCGTTGCCACTAATAAGATCGAATAAACTAGCGTGAACGTAATCAGCGAAGTTAACACATTACTTGCAGGAAGATTGGAGACACCATCAGCAGTACGAATCTCCCCATAGACCACCCACGGCTGTCGTCCCACACACCGTACGATCCAACCTGTTTCTACCGCGATATAACCCAATGGCGCAGTCCACAGCCAAGCGCGCAGCAGCCATTTTTGGGCGGTAATCTGTTCGGCAGCAAGTTTACCTCGCAGCCATTGGACGATCGTGACCCCCATCAAAGCGACCAAGAACAGTCCGATGCCGCTCATAATGCGAAAACAGTAGTAAACCAAGCCCACCAGATGCGGCTGGTCTTCATAGGCATATTCTTTCAGCCCTTTGACTGGCTCGGTGAGGTTCTGTTTGAACTCCAGAATGTAACCCAAGCCTTGCGGGATCTTAATCTCCCAATCATTTTTCTGCGCCTTAGAATTGGGCCAAGCTAACAGGCTCCAATCTGCAGGCTGACCGCCAGGAGAAGTATCCCATTTAGCTTCCATTGCAGCTAATTTGGTTGGTTGATAGTGGTAGACTTGCTCGGCACTTAAATGTCCGATATAGACTTGGAGTGGTGCGACGACTAGCGCGGTAGCGACGACAATTTTAAATGACTTGGCAAAGAATGCTGCCTGTCGATCTCGCAAAATATACCAAGCACTAATCCCACCAATGACAAATAGCGACGTTTCCGTGGTGGCGAAGAACATATGCGCGATACTTTTAGCCGCAACCGGATTGAGAATCGCCTGAAAGTAATCCGTCACAATAAATTTACCATTGACAAAATCGCCACCAGCCGGACTCTGCAACCAAGAATTAGCAACTAAAATCCAGACGGTGGAAAGATTGGCCCCAAACGCCACCATGATCGTCGCGAGGTAGTGAATGTAGGGATTGACCCTGCCCCAACCGAATAACATAATCCCCAGAAATCCCGCTTCGAGCATAAATGCCATCGAAGCCTCAAATCCGAGAATACTGCCAAAAAAATCGCCCGTAGCTTCGGCAAATGGTGCCCAATTCGTCCCAAACTGAAATTCCATCGGAATTCCAGTCGCCACACCAATCCCAAAGTTTAAAACGTACAATTTTGCCCAAAACCGTGCGTGATGATAATAATCAGCTTGGCGCGTTTTGAGCCAGACACCTTCGACAATGACGAGATATATTCCCATGCCAGTAGTCAGTACTGGCCACAGCATATGAAAAATCGCGGTAGTTGCGAACTGCATTCGTGAGAGGGCAACTGTGTTGTGCAGTATATCCATCTAAATTCTGCCCTTGAGCTGTTTCTCTGGCAGTCTAACGCAGATTATTCGATTCAGCGGTTCCGCATTAACATCGATCGACCGTTTTTCATAATATCTTTAGGAATATCCCTAGTTGTATAAATTTAGAGAGCTGCGATGGCCGTTAGATCTGCATATGAAATCGATCGGTACATACCAATCGATTTCCGTGTGAAATACTTACCTCTGCTCTATGGGCGATCTCAGTTCTGGCAAAGGTTAGGATGAGATGGTGCCGAAGGTTCTGAATGTGATGATGCTCTCAATGCTGCTTCTATCTATTTAACTGGAGCGCAAGGGAATAATAAGCAAAGTAATTCTTGTCGCAGCATCGTATATGGGTATTCCGCCTGAATCTAAAGATAAATCATCAGCTATTATTGAGACGCTTGTTAAGTTGATGTTGCTGGTTATAATACTACCGCCAGCTTTAGGCATTCTGTACCCAATTTTTGCTTTTATTACCTATGCTCCTAAAAAATACAAGAACTCTGAAATCATGCAGAATATTGGAGATGTCAATCAAAGGCAAGGTGCTTACATATTAGAGAATGGTGTATTTGCAAAGACTTTTGATAAACTCGCAACTGGATTCATTTACGGTGGAAGTATCGATAGTTCACAAACATATGAGCTTGACATCCAATCGCAAGATTTCGCAATTATTCGTGCAAAAACAATAAATAAAGAGAAACATGGTTTTAACGGAGCGGTTTTAAGATATAAAAATAAAAAAGGCTTTTTTGGTATCAAAAGTATTATATGCGAATCTACTATTGTGGGGGCAGATGGGACAAATCTAAAGAATTTACCAGCTGTTAATGCTTCGGAAAAATTAATCTGCGCACCTGAATGGGAAGTTTTGCAAGAAAATAATAAAGAACCATCCGATCGAGAATTAGCAAAATTAATTCAAGATAGAGCTAGCTCTGAAATACAATCGGTTCTGCATAAACAGGATTTGAATTATATTGAAAATGGTAGATTTGTCAATAAATACAAAGACATTCCACAAAAAGAAAATAATTCATTACTTAAATTTGATGTGAAAATTATACAGCGAAAAGATCGAGCGATTATTTTTATTCAACATGACTTATCTGAGAAAGATAAATACAAAACTTCTTTCGGTTTTATTAAGATTGTCAGATCTAGGCAAGCACAGCCCTTGGGCGACAGCGATCGAGAGAAAAAAACAATTCTATGGCACTATCTAGATACGATCTCTTTCATTTGTACTAGCGATCGAATCGGTACTCCTTTACCAAAAAATAAAGAACTCAATCGAGTCGTCGATCGTTGTCCATCTGGGTACACTAAAGATAAAATTTCAGAGAGAAAAGGTGGATTTAATTTAGTAAGAGATAACCTTGCTACCATCCGAATGGTACAAGAAGGTTATTATGAGCAATATCATAAATTCATGACAGATTTTGCTGAATTTGAAAAATTCTCCATTGAAAATTCAAGACGATATGCAAGCTTCATTAGAGTTAGTCAAGATCCATATCAGTATAATTTTAGAGCCAACGGCAAACAATTAGTTGTTATTGCTCAACCTAAATCATTTAAAGATCCATTGTCAAATACAACCTATCTACGCATGTCGTCAGCTACAGGAACCGTGCAATATTGGCCTCATGTTTATACTTATTGTGAAAGTAAAATCCCGAATATACCAATTCCCACAGATGAAGATATTTCTAAGATTGGTTTAAATCAAGAACGTCAATCTGTGTACTATTTGGAAAATTGCCCTGCTGGATATACTCTAGTTAAACAACTTGAGTAGAAAGTCTATATCTCATCAGGATTAGCGGTTTAATATTCGATCGCAAGATGCGAAGGCGATCGAAAAATGGTGTATCGCGCAAGGCAATAACATACCCCACAATTAATCGGCGACATAGCGCCAGCCTTCAGGTTCGTATTCTCTTTGGATGCGGATTTGCCATGCACCTTGAGGGATATCGATCGGATGATGTTCTTCATGCGTGAGTTTCGCAGTCGGCGACAATACCTTGAGATAGAGGATGCCATCGCGCTCGGATAGCTCCGCCTCACCATCGCTAATCCGGTGGCGGTGTCCGGTGACTTCGCCTTCAGCCAGAGTAAGATGTGATAGCTTCTTCTCGGCGATGGGTGCTGCCAAGGGAATCAAAATTACATCGCCTTGACGGAGAGTAGGATTCATAGCTGTAACAATTTGAGTGTATTACTTGAATTTTAGCTCAAGATCTATTGAGACTGACAGGGGGCGCAAGCGTAGCAATCGCGCTAGAATGCCCGATCGATCGAAACAGTTATCTCCAGACAATAGAGATTCGATCGCCTAAAAACCCAATCCCTCACCCAGAAGGATGCATAAATGCTTAAAAAATCTTAAAATCTGTAAAGATACACAAGAAACAGCAAAAGAGATATGCGGGTTGCAATTATTGGTGCGGGATTGGCGGGCATGGCTACAGCCGTTGATTTGGTCGATGCTGGACATGAAGTTGAGATCTTTGAAGCGCGTCCCTTCGTGGGTGGAAAAGTCGGCAGTTGGATCGATGCTGATGGTAATCACATCGAGATGGGATTGCATGTATTTTTCAACAACTATGCCAATCTTTTCGCCCTGATGCAGCGCATCGGTGCAACTGATATCTTTTTACCGAAAGAACACGTTCATAATTTCATCAATGCGGGTGGTGACATCGGCAAGTTAGATTTTAGGTTTTTCCTCGGCGCACCTTTTCATGGCTTAAAGGCTTTTTTTACGACAGGGCAATTAACGATCGTCGATAAACTCCGCAATGCGCTCGCACTAGGAACTAGCCCCATCGTTCCAGGACTGGTTAATTACGATCTCGCGATGAAGCTGATTCGCGATCTCGATCGAGTTAGTTTTGCTGATTGGTTTCGATCGCATGGCGGCAATAATCATAGCTTACGCCGAATGTGGGACCCAATCGCCCTGGCATTAGGCTTTATCGACACCGAAAACATCTCAGCCAGATGTATGTTGACAATTTTTATGATGTTTGCTTCAAAAACCGAAGCATCAAAATTAAATATGTTAGTCGGGTCGCCAGCCGAATATCTCAGCAAACCGATCGTGGATTATCTCGAAGCTAGAGGTACCAAAATTCACACCCGCCGCCAACTTCGTGATGTTAAATATACAGGAGAAGGCAAAAAAACAAGAATTACCAGTTTTGAGATTGCTAATGGTGACAGCGTGGAAACCATCACCGCTGATGCTTATGTTTGTGCTTGCGATGTCCCTGGCATCCAGCGGATCGTGCCTGCGGACTGGCGCAAAATGACCTTCTTCGACAATATCTTCAAACTCGAAGCCGTACCCGTCGCTACCGTTCAACTGCGCTTCGATGGCTGGGTGACAGAAATGAATGATGGTGCCGAACGCCAACAATTAGACCATGCAGCAGGTATCGACAATCTGCTCTATTCCGCCGATGCCGATTTTTCATGTTTTGCGGATCTTGCTCTTACCAGCCCCGCAGACTATTATCGGGAAGGTGAAGGTTCGTTGTTACAAGTGGTACTCACACCTGGCGATCGATTTATTGCCAAAAGCAATGAAGAAATCGTCCAACATGTTATCGGTCAAGTCCACGAACTGTTCCCATCTGCACGCGATTTAAAAGTCACTTGGTCGAGTGTCGTCAAACTCGCACAGTCGCTCTACCGCGAGCAGCCAGGGATGGATCCATTCCGCCCGACACAAGCTACCCCGATCGATAATTTCTTCTTGGCTGGTAGTTATACCGCTCAAGATTATATTGATAGTATGGAAGGTGCGACGATTTCTGGCAAACAAGCCGCGCAAGCGATTCTGGCTAGTGCAGATAAACTCAGTGCAGCTACTCAATTATCTAGCGTTTAATTACTTACATAATTAAATAACAAATCTTCGTAGGGTGGGCACTGCCCACCAGCTAGGGTTGACGCTCGTTCTAGTCTCTGAATATTTAGGAAACCCTACTTAAATAGCCGGAACTTGACGGTCGCAAACATCCAGTAAATCTTGTTTAGATTGTGGGCACTGCCCACCCGACATAGTTTCTAATCTCTCTCCCCTCCCCCTCTTTTTATGTCCGAATGGTTAGAACATAGCGTCCAAGTTGAAGTTGCGGCACCGATCGAACATGTCTGGGATCTGTGGCAAAATATCGAATTAATGCCCCGCTGGATGAAATGGATCGAATCAGTCAAGATCCTGGAAGATCGGCCCGAACTTTCGCGCTGGAAATTAGCAACTTCAACACTAGAATTTACCTGGTTATCCCGCATTCTCCAACAGATTCCCAACCAAATCATTCAATGGGAATCAGTCGATGGTTTGCCCAATCGCGGGGCGATTAGATTTTACGATCGCAAGGAAAGTAGTATCGTCAAGCTGACTGTCTCTTATTCCGTACCAGGATTTTTAGCTGTGTTGATGGATAATGGGTTTGTCCGTAATGCCGTAGAAGGTACTCTCCAAGCAGATATGGATCGATTCAAAGCCTATGCACTCAAGGAATTAGCCGATCGAGAAACTGTCTAGACTAACGATCGAACTACTTAACGAAATATTCTTAGTCCGCTAATGTCCACCCTGATTCTGACTCCACGTTATACCGAAGATGCTCAATCTTTATGGCGGGCTGCGATCGAAAAGGGATGGCAAGTCGAGCGATTGACTAATTGGCGGGTTGCAGATGAGTTAATCGCGGCTCCCGAGCCAGTATTGTATCTCGAAGCATTGATGGCTCCGACGCTCTCGGAGCAATTTGGCTTGAGATTGTTAGAACCAGCAGTAGATTGGTTGCCAAAATTAGCCGAAAAATATCGTCAACGATCGATTTTTATCACTACGTTGGGGGAAGCGAGAAAATTAACTTATTCGGCTTTTAGTAAGCCACCTAACGATAAGAGTTTCCCCGCAAAAGTTTATCGACCTGGCGAACTGTTGCCAGATTATCCCGATGATACCGAAGTTTTAGTGGCCGAGATCGTTGTATGGGAAAAAGAGTTTCGCTGTTTTATTTTCGATCGCACTTTACAAACATTCTCAGTTTATCTCCGCGATGGTAAACTTCAGCGCGATACTGATTTTGCAACTTCACCAGCAGAAGAGCGAGAAGTTAGAGATTTTATCTCAGTAATATTAGCCGATGCCCAGATCGAATTACCGCGATCGACAGTCATCGATATCGGCATCATTCAGGGGAAAGGATGGGCGATAGTCGAGCAAAATTCAGCCTGGGGCGCGGGAATATATGGCTGCGATCCCAGTGCTGTCTTGGAAGTCTTACGTTATGCCGCGATTCCGATCTAGAAGGGTAGCCGAAACCAGCGCGTGACAAAATTGTTCGCCCGATCGATCGGACTTGCTGGGGGTAGCTTACCGCCTTGCGCTTCCCATTTTTCGATTAAGGTTAGACCCAACGGTGTCAGCCGAAAACTGTCGGTCAAACCTTGCCCGTCTACTTCGCGCCGCAACATGCCTACTCGAATCAGCCAATTGGTTGCGGACTCGACATCTAACTCCGAGAGCGGACGACGGGTGTAACCAGCATCGACACCTTGCGCTCCAGCCAGTTTTGGCACAGAGACACTTTCCCAGCGCATTTTTGCAAATAGACCCAAATTAAACGGCGCACAGCGCAATGCGAGATCGGCACGCTCGATCGTTTTGGCTGGATAAGAAATGATTTTGCCAGGACTCGGAGTAACAACCACGATCGCAATTAATAAGAAATGTTATTTGAGTCTATTGTAGCGTGCTAGCCGATAACTCCAAGATAAATGGCTGATGTTGTCGATCGATTAAATATGGGAGATTAACTATACAGTATCGATCTAGATCGCTATTTGGCTGAGATCTGACACCAGTAAAATTTTGCTTTAGGAACGAGCGGGATTTAGCCTCAAGTCGTTCCACACCCATCCATTTCACCACCACCCTCACGATCGTGTCTAGAGACGAACAAGCCAAAGTCCCTTTTCCTTGGTCGGCATTCCTAAGTCAGCCAATTTTTCATCCCAAGCACAAACTGATTCTCAACCCTCACAAATTTCAGCAAATCTATCACGTTCGGCTGTTAGAAAGCTGTATGCGGCAGTTGTCAGCGGCTAAGTATCGGCAGATCCGCGATCGATAAGCTGTTCGACATCTAGATCGAGTTATGGCTGATGGTTTTAGTGACTAGTGGCTAGTCATAGTAAATATTTGAGGATTATTTGCGAGCTTAATAATCGGCTATCGAATAATCGATTTGAATGCCTGTCAGCTTAGTCTCATCTTATTTGGAGTTGCCACTGACGCGATCTTCGATTTCGATTAGTTCTACGACAGGCTGGGGATTTTCCCCGCCTGTTAATTTTTGCCAGATATAGTCGCGTTGTAAAATCGTTAAGATACTGACAAAGGTGAGCGCCACCCCAAACCATTGCAGGGAATCGAGCGTTTCCCCTAAAAACAAGCTGCCGAATAACAGCGCGAATACAGGGGTGAGAAAAGTCAGCGAACTCAAGCTAGTCAGATTACCTTGAGAGGCAAAATAGAAAAATAGCCCATAAGAGATCGCACTACCAAATACAGTAGAATACCCGATCGCCAGCCAACCAGTAGGAGCGATGTCAACCCATTGATTTGACTCCCACAGCACCGAACCGATCGCCAGCGGAATGCCCCCGAGAATCATGTGCCAAGCCGTGGCAACAACCGGATCGGCATATTTGACGATAAACCGGATTAGGATGGTGCCAATCGCCATCGAGAGCGCAGCTAAGACCATCAACCATTCACCGCGAGTGAATAATGCCGACAGATCGAATTGACTTGCAAGTGGATTAGTGGCAATTTGACTCAACCATTCATTGGGTAAGGCAACACAACTGATGCCCAACACGCCTACCACTAACCCCATCACCCCGATAATGCCGATCCGCTCCTGAAATAACCAAGCTGACAGTACTGCTACAGCTAGAGGTTGCGAATCGATCGTCACCGAACCCAAACCCGCACTAGTCCGCACTAGTCCCGTCGCTAAAAATCCCTGAAATAACGTCCCATCTACCAGGGCAAACAAGCCGATTAACGCCCAAGCTTGCCAACCCTGCGGCTGTGGACGTTTACCGATCGCGGCAAATAACATTACAAGTACACCCGCTGGCATCAGTCGCAGTGCTGCCATAAATAACGGCGTGGTGTGTGGCATCACTCCTTTCATCGCTACCATTGCCGTCCCCCATAGGAAAAAGGGCGCGACCAGGAGAATCGATGTTAAGCTGAGTAAGGGTGAGGACTGTTTTAGCTGCATGAATACTTAAATTTCGGCTCTTAACAAATTGTATATTTTCTTTAAGAAGTCTGCTAGTTATTTTTAATCGTCAACTGCGGAGCAATCGGTCTAGACTCGATCGACCTCTTGTGGTGGTGGATACTGCCCATTCTCGAAATAATTGTCGAAATCGATCGTGTTTTACACTTGCCATCAGACTAGAATCCATAATTCATAATTCATAACTTTATTTATGTTCTGGCCGTTTAATAAAAAAGCTACAAAACAAATCGCAAGGATTGAAATTACAGGGGCGATCGGTAGCGGAACGCGCAAAGCCGTACTCAAAGCGCTCGAAGAAGTCGAAGAGAAAAAATATCCAGCATTGCTACTGCGAATCGATAGTCCCGGCGGGACGGTGGGCGACTCCTACGAGATCTATCAAGCATTGCAACGCCTCCAGCCAAAGGTAAAAATCGTTGCCAGTTATGGCAATATTTCCGCTTCTGGGGGAGTGTATATCGGTATGGGTGCCCCGCATATCATGGCAAATCCTGGCACGCTCACGGGCAGTATCGGGGTGATATTACGTGGGAATAATCTGGAGAAATTACTCGATCGCGTGGGCGTATCGTTTAAAGTAATCAAATCCGGCCCATACAAGGATATTTTGTCATTCGATCGGGAGTTAACAGCTCCTGAGGAACAAATCCTCCAAACATTAATCGATAATACATACGAGCAGTTTGTCAATACCGTCGCTGAGTCGCGCCATCTCGATCCCGCAACAGTAAGAACTTTTGCCGATGGACGGATCTTTACGGGCGAACAAGCGGTAGAATTTGGCGTAGTCGATCGGCTGGGTTCGGAAGAGGATGCTCGGTGCTGGGCGGCAGAATTGGCAGGATTAGATCCCCAAAAAACTAAGGTTCAGACGATCGAAGAGCGCAAGCCATTATTAAATCGATTGTTACAAAGTCAACTTTCTGGTTTCACTACAGTAGTATCGGCAGCAGATTGGGTACAATTTGAACTGAGTACTAGCGGACAACCTCTCTGGTTGTATCGTCCGAAGTAACTAATTCGGTATTTTAAATTTGAGGAGGGCGACGACAGTGGAGTGGCGTGTAAAGGCAATTCGTGGGGCGACGACAGCGAGTGAAAATACAGAAGAAGCGATCGCCTCTGCTGTCACCGAACTGTTACAAGAATTGGAATATCGCAATCGGCTCGATCCCGAGCGGATCGTGAGCATCATCTTTACTGCGACTAAAGATCTCGATGCCGTATTTCCCGCCGCGATCGCCCGGAGAGTTTATCCTGAGTGGCGGGATGTTGCGTTGATGGACGTGCAGCAAATGCATGTCGAAGGCAGCCTTCAACGCTGTATCAGGTTTCTAATTCATGCCAATCTCCCTGCTGATGTCGTCATTTACCATCCCTATCTCCAAGGCGCGAGTAATCTCCGCACCGATCGCAGTTTGGTAAGCTAACGTGAGTTCGGGATAAGAATAGCCTAGAAACTGAAATCTCGGCTCATGATGCAAAGTCCGCCTGTCTTGAAAAGGTGCTCGGTCGGGTCGATCGACCCGACCACTTGGGGAAACCCCAAGACCTACTGGTCTAATGGTCGGCTCGCCGACCAAAAGGCTAGCCGACCAAATGCACTTTTCGCTTCGCGGACTAATTATCTAGTCCGCGAAGGCAGGCTTTTGCCGCTCGCGGCAACAACCGGACTTTGCACTATTAGCACCGATTTGCGGCGCGCGATCCTCGGCAAAGCCGAGGGTTTAGCGCGACAAGACACAATCGAGTGCGGTGCTTGAACGAAGCAAATATCCTTAACCCGAACTCACGTTAATCTAGGGTCGGATTTTGAATTTAATTAATCCTCCTCCTCTTCATTACCCCCCTCACTCTCTGCTGGCAAAGCAGCCACGATCGCATCGATCACCCGTCCGACTTGAATGATTTCCATCCCCACCTCAGGAAAACTCTGATGTCCCTTGGGGACGATCGCGCGTTTGAAGCCCAACTTCGCGGCTTCCTTGAGACGTAGCTCTAACTGTGATACTTGGCGCACTTGTCCGCCCAAGCCAACCTCACCGATGAGGATCGTAAATGGAGCCACCACCCGATCTCGGAAACTGGCGACGATCGCGATCGCAATACCCAGATCTACAGCAGGTTCTTCAACGCTCAAACCACCAGCCGATGCCACATAGGCATCCAACTTCGAGAGCGGAATCCCGACCCGCTTTTCTAATACTGCCAGAATCTGTACCAGCCGGCTGTAATCGATGCCCGTCCCCGCACGTCTGGGCGATGGATAGCTCGTGGGGCTGACTAAGGCTTGTAACTCCACTACGATCGGTCTAGTTCCCTCGCAGGCGACGACGATCGCCGTGCCTGGAGCCATGCCCTGTCGATCGCCTACAAATAGCTCGGATGGGTTGTCAACCTCGCGTAAACCCCGATCGACCATTTCAAATACTCCCACCTCATGCGTCGCTCCAAAGCGATTTTTGGTGGATCTGAGGAGCCGATGCGAGGCAAATCGATCGCCTTCAAAATACAAGACGGTATCGACTAAATGTTCTAATACCTTTGGCCCCGCGATCGCCCCTTCTTTGGTGACGTGTCCGACGATCAGTAAGGTAATATCTTCGCGTTTGGCAACCTTCATCAAGGCTGACGTACACTCACGTACCTGCGCCACAGAACCCGCTGCGGAAGTTAGCGCGGGAAAGTAGACAGTTTGGATACTATCGATTACAGCAACGTGTGGCTTGAGCGATTCTAGTTCTCTGAGGATTTCTTCTAGATCTGTCTCCGCTTGGATATAGAGATTTGCGCCGTCGGCTACGGTTAATTGCGATGCTGCCTCAGTTGCCTCGCTTTCGATTTCG
Organism: Chamaesiphon sp.; assembly: GCA_965246735.1. Lineage (GTDB taxonomy): Bacteria > Cyanobacteriota > Cyanobacteriia > Cyanobacteriales > Chamaesiphonaceae > Chamaesiphon. Next base: position 2,043,218 of record CBDFFK010000003.1, read on the forward strand.
CCTTTGGTACCCTCGACTCCCAACCGCGAAGCGCGGAGTTTTACTTGCTTGCCTGATTCCTCACCACAGACGTATAACACCCGATAGTGTTTGGACATCAGGTTGGCAGTTTGGAGTAATAATGTAGATTTGCCAATCCCCGGATCGCCACCGATCAAGACAAGCGAACCAGGAACTATCCCCCCACCTAATACTCGATCGAGTTCGCCAAACCCCGAGCACCAACGTTCTTCCTCGCCATCGACGATTTGGGGAAAAGTCAGTGCGGCTAGCGGATGCGGTTGCCCACCATTGCTCGCCGACCCATTCGATTTACTCCCGAGTCCGCCCCTACCATTAGCTTGTGGCATTTGCTCGAACAGCGAGCCATAAGCCTCACAATTAGGGCATTTGCCGAACCATTGCATTGAATCAGCTCCACATTCATTACAAACGTAGATAGTACGCGGCTGTTTTGCCATGTTGGATGATTATTAAAAAGTGTTAAGGGTGTTTTTAAGCGTTAACGGTGATTTCTGAGTGCTGAAAGGGTTTCATTGCGTCAATATAGTTAAGATTGATGATAATCTTAATCATAAGGATGTTAAAAATTAACGTTAAAAAAATTACCACTATACGATAGGAGCTTTGACAAGCTTGGAAAATCATAAGGAAACTATTCTAGTCGTTGATGATGAGGCTAGCATCCGGAGAATTTTAGAAACCCGCCTCTCGATGATCGGCTATGATGTCGTCACGGCTGCGGATGGGGAAGAAGCACTAATAACTTTTCGCGAAACCTGTCCGGATTTGGTCGTGCTCGATGTAATGATGCCCAAGCTCGATGGCTATGGTGTATGCCAGGAGCTACGCAAGGAATCAGATGTGCCGATTATCATGCTTACGGCATTAGGTGATGTGGCCGATCGGATTACTGGTTTAGAATTGGGTGCAGATGACTATGTAGTCAAACCCTTCTCTCCCAAAGAACTCGAAGCGCGGATTCGATCGGTACTGCGGCGGGTGGATAAAAACGGGCTGAATGGCATTCCCAGTTCTGGCGTGATCCAGATTGCGACCATTAGGATCGATACCAACAAACGCCAAGTCTATAAAGGTGACGAGCGGATCCGCCTAACCGGGATGGAATTTAGTTTGCTCGAACTATTGGTGAGTCGATCGGGTGAAGCCTTCTCGCGATCGGAAATTCTTCAAGAAGTCTGGGGGTATACTCCCGAACGTCATGTCGATACCCGAGTGGTGGATGTGCATATCTCCCGTCTTCGTGCCAAATTAGAGGAAGATCCCAGCAACCCAGAACTAATTCTTACCGCCAGAGGTACGGGTTATTTATTCCAACGGATTATCGAGCCGGATGAAATTTAGGGGATAGGGGCTAGTGGCTAGTGACAAGATAAATACCCAGCTTGATGACTAGTATATTTTAACTCATTCTTCTCGGGTCGGCTCTGGTGAATAGATGAAAATGCTAGTTAACCGAGCGATCGATCTCGAAACACTAGCCACTTGCCACCAGTCACTAAACTAATGAAAGAAGAATCGAATCGAATCCTGCGCCTAGTACCTCTGGTAGCCGGAGGAATAGCGGGGACTTTGTTAATGATCAATCGAGTGTTAACGCCCGAACTAACCGACTCACAGGCGCGATCGGATGCTGTGGGGATAGTTTTGACAGCGGTACTCATCCTCACTGGACTGCTGTGGCAGCAAGTCCAACCCAGACAACCAGATAGCGTAGTTTTAGAAGGCGAAGAAGGTTTCGAGCTAGCACCAGATCTACCAGAATTTCTGCAAGTCGAATTAGCCTGGGCATCTCATTTGTTACTGACAAATACCGCGACCAAATCGATCGTTATTTATTATGATGGGCGCGTATTGCTCCGACGCGGGGTATTGGGATCGAAATCAGAAGTTACGCCAGGTGCGATCGTCGATCGAGTGCTGACCAAACAAAAAGCTATTTATTTAGTAAACACTAAAATCTATCCCGGTCGAGTCGAATTTGACTATTTACCACCGAATACTCAGGGCATTATCTGTCAACCATTAGGGAATAAAGGCGTGGCAATATTAGGCGCAAATGCCCCACGTAGTTACACCAAACAAGATGAAGCTTGGATCGAGGGTATTGCCGATAAGTTGGCTAATAGCTTGGATGTAACAGTGTGAGCAGTCTAGAATTGCAAAGGGACACGATCGAATCACCCGATCGATATTTCTAGCACTTTAACTACAGATCCAAACTAGATTTGAACTCTAAGCTATGAGTGAACCCATCCGGTTCAGCTTGATAAATAATAAATATTCCCTTTTTGGTATTTCCTTTGACATCTAGATACTCTATATTGTCATTTTTCCAATACTCTTTGCCTGCTGGAGTTTTTTTAGGTATTCCCCACTTTTTAACCAGAATATCGCGCACATTTTCAATATTTGGAAAAGATAGGCTCAAAGAGTCGATCTTGGATTTCTTCTCCGAGAAATACCAGATCCTAACATCGAAATATCCCTTGAGATCCGTCCAATTTACATCTGGATACTGTTTATTTCTAAAATCGGGGCTGATTTTTTTGATATTGGCAACAGACGACCCAATTTTAATTGTATCGATCGGTGTTGGCAGAGAAGGAATATTTTTAGGAAATAATGTTTGAATCGGAATGTACTGATAGTAACTCAGTTGTGATAAATTTGACTGTTTTTCTAATTTAACTCTGATACCTTTTTCCGCACTCATCCAATGATATTCTGATTCACTAGCAACATTTTTGTGGAGCGTTCCTTTACCCCATTTTTGCTGTAAAAAAGATACTGTTTTGGAAAAATCTGAAGCTACTTCGATGTAAATTGCAGCGAGAGAGCCACCAGACATATCCTTCGCAACCTGGATGTCTTCATTACCTTTGACCTTAAAGTAGTAGTCTTGCTTAAATTCAGGAGTGGCACGTTGAATATCCGCTTCACTCATCCCAAATTTAACATCTTTTAATACAGGTGGCAGATCGAATTGAGGGGAACTGAAAAAACTCTTAAGATCGGGCGCAGCAATTGCTGATGCAGCGGTACATAAAGTTGCCGAAATAACGATTGCAGTTCTTAAAATTTTCCTAACGTGCATGTAAAATACTCCAATTCGGATCGCTACCGAGCATACTATTGACACCCACCGAGATCGAATGGATTTATAATTTTCCAGGTCGATTCCCGATCGGCTTTCCAATACTAAGGCGTTCGCAAAACTTTGTCAACAATCCGATCGTGGTATGTAGGGTTCGGGCGCTGTAATGATTTTAGCGATCGAATTTCACGACAATCCGGTTTGCTAAAATTATCCAAATCGGTGAAGATTGAATGATTAAAATCACCGCCAGCCAACACCACGGAACTCGGACGAGAATGTGAACGGCATACGACCCAAAAATTAGGCAGATCGTAAATAGCGAGTAGAACAACATTGCTAGCCAATAAATTTCATTCATTCGCGAGCTAATTTGCCGATCGATCGAGTCAGCCTGACGCGGATCTGCCTCGAACAAGCATAATGCCGCCAGCGCAATTGCGGCAACGATACAGACTTCTAGCCCAATACCATTGGTGACATTGGCAAAATACTTACTCGCTGCGGCTGCTACCAGGGCAATTAAGCTCCCTTTTCTGTCAAAAACTTTATTAGCAATCAACCAATCTACAAACCGCTTCTCGTTATATTCTTCATGTTGCAAACAGCGTAAATAATGGAAGCCGCGATGATAGAAAAAGCCGATCGCCGACATGGCGATAATAATCAGACAGAAAAAGGTAAGCACGGGTGATTAAAGTCTTAAAGTTTACATACGCATCGATTTTATCGATCGAACCTAGAAAGTAAACGTCGAACGTAAAACACCGATCGCGGTACCGCGACTATTCACATCTTGATTGGGTGCGGTTAGATAAATAATTCCTGGGGTAATACTGAAGTTATCGCTAATTTTAAATTGATAAAATCCCTCTAGATGCAATCCGGCTTTAGTGTCTGCTGTGCCATTATTGCCATCTGCTGCGACTCGTGGTTCTTGACCGATTAAGATCCCAGCTAGATTACCTTTGCCACCCAGATCTGGTGCAGCCGCAGTTATCGCCCAATTCCACAACTGTCTATCGTTCCCCGCCAATTGATTTTGGGTATAACCCACCCAACCGCCGATCGCAAATTTGGGATCGAGTTGCACGAAACCTTGAAGGCCAAAGTTATTACTATTACCGCCTAAGTTGGCATTAATACTCCCCGTTCCCGAATCAGAATTGTAGGCACGAGTGTAAGTTGCGGCAATTTTGGAAGTCTCACTAGGTTGGAATGTCAGTTGGGCGATCGCACCATAACCACCATTAAATAAGCCATTACCATCGGTTGGATTGTTGGCGGTACGTGCTAAGTAACCCAAGCTCAGTTCGGTACGATCGTTGAACTTGTGGCGAATTCCCACACCAGCACCTTGGACGGTGTAATAAATCGGCGCGCGAGTTGCATAGAGCGAAATTGCCCCACTACCACCATCGCCATCGAGAAGCGGATTGATGGTATCAGTGAAGTCATTGGCTTGTCCCGCATTGGCTTCGAGCACTACCAATGTTTGTGGGGTCAGTGGGAATTGATAATTGAGCGCATCGATTTTGGCAGTACTATTGGTCGTGCCATCAGTCCAGGCGAGAGTGCCTTCTGGCACTGTTACGCCCCCAACCTGATTGTTGGGTAGGCCTTGGTTGATTATCTGCAACCTAGTCGTAAGTAAATCTTTCCCACTAAAGCTACTGCGGAGTTCTAGCCGTGCGCGATAACCGAGTGTGGTGTTTTGACTAAAATCGCCAGTAGCGCCAGCTAAACCAAAAATGGCTTCACCATACAGTTTGGTTCCAAGTGGCCGGGTTTCGGTATTTGGCGCTGGATCTGTGGGTGGTTGTGGCGTGACTGTCGGTGCGGTAGGTGCGATCGCTGGAGGTGGGTTTGATTCAGTAGGCGCTGGTGGCGTGGGTGGTGGCGGTGCCTGTGTGAGTTCGGTGGATGGCGTGGGTGGAGCGATCCTAGTGGTGATTGTGGCTTTTTTTCGCGCTTTTTTCTTCTCGATCGGTTTCTTGTTCCTGAGTGCGATGAGTTGGCTGGGGGATTGGGGTGAGATTGTCGTGTGAGTCGAGTTAGTTCTAGTTACGGGAGTTTCGATCGATCGAACACTAGTACTCAGCATTAGGGAGATAAATATCCCACCTGTGGTAATTGTCAGCCAGTTGAGTTGTTGCGTAAAAATTTTCATCTTGAGTTAGCTAGATATACATATTGTTGTTCCAGGCAATTGGCACAGACTAGGTAATTAGTTCTGTTGTCGATTGCTGGGTATGGGAGATCGCTTCACCTGTGCAGGCTAAAGCGAGATCGCTAGCTCGAGCAAATGCCTGAGTCAGATCGATCGAGATCTGCCGCTTTTCTATGTTTAGAATTCCCGCAGGAAGAGGTATTATTTGCTTGCTAATCCGATTTACTGTTTCATGGCACAGGATTAAGTGTCCGAGCGATTTCGCTCAGAGGGGTGCTGGATAAATTTCAGTTGATGACTGGAAAACATCAAATCAGACTCGATCGATAATTTTTGATTAGGATATTTTTGTCTTAACTAAAATCCCGCAGCATTTTTTTGATTTCAATGTTGTGCAACTCTTCGGTGCCAATCATTGTTCTCGCAAATTCTTCTAGATATACACTAGCATCAGCCACAATATCGAGGAGTTGTTTATACAGTTCCAAAGCTTTTTTTTCATGTGCCGAACTCTCTTGTAAGATATCTCTGACAGAATGTTTGTAAGTTTCTTCCATCGGTGCAATTTGTAAAGATGGATGACCTTCGAGTCCGGTGAGAATTTCGCCGACTTGCTGGGCATGAAGTAGCGATTCTGTAGCTTGAGCTTTAAAAAAATCGACGATCGGAATCCGATTTGGGCCAGTGACCATCAAGGCATAATGGGTATACCGCACCACTCCAGCCAACTCAAATTCCATGATACTACGGAGAATATCGATCGCTTTTTCTTGGTCTAGATCTTGCATGATTGAGGCTTAAAGTTTTGAGATTTACTAGCGGGAGCATTAATAGCCTGTTGTAAGTAATTACTAATTTGCTCGATTAAATTAGTACCGTCCGGCGTTGCTACCAAACCGAGGGGAAAGTGCTTAGCTAAAATTGCTTTAAGTTGGTACTGTTGGAGTTGACGGTAGTGCGTTCGCTCGGGGACTCCTGCGACTGTCGAACTAGTGAAGATCGCATGCGGCGCAGCTTTACACTGATGCAGACATTTGACAGGTTTAATTTCCACTCGATCCGTGAGATCGTGCTGCTCCAGATAAGCTTGCATCGATCGACAAATGCCTTCACTCCCCCTTCGCCGACAGCTAGAACCCTGACAAACAAGAATTTCGGCGATGGGTGTGACGATTCCTGTCGTAGCGGGTAATTCAATTGGTCTGTCGATGACTGGGAGCGTGTTCTCGGTGGCTACTACTAATGAATGCAAGTCGATATCGATCGATGGCCGTGTCAACAGCTGTTTGACTTTAATACTAGTCTCACCTGTCGTCAGATTGATTCGTTGTTTAGTCAACAGGTGTAGCGAGATCCCAGGTTGCCAATCTTGAATCTGCGATCGCAGACTTTTCGCAACTTTAACCGTTTGCAATCCGCTCGCCGTAGCTAGTTTTATCGATCGATGCGGCGTGAGATCGTCGCCCCAACCGAGAAACTGACAGGTGAGCGATCGTGTAAGTTTTTGATGGTGTTTGCTCATTTGAATGTACCCAAGTTTAGGTGTAGATATAGAAGTAATTTGCTAATTTAAGGCACAACCACTAACTAGCTCGGTGCCTGACAAAAAATTGACGACCTGCTAAAGCCTGGAAATAAATAATGGTCGCAGTAACTAAAAACAGTAGGTAAGCAACTACCTGAACGGTGTATAGCCGATCGTTATAGCCAAACAGCGTTGCCAATAAAATCCCAGGAAATTTACCTTGGGGCAATACCGTACTGGTATCCGTTAACGGTTCGCCTAATGAGAACCAGGGAATAATCTTGTGGGGTGGATTGAGAAATTCATAGCTACCAGTTGCTGGATTGATAACCTTATCGATCGTATTTGCCAGATCTAGCGCCGATAGCGCAGTAATCACCAGCCCGGAGACAATCAAAATTAAGATCGAACCCAAGATTTGGAAAAATAGGCGAATATTAATCTTGGCACCGAATTTGAAGATCGCCACCCCAATCAGCCCCGAAGCCAAAATTCCCAAGATACAACCCAATGCTGGTGAATATCGAGCGATCCCTGCTTGGGTGGCATCTGGATTAAACGAGCCAGCAATAAATAGGACGATTTCGGCTCCCTCGCGTAAGACCGCCACCGCCACGAGTGTAAAAATCGACCAAGCAGCTTGCTTGTCATCACTCAGCGCCCGTCCCACATTCACCTCGATCTCTTGTTTGAGCAGTCGTGCTTGCTGTGTCATCCAGATGAGCATCCAACCCAGCATGACGATCGCGGCGATCGAAAAAACACCCTTGGCTAAGTAATACACCTGCCCGCTAAAGCCACCGATAACAGCTTGAGCGATCGCGCCGAGCAGCGAACTGATAAAGACTCCGGCGATCGCGCCTAAATAAACCCATTTAAACAGCCGTTGTTGCTGTGCCTTTGCCAAAATTGCGAGGACGATCCCAGCAACCAATGTTGCCTCGACACCTTCTCTGAGGGTAATAATAAACGTCGGAATTGCTGCACTAAAGTCCATCAGCTCTCTCTACTTACTCTTCCCAGCAACAATCAACCCTTTGATGAGTTTGAATTCATCTGCCGAAATTACCTTTTTGGTAACTAAATCTGCTGGCGTGGCGTAGGGTCTGCCGCCTTGAATTCGTTCGGACAAGCTGGGTTTAGTTCCTGGTAGTTCTAATTTGTCCAACTCGGCGATCGGTGCGCTATTGATATCAACTTGCCCTGATGTACTCGATGCGGTAGTGCTAGCCGTCGGCGCGATCGGTTGTTCGGTAGTACTCTGGGAGCTAGAATTTTTGCTACAACTGCCTAACAGCAGCATGGCAACGCAGAGTGATAGCGAGATCGATCGTAACTTGATGGAGTTAATCGTGACCCGATCTGAGAATTGCATCTTAATATTTCCTAAATTGATAATTTAACGGCGCTGCCACAATCAACGATCGGCTGGTACTGTCGATCGACCCGCTCGGTCGTGCGACGTGAAGTTATTACTGATAATTATTCTTATTATTAAAAGTGTCAACTGGATGTTGCTCGCGCACAATTGCGATCGACGATTAGCAATAATCGATTAAACGCAACACACATCCGACTTTCCAGAACAACAATCGGCTGGATTGGGAGGAATAACTAGAAAATAAGGCTCTCTAGCGATAATTCTCAAGCGTAATTCTGTCTCAATGCCATTCTTTGACCCGATCGAGTGCATAACTAGAATAAATTTATTAATAAAGATTCTCATTAACACTTCTCAGCTACTATATCGGATTTGGTGACAAATGACAACTATTTGCATTAATTTAGTAAAAATTGAGTGGCGATCGGGATGGAGCGCTCTGCTCGATTAACTCACATCTTGGATTAAAACAAAGTTACTAGTGATTTAGTGGCTAGTGGCTAGTGGCTAGTACTTAGGAGTAAGTTTTGTGGTGATGTAACCAGTTTGGATATACTGGGACAAGAGCTGAGTTAAGGCTATTTTGCTGGTTTGGGTAGCCACAGTTCAGGATAGGTAATGGCAGTGCCGATCGCAATTAAAGCGCAACCGATGAGCGTGGAATAAAATCGTACTACCAATAAATCTCGATCTCCACCACGATCGAGACTCAAAATATCGATCGTCACCATTGCCAGTACCGTAATTGCAATACAACAAAGCGTATAGTTTTTGACTAAACCAATCGGGATGAGTGGCATTGCCAACAACATGTAAACAATTAGCAGATTGGGATTAACAGTTGAAGTAACGATGGCTGCGACTAGCAGCAAGCCGATGAGCGTGCCGACGAATCGTTCCACCGTCCGCCGCACCGTCGCACGGCTATCGGGCTTCATCACGATGAGCGTAGTTGCCGTCACCCAAAACGGGCGCGGTAAATGGAATAAAAAACTCCCCCCAAAAGCGATCGTCGCGATCGTGCCATAGCAAATAGCAAACCGCAATCCTGCCGTTTGATTGGTACGAATCCGCCGCCAACCTACTATTAATCCAGGCTCGAGCGTTACCCGAGCGGCGCGAAACAGCCAATGCTCGATCGCTAAAATTATGGTTGTCCACAAACCACCACAAAGAAAGACTACCAGTACTTTTTCATTAATTTCAATCAACTCAGCACCAAAAGCCGCAAGTTGGACTGCGCCAAACAGGAACCCCAACACAGCAAACCGTGCCATAATTTCGATCGCCATGTGAGTGCTATGCAGCCACCCAGCAGCAGTACCGATCGTCAGTAGTCCGAGTGCTGTCGATACAGGGGAGTGAGACAGCAAGCTACCCAGTTGAGCGCAGCTGGTAATCAGTACAGATCCTACTAACGTAGCAACTAAGCGCTCCTGAGATCGCGCATCTACATTCGCGATATTTACCACGTAGAGACTGCCGAGCATGGATACGATGCCATTCGGGATCGAGCCGATTGCGGTGCAAATTACCAAGGGGACACCGAGGCTGAGTGTATACCGAACTGACTTCTCCCACGGCAGAGATTTCAGATCTAGCAATACCTGATGTAATTTGGTTTTTAGCACAACTTGTGACGATGTTCGGGCACTCTCACGACGAGCATATCACTCACTCACCGAACATCACATCTGTCATTGGCCATAGGTCTGGGGTGATGTCAGTGCTGGCGCGGTATCGATACAGCCAAATCCCGTGGGGATGTAAGATTTAAGCTCGGTAATGTGATTGCGATCGTCAACCATCACCACTTGAGGACGATGTGTATGGACTTCGATGTCAGTAAATTGTGCGTAAGTCATCACGATCAATTTATCGCCCTTAACGCCCAATCTCGCCGCAGCTCCATTTAATTCGATCGCGCCAGATCCGGCTGTCGCGGCGATCGCATAAGTCACAAATCGTTCGCCATTATTGACATTGACTACCTGTACCTGCTCGTAGGGCAAGATCCCCACCGCAGTTAATAAGTTTTCGTCGATACTGATGCTACCCATGTAATGCAAACTTGCATCAGTAATCGTGCAACTATGAATTTTGGCTGCCAATAACGTGCGGAGCATAGTTTCCAGAGGGGGATAGGTGTAGGGGAAGATCGGGGGAGTGGAGAGCAGCGGGAAGATCGAGCAACTTACTTACTACCCGATCTTCCCTCTGTTCCCGATTGTTGCTTGATTAGCTACCAGTTACTAGCCACTAGTACTATTTCTTCGCTGCGGCAACGCACTCTTGAACCAGCGGCATGACTGCATCAACATCTTTCCAGCCGAGGATTTCGGTAACTTTATTTTCGAGATTCTTGTATGTTTTAAAGAATTCAGAAATTTCGGCCAAGCGATGTTGAGGAATGTCTTTGAGAGATTTGACATGAGCGTAGCGCGGATCTTTGTCGGGGACGCAGAGAATTTTTTCATCGCGATCTCCACCATCGATCATTTCTAACATGCCGATCGGCCGTGCGGCAATCACACAGCCAGGAAAAGTCGGCTCATCCATCATCACCATGCCATCGAGTGGATCGCCATCATTGCCGAGAGTGTTGGGGATAAAACCGTAGTCGCAAGGATATTGTACCGACGACGATAATACCCGATCGAGTGCCATGGCATTTAGATCTTTATCAAATTCGTACTTATTCTTGCTGCCAGCCGGAATTTCGATTAAGACATTGAGAATCCCAAATTTGGGTTGAGCGGGGATGAGCGATAAGTCCAAAACAATATTCTCCAACTGAAAATTACCAGGGGAAATATTTCCCCCTGTTGCATTTTACTAGGGATTGGGGATTGGGGAATAGATGTTCGCGTCAGAATCTTGGATGAAAGTCATTCGGTAGTTGCGATCGACGTTACAGACGGCAAGCCATTCGTTGGTAAAGCTTGGACGCTGCTGGCTGGTGAGTAGTGAACGATCGCCGCGACAGGCAATATCAGTGTCAAAATCGCGATCGCACTTCCGCATACCTCGCCCCACCTATGTGGCGGAGGTTCGGTTTTAGATTTGCCAGACGGGACGCTTGATTCCATTGTGTATGTATAAAACTCGATATTGGTGCTGACTGCTGTATTAATAGCTAGTTTAATTACACCACTAACACCATTGTACCCAATAACTCGGGTTGTATTGTTACACAGCTCACAATTGTTAGCATTTACAATGGATCGCTCGACGGCAATTGAGTAACAGTCAGGCATTTATGCCGAGGGCTAATTTTTACCACAAGGTGTCAGCGCTCAGTTGGAGTTCGTAACGCAGCGGGCGATCGCTATGCGAAACGATCGCAAATTCGTGATAACCATTGGCGGTGGTCGTCCCCGACCACCGCTCGGTGGCAGCGGTGGTTAGCATAGCGGGTAACTTGCTGGTCGGGGGATAAATCGATAAGTGCGGTCGCTCGTTGGCCGTTATCTCGACGGCAATTTTTTGACCGCTCCCCAAACTGGCGATATAAACTTTTCCTTCCCCTGGCTGCAAGGTGCCGCTGACTTTACCGCTAGTTTGACCGGTCGGAAAGACGATCTCGTCGCTAGCTTGTTTGGATTTAATCGCTTGGACGCGATCGAACATCGTCGCCAGATAGACTTGACCCATTGGCGTAGTCAAAAACCGCTCGTTGCTGAGTCCCAATTTTTGGGCATTAAATTCAGTAATCTGTCGATATTTGGCATCAGTGAGATCGATTAACGCGCGTTCGCTTAGATGGAGCTGATTTACTTGCGATCGCCATGTCAAGCGATTGGCTGGCTGATATTTGCCAATTTGTTGGACAGCATCACTACTAAGTTGACTCGTCAGCTTAGTGCCTAAGTCACTAGAGATCGTCTCTAGTTGCGATCGCACTCGATTATCACCAGTTAGTACTGTGGTGACATTGGGATTTTGGCTGCTAAATACTTGTTTGACGGCATCCCCATAAGCTCGCTCGTTGACCCCCTTACTAGCTAGAGCCGCAGGCAGCGCTGGCGAGATCGCCGCTATTGGGGTAGCGGTACCGCTGGTGGTGGGAGTTGGCGTGGTTGTTGCTACTGGCATGGGCGAGCTACTGTTACTGGCAACTGAGGTAGGGCTAGTAGCAGATTGTGGTACAGCAGACTCGATCGGTGCTGGCTGCGGCTGCGACTTGTTGAACACGATACTAGCAACTACCCAGCCACAACCGATCGCCCCGATAATTGCCGCGATCGTCAGCCAGGTTTTGCCGACAACCCCTAATAATCCTGGTTCCTTAAATGACGTTACTGTGGTTGGCGGTAAGGCTTGCGATTTACTGGCTCCACCAGCGACTAACGTTGCTGCTTGAGACTGAACCGGACTGGCAATCGGCTGAACCTTGAGCGTCGGTGGCATCGCAACGTTCGGGTTCGCGGCGGGAGTGGAGATCGCATTTCCTGTTTCCAGTGCTGTCAGGACAGCCTGTGCGGACTCAAAGCGATCGTTGGGACGCAATTGCAGCATTCGATCGAGCACGCTGGCCAGGTGGGGGCTGAGCGTGATATATTCGCGCCAATTCCAGGTAAAATTTTGCGGGTCGATCAGTTCGGGGGGTTCTTTTCCTGTCAATAAGACTAAGGACGTGGCTGCTAAGGCATATAAATCGCTATGCGGAAATACGACTCCCCGTTGCATTTGCTCGTTGGGTGCATAGCCGACTTTCCCCAAGCGTGTCGGTACGTCGCTATTATTCATTGCTGCAACCGAAGGCGATCGAGCTGCCTCATTGACCGCGTTGACGGCGTTGACGGCTACTTGCTTGACACCACCAAAATCGATCAATATGGGCAATCCGTCGCTTTTGCGCTCGATCAAATTATCTGGCGAAATGTCGCGATGGATAACGCCCAATGAATGGATATAGCCAAGTACGGGTAAAATTTGCTTGAGGAACGCGGTAATTTCGGACTCAGTAAACTGCTTGCCCTGTTGCAATCTCTGGCGCAGGAGTCCTTGATAATTAATGCCATCGACATAATCTTGGACTAAAAAAAGCTGCCCGACACCAGCGCGATTTACCCGAAACATTTCCCTAAACATCGGGATTTGCGGATGTTGGAGTCGATACATCACCCCGGCTTCCCGCTCGAATAATTCTTGGGCTTTGGTAAGCAGCGCCGTGCCTTGGACTTGTGGTGCAAATTCTTTGAGTACGCACAGTTCGTTAAACCGATTGATATCTTCACATAAATAAGTTCGTCCGAAGCCACCCTGCCCGATTTCTGCCTTAATCCGATAGCGATCGCCTAGCAGTATTCCGGTTGTCAAATTATTTCCGGGCATGACGATCGCACTGCCACAGGCTTGACAGAAACGGTTGGTGTTAGAGTTTTCGTGTCCGTTGGGGCAGAATATGGTCATTACTCAAAAGAAGGCGCTCTTGTTTCAATAGTAACTGGTCTATAACGGGAATGCTGATTAGAAATTAGGGGTTAGCTATAGCAGTTCTCATCCTAGTAAAGGGCATTATTAGTGGTTTTAGTGGCTAGTGACTAGTGGCTAGTGACTAGTGGCTAGTGAATGTACCTCATTCGATTGGGAACCGCTATATTAGGAGAAAGGGGAATGGGGAAATAGGGGGTATTGGTTGGTAAATGCATAATTCCTATCGGTCTAGATAAAACTGATAAAATAGATCTGTATCGGCAAATGGTTGGCGATCGGATAGATTTTGGAGCAAATTTTCTTCGATCAACCTTTGCCCGAGCATCACGGCTTCCTGCCGACCGATCGCGAGTCGGTTCGACATCCAATCTACTGCTTCTCGTCCGATAAAGCATTGTTTAAATGGGAGGCGAAAACTTTGAGAACGCGTCTCGATCTTGACTCCTTGTGACGATCGCATCTGTGCGACTAGTTCGATGAGGTCGAAATAACGAACGATTTCTGCGGCAGTTTCAACTACCTTAATAATGTACCGATCTTCATACCAAATAGTTAATAGATCGCCTTCTTCTACCAATAAGCAGGCTATTGCTGGCTCGGGATCTAAATAACTGCGCCGCATCTCCATAATTGCCAACTGACGTTGTGACAGCGGATATGAATTGCCACGCATAAATAAATTACCTTGATAATTTACACCGCTGACAATTGCGGATGAAGTTTCGACCTGACGCACAAGTTGACAATAACTTACGTCTTGTGACTTTAGTAACATGCCACCTTATTTTCCTTCTGGACTAAATTAGTGCGAGGAACCACGAACGATCTGCCCGAGCTACCATCCCGATCGAAATAACAATCTCGTTCGGCGCGATCGATCTCATTAACATCGAACAAACTTAGATAGCCCCAAAACATCGGGTTTGCAGGCAATCTCGCACAGTTCCTCTCAATATCAACTAATATACCCTTCTGTGCGATCGCTATTCACTGCTTACAAAAATATCCTTGCAGCGATCGCAAGGATGAGTAGGTGAGATAACGATCGATCGTTTTCAGCTAGCTTCGTTGGTCGAGATAACTAGCAAAAATCGTGCCAGAGAGCGATTCTCTGGCCAAAGTCATCTGTTAATTGATGCCAGGAGGTAATTCCCGTTGGGCAAATGGCATCGAGCGCCGCAGGTTATCCAATGCGTATTCGACTTCGCCACCTGGATCGCTAGCGACCCAACCGTCCGCAGTAGCAGTTCGAGTTTCAAAATGCAGGTGGGGGCCAGTTGAATTACCAGTGCTGCCGACCCGCCCGATGACAGTGCCTTGCTCGATCTGTTGTCCTGGTTGGACAAAAACCTCAGATAGATGCCCGTAGAGGGTCTGGCGAATGCCATTGTGTTGAATGACGATTGCTTTACCATAGCCACCGAGCCAACCAGCAGAAACGATCGTGCCAGATCCTGTCGCGACTACGGGTGCGCCCATCGGCGCGCCGATATCTACACCTGAGTGAAAGCGTCTACTCCCAGTAATCGGATGCGTCCGCCATCCAAAACTGGAGGTAATCGGTGCAGGATTGGTGAGTGGGTAGATTAATTGTGAATTAATCTCGGTCGAGCCAGCCGGGTTGGCTAAAGCCAGTGGGTTGAATTGCGCGATAGTACTGGCGGGACGAACGGTTGGAATTGCTGGAACTGAAGGTACCACTCCGCTCTGATTGAGTTGTGGCAGCCGAGCGACAGCTAATACGGGGATCGTTTGGGTGCGCGGTGAAGGTACGGAAATCTCCACCAAGGATGACGCATTACTGGAAATCATAGTGAGATCGTCAGTCGATCGAATCGCGGCAATAGCGGGTTTGATGGGTGCGACAATAGTAGGCTTGAGACCGGGACGGGCATTTTTGTCAACGTTGTCTAGAGCGGAATTGCGATCGGCCGCACGTCCGAACCGAGCTGGGATCGAAGCGAGTGTGGGGAGATTGGAAACTTGTGGTACCGATCGGTAAGTAGGGGCTGACTGTCCCCGAGTTTGTGACTTGAGACTAGTTGTTGGCAAAGACTGTGTAACGAGCGTATTCGGACGCACTTGGCTGCTAGTGGCACTCACTAATTCAGCATTCTGCTGGGGAATGTTTGCCCGCAGGGGTGCTGGAACGGGAATCTCGATAAATTGTTCAGCAATCGGCTGTCCTACAGTCGCACCATTTACCCCGACAGTGTAGTTGTCTGCGGTCAATAAATCGGCATGTTGTGGACGAACGAGCTTACCTGTGGGCGAAATCGCAGCAGAAGCTGGGGCGACGGCCATCGGGACTTCGCGATTGGGAAGTCGATCGGCGGTAATCGGTACGGAAACTGGCCGTTGCGCGGTGGGCAGTGGGGGGCCAAAAATCTCGCGATCCTGAGGAGCGATCGCCTTGTTTGCTACTGGCACAGCCTGAAGCAAAGCCTGCGGCTGGGTTTGGGCTGTAGAGATCGGTCTGAGATCGGCCCAGACAACGCCAGTAGTGCCGATGAAGCTCAAACTACCCAGCCAAGCAACGATCTTTAAGAGCGTAGGATTGCGAAAGAAGATGCTAGTTTGATGTTGCTGATGTAAATTGTGCGACGTTTTTTCTGCCTTGCTGCTCATAATAGTTTTTTTATAATTGCAGTCCAGTTCAGAACTATTCCTTCGCTTTAGCACAGCAAAACCAATTAATTTCGCAGCTTACTAAAGTTATTAACCCTCATAGCCCAAGGTGAATGTACCAGGTTGGAGATAAGTTTCAGTTATCCCTGTGGCAGTAATAAAACCGATATGTAATTCTCCTTGTGGGGAGACTCCCAATACAGTTCCGGACTGACCATCTACTGTCACCATTTGTCCACGAGCATTGAGTAGTTCCAGATAGTCCAACAGTAAACTGTCGATCGTTGCTGGAGTGCAACGCTTGTACCCGCTTATTATTCCCCTAATAGTACAGCTTGTTAACATCTCGATGCTGAAGTTTCGGTAATTTGGCTGACACAGATCGTTTGGTGCTAAGTCGATCGCTAGACCTGATACTGGATTGGCATAATTAATTCCGACACCAACGATCGCCTGTTGAATCATACCTTGATAGATACGGGTTTCAGTTAAAATTCCGCCGAGTTTTCGACCGAATAGTAGCAGATCGTTAGGCCATTTAATCACTACAGGTAGGTTTTGCTGCCGTAATCGATCGGCGATACCCCAGACAATTCCCAGCGTTAATTGATGGGCATCTGTAGCTGGTAAATTTAAGGAGATGGCAAGTGATAAATATAACCCCCCGAGATTTGACTCCCAAGTTCGCCCGCGTTGTCCGCGTCCAGCTGTTTGTTGTTTGGCAATAACAATCGTCCCTGGTGGGGCATTTTCTACGGCAATTAATCGGGCTAATTCATCATTAGTCGATGGCAGCGAATCGTATAAATGAATTTTAAACTCCATGTCCAACTCTGGAGTATTTGTGAGTAGTTCGATTAGTTTTTGATGATTCATTGTTATAACTTAGTAAGTCTCACTTCGTAATGAGAGCCGCTCTTTTTAAGTGAAGTGCCAGCAAACTATCTAGACTGAAAAGTGTGGATAGCAGGATTTAGAAGTAGCGATGAAAGTCAAGGGTACTTAGGGTAAGCCACATATTAAATCGAACTAAAAAGCGAGCCGATTTACTTCAGGTTATATTGAGTTCGATCGTCCGAGCTACTCAAGCTATCGGCGCTAGATCCCCTGCGATGCTGTCGCTCCAGCTTACTCCCAGCCCAGCTAAATTTCTGGGAATGAGTCGACCTTCACTTAACTTTGCACCGATAAACGGATCGTCTATAAGATTTAAATGACTATCTAAATCTAGGTAATCTGCCAATGGAGATAAATGTGCGGCGGCTGTATTGGCTAAGACTGTATCGGAATAGCAACCAAACATTACTTGCAATCCATGTGCGCGAGCAACATGAATCAGGCGAATTGCCTCAGTCAATCCGCCCGCTTTCATCAGCTTAATATTAATACCATCGATGCGATCGATTAAACCGGGTAGATCCTGACTAGTAAAACAACTCTCATCGACAAAAATTGGTAACGGCGATTGGCGTTTGAGATCGGCCAAGCGCGCTTCGTCTCCCCGTGCTAGCGGCTGCTCCAGATATGCTACTCCTAAATCCGCCAACCACTGACTCATATAAATTGCATCGGCGAGATTCCAGCCGCCATTAGCATCCACCGTCAATTTAGCATCAGGCATTTCATCCTTAACTGCCAACATCATCTCGCGATCGGCACCGATTCCTGCAGGATTGCCGAGTTTTATTTTTAAAAACCGTGTGTCGAATACTTCCAACCAGCCGCGAATTCTCGCCCGCGCATCGGCGGGGCTACTTATCCCCACCGTTACAGAAATCGGCCCGATTTGCGATCGATCCAAGCCCCATAGCTGCCATAGCGGTAAGCCAACACTTTTACCCAACCAATCATACAAGGCGAGATCGATCGCCGCGCGAGCGGCTGAGGGCAATTGTCGCTCGCGCATCAGCCGCTCGATCTCGCTACGTTGCAGCGGATGATAACCCGTCAAATCGGGGCCGATCGCCCTCAAAGCTGCGATAATTAGCTCGAACGATTGCACTTGAGTCCCGATCGTAAATGGCACCGCCTCTCCCCAACCAGTAATACCATCGGCAACAATTCCTACTGCCAAATTCTGATTTCGGTGATTGGTACCTCTGGAGATTGTCAGCGCAAACTTTTTGTGGACGGTATAGGGATAGAGGTCGATGTGCATACATTCGCAGTTTTCTGGCAATGAATCCATCAGGATATCCCGTTCGGGAGATTGGCCGCAACCCAGGGTAAATAATTGCTAATTGCTAATTGTTTTCCCGATTGTGATAGTGACGACAATCTTGACAGAGACCGTCAGGATTTACCGCACACCGGATGTATGGAGAGCGAGCATTGAAGCTGCAAGTAAGATCGCCAATGACATAGCCGACCCCTTCAACATATTGCTCTTCGGGATCTCTGCTCATCCGCTTGTAAAAGCGACGGTTGGAGTTGGACTCAACCACCGTCATCCGCCGACTGTGCGCTCGCAGTCGCTGACGATAGCTAGACCAAAAGAAAATCATCAGAAATGATGTAATTAAAACAACCGCGATTAGTGTTTGGAGCACAGTTTGCACCTCAATTTATAAGTAACATGATAACTTGCTAATTCGATCGGGAAACAAGACTTTTACCAAAGATTTATGTTTGACCTATGGCTTGGTGATTGACGTACGCGCGATCTATACCAAACGATCCTCGCATCGCCCAATCGGGTGAGGTTAACAAATTTTCCCAGATTGAAACCTAAAATTTTTGATAATTTCAGCCAATCGTCGGTGGTAATTTCAACTTAAATATTTTTGTACTATTATCGCTCTAAATCTATCTCCAATAAATAGCACCAGTAATGCGGTTACTAGTGCTATTTCACAGCAATGTATTACTAGTCGTAGTCAGTATTGCCTGCCTTGGCAGTGCCGATCCGATCGCCCGGATTAGACCATTGCACCGACAGCAGCGCCACTTTTGGTTGCGAAGATCCGCTCGATCGCATCTTCAACGACCTTATCGGGGGTGGAAGCTCCCGAGGTGACTCCGACGACGATTTTGCCTGTAGGGAGCCAATTTTCGGCAATCTCTAAGTCTTTACCCAACGGCTTGTGTTCGATCCGATTTCCCGACAGGATGCGAACGTCGCTATCGATGTGATAGGAAGGGATCTGATGCTCGATCGAGATTTCTTGCAGGTGAGTGGTGTTAGAGGAGTTATAACCACCAATAACGACCATCAGGTCGAGTTTTTCCACTACCAAGTCAAACATGGCATCCTGACGCTCCTGAGTGGCATCGCAGATGGTATTAAAGCTTTGGAAATGGTCGTTTAATTCGGCGGTACTATATTTTTTCATCATCGTCCGCTCGAACAGTTTACCGATGGCTTCGGTTTCAGTTTTGAGCATGGTAGTCTGATTGGCAATCCCGACTCGTTCTAAGTCAGTATCCGGATCGAAACCTGCCGAATAAGCTTTGCTAAATTTAGTAAGAAATTCAGTACGTTTGTGCAGCTTCTCTGCTGGAGAATTGCCAGCATTGAGAATGTAGTCGGCGACATAATTAGCTTCTGCCATATTTAACACTACTAAATACTTGTTAGCAAACGAACTAGTGGCGACAGTTTCCTCATGCTTATATTGACCGTGAATAATCGAGGTGTAGTCAATTTTCTTATGCTTTTCGATCGTATTCCACACCTTAGATACCCAGGGACAGGTAGTATCGACGATCGTGCAGCCTTTGTCATTAAGTAATTGCATCTCTTGGACGCTAGCACCAAAGGCCGGGAGAATTACGACATCGCCGCGATCGATAATATCAAAGTTTTTAAATCCATTTTCGACTTGAATAAACTTGACATTCATATCCCGTAAACGTTGATTGACAGAAGGATTGTGAATGATTTCATTAGTAATCCAGATCTGTTCGGTGGGGAAATGTTGGCGGGTCTCATAAGCGATGGCAACCGCTCGCTCGACACCCCAGCAAAAGCCAAATGATTCGGCAAGTTTTATCGTCACATCGCCACGAGTGAGTGTGTAATTGCGATCGCGAATTTCCTGAATCAGATTGCTTTGATATTCCGACTTCAGCACAACTTCAACATCAGCATGATGCCCGAATCCTTTGCGATGATAGTTATCTGATTGATTGAGCGATCTTTTAAAAGCTTTAGTATCCATTGAGTTATGAATTATGATTTAATTGGCAGGATTTCGTTAGTTTATATATGGTGGGTAGTGCCCACGGGAGCGAGTCGATATTATTTCCAAGTTATTGGCAGAGTTTCGGATACTTGCAAGATGAATTTTGCCTTGAGCTACCCTTAAACATAAAATAGTCGTGGGTCAGTTGCAACCCACGACTATATTTTAATCAGAATTAGAACTCTAAATCACGAGCATTCATAATTCATCATTCATGATTGACAATTTTTTACCCTTCTTTTTCAGCTAAGCTCAAACCAGCAGCGAATTCCTCGCCGTAGCCCTCTTCGCCGTGTTCGTTGATATCCAAACCTTGGTATTCAGACTCGGGTTTGACTCTTAATTCCATCACCAAGCTCAAGACTTTGATGATGATAAACGTCCCAGCAGCAGCAATGACATAGGTAATCAAAGTAGCGATGATTTGTTTGACGACCAAACTAGCATCACCAGCAAGCAAGCCATCGGCACCAGCAGCGTTAACAGATTTAGTTGCAAATACGCCAGTCAGGATCGCACCGACGGTACCACCGACACCGTGAACGGGGAAGGTATCGAGCGAGTCATCAAACTGTAACTTTGCACGGACGCTAACTGCAAAGAAGCAGCAAGTAGCTGTGATCAAACCGATCAAAATCGCACTCAGTGGCGTAACAAAACCAGCCGCAGGCGTAATTCCGACTAAACCAGCTAAGAAACCACTAGCAATCCCCACAGCCGTAGGTTTGCTGCGCAATACCCACTCCAAGATCATCCACATTAAACCGCCAGCACAAGCAGCAACCGCAGTTGCGACAAATGCGACCGCAGCTAAACCATTAGCACCTAAGGCACTACCACCATTAAAGCCAAACCAGCCAAACCATAATAATCCGATCCCGAGCAGCACATACGGCACATTGTGCGGTGCTGCTGGTTGATTCGGATAGGTTCTGCGCTTGCCAACCATCCAAGCTGCCACAACAGCAGAAACACCGGAACTAATATGCACTACCGTACCGCCAGCAAAGTCGAGCGCGCCTAGTGTAGCACCGATGTATCCTTTCCCCCACACCATGTGCGCCAAGGGAGAGTAAATCAAAGTAGACCAGAGCAAGACAAACCAGAAGTAAGCTTTGAAGCTCATCCGTTCGACGATCGCACCCGAAATTAGCGCTGGAGTGATGATGGCAAACATCATCTGGTAAATCATGAAGACTTGATGCGGGATCGTTGGCGCATAACCCACTGGGTCTACTTGGTCGAAAGCCACACCATTTAGGCCAAACCAATTTAAGTTACCAAAAATTGGGTTGGTGTTAACCGTAACCACATCTTTAACTTTGGTAATCGAATCGGGTGAGAAGGCAATACTATAACCCCAGAGCACCCAAGTAACGCCTACAACTGCCATCAACACCAGGCTCATCATCATGGTGTTCAGGACATTCCTAGAACGCACCAAACCACCATAGAAAAACGCTAAGCCAGGAGTCATTAATAGCACTAATGCCGACGAAACTAGCATCCACGCTGTATCACCAGTATTGATCCCATTGACATCGATCGCATTGGTCTTGACATCTGCTGCCAACGCATTGCCCATTAACGGCCCAGTGAGGAACCACAGAGCTAGCAAACATATCGGGAGAATTTTTTTGAGCACTCGATCTTTCCTTACACGCCAGAGTATTGAATGAAAATTTTATGTATCGTAGTGGCTCAATTTTGTGTTTGCAGATACAAAAATTCTGTATACTGCGATACTTTTGTCGAGAGTTAAGCATTACGTATTAGGTATTATTTACTACAATATTTTGCCCGATCGATACCCAAGCTCGAACCGTCGACTCGCGCCAAATAACATAGCTATCAATGATTAAGGTGGTTTTAGCTCGATCGCCGAGCGATAATTATTTCAGTACCAAGATCTCAGTAGCGATCGATTAAAAATAATTGCGATAACCGACTCGATCGAGTTGGGCTTGTTTATCTAGTACCATTTGCTTCAGGCTCTGACGATAGGCTTGGACTTTGGTTGATAATTCGGGATCTTGGGTCGCCAGCATTTGGACGGCAAGCAGTCCGGCATTTGTCGCATTCCCGATCGCGACTGTTGCCACTGGAATACCTGCGGGCATTTGGACGATCGAATACAACGAATCGACACCTTGCAATGTCTTAGTCTGCACGGGTACGCCAATCACTGGTAGATGAGTCAGCGAGGCTACCATCCCTGGTAAATGAGCTGCACCACCCGCACCAGCAATAATGACCTTTAAACCACGCTGATGAGCTGTTTGGGCGTACTCTACCATCCGTTCGGGAGTGCGATGTGCGGACACGATCGCTACTTCATGCGGAATTTCAAACCGTTCGCAGATTTCGATCGCAGCGGTCATCGTTGGTAAGTCGGAATCGCTACCCATGATGATGCCGATGAGGGAAGTTGTCATATAAATGATGAATTATGAATTATGAATTATGAACTAGAGCTGAGACATTCGCGCCAGAATATCTACTGGCATCAACACTGGCTTATCTCCACCAACTAACATGATATTGGCGATCGCTAGCTCTAATCTCCGACACCCATGAACGATTACAAAATTATCAATGCCCAAATTCCTGGATATTCAGGATTACAAGAGATAACAATCCGCGCAGGTAAGATTAGTGCGATTGCTGAGTGCCCGATCGCGCAAAAATTGCCACCGATCGAAGCTCCAAATCCGATCGACCCATCACAGACACTAGATGTAGATGGAGATTGGCTCTCGCTTGGGGGGATAGATCTTCAGATTAATGGGGGGTTGGGATTGGCGTTTCCTGATGTACAAATGACGGACTTCGATCGATTGCGGGAGGTGTGTGATTTTCTCTGGGCGCAAGGTGTCAATGGCTTTTTACCAACCATTGTCACCACTTCGAGCGATAATATCCATCGCTCGCTCGCTGTATTTGCGGAGTTCATGTCCCAACAATGCCCCGATACCGCCCAAATTCTCGGCATTCACCTAGAAGGGCCATTTCTAAATCCACAAAAGCGAGGTGCCCATCCAGCCATATATTTGCAGCCACTGACGCTAAATTTAGTTACAGCAATCCTGGGTAAATATAGTTCGATAGTCAAGATAGTTACGCTCGCCCCTGAATTAGACCCGACAGATGCGGTAATTAACTATTTAAGAGATTTAGGCATAATTGTCAGTTTAGGGCACTCTCAAGCCAGTTTTGCCCAAGCAGAGACTGCGTTTACTAATGGGGCATCAATGGTGACTCATGCTTTTAATGCGATGCCAGGATTGCACCATCGCGAACCGGGGTTGCTGGGTGCAGCATTGACGTATCCAGGCGTAAAATGTGGATTTATTGCTGATGGGCAACACGTTCACCCGAAAATGTTGCAAGTATTGTTGCGATCGGGTTGCTACGCAGATGGGCTATTTTTGGTTAGCGATGCGTTATCGCCGTTGGGGTTACCCGATGGGAAATATCCCTGGGATAGTCGGGAAATCGAAGTAATTGACGGCACGGCACGACTGCCAGATGGGACGCTTTCGGGTACGACTCGATCGCTTTTAGTTGGGGTACAAAATTTAGTTAACTGGGGGATTTGCGATATCGGTAATGCGATCGCCCTAGCAACTACCGCACCCCGTCAGGCGATCGGTTTAAACGATAATTATGTGGGACAAACTGCTGATTTATTACGTTGGAAACTGGACGATAATGTGAGTTTGAGTTGGTCGAGACTGATAAATATTTGAGAGTTAAAATTTGAGATTTCAGAAAACGTGTCTATAATCTGTAGATGGTGGGTAGTACAGACCATCTACAGATTTAGATTTGCTAGAGATAACTACTTAGTTTTAGCTTGGGATTTAGCTTGCTCTAAGGTAATTTCTTTTAACGTTTGATAAGAGTTGGCATTGGCAGAACCTTCGATCGCTTTGACTGCGAGATCTTGGACTTGTTTTAGTGCCGCTTCTAGTTGCTTGGAGAGACTAGTGAGACGTTCGCCTTGATTGAGAATTGTATCTTCCAACGATTGGATGCTACCTTCGTAGGAACGTTTTTGACCTTCAACATCTTTAGCATAGAGATCGGATTTGATTTTGGCTTGGTAAGTAGCGATGCCTTTACCTTCGCCTTTAGCTTTGTCGATCGCTTTTTCTTTATCTTGAACGAATGCTGCAACTTTCTCTTTAGCTTCGTGGAATTGTTTTTCGCGTTCGGCTAAAGTAAGTTCGCGTTCTGCCCATGATTTTTCTTGGACTTCTTTGATTTCAGCAAGTTCTCGTGCTAAATCTGCTTGTTGTTGCACGTATTGCTCGCGATCGAGTTTGCGCTGTAAGTCGAGATTATATTTATATTCTTGAACTTCACGCTGGATATTCTTGCGATCGAGATCCACTCCTTCTTTGAGCGTGATGCTGTGCTGTTCGATCTCCTTATTCCAGGCTTTATTCTGAGTTTGAATCTCTTGTTGATAAGCCTCTTGCCGCAGTCTCAACTCCTCACTAAAAGCCTTGGAACTAGTCTCATAGCTATCGATCAGTGTTTCAAATGTGTCTTCACTAACTTCGAGGGTATGGAGCGTTTGTAAATCGGTAATTTCCTCAGCCACCTCATCCCGAATTTCAGCTAATTTAGCCGCTTCGATCGTGAGTTTTTCAGATAGTTCGCTCACCGCCGAACCAAATCCCAGTTGGAGACTATCTAAATTAGCGATCGTGAAATTTACCTTGTCTTTGCTGGGTATTGCACTCATAACGACTTTTGGTTCTTCTTTAACTACTGTGGCGGTGGGTGTCGGTGTCGGCGCAACTGGCTGCTTTTGAGCATTTTTCACTTGAGCTTCGAGTACTTTTTTCTCGTCGGCAAGTTGGTTGTAAGCAGTCAAAATTTCTGCTTTGGTATTTTTATCTGTAGGTTTCGCTGCCATATTCAATGATTCACTGTAAAGGTCGATTTTGATTTGGATGAAGAGTGAGAGTTTGTGGATAAAGATCGAAAGAATTAAACTATCCACTCTGGATTATTTATTTAATTTTTTTCACTAATTCTTGCAGAAGTTTCAAAAGCCTTCATTGCTAAGGATTGAGCTTGATTCATTACTGCTTGGAGCTGTTCGGTAATCGCAGTAATTTGTTCGGACTGACGATCGACAACTCGCTCTAAGGATTGAATCTTCATTTCGTATCCTTGCTTGGTACCTTCCCATTCTTTCTCAAATAAGTCAGCTTTGACTTTAGCATCGCTACTAGTTTCTTTAATTGCTTCTTCTCTGGCTTTTTTGATTGCTTCTTCCAATTCAGCGGGGAAAGCCACTACTTTAGCTAGGTTCTCATCGAGCAGTTTCTGATTATCTTTTAAGAATTTTTCTCGCTCTTTCCATTGTTTCTGTTGTTCGCGATCGCGAGATTGAATCTCTTGTTCTTGATTGCGTTTTGTCTCAGCAGAGGTATCGGCTTGTAACTGTCGATCGCGGGTGACTTTATACTGAAATTCGTCTTGTTCTTTTTGGCGTTCTTTAGCAGTAATCGTCGCTAGTTCGGCTTGCTGCTCGGCGTATTCTTTAGCATTTTGTGCCCAGTTTTTCCGGACTTGGGTTTGCTCTTTAACCAGCTCCTCCTGCTCGCTAGTGAGTTGCTGTTCGATCCCTTTTAAACTTTGTTGGTGTTCTTGGGTGATGATGTAAAGTGCATCGGCTACTACTCTAATCTTCTGAAGTTCCGATCGATGTTGAGTTTCGATCTCGATCGCTTGTTTGGCTTCAGTTAATTTCTCAACTTCAGATGTTAATTTATCTGATAGTTCGGAGACGATACTGCCAAATTCGAGTTGTAAATCTGCCATTCCTTTGACGATAGTGTCAACGGTATAGTTAGCAGCTCTAGCAACAATTTCTTTATTCTTAGCTAATTGTGCTTCCTCTTCTTTAGTAGCAACTTTGGAGCTGGGTCGATCTCGATCGAGAATGCGATTGAGTTCTGCTAAAATTTCGGTTTTACTATCCTTTACTATTGCCATGTTTATCTACCTTAAATGTTGAGAACGCATGAAAATCAACCCTCTGGAATGCAGAGAGAATTTGATACCGTGCCAATTACTACTAATTGTGCCCAGATACCTGAATCAAATTAACTTAAATTCTGATTGTTTCCGCTTAGTGCTTAGTACTATTATACCTTAGTTCAAACTTACTGTCAATCTTTTTTAGGAAAAATGTACTACTTGGGATCGGGAATAAGGGATGCGCCACGTCTCGTAAGGTGGCAGACTGTAACTCAGCTTCGCATTCTGCGAAGCTACGCTCGCGATCGAAGTTAGTATGTATACTTTACACGGGCATAACTTGAGCATCGGCGATCGAAGAGATGATAGTCTAGTAAAGTCAAGGAAAAAGTGGAGCTTGAGGGATGAGCAATCTAAACTTTACGGAAGAAGATCGAGAAATATTAAATTATGAAAGATTTCACCATCCTCATCCCAGGGTCCAGTTGAAGATGGAAGTATTATGGCTTAAAAGTCAAAACTTACCTTTAAATATGATTTGTAGGCTAGCAAACATTTCACCTAATACATTGAGAAAATATTGTCAACAATATCAGGCTGGTGGTATAGAAAAACTCAAAGAAATTAACTTTTATCAACCCAAAAGTGAATTAAAATTACATCAGACAACTATCAAAGAGTATTTGAAATTGAATCCTCCAGCTACCATAAATGAAGCTGTAAATCAGATTGAAAATCTTACCGGAATTAAACGCAGTCCAACCCAGATCCAAAAATTCCTGAAATCAATAGGGATGCGATGTTTGAAAGTTGGGGCTATTCCTTCTAAAGCAGATCCCGATGAACAGGAAGAATATAAAATAAATAAGCTAGAACCCAGGTTAGAAGAGGCAAGACAAGGAAAAAGAGCGGTTTTCTTCGTGGATGCGGCTCACTTTGTCATGGGAGCTTTTTTGGGGATGATTTGGTGTTTTCAACGGCTGTTTATTAAGTCACCTTCAGGGAGAAAACGGTTCAATGTGCTGGGAGCATTAAATGCCATTACTCATGAAGTTATTTTGGTTACTAATGACAGCTATATCACTGCTATTCAGATTTGTGAACTTCTGCAAAAATTAGCTGACCTAGGACTGAGCATTCCCATTACTCTGGTTTTAGACAATGCTCGATACCAAAAATGTCGAGTTGTCCAAGATTTAGCTAAATCCTTGGAAATAGAATTACTATACTTGCCGACTTATTCGCCCAATCTAAATTTGATTGAAAGGCTCTGGAAGTTTGTTAAAAAGAAATGTTTATATGGCAAGTATTATGAGGATTTTACTCAGTTCTCATCAGCCATCTCTGAATGTCTAAATGATGCTCATCTGCAACATAAAAAAGAGCTTGATTCCTTGCTCACACTCCGCTTTCAGCATTTTGACAAAGCTCAGGTTATGACCGTTTAAAGTATAGTTATATCGACTATGTACCTGAGTAAGTGAGGTCTCGATCGTGTCTATCCCCACCATTCTCGAACGCTCGATCGGTAAAATCCGCTTTTGCGTGGATGAAGTCGATCGAGCCACAATATTATTAGCCACGCAGTCAGCCAAATCGCAATTAGAGCAACGCCTCGTTCGCGCAGCGTCTCTGGAAGAGAATCGCGAGTTCCTTGCCTTCAGCCACGATGCCACCTTACTTGAGTGTTGTGATCTCGTGAGAGAAAAATAAACTATGAAAGAGCGGGGTAGGTGGAGATCGTCACCGGATGTTGTTTAGCAAACAAGGTGGTAAACAACTCGGCAGCAGCAAATCCTTGCTGTAAGCGTTCATGAGCAAACAAAATTAGCTGTTCAATTAAGGCTTGACTCTGCTGTCGGCAGACAGCTCCAATGGATTAAATAGGAGTGGTCGAGGATTGACCATGACCTGGAATCGATGGTGGCAGGCAAGCTAAATGCAAGAGTGAATACGCCACAAACACTAAACACCAATGGGCTTCAATGGCTGCAAATGAACGTGTGCGGTATTCGTCAAGCCCAAGAAGTTGTTTGCTATCCCGATAAAAGGTCTCAATTGGCCATCTGAGCAAGTATTTGGCAACCATTTGAGCCGCTGACCAGTCGCAGCGATTGGTGATGAGAACAGCATAAGTCCCAGTCAATTCAGGGTTGTCAAAGCTAATCGTCAGACGGACTTTGCCCAGACTATCTAGCCGGACGCAGAAAGTGAAACACCAATAACTACGCTGGTCAATGTCAACTTTTTTGTATGAATGGGGTGGGATTAGAGGTACTAAATCCTCCACCTTGACGTGAGGTGTCGGAAAGAGAATCGGCATTCCCGCTGCATCTTGAAGTTGAAAACTCCCAGTTTCCAACTTGCGATTGCGCTTGAGGAGACTAACCCAATCAATTTGATGCTCTGCCAGGGTATTGACCAGGGCTGGGGTCAAATACCAGCTATCCATCAACATGGTTGTAAATGCTACACCCTGCGCCAATGCTTTTGCTAGCAACGTCTGAGCGATCTCAATTTTAGTCCGAAAGTGCTGATGCCGTTCCAGAAAATCTGGGTCTTCTAGCAATTTGGCATCGCATTTTTTGTGAACTTTAGTTCTCTCTTTGGCTGTTTTGGGAATTTCTTGGGCTGGGAAATGTTTCAACATGAACCGCTCCCATTCCGTTACTGTCTCGTAGCGTCGATACACTTCTGCCTGGATTGGCATTCGCACCGCACCGCTAAGATAATGGCTCGTGACGAGATTATGTGCTAGTGGATAGCTGCCGTCACAATGGTCATAATGGCGATCCACATATTCAAACAAGCTCCCCACATGCTCGCATAATGTATCATCCAGGATAAAGTACGACTCCATTGCTGCCCTTCTTACTCCGGTTGTCTGCTCCAGTATGTACTCAATCCGAAATCGATTCACATCTGCTGGTTGCCACGGTGACTCACCCATAAACCGCGACAGGTTACTTTTATCTGCGCTGTTGATGATACAACGGCTAATATTTGCCAAGCTTTTATTCTCCAGTACTATCAGTCCAGTTAGATAATTCTGAAAGTTTTGATACTGGCGGACATCGTTGAATAAATGCCGAAATGCCTGAGCATGTTCGCTCACGATTGGTGCTGGAGCTACTATGGGTAGTTGCATATGCCCTCTAGTGGGAGTCAAACCCTACTTGCGCTTTCTCCATTATCTCTCTCTTCTTTTTTCTCTCACGAGATCACAACACTCAAGCACCTTACAGACGATCGCCGATGGTGGTGAAATTCATCCGCTAGCTTTGGCAGTACATAAAGCATTTAGCGAACATCGTCCGTTGCAACTTACGCCAGATATCATTTGGATAACCCTGGCACAAGGATTTGCCCAGCATATCAATAACCATGCCGAAACGCTGCGATCGAGATTCGTCCGGCATCAAGGCAAAGAGAAACTCATCGTCGAGGTGCTGGATACGCCGATTCAATCCCAGCAGTGGGCTGAAAAAATCGAGGAATGGGTACTGCAAATTCGCGATCTCGTAGGTGCGGACTACTATCGGTTGCTAGAGTGCAATTTTAGTACGACTATGCCGATCTCCCGTACCGTCAGCCATGTCGTGATGATGGACGCATTTGGGCAGTATTTTGATTTTGTGATGCTCTGTATTTGTGGGATTCCCGAAGTTACGCTATTGGGGACGGTAGAAGATTGGCAGAGTATTCGCGATCTGGTGAAATCGATGGCTCAATACGATCTCGAATGGTGGACGGCACGCATGTTGCCAATTTGCGACGAATTCATCGCCACTGCATCTGGCAAACCATCGTTAGATTTTTGGCGGTGCATTTACAAACCAGCAGCCGTTTACGGTGCAGATCTAATTACTGGGTGGTTGGCGGATCTATTTCCGTATCTCCAGGATGGCAGAACACACACACCGACAGTTCGCAATCCACTCTTGGCAATGGATCGTTGCGAGTTGCCCAACACAGCCGATCGAGAATCGCAGGACTTATTCTTTCCTAAAGTCGATGGCATCGCACCGAGGCGAATACCGCTAGGGCTGTCAATGGTACCGATCGCATTTAAAGTCGCAAATACTGGCAAAGAGTATCCACTAGACTTAGTTGCGGGATTCATTGGCGTGAGTCAAGATGCCCAACACCTGACGCTCCAACCCGAACTTGGCTGGATGTTACGATTGGGCGAAGATCGCTGGTCGAATTTACTGGATCGAATTCAGCAGGAGCATCTTACTAGCGCACCGATCGATTGGACTGATTTATATATCAACGAGATGCCCAAAGATCTGATGCAAATGCTCGATCGCTTTGATGGGGCGACACTCTATGCCAATAGCGGACACTCCTGGCAGATCGTCCCCTGTCAGGAGTGGGGTGACTGTCGGATGGTACCCGATGAATACTTGCCCTATGTCGCTGGTAGTTTTGCCATTCCATTCATCACTTTAGATGACGGACGATCGATCGCGTTTAATTTCAGCCATCGTTCTGGCAACTGCTGGTTTCTCCTATGTAGAGTAGTCGTCGATGAAGAATGTGGCAATCCGGTGGTAATCGCCAAAAGCGCGGTAGAACTTGTCGATCGCATCTTCGCGGCTGATGGTGCCTATTATTTTGACGAGCCGAAATTTAATCTGAGTCCACCCTCGATCCAAACCAAGACTTCACAAAATGATTTGCTTTCACTCTAAGCGCTGATATTTTCTTGGCAAAAGTTCGTAGATATTTACACTCTCTTCTTCAGTGATAATAACTCTACAATCAGGAGCGTAATCAGAAATTAACTCACGACACATTCCACAAGGCGAAACAACTTTCCCGTGACGCTCTACAGCAACAATGGTTTCAATGTCTGTATCTCCTTCAGCAGCGGCCATGCCAATTGCAATTGCCTCAGCACAAACCGCAACTCGCCCAACATATGCCTCTAGATGGACAGCAGCGAATATTTTGCCCGACTTCGTTCTCACTGCCGCTCCAATATGATGATAATCCTCCTTAAATCGTTTGGAGATAATGGCACGCGCTTCTTCTAACAATTCTTTGTCACTTAAGTTTACAGGAAACATCAAACTCGGCATCTCATAATATTCAGTAGACTTACTCTAGCTAACATTGAGTCAGATTTGACTTCCATAAATTCGATCGATCGTTAAGATGGGGAGTACAGATTCTCAATGGGTTCGGGTGGCATCATGTCGCTCTCGCTGATGGTGTATGTAATCCGAGGGTAGATAAAGTCCAGTTCATTGTTTTCTCGATGCCGCAGATGGTAAAATTCGTGCCTTTGTTCGTCATTAGCTAATGTCAGCCGCGTATCGTCCAGGAAGTAGGCAGATTCGTCACGAAACCGCACAAAGGTTTTTGATGTTCGGAATGTGATGCCCAACCATTGATTCTCAGGTGGTCGTACGGACTTGTCCAGTACGATCTTGTGTTTGCGCCGCCGATTGGTGGCAACGGAGAACAGTACGACACTATTGTGAGTTAAGGGGATCTCGATTGCTGTCGCAGACGGCAAGCCGTTCGGATCGTCGTTAGGCTCCTTCAATTCGACAAGTAGCTTCCTCGGCGGGTTTGCGATCTCGGGATGTTTGTAACAGGAGAAAATCGCGATCGACGATTCGTCTGCCAGATCCAGGGCTTGGTCGGAATGACTGCCCATGGTGGTGTAAGCGTTGGTGTATTTTTCAATCAGAGCGTTGTTAAAGCCTACCGCCAGCGACGCAATTGTCTGAATCTGCTGTGCTAACCGATCGTGTACCGACTGGAAGCGTTGCGTTGGGGTGCTGTATCTAGTGGTGGTGCGGACGATCGGGATGCTACCTGTCTCGTCGCTCTTAATCAGCACCGCTCCCTGCCGCCCTTTGCCCACGTCTTCAAACCGCGCCGATGCCAGCAACTCCTCAAACGGGTTGCCTGCGTTGGCGAAGCCTCTCCTTTGGAGAATCGGTAAGGTATACGAGCGAATCTCATCCGTTATTTTAGATTCGGGGGGCAAGATAATCCCCCGCATTCATACTAAAGAGAAACTTATCGCCGTAATCGATGAAGGCTTCGGAGTTGTTCTCCTGTGCATACAACTCGCGCAGCTCATCAATGCCCTCAATCGTGGGCGGTACTAGCTCCACTAGCTTTCCGTCCCGCTTGAGGAAAGTGCGATCGTGCTGATAAACGGTCTCGGTACTAGAACAGCGAACCACATACCCCAGTCGGGTTGGGAGCAATTCGGCATCTAGCATCGACGACCGAATCTCGTGGGTGTACAGCCGATTAGTAGACAGTGGCATGAAGAACGCAGAGTTGGGGTATAAAGTCAAAGTGAACTCACGGGGGAGAGTGCATTCAGCGCGTGCCGCGACCGCATCTTTGAGCCGAAAGTGGAGCTTGGTCAGCCCGCTGACACCTTTATAGCCGTAATCGAAAGCGTCTTTGGTCAGGGGCTGTAGCTTATCGAGTCGATCGTAGAAGGTGCAGAAGGCCATGATGCCATTGACAGGCATGTCCTTGGTTTTGTCTGCGTGCGCCGAGATCTTGGCCTTGGACTGCTTTTGGGCAGCCGCAGCAGGTGTGTTGTGGTAGATCTGCGCTAGGACGTGATTCAGTGGTGCCTGGTTCTGGAAGATAAAGGCTGCTTCTTGGTTCAGGGCATCGACGATGTGCCTGTCGGTCGTGCGGAAGTTCTCGGTCGGCCCCGATAGATTTGTGGAGCACCTGAGTAAGCGAAAGTGCAGATCTTCACCGTCCTGCTCGACGGGTGTCAGATAGATGCCTGTGCGATGCGCCTTCCCAGGCTTGGTAGACTCAGTGAGGGTTTGGAATGTGTGCTCCGTGGAAATCCGGTTGAAGAGATCGCAGCCTAGGTCGAAAAAACGTCGATAGTACACGCCTACACCATGTACGTTGATGGGCACCCGACCCAACTCCACCAGCGTCCATATCTTGCCGTTGTCATCTTCGTTACAACCGTGCGAGAGCTTCCCGATCGCGAATACCCGCTTGGCTGCATTGAGATTGTGGCAGTTGACCTGGGATAAGTCGCCACATAAATAAACGGTTTTCTGGGAGAAGCTGAGCAGATTAGAGAAAATATCATCGATCGAGATTACAGAACCGCAAAAGTCGCCGATCGAGCCTTCATCTTCTAACGTAGATGGCGCGATTAGGATGTTATTTGCATCGAGGATGCGAGCTTCCGTTCTGTCTATCGTACGCATTAAACTGTAGCTATAGCGGTTCTCATCCTAGTGAAGGGCATTATTAGTGGTTTTAGTGGCTAGTGGCTGGTGACTAGTGGCTAGTAAATGTACCTCATTCGATTGGGAACCGCTATATCATACTTTCTAACACTAACTCCTGCCACTAGTGCCTCCCCAATGGCCAGTTCGGGCTGAATATATGCTGAATATATTCAGTCTAATTACTTCCAAAGATAAATTCCCCGACTCTAAGAATATTTGTCATAAATATTTAATTAAGATGCGAAATCGATCGAAATACAATCTAGCCGAGCGGCTAAAATTTAGGAGAGAATTCGATCGATAGTAGATGCGATTTATTTCCAAGTTTCGACACGGCGGTAAGACTCAATTCAATTGGCAACGTTTATCGATGGTTGTCTTGGGGTTGAGTGCGATCGGTTATGCTGGTTTTTGCCTATATCTGTATTTAAATCAGGGTCGGATTCTTTATGTCCCTCGCCGAGATCTGTTCCGGTTGCCTAGCGATCCGAAAGTTAGATTGAGATATGACGAATTACTAATTTCAGTTAACGATCGCGAAAATTTGCATGGCTGGTGGTTGCCAGCACCGACAGACTCGGAACCGCCAGCAATTCCCCAAGAACCTAGCAAAATTCTCAAGTCACCGAAAGTATTGCTGTTTTTCTACGGGCGATCGGGCAACAAAAGTAGTGTGCTATTTCGCTTACAAGCTCTGCATCAACTGGGATTTAGTATTTTAGTAGTCGATTATCGGGGCTTTGGAGCCAGCGGGGGTAATTTTCCCACCGAACTTCAGATTTATGAAGATGCCGAGTTAGCTTGGCAATATCTCACAAAATCCCGCCAAGTTAATCCTGGTAATATTGCGATCTATGGGGAGTCAATGGGTGGTGCTGTCGCGATCGATCTGGCGAGCAAGCATCCTGATGCCTTTGGAATTATCGCCCAAAGTACTTTTACTACGATGTCCGACGCAGCTCGCCAAGATCCGTTATTGCGTTGGTTTCCGATCGAATGGATATTAACAAATCGATTTAGATCGATCGAGAAATTACCCAATCTCAAAATTCCCATATTATTCATTCACGGCGATAATGATGATATAGTTGCCGTCTCAATGTCCGATCGACTCTATCGAGCGGCTTCAGAACCAAAACAACTTTATCTCGTTCCTGGCGGCGGACACCACGCGATCTACAAGCCCGAATCTTCATATCTACGAGCGATTAGTCGGTTTATCGCTCGATCGGAAAACCGATCGAATGCAGTCACAAACTAATCACTATGCCAAAATCGACGATCGAGTATTGGAATCCATTAATCCAGACAAATAACCACCTTTGAAACCGCTCCCAGGGCTGGAAGAAATGGTCGAAGAATTAACGCTGAGTATCCATACCGAAACTGGTGAATACAAGCGCTCGAAAGTTGTCCGATCGGATTCCGTAAATGACAACATAAGCCATCAAAATAGTTTTTACGATCGCCTATGAAGAAGAAAAGGTTATTTATTCTGAATAAGCAGGGACATCTGGTAGACGGGATACTCGGAAGTCTTGTGGACAGGGACTTTCTGAGACTTGAGCGGACTGCAACCCATGAAGCATCTGTTTCTCAACTATGGGGGTTAGCTCAGCATCCTCACCCTGTAATTCGGCGGGCAGTTGCCCAAAATCTAAATGTGCCTCTAGAAATTATCAAGCAACTTATATCAGATAGCAATTCTGAAGTAATTTGCCAAGCGCTAAAGCATCCTCACATAACATTAGATCTTTTAAACAAAAGCCCAGAATTTCACAAGGCTAGCAATTGGCGATTAAAACTTGCAATTGCCAGAGATAATCGGACATCTTTGGATGTGTTACTTCAATTAGCTGAAGATGATTCTGCATTTGTTCGATATGCCGTATCTCGTAATCCTAATACACCTCAAGATATTGCCGAACAAGCGGGCAATCCTGACCACTTTCAACAGCTTCTACAAGCAGCGATAGCAGGAAACAACCTCAAACAACTCGAACGTTTAAGTAGCAGTTTTGCTATTAAGCTTCGCAGGGCTGTAGCATATAATTCAAATACACCAAGAAGAGTTATGGAGGTTTTGGTTACGGATAGTTCTCATCAAGTTCGTCGAGAGCTTGCTCGAAATCATAAAACTCCTCAGCATCTTTTAAAAGCGCTTGCTAATGACAGCTACCCTTGTGTTCGGGTTTCTGTCGTAGCAAACCCTACAACACCCAGAGATATAAAAATAAAACTTTGTGAAGATACTCATAGACGAGTTCAGCGAGTAGCACATAGATGTACGTACTTCAGTCCACAATGGTAAATCTCATTTACTTGGATCGATGAAGCAGTCTAAACAATAGTTAGATTGACCGATTCAGTCTAAATACCCTAGAGAATGGTCGATCGAGTCTGGCACTATTTGTAACGATCGTCAATCCAGGCCAAACTTCAGCCGATCTACTTAAAATCGATCTTCACTAGTTACGAGTTTTGTACTAGAATCGTCTGTACATATACTCCATCACTAAAAATAAAAAGTAGCTTGTGTTAAATCGTCGTCGCTGGGTAATGAATCTAGTCGTGTCAGTCTCTTTGCTGGCGCTAGCTGGGTTTTCGCTGTTTCCGCTTGTCAATTTGGCATTAGATAGTGGTGCCGCATCTGCTACCGACTCAAATAGTCTGTCCGCCGCACAGCTCGGCCAAATTCAAGCCCAGGCGCAGGGATACACTCAAGTGTTGCAAAAAGAGCCAGAAAACCAGGTCGCACTCAAAGGTTTACTCAATGCCCGATTGCAGTTGGGCGATATTAAAGGTAGCTTATTACCCCTCGAAAAAATTGCCGCACTCAATCCTCAAACTCCAGACTATACAGTACTGCTAGCTCAGACCAAGCAGTATTTAGGCGATCCTGAAGGTGCCACTGCTAGTTATCGCACGGTACTCGCCATTCAACCTCAGAACATCAATGCTCTGCAAGGATTAGTAAGTCTCCTCCTCGATGCCAAACGTCCTGAAGCCGCAATGGGTGCCGTACAGGAATCGCTGAAGAAAGTCACATCGCCAGCAGATGCTACGCCGATCGAGTTATTATTGGCTCAAATCTACATTACCCAACAGCGCAACGCTGATGCATTAGCGATTTACGATAAGCTGATCGATGCAAATAAAGAAGATTTTCGCCCCGTCTTAGCTAAAGCTCTGGTATTCAAACAGATGGGCAATCTCACTGAAGCTCAAACCTTGATGAATACGGCAATGGGTTTGGCTCCAGCTGAGTACAAAGACCAGATTCTCCAATTAGCACAAGCTACACAACCACCTAAAGCCGCGATCGCACCAAATCTCAGTAGTCCCGTACCTTCAGCAGTGCCCACCAAACCAGAAACTGCCCCTCAACCTCAAGTAGCCAAATAGTTCGCTATTAATTAATACTTAGGGGATAGTAGCAGATTTGGCTGCGGATTGGCTACTGGTGACGTTGGGATTGTCACCAAAACCCGATCGAGTTGCAGACCCAACGATCGCGAATCGATCGTTGGTTGAGACGGGAGAATTGCTATAATAGATAGTCCAGACTTCATCTTTAAAAATACATTGTCCTTGTTCCAACTGTGGCTATACTTGGCTCCACCTCTGGCTGGTGCAGTTGTCGGCTATTTTACCAATGATGTCGCGATCAAAATGCTATTTCGACCGTATACGGCGAAATATATTGGTAAATATCAGTTACCGTTTACGCCAGGACTGATTCCGAGCAATCAAGAACGATTGGCGACGCGGATTTCGGATACGATCATGGGTTCGTTGCTAACCCCATCGGAACTGCAAAAAATCGCCAAGCGATTACTCGAAGTAGAGCGAGTGCAGGCGGCAATTAGTTGGCTACTGCAACTAGCTTTAGACCAGATTCAAGCAGATAAAGAACAGAAGACAGTCAAGATTTTAGCGAACATCCTCAAGGATTTATTAGGTGAGTCTTTACCTCGTTGGCTCCGAGTCTTAGCGCGGAAACCAGATTTTTTAGAACCACAGTTAAATCAAATCTTCGATCGTGCGATCCTAGAGTTTGAGTTGACTGATGCTCAAGCCAAACAATTGACCGATTGGTTGATTAATGTTATTTTACCACCAGAAACATTGCGCTTGGCGACGATCGATTTTTTGACCGATCGCAACATTCAAGCGATCGATGAAAGTTTTCGCGAAAAGAGCAGCGGTACTTATTGGGTAGTTGCTAATTTATTTGGTGTCAAGAATGCCCTCAGTCGGCTCCGCACCTTTTGTTTGGACGATCGCGAGCAAGCCAATCGAGTCATCGCCGATCTGATTAATGCCTTAAATATCCGCAATCGCGTGCAAGAGTTACTACGCGATCTGTCGCTCCAAAATTTACCCGTCTCCACTGTCAAACAACTTCGCAAAACTTTGAATGATAGCGTTCGCAGCTATCTTCAGAGTAAAGGGATTGAATTATTGCAAGGATTGACCGATTCGGTTGATTGGGAAAATATTGCCAATGTTGTCATCGGACGGCTCCGGAGTTCGACGATCCTCACCTCGTCTTTGGATGTCGTCAGCGCCGAATTAGCGACGATCATCGATCGCTATTTAGAACGCGATCTCGAACAAATTGTCACGCAAGTGATTCCGATTTTGAGTATCGACCAAGTAATTATCGATCGCGTCAAATCAACTTCTCCCGCAGATTTGGAAGCTGGAATCCAAGGCATTGTCAAAAGCGAACTGCAAGGGATCGTCAACCTCGGTGGAGTACTCGGTTTTATCGTTGGCTTGATGCAAACTGCCATTCTGTGGTTCCAACAATAACTAGTTTGCACCGGAAATTTATCTATATTCAATTACGATCGAGCGTCCCAATTCGATCGCGAGCTACAAATTTTAGTGGCTAATGACTAACGACCGATAAGTCTATATTTAAGTTAGCCGATCGCAATTTAGTAGTGGCAATTTCCGCTGACAATCTAGCTTGCCAATGTTAGCCACTGCCCTCTCAGTAAAGATCGCAGCGCCGAATTGCATAATTTTATCGAACTATCCCAATTAACAATTTAATGATTAATTAATTTTTCCAATTCAAAAAAACTGGTATGTTTTTAGAGACTGGAGAACTTTAAGGTGCTAATTTACGTCTGAGATCTTCAAGGTACGAGAGTACATCTCAGCTCGAACTTCACCCAGATCGACCCCCGATCGATCCATTCACCAACTTATCCTTAGCGTCCGTTTGCACGCTAGAGCCTTAAGGAATTCGTGAGGGAAAAAGTTTTGGCAGCCACTTGTAATGGGAGTTAAACAAAACTCATGCCTAGTGCAAAAACTCAAACGATCGGTCAACCCAGATATACAGGCGATATGGTGCGTACCTATCTTCATGAAATCGGTCGCGTACCACTGCTGACTCACGAGCAAGAAATTTGCTACGGGAAGCAGGTGCAACAAATGATGCTGCTACAAGAGGTCAAGCAGAGCCTCGAACAGGTATTAGAGCGTCCGCCGACTACTATTGAATGGGCGAGTAAATCGACGCTTACAGAGACCGAACTCGACCGAGCATTGCGGCGCGGTCTTCAGGCAAAGCAAAAGATGATCGCCGCCAATCTTCGCTTGGTAGTTGCAATCGCTAAAAAATACCAAAAGCGCAACCTCGAATTTCTTGACTTGATTCAGGAAGGTTCGCTCGGACTAGAGCGCGGTGTTGAAAAATTCGATCCGACCCGAGGGTATAAATTCTCCACCTATGCTTACTGGTGGATCCGACAAGCAATCACCCGCGCCATCGCCCAGCAAGGTCGATCGATCCGACTGCCGATTCATATTACCGAAAAACTCAACAAGATCAAAAAAACCCAGCGGGAATTGTCCCAACAACTCGGACGCAGTGCGACTTCAGCCGAAATTGCCACCGCGCTCGAACTCGAACCCGCTCAAATTCGCGATTATCTTAACATTTCGCGCCAACCGATCTCACTCGATGTCCGGGTGGGGGATCGTCAAGATACCGAACTCTCGGAGCTGCTCGAAGATGGTGGGATCTCCCCAGAAAAATATACGGTGCAAGAGTCACTGCGCCAAGAGCTACAAGCTACCCTTGCCGAATTGACGGTTCAGCAGCAGGAAGTAATTAGTTTGCGGTTTGGGTTGGATGGCGGTAAAGAGCTATCGCTAGCAAAAGTTGGTGAAATTCTCAACCTCAGTCGCGAACGCGTGCGGCAATTAGAACATCAAGCGCTATCGCACTTCCGCCGCAGTCATAGCAGCTTCCGCGATTATGTCGCCAGTTAATCAGTTCAAACTTTGATTGCGCGATCGATATGCCCCCTTTTCACTAGGTTAGACTAGGGTAAGAGGGCATATTTATTTTTGTCAGTTTACAGAATGCAGAAGGTAAATTGAGGTTATTGCTGAAGATCGTCATCAAATTTTTGCAGTCTGTCCGCAATCGCCAACCACTCTATCTTATTAGTGCGGCAATTGCAATTTTAGATTTAGTTGTGATTCATCCGATTGTGATGGCAGACCGTCCTACTCAAGCGGCTTTACCGCAGATTGCCGATGGTGCTTATCTATATGGCGAAGTCTCTCGACCGAATGTAATTGGCAAAGAGTATATCGCGATCGACAAGCGCGGCGATCGCGTAATTGGGGCATTTTATCTCCCGCGCTCGGAATTTAGTTGCTTTTACGGTCGGGTTCAGGGTTCGCAACTAAACATCACGTTAGTCGATCCATTCGATCGCCAAAAATCTAATTATATGCTGGCTGTCACTGCTAATGGTTTGACTGCCAGCAAGCACCAAAAACTGGGAACGCCTACCTATCGATCGCTGGGCAAGCTTGGTAAAATCGATCGGCAGATCTTAACTAGTTGCAAGAGCCAATTTAAAAATGTCAAGCAGTAGGCGCGATGCCCACGACAACAGGGTGAGAGTAGTAACTACCTTCACCCCAAGTTGGCGATCGGATTGAATTGCCAAATAACTGCGATCTGTGTTCTGCTAAAGTTGCTGATGAAGATCGCCAGTCATTCGCGTTAGATTAGTAGCTGGGCTTGTTGCGGAACTCACCACCGCTACGACCGCCGCCAGCAGCATCTTCACGGGGACGAGCCTTGTTAACTTTGAGATAACGCCCCATCCACTCAGCACCATCGAGATTGGTGATGGCATTGTCTTCACTGGCATCATCAGACATTTCGACAAAAGCAAAGCCACGCATTCTGCCAGTCTCGCGATCTGTAGGTAAGACAACGCGTTTGACTGTGCCGTAATCCTCAAAAACTGTTTTTAAGTCTTCTTCGGTGGCTTGGTAGGACAGGTTTCCGATATAAATGGTCATGTGAGAATCGATAAAGCTGGACGAGACACCTTACCGTGCAGTCAACCGCCGCGAGTTGGCCGCTAGCAAAAAGCAACGCAACTAAGCCTGGTTCAAATCGCTGGTCGATCGAGAATTCGAGCAAAACTCACCTTCGGAAGGTTGTCGTCCAAATTTTAAAATTAACCAACGACATTACTGCACGAGTAATTATCTTTTCTATCATACCCGATTTGCTCAAAAACCGAGTTATCTAGATTACAAGTTTACCGATTCTTTGAGCGAGCGAATGGTTGAGTAAATGTACTTATCGAGAGTTTAATCGATATCGATCGATTGTGGCCCTTGACGATTGCCTGTATCGGTTTGAGTATTAGCTGGAGTATATCCTGCTTGCTTTTCCAACCATGTTTTGATGGGGTCATCATTGAGATTGAGCCGCAACACACCAGACATGAAACCGTTGCAAAAAGCTACTGGTTCTTTCGCTAGTTCTTTAAGAATCGGTGTTAGTTCGTTTAAAAGCATACGATCGATCGGGCTAAAATGTAGAATATCTGTCATTTTTGATTCTAGCGCGTCTAGAGTTGGATCGATATTTGGAATCGGGTCTTCAGATCGCCGATCGGCTAAACTGGATCGATGGGCGATCGTGCAAGGAGCGCTCGCCACTGTAACTAACGTGAGTTCGGGATAAGGAAAATTGGTTTGCTCCGCTCAAGCACCGCCCTGAACTGGAAGTTCGGGCTAAGAGCAAAAGTTCTCTAAAGAGAACTACAAAATCACTTAGTTCGTTTCAACGAACTTTTGCTTTTAGCCCCAAATTTATTTGAGGGCGGTGCATAAACGAAGCTAGGAGTCATTAAGCGACAATCCTTAACCCGAACTCACGTTAACTATCAAGCAAGTTGTAACTATCAAGCAAGTCTAGTCACTAATTCAATTTTGAACTCGTCGTCGCTCGCACTCTCCCACCTCCAAACCCCACTTGTCATTGGCTCTCTCCAGCTCCACAGCCGCGTGCTCCAGTCGCCCTTATCCGGTGTCACCGATCTGGTGTTTCGGCGCTTGGTGCGGCGCTATGCCCCCGATTCGATGATGTATACCGAGATGGTGCAAGCTTCAAGTTTGCGCCATCTCAAAGAAGTGCCGCGCATCATGGAGATTGATGTCAACGAGCGCCCGATTAGCATCCAGTTATTTGACTGTCGCCCGGATTTTATGGGCGAAGCGGCGCGAATTGCCGTCGCACAAGGTGCCCAATCGATCGATATTAATATGGGTTGTCCGGTTAATAAAATCACTAAAAACGGTGGTGGTTCGTCATTACTCCGCGAACCCGCTACAGCGGTGGCACTTGTCAAGGCGGTAATTAATAACGTCGATGTGCCAGTAACGGTGAAAACCCGCATCGGCTGGGACGATGATGAGATTAATATTTTGGACTTTGCGCGGCGGATGGAAGATGCTGGTGCACAGATGCTCACGGTTCACGCTCGCACGCGCGCTCAAGGTTACAATGGCACGGCTAAATGGGACTGGATTCGTCAAGTCAAGGAAGTATTAGCGATTCCCGTAATTGCCAATGGGGATATCTTTTCGGTAGAGTCTGCTGTTGCTTGTCTGGAGCAAACTGGAGCCGATGGGGTGATGTGTTCGCGGGGAACGCTCGGCTATCCATTTCTCGTCGGCGAGATCGACTATTTTCTCAAGACAGGGGAATTATTACCACCACCAAGTTCGATCTCCAGATTAGAATGCGCTAAAGAACATTTACAAAATTTGTACTTATATAAAGGCGATCGTGGTGTCTTCCAGGCGCGAAAGCATCTGACTTGGTACGCAACAGGGTTTCCAGGTGCAGCGGAGTTACGGACTTATTTACAAGCCATCAATAATGTCGCCGAAGGTTGGGAATTACTCGATCGGCAAATTGAAATTTTCGCGAATCAACCGCTGGCGGTTCTCTCTAGAGAACTAAGCAATTAAGCAGTTCTATTCAGAGAACTTTTGCTATTAGCCCGAACTTATAGTTCAGGGCTGTGCTTAAGCGGAGAAAATCAATTTTCCCTAACCCGAACTGGTGCTGGCTAGACTTTTGAGGGATTTAACATTCAATATTAACTCACTCCCTACTAATAACCTACCGTTGAGTAACTGCCGAAGGCAATCTAAGCTAGCATACCAGAAATCCATTCGCAGGGGAGCCTGAGGGGCGGCGACCCGCTCCTCAGCGGGGGGTCTGGGGGTTCCGACCCCCAGATTCGGGTTTTTGCGTCTACCAATAACATTTTTACTTCTCGCAATCAATCGCGAATGGGAAGGCTTCGCCCACAATTCAAGCTCGAACTAAAAGCGATAACTTTTATTGCCCACCCATAGACTTACAGGCACCGGATGACCGCTACTGTCGATTTTGACCTCTACTAACAACTTACGGGGATTGCGACCGATATCGCTGTTAACAGTATCCTTCTCTGATTCGGGCATATAAAACTTCTCGATGCCATAGCTGATATTATTCTGCCAGCTAGAGTTTTCAGCCTGAATTCCTTGAATCGCGATTTGCCCGTTAGGTAAATTAGTCGGACGTTGTGCTGAAACAGCAATCGGTCGAGCTATTTGTTGTCCTGGAGTTGACGGGAGCGCAAGCGTCACAAAAAATTCACCAGTCTTGGACTTCTTATCACTGAAAATTTCACCACCAGGTAGTTTTGCCAGTTTAGATCGATCGGCGATATCGTAGTTGAGCGTCTGATAATAACCGCGCAATAGATCGTAGGGATCGACTGGCGCAGTTTGGAGGAAGACGGTAGTACCAGTATTGAGAGTATAAATCGCTGGAGCGGCGATCGTTGATAAGAGCGCAAATTGCGCCCCCATTGCCAACCAAAAATTACGTTGGGGGATGGGAGTAGGTTGACTTTCCCGATCGAGTTGTGGCTGTGGCGGTGTGTCGGTCGGGTTGAGAATTGTATCTGACATAATTTTTTTAAGTAGAAGTAATATTTAACGAACTAGTCGCAGCCGCCGCTCGAACCACATACCTAGCGCGATCGTTACTGCGCCACTGGCGATAAAGAGTAAGGCTTTGAGACTCAGATCCGTCTGTGTCAAGGCAAACCAAATTAAAATCCTCATCGATATCAACAACCAGCCGAAGTAAAAGGCACCGCGATCTGCTGTCTGTAAGCTCGTGCGGATGCAGCTCAGGGTGACACCAGCCAGCAGGATGAAGAACAGCGCTGGGAGCACAGCCGCGATCTGAACCCCGACAGCACCAAGCGCTAGCAATCCAGTGATACTCAGTCCCAATCCCAGCATGAGTAAGTCGTTTCGCTGCCAGCGACTGGACAATCGCCACAATGTTACCCACAATCCGATCGTCAATCCCACCAGTAGGAGGAGATCCCAGGGTACGGTACCTAAAAATTTGCCACGCTCGGAAAATCGCAGCGCACCTGCAATGAAATAGTCTAACGATAGAAAAAAACAGGTGAGACCACCAGAGAATACGGCCATGCGTTGACTGAAGTGCGCGAACTTCTGTCGGTAAGCAGGCAGCGGGAAATATTCCTCAACTCTACCCGCAGCCCAAAACAACAGCAGTGGCAAGCTACAACCGAGTATTACA
This sequence comes from Chamaesiphon sp., assembly GCA_965246735.1. GTDB lineage: Bacteria > Cyanobacteriota > Cyanobacteriia > Cyanobacteriales > Chamaesiphonaceae > Chamaesiphon. The sequence goes on from CBDFFK010000003.1 coordinate 2,087,870, forward strand.
GGTGAGATGTTTAGCCCACTAGTAGAGGAGAAAAATTTGAACGTATAGGCAGTTGCCGCAAACTGAAATGCAGACAACCAGGCGATCGCACCCAGCCCAAAAATTAAAGGCGATCGACAACGATAAGCCAAGGGTAAAAAGAGGATTATCGAGAAGATGGGCATATACTCAAACAGCCATTGCGCCCAAAGTGGTGCGGTTGCCACGGCATCTCTAGCCATGCCCATACCTGAAAATGCTGCGCCCCAGTAGCCACAACCCATCAACGCGATCGCCATCACACCCAAAGAAGGCAGTTTGAGAGTGTAAGCCATTAGCAACACCCCGATCGACCAACCCATGAATAAAATAAAGGTATCGCCAGAAACTTGAAATAACTGGGCTAGCAGCGCCAGATCTGCCCCGAAAATCATCGCCCCCAAAATGAGCAAACCTTGCCCGAGGCGGCGAGTATCTGACTTTTGCCATAGGTAAAAGCCGCCAGCATTCACTGCCAGTAGTCCACCCAGCAACACGGCGATCCGGTAGGGTTTGTCTAAATACTGCCAATTGAGGGCGACGAAGCTCAAAATCCCCAAACCAATTAGGATGCCCCCCAAGCCGATAATGGCACTGATAAAGGTACCGCTAGCCTCGGCATCGAGTTTGTCGAAATTATAGCGATCGGCTAGACTTGCATGGAAGTCGCTATCGATAAAGCCTTCCGATCGCCAGCGATTGGCTTCCTGTTGTAAAGTTCGGCGAAATTTAACAGTCGGCATCTTTAATATCTGCAACGATTAGGTTTCATTTCCCTCATTGTCTCATCCTGATTCTTCCCGATCGGCATATCTTATGCCAGTTTTAGAATTGTCAATCCTCCAGATGTCGCTCAAAATAACGAGTGCCAACGATCTCATAGCGATCGGTGGCACTCGTGAAACACTGAAAATATAATTTTTTCGATATATTACTTCAAATCTAGAGCGGTAGCGTAACTGCAATCGAGCTAACTGCGATCCGAGATTACGCCGCCATACTATAAATTACCGCGCAAGGCTGCGAGCAAAAATACTACAATAGGGCCAGCAATCACGATCATTGCCACCATTGACAGTTGGGCGATTACTTCCCAATTAATATTGAGTACGCTATCAACAATACCGCTCAAAAAGTCCATATTTCCTCGCAAATGGATTTAAATTTATTAGTTAGCCTACAGGATCGGCCATCCAATTCTAGCGATGTCTGACCACTGTAGATTAATTTCATTTACAAAAGTACATATAAATAGTGGCTAGTGGCTAGTGAATAGTGGATAGTGAAGAGTGGATCTTAACTGTTAACCGAACTATGGCTACTTGGCAGTGTGTGAAGCAATGTGGGGCGTGTTGTAATCTCGATCCGAGCGATCGACCAGAACTAGAAGAGTATTTAGATCCAGCCCAACTAGCAATCTACCTGAGTATGGTGGGCGCAGATGGCTGGTGTATCAATCTCGATCGAGATACCCGCTCGTGCAATATTTATGAAGTACGCCCGTCCTTTTGTCGAGTACAGGAGGATACATTTGTCGCAATGTTTGGGATCGAACCGGAGGAACTAAATGATTTTGCGATCGATTGCTGCCGCCAACAGATCGAAGGTGTTTATGGCGAACTCAGTCTCGAAGCCATTCGCTTTGACAAAGAGGTCGGAATTTCGCTTGAGTTGTAGACCTTTGGCGATCGATATGACAAAATGAGGAGAATATGAGAGCTGGTCATAGTTCGTCCGCTCCCAAAATCGATCCCCCTCCAACCTAGAATTTTTCCTAATCGATGTTACTTCCTCCACCATTAGGTTCTGCCGACTCAGAGCTACCCTCGATCGAGGCTATCCCGCCAGTAGTGGAAATAATCCCGTCCACAGAGTATCCAAAATCTGGAGCGTGGGCTACTTTCTTCTCAACGTTCATCACCATTTTTCTAGCTGAAATGGGCGATAAAACTCAGCTAGCGACATTGCTGTTGAGCGCTCAATCTCAATCGCCCTGGATTGTCTTTGTCGGTGCTGGCAGTGCTTTGATTGCGACTAGCTTGGTAGGCGTACTATTGGGACGCTATCTAGCTAAGGTATTAGCGCCAAAAACACTCGATATCGCTGCTGGGGTATTACTGCTCGTAATTTCGATCCTGTTGTTGTGGGATGCGATCCATCTCTAGCACGAGTCAGTTGTCCCTAAGACCGCAGTAGATCCCTGGTCAGAACACTAGCATTGGCTCCAGCAAAGCAATTTCACTGTAGAATCGCGGTGAATTAACCAATCTCGATCGGAAAACTTTACGATTCTTAGTGTTGAGAGTTACCGCTAGATATGAAGATGAGGTTAGATAAGATTATCAAAGTCAATCGAGAAAATTACTGGATCGCAAGGGTTCTATGCAGTTTACTCTAAATCGAAGTCGCTGAGGCTAGCATCGATCGGGGGTGAAGCAACTAATTTTCTTAAAATATTGAGACAATCGTTCTCAGCTAAAGATTAGATTCGATCTATACTTATCGCTCGTGACCGAGCATTAGTTTATTTGCTTGGTTCGTTGGGTTCTAGATAATCAGTGATGTGAGACCAAAATTATGATGAGTACTACTGTTGCTAACTTAAGTGAGGATACCGGACGTATATTTGAGATCGCAGTTACAGGCAGCACACAACAAGCAAGGTTGCGGACTAGCACTTATAAAATTAGAGTAAGTTACTCCACCTTAGCAAAAACCATTCGCTCGATCGCTCAACGGGGTGGAAAAATCGTCGATGTCCAGATGTTAAGCATGTTTGAGACTGAGGTGGATCGCATCCCAGCGGTGGCTGAATTGTCACAGCCGAGTACCGAAACAGTTGAAAGTATTCCAGCGGTGGCTGAATTGTCACAGCCGATTGCCGATCTGGATGTAATCCAACCAACCGTTAAACCGACTAATAATCGGCCAGCAGCAGCGCGTAGCAAACACTCGAAATCGAAAAAACGTTAAGTAATTGGGCTGTAAAGAGTGCGATCGGGGCTAGCATCAATTATGCCAACCTCCGATCGCACTCTTTGCTGTAGCCGGATGAACATCACATCAAAACTAGATTTGACAGGTGGATTTTTAGATTAGTTCAGTGAAGATTTGAACAGATGTTTGTGGAGCATTTTTAGAATCAATTCTGCTTGTACTGGTTTCTTGATAAATCCATTCGCACCGACAAATTTGGCATGTAGGCGATCGATAGAACCATCTTTACCAGTGAGAATAACGATCGGAATATTTTTTAATAATGGAGTTTTCCGAATCTGCTTGCAGACTTCATAACCATTCGTAATTGGCATTAACAAGTCTAGAAAGATAAAATCTGGATTAGTTTTAATTAAACTAGTAATAATTTTGAGCGGATCTTGAATTCCAAAAGAGCAGAAGTTATGTGCTGTTAATATTTTCTCTAAACTTTTATAGACATAAATACTATCATCGATACAAGCAACTAATGGCCGATCTTTAGAGGTTGAGTTGTCAGAACTATCGTTATTAGTAATAATTATTCTCTCATCGCTTTTAGCCACCCACTTGAATTTAGATGCTAGCGGTAAGCTCAAACTGATTTCACCTAACAGCAACAATGGTAATAACGGTTTCGTAAAATCAAGTAAATTTTTCTGATGGTAAATTGCTAAACTTCGTAGCGAGCGATGACCGTCAAACGATAAAATTGCCTTAGCAACATCCGTTCGATCGATCGGCCAGTCGAACTTTGTTGAGATGCTTATAACAGGAGACAGACTAGGTGCGTAAGCAGCAAGCCCTACGTTCGTCCATTCTTGCCAAACTTGAATCGCTCCAGCTAAAATTGGTTCGATATCCAGAATGGGTAAATTTGGATCGGTAACAATAAGATTACTGTTAATTGGTACTAATTGATAAGATAATCGATCGCGTTTGTGTTGACTGAATTGAATGATATCAAAAATAACTTCCTCGATCGCATGTTGTTGTGCCAATATATTAGAGTTTAAAAACATTTCCTCGTTATTACTAGATTTGACAAAGCGATCGAGCGGTAAATTAAGGCAAGCTACTGCTAAACTTCGTTGCCAGCGATTGCTTGAGTCGATGCCACCACTAATAGTTGCTAAGCGCCCCGACAAAAAGCAAAAAACCCAGTTCGGCAGCTCGTCTATTTTAACTATTAAGTTGCCGCTAAAATAATTCTGCTTGATATCATTTATCTGAATGATAAAATTTTTGAAACTAATATTAACATGCTCGTTTCGATCTTGGATACTTTGGTTCATGATTACTCAAGCGAACTCGTTGCTGTTTAAATACTAACTTTTACGGCATAACGCATACATTTATCGGCGGTGCTGAATTGGGGTATAAAAAAGACGGAGGGGGAGATGTCCAGTTAATTGTTAGAAAAACAGTAAATTATCACTAAATTCAGCAACACCCATCGATCGCTTACTTATTGGTTCACTCGTCTTAGCATACAAAAAAGGAGCGGTAATGTTTCGAGCGGATACTTCGGATATCTCTTGATAGTGTACCCATCTCGATCGTCAAATCGCCGATCGCTTCTGCCAACGAGCGATAAACAACATTGAGACTCGTGCCGCTCCTGAATTTCGATCGTCGGATGGTAGAATCGCCAGCCGCTAGCCATTCTCAAATGTGCAAGAGGAGATTCCCAGCTTTGGAAGTGAGGATAATACCGTGAGATCGCGACAAATAGCCAGTAGTGTGCCCGATTGGCAAATGATAGAATATGTGACATCGCACAACTTTTCGTGTGGTTTGAGGTGTGGAGTCTAAAAACAATGTTGAAAAAATCCGTTTCATTAGTGCCGATAGCACTATTTCTAGTTAGTGTAACTAGCTGTAGTAGCAAGGTCGCCGATCGACCAGTTGCGACGACAAAGCCTGCGACATCTGGAGCTATGACTAATACCAGCAATAATAAACCAGCGACGACTGCAGGGGCCTTACCTGTCGTCCCCGCTGGAACGACGATCGATACAGATTTACAGCGAGAACTTTCTTCTGGTAAAAATCGTAACGATGAAAAATTTACAATTAAAGTGAAGAATGGCTCTGTTGGTAAATATGCAGTACTAAAAGATGCCACGATCGAGGGACACCTAGAAAATGTCACCAAAGCGGCAAAAGGCAAAAAAGCGCAGCTCAACCTATTTTTTGATGATATCAAGCTCAAAAATGGTGATGTTTTACCGCTCGATGCTAGCTTAATCAACACGAAAGTTGAGACAAAAACTAAGGGTCAATTTCTCAAAAATACGGGAATCATTTTAGGTGGCACGATTGCTGGGCACTTTGTCGGCGATAAAGCCAATTTCAAACACGGTAAACTTGCTGGAGCCGCCGCCGCGACAGCTTTTGTATTATCGAGTCCCGGTGGTGAAGTAGTGCTGAAAAAAGGTACGGATTTACAGCTAAAACTTAAATCTAATCTCGATCCAAATTAAGTTTAGTTTGGAGTTAAGCCGCTCGCTAATGGTGAGCTATTAAAGCGTCGAGGTTGCAACAGTGCGATCTCGGCGCTATTTAATAATAATTTCGCTAACTAAATTCGATCGCCTCCAGATAACTACCCGATCTGCTGCGATCGCGCTGCATTCACTTTGCTATAATGACACACGAGCAGTAGATTTCAGCGCGCTCGATCGCTTACTGATAGCCAACCACCTACATGGATAGATTGTGAGTGCGAGCGGCAGATGTGGAGCTTCGACTGAATTTAGGGGATGGGCAGAGGCGAGATTTATTTATTATGGTTTACGAAGAAGATCTAAATTTCCTTGAGGATGACACCGATCTAGAAAGTCCTCTCGACGATCTGGATACTCTGGCTGTACTCGATGCCAATACCGAACCACCCAAGCCAGATCCAGAGGAAATGCTGTCATTGCTCGATCGTGCTGTCACCGAGCAACGGATGCTAGCTGCCCGAGCTTTTTGTGAAATTCAAGATGCACGCGCGATTCCCCATTTGATCCGCTTGCTTGCCGATCCTTGTCCGCTGGTGCGAGTTTCGGCTGCTTATGCGCTCGGGCGCAATCCTAGTCCGGATGCCGTCGAACCGCTGATCCACCAACTCGAGCGCGATTGGAATGGTTATGCTCGCAAAGGGATTGTCTGGGCTTTGGGCAATTGTCACGATCGGCGTGCGCTCAAGCCATTATTGCACGCGCTGAAGATGGATATCTCAGCCGTCCGGTTGTGGGCGGCAAGTTCGCTCGCACAGGCAGCAGACCTCAGTTATGAGGCGGTAGTAGCAACGGTACCGCCAATTATTGAAGCTTTGATTAACGACCCACTCGCAGCCGTCCGCAGCAATTGTGCGTGGTCGTTAGGGCGATTGTGTCGGGAGTTGCCCTCTAATGTCGTTTATGCAACTGCGGTTGATGCGCTGATCCAAGTACTGGAGGAAGACCGCGATCTTGGTGTCCGGGAAGATGCCAAAGCAGCTCTGCTCAAGCTGGGCGATACGCGGGGTATTCAAGCGATCGAGCAGCTTGAGTTGGAGTAACTTTTAGTGTTGCTGAATGTAATAATGATGATTGACTCTAGAGGCGGTTACTCCCCTTTTGCTTCTTTAGCGACTTGTTCGATATCATCAGTCGCCAAGATTGCCAAATTTTGTTGTGCCAAATCTCCACCTAATGCCCGCAACGAACGCGCTAATTGATAGCGGATTTGCCAATCGGGGTGGGTGACAAAGGGAATGATGCTCTCCACCGCACTCGGATTGCCCAGTTCGCCAATCGCACCAATCGCCGCAGTTTGAACCAAAGCCGTCGGCGAAGTAAGCGCGGTTTTTAATAAATCTAAGCCACGTGGTTCGCCCAATTCACCTAGCGCAGCGATGATGCTAAACTGTACCAACCATTCCGGCGTAGTCTGATACAGATGTTGGAGATCGTCAAAAGCAGCTACGATCTTTAATGCGCCGATCGCATCGGCGGCGGCGGCTTGAACGTCAGGTTCGGGATCGTTGACCAATCGATCGCGTAAAATAGCCGAACTCTCGACTAAATCTTCTGTGCCTAATGATGCTAATTGACTTACCGCTGCATAGCGCACTCTCGTGTCCTTATCTAGCACCAATTGTTTGATATAGCCATAAGCCATCGCTGGTTCGATGTCCCGCACCAGATTCAATGCTTTGATGCGATCGCCTTTGTTTTCAGAGTTAACTAGTGCAGTAATCGATTCAGTCATGGATCGGTGAAGATAGAGTACATCCTATTAACCTAGCATTTGTCAGGGTGGGTTTTGAGATAAGTTATCGATTTTACAAACTACAGGTTACAGGCGATCCACTACCCGATCGATCTGGTAGCTGTTACCCCAACGATCTTCTGATGAATCTGGTGGTTGTTAGCTCCTCCAATCCAGTTAACCCAGAGATAAAATCTCTTGCCAGTAGATCGATCCTACCGATCTCACAACCATTAGGCAGAGTTAAAAATAAGCTAACGGTGCTAGTTAGATCGCTAGTTGTGACTTGTGGACTCGGGCGGACAAATAGCTCGAGTTGTTCGAGTTGGATTACCAATCCGATGAGACAACCCTCCAAAATTCCTAGAGATTTTTCGCGTTCCTGGAGATCGGCAGTCACGATCTCGATCGTTAACACAGTATCAAATTCTGCCTCTAAATTAACTAGTGAATATAGCATTTGCCAATTACTTTTATCGACTAAAATTTGACTGGTAATTACCGCACCTCTAGCCAACTCAGCTTGTAAAATTCGAGCGGTAGAGCGCGTAACGTTTCTAGCGGTATTTTTGCAAGGTTCGATCGAAGATACGATTGGCAACCAATCCCTAGGCACATGCGCTTCATAAGTTCTGCCGACAGATGTGAGCGACAGCGGTTCGCTCCAATCATATCGACTCAAAAGATCGAATAAATGGACGAGCAAGGATTCGATCGTGAGATCTTTACCCTGATAATCGATACAACTGTAAGCACATAATAACGACCAGGAAAATCCACCTAAAAATCCCCAGGAGTTGCCATAAATACCTCGAGCTTTAGCCCAACCTCGAACAGCTTTTAATAACAATTTAAAAGAATCTAATGGTAGATGTTGTGAGACTAAATCCATCATGAGATCGGCATCCCAACAGCCGATAATCGACTTCGGATTTTTGATCTGTGGTTTGAGCGCATGAAGATCGAGTTTTTCCCACCCATCAGTTACTTCAACTTGGGTATAGAGCAAATCCAGCGATATACCCTCGATTTGCAACCGCAATACCGGAAATCTGGCATCGACGACTACTTGAGATCGATCGCACAATCCCTGCAAACATGCCTCCACCCTGCCCAAAAATCGCTTACCAGCGACATAATTGGGAATCATACAAATCACATCCACATCGCTATCTGCGCTGGCTACGCCCAATCTCGCCGAGCCGAGTAAGTGTAATGTTGCCTCAAACCCCAAACATTCCGTACAAGCTTGCTGCACGATGGCTAAAACAGTCTCCCGCTGCAACCGTTCGACAGGGGTTAATTCTGGCTCTAGGCGATTGACTATCGCCATCAATGCGCTCGGTTCAGTGACTTGAGGGATAAATTTACCCAACCCCACCAAATGTCGCGTCGCACAGGGTTCGTCGTTGCGACGACTGACTAAAGCGACTGCATCGACGGTAAACTTTACGGGATGCCATTGCGGTAATTTTGCTTTAGCTAGCGCGGGAGTATCGAATTGTCCGACACTCAAATGTGGCGTAAATCCCGCCTCGGTTTTGGTACTCTGTTCGTAACATTGAGGAAAGAGCTGATTTAGCCGAGCCTGCAACTCGTGTAATGCTGCTGCTGGCTGGACTACAGGACGCAGCCAAGCAGTTGCCGTCTTCCGATGGGTGAAAATTTGAAAATCAGTTAATGTGACGGTAAATGGCTCGATTGTTGCCAAGATCGGCGCGATTAGCTCGACGACTTCCTCAAAGTATTCATCCGGTAAAAATCCATACAGCAAGGTAATATGCGGTACGATTCGCACGAATCCCGTATCATATTGTTGTCTGATTGCTTGAATTTGGGGAAATAGATCTTCAGGAGGAATGATTGCTAAGATGCTTTCATAGACTGGGCGAATCGTGGTTAAGCCATGAAAATTTTGGATTGTGCTCGGATATGAATCGATTTGTAATGACGATTTAGCCGCATTAGCGGTAGATTGAGGGTTAGAATCGGCAACTTTTAACACCGTAAAAATACCAAAATGATCTGAAGGATAAATTTGGCTGTTAGTACCGCTGACAGGGTTGCAGCCAAATAAATTTACCGATCGAGGTTGATAATTAGCCACTGGATCTCGGCGGAGTAAAATGCGATCGAATCGAGCTGGCTTTCCTGCCAAACTCATCAACATCGCCAATGGATTGCGATCTGGATCGAATGTATAACCAGCTTCATCTGGATGCAATTGGTTCCATAGATCGCTAAAATCAGCATAATTTACAATCTCATCCTGCTCGTTAGCTCGCGTATTAAAATCACCGATGATTAAACAATCTCCTTCTTGCTGTTGGAGATAACCGATGACTGTTGCTAGTTGCTGGAGCCGTTTTTGCAAGGCATTTTCACCGCGATCGCTAGTTAGGTGAACGTTAGCGACACGAACGGATCGATCGTTAATCTGCCAATTGCCCACTAATACCCGCTTGTGTCCAGAAAATTGATGTTCTAATAATTCAAATGACCACCGTGACATCAATAAATTGCCATAAGGTTTGACATTATTCGCACTAGCTGATTCAGAAATATAATAATCTTTAACCCAATCTGTCGCTAAAATAAACGCGATTGATTCGGGAGTTACTTCCTGAATGGCGATAATATCCGCCTGAGTCTGCTGTAACTCATTGAGAATAGCAGGCAAACGTTTATCCGTTTGGATTTTATCTGCTTCATGCAGATTGGAGAGAATATTATAGCTAGCAATAGTCAATAAATCGAGATCGATCGCTTTTACTGCACCTGTAAATATCCGCCACTCATTACCCACATGATGATAAACAGATCGTGATTTAAATTCAGCTCGATTGTTAGCAATTAACGCAGCTAAATCTTCTTGGCTAGCTCTCGTAGGATCTAATTTCCATGCAATAGTAGGTAATTTGTCTGTCGAGATGAGATCGATTCTATCATCTCGATCCCAAACGATGACATCACCACAGCGAATATAGCGAACTCGATGCCACGGAATATTGCTATTGTCGTCCCACTGAGCTAAAGGTTTTTCTCTAATCCCATCGGCGATCCGTTCGTGAAATCCGGCAATAAACATATTACGATTCAGCCGAGTGTCCCAAATGATGCGGTTATATACTTCCGCGATCGTTGCCATTTTTTGTTTTTCTGGTTTTTGTTTTGACATAATGTTATTAAAATTTTCATGAAGTCCCTTCGCTTAATAACCTTTCCAAGGGAAATTTATTACCCTTATATAGCACTGTTAAACTTTAACGACGTAATCTAATTGATGAGCTTCGGTAATGTTGGGAATTTCCACGCGATCGCGAAATCGATGAATAACGGCAGTAGGAACTTGTCTCGATCGATTGCGATTTTGTTGTAATACTCGCTCGATCGGAACTTCCAGATATACGATCCTGATTCGTGCATGATAGCTAGCAAATAACCGAATTAAACCCGATCGAATCGGTTTGACGATATTAGTTGCATTCCAGACAAATGGCGTTGCAGCTTGCAGATAGCCTTTTGCTAAATCTTTGCCAGCTTGGACGATCTCACCTTGCTCATCTGTCGGTGAAATTCCCATTTCTGCGCGCAACCTGTCGAGTGATACCATTGCTAAATCTGCATGATTTTGCTCGATCCAATAATCTTTCCCAGTACCAGGTAAACCACACATTAGAATTACTTCTAATTGGGTGTCATCATAAGCTTTATAAGTCGGATCGGCATCTTCTTTCTGAAAATACATAAACCGACTATGCACCGATGCAAATGGATAAGGTCGATCGAAACAATCATGCTCGCAACAAAATTCTCGAAAGAACTCGATCGTCTCTAATAATCTCTCTCGATCGGCACAAATCCCCCCCATAACATCTGCCTCAGCTATCAATGCCAACCAATCGCAGCGAACTAATTGGCTCACTCTAATAATCGATTTTAGGGGGCGATCTTTATCCCAGAACCATAACGGTAAACTTCCATATTCGACGAGCGCGATGATTGCTTCTCGAATCGAGAATGGTGTCTGCAAATCTTGCAAAATTTGTCGTACCATCCGCGCACCCAAAGTACCATATCCCTTAGCAGTAATCTTGCTATCTGCATCTACTTTAGTAGACTCAGGTTTTGCAATGTCGTGGAACAATGCTGCGGCAAATAAAATCGATCGATCTTGCACATTCATCTTTTGCCAATCAGGTAGTGAAACTAAAGCCTCACAAACTAATTGTGTATGAATCCACACATTACCTTCGGCATGATACAGCGGGTTTTGTTGGCATTGTGCTAATTTTTGCAAGTATGGAAATCTTGCTAAGATCGCTGCCCAATCAATTTGTAAATTCGACAACAATGGACAATCGGGAAATGTCCAACTTGGATCTACAGTTACAATGGTATTCATCTGAACATACCTGTAAATAATTTATTGAAATCGGTTCTGTAAGTACTGATTTATGCTAGTAACTATGGAAAAAGGTAAAGTACATCGCTCTAGAGATTAATTGTATAAACCCATTTCTGCAATATTTATCACAGATAAAAAGGATTTAAATCATCCCAAATAAATCGACTCCAGCTTGTAGCTGATTGGGGATAATCGGACGAATCAACCAATGACTTTCAGACTGCAAAATCGTTGTTAAAAAGTCCGCGCGGACGTATTTATAACGCGCCACGGTCAATTCTGCTGTCTCGACTTTGAGATATAAACCCTCCATCAACAAACTTTGATTTGTCTGTTGGATCGATCGATCTGCATCTAACCCCTGCTCGATACAAAGCTCGCGCAATCGATCGATATGTCCGGGTCGAATAAAATGTGATTGTTGCAGTAGACTTACTAGTTGCTTGTGCGACTGGAGTTTGCCTGCAAATAACACTGGTACCGAAGCTAAAGGCAGTCCTTGTAATAGATTGCTTCGCGCCACCGTACTGAGAAAATTACCGCTAGCTCGATCGAGCAGATCGTATTCTAAGAAATAGTGCGGCAAACAATCGTAAAAAACCGTATGTTTGGCATATAGCCATTCACCATAGAGAATATATCGATCGCCTAAAACATCCCACAATGCCGCATAATGACTGTGCGCCCATTGTTTGAAGAGATTAAAATGCCGCTCGCGCGGGCCACCAGTTAAATAATGTCCGCGACTTTGCAATCGCAACTGTCCTTGCAAATCAAAGCTAATTGCCGCATTCGCGCCATCGACTTTTTCTTCTACTACGACGTACTCATTCGCAATTACGCTAAATGGTACGCTATCTAAATCTTCATCCCCAGGTTGGTACCGCGAACCCTCAATATGTGGGGTTCTGGGATATTTTTGCATCAACATTTGAGTTCCCCTCTCAAGGCAACATTAATTAATTCGCATGTGGTAATCGATCGAGCAAAATAATGTTTCGATCGCGAGGCTGCTACTCTCGCTAAAAACTTACCGCTGACAATTCGGTGGCTGACTGGCCGATAACGCCGATCGATTACTAATTAAATCTGGAGAGGTGGAGAACTACATAGGACACTCGCAGGCAAACTTATCGATATTCTCAATCTAGTGGATGAATTCTGAGATGTCAATAGCTAGATGACTCGATCTGGAAGAATTTCAATCGGTGCTGGCCGAGACTCTATTTTTCAGAGGTAATTTCAGCTTTTAAGCAATCGTTGGATCGATCGATTATTCGGTTTGTTTAATTGCTCGATCTAGTCAAACGATCGATAGAAAATGGATGTATTATTTGTCGATCGGAGATCGCGCTATGACGACTGGGATATTTAAGTGTTTTTGAAGATGTAATAGTCTGTGCAGCTATTTTTCATCGAAATTTTAGCTGAACTTAATTTTATGTCTTGCTTTTAGATGACTTGTCAACCAATCCGGGTTTATACTGGATATTGAGCTAATGTTGTGGCTGGCAATCAGGAGTGCAATCGCGCCAGAATATTGAAGCTGTAGGCGATCGACTTACGCTATGTTCCGAGTGTTGGGCAATTTGCTAATGCAACAGGACACTCACGAATCGGCTGTTTAATTTTGATTAAAATAGCAATTTAGTCAGCAGGCTAGCATCGATCTTTAAAGAATAAAAATTTCTGCATAATGAATCCTCAGCTACTTGCCAAATTACGAAACTTGTGTCGAGATGAAGTTGCTTTCGATCGACTCACACAGACGCTCACAGCAGAACTGACACCACTAGAACGGGAGATCGAACAAGCCAAATTTCAGGTCGAGCAGCAAAAAGCCTTATTTCACGTCATCGCTCGGCTGCGCGAACCATTAGAACTGGAAACTATTTTTCAAGCCACTGCTACTGAAGTCCGACAATTATTATCCGCCGATCGGGTGGGAATGTTTAGATTTTATCCAAATTCCGGTTGGGATGATGGTGAATTTGTCTCAGAAGATGTCGATGCCGCCTTCCCATCAGCAATGGCGCAAAAAGTTCACGACCATTGCTTTGGCGAACAATTTGCCCACCGCTATCAGCAGGGGCACATGCAGGCGGTCGCCGATATTTATGCTGCGGGATTGAGCCAATGTCATATCGATGTGCTGTCCCGGTTTCAGGTGCGGGCAAATTTAGCAGTACCGCTGTTACAGGGACAAAATTTGTGGGGTTTGCTGTGCATCCATCAATGCAGCGCGCCCCGCCAGTGGCAAGAAGTAGAAATCGAGTTCGTCAAACAAATCGCCAATCATTTGGGCGTAGCCCTCAAACATGCCGAACTCATGGCGGAGTTACGCGCAGAAGTCCTCGAACGCCAGCAGGCCGAGCAAGCCGTGCAAACTCTAAATAACGGTCTCCAGCAAGCCGTTGTCGATCTCAAGGCGGTAAATCGAGAGTTAGAGTCCTTTAGCTACTCGGTTTCGCACGATCTCCGCGCACCGTTACGCAGTATCGATGGTTTCAGTCAAGCGCTGCTTGAAGACTGCGGCGAACACTTAGATGTCAATGGACAAGACTATCTGCGGCGGATTCGCAACGCGACCCAACGGATGGGCAACTTGATCGATGACATGCTCGATCTCGCTCAAGTGACACGCACTGAGATGAATCTAGCACCTGTCAATCTGAGTTTCTTAGCTGACAACGTCTGCATGGAGTTACAGCGGAGTCAACCAGAACGTCAGATCGAGTTCGTTGTCCAGCCAGGGGCAGTCGCCCAAGGGGATGCGCGATTGCTCCAAGTATTACTGATGAATTTACTTAACAATGCCTGGAAATTTAGTGCCAAAACTTCACACGCACGCGTTGAGTTTGGTGTCATGCCTGATGAGACAGAGGTGCCAGTTTACTTTGTCCGAGATAATGGTGCAGGCTTCGATATGACTTTTGCCAATAAGTTATTTGGGCCGTTTCAACGGCTCCACAGTGCCACTGAATTCGCTGGCAACGGGATCGGACTGGCAACCGTCCAGCGGATCGCGCATCGGCATGGTGGCAAGGTCTGGGCAGATGGCACTTTGGGACAAGGGGCAACATTCTACTTTACGTTAAAACCAGGGACAGCAAGTAGTGTATGAACGCGAATAACAAAACTATCCTACTGGTGGAAGACAATCCCGATGATGAAGCGCTGGCACTCCGCGCCTTCAAACGCCATCATATCGGCAATGAGATCGTCGTAGCCCATGATGGCGTGGAAGCGCTAGATTATTTGTTTGGGACTGGCATCTATCTCGGGCGGGATCTCAATGCCAAACCGACTGTGGTATTGCTCGATCTGAAGCTACCCCGACTCGATGGGATCGAAGTATTGCGCCGAATCAGAGCGGACGAACGCACGAAACTGATGCCAGTAGTCGTGCTGACTACTTCCAGTGAAGAGCAAGATATGCTCGATAGCTATAGCTTGGGTTGCAATAGCTATATCCGCAAACCCGTCGATTTTCTGCAGTTCTCAGAAGCAATCAGACAACTAGGGATGTACTGGCTGTTAATGAACGAACCACCACCAGCTTAGGAATGAGGATTTAATAAGATGCAGAAGGCATTACCAAATCTAAGATCTAAATTTACTGCTCTCCCCCGCTCCTAAACTAGGGATGAATTAGCTTTTAACAACCGAACTACTGCCCGCTTACCAAATCAGTCGAAATGCAAACTCCCCTAAACGTTTTGATTGTTGAAGACTCGGAAGATGATATGTTGTTGCTCGTCCGCGAACTCCGGCGTGGCGGCTACGATGTCGAGTATACGCGGGTAGAGACTCCCGCAACAATGCAAGCAGCACTCGATCGCCAATCCTGGGATATCGTCATTTCAGATTATACGATGCCCGCTTTTAATGCCTTTGAAGCCCTGAAAATCCTTCAGAACCGTAGCGATTTACCCTTTATCATCGTTTCTGGCACGATCGGCGAGGAAACTGCCGTAGCGGCCATGAAGGCTGGCGCTCAAGACTATATTCTCAAAGGCAATCTCACCCGGTTGGTACCCGCTGTGGAACGGGAATTACGCGAAGCCGAAGATCGCCAGCGGCGACATAGCGCCGAACAAGCCTTAGCACTCAGCGAAGATCGGTTTAAGACCCTCTGTGGAGCGGCTCCGCTGGGAATTTTTCATTGCGATGCCCAGGGCAAAAATGTCTATGTCAATCCGCTCTGGCAGCAAATATCGGGATTGTCGGCAGCAGAGAGTTTGGGTGAGGTGTGGCTCCAAGCCATTCATCCCGAAGATTTCGAGCTTGCCAGCGAGTCTTGGCAAGCGACGCTCGCCCAGCAGCAAAGTTGGACGAGCGAACACCGACTCTTGACCCCACAAGGCGAAACCCGCTGGGTACGAACGCTAGTCAGTCCGATGTATTCGACGCAAGGGGAGTTTTTAGGGCATGTCGGTACAGTCGAGAATATTACCGAAAAAAAACAATTAGAGACTCAATTTTTGCGCGCCCAACGGTTAGAGAGTTTGGGGACGATGGCGAGTGGCATCGCTCACGATTTGAATAACGTCTTGACCCCAATTATGGGGATTGTCGAATTGTTACCCCTCCAAATTTCCAATATCGACGAACAGACACAGATGTTATTGCAAATTCTCGACGAGAGCACGCAGCGCGGTGCCGGTTTAGTCAGACAAATTCTTTCATTTACGCGCGGCGTTGAGGGCAAACCTACGCCTACCCAAGTCAGTCATTTATTGCGGGAAGTATATAACATCATCCACCAAACTTTCCCCAAAAATATTCGACTCTCGACGGAGTTATCCCCAGATTTATGGGCGATCGTAGCAGATTCGACACTATTACATCAAGTATTTATGAATCTTTGCGTCAATGCTCGCGATGCCATGCCCGATGGGGGTACATTGACGATCCGTGCGGAAAATCTGACGATCGACGAACACTATGCCAAGATGAATTTAGACGCGATCGTCGGTGATTATGTCGCGATTACGATCGCGGATACGGGGACAGGGATCGTGCCAGAAATTCTCGATCGGATCTTCGATCCGTTTTTCACTACCAAAGAAATCGGTAAAGGTACAGGATTGGGACTCGCTACCGTACTTGGTATTGTCAAAAGTCACCAGGGTTCGATCGACATTCACAGCGAAGTCGGCAAAGGTACCCAATTCAAAGTTTATTTGCCCGCAACCGCAACAACTCAAGTCGAACCGTCGATCGTCAATACTCAACCCCAGTTAGGACGGGGCGAACTCATCTTGGTGGTGGATGATGAAGTCGCCATCCAAGATATTACCAAAGCAACTCTCACTGCATATAACTATAACGTTATCACTGCCAGCGACGGCATCGAAGCGATCGCGATGTACGCTCAGCACAAGGAAGAAATTAGCATCGTATTACTCGATTTGATGATGCCAGCCCTTGACTCTAGCACGCTAATTCGTACCCTTTTTCGCCTCGATCCACAGGTACGGATTATTGCGATGAGTGGCTTAGCAACCAATGAGTCGGTCAAGAAAACCATGAATGAGGGCGTTTGTGCCTTCTTAGCCAAACCGTTTACAGCACCTGAATTGCTAAATTTGCTACAGCGGTTTTGTGTCGTTACCGAGCGGAATTATACTTTACACGGGCATAACTTGAGCATCGGCGATCGAAGAGATGATAGTCTAGTAAAGTCAAGGAAAAAGTGGAGCTTGAGGGATGAGCAATCTAAACTTTACGGAAGAAGATCGAGAAATATTAAATTATGAAAGATTTCACCATCCTCATCCCAGGGTCCAGTTGAAGATGGAAGTATTATGGCTTAAAAGTCAAAACTTACCTTTAAATATGATTTGTAGGCTAGCAAACATTTCACCTAATACATTGAGAAAATATTGTCAACAATATCAGGCTGGTGGTATAGAAAAACTCAAAGAAATTAACTTTTATCAACCCAAAAGTGAATTAAAATTACATCAGACAACTATCAAAGAGTATTTGAAATTGAATCCTCCAGCTACCATAAATGAAGCTGTAAATCAGATTGAAAATCTTACCGGAATTAAACGCAGTCCAACCCAGATCCAAAAATTCCTGAAATCAATAGGGATGCGATGTTTGAAAGTTGGGGCTATTCCTTCTAAAGCAGATCCCGATGAACAGGAAGAATATAAAATAAATAAGCTAGAACCCAGGTTAGAAGAGGCAAGACAAGGAAAAAGAGCGGTTTTCTTCGTGGATGCGGCTCACTTTGTCATGGGAGCTTTTTTGGGGATGATTTGGTGTTTTCAACGGCTGTTTATTAAGTCACCTTCAGGGAGAAAACGGTTCAATGTGCTGGGAGCATTAAATGCCATTACTCATGAAGTTATTTTGGTTACTAATGACAGCTATATCACTGCTATTCAGATTTGTGAACTTCTGCAAAAATTAGCTGACCTAGGACTGAGCATTCCCATTACTCTGGTTTTAGACAATGCTCGATACCAAAAATGTCGAGTTGTCCAAGATTTAGCTAAATCCTTGGAAATAGAATTACTATACTTGCCGACTTATTCGCCCAATCTAAATTTGATTGAAAGGCTCTGGAAGTTTGTTAAAAAGAAATGTTTATATGGCAAGTATTATGAGGATTTTACTCAGTTCTCATCAGCCATCTCTGAATGTCTAAATGATGCTCATCTGCAACATAAAAAAGAGCTTGATTCCTTGCTCACACTCCGCTTTCAGCATTTTGACAAAGCTCAGGTTATGACCGTTTAAAGTATAGCAGATTTTGAGTATTGCCAAACTGTCGATCCAGCCTGCTAATAGCCAAATAATACAGCGAACTTCTCTGCTAAGTGTACTTTGTTTGGCTGTAGTCTCAACCGATCTGCGATATTGTAAGAAGATAAAAACTCCACAAATCGACGCAATCTACAGTGGCACAAGTAGTTCTCGAAAATATCTTCAAAAGCTATACTCCTTCAACCTCTAAAGGGAAAAGTACTGCTGCGACCAAAGATCTCGCCGATCGAGAAAGCGTCCTCCGGCGGATTAATTTGACCGTGAAGGACGGTGAATTTATGGTATTAGTGGGAGCATCAGGCTGTGGCAAGAGTACCCTGCTGAGGCTGATTGCTGGCTTAGAGACGCTAACTGCGGGGAACATCACGGTGGGCACAGCACTAGTTAACGATTTGCCACCCAAGGAACGTGATATCGCGATGGTGTTCCAGAGCTACGCGCTGTATCCACACATGCGAGTGTATGACAATATTGCTTTTGGCTTGCGGCGTAGTGAATCCTTCTTTGCATCAAATCCCGCGCCAAACAAGGGTGGTTTACCACCACAGGTAGAAAACTTTTTGGTAGAAATCAGTCGAGGTTTCCCACGCGGCTTACGATACATTACACCACGGGAAAAAGCGATCGGGCAAAAAGTCCACCGCGTGGCAGAAATGCTCCAAATCGAAGGTTTATTAAATCGATTTCCCAAACAACTCTCTGGTGGGCAAAAACAGCGAGTAGCATTAGGTCGCGCGATCGCTAGAGATGCCCAAGTCTTCCTGATGGACGAACCTTTATCCAATCTCGATGCCAAATTACGTGCCGAAACTCGCACCCAAATCGTTAAATTACAACGGCAATTAGGTACGACGACGATCTATGTCACCCACGATCAAACCGAAGCGATGACAATGGGCGATCGCATTGCCGTAATGAATAAAGGTCAAATTCAACAAGTCGCGACTCCCCTCGAAATCTATAACCATCCAACCAATATTTTTGTCGCTCAATTCATCGGTTCGCCGCCCATGAACTTGATTCCCGTTCGCGTCAAACAACCGCATTCTATTGAAAATAACCAATTTCGAGTTACGTTATCCGAAGAGTGGGAATCAACATTAGCTGAGTATACCGATCGATCTTTATTACTCGGCATCCGTCCCGAACATCTTACATTAGGTTTACCCGCCACCAAAAATTTTCATGGCTTCATTGAAACAGTCGAAGCCTTGGGTAACGATACCTATATTGCCGTTAGAGTTGGCGAGTTGGATCTATCGAGTGAGGGTAATACCTCAAAAGAAATAATTCTTCAGGTGCGAGTTTCACCCGATAAAGAAGTTAACATCGGCGAGGAAGTCTGGCTGTCAGTCGCTACCGATAAGATTCATATCTTCGATCGAGAAACCACTCTAGCACTGAGTATTCGATCCTTCTAGAGCTGATATCGATTCTTTATTTAACCCAAGTTGCTACCTACAACTCCAGCGGTTAAAACCGCTGCTCGGAATGCAAAGTCCGCCTTCGCGGACTGAATTTATTAGTCCGCGAAGGCGGACTTTGCAACATTAGCCGCGACTTTAATCCTACATTCAGCAGGTTAGATTTAAAATAAAGTATTTTTATTAAAGCGAGTTCAGAGGAGTCAAATGTCGCCAAGCAATAAGATCGAGGTACAAGACATAGACCACCTAGGTATAATTGCGGCAATCATCGATGATATTGGAATAGTAGAGATAATCGATCGAGAGCTAGGAAGCCATCCACAAGAGAAGGTGAGTGCGGGGCAAGCAGTGAAAGCGATGATTTTGAACTGTATGGGTTTCTTAACCGCTCCATTATATTTATTCAGTGAGTTTTTCACAGGAAAAGCTACTGAGCACCTAATTGGCAAAGGAGTAAAAGCAGAGTACTTAAATGAAAGTAGGCTGGGAAGAGTAATGGATCAAATATATGGATATGGAATTACATTGCTTTTTGTGAAAATAGCATCAGAGATGGCTAATAAGTTTGGGATTAGCAGTAAGAATGGACATCTTGATGGTACCAGTATTTCGGTAGATGGGCAATACAGAATAGAAGGAGAAGACGAGACTTTAGTAGAGAATGAATCATCAGAACCAATAGGAATCACAATAACACAAGGATATTCGCGAGACCATCGCCCAGACTTGAAGCAATTCACACTGCATTTGCTGACAAGTGAAGAAGAAGGAATACCATTATTCATGAATGTAGGGAATGGGAATACAGCAGATCAAAGTGCTTTCCCTGAAGTGATTAAAGCATTTCGTTCACAATGGCAAGGAGAACAGATTGATTTATTCACAATGGATGCAGCATTTTATAATGAACCAAATATCAAAGATTTTGGTGATAGTATCAAATGGATTAGTCGAGTACCAGAAACAATAAAAGCTGCACAGGAACTAACAGAGAAACTATTGCCTGAGCAGTTTACCGAATCCGATGATAAAGGATACCGCTTTTGTACTGTTTGCAGTAATTATGCAGGTGTTAATCAGCAATGGGTGGTAGTCGAAAGTCGGCAACGGATGGAATCAGATTTGAAAAGTTCTGCCAAAAAGATTGAGAAGTTATTGAAAGAGAAAGAGAAAAAACTTGATAGTTTAATGAATAAAGAATTTGCTTGTGAATCGGATGCCATAAGTGCAATGAATGAGTTCAAAAAAACACTTAAATATCATAATATTGATGAATTGCAAGTTTTAGCTCAAGCGCATTATGCCCAAAAAGGTCGTCCTAGTCTTAGCCAAAAACCCACTCATCACTCTTTTCATATTCGAGCAAGTCTCGTGGAGAATTCTTTGGCCTTAGCCACACTTCGGCAAAAAGCTGGCCGTTTTGTTCTTGCTACTAACTCGCTTGATGACCAAAAATGGTCAGATAGCAACATCTTGCGCGAATACAAAGGTCAACAACCCACTGAGCGAGGATTTCGTTTTCTCAAAGACCCTTTGTTTTTTGCTTCTAGTATTTTCCTCAAAAATACCAAAAGAATTATGGCTCTAGCTATGCTCATGACCTTAGCATTGATGGTTTATAGTTTGGGGCAACGTCAACTCAGACTGGCATTACAACAGGCTAGTGCCACTTTACCTGACCAAAAGGGTAAACCGAGTGTTCGTCCAACCTTGCGCTGGATACTTCAGTGCTTTCTTTCTGTCCATTTAGTTTTTCTTGACGACATTAAGTTCCAGATCAAGCTCTCTGCACGACAACTTCTTATTCTGCAATTTCTTGGTGTTTCCTCTCGCAAATATTATTTTTTGTCGTGAACAACCTGCTGAATGTAGGATTAATCGCAGGCAATAAGTATGTAGCAACTTGGGTTATTTACGATCGGGAGTGCTATTCTCTAACGTTCCCACCCTCAACACGGAACTTTCCCCCAGCTCGTCTAGTCAAAATAGTCAGGTGCTATAACGCAAATCGGCTATCTGAGTTTGACTGTCTCCATTTGGTGATGAGATAGATGACTCAGATTTTTTATTGGCTGAGTATAATAATGAGATCCGATCGGTATCAAAACGTGAGTTCGGGTTAAGGATGTTTGCTTAATGACTCCTAGCTTCGTTTCTGAACCGCCCTCAAATGAATTTGGGGCTAAGAGCAAAAGTTCGTTGAAACGAACTGACTGATTTGGCAGTTCGTTTCAACGAACTTTTGCTTTTAGCCCGAACTTATAGTTCAGGGCGGTGATTGAGCGAAGCAGATCGATTTTCCTTATCCCGAACTCACGTTATCGAACGGCGCACCAGTCGCTTAGCGAATAAATTCGCGGCTACGCACACTGGTTGACTGTCAATCATAGTGAATTTATACCGATTTAAAAAATAAGAATGACAGATAGGTTAGCAGACTTCATCTACAGCAAGGCTTTCTCAATCCAAAATCCTGTCTTGACCCAAACACATGCGGAGGGAACCTCCGCGTGATTTGGGTCGCAAAATCCAAAATCCAAAATGGTATTATTTGTCAGACAGCTACATCTCAAATTTGCTGTCGATCGCGAGTTCCGGTATATTTGAGCAACTTCTCCACTGCAACATCCCGATCGTGACCGACACATCTTCAGCTATCGATACACTTCTCGCCCCCTATCATCAATTCGGCGTAAATTTAGGACTTAGCCGCATCCAGACATTACTCGCCGCACTCGGTTCGCCCCATACATCCGTCCCGATAATCCATGTAGCAGGGACGAATGGCAAGGGTTCGGTGTGTGCCTATCTCTCAAGCATTTTAAGTGCCGCTGGTTACAAAGTCGGGCGCTATACATCGCCGCATTTGGTAGACTGGAACGAACGGATTTGTATTAACGGCGAGCCGATTGGTACAGAGGTTGCGGTGAGTATCCTCGATCGAGTAATATCCGCGATCGATCCTACACAACCGACCCCGACTCAGTTTGAAATCGTCACCGCTGCGATGTGGTTGTATTTTGCCGAGTCAGGGATGGATATTGCCGTCATTGAAGTCGGCTTGGGTGGGAGATTGGATGCTACGAATGTGTGCGATCGACCTTTAGCCACCATTATCACTTCGATCTCACTCGAACACTGGCAACAACTCGGTGATACGCTTGCCAAAATTGCTGGTGAAAAAGCCGGAATTCTCAAACCCCACTGTCCGGCAATTATCGGCACTCTCCCACCCGAAGCAACAACCGTAGTCAAAGAGCGGATTGCCACGTTAAACTGCCCCGCAGTATGGGTGAAACCCGCCGTCAAGATAGCTCCACCCAAATTCACCTCCGAATCATCATCACATCTGTCCTGGGCAGAATTTGACGGTGTTGAGTATCCGCTCGCTTTATTGGGTAAGATGCAATTAACCAATTCGGCGATCGCGATCGCTACAATTGAGATCTTACGCCAAGCTGGATGGCAAATTAGCGATGATGAGATCGGCGCGGGGATGGCAAATACTCGCTGGTTGGGACGCATCCAAGCAACTACTTGGCAAGGGCATGGATTAATCATCGATGGCGCTCACAATACCGCTGCGGCGATCGCCTTGCGAGAATATATCGACACCTTAAATGCACCAATTAGCTGGGTAATCGGCATGCTCTCGACTAAAGCACATCGAGAAATATTCCAAGCTTTGCTCAGACCTGGCGATCGATTGTACCTCGTCCCCGTCCCCGGACACAGTTCCGCAGAGCCAAAGGCACTAGCAGATTTAGCTCGATCGATCTGTCCCGATCTAAAGTCACTAAATACTCATACAGATTTAACCGCTGGCTTAACAGCCGCCGCAACTACCAACAACACGCATCAGCTAGTTCTGTGCGGCTCTCTGTACCTATTAGGACACTTTCTAAAACTGGAGCGCGATCGAGCTTAGATGGGGACGGCATCGCGATCGCAACTGTGAGCTAGAGCCAAAATTCAGCACTAATATCGATGAATTAAAGCGATTATGAATGAATTCTTAGAAAACTCGATCTGTCGTCATACATTCGATGCCCAAAATCTCATTAATTCTCATCCACCTAAGCTAAAGAATGCGAATAAAAAGATTGTTTATCAAATTGCTTGTCCACCCAAATCTATTCATAATGGTCGGTTGACATTTTCACGATGGCGAGAAATACCGTTATCACAGAACGATCTGTCTATGAATTATGAAACAGCATTCGAGGAACGAAAAGGTTACTTTGGATATGAGTCATCAGGACAAAATAATAACCAAGTTGAGTGGTACCTGAATTTCGCCCATGCCGATCTTTTTTGTGCTTATGGATTTGCAGTATTCGCTCAAGATGAAATCCAAGTTGCCGAACACCCAGCACTTGCCTCGCTACGAGAAGCATTACTCAGTGCCAAGATCGAACCGTTAACTGTCGAGAATGGAATGCCAACACCCATTATCATCCGAGGTGTAGAACGACGTTGTACGATCGCAACTGAGATCGATCCCGAACAGGGACGACCTTTGGGACTTTATGGTAATAACTTTGCACGGGCTACCGCTGAGGCGATCGAATTAGCTGTCCAACCTATCGATCCACCGACGTTGACGAATATAATTGCAATGGAAGCTCCTGCTGGAGGCTATGGCTCTTATCGATACGATGAAATCGAGTATGTTTTAACAACCGCAGTTACTGGGTTTACAGCAGCCAAAATCGAGTCTCGGTTAGAATGTGAAGCACCCATTGTTACCATCCATACTGGTTTCTGGGGCTGTGGCGCTTACGGCGGTAATCGAGTGCTGATGGCTCTGTTACAACTGCTAGCAGCTCGGCTGGCACAGATCGACCGGTTGATATTCCACACTGGCGATCTGGCAGGATCTCAAGCGCTAGCAACGGCTCACAAAATTCTAGAGCGAGATTTTGCAACTAGTAGCTTTTGTCTTGAAGTAGCCAATCTACTGGCAAAAATTGAAGCAATGAAATTTCATTGGGGTGTTGGCGATGGGAATTAGCGACTCGAATTCGCGACTGACACGATTGTAGAATTAAGATCCCGAAGGCAGCTATGTTGCCAGCGCAGTAGCGGAATCTATCGGAATATGACTTCAGTTTTTTACACACTTTAAGACCCGCTAATATTATCATCTCAGCCATGCACCTCATCATCCCCGAACTCTCGCTCGTCATCCTTATCGGTGCCTCTGGTTGTGGCAAATCTACGTTCGCCCGCAAACACTTCAAAGAGACTGAAATCCTCTCCTCCGACCACTATCGTGGTGTCGTCAGCGACGACGAGAGCGACCAGAGTGCCTCTAAAGATGCGTTTGAAGTTTTGCATTATATCGCCGCCAAACGCGTCGCAGCGGGCAGATTGACCGTCATCGACGCAACCAATGTTCAGCCGGAAGATCGCAAAAAACTGATTCAGATTGCTAAACAGTATCATGTCTTCCCGATCGCAATTGCCTTCAATCTCTCCGAGCAAATCTGCCACGAACGCAATGCCCAAAGACCCGATCGCAATTTTGGCCCCCATGTAGTCAAGCGCCATACTCAAACCATGCGCCGTTCGTTGAAAAGTCTGCACAAGGAAGGCTTTCATCGTAACTATATTCTCAACTCTGTCGAACAAATCGAGCAAGTTGAGATCGATCGTCAAACCCTGTGGAATAATCTCCATCAAGAACATGGCCCATTCGATATCATCGGCGATATCCACGGCTGTTGCGACGAGCTAGAACAATTACTCGAAAAACTCGGCTACAAAATAGGTATCCTCTCACTCCCCTTTCAGCCTTGGGCAGGATCTGAAGAAGAAGTGCTAGAAGTTGAAGCAACATACCACCATCCCGAAGGGCGCAAAGTCATCTTCCTCGGCGATTTGGTCGATCGAGGCCCCCGCATCCTCGATACAATTGCCCTAGTCCAAAACATGATAAAAGCCGGACAAGCATTTTGTGTCGTCGGCAATCACGACGATAAATTACTGCGCCAAATTCAAGGTAAAAATGTCAAAATCAATCATGGATTGGAAAATTCGATCGCGGAAATCGAAGAATTACCCACCGAAACCAAAGTAGATACTACAAAAGATATCCAAGGCTTTTTAGAATCCCTCATCAGTCACTACGTCCTCGATGACGGTAAATTAGTCGTAGCTCACGCTGGACTGAAACAAGAACTTCAAGGACGCGCCTCCGGTGCCGTGCGTGCCTTTGCGATGTATGGCGAAACCACAGGCGAAATCGACGAATTTGGCTTACCTGTCCGTCATAATTGGGCGGCGGAATATCGCGGTCAAGCGATGGTAGTCTATGGACATACCCCCGTCCCCGAACCTGTCTGGCTGAATAACACGATCGATCTCGATACTGGCTGCGTCTTTGGTGGCAAACTCACCGCCCTCCGCTACCCCGAACGCGAACTAGTCAGCGTTCCCGCTGCCAAAGTATACTGCGAGCCGATTAGACCACTTATCGACACTAGCACTACCCTCTCCGCCCAACAAGATCTTGACGATCTCCTCGATTTAGAAGATGTCTTGGGCAAACGGCGCATCGAGACCCGATTGCAGCCCAATATCACCATCCGCGAAGAAAATGCGATCGCAGCATTAGAAGCGATGAGTCGGTTCGCGGCTAATCCTAAGTGGCTGATCTATCTTCCCCCTACGATGTCTCCCGTCGCCACCAGCAACGTACCAGGGTTTTTGGAGTACCCTGAAGCGTTGAGTTTCTACAAGTCACAGGACGTTACAGAGGTCGTCTGTGAAGAGAAACATATGGGTTCGCGGGCGATCGTTATCGTCTGTCAGAGTGAAGCTGTTGCCGAGCGCAGATTTGGCGTATTGGGCGAGGGGATTGGGATTTGTTATACACGGACGGGACGAAAATTTTTTAACGATGATAAGTTAGAAATAGCATTTCTCGATCGCATCCACACCGCTTTAACTAATAGCAACTTCTGGCAAGATTTAGAAACAGATTGGGTATGTTTGGATTGCGAATTGATGCCGTGGTCGGCCAAAGCGCAAGAATTAATCCGCCAACAATATGCCCCAGTTGGGATTGCATCGCGAGTGACATTATCCAAATCGATCGCATTACTCACACAAGCTCGATCCAGAGGTGTCGATGTTAGCGATAGTGTCGAAAAATATCAGACTCGCGATCGACTTGCCGGAGATTATGCCGCAGCGTATCGTCGCTATTGTTGGACGGTAAATAGTCTTGACGACCTCAAGCTGGCTCCATTTCATATCCTCGCTACCGAAGGTAAAGTTCACACCGATAAAACTCACCTCTGGCATATTCAACAAATCTCTAAGTTTTGTCAATCCGATCCCAAATTACTGCTGGCAACTAATTATCGAGTAATTAATCTTGAAGATAGCCAGCAGATCGATCTCGCTGTCGATTGGTGGCTAGACATGACTAAACAAGGCGGTGAAGGAATGGTTGTCAAACCGATGAATTTCATCGTCAAAGGTAGTAAAGGAGTCCTTCAACCCGCAGTTAAATGTCGGGGACAGGAGTATTTACGGATTATTTATGGGGCTGAATATACGTTGCCAGATAATTTAGATAGGCTTCGCAAACGCGGTTTATCACTCAAGCGATCCCTCGCTAGTCGCGAATTTGCACTAGGAATTGAAGCTTTACAAAGATTTGTCGATCGTGAGCCATTGCGACGGATTCATGAGTGTGTGTTTGCAATTTTAGCTCTGGAAAGCCAACCGATCGATCCGCGATTGTAATCAAAACAAGTAAATTATTAATTTCGAGCATTTTTAGGAAGATAATCGCTCCTAATTGCGATCGAGATCGCCACTATTTATAAAATCTGTAGTTTAAGATTGAGTAGTGACATTCATATTCCGCATCAGCATATCAACCTATCGTCCTAACCTGCGTAGGCAGGTTGTGCTTGTATAGCTGCGGTTGAAACTGCCAAGTATCAATCTCGATCGTCTCATCATGGAAGTAATTATTTTTATCGGTTTGCAAGCTAGTGGCAAAAGTACATTCTTTCGCCAGAAATTCGCAGAAACTCACGAACATATCAGTAAAGATCTGATGCCGCGTAAGGGCAAGGAACAACGACAGCAGCAATTAATTGAAGCCGCACTTAAATCGGGGAAATCGATCGTCATCGATAATACCAATCCCAGTCAGATCGATCGAGCTACAATTATCCAGCAAGGTAAAACATACCAGGCAACAATTATTGGTTATTACTTCTCTTCAATAATCGATGAATGTATGCAGCGCAATCTTCGGCGTGAAGGGAAAGAATTAGTTCCCGATGTGGGTTTCTATTCAACCGTGAAAAAGTTAGAGAAACCGGATTATGCAGAGGGATTCGATCGCTTATTTTACGTTCGGATTGATGAAGACAATGATTTTATTATTAGCCCCTGGGGTGAAGGAGTAGGCGATGGAACCTAAAAGTTTTGACAACCAAATGCGCGAGTTGGAGTATTTCCACTCGTTACGATTGTTGCCTGGTGCTTGGGCGATAATTCGTGTCGATGGGCGGAGTTTTTCCAAATTTACAGCCGAGAGATTTGAGAAACCATTCGACATCAAATTTCATGAGCTGATGGTACAGACTACCGAAGCGTTATTGATGCAGTTGGATGGGATTTATGCGTTTACCGAGAGCGATGAAATTTCGATTTTATTGCCACCGGATTGGGATTTGTTCGATCGAAGTTTAGAAAAAGCGGTTTCGATTTCTGCGGGGATTGCTAGCAGTCAATTTAGTATTGCCATCGGCGAACCAGCCACATTCGACAGTCGGGTATGGATGGGAGCGACGACGGCTCAAGTTTGCGACTATTTTAGCTGGCGACAGGCGGATACAACTCGCTGTGCGCTGAATGGCTGGTGCTATTGGACGTTACGCAAGTCGGGAATTAGTGCGCGCAAAGCAACATCGATGGTAGATGGGAAAGGGGTGGATTTTAAAAACCAATTATTATTCGAGCATGGCATCAATTTTAACGATTTACCCGCATGGCAACGACGGGGTTCGGGTTTATATTGGGAGACTTACGAGAAAGTCGGCTACAATCCGATCGAGCAAATCGAAGTAATTACCAGTAGGCGACGGATTAAAGTCGATCGAGAGTTACCGATGAAGGGTGAATATCGCAATTTTATTCAGCAAATTCTCGACAGTATTCAGCCTAAAAATCTAGTGCTAGCTGCAGATGATGATTCAACTGCAATCGCAGCAAAGAGCTAATATCGATCGAGCGAATTTAGGCGAATAATTGTTGAATATCGATCGAAAGATCGGGAAAAGCTAATGGAGAAATTATACCACTGTCAACTTGAGTTTCTGACTGATATCCCGATGCTGTCAAATCGCGAAATACAACTAATACCGAGTGTTGTAAATCCATCACCCAATATTCAGGGATTCCCGCCTCTGCATAGATATCTTTCTTTAACCCTAAATCTTTAATGAGGGTAGAATTTGAAATCTCAATCAACCAGTAGATATCATCCGGTTTGGGGTGTCGATCGCGATACAATGATGCTGGTGCGCGGACGATCGCGATATCCGGTTCCGGTTCGGAGTTGTTTGGCAGTGTAATCGGATGAGCCTCACTAATCATAGCTCTATTACCCAATAATTGCCGCAAATACTCACCTGTTTCTCGACAGTAGAATGAATGAGGCACACCTTCTGGTGACATTTCAATAATTTCCCCCCTAAGTAACTCTACTTTTCTATCATCCAGTATTCCAGTATCGATCATTTGGTGATAGTCCTGTAGAGTCCATTTAGCGATTACGATGCTCATGGCAATTTACCTCGCTGGTTGAGATCTTAACTATTATTTTAGCCATCGATCGAGGGTAATAGGTGCAGTTTAGATCCTTTACCCTTTCTCCTCTTCTTGGATTTTGGCTGAACGATCGAGCGAAAATTTACTTTCCTAACATCATCTGCTCGACAAAATTGGTGTAGACTTCACCCTTAATAAAACTAGGATGTTCGAGAATCTTTTGGTGAAATTCGATCGTCGTTGGTACGCCAGTAATTGCATACTCGCGGAGTGCGCGACGCATTCGGCGAATCGCTGTTTCGCGATCGACTCCCCAGACGATCAATTTGCCGATTAGCGAGTCATAAAATGGGGGAATCTCATAATCGGTATACACATGCGAATCGATCCGTACTCCTGGGCCTCCTGGCGCTAGATAGCCAGTGATTTTGCCTGGAGACGGACGGAAATTATAATTAGCATCTTCAGCATTGACGCGACATTCGATCGAGTGTCCTTTAAATACTACCTGCTCTTGAGTCAGCGAGAGTTTTTCACCCTGAGCTACCCGAATCTGTTCGGCGATCAAATCTAGCCCCGTA
The DNA here is from genome assembly GCA_965246735.1 of Chamaesiphon sp. Taxonomy (GTDB): domain Bacteria; phylum Cyanobacteriota; class Cyanobacteriia; order Cyanobacteriales; family Chamaesiphonaceae; genus Chamaesiphon. Next base: position 2,118,106 of record CBDFFK010000003.1, read on the forward strand.
ATCATCTCCGTCACAGGATGCTCGACTTGGATGCGCGTATTCATCTCCATAAAGTAGAAAGCGCCATGCTTATCGAGCAGAAACTCTACCGTTCCGACCCCAGCATAGTCGATCGATTTTGCCGCAGCGATCGCGGCATCACCCATTTTTTTGCGTAATTCTGGGGTTAACGCCGGACTGGGAGCTTCTTCTAATAACTTCTGGTGCCGACGCTGGATCGAGCAATCGCGCTCGCCGAGGTGGATGACATTGCCATAATTATCTGCCAGAATTTGGAACTCGACATGACGCGGACATTCGATAAATTTCTCGACATAGACACCACCATTCCCAAACGCAGCTTCTGCTTCGCCTTGCGCGGCATGATACAACCGGACTAAATCTGCTTCTTCATGCACCAACCGCATCCCGCGTCCGCCGCCACCAGCGGTAGCTTTGAGCATTACCGGATAACCGATTTGGCCTGCGACTTTGAGCGCTTCTTCGGCATCAGCTAAGAGTCCATCGCTCCCTGGTACCGTCGGCACCCCCACCCGTTTCATCGTTTCCTTGGCAGTAGACTTGTCACCCATCGCCCGCATGGCGGCTGGGGAAGGACCGATAAAGGTGAGATGATGGTCGGCACAGATTTCCGCAAATCGCGCGTTCTCAGCCAGGAATCCATAGCCTGGGTGAATGGCCGTAGCGTTGCGGGTCAACGCGGCAGATATAATATTGGGGATATTTAGATAACTCTTACTGCCGATCGGTTCGCCGATACAGACGGCTTCATCTGCTAGCTGGACGTGGAGTGCCTTTCGATCGATCGTCGAATGCACGGCGACTGTCCCAATCCCCATTTCGCCACAGGTACGGATGATTCTCAGGGCGATTTCGCCCCGATTGGCGATTAAGATTTTTGAAAATGACATGATAATAATATTCCTGGCTCTATAGATTGGGGCACAGTCTCAGCCCCAGCCATTCGAGCGCACGATCGATCCGCACGCTGGGCAAGGATCATTATATTTTAGATTAGTGCGGTTTCGCTGGATTTAAGGTGCGATCGTCGATCGTCAGTTTCCAGTTGCAATTTAGGTATGGCAATATTTTTTTCGATGTCGATCGTATTTACGAAAGATCTTCATGTCACACGTTCGAGGATTATCTCCCAAACAGATTTTGGATGTAGATATTTAGAGATAATTTTTTCCTCAATAGCCAAGATCTGCCAACCGCTCGAAAAAAGAGCGATAACTGTCTCCCGATCGAAAAATCGCTTCGGTTCGCCATTGACTGAATAATAATTTTCGGCAATTTGCGGATGACCAGTCGCGCCATAATAACGATCGTTTGTGGAATTTAATCGACATAACAACACTCCACCTAATTGTAAGCAACTGTGAATTCGATCGACGATCGCCAGTGTCTCCGCCCAAGTAAAGTAATGCAGGGATAGGCTGGCGATAACCACACCAAGTTCTGACGCAGTTGGTGGAAATGTTGTGCGGATGTCTTGACAGTGATATTCAGCCGTTGGGACTTTAATTTTTGCCGCCGCGATCGCTGGTGCGAAGAGATCGATCGCGATAACATGGTGCCCATTAGCTACAAGAGTTAGGGTATCATCGCCTTCACCACAACCGAGTTCGAGGATCGGCACCGCACCAACACGCGATCGAATCAGTGGCAAGTATTGTTGCAGCCAGAGATCTTTCATCACAAGTAGTAGGGATTAGGATAACGATCCGTGAGAGTAAACTTTCTTACCGGCATGTTACAATGACAATATCCCGCTTGCTATACTGGGTAAAGACAATTATCGTTTAGACTACAGCGATTTCGCTAGGTGTTGAAGGATTTCGGAGGTTGATAAGCATAAATGACGAACTTCGATCGCAATGTCCCAATCCCTGGCAAATAGAATTACGATGTAACAGGATAGGTAAGTAATTCCTGGCGATCGGGCAACGAACTTCCTATTGTTGTTTATTGTGGTTCTGAGAATAAGATCGTGCCGCCAGTTGTTGTTGCTGCTAGTCGCTTTGCTTCTGCTCTGGAAACAGGGACAGCAAAATTGTGGATGCTATTAGTTGGGGTCAACCATTATGTCGATCTCACGCTCCCATCTTTACGATATGCAGCGGGAGATTGTCAGGGCATCGGCGCATCGCTATCTGCCGCAACTCAAGCATTTCCGCATAAAGAATTGTCGATCTATCACGATTTTGCCGCCGAATTCCCGACACATAGCACAGTTACAGCTAGCTTATCCCGGATTGTCGCCGAAGCGCGATCGCAAGATACGGTATTAATCTATTTTTCTGGGCATGGTGTCCTCGAACCAGTCACGCAACAAACCGTATTATGCCTGCGCGATACCGATTGTCGCAATTTATTAAGTACGGGTTTACAGATCCAATTTGTATTGAAGCAGCTCCAAAATTGTGCGGCTCACGATCGACTGTTGTGGTTGGATGCCTGTCATAGTGGCAATCTCAGTTTTATGGGGACTCAAACCGATCGCGCCATCGCCACGATGCTAAATCCGACCGCGCAATTGGTAGAATCTCTCCGCCAGGGCGCATCTCAAGGCCAGGGATTTTACGCTTTACTATCCTGTGATGAAGGCCAACAGTCTTGGGAATTTCCCGATCTCGGGCATGGTGTATTTAGTTATTATCTGATGCGTGGCTTGCGTGGGGATGCCGCAGACGAGCGCGGGGTTATCGATGCCGATGGCTTGTATCGCTATGTTTATCGCCAAACGGTGCAATATATCGATACGCTCAATCAACAGTTACGTGTAGCAGATCGGGAACAACGCGATCGCGGGGAAATCAGCTGGTATCCCGAATATTCGCCCCAAACACCCAAACGAATCGTGGCAGGGGTAGGGGAGATCGTTTTAGGTCTACAACAGTCCAGCGAGCTGGTAGAGACGGATCGCAGAGCTTTGCTGGTCGGTCTTGCCGCAGATCCCAGCAGCGATGCGCTCGGTCGCGTTTTGCAAGCAGAGGGGAAATTTACCGTTGATGCTGTGCTGACTTACTCAGACTTAGTTGCGGATATTAGCGATCGAATTCAGACTTTCCTCGCAGGCGAGCGTGGTGAAGCGTTGAGGAGCGAGTATCGATCCTCGACGCGGTTGTTATACTTGCGGGGGAAAATTACCGCGCTACAAGGCGATGATGTTGGGCTGGAGATCGCTGGAGGGGTCACGCTAAGCCGCAATTGGCTCTGTCAAGCATTGCACCACAACATTCATACTCAGCAAATCGTCATCCTCGATTGCCTGGTACCGAATGAAGCACCTCCCGATGCTCACCTCATGGCTGATTGGGTGACTGCCTTAAACAGCACGACCGTAGCTGGGATAAATGTCTCCGATGCGCGACTGAGTCAGTGGACGATGGTCTGTATCGCACCGCTAGAAGATGCCGAAGTGTTTGCCCAGGTACTGCTCGAAGCAACGATCTCAACTCCCTCACACTCGGGCGCGTCCGTTGGCGATTGGTTAGCCATCGCCCAAACAAATCTGGCAGAATTAGGGATCTGCTCGATGTTATGGCGATCGGATGCTCAGCGGCAGGATATTGTAGCGACAACTATGGAGGTAGATCCGGTGGCGCAGTGGTCTACTGGATCGAGGATCGAAGCTTTCGCTAGTGCTGGAGATTCAACAATCCTCGATTTAGAAACTGCAAACACCGAGAATACTGCTAGACAAGATAGTACGCAAATTCAATCAACGGTAGCAGCAACTGTTTTTTCCGAAGATTTAGCAGTGCTGTTACATCGATCGTTCGGCCCCATTGCAGCAGTTTTACTCGCGCGAGTCGAGGTAGCACGGGTGGCAGATCCGGCAACGGCGATCGAAATATTGTTACCGTTATTACCCGAGCGGGAGCGAGACAATTTCGCTCGACAGGTCGCGGCTTTAGACGAACGCCAACCCCAGCAATTGACTCCAGTGGCACCATCTCCGGCTCCCCTCCCGCCGACGAGTGCCACTCCTAGCTCCAAGACGAGTCCACCTACACTTGCCGCCACTCCGCAGCTCCACTTTTCGGCGGCAGCCAGAAGCGAGATCGAGATCGCCCTCCGAGATATTGTCGGCCCCGTTGCAAGTGTCTTACTCGGTCAAATCGAGCCGACAGCGTGGAGAACCGATCGATCGTTGATTGCGGCACTGACACCTTATCTGACGGAGGATCTCATCGCTCGAATCGATCGTCAGCTTCAGCAGATCGTCCACTCATCGTCGAACGCCAGTGTCGAGCCAGATTCTGGCTCGACACTAGGTGCTAATGGACGTGGCATCGAGTCGGCTCCATTCCCAGTCGCACTGAATGACGATTTTATGATTGCGTGCGAGCGCGAATTGACACTGGCAATCGGCCCGGTCGCCAAATTTATTGTTGCTACTACCTACCAGGCACATCCACGTCTATCTACGACAGATTTTGCTGCAATTTTAGCCGAGCAAATCTCCGATCCCGATCGCGCAGCATCGTTTCTCCGTCAACTGAATTTACGCTAATGCCGATCGTTACTTCTGCCGATTGAGTAAATTCATCGAAATTTCCAGACTAGATTTCATCCGCTTAAATGCGGCAGCCAATAGCCCGATCTCATCTTGACTCTTATGCTCGAATTCACCATCCATTTGCCCCAAGCTAACGGCATCAGCAGTTTTGGCCATTTGCCGGATCGGGCGAATCACGGATCGACGGAGTAGATAATTAACGGTCAGTAGAATTGCTGCAAACACTGCGAGTAATATTCCCATAATCAGCTTGAGTGCCGATTGGGCGCTATCGTATACTTGCTCGGCTGGCACCGAAATTACCTGAGCCGCAATCACTTGCCCTAATTTCCAGTTAAAGCCATTTTCCGAACCATAGGTGGTAATTAGACTTTTCGGCGCTCGATCGGGTGTCGAGTGGCAACGCAAGCAGCTTTCTTTGGTAATGGTGAGCGGATGGGCGATATAGAATACTTTGCCCCCAGGGAGATCCCGAAATCCAGAGATATCTTTAGTTTCAGATTCAGTCCGAAAGCGTTTGACTAAATTAGTTTCAAAACTATCCGCCTTGTCCCGTAAATTTGTTGGGTCGAGCGTTGCTTCCTTATAGAAAAAATTGCGATATGCCTCATTCTTTCGCAATCTTTGGAATACCTCAGTTGCTGAAAATGCGGGTATTGTCTCTGGAATAAAAGTTGGCTCCGTCTCCAATCTCGAAGTTAAGAGTGGCGTGATATTTGTCGTGGTATAGTCTCTGACCGAATTCATTGTTTGAACGATAAGTTTAGCATTATTACTTACTTCATTCTCCGCCGATTGCTCCAAAACCCTGAACAGCAGCGAGCCACTGGCGATCGTTCCCACAATAAAGATAATTAATAAAAATAGATTAAACTTAGCTTCGAGTTTAAGTTTTCGAGTAAACATCTTTAAAATTATGAATTATAAGTTAGGTTGCCCGATCGAGTTTGTCTTCGCAGCTCGATCGAAAGTGTAACCATTTTTATCTCAATCTTAGATCGCATCTTGGCATTTTTGCAGATAGATGGTGATGACGACATAGATCGTTGCACTGAGTAATAATCTAACCTCGGGGTGGGGTAGATCTGCTTTCAATTACGGTAACAGCCGCTTGCGAAATTCAATCGCTCGCTCTGGTTGTGGTATGTGCTGCGCGAGGGCGAACACTGCTGCTTCGCAAGAAAAATCGGGATTTTTTGCGAACGTATCTTTAACTAGAAATTTGGCAATCGGGCCGATACAATCGAGTAACTCGCGCTCGCAGCGATCGATAAAATTCGCACTGAGGCGATGATTCGATGACTGAAGAGCTGTCGCTGCTGGCGGTGGCGTGAGCGTAGTTGTCGCGCCATTACTGTTAGCTGGTGGACTCAACTGCGTCTGTGGATTTGCACAGAGCCGCTCCAAGTCAGCTAACACAGCAGCAGCAGTTTGGTAGCGATGAATCGGGGTCTCCTCCCACATCCGATTTAAAATCTTCACTAAACCATCACTTACCACTGCTTGAGAGTGCCAGTTATCCCGCAAGCATAAGGCTTGCGGATTGAGACCAGTCAGTAGCACGATTATGGTCACCGCGAGGGCATAGAGATCGCTACTGGGGTAACTTTGTCCCAGCCAGATCTGCTCGTAGGGTGCATAACCGAGTTTGCCGACGATCGATTTTTGGGTACCAGCAGAATTCGATCGACCGATGTTTTGCGCCGACTCCTGACTTTGAATCAGCGCGGATCTCCCGATCCCAAAGTCAATTAAGACGGGCAAATGGCAGTCATCCGAGAGCATGATATTATCCGGGGCGATATCGCGATGGACGATCTGACGCTCGTGCAAATAACTCAACACGGGTAATAGATTTTTTAACAACTCGATAACTTCGGCTTCAGAGAAGTTCTTGCCTTGTTGTTGGCGTTCGCGCAATAGCGCTGAATAAGTCTGACCTTTGATATATTCTTGAACGATAAATAGGCGGTTGTTTTCTTCAAAACAAGCGTAGAATTTGGGGATTTGTGCCCGATCGATCTGATGGAGAATTTTGGCTTCCCGCTCGAACAATTCCCGCGATTTTTGCGCTTCAACGTCACCCTCATACTGGGGCAAAAATTCTTTGACAACACAGGGTTCATTAAACCGATAGAGATCGAGCGTGAGATAAGTCCGCCCAAACCCACCTTGTCCTAATACTCGTTGCATCTCATACCGATTAGCTAATAGCATTTTATCGTTACCAGCCTGCGATGACGGCGATAGCGTCGATTGGAGCTGTTCTAAAGAACCATCAACGTAGAGTTTCAACGGCACTAATTCAGTTTTGCCATTGGATTGGACTTTAGCGTACACGATTTGTACGAATGATTCACCCTTTCGATGCTCGACCATTTTGTCCTCGCTTCCTACTAAACTTGGTAGTAGCCCTTCTAGTGATATTTACGGGTGGGTCTAGCTAGTTATGCACTCGCAACAGGTAGCTAATTTACTTGACATTAGTCGCTTTCTTCGGTGCGATTTGGCTATCCCCGAATAGTCGGACTGGTTTTTGCCTGAGTAGATCTGCTGGAGATCGATCGGACGCAAAGATCGATCGGACGCGCTCGACGACAGAGATCGTATATTTATAATCGGGAACGGTACCAGTGGGAATCAACCCAACCTCTTGCGCGATGGGCGAGGGGGTATCTTTCAAAATTCGGCGAAGCGATTCTTGGACTTTTAGCTCTACTGTCCCACTGACTAGCATTACTCCCATCGGCACTCGATGGGTATCGGTAAACAGAATGCGGAATTCTGTCTGGGGGATCGCAGTGCGGTAATTATTGAATTCTTGAACGGATAATGCGCCAGCATCGGCAGTACCGGCTGCTACCGCCGCTAAAATTGCTTTAGGAGTGGCGGAGACGATGACTTCTGATAGGGTCGAGCCATACAAGTTGAACAGCGGGTAATAGTACCCCGTGGCCGAACCTGGTTGCCCGAGTGCGAGTTTTTTACCAATCAAAGATTTCAAATCTTGGTAAGGACTATCCTTTTTGACTACTAAGATCGAGCGCAAATTATCGATTCCTTCGAGGGGAACCAGCGGGGTATACTGATATTGCGACATGGCAATTGCGGCCAAGCCAGGTGGTGCGAATACCAGCGACCAGGCTTGCGCGCTAATTCGTTCTAGGGCTTTAGTTTCGTTATAAGTAGGTTCGATTTGCACTAACGACTGCATCTGTTCTGCTAAATACTGTTTGAACCGATCGTATTGGGCGATCGATTGCGTTCCCGCATCATAATTAAGGGTACCAATCGTCAATTGTTCGCCTTGGATCGCTCGCCTAACTCCGCAACTCGACAAGAATAACCAAGTTAAAAAGAAACGACGAGAAGTTGTCGATCGCAGCATATGCATAACCGATAATCGAGGGTGATTTAGCACCAGTTTAGCTCGAAACATCGAACGCGACACATCATTGTAATATTGTAACAACTACTATAACTTATTTGCTACAATATGTTTACAAAGGTTAAGAGTTTAATGGGGATTCAACCATCATGCGCCCGCGTCAGTCTGTCATGGAAATCTTTGCTACATTCTTATGTTTTGAAGACGATACGATCGCTGGCTGGATCGTCGATGGGCGATTGCGACGGAGTATGCAAGCATGTCTCGATCGAGCTGACGATCGCCACATCTCGCCTCAGTTTTGGGCGTTATATTGGCACCAACTTTGGCAACAAGAACCGAGCGCGCTCGCCAAAAATCATTTGGCGGCTTATCTGCAAGAGGTTTGTTATCGATCGGCTCAAAAATTAGTAATAAATTTGTCTGGCGGACAGTCGATCGCGGATTTTTTTCAAATTGCAATCGTCAAAATCGATCGAGTAATCAAGGGTTTTAATCCCCACTATGGCACTGAGTTAAAAAATTATGCCAGCTTAGCTTTTACTAATGCAATTAAAGACACCTTGCGTCAGCGCCAAGAAGTAGATGTTTGCACCGATTGGGCACTATTACACAAGGTCAGTCACAAACGTGTAATTGCCGCTCTCCAAAATTTGGGATTCGCTCGGGAGCAGATCGCTACTTATATTTTGGCGTGGCAATGTTTTAAAACCATTTATGCCCCGACAGCCGAAACCGGGTTGCGAAAACTCCAGCAACCAGAGCCAGCAATCTTTGCAGAGATTGCCAAGCTGTACGATCGAGAACGCGTGCGGGAGATCGCCACGATCGCCACTGCCTGCGATGGCGAATCGATCGCCCAATGGCTGACTGTTTGCGGTAGAGCGGTGCGGACATATCTCTATCCGACCTTAATTTCGGCATCGCAACCGCACCCATTCGCCGAAACTGGCGAATTTTTAGATAATTTTGAATCCACCTTTCAAGATTCCTTGTTGGCACGCGCGATCGATCGCGAAGCCGAGACAGCGCGTGCCGCCGAGCGATCTCAGTTACAAAAGGTGCTATTAAAAGCATTAATTAAAGTCGATCTGCCATCTCAACGGTTGTTGCAACTGTATTATGGGCAGGGGCTGACGCAACAAGAGATCGCCACCCAATTGATGACCAAGCAATATACCATTTCGCGACGGCTCAATCGGGTTAGACAGCTCCTCTTAAATGCCTTAGGGGAATGGAGTCAAACGAAAGTGCATGAATCGATAACGCCGAACGTAATCGATCTTATGAGTATCGCGATCGAGGAATGGTTGAAGGTACATTATGGCTCCGCCGACCTGCCTGCCCAAAATTGATGAGGCACTTAATTTATGAACGCACCTACTCTCTCATCTATGACTGATATCCCCGCCTTACAACTAGAAATCCCCCCCAACTCGCAATCACAATTTTGGCGACAGTCCAAGACTGCGTACACTACCACTGGCAATTGCTGGCGAGCCGCGATCGAGCGAGCCTGTCTGGATGCGGTCTTGCCTTGGCTCCAGGAAAGCGATCCGCAAGCGCGGCTGTGGACGAATGCCGCCAACCTGCCCAGTTTTTGGGAGCTAGTGAGCGGCTCGGCGATCGATCTCAATGGCTGTAGATGGGTACTGATTCCCACTACGGCGATCGATTTTGCCGAATTGCGGGTGCCTCAAGAGTGGGTCGATCTCCCCAGTTGGGCTGGAGACTATTATCTCTCGATTTATGTCAATCCGGAAGTAGATGAAGTTCGGGTATTAGGCTATACCAGCCACAACCAGCTCAAACGCCACAGCCGATACGATCCGCTCGATCGCACCTACAGTCTCGACACAGAAGATTTAATTGCCGACATCAACGTGCTATGGCTGTCGCGGCAATTATGCCCGACAGAAGTACTCCGTGCCGATCTCCGACCCTTACCGCAGCTGCCGCTAGCACAAGCTGAAAACCTCCTCAATCGCTTGGGCAACCCCAGCGAACTGCGACCGCGTTTGGCAGTCCCCTTTGCCCTCTGGGGGGCTTTATTGGAACATGGCGGGTGGCGACAACAGTTATATCGGCACCGACTGGGTTTGCCCGAACCCTGGTCGATAACTGAATGGTTTCAAGCTGGAGTCTCCCAACTCGCACAGCAAGTCGGCTGGGAAACGATGACAATGGAGCCTAGTCTGGTGTTGGCACGGGGTACGGAGCTAGCCACTCCAAAAGCATTCTTGCGGCAATTATCGATCGCGGGACGGTCTTATGAGTTGCGGATTTTCCCGAAAGGAACCGATTTATGGCGATTTGAGTTGCATAGCGCTAGCGCCCTCCCGATTCCGCGTGGGTTTAAATTACGGCTGCTGGCTGAGGATTTGTCACCGTTTACCAATAATGAAGATTTGGCGCTGACAGAGATCGATCGTTTGTATCTAGAAGTCCGACTCATTCCTGGCGACGGACTCGTATGGGAAATCGAACCGCAACCCGATTTATTCGATCGGGAAATTATGCGCTTTTAAGCGTATGCCTATTTCGTTCTCGATTAAAAGTTATCATCGCTGCGATCGATCTAGCTACTTTAGTTCCAGTCTTCTTGTTCTTGATATTTCTTGGCTTTGACTTGATAAATCTGTTCGTTATTATGCAACTCGCGGGTTTTGGCAAAAAGTTCTTCTTCAGTGAGTTGCCATTTGACTAATAATCGATCGAGATGTGCTTGGATTTCTGCCGCACCTGGAAATCCCCGATAACGGATTCTCAGTCTAGCGAGTTCGGCAAGAGCCATATTTTCACTCGGATCGCTTTCTAATAATCGATCGACGATCGCGCGATCGATCTTCTCTTGGGGATGCCGTTGTGGTAATTTGCTCTGCTCTGCCATGTGAAACGGGTTAGGGTTGAGGGAAGATAGATGTTTCGATCTATTTTACCTCCAAACATCTAGCCTATGTTCTTACCTATCTCGATCGATGCGTCGGTAGCTACAATTACGCATGACCTAACTAGATTCTCTCTTCCCGAACCACTACTGGCTGTAGTTGCTGCAGAAAATTCTCCAGTCTTGCTGACTGGAGTACTGCTGAGTCTAGTGATAATTTATTTGGGTAGCAAAATTGGGGCGGAGATTGCCAACCGCTGGGATTTCCCACCTGTTTTGGGTGAATTGGTGGCAGGAGTCATCATCGGGGTATCGGCTTTACACTTAGTTATTTTTCCCGATAGTGGTTTGGCTGCCGCAGATTCGGGCATCATGTCCGTCCTACAATCGATTTATCAGCTTACCCCCACCGCTGCGGCTAGTGTCTTTGAATCCCAAAGTGAAATTATCTCAGTTTTCGCCGAATTAGGAGTCATCGTGCTCCTATTTGAAATCGGCTTAGAATCCGATTTGCGGCAATTAAAACAAGTTGGGGTGCAAGCAGTTGTTGTGGCTTGTGTGGGGGTGGCTGTGCCGTTTGCTGCTGGGACTGTGGGGTTGATGACCTTATTCCATGTGGCAGCGATTCCGGCGATTTTTGCTGGTGCGGCATTAACTGCGACTAGTATCGGGATTACTTCGAAAGTCCTCTCCGAACTGGGACAGCTCCAATCCAAGGAAGGTCAAATTATCGTCGGTGCGGCGGTAATCGATGATGTCCTCGGTATTATTGTGCTCGCGGTAGTGGCGAGTTTGGCCAAAACGGGTGAAATCGATGTTAGGAATGTTATTTACCTCATCGTCAGCGCGACAGTATTTCTGGTCGGTGCGATCTTATTGGGGCGGGTGGCCGATCGAACTTTTGTTACTGTCGTCGAAACATTGAAGACTCGCGGTAATATCGTGATTCCCGCATTTATCTTTGCTTATTTCATGGCATTTGTGGGCAATGCCATCCACCTCGAAGCGATTCTCGGAGCCTTTGCGGCGGGATTGGTTTTGGATGAAACCGATGCCCGCAATGAATTAGATGAATTAATCAAACCTGTCGCGGATTTGTTGGTACCGATTTTCTTTGTGACGGTTGGCGCGCGCGCCGATTTAGGAGTCCTGAACCCGGCGATTGCGGCCAATCGGGATGGTTTATTAATTGCTAGCTTCCTAATTACCATCGCGATCGTTGGTAAACTCGTTACGGGTTGGGTGGTATTTGGCCAACCAGGGATAAATCGACTGGCAATTGGCGTGGGGATGATTCCGCGCGGTGAGGTGGGTTTGGTATTTGCTGGCATCGGGAGCGCTAGCGGCGCGATCGCCAAGCCCCTAGAAGTAGCTATTATCGTGATGGTGATTCTTACAACATTTCTCGCCCCACCATTTTTGCGGGTTGCTTTTGGCAAGGCGATCGCTACTGACGCTAAAACTGATAAATTAACCTGAGTTCGGGATAAGAGTTGCCTAGAGACTGGAAGTCTCGGCTCATGATGCAAAGTCCGCCTTCGCGGACTAGCTAATTAGTCCGCGAAGGCGGACTTTGTAATACTAGCCCCGATTTCAATCGAGGGCGGTGCTGGAACGAAGCTAATCTCCTTATCCCGAACTCAGGTTAAATTAATTTCCTAACTAAAAGCCGCTGGATAATAATATCCAACGGCTTTTAGCATATATCGGGGTGACAGGATTCGAACCTACGGCATCCTGCTCCCAAAGCAGGCGCGCTACCAAGCTGCGCTACACCCCGTTATGAATGCGCTTTAGCAATCATAGCACAGATCGATCGAGATTAACTAAAAATTGTTGCTAAATCAGTCGGGGTACCAAAACATACCCTTAATCCCTTCGGGATCTTCGACAAATCCCATCCCACTATAGAAGCCGACAACGTGAGAGTCCGCAAACAAGGTGATATTGCTGATATCTTGCGCGCGAATTTTATCGATCGTAAATTTCATCATTGCCTTCCCCAACCGCTTGCCCTGATAATCGGGATGCACGACCACATCCCACACGGTGGCATTGAATGCATAATCGGAGGTAGCGCGCGCGAACCCAATCATCCGCTTGCTCGCACCCTTGACCTCCCACATCGAGACTACGATAAAACTATGCTGGATCGCCTTCTTGACTTTGCGGAGCGGACGACGCGACCAACCCACAATGTCACATAGCTCCTCCAACTCGTAAAGATCGAGATCGCGATCGGTACTGAGAAAAATTTGGGTATTTGGGGGTGGATTAATTCCAGTTACTTGTATGGGAGTGCCGATGGCGGTACCTTCTTTTGACTCAGTAGCTAGATCGCCGCCACTAAATAAACTCTTCCAAAAAACCATGTGGTGTGGGCAGCAGGTTGATAATTTCAGTTCCGAACGCGCACCAGCTAAATGTGGTGAATTATTAGGAAATTTAAACAAATCATAACATTATTTTTACCATTAAGTCCTTACTCCTTAGCGGATGCACGGGGTTTTATCGGAGCTTACTAGTGCGGTATTAGTTAGCGACACGAGCGCGGATGATTTATCCCCCGATCGAGTTATCATCGAGTTATCGAGATCGATCGAGGTAAAAAACGTAGCTAAATTGCTGCCTTACCCCTGTTATACTAGAAAGGCTGTGCCTAAATATTTATTCCTATGGCAGTTCCTAAGAAGAAAACATCCAAATCCAAACGCGATAAGCGCCGTGCTACTTGGCGCAACAAAGCTGCAATCCAAGCAAGAAAAGCGTTATCGTTGGGCAAATCCGTCCTGACTGGCAGATCGACTAGCTTTGTTTATCCTCAGCCAGAAGAAGAAGAGGCCGAATAGTCTGTTGTGATTGGTGATTGGTGCGATGGATCTAGTGGTCGATCGAATTACCTAAAATTAGTTACCCTAGTAGTAATCGATAACCAATCTCCATAAGCTGGATAACTGAATGACGATCGGTAAATTTTTTCGTAAACCTGAGAGCGAAGAATCACAGCGAGTACCTCCAGGTCAGTACCTGACGAAAGGTTTTCCCATCATGACGTATGGGCAAACTCCACAGATCGATACCGCACAATGGCAACTCCGCGTGTCGGGCTTAGCCACTGCGAAGACGTTGACGTGGGCACAGCTGATGGATTTGCCGCAACATGAATTTACGGCGGACTTTCACTGCGTGACGCGCTGGTCGAAGCTGGATGTGAGCTGGAAAGGGGTAAAAGTCAGTGACTTCATGACCCTCATCGCGGTAGAACCCACAGCAACTCATGTGATGCAACATTGCTATGGTGGCTACACGACAAATATGCCGCTAGTAGATTTTCTCAATCCCGATAATTTCTTCGCGCATACACTCTTTGACGAACCGCTCCCCCTCGAACATGGCGGCCCATTGCGTCTAGTGGTGCCGCATCTCTATGCATGGAAGAGTGCCAAATGGATTAATGGCCTAGAATTTCTCTCCCATGATGAATCTGGATTTTGGGAACGCAATGGCTACCATAATCATGGCGAACCGTGGGCGGAAGAAAGATATTCATAAAATTATGAATGCTCGATCGCGAATTTAGCCCACGATCGATATTTATGAATATTACATTACTTGAATTTTCAGGCAGTGAATTGTAAGGATTTACCTTTGACATCGGAATTAATTTTACCCCGATCGTAAACTACGTTTCCGTTGACGATCGTGTAGCTGGGATAACCAGTTAGATTCCAGCCTTCAAATGGACTCCAGCCGCATTTTGTCTCTAAATCCGCTCTGGTTACGGGGTGGTAATTTTCGACATCGACCAAGATTAGATCCGCATCATAACCGATCGCGATCGCACCTTTATTTGGGATTCCATAAGCTTTAGCGACGGCACTAGACATCCACTGCGAGACTTGCTCGATCGTGCATTTTCCCGCCACTGCTTGAGTGAGCATCACCGGCAAAGCTGTCTCGACTCCTGGCATCCCCGAAGGCGTGTTGGGATAACCCTTGGCTTTTTCCTCAAGTGTGTGCGGCGCGTGATCGGTGGCGATAAAATCGATCGTCCCATCCAATAACCCTTGCCACAACACCTCGTTATCATGGTGGCCGCGCAGGGGTGGATTCATCTGTGCGAGCGTCCCGATCTTACTGTACGCATCGGTATTCAGCAGCAAATGTTGGGGAGTGACTTCTGCTGTTACCCAAGCTGGTTTATGTTCGCGCAGGTACTCGACTTCTATCGCCGTAGAGAGGTGGAGAATATGTAACCGCCGCTGGTATTTTTGAGATAATTCTAGCGCGAGCTTAGTCGCATTGAGGGCGGCGATATCGTCTTGAATCTGAGAATGAATGGCAGGATCGGTAATCCCTGAAAATTCTTGCTTACGTCGATCGATGCGTCCTTGATCTTCCGCATGAACGGCAATCAGCCGTTCTCCCCGCGCAAAAATCGGCTCCAAGCTAGCAGCGGTATCGACTAGTAGGTCACCATGGGCGGAACCCATAAAGATCTTGATGCCGCAGGCAGGGGTCGCAGATAGCAGATCTGGGAGGTTTGCGGGAGTTGCCCCGATGAAAAAGCCATAATTGACGATACTTTTTTGAGCCGCGCGCTGTAATTTATCATCTAACGCCGCTTGAGTAATCGTTAAAGGCTTGGTGTTAGGCATTTCGAGGAAGGATGTCACCCCACCTTTAGCACAGGCGCGGCTGGCTGTGGTCAAATCTTCTTTATGCTCTAATCCTGGTTCCCGAAAATGGACTTGCGGATCGATAACTCCTGGCAACAAAAGCAATCCAGTCGCGTCTATCTCTGTAGTTACATCGGTCGCGATAATCTCAGCCGCAATCTCGACGATGCGTTCGTCTCGAACCAAGACATCGCCCACCAACCACGAGCCATCAGCCAAGAGGATGCGAGCATGACGGATTAATAAGGAATTTGCGTTCATACTCAATCGGCTATTTTACAGGGCATAATGGTCTTTAGACAATTTTCAACTAGCGGCAACCATACATAACAATTATCCCCCGATCTCGCTACATTTAAATTAGTGCGCGAATATGTCGATCGATCTGCCTAAGATCTTACAACAAAACGCTCCGAGCTGTTGACGCTCGATCGAGTAACTTAGGCATCAGCCAGATCGGTAGCCAGCGAGCTTAGCTCGAATATTACATAAATTTGCACCTACTTATCTCACAATTTAATCTGCTTTTATGGATTACGAACAACCAGACTACAAGCAACCAGATCCCGAACCATTGGATGGCGAACAACCTCAACCAGAAGCCACGACTCCTACCCCCAAGTCAGAAAATCCGTGGCTCGAAACTGTTAAAACAATTGGATTGAGTGTTTTCTTGGCGGTTGGGATTCGGACTTTTGTAGCTGAAGCACGTTATATTCCGTCTGGCTCGATGTTACCAACGTTGCAAATTAACGATCGATTGATCGTCGATAAAATTAGTTATCGATTTTCAAATCCCTCGCGCGGCGATATTGTCGTGTTCAATCCTACCGCGCAACTCGAACGCGAAAAATATAAGGATGCCTTTATCAAACGCGTGATCGGTTTACCTGGCGATCGGATCGAAGTCAAAAGCGGTAAAGTTTATATCAACGGAAAAGTACTCAACGAAAATTATCTCGACGAGGCTCCACACTACAACTGGAGCAGTACTGCGTTAACCCCCGATGGTAAAGTACCTGAAGGTCATTATTTAGTTCTCGGTGACAACCGAAATAATAGTTATGACAGTCATTATTGGGGGTTCGTACCTAAAGATAAAATCGTCGGCAGAGCAGTAGTACGATTTTGGCCGATTAACCGTGCTGGTGGCATCGACCCACAACCGGATTATAAGTAAAAGTTCGGTATGAGTCGATCTAAAATATCGCACTGAGGTCGAGATTTCGGAAAATGAATATTGTTAGTGTAGATAGTGGCAACTCTTATCGCAACAAATTTGCACTAACTCATCAAATCATTCTGTACTCTAAGTAAGTTTATGAGCGCTAAAAAATCTCGATCGTCAGTCAAACCGCCAAAATCTCCAGTCGAAAATCCGTGGGTTGAGACAGGCAAAACTATTTTATTAAGTGCTGTCTTTGCATTTGGATTTCGGACTTATGTGGCTGAGTCTTGCTACATTCCGTCTGGTTCGATGTTACCCACGCTGCAAATTAACGATCGGTTAATGGTCGATAAAATTAGTTATCGGTTTGCAGATCCGGCGCGCGGTGATATGGTCGTATTTCAGCCACCAGCAAAACTCAACCTCAAAGAAAACTTTATCAAACGCGTGATTGGTTTACCTGGCGATCTCGTTGAAGTCAAGAATGGTAAAGTCTATGTCAACGGCAGAGTATTATCCGAAAAGTATGTTGCGGAGCCGCCGACATATACTTGGACGAAAACCGAATCATCCGACCCGCAATTTACACCCGATCGAGTTATTCCTGCAGGTCAGTATTTAGTATTGGGTGACAATCGCAATAATAGTCTCGACAGTCATTACTGGGGATTTATTACCAAAGATAAAATAGTTGGTAAGGCAATCGTCCGGTATTGGCCGATCGATCGGACTGGTGGGATCGCTCCGCAACCCGATTACAAATAGATCCGTAAACCCAAAAAGAATCGATTTTACAAATATTTTAGAACTAACTGCATAAAAGCCGCGCGAGGTTCCCAATCTAGAGATAGCCAATGGTTATCTGCCTATTTTACAGCGCACGATCCTTATGTATGAGCCATTCTACCTACTTCACGAGCGTTTTGACCCAGGGGCAAAAAATTGGATCGGCTGGCAAGTGCATCCAGGACTAGTGAGATCGATCGAATGTTGGTGCAGTCAGCTCGAACCGATCGAACCGATCGATCCTAGCGTAATTACCGATCGCGCCAATGTGCAAGCACATTTCGATCGGTGGTGTCTGAAAGTCCGCTCGTTACATGGCTTGGCGCGATCGAGTATTATCGATTTGCTCGCCCAACATTGGCTGGATCGGCTGCAACAATCGCCAGCAGATCCGACGCTGAGATTGCATTGGATCGCCCTATTTATGCAGCGTTGTGCGACAGTTGGCTGGCAGGTTTGGCAACTGTTGCCCGATCGCAGCAGATCGATCGACTTATTTGAAGAGATCGTTAGCTATGCCTACAGTAAAACGATCGATCCCGATCGAGTCCAGCTCGTGCTGGCAAATTTTAAGCCAGGGACATCCCAGTTTGTCAGCGGACTCAATCATCTTAAAGCCTTCATCGATCGCCGGATTCGGTACTCGATCTTTCCGTTTCTGCGCGAGACATCTGGCGATCCCAATTTTGGGCGCACCAATCTAGGGGTAGCCGCACGTTATAGTCGCGGGGAAGTCAAGAAAGCGTTGTTATGCTTGCATCCTGCCGATCGAGTTAGTGAGTTGCTAGTTTTATGGCAATCTTTGATGCTGTATCGATCGCAAACGGGGATTGCTGTCAATCGATTGGTGGCTGCTGATTTCGCTCGGATCGGGCAATATTATCAGCAAGTAAGTCAACAATCGATCGAGCAGACTGGAGCTGAGATCCAACACCAGATCGAACTAATTGGCGGGGCAATTCGCAGCTATGAATTACGTCCGTCAGTGTCACTGGATGCGCCGATCTCAAGCGGTGGAGTTGGTACTGTGGCGATTTCCTGGGGTGAAACCAATCTCCTATCCGAGGGGGATTTGCTCCAATCATTGGCAACTCAGGATATTTTGCAGATTGTCCGGATGGAGGTGACTAAATTGCTGGATGAACCAACAGCAAAATCGAAGGGTCGAGCGTCGTGCCAGCAATTATTTCTATTGTATTACGGCTTGGGACTCAAGCAACAACAGATCGGGAATATCATCCATCACAATTTTGGTTCGACAAATAATCCGGGAACGGTAGCCTTACATTTACGGCAGGGACGCAAATATCTGTTCCAACGCATTCATACCGCACTCAAAAACGAACCGCCACCGCTGACAGATCTAGAAATCGATGCCGCGATGAGTCTATTGCTCGAAACATATTTCGATCGCGTGCTGCCGCAGTATTTGACGAAGCTGGCGTTACCAGTCGATCGGCAATCTGCCAATGAGATCGTCGTCGTAGCAATGGCGCAGCAGCTCGCGCTAGAACTCCCAGCCGAAATCGTGACCACAAGTATCGAGCGATTATTAGCGCGGTTTAGCGATCGCCACTAGCATAAAACCCTCGCAGCTCACTCAATCAGTAATTATAAATTTCGATTCAAAATTATGGTCTTAACCCTGGAAAAGTTACGTCAAATTTATCCCGAACAGCTGTGGATCGATTTATCAACCGATCGACAACTGCCAGTAAAGTTACCGATAACCGAGCGAGCGAGCGACGATCTGGCGCTCAGTCAGGTCGATTTCAATCGCCTGTGTGCGACGGTGCTAACTGATTGGCTGAGTCAAAATATTGGCACGTTTGCCATAAAATCGACTTTCCCCTGCGCTGTGAATGGGGTATTGCGACTAGAATTTATCGCGAAGTTAGTCAATGGGTTTGCACTCCAGCTCGGTGAGACTAAAGTGGTATTTATTCCGAGTCAATCGATCGATCTGACCGAATTTGAGGTACCCCAAGAATGGGTGGACTTACCAAATTGGGCGGCTGATTATTACATTCCCGTGCGGGTAGATCTCGATCGGCAATATTTACAGTTGTGGGGGTTTATCTCGCATCGAGCGCTCATTGCAACGGCTGAATTCGATCGAGTTTTTCGGAATTATCAGATTGCTGGGGCAGATACGATGGCGAATCTAGCGGAATTTTTCGCCGCCTGCGAATTGAATACCATCGCAGAATTGACTGCCGCCCGATCGTCGCTCGAGCAGATACCGACGCTCGCCCCAGCGGCTGCCATAACCGAGATCGATCGACTCCAACAACATCGTTCCATTTTTTCACCGCGATTAGATTTACCGTTTTCACAGTGGGGTGCGCTGTTAAATGAGGCCAAATGGTTGGAGCGATATGCGATCGGACGACCCCAGGAGACTCAGCTCAGCCGCTGGCGAGATCGGCTCGCTACCGCGATTTGCGATGGGTGGAGTACGGTCGAACACTTTATCGATCCACCACAATTAAGTCCAGTCCGCCACCTGCGCGCTCATCATTTAGAGTCCAGACTGCGCCCACAAAAAATTCGTGGTATGTCCTTAACTACCACCGCAGAAATCGCTGCCGCGATCGCGCATTTATACGAGAGTCAATCAGCGATCGCCAAACCCGATCGGATCTTGGGTGTTGAAGATTTAGTCCGATTGCTACAGCTTTCACCCCTCGAAACGATCCGGTGGAAAGCTGCGGAGTACCTGTGGATAATCGACGAGCGGCATCCTGCGCTCCCCATCCGCCGCATTCTCGATTTGGGGATGCGATTTCAAGGTGAGGAAATTGCCTTGATGGTATCGATGATGGAAAAACCCGATCGGCGCATGGCAATCCTGATCCAACTGTATGCAACGGGTAGCGATCGCGATTGTCTGCCACCAGGATTGGAATTAGCACTTCAAGACGAACGTGGTGAAACCGTGCTCGATAGTGCGGGTCATCCATTTATCGCTACCGCCAGAAGTGAGTCGCCAGACGCACGGATTCAGTTATATTTTGTTGCAGATCGAGCCGATCGATTTGGAGCCTGTATTACGCTAGATGAAACTCAAATTGTCGAAGAGTTTCGGGTTTAACATCACAGACCCCTGTTATTAGCACCGAGTATCCATGTCATGCACAAAATAGTCATCTTCGATCTGAGCGAGCATACTGGGACTGAAGGTGGCTTTAAGGTGAGTTCGATTGTCAAAAATGCCGCCAATGGTAGATTGCTCGTCGATGAGGTGCAAGGGATTCTCCCAGCGATGACGGAGGTGTTCGAGCTGTGGCAAGACTGGCAAGATCTATATTTAGCCTGGGGCGAACGCTCTCGGTGGGGCGAACATCGGGCGATCTCGGTACCTGCAACTAACGATCCGATCGAGACCAATATCGGTGCTACGTTCGATAGTTGTCAGACTGCTAGCGAAAAGTTATTTACCGCCTTCAATCAAGCTCTAAATACCCAAGGATTGGCAGAGATTCGCCAAACATTGAGCGAATACGTTCCCAGTTGGCGAGCGCATGAATGGCGCAAACCCCGCACGATTACCTTTATTTTACGCACTAATAATCTCACTCCCGAGCGCAGTTTGGCGATCCAACGTTTACCCTGGCATCGGTGGGACTTTTTTACCCAGCGATATCCAGGTGCGGAGATTGCGTTTAGTACGATCGCCCTCAAAACAAAAGTAGTTACAGGTAAATTAAAGGTACTGGTAATTTTTGGCAGTAATATCGGGATTCAGACTGAACCCGATCGACGTTCGCTCGATAATTATTTAAAATATCATCCCTCGATCGACTATCAAACTGTCACTCAACCGACTAAACGCGAACTCAAACAACAGCTCCAAAAGCCTTGTCATTGTATCTTCTTTGTCGGGCATTCTCAATCCAGTCCCCATCCCGATCGACCGCCCGAGCGGGGCAAAAGCTCGACCAAAATCTGGATTAATAAAACCGAATATTTTTCGCCATTAGATGATGACTTTCAACCACTATTTAAAAGTTTAGTCGATCGCGGCTTACAACTAGCCGTATTTAATAGTTGTGATGGCTTGAATTTAGCGAGAGAGCTGATCGACTTACATATCAATCATGCGATCGTCATGAAAGAGATGGTACACGATCGGGTCGCCCAAGATTTTATCGAGCAATTTTTGCGAGAGTTTACTCAAGGTATCCCGTTACATATCGCGCTCAATCGCGCGCGGCAATATCTCCGTCTCAATCTGGAAAATGACTATGCACCGAATGCTTCGGATATTCCAACGATCCTCCAAAATCCCTATGAGAGTCAATTAGTTTTCGAGCCAGATCGATTAGCCGTAGCTGCTTACAAAATATTTTTGGCGATCGTCAAAATCTTTAAAGTTACACCAAAGAAATATCTATTTGGTGGATTAGTACTTGCCACATCGATCGCGATAATTTGGATAAGAATTGTGACAGTCCCATCGATGCCGCTATTTTTTAGTGATGTGAATATCAGTATCGGCGACAAACTATTACCAAATATCGAGGTGTCTGGTGCCCGCAATTCACAGTTGCTAACCGATGGAATTAATTATTTTAAGGATAAGCATTATGCCGATGCAGCTAAAAAGTTCGATCGCTATATTAAATCTCAAAATGAAGTTCCGCCTGATGTCCATATTTTCCTGAGAAATGCCGAAATCTTGCGAGATTGGAGTAACAATAAGACGATGCCTTTAAAAATTGGTACTAGCGTTCCCTTGGGGAAAAATTCATCGGTCGCCAAAGAGATTTTACGGGGAGTCGGGCAGTTACAAGAAGAAACGATCGCTACCAATCAGCCGTTATTAATTGCGATCGCTAATGATAACAACGAACAGAAATTAGCCCAGCATGTTGCCGAAGAATTTGGTAAAGAGACTTCGATCCTTGCCGTAGTCGGCCATAATGCAAGTAATGCCTCAGTCGCTGCCCAAAGTGTCTACAAAAGTCACGCATTGGTAGCGATCTCGCCTACAAGCTTTAGTACTAATCTCTCTGGAGATTACATCTATAAAATGGTAGAAGATATGAATGTATTTGCCAGTCCGATGGCCGATCGGATCGCGATCGATGCTGAAGGTAATAAATCTTATTTCGTCTATATTTGTGGTGATACGGATAGCGATGACAATCAAATTTACAATCAGCGCGTCGCTGACAATTTAAGAAATAAATTCGATCGATCGCCTGACGACCGCGAATGCAAATTTTCGTTCAAAAGCGAACTAAATACCAAAAAATCCGAGATCGTCCAAAGACTGATCGCGCAAAAAGTTAATGCTCTGCTAATTTCTCCACATGTCAACCAAATCCAAGAAACGATCGGCCTATTAGAAATTATTCGCGATGAGCCTAAACTCAAGAATTTAAAAATTTATAGTAGCCCGACTTTATTCTCAATTCAAACAATCGATTTAAACCGACAAAAAAATAAATTAGCAGGCTTAATCGTTCCCGATCCCTGGTTTCGGACACCCAAAACCCGATCGTTTATTGCCGCATCTCAAAAAATATGGGGTAAAAACCGACCGAATACCTGGCGCACGGCATTAGCATATGCAGCAACTAAAGCAGTTTATACCGGGTTAACTGCAATAATTGTAGATGACTCATCGAACGCATCTGCCGATCGAGAACTCAATCTTCAGATTCGCCATAAATTAAACGATCGCCTAAGGCTCCAACCTAAATTTGAGATCGGCGGTGCCATTCCTGACTTCAAATTTAGAGACAATCCTCAAAATCAACAAGGTTGGATTGAATACGTCCAATCCAGCAAACCTAAATATTCGTTAGTTAGGCTCGATCGAAATAATGAATTTGAAGAGCTAAAATAATTTGGCGCGTAATTAACGGCAGTTCTGGATAAGAAGAGCCTAGAGACTAAAGTCTCTGCTCATGATACGAAGTCCGCCTACGCTGACTGATTAACTAGTCAGCGTAGGCGGACTTTGTAATGTTAGCCTCGATTTCAATCGACGGTGGTAAGGGAACGAAGCAAATATCCTTAACCCGAACTGACGTTAATTACTCGAAAATTATCTACTAATATTACATAATTAGCGATCGACAGCTCAAGACCTAAGTGTAGATTCAAGCATCCACTTCGATCGTCAATTATGAATCAAACCCATCGAAAACAATACTGCCTACCGATCGCTTATGCGGTAATTAGCTTAGCAATCCTCATCAATGGCTGTAGTAACAATAACCCTCTGCTCGAGCGAACCAGTCTCGGCGAACGCTTACTCATTAAAACTAACGACTCGCAGCAAAAAAGCGACGGCATCAAAAATTTTGCTAAGGGTGACTATCGCCAAGCAATCGCTGACTTTCAAACATCTTTAAAAAACGATCCTAACGATCCCGAAAGTAGAATTTATCTGAATAATAGCTTGGCAATTATTAAGGTGGGAGATCGGCAGAAACTCCAGAAAATTGCGGTGGTCGTACCGATCGGGACTAATCTCAATGTCGCCCAAGAAATTTTGCGGGGTGTCGCTCAGGTTCAAACAGAAGCTGCGACGAGTAATACTCCAATTGCGATCGAAATCTACAACGATGATAACAAGACTGAATTTGCCAAACAAATTGCTACCAAAACGACTCGAGATCCGCAGATAGTGGCAGTAATTGGCAGTAATGCCTCCGATCCCTCAGTAGCAGCTGCGCCGATTTACCAACAAGCTGGACTGGTGATGGTGTCACCCACCAGCATGACTAAAGAGCTGTCTGGCATCGGCAGCTATATTTTTCGAACCGTTCCACCCAGTCAAGTATTAGCTACTACTCTCGCCAACCAAATCGTGCGCATCGATCGCAAACATAAATTAGCAATTTGTTCCGATAGTAGTGCCGGTGATAATGTCTCATTTCGCGACGATCTGCTCGCGGAAGTTGCCCGTGCGGGTGGCGAAATTGCTAGTGTCTCCTGTGATGTTTCTGCTGCCGATTTTAATGCGACTAGTATCATCAATAAAGTAGCCGATAGCGGTGCCGATGCGCTATTTATTTCATCACATATCGATCGATTGCCACAAGCCTTTCAACTTGCCGAGGAAAATCGCGGTCGCTTGGCACTGTTTTCGAGTCCGACCTTAAATACTTTTCAAACGCTCCAGCAGGGTTATGCGATCGCTGGATTGACGCTAGTAACGCCCTGGCAGCCCAATCCCAATGCGGAAGCTGGATTCTTTGTCGATCGCGCGCGCCGGCTGTGGGGCGGTCAGGTAAGCTGGCGCACAGCGATGTCTTTCGATGCCGGGATGGCGATCTTCACTGGATTGCAGCAAAGCGATGGAACACGATCGGGATTGCAACAGGCATTCCAGCGAGTGGGGTTTAGTGCGGTTGGTGCTAGCAGTCCGGTGACATTCTTGCCAACAGGCGATCGCGCGTTACAACCGACAATCGTTCGGGTGCAGCAACGCAACGGTAAGTGGGTATTTGCAATGCCGCAGTTGCCTCAATAATTCGCACCGATAAATTAATTTAAGCGATCGATAATATGTGGAGATTCTTAGCCAAAGCGGGTAAGTCAAATCTGTTTGTTTATCTGTTGGCAATTGTTATCGGCTGGCTTGCTCCAAGTATCGCAACAGCCGAAACAGCCGCTACGACGCTCGATGGCGAAGCGATCTTGGGCACTACTAGTTATGGCGGAGTCATACCTACAGCTACTCGTGGGGGGAGTAATACCCACACCAACTATCGAGTGCGGCTAAATATCAAGACAACTTTTAGCGGCAAAGATCGCCTCAAAATTCAGTTTCAGTCTAGCGATAGCATGCCCTTAAATACTAGTGTAACTGGGACAAATATGACGCGATCGAGTTACGATGCGGCCAAAGGTCAGCAGACAATTTTATCGATTCTGCAATATACCTTACCGATCGATCGGCAGACCAAATTAACCGTGGATGTCACTGGTTGCGCCTTTAGCGATAATCTCAATAATTTCAATCCCCTGCTTGCCAGTGCGGGGAGTGGCGCAACTTCTCGGTTCGGTCGATACAATCCGATCTATCGCCTGAGTAGCGATGGCATGGGGATTACACTAGATCGTCAACTTACGCCAAACTTAAATTTTACCCTCGGCTACAGCGTTCCTAGTCCGCTCTCCGCGAATCCAGCAACTGGTAATGGACTGTTTAATGGTACTAATGCCTTTATCGGGCAACTCAGCTATCACGCCGATTCAAAGTTGGATTTAGGATTAACCTATGCCCGTGCCTACAACAGCAATGGCAGCGGCATTATGGGTAATACTGGCAGTACAGGCGCGAATAATCCCTTTAATGGCGATCGCACATCTGCCCATCATTACTCGCTCTCGGCAAATTATCAACTCAGTTCCCAGATTGCTATCTCAGGTTGGGTCGGCGCGACCGATGCGCGCCGCGAGGCTGTTGGCGGGGGCAGCGCGCAGATCGGTAATTTTGCTGTGACATTAGTAATTACTGATGTCGGTGGTGTCGGTAATACCCTCGGATTTGTAGTAGGCATCCCACCCAAACTAATCGATCGCAGTAACGGCAGCTCGGATCTGTCTACGTCACTGCATCTCGAAGCTTTGTACAAACTAAAAATTGACAACAATTTAGAGATTACTCCAAGTATTTTACTGATTACCAATCCCGAACATAACAGCAGCAATCCGCCAATTTATGTTGGCAGCATCCGTACTACTTTTAGATTTTAGTTGTCTGACGAGCGCTGTTGCTCGATCGTTTCACTCCAAACATTTAACATTATTTTCAGAACTACAACTAACGTACAATAATAATTAATCTTTCGTTAATCTATAGATAATCAACTCATAATCTATCGCTTAACTTTGCTTAATCTAAATACCGTAGACTATCCATAGCTCAAATCTTATAAATATCCAAGATGAGCTGGTACTATCTCAACAAAGCTATCTCTGTTTCGATCGACATGAGTTGAATTTGGCCTAAAACTTTATCGAAAGCTAGGGTTATTCAAGTAATCAGGTCGGCTTGGTAACTTCTGTAAAAAAAATTAGGCGTGAGGAATTAGGTGTAATTAATGTATAAATTTGTATTTAAGCTTCTTAAGGTTTCATCTGTTGTATTTGCTGCTGCTTTTCTAATCGGTGGCAACACTGCTGTCAAGGCAGAGACTAAACCTGAATCGGCACTTCCCGAAGCACAACCAGGTGTTGAAGTTCAGCGCACTGACTGGTCATACAAGACACTACAACAGCTAGCCAGTAAATATGAGTGCTTGCCGCAGGACAATATCCTGTTTACTACCAAGCGCGACTATCTAAATCGCCAAGTATTTACAACCAGTCTCAGCACCTGCCTCCAATCGATGGAAGAGCTAATTGCTAGAAGACGACGCAGACCAGCAATCAAAAAAAGACGTGTAGTCGCACCCGAGCCAGTCGAAGCAACTCCAGTAGCACCCGTCGAACCAGTAGCTCCAGCGCCAGTAGCACCCGTCGAACCAGTAGCGCCACCCGCGCCAACAGTCATCATCGAACCTGTCGAGCCAGAAGTTTCGCTCCAAGATCTCGACAGCATCAAGGCATTAATTTCCACCTTCGATAGCGACCTTGCCGCACTCGAAAAGCGGATTACCAGTAAGAGTTTCTCCACTACTACCAAGTTAGTTGGCGAAGGCATTATCAACTTCGGTGGTTATGGTGGCGTTCCTTCAACTGCGGCTCGCCTCGGCAGCAATAATTTCTTTACTAATCGGCTGCGACTCAATTTCGATACTAGCTTCACTGGTAAGGATCGGTTGAGAAGTCGTCTCCAAGCTCGGGACACAACTAACCTCACCACCGCTACTGGGACTAGCATGACCCGCTTGGGCTTCGATGGCAATGATGGTACTGACAACAACAGCGTACTTTCGCTGTTCCAGTATGATTTCCCGCTCGGCGACTCGACAAAAATCAGAATTGCGCCTACTGGTTATGAATTCAATGATAACCAACCCACATTGAATCCACAATTAAGCAGTAGTGCAAATGGTTCGATTTCTCGATTCGGTCGTTTCAACCCAATCTTCCGGCTCAGTGGTGATGGTGCGGCTGTTACCGTCGCCCAAAAACTCAGCGATGAGTTTAGTATCGATGTGGGTTATGCCGTTCCTGGCGCTAGTGTTAGTGCTTCTAATGCTTCGACGGTCACACCCAGCAATGGTTTCTTTCAAGGTCAAAGCGCGATTTTATCGCAGTTGACTTACTCTCCTAGCAAAGAGTTCAGCATCGCCGCATTATACGGGTTTAGCTACAATAATTCTGGCGGTCTCTTTGGCGCGACTGGTAGTGGTGCCGCAAATAACCCCTTCAGTACGGCGGCAATTAACAGTAACATCGTTAGTGCTACTACTAATCCCAGCGGTACTCCGAATGCCAATGGCACATTGGCAGCTACGACCAACCAAAATACAACAGCCAATCATTATTCGGTACTGGCTACTTATAAAATTAGCGATAATGCCGTGATTTCGGGTTGGGCTGGCTTTGTCCAAGCCAATCAAGTCAATGGTGGTGGGAGTGCCAGCTTGAGTGATTATGCAATCACCCTTGCTTTCCCCGACTTCGGTGCAGAGGGTAATGTGCTCGGATTTGTATTTGGGATTCCGCCAAAACTCAATTCGCGGAGCGTTTCCATTGGTGGTGTGACCAATACTTCAACTGGTAACCCCGATACTTCTTATCACCTCGAAGCCCTCTACAAAGTTAAGTTGAACGACAACATCGACGTAACTCCTGGCTTGCTGTTGATTACTAGTCCCGAACACAACAGTGCTAACCCAACTGAATATGTTGGTACCGTAAGAACTACTTTCAGATTCTAGGTTGAATCGAGCGAGCTGTTGGTTCCTCTACAAAACAAAATTATCCTGTTTTAACTAATTAATACTCTCTTCGGAGGGTATTTTTTTAGGCGTAAATACATGTGAAAATTATCGATCGAGTATCATATCAGCCGCGATCGATCCAAATAAAAAACGAACATGAATTAAAGAAGGTTAAAAGTGAGAGATCTTTTCTGTGAAAAGATCTCTCACCAAAAAATTATGGCACTTGTAGCGTAATCCAACCTTGTTCGGGTAAATGACTGCGATAACGACCGCAATCAGAGAACAATAATGCCATCTGCAACCCATAATCAGGTTCCAGATTTAGATCCGCCCACGGTACGGCTATCTCCAGACACTTATCCCAAGCAACTTCCGCCTTACTCGGTCGTGATTCCCAGCGATCGTAATCCATCGCCTCCTGCAACCAAGTATTTTTGGTGGTCAAATCGACGAGCAAGCGGTGATGAAAGCGATAATTCGTCGGCTCTTTGCGGGGTAATTCTGCCAAAGGAATCGGGCTATTATGCATGACTTCTTTAGGATAGAACCACACCAAATTTAGCTCGTTGGGAATCTCTAGCCCCGGTTTTACCCCAGTGGTAAAGTCCATGCGTAGATAAAAATTCAGGTGATCCGCCCCATAAAAAATCCGCTGAATCGGACTGCTGCTTTGATGCATCGTCCCACTCGCACCACCGATTTCCAAGCGTCCAGCTAGATTCCAATCCTGCTCGTCGCCACTACCATCGATCGTCGGGTGAATAAAGCTCTCTGGACGGTAACTAGTTTTGCGTTCGTGAGATTCGACGGCTTGACCCAATTCCGGAGGTACGGGTTCGTTTAAAGCCTGATAGAGCGCGACTAAATGTTCGCGGAACAGTTGGTCGAACATCGCATCCTGGTTAGATGAGTGTCCTTCGCCAAACCACCAGAACCAATCGGAACCTTCGGCGGCATATAAAGCTTCCCAGGCGGCGGGATTATTTGCTTCAGTGGCTTCGGGGTGACTGGCTAAAACTGCGCGGGCGGTAGTGAGCAGATCCCAGGCTCGATTTTTGGCCGGATCGCCAATCCAGGTC
Source organism: Chamaesiphon sp. (assembly GCA_965246735.1). Lineage (GTDB taxonomy): Bacteria > Cyanobacteriota > Cyanobacteriia > Cyanobacteriales > Chamaesiphonaceae > Chamaesiphon. Next base: position 2,147,483 of record CBDFFK010000003.1, read on the forward strand.
GTCAGACTGCCATCGACCCAGGAACCCGTGTGGAGTGAGTGTGCGGGAAAACTTGCCGTCGTGGGGAAGGCATCGGTAAATTCGGAGACAGTGACGAGCTTGATACTCTCATCGTCACTTAAGGTTTGATAGAGATGTTCGAGGAAGGGTTTACCGTCGAGGTGATAGTGTTCCCAGCAATTTTCGCCATCTAAAGCGATCGTGACTAACCACGGTTGTTCTAGGCTAGTCCCTTGATGTCCCTCTTTGGCAATCAGCGATCGAGAAATCGAGTGTAAATGTCCGACTAAATCCGCCGCCGCCGTCTCGGCTGGCATCCCGCTATAAGTAAAGCCGATCAGATCCGATAACCGTCGATCGCGAAATACCATCGATAGGTCGCCATCGGGCGTACTCACCTTGTAAGGGCGATACAATAGTTCCGGCTCCTGCACATTCCCATTCCCATCGCGATGGAAAAAATGCTTGAGGGTGCTACCTAAAATAGCTTCATCGGTACACAGCCATTTAAACCCCTGCTGGGCGACATAGGGCAACATTTCTGGACTGACAGCCTGTTCCGACGGCCACAGACCGCGTGGGATGCGACCGAAGCGATCTTTATACATATCCCATGCCTTACTCAGATGGCGGGGAATATCTTCCGCCCAGCTAAATCGCTGCTTGGGCAAGGTCATATTGGGAATCGCTACCCGTCCGACATTGGTATCGGCCAATAGGGGTAAAATCGGGTGGGTATAAGGTGTAGTCGTGACTTCCAACTGTCCCGTTTCCTGCATCTCGCGATGTTTGGGGACGATCCGGCGTAAAATTTCGCGTTGCTTGGAATAAATCCGCTGCCGATCGCTCAAACTATAGTCATGGTCTTGTTTCAACCAATGAGCAATCTCTGGGTCTTCCCAGAACAATGGATCGAACCAAGCTAAATTATGCCACGCCAATAAATCGCCATAATCGCGATCGACCCAATGCTCGAAACACCAAGGCTCGCCCCGCTCCAATCGTTGATAATATAACTCCCGATAGCGGGGATGCGGATCGATCAGCGTGTGATGATTGGCATCGAAAAAGTGCCGAATGATAAATTGTTTCTGTGCGGCTTGCAATTGTTCGAGCGGCATCAATGCCAGCTCTAGATATGGGTCGAAAGCCGTGCCCGCAATGTAGTCCTCCAACTGTAAAATCAGCGATGGGACTAGATTTACCGTCTGATGCAATTTGGGATATTTTTCTAGTAGTAAGATCAGATCCAAATAATCTTTAGTCCCGTGCAAACGGACCCACGGCAATCGGTACTTACCATCGCGGTATTTGTACAGGGGCTGGTGTTGGTGCCAAATAAAGGCGACGTGGAGAGGATGCGGCATAAATGAATTATGAGTTAGGAATTATGAGTTATGAATTCAAATATCTGTTCGCGGAGCGTCTCCAACCATATTAGGAGAAAAAACACTAGATCTGGGATTCATGCTGGAGGTCAAAGATCTGTCGATCGATCGAATCATCAATTTCAGTGCTAGCCTGCGATCTTAACTTACTTTTTTTGCTGAAACTGCTATCGAGCGAGATTTTGCTGGGGATCGCGCGATTACTTTACAAAAATTCAAACACTCATCCCAAAGTTAACAAACGTCGGTTCGAGATAAGGATAGACGATCGATGATTCCTGGCTGCGTTTCTACACTGCCTCAAATGAATTTGCGGATGCAGCCACTTTGAGACAAACCCTAAATGTTGCCGATCGTGACGATCGGCAATCATACTCATATCCAGCAACGCTTTGCCCTAAAATCGAGTGCAGTAAGTTGGGGATCGGATCTTCAATTACTCACATCTTGCACCAGTTTGAAAATACTAGTGTTAACCCTAGCTCCAGGGTACCCACAAGGGGCACCCCTACAGGTTAATTGCGTAGGGGTGCCCCTTGTGGGTACCCTAAGATCTCTGCTTTTACTAGTCTTTCTGTATTGGTGCAAGATGTGAGATTACTCTAACTCTTCCAATCCTACCGCCATCAGGTAGCCTCTAGCTCTCTCAGTGAGTGGGAAGCGATTCACTAATTGCCAAAATTTAGCGCTGTGGTTTGCTTCGAGCAGATGTCCTAGCTCGTGCATCACGACATATTCCTGGACGAATAGTGGCATCTTCGTCAGTCGATGCGAAATCCGAATCGTACCTAGAGCTGGCGTGCAACTACCATAGATACTAGTTTGTTGAGTAGACCACTCGATCGAGTGCCACTTGAGATTATTCTGGAAATATTCGCGGTTCAATCGTTGAGCGATTCGATCTAAATCTGCGGCACTAAGATTGCGTTTTTGTTGTTTTTTCGCGATCCGTTGTTGCAGCTTGTCGATAATTGGCTGGAGATCTTTATCCTGACAACTAGCCGGAGCCAAAACTTCGAGTACGCCATCTACTACCCGCGCGCTGACAGTTTTTGCCCGTTTGTTGCTACGAATAATTCTAACTTCCATGTTGATTTCGATCGCAAAACCCTATCTACTGGCTGTATTTTAGCAATTTATGCCGTGGTAGCTGCAGTAATGGTCGATCGAAGTACCTCCAAATTTCTCTTTACAGTTTTAGTATTCGGATGATCTCCACCCAATTGTTGCTCAAAAATTGAGATAGCGCGAACATATAGTGGTTCCGCATCGCTATATCGACCGATCGATTCATACAAACTAGCCAAATTATTCAGACTAGTAGCAGTGGATGGATGATTGACTCCGAGTTGCTGTTCCCTAATTGCCAAAGCGCGGATATATAATGGTTCGGCATCGCTATATCGACCGATCGATCTGTACAAACCAGCCAAGTTATTCAGACTAGTAGCAGTGGATGGATGATTGGCTCCGAGTTGCTGTTCGCTAATTGCCAGAGCGCGGACGTATAATGGTTCGGCATCGCTATATCGACCGATCGAATAGTACAAACCAGCCAAGTTATTCAGACTAGTAGCAGTGGATGGATGATTGGCTCCGAGTTGCTGTTCCCTAATTGCCAGAGCGCGGACGTATAATGGTTCCGCATCGCTAGATCTGCCGATCGAATAGTACAAACTAGCCAAATTATTCAGACTAATATACTTTAAACGGTCATAACCTGAGCTTTATCAAAATGCTGAAAGCGGAGTGTGAGCAAGGAATCAAGCTCTTTTTTATGTTGCAGATGAGCATCATTTAGACATTCAGAGATGGCTGATGAGAACTGAGTAAAATCCTCATAATACTTGCCATATAAACATTTCTTTTTAACAAACTTCCAGAGCCTTTCAATCAAATTTAGATTGGGCGAATAAGTCGGCAAGTATAGTAATTCTATTTCCAAGGATTTAGCTAAATCTTGGACAACTCGACATTTTTGGTATCGAGCATTGTCTAAAACCAGAGTAATGGGAATGCTCAGTCCTAGGTCAGCTAATTTTTGCAGAAGTTCACAAATCTGAATAGCAGTGATATAGCTGTCATTAGTAACCAAAATAACTTCATGAGTAATGGCATTTAATGCTCCCAGCACATTGAACCGTTTTCTCCCTGAAGGTGACTTAATAAACAGCCGTTGAAAACACCAAATCATCCCCAAAAAAGCTCCCATGACAAAGTGAGCCGCATCCACGAAGAAAACCGCTCTTTTTCCTTGTCTTGCCTCTTCTAACCTGGGTTCTAGCTTATTTATTTTATATTCTTCCTGTTCATCTGGATCTGCTTTAGAAGGAATAGCCCCAACTTTCAAACATCGCATCCCTATTGATTTCAGGAATTTTTGGATCTGGGTTGGACTGCGTTTAATTCCGGTAAGATTTTCAATCTGATTTACAGCTTCATTTATGGTAGCTGGAGGATTCAATTTCAAATATTCTTTGATAGTTGTCTGATGTAATTTTAATTCACTTTTGGGTTGATAAAAGTTAATTTCTTTGAGTTTTTCTATACCACCAGCCTGATATTGTTGACAATATTTCCTCAATGTATTAGGTGAAATGTTTGCTAGCCTACAAATCATATTTAAAGGTAAGTTTTGACTTTTAAGCCATAATACTTCCATCTTCAACTGGACCCTGGGATGAGGATGGTGAAATCTTTCATAATTTAATATTTCTCGATCTTCTTCCGTAAAGTTTAGATTGCTCATCCCTCAAGCTCCACTTTTTCCTTGACTTTACTAGACTATCATCTCTTCGATCGCCTATGCTCAAGTTATGCCCGTGTAAAGTATAGCAGTGTCGGGATGATTGGCTCCGAGTTGCTGTTCGCTAATTGCCAGAGCGCGGATGTATAATGGTTCCGCATCGCTGTAGCGACCGATCGATTTGTACAAACTAGCCAAATTATTCAGACTAGTAGCAGTGGATGGATGATTGACTCCGAGTTGCTGTTCCCTAATTGCCAGAGCGCTGACGTATAATGGTTCCGCATCGCTAGATCTGCCGATCGAATAGTACAAACTAGCCAAATTATTTATACTAATAGCAGTGGATGGATGATTGGCTCCGAGTTGCTGCTCCTTAATTGCCAGAGCGCGGACGTATAATGGTTCCGCATCGCTAGATCTGCCGATCGATTTGTACAATTCAGCCAAATTATTCAGACTAGTAGCAGTGGATGGATGATTGACTCCGAGTTGCTGTTCGCTAATTGCCAGAGCGCGGACGAATAATGGTTCCGCATCGCTGTATCGTCCTTGGTCATAATAAAGTCTAGCAAGTCTACCTAAACTAATGGCAACATCTGGAGAATCATTAACTTTCAACCGCCCCAACAGCCCCTCAAACTGCAAAGTCAAATCTCTTAATTCTTGTTGTGCCCCTACCTCTGCCAAAGATTCCAATGCTGGTAATAAATAGTTTTTCAATAATTCATCATCAGGCAAACCTGCCGATTGTGCTCGATCGAATCGCTGCAATAAGTTATCCACCCGACGGTGCGTATCCGCCATATTTGCATAACTAGCAGGAGCAAATTCTAGGGCTGGTTCGATCTCAGTTGACTGATTAGTACGGATTGCTTCTGTCAACTGTAACCGTGGCGCAAACCAACTATTGAGATCTGGCATGGCGTGAATGGCGACTTGCATCAAAGCTGGAGTCATCCACCAAATTTGTTTCACACCTGGGACGATATATCGATCGCGATTGTAATTGACAATTCGTAGTGCTTCAGCGAGAGATGTTTGCCGATCGAATGCGGTGGAAAATCCAGTAATCGAGACTACTCCAGGCGGTTGGATTGCTAACCAATCGATTAATGTCGAGACTACAAGTTCTGGATCGGCTTGACTGGGTAAGACGATTTCATTAAAGCTTAAACCTTGAGCAGTTACCGCTGTTCGCACCGCTTGCAGTACTTGCTGGCGTGAAAATTCCGAGGCAAACTCCACCCGCGCTAATCCTTGATGCGATCGATTTGCCCAGAGGATTAAGCGATTTTGAATATCGATAATACTGCCGATCTCCGCCATCTATTCGATACCTCCAAGAAATTTGCCATTAGCATCCGGTTGGAGCTTATTTTGTTTGATTAAAATATCTACTACTAACGGATGTACGCCGAACCATCTTTTACCATTAAATTCTTGTACCGCTCTAGCACCTAAGAGTGAATACATTACTTCATCAGTGATTTGAGCATCGGGATTGCCTACATAGATCTGGATTAATCGATCGGATTTATCGGCGAAAGTCACCTTGTCCAGATCGAAGGGACTTTGCCCCAACCGTCGCTCGTAATCTCCCCGCAAGTTGAGAATCGCTTTCTCGACATCATTGGCTTCAATTTGGTTCGCACCGCGCAATGTCGCCGTATCTGCGGCATAATTTACCAACACAAATAGATCGCGTAAATTACCCCCAGAAGCAATAATCGATCGGATCATCTGGTTACTCGCAAATAGATCGGGATTCATCCGCGCCTTGAGTACTGCGGCTAACGCCTCTCGCCCTGGCAGATTTGGTGATTTATCTCGATTAAAAATTGGTGTATCTGGTAATATAAAACAGCGATCTTCAGTAAATGGTAAACGGGGGGCTTTACTCGAATAATAGAGGGTAATTGGCAGATTAAAAATTAGGTGAGAACGCAGATCTTTGAAAATATTGGCATAAGTAATAAATAGATCCTCTAGCCTCGCGATCGGAATCCCCGCCTTATCAAAATCTTCACCGATAAATAACCATTCTTTCCCATTCGCTTGTCTGAGTAGATCGTTACAATCATCTAACAACCGATTAGCCAATTTAATCAATAAATCTAACCGACTGAGGCGATAAGCCACTACTTCTTGCTTGCGATTAGACGAAAACTTCACTTCACCTTTTAGTGTGGCAAATAAACCTAACACCTTGCCCCAGAGCGAATCAGCCTTAATCCCACTGCCAGCTTCGATGTTAATCGCTGAAGCCGTCGCTCGATCTCGCGTATCCTTTTCCGTCGCGAACCAGTCCCAAATCTCATTTAAACGTGCTTCTGGCGGTGGTTTACCCGCACCACCATCATCGATCGGGAGACTGGTTTGTTCCGCTATTTTCACCATCATCATCAGCAACACATCCAACGGCTGAAAGTTACTCGGATCTAAGGTGCTCATCGCACTAAAGCGAATCGGGCTAAATTTAGCTTGGACTCGATCGGTGAGGCGGCTTAATTCTGTCGATTTGCCAATCCCTTGATGCCCCATAAAAAAGGCTTTAAAATAACCAATATTATGCGCTCGATCGAGCTGTAATTGCATCCGCTGTACCATATCACCTCTCACCTGATTCATCTCACTCCGATAGAATGCAGTTAATTCGGCTTTGGTAGTTAGAGGATCTGGTTTCAATGTTTGATAGACTTCATTCAGTGATGTCGCTGGAGTCAGATGGGAAATAGCAGATTGAGGGTTGGACATGGGTAGTGTGAATGCTAACTGTGCTTATCATAGATATATCGATGCGTCTTTGGTGAGATTACATCTCGATCGCCAACACCTAACCGCTGGCTGTATTTTAGCAAACTCATGGATTCACACAGTAATCGAGGTGGCTATTTATTCCCAAAGTTGCAAACCGCACTGGATTTAAGCGGGCAATTTTTATTGGCGATCGGGTTATCGGCGATCGCTAGTCGTTCTAGCTTAGTTAGTGATGATAAAGCTTGAATATCTTCGATCTGATTGCCTTCTAAATCTAGAGAACTTAACTTAGACAGCGATGATAATGGTTGAATATCTTTAAGCTGATTTTTGTTGAGAGTTAGTCGTTCTAACTTAGTCAATGTTGCTAAATTTTTGATGTCTACGATCGAGTTTTTACCTAGACTAAGCCGCTCGAGATTATTTAAAAATGATAACGGCTGAATATTATCAATCTGATTACCTTCTAATGTCAGGTCTATTAATTTACTCAACCGCGATAAAGGTCGAATATCTTTAATCTGATTATTTTCTAGATCGAGATAGGTTAGTTTGTTCAGCGATTCTAGTGGTCTAGCATCCTTTATTTGATTGTTACCTAAAGATAGAAAAGTTAGTTCTCCAAAGGCTGACAAAGATTTAATGTCTACGATCTGATTGCTCGCTAATGACAATGAATTTAGATTATTCTTCATCGATGACAATAGCTGAATGTCTACAATTTTATTGCCATCTAAGTCCAGAAAATTTAGATTGGTAAGTGCAGCCAAATTTTTGACATCGGTTATTTGATTATTACTAAGTGTCAGAAATGTCAGATTTTTTAGTGATGATAGCGGTTGGGTATCTTGAATTTGGTTGCTACCTAATGTCAGAGAATTTAATTTTGAAAGCGATGATAAACTCTCGATCTTGGTAATCTGATTGCTGCCAATCGATAGCGAAGTTAAATTGACAAGAGCTGCTAAAGGTTGGATGTCAGTTATCTGATTGGAACTCAGCGATAAATCTTGGAGTTTTGTCAGAGATGCTAACAGACCGATATCTTTTACTTCATTGGAATTGAGTGAGAGTAATTCTAGATTAGTTAGTGCTGATAATGGGCGTAGCTCTCGCACCTTGTTATCGACTAAGATCAGAGAAGTTAGATTGGTAAGCGGTAGTAGCGGTTGAATATCACTAATTTTATTTGAATATAGCGATAGTTCTTTAAGATTGACTAGTGCTGATAACGGTCGCAGATCTTCAATCTGATTGGAATTAAGCGAAAGCTTAACAAGTTTAGTTAACGATGATAAAGGTTGAAGATCTTTGATTTTTACGTTATCTAGTTCGAGAGCAGTCAATTCCTGAAGCTGACGATCGGCTGTTTTACAATCAGTGGTTGAGACTTTTTTTAGGAGTACTCCGACTGTGTATTTAGCATCAGCACCGATTTTATTACGATTGCGACACAGCTCGATAAAAGACTTCGCCCGAACTTGGGCGGGAACATTCTTGGCAGCAACGGGCTGAATGTATCCGATCGAAATCGCACTTAGCGCGATCGATATTGTTAGAATTAGAAATTTATCGATCCTAATTTTCTCTAGCATATTCATGGAATTAGTCTAGATTGGATAGTGTACTCGATCGGTTTGCTTGTCAAATGGCAAACATAATTAGAGCCGATCGGCTACTCTGCGCTATTATCAAAATACCGTAAATCGACGATCGATCGTTAAGGCTCGTCGAGTAAACTCTACCTATTATTATATTACCTGAGATCGAAGTCGGATATTTTAATCTTTCTAAAATAGTATCTTTTCTTACCAAGTGAGCGATCGGTGTGCTTCAGGTTATTAAGTTTAGGAACAGCCGATCGAGATTGAGGAGAGCGCTATCGATCTGTCACATTACTTAAAACTAAATATACAATTTATCCAAGTGAATAACTTGAAACTGCTAAGATACAAGCAGTCGTATCGAATCGAGTAGTTAATTCATGGCAACATACACTCCTGACGAACTAAGTGCGATTGCCGAAGCTCCTGGAGCGATCGGGATGGCAGTAGCAATGGCGGATCTGGGGATCGTCTCTACAGCGATCGAAGCTGTCGCTCTGAGCAAAGAAATCGTGGGTGCAGCGAAGAAATATCCCAATAACTCGATCGTCCAAGCGGCGTTTTCGGAGACGGCGCTCACTAATGGTAAGATCGATCGCCAGAAAATGGATGTCAAAGCCGAAGATGTCGAGTCTGGCGCGATCGTGACTAAAGCGATTGCAACTGTCGATTTGGCGATTGCTGCGATCGGCACTAAGGCAACACCTGAAGAAGTGGCGGAGTTCAAACAGTTTATTTATGCTTGTGCCGAAGCAGTCGCAAATGCTGCTGGCAGCGGTTTGTTCGGTTCGGGCAATCCGAAAGTAAGTCCAGGCGAAGCCGCAGCACTCGTCAAAATTAAAGCTGCATTGGCATAACAAGTTAAGATGCTCTTTCGACAATATTCACATCTTGCATCAATATATATTTACTATTAGTGATGTGAGGGGAAAGGTAAAGGGGTAAGGGTTGAAGGGTAGATGGTAAGCGTGTTCCTTTCCCCTTTCACCTTTCCCCTTTACCCCACTTCACTAGGGATTTTTCATCTGGTGCAAGACGTGAGTAGCAAGACAGTGCCGCAAAATTGTAAACGTCAGCCGTTTGACGTAAAGCAGATCCATCAACTGGCTGATTTATATAAAGTAGATTTACGAGTATGATGGGTTACATTAGTTACCCAATAACTACTGCAACTTAGATCGCTATTCACTGGTGGTCTATTTTTTGTTTTTGTCAGTAATTAGCAATCGAGTAGACTTGCCACGATCGCCGCTAACTTATTCGCAGCACCCGCTTCACCTCTGACTTGCTGCAATCGCGATCGCATCGCTGCTAATTTTTCTGGATGTTCGAGATAGTCGAGTGCAAACTCAGCGACGTTTTTGGCATCCAAATATCCTACTAACTCGGGTACGATTTCTTCGCCGTTCGCCCATAGATTCGGCCATGCGAACTTCCGGTTTCCCATCATCCGAAACGCAGTAATATTGACGATTTTGGCGATCGGCGTTCCCAGTAGCGGTAAATTAACTAAGATCCCTAATGGCCCATCCCAGGCGCGCATGGCATCCAATTGTTGCAGCGCGATTAGAACTATCATCGGGACACCCAAGCTACCTAATTCAGCCGTATTTGCCCCAACCGTCGTCAAACAGAGGGTGCATTCAGCCAGCCAATCATGTTCCGTGCGTAATTCGACTTTTAAACCTTTGGCAGTCAGAAGATAAGAATGTGCTGCTTCCGTCACTAGCGTCGCAGTTGCACCATTGACTAGCGCGATTACCGGATTGCGAGCGGGATCGGCATAGCTAGCGAGGGTGGGGATATCGATCGTCGGCGCGACCGGAATGGCAAATTTTAGCTGTGGCTGAGCTGCTTGTAGATATTCCGCAATTGCCAACATTAAGGGTAATCCCATCCCCAGTTTTGCCGCTTTAGAACCAGGTAAAATCCCGAGCAGACTTAGTGGATTGGGATCGTTAGCTGTTGAATTAAGATCGTCCCGATTGTCTATCATCAAATCGCCGACTATCGTAAATTTAGCGGCATATTGCGGTTTCACTTTTGCCATGACTCGATCGTTCATCACCGCAAAGCGATCGATTAAATTATGCCACCGTGCTTCCCATTCGGCATAAATTACCGTCTGATAACCCAATCTTTTGCCAATGACAACAGGGAAGAACTGATCGCCACCTAAAAAAATAACTACCCCCCGCTCCCGCCAATCCCAATTTTCGGCGGTTTTGCCCCACACCAAAAACTTGGTAAAATACTCCGCACCTTGCACTCGATCGACTTCAGGATAACTCTCGACAATCTGGACTTCTCGCCCACTCGCATTCGGACAGGGTGATAGTACAACCGAAATCCGCACCCGATCTCGCTCCATGCCTAACTTAGCTCTTAACGCACGAACGACAGGACGCACCCACGTGGTCACTTCGCCGGGGCCATTGGATAGGATAATAATATCGATCGGCGCTAGACGATGCGCAGGATTCGGTTGGATGGGGTTCATCGTGACTAATTAACTAGATATTCCCAGACGACGATTTATCTTAATAGTTTCTGGATCGATCGAGCTGGCAAGCGAACGACTAAAATAAATTCAGAGCTTTTCGGTTCAACCTATGACTGCAATATTACTCGCACCCCCAGCTGAAATCATTCACTTGACCGGGATTAGCTGGAAAACCTATGAGGCGCTGTTAGCAGAATCGATCGACAGTTACGCATCACGTACAACCGTGGCAACTTAGATTTCAATTTCGTATGGTGGGCACTGCCCACAAACACATAGTCGCTCAAAATTCGATAAGTGTTAAATGTATTCGATCGATCGTTTGTGTATCATTATTTGCAATGGAAATGTTTGTTGAAGGTGATATACATCTCGATCGATCGTTGAAGAGATCGATGAAACCAGCACCACTAGCATTAACACCAGTCAAATTAGCTTTACTAAAGATAGTCTCATGACAAGCAGCAAATTCGAGGTTCCCTAAAAATAGTTTTAATGTTTCTAGTTAACGTGAGTTCGGGTTAAGGATATTTGGTTCGATCGAGTCCTGCCGCCGATTGTGTCTTGAAAAGGTGCTCTACTTGGGGAAACCCCAAGATCGCACTTTCCGCAACTCGGGGCTAGCACTGCAAAGTCCGCGAAGGCAGGCTCACGTTAATTATTCCTTAAATTTCTTCTGATTGTGGCAATGGGAAAGTTTCCCCAGCTAAATAAGCATCAAAGTGCTTTTGGAAATACAGCCATGAAGTAACATCGTCCACATCCAACAAAGATGCTGGTGCATTTTGATATAGCGGCACGCGAGTCTTAATTTCATCCTGAAGCAATTGCGGTAATTCACTCACCCCACTGACTTTCCCGCCATAAGCACTATAAATTAAATTACCAGGGAGATCGCCCATTTTCATCCACGGAATCCAAGGGCCGATCCGATCCCAGCATAGTTTCAGTTGAGAAACCGAGATGATTTCTGGATTCAACAATTCTTGCGTCGGCACGGTAAGTTTAAATAATTCGGCGGCTTGATAAGTGGGATTGGGACTATATGCCGCAAATTTGGGATCGGTTGCGAGCGGATTGGGATAAGTAGAAAATAGATCGAATACAAACGTGGTGTCGTCTCCATCTACTCGTGCCGGAAACTTGCCCCTAAACATCCCTTGAACGGGGTTATTGGCAACATGCATCACCGGGAGGACTTCGCCAGTCCAGGGATTGTGCCATGTCCGCAAAATTTCTCCGGTCTCTGGGTGCCGGTAATAAGTTAATTCTCTGGAGGTAAAATCCCAGCTTCCCTCTCCCGTCGGAATACACCGACAAACACTCACACCGACCATTTTAAACAGGCGATTTCGCTTTTCCCCTGGGACGAAAGCATAAATCGCACCCGTCCAAGTCAGAAAGGTGGATTGGAGAGGATCGAGTGACGATCGAGTCTTGACCCAGTGCTGGGCATCAAAGTCTTGAATTTGAGCTACCATCTTAGTCAGACTCCTGGGGATATAAACAATTTTATTCGTGATGTTGCCCAATCCTGTGATGAAATTGTCGGGCACCCTCTATTTAGGTGGAGTAAACCTCGTGCTTACCGCTACGAGGTTTACTCTCAACTCATCAACGGCTTTTATTTGTTAGTCTAACGTATCGGTTATGCCAACATAACAAGCGATCGAACTACACGAGTGAACTAACGATATGAGCACGGCAGACTGTTGGGGCAAATTTAATATTCAAAAAGTAAGGGTACTCTGAGGAGTACCCTTACTTTTTTTAGCTGGAGATCGCCCGATCTCTGCTGAAATTATCGATCGCTAATTTCGGAGCTAGATAACTCCAAGATTTACTTCTAACCGACTTTAGCAGCTTGAAACTTCGCAGCAGCAGCTTTGAGCGTAGCAGCTTTGTCGGTTTGTTCCCAAGGGAGATCCAGATCCGATCGGCCAAAATGACCGTAGGCAGCGACATCTTGATAGAACCGACCACCGCGCTCTGAGGGGAGATTTCGCAAGCCAAAGGTCGCGAGAATCCCTTCCGGACGTAGTTCGAAGTGTTCTTCGATCAGTTCAAAAATTCGATCGTCATCGATCGTGCCAGTGCCGAAAGTTTCGACTAAAATACTGACAGGACGTGCGACACCGATCGCATAGCTGAGTTGCACTTCACATTTTTCAGCCAAGCCAGCAGCGACGACATTTTTGGCAACATAACGGCAAGCATACGCCGCCGAACGATCGACCTTAGTGGGATCTTTACCAGAGAAAGCACCACCACCATGACGCGAGTAACCGCCATAGGTATCGACGATAATTTTCCGTCCGGTTAAGCCAGCATCACCTTGAGGCCCACCGATGACGAATTTACCAGTCGGATTGACCAAATATTTGGTGGTGTCGTCTGGCTTAATCGCTAAATCAGCGAAGACAGGTAAAACTACTGCTGTCCATAGATCGGCTTTGATTTTGGCTTGAACGCCAGCATCATCTGCGATCTCACCGATTGCAGCATCGTGTTGAGTCGAGATCAGAATCGTATCGATCCCGACAGGTTTGCCATCTTCATAGGCAACAGTTACTTGAGTCTTGCCATCGGGACGCAGATACGGCAATTCGCCCAGCTTCCGCACGGCAGCTAAGCGCAAGGCAACTCTGTGTGCCAAGCTGATCGGTAAAGGCATTAATTCGGGTGTTTCGTTACAAGCATACCCAAACATAATCCCCTGATCTCCAGCACCAGTCTCGTCAAAGCGATGACTGTTATCATCGTCGCGACATTCTTTAGCTGAATTTACACCTTGGGCGATATCCGGTGACTGTTGGTCTAAGGCAATCAGCACCGAAGCGCTATTAGCCGAAAACCCATTATCAGCATCGGTATAACCAATTTCAGCGATTTTCTTTCTGGCTAAGTCGATATAATTGACAGTAGCCTTGGTAGTGATTTCGCCAGTGATCAATACGAGTCCGGTATTGACAACAACTTCTGCTGCCACGCGGCTGTAAGGATCTTGAGCGAGTAGAGCATCCAAAATTGTATCAGAGATCTGATCGCAGATTTTGTCAGGGTGACCTTCGGTCACAGATTCGGAGGTAAAAAGATATCTACGAGACAAGGAATAGTCCTCCTGCTGGTACTGGCTAATGTTAGCCTATTATTTGTATAGTGCCCACAAAATTAATTAATTGTAGGTCGCGCCATTTTTCAATTCGATCTGCAATCACTGAGTTTTGCTACTACCAATTTACACTACAACCGAACGAGGAGAATCAAAAATTGTTGACGCTTGGGGTAAATATCGACCATGTTGCGACGATTAGACAGGCGCGACGGACTGTAGAACCCGATCCGATCGCGGCAGCGGTATTGGCGGAATTGGCTGGTGCCGACGGAATTACCGCCCATTTGCGCGAAGATCGTCGGCACATGCAGGATCGAGATATTCGATTATTGCGCGAAACCGTCCGTACGCGATTGAACCTAGAGATGGCAGCGACGGCGGAGATGGTCGCAATCGCTTTGGAGGTAAAGCCGGATTATGTTACGCTCGTACCGGAACGCCGGGAAGAGGTGACGACTGAGGGGGGACTAAATATTGCTGGACAACTCGATCGACTGAAATCAGTAGTCGATAAATTACAATCGGCGGAGATTCCGGTCAGCTTATTTATCGACCCAGATCCAGCCCAAATCGACGCATCAGCACAAGTAAAAGCAAAATTCATCGAGTTACATACCGGACGCTATGCTGAAGCTTGTGAGGCCAATTCTGGGGAACGGGAACTAGTTAATTTAAAGGCTGGCTGCGATCGCGCCTTGGCTGCTGGCTTGCGGATTAATGCCGGACACGGACTGACTTATTGGAATGTCTACCCGATCGCGGGGCTGCCTGGTATGGAAGAATTAAATATCGGCCACAGTATCATCAGTCGATCGGTACTGGTGGGAATCGATCGAGCCATTCGTGAGATGAAAGCTGCAATGAAAGGCAATTGATTTTGGATTTTGGATTTTGGATTTTGGATTGGCAGTTCCTAGCCACTAGCCACTAGCCACTAGCCCCTAGCCCCTATCCCCTATCCCCTATTCCCTATTCCCTAAACAACATGCAAACCTACTACTACATCGCTGCCAGTTATAAATTTTTACGTGAAGAAGAAGCTCTCGATGAAGTGCTGAGCGAGCGGGTGCGAAATTATCAAGAAAATCAGAAAGAAATTGACTTTTGGTTTATCGATCGACCTGCGTTCTTGGATGCGCCCGAATTAGCTAGCGTCAAGTCAAAAATTCCTCAACCTGCAAGTGCGATTATTTCAACAAACAAACAGTTTATCACTTGGTTGAAGCTACGATTAGAGTTTGTTACAACTGGTGAATTTCAGGCACCATCGGCAACTATTGCCGATCCGATCGCCTCTTTAGCTAATGTTTGATAGTTGATGAATAAACTAGAGCGTTTGATTTAGAGTGGTCGATAACCACTCTAAGTTTTTGGTAGGAAAAATATAGCTAACATGAGTTCGGGATAAGGAAAATTGATTTGCTCCGTTCAAGCACCGCTCTGAACTATAAGTTCGGGCTAATAGCAAAAGTTCGTTGAAACGAACTAAGCAATTGGGCAGTTCTCTTCAGAGAACTTTTGCTATGAGCAACTAATTCATTTGAGGGCGGTGCAGAAACGAAGCTAGGAGTCATCGATTCTCCAATGAGAGGCTATCGCCAACGGAAATCCTTAACCCGAACTGACGTTAGGTAAGTTTCTAGAAATAGATTTTAATTGTTGTGAGTTCAGCTGATGTTTGCACAAACCAAGATGGCTTAAAGATCGTCTTCAAACCACGCATCTATCCCGAAACCCATCGCTCGCTTTATTTGCAATCTCGATGCTAACTTAATTGCGGCATTTCTGCCGACACTTGTTTCGATGACTGAAGAGAACACCACATCGAGTTGATGTTGAGAAATAAATTCACTCAATCGCCACGGAAACCCAGCAATTCCAGCTTTGACAACATAGATACCGCGCCAACCTTGTTGATAAATAGCTTGAAGTCGATCGAATGTTGCGACAGATTCATCTAACGCGATCGAAGTATCATAAATCTGACTTAGGTAGAGCGTTTCAGTAACTAAATCGGGTGGTAGCGGTTGTTCGACAAATTCGATTTTCGGCTCGCGACTACAAATTTTTAGCCATTGCACTGCTTCGAGATAAGTTAATCCGCCATTAGCATCGAGACGAAGTTTTGCTTCCTGTGGTAAAGCCGCGATTAAATCTTGCCAGATCGCCAGTTCTGCGGCTATTGGCGCTACCCCAATCTTCCATTTAAAGGTTCTATATCCTCGTTCCCATAATGCCTGCCATGCGTCGATTGCAGTAGCACCTGTGGGCAATAATGCACTTATTTCCGGCTGCGATCGATCGATCGATTCGTTATCGTTAAAAGCTATCAACGCACTACCAAACCCAAATTGACAGGCGGGTAAAGTATCGGGAATGAGATAAATTCGATCGCGAGTAATATTATCGCCAATCTGCTGACACCATGCGATCGCTTGTGCGAGCGATTCCGAACCAAACCACGGAATCGGTGCGATTTCTCCAGCATGAGATCTACCGAGATCGTCAGTGAGCTGAATGATGATCCCCTCTCTCACCGCCCAAATACCCTGACTCGTTTGCAGTGGTTGGCTGAATGGACGCTGATAGACAGAATATGTAAATCGATAACTAGTCATATTAGATACCTATGCTGTTTGCTGATTTACATTGAATAATTAGCGATTTATAATAGATCTGTCGATGCTCTACAAGCAATTAGAAAGTAAATGACCCCAGCTAGCCAACTCCCGGATCGAGATCGTGAAATCGATCGGCAATTGAGAAGTTTTAATCGACGCATTCAACGGTTAGAAGATACTCAAATTACAGCAGCAGAATTAAGTTTAGCTTTCGATCGGGTATATAATGAAATCGATGCAGTTGAAGATAAGATCGATGCATTTCGCGCCGAGTTCGATCTCTTTAGACTGGATACCAATCGTAAATTTGATGAAGTCAATAAAAAGCTAGATATCATCATCAGACGTACAGCAGTTTCGACTGCGATGAGATATAGTAATAGCGATTAGTGCCTCAATTTTCTAAATGTTGCCGATCGAATAACTGCGATCTTAGTAGGCTCGATCGATCGCTAAACCGCTTAACGATTTAGCTGCTTCGGCGGAGGTTAAACCCTTACTCTGAATTAAGACACCAAATTTACCCAAACCCATCGGATCGATAAGTTGATGGAGATTTTGGCGGCGGCTGAGTAGAGATTGAATATCACCACCACTACTCGCAATCGCCGCGATCCTCTCCCCCAATCCTAATGCCATCAAAAACATCCCCTGCTGGATAAAGCCAACACTTTGCAAGCCTAATAATTCACCGTGATTTTGTAATGCGGTAAAATCTACATGTGCGGTTAAATCTTGGTTGCCGATATTAATATAAGGATCGTTATGATAGGCATGTTGATAATAGCACTGTAATGTGCCCTGAGAACGCATGGGATTGTAATAGCGATCGGCAGTATAACCATAATCGATCGAGATAATATACCCGCGTTGCAATTTTTGCGATACAATTTTTTGCCAATCTAATGCAGCTAAATTTACTTCGGTGCGATATCGATCGGGATATTTAGCAGTTAGTAAATCGATCTGATTTAGTCGCCAATATTCATGCAATCGATCGGTTGAAATCTCTCCAATCTCTTCACTAAATCTTCCATCTATATTTTGAACCACATAAACTTCTTGCAATTTCCCAGCAACGGTTGTTACCAGATGAATGGGGAAAGCGTCGATAAGTTCGTTAGATAAAAAGCAGCCAACGATCGAGGAATCGGGAATCTCATCCCATTGACACCAGCGCACGGGTAGAGCTTTCAATTTTAGCTGTTGTGCTGCAATCATCGCTGGTGCAGTCTCGACGATAATATAATCGATAGATTGAAAAAAATCCGGATATTCGCGTTGTGAATACTCTAAAATCTGAGCTGCTAATAAGCCTTGTCCCGCTCCCATCTCAACGATGTTAAATGAGGCAGGATGAGCTAATATTTCCCAGATTTGATGTAGTTGAATCGCCAACATCTCTCCGAAGTCAGCCGCCAGATGTGGAGCTGTGAGAAAGTCACCACTCTCGCTTATTCGCTCGGCATTACTAGCATAATAGCCTGCTTGAAGATGATACAATACTACCTCCATATATTCAGCAAAAGTAATTCGTCCATGTGGCGAACTATTAATGCGATCGATAACAATTTCGATCGATCTAAGATTATCATCCATAATTGTAATTTTTCTACGCGCTCGATCTAATCGGTGTTAGGATATAAACTCTACAAGCTTCTACAAACAATCGACACCTAAAATAATGGAACTGCATCGGACGACTGGTAACTGGAGATTGGGATTGGGGTTATCCTTGATTACCGTCGTTTTATGGGGATTGGTGCCAGTTGCGCTCGCGATCGTCCTAAAAAAATTAGATGCTTATACAATTAATTGGTTTCGATTTGCTACTGCATTTATTTTACTTGGCTGTTACTTAGCAAAGCAAGGAAATTTACCGAAAGTTGCTCGATTGCGAGCTGTACCTGTCTATCTACTAGCGATCGCAATTCTTGGGTTGACTGGTAATTATATTTTCTTTGTATTAGGATTGAAAGCGACATCGCCTTCCCATGCCGAAGTGTTAATTCAGTTAGCGGGTGTGTTTTTAAGTTTGGGCGGATTGGTAATTTTCAAAGAACGTTATACCCGCTATCAATGGATGGGTGTCGGTGTTTTAGTTGCGGGATTTATCGGGTTCTTTTACGAACAATTAAAAGTATTGGTTAGTGATAGCGATCGATATATTAGCGGTAGCATCATGTTAATAATTGCTGGACTGAGTTGGGCGGTATATGCGCTGATCCAAAAGCAGTTATTAACTAAATTGGATTCTACACATATCATGTGGATTATTTATGGTGCTTGCGGGCTATTATTTTGGATGCTAGCCAAACCCCAGATCCTACTTCAGCTTAACTCGATCGAGTGGCTCGCGCTAATTTTTTGCGGTTTAAATACCGTAGTTGCCTATGGTGCTTTTGCCGAATCGCTCCAACATTGGGAAGCTTCGCGCGTAAGTGCGATCTTAGCGCTAGCACCAATTTTTACGATCGTGGCAATGAGTATGACTGCTTGGCTAGCGCCTGGTTTAGTCGCTCCGGAACACCTTACCCCACTTGCTTTAGTCGGCGCAATTTTCATCGTCTCTGGTTCGGTATCGATTTCTTTGGGGAAAGGATAGTGCCTAACTTAGCAGCAATTTCGCTCGCTGCTGTATTTTCGACGAGCGTAACGCATATTTATCAGCTTTCCTCGTCAATAATATCGATTTCAGCTTTGACACGCTTGGAGAAGAGCTTATTTGCATCCCAGGCATAATTGGTAAAGCTAGGGAGAATTTCTTGGGCAAAAGCTTCGGCGGCTTTAGAGCGATAGCGGTTGGGATTGACGATTGCTGCCAGCATTCTTTTGATTTCCACACCATCGACGTGAACGCGATGTAATGTGGCATTTTCCAACTCCCGTTCGATCGCGGATGAAGAGACAAAAGCAGCACCTAAGCCAGCTTGAACGGCATTTTTAATGGCTTCGATCGAGTTGAGTTCCATTTCGATCTTCAAGCGTTTGGGATCGATGTCACAACGGGTTAACACGCGATCGATCGCTTTCCGAATTGTTGATTGCGAATCTAAGGAGATAAACTTCAATTTATACAACTCTTCTTTCGGAATGCTTTTCATCCCCGCCAAACTATGATTGCTAGGTAAAATCAGTGCGAATTCATCCTCAGCATAGGGGAGAATATCGAGCGATTCTTGTAATTCCGGGGGGACTTCGCCGCCGATAATTGCCAAATCTACTTGTCCGTTGGCTACGCTCCAAGCCGTGCGGCGGGTGGAGTGAACGTGCAATTGCACCGATACATCGGGATATTTTTGGCGAAACATCCCAATCATCCGAGGCAGCAAATACGTCCCGGTAGTTTGCGAAGCACCGACAATTAGCGTGCCACCTTGCAGATTTTGCAGATCTTCAATCGCGCGACAGGTTTCCTGGCAGAGTGTAATAATTTTTTCGCCATAACTGAGCAATAAATGTCCGGCTTCAGTTAATTGCGCGCGTCTACCGCCGCGATCGAATAACGGTACATCCAATTGACGTTCGAGATTCTGCACCTGTAAACTGACAGCAGGTTGCGACACGTATAAACTATCAGCGGCGCGTTTAAAGCTACCCTCCGCAGCAATTGCCTTGAGAATCCGTAATTGATCCAGAGTAAACGGCAGGTCAGACATAGCAATGAGCGTTTAAGATTTAGTAGCGATCGACTATCGACTTCCATTGACAGTACCATAACTGTCGGTACTTAGTCCCCGCAAGTAACAATTCCGATCTTTATTAGTGTTTTCACGGTTGCTGGGTATTTCAAAGTAGCATGACAGCAATATTTTAATCTAGCGATCGGCTCAAATATATCTGCTGGAAACTGCCGACCCTACCTGCTCAGCCCTAATCCCTTCGCAAAAACGGCACGATCGATTGTTTAATATCAGCATACCAGTGTTCTTGAGGATAGTGTGCGGCGGTAGGCAGCTGAATTAATTCCCCTTGCTTCAAGGATTTGACGCAAGTTTCAGCTTGAGCGAGATCGAGCCAGGGATCGTTCGTCCCCCAGATAAGTTGGATGGGAAGATCTAATTTTGGCAAGCCAGTAGCAATCTCAGTCAGGGATGCGGCTAATTTGAGGTTGCGGATGGTGGCGAGGAGCGTGCGACCGGGGGCAGAACTTTTGAGGTATGGTTTGCGATAGACTTCGAGATACTTATCCTCGATCGTCAATTTACAGCCAGCTTCGAGCGTCCGCTCGACTGAGAGCGGATCTTGCACGAGCATTTCTCCCGCAACTGGTAATCCCAACTGCACTAGCTTCCACGGTAATTTTGCACTCATCGTCAACGGGGCATTGAGAATGACTAACTTCTCGATCCGATCGGGATAACGTAGCGCATATTGTATCCCCACAGTGCCTAAAAAGCCCTGGACGACTAACGAAACTCGATCGAGACTCAAAGTATCCATTAGCTCGAAAAATGCGCCGACAAAGGCATCTGGAGTATAGGCAAAGTCACGCGGTTCCGGCTTGCTAGAATTACCAAAACCGATCCAATCCGGCGCGATTGCCCGAATCCCATTTTCGGCTAATGATGGTAACAATCCCGTCCAACTCAAACTTTGGGATGGCAGTCCATGCAACAAGATTGCGGTCTGGGAATCTTCCCCACCGACTGGTTGGACTTCCCGATAAAACCACTCTAGTTTGCCAGCTTGAATTGAAGTCCGCGTAATTTTTACCACGATAAATTTAGGAGAGATGCGATCGATGAGCCATTCGATGACCATATCGCAGATCGATCGCTTTTGGTGCGATTAATTGGCCCGCCAGATCCCAATGTCCCCATCCGCACTGCCACTGAGCAGCGTTTGTCCGTTTGGGCTAAAGGCCAGAGCGGTAATTACCTTACTATGAGCATTTGAAAAAGTTTTCAGGTTTTGAGCCGAGTTGAGATCCCATAGTCGAATCTCGCCATCGAAACCACCACTAGCGAGCATTTTACCATCGGGAGAAATCGCCACAGCCGAGACCGAATAAGCATGAGCGCGAAAAGTTTTCTGCTTTTTTCCAGAGCTAATATCCCACAAATTAATGGTGTTATCGATGCTCCCTGTCACTAGGGTCTTGCTATCAGGTGAAATCGCCGTGGCTGTTACCCAACCTGTATGTCCAGAGAGATCGTACAGTAATTTACTCGATCCCAAGTGCCACAGCCGGACTTGGCGATCGGAACTACCCCCAGCCAAAAATTCACCATTCTTGCTCACTGCAACCGTGAGTACGGGTGCGGTGGGATCTTTAAAAGTCTGCGAAACAGTTTTGGTTTCGAGATCCCATTTCTCGATCGAGTTGCCCGTGCGTCCAGCTAGCAAACTGCGCCCATCGGGAGTCATCGCCAACGCCGTTACATAAGCTCCTTTGGTCGCTGAGTCTAGTTTCGATTTGAGCTTGCCTGTAGCGACATCCCAGACCTGGATCGTGTCGTCCATGCCACCACTGGCAAGATTTTGAGATGTATTATCGATCGCTAACGAGAGGATCGCGCCCCCAGCTCCCTCCAGTGTCTTGACTTGCTTATTTTCGCGTAAATCCCACTGTTTGACGGTGCGATCGTGACTGCCGCTAAAGGCTGTTTGGCTATCGCTGGCTATCGCTAGCGATGATACTACGTCTGTATGTCCGGTAAGATTACCGACGCGACCGATTTTTTGAGCTAGCTCCAATCCAGAATATGCAGTTGCAGGCGGATCGTAGAATGACTTGAGTAGAAACAGCGTCACCACAATTACTGCTAAAGAGGCAGCTAATCCGATCGCTGTCGGTAAATTTTTTCGATCGAGCATCTATTCCCTCTCACCTAATTAATTGCCGTCCGGTCGATAATTGTTGCCGCATTATTTTCCTCAGCAAGAATTGCTATTGGTTACCGCTCGATTGGTTCAAGAGTTTGGATAATGTCAACAATGCAAAAGAGATTGCTGTAACCAAAATTGTGAGGAGTACTAAAATCGAAATTCCTTTGATGCCACCAGTCATCATCCCACCGATTTTAGCTGGCGAAAAGATCGCAAAGATAGCGATGTTAGAAATCACGGCGATCGCCAGCAGTTGCAGTTTATCAAATTTACCGCCGCTATAGCTAAATATCACCAATGCTGCCAACAGTGCCAACCACAATCCCGAAAAATACCACGCCGTACCCAAGAAACTAAAGATCGCCACGGCTAAGAGCCAACTACCCGAACCAAATAGCGCTGAGTGGCGCAGCGGTTGCCACAGAGTCAGAGAGGGGATGGGTGTGGGTGTCGGCGGCGACGGGGAAGATTGGGGTGGTGAAGACCACGGCTGTGAACCCATCGGCGCTGAGAGCGGTCTGGATGGTGAATTTCTCACTCCAGTACGCGGCAGATTTTCGGGCAAGAGATTGCTTTCTTCTAGGGCAGATAGTACTTCTCCTGCTGACTGGTAGCGTTCTCTAGCCTGGGAGCTAGTCATGCGCGACAAAATATTCGCCAATTGGGGAGCGATGTCGATACTACTATGCCAGTTCCCTAACATCTCCCTAAACCCTTCATCCTTGGGATTCTTGCCAGTCATTAGTGACATACAGGATGCGCCCAACGAGTACAAATCGCTAGCAGGCGATACCGCACC
The DNA here is from genome assembly GCA_965246735.1 of Chamaesiphon sp. GTDB lineage: Bacteria > Cyanobacteriota > Cyanobacteriia > Cyanobacteriales > Chamaesiphonaceae > Chamaesiphon. The sequence goes on from CBDFFK010000003.1 coordinate 2,170,851, forward strand.
ACCCATCATTTGTTCGGGAGAGGCATAGCCATCGGTACCGATGACGATCGATTGTTGAGTAGGCAGTCCATTCATTACTTGCTTGACCGCACCAAAATCGATGAGATAAATATCCCCATTACTCGATTTCATCACATTTGCTGGTTTGATATCGCGATGGATCGCCCCGCGATCGTGAACTGCTTCTAAAGTAGGCAAAATTTGATACAAGAAAGTGACGATTTGAGCGGATGAATATCGCTCGTTACGACCGATCGGAGCTGCTAAATCTTCACCTTCAATATATTGCTGAACTAAGTAATATAATTCTTGTTCGATATTGGTATTTGGATCGGTATCTTTGACAATAAAATAGTCAAATAGCGTCGGAATTTTGGGGATCTCGCTGAGTAAATCCAAGCTTTGCGCTTCGCGCTCGAATAAGGTCTTGATTTTTGAGATTTGGTCGGGCTTTAATATGGTCGTCGGACGTAATTGTTTGACAATACATCTGCGACCTTTGATATTAAGATCGATCGCCACAAATGTCACGCCAAAGGCTCCCGCCCCTAATTGCTCGATCGGGATATACTTACCACTGAGCACTAATGGCATCCGACAGCTAGTGCAATACCGCTGAAACGATTGTCCCGGAACGAGTGCCGTTTCTAGCTCGGCAATACTGTTGAGCGGGGTGTGACAGGTTGGGCGGGTGCAGTATACATGCATAGCATCAAAGCCGTGGGTAATTAATGAGTCGTAACGTTGGCGGGATGCTCGAATATCGATTTAATGTAGCTGAGGGTGAAAATTCTCACTCTATGTGCTGAAGTTTGTGTGGGTGCTAATTCATAACTTTATCTTACAGAAGTTAAGATCGATCTACAACGGTCAAAATTCCCATCCATAAGTCTTTTTACTTAGTTGGGCGCTGGGATGGCAAATTATGCAGATTGTAGCCAATCTAATCGATCGGGGCTGCGAGCTGACTTAAAAAAGGTTGGGTTGGTAATACTCTTTACCTTTCCCAACAAACTGCGTCGTGTAAGCCTCCTGATAGTTAGTATCTGATTTATATACTCCTACTTTCGTCATATCATCAAACAAAGTTTTCCACCGAATATCGGTCATCATGCCGATCCCTTTGGTCTGGGCATCTCCACCCTGAATGATTTGAAGTTCCTTGAGTTTTGTTATACTATAGCTTATTAACTCATCGGTCATTTCCGGATTATCTTTTTTAATCAGTTTATTTCCGGCTGTGGGATCGGCAAGGTAACTGTACCATCCCTTAATTGAAGCATCGACAAATCTTTGAACTAATTCGGGTTTGGTTTCCACCAATCTCTTAGTGGTCTCGATCGTAAAGTCATAAGGATTATAACCAGCATCAGCTACTAACATAACTACTGGCTTAAATTTACCTTCTTTCTCGATCGAAAATGGTTCGGAAGTAACGATCCCTTGTTGAGTGACTTTTTTATCGGCGAGAAATGGTTTGATATCAAAATTATAAGGACGTAATTGACTATCGCTAAACCCGTATTTCTTCCGGAAAAATGGCCAATAAGTAGAGGCTCCAGCCGAGGCAACATAGATCGGGCGACCTTTTAATTGGGAGATCGAACTCACGCCAGTATTTGGATGGGCGATGATTACCGATGAAGCCTTCTGGAAAATTGCGGCGACAGTAACTTTGGGAAGATTGGTTTCGATCGCTTTAATTGCTTCGTATCCCGTGCTGACAGCTAAATCGATCCCACCCAACATTAATAACAACCCATTATTAACGCGAGGCCCACCTTGAATAATTTTCACATCCAATCCATGCTTCTGATAAATACCCTCAGCGACGGCTTGATAGTAGCCACCATACTCGGCTTCAGCAACCCAGGATAGTCCAAAGTTAATCTTGTCTAATTTACCAGTATTAATCGCAACTGTCGAGGCCGATTTGCCAGTCCGATCGCAAGCTGTTGTTAGGATTGTCGCTCCCAATCCTAGCGAGCAATACTGCAAGAATTTACGTCTATTTCGATCGAACATTTTAGCTAATTTAGATAGATAGATTTATTAAGAATTCAGCTTGATTCTGCGGCATTAGAACTGACGATTCCTCGTTTCATGCCAATGTCCGATCGCCAATCCCGAACCGATCGATAACACTGTGAAAATCACAATTCCTAACCCCGTTGTCATCAATAGCGCCGCAAACATTTTCGGGATCTGAAGATTGTAACTAGAGATCAAGATCTGATAAGCGATTCCTGAATTCACGCCACCAGTTCCTGCCACAAATTCTGCTACCACAGCACCAATGAGTGCCAACCCGCCGCTAATTCTCAAGCCAGTCAAAAAATAAGGCAAGGCACTAGGTAATCGTAGATAGATCAGAGTTTGCCATCGAGATGCACTATAAAGTTGAAAGACGCGAGTTAATACTCGATCGCAACTATTGAGTCCGAACGTCGTATTCGCAATGATGGGAAATATCGCCACAATCCAAGCACAAACGACAAGAGCTGCAAAAGTATTGTTTTTAAATAATACAATAATCCACGGCGCGATCGCCGCGATCGGCATAGTTTGTAATAAAACAGCGTAGGGAAACAAACTACGTTCGATCCATTTACTTTGAGCGAACAAAATCGATATCGCTACACCAGAGACTACAGCTAGAAGTAATGCAACTAGCGCGATCTGAGCAGTAATCCCTAAAGCAGCAATTAGCGTCGGCCATTCTTGGATTAAAGTTTTGAGAATCAAACTCGGTGGTGGTAATAAATATGGGGGAATCTGGTTGATATAAACAACCGATTCCCATAGCAAAACTACAAATCCACCTGTCGCAATTGGGGCGATAATATCGATCGACTGGAGTCGGCTGAGTTTGAGTAATTTGATGATGTTCATGAATTTTGGAGGTAACAACTTCCGTCGCACCTAGATAACGTCAGCTCGGATTAAGCAGCCGGAGGTAAAACCCATTCAAACCCATTTGATGTAACTCTTCTGTGTATTTTTGGCAATGTGGACAATTCATCTCTTCGACTAATATCTCTAGCTTTAGTGATATCATTTCTTCTACTTCTGCACATGTTTCTACCATCACCCCTGGCAGATTTAATAAATAATTCAGATTGAATCTCATTCGACTATTTGTATTGACTTATACATTTTACACCACAAACTCAGGAGAGCCGATTTAGGATTATTCGACTGCTTGATGAAAAAGCACCCGACGATTATCGTCGAGCATTACAGTGCCTATCGCAACCAGAAGAATCTCAACATTTCTATCACTAGAAAAAATCTCTACTGGGAGCCGAAGGAAGCAGAATTAATCGAAGATGCTCGCATCGATCCGATCTGTGGTGAAACCTCTCCCCTGGAGTATCGCCCACTTTCACCAAAAGTTCGGAAAAACCCAATTTCCTTGACATTTAACAGCCTTGCTTTTGGCAAATCGATAGAATGATAGCTGTCTTGTTTCCATCGCGATCGATGATGTACTGTACTTATCCTATATGAGATAATTACCGATCGAAGTTAGTCTTTAGTACCAAATAATAATAATCCCAAACCTACCAAAAATCCAAATAATAATCCTGAAAAATGACCGACGATACTTGTATGTCCGTTCGTGAGATCGAAGATCAACTGAAAGCCGACACTAAACAACACTGCTTGAAATTGTCGTGCGGCAGATATTGCCTTTCCGCGTTGCCATCCCGTCAGGTGAATCGCCCCCATCGTCCCCAGTAGCCCCATAATCGCCCCCGACGCACCGACTGTTACGTGTGGTTCTGTCATCCAGCGGGTATCGATATAAGTCACCATTGCCATCGAACCGATGCCCCCAAAGATATAGGCAATGATAAATCTGAATGTACCCAACCGATATTCGACGAACTTACCCAGATAGATCAACGCCACCATATTCATCGCTAAGTGCAAAAATCCTAGATGGAGAAAGTTAGCGGTGATAATTCGCCACCATTGGCCACCGACAACTAATGGCGCAATCAATCCACCCCATTCGATAAAGCTTGCCTTGGGATTACCCGAGCGATATTGCCAGTATAGTTCGGCACAGAAAACCAGCACATTGACCAAGATAATAAAATTAGTTGCTGGAGTGGATATATCTGCAGGTGTCTGGCTGCTATACTTGGCCTCTTGAGCGGTTTGGGCTTCAATTTGGCCGAGGATCTTCCAATCTTCAGGAGTCAGCTTGTCCAAATCCGGCAATGGTTGAGACAATCGCCAAGTGATATCTTCTTGGATCGATCGATCGGTAGTTAGCTGCTGAAGTCGAGTTAAGTCAGCTCTTGCTGCCTCAACATTGCCGTTAGCCAATTCAGCAGTGCTAATCCAAAATTGATGTACCGTCTCTGGGTACATCGCGAGAATCCGCTGACATGACTGCCTCACCGCCTCGACTCGCCCACAAAAGGCGAGGATATACATACGCACAAGATTTAACTGCTGGAGATTGATTTGGCGATCGTGTTCCAAATTTGTTAGTTCGGTAATACAGCCACGCAGGTCGCCGATTTCTGCCAGCGCCCGGACGTAGTAAACCAGTGTCATCCCTTGTCCGAGCTTTTTTTCTGGCAACGCGCGGTTTATTTTTGTCAAGGTCATCCGTCTGACCAAAATTAGCCGCTGTCTGACCCACGCCACATAATCATGCCAGCGATCGGTAGAACGATATAATAAGGCTGTCGCCGAGCGAGCGAGTTCCGTCCGATCGTCTGATTGATAGCGATCGAAAATCGCATCTGCTGCCTCAATTTGCCCCATGTGGGCTAGAGAAATTCCCTGCAAGAGGTGGTGATAAATCCACATCCCGTCCGTTGGTAATAGCCATCGTAGCCACTGCGCCAACCGACTGGCGGCGAGATACTGTGAGTTCGCGACCAAAGCTTCAAGGCGATACATCAGATACATCGGTAGTAGTAATAATCCCACCCATGCAGCCATCCCGATTTTCACCGCTTGCTGCGGCACGACATACCAACTTACACCGAAGACCACCAACACGACGATTGCCGCCATTTTGCTGCTAGAATTGCTGCGAGAAGTTGGCAACAATGTCGCCACACAGGAAAAGACGGCGATCTGAATTAAAACAATACTGGTGAAGTCCATTCGCAACAACAGAAGATAGCTGTTTATTTAGTGCTGAAACAGGGCAAGGATGCCAAAGATTACAAATAAGCCGCCACCGATGAGTGTAATCGAACGCTCTGAAATTCTTGCCGCGATCGATCTCCCTGCAATGACCGCAATCGCCGCACAAATCGTATGCCCCAAAATCGCCCCGATCGACACTCCCACAGGATTATTTGCTGCCGCTAATGCAATCGTAGCAAATTGCGTTCGATCGCCCCATTCAGCAATGAAAATTAAGGTAAATGCTTCCAGTACCATCTTCGTCGGACTGGGGCTACCAAATTTACGCTCGGCTTTTTCAACCTCAGCTTCAGCTTCGGCTAACTCTCCACCTGCCTCGTTTGGCGACATTTTCCAGCCTTGATACAGTAGCTTCAGGCCAAAAAATAGGAACAGGATGCTTTCAGCGTAACGCAGATAATTTAGATCGACTACAGTAAATATGAGACCGACTAGTACCGATAGCACAGTCATAATCGCTAATGCCAATGTCGTGCCGATAAACACCCAGCGCCGAGGGTGGCGAAACGCGAGAATCATCGTAATTAAAAAACTTTTGTCCCCCAATTCGGCGGAGGTAATCAACAATAACGATTGGGTAAATGCTTCTAGCAACTCGATCGACTCCTGTAATATTAGCTCGGAGTGGAGCGAGGTTTCAGGCGCGGTCGACTTCACCTGCCCCACATCCAAATAGATGTGCAACATGGTGAAAGTCTCGCTCCCAAATTTTTGTTGTCAATCACAACCTAAAAATCTGTCATCCGAACCAGGCTCATCGCCAGTATGTTGACTCGAATGGCTCAGTCTCAAACTCGACTGAGAGCTACTCCCTTTCTGTCAAAATATTAGCACATTGACAGATCGAATGTTCAGATGTTCGAGCCAGCAGATCTCATTCGCGATCGCTCCACTAATTTGTTGAGGTGGTTAGGTTTCACTCTCCCAATCGCTTCAACTAAATTTACATCGATCGAGATTGTCAATCGCGCACTGCTATGTTAGCTTAAGTGCAGGTAGTAATGTACTCGTTGTTCCGAACAGCTAACCAATTAGTAAATTAGGAGGTGGTGCCCATGATCGAGAGTAGTACACGTCTGGGTCTCGAAACTGGAGTTAGCCGGCTGAGTGCTGGGACTGTCCTCTAGAATATCGTAGGTTTGTCTTTTTTAGAATCATTCTAGATTCATTCCTGTTCTGTAATAGAGTTTCTCTCAGCAGCCAGGTTCCAGCGAACAGACCCGCTAGACCGCTCCTAGTGTTAGCAGCTTGCTAATACTAGGAGCGGATAGTTTTTGGGGACAGTTGACAGTCGATCGTTGCTGGCGAGTTTAGATCGCTCTGTTTTAAACTTATAAGCTGAATGAAGTTTTCAGCGTTGTGACCAAAATCCAAAATCCAAAATCTAAAATCCCATGTCCGATCGACCTTTAATTATTGCAGGTAAAACCTTTAACTCCCGACTGATGACGGGTACGGGGAAATATCGCAGCATTGCCGAAATGCAACACAGCATCATTGCTAGTGGCTGTGAAATCGTTACTGTGGCCGTGCGCCGAGTGCAAACCAAAGCCGCTGGACATGAAGGCTTGGCAGAAGCGATCGATTGGACTAAAATCTGGATGCTACCCAATACCGCTGGCTGTCAGACTGCCGAGGATGCAGTACGCGTGGCCAGATTGGGCCGAGAAATGGCCAAATTACTCGGACAGGAAGATAATAACTTTGTCAAACTTGAAGTCATCCCTGAAGGTAAATATCTCTTACCAGATCCGATCGGTACCCTCCAAGCAGCCGAACAGTTAGTCAAAGAAGGCTTTGCCGTACTTCCTTATATTAATGCCGATCCACTACTCGCCAAACGCTTAGAAGAAGTTGGCTGTGTGACTGTAATGCCCCTAGGTTCGCCCATCGGTTCGGGACAGGGAATTAGAAATCTGGCGAATATTCAAATCATCATCGAAAATGCTATGGTACCCGTTGTCGTCGATGCTGGCATCGGTACCCCCAGCGAAGCCGCTCAAGCAATGGAAATCGGCGCGGATGCCCTATTAATCAATACCGCGATCGCTTGTGCTGAGGATGCCCCCCTGATGGCTCAGGCGATGAATTTAGCCACTACTGCGGGACGGTTTGCCTATCTCGCAGGGAGAATCCCCATCAAATCGGTAGCCGTTGCTAGCTCTCCCACAACTGGAACGATTTAAGGTGTTCTCTAACCATTGTGACGAGGGATTCAATTTAAAAATCCCCCGCCACTATGTGACGAGGGATTCTATTCAACCGATAATAACTTCAGACTTAGCCGAACTTACCAGCCGTAGAGGCGATTAGGAAGGCTGCATAAGTGAGGACATAACCAACTGTGAAGTGAGCTAGACCTACTACACGACCTTGAACGATTGACATCGCAACGGGCTTATCTTTCCAACGAACCAAGTTCGCCAATGGAGTCCGCTCGTGTGCCCAGACAAGTGTTTCGATCAACTCTTGCCAGTAACCACGCCAGCTAATTAAGAACATAAAGCCAGTCGCCCAGACGAGGTGTCCGAAGAGGAACATCCATGCCCATACAGACAAGTTGTTCATCCCGTAAGGGTTATAACCGTTAATTAACTGCGAGGAGTTCTGCCAGAGGTAATCGCGTAACCAACCCATTAAGTAAGTCGAGGACTCATTAAATTGGGCGACGTTACCTTGCCAAATACCGAGGTGTTTCCAGTGCCAGTAGAATGTTACCCACCCTAGAGTGTTCAACATCCAGAACATCGCGAGGTAGAAGGAGTCCCAACCTGAGATGTCACAAGTACCACCACGACCGGGGCCATCACAAGGGAAGGCGTAGCCGAAGTCTTTCTTGTCGGGCATTAGTTTGGAACCGCGAGCATCCAATGCACCTTTGACCAAGATCAACGTGGTGGTGTGGAGACCCAATGCGATCGCATGGTGAACTAAGAAGTCACCAGGGCCGATGGTTAGGAACAAGGAGTTCTTACCAGAGTTGATCGCATCCAACCAACCAGGTAGGTAAACTGCATTGGTATTTGAAGCGATACTATCGGCATTGGATAGTAAGGTATCGAAACCATAAAGCACTTTACCGTGAGCGGATTGAACGAACTGTGCGAACACGGGTTCGATCAAGATTTGTTTTTCAGGTGTACCGAAGGCAACTACGACATCGTTGTGAACGTAGAGGCCGAGGGTATGAAACCCTAAGAACAGAGACACCCAGCTCAAGTGGGAGATAATTGCCTCTTTGTGCTCTAGCATCCGCGCGAGCACGTTGTTCCGGTTTTGCTCTGGGTCGTAATCCCGTACCCAGAAGATCGCACCGTGAGCGAAGGCACCAACCATTAAGAAACCAGCAATGTACTGGTGGTGGGTATACAGCGAAGCTTGGGTAGTGAAGTCCTGTGCCAAGAACGCATAAGGCGGCATGGAATACATGTGTTGAGCCACCAAGGAAGTGACCACACCTAACGAAGCCAATGCCAAACCTAGTTGGAAGTGGAGGGAATTATTGACAGTGTCATACAGACCCTTGTGACCTTCACCTAACTTACCAGCGGGCGGACGGTGAGCGTTGAGGATATCCTTAATGCTATGACCGATGCCGAAGTTTGTCCGATACATATGCCCAGCAACGATGAAAATCACCGCGATCGCTAGGTGGTGGTGCGCCATATCAGTCAACCACAAAGATTGAGTCTGAGGATGGAAGCTGCCCAAGAAAGTCAAGATTGCCGTGCCAGCACCTGTGGATGTACCAAAGAGTTGTTGAGCGGTATCAGGATTTTCTGCATATACACCCCAATTTCCAGTGAAGAAGGGAGTCAAACCCGCCGGGTGAGGTAGGGTCGAGAGGAAGTTATCCCAGCCAACGTGCTGACCGCGAGATTCCGGGATAGCAACGTGGACTAAGTGACCCGTCCAAGCTAGCGAACTCACACCAAACAAACCAGCTAAATGGTGGTTGAGGCGAGATTCAGCATTCTTGAACCAAGACAAGCTGGGGCGGAATTTAGGTTGGAGGTGTAACCAACCAGCAAACAGCATGACTGAAGCAAGCACGAGTAAGAAAATCGAACCCATGTACAAGTCATCGTTCGACCGCATCCCGATCGTATACCACCACTGGTAGAGACCGGAATAGCTGATATTGACAGGATTAGATGCACCACCTTGAGTAAAAGCATCAACTGCTGGTTGCCCAAAGTGGGGATCCCAAATTGCATGAGCGATCGGGCTGACGTTTAGTGGATCTTTGATCCACTGTTCAAAATTACCTTGCCAAGCTACATGGAACTGGTTGCCAGAAGCCCACAGAAAGATAATGCCGAGGTGACCGAAGTGAGTTGCGAAAATCTTTTGGTAAAGATTTTCCTCAGTCATGCCATCATGGCTTTCAAAATCATGAGCCGTGGCAATCCCGTACCAGAGCCGACGAGTAGTCGGATCTTGTGCGAGGTCTTGGCTAAATTTAGGGAATTTAGTTGCCATAGTTTTCTTATCAGGTTTCCTCGCTGACAGACGAGACGATTGTAGTAGGCCGTAAGCTAACCGCAACCATCTCGTGTGGCATTAATTAGCATTACTTTAATGTTGCTACCGAAGTCCAGCTAACTGGGTTCGGTTCAGTAGCGATATTTAGAGCAGTTGCCACTATTCTCGCTACTGAAGTATCGACGTTGACTTCGCTAACCGATCGAAATCGATCGAGCTAGGAAGAATGCCCAGGTTGTCGCAATACCTCCGAGGAGATAATGTGCTACACCAACCGCTCGACCCTGAATAATACTCAGAGCGCGAGGTTGAATTGCTGGGCCGACGTTGAGCTTGTTGTGCGCCCAAACGATCGATTCGATCAGTTCTTGCCAGTAGCCGCGACCGCTGAACAGGAACATCAAGCTAAACGCCCAGATGAAGTGTGCGCCCAAGAAGATCAATCCGTAAGCCGACAGCGCCGTACCGTAGGAGTTGATAACTTGAGAAGCTTGTGCCCACAGGAAGTCACGCAACCAACCATTGATTGTCGTCGCGCTAGCAGCAAAGTTGCCACCAGTAACGTGGTTGACCGTACCGTCTGGCGATACTGTCCCCCAAACATCCGACTGCATTTTCCAGCTAAAGTGGAAGATTACAACCGAAATTGCGTTGTACATCCAGAACAGTCCGAGGAAGACGTGATCCCAACCAGAAACTTGGCAGGTACCACCCCGACCGGGGCCGTCGCAAGGGAACCGGAAGCCCAAACTAGCTTTGTCGGGGATTAACCGCGAGCTACGAGCGAACAGTACACCTTTAAGCAGAATTAAGACAGTGACGTGAATGGTGAAAGCATGGATGTGGTGAACCATGAAGTCCGCCGTTCCTAATGCGATCGGCATCATTGCCACTTTGCCACCGACAGCGAGAGTATCGCCACCGAAAGCGAGACTAGCAGTACTCAGTGCGTTTGGCGCAGTGTTACCAGCCGCAGCAGTGTGCAGACCTTGCACCCACTGAGCGAACACGGGCTGCAACTGAATTGCTTTGTCAGAGAACATATCCTGAGGACGACCCAAAGCTTGCATAGTGTCGTTGTGGATATACAGACCGAAGCTATGGAAGCCCAAGAACATCGAGACCCAGTTCAGATGTGAAATTACCGCGTCGCGGTGACGTAACATCCGATCGAGAAGATTGTTTTGGTTCATTGCTGGGTCGTAGTCACGAACCATGAAGATTGCGCCGTGAGCGGCACCACCAACGATACAGAAACCGCCAATCCACATGTGGTGGGTAAACAGCGATAACTGAGTTGCGTAGTCCGTTGCTTGGTAAGGATAAGGAGGCATCGCATACATGTGTTGTGCCACAATGATGCTGAGCGACCCTAACATTGCTAAGTTGATTGCCAACTGAGCATGCCAAGAAGTAGTTAGTACTTCATAGAGACCTTTATGACCTTCGCCAGTAAACGGACCTTTATGATTTTCTAAAATTTCTTTCATGCTGTGACCGATGCCCCAATTCGTGCGGTACATATGTCCAGCAACGATAAATAGCACCGCAATTGCTAAGTGATGATGAGCCTGATCCGATAACCACAGACCACCAGTAGTAGGGTTTAGACCACCTTTGAAAGTGAGGAAGTCTGCATATTCTGCCCAATTCAAAGTAAAGAATGGAGTCAGACCCTTAGCAAAACTGGGGTACAGTTCTGCCATCTTGGAAGGATCCAAGATAAATTCATGGGGTAAGGGAATATCTTTAGCAGCTACACCAGAGTCCAGCAGCTTATTAATTGGTAAAGATACATGGATTTGGTGACCTGCCCAACTAAGAGATCCCAAACCTAACAAACCAGCTAAGTGATGGTTCATCATCGACTCCACATTCTGGAACCATTCCAGCTTGGGAGCGCGTTTATGATAGTGGAACCAACCAGCAAAGAGCATTAAGCCAGCCATGACGAGCGCGCCAATAGCCGTGCAATATAACTGGAAGGAGTTGGTAAAACCTGCGCCTCTCCACATTTGGAAGAGACCGGAGGTGATTTGAATCCCACGAAAACCGCCACCAACATCGGCATTGAGGATGTCTTGACCGACAACCGACCAGACGACTTGGGCACTGGGTTTGATCCCAGTGGGGTTAGTCAACCACGCTTCATAGTTGGAGAAACGGGCACCATGGAAGTACATCCCGCTCAACCAAATAAAAATGATGGCGAGGTGACCGAAGTGAGCACTAAAGATCTTACGCGAAACGTCTTCTAGGTCACTAGTGTGACTGTCGAAATCATGGGCGTTGGCATGAAGGTTCCAAATCCACGTAGTGGTTTTTGGCCCCTTAGCTAGGGTGCGATCGAAATGACCCGGTTTACCCCATTTCTCGAAAGAAGTAGGAACTGGATCCGTATCTACGACTACCTTTACTTTTGCCTCCCGCTCTGGGGGACTAATTGTCATGAGGACTCTCCTCTATAGACCAGGAACGAAGTTATACCCAACTATGCCCATTTTTCAAGATTGCTCTTGAAGTGAAACGGAGCTAAAAACTTTGCTCGTCTGCCTACATCCCGAAGGTGCAAGCCCGAGCTGCACTTAGGATAAACAAAACAAGTTCATTTAACAGTACCGCTGTTCATTGGATTATAGGTTGATGACTTACCCATATTCATCATTCGTTAACAATAATTCAAAGTCGCAGCCTTAAATGCTTGTGTCGATCTTAAATCGATAGAACCGTGATGAAAGTCAAGCTTAATACATTTTTTTTAAACAAACTTAATAATTGCCGCAAGCATTTTTCAGCAAGGTTTCCAGCCAATTTACTGGGCAAAAATCTTTTTTGATTTGAAGCTTACACTGTCGTTAGTAAAAATGCTGTTTACATATGTACATCCATCCTCAACCGCTGAAGGACGAGACGGAACAAATAGGAAACATCCCCCTAAATTAGTAAATCTGGCAAAAAGCTAGATCGTCAAGTAAAAACTCGCCAATCCTAGTAAAATAAGCAGTGCCAACTAGTAACTCGTGAAATAGAGGTATCGGTGCTGAGAGCGAATTTGAAGTGGAAATTAGTCAAGCGACTCGTGGGATCGTGCTTAGTGCTGATCCTGGCGATCGGGGCGATCGGTTGTGAATCGCTCTCACAGCGGCTCGATCGAGAACCCACTACAACAACACCCAGTGAAACCGAACAGGGGATCGCCACTAGCGAGCTAATGAATCCTGATGGGCCACTCTCCGAAGTTAATATCCCAGAAAGCATTACTAAATTAGCGCCGAGCTTAGCTAAATTTCAGCCACAAGTAAGCATTCTCAGTCCACAGCCCAACCAAATACTCGCTGACGATCGAATCAGTGTCAAATTACAAGTTAGCGATCTGCCGCTGTTCAAAAGTGCTGCGCTAGGATTGGGCAATCATTTACATGTGATTCTCGACAAGCAGACATATAAAGGTGTTTACGATCTGACTCAACCCCTGATTTTTGAAAACTTAGCGGCTGGAACCCATACCATCCGAGTATTTGCCTCGCGTCCGTGGCATGAAAGCTTTAAGAATGAGGGTGCATACGCTCAAACCACCTTTCACGTTCTGACAAAAACTGCGGAAAATAATCCCGATCCCCAACGACCACTTCTTACTTATAGCCGTCCTGCGGGTATATATGGAGCGGAGCCGATTATGTTGGATTACTATCTGACAAATGCACCCGAGCGAGTAGCAACAGATCCGGACGATCCGCTCCCCGATTGGAAAGTTCGCGTCACCATCAATAACCAACAGTTTATTGTCGATCGCTGGGCACCGATCTATCTCCAAGGTTTCAAACAGGGTAAAAACTGGGTGAGATTAGAACTGGTTGACGATCGAGGTAATTCGATTCCCAACGTCTATAACGATACAGTCAGCGCGTTTAGTTACGATCCTCAGAAAAAAGATAGTCTGGCTAAACTAATCCAGGGTGAGATCGAGCCAAATATCGCGATTTCACTAATCGATCCAAATTACATTGCTGTAAATCCAACTCCACTACCAGCAATAACGACTCCAGCTAGATCCATAGATCCAGTCCCCCCAGTCAGTAGCTCGCCGTCTGCGGCAACTCCTAGCGTGGTTCCACCTCTCCCCAGCCCTGCCGCCCCAACCCCAATCGCACCAAAAATTGCTATCCCTAGTCCACCAGCAACTTCTCCCCCACAAGTCACACCACTTCCTACCCCAGTAGCCCCTACACCGCAACAGTCACAACCAACTGTAAGTCCCAGTCCAATAGCAATTGCACCCCAACAACCCAAAACACTTCCTATTCCAGTTGCGAGTGTCCCAACCCCACAACCAGCGCCAATTACTAGTCCGATAGAGATCGATCCACAAGCACCCAAAGCGCTTCCTAGTCCAGTTGCAATCTCGCCAACACCACAACCAAGTGCAAGTCCTATTCCGGTTGAGATCGTCCCACAGCTACCAAGTGGCGTGCCATCTGTACCTCAAATTTCAATCCCTATTCCAGTCTTAGTCGTTCCACAATTACCAAATAGCTTGCCATCTCCGGCAGCCACCGCGATCGATCGACCTCAGACCGAGCTACCACTCCCAACCATACCGATAATCATCAATCCAAATCCCGTAGCGACTCCAGCCCTGATAACTCCCAAACCGCCAGCCAATATTCCACCACAGCCAATTTTAGTGCCGATTCCAGTTGTGATTCCGCAGCCTACAGCAGGAATAACTCAAACCTCCCCACAAGTCAGTCGGACTGAGCGAACAGAACCATTGTCACCAACGCTCGGTCAACCGCAACAAGTCGAATCAGAACCAAATAAGTGGCAAACCCGATCGATCGAACTAATTAAATTTATAGGTGTAAAGATCCGGGCGTTTACCAATACTATTCCCGCAAAAGCACAAAGATTCGGTCATAACATCCAGATTTGGACTAGTCAAGCGATCGATCTGGTGCGATCGTGGCGGAATAAAGAGGCGGGTTAGTTTGGTAGTGCCGATTAACCGAAGCTGCTATCTATTGAAATACCGTCGATGGAAACCGCTTTGAATATCGGCAGCAACTTGGGTTATTTACTATTCCCGCTCGCCTAATCGATCACATGGATCGGGCCGTGCGTACTAGCACTAAAAAATTGACGGACTAGAGAATTATCTGTAGTGTCGATTTCAGTAGTTTTACCGTCCCATTGCACCTTGCCATGATAGATAAAGACAATCCGATCGGTAGTCCGACGAATCGTACTCTCTTGGTGCGTAACCATTACATGCGTTCTACAACCACCATCGGCATGTTGGAGATCTCTGACTAAATCTTCGATTACTGTAGACGCGATCGGGTCTAATCCAGCGGTTGGCTCGTCATATAACAAAACTTCCGGGTTATCTTCAGGATGTTCGGGATTGGACATGATCGCACGGGCAAAACTGACCCGTTTGCGCATTCCACCAGACAACTGTGCGGGATAACGATCGGACACATCCCCCAATCCGACCATTTCTAACTTAGCTTCCACCAACTCGCGGATCTTGTGGCGGGGGATATGTGACTGCTGGAACATGCGGAAACCGACATTTTCCTCTACTGTCAGCGAGTCAAACAGGGCAGCTTGCTGAAACACCATACCAATATAGATCGAGTCGTTGCCATCTTCGATCGAGCCGCGCCGGAGTTTACCTTGGATATAAACTTCGCCCTCATCCGGAATCAGTAATCCAGCGATAATCCGGAGAATCGTCGATTTACCAGTACCGGATGGGCCGATAATCCCCAAACCCTCACAAGGATAAATATCTAGATCCATTTTATCTAGAATTACGCTCTTACCAAAGGATTGGGATACTCCACGTAGTTGAATAATAGGTTCCATCAGGGATTATCAATTATGAATTAGGCATGTTCGCACCGATCGACGACAAGTTTGAATGGGTAAGGGTGATAAAAGATCTGCTAAGTACTGTCGATCGCAGAAATATCCGCTCGATCGCTACTCCCCTAAATTATATTTTTGAGTAAAAATGCCACCGATGGCCGCGATCGCTGCTAAAAAGAGTAGCACTGTTGGGACACCTACGGCAGTCTCCGCAAATCCAGTCAGTGCTAATGGTAAACTCAGGGCGATATTAATTGCATTATTCTGAAGTCCAAATACTTTGCCACGCATCTCTTCTGGCGTTTCGGATTGAATGGTAGTCTGCATGGGAATGACGATCGCCGCACTAAATATCCCCATTGTTACCAGACATAATAAACTCAGCCAGAGAGACTGGGAAAAAGACAACCCAACTAGAGTCGCCGCTACTCCCATCGATCCATATAGGCTCAATTGATTGTGTGAAAATTTCTGACCGATATACCCCAGGATTACTGCGCCTAAGCCCATGCCGACACCAGCCGCAGCCAGCAGGAACCCAAATTGTGAAGCTTTAATTTCAGGTAAGAGTTCGGCCATGCGTACGGTTAACACCGTCATCGCTGCAAACACAGAGAAAAAGATTACTAGTTGAATCAACGCACCTTTAATTTTATTATGCGTGTTGAAATAACTTATCCCATCCCGCAGATCCGCTAGAATATGGGGTTCTTCCCCAGTCGGGATTTGTTTGGTTTCACCCGTCCGCATCACCAACAGGAGAATACCTGCCAGGATGTAACTGCTACCAACCAACACTTCTTTACCGATATTTACCCCAAGACCAAGGCTCGCACCAAAACTATCGGCTAGCGCTAAAATTGGTTCGCCTACCGCAAACCCCACGATCAACGAACCCATCATCGTGGTCGTATACAGCGAATTTGCTGAAAGTAAATCTGGCTTATCAACAATCATCGAAATTGTTGCTGTCTCTGCTGGGGCGAAAAACTGCCCGAGAGTTGACGTAGCAAAAGTAACGATTAGCAGAATCTCAAATCCTAATGGTAAGTTGGCGACCACTTGCCCCTTGGTCAACCACAATAGTAATGGCAACATCACTAATAACAGACCTCTGAGCAGATTGGTAATCACCAACACTTCTTTTTTGTGCCAGCGATCGACAAATACGCCTGCCACCGAGCCAAATAAGATCGCCGGAATGGTACTGGCAATCATGATCGCCGATACCCAACCGCTGATACTTTGATTCTCAGACTGGAATTGACTCTCAATAATTGCAATCATTAGCACCAGTAGAACTTTATCTGCTAACTGGGAAAAGATCTGTCCGCTCCAGAGGGTGAGGAAGTTGCGATTTTTGAGAATGGTAATAAATCCTGGCTGCGGAGCTTCAGTCTCAGTCTGCATTTCTGGTACCACCGCCCCCTCCTCTCCAACCAAATTTTCCTGCTGTGCCGAACTGCTAGACACCTCTGTCTGGCTAGAAACAGTTAA
Source organism: Chamaesiphon sp. (assembly GCA_965246735.1). Lineage (GTDB taxonomy): Bacteria > Cyanobacteriota > Cyanobacteriia > Cyanobacteriales > Chamaesiphonaceae > Chamaesiphon. The sequence continues at coordinate 2,187,885 of CBDFFK010000003.1, forward strand.
TTCGTTTTCTGGTGCTTTGTCAAAATCAGATAGTCGCATTTAATAATGTGGTAGGGCTGTGATAACCGCTGAATTTTAAAATGTGATGATTTTAAAAACCGATTTGAGATATACCTTCTATTTTAAGGCTGGGTGAGTAAGCTCAGGCAAAAAATGCGCTCGGTCTGACCAATTGATTTTTGGTGTTAGCAAATCTTGGGAGGAAATTGTCGTCTTACCCTGATGAGTCGGATCTCAATCCAGCAATGTCTGGTTTTTAGAATTGTCACTCTCTTACACTGATTGACGCAATGCATACTAACATGCCCTCAACCCATGTTAGTTATGAAGTTACCATCCAGTGATGTAGAAATCCGCAGATCTATTTCGTTTGACCGATCTCAGTGTAGCGGTTTTATCAAAATAGTGGCTGAGGCGGTCACTTCTTTGCAGCCTAAAATTAGTTGACATGCCTATGCGTGTATCAGTGTCTTACATGTCGATTAATGCTGCCGATCGAATTTGCAGATTGAGATGGTAGTGAATATATTGGCGTAAGATCCGCTCTAACCGCCGCCACACGCCAGCTAAATTTGTGTCTGAGATGATTTCTAGCGGAAATAGATCGATCTGTCGATCCAATCGATCGAGGTTAGGATCGGAAAGGTGTTGCAATAACAGCAGATCCAGCGCGCTCAGACGATAATTAACCACAACGCTAGGATCGCCTTGCTCCAGTGCGCTCAACTCCAGCGTACTACCTGCTTCGAGACTAAACCCAACTTGCCAATCAGGATGCGTAAAATCAGGCACGAGAGCGCGGCGAGTAAGATAGCAGTCATAGACTTGTGGTGCGATCCCATCTAACGCCAACAGGTGAAAAATCCCTTGACACAAATGTGCGATCGATCCGGTATTGTCACCGCGCTCCAAGTCATTCAATCGACCTAAATGCAGCATCAAAAGTTGATATAAATCTTCCTGTGGACGTTCGCTCAAGGCTTGTGCCAATACTAGCTCTGCCAGATACTGACTTGCCGCCAGTTTACTCAAATCGCCACTCAAACCACTATAAGTAGTAATCGTTTCTGCTTGAGTGATTTTATCGAGCGAGCGCCCTTTGGCAATCAATAAACTATTGACAACAAAAATCGCACTCCGTCCGCCCAGACTAGAGTTTGACTTCCGAGCACCCGGCGCGATCGCTTTAATTAAACCATGCTCGCGCGTGAGCATCGTTACCAATCGATCGTTTTCACCGATCGGAATTGCTTTGAGATTGATACCTGTAGCTTTGTACGTGCCACTCATTGACTGGGTTAGATCCGCAAACCTTTATAATATAGACTAACTTCTAGTGGGCAACCGATCGAAAGTGCTGTTATTGGGAAAATATTAGTGAGCGAACAAAAACAACCTTTTCTCCGCAATATTTGGTATTATGCCCTTCCCGGCGGACAGCTCAAAGCAGGTCGGATGTTTGCCAAAAAACTCTTGGGCGAGCCGATTGTGTTTGGACGCACCAATAGCGGCGAAGTGTTTGCCCTCCGCGATATCTGCCCCCATCGCGCCGTTCCACTGAGTTGCGGACGATTTAGCGGTGAGGAAATCGAGTGTGCTTACCACGGGTGGCGATTTGACGAAAAAGGTGGATGTACGGCGATTCCAGCATTAACTGCCGACCAAGATTTAGATTTGAGTAAGTTTCAGGTTCGGAGGTATCCAGTCCGAGAGGTACAGGGAAATATCTGGATTTATATGTCCGACTCGGAACGCGGCGATGTCAAGCCAATAGTGGATGTGCCAATCGTGCCTGGATTCGATCGTGAGACTTATCAAGCGGCATATACCATGAAGTTTCCCTGTTTCATCGATCATGCAGTCGTCGGCTTGATGGATCCTTCGCACGTACCATTCGTCCATCGGGCGTGGTGGTGGCGCAACGACACTATTCTCACCGACGAGATCAAAGCTTTCGATCCTTCGCCTTATGGCTTTACGATGCGCCGTCATCGTCTAGAGCGGCAAACATTTTTCTATCGCTTGGTTGGTGGCGATGCTGAGGTAGAAATCGCCTTTCAGCTACCTGGGGTAAGAATCGAGCAGATTATCACTAATACAAATAGGGTCTGCAACATGACAGTAATTACGCCATTGTCGGAGACGGAAACAGAAGTAACGACCTTGTTTTATACGACGATTGGTTGGTTTAAACCGTTAGTACCAATTATCATGCCGTTTATCAGCACTTTTCTCGGTCAGGATCGGGATATGGTAGTGAAACAACAGATTGGGCTGCAATCCGATCCGCCGTTGATGTTGATTCGCGATGCCGATACTCAAGCAAAATGGTACTATCAATTGCGATCGGAATTTATGAAATCGATCGCCGAGCAACGCAGTTTTAACAACCCAGTTAAGTCGCAAGTATTGAAGTGGCGGAGTTAATTACCTTCGATCTATCTACAGAGTAGTTGTAAGAGATTTCACATGTCGATCGATCTAATTTTTGGGTTTTACCAGAATTGCGTTCGATCGTCGCCTCGGCTGCAAGTTTAACCAATAAATCTGGAGAACGAGCAAAAGACTTATCCCAGGGACGTTTATCTTCAATTTCTGCCAAAATTATCTAGGCAATTGTATCCTGTGAGATCGATTGTTATAGGAGACCTAAAAGTATTGGTTGTAGCTGTTGCTTGTGGTTTGATACTAATACCTAGCTATTTTCTTAACATAAAGATATGCTTTGACTACCACAGACAAAAATGTAGTTTAGTATCGATTTCCTGATTTTTGCTAAGATTAGGCATATGATGAAACCTGGCAGTTGCCAATTCTAATTTACTAGCTAGGAGAAATATATGTCAGATCCTAATTTCTTTGAACAAGCTGCTAACATTGCCAAAAGTGTTGGCATCGATACTTCTGAAGTTATCGATAATGTCTCCAGCCACGTCCCTGGGGGAGAAACAGTCGCTCAAGTACTGAAAACTGGATTGAATATGGCAACCAGTCACGGATCTAGTGAAAATGAAGGTGAAGGTGAAAGCGATAATTCCGAGCAAGAAGCATAATTATTGCCAATAAATAAGCTGCTAATTGCGATCGGCGATCGTTAATAAAATTTATTCAAATACCGACCCCATCATCCATCGGTCATGATGGGGTCAGTGTTAATGGATGAAAACCTATTTTCGGTTTCAGGATTTACAATTAAGTTTTTAATTTAATTCTGTAAATTTACAATTTCAGATTTATATACAATTAGCTCCTAAAAGAAAAAATCATTGATTTCCATTGTGCTATGCGCCCTCGTCGGTACCACCTACCCACGTTGAGTGAGGGATGATGGTCTTGAGACATGCGCTCCCAAAATCCTCAACCACCGATCTCCCGCATTAATCTCTGGCGCATCCGTTCTGGCTCGCCGCGATCGACTAATTTACCGCGTTCGAGTAAAAATGCGCCATCGCAATAGTCTAATTCTTCCAAGCGATGAGTGACCCAGAGGGCAGTCAAGCCGCGACTTTTAACTAGATCTCGCACCTGAACGACGAGATCTAGCTGGGCATCAGGGTCTAGCAGGGCTGTAGGCTCATCAAATAAAATTACCTCTATTTGTCTGGCGATCGCGCCAGCAATGGCGACACGCTGCTTTTGACCGCCACTGAGGGCATAAATCGGCCGACGGACTAACTCGCTTAAATTGACAGCCGCAAGTGCTTCATTGACACGATGGTGGACTTGGGACATGCTAAGCTGCTCGGCAACCAAACCAAAAGCTACGTCAGCACCCACAGTCGGCATTACTAATTGGCGATCGGGATTTTGGAATACTATCCCCAAACCTCCCTGAATCCGAATACTTCCGACTTGAGGTGTTAGCAATCCTGCTAGCAACTGTAACAAGGTCGATTTGCCGCTGCCATTCGTACCCAGCAGCATCCAAAATTCACCTCGTGGTACCGCCAGCGAACACCGATCCAAAACACTTTTTCCCGGTTTCCAGGCAAATGAGAGATCTTCTACCTCGATCGCGGCTTGCCCTAATGGTAAAGATTCGGTCATATCGGTCAAAATTACAAAATATCGATCCCGTTCTCGCCCATTCTATCTCGGTCGCTGCTCCCGTCCAACCCCTGCATGGCGATCGAGTCTAGAGGAAATTTTAGCGAATCCTCTTATCCCAGCGCTCGCCGGAAATTGGCTAGCGGAATTTGGTGGATTCTATGTCAGGAATTATAATGATATCGACATGAAATAATGGTTAGGTATTCATCTTCGACAGCATAAACCAACCGATTAGTATCATCAATGCGGCGCGACCAAAATCCAGATAGATTTTCTCGCAATGGTTCGGGTTTGCCAATACCTTCAAACGGATCGCGTATCGTTCCTTCGATGATTTTATTGATTCTTTTCAGTGTTTTTTTATCTTGTCCTTGCCAATAAATATAATCATCCCAAGCTTCATCTGTCCAAGCTAGTTTTCTAGTCATCTAGCAAGTCTCGCTCTACCGCCTTCCCTGCTCTAAACTGAGCGATCGATCTTTCTAAATGAGCGGCATTTGCTGGAGATTTCAATAAATGAACTGTCTCCATCAGGCTATTAAAAGACTCTAGGGACATGACTACCACATCATCAGCATCGCGGCGAGTGACGATCGTATAATCGGCATCTTCCACTACTCGATCGAGTACTGTTTTCAGACTATTTCTGGCTTCACTGAAGGATACTACTTTCATACAATCATATACTTGTACATCTTCTGGTACAAGTATAGCATCTCAAACCGACCGACGCTCGAATCGATCGAACCCACCGCACAGACCGCTCCATTGCGGCGGGTTTCTGCAATCGATTCCGAATAATTCTAATAATCTAAATCAAACTCGCCCTTACCCACCGATAACCGATCGATAATACCAATGCCACCACTATAAAATGAAAGATCGTAGAGAATATCGTTTTTCAACAAAGATATGGGTAAGCGGAGTATCCTGGCTATGACATCAAATCCAGCCGTTCGATCGATATCTGTATGGAGAAAACGACGGTTGACACCATCATAAGGATGCAAATCCACAGTAATTATCTAGATCTTATTTATCCAATTTTATAACCCACATTCCGCACTTCAGATTTCACGACATAAATTCAAACAGATATACTAATCAATTCAAATAGAAACAGTAAAGTCAGTATATTACATTTGGAGTAGGTGGGAAGTGGTAGAATTAATGGAAGTTCCACCATTAATAAGCTCAAGATATGAATTTAAAACCAGAAGAAATCGAGATCAAAAACTTAGATCATCTAGGAATAGTAGCTGGAATAATTGACGAAATAGGAATAGTAGAGAAGGTCAATGAATTAATAGGGACAGATGGACGAGAAAGAATAAATTGTGGAGAAGTGGTCAAAGCAATAATTTTAAATGGGCTGGGGTTTGTGTCTCAACCATTATATCTATTTTCAAATTTCTTTCAAGACAAAGCGGTAGAACATTTATTGGGAAAGGGAGTCAAGGCAGAAGATTTAAATGATGACAAATTGGGAAGAGTAATGGACAAGCTGTATAAATATGGATTAAACAAGCTATTTCTAACAATTGGATTAGAAGTAATCAAGGAATACAAAGTATCAACAAAATATTCTCATTTAGATTCAACATCATTCCATTTGCATGGACAATACAATAATCGAGAAAATAAAGACACAAAAGAAATAGAAGTAAATAGAGAAAATCCAATTGCGATCGCCAAAGGATATTCACGAGACCATAGACCAGATCTCAAGCAATGTCTTCTCGACTTAATAGTAAGTAGCGATGGGGATATTCCGATATTTATGAGAGGAGGTTCGGGAAATGAATCAGACAAAGCGATTTTCGGAAAAATCCTAGTCGAATACTCAAAGCAAGTAGATTTCGAGAGCATTATGATAGCAGATAGTGCATTGTATACTGCAAAAAACTTGATATTAATAAAAAGCACAAAATGGATAAGTAGAGTACCATTATCAATAAAGAAAGCAAAAGAATTAGTTAAGTCAGTCAAGAAAGACAGTCTAGAAGAAAGCAGTAGCAAGAGTTATAACTATTACGAGCAAAAAATGACATATGGAGGAATAGAGCAAAGATGGATTTTAATAGAAAGTGAAGAAAGAAAGAAATCAGATTTAGAGAAAATAGTAGAGAAGAAAGAAAAAGAAGCAGCAAAGGCAGAAAAAGAAATAAACAGAATTATCAAAGCAGAATTTGAACAGCTATCATTACTAACGGAAAAAATTAGTAGAATCAAATCCAGCCTCAAATATCATCAAATAGTTGAAATCGAGATTGCAAGTAAGACAACTAGAAAAGACAAAGAAAAGCACACAGTAGCTTGCAGGCTAATAGAAAACAAAGAATTAATTAATGAATTAGAAAATCAAGCGGGAAGATTCATATTAGCAACTAATATTTTGAGTGAGACTGAATTGTCAGCTTCAGAGATATTAGTGGCATACAAAAAACAACAATCTTGCGAAAGAGGATTTGGATTCTTGAAAGACCCGTTATTCTTTGCAGATAGTTTGTTTGTGAAGAACCCAGAAAGAATAGAGACAATGATGATGCTAATGGGACTGAGTCTTTTAGTATATACTGTCGGACAAAGAGAGCTAAGAACTAACCTCCAAATTCAAAAATCTTCTGTAAAAAATCAACTGAACAAATCAACAGAGCGACCAACTTTAAGATGGATATTTCAGTGTTTTCAAGGAATCCATTGTTTTACGATTGAAGGAATCGAACGAATCAGTAACTTGCGAGAGGAGCGTCGTCGAATCTTGACATTTTTGCCGATAGCTTGTCAACAGTATTATTTATTTGCTTGATTCTTTCAATTATTCATTAGAAATACGAGCGTCGCAATCAAATTAAATATTTCAAGATAATTAGTTTTTGGCTGTCTCTAAAAACCAGAAAATTCTCGTGCTTATTTTATGAGAATTAATGATGATATAAACGTTGAGAATATAATTTTACGATAATTTCAATCGTTGTTTTTTGTGGTAAAACTTGAAGTGCGGAATGTGGGTTATAATAACCCAGAGCGGAGAGATCCCCGACTTTTTGGAAAAAGTCAGGGAGCGAATTCCCAATGCAAAACCCCCCTCACTAGTGATAGTGAGGGGGGTTTAAATCATTCAATCAGTCGGAATTAACCGTTAATCGAAGGAGCGACTAAAGCAACAGGAGTAGACTCACCAGCAGCTAAATCGAGTGGGAAGTTGTGAGCGTTGCGCTCGTGCATGACTTCCATCCCTAAGTTAGCGCGGTTGATGATGTCAGCCCAGGTATTGATTCCATGACCTTGAGCATCGACAACCGATTGGTTGAAGTTGAAACCGTTGAGGTTGAACGCCATCGTGGATACACCTAAAGAAGTGAACCAGATGCCGACTACCGGCCATGCACCCAAGAAGAAGTGCAAACTGCGGCTGTTGTTGAACGAAGCGTATTGGAAGATTAAACGACCGAAGTAGCCGTGAGCTGCAACGATGTTGTAAGTTTCTTCTTCTTGACCGAATTTGTAACCATAGTTTTGGCTTTCAACTTCAGTTGTTTCCCGAACTAAAGAGGAAGTTACCAAGGAACCGTGCATTGCGGAGAATAACGAACCACCAAATACACCAGCTACTCCCAACATGTGGAAGGGGTGCATCAGGATGTTGTGCTCTGCTTGGAAGACGATCATGAAGTTGAACGTACCGGAGATACCTAAAGGCATCCCGTCAGAGAAACTTCCTTGACCGATGGGGTAGATCAAGAATACTGCGGTTGCTGCTGCTACGGGAGCGGAGTAAGCAACACAGATCCAAGGACGCATACCTAAACGGTAGGAAAGTTCCCACTCACGACCCATGTAGCAGAAGATACCAATTAAGAAGTGGAATACTACTAGTTGGTAAGGGCCGCCGTTGTACAACCACTCATCGAGGGAAGCTGCTTCCCAGATGGGGTAGAAGTGCAGACCGATGGCGTTGGATGAAGGAATAACTGCACCAGAAATGATGTTGTTACCGAACATTAAGGAACCAGCGACTGGTTCGCGGATGCCGTCGATGTCTACTGGAGGTGCTGCGATGAACGCGATGATGAAGCAGATTGTGGCGGAGAGCAATGTAGGAACCATTAATACACCGAACCAACCGACATAAATGCGGTTTTCGGTGGATGTGACCCAGCTACAGAACTTTTCCCATACGTTTGCGCTTTCGCGACGTTGTAAGGTAGTAGTCATTTGTTTATGATGGCGATGAATTTTCTAGGTACGGGCTGATTGCTCAACCGCTATGCACTTATCTTAGACCATTTGTTTAGCTTTGTAAAGGGTTTTCCCTACTCGATCGATCTAAATTGACCCAAATCGGTTCATTTTACAGGCATTCTCTACAGGGATCGATGCGGGTAATCCTTACTGGATAACATTTCTCATTTATTTTTCGATTAAATGAGAAATTTCATATTTTTTGCTAGGAAGTAGGCGATTTAGCTATCCTGGCTGACTCGATCGCTTAGAAATTTACCTATTTTCCGAGCTTTGGACTGTCTCGATCGCTAAATTACACCTTGAGATGAGTGGTTACTCTCATTTATTGTTTACAAATAGTCGATCTGTTTTCTCGCAGCTTGCCCCAAGACATATTTCCAACCGATACACCAGGACGTGCACGACAATCTCGGAGGAAGAAACTGGATAACTTTCGCTAAAGCGATCGATTCTATTTAACAGGAGTCGATATTATGCCAAATTTGGTGATATATTAATAGATCGATTGGATTAAAATCGCCATGCGTATGTTCTGAGTTAAAAGTACCCGATCGAGAAGTTCTTGCCAATATATCGAGTTTAAGCAGCAATCTGTATCTATAGCTACATAATGCATAGATTGCTACCCTTACGCTAAACAAGAAAATAACTCTATAATATCCCAACAATTAAGTAATATAATTAACTTTCCGAAACTGACTCAAACGTTTTGGCTGTTTGAGTCTCGAATGATTATTTTGGGTTGGAAACAACACCAGCTATTGCCGATACCCATCCTCACAACATTATTTCGACTCCCCCACCATGAACCAATCTGACAGTCATTGGCATACTCCTGAAGCTAATAATATTCCTTACCTGGGACCTCGCTGGCTCGTGGAAGAGCGGGATGCTTGTGGGGTGGGGTTTATCGCTAGTCCGGCGGGAAAGACCAGTCATAAATTAATCCAGCAAACTTTGGCAGCGCTGACTTGTATGGAGCATCGCGGTGGTTGCAGTGCCGATCGCGATTCTGGCGATGGGGCGGGGATTTTGACGAGTATCCCGTGGGAGTTGTTTGGGGAGTACGTGCGGGGAGATCGCTCGCAGTTGGGTGTGGGGATGGTATTTTTACCTCAAGACGCATACAAGCGAAGTGTTGCGAAGGGCATCATTGCTGACACGATCGAGCGCGAACAGTGTCAACTCATTGGCTGGCGGGAAGTACCTGTCAAGCCAGAGACATTGGGGATGCAAGCGCGGGAAAATCAGCCTTGGATCGAGCAAGTATTTATCGCGGGAACGGCTACTGGCGACGAGCTAGAACGCCAGTTTTATTTAGTACGGCGCAAAATTGTCAAAGCCTTGCAATCACAGGGTACGGTTAAGCCTGGGGATGATTTCTATATCTGTTCGCTGTCTGGTCGGACGATCGTGTATAAAGGCATGGTGCGATCGGCGGTATTGGGCGAGTTTTATAGTGACTTAACCAATCCGCTATTTACGGCGGCATTTGCGGTCTACCATCGGCGGTTTAGTACGAATACCTTACCGAAATGGCCGCTGGCACAGCCGATGCGGATGTTGGGACACAATGGGGAAATTAATACCCTGTTGGGAAATATTAATGGGATGACCGCGCGCGAAGGCGATTTGAATCATCCGATTTGGAATGACAGATTGCGGGAATTGCAGCCGATTTTAAATCTGGATAATAGCGATTCGGGAACATTAGATAATGTCTTGGAATTGATCGTGCGATCGGGGCGGAGTCCGGTCGAGGGGTTGATGATGATGGTGCCAGAGGCATACAAAAATCAGCCGGAACTGGATAATTATCCAGAGATTACCGATTTTTACGAATATTATAGCGGTTTGCAAGAAGCTTGGGATGGCCCAGCATTGCTCTCATTTAGCGATGGCAAAATCGTCGGCGCGACACTCGATCGCAATGGTTTGCGTCCAGCGAGGTATTGCATTACCAAAGATGGCTATCTCTATGTCGGCTCCGAGGCAGGAGTCGTCGATTTACCTGCGAGCGAAATTGTCGAAAAAGGACGCTTAGGCCCAGGCCAAACGATCGTTGTCGATCTGGAAACGCAGGAAATTTTACATAATTGGGAAGTTAAAGAACGGATTGCCAAAACTCATCCCTACGGCGCATGGCTCAAAGAGCACCGTCAAACCCTCACCGCACAACCGTTTGAAACTAGTTGTCGGATCGAGTCGGGACTGCTGAGCCAGCAAACCGCCTTCGGCTACACCGAGGAAGATATTACAGCGATCGTCAATGATATGGCGGAAAATGGGAAGGAGCCAACCTTCTGCATGGGCGACGATATTCCCTTGGCGGTATTGTCAGAGAAAGCACATCCGCTCTACGACTACTTCAAACAGCGGTTCGCACAGGTGACGAATCCCGCGATCGATCCGTTGCGCGAAAAACTCGTGATGTCACTGGATGTCAGTCTGGGTAAAAAAGGCAATTTACTCGAAGCCAAACCAGCAGCGGCGGGGTTCCTGAAATTAACTAGTCCCGTATTAAATGAAGCCGAATTGGAAGTAATTAAAACTTCCTCGCTCGGTTGTGGGTTTTTATCTACTCTCTATCCCGTCGCGGCGGGCGCAAATGGATTGCAACCTGCGATCGAGCGATTGTGCGCCGCTGCATTCGATAGCGTTAATTCAGGCAAGCAGATTATCGTGCTGAGCGATTGGTCGGAAAGCGGCTTAACCGATGAAATTACCTATATTCCCCCCTTAGTTGCTGTCGGTGCGGTACATCATTATTTGATCGATCGGGGCTTACGCAGTCGAGTATCGCTGATTGTCGATACCGCACAGTGCTGGAGCACACATCATTTTGCATGTCTGATTGGCTTTGGCGCGTCGGCTGTCTGTCCGTATCTAGCTTGGGAATCCGTCCGGAGTTGGTGGAATTCGAGTAAAGCACAATCAGCAATTTCGCGCGGCGAACTGAAAGTGACGATCGACAAAGCGCAAGCTAATTACCGCAAAGCCGTCGAAGATGGTTTGCTCAAAATTCTCTCCAAGATGGGGATCTCCTTATTATCATCCTACCAAGGAGCGCAAATCTTTGAAGCGATCGGCATCGGTCGGCAATTACTCGACCTGGCATTTAAAGGAACGACTTCCCGCATCGGTGGTTTGACTATCGCTGACGTAGCCCAGGAAACCATGACCTTTCACCACAAGGCGTTCCCCCAAGAACTCCGCAAGCTGGAAAACCTCGGCTTCTTCAACTACCGTCCCAGTGGCGAGTATCACATGAATAGCCCCCAAATGGCCAAAGCACTGCATAAAGCGGTAGATGCTTACCAGGCACAGGCGGGTTACGATCATTATGAGACCTACAAAAAATATCTTCAGGAACGTCCTCTGACAGCATTGCGAGATCTATTGGACTTCAAAAGCGATCGAAATCCCATTAGTCTCGAAGAAGTCGAGTCGGTAAGCGATATCGTCAAACGCTTCTGTACGGGGGGGATGTCCCTCGGCGCATTGTCACGGGAAGCTCATGAAGTCCTAGCCATCGCAATGAATCGCCTCGGTGCTAAATCTAATAGCGGCGAAGGCGGCGAAGATCCGGTACGTTATAAAACGATCGATGATGCCGTCAATGGCAAATCATCTATTCTCCCGCACTTGAATGGCTTGCAAAATGGCGACACCGCCATGAGTGCGATTAAACAAGTCGCATCGGGACGATTTGGCGTGACACCTGAATATCTAATGAGTGCCAAACAAATCGAAATCAAACTCGCCCAAGGTGCAAAACCAGGCGAAGGCGGACAATTACCAGGGCCAAAAGTCAGCCAGTATATCGCCATGTTGCGTCGATCGAAACCAGGCGTAATGCTGATTTCCCCACCACCACACCACGATATTTACTCGATCGAAGATCTAGAGCAGCTAATCTACGATCTCCACCAAATCAACCAGAAAGCGCGAGTATCCGTCAAACTCGTCGCCGAAATCGGTATCGGTACTATCGCCGCAGGCGTAGCCAAAGCCAACGCAGACATCATCCAAATCTCTGGACACGATGGCGGTACGGGTGCGTCGCCCCTGTCTTCCATCAAACATGCCGGAAGCCCGTGGGAACTCGGTTTAACTGAAGTTCACCGCGTGCTGATGGAAAATAACTTACGCGATCGAGTCTTACTTCGCGTCGATGGTGGCTTAAAATCCGGCTGGGATATTATCGTCGCCGCGCTAATGGGTGCGGAGGAATTTGGCTTCGGATCGATCGCGATGATCGCCGAAGGTTGTATCATGGCGCGAATCTGTCATACCAATAAATGTCCCGTCGGCGTAGCTTCCCAGCGTGAAGACTTACGCGCGCGCTTCCCTGGCATCCCCGAACAGGTAGTCAATTTCTTCTACTTTATCGCCGAAGAAGTTCGCAGTATCTTAGCGCGGCTCGGCTATCGCTCTTTGAACGAATTAGTCGGACGTGCGGACTTATTTACCATGCGTCCAGAGGTAGCCTTAACCAAAGTCAAATCGCTCAACCTAGACTGCTTGACGCAATTACCAGACACGAAACTCGATCGATCCTTCCTCACCCACGGCGATGTCCATGCTAACGGCACCGTTTTAGACGACGAAATTTTAGCAGATGTAGATGTTCAGAACGCGATCGATAACCAAGGTGTAGCTACTAAATCCTATAAAGTCGTGAATACCGATCGATCCGTCGGTGCCCGGATCTCCGGTGCCATCGCCCTCAAATATGGCGACAGCGCATTTGAAGGACAACTCACCCTCAACTTCGAGGGCGCAGCCGGACAAAGCTTCGGCGCATTCAACCACGAAGGTGTCAGCCTCAACCTCACAGGCGAAAGCAACGACTACGTAGGCAAAGGCATCAACGGCGGCGAAATCGTCATCAAACCCCATACAGGCACCATCTTCGATACCAGCCGCAACGTCATCATCGGCAACACCTGCCTTTACGGAGCCACAGGCGGCTACCTCTTCGCCAACGGACGCGCAGGCGAACGCTTTGCCGTCCGCAACTCTCGTGCCACCGCCGTAGTCGAAGGTACAGGCGACCACTGTTGCGAATACATGACAGGCGGCGTAGTCGTAGTTATGGGACAAGTCGGACGCAACGTCGGCGCAGGGATGACAGGCGGTTTGGGTTATTTCTTGGATGAAGACGATACATTTATTGCCCAAATCAATCCTGAAATCGTTAAATGGCAACGGGTAGAAACAGCCGCAGGTGAGAAGCAATTGAAGGATCTCATTGCAGCACATGGTGCGAAAACAGGGAGTCAGAAAGCACAGGAAATCTTGAGTCGCTGGGCGGAGTATCTGCCTAAGTTCTGGCAGTTGGTGCCCCCATCGGAGGCGGAAACGCCAGAGGCTAGTGCTAAACAGGCTGTGAGTGCTTAGATTCTAAAATAGTTTTTGCGAGGTAAAGTGGTCGATCTACTTTACCTTTTTTGTATTGTGGGTTACGTTTGAATGATGTAGTTGTGCTATCGCGCTTCAGGATTAGCAAGGGTGACTACTAGTATTGACAGACGAAAGAAAAATTATTCCAAACCACATAAATGTTATGGACTACCCTTTTGAAAATCTGAATCCCGAAAAGTTTCAGGAATTTACACAGGCATTATTGGTTAAAGAATTTCCAGATTTGCAGTGTTTGCCAGTAGCACAGCCAGATGGAGGGAGAGATATTGTAACTTATGAGTATGGTAATTCGTCAAATAGTTTTGCTGTCTATCAAGTTAAATATGTGAGAAAACCCTTTGCAGAAAAAGATATTCATAAGTGGCTATTGGGGATTATTAAAGGTGAGGCTCCCAAAGTAAAAACACTTATCAAAAAAGGTGCTAAATAATTTTTTCTTGTTACCAACATCCCTGGAACTGCACATCCTGGTGTAGGCTCAATACTGCCCGTTCGCTCATTTCGATCGAGCCTCTTGAATTAATGACAACAGAATCAGTGTTTCAGGTCTTACCAAAATTGAGATCTCGATCGAATAGTCGATCTGTACTAAAAATTACAGATAAATTCAAGGGATGACTATTTACTGTGAAAGCTGAAACCATTGCAAAATAAAGATTTTGTTTAATTAAATCGGGAATTTAAAAATGAGCGAACGGACAGTCAATAGACCGCATGAATAAACTTTTAGAGGATGAACTTGGTATTCCCTCAAGATGTTGGTGGCGAGACGATCTAAGCCGAAGACTAGATAGTGCATGGGATCTAAAATGGATGTATCCAGAATTAATGACAGGTCCAGATCTCATTCGATCGATTATAGAATTGGGCTTGTCAGAAGATAAAGAGAGACGTGCAAGTGCAATAAAAGCTTTTGTTTCAGAACAGTTTAATGCAGAGCAAGTTGTTAAGTTTAAACAAGTAGACTTGCAAAATAGACTTTTAGATTTATTTATTGATGTCCCAGCTTTACCCCCTCAGGATACGGAAAATGGGAGAAAAGGTCTAAAGTCTCATCAATTATATCAGTATATTTCCTATAGGACGATCAATGAAAATTACCCTAACGATCGTAATAGAGTAATCGGGGCTGCCACATTGTTACTTCATCCGCTTATACAGAAAGAAGTCCCGTGGATTGTACTTGAAGGCGCACCAGGACAAGGCAAGTCAACTATTACACAATATTTATGTCAAATTTACCGAATGCGTCTTTTAGGTTGTGAGGAAACTAAAAAACAATTGCCAGAAGCTTACAAAGAATCCGAGGGACTTGAGGTTGTCCCCACACATCATCTGAAGTCTCAAGTCTGTATTCCATTCAGAATTGACCTTCGAGATTTGGCATCTTGGTTGTCTGGAAATAATCCATTTTCTCCTGAACATACAAATATCACAGTATCTAATACACATAAATCTCTTGATGAATTTTTAGCTTTTTTGATCAGCTATCATTCAGGGGGTATTGAATTTTCAGTAGCAGATCTAATCGCTGTTATTAAAAGAAGTCCTGTTCTTCTAGTGTTTGATGGGTTAGATGTAAGACCTCAATAAACGCTGGCAGCCAAAAAGATGGTTGTGACAAAGACACCCCATGAATATACTGTTCGGTGATAATTGCCGAAAAAATCTAAATCGGAGGAGGCATCTTCGCCGCAGCTTTAGCCCGAATCACATCAGATAATGATAGTACTTGCTCCGAACCATGTAATCTAGATGTGAGATAATTCCAAAACGAAATTCCTAACTTTCGGCAAGTCTTTTTCAAGCCAACGAATGTATCTCTAGCTTTTCTGCCTAGTTCAGAGCGTGTGCCACCACTAATTTTCCGACGGGTGACATATTCTCTAATATCGGTTTCTGCCGCATTGTTATGTAAGGGTAATTCTGGGCAATCTAGTACCTGTAATAGTTCAATCTTATGATTCCTGATTTGATTAAGGACATTATTTAATAGCCCATGCTGGATATAACATCGCCCAAATATCTCATCAAATTTATCCTGCAAACTTAATGAAATCTCTTGACTGGGCTGCTGTTGATACTGTTTTAATTCTTGATAGTAGTCCCACAACAATCCTTGCATTTCGACAATATTCTCTCGCTCTTGCTCGCCATCACCTTCCAATTTTCTCAGACCTCTCTCAATATGAACCCAGCATAATCCATGCTGCATTACATTGAATTGTCCCGCCCCATCACTCAAAATTATCAATGGTTCCCGTCTTCCTTCTATGCTCAAACCACCTATCAGTGCTGCTTCAGTTATTACTCTTACTGTTTTTATACTAGTTATTCCTTGAGACAATAGATGCTCATGCCATTCTTCTTTTTTAACTGCTAATGGCCGCTCCGAAAAATCGACCTCAATCAGATTTTTCTGCGGGAGCTGATAGTTATCCAGATATGTCTTGGCATCTTCATTCAGTACATATTTTCGCTCCCCTGCTTGTAATATTTCTAAAAAGTTTTCTCGACTCTTAGAATTACTACTGTGGAAATAAGCAAAGTCATCATTTCCAACTACTGTACAATATCCATTCTTGCCATTGTGTCTTGCTCCAGTATCATCCGTATGAATGTATGTTGCTGTTTCTAGCCCTGCTCTTAATACTTGCTGTTGTTCCTGCTCAAATATTTGATGCTCTTCATTCAAGAGCCGATTTACTTGTCCTACTGAAATATTTATTCCCCATTCTCGGAGTTGCTCATAAATTAATGGTTGTGGCACTCTGCACTGATAATGCTGATACATTACATAGCATACCAATCCTAGCCCATAGTGCCTTCCCTGATATTCTTGGGGCAACTCTCCCACTACCGTTTTTCCATCACCTGTGATGTACTCTGCTAGCTGAAATCGAATGTTATGTCGCTTAATTATTAGTTCTTGTACATCGTAACTCCGATACCCATTAAATTTAGCATTTTCAGGAATATTCTCAGGCTGGATCGATATTTCTTCGTCGATCTCCAAGCTTGATTTTTTGCTTTCCTTTGCTGAACCTGCTCTTTTATCCGATTTTGGCTCTTTCGGTTCTCGCTGATTTAGCAGACTGGCACTTAATTGTGGCTTTCCTTTTAGTTTCTTCTTTGCCAGCAGTTCTGCTTCTAGTTGTTCTATTCTTGTTTTCTGATTTCCCAGTTGCTTGTATATCTTTTCAATCAGCTTTCTCTGTTCCTCTACCAGTCGCCGCAAACCTTCTACCTCCGTCTCTGAGGTATTTGTTTGGGCTGGGCTAGTATCGCTGTTTATACTCATCTCTCTGTTAAACCAGATTTTCGCTCTTTTTGCAACCCCCTGATTTACCAGGGCTTATTGAGACGTTACGGTTAGATGAGGTAGCCGATATTGAAAAACGCCGTGAAGTTATTAATACTATTCATACAGGATCTCGAAGATTAAAAAGGGAGCATCCCACCTTTTATTCAGGTTGTGAGAGATAAATATTTTGTACTAGTTCAGAGGAAATAGAGGCAACGATAAAAAGGGAAATAGAGGTAGAATTTGAGATAATGAAAGAAATACCATCAAGGTGATGAAATGACTCCAGAAGAACAAAAAGAAGTTTTGGAACATAGTAGAGCAATTGCAAAAATCCTCTATAAAAATACTAACAAAGCAGAATTGACCAGTTTGGGAAAAATTGAAGAAGTAGTCAGAGATAGCTTGCAGAAACATGTGATGCCAGAAGTCGGAATTTTTTTATCGGAAATGTCACAGAAGAAACAGGTGGATATCAAAGACAGATTCAAAGCATAATTGGAGAGCTAGTGATAACGAGCAAACAGGCAGCGAAGCTAAACATCAAAAGTTACACTCAGATTAGTCCGTACTTGGAAACATGCTGTTTGAGGATGAGTGCAGTAGTTTCTTACGAGAATGCAGCAGCAGAGGTTAAACATTTGACTGGGATTGAAATATCAAAGAGTACTCAACAAAGACTAATTCACCGTCAAGAGTTTGATTTGCCAAAACCGGAATCAGTCCTAGAAGAATTAAGCGTAGATGGAGGGAATATTAGAGTGAGAACACCAGAGGGTGAGCCAAGTGTCTGGAGAGGATATAAAGCGATTTGCTCGCATGAAAATAATGTGATAGCAGCATCATTTCAAGAAAATACACTTTTAACTGATTGGGTGAATAAACAAGAATTAGCTCCGATAGTTACTTGTCTTGGTGATGGACATGATGGTGTATGGAATATCTTTAAAGAAGTATCAACAAGCGATGGTAGAAGAGAAATTCTTGATTGGTACCATCTAATGGAGAATTTACACAAAATCGGTGGCTCAAATCAAAGATTATTTGCTGCCAGAAGTTTGCTGTGGCTGGGAAAAGTTGATGAAACAATTGAGTTGTTCAATGATTGTGAACTCAACCCAGCTAAAAACTTTTGTACTTATTTAGAGAAACATCGTCATCGAATTGTTAACTACTACTATCTTCAAGCTGAGCAAGTCTGTGCCATCGGCTCTGGTTCAATTGAATCTACAATTAAACAAATCGATCGGCGGACTCAAATATCTGGCGCACAGTGGAAATCCGAGAATATTTCTCAAGTTCTTGCTCATCGCTGCGCGTATCTCAATAAATTAATTTGTACCCACTAAATAAAAAGGTGGGATGCTCCCGATTAAAAACTAATTCGTTATCACTTCAAGTAATTGTTACAAGTCGTCCAGCAGCTTTTGCAAACTCACCAGGATTACCAGAAAGTGATTTTCCTAGATATTATCTCGATTCATTAACTAAGCAATTAATCGATGAATATGCTAACAAGTGGATGAACGCAAAAAAGCTAGATCCGAGAGATAGAGCAGATGTCAAAAGAATTTTGCGAGATAAATTAGATCAGCCACATCTAAAAGATCTTGCAAAGAACCCAATGCAACTGACAATTTTACTAAGTTTGATTTATAATCGTGGCTCATCTTTGCCAGATAAAAGAACAGCTCTGTATGATAGTTATGTGGATTTATTTTTTAGTCGTGAGGCAGAAAAAACGCCAGTTGTAAAAAAGTATCGAGAGCTTTTGTTAGGTATTCATAAATATATTGCTTGGGTACTTCATTCAGAAGCTGAACAACATGGTAAAAATGGCAGTATTACACAAGGTGATCTTCATAAGAGTATTCATATATATCTTGAGCAGCAAGGTTATGAAGTAGATTTAGCCAGTGAATTAGTAACTGGAGCACTTGAGCGTATTGTTGCATTAGTCTCACGGGTCGAAGGAACTTATGAATTTGAAGTTCAACCATTGCGTGAATATTTTGCAGCACGATACCTTTATGAAACAGCACGTCATTCTTCTCCAGGAAAAGAATATGGGGGTACCAAGCCGGATCGCTTCGATGCGATATCTCGTAATTTTTACTGGCTAAATGTGACAAGATTTTATGCTGGATGTTATGATGTGGGCGAACTTCCTTCACTAATAGATCGATTGGAAGACTTAATCGGTGCAGAAGGATATGCTCTAATAAGTCATCCTAGAATCTTGGCTGCAACTCTTTTGAGTGATTGGGTATTTTCTCAACATCCAAAATCAGTTAAGAAAGTAATGAATTTGATCTTGGATGGTATTGGTTTACGATATATTTTGCCTTCTGCAAGCCGTCGTATTGGTCAGAGTGAACCTATGGTTCTTCCTGAGAAATGTGGGCGTGATGAACTAGTAAAATACTGCTTTAGTTTGCTAGAAGATCAGCAACCACTTGATTTTGCTTTAGATATCATTAATTTAATATCTGCAAATTTATCTTTCCAGAATGAAGTATTTGATTTATGGCTTAGTGGTGTTAATTCTCAACAGGGAGATTTACGTTCTAAGTGGATAGAGTATGGATTATATCTTGGTCTTGTTCAACAGCCATCAATTTTATCAATTACTCAATTAGAAGATATCTGTGCTGATTCTTATCAAGACTGCAATAGATTAGTACTGATTTATAAAGCCCGACGTTTTGATTATTTTGAAGCTAAAGAAGAAAGATTCAAATCTGCATTAGAACTATTATTAAATAATGGTGTGTCTCTCAATCTTTTTCGCAATCGTCGTCAAAAAAATAGTTGTATTTTAGAGATGATAAGTTGTGTCATCAATCCTTCTATTTATGCATGTGCATTTCATAATCCTCAGCCAATTGCTCTGTCACATTTAATGAAACATTATTTTTACCCAGGATATAATTTTCTTAACGAAAACATGGATGAATCAGGAAATACACATTACCCTGATTTTGAAGATACTCAAAAATGCTTGAACGTTATTGAAGTGTTTAATCAAAGCAAACAACTTGATGCACACTTATGGGCAACAGATCTTAGTCCTTGGAACAACTTAGTTGAAACTATACGCCAGGGCTGGGGAGATACGTGGATTTGCTTTCACTTAGCCAATATTGCAAGCGGAATCAAATCCTCTACTGAGATATATTCAGACTATTCTGATTTATTAGATCGCTCTAAAGATTTGTGTAAAAGAGCACGATACGCAAGACTTAGAGCAGGGCAATATGCTTGGTGGGCAAAACAACTGAAAGCTTGTAAGAACAATACAGATACAGCATTTATAATACTTTTATTGACTACATGGGCAAGTTCTAAAACTTTAGAAAAGATAATTCCTAGTTTGGATATGTTGATTAGAAATATTCCTGATGCAATCTGGAAAAATATTTATACTTCCGTCGAAGAAGCAATTAAATTCAAGCAATCAACATATCAACTGCCCGTTCGCTCATTTCGATCGAGCCTCTTGAATTAATGACAACAGAATCAGTGTTTCAGGTCTTACCAAAATTGAGATCTCGATCGAATAGTCGATCTGTACTAAAAATTACAGATAAATTCAAGGGATGACTATTTACTGTGAAAGCTGAAACCATTGCAAAATAAAGATTTTGTTTAATTAAATCGGGAATTTAAAAATGAGCGAACGGACAGTATCAAGATATTTCTCTTGATTCTAATCAAATGAATGATTTGCTAGATCCGAGGACTGCTATTTTGGTTAGCCTCAGATCGAAAGCTAAGACTCGTAAATTATTATATTCAAAATATTTAAAAGACTATGATGGATCTGATACATCAATTCTCAAAATTTCTCATGTAATGTCTTTAGAATTTCTAGTCAATGATTATTCGATTTGGAATGAAGTTCGTGATGTTATTCAGAGAAATTATGCTAAAGGAGTCGTATTTGAACCATATGCTTTCCAACGATTTAGTCGAGAAATTGTTAGCTCAACTATTCCAGAAGAAATAGCTGTCGAAATCACATCAGAGCCAATACTTTATCCAGGCTTTTTAGTTGCTATCGCTGAGATGAAGATGAAAGAAAAAGTTGCCCTTCGAGTGGTTCCTGTCGGCGAGACTGCAATTGATAACAAATGGTTTGAGCATTTGTAAACATCGGAATTAAAATTTACCCATTTCTGGATTTACGGCTGTGACAGAAGATCTAGTCTGCCTAGTCAGTCTAAATTTGATTCAATTTCAAAAAAACGATCGACAATCTGATTTAGTAGCTCGTGAGGATTTGAATTTGTATTAGCAGCTAGTTGTCTGAGCTTAGAAATATTATCTGAAGATAATCGGAGTGGTGCAAATCGATCGGCAAAAAAGGTCTAAATCCAGCTTCACCCAGTGCTGGGTTTGTCGAAACGAACGGAAATCTAATCGACTGAATCATGTTTGCTGTTGCTGTTTAGATTGTTCTAAAAATTCAAGCATTATTTTCGCTGCACCAAAAGAATCGTAGGGAGAGGAAGTATCGTATGGTATCCCAGGTTGTAACAAATTAGCCTCTTCTCCTGCTAAATCTGAAACCAAAACTTGAACAGCATACAATTTATCGGCACGATTTAAGTCCCGTAATAACTTGAGTAAATCTCCTGACAGCATAAGAATCACCATGACGAATGCAGTTCACTAGATTATCATAGCTCGATTTTCTGGCGAGAGGCTAGGCCAACGCACAACTAAAAACTTGTCCTATTAGTAACCAAGGTTCGATCGAGATCGAGTTTACATGGTATGTACATGTCTCGATTGCTGACGGACTACCGATCGATACATGCAAAAATAGAACATGTGCGTTTTTAGATGTTGCTTTTGGCGCAGTTCACAAAAGTTGTATGAACGGATCGATTCAAGTATTGGGTTATCATGGAACTAGTAGAGCAAATGCCATCAGAATCCTCAACGACGGCTTTCGAGTCAGTAGTAATGACTATGACTGGCTAGGAGAAGGAGTATACTTTTTCCAGGATGCACCCTTGAGAGCTTCGCAATGGGCAAAAGAACAATACCCCGAAGACCCCGTTGTCATCCGTTCCCTGATTAGATTGGAAAACTCGATCGATCTATTCGATATCAAATGGTTTGCGACCTTAAAAGCTGCGTACCAATCGTTTAAAACAAAATACGAGCGTAATAATCTGCCTCTACCATCTCAAAACCCCACTAGATCCAAAGCACATCGGTTAGATTGTGAATTTTTCGACTACATTACCCAACTATTACTGACTCAAGATGAACGAGTGGAAACAATTAGGGCAGTTTTTATCGAAGGAGAAAGCATCTTTCCCAATTCTGCAATTTTCGATCTAGCTCACGTCCAAATAGCAGTCAGAAACACCGCATTAATTCAAGAATCGCAAATAATTGAAGTAGGAGATATTTAAACAATGCTAAATTTTGAGAAAGCCTCTAAAATTCTCGAAGAACACTTTGCTAATTTGACCGATGAAGAATTTATTACTAATCTAAAAGAATACTGCCCTAGAGTTTTTGACAAGAATGATAATTTAGATGAAATCGATCTATCTCAACATTCAAATGACACAAAAGAAGGTAACGTCTCAATAAGCCCTGGTAAATCAGGGGGTTGCAAAAAGAGCGAAAATCTGGTTTAACAGAGAGATGAGTATAAACAGCGATACTAGCCCAGCCCAAACAAATACCTCAGAGACGGAGGTAGAAGGTTTGCGGCGACTGGTAGAGGAACAGAGAAAGCTGATTGAAAAGATATACAAGCAACTGGGAAATCAGAAAACAAGAATAGAACAACTAGAAGCAGAACTGCTGGCAAAGAAGAAACTAAAAGGAAAGCCACAATTAAGTGCCAGTCTGCTAAATCAGCGAGAACCGAAAGAGCCAAAATCGGATAAAAGAGCAGGTTCAGCAAAGGAAAGCAAAAAATCAAGCTTGGAGATCGACGAAGAAATATCGATCCAGCCTGAGAATATTCCTGAAAATGCTAAATTTAATGGGTATCGGAGTTACGATGTACAAGAACTAATAATTAAGCGACATAACATTCGATTTCAGCTAGCAGAGTACATCACAGGTGATGGAAAAACGGTAGTGGGAGAGTTGCCCCAAGAATATCAGGGAAGGCACTATGGGCCAGGATTGGTATGCTATGTAATGTATCAGCATTATCAGTGCAGAGTGCCACAACCATTAATTTATGAGCAACTCCGAGAATGGGGAATAAATATTTCAGTAGGACAAGTAAATCGGCTCTTGAATGAAGAGCATCAAATATTTGAGCAGGAACAACAGCAAGTATTAAGAGCAGGGCTAGAAACAGCAACATACATTCATACGGATGATACTGGAGCAAGACACAATGGCAAGAATGGATATTGTACAGTAGTTGGAAATGATGACTTTGCTTATTTCCACAGTAGTAATTCTAAGAGTCGAGAAAACTTTTTAGAAATATTACAAGCAGGGGAGCGAAAATATGTACTGAATGAAGATGCCAAGACATATCTGGATAACTATCAGCTCCCGCAGAAAAATCTGATTGAGGTCGATTTTTCGGAGCGGCCATTAGCAGTTAAAAAAGAAGAATGGCATGAGCATCTATTGTCTCAAGGAATAACTAGTATAAAAACAGTAAGAGTAATAACTGAAGCAGCACTGATAGGTGGTTTGAGCATAGAAGGAAGACGGGAACCATTGATAATTTTGAGTGATGGGGCGGGACAATTCAATGTAATGCAGCATGGATTATGCTGGGTTCATATTGAGAGAGGTCTGAGAAAATTGGAAGGTGATGGCGAGCAAGAGCGAGAGAATATTGTCGAAATGCAAGGATTGTTGTGGGACTACTATCAAGAATTAAAACAGTATCAACAGCAGCCCAGTCAAGAGATTTCATTAAGTTTGCAGGATAAATTTGATGAGATATTTGGGCGATGTTATATCCAGCATGGGCTATTAAATAATGTCCTTAATCAAATCAGGAATCATAAGATTGAACTATTACAGGTACTAGATTGCCCAGAATTACCCTTACATAACAATGCGGCAGAAACCGATATTAGAGAATATGTCACCCGTCGGAAAATTAGTGGTGGCACACGCTCTGAACTAGGCAGAAAAGCTAGAGATACATTCGTTGGCTTGAAAAAGACTTGCCGAAAGTTAGGAATTTCGTTTTGGAATTATCTCACATCTAGATTACATGGTTCGGAGCAAGTACTATCATTATCTGATGTGATTCGGGCTAAAGCTGCGGCGAAGATGCCTCCTCCGATTTAGATTTTTTCGGCAATTATCACCGAACAGTATATTCATGGGGTGTCTTTGTCACAACCATCTTTTTGGCTGCCAGCGTTTATTGAGGTCTTACAAAAGAAGTAACTAATGGATCGACAAGTGACTTAAAAAAACAAACCTAATCCAGATTGACTGTACCTAGACTGATTTGTATGACTGAGTTGCACAGAACAAGCTATTACCAAACTGAAGAATCGCCCTATTAGCAATCGAGACTCGACTTCGATCCTTAATGAGAACTTGATTTGTCGATCGATTAGTCAGCATATACGAGATCGACATAGAATGATTGTCTAGCTTGGAACATAGCTTATAATAGTAGAATCGAGACTCGATCGTCGATCGAACAGAGGTATTGACATTATGGACGCAGCCTTTCCCCCTGAACTAGAGCTTTCGCAAGAGAAAGACACCCACAAGCAAGAAACAAAAGAGCAAGAGATCGAGAATATCCTTGCCCAGATTGGACTCAGCGATCTTCGCATTCAAGCAGATCGGGAAGAGACCGATCGATTGAAAGTAGATACAAGAAAAATGATTGCCAACTTGACATCACTCATCAAATAATGTGGGAAAAACTATATAGCTTCGGCAAAGATCTTCTCACTCTCAAGGGACAAGTTGAAAAGAATGCAGCAGATATTAAAGAACTCAGGCAAGACTTGAAAGATTTGACATCGGCTATCGATAATTTGGCGCGAGTAGTTCAACGGAATGAAGATAGGGCAAACAACGAACGATAAAAAGAAAAACTCAAGCAAGAAAATCTAATCTTACAACTGAAAAATGCTTTATTGGAGCAAGAAAACCGGTTACGCTTACTACCAGGAAAAAGCAATCCAGATGACTCATCTGATAAAATTTAGTCGTGGCGATCGATCTTAGACAAGAATTTAGTATTTTGGGTTGGAGATCGATCGATTAAAATAAAAATAGACCAGATTAACTATACCCTTCCACGCCTGGTTGGTGGTTCTTTTTGGCGTGGTCGCGGTTACTTCTTCGGCGGCTGGTCATCAGGTCTCTATTCCCTCAAACTCTTGGCTAGAAACAGTTTGACATCTTTTTATTACCCTTTTGACAAATTTCTGATTTTCTTAACTTGTCACGAATGGTTCTTCCTAATCTATCGCGCTCAACGGCAATGAATTGGGGAGCTGAACGTCAATATTAAAGATGAGGCTGCCAGATAGATCGACCTCAGAAATTCGGTAATCCACCCGCTGCCGACTCAATAATGCGATCGCGTCCGTGGGTAAACTAGAATATACGCACCAGTATCCATTGGGGGATAACGGGTAAATTAACGATTATGAACAGCGTCAGCAGTGAATTAGCACCATTTATCCGAAAAACTTTGGATTTACCCTATCGATCGAATGAGAGAAGAGTTAACATAAGTTAATACAAGGATAGAAAACGCCAATTTATTGACGGCGTATCGCTGGATAGTACGGCACTGAATGAGTCACTCAAACCCAACAAAGTCAACCGCTACCAGTTACCAGACACTAATATAGGAGCAGATATACGTGAATAATAAGCGGTGGAGAAATGCCGGACTGTACGTCCTGTTGGCGGTTGTAGCGATCGCCCTGGCAACCACATTTTTAGAAAAACCCAACCCAGCCCAAAAAACTTTAAAGTATAGTCAGTTCATCCAAGAGGTGAAACAGGGCAATATCGAGAACGTTGGTTTGAGTGCCGATCGGAGCAAAGCCTTAGTTCAGGAAAAAGACGGTACGAAACTATCTGTCAATCTCCCACCCAACGACAATCAACTGATCGATATCTTGACTACCAATGTCAAAGGAAATATTTACGTTCTACCCCAGAATGATGATAGTGTCTGGTTCCGGGTACTGAGCAGCTTATTCTTCCCAGTCTTGTTATTAGTCGGTTTATTCCTCCTCCTCCGTCGCGCTCAGAGCGGCCCAGGCAACCAAGCGATGAACTTTGGTAAATCCAAAGCTCGCGTGCAAATGGAACCCCAAACCCAAGTTACCTTTGGCGATGTCGCGGGCATCGACCAAGCTAAATTGGAACTCAACGAAGTTGTAGACTTCCTCAAAAATGCCGATCGGTTTACCGCGCTCGGTGCCAAAATTCCTAAAGGTGTCCTGTTAGTCGGCCCTCCAGGTACTGGTAAAACCCTGTTGGCTCGGGCGGTAGCTGGTGAAGCTGGCGTACCATTCTTCAGTATCTCCGGCTCGGAATTTGTAGAAATGTTCGTTGGTGTGGGTGCATCCCGCGTCCGCGACTTGTTCGAGCAAGCCAAAGCGCAAGCACCTTGTATCGTCTTCATCGATGAAATCGATGCAGTCGGTCGTCAACGGGGCGCAGGCATGGGTGGGGGTAATGACGAACGGGAACAAACCCTGAACCAATTACTCACCGAGATGGATGGATTTGAAGGCAATACGGGGATTATTATTATCGCCGCTACTAACCGTCCTGACGTATTGGATTCGGCACTATTACGCCCAGGTCGTTTCGATCGCCAAGTGGTTGTAGATCGTCCCGACTACGCTGGTCGTCTGGAAATCCTCAACGTTCACGCTCGTGGTAAAACATTGGCAAAAGATGTCGATCTCGAACGCATTTCCCGTCGGACTCCTGGTTTCACAGGTGCGGACTTAGCCAACCTCTTGAATGAAGCAGCAATCTTAGCCGCACGTCGTAGCTTGACCGAAATCTCGATGGATGAAGTCAACGATGCGATCGATCGCGTACTCGCTGGCCCAGAGAAGAAAGACCGCGTGATGAGCGAGAAACGTAAAACACTCGTTGCTTATCATGAAGCTGGTCATGCCTTAGTTGGCGCGCTGATGCCCGACTACGACCCCGTTCAAAAAATCAGCATCATCCCACGCGGTCGTGCTGGCGGTCTGACTTGGTTCACGCCGAGTGAAGATCGGATGGAATCTGGTCTATACAGCCGTTCCTACCTTCAAAATCAAATGGCAGTCGCCCTCGGCGGTCGGATTGCCGAAGAACTGATTTTTGGTGAAGAAGAAGTTACCACTGGTGCTTCCAATGACCTCCAACAAGTCGCTCGCGTCGCCCGTCAAATGGTAATGCGCTTTGGAATGAGCGAAAAACTCGGCCCTGTTGCGCTCGGTCGTCAGCAAGGCAACATGTTCCTCGGTCGCGATATCGCCTCCGAACGCGACTTCTCCGAAGAGACGGCTGCGGTCATCGATGATGAAGTCAGCCAGTTAGTTGCTGAAGCTTATCGTCGTGCTAAGGATGTCTTACTGGGCAACAAGCATGTCCTCGACAAACTCGCGAACATGTTGGTCGATAAAGAAACTGTCGATTCGGAGGAACTTCAGGATCTACTCGCTACCAACGATGTGAAAATGGCTGCGATCGCGTAGTTAGTTAACAGTTATCGGTTGACATTATTCAGCTTCAGCCTACACCGGACTTTAATTAAGTTGGTGTAGGCTTTGTGCTGATTGTAGACGACAGTAAATTATTCCTGAATTCAGCAATGCCATTTTCTCCACTAGCTCGCACTAACGAGTTATTACCAACATTTCATTACCACCAGGTTGAAGCTCATATTCGACTGGAACGATCCGAGATTGAAAGCCTGCAGTTTGAACCAGCTGGCACAATCGATCGAGATATGGAGATCGATCCCACATCAATGTTAACAATGGAAAGATCCGTAACTCATTGGTATGTTCGAGTAACTTCGTCACAGCTTGTGCGTGAAACTCCCAACTGAGTTGCTCCGAGTACAGTAGTAGAAAATGAGAGCACAAAATTAGATCGTAAAATCGATCGTCTAGTGCATTTGGTACTTCACCAGCAATATATCTATCTGCAATTTTCCCCGCATCGTAATCTGCCAAAAATAACTTGAGTGCTAGCTCGCGATAGTGGCGTAAGTCCGCTGGAGATTTATGAAATTTCCACACCCAGTCTTGGGGATTACTTTCGATTTGACCGATAATTACATCGACACAATTGTTAAATCTTTGTTGAATTTCGGCACCGCTAAAATGGTAAATCGGATCGATCGCGGTGGCTCGATATCCCAGCCCAAACATCTCGGCAGTAAAGCTAGCAGGCCCTGCGCCGATATCTAAGATCTGCCGCTGGAGATCGCTATCGGTCAAATTAAACATCAATCGATACTCTGCTAAGGTTCTTCCAAATGGAACCACATTATCCAATTGCATTGCCATAGATTATAAATATGCAGGATGTCTATAATAGATAGACTTACTTTGTTAATTGCAAAGCAAGCGACTTTACCAAGCTAATTTCGTTAGCGTAGCGGTACTTTTAGCAAATCGACCATCCCAACACTTTGTTAGCACGGTCGGGTCGCTAGTCTTTACCAATCTTAATCGTAAAGGCGATCGCGATCGCCGATCGGAAAATGCCAGTTTCGGACAGTAATACCAGACATAATTGTCTGAGTTGACTCTGCTTACTTACAGCATTCCCAGTGACAAAATCATCAGGAACTTATTGACTGTTAAACACTTCAAACAAATTGTACCCCCGAACCACAATTCGCTCGATTGGTCTCACACCTCGTCATATGACAACTCCACACACTCAAAGCACCCTGCACCGTTTTTCTCGTCCGTTACTACTGGGAATGATGGCTAGTTTCCTCAGTATTTTAGGTGGTATCGTTCCCGATCTGAGCACCCAAAAACCCAGCCAAATCTTTGGCAGTGCAGCGCGAGCGGATGAAACTATCAATCCCCCTCGCCGTAACCATACTAGTACATCGAGCCAACTCAAACCAGCCCGCAAAGCAAATATAGCTCAAGCTGGAGAAGAGTTTAGCGATGCAGATCTGCGTAATTATGCGTCGGCATTAATGCAAATCGAACCGATTCGTCAATCGACATTAGCCCAAGTAATCCGTGCTAATGGTGGTGGCACCTTACCCAATCTTGTCTGCAATCAGCCGAGTACGATGGATTCATTAAATAGTGAAGCCAAAGCTTTGTTCGTTAGATATTGCAATCAATCCGAAAGTATTGCTGCGAGTAAGGGCTTAAATATCGACAAATTCAATCAGATTACCCAATCAGTTCGCTCTAATCCTCAAATTCAAAATCGAGTGCGCGCTTTTATGAATTAATTAGCGATCTCAAGCAGCCACATTTAGGTCAAAATATCATTATCACGATCGTCTATCGAGGTCAGATCCGCTCTTGTCTATCGTACTCAGTCAAAGGTTGCCTCATCATCACCACGCTTCACCGATCCTGCATCTACTCGGGCTAACAGCCGAAGAACGCACTCGCAGTCGCCATCACTTTGTTACTGACGACGCAACTCCCGTTTATCTGCAATTACCACGCGGTACGATACTTCAAAATGGGGATATCCTTGCATCAGATACCGGTGATATCTTCGTCAAAGTTGCCGCCAAGCCAGAGCCAGTTTTGACAGTTACTAGCAGCGACTCGATCGATTTACTCCGTGCTGCTTATCATTTAGGCAATCGCCATGTCAGTCTCGAAATCACCCCCGACTACCTCCGCCTGAGTCCCGATCCTGTCTTGGAGGGGATGTTAGTACAGTTGGGTTTACAAGTCGCCCATGAAGTAGCTCCATTTCGGCCTCAAGCTGGTGCTTATAGCCATCAGCATTAGGCTGAATCGGAAGATCCGCCTAATGCCACCAAATCGCGATCGCGATGGCAACTACCGCACCGATGATGGTATTGATGACATTGACTAGTTCGTTTGTCAGCCAATCGAATTTATTTTGGATCGTTGCACCGATAACACTTTCGAAGTTAGTAGCGACAAAAGCAGCAATTGCGCAAATAACCACACCTACTAACGTAATTAGATCGACACCATAAGCAACCACCGAAATAATTAACCCGCCCAGTATCCCCGCGAGCGTACCTTCTACACTGATCGCACCTTCGGTACCTCTAGGTACGGGTTTAAGTGTAGTAATTAAAAAAGTACTTTTTCCATAAGCTTTACCAACTTCACTAGCAGTAGTATCTGCTAATTTAGTGGCAAAACTTGCTACATAACCCAATAATAATAACGATCGCCACTGCGGGTCGAGCCAGCCTAATTGTACCGCAGCCACGCCGATCGCACAGATCGTAGCAGTAAAAGCCGAACCCCAAACATTTTCTGGGCCTCTAGCGCCACCACGTTTTTCGGCAATGCCTTCAGCTTCTTTTTGCGCCATCCCGATCCGTGTTACTGCCGAACCGACGAGAAAGTAAAACATCACTACGCCATAGCCCCGCCAGCCCAAAGTACCCCAGACTACCACCCCTAATGCCCATGCATGTAGTAGTCCGGCTGGTGTCAGTAACTTTTTAGGAATAATTGTTGCTACAAGTAGTAAGATTGAATTCAACCCGATCGCTGCCAACCACGGATTCTCGAACACAGTGTTTAACATATTTTTAGCTGTATTCTCTCAGGTTTGTGCTTAGTTATTTGTTATTAGTAAACTAGATCTAGCCACCGATCGCTATTTATGACTGAAACTATTTTTCACCTAGCCTTTCCGATCGCGAATATTCCCGATACCAAGAAATTTTACATCGATGGTTTAGGTTGCAACGCAGGTCGAGAAACGCTAAACTCGCTAATTCTCAATCTGTACGGAAATCAACTGGTCGCACATATCACCAAGGAACCATTAGGGTTACAAACAGGCATTTATCCCCGTCATTTTGGGATTGTCTTCACTACTTTAGCTGACTGGCAAGCATTATTAGATCGAGCGACTGACAACCAATTAAAATTTTATCAGACCGCAAAACATCGTTTCCCTAGTGAGATTACCGAGCATCGGACATTTTTCCTCGCCGATCCGTTTGCAAATTTATTAGAATTTAAATATTATACCCACCCCGCAGCGATCTTTGGCGCGCGGGAATTTACTCAAATCGGCGACTCAACGGGTCGATCGAGTACTGCGGCGATTGTTTCTAGACAACCGCGATCGAATACCATCAAAGGATGAGCGGCAACTGGCAACATTCGCTCGGTGCCAATCCCCAGTTGAGAGCTACTCGGCGGTAAAATTATCAGGTCGAACGGTGTCCAGAGCGACGTAAAATTTAGCCGCGCTAAGACCGTGAGATCTCGATTGAGATCTCGAATAAACTTACTGTCAGGGCGCATCTGGACGCAACCAGGACGCGAGGAAAAATAGGCAGCCAGCGTCCCTCGATGCGGACTAGAAATCGAAATAAATCGCTGTACCCGCTCGATCCCACCCAACCGCTGAAGATAATACCGTGCTACCAGTCCACCCATACTAAACCCGATAATGTCGATCGGTTGGTGTGGGGAAAAGGTTTGACTGACTAAATCTGCTACTTGACCCGCTAAAATTTCTAATCGAGCATCCCCATTATTTGGCTGGAGATCGATCGTATGTACCTGCCAACCCAATCCGTGGAGATAACTGGCAATTTTTCGCATCTTGTAGCTGGTATCGGTGATGCCATGAATCAGCAGTACTGGATTGCGCGAGAATTGAGTGTGCGGCTGGCATAATTGCGCCCGAGCTTTACCGCTATGCCGTAAATGAGAATTTTGGCGATCGGGCATTAGCTTCCGTAATTGATAGGCTAGTCTCGATTTTAGCTCGACGACTAACGACACCTGGATTTTTGAGTGACAGTAGCTAAACTGTCACAAAACTATCCTGTGCCGTGGCGTAAAGTTTTGTTAAACTTTGTAATCCGCCCTTGCGCTGGCTATTGCTCAAATTTGATAATTCAATCTATGTAATCAGATAAATAATTTACCGTGTTTAAAAAGCTCTTTGGCAAAAAAAATGATGGCTTTTATCTTCAACTAGAAGATGAGAAGGATACCCCAAAACCAGCCGCTAAAGCTAAGTCGGCACCACCTGCTAGTGTTGCTCCAGATCCAGTAGTTACCGCGCCTGCAGCCGTGCCTGTGGCTCCTGCAGCTACTACCCCAGCTGCGCCTGCTGAGAAAGCGGCCAAAAAGTCTACTAATAAGACAGAAACTGACCAGAAAGTAGAAAAGATGAAATTACCTGGATCGGCTCCTGTTGCTGCTCCAGCAATTACTAGCTTTGCTAGTGACTATTTAATCAAGCCTTCTAGCGATAGCAGTCGTCGCCGTCCTGGTGCAAATATGAATGCATTTTTAGATATGGCACGCCAAGCTAAAAAGCAAGAACCTTTCAAAAAATAGCAAATAAATCATGAGTTATGAATGATGAATTGTTAGCGGGTAAGACGTTCGATTATTTTTAAATATTTAACATATTTTTATGTGATTAACCCAAGTTGCTACCTATAACCCCAGCGGTTAAAAACCGCCGCTCGGAGTGCAAAGTCCGCCTTCGCGGACTGAATTTCTTAGTCGGCGAAGGCGGACTTTGTAATATTAGCAGCGACTTTAGTCGCAGGTAATCAGTAGGTAGTAACTTAGGTTAATTATGCAAGCGATCGAATCGATTATCGTTCGTGATTTATAGTTCATAACTCATAATTCATACTTATTTCTTGCACATCGCCAGCGTACTATACAGCTGAAAAGCTCGATCCCATGCGCTATCGGCACGACGCAATAATTCTAGATGCGGGTCGATCCGCATTAGTAACTCTGGGAAGCCGATCGCCGT
This sequence comes from Chamaesiphon sp., assembly GCA_965246735.1. Lineage (GTDB taxonomy): Bacteria > Cyanobacteriota > Cyanobacteriia > Cyanobacteriales > Chamaesiphonaceae > Chamaesiphon. Next base: position 2,220,859 of record CBDFFK010000003.1, read on the forward strand.
CTCCGCAAACGGGATAAATTCATTCTGGGATAAAATATCGGGAAGTAGATCGCTGATTTGGGCCATCAAGTTTTTCCAATTATCGTGACTAGTTTTTGGGATCGGTTGACCGTTTAATAGAGCAGATAAATCGCCACTCGATCGACTATTGAGATTGCCAGTTAATTGATGGCGATTTTGCGTAACAAGTTGCTTGAAATCACAAAAATCATAAGTTTGCGAACATAAGCGAAAAATACTTCTGCGCCCGCTTAACTGTAAGTCGCAGACATGAATGTAGTCGAGAATTTTTGGCTTACGGTAAGTCCGGTTGCGACTATCTATCTCAAAAACCTCTTCAAAAATCGGTAGCATTCCCATCACAATTTGGGTAACTTCCGACCAGTTAAAATTGAATGTATGCGATTGAGATCGATCGTCCAGACAGACGATCGAGGCTTGAGGGTGAAAAGATTGGAAATAATTGGCTCGAAAGATAAAAAACTGTTGTGTATCCTGCTGTGAGACACAAAAACTCGGGATCTCTGCTTGTGCGAACTGGTGCTGATAAAACTCCAACTCTCCCATCGTGCCTAACTTATACAACCGCCAGCCGCGAGTCGGTAACTTAAGTCTGGCACTATACGGATCGATCTCCATAATCTTGGCAAATTTAGCGGCAACCGATTGCTTTCGCTCTGACGAGAGCGGTTCGAGAATCAAAAATCCTGGCGCTAGATTATCTTCGATTCCAGCTCTGGCAGCGGCTCGCGCATCTGCATCGCTCTCAGCCTGAATTTGCTCGATCCGTTGGATTCCTTGACGGGCTTCGGCCGTAATTTTTGGATTGAGAGCGTGTTGGAGTAATAATCGATAAATTTCCAGAGCATTCTCGGATCGATCGGTTGCTTCTTGGAGTCGTGCAGCATAAAGTTGGACTTGGTAGTCGTCTGGCTGCTGCTCGAGTAACACAGCGATTAATTTAGCCGCAGTTTGGTAATCCTGACGATTTAGGGCATCAGCAGCTTGCTCTAACATAGATTTCGGAACATGAGTTGAATGGGATAGTCTCGTCAGGAGTTTGGCTGTGACAGAAGCAATCCACTCTGACCCTATCTGTAGAGTTCCCCTATGTATGTGTTAACCTAACTAGTTGTTACATTTCACACAATCTAAATTATTAATCAGATTGTAATTTTTCCCCTATTCTCTCTCCCTTCTCATCTAAATAATGTTGACAGCCAGCCATGGGATTATGCTCGGTTTATTACTCGGTTTTGCGATCGCGCATAGTGGTTTAGCCGCATTGCGCTCTTGGGCTGAGGGTAAAATTGGCGCGCGCTTATACCGCGTTATTTTCGCCCTAGTCAGTATCCCCTTCGCGACGATTTTAATTATTTATTTTTTCAATCACCGTTACGATGGCATCCAGTTATGGCAAGTTCAGGGTGTCGTCGGCGTAAAAGAGACAGTCTGGAGCTTATCTTTTATCTCATTTCTGTTCCTCTATCCAGCAACATTCAATCTACTGGAAATTGCAGCGGTATTCAAACCCCAAGTGCGGATCTATGAGACGGGGATTATGCGGATTACCCGACATCCCCAAATGGTCGGTCAATTGATTTGGTGTGTGGCGCACACGCTCTGGTTAGGAACGACATTTACGTTAGTAACTTCGATCGGGTTGATGCTGCATCATTTATTTGCCGTTTGGCATGGCGATTATCGCCTGACACAGCGGTACGGCAAGGATTTTGAAGTTGTCAAAGCCAGAACCTCGATCGTTCCATTTCAGGCAGTTTTAGATGGCAGACAGCAACTTCAGTTCGGCGAATTTTTGCGTCCGGCTTACGCAGGCGTTATCGCGTTTATCTTTTTATTTTGGTGGGCGCATCCGTGGTTGATTCAGACTACTGCGTGGGTATCCTGGTAAAGGATTGCTATTTAAATAGTAAAATAGCTTACAAAATTAGGCTTGCCACTGATGCGATGGTACTGGGTAAGGTTTTCTCTGTGCCGATCGACTCGATCCCTGATACTTATTCGCCGATCCCTATCCCCTTTGCGGCCTAATTAGCGTTAATATAATGCTTATATAACAAAAGATTTGATTTTAATACCGACCACCTTAATTTATGATCCATTCTGTAACAGATTTGAATTTTAGGGAAGAAGCGATCGATTCATCGATTCCTGTACTAGTCAACTTTGGGGCACCCTGGTGTGGATTGTGCCAACTCATCCAGCCGACGCTGATTCAGTTTCACGATCGCTGGGACGGTCAAATTAAGTTGGTAAATGTTAATGCCGATCGGAATCTTAAATTGGCTAGTACTTATAAACTAAAATCTTTGCCAACATTAATTCTGTTTACAAATGGGCGGATGGTACATCGGCTCGAAGGATTTAAAGGCCGCGACGATTTGCGAGATAGTCTCGACCAGATGACCAAGATTGCCACGATGACTTGGCAAATCGGCGAACGCGATCTCCCAATGCGGATCGATTGGCGCTTGGTAACCAGTGAATAAATCTCGGCATTGCTGAGTTCAGGGATGATTTTTTTTAGGGGTAAACCCACCAAAATCAGGCTAGAGGCAATTCATGAATTGCCTCTAGCCTGATTTTTCACACCATAATTTAGCAACACCTAAATATGTTCGATCTGTGGAGAATGTTATCTCACTAACTGGGCGATAATGAACTACTAATAATCGATAACCGATCGCTGGTGACTGCCATGTCAGAGACAAATATTGAATCGACCCTTCAAGAAGCGCGGCTATTTAGCCCTTCAACAGAATTTTCCCAAGCCGCACACATCAAAAGTTTGGCTGAGTATGAGCGTCTTTACGATCGCGCCAAAGCCAATCCCGAACAGTTTTGGGCAGAATTAGCCCAGAGCGAATTGCACTGGTTTGGGCAGTGGGACAAAGTATTGGATTGGCAACCCCCGTTCGCTAAATGGTTTACGGGCGGCAAAATTAATATCTCGGATAATTGTCTCGATCGACATTTGACCACTTGGCGCAAGAATAAAGCCGCACTGATATGGGAAGGCGAACCAGGTGACTCGCGGACATTAACCTACGCTCAATTGCACCGTGAAGTTTGTCAGATGGCCAATGCGCTCAAACAGATGGGCGTAGTCAAAGGGGATTTGGTCGGGATTTACATGCCGATGATTCCCGAAGCCGCGATCGCGATGTTGGCTTGTGCGAGAATTGGGGCGGTACATACGGTCGTGTTTGGTGGATTTAGTGCCGACGCATTGCGGGACAGATTAGCAAATGGTCGGGCTAAAGCCGTAATTACTGCTGATGGTGGTTGGCGCAAAGATGCGATCGTGCCTTTGAAAATTCAGGTGGATAAAGCTTTAGAACACAATGCTTGTCCGACAGTACAAAAAGTACTAGTCGTCCAACGGACGAAGCAAGAAATCCCGATGGTTGCAGGGAGAGATCTCTGGTGGCACGAACTCCAGCCGAATGTCTCGGCTGATTGCCCCGCCGAACAGATGGATTCTGAGGATATATTATTCGTTCTTTATACCTCGGGCAGTACGGGCAAACCTAAAGGTGTCGTGCATACAACTGGTGGCTACAATCTTTACAGCCACATCACCACCAAATGGATTTTCGATCTCCAGGATACCGATGTCTACTGGTGTACTGCCGATGTCGGTTGGATTACCGGACATAGCTATATCGTCTATGGCCCATTATCAAATGGCGCGACGACGGTAATGTATGAAGGTGTAACTCGGCCCTCGCAACCAGGCTGTACCTGGGACATCATTGAAAAATATGGCGTAACGATCTTTTATACTGCGCCGACGGCGATTCGCCTGTTTATGAAAATGGGTGACGAATTGCCCAACGCGCGGAATCTCACCTCCCTCCGACTGTTGGGTACCGTCGGCGAACCGATCGCCCCCGAAGCTTGGATGTGGTACCATCGCGTCATCGGTGGCGAAAAATGTCCGATCGTCGATACCTGGTGGCAAACAGAGACGGGGGGAATTATGATTACTGCCTTACCTGGTGCAATTCCTACAAAACCGGGTTCGGCAACGCGACCGTTCCCTGGCATCATTGCCGAAATCGTCGATCTCGAAGGCGATCCCGTCCCTGCCAATAGTGGCGGTTATTTAGCCGTACAATCCCCCTGGCCAGGGATGATGCGGACGGTATACGGGGATGATGAAAGATTCCGGAAGACTTATTGGGAACACATCCCACCCAAAGATGGTAAGTATGTGTATTTTGCGGGCGATGGGGCGCGACAGGACGCGGATGGTTACTTTTGGGTGATGGGACGCATCGATGATGTGTTAAATGTCTCTGGACACCGTTTAGGCACGATGGAAGTCGAGTCGGCCTTAGTCTCGCACCCTGCTGTTGCTGAAGCTGCGGTCGTGGGCAAGCCTGACGATCTGAAGGGCGAAGAAATCGTCGCCTTTGTGACGCTAAATACTAACTACTCAGCCAGTGAAGATTTAGCCAAAGAGTTGAAAAAACAGGTAGCACAGGAGATTGGCGCGATCGCACGTCCTGGCGAAATCCGGTTTACCGATGCGCTACCCAAAACTCGATCGGGTAAAATCATGCGCCGCTTATTGCGCGATTTAGCTGCTGGTAAGGAAATATCTGGCGATACTTCCACGTTAGAGGATCGCGGTGTTTTGGATAAATTACGGGAGAGCGACTAATCGAGTTGTTTGATTAGAGCAAGTAGTTTTCCCAGTTAGTCGATCGATCCAACTTGAGGATCGATCGATATTTTTGTGCTGTTAAGTTTATCGTTTTAGCGTCAGTTCGGGTTAAGAGGATCCCGGAGACTGAAGTCTCGGCTCATGATGCGAAGTCCGCCTGTGCGGACTAAGATATTCAGTCCGCGCAGGCAGGCTTTTGCCGCTCGCGGCAACAACCGGACTTTGTAACGTTAGCCCCGATTTGCGGAAAGTGCGATCTTGGGGAAACCCCAAGTAGAGCACCTTTTCAAGACACAATCGAGGGCGGTACTGGAACGGAGCAAATATCCTTAACCCGAACTGACATAGTTTTAGCGATCGTCAAAAATTAAAGCGAAACAATTTGGAGCTAGTAGCGTCTGGAATAGTAATCAAAACAAATATTATTTCACGATGAAAAGCATTTTAGTTAGATCGGCAATTCTGACAGCTTGTATTTTTGCTGCACTCGATCGCGCTCCTCAAGCGGCTTTCGCTGGTGGTATCGGCAACAACTACATTGGCCCTTCCGTTAGTTTTGGTAATGGCTCGACTGTAATCGGTATCGATAGTAAGTTCGGTGTCGCTGATAATGTATCTTTGCGCCCCTTTGTCACATTTCCATCTGGTGGTACGACCTTTGGTACCAGTCTGACCTACGATTGGGATCTCCGTAAATCATCGTTACCGATTACGCCGTTTATCGGTCTGGGGATTAACTTTAATTCTGGAAATAACAACACTCAAACTACTGGATTCGCTCAAATCGGTACGGATTTAGATGTGAGTGAAAATATTTCATTGTTAGGCTCCGTCCAGATTCCATTTAACAGCGGTTATAGCACTACAGTAACGATCGGTAGTGGTTTACGCTTCTAATCATCGCGCGATCGAGCCGGAAGATTTCTGGGCAATTGGAATCATCTCATTAGCATAAAACATCAAAACTCTAGCAATCCGAGTAGATTGCTAGAGTTTTGATGTTTTATAATTGTAAGACTAAAAACAAGATCGAGAGCGGCTCGAGTTCGAGTTGCTAAGCTGCTAAGTATCGGTATTCAACACCGACTTATTTAGCAGACTATCCAATCGATCGGTAGACCAGTATTCTGAAGGATAAGCGATTGCCGAAATCGATGATAATCTTACGACCCAAGTCACACGTTGAAAGCTATACTCTGTCGATTCCTCCTCACTGCCAGGTACTAAGATCAATACTTCCACAAAATCGCGATCGAGTCCGATCGGGATGCCAAAGTAGCTTTTATCGCGAGTTTCAAACCAGACCTTAATCCCATCATGTAAAGCAACTTTTAAACGTTGATATAACAGGCTCGATTCATTGACTTCAGACTTTTTGCCCATAGTTAATCTCGATTAGGTTTAACGGTCTTTAGATTATATTATTACCGATCGTCTTCGGTATAAATTCAGTTGGTAGCTAGTAGATAGCTCGATTAGATACCTCGTCGAGCCGCACGGCAATCCGTATTGTATCGCCAATGCAACGGTTATTACCTGGTTGTCAAGTCGCAAAACACGAATCTCTCACCATTCCGGTCTTGAGGTAGATCTGTTACAGTTAAATAAGGTATAGATACTCTTAAACCGATACAGGTAGAGTCTTTTGGCTGTATAACAGTCGATCTTCACACCCTAAAGTAATAAATTATGATCTTCGACATCTTCGGCGCTAAGAAATCAACTCTCCCGTCTTCAGAAACTGCTTTACCTGGTAGAACGACCAAAATGCCACTTCCAGCCAAGCATTTTGTCAATGGCAATCCCTTTGCACCGCCATATCCCGCCCAGATGGAGCAAGCGATGTTTGGATTGGGTTGTTTCTGGGGTGCCGAGCGCAAGTTTTGGCAACTCCCTGAAGGCATCTATATCACAGCTGTCGGCTATGCCGCTGGGATTACCCCAAATCCTAATTACCAAGAAGTTTGCACGGGTCGTACCGGGCATAATGAGGTCGTATTGGTAGTATTCGACCCCAAGGTCATCACTTACCAACAGTTATTGAAAGTATTCTGGGAAAGCCACAATCCAACTCAAGGAATGCGCCAGGGTAACGATGCTGGCACGCAATATCGATCGGGGATCTATTGCTATTCCGACAGCCAAAAACAATTGGCGGAGGCTTCTAAAGCAGCTTACCAAGCAGCGTTGAATGCATCTGGGTACAAAGAGATCACTACCGAAATTCTGGATGCACCAGAATTTTATTATGCTGAGGAATACCACCAACAATATCTAGCGAAAAATCCTGGTGGTTACTGCGGCTTGGGCGGTACAAATGTCTGTATGCCCGAAAATCTCTCGGTAGCTAACTAGCCTGAGTTCGGGATAAGAATCGATCGATGGCTTCTAGCTTCGTTTCCGCACCGCCCTCAAATGAATTTGGGGGTAATAGCCCGAAATTATAGTTCAGGGCGGTACTTGAGCGAAGCAAATCAATTTTCCTTATCCCGAACTGACATTGAACTAAATAGGGCTTGCTGAAAAAGTCAGAGAATGGCATTAAACTGGAGCGATTCACGATCGCTCCAGTTTAATCAATCAGTAATTAGAATCAATTATATAGCGGTTCCCAATCGAATGAGGTACATTTACTAGCCACTAGCCACCAGCCACTAGCCACTAAAACCACTAATAATGCCCTTCACTAGGATGAGAACCGCTATAATTTTTATTAATCATCCGACCTCAAATATCACAGAAAAAGTATTGAGTAAAGCTATTCAAATTAATTCACGATACACGTTTGCTTACTTCCTTCGTGCCTATGTCTACGCACAGATTCAAGAGTTTCAGCAGTCTTTGAGTGATTACGATCGAGCGATTGCGATCGATCCTAAAGTTGCCCTAGTTTACAATAATCGCGGCAATCTGAAATATGAGAAGTTAAATGACAGCCAAGGTGCATTAGCCGATTTCGATCGAGCGATCGTCCTCACTCCTCAATATGCTAAAGCCTACAACAATCATGGCATTCTGAAATATACTAAGCTCAAAGACAAAGCAGGAGCGGTCCAAGATTTTCGTCAAGCAGCAAAGTTATATCGAGGACAAGGACAAACTCAGAATTTACAAAAAGTAGTTGATGTACTACAACTGCTGAATGCGACAGAATGACCATCTAATAGCCAGAAAGTAAGCGTGACTAGCCCAGATTGCTTGGTTAGTTAGAATTTATCCCCCCCGATTGTGGAGTTAATAGAAAAAAGTTAAACTCCGAAAAAATATCCCCGACTTCTTGAAGAAGTCGGGGATATTTTCATACTCGAATCTGAATTTTATACAGTTGTCGCAACTGGCATAGATAAATGTGGATAGAGCGGGAATTTATCGCATAGAGCGGCAACGCGACGCAAACAATTAGCACCGACAGCATCATCTTCAGGACTCAACAATCGATCGGCGATAATATTCGCAATCTCGACAAATTCAGTTTCGCCCATGCCGCGTGTGGTCATTGCTGGCGAACCCAAACGCAAACCACTAGTGACGAATGGGGATTCGGGGTCGAATGGCACGGTATTTTTATTCGCCGTGATATGTACGTCGCTAACGAGTAAATCTGCTTGCTTCCCGGTCATGCCGATCGATCGCAGATCGACTAACATCAGATGATTGTCAGTCCCATCAGAAACGATTTTAAAGCCGCGTTGTTGCAGTTGACCTGCGAGCGCTTGTGCATTGGCGATAACGTGGCCGCAATAAGTCTTAAAGCTGGGCTGGAGCGCTTCGCCAAAGGCAACGGCCTTACCCGCTATCACATGTTCGAGCGGCCCGCCTTGGGTACCGGGGAATACCGCCTTATCAAACTTCTTACCCCACTCAGCATCGCGAGTCATAATCAGTCCGCCGCGAGGCCCTCTGAGTGTCTTGTGGGTGGTAGTAGTTACCACGTCGCAATAAGGGATCGGATTGGGATGGTGTCCGGTGGCAACCAATCCAGCAATGTGGGCGATATCTGCCATCAGTAACGCACCGACTTCATCCGCAATCTCACGGAATTTAGCAAAGTCGATGATGCGGGGATAGGCAGAGTAACCACAAATCAATAATTTAGGGCGGTGTTGTTTGGCTAAATCCCGAATCTGGTCGTAGTCTAGCTGCTCGGTTGCGTTACTTACGCCATAGTTGGAAACTTCAAACCATTTTCCCGATACATTAACTGGAGAACCGTGGGTGAGATGTCCGCCATGGGATAAATCCATCCCCATGATTTTGTCACCTGGATTGAGAAGGGTGAGGAAGACAGCAAAATTTGCTTGTGCGCCGGAGTGAGGTTGGACGTTAGCCGCCGCAGCACCGAATAACTGCTTGACTCGATCGATCGCAATTTGCTCGATCTCATCGACAAATTCACAGCCACCATAGTAACGCTTTGTGGGTAACCCTTCGGCATATTTATTGGTCAACACCGAACCCTGTGCTGCCATCACCGCAGCCGAGGTGAAGTTCTCACTGGCAATCAGTTCGAGATGTCCCCGCTGACGACCTAGCTCCGAACCGATTAAATTTGCGATCGCTGGATCTGTCTCTGCTAAAAATTCTAAGTTAGTTTTTGCCATTGTTTAGTCTATTTAGAAGTTAGGTTGGGGTGTGGGGAGGGTGGTGTGGGTGGTGTGGCAAGGGTGAGGAGGTCGGGAAATTGTGGTAGTGGTGGAAAGTTTAACTGTTGTTTTCAGAAGGGGAGGACGATCTCGGACAATTAAAATCTTTTTTTCGCTCAGCGCTGTTCCGACTCTTCTCACCCTCCCCTCTCTCCCGATTTCCACTGACTCTCGCCATGCAACTTGCGTTATCTATCATAACTGGTGGATCTCCGGATCGGGGACTCGCAAAAAATATCGGCCCGATCTTCATTCGGTTCGATGCTACACTATTGCGATCTTGCGGGCACACTTATACTAAATATAGTAACAATCTACGCAATGTCGATCGAATCTATTGTAAAGCTGTTGGTTAAGATCGATATCTAAGTTTATGAATTTTCTCGGACAACGCTGCGGATAAACGCTCGTGAGTCCCTGACCCAATGCTGGGGGTGGTGTATGTTAGTAGTCATCATTAACGATCGAATTTTTCCGCCACATCAAGTCTGTCAAGCCTGTCTCCTCGCCGATCGCGATGGTCAACCACGCTGGCGACAGGGTAAACTCTGTTGTGGGAGGTTAGTCCGCTCGATCGACTGTTGTAGCGAACCTCAACCCGATGCTTATCAGTGTCAGATGGGGTTTAGGTTGATGGAGGTAGAGTGACTAGTGGCTAGTGGCTAGTGGCTAGTGGTTGATTAGTCCGCAATGCTGACTAAAGGGGATTCACCTGAGTAATTTTTAGCGGTTCACAATCGAATGAGGTAAATTTACTAGCCACTAGCCACTAGTGACTACCCTCAACAGCCAGCCTTACCGATCCCTATCCCCTAATTAAACTGCTGACTCAATGCCACTGGATTGTGAACGGTGATTTTTTTCTTTTGGATAGAGATGACTTGATTGTCGCCATCGCGCAAATCGCCAAGCAGACGGGTGACGGTGACGCGGGTAGAACCGATCGCTTCAGCGATCGCTTGATGCGATAATTTAAGATCGATCGTGATGCCATTGCCGTTAGGTACGCCAAAATCGCGACACAGAATCAGCAGGAAACTCGCCAACCGCGAACCCATATCGCGATGCGCGAGGGTTTCGATCATCATTTCAGTTTGTAGAATTCGTGAAGATAGACCCCTGAGCATAATCCAGGATAGCTCGGGATTTTCTCTCAGAGCCTTCTCAAATTGCTCGATCGATACAGATAATAACTCAACAGTAGTAAATGCCACCGCATGATAAAATCTGTCAGATTTATTCCCCGTAATCAGCGACAGCACCCCAAAAACACTGTTTTCTCGCAATAGTGCTACCGTAATCTCTTCTCCCGCCTCATACACGCGAGACAATTTCACCGCACCTTTAGTAAGAAAGTAGACCCGTTCGGCAGGATCGCCAGGAAAGAAAATGGTCTTATTGCGCTCGAATGTCTCTGTTACTGGTGGAAATAAGCCTCCAGCCATTTGCTGAAAGATACTAGCGATTGGTTTATCTTGCATCACGACCATATCTATACGCTCTCACTTGGAATATCTAGAATCTCAATCCGCTCTCGCCCAGGCTAGTTTGCCGCACGAAACTGTATCGGTATTACACAATACTTAATCTGACTTGCCCTTAGTTTTTTGTATCACAGAATACTAAGTAAATTATGAGTTATCAATGATGAATGATGAATTATGGTTGTCTTTGCCTCTATTCGCCGACTTCCGATCGCTGATATCATGAGGCTTGTGAGTCAAGCTGGAATAAGATTATCGTGTTGAATTTAAGCGGAAAAAACGCCTTAGTAACTGGAATTGCTAACAATAAATCGATCGCCTGGGGCATCGCACAACAACTTCACGCTGCTGGTGCGAATATCGGGATTACCTATCTCCCTGACGAGAAAGGGAAAATGGAGCGCAAAGTCAGCGAGCTAGTCGAACCATTGAACCCCAGTATTTATTTACCCCTCAATGTTGCCGATGACGCGCAAATCGATGCCGCATTTGCTGAAATTGCGACCAAATGGGAGCAGATCGATATTCTGATCCACTGTATGGCGTTTGCAAATAGAGAAGATCTCTCTGGGGATTTTAGTAAAACTTCCCGTGCTGGTTTCGTTCAAGCGATGGATATCAGTACCTACTCGCTGACGCGGCTGGCTGGTGCGGCAAAACCGTTGATGACCGCAGGCGGAAGTATGATCACATTGACCTATCTCGGTGGTGTGAAAGTAATACCCAACTACAACGTGATGGGTATTGCCAAAGCCGGATTAGAGATGAGCGTCCGCTACTTAGCTGCAGAACTCGGCCCGCAAAATATCCGCGTTAATGGCATTTCTGCTGGCCCGATTCGGACATTGGCCTCTTCAGCTGTCGGGGGGATTTTGGATATGATTCACCACGTCGAAGCGGTGGCTCCACTGCGACGCACAGTGACCCAAACTGAAGTCGGCAATACGGCGGCTTTTTTGTGTAGCGATCTTTCGAGTGGCATTACTGGGCAAATTATCTATGTAGATGCTGGTTATGAAACGATCGGCATGTAAATAAACCCAAAAACCACTCCCTCAGTAGAAACACAAAAACCCCGCCTATAGCGGGGTTCTCGACTGAAGGCAGCACCCAGATTCGAACTGGGGGATGGAGGTTTTGCAGACCTCTGCCTTACCACTTGGCTATGCTGCCGCAGTTCACTATTATAGCAAAATTTTGAGATAAGGCAAGCACTTCCCGATCGGATCGGTAACTATCTCTTTGAAACTTTTGCGCTACAGGTTATGGTTTAAGCAAGTAATCGACAACCAAATTTCGATCGACCTTTGACTAATTCTAAAATTGTCACCTTATTTAATTCAAGCAACCGCTCTGGAATACCTGAGTGCCATAAGTATGTTAGTAAAGAAGTAGTAATAGTTGAGGCTCGATCGAAAGTAGACAATCGGTAGACATCTCCGGATTGTTAACCAACAAATTGGATCTTATAAATAGTGTAACTGCAATATTGCCATTAATTAGCAGTGGTGCCCCTGCATCAAACCCTCGCTAGCTGGGAATCATAACTGATATACTATCCGGTTCAATCGATCGTCTTACCGCTATGCGGTAATAGTTACTGTAGATGCAATTCCATATTCAACCTGACAGCGAAATTCCGGCATCTAAGCAACTGTACGACCAGATGCTATTTGCGATCGCCTCCAGACAATTTTCACCCGGACATCGACTTCCGAGTACGCGTCAATTGGCGATGCAGACGGGATTGCATCGAAATACGATCGGTAAAGTCTACAGTCAACTCGAAAGAACCGGACTGGTGGAATCGGTGGCGGGTTCGGGGATCTATGTCAAATCGCTGGGACATGAGAGCAATCATCTCATCGCTAATTCCCAGATCGATCCCAGTCTATCGGCGCTGGAATTAGTGTCTCAAAGCCTGAATAATCTCCTCGCTCAAGGTTACTCACTCACTCAATCGCGAGAATTATTCTTAACCGAAATCGATTGGCGGTGGCGGTGTAGCGCTAGAGTCTTCGTTACCGTGCCTAGAGTTGAAATTGGTGCGGGAGAGTTGATGCTCCAAGAATTGCAACAGTCGCTTGGCATTCCCGTGCAACTAGTCACGCTTGAAAAATTAGAAACACATCTAGCCGAAACTCATGCAGCTACTGTCGTTACCAGTCGTTATTTCATCGGGAATGTCGAAGCAAAATTAGCTAAAAGCGAGCTACTCACCCCTCGATCGATCCGCGTGATTCCAGTCGATTTGCAAGACTATGAAAAAGAGTTATCGCTAGTCAAGACTCTCCCTAAAAATAGCTATGTCGGTATTGTCAGCCTCAGTGCAGGCATTCTTGCCGTTGCGGAGATGATGGTACATAGTATGCGCGGTGACGACCTGTTGGTGATGGCTTGTCAGACCAAAGATAATTATAAACTCAATGCCACGATCCGCCGCGCACATACGATTATCAGCGATCGTGCCAGCCTCAATCTCGTCCATCAAGCGATCGAAGCCGCTGGTGACGATCTAATTCGGATTCCGCAAGTCGTCGAAAGTGAGAGCTATATCGGGCCAAAGTCGATTAATTTACTCAAGCGCGAACTCGGCTTGATTTAAGCGGCGATTGCTTTTTGCCGATCGGATCGGGAGCAATCGGCAGGTCGAATACCGAGCTAATGAGCGATACATAATTCAATCTAAAAACGATGCATGACGATCGCTATCTGTTCGCTATTTCCGAACATAGTTGGAATGCGTAAAGATCCGAGTACCTGTTAACTATTTTCCGAAAATCACTACTAATTTAGGGAGCAAAAAAACCGCCAAATAGCTGTATTTATAACCGATGAAAATTGTTAAAGTGGATGAGAGGAAACAATGCCGCTGCCTGTATGCTGGGATATTACCACAGCAGTTTAAACCGCCTGTCGAGACCGCCACTACGCAACTAGAGCGATGGCGCGATCGAGTCACCAGCCCAAACGATCCTCATTCATCACCCCCAACCGTGCCAAACGGCGATGGCGGGGAAATCCGACCGGAGCAAGCCGCTGTGCCAGCGATCGCGAACGGCACAGATCGCGGTGGTTCAAAACAGATTTCTAGTATAGTGGCCCCAATTGTCGGTACGATCTTAGCCGAGCGTTATTCGATCCAGTCACTATTGGGTCGAGGTGGTTTTGGCATTACTTTTTTGGCTCGAAATATCAATTTGCCAGGACAGCCGCTGTGTGTCATCAAGCAACTCGCACTCTCATCGACCGATGAGCAGGAAATTGCTACGCTTCAGCACCAATTTTATCTCGAAGCAGCTACTTTGAGTAGCTTGGGCAGTCACGCTCAGATTCCAACCCTACTCGATTATTTCCACATAGATACCGATCTCTACTTGGTCGAAGAATATATTCCTGGCATCGTGCTATCGCAATCGATCGATCGCATTGCCACGAGATCGGAACAGAGTCAAACCAGATTTGCAGAGCCACAAATCGAAGATTTTCTGCTCCAGATGTTGCGATTATTAGAATACATTCACAGTCATCGAACGATCCATCGCGATATCAAGCCGCAAAATATTATTCTCTGCCAAACCGATCGGCGGTTCGTGCTGGTAGATTTTGGTGCGGTCAAAGATCTCAATGCTAGCGCGACCCAATTGTCACATCGATCCGATCTCAGTCGCTCGATCGGTACGCCTGGATTTGCCCCCCCAGAACAATTAGCCAATCGGACTGTCTATGCAAGCGATATCTACGCACTAGGAATGACTTGTTTATATCTCTTAACTGGTAAAGAACCGAATCAGTTCCCGATCGATCCGTATACCTGCGAACTTGTATGGGCAGATACTGTGGAAATTAGCCCGAGTTTGAGTGAGATAATCAGGAAAACGATCCAAGTTTCTTTGGCCGATCGGTATCAGTCAGCTAGTGAAGTGCTAAATGCTTTGGATAATCGATCGGTCCGCACGACATTAAAAGCATATCTAGATCGAAAATATGCGATCTCTAAAACTGAATCGATCGGCTCTCAACTAACTTATCCCGCAGTCATCGATTGGGCGTTGGGAATTTAAACTCTCCCACAGCCCTGGAAATACATCAGAATATCGATCGACATTCGCTATTTATCTTTACTGCAACGTCTAGGGTATACCTAAAGATTCGATCTAATTCCAAAATCAGATATTATGATGGCTATGAAAATGCCCACGATTGAAACCGCTGGAGTTGTAGGTAGCAACCTGGGTTAGAGATAGCTGGCACTGAGGCTGGGATTGATTTAGAGAGATATGAGGATGTGGATAATAGCTGGCTCGAACAGGAAAACTTTTAAAGATCGATCGGGTCACAAATTGCGATGAGATTGGGTCTAAATGTAATGTAAAGGGGACTATTGATTTTTCTTGTTTCGTGTCGATCGATAATTTAGTGATTTTTTATGGACGTTATTCAACTTACGGGGATTCGCTGTTACGGTTATACTGGCTACTTACAAGAGGAAAGAATCTTGGGGCAGTGGTTCGAAGTGGATCTGCGGCTGTGGCTGGATTTGGCGACTGCCGGTAAAAGCGATCGGATTGAAGATACGCTCGACTATCGGGGTATTATTGCTGATGTGAAGGAGATTGTCTCGACGGCAAAATTTTCGCTCGTGGAAAAACTTGCCGATACGATCGTGACCACAGCCCTAAAAGACGATCGCGTGCAGCAAGTAGAGTTGAAGCTGCACAAACCTGGCGCGCCAATTCCGGAATTCGGCGGTAGGATTACGATCGAATTAACCCGACGTAAAACTTAGATAATCGCCAGACTCGATCGAGGGTGCAGATCCGATTGTATATTTCGGTATCCCGCCCGATCTAGTCGATCGGCGATCGGGTAGGCTAGAAATCGAGCATATAATTCTTTAGTATTAGTACTGACGAGGGGATCTATGACTGTGAGATTGCAACGTCCGCTTTTGGTAGGAGGAGTTGGGCTGACATTGGGTTTATGGGGCTTGGATAGCGCCTACCATAGTCTCTCTGGTGTGGGCGATTGGTTGACATTGGGCACGCTCGCCGCTGGGGGTGGTTATTGGTGGTACTCTCGTCAGGGTAGTAAAGTCAAAGTAGCACCGAGTCCCAAAGAGATCGATCGCAGCATTCTCGATCGGGCGATCGCGCAAGTAGAATTAACGATCGGTCAACTCGCTATGGAAAGTCCCCAATCGCTACAGATCGATCGACTCAAACAGCAATTAACTCAGGCTAAGGCCACTCTAACTCGATCGGCGCTACAGATTGCCATTACTGGTGGGCAACGAGTAGGTAAGAGTAGCTTGATGAAACTACTTACCACGGTACCAGTAGCCTCGGCAAAGCCCCTCAGATATACGGAGACTCCAGCGCTATTTACTAGCGGTGCAGACGCTAGCGCGATCGAAACTAAAGCCAAGCAAATCGCTCTCGATGCAGATCTAGTCTTATTCCTCACCAATGGCGATCTGACAGCTACCGAATATAAGTATCTCGCAACACTCCGCCAAGCGCATCAGCGGGTCATCTTATTAGTGAATCAAATCGATCGCTATTTACCTGACGAGCGCAATCCGATCCTGCAGAAACTCCAATCGACAGTTACCGGTACGCTGTCCCCACAGGATATCGTCACTACTAGTACCGCACCCGCACCAGTAAAAGTTCGCAAAATCCAAGCAGATGGTAGTGCGATCGAAACTTTAGAAACTCCCCCAGTCGAGATCGCCAGTCTCGATCGACAGCTTACTCAAGTACTGGCTACCGAAGGCGAAAAATTGGTTTGGGCGACTACCTATCGTCAGATTGCCAGCGTGCAAACTGAAGCAAAAGCCGCACTCAATAAAGTCAGACGCGATCGGGCTTTACCGACGATCGACCAAAATCAGTGGATCGTTGCCGCTGCTGCCTTTGCCAATCCAGTACCCGCGCTAGATTTGCTCGCTACCGCTGCGGTTAATGCCCAAATGGTCGTCGATTTGGGCGCAATTTACCAACAAAAATTCTCGATCGACCAAGCTCAAGCTGCTGCTGGTGCGTTGGGAAATGTGATGTTGAAACTCGGACTAGTCGAACTCTGCACTCAAACAGTGGCAGGCGTACTCAAAACTAATGCCGTAACTTATGTTGCTGGCGGCTTGGTGCAAGGATTGAGTGCTGCTTATCTCACGCGCATTGCTGGCTTAACCCTAATTGAATATCTCGAAGCGCAAGATCTCGTTGCTGCCGAACCAGCCAGAGCATGGAATCTCGATCGCTTGGGTAATACCCTCCAAAAGGTCTTCCAAGCTAACCAACGCGTTGCTTATATCCAAACTGTCGTCAAGCAAGGAATCGATCGGTTGATGCCAGATGGTAAGGCTGCTGGAGTAGCGTAAACAGGGGTTAGGGGATCGGGAATGGCGAGCTGTACTTTATAATTCCTTACCCTCTCTCTCTAACCAATCGATCGAGTTCTAGTTGCATTTGGGTTTCAACTACAGCGTAACAACGATTGACATAATCTCGATCGTTGGCAGCAGCGCGACCGTAACGATCGAATTCGATCGGTTGGCAGACGCGATTGTGAATTTTAGTGGGTAGCGGAAAGTTGGGCAATGGCCCAAAACTAATGCCCCAAGGCAAACCTAGATAAATGGGAAAGACTACCGGATCGATCCCAAATAGCCAAGGTACGCCGCGATCGTGGAGTTGTTCTAATAAAGGGTAAAGATCTGCAAGCACGATTAAACCTTCATGAGCGCCGATCGATACTACTGGGACGATCGGTGCGCGTTCGCGTAAGGCCACTTTGATAAACCCCTTGCGTCCGGCTAACTCGATTTTGTGCCGGCGGCTGAAGGGTCTAAATACATCCTCAGCGCCGCCTGGGTAGACCAAGACAGCCGCTTCGCGTTGGAGTGCTGCCATTGCCATCTTGGGGTGAGCTACTACGGCTCCAGCCTGCACTGCTAGTTTTGATACCGGGCCAAAATACTGCCACACCCCAGGGTGTGCCAATCCATAAGCAAGACGTTCGGTGCCATAGCGACTGAACCAGTCGTACATCAACATAAACATATCTGGAGCCGCCAACCCCCCATTGTGGGAACCAACGACCAACGTGCGTCCCCGAGCGGGAACGTGTTCCCAGCCATCGGTAGTTACCTGAAAATAGTGCTCGTACAACCACTTCCAAGTTGGCATCAAAACTTCATAGATAACCTGTGGATCGCGATCGGTTAGAGACCAGCCATCATATTTATGTTCGGGATCGATTTTCGCTCGATCGAGCAGGTGCTGAAAAAAATTTAACAATTGTCTGGAGCGGGGGCTGATAATTTGCAGTCAGGCAGGTATTATATCGCGATTGATTCTACTGAAGTGATACCATTTTGGATTTTTGATTGGGGAAGTCAGGCTGTCTCTGGAGTCGATCGACCCATCTGTCAAGAGCGTTTTTTAAATTGGTCTGAATCGATCTGCTGATGCCGATCGAATACGCGCGATCGGATCGGAGGATTGCAACGGGAACGATCGGTAATACCAAGCTTAGTAAATCATCATCTCAGTCGGTCGAACTCAAATTTTAAAATTCTTTTCAAAATGCTTGCGTAGTTGGCGATGATTTGCTATATTAGTCAAGTTGCCAAATTTTCCACAAGCCGGGATAGCTCAGTTGGTAGAGCAGAGGACTGAAAATCCTCGTGTCCGGGGTTCAAGTCCCCGTCCTGGCATTAGACAATTTAGATCTATGGAGACCTAGATTTTTTCCATTTGAAACTCCAGTTAATTTAGTGCTGCATTAAGGTAGCGATCGCTGCATTTAGCTACCCAGATGCCGAGCGATATTGCGATCTGATAAGTTTAAATGGATGCAAGTGTGAAATGGTCGAGGAAATAGTAGAACGATGGCATTAATCGTACAGAAATATGGGGGCACATCGGTTGGTTCCGCCGAGCGGATTCAAGCAGTCGCACAAAGAGTAGTAAATACAGTCAAAGCCGGAAACGACTTGGTAGTTGTCGTCTCGGCAATGGGTAAGACAACCGATGGTTTGGTTAAGTTGGCAAAAGAATTGTCTGACAATCCTGCCCGTCGGGAATTGGACATGTTAATGGCGACTGGCGAACAAGTCACGATCGCATTATTGAGCATTGCCATTCAAGAATTGGGACAGCCAGCAATTTCCTTGACAGGCGCTCAAGTCGGCATCATTACTGAAGCAGAACACACGCGGGCGCGAATCTTAGAAATTAAACCCGATCGAATCGAACGTCATCTCAAAGAAGGTAAGGTGGTTGTCGTTGCTGGATTTCAGGGCGTAAGCAGCACACCCGATCGTGAGATCACGACGCTGGGCAGAGGTGGTTCGGATACTTCGGCTGTCGCGATCGCGGCGGCACTTAAAGCCAGTGCCTGTGAGATTTATACTGACGTACCAGGGATATTGACAACCGACCCCCGCATCGTTCCTGAAGCCCAATTACTCAGCGAAATTACTGCTGATGAGATGCTAGAGCTAGCCAGTTTAGGCGCGAAAGTATTGCATCCGCGCGCTGTTGAAATTGCCAGAAATTATGGGGTACCGCTGGTGGTGCGATCGAGTTGGACTGACGAACCGGGTACTTGGGTGGTATCTCCCATTCCTCAACCGCGATCTTTGACTGGTTTAGAAATCGCTCGCTCAGTAGATGCGGTAGAATTTGCGGCCGATCGAGCCAAAATTGCGATCTTACGGGTGCCCGATCGGGCGGGAATTGCCGGACAGTTATTTGGTGCATTGGCGACCGAACGGGTCGATGTCGATTTGATCGTGCAGTCAATTAATGTTGGCAATACCAATGATATTGCTTTTACTGTCAACAAACAGGCGATCGGGCGCGCCCAGGCGGTCGCTGAAGCCGTCGCACCCGTCTTACACGATCGATCTACCCCCAGCAATGCTGAGGTGTTCGTAGCGACCGATATTGCCAAGGTCAGCATTTCTGGAGCAGGGATGATCGGGAGACCGGGTGTAGCCGCTCAAATGTTTAAAACGCTGGCAAATGCAGGGGTAAATATTCAGATGATTTCGACTTCAGAAATCAAAGTAAGCTGCGTCATTCCCAACCAAGATTGCGATCGCGCGATCGCCGCATTGTGTCGGGAGTTTGAAATTTCTACTTCCACCACCGAACTAGCCCCAACGAAACCAGCAACGACCATCCCAGTGCGTGGCGTTGCCCTCGATCTCAATCAAGCCAGATTAGCAGTGCGCCATGTCCCAGATCTGCCAGGGCGAGCTGCGAAGCTGTTTGGGATTTTGGCAGCGCATAATATTAGTGTGGATACGATCATTCAGTCTCAACGCACATCGATCGTCGAGGGTGTTGCCATGCGGGATATCGCCTGCACGGTGGCGCAAGCAGATGCCGCTGATGCCAAGCGATTACTCGAATCTTCCGCACTGCAATTGGGTTGTGGGGAAGTCGTTGTCGATGAAGCGATCGCTAAAGTTAGCATTGTCGGTGCAGGAATGATCGGCAAACCTGGTGTCGCTGCCCAGATGTTTAATTCTCTAGCTGCTGCGGGAATTAACATCCAAATGATTGCGACTTCCGAGATTAAAATTAGTTGCGTTGTCGCGCAGGAACAAGGTGTCGATGCTCTCAAAGCCGTGCATCGGGCATTTGGGTTGGGGTAATCTGATGATTGCGTAGTCCCGACCCACCCCACCCTGCGGGCACCCCTCTCTTGAAAAGGTGCTCCACTTGCGGAGTTGGGTCGGATGGGTTCCCCATCCGTGACCCATACCCAAGCAGGGGAAACTCCAAGACGGCACTTTTCGCTCCTTGGAGGGGAATTTTAGCTAGGAGTATAAGGATATTAATAACTAATAGCTAGTAACAAAGAGTGGGTTTAGAGGTAAATATTAGTCCGATATCTGTGGAGGCGATCGATTCGATTTTAATCCTCGATCGCCTGTGCTTTGGTGGATTGTGGTCGATCGATAGTTACCATCGCGAATTAGAAAATGAAAACAGTCATTTCTTGGCAATAACCGTCGATCGGCATCTGGAGCCTGAAACCGAAGGCATCATCGGGTTTGGGTGCTTTTGGGCGATTTTAGATGAAGCACACATTACATTATTGGGCATTCATCCACGCTATCAAGGACGGGGTTTGGGTCAATTATTGTTGTGTGCTTTGCTCGATCGAGCGAGTGAAGTCGAGATGGCCCGAGCGACGCTCGAAGTCCGCGAGTCCAATCAGGGTGCGATTCATATCTATGAAAAATATGGATTCCAATCTGTCGGACGGCGCAAGAAATATTATCAAGATACGAATGAGGACGGGGTAATTATGTGGCGGGGCGGTTTACAGCATCCCCATTTTCCCCAAGTTCTTCATGACTGGAAGATGCAGATTCGCGACGGGATCGATCTCTAGACTTCATAAGGATCGATCGCTGTCGATCGGATCGTAGTTGTTTTAACAGTGTCAACTTCAAAATCGCTGTTAAAATGAGACTGTTTGTAAATTTAGGCTCGTTACGGTTACCTACCATCCCACTCGTTGAAAATATCTCTGTGAAATAGGATCGCGGCGGCAGAATATTTTTACTCACAGCAACAGGCGATCGAGTGAAATCAAAATTACGATCGACGATCGATTTTTGGCAGCCACCGCAATTTGAAGATTCAAATAGATCGATCCGAGTGTCACAGGTCAAGATTCCCTGACACAGAGGCTGTTGTAAAGGCAAAGGCTCCGCCAATGCCAACGAATAGCACTAAATTATTTAAAGGTCGATTATCTTTTGCGCAATTGAGAGCAAGCGGAGTGTAGTAATTAGAGCGATAAATATCGATCGAGAATTAGCACCTAATTTCACTAACTAAACCGATTTATGTACGGAGTGTCATGCGGATCCTAAAACTCAAACTACCTCGACTCTGTTTTAGCGCGGTTCCGCTAACGATCCAACTCATCCTCGCAACCTGCGTCTTGCTCTTTCTCACTAGTATTTACGCTCACAAGATCGAACCAAATTGGCTGGAAGTCAAGCAGATCGAGATTACCTTGCCTAATTTAGATCGAGAATTTACAGGTTATCGGATCGTCCAACTTACCGATTTTCATATTGGCGATGGGATCGATCGCGCCCAATTGACTAAAATCGTCAAGGTTGTTAATGCTCAAAACCCAGATCTCATCGTACTTACCGGCGATTATATAACCAAAAATCCAGAACTTCAATCCAAATTATTAACTAGCACGCTAGCTGGATTTCACGCACGCGATCGCACTCTTGCAGTTCTTGGCAATCATGATGTCTTTGATGATAATGCCCCGTCAGTAAGGCGCGCGATCGTTAAATCTGGAATTACGCTATTAGAAAATACCATCTACACAGCAAAACGCGATCGCGCGACACTTCACATTGCTGGAGTCGGAGATGTTTGGTATGGAGCGGCTAAAATCGATAAAGTGCTAGCCCAACTCCCGCAAACAGGTGCCGCCATCATGCTCGCTCACGAGCCAGATTTTGCTGATGAAACTGCAGCAACCGGAAGATTTGGACTGCAATTGTCGGGACATTCGCATGGTGGACAAGTACGGATTCCATTCTTTAAGAAAAAATATCCACCCTACGGGCACAAATATCCGATCGGTCGCTATCGAGTCGGTGAGATGATTCAATATACGAGTCGTGGAGTCGGCTTTCCTGGCGTTCACGCTCGGTTTAACTGTCGTCCAGAAATTTCAGTATTTAATTTAGCGGCTAGTGGCTAGTGACTAGTGACTAGTTATTAGGGATCGGGGATTTAAGGATTAGTTGTTAGAGACATAGATGGGTGACGGTGGAGTCAGCGGTCGGGTATCATACGATCTAAGCAAGATATCACTCCTCAAGGATTCAAGTACATGGCATCTATTCGCGAGTTGCATCAACAGCTTGTTAGCAAACAACGATCGGCAGTAGAAATCGCCACAGAAGCGATCGATCGCGTCAATAAACTCGAACCACAACTTCGCAGTTTCCTTTGCACCACGCCTACGCAAGCCCTCGCACAGGCACAATTAGTAGATGCCAAAATTGCCGCAGGCGAAGAAATCGGATTATTAGCCGGAATTCCGATCGCGCTCAAAGATAATATGTGTACCAAGGGCATCCAAACGACCTGCGGTTCCAAGATTTTAGAAGGTTTTGTGCCGCCCTATGAGTCCACTGTTACCCAAAAACTGCAAGATCTAGGCGCTGTATCTCTCGGGAAAACCAACCTCGATGAATTTGCGATGGGCAGTTCTACCGAAAATTCTGCCTATCAAGTCACCGCCAATCCCTGGGATCTAGAACGCGTTCCTGGTGGTTCGTCTGGTGGTTCTGCTGCGGCGGTAGCGGGGGGAGAATGCATGGTCTCGCTCGGTTCCGATACTGGTGGCTCGATTCGTCAACCAGCAGCCTTTTGTGGCGTGGTGGGGCTAAAGCCAACGTATGGATTGGTATCGCGGTTTGGGCTGGTGGCGTATGCGTCTTCTTTAGATCAAATCGGGCCATTTGCGCGGACGGTGGAAGATGCGGCGATCTTGTTAGAAGCAATCGCAGGGTACGATCCAAAAGACTCAACTAGTCTCAAAGTCGAGATTCCCAAATACTCCCAATTACTCACCCCCGATCTACCCAAAGGCTTAAAAATCGGTATCATCACCGAAACCTTTGGCGAAGGATTAGATCCGCAAGTAGCTGAATCAGTCCGCAACGCGATCGAGCATTTTCGATCGCTTGGTGCGGAAGTTCAAGAAATTTCCTGTCCGCGTTTCCGCTACGGTTTACCCACTTATTACGTGATCGCCCCTTCCGAAGCATCCGCGAATCTAGCCCGTTACGATGGTGTGAAATACGGCTTTAGAGCTGAGGCGGACAATCTGATGTCGATGTACACCCAAACCAGAGCCGCTGGTTTCGGGGCTGAAGTCAAACGCCGCATCATGCTTGGTACCTACGCGCTGTCAGCGGGTTATTACGATGCCTATTATCTTAAGGCCCAAAAGGTGCGGACGCTGATTAAAGAAGACTTTGAAGCGGCATTCAGTCAGGTGGATATTCTCATCACACCAACCGCACCGACAACGGCATTTAAAGCTGGCGAAAAAACTGCCGATCCATTGAGCATGTATCTCTCGGATTTGATGACTATTCCGGTGAATCTCGCTGGCTTACCAGGGATTAGTATTCCGTGCGGTTTCGATGATAAAGGAATGCCGATCGGATTGCAATTACTCAGTAATGTCTTGCGTGAGGACTTATTACTACAAGTCGCGCATGTGTATGAGCAGTCGAATGACTGGTATAAGCGATCGCCTGAGTTATAAAAAAATCGGAATAGAGATAAGTAATGTCTACTCTATTTCGATTTGTCTTGCGACCCCAACAACATAAAGGATTTGTTTTAACCCCGAAATAGATAGTCGTTCATTGTCTATATCCTGTAGAGCTGCTGTCAGAACAGATGCATCATTCCTGATTTCGGTCGATCGACTATGAAAAAAGTCATGGATACGTAATGACTTTATAACTAGAGAGGTTAGGAAGATTGTTTCTATCTCAATTGAGATTCGACTTCTAGAATGAAGAGATAAGCTCAGCTTCTAGCATTCAAATCAGATCTAAATGGGGGGCAATAATGACCGATCGCAGTGCCGATATCTCAGATCTAGAGCGGAATCACAAATTAGATCCCGTTACCAATGCCAACCTGAATGGTAAGTTAGCACAAGAGCCAGTGCCATTAGATTTTAACTCGGCACTAACAGTTGTCGATCCACCACTACCCCCAGGTAATACCGAGCAGCTACCAGCAATTGAACTCGGTGGACGCTCATGGGGGAAAATAGCCCTATTGTTATTGGCAGTCTTGGGAATCGGGGCATTGGGCTTTGTGGGAATTCGGCATCTGAGCAGCCAAACTGCTACCAAAGATAAATCTGCCGATCGAAAGCTCAAAGTTACCCCCGTATTAGTTGCCACAGCCATCCAGAAGACTGTCCCCGTGCAGATTAACGCGATCGGTACCGTCCAGTCAGGATTGAGTGTATCGGTAACGCCTCAAGTCAGTGGGCGGATTAATGGCGTATTTTTTAAAAAAGGTCAGGAAATTAAGCAAGGACAACTCTTATTTACCCTCGACGAACAACCCCAAACTGCGACGATTCAACAGGCTCAGGGTGTCATCCTTAAAGATGCAGCACTAGTACAACAGGCACAAGCCACGATGGATAAGGATACTGGGCTAATTGCCACCGCTCAAGCTACTCTCGCCAAAGATTTGCAAGCGATCGAACAAGCCAAAGCCACGCTGGATAAAGATACTGGGGCGATCGCTCAAGCTCAAGCTCTATTAAACAAAGATCTCGCCCAAGTTCAACAAGCTAAAGCTGTCCTCGCCAAAGACATCGCTCAGTCTAAATTTGCCCAAGGACAAAGCCAGCGGTACGGGAATTTGTACAAGCAGGGTGCTGTGAGTTTAGACCAGGCACAGCAATACACCGCCAATAATGGCGTGGCTGCGGCAAATATTCAAGCTGATACAGAAGCGATTAAAAATGCTGAGGCGGTAGTACAGGGCGATCGCGTGGCGATTATCAATGCTCAAGCAACCGTGCGAGGCGATCGAGCGGCGATTAAAAATGCTCAAGCCGTGGTACAAGGAGATCGAGTCGCGATCGAAAATGCCAAAGCGGTTGTCCGTGGCGACCAGGCGGCAATTAGAAATGCTCAAGCTGGCATGGAGTCCGATCGAGGGACATTGAAAAATGCCCAAGTTCAACTAGGTTATACCAAAATTTACGCCCCGATCGCTGGTCGGGCGGGAAATATCCTCGTTCAGGTCGGAAATGTCGCCCAAGCTGGCGGTAATACCCCGCTGATGACGATCCTTCAGGTTAACCCGATTCAAGTCTCGTTTGCCGTACCAGCATCAAACCTTGCTGAAGTCCAAAAACGGATGAGTGGTGGCAAACTACCTGTCGATGTCAAACTCGCCGATACCAATAGTAAACCCATCGCCGGACAACTCTCGTTTGTCAATAACACTGTCGATAATACGACTGGCACGATCCAGTTGATTGGTGACTTTAACAACAGCGATGGCAAACTGTATCCCGGTCAATATGTAAATGCTACGCTCACCCTGAGCGAAACACCCAACGCGATCGTCGTCCCATCCCAAGCCGTTCAAAATGGCCCGAATGGTCAGTTTGTATTTGTCGTCAAACCAGACGCGACTGTCCAGAATGTCCCAGTAGTTGCCACTAGTGCCCCCGATGGACTGAACGCGATTCAAAAAGGTCTCAAACCGGGCGATAAAGTCGTCACCGATGGTCAAGCTAATCTCGTCGATGGTGCTCAGGTAAGGGTCAAAGAGCCTGGAAGTGGCAAATCTGATGCTGCTAAGGCGACAGGCGATCGATCGCCACATAGATCTGGGAAAAGTCGATCTTCCGTCAGTCCTAATCCTAGCAACCCATAGTAGATATATCTGGCTACGGGGGAGATCTAGATCCCTCTAAATCCCCCTTCAAAAGGGGACTAAGATTTCGGATCCGGTTCCCCCCTTTTGAAGGGGGGTTAGGGGGGATCTCTAGGGTTTTCGCTTCCAACATCAACAACACAGATCGATCGTGAAAAATCTTAACACCACTGACTTTCATCTTCCCTACAATCCAAACCTAATCGATCGAGCTAAAGAACTTAGAAAAAATCTGACTCCTGCTGAAAAAAAGCTCTGGTATGACTATCTGAGAAATTTCAAATATAGAGTTCTCAGGCAAAGACCGATCGACCATTTCATTGTTGATTTTTATTGCCCTAGTCTTAAATTAGTGATTGAAGTTGATGGTGACAGTCATTTTACCGAAGAAGCTGAAGCTGCCGATCGAGAAAGAACACACATATTAGAAAGTTATGGCATTAAAGTAATTCGATTTACCAATCAAGAAGTTTTAAAAGACTTTGAGGGCGTGTGTAAGTCGATCGAGCAGGAGATTCCTGTAAATCTTGAGTGAGGTGAGATCCCCCTAAGTCCCCCTTTTTAAGGGGGACTAAGACTCCAGATCCGGTTCCCCCCTTTTGAAGGGGGGCTAGGGGGGATCCACCCATCCCACCGAAGTCCAGTCAATCCAAACCGAGACTTACCCATGAACCTCTCCGAACTCTACATCCGCCGCCCAATCATGACCACCCTAGTGATGGTCGGCATCCTGATCTTCGGCTGGATGAGCTATCAAACCCTGCCCATCAGCTACCTTCCCAACGTAGACTACCCTACCATTCAGGTCACAGCCTCCCGCCCTGGAGCCAGCCCCGATAACATGTCTGTGTCCGTTGCCCGCCCCCTGGAAAAGCAATTTTCTAGCATCGCTGGACTAGATACCCTCAGTTCTACCAGCACCTACGGCAAAACCCAACTCACCCTTCAATTCAATCTCAGTCGCCAGATCGACGATGCCGCCCAGGATGTAGAAGCAGCGATTCAAGCATCATCGGGACAAATCCCTAACGACTTACCCAATCCGCCCACCTATAGTAAAGTCAACCCCGCCGACCAACCGATTTTATATCTCTATCTCAAATCTCCCACCCTCCAACTCTCACAAGTCGATAGTTACGCCCAAACCTACATCGCCCAAAAACTTTCGACGATTAGCGGTGTTGCCCAGGTACAACTCTACGGTTCCCAAAAGTACGCCACCCGCATCCAAATCGACCCCCAACAGTTAGCGAGTCGGCAATTGGGCTTAGACCAAGTACAGACAGCAATTCAGCAAGGGAATGTCAATTTACCCACAGGGAGTCTATCGGGAAAATTCAAGAACTTCGCGGTGCAAACCAACGGACAACTAGTAGATGCCTCTGCCTATCGGAAACTAATTGTTGCCTATAACAATGGCGCGCCGACTTATTTAGAACAGTTAGGGCGCGTCATTGATAGTGTCGAAAACGATCGAGTGGCGAGTTGGTATAACGATGACAGGGCAATTATCCTAGCCATTCAGCGGCAACCGGGTACTAATACGGTGCAGGTTGTCGATACGATTAAAAAACTTTTGCCCAAGCTGCAAGAACAGATTCCCAAATCGATCGAAATTGGGGTGATGTACGATGCGGCGCAATCGGTACGGGATTCGGTCGATGATGTCAAGTTTACGCTGGTATTGACGATCGGTTTAGTTATCCTGGTAATTTTCCTCTTTCTCCGCAATCTCTCTGCCACAATTATCCCCAGTCTGGCATTACCTGTATCCCTGATCGGTACCTTTGCGGTGATGCACCAGCTCAACTTCTCCCTCGACAACTTATCGCTGATGGCGTTGACACTCTCAGTGGGTTTTGTCGTCGATGATGCGATCGTGATGTTGGAAAATATCGTCCGGCATTTAGAAATGGGTGAAAATCCTGTTGAAGCATCTCTCAATGGTTCGCGCGAAATCAGTTTTACGATTCTGTCGATGACGCTCTCCCTCGTCGCCGTATTTATCCCGATGCTATTTATGGGGGGATTATTGGGGCGACTATTCCATGAATTTGCCGTAACGATCGCCGTAGCGATTTTAGTCTCAGGATTCGTGTCTCTGAGCCTCACCCCGATGCTGTGCAGTCGCTTCTTACGTCCGGTAGACCATAGCAGACAGAGCCGCCTCTATCGGGCATCTGAAGCGGTATTCGATAAATGGTTGGCTGGATACGATTGGAGTCTGAAAAAAGTGATGAAGTATCATCTCACCACGATGATTCTTTCGGGCGTATTATTGCTAGTCACGATCGGATTATTTACCCTCGTCCCCAAAGGCTTTATTCCCAGCGAAGACACTAGCCAAATTATCGGTGTTACCCAAGCGGCTCAAGATGCCTCCTTCGCCGAACTCAGCCGCCATCAGCAGCAGGTAGTAGATCTCATTGGCCAAAATCCCAATGTCGAAGCCGTCAACTCTAATATCGGCGCGAGTAGTGGCTCGATCGCGCCTAGCAATTCCGGTAGCTTATTCATCCGCCTCAAACCCCACAACGAACGCTCTGTCAGCGCCGATGAAATTATCCAAACCCTCCGCCCTCAACTAGCCGCCATCCCTGGGATTCAAGTCTTCTTGCAAAATCCCCCTGCTATTCCCGTCGGCGCACAGCAAACCACCGGACTCTATCAACTATCCTTCCAAAGTTCCGATGCCACCGTCCTTCAGCAATACATCCCCCAACTTGTCGATAAACTCAAAAATCTCACCCAAATTCAAGATGTCAACAGCGATTTGCAAGTCACCTCTCAAGTAAAAGTCGATATCGATCGCGATCGCGCCTCAGTCTACAATATCACCGCCCAACAAATCGAAAATACCCTCCGCAATGCCTACGGCTCTTACCAAGTTTCTACTGTTTATGGAGCCAGTAATCAATACCAAGTAATCTTGGAATTGATGCCCGAATACAAACAAGACATCAACTCCTTACTCTCCCTCTATATCAAATCCACCACCGGACAAGCCGTACCTCTAAGTACCTTCGCCAAACTCTCGCAAAGCACAGCACCGCTAACCATTAACCATAATGGTCGATCGAATGCTGCGACAATTTCCTTTAATTTAGCACCAGGTGTATCTTTAGGAACTGCTAATGAATCGATCGATAGTATCGTCAAAGAAAATATTCCACTCAGTATCACCACCAGCCAACAAGGAGCCAGTCAAGTCTTCCAAAGTTCGCTGCCAAGTTTGGGCTTATTACTATTAATTGCGATCCTGGTAATTTATCTAATTCTCGGCATTCTTTACGAAGATTTCTTGCACCCAATTACGATTTTATCAGGACTACCTTCCGCCGGATTTGGGGCATTATTAACATTACTCGTCTTCAATGTCGAGCTAAACGTTTACTCCTTCATCGGCATCATCCTCCTCGTCGGAATCGTCAAGAAAAACGGGATTATGATGGTAGATTTTGCAATTGAAGCTCAACACAATGACAAGCTCCAACCAGCACAAGCAATCTATCAAGCTTGTCTAGTCCGGTTCCGCCCGATTATGATGACAACTATGGCAGCTTTGGTGGGTACTTTACCGATCGCCCTCGGCTTTGGTGCAGGTTCGGAATCTCGTCGTCCGTTGGGGATTGCAGTAGTTGGTGGGTTGGTATTTTCGCAGATATTAACACTTTATCTCACACCAGTTTTTTACATCTACATGGAGTCATGGCGCAAACAAATCACGCAAATGAAAATGCGGCAGAAATTATCATGATTCGATCGAGCTTATCTAGATTCAAGCATTTACATTTTTTGAAACAAATTCATGAAAAAATAAAATGGTTGGATTGAGGAAGTCAGGTGAACTGGAAGCCACTAATGTCAAAGGCTGAAGCGGAGGAATATACTATAGATAGTTACTATCAGGGGCAAGATTTCTACCACGGAACTAGCTGTAAAAAAGCTGAAAGCATCCTTAGGAAGGGAGTTGTACTTGATTCCGATCTTGTCAACAGTTATGGTAACGGATTTTATCTAGCTTTTGGTAAGAGCGATGCCATGGGATATATAGATGCCTATGAACCTGCACTTTTGACAGTCATGGTTAGAGCTAATAGTCCTAAGATATTTCAGAGCAGCATTGATTTCTTGAGATTTCAGGATCGGGAAAAGATTCCATATGATGATGAACAGGCAAAAGCAATTAGGACACTGTTTCTCAGTCAAGGTTTTGATTCGATCGAGATACGTGGAATTGGCACTTTGGTGATTATTTTTAGTAAAGAACAAGTTGTTGTCTACAACATGGAGAAATTATGACTAAGCAAAAAGTAGGATGCCCAATTTGTAAGCATTATAACTTTGATGGTACTTGTCCCGCGTTTCCCGATCGCATTCCGATGATGTTTTTATCAGGAGAGCGCGGACATACAGAAAAAATCGAAGGTCAGCAAAATGACATTGTTTTTGAATGGATTTCTCCTGAAGAACAACAACAACGGGTGCAGGAAATTCTTGCAACACACAACAGAGATCTAGAAAAAACTCACGTTTGATAGACTGAGTAATAGATTTAGCAACTATTGTGAATCTCTAAAATATGGAACAGGTATTCATCGAAGAAGAAACTTTCGACAAAATAGACTTCACTCAAAAACTCTTGAGTAAAGGTGAATATGAATACTGCACCTTCCTCAACCGCAATCTTTCATATGCCGATCTTGCAGAAATCAAATTCTTGGAATGTGAATTCTCAGGCTGTAACCTCAGCTTGGCGAAGCTCACGCAAACAGCATTGAAAGATATTAAATTCAAAAACTGCAAAATGTTAGGGCTAAATTTTGGTGACTGTAATGAATTTGGCTTTGCAGTAAGCTTCGATACCTGCATCCTCGATCGATCTTCATTCCTCAATACAAGATCTCCCCTAAAGAAGCGAATCAGGCTCAGGCAAACAATTTTTAAAAACTCCCAACTTTACGAAGTAGATTTCACCGAATGCGATCTCAGCTCTGCTATTTTTGACAACTGCGATCTGACAGGAGGGATTTTCAAAGATACGATTCTAGAAAAAGCTGACTTTCGGACTGCGATTAATTATTCGATCGATCCAGAATTAAACTGCATCAAGAAAGCTAAATTCTCTCGATCGGGCATAGCTGGACTGTAAGGATTCGGGTTGAAAATGCTAGAGGGGGGAAAATCTGCTAGAGTAGACGAATGAAAAAGCCCACAGCAAAGATACAGCAGGAAAAAACCGAAATTCAACAGTTGAGCCAAGCTGAACTAGTCGAATTGGTGCTGGGGCTGCAAAAAATTATCCAAGAATTACAGGAAAAATTAGCGGTAGCGACTGGTAAAAGTCGAACCACCAGTCAAACATCGTCGCAACCACCATCTTTGGATCTAATTCAGAAATCTGAAAAAGCGAAAGTTGAAGGGGAAGAAGAACAAAAAAAGAAACCAGGCGGGCAACTAGGACATCAAGGGAAAACACGAAAGGGATTTGGACGAGTAGATCGATACGAAATCAGTCAGCCAGAAATATGTCAATGGTGTGGGAGTCGAGAGTTAAGTGAAGCAATTAGTCTTCAAACACAACAAGTAGCTTGTTTAGTAGCCAAGCCAATAGAAGTCGTAGAATACCAAACGCAGTCTTGTAAATGCCTCGAATGCGGTGGGATAGTTCGAGGGTCATTACCAGAGGGAATAGTACCAGGGCAAGACTCGAACATTAATCTCCAAGCACTATTAGTATGGCTGGGAAACTATGGACATTTATCCTACGAAAAGCAACAAGAATTGGTATGGGAATTAGGTGGAGTCGAGATTGGGACTGGAACACTTCAGAAAACAAACCAACGAGTAGCCGAGGCTGTAAAACCTGCCATTGATGATTTATGGGAATGGGCAACACACAGACCAAATGTGCATGTGGATGAGACTCCCTGGTGTGTAATGGGAGTAAAGGAATGGTTATGGACAGCCAGCGGAGAAGGATTTTGCCTATTTCATGCCGCCGATACTCGGGGAAGAGTGGAATTGGAAACAATGCTCGGTACAGAATTTGCTGGAGTATTAAGTTCAGATGATTTCAGTGTTTATAATGGTTGCCACGTCACAGCGCAACAGAAGTGTCTAGCTCATTTGCTACGACATTTCAAGAAGGTGTTGGGACTCCCTGGTCAAAATAATAATGCCGTTGTCGCCGCAGTATTTATCGAATTAATTAACGAAGCTTTTGTGCAGCATCGGCTCTGGCGAGAACAGGGAGATCTAGTGACTTATTTTCAGTGGGCGATTGATTTCAAAGCACGATTGAATCAAGCTTTGCAAACTTGGTTAAGTACAGTCGGTTATGCCGCAGGTTTGTTGCTTAGATCGTTACGAGATAAAGCAGACCAATGGTGGTACTTTCTTGAAGATCCTTCGGTTCCACCAGATAACAATCTCGCAGAACGTTCATTGCGTTTGGCTGTAACCAAGCGGAAAGTTTCTGGTGGCTCTCGTTCTATGGAACGATTTAAGCAGACAGCGAATCTACTCAGTGTCATCCAGACTTGTCGCTTTCAAGATCGCTCTGCAATAGCTTTTTTCCGTGAGGCTATTTCTGCTCATTCTTGTGAATTAGCAATGCCTTCTCTCATTCCCCTTTTCTCAACCTGAATTCTTACGCTGGACTTTTAGACAAATACGATATTGAAATAGAGCCAAAATGATAATTCAAATGTCAACATTAACATTGTAGGGGTGGGTTTATGCAAGTAACTATCGATAAATTCCAGCAATCTAAACCAAACCCACCCATCCCCACCAGCAGATTCCGATCGCTTGCAAACTGTTATTGAGGAGGGCGGGTTTGAGTTAGATATTTTTATAATTTCCCATAGGTTATCTCATAAACCCGCCCCTACAGATCTTTAATACGCTTTCGATCCAAACGATTTAATATGAAAACATCACTAACCTTTACAATCAGTATGAATGAAGAAGATGTCAAGGTACTAATATTACGATACTTAGATGATGGATTTGAAGACACTGAATACATGGCTAAGATTGTTAATTCCTTCCCATTTTTCAAAACATCTGCATCGATCTGCGAGCTATTGAGATCTGGTGATTGTGAAACTTTCAGCATGACTGGATTGTTTTTGCGAGATGCAATTATATATGGAAATCGCAATGAGGCTTGCCATCAATTCATTGCTGACTATCCAGAATCATCGATCGTAAAGACATTAGAAGAATTTGTGTTTTCTGATAATTATACTATTCAGCATCAGGCAATATACACATTAGCTAAAACGTGTAGCTATAGCAGTAAATATGTATTGCGCCAGGCATTCGATCTATATCGAGATTCAGATCCGTTATTACTCAATCAACTTATAAGTGAAATGGGGTGGTTGGGAGTGGAAAATTTGGAAAATTGTATCAAACAGATGGCTAATAGTTCCAGCTATCTGACTCGTTGGGCTGCTGTCGGACATATTTATCACAGAGATGCAATCTTTCCCGATTGGGTGGAAAGATTGCGTCGAGATAATTGTGAATTTATCAGTGCAGAGGCAGAATATGAGTGCCAGCAAATCACAAAAAGTCTCCAAACCTCTATCTTATCAAAAGTAGAACAAAGACAAAGAGCTAAAGAGATTAAAAAGTTAAAACCAAAAATATCATTTTGGGTTATGAGTATGCGATTCAGGAATTACTTATCAAATAATGGTTTAAGCAAGTATACCGTTGCCGATCTGGAAGCTTATATCGATCGAGCCAAGTTAGTAGGGTGGGCATTGCCTAGCGTGTTCATTCTAGGGGTAAAACCGTCGATTTCGTCCATGCAGACAATGTTCTAGCCAAGCTAGGCATTGTAAGGATTAATCGATATTTGCTGGGATAAAACCTGCATGAACCCTTGCCCTGTCTAGGTTGTCAAAATGAACATGCTAGGCATTGCCCACCACATAGATTTCAGACTAAGTTATTTAATTTGAGCCTGCATCTTCAGATTCCACATATCTTATCCTCCGATCGATATTATTCTCCCACTCTGGATCGCTGGGGTCGATCGAAATCATCCGTCCCGATGCCTTAGATCGATCGATATAAACATGAAAAGCCTGGATATTTTCCCGATGATTGAGTACATATTGCCGCAACTCATCAAGACTCATTGTTTCATAACTATCAGATGTCATGGTTCATATCCTCCTTAAACCCTAGAAGATCCCCCCTAGCCCCCCTTAAAAAGGGGGGAACCGGATTCAAAGTCCCCCTTTTTAAGGGGGATTTAGGGGGATCTACCCAGTAGGAACGTAGCAATTAGACTTTTCAAGCAACCGCTTACCCCACCGACAAAATCTAATCGGGAGAAACACTGTCATGAACTTATCAGAAATCTTCATTCGTCGTCCAGTTATGACAGTGCTCGTAATGCTTGCCATCCTTCTGTTTGGCGCGATGAGCTACACCCTGCTCCCGATTAGTGCCCTCCCCAGCGTCGAATATCCCTTCATCCAAGTCTCCGCCAGCCTCCCAGGAGCCACCCCCGAAGTCATGGCGGCTTCGGTTGCTGCACCCTTGGAACGGCAATTTACCGAAATTGCGGGACTCAATTCCTTCAACTCCAGTAGTTCCACAGGTAGCACGAGTATTTCGCTCCAATTTGACTTTAGCCGCAGAGTAGATGAAGCTGCTAAAGATGTCCAGGCTGCCATCTCTGCGGCGGCTGGACAGTTGCCGACGGGAATGCCCAAGCCCCCAACTTATCGCAAGGTTAACCCGTCTGTCGCGCCGATTTTGTACCTATACCTCTACTCCGATACTACCCCGATCGCGACGGTGAATGACTATGCTGAAGTTACCATGTCTCAGCCGATTTCCTCGATCGATGGTGTTGCCCAGGTATCGATTTTCGGGCAAAAGCAGTATGCGGTGCGGGTGCAACTCGATCCCAATGCCTTAGCGAGTAAGGGGATTGGGATCGATGATGTGCGATCGGCGATCGCAGCGGGTAATGTTAATTTACCTACGGGTAGTCTGTCTGGCGACCATAAAAGTTATCTGATTCAAGCTAACGGTCAACTTAGTAATGCCGATGCCTATCGATCGCTAAATGTAATTTATAAAAATGGTGCTGCGGTTAAACTGCAAGATTTAGGGACCGTATTAGATGACGTTCAGAATAACAAAATTACCAATCGTTATAGCGATGACAAGGTAACTAATAAAAAAGCGATCGTGCTAGCAGTACAACCCCAACCGGGAGCTAATACCGTCGAGATTGTGGATAAGATTAAAGCGATGATGCCCAATTTGCGGGCACAGGTACCGCAATCGGTGCAGATCGGGATATTTTACGATCGATCTCTATCGATTCGATCGTCAGTAGATGATGTCAAATTTACGCTAATTTTATCAATTTGCTTGGTAATTTTAGTTATCTTTCTGTTTCTGCGGAATGTTACCGCTACCATCATTCCCAGTTTGGCGATTCCCGTCGCGATTATCGGTACGTTTGCGGCGATGTATGTGTTGGGATTTTCGCTCGACAACTTATCTTTGATGGCTCTGACGCTATCCGTGGGGTTTGTCGTCGATGATGCGATCGTGGTTTTGGAAAACATTACGCGTCACCAGGAAATGGGTGAAGACAGAAAAACGGCAGCTTTCAGAGGCTCTCGCGAGATCGGGTTTACGATCGTGTCAATGACACTTTCTTTGGTGGCGGTATTTATTCCGATTATGTTTATGGGTGGCTTGATTGGCAAGCTATTTCATGAATTTGCGATTACGATTTCCGTCGCTATTTTGGTATCGGGATTTGTATCTTTGAGCCTGACACCGATGCTTTGCAGTCGCTTTCTTTCATCTGCACCATCCAAACCAAACTTCTTATATCGCGCTCTAGAAAAAGGTTTCGATTTACTCTTGCGTAGCTATGCTTGGACGCTCAGACCAGTATTAAAATATCGCAGTTTGACGCTCGTGGTATCCCTGATGATTCTCCTCGGTACGGGTTATTTATTTACCCTCGTCTCCAAAGGCTTGATTCCGAACGAAGATACCGGACAAATTACGGCGAACACCAAAGCCGCGCAGGATATCTCGTTTGAAAATATGCTCGAACATCAACAGCGGATTGTCAATATTATTCGCAAAGATCCGAATATTGCTGCCATCAATTCTACCGTTGGTTCGGGCGGGCCAAATGGCTCTGCCAATAGCGGACGGCTGACAATCCGGCTCAAACCCCGCGACCAGCGCAAACTCAGTTCTGAAGAGATTATCAAGGAGCTAGGGCCAAAACTGCGCCGCACGCCTGGGATTCAAGCCTTCTTGCGATCGCCTGCGGCTATTCCCCTCGGCGGTCAACAGACCAATTCTCAGTACCAGCTTACCGTTCAGAGTTTGGATCTCGCCGAACTGCGGAAATATATGCCAATTCTGTTAGAGCGAGTTCAAGCCATCCCTGGCTTGCGTGGTGTCGATAGCGATCTCCAACTCGCTACGCCTCAAATCAACGTCGCGGTTGACCATGACAAGGCCGCTCTGTTAGGGGTAAGCGTCGCCCAGATCCAGCGTACCCTCGGCGATGCTTACGGTTCCGGTCAGGTTTCAACCATCTACGGGGCAAACAACCAATATACCGTCGTACTAGAACTCAAACCGGAATATCAACGCGACCCGAGCGCATTGTCATCGCTCTATGTGCGAAGTGCAGCACCAGCATCAACGACAGCGCAAGCAGCGAACGCTGGACAGACATCAAATACCGCACAAACATCGACCAACCCACAGGCATCGACTACCGGACAAGCAGCGAACACAACACCAACAGCCAACACAGCACAGACCTCAACCACCGCACAAACAGCGAACGCTGGAGTGTTGCTGCCGCTTAGCTCTGTGGCAACTATTACTCAGGGCATCGGCCCGCTCACCGTCAATCACTTATCAGGGCTGCCTTCGGCGACGATTTCCTTCGATACGCTGCCTGGAGTATCGCTCAGCGACGCGACCGCATCAATTAACAAAGCTGCCGCTGAGGTGCTTCCCAGTACCGTTACTGCTAGCTTTCAGGGAGCCGCTCAAGCTTTCAATGATTCTTTTACCAGTCTGGGCGGGCTATTGGTAGTTTCGATCGTGGTAATTTATCTAATTTTAGGGATTCTCTACGAAGATTTTATCCACCCAATTACAATTCTTTCTGGCTTACCTTCGGCTGGTTTCGGGGCATTATTAACATTACTAGTGTTTGGAGTAGAGCTAAATCTCTACTCCTTTATCGGCATTATCTTGTTAATCGGCATCGTCAAGAAAAATGGGATTATGTTGGTAGATTTCGCCATTGAATCTCAACGCCGTGAGGGCAAACGACCTGCTGCGGCAATTTATGAGGCTTGTCTCGTCCGGTTTCGACCGATTATGATGACGACGATGGCGGCATTAATTGGCACGATTCCGATCGCACTTGGGGCTGGTTCTGGCTCAGAAGCGCGGCGACCATTGGGGATTGCGATCGTCGGCGGTCTATTCTTTTCCCAAATTTTGACGCTTTATCTCACTCCGGTTTTCTATATTTATCTAGAATCTTTGCGCCAATATCTCGGTCGCAAAAAGTTAAAACGTGCAATGGATTGAAGTTACAGTGCAAATAGTTTCTTCATCGGTTTGACACCTTTACCGAGAGATCCTGCTTCATTCAAATATTCAGAAATTCCAAACGCATCTTCGATCGTCCGTAATAAAAAGTAGTGATTGTAAGGAGTAGGATCGACGACACCCCGTGCGCCGTGATTGGTAATGACAATCGTGGCAATATGTCCGCCCCAAAGGCATCATTACTTCAGTAGTCTGCTAACCCGACAGGAGCCTTTACCTGATTCAAAATCTGACGGAGCGCATCACCTTCAAGTACCTCTCGCTCGAGCAAAACTTCCGCAGTAGACACTAATAACTCCCGATTTTGTTCGAGAATCTGACGAGCCATCTGATGCGATCGATCGATCGTTTCTTTCAACAGTCGATCGATTTCTGTCGATACTTCGGCACTCACGGCGCGACGCACATTATCCCCCTCCAAAAACTGGGACTGATTGCCAGCAAATGCGATCGGCCCTAAAGTAGCGCCCATCCCGTACAGTGTAATCGCTTTCTCCGCCAGACTCGTTGCCTTCTGGATATCATCGCTGGCACCTGTAGATACCTTGCCGAAGATAACTTCTTCCGCCGCACGTCCGCCGAGTAAAGTCGCAATCTGACCGCGAATTTCATCTTCCATCATTAAGAAGCGATCTTCATCCGGCATTTGTAGCGTGTAACCCAGCGCACCGACTCCACGCGGCACGATCGAGATTTTCTCGACCTTACCTCGTCCCGGCATTAAGGCACCCACTAGCGCGTGTCCGACTTCATGATAGGCAACAGTTTGCCGCTCGATCGGATTTAATACCCGCGATCGTTTTTCCAAGCCAACCAAGATTCGCTCGAATGCCAGCTCGAAGTCAGCCATCAAAACCGCCTGCCGATTGCTCCGCGCCGCCATCAGCGCCGCTTCATTTACCAAATTGGCTAAATCCGCACCTGTCAATCCCGAAGTCCGCGTCGCCAACAGTGCTAAATCGACATCCTCGCCCAACTTCACGTTATTGGCATGAACGGTTAAGATTGCCTCTCTGCCGCTTTTATCGGGTCTGTCAACCACTACTTGACGATCGAATCGACCAGGGCGACGTAAGGCTGGGTCTAACACTTCAGGGCGATTGGTAGCGGCAATCAGAATTACGCCAGAATTACCATCAAAGCCATCCATCTCCGTGAGCAACTGATTCAGAGTTTGCTCCCGCTCGTCGTTGCCACCATTGGGATTCGAGCCATTACCGCGCGATTTCCCGATCGCGTCTAGCTCGTCGATAAACACGATACAGGGTGCTTGTTGCTTGGCTTTGGCGAACAAATCCCGTACCCGCGATGCCCCAACACCAACATATAATTCGACAAATTCCGAACCGGACATACTAAAGAATGGTACGCCAGCTTCACCCGCGATCGCTTTTGCCAGCAAGGTTTTCCCCGTTCCTGGCGGGCCGACTAGCAATACACCCTTAGGAATTTTGGCACCGAGGCGGGTATATTTATCGCTATTTTTGAGGAAATCGACAACTTCTTGTAATTCTTGCTTGGCTTCATCAACTCCCGCAACATCGGTGAATTTAATCCCTGTTTTACCTTTGCCATATACCCGCGCTTTGCTTTTGCCTACGCCCATGACACCATTGCCATCTTCAGTATATTTGAGTAACAATGCACCAGCACCGACGGCGATTAGGGATGGTAATACGACTCCGATTAATGCACCCAGCCAATTATCTGCTGGTGGATTTTTTACTGTAGATTCAACACCATGCGATCGCAATAATTCGGGTAGCTGCTCGTGCTGAGAATCGGGGATGGTAAAGTAGCTTTCTGTGCCTGTTTCGGTAGCAACTATATACTCGATGCGATTGAGATCGATCGTCACCTTTTTCACTCGATCGGCTTTAACTTGTGCGAGAAATTCACCGTAAGCTTGTTGAGGAATAGTTGCCATCATATATTAAGAGTAGAGTTGATGGAGAAGATAAGGTGTTGAAGCGATCGCTCTTTACCTACTCCATCAGCATATTCGATCGACTTTGTTACCCATAGTCGTGTTGCTACGCTAAATCAGACGGGAAACCACACTTTTGGAGGTTAGTCGATCGAAGTCTGTCTTGGTTCTCATCTTTAGTCGATGAAATACTGAATAGTATCAAATCTAAAGTTAATAATGACTGCCTGACTTACGATGATGGACGGCAGTAACACCAGTAGGATTGAATACCTTGCCACTATCGATCGTGGCGTAAATCAACCAATGGTCGCCACATTCCATCCGATTTTCGACAATACATTCTAGATATGCCAAACTATCAGTTAAAATTGGACATCCATTAGTAGCTGGTTCGGTATTTATTCCCACAAACCGATTTTCACCAGGTGCAAACGGTTTGAGAAATTGCTTCATGATGGGAATGTGTTTGCCCTGTTCGAGAATATTTAGCACGAATTTACCATCCTTGTGCATTAAAGATTCGATCGCCCGTTCTTTGGCTACAGCGATGGTCAATCCAGGTGGATTAAAGGTTGCTTGAGATACCCAGGAAGCTAGCATCGCCCCAGACAAATCGCCTTGTTGAGTAGTTACGATCGTCATCGAACCAACGATTCGCCCGACCGCCTGTTCGACTCGATCGGTTTTAGCTTCACTAATTGTTGCTTTGGGAATGCTGGCTTTTTTAGCTTTTTTCACAGCTTGAGCGAAGTCTGTGCCAGTTTCTTCGCACTCTTTCAACGTGATTTCAGTCGGTTTAAATTTAACCCGAATCGGCTCAAATCCAAGTTTATATCCCGCATCTTTGAGCTTAGTTTCTAATAGATCGATCGCTTCCCCACTCCAACCAAACGAGCCAAATACGCCCGCTAATTTAGTTTTCGCAGCAGTAGATAAAATCACACCCAAAGCTGTCTGAATCGGGGTGGGTGCATGTCCGCCGAGGGTGGGCGAACCGATAATAAAACCAGCACATTTTTCTAAAGCTGTTTTGATTTCGGCAGGTTCGACAAATTCACAATTAATCGATTCTACACTCACACCAGCCTTAGTAATTCCGGCAGCGATCGCTTGGGCGACAGTCGCAGTATTCCCATAAGCTGAAGCATAAATTAGGGCGACGGTTAGTTCTTGGCTGCTTTGTTTTTTGCCCCATTGGCGATAGAGGTTGGTTAATTCAGTTAAACCGTATTTAACTAATGGGCCGTGTCCGGTAGCGTAGAGCGTAATTGGATAGTCAGCGATTTTATCCAAAGCTGCATCGATTTGTTTGGCTGCTAGAGCCATCAAACAATCAAAATAATAGCGACGATCTTCTGAGTATGTCTCCCAACCTTCATCCAATACCTGATCGCCACAGACATGACAGCCAAATAACTTATCACTATATAAAACTTGCGTCTTAGCATCGTAAGTTAACATCCGATCGGGCCAACGGGGAGTGGGAGCGAGGATAAATTTAAGGATGTGTCCTTGCCCGAGATCGATCGAGTCATCACCTTTAATATTGATAATTTTCAGATCGTCGCGTTCTAGAATAGCTGGTAGTGCGATCGCGGCAGGATTCGAGCAGACGAAGGTAATTTGCGGGGCTACTTCGAGCAGCTTTTTGAGGGTTTCGCCCCGATTGGGGTTGATGTGCCCGAGGATAACGTATTCGATTAGTTTGACGTTGAAGCGGCTGTCTAATCCGGCGATGAAGACATCGGTGAAGGAGGAGCCTGGGGGGTCGATCAGGGCTTTTTTGTCGCCTTTGATGACGAAGGAATTGGCGGTGGTACCGCGTGCGAGTCCGTATTCGATCTCGAATTTGAGTCGATCCCAGGTGCGGGAGCGGAGGGCGGTGGTGTCGGGGGCGATGGGGTAGGCTTGGAGGTCTCTTTCTTTCATGTGCTTAGTGGGGATTTTTTTTAACGCAAAGATAGCAAAGAAGGCGCAAAGGACGCTAAGGGGGTTAGAGGTTGCGGACTAGTCTTTTGATGCCGTCTTTGAGGAGGGGGACGTTGAAGTTAATGAGTAAGCCGAGTTTGCAGTTGGATATACTTTAAACGGTCATAACCTGAGCTTTGTCAAAATGCTGAAAGCGGAGTGTGAGCAAGGAATCAAGCTCTTTTTTATGTTGCAGATGAGCATCATTTAGACATTCAGAGATGGCTGATGAGAACTGAGTAAAATCCTCATAATACTTGCCATATAAACATTTCTTTTTAACAAACTTCCAGAGCCTTTCAATCAAATTTAGATTGGGCGAATAAGTCGGCAAGTATAGTAATTCTATTTCCAAGGATTTAGCTAAATCTTGGACAACTCGACATTTTTGGTATCGAGCATTGTCTAAAACCAGAGTAATGGGAATGCTCAGTCCTAGGTCAGCTAATTTTTGCAGAAGTTCACAAATCTGAATAGCAGTGATATAGCTGTCATTAGTAACCAAAATAACTTCATGAGTAATGGCATTTAATGCTCCCAGCACATTGAACCGTTTTCTCCCTGAAGGTGACTTAATAAACAGCCGTTGAAAACACCAAATCATCCCCAAAAAAGCTCCCATGACAAAGTGAGCCGCATCCACGAAGAAAACCGCTCTTTTTCCTTGTCTTGCCTCTTCTAACCTGGGTTCTAGCTTATTTATTTTATATTCTTCCTGTTCATCGGGATCTGCTTTAGAAGGAATAGCCCCAACTTTCAAACATCGCATCCCTATTGATTTCAGGAATTTTTGGATCTGGGTTGGACTGCGTTTAATTCCGGTAAGATTTTCAATCTGATTTACAGCTTCATTTATGGTAGCTGGAGGATTCAATTTCAAATACTCTTTGATAGTTGTCTGATGTAATTTTAATTCACTTTTGGGTTGATAAAAGTTAATTTCTTTGAGTTTTTCTATACCACCAGCCTGATATTGTTGACAATATTTCCTCAATGTATTAGGTGAAATGTTTGCTAGCCTACAAATCATATTTAAAGGTAAGTTTTGACTTTTAAGCCATAATACTTCCATCTTCAACTGGACCCTGGGATGAGGATGGTGAAATCTTTCATAATTTAATATTTCTCGATCTTCTTCCGTAAAGTTTAGATTGCTCATCCCTCAAGCTCCACTTTTTCCTTGACTTTACTAGACTATCATCTCTTCGATCGCCGATGCTCAAGTTATGCCCGTGTAAAGTATAGTTTGAGATAGGTGAGGACTTGGGCGGTGTGTAAGGCTGTAAGAGATTCGATCGCTTTGAGTTCGATGATTACTTTGCCTTCAACGAGGAGATCGAGCCGATAGCCACACTCTAAATTGACATCCTCATAGATTAACGGTAATCCTTTCTGGCATTCCACCTTCAATCCCAACTTAGCCAACTCATATAACAAGCAAGCCTCATAAGCTGACTCCAGCAATCCAGGCCCCAATGCTTTATGTACCTTCAAAGCACACCCAATAATCAAACTAGACAACTCATTCTCACTCATCCCTTTGCGTCCTTAGCGCCTCCTTCGCGTCCTTTGCGTTAAACTACACACCCAAACGGAGCTAATAATGATTCCCAACCCGCCGATGATGCACCGCCGTCAACCCATCCGCCTTCGCTACCCGTCCAGTCTCCACCGTCGCATACACCACATGATGATCGTGACAAGCCATCCGACTCACCACCTCACACTCGATATACGCCAACGCCTCCTGTAAAATCGGGCTACCATTTGCCGCCGCTTGCGTCTTCACCCCTTCAAACCGATCGGCTCCAGGCGCAAATCGTTTCAAAAAGTGCCGCATTAAGGTCTGATAATTCCCTTCTTCGAGCATATTTAGCACGAATTTATCCCCCACTTGCATCAGCGAATCAATCGCCCGATCGTTCGATACAGCGATCGTCAGTCCCAATGGTTCAAAGCTCGCCTGTGTCACCCAGGAGGCCAACATCGCACTACTAAAATCGCCTTTCTTGGCAGTAATGATATATAACCCGCCACTAATCCGTCCCAAGGCTTTATCCAAATCAGAATCCAAGGATTTCATCTGGGCGATCGCTTTATCCTTAGTTAGCAGTTGTCCCAAGTCAGTTCCGGCTTCTTCACACTGTTGATAGATCGCTTCGGTGGGGGCTTCCTTGACCCGAATCGGCGGGAAAGCTACACTCACGCCGATTTCGCGGAATTTGCTCAAGAGAGGGTCTACTGGCTCATCATCGCCGCCGTAGGATTCAAATAGACCGATCGATTGTTTACTTTTAGCTGCGACTAGAATCGTGCCGATCGCGGCTTGAGCTAGAGCCGAAACTTTACCATGTCCGGGTGGCATTCCGATCGCAATTCCGGTACTCCGTCCGACTAGTTCTTGCACCTCTTGGGGATCTGCGGATTTGAGATCCATCATTTCCACGGCGACACCAGTTTTGGTAATCCCGCGCGCCAGAGCTTGGGAAAGTCTGTCGCTATAACCATAGTCGGCGACGTAGAAGACGGCTACAGTCGTTTCTCCCTTGGCTTTGAGTTGCGACCAGTCTTGATATCGTTGGACGAGTTCGCCGACGTTGTAGCGCAATAGTGGCCCATGTCCGGTGGCAATTGTCCCGATGGGGGGGAGTTCGCCCATCCGTTTGAGGGCGGATAATACCGATCGCGAGTTGGGTGCCATCAAG
Organism: Chamaesiphon sp.; assembly: GCA_965246735.1. Classification (GTDB taxonomy): domain Bacteria; phylum Cyanobacteriota; class Cyanobacteriia; order Cyanobacteriales; family Chamaesiphonaceae; genus Chamaesiphon. Next base: position 2,265,434 of record CBDFFK010000003.1, read on the forward strand.
CACTCATAATAAAACTGATAGTCTGGTTCGATCTTACTCAAGTCTTCGTCGAATAACACATCCGAGCAATAGTGCATCCCAAAGGCATCGCAAGTGTAGAGGATTTGGGTGGATCGATCGAAACTAAAGCTAGTATCTGGCCAATGTAAGTTCGGTGCGATGACAAATTCGATTTCGTGTCCGTTACCTAAATCGATGACATCGCCGTTTTTAATAATTTGCTTGGTAAATGGCTTGTGGACGAAGTTTTCCAAGAATTGAATCGCCACTTTACTGCCGACGACGGTAACATTGGGCGCAAGGTCGATAATATCTCGGACTAAGCCACTATGGTCGGGTTCGGTGTGGCTGATAATCAGATAATCGAGCTGACTGGGATCGATGAGTCCATTGAGAGTATCGAGATATAAATGCCGGAATTTTTCGTGGGAAGTATCAACGAGGGCGAGTTTATCGCCACGAATGATGAAGGAGTTATAGGTGGTGCCGTTTTGCAGCCCAAATTCAATATCGAATCTGTCGCGTTCCCAGTCTAGCGATCGAATTGCTGTAGTATCTTCAGCAATGGATTGAGTCTGGATCGTCAAACGCTTTTGGACTTTATCTGTGAGTACTACCATAATTATTCACCACTGCCCGACATGTTCAATAAGTACTTATACTATTGTGCCACGATCCTTGTGGTTGGTTCGATCGAAGATCCTATGAGTCGGTTAAGTCTAGCTAATCAGCGTTAGTTTGCCTGTATAGTCTTGATATGTCTTTAGAGATTACAAGTAAGGGTTTCGATCGGCTCAGATATTAGCTAAAGGATGGTGAAAGAGTGTCTTCAGAATTACACGAGCAACAACGACTCGCGGTGCTAATGGCAGCGAACCTATTAGATACACCCGAAGAGGAGACATTCGACAGGTTTACCCGACTGGCAAGTGCGATTTTGAAAACACCCGTAGCATTAGTATCTTTAGTCGATCGTCAGCGGCAATTTTTCAAAAGTAGCATCGGTCTGCCTGAGCCGTGGGCGACAAGGCGGGAAACGCCATTATCTCACTCTTTTTGTCAGCATGTGGTCAGCACGACAGAGCCGTTATCTGTAGCGGATGCTCGCACCCATCCTCTGTTGCGGGATAATTTGGCGATCGCCGATTTGGGTGCGATCGCTTATTTGGGCATACCGTTGACGACAGCGGAGGGCTTTACCTTGGGGTCGTTTTGTGCGATCGATACTACCCCACGGGAGTGGAGCAAGGAAGAGGTAGAAATCTTGGGCGATTTGGCGGCTTTGGTGATTGAGAAAATCGAACTGCGGCTGTTTGCCAAGCAATTGCATACCGACTACCTGCAACTCCGCAACCTCGAACTGTTCCGCGCCGAGATGGTGCAAATGCTCGTCCACGATCTGCGGAATCCGTTGACATCATTTCTGGGTGGACTAGATACAATCTTGCGCTTAGGGAAGTTGACAGACGCACAGCAAAGATGTTTGTCGTTGGCACGGAAGGGTGGCACCAATCTAGCCCAGATGATTGATAGTATTCTGGACGCGAGTAAGTCCGAAATCGATCGAATTGAGTTGAAGCTAGAGGCGATCTCACCCGCACAAATCATCCAAACTGCCTGTCAGCAGATGATGCCATTGGCAGACAAGTCTAGCGTGCGCCTAGTGTATGGTGCTGCCGAAATCTTACCGCTCATGGTCGATACTGAGAAGCTACGCCGCGTCATGGTGAACTTGGTGAGCAATGCGATCCAGAATACCCCGCCTGGAGGGGAGATTTTTGTCCGCGCCCACGAGCTGGCAGAGCAGACTGTCCGGTTTACTGTGACGGATACAGGCAGAGGCATCCCCTCAGAAGCATTCGATCGAATTTTTCAGAAATTTGGTCGAGTCAAGCCAGATCGCGGAGTTGGGGCAGATAATGGCACCGGACTAGGATTACCCTTTTCCCGAATGGTAGTTGAGGCGCATGGCGGGAAAGTTTGGGTGGAGAGCGAACTGGGACATGGGACGAGTTTTCATTTCACGCTACCGCGCTCTTGATGTCCGTGCGTGGGGCAGGGTGGGGCAGAAACAGATTTATCCAGCCAACCAGCGGCTTGTGTCAGTCTGGCTAAGGCATCTTCACGGTTATCTTTGAGCAGGAATACTAAGGCGACAGCGGCTTGCTCTTTGGCGCGGGCGGGACGGTTGGATTTGAGTTGATGCCAGTTGCTTTCATCGATGCGGAGCCGTTCGGCCAGTGCCTGAGCGAGTTCTAGCGTGGTAAGATTGTCTGTAGTGTTTTGAGTGCTGAGGGACATGAGAGTTATGACCTGAATTTAGGCATATTAATAATAACGCTATTGAAATTGTATCGCCGACTATGACTCAGAATGCTAATCCAGTCAATGAGGACACCGAGTTAGGTCTCGAAATCGATCGATTAGAGCGAGAGATCGCCGATCTCAAGCATCGCCATGCCGATATCCAGTTAGCCGAACGGGAACGAGTTGTCTTACAGCGGAATCGCAATGAATTGAAATTAAAGAGTCAAAATCGTCCAGAGATTCGCCAGGAGCTTGACGATATTAAATCCCGATTGAAAGAGTTAGATAATTTATTAGAATCTAGATTATTCAAAGAGTTAGATTTTTTCTGGTTGATAGTTAGATTTGGTGGATTGGGAGTTGCGATCGGTTGGTTTCTCTGTTCGTGGGGCAAATAAATTTTTCTTCCCAATCCGATCTTTTTAAGTTTGAGTAGCTCAATATTTCAACCTAAAAACTTGCTCAGATCGAACTCTGGCAATCGATCGACTGTAGGCGCAATATTCCCACTCGAATTCTGAGTGACTGATAGCATTAATAAAATTCGTTCTGTGTAGTCTACTGCACCGCGTAATTCTTGTTGTAAAATTTCTAATCCGCCGTTAGCGTATTCTTCAAAGATGTGGATGCGTTGCTCCTCAAAATCAGCGCGATCTGGTGAAATCACATTAATATTTTCAGTAGCCGCGATCGCGATTAGTTTGATAACTGTATCGTAGCCGCGCGCGATAAATATCTCGGTACTAATCGGCCCTGGTTCTTTTTTCGATATTTCACCTAACGGTAATCTTTTTGCGTGCTTAGCACCTAATACTGCTGCAAATAAAATGACATCAGCATAAATTTGAAATGGACTATTATTTTCTGGCGATGCCACTAGGGATTTGACTAATTCGGCTTTATCTTTAGCAACTCGAATTCGATTTTCAGACATTTATACTCACATTCTAAATTACTGCATATTTAATATTGACGATCGGATTTTGAGCGCGCTCGATCCTCAAAATCTGCGTGGTGGCGGGAAAGGACGAGCGGGTGGCCGGGGTCGGATGATAATTATTCGTGGTGGTGGTCTTCTGTGAATTCTTGGGGGTGGAAAGGGACGGAGTGGCGGTCGCTGTGCTAGTAGCATTGAGGTCGGCGGTAACCGAAGTTGAGACGCAGTACTAATTTCGATCGGATTAGCGCCGAGCGACACAATCGCAATTAATCCATAACTAAGGCATTTACGCATGACAATTGCTGGTTTGGTAAATGTGGATAGTGAAAAAATAATCGAGGACTGGTGCGGCAGCGATCGAAAAGTTTACATAGCAGCGATTTCAATCACCGCTGCCCTAGCACCCTCGATCGATCTTACTTAGTAATCTCCAGCAATCCGATGTTCGGTTTCAGCAAACTTTTCATCCGATCCGGCTTCTGTTGTAAATAACGATACGATAATTCCGACTGCAAATGATAACGGAATCGTCACTAAACCAGGATTTTTGAGCGGAAAAATTGCCGATTCATGCTTGAGCACATCGATCTGAATTGCTGGCGATAGATAGATTAAAACTAATGCCGAAACCGTACCAACGAGGATACTAGCAACAGCACCTTTTGTCGTCAAACCTTTCCAAAGCATTGACATTAACAATGTTGGGAAATTGGCACTAGCCGCGATCGCAAATGCTAGCCCCACCATATAAGCAACGTTTTGTCCTTTAAAGATAATTCCCAAAATCATCGCCAGTACACCCAATAGCAGCGTCGCTACCCGCGCAACTTTTAATTGTTCGGTTTCATCAGCTTGACCCTTTTTAACCACATTCACCCACAAATCGTGGGATAAAGCCGCTGCCCCAGAAAGAGTCAAGCCAGCCACTACTGCTAAAATAGTTGCAAACGATACCGCTGCAATAAACCCTAAAAACGGACTGCCACCTAATACCTGTGCCAAAATTGGCGCTGCCATATTACCCGATTTATCGATCGCGCCAGCCGCACCGAGGGGATGTAAAATACTTTCCTTCCCGACTAGTACCATCGATCCAAATCCCAGGATAAAAGTCAGCAGGTAGAAAAAGCCGATAAAAATTGTTGCATACATTACCGAAGTCCGCGCTGTCTTGGCATCGGGCACGGTATAAAACCGCATCAGGATGTGGGGTAAGCCAGCAGTCCCTAACATCAACGACAGCCCCAATGACATTGCATCGAGCGGATTTGCGACCTCCTTGCCAGGAGCTAGGACTGCATTGCCGTATTTTTCGGCGGCTGCGGCAAACAAATTGAGGGGATTGAAGTCAAATCTAGACAGGACGAGAATTGCCATCACCGTCGCACCACCCAAAAGCAGCACGGCTTTAATAATCTGTACCCAAGTAGTAGCGATCATCCCACCAAAGATCACGTAAGCCAGCATCACACAACCAACGATGACGATCGCCAGGGTATAATCCAATCCAAATAAGAGTTGAATCAAGCCACCAGCACCGACCATTTGGGCGATTAAATAGAAGCTAACTACGGCTAAAGTTCCGATCGAAGAGGCAATTCTCACGGGTGTTTGTTGGAGCCTAAACGCCACAACATCCGCGAAAGTATATTTGCCCAAATTCCGCATCGGTTCGGCAATTAAAAACATCACAATCGGCCAACCAACTAAAAATCCGATCGAGTAAATCAAGCCATCGAAACCATTTAAAGCAACTTTTCCCGCAATTCCCAGGAAGCTTGCCGCACTCATAAAGTCGCCTGCTAAAGCCAAGCCATTTTGGAAACCGCTAATATTGCCACCCGCAGTATAGTATTCCGAGGTACTTTTAGTTTGCCGAGCCGCCCAGTAAGTAATCCCGAGGGTAAAGGAGATAAATACCAAGAAAAAAGTAATCGCGATCGGGTTGAATTGACCTAATGGTATGTTATTCATCGATTCAATATATTGGATAAAATAAGCATTGGATTAGTTCCGATTGCGTAATCGCTCTAACTGACTATCGTAATTATTATTCGTCCAGCGCACATAAATGTAAATCAGTACCCAGGCAGTCACGATTGTCAGGGCACCTAACAAAATCCCGATCGAGAGTCCAGGCACGATGGTTTTGCCCATCAACTCTTTATTAAAAGCAACCAGAAAAATAAACCCAAAATAAACAAACATCATCGCCGCAGTCAACCAGAGCGAGATCCGCCAGCGTTGATTGGCAAGAGCGCGTAAAGATTTCAAGCGATCGCTCATAATCGGGATATCCATGTATTTGACTACAACATTTTAGGTTGAAATGGAACGAGCCGATCGTTAAGTTAGGGGTACTCGTCGTCTTCGAGGTTCGGGCAGGACACATGTGTCTGGGTGGATTCGGATCGCTCGATCGAGTCAAGATCCTGTTGAATTGAGCTGGAAAGCACTAAAATTAAGAACAGCAGCGTCTAAATTGTCGAAAATTGTGCGTTGTTGCCTAACGAAGATTGCCCGATCTGCTCGTATGTATCGCTTTGCTGTGTGCAATCGCCCAGCACATCCCGCTCTGACGATAAGTTGCTGTATTTTTACCTTTACCCAGCCTGCTCGATCGAAATATGAACATTCTCACCGATTTACTCTCCCAAAAAACCCCCGCCACTGAGCAAAAGAAACAGCAAAAAGGCATTCAAATTAAAACCGAACGGGAAATTGCGATCATGCGCCAATCGGCGCGAATTGTCGCGACGGTACTTAAGGAAATTACCGGGATGGTAGAGCCAGGGATGACTACCGCCGATCTCGATGCCTATGCCGAAAAACGGATTCGGGCAATGGATGCGATCCCGAGTTTTAAAGGGTTATACGGGTTTCCCGCCTCGATCTGTGCCAGCATCAATAATGAAGCAGTACATGGCATCCCCAGCAAGAAGCGAGTTCTAAAAACGGGTGATGTTCTCAAGGTCGATACTGGTGCATTTTTCCAAGGATTTCATGGCGATTCTTGCATCACGATCGGGATTGGCGAAGTCACTCCCGCTGCTGCCAAACTGATCCGCGTTGCCGAGGAAGCACTCTATAAGGGCATCGAACAGGTGAAAGAAGGCGCATACTTATTGGAACTTGCAGGTGCGATCCAAGACCATGTGGAGTCAAATGGCTTTAGTGTCGTCGAAGATTTTACCGGACATGGAGTAGGTCGCAATCTCCATGAAGAACCATCCGTCTTTAACTTCCGGACGCGCGAAATGCCGAATGTCAAACTCCGCGCTGGCATGACGATCGCGATCGAGCCGATTATCAATGCTGGCTCGAAGATGACAGAAATGATGAAAGACAAATGGACGGCGGTAACGATCGATAAGTCGCTATCGGCTCAGTTCGAACATACTGTGTTGGTCACTAAAGAGGGTTACGAGATTTTGACCGATCGAAATTTAGTTTAGGAAATAGAATTAATGACTGGCACAGAGGGGAAATTTTAGTGGTCTCCCCTCTGTGTAGTTAAACTCAAACCAGACAATCGCTAGACCTTTGAATAAATTCTTGCCAACTCGATTTTCCTGCTAGTCGTGAATTAGCTATTCGATCGAGTGAAAAAGCGCTCCTGCTAGATGATTTTCTACAGGAGCGGTTGCGCCGCAAATCGATAAATCCGCAGCCGATCGTCTTCATAATAAATCCGGCTATCAGGATGATGCTGGCGATAAGTCTCACAGAGTTGGAGGGTCGCAGTTGCCAATTGGCGACGACCGCTCGGAGAACGGTAATGACGGTAGGTGGGATCTGTGAGTACCGAGTAACCCACTGGCGACTCCCGCTTGTCGCTATTGAAGGGACGTTTTTCGGCAAAGACTAGCAACTGGGTGGCGCTGGGAAATCTAAAGTCAGCAGCAGCAACGCGATCTTTATATTTATCGGTAAATTTAGCCAGATCTTCATACCAGCCGCGACCATATACCTGAGATAGTTGCTCGATCGGAGCTACGACTGTCCAGCGATGATGGGGAAAGAGATAACCGATTTCTACTGCTTTGCGGGCAGCAGCATCATATTCTAGATAGTTAATCTGCGGTGGCGGCGGCAGACAAAAATTGAGCGTTGTTGCGATAAAAATTGTTAGACATACAGGTGCCGACCAACTTGCCAATACCAATCTGCCCACTGCGGCGACCGCCATAAATAGTAAGCCAACTAGCAGACTCAACCCGATCGGTAAGGTCGTAAATATCCCCTGTAACAGCGGAAAATTACTCTCTGGCACCGCAGTTAGCAGCCCTAACACGACCCATGCAGTGCTAAGTGTAAACAGTGCCATCTGCCTGCCAAAAATCATCCCAAAGCCAGCCAACAAGCTCAACGGCAACAAACTTGGCGAAATTGTTGCGACCAAGAGTACACAGCAGACAGTATTAGCGATCGCTTCGGTACGCTGTGGCGATCGCGCGATGTGTGTGCTACATCCCAGCCCTAGCACCACAAACACCGCACCCACTTCGAGATCGCTCACAGCCCACGATCGAATCAATCCGTTATGTAAATTATCCTGAAGCGCACCCAACCATTGCTGGATTGCCACGGGGAACCAACTGAAGATCGGTAAATTAAAGGCGAATAAATAAGCACCCAGGCTAAAAGTAGCGGCTAATGCTGCCGCCCCACTTTTGGTCAAACATCTGACTGTGTAGCCGATACTCAATACCAATAACGTCCCAAAAATTGCCCCGAGTAAATTGACAACTTGCAGGGGATTAACACCACTGAGCGCTGAGATAAAGGCCGCTAAACTCGGAAAAATCGGCAGATAATTAACATGCGGTAAGTCCCGAGCCAAAATCTGTTGGGTAATTAGTAGTTGGGTATAAGTATCGGGGTGACTGAACCGAAATTCGGTGAGCGGATGCTCGAATCGCAAGACAATTGTAAATCCGATAATGGCAATCGTGCCGATCGATGCTAACAAAATCAGTGGCGGACTCCACTGCTGCCGATCGAATCGCACCTGCACCAGTCGAGCTGCAAATTGCCAGGGTAATGATAGCCACCGAAACAGTTGCCGCAACGATAACCCGCGATCGAAAATATCGATCGTCGCGATCGCAATTCGTTCGCCTAACTGCTGGAATTTAACTTGAGACTGCCACTGATGGCTAGACATCCACCCTATACCCAGTCCGGTTAGATATACCAATACCGCAGTCAACCAGGTAAATAGCCCCAACTTCGCCCACAAAACACTTCCGATCGCCAGCGTTGTCACGGTGCGCACGAACGCCCCCACCACCCGACTAGACAGAGATGGTAACGACACCTGTGGGAATGCAACCAGTGGGAGCAATCCAAACAAAGTTATAAAAACTACTACCACCCACACACTGGCGAATAGATCGATAATCAACGGCGGCTGCGCAAACACAATTATTTATTGATTAAATATACTAGTCACTCACTTACTATGCCCTTTTCCCACTGCTATCTTCATTGCGGGGAATCCGAGCGGCATTAAAAACTACCACATCGGGAAAGAATGTTGTCTTGTCGCGTTCCCTCCAGCAGAGAACATGGCAAGCCATGCGCTCGATTGAGTTTAATTTTATTTTACAGGGAAATCGCGAGCGCCCAAACTGCGTTCCAAACCGCTCGGCGATCGCCTATAATAATCTTTCGTCGATCTTCAGGAGCTAAAATTACGGCTTATACGCGCCCCCTCGCCACTCTAATCGAGCAATTACAGCGGTTGCCTGGAGTAGGCCCTAAATCTGCTCAGAGATTAGCTTTACATATTCTCAAACGCTCTCAATCAGAGGTCGAACAACTGGCGCAAGCGCTCCTCGATGCCAAACAGCAAGTTGGATTGTGCCAAGTCTGTTTTCATCTCTCCGCCGAACCGACTTGTGATATCTGTCGCAATCCCCAACGCGACGATCGCACGATTTGCGTCGTGGCTGATTCTCGCGATCTGATTGCCTTAGAAAAAACCCGCGAATATAACGGAAAATATCACGTCTTAGGCGGGACGATTTCCCCGATGGATGGCATTGGCCCCGAACAATTAAATATTACATCGTTAGTCCAGCGAATCGATCGCCAAGATGTTAAAGAAGTAATTATTGCGGTGAGTCCGACAGTCGAAGGAGAGACAACCACATTATATTTAGCACGACTAATTTCACCTCTGACAAAAGTAACTAGAATCGCCTTTGGGTTGCCCATGGGTGGCGATCTCGAATATGCTGATGAAATAACTCTCGTCCGCGCTTTAGAAGGTAGACGAGAGATAAATTGAGTGGGAATAACCGATCGAGCCGAATAGCTCGCCATCAATTGGCAATTAAGCCTAAATAACCATCAGTAACAGATAAAGGAGCGTGGTAACTCTCGATCGACTGCTCGATTGGATATCTAAACAATAGAGGATCCTAAGTTAGTTTTTCTCGATCGAAACAACTAGTCAACCTAATTGTTTTTTGAGAGTTAGGCCAGCTAAAGAATAGAGGATCCTAAGTTAGTTTTTTCTTGATTAGAACCACTAATTGACCTAATTGTTTTTTGAGAGTATCGAGATCGTTTTCCAGTTGGATGACTTTGTTGACAACTGCTTGATGTTGAATATCTTTAGCATTTTGAAAGGTATCGAACTTGGCAGTCAAACCTTGAATTTCAGCTTGTCTGGATTGGTTAAGCTCTAGCAGCTGTGCTTGTAATGCTTGGATCTCTGTACTCGTAGATTGTTGCAGTTCGGCGATTTGTGATTGCGAGAGATCGAGTTGAGCTTGTAATCGAGCGATTTCATTGCTACTAACTTGGAGTTCGCTCGTAACTGGAGTCACAGCAGGTAATTCAGCCAGGCGCGGACGAGCTTTGCGGGCTTTGGTCATCGCTACCCGAATCGCATCTGCCAGTACGATTCGATCGAATGGTTTTTCAATGAATTCAAAATACTCAAACGGTTCGGAGATCTTACTAGTTACCTCTTCTTTTTTCCCTGACATTAAGACCAGGGGAATTTTTTGGAATTCTGGATGAGCTTGAATTTGTTGAAATACATCCCAGCCGCTCATTTTTGGTAAGATAAAATCTAGCATAATTAGTGCGGGATGTTCTTGCTCGACAAATTGGATGCCCTCCAAGCCATCTTTGGCTTCGATGACTTCAAAGTCACCTTCTGGCAGCATATCGCGGACGGTTTTGCGGATCACTCGACTGTCATCGATCACCAAGATTTTGCTACTTGCCACACTTAACTCCTTTATATCTTGCAGTTTTGTTAATTTAGGTCTGGTTACTAGTCGTTACTCCCATCTTTTAATTCAGACTATTTAACCTAGTTTCAGTAAGAATTTATCAAGCTGGTGGGAAATTACGCTCTCAATGGAGAATTGCTAAAATCTAAAGTACTACTTCTGACTCTACATCTTATTACCGATCGTAATCTAACACCCATCTCTAATATGCCCTCATCTCCAGCAGATTTAGCTAAGTGGCGCTCCGAAATTCAATCTCTTCCACCATGGTTGCGCCGATCGATCGGGACAGCTAGCGAATTATCAACGGTTCAGCATATTGTCAAACAGCGTCAGATCCATACGATCTGCGAAGAAGGCCGTTGTCCGAATCGGGGCGAGTGCTACAGTCAAAAAACAGCAAGTTTCCTGCTGATGGGGCCAACGTGCACCCGCAGTTGTGGTTTTTGTCAGGTGGATAAAGGTCACGCTCCAATGCCGCTAGATCCGCAAGAACCAGCAAAGGTTGCTGAAGCCGTTAAATTGCTGGGCTTGCGTTATGTGGTGTTGACCGCAGTAGCGCGAGACGATCTCGAGGATGGCGGGGCAGGGTGGTTTGTAGCGACGATCGCGGCAATTAGATCGATCGCGCCCGAAACGCAAATCGAGGTGCTGACTCCAGATTTTTGGAGTGGCAAGGATGCGGCGCTATCTCAACAACAGCGAGTAGCCACCATCGTTGGCGTAAAACCTGCTTGTTATAATCATAATATCGAAACTGTCGCCAGACTACAAGATCGCGTGCGGCGGGGGGCAAAATACACTCGATCGCTAGATGTATTGCGTTATGTCAAAGCGTTAGATCCAAATATTACAACTAAGTCGGGTTTGATGCTGGGGCACGGCGAGACCGAAGCCGAAGTGCTAGAAACTTTACAAGATCTCCGCTCGAGCGATTGCGATCGCGTCACCTTAGGGCAATACATGCGCCCATCGCTGGAACATCTCCCCGTCATCAAATACTGGACACCAGCAGAATTCGATAAGTTAGGATCGATCGCCCGAGCATTGGGTTTTCAGCACGTTCGATCGGGGCCATTGGTACGAAGTTCTTATCATGCCGGAGAATAGTCAGGCTACTTACCTCTAGAATTACTGCCACAAACCGAGGGTGCCCTTTATGGGCACCCTCAGATCTCCGCTGTTACTAAGATTTTTGGCGTTGCTGGATTGAGGGATGAAACCCTCGGTAGTAGTAGGGACAAGTCATGAATTGCCCCTACCTAAGGTTTGAGCTAACGACTTAGCTTCAGCTTGCGTTTGAGCGATACAACAGCAGCACCACCGATAACAAGCCCCAGAATTGCAGATGGTTCGGGTACGGTAATCGTTTCACCAGTCAACGAAAAAGCTGCATTGAAGGTTGGCACTGGATTTCCCCGGACGATATCTGTGCCAACTCGCAACCAGTCTGGTGCCAAGGATGGATCGTTCCGAATCCAGCTTTGTAAGTCTGGCGTAAACGGAGTCCCTGGCGCAACGATCGGTTTGGGTGCTGAGAGCCAGAGGAACTCACCTTTGCTTACTGCTACTTGGGGAATAAAGAAGTATTGGTCGGCAGGCAAGGAAAAGGCTTTATCGAACTTCACATTAAATCGAACTTCTTCGCCAGTAACTGCACCCTCACCACCAGTATTCAGTGTAATGTTATTCAATACTGAATTGGCGGCGGTAAAGCTCGAAGCGAGGCTGGTGACGGTGTAAGTAAGTTCGCCGCCCTGTGAATCGCGCGTATCAAAGGCGACATCGGAGGGAGAATTATCGCGGGTAGGTACGCGCCCAGATGGCGGAAATTGAGAGTCTTTGGGAAATACGCGATAAATTTCACTAACTACTTGTTTGATATCGGCAATCGTCGCACCATTTGTTAACAAACCAGTAAAGGTTGCTGTTTGAATATTTGTAGCGGAGTTGAGAATAAAATCATCGCCTGTTTCGATTTCGACTTTGCCATCAGTCGCAGGGCGAGAACCCGTTGCAACTAGTCCATCGGGCGAACCCGTACTAAAAAAGAAGCTGGCAGCGCGGACAGGTGCAGTCTGGATTCCGGTGGAAACGGCAATGCCGATTGAAACAATGGCTAGTTTACTAAATAGATCGGTTGTCATTTTATTACCTCTAAGTGTATTGCCGGAAATACGCACGAAGAATTTTGAATTAAACCCAAATCTCAAAAATATGACTAAAAATTTTACCGTTACCAGATAAATTCTGCCCTAGCTCGATCGCTAGACATGAGCAACAATATATATTCAGCCAAACTTTTTGGGATTGGCACAACTCAAATTGAAAAAGTGTAAATGCTAAAGACTTTATAAGCCGATCGAGTGTCTGGACTTTAGCAAGGAATCGATTTTGCAGGATGACTGATGCTACACGGTACCCATAATAAAGCATTATGCTATAAAATTACAATTAAGTTTTGTAATGTAGCAACAAAGCAAGGCTTACATAGGTTTTAGGCTCTTTCGGCTGCGGCAACTTCTAAGCGCGTTTTCAACACCGAATCAGGATTGAGGCTCATCGAATCGATGCCTTCATTCACCAGAAATTTAGCAAATTCTGGATAGTCGCTCGGTGCCTGTCCACAAATCCCAATTTTGCGCCCGTGTTTGTGAACGGTTTGAATTGCCTTACTAATCATTTGTTTGACAGCATCGTTGCGTTCGTCAAATAAATGTGCCACCAATTCAGAATCGCGATCGATCCCTAAAGTTAGCTGCGTCAGATCGTTAGAACCGATCGAGAAACCATCGAATATTTCACAAAACTCATCCGCGAGGATAACATTACTCGGCAACTCGCACATCACATAAACTTGCAAATCATTCTCGCCTTGCACCAAACCATTTGCCGCCATTTCTGCCAATACCCGCCGTCCTTCTTGGGGCGTTCGGCAAAATGGCACCATTAAAATTACGTTGGTTAAACCCATCGTATCGCGGACTTTCTTCATCGCCTGACACTCTAAAGCAAATCCAGCGCGATAGCGATCGTCATAATAGCGCGAAGCCCCGCGCCAACCGAGCATCGGATTTTCTTCGATCGGCTCAAATTGTCTCCCACCCAATAAATTAGCGTATTCATTACTCTTGAAATCGCTCAAGCGGACGATGACAGGTTTGGGATAAAATGCAGCGGCGATCGTGCCAATTCCTTCAGCGAGGTTGTCGATAAAAAATTGACTCTTATCTACATATTGTGCCGTTAGTTTAGCAATTTGATTAGCCGCAACTTTATCCTTTAACTCATTAAAGTTAATTAAGGCCAGCGGATGTATTTTGATTCGATCGGCAATCACAAACTCCATGCGCGCCAAGCCGACCCCATCATTTGGTAACGCTGCTAACGCAAATACCCCTTCAGGATTGCCCACATTCATCATGATTTTGGTGCGGGTGGGCGGCAGATTTTCGAGTGAAACTTCATCTACTCGATACGGGATTAAACCTTGATAAACTCGACCAGTTTCACCTGTGGCACAACTAACTGTGATCTCTTGTCCCGAGCGAATTATCTCTGTCGCATTACCACATCCAACGATCGCCGGAATTCCCATTTCGCGCGCAATAATCGCTGCATGACAGACACGTCCGCCAGTATTTGTGACGATCGCACTGGCTTTTTTCATAATCGGTTGCCAATCGGGATCGGTACGATTTGTAACTAATATTTCCCCAGCTTGAAATAAATCGATCTCCCGTAGATCTAGAATTACACGTGCTTTTCCCTGACCGATAGTTTCACCCACTGCCCGACCAGTAATTAGCTCGGTACCTGATGCTAACAACTGATATGTTCGTAATACATTTGCTGCTCTTTGCGATCGAGTGGTTTCCGGACGCGCTTGGACGATAAATAATTCTTGAGTGATGCCATCTTTGGCCCATTCGATATCCATTGGTGTATAAACACCATGTACTTGTGAGTAATGTGATTCGATCGTGCAAGTCCATCTTGCTAATTGGAGAATTTCCTCATCATTTAGAGCAAACATTTCGCGCTCCGCTCGCGCAACTGAGATATTTCTAGTTAATTTAGAACCGCTAAGATCGTAAACCATCTTAATTTCTTTACTACCCAATTGTTTTTTGACGATCGGGCGATATCCCTGTTGGAGTGTTGGTTTAAAGACTAAATATTCATCAGGATTGACGGCACCTTGAACGACAGTTTCACCCAATCCATAAGCAGCGGTAATCAGGGCCGCATCTTTGAACCCCGACTCGGTATCGATCGAAAACATCACTCCAGATGCCGCTAGATCGGAGCGCACCATCTTTTGAACGCCGATCGATAGTGCTACCTCAAAATGGTCGAAGCCGTTGTTGTGGCGGTAAGAAATCGCGCGATTGGTAAATAGTGATGCAAAGCATTTCGCACAGGCGGCGAGCAGTCCGTTCGTGCCGTGGACGTTGAGATATGTCTCTTGCTGTCCCGCAAAACTCGCATCGGGTAAATCTTCGGCGGTGGCGCTCGATCGTACGGCAACATCGGTATCCGCGCCATATTCTCGACACAATTGTTGATAGGCTGTGGTGATGGCAGCTATTAATTCTGGTGGGAACGGAGTTTGTAGGATGAGTTCGCGAGCTTGGTTGCCCCGTTGACGCAAGTTTTCACCATCTTCAACATCCAAATCGGCGAAAATCGCGCGTAACTTTTGCTCCAAACCAGCGCTGGCGATGAAGTAACGATAAGCATCAGCGGTAGTCGCAAACCCCGTCGGCACTTTTACACCTTTTTCGGTCAACTGCTGAATCATCTCGCCTAACGAGGCATTTTTACCCCCGACCAGCGCGATATCGGCAATGCCAACTGCTGCCAACTGTAAAACGAATACTGGTAAAGAATTAGAGTCGATCGATTGGGAATTTTTATTAGTGGGGCGCATTAACAAATATCTCTTTGAGAATTTTAGCTTAGTTTCATGCTGCGATCCTTCTTACTCGTTAGCAGCGATCTGGGACGAGCATCGAATTACATCTTCAACCCAATTTATACCCAGATAATTTGAGGAAATTGTGAGGATGTCAGGATTCGTTGCAAAAATATCATCTGACAATCATAAAACTCGATCGCAAACCGAGCGGTTCAGAATTTTTGCGCGGGTTGTCGATCGATTATTGTTCGGCAAGGTGGGAACTATAGAAATAAGCTAAAAAAATTTAGGTTCGATCGTGTCTTCAGCAACAGAATTTATCGGACAGATTTTACACGAGCGGTATCGGATCGATCGGCAATTAGGCCAAAAAACTGGCAGACGCACGTTTTTAGCGATCGATCTGCATACTGAGTTACCTGTTGTAATTAAATTGCTAATCTTTAATAACGAGTTTATTTGGGACGATCTCAAACTGTTCGAGCGAGAAGCAGAAACCCTCAAACATCTCGATCTGCCATCCATTCCGCACTACCTAGACTATTTTGAATTTGACCTACCCCAATTAAGAGGTTTTGCCCTGGTACAAACCTATATCGACGCACCATCCCTGGAAGAAGCAGTCAGTGGGGGACGACGTTTTACCGATCTAGAGTTACGGGAATTAGCTACATCCATCCTCGATATCCTCGACTATTTGCACTCGCTCCAACCACCCACGATCCACCGCGATCTCAAACCCAGTAATATTCTTCTCACTAATCGATCGGGTAACAGCATCGGCGACGTGTATCTTGTAGATTTTGGCTCCGTCCAAAATGTGGCAATTAAGGATGGTGGTACGATGACGATAGTTGGTACCTATGGCTACATGCCGCTGGAACAATTTGGTGGTAAAACAGTGTCAGCTTCCGATCTTTACAGCTTAGGCGCGACTTTAATTTATACGATTACAGGTACCCATCCGGCAGAATTGCCCCAAGAAGACGGCCAAATTCAGTTACCAGCAAATCTGAGTAATGGCTGGCAATGTTGGCTTAAAAAAGCGATCGCCCCCAGTCTCAAAAACCGTTTTCCCGATGTTAAAGCAGCAAAACTCGCGCTCGGACAATTGGATGAGTCCGAAATTATTATCACCGCAAAACCTTATGGTAGTACGCTGATTTTAACTAAAAATGTCGATTCGATCGAGATTACCAGTCAAGAGCGACGTTATCCACTTTCTTGGGGAGTAGTTGCAGTCTCGAGCTTGTTCATTTTGCCATTGACATCTAATCTGCTGGCTTTGATTGTATTTTTATCATTGCAAATTAATTTTCCCTATTCTCTCTTTCATCTATTCTCGACTTTTACACCACTTTCACCGATTATTTACAATTTTTTTTATTACTTCTTTATTAAAAGACAAGTACGAATCGACAATCAGACGATCGGGAGTTATTACAAATTAGGACGAATACAATTTCAGCAGAATTCAAGTAGCCCCCGCTCGCGCATCGATCGGCTACAGTACTATCATATGTTCCAATCAAAAGGTAAGAATCAGGTAGAGGCAATCAAAGAAGTTATCATCGCTGCTGGAGTAAAAGAGTATCGAATTAATTGTACTAGTGAGACTGAAGCTGAATGGTTGTTAGCCGAACTGAGTGAATACTTAAATTTACCGATCGCCCAACATCGCGATGCTGAGCAATATCGGGAGCAGAATTTACGATCGTCCTAGTTTGGCGATCGCTAGTTCGATCGAGACTGCTAGCGACTCCCCGCAAAAATATTTGTTCGAGCACGATCGTTGATAACCTAATTACCGTCAGTTCTGGTTAAGGAGTTCTGGTCAAGGAGTTCCGCTCGATGACTCCTAGCTTCGCTCAAGCACCGCCCTCAAATAAATTAGTTGCTCATAGCAAAAGTTCGTTGAAACGAACTAATAAATTTGGCAGTTATCTAAAGAGAACTTGAGCTATTAGCCCGTTGGCGTTGGCGAAGCCTACCGTAGGTACAGCCTCTCGGAACGAGACACTTATAGTTCAGGGCGGTGCTCGATCGGAGCAAATCAATTTTCCCGATCCCAAACTCACGTTAATTATTACCAGGAACCAGTGCGATCGAGAAATGGAGATCGATCGGGTACAGACCACCGCAACGGCAAACTCCCAGCAACTCGATACCCAGCAACAACCTCAAACCGAATCAACCGTTCCGCACCCACAAACTTAGGCAGTTCGTCGCCATCCCAGATTGTTTCTGCCGTGCCCGTTAAATACAACAAATCGCCCCGCTCGAAATCGATAAATAACAGTCCCGCACGCGAATCGAGCAACAAATTGCCGATCGTGCTGAAGTGCAAATTACCAGAAAAGTCCGGAAAAGTAAGCGTCCGCACGTTATCAACCCGCACGAATCCCGGCTTACCGCCACGATGCGAGACATCGATGCCCTCACTCGGATCGCTGCGATTATCTCGAAATGTTGTCGCGATAAAAAATGTGTCAGCGGCAGTAATTATCGCCCTCTCTGCTTCGCCGATCGTCTCACTCGAGACAATCGACTGAGCTAAACTCGAATCCAGGAACTCATCCACCGATTCAAGCGTGCGTGCTTGAATGTACTGCGGACAGTTGCCAAAACTCTGCCCCACCCGTACCGCGAAACCAGTTGCCTCTACTGCGCTAATATTGCCGTTGATCCGGTTGCGGCGACGGGTGGCTAGTTCGATGCCCAACAAGCCAATATCTGCACCTGGAATTAATGTCTCAGCGATCGGATCGCCAAATAGCGGTGTTGTGGTGACTTGCAGCGTTCGCGCGTCTGGTGTGGCGAGAAAGCCAGGTTCCCCTGTCAACATTGAAGCCCAGAGTCGCCCCTGTCGATCGAGCGTTCCAGCAATTAGGAACGGCAATTGCGCGAAAAATTGCTGATGTTGCTCGGTCAAATAATCGCGAATTATCCGCCTACCCTGTGCTTCAATTCGATCTCGGACACCTACTCGCTCCTGAATCGCGCTCTCTCCGGCATGAAATGGTGATTCTTGGTGCGACCATCCTGAATCAATCATCTTGTTTGCTCTCCTTATCTACACCGCTAACCCAACTTTTGTATCGACCATCGGCACGAAACCAGGAAGTTGCTCGATCTGCGTCAGCCATGCTCGGAGCTGGGGATAAGGCTGAAGTGAGATATCGCCTTCAGGGGCGTGTGAAATATAAGAATAGCAAGCAACATCAGCGATCGTCGGCGCATTACCAACCAGAAACTGTTGTTGGGCGAGGTGGGTTTCCATTAGTTTAAACAGATTATCGGCGATCTGCCGAGCGCGATCTTTATCTAGCTTTGCGCCAAGGATGTTAACGAGCCGAGCTGCCGCAGGCCCATTGGCAAGCTGACCCGCTGCTACCGACAGCCAGCGTTGGACTCTCGCTGCACCCTCTGGGTCGCTGGGCAACCAACTAGAGTCAGCATATTTCATTGCCAGATAAACCAAAATCGCATTGGAATCGGCGATCGTTACTCCATTATCGTCGATCGCCGGAACCTGCCCGAAGGGATTGATATTCAGAAATTCCGGCTGCTTGTGTGCGCCTGCTAATAGATCCACCTCGATCGCCTCGAATGGCAAACCGAGGAGCGATAGCAACAGCTCGACGCGATGGGCGTGACCGGAAATAACATGACGATACAATCGAATCGGTTGCTGTGGGTGATTTTTCAACATGGTATTCTTCCCGTACGAGTGGATTGGCTACTGTACCGTTCGTTCGGTACAGTAGCACTTTAACCGAACGAACGGTACAATGTCAAGGAAGAATTCAAATATCCCGATCGAGTAACCAAATGTCTAAAGATACAGCAGTTCCGCAATTGCTGACGGTATTTCAGCGGTATGGCTATGAAGGTGCAACCCTGGCCAAGCTCTCAGTAGCAACGGGTTTGGGTAAAGCTAGCCTCTATCACTATTTTCCCAAGGGTAAAGAAGAGATGGCAGCAGCCGTGTTGGATTATCTCGATCGTGGGTTGCAAGAAAATATCCTGGCACCGCTCTACAGCAAGCTGCCACCGCTCGATCGGCTGATAGCGATGAACGATCGGATCGACGAGTTTTACTGTCATGGCTCGCAAGCATGTTTGCTGGCACTGCTGAGCGTTGGTGAAGCTCACGATTTGTTTCAACCTCAGATCCAACGGACGCTTACCCTCTGGATCGATGGCTTGACAACAGTAGCGATCGAGACAGGGATCGATCCACAAATCTCTCGGCAGCGCGCTGAGGATGCAGTGTTACAAATTCAGGGAGCACTGGTATTGGCGCGGGGATTGAACGATCCAGCTATTTTCAAGCGCATACTACAACGCCTCCCGGAAATACTGCTCGATTCGTGCTTACCACTCTCCCGATCGCCGATCGTAAAGTCGTAGCGTGTTGCTGGTTTTAGCTACGATTTACTGTTTTTGCAATTAAAATAGACATCTCCCACTCTCCCCCATCTTGTTCTTGCCCCAATTCAACAATGCTAAGTCGTAACTGTGCAAATCTCGTAGTCTTCAGAAAATTTATAATTACGACTAGTGAGTTAGGGCATGACTGGAGCGCTGAGTAACTTGGTAATTTTTCTGAGTAACTGTTCGGGATTTACTTGTTTCCACAGATAATCATCGACATATTGCTTGACAGTAGGACTGAAAATATCTTCTTTTGAAGCGATCGCGAGCATACGGGTATCGCCGATCGTACTAGAATTACGAATATTATGAATCAATCGATCGACTATTTCTGGATCGATCGTCAGATCGATAATGAGTAAATCTGGCTGAAACATCGATATTTGTCGGAATGATGATTCGGCAGAGAGCAACCATGTCACTTGATATCTAGCAGCGGTGAGAATATCGCAGATGAAATTAGCGATATCTTCATCGTGTTCGATTAAGATAATCCGTTTGGGAATGGGATTAAATTCTGGATCTTGGAAGACTAGTTTGCGATCCATTTCATCCCAATCATTGCGCTCCGGCAATTTCAGTGGTTGTGAAGCTACGCGCACTGTAAATGTGGAACCAGAGCCTAAAATCGAATCGACATCGATCCACCCACCATGCAGTTCGACTAACTGTTGGGTAATTGCCAATCCCAGCCCGATACCGGCATAGTTGCGATCGTAATTAGGATTGAGTTGATGAAACTTCTTAAACAAACGCGGAATTTGTTCTTCTTCGATGCCGATACCGCTATCTTCGATTTCAAAGATGGCATACCGATCTTCCAGCCAAGCTCGGACGATAATCGTGCCATGTTCTGGCGTAAATTTAATGGCGTTAATTAAGATATTTAAGAGGATTTGGCGGATACGTTTGGTATCACCCCGAAAGCGTAAATCTCGACCGCTCACCTGTGAGACATCATCACCATTGTTGATTATTTGAACTTCGAGTTCGATCTTGGCTTGTTCGGCTTTCGATCGGACTATTTCGATTACTTGTTTGATCAACTTTGACAGCGAAAACTCACTAACCTTTAGGAAAGTTTTCCCCACTTCAAGCTTATAAAAGTCTAAAATGTCATCGATTAATTCCGACAAGTGTTCGCCACTATTATGAATGGTTTGGAGATAATTTTGTTGGCGATCGGTTAAATTGAGTAACGGCAAGCGTAGTAGCGTTGCCGACAGCCCTAAAATACTGGTGAGGGGAGTCCGCAATTCATGACTCAGAAGGGCAAGAAATTCAGTTTTCGATTGATTGGCAGTTTGGGCGACAATTACCGCATCGCGCAACTCTTGTGTGCGTTCGTTGACGCGCTGTTCTAGGCTTTGAGTATGCCATAAGCTAGCTGCATACAATTCTGATTGATGAATCGCAAAGGCTAAATGTTCGGCAACCTGTTGTAAAAATTCAGTTTCGCGGACTTGCCACTGGCGGGGCAACTGACATTGATGTGCGATTAATAAGCCCCACAATTCCCGATTGACGACGATCGGTACTACTAGTTTAGACTTAACTTGACACTGCGCCATCAACCCAAGCATACCCTGCTGTTGGACGTATTCTCGCTCGACAAAATCGACTGCTTTAGTCATCCCGCTCTGATACTTATCCCATAATTGCTGTTGACTAAAACAATCATGCTCTTGAGCGATGTTTAGCACCGAGCTGAGATTGGGAATGCCGAGCGCCTCGTAGGTGACTTTTCCAGTACCGAGATAAGCATTAAAGCCTTTATTACTGACTTGCCCATCAACTTTGGCAAACTCAAACTGATAGATCAGCAATCGATCTGCATGTAAAAATGTCTGCACTTGTTCGACAGTTGCTTGCAGAATAATGGTTAAATCCAGCGTCTGATGGATTTGAGTGCTGATGTAGTTGAGTAGGTGTGCTCGATCGATTTGTTGTTGGAGCTGAAACTCGCGCTCGCTAGAGCCATTCTCGTTTCCTGAGGCTGCTGCTGGGCGGGCTTTGCCATCACCAGCAAGTGCCGCCACTAATAATTGAGTAAAATGGCTTTGGAGATAACTATCATTAACAAATCGCTCGTCAGCGATCGATCCCACTGTCGGTGGTAAGCAGTCGCGCAGCGATCGAACGAATTCATCGATCCCGCTGGGGACGAAGATGATTTCGATCTCCATCTGCTGTAAATTAGCCAGGTTGACAACTCGCCCGAGCAGTAACGCCTGAAATTTACTCGACTGTAATAGGGAAAATTGTGGTAAGTTCGTTAATATAGTCTCTGGGGCTTGCCTTCGAGCTAGATCTGGCGAACCATCAGCTACATTCACGATGCGATCGTGAGCTAGATCCGCATTAGTAAACAATCGTGCGTCACCCCCAATTACCGCAGTCATTTGTTGCCACAAATCGCGTAAAGTCTCAAAGGTATTCAGGGAATAGTCGCCCTGGATAGTTGGGGTCGAGTTAGACATTGGTGAAGCTGACGATACAAACTTGAATTGATGTACGAATTAGCAATTTTTACTGCTTACTGAAAGTTTATAAAATTATAGCTTCCAGTGCGGACTAGCAGACCGCTTACCGATCTCCACAGGAGCGATCGACTAGTTGATGAGGCGGGTTCTCACATCACCGAGTGCCGCTAGTAACGCTCGGCAATCCGATCTCGATCGACTAGTTACTAGTTTAGTCTGAATTACATTGTTTTGAGGTACTCTGTCAATCGCCGATGGGTGGGTGAGATCGCGACAACCCGGTTTACGATCGAATAGGACATTCGCTTTTGCTAATGCAAAGGCCAAGCTAACTTGTTGTTGGGGCCTCACCTGTAGCGAAACTCCAACAGGTAAAATAAGAGCGATGGCGGCAATTGAGTTTAACTTAGTAGTTGGCACGATCGGCGCAAATTTTGGGGTGCAAACCCTGTACCATAATATAGCTCACTGTTTCGGTGTCGGCGACTTTATGATTATATTTACAAAACCTGACTCTAGGTTAGCCCAAGCATACCGTTATTGGGAGCTACTATATACGCTAGCCGAACGGGAGCTTAAAGTTCGATATCGTGGTTCTTTTCTGGGCGTGTATTGGTCGCTCTTCAATCCGTTGATGATGACAGGCTTGTATACGGTAATTTTCGGAGATGCCTTTAAAAAAGATTACGATGATTCGATCTGGAAGTACAGCCTATCCGCATTTACTGGATTAGTAATCATTCATTTCTTTCAAGGAGCGACTTCCCAAGCGTTGGGCAGTGTCGTAGCCAATGGCTCGTTATTAAATAAAATTAGATTACCAATTACTGTTTTTCCGTTGTCGACAATTTTAGCTAATACCTATCAGTTGATAATTGGAATGATCCCGTTACTTGCAATCCTCACATTAGTAATTTCTTCACATCAGTGGTCGATCTTAATTAATATTATTGCTATTCCACTGCCACTAATCGCCCTAATGTTAGTGTCAGCAGGTGTGGGATTCTTAGTCAGTGCCTTGTATGTTTTCTTTAGAGACTTACCGTTTTTTTATGAGCTAGTGCAATTTGTTTTGATGTTGACTAGCCCGATTTTTTACTCTATTAATATTATTAAAGATCCAACAATTCTTCAGCTTTTAGAACTAAATCCGCTCTATCCCGTTATTCAAAGCTTACGACAAATCGTACTCTCTGGCCAATCGCCAGATCTGTCTTTGATAATTAGGGCATTACTAAGTGGTCTAATTATCTTAGCGATCGGATTGATGAGCTTTAATTGGTTGCGACCAAAATTTATGGATTTATTATAGTATCCATCCAGTCTCGAGCGAAACCATTCTTTATTCTGACTGTATCTTTATCTCAATTGTTAGCCACATGGAAGTTATTCAGTTCGATCGTGTATCTTTATGGCGACGTACTCAAGAGGAGTTTTCTTACGATATCAAACGAACTATCTTATCAGTTGTCTCTGGTAAATATCGACATCCAGCTAAGAAATTAGTCATTGACAATCTTAGCTTAGTGGTTAATTCAGGCGAGAAAATTGGGATAATCGGTGCTAATGGTGCTGGTAAGTCAACACTTCTAAAATTAATATCGGGGATTCTCGAACCCAGCCTGGGTAAAGTCAGAGTAAAAGGAAATATCGCTCCGTTGATCGAACTTGGCGCTGGCTTCGATATTAATATTTCAGTGCGCGATAATATTATTATGTATGGAATTTTATTGGGCTTCTCCCGACAGGAAATGCGCGATCGAATTCCCTCGATCTTAGATTTTGCCGAATTAAATGATTATGAATTAGTTCCAGTCAAAGGCTTGTCTTCAGGGATGATCGCTAGATTAGGATTTGCGATCGCCACAGATATTCAGCCAGATATTTTGATTCTCGACGAAGTTTTATCCGTCGGCGATCAAAGCTTTAAAAATAAATGTCAGCGGCGGATCGACAACTTTCTCAACGGCGACACTACCGTCTTAGTCGTCTCCCACGACCTTGAATTTATCAGTACTTCTTGTAATAAAGCAATTTGGCTCGAACAAGGGCGAGTTAAGTATAGTGGGACAGGTTCTCAAACAGTCGATCGCTACTTGGCTACAGTCAAAACCTGATAACTTAGAGCAGTAATTATGAGTGATGAGTTATGAATTTTTAACACTCGATCGTCCCCTTTCCCCTTTCCCTTAATCCCGAACCGACCCATCCCCTGATAAAATAAGTCAGCATAATGGAGGAAAAGACCTTGAGTACGCGAGTTATTATTTTACGGCACGGACAAAGTACCTATAACAGCCAAGGACGCATTCAAGGACGCAGCGACTTGTCGGTGCTCACCGATAAAGGTCGAGCCGATGCGGAGCTGACCGGCAAAGCATTTCAAGGATTAACATTTGCCGCTGTCTATGCTAGTCCCCTCCAGCGCGCGCAACAGACAGCCGCAACAGTTTTAGATTGCTTGAATGAAACACCTACAATCCAAGCTGACGATCGATTATTGGAAATCGACCTGCCATTGTGGGAAACAATGCTCAATACCGAAGTGCGGGAAAAGTACGGGGCTGAATATCGGGCATGGAAGGAACGCCCCCACGAACTGAAAATGTTGTTGCCCCAAGCCGATGGGACGCAAACAGAGTTTTATCCAGTGCTGTCTCTTTACGACCAAGCGCGCGGCTTTTGGCAAGATATCTTGGCGCAGCATCCAGGTCAAACGATCGCGATTGTCGCGCACAATGGCATCAATCGCGCCCTAATTAGTACCGCACTCGCGATCCCGCCACAGATGTATCACAGCATCCAACAGTCAAATTGCGGCGTGACCGTGCTGAATTTCAGCGGTGGCTGGGGAGAGAACGTGCAAATCGAATCGCTCAACCAAACCAGTCACTTAGGGCAAAACCTCCCCACCTTGCGTCCCCACAATCAAGGCCCACGCTTTTTACTGATCCGGCATGGGGAAACCGACTGGAACCGAGCTGGCAAATTTCAAGGCCAAATCGATATCCCCCTCAACGATAACGGACGCAATCAAGCCAGTCTAGCCGCTGAATTTTTAAAAACCGTCCAGATTGACTTTGCGTTTACCAGTTCGATGCAACGTCCCAAAGAGACTGCTGAAATCATCCTCAAACCGCATCCTGGCATAGTATTAAATGAAGATGCAGATTTGCGAGAAATCGGTCACGGACTCTGGGAAGGTAAATTTGAATCCGAAATCGATGCCGAATATCCTGGCGAATTAGATCGCTGGCGCACTCAACCAAAATCGGTGCAGATGCCTGAAGGAGAGAATTTACAGGATGTGTGGACTCGCGCTACTACAGCATGGCAACGCCTACTCCAGCAAGTTGGGAATAATAATCGAACAGGCATCGTCGTCGCTCATGATGCCACTAACAAGGTGTTGTTGTGTTATTTACTCGGATTGGATTTAGCAGACTTCTGGAAAATCAAACAGGGCAATGGAGCAGTGACAGTTATCGATTACCCTGAGGGTATTGCAGGTCAGCCCGTCATTCAAGCACTCAATCTCACCAGTCATCTATCTGGCGGAATTTTTGATAAAACGGCAGCTGGAGCACTCTAGATTGACAGCGATGCGCTGGTGCGAGATCGATACGCTGTTCGACATCTAGATCGAGTTATGGCTGATGGTTTTAGTGACTAGCCCTAGTGACTAGTGACTAGTCACTAGGGCTAGTCATAGTAAATATTTGAGGATTATTTGCGAGCTTAATCATCGATGATTCTCTTACGAGAGGCTCCGCCAAAGAATAATCGATTTGAATGCCTGTCAGCTTAGCTGTCTCCTGTGAGTGGGGTGGGTGAATTTTGCTGAGAAATTATTGGTAAATTGCAACAGATACTTGCATCAACCCACCCCCAATCGATCGCCTTTAGATCGGATTATGTATCCCCGGATGATAACAGTTGTTGGATAATAGTTACTAACTGCTTGAGTTTGATGGGTTTACTAATGTACTCATTAGCGCCTGCATCGAGACAACGATCTCGATCGCCATCCATAGCTAGAGCGGTAAGTGCGACGATCGGCAAAGCGCGTAAATTCTCATCGCTGCTGATCTGTTCGATCGCGGTGATGCCATTCATTTCGGGCATTTGAATGTCCATCAAAATCAAATCGGGACGTTCGGATTTAGTCATCGAGATCGCTTCAGCACCATTATCAGCCCAGATCGTCCGGTAACCTTTAGCATTGAGATAACTAGCGATCGTATCGATATTTAGCTCGTTATCTTCAGCAATCAAGATCGGTGGGGATTCGACCATTTCTTGGACGAGAGTTTCGGTGAGTGCAGTGAGATCTTCCAAGCAATCGATTTGGGTGGCGGTAGTATAATCGATCGCCTCGGTATATGGCAAAGAGATACTAGCGGGCGCATCTAGCGGTTGTGGGAGGGGTCGAAAAGTAAAAAAGGATGAGAGAATTACTCCATCCCGTAAAAAAACAAATTGACTATGACTGTACAACATCTAGAGAGCCTATATCCAGATCGATCGGAATGGTTATCCCATTGTGAACAGTTCCGTGCTGTACTGGGCGATATTGATACTTTTATCCCTCGAATTCAATTAGAACCCACATTCCGCTAGTTGGGGAGGAGTAGAAATAATTAGGAAGCGGGGTCACAGAGGAGATAGTAGCGACGACAAGCGGGACTGAAAAACCGTAAAATGTGGAGTCGTTCATCAGTCAAATTAACAACTTGTTGAACACCATGGAAAACGACCAGATGGACAGCCATAAAACACTGAAACACCCATCTAAGGGTTGGAGAAGATGTCGGCTGACCCAATTGATTGGGAATAGTCTCATTTTGGTGAGCTAAAGCCTGTCGGAGTTGTCGCTGACCGAGATTATAGACTAGCAAACACAGAGCCATAATCATGCCCAGAGCCGCAATGCGCTTAGGTGACTTGAGAAAAACACTAGAAGCAAAAAATAGCGGGTCTTTAAGAAAGCGAAAGCCACGTTCAACACCTTGCTGCGCTTTGTATTCACGTAAAGCATCTGAAGCACTCAGGACAGCAGAATCAAGCACATTAGTAGCCAGAATAAATCGACCACAACGAACACGCTGTGCTGTCAGCTCACTGTCAATAGCGACAACCGTTGCCGTAACTCGGAAACTAATCCGTGAGGGAAGAGCGTCTGGCTTTGGCTTGCCAGGTTTGTCATAGTGTTTTTTCTCCACTATCTCAATCTCCATAAGTTGATGCCAGGTGATCTGTTGAGACAATTTAGCTGCGGCGGCAGTTGCGTCAGCAACACAGGCAAACTCAATCGCACAGAGTTGATTGAGTTCCTGCTGAGATTTTTGCCTGCGCCGCTCAATCCTTTTTGTCAATTGCTTGAGATCTGATTTGCGTCGTTGCTCACTTTCAATCAAGAACCACCGTTGTTCGACTCCGGCATACTCACTACTGAATTCTTTCAGGGTATAACCTTTGATGCCACTGTCCGCTAACTCGACCACTTTATCGACCAGTGTTGCTGCTGCACTCATCGTCAACGGCACTCTGGTCAACCATTTCAATCCGGTCATCGCCGTGATGTTGTCGGCACTATACAATGCTCCATCTGCTACGCATAATCCTTCAAATGTCCATTGTTTGCTAAATTCT
Source organism: Chamaesiphon sp. (assembly GCA_965246735.1). Lineage (GTDB taxonomy): Bacteria > Cyanobacteriota > Cyanobacteriia > Cyanobacteriales > Chamaesiphonaceae > Chamaesiphon. Next base: position 2,293,427 of record CBDFFK010000003.1, read on the forward strand.
TGAAACAGTTGGGCGAATCTTGTTTTGTCTGATTGGTTCCCACTGGCCATTTCCATCAATACTGGGATGTCTCCATCTCCAACACAGATTAAGTTCATCATGAATTGCTTCAGATCTGGTCTGTGGTCTCTGGAATATCCGTAGGTTATTTCAATTACTCCTGGCTCTGATGATTCATAAGCCCCATCAACGTGAAATGATGTTGAGTCTAGGTGGGCTGTTTCTCGCTTGACTTCAAATTTATTTGCTGCTGCCAGACTAATCTCTAGGAATAGCTCGCTCAGTCCTGCTGCATACACTTCCTCTAGGACGTTTCCCAATCTGTCGTCGTTTAGATGTTCTGGCTTGATTCCTTCTCCCAACAGTTGTTCTGTTGCTTTGCCTTGAAAGAATTGCCCAAACAGATATAACGGTGCCGATACAAATCCTAACCCATTCAGAATCATCGCTTTGATGATTACTCCTGCGCTCACTTTTTCTCTGGCATCTATGCCTAGCCTTTCGTTAATTATTTCGACTATCCCTATCTCCTCTACCAATCCAGCTACTATGCCCAGATGATCTAGATTTTCTACGCTGATTCCTGAGTTGATAATTACCTCTTGCCTGCTGGCTTTGGTTTCACTCTATTTTAATTCTTTGACGACTCCTTCAACCAGCGGAATGTGGGGTAAAGCGATCGCTCAGATCGTGCGTTCCCAACTCAAACCGCTCGATCTCTCGGTTAGCGACCCACTGCTCCCAACAGATCTGCAAATCGTGCCGTAATCCGATCGCACTTTGATAACGATGTTCGACATTTTTTGCCATTAACTTCGCCACGATTGCTGCTACCATCGGGGGGACATTTGGTTGGCGCTCGCCGATCGGTACTGGGGTTTGGGCGATATGACAATGGACTAATTCGAGTAACTCGTCCGTCCGTCCTGCTGGATTGTTGCGCGATTAGAATGGCGAAGTTGAAAAGGTAATTCGGCTGTCAGCAGCTCGTAGAGCATTACTCCCAGACTGTAGAAATCCGTCCGGTAATCGATATCCCGATTCATGCGCCCCGTTTGTTCTGGGGAGATATAAGCCAGATTTCCTTCGAGTCGCTGGGGATGTTTGAGGGTGGGGGTTTCTTTGGGTAACAGCGTGGCAATACGAAAGTCGATCGGTCGGATCTGGTTTGACTTGGGATCGATGAGAATATTCGCTGGGTTAATGTTTTTGTGAATGATGCGAGCTTGCTGGAGCGCGTGCAAAATTTCTGCTAGTTGCAGGGCGATCGCTAAAATTGTTTCGAGCGATAATAATTGCCGTTGGCGATATCGATCGAGGGAAATACCTTCCCAGTATGGCATCACGATCGCATAGCTATTACCGCAAGCAATGAGCCGCTCTGGGCGAATTATCCCTGGAAAATCGAGATTTTTGGCGATCGAATAGTGATTGCGAAACCGCAACAGTTCGTCAAAGCTGGGTGAACCTGGGGAGAGTACTTCGACAATTACTGCCCGTTGAGCGATATCTTCCACCGCTCGGTAAACCAGCCGCTGCTCGCCCCAATCACCCAATCGCGCACCGATCGAGTAGCCAGGAATTTGCGGGTAGGATTGGTGCTGGGAATTGGCTGAAGATGTCATAGGGGCTATTAAGCGAGGGCTGCGCTCGTTTCAGCGCAGTGTTGTAAAAGTGGAGGCTGATTAGTTACGGTGGCAAGCGGCAAGGTAATGTAGATTGTTGTATATTCCCGATTTGTATTGCCGATTAAAAATAGACCATCATAAATTTCCACTATTTTTTTAGCAATTTTTAAGCCAATTTCCAACTCTTGACATTCATTTAGTTCTGCATCGAACTGAATTAATTCTGACAAAATCGATCTATTCTCAACTCCGGATTTTAATTCGCGATCGTCAATCCAGAAATGGAATAAGCCGTCAATAATTCGACCATGAATGTAAATCGCTATATCCGGCCTGGATATATCTAGAGTATTATCGATTAACTCATTAATAATGTATTGGAGATGTTCTGGGGCTACGGCAATTTTGACATCTTCAATATCGAAGATTAATTTAGTTAAAGATCTAGATTTACTAGCTCGGGAATTGGCAATCTGTTCGATCGAATTTTTTGGATTACAGACCCGATCTTTCTTAGGATCTTTACTAGATAAATTGAGCTGCAAGTAAAAGAGGAATTTTTGATTGGCTCGATTTAACTTTAGTGTCGAGTGTTGGATTGACTTTAATGCGCGATCGACATCGGCTCTACTCAGCCGATTGAGATTTTTCTGAGTAGTTTCGATCTGCTCCAGGATATTGCCTAAAGATGTATTCAACTCAGTTGGAAATCCTGCCGCTAACTCTAAGCGAAATTCATTTAAGCTATGTTCCAATGAATAAATATTGCTCAGTTGCGATTGGGATAATGATTGAATTCGATCGTATTGCTGTTCGATCCGCAACATCGATTGGACTCGCGCCCGTAATTCGAGCCGATCGATCGGCTTGCAAATAAAATCATCTGCACCCATCGATAGACAGCGCGACAGGTCGGCTTTCGCGGACAAGGCAGTCACCATCACGATCGGTACGGCTTGCCATTGTGGCAGCGCCTTGATTTGCTGACATACTTCGATACCATCCATTTCTGGCATCATCGCATCTAACAAAATTAGGTTCGGCTTTAATATCTCTAGCGCAGCTAGCGCTTCGCGACCGCAACTAACATAATGCAAGTTGTAGTTTTTGTCGTCGAGCATTGCCTCGATCGTTTCAAAATTATCCGGTTCATCATCAACGACTAAAATCGAATAGTTATTCATGCTAATTTGGTTCTAGTTGATTCTTGGCTACGATCTTGAGGGCAACGCCGACTGCAACTGAGTCGATCTGAGGGCTTATTAGTTATAATTCCCGCTCGAGGCAGAGAAATACCACAACTGCAAATTTTGTAATTTTAGTATTAAGTGTCCAACGGACAAGGCAGTCGGTAATATCCAACAGCGCAGTCGGCGATTTTAATATACTTTAAACGGTCATAACCTGAGCTTTATCAAAATGCTGAAAGCGGAGTGTGAGCAAGGAATCAAGCTCTTTTTTATGTTGCAGATGAGCATCATTTAGACATTCAGAGATGGCTGATGAGAACTGAGTAAAATCCTCATAATACTTGCCATATAAACATTTCTTTTTAACAAACTTCCAGAGCCTTTCAATCAAATTTAGATTGGGCGAATAAGTCGGCAAGTATAGTAATTCTATTTCCAAGGATTTAGCTAAATCTTGGACAACTCGACATTTTTGGTATCGAGCATTGTCTAAAACCAGAGTAATGGGAATGCTCAGTCCTAGGTCAGCTAATTTTTGCAGAAGTTCACAAATCTGAATAGCAGTGATATAGCTGTCATTAGTAACCAAAATAACTTCATGAGTAATGGCATTTAATGCTCCCAGCACATTGAACCGTTTTCTCCCTGAAGGTGACTTAATAAACAGCCGTTGAAAACACCAAATCATCCCCAAAAAAGCTCCCATGACAAAGTGAGCCGCATCCACGAAGAAAACCGCTCTTTTTCCTTGTCTTGCCTCTTCTAACCTGGGTTCTAGCTTATTTATTTTATATTCTTCCTGTTCATCTGGATCTGCTTTAGAAGGAATAGCCCCAACTTTCAAACATCGCATCCCTATTGATTTCAGGAATTTTTGGATCTGGGTTGGACTGCGTTTAATTCCGGTAAGATTTTCAATCTGATTTACAGCTTCATTTATGGTAGCTGGAGGATTCAATTTCAAATATTCTTTGATAGTTGTCTGATGTAATTTTAATTCACTTTTGGGTTGATAAAAGTTAATTTCTTTGAGTTTTTCTATACCACCAGCCTGATATTGTTGACAATATTTCCTCAATGTATTAGGTGAAATGTTTGCTAGCCTACAAATCATATTTAAAGGTAAGTTTTGACTTTTAAGCCATAATACTTCCATCTTCAACTGGACCCTGGGATGAGGATGGTGAAATCTTTCATAATTTAATATTTCTCGATCTTCTTCCGTAAAGTTTAGATTGCTCATCCCTCAAGCTCCACTTTTTCCTTGACTTTACTAGACTATCATCTCTTCGATCGCCTATGCTCAAGTTATGCCCGTGTAAAGTATAGCAACCAATATTCACCTTGGATCTTGGCAAGATCTTGTTTCACCTTGCGGATTTGCCGATCGATCCTGACTTTTTCGCTGTCCTCAATGGTTCGTAATGCAGATTCTTTCCCCGCAAGCTGTTCGTAATAGTCTTCAATTTCAGTTTGCAGTTGAGAAAGTCGATCGGTTGTCATGGCGGCTTGCAAGTCAAGCGGATAAATACACTACATCTAGCATACCCAATAACTCAGCCGATCGAGCTGCACTCAGCAACATAGCAATGCTCATCGACATAGCCTTTGTGTCAAGATAACTAACGAACACAGGGAGCGAGCGCAAAGTTCTTTATCCATAGCTCATTACTCCTGCCAGTGCCGATCGATGAACCTAGAACAAGCGTCGGCGATGCAACTGGAGCTTGAGAGAGTAATTTAGTTAGAGCATCCGGATGAATATCTAAATTTAACAGTCCTGCGAACCCCATCAGCGCGCCAAAACTAGTTGGTACTAGCGCCAGCCAATATAACCACGCTCGATTTGTGAGTGCGGTAACTGCTAACAAAGAAATCGCGATCGAGACGGCGGCATCGGCTAAATCGAATTGGTCATCATGAAAATTGAGACCATCGTAGGTTTTCTGGTCGTTTTCTGCTTGCTGTTTGAGCAGATCTTTTTCGCGATCTTGTTTGGCTGCAATGGCTTGATATGCCTTGATTTGAGCATCATACTGCGATCGCTGGCTACCCGAAGTATTTGCTGCCTGGATCTGAAGCTGGGTAATCGTACTCCGCGCGATATCGCCACGGATATTTCGTGCTTGATAATAAGCCCAGTGGTCGAGCTTATCGGCCTGTGCTTGTTGCATTCCCTGAACGATATTGTCATCCTTGACATGACAAATACCCATAAACGTCGCTATAACAAGCAACGGTGACAGCTACCATAGCATTGAGTCTATTTTTAGCATTCTGCTGTCGATCGTTGTCTTCGTTCTTTTCTACAACATCTAGGGGGTCGATATCCATACAGCAGCAAATAAATTATTGGTTGAAATTAGTGGAATTTAGACGATTTTCTGATATCTCGACTACGCATTACAGTGTCGAGGTAAGCTAGTTGTATAGTTCAAATTTACACAAATAGTCCACTACTGAATTTTACCAAAATAGCGCTCGATTGCTAGTCTCATTCTTTTTGAATCCAAACTCGATCGAGTTTGAAGAGGCAGCCTGGCACTTTTGCAAAAAGAGTTGCAGTGATTAAAATCACCGCAACCCGATCGAAGTCTGATTGTCTCGAACTTCCGATTTAACACCGGAGGCAACAACCTGTTAATTTAACTGCCAATTTTGAGCAATTCGACATCAAAAATTAGCGTGGCATTAGGGGGAATATCTGCCCCAGCACCACTAGCGCCATAACCTAATTGAGGTGGAATAGTCAATTTACGGCGTTCGCCGACTTTCATGTCGCTCAAAGCTTCATCCCAACCTTTAATTACTTGTCCTTGACCGACAATAAAACTAAATGGTTGACCCCGATCTCGAGAACTGTCGAACTTTTTACCATTAGTGAGTGTGCCAGTATAGTGAACAAACACTGTTTGTCCTTTTTTCGGGGTAGCTCCTTTACCAGCTTTAATTACAGTAAATTTTAAGCCGGAAGGGGTAGTAATCGTTTTGGCCACCGTACCTTTATTTATTACTAAGGCGAGTCTATTCTGAACTGGTTGCCCTAGCGAGGGATTTGCAACTGCAATCGCGGATTTATTACTAATAGCGAACGGGAGTAATGTAAACAATATCCCACAGCCAAACATCCAATTAGTACTAACTAAATTCTTGCTCATTAATACACCTAAATTTCTAGCTTTATACCATATCACAGATCTGACTCAGGTAAAAAGCTTGCTACTTTTAGATTGCCAACTCCGAAATTAACGGAGCATGGTCGGAGTTACCATTATCACCGGTATAAGTGCGCACTACCTTGAGATCTTTACTGACAAAAATATGGTCGATTGGGATATTTACGATCGGCAGCAGCCAGGTTGGATACTTGACATGAGTTGCCGGACGAATCCAAGTTGGCAAAATTCCAAACCCCAGTCGTGTATTATGCAAGGCTGTATTGCTAATTAGTTCTCGGTAATATGGCGACCAAGGCGTTAGATTAAAATCGCCTAATAAAACGATCGATTCTTTCGTATTTTTTAAATAATTACCGATCGCCTGCAAATGTCGATTGCGCTGTGTGAATCGATCGACTTTTACTGGTACTAATGGATGCGTACCGATAATTTTAATCGTGCGATTGTGATGTTCGATCTTTGCCACAAGATTAGTAGCATCACTACCGATAAATTTTTCGCCTCTAGGCGATTGTAATGGTATTTTACTAAAAAGACCCATGCCACCACCTGGAGATCGGAAATTATACGGAAAACTACTTTTCAATTCAGCATTAAGATCGTCCATCATTACTGGAGTAACTTCGATAACTAACGCTAAGTCGGGATTTACTGATTTGATACTCTTCACGATGGCAAGCGATCGAGTATTATCGACGCAGATATTGAAGCTCATCACCTTGAAGTTGGACGATCGATCGTAACCGATCTGCTGACTCGGTAGATACCAAGGGAAGATCTCGATTAAATTCAATCCTAATGTAAATAGTACCAAACATAAAAGCAATCGATTTCGCAGTCTACCTTGCAACCAGTAAATTGCCAAGATCGAGTTAATAATTACTAGCAGCCAAAAATAATGTATTTGGAAATGTGTTAATAGTTCTAGTGGAAAAGTCCTGAATAAAAATTTACCGATCGATAAAATTAACAGAAAAATTACGAATGAAAATAATAAAATTTTGATAAGTTTCATTTTTGTCGATCGTGTTCTTAACTTATTCTCGATCGATACTAAGTTGCCCCATCTCCTCATCGAAGACAGGGCAATTATTTAATATCTTTGATTAACTCGATCGATCGCAAATAAGCTAGCGATATTGCAGTTAGTTAAACACAGAAATATTGCTAAAAATCGGCACATTAGCTACTAGTAAGTAGGCAAATGCCGCACCGCCAATACCACCAATTAAGAAACCGGAAGTAAATTCGTTCCAGCCTTTTTGGTGGAGATCGGTAGGTGCTTTAGGTGCAGCTACACTCGGTAGTGGTGCTGCGGGATTGACGCTTGCATACAGCGACAGACAGATCGTGAGGATCACGATCAAGCCAACTGTTGCCAACAATCCAGCTAAATGCGCGCGATCGGAATTGCGTAACGGGCCGAGGAGCGTAAAGGGGCCGAGCAGAAAATAGCCATGAGCCATGCCTACTTCTAAGCCACGTCGCTGAGCGGATAGACCGTTGCGATAAATCGGTAAATTGCTGATGAAGGCTTGAACGATACCCGAACCATTAACTGGTGTAGATAAGTTACTAACTTGACCGTCAGCAGTGCTGACAACTTGAATACGATTAGGCATGAAGAACCTCTCAAATATAATTAAGGGAATAGGGGATAGTGAACAGTGAACAGTGAACAGTGAACAGGGGATAGGGATTAGCTCGGACAAACTTATTGCATCCGGTACTAGTCACTAGCCACTAGCCACTAATCACTAATCAATAGCCACTAATTCCACCCGATTACAAAGGATGAAATAATAAGTCGGGGAAAAAGCGATTAAATTCGATTAAAAGACCCGCAGTAAAAGTCATCCAGACTGCTGCCAAAACTGGAGCAGTAGATAGAAATCTGACAAAACCACTTGACATAGAATATCTCCGGATTCTAAAAATTATAGGATTGCTGAACAGGCAAGATCGATCGGGAGAAATCGGTTGACGATTGCCGGTGATGAATGCGATTTCATTCCGGTTTGCCAATTGCATCGATTCTACAAACTTACCCAAATTTACCGAGGAGAAACAGTAATCTCAGTATCTTTAGCAACTAATTTACCAGAGGTAAACTCGCCCAGGGCGCTAGCTGGCCAAGCGAATCCGCTTAACATGCAGCTAACTGCTAGAGGTACATCGATGACGATTTCTTTTTCTTCAGGGTTATCGCCTTTTTTGATAGCGATAATGTACATCCGTCCGACCCAACCGATCCAACCAGCAATGTAGAGAAACAAGATGCTCGGGATCAGGAAATCACCCGCACGATCGAGTCGTCCGTCTACAATTAGGTGTGGGAGTCCTTCTGGGCCGCACAATGCCTGTGCGTAACGGTCGAACCGTTTTTTCCCAGATTCAGGGTCGTTAGTGGTATTCCGTGCTGCTGCCGCTCGGTCTTTGAAAGCTTGAGACTGTCCGCAAGGAACGAGTCCAGCTACATCCGCCGAAGCAGGCGGTGCAAAGTTAAACCAGAGACAAATGGCAAAGACAAAAGCCAATAGTTTTTGCATGATAATTGTTTCCTATTGTGACAAAACAACAAGTTTTCTTTACAAAAAACACGATCGGGTTTAGCGACCTGGTTCGAGCAAAAAAACTATAATAGTCTTCTGGAATACCTGCAATCATTCGTGTCGATCGCGAGAGATTGCCGATATTGTAGAGTTGTAGAGGTGCAGGATCTCGATCGGATCGCGTTAGGCTGCTGTCTTATTAACAGCTACACGACAACGATGGCAAGGCTACTCACCTTTATTTTCATATTTTAAATTAGCAGCTAATGACAACAGTTTTATCAATTGAAACAAGTTGTGACGAAACTGCGGTGGCAATCGTTAACAATCGTAAAGTTTGTAGCAGTGTCGTCGCCTCGCAAATGGAGATTCATGCGCGATATGGGGGAGTGGTTCCCGAAATAGCTTCGCGGCAACATTTATTAATAATTAATGAGGCGATCGCGCAAGCCTTGAGGGAAGCCGATCTGGATTGGCCACAAATCGATGGGATTGCGGCGACTGTAGCACCAGGATTGGTCGGGGCACTAATGATCGGGATGAGTGCGGCCAAGACGCTGGCAATTTTGCATGGCAAGCCATTTTTGGGAGTTCATCATCTCGAAGGACATATTTATGCTTCGTATCTGAGTGCGCCAGAGTTGGCACCACCATTTCTGTGCCTGCTGGTCTCTGGAGGACATACCAGCTTGATTCATGTCAAAGATTGTGGGCTGTACACCGAGCTGGGTGCTACGCGAGACGATGCTGCCGGGGAAGCATTCGATAAAGTTGCGAGATTATTAAATCTCGGCTATCCAGGCGGCCCGCTAATCGATCGACTGGCAAGTCAGGGCAACCCTAGCCTTTATCCCCTCCCAGAAGGCAATATCTCGCTACCTGGTGGCGGATTTCATCCCTATGATTCCAGTTTTAGCGGTGTGAAAACTGCGGTATTGCGATTGGTGCAGAAATTGCAAGCCGAAGGGAAAGAATTACCGATTGCCGATATTGCTGCGAGTTTTCAACACTCTGTGGCAAAATCCCTAACGAAACGCACAATCGCTTGCGCGCTAGACTATGGCTTGACCAAAATCGCGATCGGTGGGGGTGTCGCGGCCAATCGCGGCCTCAGATCTACACTCCAAGCAGCGGCGACCAAGCGCGGGATTGAGGTCTTATTTCCACCGCTGGAGTATTGTACTGACAATGCCGCCATGATCGGTTGTGCGGCAGCCGAACATCTCCGCCGAGGGCACACTTCGCCGCTAGATTTGGGCGTACAGTCGCGGTTATCGATTATGGATGTAATGAGTTTGTACTCGAATGCTGGTACGGATTAGTCTTTAGGCTCGATAAATAGCGCAATGACGCGATCGATCGTGCCAAGCAGCCAGCCTTGATTTTTGCGCTGATAATTCCGAATGAAAGCGCTATAAGTGCGTAACTTAATCAGTGAATTTTGATTGATCTCGCGTTTGCGGTCTTGCTTAATCGAATTCTTTAAAAATTCCCGATCCTGACCGATAATTAGCAGTCCATGAACACTTTCGGGAGTAACGTTATCTGCCAGTTGATTAGCTTTGAGGATTTCAGCTAAATTTCTCGTGCAATAGTTCAGTTTATCGAATGACTTTTTAGCTACTGAAGTCAATTCCAGGTCTTCATCCCAAGTTCGATCTTGTGGGCCAGCACAGATAATTGCATACCAAGTCATCCCATGTTTTTTCTGATAACAACCACAAATATAATCGGGTCGATTTGATGCATCGGTAATGATACTAGTTGAGAGGAAAGAGATTTCTCGGTATTTAATATAGCCATTTTTAAAGAAATACGCACACAACGAAATATTGCGATCGAATAATTCTTGAACCTCACTAGCCTTGCTACTATTACTGATTTTATTAATTAATTTTAAAATTTCAACGCGATCGACCCGATTGGGATCGACTTGAAATGGTTTGAGACGTTCTAAGAGCATATTCAATTAGATGGGGCGTAAGTACATAGATAGTTAAACGGACAGTGGCGACAATGATGCCCAGGATGCGCTGGATACAATCGATCGAAGCAAGTTGGATCGGTGCGATATTCCTGAAGTTGCTGTTGGTGCAAGCGAGCGATATCTGCTAATTTGCGGGTGAGTGCCACTAACTGAGCCGGAGTGGCGGTAATTAGTTCCGAGCGAATATTTGTTTCCAAATTGTAAAAAGAAGCCACCGCCTCGCGATTTGGGTAAAGATAGCTAATCGCCAGGAGATAGACATACGCTTGACGGCGATCGAAATCAGCTTGTCCCGTCTTAAAATCGATGATGTGGATGGCACCATCGGTCTCCCTGAGCAAGCAATCAACAGCCGCAAATAGCTGAAACCGATCGCCATCAACATCGATATCGATCGGTGAGGGCAATGGTTCGTCGCCGCGATTGAGGACTAAAATATCTTTACCCATCAGCCACGGATCGGCGCGATACTGCTGGAGAATCCGCATTACCCGCTGCCGCACCGGCAAAATTTCATAGTATAAATACAATCGATCGGCCACACGATCGACCCCGCGTGGATGTTTGAGCAGCAAGGGATCGCGATGAAATTCACACACTCCCTGTTGCGCTAGTTTACCCACTTTTTGCCAGATTGTTGCGATCGCTGGCGATTTTTGTAGTTCTTGTGATGACGCTTGCGCCCAGCGCCACCCGCGTTGCATCTGACAGTGGGTATCTTCCCAGCCTAAGGCGGGTTCAAATTGCGACCATAGTTGATAACTAGCAAAATTCACGCGGATCGGGAATCGGTAGTTGGAGGGGAATTGTCTGGGGAGAGTCAGTTCGGGTTAACAAAAGCCTAGAGACTGAAGTCTCTGCTCGTGATGCATAGTCCGCGAAGGCGGACTTTGTAACAATAGCCCCGATTTCAATCGTGGGTGGTGCCAGAACGGAGCCAATATCTTAACCCGAACTGACGTTGGGGAAAGTTGTGAATCAATTGCAATTCCCTAATTCCTAGTGCCTAACCTTCATCACTAGAGCGAGAACTAGAGCGGCGACGCGAGCGGCGCGAGCGGCGGGGAGTATCTTGAGAACTGCTACTGGTAGTGGTCTCTTCGCTAGAAGAACGACGGGTGGTTTGTTCGGACGATGAATCGCGACGGCGACGGCGAGAACGGCGCGGCTTGTCCTCGCTATTGCTTTGCCGATCGGTTTTAGTTTCGTCATCCGTCCGTTCGCCGTCTTTGGGCATGGGAAGATTGCGGATATAGCGTGGATGAACCGGGTCGAGTTTGAGTTCGGGTTTGCGTTTATCAACGTTTTCCGGACGGGGGAGAAAATCTTGGACGGGGATATTTTTGACCGCAGTAGTCATAAATCGCGACCAGGCGTAGGCGGCAGTACTACTGGCATTTCCGGTCGGACGATTGTTATCGTTACCCAACCATACGCCAGTCACTAGTTGTGGGACGAAACCGATAAACCATAAGTCGCGTTCTTTATCGGTAGTTCCAGTTTTACCTGCTACCGGACGACCGATTTGGGCGGAGGTGGCGGTACCTTCATTAACGACACCGCGCATCATCCAGGTCATAATTGCCGTCGTATCTGGTTCGAAAACGCGTACTGGTTGCGCCTTATTTTGATACAGGACTTCACCTTTTTGATTGGTGACTCTGGTAATGCCATGTACGGGGTTATGAACGCCTTGATTGGCAAAGGTCGTATAGGCGCTGGTTAGTTCTAAGAGATTTACTTCCAAGCCACCTAAAGCTAGTGAATAAAACGGTTCGAGTTTGGATTCGATGCCCATTTTGTGCGCGTTGTCGATTACGGGTTGGAAGCCAGTATCGATCAAGATTTTAATCGCGATAATGTTGACTGAGTTGACGAGGGCATCGCGCATGGAGATGTAGCCCTTAAACTTTTTACCAGCATTTTTAGGCTTATAACCATCGACATCGAAGGGGGCATCGAGGTAGTTTTTATTGGGGCTGATGCCACCAGCGATCGCGGTAGCATAGACGATCGGTTTGAAGGTCGATCCAGGTTGGCGTTTGGCTTGGGTAACGCGGTTGAATTGGTGGGTTTCAAAGTCGGTACCGCCGACCATCGCCCGAATCCCGCCAGTGCGGGGGTCGATACTCACCATTGCTGCTTGGCCGAACGAGCCACGGTTATTGCGGACTGTCGAATTGATAACTTCTTCGGCTTTGGTTTGCCACTCGGGATTGAGCGTAGTTTCGATCGTCAAGCCACCCTCTTTAATCGCCTTGGCCGAAATCCGTTGGGGTAATTCCTGCTCGATATATTTAGTAAAATATCGGGCTTCTTGCTCTTCCCGTTTGATCGGGCTGCGCTTGGGGGTGAGCGGTTCGGCTTTGGCTGTGCTGGCCTCAGCGGGGGTGATAAATTTGGCAGTAACCATCCGATCGAGCACGAAATTACGCCGTCCCTTGGCAAATTCCGGATTGACAAACGGCGAATATCTATTCGGTGCTGGCGGCATCGCGGCAAGGGTCGCCATCTCTGCCAATGTCAGTTGGTCTACTGTTTTACTGAAATATACCCAAGCAGAATCAGCTACACCGTAAGTACCTTCGCCCAGATAGACGAGGTTTAGATAGCGCTCGAGTACTTGGTCTTTGGTGAGTCCTGTACCCAATTTTTGGGCGAGGCGAATTTCGCGCAATTTGCGCCAAAAACTCCGCTCTTGGTTGAGATAAACCATCCGCGCCAGTTGTTGGTGAATGCTACTGGCACCTTCAACTACACCTTTGGAAGTAACGTTCGAGATCGTCGCGCGCGCGACACCCTTGTAGTCTACGCCGTCATGCTCGTAGAAGCGACTATCTTCGATCGCGACAAAGGCTTTTTTGAGTTTATCGGGCATTTGCCAGGTTTTAAGCGTCTCGCGAGTAGCATTTCCCGTCTGTAGCAGAATCGTCCCATCGACAGCCTTAATCGTCACGGTACCAGGCCGCACATACGCGAGTGCATCGGCAGGTGCATATTTTTCGACGCTACGGTCTACAAATAACCAAGCACCGCCCAGCGCTAATGCACTCAACGTCAGTCCCGAACCCAGCCAGAATCGCCGCTTTTTGTAAAGTGGTTTCGGCCCGCGAAAGGGTCTAGCGACGGTATTGCCAACCCACCCAAGCGTCGAGCCGACAGCGGTAGCCGTCGTGCCGAGCGCACCGACAATTGGCGGCTTGGCTGGTTTAGTTGCTGACTTACCCGCAGCTTGATTGACTAAATTGGCTGCTGGTGGAGATCCTTGATGTTCCTCGGCTGCTGATGAGAATGAAGTCGGTTCGTTCGATTGTGACGGATATAAATTGGCAGCAGGATCGGTAGCTGCGGCGCTACCTCTAATTGGTAGACCCAGCGGTGCCGCATCATTGAGCCGATCCGCATTACCCGTTGGTGCAGCCTCTCCGCTGGAGAATCGCTCGCGCTCATTCTGACGAGGTTTGCTTACCCCAGGCAGCGGTAATTTTGCAGATATTTCCTTTAACCTGGCGAATAACTTCAACACGTCAACTCCTATATAAACCTAGCAGTCATAAAAATACTATTTCAATCGATCGCTGTCATTGATGACCTGCCAATGGGAATAGAGAAGATAAATATCTCAATTCGCACACCGATCGCCGAATGTTAACTGAGCATCATAGCGTACTGGCCGATTACTAGGGAATACTAGAGAAAATGACGACTTTCGATCGACTCGTTGGCGCAGCCTCTGTTCGACAGAATCGTCCTAATTATACTAGACATCCTCTTGAGGATCGCATTTGTCTGCCTTGACTATCCCATCTTCTTCGGTAATGAACAACGATCTTCACTATCTAACGGCTGTAGACCCACAGCGTAACATTGTCAGTAGATTCCAATATTTGAGTTGGGGCGAGTTTACTGGTTCATTGATGGTTACTGTCGAATCGGGACAATCTTGGGAGATGTTGTTGTACCAAGGGCAGATCGTCTGGTGTATCGATCGGCAGCGCCCGAATCGACAGTGGCAGCGCTTGATTCGCGCGCATATCGGTTACAAATACATCGGCATCGAATTGTTACTTCAGGCTGCCGAACACTTTCAATCCAAGGGATCGATGGTGTTCAGCCAGAATTGTTGGCAGTACCAAGGGGCGATCGCCTTGATGATGTTATCAGAAATCAAACCGTCCGAACTGACAACTATGTTAACTGTTGCAGCAGAAGAAACAATTTTTGACCTATTGCAATACAGTCAAGGCCAACCACTGACTTTTCGATCGCAGCCTGAAGTTTTTGCCGAGCAACCACAGATTCTACTAAATACCGAAGCAATTCTCGCCCGAGCTGAGCGGATGTGGCAAGAGTGGGACAAACAGAAATTAGGGAATATTTCACCGAATAAAACTCCCGCCATCAAACATCCAGTTCAACTGTATCGTCAAACTACGCCGATTATCTACCAAAATCTCGTCCAAGTGATTACCGGAAAGCAGACACTCCGGGAGATTGCCATAGAAATCGATGAAGATTTATTATTACTGACTCGATCTCTAACTCGCTATCTCCAGACTGGCATCATCGAATCGATCGATCTTCCGGATTTACCATCTCCAACAATTAGCAGTAAATCCTCATCCCCAGAGCGACGCAAGCGCAATAATCCGTCATCGTCCCCACCTAAAGCCGCTCTATCGTCCAAACTAGCGATCTGCATCGACGATAATTCGCAAGTTTGTGAAATCATGCGGGCGATTGTTACCGAAGCTGGCTATCGCTTTATCTCGATTCAAGATGCGACACAAGCTTTGCCGCGATTGTTAGAGAATAAACCCGATCTAATTTTTCTCGATCTAATCATGCCCAAAATCAATGGCTATGAAATCTGCGGTCAAATTCGGCGCATTTCCAGTTTTACGGATATCCCGATCGTAATTTTGACCGATCGCGATGGGTTACTCGATCGGGTTCGTTCCAAAGTTGTCGGTGCATCGGAATTTATCTCCAAGCCGATTACCAGAAATTCGATCGATGTCGCGCTCGATAAATATTTGGGCACTTTAGTCCGGAGATAGTATGCTCTTAATCCCGACACTCCCCTAATCTCTAATCCTTACCCGCTACTCCCAATGAATGACTCGCAAATTCAAGCACAAGCTTACGGTTATTTTCTCGCTGAGGCACCAGAATTACTCGAAACGATCGAGCATGAAATTCTGACATTGCCAGGCGATCGTACGACAGCTAAAGTCCATAATCTGATGCGGGCATTGCATACACTCAAAGGTGCCGCAGCAAATGTTGGCTTGAGTACGATCGAACGGATCGCGCATGACTTTGAAGATGTAGCGCGGGTATTTTATAACTTGGAAGTAGAGATCGATATCTCAATTCAATCCTTGTTGCTGGACGGGTACACGGGGTTGCAGGAATGTTTGGAAGCGCAAATTATGGATCGCGCGATCGATGAAAACGCCGTTGCCGAGCGGATGGTCGCGACGATCGACCAGCTAAAATTAAAATTGGGCGATTGGTCTGAAGTCGAGATTGCCCTACCGACAGCAATGGAATTAGGCTTTGATATCGTCGCTTCGATCTTTGAGACGACAATTCAAGAACAACTCGATACCCTTAGCGAAGTTATCGCCACCCACCAGCCGACTCAACTAGTCGAATGCCTCGAATCGATCGCTGAAGTGGGGATTGGACTAGCAGAATCCTTTGAGTTACCAGGCTTCTTAGCAATCGATCGGGCGATTCTCGCCGCCCTCGCCAATTATCCCGAGCGGATCGGGCCGATCGCCGATCTGGCGCTAGAAAATCTCCAACAGGCTCAAGCTCAAGTCCTAGCTGGCGATCGCATCAGTGGTGGTACGGTGTTACCGGAGTTGGCCGAACTCGCCCGCGAGCGCGTAGTGGAGACTATGGAGCCAGTAGCGATGGCATTAGCACAATCTCTCGAACAGAGCATCACCCAAACCGCTCCAGAATTAGCTGTAGCAGATGATATCGTCGAGCAGGTCGTCAGCAACCAAAACTTAACTGTGGCTGCTGGTGAAGCCGAATTGCCCGCATTTCAGGCATTTTTGGCTAGCGATCGCTTCCGCAAACGTCACGGACTCAGTACCGACATCCAGCAATTATTCAATCAAATTACTCGACTATGTTGGGATTGGTTCCGACATGAAATCCGGACACCCGATCCCGAGCTAAATTTTGAAGTATTAGTTACCGCTGAAGGTTTAGCCGATTTGGACTATATTCACCATTGGGTCGAGCTGTTACTCAAAGGTGTGAGTGCATCCAACGATCGCTCGAGTCTACAACTTTATCGCCAGTGTTGCGTTTATCAAGTCATCTTTGCTGCAGCAAAATATCTGGCCGATATCGAACCTCGCCACCAGATTACACCCGAATTTTTGACTGAATTGCGCTTGCATCTGCAAACTCTCGCTAATAATTACAAGCAACAGCCGCCAGTCACTGCTAACGAACGCGGCTGGATCGATCGCATCATTCTCCCCCATCATTGGGCGCATAATTCCGCCATGGCAACTGAGGAAGATTTGCTCTTAACTGAAATCTGGGGACAGGTAAATCTCGGACAAATCGCCGACGAACAGTAGATCTCTTGCGAAACATCTCGCACACTGCCAGATCGTTATCGGCTCGGTATAATTTAATTCATCTAACTTGGATGTATGGCTAAAGGTTGCTCGGCTTAAAAGTGGCCGCGATCGACTACAAGCAGATGTAATTAATATTTCTCGTATGCGGCACGTCATGAAAAAACAGCTCACAGTTACTTTCTTCATCCTCCTGACAACACTCGGACTAACTGCAAGTCAAAGTACTGCTGATGCTCCTAATGATTCAGGCTCTAGGAATATTACTAGTCTAAAACCCCAAGGCACGCATCCCAAAGGGGAAAGATGGCCGATAACCAGTCAATCTGGCGATAGCGAACTAGCTCTAGCGCTTCACCTCAAACAAACGGGTGCTATCCTCTATGGAGCCTACTGGTGCGACCATTGCTACGAGCAGCATCAATTATTCGGTCGAGAGGCGGTAAAAAGTTTTAACTATGTTGAATGTGCTGAGGATGGGAAAAATGCTCGACCCGAACTTTGTAAGAAAGCTGGGATTCTGGGGTTTCCAACTTGGGTAATTGATGGCAAAAATTATCCTGGCACAAAGACTCCAGAAAAACTGGCAGAACTGAGTGACTATCGAGGAAGGCAAGATTTCAGATACTCTAAGCTCTTAGAGAACAGACCGTAAGCACCTAAAAACAATCGACCCTGACTTTGATTTATTGCTAGATTGGAAATTTAGCACGTATTTTGGTCTAAACTCCAAAGAAGCATCTTATCCGATCGACATGCTTCCTCAACATCGCTGGCAAATAGCACCGAGTAACCCATCACAAGCAGTAACTCTCGCAGCAGAAATTACGCTAACAGAGGGGATCGAGACATCGCCACTCTTGGCACAAGTCTTGATGAATCGGGGCATCGACTCGATCGAGCAAGCTGAATTATTCATTCATCCAGAGACAGCGGAATTACCTTCACCGCTAACAGAATTTCCAGATTTAGAGATTAGTCTGGATATATTGGTAAACGCGATCGAAACCAAGTCAAAGATTGCGATTTGTGGTGACTATGATGCGGATGGGATGACGAGTACGGCACTCTTACTGCGTGCCTTGTCAGCATTAGGTGCCGATGTAGATTATGCGATTCCCAGTCGGATGTCCGATGGTTATGGGATCAATCGCCGGATTGTGGAAGAATTTCATACTGAGGGCGTGAAGTTAATTATCACAGTTGATAATGGTATTTCAGCGGTAGCCGCGATCGCCAGAGCGGTAGAATTAGGCTTGCAGGTCATCATCACCGATCACCACGATTTGCCTCAAGAATTACCCCCAGCACATGCGATTTTAAATCCCAAACTAATTGCCGAGTCTTCCATTTATCGCGGGATTGCAGGTGTAGGTGTCGCTTATCTGTTAGCTCTAGAGTTGGCAGCGCGGATGCAGCAACCATCATTGAGCAATGAGTTATTAGAATTATTTACCCTCGGTACGATCGCCGATTTAGCACCATTAACCGGCATCAACCGTCGCTTGGTCAAGCAGGGACTACAACTACTTCCCAATTCGCAAGTAATCGGCATCCAAGCCTTAATTCAAATGTCCGGTACGCAAGGAGCCGTCGCCAGTGCTGCCAAAGCAGCAAAAGATAATGCGCTCAAACCTGAAGATATCGGCTTTAGATTGGGGCCGAGAATTAATGCGATCGGCAGAATCGACGATCCGCAGATTATCATCGAGCTACTGACAACTCAAGATATGGGTGTGGCGTTAGCGAGAGCGATTCAATGCGAACAAGTAAATAAACAGCGCCAAGATATGTGTGCCAGAATCGAGCAAGAAGCGATCGATCTGATTCAGGCTGGCGGTTATCATATTCACCAAAATCGCGTCTTAGTTATCGTCCATCCGGGTTGGCATCATGGTGTGATTGGGATCGTCGCTTCTCGGTTAGTCGAACGTTATGGCGTACCGGTATTTATCGGCACCAATGAGGACGAACATCATATTCGCGGCTCGGCACGGAGCATCCCCGAATTTGACATCTTTCACGCCCTCGAATACTGCCACGATCTCTTGGGTAAATATGGCGGACACCACGCCGCAGGCGGCTTCTCGATGCCAGCTGAAAATCTAGATAAGTTTCAACAGCAATTGAGTGAATTTGCACACAAATGTCTGGAAGTCGAACATCTCAAGCATTTAGTCAAAATCGATGCCGAAGCGCCACTAGCGGCAATTAATGAATCACTTTACGAACAAATCGATGCAATTCATCCCTGTGGAATCGAAAATCCCGATCCAGTTTTTTGGACGGCAAATGTCCGTGTCGTCGAGCAAAAAGTTATCGGTAAAGGACATCTAAAATTTACTGTCGCAACATCAGAGTTTCCACAAGGTATCAAAGCGATCGCCTGGCGGTTTGGTGATTATTATCCATTACCGCGTTATTTAGATATTGCTTACAAACTTAAAGAGAATAACTGGAATAATGTGAGATCGATCGAGTTAGAAGTAATTAGTGCGAGATTTCCAGTTAGTTTGGGTGAGGCTTCGACATTTAATTATCAGCAGCGGGATTATTCTTGTACGGTATCATCAGATCGCTCTCAATTAAAGATCTCAAATACACAAGGTCAAACTCTAATCGTTAATAAGGGTCAAAAAGTGGCTGATTTAATTGCCGAAGCGCAGCTAGTTAAGTCTATAGATCTGACACAACCTTATTATTTTCAATTGGTGAAGACTGCAATGGAGACATTAAGCATCGCTGGATAGAATGTGAAACCACAGTCAAATAAATTCTTAACAATCGGGTCGGTTTAATTTTCTGGTCGAGAGGCCTTATTTAGATTTGGAACCCAAGGGTCTTGAAGCCTTACTCCCAGCAATTTTCTAGCTTCTAACTCACGTTAGCATAGACCAGAGCGACAAGCTTACCTCAGTGTTGATGACTTCCGAAATCTAGACCGATCGAGTTGTAATGTTGACTACTGAGGTCAGATAATAGATTCGTGCGGTTTTCGCAATTACTGCTAAATATCCGATCGGATCTGGATCGATCGCATCTAATTTAAATTGGTAGCTTAATAATGAACAAAATTCCGTTATATCTACAGATTGTTGCCGCATTAATTGTCGCAGTCATCGTTGGTGTAGTTTTAGGTGCTGGCCAACCCATCTGGAATAAGGATGTTATCGAGCATTTAGCATTACCAGCTACACTCATTCTCAAGGCGCTACGTACTTTAGCTACGCCACTAATTTTTCTCGCCATTCTGGATACTTTTTTAACAGCAGAGATTCCTAGTAAATCGGGACGGAAATTATCGATTTTATTAGTTACTAATACGGTGGTTGCGATCGCGATCGGGTTATTAGTAGCTAATGTTTTACGTCCTGGCGCTGGCGGTAATCTTGCGGCAACGGCTCCAACCAATACAGCAGTCAAGCAGCTCGATCCGTGGGGATTGATCTCCGATTTGATTCCCGACTCGGTTATCAAACCACTAGTAGACAATAATGTCATTTCACTGATTTTTGTCGCGCTATCGTTTGGGATCGTACTCAAAGCGATTAAATCAGAACAAATTAAGCAAGGTCAAAATAGTTATCTCGCGATCGAGCAGATAATTAGCTTATTATTTGATGCGGTAATTAGAATTTTACATTGGGTTATCGCGTTGGTACCGCTGGCGGTATTTGGAATTGTCTCCAAAACGATTGCTCTCCAAGGATTTGCGCCATTTAAAGCTTTAGGAGCGTTCGTGCTCGCCGTAATTGTTGCTCTGTTGCTTCAGGCTGGTTACTATCTCACCAGAGTTAGATTTGGTTCTTGGGTTTCACCCCTAAAATTTATTCAAGGTGGCTCTGATGCGCTAATTACCGCCTTCTCGACGGCTTCTTCTACCGCTACTATGCCGATTACGTTTGAATCGCTAATTAAAAAGGTCGGTTTGCGCGAATCTTCAGCCTCGCTAGGTGCATTGGTAGGGAGTAATTTTAATAACGATGGTACTGCGTTGTACGAGGCAATGTCAGCCTTATTTATCTCACAGGTATTAGGCCAAAATCTCAACCTAGTGCAACAACTGATGGTAATGTTGACTTCGATCGTCGCATCTGTCGGCGCAGCAGGGATTCCCGAAGCTGGTTTAGTCACGATGACATTAGTATTTTCGTCAGTAGGATTGCCCACTGAATATATTGCCATCCTAATTACGGTAGACTGGTTTCTCGATCGCTGTCGGACAGCAATCAATGTGATGGGCGACATGACAGTAAGTGCGCTAATCGATGGCAAGCAACGACAAGTGGATAGTGAGTAGTTGCGGCTAGTAGCTAGCGAGAGTCGATCGAATAATAAATAGCCAACAACAAAATAACTGATGAGTTTAAAGCAATTAAGCTGGTTTGAAATTGCCTTGAGAATCAAAGGTTCGGTGATTCCGACTATTTTGAATCGAGTATTAATTTGTGGTATTTTTGGACTTTTTATTTCAATCTTATCAGACCAGAAAATAAATGTTTCGGCAAAAACACTTGGAGGAATCGTACCGAGTATCGTACTTGGATTATTACTAGTATTTAGGACGAATACTGCGTACGAAAGATTTTGGGAAGGTCGTAAAGCTTGGGGAACGATCGTCAATAATATTCGCAATCTCTCTCGATCGATTTGGGTGGCAATTTCTGAAGACAATCCGATACATCGCAAAGAAAAAGAGCAGACTTTGAATTTATTAGTAGCCTTTGCAGTGGCTGTAAAGCTACATCTACGATCTCAGCCGATCGACGAAAAACTCGCTCGGCTTGTTTCGCCAATGCAGTCACTCAAACTTCAGACAGCAAACAATGTTCCGTTGGAAATTGCATTTTGGATCGGGGATTATCTTCAAGCAAAACAAGAGCAGGGTCAGATTAGTTTATATCAAATGAGTGAACTACAAAATATTCTCAATAGCATGGTCGATGCTCTCGGTGCTTGCGAGCGTATTCTGCGGACACCAATGCCATTAGCTTATGCAATTCACCTCAAGCAATTGATTCTGCTGTATTGTTTGTTACTACCTTTTCAAGTTGTCGAAGAACTTAAATGGTGGACAGCACCAGCAGTTGCATTAGTTAGTTTTACATTATTTGGCATCGAAGCGATCGGTGTTGAAATTGAAAATCCCTTTGGTACAGATCCTAACGATCTACCGCTAGACACGATTTGTAATACCATTCAAGGTAATATCGATGACTTAATTAATATCGAACCGCATTATCGGCGATCGAGAATTCATGATGGTAATTTGGGCGACCAGTTGAATTAGTCGAGCGAATTAGCAGCATTTAGTTGGAAAATTTCAGTATTGATATTATCTCGGGCGATCGATTCTAATTCATTAAATAACAAATCTGTATGATAGAGCCGATCTCGGTGTAAAAAGTGTTCTAATGCTCGAATCCGTCCGGCTCGATAGGCTGCGTCTGACACCCAACTATATTCGCATCGAATTGATTGTTGGTAAACTAGATATTGCACTGGATCGCTCCCAAGAATTGCCAGATCCGCATCTAGAAACATACATAGCTCGGGGTCATCAGGATCGATTTGATGTCCTTGGGTTGCTAAAATTAGGACTCGGACTCGATCGATTAAATCTTTGCCTGCACCGACAACTGTTAGTAATTCTCCAGCAGCTTTGGCACTTTGCAGCTCATTATCCGCAGCTTGAGCATCGTAGATAAAATCGTGAAACCAGGCAGCTAAGTAGACTGCACTTGGATTTTGCAAAGTTGCTGCAAATCGATCGACAGTAGTTAATACATGCTGGATGTGGTTTAGATTGTGATAATAGCGATCGGGTTGGATATAAGCATTAACTAGTTGCTGAAATACTCGCTCTATCTCTAGTGAGTCTAACGCTAAACCATGCCAGCATTTTTGCCACTTTTTTGCCAATTCATTGAGGTCATACATGGTTAAAATGTGGACATTGCTGAATTTAGAGATGATTTATTTTAAGGGCATTTGATATCGCAATTCAGCAACGCCATTAATTCACTTGTCCAATAGCCACAGATCTCTATCTCCTACCCCTCTCCGGAAATCTTCGCAACTAAAAAAGGTGCAATTTCCGATAAGTTGAGCGTATACTGGACTTTGCCAGTTGCGATCGCGAGTTTGGACATGCCGAAGACGAGACAGCTTTGTTCGTCTTGAGCGATTGTCATCCCGCCCACAGCGGCGATTGCCTCGGTGCCAGCAGTACCATCGGTACCCATCCCAGTGAGGAGGATACTCGCACTCGCACAACCGTAAACGCGAGCGATCGCGCGAAAGAGGACATCGATCGACGGACAAGTACCTGTAGATGCGGTAAAGTTGCTGTAGATAAATTTGCCCTGAGCGTCAAATTCTAAGTGCGCTTTTTCTGGAGCGAAGTAGACTGTTTTCGGTGCTGGAGTTTCACCGATTTGGGCGACCTTGACTGTTAGTTGGGAGTCTTCCTTCAACCAGCTAATCAAGCCTGACAAAAACCCATCCCCGATGTGTTGAGCACAAATTATCGGTACGGGTAGATCGGCTGGGAGTGAAGTGACGATCTTGTGAATCGCTTGGGGGCCACCAGTCGATGCCCCGATCGCGATCGCGCGTAGCGTCCCAGCATCATTGGCCGCTAGCCGGAAACTAGTGGAGTGGTCTGTCATGCTAGATTTAGCTTTGACACTTACCTGCGACAGCATTTTAATTTTGGCAAGCAACCGATCTTTGACTCGCTCGTATTCTTTATAGTCCCCACTGGTGGGTTTGGGGAAAATATCGACCGCCCCTGCTTGGAGCAGTCCAAAGATATTTTTGGTATCGTCTTCTTGAACTGAATTACTAATTACTAAAATCGGTCGCGGAAAATCCGCCATCACCTGTTTGGTTAGTTCCAAACCATCGATCGGAGCCATGTGCAAATCGGTACAAATCACATCTGGATTGACTTGGGGGATCTTGACTAGCGCCTCCTGTCCGTTTCGTGCCGTGCCAATAACTTCAACTTCAGAGCTACTTTTCAATAAGCGTTGCAGCAGTTCCAGTGCAATGAGCGAATCTTCAACGATCAGGACTTTGATGGGAGCCATTGGTGTTTTATTGAACAGTGAATAGTGAATAGTGAACAGTGAACAGTGACTAGTGAACAGTGAATAGTAATCTATTGACTACACCGATGGCTAGTGGTTAGTTAGGAGACAAAACAGTTTGAGGCGCTATGCGCCTCAAACTCTCCCCACTGTTCACTGTTCACTGTTCACTGTTCACTGTTCACTGTTCACTATTTCATCGGCTTGGCTTTAACAGTCATTCCTGACAGAAGTTTGATTTTAGACAAGATCTTCTGTTTGACGGCTTCGTATTCAGCATAGTCACCACCTAGCGGTTTGGGGAAAATGTCTGAGACTCCTGCTTGGAGCAGCGCAAACACATTTTTGGTGTCATCGGATTTGACAGAATTGCTGAGAACGAGAATTGGACGGGGGAAATTTGCCATTACCTGTTTGGTTAGTTCCAAACCATCCACGGGTTCCATGTGGAAGTCAGTACAGATGACGGTAGGGTTAAGGCGAGGAATCATCGCCAGTGCCTCTTGTCCGTTCCGCGCAGAGCCAACAATTTCTACATCAGGAGTACTTTTGAATAGACGCTGCAATAATTCCATTGCCACGGGGGAATCTTCAACTAAGAGAACTTTAGTAGGAGCCATTGTATTAACCTTTAATAAGTCGATCGGGTAAGAATTGTTAGTGTGGCGATTACTGCATTCGGCGATTAAAATTGCTGCTAAAAGAGCGGGAATTAAATCAACCTTGTCAGTGTATCGAGCAACAGTTGTTGATCGAAATCGCCTTTGGTGAGATAGGCATTCGCACCAGCCTGGAAACCGCGATCGCGATCGGCTGCTTGCGATAAGGTGGTTACCAGCACCACTGGGAGATCCTGGTAAATATAGTGTTGGCGAATCTGTTGGGTGAGTTCTAGTCCCCCCCAGCGCGGCATTTCGACATCGGAGACGACAAGATCGAATTTCTCGATTTGGAGTTTTTCCCAGCCTTCCACGCCGTCAGTTGCCGCAGTAACTTGATAACCAGCCCCATTCAGAATCCGCAGCAGCTGCGTCCGAATCACCATTGAGTCTTCGACTAACAGGATTTTCGGTACAGCTACTGCTGAGACGAGCGTGGGGTCGTCGGTAGTTACTGCTGGCGATAGTGATTTGCCACCCGTACTCATGGTGAATAGCTCGAGGGGATTGAGTACCAAACACACTTCCCCAGTGCCCAAAATTGTCGATCCGGTAAGATGGGGGACATTTTTGAGGACGGGATGGGGTGCCTCGATCGTCACTAACTGCCGATCGCGAATCCGATCGACCAGTAGGGCGAGTTGTTGCTGTCCCGATTGGAGCAGCAAGCAGGAGACGGTATTTGTCGTGCGGGCTACTTCCCCAGGGAAATTTGGGGCGATCGCGGGGAGCGCGAGAATATCCGCCAACCATGCGACCGTAACTGTGTTGCCATCGATCTTGGCGGTAGGCGTACCCCCAATGGCAAAGATCTCTGCCTTGTTCAGGAGCAACATCCGATCGACAAATTCGACGGGGATGGCGTAGATGGCATCGCGCACCTCGACCATCATCACTTGCGAACTGCCGATCGTGTGACTGAGCTGAATACTAAAGGTACAACCGCGATTGAGCATCGAGCTAACCGCTACCGAACCCTTGAGGCGTTCGACATTAGTTTTGACGATATCCAGTCCGACACCCCGCCCTGATAGCTCGGTGACGCGATCGCGGGTCGAGAAACCAGCAGCAAAGATTAAGGATTGGATCGCTTCGATACTCATGTTCGCAAGTTCCGCCTCGGTATGAATGCCTTTAGCGATCGCTTTAGCTTTAATCCGTTTTATGTCTAAACCCCGCCCATCGTCAAGGATCTCGATCGTACTTTGATTTCCGGATTGACGGACGCGGATCGTCAGGTTAGCGGCTGGTAATTTACCCTGCTGTTGGCGTTCGGTAGGCGTTTCGATGCCATGATCGATCGCATTTCGCAGAATATGCATCAACGGGTCTTTGATCTCCTCTAGGAGCCGTTTATCGAGGAGTAAGTCACCACCTTCGATCGTGAAATTAATTTCCTTAGATTGGTTTTTGGCTAAATCTCGCACCATCCGAGGGAAGAGATTAAAAATTGTCGATAATGGCAACAGGCGTAACTTAGTCACGCCTAAATCCAGTGCCGATGCCACCAGATTCAAACGCGAACTATCGCCACCGAGCGCTTTTTTAAACTTCTCGATTAACTGTCCGATCTGTTGCCACTGGCGATCGCCGCGACTGAGATACTGATGCAGTGGCGATTGGGCGGGTACTTGGGGGAGGAAAGTTTGGATCGCTTGATAATCGCGGCTACCCTCATCCCAAATTTCGATAAGTGCTTCGAGATCGGCTAGGCGACTGGAGATTTGCTGGTCGATCACGTTGATTTCGCCAGTTTGTCCCATCAAAATATCTAATTGCTTGGCCTCGACGCGAATCGTCTCGATTTGATAATCGATCGCTGACGGCTCTTTTGCGATTGGAACTGGTACTGCTGGAGTTGGGGCGATCTCTGGAAAATCGCGGACGAGATCGGCTTCCGCCGTCGAAAAACTACTGCGATCGGGGATGAGCGTGTCATCAAAGCTGGAGAATAAATCTTTATCGGCGACTATTTCTACACTATCGCCAAATGTTAGTTCTGGCAGATCGCCAAATTCATCTCCATCTACAAAACTATCGATCGAGGCAAATTCATCAGCGATCGAGAAAGCCAGATTTTCGGTTCCAGGATTGAAATCGAAACTATCCGCAGTATTTTCGGTGCCAGCAATCAAGTCGAAATCATTAAATACCGTCCCACGATCCAATTCTGGCAAGGTAGAATCATCTGGTGGAAATAACTCTGCCGCTAATTCCAAGAAACTTGATTTGAGCGGCGATGCTACTACAGTTACTGCGGAGCCATTGACAGCTTTATTGTCGATTGCAGCTGCGGCACCGATAGTTGACTCATCAAATAATAATGCTGCTTCAGCAAAATCGATCGCATCAGATCCAACTAAATCGGGGAAAGCTGGTAAGGGATCGTATAATCGAGCATCTTTTTGAGGAGCGAGCGCATCAAGTGCTTTTAGCTTGGGTGGTGGAGTAGCACTGCCATCACCCATCAAGGATGCCAATACATAAAACATGTTGACATCATTAGCTTCACCTGTCACCGCAGTATGGGCTAATTGCTTGATGGTATCCAAGCCGAGATACAAGCGATCGGACAATTCATCCGTCATCATTGCCTGACCTTTTTCGATCGGCATCAGACATTCTTCGATCTGGTGAACGAGTGTTTCCACATCTGCCACACCTAACATCCGCGAGTCACCCTTGAGTGTATGCGCAGAGCGCAGTAGGTCTTTTAAAACAGTGATATTTTGGGGCTGTTTTTCCAACTGCATCAATGCCGCTTCGATCGCCTGAACGTGTTCGGCACTGGAGGTTTTGTATAGTCCTCTTAATTCTTCATCGTCGATATACATGGGTTTAGTGAATAGTGAACAGTGAACAGTGAATAGTGAATAGTGAATAGTGAACAGTTAATAGTGAATAGTGAACAGTGAACAGTTAATAGTTAATAGTTAATAGGGATAGTTAATAGTGAACAGTGAGTTAGGGATGCTTATTGATGTTTTGTTTTGTGGTTTTGATGCTGGATGTTAGTAGTCTGAGTAGCTCTCTTAAGTCATCTATAATTGACTCACATTGTTTTGTAGTTAGATAATTCGTCTCGCATAGTAACAAAATCCAGTATTCAGTCTCGTTTGCCTCTTTTAGGGCGATCGCCAATTTATGAATAAAGTCTGACTTGCTCTCCCCATACTCTGCTTCTCGGACTAGAGCACCAACGGCTGTTCCAGACCGTAGCAATTGTTTCGACAGAATATACTCTTTTTTGTCTGATGACAAATGCTTGTAAAGATTTACAATTCTAATCGCAAAAGCAAATGATTTATCTTTTAATGGCGAATCCATCTACTTGTAGCAAGTGAATAGTGAACAGTGAACAGTGAACGATTAAATTAATTGAGAATTGCGGATGCACCAAGCAGAGAATTGGGTTATTAGGATGGGGATTTAACCCCCTGCATCTCGTCAACAGTGAACAGTTAACTGTTAACTATTCACTGTTAACTATTCACTGTTCACTGTTCACTATTCACTAAACCACCGCTGCCTTCAGCTCATCCGCAACCTGTGTTAACTCTCTGGTAGTCATTTTCACTTGGTGCATTCCGACCGCACTTTCTTGCGAACCTTGCGAGATCGTGGTCATCGAGTTGAGTACCGCTTGAATCGACACCGCTTGTTGTTTGGCACTATTGGAAATCTGTTGAGAGTTCAAGAACACGTTGTTAATTGCGTCTGTTACCCCAGCAAAGGTAGCGGCGGTGGATTGGGCGAGATCGATACCCTCGTTTACTGTTTTCGTTCCTTCGTCGGTTACCATCACCGTCTTGTTAATTGCGGTTTGAATATCTTCTGCTAGGGCGTTAATTTTATCCGCAGATTTTTTACTTT
The DNA here is from genome assembly GCA_965246735.1 of Chamaesiphon sp. Taxonomy (GTDB): domain Bacteria; phylum Cyanobacteriota; class Cyanobacteriia; order Cyanobacteriales; family Chamaesiphonaceae; genus Chamaesiphon. Next base: position 2,322,200 of record CBDFFK010000003.1, read on the forward strand.
GGTCGGCTAGTTTCCGAATTTCACCCGCAACTACACTAAAGCCCTTACCCTGTTCGCCCGCGCGGGCGGCTTCTACTGCTGCGTTAAGTGCGAGCATGTTCGTCTGACTTGCCAAATCTGCCACTAGATCCGAAACCACCGTAATCTGTCCGGTTTGTTCGCTCAGGTTGACAATCTGTTGGGCGATCGCATCTACTTTGTCCCGCAGTCCCGACATCCCTTGGAGTGTCTGTTGTACAGCTCGCGTTCCATCTTCGGCGAGCGAGAGCGCTTGACGGGCACCTCTAGCGGAGGCTTCGGCTTGTTCGGCGGATTGGAAGGATACCGCCCCTAGTTCGTTGACTGTGGTACTAGTTTCGATCGCGGAGTTTGCCTGCATGTTGACTGTGACTTCTTGCATTTCGACCGTATTGACGATATCACCCGACGATTTGGAGATCGTCTCGGCCATCTGTTGGATAAACTTGGTAACGCGGTTGCTCAACAGTAGCGCTAAGCCTGTTGTGATCGCCCCCGTTATCAACATCCCCAGTGCTAAGATCAGTAGTACTCCACTTTCCTTAGCATCGATAGTATCTGTATCTTTTGCCATGACGATCCCCAAATTAAGATCGCCCAGATCTGCTGTTTTGGGTATACTCAGAACAGAGATTAACTGTTTTTTATTATTCAATCGATCGATATCGAATGTAGATTGAGGTTTGTCGCTATTTTTTAACCGATCGTATTCAGAAAAATTACTGGTACTCCGACCGACTTGGTTTTCTTCAAGTGAGAGGACAAATTTATTGGTATTTTTATCGATAATGTGCCACTGGGTACTATTAGTACCATATGGTTGGGCAATTGGTTTTAAAGTGGAGAGTGGCATTCTCAAGCGAACGATGGCAATGAGTTGGCCTGTGGCGGAATCATTAACTGGAGCAGCAAAGAAAATTGATGGTAATTTAGTAATTTTAGAAATTTCAACTTTACTGACATAAGGCTTATTAGTTTTGAGTACAGTTTGAAAATAATCTTGGTCGGCATAATTGGTTCGAGTATCTTTTTTGGAAAGAGCGATCGGATTACCATTGAGATCCAATAACATCGCCCCATCAAAAAGTGTAAATCGATCGAGATATTCATTTAAAAAAGTTTCTTTATCTGCTTCCTTGGCACTTTGAGCGAACTTTCTATTCTCAAATAGTGGCAAATTAGCAACTGTTTGAGCATCTTTACTACGGAGCGTGATAAAGCGTGTCAAGGAAGATGAAAGCGTATTAGCTGAAAATTGTTGGTTTTCTACTTCTGTCTTCTTCAAGTTATTAGCAGAAACGAAATATGCTAAACTACCAACCGCAGCTACTGGTAAGACCGATAGCAATACGACAGCACCGATCCCTCTAGTTTTCAAGGAAAGGTTATTAAATTTGTCTAGGAAATTAGTTCTAAATGTCGTTAACATAATTGTAGTATTCGTGCTTGATAGATTAGATATGTTTTTGGTCTAAAATGTGGATAAGCTAGGGCTACACCACGGTAGGGTGTAAGTAATTAACCTTTACTGCCCATCAGTCACTAGCAACTGATTAACTCACTACTGCTTGCAACTCATCCGCGATTTGGTTGAGTTCTCTAGTGGAGGTTTTCACTTTGTGCATCCCGACTGCACTCTCTTGCGATCCCTCAGAAATCATCGTCATCGCTCCAAGTACCTGCTGAATTGCCGTTGCTTGTTGCTTCGCTGAAGAGGAAATTTGTTGAGAGTTCAAGAACACGTTATTGACTGCATCCGTCACCCCGATAAAGGTAGCGGCGGTATTTTCGGCAAGTTCGATCCCTTCTCTTACCGTTTTTGTCCCGCGATCGGTTACCATCACCGTGCGGTTAATTGCGGCTTGAATGTCCGTTGCTAAGTTATTAATCTTCTGCGCTGATTTTTTACTTTCCTCTGCTAATTTCCGAATTTCTCCAGCAACTACCCCAAATCCTTTCCCCTGTTCGCCCACCCGTGCTGCTTCTACCGCTGCTTTGAGTGCGAGCATATTGGTTTGTTTCGCCAGATCTGCTACTAGATCGGAGACATCGGTAATTTGTCCGGTTTGTTCGCCGAGATTGACAACTTGGTTGGCAATCTCATCGACACTTTCCTGCAAACCCGACATTCCCCGCAGGGTTTGTTGTACCGACTGAGTACCTGCTTCGGCGAGTGAGAGTGCTTGTCTGGCTCCAGTTGCCGAAGCTGAGGCTTGCTCGGCAGTTTGGGTGGAGATGCTTTCTAGTTCGTTAATCGTCTCGGTAGTCGCGATCGCGGAGTTTGCCTGTTCGTTCACCGTGACTTCTTGCAACTGCACCGTATCGACGATTTCATTAGTAGATGTGGTAATCGTAGCGATCGCCCGTTGGATATACTTGGTAACGCGATCGCTCAACAAGAAGGCAATCCCAGCAGTCAAACCTCCAGCTATGAGGGTTCCTAGCCCGATAGCGATCCAGATTTGACGTTCGCGAGAGCTAAGATCCTCTAGATCGGTCGCAGACACTGCCGCTAGCTTAAAGTCAGTACCACTACTACTCGGCGGCAACTTATTATAGGAAACTAGTTGTTGCCGCTTGGTGTATTGGTTGAGATCTTCTCGCGTCATGGTCTTACTAATACCCAGGCTTTTAAAGCTAGTCAAATCATCCGCATTGCGTCCCGACTGCATATCATCAGTTGCCAAGATAATTTTCTGACTATTGGTATCCACAACAAACCACTTGTTACTTTCACTGCCAAAAGTTTTGGCAACTTTGGATATCGCCGAGATCGGCATCCGTGCCAGAATGACCGCTACGATCTTTCCAGTCTTGTCGTATGTTGGGACTGTCAAATAAACCGCCGATCGATTGCTGGATGGATTATTTTCGACTGTCGAGATTTGCGGCTTATTAGTTGCTAGAGTAGTTTGGAAATAGTCTCGATCGCCATAATTCGATTTCAAGTTGAGATATGTGGATGCGGCGATCGGTCTACCCTGAAGATCTAGAACAGCAATGTTATCGTAAACTTTAAAGCGATCGGCAAACAGTTTGAGTTGGCGTTCGATCGTGGCAACAGGGGTTTTGGCAAGTAAGGTTCGATCGTTAACTGCATCGATAATAGCAACAGTTTGAATGTCAACGCTCCGCAAATCTAGAAATCGGTTTAGATTCTGACTGAGTGCGCTAGCAAATGACTGCTGTTGTTCGATTTCTTTGTCACGGAAGTTTTTGGCAGACAACGATGCTGAAAAAGCTCCCGTAACGAGGACAGGAATGACCGCTAGTAATGTCGCTAGCAAGATCGCTTTAGTCTTAAATGAGAGGTTGTTAACTCTCGCTAACAGATTGGTTTGCGGCATACAATTTCGTGAAGGGACGGGTGGTAAAAAAATAAATTTAGAATATAAACATAAAAAACATTGACAAACGTTGCGACACTCAGTGGTGAAGCTCTGACTGCTATGCTGCAATTGGAGCGGGTAAAAACTCGCGTTCGACCAACTCCTGAAGTTTGACGACATACATCATGCCGTCTGCGTATTTGGTAACTCCGCGTAAGTAGTTACGAAGTTGACTGGTTACAGAAAGCGGTAGCGAGTCGATCTCCGAAGCAGCCAAATACAAGACATCAAAAATCCGATCGACAGCAATACCGATGAGAATTTCATTAACTTTAATTACTACAAATTCCTGGCGCGGTAACGCAGGAATCTGCAAGACAAAGCCTAGTTCTAGAATCGGTAAAACTTTGCCCCGCCAATCGGTTTGTCCTAAAATATAGCTAGGGGCAAGCGGTACTGGCGAAACAGAGAAGCGATCGAGTGCATCGACATCGACGACGAGTTCGAGCGGAATGCCGACATATTCCGTCCCGATTTGAACTGTCAAAACTCCTTCTTCTTTCTCTGTCTGAATTGCCGCAATCGCGGACTTGAGTTGGAGCGCACGGCTTGCAAACACCGCTCGATCGGTTGGCGTAGCATCGGGACAACAACGACGATAAAAATCCGTACCAGATCCGGCAATCGCTCGATCGGTATCAGTGGTGATAGCATCCGGTTCACGAATCAACCGTTCGAGATCGAGACAGATTACTGGAGCGTTATTCAGTCGAGCGATGCCAGCGACAAAGTTATTCGCTACAGCAATTTGCCGACCCTGAATCAGATCGACATCGACTGATTCAGGTGTAATATATTGGACATCCAAAACATCATGTGCTACGATTGCAACATAACTACCTTGGCACTCAACCACGATCGCGCGATCGGTGAGATTACACCCAGAAAACTCGTTCCCAAAGCGTAAGTCTAGATGCATAACTGGCAGCATTTGCGATCGCCAATCAAACATCCCGATAATATCTGGTGGTGCTGTTGCCAATGAGAATAACTCAGGCAGCCAACAGATTTCTCTTACTAAATCCGCGCTAATTCCATAGTGCGATCCATGTAAAGTAAAGATTAGATTCTGTTTATCGGCAATCATAACTAATTACGTAGCGCAAACTATGTAAGGTAAAGAGTGGGTACTGTTGGTCTGACATCATGTTGGCAACTAGCTGAGATCTAGGGATCGGGTATATCATTGAATATGCCCACCTTTGGCATACTGATTAACAACAGCAATTAATTTTTCGTCATCCAACGGTTTAGTCAGATACTCCGTCGCCCCAACCATTTCCGCTAGCGCGCGATCGTAGCTCTTATCTTTGGCTGTCAACATCACGATCGGTAGTTGAGCAAACTTACTCATCCGTCGCAGCGTCTGACACAGCTCGATCCCGTCGATCCCAGGCATCGTCACATCGAGCAGTAGCAAGTCCACAGGTTGGCGAGCGAGGAGGTGTAAAGCACTCATCGCATCGTTTGCTAACAAGATCTCGCAATGGTCGCTCAGAGCGCGTTTGATCCGGGTCTGGACGATCGGACTATCATCCACCGACAAGACGATCGGTAATGCTGGCGGCGATAGCGTATCGAAGGCCAGATCGTCCAAATTTTGGCACCGCATCCAGCCTAATTGCGCCCATTGAGTATAAGACCGGGCGACTTGCAGCGGATCGCGATCGAGTGCGGTGGCAATATCGACGATCGTGCGTTGCCCATCAAACCACTTTTTGATATGTTGCTCGACTGCCTTCTCGGAGATCTTGGCGACCGTAGCTGGCGTAGGTGGTAGCGGAATTGCGGCGATTCCTGGAATAAAGCTCTTAATCTTGCTCCAGTACTGCTGACGGGTATTCACCGCCATCATGATCTGCTGCCAATTTAATCCTCGACCTTCAACGCCATGATAAAAGTCGATTTCAGCTTGCGGTGTAAATCGATACCTACCCGAAAAACTCACTGCTTGCTCTAACACAAACACGATTTGTGCCTGCGCCCAACTCTCAACCTGCTCCCAAGTCAGTACTTGCCGCTGGACTAAAAAAGTCAGCAGATCGCGGCTGGAATGCTGCTGGAGCAATTGTTGTGCGAGCCAACTTTCGATCGAGTTTGTATATTCGGGTTTAAACTTCTTAATTAACCCCCGAATTAGTTCGCCACGATCGATCGATTTATTACCTCCATAGGTAATTTCTCCTTTGTACCAAATCAAGACTCGTTGCCAATATTTGCCAGTATGTGCCTCTACTTCCAACTCCAAGGTGCCACTCACCTGCTGTTGGCGCAAAGATTCTAGTAAACGAGCAAGATCCTGTACTTGGTATGGAGTTAGTGGCAATGTATCCTTCTGGGCCAAGACATCACCTATAGACATTCCACTCATCTACCGATTCCATTGCATCTGAAGATTACCTTCTCTATCGTTCCCAGATTTTCGGAGGGAATTACTAGGGTAAAGATGGTGGCTAGTGACTAGTGGCTAGTGAATAGTGAATAGGGGTGAGATAATAAAATATAGATTCGCAAATAGATTAGGAGCGGATTATTTACGTTCGATGCTTCAATTTTCAAGACAATTATCTTACAGCATCGATCCAAACTAAGATATGTCAACTTGTGTTCCCATTCTGTTCGTATTGCTAGGGTCGGCACTGCCGACCCCAAGCTATGGTGGCGCGCTCATCCGCCACTAGCCACTAGCCACTAGCCACTAGCCACTAGCCACTATCTATGCAAACCGCTAACCTTCCTCACCTGCAACTCTCATCTCACCGCATTGCCACAGTTCACCGTAAAACTGGCGAAACTGATGTAACTGTAACGATCGATCTCGATGGTACTGGTGTCTGTCAGGCGCGGACGGGGATTCCTTTTCTCGATCACATGCTCCATCAAATCGCCGCACATGGCTTATTCGACCTAGAGATCGAAGCCACAGGCGATATCGAAATCGACGATCATCATACCAATGAAGATGTAGGGATTACACTGGGAATGGCGCTAGCGAAAGCTCTGGGCGATCGCAAGGGGATTGTAAGATTTGGGCATTTCGTTGCCCCTTTAGACGAAGCCTTGGTGCAAATCGCGCTAGATTTTTCCGGTCGTCCGCATCTCAGTTATGGTTTAGAACTTCCTACTCAGCGAGTAGGTACTTACGATACGCAATTAGTCCGAGAATTTTTTGTCGCAGTGGTCAATCACAGTCTGATGACGCTACATATCCGGCAATTAGATGGGATCAATTCTCACCATATTATCGAAGCTACTTTCAAAGCTTTTGCTAGAGCGATGCGGATGGCAACAGAAGCCGACCTCCGCCGCATTGGCACTATTCCTAGTTCTAAAGGCGTATTATAAATGGGCGGTGCTGATTTGCGGGATGATTTGTCCACGAAATTCAGCACCGCCGAGAATCAAGACGAGCAGCGCAACAACAGCGAACGATGAATAACGAATCGGCCGCATAGTTAAATATCTATTACAGTTAGTCGGTCTATCCTGGCTAACAACATATAATTAAAGATATCCAGGGAGAGATCTCCCGACATCTTATCAATGCAGGGGCTAAAGATATGCGTATTGCCACCATGCTAGAAAACCTAATCGGTTATTTTTCCGACGCGGCTGCAAGAATTTTTGGACCCGATCGCGATGCCTATCCCCGCACTGGCGTTCAACCTTTTGAGGGTGAAATTAATAAAGAAAAAAATCATGACAAATAATATCAAGGCGATCGCAAATTAATTATTACAGTTAACTTTCGATCGCGCTCCTTTATCCAAAAGTGACAGTAACTTCTACTGGTCACTTTTTTTGTAACCGAGATCGCTGGTGGTAAATTATTTAAATTTTCCCAGTTAGCGCTCCGATCGAACTGGGAGTCCACAAGCTCGGTAGGATAGATCGAGATATCACCTTTAGTACTGTATTGCCAAAAATGGAAAAATTCGATCGAGCATTTGTTGGCATCTTACCCGGAAGCATTGGGTAAATAACCACCAAATCTACATGCTTTATAGGGCTGATTGATTGTAGAGATGTACCCAGGCAAATTCGATCGCACCGAGCAACTGTTAAAGACTCTAGCTAGTTAATTGAGGCAAAAGTCAGAAAACTGTAACTTACTTACCTTGCTAACGCCTACTCTACCCAGAGTGGGTGCAATGCTGCGATAATATCGATCGAGTAAACTCACCCAAGATTGCAATGCGCCTGTCTCAAAGCTTATTTGTCACCCTGCGAGAAGAACCAGCCGATGCCGAAATTCCCAGCCACAAACTACTGCTGCGTGCGGGATACATCCGGAAGATTGGGAATGGTTTGTATGCTTACCTACCGCTGATGCTGCGCGTCTTGACGAAGGTACGGCAGATCGTCAAAGAAGAAATGGACGCGACAGGCGCACAAGAATGCTTGCTCCCCCAACTGCAACCCGCCGAACTGTGGCAGCAATCGGGACGGTGGGATACTTATACCCAGGCTGAGGGGATTATGTTTGCCTTTACCGATCGCCAAAATCGGGAATTAGCGCTCGGCCCGACTCACGAAGAAGTAATTACAGCTGTAGCTAGAGATCTGATTAAATCATATCGCCAACTGCCCCAACATCTCTATCAAATCCAGAGTAAATTTCGCGATGAAATTCGCCCTCGGTTTGGGTTGATGCGCGGACGCGAATTTATTATGAAGGATGGTTATTCTTTCCATGCCGACGTGGAGAGTCTCAAGGCTACCTATGATGACATGCATCAGGCTTACAGCAAGATGTTGACTCGATGCGGTTTGAAATTTCGCGCAGTCGATGCTGATTCGGGGGCGATTGGCGGCTCTGGTTCCCAGGAATTTATGGTGCTGGCGGATGCGGGTGAGGATGATGTGATGTACACGGAGGATGGTAAATATGCCGCCAATGTGGAGAAAGCAGTAGCGCTGGCTCCTGATGCTGTAGCCGCACCGTTTACTAGTTATGAAGTTAAGGGCACCCCAGGGACGACTTCGATTAATACGCTGGTGAAATTTTTCCAGTGCGACATTACTTCGATCGTCAAAAACGTGCTCCAACAAGCTACTTTCGATAATGGCACGACCGTTTTAGTCTTAATTAGCATTCGTGGCGATCGGGATGTAAATCAGGTTAAATTAAATAATGAATTGGTCAAATTAGCGCCCAATTATGGAGCAAAAACAGTCATCGCGCTAGATGTACCGGATGGGGTAGCCATCGCAAAATGGGCAGCAAAACCATTGCCATTAGGTTATATCGGCCCCGATTTAGCAGATGATTATATCAAAGCTAGCGAGGGTTTACATCCGAAGTTTCTACGCTTAGTCGATGAGACTGCTGCTAGTTTGACAAATTTTATCAGTGGGGCGAATTTGGTCGATCGGCATGTCGTCGGTGCAAATTGGAGCCAACAATTTCCCAATCATAGCCAAATTGTAGATATTCAAAAGGCAAAAGTAGGCGATCGAGCTATCCACGATCCCACTCAACTCTTGCAAACCGCACGCGGCATCGAAGTTGGGCACATTTTCCAGCTCGGTACTAAATACTCCCAAGCAATGGGTGCCACATTTACCAACGAGCAAGGCGAAGAACAGCCGCTGGTTATGGGTTGCTATGGCGTGGGCGTATCGCGATTGGCTCAATCCGCTGTCGAGCAATCCTACGACAAAGACGGCATCATTTGGCCCGTATCGATCGCGCCATATCATGCCATTATCTGTGTACCAAATATCTCCGATTCCCTGCAAATGGAGACCGCTCAACGGCTCTACACTGAATTAAATCAGATGGGGGTCGAGACAATTCTCGACGATCGCGACGAACGAGCGGGAGTTAAATTTAAGGATGCCGATCTGATTGGGATTCCATATCGGATCGTTACTGGACGCTCGCTCCAAGATGGTAAAGTAGAAGTAGTGCAACGCGCTACGAAACAATCCGCAGATATTCCCGTCGAGACAGTTGGTGCAACGATTCAAACATGGATCGCGCAGGCAATTAGTGGCTCGCAAAAATAACTCCTTACCCTACTATCCATCTCCCCCGTTTCCCGCCAACCCTATCCCTCTCCCTCTAACCCTTTCCACACAATGGAATTAATTACCATTCTCCTCTCCGGTATTACCGCCTTATTCTCTCTGACTGGGGTTGTGGTAGACAAAAACGTGGAAACTGCTTTTCGCGCTCAGATCGATCGGGCGGAGCAACTGCAAGTTAGAACCGATAACGCACCAAGTTATCAAATTATCAACGGTAAGATCGATAAAATCAGAATTGCCGGACGGGGAATCTGGCCGACTAAAGATTTGCGGATCGATACTTTAGAAGTCGAAACGGATCCGATCGCTGTAAATCTCAAAGCGATTCAGGAGGATGGAAATCAGCCTCAGAGTTCGTCGCTCAAACAGCCAATTCAAGCAGCGGTGAAATTTAAGTTTAATGAAGTAGATCTGAATAATTTCTTAAAGTCTCCGGATGTGGTCGCTAGGCTGCAGAAAATGACTACTAGTACTCTCGGTAGTGCGGCTAGTTCGCTCAACAAGGATTACCAAGTCACCAATCCTCAAATCCGCTTTCTGGGGAATAATCGACTGGGAATCAAGACAGATTTGAAAGACCCCAATTCTGGCGAAACTCTCGCTGTCAGCTTGGAAACTGGTGTTAGCGTTATCGGCGGACGTAAGTTTCAACTGACCGACCCTACTGCTGCGGTTGGTGGAACTCCAGTTCCACCATTTCTCTTGGCTGGCTTAACGGCTGGAATCGGCGAACGGTTGAATGTAGATATATTGGAGCAGCGCGGACTAACTACGCGGATTCTCCAGTTCAAAGTCAATCCTCAGCAATTAGAGGTTGCTGCATTCGTGCGGGTAAATGGAACCAAGCAAGCTGTATCACCAGGTCAATAATAAAATTTTCCGCCGGATCGAGACAATCGAGGCTGGTTGGCAGCGCGCACATCCAATTCATTGAGGCTTAGATTCAGCGAGATTATCAGCGATCTTCCATACCCGATCTGCTCTAGCATGGCATTATTACCGAATTGATGTCCTACCAGCTAAACTAGTAATGGAGCAACTTGAAGATCGGGTCTTGTCCTCGTTTAATTATCAATCGGAATTTTTTTAATTATGGAAGAACAAAAATCTGTATCTAAAAGCGTAGTCACTACCGCCATTTCTGCCTTCGCGGTGATGGCTACTCTCGTTGGCGGTGGAGTTGCTTGGTGGATGACTCACGATCGACTGCAGACCAATACAGCTAGTACGATAACTTCGACAACATCGACAGTCAAGCCGCCCCAGGTAAATATTACCCCTGCTACTGTCGTCCCGATTGTCACTGCGCCAAAAGCGCCGATTCAGGCTGCGCCAGCGACAACAGCGCCAGTTCCCTCGATCGCGCAAAACCCAGCTAATGTCGCACCAGCGACAGAAGACAAAGTAAAAGTTTTCTGGATCGATGACAAGGATAACAAGAAATCCAGCGTTTCTTCCCAAGAACGTAAAATTGCGAGCACTGTACCCAAAACTCAGGAAGGCTATGCCAAAGAATCGCTGACGATCTTGTTAGCCTCTGCGGGTAAAGAAGGCAAACAGACTTCAACAATTCCGGCAGGAACTAAATTACTCAGTAGTGCGATTAAGGCAGATGGATTACATATCGATTTGTCTAAGGAATTTACCCAAGGTGGTGGTAGCACATCCATGCAAGGTAGAATCGCCCAAGTCCTCTACACAGCGACTAGTCGCAATCCGGACATGCCAGTCTGGATCGATGTCGAAGGCAAGCCATTAGAAGCTTTGGGTGGCGAAGGTGTAGAAATCAAACAGCCATTGACGCGGAAAGTCTTCCAGCAAGAGTTTAAGGATAGTGTCGGCGAATAACAACCAAAGCTCCTAAATACTCGCTCGCTCTCAAATTTACTTTCTAATCTCCCATTTGGGAGTACTCGGCTGTTAGATTTAGACTTGTGTAGCGCGATTGTTTCCCAGAAAAAGTTGCAGCGCTACATTTGACCACAATGATGTGTGAATTTTGCCCTAGCTCGACCCGAAATCGCGATCGCTAGGCTGGATTGATATACATCAGAGTTTGTCCAAACTCGATCGGTTGACCGTTTTCGACTAGTACTTCCATTACTTGTCCTGCAATCTCCGCTTCGATCTCATTCATCAACTTCATGGCTTCGATGATACAGACGGTTTGCCCCGATCGAATCCGATCGCCGATCGATGCAAATGCAGGTTCATCGGGGGCTGGCGAGCGATAGAAGGTGCCCACCATCGGCGACTTGATTTCGACCCACTTTTTATCAGGAGTAGGCGGTGTAGACCGATCTGTCACGATCGTCAGTTGGTCTGGTTTGGGTACAGAGAGCGACTCAGCGTGAATATCAGTCGATACTGCTGAAATCATCGATCCACTGGTGACAAATTGCTGTCCCTGACTCACTGTAAGTTCAAAGTCGGAATTTTTGAGTGTCAATTCAGTAATATTATTAGCAGCGATCGCGGCTAACAATTCTCGCAATTCTTTAAAATCGATGGTCATATTCAGTTATGTAGATAGATATTATTAGTTAGTTATTTATTATTAGGTAGTTACTGCGAGTAATTCTCTTTCCAATTCTCCACGGAAGAGGATGTGTCAACGCGATGCTGCCTCAGCAGCGAGGCTAGAATAACAACTATTAGTAAATATAAGAATGCGCCCCGAATGCGAACGCATTGATAGTGCGAAAGTTGCAGATTTACTGTAACTAGCAGCTAGGGGCGCTTGCAAACCGAGATCGACTGTGGCTAAATTCGCTCGGGCTAACGATCGAGAGTTAGCTTTCTCTACCCACATATTGGTCTGTACGTGTATCGATTTTGATTTTCTCACCGATGCTGATAAACAACGGTACTGTCACTTGAGCGCCAGTTTCGACGATCGCGGGTTTGCTTCCACCTGTGGCTGTATCGCCTTTCATCCCCGGATCGGTATCGGTGACTTCTAGTACCACCGTATTCGGAAGTTCTACTTCCATGATCTGTTCGCCCCAGCGCACGATACTGACTTCCATCCCTTCTTTGAGGTATTTTACACCGCCACCGATTTCGTTGGAAGAGAGCGTTGATTCTTCAAAAGTCTCCATATCCATGAATACAAATTGCTCGCCATCTTTGTAGGTGTGCTGCATTTTGCTTTTTTCCAATGTGGCTTGAGGCATAGTTTCCCCCGCGCGGAAGGTTTCTTCCACGACACTACCACTTTGAACGTTTTTGAGCTTAGTTCTTACAAACGCAGAACCTTTACCAGGTTTGACGTGGAGAGATTCTACGATCTTCCATACGCCTCCCTTCCACTCAATGGATACACCAGGTCTAAAGTCGTTACTGGAAATCATGAATATCTGTAATTTGTGCAGAGAACTATTAGTAACTTATTTTATCAGGCTTAGGGACTAGCAAGCACAAGACCCGCCGCGCTAGTTGAAGATGCAGTATCTCCCTGGCTAAACGATATGTAATAAACTTTTAACGACTTGAATTGTAAATTGAGGATCGAGCTGTCCTGCTCGCTCAAAATCGAGCATTGCCGCCGATTGTTGGCCGAATTTATATTTGGCGCTACCGCGATTGTAGTAAGCGTAAGCATCGTTTGGCGCGAGATCGATCGCTCGATCGTAGTCGGCAAGTGCCGAGCGCTCCTGTCCTAATTGGGCTTTAGCATTGCCCCGATTGATATATGCATCGACAAATCGGGGGTCGTTCGCAATCGCCCGATCGTAGTTGGCGATTGCTGCGCGTTTATTCCCCGCCAGAGATTTAGTAACACCCCGATTGTAGTAATCGATCGATCGATCGAGCATAGCTCGACTTTTGGCGAATTTGGATTGGCAAGTTGTCGCGCGACCGAGCAGATTCGTGAGATTGGATAAAAGGAAATTGTTGCACAGTGAGGATCTAATTTTGCTTTTTTTTAGCATGTTGCGTGAGACTAAATCTAGAGATAGAGGGAGATCGGGGACAGATGCAGCAGTCGATTCGGTTGCGTAGACTCCACACTATAAAATCGCCTGATTATCTGAGTACCTCTGGCATAATTGTGGCAGAAATTGATAAATTTAGTTAGAATGTAACGATCTCAATATTTAAAGATTGTAAAAAAGAACGCTAAACCCACCAGACAACTAACTGCGTTAGCGGCAAAACTGACTTTCAAGGCCAGCTTCAAGCTTAAGCTGTCTTGCCTGATTCGATGCACGATCCATGCCTCATAGCCAACGACAAATAGCTCTGAAGCCAGAGTTAAGAATGGCATCGGCAGTCCGGTTGCGGATGGGAAAGAGTAGCCATAGCCACTGAAAAACCCAAAGATCGCCGTAACTACGACCGCACCAAACCAGTATAAGAGCGAGCCAGCCAAAATCCCGCCAGCTCTGGTCGATTGCTGGGATCTCAATACAAACGGCAAAAAGCCATAGCAAAGCGACAATCCCAGCCATAACAACGCCGTAGCTCTTTCAAAATTGCTAGCAAACGCGCGGAAACTGGAAAATACATACCAGACAATCGGAAATGAGAAAGCATGAACGGTTAATACGCTCGCATCAGTTAAGAGGATCTCGATTAACATAGTTTGTTGCCACCACAAATATCCACTCCAGATCGTTAGTTCGATCGCGACTGTCAGCAGTAAACTTTCCCAAAACAACCGCTCCTGAAATATCTGCCATCGTGCGACTGTGTCGTTGTTACTGAGGGTGATGTCTAGTGCATTGTTTACAACTTTAACGTTGAAGGTTTTGCGATCTGCATTCCGATCTCCGATCGGAAAGGTATCACTCGATCGCACGCTACCTGGGGCTAGGTCGAACTTATTACTCTCTTTTAGTTGGGCGACGAGCCGAAACGGATTCGGATCGATTTGTTGGGTATAGCTTTTAAAGGCGACAAGGCAGAGATTATTGTTACAGCCCAACTGTAAGTCATCAGTCGTAGGTGTAATGAGATTGGGCAGACAATTTTTACCATTACAAGTACCGTATTTCGGAAAGTGTCAATTGACGAGTTCTAACAGGAATAGATTTAGTCTTAATGCCAAATCAGATTTTTAGTTGGTTGTAATTAGAATTATCATCCGATCGTCTCAACCAACATCAGCGGGTTGCGATCGCTAGCTTACATCCTATGCCGAATTTTTAACAGCAGTTATAAATAGAAAGACTGTCAGCGGAATCGATGCGGCTAAAATGCAGCCAGTAGTGAGCATCCCCCACTCTGGATTACCCGATGCGATTTCAAATACCGAGCCAACAGCGGCGATCGCTGAAATTGAGGCACCGAGCAAGCAAACGCCTGTGATGGGGGTATACATGAGTTGCTATGCTCCTGGTTTGATATTTTGGACGTGTTGGAGAGAGAAACCTTTTTTCTTGAGTTCCTCCATCAGGGCGAGTTCGTTTTCAACTCGATCGACAAATAATACACCGCTCAGGTGATCCATCTCGTGTTGGATGGCGCGTGCTAGTAGTCCGTCAGCTTTAAGGGTGCGGGGACGACCGGATTCGTCTTTATATGCCACCTCGATCGTCTCTGGGCGTTCGACATCTAAATAGACCCCCGGAATACTCAAGCAACCTTCTTGGTCTTTGCAGAGGGTTTTGCCATATTTCTTGATGGCGGGATTGATTAAAACTAATGGTGCGGCTTCGGGCACATCTGGTTCGCAATCGATGACGATCAATTGCTTGTGAATGCCGACTTGGGGTGCTGCTAACCCGATCCCATCCGCGCTATACATAGTTTGGAGCATCGCCACGATCGTTCGGCGGATTTCGTCATCCACGCTAGCGATCCGTTTGGCGGGTTGGCGCAAGACTCGATCGCCGAGATAATGGATATCTAAGGGCGGGTTGGCTAATTTTTTCTTTTCTACGAGGATGGATGTCGGCATGGATCGATCGTTACGGGCGATGATGTCTTGAGTTTTTACGCTGTCCCCATTTTAACAGGATTTAGTGTGGCTGGTCGTTGAAACATCACCTAGCCTGGATTATTCATGAAGGATTGCAAAAAGAGGAGAATAAAAAGCCTGAAACTGAGTAGAATCAGGCTATCCAACAAAATAAACATCCTCATTTTGACATGACAGAGTGTATTTCTCCACTCCCCTATAATTTTTATCAACAGCGGCAGTTAGTAGTACGATATTCCGACTTAGAACTGAGTTCCGATGCAGGAATTTTATTAGCACGTCAAGCCGAAGAACAAGAACAAATCTGTCGAGGGATAGCTGAGTGCATTGAAGAATGGCGAGACACAAATAAAGTCACTCATCGCCTACATCAATTGGTCAGTCAAAGAGTGTATCAATTGGTTGGGGGATATGAAGATGCAAACGACAGTAATGTCTTACGGCACGATCCAATCTACAAGATCGCGTGCGAACGAATACCCATCGCCAACGAGGAACTCCTAGCAAGTCAACCCACCATCACACGAATGGAGAATCAGGTCAAAAAACCGGAGGTTTCCAAAATGCGAAGTCGGATGGTGGATGGATTCATTGCTGGGTACAAACAACCACCAGATGAGATTGTCTTAGACATCGATGGCTGGGCAGATCCAACACACGGACAACAACAATTGAGTTGTTTTCATGGCTACTATGGACAGCACATGTACTTTCCAGTCTTAATCAATGAAGCTAAAAGTGGATATCCATTAGTGTTGCAATTGAGAGCGGGTAACACTCATTCAGGTAAAGGCGTAGCGGGAATCTTGCGGTGGTTGTTCTGGAGATTAAAACGCGCATTTCCAGGCGTAAAAATCATTTTCCGTGCCGATGCCGGATTTTCATTGCCAGAGATCCTGCGGGTGTGCGAACGTTCTGGCGTTGGCTATGCAATTGGATTTACGCGGAATGCTGTAACTGAACGTAAGATAGCCGATTTACTCGAACGGGCGCGATTACAGTTTGTTCAAACACAACAGAAAGCTCGTTTATTTGATGATGTTTACTATGCTGCTGGCACTTGGGATGCCCCCCGCCGCTTAGTGATGAAGGCTGAATGGTTGCCCAAGGGTGCTAATCCTCGATTTGTACTGACCAATTTGGATTTGCCGCCACAACAACTTTACGACCAATTCTATGTTCAACGCGGCAGCGATAGCGAGCATCGGATTAAAGAACTCAAGCTCGGTATTCATGCTGACCGCCTCAGTTGTAGCTCATTTATTGCTAATCAGTTTCGGTTACTACTATCTCAAGCTGCTTACATTCTGTTGCTGCGGATTCGTCAAGCTGCTGATGGCACTGAATTCGCTACTGCCCAGGTGGAGCGGCTACGGTCAATGTTGATTAAATGTGCCGCTAAAGTGACTGTTTCTGCCCGTCGAGTCTTGGTGGAGTTGGCACGTCATTCTCCTTTTGCTGCGGTCATCAGTCAGATTTCAAGCCGATTACAGAGTTGTGAAGTAGTTGACTTGTACTGAATTCAGGCTGGTGATAGGATTCTTGTGTCTATTTGATGCTAATTCTCCTTATTTGAGCTTTTTTAAGCCGATTTTTCTGGTTCAGTTGTCCTCAAAAATTTGAATTGCCAATTTTCCCCTCACAGTTGGTAAAAGTTTCAGTATGTTTCACTCTTCATGAATAATCCAGGCTAGATCGCAGAAGTCTGTCTACGCGGACTAAAACTCTTTGCTTAACCCGCCTGTCTTGTGGCTGTTTCAACCGTCAAGCCCAAAGCCAGTTGCGGTAATAAAATCTCTAATTCTAGGTTGGCGGCGGCAGCAGCTAATCGATCGAGATCTTGCAAATCGGTGAGATACGGAATACAGCCCAAGACCGGAGTACTAGTCAAGGATTGAATCAGCTCGGCTGGGGCGAGGTTAGCAATTTCGGCTGGGGCAAGATCGCTAGAACAGTTGAGGACGATGCCGCGTAGATTGACATGATATTGTTTTGCTAGAGCGACATTAGCCACTGCGGCACCGATCGATCCGAGTTTGACTGGTACGACTAATATTGCCGGCAATCGCCAATCCCTGGCTAAATCGGCAACTACTAGTTCGTCCGTAATTGGAGTACCTAAGCCGCCAATTCCTTCAACTAATACCATGTCACATTGCGATCGCATTTGTTGTAATGTCCGCCAAGCGATGCCCAGATCGATATGTACTCCGGCTTGGTCGGCAGCGATGGGGGGTGCTAAGGGGGCTTGTAGATAAATCGGGTTGATGTCTGTGGAGGATCGATCGAAGAGTTGGCCTAAATATTCCCGATCTCCAGTACCACATTGGATTGGTTTGAGGATGCCCCAGTTTTGCTGGGGATGATACTTGCGTCCATAGGCTGCTAGTGCTGCGGTAAGAACGGTTTTTCCTGCGTCTGTGTCGGTACTGGTGATTAGGAGCATTAGGTAATTAACGTCAGTCGGCTATATTACTTGAGTCGATCGGATGTTGCAGCTCGAAGCTCGCCTTAAAACAGATCCATATCTGTAACAGCGCCCAAACTGCTAGAAGATACTAACTTGGCGTATTTACCCAGGATTCCAGTAGTATAACGGGGTGCGGGGGCTTGCCAGTTGGCTCGACGTTTGGCTAATTCAGCATCTGGGACATTTAACTGTAACAAACGCTGTGGTGCATCGATCGTGATACTGTCACCTTCATTGACGAGGGCAATCGTGCCGCCGACATAGGCTTCGGGGGCTACATGGCCGACGACCATCCCATACGTACCGCCGGAGAAGCGGCCATCGGTGATCAGGCCAACGGTATCGCCTAAGCCAGCCCCGATGATGGCGGAGGTGGGGGCGAGCATTTCGCGCATTCCGGGGCCACCTTTAGGGCCTTCGTAGCGAATGACGATGATATCGCCAGCGTGGATTTTGCCAGCGAGGATGGCAGCAAGACAAGCTTCTTCAGATTCAAAGACGCGGGCTGGGCCAGTAATTACAGGTTTTTTGACTCCGGTAATTTTGGCGACTGCGCCTTCGGTGGCGAGGTTACCTTTGAGGATGGCGAGGTGTCCCTGGGCGTACATGGGATTTTCCCACTGGCGGATGATATCCTGGTCAGCGCGTGGGGTGCTGGGAATATCGGCTAGGACTTCGGCGATGGTTTGACCGCTGATAGTAAGTGCGTCGCCGTGGAGTAAGCCATGCTCGAGGAGGATCTTCATGACTTGGGGGATGCCGCCAGCGGTGTGAAGGTCGGTGGCGACATATTTACCGGAGGGTTTGAGGTCGCAGATCACAGGGACTTTGCCACGAATTGCTTCAAAATCATCGATCGACAGTGGAACGCCGATCGTTCTGGAGATAGCTAGCAGGTGCAGGACGGCATTGGTAGAACCACCGACTGCCATAATTACGGCGATCGCGTTTTCAAAGGCTTTACGGGTCAGAATTTGCTGGGGCAAGATCTGATTGCGAATGGCGTTAACTAGGACGTGGGCGGATTTTTCGGCACTGATGGCTTTTTCTTCGTCTTCGGCGGCCATCGTAGAGGAGTAGGGCAGGCTCAACCCCATTGCTTCGATCGCCGAGGACATGGTATTAGCTGTAAACATCCCACCGCACGAACCAGCCCCAGGGCAAGCTTTTTGTTCGACAGCCATAAGTTCGGCTTCGTCGATTTTTCCGGCGCTAAATTGACCGACGGCTTCAAAGGAACTGACGACAGTTAGATCTTTGCCATTGTGATGTCCGGGTTTGATCGTCCCACCATAAACGAAGATCGAGGGAATATTCATCCGTGCGATCGCAATCATCGCCCCTGGCATATTTTTATCACATCCGCCGATCGCCAGAACGGCATCCATACTCTGGCCGTTGCAGGCAGTTTCGATCGAGTCAGCAATGACCTCGCGCGATACTAAGGAGTATTTCATCCCCTCGGTACCCATCGAAATCCCATCACTGATCGTAATCGTCCCAAACATCTGCGGCATTGCGCCCGCAGATCTCAAGGCAGCTTCGGCGCGGATAGCGAGGATATTTATGCCCATATTACAGGGCGTGATCGTGCTATAACCATTCGCCAAGCCAACGATCGGTTTAGTAAAATCATTGTCGCCAAAGCCAACGGCGCGGAGCATCGCCCGGTTAGGGGAGCGTTGTACGCCCTGAGTAATAGCTTGACTGCGTTTGTTATCTGACATAATTTTTCTTAATCTCGATGTTCCCAGCAACCGCTCCACGTCTTCGCGCGATCCTCTCTAAATAAAGAGACTTCGCCCACTGCTGCAAGCGTCTATCTATTCTACGGGTTATTTGAATCCACTCGACAAATTAAGTTGTAATTTGTGGCACTTTAAAAACTGTCATGTAGATCTGCGGTAACGATCGCCTTGTTGGGTACAGTAGGGATATTCAAGTCGATCGCATATTTCAATCGCTATGGCTGGCTCCGAACTCACCAATCCTAAGTCTGACAATTCTGCGCTTCAATCTGCTCATCTTGTCGAATCGCGGGTCTCTCCGTGGTTGACAAAGATCGTTCATCCGCTGGGACAATTTGTCGTTCTCCCCACGATGTTCCGCGAGATTGAAATAATTGGCGCAGAATATATCCCCTATTCAGGTGCGGTAATTCTCGCACCTACGCACAGAACTAGATGGGATACATTTATTACCTCATATACAGTGGGGCCTTATGTAACGGGTAGAAATTCGAGATTTATGGTCAGCGCGGATGAAATGAAGGGGCTTCAAGGCTGGTTCGTACGGCGATTGGGTGGGTTTGCGATCGATCCCGACAAGCCCGGAATCTCTAGTATCCGCCATAGTATCGAACTGCTGCATCAAGGCGAAATGCTCACGATTTTCCCAGAAGGTAATCTGTTTCGCGATGGTAGCTTGCACCCGCTCAAAGAAGGTTTAGCGCGCATTGCGATGCAAGCATTATCGCTGAAGCCAGATTTGGATCTGAAGATTATCCCCATCAATCTTAATTACGAGCATCCCTATGTCAAATTTCGCGATCGCGTGTCGATCGAGCTTGGCAAGCCTTTACAGGTCCAAGACTATCACCAATTTTCCAGCAAAACCGGCGCGAAAAAACTTCATCAAGATCTCACTCAATCTTTAGAAGATTTAATTGCAGCTCAAATACTTTGATGGTAGATCGTCCGCGACAGACATAAGGATGCCCATGATGGGTACCCTAGCTCGTCGGGTATCCGCTAAGATAAAAGTGGTTCGCGATCGCGTTGAGAAGACAATTGCTTGCAGAGGCAAATTTCAGTACCTTGGCGATTCCAGACCACCCGATCGAAAATTTGATGTAAGATCGACATTCCCCGACCTGATTCTGATTCGACAGGCGGTAAGGCAGCTAATTCTTGCCGATCTGTCTCCGGTCGTCGAAAGCCACTGCCTTCATCCGAGATGATCCACCAATATGCACCCTCTTCAAAACAAAAACGGACAATAACCTGCTTGTGTGGATCGAGGTTATTTCCGTGTTTGGCTGCGTTTACTAACGCTTCTTGGAGTCCTAGTCTAATTTCTGCGTGCCATTTGCTGGGAACTACTGACAATAGGTTATCGAGGATCGGACATAAAAACAAAGTCGAGGCAAAACTGACTTTATCCCACTCGGACTTCACTGGATTTAGTAGCATAGCAATCTTTTAATCCCCGTAAGGCATTTTTGCCGGATTACAATCGCAAACTGCTGTAAAGCAGTGTGACTCATCGATATCTTGCTTAGAAGTACAAACCGCTACCGCGATTTCTCTTTACGACAAATATCAAGATTCACAGTTACCATTGTAACAAAAAAAGACCCATGAGTCTAGTGTTTAAATTGCAGAATTTCTACAAATCGACAGATTGACTATTTTTATATCTCTATCGATCGATAGAAATACAAAATTACTAATAAATTGTCGTGTTACTCACATTTGACCAAAAAAGCCACACATTCGACGTGAGCGGTTTGGGGGAAGAAATCGGCAGGTCGCACATGGTCGAGCCGATAGTTACCCTGTTCGCATAGGATTTGTAAGTCTCTCGCCAGAGTAGCGGGTTTGCAACTGATATAGATGATTTGGGCGGGTTGTAGCGCAGTGAGGGCATCGAGGACAGCCCGATCGCAACCAGTGCGTGGTGGATCTAATAATACGACATCGATCGCCATTTCCAGTTCTGGCAACAATTCTTCAACTTCACCAGTCCGAAACTCAATATTATTGATGCCATTAAGTCGTGCATTCGCTCGCGCTTGGACGACAGATGCCGCGTGAACCTCAATGCCTACGGCTTTTTTAACTCGTTTCGAGAGCGGTAATGTAAAGGTGCCGATCCCACAATAAGCATCGAGCAGCGTTTCGTTACCTGTCAAACCAGCGCGCTCGACAATCAGATCGAGGACGTTTTCGGCTTGTTCGGTATAGATCTGGAAGAAGGTATCGGCTTTAAGCTGAAATTGTAAATTACCAAAGGTCTCACAGATATATTCGCGTCCAGCGATACACCGAGTTTCCGAGCCAAAGATCGTATTATTATCGCGATCGTTGAGATTTAGACAGACTCCCACCAGATTAGGATAGCGTTTCATCCAGCGTTGTGCTTGCCCCTCGAAGTTGGGAATGTCGAAACCAGTTACGACAAAAGTAAGCAGGATTTCCCCCGTGCGTCGCCCGATTCGCAGTAACATATGGCGAAATTTGGGACTACGATCTGGCTCTAATTCTACCGTGACAATTTCTTTGCGAGAGCGCAGTTTAGGTTTGGGAATCCCATTTGGTGCCACACCAGGATCGGCATTGTGGTCGATAACTTTAAATGCGGTGCGACGTGCGCCAGGATCTCTGGCTCCCTTTTGCTCTGGCTCGTACATTTTCCAGCCACGATCTTGCAAGTCAAGTTTAATTTCTGCGAGCAAGGGATTCAATCTGTCATCCTGCACGGGACACTGGTTGATATTGACGATTTGATGGGTACCTTTACGGTAGTACCCAGCTTTAATCGCCCCAACTTCGGTATAACCCAAGGGATAAGTAACTTTATTGCGGTAGGTAAAATTACCCTGCGCGCCAACAATCGGGGCGACAGGCGGTTCGGCAAAGCCACCGATGCGTTTGAGCGCTTGAACCACTTGATTTTCTTTGGCAGTAAGCTGATAGTCGTAGTCGATGTGTTGTAATTGACAACCGCCACACTTATCAGCGACGATACAACTCGGACGCACCCGATGGGGTGAAGCGGTCAGAACTTCTAATAATTTGCCGTGGGCGTATTGACGTTTGACGGTGACTAATCTGGCAGCAATTCGATCGCCTGTAACGGTATCTGGTACGAATACTACGCGATCGTCAACCCGTCCGACACCTTCGCCACTATCGCTAACATCGGTGATTTCAAGTTCTACTACGTCCCCTTGTCTGAACGAATTGCTGGATGGAGAGGGTTCGCTAGCAAGGTCGGTAGGCGAATTGTCGGAAAACATGGTATTTCAATGCAAGATCAGTCTACTAGGATAACAGTTATTTAGCAACATGCGATCTGTTTGTTGAGGGGATCGATTGCGCTGATTTATGCACTCGATCGGAGAAAATCATTGGGAACGAACTAAGAGCGAGTAGTGAGATCGAAAGCGGATTTTACTAACAGCAGTGAAAATGACCAATCGATCGAAGTTCTGGTGACAATTACTCTTGCCACTCAGTATGTAGCTGAGCTATGCTGTATAAAATTACTTGTCAAGGTAAAAACATGGACGACATGAAGGCGATCGCAGGAATTGCAACTGCGGCTGGAAGTGCTGGTACTGGTGCCATTCAGGTGGCTACGATCACTTCATCTGCACCAGGTATTCTAGGTGCTATTGGTTTCACTACGACTACTACTGTTGCATTGCCAATTGCTGGAGTTGTAGCATTAGCAGGATTAGTCGGCTACGGACTATGGAAAGGAATTCAACATGCTCGAAGTGAGTAATATATCTTCGCAGCGTTGTTTGTGTAAGGAGCAATTCAAGAATTGCTCCTACTCTGAACTCAACCATATTAACCAACAATTTGTGAATGTTGGGTTTCCCTATTGAATAAATGATCGTTTCCTAGATCGATTTATTCTCGATCGCCACTAACAAATTGACAGCGTTTGCGAATAGTCGATCGAAAGGCTATTTGACAGGACGATTTATCCAAATTAATGTACCCTCGATCGATTCTTAATTTCGCAGTGCCATGTCTATACAATCGGCAAAACCATCCCAATCATCATTTCTATATTTCACAGTACTACTAGATTCTATGATAGTCGAGCGACTCGATTTAGTAGTTCTACCTCTCGATCGATTCAATGACGCTCGATTGAAGTTGATGGATCGCTCGATTGCGATCGAATATTCGGTCTATGAAAATCAATACCACGGCTTTCGGCGCTTTTTGCCATCTGACGAATTAGAGCGCGTCTTGCTTCTAAAGCCTTTGGAGTATTGCAATGAGCCACCATATAGTGTGCCAATTCATCGCGGGTCATATTGTCAAAATTTAGTTCATTCATTATGATTTCCTTCCGTTCGATCGCTCCCACAAAATCCCCTCCTCGGAGGGGTGCCGAAGGCGGGGTGGGTCAGATCTGTGCAACTACCAATCAACTCTAAATCTAGTTTATCGATACTAACTATCTTAATGATGATATGATTGCTCGCTGATTTGTGAGTAGCACAGATCCACCCACCCCGCCCTGTCGGGCACCCCTCCGAGGAGGGGATTTACCTGCGATTACTCTTGACTATAGGCATCCATCGGTAGACAAGAGCAGACCAAATTCCTGTCCCCATAAGCTTGATCGATCCGACCTACGGCTGGCCAGAACTTATAATCCTGCAACCCAGCTACCGGAAACACCGCCTGCTCGCGACTGTAAGGACGATCCCAACTCGTATCAACCAGATCCGCGATCGTGTGTGGGGCGTTTTTCAGAGCGTTATTTTGCTTGTCCACATTACCGATTTCGATTTCGCGGATTTCTTCACGGATGGCGATCATCGCATCGCAAAACCGATCGAGTTCCGCTAATGATTCGCTTTCTGTGGGTTCGACCATCACCGTTCCGGCGACTGGCCAAGATACGGTAGGGGGATGGAAACCATAGTCAATTAGACGTTTGGCGATATCATCGACTTCGATGTCGGCGGTTTTTTTGAACTCGCGCAGGTCGAGAATACACTCGTGTGCGACAAATCCGTTTTTGCCTTTATAGAGGACGGGGTAGTGGTTCTCTAAGCGTTTGGCGATGTAGTTGGCGCTAAGAATGGCAACTTCGGTCGCTAATTTCAATCCCGATCCGCCCATGAGAGCAATGTAGACCCAGGAAATCGGTAAAATGCTGGCGCTACTCCAAGGTGCGGCGGAGACTGCGCCGATGCCTTTTTCTCCACCCATAGGGATGACTTTGTGGGTGGGTAGATAGGGGGCTAAATGTGCCATAACACCGATCGGCCCCATGCCAGGGCCGCCGCCACCGTGAGGGATACAGAAGGTTTTATGGAGGTTGAGGTGACAGACATCGGCACCGAAGTCGCCGGGGCGACACAAGCCGACTTGGGCGTTGAGATTGGCACCGTCCATATAGACTTGGCCGCCATGCTCGTGAACGATCTCGCAAATTTCGACGATCGCTTCTTCAAATACGCCGTGGGTGGAGGGATAAGTCACCATTAATGCGGCTAATTTGGCTTGATGTTGGGTGGCTTTGGCGCGTAAATCGGCAACGTCGATGTTGCCATCATTATCGCAGGCGATCGGGACTACTTGCATTCCGGCCATCACTGCGCTGGCGGGGTTGGTACCGTGGGCGGATTGGGGAATCAAGCAGACATTGCGATCGACATCGCCACGTTGGTGGTGATACTCGCGAATTACTAATAGTCCGGTGTATTCACCTTGCGAGCCAGCATTCGGCTGAAGGGAAATCGCATCGAAGCCAGTAATTTCGGCCAGCCAGCGTTCTAAGTCATCGAATAATACTTGATAACCTTGCGCTTGTTCGACGGGGGCGAAGGGGTGGATTTGGCCGAATTCTGCCCAAGTTACGGGTACCATCTCAGAAGTGGCATTGAGTTTCATCGTGCAAGAACCGAGCGGAATCATCGCTTGGGCGAGGGATAAATCCTTGGATTGCAAGCGCGTCATATACCGCAGCAATTCGGTTTCGGAATGGTAGCTAGTAAAGACTGGATGGGTAAGATATGCGGATGTCCGTGCGAGGGTTGAGGTTTGAATATTATCTGTCGTGCTGGCTGCGGCGATTTCGGAGTAGGTAAAATCGGGCGCTTTGTCACCTGCAAAAATCCGCCATAAGTCCATCACATCCGCAGGGGATGTCGTTTCGTCGAGGGTGATGCCGATCGAATTAGCATCGATGTAGCGGAGGTTGATTTTTTGAGCTACGGCACGTTCGCCAATTACAGCGGTGTTGCCAGCTACCTGGATTCGCAATGTGTCGAAGTAGGGTGCAGTCCCGATGGTGTAGCCTAATTTGGTTAAGCCAGTAGCGAGGATATTCGTGAGATGGTGAATCCGCGTGGCGATCGATTTCAAACCTTCTGGGCCATGATAAACCGCATACATTCCGGCCATAATTGCCAGCAGGACTTGAGCGGTACAAATATTACTCGTGGCTTTATCGCGGCGGATGTGTTGTTCGCGGGTTTGGAGCGCCAAGCGGAGAGCCGTTTTACCACGCTTATCTTTGGATACGCCAACTAACCGACCGGGGATTTGCCGCTTATAAGCATCTTTGGTCGCAAAGTAGGCCGCATGAGGGCCACCATAGCCTAAGGGTACACCGAAACGCTGGGTATTCCCGACCACGATATCGGCACCAAATTCCCCTGGTGGCGTGAGGAGGGTCAGACTCAGTAAGTCAGCAGCGACAGTGACGATAACACCAGCTTGATGCGCGCGATCGATCGTTTCGCGATAATCATAAATCGCCCCATCGCTAGCAGGATATTGTAACAACATCCCAAACAATGGTTGGCTAAAATCGATCGATTGATGGTCGCCGATAATTACTTCGATGCCTAATGGTAAAGCTCGTGTTTTAATTACGTCGATCGTTTGGGGATGGCAAGCTGCAGATATCCAGAAACTATTAACTTTAGTCTTCTGAATCCCATAGCTCATCGTCATTGCTTCTGCTGCTGCCGTACCTTCATCGAGGAGCGAAGCATTGGCGATCGCCATCCCAGTCAGATCCATTATCATCGTCTGATAATTGAGTAATGCTTCCAATCGCCCTTGGGCGATCTCGGGTTGATACGGTGTATATTGCGTGTACCAACCGGGATTTTCTAAGATATTCCGTTGGATCGTGGTGGGGGTGATGCAATTAGCATAGCCCATGCCGATATAAGACCGGAAAATCTGATTTTTGGTAGCGATTTCTTTAAGTTTATTTAAAACTGTATATTCACTTGGGACTGCTTCAATCGCGAGTGGCTGCGTCAGTCTGATTCCGGCTGGCACCGTGCGCTCGATCGCTTCATCTAGACTAGTTACACCCAATACTGCCAACATTTTATCGATATCAGCAGGTTGCGGGCCGATATGTCTCGGAACAAATTCTGCATCTGTAGGAAACCGAACCGAACTGGCAGCTGCTGGTGCAGACTGAGCGAACCGAGGTAAAGATTGCGTCATAGTGGCGATCGAGGTCTAAAAAGATACTGTAATTAAATGTAACGGATCTAGCTAGATCTGGCTGCGGCAAATTCGACTGCACTGTAGCAGCAGTAGTAGCATTATCGATTATTTACTTATCTAGAATGCCCTAAGCACCTTCGACACGAACGCGATATTCTGTGGCTGAGAGAGTATCCTTAAGTTCGCTGTCATTGTCAATACTAATTTTCAGCAACCACCCAGTTTGATATGGATCGGTACTAATTATTTCTGGTGCATCGATCGCGGCATCATTGCGCTCGAGTACCTTGCCACTAATTGGGGCTTTGAGATCTTCGACGGCTTTGACAGATTCGATCGTCCCAAAAGCACTACCTTTGCTAATCGTCTCGCCAACTTCGGGTAATTCGACAAAGACGATATCACCCAATTGGTCTACTGCAAAGGCACTCACCCCGATCGTTGCTACGTCTGCGGTCGTACTGACATACTCATGGCTGTCTACATAGCGTAAATTATCGGGATATTCTAAGCTCATACCGCGTTCTCAGATCGTGTTCTGCTCTAGCATAGCGATTTTAGGTACCTTCCGATCGCCAATCTCCGATCGACCTAGCGCTCCAGCAATTCTGATTATGGAAAATAGCTGGCCAAACCCACGATCTGCGGGTACTGTAAATGGGATCGCCTCCTCACTTTTATCATTCACGGTCTAGAGCTAGATTTACCCCTCAATACCAGTTGAAATTCCATAACGAGAATTGCTGCTGTCCATGCCAACTCATCCCGATTTCCCAAATTTAAAATTGCTGTGTTGGAACATACTCAATTGCTGATATAATGATGAATCCTTGCTTCTGCGATCGCACCTGTGCATCGAGCGGAAGCCACTATGTCCATAAGGAGAATCTGTGAGCGACAAATACGAAATCATGTACATCCTGCGTCCCGACTTATCGGACGAGCAGGCTGATGAATCTATCAAAAAATATCGGGCGATTATCGAGACCAACGGAGCCACTGATATCGAAATCCAACAGCGTGGCAAACGTCGCCTTGCTTACCTCATCGGTAAGCACCGCGATGGGATTTACGTTCAAGTCAACTACACTGGTTCCGGCAAAGAAATTGCCCCGCTCGAACGCGCAATGCGTCTGAGTGAAGATGTCATTCGGTACCTAAGTCTCAAACTCGATCCTCCCAAAAAAGCAGCTAAAGCAGCTGCGCTGGCAGCAGCAGAAGAAGCATAATTAATCAAACTCGCTGCTAAACAAAAGAGCGATACCTTTCGGTATCGCTCTTTTTAGGCTGTATTGAAGATAGTCGCGCTGAGTTCTGTAAATCTATCAATCGATATTTACTTCTGGTGCGGGCATTGGCACTTCGATTACCCGATCGCTCTTAGCGGGAATCGCGAGAATCGGGTCGTTTAATGCCACCATTAACGGTGCTGGTTTCTCAGCATTATTTGCTGCAAACTGAAGTTGCGGACTATTAGCGTCGCCAAACAGACCGCTTAATCCGGCAATTGTTGCTGCCAATGTTGCGGCGATCGCACTGCCACCAAACCAAGTCCAGCGGCGATTGCGCTGTCGATCGATTTTAGCAAACACATCGGTCGCTAAACTTTGAGCAGACTGGCTGCTCGGGACGGAGATACTGGGAAATGCCAGGTGCAGTTGTTGCAGCTGACGATATTGCTGTTGAAATGCGGGGTCGCTAGCCAACCAGGCTTCTACTTGCTGCCGTTCGCTGAGTGTCGCTTCACCATCGAGATAGGCGCTAAGCAACTCGAACCGTTCGTCCAAAACGGCACCAGAGCGCTCCCCATCGAAGTTGTCTGTCATGTTCCGATCCTCAATTACCCTGTGTGTGTCCCAAACTTAAATAAATTTTAATATCAGCCAGCAAGACTAAATATAAATATATTGCTAATATTCCCCGTTGTGGAGATTTAGTTACGATTCAAAATAACCAGTTAGCTGAGATTGCAATCCAGCTCTAGCTCTGGCAATTCTGGATTTCACGGTACCGATCGACACTCCTGTCACATCTGCAATTTCTTCATACGATAGTCCTTCGATTTCCCGCAAGACGATCGTGGTGCGAAAAGCCGCTGGTAAATTGGCAATCGCTGCTCTCAATTGGTCGTAGAATTCAACCGTGCTCAGGTGTTCGGCTGGATTGGGCGTGTCTGAGGCGATATCCCACTCGATCGAGCCGTCTTCCACGTTAATCGGTGCGTCTAGCGATAGGGGTGGAGCCACCCGCTTGCGTTTGCGCAACTCATCGTAAAACAGATTAGTCGCGATCCGACTCAACCAACCGCGAAATTTTTCTGGTTCGTTGAGACTTTTGATATTTTTGTAGACCCGAATCCACACTTCCTGAGCCAGATCTGCCCGATCTTGCCAGTCTGGAGCCAAGTGATACAAGATCCGATCGACATGAGACTGGTGGCGACGCATCAGTTCGGCTAAAGCTGCTCGATCCGTCCGCAATCCAGACTGTGCGAGCAAGATTAGTTCGTTGTTCGGTAATTTATCTAATTTATCTACTTGCACTCTAGTTCGAGGGAGGTTGTCCTCAAGCTGGGACCAAGATAGGGAAAGTGATTGACTCATGGTGGCGACTCGCGTTCAAACATCCTACCTACCTATGACAATACTCTACCAAGCTATGTTCCCAAATTGACATTTGAGTGGCGACGGTGGTAAAACTTCCCCCAGTCGCCAGCCACTTCGGCCGCTTATCCCTTAATCTCGAGCAGTTCGACATCAAATATTAGTGTTGCTTTGGGCGGAATCACACCACCAGCACCCCGATCTCCATAACCTAGCTCGGCGGGGATAATCAGCTTGCGCCGACTGCCGACTTTCATCGTACTGAGTCCCTCATCCCAACCTTTAATTACTTGGCCTTCACCAATTTGAAATTTAAAGGGTTGATTCCGATCGCGCGAACTGTCAAATTTCGTACCGTTTTCCAATGTCCCAGTGTAGTGAACCGATACAGTTTGTCCTTTAGTTGGGGTCGTACCCGTCCCTTCGGTCAGCTCGACATATTTTAGTCCTGAAGCGGTGGTAATCTCTTTTTCACTGTTATCCATAGCTATTAAATTAGAAGGTGTTGGTGCGGATTTATTGACGCTCGCGATCGATTCAGATCCAACGATACTTCCAGCCGTTGCTGCTGGTGTACCTGCAGAAAATTGGAAGATTAAAACTAGGATACCGCATCCCAGCATCACGCCTAAACTTACTAAAATTTCTTTCATACTCAAGCTGATATTGACCACTATCTGATTATAGTCATCGGTGGCTGGTGATTCGCGTTTGCAGCTGCTGTGCCCACGAATCTTTAAATTCTAGTAATTACGCCTTAGAGAGCTGCCATATGGCTACTTCCATAATTTATTTTCTAAGTCGCGCACCTGACGTTCGAGTCTGTCGATGCGTCCGCGTAGTTCGTCCATTTCGGCTTGACGGGGTACGCCCAGATCTTGCATGGTGTTGCGGATCATTCTTTGCATCTGTACTTCAAAGTTTGCCGGATCGAGCTTCATCTGCTGCATTAAGTCATCGACAAATGACTTAGCTTGCTCGGGATCGATCTTACCCTCCTTGACCCATTGTTCGCTGACTTCCCGCACGCGATCGGCAACTAATGTCGTCGTGCCGATGCCCAGCATTAAAATCTGTTGTAGCCAATTATTGTTATCCATAGCTTGTATTCCATCACTATCCCTATTCTATGTGGGCGGACGAACCTGTAGCAGAGAGATATCCGAATACTTATCTCAACTGACTCCGCAAACTAGTCACTAACCAGGTGTTTCGACAGGAGCGAGTCAGAACGCTGTTACTTCAACCAATAATCTTGCAGTCGAAACACCTGTCCACACCAGTCTGGCATCTGAAGGCCGATCTCAAACTGAGTGACAGTCTCCGGCCAAATCCAGCGGATCTCATTACCGATTTTTTGGTGTTTTTGGATTAATCTTTTGTGGATAATCTCATTTTTGCAAAGAATTTGTAATCCAGTCACCGTTATACTCTGGCTGATTTCCCGAAATAACGACTCATCTAGCAAAGCCCGAGTACTACTATTAAATTGCTCGTAAAAAAGTAGCAATCGATCGCCAAAAGTTTCTTCCTTATAAACGCCGTCCCAATCTAATGGGAGGCAAAAATAATAATCTTCTTCTTCCGGTTCCAGATAATGCATACAAAAAGATATAATGGCGATGCTTCGGTAGTTAGAGCAAGATAGAGAATTTATTTGTCTCATCTTATTGTCTACGAATGGCGATCGAATTAAATCGGACTTTTGTACGATCTTCTAGCATCAGATTAGCGACTTTTACCTGAATTAGTGGCAAATTAACATGCACACCGATAATTAAGGGCAAAAATGATGCCTAGTTTTTGACAACAAACTTAGCTGCAAAAATTCCGCCTAAAAAGCCAAATAGATGCCCTTCCCAGGAAATACCAGGCATCGATGGCAACACTCCCCACAAAACGCTGCCGTAGGTCGTACCTACGAACAGCGCCACCAACCCCGAACTCAAGCGCCGATCGAAATAACACCGTGCCAGCAAAAAGCCGAGATAGCCAAAAATCACGCCACTAGCACCGATATGGATGCCTCTACCACCAAATAGCCAGGTGCCCAAACCGCCGACGAGCATACAGATAACCGATACGATCGCAAAATCAGCGGTATTTTGCGCCATAATCAACCAGCCGAGGACGACAAAGGGAATGGTATTTGCAATTAGGTGCGGGAAATTCGCATGTAAAAAAGGTGCAAATAAAATCCCGCGTAAGCCGATCGGTTCGCGGGGTAAAATGCCGAAGATGTCGAGTCCATGCTGAAAAACGTAGGTGTCTAGGAACTCAATGCCCCACATGATGGCGACGAGTGCAACTAAGATCGTAATCTGGAGTTTGATTTCACTGACGATTTCTTTCATCTTGATATAGTGAATAGTGAATATTCGATTGTCCTCAGTCCCGATGCTTGGAGATCGATCCTTAACTACCATTTCTAGCGTAGCAATTCCGGAGCGAATCGTAATCGATCTCGGTTACAATTCTCGCATCATTGAAATCGATCGCGATTGGTAGCCTAGTTGTTGGTATAGCGCGATCGCGGGTCGATCTGTTGTAAATACCTGCAAGCCAATCTGGTGATAACCCTGACTTTTTGCCCACGCCTCAACGTGTTGCATCAACCCCCGTCCGATACCTTGGCGACGGTAGGCAGGATCGACATAAATCAGAAAAACATTTGGATGTCGATTACCAGTGATTTGGTCGATGGCAATCCCCACCCACAAACAAGCAATCTTTCGATCGGATCGCTCCCGCTTGGTATCAGCCACAAACCACACCGGTGTTTGCTGATTGAAGTAGCGATCGACTGTAGACTGTAAATGTCGATAGTCTTCTTGGTGCGGATATAGTTCTCGATAGGTAGTTTCGAGAAATCTGAGTACAGTGGCAACATCGATTGATGCCCCTAGCTCCAATTGATATTGAGTTCGCTCGGGAAATAAGTAGGTATTCACGATGAGATTGTATTACCCAATTTTTTGTAATCCAACGATCTTCGGATCGATAATTTTTTGACCGAGATTGGGAAACTTAATCGCTACAGATTGTTTATTCTCGGTACCAAATACATGCGTGATCTGTCCCACCCCAAAACTGCGATGGATCACGCGATCGCCCACCAGCCATCCTGTTGTTTGGGTGGTCGCGCTACCGACTGTCTTGGGCGATTTTGGCGTAGTTTTAGCGGTTGTTTGCTGCCGACCTTTACTCCGCAGATTGCTATTAATTAGTTCGGGTGGTAATTCGCCGATAAATTGCGATCGCACGGCGGGTTCTCTAGAGCCATACAAGCGACGTTCGCGGGCATGAGTGAGATACAACATTTCCTGGGCGCGGGTGATGCCAACATAACATAGTCGGCGTTCTTCTTCGACAGCTAGGGGGTCATTGAGCGATCGAAAACTCGGGAACAAGCCTGCTTCCAATCCCACTAAAAACACGATCGGAAATTCCAATCCTTTAGAGGCATGTAACGTCATTAAGGAGACCGCTTCTTTACCTTCTTGGAGATTGTCGAGATCGGAACTGAGCGCCGCACTGGCTAGATAAGCTTCGAGCGTTGGCTCATCATTCTCTTCTTGAAATTGGATCGTCGCGTTAACTAATTCTTGAACGTTTTGGATACGTTCTAAAGCTTCATCTGTTCCTTGAGTTTGTAACTCATGGACATAACCCGTATCTTCAATAATCCCAGATACAACATCCACTACGGGACGAGTTTCTGCTTCGCTGCGCCATTTATTTAAAATATTAACGAAACTTTGGACACCTTTGGCAGATTTCCCAGCAACTGTGGCAACTGAAGTTTCATCATTGATAATTTCCCATAGCGGCACGCCTAATTGCTGTGCGGCGTTTTGAAGTCGATCGATCGTCGTGTTGCCAACACCGCGCCTGGGTGTATTGATGACTCGCAGCAAACTAACCGTATCGCTGGGATTCATCACCGCCCGGAGGTAAGCGATAATATCTTTAATTTCTCGCCGATCGTAAAACTTTAATCCGCCAACGATCGTGTAGGGAATTTGTGCGCGGACGAAGGCATCTTCGATCGGTCGAGATTGAGCGTTAGTCCGATATAATACAGCAAAGTTGCCATAATTTAGTTCTGGATTTTCGCGCTCTAGTTTCCGAGTTTCATTGACAACAAATTCAGCCTCGTCGATTTCATTATCTGCTTTGTACAAGAAGATCGGTTCGCCCTCGCCGCGTGTGGCGATGAGGATCTTATCGATCCGTTGGGTGTTGTGCTGAATCAGATGATTGGCAGCAGCTAAGATATTTTCACGCGATCGATAGTTCTCTTCCAATTTCACCATCGTTTCGGTGCGATCGTCTGGTTTACTATCGCCAAAGTCATCCTGAAAATTCATCAGAATCGTGAAATCTGCCATCCGAAATGAATAGATCGATTGATCGGCATCGCCAACCACAAAGATCGATCGATGTTCCCAGGCATCGAAGGTTTTGCTATCGACACCATTGGTAACTAATAATTGGATCAGATCGTATTGAGTGCGGTTGGTATCTTGATACTCATCAACTAAAATATGGCGAAACTTTCTATGCCAATAGTTTAAGACTTGGGCGTTTTGACGAAATAATTGCACGGGGACTAATAATAAGTCGTCGAAATCTAGGGCATTATTCGCGCACAGCGCATCTTGGTAATAAGTGTAGACTTCCGAGATTACCCGCCCGCGATAGTCATTTTGCTCTTTTCTAAATTCATCTGGCGATAAACCTTGATTCTTGGCATTACTAATCGCATAACGTACCGCACGCGGCTCAAATTTCTTGTCGTCTAAATCCAATTGTTTGACAACGATTTGCTTGACTAGTCCCTGACAGTCGGCATCGTCGAAAATCGAGAAATTTTTATTCCAAGTGCGGCCTTTATCATCTTGATATTTCTCGATATCAAAGCGTAAGACTTTACTAAATAATCCGTGGAAGGTACCGATCCATAAGTCTTTGATAATCGTCTTATAGACATGCGATCTCAGTTGGGTTTGTTGATACTCGTCTAATGCGCCCCATGCTTTACCAAATTTTATTTCTGCCTGTTGTTGGGCAAATAAAAGTTCGATCCGCGATCGCATTTCTTTGGCAGCTTTGTTGGTGAAGGTGACTGCTAAAATATGTTGGGGATCGACGCGATGGGTGCGGATCAGGTTGGCGATGCGATAGGTGAGTGCCCTAGTTTTGCCACTACCAGCCCCAGCTACGACTAATAATGCTCCACAGTAATGCTCGACGGCACGACGTTGGGAGCTGTTGAGATGGGCGAGAAAGTCGGTGTTGGCTGTCATGTGCTAGGGAGAGTGGCTGAAGTGACTATTTTAGTCGATCGGGAGAGTTGGAGTGGTGTTTTTAAACGCAAAGGACGCGGAGAAGGCGCGGAGTTCGCAAAGGGATTTTTTGTATTTAGCGAGTATTTTTAAGTTTTGCTGGCTTGAAAGACTACTGAAAGGTTGTTGGCTGGCATGGGGAAGATTTTGTGAAGTTTGAGGTTGTGGGTTTCGGCTGCGGCGGTTATTTCTGCTAAGTCGCGGATGCCCCACTCGGGGTTTTGGGCTTGGAGGCTGGCATCGAAGGCGGCGTTGCTGGGTGCGGTGTTGACTCCATCTTGTTTGAATGGCCCATAGAGGTACAAAATACCTTTATTTGGTAAAATCCGGCTGGCTCCTGCCATCAAGCCTAAATAGGCGGATTTGGGGGCGATGTGAACCATATTAATATTCACGATCGCACTAATGGGATCTAACTTCAATCTCTCATCTGATTCTACCGACCATTGGGGACTACTGGCATCGAGATCGATCGGTGGATGAAGATTATTACACGGTGCGACTTGCTGCCACGCGGCGATGCTGGCGCGGGCATCTGGATTGGGATCTGAGGGCAACCACTGGCGCGGTGCAAGTTGGGGAGCCATGAAGATGGCATGTTCGCCAGTACCACTAGATATTTCGAGGATCGTTCCTGTTGGTGGTAATACTTGCTGCAAAACTGCGAGAATCGGTTCGCGATTGCGCTCGGTGGCGGGTGCGTAGCGTCTACGATCGAGAGATTCATCCATTGGCACTAAGCAATTGCGACTTTTCTAGCTTAGTATAAGCTGTCCTTCGCGTACTGAGATATCCAGCACCTAACGACGATCGATTGTAAATAATTTAGCTCTGGTGTTTTTCGTTGGGGTGAGGAATCTTCCCCAATTGATATGCAGTTAATGGGCTTTTCCGGATTTCTGCATCTACGTAAGCTGTCAATTCATCCAGTTGGAAGTTGAGCAGATCGAACTGACGACAAAGTGCTTTTAATTCGCGGACGGTTTTCTTGACTTTTTCGGGATCTGGTTTAAGTGGTTGATTCATAAAAGATTCCAATCATTTTTTGCTTCTTTAACAGTAGCTTCCCCAGCATCGACAATAGCTTCTGCTGTTTGGATGGATTGAGTCAACATCTCTACCATTGCAGCAGGTGCAGATGGTTGAAATGTTGATATTTTTAACATTAGTCCAGAGAGTCTTGAGTAAGCGACAGTTCCTCTCTCTTTGGTATTTTCTAACTGTTGCAATACATCAGCTACTTCTTCTGTCTCACCGTAGATATTGAAAACCGACAACTCAGTTGCAGACGCTCGATCTATCAAAACTGATAATCTACCTAATAGTTCTAATATCTTGGCAATCGTTTCCGGTGGAATTTCAGCCACTATGTAAATGTGAGTAAATATTCTATTGCCAGTCTAGCATTTTTAGCCATTGTACCGATTGGCAGGATGCGGTTTGCGCCAGCAAATAGCCCCAGAATTGTCTACGATCGAGAGATTCATCCATTAACACTAAGCGATTGAGACTTTTCTAGCTTAGTATAAGCCGCCTCGTTCGTGTCGATCGATCGAAATTTGGCGAGTACGATTCGATCGGATATTTTAGGTTCGATCGTCTCAATCTCAACTGCACTGCTCCCAAAGAGTGTGTAAGATATTGTCGTAAAGATTTTTATTGCGTGCAGATTTTTATCTGAAAATAAGCAGATAGCGATCGTAGAATCAACACGCACCCCATCCTAACTGTCATGAAATATTTCCCAATTCTCGGTTTTACTGTTGCACTAGTCTCTGTAGCCGATATTGCTGTTGCCAAAACGCCAGCCGAGATCGAATCGATCGCTAAAGCAGTGACGGTGGAAATAACGTTACTCAAGGCTGAGAGTGTCGGATCGGGGATTATTATCGAGCGTCAAGGCGATTTGTACACCCTCATCACCAATCGTCATGTCGTCTGTGGTCAAACTCGGAACTTTACCACCCCACCATCAGCGGAAACCTACACCGTGAAACTGGGTGATGGTCAAAAGTACCAAGTGTCAGCCAAATCGGTCAAGCTGTTAGGTGCTGGTTTAGATTTAGCCATGATTCAGTTTCGCAGCAATCGTGGCTATCCGGTGGCTATAGTTGCCGATCCAGGAAGCTTGAAGGTGGACGATCGCATTTACACATCTGGCTATCCCGCCGAGCCACTAGGTTTTTCATTTAATGCTGGAAAGGCAATTGCCGTAGTCGATAAACGCCTGATTGAAGATCGAGGTGGCTATACGGTGATTTATGATGCTCAGACTCAGCCAGGAATGAGTGGGGGTGGGGTGTTTAGCCAGGGAGGACGATTGGTAGCTATTCACGGTCAGGGCGAACGCTACCGAGATAATACGCAATCAGAGAAGGTACCCTCAGCGGGCACTCTTTTTATCACCAAGGCCGAAGTAGGTAGTAAGATCGGGTATAACCGAGGTATTCCAGTCCGGTGGGTAGTTCAAGGTTTGGCGGAGCGCGGTATCAAATTAGGAAATCGTCAACCAGTGAATTTAGGACAGACCATAGCTAGTAGTGCTGACGAGCATTTTATTACTGGTTTTAACAAGTTGGTGGAGCCAGGGACGGATGTAACTGCTGGCAAGCGGTTAGCACTTGGCGAATTTAGTCAAGCGATTAGGATTAACCCCCGTTATGCTATTGCCTACTTCCTGCGAGCTAAAACCTACGATGATGTACATGAAGAACGACTAGCTCTAGATGACCTTGACCGGACAATTGCACTTAATCCTCAATTTGCCGTTGCCTACAATAGTCGCGGTATTTTAAAGGATCGGAAACTCAATGACCCTCAAGGTGCTCTAGCTGACTTCGATCGGGCGATTGCATTCAATCCTCAATATGCCGAGGCCTACAACAATCGTGGTAATCTGAAGGCGCTTAAACTCAATGACCCTCAAGGTGCTCTAGCTGACTTCGATCGGGCAATCGCGCTCAATCCTCAATTTGCTCTACCTTACACCAATCGCGGGCTTCTGAAGGCTGGTAAATTCAATGACCCTCAAGGTGCTCTAGCTGACTTCGATCGGGCAATTGCGCTCAATCCTCAATTTGCCCATTTTTACAACGAGCGTGGACTTCTGAAGCAGCAGAAACTTAATGATACTCAAGGCGCTTTAGCCGACTACGAGCGCGCCATCGCACTCGACCCCAAATATGCGTTTGCCTACGCCAATCGCGGACTTCTGAAGGCTGGTAAACTCAATGACCCCCAAGGGGCTTTAGCTGACTACGACCGCGCCATCGCACTCGACCCTAAAACTGCTAATGCCTACGCTGCTAGGGGGTATCTGAAGTATGAAAAGCTCAACGATCGATCTGGCGGAATTGCCGATACGCGCCAAGCAGCTAAGCTTGCGCGGGCGAAGGGGAATTCTGTCGTCTTGCAGACAGCTCTTCAATTCTTGCAATCTTGGGGTGTGGGGGAATAGTTTTGGGGTAGGTGCTGCCTATCTGAGCATTTAAGCCGAGTTATCTGTGTAACGTGAGTTTGGATAAGGAAAATCGATTTGCTCCGTCCCTACACCGCCCTGAACTGGAAGTTCGGGCTAATGGCTCTAGTTCTATGAAGAGAACTACCGAATTGATTAGTTCGTTAAAACGAACTTTTGCTATTAGCCCTAAATTCATTTGAGGGCGGTGCAGAAGCGAAGCTAGCAGGACAAAAAGCTTTCACACTTACTTGAAAGGAGAGATCGATTAGTTCTCAATCCGATCGATGGGCATAGAGTTAGACTTGTAAACAATCTGGCTCGACGTTGTTGCAACAAATCTCGATCTAATGCAGCAATAACTTCGTCCAAGTCTAATGTACACAAGTCCAACAACCTGCCAGCTTCTCTGAGGTTAGCAATATCTCTCGCTCTAGTTTCCGGGTCGGGAACTTTAAAGTGGTTACTCATGATTAATTCCAATTACGTTGGATTTCTTGGAAACTGGCAATACTAGCAACCTGAGTTCGATGAGGCGTAGCCTCACCAAACTTAGACAGGACAACAAATTTAAGTATTGGGCAAATTTTCTCTAAATTTTGATATGGCAAAACTTACCATTAAAATGATTAACAGCTAAAATTATTGAGTTAAGTCAAGAAATTAATAATAATCTAAATAGGTACAATACTGAAGAAGTCTTGAGCAGGCTCGTCTAGCTTTAAACTCGGTTTTTTAGATTGATGAGTATAAGCAATTAAGGCTGTAATTAAATTCAACATAAAATTGTGTAAGCTGCGATGACGAGAATGGACTAGATAAGAAATATTTTTCAGTTGGTCGTTGACCGTTTCAATTACTGAGCGTTTACGAAGTAAAATTTTATCATGCATTGGAATAAGTTTGTCGATCGTAGTAGATTTGAGTGGTGTAATTAGTTGCAATCCGCGACTTAGTAGTTGCTCGAATAATTCTTTTTTAATATACCCTTTATCTCCAAATATTTTACCAGTTATTCCCTGTGTCATTGAGGATAGATTTGTCCGGTCGTCCACATTACCAGGTGTAATCTGACAGTTTAATATTTCACCAGAATCATTAATTATTAAATGTAGCTTGAACCCATAGAACCAGCCCATAGAACTCTTACTCAGCTTGGCAGTTTCCTTAAAGACCTTATTTCTGCTAATCCTTTTTGGATGGCAAACTGGGATAGCAGTACTATCCACGAAGCTAATTCCAGTTACCTGACCTCGACGAGAGTTGAGATAATAAATACAAGCCGTCAATACATTTGGCATCAGCTCTACCATCCGATTATAACTAACTAAGTTGGGAAAATAATCAATTAAATATTTGCAGACATGATTGAGATAGTAATCTTTAAGTGTCCGATATTTTGACTGATGAAAGTGAATAACAATAGTCATCACTTCACTTAAAGTCATCCGACAGTACTTTGGCAAATTATTACCCTGTGCAGGAAATAATGTCGAAGAGAAAGTTGCTAGCCAATCTTGACAAAAATCATCTATTTCGCAAAAAAAATTAGTTAAGTCCATAATCTGATTCTGGTTTGTTCTATACATATTTTAATTTAACCAGAATGGGAAGTTAAAGACCTTCTTGTAATGTTATTAATATTTTCATGCGCGGATTATTCTTAGGAGTTTTAAAAGCTTATTTATTCTTAATTATTCGTAACTATAAATGAACGATTGAAGCCCAAGTCATTATCAATAAGTGAACCTTATTGATAATGACTTGAAAAGTATCTTGTTTTTGACAATTGATGTTTATTGCTCAAACGTGCTCACAGACTTTATTTGATGATGAGGCATAGCCTCATCGAACTCAGGTTAGCAGCTAATGCAGCTTCTGTCGA
The DNA here is from genome assembly GCA_965246735.1 of Chamaesiphon sp. GTDB lineage: Bacteria > Cyanobacteriota > Cyanobacteriia > Cyanobacteriales > Chamaesiphonaceae > Chamaesiphon. The sequence continues at coordinate 2,362,559 of CBDFFK010000003.1, forward strand.
TTCGTTGGCGTAGCCTCTCCGTCAGGAGAATCGAGCGGTACAATAAATTTAACACATCATTTGGGGCTACTGGCTGGGACTCAGCGGCTTTGAGCAGTAGAATGTGTAGCCTAGAATACGGGGACAACAACCGTTCTTTAATACTTTGAATTTCTTGAAGTTCGGATAATGTTTCAGCGGTTTCACCGATCTGCTCTAGTAGCCTAAATTCTAAGGCTGTGGCGGCATCAATGCTCTCGATGATTTGGCGTTGGAGGATGAAGATGTTCGTCAGGACTGGATCTGGTAATTTTGCCACTAGTGGATCTAGATGTAATATTTAGAACTATACTCAAAGATCGGTAACCGCTGTATTTATTTTAGAATTCCTACTGCAATGGCGAATCGTAGGCGCGTTAAAATAAATGGACTATAGATCTAAGTGACTTAAGTTTGCTATAGACTAGATCTTCGCCTGCCAGTATCCCTAAACTCAGTATGGTTAACACTTCCTCCCCAAAAAAGCTTTCTAAAGTAGAACATTTAAAGACAGACAGTAACTATCTGCGGGAACCTGTTGCTAGCGAACTACTATTAGATACCAATTATTTCAGCGAAGACGCGATTCAGATTCTCAAATTTCACGGTTCCTACCAGCAAGACAATCGCGATAACCGTGTCAAGGGACAGGAAAAGGATTACTCGATGATGCTGCGGACGCGCAATCCGGGCGGCTTTATCCCGCCACAACTATATCTGGCACTCGATCGATTGGCGAGCGATTACGGTAATGAGACGATCCGCGCGACTACCCGCCAGGGCTTCCAGATGCACGGCATCCTCAAGAAAAATCTCAAACCAGCGATTGCCGCGATCGTGCATAACATGGGTTCTACCCTCGGCGCGTGTGGGGATGTCAGCCGGAATGTGATGACTCCGCCAGCCCCATTTAATACCAAGCCGGAGTACACCTATGCGCGCGAGTATGGCGAGCGGATCGCCGATCTGCTCACACCGCATTCTGGTGCTTATTACGAGATCTGGTTGGATGGCGAGAAAGCTATCAGTGGCGAACCATCCCCAGAAGTCAAAGCCGCACTGAAAAAAGATCTCAACCACACCATTTTTACTGAGGGTGAAGAACCGCTATACGGTGCTGAATACATGCCCCGCAAGTTTAAATGTGCGGTGACGGTACCTGGCGATAACTCGATCGATATTTTCTCCCAAGATTTAGGACTCGTCGTAATTACCGACGACAAGAACGAACTTTTGGGCTTCAATATTTATGCTGGTGGTGGCTTAGGACGTACGCATAATAAAGAAGAAACATTTGCTAGAATTGCCGATCCAATCGGGTATGTCGCTAAAGATGATATCTACGATCTAGTTAAAGCGATCGTCTCTACCCAGCGTGATTATGGCGATCGTACCAACCGCCGTCACGCGCGGATGAAGTACTTGATTCACGATTGGGGCGTTGAGAAGTTCATCGCCAAAGTCGAAGAATACTACGGCAAAAAAATCGCACCCCTCAAATCGCTACCAGCCTTCAAATATCTAGACTTCCTAGGATGGCACGAACAGGGCGATGGTAAGGTGTTTTTGGGTCTATCGATCGTCAACGGACGGATCAAAGATGATGGCGATTTTAAACTACGGACAGCCTTGAGAGAAATCGTGCAGACGTATCAAATGCCGATGCGGGTAACACCCCATCAAAACGTGCTGATGTACGATATCGATCCAGCCGATCGCGCTAAAATCGACGAAATTTTAATTACCCACGGTGTCGAGCCAGATCCTACCAAAATCGATAGCCTCGTCCGTTACTCGATGGCTTGCCCAGCCCTGCCTACCTGCGGTCTAGCCGTCACCGAATCCGAGCGGGTTGCTCCAAGCGTCAACGAGCGTTTTCGGGCCTTGCTGACTAAATTAGGCTTGACTGACGAGCAATTTGTGATTCGGATGACGGGTTGCCCCAACGGTTGCGCGCGTCCTTACATGGCTGAAGTCGGCTTTGTGGGTATCGTCCCTGAAACCTATCAGGTATGGTTGGCTGGCTGTCCCGCTCAAACTCGGTTGGCGCAAGTCTACACTGACAAGATGCACATCGACGATCTCGAAACTTTCTTCACGCCAATCCTGACTTACTTCAAGCAGGATCGCAAGCCAGCTGAAGGTTTTGGTGATTTTTGTAACCGCGTTGGGTTAGCTTCCATCCGCGAAGTTTGCAAGCATTAATTAACCTCAAAAATCCGTAGGTTGGGTCGAGCATAGCGAAACCCAACTAACACACCAATATCCTAGAAATGTTAGGTTTAATTCTTCAACCCAACCTACAGATCTACATCTCGTTTTGATTCTTTACATGCGATCGCCAGCTTATTTTATAGTTCCCAATATTCTTGGGTCTCCTCACCACTGAGGTTGGGAGCATCCCACTTTTTAAAATTCTCAAAGAGAAAATAAACACGATCGCTAAATAGCCTGATGACTGGTTCTTGATACTTTATTCTACAAAAAACTAATAAAAAGTGGGATGCTCCCACTGAGGTTGTTAAGCTCTGCAAGGCATTCTTTTCCTAGTTCTTGGATTTCTGAGTCATCACAATCGAGACAACGCATCGCCAACCTTTTCACCAGTGACCGATCTATATGCCAATACACCTCAATTAATCGCAGGTATTCCCATTCATCACCCTGTTGCAGCATTGGCTCTGCTACCTTTTCTATGTACTCTAATACCCACTTTTTAGGTAACATCCAGATGCCAGCACGCCCCAATTCAATATTCCTGATATTCTGACACTGACAAGCAAGTTCGATGAACTCCGAAAGAATTTCTTGTCCTTGTGCAAACTCAAGTTGCTCGATTAGTTCAGGGCGAACTAATAAGTCTGGATGATAAGAATTTAGAAAGCATCGAAAATTAATATCATATCCGCATTCTAGATTTAATTCGATCGTGGCATACGAGTCTTTCACTGTGGAGGATACCTAACTATTTAATCGAAGCTTTAACTTTTGCCCAAGTCATCACGTTGTCAGGATTTGCTTCATAATCATCAATTCGTCGATCGAGTTCCTGCTTTTGGGCTTCTGTAAGATCGAGATCGACTTGTTCTGCCGCAATACTATCTAAGATACCTTGTACTAGGCGAATTCGATCTTGGATATCCAGCGCAACGATTTGTTTTAGAGTGGTTGTGATGTCCATGAAGCTCCCCTAAACGCTTAAGACGTTAAAGTTATTGAACCTTAAATATAACAGACAGGAATCAGCCATACAAACTCAACAGCAAAAATGTCGATCTTCACTCCTCATCTGGATCGATGCCTATCGATCTCAATTTAGTAGCTAATTTTTTAGATCGCCCAACCTAACGCATGATTTTGAACGCCATCGCAAGCCTGGTGAAGAGTTTTGTGACTTTTGCGATCGAGTTGGGCTAGCATCCATTCGGGAATGTACCAATTCCGATCGCGAGCATCCCGACTATGTTACTGTTGTCAAGTCTAATCTATATTTCTTCAAACTAAAATCCCTATGCCGATCGACCTAAATAAAATTAAAGTAATATCTTTAACGCTGCTAATTTTCAGTTCGATCTTATACGTTTTGTCAGCGATCGGGGTGCTATTACTATTTGGATTTAAACTTTATTTCGACCCACTGCAATTTACGATCGAACCTCAAGTCATAAAGGTTGCCTATTTTATCGCATTACCTGTTTTTGTAGTAAATGTGTGGTTGAGTAATGTAGCTAGAGAAATTCCAGAGTTTAGATTAAAAAACGATCGATGGAACTGGATATTTAATTTAGGGATACTTGCTTTTGTGTTTGCATTTGTCTGTACCTTTATCTTTCCACCAATGGAGATTGGAGTAACTGCCAGTCGATATCTTGATGCTGTAGATGTTTCAACTTCATCGATCGAAGCAAAACAGCATCTCTGGAAGAATTGCTTGCGCGCCTGTCTGATTATTTTTGGATTGATGAGTACCAACGTTCGGATTCTTGTAAATTTTGTCCGACCGATCGATTCAAAAGCAGTCGTGTAGAATAATTAATTATATCTGCGTGTACCAATCACTCTTTAATTCATAACTCCCTTGTCTGTCCCGATCGTTTATCATGCTGATTATGTTACACCGTTGCCAGATAGTCATCGCTTTCCGATGGCAAAATTTCGGCTGTTGCATGACTTATTACTTGCAGATGGAGTAACGACACTCGATCGAGTATTTGCACCAACATTACCACCGACAGAGTGGCTAGAATTAGTCCACGATCCGGCTTATATTCAGGCTTATTATACCGGAACGTTAGACTCCAAAGCACAGCGCCGGATTGGATTACCTTGGAGTGCAGAGTTAGTCAATCGGACTCGGATTGCTTTGGGTGGTTCGATTCTCACGGCTAAATTAGCCTTAGAATACGGCTTAGCTTGTAATACGGCAGGTGGAACGCATCATGCCTTTCCTAGCTATGGTTCGGGGTTTTGTATCTTTAACGATCTGGCGATCGCCTCCCGTGTATTACAGCAATCAGGTTTAGTCAAAAAAATTCTGATCGTCGATCTCGATGTCCATCAAGGCGATGGGACGGCGGCAATTTTTCAACGCGATCCGAGTGTGTTTACCTTTTCGATGCACTGTGGGGTCAATTTCCCAGGTACTAAGCAAACTAGCGATCTTGATGTGCCACTCCCAGAAGGGATGGAGGATAAAGAGTATTTAAAAACCTTAGCTGAGTATTTACCGGATTTACTTTCACAGGTAAAACCGGATTTAGTATTATATGATGCGGGTGTAGATCCGCACATCAACGATCGATTGGGGAAATTGGCACTGACAGATAATGGGATTCTCGATCGCGATTTACAAGTACTCGATACTTGTGTTTCACGAGGCTGTCCAGTCGCCTGCGTCATTGGTGGTGGGTATGCGGAAGACATGAATAGTTTGGTCTATCGGCACTCTTTCTTACACCGTGCTGCGAGTAAAATTTATCGAGCTTATAAGTTGTAAATTCGATCGATAATAATTACTATCGATCGAAATAACAGTGCCAATATCAAACATTTTAGTGCTACTTTTGGCGCTCGATTCGCTCGGGCGTATCGTTGTCGGTTTTCATCACATCAGGACGGAGCACACCAGTGGCAAATACCATTGCTGCTAGTAATCCGACCGCCCCTGCTACCAGTAGAATTGTTGAGATTGCGACATTACCGAACGATCTTGAGCCTGAACCCGATCGAGCTAATTCCGACTCATCTCGCTGGACTTTTACCATCTTACTGCTGTGGTGATGCGATTTCGGCGGCGATACCTGACAAGACATCAACACTAACGAGATATTATCATCGCCATTTTTTTGGTGGGCTAATGCCAGCCAAGATTGGACTGCTTCGGTGAGGGGGATACCGGTGTCGAAGATCTGATGGGCGTATTCTTGCCACGAGCTTTCCACGAGATTGCGATCGCTCAAACCATCAGAACATAATAGTAAGATCCCATCTTCGATCGCCATAAAGCGCTGGACGGTGGGATGGATCATCTCTCCCTCCTTCATGCCCAAAGCTTGCGTCAGCGCGGTCGCATCGGGGCGGTTGGCACTATGCCAGGGGACATCTCGACCTTGTTTGACTTCGCGCGTGGCGATATCATCATCGATCGTCAGTAATTGACAGCGATCGGGTGTAATCCAGTATGCCCTACTATCGCCGACATGAGCGATGTAAATTTCATGTGAATTACCAACCCCGTTATCGTTATAAATCTGCTGGTTGACTTGCATAGCCATCACCATCGTCGTTCCCATCCGTCGCCGTGCTTCGCGTCCTTGACTTTGATTTTGGACGGTAATCGTATTATTAACTACCCGAATAATTGCCGCGATCGTGTTACAGATCTGTTCGGGCGTGATAATTTCCTGAGAGTTTGTCAGATCCTCAACCAAAATTTGGGTTTGGATTTTAAGTAATTTGACGGCCATTTGACTGGCAACTTCGCCCCCTTCATGTCCAGCAACTCCATCGCAGATAATTGCAACTTTGCCCCCATTAGTATCTTGTGCCAATTCCAACGGAGTTGGGTAATAAGAATCTTCATTATGCGTGTGGGCGGCTCCAGCATCCGTACCGCCAGCAATCTGCCATTCTAGGGGTAACTGTGCGGCTTGTTCGAGCATGAAGCGGTTTAGTTCGTAGGAGACCTCGCGCAAAGAAGCTTTTCCTGCTTGCATTTTAGTCAGTAAAGCGCGTAGTCGTTCGTCAATTGCAGGTGCGACCCCGATGAGGGTTTGCAACCACAACGTTCCGAGTTTCGCGAGCGTGACTTTAGGATCTGTTGCCCGATCTGGGATCAATTCGCATAGGCGCAAGCGCCAACCATCGATGCGGAGATTGTCCATTACTGCTAAGCTCGCCAATACACCCGTCCCAGCTAGCGGTGCCCATAGATCGATCGCCTGCCACAACCAGTATGCTTGATAAAGTGGTGTTGCCGTACTCCAGGCATCAACTAGACTGGGTAACAATTTGCCATCTAGATCGATCGGAATATTTTCGAGTAGCGGAATTTCAAGTGCTTCACCGGATCTTTTGAGAGAACAAAAGCCGTGAAGTTGTGGCAAATGGAGTTTGTATCGATACAGTTGCGCGTAAGCTAAGGCTTGACTCGGCAATGGCAGTAATATATCTGGCGGCTCTTGCGGCTTGGTATCCAACCACAATTGGGGCGAGATGACATGATACCTATTTTCAACTAGCCTGTCAGCAGGAATCCAAGTTGTTTGCCGCTCGGCAGCCCAGACAAAACGGGACTGCGATGATTGGGTAGTAGTCATAGCAATGAAATCGGGGGGTGATAGAGAGGTAGGGGGGATAATTTTGCTCGATCTCGGTCGGTCAAAATCATCGCTGTTAAGTTTGTAGTTTACGCTAGAAATCGCAAATTTACAGACCTGCTACTACATATTTAAATTCAATCTTAAGAATCGCTTGTGATGTTAGTTGGCTTACTCGGCTGGGTATCTTGAATCTATGGGGATAGATGCTTTCTGAAGTATAGAGACTGCCAGCACCATTTAACTTTGCTTTCGGACTTTATACTTCATCCTTCTTTCTGGGGAAGAGGGGATAGGGATTAGATAAGATTAAAGTAGTTACCCATTTCAGCCACACAATATATAGACATTTTGTAAACATCGCAATTATCTGCCGATCGAGAATCAAAAAGCTAGATACAGCTAGCAGCTAAACCCTATTCCCGATCCCCTAGATCGATGGCACTGTAAAGTGAAACTGACTGCCTCGATCTTTGCCGGCTGATTCCGCCCAAATTTCACCACCCCAACTAGTGACAATTTGCCGACAGATCGCTAGTCCCAAGCCAGTCCCTCCCGCCGTCCGCCGCAACGAGCCTTCGGCTTGATAAAACCGCTCGAAGATAACTTGCAAAGATTCTGTAGCGATGCCGCGTCCGGTATCGGAGACAATTACTTCGATCTTCGATTCACCCCGACAGGCTTCGATATTAATTCGATCTTTACCGTTGGTAAATTTACAGGCATTGTCCAGCAATTTAGTTAGCACTTCCACCAACCATTCCCCATCTGCGCGTACGAACGGTAGATTCGCCGGAATCTTGACAGCAATTTTTGGTAAATCGCGATCGTACCGTCGCGTATTTAAGCCGCTTAGCGCTAAGTCGATGCATTCTTCCAGGGATAGCGGTTCGGGATGCCATTGAATCCGACCGCTTTCGAGTTGTGAGAGAGTAAGAAAATCTTGGACGAGTTTCCGCATCCGCTCGGCATCGCCGAGGGCGGTATTGAGCATGACTTGTCGCAATTCTAGGGACATATCTGGTTCGGTGGCGAGACTTTCTAAGCAGACTTGGATCGTCGATAGGGGCGTTCGCAGTTCGTGTCCGGTGATGGCGACTAAATTGGCTCGAGTGCGATCGAGGGCTTCGAGTTGCTGGTTGAGATATTCTAAATTGGTATAAGATTCGGCCTGAATTAGCGTACTACCGATTTGGGTGGCGATCGCTTCGACTAGCGAAATGGTATCGTCTGACCAAGGTAACGGTGAGAGATCGTTTTTGTGCAATTCGATCGTCCCCAAGATCCGATCCTGGTGGAGTACTGGGACGATGAGTAAATCGGTAATGCCGAGTTTCGAGATCGTCTTCTGCCAAGTTTTGGAGATCGTTACTTCCGCCAAGGCAGTCGATGCGTGAGTCTTGACCATCGCTTTGAAGAGGGGATTGTCGGCAAGGTTCCAAGATTTACCCAGTAAAGATGGCAACTGCGGATCGGCGAGATATTCATGTTCGATCGTGATGGTGCGATCGTCTTTGCGATATTGATAGATCGTACACCGACTGACCCCAGTAGCTTTTCCTAGCTCCTGTGCGGCAATCTGGAGGATATCGGCAGAGTTGAGCGAACGCCGAATCGCACTGGCGATCGAATTTACCAGTCGTTCGCGTTCTTCTTTTTCTTCGATCGCGCGATATGCCTTGAGCAGCTTATACTGTCTGGCCTGTAAATATGTCACCAGGCGCTGCACAAAGGCATCTGCACTGGCGGAATGGTCGTGCGGCACCGTGGGAACGGCGACCAGGAATTCTTGCTTGGCCTGGGCGATTTTAGCTGCCAGATCGGGACGATAACTGCCAATCCGATCGAGTAAAATATGTGCCGCTGCAATCGTTACCTGTCGATCGAACGTCCAAATTCCTTCAAACCTGCGGGAAGGATCGATTTCTGGCAAGACCGAGATTTCTGGCTGCGTAACAATTTTTTCGCGACAGATCAAACAAGCTGCTGACTGAGCACCGATTGCAACTAAATGCCACTCGTGAGCTAGCGCATCAGTTCGCTCGAATGGTACCAATTCATATTCCTGTCCGCGATCGCTAAATTGGGTATCTGGGGCAGCGAGAACATACACCTGTTCGCTAATTTCACCCAGTCGCCGATATCGATGCGCTTCTTGCCGATAAAACTTTTCCTGCTGAAAACTGGCAATTAGCAATGGCCGATCCGTACCTGCCAAGACCCGATCTTCCATTGCGTGAGATAGAGCAGTGAGAGACGATTTAAAGTACAAGTGCGATCTCAGTTGGGGCATTTGCCGCAGTAACTCGCTTAACACCGATTGTTTGTTGCTCACTTACGATCCTTTTCCGCTTGGGCTGTGTCGGAGTGGGTTAGCGATCGCCACAGTCGAGTCTGACGATCGCAGCCTCAACAATGAGATCTTGGGTTTATCGATTTCTATGTTACAGAAAAAATGGGGCAAATAGGGATGGGATCGGGTTTTGACGAAGATAGCTTTACTTTTATTTACCATTATTAATGCTTGCCGATCGAGCAGCGCTCGCTGCTAAATATTCGTAGAACCAGTGTTTATTTGTCTCAATCGCACTTCAGTCTGGATTCTCCTCTTCCTCCAAGCGATCGCCTAAAATCGGCAATGAGCTAAATGGTGTAAAAATTGGGAATTCTGTAGATAGACTTTTCAATCTGTCACTTACTTGGAACTACCAGATCGGTTTCACAGTCAAAATGACGGAGTGACGTATTTGGCGCACAGTTAATTGCCATTAGCTGGCGGTTAATACTAGAAATTGCGGGTGTTCGCTAACTGTGAGGTCGATCGAGTCGCTGCTCGTACCAGGAGGCTTTTGCCACTGAACGGCTGCTCCGAGTAAGTAACCCGCCCAAATTTAGAACCCTGCACCAGATTCGTGGTATCTTACCACAGAGTCCCAAAATGTTTATCTTTCGCAGTAAACAGAAACAATCTGATATCTAAGTTCATCTAAGATAAATGCCAGTAATCGGTTCTTTTATGCAAGATAATTCCCCACGTTATTCTTGTCGTCAAACAATGCAAGCAATTGCCCCAGGCCAGATCGAGCGGCTACTGGCGACTCTCTGGGGGAGAGGCTCCGCCAACGAGTCCACCGTTAAAGGATCGCATATGCAGAGATTTCGGCTGTTACTCATTAGTGTCTTTAGTTTCGGCTTGCTAGCCATTCCTGCCGATGCAGGTCAATTAGCATCGTGGAAATTCGATCCGACTAGGAATAGACTAGATTTTAAGACTGATGCGGGAGTCCAACCTAAAGCAGTACTGTTATTTAATCCCACAAGGTTGGTGATCGACCTCCCTGGTATTAGCTTTCCCAAATCGACAATCACCCAAAAATTAACTGGCAATTTTAGGTCGTTACGAGTAGGTCAGTTTGACGGGGGTACTGCTAGACTAGTCCTAGAACTACAACCAGGATATACGCTCAATCCGAAACGCGTGCAGTTTACAGGTGAAAATCCGATCGATTGGTACGTGAATATCCCAGTTCCCGAACGCGGCTCGACAACCTTGCCGACGCTGTCCCCACGACCGACGAATTCACCCAGGTAATTCCCATCATTAGGAGTAAGGATTGTGAGATATAACTGGTTATTACCCAGTGTTGTTAGTTTCGCGATGGTATCGCAACTGCCCGCCACAGCGGCAGAAATTCTGTCGTGGCAGTTTAACGCTGTAGAAAATCGCATTGATTTTAATACTAGTGCAGCGGTCAAACCCGAAGCCCAAATTCTGGCTAACCCCAGTAGATTGATCGTCGATCTCCCCGATACCAAGCTCAAGCAACCGACTTCATCCCAAACACTCAGTAACGGTCTCAGATCGTTGCGGGTAGGTCAAGTCGACCCCGATCGCGCAAGAATGGTCTTAGAACTCGACCCTGACTATGCGCTCGATCCGCAACAGATCTTAATTCAAGCCACTAATTCCCAACAGTGGTCGGTGCAAATTCCGACACCCCAATCGCTCAAATCTTTCCCACGCGGTGCGCCAATCGGGCCAGTGGCGGTATTTAATGAAAGCGGTCAGATCGTCGTGGCCCAACCCGCGCGCCCAAAAGTAGTTGTAGTCAATAACTCTAGTGCCGCGCCGATTAATTATATTGCGATCGATCCGACCCGCACGGGAATTTTGGTCCAAGCCGATCGGCAGAGTAGGACTCAACTCAAGTACACTACGATCTGGGATGAGCGAGCTGGGAGTTATCGGATTACGATTCCCAATGCCAGACTGACAGATAAATATCAAGTTCCGACTGAATCCAAACGGTATCTCACCGTTGGCACCCAAGGCGATGCTGTTTATATCATCGTGCGACGTGCCGATGGCGTAAAAGCGGATATCGTGCGACAATATCTCGACAATCGCTGGGTGTATTTACAGCCTGCTGCTGGGAGTGTACAGATCGCTAGCCGTCCCACTGAAGTAACGATCCCAGTCTCTAAACCCACAGCAATCCGTCCCGCAGTCAAGCAAGATACTTCGACCCCATCGATTAGAAGTAATAATGGGCGAGTCCTAGTCATGCTCGATCCCGGACATGGAGGCAAAGACCCAGGTGCGATCGGTTTGGGGGGCTTACGTGAGGTTGATGTAATTTTACCAGTGGCTAAGCGGGTGGCCGAGCTGTTAGAAAAGCAAGGAATTGCCGTGAAAATGACCCGCAACAGCGACTATTTTGTCGGGCTAGACGAACGGGTCACCATGTCTCGCGATGCCGGGGCAACGCTATTTGTGAGCATCCATGCCAACTCAATCGACAATCGCCCTGACGTTAATGGGCTAGAAACATATCATTACAATCTCGGCAAATCCTTTGCAGATACCGTTCATAGTGTCGTGGTAGATTACGTCAACAAGAACGGGTTTTATATCGCCAATCGAAATGTGCGATCTGCTCGGTTTCTGGTCTTGCGAAAATCCGCCATCCCCGCTATTCTAGTCGAAACGGGTTATCTGACTAGCGAAGCTGAATCCTCACGTCTGCGTCGCGATGATTATCAAAAAGTAATGGCCGAAGCCATTGCCAAAGGGATCGTCCAATACGTCAAGGAGCATAACTAAGTTAGATTCTCCCACTGGAGCGTCTGCGCCAAGTATCCACACTACTTACTCGACTTTTTCTTTGGTATATGCAAGACAGATTCATCCCCAGTCAACACGGTCAGTCAGACGAAGTTGCGAGAATAGGCGTATTTGACAGTGGCGTGGGGGGATTGACAGTCTTGCAGGAAATTTATCGGCAACTGCCGAACGAGTCAGTTTTGTACTTCGGAGATACTGCTAGGGTACCTTACGGCAACCGCAGTGCGGCAGAGATTTTAACATTTACCCGCGAAACCCTCAATTGGATGGGTCAAAATCGGGTCAAGATGGCAATAATGGCCTGTAATACCAGTTCGGCGCTAGCACTAGAAGCCGTTCGCGGTGAATATGATTTCCCGATTTTGGGTGTAATTTTACCGGGAGCCAGAGCCGCTGCACTTCAAGGACGGAGGATCGGGGTCATTGCCACGCCAGCGACTGTCAACAGTAATGCTTATCTGTTAGCGATTAGGGAAGCAAATCCGCGTACCCAAGTTTGGCAAGTAGCTTGTCCTGAGTTCGTGCCGTTAATCGAGAGCAATCGCTTAACCGAGCCTTATACTTTAGCTATTGCCAAAGAATATCTGCAACCACTCTTAGATCGATCGATCGATACCTTAGTCTACGGTTGTACTCACTATCCACATCTAGAACCCGTGTTGCGCCAATTTGTGCCCCACAGTGTCAGATTTATCAACCCTGCCGTCAACGTCGTCGCCGCTGCGGCCAACGAACTCAAACTATTAGGGCTTCAACACTACGGCAGAGCTTTGCCAACAAGATTTACAGTTAGTGGCGACCCCGAGCAGTTTGCCGAGCTAGCCGCTCAATGGCTGCCAGCTAAATCTTTAGTCGAACAAGTCGTGTTAACGATGGCGGTTTAGATAGACTCCCGATCGTAAGATCGGGGCGTTACCAATCTAAGATCCGATTTACTACGATTACAGCCCTCGTCTCCTCTTTCCCCTTTCTCATCTCTCTTCCATCCGCCCAACCAGAGTCTACATCTGCCGATCGCCGTAAATTCCCACTCCAGAGCGAAAATAGCTTAGAATGTATGTAAACTTTCGTAAACTCACCCTCTGAGCCGCCCGATCGATGACCTCAGTGAAATCCCTATTTGCCCCTGTTGAAGCTGACTTGGTAGTTTTGACGGAGAACCTCAAAAATCTCGTTGGTGCTCGTCACCCAATTTTATACGCAGCAGCCGAACATCTCTTTGGGGCTGGGGGAAAACGTTTGCGTCCAGCCATCGTCCTGCTAATCGCCCGAGCGACACTACCTGGGGAAGATCTGACCCCGCGTCACCGCCGACTCGCCGAAATTACCGAGATGATCCATACCGCAAGTCTGGTACATGATGATGTCTTAGATGAAGCTGACACGCGCAGGGGCATCGAAACAGTTCACAGCCGTTTTACCAATCGAGTTGCCGTCCTCGCTGGCGATTTCCTCTTCGCTCAGTCCTCTTGGTATCTGGCCAATCTTGATAACCTAGAGGTAGTGAAACTACTGTCACAGGTGATTATGGATTTAGCTGAAGGCGAAATTCAGCAAGGGTTGAATGCCTTTGAGACGGACTTTTCGATCGAAGCTTATTTAGAGAAAAGTTATTATAAAACAGCCTCTTTGCTGGCAAATAGCGCCAAGGCTGCTGGCAAACTCAGTGAAGTGTCTGCCGCAACCTGCGAAAAACTGTATCTGTACGGGCGAAATTTAGGCTTAGCCTTCCAAATTGTCGATGATATTCTCGATTTTACCGCATCGGCTGAAGTCCTCGGTAAACCTGCTGGCTCCGATTTAGCCAGTGGGAATTTAACCGCACCAACACTGTATGCGCTCCAGGAATACCCCCAACTAACCGAGCTAATCGCCACTGAATTTGAGGATAGTGCCGATTTAGAGAAGGCTTTAAGCTTAGTGCACGATAGTCAAGGTATTGCGAAATCTCGCGCGCTAGCGCAGCATCACGCTCAACTTGCTGTCGCCCAACTGACCGATTTACCCGACTCGGCTTCGCTCCAAGCATTGGTTGAGATGGCAGATTACGTGTTGAAGAGATTATATTAAGTGGCTAGCAGGAGTTGAAATGTATCTCTGGCGGAGCGCTGCTCGAATAACTCGATGAAGACAACTTTAGTGCTAGCAATGACAGCGGATGGGAAGATTTCTGATGCGCGGAAGTCACCACCAACATTCGGTTCGAAACGCGATTATGCTCATTTAGAGGAGCAGATGGCGGCAGCGGATGCAATTCTCGTCGGTAGCGGTACCCTCAAGGATGGGGGTGAGACAGTGCTAGTAGCTAAACCGGAGCTGATTCAAGCTAGAACAAATCGCGGACAGGCACCACAACCGATTCAGATCGTCTGTTCGCGTACTGGTAAACTCGATCGAGCAGCAACATTCTTCAGTCAACCGATTTCGCGCTGGTTGATAACGACTAAAAACGGTGCGACAGATTGGGCAGGTCTGAGTAAATTCGATCGCGTGTTAGTCTGCGAAACTACCGATGGCGATATCGATTGGCAAGCTGTAACTAGTCAGTTGACAGCATTAGGCATCCAAACTATCTGTTTTTTAGGTGGTTCGGAATTAGCTGCTAGTTTATTTGCTGCTAATTTTATCGATGAGTTGTGGTTGACTATTTGCCCATTTATTTATGGTGGAATTACCGCGCCTAGTCCCGTATCTGGGGCTGGCTTTACACCGGAATTAGCACCGCGATTAGAATTATTAAGTGTCGATCGCGTCGAACAAGAGTTATTTTTACATTATAAAGTCAAAGTTTAATGGCTCTCCTGGATGTATGGGGGAAATGGGGCTAAGACGATCGCTTCATTTCTGATATTAACGTAGAATCCCTACATAGAAAGGATTCTATAAGCGATAACTTTAAATTATCACCCTAACTGCTGGAGAGCCAGTTTAATTCCGATGATTATCTGCCATGACTAGATTTATCCGATCGCATTAATAATCCGCTCGCTCGTTATCTTGAGGAGCAACTAGTTCGGTTCGATCTTGCGGCTGAGCTATTGCAGTTGTAAACGGTAGATGTGCGCCGATTAGTCCTTGCCTGATGCGTTCTTCGGTATGACTAAACAACACGAATAATGGATAAAGATGTTCGGCACCTTCACTGATAATATGCCGATAATATTGCGGCATTACCCATTCATAATCATGATCTAATAGTACCTGAGTCTGTCGCCAGCGACTGAGTAGATCTGACAGATCTTCTTCGGGACGCTGAATGAAGATAAAAATTTCTCCACCCATCTTAATTTTCCACTCAGGATCGCACATAAGATAGGCAAGATCGCACGGTAATAAAATCGTTTTAGATGTGGCAGTAATCGGCGATAATTCATTGATTTTTTGACCGATAATTACTTTGCGTAGCTTAACTACTGGCAAAGGCATCGTAATCAAACTTTCCTCCGATCGACGGATGCTGGGAATCATCTCCAGGTATGGACGATACTGCTTGAGTAATTCGATCGCCTCAGTATGATGACTGTATCGAGCTAAAAGTTCTTCGTAGTCTGATGGCTTAATAGACACGGTAAAAATTATGAATTATGAATTACTGACTCACATTAATATTTAGACGATCGCGATCTATAAATTAGATAAAAAGGGGCTTAAGCCCCTTTTTATCTAATTTGGATTGGAAATCGACTATCCAAGTTTCTCGAATACTTTGAACATTGGCAGATACATCGATAGCAGAATTACCGCTACCATCCCCGCAAGAAACACCATCATAATCGGTTCGATGATACTGGTGAGGGCTTTGACGGCTTGTTCGACTTCATCTTCATAGAAGTCAGCAACTTTCATCATCATTGTATCTAGTTCTCCAGTTTCTTCGCCGATACTGATCATTTGGATCGCCAGTGGGGGAAAGGCTTTTTCGCGCATCAGCGCATTACTTAACATTCCACCTTGCTGAACTTCCAGTTTGGATTTCTCGATCGCATTAGCAATTACTTGATTACCCGCTGTATCGCGCACGATATCGAGTGAGTTTAAAATTGGTACGCCCGAGCGTGTGAGCGTCCCAAAAATTCGACAGAACCGCGCAGTAGCAGATTTTTCATTTAAGTCGCCCAAAATCGGCATTTTGAGGAAGAACCGATCCATTGTCAGCTTACCGATCGGGGTTTTGTAATACTGATTATAAGCAAATATCAACCCACCGATCGTAATGACTGGAATGATTGCCATCCAGCTAGTCAAAACACGACTGACACCCAACATAAACAAGGTTAAGCCAGGTAACTCCGTTCCCAATCCTGTGAAAATATTTGCAAAAACTGGAATTAAGAAGATCGTCATCCCTAAGAAGACTAAAATTGCTAAAATCCCGACAGCAACGGGATAAGCCATTGCTCCTTTGACTTGGTTTTTGAGGCGCGACATATCCTCTAGTACTTTAGCTAACCGATTGAGCACTTCATCAAGCACCCCACCCACTTCTCCAGCTTGCACCATACTGACATACAGCGTGTCAAAACATTCTGGGTGGCGACGCATCGCATCGGAGAGGTTAATCCCTTGCTGAACATCGACACTGACTTGACTGAGTACTTTCCGCAGTCTAGGATTACCACACTGCTCCGAGAGGACAGTCAAGCATCGCACCATGGCGACTCCAGCATTTACCATCGCAGCAAATTGGCGGGAGAACACCGCTTTATCCCTAATCGTCACCGGATTCATGGCTGCTTCGATGTCTTGAAAATCGATCTTGGTGACATCAAAAGAGCGAACGGGTCGAATATTTTGAATGAATTGATATTTTTTCTTGAGCTGTTTGCGGGCCGAATCTACTGTTTGCGCATCGACTTTTTCTTGCTTGGTATTACCCTGAGCGTCGCGGACTTCAGCTATAAAAGTTGGCATAATAGTTTTTTAGTGAATAGTTTTTTAGTGAATGGTGAATAGTGAATGGTGAATGGTGAATGCTTATCTCCCCTTTCCCCTTTCCCCTATCTCTTACCGTCCATTTGTTGGTGCCATTGGGGTAGCACCGATCAAACGTTGGAGTTCGTCTGGTCTCGAAGACTTGGCGACACCAACCTCAAAGGAAATCGTGCCCTCACGAATATGTTTGGCAAGAATCGATTCCATCGTATTCATTCCCAGTTTTGCTCCGGTTTGAATCGCACTATAGATTTGGGCACTTTTACCTTCCCGAATCAGGTTAGAGATCGCGGGTGTGACGATCATGATTTCCTGAACTAGCACTCGTCCGTATTCACCTGGCTTGGGTTTTCTCTTTTGGACGAGAGCCTGACTGAAGACCGCAACTAGCGAATTAGACAACTGGGCGCGGATTTGCGGTTGTTGTTCGGGAGGGAAAACGTCTAACATCCGATCGATCGTCTGAGCGGCAGAGCTGGTATGGAGCGTGCCCATAACTAAGTGCCCGGTTTCGGCAGCACTAATTGCTAAACTGATAGTTTCTAAGTCCCGCAATTCTCCCACCAGAATCACGTCTGGATCTTCGCGCAAAGCTGCTCTGAGCGCATTAGAAAAACTTTTAGTATCTTCACCTTTTTGACGCTGGTGAATCAGGCTTTTGACATTGGAAAAAACATACTCGATCGGGTCTTCGATCGTCAGGATATGCTCGCCCCGCGTCCGATTGATCAAGTCAATCATCGCTGCCATCGTGGTAGTTTTACCAGAACCCGTTGGCCCGGTAACGAGAATCAAGCCCCGAGGCCGACCGCTCATTTCCCTAACGATTTCTGGCAAGCCCATTTGATCGAAGTTCGGAATTTTGGAAGATA
Organism: Chamaesiphon sp.; assembly: GCA_965246735.1. Lineage (GTDB taxonomy): Bacteria > Cyanobacteriota > Cyanobacteriia > Cyanobacteriales > Chamaesiphonaceae > Chamaesiphon. The sequence goes on from CBDFFK010000003.1 coordinate 2,380,324, forward strand.
ATGCCCGCAAACAAGCAGCATAACAACCGCGTTCTTTATAAACATTAACCCGAAAGCGAGCCAACCCTTTCACACCATAAGAGCAATCGATTTCCCAAGTTTGCTCTAGTTCCTTCCGCTGAGTATTATTGAGCATACTGAAGATCAGCTTTTGGCAATCTTGAGGGCTAAGCGGTTCTTCACCGATCGGTGCGAGTTTACCACTCACTCGAAAGTAGACGGGTGCGCCAGCCTGGATGTGCATGTCGGATCCGCCCATCTCAACGAGTTGCTCCATCAGGTCTTCGATCATTAAGTCAGACATAAGTTTAGGGAATAGGATGTAGGGGTTAAGGATTAGAGGGTAGTGACTAGTGACTAGTGACTATTGGCTAGTGGCTAGTGGCTAGTAAGAGGAACAGCGGAGATCTTAGACTTACTGGTACGTTTCCCACTGTTCACTAGTCACTAAACCTCGGAGTCATGCAGTAGGGACAATCGAGCCATTCGGGTTTGAGTTCGGCGCTACAGGTGCCGCAGGTGAGCGTGGTTTTGCGTTTGGCTTTGAGTTCGGCTTCCAAACCGGAGTCGGTAAAAGTGACTCGCTCTACCTCAGTGAGAGTGGTATGGCCCTCTTGAACCATCTGCAAACTGTAGGCCAGGAGTGTTTTCATTCCCTGTTGCACTGCGGTTTCCTTGATGATGGCGGAGGGTGCCCGTTGATTGATGAGAGTGGCTAGCTCATCGGTAATTTGCATGACCTCATAGACCCCAATCCGCCCGCGATAGCCGACCCCATTGCAGTTTTTACAAAGTCGTCCTTCAGCTTTGGCAGATTCGATCCCATCGATCGTCAAGTCGTTAGCTTTATAGAAGGTGATGACACTCTCGCCAGAAGCCGATAGACCGAAGCGAGCTAGTTCTTCTCGGCTCGGCGTATAAGGATGACGACATTCAACGCATACTCGGCGGAGCAGCCGTTGGGCGACGACACCGATCAGTGCGGCAGAGACCATGAATGGTTCTACGCCCATTTCATCAAGCCTCGCGATCGATCCTGCCGCGTCGTTAGTGTGTAAAGTGGTCATGACCATGTGACCGGTGAGTGCGGCTTCCATCGATGTTTTGGCGGTCTCTTGGTCGCGAGTCTCACCAACGAGGATGATGTCGGGATCTTGCCGCATAAAGGCGCGGAGGATCGAAGCGAAGTTCATCCCTTTTTCCCGGATTACCTGCACCTGATTGATGCCTGGCAAGGCATATTCGATCGGGTCTTCGGCAGTACTGATATTCACGCCCGGATCGTTACGTTCGGCCAGGAGTGAATAGAGAGTGGTAGACTTACCCGAACCAGTCGGCCCCGTGACCAAAATCAAGCCAAACGGACGGCTCCCCATGTCTCGAACGAGTTGGAGTGTCGGCAGATCGCTGATTAATTTATCCAAACCCAGCTGAGTAGAAGAGTTATCCAAGATCCGCATACAGACTTTTTCTCCGTACCGACTGGGCAGCGTACTCATCCGAAAGTCTACTTTGCGACCTTCAAATGTACGCCGGATCCGGCCATCTTGCGGCAATCGCCGCTCGGCAATATCCAACTCAGCAATAATTTTGAAGCGGGAGATGACAGCGGGAATAATATGTTTCGGCAACATGGGGAAAGCTTCGCGTAGTACCCCATCCTTGCGGAAGCGAATTCTCAAGCCTTCTTCTTGCGGCTCGATGTGGATATCCGAAACTTTTTCGACCAAGCCTTTAGCGAGGATTTGGTTGACCAACTTGACGACGGGAGCAGCTTCTGCACCTTGAACGTCGATCTCGTCGTTCATCTCCTCTTCAGCATTACCTAACTCAGGCGTATCAAAATTCTCGAGTTCGATATTGAGATTTTTTTTGGAATTATCGTCTTCATCCTGCTGGATGCGTTCGTCCAAGTAACCATCGAGGAGTTTTTGATAATCTTCTGGAGCGATGACTTCACTCCGCCAAGCGATCCCATGCGGCCGGAGAATCTTATCTAAATCGTTTTTAACTTGAAGATTCGCTGGGTCGATCATCGCCACAGTCAGGATCGGCGGATCGCCATCTGTTTTGCCGATCGGTAATAATTTAAGTTGCCGACAACTATCAACCGAAATAAACGTTTTAATTAATTGACCGACTTGCAGCTTATTGACTCGATCGGACGTAATATCTACCGCATTCAACCCATAGACAATCTTAAGTTCAAAGAGCTGTTGTTTTTTGTATTGATGCTGTAACTCGGCAGGCAAAGTTTTGCCTGTCATCGATTCCAGCACGTCCGTGAGCGGATGGCTATTGGCTCGACTATCAACCAATGCTTGTTTGAGCTGTTCGGCATTGACATAACCCGATTGAATCAGCTTATTGCCAAAAGGAGAAAAGTCGTTGCGGACGATTAACGCCCGTTTCGGAAATGAAGATTGAGTCATAGCTGCTGTAGTTATCTCCTTTTATTGCCAAAAGGAAAAAAATCATTACGGACGATCGATGCCTGGTTGGGAAATGAAGATTGAGTCATCGCTGCTGTAGTTATCTCCTTAGCTTTACAGTATGCCCACTGTCAGACTCGATCTATCTATTCGATCGAAATCTGTTAAATTTAGGAGTATAACTAGGCAATTTTCTGAGCGAGCGTTAGTCGCTAAGTAGCTAGCTCTCTGAGCATTTAACACTCTTGGATCGATCGCTATCCAAATATGTGGTGTTTTAATCCACAAATTTGGGCATTATGAAAGTGAGCGCATTTGATTTGGGTTGAGAAAGAGCTTCGGATTGCCTGCGGTGCAGAGCCATCGATCTAAAGATCGATAGTTCTATAAAGCACGCGTTCGATCCAGATCGGATTTATACTCAAAAGGCAGATTTACCAAAATTTAGTCTCGATAAATCTGGACGAGCGTCAGCGAAGATTTTCTACCAGAGAATCGTTAGCTTGCCTGCGACGACTTAGCATCAAAATTACCCAGCAGTCTGTTAACTGGAATGAATGAACGATGAGCGAAACCCCACAACAGCAAAACGGCACAGATGAGGAAATCTCATCGCAACTGCCCGATCACCATCCCGCGCCCCAAAGCACTCCCTCAATCGGGACGGCTACTGCTTCTACGATCGAGCCTGAGCCAGTTCCTAGTCCTGACTTAAAAGTTGAGGCGGTACCCACCGCTGAGCCAGGAATTGCCGCTTCTGGAGAAAAACCCCCGATCGATGTCCAAATGCCGACTCCCACGCCAGATCGATCGGAAATCCAGACGTTAACAGATAAGTTAACCGAGCTGACCAATCAGCGCGATGCATTTCAAAGCCAGTATTTACGAATTGCTGCTGATTTTGATAACTTCCGCAAGCGCAACAGTAAAGAAAAAGAAGATATTGAAGTGCAAGTCAAATGCGCCACAATTATCGAACTCTTGAGTGTCGTCGATAACTTCGAGCGCGCCAGAACCCAGATCAAGCCTCAAAATGAAGGCGAAATGGGCATCCACAAAAGCTACCAAGGTGTCTACAAGCAATTGGTCGAAAGTCTCAAGCGTGTTGGTGTCTCACCCATGCGCCCCGAAGGACAACAATTCGATCCCAACCTCCATGAAGCCGTTATGCGTCAGCCGACGGAAGAATATCCTGAAGGTACGGTAATTGAAGAACTCCAGCGTGGCTACTTCTTGGGCGATCGCATTTTACGGCACTCGCTCGTGAAGGTTGCTGCTCCCCCAGAACAACTTTCCGCAGATGATGCGGCAGGGTTCGACCCGGAGCAAACTTAAGCCACTTCATTATTTTCTTGCCCAGCGGCACCCATCCAGGCCGACTATCACCGCGAATCGCCACCAGCGAGGCTGCGCCAATGATACTCTGGCCAGACAATCGCTCGTCAGCTAGCTTACAGCTAGCAGCCCCTTTTATATAATTTAAATATTGCCTCAATATTATGGCAAAAGTCATCGGCATCGACCTCGGTACTACTAATAGCTGTGTGGCCGTCTTAGAAGGCGGTCATCCAGTGGTCATTTCCAACTCTGAGGGCGGGCGTACCACCCCCAGTATTATTGGCTTTGCTAAAGGTGGCGAGCAATTAGTAGGTCAATTGGCAAAACGGCAGGGGGTGACCAATGCAGAGAACACTGTGTATAGCATCAAACGCTTCATCGGTCGTCGCTGGGAAGATACAGAAACAGAACGCAATCGCGTTCCTTACACTTGCATCAAAGGTCGCGACAGCACCGTAGATGTCCAGATTCGCGGTCGGACGTATACGCCGCAAGAAATATCCGCAATGATCCTGCAAAAGCTCAAAAAAGATGCCCAAAACTTTTTGGGAGAGCCAGTCGAGCAAGCGGTAATTACAGTTCCGGCTTACTTTACCGATGCCCAGCGCCAAGCGACTAAGGATGCTGGGACGATTGCGGGACTGGAAGTGCTGCGGATTGTTAACGAGCCGACAGCCGCAGCATTAGCTTACGGTCTAGATAAAGCAGACACCGAGCAAAAAATTCTGGTAGTTGACTTAGGCGGCGGTACGTTTGATGTATCGGTACTACAATTGGGTAACGGTATTTACGAAGTCAAAGCTACATCTGGTAACAACCATTTGGGCGGAGATGACTTTGATAACGAAATCGTGCGGTGGCTGATCAAACATTTTCGGACTACCGAAAATGTCGATCTGTTAAAAGATAAAATGGCGTTGCAGCGCCTGCGCGAAGCTGCGGAAAAAGCCAAGGTCGAACTCTCGACGATGATGAGTACTTCGATCAATTTACCATTTATCTCTGCCGATGCTAGCGGGCCAAAACATTTGGAACTCGAACTCACTCGCACCAAGTTTGAGGAGATGGTGGCACCGTTAATCGAATCGACACTCGAACCATTACAGCGAGCACTTAAAGATGCCGATCTCCAACCCAAGGAGATCGATCGGATCTTGCTCGTCGGCGGCTCGACCCGAATTCCTGCCGTCCAGCGCGCTATTCAAGATTTCTTTGGGGGTAAAGAACTCGATCGATCCGTCAATCCCGATGAAGCGGTGGCGATGGGTGCTGCCGTTCAAGCTGGTGTGGTCGGTGGGGATATTAAAGATGTCCTCCTGCTCGACGTTACCCCCCTCTCACTCGGGATCGAGACGCTCGGTGAAGTTTTTACCAAAATCATCGAACGCAATACCACGATTCCGACTAGTAAAGGTCAAGAATTCTCGACTGCTACCGACGGCCAAACCTCGGTCGAAATTCACGTCCTTCAGGGCGAACGAGCGATGGCCAAGGATAATAAGAGCCTCGGTAGATTTCTGCTCACAGGCATTCCGCCCGCGCCCCGTGGAGTACCCAAAATTGAAGTTGCCTTCGATATCGATGTCAACGGTATTCTCAAAGTCTCAGCGCAAGATCGTGGGACTGGTAGGGAACAAACTGTCTCGATTACGAATACGGGCGGACTGAATAAAGTCGATATCGAGCGGATGCGCAAAGAAGCCGAAACCTACGCTCAGGATGACTGGCGCAGACTCCAATTGGTGGAACTCAAAAATCAATCAGATGCGCTATTCCATACCTACGATACAGCGCTCAAGGATAACGGACATCTAATCGACGATCGCTTGCGCGAACAAGCCGAGACGACTGCCAAAGAACTCCAAATGTTGCTGCTCGAGCCATCTGCTAATTTAGAAAACGTTCAGCAATTAATCGACAAGCTCCAACAACAGATATTTGCCATGGGCGCGGCTGTCTACCAACAAGGTACGACCCCCAACAACAACCCATCTTCTGGGCCGAATGCCACCAATGGTACTCGCAGACACACTCCATTGAGTCGTGCTGCCGCGCCACCGCCACCACCGCCACCACCACCGAAAAAGGTATCCAGTACACTGACCTTAGATTATGAAGACGATGAAACAGCTACTACCGATTATGAGGTGGTTGAGTAGCCTAAGCACCGCTTAAATAATCGACTATCTAGTTTTAAACTAATTGTCTAAAGATGCGATCGGATCGCGATCTTCACTAACGACATCAGACCGAATCCACTCCCAAGTAATTACGGTTAATACCCCATCGCCAAGACCTGATTCCTTTACAATAAATATCAAATTGTTAAATTGCCACGGGCGGTTGTTGAGAGCGTTCGGATAAATTCAAGCTGTCACTCGCACCGCGATTTCGTGCTACAGCTAGCGATCGACTCGCTCTTTGCGATTACTTCCCCCGACTCCCCAGCCCGATCCACACTACTTCTTGTAAGATAGAATCTCTCTATGGCACGCGACTATTACGAAATCCTTGGCACCTCAAGAGATGCCGATCAGGAAGAAATTAAACGCGCCTATCGTCGATTGGCGCGGAAATATCACCCAGATGTTAACAAAGAGCCTGGAGCAGAAGACACCTTCAAAGAAATCAATCGGGCGAATGAAGTTCTCTCCGAACCAGAACTGCGCGCTCGCTACGATCGCTTTGGCGAGGCTGGAGTCTCTGGTGGTGGTGCAGCCCCTGGATATGGCGACGTGGGTGATATGGGCGGCTTTGCCGACATCTTTGATGCCTTCTTCAATGGGTTTGGTGGCAGTGCTGGCGGACAACAACAAGCAACTCGGCGGCGGAATGGCCCCGCCAGGGGCGAAGATCTGCGGCTCGATCTCAAGCTAGATTTTCATGAAGCGATCTTTGGTGGCGAAAAAGAAATTCGGATTCCCCATCTCGAATCCTGTAATACATGTAAAGGATCGGGAGCAAAGCCCGGTTCGCAGCCTCAAACCTGCAGCACCTGTGCTGGAGCCGGACAAGTCCGTCGCAACACCCGCACCCCATTTGGTAACTTTACTCAAGTATCGGTTTGTCCAACCTGTAACGGTGACGGTCAGGTCATCGAAGATAAATGCGAAGTCTGTAATGGTGCTGGACGCAAGCAAGAAACTAAAAAACTCAAAATTACAATTCCTAAAGGTGTCGATAACGGTACCAAACTACGGATCGGGAAAGAGGGCGATGCTGGCTTACGCGGTGGGCCACCAGGCGATCTGTATGTGTATTTGCATGTCGAAGAGCATGCCGAATTTCGCCGAGAAGGGATTAATATCCTGTCCCAAGTCAAGATTGGTTATCTTCAAGCAATTCTCGGCAGCCATATCCAAATCGAAACTGTTGATGGCCCAACCGAGTTAAATATTCCTGCCGGAATCCAACCAAATACCGTCCTCAAGTTAGAACAAAAAGGCGTACCGCGTTTGGGTAACGAAGTCAGTCGCGGCGATCACTTACTAACCCTCCAAATTGATATTCCTACTAAAGTCAGTACCGAAGAGCGCGAACTGCTCGAAAAACTTGCCAAAATTCGGGGCGAGCGGGTCGGCAAAGGTGGGATTGGGAGTATCTTTGGGAATGTATTTAAGTAATTGCTAGTCGCTGGTTCGGAGTCGAGAAAATTTTGGATTTTGGATTAAATTCAAAATCTAAACTCCAAGCAGCGATTTCAGCCAGGAATGCTGATTCAACTGGCTGCATTGATGGAGCCGCTAATCCAAAATCGTTAATCCAAAATCCACATGACGCAACTAGACCTACGCGGGACACCTTGCCCGATTAATTTTGTTCGCACGAAGATGAAGCTCGAACAGATGGCTGCTGGCGAATTGTTAGAAGTTTGGTTAGATGCTGGCGAACCGATCGAACAAGTTCCTGATAGTCTGACAATGGCAGGTTATACGATCGAGCAAATTATCGCTGGTAAAGTCTCTGTCGAAGAGAATCGACCAGAATACTTTCTGCTACAAGTCCGGCGTTAGTGGCTAGCTCGACAGAACTCTCCCACCCTAATGGCATTTCTGTTTGATTATGAATTTAGATAGGGTATCCCGTTCCCGTTCCCCTGTCTTGTTGCGCTGTCCCAGCGTACGTTTGGATCGCTAAACCCTCGGCTTTGCCGAGGAGCGCTCACCGCTGTCCCCTTTCACCTCTTCTTCATACTATGAAATTCGTCTGCACCCAGCACGATCTGAACATCAACTTAGCTCTAGTCAGTCGTGCTGTTTCCACTCGGCCAACCCATCCAGTGCTGGCGAACATCAAAATCGAAGCTACTTCCGATCCCGACCAAATTCGGTTGACTGGCTTCGATTTGAGTTTGGGCATCCAGGCTAGTTTTGAAGCACGAGTTGAAGAAGACGGCATCTTGACCTTACCTGCTAAATTGCTCAATGATATCGTTGCCAAATTACCGAGTGGTGATATTACGCTCGATGATGAAGCTGGTGACAATCTCGTCACAATTACCTCAGTCTCGGGTAGATATCAGGTACGGGGGCTGAGTGCGGATGAATTTCCTGAATTACCATCGATCGAAGATGGCGAAACCAATCGACTCTCAGCAACTGCCTTCATCGATGGCTTAAAGGGGTCTCTCATTGCCTGTAGCCAGGACGAAACCAAACAAATACTTACTGGGGTCTATCTTAAAGTCGAGCCGGAGAGACTGGAATTTGCCGCCACAGACGGACATCGGTTGGGGATCGTCGAAGTATATCCTGCCGAATTGGCTGCCAGCGAAGATGGCAAGATCGCCAGCGACGGCACCGAAACTGTCGGTTCGTTTGAAGTAACCGTGCCTGCTAAGGCTTTACGCGAACTGGAAAAAATGCTTGGATCGCGGCACGAACAAGATCGATTGGAATTACAATTGGAGCAAGGACAAGTAGTTTTTGCTTGGGGAGATCAAAAATTAACCACTAGGACATTAGAAGGAAAATACCCTGACTATCGATTACTGATTCCTAAGCAGTTTCAGCGCCAAGTTACCCTCGATCGCAAACAATTACTCAGCTCGCTCGAACGCATTGCAATTCTTGCCGACCAAGCAAATTTAGTGAAATTTAGTATCGACAGTAGCAAAGGTGAGATTTCGCTCTCAGTAGAAGCGGCGGATCGTGGCAGCGGACGCGAATCGCTCAGCGCCCAGATCTCTGGGGCAGATCTAGATATTGCCTTTAATATCAAATATCTCATGGATGGGTTGAAAACACTCCCGACTCAAGAGATCGTCATCAATCTCAATGGCCCGCTCGAACCAGTGATTCTGAACCCACTAGGCGGTCTGAAGATGACTTATTTAGTCATGCCAGTTCAATTACGTAATTAGTCCCGATCCTGTGCTCCACCAGTTGGGAATATTTACTAGTCCCCAACTGGAATGTCATTATCGAGTTTACCCACCAGTACTTTAATCTGAATTTTCGGCCCTGAAGTTGCTAATCTAATTATCATGCCATCTTCTACCGCCATTGTTTTGATAGCTTCGCCATTAAAATAAGTTCCATTTGGACTCATATTTACTAGCACCCAACCATCAGCTTCACTCCACCTTAATTCAGCATGATGTCGCGAGACAACCGCACTAAATAAAATCGCATTATTATCCGTTGCCCGCCCGATGCGAACGACATCTTCGGAAAGAAATGTCCAGCTCTGCACAGGAATTGAATTAAGCAGATTTAATACGATGGCGGACATATAGGATAGCTGCTCAAGGAGTTGAATGAAGCGGATTTAAACTGAGGGCTGACATAATTTAGATACAACTTCTTGGCATAGAGCGTCTGCTTGCTTGGCAAATACAAACCAGATTTCTTTGCTAGAGTAATGACCGAACTCGAAGGTTAACGGGCGGCAGTGCTATTGAAAGATAAAAGTTACTAGATCCCCTTTACCCAAACCAATGCGATCGCCAGAACGTAACAGGTGCCTATTCCCTTTCGCGAGAACGTTATGATTGATATAAGTGCCATTAGCACTACCGACATCTTCGATATAATATTCTTGCCCTTCGATGCGAATATTTGCATGAACGCGTGATACTACCTCGGCAGAGGGAAAGCCCGAGACATCGATATCAGGCGGCGACTGTTCGTTAGGCTTACCAATGTGAATGACTTGTAAATGCAGCGGAATTTCTAAACTGGTGTTCGTTTGCAGGTGCAGCAAATGATAAGCAGTAGCTTGGATTTGAGTAGCGACCACAGGTGCTGTTGGTGGCTCTACTACGGGTGCTGAAGCGCTCTCGACTGGTGCCGATACTACTGTTGGTGGTAGCGAACTTTCGCTAGTTGGCTCGGGTGCGATCGATGGTAATGCTGGTGCTGGATCGGGCAGCTGAGGTGGAACCTCACTTGGAACCTCACTTGCTACTGGAGGAGCGGAGAGTGGGGGTGCAGTGATTTCCTTACCTGTCAAAACTGTTGGCGGCAAGCCAGAATTAACAGGCTCGATCGCAGCAACTGGTGGCGGTAGCAGAATGGGATTTTTAGGATCGGCTGAGGTTAGATTCTGACCGCACTGCCCACAAAATGTAGCGTCGAGTTGAACGGCAGCGCCGCAGGTCGGGCAAGCTTTAGTAGCGGGTAAGGCCGTAAAACAAGCCTCGCAGCTAGTTGCGCCTTCAGGGTTTTCATGCTTACAGTTCGGACAGACTATCATAAAAATTAACTGTTAAGTTTTGGAGACTTAGCCCGATCGCATTTTAGCAGAGTTTAGGTGTGTGTATAAATTATGAATTATGAATTAACTTCGCTCCTGCTGCTGCATCTAGTAGCCACAGTAGTTCGCCCTGCGGCTGCACCGATCGAGAGGGGTAGAGTGCGGCATCGCCTATAGGCGCGAACACTTCAGTTAACGCTGGTTGCTTGCTCTCTCCGGCGACGAGAAAGATGACGCTGCGGGCATTATTGATGAGGGGAAATGTAAAAGTGATCCGTGGCTGTCCGTCTTTGTCGCCGACAGTTATCAGTCGATCGCGTTCCGACAAAGCAACCGTATGGGGGAATAACGAGGCGGTATGCCCATCATCGCCCATCCCGAGCAGAATGATATCGAACTGTGGCATACTTCCAGCTTCGAGCTGAAGCTCGCGCTCGTATGCCGCCGCCGCCAACTGTGGTGTGGCTAAATCGGTCGGTACCGGATGAATATTTGTCGCTGGGAGCGGGACTAAATCGAGCCACACCCGCTTCGCCATTCCATAATTACTATCTCGATGCGTCGGAGCCACATAGCGTTCGTCGCCCCAGAAAATGTGGATCTGCGCCCAAGGCAGGTCTTGTTGTGCCAGTGCAGCGTACAATGGTTCCGGTGTCGAACCGCCAGATAATGCGATCGAGCAAGACTGCCGCTCGGCAACAGCCACCCGCACGCGATCGACGATCGAGTTCAGCGCGGCATCAATTAATGCCTGACGATCTGGATAAACAAAAACTTCCATTGTCATAACAATCGCGATCGCCGATAAACTGAATAATTATTATTTTAGGCGACACTTGGTAACTATCGACGGGAACATCCCCAAAACAAGATAATCTTGGTTTTATGTATCCTCCACGACACTTATTAGTTCGCCCACTGGTCGGGGTGAATAGCTCAAATATCTCTATAACTTAGACTATGCAACCTACTGTTAGTAGTTTTCTCACCCCCCTCGCGCTTAAAACCGCAGGTGCAGTACTGATTTTATCTTCACTGATCGATCTCATCTTCAAGATCTTACTACCGCCAGAAAATCTGGTGTTAGAAGGCGACCGCTGGTGGCTGTATGCTACCAGTCAACTCGTCGATGGTGGATTACTCCCACTAGTGGGGATCTCGTTTATGGTGGCTGGCGATTGGATCCGGATCGTTTCGACAGAGGATGGTGGAGATCGGGGGAATGCGTGGCGGATTGGAACTTTTAGTCTCGCTAGCTTATTGGGACTAATTTTTGTCTTGATTATTCCCTTCCAGTTAATCAAAACAAACGATATCAGAACTCAAGATTTTAAAAGAATCGAGACTGAAGCTTCAGGATTGAAGAGCAACATTCAACAAATGAAAGCTCTCAGTAAAGAGCAAGTCAATCAACAGATTGCCACGATCGATAAAGAACTTAAAAGTGGTCTAGCTCAAGGCGAACGGCTGGTAGGACTCCAACTCACCAAGACCAAGCTAGAATTACTCGTCAGCGATCCCAAAAAATTCGATCTTGAGTCGCAGCAAAGCATCCAAACCCAAAAACAAAGTGCGGAGGATCGAATTAGCAAGCGCATGTTGCAAACTGGAGTGAGAACGAGTTTGGCAAGTTTGTTATTGGCGATCGCGTATATTACGATCGGTTGGGCGGGATTGAGACGCGTGCTGAAGTAGTGATTGGTGGCTAGTAACTAGTGGCTAGTGGCTAGTCACTGTTACTCGTCGATTCGCCGATCGCCCCTCCCCAGATCGGACAAAGCTTTGTATAGTGTGAATAGACTAGTTCAAAAAATACCGATAGTTATCAAAATCGGAGATTTGTGTTCCAACATTTCAAGCAGGACTTAAAAAACGATTTAATTGCTGGTTTGCTAGTAGCGATCCCACTTGCTACGACGATCTGGCTGTCTATTAACGTGGCAACATGGGTAGTCAATTTCTTGACCCGCATTCCCAAACAGATCAACCCCTTTGATGGGCTACATCCAGTCTTAGTTTATGTTTTAAATCTCTTAGTCGGATTGACGGCACCATTGTTAGCCATTCTCCTGATTGGGCTGATGGCACGGAATATTGCTGGTAAATGGTTGTTGGATATCGGCGAACGACTACTACAGGCCATTCCCCTGGCAGGTGCGGTCTATAAAACACTCAAACAACTCTTAGAAACCCTGCTCAAAGATTCGGGGAACAAATTTCGGCGCGTAGTGTTGGTAGAATATCCCCGACGGGGAATTTGGGCACTGGCATTTGTGACTGGCACGATCGATGGTGAAATTCAGTCGCAGATGCCGCAAGGAATGCTCAACCTGTTTATTCCCACGACTCCCAACCCCACAACGGGTTGGTATGCTGTCGTGCCCGAACAGGATGTTTTAGATTTAGCAATGTCGATCGAAGATGCCTTTAAGGTCATCATTTCTGGGGGGATTGTCAATCCTGGTAATGCAGCAGTCGCAGCATTAAGCCAAAACTCTGCACCTGTAGTCGAACCGCCACCGCTCTCGAGTATGATGTCTAAACCGACTGTGCCTGCGGAGGAGATCTAAACAATTATTTTTCCTTGTCGCTCATCAAGCGCACAAACGAGTTAAGCAACTCGTGGCGGTTGCTGCCGAATAAAGTGCAACATCGTCCAATCCACAATTTACGATCGTCATGTCCGATACTGCCAGCCACTCTCTAAGTGGGCTGCAACCAGAAGATCGCCGACTTCAACAGCACGATCTGTATCTGAAGATAGCCACCCAGATTCGTCACTTCTTTAAGTACGATTATCTCGATCTCCCGCTAGAAATAGAGGGTAAAATTTTGCGCATTGAGGTGCAGATTTCAGTCTTGTCGCCATTGAGTTGGTTGGACAGACAATCAGTAGATGTCAAGACATATTGGTCGGATCGGTCGGGACAGTTTACGATGGCTGGAGTAGGACTAGTAGATCTGATTAGTGACGATCGACCGATTAGCTATTCAACTATTTTTCAGCAATTAAGACAAAATTTATCGCCATTATTTCCGCAAGTTCGTTACTATGGTGGCATCGAGTTCGATCGAGAGCGAACGAGCGATCCGACTTGGAAATTATTTGGTAATTATCGATTTATCGTTCCCAAATTTGAAATTTACTCGGATGGCAACCATACTTATTTTGCCTGTAATTTTAGAGCTAAATCGGTGGCCGACTCACCATTCGATCGCCATGAACGACGATCGCAACAATTAGAACTGATTTTACAAGAATTAGCTCGACTCGATTTAACGTTAGGTAACAAACGACCCGAACCAGTTTTACCATTATTACTCGATCGGTTCGATCTCCCAAATTACGACGAGTGGCACCAAAACATCGATTTTGCCTTAACAACATTTGCCGAACTGAATATCGACAAAATCGTCTTAGCGCGCCAATCGATATTGACATTTGCCGATTATTTACAGCCACAGTCGCTATTACTCGCGCTGCAACCACACAATCCGCACAGTTATCATTTTTGCTTCCAAATCGATCCGACTACGGCATTTATCGGGACTTCCCCAGAGCGACTGTATCATCGCCACGATCGCGTATTATCAACTGAAGCCATCGCCGGAACTCGCCATCGGGGTGCATCGCGCCAACTCGATCGGGAGTTGAGCGATAATCTGCGGAATTCAGCTAAAGATCTGCGCGAGCATCAGTTAGTCGTCGATAACTTACATGGAATCTTAACCGAACTGTGCGATCGAGTGACGATCGATCCCCAGTTGACAATTCTCAAGCTCAATAAAGTCCAACATTTGTACACTCAATGTCAGGGTGTCTTAAAACCCGAGATCGATGATGCCCAAATCTTGCCCCAGCTCCATCCTACCCCCGCTGTTGGCGGCTTCCCCAGACCTCAAGCTCTAAAACTGATCCAAAAACTCGAACCCTTCGAGCGTGGCTGGTATGCCGCTCCCGTGGGCTGGGTGAGTTATCCAGATACAGAATTTGCCGTTGCTATTCGATCGGGTTTAGTCGATGGCGATCGACTATTCTTATTTGCAGGTGCAGGCATCGTCAGCGGTTCTCAAGCTGAAGAAGAATGGGCAGAAGTCGAAAACAAAATTCGCCACTTTACCGACTTATTTACCGATATCCTCCCGCACCAGATTTCCAATCCATTGGTATCTTAGACTCAATAAATGTAGGCTGAGGTATTCCCACTACATGCTTCAACTGAGTATTGCCTGAAATCTACATCAGCTCTCGATAAATATCTTCACAAAAATTCTAATTTATTGAGTTAGTGTAAAGGTTTCACCGCTCCTTAAGCATTGCCGATTAAGATAGGGATAGATCTAGAGGGACAAACCGCATCATGAACCTCGCCCAATTAAATAACGAAGCATTACCCTCTACTAAACCCAACTTAGACCGCGACTGTACTACCCTCTCGCGTCACGTCCTCGAACAATTGCAGAGCTTTGGGCCAGATGCTCAAGACTTGAGTGCGATTATGAATCGGATCGCCCTCGCCGGGAAACTCATCGCCAGACGGTTGAGTCAGGCGGGATTGATGGCGGGAGTGCTGGGATTTACCGGCGATGTCAACGTCCAAGGCGAATCTGTCAAGAAGATGGATCTCTATGCCAATGACGTATTTATCGCTGTCTTCAAGCAGAGCGGTTTAATCTGTCGGCTGGTGTCAGAGGAGATGGACAAACCTTATTACATCCCCGAAAATTGCTCGATCGGTCGGTATACACTAGTATTCGATCCGATCGATGGTTCCTCGAATATCGATGTGAACCTCAGCGTCGGCTCGATCTTTGCCATTCGCCAACAGGAAGGCGAAGATACCGATGGTACGGCGCAGGATTTACTTCAGGATGGCAGCAAGCAAATTGCGACTGGGTATATCCTGTATGGTGCGAGTACGATGTTAGTTTACTCGATCGGGACGGGCGTACACTCCTTCACACTCGACCCCAGTTTGGGTGAATTTATCCTGACAGATGAACGGATTCGGATCCCCGATCGGGGATCGGTTTATAGTGTAAATGAAGGTAATTTCTGGCAATGGTCGGAAGGTTATCGCAATTATATTAAGTACGTTCACGCTCAGCCTGGATATACGGCGCGTTATGCTGGGGCATTGGTGGGAGATATCCACCGGATTCTCTATCAGGGTGGTGTATTTCTCTATCCCGGCACTACCAAACAACCCGAAGGAAAACTGCGGCTGTTGTATGAATCTGCACCCCTAGCATTCTTAATCGAACAAGCTGGCGGACGGGCGAGTACGGGTACTCAAGATATCTTAGCTGTGGTTCCTCAGAAGATTCACGCCCGCACGCCGTTGATAATTGGGAGTAAAGACGATGTAGCTTTAGTTGAATCTTATGTGAGCGGCGATGGCTAAATCCACAACAGCAGCTTGAAACTCGATCGGCTAGAATGTGCCGCAGGGTAGAGTGGCGATCGAGGATTTTAGTGATGATGCGTGGTGTTCATTTAACACGGAGGCTGGGATATTCCTTGGTTAACGAGATCTATTCGCTACAGTTCCACCTTTGAAAACGATCGATAGTCTATACCTATTGGAGTAAATAAAATCATGGCAGCATCAGTCCAAAATCCCTTATTGACGATCGAGAATGAATACGGTCAAAGTATCTGGATGGATAACTTAAGCCGAGATATTATCAACTCTGGCGAACTCGCCGAACTGATAATATCTCGCGGTGTATTGGGGATCACGTCTAATCCGGCGATTTTTGAGAAAGCAATTGCAGGAAATGCCGTATATGATGCCCAAATCGTTGAGGGCGTAAAAGCCGGTAAATCGCTCGTCGAGATTTACGAGTCATTAGTCTTTACAGATATTCGCCATGCTTGCGACATCTTACGCCCCGTCTACGATGAGACTGATGGGATCGATGGTTATGTCAGTATCGAAGTCCCGCCCGCACTAGCCGATAATACCGAGAGCACGATTACAGAAGCACGGCGGTACTATGCAGAGATCGATCGACCGAATGTGATGATCAAGATTCCTGGTACGCTCAAAGGTTTGCCAGCAGTCAAGCAGGTAATCGGTGATGGGATTAGCGTTAATGTCACGTTGCTATTCTCCGTCGAAAGTTACGTTGCTTGTGCTTGGGCATATATTGAAGGATTAGAAGCTCGCGCTGCCAAAGGTGAAGATATTAGCAAGATTTCGTCCGTAGCAAGCTTTTTCCTCAGCCGGATCGATACTAACATCGATGCTAAACTAGACAATCTGCTTAAAAACCTCACCGACCAGACTAAAGCCGAAAAAATCGCCGCCCTCAAAGGAAAAATCGCGATCGCCAATGCCAAAGTCGCCTATCAAGAATACAAAAAAATCATCGCTACCGATCGCTGGCAAGCACTAGCAGCTAAAGGAGCACGCGTTCAACGGCTACTCTGGGCGAGTACTGGTACCAAAGACCCCAGCTACAGCGACGTAATGTATGTCGATGGCTTAGTCGGCAACGATACCGTCAATACCTTGCCACCAGCCACGATCGAAGCCTGTGCCGATCATTGCGATCCTGCTAGCCGCATCGAAGCTGGAGTGGATGAAGCTTATCGCCTCATCGCCAGTCTCAAAGATCCTGATATTCAGATCGATTTAGAGTCGGTAATGGTGGAATTATTACTCGACGGGATCGACAAATTTGTCAAACCGTTTGACTCCTTAACGAAATCTCTCGATGAGAAAATCAAGGCATTGACTCCAGCTTAATCGATTAGGGGATCGGGGATCGGGATTGAGAAATTAGGCGGGATGAGTAATGCATTGGCTCGATAACGAGCTTTGCTCGTCAAACCCTAACCCTATTCCCCGTACCCTATCCCTAACCCCTATTCCCTATCCCCTATCTCCTGTATCATAAATGCTCGATCTCCTCGAAAACCCCTTCCGCCAAGGCTTACGCCAAGAACGCGTCCCCGAACCTCAGATTCTCACCATCTTCGGCGCATCGGGAGATCTCACCCATCGCAAACTGATCCCTGCCCTCTATCAAATGCGACTCGATCGCCGATTACCTCCCGAAATCACGATCGTGGGTGTCGCACGGCGCGAGTGGACTAATGAATACTTCCGAGACCACTCCAAACAGGGGATCGAAGAATTTGGTAATGGGATCCAAGACGAAACCGCTTGGAACGAATTTGCCAAGGGACTATATTACTGTTCCGGTGACATCGACAAACCCGAAAGCTATCAAAAACTCAAATCCTTCCTCAGCGAAGTCGATACCGAGCGGCGGACGATGGGCAATCGCGTTTTCTATCTCTCCGTCGCGCCCAATTTCTTCCCCGAAGCCATCAAGCAATTAGGTGGTGCGGGGATGTTAAGCGATCCGCAAAAAGATCGCCTAGTAATCGAGAAACCCTTCGGACGGGATCTCAGTTCCGCCCGAGTATTGAATCGGGTCGTCAGACAGTATTGTCAGGAGCAACAAGTTTACCGGATCGACCACTATCTGGGCAAAGAAACCGTCCAAAATCTGTTGGTATTGCGATTTGCCAATGCGATCTTCGAACCACTCTGGAATCGCAATTATGTCGATCACGTTCAGATTACCGTTGCGGAAACTGTGGGAGTCGAAGACCGGGCGGGTTATTATGAGTCCGCTGGCGCACTGCGGGATATGATTCAAAACCACCTGATGCAAGTATTCTGCCTGACAGCGATGGAGCCGCCAAATTCGCTTGATGCCGACTCGATTCGGACAGAGAAAGTTAAAGTACTCGAAGCAACTCGGCTAGCCGATCTCAACGATCTCAATCGATCGGCAATTCGCGGTCAATACAAAGCAGGCTGGATGAAAGGCGAACCGATTCCAGGTTATCGCGAAGAACCGGGAGTCGCCCCTGGTTCTGTCACGAATAGTTTCGTCGCCATGAAATTTATGGTCGATAACTGGCGGTGGAAAGGGGTACCGTTCTACTTACGAACTGGCAAACGCTTACCGAAAAAGGTCTCAGAAATTGCCGTGCAATTTAAAGAAGTGCCGTGGTTGATCTTCCCATCTGGTACCCGTCAAGCCAACCCGAATATTCTCACGATCCAGATTTATCCCAATGAAGGTGTCTCTCTTCAATTTGATGCCAAGATGCCTGGTGCGGATCTCCGTACCCGCACGGTAGACATGGATTTTAGTTACCAATCGGCCTTTGGCGTAAAGTCTTCCGATGCATACGATCGACTCTTAATCGACTGTATGCTAGGCGATCAGACATTGTTTACGCGATCGGATGAAGTCGAGGAAGCATGGCGGATCGTTACACCAGCGTTATCGGCATGGGAGGCAGATACCAACCCAGATTCGATCCCGTTGTATGAGGCTGGCACTGGAGGCCCACTAGAGGCGGAAGATTTAATCAACGATGACGGCAGATCTTGGCACAGATTCTAGGGATTAGTGGCTAGTGGCTAGTGACTAGTGACTAGTAGCTACTTGGTAATGACTAGTCATTATTAAAGATCTGAAATCGATCGACACACCCTAACACTAATCAGTAAGCTACGCTCACTACTCTAATCACTAGCCACTAGCCACTATTCACCAGCTACTAGCCACTATTCACTATCCACTATCCCCTAAATTATGAGTATCCAATCGCCGCCTATTGTCTCACTGCGTGCGCCCAAAGATGTATCGGTGACAGAGATCGAAAACGAACTAAATCAGATCTGGAAAGACTATCAACCAGAGAATCAAAAAGAAGATGCGCTCGTGGCCACTCAAGCCACTACCTTTACTTTGCTCGTCTACGAGCCAGAACCCACTCAGCATATGTTAGCCCTATTGGGCTTCTACGACGGTCCGATCGATGGGATTTTTGGGCCAGCTCAGGCTAAAGCAATTAAAGCAGCCCAAGAAGCTTATAAATTACCAGTGACTGGCAAACTCGATCTCGATACGATGAGTAAGATTCAGGCGGCTTATCACGATCGCATCGTCGCCACCCACGATACCCAATCGATCGCTGTCGAAAAAGATGTCGATCATCGTGGCTATGTAGTCACAGATGCGATCGCTAATACCAATCCTCGTCGCATTATTACGATCTGTCCCGTAGCAGGCGAAGATCTTGGCGTCGGGGCGCAAGTGTCGGTATATGGCCCGATGAAAAAGCAATTGCTGCATACATTAGTTTGTAGCGAATATGTCACCCTGCGGGGCACTCCAGAAGCCCTAGAACGCAATGGTGAGAGTATTGCGAATCTAGCTGTTGCCGACTTACCCAGATTCTTGTGGTGGAAAGACACCCCTGCACCTGATACCCAATTATTCCAACAGTTATCCCATCGAGCACATTCGGTCATTTTCGACTCAGCCGAATTTAAAGCTGCCGAAGATGAGTTATTACATTTACACGGTATTCTCGATCGCGGAATTCCTGTCATCGATCTCAATTGGCGGCGAGTATCAGCTTGGCAAGAATTGACGGCAGAAGCGTTCGATCCCCCAGCTAGACGCAAAGATATCACCGAGATCGATCGAGTAGATGTCAATTATGAGAAAGGTAATCCCGCTCAAGCAATCATGTTCCTCGGTTGGCTCTCCAGTCGTCTTCAATGGGAAGTCGTCAGCTATACTCATTCAGGTGGCGACTACGACCTCCGCGAAGTTGATTTTGTCGCTCCTGATGGCCGGAAAATTCACACCGAATTAGCTGGAATGCCGACTGCAGATGCGGGTGAGATTCCTGGCGATATCATGGGGATCAGGCTCCTCTCCACCAATCCCAAAGCCAACTGTAGCACAGTCCTCTGTTCGGAGGTGGCTGGTTGTATGCAGATGGAGACACGCGGTGGCACTCAATCGGCACGGGTGGATCAGGTAAACTCGCTATCAGAGCGAAATGCTGAGGACTTGATGGCTGAGTATCTCCAACGCTGGGGACGGGATTTGCTGTATGAGGCAACGATGACTGTTGTCGCCAAGATCTTGAGTAAGGCTGCTTAATTTTTAGCTGTGTTTGTCGATCGATACGTTATTGTCGTAATCACTAACGTATCGATTTTTCGTAAGCACTCTCCTCGTCATCGGCCAAAATCTGGCAATATTCATACCATTTTGGATTTTGGATTGGGGAAACCTTGCTGTCTCTGGAGTCGAGCGATCGATCTGTCTGGATCGTTTTTTTAAATTGGTATCACTTTAGGATGGACTCGATCGATCTTCCGCATCGACAACTGCGCCTAAAGTTTTTAGCGACTCGATCGCCGCAGTCGTCAAGCCAGTTACACCCGTAATATTCATCCCCAGATATGGTGCTGGCGGCTTGCAAGTCAGGATACAATTACCTGTAGCAACATCCCAGAATTTAATAGTTTCATCTGCACTGCTACTAACTAATAACTTACCATCCGGACTATAACCGATCGACAAAACCCGATCGAGATGCTCGCTCCAGGTCTGGAGTACTTGTCCTGTCTCGATTTTCCAGATTTTAATCGTGCGATCGCCGCTACTGGTTGCCAACTCTCGCCCGTTCGGACTAAATTTCACCGCGACAACCTCTTGAGTATGCCCCTCAAAGATGTGTAAGCAGTTACCTGTCGCCACATCCCAAAGCCGGACAGTGCGATCGGCACTACAACTCGCTAGCAGCTTGCCATCTGGACTGAAGGCGATATCCCAAATCCAATTAGTATGTCCCGCATAACAGCCCAACAGCTGACTGGTTGCCACATCCCACAATCGCCAGTAGGAATCAAAACTACCCGTTGCCAATAGCTGAAGATCGGGACTAAACGCGATCGCGCGCACGACATTTGTATGTCCGACTAAGGTAGTCAACAATTCTCCCGTTAGCGACCATAAATACACGACAGTGTTGTCCATTCCGATCCCAGCTAGCAACCGACCGTCGGGACTAAATTTGACCCGCCACACATCGCCCTGCTCGACCGAGAAAGTATGCACTAGTTCGCCCGATCGAGCATCCCATACTTTGACCGTACTATCGGCGCTCCCTGTGGCTATCGATCTACCATCGGGACTATAATCAACCGACCACAAACCTTGCTGATGTCCGGTCAATGTCTGACGCATTTTGCCAGTTTGGACATCCCACACCCTCGCGATCCCATCTTGAGAGCCACTGACAACCTGAGTCCCCGTCGGATCGAATACCACCGACTCGAGCCAATTGGTATAACCCTGCCAGCAGTATAATTCTTGCCAAGTGTGAGTATCCCACAATCGCACCGAGCGATCGCCGCTGCCAGTGACTAATAAGTTGCCATCAGGACTAAATTGGAGTGTCGAGACCCAAGTAGTATGTCCGCGTAAAGTGCAGATTTTTTGATTGGTACGCAGATCCCAAACTTTCACGACATGGCCGCTACTAGCCGTCGCCAACATGTGACTATCGGGACTAAAACAAACCGCAAAAATCCAATCGCGATAGCCAGTGAGCGTGTGCAGTACAGTCCAGGTCTCGACATTCCAAATTTTAATCGTCCCATCGCCGCTACAGGTGGCGAGTAACTTACCATCGGGGCTGAATCTCACCGACCACACGCGCTTGGTATGGATGCTAATGGTCTGCACACAGTCGCCAGTGCTAGCATCCCAAATTTTCACCGTCCGATCGTCGCTACCCGATGCTAGCAGTTTGCCATCGGGACTAAACCTGACCGAGAATACTTGTCTGGGATGGGCGGTAATCGTCCGGATCGTTTCGCCAGTCGCGACATTCCACAGTCGAATCTGGCCGTTCCCATGTGCTGTGGCCAAGACTGATTCGTTACTGGTCAGCAGGTTGATAGCCACCGGACTAAAGGCTAACGACAACACTTGATAGCTATCAACTTGGAGCACCCGATCGATCTCGCCCGTGGTCGGATCCCAAAGCCGGACTGTGCCATCTTGGCTAGCACTGGCGAGCGTCCGACCGTCACGGCTGAAGGCTACCGACCAAATCCAATTGGTATGTCCCACCAGCTTGTGCTGGAGTTGCTTGCTCTGGATCTGCCAAAGATATAAATTACCGCTATAATCGCCCATGACGACAAAGCGATTGTCTGGACTTACCGCTAAGGCAAAAATTCCGCCAAAGTTTTGAGTGAAATGAGATCGAGAGAGGTCGGCACCGCTAAAATCTACATCGTGCAACACAGCACCTTGGAGATTGGCTTGCCACATCGGTAAGTTTGCAAAGTTGTAACCCGTTAGATCGATTTGCAAGTACCGGAGCAGATTGATTAAATTTCCGCCACCATAATGGACGACATCCCGATAATGTGCTTGTAAGCCGGCTAGAATCACTTTGAGCCGCTCTGCTAATGCCGATTTATTGCCAAATTGTAATTGTAATTGACAGGCGATCGGTTTGAGAATCAGTCGGGTTTGGATCGCGTGAATATATTCAGGTGACTGCGCTTTGAGCCAGGGATAGCTCAGCCACAAAGGTAGTTGCTGGGGACGCTCGGCAGCGAGATCCCATGTCGCAAGTTCCCGACACACACAATCGATAAAACGAGCGGTCATGTATTCCATCACCACCGATTGCTGGGTAAATTTGCCATCACTACGTTCGATCAGCGAATGTCCGATCAAGGAGTCTAATGTTGCTAATAAGCGCGCTCTGGTAGTTGCTGGCACGATTTGCGGATGTAAATTAGTTGACGAGACTGCTGCTCGCTCGATCGTCAACCAATACATCACAGCACTTGCTGCGGGTGAAAGCCTGTCGAATTGGCGATCGAGCAATTGCTGGATACCGCTGAAGATCGTAACTTCTGTCGCCAAAAATTCATCGATGTCGCCAGCGAACAAATCACAAATCGAGGTCGCAACGATATTCAGTGCCATCGGATTGCCACTATAAATTTCTACCAATCGCGAGCGACCTACGACCGACATCGATACACCCTTAGCATTGAATAAGTTCTCACTATCTGCGGTGGTAAGTCCTGGCAGCACGAATGTCCGCACTGCCAAACATTTTCCCTCCAATGGCGCGATTACTGCGGGCTTTTCCCTACTCGTTAGCAACAGACAACTTTGATGGGGCGAATCCCCAATCCGACGCAGCAACTCTGCATAGCCGGGATATTCATGGCGTTCGTCGTCAGCTTCACCCTGGCTTTGGATAATTGCTTCGGCATTATCAAGTACCAATAAACAGCGATCGCCAGCAAAATAGTAAAGTAATCGCGAAATTTGCGCAGAGATTTCTAAATTGGGATCCACAGTTTCGGTATGCTGCGAGAAGATCTGAATTAATTCGGGCAACAAAGTTGTCAGCAATGGCGCATTCCGGAGCGATCGCCACACTGTGATGGTAAATTGTGACTGCAGCTGTCGTGCCAGTTTGGTGACTAAAGCAGTTTTGCCGATGCCCCCCATACCCAAAATGAGGACAAGCTTACAGCGATCTGCTGTGACCCAGCGGCTTAATTTGGTTAATTCAGCTACTCGCCCAAAAAATATCGATACATCTGGCGCTTCACCATAATCCACAGCTAAATCTGCATCGACAGATCGCACTTGAGGCTCGATCTTCATCGCCACTGACTCAATAATTTGACTGGGTTCTACCCGATCTGCTATCTCGAAATTTCCTGGATACAGATAGTCAGTGCGCTCCAACCCTAAATTAAAAGCCGCAAAACACAGCTCTAGCGTTTGTTTGTCTACCGCAACTTGGTGCTGTGTTCCCAAATTAGCTGTACGGCCAAATAGTTTGGCAATCGTCTTGAGCGAAAGTCCTGTCAGTTTCGCGAGTTCTTCATTTGTATACCGATCTCCAAAATTATTGACTCGTTCTGATTCGCTTCTGGCTGCTTGCAGTTTTTGATAACCCACAGCAGTTAAAATCGCACCACGTCTGCGGCTATTTTTTCGGTTTGTCATCATCTTTCTTGTCGATCGATCGTCCCACAGAAATTCGTAATTTTTGACATCGAGCCAATCTTGGATTCGATCGAACACAGATCGAACTTTTGATAAGCAGGAAGCTTTGCACTTCTGGCAATTAATTTTCAGCCACTTGGAACGATTGATTTCGCTCGAGTGGTATAGCTAATAGATATTTAACATCCGATGGTATCGCCTGGTGTGCAACGAACGCAACTATTTCAACCGATCTCAATTTAAGTTTCACTTAAGTTATTATTAACTTCCCCAATTTCCCTAGGAATTAACTAAATTGAAGTGTAAAAATAGTAATTCGACTACACCACCCTGTCGCTTGCTTCGTAATGAGTACTCCAGTCAATTTTTTTGACTGGAGTATTTCAACCGCTGCCGCAATCGTCGCCAAGATCTTATCGCTCGAAGATAACTTCATGTTTACTATTATTGCATTACCATCATATTTATCAACATCAGGTGTTGCAGATAGTATGGGAAGCTACAGTTACAAAGTTAGCAGTTAAAACTAGTATGTCGGGCGAATTTTAATGAAGGTTGGTAACTACAACTGCCGTAAAAACTCATTTGTATCGATAGACGATGCTTGCTTGTCAGCACGCAAATACATTGTTTTCATGTCGATAACGCCAAGTTAGGATCCGATGTATAGCGCATTATGATTAATGTATCGCTCGGGACTGTCCAGTCAACAACATTGCATGACCACAGCCGATCGGGATGTTGCACTATACTTTAAACGGTCATAACCTGAGCTTTATCAAAATGCTGAAAGCGGAGTGTGAGCAAGGAATCAAGCTCTTTTTTATGTTGCAGATGAGCATCATTTAGACATTCAGAGATGGCTGATGAGAACTGAGTAAAATCCTCATAATACTTGCCATACAAACATTTCTTTTTAACAAACTTCCATAGTCTTTCAATCAAATTTAGATTGGGCGAATAAGTCGGCAAGTACAGTAATTCTATTTCCAAGGATTTAGCTAAATCTTGGACAACTCGACATTTTTGGTATCGAGCATTGTCTAAAACCAGAGTAATGGGAATGCTCAGTCCTAGGTCAGCTAATTTTTGCAGAAGTTCACAAATCTGAATAGCAGTGATATAGCTGTCATTAGTAACCAAAATAACTTCATGAGTAATGGCATTTAATGCTCCCAGCACATTGAACCGTTTTCTCCCTGAAGGTGACTTAATAAACAGCCGTTGAAAACACCAAATCATCCCCAAAAAAGCTCCCATGACAAAGTGAGCCGCATCCACGAAGAAAACCGCTCTTTTTCCTTGTCTTGCCTCTTCTAACCTGGGTTCTAGCTTATTTATTTTATATTCTTCCTGTTCATCTGGATCTGCTTTAGAAGGAATAGCCCCAACTTTCAAACATCGCATCCCTATTGATTTCAGGAATTTTTGGATCTGGGTTGGACTGCGTTTAATTCCGGTAAGATTTTCAATCTGATTTACAGCTTCATTTATGGTAGCTGGAGGATTCAATTTCAAATATTCTTTGATAGTTGTCTGATGTAATCTTAATTCACTTTTGGGTTGATAAAAGTTAATTTCTTTGAGTTTTTCTATACCACCAGCCTGATATTGTTGACAATATTTCCTCAATGTATTAGGTGAAATGTTTGCTAGCCTACAAATCATATTTAAAGGTAAGTTTTGACTTTTAAGCCATAATACTTCCATCTTCAACTGGACCCTGGGATGAGGATGGTGAAATCTTTCATAATTTAATATTTCTCGATCTTCTTCCGTAAAGTTTAGATTGCTCATCCCTCAAGCTCCACTTTTTCCTTGACTTTACTAGACTATCATCTCTTCGATCGCCTATGCTCAAGTTATGCCCGTGTAAAGTATAGCTCGGAACGGTCGATTACAATCGACCATAGTAGATATTTGGTTAGCGATATTCTCCGCTTAAAGGGGTAATATAGATATAAGCTTTAAGACTGGGTGAAAACGGTTGTGGAAAATTTCCATGTAGTGGAGATTGAGTCGGCAAAGAAGATGTAAAATTTTTTATTAAGTAAAAATAAGTGTATTCTCTAACCATATTTCAGCCAAAATTAAAGTAGGGTTCGAGCCGAAATTGGGAGCGAGTCCGAACTAGAAATCTCGTAGCTTCACAATTGCGACAGAGCATCGCTAGCGATATTTATTTGAGTGTCTAGAATATAATATGCCGTTACCATTTGATGCTGCAACCCCAAGTCCGCCGAATCGAGAAAGTATGATGGACATCGAACAGTTAGTGCGTTCTCATTGTGAAGCAGCGCGCAACTTAATGCAATCGAAAGACTACGATCGCGCAAAAGCAGCATACCTGCTAGCGATCGACATTGCGCTCCAGGGAGAGTCGGTAGCCGCCGCTACCCCACAAACTACAGCAGTAGCAAGTTTTGGCTGGGGAGTAATCGATCCTAAATTAGCTCCAGCCTATATCGGGCTAGCTCGTGCTCACTATAATCTCAAAGATTATCCAGCCGCTTTAGATGCTTGCAATTTAGCGATTAAGTGCGCTCCCGAGTGCGAGGAATATTTTCATCAACGCGCAATCGTCGCTTACTGTTTGAATGACTATTCGGTAACTCTAGCCGATTGTCGGCATATCCTTTCCAAGTCTCCCGAGCATTCTGAAGCGCTGTGGCTGGCAGCAATGGCCTTAATTAAGGTGAAAGACCATGCAACAGCATTATCGATCTTGGATCGCCATGTTACGGCTTGTCCGCATGATTCTTCTGGTTACTATTATCGCGGTATCTGTTTAGATCGACTGAAAAAATATACCCTCGCTTTGACAGATTTCGAGCGGGCGATCGCGCTTAAGCCAGAAGAGATTATCCTGTATCACGCACGCGGACGCACTCATCAACAATTAGGTAATCTTGAAGAGGCAGGTGCTGATTACGATCTCTTTTTGCAAAATAATCCGTGGCAACCAACTGTATATGACGATCGCGCTGAAATTCATCGCTTGCGCGGCAAATATTCTAAAGCAATCGAGGATTGCACTAAAGCTATTTCCCTAGATCCTCAGTCGATTTCGCCTTATTTTCGACGCGGGATCTGTTACGCGGAACTAGGTAATTTAAATAATGCTTTAGCTGATTATGAGCGCACGATCGAACTCAATCCTCGATATGTTAAAGCTTATATCGAGATCGCGTGGATTTATTTTCGTGAGGGCAACTACGAGCAAGCGGTGAGTAGTTGCCAGCAGGCTCAAAACTTGGATAAAGCTTGTTTTGACGCGCATTATTTACTTGGAATAATTTATCACCGTTCGCGATTACAAACTCACGCGGTCGAGAATTTCACACAAGCAATCGAGCTGTCGCCAATGTATATTTCTGCCCTATATCATCGCGGGGTTATCTATTACGAGCAGGGTAAAATTCCCCAGGCGATCGAGGATTTCGATCGCGCAAAATCAATTCAAGATTGTGGATTGGAACAGCAGGTCGATCGCGATGAAACTAGCTTTTATGCCGAGGGAATGGCACTCTATTATACAGAACAATTCAACTTAGCGCATACAGCATTGCATTTAGGAGCAATGTCGGCAAAACGTTATAATAATCCTAATTTCCGGAAGGAACTAATGCAATTATTGAAAAAATTCCCACCAGTATGAATTCGAAAATATTAGTCGATCGACAGCAGATGGTTCGTAAATTCTATAATTTATTATTGTAAGTAACTTTAATTTCTTCGAGTAGATCGTAGAGCAGAGCTTCGATCTTGATAACTGTTTGGCCGCGCTGCATTTCATCGCTGAGCGCTTGAGTGAGATTGGCAGCTAGCTGTTGACCGAGCTTCCCTCGATCGGGGTCTGCCATGACTTTGGTGAGAGCAATGTAGATCGATGCCGAAACTTCCTTAACCACTCGATCGATCGCCTGAGCGGGCAACTCGCCAATACCAGGGAGCAGTTGGAGATTGCGATAAGCGGGAGATTCTAATAAGGCTTTGTGAAATAAATGTCGAAATATCGCTTCGAGATCCGGCTGAATTCTCGGAATTACCCGATAGACAACGATCTCCAAAATTAGTTCGACAATTGCTTCAATTTCATTAACATTATTTAAATCGATGTGTGGCCCGTTGAGATAGCCACCCATAAGTTTGATTATTTGCCCCTGCTTGACTGCACTTTGAGTTTTTTGCAATACTTGAATCACGACAGCATCGGTCAGATCGTTAATAATTTGTCCGACTAGCAAGCGATTGACTTCGATCCGGATTAAGTCTAAGTTGATAAATTTTGCCTGGTGCCATCGGACCACAACTGGAATCACTCTCAGGACGCGAGCGAAGGGTAATAATAGGAGCAGGTCATACCAGCGCCAGATAATTACTTGCTGCCAACTAGCGTTCCGATTGTGACGGCGAATATAAAAGTTTCTCCCGATAAATTCACCAGCAAAGATGCCGATAAAAATCAGGTCGATCTCCCAGAAGCGATCGATAAAATCTCCATCCTCATCTAAACGGCGATAATAGTTAGTGACGATTAATGGTTTGATTTTGCGATCGTAGAAACCAATCTCCTTGTCCCAGCCAGCTTTAATTAAGTAAGGTTGACTCCAGAAAGTAGCAAACGCACCTTTTGCCGACTGATTGCGAACGCGATCGCGCACTTCATTTTTAATCTTTTCTAAGTTGCCAGTTTTACCAGCAGCTTGAAAAGGATTATTTTGAATCATACTCACACTCAAAGTATCCAATTCTTGCAGCCAACTTTGGGCTTCGGCGGAAGATATTCCGGTTGTTTTAACTACTCCTTTAAGTTGCTCGACAGCATTGAGATAGCGCTCGGTTTCACGATGTGGTTCGATCCCTTTATATGGATCGTAAAACTGCGTGACTTGAGGAATCTGCTTGAAGTAGAACCCGCGCCAGGGGATATAAGTCAGATCGAATATTGCCATCAAAAACCCGATCGAGGCAATTATTGCCATCGATCTCTCGAACCATAAATTCTTGCGATTAACTGACTGAATCACTGGGTCTAAGGATTAGGCACCGCCCCCAACCCGACCTTTGGTAGGGGCAAGGGTAGATTTGTATGTTATTAAATCCTCATTTCCTAGTATTTCGCAACCCCTTCTTCGCGCGCTGCTTTTTGGACTGCACCCGCAACAGCAGTGACGACGCGTTTATCGAACACCGATGGCACGATATATTCGCGGTTGAGTTCGTTGGGATTAATCAAAGATGCGATCGCTTTGGCCGCTTCGAGACACATGTTAATCGTAATCTGGTTGGCACGGCAATCGATCGCGCCGCGAAAGACCCCAGGAAAGGCTAAGACGTTATTGATTTGGTTAGGATAGTCACTGCGTCCTGTCGCCATTACCGCCACGTCATTGCAGACTAATTCAGGTTGGATTTCGGGAATCGGATTGGCCATTGCAAACACGATCGGATCTTTGGCCATCGATTTGACCATTTCGGGGCTGACGACTCCCGGCGCACTCACACCGAGGAAGACATCCGCATCCACCATCGCATCGGTAAGCGTACCCGTTTGACTGACAGCAAATTCGAGTTTTTCGGGATTGAGATCTGTCCGATTCGTGGAGATGATGCCTTTGGAGTCGCAGATACAGATATGCTCGACACCAGCGGTTTTAAATAATTTCGCGATCGCGATTCCGGCTGCACCCGCACCGTTAATGACGATTTTGACGGTATTGAGTTGCTTTTTCACCAGCTTGAGCGAGTTCAGTAGTGCCGCGAGAGTGACGATCGCGGTACCATGTTGGTCGTCATGAAATACCGGAATATCTAACTCGGCGCGCAATCTGGCTTCGATCTCAAAACAACGCGGCGCAGCGATATCTTCGAGATTGATGCCGCCAAATACTGGCGCGAGATGTTTGACAGTTTTGATAATTTCTTCGGTATCTTGGGTATCCAGACAGATGGGGAAGGCATCCAGCCCCGCAAATTCTTTAAATAGCATCGCCTTACCTTCCATTACCGGCATCGAAGCGGCTGCGCCCAAATTGCCCAATCCCAATACTGCACTCCCATCGCTAACGATCGCGACTGTATTACACTTGATCGTTAGGGCGTAAACTTTTTCTGGCTCGGCATGGATTGCCATACACACGCGCCCGACTCCAGGCGTATAAGCCATCGCCAAATCCGACTGACGGGTAAGCGAAATCTTACTCTCCATCCGAATTTTACCGCCGCGATGCAGTTCCATCGTGCGATCGAAGGTACTCGTCAATCGCACTTCGGGAATCGATTTGACTACTTCGACAATTTGGTCGCCATGTTCGGTACTGGTAGCATCGACAGTGACATCCATCCGCGACAGATCGCGCGTCTGCTCGGTAATATCCAACGTACTGATATTTCCGCCCACCGAAGCAATCCCCTGAGCGATACTTGCCAACATACCCGATCGATTGGGTACTTCCAGGTGCATGGAAATACTGAAAGAAGAAGTCGGATTTAAATTTACCATGTCAGTTCTTGGATCGTCCACAACTAGCACACTCATTATAAGCGTTGATGCCTCGGTCGGTAGCCGTCGTTCGATTTTGGATTTTGGATTGTCTCGGCCTCGAACGAACGGAAGATCGACAGCTCGATCGCGCAAACGTCCTATTTCAGATGAAACGCTGCGATCGATGGTAATATTTGGCTATATTAAGGTCGTTACGAACTTTAAGGCTGGAAAATAATGGGTATTTTCGGCAACCGATAACAACAATCCAAGCAGACACTCAGCAAGATTTCTGGTTTTCACCCGCTGAAGCAGTGGAATATGGATTAATCGATTGAGTGGTCGATCGCCCTCGCTCGACTCGTCACTAATTCCCAATGGCAAAATGCTAAATTTTTTACTCGCGATCGCATATTTTTATTAACAAAAATCGGTTGCTGTTGGAGCGGGCGGGTTCGATCGATATCAATCAAATTTTTCGATAATTTCTACCGGAAACCCACCCCTACAAAATTTTGTATTTTCAGCAACCGAGCGATGGATATTTATCTATGCACCTACAGCTTCTTTAGCTGCATACATTACTTCGAGCGTGATGATATCCTGACCGCGATCGCGGGCGAATTTCTCGGTGTTGCGCTTGACTTTACCGCGTACGAACCCAGGCACCTTATTGAGTTCGGCTTGCGCTTCTTTATTCCAACCCAGGTCAGAATCAGCCGAGATCCCTTTAGTAATTACTTCCTTAGTATCGTGACCGCCGAAGATTTCTAATAGGTGATCTTCCATGCCGAGAGTGAAGGAATTGTAGATCAGATCGACGACTTGATTCGTACCTTCATAACCCAAGAAAGGCTTATAACCGATCGGGAAATTCTGAACGTGAATCGGTGCCGAAATTACCCCAGTCGGAATATTCAAACGTTTCCCAACGTGGCGTTCCATTTGGGTACCAAAGATGGCTGAAGGTTCGCTTTTGGCGATCGCATCCCCAATTAAGCCATGATCGTCAGAGATAATTACTTCATCGCAGAAACCCTCGACTTCCTTGCGGAACCACTCTTCATCAGGTTTACAAAAAGTCCCCGCCCACACAACGTGAATCCCCATCTCGCGGGTGAGAATCTTGGTAATCGCGGCTGCATGGGTAGCATCACCATAGACGACTGCTTTTTTGCCAGTCAGGTTTTGACAATCGATCGATCGGGAGAACCAGGCAGCTTGGGAGACGTGGATGGTTTGCTCGTTGATAAAATCTTCATAATTGACATCCGCACCATTGGCATTAAGGATGGTTTGAATCTTCCGAATGCACCGTGCCGTCTCGACTACACCCATAGGGGTAATATCGACGTAGGGCGTGCCCAATTCGCGTTCGAGGTATTCTACCGTCATCGGCCCTAATTCGCGGTAGGGAGACAAGTTAAACCAGGCTTTACCCAAGCCTTTGAGTTCTTCAACATGTGCGCCTTCAGGAATGATGGCGTTAACAGTAATTCCCAACTCACCCATTAACTTTTTGAGTTCGGTGCAGTCGTGATTATTGTGGAAAGCGAGGGTAGAGATGCCGATAATATTTACCGATGGTTTCTCGCTTTTCTGGGTAACTAAATCGCCTTTTTTTCTGGCTTTTTCGACATAATACTGGACGATCTGTTGCAACGTGCGATCGGCAGCCTGCATCTCGTTGAAGCGATAGTGATTGACATCGGCCAGTAAGACATCGGCTTTGGCTTCCAAGGATGCCCGTTGGACGAAGTTAGCCAAATCCTCTTGGAGAATGCTGGAAGTACAAGTCGGCGTGAGGACGATCAAATCGGGATGCTCTTCGGCATCCTTGCGGGTAATATTATCAACAACTTTTTCCTGTGAACCCCGCGATAGAACGTGTCGATCGACTACGCTGGTAGTTACTGGTGTAAAGTCCCGTTCCCGCGACAGCATCGATCGCATGACGTTAAAATAGTCGTCACCGATGGGCGCGTGCATGATCGCATGAACGTTTTTGAACGAAGTTGCGACGCGCAATGTCCCAATGTGAGCGGGAGCGGCATACATCCAATAAGCTAATTTCATATATTTTTCCTCATAGGGATTAGCGGCGAACATTCTACTTCGGCTCCCCGCCTGTTGCTCCTCTGCGAGCAGGGGCTGGGGTTTGGTTCCGAGCTTGGCGATCGCTAGCCAATAAGCATTGACTCTGATTGTCGCAAAGAAATTAGGGATTGGACGCGATCGAGTAAAAATTTAACTTAATATCTAGCAACAATAACCAAACTCTTGTAAATCAGACGAGGATAACCTTTTGTTAAATTTAGAGATCTCAAAACTAGTGAATTATTAGTAATAATTATTGTCGATTTAGTAATCTAACTCCACATCAGCACAGTTGGTGAATGAAGATCGATTCCCCCAAGCGGATTAGTTATCACATTCGATCGAGAATAAACTGCGACAGGATCGCCAGTGCTGCTTGGATTTTGGCAGTGCTACTTTCTAATCAATCGCTCACAAGTACCTCACTTCCAATATCGCTGGATGTTGAGCTGTATAACTTAGAGTACCCATAGGAGTGATGACAGTATGGATGGGGATGAAACAAATGACCGAGTTACTATAACCGATCCCCTCTAACCCCATAACCAATTCTACATCCCACTCAATTTCTACAACCGATCTATTTTCCTGTTGGAGTCGTGTCAGAATTTGCGCTCGCATAATTCCTGGTAAAATTCCCGCATTTATAGGTGGTGTATACCAGCAACCATCACCATATCCCCAGAGGTTCCCGGTTGTAGTTTCCAGCCAGTCACCGCGATCGTTTGTCAGGATTGCTTCTTGGATATCCCGATTTCGTGCTTGTTGAAGCGCTAACCAGGGAGCGAGATAGTTACCTGTTTTGTGTTGGGGTAGCGATCGAGTATATTGTCGATCGGCAATTATTACCGTTACACCGTCCCTTTGCCAATTAGCCAATTGTAGTGGTAACTCTCGCCCCGTAATCAATTCTCGTCCGTCAGGAAATAACGTAATTCGTAATACTGGAAACTCTGACGTTAGAGATTCCAATCCTTGTTGTAACCTTTGCCAATCTGGTTCGCACCAGCCTAACTCTCTGATACTCAATTGCAATCTCTGGCAATGTAAATTGTAAATTGCTGGAGAAAACTTGTTAGTTCTAAAGGTAGTAAAAACTGTCGCTCCATATAATAACCCTGGATCGTCAATATTTAACTCGATCGTTCGAGCGACAATTCGTTGCCCTGCGTACCAATATAGATCGCTCACTTGCTAAAATAGACTAGAGTTAGAGGATATTTGCGATGACGATTATTGCAGCAAAATGGACGATCTTCAAAAAACTATTTACCGTCACTTGAAAGATCTAAATCCACTAGTCACTAGCCACTAGCCACTAACTACGGACGCTCTAATTGACACTGAGACTGCCGCAGATTAAATCTGCCATTTCGATCGAAACAAGTGGGGATGCGATCGACTAATTGACCGTAATTTTCGCGCTCGAATGTTTGAACCACGCCATTCGCACCCACTTCACAAGGGCGATTGAGACTGCATTGGGGTTGTTTTGCAGCATTATCATTGACTCCAGTATTGATAATTCCGACTACGCGATTTGTCTTCAGCGAAATCATCGGCGAACCAGACATCCCACCGACGATGCTGCAATGATGGCGGATCGAATTTTTCCAGTTATAAACATCTTCCTTAAGATTGACGAATTCGCCAGTTTGACAGGTAGCGGCGTGGAGAAAACTTAGCTTTTCTTTCACGCCAGCAGCAGGAATACCAACGACCAAAATTGGCTCTCCTACTTGTGCTGGTCGATCGGATATCGTTAATGGTTTAATGCCAGCATTAATTAATTCTTGTTGAGTTTTGGTTAACTCTAGGATAGCAATATCATTATTTTTCATCGTGCCATACACCATCCGTTTGACGGGAATAGTCAGTCGTTCTGCCTTGAAATCATGAAAATAATTGACGATAAAATTAGTCTTACTCGGTCGATCGATCGTGATTTCCGATTCTTTCGGTAAGTCGCTCATCGTCCCCTGACAATGCCCGTTCGTCAGCACGTATGCTGGAGCGGTAGAGCGATCGCTTGTAGAGATAAAAAACCCAGTACACACGCCATAATCTACCTCGATCGAACCGATCCCATTGTATTGCCGTCCGGTGGCAGCGGAAAGCATTTGCCAATTAACCCGATCGGAATTTACCTCACGATCTGGTAGTTTGCGCCCGGTTCGATCGAAAATTGCCGCATTGACACTAGCATTAGGTAAATATCCGCTCGTCCCGATCGCTAGTACTAGTCCAGTACAGGCAAGCTGAAGCGATCTCAATGCTAGACTGACTCGACTCGGGTGGCGAACGCTCGACATCCGCACCAGCGTGCCTGACGCGATCTGCTGGCACCAGAACTTGCTAAAGTGGAGCATATTCATGCAAATATTTTGGCATCCTCAAGCAATCTATGACGAAAACTTACACGGTTGAGATCCAACATCAAGGAGAAACTTACACGATCGAGGTTCCCGAAGACAAGCAGATTTTACGCGCTGCTGGCGCTGCTGGCTTGTATTTACCTACCTCTTGCAATTCCGGAGTTTGTACGACTTGTGCCGCTCAGGTACTAGAGGGCGAAGTCGAGCAAGGAGATGGGATGGGTGTGAGTAACGATCTGCAAGCCAAAGGATATGCATTACTTTGTGTTGCCTACCCGCGATCGAATCTGAAAATCGTTACCGAAAAAGAAGATGAAGTTTACGAGTTACAATTCGGGCAACATCAACGCTAACTCGATCCTCTAGCTCTTTTCTTCCTCGCGCTCGTTGTGCAGTTCTAAACAATAACCAGCGCCATAGACTGTTTTGATGTATTTTGGCCGACGTGGATCGGGTTCCATTTTGGTGCGGAGGTGCCGGATATGCACGCGAATCGTCTCGATATCGTCATCGGGATCGTATCCCCAGACTTCGCGGAGAATATCGCTTGGCGACACCGTTTGTCCGTGGCGTTGGAGCAAGCAGTGCAATAGCTCGAATTCGAGGTGTGTGAGCTTGATTGTCGCGCCGCGCCAAATTGCCTCGAACCGCTCTGGTACTAGTGTAAGCGAGCCGTAGTTGAGAATTTCGCTATGTTTGGCGGCTTGCGGAATCCGATCCGTTCGCCGGAGCAACGCGCGGACGCGAGCGAGTAATTCTTCGATCTCAAATGGCTTAGTCAGATAGTCATCCGCACCAGCATTAAAACCTTCGACCTTATTTTGCGTTTGACTCAGCGCGGTAAGCATCAACACGGGAATATCCGACGTGCGCTCTTCCCGCCGCAATCGCTGACAGATCGTGTATCCGTCAACTTTAGGTAGCATTAAATCCAGCACGATCAAATCTGGCTGGATTTGGATCGCCATTGCCTGACCTTGAATGCCGTCAGGTGATTGGTTTACCTCGTATCCAGCCATTTCGAGGTTAATACAGACTATTTCAGCGATCGCTGCATCGTCATCAATGACTAGTATTCGGGGCATGTGCGAGTAATCTAGTGTGAATATTTAAAAAGTTTTTTTAAAAAGTTTAGCAAAAAAAAGCTTTCTGTAAAGATTATACGCAACTGGATGAAGTGTCGCGAGTTTTTTTTGATATTTCGCAATTTTAGCTAGTAGCTAGTGGCTAGTGGCTAGTGGCTAGGGGATAGTGACTAGTGACTAGTGAATAGGGGATAGTGGAAGTGACTAGGGATAGTGGCTGCTAATTTATAGTTCATCATTCATAATTTCTATGACTTCTTCTACGGAACCAACTTGGCTGACTGTCATCCGCCTGCTGCGCTGGGACAAACCTGCGGGGAGATTGATTTTGATGATTCCAGCACTGTGGGGTTTGTGTCTGGCGGCGCGGGGCAATCCACCATTACCGTTGGTGGGTGTAATTATTTTAGGGACTTTGGCAACTAGTGCGGCGGGATGTGTGGTTAACGATCTATGGGATCGAGATATCGATCCACAAGTGGCGCGGACAAAAAATCGACCGCTGGCGGCGAAGTCATTGTCTGTTGCAACGGGGATTGGCGTGCTCGTCGTTTCGCTGATTTGTGCGGCAATTCTCGCCTTTTACCTCAATCCGCTCACGTTTTGGTTATGCGTAGCGGCAGTGCCAGTAATTTTATTGTATCCCGGTGCGAAACGCGTCTTTCCAGTACCGCAATTGGTGTTGTCGATCGCGTGGGGATTTGCTGTGTTGATTAGTTGGTCGATGGTAACGGCAAGTATCGCTACCCCGACTTGGTATTTGTGGGGAGCGACGATCTTTTGGACGTTGGGATTCGATACTGTTTACGCAATGTCCGATCGAGATGACGATCGGCGGATCGGGGTCAAGTCTAGTGCCCTGTTCTTCGGTAGATACGTCGCGGAAGCGATCGCCTTCTTCTTTACCCTGACGGTGGTTTTGCTAGGCGCGGTGGGCAAAGTGATGGCGCTCCAGACGATTTTTTGGGTAACGTTGGCACTGGCTGCGGGCTATTGGCTGTGGCAATACCTCCGCCTCAAGCGTCCGACGATCCCACCCGCTTTTTATCCGCAGATGTTTCGGGAAAATGTCTGGATTGGGTTTGGATTGCTGTTGGGCATGGTGTTCGGAATTAGGGCGTGATTTTCTGCGTTCCTCACAAGTTGCTCACAATTGCCTGTTTTAATAAATGTAGGAGTGATATTCTTCGCTTATAGTAGATATATCCAAGACTTATCAATCGATCGGGCGAGCAGTAAGTATGAAACAAACTAACTTGATAACGATATTTATTGCTGTAATCGCTGCATTAGTGCCAGTAGGAGTGCGCGCCGAAGCGCCGATGGTACGAAGTTCGTGTTCGTCTAGAAACATCGTGATGCGCCCGATCGATCCACCCCAACAGACTACGGTTAAAGGTCGAGTAGTCAGCATGGAATATGGCAAACAGCAGCGAGTGGCGGTCAAAAACATGGTGATGTGGCTGCAATTAAAAACTGCTACAGGCGAACAGGTGCCCGTCTACGTGGGATCGAGTTGGTATCTAGATAAGAATCATCTCCAAGTCCGAGTCGGCGATCTCCTGGAAATTCAAGGTGTCAAGACAGCTGGATCTAGTCCCCAATCAGCAATGACGATCGCGAGTACGATTAAAAAAGGCGATCGAGTCTGGAAAGCCAAGATTCCCAACAAGCCAAATGTGGCAAAATCCTGTCAACCGATTTGAAGCAATCTACATCAACATTGGATGTGTTGCTTTTAACTTAAGGTACTTATCAGGGTTACCCCGCCAAGATCTTTGTGATGTCGCTAATGAGATGCAGAACAGATCGTCTAAACTAGAATAGTATCCTCAGCTAACCATTAATCTTAGATCGTGTCAGACTCGCTTCAAACCTTACTTGCAGCCGTAGCTACTGGAGAGATTACACCCGATCTAGCCTTATCAAAAATTAAGTCTCTAGAGTACGAATCGATCGGTGAATTTGCCAAGATCGATCGATCGCGCCAACTCCGCACGGGTTTTCCTGAAGTAATTTGGGGTTTGGGTAAAACCCCCTCGCAGATCGTCAACATCATTCAAGCGATGCGCCAACACCAATCGGTAGTGATGGCAACAAGGATTACCCCCGCAGTCTACACCGAATTGCATCGAGACATTCCCGATTTAATCTATTATGAGATGGCGCAAATCTGCGCTCTAACGCCTGAGAATCCCATTCCTAAGCAGAGCGGCAGAATTACGATTCTCACCGCCGGAACTGCCGATTTACCTGTCGCTGAGGAAGCAGCTCGGACTGCGATTCTATGTGGATTTGAGGTCGAAAAACTATGGGATGTGGGCGTTGCTGGGATCCACCGCCTCCTCAGCAATCGCCATGTCATTGATAATGCCGATGTACTAATTGTCGTCGCGGGGATGGAAGGCGCATTACCCAGCGTCGTCGCTGGCTTAGCCGATTGTCCGGTAATTGCTGTGCCTACGAGTATCGGCTATGGCGCTAGTTTTGGCGGGATTGCGCCGTTACTAACGATGCTCAATTCTTGTGCAGCTGGTGTTGGAGTCGTGAATATCGATAATGGTTTCGGTGCGGCAATATTAGCTGGTCAAATTTTACGGACTGCGGCAAAGCTGCGATCGCCGGAATCAAAAAGCTCGGCTAGATAAATAAAGTCAGAATTTTTAATTATTATCCATTTTCTCATGAAAAAAGCCACTGTTATTGGGTTGGGTCGATCGGGTATTGCAGCCTCCAAACTATTACTGAAACATGGTTATGCTGTCACACTGAGCGATAGTAATATCAATCCCAGTCTCGAAGCTCAACAGCAAGAATTAGCAAAAATTGGGATTAATGTTAAATTAAACGATCGATTTACACCTACTGAAGATCTAGATCTGCTCGTCATCAGTCCTGGCGTACCTTGGGATCTCACCCCACTAGTCAAAGCTAGAGCAATGGGGATCGATACGATCGGTGAAATGGAATTAGCATGGCGATATCTGCAAGATATTCCCTGGGTGGCAATTACGGGAACTAATGGAAAAACCACTACTACTGCGATCGTCAATGCGATTTTTCAG
Organism: Chamaesiphon sp.; assembly: GCA_965246735.1. Taxonomy (GTDB): domain Bacteria; phylum Cyanobacteriota; class Cyanobacteriia; order Cyanobacteriales; family Chamaesiphonaceae; genus Chamaesiphon. The sequence goes on from CBDFFK010000003.1 coordinate 2,419,792, forward strand.
GCTGCGGGATTAAACACGATCGCGTGTGGAAATATCGGTTTTGCTGCTTGTGAATTAGCTTTGTTAGATTCAAAGCCAACTTGGATTATTGCCGAACTAAGTAGCTATCAAATTGAGTCTTCGCATACATTAGCCCCACAAATCGGCGTGTGGACGACATTGACTCCCGACCACTTGGCGCGGCATAAAAGTGTCGATAATTATGCCGCAATTAAAGCTAAATTACTCCGCAACTCTCACCATCAAATTATGAATGGTGACGATCTGTATTTAGATAATTTAGGTAAGTCTGATTGGCAAGCTGCATGTTGGACGAGCGTAAAAGGCAAGCAAGATCTTAATGGCAATCCCGAACTGGGTATTTGGATCGAAGATAATTGGGTGATGTTTAGAGGCGAGAAAATCTTGCCAGCAGATTCGCTCAAAATGCCTGGAGATCACAATCTCCAAAATCTATTATTGGCGGTAGCTGTCGCAAAATTAGCGGGAATTGAAAATAGTGCGATCGCGAGCGCCGTGGCAAGTTTCCCTGGTGTCGCCCACCGCTTAGAATACATCTGCACCTACGAAGGGGTAGATTATATTAACGATAGTAAAGCCACAAATTATGATGCCGCAGATGTCGGTTTGACAGCGGTGAAAGCACCCGTAATTCTCATTGCTGGCGGTGAAGCTAAAGAGGGTGACGATCTGGCTTGGTTGGCTACGATCGCGCAAAAAGTCGCAGCCGTATTATTAATTGGTAATGCTGCAAACCAATTTGCCGATCGATTGCAATCCGTGGGCTATGCTAATTTTGAAATCGTCGAAACAATGGCAAATGCAGTCAGTCGATCGATCGAACTAGCGCGCACACACCAGGTAAAAGTCGTATTACTATCCCCCGCCTGTGCGAGTTTTGACCAATACAGCAGTTTTGAAGCGCGCGGCGATGATTTTCGCCAGTTATGTCAAGCCAGATCGAAATCAGCATAAGATTATACCTGAAAGCGGCAAATATACCTGTCTGACTTTGCGATCGCTGCTATAGTAGGAAATGAGTGCGATTGAGATATCTATCAGAAGATAGATGCTAAGGTCGATCTGCGCACCTAGAAAATCTGCTGAGCGGACTGGCATACTAATGTTTAAATCGGCCAACTCTCCAAGAATACTACCGAAAAGCTTACGCAAAGACTTTTCATGATTTATCACTAATAATTCATAATTTCCCCGCCATGTTCGACAACCTTCGCGACATCATTCGCCATTGGTGGATGGAGTTCACTCTCCAGACAAAACTGATGGGAGCAGCTACTTTAGTGGTGTCGCTGATTGTGAGTGGCTTAACCTTTTGGGCTGTCAATACCATTCAAGCAGATGCGCGGATCAACGATACACGCTTCGGACGGGATTTAGGGCTACTTTTAGCGGCGAACATCGCCCCTCAATTAGCAGAAAACGATCTAACTACTGTAGCGCGGTTTTCTAATCGGTTCTATCATAGTACTTCGAGTCTGCGCTACATCCTCTACGCTGACGATCTGGGTAATATTCGTTTGGGGATTCCCTTTTCCGAATCAGAAGTCCAAAACTCGCTGATGATCGAACGGCGGATTCATTTACCAGAAAGTAGTAATAAAGATAAAGATTTGCCATTAGTGCGCCAACATCAGACTCCCGAAGGTGTCGTTACAGATGTGTTCGTACCGATCGAACATGAAGGAAAATTTATCGGGACGCTAGCGATCGGGATCAATCCCAATCCTACCGTAGTTGCGTCCACTGGACTGACTAGAGATGTGACGATCGCGGTATTTGTCTCGATCTGGGTGATGGTATTATTAGGTGCGGTATTTAACGCCCTACAAATCACTAAGCCGATTAAAGAATTGCTTTCGGGTGTTAAAAATATTGCCTCTGGTAACTTCAAACAACGGATCGATTTACCGCTCGGTGGCGAGCTAGGTGAATTGATCGATAGCTTTAATGAAATGGCCGAAAAGCTGGAAATATTTGAAGAGCAAAATATCGACGAATTAACTGCCGAAAAAGCTAAACTAGAAACGCTAGTTACCACGATCGCTGATGGTGCGATCCTGATCGATAACGATTTACATATCGTCTTAGTCAATCCCAACGCGCGCCGCTTTTTTGCTTGGGATACGCTCGATCTAAATGGCACCAATATCCTGCACGTTCTACCTGGCAGCGTTTCCGCCGAACTCACTCGTCCGCTGTATCAAGTTGCCGCAGGCAAACAAGAAGGCGAAGAGTTTCGGATTACCCTCACACAACCGATCCAACGTACCGTCAGAATCTTAATTACTAGCGTTCTCGATACTGCGAAAGAAAACGTCCGCGCGATCGCGATGACAGTGCAAGATATCACCCGCGAAGTCGAATTAAACGAAGCAAAAAGTCAATTTATCAGTAACGTTTCCCACGAACTGAGAACGCCACTATTTAATATCAAATCATTTATTGAAACGCTGCACGATTATGGCGACGAACTCAGCGAAGCCGAACGTAGCGAATTTCTCGATACCGCCAATCGCGAAACAGATCGCTTGACGCGATTGGTAAACGATGTTCTAGATTTATCCAAGCTCGAATCCTCGCACACATATCAATTTGATGCCGTCGAATTGGATCGATCGATCGAACAAACTTTACGGACGTATCAACTCAACGCCAAAGACAAGGAAATCGAACTCTGTCAAGATATCGAACCCGAACTGCCAGCAGTCTTGGGTAATTACGATCTGATCCTCCAGATCCTCGCAAATCTGGTCGGAAATGCCCTCAAATTCACTAAATCGGGTGGGAAAGTCACAATCCGCGCTCGGCGGGTACCATTGACCGCAGAACCCGGAGAAGGCAGCACTTCTGCTGTCGTCAGGGTCGAAATTATCGATACCGGGATCGGCATCGATCCTGAAGATCAACGCGCGATCTTCGATCGATTCTTCCGCGTCGAAAACCGCGTTCACACTTTAGAAGGAACTGGCTTAGGACTCTCGATCGTCCAAAATATCATCGAAAAACATCACAGTCAAGTTCACATCACTAGTGCCGTTGGTGTCGGGACTACGTTCTGGTTCGATCTTGCCATTCATCAACCGCAACTGCAACAGAAAGAAGATCTCATGCTGACAGCTTCTTCTGGAGCTGTTAACTTGTAAGGCGATTGTAACAGCCTATATCCGTAAGATCGCCAGAGATATATCAATGGCTCCAGAATACAGTACCGATTAAGTAACTTGAGAAACAAATTTACAAGTTAGATTATCTCACATGCAATAATCCCGCGACAGACGACTCGATCGCATCTTTGTTCTGGGCATCGCACCGCAGATCGGGCGCAAGCATTTACAATCATATTAAGGATACTAAATCGAGAATAATTAGCCGCGAGCGAAGCAAACAAGTTCCAAGCCGCCCTTGTGAACGGTCACAAAGGCAAAGTTTTGCTGTAATCCAAAATCCAAAATCCAAAATCCAAAATCGAATGACAGTCAGAGTTCGCATTGCACCTAGCCCCACAGGTAACTTACACATCGGGACAGCCCGTACCGCTGTCTTTAACTGGTTATTTGCCCGCCATCTAAATGGTACATTCATTCTCCGGATTGAAGATACCGATACCGAACGCTCGAAACCCGAATATACCCAAAATATCCTCGACGGCATGAAGTGGTTGGGCTTAAATTGGGATGAGGGGCCATTATTTCAATCCCAACGCCTGGACTTATATCGCCAATCGATTCAGAAATTATTAGATAACGGTAGTGCTTATCGCTGCTACACCAGCACTGAAGAACTCGACGAACTTCGCGCCGCACAGGAAGCCAACAACCAAGCACCACGCTACGACAATCGCCACCGCAATCTCACTCCCGAGCGAGAAGCAGCATTTATCGCCGAAGGTCGTCGTCCAGTGATTCGGTTTAAGATTGAAGACGATCGCGAAATTCATTGGCAGGATTTAGTTAGAGATAATGTCTCCTGGAAAGGTAGCGATTTAGGTGGGGATATGGTCATCTCCCGCGCCGCCGATGAAAATGATGTCGGACAACCGCTGTACAATCTGGCGGTGGTCGTTGATGATATCGATATGAATATCACCCATGTCATTCGCGGTGAGGATCATATTGCCAATACTGCCAAGCAAATCTTGTTGTATGAAGGTTTGGGCGTGAAGGTACCAACATTCGCCCATACGCCCTTAATTTTGAGCGTAACCGGCAAGAAACTATCGAAACGCGATGGTGTAACCTCGATCGATGATTTTAAGCAAATGGGCTATCTCGCCCCAGCGTTGGTCAATTATATGACGCTACTGGGCTGGTCGGCTCCTGATGCCGAGGAGTTATTTACACTTGACGAAGCAGCGAAACAGTTTGATTTCGATCGCGTGAATAAAGCTGGTGCTAAGTTCGACTGGGATAAACTCAACTGGATTAACAGTCAGTATATCCATCCAATGCCCGCAGAACAACTGGTCGAGCTATTAATTCCCTATTGGCAGGGTGCGGGATTTGAATTCGACATCGAGAAAGATCGATCGTGGTTGCTCGCACTTACTAGTCTGATTGGTGCGAGTTTAGCGCGGTTGGACGAATGCGTCGAAATCAGTCGGACATTTTTTACCGCTACTGCTACTCCCAATGAGGAAGCAACTGCTAAACTCAGCCAGCCAGGTGCGAAGGAAGTCTTAACTAGCTTAGGCGCAGCCTTGAAAGCACAGCCAGATTTGACAGAGAGCGAGGCGCAGGAACTCATTAAGCAGGTGACAAAGGAGCAAAATGTCAAAAAGGGTGTCACCATGCAAAGTCTACGTGCGGCGCTCACTGGTGAAGTTCACGGGCCAGATCTGATGCAATCTTTGCTGTTACTCCATCAACATCAGTTAGCCGTACCTCGGATCGAACGCGCGATCGGCTAATAATATTAGTGTAGATCCAGGGTGCCCCCTTATGGGTAACCCTACAGGTTAATTGTGTAGGGGTGCCCCTTGTGGGTACCCACACATCTCCTCTTTGGCTAGTCCTTCTGTATTGGTGCAAGATGTGAGTTAGTCAATTCAACAAAATCGATCGCAGTTACGGTCGCATCCTGTTGGCTTATCAAATCGATGTTAGATAACAACAATTAAGATCTGTAGCATAAGTTTCACCGATCGGTATAACTTAGGATTGGGCATACTTGATGTATCCACGATCTTAATCAGAAATACTATGATGAAATATTTATCTACAGCGACCTTCATTCTGGCATCATTATCAATCGGTGCTAGCAGCGTTGTGGCACAGTCAAATTCTAACCAGACTCCCATTATCGACGGCTCTAATGGCGGACAGGCAAATGGTAATGCCGTCAACCAAGGTAATGCACAAACCAGTCAGAGTAACTCCACAGGTCAAACTAATAGTCAGCAAGTCATCTATCCCAATATCCCGATCAATCCGATCTTTCAAAGCCCTGTCAATACTGAAAACGATCTGGGGATCAATCTCGGCGGAGCGATCAACACATTGGATGGTAGAAATGTAACTGTCTTCCTCGGAATCACTTATCAACCGGGTCGCACTGACGATCACAATGCGCGCATGGCCAAATTGAAATCAGAAACTCAACTACTCGAATCCCAAAGAAACGCCACTCAAACCCAACTGCAACTCCTCAAACAGCAAGTAACAGAGCAAGAAATTCGGTTGAGAAGAATGCAATCAGAACAGGTTGTGCCTAAATAATGCTTGATTGGAGTATTCCATTGGCGGAACTATATTGAGGAGGGTAAGTTTTGTTCGAGATCGATAGTCAGGCTCTCAGGATACTTGCATAAACCTATCCCCACAGATTCTCAATTTACGATCGCGATTGAAGCATTACAGTGAAATGTGCTTACGTCCATTCGGCATTCGATCGATCTTCTAAGTCGCGAATTTCCTGTTGGAGACTTTGCCAATCGACTGTACTGCTCGGTCGATCGAATGCTAATTTGCCATCTTGGAGATAGAGCGATCGATCGCTAAGTTTTACCGCTAACTCTAATTGATGATTGACAATTATCGCTCCCATATTTTGAGATTTACAAAGATTATAAATAAACGCTAAGATGCTTTCGGCGGTGGTAAAATCTAAGTTAGCGATCGGTTCGTCGAGTAATAATACTTGCGGTTGAGTAATCAATCCTCTCGCGATCGACACTAGTTGTTTTTGTCCAGTAGAAAGTTGTGATTCAAGGCGATCGAACCATTCGGTCGGGATCTGCAAGCGTTCGGTAATATTCACGATTCGCTGTTTGATTTCGGCTGAATCTAGTGATTGTAATTGCAATGGATAAGCCAGCGCCTCCCCCACCTTCATCCCCAATAATTTAGGCTCTTGACCGACTAGCATAATCCGCCGCCGTAAGGCGACTGGGGGTATGGTGCGATAGTCGATTCCCGCTAGAGATATCTCCCCGACTGTCGGCTCGCGGAGTCGATTTATCAGTCGAAGGAGCGTACTTTTGCCAGCTCCTGTCAGTCCGGTTACGGCGATGCATTCTCCTGCCGCTAGACTCAAGGAAATATCGGTGAGCAGCGGTTGGGTAAAATTGGCTGGCGTATAACTAATTCGATCGAGTTGAAGTAGCAAGCTGGTTGTTGGTTGTTAGTTAGTGGCGATCGACGAACGGTTACTTATTTAAATTGTGTGCCCGATAAAAAGTTTCTAGACTATTAATATCGCCGACAAAGCGCCAATGCCAGGGTTCGTAACTAACTTTCTGAATATTTCCTTTAGGAAAAGATAGCTCGAAACTGTACTTTGCCGCATTTGCTTTAAGCCATTTATAGGCTGGCGTAGTGTCAAAGTTTTGATTTAAATTAGTCGCAGCAACTCCACTGTCTCCAACATCGACTGCATAGCCAGTATGATGCTCGCTATACTTCGGCGGTGCGCTGACTTCGGCGCGTTTAGTGGGCTGTTGGCCGCGTTCGGCTCCTACGCCAAAAAACAGCCGTTTTTGATCTTCAACCGATCGAAATGCCGAAATCGTGATAATGTTTATCCCCTGAGATCGTGCATCGGCGATCATTGCTTGAAACTTAGCTGCCGCAGCTTTGCGTAATCGATAACCGCCACCGATGGCGACTAATTCGACTTCTGGAGCTTCAGTATACGATAGGTGGTTTAAGACGTTATCTGCATCAGGGGACTGACTGGAGGCCGTTGTCGTACTAGCTACGGTAGCTGGTGCAGGATTAGAATTTGAGGTCGCAGGCGCATTATGTGACATGGTGGCAAAGACCAAAGCAGTGCCGCCAGCAAGTAATATGCCTAAGCCAATGACAATCATCCCGATCGGTAGTTGTTTTTTAGGAGCTACACTACTTGAGGAAGTCTCCAATCTAGCGCTCCGACCATCGCGCAAGGCTGCGGGAATGTCTTCGGCTTTACCTAGATTAGCCGATTTATTTGCTGGTCTAGACCGATCTGAATTACTCAACTTTAGCTCCCCATTGCGACTATATTGCATTCTGACATAGAGTTGATGTCTATCGATCCTGAAAATGCCGATTTGTTCGCATCATCTTAGTCTCAGTATTCCCAATCGGGCGGTAAGTTACCCCCGATCGATTAAATCGATTAAATAGAAGACCTCAATTGCTGCAAAGCTTGTGCTAACTCATGGGCAGTTTGATAGCGCTCGCGCGGTCGCCGTTGTGTAACTTTATCGATTAGTAATTGTAACGCGGTTGGTACGTTGGGAACTTGGGTGATATTAAAGCGGTACCCATCCGGTTGCAACTCCAAAAAATCAGCTGGATTGCGCCCGGTAATTAGAAAGATTATCGTCGGGCCGATCGCATACAAGTCCGACTGAGTACAGGGTTTGCCGTTATTTTGCTCTGGTGCCATATAATCTGGTGCCCCAATCTTCGTCCCGCCTAAAGTACCGATTTCTTTAACCGCACCGAAATCGAGCAAGAAGATGCGTTTATCGATCGTCCGCACTAATAAATTAGCTGGTTTGATATCGCGATGGATCAGCGGCGGCTGGGCAGCATGAATATAACCTAGAATATCGCACAATTGGATCGTCCACTCGAGTGCTCGGTCTAAGGTTACGGCACCGCGATCGAATACATACCGCTCCAAGTCTTGCCCGTGGATCAGTTCCATCGCTAAATATTTACGTTGGTGTTCGACAAAGAAATCATAATACTCGGGAATGCCGGGATGATGCAGACTTTGGAGGATTTTGGCTTCGCGCTCGAATAATTCCTGCGCTTTGGCAATTTCAGCCATATCCGCATTCATTTCTTTGAGTACCAACAATTTATGTAGATCCCAAGCTAAATAAGTCGTCCCCATCCCGCCTTGTCCCAAGATCTTGAGGATCTGATAATTACGAATCTGATGACTGACAATAATTGGCTGTCCGCAGTGGATACAAAATAAAGTACCAGCGGGGTTATCTGGGTGGGTACAACTCACCACAGGTACAACTGGCACGCTCGGTTTGACTGGTGCCACATCGAGTTGAATCGTTAATAACGCGCCGCCCTGTGATAATTGAATGCGATCGTTATTGGTAACCAGAACGCGATCGATCGACAGATCGTTTACAAAGGTACCATTGGCACCCCGATTAAAAATCTGCCAGTAGCCACCGCCTTGAGACAAGCTAGTATATTCGATCGTCGCATGCAGCCGCGAAATCGATGGTCGATCGACTACTACCTCATTATCTGGCGATCGACCGATCCGAATCGGTGCTGGCGGTACAAATTCCCACTGTTGGATGGTCTGACTCCTGCTATCGTCCCACAGGGAAATCTGAATATTTTTCATGGAGCTAGCGGCGTGTGCGTAATGAGTAATTAGTAGTTTATGGTTTGCGGCTCGTAATTGGAAAATACCACTAGCCACTAACCATAATTCACTAAGTAGGGTTGTATAAATATTATCTACGAGATTGAGAGTCGCGCAAACCGATCGGGACGCGATCTTGCGCTTGTACCCCGCTACATCTACTAGCAATTACCCACAAATTTATCACAACGTGAACGGAGGGGATTTTTTGAGTGGGATTGGGGATCGGGTAAAATGTGATGCTGAGAGTTAAGTTATGGGTTCGCCGATGAAAATTAATCGATCTGTTTTGGTTTCTGTCCGAGGATGGTCGAGGAAGATAATGGCGGTCATAACAATTGCGATCGCAATGTTGGTAATTATAGCGGCAACTCATTCACTCGATCGATCTAGTGTCAGTGCCCAGTCTCAACCAACACCATTAACAACTACGACCCCGATTGCTACGCCTACACCAACAATTAATGGAAAAACAATTAAGGTTGCAACGAGGCTGATTTCACCTTTTGTAGTTGAAGAGAATGGTGAACTCGGGGGCTTTAGTATCGAGCTGTGGCAGAATATCGCGCGTGAGTTAAAGATCGAATCAACTTTTCAGAAATATGCGAATGTCACAGATCTGTTGGATGCCGTTAAATCAAAACAGGCGGATTTAGCAATTTCGGCAATTTCAGTCACCTCGCAACGCGAACAGTCTTTTGATTTTTCTCAGCCAATTTTTGATTCGGGATTACAAATTTTAGTTCGCAGCCAAGGCTCACAAAGTGCGATCGGTAGATTGGTAAATTCGCTATTTACACCGACGTTATTTCAATTATTAGGGATCATGGCGCTAATTGTCTTAATTCCCGCACATATCATCTGGCTAGTAGAACGCAATCACAAGGGTGGATTTTTAGAAAATAGTGCTTACTTTCCAGGTATTTTCAAAGCTTGTTGGTGGGCGGCGGCGACCCTAGCTACTCAAGCCGAGGAAATGCCTAAAAGTGCCTGGGGTCGGATTATGGCAGTAATTTGGATGTTTATCAGTGTGGTGTTTATCGCTTATTTTACAGCGACAGTTACGGCATCACTCACTGTAGACCAACTTCAGAGTAATATCAAAGGCCCTGGCGATTTACCTGGCAAAAAAGTAGCAACGATCGTCGGTAGTACTTCGGCAAATTATCTCAGTCAACAAAAATTAGATGCAAAAGAATTCAAACAAATAAATGAAGCTTATGATGCTTTAAATAATAGTGAAATCGATGCGATCGTTTATGATGCGCCGATTTTGCTATATTATGCCGCCCATGATGGTAAAGGAAAAGTACAAGTGGTTGGCAATATTTTTCGCAAAGAAAGTTATGCGATCGCTTTACCAAATGGTACTCCCTATCGCAAGCAAATCAATAATGCCCTCCTTTCACTTCAAGAGAAAGGCACCTATCAGGAAATTTATGATAAATGGTTTACTAGCAAGTAACCTAAAATTGACAATAATCTCTACTGTGGGTAATCTCTGCCCAGCGTGCAGATAGAAACCGAGCGTATTCGGTCGAAAATAATCCATAACAACCGATCGAATAGCCCTCATTCACTTCTACCATTAAAGTTTTATCGGTATCGGTTAATCCAAAATCGATCGCATAACTTGCAGGTGCTGATTTGTAAGCAACAACAGCATCTTTAACAATTTGCGGGTCGAAATGTACCGCCCAATCACCCCGATACAAGCGCACATCTAAGATTTCATTGTATCTAACGAAACATCGCCACTCAGCCAGAAATTTTACTGGTTCCGAACACCATATTTCCGTATCTAAAAGTTCATCGCCACAGCTAATTAAGTCTTTAGGGCTTCTAATTACTCGCCCTGTAAATTTTTTAGTTTCTTTTGATGGTTTGACAAATACATTCCAAAGTTCAGGATGCTTGGCAATATAATTAATCTGTGATTTCCAGATTTTTCGACCGAGAAATTGTTGTAATTCTGTGGGGTAATTAACCTCCTCTGGTGGCGTAATCCCCAATTTCAGTAAAGCTTGCTGAACGTGGTCGATACACCCGACGACGACTTCATCTGGCTGAAGATCTTTTAGCTCATCATTAGAACAGAAAGGAATGATTTCCCATCCTAGTTTGCGAAAGCCATCATAAGCCACAGCACCATTAGTCGTAATAAATTCGCGATTGGCGTTTTGGCGGATATAGACTTTCATCGTTAAAATTTGTAATTATAGCTGCAATACATCGATCGAAAGCTGTCTATTCTTTAGCTTACCCAAGTTTGCGATAATAAAGCTGCGATCGAGATTATAAAGTTAAACTTTTGATTTATGTATGACTGGCACTATACGTTAACAGGCGATCGATCCTTACATCCACTGTTGCTTTTACATGGCTGGATGGGGAGTAGTATCGATTATACTGAGGTCATTTCATTATTACAATCTGATTTTTATTGTATCGCGATCGATTTACCCGGTCACGGTCAGACTGAAGTTATTAGTAACGATCTTGGCTATGATTTTATTGCTACTGCTACAGGGATAGTTGGATTATTAGATAGTTTAAAGATCGATCGATGTGCGATCGCGGGGTATTCTTTCGGCGGTAGATTGGCACTGTATCTCACTTTAGAATTTCCCGATCGATTCGATAGAGTTATGCTCGAATCTACATCCCCTGGGCTACCAACTATCGCCGAACGAGAGGCTAGAATCGTTAGCGACGATCGGATTATCGCTCGACTAGAAACAACCGATTTTCAAGCTTTTGTCGATAGTTGGTATCGACAGCCGATCTTTGTCGGTATCGACAAACACCCAGATTTTCCAGGGCTAATTCAGCGACGACTGACTAACGATTCGCATAAATTAGCTAAGTCATTAAAATATGCTGGATTGGGACGACAACCATATTTACTCGAAAGATTAAAAGCTCACGATCGACCGATATTATTAATTGTTGGTGAAGACGATCCTAAATTTGTCTCGATCGCTAGATCGCTCGATCGAGTTTGTAATTATCTCACTGTAAATATCGTACCTAATTGCAGTCATAATGTACATTTTCAGCAGCCGCGATCGTGGCTCGATCTATTTAGCTAATTGCTGCCATCTCAAAATATAAACTGACACATTAAACCAATAATTAACCTGTTCTGGTACAGCTACAGTTATGACCTTGAGCAGCCCAGGATCGGCTTCAATCCATTTATTTTCGCCGAGATAAGCGAGGATATGTACCCCATCGGTTGTAGCGGCTAAATCTCCTGGTAATAATTTGGAACGATCGATCGTATTAATACTCTCAGCTTTAAATAATCTCTTCGTCCATCCCCTTTCCCCATCCCGTAATGCCTGTGCGCTGAGATCGAACCACCACATTGCCAATCCCTGACGTACTAACGCCGGATTGAAGGTAGATATCCCCTGTTGGAAGTTAGCCTGAATCAACCCCTCACGCACCAACCCAGAACAATCGATACCAAATCGATTTTCTCCGCCCCAAACATAAGGAGTACCATGATAGCCTTGCATCGACTGGAGATATTCAGCTCGTAGTGATACCGTATCCACTGGCCGACCGGGTAATATTAAGAACAAGCTCAATAGCAAAGTAACAACTAATCCAACAATTCTGACGGGCAATCGCCGCCACCCAAAATACCATCCACCCGCCCAAACTGATATTAATAGTAAAATGGTAGCCGATCGCTCGATCGTATAACCCAGCGGTTGAATTAGGATGACTACTAATAGAAACCAAGCTACACACCACAGCCGAAAAAGCTGACGATGATAAATTTGAAATGAAACTGGTTTCATGATTGTGAAGACGGTTGGGATGAGGATAAGTTTAATATTCCCCTCAAACTTAGTGGGATATGTATATCATTGCCTGTGACAGCAATCGGCTCGTTAGATCCCAACTATACATCCCACCTCAGCTCGATCGATACTCCGATCGAGCTACGATCTAAGTTACCTCGAACAGACTTCTCTGTGAGAACGATCTAAAATCCAAAATCCAAAATCCAAAATGACCACCGATTTTAACTGGAATAAGCTGCAAAATGGCTCGGATATTCGCGGGATCGCGATCGAAGGAGTACCGAACGAGCAGGTTAATTTGACACCTGCAGTCGCACGTATTTTAGGGCAAGCTTTCGCTGTTTGGCTATCGCAAACGATCGATAAATCTACTTCCGAACTCACAATTTCCGTAGGACGCGATAGTCGGTTATCCGGCCCAGCATTGATGCAGGCAGTAACGGAAGGAATTAATTCGGTGGGATGTCGGGTATATGATTTTGCAATGGCTTCGACACCTGCGATGTTCATGAGTACTATTACCGCCGGATTTGAGTGCGATGGGGCGATTATGCTTACCGCCAGCCATTTACCATTCAATCGCAATGGTTTAAAGTTTTTTACTGTGAAAGGTGGTTTAGAAAAGCAAGATATTTCAGCAATATTAGCTTTGGCCGCAACTAATAAATTTGAAATTGCTGCCGTTAAAGGAAATACGATCGAGCATGATTTTATCTCAGTATATGCCAACCAATTTGTCGAACAAATTCGCCAAGCTGTCAACCATCCCGAACATTTCGATCGACCGTTGCAGGGATTAAAAATTATCGTCGATGCTGGGAATGGTGCGGGTGGATTTTATGCCGATCGAGTATTGCAACCACTCGGTGCAGATATTGCTGGGAGCCAGTTTCTCGAACCGGATGGCACCTTTCCCAATCACGTTCCCAATCCTGAAGATAAGGCAGCAATGACTTCGATTTGTCAAGCAACGATCGATTCTCAGGCGGACTTTGGGATTATTTTCGATACGGATGTCGATCGCAGTGCGGCGGTAGATGCCACGGGCAAAGAACTAAATCGCAATCGATTAATCGCCCTGATTTCGGCGATAGTCTTGCAGGAACATCCGCATTCGACGATCGTAACCGATTCGATTACATCTGATGGCTTGACCCAATTTATCGAACAGGATTTAAAAGGAGTTCACCATCGCTTTAAACGCGGTTATAAAAATGTCATTAATGAGTCGCTCCGACTGAACCAATGCGGGCAAGAATCTTGGCTCGCGATCGAAACTTCCGGACATGGCGCGATGAAAGAAAATCATTTCCTCGATGATGGTGCCTATCTAGTCAGCAAACTCTTAATCGAGCTAGCCAAGTCAAAGTTAGCTGGCAAGTCTTTAACCGATTTGATTGCCAATTTAAAAGAGCCAGTCGAAAGTGAAGAATATCGGATCGGGATCGACGCAGAGGATTTCAAAGCACATGGTAATCTGATTATCGATCGACTTCAAGCATTTGCCGCGAATCAATCGGATTGGAGAATCGTCCCAAATAACTATGAAGGTATCCGCATTTCTTGCTCATCGGCAAATGAAGATGGCTGGTTTCTACTGCGCTTATCCTTACACGATCCGGTGATTCCATTGAATATCGAGTCTAATGTCAAAGGTGGCGTTAAGCTGATTCTCGATCGATTGTTGGCTTTTTTCCAAACTCAGGAATCTCTGAATTTATCAGCGCTTAAATCGTCGTAAATACCCATGTGGTTAGGGGAGGTTTTGTCTAATAGTTGTTAATAACAGCGGAGATTGTTAGCATAAACCCGCCCCTACAAATATTAATTACTAGCATTCAGGAGGGATTCGTCAATGCTGGTGTGGCTGGATGGATTTGCTCGAGATTTCTGGAATTTAGTTGTCGGTTGTAGCCCTCAAATGAATTTGGGGCTAAGAGCGTAAGTTCGTGAAACGAACTAATATCCATCTTTAGTTATCTTCAGATAACTTTGGCTATGAGCGCGAAATTCCATTTCAGCGCGGATGTCGACCACACCGATAACGCACACCCGATTACCTCCGGTACGCTTCGCGATCGAATCTAAATCGATCGACTAAAACCAAAATAAATTATCTTCATTGCTTTGTCTGGGGAAATGACTGTGAGGCGATGTACTGCCAAACTGGAATCGTCATAATAATTGCTAAATCTAAGTCAATGTGACCAGTTAAGATTGGATGTGGCGCAAAACCATAACACTCACCAATACCTGGGATGAGTCCTCGTTCGTGAAGACGGGCGACATGAAACGAGAGAAGATGACGCTCTTGCCACTCAACACTATTTACACTCTCCATAAACTCTTCAGGTGTCGAAGCAATCTTTTGTAACGTGCCCTCAATCACTGAAAGCTCTTCTGTCGATCCATCTGGTCTGCGGAGAAACCAATCGCCAAACTTGGACATGAATATCGAACTAAACTGTCCTGTAATCATATGAGACCAAGGAGAGATCCAATTTTGTGTTTCTGCGGGAGAGATGTTTTGAGTAATTAGATCGTTCCAAGTAAGTTTCATTATAGTACGTTTGTTTAAGATAAATAGATACTATTACTGCGGCGACCCGTGGGTACCCACAAGGGGCACCCCTACAAGTTACCTGTAGGGGTGCCCTTTATGGGTACCCTAAGATCTACGCTAATTACTAATATTTTCATACTGGTGCAAGATGTGAATAAACCTGCCCTCAACGCTAGTAATGAATCGATCGTGTTCCTAACTCGAAGCACTAGTATAAAACCGCAACGCAAACCACCAAAAACGATTCGACAATATCAGCAGCACCACCGCCAAACAGCCACCACCAGCAATCCACACTGGATTCCCGCGTCCTAGCAGTGTCTGAGCTGGTACCGTGGTTAAAAATGCAACTGGAATCACAAAAGTAAAAAAGAAGCGGTAGGCAGCGGGATAAGCCGCCATTGGAAAGCGTCCGGCAGCTAGCAAACCCTTCAACACCTCAGTAATATTGTAAATCTTGGTAAACCAAATACTCGTCGCGCCGAGGATAAACCACAAACTATACAGAATTACCATTCCAAAAATCAGTGGAATCGCACCGAGCAAATAAGCACTTACACCCACACCGAGCAGATTGCCAGCATAGAAAATAATTCCCAATCCAAACAACAGATCCGGCAATCCCCATAAAGAGAAGCTATGGAACGAGAGCCAAAACTGCGAACTAATCGGCTTGAGCAGGACAAAATCTAGCGTGCCATCCTGAACGTGTTTGACAATTCGATTGAGATTGGTGGCTAAAAATGCGTTAGCAAATCCCTCTAAAAAGGTGAAAATTCCCACGACGATCAATGCTTCTTCCCATCGCCAGCCCTGGAAGTTATAGCCCTTCCGATAGAACAGGAACAGACTAAAAATACTACCCGCCAATCCACCCAGACTACTCAATGCTGCAAAGATGAAGTTGAGACGATATTCTAATTCTGCGGCGATCGCAGTTTTCCAAAAAATCTGAATTAAGTTTAAATATCTTTGCATCGATTTCAAGCACCCATCCCAGAGTATTGACGTAAACCCTTTTTCCAGAGCCACCGATTCAGCATCCAGAATAGCGCAAACCATAATATCATTACCCCCAAACTCCGCCCAAAATCAACTTTCAATCCCGTCAAAATACTCGCAGGGAAATTAAGAATATAAGGGAACGGTGTCCATAAAGCGATCGATCTCACGGCTGGCGGAAATAGCTCTAATGGGGCAATCGCCCCCGATAGAAATAGATAAACTAAAAACCAGACTTCCTGAATCGCACTAGCTTTTTCCGTCCAGAAGGCAAACATTGCCAGCGTATATTGCATCAAAAATTGCAAGGCAAATGCACAGCTAATCGCGATCGCAAATAAACCCAAATTACCTAAGCTAGGTATCCAAAATGCACTTGGATACAGCAAGAAAAAGAATGCAATCAATCCGAAAATAAACGGCAATCGGGCAAAACGTTCGCCGATATGCGACCAAATATGATGCCAAACCGGATCTAAAGGTTGTAGCAGTCGAAATGACAATTTGCCATCGACGATCTCGCGCTCGAAATCCCAAATTACCCAGACTACCGTGAGTTGCCTGACTAGATAAACTGCGAGGAAATAACGTGCAAATTCTACTGAAGATAACCCAAAGTTGCCTTGTTGTGCGGCTTGAGTCCAGACACCCATGAGGATGAATGGTAACGAGCCAGATAGTGCCCACAGCAGGAGTTCCGATCGATACTCCAGCATGTAGGCATAGTTAGTTAGCAACAGCGATTTAGAAACTCGAAATAATCTTTTCATACGATCGCCGCCTCCGCACTTCCGGCTTGAAAGATCTGCCCGATCGCATCTTCGATCGGCGGATCGGTAATACTGAGATCCACTACTTCCAATTCTGCCAGGATCTGCGAAACAGTTTTGGTAAGGATTTCCTGCGGTACTAAAAATCTGACTGAGGCACCTTCGATTTCTTTGACATCTGCATAATATGCTAACTTTTCCGGGGGATACACATGGGCAAATTCGACGCTGACTTCCCGACAGGGGGAAAATCTGCTGACTAAACCATCGAGGCTACCGTCGTAGATTAATTGTCCTTGATGGATCACCAACACGCGATCGCACAGTGCGGTAATATCCGCCATGTAATGACTAGTCAGCAAGATCGTGGCATTATACTTGCGGTTGTATTCTTGCAAAAATTGCCGCACGGCTACCTGGGCGTTTACATCCAATCCAAGTGTCGGTTCGTCGAGAAATAATACTTGCGGCTCGTGGATCAAGGCGGCTAGCAATTCGGCTTTCATCCGTTCGCCGAGCGAGAGCTTCCGCATCGGTTGGGTGAGTTTGCCTTGGAGGGAGAGCATTTCGCTCAGTTCGTTGATGCGAAAATCGGCAGTCCGATCGCTCAATCCATAGACTGCGGCGTTGATTTTCAACGAGTCTAAGGCTGGTAAGTCCCAAATTAATTGCTGCTTTTGTCCCATCACTAGTGTGATTTTCTTGAGAAAGGCTGCTTCGCGCTTGAAGGGGACGTGTCCCGAAACTGTCACCAGTCCGGTGGAGGGATAAATCAATCCCGCCAACATTTTCAGAGTGGTAGTTTTACCCGCACCATTCCCACCCAAAAAGCCGACGATTTCACCTGGCTCGATCGAGAATGACACGTCTCGAACTGCTTTAATTTCGCGATAGGTACGGTGGAAGAAATGATCGATCGTACCCTTGAAGCCTGGTTGTTTGATGGCAACGGGATAAACTTTGCTTAGACGATCGACAACGATGCTAGCCATGATTAATTCATCCAAGCTGGAACTAGTCCAGGCGATCGGGTTACCACTACTGTAAACCTTAAAACTGTCTCTTTTCAACACACCGGAATTTTAGTGGCTGAGGTTAAAATCGAGTAGTGCCAATGAAATTATCATCCTTGACAGGACTAGCCGATCGACGTTAGCATTTCATATAATTCGTCAATATCGAACTATCGAAATACCAGCGAACTTGGAACTAACTATGACTCTCGATCGACTTTTCGCTCCACTCAAAGTTGGCAGTCTCGAACTTCCCAATCGCATTGTGATGGCTCCGCTGACGCGGGGACGTGCTGGCTCGGAACGCACGCCCAATGACCTGATGGTCGAATACTATGCACAGCGCGCCGATGCTGGACTGATTATTACTGAAGCTACAGATATTTCGCCGCAGGGTGCTGGCTGGGTGGATGCGCCAGGGATCCACACCGATGCTCAGGTTAAAGGTTGGCAAAAAGTGACAGCAGCCGTACATCGCAATGGCGGTCGGATCTTCCTGCAACTCTGGCATATGGGACGCGCTTCGCATCCCGATTTTCAGCCTGGAGGCGCTTTACCCGTATCATCTTCAGCGATCGCGATCGAAGGTTTTGCCCATACACCCCTGGGTAAAAAGCCTTATGTGACTCCACGCGCGCTCGAAACCGATGAAATCCCCGGAGTTATCCAACAGTACGTCGATGCGACGAAGCGCGCGCGAGATGCGGGTTTCGATGGTGTAGAAATCCACGCCGCGAATGGCTACCTCATCGACCAATTTATCCGCGATCGTGTGAATCATCGCACTGATGCCTATGGCGGCAGTATCCCAAATCGCTTGCGGTTATTAGATGAAGTCACTGCTGCGGTGGTAAATGCCTGGAGTGGCGATAAAGTCGGAGTCAGACTTTCACCGACAGGGCCATTTAATGACATGAGCGACAGCGATCCGCTCGCTACGTTTAGTTATGCAGCAGAATTGTTAAATGCGTTCGATTTAGCTTATTTACACGTCCTAGAAGCTTTACCAGGGCATATGTTAGCGGCTGAAGGCGTGCGCTGCTCGTCGGATATGCGATCGATCTTTAATGGTGTATTTATGGTCAATGGTGGCTACACAGCCGAACTCGGTGCAGCCACGATTGCGGATGGGGAGGCAGATTTGGTCGCTTTTGGAGTGCCATTTATTGCCAATCCGGATTTAGTCAAACGGTTCAAAACTGGTGCGGAGTTGAATCCGCCAGATCCTAGTACGTTTTATACTTCGGGCGCGAAAGGCTACACCGATTATCCTGTGCTCACAACTGTATAAACATGAGGTTTATCGGCAGGGAACGCTAATAGACTTCATTTTGCAATCCCCCCAAACCCCTTTTTTAGTGGTCTGAGGGAATTTCACGAACTTTGCCTGTGCCGAAACCATATTCAACGACTAATCGAACGTGAGTTCTGGTTGAGGATATTGGCTCCGCTCGGGCACCGCACTCGATTGAAATCGGTGCTAGTATTGCAAAGTCCGCCGTCGCGGACTATATGTCTTAGTCCGCGACGGCGGACTTCGCATCATGAGCCGAGACTTCAGTCTCCAGGCTCCTCTTATCTCGAACTTACGTTAATCGACGTATTCCACCACATCCTGAGTCGCAAAGCGGATTTTCGGTCGGGATGCACTTTTATCTTCCGCAGCCCGATAGCCAGCCGCACAGACAACTACAGCAGCATAATCCGTCAATCCAAGTACCTCATCATACTTGGCAGGGATGAATCCCTCGATCGGGCAAGTATCTACTTCCAACATCGCTGCGATGGTCATAAACTGTCCCAAGGCAATATAAACTTGGCGAGTAGACCACCCATCGATCTCTACTTGAGATGGCATCTTGTCGATAGCACCGTTGACAACATTCTTAAAGCCCTGTAGTGACTCTACTGGTATCTGTTGCACTTCGGCCATCCGCGCCACATAGCGATCGACATATGCCGCATCCAGATTTTTCTTAACGGCAAAGACCACTACATGCGATGCTTCGGCGACTTGTTTTTGTCCCCAAGAATGCTCGACGAGTTGCTGGCGCAGCTCGGAATTGCGGATGACAAAGAATTTCCAGGGTTGCAAGCCAAAGGAGGATGGTGCTAGCACCATGCTTTGTTCTAAGGCGTGCCAAGTCTCACTGGGAATCTGCTTAGTCGAATCGAATTGTTTGGTAGCATAACGCCAGTTGAGTTGTTCTAGTACCGATTGCGGAGTCGCAAGCATATTAGTAGTTGTTGGCATCAAATTAATCCTGTGTAGTTGTGAATACCCCTCGCCCAAACCTTTAACGCCAACATTTAGCTGGCATCGTGGCTGAGATTGAGGCGAGGGCGGAAGATCGCTAAATTTATGTTCTAGTTGCTAACTGCTTTTCGATCGCAGTTACTAAAGTTTGTTTGGGCACCGCACCCAATACTGTATCGACTCGTTCGCCCCGATCGAATACCATCAGCGTCGGAATACTACGAATACCATATTTTCCAGCAGTAGTAGGGTTATCGTCTGTGTTTAATTTAACGACCTTCACCTCACCAGCGTATTCTACAGCTAGTGCATCGACAACTGGAGTTACCATCCGGCAAGGGCCGCACCAAGGTGCCCAAAAGTCTACAAGTACCGGGACATCGCTACTGAGGACTTCGGCTGTAAAGTTGGCATCGTTGACATGAATGACATCTTCCATGAATTAAACCGCCTATTTATTTCTAAAGTTCGATAATCTCGAATAATAGAATCATATCGAATTTTATGGGATAATGCAAGTATGCGATTAATTCAACATCCTAACCCCGAACAAATCTCGTTCTCAGATGTACTGTATGCATTGGGCGACCCCGTGCGACTAGAAATAGTCCGCCGACTGGCGATCGATGGCGAACGACCCTGTGCTTGTCTGTGTACGGGGGTAGACGCGAGAATTGCCAAGTCTACCATGTCTCACCACTTTCGGATTCTACGTGCTGCTGGGGTGATTTTTACCCGCAAGGATGGAACTCAATTGCTCAATTCATTGCGGCGAGAGGATTTGGATAGATTATTTCCAGGGTTATTAGATATTGTTGTTAGTACTGCCAATACCGAATCATCAGCATAAACTCTATTGTTTGCAGATAAATTAGCTAGAACGGAATTGGAAGCTAGTGATATTCATCTGAATATTTCTGGGTATTATGTAGATATCCAAAAATATCGAGCGATATGGAATTATTCCATTATCAAATTTATGAGAATGTTTGGTAATCTAGCTAAGTTATTTAAGATCTGCTCGATTGCTTTATTATTAATATTTTATTTTATCTATCCAGCTTATGCTCGTGGAGGATGTTTTACAAGTGGAACAAAGATCCTCTCACCTATTGGAGAGCGTCGGATTGAAGATTTACATAAGAATGATTTAATTATTGGTTATAATTTCAAGACCAATCAACCTGAAGAAGGCAAAATAGGTGATATAAGAGTCATAATATCTTCCGATAGTTATCTGATTAACAAGAAAATCGCCGTTACCGGGACTCATCCCTTCTATGTGGGAAAATTCCCGAAGTTAAATATTAAAGAAGTTAGAGAATTAAAATTAGGAGATTTGCTAATCGGTGAAAACAATTCTTCGATCGCTATTTCCGAGATCGAACACATCCAGGCATCAGTCAAGGTTTATAATCTCTTAGCTGTCATACCCAATCATAATTTTTATGCAGAGGGTGTTTTAGTTCACAATAAAGGTGGAGGTAGAGGTGGAGGTGGCGGTGGCGGTGGTGGGAGCCGACATAGCAGTGGAATGTATGGAGCGGACTACAAAAAAGGCGACCCGATCGATGTCAAGGCATCATTTATCAGCTTGGCATTAATTTTCATAGTAATGCTGGCAGCATTTATACCCGTCATTTTTTTCAAAGAGATCTTGACTTGGTTCAAATTTTTTGGAAAAGATTTTACCAATGATTTGGAGCTAATTGAATTTACAAGCACCATCAATCCATACTTTAAAAACAATTATGCTGTCTCATACTGTAAAGATGATGAATTCTGGGAAATCATGCCAGCTAGGGTAGAGTTAGACGAGCAAAATTATCGAGAATTTATAACTAAGGCCGATCTAGTCGAACGAGTCAGTCAACTGTTTGTTAAATATCAAGATGACTGGACTAGAAAAAACTTTACCAGTATATCAAGCTATGTTACTCCATCATTCGATCGAAAGCAGTCCCAAATTTTCTTGAATAGTTTTGGTGATAGTTTTGACATTATTTACAATCCAAAGATAATCGATATTATCCCGTTAAGTTGTCAACAAGCAGAGGGTAAGTATACTTTCCAGCTTCAAATCAATGCTGAAATGACAAATTTTTCGATTACACTATTTGGGTCTGTAATCAGTGGAGAAAAATATTCGCGTTCCTTTACTGAATATTGGGATATAGAGATAAATCTCGATCGACAATGCTACTTGGCAAATATCCGCCAATCCATAGCTGTGTGAGCCAGATATAACCGAACGATTGAATGAATCGATTATTTGCCAATACAAAAGCGACTGAAGATCCGATCGAGTACCGATTCGGTGACCTCTTCTCCAGTGACTTCGCCCAATGACCGAATTGCGTCGCGTAGGTCGATCGTCCAGAAGTCAAGTGGCAATCGATCGTTCATGGTAGTTAACACCTGTTGTAGGGCAGTTTGGGCGTGAATAAGTGCCGCCGCTTGACGTTGATTGATGGCGATATCGATATTCGCCGCATGAAGTTTGCCCTCGGAGATCGATCCTAAAATTGCTGCTTCCAATCGATCGATGCCTAAATCGATCGCCGCCGCAGTTTCGACTACCGTACTAATCCCTGCTGGTAACTCGAGCTGGGGGGAGACAGCGACCAAATCGACTTTATTAACTACTACGATCGTCGGAATCGAACTAATTTCGGCATAAATTTCCGCTTCAGCAGTCGTCCAACCGATTTGAGCGTCGATCGTCAGTAGGATTAAATCGGCAGATTGCGCCGCCGCACGCGAACGCGCCACCCCAATTTGCTCCACGACATCACTAGTATCGCGAATCCCTGCCGTATCCACAACCTGGATCGGAATTCCGCCAACGATCAACTGTGACTCGACGACATCCCGCGTCGTCCCTGGCAGATCTGTAACGATCGCCCGATCGCTCCGACTCCAAGCATTCAGCAAGCTCGACTTCCCAACATTTGGCTGTCCGAGAATTGCCACCTTGAGACCGCTGCGTAGTAGCTCCCCCCGATCGGCTGTCGCCACAATCTGCCCGATTTGCCCTGCCAATGCCGTAATTTTTGCGGTGACATCCCCTAGATCCAATGGTGGTAAATCCTCCTCAAAATCGATTCTCGCCTCGATCTCGGCGAGTAAATCTAAAGCTTGCGATCTCAATTGCCCGATCGGTTGGCGCAATTTACCTTGCAATCCAGCGATCGCCGTTTGTGCGGCGGCTGGAGATAGCGCACCGACTAGATCGCTGATACTTTCTGCCTGAGTCAGATCGATCCGTCCATTCAAAAATGCCCGGAGTGTAAATTCTCCAGGTTCGGCAACTTTTGCGCCACACTCCACACATAACTGAAGGATCTGTTGGACTAGTATAATCCCCCCGTGGCTGTGAATCTCGACTACATCCTCCCGCGTATACGAACGCGGCGATCGCATAATCAGCAACAATGCTTCATCGATCGTCGCATCCGTGTGGGGATGCCGCACGTATCCATACAAAATTCGATGGCTTTCCCACTCTTGCTTGCCAGGAGTCCGAAAAATCTGCCGGGCGATCGCGACCGCATCCACCCCCGATAGCCGCACGATCCCCACGCTCCCCTGCTGGGGGACAACAGCCGTCGCGATCGCTACAATAGTTCCAGTTTGCATTAGTTTAGTGGCTAGTGGCTAGTGGCTAGTGACTAGTCACCAGTCACCAGTCACCAGTCACCAGTAAAAATTATCGAGTGTTGTGAAAACATGATAATTATCCATCATCAGCAAACTCACTCTTAAAATTACTAGTCACTAGCTACTAGTCACTAGCTACTAGTCACTAGCCACTAATATACTATCCACTAAAATACTATCCACTATCCACTAAAATACTAAACAAACAATGCGTCTAGAGGTAACTGATGGAATATTGGGAGTTTCTAATTCAGCGTGAGGGCGATCGCGGCTGGCGCTCGATTAAAACAGGTAATTTGCAACTTATGGAAGGTAATTACCGCATCGTTGCTAATAGTAACCTCCTCAACGCACCCATACAGATGCGCATCACTCACCAATTATTGGGTGCAACGCTACCACAACGCCGATCGCTGGTACGCGCTCGGGTCAGTAATGCGAAGGGTACGCTCTTGATTATCCCTTATACCCAATTGCATTCCGGCATTTGGCAATTTGTCTGCACTGGCACCACTACAGCCCAGACGACATGGCATAAAGTTCTCAAACTCAGAGTTTTACCGCGTTCGCCACTCGATCGACAGCCTAGTTCTACTCGTACCGCTTCAGCTCAAGAACCAGATCGTGCCGTGTCGTCGATCGAGAGTCCCGATCTTACTCATGCCGCTCCAGTAAAAGTTGTGACGTTCTCTAGCGTTGAAGAGATCGAAGCTGTGCCGACACCGACGCAGCCAGTGGTTGCTGGTGCCATAGACGAAGTGCCGGAAACTTGGGCGGAGGGATTAGATCGATTGTTAGCGCAAATCGAGCGCGAATCATTACAGCCGCAACAACAACTTGTCACGAGTGCTAGATCTGGGGTTGGCGAAGCCACTGTGGTAGCGGCGGCTAAGAAAACAACTACTTGGGATGACGATCCCATTCAGCTCATGGAAATCGATCCACCACCTTCACAACCGATCGAATTAGATCGCACGATCTTTGCTGGCACGCTCCTCGGCGATCGGTTAGCGATTAGTGGTGCTTGCAATTTACAATTACTCAGTCCCAATCTCGCCCGCGCAGTCAAGATCGATCGACTGTCGATCTGTTTGCGCCATCCCCAAACTTCCGAACGGATCGTGGCGATCGAACGCGCTTTACCAGCAAATCTGAGCGCTTTTACGTTTAACGGTCGAGTAGATTTACCAAGCGAGCTAGGAATTACGCTCTTACGTGGCGAAGTAAATCTTTACGATCGCCATAATATTCAACTGGGATCGAGTAGCTTTACCGTTACCGTCGATCTCAATCCGATCGCTGAGTCAGATCGCTCTCTGTTGTCCTTGTTTGACACGTCACAGACTACCGGATCGGTTCGTGCTAGAAGTTTTCCCGAAAATCTGCGCGCTCGACTCGATCGTGAGTTGCAAATGGAGACATTTACGCCACAAGGAGCGGGTGTGGATATTCGCGAGCGCCACACTAATCCGCCAACTCACATTCCACCCCTAACTCCCAGCCAATATCCTGCTGTTCCGCTTGCCTACAAGCGGGAACCGAGCTTTAAACCACAACCGGAAATCGTTGCTGATGGTAGCAACGCCACTATACCCAGGCAGCCAAGCGTTGGCGAAGCCTTGCCGGTGGCATTACGAACCGAATATAGCCGAAATCCAGCTCCCTCAACACCTACCGAGCTTCAGCAGCAGGTCGATCGTCCGGTAGTCGCTGATGTAACTGGCGAGCTAGATCTTGGTTTTGCCCAGCCTCCCGTCGATAGTTCCGATCGACTGCAAGATTACGATACTTGGGAATTTGTCATCGATGATTAGCTGTTCCGAGTCAGCAATTATTTCCTCCCGATCGCTAGCTTAAGTTTTATAAATTTTTATCAAATTTTTGTGAGCCTTTTTAGCTGACTAATTCAGGTAAAATCGGGAGTACGATCCAAATATACATAAGGATTTTTAATCATGGCAGCTTCTTTCTTACCTTCCATTCTCGTCCCTACTGTTGGCTTAGTATTTCCAGCGGTAGCGATGGCATTTTTATTCTTGTATATCGAACGCGATGCGATCTAGTAATTTAGGTTACTGCTCATTGCTGACGTAATAATTACCGAAATCGGGAATCGCCAGCGCGAGTACCGATCTCCTAGCAAAAAGCCGGACGTGCGAACGTCCGGCTTTTATTCGATCGGCGGTAAATAGGTCGCTGAATGCTGTCTGTTCCCGCCATCTCAATTACATCGAAGAGCCAATTCCGGCATAAGAGCCATAGAAGAATAAGCTAATAACGACGATTACACCCATACCAGCAACAGTTGCTACCAGCCACAAGGGAATTCTTCCTGGTTCAGACACGATCTTTTCCTCCTTAAATATCCCAACAATAGCGCAAATCGATCGAATTAGTTAAAGAAATAACTAGTAAACAAAATTCCAGTAGTAAATACTAGTAACAGCCCTAAAAATAGTGAACCCCGGTTGAGTTCTACAGGCTGATTATTTGGATTTGGAGTGCGTTCCATAGTTTGATTTTAAATCCTATCTTTGAATGAATTGCATGGCTGCGATCGCGCCAATGAAAAATACAGTTGGTACACCCAAAGTGTGAACTGCCAACCATCTGACTGTGAAAATGGGATATGAAATGGGCTGATTTCCGCCGCCGCTAGTCATAGATTTTGCTCCTAACACTAAAGTTGATTTTAAAGTTTATATTTATTTGTGACTGACCGATTGTTAAATTTTGCTAATTAAATAATAGCGAAGCAATAACATTAAGCCAGAACTGGCGATAAACTTACCAATAAATATAACTATTTCTTTTGAACGAATTTATCGAGTTGGTCTTTTGATTCAAAGCGATCGGAGACGATCGGTAGTTCTTGACGAGTCTGGGTAAAGTACTCATCAGGACGAGGTGTACCAAAAGTATCGTAAGCCAATCCAGTGCTCACAAACAACCAGCCAGCGATAAACAATGCAGGAATCGTGAGGCTGTGAATGATCCAGTAGCGAATACTGGTCACAATGTCAGAAAATGGACGTTCTCCGGTTGAGCCGCCTGCCATATCGATCGCTCCTTAATATTAAATATCCTTACTCGAATCCAGTTTATCTCATTATCTTGAAGAAATGTGATGGGTAGATGAGAGAAATTTTAGGAAGTAGTGAACAGTGAACAGTGAACAGTGAATAGTTACCGAGCGACGAAGATGTAGAGTCGGTGTAACTCATAGAGCTACTCCAGTTCACTTCTCTAGGTCAAATCTTTGCTGTTGACTATCCACTGCTCACGTCTCTAGGTCAAATCTTTGCTGTTCACTGTTCACTATCCACTGTTCACTGCTCACTGCTCACTATTCCTAAGCACTAGCCGCTTCCTGATACTTGAGAATTATCCCCCGCTGACCGATGATAAAACCGCGATCGGGTGCGAAGAACAAAATCTTGTACAAGTTAGATGGTACGGTTTCGACATTCTCATCCTTGAGCCAGGTTTTACCAGCATCGTTGCTCACGAGTAAATCGCCACTCCCGCCAGATACCCAAACTTCTTCAGGCGTGCGGTAGGCAAGATCGAGTAAGCCGAGATTGGTTTTTTGGCCGGGGAATACTTCTTCATCCCAAGTGTCGGGCTTGTCAGGATTGCTAAATTGCAGTTGTCCGCCCCGTGCTAGCATCCACAGCCGACCATCGTTGGCAAAGCCCATGCTCGAAACTCGGCGCGAACTGTTCCGATTGTGTGGTTCCCAGGTATCTTGTCCAGGTGCCCAAGTAGAATAGAAGTTACCTTTGGCAGACACCGCAACATATTTCCCTTCTGGCGATCGCGCGATCGTCCGAAAGACACCGACGGCTCCACTGACTAGCGATTTCCAGTTTTTACCAAGATCTTGGGTGGCATAAATTGCCCCGATATCGGTAGTCATTTCCGCAGAATTTTTACCCAAAGCCACGATCGTTGTTGGGGTGCCAGGTAATTTAGCACTGAGGGCAATCCGTTCCCAAGATTTACCAGCATCATTAGTATGCAGCAAAATCGAAGGCTCGCCCACGATCCAGCCTTCATCACCTTTAAAACTAATTGAAGTAAAGCGATATTTATCGCTATCTAATTCGAGTTTGCGATTTTCCCAAGTTTTGCCACCATCGCTAGTTTCCAATAATGCCGCACCACTACCGATCGCCCAACCATGTCGAGCATCTCCAGTAAAGGTCAGATCTTGGATATTTGATTCGGTGGGTAGCTGAATCGGTTGCCAGGGACTATTAGCTAACGGGGTGATATGGCTGCAACTGACACAGAATATCCCGATCGCGAGGAGGGTGAAAGTTTGTCTGAGAATTCGTTTGAGCAGATTCATTGGTCGGGACGGTATTTAGTTTAATTTAATGTATATAAGCTAATCAGTATTAAAGCTCCGATTCCCAGGGAACCAAAAATTAATAAGCTTTTTTGTTCGGCGGTCATGGTGTTGACCCCAAATCCATAACCCTGGTTTTCTTTAAACCCAGAAGCCTTGCCCAATGTCCCGATATTTGTAAAGGCAACTTTTTTGGCACCACAAGTCGGACATTTCCAAGTAGCAG
Organism: Chamaesiphon sp.; assembly: GCA_965246735.1. Lineage (GTDB taxonomy): Bacteria > Cyanobacteriota > Cyanobacteriia > Cyanobacteriales > Chamaesiphonaceae > Chamaesiphon. The sequence goes on from CBDFFK010000003.1 coordinate 2,448,302, forward strand.
GTAATACTGTAAAAGGTGTACCAGCAATGATGCCGTTTTTTGGATCGCCTTTATTGGGGTTATAGACATAACCACATGCGCGACACTCAAATTGGTCGTCATCCGCTATCTCTACCCGGTTTGGCTTTTTATCCTCAGTCGGAGCCAGATCTGCTGGACTACTGGGACGATCTTGCTCTAGATCGCTCATAATGTGATTTTAATATTGGCTGATTATTAACATACTGTTACAAATTTTGGCATATTATGTCGAAGTTTGGTACTGGATTTAGTGAATAGTGAACAGTGGACAGTGAATATTGGCGATCGATTTTTGGTTGACTCCATTTCCAGCACTACCGCTACTTCAATCCTTTGGCGAAGCCTCTCGGAACGAGAATCGCCCTTCCAAGGAGAGCCGATATCTACTATTCACTGCTCACTGTTCACTATTCACTGTTCACTGTTCACTGAATCCCCATGTCTCTCAAAAAACAGCTCTCGATCGGTCTTCTCATCTTCATACCCATCTCGATTGTCGCTAAATATTTACAATGGGGAGATCTGGCTGTCTTTATTACCTCAGCGCTAGCGATCGTGCCTTTGGCGATATGGTTGAGTACCGCAACAGAGGAAGTAGCTGTCGTGACAGGATCGGCGATCGGCGGGCTGTTAAATGCCGTGTTTGGCAATGCCACCGAATTAATCATCGGCTTGGTAGCACTCAAAGCTGGCTTAATCGATATTGTCAAGGCGAGTATCACTGGCACGATTATCAGCAACCTCCTCTTGGCGATGGGGCTGTCGATGTTTTTGGGCGGATTGAAGTATAAAGAACAAGAATTCAAACCGATCGTGGCGCAGGTGAGCGGTTCTTCGATGACATTGGCAGTAATTGCGATTTTATTGCCGACGATGGCTTTTTATGCTGCGAATAAATCTGATGCATTTGCGATCGAAAAACTCTCGATCGCGGTCGCCATTATCTTGATTATTGTCTATGCCTTAACCTTGCTATTTTCGCTCAAAACGCACAGTTATCTTTACGATGTCAGCTTAGTAGATTTAGAGGTCGAAACCACCCGCCACCGACCGGATTTGCGCTTGTGGTTATCAATTTTGGTCGTGTCTACCCTGGCAGTTGCGTATGAGTCCGAAATGTTTGTCGGCGTGGTGGAATCAGCAACTAAAGGACTGGGTTTGACTCCACTATTTACTGGGGTAATTTTATTACCGCTTGTCGGTGGCGCGGCAGAATATGTTACCGCCGTAGGGGTAGCGTTGAAAAATAACATGGATCTCTCTGTATCGGTAGCGATGGGTTCGAGCTTGCTCGTCGCGCTACTCATGGCACCCCTACTGGTGTTGGTAGGATATGCGATCGGTCAACCGATGGATCTCAATTTCAATCCCTTTGAAATCGTCGCAGTAGCAGTATCGGTCATCGTTGCTAATTTAATCAGCCTGGATGGTCGATCGAATTGGCTCGAAGGGGCATTATTACTGGCAACTTATCTGATCTTAGGTGCGGCTTTCTACTTTCTCCCAATCTAATCTAATTCGATCCTTACTACCAATTTTTTAATTACCTGCACGTTTTGATTTACATAGATGGAAAGAGTCATGCGTGCTACTCAAATCGTGTGTTCAGATCCACTTCTGTCGGCGGTGTGTCGTCTCTAAGTATCAATTGGAAAATAACGATAATTTGTTCCAAATAGCCGCTACATCTCGATTATGTCTTCAAACCTTGAGGGTTTTTAGCGCAGGAATTAGCATAGTAGCTGCCCGTTCGCTCATTTCGATCGAGCCTCTTGAATTAATGACAACAGAATCAGTGTTTCAGGTCTTACCAAAATTGAGATCTCGATCGAATAGTCGATCTGTACTAAAAATTACAGATAAATTCAAGGGATGACTATTTACTGTGAAAGCTGAAACCATTGCAAAATAAAGATTTTGTTTAATTAAATCGGGAATTTAAAAATGAGCGAACGGACAGTAGTAGTATTAAGGGAAAGTGAATAGATTCGCTCGAGCTAGGGATTGTAGGTATTTAAAATCGATTGAAATAAAAAGCTTTGTAAAGGCTCTCCCCGGAAAATAGTATAAAATGTAGCGACAGCTACATTTTATACTCCTCCTCTTTATGGACTTTCATCTAAATTCTTTATTAAACTTACCAAATACTAGGGTTTTTACTTGCTATAAAGAAGCTGGCTTTACATTTATTCAATTAGAGATAATAAATGCAGGTATTAACTGTCCTAACTGTCAAACTTATACTGACATAATTCAAAAAACTAGCCACAGATTAATTAGAGACTTGTCGATTGTTGGAGCTGGAGTATACTTGAAAGTTCCTAGACGTAAATTTTATTGTGGACAGTGTAAAAGATATCCAACTGAGCAGCTAGAATGGGTGGAAAATAGACAAAGATTTACTGAAAGATATCAGGCATATATTTACGAAAGAGTCAAGGAATCAAGCTGCGAACAAGTAAGTCGAAATGAAGAGTTAAGTCCAGCCCAAGTCCAGCAAATATTTAGCAGAATTGCGGAAAGGGAGCTAAAAAAAAAGACTGGGGACTTCCAGAAAAATTGAGTTTGGATGAATTTAGTCGTCGTAAAGGAAAAGGGAGATTTGCAACAGTTCTAATCGATCTAGACAAAAGTTCTTTAATAGAAGTAATTGACTCTCACAAAAGTGAAGATATAATTGCTGTCTTAAAGGGGCAACCTCAGTCTGTCAGGGAGTCAGTCAAGGAAGTGTGTGTAGATATGTGGGGAGGATTTCCAAAAGTAATCAAAGAAGTTTTCCCAAAAGCATCGATTATAATTGATAGATTTCATGTGATGAAACTAGTCAACAAATCTTTGAATAAATTGCGACTTGATTTAGGCTTGAAAGGATTGACAAATCGCTATTTGCTTTTAAGCAACAATCAAGATTTGTCAGAAGAAGAAATTGAAGCTCTATCTGAAATACTTGCCAAGTCACCTTCTTTAAGCATAGCTTATGATTTAAAGGAGGAATTGAGAAGCATATACGAAAGTAAATTAACTGTCAAAGGTGGCTTAAGAGCAATTGGAAAATGGCTGGGTTATGCTAAAATTGTCTTAAAGACGGCAGGTGATACCATCGAAAATCATTTGACAGAAATTGCTAATTATTTTATCAGTAGAACCACGAGCGGTGTCACAGAAGGAATTAATACAAAAATTAAATTAATTCTACGTCAAAGCTATGGATTTAAAAGCTTCACTCTCATGCGAGAAAAACTGTTAGCTTGCTTATTAAAATAATCTCCGCATTCGCTTCGATTACTTTAATAAGTTTAAGTTATAACCATGACTAGAGGAGAGCCATATTCTAAGCCAAAAGTCTAAAAATTTTAAAATAAATTGCTACAAGCTTCCTTCTTAATACGCTATTTTACTGAATTTAATTTGCTTGAGATTTAAAATTCACAATGCAAGCTATTGTTGGTACAGCAAGATTTTGTAAAACAAAATAAGGCAAGCTAAAACTTAAAATATAAAGTATTTGTTATTTTAAAAGTTTGTCAAAGTTTATATTTTGAGCAAAAAATCGACTGCTGATGCTCTATAAATAAATTACGGGAATTCAGTCATGAAGAAACTGCCCCTATTAGTCCTATCATTATCTTCCTTTGCAGGTATTGCGTTAGTATCGAACGTTAAACCAGCTTCGGCGATCGTCTTTACTCAGTGTCCAGCGGTTGGTAATGCTACAGGATGCAACTTACTAATTACTGCAAATGCTAATGGCAGCTTCTCTACTGCTGTTGCATCTAACCCAACTCAGCCTCCTTATGATGGTTCTGACGACCAACTAGTTGGGGTTCAGAATAACTCTATCTTGGCACTTACCTCATTAACTCTTACTGGCAGTGGGATCTTTGCATTTGAAGTAGGGCCATCAGGAGATGGCATTTGTTCTACCAGCTATCTAAACTGTAATTTTGGTCCTACTCGATATGAGGGTCCGAATACAAGTTTCACGGTTGTCAATAATAATTCTGGTACGGTTAATTTCCTCAATGGTGGTATTCAACCCAGTCTGAGTGCTTATTTTTCGCTAGAAAACATTGCTACCATAAATACAACTGTTACTGGAGGTACGACAACTAATCCAGGTACAGCTGTTCCCGAACCCTTTACAGTTATCGGCACTACGATTGGTGGTGCTATAGCATTCCGCATGAGAAAAAGACTCAAAGTTACTAACAAACTGTAGATTCAAATAATTTATTAACTCGATCGAGTGCCAGATAGACATTAGTTTATCTGGCACTTTTTTATTGGTTCGATCGTGCTAACTAACTTATATTACCGATGCAGTTAAAGATCGATCGGCTTAGAGATATTAATTACCAATAAAATTGTGTCTTAGAGCGTATTTCAATCTGACCTATCATCTCACTCAAATTCGATATCTTCATAAATCTGTTCGATCGAAATTGACAAACCGATACTTTTTAGCTCGATCGTATCTCCCGACTGATAATTAATAATTTGCCAGTTATCCCCATCAGTTCTGCGAAATAGTTCGATCTCTATCGTATCCGCACTGACTAATACATATTCTTGCAAGCTAGGATTTCGTCGGTACATTTTAAATTTATTACCTCGGTCATAAGCTTCAGTACCAGGCGATAAAATTTCGACAATTAAACATGGGTAAGTAATATACTGGGTGGTAGTTTTATCTCGATCGTCGCAAGTGATACTCAGATCGGGATAGACGAATTTCGTAGACCCTACAATACTAACTCTACAATCAGAATTTAGTGTTTTGCAGCCACGTCCTCTCATGTGAGCATTGAGCAGAGCACCAAAATTTAGAGCAATAGCACCATGATTAATCGTGCCGCCACTCATAGCATAAACTTCACCATCGATATACTCATGGCGCTCTAGTTGTTGTTCCTCCCATGCAAAATATTCTTCAGGAGTGAATCGTCGAGAATTATCCTCGATCGCAACCATATTAAAAACCTCAAATTAACTCAACTTACCTGGTAGCTTACTATATTAATTGATATTAATCTTTCTAATCCTGCGATCGATCCGCTGCCCCCGTAAAGCCTTTTGCTGTAGGGTTAATTGTTGTAGATGGTGAAAAAATAATACATCAGCATCGATACTGGTATCGATCGCAATCGATCGATACCCGCTCTTAACTGTTGCGACTGGAATGGCTGGCATAGGATCGAGATTTTAAGATATCTGACGGCGTTGTAAAATTATCATTTCACGACCGACTACTGGGGATCGGGCGATCGATCTCCCCTGAGTATCTTGAAGTTCTAGCTTGCTAAAGTTATTTGTTTTGGCTTGATTCCACATCCGATCGACGATATTATTCTGGCGATCGGCATCGAGAGTATACCAAACCGGATCGAGCTGGACGATTAAGCGATCGCGGGCGAGATCGACTTGTAATGTTTGAACGATCTTATCTGGATACTGACTGGTAATATCGGTAAGCTGAGTCTGGATGGCATCGACAAATGCCTGTTCGGGACTAATTTGTGGCGCACTAGCGAGCGAATTTGGTGGAGCAGTGACGGGTGTAGTTGGCACTGTTGCAACGGATGGATCGAACCCTGGTAATGCAAAACTATCGATAAACCAGATCGCGATAGTTACCAATGCAATGACGAGCGCCGTCAAGATCGGATCGGATAATTGGCGCACAGAAGCTGGCAGAATGCGGCGGAGTTGCTGGATTGTCGCCGTCCACAAACCCACAGCGCGATCCATTGGCGCAGTTGCAGCTCTGCTGGAAGTAAGATTATCGCTAGCTGAGAATGTCGGCTTGCGGAGATCTTCATCCCAAACATCTTCAGTTAGCGATCCGGATATTGGCTCCTTACCACGGCGTGCTTCTTGGCGGTTGCTATTTTTTACCGTCGCGGCGGGTAATGCCTCATCCCAATTATCTGGATCGGGAGTTGTAAATGCTGTCGGGGGTGCTACTGCTGGGACGATCTGTTGGGGACGCAGAATTGGGTTGTTTTCATTTTCTACTGTCTCGGCATCAGCCCAATTAGTCTCTTCATCATCGTCATCGTAGCTGGCAGTACTGGGATAATCTGGTAGATCGATATCTTCTAATCGATCGCGCTTATTATTACTACGATTATTGGGATTAGCAACTTCTGGCGCTGGAGTTTTCTTCGCAAACCGCCCAAATAATCCTTGCATGAGTTTACCTGTTCTCGATCGGGGTGCCATAATTTAGATTGCTTGCACGAATCACAAGTTTTTAAGAGTGTTTTGCCATACCACCAGGTTGGAATTGAATTACCTTGGTTACCGATCTCGCGAAAGATCGAATGGCGCGATCGATCTACCTTGATGAGTGCGATCGAGAATAGTTACTATGTCTTTGCTTGACTGAGGAGATCTAACTCATTGGCCTTAAGCAGTCGATCTCGATTATTTCAGCTCCATCTTAATCTATTATCTTTGCTAGGTCAGCCAATTACAAATCAACAAAATTTATGAGTACTAACCGCCGTCGATTTTTGATTGGAGCTGGCTGCGCTGGCTTGGGTTTGGCTGGGGGTGGCAAACTGCTCTCCGATACCCTAGCTGCCAACCAGCTCGACGATCGAATTGCCTCCGTCCCCGTACCGAAGACTAAATTACTCCAAAGATTTGCTGTTGTTGCCGATACGGGTAGCGGCGATATCCATCAATATGCCGTCGGCCGTGCTTTAGCTCGCTACCATCAAGCAAAGCCATTCGATACGGTGCTATTAGCTGGAGATAATATCTACACTAACGGAGAATTTGCCAAGATTAAGGAGGCGTTTGCGATTCCTTATGAAGATCTCCTGCAGCGCGGGGTAAAGTTTTATGCCTGTTTGGGCAATCATGATGTGCGATCGGAAAATGGCGATCGCGAAGTCGCTTATCCACAGTTCAACATGCAGGGTAAACGTTACTATACCCACGGTAAAGGGGATGTCCGATTTTTTGTGTTAGAAACTAACTCGATCGTCGATCCTAGTTCGGCAGATCGTCAGACTCAATTAGCTTGGCTCGATCGCGAGTTAGGGGCGAGTAAAGCCAAGTGGAATATCGTCTATGGACATCATAATATTTATTCCGATGGCCAGTATGGCATCAATGAAGTGATGAAACGCGATGTCACCCCGATCCTCAAAAAACACCAAGTTAAATTGTGGATTAACGGACACGATCATAACTATCAACGATCGAAACCGATCGATGGCACGACTTATCTAGTTTGTGGCGGTGGTGGTGCCAGCCTCTACAAAATCAAAACCAGTCAGATGGCCTTTGCCCAAAGCGTTCACAGCTTTGGCATTGTTGAAGTCTATGCCGACGAAATCCTCCTCACTGGCGTAAATAGCAAGAGTGAAATAATCGATCGCGGCTCAATCGCATTTGCTTAATCCCCTCACCCACAAACCACCGCGCCGCGTTCTGCGTTCTCTGTGCAGACAGCAAGAATACCCTCGATCGGCTACAATTATTCATAGATATTTACAATTTTTTGTAAATCTCGATCGGCAGCAACAGACCGTACTAGAGTTCTAACTCCACAATTTATGAGCATTCCCATTCGTAACGTAGCCATCATCGCGCACGTAGACCACGGTAAAACTACCCTTGTTGATGCACTTCTGAAGCAATCCGGTATTTTCCGCGAAGGGGAGGAAGTGCCTATTTGTGTGATGGACTCCAATGACATCGAACGCGAACGCGGAATTACCATTCTGTCCAAGAATACCGCTGTTAAGTACAAAGAATTTCTGATCAATATTATCGATACCCCCGGACACGCGGACTTCGGTGGTGAAGTCGAGCGCGTATTGGGGATGGTTGACGGTTGTATCCTGATCGTCGATGCCAATGAAGGCCCGATGCCGCAAACTCGGTTCGTACTGAAAAAAGCCCTGGAAAAAGGTTTACGTCCGATCGTCGTTGTTAATAAAATCGATCGGCCTCAAGCCGAACCCCACAAAGCTGTCGATAAAGTTTTGGATCTATTCATGGAACTCGGAGCTGATGACGATCAGTGCGACTTCCCTTACCTGTTTGCCTCCGGTTTGGCTGGCTATTCCAAGAATACCTTGGAAGAAGAAGGTACCGACATGGAAGCCATGTTCCAGGCGATCCTTCACCACGTTCCAGCTCCAGTCGGCGACCCTGAGAAGCCCTTGCAATTGCAAGTTACGACCCTAGATTATTCTGAATATTTAGGTCGGATTATTATCGGAAAAATTCATAATGGCACCATCAACATGGGTCAGCAAGCTGCGCTGATTACGGAAGATGGCACGATTACTAAAGGCCGAATCACTAAGCTGTTAGGCTTTGATGGCTTGAAACGGGTGGAAATCGAGAGCGCGAGCGCGGGAAATATCATTGCGATCGCGGGATTTGCAGATGCAAATATTGGTGAGACGATTACCTGTCCTACTACTCCGATGGCGCTACCGATGATCAAGGTAGATGAACCAACCCTCCAGATGACTTTCTGTGTCAATGATTCCCCCTTTGCTGGGACTGAAGGTAAGCTGGTAACTTCGCGCCAAGTCCGCGATCGATTATTCCGCGAGTTGGAAACTAACGTTGCCCTGCGGGTGGAAGAAACCGATGAAGCCGACAAATTTGCAGTAGCCGGACGCGGAGAGCTTCACCTCGGTATTCTGATTGAGAATATGCGCCGTGAAGGTTACGAATTCCAAGTTTCCCAGCCGCAAGTAATCTACCGTGAAGTCGGTGGGATCAAATGCGAACCATTTGAGTTAATGGTACTCGACGTACCAGAAGAATCAGTTGGTAGCTGTATCGAGCGTCTCGGTCAACGTAAAGGCGAAATGCAGGATATGGTCGTCGGTGGTAACGGTCGTTCCAACCTGGAATTTGTCGTTCCTGCTCGTGGCTTGATCGGTTTCCGAGGTGAATTCATGCGGATGACCCGTGGTGCGGGGATTATGAACCACAGTTTCCTCGAATATCGTCCCCTCTGCGGCGATATCTCTGCTCGGCGCAATGGCGTACTGATCTCCTTTGAAGAAGGTACTGCTACCGACTACGCACTCATGGGTGCAGAAGATCGCGGTACGTTCTTTATCAAGCCTGGAACTAAGGTTTATAAAGGAATGGTCGTCGGCGAAAACAACCGTCCTCAAGATCTAGAGTTAAATATCTGTAAGAGTAAACAATTGACCAACCATCGTGCCTCAGGTGGTGAAGAATTGGTACAGCTCAAAGCACCGATCGATATGAACCTCGAACGCGCGCTCGAATATATTAGTGGTGACGAGATGGTGGAAGTTACCCCGCTATCGATTCGGATCCGGAAGATCTCCAAAAAATTAGCTCGTCGCTAACTTAACAATCGATTACATTAATTACTTAAGTCCGCAGGTGCGGACTTTTTTTGTGGATCGATCGATGAAAAATACCTGATAGTTCGTGTATACTGCTTAATCTATAGAGACCGGCATAGCGGATGGTGAAATTTGAACCTAGACTGGCAACTTCCTCCCCAAATTGAAATTCCCCCCGAATTTATTAAGGCGGTACGTGCATCTAAACCAACGATCGATGGTAAATACGCCGCAAGATTGTTATGGCAGAGGGGGATGCGAAATATCGATCTGCTCCCTGGTTATTTAGACTGTGACAAATATCAGCCGAGTAGTCCCTTTGTCTTTGGGATCGAAATGACGGCGGCGGTAGAGCGATTAAAAAAAGCCTATATTTACGGCGAAAAGGTAACGATTTGGGGTGATTTTGATGCGGATGGCGTGACGGCTACTAGCGTACTTTGGGATGGCTTGGGACAGTTTTTCACGCAGGTCGATCTGTTAGATTATTATATTCCCGATCGGATGAAGGAGTCGCACGGGCTAAATCTAGCTGGGATTAAAAAATTGGCAGCACAAGGAACCAATCTCATTGTCACTTGCGATACTGGCAGTACGAATATTAAAGAAGTAGAATATGCTGCAAAATTAGGTATCGATGTCATCATCACCGATCATCATACTTTACCAGCACAACGCCCACCGGTAGCGGCGATTATCAATCCGCGTTATTTTGAATCTACACATCCATTATTTCATCTCTCTGGTGTTGCCGTTGCCTATAAATTAGTCGAGGGTTTGTACGCGACTTTGCCAGATATTCCGCGTCAGCCGGTAGAGTATTTATTAGATTTAGTCGCGATCGGATTGATTGCCGATCTCGTCCAATTAAAAGGCGATTGTCGTTATCTCGCCCAGCAGGGCATCAAGCGGTTGACCTTACAAAATCAACCAGATATCGCAGGGTTTCGTCCGGGCGTACATCAGTTATTAAAACTATGTAAACGTAATGGCGATCGACCGACAGATATTTCGTTTGGCATTGCCCCGCGAATTAATGCTATCAGTCGGATTCATGGCGATGCTAGTTTTGGGGTAGAGTTATTAACTAGTAAAAATGTCGATCGCTGTCATGAATTAGCCGCAGAAACCGAACTGGCAAATACGCGGCGGAAAGAATTGCAAAAGAATACCACGCTCCAAGTTCAAAAAAAGCTAGATGAATTAGATTTATCGACTACTTCCGTAATTGTAATTGTCGATAATAATTGGTCGCCAGGAGTTCTCGGATTAGTCGCCGGACAAATCGCTCAAGAGCATGGTAAGCCTGCGATTTTATTAAGTACGACTAGCGATGCTGACTCAGGTAAAGAAAAAGTTAAAATTGCTAGAGGTTCAGCTCGATCGACTCAAAATATCGATTTATATCAGTTGGTTAATTCTCAGGCTCATTTACTCAATAGCTTTGGCGGTCACCCCTTTGCGGCTGGCTTGAGTATTAATGTCGATAATATTCCGCTATTTACAGAGGCGATCGATCGGGAACTCCGGTCTTCCCTGGGCGAAATACCAGCACCCTCGATCGCGACCGACTTGGTAGTTACATGTGCGGAATTAAGTGTCGCTGGCGGGCGAGAATTGTTCGAGGAATTACTACTTCTCGAACCGTATGGGATGGGTAATCCAGTGCCAAAATTGCTAATTAAAAATTGTACGTTTACTAATATTCGAAATAAAAATATTAAAGACTTTAAAGGTAATACCGTCCGTTATATTCGCACGACATTCGAACTAGCTGACGGTACGACGAAATCCAGATTTCCAGGGATGTGGTGGGGACATTACGAGCATGAGATTCCGCAGGTAAATTGCGATGCGATCGTTGAGTTAGATTTTAATTCTTATGAGAAACGGTTTGAAGTGAGATTGGTGGAAGTGCGTCCGGCTGTAGCCGAACGCCACTCGCCAGTTGACAATCATCAGAATGCACTAAAAATTCTCGACTTTCGCCGGGAGTCAGTTCCAGCAGAGATCGAATCAGAACCGATCTTCTGGGTCAAAGAATGCCCTAAAGATTGGGCTGAATTACAAACATATTGCCGTCAAGCGGTTTATACCAATCGGCAGTTAGCACTCAGCTATCAGACCGCGAATACTACCAGCAGTCGAGCAGTATTTGAAAATTTAGTCGGCATTGCCAAATACCTCACCCATACTAGTACGAGTGTCAATTTACAGCAGCTCAAGACTAAGCTAAATATCGGCGATCGCGCGTTGAAATTAGGTTTGGATACGCTGGTCGAACTGGGGTTTTGCCTAGCATTCGATAGTCGTACCGAGCTACTCACACTTAAATTAGATCGCGAGGCAATAACTAAGGCGGTCGATCTGTACTCGTTAGTGCCAGTCCGCTTATTTCTGGCGGCGATCGAGGAAGAGCAGTTTCAGCGCAACTATTTTCTGCAAGTGCCAGTATACGCGCTAGAGTCATTACTAGGGGCGACAGTGGCGGGGAAACCCACCCCAACTTCCAAGCGCGATCCCGAAGCTACGGCCGATAGACCAAACCCAACTATTAACAAACAACAACAACCACCCAAAGAAGTGCTAAATTTTTAAGTAGCTAAGTTAAAATATTGCTGTTTTGGGAGCCTATATATAATGATCGTAATTTTCAATCTGGCACTGTTTGCGCTAGTGCTGTTATCGTTCGTGATGATCGTCGGTGTGCCTGTTGCTTACGCAGCACCACAAAACTGGGATCGATCGAAACAACTCCTGTTCGTCGGTTCGGGAGCTTGGACGATTTTAGTCGTGGTCGTAGGTGTGTTGAACTTCCTCGTCGTTTAGATTACTCGGCATGAAGATCGACTGTTAGAACGAGTCTATGTCGTCATTACAGTCGATCGCTTTGCTAGAAAGCCTCCAATCTGGTAACTGGCTTCATCACTCATAATTCATCATTCATAATTTTTAGATGTCAGTTTTTGAAGGCACTCTCGTCGCAGATAGTTCTCTGCGGTTTGCGATCGTTATCGGTCGGTTTAATGACCTCGTTACTAATAAACTCCTAGAAAGCTGTCAGGACTGTCTCAAACGACACGGAATCGATACCGACCCTAATGGTAGTCAGGTAGACTATGCATGGGTGCCAGGGTGCTTTGAGGTACCACTGGTGGCAAAGAAATTGGCGCTATCCAAACGCTATGATGCGATTATTTGTTTGGGCGCAGTAATTCGGGGCGATACACCGCATTTTGACTATGTATCTTCGGAAGTAGCTAAAGGTGTTGCTAATGTTGCATTTCAGACTGGTACCCCAGTAATTTTTGGGGTGCTGACGGTGGATACCATGACTCAAGCGCTAGAACGAGCGGGGATTAAGGGAAATCACGGTTGGGGTTATGCGCTCAATGCGATCGAAATGGCTACGCTCATGAAAACCATGCCTGCGGAAGTGGGAGCGTAGGATCTTAACTGATATTTGCCTAACGTGAGTTCGCGTTAAGGATATTGCCTCCGCACTAGCACCGCACTCGATTGAAATCGGTGCTAGTGGTTCAAAGTCCGCCTCGCGGACTGAATATCTTAACGTCAGTTCGGGTTAAGAAATGCCTGGAGACTAGAAGTCTCGGCTTATGATGCAAAGTCCGCCTACGCGGACTGATTAACTAGTCCGCGTAGGCGGACTTTGTAGTGTTAGCCCCGATTTCAATCGGAGGCGATGCTGAAGCGGAGCCAATATCCTTAACCCGAACTGACGTTATCTTAGTCCGCGAAGCGAAAAGTGCATTTGGTCGGCTCGCCGACCATTAGACCAGTAGGTCTTGGGGTTTCCCCAAGTGGTCGGGTCGATCGACCCGACCGAGCACCTTTTCAAGACAGGCGGACTTCGCATCATGAGCCGAGACTTCAGTCTCTGGGCTGTTCTTAACCCGATCGCACGTTGCCTAGATTCATCGTTTGGACTTAGGCGCTTTCCTGTTGGGAAAAAAGTTGCAAATAACGCTTTAGTAAACACTAATGCTGCTAACTCAGACAAGCCATAAATGCGGCTCTAAGGCTCACTTCATCTAAACCTCGTCCGATGAATACTAATTCATTTTTACGGACTTCAGTGGCTTTCCACAGACGATCGAGCCGACCGTCAAAAATCATATGTACGCCTTGAAATACAAAGCGGCGATCGTCACTGGCAATATTCAAGATCCCCTTCATCCGAAAGATATTTGGCCCTTGGCTGCTCAAAAGTTCGCTAATCCAGACGTTTAATTTTTTAACATCGATCGCGCCTTCAGCTACTAAGGCGATCGATCCGACAGTTTCATCGTGTACGTGAGCCTCTTCTCCCAGAAATTGGGGGTCGATTTCGAGAGCGCGATCGAGATCGAAGGCATTAATTCCTAAGACACGATCTAAATCGATTTCGGAATTTTGCGTGCGATAGATTTTTGCCAGTGCATTAATCTGGCGAATTTTTGTTTCTAGAGTATCTAGCTCTTCAGTCGTCACTAAATCTACTTTATTTAATAAAATGCGATCGGCAAACGCGATCTGTTCGATCGCCTCATTCGCATCCCAATGCTGAGTGATATGTTTGGCATCAACGACCGTGATGACTGCATCTAGATGCGTCTGTTCCTGGACATCTTCATCGACAAAGAAAGTTTGGATTACGGGTGCAGGATCGGCTAAGCCAGTTGTTTCGATGACTAATCGATCGAATTTATCGCGTCGCCGCATCAGATTGGCAATAATCCGAATCAGATCGCCACGCACGGTACAACAGATACAACCATTATTCATCTCGAAGATCTCTTCATCGGCATCGACGATTAATTGATTGTCGATTCCAATTTCACCAAATTCATTGACGATTACAGCAATTTTCTGACCGTGTTCTTGAGTTAAGATCCGATTTAATAGGGTGGTTTTTCCAGCACCTAAATATCCAGTTAATACGGTAACTGGCACGGTAGTTAATATGGTTGAATCAGTCATTTTGTAGTTTCTCCCGATCGCCGATAATCAAACGACGTTAACTGTGAAAAAAGAGAGGGTAGTAAATTACTCCCTCTCAAATTTAGCCAACTCCGAGTTAAGTTATTACCCGAGCTGTTTATACTCTGGCGGTTAGTTTAGCTTCTTTAGAAGTTAAGCGTTCGTAGGTAGCTCTCATTTTCAGACCGACCATTACTTGGAATAAACCCGTACCATTATTGGAACCAGGATATTCTTTGTGTTGGAGCAGCAAGTGAGTCATTTCACCGTGATGCTTGGTAGAGATATTGCTCAGATGGCTCTCAATATAACTTACTTGTTCGAGGGCACCTAATTGTCCGTCGATTTCCAGTACGGAGACGGAATGACCGTAGTACATATCGGGGCCGTAGAACATTTTGATGCCGGGGTACGGACACTCAAGTTTGCGTCCGCAAGGCCGCCAATCGATCGTCGAACCTTCATCAAACAGATAAACTGGTGCAAAGTCAGAGACACCTTCACGCTGGATCAAGCGCACGCGTAAGAGCTTGCTTTCTTTGTCTTCGAGCAATTTAGTCGGTAAAACTTGGATGACCACATCAGCATGACCGCGTTGGGGTTCGATGTAGGCTTCAAAGTCCGGACGACGGGATTCGATCGCCGCTAAGACATCATCGTAGCTGTGACCGCGTTCGGCCATGTCGCGCTGAATTTTCCACGCGATTTTGACATCATCGGTAATATCTAGGTAAACGCTAAAGTCCAGCAATCCTCTGACTCTTTCGTCGTAGAGCGGATGTAAACCTTCGATTACAACCACATGATTGGGGGCGATTTTCTCAGGGGGATCGATCAATCCGGTCTCATGATTGTAGATTGGTTTGTCGATTGTCTCGCCGCTTTTGAGTGCTTTGATTTGTTCGTACATCAAATCGAAATTATTCGCACGCGGATCGAGTGCTGTGACTTTTTGCTCCTTCCGCTGGTATCGATCGAGACTGTGGTAGTCATCCAAACAGATTACCGTTACAAATTCTTTCCCAAATAAGTCGATAATCCGTTGTAAAAACGTTGACTTACCGCAGCCGGAATCTCCAGCAACGCCAATTAACACCACACGATCCACTTTGCCGACCATAGTTATCCTCTTATATCGAAATCTTTTGTAAGTATTAAGTTCTAGTTCTTTGAAATAAAATTTTACCTCAATCCGTCATCCTCATCGAACCAGCTACAGAATAATTTTCCGTGTGCAACAGCATCGTTCCCGAAAAATCTGTTGTCTGGTCGATGCTGTTGCAATTATCGATTCTCTTTACAGAAAAGGCTACGCCAACGAATCGGGACATTGGCACGATTGCCAAGAGAAAATCGTACATTATGTATTACGTTATTATTCTCGCACCTGCAATCGCTTCGATCGGTTCTAGTTGGATCGAGGATGGGTGTTGGCGATCTAAAACTGTATCCAGCGAACATTATAGCTTCGATCGGGATCGGGCGATCGGGAGACCATCTCGATATTTAGCTCGATCGCGCTGTATGGATCGATCCTACTCACACCCACT
This sequence comes from Chamaesiphon sp., assembly GCA_965246735.1. Classification (GTDB taxonomy): domain Bacteria; phylum Cyanobacteriota; class Cyanobacteriia; order Cyanobacteriales; family Chamaesiphonaceae; genus Chamaesiphon. The sequence goes on from CBDFFK010000003.1 coordinate 2,464,212, forward strand.
CGACGCGATTTCTGGTATTCAGTCGATTCGCACTTGTGCAATGGGGCACAGCTACGGTATTCTGGCTGGAATATGTTTATAAAATGAATGTTATCTGCCTTTAAGTTTTAGAACTGGCAGAGATCTCGATATTGTCATTATTCTGACAATCTGGAGTGACTTACAATTATAATGACACCTATTATTTGGGGTTCGGAGATATAAAATAGCAATGTACAATCCAAGTCTGAGCGGTAGTGCTGATAACTCAGCAGCTAACAATCGTATGTTCATCTACGAAATCATCGGTTTGCGGGATGGATCGTCCGATCTATCCAATGATAAAATTCGGCGCAGCGGTAGTACCTTTATTACCGTTCCTTACCAGCGCATGAATCAAGAAATGCGTCGGATTGCTAAATTAGGCGGCAAAATTCTCAACATTCGGCCGTTGTCGGCTGCAGCCGAACCAACTTCAGTTGCTAGTAGCGAAGCTGCTCCGGTAGAAACCGCAGCTACACCAGCACCAGCTGCCAAGAAACATGCCGATGTACCCGTTAATATCTATCGTCCTAACGCTCCATTCGTTGGTAAATGTGTCTCCAACGATAACTTACTCGGCGAAGGCGGCATCGGGATGGTGCAGCATGTCAAATTCGATATTTCCGGCGGCGATTTAACCTACTTTGAAGGACAGAGTATCGGCATCGTACCTCCAGGGACAGATGCCAAAGGCAAGCCCCAAAAACTCCGCCTTTATTCGATCGCATCCACTCGTCACGGTGATGATATCGATGATAAAACTGTCTCGCTGTGCGTCCGCAAGCTAGAGTACAAAGACGAGAAAACTGGTAAAGAAGTCGAAGGCGTTTGCTCGACATTCTTGTGTAATCTCAAGCCTGGTGATGATGTCCAAATCACTGGCCCGACTGGGAAAGAAATGCTCCTGCCTGAAGATCCTGAAGCCACTGTGATCATGATGGCAACAGGAACTGGGATCGCACCTTTCCGCGCTTACCTCTGGCGGATGTTCAAAGACAACGAGCGTCAGGCCAATCCCGATTATCAATTTAAAGGATTAGCTTGGTTGGTGTTTGGGGTTGCTACAACTCCCAATGTCCTCTACAAAGGCGAACTCGAAGAGATTCAGGAAAAATATCCCGATAACTTCAAGCTGACCTACGCAATTAGCCGCGAACAGAAAAATGCTGATGGGGGCAAAATGTACATCCAAGATCGGATCGCGGAAAACGCCGACCAGCTCTGGTCGTTGATTCAGCAAGAAAAAACCCATGTTTACATCTGTGGTTTAAAAGGCATGGAAACAGGCATCGATGCGGCTCTAACTATGGCTGCGTCTAAATCTGACGTAAAATGGGCAGATTACCGCAGTCAGATGAAACGATCCGGTCGTTGGCATGTAGAAACCTACTAATAGTCAGTAGTTGGGAGCGTTTCTCCTGTCGGAGCGGCTTAGATCGCATGGAGGTTTCCCTGGTGCAGGTGTTTCGGTCGGAGGCTGCACATATGTCAGGGAAGCCAACTTACAAAGCTACAGATCGGTGAGCGGCTCGATTGCAACAAGACAGTGGATAGTGAATAGCGAAAAGGTCGGTGCTGACACGATTCCCAACACATAAGTTAGCGAAACTTTGAATAACTTAATCTAAACGTGGGAATAGATGTGTGTAAGTTAACTTTGACTGCTCTTGGCTATTTACTAGCCACTATTTAGTTATGGTAAAATTGCATACAGCAAACTGAAGAAAAACTAAGTCAAAGGATTGGAGCCATGTCGTCAGCAGTTGAAGTTACAGACGGTTCTTTTAAAGAGGATGTACTTGATAGTGAGATTCCAGTATTAGTCGATTTTTGGGCACCTTGGTGTGGGCCTTGCCGCATGGTAGGGCCAGTTGTAGACGAAATTGCCGCTCAGTATGAGGGCAAAATCAAAGTCTTCAAACTCAATACTGACAATAACCCTAATGTTGCCAGTCAGTATGGGATTCGGAGTATTCCGACATTAATGATTTTTAAGGGCGGTCAAAAAGTAGATACTGTAGTTGGCGCAGTACCAAAAGCAACCCTCTCGAATACCCTCGAAAAGTATCTCTAAACTGCGATCGATATAGTTAATTTATTATTAGAATTACTAAATTTTAGAGAATTGGTGAATCGCTAGTCTCCACTCGGTAAAACTAGACGATCGTCACCAAAACTCGATCGCTCCGTCACCCTATCTTGACTGTCTGCCGATGACTAGCAAGTTAGCGATAGATAGATTGGCAAAATATTTTAGCCAAGTAAATATTATTTTCCCATCGGGGAAGCGTCTCATCCTAACTCAGGCTGGAGGCGCTTTTCTTTCATAAATCGATAAAATAGTAAGTAGCAGTGGGACAATTATTTTAGATGTCAAATATGGATGCTCTATCTAACCTCAAAAGCGATCTGAGCGCCACGATCGACCGCTTACCGAACATGAGTAATGGTAAGTGGATTCAGCGCGCTCTTGAGGCAATTTTACGGCTATCTGAGGCTGAGATCGATCGGTTAGACTGGAAGATTCTCAGTGCCTCAATTGGAGATATGGAGCGAGCATTTGAAGTCTTTCATCCCTATCGGCACGTCCGCAAGATTGCGGTATTTGGCTCGGCGCGTACTAGTCCTGCGGCTCCAGAGTATCGACTCGCGCATGACTTCGCGCAGCTGATTACCCAGCAAGGGTTTATGACGATTACCGGAGCTGGCGGTGGCATCATGGCCGCCGCCAATGAAGGGGCTGGCGCGGAAAATTCATTTGGGTTAAACATCCAACTACCCTACGAGCAAGGCGCAAATCAATATATCGCTGGCGATCCAAAAGCGATCGCGTTCAAGTACTTTTTTACCCGCAAATTATTTTTCCTGCGGGAGAGCGATGCAGTAGTCCTCTTCCCTGGCGGGTTCGGGACTCAGGATGAGGCCCTAGAAACGATGACGCTCTGCCAAACAGGCCGCTATGGCCCCGTACCGATGGTACTAGTCGATCGACCCGGGGGGACTTATTGGCGGGATTGGGATCTGTATTTACGCAAAAATCTCGCCGCACCAGGACTGATTAGTCCCGAGGATACGAGTTTGTATACGATGACCGATGACATTCAGGTGGCAGCAGAGACGATTCGGACTTTTTACCGTGTCTATCACTCCAGTCGTTATGTCGATCGCGAATTCGTGATTCGATTGAAAGTAGATATTTGCGATCGCGATTTAGAGTTACTCAATACTGAGTTTGGAGATTTGGCAGCTGGCGGTAAGATCGCCCGAACGCTTGCGCTACCTCAAGAGTTAGACGATCCGACGGTAAATTTACCTCGGATCGCATTTAAATTCGATCGCCGCGATTATGGACGGCTGTATCAGATGATAAATGCGCTCAATCAAATGAGTGAGGGTGTGTGTACCGATACCCATCCTGAGTCGAAATAACCAGCTCGCCGAATAGACCTAAAAACTAATCGGGCCGCTGAACTAGTCAGCGACCCGATTAATCTAAAGTATGAGCGAGGAGGGATTCGAACCCCCGATCTTTTGGTTCGTAGCCAAATGCTTTATCCACTAAGCCACTCGCCCCAGTCCGTTCTTAACTATATCATACCTTTTTCAAATCGTGCAAAATTTTCCTCAAAATACTCAACCCAGCCAAAATTCCCAACTGACACACCTCACTGCCAATGGCGAAGCCCAGATGGTCGATGTCGCCGATAAAGCGATCTCCAAGCGTACCGCAGTCGCTGGCGGGCAAGTCCGGATGTCTGTGAGTACGCTAGAGGCGATTCTGGCGGGTAATGCGCCCAAAGGTGATGCTTTAGGTACTGCGAGGATTGCAGGCATTATGGCGGCCAAGCAGACAGCCAATCTGATTCCACTCTGTCATCCGCTACCCCTAAGTAAGGTTGCCGTGGAGCTAACACCCGATCGCGAGTTACCTGGCTTCCAGATTCTGGCGACGGTGACGATTAAAGCCGAAACTGGCGTAGAAATGGAAGCGCTCACAGCAGTATCGATCGCCGCGCTGACGCTATACGATATGGCTAAAGCATTAGAAAAGTCGATGCAGATCGAGAACATCCGGCTGATTAGTAAAACCGGGGGTAAGTCGGATTTTACGAACGCTGGTAGCTAGCGTCAGTTCGGGTTAAGGATATTGGCTTCGCTCCGGTACCGCCGCCGATTGAAATCGGGGCTAACCCTGCGAAGTCCGCTGACGCTAATTGATTAACTAGTTCGCGTAGGCGGACTTCGCAGCACAAGCCGAGACTTCCAGTCTCCAGGCATCTCTTAACCCGAACTGACGTTAGCTAGGGATTTTGGATTTTGGATTATTACTTAGCAGTCTCTGTTCCATTGTCCCATCCCACACTGTTCACCCGTCCAGGCCGAACGCTTTGGGCGTAGAATAGTAGCGATCGCTTTCCCCATTCTCACTGTGAAAAAACGGGTTACTCTTACCTTCCCCAAACGTGCGATTCAGATGCCAGTGGCGTATCGGCTGGCCAAGGATTTTAACGTTGCGGCAAATATTCTGCGCGCGCAGGTAGCACCGAATCAGATTGGGAAGTTAGTTGTCGAATTATCTGGCGATATCGACGAGCTGGAGGCAGCGGTAGAGTGGATGCGATCGCAAGGCATTCAAGTATCGACAGCAAATAAGGAAATTTCGGTGGATGAAGATATTTGTGTCGATTGTGGGCTGTGTACGGGGGTGTGCCCAACGGAGGCATTGAATCTCGATCCGGAGACATTCCGACTAAATTTCACACGATCGCGCTGTATCGTCTGCGAGCAGTGCATTCCCACTTGTCCGGTGCAGGCGATTTCTACTAATCTGTGATTAGGGATTAGGGGATAGGGGATAGGGATTAGGGAGTAGAGATTAGTCAATCCAAAATCTAAAATCCAAAATCCAAAATCGAATGTCTAATTTAAGGCGATCGGTTTATCATAAGAACAGAGAATATCAAGATTTATTAAGTATTTTGACGATTACGACCGATCGCAATCAGAACGATTTAATTACTCCCAGTTGGAACATGCTGACACCGATCTGGCAAGGCGATACTGAAGTAGTTAAAAGTGGTTTACCACACAGTCAGTTACCACCAGCATGGCAAATGTTACTCCTAGGAGATGGTTCCCCGACGCGGCATTTGCAATTACTGACGGGAGAACCAACCGAAGTAGATGTTATCGATATGTCCACGATCGGGATGGATGAAGATAATGCTCCCAGTTTGTTACAAATGGTGCCAGGGCCGAGGGTGCGCCGGCAGGTATGGCTGCGGACAGCTTCGGGTCAGCGATTGGCTTATGCGACCTCCTGGTGGGAGGCGCGACATGTGGATGAGTATTTAGAGAACAAATCTTTGCCAATTTGGGCGAGTTTGGCGAAGCTACGGACGGAATTGTATCGGGATGTCCAAGGCATCTATTGTGGCGAGTCGCCCGCTTTGGCCGATGCTTTTGGTGAGCCGGAAACTTCTTTGTGGGGTCGCCACTATTTGTTTTGGCATCATGGTAAACCGTTGACGTTGATCTATGAGGTGTTTTCGCCTTATCTACAGCGCTATTTAGGCCAGATCGCCGGATAATTTCAATCCATAAAGGAACCGCCCAAAACACGGTTAAGTGTTTCAGGCGGAATGTGGTGTGAGGAGTGAACGGAAACATCAGCCTCCGTTATCCTAATTGTAACAGCACCATTAAGATTAAGGGTTAGGGATTAGCGGCGATCGGCTGCCTTTGGTTCCAGCAGAACAAGCGGCTTTGGCCCTTCGGGGAAACCGACGCGAACAGCGGATGCGCTCCAGGAAGCGCACCAAGCAGGGAGACAAGACAGCGAACAGATCGGAGTAATAAGACAGGGGTTGGGGATGGGGAGAAAATTAAGAAATTAATTAATTTATCGATCGCCATCACCGTAACCTTTCAAGCCGAGACCGAGATCTCGAAAAGCTGTTATTTACCCATCCCCAACTGTTGCGCTTTTTGGTAGACTTTACCTTCGGTCAGGAGCGAAGGGGCGATGACCACTTCGACTTGCTGCATTTCCTTAATTGTTTTTGCACCGAGCGTGCCCATACTAGTTTGAAGTGCGCCTAAGAGGTTGTGAGTCCCATCATCCAATTTGGCAGGGCCACGTAAGATCTGCTGCAAGCTGCCAGTCGTACCGACTTTGATCCGCGTCCCTCTGGGCAATACCGGGCTGGGAGTGGCCATCCCCCAATGGAACCCGCGTCCGGGTGCTTCGGCAGCGCGGGCAAACGGCGAACCGATCATGACACCATCGGCACCACAGGCGATACATTTACAAATGTCGCCACCAGTGACTAAGCCACCATCGGCAATCACTGGGATATATTTACCCGTTTGCTTGAAAAACTCATCTCTGGCTGCCGCACAGTCAGCAACGGCAGTAGCTTGGGGTACACCGACACCCAATACTCCACGCGAAGTACAAGCTGCGCCTGGGCCGATCCCGACGAGGACTGCTGCTGCTCCAGCTTGCATCAATTCGAGGGTAATATCATAGGTGACGCAGTTGCCCAAAATCACCGGCATGGGCATTTCTTGACAGAATTTAGCTAGATTCAGCGGTTGGATGCCATCTGGTGCAAGAAATTCAGTCGAGACAACGGTAGCCTGGATAAAAAATAGATCTGCACCAGCTTTAGCTACGGCATCGCCAAATCTCACCGCACCTGCGGGGGTAGCACTAACTGCGGCAATCCCTCCACCTGCTTTAATTTCAGCAATTCGGCGTTCGATCAATTCTGGCTTAATCGGCTCGGCATAGAGTTCCTGCATCAGGGTAACAAAGCCGTCATTGCCCACTGCCGCAATCCGATCGAGAATCGGGTTGGGATCGTCATAGCGTGTTTGTATCCCTTCCAAGTTGAGTACGCCGAGCGCGCCGAGCTTCGATAACTCGATCGCCATGCGTACGTCGATTACCCCATCCATTGCACTGGCAATAATCGGGATCTCGCGTTTTACTCCACCAATTTGCCAGCTAGTATCTGCCAAACTGGGATCTAGTGTTCTCCCGCTAGGCACTAGGGCTATTTCGTCAAACCCGTAGGCTCTCCGTGCTGTCTTCCCTTTCCCAATTTGAATATCCACGATCGCTCCGACCTTCTTCCACAAAACGTATTTAAGTAAGCCTAACAAATAGACCGCAACATTTGTTTACTTTTTTACAGATTTTTTTGGGGATCGTGGGTTAGGGGATCGAGTTGAGGGGTAAGGGCAGAGCAATTTAGTGGTTAGTGGCTGGTAAGTAGAGCCTAGAATCGTTTGGTTATAGTTGCTCTAGACATTTATAACGATCGACATGACGTGCTGAACACGAATTTTTGCTGCGCCTGAGCTAGTTCTCCTAATTTCAGCACTAAATTATGATTGACTATTTGCCATCTCGAAAGCGATCGGGATTCAATTTGCCCAGCCCACTATCCTTAGTATTAGTATTGTTCGGACGCAGTTGTGTCGCGGTACCGCCATCTTGGGTCGATAAAAATGGGCGCAAGTCGATACTGTCTTTGGTTTGGAACGAACGTGTTGCCGTTGCCCCAGTAGTGCCGCCAGTGGTGCCAATCCCTGGTAGTCTATTTCCCAAAATCTTACTCAGACCATTATTATTCCCTTCGGCGAAGGTAGTGACCCCAGTAGTCTGTTGCCCACTATCTGCGAGCGTGAGATTGCGAAATACCGCATCTCTAGTAGCGATCGCATCTTTGCCTGTGGGTACTGTAAAGACAATCCGACACTCGCCATTTTTTTCGGTGGTGACACAGACGATATCATACTGATTTTTGAGATCTGTCCGCAGTTCCTTAAGTCCATCGCGACGGTACTCCTCAAGGCGACGGGCGATTTCGGTACAACGTTTGGCGGCATTCCAATTGCTACCCATCGTACTGGGAACCGCCCACGGATACCGATCTCCAGGTCGATCGATTGGATGATAAGTAACGGTATACTGGCTAGCGATCGATTCACACATAAATCGAGCTTGAGTGCCACCGGATGGGACGCTAGTTTTGGGTGTCGGTGGGCCATATTGCGCCCCCACACTTCCAGCTGTTAGGACGGCACCTAAGATAGCCCAACTCCAGATGTTTAGATATTTATACATACGGCTAATTGCAAGGTGGTGTGAGGGATTGGAGCTGATAAAGTAGCAGATCTGCTTGGCTGTGATGACCGTAGATCGATGGGGAAAGTTCCGAAAATATTAAGGTATAAAAACCGCCCGATTGACTATTATCGCGCTGGCAACTGCTAAAACTCGAACCGATCGCTCCGCTAAAATTAACTCGTTCTTGCCAAATTTCACGCCGAGCGTTCGGGTCAGATCTACTTACTAGGGAGAGTTTGAAGTCGAAAATATCGCCAACATCTGCCAAAATCAATCATCATTTGGTATACAAAATCTATACCAAATGAATTGGTGTACATGCTGATGTTAGCGGTTATCGGTCGGCAGTGGAAATTGTCATTTTAATATTTTCCTTGGCTGTGGCAGCATCCCGTCGGCGATCGGCGATCGATTCGAGTATCACCTATAATGTCATTGGACAATTATTTGTGAGTTATTTCGATCGATAACATCGTGTCAAATTGAAGTAATATATTGTTCAGATCGATGACTGTCTGGAAGAATCTAACCAAAAAATAGCAGACAAACAACTAGATCTTATCTGTCACAATCGGTGATTCTCAAGCGGTAGCAATCGTTCCCACTCGCTGGTGGCGATTCGATCTTCCGCTGACGACCGATAACCGATTCCAAAGTCGTTCATGGTGTATTAGGTGAACTGTGCGAATTCCGCTTGATTATTATCAAATTTTGGCGATAACCGAGAGCAATCTGTCGGAGCTAGAGCAGGCGTATCGAGATCGCCTACTGCAATTGCCGAGACAAGGATACTCAGATGCCGCGATCGAATCTCGCAAACAACTCATTACCGTTGCCTATGGGGTGTTGAGCGATCCGCACCAACGCCAACTGTATGCAGCAAACCCAACATCCTCAGTGATAATGGCAGCTAACGCTGGCTCGACGCATGAAAGTACTGCACCAGCAACCTTCGATCGCCGTCCCGAGCTAGAAATTGCGCCAGAACACTTTTTGGGTGGGCTGTTAATCCTGTTCGAGCGGGGTGAATACGAAGAAATTAATAGCATTTGCATGCCATATTTGGGCAACAACGGGCGCAATAGCAATAGCGGGAGCCTCCATCCGCATGTGCCCATACAGTTGACTCCTAGTGGCAATCTTCGCACGTCAGAACCGATGGTTCATGTCGAGCCAGCCGCCATCAATAAGTTTAAACGAACCCCAGCAGGCGATCGGGTGATTCCGCTCAAGCCAGATATCGTGCTGACGATGATCTTTTCATTTTTGGAACTGGGAGATCGGGAATGGCGAGATTCTTGTTTTGAAGCAGCAACGATCCACTTTGAAACCGCCCAAAAGATTCTGGTTCAGGAAGATTTATTTCCGCAGATTCAAGGACAAATCGATCGGCGGCTCGATCGCTTGCGGCCTTACCGCGTCTCCTCTTTAGTTGCACTACCGCTCGAACAATACGAGCGACGACGGCAGGGAATTCAGTTTTTAGAAGAACTATTGGAATGCGCCTGTACGAACGAAGTACTATGCCAAGAGCGATTTGGACTCAATAGCGATCGGACGATCCAATTCATTCACGAAACGCTGCCGCAGCTAACGGCTGCCGAACAACGCAATCTCTTCAGTCAGGTCGCGAGAGATTCCTACCAGTTGGGTACCAGTGCCTTGAATGTTATGCAATTGGCCTGTACCTATCTCCACGTTCACGCACTGGTCGCGCAAGGTTTTGCCTATCGCAATCCGCAATCGATCTACACCGCCCAACAAATTCTACAATATCGACTCAGCCAAAGACTAGATGTCACGATCGAGCAAGCGATCTGCGCCTTATTGCTCGGCCAAACTGAAGAAGCCCAATGCATCCTCGACGCTGCCGCAGAATCAGCCGCATTGTTAGTCATTCGCCAGCAATCTCAAGGACTCACCGATTTACTCCGAGGATTGTGCTGGTACATCGAATCTTGGTTGAAAGAAGAAGTGTTTCCCTGTTTCCGCGACACGATCGAGAGCGACCAATCGATCGATGCTTACTTTGAAGATCGAGACGTTCAAGATTTTGCCGAACGCGTGCCTGCCGCCGATAGTAATATTTCTGGCTGGGCGACATCCGGGCCTAAATTGATCGATGTGCCAGCATCTGGCGATCTCTCTGGCTATGCTAACGAAGTAGCAGCGCCACAATTGAATCCTAGATCGATGACACCAGCCAATAGTCGCTCTGGCAGCCTCAATACAGCTTGGCAATCGTCGCAAGATCGGCTGGGTAGCGGTCGAGTCGCTCCAGCAATGCGGGTCGAACAGCCACTCACAGCACCAGTCCCCGCACCCATCCCGACTGCAAGTGAGGTTGAGAGTATCGCCGATGGCAACAAGTTAATTCATTTAGAACACGAACGCCAACGCCGTCGCCCCTCAATGCCGACAGCCAGGACGATCGATGGTCAGTTTGAGGCAGGAGCGATTGAGGACGATCTCTATCAAGCCCCGATTGTACCCGCAGCTACCAGTCAATTAGTGCCCACACCGAAAGCACGACCGACGGGAAAGATGGTGCGCTCGAGGAGATTGCGGCGAAAGCCTAACATTCCTCGGATTTTGCTCGTCGGTACGGGTGGGATTGCTTGCTTGTGGGGAGTCGTCTGGTTGGTAAACGCCATGTTACGTGGATTGGCAGATCCGTCACCGATTCCGAGTACGATTACAACTTATGCTTCCAGTCCGGTGCTGCCGACTCCAGCGCTAGAAGCAAGCCGTCCAGACCCACAACCATTGCCCAAGACTCCAAGTGGAGCCTTGAGTGCCGATCTGGCCAAACAAACCGTGTCCAAGTGGTTGAGCGCCAAAGCCAGCTCTTTAAGCCAAAGCTATCAAACCGATCGCTTAAAAGACATTCTGGTCGAACCCGCGCTATCTACCGCGCTCGATCGTGCCCAAACAGCCAAGGCAGATGGAGTTTACTGGCAATATACGCATCCGAAAGTAGTCATCGAGCCGCTGCCACAGATCGACCCCGCCGCAAAAACTGCCACGATCGAGGCTAAAGTCACCGAAGATGCCAAATATTTTGAGAACTCACGCTTGAATCCCAGTCGTTCGTATGCCAAGACATTACTAGTTGAGTACAATCTCGTCCGTCAAGACGATCGCTGGTACGTCAAGGATATGGATGTGATTAAAACCCTCGCTGGTGGCTAGTTGGTAGCTGCACTAGCGCCTAGGCTCTACTTGTTATTTCTGAAGCGCGATGCTCCCCACGTATGAGTCCTACCGCCGAACTAATCCGTTGGCGGATGCGCTCGGACAGTTTGTCATAATTTAATGTAAATATTAATTTACCCCGCCTAGATTGTCATACATAGATTACACGATCGATCCACTCGTCCGAGCTTACACTCCATTAATTTGTTGGACGGGCTTAGGCATCCTGTCGGTTAAATTTCTGCCCTCCTCGTTTGCATATTGGCTGGGGCGGAGTCTCTATTGGGTGGGAGTACCGATCGAGATTTTTTCGCTAGCACGGCAAACGACCTTCGACGAACGCGCTCGCCTAGCGCCAACGATTACGATCGCGTCCTTGTTATTAGGTTTGGCCTTAGGTTGGTTGAGTCTTCAGATCTGTCAGCGGCTCCAACCTGAATCACCACCCCCAGCACCCAAAGTCAAAGGGAGCTTGATGCTCAGTTCGATGCTGGGCAATACCGGATTTGTAGGACTGGCGATCGTACCATTTTTTGTTTCGGCAACGGATTTGAGTTGGGCAGTGCTCTATAGCGTCACCCAAAATGTGTTTGGCACGTATGGATTGGGAGTACTCGTCTCCAGCTACTACGGTCGTCAAGGTACCGCTACTAATAATTGGTGGATGCAGTTCAAAGATTTGCTGTCAGTGCCATCGCTGTGGGGCTTTGCGCTAGGTTCGCTGACACGGAGTGTAGAAATCCCTGAAGTAGTAGAATCAGGTCTTCACGCCTCGATTTGGGTAGTTATTCCCGGTGCATTTATTTTGATGGGCATCCGGCTGAGCCAGATTCAGGGCTGGCAAAGTCTCAAACTCGCGCTGATTCCAGCCATTCTCAAAACGATTGTCATGCCCACTGTAGTTGGGATCGCCATCTCGATGCTGGGGATAACTGGCGATCCACGCTTGGGTTTGGTACTGATGTCGGCGATGCCTTGTGCTTTTGCTGGATTGATTCTCTCAGAAGAATATAATCTCGATCGCAATCTCGTCGCTAGTAGTATTATCGTTAGTACGTTAATTTTTCTAGTAATGATTCCCGTTTGGCTGTATTTTTATTAGGCAGCGTTAACCGAGCTAAGAAAATACCAGAGGGGACTCTTTTTAAAAACCAAATTAACTGAAGATCGCACTGCTTATTTGAGTCAACTCTCGATCGACATCTGCAAGGAAATAATCATGATGTCGGCCCGGTAGAGTGATTAAAGGCGTTGCTGAATTCAGGTATGAAATGCACAAACAATTTTTGTAGGGGTATTACCCCTACAAGAAAATTCTACCCCGATTCAGCAATGCCTGATTAAAGTCGATCGCTCCGAACAGCCGCGATTACAAACCACCAAACCATTCATATCCAAGATCTTCCCAATATCCACGCTTAGGTAATAGTTGACTGGTTACGACTATTTCCGTCACCCATTTACTCTGTTTATAGCCTAACTTAATCGGTGCAGCCAATCGCAACGGCGCACCATTTTCTGGTGGTAACGGCTGGCCATTCATTTGATAAGCCAATAAAGTTTGTGGATGCAAAGCCGAAGCTAAATCCCAACTTTCATAATAACCATCGGCAGATTTAAAATAGACATATTTAGCACTCGGTTTGAGTTGTGCCAAAGTCAATAAATCCCGCAAGCGAATACCACCCCACTGCACGATTGCCGCCCATCCTTCCACGCAAACATGCCGGACAACCATTGATGCAAATGGGAGCGATTGCAGCTCGGCAACGCTCAAACTTAAGTTTTTAGTAACTTCCCCAGTAAGTTGTAATCGAAAATTTGCAAGATCGATCGTGGGTGTCCCTTTAAAACTATTTACAATCAATCGATCGGGTTCGATCGCACTTAGCGGAAATTCTGGCGTTGGCTGTTGTGATAATAATAATGCCTCAACCCCTTCATTAACGGGCATGGAAAGCCGCCCGATCGGGTCATACAGCAGCGTTCCCGCAACATTGACTAGTAGACCAGCCCCTAGCCATTGCAAGAGCTGACGGCGCGAAATTTGCCCCGATGCTGGTAATTCTTCGTTCGTACTCATCTCGGCGCTCCAATCTCAAATTCAGATCGATACACTTTAGATCTCTGCACTATTTTCGATCGTTAGAAATGCAGTAGCGATTTTACCTTCGCCGATCCCTAACGCCAGCGTGGAGTGCAATAGCGTAAATACCACCACGAGCGGAACTGTCATAAAATGCGCGGTGCGTAATGCTTGCCAATCGCCGAATAGAGACGACAACCAATAAAATTGCACTGGCTGATACATGGCTACGCCGCTAGCGATCGCGAGTAGCAGAATCGGGATGATACTGGTATAAACGATCCGATGCCAAGCGTAGCGTCTACGCTTGATATTTTGGCTGGCTTGTAGGGCTTGAAGATCTTTACCCGTCACAAATCGATCGCGCCATCGTTTCGTTGCCAAAATATAAATTCCATATGCTAGGAGATTTAAGCCATAAATCCACATGAACGCAAAATGCCAATTGCGTCCCCCAGCCAACCAACCCCCGAGCGTAAACAGCCACGGGATCTGGAGACCTTCGCGTCCGCCAAATACCGGATTTGCATTATAAATTTGTAAACCACTGGTCATCATGCCAAAGAGACTGATGATATTCAGCCAATGAATCAACCGCACGACAATCGGCTGTCCTGCGGTTTTTTTGCCAGTTGTCGATCGCAGTTCAATAGACATCTTGCAGTTGCTGAAGAGAATGGTTGATAAAAATCTGTAATTTTTAGATGAACTGCTTGGCAATCGCCTCAGTTTTTGCTGCCATAATCAGATCGTTCTGATGCAAGCCACCGATCGTATGCGTCCACCAGGTGACAGTAACCTTGCCCCATTCAGTGAGGATCGCGGGATGATGTTGTTCGGCTTCGGCTAAGTCGCCAACCTCATTGGTAAACGCGATCGCGGTTTTAAAATCTTTGAATTTGAATAAGCGTTCGAGCCGTTGTTCGCCATTGACTTCGTACGGGCACCAGTCCGGAATTTGCGGTTGGAAAGCAGCGAGTTCGGCTGGTGTAATGGCGGTTTCGCCACCATGACAAGGAATGCATTTCTGGGCTACTAGATCGGTCATCGTTAAATTCTCCACTTAACTAGCAATATTCCCACAGTTAGTAGGGTGAGTCGAGCGATCTTACAAAACTCTCGATCGTGCCAAAATATTCGATGTGACTACCCTGGCTAACCTTAGTTTAAATCTTTCCTGTAGCTGTAGGTGGAGCCGTTGGTGTTGCTTTTGCGGTGGGAGCCTCTGCGGGGATCGAGGCTAATTCGAGCAGTTCGGGAATCGTTGCAAACGTATAACCTTGAGCGCGAAGTTGAGCGATCATTTCTGGTAAAGCTTTGGCGGTATTGTCATGATTGCCACCACCATCGTGCATCAAGACGATGCCGCCAGGAGTTGCTTGGGAGACTACGGTTTTAACCATCGCGGCTGGTGAAGGACGATGAGGATGACTGTCATTAGAATCTACCGACCACATCAGCACAGACTGTTTCTTGCTCTGAGCGTAGGACACCAATCCATTTGTTAACACACCACCAGGCGGCCTGAAATATGCAGTCTCTACATTCAAGACTTCTTTGATAATTTTGGCCGTGTCTTCAATTTCGCGTTGAGCGACTAATGGACTCATCTTGTTATACCAGTGATGGAGGGTATGATTGGCGATCGCATGACCATCTGCGAGCACTTTTTTACCAATTTCTGGATAAGATTTCAAAGGTTGTCCGATCACAAAGAAAGTAGCTTTAATTTTTTCTTTCTTGAGCGTCGCTAAAATCTTTTCAGTGGTTTCAGGCCACGGGCCATCATCAAATGTCAGCGCGATTACTTTTTCGTTACTGGGTAAATCTGCTGCTTTAATCGTCTTGGCCTGGAAATTTTTGGGCACATCAAAATTGAGCGGAATCGAACTCACGATGTCCTGGGCGACATCGACTGTCTGAGCCACACCCGTCTTGGCAACTAAGGCATCCGCAGTGACACTACCCAAAATAGTATGTAACATTACGAATATCGCACAGGATATAGCGGCGATCGCTATCCACAGGAATTTTCCTGGTAGTAAATGTTGAATGCGATTTTGATGCTTGTCCATAGCCAATTTAGTGACTCCTCAATATCTGTACGTGATTTAATTTGGATCGATCTGACAGCACCAGCAATCCTACTCTACTTTCTTCAGCAGCGATCGCCTAAATTTCAGAGAGTAGTCGAACTTGTTGGAACTAAATTCCGTAGTATAGATTGCTTCTATACTTAAATTGCTTCTAAATTGTTAAATAGCTGATTTTATCGATCGAGGATTGTTAGCATAGTTGCATCAGCGCGAATCAGCCAGCTCGATCGGTCTTTAATCCTCATCCCCGCAAAATTTAGAGAGTTAGATTAATCTAGATGACTAACCTGCAAGTATCCAGCCAGCAAGTTTCCATCCACAGCGGAACGGAGCAGATCTCAGCCTATCTTGCCACACCTAGCGCTTCCGGTCAATTTCCTGGCATTATCGTCATCCAAGAAGTATTTGGAGTCAATGCCTACATTCGCGCTGTCACCGAGCGTATTGCGCGGATGGGCTATGTGGCCATCGCTCCAGCGATATTCGATCGTCAAGCTCCAGGTCTCGATCTTGGGTATACACCGACTGAGCTAGCATTAGGACGCAGTTATGCAGGGAAAACTACTGCGACAGACTTACTCTCCGATCTACGCGGTTCGATCGAATATCTCCAGAGTTTACCGCAGGTCAAGCCAGATTTTGGCTGTATCGGTTTCTGCTTCGGCGCACACGTCGCATATCTAGCAGCAACATTACCCGAAATTCAGGTGACAGCATCCTTTTACGGTAGCAGAATTACAACCTTTACGCCTGGGGGCGGGGAACCAACAGTGAGTAAAACAGGCTCGATCGCGGGTACGATGTATATGTTCTTTGGTCTGGACGATGCGAGCATCCCACCCGAACAGGTGGCACAGATCGACACTGCGCTGACCGAACATCACGTTCCCCATCAAATCTGGCAATATCCAGATGCTGGACATGGTTTCGCTTGTGACTTGCGGGATAGCTATAATCCCACGGCTACGGCTGATGCTTGGCAACACGTCAAAGAACTATTTCAGAAACTAGCTACTAGCAACTAGACTAGCCACTTTTTACTATTCACTATTCACGATCCACTAAATGAGTACCACCAAAACATCCTCAGCCGAAATCTTCTCAATGGATGACTTTGCTAAAGCTTTAGATGCTGAAGCAGTTAGCTTTGAAGTCGGCAATCTAGTACGGGGGAAAATTCATAGTTATGATAGCGATGGAGTCTATGTAGACATTAACGGTAAATCCCTCGCCTTTGTTCCGGCTGCTGAAGTTGCCGCAGATGAATCGGCAGATCTTTCCGCATTATTACCAATTGGTGACGACCAAGAATTCTTAATCATTCGCGAACAAAATGCGGATGGGCAAGTTACGTTATCCAAGCGTCAATTGCAAGTAAAATATGCCTGGACTCAAGTTGGCGAAATTCAAAGTAATAAAGAATCGATCCAAGTTAAGGTAACTGGTGTTAACAAAGGTGGTGTAACGGTTAGCTTCCAAGGTATTCGCGGCTTTATTCCGCGATCGCAATTAGTCGAACGCGACCACGCATCATTAGTCGGGACGAGTATCTCCGCCGTAATTATCGAAGCCAACCAAGAAACTAATAAATTAGTCTTCTCGCAACGCCAAGCTTCGCGCAGTGCCAACTTCGCGCAACTCGAACAGGGTCAATTGATTACTGGTATTATTGTCGGGCTAAAACCCTTCGGTGCCTTTGTCGAATTTGATGGCAATACTGGCTTGATTTATATCAAGCAAATCAGTCAAAATCGGGTTGAAGATTGTACGAAACTATTTACGATCGGGCAAGAGATCAAAGCGATGATTATCGAGCTAGACGAGCCAAATGGAAAAATTTCGCTATCTACCCGAGTATTGGAAAATCATCCAGGTGAGATGCTCGAAAATATGGCTGAAGTAATGGCAACAGCAGAAGAAAGAAGTGAAAAAGCTGCTAAGAAATTATTTGGTAATTAAGTCCGATCTTTTTTAACCCGCTGCTAAGCTATCGAGTCTGTTTGCCGCAGATTATGGTTATCTAACAGCGGGTTTGATTTCCAAAAATTGTAAATCTTTAAAAGCGATCGTGCTTTAACTATCCATCGCTCGCACCCAATTAATCACGGTATTGTGTGAAACACCTGTCTGACGTTCGATCTCGCGAAATCCAACCCCTTGCTGGTGTAACTCCAAACACTGCTGCCTAATTTCTGAAGGATAGCCGCGATCTCTGACTTCGAGGCCAAATTGCCTGCCACAATCCTTGCATATATAGCGTTGCTTGCTGTGACGATGCCCATTTTTAGCAACTTTTTCGCTGTTGCACACTGGACACATCATTACATTATTATGCAGCTTGATGAGAGCGTCGCCCAGATAGGGTTCTAAATAGGCACAAAGTAAATTTTTTAGCTCTGCATATAGTTCCTGGCGATGTTCGCGATCGCTTTTCAGTGCCGTGAGAATCATCCCATTGTAGGTACGATGGAATACCTCTGCAATTAATAGACTTTTCGCCCGACTCAAACCGGGATTGCGGTGTTGGCATAAGTCCGCAAATTGCTCGATTAACGCCCATTCATAACGATCGTCAAACAGTGCAAATAACCCCGGAACTGGGGCGAGAAAGTATTGGAGATAGACAATTTGGGGAATTGGATGCTCGAAGTACTCGGCGTGGACATCAACCATTTCGCTAATTAGTTCGACCAGCGGACGGTGGAGATCTTTGCTGACGAACTCTGTCTTGACTGCCTCGATTTGGTGAAAGTGCTCTGCTTCTAAAGCATGAAAAATTGCCAACTTATCAGGGAAAAATTGATAAATCGAACCAACTGCTGTATCCGCTCGATCGGCTATTTGTTGAGTAGTTGCAGCACTATAACCCACCGCAGCAAACACTTCGGCTGCGGCGAGGAGGATTTTTTCGACCCGTTCGCGACCGCGTTGTTGCTTGGGTTCGCGCCGGAGCGATTTAGCCCTTGACAAATACGAGGATTCACTCATAAAATTACGGTAACATGATTCGATCTAGATCGATCGGTACTGTTACCGAATGGGGAAAGCAAGAAACGATCGACCGCCAGCATGATTTTAAGGGGCAACAAGTGAAGCTGCTGAAATCATCAGTTAATTTTACCTATATTTTAGTCATCATCACCTATGAATATGCTTCAAGGCACGCCGTGGTTACTGGCTCATAAATCGATGCTAGCGACTAATCAGCCCATTAAAATCTCCTTGTATGGCAAAGATTATGTCATGTGGAAAGATGTACGGGGAAATGTTAACGCGATCGAAAATGCTTGTCCGCACATGGGTGCGATGCTCTCGGCTGGTTGGTGTGAAGCGAAGCCAGATGGAACGAGTGTGGTAGTTTGTCCCTTTCATGCTCTCGAATTTGACAACCGAGGTTGTACGATCCTTCCTGGTACCAATAAACAAACCTTACCCCAATTAGCACCGTTAGAATTGATTATTCAAGGCGATTTTATCTGGTCTTATGGTGGCTGTGAACCAAAAATTCCGATCCCAAATATTTTGAATGAAATTGCTGCTAGTTCTGAATTTGTCGGACATACGGCAGATTGTAGCGTAGAGACAGATCTGCGATCGATGCTGCTAAATATGCACGATTATAATCATCAAAATGGCACACATCGCGAGATGTTTAAAATTACCGAAGTTCGGTTTGAGAAATTTATCGATGAAGGTCATCATTCCCATGCTTATTACACAATGCCGACTTCACCGAGTAGTTTAAACGAAAAAATTGCCAACCCTGGACTATTGATAATGCCATCGGTATTATCTGCACATCTAGAAAATTACTTTCCACATTTAGTCATTTTTCACGGAGATTTACCAGCCGGAACGATCGCACAATGTCATTTATTCATCCCTGAAGCTGAAGCTCGCACGCGGACTTATGTATTGTTTTTTGGTAGAGCCAAAAATCCGTTATTTAAATTCATGGGTAAACAAGGCTTGAAAATGGCAAAAATAGTCGTCGAACAAGATGCGGCCATTTTAAGTAAGATTTACCCCGATACGCCCCAGAAAATCAAATTGAATAATGAAGTGGGCATGGACTGGGTACACCGCAATTTTAAGAGTTTCCCAGAAATAACTACCCCAAATTTGTCCAGGTAATCATCATCGATCCTAACGGCCAACTTAGATCTTGTGTAGCTCGATCTTCGCCGACAGACCGGATTTGATGTTAACGTGGGATTTGGGAACGTTAAATCTAACAGCCAGGACTTTAATCGGCTCGTCAGTGGCTTTCGCATCAACAGGATGTGTGACTAAACTACCATCTGCCAGTTCTGTCACTGAATTGTTGGCGCGAATTGGGTTTAACTTTTACTCGAACGTTCATAGATCTCGACAGATGCCTCGTCCTAACTATGGGAATGCCGTCAAACAACGTGCCAGCCAGTTTTTTACTGTCTTGGTCGATTTTGCTAATGATGAATTAGACACCGAAGAGCGGCAGTTAGACAATTTACATCGCGATATTCAACTACATTGGCAGACTGACAAGCGATGTGTGGTGCGGACAAAGGTAAGATATCTAGAAAATCTTACGCGCTTAGCTGGCAGCGTAATTACTGCCGAACAGATCAAAGAATCGATTAAATGTCTGACCGATTTTCTGGGAATTATCGAAGACAATCGCCTTAGCAAAGGTGGCTCGGAAACTTGGCATTTCACCCTCAATTTATGGTATGACAGATTCGATCGATCTGCCAATCTCCAAAGATTCGATACCGAATGGGAGCAGCGGAGATCGCCTCAAAATTTAGTGGTTGCTGAAGATCCTCAAACGATCGACGAAAATAATCTAATATCCGATCGGTGGTTCGAGCTAGTCCGATCGAGTTTGACCGATCGACAGTATCAGCGGATTACCACCAATCCATTAATGATCGGGGAAGAACTTAAATTTAGCCTGGAAGAGGTCTATGTGCCGCTGGGCTTGATGGAAAGACAGCAACCGACTGTTTTTGACATGCGAGACGATCGCGCTGATGAAGGAGAAGCAATCGGTGAAAGTACGTTGCCGGATGTCGATCGATTGTTGGCTCAATTAGTTGCCAATCCCGCACCCAATCGGATTGGCATTATCGGCGAACCTGGTTCGGGCAAAACTACTTGTCTGCAAAGATTAGCAGCAGGATTGCTCGATCGGAAGTTACTCCCGATTTGGATTTCGCTGGCCGATCTTCAGGGGGAAACTTTAGAAAATTATCTCTTACAAGACTGGCTCAAGACAGCGACTAGAAAGATAACAGTCGATCCGCAGCTCCAACAAGATTTTGTCGCTCAATGCGATCGCGGTAATGTGTGGTTGCTATTAGATGCTGTCGATGAAATGGCCATTGATGCGAGTATTTCGTTAGCAACTTTATCCCGACAATTGCGCGGCTGGGTAGGTACGGCGCATATCATTTTGACATGTCGATCGAATGTCTGGGATAGTGGTAAAAATGCCCTAGAAAATTTCACTACTTATCGCAATCTTAGTTTGAGTCATGGTTATAATCATCCACAAAATCAGGTGCGCCAATTTATTCAGGGGTGGTTTCGAGAGCATCCCAACTTAGGCGATAATCTGGCGCTCGAACTCGCTCAACCTCAATATCAAAGGTTGCGGGATGCGATTAAAAATCCCTTGCGGTTGGCATTATTATGTCGCTCGTGGTTGTTAACCCAGGGGAAATTACCTAGTACCAAATCTAATCTATATCAACAATTTACTGAGACTATTTATGAATGGAAGCAAGATCGCTTTCCGACAACTTTAGCTCAACGCCAACAGTTAAATCGAGCATTGAGTCAACTTGCACTCCATGCGATCGAAATCGATCAGATCCGTTTTCGGTTACCTCACGATCTCGTTCTGGAGATCCTCGAGCCAGATTTACTCGAACTCGCGCTCCAATTAGGTTGGCTGAATCGGGTTGGGATTGCAGCGGCTACTGGAGCGAAGATCTATGCGTTTTATCACCCCACTTTTCAAGAATATTTCGCCGCACGAGCGATAACCGATTGGCATTATTTTTTGCCATCGCGTAATCCGATCGATACACCCATTTTTAATCCGTATTGGCATGAAACAATTTTGTTCTGGTTTGGCAGAACGGATGTGGCGATCGAGGAAAAAGAAGCTTGTATTCGCGCTCTAATTAACTTTAATATCGATCGGGGAAAGTTCTATTATTATCGAGCTTACTTTATCGCAGCAGCGGCAATTGCCGAATTTCCGGAATCTGTAGATACTCAAGAGATTGTCGATTGCTTATTAGAGTGGCGATTTGCCACCTTTGTTCCCGAGCAAAATTCTTGGCAATATTATCCAGCACCAGTTCAAGATGGTGCGCGATTGGCACTCCGCCAAACCGATCGAGTTGCGGCAATTTCTGGATTAGAAAGATTTCTCCGCACTGTCAAAAATCCCTTCTTGCGCTGGCAAGCCGCACACAGTTTGGGCAAAGTCTTCGATCCGGGAAACAAGCTATCGATCGAGGTCTTAATCGACTCGTTAGCATCAGTCGATCGTAACGATCTGGCGATTAAAATTTGTGAATCATTAGTAAAAATCGATCCTCAACCCAATCGCATCGCGATCGATTCGCTCACTTTAATTATTCAGACAGGAGAACGCGAGTCGATTCAACGGAAAGCTGCTTTTACGTTAGGAAAATTATTAGTAGAAAATTTACAGCACGATGAAAACAATCCGCTATTAGCGCTGGTAATCGAGACACTCATCCGGACGATCGAGTCTTCACCCGAGCGTGCCAATCGAATTGCGGCCTTAGCTAATCTCCGGCAGATCGCGCCGACTCATCCCGTCGCCCAACAGAAACTTGCCAGCGATCGTACACTACCGAGTAGTACTCGCCACCGGCGTAAAAAAGTAGCTCGCGAGCGAAATATTAGTATTGCGATCGCTGAACTCGAACAAAAATTAGCAACTGTAAATAATGCCGAATCCCAACGTCGTTATGCATATCAACTCGGTAAATTTCAACCCGGACATCCGGTAGCGGTGGATGCTTTATTACAATTGATGTCATCTCCCCAGCCGTCGAGTTTTTACAAACGCACGGGCGAGTATCTTAGAGAAATAGTCCTAGACGAACAATTGGCACTGGTAATTACGACATTGAAAGATGCTGCAACAGCAGTGGAACATGGCGATCGAGCGACCTCGACCTTAGAATGTTACAAGCTACTCTGGTATTGCGCCGAGCGATTGCCCTATCAAGCGTTCGGTCAAATTTGGATGTAATCATCCGACTTTCCTATTTACCAATGTCCGGCGATCGCCGATAATTGGGGACTAATTGTAAAAATCACAACACAAGCGGCAGAACAGAAGATACATGGGAGTGATTTGGGAAATCGATTTTTACTCACGCCCCCTGGTTGATGAGCGACAGAAGAAGGTTTGGGAGTTATTGGTGTGTGAAAGTCCATCGACTACCCAACAATCGGCTACCGAGCTATTTCGCTACTCGCAGTATTGTCCGAGCGATCGTGTAAATTCGCTGTGGTTGGGCGAAGCCTTACAAGCAGCAATGGCAGCAGCTAATCAATCCCCCCAGCGGATTCGCTTCTTTCGCCAGCAGATGAATAATATGATTACCAAAGCTTGTAAAGATATCGGCATTCCGTCAGCGGCAAGTCGGCGCACGATCGCGGTTCAGCAATGGTTAGACGAGCGCATGAGTCAAGTTTACCCCCAGCAGCCAAACTATCAACCGACGAACAATCCCTCGGTGCAAATGTTTTCCGATCCGCCACAACCTTTGCCCGAAGCGCTGATCGGCGAAAAGTGGGCGTTTGTCAATCTGGCAGCCAGTCAGTTTGCAGAGATGAGCGATTGGCAAATCGGTTTTGGAGACGCGTTTCCGCTAGCAATGGTGGGAGTGACTGCAGAGATGCAAATTCCTGGCTTGATTTTATATTCGGGTCGAGCCGTGCCGATGGCAGCCTGGATGTCCGGAGTGGAGATAGTCTCAGTCCGCTATCAACCCGCGCCCAAGTCTACGCTATTACTAGAAACAGGCGCTACTGACAGCTGGATTTTGGCGCGGCTAGATGGTACCACCCAGCAAGAAGCCGCTCGATTTGAGTCGGGCAAATCCCAAGCTCGTGGAGTCCATTTCATCGCCGTTCAAGATAACCCTGAGACTGAAGAATTTGCAGGATTTTGGCTTTTGCACGAACCAAATAATTAAGGCCGATCTGACATCCCCCAACGCCTGTCTTGTCGCTTTTTCGATCGGAGGACGATAACTATAGCAAGGTAGATAGTGCCCACAGATAAGCTCGATCTTATTGTGTTCTCAGCAGTATCTCTGTTACCGCATTGAATTAGGGTTAGGAAACAGAAAAATAGCAAAATTAGTTGAGTATGACAATATCGATACTTAGAAGCTTGAGATAGCCCCCACTTCAGCTGTGGGCATTGCCCACCCTACCGAATTATTTCCGAATAGGTTCTCCCACCCTCCCTCATCGCCCCACTCTACCCCATCGCCCAATGGAAATCGCCGAACAACTTTTAGATCTAGCGAATAAAGCAGGAGCCGAAGCCGCCGAGGTTTACCAAGCCAAATCCTTATCCCGTCCGGTTTTTTTTGAAGCCAATCGGCTCAAGCAATTGGAATCAGCACAGAGCGAAGGGATTGCCTTACGGTTGTGGAAAGATGGTAAGCCAGGATTGGCAGTCGCCTATGGCGAGGTCGAGCCACAAGTATTGGTAGCCAAAAGTATCGAACTGTCTCAGCTCAACGAGCCAGAAAACCCGGAATTGAACGGTGCGAATCAGCATGTCTACCCAGATTTGGGACAGACGATTCCGACTGAGGAACTGTTGGTCATGGGCAAACACGCGATCGAATTAGTGCGATCTGAATTCCCCGACGTGCTCTGTAGCAGTCAATGGGACTGCGATATCGAAACCACCAGATTGGTAAATAGTCTGGGGTTGGATTGTAGCTATACCGATACCACCCTCAGCGGTTATCTAGCCGTCGAATGGGTACGCGGCGACGATCTATTGAGCGTTGGTGATGGGCAAACTCAGCGTGGCGAACTCAACCCCGATCGCATCGCGCAGAGCGTCATCAAACGGCTTCAGTGGGCGCGCAAGAATGTCAAGCCACCGACGGGCAAAGTACCCGTGCTATTTACTGCCAAAGCCGCCGATATGCTGTGGGAAACCGTTCAAGCGGCCCTCAATGGCAAACAGGTGATTGAAGGGGCTTCGCCATGGAGCGACAGATTAGGTCAAACTGTTATTTCACCCTTACTCACGCTCGCTCAAGAGCCGCATCAGGGGCCATTTAGTTGCCCTTTCGATGATGAAGGGTCGCCAACGCGAGCATTGACATTGATTCAGGCAGGCAAACTTAAATTATTTTATGCCGATCGCACGATCGGACAGTTGCTCGGCTCCGGTTCGACTGGCAATGGCTTTCGATCGGGTTTGGGCAGCTATCCGACACCCGGATTGGTCAACCTCACGGTATCGCCAGGAACTTTGAGCTTTAATGAATTAGTCAAACATCTAGACTCGGGTCTGATTATCGACCAAATTCTCGGTAGCGGCGCTGGGATGTCCGGCGATTTTTCTATTAATGTCGAGTTGGGCTACCGCGTCAAAAATGGTGAAATTCTCGGTAGAGTTAAAGATACGATGGTTAGCGGTAATGTATATACCGCCCTCAAACAGATTATCGAGATCGGTGCAGATACCGATTGGAATGGCCCCTGTCATACACCCTCACTAATCGTTGACGGCTTGTCCGTAACTGGTAGAAGTTGAGGCGCGCTGGGAAGTTCTCGCTCCGCTTCGAGCGGCATTTAGGAATTCGATCGCTAAAAATGCAAAGGTTGTCGATCGGCGGTTTGACGGCATTTAAGTTAGAACATAACTAATAGTTTCCACAATTTGTTGGCGATTTGCTCACATTAACCAGACACAGACGTGATAATTTAAGTAGGGGTGTAACAAAATTTATGAAAAAATCTTAAAATATAGTGCTTAGGCTAAGAGATCGCAATTGCGAATGTTAGATCCGAGCATTGGCAAACAGACAGTTGTGAGTTGTTATTTCGCCACCCTAAACTTTATGCTCGGATCTCATTGGCAAAGCCTGTCGATTAGCAGCATCGAGACTCTCAACTACAATAATGGAAATGCTCCGGCAATTCTAGTACTACTGTTTGTCTACCAACAATTAAGGCGATCCCTGTCGGGGAAACTCCTGCAAGCAAGCTAATTCAATTCCACTCTGGAGGAATTTTTTCTATGTCTATTCGTTTATATGTGGGCAACCTGCCAAAATCTGATGTGGAGCGCGAAGAACTCCAAACCGTATTTGCTGATGCGGGTGAATTAGTATCGGTCAAAGTAATTAAAGATCGTAAGACTGGAAAATGTCGCGGTTTTGGGTTTGTAACTGTTGAAACTGACGAACAAGCCGACCAAATCATTGAGAAATACAATGGTGCGATGTTCCAGGAAATGCCGATCAAAATTGAAAAAGCTTTACCAAAAGCGAAGGGACAAGAAGATGAGGATGGCGAAACCAGTGAACCTAGCGAACCTAGAGAGCCTAGTTCAGTGCCTAAACCAAATCTCAGCAATAAAAATAGTAACGCTAGCGGCGCTAGTGGCACTACTCCTACCCCTCAGCGCAATACCAGCGGTGGTACTGGTGGCGGTGGCAAAAAAGCGAACCGGAAGGACAGTAACAAAAGTAGTGGTGGCGGTAGCAAGACATACACTAGCACTACTACCGATAGTTTCCAACCCGATCCTCGCTGGGCAGGCAAACTAGCCGAACTCAAGGATAAATTAGCTCAATCTGGCAATCCCTAAATTTATGTAAATTTGACATAAATAGGGACGACAGACTGCAATTGCTTGCAGGTAAGTTCGATAATTGTTGGCGATATTTTCGTCAGCAATTTTTTATGTTTATTTGCTGCGACGATCGATCTGATAATCGACAATTTAGATTGGGTAAAGACTCGATCGATGATGAATATTAAACCAGATGACTTTAGCGAGTCGATCGAAGTCTACGATTCGAAGCCACTATTGAGGCGATTGCAGCCATCTGGACTAATCCAACCTCCCCACTTCCAGCTATACTGATAAACTGTTCGTCGTTCTCCCACACTGGATTTATGGCTCGTTTAGCACTGCTGAGTGTATCTGACAAGACTGGATTAATCGACTTCGCCCGTCAGTTAGTAGAAAAATTTGATTTTGAGATCGTCAGTAGTGGGGGTACCGCTCAAGCGCTTAAAGCAGAAGCGATTCCCGTGATGAAGGTGGCGGAATATACGGGTGCGCCGGAAATTTTGGGCGGACGGGTGAAGACATTGCACCCCAAGATTCATGGGGGGATTTTGGCCCGACGGGATGTGCCAGCAGACTTGACAGATTTAGAACAGCAGGGGATTCGCCCGATCGATCTCGTCGTCGTCAATCTTTATCCGTTTGCTGCGACAATTGCCAAACCGGGAGTCAGTTTAGCAGAGGCGATCGAGAATATCGATATCGGTGGCCCCGCCATGCTCCGTGCTTCAGCCAAGAATTACGCTCATCTAACGGTCTTGTCTAATCCCGATCGATATGATGACTATCTGGCTGAATTGACCCAAAATAACGGGCAAGCCTCGATCGAATTTCGTCAAGCGAGAGCATTAGAAACCTTCCAACATACCGCTACTTATGATGCAGCGATCTCCGCTTATTTGGCAGAGCAAGCAGGCGCAACAGCAAATTATCAACTTTCTGGTCGATCGCTCCAATCGCTCCGCTATGGCGAAAATCCCCACCAACCAGCCGCGTGGTATCAAACTGGTGCTACTCCATCGGGTTGGACGAATGCCCAAATATTGCAGGGCAAAGAACTCAGTTATAACAATCTGGTCGATTTAGAAGCCGCACGGCGGATTATTGCGGAGTTTAACGATACTCCTGCCGCCACGATTATCAAACATAACAATCCTTGCGGGACGGCATTAGGCGATACCTTATTAGCAGCATACGATCGCGCCTACAATGCCGATGCGACCTCCGCGTTTGGCGGGATCGTTGCCGTCAATCGTCCGTTGGATGCCGATACCGCCACGTCGATGAGCAAAACCTTTTTAGAATGTATCGTCGCGCCGGAATGTACCCCGGCAGCGGCGGCAATCTTCGCGACTAAAAAGAATCTCCGCGTTTTGACATTGGCAGATTTAGCGACGGGGACGAAAGATAATGTCAAAATTATCGCGGGTGGGCTGCTCGTGCAAGCTGCCGACGAAGCGATCGAAACCACTACAAGCTGGCAAGTTGTGACGACTAAGCAGCCGACAGCGGCCGAACTTCAGGAATTATTATTTGCCTGGAAAGTCTGTAAACATGTCAAATCTAACGCGATCGTCGCGACCAGAGATCGCGCTACGATTGGTGTTGGTGCCGGACAGATGAACCGTGTCGGTTCGGTAAAAATTGCCCTCGAACAGGCTGGGGAACTAGCACAGGGTGCGACACTGGCTAGCGATGGCTTTTTCCCCTTCGATGACTCCGTGCGGACGGCAGCAGCAGCCGGAATTACCGCGATCGTCCAACCTGGTGGGAGTATGCGCGATAATGATTCGATCTCGGCTGCTAATGAACTGGGTATCGTGATGGTATTTACCGGAATCCGCCACTTCTTACACTAGAAGCATAAAATACTGTTCATTAGTAACTAGCCCCTAACTCGCCGTGCAACTTCAAACCGTCATCATCGTTCATAAAGCTGGAGATCGCGGGAGCAAGAGTCTTGCCGAAAAGTGCGCCAAACAACTCGAACAACGGGGTTGTGATGTACTGATGGGGCCGAGCGGAGCCAAAGATAACCCATATCCGGTATTTTTGGCATCTACCAGCAAACCGATCGATCTGGCGATCGTGTTGGGCGGTGATGGCACTGCACTAGGCGCGGCGCGGAATTTATCCGTTGATGGGGTGCCGATTTTAGCGGTAAATGTCGGCGGTCATTTGGGATTTCTGACCGAACCATTGGAGTTATTTAATACTGAAGCGGATGGAGAAACGGTCTGGGATCGATTAGCTGGAGATCGTTATGCGATCGAGCGACGGATGATGCTTCAGGCGCATTTGTTTGATGGCAACAGTCGCGAGGTCGTAGCCGAGAGTGAGACTTTCCTCGCGCTCAATGATATGTGTATCAAGCCTGCGGCTGCCGATCGGATGTTAACATCTTTTCTAGAGATGGAAATCGATGGCGAACTTATCGATCGCTATCAAGGCGATGGTTTGATTATTGCTACGCCGACAGGTTCTACTTGTTATAATCTCTCTGCTAATGGGCCGATCGTTCACTCGGGAATTGCCGCAATTTCGATCGCGCCGATTTGCCCCTTAAGCCTCTCCAGTCGCCCGATCGTGATCCCACCCGGTTCGACGGTCAGTATCTGGCCGTTAGGCGATTACGAACTCAATACCAAGCTCTGGAATGATGGCGTTCTCGCTACCTCAATTTGGCCGGGACAACGGGTAGACGTGCGGATGGCCGACTGTCAGGCAAAGTTTATCATTCTCCGCGATAATTACTCCTATTATCAGACGCTGCGCGAAAAACTGTTGTGGGCGGGTTCGCGCATTCGGTTCGAGCCACGCAGCACCAAAAAATCCGGCAGTAATTAGTCATCCTGGAGCGGCACCGGGTCAATTGCTGTATCAAATGGGTAAAACTATTGACTCACACAAAATAATGATTTGTAAATTACAATTCAGTAGGTGACAAGCGAATTCGAGATGCACGTACTATGAATTGCCAGAAAACTGCTAAGTTCAGCAAATTAACGCACACTTGTGCTACTAAATTGGGTGGGCAAAGTGAAACTAAACAGTTAGACTATGGATGTGAGAGCGTTAACCAATTGCTCTATCCTATATTCATCTGAGGTTTTAGTTAGATCTTTACTTATTTAAGTCGAACTTCTATCCGAGTAAATACGTCTTGATAACTCGATCGATCGATAGTATTACTATTTGTCATTCGATCCTCAATACAGCTAACTGAATATCGCCCCTTAAATAATAATAATATTCAACATTATTTCGGAAATTTTCCAGGCTCGGCTGGTGGATTTTTAGTGGGATGTACTTTTAAGGGGAAACATTCTAGGTAAGAGATCTCTAAGTAACTCGACTTATGAGAGTGCAACGACCATAATTTGATATTTTTATTAACAATCGAAACTGGCACAAATTTTAATAAGAGCTACAATCAAAAAGGTTTTCCTCGCAGCGAGCGGTTTGTCTAAATACGAAGCTTGTGCGTCAACTGGCATCGTTCGGGGGAGTCTAGATGAGATGGTGGGAGATCGATTGCTTACTCTTTCAGGCAAGTAAATCGATTTAGAGCAAACACTAGAGACCGTCTGGCATTTTTGAAGATATGTAAATAACCCAGCTATTGTCTGCTTAATTATAGTACCCATATTATTTGTTGTTATAGATAGGAGTAAGAGGACTCACACATGACCCAGGCTAAAAACATGCTCGCAACCCTAACGACTAAAGACTCCGACACCGAGTTAGAACTACTAATCGACGAAGATGTTGATGCCGATGATTTTACTGCTGACGCTGACGGTGAATCTGATGTCGAAGAGGAGGATGGCAAGCCAGGGAAGGTGAAATCCTCCCGCCGTCGCATTCAAACCAAGAAAAAGCAATTTACCGAAGACTCGATTCGGCTGTATCTTCAGGAAATCGGGCGGATTCGGCTACTGCGTGCCGATGAAGAAATCGAACTCGCCCGGAAGATCGCCGATCTGCTCGAACTCGAACGGATGCGTGAAAAACTCCTCAACGATCTCGATCGCGAACCCCAGGATCGAGAGTGGGCAGCAGTTGCCGCAATGCCACTCAATCAGTTTCGCCATCGGCTATTTTTAGGTCGCCGCGCCAAAGATAAGATGGTGCAATCGAACCTCCGACTGGTAGTTTCGATCGCCAAGAAGTATATGAATCGCGGTCTATCCTTCCAAGATCTGATTCAGGAAGGCAGCTTGGGACTGATCCGCGCAGCGGAGAAGTTCGATCATGAGAAGGGTTATAAATTCTCGACTTATGCCACTTGGTGGATTCGTCAAGCCATTACCCGCGCCATCGCCGATCAATCGCGGACGATTCGCCTCCCCGTCCACTTGTACGAAACAATCTCGCGGATCAAAAAGACTACTAAATTACTCTCTCAAGAAATGGGTCGCAAACCCACTGAGGAAGAAATTGCAACTCGGATGGAAATGACGATCGAAAAACTGCGGTTTATCGCTAAATCTGCCCAGTTACCGATCTCGCTCGAAACCCCGATTGGTAAGGAAGAAGATTCTCGCCTCGGCGACTTTATCGAAGCTGATGGCGAAATGCCCGAAGATCAAGTATCGAAGAGTTTGCTACGTGAAGATTTGGAAGGCGTACTCGACACATTAAGCCCCCGCGAACGCGATGTTTTACGCTTACGTTACGGTTTGGACGACGGACGAATGAAGACATTAGAAGAAATCGGTCAGATCTTCAACGTCACGCGCGAACGCATCCGTCAAATAGAAGCTAAAGCCCTCCGCAAACTTCGTCATCCTAATCGTAATAGTATTCTCAAAGAGTATATTCGCTAGAGTTGAGATGCGATCGATAAATGGTTAGCAATAACTATTTATCGATAGTTGAGTGCAATAAATTTCGAGATATTTTAAATTAATTAAGCTGCAAATGCGCTCAGGTAACTCTGTAATTTGTTCTCCCGAGATAGTTACACTATTTAGGCTGGTTACTTTGCTAATAAGGTCGAGAATGCAACTAATATTGCTATTGAAATTTTAGAGCTGGATAGTTTGATACTTAAGCTCGATCGCATCAACGATCGACTTCTCTACTTTTGCCGCAGACAGTTCGTTAGACATCGAAGATTCATTCCTACACGATCGATTATCTCTAGTATCGACACAAGCTCGATAGAAAATAACACATAACACAATATCCCCGATTTCTCGATGAAATCGGGGATATATGGTGGAGAAGTTTGTAAATAGTTGCCACTCGATCGAGTGCATCAGCCAAAAGTTCTAGAGTAGATCGGGATCGACACCTAACTCGCGGAGCTTAGCAGCTAATCTAGCTACATCTAGTTCCGCACGCTCGGCGCGTTGCTCGGCGGCTCTGCGTCTGGTGTCTAGTTCGCCAAACTCCAAAAACTTCTCGCCGTCAGGACGTGAAATTACTAGAGTATCTGGTTCCAGCTCGAATTTAATCTCTAGCTGGGGACTAATCCAACCCTGAATTTCATCGATCGAGTCCAGTCGCTCTCCCTGTCTCAACCATCCAGTAAAATCGACCTTATCAGGGTCGTAGATATAGTATTCTTCGACTCCATACCGCTCGTAAAATTTGAGCTTTTTATTCATCTCTCCCAGCCGATTACCAGGGGAAAGGATCTCAAATACTACTTGTGGTGGAATGTTATCTTCCCGCCACTGTTGATAGGAACCTCGGTCGCCTTTAGGTCTGCCAAATACTATCATTGCATCTGGCGCACTGCGAATGGTGTTATTGCCTTCGACAGGATACCAGAGTAGATCTCCCGCAACAAAAACGTTAGGATTGTCGGCAAATAATAGTTCTAGATTTTCCTTAACCGTGACAATCCAGCGAAATTGTTTGGTATTGTCTGACATTGGATTGCCGTCACAGTCGGGATAAATAATCTCTGGCGAAGTTTGGACGACCATAGGTGCAATCTCGATCGAGGATCTAATTTGAATGTAGCTCAATTTACTCACATCTTGCATCAAAACAAAGTTACTAGTGTTTTAGTGGCTAGTGGCTAGTGGCTAGTTTTGGTAGTTGTGAGTAAGTTTTATGACTATTCGACCGCCTTGGTGGCGCGCTTCGCGATCGGTTTCGATGTACTGGTGCAAGATATGAGTTTATTAAGTTTTGCGCCAATACACCTGAAGACTTCCTGGTTGGGAGAGATCGCCTGTAAATACGACCCCGCGATCGTTAGCATAAAGATGGCGGAGAATCTTATAAATTGCTTCCACTCGATCGGGTGCGCCAGCTTTAGCAGCCAGTTCTGTCAGAGAAACCGGCGTTGTTAGCTCTTGCAATGCCTTCACCACATCGCTTTGCAACTGCAGGATCACAGCAGCAGCTTTTTTACCCGCTTCTACTCCTGGTTGGTGATAAGCATTGACGTGAATAATTGAAGCATATAAGCCTACAGCCCTCTCGTACAGAGCGATTAAAGCACCTACTGTCTTCGGCTCCACTACTGGAATCGTCACCGTCAAAGAGTCACGTTGATTTTCATACAATGCTTGGCGGGTACCTTGGAGAAAACCAGAGAGATAATCGCCACTAGTTACGCCAGGATCGATTTCAGGAGAACTGCCTTCGCGATCGTGCAATACTTCGATAAATGTCAGAAAGAAATTTGCGACACCTTCACGCAACTGTTGCACATACGCATGTTGATCGGTAGAACCTTTATTCCCATAGACGGCGATACCCTGATAGACTTTCTTGCCATCGAGATCGGTTTCTTTCCCGAGGGATTCCATGACTAATTGTTGGAGATAGCGGCTAAATAATAACAAACTATCTTTATAGGGCAAGACAACCATGTCTTTTTCCCCTTTGCCATTGCCCGACGCATACCAAGCGAGGGCGAGTAATGCGGCAGGATTGGTTTTGAGATCGGGAATCCGTGTCGCGATGTCCATCTCTCTGGCACCATCTAGCATGGCATGAATATCAATGCCCTGAAGTGCTGCTGGTAATAATCCCACCACCGATAATTCGGAAGTGCGTCCGCCAACCCAATCAGGCATCGGGAACCGCTCGATCCAGCCCTCAGACTCCGCCAATCGATCGAGTTGACTTCCCGTGCCAGTGACAGCCACCGCATAGGCCGGAAAATTGAGATTCTGAGCCTGATAAGCAGCCTGCACCTCAAGCATACCGTTGCGCGGCTCTGGAGTACCTCCAGACTTAGAGATGACGATGACTAGCGACGTTGCCAGCCGACTTTCGATGCGACTGAGGATGCGATCGATCCCAGCCGGATCGCTATTATCGATAAAGTGAATATTGAGGGGGGGTATAGTGGGAGCCAATGC
This sequence comes from Chamaesiphon sp., assembly GCA_965246735.1. Lineage (GTDB taxonomy): Bacteria > Cyanobacteriota > Cyanobacteriia > Cyanobacteriales > Chamaesiphonaceae > Chamaesiphon. The sequence goes on from CBDFFK010000003.1 coordinate 2,497,951, forward strand.
CTCAGATGCAAATTGTGGCCCCAATGCCGAACCACCAATCCCGATCGAAATCAGATCGGTAAATTTACCACCGTGGGGGGGATGAACTGTGCCAGAGTGGACTTTTTGGGCGAAATTATCGATCGCATCAATTGTTGAAGTAATCTCGGTACTAATTTCTGGGGTGGGAGCAAGACTTGGATTTCGCAACCAATAATGTCCCACCATGCGATGTTCGTCAGGATTGGCAATTGCCCCCGCTTCTAAAGCTGCCATATCGGCAAATGCTTTGACAAATTTGGGTTGCAGTTGGCTAACCAACACATCATCGAACCGCATTCGGCTAATATCTAGATACAAGCCTAACCCTGGGTGATAATACAACCAATCTTGATATCGCTGCCATAGCAATGTACCTGTTGCCATCACTCAACCAACCTCTTAAATCTAAAAAATTCCACGGCGATCTCATTTGCCCTCTTACTAAGATACCAGTCTGAAGTCGGTCAGGCTGGTATCTTTACATAAAAATTCGATCGTCTGGTGTTTCAATGCGATCGAACGCTCGGTTTCGAGGTTTAATTCACCCCATTTTCTACTCTTGTGGAAGCTCGAAATCCTCTTGTGTCGGTAAGTCCATCGCTAGAGCTAAGGCGATCGAAATCTTTTCCATCGAGAGACTGGATAGACTACCTCTATACTCACCAAAACGAGATTTTGATAGAATTCTGACCTGTTCTGCTAAAGCGATAGAATCATTACTCAATCCCCCTTCTGGGGCATAAATTAGAACTTGAGTCACATAAACCTTTTTACTAGAACGATAGGTAGTACAGGGTACTGCTAATACTGTCGGGCTACTAGTATTAATTGAATTACGACTTACCACAATTACCGGACGAGATCCGCCTTGCTCGGAACCCTCTACCGGATCTAATCGCACATTATAAACATCTCCTCTTCTCACGATTGTTGCTCGATAGTTTGTAATGCTTCCCATTGAGCCATTGCAAACTCTGCTTCCATTTGCAGTACCTCGGCTTGGTACTCAGCATCTTGAGCCATCTGCGAGAGATCGGCATCAATTTCTGCACGTCGAATTAGTGCTAATTCTCTTTGAATTGCTCTAGCAATCAGCTCATTGCGGCTCTTTGCCTTGCCATCTGTCACTGCTCGATCTGTCGCTGCCAGTAATCCTGTAGGTAGAGCAATCGTCGTTCGGGTGGTGCCGTGCATCATAGTTGATGTCCAAAAGCTCATATAGATCGATGACTTATTATACATCAATAATTTTGCTGAGGATTGAAATCTCAAGTTTTTGGTGTTTTCGATCCTAAATCGGTATTAAAATCGAGAATGTTAATCTTATTAGCACGATCGTGTTATTTCTTGCCTTAAGTTGTCTTCAAGGGCGTGAGATGCAACCTGCGGCACAAGACCTAATTAGCTTAGGTATAGATGGATTGCAGCTAACTCCTGGTAATGCACCTACTGGAAACTTTCAACAATCGACTTGGCAAAAATTACAGAATTATCCTGACATTGGCGAGTTGCATATTTCTGCGAATCATGGCAAAGGCGATATCCATCAACCAATAACTAATGAAACTTTTGGTCTAGACTGGATTCGCGATCGCACTAGCGGCGATCGAGATCTACCAGTTGTTTTAGAATGCTATATGCACAATCTTTCCTCACTAGAGCGCCAAGAGCAAGTCGGGCTAATCTCCAGTCAATAAATTAACTATGAACGAATGGAAACTCACCAGATATATACCAAAGAGCAAGCAGCAGAACTTCGACAAAAAATAATTACTGCTCAGATACTTCCCTTAATCAAAGCAGTATTTAATAAGTATTATCAGCTTCAGTCAGCAATGCTGTTAGTCGCACAATATTGGGATGATGAAGCTAACGACGCAGTACATCATGAAACGATTTTTTCAGTTTTACCAACACCTGTATTGGGAGTGGAACTTGTCTGTCATTACGATTATCATGACAATTTCGATATCAGTCTTTTAGATGGATTACCACAGCCCGATTACGATCCCGTTAATTTAGAAGGATTACCCACTTTACGTAAAATCTATGACTCCCTTAGTACAAATGATTTTGTGAGAACTGAATGTGAAGAATATTTGTGGGATGAAAATAAAAATGCAATACCTGCATTTGCAGCTTATTGCAAAGAAGGCTGCCATCAAGATATGGATTATTTAGAAGCTTATACTCCCTATGCAATTTTTAGGCGGAAGGAGAAATCGAGATTGAAGTTGTAGGGGAGATGCTGCGTCCTTGGCTAAATGGTATGCGACCCTGCTGAAAAGTAACATTTGCACGAGCGATCTTTGAGAGCGGTAAGTTTCAATATGTTCTACCAAACCTACCTCTCTACATTTCCTTACTAAAATACCAGCTCGACGGAATTATCGGACTGGTATATTTACAGAAAACATTCGATTAGTCTGGGTCACTACGGAGATCTACCCACCCCACCCTGCGGGCACCCCTCCCAAGAGGGGATTTTTTCATCACACAACAAAGTTTACTCTGCACTTTTATTCCCCTCCTCGGAGGGGTGCCCGTTAGGGCAGGGTGGGTTCTAGGGTTAACGGTTCACACAATCTAACCTTTTCTCGCCGCAGCCGCTTCATCGGGATGAATACCCAGACGAGTCAGATTCACGCGACCTTTGTTATCGATTTCTCGGACTTTGACGATGACTTCATCGCCAACACCGACTTCATCTTCGACCTTACCGACGCGATAGTCAGCGAGTTGGGAGATGTGAATCATCCCTTCTTTGCCCGGTAATAGCTCCACGAACGCCCCGATCGGAATAATTCGGGTTACGCGTCCAGCATAGACATCACCTTCGTTGAGGCGGCGGGTTAAGCCTTGGACGATTTGAATCGCACGTTTGGCTTTCTCATTATCAACAGCGGAAACCGTTACGGTACCGTCGTCTTCGATATCGATTTTCGCACCAGTCTCTTCGGTGATCCCCTTAATCGTTTTACCGCCAGGGCCGATGACCAAGCCGATCAATTCTGGCTCAATTTTGAAGGTGAGTAAGCGTGGCGCAAAGGGTGAGAGTTCTTCACGAGGTTTATCGATCGCCGCTAACATTTTTTCTAAAATGTGTAAGCGAGCGGGACGTGCTTTTTCGATCGCCTCAGCAATCGTGGTCATTGGTAAACCGCTGATCTTCATGTCCATTTGCAGCGCGGTAATCCCCACATCGGTTCCGGCTACTTTAAAGTCCATGTCACCCAGGAAGTCTTCAATCCCTTGGATGTCAGTCAAGATCCGAACTTCGTCACCTTCTTTGATCAATCCCATCGCCGCACCACTGACTGGCTTGGTAATCGGTACGCCTGCGTCCATCAAGGCGAGGGTCGAACCGCAGACCGAACCCATTGAGGTCGAACCGTTGGAAGATAGCACTTCAGATACGATCCGGAGCACGTAAGGGAACTGTTCTTTGGTTGGCAATACGGGGATTAGCGCGCGTTCGGCTAGCGCACCGTGACCTATTTCCCTCCGTCCTGGGGCGCGCATCGGTTTGGTTTCGCCGACCGAATAAGGGGGGAAATTATAGTGATGAATGTACCGTTTGGTATTTTCGGGGTTGAGGTCGTCGCCGAGATCTTGAGCATCGCCAGGAGTCCCGAGCGTACAAGCCGAGAGAACTTGAGTCTGACCGCGATTGAATAAGCCCGTACCGTGAACGCGGCGGGGTAACACGCCGACGAAACAAGAGATCGGACGAACTTCATCGAGTTTGCGACCATCGACGCGCAGACCAGTTTCGATCACCTGTTGGCGCATCATTTTTTTGGTGATGCTCTTGAACAAGGTGCTGACTGCTTTGCCATCGCTAGCTACGGCAACTTGCAGCGGATCTGTCTCTGGCAAGCTGGCAATCTCTTCAACTGCTTTGGCTTTAACTTCATCTAATTCCGCATCGCGGATCGCTTTATCTGGCTCGTATTTACCGAGAATAACTTTGATACTTTCGGTAGTGCGCTCGCTCAAGAAGCGCTCCAACGTAGAATCTGATGCGGGTTTATCGATATGGACGACTTCGATGCCCATTTCTGCGAGTAATTCGCGCTGAGCGGTAATTAGCTCTTGAACTGCTTCGTAGCCAAAATCGATCGCTTCGATGATGTCCTGTTCTGGTAACTGATTGGCACCAGCTTCGACCATGATTACGCCATCAGGAGATCCCGCGACGACTAAATCGAGATCGCCGATTTGAACTTCGCGATAGGTGGGATTGATGATAAAGTCATCGCCAACCAAACCGACCCTTACCGCCGCCATCGGGCCATTGAAGGGAATCTGCGCCAATAAGGTCGCGATCGAAGCTCCAGTCACCGCCAGGACATCCGGCGGTACCAATTCATCTAGAGACATCGTGGTCGCCACGATTTGGATATCGTCGCGCAACCAATCTGGAAATAATGGACGCATCGGTCGATCGATCAACCGACTGATGAGGGTGACTTTCTCTGGCGCTCTACCTTCACGGCGGAGGAAACCGCCAGGAATGCGTCCGGCTGCATAAATCCGTTCTTCATAATCTACAAGTAGGGGGAGGAAATCGATCCCTTCACGCCCTTTCGCACGGGTGGCGGTAACTAATACACTGGTATCGCCGGACTCGATCAAGACGCTACCACCAGCTTGGGGTGCATATACGCCAACCTTAAGTCGAATATCCCTACCGTCAAAGGATATTGACTTATTTATTTCTGCCATTAGGTTGTCCTTTTTTTCTTCACTTCTTCTCTTGCTGTATGCGATCCTAGCATTCTTAGTCGCCAGCGGGGGGAATTTATCTAGGATCGTAGGTATAGGGATTGGCTACACATGTGTTGTGTCCTCGCATGAATTCAAGTTATTCATGCTCGATCTCGATCGTTCGATACCACTCCAGATCGAGGCTCTAACGCCACACTAATTGTGCTTAACAAGGCCTAATTTTCATTTTCCAGCCAATCTAGATTCACCGATCGATCTGACGTTATCCCCCCACTTTCCTCTACACCGATGTTAGTTGCTTGATTGCGAATGCTTTGCAGTTTCTTGATGACTAACGGCGCACTCTCGTTAGGCTTGAGCGTATACAACAGATTTGTATTGGTACAGTTACTAATTTTATCGATGGTCGCACAGATTACAGTTGAATTGTTGAGCTTTCCCGCTGTGAGATATTTTAATTGCCCGCTTCGATACAAGGTCTGAAATCTAGCCGATACTTGTTGACAGCGAAGTTCGGGATTATATCCAGATTTATTAAGTTCTGCAGACTTCCAGATGATAATCGGCACATCACCTTTTTTGGTTTTTGCCACAGTTGCTGGTATTCCTTTAGATTTGCCACAAACAAAGTTTGTTGTTGCCGGGGCGGCATAACTCGGTGCGATCGGAAAAATAGCTTGTCCCGTCATCGTTCCGGTTGCCAGACAGAAGATGATGAACTGGCGAGTTTTGGAATATACTGTATTGATAAATTTCATATTCGCTGACCGATCGATGATTAGTTAAAGAAACACTCGCTGAGGTCAAAATTCCGCTCGGGTTGAAAAAATGACTGAAGATCGAGCTTCCACCTCACATTTTATAAGGAGTGGTACCCGCTGCTCGATCCTTTGGGCAGATCGTTCTACTAAAGAATTTGCGCTATCTACCATACTTCAGATTTTAATATAAATAATTTCATATTTAATATGGTGAAAGTGGGTAACCTTGCAGAGCAAGTACTATTGGGTTCTCGTTGAGATGCAACACTCACATTCTCGGCTGTGGATCGCGATCGCGATTTCCACTCTCACCATCGGATTCACTCACTCAGCGATTGCTAAGCCTCAAGTCAAATCGCCTACTCCCCAGATTAATAGCAAACAGCGAGTTGTTACCAAGCGACTCAGCCAGACAAATCTAGCAAAAGTAGGTGTCGCATCAGCGAATCAGCCAAATATCGATCGATCTTCGCAGCGCCAAGTCAGCAAAGTTCGCGGATCTCAACCAGGCAAAAATCGGATCGATCGTACCAAAGTCGAGCGCACTAACAATGGTATCTCCCAATTTACCGATTCCCAGCGCAATCTGCCGCGCGCCGCCGATGTTGAGGCAGTAAATAACCTAATTGAATAGAGCGCAAATCACTTAGGATCGTCAACCGCAATCGATTTACTGTTATAGAGACTCATGGCTTTTTCTATGCCTTGCTTGAGGCTCATTTCGATCGCATCATTTACTAAATAAATTACTTCATCAATCACAATAGTTTCCGCTTTAGAAAACTTCCCTAGTACGTGAGCGATCGTGTCTTTTTCGCCAGTACTCTGGCCGATTCCGATGCGGACTCTGGGGAAATTTTGCGTACCGAGATGCGAGATAATCGACTTCATCCCATTGTGTCCGCCAGCAGAGCCAGACAATCGCAGTCTGATTTTACCCAATGGTAAATCGAGATCGTCATAGACCACCAATACCGACTCGGGCGATAGCTTAAACCAGTCTAGCGTCGCCCGTACGGACTGACCCGATAGATTCATGAAAGTTTGGGGCTTGAGCAATTTAATTTTAGTATTATTGCTACCGATACCTTCACCATAGATACCTTGAAACTGCTTGCGATCGCTCAAACTAATCTGCCACCGTTTGGCGAGAACATCGATTAGATCGAACCCAACATTATGCCTGGTTTGGGCGTATTTAGTACCGGGATTACCCAGCCCCACAATTAATTGTGGAATTACCAACTCATCACTCATACGATCGATTGCTATTTGATATTGATTTTTTAGTAAGTTGGCACAAATGTTTTTGAGATAGTATTAGGCTGATACCCAGCAGATGGACAGTGCCCACCTTCTACAATCTCTCCTCAAAAATTTTAGTATTTAATTGCACCCAAGTATTTAGATAGTCAGTCAGAGTTAATGGATCTACCCCTAGCTCTCCCCGTTGTGTGGCGGCGAGAATTGCGGCTTGACTATGCCACCAAGCCGCAGTTGCAACAATCTCTTCGATCGGTAAATCTCGCTGAAAATTAGTTGCAACCAAGCCGCCAATCAACCCCGTTAACACATCGCCACTGCCACCTCTAGCTAGAGCAGGAGTGCTATGCGGCACGATTGTTACTTTACCATCCGATCGGGCGATCGCCGTTCTCGCTCCTTTTAATAAGATAATCGCTCCACTAGCTCGCGCTGCGGCGATCGCTGCGATATATTTATTTGCAGTGGGAATTTTGGTAAATAACCGTTTGAATTCACCGAGATGTGGGGTGATAATCGTGGGCGAAGTGCGGTGACTAAAGACAGTTTCGGGGTCGAGTTTGGCGACAATATTGAGCGCGTCAGCATCGAGCACGATCGGGCAATTTGCCTCCAGAATTGCTTTAACTATTTTTGAGGGTCGTTCGGTTAAACCACAACCACAAGCGATCGCATTATATTTAGTTAAATCCAGATCGGGTAATGATTTAATCGTTCCAGCTTCAGTTTCTGGGCAGGAAATAATTAACGATTCTGGTAATCTTGCTAGTACCGATGCTTTGATCGACTTGGGTACGGCGATCGATAACATGCCTACGCCTGTCGCCAGTGCTCCCAATCCGGCTAAAATTGCTGCACCAGAATACTGTTCGGAACCGACAATCAATAAGAGATGTCCCTGGTGATATTTATGCGTTACAGGCGATCGCTTTAATGGCAAACAAGCGCGCACGCGATCGATTGTCATCCTGCTGAGATCTGGATATTCACCTAATACACTCTGAATATCGGCTAGCGATAAATCGAAATCGATTAGCTCGGGTTCACCTAAATATTCGATCGCTTGTTCCTGAACGAAAGCTAATTTCCATAGCCCCAAACATAAGGTATGAGTCGCTTTAATTGACGTACCTAAAACACAGCCAGTATCGGTATGAATCCCCGAAGGCAGATCGATACTAACGATCGGAATTTTTAGGCGATTTATTGTCTCGATCGACTCAAATAAAGTATCGGTAATATCTCGATTTAAACCAAACCCAAATAACCCATCGATCAGCAAATCGCAGGTTGCTAAATCTCCAGCATTGTCAACAATTTCGATGCCCAGGCTGGAAACATACCGATAATGCTGGTTGGTTAATTCGCGTAACTCTTCTGATGGGACGTAAATAGCTACCTCATAACCCCGAAAATATAGTTCGCGGGCGACTACGAGCGCATCGCCGCCATTATGCCCCATCCCGACCAAAACCCCGACTCGAGGATGGGTCGATCGAGGATACAATGTTTCGCAACGGCAAGCAATTAAGCCGCCCACCTTTTCCATTAAGGCCGCGACAGGCATTCCGGATTCAAATACCTTACTTTCGATCTGCTGCATCTGAGCAGCGGAGACTACGATTCGATCGAGTTGAAGCTGGCGATCGCGCATGACGTTAGCTGGCGTAAAATTTATTTCAGCAACCATTCAAAGTTACCTGTCTGGAAAAATTGGCTCAAAGCTGTTTTAGCGTAGTCTCGTACTCATGAATTCTAACGCACGCGCCCAAGATCGAAATCTAGCCACAGATTCGCTGATACATTCCGACGATCCGATCGACTACTTCGTCGATCGATAGCCGATCTGTAATAATTTCCTCAGCATCAGGAGCTTTCCGGAGCGGTGCGATCTCTCGCGTACTATCGATTTCATCCCGCTCAGCGATCGATTTTTCTAATTCTGCCAAGCTGACCTCGCCCTGTCCTTGATTTATCAGATCCTGTTGTCGTCGTCGCGCCCGTTCGGCAACAGATGCTGTCAAAAAAATCTTGACTTTGGCATTGGGAAAGACATACGTACACATATCTCGCCCTTCGGCGACGATCCCACCTTGGGCACCGATTGCTTGCTGCTGCTTGACCAGAGCCGCTCTGACCACCCCCAAAGTTGCAATTGCGGAAACCTTGCCTGTCACTGCTGGAGTCCGAATCGCTTGCGTCACGTCGAAATCGTTGACGATGACGCGATCGCCAGTTAGCGTAATTTTTGCTCGATCCACTAGCTCGGCAATTTTTACCTCGTCATCTAGGGCTAGGTTTGCCTCCAGCACCAACCAAGCGATCGATCTATACATTGCCCCGGTATCGAGATACAACAACCCTAATCGGGCAGCTACAAGCTTGGTGACGGTAGATTTACCTGCACCTGCGGGGCCGTCGATCGCGATGATGGGGAGCATGGTTGGTTGGGGGGAAGGAGTGGGTTATTGGGGTGTGGCGGAGATCTGACCCACCTCGCCCTGTCGGGCACCCCTCCAGGGAGGGGAATTTATTAAGAAAATATTGATGTATCCAGCGATCGCGAGTAGGGCTTGGGGGGAATTTATTTATCGTTGGTTAATAAAATGTTATCGATTAGGCGAGTACTCTCGATGCACCCAGCGATCGCGAGTAGGGCTTGCCGATCGATCGCATCTATTGGCTGCAAGGTTCCAGGATCGACGAGTTCGAGGTATTCTAGGTCGAATTCAGGGATGGTAGTGAGTTCGGTTTTGACTGCGGTAATTAGGGATCGAGCGGTAATTTCACCGTTAGCGCATAATGCCTGTGCGCGGTGGAGACTCCGATAAATCGCCGCAGCGCGATCGCGTGCAGTTGTTGATAGATACTGATTTCGCGAGCTAAATGCCAAGCCAGAAGCTTCGCGCACTGTCGGGCAACCGACAACCTCTACTGGAATATTCAGATCCGCTACGATCCGGCGAACGATCGCCAATTGTTGAGCATCTTTTTCGCCAAAGTACGCTCGATCGGGTTGGACGATATTTAACAGTTTGGTGACGATCGTCGCAACACCTTGAAAATGCCCAACACGCCTACGCCCACACAAACCATCGGTCATCGTCGCCGGGGGAATAACTTGGGTAAGTGGCTGCTTGATGCCCATACTTGCGACTGTAGGTACGAATAGCACATCTACACCTGCGGTTTCGCACATGAGCCGATCGATCTCCAACTGGCGCGGATATCGATCGAGATCTTCATTGGCTCCAAATTGGAGTGGATTGACGAAAATACTCACAACGGCGAGCGTATTCTCATGTCTAGCGCGATCGATCAGACTCTGATGTCCCAAATGTAATGCTCCCATCGTTGGCACAAATCCGATCGCCTGCGAACGATGTGATTGGAGATAATATCCGAGTTCGCTGGGAGTAGTAAAAATGGGCAAGTTCATGGGGGTCGCGGACATTAGATAGTTGACAGTTGACAGCGATCGACTAGTTAGATCTACCACCGTCATGAATTCGATCGGCAGATTAAAGTTAATTTAGTCTTAGCTACTCACTGACTTAATGTATTTATTTCCCCACCCACTGTCAACGATCTGCTAGCTAGCTAGCGAAACATACTACTGACTGAATTGTCCTCATGTACGCGCCAGATCGCCTCACCTAATAGATTGGCAACTGAGAGAACTTTGAGCTGCGGGAAGCGGCGATCTTCAGGGATGGGTAGAGTATTTGTCACGATCACCTCCTCAAATAGCCCACTCGATAGCCGTTCGGTGGCAGGTGGTGAGAACACTGCATGAATCGCACAAGCATAGACTTGTCGCGCTCCTTGCTCGCGCAAGATTCTAGCACCTTCAGAAATCGTACCACCTGTATCGATCATGTCATCGACGAGGATAGCCGTTTTGCCAGCGACATCACCGACGACATTCATCACTTCCGCCACATTATGCGCCTGACGACGTTTATCGATGATTGCCAGAGGTGCATCGTTAAGCTTCTTGGCAAAGGCACGGGCACGAGCGACACCACCAACATCTGGCGATACCACTACGATGTCTGACAGCTCCTTCTGGAGGATATAATCGATCGTCACGGGCGAACCGTAAATATGATCGAGGGGGATATCAAAATAACCCTGAATTTGCGATGAGTGGAGATCCATCGCCAACACTCGATCGGCACCAGCAGTAGTGATTTGATTAGCGACTAATTTAGCCGTAATCGATTCTCTCCCCGCCGTCTTGCGATCGGCCCGAGCGTATCCATAGTAAGGAATTACCGCTGTAATTTGTCTGGCTGAGGCACGCCGACAGGCATCGATCATGATGAACAGTTCCATCAGGTTATCGTTGACTGGATGACAGGTGGGTTGGATCAAGTACACATCACAACCGCGAATCGATTCTTGGATTTGGACGTATATTTCTCCATCAGCAAACCGTTTGCGGATCATCGGGCCTAAATCTAGTCCGAGATAGCGAGCGATCTCCTGAGATAGTGGAACGTTAGCATTGCCAGAAAACAGTCGTAGACGACTATTATCCCCAATCGAGGAGATTGTGGGCTGAAGCGTCAAGGTGGCAGAACGGATCACAGCAGACCCTCAATTAAGTTCGATTTTTTCATGGCAATTTTAGCACTCTCATCCTACTATTGTCCCGTTCGATCTACAAAAAGATCCGATCGACCCTAAATTCAGTAAATTTTGTGACAGAAAAATTAATAATCTACTACTATTTTTGGACTAATCTCAATTCACTCGATCGGCTCAAACCCCTCTGGATCGGAAGTTTTCCCTAAATGTGTGGAAACCTCTACATTAGTTATAGCGTCTTTGCAAGTTGGAAAGATACAATAATAAGCAAAGGCAGCTCTCGAAATATCGCAAATCATTTACTGTAAATAGCTAAGATCTATGACCAACTCCCAACAAACCACGATGACACTCGAAGATCGGATCGAGGAAGCCCGCGAAGCAGCTCACCAAGCTGGCGAGCAATTTGGTAAAACTTCTCCTGAATTTGCTATCGCGATGGAAACCTTAGAGGAATTACATCAAGAGTCCGGTCACCAACGTAGTGCTAAACCCAAAAATTCCCTGGAAAGCTACTGTTCGGACAATCCAGAAGCCCCAGAATGCCTCCTGTACGATACCTAAGTAGCTTTAACTTTGAGATCTGACACTACCAGCTCGATCTGGAATATCAAGAGGTGGCGACGATTTAGAAGCTAAATAGACTAGCTGGCTCCCTGACTAATTGAAGAAGTTGGGGAGCTTTTAGATCGTGGTTGCTTAACTAACTGCTGCCGATTTCTGCTCCAAGTAACTTAACTCTGGTAAGTGAGGAATTATCCCCCCCGGATTGAGTGGAAATAGGTTGCCATAATAATCTTGCAAGATCGCCGGAAAATCACAAGTAGCCGCAACCCCTGGCAGATAATAGATATCGCGCACGTAAGTTTGGAGATGGGAATAGTCCTGAATCCGCCGCTGGTTGCATTTAAACAGGGCGTGATAGACCAGATCGAACCGAATCAAGGTTGTAAATAGGCGCACGTCAGCCAAAGTGAGCGAGTCGCCACAGAGATAACGTTGAGTTGCCAATAAATCTTCAATCCGATCGAGTGTGGCAAATAGTTCGGTATGGGCGCGATCGTAAGCCGCCTGTGTCTGGGCAAAACCGCAACGGTAGACTCCATTGTTGACCGTCCGGTAGATGAGGTCGTTCCACTCGGCGATCGCGCCTTGAAGGTCGGGTGGATAGAGATCTAGATCGGGATTGGTAGCGGATTGGTTAAATTCTGAGTTTAAAATCTCGATAATCTCAGCACTCTCATTATTGACGATCGAGTAGGTCTGGTTATCCCACAGCATTGGTACCGTAGACCTACCTGCATAACCGACTTTTGAAAATTTATATAACTGGGATAAAGTCTGACACTCATGCTCTGATTTGGGTAATACCCAACCACCAGCATTGGCATCGCCGCGCACGACGACGATCTCGATCGAGCTTTCCAAGCCTTTGAGCGCGCGCACGACGAGGGTACGATGCGCCCACGGACAGCTCCAACCGACATACAAACGATAGCGATTTGGTGCGGCGGGATAGGTAGCATCGCTCGCATCGCTCACCCGATTCCCAAATTCGCTCTGCGGGCGTTGATATTCACCAAGCTCGTTTGAGGGTGCGAGTTGTGACATCATTACTTGCCAGATCTGCGTCCAGATCGATCGACCAGTTTTGACGATCCAGCTAGGTGGAATTGCCATGGTTTAGGGGATAGGGGATAGGGAATAGAAATGCCACCGATTGAAATCGGGGCTGAGGTTGCAAAGTCTGGTTGTTGCCGCTCGCAGCAAAAGCCTGCCTTCGCGGAATAGTTATCCTAAATCCGATTTAAATATACTTTAAACGGTCATAACCTGAGCTTTGTCAAAATGCTGAAAGCGGAGTGTGAGCAAGGAATCAAGCTCTTTTTTATGTTGCAGATGAGCATCATTTAGACATTCAGAGATGGCTGATGAGAACTGAGTAAAATCCTCATAATACTTGCCATATAAACATTTCTTTTTAACAAACTTCCAGAGCCTTTCAATCAAATTTAGATTGGGCGAATAAGTCGGCAAGTATAGTAATTCTATTTCCAAGGATTTAGCTAAATCTTGGACAACTCGACATTTTTGGTATCGAGCATTGTCTAAAACCAGAGTAATGGGAATGCTCAGTCCTAGGTCAGCTAATTTTTGCAGAAGTTCACAAATCTGAATAGCAGTGATATAGCTGTCATTAGTAACCAAAATAACTTCATGAGTAATGGCATTTAATGCTCCCAGCACATTGAACCGTTTTCTCCCTGAAGGTGACTTAATAAACAGCCGTTGAAAACACCAAATCATCCCCAAAAAAGCTCCCATGACAAAGTGAGCCGCATCCACGAAGAAAACCGCTCTTTTTCCTTGTCTTGCCTCTTCTAACCTGGGTTCTAGCTTATTTATTTTATATTCTTCCTGTTCATCGGGATCTGCTTTAGAAGGAATAGCCCCAACTTTCAAACATCGCATCCCTATTGATTTCAGGAATTTTTGGATCTGGGTTGGACTGCGTTTAATTCCGGTAAGATTTTCAATCTGATTTACAGCTTCATTTATGGTAGCTGGAGGATTCAATTTCAAATACTCTTTGATAGTTGTCTGATGTAATTTTAATTCACTTTTGGGTTGATAAAAGTTAATTTCTTTGAGTTTTTCTATACCACCAGCCTGATATTGTTGACAATATTTTCTCAATGTATTAGGTGAAATGTTTGCTAGCCTACAAATCATATTTAAAGGTAAGTTTTGACTTTTAAGCCATAATACTTCCATCTTCAACTGGACCCTGGGATGAGGATGGTGAAATCTTTCATAATTTAATATTTCTCGATCTTCTTCCGTAAAGTTTAGATTGCTCATCCCTCAAGCTCCACTTTTTCCTTGACTTTACTAGACTATCATCTCTTCGATCGCCGATGCTCAAGTTATGCCCGTGTAAAGTATAACCTTCTTTTGCGATCGAAATTCCTCGCCCTCACTCCGCCTTCGCCCCTGGTGGCTCCCCGCTCCCAAGCTTGGGAGCGGGGCTGGGGGTGAGGGCAGGATTTAGAACCGGACTTGGTATCAATTCAGTCCGCGAAGGCAGGCTTTTGCCGCTCGCGGCAACAACCGGACTTTGTATCACCAGCGGTTAAAACCGCTGAGGTTATCGATCGCTCTTCAAAAACTAAAGAGACGAGGCTGTCTCATCCCTTCATTGTGAATCCAATTTCACCTAAATTACACTCGATCGATCGGATCTCTGACTACCCCATCCGGAAAAGTTTGGCGGAATTCTGCCATCAAATCAGCCATTTCGATTAGCGCCTGCTCGACATCCAGGGATAGGGTGCCAAGGTTGGGATTTGCTTGGAGCTGAAGCAGCAATTCCCGCTTTTCTTCGACTCGGGCAATTCGTCCTTGTAAAGTTCGTGCATCCATAAGTTTATTTATTGTCTGTTATTGGTTATCGGTTATTCGATCGTTATAAAAACGTTTATCTTGTGCTTGCTCCTTCAACTATCCCCTATTTTCTAGTTCTTTAACTGCTGCCAGATACTGCGTATCTTTAGCAGTTGCGGCAGACTCGAGTGGAATGGCAGGAGTAGGCACCACTCGATCGGGTGTGATTCCTAGTTTATGGATATCGTGATGATTAGGGGTCTCGTATTTAGCAACTGTCACTGCTAACCCACTATTATTGGGCAGATCGAACAGCGACTGGATCAACCCTTTCCCAAATGTTTTAGCACCAACTAAAGTCGCTCGACCGTTATCTTGTAACGCACCAGCCAGAATTTCACTCGCACTGGCGGTACCTTCATTTACTAATACTACCAGTGGGGCATCGGTCAGTGCGGTACCGGTGGCATCGATCGATTCGATCGCCCCTTTGCGATCGACAGTATAGACTATCGTTCCTTCATTGAGCCATTGACGGGCGATCTCAACTCCAGCTTGTACCAGTCCACCAGGATTGTTCCGCAAGTCCAGCACATAAGCTGTTGCGCCTTGTTGCTTGAGCTTACCTAGGCGATTGGCTAGTTCTTGAGCTGCTTTAGCACTAAATTGGGACAGGCGAAGATAGCCGATTTTGCGACCGTTTTCGGTATGCAGTTCGGCGGTGACAGGATTGAGTTCGATCTTCTCGCGAATCAAGATTACTTCACGCGGTGCTCGATCTGCTGTTTGCACCATCAAACTAATATTGGTGCCAGTTGGCCCACGCATTTTGACTGCTGCGGTATCTAGTGTCAATTCTGAAGTGGGGGTAGCGTCGATTTGGGTAATAATATCGTGCGGCAAAATCCCCGCCTTAGCCGCTGGGGAACCCAGGATCGGTGCGATTACTTCGATCGCATTACTATCGGCTTTGACCCCGATTTGTAGTCCTACCCCTGACAATTCGCCAGCAGTATTGACTTGGAGACTACGATACTGCTCGGGGCGTAACAAGCGGGTAAAGGGTTCGTCTAATGTGGCGATCATTTTCGAGATCGCTTGATAGGCAGCTTCCTCTGTTGGGATTTGCTGCTTCATCGTGCGATCGCGAATCGCCCACCAATTTTGATGGTTGAAGCTGCTGTCGTAATAAGCCCGATCGATCGTGCGCCACGCCTGGAGTACTAACTGTTGCTCTGGGGTGAACGCAGCGGCTGGCGGCACACCCCAGAGCCAACACAGAGCTATTTGTAGACTCAAAATCCAACCAAACCAAAAACTTGCTTTCACGATCGATACCACTGTCCTTTCGAGGTGTGTTAAATTTTATGTGGGTAAAATGAGAGAATGTCAGCCAAACATTACTAAAGTAACTAATTTTGGGAATATTTGGTGCGAGAGGCAATCGCGACTGATTGCTGGTTCGCAACATAGCACATCTAACCCCAGCCATTATTTTGAGTCAGGGGGATCTACAATCCTACTGGCGTTATAATTTATAACACGACTTAGAAAGAAGCACGCAGCCTGAATGTTTACCAAGCAAGTTACAAATAGTAAAACCTTTCAGTGGTTTAACGAACGTCTTGAAATCCAAGCAATATCCGACGATATCGCTAGTAAGTACGTTCCGCCCCACGTCAATATCTTCTACTGCCTTGGTGGGATCACACTGGTATGCTTTGTGATTCAGTTTGCCACTGGCTTCGCGATGACTTTTTATTATGAGCCGACTGTCGCCGAGGCTTTCACCTCCGTACAGAAGATCATGACAGAAGTTAACTTTGGATGGTTGATTCGCTCTATTCACCGCTGGAGTGCCAGCATGATGGTGTTGATGATGATTCTCCACACGTTCCGCGTGTATCTCACTGGTGGTTTCAAAAATCCCCGCGAACTCACTTGGGTAACTGGTGTCATCCTCGCTGTGATCACTGTTAGTTTTGGTGTAACTGGTTATTCGCTCCCTTGGGATCAAATCGGCTACTGGGCAGTCAAAATCGTCTCCGGCGTACCCGAAGCGATTCCTGTCGTTGGTGTAGCGATGGCTGACCTCCTACGCGGTGGTTCTAGCGTCGGTCAAGCAACTTTGACTCGCTACTACAGCTTGCACACATTCGTTTTGCCTTGGTTCATTGCCGTGTTCATGCTGTTACACTTCATCATGATCCGCAAACAAGGTATCTCTGGCCCTTTGTAGATTCACCGGGACGATGGATAGAAATTGCTGGGAGACATCCTTTGATTTCTATCCTCAGCTACGACATCATTAGCTAGCTAAAACCTACGTTATTATTTACTATGTCAACTCTCAAAAAACCAGATCTCTCCGATCCTTCGCTTAGAGCTAAACTAGCTCAAGGTATGGGTCACAACTATTACGGCGAACCCGCTTGGCCCAACGATCTGCTCTACATCTTTCCAGTAGTAATCTTTGGTACGATCGGTTGTTGTACGGCGTTAGCCATCCTCGACCCAGCACTAGTTGGCGAACCCGCCAATCCATTTGCAACTCCACTAGAAATCTTACCTGAATGGTATCTGTGGCCTGTATTCCAACTCTTGCGCGTGTTACCTAACAAACTGTTAGGAATCGCTTGTATGGCTGGCGTACCATTAGGTTTACTAGTCGTACCTTTCTTGGAAAGCGTCAACAAATTCCAAAATCCCTTCCGTCGCCCTGTAGCAATGGCGGTATTCCTGTTTGGAACTGTCTTCACCATCTATTTAGGTATCGGTGCAACTTTACCGATCGATACATCTTTGACTTTGGGTTTATTTTAAATTAATTCTCAACGTCTAAAGATCGACAAGCCTATCTAGTTATTGCTAGGTAGGCTTTTTCAGATTCTCCTCTATAAATATAAGCTATGAGTCGCGATCGATCGAACTAAAATATCGATCGATAAAATACTTGTTTCGATCGAAGTTGATGCCGTGGGCATTGCCCACCCTACAAATTAGAACTAATAATGTCTAACAAAAATAATGAAGAATTAAGACTAAGCCTAATTGAGGCAACACACAGAATCAAATCAATTAAATGGAAAATAGAAGGGAGAAGTAGAGAAAAATTAGACTGGTGTGTCGAAAGACTCGAAGAATTTATTTATAGATATGCTTTATGGAAAGATAACTTAGAAGATTACGGTCCTCGTGAATATTTACCATTCCTTAATATTCCCAGTTATGCAAATCCATTTATAAGAATAGATAAAGATATATGGGAAGATGTTCATCAGTATCTTTCATCTAGTAAGATAGGTCCATTAACTCAGATGACATGTGAATGTTATTTGCATTGGGTTGCACTCAAAGTCTCTGGTAGTTTAGACAAATTTGATTTGCCAGCTCCATATGAGCCATTAATTGAGATGTATGAAGGTGGGAGTGGACTTATTTATCAAGAACAGAATTATATATGCGTGCAGACAGCAATGGTGCCATTCAAAAGAAGTCTTAAATAGTAGAAAATGGTAATGCTTCAAACATGTTGGTCAAGGAATAGATTTGTAGTGGCTCGACACGCTTAAAAATGTGGGTAAAGCGATCGCTTAAAATATTACTGATTGTATTTTTCAGAGTTCTGAATGCCCACAGTCAATAAAGATTTGTAGGGTGGGCATTGCCCACGGCATCAGTTTCGGGCGATACTATTCGATCGATTAATTATCTAGATTTGGCATATATCATATATTTACTTCCACTATAGTTAGTAATAACATTACTATAATTCAGGCATAACAATGAACACACTTAATAATTACGATCCTAGCGATGTCGGTCGTGTCAACGGTAATTTATTCGGTCTACCATTTGATTATGAATCCGCAGGGACGATAATATTTGGCGTACCTTGGGAGGTAACAGTTTCTTACAATCCAGGAACTGCATCCGCACCCCAACAGATTCTCAATGCTTCGCCACAATTAGATCTATACGATTTTGACAATCCTCAAGGCTGGCAACAGGGGATCTACATGCCCCCGATCGATCCAGATTTATTAACAAAAAATAATTACTATCGCCAGCAAGCAGCCTTGATTATCGATCGATTAGAAAGTGGCGAATCGCTCGATTTAGCACCAGAATTAAATAGCGTATTAGCAGATGTAAATCAAGCTTGCCAAGATGTAAATAAATGGTTGTTCGATCGATGTCAAACGGCAATAACCGATGGTAAAAAAATCGGTGTAATCGGTGGCGATCATAGTGTTCCATTAGGTTATCTTCAGGCATTAGCAACTCATCACCCTGATTTTGGGATCTTACATCTCGACGCGCACTCTGACTTGCGTGATGCTTATGAAGGCTTTGAGTTTTCTCATGCTTCGATTATGTTTAATGCGATGAAAATCCCCCAGATTTCAAAACTAGTCCAGGTGGGAATTCGCGATGTCTCGTTTGTGGAAATTGAGACAGTCGATCGATCTAACGATCGGATTGTGGTCTATTATGATGCCCACATCAAACAGCAAATGTATCGGTGCAAAACTTGGGAGCATATCTATCAAGAAGCGATCGCACATCTCCCGCAGAAAGTTTATATTAGCTTTGATGCCGATGGACTCGATCCCAAACTTTGTCCGAGTACGGGTACTCCCGTTCCTGGTGGATTAGAATTAGAGCAAGCTTTTTGTTTGTGTCGCGAAATCGTCACCAGCGGACGCGAAATTATTGGTTTCGATCTGTGTGAAGTCGGTAATGCTGAGTGGGATGGCAATGTTGGCGCAAGAATAGTATATAAATTAGCAAATCTGATGAATCTATCAGCTCGCAAACATAATTAATTGCAAATTCTGATACCAAAGCGAACAACGATCTTACTTTGGGGGCACCCCTACAACAATCGATCTTAACCAATCCTCAATTACCAATCCGATCGACACATTGATAAGAGTCATGATTTCTCTACCTCAACCTTCAAAGATGACTAGTGCAGAATATCTATTGTGGGAACCGCAGCAAGATCTTCGTTATGAATTTGTCGAGGGTGAAGTTGTGGCGATGACAGGGGGCACGATTCCCCATAACGATATCGCACTCAATCTCTACACAGCTCTTCGCCCCCATTTGCGGGCGAGAGGCTGTCGAATAAATGTCGCCGATGTCAAAGTTATCGTCAATCCTACAAGCACTTATTTCTATCCCGATCTAGTAGTAAGTTGCGATCCTCAAGACTTGACAGCACGAGAAGCGATCGCAGATCCGACTGTAATTGCGGAAGTATTATCACCTAGCACTGCGACAAAAGATCGAAGTGAAAAATTTGCGCGTTATCGTTCGTTGCCATCGCTGCAAGAATACGTCTTAATCGAAGCAGATAAAATCGGTGTCGAATGCTATCGACTGGGTGAAGGTCGGATGTGGTTGTATTATCCTTATACTGCTGGAGATACGATCGAGCTAGAAAGTATCGAGTTTAGCTGCCCGATCGAATTACTTTATGAAGGCGTGACTTTTGAAAATTCGTTGTGAATAGGGGATAGTAAATAAGGATGCTTGAAAGCACCATCCGTTTTTTGCACCCCGAACCTCAACTCCCGTATGCTGAACACCACTACACATCCAGCTACACTCGCTGAATTAGCAACATCTACGATCGTGCTCGATGTTGCTGGCATGAAATGCGCTGGCTGCGTCAGTGCGGTCGAAAAGCAACTAATCGCTCAAGCTGGTGTAAAATCTGCTTGTGTCAATCTCCTGACTGGTGTAGCGGCGATCGAAGCTGAAACCGCGACGATCGGCGCTGGAGATCTTGCCGATAAACTTACCGCCAGCGGCTTTCCCAGCCAACCCCGCACGGGAACGAGGAAGTCAAATCTCGATCGACAGGCAAAATACGCCCAAGAATCCAAGCAACTGTTGGGACAACTAGTTACGGCTGGAGTTTTACTCGTTTTATCGGCGATCGGACATTTTACCCAACCTACTACTCATCTCCATCACGGTTACACTCCCCTCACCAACTTCTGGTGGCATTGGGGTTTAGCGACACTCGCGATCGTATTTCCAGGTCGATCGATCTTGCTCGATGGTTGGCGCAGTCTGTGGCATGGCAATCCCAACATGAATACCCTCGTGGGTTTGGGAACGCTTTCTGCCTATACTGCCAGTGTTGTCGCTTTATTACTTCCCGAGCTAGGCTGGGAATGCTTTTTTGAAGAACCAGTGATGATTATCGGATTTATCATCTTGGGGCGTACGCTCGAACAACAAGCCAAACATCGCGCTGCAAATGCCTTCGATCGATTGCTCTCGCTGCAACCTGCGATCGCGAGATTGGTAAGTCCAGATCCAGATCGCCCCCAAGCCATCGAAATCCCGGTAGAACAGGTGAAAGTTGGCGAATATTTGCGAGTACTTCCAGGCGAAAAGATCCCTGCTGACGGGGCGATTCGCTGGGGTCAGACGACGATCGACGAGTCATTAGTTACCGGCGAATCTTTACCGATCGTCAAGCAGTCGGGCGATCTAGTCATTGCTGGTACTGTCAATCAATCTGGGGCGATCTCGATCGAAGTCACCCGCACGGGCGACGATACTACCCTTGCCCAAATTATCGCCCTCGTAGAAGCCGCCCAAACCCGCAAGGCTCCAGTTCAAAAGTTAGCCGATACGGTGGCGGGATACTTTACCTATGGCGTATTGGCGATCGCGATTGTCACTTGTCTATTCTGGTATTTTATCGGTATCCATAATCCCAATTTAGAGCCTGTCGCTTCAACGCTGACACCGCTTAAAGCCGCGATCGCAGTTATGGTTGTCGCTTGTCCTTGTGCGCTAGGATTGGCTACGCCAACGGCGATTCTCGTTGGGACTGGCATCGGTGCCGATCGCGGGTTATTAATTAAGGGTGGCGATGTCTTGGAAGCGGTGCATCAGTTGGATACGGTAGTATTTGATAAGACTGGAACGTTGACTGAGGGCAAGCCTCAAGTTACAGATATTTTTCCGCATGGGTCGATTTCAGTTCAGGAGTTATTACAATTGGCGGCGGCGGCGGAAAGTGTTACCAATCATCCGTTGGCAGTTGCGATTCAACAGGAGGCGGCGAGATTGGGGTTAGCTTTAGCTGTCGTTCTCGATTCGCATACTGAGGCTGGGTTGGGAGTGTCTGCGGAGATGATGGGATTTACGCGTAGATCTGACCCACCCCGCCCTGTCGGGCACCCCTCCGAGGAGGGGAATAAGACTCGGAGGGTTGTAGTTGGGAATCAACGCTGGTTGAACACACAGGAAATTGAGATCGAGCGCGATTGGCAAATTAGTGCTGACAAATTAACAGCAACCGGAAAAACGGTGGTCTATGTCGCGATCGATGGTGTGATGATGGGGCTAATCGGCGTTACCGATCGATTGCGCGATGATGCGATCGAGACAGTCAAACGATTGCAACAAATGAATTTACAGGTAGTTTTACTCACTGGGGATCGGAAACCAGTTGCCGATCTCATCGCTCAGCAAGTCGGTATCGTTGATGTCTATGCGGAAGTATTACCACAGGACAAAGCTAACATCGTGCGATCTTTGCAAACATGCCAAGACGGGAGTGCTGTCGTGCGGCAGGTAGCGATGATTGGGGATGGGATTAATGACGCGCCTGCTTTAGCACAAGCAGATATTGGCATTGCCATGAATGCTGGTACCGATGTGGCGATCGAAGTAGCTGATATTATCTTGATGCGCGATCGATTGGCGGATGTTATTTACGCGATCGAGTTATCCAAGGCAACACTGACTAAGATTCGCCAAAATCTCTTTTGGGCGGTGATTTACAACTCGATCGGGATTCCGGCTGCGGCTGGAGTGCTGTACTGGTTTGGGTGGGGAACGATGCTAAGTCCATCAGCTGCTGGAGCGATGATGGCACTGAGTTCGGTGAGTGTGGTGACGAATTCACTTTTACTTCGACTGGGAATCGGCAGTAAACTTAGCTGACTCTCGTCTGAGTGAGTGTAAATACCGAAATTTCGGGCCGACAATTAAACCGAGCATAAAGTTTAATCGTACCGATACCGCGATTGGTATATTGAATCATCTCGCCTACTTGATAACGCCCGATCGGATATTTTTGTGCCAATTCGGGCATGTATCCATCATAAAACGGAATCCGAATTTGTCCGCCGTGGGAGTGTCCTGATAGTTGTAGCCCAAATCGTCCGGTAGCGGCAGTTACATCGGCAAAATCCGGCTCGTGAGCGAGCACGATTGCGGCACCTGTCGTGGGTAGTTGGGCGAGGACGAGATCGAGTTTATCTTCCTTGGCAAAGACATCGCCAACTCCAGCGATATTTAACGTCGCATCACCGCGTTTGAGGGTAAAGATCGTATTTTCTAGCAGCGTAACTTTTGCTGCTTGTAATGCTTTGCGGATGGGTTCGGCATCATTGTAGACATCATGATTGCCTAATACTGCTAATGTCCGATCTCTCGGTTGCAACTGTGCCAAAATATCTAATAGTTCTACATGTTGCCTGGGCTTGCGACTGACATGATCGCCGGTAATGACGACCAAATCTGGCTTTTGCTCGTTGACAGCCGCCACGACTTTTTCTAACTGAGATCGATCGATCTTATCGCCCACATGGAGATCGCTGATTTGCACGATCCGATATCCAGCAAATGCCCGATCTAGATGGGGTAACTCAATCTCGATCTGGCTAACTTCAAACCAATTAGGTTCGATTTTATGAATGTAGATGCTACCAGCAAATATTAATACACAACCGATCGTGAATATTTGCAGGAATTTAGCTAATCTAAATTTAGGTAGACGCACGCTTTAAAAGATAAAAAGTAGGACAGCCGAATCCTCGAAAGCTCGGGATCGAGTAGTGATGTTAATGAGTGGGTAGTAATACCCGAAATTTAGAACCGACACCAACTTGACTGACAACGGAGATCGAACCACCGCAACGCGCTAAGATAGTTTGGACGATCGTCAATCCCAATCCCGCACCATTATTTTGTTCGTCTGTGGCATTCCGGACGCGGTAAAAACGATCGAAAATCTTGGAGATTTCAGTTGGGGCGATCCCAATCCCTGTATCTTTAAATTCTAATTGAACGTAATCACCTTGAAGGCTAGCACGCACCAAAACTTGTCCGCCTTCAGGTGTATATTTGATGCCATTATGCAAGAGATCGATCGCGATTTGACGCAACCACATTTCGACACAATAAATCACAGGTAAGTTGTCTGGCACAGTATACCCCAATCTAATCCCTTTTTCTTCTGCCAAGGGTTGATATGTACTTACGACACCAGGGATGATTTGAGATAACTGAATCGCTGCGATCCCCGCGCGATCGCGATCGCGTTCTAGAGCTATCAGTCTAGATGCACCGTTAATTAGCGAATTTTGGCGATCGCATTCGCGGCGAATTAGCTCTAAATATTTTTGCCGTTGTGGTTGTTTTAATAAGGGAGATTCTAATAACTTTAGCGCGGTTTTAATATTAGATAATGGCGTACACAACTCTTGCATGAGATGGGCGATCGATTCATCTTTGAAGTCGTCGAGGCTGAGTTGTCGCGGGGGCTGATTTTCCATCAAGGATAGGGTAGAGAATAGGAAACTAGGGTTGGGAAGAGGGGGATTGTGGCTGGGCTATTTCATGCTCCCCTCCTTATGATTATTTAGGATCTGTAAGGGTAGGTTTACACAAGTATCCTGCGATATTTACAAGTAATCTGCCACTAGAACCTCCCCTCCTCATTAGAATGAAGCAGCCCTGGAATAGTAGTCAGTCTGCATCCTAAATTCCGATCCATATCCCTGATGTTCTCGCTCCAAATCTAGTTGCCAAATTTTGTAGTTAATGCAATTCGGGCTTGTTCGCGATCGTCGAAATGGATTTTTTCAGTGCCCAAAATTTGATAATCTTCGTGTCCTTTCCCAGCGATTAGTACACCATCACCCGATCGAGCGATCGAGATGGCATGAGCTATAGCAGTTGCGCGATCGGCAATTACTTCAACTCCTGCTGTGCGTTCGATGCCAGCTGCCACATCTTTGAGAATTTGCGCGGGGTCTTCGGTACGCGGATTATCAGATGTTACCACTACGAGATCGGCAAGGTCGGCAGCGATTTTACCCATTTGTGGGCGTTTGGTGCGATCGCGATCGCCACCACAACCAAATACACAAATCACTCGACCCGTAATAAACGGACGGGCGGCGGTGAGTAAGCTTTCTAGGCTATCGGGGGTATGGGCATAATCGACGATCGCGGTAATATCTTGTTGGGGAGAAACTTGTACCCGTTCCATCCGTCCCGGTACACCAGGAAAACTGGCTACTGCGGCCACGATCGCTTCTAAGCCCATGTCAAGGTGTAATGCAGTTCCGACAGCAGCCAAGAGATTTTCGAGGTTGTAGTCGCCCACTAGTGGCGACTCAAAGGCAATTTCGCCTTGAGGTGTATGCAATTTCCCGGTGACTCCGGTTTGTTTGTATTCCAAGTCGCTCGTCCACAGATTCGCACTTGCATCGGTAGTGCTGTAGCTCCAAACTTTGCCTGCGGGAATTTGACTAATCAATCGCTGCCCATACTCATCATCCAGATTGACGATCGCGCGTCCGGTAAGATACTCGGGACTGAATAATAAGGCCTTCGCCTGGAAATAATTTTCCATGTTCTCATGGTAGTCCAAGTGATCCTGAGTGAGGTTGGTAAACACCCCGATCTCAAACGGACACCCCTTCACCCGTCCCTGTTCCAGCGCGTGGGAACTGACTTCCATCAACGCAACTTGACTGCCCGCACTCAAAGCTTGGGCGAGTTGCTGTTGTAAATCGACGGCAAAAGGTGTGGTATGAGTCGCTGTTTTTTGATAGCCTTGCCAGCGGGTGTAGAGGGTACCGAGCAAGGCTGTAGAGATATTGGCGCGTTCGAGGAGATATTCGATGATGTGTGTGGTGGTGGTTTTACCATTGGTTCCAGTCACACCCACCATTTTCAGGGTATGAGCAGGATAATTATAAAACGCGCCAGCAAGTGCGGCGCAGGCGGCGACTAGATCTGCTGCTGTCACTACACAGTTAGCGTCCGTAGATGGGTGGATTGTGGCGGCGGCAGGCGAAATTACCGCTCCAATCGCTCCGGCTGCTATCGCACCTTGCCAAAATTCACCACCATCGACTCGCGTACCTGGCATGCCGATAAATAAATCCCCAGTAGTGCAGGTATGGGAATTAGTTTTTAAGCCAGTTACTTCTAAATCTAAATTTGGATGGTCGCTAGCAGACTGAATCTGGCTGTGGGCTAGGAGTTCGCGTAGTTTCATAAGGATAGATGGTAAAGACGATACCGAGGCAACACGGCATGCCGCGTACAAGGTAACAAATCGGGCTTAAACATTGTTACCCATTTTCGATCGCATATTGCTGTAAAGTTTGCTGCACTTGGGCAACACTCGCGCGTGGAGAAAATCGCGGGATGAGTTTCTCGACTCCATCAACTGCTAAACATAATACAGGAATCTCGTATTGATAGCGATCGAACCAATCGGAATTGGTAGTAATTTCTCTAATTTCGATCTGGAGTGCTAACTCGGTAATTTGCTCCAACCTCTCTTGCAAGCCTTCACACAAATGACAGCCTACTTTGCTATATAAAATTAAATTCATCGATCTGGCTAAAGAATTAATGATTGGGACTAAAATAATTACGGTTTTAACAATCTTCTCAAATCGAATCTCAACGGCTTTGTTTCTGGAAGACTTATTCGAGTGTCGATGATTTAAATACTTCAGCACAGATTCTCGATCCTCTAATCAGTTAGAGACTCCATAAGCTAAATCTATGAGTACCCGCGCGACACGATTGATTCCCGCCATTCTATCTAAAAAATAAATTGGCGCGGTTCCATCCAATGTCTCATTCGGTGTATTCAACCAATCTTCAACAAGATTTTCATCCCCTTTAAAAATCGCTCTTGCCATTGCCAAAACCTTATTGTCTATAGCCAGCTCTAATTCCAAAATATCTTCTTGCGGCAGATTATCTGGATTTAGCTGCGAATTTAGTTTAAGAAGTAGAATCTTTGCTGTTGTCATGACGATTGGATTGCGTGACGCGTTTTTGTAATACGCTCTAGATTATATTATACCAACTGGGATCTGCGAGCGATTTGGCGATCGATATTTATTAGTCTATGGTTAAAATGCTCTAACTTTTAGCTGGTTAGCGCTACCTGGATCGACAATCAAATTAACTCATTCTTTGATGACTATCGACTTCCGATGACTGCTCGACAATTGTCGTCGAAACCATTGCTGCGACTAATTGTTCTGGCACCACAGAAAATGGTAAACGATGTAAATCGGAATCGGACTTACAGGCAAGATTGGCGGCATGGTGTAATTGCGAAAGGGTAATTTCACACAAACCCAAATCTGCTAAAGTTTTCGGTAACCCGATCGAGGTATAGAAGTCAAGGAGCTGTTGTCTGGCTACTGCTGCTAACTTATTGCCTTGGAGCATTTCCTCTAGCCGCAATTGCACCAAGATCCCATAGGCCACTTTTTCGCCGTGTAAGGCGTGATGAGAGCCAGGAAGATGTGTGAGACCATTATGCACGGCATGGGCGGCTACAGTGCGACACTGGGCACCACCTAGCCCACCGATGACTCCCGCCAGGAGCACGGTGGCATCGACGACTTGTTGCCAGTCTTCGCCACCTGGATCTGCCAGCGCGCCGATCGATTTTTGAAATAAGATATCTCGGAGGACTCGCGCCTGTTGGACGGCGGCAATGAGTAGAGTTTGGGAGGAATGTCCGCTACTTACCGAAGCTTCATACCACTTAGCGATCGCATCGCCGATTCCGGCGACTAGCATTCGCTGAGGTGCTGTCGCGACAAGATCGTAATCGAGGATCAGTAAATCGGGGCATTTTGGCAAACTGACATCGTGTAAGAAAGCACCATCTTCTGAATAAATATTCGATAATGCCGTCCATGCCGCACATGTAGCCCCAGAAGTCGGAATCGTCACTACAGGCAACTGACAACGAGTGGCTAATAATTTTGCCGCATCCAAACATTTACCACCGCCGACACCGATAATTAGATCTGCTTGATGCTCGGATACTGCTGTCTTGAGGCGATCGAGACTACTTTCACAACAGTCTGGAGTATATCGAGATCGCTCGATCTCCAGTTCGGGACTATCGCATAATACTTGTAATTGCTTTAGATCCAAACTCCGCTCTCCACCTACCAGCAACGGACGCTTGCCCAATGCGACAATCTGCTCGATCGCATCATTAATCGCCTGTCGTCCCCGCACGACTCGTGCAGGCGCAACCATCAAGGAAATCACAGCAGGATGAGTACTTGTCATGGAAATGGGGTAGATAAATGGATAGATAGCTCTAAGATCCATTTTAGCTATAATTCATAACTCATCATTTATAATTCATAATTCAGAAGACTGTTACAGTTCTTGACGAGATGGCGATCGCGTTCGAGTGGAGTGGTACTATGCCCTAAAACCCTACTATAGGCAGCAGTTTTATGGCAACAAAACTAACTGGCAAAACCCCACTTTTTGGCGGTAGCACTGGCGGTTTACTCAGCAAAGCCGATGTGGAAGAAAAATACGGAATTACTTGGGCTAGCACCAAGGAGCAAGTATTTGAAATGCCTACTGGTGGCGCAGCGACAATGGTATCTGGGGACAACCTCTTATACTTGGCACGGAAAGAACAGTGTATGGCTCTTGGCGGTCAATTGCGGACTAAATTCAAGATTACCAACTACCAAATCTACCGCGTCACGCCCAACGGCGATACCGCTTTACTCCATCCCAATGATGGTGTATTTCCGGAGAAAGTCAACGAAGGACGCGGCCATGTTGGTAAAGTCGATCGCAACATCGGTAGCAACCCCGAGCCAGCGAAACTTAAATTCAGCGGTAAAAGAACCTACGACTAAGCTAGTTTGTTTGGCCTAATGTGATAAATGAGGTAGTAACTCTAGAGTTACTACCTCATTTGTTTTTTTGATATCCAGTTAGTGGTTACCCACAAGTGATTCGTACACGCTTTTGTTCCTCGAAGCTTGCGCACCGCTGCGCAAGCTTCGAGACAAAGGACACCCTCACTGGATGGATGAACCACGAACTACTATTCACGAAGGAATGAAAACTAAATAACTTGCAATTCCTCCTTTGGTAGGGGCTAAATCTACAGTTCTTTGATGATTACTTTGTCGCCTTGAACTTCACCAACCAAGACTAAATCGGTGACACCAACGAAAAGACCGTTTTCTAAAACGCCAGGAATATTGTTGAGTGTTTTTTCGAGTTCGGCTGGATTGGGAATCGAGTCAAATTTCACATCGACTACTAAGTTACCTTGATCGGTGACTACAGGCCCAGCTTTTTTTACACCCATCCGGAGTTGAGGTTTACCGCCTAATTTTTCGATCGCACGCATTACTGGAGTCACCGCCATCGGGATGACTTCGACAGGTACGAGGAATGTCGAACCCAGTTTATCTACTAATTTAGTATTATCGACCACCACGATAAATTGTTCGGCGAGCGCATCGACGACTTTCTCTTGGGTATGTGCCGCACCACCACCTTTGATCAGGTTTTTGTGAGGATCGACTTCATCCGCACCATCGATCGCGATATCGATCCGATCGACTTCATCTAAAGTAGTTAACGGGATACCATACTGTTTGGCCAGGACTCTGGCTTGGAAGGAAGTGGGAATCCCTTTGACATTGGTAATTTCTCCGGCGGCGAGGCGTTTGCCGATATACTCGATCGCAAAGGCTGTCGTCGAACCCGTTCCTAAACCAACGATGGAGTTGGATTGTACCCGCGCTGCTGCAGCTTTACCAACTTCTTGCTTCATCAAATCTTGTGGTGTCGTCATTTTTTAAATCTTTTAGGTATCTTCGGCTATCACTCTATCAGTGAAGCAGTGACTCAGGCTAGTAGGGGTCGGCACCCCGAACCCACACCACCCTGTCAAATACCCCATTCAGGAGGGGAATCTAGCCAATTCAAAACCCCAGCATGAACACATGCTGGGGTTTTGAAAATTCCATCAAATTAATCGGTCAACCGCAACGCCGTCTTACCTCAGTTTATGACCTGGTTAAAACCAGGTGGGTATCGGAAGCTCGTGCATATAGGTTTCTGGATACTTGTCCAGTTTACCGCCGCTAGAACTACATTGATTCCCGTATAAAAGTCAAGCATAGATCAAAAAACGTTATTGGCAGTCACCAACGTCGCAGCCAGACCGTTTCTATATTCTAAGGGAAAAATACTCGATCGGTCAACAGGGGGTCGGGGTTCGGGATTTAGCTAGATATCTGTAAGTAATTATCGTTTGTTCGGGTTAAGGATATTGGCTCTGCACTAGCACCGCACTCGATTGAAATCGGTGCTAGTAGTGCGAAGTCCGCCTTCGCGGACTGAATATCTTAGTCCGCGAAGGCGGACTGAATATCATGAGCCGAGCCTACCCTTCGGGAACGCTTCGCTAAGGGTAGGCTCCTCTTATCCCGAACTCAGGTTAATTATCGTTTATACCAGATTGCCTCTACCTGTTTTGCTAGAGCTTCAGCTTGCGATCGATCGTCTCGATCGAGCAAAATAGTTACATGTCCGAGTTTGCGGCCGATGCGGGCTTGGGTTTTGCCATACCAATGGATGTAGGTGTTGGGGATAGTCGCAATCTGCTGACGCTGCGCGAGGTAATCGTTCTCGGTATCTTCATAACCCAACAAATTTATCATTACCGCACTACCACAGGTAAGTTCGGTACTTCCCAGGGGTAACCCTGCTACCGCCCGGAGAATCTGTTCGAATTGGGATGTAGAGCAGGCTTCGATGGTGAGATGTCCAGAATTATGGGTACGTGGGGCAATTTCATTTACGAATACCTTGCCATCGGGAGTCGCGAATAACTCGATCGCAAATAGTCCAACGGTGTCTAGATTAACTAATAGCTGATGGGCAATGGACTCGCACACATCGCGAGTATTTGCAGATACATGGTTTAAGGTGAATACTCGCCGACAGACACTATTTTCTTGTTGAGTCTCCAGCATCGGATAACTAACTATTTCACCAGTGACACCTCTAGCAACGATGATGGCTAGCTCGCGATCGAATGGGATAAATTCTTCAATCAGAAATGGCGTGTCGGGATAGCGATGATAGAGGCTTTGGAGCGCAGATTCATCCTTGATAATAAATGTCCCCTGTCCGTCGTAACCATTGCGTCTAGCTTTGATGACGACGGGGAAGGTGAAACCTGGGGGGAGTTGGGCTTGTACTAGTGCCGAAAACTTGGGAACGGGCAAACCGAGATCTTGGAGATAACAGCGTTGAGTATATTTATCGAGTAAAGGTGCTAAAGCTGCGAGCGAAGGATAAAAACGAACGCCTGTGGATGCTAATTTTTCCAACCCGGCTAAATCGACAAACTCATTTTCAAAGGTAATTACGTCGCACTTAGCTGCGAGCATGGCTGTAGCGGCGACGTTATCCACAGCGGCGAATACATTTGCAGCAGCCAATTTTACAGCTACATCTGTTTCATGCGGAGTCTGGATTACCAATTCTAGCTCCAAATCTATTGCAGCACTAGCCATCATCCAGGCTAGTTGTCCGCCGCCAATTACTCCAATTCGGTTCATAAAAAATACATGGGAGTTGGGATTCGCTATTGCAGAGATATGCGATCGAATATTATAGTCGCTGGTTGAGGGTAGAGGGCTGTTAATTAGCGTAGATCTGAGGGTAACCACATGGGGCACCCCTACGGAAAAATTAGGTATGGGTGCCCCTTGTGGTTACCCTAGATCTACTAAATTAGCACTTCCTTCGTAGTCTTAAAGTGAAGCTTCGCAACTTCTCCCAAGCTCTCAATTCCGTGTGTTGCAACTAACTGTTTGGCGATTAGGATCGCTGCCCGAGAAGAGCCTTTTGGCAGATCTATTCGATACTTTTTGCCAAGCTTCCGGAGACTACTAATAAACCGATCCTTCGCTAAAATTGAAGCCGCCTCGATCGCGAGATGATTTTCAGCTCGACGATCTCGCACGAGCTTTAATTCCCTATTTTTGCTTTGGAGTTGTTCGAGCAAAAGAGTTTCATCGACAAATTTATCGACGATCGCTGTTTCAGATCTGACTTTTGTTAATAGCTCGTCGATTACTCCAGCATGTACGCTCGCAAATAAATCATTCAGCGATCGATTCTCAGCTGCAAGATTGGTATATAGCTGGTTGTATTCCGTTGGTGATATTTCAACGATCGCAAATTTATCCTGACTGATTTTGCGGATCTCTCTAGCAACTACTTCAATCTTTGTGTCGCAGAGAGTCTTACTGTCTTTTACTCCAGCGATCGCGAGTTGAGTTGCAGTTTTGCGATCTACATATACGCCAGCGACGACCAAACAACTAAAATAATCAGCTTTTCCAACTAGATTACAGCCGATCGTTGGTAATAATGTTTGCTTGCTCGCAGCAGAAGATTTCGACTTTTTCTTAGGAGTATTTTTTTTAACTTCAGCTAAATTCTTGACTAGTAGCGAATACTTACTTTTATCTAATTGAGAGAAGTCAACTGTGACATTTCCTTCTTCATACTGATAAATTTTGATACTCCCAGACCAACCATCTTTTTGAATGAAAAATTGTAAGCCGCGATCGATTTGCTTATATTCAGAAATTACAAATTTACTCGGTGAAAGTAAATAGTAGAGTTCTTCGTGCTTGGCGATCGCATAATCGATCTCATTCATATATCCCCATTATTATTTTGCGTGAATAAGCCTAAGACCTATTTACAGGCAAGAGAATCACGAGTAGCTACACCAGTCTTAGAATTGACCCCATCGGCAATCAGGCACAGTTCTTTCTGCTGCACCTTACCTAAAATTGCATCAGTGAAATCAGCACCCTGAATATTCACATCCTTAAAAGTCGATCGTAACATCATCGCTTCAAAGAATACCGCATCGCTCAAATCCGTACCCACAAACCGCACTTGATCGACCAGTCCTTGGGTCATATTCGCCCCGTGGAAATTTGTGCCTTTCAAAACTAACGAACTCAGCACAGATCCGGTGAGATCGGCCCCAGAAAAATTTGTATTATCTAAATTAGCACTAGTAAACTCGGCTGTCTGTAAATTCTTGCCAGAAAAATCTTCGCCAGCTAATTGAGCGCCGGAATAGGAGAGCGTGGGATTGTATGAAGAAGTTCCGCCAGCCGCCATCGCGTTACCAGGGAAGGATAAAATAAAAGCAAGGATTAGCGCGATAATAGTAGGCATATTTTCCAGTTAACAGTTAGTAGCCAAGATTGCGCGTTATCTCATCCCGCTCGATCGAACTCAGATCGGTCAGTCGCATCAATTCTCAACCTGCACAGTTTATCGCAAAACATCGGCTCGGTGGTAGTGACAGTCCACAAGCGTCGATTCAGTGAGGGCGGTTTGGCTCAAATCTATGGAGTAGCATGGATAATCGATCGTTAGCGTAAGTCTGCCTCTTTCGATAATTAATTACTAGTCTTACCGACACCATGTTCAAATTACTGCTTAATTGGGTACTCAATGCGATCGCGTTTTTGATTACACAGCGAATCATCGACCAGATTTTGCCAGGACATCAGTTTCAGCTCCGGAGTTTTGCTGCGGCAGCAATTGCAGCTTTAACGTTAGGATTGATTAATGCCACCGTGCGCCCTGTCTTGAAGTTACTCACCTTCCCGTTGACAATCCTGACACTGGGACTGTCTTCATTCGCCATTAACGTTCTGTGTCTGATGTTTGTTGCTTGGCTGATTCCGGGGTTTTTCCTCGCAGGCATCGTCCCGGCAATCGTCGGTTCGATCGTGCTCTCGATCGTTTCAACATTACTACATTGGGTATTTAATTAGGCGTTATCGATCGCACAACACAGTTAGCGATTGGCAACCCTAGCCGTGTTCAGAGATTACCTCCAAAAAATATGCCAGATTGTGCGATTTCCGTTCGAGTAGATGTTGGGTAACTGCGTTCGATTCTATTAAAATTACTCTAGCCCCGATTTGCAGATAATTACTAAATTATTTCAACTCAAGCTTTTAACCGTTGGGAGAAAAAATTGATTTCTACATCTAATTTGAAAACTACAAAATCAGAAGAAATTTTTGCAGCCGCTCAGAAGATTATGCCAGGTGGGGTGAATTCTCCAGTGCGAGCATTTAAATCTGTTGGCGGACAACCCATTGTATTCGATCGCGTCAAGGATGCTTATGTCTGGGACGTAGACGGTAACCAGTATATCGATTACGTCGGTAGTTGGGGGCCAGCGATCTGCGGACATGCCAACCCCGAAGTCATCGCCGCCTTACATGATGCGCTCGCGAAAGGGACTAGTTTCGGCGCGCCCTGTTATCTCGAAAATGTCCTCGCACAAATGGTCATCGATGCCGTTCCGAGCGTTGAGATGGTCAGATTCGTCAACTCTGGTACCGAGGCTTGTATGGCTGTGCTACGGCTGATGCGCGCCTTTACCGGACGGGACAAGATTATCAAGTTTGAAGGCTGTTATCACGGACATGCGGATATGTTCCTCGTCAAGGCAGGTTCTGGTGTCGCGACACTCGGATTGCCAGACTCTCCAGGGGTACCAAAGTCTACTACTGCCGACACGCTAACCGCACCCTATAACGATTTAGAGGCCGTCAAGGCGTTATTTGCGGCCAATCCTGACAGCATTGCGGGAGTAATCCTAGAACCAGTCGTAGGCAATGCTGGTTTTATTACCCCTGATGCTGGCTTCCTGGAAGGCTTGCGTCTGATTACTCAAGAATACGGCGCATTGCTAGTATTCGATGAGGTAATGACTGGGTTCCGCATTTCCTACGGCGGAGCGCAGCAGAGATTTGGCATTACGCCCGATCTGACGACGATGGGTAAAGTGATCGGTGGTGGTTTACCTGTTGGCGCATATGGGGGACGCAAAGATATCATGTCGATGGTCGCACCTGCGGGGCCGATGTATCAAGCTGGGACGCTTTCAGGAAATCCGCTGGCGATGACAGCCGGGATCAAAACGTTGGAACTGCTGCAAAAGCCTGGGGCTTATGAGTATCTGGATAAAATCACCAAGAAGTTGGCTGATGGCTTGCTAGAGATCGCTCGCGAAACTGGGCACGAAGCTTGTGGCGGTCAAATTAGTGGGATGTTTGGGTTGTTTTTCTGTGCTGGCCCCGTTCACAATTTTGAGGATGCTAAGCATTCGGATGTGGCTAAGTTCGGGCGGTTCCATCGGGGGATGTTAGAGCAGGGGATTTATTTGGCACCGTCGCAGTTTGAGGCTGGATTTACTTCGCTGGCGCATACTGAGGCTGATATCGATCGAACTTTGGCTGCTGCGAGGGTTGTGATGTCTCAGATTTAGAGTGGCTGCGTTCTTTTGTTGCTGGTGGGGGAGAACCCGGATCTGGGGGAGGCTGTCTTGACTGAAACGCACGCTGTAGGCGAGTGAAGCGAGACGTGCCGCTAGGCGGAAACCTCAGCGCGACTTCAGTCGCTTCCCCCAGACCCCCCGTTGAAGGGCGGAGTGCTGTCTTGATGCGCTTTTTACGTCGGGGAACCCGACGAGCGCGCATCGCCGCCCCCTCAAACTCCCCTGCACAAGGGTTGGTTTGTGGGTAGCGTGGCGCGCTTCGCATTAGTGTATCCAGTCATCGATCTGTATGTGTGAGAATAGTATGCTCTCGTGAGGGTGATGCAGAAACAAAGCGATGATTCATCGATCGAGTACGGGTGTGCAATTCGAGTCAATCTAACATGTCAAATATATTTAAAGCAGAATATGGAACGATCGAATTAATATTAGGCAACATTATCGAGCAGGATATTGAGCCGCAGGCTCACAACTTCTGGAAGAATGTTTGAAGATTCCAGAAGACGAGCGAGGGCAAAGATGTCCGACAGGTCAGGCAAGAATCACTACCGCCGGAAATCTCAAAGCTAAATATGTGATTCATACTGCTGGCCCATTCTATAATGCTAAGTATCATGATAAATCGGTTAATTCATTAGAACAGTCACACATCAACTCTTTGAATTTAGCAGATCTTCAAAAATGCAAATCGATTGCATTTCCAGCTATTTCTACGGGAGCTTACAGATTTCCGGTGGAGAAGGCAGCAAATGTTGCATTGCAAACAGTTATGATCTTTCTAAGCAAAGAGAGAAACCCACATTCCGTCAGATTTGTTTTGTACAAGCCAAATACTTTAGCAATATTTGAATCTCAACTATCGCTTCTTTAGTGAAGAAAATAGATCGAGGCATGAACAATCCGCAATCCCCAATCCTCAATCCAAAATCCAAATATGACTATTTTTACACTACAATCAGTTAAGAAAGATTTTGGAATCAAAGAGATTCTCAAAGATGGTTCGTTTAGCTTAGATGCAGCGGATAAAGTTGGCTTGATCGGCATGAATGGATCGGGAAAATCAACTTTACTGAAGATGATTGCTGGGTTAGAGCCGATCGATGGTGGGCAGATTTTAATCAATCCTGGAGTGAGTACGATCTATCTGCCGCAACAACCGGAGATGGATGGCAATCGGACAGTGTTGGAACAGGTATTTGCTGATAGTGGCGAAGCGATGCAGTTGGTGCGGGACTATGAGATCGTCTCTGAGAAATTAGCACATCCAGGGAATCATGAATCGACGGAATTATTAGGTCGATTATCTACGATTATGCAGCGGATGGACGCGGTGAATGCGTGGGAATTGGAAACTAAAGCGAAGATTATTCTGACTAAATTAGGAATCGTTGATTTTGATGCGAAAGTCGGTGATTTATCAGGAGGTTATCGCAAACGGATCGCGCTGGCGGCGGCGTTATTATCGGAGCCAGATGCCTTACTGATGGACGAGCCGACGAACCATTTAGATGCACTGTCTGTGGAATGGTTGCAGGAATATTTAACTCGCTATCGCGGTGCAATTTTGTTGATTACACACGATCGCTATTTCTTGGATAAAGTCACCAATCGGATTATCGAGATCGATCGCGGCGATATTTATACTTATAGTGGCAACTATACTTATTATTTAGAGAAGAAGGCTTTAGAAGAGGATTCTGCCGCTAGTTCGCAGAAGAAACATGCTGGACTCCTCCGTCGTGAATTAGCTTGGTTACGACGCGGCGCAAAAGCCCGTAGTACCAAACAAAAAGCTCGGATCGGACGCGCAGAAGATTTACAGGAAAAAGAATTTAAACAGTCTACTGGGAAGGTCGATATTTCGACACCGACGCGACGGATTGGGAAGAAGGTTATTGAAGTAATGGGTGTCTCGAAAAGTTACGGAGATCGCCAGTTAATTTCTGACTTTACTTATGAATTTTCGCCGGACGATCGGATCGGGATTATCGGCGAAAATGGCACGGGTAAATCTACGTTAATGGATATTTGTACGGGTCGATTGGCACCGGATCAAGGTACTGTAGACATCGGGACAACGATTCATATCGGTTACTTCGACCAACATTCTGAAGACTTACAAGAAGCCGGGAGCGAACAACTCCGCGCGATCGATTATATCAAAGAAGTTGGTGAATACGTCAAAGTTGCCGATGGTTCGCAAATTAGCGCCTCACAAATGTTGGAACGGTTTCTATTTACCCCGAATCAACAATATACGCCGATTAATAAGCTTTCTGGTGGTGAAAAACGCCGATTGTTTTTATTACGCGTATTGATGAGTATGCCGAATGTGTTGATTTTAGATGAGCCGACCAACGATCTCGATGTGCAGACGTTATCAGTCTTGGAAGAATATTTATCTGAGTTTAATGGCTGCGTAATCGTGGTTTCACACGATCGCTATTTCCTCGATCGAACTGTTGAGAAAATATTTGCGATCGAAGCTGAAGGCAAAATTCGCGAATATCCTGGCAATTATTCAGTTTATTTAGACTACAAACAAGCTGAAGCCACCGCCGAAAAATTAGCAGCTAAAAATAATAATGTCGCCACTCGATTGGTTGCAGTAGCCACAGCACCGGAACCCAGTAAAACCGAAGTTAAAAAACGGCGGCTTTCGACTTGGGAAGAGCGGGAATTTAACAAACTAGAAGGTAAGATAGCTAGCCTAGAAGCAGATAAGGCTAAACTCGAACAGCAGTTAGCTCATTCACCAACTGCTGACTATAGTCAACTCCAAAAATTAACTGCGGAATTGGAAAAATTGAATCATACGATCGATACGACTACCGCACGCTGGATGGAATTAGCGGAGTTTGCCTGAGCGAGGGGTTCGGAGTAACTAAGTTCAGACAATTTATAGGTAGATTGTAATTAATGTCAAATGCAGACGAATGGAAAATTTCTGTCGATCGAGTGGAACTTCCGATCTCGTGCAAGCCGTCACAACATCAGGAGCGGAGCATCCCGATTTATGGGAATTAGAGCGATCGCGATCGCGATGGTAGACTATTCCGCTACAATTAGTTGGAAATTCACGGTTAGACGTTGTGAGTAACATCCCCCCTCTCGACCTTAAACGACAGTATCAAGCAATCGGTGCCGATCTTAGTGCAGCGGTAATCGAAGTTTTGGCATCGGGTGCCTATATTGGCGGCCCGATGGTACAGAGTTTCGAGCAACAATTTGCGAGTTATGTCGGCACCACTGAATGCGTCGGCTGCAATTCGGGCACAGATGCGCTGTATCTTGCCTTGAGAGCCATGCAGATCGGGATGGGGGATGAAGTAATCACCTCACCCTTTACCTTTATCGCCACTGCTGAAACCATCAGTGCGGTTGGTGCAAAGCCAGTATTTGTCGATATCGATCCTGCTACTTTCAATCTCGATCTCGATCGCTTGGCAGCAGCGATTACCCCCCGCACTAGGGCAATTATGCCAGTGCATCTATTTGGTAAACCACTAGATATGACTGCGGTAATGTCGATCGCCAACCAGCATAACCTCATTGTCATCGAAGATTGCGCTCAGGCAACGGGTGCGACTTGGGGTGGTAAGCGAGTCGGTAGTATCGGACATTTTGGCTGTTTTAGCTTCTTCCCGACCAAAAATCTCGGCGGTTGTGGGGACGGTGGCGCGGTTACACTCAACGATCCACAGCTAGCTGCCGATTTACGGATGTTTCGCGAACACGGCAGCCGTCAGCGATATTATCATGAAGCGATCGGTGTCAACAGCCGTCTCGATGCCATTCAAGCTGCAGTTTTACAGGTAAAACTCCCCTATCTCGATCGGTGGAACCAGCAGCGCGAGCGAGTTGCCACCCACTATCAAGAGTTGCTTGCCAACGTACCGGGAATTATTACCCCGCAACCGATTCCGGGCGGCGAATCGGTTTGGAATCAATACACGATTAGATTAATCGCCCCTACTGGTGTCGATCCTGCCGCATATCGCGATCGAGTGCGTGCTAGTCTTCAGGCAGCTGGCGTAATTTCGATGATTTATTACCCGCTGCCCCTCCATTTACAAGCGGTTTACCAAGATCTCGGCTACCCCGCTGGCAGTTTCCCCGTTACCGAACTAGTCAGCCATCAAGTACTCTCGCTGCCGATGTTCCCCGAACTGACTTTTGAGGAGCAGCAACGGGTAGTATATGCTCTCAAAGATGCAGTCGATCTAGGAGCTAACGGCTAATTTGCAGCCAATATCGGCCTAATTAACCTCAGCGTAATCAGGATGCTGGTAAAATAGTTCCACTAAAAGCTGAAATAGGTGCCCTGAATTGCTTTAACCGATTTAGTGACGATCGAAGCCAAATCTCTCCTTTGTTCAGCCAAGGCCTAATTCCCCCGATCGCACCCTAAAAGCCCGTACTCCTCACCACCAGAGAATACGGGCCTTTAGTTTTGGCTGCGATACTAGATGCTAGCTTGTCCCAGGGCAACTGCACATGTTTAATAGCAACATCCCTGAAATTGATGTCTGCTAATGTAAGTGCCACCATTTTACCGCTATCTCGGCTTGACCCTTTATGTGCATAAACCCTCCTAAAAAGGGATAAGCATATTTATAGTTAAAAGATAGTATCTTTTAGAGGAAGATACTTTAGCTCTAAATTAGCCCATAAGTTGGTGAGAGCCATAGGATTAAGAGGGTATCATTACTCCTGAGACGGTCGGAAAATGGTATGTTGAGACATTCACAGAGACATAATCTCAAGGGATGGGAGGTTGTTTGTTGCTGGATTATTCTTCTGGGGTTGCGGGACGAATTTGTTCCAACTCGTGACACTCGTCGGAGACTAGCGGTTCGGCATTTCCTCTGTAGACAGAGGCCAGTTTCTGACTGATCGAAGCGATACTTTCTAAGCGCACCATTTCTTCCCAAGCAGAAACCTCATCATCTTCGTCGGTTTCATAGCGGATAGTGACGAGATCGCCTTCGATGTCTGTAATGCGCGCGCGTTCGATCCACCGTTGTTGATCGCGCAAGAAAATGCACACTTCCCGACCATCTTCACACAGTTGATAAAGCTTGCGGTGTAACATGGTTGAACTCTCCTAAACAAATAAATCTAGTGGCGGACATGGGAATCTAGCTTTATTACTAGCGAAACAATCGGCTAGATTAACTTTCCCAAAATTAACTACAAGCGATCGGTTTAGTTGAGGAACTTAATGTGAACATCCAACCACAATTTACGGAGTACATCGATCGATTGGTGACAACTCTCAATAATTCGAGAATTGTTGGCATCCCAAGGCTGCATTGACATAAACGTCGAATTTGCCATTATTATTGGCGATAGCTCGCGTGATTACATAGACTACAATGATTCGATCTCAACTATACAGCAACGATCGTGTAGCCTATATAACTATAATACCCGTTTGCTCGTCTCTTTGCTTAGTCAATCGAGATTACCTCCGGTACGCTACGCAAACGGTATCTACTCTAAAACTTTATCAAATACCCAATCCAATATGTTTACCATCACCAAGCAAGCTCAAACCGAGCCTAGTTACCTTTTGACAGATACGGACGCTCAAAGTTCTGTGGCGGTTTATCCCGATCGTGGTGGGATTGCAACTAGCTGGAAAGTGGGCGGTCGCGAGTTGATGTATTTAGATGCCGAACGGTTTACCGATCCGACTTTGAGTGTGCGGGGGGGGTTTCCGATCCTATTTCCGATTTGTGGCAATTTACCCGATAATGCCTATAAAATTGGCGACAAGTCTTACTCGCTCGTCCAACATGGTTTTGCCCGAAATTTACCGTGGCAAGTCACCAGTCAATCTACCGATAAAGATGCCAGTCTGACCATTACGCTAGAAAGTACCGAAGCAACACGCGCGGTATACCCCTTCGATTTTAGCGTCAGCTTTACCTATCGCGTCCGTGGCGGTGAATTGGTTATCGATCAGTCATATACCAACAAGTCGGCAGCACCGATGCCGTTTAGCACTGGTTTGCATCCCTATTTCCAGGCTCCAGATAAACATAGCCTCAGCTTTGAGATCCCCTCTGCTAGTTATCAAGAAAAACAGACTGGAGAAATTCACCAATTTGCTGGCAAGTTTGATTTTAGTCAAGCTGAAATCGATGCGGCATTTACGGAGGTGACTGGTAACATTGCTACCGTCACCGATACCCACCAAAAATTGACTCTGAAAATGACATCGAGTGCAAATTACCATACGTTAGTATTTTGGACGGTTGCAGGTAAAGATTTCTACTGTCTAGAACCGTGGACTGGGCCGCGCAATAGCATTAATACCGGAATCGATATCCTGCATGTTGCCCCTGGCGAGACTTTGACGACTAGTGTTAGCTTCGCAGCTACATTCGCTTAAATAAAAGTTGCTAAAACTAGATTCCTCATGTTATAGTTGCAAAG
Source organism: Chamaesiphon sp. (assembly GCA_965246735.1). Lineage (GTDB taxonomy): Bacteria > Cyanobacteriota > Cyanobacteriia > Cyanobacteriales > Chamaesiphonaceae > Chamaesiphon. The sequence continues at coordinate 2,539,633 of CBDFFK010000003.1, forward strand.
GCGCGATTAAGTCACGCCGAACGGGACGCTAGCTCAGCGGTAGAGCATTCGGCTTTTAACCGACTGGTCCCGAGTTCGAATCTCGGGCGTCCCACTTTAACTAGTGGGAAATAACAAAAAAAGGCAACAGTCGATCGACTGTTGCCTTTTTTTATTCCGGAAACCCACCCTGCTAGGCAGCGGACAGGGCCTTTTGTCGCAGTAGGTGTTGGGGTTTACCGTCCGTTGGCGAAGCCTTCCAGTAAGGATTAGTGCGCCGCAAGTGAAGCACCTTTTCAAGACATATCTCGGAGGAAGGAAGTTTAAGTGAGAGGAGATCGATCCCAGCAGAAACCCGATCGAGAAATAACTGTTCATCGCTAACGGATCTTTGGTAAAGTGTCTTTAGTTAAGAATCATAAAAATTGAAGATCGATCCCTCGATCGAATATTTTAAAGACAACACATATAGGAGGAATTTCTAATGGCACTCGTACCATTACGCCTGTTGCTGGATCATGCTGCTGAAAATAGCTATGGTATCCCTGCTTATAACGTTAACAACATGGAGCAAATCCAAGCAATCATGCTGGCTGCTCAAGAAACTGACAGCCCAGTGATCCTCCAGGCTTCGCGCGGCGCGCGCAACTATGCTGGCGAAGCATTCTTGCGTCACCTAGTATTAGCAGCAGTGGAAACTTACCCTAATATTCCCATTGCGATGCACCAAGACCACGGTAACAGTGAAGCAACTTGTTACTCGGCAATGAAACAGGGTTTCACCAGCGTCATGATGGACGGCTCATTGGAAGCTGATGCGAAGACTCCTGCAAGCTTTGAGTACAATGTTAATGTTACTCGTCGAGTAGTTGAAGTAGCACATGCGATCGGCGTGAGCGTTGAAGGCGAACTCGGTTGCTTGGGTTCCCTCGAAACTGGGATGGGCGAAGCTGAGGACGGACACGGTTTTGAAGGTGCTTTATCGCACGACCAACTCCTCACCGATCCTGATGAAGCGGTACAATTCGTCGAAGCTACTGGTGTAGATGCACTTGCAGTTGCGATCGGTACCAGCCACGGTGCGTACAAGTTTACCCGCAAACCTACTGGTGAAATTCTCGCCATCAGCCGGATTGAAGAAATTCATAACAGACTGCCCAACACTCACTTAGTCATGCACGGTTCTTCTTCGGTACCCGAAGATCTCCTCGCGCTGATCAACAAGTATGGTGGTAAAATTCCGGAAACTTACGGCGTACCCTTGGAAGAAATCCAAAAAGGGATCAAATGCGGCGTTCGGAAAGTCAACATCGATACTGATAACCGCCTCGCGATTACCGCAGCAGTCCGCGAAGCTTTAGCCGCTAAGCCTGAAGAATTCGATCCTCGCCACTTCATGAAACCCTCGATTAAGTACATGCAAAAAGTATGTGCCGAGCGTTACACTGCTTTCTGGTGTGCTGGTCAAGGTAGCAAAATCAAAACTGCATCCTTGGAAGAATTTGCAGCTAAATATGCTAAAGGTGTATATCCTGCGCCTAAAGTTGCTGTAAGTGTTTAGTCCTAAATACTAACTAATAATTTTAACCCTTTCTTCAATAATTGAAGAAAGGGTTTCTTTGTCTGCAATCGATTTGAGTTAGCGATCGTGGTTGGTGTTATTCGTGAGAGGCTAGTGGAAAGCGTAGATCCACCCACCCCGCCCTGAAGGGCACCCCTCCCAAGAGGGGATTTATCAGCCACTAGCCACTATTCACTGTTCACTATTCACTGTTCCCTAATCCTTCATGAACTGGTTGGCACATATCTTTTTAGCCGAACCGAATGTCGAAAGTCGGTTGGGAAATCTCCTGGGAGATTTAGTCAAAGGTGCTGCCAGAAAAGAACTCAATCCCGAACTTCAGCGGGGAATTGCTTGTCATACCGCGATCGATTGTTTTACAGATATTCACCCGATCGTCACGCAGAGTAAAGTCAGGATTACCCCACCTCAACGTCGCTTTGCAGGGGTTATTATCGATGTATTATACGACCACTTATTAATCAAGAATTGGGAATTGTATGGTACTATCCCGATCGATGATTTCATTAGCGAAGTTTATACGAGCTTTGGTGTATATTCAGCCATTCCAGTGATGACAAAAACACAGATAGATCGGATGATCCAAGACGACTTACTGCGATCGTATCGAGATTTAGCTGGTGTCGAAACATCCTTGATGCGGATTTCGCGCCGATTGGAATACCGAATGCACCGCACCTTTACATTAGAGCTGGCAATGCCAGATATTATCGATAACTATGATGCACTCGATCGGGATTTTCGGGAATTCTTTCCGGAGCTGCGATCTCATGTAGCTGAGTGGATGTCAATCGACCGCTCACAGCGGGGACAACAGCAAAACTAGGGTTGGCACAGTGCCCATTGCAAGAGTAGTAAGCAGGGCAAAGTCCGCGCGGATTTCAGGCTAAAATTAAAATATATTTAGCGATATTTCATTAAGTGTGGTTACGTTGATAAACAGTAGCGACCTCAGCAACCTATTCGCTCGCGATCGAGTCCTTATTACTCACCCCAGATAATTTATTCAGCTCATGATAGAGTCATCGTTACTTACTCCAGGTAATTTATTAAGCAACCGTTATGAGGTCGTGCGCGAACTGGGTAGGGGGGGATTTGGGCGGACTTATTTAGCGATCGATCGCAATAAGTTTGGCGAGAAATGCGTTCTAAAAGAATTTGCACCGCAAGTTCGCGGCCAAGCGGAATTGCAAAAAGCCAAGGAATTATTCGAGCGCGAAACTGGAATTTTATATAAACTCAAGCATCCACAAATCCCCGCCTTCCGAGAGCTGTTGCGGGTAGATGGGGTGCAAAGTGAGTCGCTATTTTTGGTTCAAGATTTTATCGATGGGGAGAACTATCTCGATCGCGTAAATCAACGTGTCAGTCAAGGAAAAGTTTTTAGTGAGGATGAGGTCGTCCAATTTTTACAACAATTACTACCCGTCCTCGATTATATTCACAATTTAGGCGTAATCCATCGCGATATCTCGCCTGATAATATTATCTATCGTTATAGCGATCGATTACCCGTACTGATCGATTTTGGTTGCGTTAAGGAAATCGCTGCTACTGCCGTCTCGCGCTATAGTACCGCCAAAATTGCCACCCGCATCGGTAAACAAGGTTATGCACCCGACGAGCAGATGATTCGGGGGAAAGTTTCGCCAGCGAGCGATCTTTATGCCGTTGCCGCCACCGCGCTCACCCTGCTGACAGGAAAAGATGCCACTGACATTTACAACCCTGCTGAGGCGAAATGGGAGTGGCGCAAGTTTGTGAGTTTGAGTCCCGAACTCAGTGCGATAATCGATCGATTACTGCAATACAATCCCCAACATCGTTATCAAACCGCCAAAGAAGTTTTGGCAATCCTCCCCGCCAGCAACAACTATGCGGTGGCGAGTTTCAATACCGCAGCACCAAACAATCCGCAACCGATTACTCATGCCAATAAGATTTCTCAACTCAAAACCATCGAAATCAGCCCGCGCCAACCTATCGCTACTACGCCAAAAACCGAGCTACCCGCGCGAGATCCCAATGAATGGAAAAAACCAGCATTACAGGTAACTAAGCTAATGTCTGGGCTATTTATTGCCTGTCTGGGAATTAGTACTGTAGCTAAATGGGTACAGTCGATCGATCCTGGCAAAATGATAAGCGATCGGCTCAATGGTGCCAAAACCAGCATCGAGAAATCGATTCCCAATCCCCTTAAGTCTGCCTCGCCGACTGTGCCGCAACAGCAACAGGATTTAAACCAAAAGTTAAAGCAGCGAAATATTCCCGCCCTGAAATTTTATCGTCAAGTCGATAAAGCCTTTCATGCCAAGCATCCAGAATTGAACGGTCGATCGCTTACTAGTAAAGCTGAAGATAACAAGCTTCGTCAAGAATGGCAAGAGCTGGCTGAGAAAATATTGGCGCAGCAGAGTTCCCCCTAATCCTCATTCCTAAATGCTGTTGTTATAAATTTTGTTTTTCGTACTATGGTTATGGAAATAATCTCAGATCGATCTGGACGATCGCCCATATCAACAAAAAATCGATCCCAACTGTAAGTATTTCTGGGATACCGAGATAAACTAAAAAATTAGCAACAGCAAATAAACCAAATACGATTGTAAAAGCATCGAGGATTGAGGGGCCAATTTCGCTCAGATACCTACCTGGTTTTACTAATATCCACTGAATGGGAGGACAAAATTTAATTGATGCTAATGCTATAAAAATAGTAGAAGATGATAGAACCGCTCTCCAAGAGCCAACCTCAACTGGTGGAATATTTATTCGGAAGATAGCGCAAAAAATACCAACTATAATTGCCATAAAAAATAAGAGTCTCACTAGAACAATTACGACAACTAAGAACTCCTCACGAATTGGTAGAGAATCTTCTCTAGTTGGAATGTCGTTAGTAGAGGCACGGGGTGTGAAACTTTTACTCGCGATCGTCAGTAGCATTTCTGCTGCACTATTATCTGAAGAATTAAAAATAATTTTTTCGGGATAATCTGGGCGCGTATGTTTTACAGCAACACCTCGATCGCCACTCTCTTCAAGAGCGACTACTTTAGATGGCGTAAACTGATATCTAACAAGCGGAGCGCGAAGATACAGGCGATTTTCATCGGCAAATAGGTATGCTGTGCCGATCGATCCAAAGGTTTCTATTTCACCTTGAAAATCGGCTGATTCTGGAGATGGACGCATATTTCTGGAGTCTTTAGACAACCATACTCATTGTGCCCACATTCGCGACGAAAATCCACTTGGCATACTTTATCAGCGATCGTGGCGTAAGATAGGAGCGATCGCACCTTACTGTCGCTCGCTCTAGGAGCTTGCCCAGAAAGCCTTCGGATTCACCACCGCACGTACCCTGGGGAGTATACGTTAGCGAAGTGAGGATTTTACCCACTTGGCATTTTGGTAAAATCTACTATAATTGAAATTAGAAGGCTTAAGTACTTATATCCCCTGTACCGAAAATGTTTGTTACCGCACGTCCGACTGCTGCAAATCGCGATAATATTCCTGTTGATGTGGTAGCCGCGATCGGGGAGTTGAAAAAATCGCTAAATGCCGTAATTTTGGCGCACTATTATCAAGATTCTGAGATTCAAGATGTAGCAGATTTCATCGGTGACTCGCTAGAATTGTCACGCAAAGCAGCCAGTACTGATGCCGATGTCATCGTCTTTGCTGGCGTGCATTTTATGGCGGAAACTGCTAAGATCTTGAATCCTAACAAGTTAGTATTATTACCAGATTTAGCGGCAGGATGTTCGTTAGCCGATAGCTGTCCGCCGGATGCGTTTGCGGCATTTAAAGCTAAGTATCCCGACCATATCGTCATTTCTTATATCAATTGTACGGCAGAAATCAAGGCACTCAGCGATATTATTTGTACGAGTTCTAATGCTGTGAAAATAGTCAAACAGATCCCACCAGAACAGGGAATTATCTTTGCACCCGATCGCAATTTGGGTCGGTATGTGATGCAGCAGGCAGAGCGAGAGATGGTACTTTGGCAAGGAAGCTGTATGGTACATGAAACTTTTTCTGAGAAGAAATTGGTACAGCTAAAAATCGCCTATCCCGATGCGGAAGTTATCGCGCATCCTGAGTGTGAGGAAGCGGTGTTGCGCCACGCCGATTTTATCGGTTCGACAAGTGCGTTATTGAAATATACTCAGGAAAGTTCGCTCGATCGATTTATCATCGCCACAGAGCCAGGAATCATCCACCAGATGCAGAGAGCTAGACCGCAGAAGGAATTCATTCCCGCGCCGCCGATGAATAATTGTGCGTGTAATGAATGCCCGCACATGCGATTGAATACATTAGAAAAATTGTATTTAGCAATGAAACATAAATCGCCAGAAATTACCATGCCTGAAGAGGTGAGATTGGCAGCATTGCGTCCGATGCAACGGATGTTAGAAATGAGCTAGAGTCATCACATCCCCGACTTCTTGCCACATCGCGTAACATCCCCGACTTGTCCGAGAAGTCGGGGATGTGGTTATCATTTATTATCGATCGACATTAAAAAATATTGACAAATAACAGCTACCTATTAAGATTATTACAATTAGCTAGTCCGCTATTACCAGTGGGCGGATATAGTTATTCGGAAGGATTGGAAAGTCTAGTTTCGCAAGGAATCATTCGCGATCGAGCGACATTCAAATCCTGGATCGATCGCGAATTATGCGTTGGTGCAATTCGGATCGAGACAGCAGTAATGGATCGAGCTTATTTGGCTGGGATTGAGCTAGATGGAGAGCGATTGCAATATTGGAATCATTGGCTCTCAGCCGCGCGGGAAACAGAAGAATTGCGCGAACAAAGTTGGCAAATGGGTGGTTCTTTAATCAAACTGGCGATCGAACTAACGCCAGAAATTAAAGATCTAATTAGTAACGTAGAATTGCCATGTAATTATGCGATCGCGTTTGGAATGACGGCGCAGTATTGGCAGATCGATCGATCGGCAGCAATTTCAGCGTATTTACACAGTTGGGTCACAAATCTCATCGGTGCTGGGGTGAAACTAATTCCGCTCGGACAAACAGCCGGACAGCAGTTATTGTGGGAATTACAAGGCGATCTCGATCGACTGTCATTGACGATTCCCACCCTTAACGATGAAGATCTCTATGCCTGTAGTTGGGGATTAGCGCTTGCGAGTATGCAGCATGAAACCCTTTACAGTCGATTGTTTAGAAGCTAATTCTCGCTCTACATATCCAGGACTCAACTTGTAAATCGTCTAGGATGAAACCATAGAACCTTCCTCTTCAGGAGCAACGACCGTGAAAACTCGTCAACTCGGAACGCAAGGATTGACTGTCTCAGCACTCGGACTCGGCTGTATGGGGATGTCCGAGTTTTATGGTGCCACGGATGAAGTTGAATCGATCGCTACCATCCATCGCGCGTTAGATTTGGGTGTAAATTTTCTCGATACTGCCGATATGTATGGTTTTGGGGCTAATGAAATTTTAGTCGGTAAAGCGATCGCCGATCGTCGCGATCGAGCAATTGTTGCTACCAAGTTTGGGATCGTGCGGGGTGAGGAGATGATGAGCCGCAGTATTAATGGCTCGCCTGCATACGTTCGCAAAGCTTGTGATGCTTCACTCCAGCGGTTGAAGATCGACTATATCGACTTATATTATCAGCATCGCGTCGATCCGCAGGTGCCGATCGAAGAAACTATTGGTGCGATAGCTGAATTAGTTCAACAGGGGAAAGTACGCTATCTCGGACTAGAATATTAAATTAGTCGATCGAGTTAAGGAAATCGCGACGGCTAAAGGATGTACCACCAGGCAACTAGCATTCTCACATCTTGCACTAGTACGCGTCAACTGGTGCAAGATGTGAGCATTAGCATGGTTGCTGGCACAGGGTGACGATCTCGTCCCCATTCCTGGTACCAAACGCCGTTCTTATCTAGAGGAAAATATTGCCGCGATCGATCTTACCCTCACGGCGGATGAGTTGACACAGATCGATCGCATTATGCCAAAAGATCTAGCGATTGCCGATCGATATACAGCGAAAGGGATGGCGACAGTCGATCGTTAAAATTTGTAGAGACGACCTGATGAGTCGTTTGAAGACGTTCCACTGGAACGTCTTTACAAATAATTGTGCGAATTAACGCTCGTCGGCTGGCGATTGAGCAGCTGGCGTGCGATCGAATTTAGCCTATTTGCGCGAGAGTTTTTCGGCAACTTTGCGCGCGAGCGAATGCGATGGTCTTTCTACCAATAGGTAAAAAACATAGCAAATAGGTAGGGCGAAAGCAATCTGCACAACCCACTGTAGCAGAGGGCTAAAGGTGGGAAGTTTTAGTAGTATATATAGCGGTGGCGCTAGTAAATGAAACAGATAAATCGAGTAGCTACCCTTACCAGCATTTTCAAACAGAGGATGGGGGTCACGTAATTGATGATAAGCAATTTCTTGCCCCAGCCAGAAAAATGCAAACACCGCAAAGAGTGTGAGATTTAAGGGATACTTAATCGGCGAGTGAAAGTTAGCAATACTGCAAATAAAACTCAGCAGCCAAGCGGCAAATCGCCACCGCCAAATATGAATCGTGTCGATGTTTGCCACTGTCTGACATAGCTTATCGGACTTCTCCGCCAAACAGCAGCCTAGCAACCAAGTCGGTAGTCCCAGCAGCCAAGTTAAATAAGGGCCGTACGATGGGTAATCATTGATAGTTGGATTACTCAAGACGATCGTACTAGCACAGGCATAAGCGAAGATTAGTAGTTTGCGCCAACCGAGCTGCCTCCGCAACCATAAAATAATTGGATAAATTAGGTAATAAATTTCCTCTGCCAATAAGCTCCAGAGAATCGATCTTTCCATCAATGAAAACTTAACACCAAGTGGCATACCACATAGAACTGTAATAAAGATCGGTACCCAGATTCGCAAATGTCGGCGTGAAAAGTAAGGAATTAACGCCAATTCTCGCTTGTGTCGATATGGATAGTGAATGCAAAAGCCAGAAATAACGAAAAATACGATTACTGCGGCAGGGCCATTAATAAAATTGTCGTATAATCCAATGATTAACTTACCGACAGTACTACTTTTGTCGATGCCTAGTGGTACCCAGAAGTGAGCAGCCACAACCCAGAGAGCGAGAAAAAACCGAATTGTATCCAGTCCGTGTACTCTATGATTTGAGCGCGTCGGCTGCTCTGCTGTAATTTTTAAAATTGCAGTTGACATATATTTAATGTAGATTGGTTCAGAAGATTGCACCATGTTTAAAAATTTAAGCGCATTCGTAACTGTTAGGTTACAAAGTGATAAGCCAATCGTAACATCGGAACTTTTAGGGGAGATCGCTAATTCTGCTGAAGCTCGAAATCGTTTCGCTAGCATAATTTACGTAGACTCGTTCCTGTTTGTGGGCGTACTTAGGGTTAGCGACTTCTTTTAACCATCTGGATATCTTTCCACTTGCGAACTGTCACCTGTAACTTGCGACAGAAGACCTACCTGTTGCGCTATTTGTACACGTTCTAGTTGAGATAATTAGCTGATTCAGCTTGTAGTTTCGTCGAATATGATTGGGCTATCGGGATAGAGTAAGGCTTTAAATTAGTTCGGTCTAGCAAAACAACAGAGATAAAATTAGAAGCTATTTATTTACCGCGATCGCCTCAGCATGTCTAGGCGAAAGAATGTTGCGAGCAAAAATATTTGATAGAGAGCATAGTAGTTATGGGATTGTCATCATCATTGTCTAGAAACGATATCCTGCAATCGATCTGGGATACAGTTCCAGTTGGGGCATCAGAACCAACCGCTCCAGAGACTTTGGCAAGATTGAGTGAGTTGACTGAGGCACTAATCGATATCTCTGGTCGTAAAGGATTGAGTAGCGATCCATTTTCTGAATCTTATCAGCGTCGGGTCGAGATTGACATTCCTAAAGTCACAGCTAGTTTGAAAGATAAAGTAGTTTTAATCACTGGCGGTCAAGGATTTGTCGGTACCAACTTAATTGCTAAACTGCAACAATTTGGGGTTAAAAAGATTGTCTCGATCGATATTACTGAAGATCGTTCTCAACGAGTCGCTATCGATACTACTGGCGGCGATCGGAATATTCCAGTCGAGTACTATTATGGCGATGTCCGCGACACCCAAGCGCTGCAAGCCATCTTTGCTGCCGAGCGACCACAAGTAGTCTTTCACTTAGCGGCGGAGAGATTGCCCGGATTGGCAGAAACCCAGATCCATCAAACTGTCAGCAGTAATATATTAGGCTGTCAAAATATCCTCAAGCTGTGCGAAGTCAATCGAGTTGAAGCTTGTATTTTTTCCTCGACAGGTAAGGCATCAAGATATTTCACGCCCGATATTTACGCTGCATCAAAAAAGATTGCCGAGTGGTTATTTAGCGATAATTCACTACCTAGAACTTGTCAATATGGCATCGTTAGGTTCACGCATGTCGTCGAAAATAGTCCGGTAGGTGCCGATCTCGATAACCGAGTTGCCAGTGGCAAGATCGATATGCACGCACCCGATCGATTTATTTACACACAAAATGTCGAGGAAACAGTTGCGCTACTCGTCAATGCCCTCACGATCCTCGAACCAGGACAGACAAAGATCCTCGCTGTCAAAGATTTGGGATGGCCGATTAATACATTAGATTTGGCTCTACACAAAATCATCAAATCCGGTCGCAGCGTGCCGATTTACTTCAAAGGAATTCCGGCAGGTTACGAGCGCCATGTATTTTTGGGTCAGCTCGATCTCAGCGGCGAACGCGACACATTACCGATGTTAAATGTCTTAGAAGCCGAGCATAGTCAAATCTCCAAGGCAGGCGATACTGTCGTCTCCGCAATTACCCCCTTCGACAGCGATGTGCTGCATCAATGTCTGGCTGATATCAAAGCGGCAATTTCTGCCACCGATACAACTATTAAAGAAACAGTCATCGATAGTGTCAAACAAATCGCCCTGTCTTCCTTTCTCCGTGCCGATCCCTTCAAGTTACTGGATATTTTATCTTGGGGACTCAATTCTCAGGATATGGCCGCTGCTGGAGTGAATATTAGTTACTACCAAGAGACGATATCGCTATTGATTCGCGGCATGGGCACTCCTCCGCTCAAACAAGAGAGCGTTACAGCTAATGAAGTGAAATTAACGATCGTACCGCACCCCATGGAAATTCGATCGATTGGGTCGCGCCGGACTGTCAGCCACATGGCAAAATCTCAACGGAATAGACGCAAGAGTAAATTCGCTCTGCTTCAAAACTTAGATCCGATTGCCAGTGGCGATCTCGGTTAACAATTGTTAGCCAGACACAACCATCTATAAAATCCTTACTAGGTGTAGGGTATTCGTTACTCAGGCTCGATCTAGTTCTCGCTAGACGAACGCTAGCAAATCAGGAGAACTTATGAGAATTTTATTAGTAATCAATTCACCCCCACTACCGTTCGGCAATGCCGATGCTAGATGGTATTACGTATTGTTGAAGCAATTAGTAGCCAGAGGCCATCAGGTAACTACCTTTGCAGTTTGTCCCAAAGCTGAAGATGTCCAAAAAGCTCACGATCTGTTTCCCGCAGCAGATTATGACCTGCGTTGCTATTCGATCGATCCACATCAACCGGGACTGGGCCAGAAGCTTAGGACTTTACAACAACCATATTCCTATATCTTCAGTGAGGAGTTGCGCCGAGATTTAGCCGCAGCACTCGCCCAACCGTATGACATCATCCATCTCGAACAGCTGTGGAGTGGTTGGCTGGGATTGCCAGATCCCGATCGGGCACTAGTAAATATCCATTATCTGCATTCACTCGATCGCAGTTTCGAGCAGAGTAACTCGCTAGAAACTAAATTTAGACGGTTGATGACCGATCGCGCCGAACGCAAGTTAATGAGGGCTTTTCCCCATATTACCGCTCTATCCGATCGATTAGCTCGGCAAGTTCGGCAAGTAAATCCCCAAGCTGATGTGCGGACGGTGCCGTTAGGCATCGATTTATCACTCTATCCCTTTACCGCACCTAAACAGTCCGCACGGCAGCCAGTTGTCGGACTGATCGGTGGCTTTACCTGGGGGCCATCTTACTCGGCGGCGGAGCGGCTGATAACCCGCCTGTGGCCGGAAATAAAGCGACAAGTGCCAGATGCAAAATTGCAAATCATCGGACGCGATGCCAAACGTGCATTAGGGAAGTTTGGGGATATTCAGGGGCTAGAAATTTTTCAAGATGTTCCGGATACGCTGCCTTATTTCGCGAATACAGATGTAATGCTATATGCGCCCGTCGCTGGGAGCGGGATGAAAGTAAAAGTGATGGAAGCGTTTGCTTTAGGTACGCCTGTGGTCACCACAGCTGAGGGTGTAGAAGGTTTACCCGCGCGAGATGGCGTTCATGCGGGGATTTGTGAGGACGATCGCGGTTTGATCGATCGGACAGTCGCGATGTTAGCAGATCCAGGATTGGCAGACCGAGTGCGATCGAATGCCAGAGCTTTACTGGAGGAACATTGCAGCCCCACAGTAACAGTTGCCCAACTCGAACGGGTATATCGCCAAATGGTTGGTTAAGCGATGGTTTACAGTATTTATTGGGGCTGACGGGAAAATGACTGAATTACATGTTGCGTTCGATGCGCGTCACCTGACCGGCAAAGTGTTGCGGGGTATGGATCGCTACACGGTTGGCTTAGTGCGGCAGTTGGTCGACTCAGGTGTCCGGGTCACGCTATTTCATCGATCGACAGAGCCATTAAATCCAGCACATGTCGAGGATTTAGGCTGTCAGATTGTCGGGCTGAAAGACTTAGGGGGATTGTATTGGGAGCAAATAGCAGTCCCGATCGCCCTATTTCGACGCAGCATCGATCTCTATCATGCGCCAGCCGAGCGAGGCGTACCCCTACTCGCTCCTTGTCCGGTGGTATTTACCATTCACAGTGTCACGAGCGATAGTTACCATCATCTCGTCCACAGCGGAAAGTTGCCAGGGCAAGTTAGCGACTATCTTGGCTACGACTTCGATCCGGATCGCCGCAGTTTTTGGGATTATTTATTTCGACTGCAAGTGCGACGAGCCGATCGAATTATTACTCCATCCGAATTTTGTCGGCAAGAAGTTATTAGTTTTTTGAATGTCCAACCAGCGCGAGTAACGACAACTTATTTAGCCGTCCACGAGCAATTTACCAAGCCACCGAGATCGGTATCAGAACGCGCGATCGCCTTGCAATCTTTAGGAATTCACAAACCATATTTACTATATGTCGGCGGTTACGAACCACATAAAAATGCCGACGGGTTGCTAGAGACATTTGCCATTATCAAGCAAACTCGACCCAATCTAATGTTAGTTGCGATCGGTAGCAGAGCATTACCCGATCGACTCAAACAAAGAGCGCTCGCGTTGAATTTAGTTGAAGGGAGTGATGTGGTCTTTTTAGTCGATCTTACCGATGAATTGACAGATTTATATGATGCTGCCGAATTATTTGTATCGTTATCCTGGCGCGAGACTTTTTGCTTGCCCGCATTAGAATCCCTCACGCGAGGCGTGTCGGTAGTAGGGAGCGAATGGGGCGCACTCCCTGAAATCGTCGGCGATGCGGGGCGGGTTGTCGATCCTTGTGATTATGCGGGGGCGGCACGATCGATTATCGAGGTATTGGCTACCGATCGCCAACAAGATCGATCGAATATCGCCCGCCAACAATCTCGCCAATTTAGTTGGCAAAAGACAACCGAGCAGACTTTAACTATTTATAAAGAGCTGTGTTTGACAGAATCGATCGATTTTAACTTTACATAACTACGAAGATTGATTATTTATTTAGCTGCGATGTTAATTGTTAAACCGATCGAATATATCAATGGTAAGCTCAATGGTTTGCGGCTACATCGGCAAAGATTGTGGCTGAAACTTCATGGCATCGAATTAGGTGAAAATGTTTATATCGGTAAACATGTCGAGATCCAGCGCGCCGCTAATAGTCGCTTAAAAATTGGCAATAATGTAACGATCCTTTCGTATACGCATATCTATGCCAATCCTGGCAGTCAGATTGAAATTGGGGATGATACTTTCATCAGTCATCATTGTGAAATTGCCAGTTCGGAACGGATCGTTATCGGCGAGAAATGTGCGCTAGCCGCCTACTGTACCATCATTGATACCGACAAAGATTATACCGATCTGTCAACCCCGATGCCACTGCGTCAGGCAATTACCAGCCCAATCGAACTTGCCGAAAATGTGTGGTTGGCTTATAAAGTTACCGTCCTTAGAGGTGTGTCGATCGGTCAGGGTACAGTTGTCGGTGCAAATGCAGTAGTCACAAAAAATATTCCAGCATATTGCTTGGCTGTAGGGATACCCGCAAAAGCGATCGAGCAGTTCCAGGAAATCGATCGCGAGATAGTTTGTACGCATGACTAAAACTATCTCCCGAACGCGGCGGGCAACATGGACTTATCTGAGTAGCCTCCTGGGCTTCATCGGTACCAATGTTTTTGCCTTTGTTGCCACGCCCATAATTTTGCATTTGCTTGGTGAAGAAGCATTTGGTGTATTTAGAGTAGCTAGCGATTGGACGGGTTATTTAACATTATTAGAATTTGGTGTTGGTGGTGCCTTAATTCCGGTGTTAGCACGAGCATGTGCGAAAGAGACAACGGAGCACATCGGCTTGACGGTCGCGATCGCGATGCGCTCTTATCTATTTATCTGTGGACTGATGTTAGTCTTGGGTATAGCCCTGACCATGTTTATCCCCAACTTAGTGCGGGTCAGTCCGAGCCTGACGACTAATTTACAATGGGGTGTCGGGTTTAGCGTGCTGGGGTTGTTGTTATTTCCACTTACGACTTTTCAAGTACTAGCGCAAGTCAGCCAGCGCGGTTATATCTTTAATGCACTCAATTTAGTGCAAAATATCTCGATTAATATTTTATCACTGTTGTTTGCTTGGCTGGGTCTGAGTATTGCCGGACAATTTGCCGCAACATTCTTAGGTAGTCTACCGCTGTATATCGGTCTGACGATCTTTTTTGTGCGGCTGTATCCTAATGTTTTCTCGGCGATTTTTACTCAATCGACTGAATTAAGATTACAGATCGAGCGGGAGTTATGGCAACTGAATTGGCCTGTATTTATGATTAGCGTTTGTGGTCGAGTTAGTCTGATGACTGACAATATTATCATTGCTGGAGTCCTCGGTCCGAGTTTAGTCGCATCATTTTTCTTGACTCAACGATTGCCTACTTTGGCTGCCAATCAGATTCAGGGGATCTCAGCCGCAAGTTGGCCGGGATTGGTCGATCTTTACCACAATGGCGAAACCGATATCTTCTCACGGCGGCTGGTCGAACTGACTAAACTAACGGTAGTAGTTGGTATTGCCATTTTATTACCAGTTACGGTTTACAACTCGAATTTTGTATCGTTATGGGTGGGAAAAATACAATATGCTGGTGAATTAGTCACAGTTTTTGCCAGTCTAAATAACTTATTGCTGGCAGTATTTTCACTGTGGACGACATTATTAATCGGGATTGGGAATGTTGCTTTACTAGTTCCGATCGTGGTGTGTTCGGCGATCGTCAATTGTACGCTTAGTTGGCTCTGTACCGTCCAACTAGGTGTGTCGGGGCCGTTAATCGGGACTTTTATTGCTTTTATGACAACCTATCTCTGGTGGCTGCCCTGGCTGTTTCAGCGGGAGTTTAAGATTCCGATGTGGCAGTTACTAGGCGCGGTCGTCAAACCGTTTACGATCGGCATACCGTTGGGCTGTTTCTTATGGTTTTTTACTAGGGATACGCTGGAATTTGGCTGGCTTGGTTTGGCCCTAAAAATATGTTTAGCGATCGCAATTTATATATTACTAGCTTTTGGTTTACTGCTAAATAAGTCCGAGCGTGCCAATCTCTTAAATCGCTTTGCTAAGAGGGTGTTTGAAAAGCCTAAATCTAATCCCCCCAACCCCCTTAAAAAGGGGGAGCCAGAGTCTTAGTCCCCCTTTTTAAGGGGGATTTAGGGGGATTCACACCAACTACGGGTATTAAAAATAACTTTTCAGACAGCCTCTAAGTTCGTTCCTGCTAAAACAATTCATTAAATATCAACTGTAAAAACATTAGAGAAGTTTATGTCATCATCGATCGTCAGACGCTTGCAACTGCTTGCCAATCGCTTACCAGAGCCGCTAGTCGATAGCCACATTCGCGCGCGCACACTGAGAAAATATGGTGCGACGATCGGCAACGATAATTACATCAGCCGACAGGCAAAGATCGCTACGCCATCGAGCATTCGGATTGGTAATGAATCTGTGATTTCGCGCGATGTGTCGATCGATGGGTGGGAAGTAACAACGATCGGCGATCGCGTGCTGATCGGCGTTGGGGCAACGCTCCTCACTGGCAGTCACGATATTCATAGTCCGATTTTTGATGGCAAATTATTGCCGATTACGATCGAAGATTATGTCTGGGTAGCGCAGAATGCAATGGTTTTGGGCGGCGTAACTTTGGGATACGGTTGTGTTGTGGGTGCGGGTGCGGTGGTGAGAGAGCGCGTGCCACCTTTAGCTGTCGTCATTGGCAATCCCGCAACAATAGTAACTTATCGCAAATGCTCGGAGTTTACACATTCTCCAGGTAAATTTTTGCTAGGTTGTTAATATTTACCGCATAGACGATCTCCGATCGATCTTACGATAGAGCGAGATTATTTTTGCGCCCAATCGATCGAATATAAAATAAGGTAATACTTTTTTATTTAAGCTCGATCGATTAGTGAAGGGATTTCTCGATCGAAGCAAACAGTTTAAGTTCTCATGACTTCGGCTCTAAATTGTCTGTGGGCACTGCCCACCAACACCATTATCGATCTAGTTTCTGTAGGGTGGGCAGTGCCCACCAGCACCATTGTCGATTTAGTAATGTAAATGCTTGGGTGTTTTGATCGATCGATTAGTGAAGGGATTTCCCGATCGAAGCAAACAGTTTAAGTTCTCATGACTTCGGCTCTAAATTGTCTGTGGGCAGTGCCCATCGCTTAAAATCAAGACGCAGCAAGGATTTAAACTTATTTTACGATCGATCGATTCCGGTAAACGCGATCGCTATTTATTGGCTCGATCGATTAATGTTCGATCGCCACATTACATTCGATCGGTATTTCAGATCGATCGATATTTCTGACTCAACCAAGATACGAGATCCGCGATAGCGAATCGATCGATTAGATGTTTCCCAATTGCGAATCGGCAGAGCCGACGCTACGCGAACGGAGAGATTGTAATTGCTCGATCGATAGACCGTATACTCTCGATCGATAATTGGGAGATAAGATAGATTAATTAGCTCGATCGATCGCCAGCAGATATTTACAATTCTCGCTCATTAGTCCGATCGCCGTCACCACCCAAATCCGCACTCCTCGCTATTCTTGCTTCTATACTCCGTTGAATCTCTGAATATTTATCTCTTTTTTTAATAGTCTCCTTCTTAATTTGCGGCAATCTAATTTCCTGAAATGTATTCCACTTTGGATCGACACTATTTATCTCCACTTCCGTGGGGATTGCCAAATTAATTTCAATCCCATAACGGTACCAAACACTCAACCCAGCATCACTCCAAATATTCAAAGCGATCCGTTCGATTAACTTCAAGCCTTGCCGAACATCACCAAGAATTGTATCTTTGATGTATTCTTTTACAAATAGTAAAGACATCCGTAAATGTTTGAGATCTTGTCTGCCCTCTTGTGGTAATCCGATCGCTGCTTTAAGTTTACCTTCCAAACACAACATTGGATTTAAAATCTTCACCCGCACCCCTGCTAGTACTTGTTGTCCTTCAAAGACGATCGCTGATTGTGAAAGTTCGATATCCCCAATCCCAAATACCGAACCCAGAAAATCCACTCGTAACGGTCGATCTTCTGTTGGTACGATTAAAATTCCAGTATTTGGCGAAGGATCGAAATCTCGATTGAGGTTAATCGTCTCACCCAAAATTTTCTGACAAGCGATCTCCTCAACTTTACCACCATAAAAATCCAAATATGCACTAGAAAACGGCAAATATTCTGTCAATGCTGGAACTCGGCTAGCATAATAACTCGCTCAGATATTAATTGCCTGACCACCAACTAAAATCAAGTCTAATTTTTCGCGATCGATGGCTTGAAATAGTGAGACAAGATTTTCTGGAGTAAAAATTCTATCCATATCTAATCTTCTAGTCGATCGTCAAGCAAGCTCAGAGAGTTGAATTCAAATCCACTACTAAAATCTGGCTTTAACAAAGATGGGCTTATTACTCGATCTAACATTGCTTGAGCTGTTTGAGGTGGAAGTTTGAGTAGATCTTGTCTAGCAGAAATCTTTTCGCGTTCTAATTCTAACCATTCCGCTCGGTCTAAGAGTTGAAAGTCGTCATCTAACATTAGAGTAGCGGTAGATAGGAATTTATATTCATAACATAACATTAAAGGCGGACGATAGACTGTACGCTGTCGATCGAGATTTAGGAGATACAATCGTGGTAATCGATTGCATCATCGTGAAGATCGACGATCGAATTGCTTTAAGTAAATATACAGACATCAAAACATAAATAAAAACCCACCCACTCCGCAATCGCACTCAGGCGAAGATCCGATCGTCAAAATATAATGTATAGTTGGACACTGGATCGTCATTTTCAGAAAAGTAGGGTGGGCAGATGCCTTCGGATAACCTTGTCCGAAGCAATAACTTCTGATTGAGGCTCACTTTCGATGCGAATATTTGACGATCGATCGAACTCGATCGTGATATTTGGCTCGATTACCTCCGGTACGCTACGCGAACGGGTATGATGATATTCGGTAGCTGGTATTGCTACATACGATCGTAATGATGTAGATCGATCGACCTGTACCTGCGTCAATTGCCTAGCTCGACGCAGAGCGAGTAAAATCATGGCTGGTTTAATATGCAGAAGAGCGCCGATCGATCTTACGATAGAGCGAGATTATTTCCGCGCCCAATCGATCGCGTTGAAATTTATTTTTTACCGTAATTCGTCCGGCTTTACCCAGCGCAATTCGGAGATCGGGTGATGCGATTAACTCTCGGATTGCAGTGGCTAAAGCTACCGGATTGCCAGGAGGAACGCCGATCGCATCTAGTCCTTCGGTAAATAATTCCGCCGCACCACCAGCTTTGGCAACGATGACAGCTTTTTCACAAGCCATTGCTTCGACGATCGTGCGCCCGAAGGGTTCGGGTTGAGTACTAGCATGAACGACGATATCCAGCATGTTATAACTGGAGACGATATCGCGTTGAAAATCGATAAACTCCAACCAATCTTCGACATCAAGATCGCGCGCTAATTGTTGTAATGATATCCGTGAATGTTGCGATCGATCTGTTTCATAAATCGCCCCACCGATAATATAAAATTTGACAGTCGATTTAAGTTCGGGAGATTGCTTGGCAATCTGACCGATCGCCTGAATAAAAATATCGTGTCCTTTCCAGAGTGAATAGGTGGCAATTAAGCCAATTTTCACATGGCTAGAAGCTGATGTTGTCGTTTGTGGCTGATATTTATCGATATCGATCGCATTGTAGATCGTCTCGATCGCTAGCTTGGGAAAAACTTCCTGCCAATCGCGGGCGATTGCTTCAGAAATCGCGATGGCAATAGTAACTTTACCGACAAATAATTTTAGTAATTGGTCGATCAGCGCTCGCGAACCGATGAAGTCTCGCAGATGCCAGATAATCGGCGTATTAGTACCCAAACTAGCTACTAATAAGTGAGTCTTCAGACCGTTGGAATGAATGATATCTGGGGCGATTGCGGTAACAGTCCGCCGTAAATTTTGCCAGTATCGACCAAATTCAGCTACTCCCGATAGCTTGCTGGCAAGGGCGAACAGACTGACGATCTTGTTACCACGACCTTTTAAGTCACTATCACCCAATTGGGCGATTTTCTTTGGTAATTCTAATAAGATAACCTTCACCCCGATCGCGATTAATTCAGTGACGAGTGGGCCATCAGCAGCAGTAATTAAGACAATTATCTCGATCGATGGATCTCGATCGCGGACGGCACAAATAACATCGATGAGACTGCGTTCGGCACCACCGAGCTGACTGGAAGGATTGACGTAAAGTATTTTCATTACCACAAGGCGATCGCGAGATTGCAAGATTAGGTGGACATCAAACTTAATTCCAGCTCGCGCGATCGCGCATCCGGTAATTCCAAGCGATGACGTTGACAATAATCGGCAAAAATTACCAATCCCAAAATTTGTAATGGTGAAATGCGACGATCTCCTTGTTGAAACTTGTGCCAGAGCGATCGCACGGCACTCGGCTCGAATCCAAGTGCGAGCCACAGCGCGCCATCGGTTAACACTCGATCGATCCGAGGGGCGAGATCGCCGCGCAACCATACCGCCCAGGGAAATTGAAATCCGCGTTTGGGTTGGCGGGCGATCTGTTGGATTAGATCCGTGCCCACGGCATCTACTAATAAAGGTTTCAGTCGATCGCGATCGAGTTTGAGTGCGGCTGCCAAGGGTAATACGGTAGCAATCAATCGATCGTCGAGCAAGGGTACCCGCAGTTCCAATCCGGATTTCATGCTAAAGACATCAGCATCGCGCAGCAGCATATATCGCATGTAGAAACTCAATTCGAGCTGGGAGATTTGATTGAAAGTCTCCTGACCATTAGTTGCCGCGAGTAATCGATCGGACAATGAGTGCGGAATACCATGTGCGGCATGGAAATCGCGTGGGAGTGCGTGGAGTTGGCGACGTTCCTGGGGCGTGAATAATTGACGGCGCAAGTAGTAGAGATCGGGTACCCGATCGGGCAATCGCCACGCTGCGGCTAGTTTGGGAATGCCCCGACTGGGGACGATCTCCTTTAGCGCGGCAAACATCCCGGCGGCAATCGGCGCTAATGGTGCCAAAGATTGGCGCAACTGCAGCAAGCGCGGCAGATCGCGGAAACTAGCATAGCCACCGAATAACTCGTCGCCACCCAACCCACTCAGAGCCACTTTAATCCCCAATTTATTCGTCGCGCGGGCGACAACAAAGGTGTTGAAACCATCAACAGTCGGACTATCCATTGCCGCGAGAATCTCATCAAAATCTCGGACGATCTCCGCACCTGAAAGCGAGATCTTCAGATGTTCGGTACCCAGCGATCGCGCAGTGGCGGCGGCTTGCTCGGTTTCATCAAAAGCGGGTACGTCAAACCCGATCGAAATAGTTTTAATTTTATCTTGGGCGATTTCCGTAGCTAGAGTGGCAATCGCGGTGGAGTCGATCCCCCCAGATAAAAATACCCCGATCGGTACGTCAGCCAAGAGGTGACGAGCGACGGATTCGCGCAACACCTGAGCCACTTCTGCCACGACTCGATCGCGAGTGGGCGCAGGGTGACTGGGCGCGCTATCTTGACGCTCCAACTGAAAATATTGACGTTGCGATCTTTCGCGACCAGTCCAGTCGAGTTTTAGCAGCGACCCAGGCGATAATTGCGTGATGCCGCTAATGATATTGAGATCGCCACAAACTGCACCCTGTGCTAAAAATGTCTCTACCGCCCCGCGATCGAGATCGGGTGGGACGAGATCGGCTCCTGCTGCCAAGATCGTCCGAATTTCTGAGGCGAAAATCAGTCCGCCACTCGCCGGACAGTATAAATATAACGGTTTGATGCCCAAGCGATCGCGACAGAGCCAAATTTCTTGGTTAGCGGTATCTGCCAAACACCAGGCAAACATTCCCTGCAACCGCTCGACACAATCCGCTCCCCATACTCTAAAGCCATTGAGGATCGTTTCCGTATCGGATTGGGTGCGACAAGCCCACGGTGTATCGATGAGATCTGCTTGTAAATCTCGGTAGTTGTATATTTCACCATTAAATACGACCCAATTGGGGTCGAGATCGTCGCGATCGCGCATCGGCTGGTTGCCTGCTGGTGACAGGTCGATAATCGCCAAGCGCGCGTGTAGCAGTGTCACAGAGCCATTTCCTAAAACGATCTTGCCACTAGCGTCTGGCCCCCGGTGGGACATTGCCGCCAGCATCTTGTCGGCTACTCTAACTTGGATGTCGCGATCGATTCCAATTAATCCAGCAATTCCACACATTTAAAATTTTCCTGCTGCGAGTTGGGCATAGGCGGCCATAATGGTTCTAGCGTAATTTTCCCAGGTGTAACGCGCCGCTACGGCCAGTCGGCGATCGATGGCTGGGGCGCGATCGGGAGTAGTTATCGCGGCGAGCGCGCGCTCGATCCAAGTCTCGATATCGCCCACCGGACAATAAACAACGGCATCGTCGCCCACTTCGCGCATCACGGGAATATCACTAGCTAAGACGATCGCCCCACAAGCCAAGGCTTCGATGATGGGCATCCCAAAGCCCTCGGCATCACTAGTCATCAGCACGATCTTGGCCTGCTGGTGCAGTTGGGCGATCGTCGAATTATGGAGATCTCTCAGATGGACGATCGATTCTGTCAGGGCCAATTTGCTAATCTGTTGCTGCTGTGCGTTCGTCCATTCCCCCCCAACTTTTACTAACTGCAATTGGGGCAGTTCGGCACGAAGTGCGGCAAATGTAGCTAGCAACACATCGATCCGCTTGCGGGGAATGCAGCTACCCACATGTAAGATAAATGGTTTGCCCTGCAACCGTTGCTGTAGTGCTAAGATCTTCGGCTCGGCAGGTAACGCCTGGGGCTGATATTCTGGCGATACTCCCGGCGGCGCAACGACCAGCAGCGCCGGATCGACAAGCTGATAATGTGCGAGCTGCCGACCGATTTCTTGAGTCGGATGGAACACGATCGCTGCTTTTTGCATCCCTGTCAAAATATGCTGTGACATGCGGCGAAACGGCCACGAGCGCGGTTCTAGTTCGGGTCTGAGGATCGATCGAAAGGTATCCAAATCATTGCAATAAACCCCGGTTCTGGCGACTGGTAAGCTACTGATGAGATGGGCGTAAGAGTGATCGGCAATGTGAAACAGATCGTAATCGGTCGAGTGCGATCGCAGATATTGGGGATAATCAACAAATCGATTGAGGTAGCGATCGCCATTAAAATGCTGGGGAATATATTTCTGTAAGTATTTCAATCGCCACTGAAACTGCGGACGAATCTGCATGGGTTGGATCTTGAGATCGTCGATCTTTGAGGCTCGATCGAGCAACATCTGGGAGCAGATATCCATGCTCGTCCAGCCCTCTTCTAAATAGTCGCAAACAATACCAAGTTTCATGACTGGAGTTAGGCCAAGCGCATCTACATGCTAAGAGTTCTATATGATTAGAGTTCCCAGAATGTATTACCAAATCTCGCTCTGACGTAAAATCGGTTGCTTGGGTCGGTTTGCTGGAGTTAGGTCAATCGCATATACCTGCTGAGAGTTCTATTCGATCGGAGTTCCTGCTCCAATTCGTTCGGATCGACCGTATATCGCAAATTTTTGAGGGATTGGACTGCACTCGATCGCACGAATTTATCTTTGTCTTTGAGTAATGGAATTAGTTCTGGTACGACTGTTTCAGCTAACTCTCTCATCCTTCCCAAGAATACTACGCTACGCCATCGCACACCTGCATTCTTATCCTTTAGTAGTGGCATCAGATTGGGTACGATTGCCTTATCTATTTTTCTCATTTTTAGCAGGACTTCTACCGCACTCGATCGCACATTTTCATTTTCATCTTTGAGTAGTGGCATGAGATTGGGTATGGTTGTTTCTCCGATTTCTGCTAGTGCAGATACTGCATAATCGCGAACATTTTTATCCTTTTCCTGCTTGAGTATGAAAATTAGATTTGGTATCGCTGCCTTAGCTGAACCTGCCATTTGCCCCATTGCCATCGCTGCACTCGATCGTACATCTTTATTTTCATCTTTGAGCAGTGGAATCAAATTGGGAATGGCAACCTTAGCTGAAGATCCCATTTTTCCTAGTACATATGCGGCGATCGATCGCGTATGAGCATTCCTATCTTTGAGTAATGGAATTAGGTTGGGTATTGATTCTTTGGCAGAATCAGCCATTTGCGGTAGCATATATGCTGCACTCGCTCGCACATACTCATCCTCATCTTTGAGTAGTGAAATGAGACTGGGGATGGCTGTTTTTCCCATGCCTAATATTGAAACAAAAGGAATCGCTCGCGCCCAGTCACCTGCATCCTTATCATTGAACAATGAAATGAGATCGGGTATTGCGGCCTTAGCTGATGCTCCCATCTGTCCTAGTGCCTGTGCTGCACTGAATCGCACAAGTCTATCTTTATCTTTAAGTAGTGGAATCAGATTGGGAATAGCAATCTCGGCAGACTTTCCCATCGCTCCTAATGCAATTGCCGCATTCGATCGAACATCTTGGCCTTCATCCTTAAGCAGTAGAATCAGATTAGGAATAGTACCCTTGGCTGATGCTCCCATTTTTCCTAGTGTGTATGCGGCGATCGATCTCACCTTTGAATTCTTATCCGAGAGCAGTGGAATTAGATTGGGGATGGCTAGCTCTCCTATTTTTCCTATTACTCTGGCTGCATTATATCGTACGTTTTCATCTTTATCCTTGAGTAATAGAACTAGACTGGGAATGGCTGTAAGGGCTGAGGTTCCTCTTCTTTCTAGTGATAGTGCGGCTTGATATCGCACATCTCTATTTTTATCCTTGAGCAATAGAACCAGAGTGGATATAGATGTTTTATCGCCTATTTTTCTTAGTGCGGATTTTACGCTATTTAGTGTTTTTTCATCAAAATTCCTGAGTATTAAAATTAGATTGGGGATGGCTATTTGAGCTGATTCACCCATCTCTCCTAATGCTTGTACTGCACTCAGTCGCAGGGGGAGCATCCCACCTTTTATTCAGGTTGTGAGAGATAAATATTTTGTACTAGTTCAGAGGAAATAGAGGCAACGATAAAAAGGGGAATAGAGGTAGAATTTGAGATAATGAAAGAAATACCATCAAGGTGATGAAATGACTCCAGAAGAACAAAAAGAAGTTTTGGAACATAGTAGAGCAATTGCAAAAATCCTCTATAAAAATACTAACAAAGCAGAATTGACCAGTTTGGGAAAAATTGAAGAAGTAGTCAGAGATAGCTTGCAGAAACATGTGATGCCAGAAGTCGGAATTTTTTTATCGGAAATGTCACAGAAGAAACAGGTGGATATCAAAGACAGATTCAAAGCATAATTGGAGAGCTAGTGATAACGAGCAAACAGGCAGCGAAGCTAAACATCAAAAGTTACACTCAGATTAGTCCGTACTTGGAAACATGCTGTTTGAGGATGAGTGCAGTAGTTTCTTACGAGAATGCAGCAGCAGAGGTTAAACATTTGACTGGGATTGAAATATCAAAGAGTACTCAACAAAGACTAATTCACCGTCAAGAGTTTGATTTGCCAAAACCGGAATCAGTCCTAGAAGAATTAAGCGTAGATGGAGGGAATATTAGAGTGAGAACACCAGAGGGTGAGCCAAGTGTCTGGAGAGGATATAAAGCGATTTGCTCGCATGAAAATAATGTGATAGCAGCATCATTTCAAGAAAATACACTTTTAACTGATTGGGTGAATAAACAAGAATTAGCTCCGATAGTTACTTGTCTTGGTGATGGACATGATGGTGTATGGAATATCTTTAAAGAAGTATCAACAAGCGATGGTAGAAGAGAAATTCTTGATTGGTACCATCTAATGGAGAATTTACACAAAATCGGTGGCTCAAATCAAAGATTATTTGCTGCCAGAAGTTTGCTGTGGCTGGGAAAAGTTGATGAAACAATTGAGTTGTTCAATGATTGTGAACTCAACCCAGCTAAAAACTTTTGTACTTATTTAGAGAAACATCGTCATCGAATTGTTAACTACTACTATCTTCAAGCTGAGCAAGTCTGTGCCATCGGCTCTGGTTCAATTGAATCTACAATTAAACAAATCGATCGGCGGACTCAAATATCTGGCGCACAGTGGAAATCCGAGAATATTTCTCAAGTTCTTGCTCATCGCTGCGCGTATCTCAATAAATTAATTTGTACCCACTAAATAAAAAGGTGGGATGCTCCCGTCGCAGGTCTCTATCCTTACTTTTCAACTGTTGGATGAGCAAATCGATCTCTCTATCCTTGCTCGATTGACTTTGGGCGATCGCGGGTAATAGTGGTAAAGCGATTGATTCGATCGCGATCGTTGTAATAACAAACAGAATCGGCAGCAGTTTGATGAGTCTAGAGTGGGCGATTGCAGACATGAGTGGGTGTAGATAAATAGACGCTTTTACTATAGAGTAACTATTATGCCTTTATAGCTTTTACAATTAAATATTTACAGCTCTATCTATTAGGATGTAAATCCTAGTTTTCAATAGTTTGAACCGATCTCGATCGCCTATTATCTACACACGATCTATCTAAGTAAGATTATTTTTCGATATGTTACTGTATCTATGTATTATTCATCAAATTGATATCTCTGAAACAATAGGTAGGGGTAATTCATGAATTACCCCTACCTATTATTTCAGACTTGAATCCAGCAAAGTCAGATTTCATATTGCCAGTTCTGAGACTTGAGATTTATTATCTACTGCTAGTTGGCTGGAGTCGATCGATAAACAACCTTCGATCGCTTCATGTAGATTGGATATTAATTCATCCCAGCTATCACCTTCAGTTGCACAGCCTGGGATGGCGGGTACTTCTGCCCAATACCCACCTTCGATCGCTTCATGGACGATTACGGTTAGTTTCATCGATCGATCTGTTAACGCAAACTTTATCTTAACATTAGACACCCCTTGGTTGGATGACCGCAAATCATTCATCTGACTACTCGACGATCTCTTTAATAATATCGCGTGCCATCTCGTCCCAAGTATGACGACGCAACGAAGTTGAGAGATCGATCGCCTGTTGGCAATAGTAGGGATACTGCTGTTGCCATCCATACAGCCGTTTGACAAGATCTTCAACATTATTAGCATCGGGCAGGAGTAGATCTTGAAGTTCTGCTGAGTAGCGCTCGGCTACTCCCGCTGTCGCGGTCGTAATCGCAGGCAAACCACAGCACAGGGCTTCATGTACTCCCAATCCATATGCCTCGTAGCGAGTCGGTGCAACCAAACAATCCGCCGCGCGGAGAATTGAGGGTACATCCCGCCGAAATCCCATAAACTCAATCCGATCGGTTAAACCAGCAGCTTGGGCGCGTTGTTGCCACAGGGGGAGTTCGGCACCGACACCGATGACGACCAGATTGGCATTCCAATTGGAATCTGTGCAGAGTTGTTGCCACGCCCCAAATAACGTATCGAAACCTTTGCGTCGATCGCCTAAAGCACCGATAAAAGTGACGATCGGGAGATCGAGATCCCAGCCATATTCCAGTCGCAATGATTCGCGTTCGGCAGCGGCGGCAGGGTAAAACACGCTTGGATCGATGCCGTAGTAAATGGTTTTGACTTTATTCGGTTCGAGATCGAGTAAATCGATGAGGTGATTTTGGGTCAGGATCGAGTTGGCGATCGCGATTCTCGCACCTTGAAGGGCGATGCGTTCGGTGCGGAGTGACAGTTGGCGATCCAATTGTTGTTTTAATTTGGCAGCGATGCCCATGCGACTGTCGGGTTGATAGGCAGCGTGAACGTAATGTACCCAGTTGATATCTGGATACGGACAATTACCGCCGTTGGCAATCGTGTATGCGTCGGGGTTGCTGCTGAATCGATCGCCAATTTTGACACCAGCACTCGCCAAGCGGGGCGCACCTAAAAAATAAGAATTCAACGGTTTTGGCACCTGATGGACGGTGACGGTCGATCGATCTGCCAGCGCTGGATCGACGCGATGGGCGACGAGATCGAGCGGATAACCTTGACGGGCGATATAATCTGCCAACGCATAATTGGCGCGATCCATGCCACCAGTGGGCACGAAATCGCCAGTAACGATCGAGAATTGAGTAGTCATCTTAAAATATCCTTAATCAATTTAGTAACTTTTTCGTGTCGATCTTCGAGATTAAATTCGGCGATTTCGCTAATAATTTGTCGCTGTAACGATCGAAAATTGAGTAGTCATCTCAAAATATCCCCAATAAATCTAGTAACTTTTTCGCGCTGATCTTCGAGATTGAATTCGGCGATTTCGGTTGGAATATGTTGCTGTTTGGCGATAATTGCGGTGGGAGTCAGCGTTGTCATCAAGTCAGCTAACTCGGTAATATAGCGAGCGTCCCAAGGATTATTTCCCGCCAGACACCACGACCAACCAGATAATAAATCGTAAGTCATCGGTACTTGCCCGATCGCGATCGGTAATTTTGCAGCTAAATATTCGCTCACCTTAGTGGTGTACCGAAAGCTGCCAACGCCATCGACACTTTGCGGGAGACTGGCAACATCCATCGCCGCCAGATATTCAAATACGCGATCGTTGGGAATATTACCCGTGAGGATAATTTTGGTACCCAAGAGATCTGCCGCCAATGTTTGTAAATGCTGCATCCCCGTACCGTCGCCGACGATAATTACATAGATATCCGCACTCCGATCGATTTTTTGTCTGGCGCTGACTAGCTCGACTCCATAGCAATACTGAAGTTTTTCGACCCAACTGAGCGAGCCGACGATCCCATAGACGATCGCCTGTGAGGGAATGCCCAATCGTGCGCGGGTCTGCTGCCTAAAGCGATCGAATTCCTCCGCACTATAATTTTTGGGCGACCATCCCGCCGCAGTCACCCCCCTCGGCGCACCAAAGGTCAGCGCCCGACCAACTAAATAAGGTGTCCAGCCGATAAATCCCGCACAATAGCGACATAATAGTTGCTCGTACAATTGCGCGAAGTAGCCAACGAGATGGTTTGATTTCATCGCAATAAACGGCGCGACGGCATCGCCACTGCTGACTACATAGGGGATGTTTAGCGACCAGCGCAATATCAAACAAGCCAGTCCGCCTGCGACTCCAGTTCCTTCCATCACGATTAGTGAGGGTCGATCGCTAAAACCAGATTTAATTAATTGCCAGCAACTACGGATTTTGAGGCGCGCATCAAACGCAAATCTGGTAATTTTAAAATTATCTAATAAAGCTAAGATCCTCGACTCATCATTAGTATTTTCGCCTTTAGTGGCAAATACCAAGATTTTATGTAGACTATTCATATTAAAGTTTCGATCGTTTACTAAATTACCCCAATCTCCAGAAACTGATGTCAACAATTTTGTCGATCGTACCCAGACTTCCACCTGTTGTAGATGGAGTTGGCGATTAT
Source organism: Chamaesiphon sp. (assembly GCA_965246735.1). Taxonomy (GTDB): domain Bacteria; phylum Cyanobacteriota; class Cyanobacteriia; order Cyanobacteriales; family Chamaesiphonaceae; genus Chamaesiphon. The sequence continues at coordinate 2,568,590 of CBDFFK010000003.1, forward strand.
GCCTGTTTGTTATCGGATGCTTTAGCCGCGCAGCATGGGATTTCAACTAAATTTATTGCTTGCGATCCGTTACAGCCGATCGAGTCTCAGCCAGGAGCTTTAGGCTCGGTTCAACTAATGACAAGATCGCGAGATTCACTATTAGATATCCTCGATCGCTGTAATGACATAGACACTTTATTTCTCCACTATGTTGGTTATGGTTATGCTAAACGTGGTTGTCCGTTGTGGTTGGTAGCTGCCTTAACTAAATGGCGACAAGCTAAACCATCTCGACGACTGATGGTGATGTTTCATGAGGTATATGCCAGCGATCGTCGACCTTGGAATAGTCAGTTTTGGACATCGCCGCTGCAACGCCAGATTGCCAAAGACTTAATCGAACTTGCCGATGTCGTCATGACTAGCAATCAAAGATTTATTAATTTAATCGTGGGTTTGAGTACCAAGCATCGTGATAGAATTGCAGCTTTACCAGTATTTTCAACAGTGGGAGAGAGTAACGAACCTAGACCGCTAAGCAAACGCAAACCCTGGTTGGTTACTTTTGGTAATAGTGGCTTTCGCAAGTCTATTTATACTAATTCTCTCGAACAACTCACAACAGTATGTCAGCAATTAGAGATTAGCGAAATCTATGATATCGGTCATAGTTCGACAGAAATAGTGCGATCGATTCCAGGTGTTAAGGTAAATGCAATGGGTATTCTACACGCCACCGAAATTTCTGAAATTTTTAGTCAGGCGCGGGTGGGTTTTATCAACTACCCGATTCCATTTATTGCCAAGTCCACGATTTTTGCGGCTTACTCCAGTCATCAACTGTTATCGGTATTCGATCGAGCTAATCTCGGCGATAACTTAGATGGTGTCGAAATCGATCGAGATTATTGGGTGGTGCGATCTGATAAGTCGATCGATCTCCAGACAGCCCAGTTGCTCGCGAGCAATGCTTATCGATGGTACGAGCGACATAGCCTCAGAGCGGTTGCCAAGCTAGTCGCCGAGCTACTCACTCAAGTTTCTGCAGGCTAGCAAGTGTCATAGACTAACTCAATCCACATATATTTGCTGTTGTTGGGAATTTGCAGCTACAAAAATTGTGGCATTGAGCAACCAGAACTCCATACCTGTCTGCGAGATAAATACTGGATAATTAAATGTAATCATCACGATTCCGATATTATATGCAAAGATGACCGCACCCCAAAAAGAGAAACCATCCATCCGCTGTTGGCAAGCAATTTTGAAGGCATAATAGCAAGCTGAAAATAATGCACCACCGTAGGCAATTATCAATGGGATCCCACCATCTAATAGCCAGCCAGTCCACTGAATTTCTACCCAAATCGGGTCGGTAAACGGATTGCCATTCTTGCCAAAATAACCATACATCATTCCCCAGCGCCCTAACCCAGCACCCCAAGGATACTTGGGCACTAATAGATTGATGGTATCTTCTAAAAACCGTCCTCTATTCTCGTGATAAACTTGGTCGGCACTGCCAGAAAATAGCGAAGTTATCCGATCGAGTGTCCCCGCACCGCCGACAGCAACCGCCCAGCCAAACGTACCCAAAATCAATGGTTGGAGCGTCGCAACTAAGGTTATCGCGCGCTTGAAATTGCGGCTGACCGATAGCACGACTAACAAACAGCCAATACACAAGCAAGTAACGATCAAAATATTCCGAACCTGCGACATATAGATGCAGAAAAAGCCGATAAAAGTACTCAGGATTCCTAATCCGGCCACGTACTTATTTTTGCCTTCTAAAAAGAATGCCAGTCCCAGTAAGACAGCATAAAATCCGGCTAATGCTGCCCCCCCAGGTGAATCAGTCAATCCTGACGGACGAAATACCGATACACCATTTTGGAGGACGATTTTGAGATTTTCGCCACCGTAGGTACTATTTTCAATTACCGATGATAGTTGAAACTGAAATTGTCCGGGAAAATAGATTTGCAGCAACCCAAATAAGACACTAACCGATTGAAACACCCAAACTAGTGCGAGTAAATTGCGAAATCCCGCAGCAGACATCGGTAATTTAGTCGCCCAAAATAACGGTCCAAGAATTGCTAAATACATTGCAATTTGACCCAAGGCAGCAAAGATTGAATTGTTCTGAAAATTAAAGCAAAATGATAAGCATAAAATTGCCATAACTCCATAAGCCATCCATTTAACTGGATAGTCGATCCCTCGCTCTTTGGTCGTGGCTAAAAGATAAAGACTCAGACCAAAACAGCCGATCCGCAGTACCGTTCGGAGTGCCCCGATCCCAGGAACTAGCAGCAATAGCTGTAAAATAAACTGCAACAGCATAAAGTTATGCGCCCAGTTCCATTCATCTCGCTTGAGTCCGAGTAACATATCAATCTAAATTAGTAATCGGGGAAAGATCCAAAATATCAGGCTGCAATACATGTTTTCTGACTGCATTATTGTCGATCGAATGGCTTGCAGATAAACCACACTTGACTGCTAAACCACCCACCCGACCAGGGTAACGGCGAGAAGATCGTTTGCTCGACGGTCAAATGCTCCCGGACTCGCTCGCGCATCGCCCGCCAGTTGAAACCATAATGGGAGTGAGAAGGCTCATCTGGTTCGCCATATACCGGACGGTCTACTATGGTATTCTCTCCAGCACAAATCATCTTGATGGCATTTGATAGTGAATAAGATTCGTAGTAGCGGTAATCGCTCAAACCCCGCAAAGCAGCAAGCTTGCGTAGCAATAACTTCAACAGGAACGTTGGCCCAATTTCGATCGGTACGCTAATAATTACCCGCCCGTCAGCAGCGACGAGTCGAGCCAAGTCTTTGAGTACGATTTCCACTATTGGATCCGTACAATGTTCGAGTGCTTCCATACAGGTGACGACATCGTAAGACCCTACATGAGCGGAATCGGCGATTTCGGCAATGGTGGAAAAGCGAATATTCTGGAGATCGGCAAAGCGAGTCTGACAGTCTTTGACTTGATCTGCTGCGATATCTGCGCCGTGGCCAGAAGATAACTGATTTGCAGCCATCGAGAGAAAGGTGCCGTCGCCACAACCATAGTCTAGTAATTTTTGCTGTGAGCCAATCAAGCGTAAAGCTGTCTCAAACCGGGAGCGGTGGCTCCAAGCAATAATGTTGCTATCGCAACCAAATTGCTTTTGGTAGTATTTTCCTTCAGTAATAGCGCTCAAGATATATCTCCTATGAATTAACGATCGATCGGTTTGAGATTTGAGAATTTATAAGTGAAAAATTGCTAGTCAGAATTTAGCTGAATTACTCGATGCAATAATTCAATTTGCTGCTGTGGATCGCACAGTTCGATCGCTCTATTTACTGCTGACTTTTTAAATTGCTGGCGTTGTGATGGATCTCGTATCAATCCCCTCAATGCTTGGGCAATCTCGCTGACATTTCCTGGTTCCACGGCATATCCACAAGTTGAATTCACAATTTCGCCCCCACCGCCAATCGCCACTGTCACCACTGGTAATCCGGCATATAAGGCTTCAATAAAGGAGATGCCAAACGTTTCAGGACTTAGATTCGGCTGACAGAAAGCATCGGCAGCTCCGAGTAAATTCGGTACATCTTGACGTTCGCCTAAAAACCGAATCCGATGCTCTAAGCCGAATTGGTTGACTTGTTGCTGCAATTGCTGACAATAATCGCGATCGCTCTCTCGTTGCGCTCCCCCTACGATCCAGTATTCCCAATTTTGGAGATCTTTTATCTGGGTTAATGCCGCAATCGCCAAAGCATGTCCTTTACCTGGTTCGAGGCGCGATACTTGAACGATTACAGTGCGATCTGCTGGCGTGCCTAGTTGCTGTCTGACTCGTTGCCTGACGGCTTGGCGGTCGGGGATCTCAATCGGCGTAACTGGGCAATATACAACCTGATTGGGGATCTGAGGATAAAGTAGCGGGAGTTGCTGTTGGGTATAGCAACTATTCACTATTACCAAGTCTGGTCGCACGAACTTTGCCAGTCGCTCGATCTTATCAGTCCCTGTTGGTGTGTTGTGGCACCAGAAAATTAGCGGTTTGCCCATCTGTTTGACCGTCCCACCAAAAATCGCCTGCGGCCAACAGGCATGGCAAATGACTAAATCGATCGATTCTTGCCGAATGACACGCTTGAGCTGTGCTCTGGCTTGAAATGCTTGCCACGGATTACTGAGCTTCACCCCTCCAAGCTGATGGATTTTAACACCAGTAGTCGCTAACTCCTGAGATAATCTGCCCTCAAAACATAAAGCAAATTGCGGCTCCATCTCTGGGCAGAGATCCCGTTGGCGAGCTAGTGTCACCAGTAGCGTCTCGATCCCGCCAAATAAATTTCCGGCATATACATGTAGAACTTTCATGATTAGACCTTTTGTAAAAGTAAAAATATAGTCTTTTTTAGTATTTTTGTCGTCTAAAGTTCCGCCTGTATTAATTCACTAAACCGTCGGAAAACAACAGAGTGTGCGAATCGCTATTCCCTATTCCCTATCCCTTATTCCCTCCCCATCTAGGCTTTCTGCTTGACTCGTAGCGTTGGAGCCTCAAACAAGAGATAAAAAACATAAGCGAAACCGATTGTCAACGGTAATACGATCCCAGCACGTACCAACCACTGAGCAGTGAGATCGATCGATAAATTCGGCTCCACGAGCAGCGACCAGCACGAGACGATAATGGCATGAGTCAAATACAAGCTATATGAAAAACTAGCTAAGAACTTTGCTGTTTTCCCGCTCAAACAAGCCAGCATCCAGTTCCCCCACTTCGTTCCTTTACTGCTCGCCTGCACCGAGGTCAGATACAGTAAAAATGCCAGTACCATCCCGCCAACACCATCATCTTTACCACTTTGGAGCACGTAAGCAAATAGTAATGGTACGCGATCTAATAACTGTCCATCGCCACCGATGCGGAACGAAACGATCGTCACCACCAATGCAATGATAAATAAGCGAGAAATGAGGCGGTGATAACTTCTGCGCGGATGTTTGAGGATCTGGTGTGCCCAAATCGCCCCTTGCATCCCGATCGCAAACAGGCCGATGTACCACGGGCAAGCGACATAGACATCTTTGCCCCACTCAAAAAATGCTGGAACTATTCCTAGCCCAATTCCTACAGAGACCATGATGAAGGCACTAAATTTACGATAGAGCGGCACAAAGACTAATGGCAGCAGGAAATAGATCTGCCATTCGGTGGCGACACTCCAGTGCGTGAAGTTGATGCTATTACTCCAGGCTGGATTGAGATTGTGAATCAACAGCAGGTGAGAGACGATCGTCTCAACACGCAAGCCGCTAGCAACATCAGTAGCTATAGCTACAGGAAAAAATTGCTGTCCGATCCACAGAAAAATTAGCGAGCCAGCCAGTGCAGCATAATAAGGTGGCATAATTCGTTTTGCCCGCCGCAGGATATAGCCTTTAAACCCGCCCCGAATTTTGAGCTGAGGATTGGCAAGTACGCCTAACATCAAACTCAAACCGGAAACAACGATAAAAATACTGACCGATGCGTGCCCGAATCGCAGTAGATTAGATGCGACCTTAATTGGCAATGGCAAAGTCTCTAACGATCGATGCCAAAATAAAAAATGATAGAAAGTGACATACAGTGCCGAAAAGCCCCGGACTCCATCTAGAAATTCCAACCGTATTGTCGGGTGATGAGTATGGACATCAGCTGGGTCTTTAGTTATGAGTTCGGATGAGGTCAACATAATATCTCGTGTCGGAGCGTGATTGCGGTTTCTATTTAGGGGGTAAAGTCTCCGGAAATTTCTAACTCGCTCGATGCCATCAAACTTGCCGTTTGTCCGAGTTGGCGTTCCTTGGCAAACCGCTGGTAGATCGCTAAACTCCGCTGTGCCATCATCGAATCGCTAAACTTCTCTGCTCGGAGTCTCGCGCCTCGAGCGAGGCGTTCGCGGAGTCCTTCCTCTTCGAGTAACCGCCGCGCCGCTTCGCCAAAAGCCCGTGGGTTATCGATCTTTACTGTCAAACCCTCTCGCTCGTGGCGACATACCCACGGCACGCCACTCCCGGAAATATCACAATTGATCGCAGGACAACCACTGGCCATCGCTTCTACTTGCACCATTCCAAAGGCTTCACTGCGAACGTTCGAGGGAAACCATAGCGCTGTCGCAGCATGATAGGCGGCAACCAATTCCACATCGCTAGTTTTGCCCAACCACACTACCCGATCTGCGACATTTAATTCGTAGGCAGTTTTTTGTAAATCGTCCATTAATGGCCCAGTACCGACGATTAATAGTTTGCCTGGAACGTGTTGCAGTGCGGCGATCGCAATATGGAACGATTTGTAATAGACCATTCGCCCCACTGCCAGCCAGATAACATCGCCATGTTGGGCTTTTAATTGCTGCGCTCGATCGAGTGTACTTTGTGGGGGATTGGTAAAGGTCGATAGCTCTAACCCAAGCGGCAATACATCCAATTTCTGACGGTAAAGTCGTAAAAATTTCGAGCCTTTTTGGTATGCTTTACTTGTAGTCAAGATAATTTTTGCTTGGCTATAAATGAGATGTTCGATCGGCCGAAACAAGTACTTGAGCACTTTTTGCCGGATTGCATCGCTATGGTGGGTAATCACTAAGTTCCGGCGAATCTTCCCCGTCAGCATCAACGCAAGTAACATTGTGGGATTGGGAGTATGAACGTGAAAAATCGTATCAGAGAACTTAGCAAAGTATCTAATATAGAAAAACAATGACGGGCAAAAATCTAACTTTAAGAATGAAGCAATTCTCCCAACTTTGATTACTTGTACTCGATCGTTAAAGGTAATTTCTGTTTTAGTGTGCTGCGAAAGTTGGGCCTCATCGTTAAAACTATTTACACAAATAATACAAACTTCTGCACCTAATTTAGCTTGCTTTTGAGCTAATGTTTCGACATGACTTTCCATCCCACCGTAGAGCGGAGAATGATATTTAGCTAGGTGAACTATTCTCATGATTTACTAATGATAGTGTCGATTGATTGATGATTTTTACTCGATCGACTAGCGACGAGTACAGGAGCGAGCCTATTTTAAAATGATTAAAGCGATTGACAAAGTAAGGTGACGAGATTCAAGTTTTAATCCGCCACCATTGCGGGCTATTTTCAATTCAATGTTTAACTGCTAAATCAATTGATGTTTTTGACGATCGATTGCATATTTTTGATTGGATTCTTGATAGTATTGGTAGTGCTCTTGATATCCAGAATGCTCGGTTTCTACGCGATTGATTACCAATCCTAAGACTGGAGTTTGAATCGATGAAATAATATCGATTGCTCGATCGATCGTCTGGCGTTGTGCGACATTCAGACTAACGATATAAACCAACCCATCTACCAAAGTGGCAATCAAGCGAGTATCGCTAACTCCAACGATCGGTGGCGTGTCGAAGATCACATAGTCATAATCGTTGCGCCAGCGATCGATCTGTCGTTTGAATTGTTGAGAATTAATTAACGAAATGGAGTTCACCAGCATCGGGCCAGAAAACAACACATCTAAATTAAATTTAGAACTCTTCTTGATAAGATCTTTATAGTCAAATCCATTGACGATAGCATTACTCAATCCCATCTCATCCGCACAATCTACAGATTTAAATAACTCTGAGTTATGACACAATTTTGGAATCGTGGATTTATGTAGATCTAGATCGACTAATAAGACGCGATAGCCGAGTTCGGCTAAGGTGATACTAGTATGAAAACTAATCGTTGATTTACCTTCCTTCGGTACTGCCGAAGTCATTGCCAATACTTTGCCACATCGATCTTCGGTATCACTAACTAGTCCGATATCGAGTACTAGCATCCGCAACGATTCGAGGAAGCTCCAGTAAGAGTAGTTCTTAGTGTTGCTCGTTGTCGCTGGGGGGACATCATTGCCCCCACGTAATGCGAGCTGCTCGAGATCGGCCATTTTAGGTACCAGAGTTAAGATCGGCATCCCGGTCATTGCTTTGAGAGTATCTGGATTGTCGATCCGATTATTTTGACTATTTCTGAGTTTATTTAATCCAACTGCCGTACCGATCCCCAGTGCCAAACTACCTAAAGCACCCAATAATAATTGTTGGCTGACATTTGGGAAAATCGGGATGTGAGGTAATTCTGGCGGATCGAGTAAAGTCCACGGTACGACTTGCTCGGCATCCGCAATTTTTAACTCTTGCAACTTTTGAAGAAAGGCATTCAACTCTTGAGAGGACATCGTATATTGCCGTTGCAATTCGGTATATTGTTGTTGCAGGCTGGGCAATTGGGCGATCTGGGTTTCGATTTCCCGATAAACCTTTTCCAAACCCTGATATTGAGCGGTTTGAGCGGCTAAAAGTGTTTCGATATCTGCTTGCTTATTGGCGAGATTTTGGGCGAGACTGTTACCAAAATTAGCAATACCACCATTGGTTAAATCGGTATTCGGTACATCGCGCTTGAGAACTTGCTGCGCTCTATTTTTAAGGAGTGCTAGCACTTCATCGCGTTTTTCCCTAACACTTATCAAACTCGGACTATTTTCAGTCAGCCGGAGTTTTTCTTGACTGTATAGTAGTTCCAGTTCGTTGAGTTTTTTGAATAACTCTTGATAGGCGGTATCTTGAGTCAACATCGTCGTACTCAAAGTATTATTTGCAGTCAAGCCAACTTTAGTTAATTGTTTTTTGAGCTGCTCGTCTTGTTTGAGCGTCTCTTTATACTTGACTCTATTTTCGTTCAAAGATTTTAATACTTCTTGACGATATTCTGCTAGCCCTTTGGCCGAGCTTTCGGGATCGATAAACCGATAACTGCGCCGAAAACCTTCGAGCTGTTTAGATGCAGTTTTGAGCCGTTGCCGCGATTTGGGGATCTGCGACTCGATAAAGCCGATCGAATTATCGGTTCTGGCTTTTTTAGTTTTAATCCCGTAATCGATATAAATATTACTTAAGGCATTGAGATTGGCGACGATTCGTTGAGGATTGGTATCTGTATAAGTAATCGTTAAAGTATTGGTAGTTTGTCCGGCTTGAATCGTAAGATTTTGTACGACCGTATCTACCGAGGAACGCAAATTGGGATTGGGGATCGTATCGATCGCTTTTTGAACGATCGTTTTACTCTTCAATTTTTGGACGATCGTATCCAGTGTCGTACTGCGATCGTCGCCTATCCCAGCGCCAGTTCCACCTGCTACAACGCTGATTTTTTCAGCGATCGATGTCGAATTTTTCAACTCGATCGCAATCTGGACTGAAGACTTATAGATCTTAGGTTCTTTAAATGTTTTATAAGCGATTCCTGCCATCAATATCGAGCTGACGATCGCCGTTACATACCAATACTTGCGTAAGCTAGTCAGAACCATCCCCAGGCTCATTTCCCGCTCTGGTGATAAGCGGATATTACTGGAGGGAGTGATGATTTCAGAAGTTGAAGATCGAATCAGTCGATCGTGGGATGATTCAAACATATTGTGCCGATCTACAGGTGAACTGTATATTCCTGACTAGATACAATGTCACTTAGGGGTGACTGTTAAAAATTTAACATGCGTTTTTTGGGAATACACAGAGGGCTGACGATATTTAGGCTAATTGACTCAGCGAGTCTCATGCATAAGTAGTAGTCGATGTGACAGTAACGGGAGTTCTTCATCCACCTTGGGCGAAAACTGGGCTGGCAAAGGTAATTTCCGATCCTCTTGGTGCTGGCAGATTTTTATTTGCTTGTACACAATAACCCTGCCTACCGGTTAATTGTGTCGGGATGCCCCTGATGGCAGTGGTGTCAACTCGATCGAGCACACTTGTCAAGCAGATTCTAAGAGCGACCGATCGACTGTCAAATAACATCTCCAGCGTTTTAATGCAAGCGTACTTGTCGATAGTGATGCTAGCAATTTATACTGTTATACTGTCAATTCTGTAGTGTAGGATTGAGTCATGACTTCCTAGATAGCTGTTTAGATCTAAGAATTTTATCCATATTAACAAGTCTAGGGCGCTTTTTTACTATTGCTTATTTATATTTTCTAAATATTTTTCGAACACAAGGCAGCGATCGATCGGGAGCGATGGTAGTAGTCAAAGACTACCGACTTTATTACTAATAACAAATAAGAAATAATAGTGGAAATTGGCATTGTCGGAATTGGATTGATCGGCGCATCTCTCGGATGGGATTTTCGCCAACTGGGGCATCGAGTAATCGGGGTAAGTTTACAGACGACTACTTGCGAAATTGCCGAACGGGAAGGAATTTGCGATCGAGCTAGCTGCGATCTCGCTAGTCTAAAAGATACCGAAATCATCTTTATTTGTACGCCGATCGGGGCGATTTTGCCAACGATCGAACGACTGATTCCCCATCTGCATCCCGAGACAATTATCACCGATGCAGGTTCGGTCAAAGGCGCGATCGTCGAGCCGGCTACAGCGCTGTGGGCGAATTTTGTCGGTGGACACCCGATGGCGGGTAACTCTGAGAGTGGGATTGCGGCCTTTGAGAAGGGGTTGTTTGCACGGCGACCTTATGTTTTAACCCCGATCGCCACAACGCAGGTAGCGGCGTTAGAACGTGTGGCTGAGTTGGTAAGCTCGTTAGATTGCATCCTGTATCATGTAACTCCTGCGGAACACGATCTCGCGGTAGCCTGGATTTCACATTTACCAGTGATGGTAGGTGCCAGCTTACTCGGTGCTTGTCTGGACGAACCAGATCCGCAGATTCTCAACTTAGCCAAGAAATTTGCCAGCACGGGTTTTAAAGATACCAGTCGGGTGGGTGCGGGTAACCCCGAAATGGGAATGATGATGGCTCAACACAATCGGGATGCTTTATTGCGATCGCTACTTAGTTATCGCGAGCGATTGGATAGTTTAATCGACTCGATCGAGGTAGGAAAATGGACGGATGTTCGAGATTTATTAGCTCAAAATCAATCCGTCCGTCCTGAATTTTTAAATCCTGAAGATTAGAATAGTGGCTGGTATGGCTGATTCTATCAATACTAAATATTAGCAAATAGTAATTAACTAATCCAAAATTCCAAATATCTAATGTCGCATCTTCTCCTGTAACTCAATTTGGCGTTGATGCACTTGACGGTGTTCTGGATCGATGCCATCGAAAGTTGGTGGGAGCCAAACTCGCACTACGAGTAACACCGCCATCACCAGCAAGAACGCACAAGTAGCTAAGATTTGACTCCACTGAACTTCGAGAATGTTATTAACAATAATCTCGCGTAATACTGAAACGATCGCGACTTCTACCGCCACTCCCACCGAAACTCGTTGTTCCTGGAGATAGATAATTAGCAGCCGAAATAATTCAACTAAAATCAGTAGGTAGAGGATATCCGCAGTTACGTCACGAAAGTGTGAAGGCGGTAACAGCGAAAAAAACATCGCCCGAATTTGAATCGTCATCACGCTAAATAAGCCGATGCAGAGAGAGACGACAATGATATCTTGGACTGTTTCTAGAATCCCCACGATCGCAGCTTTTGTCGGCAACAACGATCGACCTTTGACTGTTGATTCGCCAACAATTGGTTGTAATAAATTTTCTGCCCGAGCATCGATTTGGTGCATAAAAAATTGCCTCATGCTGTGGTCTTGTCACCTACTGTACAAGACACGCTAGCAATCAAGCAATACCGTAAAGATTTGAATCACTGATATGTTTAATTTGGAGAACTAGTAGATGGATGATGAGATCGACATTAACACCAGCTAATTATGGATGGTAAAAGTATAAATTTCAATTTAATATTCGCTCGATCGAGCGACAAAAAAGCAGCAACTTATCATCGATAAGTTGCTGCTTTTTGCTAACAATAAATAGCTAGTTACTAGCTAGGATTGGTGCGGATCCATAATGGCGCAGAACGAGCCAGCATTAACCAGCTACCAGTGCCAGTTACATAACCGATTTCGGTTAGATAACGCCGTTCGCTCTGGGCGATCGGTAGTTCCAAATCCCATGCCGAATCATTACATTCAAACTCTTGAAAAGTTGTCGGTAACTCGACATTTGGATCGACATCGGTAACATCATAAAGACGCACTACCAACTTTTGACCGCCCTGTTCCCGCAATTGCCGTTTGAGCCGCACGGGGATTTCCCAATGCGTATAAGCTTGAGTTGGATTGGCAGAAACTAGGGTAATTTGACCTTCGCTATAAAGATTGCCAGAAAGTTCGCCACTGCGATCGACTGCTGCCGGATCTGTCCCTGCAAAGAAAGATTGGAATGCTTGTCCGGCTCCGGCTGCTGCAGCTGCGCCACCAGCTAATGCCGCACCGCCCATCCCTTTGGCATCATCGAGAAAACCAGTAGATTTTTCGGTTAGCGTGTCAAAAAAGCCGCTTGGATCGGGCTTTTGATTGTCTTTTTCGATATCCCCTGTTTCTTCACCGAGTAAATCCGATAAACCAGCAAATGGATCGTCGTCTAAACTGTCGAAATCGATCGCTTCTAAATCGCGATCGAAGGTATCCAGTTCGGGATTGCGTGATTCTAACTCTGAGATCTCTGATTTGTTGCCACCAAACAATGCGGCACCACCAGCGATCGTTGCGGCTCCGGCTGCGCCGACTGCGGCTCCACTACCTGTAAAGAAGTCCCCAGCTTTGTCGGTTAAATCGCCGAAGGGGTTACTATCGAGGTCGAAGTTGATGCCTTCAGGCATTAAATCCGCAGCTTTATCCTGGAGTTCACCAGCTTTGTCTTTAGCTGAGTCGAGCGGATTTGACAGACTGAATGGGTCTGGGTTGGCACTATCGCTTGGTTCTTCCAGCCAGAGTCCTTCCGAGATATCTTCTGCTGTTTGACCGCCGAAGAAGTTGCTGACCGATTGACCCGCACCGCCTGCCAAGGCAGCACCCCCAGCGATCGCGGCACCGCCTGCAGCAGTAGCGGCTGCACCACCCTCTTTAAAGAAGTCGCCAACTTTATCTAAAGGATTGGTTGAAGTACCCTCGGGGAGCAGATCGCCAATACCTTCAAATGAAAAATCGACATTGCCGTCAGGAATTAGCTCTTCCGGCTGGCTGTGGATGCCACCAGCCAACAGATCGGCATCGGGTGTCTCGAGGCTCAGATCGGCTGACTCTGGCTGGTCGTAACCGCCAAATAGATTACCAACTGCGTTCCCAGCACCCCCAGCTAAGGCTGCACCGCCTGCTAGCGCGGTACCACCAATTGCGGCAGCCGTAGCACCACCATCGGCGATCGCATCGCCGACTTTATCCCGAACGCCATCTAATGGATTCTTGAGATCGAGATTTGGGAGGAGGTTAGAAGATTTATCCGTCAACCCTTCAAGTGGGTTGGAGAGGTCTGGAGTTGCGATTTCTGGCGGATGCAGTTCGCCTACTGGCTCGTTCGCACGGTCGAACATGCCTTTACCGATTGCGGCTGCGGCTGCGGCTCCACCAGCGATTGCCGCTCCACCTGCGAGGTTGATATCGTTGGCTTTGTCTTTGACCGAATCGACTACGCCATTAAAATTAACGTTGGGTGTATTTAAATTGGGTCGTGGCGGTAAAGTACCAGACAGATCGCCCGATCGTAAATCACCCGATCGCAGATCGTCTGCTGGCCGGAAGCCACCCAATCCTGAAGATAAGTCGCCAGATAAGTCTCCAGACAAACCATCACCTCGAGATGTCCGCGATGGTGGTGGTGGATACAGTGGTTTGAGTCCTGGTGGTTGTTCGGGAGTGGTTGTCACTGCCGATCGAGGTGGCTCTTCGGTGGGTTTCTTCCGTCCCAATAGCCATAACAATCCACCGCCGATCGCCAATAAAGGTAAGATCCACCACGGGAATCCACCTTTTCCGGCGGTGGTAGTAGTGTTTGTAGTTGTCGTGGTCGTGGTCGTAGCCGCCGGTTCGCTACTGGGTGTGGTCGTTGGAGTGGTTCCCGTAGTCTCGGTACCAGTAGTTCCAGTGGTGCTAGTTCCAGCTCCAGTGGTGGTAGGAGGTGTGGTGTTAGGCGTTGTGGCTACAGATCCAGCCGCGATCGCTTCTTTGACTGCTGTTTGACCGGAGGTATCGCTGACATATCCGAGAAATGCCTTAGCGCCATCGCTAACTTTGCCGCCTTGATTTTTGTAGGCGTAAGCAAGCGGCTGAGAGAAGGGGTATTTAGGATTGTCCGGTTGGGTGCTATGAAGCGTAACGGCTCTAATTCCGGGAATATTTTTGATTTGGTCGGCGGGTGCATACCCGATCCCATCCTCGCCTAATTTATCGACGACTGCTTGAGTAGAGTCTTCAGTCAGTTTTTGGGCGTTACTCCCAGTTCTAAGCTTACCATTTTGAAATACTGGGTAATTAGCAAACGCACGCCGCGTATCACTAGTCTCAGGTCGATCGATCACTTTGATTTTGCCCTTAGCACCATTGGCACTAGGCAACTGCGACCAATCTGTTACTTCACCCCGATAAATCTTGGCAAAATCTTTGAGGGTGAGATTGCCTTTATACGGGTTAGTGTCTTTGACAATAATCGCGATCTTGGATCTACCGATTGTCTTCGCTGCTAAACCTTGAGCTTTTTCGGCTTTGGTAAGCGGACGGCCGATCCCTGCTAGATCGGCTTTGTTTGTTTCAACTGCTTTAATGCCGCTGTCGCTGCCCTGATACTGTGTCGGTACGGTGACATCAGCACCTGGAAATTGCTTTTGAAACCGCTCTTTGAGGCCTTGATTGACAGCTTGCATACTGCTAGAGCCATCAATTTGCACTTTGGTTCCAGCAGCCACAGATGTAGGCAATGGGAAATTATCGGCAGCCGTTTGGGCGCTAGCATTGAGGCTAGTGCCGCCAGATGCTAATATCAGTGCTAGAGTTACGATCGAACTACTTTGCTGTTTCATTAATAACAACTAGTTTTGATGAATATTGTAATTAACAATAGCTTAGATATCCGTTATCTGAATAGATACCCAACAATCGACTAAGTAAAGCCGATGTATAGTAAATAACAGAAAATGAGCTAATGATGGACTTAGTTAGATCTAGACTACACTGGCTGGCAAATCTAAATTAATAATAATATTGATTTATCTAGATTTTAAACATATGTTTTTAGAAGTGCCGGACAGCAGTGTAGTTAAATCCTAACCGATCTTTGCAGCGCGATCGATTTAAATGTTACATTTCCGTTAAGATACGATCGAATAATAAATATTTCTGTGCCTTTGATTACTAAGCTATTAGTTAAATGAGCGATACCCGCCGGAAATCACAGCAATTTGGAGTGCGATCGACACGATCGGCAAGCGATTTCCGGAAACAGCGGCAATCGGCGCTTCGAGAGCGATCGACAGATCGCGCTCTGGTGAAGCATCGGTTAATTACCATCTGGATCGTTTTGGGGTTAGGGGCGCTGGGTTTGGTCGCGAGACTGATCTGGTTGCAAGTCATTGATGCACCCAACTTACAGCAACGAGCGCGCATGCAACAGAGTACGATCGAGCGACCCTTTGTCCCTCGCCGGACGATCGTCGATCGAGCTGGTAATCAACTGGCGATCGATCGGCCCAGTTATACGCTCTATGCTCATCCCATCCAATTTAGCGAATTAGAGCGCATCAAACGTCCTGGCAAAAAAACTGAAACTAAAATCAAGAAAGTACTGCCAGCAGATCTGGCTGGGCGACTAGCACCCATCTTGGGTATCGAGCCAGCTACCTTAATCGCCAAATTTCAACATCAGCAAACGGGAGTTGCGCTAGGTAAGGGGCTGCGGGAAGATATCGCCAGTCGGATTCGTGCCTTAAAAGTCGATGGTCTGGAGCTGAGCCAAGGTGAGAGCGACTACACCCGCCTTTATCCCCAAGATAATATGGCAGCGGAGGTATTGGGCTATCTCGATGGCGAGCGAATTGCCAGAGCTGGAGTAGAATATAGCCAATCGCTGCTGTTAAAACGTAAAGTTAGGGAATTTAAGCTGACACAGACCGCCAAGGGTGCAATTTTACCCGATGGTGTCACGCCAGATTTTTTACATACCGACGACCTCAATCTCAAGCTGACGATCGATCTCCGCCTCCAACGCGCTGCCAGACAAGCTCTCCGTCTCAAAATGGACGAATGGCACGCCCAAAGAGGTACGGTCATCATTATGGAAGCAGAGACAGGTGCGATCCGTTCGCTAGTGGTCGAACCCACCTACGATCCCAATAATGTCGCTAAATCTCTCGCACGATATGCCAAGCTCGTCGGATCGGAAAAGTCGCTGAGTTTGCTACAGAATTGGGCGGTCTGGGATATTTACGAACCTGGATCGACTTTCAAGCCGATCGCCGTGGCGATCGGCTTAGAAAATGGGATTATCGAGCCAACGAGCACATTTTATGATGGCGGTCTGATTGTGGTCAACCACAAGCCGATTCGCAATGCCGATCTCAATCCCAATGGTCTAATCGATGTCGCCCAAGTCTTACAACGTTCTAGCAACGTAGGGATGGTCAAAATGATGCAACGCTTGAAGCCAGATATTTTTTATAATTGGTTGCAGCGCATCGGGCTAGGCCAAAAATCCGGCATCGATCTTCCCTCAGAATCCCGAGGCTCGCTTGTCAGTCGCAAAGAGTTCGTGCGCGACCCGATTTATCCGGCGAATACTGCTTTCGGACAGGGGATTTCGATTACCCCAATTCAACTGACAACCCTGATCGGTAGTCTTGCTAATGGGGGTAAATTAGTTACGCCTTATGTGGTTGACGGATTGTATGATAGTGCGGGAGTACGCACAGACAAACCGACCCATCCCGAACCCAGTCAAATTTTTACGCCAAAGATCGCCAAAACTGTCCTCGAAATGATGGAAACTGTTGTTACCAGAGGTTCTGGAGACAAAGCCCAAATTCCAGGTTATCGGATTGCTGGCAAAACCGGAACCTCTCAGAAAGCGATTAAAGGTGGCTATGGTAAGGAAAAAATTACCAGTTTTGTTGGTATTTTACCTGTAGATGCAGAACATCATTATGTGGTGTTGGCTGCTGTAGACGAACCCAAAAAGCCTGGTGACAGAGCTTTTGGGAGTAATGTTGCCGCACCAATTGTCAAGTCCGTAATGGAAGCGTTAATCTCGATCGATGGCATCGCCCCTAGTACGCCGAGTAACCCATTTATTTCAGGCGAAGTCAACCTCGATCTTGAATAAATTCTGGTGGTGCTGAAATTAGGGTGAAAGGGGAAAGCTCGGAGGGCGATCGATGCCTACCCTCCAGATCTGCACCGCTGCACTAATACCCAATATCCAGTGTCACAGCAGCTTCTACTTGCTGTTCCCCACCAACGATCGGTGTAGTGGATTGGGCATCGGCCATCTTAGTAAATGTACCTTGACTTACCATTGGGAGTGGCATGGGAGTGGAGTTGCTATTAATTTGAATGCCGATGACTTCTTTACGTTTCAGATTAAGAGTTTCTAGCACTGCATCTGCTTGACGTTGAGCATCTTGAGTAGCTTGTTTGAGTGCTTGAATTTGGGCATTAGCGATCGCGCGATCTGCTGCGACGAAGCTGACACTATCGATCCGCGTCGCGCCACTTTTGACAGCAGCATCCAGGATCGCACCCGCTCGATCGGTTGTCACCCGAAAACTAATGCTATTAGTGGCGGTATAGCCAGTAATTTGTGGCGTACCGTTGGGGGGATAAATATAGGTGGGATTGAGATTGATACCTGTTGTTTGCAGTTTTTCAACCTGTTGGGTTTTTAAATACTCCACTACCCGCGACGAGCGCTTAGCCGCTTCTTGCTGAGCGTTCGTCGGCGTTTTTGCTTGAACTTCGATCGCCAGGCGGACTAGACTGAGTGTTGTCGGAATGGAAACGATCCCTCGGCCGCTAGCTGTCAGCGTCCGTGCTGGCTTGCGCTCTTGGGCGATCGCTGGAGCTATTCCAGCCAGGACGATCCAACCAGTTACCAATAAGATTGCCAAAGCTGGTTGGCGATCGGTGCGAGCCACAGCTGCCTGTCGGAGGTGTGCTCCAGAGGCTGTCAGTGCCAATGAGTCGAACCAATTGGAAATAGCTAAATACTGTTGAGAAGCGCTCCGCTTGCGTTGCTGTATGTCGAGCCAGATCTTATGAATTCTAGTCATTTGCGAAACTTTAGTTACCACTTATCATTACTAGTCTTGACTGCGGGCGATCTCAACATGTTTCCAATCTTCACCAATAATGTGTAGCTAACAACTCGATTGCGATCGAGTGAGAATTTTTCCGTACGGCGCTTCTACCTTGTCTGACACCGATCGAATTAGTGTTTAGATCGCCATTCTCTTGGGCATATTAAATACAGGAGACAGATAATCTGTCTCCGTAAAAATTTACGTGTATTTCTGCCTTCCTAAAGACAGCGTTCAGACGCAACTGTCGAGCGTCTCACCACCCATTCAGCCAGATAAAAGCGTTCTCCTCTCTATGCTTCCACCCACAGTAAGTGAATGTTGGCAAGCGCAATCGAGCATCATCATGCCCAAATATGCGCTCTCGATCGGATTAGTTAAAATATATCTATACCAATGATGACTAGAGTTGTTGAAGCATTAAAAGATATCATCCAACAAGAACTATCGGGACAGTTGATTGTAAGAGACTCCCTTGATGCTTCACTGGCTTGGGAAGCTTACTTTGGCAATGGTAAGATCCATTTTGCAACTAGTACATTAGGCCAAAGAGAGCGGTTAATTTACTTAACAAAACATCATCATCCTGACTTTAAATTAAGCGAATTTACTATCGGTCAATCTGATTATCAATTTATCTGTCATCAGTGGCAATCGGGTAAATTATCGCTTCAAGAAGTTCGTCAATTAGCTTTTACGAGTACGCAAGAAGCTTTCGTCCATATTATGGCGATTGGCAATGCTGAGATGGAATTCAATCTCGATGCTAACTTAGATGTGCTGATTTTATCAGCTTCAGCTCAACAAATAATTAACCCAGTTAAAAAGCTGATCTGGCAATGGCAAAAAATTCGCCCGCATGTCACCTCACCATTGGTGAGAGTATATCTATCTAATATTGATAGTTTGTATCAGCTCTTATGGCAACAGTTACAAAGCACTAAGGCGATCGAGTCTTACCAAGCCGCACTCACCCAAAATCTCTGCTTATATAGTACGGCAAGTCAATTAAATATCGATGTTCAACGGCTGAGTGAGATGTTACTACCATTGATCCAAAACCGCAGTGCTCAGATTTCTAGTTATGGTAGCAAACAAGATGAAGTCCGCCCGTTAATTGCTTGTATCGATGACAGTCAGACGATCCAAAATAGCGTTAGGCTAACTTTGGAATCTCAAGGATATGAAGTAATCAGTTTCCTAAAACCCGCTCAGGCTATGACTAAACTGATCCGCAGACATCCGATGCTGATTTTGATGGACATTAACATGCCAGAAATTAATGGCTATGAACTCTGCCAACTGCTGCGCCGCTCGCCAAATTTTAAACATACACCAATTATTATGGTCAGCAGTCGCGACGGTTTTTTCGATCGACTCAAATCAAAAATGATTGGTGCTAATGACTATATTAATAAGCCGTTTACGCCAACAGAGTTAATCAACTTGGTAAATAAATATGTTTCTCAAGCCTTAGTAAATATCTAATCATAATTCAGAGATCGGTTGAATCGATCGCTCTGGTTTAAAATAGACATTGACCTCTCTAACTTCGGAACTAATTTTAAAAGAAGTTTGGACTTCACCAAACGGTGCTAAGTACTCAAGCATTGCTCGATCGTCGCAACGACAGATCTCCCCAAGGAATCAAAATCGTATCCACCTTCTAATCCAAATACGATCTTCCGTGTTAATTGCAAACAATAATCGGTAAAGATGCCAAAGTCTTCCGGTTGCAAACAGATATTCGCTAACGGATCGTCATAATTTGCATCGTACCCTGCGCTGACGATTAATAAATCGGGATCGAACGCTTGCAAGAACGGCATGACTTTCGATTCAAATAACGGGCGATATTCTGCGATCGTACTTCCAGCAGTCATCGGTAAATTCAGAATATTCCCATATTCGCCAGTATCTTCGGCGCGTCCCGTCCCTGGATAATGGGGAAACTCATGTAGCGAACAGTAGGCAATCTGGGGATTTTTCGCGATTATTTCCTGGGTGCCATTACCATGATGGACATCCCAATCGAGGATCGCTACCCGTGTCGCACCATGTGCGAGGGCATATCTAGCAGCAATCGCCGCATTACTAAAGATACAAAACCCCATCCCCCCATACGTATCCGCATGGTGCCCTGGCGGACGTGCCAAGACAAATGCGGGTTCGCCTGTCGCCATCACTGTTTCTACCCCATCGAGCCAAGCATTGACGGCGAGTAAGGCAACATCGTAAGTTTGCGGTGAGACAAGAGTATCGGGATCGATCGATCCACCACCATTTGTCGCGATCGTGCGGACTTCTTCGATATACTTAAGATCGTGAATCTTGGCGATCCACGCTAGTGGATCTCTGGCTGTGACTGGAGTTGGCGATCGCCAATCGAGCCGATTCGCCCATACAGACTTGGTTAATGCCGATTTTATCGCAGTCAAGCGTTCGGGTTTTTCGGGATGAAATACACCCGTTTGATGCCGGAGAAAATCATCCGAATAAATAACTGGAAACGAACTTATCATTTCAATTTTTTTTCAATTAGTCACAGCGCGATATTCGATCGATTTTCTTTGCTTCGAGCTACCCTTAGTTTAAAAGATTAGGGCGCGCTAAATCCAGCAACATCAATATTAGTGAGTTTGCCAATGAAAATAGCTAACTTATTTACCAGCCTAAATAATCCGATTTTCCGACAGTTGTATGCGGCGCAAACAATTAGTCTCTTGGGTGATGCCCTAACTTGGCTGGGTTTGGCATTATTAGCATTTGAATTAGCGGGCAAATCTTCGCCGATAGTCCTTGCCACTGCATTGACGTTACGGGTGCTCACATTTGTCGTCCTTTCCCCCTTCGCTGGGGTAATTGCGGACAGATTCGATCGCAAGCCGATCCTGATGTTGACACATTTAGGGCGGATGTTGCTAGTTTGCTTGCTGCCTTGGGTAAGCCAAGTGTGGCAGCTGTACGTGCTAGTGTTGGGATTAAATATTTTCACTGCCTTTTTTACCCCCACTTATCAAGCAACGATTCCATTGGTAATGGGTAAAACAGATTATCCAGCAGCGATCGGATTATCTAGTACCACATATCAGATTTTGGGCGTATTTGGGCCGGGGATGGCTGGAGTACTAGCCTTATTTATCGGTGCTAGAGAGCTATTTTTCTGGGATGGTGCGAGCTTTCTGATTGCAGCGCTCCTGATTGCGCTGCTCCCTGGCACTTTACGTGTAGATCGGACAGCTGAAGATGATTTTGTAGGACGGATCTGGACGGATGTTCGATCTGGAACGGTAAGATTGTGGACGGATGCGCCGATTCGGTATGGTTTGGTAATGCAATTGGTAGCAGCGATCGCTGGTGCTCAGATTTTAGTCAATACTGTCGGCTACGTGCAAGGTACGCTACAACAGACAGCGGCAGAATACGGTTGGGTGATGATGGGTTTCGGTTTGGGGGCTACCTGTGGCACACTTGCCCTCGGTACTTATCCCCAATTTCGATCGAAAATCGCGACTCTCCTCGGTGGTGGCTTGCTGATTACGTTGGCATTGCTCCCCGCCAACTATATCGGTTTGGTACCTTTGATTTTACTCTGGTCGATCGCCGGATTCGGGCAAAGTTTAATTAACCTATCGCTGCAGACGTTAATTGCCGATCGAACCCCGACAGACCTCCAGGGGCGTGTTTACGGAGCGCTTTTTGCGTGGAGTCATTTGTGGTGGGCGGGAGCTTATCCGTTGGCTGGCTGGCTGGGTAGCACCTTTACAGGACAAACTTTTCTGTATGGTGGATTAGGTGGATTGGCGTTACTCGCGCTCGGGCATTCTTTATTGACACCCGATCGATTCGCTCACACTCATGCAGACTTCTGGCATGTTCATCCACATCACCATCACACCGACCATCATCACGAACATCTAACGGATATCGATCCTCAGGAAGGCTCGCATCAACATTCACATTTGCATTCACAGTTCACTCACGTCCATCCTTACACGGATATGAGTCACGAACATCAACCCTAATAAAAAAAGTATCTGTCGAAGCTGTTGTCAATTGTGTAGTAATTGAATCGATCGCGATATATTCAGCTTTAATTAAAGATAATAAATCGCTCGTTACCAAGCCACTGAATCGAGATCGGCAAAACAATGATATTAGTAAAAAATACAATCATTTGGTACCATAGATGTGAAACATCCCAACTCGATCGCGAGTTCGGCAAATATCAAAAGATAAATATTCTAGTACCACAACTGGAAGATAGGCTAACGTCTGGCTATTCGATCGCAACCCCAAATCGCGCTGCTAAATCGGTATAACCACCCACCCGTTCGGCACCAAAGAAAACTTGTGGCGTAGTTGCAACTTGGTATTTTGCCTTAAATTCATCTACTTCAGCTCGCGATCGCAATTTAATATCTTCAAAGGGGAGATGGTTGTCTTGCAGCAATTTTACCGCTCGCAATCCCCAGGGACACTCATGCTCGGGCGTAGATATGCGGTAGACTTTAATCTGTTGTTGACGAGCTAAATCGATTGCGTTCATCGGATACCTCTACGGAAAATCTAAATAATATTCCTAATAATGTCTATTATCATAGATTCAGATAAAATCAGGTGAAATAGCTAGAAAATGAAATTTCATCTGGTTTTCACATTACAGCGTTATGCTAGATAATATTCCTCAGTTAGAGATTACCCCGATCGGAGATAACTCGATCTTCCCAACCCTATGATGAATCCTAAAACTCAGTTATTTGCCATCACCACCATTGCTACTGCCGTATTTAGCCTGGGTATCTACAGTGTTGCTAATTCTCGCTCTTCGATGGATATGCAGACTTCAATTGCCAAAGAGCAAGGGGGCATGAATCAGGGCGGGATGAATCATAACGGGATGATGAAACAGAGCGGCGGTATGACTCATAATATGGATGTTGGGCCTGCCGATGCTAACTACGATTTGCGCTTTGTGGATAGTATGATTCCGCACCATCAAGGTGCTTTAGTCATGGCTCAAGAAGTACTTGTAAAATCTAAACGTCCCGAACTAATTAAACTAGCAAAAAGTATCATTTCCGACCAACAGCAAGAAATTACGCAGATGCAACAGTGGCGGAAACAATGGTATCCCAAAGCATCAGCGATCCCAGTCATGTGGCATACCGCAATGAAGCACGAAATGCCGATGACAGCGGAACATAAAGAAATGATGCAAATGAATATGTCACTAGGTAAAGCAGATGCCCAATTCGACAAAAGATTTCTCGATGCCATGATTCCTCATCATCAAGGAGCGGTAACTATGGCAAAAGATGCTCTCCAAAAATCTCAACGTCCCGAAATGCAGAAGTTTGCAAAAAGTGTCATCACCTCTCAACAGAAAGAGATCGACATGATGACTCAATGGCGTAATAAATGGTATGCAAAGAAATAAATGTTTGGGTTGGCTCTAGCCGAGTTAGACCTTACACTAATCTATCTAACCTGAGTTCGGGATAAGAGGAGCCTGGAGACTGAAGTCTCGGCTCATGATGCGAAGTCCGCCTGTCTTGAAAAAGTGCGGTCTTGGTGTTTCCCCAAGGCCGCACTTTTCGCTTCGCGGACTAAGATATTCAGTCCGCCTTCGCGGACTTCGCACAACTAGCACCGATTTGCGGTGCGCGCTCGTCGGGTTTCCCGACGTAAAAAGCGCAACAAGACACAATCGAGTGCGGTGCTAATGCGGAGCCAATATCCTTAACCCGAACTGACGTTAGCTAACAAGTTACTTTTGTTGAGTTTTTTTAAAACAAGATTATTGTAAAATCCCGACTTCTCTAGAGAAGTCGGGATCTGTCGTTATACTAACTTAGTAGCGGCGATCGATCTAGCTTTTCCCGATCGATTGTAAAACTGAATTCGAGTTGGAACTTAATTTTTTCTCCCAGTCTAAAGCCGTCCGCACGATGAGATCGAGGTTATTATATCGAGGTTGCCAATTGAGTACTTTGGTAATGCGATCGGCCGCAGAAATTACACAAGCAGGGTCGCCAGCGCGGCGTTCGGCTTCGATAACGGTAAAATCAACTCCAGAGATCTCTTTGACTTTTTCGATGACTTCGCGAACGCTGTAGCCCTGTCCGTAGCCACAATTTAAAATCTGACTCGGACTGTCGCTATTGAGATAAGCTAATGCGTCAACGTGCGCCCTAGCGAGGTCGTCAACATGGATGTAATCCCTAATCCCCGTCCCATCTGGAGTATCGAAATCAGTCCCAAAGATACTTACATCCGGACGGCGACCTAAAGCTGCATCGCAAGCAACTTTGATCAGGTGACTGGCTTTTTTGCCCGATTGTCCCAGCTTACCGCTAACTTCAGCACCAGCCACATTAAAGTAGCGCAGAATTACATATCTCAGATTCGAGGCTACGGCATAATCGCGAATCAAGCGCTCGCTCATCAGCTTGGAACTGCCATAGGGATTGAGCGGCTGGGGTACGGTTTCTTCGGTAATTGGATTAGTTTCTGGTTGCCCATAGACAGCCGCAGTACTGGAGAAGATTAGTTTATTGACTTCAAATTCCTGACAGCAATGCAGTAGGTTGAGCGTATTGGCAGTGTTGTTGCTATAGTAAGCTAACGGTTGCACGATCGAGTCTGGGACAGAAATACTTGCCGCAAAGTGCAATACTGCATCAAAATTATGTTCGGCAAAGACGCGCGCTAACTGCGATCGATCCGCTAGATCGCCTAAAACTAGCTTCCCATAAGTTAGATTGCTAGTAATTCCCGTCGATAAATTGTCATATACAACAATCTCATAACCAGCTTCACCCAATTGTTTAAGCGTGTGCGAACCGATGTAACCAGCACCGCCAGTAACTAAGATTTGTTTGTTCATTTGGTTCCCAATCTTGTATGATATTTATAGATTTTGACTAACCAACTTTCTCAAATTCCCGATCGGATGTTACTGCGATCGAGGCCAAACTATCAAAGTGTCCTGTATGATTACAGCTGACTTCCTTTAGCAATAATTCTAAGAAAGAATGTGTCAGTTTATTATGCCCATTAATATCAGTACGATCTAAGTAAATAATTATACTATCGATTTAACCATTCACAAGGGGATGTTGCAGCGATCGAGATCGTTGTCAATTTGCAGTAGTTAGTTACTGATTTTACTGGCGATGGACACGCTCAAACCCAATTTCGCAGCGAGTGCGTGTCATAGTCGCTTATTTCCAGCGTTTAGCTAACAGTTGTTCTTCTAGCGCAGCGATCCGATTATAAGCAGCAGTCAATTGTGCAGTCAATCTTTGGATTTGGATCTGTGGCGATAAATCTTGCCGCTCGAT
The DNA here is from genome assembly GCA_965246735.1 of Chamaesiphon sp. GTDB lineage: Bacteria > Cyanobacteriota > Cyanobacteriia > Cyanobacteriales > Chamaesiphonaceae > Chamaesiphon. The sequence goes on from CBDFFK010000003.1 coordinate 2,594,130, forward strand.
CTGATGGTGCCCGATCTCCATCCCGCTGCTATCGATGAGAACATCTTGTTGGGAGACAATCCACTCAGATGTATCCTGACGATAGCTCGAACCACCAGGAAGATCGGCATATCCACTATTGCGATACTTGCTGCCAGCTTGCCGCAGGCGTTGAATATCATCACGATCGAGCGGACGAGCGGTTGCCAAGCCTCCATTTTGATGCATGGCTCCCTCTCGATTGCTCGGTTGAGGTTCTAGCTGCGAGAGATGGTCGTGTAAGCGATCTATTACTTGATAAATCCGATCGACTTTTTGTGTCAGGGTTGTAATCTGTTGTTGGATTGATTCCATCTTTTTCCCTAAAATAACTTATCCCGATCGTAAGGAATAGATCGATATTTGTTGATATATTGCTGAATTATTTAACTTTTGCAAATAATTGTGATGTCAATTATTAATTAATTATGGAGAAATTAGCCACTCCCAGCTCGTAATCATTACAGAATTTAATTGCGATCTTAGTTGATGAGATGTTGCTCGATCGAGAAATGACTCAGAGGGAGATAGCGCTTACTTCTGCTGACATTTTTTTTATACCTGGACTCAGCAACGCCAATTATGACTAAGGTGCCAATCGATCGATCTGCCATTTCCCAGCAACTAATTGATAGCGTAATCTGTCGTGGAGCCGACTGGGACGACCTTGCCAAAACTCGATTTCCTGCGGCACAACGCGCACGCCGCCCCAATGTGAGGGTTTGGGAATTTCTCGATCGTGATATTCGGTTGCTAATGCTTGGAGCTTGGTTTCTAGCACGGAGCGATCGGGAATAATCGAACTTTGCTCGGAAGCCCACGCTCCCAGTTGACTGCTGGCTGGACGGCTGTGAAAATATTCTGTGGCCTCTGATTCGGCGACTAACTCGGTTTTGCCCTCGATCCGGACTTGACGTTCTAAATTGCCCCACAGGAACACCAGTGCGGCATATGGGCAAGCTTGGAGTTCGAGACCTTTTTGGCTGTTGTAGTTGGTATAAAAGACAAATCCACGCGCGTCAAACTGCTTCAGCAAGACAATCCGCGCTGAGGGTTTGCCTTCGGATGTCACGGTTGCGACTGTCATCGCATTGGGTTCTAATAAATTGGCCGCCACAGCTTGCTCGAACCATAAGCTAAATTGCTCGATCGGGTTGGCGACAACATCTGTCTCTAGTAGTCCAGCTTGAGTATAATTTTTGCGGAGGTCAGAGACTTTCATTGAGGGAATAGGAGTTAGGGGTTGGCAATGAAGAAAAAGAGATTCTCCATTTACCATAACTAATTAACGGCGTTGCTGAATTATGGTATGAATTGCCCCTTGTATCCGAAAGGAAGGTCAAAGAGTAAAATCTGCGATCGCTTGTCAACAGCAAAAGGCAAAAGGAAATTCGGATTGCTCCTAGGGACACCAAGCCCGTTAGTGTAGATCGAATCACCTGAGTCTAAACAGTGGCACCAGTCAAAACTCGACAGTATCAGAGGTCGCCAGATCGTCGATCGGGTAAACCTGCATTTACAAGGATAGTTTATCGCCCCTAATTGCGGTTGAAGTAGCCCTTTAGCACACAGAAACTAGAGATAAGTGGTTCAAACCAAGAGTTAGATATACTCGGCATCGACATTAGCAAAGCCAAATTTGCGACCAAAATCGCGCTAAGGTCTTCTCAGCGTGCGTTTTGGTCGAGACGACGTAGCTTTGCTCTCCAGATACTCCCAGCACGCCCAAATCTCGAAACCCCTAAACCAATGCCTACAAACCCAATTGTCACCGCTGCATGGCTTCACGATCGATTATGCGATCCTACCGTTGCACTAGCAATCATAGATTGTCGATTTGCACTAGCAGATCCGGATCTCGGGCGACAGCAGTATGCCGCCGCCCACATTCCCGGCGCACACTACATGGACTTAAATCGCGATCTGTCTAGTCCCGTCCGCGAACATGGCGGTAGACACCCATTGCCTGACGATCGGGTCTTCGGGGACAAATTAGCCGCGATCGGGATTAACGATCGAACATTGGTAGTCGCTTACGATGATTCGCGATTTGCCTTTGCCGCACGCTTGTGGTGGTTGTTGCATTATTACGGACACGATCGCGTGGCGGTATTAGATGGTGGTTATGACAATTGGGCAAAAGCTGGTTATTCGGTGACTGCGGCGCTACCAGCACCAGCCGAACGCGGCGATTTTCAGCCACAACTTCAGTCAGAGCGAATCGTTGATATCGCCGCAGTCAGATCGCTCCTGCATTCATCAGCGCATGTGCTGGTAGACTCACGGGAACCCGATCGCTATTTAGGTAACACCGAACCGATCGATCCCCGCGCTGGACATATCCCCAGCGCGGTCAATTATCCCTGGCAAGCTGTTTCTACACCAGATGGATTCGTTTTACCGATCGAACGGCACCGCGAGCGGTGGGCGGCAATTTCGCCAGATGTGGAACCGATCGTCTATTGCGGTTCGGGCGTGACAGCTTGTGTCAATCTCTTATCGCTAGAACTTGCTGGCATTCAGGGAGCTAAGCTCTATCCTGGGAGTTGGAGTGACTGGTGTTCTTATTAGAGCGCCCAAGTTGCTAAGCTGTTCGACATCTAAATCGAGTTATGGCTGATGGTTTTAGTGGCTAGTGACTAGTGACTAGTGGTTAGTCACAGTAAGTATTTGCGGTTGCTAACCGCCTTGGCTATGGTTAGCAACTTGGGTTAGATGTTACTCGATCGGATTTAGCGTGCAGCTAAAATCACACCATTTTCTTGAGGAACTTTTTCAGATTACTGAGAAATGTAGTAGAAACAGGTGACTGTTTAGAGTCGAGATCGATGGGTGGCAAGATTAGTGTCGAGTCGCTCGGTGGGAGTGGCGGAGGCGAAATTTCACGGATCGTCCCAAAAACACTCAATCGAAAGCTAATTTGACGAACGATCTCGATCGACAGTGCCATTTTTACTGCCAATTTAATTAATGGTGTTTTGCCATCAGCTAACTTCCATAACTCTAATTCATGGCGATTGAGTTCAAAATTAGGTTGCTGCAAATTGCAACGTTGAAGTGCATAATGTGGATCGGGTAACTTGGCACTCAATCCACTCCAATCCTTCAGTAATCTGAGCGACAACATGCCTAAATCCCTAGTGGAGGCGTTGATGCCTGTCAGTTCGGAATTAATTGGCGAGCGCCCAGGATCGAACTGAAATTTGCTATTCTTAAGTTCAAATAGTCGATGGATCGGCGCAATCGTTTGAGAATTAAACAAAAATTTCAGCTGTGCGGCATCTAGCAATCCTTGAGATTTTAGATAAAGACCCAATGGTTGCGGTAAGCGATCGAGGATAGTTGTTACTGGATAAATATCAGCCTGAGACACTAATCTGCGTTGCTCGATCCTCGTTAATAGTTCGCTACCCTCTAGTCCAGAAGTAACAGCAACAATCCGACCGTTTTCAAACCATAAATAATTGTGGTTATTACTTGGGACTGTAGCTAAACTTAGATCGGGCGAAAGTGTGAGCAATCCAGTCCGATTACCTTCATGAATAAAGCTAAAGATTTCTGCCAAGGAATATTCTGATAAATGTCCAGAAAATTTCATACTGCTAACTGTAAGATCCTTAGAGATTAATAACTAACAAACAGTTGCTACTTCCTCAACGTTAGTAGTTTCCATATAATGCTCTACAAGCGCGACCAAGGCATCGATGACAGATTCTTCTTCATCGGCATTTACCGACACGATCGGTGGGCGCTGAGCGCTATCTTGATATCCTAATGCTAAGGCGATATCTTCATTGCTCCAAGCGCCTTCACAATCGCCATGAGTGATACCGATAATCATCGGTATCTGCGATCGTTGATTCATAAAATTCATGATCCGGCGCGCGTGATGAAATTCGCCGGGTCGATGCGCCGCAATTAGTAACACATAAGCGTGAGCGCGCTCGATCAAAATCTCCCACATAAAATCAAACCGAATCTGACCGGGAGTACCATAAATATGTAAGGCCATATCTTCCCCAAACTGGAGCGTCCCAAAATCCATCGATACGGTAGTATTTTGCTTCATACCTGCCACTTCATCGGTGGCCTTGCGATCGGTATCGACAACTTCGATCTCGCTGGCCGAACGAATAAATGTACTTTTTCCCGCACCTACCGTTCCCGTAACCACTAAACGCATAATTTCCATAATTTATCGATCCTTTTGTGCGGAAAATCAATGAAACTGTCAAGCTAGAACCAGATTTGGTGGGTAACAACTAGTTACTAATAATAATTAATTCTGCTAGTAATTATCGGCAAACAATCGATTATTAATACTTTAGTAATATTTTAGTTCGTTACTGAAGTGGAAGACTTCTTATTTCCTTTTTTCAGAAAGTTCTTTAAATTACCTAAAAAAGAAGTAGACACAGGCGGATTTTTAAATCCAGGTTCTAAGACTGGTACGGCCACTTCCGTACTGAGTGATTGTATTGGCTCGGTGGGGATTTCTCGCACCAGTCTAAACGAACTCAAACAAAAGCTAAGCTGTTGGACGGTTTCGAGCGGTAAATCCATTTGCAGTGCTAATTGTGCTAATGGTGTCTCACCATCAGCTAATTTCCACAACTGTAATTCTTGGCGAACGAGTCTAAACTCTGGTTGTTGTGCAGACTGCTTTTGGATCGCATAATCGGGATTGGGTAATTTGGACTTCAACCCGCTCCAATCTTTCAATACTCGCAATCCCAACATGCCCATTTCTTGAGCAGTAAGACTGATACCAGTCAGTTCAGCATTTACAGGTAATCTTGTAGGATCGAAACGAAACTGTCTATTCTTAATTGCAAACAGTTGGTGTACGGTCGCAATCGTTTGAGCGTTAAACAATAATTTCAACTGTTCGGCATCTAAAAAACCGCGAGATTTGAGATGAATTCCGATCGGCTGTTGGATTTGATGCAGCTGCGTTTCTAATAGTTCGATAAATTTTGGCGCGATAAATTTTCGTTGCCCGATCGTCCTGAGCAATCCTTTTCCGTCTGTTCCAGAGGTGACAGCTACGACTCGACCACTTACAAACCATACATAGCGTGGCTCGTCGGGCGCGACAATTTCGTCTGGATCTGGGGAGATCTCTAGCAAGCCAGTACGGCTGCCCTCGTGAACGAAATTGAAAATTTCTGCCAGTGAATATTCAGATAAATATCCGGCAAGTGTCATCTAGTCCTCCAACATAATAAATAAGCTTAATCCGCGCTAGCTTAAGCGATTATTGCTAGCAATTGAAAATCTAGATTAGACGCGAATAAATATTGCAGCTAAAATAGCGAAACTTACTGAAAAAGCTCAATAAAATTCAACATCGATCGTTAATAGACCCTTTAAAAATAAAGGGTCTATCGACTATCGATCGCTATCTAGAACATCGTGCATCCATTTTTGAGAGACCCGAAGACGGGTCAACTGTTTTAATTTAATGCAGCTTTGATTTCGTTAACGGTACGTTTGATGTCCAACATCAATAAACCTTGCTTAGCTGACTGACTAGCCAAGACTAACAAGACTGCATCGTCGCCACAACCCATGAGGATACCGTAGCCGTCATTACCTTCGACCATGACTTTCTCGACGTTACCGCGTGCTAATTCTTTGCCGATTCTCTCGCCAAGGGAGAGCATCGCTGCAGACATCGCCGAAGTCCGTTCTTCATCCATAGTACCGGGGAGACTGGAGGCTAAAGGTAAGCCATCGGGCGATACCAAGGCTGCACCTTGGACATCAGAAGTACCCGAAACAAAGCTCTGTAAAATTCCACTAATTGCACTTACACCCATAATTTCCTCGCTGTGATTAATTTAGATAAGTTAGTAATGAAGTTGAAATCGATCGAAATCTAGACAATGGGAGTAAATTCAAATACGTCGTGAGTACCACCGCGTAGGACGGACTCAGTATGCGTACCACGCAGTTTTTTGCCAGTGATTTCAGTTAATGCACCCCACACAGCACCCATCGTAAAAGTACATTTGCGGTTGGAACCTGGAAGTTCGCCAGCAGAACAAACAGTCTCAGAACAGTAAACTTTGATAATGTCGCCTTCTTGGACGATTTTATCCACTGCAGTGAGGCGAGTACCCGCGCTACCGACGGCTTCGTTTAACTTAGTGGCGATCGTATTCAAGTCGACAGTAGCACCGGATAAACCTAGCTCGATAGCTAGGTTTTTACCGCGAGTGCGACCAGCCGCAATCAACGAGATCGCTGTTGCTTTTTCGCCCAGTGCTTCTTCCATCCCAGTAATTACTGATTTGAAACAAACAACGCTGCTATATTCTCCGAGGGTAGGACGAGTAGAAAGTGACATATTTAGTAACTTTGGTGTGGTGGATACTGAATGTGATTGTTTTGACTATCAGTCGATCGATGCTAATTTTGATATTTCCAGTCAGCAAGTAATTGAAGTGACAACTGGTGGTTTCACTTCGGTATCATCGCACCAGCCCAAGCAACTATCGAGTCGTCCGGCTAGTGCAGATAAATCGATTAAAGTTGAGGATGTTGTTTAGAGAACAGCCGATAATAGGTTTTAAGCCGCTAAAAACATAATGCCCAGAAATAACAGAGAAATCGCGATCGACAATTAAAGAATATTTATTACTGATACTGGTAATACTTCAGGTATATCCTGCATTTTTAAATTTGATATCCGAGATAATGACTATCTTGTCAAACGACATTTCGGCTCTCCCCGGAAAATAGTATAAAATGTAGCGACAGCTACATTTTATACTCCTCCTCTTTATGGACTTTCATCTAAATTCTTTATTAAACTTACCAAATACTAGGGTTTTTACTTGCTATAAAGAAGCTGGCTTTACATTTATTCAATTAGAGATAATAAATGCAGGTATTAACTGTCCTAACTGTCAAACTTATACTGACATAATTCAAAAAACTAGCCACAGATTAATTAGAGACTTGTCGATTGTTGGAGCTGGAGTATACTTGAAAGTTCCTAGACGTAAATTTTATTGTGGACAGTGTAAAAGATATCCAACTGAGCAGCTAGAATGGGTGGAAAATAGACAAAGATTTACTGAAAGATATCAGGCATATATTTACGAAAGAGTCAAGGAATCAAGCTGCGAACAAGTAAGTCGAAATGAAGAGTTAAGTCCAGCCCAAGTCCAGCAAATATTTAGCAGAATTGCGGAAAGGGAGCTAAAAAAAAAGACTGGGGACTTCCAGAAAAATTGAGTTTGGATGAATTTAGTCGTCGTAAAGGAAAAGGGAGATTTGCAACAGTTCTAATCGATCTAGACAAAAGTTCTTTAATAGAAGTAATTGACTCTCACAAAAGTGAAGATATAATTGCTGTCTTAAAGGGGCAACCTCAGTCTGTCAGGGAGTCAGTCAAGGAAGTGTGTGTAGATATGTGGGGAGGATTTCCAAAAGTAATCAAAGAAGTTTTCCCAAAAGCATCGATTATAATTGATAGATTTCATGTGATGAAACTAGTCAACAAATCTTTGAATAAATTGCGACTTGATTTAGGCTTGAAAGGATTGACAAATCGCTATTTGCTTTTAAGCAACAATCAAGATTTGTCAGAAGAAGAAATTGAAGCTCTATCTGAAATACTTGCCAAGTCACCTTCTTTAAGCATAGCTTATGATTTAAAGGAGGAATTGAGAAGCATATACGAAAGTAAATTAACTGTCAAAGGTGGCTTAAGAGCAATTGGAAAATGGCTGGGTTATGCTAAAATTGTCTTAAAGACGGCAGGTGATACCATCGAAAATCATTTGACAGAAATTGCTAATTATTTTATCAGTAGAACCACGAGCGGTGTCACAGAAGGAATTAATACAAAAATTAAATTAATTCTACGTCAAAGCTATGGATTTAAAAGCTTCACTCTCATGCGAGAAAAACTGTTAGCTTGCTTATTAAAATAATCTCCGCATTCGCTTCGATTACTTTAATAAGTTTAAGTTATAACCATGACTAGAGGAGAGCCCGACATTTCTCCGTAAATTCCACAGTGAGTGTGGGCAGTGTAGGGACGGATAATAATCTTTCTCTCCCTCTGTGCTCACCCGTTTCTGCGAGAATGCGTATTCCGACACTCCCTAGATCCCCCGCTCATCAGTTAAACTAGAATTGTAAAGTTAGATTACGTCAGGTATAGATGGAATTCCTATCGCTAGAGACAGTCCAAGAACTGGCAACTCAATACGGATATCTCGCGGTCTTTGTCGGTATTTTATTAGAAAATCTGGGGATTCCATTGCCTGGAGAGACGATTACGATTGTGGGTGGCTTCTTGGCTGGGAGTGGCGAACTAAATTATTGGTTCGTGCTCGGAGCTGCTGCTGTCGGCGCATTTTTGGGCGGGATCTGTGGTTACTTTGTTGGTAAATATGGTGGGTGGAAATTCATGCTCGCTTTTGCCAAGGTATTTCGCATCCAAGAACTGCAATTAGAAGAGATCAAGACTAAATTTAGCGAGAATTCGATCAAAGCTGTCTTTTTCGGGCGATTTATTGCCATTATCCGTATTTTTACTAGTCCGATGGCGGGTGTCGTCGAGATGCCGTTTGGTAAATTTATGGCAGTCAACTTCGTCGGTGCGATTACCTGGGCATCGGTGATGACGACGTTAGCATTTTTTGTCGGACGCATCCTTTCGCTCGAACAGCTGCTGGCATGGGTAAGTAAGTTTGCTATCTTAGCACTGGTCATCGCGATCGCCGCAATTGTCGTCCCGATTTGGCTCGAAACCCGCAGTGTCAAAGCGAAAGATTGATTAAATATGAAATGTTGGTTGGGAAAAACTATCGATCGGTGCGATCCCAAATCCCTCGAAAGTAGGCACTGCCATTACTTTCAAATTTATTAATCCCTTCATCGATTTGCGATCGCGATCGGTTCAAATTCATCGATCGCGATCGCAAATCGTTTACTGTTGCGATATTCGTTGAGTTAGTTTGTGTAAGTATATTTCGATCGCTCCTTATCTTAACGTGAGTTCGGGATAAGATCTGTTCAAAGCGAAGCAGCAAGCGGTATATATTTGTGGGCTGCGAGTTTTACTGATGGGGGCAGAACCTGGATCTGGGGGTTCCGACCCCCAGACCCCCCGTTGAGGAGCGGGGTGCTGTCTTGATGCGCTTTTTACGTCGGGGAACCCGACGAGCGCGCATCGCCGCCCCCTCAAACTCCCTTGCACAAGGGTCGATTTGTTGGCAGCGTAGCGCGCTTCGCATTAGCTTCGCAATGGGAATCGATCTGTGGGTGGGGTTCGTGGATTGGGTGCGGTTCCGAAACGAAGCCAGGAGTCGTTAATCTGAAGTCCTTATCCCGAACTGACGTTAACTAGCGGCGACTTCAGTCGCTAGCAGTTCTTAACCGAGAAGTATTGGGGCAGTTTGGATGCCCATAAGGGCTACTCCGACGAGATCCGATCGGGTAAATATTGACATCGAGATTACGCCAACTAGCAGACGTAAGTCACAGCGAAATCTTCATGACGTTTGGAAAATAGAGCTAACACAACAGATATTTGCTAAAGCTGCACCAACCGAGAATCACGCCATGAAAACTAACTCGCTTGTCTCTCTCATTTGCTGTCTGACTATTAACGGCATCAATTCTTGTTATCAGCCAGCTGTAGCTCGATCGTTACCGCAACCAAGCCACATTGCAGAAGTTCTGACTTCCACACGGCACAGTGCTAGTGAGACACATAAAGTTGTGACAATTCAAGAAGGCGAGAAGTATAGTTATGGTGATGCTGAGGGTTATGAAATAACCGAGGCGAAATTTGACAACACCTACAAATTTCTGGATGGGTTAGCAGCGGTCAAAATTGATGGTAAATAGGTCTTTATTAATAGCGGCAAGAATACCGTAATTGCGATGAAATGAATTATCAGCGTGGCATGTAGTCACCTGCTTTCTGAATTATTGTTAAAAACGATGCTGACGATACATTTGCAAGCAACGGTATTAATATCAGTCCCAATATAGTAATCGATCGCTAGTAAATTTCCAAGCTATTTAAAATTGAGCGGCGATCGAAATACTTTTAATTAGGTCATTTTTAGTCAATAACTCTTCCAGCTGTAAATAGGCAGAGATCGACTCAGTTGTTATTTCGTGTTGCTGCTTGTGCTGAAATACCGATAGCGTCGTGAGAATAGTCAGCACATCTCGCGGCTTGAGCGGGACAAAATTACCACCGATATCCTTAGATAATAGCTTCGGCAAACAAGTTGGTAACTGCTGCACATTGGTCATCAAGTCGCGTTGCCGGAGCAAGCACAGTCGATCGAGTCCAAAATCCTTGTAAACTAATAGGCGAGTACAATCCTCAGTCACCGCTTCAAAATCTGACGAGGTTAAAATGCAAATTCCCAGATGCACTTGAATTTTAGTGGGTAGCCGACAGACTAATTTAAAATCAATTAAACCCTGATTGCGTCCGGGGGGATAAATCCGATCGAGTCCTTCGATTTTGACATCAGCGATCGTCCGACCGACCAGGAATGATAAACATAGTAGTAATCCAGCTGCGATTTTCTCTTTATCATCGATCGCGCTTGATAGCTCTGGGATTAATACTTGGCGCTCGACAGCAAAAGCGGCACTGGTTTTTTGAAGATCTGAGATCGATCTAGAGGATTCTGGACTAGTCATTTTAATTTACGATTCAGCATTATCCGAGACATTGAAGGCGAAAATTGACTAAAAAGTCTTTAAACTAGGATTAAAGATCGAATACCACGCTTAGGCAACATGACAGAATCAAAATCGGCACAGGAATTATTTCAGGCTGCTTACGAAAATCGTTATACATGGGAGCCTAATTTCCCTGGTTATACGGCAACAGTCGAATTAAAACAGGGAAATGAAATATTCACTGGTAAAGTCTCCGTCAAATCCAATCTGAGTGCGGAAGTAACTGGCATCGATAATGAAGAAGCCCGTAACTCCATTATCGGCCAACTGCGCGAAGTCGCGATCCACCGCGTCCGTCGTAGTTTTGTGGAAACCCACGGTAAAAATACCTTTAGCTATGGCGAAACCGATGCCACAGGTGCCGTAGAAATCCTCATGGGCGGCAAATCCGCAGGCGATCGTTATAAACTGCGGAATAATGAAGTCTGCCACGTTCATCGCCATATTCATGGGATTATGGTAACGATCGATACCTTTAGCAGTCACGATACAGGTGCCGGTTATCTATCGCATCGTTACGATTCAGTATATGCCGATCCAGTAACTGGCGAAATCAAAAGCGGCAAGATCGTTTTTGAAGATAACTACCAAGCTGTCGGCGGTTTCCAAATCCTCAGCCAACGTATTATCGAGGCTGTCGAAAACGGACAACCCACTACTACTGAGTTTAACTTCTCTAATATCGAGTTATTAGCCGAGCGGGTAGAAGCTGTCGCCGCTACTGCCTAAATATCTGGTGTCGTCCAGTTAAATTATGTAACCCAAGTTGCTACCTAGAAATGCCTCCGATTAAAATCGGGGCTAATAATCCAAAGTCGGCCTACGCGGACTGGTTTATTAGTTAGCGGAGGCGGGCTTTTGCCGCTCGCGGCAACAACCGGACTTTGCATTCTGAGGAGCGGTTTCTAACCGCTTTGGTTATAGGTAGCAACTTGGGTTAACGCATAATTCATAATTTATAATTTATTCCGTTGGGTTGTAGGAGCGTTCTATAAAATGCTGGGATATCTCTTAGCTGTATTGGTAGGTGGGGGTAGCGCGGGTTTGTATATCGCCGCTTTCTTTTTCCCCGAAATTCATCGCAAGCCAGATTTCATCTGGGGTGGAGTGGGGTTGTTCTATGCGCTGGTGCTGTGGATTTACGCGCCAGAGCTGACGGGTGGCATTTTAGTCGGGCAAGCAGCTAGTGTCGCATTGCTAGGTTGGTTTGGATGGCAAACTGTTAAACTCCGCCAATTAGTCCCGATCGATTGGCAAACTTCCCTACCCATCACTAAGACTCCGGAACGTATCGATGCCAAGCAGGCAAATCCAACTCGTAACAAAGCCGCCGCCAAAAAAACGAGCGGATCGCCGGATATATCGCGCCCTACAACAGCAGCAACCTCCGCTTCACAAGTCATTGAGCCAGTAGTCGAGCCAAAATCGCCACCTGCTACCCCAGCCGCTAAATCTACGCCCAAACCACTACCTAGCAATGAATCCGTGCGGGTAGAGATCGCTACGAGTGTACCAGCAAAGCCACCTTCAACCAGAATTATCCCAGACACCTCGATCGAGCAAGATGATGCAGCTTGGATTAGATTGGAAGTTAAACCCTCGCCCGATGCTTCTACTTTGATTAAAGAGGTAACTCGATCTGCGCGAAGCGATGCTCCGCAAACTACTCCACCAGCAAAATCATCACCAACTCAAGCACCACCAGCCTCAGCCAAGCCTCAGCCCGATCGATCGATTCCCACTCCACCACCACCGCCACCAGCCAAGCCGCAACCGCTTCCAGAACAGACAAGCAAACAAGCTAATTCGGTACAAACCTCAGAGGTGGATAAACCGCCAGTTCCCGCAGTTCCAGACAAACCTGTCACCGAGATAACTCCCCCGCCTGCACTCTTAGCAGCCGCTAAGCCTTTAGGAGAAGCAACTCAGCCCCCGACAACTCCACCGCCGCAGATTACACCAACCGCAAATCAAAATGCCCCAACCGAGCAAACTGGGGATCTCGATCGACTAATTGCCGAATTAGAGTCTGAGATTTAGACGATCGGCTTACTTGTCCTAATTGGTCAACCCATGTTCTAATGCATAGCGGACTAATTCAGTCCGACTATTAGTACCCGTTTTCCCAAATAGACGGCTGACGTACTTTTCGACATTTCGCACGCTGGTTTCGAGTTGCTTGGCGATTTCCTTATTCATCAATCCCGCAGCGACTAAATCTAGGACGCTTTGTTCGCGCGGAGTCAGATCGATCCGGATTGGTGGCGGAGTTTTAACAATACCACTGGTAGGATTGAGCATTCCGCGCAATTCTGCGGCGATCTGCTTGGCAATCCCTTCCATTTCGGGATTTTGGGAAGCAGCGACAGCGACAGTGCGACGTTCTAGTAGGTTTTGGACGATCGCGATCAGTTCGTCAGGATCGAATGGTTTGGATAAATAAGCATCGCAACCCGCTTGATAACCAGAAATGCGATCGGCTTTCATGCCGCGTGCCGTCAGGAAAATTACTGGAGTTGCCTTAAATCGATCGTCATCCCGCATTTGCTTGAGAAACTGATAGCCGTCTACCTGGGGCATCATCACATCAGTAATCACTAGATCGGGCAACTGCTGCTGTAACAGCTCCCAGGCATCCTTGGCACTACTTGCCACTTGGACGTTGTACCCACTATCTTCAAGATAAGCTTGGACTGCTTCGCGCAATCCTGGTTCGTCATCTACCAGTAAAAGTTTACCTGCCATCGTGTTACGTTCCTATGCCCTTGCAGTCTTCATCTATCTCACTGTAGCAAAACTTGTACGGTTTAAGCCGAACATTGGTAGGAGATGATGGCATTAATCTCGTTTAGAGTGTCAAGCGCGATCTCAAGGCGATCGGTCAACACCTAAATCCGGCTGCAATATCTCAATCTACCTGTCAGTCAGTCGTTTGGCGGATTCCGTTTCAAGGGTGTTTGTTATGATAGCAAATAGGTAAGTAAAGTTCTTTATTTGCCGCGTTGTGGTAATGACGATCGCTGTCGATAGTTGGCGATCTTGTTATTAATAAGTGTAGCGATCGATCGGTTGAATCTTCACAACTCGATGCTCCATAGCGCTCGACTATTCAGATTAAACTCATTAATTTAGCTTGATGCTACTTGCAACTAAGGCAACTCCGATTTCACTATTGGTCGCAATCTGGAGCTTACGCTCCGTACCTATTTGTTTGTTAATGTTAATGTTTGTGTTCAATAGTGGCAGTATTCCTTCGCCACATCCGAGCTTACACTTTTGGTTCGATACGATCGCGGTTGCGGGGATTGTCAGTATTATCGTCTACTGGGGTCGGCAACAACGCCTACATTGGAATGTCAGTTTAGTTATTTATTTATATATTTTCCTGGTTTTATTGCTGCGCGATCCATATGGAATTTTGACTGCGGCTAGCAGTGGCAATCTCGCCACGATCGATTGGCAATCCCTATTTAGTAGTTTAGGGGTGGCACTAGGAATTTTTGGTAGTGGGATGCTCGTTGAAGTCTTAATTTCCCATCTGCGCCAATCCAAAGTTTGGGCGTGGTGGCTGGCGCTAATTATCTCAATTGCTTATGTCGCGAGTATCGTGTTCTTTTTTTCAGGCACACTAGGCATCTGGAGTTTATTCGACACCGATACCAAACAAATGTTTAAGCGAGCGGTTCGTTATGCGCGAGACTAGGTAAGCTGTTCGACAGCTAGATCGATTTTAGCTGAGGGTTTTAGTGACTAGTGGCTAGTCATAGTAAATATTTGAGGATTATTTGCGAGCTTAATAATCGACTGTCGAACGATCGATTTGAATGCCTGTCAGCTTACACACGGCAGAATTAGCGGCGATCGATAAATCGAGTGGATTAATTGCTAAAATCGAGACCGTCGCTGCACTCGGTCATCATTTTGAAAAATTCTTCATCGCCTCGACTCAAAATCCTCATCTTATCTACGCCAGTTGGTGCATTGGGTTCTGGCTTGGGGGGCGGAATCGAACTAACGATCGCCAATCTAGCCCGAGAACTGCGATCGCGCGGACATGAGATCGATATTATCGCTCCAGCGGGTTCGATCTTGGGCGATTTGTCGATTATCCAAATCCCTGGCGAACTCCAAATCACCGCCCAAACGCAGGGGCAGACAGCACCGATTATGATGCCTGGCGATCCAGTCTTGGCGAATATGTGGGCGAGAGCCAGAGCAATCCAAGCTGACTATCAGATTATTTTTAATACTGCCTTTGATTGGTTGCCATTTTATCTGACACCCTTTTTCCAAACGCCGATCGCGCATTTCGTCAGTATGGGCGCTCAGATTGCCGCAGTCGATTTAGCGATCGAACGCGTCGCGATCGATTTTCCTGGCAGGATCTCAGTATGTACGCGCGCCCAAGCCGAGACATTTAGCTTTGCCGATCTTTGTCTGCCAATCGGCGGTAGCGGTATCGATCCGGCTGTATATGAGTACTGTGGCACCCCAGATAACTGTTTGGCATGGTTGGGTCGAATTTCCCCCGAAAAGGCCCTAGAAGACGCGATCGCGGCCGCTCAACGCACCGGAATCGAGCTGAAAATCATGGGCAAAATTCAGGATGCCGCTTACTGGGAGCAAATCCAACGGGATTATCCTGATGCCCCGATCGAATATCTTGGCTTTCTGTCTACCGATCGATTGCAACAAGCGCTCCGTACCTGTCGAGGGATGTTAATGACCCCACGCTGGGTAGAAGCGTTTGGTAACGTCGCGATCGAGAGTCTCGCCTGTGGCGTACCAGTGATTGCCTATCGGCGCGGCGGTACGGCAGAAATTATCGAGGATGGTAAAACCGGATTTTTAGTCGAACCAGATAGCGTCGATGCTTTAGTTACCGCGATCGGTCGATTAGATGAGATCGATCGGGCAACATGTCGTCATACTGCCGAAACTAAATTCTCGCAAGCTGCTTGGGGCGATGTCGTTGAAGCTTGGTTTTATCGATTGGTGGATGCTAAGGAATGAGAACTAAATAACTTGCAATTCTGCCTTGGGTAGGGGAAATTCATGAAGCGGCTCCCGCCCGTCGGGTTCCCCGACGCGAAAAGGGAGACAAGACATTGCCCCTTGTATCCTAGAACAATAGATAGATCGATCGCGTTTGGCGATCGATCGCCAGCACAGCCGGAAGCGGGAAATTCGGATTGCCCCTAGAGACACCAAGCTCGCAAGTGTAGATTGAATCCCCAACATCCGAACAGTAGCAAACATCAACACTGGACAGTATCAGAGGTCATCTCCACTAGGAGTAAACCTGCATTGACAAGGTAAGTGAAAAAGCTACTATCCGTGCTAGCAACTAAACTTCTAGCAACCAGGTACCCAAGTATGAGTCAGACAGAGCAGGGATTAGACATCTTAGGCATCGATATCAGTAAATCTAAATTTGACGTAGCTCTGATTAAAGGAGGAAGCAATAACAACAAAGTTAAAAACAAAGTATTTGTCAATACACCAGCCGGATTCGAGCAGTTACAACAATGGCTGACGAGTCAAAATGTAACTCAAATCCATTGTTGCATGGAAGCTACCAATACTTATGGCGATGCCCTCGCACGATTTTTGTTCGAGCACGGGTATGGAGTGAGTATCGTCAATCCGTCTCGCCCAAAAGCTTTTGGGCGCAGCCAATTGAGCCGAACCAAAACTGACCGCACTGATGCTAAAACGATCGCCCAATTTTGTGCGGCTCTGACACCCGCACTATGGACACCACCACCAATTGAGGTCGAACAGTTACAGGCATTAGTACATCGGCTGGACAACCTCAAATCCATGCGGCAACAAGAGTCCAATCGACTTGAAACCGCTGACAGCATTGTGATTGCTGCAATTACCACTCATATTGAGTTTCTGGCTCAACAAATTGTTGCTACAGAAGCTCTCATTCGCGACCATTTTGACCAACATCCGCATCTGAAGGCTCAACGGGATTTAATCACCTCGATTCCCGGTATCGCCCAGGCTACTGCCTCAGCAATCTTGGCCGAGATTCGCGATGTGAGTGCGTTTGAGAGTGCTGACCAGTTGGCTGCTTTTGCTGGTTTAACCCCTAGCGAGTTTTCCTCTGGTTCTTCGGTACATGGCAAACCGCGATTATCCAAAATTGGCAACCGCAGTTTACGTAAGGTTTTGTACATGCCTGCGCTGGTGGCTCGTCGTTATAATCCACTGATTCGGGCTTTTTGCGAGCGGTTGCTCGCTAAAGGGAAGTCGAAAATGGCTGTTATTGGTGCAGCGATGCACAAATTGTTGCGTCAGGTCTTTGGTGTACTCAAATCAGGACAACCTTTCGACCCTAATTTTCTCTCTTCCCCCTCTTGACTCTCAAGACAGTATCTACCTTAAATTTGGTGGATTTACTCCTAAAATAACTCATCACTGAATTCAGCAACGCTTACTTCAAATCCCCCTAATCTCTATCCTCTAAATTGCTTCCAACTCATCCTCACGCAGATGCGCTTTGAGTTTATCGTTGTCGAACTTGACGATCAGGGGAAAATTGGCACTGATAGGGCGACCTTTCCATTCAGTGGCTATTTTGTCGATCGTGCCCTCTTGGTTTTGAATATCGACAGCAACACCGCGATGTTTGGGGTGATGATAAATAACTACAGATGTCTTGACACGAACGCGGTCGCCTACTTGCATAATAACTTAAATACCTTGTGACTGAATTACAGTTGAAGTGGATGCTATTGAATCGAACGGACGAGCTGGTAATGTTCGATCGATCCTAGCGTGGAGTGGCTAAGCTAATGAAATCGCTCGCCACAGCTCGATCGTCAGCCGATTGCGGTGGGGCTATACTCGCAATTAGCGCTTATCACAGCACCAGGTGCAAAAAAAGATCGTCGCTTCTTATTCTCTCATGAGTAGCCTCAGTCTCGATCGCTCGCCGTCACAATAGAGCCGCCACAATGGATCGAGAGCGCACGATCTGGCTAGGGAGGGAGGAACTCGTGACTCGATTACCTTGCGGTAGGCTTCGCTAACGACAACTGCGAGTCTTCCTAAATTACCATCCCCATGCATTTATACCTCGCAGCTAATCTCCGCCATTTAGCTATTGACAATATCGATCGAGACTAAATTTAGCTGCGATCGAGATCGCAGTCGATCGAGATTTCCCTAGTTAGAATGCGGATATTTAGGGTCATCAGCACGAGCAGCAAAAATCGCTCGCCAAAAGTGGTGAGGTATTTTTACGTAATTTGGGCAAGCTAAAGATATGAAATTTACCATCGGATCGATCGAGACTGCGTAGCTATTCGACGACTGCTGGCGATCGATTCAATTAGGTAGCGATCGAATAGTTACCCACATATTTGTCAGCTTTATATAAATTAGTTAATTTTCTAGCCGATCTTCATTACACAAAAGCGATCTCACTACATCCCAGAGCAACCGATGATGAATAAGAACCCAAATCCCACCGATCGACAACTCCTGCAACTCATCCTGCG
The DNA here is from genome assembly GCA_965246735.1 of Chamaesiphon sp. Taxonomy (GTDB): domain Bacteria; phylum Cyanobacteriota; class Cyanobacteriia; order Cyanobacteriales; family Chamaesiphonaceae; genus Chamaesiphon. Next base: position 2,612,393 of record CBDFFK010000003.1, read on the forward strand.
AGCGCAACATTTAGCACGTAAAGATGCTCGGTCTGATGAAGGTTATGCAATGATGCTAGTGTCGATTTTGTCCATCTTGATCTTCAGTATGCTGGGTGCATTTCTGACGATGACCAATCTCAACAAGTCATCAACAAATGCGTATATCGATGGCTCGAATACTTTCTACACGGCTGAGTCGGGACTCAATCGCCGCGCTAACGAGCTACGCCAAAAATTTATCGGCTTCACTACCCCAAGTGGTGCGACTCCAGGTGGGGCAGTAACCAATCCAGCAATAAATGTAGCTAACTGCTTTAATCAGCCGATCGTCTCGACAGCGAATCCGGCGACAGCAAACGATTTTGAGTGTCGGAATTTTCAGTTTAACTATACAAAGAATGATAGTAAATTTCAAAACAAAAGTAATACCAATGAAGATTTTGGTGGCAGCGCGCAGATCGGCGGAACGAGTAGCACTGTAAGTTATATTGGCTATACTTTTGTCGCCGATCGAACGGTGTTCACTCCCGCAGGATCGTCTACTGTTGCACCATCCGTCATTCCTGCTGGACAAAATTTTGCGGGATTGAATGCGCTTAATTATCAATACACTGTCTTCGCGGCTGCGGCAAAAGTCGATCCCCAAAATCCCACCACCACGGCTCAAGGTAGCGATGCCAGAACTGTCTTGCAAATGAATTTTACCAGTAGGATCGTACCGCTGTTTCAATTTGCAGTCTTCTATGATGGCGATCTGGAAATGAACTCTTCTGCCAATATGAATATCGCGGGACGGGTTCATACGAATGCAGATTTCTACGTTCAACCAAATACAAACACTGCTAACATCTTCACTACATTTGCCAATAATATTACAGCTGGCGGTAGAATCTATAATCGTGTTGATTCCTCAAGATATGCAAACACTCCACCATCCGCACTGCCAGGCTTCAACTTCATCAATAATTCGGTGAGACTGGCGCTGGGGGCAGGTGGTACTGCTCCTTATGAAATTTTCCCAAACTTAGTTACAACAAATAATACCGGAGCTGGAGTTGGCCCGATCGATGTATCCGCACAGTCTGCCAACTTTAGAGCTAGAGTCCAAGATGGTAGCTCGGGGGTTTCGCAGCTGAATGTGCCAGCTGCTGGCTTCCTCCGCAAGCGTAATTATTATCAAAGCAGTTTGGGTAGTGCCACCGCCGTTGGTGAGTATTGGGCGAAAGCGGATATGCGATTGGAAATGGTACCCGATCGCGATGCTGTTACAGTAGCAGGTGGAACGACTAACCTAACTGGCGCTCAGATTACTGCGAATATCAATACTGGAACTCCCTGGGCGCGTAATCAGGCCATCATTCCATTTAATTTCACCTCGATTCAAACTGTGAATGGAGGGGCTTGTTCGACCACCGCTCCAGCAGTAAACCAAGAGCCGACAGCAAACTACATCGCTCCTAATCGAAATAATGTAGCTGCGCTCAGGTGTAATATTTTTACCAAAGGTCAACTTCAGAGCTTGCGTCAACCTGTCTTGGTATTGACCGATATCAATCAAGCCGCTGGATTAATAGCTCAAGAAAGAGCCACGCTGCGAGCACCTGGCACAATTGCTGGGCCAAATGGCGTACCAGCAGCCGTTCTCCCTTTCCCAGGCATCACGACGAAACTCAACTTTGTGACTGCAAATAGTGCCACTAATGCACCTAAAATACTCCGCGCGCTCCAAGTAGCTATTGCCTCAACATCAAGACCGATCCCGTTGGATACTCTAACTGATGTAACTAAACCGCTAAATGATGCGACTGCATATGCCCTAGGTACTCCCGCAGCAGACTTTAAAGCAGAGTTTCGGAGGTTAATTTCTTCACCCGCAGCCGGAATTGGTCTGTTAGCTGGCGATCTAGATACTTGGTCGCCCAGTGAAATTGCTGCGCTGAGAAATGCCTGGTTCTTGCCTGCACCGATTCAACGCCTGACCAGTAACATCGACACCGCTACACGGGCAGGGATTGTGACTACGGTGGGAACCGATCCTGCTACCGGATTTGCTGTAGTCGCGCCTGCGACTGGGACTGCGGCTGGAAATTATCGGTCTAGTGGTTTCTATGACGGTAGAGAAAGACGCTGGATCGCGATGCTGCAAACAAATATTAAGAGTTTGGCAGTTTGGAATCGCGATGGGTTGTATGTGGATGACCTCACAGCAATAACTGCTCCTTACAATCCTACTGTTGCGTCCAAGGATGCCGCATTTAATAATGGAACTGGCGCTAATTTTACGAACAATCAAGCGTTTGTGCGGGAAATCAACTTGGCTAACTTTGCCGCAGCACCAGCAGCAGGGAGTTTGCAGGCATTAGGGTTAGGGTCGAGCGATACTACTGAGGGCGGACTGGTATTCCACAGCACCGTTAGCGACGATCTCAATGGCGATGGGGTCTCGGATGTCACCAGTACAGTGCCGATTTATCAGTTGAATTCAGATGGTACGCGTGCCGTGGTGAATGGTAGTAATGTCATTCTCGATTACGTCAGACAGTATTGGGGACAGGCCGGCTATCGCCAAAGTCCGTTTGGCTTTGCCTTTAATGGTGGTGATTTCTTGCCGGGAGCGTTAACCTTAGTCACAGATCAAGCCATCTATACTCAAGGCGACTTTAATAACAACAATCAACCTCAAACTACTGTCGTAGGCACGATCGTCGCACCAAATGCAAACCGATTACCTGCCGCAATTATTGGAGATACGATTACCATTCTCTCCAATCAATGCATTACAAATGTTTCCAACGTAACTGCAACCAACGATTTAGTTGTACCTGCAGGTCAAATTAGCTGTGGGTTGCCAAGAGCACAAACAGGCGCAATCGATATACCAGGTGCAGCTTTTCCTTTTTATAACGTAACGAGTCCGACCGCTGTTAATGCAGCATTTTTATCCTATACCGATCGGAGTAATGGCAACTGTAAGCCAAGTGGTGGTGCTTATAGTTGTACGCCAGTCGGGGGTTTACCTGGCAGATTTAGTGGTGCTTTAAACAACTATATTCGGATGTTAGAAAATTGGGCACCTACTGTTAACAGAGAATTTTTTAACTATAGTGGTTCCTTTGTAAGTTTAGGCAGCCCGGTTGAGTATTCTGGCTCCTACGTCTCTGGTGGTGGTAACTACTACAATATTCCTAATCGGAATTTCAATTTCGATCCTAATTTTAATGCATTTAGCAATTTACCACCCTTATCTCCACGCGCGATCTATCTCCAGCAGGATGTCTTCAAACGGACTTACTAGTTGCTCCCGATAACTCAAGCGGTTAAAACCGCTGCTCATAGTGCAAAGTCCGCCTACGCGGACTAAATATATCAGCTCACATCTTGTACCAGTTTGAATGTACTATCGATTGACAGAGATCTGAGGGTACCCACAAGGGGCACCCTCAGATCTCTGCTTTTACTAGTCTTTGGCGTTGATGAATTGAGGTATGAAACCCTCAAGGGGCAATCCGAATTTCCCTTCGCCTTTTGCTGTTGATGCTCGATCGGGATTTAACTCTTTGACCTTCCTTTAGGATACAAGGGGCAATTCATGAATTGCCCCTACCGAGGGTTTCAACGATCGCATCATCGGTAAATCATCCACAGAATTAGCAACGCCTAGTCTTGATATACTGGTGTAAGATGTGAGCAGACATCACCCGAAATCGGTTTTAGCTTTAGGTCGATCGAGACAAAAAACATACTTATGGTTACTGTTTACTCATGGTGATTTTTGCCATAGATGTTATAGTGATGGCAAAGTTGGCAAAAATTAGGATCGCAAACATAGCACATAACGCCGCTCCGCTCCGCTCTACCCCATTACTCATTCGCTCATGTCCCTAGATGTCTTCATCGCTGCGATCGCTGGGTTATTCGCTGGTGCGAGCGGTGGTTATCTTTGGCGAGAAGTATCGCTGCGGCGGCAATTACGGCAAGTTTTAGCGGTAATGGAAGCATCCCAGGATCGCGAAGATGTCTCGTTACCGATGGTATCGCAATTACGGCGCAAAGCAAATATCGTTTTACAGCAGCAACAACGCCTAGAACAGCAATTATTTAGCTGGCAATCGGTACTCCAAGAAGCACCAATCGGTTATCTCCAACTCGATGCTGAAAATCAGGTACTATGGTGCAATCACATCGCCTGCGAGCTACTGCACATCAATAAGTGGGTACCCGGCCAAGCCAGATTATTGCTAGAATTAGTCCGTTCCTACGAACTCGATCGCTCGATCGAAAAAGCACGATCGACGCAGTTGCCCCAAAAATTAATTTGGCAGTTTTACTTTGGCTATCAAGAAACAGGCGATGCTCAATCGATTTGGCTGACCGCAAATAGTATTCCCCTGATGGATAACGCCATCGGTGTATTTATCGAAAGCCAACAACTGCACGTTGAAGCCGCAGCCGCCAGAGAGCGCTGGTTAGCCGATCTCGCTCACGAAATTCGCACGCCTTTGACTGCGATTCGGCTGGTTGCTGAAACCTTAGAAACCAAAGTTACTCCCGATTTAAATCGCTGGGTTAAGCGAATGTTGCAAGAAACCAATCGCTTGATCGAGCTAGTTCAACATTTTTTAGAACTGAGTCAATTAGAAACGGCACCAGCTCAATATCTGCGCCTGGGAAAAGTAGATATTGCTGAAGCGATCGAAGATGCTTGGCAGGTGCTAGAACCGATCGCCAGTCAACGTCAAATCGAGCTAATCTGCTATTGTCCCAAAAAATTAGTTTTAGAAATAGATCGCGCCAGATTTATTCAAGTATTTATTAATTTATTCGATAATAGTATTAAATATTGTCCCGATCGTGGGCATATTTGGATCGATATTCGACTTGTCGATTGTGGTGATACCGCTCCAGATCGAGACGAACCAGTCGATTGGATCGAAATCAATCTTTACGATGATGGTGCTGGTTTTAGCCAGCACGATTTACCCTATATCTTCGATCGCTTGTATCGTGGCGATCTCTCCCGCAAACGGGATGGTAGTCAAACTCCACCAGGTAACCCAGGTACTCTGGCAACTACTGGAAGTGGATTGGGATTGGCCATCGTCCGGCAAATCACGCTCGCACATGGAGGGAAAATTACGGCAAACAATCATCCAAAGACAGGCGGAGCTTGGGTTCAAATATTTTTGCCGTCAGGTAAATTAAATTAGATTAAGATTTCAGCTGTCTTTTATACATTTATTAACTCACCTTAATCGTTAAGATAAGTGAAAGCCCAGTTATTTAAATTTGGTCGTTCCAAGTCTAAAATAATATAATTAATTTTAAGTGTGACTACATCTTATTCTTATCCCTTGAATGAGTCCAATAATCCTTTCAGGTTTCGTACTCGCCGGATCGAGCAGGATCTGCTGCGGATGGGTGCGCTAGTCGAAGAGTCCTTTCGGATGGCGCATCGATCGCTATTTCAGCGCGATATCGAAATCGTCGATCGCATCCCCGTGCTCGATCGGAAGATCGATCGGTTTTATCACCAAATCGAAATTGAATGTGCCGAACTGATGGCACTTGCTTCCCCTGTCGCGCAGGATTTACGGTTGCTCAGTGCCTTTATGCAAATGGTGCGCGATTTAGAGCGGATTGGGGATTATGCCAAAGATATCGGGGATATTTCGCTCAAATTATTTCCCTATGCCGAACATCCTTGCTTGCCTGCGATCGAGCAGATGTCGCACAATGCCAGAGCAATGCTAGAATCCAGTTTGATTGCCCTCGCCAATCTCGATGGCACTGCTGGCCCAACCATCCACAAACTCGACGATAATGTCGATCGGGCCTACGATGAAATTTATCAGATTTTAGCCAGTCAGACCGATATTCAAGGCACTGTCGAGCCGACAATTTTGATGGCGCTCACGATTCGGCACCTGGAGCGGATGGCCGATCATGCAACTAATATTGCCTTTCGAGTGACTTTTATCGTTACAGGTAGCAGAAAGTGATCTCTCTGGACATCTGAGTGGGATTAGCCAAGCACCTCACCCACAGCCAGTCTAGTTCCATTTACGAGATCGGCTCCAGATTGGGGACGTTTGCTGGGAAGTTGAACTTCACGGAGCAGGATACAGCCCGAGCCAGTTTTAACGATCGGCCCTAATCCTTTGGCAATTTTAACCACCGAGCCAATTGTGGTATTACTTAGATCGAGACTATCGATCTCGGACTGAAGCTGCTGAATTTCTGGGGGTAAATCTAGAGTGGCGGCTGTCAACGGCACCGTTGCGAGAATTTTGAGTGGTTGGGTGCGGAATGTCGTCACACAATTGGGGTAAAAGCCCCGGATCCGATCGTGAAGTGCCATACTCGATCGCGACCAATCGATCGTGTACTCTGATTTCTGAATCGGTGGTGCGTAATTAGCCGCTGAATGCTCCTGGGGAATGGGTGTAATCCGATCGAATTGCTCCAGGGTAGTAACTAACAAATCTGCCCCGATCGTGGCTAACCTGACTGCCAATGAATCGGCATTATCCCACAGGCTAACGGGAGTTTCTGACGTGAGTAACATCGCTCCGGTATCCATGCCTGCATCCATGAGCATGGTAGTAATACCCGTAGTGGTTACCCCATCGGTTAGACAACGTTGAATGGGAGCGGCTCCACGATACTGGGGTAGGAGCGAGCCATGAACATTGATACAAGCCAATCTAGGTAAATCGAGAATTTCTTGGGATAAGATCTGTCCGTAGGCAATGACCACAAATACATCTGCGGCGAGCTGACGTAATGCCTCGATCGTTTCTGGCGCTTTTTTGATCCGTGCAGGTTGAAAAATCGGTAACTGATGAGCTTCGGCAATTTTGGCGATGGGTGATGGGATGACTTGATTCCCTCTCCCACGCACTTTATCCGGCTGAGTCACCACCCCAACCACCTGAAACTGAGGATTGGCTAAAAGCTGCTCTAGCGTGGGAATGGCAAACTGAGGAGTACCGAAAAAGACAATTCGCATTGATTGGGGATGGTAGAATTTCCTAATAAGTTTGTAAGGGCACCCTTTGTTGGTGAGCTTGTCAACTGCTATTTAACTTCAGTTCGGGATAAGGAGAATTGAGTTGCTCCGCTCAAGCATCGCCCTGAACTAGAAGTTCGGGCTAATAGCTAAAGTTCGTTTCAACGAACTGGATAATTTGGTAGTTCTCTTTAGAGAACTTTAGCTATTAGCCCCAAATTCATTTGAGGGCGGTGCAGAAACGAAGCTAGAAGTCATTAAGCGAAAATCCTTAACTCGAACTGACGTTACCGGGTTTTCCAAGCTACTATTTAACCCAAGTTGCTACCTAGGCTCTCAGAGGTTTTAATCGTAGGCATTTCTAGGTAGCAACTTGAGTTATTTAATCGCCACCTGCCGAGTCAAACTAGCTTGTAGCATGGGAGTTTTACTCGCCGAGTCATTGGCAAGAGTAAATAAGGGATTGGAAAGAATACCTGCAACCGATGTCATGACTAGAGTTACTACCATTGCCACTTGGAGCGATCGCATCCCTGGAATATTCCAGTTCACGACAGGATAGTTCTTAACTACGTCAGACATTTCATTTGGTTCTTTGACAACCATCATCTTGACAACACGGATGTAATAATAGATCGACACCACGCTAGTAATTAGTCCCAGCAGTACTAAACCATAAGCCCCCGCTTTCCAACCAGCCCAGAAGATATAGATTTTGCCAAAGAAACCAGCTAGCGGGGGAATCCCACCGAGCGATAGCAGACAGATACTTAAAGCCAGAGTTAGGAAGGGATCTTTTTGATATAGACCAGCATAATCGCTAATCCGATCGGTACCCGTCCGCAAGGCAAAGAGAATCACACAGGCAAATCCACCCAAGTTCATAAACAGGTAGACAAATAGATAAAACACCATACTGGCATAACCAGTTTCGGTACCGATAATCATCCCGATCATCACAAAGCCAGCTTGCGCGATCGATGAATATGCTAGCATCCGCTTCATGCTCGTCTGCGCCAATGCCACGATATTTCCCAACACCATGCTCAAAACGGCTAGGGCAGTAAAAATAAAGTGCCATTCCGCACTCACTAGGGGGAACGCCGTAACTAGCAACCGAATTGCCAGCGCAAACCCAGCAGCTTTGGAACCGACGGATAAGAACGCAACTACTGGAGTCGGCGAACCTTCATATACATCTGGAGTCCATTGATGGAACGGTACCGCCGAAATCTTGAAGGCAATTCCCGCGATGACAAATACCAGCGACACGATTAAGCCCAATGATAGATTACCATTAGCTTTGGCAATCCCAGCTGCGATCGCATCTAGAGTAGTCTCGCCGCCTGATAATCCGTATAGTAAGGATACACCATACAAAAATACTGCCGAACTCGAAGCGCCGATCAACAGGTATTTTAATGCTGCCTCATTGGAACGCGGATCGCGTTTCATGTAACCAGTCATCAAATAGGATGAGATACTCAGCGTTTCCAATGACACAAAAATCGTTACTAGTTCTGTTGCTCCAGAGAGTAACATCCCCCCTAATGTCGCTGTGAGTAAAATCGTGACAAACTCAGCCAATGCCGTTCCCGTTTGTTCGACATAACTAATCGACATCAAGATCGTGACAGCAGCAGCGAGGGCAACGATCCCTCGAAACACGACACTGAGCGGATCGCTACTAAATGCACCAATAAAGGCAACTGAATTAGCATTATCCCACTGTAAGGTTAGGGTCGCGATCGCCAGGAATAAACCACCGATCGCAATATAGGATAAGTTGCGAGCAGCCGTCCGTCCAAAAATCAAGTCTCCAACTAGAACTGTTAACAGTGTAATAATGACGATCCCTTCTGGGAGAATCGCCCCAGCATTGAGCTGGGCAACTAAATTATTAAAATCCATAACTATTTCAATTTAAGAACCGATCTCCAATAACCATCAAACAGTAAGTTGCTAGGCAGCAATCGCTGATGAACGATCGCTCAGTCTGCTTCCGATCTTACCGCACTGTCTCGACACATAATACTCCCGCCTATTCCCGCTCGGGCAAAGCACAGCAGTTAATATCATCTATACACACTTTGCCCCATTGGAGTGCCCATCGGACTAGTGCCACGCGATTATCGACACCAGTACCAGCTTTTTCAAGGATATTGCTGACATGGTTGTCCACCGTGCGTTTGCTAATTTCCAATCGATCGGCAATGTCCTTATTCGTCAAGCCAGCAGTTACCAGTTCGATGATTTCTACTTCCCGATCGGATAATGTCGCAGGTGTTTGAAGCTTATTATCGTTAGTCATCATCACTGCCTTGCTGCTAGAGAGTCATATCCTTAATACCATCGATTCTAATCCGTTCCTCTACCAATGTGCGAGTGATTTAGTCAATGATTGTTATTAGTCATCAGTTTACTACTCCGCTGTGGTGCGATCGCGACTGCCAAAGCTAGACATTACGCGCCCACAACAGCGGAATTTAGCATAATAAGCAAGACTGACGGGATCTGTCGCGCGCTCTGATAAAACATCGATCCCGATCCCATTCCTGCCGATTTGGATGCCAGAGCTGTGAATGTACTCCAAATTTCCTAAGTGCAACGCCACATGGTCGGTTTTTTCGGGGGTTCCAAAAAAGATCAGATCCCCTGGTAACATTTCCGAGATCGCAACCTGTTCGATAAAAGCTTCTTGCTGATATGAGTCGCGAGGTAACCAAATCCCTTGGGACTGAAATGCCGCCTGCATCAATCCAGAACAATCATAATTCGGTGCTACCGTCCCTCCCCATAGATAGCAATTGGCTACTTGCCTCGCTGCCTGCGCGAACGCAATAATCTGCGGAATTCGATCGGCGATCGTATCCCGATCGATCTGGATGGGTTGATAGATATCGGCTGTCGATTCCAAGACTGTCACATCGTCGAGTTTTAACCAAGCGGGATAATCATCCTCACAGAGTCGAATGGGAATCGCTTGTTGGGTAGGAATAGCTGAAACGATGCGTAAATGTCGATCGGCGGCAGCTTGAGTAGCTAATCCTTCACAAATTGGGGAACTATAAAGATCGAGATTGGCTCGACATCGATATTCATGTTCGGTAGTGAGATCCATCACATTCGTTCTTAATATTGATATATCAATTTTTATTGTAAGTTTAAACCGTACGTAAATTCACCAAAATTTAGTCATTCTAAAATTGGAGCGTCCGTGTAATTACTTAGCGATCCAAGTCACAGTGAAAGCTCGATCGTCAAGTTAGGATTGATTCATATTTTAAATATTTATCTCGATCGATTTAATCAGCTGTCGTAGTTATATTTATCAATCTAATTTAAATACTTGTATTTTCGATCGCCGACTTGGGCATACTAGTCGTAGTAATCTCTCTGCATTGGACTACGAGTCTAAAGCAGTGGTATAGACAATTCTTATTTTATCTTCACTGAGGAGTCCTCGATCGTGGCGATTCGACCAACCCAAAATAACTATCAAGGTTTTACCTTGTTAGAAATGCTAATTACACTTAGCATTATGTCTATTTTGATTGGATTAGCTCTGCCTTCCTTTCTAACAATTAATAAACCCCTGCGGATTGCTACGTCACAAATGGCCAGTCAGCTAAGTTTAGTGCGATCGAAAGCCATCTCTGGTAATAGAGCCTATCGCATCAAACCCATGTCTACAACTTTGGCAGATTATGTTGGGCAAGATAATCCACAAGGAAGAGCTAATAAATTTGTGGTCGAATATGCTGCTAACTGTGCTGTCCCGCCCAATGCGATAAATCCTACCCCTGGTGTTCCTAATGGTCAAAGCTGGGCAAGAGCTTCAGAATTCGATCTGACCCTGCCAAAAGGTGTCGGGATTACGGATGTTGCTAGTACGACGCTGACGATACCAATTTCTGGCTCGCCTTCTGTCACTGTCAATAATAATTTAGATTGGGCCACTGGACCAGGTATCTGCTTCGATAATCGCGGAATTCTCCAAACTTCGCCCCCCAATACCCCGCCTAGATTTATTCTGAAAGATTTTAACAATAACAATCGGGCAAAAATAGCACTGTTTAATGTAACTTTTGCAGGTGCAGTTGAACTTGCAACTTACGACCAAAATAATAATCCAGTGATTCAGGGTAATAACGCTGTTATAAACAACACCTATTTACCAGATTATTAAGTGCGGCTGAAATTTTATCGATAGTTTTGAGGATCGAGCATCATTTTATTTTAGATAGAATCAAATATATGTAGTTATGCTATTAAAGTTTAATCGAACCGCACTCGAAGAAAAGCCACGCCTCTCAGACCAAGGATTTAGTATCGTCGAAACATCGATTGCCTTGGTGACATTAGCGATTTGTCTTGCTTATGCAATGCCACTATTTTTATTCGCTAAAATTAACAACTCTAACAGTGAGACGCGCACTGGTGCATTGATTGTCGCCCAACGAGTATTTGACAATATTCGATCGCAATCGATCGCCAACTTACCCCAAAATGATGGTTTAAATAATCCATCTGCTGGCGTGAACCCGGTACTATTGCCTGCAAATATCAGTAGTCCTACTGCTGCCGAAAAACTGCTCACCAAGGCAATGGGGCGGCAGTATCAAACAAAAATTATTTATTGCCCAGGGTTGGTGTCTACGCCCGCATCTGTTGGCCCGCCAGCAACTCCAGCAATTCCAGCAGATCCTACTGTGTGCGCTGCTAACTATCGAAGTTTTACAGTTCAGGTTTTTAAAAATGATGGCACAACGCAAGTATACGCTCTTCAAGGTACTTATACAGACTTCCAATAAAGGTTTTACTCTGCTCGAATTAATAGTCGGGATGACGATTATGCTGCTCATTAGTGGCTTAACTCTGACTGCACTAAATCAAGCCAGTGATGCCTTTAATCAAGACAAAAAAAATATCGATTCTAGCCAGAGCATCTCCGCAGTGTTAGAGCTAATCGGTAATGATGTCAAGCAAGCTGGAGAGTATATCCGGCAAGATGCGTCATTCCCTGCGATCGAACTCAGCCAAAATGTTACTCCTACTCTACCAATTAATCGATCTGGTACTGTTGTGACTGCGAGTGCCTCTTCGACGCTAATTGTACGGCGGGCATTAACTACCAACCCGCTTACTTTGTGTGCTAGCGTTCCCGCTGGTACTGCAACAACGGTTACGCGGATCGTAGTCGGCGATACCACCGCAAACCCAGGTGCCTGTAATCCGCTGGCGGCTGCAACTGCTACCCCACCCGCAAACGCATTTCTTACGCCGCCATTATCACTGGCTAGTCCGATTTTACAGGCGAAGAATTATCGTTGCGAATTAGGCGATCCCAATCTCACCTACAATCCTGCTCAAGACTCCTGTGTGGCAGCAGCATCCTCAACAAATAACAATCCTTCTCTCCAGCGAGTTCTACTTGCCATCTCCGATAATGCCGGAAACATTTGTGTCTTTAATTATACTGGCGAGGATACTAGCAACCCGACACAGTATCGGCTGATCGTTACACCAATCGCGACTAACTGTGATAATACAGGATATAACACTGCTGCTCCTATGCCTGTATATCTGCTCGAAGAAAGACGTTATAACCTCGATGCTAACAACAACTTAACGCTGGCTACCGATGGTGGTGTCAGTAGCACTCCCCCAACGTTGATGCGTGGAATTGCCAAGTTCAAGGTTTCGGCACGAGCTTATAAAGTGACTGCTCCAGGCGTTGCGCCAGCATTTACATTAAACGCTCGAGTAATCGAGCCGACTGGACTTTTTCTGAATGGAGTGGCCAGTTCTGTCTGTACGACAGCCGGAGTCGATGATGGAGTATCAATGCCTGTGGCGACTGCTACAGCAACCGACCCGATTTATACTTGCCGTCTAAAAAACGCTGGTGGAGATCTTACTCAATGGAGCCACATTGCTGGAGTGAGAATTGAGATGGAGTCGCGGTATGATTCGACGGGTGTCAATACTTCAACTAATGCCCTGACAAACTATCTGTACGCATTAAACAACCGTCCTGAGGAGATTGCGAAATTACAGGCTGCTGCTGAATATTTCCCTCGGAATGTGCTCTCTAAGTAAGTAAGGTATGCTGTTAATAGGATCCTTTTAGTCATATTATTGGAGCAGATCGGATGAGTTGGCAGAGTTCGCAGACACCAGCAGACCGATTTTTCGGGAGTTTAGCTTATTTACTGCCGATCGTGGATGTCTACTCTTTTGGTAGATTTGTATTCGAGCAATTTCCGATCGTACAACAGTTGTATCAACCGTTATTCCCATTACGGCTGATTTATAGTCTGCCGTTGGGTGGCTTTGCGCTTTTCATCGGACTGTATCTAGGCGTAGTTAATAATCCTCGGATCGGTCGGTTTATCCGGTTTAATGTTCTTCAAGCGATTTTGATTGGGATTTTAATCTCACTTTGTGGACTCGTACTGCAATACATTTTACTGCCCATCATCGGCGGTAGCTCTGTAACTCAAGTCTTGATGAATATTATCTTTTTTGGGACGATCGCCGTTTCTTTTTATGGGATTGTGATGTCAGCATTGGGTAAATATACTGAGTTTGGGCAGCTATCGGAAGCCGCACACATGCAGATCGATCGTTTTTAACGCGTTGACTAAAGCCGTGCGATCGGTAATAATAAGAGGCTGTCTATAACTACGCTCGGATCGGGTCACAACCAGATAAATGTCTCACCATCAAGCATGAGGCTACCCGTACGGCATCTCAAATCATTAAAATTTTATGACTTACGCAATTATCGAAACTGGTGGCAAGCAAATGCGGGTCGAACCAGGTCGCTTTTACGATATCGAACTGTTACCAGGTGATGTAGAAAGCACCGTAACGATCGATAAAGTATTTTTATTAGAAAATGACGGCAGCATTCAAATCGGTCAGCCGCTAGTCGCTGGTGTAACCGTTGAAGGAACCATCCTCCGGCATTATCGAGCGAAAAAGGTGATCGTCTACAAAATGCAACCGAAAAAGAAAACTCGCAAAAAACGCGGTCACCGTCAAGAAATGACGCGGTTGATGATAAATTCGATTAGCGTTAATGGCGCAGCGATCGCGGAAGCTGCTAAAGCTGAAGCAGCTGTATAGAAAATTAGGTTAACTCAGTAACTAGATATGGCCGTGCCTTTCTATCGCTTTTCTTGCAAGAGAACAACGGTATGCACGCACCGCTAGTCACTAAACATCTAAAATCATCGATACAATTCTAATAATCCGAGGTAATCATGGCTTCTAAGAAGGGTACGGGTAGTACTAGAAACGGACGGGATTCTAACGCCCAGAGATTGGGTGTTAAAAAATACGGTGGAGAAGTAGTTAAAGCTGGCAACATTATCGTTCGTCAGCGCGGTTCTTCTTTCCATGTTGGAAACAATGTCGGTCTCGGCAAAGATTACACCATTTATGCACTAGTCGATGGTGTGGTGACCTTTGAACGTAAAGGCAAGAACGGTAAAAAGATTAGTGTTTATCCTGCTGCTGTCGCAGCGTAGAACCACTTTTAAACATAGCAGTCGATCGAGGGATATCCATAAGGTATCCCTCGATTTTAGATAATGGGGTTCTTTGTCTAAAAGAGTGAATCGAGACAGACGGCACATCGATCGGGGTAGAATAGAAGCTATTAATCTGGCAAACAGTGACCAAAATCGGCTATCTGTGTCCCTAGATCGATCGGCGACGGTTAGAGTGCTAGTTTCTAGATACCACACCTCTTATCGCTGCTGAACTTACAAATCAACAGCTTTACTAAACTAGTCATGCTCAATCCGAATCTGGACGAAATCCAGTTACTGCCTGAAGAATACGCCCGCTATTCGCGGCATCTCATCCTCCCAGAAGTAGGCTTAGAGGGTCAAAAACGGCTCAAAGCAGCCAGTGTGCTCTGTGTAGGTACGGGAGGACTCGGTTCGCCATTGTTACTCTATCTTGCTGCTGCTGGCATCGGGCGGATCGGAATCGTTGATTTTGATGTGGTAGACCACTCCAATCTCCAGCGGCAGGTTATTCACGGCACTTCTTGGGTGGGTAAACCTAAGATCGAATCGGCGAAAAACCGAATTCATGAGATCAATCCTTACTGTCAAGTAGACCTATACGAGACGGCATTGAGTTCGGCTAATGCCTTAGATATCATTCGTCCCTACGATATCGTTGTGGATGGTACCGATAATTTCCCGACTCGCTATCTCGTCAATGACGCTTGTGTCTTATTAGATAAGCCCAACGTTTATGGCTCGATTTTCCGATTTGAGGGACAAGCTACGGTCTTTAATTATGAAGGTGGGCCTAACTATCGCGATCTCTATCCAGAGCCACCACCACCAGGAATGGTGCCATCTTGTGCTGAGGGTGGTGTATTAGGCATTCTTCCGGGCATCATCGGTGTAATTCAGGCCACCGAGACTGTCAAAATAGTTTTGGGTAAAGGAACTACCCTCAGTGGTCGCTTGGTACTTTACAATGCCCTAGAGATGAAGTTCCGCGAGTTAAAACTCAGACCAAATCCCGTGCGTCCGGTTATCGAAAAACTCATCGACTACGAACAATTTTGTGGAATTCCTCAAGCGCAAGCGGCTGAAGCCGAACAACAAAGTATGTTTGCTGAAATGACGGTTACCGAACTCAAGCAATTAATCGATAGTGGTGCTAAAGATTTTGTCTTGATCGATGTCCGCAATCCTAACGAATATGAGATTGCCAAAATTCCCGGTGCGGTCTTGATTCCGCTACCCGATATCGAACAAGGTAAAGGGATCGAACAGGTGAAAGCCGCTCTCAATGGTCATCGCTTAATCGCTCATTGTAAGATGGGTGGTCGATCGGCGAAAGCCTTAGCGATCCTCAAGGAAGCTGGCATTGAAGGTACGAATGTCAAAGGTGGGATTCAGGCTTGGAGTCGAGAAGTCGATTCTTCGGTGCAAGAATACTAATATTTAAATAATTCGGGGTATCTACAACAGATACCCCGAATTATTTAAATACAGTCCGATCGAATCCTAAATTTATAGCCGATCGAGATTTACTCATCACACACAGGCTAATTTGGGCATAAGTCGATCGAGTATTTGCTTCAATGCCATTGCCGTCCAATCGATATCGGCTGCGGTGGTACTCTTGCCGAGCGTAATGCGAATTCCACCTACCGCCTCAGCTTGAGAGTATCCCATCGCCATTAAGATCGGGCTGGGAGTCAATTTTCCACTACTACAAGCTGCCCCCGAACTGATGCCGATCCCCGCGAGATTGAGTTGGCGGACGATCGTTTTACCAGTAATCGCTTCTGGTGAGTGAGCGTGGGGGATGTGCAGACAAAAGCTGAGATGTTGCGGGAGGCGATGAAGTCGATCGCCTGTGGGAATTAAGATGTTACAGTCAGCAAAGAGCGAAAATAAGCGATCGCGCAAACCTCTCAGTCGGACACTTTCGGTGGCTAATTCTTCACTGGCTAGTTCGGCGGCGATCCCGAAGCCAGCAATTTGGGGCACGGCTTGAGTCCCCGATCTCCAGCCCATTTCTTGTCCGCCGCCAGCTAGCAAAGGTACCAATTTTAATCCCGGACGGATGTATAATGCTCCCGTACCTAGAGGGCCATAAAGTTTGTGGCTGGAGATCGAGAGTAAGTCGATGCCTAATTTTTGGACATCGATCGCAATTTTACCGACTGCTTGAACGGCATCTGTATGGAAGGGAACTCGATGCTGTTGGCAGATTGTGGCTAATTCGGCGATCGGTTGAATCGTACCGACTTCACTTTGAGCGTAAATTACCGATACCAGCACTGTATTCGGGCGGATTGCGGCTATCAGATCTCGGGGATCGATCCTCCCTTGTCGATCGACTGGCAATCTCGTCACGCTCCAGCCTCTGGTTTCTAACCAGTTTACTGGAGCGCTAATCGAAGAATGTTCGACGCTAGAAATAATTAAATGTTGGGGAGTGGTATATAAATTTGCCACCCCCATAATTGCTTGATTATTTGCTTCAGTACCCCCAGATGTAAACGCGATCGCATCGGGGTTGGCATTGATTAATGCTGCTACTTGAAACCGAGCTTGTTCGATCGCAATCGAGGCCCGTTCGCCCCATTGATGGATACTAGAAGGATTGCCCCATCCCGCTCCCAGCACTTGTTGCATGGCGACGAGTGCTTCCGGACGAGTTGGTGTGGTGGCACCATGATCTAGATAAATTTGCATAAACTTAGACGAACATTTGTTGCATTCGGGCGATCGTCCCCAGAGGGAAAGCGATGTGGATCGGCTAGGACGATCGCGATCTCTAGATGTCGATTAAAAGTCACAACCTAATCTAGCTACCAGGCTTACAGATATTATAATCTTCGTGAGATAGCACTTGTTTGGGTTGAAGAATGCCATCATTCTCAAAGCACAACATCCGATAATTGCGGGTAACGGGAATACTAATCACCAGTCGGTTGTGGCGCAGCCTCTTACCGCCAAACTCTCGATAGTTGCGGCGATCTTGTAAACCGTTGATGATATTTCTAGCTTTGAGCACGACGTGAGACGGCAAACTTTTGAGATCGATCGGATCGAAGGCAAAGCTTTCATGCCAACTCCGTTTCTTCTCCTGCTTCTCTTGAACGTCTACTTCTTCTTGCAGGCAACGATGGCAGATTTGCCCGTAACCCTTATGACCGCATTGAAACATTTTTCTGCGTCTGCTCATAAAATACACCTCGATGTCTAATGTAATTAATAAAAATGATAAAAAAGCAGTTAAGACTTAGCTGCATGGAAAGTTAAACGATGAAGTTAATATGACCGATCGTTAGCGTTGTTGTCTGTGTGAAACAGACTGCGCCAACGCCGAGCGTTTGTTTTCTCCTGAGGCTCGCCTACTATGTAGAGCGCCAGGTAAAACAGCATCGTCTAGAAATTTGAGACAAACTTAACTAATCTTCAAGAAGCGTTTTCTAGGCTGCTAGTGCATCGACCATCTAGATCGAGTTTGTAACAACTAGATTAACTTGTCAACTCTTGAAGTCACTTATCAGCAATACGTGGATTGGCTGACAAAAATGCAAGTATTAAATGATACTATGGTAACCACTGAAATCGATCGACTGAGACCAAAAATAGTTACTAGCGTGCATCTAGCTCTATTCTAATCTTTTCTTTAATTTGTGTTGCCATCAAAATATCGACGATCGAGCCGTAGATCGCATTACTATCTGCGATCTAGTTTAGCTCTTGGAAGCGTCACTATTGCCATTTTGCTGGGATATTGGTTGTGGAGCCGCGTTCAGCCGGGAACTCTGGCGCAGCTAGCCCCATTACCGCAAGATGAGTCGATCCAAGTTTATTTCAATCATAATCAAGCTACGGAGTTTAGCGAACCATATCGACATAAAACTAGACGGGGCGATGATTTAGCAGCTAAATTAATTAGCGCGATCGATGCGGCACAATCGCAAATAGATGTAGCGGTACAAGAATTCCAGTTACCGAATATCGCGCTGGCTTTAGTGGCTAAATCCCAATCTGGCGTGAAGGTACGGGTAATTTTAGAAAATAATTATAGCCGTCCGTTGAGCGGATTGACGGCAGCCGAAGTCGAGCAGCTCCCCGCCAGAGCAAAAGAACATTATCAAGAATTTCAGCAGCTGGTAGATCTCGATCGAGATGGTACGTTGTCTCAGGCGGAGATTAACCAACGCGATGCATTAGTAATCTTACGCAATGCCGGGATTGCCGTCATCGACGATACTGCCGATGGCTCCAAGGGGAGTGGCTTGATGCACCACAAATTTATGGTAGTAGATGGCAAACAAACACTCGTCACTTCAGCCAATTGGACGATGAGTGATATTTATGGAGACATCAGCCATCCTGACAGCGAGGGCAATCAAAATAATCTCGTCCAGATTCAAAGTGCAGAATTAGCGCAAGCCTTTGCAACCGAATTTAACTTGATGTGGGGAAATGGCATCACAAACAACCCTAGCAGCCAATTTAAAGCCCGAAAACCCGCGCGGCCACCTGTAGAGATATTAGTGGGCAAAACGCGGGTAGCAGTGCAATTTTCGCCGACTTCCAAACAACAGGCATGGGCGGATAGTAATAATGGTTCGATCGGTAAATTACTCAGTAGCAGTCACGAACGGGTAGATTTAGCATTATTTGTATTTTCCGAACCAACTTTGGCAACGATCCTACAAACGCAATACCAGCAGGGAGTTAAGATAAGGGGACTAATCGATCGAGAGTTTGCATACCGGACTTACAGTTCGGCGCTGACATTGATGGGAGTAGATAGTAATAATCTTTGTCAGGTGTCCCAAGGCTCCAGTCAGGCTCTAGCTACACTTGGGGTGCCAACTTTACCTACTGGAGATTTATTACATCACAAATTTGCGGTCATCGATGGACAGACGGTAATTACTGGTTCGCATAATTGGTCGAATGCTGCGAATTATCATAATGATGAGACGCTGTTGATGATTCATGGTAACACGACTGTCGCAGCGCATTTCGATCGAGAA
The DNA here is from genome assembly GCA_965246735.1 of Chamaesiphon sp. Taxonomy (GTDB): domain Bacteria; phylum Cyanobacteriota; class Cyanobacteriia; order Cyanobacteriales; family Chamaesiphonaceae; genus Chamaesiphon. Next base: position 2,631,937 of record CBDFFK010000003.1, read on the forward strand.
TTTGAGCGGTTATATCAACATGCTGTGGTCGGGATTCCGGCACGGTTGCAACGGAAGGGGTGTTAATATAGCCTCAAACCCTTTCCCAGAGTGAATTAATTAGTGTGGGTGAAGACAACAGAGTCCCCGGCACCCCAGCCGATCGAGAAATGTTATAACCAATAGTGCGATCGATTTAACCAGCCAGCAACCTGCATCCATTTTTGCTGGAGATAATTGTAATCTCTAGAAATGGTGAATTTTGTTTGGTAATTGCTCGATTTCCACCCTAAACCGCCCATACCAGATCTGAAGATGACTAAGGCTACCAAATCTCGCGATCCGCGTCCCGAGCGACTAGAGCGTGGCAATACCGAATCGTCAGTGCTTCCAGATAATGATTGGCGACTATTGTTGCGATTAGTCCCTTACGCTCGACGCAGTGGTAAATTATTTCTGTTGTCATTTGGGTTGTTGATTCCGTTAGCGATCGCTAATGCAGTACAACCACTGATTATCGGGCAGGCAATTTCTAAAATTAGGAATGAAAAAACCTGGGATTTTGTGAGTAAATTGTCCATGTTAGATGGATTGAATTTGCTGACATTACTCCTGATGGGGACGGTAGTAGTTAGGCTAGTCTTGTCAGCAGTTCAGGGTTTTACCGTTCAACGAATCGGACAACAGATTACCGCAGATATCCGGAACGATTTATTCGATCGCGTCACATCTTTGGCGGTGAGATTTTTCGATCGTACGCCGGTGGGAAAATTGATTACCCGATTGACTAATGATGTCGAAGCATTGGGTGATGTCTTTACAACTGGAGCGATCGGGATTATCAGCGATCTATTTTCGATCCTGGTGATGCTTTATTATATGTTTATGCTTCAGTGGCAGATTGCCCTGATGTTGTTATTGATGATGGTACCAGTTACCGCATTAGTAATTTATTTTCAACATGAATATCGTAAAGCTAATTACCGAGCGAGAGAAGAATTATCCCTACTCAACTCGATGGTGCAGGAAAATGTCACGGGGATAAATGTCGTTCAGCTATTTCGGCGCGAGAAATATAATGCCGAACTATTTCGGACGATTCTCAATCGTTATATTCGTGAAATAGATAAAACAAATTTTCATGACTCGGCAGTATCCGCTACTTTAGAATGGATTTCGCTAGTGGCGATCGCTGCCGTACTCTGGTGGGGTGGATTGTTGGTTTTGGGTAAGACATTAGATTTTGGTACCCTCTCAGCTTTCATTTTATACGCACAGCGATTGTTTGAACCCTTACGGCAATTTGCTGAGAAATTTACCGCTATTCAAGCGGGATTTACCGCCGTCGAACGGATTAGCGATATTCTCAATGAACCGATCGAAATTAAGGATGTCGATGATGCAGATCGATTGTATCTAACACATTTCGATCGAGCGGCGCAGGGTGAAATTCAATTCGAGCATGTCTGGTTTGCATATAAAGATGATGATTATGTCATTCGCGATTTAGACTTTACGATAAAACCGGGTGAGAAAGTTGCTTTAGTCGGGCCGACAGGTGCTGGAAAAAGTTCGATTATTCGGCTGCTTTGCCGTCTGTATGAGCCGACAAAGGGGCGAATTTTAGTCGATGGAGTGGATATCAAGACGATCGCCCAAGCCGAGCTACGCCGTTATTTAGGGGTGATTTTGCAAGATGGCTTCTTATTTGCTGGTGATGTAAAATCTAATATTACCCTCGGCGAAGACTACTCCGAGGCGGAAATTTTACAGGCGGCTCGATCGATGAATGTCGATCGATTTATCAATGAGCTTCCGCAAGGTTATGATACTCAACTACGCGAACGCGGTTCTAATTTATCTGCCGGACAAAAACAATTAATTGCATTCGCCCGATCGGCAATTCGTAATCCGCGCGTGTTAGTTTTAGATGAAGCTACAGCAAGTTTGGATGTGGGAACTGAAGCCTTAGTTCAAGAGGCACTCGATCGATCGATCGTCGATCGCACGGCAATTATTATCGCGCACCGGTTATCAACAATTCGGAATGTCGATCGAATTTTTGTGCTCAAGCAAGGTAGTTTGGTTGAATCTGGCAGTCATGAAGAATTACTGCAACAAGGTGGTTTGTATGCAAGTCTTTATCAGTTACAAATGCTCGGAACTTAGTCGATTGCGAAAAAATATTTAGAATCGAGTTATTTAGCAAGCTTCTTTAATATCTTTTCTGCTTCGAGAACTAGATGTTGTTTCATTTGATAGTTCAGAAGTGTTGAATGTTAAAGCGCACACCTCATAGAAATGGGTACACCATTCCTATGAAAGGCTATTATAATCAGGTTCTCGCTTTAGCAATATTTCGAGATGTGCCTGTGCTGAGTCAAATTTCTGCTGCTGGCTTGCGATCGTGAGTACAATAGGACAGATTAGTTACTAATTAATTTGATTCGCGTCCAATGTCCGAGAGTAATTTCATCTCCAGCTCGAATGTGAATATCGGCCATTACTGCAATTTCTTTGCCATTTACCATCGTGCCATTGGAGGAGCCAATATCCCGCAGGATGAGGGAATTATCGGGATGTAAGGTCAGGATCGCATGACGCGAGGAGACAGCATCATCCAAATCTAGCGGAATTTCTGGATGAATTGCCCGTGCTTGACTGGTGCGTCCGATGAGATTGGTAGGAGCGGTTAAGTCGATCGTTATTGGCTGCTGGACTGGAGCTGGTGGGCTATCGGGGCTGGCTAAACTCGGCTCGATCGAAATTACCACTTGCCAGCGGGTGGTAGCGCTCCCACTCGCAATCGGGGTAGGAGCAGGGACAGAATCTGGTAGCTGAGTTTGGGGTAAGGGGCGAGCGTTGATGATGGGCGGGGAACTTGGAAAGGGAACGCCACCTTGAGAGCCAGTTGAGAAGTTGTAGCCGCAAATCTCGCAAAAGTCTCCCGTGCCTTCCTCGTGAGGTGTGGTACAGACAGGACAAGGGCAAATCGCTGTAGCAGTTGGAGCGGATGGGTGATGGTTGCTTACTGGTATTTCGGCGATCCCCAGACCCATAATTTTTGCCCCACATTCAGAGCAAAAATCAGCTTCAGTTGAATTATGACCTTTAGGGCAAGAGTACATCTAGGAATTATGAATTATAAATGTTTCGGATTTTGCTTTACAGGATCGGTCGGATCTAAACACGATTCATTCGATAAATCCGTTCGTGACAGGATCGAAAACGATCGCGCCAGGAAGCTTTTCTAGCGAGTCTAAAATATGTACGTAATAGTTGAACCGATCCATACTCGGATCGGGATCGCAACCGATTTCGATCCGAAAATCATAGGTAGCTAAGATTGGTTTGCGGGGGTCGTCTGGTTCCATGTGCGCGGCGGCAATTTCTTGTGCCTCTACTAATACCGTAGGATCGCTATTGGTGCAAACACACATTTGCCAATCCTCATTTGTCTTACCTTCCCCTGGAGAAATAGAGATGTTCAGTCGATTGGGTGCGGTTGTCTCGATCTGCGTGCTAGCTTCAACTCGATCGAATACCTCCTGAAGTCGGTCTCTGACTAGCTCGATCGATGGAGCTGTTTGTGCTGGTAGCATGATAAATGCTTGATAACCTTCTAACATTTTTTCACTCACTTAAATCGGCTATTTCTAGCATAAACTGCAACTGAGAGGATAGCAGTTAATAATTCATAATTTTACTTATGAATTCTGGCAGTTTTAGTCGATCGAGTTTCTAGCATCATTTCATCTTCTTTGGCAACTGCACGTTTGATTTTGACGGTACCTGCGGCAGCATCTTCGACATCGACGACAGTACGGAGCAGCTTGGCAGTGGCTTCGTTACCCGAGTCGTAAGCGAGTTTGACGGCTTTACCGAGCTTGACAGTAGCGACTTCAATATTACCCTGCGCTCTGGCTTCTAAGCCTTCTTGAATCGATTGGGCGAGTTCGGCTTGTCCGGTGTAGTGAGCGACACGTCGATCGATCTTTGCCGTTTTGGCATCATCTTCCGTCCAGGTGGCGAGGATTTTAGCTTCGGTAATCTTGGTTTCTTGGCCGTTGGTTGAGGTAATCAAACTCGCTCTACCTGCGAGCATTTCATCGCCGATATTCCCCGCATTAATTTGGATACAGAAATGATAATCGCGAGATTCACGATCGCCCCAAGACCCTGTAGGATAGTCTACCATTCGATCGTTGACTGCTTTGGCGCGCGCTGTAACATCGACAATTTCTGGACTGACTTGTTTGCAAAATAATACTTTGGCACCAGCTGGAGTCCATAACCGCAAGCTGACATCGCTGACAGTTTTGCCCATTGCTTGGGTGAGGATTTCCTGGAAGTCCGCCGCAATCCGATCGGGTGAAGGGATAATATCAGTCGTGCCCAATAATCTACTGGCGATTTTCTGGAGTTGGGATACTTGCCAATCCGTCCCGACACCACGACATTCACACTGAAATTTACCCTCAGCTGCATCTAAACTTCTGGCTAAATCCTGCTCGTCGGAGGGATCGTTTTGGCCGTCGGTAAGTAATAATGCTTGACAAATTGCTTGGGGCATTTTGTTAAATTCACCTAAAGCAGTATTCAGCCAGCTGGACATTAACGTCCCGCCATTGGCGCTAATTTCTTTAACTTGAGCGACAGCCCGAAGTTTATTTTCTGGGACAGCATTAACTAGGGGGACGAGTAATTTTGCCCGACTCGATCCGGTGACAATGAAAAATGCAGCATCGGTAGGGAGCAGATTAATTATCTGGACGATCGCTTCTTTGGCTGCCAGCATCTTGGCTCCGCCCATCGAACCGGAAGTATCGCAAATAATCCCAAATAAACGTTGACTCTTAGGTGCTGTCTGCATCGTGCCATCAGCGCCACTAGTCGAGATCGTCATGATGGCATTTACTTCTCTGGCACCTTGTGGTAAGTAAGGATTTTGAAATACTTCAGCAGTAAACATGTAAAAAATTATGAGTTGTGAATGATAAATATAAATCGCTTGTTACTCTCTAGCTTCAACGATCGATCTAGCGATTACTTAAGGATTGGGTCTGGAAGCGATCGATTATGCAACTAGTCACTAGTCACCAAAATCCCTACCGTAATATTATCTTGCCCACCCTGTTGATTGGAATATCTCATCAGATAACGCGAGATCGCCAGTGGGTTGGGATCGGCAGCTTGCTGAATCAGTTGCAAAAGATCGGTGGGCGTTGGGGCGTAATTCCATAAGCCATCGGTACATAACAGTAGATAACCCGCACCTGGAATCGCAAAGGTGGTCAGGTTGGGAGGGGGATCGTCGATCGCATCGGCTCCGAGCCAGCGGGTTATGGCATGAGCGTGAGGAGATGTTTCAGCTTCAGTGGGGGTAATTTCACCTGCGGCGATCGCTTCCCGCAGCCAGGAGTCATCTTCTGTCAGTTGGCGAGATTTATCGGTAGCGATCCAGTAGGCGCGGCTATCGCCTACCCAACCGAGCGTGGCAATATTATCGCGGACGAGGGCAGTCACGATCGTCGTGGAAGATGGGTCTTCGGGCAAAGTAGGATCGAAGGAAACTTTGGCCACAGCAGCGAGTGCCGTGGCTATTCCTTGGTAAATTGCCTTCGTGGGATTGGGATCCTGTCCGAGCGCGCGCTCGATCGCCGCCGCACAGGCAGTTACCGCAGCTTGGGATGCAAGTTCGGGATGTTGAGAGCTAGAGACACCATCACAGACGACGATAATCGCCGTCCGCTCATCGATAATTTTCAAGGCGATCGCATCTTCATTTTGTAGGTGCCGATTACCGCGATCGCTTACTCCGGCGAGATTTAGCGCGGGTTGAAGTTCGAGGGGGTCGTGGGAAAGTGTTGGTTGACGACTGCCACATTCGAGGCAATAGCGATCGGCATCGATGCGATCGGGCGGAGCGCCACATTTGTAGCAATTAGCGCTGAGTTTTGGAGGAGCTAACTTAGTAACCAGACTTGCGCCGCATTCTTCACAAAAGCGATCGCTGACCGTCACTACCCCACCACATCGATCGCAGTTCATAGGCTTAAGTTCTATATCTGGCACAATTATTACAGCTTGTGGGTCGATAACTAACGCCCGAACAGCCGATCCGAGTCATCGGTTTATAACACCAGATTATTACACCTTGGCACTATCTAAAATAGCTCTAAATTATCCAATCCGAATCCACACTTCATAATTCATAACTTATCGCTTAGCGACCGGATCCCAATCGCCCACTGTCATCGCATCAACAGGGGGCGGTGTGACAGCAGGTATCGATTTCGGGCTGACGATCGACAGGCTCGGCAGTAAGATTCTATGGTTGAAGTTAGTTTGAATTAAATAGACTGACCGCCAGAAACTTCAATACGCTGGGCGTTGACCCATTTGTTATCCTCTGATAGTAATGACGCGATTCGGCAGAGCCGACGCTTCGCGATCGCCCCACCGATATCATCGGGCAGACCGAGATGGTCGAAATCTTCCTCGGTTGTCTCGGCAAAAGCTGCATAAACGCCAGTCCCGGCATTATTAACTAAGAAATCAAAATCCTCTGTCTGCCATTTAGCTTGGAGAGACTGCTTGACTTGGGCGACGAAACTATCGAAGGTTTTGGTATTCGAGCTATCTAATTGGATGTCTAGTGCTCTGGCTCCTATCGTTGGCTGCGCCTCGTCTAAGGAACTCAATCCAGACTTGACTCGGGATTTTTTACTCAGGATATTCATGTGTAACAAATGGGAGATCGATCATTTCTCCCTCGACATTATCTAATAATACTTTAGAGCCAACACCGCCAGCCTTAGAGCGGAGATAAGCAAGTCCCGATATCTCTCCATCGATCTCGCTCTTACTAGTTAAGACACCAACTTTTTCACCATTAATAGTTAACGGCGTACCGATCGCAACAGGCGCAGTTAATTTGATGCCCCAGAGATACTGTTTAACACCTTTATAAGTATTAAGCCTGGCGATCGTTTCTTGGCCGATATAACAACCTTTGGAAAATGAAATAGTCTGCCACAAACCCACTTCTAAAGGATTATAATCTTCCGTTAGCTCGGCATCAGGCTTGGGTCTGCCTTGCTCGATTCGTAAGCATTCCCAGGCTGTTTCATCAACGATCGCTGCACCTAAATCGATGATTTTCTGACGGATTGATGCACCTGCATCCTGACGATCTTGTAAAGACTCTTTACTCCCACAAATTAAGCGATACCCAGGCAATCCTAACTCAGTACCGATCGCTACTCGAATTTCACAACCACCGATCGTGACTAATTGATGACTATTAAGCGGCAGATCTTTAAAATTTGGCACACCTAATTGAGTTAAGATGCGAGCGCTTTCCGATCCCATTAATGTAAAACTTGCTACCCGATCGGTAATATCTGTCAACCGGACTTTATCGGCAAAAAAGATATAGCGATCGAGCCAATCATATAAATATTTGCGGCGATTGGGCGAGACGATCAGTAATACTTCATCATCTAAGACTAAGCCAGTTGCCAGATCGATCGTCCGCGCTGTCGATGTGACAAATACGGTATCGCAACCTTCGCCAGATTTGAGCTTTTCAAAGTCAGCTGTGCTTTGATTATGCAAAAATCGCAATCGATCTCGATCGCTCACGAGAATCTTACCCCAGTCAGAGCTATCGTAGAGCGCTACACCTGTATGTGCGGCTTGGATCGTAGATCGTAAATTATTCATAGTTATATTTTAACCCAACCCGCCAGCACAGAGCATTTCATTCTTCGATCGGGAGTGTCAATCCTGTAGCTGTGAGGGTATGTCGCTCGAGTATCCCCTGAAACTTGCCCAAAAGAAATTCAGTTTTAAAGATTAGCTAAAGACGCGAGCGATGACGACATTGGCTTTGTCATCGATCCGATGCCAATCAGGAGCTTGAGCATCCATATCGATCAGGCTAGTATCTACTGTGACAACTTGACTTTCGAGTTCGCCATGACTGCCATAATAATCGAGAAAGCATACTTGGTAGCATAAATCCCACAGATCGAATCGTCGCTGTCGATCGCCAGATTGAAGACAGAGATAATTTGTCGGCTGTGGAGTTTGGACTTCTTCATAGCTCACTTCCCAAGTAGAAGTTTCCGACTGTTGGCGAATGCGATCGATAATCCGAATATAAATCGGTTGCATCAGAAACTCAGCTTGTTGATAAGCTAATTCATCACTAAATTTAGGCACCATAAATTTTTACACCAGATCGAGCTGAGGCAGGGCGATTTTCCCAAGGAAAGGCTACGCCAACGATTCTAAGCTATAATTAAAAATAGTGGCTGTTATTGCAAAGATTGTAATGTTTGATGATTTTTTAAGTAATGTAGGCAGATACTTCAGCTACTTTATTACGATTATACTTGGCATCTTCATCTCGACCTTTTCGTGGTTGGCTCCACTATGGAACCGCCCAGTGACAGCAGTTGCACTAGTGGGCTTTTTGGTGGGGGCGTTCGTGACGATCGTGTTAACGCTCAGAGCAATGCTAGGATTCACACCCATAAACTAGTTCGCTAAAGATCGCAATTTTAAGATTTTAATCAGTAGACGAAAATTATGAGTAATACTCGTCGCGTATCGCGTGTTGCGGAATTAATCAAGCGCGAAGTCAGTCAGATGATCCTCTTTGATATCAAAGACGATCGAGTCGGATCCGGAATGGTAAGCGTCACAGCTGTGGATGTCGCTGGCGATCTCCAGCATACCAAAATTTTTGTGAGTATTTATGGCAGCGATGAAGTTCGCGCCGAGACGATGGAGGGATTGAAATCCGTTACCGGCTATGTTCGTAGCGAATTGGGCAAGCGGGTAAGGCTCAGACGCACTCCCACCGTGATCTTTGTCGAGGATAAATCATTCGATCGAGCTACTAGCGTATTATCACTGATTAACCAACTCAGTTTAAAACGGACTGAAGCGGAAGATTTAGTTGCTGAATCCGATGGAGCACCCCCCACCGCACCGGAAACTGAAGAGTTGTCAGAAACATAATCTAGGCATTGTCTGGTCAGGCTGAGGCAATTTTCTCTACAATATGCGAAGTTGAGAAGCCCGCCGTGCTTTTATCCGGATGGGTGAAAACGAGTAGACGACGCAAGCTTTTTGAGGGAAGCTTCCCCCAAAAAGCTTGCTTGGCTTTAGCCCGCTGTGTTGGCTGTTATGTTATCACGCATCCTACCTAAGTCCGCAGGATATGTGATATCATCAGCAAATGGCAAACCTATCAATTACTTTAAAGCTTCCCTTCTACAGACTCAATCAAGTTAAAGCACTTGAATTTGAGCGGTTAACTGCTGTTAATACGGCTGTTGCCAATGACTTGCTTAAAGTTGACAAGAAGGATCGCAAAAGATTGACCAGTGCTGCCTTTAAACATGTTGAGATTGGCTCAATGTGGATCAACCAAACCATCCGCAACACCAACGCCAAGACCAAGGCAAAACACTTTAAGCAGATGTGGCTGGAAGTGAATAACCAAGGTTTTGAGGTATTGAAATCGGGTGATTTGTACGTTCTATCTTTTAGCCTTTATCGAGGCAGGAAAGGACGAATACCGCTAGAAATTCATTCAGCTTCGCAGACAGCTGCTTTAGATAAGTTAATTTTGGGTGAAGCTAAACTAGGTTCACTCAAGCTTTGCAAGTCAAAAAAAGGTATCTGGTATGCGCTAATCTCAGTATCGATGGAAGTTCCCGATGCAAAAGAAGTAGAAAACTGGGTTGGAGTAGATCGAGGTCAAAATAATATTGCTGTTGCCGCACTCCCTAAAGGGTTTGGTAGGTTCTGGAAAGGTGGAAGAGTTAAAGGGTTGAGAAGACAATTCCAACGCACTCGCAAACGACTCCAGCAAGCCAAACAACTTAAGGAAGTAAAGCGACTAGAGCAACGTGAAAGACGAATCATGACCCATATCAATCACGTCATCTCCAAAGAATTAGTGCAATTTGCCAAAGATTTTGAGATGGGATTGCGGTTTGAAGACTTGAGCGGTATTCGACAAACATCGAAACAACGCAAGAAAACTAAGTCTGATGCTGGCAATAATCGTGATACTTGGGCATTCTATCAGTTAGAGATATTTACACGGTACAAGGCAATTAGAGCTGGCGTACCCGTCCAGTCTATTCCAGCTCCATATACTAGTAAGTCAGACCATCGCAATGGCGTATTAGGTAAACGTAATCGGGACTGGTTTAAAGGATTTGATGGATATCGATGTAATGCTGATTGGAATGCTTCTCAAAATATCGGTCAATGGTTCGGTTTTTCTTGCCCTCTAAGTCTTCAGAAGGAGGTAGCTGTAATGGCTAAATCTGACGTAGAGGGTGCGGTCAATGACAGTCCGCGATCTAATGAAGCGTTCAATCGGGCGGGTTCACCCCCCGTTTGAACAACCGTTAGAATCCCCCTGATTCATCAGGCGGGAGTGTCAAAATACAAGAATGTCATCTCAAACTTGTCCTCCTGACGCACAGTCGAACAGGTAAAGCTACAACTACTCCATCTAAAACTCTAGTCAAACGAACGGAGTTTTTGGGTATTGACGATCGATTCAACCGATGAGTCGATATAGTTCATCGTGAATACTAGTTCGTTGTCGCGATCGAGTCGGTTGTCGCAACTAGCAGCCGCATGAGTTTGACCTGGATACCATAACAAATGCTGAAAAAAACGCATCCCAAAACGAAAAGTCAGCTCAAAACACAATTATCGGTATTTCAGCCATCAGCAGCTAAAATTTGGGTAGAGCAAATCGATCGGATTCAACCGCAAAGTGAGAAGATCTTAAATCGGATCCCAAAAGAGCAAATTAGCGCACTCAGCGGAGATTTTGCAACAAAGCTAATTTCTCACAATCGATCTCAGTTACTGTATATTCTGCCGAAATAGATGTAATTTTCTTATTCAGCTACCGTCCACTATTTGTTGAACTTAATCTAATAGACTAATTATGAAGGATCTCACCCGCTATCGAAATATTGGTATCTTTGCTCACGTAGATGCTGGCAAAACCACTACCACTGAAAGAATCCTAAAGCTGACTGGCAAGATCCACAGGATCGGTGAGGTACACGAGGGTGCAGCAACCACAGACTTTATGGATCAAGAAAAGGAGCGGGGAATCACCATTCAGTCCGCTGCTACCACTTGCTTTTGGAACGAGCACCAACTGAACATCATCGACACCCCCGGTCACGTCGATTTTACCATTGAAGTTTACCGCTCCTTAAAGGTGCTCGATGGTGGGATTGGAGTTTTCTGTGGTTCCGGTGGAGTAGAGCCGCAATCTGAGACTAACTGGCGCTACGCTAACGATTCCAAAGTTGCTCGTCTGATCTACATCAACAAGCTCGATCGGACTGGCGGCGACTTCTATAAGGTAGTGGGGCAAGTAGAAAAGATCTTGGGTGCAAAACCCTTGGTCATGGTACTACCGATCGGCATCGAAGATGACTTCCTCGGTATGGTAGACCTGATTACCCGCAAGGCATGGACTTGGGACAACTCTGGCGACCCGCTCAACTACACGATCTCCGATGTACCCGAAGACATGAAGGAGAAAGTCGAAACCTACCGCGAGCAGCTGATTGAAACCGCTGTGGAGCAAGATGATGCAGTCATGGAACGGTATCTAGAAGGCACCGAGCCAACCCCTGAAGAACTGAAGAATTGCATCCGCAAAGGCACCCGCGACCTGAAGTTCTTCCCCACATACTGCGGTTCTTCCTTTAAGAACAAGGGCGTACAGCTAGTGCTAGATGCGGTAGTAGATTACCTCCCCAACCCGATGGAAGTGCTACCTCAGCCAGAAGTGGATTTGGATGGCAATGCTACTGGCGAATTTGCCGCTGTCGATCCTGAGAAGCCTTTACGTGCTCTGGCTTTCAAGATTATGGACGATCGCTATGGTTCCTTGACCTTTACTCGGCTCTATTCTGGTACGCTGGCTAAGGGTGATACGGTGCTGAATACCGCTACGGGTAAAACCGAACGGATCAGTCGCATGGTCGAAATGCACGCCAATACGCGCGAAGAAATCGAATCCGCTCAAGCTGGTGATATTATCGCGATCGTCGGGATGAAGAACGTCCGCACTGGTCATACCATCTGCGATCCTAAAAATCCAGCGACCCTGGAACCGATGGTTTTCCCCGAACCGGTAATTTCGATCGCCATTAAGCCCAAGGTTAAGGGTGCTGAAGAAAAAATGGGCGCAGCATTGACCAAGATGGTGCAGGAAGATCCTTCTTTCCACATGATGACTGATGAGGAAAGCGGCCAAACCATCCTTAAAGGCATGGGCGAGTTGCACTTAGATATTAAGGTGGACATTCTCAAGCGTACCCACGGTGTGGAAGTAGAAGTTGGTAAACCTCAAGTAGCCTACCGCGAATCCATCACTAAGACGCTCGAAGATGAATACATTCACAAGAAACAGTCAGGTGGTTCCGGTCAGTACGCCAAGATCGGCTATATTTTGGAACCAGGCGAACCTGGAACTGGCTTTGTGTTTGAATCAAAGGTAACTGGTGGTAGTGTACCTCGGGAATACTGGCCTGCGGTGGAAAAAGGCTTTGAAAGCTCGATCGATAAGGGCGTATTAGCTGGCTTCCCTTGCCTCGACTTGAAGTTCACATTGTTGGAAGGTGGCTTCCACCCAGTGGATTCCTCGGCAATGGCCTTCGAAATTGCGGCAAAAGCAGCTTACCGTCAGACTATGCCCAAGGCTGGCCCTCAATTGCTAGAGCCAATCATGAAGGTGGATGTATTTACTCCTGATGATTACATGGGTGATGTAATTGGTGACCTCAACCGTCGCCGAGGCACGATCGAATCCCAAGAATCTAGCGGTGTAGGCGTACGCATCAAAGCTGATATGCCCCTGAGCGAAATGTTTGGCTACATTGGAGATCTCCGCAACATGACCTCTGGGCGCGGTCAGTTCTCGATGTCTTTCTCTCACTACTCTGCTTGTCCGAGCAACATTGCCGAAGCAGTGATTAAAGAATCGAAGGAACAAGCTGCAGTATAAGTCCAAGCTGCCTAACAGACTAGCTAACAATTGTCGGCATCTACATAGATGCCGACAATTTTATTTTAAGGGTGGGTAACTCGATCTCGTATTTATAGAACCCATTTGAGATCTTTTAGGCGATCGATTTCAACGCAATTTCCAAACATCCCCTTTTTCAAACAAAAAACCCTGCCAATTAGCAGGGTTTTTTGTCTATATCATAATGAAATCGATCGACTAGGCGATATCTTTCATCGAGAATACTGGTTCGTTCTCACGATCTAAACCTTTCTCGAAACCAGCAGCAGCAGCGCGTGCGCGGCCTGCGTGCCACAAGTGACCGATAAAGAAGAAGAATCCTAAGACGAAGTGAGAGCAAGCCAACCACGCACGAGGCGAAACGTAGTTGAATGCATTGGTTTCAGTGATGACACCACCAACCGAGTTCAAGGAACCTAGTGGAGCGTGAGTCATATACTCAGCCGCACGGCGCGCTTGCCAAGGTTGAATGTCATTCTTAACCTTACTCAAGTCAAGACCGTTAGGGCCACGTAGCGGCTCCAGCCAAGGGCCTTGGAAATCCCAGAAGCGCATGGTTTCACCACCAAAGATGATTTCGCCAGAAGGAGAACGCATCAAGTATTTACCCAGACCGGTAGGGCCTTGAGCGGTAGCAATGTTTGCACCCAAACGTTGGTCGCGAATCAAGAAGGTCAATGCTTGTGCCTGCGAAGCTTCAGGGCCAGTAGGGCCGAAGAATTCACTAGGATAAACAGTGTTGTTGTACCAAACCATGATCGAGGCAACAAACGCCATCAAGGAGACTGCAGCCAGACTGTAGGACAGATAAGCCTCACCAGACCAGATTAGTGCGCGACGCGCCCAACCAAAAGGTTTGGTCAGAATGTGCCATACACCACCAGCGATACAGATCAAACCGACCCAGATGTGTCCGCCGACTACATCTTCTAAGTTATTGACGCTGATAATCCAGCCTTCGCCACCAAAAGGAGCTTTCAGTAGATAACCGAAGATGATTGCCGGATTGAGTGTAGGATTGGTGATGATGCGGACATCTCCACCACCTGGTGCCCAGGTATCATACAAACCGCCAACAAACATTGCCTTGATAACCAAGAGTAATGCGCCACAACCTAAAATAATCAGGTGGAAGCCCAAAATCGAAGTCATTTTATCCTTGTCTCTCCAGTCGTAACCGAAGAAAGAAGAATATTGTTCTAGCGTGTCAGGGCCACGCAATGCGTGGTACAAACCACCAACACCAAGAACTGCAGAAGAAATTAAGTGCAGTACGCCAACGACGAAGTAAGGGAATGTATCCACAACTTCACCGCCAGGGCCAACACCCCAACCTTGGGCAGCCAAGTGTGAAAGCAAGATAATACCTTGCTCGTACATAGGTTTCTCAGGTACGAAGTGAGCCACCTCAAACAGGCACATGGCTCCAGCCCAGAAGACAATCAAACCAGCGTGAGCGACGTGTGCGCCCAACAGCTTACCAGACAGGTTGATCAGACGCGCGTTACCAGACCACCAGGCAAACCCGGACGATTCTTGGTCGCGTCCATTTCCTACCACCATTGTAGTATTAAAGGGCGTTTCCACTCTTGAAGTACCTCTATCGATGAACTATAAAATACGGATAAAAAACCGGAAGATAAATAGTATTGTACATTTATCTTCCGACGTTTTAATGTTTAGAGTGCGTTACCGCGAGGTAATACTTCCTCTGGGAAGATAAATTGTTCGTGAGGTTGGTCCTGAGGAGCCATCCAAGCACGGATACCTTCATTGAGCAGAATGTTCTTGGTGTAGAATGTTTCAAACTCAGGATCTTCAGCCGCTCTCAATTCTTGAGATACGAAGTCATACGCCCGGAGGTTTAATGCTAGACCAACAATCCCGATCGAACTCATCCATAAGCCCATTACAGGGACAAACAGCATGAAGAAGTGCAACCACCGTTTGTTGGAGAAAGCTACACCGAAGATTTGCGACCAAAAACGGTTCGCAGTTACCATCGAGTAAGTTTCTTCAGCTTGAGTAGGGTCGAATGCGCGGAAAGTGTTGGAACTTCCTTCTTCGTTATCTTCAAACAAGGTGTTTTCTACAGTCGCACCGTGAATCGCACACAGTAACGCACCACCGAGAATCCCTGCAACACCCATCATGTGGAAAGGGTTGAGCGTCCAGTTGTGGAAACCTTGTAAGAATAAGATGAACCGGAAGATTGCTGCTACACCGAAAGAAGGTGCAAAGAACCAGCCGGATTGACCTAATGGGTAAAGTAAGAATACGCTAACAAATACAGCGATCGGGCCAGAAAACGCCAGTGCGTTGTAAGGACGAATACCGACTAGACGAGCGATTTCAAATTGACGGAGCATGAAGCCGATCAGGCCGAAAGCACCGTGAAGAGCTACGAATGCCCATAGACCACCAAGTTGACACCAGCGAGTGAAGTCACCTTGAGCTTCAGGTCCCCACAAGAGCATGAGGGAGTGACCGACACTATTTGGAGGAGTAGATAGAGCTGCTGTCAAGAAGTTACAACCTTCGAGATAGCTAGAAGCCAAACCGTGACTGTACCAGGATGTAACGAATGTGGTACCAGTCATCCAGCCGCCGAGGGCTAGGAAGGCACAAGGAAATAGTAAGATACCAGACCAGCCGACGAAAACGAACCGATCTTTCTTTAACCAGTCGTCGAGTACATCAAAGATGCCTCTCTCGGATTGCTGGCGACCAACTGCAATAGTCATGGTGCAGTAAAACTCCAGATTTTATAGGGACATTATGGCGCGAACCCAGTCGAGTAATGCTAATACTCAATAGGGTATATAAATAGTTAGCTGATTTATTAAATCAGTTTACGTTTCTTTACCAAGTTTAATATAATTGTGCGGGAAGTGGCAGCATCTAAGCGATTTTTTCCAGAAAATTTAACATTCTTAGCTAATCTGCCCCGCTTTTCTCTCATGTGGAGATCGATAGTGAGTATAAATACCTAAAATTCACTAGTAACGGGGATCGGTAATCTCACGCTCGCTTAACGGCGATCGCGCTGTCGCCAGAAGATATTATCATCATTCGATCGCTACAATGCTTGACTGCTATGTCTTACAACCACTATTTTGGCACTCGATCGGGCATTGCTTTACAATTAGGATCTAGAAGCTCACGAAAATTTCTTTCTCACTATTATATATGTACGTCATCGAAATTCTGCTGAAAAATGTCGCAATGCCCATGTCGGTGCAACGGAAGACCGCTGAAGAAGCTACTACGGTCTACCAACAAGTCTTGGCAGTGATGCAAGGACACGAGCCGAAGTTCCTAGAATTGTCTTGCGATCGGCAGCCTGAGAAGAAAATTGCGGTGATGACAGATGCGATCGTTGCTGCCCAAATGTACGAAAAATCCGGTGCGGCATCATCGGGGAAAACTCCTGGTTTCGCAGTCGCTGCAGTTGCTGGAGCTTAATCTCCTTGCTGTGATATGGACGGGATTTTTCTAGATCTCGTTCATGCTGTTTCTCATCCAAGCGATTAAAATTAAGTATGGTCGCGGCAGTAGTTCAGGTACCGAACAATGAGTATTAGAGAGAGAATTATCCAGGAAACTGAAAGACAGTGGCACCAGTCAAAACTGGACAGTATCAGAGGTCGCCAGATCGTCGATCGGGTAAACCCCTTGACATTTAACACCTTCATGAATTATCCAGGCTAGACGAGAATTTGACACATTGAATTATCGATCGAATATCTGGATGCAGTCGCTAAAAAATAGCGGCAAAAACCCCCATCAAAACTGACAGGGGTAAATAAACACGATCGCAAATCTACATCGTTAACGATTGGACATTTGTATGGAGTAATAGTGCCAAATCCTTGAGGAAATTCGCACCATCAGCACCGTAAATAACCCGATGATCGGCAGTCATATTTACCTTCATTTGACGGCGGATTGAGAAACTACCTTCCTCGGTTGCTACGACTTGCGGATGGGAAGCACCGACAGCCAGGATCGCACCGGTACCTGGGGGTAAAATCGCGTCAAAGGTATCGACTCCGAGCATTCCAAGGTTAGAGATAGTAAAGGTGCCGGAGCTGTATTCTTGGGGCTGTAGCTGCTTGAGCCGCGCTCGATCGACCAAATCTTTCCAGGCGCGCGAGAGGGAGTAGAGATCGAGTTTGTCGGCATTTTGGAGAACGGGGGTAATCAGACCACCATCGGGCATTGCTACGGCCACGGCGATGTTAATCGTCCCTGGATGGCGGATTCCAGCATCGGAATAGCTAGCGTTGACAGTGGGGTGTTTGGCGAGGGTAATGGCGACTGCTTTAGCTAACAGTGCGGTCATGGTGACACCTTTGGATTTGACTTGCTTGTAGAGTTTATCGAGGTTATTAGTTTCGATCGTGTAGGTGACGTGGAAGGTCGGTACGGCAAGGCTGGCGACCATATTGCGGTTGACAGCGGATTGGAGCGTGTTAAAGGGTACGACTTGCGCTGCGGGTACGTTAACAGGCAGGCTGGGTGCTGGTGGCGGCGTAACAGCAGGTACGGCAACTGGAGTTACAGGTGGCGCGGCGACGGCAATAGGTTTACCTGCGGCATTACCGACATCTTCAGCAGTAATCCGTCCATTTGGGCCAGTACCATGTAATGATTCGACGCTTACACCATATTCTTTAGCTAATTTCCTCGCACGGGGGGAAACTACCGGTCGATCGCTTCTGAGTACGGTTGCGGTTGCGGCCACTGCGGCGACAGGAGTAGGGGTGGGAGTTGTAGCGGCGGTGACGGTGGGTGCTGCGGTAGCTGGAGATTTGCCATTTGCTTGCTGTTTGGCAATCTCGATTTCGGCTTCGGTTTCCGCGACTAAGGCGATTGCAGATCCGACAGGTGCGGATTCGCCAGCGGGAACGATAATCGTCGCAATGAAGCCTTCATAGAAGGTTTCGACATCCATATCTGCCTTGTCAGATTCCACCACGACAACAATTTCACCTTTTGCGACTTTATCACCTGGTGATTTCTGCCAGGAGACAATCTTGCCTTCAGTCATAGTGGAACTTAGAGCAGGCATGAAAACTTCGCGTATTGCCATGGGGAATCTTCTCGAATCGAACGGTTTAGGTTGAGCTTGCGACTTATCATCTTAGCTTACGAGTAGGACTCAGGGATAGGGGTAGAGTGTGAGAGTGGGGGCAGGTGGGAAGTGTGGGAAATGGATTATTTCGTCAGATGCAGAGATCCTACCCACCCCGCCCTGTCGGGCACCCCTCCGAGGAGGGGACTTTAATTCACTAGCAACTAGCAACTAGCAACTAGCCACTAGTCACTATTCCCTATTCCCTAGATCACGCCTCGGATTTCCATTACGACTCCATCGTGGAGTAGCACTTCGACGTTCATCTTGGAAATGAGGTTATCGCCGAGTTTGACGGTGAAGTAGCCTTCGACTTGACCTTGGTTTACTTCCTGCTTGAGTTCGAGGAGTTGCACTTGTTGGAGTTGTTGTAGAGCCATGTTCTTCTGCTCCAACAGCTCGCTCTTCTGCTGATTGACTTGCACCTGGATGCTTTCAATCTGCTGCATTACTTGTGGCCCAGGGGGTTGGAGGCTTTGCTTTTGGATTTCAGCAACCGCTCTTTGTCCTTGAATTTCGAGTTGTTGGAGTTGTCCGTCGAGTTCGCTAATTTGGGTTTGGAGTAATTGCTGTGTTTCTTCTTTCCAGCGTTGGGTGACTACTGCTTTGATCGCAATCACCCGTTTGAGCATTAACTGAGAGTCTGGTAGATCCATGATGGCGTAGTTCTAGCTGTTAATAAAAGTTGGTGGCTAGTGGCTGGCTAGTGGCTAGTGGCTATTCCCTATTCCCTATTCCCTACTCACTGTTTAAACATCTCGTTAATCATATCGTGATACCGCTCCATCACAACCGGACGACGAATTTTCAAAGTTTGAGTGAGCAGTCCGTTGTCGATCGAGAATGGCTCGGAAATTAGCTTAATTACCGCAATCCGATCGTCAGCACGATAGCCGGGACGGTTTTTGACTTCGCGGTTGAGTTCGTCGCGAAATAGGTCGATAACTTGATTGAGATCGGGGTTGGTGGCTGTGGCGAGATCGAGTTTAATATTACGATCGATCGCCCACGGCTGTAATGCTTCTAAATCGGGTACGATCAATGCTCCTAGAGATTTCTGGTCTTGCCCGACGAGGACGATTTGACTGATGTACTTACTCCGCAGACAAGCATCTTCGATCGGTTGTGGTTCGATATTTTCGCCATTGCTTAAAACGATCGTATCTTTGGCGCGTCCGGTAATTACCAAGTCGTTACTCGGTGTCACCATCCCCAAATCGCCACTATTAAACCAGCCGTCAGGATCGATCGCTTGAGCGGTAGCTTCGGGATTGCGATAATATCCTTGCATGACTTGCGGTCCGCGAATCAATACCAGTCCTTTTTGGCCGACGGGTAGAGTTTTCCGCGTTTCGAGATCCACGATCCGAATTTCGGTACCTGGTAATGGTGGCCCAGATGAGAGCCGGAGATTGTGCCAAGGGCGACGAACATTGGTAATCGGGGCTGTTTCTGTCAAGCCATAGCCGACCAAAATATCAACTTTAGCAGTCTCAAAAAATAAATCTAGATGCTTGGCGAGCGAACCGCCACCACTGATGATGTATTTAACTTCGCCGCCAGTAGCCGATCGAATTTTATTAAACACTAGCTTATCCGCGATCGCGTAAATCGGAGCCAACGCCGCCATCTGGATTCGCGCATTCAACTTTTGACCCACACTGGGATTCAGACATGCCAAGTCCAATCCCTGGACGAGCCGACGTGCCATGATATATTTTTGACTCAGATCCAACAGTGTATCGACGAGTTTTTGCTGGCGCGGAGACTGCTCGCGAAATTGCTTCTGAATGCCTTCATAAATCGATTCCCAGATGCGGGGAACCGCGACCATACACTGAGGTTTATATTCTTTCAAATCCTGCTTGAAATAGCGAATATTCGTGTAGATCTGCGTACATCCTTGAGAGAGTAGATAGTATTCGCACGATCTCTCGTAGCAATGCCAAGAGGGGAGGATACTTAATACTCGCAAGCCAGGAAACGCGGGAATTACCGTTCCGCAGGTAGTGACTTGATGGAGCAGATTGGCATGGGAGAGCATTACGCCTTTGGGATTGCCGGAAGTGCCGGAGGTATAAATCAGGCTGGCTAAATCTGACTTGGCGATCTTTGTAGGTGTAAATTCTCGCTCGGTACCTAATCCGATAACGTTGGTAAAGCTAACAATTTTGAAGGATGTTTCAAGCTCGATCGCCTCATCGGACAATAAAATAATTAATTCGATCTGTTGCGTAGTAATCTCCGCAATCAACCGTTTGAGTGTCTTGAGATCTTCAACTATAAGTGCCTTTGCCTCACTATTATCTAAGATCGAAAGTAACTCTTGAGTTTCTGCTTGCGAACTCCGCACGGCATTAAACGCTCCAGTTAACATGATGCCTTGATCGGCAATCAACCATCTGGGACTATTATCAGCAAACAACGCTACACCCGTGTGCGGTTGCACGCCCAACGCTTGTAATCCCGTTGCAAATCGATGAATCTCGATCGCTAATTGGTGATAGGTATATTTAACTGGAGTCTTTAGATGTGGGGCATCGAGCGCGACGACATCGCCACATTTAGCTGCTACGATCGACCAGATTTCGGGAATAGAATCGATCTGGGTATAATCGATCGTCTGGCTGAGATTTTGCCGCTCGATCTCGCTGATTTGATATGGGTAGTTAGTTAACGTAGAAGTTGCCATAATTTATTTATTCTATAGACAAAATTTTCATAGCTAAAATGCGTTAGATTGCTGCATCTAGCGCGTTCGATACTTATAGATTAACTGGTGCGGGGATGGGATCGGCGTGCTGGTGTGACAGAACGTAAAGTGTCTTAATCTCGTTGTCTAAAATCTTTATTTGCTTGAGGGTATGTCGATCTCGAGCGTCGATCGATCCCAATCGTAGCGATCGCACGTAGGACTATACATCATGTTACTTTATCAGTGTTTAGAATTATCTTGGATACATCCAGCGGCCGAATATTGGAGTGTCGATCGGATTCAGGGACAGTATAGCTAGCGGATGTTACTGCGGTAAGTCTCGATCTTCTACTCCGCAAAACGTGTCCTGCCCTAACGCCTAAAATCTAAGCACTAGGGAGACATCCGAAAATAAGGATACTGCACTGGAATCCCCGGCTCCTTCTCCAACTCAAAATTAATCACCTTCCAACAAGGCTCGTCGGTAGGTTGAGGACTAAACTCCACAGGTAAACCAAATAGCCGAGGCGTGGGTCGATCGGGATTGCCCATCCACGGGTGATGCCGATCGAGATAACTGCCGATCAGATCTCGATAACGTTCGGCGATAATTACTTTAGTTGCGCGATAGCCTTGAGTATAGAGCTTGTCGAGTGCATCGTGAATTTCAAACCGAATCCCGTCGGGATGTGTATGCTGACGATACCATTCACCATTCCACAGACACCAATTTCGGCTGGATTGCAGATGCACCAGTTCGCCAGTTTGCGGGTCGGCTTCAAAAGCCCCATGTCGAGAGCATAAATAAGTATCTGTCAGTGTGAGTGCGGGAAT
Organism: Chamaesiphon sp.; assembly: GCA_965246735.1. Taxonomy (GTDB): domain Bacteria; phylum Cyanobacteriota; class Cyanobacteriia; order Cyanobacteriales; family Chamaesiphonaceae; genus Chamaesiphon. The sequence goes on from CBDFFK010000003.1 coordinate 2,653,678, forward strand.
AATTTGCCGACAATGAGGACACTGAATCTCTGGGCCGAAAATGGGATACTGAAAGGCAAAATTCATGTCAGAGCGCATAGGAAGAGATTCCCGTGCAGGATGAGTAGAGATAGTCGCGATCTTTACGTCTATGCTAAGCATTATACTTTACCCTTCCTCGATCGAGCGGTGCCGATCGAATCGTCGAGTATAGTTGAGGTTGCATTTCCTCGGGCTTGCAAACCGGACGTTCGGGAAGATATCGAGCGTGACGATACCAGAATCTCTCAAGTCGTAAATCGCATGGCTGGTTACCCGTTCGAGATGCGATCGTTTTTGAGAATTTGTGGGAATTATAATCGTATCTCAGTGCGATCGAGATCTCCCAAAGGACTCAAATCTAACTTCTAGTTTAGACGATCGAGCTTTGTGCTAATCTCAATCCGCCAAGGTAGTATCGCTACTGGTAGTGCTTAACTATGAAGATTGCGCGATGAACGCTCGTGGAAGCGATCTGCTACCGATTCAAAGCTAACTTTTAATGGTTGGTAATGACTGGTAATAGTCGATCGAGCATTTTTATAGCATATTTTTCATATATATAGAGGCGGAAATATGGACGTAGAAATCGATACTTGGGAAGGTCTACAAGCGAGCGATATCGCTCTTGCGTAGATTTACTGATTGATATCTATATCGGCGAATGCGGGTAAGATAAGATCGATGCAGTTTGCTCATTTAATATGTAGTAGCGCGTCATTCGTTATTTTGTCAACATAATATATCTATTAAGATTGCGATATATATGAGAACTGCCCGTAGCGTTACTTCGTCTTCCGACGCAAGGCTTGAGTGCTGCGGGCAAAATCGAGATTTAACTAACTCGGCTCAGGTAAGAATCGATAACTAATTAGAAAATCGGTTTAAACTTTTTCTTGAGTTGAGATATAAAAATATCTGTTTAGGAACAGGAAAATGGACGATAACAAGCAGCAGATCATTCACTACTTCATCGAAGAAGCTCAGGAACATCTAGAGACAGTAGAACAAGGTTTATTAGACCTAGCGGAAGTTATCGCCGACGCTGAGCGTGTTAATGAAATGTTTCGTGCTGCTCACTCCATCAAAGGTGGTGCGGCAATGCTCGGATTTGAGGGCATCCAAGCCACAGCGCATAAACTAGAAGATTGTTTTAAGATTTTACGCGATCATCCTGTGCCGATCGATGCCAAATTAGAAACGTTATTTCTCGGCGGTTACGACGCGCTCAAGGCATTAGTTGAAGAACTAGCAAATTCACCGACAATGAGCCTGCGTCCGGAAGTCGTCGATACCGTGCTATCGGGTTCGGCCGCTAATTTTGTCGCCTTACAAGAATATCTCGAGGAATTACTCAATACCAATACTCAGACCCAAGACCATACTAAAGAAGCTCCCGTACCAGTAGCAGCCAAGGCTGTCGGTGGTGGTACTGCAGTGATGGCTCCCCCGATCGATATCGTCGCAACCGTTACGGCGACACTCCAAAAAATGTTGGTGCAGTTCAAGCAAGGCGATAATCCAGCTACTCGCCAACAGTTGAGCGGGATCTGTCAATCACTCTTAGCAGTAGAAGCGAATGCTCGCAACTGGCAAGCATTAGTTGCCGCCACCGATCGAGCGATCGCTAACCCCAATAACACTTACAATGCGATCGCGCCCCTAGTGATTCGTGAGTTGAAACAAGCTGGCGACCTCCTCGCAGCCAATCGCGATCGTGAGATTACCGTCTCAGCCAATCTCCAGCAAGCAGCAACGGCTGCGGCTCCTATAGTTGCACCAGTCGCTGCAACTCCCGCCCAAATTACCATTCCGATAGACGTGCGCGGTGCCGCTCAAGCGATCTTGCAAAACTTTAATCGTCAGCAAGTTACCGAATTAGTAGTCTTACTTCACCGCGTTATCTCCAACTCTAAGCAAAACTAGACGTACCCAAATCTGGCGGGACATCTTGCCAGCGTCCGTTACCAACGGCACGAATGGCTTCAGAAAGGTTAACTTCGCCAGTATAGATGGCGCGACCGACAATCGCGCCAGTCACACCGATCGGTTCGAGTGCTAATAAATCGAGTAAATCCCGCAACGAACTGACTCCACCAGAGGCAATGACGGGGATCTCGATACTATTTGCTAACTCACGTAACGCCACCAAATTTGGCCCGCTCAGAGTGCCATCGCGATGGATATCCGTGTAAATAATTGCTGCCGCTCCATCATTAGCCATCTGTTGGGCTAAATCTATCGCCATTACAGTCGAAGTTTCCACCCAACCTTTAGTTGCCACCTTTCCATCCCGCGCGTCTATGCCCACAACAATTTGGTGGGGGTAGAGTTGGCATAAATCTCTAACTAATTGAGGTTGCTCTACAGCAATCGTCCCCAGAATCACCCGATCGACTCCCATTGTCAATAGTTGCCGAACGCTCGCTTCAGTTCGCAACCCGCCACCAACATGAATTTGTACGGGTGTGGTGGCAGTTTTTTTAACCATTTCTAAGATCCTGGAGATCGCGTCTAAATTTACTGGCTGCCCAGCCTTCGCGCCATTGAGATCGACTAAATGTAACTTGGTAGCACCCTGTTCGAGCCAATCCTGCGCCATCGCAGCAGGATTGTCGTTAAATACCTGCGACCGCTCGTAATCGCCTTGATATAATCGGACGCACTTACCATCTAGTAGATCGATCGCGGGAAAAATATCCATAGTTTTGAAGAGATTGGCTCGATCGCATTATGCCACGATCGCCGCAGTCACCACTACTACCATCAGTCTAGATCGAAGCACTGACACCTTAAAATCTTAACGATAGATGTTGTATTGTGTTAATTTCATTGAGACAATGGGAACTATAGTCTGGAGTAGCATCAATCGATCGATCGAGAAAATAATCGCCACTTTTTAGCTGTTTAGCCGATAGTAACTTATTCACAAATATTATAAAGTGTTAAGCGTATGCTAAATTCTACTAGTCTTCTCGCTTTCCACATGAGCAACTTGAAGAGTATGAGCAGATTTACAAATACTTTAAATTTTCATTATTTACAATGTCTGAATTGAACTCGGATGATAGAGCATGAACTATATATATTTAATAAATCCTAGAAATCCGAACCTAAAACATTCTCCTGATACATTTGAGACGAGTCTAAAAGTTGAGTTAGTGCAAGCAGATACAAAAATAGAGCGGTTAAACTGTCTAGATCTAGCAACATGTTTCTATCTAATCCAAAAGATCGGTAAGTTAGCAGCGAGCGACAAGCTCTCAGTATTTTTATTTTCTACACAACCTGAATATATTTTAACGATCGCTACTCTCCGATGCTGGAGTTTTATCCTGCGTAGAGATCTTAAAGTCTATCATCAGATGCATGAGCCTAAATATGAAAAAGGCAGAGCGACGCTAAAAATGTCACTTTTAGTCTACTGGATTAATTCGATCTTATCTCGCCTGAGCGACCGAATTATTTTATCTAGCGAACAAGCGGCAAAGAAGGGTGAAGAATTTATCAGGAAAGATAAGATTGTCAGAATAAATTTAACATTTCCAAGCAACGATCGCGATCTGTTAGCAAAAAATATAAGTCAGCTCAAACAATCATGGGATAAGACAAAGACGATTTCTTCATTTGGTATTGGCGCTCGAGATAAAAACATCGAAGGATTTTTAGATTTAGCGAATATTGCTAATACAAAGTATCCAGAGCGAATGCAGTTTATTCGAGCTGGTTGGGATAAAGATATAGAACTAGACTATAGCAAAGAACGGATCGTTCACTTCCCTGGCTATATTACCAATTCTGCCAAAAAGCTATTACTATCTTTGACTCATGTTATTGTTATTCCCTATCGATTTTCTACTCAAAGTGGTGTAGTTATCGAAGCATTAAGTTATGGAAAAGTTGTTGTAGTCAATGACATTGCAGCATTCAATCATCTTAAGGATTTAAAATCTGTGCTCATCGTTGACTTTAAAGATCGAAATAAAATCTTAGCATGTATTCAGCAGCTAGTTTCGATGACTCCTGATGAATATGAAGAATGTTGTTGGGATTCGATCGATTATTTTAATAAAAACAATTCTGCATCCTATTTACATAATAAACTAAGTAAATTAATTATTTAAAATGTAATTTATCGATCTAGTTGAAGCTCATCATCTTTCAACTAGTGTCTAAATATTTATCTTAACACTCGATTATCCTCCTCATATATATGAAAAAGAAAATCATTCTTGTTTGCCAAGTATTCTATCCTGATACTACTGCTACTAGTCAACTTTTTACAGAGTTATTTACTCAATTATCTGCTCCAGATGTATCGATCGAAGTAATCTGTGGATTTCCGACAACTAGGAATGATAATTACACGTCTCCTAGACGAGTAGAATATAAATCTGCTATTAAAATCTCCCATTGTGGTCTAGATATACCATCAAAGGGAAATTACTTATTCAGAGCGATCTGTTATTTTTCTTTTCTACTTCATACTGGGATAAAATTAATGTTTACCAGTAGAGACTCGATCGTATTTGGGGTTACTAATCCACCATTCTTGTGCATTATCCTTTGGCTAGTTAGCTCGATTCGAAGGACAAAGTATCATTATATGTTTCAAGACATCTATCCGGAAGGATTGGTGGCACTTGGAAAAATAAATACCTCATCTATAATTTTCAAGATCTGGCATTTTTTAAATAATATTAGTTATTCAAGAGCAGATTTACTCCCAGTTTTGGGTAGGGATATGATACCTTTGCTCGAAAATAGTTATTCTATTCCTAAGCACAAGTTTGTTTATATTCCGCATTGGAGTCCAACTGCTACAATCGAACCCAAAAGTATTCTAGCAAGTAATTTATACGCTTCACTACCAATCCAGGATAAATTTATCATTCAATACTCAGGTAATATGGGGTTGTGGCACGATCTTAACTCTTTTGTATTTGCTGCTAAGAAACTAGAGATTTATCCAGACATCCAATTTTTATTCATTGGTGGTGGTAAGCGTAAGCAAGAGGCAGTTGAACTTGCACAACAAGGGCATGTGAGCAATATTATTTGGAAAGACTTTGTTCCCAAAGAAGAACTTGAAGATAGCTTAGCCTGTTGCCATGTTTCTTTAATTACCCTGCGAGCGGGTCTTTCTGGTATTGCCGTACCATCTAAACTTTATGGAATTCTCGCTTCTGGAAGAGCGACAATCGCACAAGTGCCAGTTGATTCGGAAATTGCTTTAGTTGTGAAGGAAGAGCAGTGCGGATTGGTTGTCGCTCCCGGTGACGTTGATGGTTTGGTAAATTCAATCTTGGATTTATACAAAGACCGTCATCTCACCCAAGAAATGGGTCATAAATCCTTTAATGCATATCAAACTAAATACACTAGTGAATGTGCTGTAAAACGCTTTGAAGATCTGTTTGAAATAGCTTAACTTAGATAAGGTAGATCGTAAAAATAAATATAGTTTAAATAGTAAAATTGATTCACGATCGGATGTTGTTAAATATAAGTTAACTAGATCGTGGAACTTGTATCAGCCAATTTCATACATTCTTACTTCATAAGAACTCAAGACAACTTTTAAATTTGACTGAGACGATATCCGATCGATCCTTTTTTTGTTCGTTGCAACCGATCTGCCAGCTAACGCTCGATCGAGTTTTACCATCATACTAACTGGCGACCGATCGTGATTGATCGCAACTACTAAAATCTTACGACTGTTTGGTAGCGGAAATAGTTTAACTTCTACAGTATTTGTGTAATTTACTGGCGCTATATTTTGCGATTTATGTCCATTGATAATTGCTGCAATATAAGGTTGAAATTCATTAATAGTAGGGTATAAAACTGATTTATTCCAGGCAGGGGTAGACCAGGGATGCATCCAAAATAATAATCCATCACTACCCGAAAAAATTGAGTAATAAAACATATAGCGAAATTCGGCTTTAGTTGGTGGTCGTTTTTTAAGACCATGACCGCTATATGCTTGAAGAACGTTCCAAAACTTTTTCTGTTTGGCATCAGCAATGTTAATAACTCGATTTAATGACTCCCGATAAGATGACACCCACTGAAATTCTGGAACGTTATCGTTACAAGGATATACGTCCCACATGATAATATCCATTGCATTGTTATAATATTCAATTTTATTAATATCAGAAAATACGATCGCAACTGGTTTCGACTTATCCTCTTCCTTAATCGCCTGATAGACTGCTGTAAGTAATTCTGGAGTAAGCGGTGTCGGATTCTTAATCTCTGGCTCATCATACAGATACCAACCATACACGGCTGGGTGATTTTTATAAGTACGAATAAACTCTTTCGTTCCAGTAAGATTTCCAGATTCGACCAGCGGACGATGGACTTCAAGTAGAACTTTAATCCGTGCAGCTTTGGCAGCATCTAGAAAAACTTGTATTTTTTCCAGCTTTGAGCCTTCGATATAAGGTATTACAAGATTGATTCCCTTGCCTGCTACTTGAGATGGACCAGCAGAATTTTCGATAAATTCATACCACCCGATGAAAAATGGTAAGCTCCGCTTACGTGCAAGCGTTAAATATTTTTTCTGTGCCATACTCAGCCAAGTCGAACCAAAAATGGCTAGTGCAGACGTAGCAATTAAACTGAAAAAATTACGACGCTTTATTTTCATAAAATTTACTAAGCAAGGGTGGCTCTTCTGTTAGCTACTTAGTTGTTATGGATTTTAGCTGCGAAAGGCGAAGCAATTTTGAGATTACTCTTGACCGATATCAGCAGATTAAGAATATTGATAATAACTTTTTCATGAAGATAATTAGCATGTTGGAGTCTAATTTTTGACTGTTCCAAAATCCGCTTCCGATCTTGACTAGAAATCCCCCCAGCTTCTCGGTTAGAAATCGCGATCGGTAGGTAGAAAATTTCGACATTTTTCAACATTCTCAAAAATAATTCATAATCCATTGAGGTTTTGATAGATTCATCATATTGATATTCTTTATGCATTGATGTCTCACAAAAGAATCCTTGATGCGGCAAAAACATAAAATATTTTAAGAATTTTGAGGAAAGCTGTGGTGGATGATAATAAACAGGCTCCTCTTTGAAGTTTGTCGTAATAGTGGTGCCGATAGCACATTTCCATCTGTGTAATCGATAGCTTGCGCAAACTTCGGAAATAACCGTATGCGAAGTTAATACATCTCCAGAATTCAAGAAAAATATTAGATCGCCACTACTTTTTTCTATTCCTTTATTAAAAGCACTAGATATACCACGATCTGGTTCAGAGAAATAAATATATACTTTAGAATGATTATAAGATGCTAATAATTCTTTACTGCCATCTGTAGAGTCACCATCAATGATAATATGCTCGATCTGTTGATAATCTTGCTCGTTTACTGATGTCAAAGTTTGATTTAAACCTTGACAATGATTTTTTGTAATAGTAACTATCGAAATTGAGATTGAGCTATTCATAGCAGATATAGTAAGTTAAATAGGTTGAATTCTAAAGTATTAGCTCGAAATGAAAGCTAATTTTTAATGTTGATTTAAGTTTTTTCGTTTAAATACTAGTTAAGCATTTATAGATAAACTCAAAGTATCCAGTAATTGGCGTTGTCAATGTTTGTCCGCCCCAAAAAGTAAGGTAATTCTCCGTTTCATACGAACTAATTAAATTATTAAAGAAATATAGTATTCTAATTGTAATCGAACCACATAATATATAAACATATATATTCGATCGACTATTACTATTTTCTTCGCTGTCAAATTTGCCCGATAGTAATGGGATTGTATAGAAAAAACCGGGTAAACAGAAAAATACACTAGCAACTCTCAAGTTAAAACCAGAGATAAATGAACCAAGGTACAATCCAAATACTGTTACAAATAAGATCAGCCACCTCGTCAATAAAGGATTTTGTTTACTATAGTCAGCGGCAAGTGCAAATATGAAAATAGTTACATAGTCTAAAATCGTTCGTAATTGACTCGCAAGTGAGAAAATTGCCATATTGGTATCGTCAGTACTATATGTCGATACTCGATCGGTAACACTATCACCAGTGAGCAATGATAAAAACCCCATACTCTGAAGTAAAAACTGCAATAGAGGGCCAAATACTATGATAATAACTAATGATAAACTCAATATCAAAAACTTAGGATTATCAATCTTATTTCGAATATTTAATTTACTACGAATTGTATCAACAAAGCTGACAATAATACCTTTGATCGATACAAGACTAAATGTAAATGCATAAATTAATGAAGCTGCATGTGTGAAAAATCCCAGTGACACTAAGAACCATCTCACTGCAAAAATATTAGTATATATAGCTGGGATAATGAAAATTAAAGAATATAATTGCCGCATCCAAAACAATTGAAAGTAATACCCCTGACTCATAACATTAATCAATATTATTAAGGGATAAAACTCAGGTATGAATATTACTGCATAAACAGTGAAAGCAATATTCATCGTTAAGGATTGAAACAGCAAAAAAATCAGCGAATTGCCTCCTGTCATCAGGCTGATATACTTCGGCAGGATAAATGCACCTGGTTCCATATCGATAACTGGAAAAGTAAATGGCGATTCTCTGCCAAGAGATTCGTACACTCCAATATACACGTCGGTATCGTTAAAAGACTTAAATGTCGCTATATACGTACCAATTGTAAATACCACAAACAAGATTGGGATAAAGTTGATAAAAGGTTTCTTTTTCTGTTCGGCTAAATTACTAGACAGATTTATTTGGGAGTAAATTAGCAGAAATACAATACCTAAGATGGGAATAACACACCAAATTGCTAGCGAAGTTGCTAAGATAATTTGGCGGTATTTGTTCCGCATGATGAATACTCTATGTAATAGATGAGTATTCTTTCGATCGACAATCTGCATTGTGTGTTTTTTACCAATTGATTGGTTATAGTACTAAATCAAATAGTCTATCGAGCGAGCATCTGGATGAGTCGCGACTGGCACCTATTTTTGACGAGAGATAGCTTTTGGTGCTGTTATTGCTGCTTGATAAACAGCGCGGTACTGTTGTGCAACTAGACGAGGATGAAAAATTGACTCTGCACTTTGACGTGCGGCGATCCCTAATTGGTTATGTTGTGTTTGCTGTTCTAGTACCCATCGAATCCCAGTTGCTAAATCTTTAAGATCGTTAGGCTGTGCTAAATATCCCGATACCTGATGTTCGATGACATCAGGCATTCCACCTATTTTAAAGGTAACAGACGGCGTACCACAGGCGATCGCTTCGACAACCGTATTTGGTAAATTATCTTGTCGAGAAGGCGCAACAAAGACATCTACAGCAGAATATAGCAAAGCTAGCGAAATATCGTCATGCAGATGTCCGGTATATCTAATCGGAAAACCAAGTGCAGGCTCTTGTAGCGGGGGTGACTGCCCGAAAATTACTAGCTCCATATTTTGGGATCGTTCGGTTTTCAGATAGTTTAAAGCAGCAATCAATAAATCGCTACCTTTACGAGGATCTTCCCCACCACCAATCGCTCCAAACAAAATCAATTCTCGATCCTGTGGTAGATTCAATAATTGTCGTGCTAACCTTTTTTCAATCGGGCGAAAACTATTTAGATCGATCGGATTGGGAATGACGGTGACTGGCCAATTTCCCATCAGCGCACTAGCTTTTACACAGTCGGCTAGCCAGCGACTGGGACTAACAAGCTGAAATGGCTGCTGCCAGTGTTGCTGTTTTCTGCGTGCAGTCCAGTAATTTAAATCGAAACCTGATTCATATTTAGGCCGGTTATTTGATGTATATCCATGTCGCCAGCGAGCATCGATGCCATCATCCGTATAGTGTTCGGCACCACAGAATGCCCACATATCATGAAAAGTCCACACTATTGGCTTACGAATCTGACTAATGTCCCGAATCGACATTGTTTCGCCACCAATCCAATGCAGATTGATGACATCTGCATCAGATGAATTGATGGATTTGACCCAACCTGATGGCAGGACGGCAATCGAGTGCCGAACTGGATTGGTAGTTTTCAAGGCAGTACTTGCCAGCATCCCCACACCGCTCCGAGCTTCTGTCAAGATCCGACCAATTTTTGAGGAATGACAGCGAACGCGCGGATCTCCTGATGATTTAGACAAAACTTGCATGTTGGAGTCTATGTCAATCTGGAGAAGACTGCGGTGAAGTCGATAAGCTGCACGAGCCGCACCACCGGAGATATCGCTATTACTAATATGAATAACTTTCATGATTTCAAATCCTTTTTTTTAGTAAATTATATATTTATTCTGTTCTCGCTCCTAGAGTGAGTCGGAACTGCTACTTTATTTTGGTAGCAAATGATAGGATATTTAATGATTTAATTTGAATCCAAAATAATCTATGAGTTTTTTTGTTAATAATATTTGCAAAAACATTAGCAAATGCATAAGAGATTAATGTAGCTATTGCTGCGCCAACACCAGCATAACGAGGAATTAAAAAAAAGTTCAATCCAATATTAAGGATCGCACCCATTACAGTTCTAGACAACGTAAAAAATGCTAGATTCTCCGCTACCAACCAGGAAGATGAAGCCACTCCCAAGAACACAAATATCGAAGCCCAAATGTGAACGATTAGAACATCAGCTGCTGCTGCATATTTATCTCCAAATAGTAACAATATCGATGGCTTTGCGAGAAAGGTCATTCCTACAGAAATTAGGATAGCAAGTACAGACATAAAGCGATGCAGCTTGAAAGACAAACTATAAAAGAGCGCCTCACTACTTTCTTTAGCTGCATAAATTGATGGAGCCATCGAAGAAGAAATAACCATCGGAATGAAGTACCAAGCTTCAGAAATTCGAGTAGCAGCTGAATAAATCCCCACCGCGCGATCGTCAGACATTTCCTTAAGCATTACCATGTCGATCTTCATGTAAATTAAAATAGCGAAGCTACTAAATAGTAACGGCCAGCTTTCTTTAACTAAAGTTCTTGCCAACGGCCAGCTCCACCGCCATAACCACACTGAATAGCCCCGAATTTTATAGATAATCATTAAACCCAGCGATCCCAAGGCAATATCGAGTAATGCTACCCATGCAAAAGCAACTAGCGGGGCTTTAATCGTAATCAGAATAATCCTCAAAATACTTGTCAAGGCAAATACGCTACTTTTTGCTAAGACACTATACTTAGATTGAGTTTGAGATTGGAACCAAAGATCGATCGAATCGAGCGACTGAAAAATTCCAGTAGCTGATAAAATCGCGACCAACTGGATCGTTAGTTTTTCGTTGGGACTAACTAGATAGATACAGATAATCGATGCGATTAGAGTTAGCGTACCAGCAAGTAGCTTTAAGAGAAAAGTTGTACCTAAAATTGGCAGTAGCTCAGCTGTATCGCTGACAATATACCGAATCACTACGCTGTCTAAACCCAAGCTTGCAAATGGACTTAACAAAGTTGCAAAAGCGATCGCATAGTTAAACAGTCCGTATTCTTCTACTCCCAAATATCGAGCCATCCAGATACCAATAACTAAACCGACTCCAATCCGGACAACTTTGTCCGCGAAAAGCCATCCAGTATTGGCAACGATCGTGAGTAGCCGAGGGCTAAATATTCGTCGAGATATTTTGGGGATTTTGAATTTACTAAACATCGATTTTTAACTACGACCTGCAACCATGCTAAAATTTAACAAACCGATATCCTGGATCCTCTCAATTAAGAATTTTGGCTAACAATACATCACTGCCGTCCAGCATAACCACAAAGATGTGCTGACCGTAAGTGGGTTCGTTACAAAATAGAAGGATTTGAGCAATTTGACCGATTTCGATCGTGTAGCCAATTTAAGCTGTTGAAACATGAATTATGAAAAAAACCAGCCAGACTATTGGATAATTCAAGCGGCGTAGCATTTATCGATCGAAACTAGCCAATTAGATAGTTGAGAATGCTTAGATGCTAGCGCATCGAGAGCATAGCAGTCTGAATAGCGATTGTGAATTTTTATTAGTGTAAATAAATCATTTTATTTCTGAAAAATATCCCAAGATATGGCAAGACGATCGCTCGTCATTAATAGCCTAGTTTGTCCACTGATTGTCATGTTGTCAAGTTAATTACGATCGGGAGTGTGGGTACTTGATGGATATGTTTTATGTTTCTATAAGCCAGTTCGGTATCTGCTTGTTGAATAGTAAAAGTTGTGTTGATATAGCTGACACCTGAGGATATCTATTAGATAGATAAAAATAAGTTTATCGTCTGTATATACTTCAGCTATCACAGTCACATCTTATTAAATATCTCTGGAGAATGTCAATATTTATTGGGAAGAATTTGGATATTACGCTCTTCGATCGAGCGGGGATAAACCACTCAGCTATTTGTCTCTGATAGTTAAGTTAATTAGCGGATTCTTCATGAAAATTCATCCCGTATCATGGGCAGTCATAGAGGTTTATTAACGAAATTTCTCCAGTGTATAAATTTTATACCTTTCATATCTCAAAATTCTCACTTTAGTCATCAATGTTAGACTAGTAAATCGAGCAAAAGGTAGTTGGGGTATATTAATATACGGTGGCCACCGCATACAATAAAGTGTAAGCTCGAGGTACACCACTGGACTAAGACACTAAAGTATCAGTTCAGAAGTTAGTCAATAGCAAGAGTTACTGTTATTTTTCTGAGGTGGGTCTGAGTCGAAAATAACTGACCTAAAAATTTTTAGCCACATACTTTTATAGATCTGCCAATGCTTGCGTATTTATTTCCAGAAGTAAAACTCCCCTTGGAATTTTCCGAACGTAAATTACTACTTTCGATCGGTGATATTGCTCTAATCGCCAGTGGGATTATTTCATCTCTATGGTACTGGACTCATTTAGCAAACAAAGCATTTACTTGGGAGCTATTAACCTACCATTCGTTGTGGATCGTGGCAATGGGAGTCGGGTGGCTGATCTGGATGTTTATTAACGATCTCTACGACCTGCGAATTGCGGTACGGCTCAAGCGCACGCTCCACAGAATATTTTTGGGCTGTGCGACAGCAAGTGCAATCTATTTAATTTACTATTTTATTACAGCTCCAGCAGCACTGAATGAAGAATTATTCTCACTGCGACTCGCACCGGTATTAGCGATCGCGACGACAACCCTCCTATTATCGATTTGGAGATCGATTTATGCGATTTTCTTAGGTGTCGGTCATGCCAAACGGCAGGTATTAATTGTGGGCGCGGGTGTCACAGGAGCGATTTTAGCAGGCGTGTTCAGGCAGCATCCACACTATCAGGCGATCGGATTTATCGATGACAATCCCCAATTGCAGGGTAAAAGTCCAGATGGCGTGACAGTTTTAGGAGATCGTCACACCTTACTATCCGAAATCGATCGTCGCAACATCGATGAAATCGTTCTGGCTATCAGTAATCCCATCGATAACGATTTACTTCAACTACTAACTAATTGTCATGAACTGGGAGTAGTCGTCACGACGATGCCCGTTCTTTATGAAAAACTCACGGGTAAAGTCGCCGTAGAGCATATCGGCAGCCAGTGGTATTCCGCGCTCCCGCTGCGGAAAAATCCTTTCGATACCTTCAATCGGATCGGTAAGCGATTATTGGATTTAGTGTGCGGCACGATTATTGGGGCAATCTTGTTAGCTGTGTTCCCGGTTGTGGCGCTAGCCATCAAACTCGACAGTCCTGGGCCGATCTTTTACAAACAGGAACGTGTCGGACAGTATGGCGCAAAATTTACTGTCTATAAGTTTCGATCGATGGTGCAAAATGCCGAACGCAATGGTAAAGCGCAGTGGGCGGTTAAAGGCGATGCCAGGATTACCAAGGTTGGTTATTTTATCCGCAAAACTCGGTTAGATGAGTTACCCCAAGTCCTAAACGTACTCCGTGGCGAAATGAGTATGGTAGGGCCTCGCCCCGAACGCTACCAATTTATCAAAGAATTGCAAAAAGAAATTCCCTTCTATCGGACGCGGTTGGCGGCTAAACCCGGACTGACTGGATGGGCGCAGATTAATTATGGTTATGGTAGTACCGTTGAAGATGCGCTGATCAAGCTTCAATACGACCTTTACTATCTTAAGCATTGGTCGCCATGGTTGGATCTGAAGATCTTGTTGCGGACTTTCTCAGTGGTGCTGAAAATGCAAGGACAGTAATTGCCATAGTGTCAATTGCCTCGTGTTCCAACCGCAGCATGTTGAAACCAGGGAGTAGGCATGGGAGAAATTGTGTGGTCATATTGTCATGTTACTGATAGCCTCATTTTTTCTATAGAATCGCTCGTTGGTGAAACCTCTCCCCTGGGGAATCGTCCACTTTCACCAAAAGCTCGGTAGAACCCTATCGATCCCCTTGACATTTAACACAATAAAAAATCTGCAATGTTTCGCATACATTACAGATTTTCAATCTAATAAATTTAAGGTTCGAACTCGATTAAGTATTTACTCGATAATATTCCTTACTTGAGTCTTCATACCCCCAAGCAAGTCCCTCAGGATCGCGATTGCGCGTCCAGTCGGTAAAAGTTGGTTCGCTCCGGCGCTTATAGATCGTACTAGAGTGTACGTCCAGGCGTTTTGCTAGTTCGGATTGGAGGATCGTCACTAATGGTAAATTTACTGACGGTACGTTAGTTGGCACGGCTGCGGTTGCCGATTCGACATTAGTGGCAACTGGTTGCTCGTCTAACAATCGAGCTAGATTGCTCAGATCGGAAGTAGGTTGTTGAGCTACTTGGATTTCTGATTGAGGTGTGTGTTGTTCGGTAGTTTGGTGCGTTGGGGCAACTTCAGAAACGATCGGTGTGACTGTTTCAGGTTGGTGCATTAGCGCAACTTCCGGAACTATCGGTGGTGCGACTAATTCTGTTAGTACTGGTTCTCTGACTGCTACTGGAACAGCGACGACTGGAGCAGTAGCAGGCATAATTGCTGCGGGGGCTTCTTGCCGTTCGCTATCGTCAAAAATATTGCCAAGTGTACTAACTGAAATAAAGTAAAAAACTTGACCTCGATCGGGATGTTGGCGGCTACCAGTGCCAAATTCATCCGCTTTGGTAACTAAATAACGCGTGGCTGTCTTGCCAGGAATATTTGCTTTGAGTGAAAGATCGATCGGCGTGATTTCACCGCGATTTTGGACGATTAGTTGTTGAAAAGATGGATCGATCGAGCGAGCGGTCTTCGACCATTCGTAATTTTGCCAGATATTTCCACCAGCAACTAGTACAGTTAGTCCCAATATAAATGGCCACGCTATAAATAGCGCGGACATCGCCAGTGCTGCTGGTAAGAGAATCAGCAGAAAGCCCGTGGCATTTCTCGTATTTATGGCTTTTTCAGGCATTTGCCCTTTCGTTTTTAATTTAACGCTGAGTTATTTTACCCGATCGTACCACCTTCGGGGCAGATATGTTAATGATATTTTCGATCGATTACTCCCTTCCAACTCAGCGCTAATTTTTATAGATCGGAAGGGATAGATCGGGGTCTTTTTTGAGTAGATCGATCGGCAATCTACCTACTAGATTAATTGTAGTTAACGATTCGCGCAAAGTCTGTAGCAGCCAAACTCGCACCGCCAACTAAGACACCATCAATCTCTGACTGAGCCATGATTTCATCGATATTACTCGGCT
This sequence comes from Chamaesiphon sp., assembly GCA_965246735.1. Classification (GTDB taxonomy): domain Bacteria; phylum Cyanobacteriota; class Cyanobacteriia; order Cyanobacteriales; family Chamaesiphonaceae; genus Chamaesiphon. The sequence continues at coordinate 2,669,402 of CBDFFK010000003.1, forward strand.
TCACCGAACCGCCGTATTGAATCGAGACATGAGGATTTGTCAACTGGCTGCGGATCGCCTTAATCACGCGATTGGCTTCTGCTACTTCGCAAGTCTCACCAGTACCGATCGCCCAAATCGGTTCGTAAGCGATTACCAGCCGATTTAGGTCGATGTCGATTAAGTTTTTTTGTAATTGACTGAAGATAATTCGCTCTGTTTCCCCAGCATCGCGTTGTTGTTTGGTTTCGCCGACGCAGAGGATCGGAATCAATCCACTCTGTTGGGCTGCTTTGAGTCGTAAATTTACGGTTTCGTCAGTTTCACCAAAAAATTGACGGCGTTCGCTATGACCGACGATGACATATCTAACACCCATTTCTGTCAGCATATTGGCAGAAATTTCACCAGTATAGGCTCCCTCATTCTCCCAGTGGACATTTTGCGCGCCGAGCCGGATCCGGTTGCCATGTAGACTTTTATTCACAATCCCAAGGTCGGTAAACGGCACGCATAAAACCACTTCGCGCGATTCTGGTGCCTCATCAATTTGGGGAATAAATTCCATCAAAAACTCAGCGGCTTCACCTTGAGTTTTATACATCTTCCAATTACCAGCAATAATAACTTTACGCACAGTCTAAATTAAATTATTTTATCAGGATTGCGATCTATAATCCCATAAATCGTCCGCTCTGCCGAATTATGAATTATGAATTATGAATTATGAATGCTGATGCTGTAAGCGTTTCATCTTTTTTTGCCGATCGCCTGATATTACGATAAGTAGTATTGTTATTCACCGAGCGCCTTGGCCCGAGTCAATAAGGCGATTCCGATCGTTACCGAGGGTAATAAGACGGCGACGAGCACGATTGAGTCGTTCGGGACTGGTGTCTGAGTGGGACTAAAGTAGTGGATGGCGATCGAGATTGCCACAGATGGTAATAACATTTTGAGTAATAGTCCAACTTGGTCTGACATTTAGGTAATATCTATCCCCGAATTTTTATGATGCAATTTAGCGAGCTGATAACTAAACTAGGGTCGGCGGTCACAGCCAGTAGTTTGGAGACAGCTGCCGATCTCGATCCGATCTTAACTGGCTTGGCTCCGATCGATGCAGCCACCGCTGGGACGATTAGCTATATTGAAGGTGATAAATTTGCGAAGTTTGTCGACACTACAATCGTCAGTGCTTTAGTATTGCCAATGAATGCAGAGATTCAGGCGCGAGCGCAGGCACGAGGGATTGCTTGGATTGCTGCACGCGAACCAAAACTATTGCTGGCCAAGGTCGTAAAACAATTTTATCAACCATTTGTCCCCTTAACGGGAATTCATCCTAGTGCGATCGTCGAACCGGGGGTCGAGTTGGGAACGAACATTTCGATCGGCGCTCGTGTTGTAATTCAAGCTGGTGTAAAAATTGGAAATGGTGCTGTTATCCATCCCAATGTTGTCATTTATCCCGATGTCCACATCGGCGATCGCACGATCCTTCATGCCAACTGTACCATCCACGAGCGGACGCAGATCGGTGCCGATTGTGTCATCCATAGTGGCGCTGTAATCGGTGCAGAGGGCTTTGGTTTCGTGCCAACAGCTACTGGCTGGTTCAAGATGGAACAGGCCGGTCATACGGTCTTAGAAGATGGAGTCGAGATTGGCTGCAACAGTACCGTCGATCGTCCGGCGATGGGTGAAACCCGGATCGGTAAAGACACCAAGTTAGATAACTTAGTACATGTCGGACATGGTACGACGATCGGATCTAATTGTGCCCTCGCCGCGCAAGTAGGCTTGGCTGGGGGTGTCAAGGTGGGCAATGGAGTATTACTCGCTGGACAGGTCGGAGTTGCTAATCAGGTAACGATCGGCGATCGCGCGATTGCCTCCTCAAAAACAGGCATTCATAGTAACGTCGAACCAGGTGAAATCGTCTCTGGTTATCCCGCAGTTTCCCACAAACTTTGGCTCAAAACTGCGGCGATCGTCAATCGGCTACCAGAAATGTATCAATTCTTTAAACAGAGCCAACGCAGTTAATTAGCGCAGCAGATCGATAAGGGTAAAATTGACTGCAAAGCTGAGTTTAACTCTGGTTAAATCTATCTTTGTGTAGATCTACAGCCAGCGTTTTTTATATCTAATAAATATAATTGTCTGAAGATCGATCGATGATTTGTGACGGGAGAACTGTTGCAATGTCACAGATTGTGTTAACTGATGGATGCCATTTTTGAGGAAGCATGGTAAGCTACCTCTGTATCGTGACTAATCGATGGTGAACGTAGAAAATGTCTATATTCATACATTAATCCCGATGGCATCGGCGTGGATCTGCTTCATATGTACTTTTGTTACATATTTGCAATACCAATTTAGTTGTTTCAAGCGAACTAGTCGATTAAATTTTAACGAAACCTTAACTTAAAATTGTATTTATCGACACAATTTTTCGAGCGGGATATTTAATCTGAGAATTATTGAATGCTGCCGTAGCTGATGATATTGGTACGACCCAACTCAAATTTGAGGATACCATTTATATCTGCCGCAGGCGGCTATCGCACTCGATCGCGGCAGGGGAAATGGTGGGTGTTGCAATCCTAATATTCCCTGTTTCGGACGAGCGATCGCCAATAGCCAAAGCTAGTTTCTGCTGACTCACACGCAGTCCGCTCTAGTATTCACAATTTACATGGCAATGATATGAACGAAACTTGGCAATTTATTAGTGCGCTACCCAGCACGAACCAACTCATCGCCGGTAACTGGTTAGTCGCTCAGACCACAGTACCAGTAACAACTACCACTACAAATTTTTCAACCACTGGGGTCGAAAATTTTGTCAAGCAAACCAGCGGCACTGTCGGTGCTTTTTTGCCAAGTTTGATTGGTGGGTTAGTCACCTTAATTGTCGGCTATATCGTAGCAGCTGTAGTGTCGTCGGTAGTCCGCAATCTGCTCAAGCGTACCGACTTAGATAACCGCTTGGGGCGGATGATCTCTGGGCCGAGATCGCAATTGAATACCGAAAAATTAGTCGGAGACATTGTGTTCTGGCTAATTTTTCTATTTGCGATCTTAGGCTTCCTCAACGCACTCAACTTAACTGGTGCCGCGCTACCGTTAAGTAACGTCCTCAACCAGATTTTTGCATTCGTACCGAAGTTAGCTTCAGCGGCTGTATTAGCAGGTATTGCTTGGTTGATTGCTACTGCTGTTAGAGAAATTGTCATCCGGACGACGGGATCGGTGATGCCAGCAATGTCTCGACGGTTAGCAGTGGGTGAAAATCAAGTTTTACCTAGTGAAACATTAGGTAACGCCCTCTACTGGTTTGTATTCTTATTTTTCCTGCCACTAATTCTGGGCGTGCTCGATCTGACTGGCCCGTTAGCTCCCGTTCAAAACCTGTTAAACGAGATCCTCAGCGCGCTACCAAATATTTTTAAGGCAGGACTGATCGGTCTTGTCGGTTGGTTTGTTGCCAATATCATCAAAGAGTTGGTCACTAACTTACTTGCGGCGGCTGGCACCGAGAGATTGGCTACCAAAATTGGTCTAAATAGAGCTGCACCAGGTCAATCGCTCTCAGGGTTGCTCGGGACGATCGTTTATATCATGGTCTTGATTCCCACTGCGGTAGCCGCCCTAGATGCACTTCAGATTCCCGCAATTTCTGGGCCAGCGACTTCAATGCTCCAACAAGTATTGAATGCGATCCCGCAAATCCTGACTGCTGCAGGGATTTTAATTGTTGCTTATGTGGTGAGTCAGTTTATTGGTGAGCTAGTTACCAATTTACTCAGTGGCTTAGGATTTAATAATATTTTCCAGGCGCTAGGACTTCACACCTTACATGCATCGACGCTGGCAGATCCGATTCCGCCTGTGGATGCTACGAATCCCGCTAACATTCGCAGTTCGATCGTTCCGGCTAGCACCAAGCAGACTCCTTCGGAAGTCGCTGGATTAGTTGCCCGAGTGGGCGTGATGCTGGTAGCAGCAGTAGCGGCTACTGGCGTATTAGGTATTGCTTCGCTGACTAATCTTGTTAATGCTTTGCTGCTGATTGCCGGACAGGTACTCGCTGGGATCGTCGTATTTGCGATCGGTTTATATCTAGCAAATCTGGCTCAAAGAGTCGTTAGCAGCTCTGGTACCCACCAATCACAAATCCTCGGACAAGTCGCGCGGTTGGCAATTATCGCATTTGTTGGTGCGATGGCGCTCCAACAAATGGGGATTGCTTCGAGTATCGTCAACTTAGCTTTTGGCTTGCTCCTCGGGGCGATTGCCGTCGCGATCGCGATTTCCTTCGGTTTGGGCGGTCGCGATGTAGCTTCCGAACAGCTCCGGGACTGGATTTCAGGCTTCCGTGACAAACGTTAAGCTCGATCGCTAATTAATTAAATTTCCCAAAGTCAGGAGTCAGCATTAACAGCTGGCTGCTGACTTTTTAGTTGAGTTATCGATCTTACAGATTGTTAAAATTAGCAACTAATGACGATCGAGCGGCAAAAGACGATGCGATGCTAAATACTAACTACCGATCGCGCCCGGCGCGGTAATCCCCGCGAGCGGCCTTACTAGCAGCCGATCGGTTGAGCTAAAATATGTTTAAGATTTAAATTTTTTATAAAAGACAGTGGAAACTAACACGATTAATTGTAGTGAGGCTTGCATTAACGGCTGTATCCAACCCGATCGCTGTCAAAATGAAGTCCACGTTCAGTCAGCATCTAAATTTATCAATGAAACTCCCCTAGATAAAATGCACGAAATTGCGGAGGAAGCCCGTCGCAAAAAATTATCGGCTCCCCCGCAGTGGGTGATTCCTGATTGGGAGAGTTAATTTAGTCACCATCAACTATCCACTATTCACTATCGACTTATTCACATGAATCTCGTCCTTCTCCAGAATCAACTGGATAACCTCTCGTTTGCTGTCTTGCTGCTAACAATGTTGGCATACTGGGTAGGTGCCGCTTTTCCCAACATTCCCTTCTTGCCAACGCTGGGCACGACTGGTATGGCTATTGCCAATTTGTGTATGGCAACTTTGCTGGGCGCTAGATGGCTCGAAGCTGGTTATTTTCCACTGAGTAACTTATACGAATCACTATTTTTCCTGGCATGGGGGATTACTACCATGCATCTGTTCGCTGAATATGTCAGTCGCAGTCCGCTAGTTGGGGTGGTAACGGCACCGGTCGCGATGGCCGTGACGGCATTTGCTGCATTGCGGCTACCTGGCGATATGCAAGCTTCGGCACCACTAGTTCCCGCGTTAAAATCCAACTGGTTGATGATGCACGTAAGTGTGATGATGCTAGCCGATGCGACCTTGATGGTCGGATCTTTAATCGCGATCGCGTTTCTATTCGTTACGCGCGGACAGGAGGTCGAATTGCGCGGGAGTTCGTTCGGTGGCAATGGTTATCGCCTAACTAGCAGTCTGAAAACCCAACCAGAGGCTACTGCGGAACTGGCGATCGAATCTGTCAGTGTGGCTAGCAGCAGTACGACAGCCGTGCTAGAATTACCGACAACAATGGTAGGTACTGCAGCGCTATCGCCGCAACGCCTCAGTCTCGCCGATACGCTTGACAATATCAGCTACCGGATTATCGGGTTGGGCTTTCCGTTGCTAACGATCGGGATTATTGCTGGTGGTGTCTGGGCAAATGAAGCTTGGGGTTCGTATTGGAGTTGGGATCCTAAAGAAACGTGGGCATTGATCGAATGGTTGGTGTTTGCTGCTTATCTCCATTCACGGATTACTAAAGGTTGGCAGGGTCGCCGACCAGCTTTGCTAGCCACGGGTGGCTTTGTCGTCGTGTGGATTTGTTACTTAGGAGTTAATCTACTGGGTAAAGGACTGCATAGTTACGGGTGGTTCTTGTAATAATATATTGGTGATGGGGGGAAACTCTCGTCACCAAATTGGATTAAGCTCGCAAATAATTTTGGAGAATTTTATGAACGACCGTTTTGAGCCATTGAACAGCGGGGAAGTCGTTTCCGTCCAAAACGACACACAAGTATTGAGCGGACATCGCACCTTTCGAGTCGGCGAGTTGAGCGATGCGATTAAAGCTCAGGTGGCAAGTGCGATCGCTGGATGGAGCGAAGAAAAAAACGGTTGGTTCAGTCCTGAAGGGATCGATTGTGAGGCGCTTAGGTTTGGCGCTAACGGTTGGCAAAAAGGGAGAATTAGATTGTGCTTAGAATTTTGTCCAGACGAAGCAACTGCCTCGGTACAGCATTCGACTAGCGCGAGTATTTCTGCTGCATCAGTCCCAGTAACCTTATCGGCTCAACCCGCACCACCAGTACATCAGACCGAGTCCGTTGCCCAGGGAGAGAGTCATTCGCCGATTAGCAAACATTCCGGCACGGAATTTACCAATAACACGCTAAACTCGATGGCGATCCCTGCCATCGGCGTTGTCGCTGGCGGTGTCGCAACAGCAGCAATGGCGACTGAAGCGCCAGCAGGAGTGAGCGAGCAGCAGATGCCCCCGATTGCGGATGCCGTCTTAGACGAAGAATACCAAATAGACTCCAAGACGATCGATAGCGAAAGTTTTGATGAGATTGCCTTTGATTTCGATCGATCTCAAGACAATCGTGGGACGAGCGGCTCCAGTGGCATGATGGAGTTGGACTTGACCGACCTAGGACTGGATCTCACCGATCGCGATCTGCTCGATTTTGAAGCTAATGGCTCGATTGGAGACCAGCATGAGTTTATCAACCTTCAGGACATCGACGATCGACCAGAAAATTCTGGGATGTTGATCGATGAAGTTTGGAATGAAATGAGTCAACCAAATTGGCCGGTAATTAATTGAGTCGATCTTTGCCCAGGGCGGATTTACTTGTTTCTCGCCCGCGCTTAGTCACTTGTCGATCGCTCGACTGAAAATGCCGCCGCGCATCGCTACCGCAGTCGAGCTGCTGGGGAGCGATTTTTTGTCAGCTATTCGCAGACCTCAACCGATCGCGTGTCGTTCGATCGCTTCAAATAATGCCTGAAAATTACCGTTCCCAAAGCCTTGGGCACGATGGCGACGCTGGATCACTTCAAAAAAGAATGTCGGTTCCTCAAAAATCGGCTTGGTAAAAATCTGCATCAGCAGGGCTTTCGGAGCCGCATCAGACCAATCTGCCAAAATTTCGAGCTGTTCGAGTCTAGCTAATTCTGTGTGTGTTAATCGAGCTGCCATAACGCTCTGAGCGCGCATTTGCAAGCTAGTGTAATAGGTTTTGGGAATCGGCAAAAATGCTACTCCCTGTTGGCGCAGTCGATTGACAGTACCAAAGATATCAGCTGTATGCAGGGCGACATGTTGAATCCCCGCACCGCAATTGGCATCTAAAAATTCTTGAATTTGGGAGTTCGCCGAACTCGGTTCGTTAATATTAAATCTAACCTGTCCGTTGGCGCTAACTAGTGCTTTGCTTGCCAATCCAGAAGTTGGGGTGTGAATCTCAAATGTCTGCTGGACTTGAAAATCGAAGAGCTTGTGATACCAAGCTACTGCTGGTGCTAATTCACCTACCGCCACATTTAAGACGAGATGGTCGATCCCCGTAAATTCTCCTAGCTGATAAGGCTCGGCTCGAGGCGAGGAGTTAAGTTCAAACTCAGCAGCAACAGTGGATGGTGATTGGATAATTGTATGCTCGATCGCGCCCCACCCACGCACTTTCAGCCAGGGTGAGTTGTCGTGGACGGACGAGGTTGCCAAAATTTCGATCTGCAATCGATCGAGCTTTTGCCGCATCTCGTCCAGACTCCTCACCCGAAATGTAATATCCCTAACTCCTGGCGGATGCGCTTGGAGATATTCGGCAATCGGACTACTCGGATCGAGCGGCGATGAGATCGTCAAACACAGCCGCTCGTTACCAACTCGGTAAGTACTGGTGTGCGGATCGATCGAGCGATCGTTTGCCAATTCTTGCAAACCTAGTTGTGAGATCGACCAGTCTCGCATTCGAGCGGCATCTTTGACATAAAAGTGAATGCTGTCGATTTGCATGAAGTCAAATTATATTCAAAAGTATTGAATCTTCGATATTTTGTGAAAACCGATAATCATGAATTAGGAATTTATAATTCCTAATTCATGATTTAAAGCTTATTTCGTTGCGGCAATCAAACCAAAGCGAATCAATCCGCTCCGATAACCATTGCTCATTAATTGCAACGACATTGCTGCCTCGATGGTCTGCCAACCCGCCTTAAATAGTCCGACAATCGATCGCGGCGTAATTGCCGAATCGATTACTACATCCCAAAATGGCTCAACTGCTGGCGACCAATCAGCGCTATGCAAATCTCTAAATCCACATCGATCGACAATTTCGATATATTCTGGAAGCGACACTACATAAGGCAAGCAATAAACCCGATAAATTTCTTGCAACTCTTTTTGCTCGTAGATCGATAGCGGATTTGCCGCACTCAGCGGACGGTGACACCAAGTTGCCAAAATTAATTTTCCACCGGGCTTGAGTACCCGATAACACTCCTGAAGAAATTTCACTTTATCAGGCATATGTTCGCCACTTTCTAGCGACCAAACCAGATCGAAACTATTATCGGCAAACGGCATTTCTAAAGCATTTGCCACCTGAAAATCGGTAGTTGCGGTCAGTCCAGCTAGTTTGGCACGCTCTTTAGCGCGATTTGCTTGAACGGGGGAGAGGGTAATTCCTGTTACTTTCGCCCCAAATTTTTCGGCTAAATATAGACTACTGCCACCAATTCCACAGCCAACATCGAGAATTGTTTGGGGCTGGGGACTCGATTTCTGTTGTGCCCAAGTTAGCAGTTCTTCAATTAGATTTATTTGTGCTTGACGACGATCGAGTTTGAGATTTCCATCCCTACCATAATACCCATGATGCATGTGCTCGCCCCAGACCTCCTCCCATAGCCCGCTAGAGGCATCATAAAATTCTTGGATTTGTTGGTATAGTGCGTTAGTCATTTAGATAAGTCGATCGGCTTGCAAATGTCTTACATATTCTAACGAAATAGCCATCATTGAGTAATGACTAATACAGTAGATTGACAAGCCGAGTAAAAAGTGCCAACATTTCCAAATTAAGTTATGGATCGATCTTTTTTAACAATACCCTTCGGGAATGCTGGTACTTTAAATCGGCGCGACACCAGCATATCCCGCCTACAAGGGTACATAAATCTTGATACTAAATCCCATTTCGGCACCAAGTTCGAGATTCAATTCCCAAACTGACGTTATTTAGTGCGAGTAATCGGAACGAGTAGCTAAAGAATTATAAATTATTAATTATGAATTTATTACTCACTACCTACAAGATTTTCTCCAATCCATATACCAATGATTTTAGCCCCAAAATCTTGCGAATGGCGAGGAGGACTCCAGGCATATAGCAGGATCGGTTGGTAGTGTCGTGGCGGAGTAGGTAGATTTCTCCAGGCGCGCCGAAAATAATTTCTTGATGGGCGATATAACCGGGGAGGCGGACACTGTGAATGCGGATATTTTCATCGGCGGTGCAACCTCTCGCGCCAGCAATCTTCTCGGTCTCGGTGACGCTCGGCGGGTTGAACGTTTTGCCGAGTTCGCCTAATAATTGGGCGGTTTGGATGGCCGTACCGCTAGGGGCATCGGCTTTTTGATTGTGGTGGAGTTCGATAATTTCGACGTGCTCGAAAAACTTGGCAGCTTGAATTGCGGCTTGCTGCATTAATATTACCCCGATCGAAAAGTTAGGGATAATCAGACAACCAGTACTCGCTTTGTCAGCAAATTCAGCTAAATTCTGAATCTGGGTGGGACTCAATCCCGTAGTTCCCACAACCGGACGCACGCCATAGGCGATCGCGGCGCGGACGTTTTCGTAGATACTATCAGGATGGGTAAAATCGACCATCACCGCCGGTTGTTTCTCCTGGGATGCTACAGCCAGGATTGCTTGAAGATCGTTCATTACCGGCACTTCTAGCGCGCCACAACCAGCTAGCTCGCCGATATCTTCGCCCTGAATTTTGGGATTGCGATCGATCGCCCCAAACAATACCATATCCTCAGCACCAGCGATGGCTTTGATAACTTCTAGCCCCATCTTGCCAGCGGCACCATTGACGACCACAGGAATTGGTAATTGGCTCATACTTACAATTGCTATTTTGTTGATGGTTGAACGCCGATCGATATTTTAGTGCTTAGTCAAGCAGGGTACCCACAAGGGGCACCCCTACAATTAATTCCCCTCCAAGGAGGGGTGCCCCTTGTGGGCGGGGTGGGTTCCGGATTCACTACCCCATCAGCCACAACCCAGCCTAGTTTTTCTTCAACCAGCTAAACATCGATCGGAGATCCTTACCGACTGATTCGATTTGGTGTTCGGCTTCGATCCGACGTACAGCATTGAAACCAGGGTTGCCAGATTGTTTTTCGAGAATGAATTCGCGGGCAAATTGTCCCGATTGAATTTCACTCAAAATCTTCTTCATCTCTAGCTTAGTAGCATCGTTGACAATCCGGGGGCCGCGAGTGTAGTCGCCATATTCAGCCGTATTCGAGATACTACTACGCATTTCTGCCAAACCGCCGACGACGACGAGATCGACGATTAGTTTAACTTCATGGAGGCACTCAAAATAAGCGAGTTCGGGTTGATAACCTGCTTCGACAAGCGTTTCAAATCCTGCCTTGATTAACGCACTCAAACCGCCACATAATACCGCCTGTTCGCCGAAGAGGTCGGTTTCGGTTTCTTCGCGGAATGTAGTTTCCAAAATCCCCGCACGGGTACCACCAACGCCTTTAGCATAAGCCATCGCGCGATCGCGTGCTTGGCCGGAAGCATCTTGATAGACGGCAAATAACGCAGGTACGCCCTGTCCTTTTTGGTACTCATAACGAACCGTATGTCCGGGGCCTTTGGGCGCGATCATCACCACATCGACATCTGCTGGTGGCACGACTTGCCCAAAGTGGATATTAAAACCGTGGGCGAAGGCAAGCGTTTTACCCGCGCTCAGATTTGGTTTAATCTCGTTTTCATAGATGCCCCGTTGGACTTCATCGGGGAGTAAAATCATGATAAAGTCTGCGGCGGCGGATGCTTCTGCAACTGTTTTGACGATTAAACCTTCGGCTTCTGCCTTGGCTGCCGATTTACTGCCTGGATACAGACCGATAATTACTTTTACACCGCTATCTTTGAGGTTGAGCGCGTGTGCGTGACCTTGAGAACCATAACCGATAATGGCTACAGTTTTGCCGTTTAATAGGTCTAAATTAGCATCGGCATCATAATACATCTGCGCCACGATCGATCTCTCCTTAACCTTGTACTTAATCTATATAAATTCTACATATTGCACCGTCAACGAGCCGCGATTGGCTCGCATTCTATTGACGCAAGTAGAGTATCTTACCACGTTGGGTTAACTCATATGGCATTGCCGAATTGCCAATATTCTGGCTGAGTAGCTCGAAAGCCACTTAATTATCCCATTTGTAAAAAATTCATTAGCATGAAGATTCAACGCTACAAATTAAACCGCCGCCGATAATTGGCCACCGACTCTACTAGACCGATCGAAAAGAAATTGATTATCAGTGCCGATCCACCGTAACTGATCCAGGGTAGTGGAATACCCGTAACTGGAGCGATGCCGATCGTCATACTGATATTGACGATGACTTGAAAACTTATCATTGAGAATACCCCGATCGCTAGCAGCGAACCAAAATTATTTTGAGCTTGCATCGCTACTCGAAGCAATCGCCAGCAGACAAACAAGAAAGTCAGCACCAGACACATCGAACCAAAAAAGCCTAATTCTTCACCGATCGAGGAAAAGATAAAATCCGTATGTTGTTCGGGGATAAAATTAAGTTGCGTCTGCGTACCTTGATTGAGTCCTTGTCCCCACAATTCACCCGAACCGATCGCAATCCGCGATTGAATCAAGTGATATCCAGCACCGAGTGGAAATCGATCGGGATCGAGAAAAACGATCAGCCGATCTTTTTGATAATCTTTGAGCGCGTGCCATAATACTGGGCCGAGTAAGCCAGCCCCGATATTAACACCGATCGCGAGTACCGAACTCACCCAGCGAAATGGCAGCGAGAACCAGCCAACTACGCCCATTAATAACGACCAAAAGATCCATCCCGGCACATTGACACTTTCCAAAATTGCTGCTGCTAGTGGCGATACTAGCAGCAGTAGCCAACCTGGATTGGCATTTGCCCAATACAACATCCCTAATAAAATGGCCCCGAATACCAGCGATGTGCCCAAATCTGGTTGCTTAAATACGAGCAACCAGGGGGGAATGGTAATCGCCAGAGCACGGAGAAAGCTAGGCAAAGTATCCGCTGGACGACGGTGTAAAATAGCTGCGAGTGTAATAATCAGCCCGACTTTGGCAAATTCTGAGGGCTGAATGTTGAACCCACCTAAACTAATCCAGCGCTGTGCGCCCTTGGCACTACTTCCCAATGCCATTACAGCAATCAGCAATCCATTTGCCAAACCATAAGTCACCCAGTGCCACCGCAGCAGATAATTGTAAGAGATGCGGGCTACGCATAAGGCAATCGTCAGCCCGATTCCACCAAATAACCAGTGCTGAACCCAATGATTTATGGGTTGGCTTAGCTCCGTACTGCGGATCATCGTCCCGCCAAAAAAGGTCAACCCCAGCACCACTAGCAATAGCCACCAATCCATTTGCTGCCAATGGATAAATAAATCTTGCAACGGCGATGCTCGACGGGAGTATTTACTGTACATCTTTCTAGGGATTGGGGATTGGGGATTGAGGATTGGGGATTGGGGATTGGGATTATCGGTCTAAATTAATTACGATCGAGATAGTTAGCAAGCTAGCTGCAAATGCTAAAGCCTAACCCCTAATCCCTATCCCAAAGCTGCGATCGAAACTTTACCCGCGATCGCTTTAGCAATTTCCGTCAAAGCTTTAGCCGAAGCGGAATCTGGCTCAGCAATCACGATCGGGATGCCATTATCTCCGCCTGTGCGGACGGGAATTTCCAGTGGAATTCGCCCTAGTAATGGTACGCCTAATTCGGTGGCAAATTTCTCGCCGCCATCGGAACCGAAAATATCATACTGGCGATCGGGCATGTCTGGTGGAATAAAATAACTCATATTTTCCACTACGCCCAATACGGTCGTAAATTTCTCAAACATCCGCAAGCCTTTGCGCGCATCGGCGAGGGCGACGTTTTGAGGTGTGGTCACAATTACGGCTCCCGCCATCGGGACGGCTTGGGCGAGGGTCAGTTGAGCGTCACCCGTTCCCGGTGGCAGATCGACGATTAGATAATCGAGTTCGCCCCAATTAACCTGATACAGAAATTGGCGGATAATCCCATTTAACATCGGCCCGCGCCAAATTACTGGTTGGTCGCGATCGATCAAAAATGCCATCGATACGAGTTTGACCCCATGATTGAAAGCAGGTTCGAGGCTACCATCTGCCGTTGGCACCAACCGAATATCGCTCAATCCGAACATCAACGGTGCATTAGGGCCATAAATATCAGCATCTACCAGCCCGACTTTCGCACCCAATTGAGCCAGCGCGACGGCGACATTGACAGCTACGGTACTTTTACCCACGCCACCTTTACCGCTGGAGATGGCAACGATATTTTTAACGCGATCGATACCTACGCGGTCTGGTAATCCCTTCTGTTGAGGAATTTCGGCAGTTACTTCCACTTCGACATCCGTCACGCCTGGAAGCGTTTTTACTGCCTGTTTACATTCATCGACAATAAACTCCCGCAATGGGCAAGCTGGGGTAGTTAATACAACGGTAAATTTTACCAAGCCACCATCTACCTGAATATTGCGGATCATATTCAGTTCGACCAAACTCTTCTGTAGCTCTGGATCTTGGACGGGCTTGAGAACTTCTAAAACAGCACTTCGATCTAACATCAGTATTTATATATTTTCGATTATGGATTTAGTCTATAGCCTAAATCACACGATCGGCATCTTAACTGGTAATAGTCTACTTGGCAAAATGAGGTTTGGGAGTATTTAAGTGAACTCTCGCCCTAAATACACGATCGCTATTACCTGCCGTGTCAACAAAGGTTTTAGCCAATTAATTTGTCATATTCTGCGTGTGTACCGATCCAAACCCACGAAATGCCTTTTTCTGTTTCTACACCCAAAGCTCGATAGCCTTTGCCTGCGCGAACCGACCAAAATTCTCCAACCTTCTTGAAGTGCAGGGAAGGATGGGATGGATCGGTTTTTAGTAATTCATAGTTTTGGTCGGCTACTTGTTGAACGGCGGCTGGCAAAGTGTCATAGCATTTCCAGAATCTCTTAATTGTATAATGCATCAGAGCATCCGGCTCTCGCCGCTTTCCAGTTCTGCCAATGCTTCTTTGGCAAGGAAATCTAGTTTCCCGGTGGCAGCATCTCGTTCGATTTTTTTATCCCAATTTTGTTCATCTAAATCTAAAACCCATTCTGCAAGTTTGCCTAACTCTTGTGGTGAGAGTTTGAGAATTGCCGATTCAATCTCTTCAACTGCTGTAAACATTTTTTCACAGGAGGTATTTTCTGTATTTTACAATAAATCATCTAAATGTACGGCTCGATCCTTATTCCAAAGTGCCACTGGCTCTAATCTACAGCCGATCGAGCGGGGTAAGTATTTCCACTCAATGACTCCTAGCTTCGGTTGCACACCGCCCTCAAATGAATTTGCGGATGCGCGCTCCTCGGCTTTGCCGAGGGTTTAGCGCACCAAGCGGGGGCTAATGGCAAAAGTTCGTTAAAACGAACTAATAGATTTGGCAGTTCTCTGAAGAGAACTTGAGCTATTAGCCCGTTGGCGAAGCCTCTCGGAACGAGACACTTATAGTTCAGGGCGGTGCTGGAACGGAGCAAATCAATTGTTCTTACCCCAAACTGACGTTACCATAGCTATAAGGTCGAGTAGGGTGGGCAAATTGCTTGCTTTCGATCGGGAAAATGTCTAGGGCATTTGCCCACCATTTCCAATTACAATCGTCACATCTCGATCGATTTGTTGATATTAAGCTGATGGTGGTGGGCAAATATTCTTATGCTCGATCGATAATTCTAATTCTCAGTTTGCCCACCCTACAGCAGGGATGTTTTACTTCCATCTGGCTGGTCTGTGGGCATCTGCCCACCCTACTGGCTAGCTATCTTAGCTGATGGTGGTGGGCAAATAGTCTTGCGCTCGATCGATAATTCTAGCTCTCAGTTTGCCCACCCTACAGGGAGAAATTCCTCTGCTCACATCTTGCACCAATACAGAAAGACTAGTAAAAGCAGAGATCTTAGGGTACCCACAAGGGGCACCCCTACGCAATTAACCTGTAGGGGTGCCCCTTGTGGGTACCCTGGAGCTAGGGTTAACACTAGTATTTTCAAACTGGTGCAAGATGTGAGTCTGCCAATTTGCTAGCTGAATTGCCCTTAAACCAGTTACAAACAACATCAATCGAAGTATTCGGGACCTCAATCGTGTACCCTTCCACTCAAATCAGCCTCACTCACATCGATTTCAATGAAATCCCTCACCCCAGCAGCATAACGCTCCAACAACTCCTCAGCAGTCAATAACCCCAACCTCCAAAATATAACAGTACCCACCCACACAGAATTTCTCCAATCCCCAACATTGTTATTCCCGACTCCTAAATTTGTATATTTCCCGTAACAACGATCGACAGTCGATCGCCTGGATATGCTACTTTGCTAGATAGTCGCCAACGGCTGCTTTTACAAATATTTTTAATTTAACCTCATTCACCTTGCGGATATGACAGCTTTCTCCACCGACAGTAAGATAAATGATGCATTTTTGCCACCTGCCGATGCCAAACAGCGGATCGTGCAGTTTATGCGAGACTTTCAGGATCGTGTCTGTCAGGGCTTAGAAGCTGTGGATGGTGGTGGTAAGTTTCAAGAAGAGAGCTGGGATCGTCCTGAAGGTGGCGGCGGTCGATCGCGGGTGATGAAAGAAGGTAATGTGTTCGAGCAAGGTGGGGTAAATTTCTCGGAAGTCTGGGGCGACCATTTACCGCCCTCTATCCTGAATCAACGTCCTGATGCTGCTGGACATCGGTGGTTTGCCACTGGTACTTCGATGGTGCTGCATCCACGAAACCCCTATATCCCCACCGTCCACCTCAATTATCGCTATTTTGAAGCGGGGCCTGTGTGGTGGTTTGGGGGTGGTTTGGATCTGACTCCTTATTATCCATTTGCTGAAGATGCCAGCCATCTACATCGCACGCTCAAAGCGGCTTGCGACAAGCACAGCCCCGAACTTTATCCCACCTTCAAATTGTGGTGCGATGAATATTTTTACCTCAAGCATCGCGATGAAACTCGTGGTGTCGGTGGGATCTTCTTTGATTATCAAGATGGGCAAGGAGCATTATATCGCGGCCCCGATCCTCAAGGCCCTGCCGCTGGATATAGTGACTCGATCGGGATTCCGGCACCCCGCACCTGGGAGCAATTATTCGCGATCTCGCAGGACTGTGCGAATAGCTTCTTACCAGCATACATCCCGATCGTCGAACGTCGTCGGAATACAGAATATGGGGAACGCGAACGCAATTTCCAGCTCTATCGGCGCGGACGCTATGTAGAATTTAATTTGGTCTACGATCGCGGCACGATTTTTGGGTTGCAAACCAACGGGCGTACCGAGTCGATCCTGATGTCGTTACCACCTTTGGTGCGGTGGGAATATGGATATACACCCGAACCTAATTCACCTGAAGCCGAGCTGTATAATACGTTTCTCAAACCTCAAGATTGGGCTAATTGGCAAGGATAGTGCCATTCACCAGCCTGGCAGATAATCGCAGCGGTTAGAAACTGCTCCTAATGATACAAAGTCCGCCTTCGCGGACTAATACTTCAGTCCGCGAAGGCGGACTTTGTAAGTATAGCCACGATTTCAATCGTAGGCGTTTCTAAGTAGCAATTTAGATTAGTTAGATTCTAATCCTTGAAATAAGTTATCGATCTGGGGGATGAGTTCGCCTGTTAGATACGCTACGGCTTGTGTGTCGATCTGTCCGACCGAGCGATCGATCGATTCATTGACAACATCTAGCAATCGATCGCACGAGATCGCATATTTTAGTTGAGTGGGATTATCGTCATTTTTAGATCGATCGAAAAATCCCGTCGGACGAACGCAAACTTCACTATAAATCAATTCTTTTTTGGCATCGAATCGCGCGCCCATACTTACAAAGTAAAAGCGATCGACAGCCTTTAAACTCATGCGTCCAGCTTGAATGAAACTATTGACGTATTCGGTACTAATAATCTTTCTAGCCTTAGCAACAGGTTGCAGTTGGGTCGCTAAATTTTGCTGTAATTCGCGGATCTGCCGATCGACAATTTCAGTGGTGGCTTGTTGTTTCGTGCTTAATTGTGCCTTGATATCGCTTTCGATATAAGCCAGTGCTGATTCCATAAATGCTTCGGCATCTTTTTTGAAATCGAACTCTAAGATACCTGTAGAACTAAATTCTAATTTAGATTTAAACCAGTGAACTGGATGGCGGGGTGGAAAGCCGCGCTCGTCTTCCATATTTTCGATATGCGAAGTCATGACCCGTTGTAGAAATGGCATCCGTTCCTGTTCTTTCTCCAACAGAAAGTGGCGAAACGATTTGCTCAGTCGAGCTTGAATTTCTTCAATGTCAAGATTGAGAGCGTTACTTAAATCTGCTTGTAGCCGCTCGATCTGCGCGAGACTTTCAGTCCGAAGGGTAACGAGATTAACGTCGGCTATATCTAACTGTGACTGTCGATCGACATTCATGACTTTACTACTATCCATTCGATCGGCGATCGAACTGTGACATAGTTCGACCTCTATTCGCTAAATATTTTAGCATTTAAATTCCCTGCAAGTTCGCAAATAGGCGATCGACTAACGCTAAATTTTTATGACCTGGAGAGGATTCTACCCCACTAGAGAGATCGATCCCATCCGGTTGCAGTTGGCTCAATGCCAGTCGAACATTATCTGGGGTCAATCCGCCAGCCAGCAACCACGGGATCGAGGGCTTAAATGCCGCCAACTGCTCCCAATCGAGCTTGTGCCCCGTACCGCCTAGTGCAGCGGGATGATAGGCATCTAGGAGCAAACCATCGACGACCTCATGATAAGTTTGGATGAGGTCTAGATCCGCTGGACTCCGCACGCGCCATGCCTTAATAATTTCCGTCTCTGGTAGTAATTGACGCAACTCTTGGCAAAATTCGATCGACTCGGTACCGTGCAGTTGGACGGTAGCTAAATTTGTCAATGTCACTACAAATGAAATGGTGGTAACGGAAAAATCTGCAAATACACCTACTGTATTCACCCGACCCGCTAACTCCTCGACAATAGGCTGCAAGCGATTTAAAGTCAAATGGCGGGGCGAACTTGGCACGCAAATAAAACCTAAGTCTGTCGCACCCAGATCGGCAATCGCGATCGCTTGCTCGATAGTTGTAATTCCACAAATTTTAATTCGCATCAGTTTTCAGCAAGCCTCATTTGCAGTATATCTTATGTGACAGGAACCTATTCCTTAAGTCGGAGCGAAAGAAGTCAAACTTTTACCAGCCACTAACAACTACTCACTAAGAAATGTATCTAGTTTTGCCAATATTTGTTAAATATTCGGTCAAAAAGTTGGTTTGGGGTGTTTGCTAGCTAATACTTATTTAAACAAGTTTTAAAATAATTTTTGAAAGTACAGGAGCCTAATCTGTGTTCTACAACTCGATCTTGGCAGCTATTCCTCATACCGAACCTTGGGGATTTAGTACTGCAATAGTAATGATTGTTTGTAATGCGATCGCGATCGTCATCGGTCGGTTTGCGATTGCCAATCCTGGCGGTGGGCCAGATCTGCCAGTTGGCAAACCAGATCTGTTTCGGAATTTTAACTTACCTGAATTACTCGCGACCATGAGTTTTGGGCATATTCTCGGAGCTGGGGCGATCTTGGGATTGACTAATGCCGGTGCGATCTGACCTTCGCATTATTTATTGCCAAGTAGCGCCAATGTGTAATCGATACGACAATCGATCCCTCACAGTACGATGCGATTTTTATCGATCGCCAAATATACCAACTAATTTCGATATAATACTTCAGACCGTTTGAGATTGTTAATTCTTAGGAGTAAACCATGTTACATACCACTTTGTTCGCGATTGTACCCGTAACGATGAGTCAAGCTTGGTCGCCAACAATTGCGATCGTCATGCTGGCAGCTAACGTGCTAGGGTTGTTGGCGGCAACTGTCGCTAAAAAAGCTGGACCATCCCTAGTTGGTGGTTTTACCGCAGCTCAACTGATCGGCGGTGCGTGTTTCGGGCACATTCTCGGTACTGGTGCGATTCTTGGGTTGACTCGTACTGGTGTAATTTAGTTCGCTTAATCGCTCCACTGGATCCCGCAGCTTACTAGCTGGTAAGCTCGGGGGATCTGGTCAGACCGGTTGACATTTGCCCGCGCGGATTAGTCCTACGCGTTTGGCGATGGCTTCCGACCGGGATGGAAAAGGCCCCCACCGCTCGATAAATTCAAGATCGGCAGTTTCAAGTGCATCTTGGGTAACGATCTGACAGGTACTATTAGCGATTTTGACGATATACCAAGTGGTAGTTGCTTCAGACATATGACGATCGAAAGTTAAGACAGCGATAATCGGAAAATCTCAAGGTAATCATAACTTGTCGTTAATTTACTAGCAACTCATTGATGCTAACTTCGGCCTTCCGGATGATACACATAATCGACTGTGGCGGCTGGGGTGCCTCAGGAGCTGATATGTGTAAAGATAATAACTATTCATCTACAAATTCAAGCAGATAAGGTTAATCGATCGATTTGCCGATCCTGCACTCAATTGCCGATGATTAGATACCATAAGCTTACCGTCAAACAAATACTCGCTAGATGTTGTGGTAAGAGATATCGCAGCGGACGTTTGGCAATTTTCTGAGTCAGAAAAATCGTCACCAGTAGGGCGAAAATCGAAGTTAGTCCTTGTAAAAAGGCGATCGCGGCGGGATGCACGCTGAAGCTAGGTAGATCGGCAGCAAACTGTCCGAAGGTTGCAAATGTAACCGGGATAATTTGTCCGCCCTCTGTCAACCCCAACTTAAAGTAGTGAGCTAAATTAGCCCCTAAAACTAACGGCAAATATCCATAGGCTAGGTCGATAAATGGTGGCAACTTAGCGATTTTAACTGGGATAAATTCTAACTGTCCCAGCAGGGCTACCCCATGCATTACCCCATAAGCCAGACAGGGAATGGTTGCGGGGACAACTATTGCCGCGAGCGACAGTCCTAAATGCGGCGAAAATTGAGTTAAATCTACTTGTAAATTCAATAATTTGTTGATTTCTGGCAAGCGATGTAAATAGACACCACCGAGTAATAAAAATAATAAAGCCACTTCATAGCCGTGCGGGACATGTGTCGTCCAAAGTTCGATTCCGGGCGGACGCAGATTTAATTCTACCGATCGATGCGGACAAGCTTTAAAGCAAGTCATACATAATACGCAGTCTTTATTATCGGTAAGTTGCGCTGGATGCGAGTAAATCGGACAGCCATTAGTGGTCGCGCCTTCGCCAAAACCTACTCCACCTTTATAACAGTGATAAGTGGTACATTCTGCCGCACAGGTACCTTGTTGGGCGCGTAATTCGACGATCGAGAGTTTGGCAAATAACCCATTCATCCCGCCGATCGGACATAAGTAACGACACCAAAATCGCCGCTCGAAGATCGCTGAAAAAACTACCGCTCCACCAGTAATTAGTAGCAATAACCAGCTAGATAAATAAGCAGTATTTTCTAAGTTCCACAATTCTTCCCAGAGAAATATCAGGAAGAATAACCCGAACAAAAACCAGCCACCCCACTTTTCGGCAAGTTCGCGCGGCCATTTTTGGAGCGTACGCGGCCAGATTTTCAGCGATAGTTTTTGAACTATTTCCCCATAAATCATAAACGGACAAAAAGCACACCACAGCCGACCGATTATTGGGAATAGTAATAAAATTAACGGCCACCACCACGCCCAAAATAGATTGAGCGCAAAGTTATGTTGGCGATCTTGTGGGGCGATAAATAAGATGGCTACAACGATCGGAAAGACCCAAGCCGTAAATCCATAATTAATCCGATCTGGATACCAATCGCTGCGTAAAAATTGCCGCAACCACGGATAAGCATTTAATAGATTTAATCGAAATAGTTGCTTCTTCGCACCCTGTACCCAAAATACTTCTTCGGTGAGTAAATTACTGCCCTGTGCTTGCACTAATGCCCGATCGACCATCCCCTGTAATTCCTGGAGGTTGCCAGGAAAATCATATGCTTGTAATCGACGAATTGCTTCTGGTGTCACATGGGGTTTCGGGATTTGTTTCTGCCGACAAATAATATTGATATAGTAACTCACCTGTGCCTCTAAATCGGCCTTCCGCACCCGCAATCCAGGCACATCGATCTTGCGACCGATCGCCCTACTCAATCGGGGTTGGGCGCGCTCTGAGATCAGAATCAGCCGCACATTACTGGGTCGATCGGGGGTCGAATCTTGCCCAGAGCGATCGACTGGGGTATAAGTACTGGTAGTCAGCAATCGCTCGATCTGGGGGATTAATTCGGGCGGTAATTGTTGAACATCATTTAAAATTAACGTCCCTTCGCCCAACCATTCTAATAATCCGGGTTTACCACCCACTCGCCCAAATAATTCTGAGCCATTGGGTGTAATTAGGGCACTTTTGAGGGTAATTATCGGCTGATGACGACGCGTGGAACCAAAATGAATCAGCGCGGCAATATTATCCTTTTCCAATCCCGGCTCGCCCGAAATTAAGACCGATCGATCGTCGCTAGCAGCAGCCCGAATTTGCTGGCGCAACTTCACCGCATAACGGCTGCTACCGATAATCCCGCGCTTGGCTTGTGGGACTAGATACGGACGCAATGCGGCTTGTCGATCGCGTTCGTAGGCAATTTCGCCTTCTAGTTGCTCTAATTTAGTTGCCAACCGCTGAGCATAGGCGGTAGTAATCTCTGGATATCGATCGACTAATGCCTGCCAGCGATCGGCAGCGAGTGTCTGGAACTGGCACTCTGTCAGCGTTACTACCCGACTATCGGTGGCTTGTCCGCGCTGCAATGCCGATAAATTTACCACCGCTCCAGGTAACAAACCCGTCGCCCACATCAAGCCTGGTTGTTTGCGACGATAACGCTCTGCTTGCCCGGATTCTAGAATATACAGGTTGATGACAGGGGTATCTTCGATCGTCACTTTTTGCCCTGATGGTACGATCGATACCACTAGTTCGGACGCGACCGCTTCTAAGATCTCACGCGGCAACATGCCTAGCTCGGTAGCCGATTCTAACCAGTTAACTAGCGATTCTGTAGACACGATCCCTCTTGGTTAGTTGGTATGTATTCTGGCAGGGAAGCAATATCGATCGATTACCACACGGGGTCATCGTAACGATGGACGATGAGGGTGGATTCGCCCGTAGGGACGGAAGCTAGACAAGCGCGAACGGGATTATCTGCTCCTTCAATTTCGACCTCACAGGCATAACACGAACCCATCAAACAGCCAGTGGGAATCGATATTCCCGCACGCTGGGCAACATTTAATAATGGTTCGCCCGCTTCGGCTTCCACAGTAACTCGATCGGGTAAAAAATGAACGGTTACAGACATAAGGTAGTTATTAGTTTTATTAGTAACTCTGCACATAATTTCCCTCCTCGGACGCTACGGTGTATACACAAGTCGGCTAGACTTCGTTTCTAGATCTGAATCCCCCAAACCCCCTTAAAAAGGGAGCTAAGATCCGGTCAAAGTCCCCCTTTTTAAGGGGGATTTAGGGGAATTCCCACCAATTTCGCTTCTCACCAGAGATGTGTATACACTGTAGCCTCGGAGGGGTGGCGCGTAGCGACGGGGTGGGTCGCAACTCCAGAACGCACCAAAAGCCAAGCATGATTTCTTACTTACTCAACATAATCAACTTATTCGCCAAGAGCGATCGCACATTATCGATCGACAATTCGATGTTCTTTAAAAGCGCTCCTACTGATAATTGTGGCGTTTGATTCCGATCGCAAGCTTGCATAAATGCAAATTCAGCAGCGGATAGCTCGATTAATTTCCAGTCATAATTAAACACATGTTGACTTTCCCACCCTTCCAAGCAGGGATGTCGATGGGGGATAGCGGCCAGAAATAACTCATCTTGAGACCAATCGATCGGTGCTGGTAGGGGTGGTTTGGCTAGGAAAAACTCATAATGCGCGACATCCGGATCGAGGAGTTCGATTAAGCGATATTGTTGGCGAATATCTAATTTGTTAGCACGTTCTAAGGCTTCAGGTGCATTACCTAATAAGCGTTCCAAGCTCCAGAATTCCGGATTAGAAAAACCGATAAATTCTAAACCGGAAGCATCGATTAATTCAAATAAAGTCTCGATGTTGTAGTCGATTTCTTGGGGATGAACGTACATGTCGGCAAAGCATTCATCCTTGTGATTCTCGATCGCCCAGCGTTCTTTTTCCCGTTTGACGAGGCGATTATTTTCGGGGAGCGAGGCAAATACCGATCGACCGATTTTGACACCATCTTGATAATCGCCGCGTTTGTCTCCTTGCAATATGCCGATCGCTTTTTGCATCAGTTCGATCTCCCATCGTCCCAACTCACCATAGACGAAAATATGCATCAACCCACCAGGGGCTAATTTGCCAGCTAAGGCTTGAATCCCGCGAATTGGGTCGGGGGTATGGTGGAGTACACCCACCGAGTTAATTAGGTCGAATTCCCCTGGGAGCTGGGCGACATCGAACAGACTGAGATGATGAAATTCTACCCGATCGGCACCCGATCGCTGACAGCGTTCTCGGGCAACTTTGAGTGCACCAGCACTGAGATCGATAGCTGTTACTTGCGCCTGGGGATTGAGGTGGACGAGGCTATCGGTACTTACGCCCGTACCGCAACCAGCATCGAGAATCCGGATATCGCGGCGACTGGGCATCTGTCCGGTACAAAAATTATAAGCAGCATCCCACTGCCAGCGCCAGTTAAAGCCTGGGGGTGGTTCGTCGAGTAGCGGTTCGGGGGGAAAGGGATATGTATCGTAGAGATTTTGAACCGCTTGACCGATCTGGCTGGGTGTCGCTTCCATAACTCGATTTTGTCTTGAACTATCTAACTCGATCGCTATTGTATCTCGTTGGCTCGGCCTCGCCGATCGAGAATCGTCGATTGTCATATCTATACATCAACAATCCCAGAGAATCGATCGGACTCGCGAGTCGCTGTAACCCGCAATAGTTAGTGCAGATTGAGCTACGCTGATAAACGTTAGCTTTATCCAACAGGAATCGATCGTCATGGTACGGACTGCATCCACAATGCTACCTCTGGGCGTTAGTGCGCCAGATTTTCACCTCACTGATGTTGTCAGTGGTAAGTCAGTTTCGCTAGACACCTTTACTGACAAGCAAGCATTATTGGTAATGTTTATTTCAGTTCACTGCCCGTTTGTCAAACACGTCCAAAGTCAACTCGCGCAAATTGGCAAAGAATATGCAGCTAAAGGTTTGGGCATCGTCGCTATCAGCCCGAACGATATCGAGAAGTATCCTGACGATGCACCGGAACACCAACAAGCACTGGCTCGTGATGAAGGGTTCGATTTCCCGATCTGTTACGATCCGGATCAAGCCGTGGCAAAGGCTTATACGGCTGCTTGTACCCCAGATTTCTTTTTATTCGACAGCGATCGCGCATTAGCTTATCGCGGACAATTAGATGATAGTCGTCCTTCTAATGGTAAGCCAGTCACGGGGCAAGATTTACGCCACGCGATCGAGTTACTGTTGGCGGGTGAAGAGGTAGATCCCAATCAACGCCCCAGCATCGGCTGTAATATCAAATGGATTCCGGGTAACGAGCCAGCATACTTTACCGGTGTCCGCGCCGAAGAGTAAATAAGGTGATTTCGGGTTAAGGATTAACGATCGATAACTCCTAGCTTCGTTGCTACACCGCCCTCAAATGAATTTGCGGATGCGCGCTCCTCGGGTTCCCCGAGGGTTTAGCGCACCAAGCAGGGGCTGATAGCAAAAGTTCTCTGAAGAGAACTACTCACATCTTGCACCAATACAGAAAGACTAGTAAAAGCAGAGATCTTAGGGTACCCACAAGGGGCACCCCTACGCAATTAACCTGTAGGGGTGCCCCTTGTGGGTACCCTGGAGCTAGGGTTAACACTAGTATTTTCAAACTGGTGCAAGATGTAAGACTACTAAATTGTCTAGTTCGTTTCAACGAACTTTTGCTATTAGCCCGAACTTATAGTTCAGGGTGGTGCTCGAACGGAGCAAATCGATTTTCCTTATCCCGAACTCAGGTTACATTACTACCAAATAACCGTTCTAAAGCGATCGATTGTGCTGCTGCCATCTGTCCGTAACAGAATACACAAGGCACCTCTGATTGTAAATATGGGGCAAAATCTGCCAATAAATAAGGACTTCCATAGATAACTAATCCCTGTAATTGCTGGTTGTCGAGCAATTGCTGAAATAATTGTTTTGCTACCGATGTAATCCCCAATCCGCCAGAAAATGGACTAGTCCGTATAAATAATTGGAGGATCGCTGGTACGTCAGGTGCGATGTCGATCAATGGGCTATGGCGATTGATGAGTTGTAATTTATAACCTAGCTTACTGGGGATGGTGACGGCTGGAGTACTACGGCTGAGAAAGGTAGTGTCGAGAATTTCTTCGAGCACGACGATGTTCTTACCAGAGCTAGGCTTGAGTGGTAGATTGCCCTGAGTAACTAGCGAATCTTGTAACATCCGATCGGCCATCGCCAGCGAACTCGGTTGGGCAAGAGTCATCAATGTCTCGGCTGGACTATTTACTGGCGATTGTGTCAGAGTAACACCGTCCCACTCTTTAAATAACTTCTGTTTCGATCGCCAAATCCGGCCGACGCTTGCCTTAATCCGTTCCGCACTCAGCCGTCCCGATGCCACCGCCGCACAGACAGATTTAATCGCAATTTCGGGATCGACAGGCATCAAAATAAGATCCGAACCAGCCGCCACCGCCATTACTGGCGCTTCATCCGCCCCATAGCGATCGGCAATCGCCCCCATTACCAACGCATCGGTACTAATCAAGCCTTCAAACCCTAAACGATCCCGCAATTCCTCAGTTAAAATCCGGTGTGAGAGTGTCGCTGGTAACTCCGGATCGAGGGCGGGAATCAATAAATGGGCGCTCATGATACTATCTACCTCAGCCCGGATCGCCGCTCGAAATGGGGGCAACTCGATCGAGTCCAATCGCGCGCGATCGTGTGTTATTACGGGCAAAGCCCAATGCGAATCAGTTCCCGTGTCCCCATGTCCGGGAAAATGTTTGGCGCATGTCAGCACCGGATAAGCTGCCGCTCCTTGGATATATGCCGTCGCCAGCTGGCTGACAATTTCCGGCGTTTCGCCAAAGGCACGAATATTAATTACTGGATTGGCGGGGTTGTTATTGACATCTACCACTGGAGCTAAAATCCAATTAATCCTGACAGCCAGCGCTTCCCGCGCCGTAATTGCCCCCATTTGCCGCGCATATTCGATCGCTTTGGGTAAATCCGTCCGCGCGATCGCATTGAGAGCCATTGGCGGTGGAAACCAGGTACCGCCTGTAAATCTTTGTCCTACGCCTTCTTCGATATCAGCGGCAACGAGCAATGGATACTCCCCCCAAGCCTGTAATTGCTGAATCCGCAGCGTCAATTCTCCCGCATTCCCACCCCAAAAAATCACCCCACCCACACCGAGATCGCCAATCCAATGTTTGAGCGTCACTCGATCGCGTTCGCCAAATTCAGGATACTGGATCTGATGGTCGAATAAATGGCTAGATGCTCTCACCACCACCATTTGAGCGACTTGTTTAGCCAGGGATAGTTTATCTAAATCGGGGAACTGCATCAGGATTAGAGGGGTAGGAAGAGACACCAAAAGTTGTTGGTTCCATCTTACTTGGATTGCGCTCCCTGTTGACTCATCCACGCGCTGAAAAATCTCCTAGACTCAGCTTTGCTGACTAACGATATTATTGAAAAATCTCACGTTCACCCCCGACTTTCTTGATGAAGCATAAATTAATTAACTACCATCGCGCCATTGCGCTCTGTGGCTGGTTCGCAATTCAGTCGATGGCAATTCCCGTCCGCGCGCAGTCGCCCAGCTCAGTGCCGAATAGTCCGACTTTGCCAACTATTTGTCCCAGTCAACTCCCGACAGCGATTAATGAGATTATCGATCGACCTCAATTGCGACGGTATCGGTGGGGGATTGTCGTGCAGGCATTGGGTGCGACGACACAGCTTTATAATCGGGATGGCGATCGCTTATTCATTCCCGCTTCTAATGTCAAGTTAATTACTACTGCCGTCGCCTTGCGCCATCTGGGAGCGGCGACGCGCTTGCGGACATCGGTATATAGATTGCCGCGTAATCGCTATGCTAATGGCTATGTTAATGAATTATTGGTCGTGGGTAGAGGCGATCCGAGTTTGACGACGCTGGGGTTACAATCGATCGCGCAACAATTAAAACAACGTGGAGAACGTCAGATCGATCGAATTAGTTTCGACGATCGTTACTTTCGGGGCGAGCAAATTAATGGCGATTGGGAATGGGACGACTTATCGACAGATTATGCACCCGCAATTAATAGTTTGATGCTCGGTCAAAATGCTACTACTCTAACTGTCAGTCCCCAACGACTCGGGATGCCATTGCAATATACTTGGAAAAATCCCACCGCCTACAACTGGATAATCGATAATCAAACGATCGCCGTAGAATCAACTTTAGAAAATTCCGTCAATGCGATCGCGGTATTTGGCAAACCAGCACTAAAATTGACAGGTAAATTAGCCACAACCGCTCAGCCGATCCAACTCGATCTCCCCGTTATCGATCCTACCGCAGCTTTTATGAGCGAATTTCGGCAAAATTTAAACTCAGCGGGGATCGGTGTCGCAATAATGCGAACGGTAGCCGAACAAAGTATTATATCTCTGCCGGAAATTGCCGCGATCGATTCCCCGCCAATTAGCGAATTAATTAAGGAAACAAATCAGCAAAGTAATAATGTCTATGCTGAAGTTTTACTGAGATCGATCGGTCGAACTTATCCCCAACATATTACTAGTCCTGAAGATACGAGTACTTTGGGACTTACTCTAGTCAAACAACGTCTGACTGAGCTGGGAGTCAGTCCTGACGCATATTTACTCAGAGATGGCTCGGGTTTGTCGAGACATAATTTAGTCGCGCCGACAGCTTTTGTGCGCGTATTATCAGCGATGGCGACACTACCAGAAGGGCAAGTTTATCGTGACTCTTTACCCGTTGCTGGTATTAGTGGTAGTCTGAAAAATCGGCTCAAAGGCACGATCGCTCAAGGTATAGTTAGAGCCAAAACTGGAAGTATGAGTGGGGTTGTAAGTCTATCTGGTTATGTCAATTCACCTAAATATCCACCGTTAGTATTTAGCATTATTTTAAATCAACACGATCGACCGACAGCCAGCATGGTTAAAGTCATCGATGAAGTTGTGGTGTTATTAGCCAGATTAAAGCAATGTAGCTCTTCACTAGTTAGTATGTCAAATCAATGATTGAAGTGCCAATTCGGCAAGCATCTATTTCAGAAATTGTTAAAATTAGTAAATCCATATGCCGAACGTTTAATTAGCATGAGTTTGTTATTAATTCCTTCTACTGTTCCACTAGTTGTTCTATAGGCAAGAGAGCGTCGACGCTCTCTTGCGGAGCATCCGCTCATGAATACCGTCCCTGAATCAGATCGATCTGATTTTCCCAATCGGCACCATCAAAGGTGGTAATCTCGAATCGATCGATTGGATTATCATCTAAACAGCGAAGATTGATATCGTAGCCGTCTGGATGCGATCGGGGTCGATAAAAGGAGTGAATCCCGCAGTGGCGGCAAAAATGATGTTTGGCGGTACCCGTATTAAAGGTGTAGGTGCTGAGGTCGTTTGTGCCCTGGAGGAGGGTAAACCGCAACGCTGGCACGATGACATGAATGAACCCTTTTTTCTGGCAGATCGAGCAATTACACTCGGTAGCTGTGAGGCGTTCGAGCAAAACGCGATAGCGGACTGCGCCACAGTGACAACCGCCGATAAACGTGGTGAGTTCGGTCATAAGTTAAGTGAAATTAGCTAAATTTGGTACCTAAGTAGTTGTACTGAATGTTTTACAATCGATCGATAGTCACCGATCGAGTAATCCATGAGCCATTCCAGTGAAGATGCCACCCGCGTGCGGGTACTCAGTGAAGCCTTACCCTACATCCAAAAATTTGCCGGACGTACGGTAGTCGTCAAATATGGCGGTGCGGCGATGAAGGATAGCAGTCTCAAAGATCGAGTGATTCGCGATCTAGTTTTTATGTCTTGCGTTGGCATTCGTCCTGTCTTAGTTCATGGTGGTGGGCCAGAAATCAATAGTTGGCTCGAAAAACTTAATATCGAACCTCAATTCAAAGATGGCTTACGCGTTACCGATGCGGCCACGATGGATGTGGTTGAAATGGTTTTGGTCGGGCGAGTCAATAAAGAAATTGTGGCGTTGATTAATCAGGCAGGTGGCAAGGCCGTTGGATTGTGTGGTAAGGATGGCAATCTGATCGTGGCACGTCCCAATGGGCGCGAAGGGATCGGATTTGTCGGGGAAGTAAGTAATGTTAATGTAGACATTCTCAATACCCTAGTCAAGAGTGGCTATATCCCGGTCGTCTCTAGTGTTGCTGCCGATGAAAACGGACAGGCATATAATATCAACGCTGATACCGTCGCTGGTGAAATCGCCGCCGCACTTGGAGCTGAAAAATTAATCCTCTTAACCGATACACCTGGGTTGATGCGCGATTTTAAAGATCCCGATACCTTGATTCGGCAATTGGATATTCAAGGGGCGCGCGCGCTGATAGAGGATGGTACCGTCAGCGGGGGGATGATTCCCAAGCTCACCTGCTGTGTGCGTTCGCTGGCTCAAGGGGTCAGAGCGGCACACATTATCGATGGTCGCTTGCCACACTCGCTGCTACTGGAAATCTTTACCGATAGTGGGACTGGTTCGATGATTGTGTCTTCAAGTGCTGGATAGGGGATAGTGACTAGTGGCTAGTGGTAAAGTTCCCTCCTCGGAGGGGTGCCCTTTAGGGTGGGGTGGATAGATCTACATTAGTGACTAGATATTCCGACCCATCCAAATTTGTAGAGACGTTCCAACGGAACATCTCTACCAGATGTGAGGTCGATCGAATTTATCTGCCAAATACGCTGCCACTAAGCTTTTTAATCGCTTTACCCGCGATCGCTGAATAGCTGAGTTCGCCAGCTAGGACTTTTGCCATGGTCATACTAGCTGAAGGACGTTTGACTGCCGCTTTATAACTGACTTTGGGAAACTGATAAAAAGCCGCAGCCAGACGCTGCGCCCATTTCATATCCGCACCCCATTCAGTAGCTATTACTTCGCTATACTTTTCCAGCGCATTTGTCGTGCCACCGAGTGCTGAGTGAATCGATTCAGCCGCTTTGATGCCCGAAAAAATCGAGGGTCGAATCCCTTCGGCAGTCATCGGATCGACAACACAAGCTGCTTCCCCAGCTAGCAGTGCGTTTTGGGTATGGAGTTTTTGATCTCCATCCCACAGACACAAGGGATGGCCGTATTGTTTGAAGTTATCGATCTTGACATCAAAAGCTCCTTGGGCATAGACATCGAGGATTTTTTTGAAATCTTGTGCTTCGCCACCTTTAAATGTGCCGATCCCGATCGAGTAACCATCGGCTTTCGGGAAGTTCCAAATATAGCCGTTTTTGACCAACCCAAATTCAAAATTAATTACTTTCGCCACGTTTTCAGCTGGAGCTTCTACTTCCAATGCGCCAGCCAGTCGGCGTTTGCGATCTTTGAAGCCCAGCCAGGTTGACATTTTGCCTTTGGCACCGTCGGCAGCAATTAAATATTTACCTTCAAAGCTACCAGTTGCCGTATTGACTTGCCAGCGATCGACTTTAAATTCGATCCCGGTGACTTCGGTATTATCACGTAGTTCGGCACCTTGCCTTTGGGCTTGTTGGACGAGGAAATGGTCGAAGATATCGCGGCGCACCATCCAGATCGGCTGTTGGTGTTCGAGTTTGACATCGACGGGATCTTCGAGATTCCAGGTGTAACGTAATGTGTCTACCTCGCAGGAAATTGCTGGACTAAAATCAAAATCAAACCACTGAGCGATCGCGGGTGAAACACCCCCACCGCATGGTTTATACCGAGGTAAAATGTCTCTGTCTATAATTAACACCGATCTCCCTTGTTTGGCGAGATGGTAGGCTGCACTGCCCCCAGCAGGCCCAGCTCCGACAATAATACAATCAAACATAAGCTAGCTTACTCGTACAGTCCGAATCGTGGCTCATATCGGCCATAATCTCGACCATTGTACAACTAGCACTCCCCTGAAACCATGTCGATCTTAACGCTCTTGGTGTGTCAAACAGTTTGTGCCCCAATCCCCACCTATCGATCGTCCAAACAGAGAAGGAGGTCGCCAATCTGAGACAGTGAATCCGAGTAAATTACTCGATCGTTAAATTAGCCACTAATTAAGCTGCTTGTTGACTGGGTTCGTCTATGCCCCATTGATGTTTGAGGAGATTTTTATAGCTATTTTCCTGCATCATCATTTGCGCGTACAGATTGACGAGGAATTCCTGTGCCTGTTCTCGACTCATATCTCTAACTTGGTGCTCGAACGATCGAATGCTAAATTGTTGTTCCAGCGATAGATTAACTGATTTAGACATAATTGCTCCTGCATGGATGTATTGGGTTAAGCATGTCTCAGTGCGAGACAGATGCTGTTCGGGGTCGCTATGTTAACAATCATAACAATAATTTGACAAAGATGTCGATCTGCCGATTGGGATATATTTAGGGATACAAGGTATACCCCTTGGTTTCCAGAAAGAACGACTCGAATATTTTCGAGTTTAGATATACAGCGCTTGAGAAAATGCTTAGCACGAACAAAATTCAAAGATTTGTCAAGGTACCTTGACAAATCTTTGAATTTTGGCGGGTTGAATGCCAGCAAACAGCGGTAAAAGTAGCGAGCGCAGCTCGAGAGGGCTAGATCGATTTGGTCAAACAAGATCGTCAGGCTGGTGTGAGCAAAAACAGCAGACACTGGGAACACTAGTGGTACGGATATCTTTACAATTAGCCTCAGCCAGATCTCGAAAGATCGCTGCTGACCAGAAACAAATCAAATGGTTGCTGAATACATAACTCTCGATCGGTTAGCTACTCAGTTGAGTGAGATGAAGCATCAACTCTTTAGTGGATGTGTTTTTCTCAAGAGCCAAGTGGGACAGCAATGGTGCCTTTATCTTTACCTAGGGCGCATTTTGTATGCAAGTGGTGGCTCTCATCCAATGCGGCGATGGGTGAGAAATTCGACGATCGCTGGCGTAGACATCAGTACGGCGCAAGATCTCCAGGTCCGCATTGAGGCGCTGACCGATATTTCGGCATTAAACCCCACCGAAAAGGAGAGCTGCTGGGAATATTATTTGCTGGTGAACTGGGCTAAACAAAGTCGGGTGCCGCGCAATAAGTCGATCGAGCATATTCAAAAAACGATCGTCGAGGTGCTGTTTGATGTCGTTCGAGCCGAGCGAGTGAGTTTCGATCGCAGTCCTCAGCCGCAATTGAGTTCTCAACTAACACTAATCGATATCGATCGCGCCTTCGGTTTAGCCGTTCAACAGCAGCAGCAATGGCAACAAGCTGGACTAAACGAGGTTTCACCCGATCGAGCACTCGGTATCGTGCCGGGAGGGGGGTTCGAGCAGACGATCTCCCCATCTGCGCGTCAAGCACTGCAATTTGTCTTAAACGGGCAACATAGCATTCGTGAAATCGCCGTCAAGGCTCGGAAGCCGCCAGTGACGATCGGCCAATCTTTTCTCCCACACCTGGATGCTGGCAGATTGCAGTTAGTAGATTTGCCGGATTTTATCAGCCCGATCGATCCGAGTAAGTACCCGTTTGGCCCCAACAATCCCGCACCATTAATTATGTGTATCGATGATAGTCCGTTTGTCTGCGATCGACTAGAACAGATTTTTCGGGAGGTGGGTTATCAATTTATTAGCGTGATGGATTCAATGAAGGCCATTCCCGTCGCGATCTCCAAAAAACCGCAGTTAATTTTTCTAGATTTGGTGATGCCAAATGCGAATGGCTATGAAATTTGTAGCCGCTTGCGGAAGGTAGCTGCTTTTCGCGATACGCCGATCGTAATTTTGACAGGTAACGACGGTGTAATCGATCGCGTCCGCGCCAAAGTTGTCGGAGCGACTGATTTCTTAACCAAGCCAGTCCAATCAGAATTGGTGATCGAAGTCGCTCAAAAGTATTTAAATTCCGTAGCTACCAAATAGTCCCTCAGATCGTTTTTGAAGAGATAGTAACTAACATGGCCACCGCATTAATTGTCGAAGACGTTCAGACAGATCGATTGATCTATACCAGTTACTTAGAAGCAGCTGGATGGAATGTTATCGTTGCCATCGACGGTGAAGAAGCTTTAAATCATTTGAGTACGCTTAAGCCAGATATCGTCTTTCTCGATATCGTGTTGCCAGGGCGGAGTGGATTTGAGATTTGTCGGGCGATTAAATCTCAATCCGATACCAAAAAGATCCCAGTGGTGATTTGTTCGACTAAAAATACCGATCTCGATCGCTTTTGGGGCATGAAACAGGGCGCTGACATGTATTTATCGAAGCCGGTCGGTCGCAATGACATTTTAGAAGCATTGCAGAA
This sequence comes from Chamaesiphon sp., assembly GCA_965246735.1. Classification (GTDB taxonomy): domain Bacteria; phylum Cyanobacteriota; class Cyanobacteriia; order Cyanobacteriales; family Chamaesiphonaceae; genus Chamaesiphon. The sequence continues at coordinate 2,703,492 of CBDFFK010000003.1, forward strand.
ATTGGTCAGATAATCGATCGCTCAGTCAAATTAATTTTTACAGATTTAAATTACCCAGGGGGCGGCAAAATTGAGCTTAGTTAGCGAAAATCAATCTCTTTTAGCTTCACAACCCAAGGGCGAGCGGTTGGGTTGCCAGTTGTTAAGATTTCAGCTTCAGCTCGATCTAGCAGGTGTGCGCGGGGCAGGTGCCGAGAGTTCTTATCTCGCTGAGTTCGCGATGCTCTTTCGCAGCGGCTCCGCCAATGAGATGACTACTTCGACCGTTCGTCAAGGAGTCACAGAATTAATCGATATTCCCAGCGATCGGGTTGTCCCGATCCCCCATCTGCCACCTGCGGTAATTGGCGTTTACAACTGGCGCGGTGAAATTCTTTGGGTCGTAGATCTAGCAATGGTGCTGGGATCTCAGGAGCAACGGTTCGATCGCAATCGCCGGCGCTATCCGACGATCGTGATTAGTAGTGCTACAGATAGTGGCGGGCAGAAGAAAACAATCGGTTTAGTCGTCGATGAGATTGCCGATATCGAATGGTGCGAACTAGATCCGAATCCCACACCAATAGTCGAGCATCGCCATCAGGCGTTATCGCGTTGGATCGCTGGTTATGCGATCGCGACGACCGGAGCAAAGTTAACGATCTTGGATGAACTCGCGATCGTCGATCGAGCCGAACTCGATGCTGATATCTAACAATATTTAATTTTATTTTAGCGATAACTGTAAAGTCATGAAAACTATCGATCGAGACGATACCAAGCAAGCAGCGTTGGTGCAAACACCGCAGCAGCCAGAGACCCCACCGGAACCATCATTCGTGTGGAGCGCCGAAGAGGGTGCAAACTTCACCGAACTACGCACTTCAGCAGTTGTCGGTACCGACAGTCGTCAATATCGAACGATCTATCAACAAATTTTAATTACCATCTTGCCATTCGTCTTGCTGCCATTGGTCGGTATGAGGGGATGGATTGCAGTCAAGCAGCTATTCAAACCGGCTACTCCACCAGCTGGAGTAACACAGACGCTTCCTCAGAACGAACCTACCGAACATTGGGCCGAAGATTTAATCTTATTACTGGTATTGGGAAGCATCAATTTAAGCTTTGCGCTCCTAATCGCCAATCGGCTCTCGAAGTCGTTCAAACGAATTTCTAATAAACTCAGCGAAGCTGCTAATGGCGACCTATCTACTCAAATCGAAGCTGGCGATAATACAGAATTTCAAGAAGTCGCCGATAATTTTAACCAATTAGTTACCAAATTTAATCGCACGCTCCAGCAACAACGCTTAGCCGCACAAGCCAATAAACTATATGGGAAAATTGCCCTCACCGCGCAAGAATTTCTCGATCCGCAGCAAGTATATGCAGCAGGAACGAGGGGGATGAACGAGATCCTCAATGTCAGTCGCGTCGCCATTTATCGTTGTAATCCAGATGGCAGTGGCGAGATAGTTGCCGAAAGTGTCGATATTGATTGCCAGCCGACGATTTCAGACTCATTGGACGGGATCTACTTTGCCGAATCCGCCGCCGAACTCGATCGCTATCATCAAGGCCGCAGTTTGACGATCGACGATGTAAATCGGGACAAACTCAGTCCCAATCGCCAAGCACTCGCGGCCAAATTAAAAGCAAAATCGATGGTATTCGTACCGATCGTTACTGGCAAACGAGTGCCGAGCAGTGCCGAGCGCCATCCAGTGTGGTTGCTATCGCTCCAGCAATGTAGTAGCAAGCGGAAGTGGGAAAATTGGGAGATCGATTTTTGCCATCAAACAGCGCAGCGGATCGCCTTGGCTGTAGAACAAATCGCTATTTCTAACGATCGAGATGCGGAATTGCGGCGCACCAATCTGTTGTCTCAAGCACTGCAAGTTAGCGAGTTAGACGAGCTGAGCGTGCTACTAGAGCAAGCAGTGGAAAGCATTCGCCAAGAGTTCAAGCTCGATCGCGCCTTCGTCATTGGGTCTAACGAGCAGCAGTCACCACAAATCTTTGCTGCGGCGATCGCTCCAGATTGTCAGCCGATCGATGATGCGGCAATGACCGATTATTTACAGTGTGAAATTCAGCTTGGCGATGACGATTCAGCACAGATTTGCGGGATTCATGATATCGATCGCCAAGGTGGATTAACCGCAGAAGAGATCGCTTTGTTGGAACGGATTCAAGTGCGCGCGCGGGCAATCGCCCCAATTATCGTTGAAGGGAGATCTTTAGGTTGGGTCATCGGTCAAATGTGCCGATCGGCTAGAAAATGGGATTTATTAGAACTGGACAAATTTGCTACTGTTGCCGACCAAATCGGGCTGGCACTCAATCGTCGTCAAGCTCTCCTGGATCGCGAAGCGAGTATTTATCGAAAAAATCTCCTCTCGGAAATTACCCTCCAATTACGACAGTCGATCGATCGCACCGAGATTATCGAGATTGCCTTAGCCAATATTCGCCGTACCTTTGGACTCGATCGGGTAGTCGTCCTGAGTCTGAATGACAACTGGGAAGGCACGATCGTGGCTGAATCGGTAGCAGCAGATAGTCGATCTATTTTAGGTGAAGTCATCCAGGATACTTGTCTGAAACAGACTCAAGGTGCTGGTTACGAGCGGGGAAGAACGACGGCGATTGCGGATATTTACCAAGCCAGCTTGAACGATTGCCACATCCAGATGCTCGAACGGCTCCAGGTGCGAGCGAATTTAGTCGTGCCGATCTTTATTGGCAATAAACTATTTGGCTTGACCATCGGGCACATGTGTCATGCCCCCCGCTACTGGCAACCAACCGAGATCGAGCTGCTCGAACAGATTGGATCGCAGGTTGGCTTGGCACTAAATCAGGCGCAATCGATCGCCCAACGGGAAGATGATGCCCGCAAGTCCCAAATTCTCTCAAACTTTACGTTGCAACTGCGGCAATCGCTCAAACGCCAAGATATCCTCACCACTGCGGTCGAACTCGTCCGCCAAGCATTGGATCTCGATCGGGCGGTCGTCTTCGAGTTAGATGCCGATTTCAATGGTAAGATTACCACCGAATCAGTTGCACCTGGTAAAAAATCGATCTTGGACGAACAGATCGATGACTGTTGTATCAAAGATGCTGGTTACGAACAGGGCAAGATTACCGCGATGCCGGATATCTATCAGGCTGGCTTGACCGATTGCCATATTCAGATGCTCGAAAGCCTCCAAGTGCGAGCAAATTTGGTAGTACCGATTACGATCGATAGTCGATTATTTGGGTTATTAATCGGTCACGAATGTCAAGAACCCCGCACCTGGAAAATCGAAGAAATCAATTTATTTACCCAGTTGGCGACGCAATTGGCACTCGCGCTCAACCAAACCGTGCTGATCGAGCAACGCGAAGCTGCGGCCAGACGATCGCAATTACTCTCAGACATCACGCTCAAACTGCGGCAATCGAACGACGAGACCGAGATTCTCGATCTGGCACTCCCAGAATTGCGCCAGGTTTTTGGACTCGATCGCGCGAGCATTTTGGTAGTAGATACGCTGGGTCAAGGGGAAGGTAAAATCATCGCCGAGTCGATCGCTTCAGCCGAGTTTAGTATTCTGGGGCGGACGATCCCCGCAGAATACATGTTTGAAATTCTCGGACAAGGCTTCGATCAAGGTTCTTATATTGAGATTGCCGATCTCCAAGCTTCCCAATTTAGTGCCGAGCTGACCGATAATTTGCGGCAGATGCAGATTCAGTCGATTATCACCACGCCAATTTATGTCGGCAATAAATTTTTCGGTCTCTTTAGCGGCTCGATGTGTCAGCAGCAACACAATTGGGAACAGACGGAAATCGAACTCTTGCAGCAACTCGCCATCCAAATCGGCGCGGCGCTGACGCAAGCGCAACTGGTGCGCCAATTGGAAGCGGCTAGCCTCGAACAGTCGCGATATGCTGCCAGCCAAGAAGCGGCTAGACAAATACTCCAAAAAAATGCTTGGGAATTGTTGATTCAAGTCGATCGGATCAGTCAAGGTGACTTGACCATTCGCGCCCACGTTACCGAAGATGAAATCGGGACGATCGCTGACTCATATAATTCTACGGTTGAAAGTTTGCGAGGATTGGTACGAAACGTTCAAAATGTCTCCCGCGAGGTAGTTTCGACGACTACCACCAATGAAATTTCTGTTGCCGAACTCTCGATCGAAGCACTTCAACAATCTGAAGATGTGGCGCTATCGCTGCAACGTCTGCAAGATATGTCTGGGTCGATCCAACTAGTGGTCAATAACGCCTTGATTGCTGAATCCGCCGTTATGGAATCCGCTCAGCTCGTACGCGATGGTGATGCCGCGATGAACCGCACGGTGGAAGGGATTCTCACTATTCGCAATACCGTAGCGGAAACTGGGAAAAAAGTCAAACGACTCGGTGAATCCTCCCAAAAAATCTCTAAAGTCGTCAACCTGATTAGTAGCTTTGCCGCCCAAACCAACTTGCTCGCGCTCAATGCCAGTATCGAAGCGGCCCGAGCGGGTGAAGAAGGGCGTGGGTTTGCTGTAGTTGCCGAAGAAGTCCGATCGCTCGCACGACAATCTGCCGCCGCCACGGGGGAAATTGAAAAATTAGTTGCCAGCATTCAAGCGGAGACGAGTGAAGTCGCGATCGCCATGGAAGCCGGGATCGAACAGGTTGCGATCGGGACGCGGTTGGTCGATGAAACCCGCGTGAGTCTCGATCGAGTTTCGGCCACCAGTAACAAGATCGGCGCGCTCGTCGAAGCAATCGCTCAAGCAGCCTTACTCCAAGCCGAAAATTCCGGTCGAGTCACTCAAAGCATCGATCGAGTGGCGAGTATCGCGAATAAGAACTCGATTCGGGCCGATGACGTGCAAGCTTCCTTCCAAGATCTCCTCAAACTCGCCCGCGAACTACAAGTTAATATCGATCGCTTCAAGATTGAGTAGGGGTCTCTAGTGAACAGTGAACAGTGAACAGTGAACAGTGAACAGTGAACAGTGGCTGGTGTTTAACGTGAGTTCGGGATAAGAACAGCCTAGAGACTAAAGTCTCTGCTCATGATACGAAGTCCGCCTGCGCGGACTAATTTATTCAGTCCGCGCAGGCGGACTTCGCAACATTAGCCACGATTGAAATCGTTGGCGGTGTTTAGATGAAGCAAATATCCTTGACCCGAACTCACGTTATTTATTGAGAAAGATCCAGCAGATGAAGTATCGCTCCAAGTTCACAACGCCCAAGCGCATCCGAGACACTATTCACTATTCACTGTTCACTATTCACTATTCACTACTCACTATCCATGTATATCGACCCTGACTTACGAGATCGCGTTTATCAACTGTTCAGCTTGGAAGTACCCAAGCTGTTACAGACGATCGAGACAGAACTTGTGACCCTCAGTGTCGATCGCAGCGTCACCAAGGTACACAACTTATTACGCGCCGCACACTCGATTAAGGGTGGCGCGGCCAGTCTCGGGTTGGAAGCAATTGCGGATTTGGCTCATCAAGTTGAAGAAATTTTCCGCATTCTCAGTCATCCCGAATTGCCATTCGATCGGCAACTGGAACGGTTATTGTTTCAGCTCTATGACTGTCTGGCGCGATTGGTGACTTCTGAGATCGATCGCCAAGTTATACCCGATCGGTTTCATACCCAAACTCAGATCGTCCTGGCAAATATCGATGAGGAGATCGGTCATTTTGTGATCGCTGGCCGCCAAACACCTAATGGGATTATCTCTGGCGCGGATTTGACGCAATCGATTTTTGAAGTGGATGTTGCGCAAAGTTTAGCCCGACTCGAACGAGTTTTACTCGACCCCAATTGCGAACGTATTGCTGTGGGAGAGTTTCGGGCCCAATCAGAAGTATTTATCGGCATTTCCCAACTCGTTAATCTCCCCGGTTTTAACGCCCTCGCTCAGGCTACCATTGACGCACTCGATCGCCATCCCGACCGTCCCCGCGAAATTTGTTGTTTTGCCCTGGTAAATTTTTATCAGGCATTAGAAGCTGTATTGACAGATAATCGTGCTAAATGTGGCCAAATTAGTCCCGGTTTTGCCTTTCTCCTGGCGGAAGCGCCAAAGTCATCGGCGATCGTCAGTGATGCCGATTTGCTCGATCTCGAACCGATGTTCGAGCGAGATTTTACAATCGACTTATTGCCCAGCAGCGCGCGAGCCGATTTCCAGGAATTAACGCTCGATTGGGACATTCTCGGCGATGCCCAATCTACTACCGATAGTTACGAATCAACCCAGCAGCGCGATCTCGAGCTATTTGTCCCGAGCCGCTCGCAATCGACGCTCGACGATCTCCGGAATCTGGGCTTCGATCTCATCGATATCTTCGAGCGCCCCGAGCGCCAAAGCGATGATTTGGTAAGCCTGGACTTTGACTTAATCGAGCTATTCGATCGGCCACCCGAGCAGAGTCTGTCAGTACTAGAGCCGAGCGACCCAGTCAACCTGCGCTACGATCTAATCGATCTGTTCGACATGCCTAGTGCGGTAAATCTGCCCAGCGGGATCCACCAGCGGCGGGTCGAAATACTAGAGCTGGTTGACAGCATCACTCACAGTTTCGATAACTTATCGCCGAGCGATCCGATTGCATTTGCGCCGCCACCTACAGACATCACCCCCCGCAGCATCAAGAAGTCCCGGCCGATCCCCTTGTCACCCACGCCACAATTATCGGTACGGGTCTCCCTCGATCGGTTGGATCGGATGAATAATGTCATTGGGGAACTAGCGATCGAGCGACATGGGTTAGCGCTATATAACGAGCAAGTTCGCGACAACTTACACAAAATGCGGAGCAAATGTGTGAAGTTTCAGGCCATTGGCGATAGGCTGCGACAACTGGCCGACAGTCTATCGATCTCGGCTCCCCGATCCTCGGCAATTACTACCGCTCGATTGCCGATTGCTAGCGATCTGACCGAGCGATTCGATGCGCTCGAACTCGATCGCTATAGCGAATTACATGACATCGCCCAAGCAACCAGCGAGCAACTCGTCCAAATCGAAGAACAGATCGAGGATCTAGACTTATTTAGCAGCCAATCAGAACGCCAAATCGAACGGCAAAAACAACTCCTGTCCTATCTCCGCGACGACCTAATGTGGGCGCGCATGCTCCCCTTGGGGGAAATCCTCAATCGCTTTCCACGCACGCTTCACGATCTGTCGATCGAGTATCAAAAACCTGTCGATCTCAAAATTACCGGAGCTGGAGTCCTCGTCGATCGATCGACGCTCGACAAGCTGCTCGATCCGCTCCTCCACTTACTCCGCAATGCCTTCGATCACGGGATCGAGGCCCCCGCCGTCCGACGCGCGGCAGGCAAGCCCGAACGTGGCTCGATCGAGATTACGGCCTACCATCAGGGTAGTCAGACAGTTATCGAAATCCGCGACGATGGTGGCGGGATCGACCTAGAGCGGATCAAAGCCAAAGTATTAGCGCTGGAATTGCCAAATGCCAGTGCTAATGCTACCGACAGCCAAATCCTCGATTTCATCTTTAATCCCGGTTTTTCGACTACCGATCGCGTCACCAAGCTATCCGGGCGCGGCATGGGTTTAGATATTGTTAAAGCCCAAATTCAAACGATTAAAGGTACGATCTTTATTGATTCTCAATTAGGACGTGGTACTACTTTTACACTCCGCATTCCGCTGACGCTGACGATCGCCCAACTGATGATTTGTCAAGTCGGTCGGGCCATTTATGCATTCCCCGCCGACAGTATCCAGCGGATTGTCATTCCCACGAACGATCTCATCGAGCACCGAGCAGCGCAACGGTACTTACAGTGGCAGGGTACTAGCATCGCGATTTACAACCTTAGCGATCTGCTCAGCTACTCAGTGCCGATTCCCGAACGCACTATTTCCCATACACTCAAAGCGACGATCGATAATCCATTGGATTGGCTGGCACCGCTACTAATGATTCGGAGTGGCGAGCGGTACTTTGCCCTCCAAATCGATCGCTCGATCTCCGAGCAAGAACTCACGATCGTCCCGTTTAGTAAAGGGATTACCCCCCCTAGTTACAGTTATGGCTGTACGATTTTGGGCGATGGGGCGATTCTACCAGTCATCGATCTACATACCTTAATTCGAGTCACGATCGATCGCCCGCATTGTTTGCTCAAACGCCCGATCTCGCAGCCACCACAACAGCCGATCGCTAGCGCGTCGATCCTGGTAATCGATGATTCGGTAACTACGCGGCAGAGCCTGTGTCTGTCCCTAGAAAAATTTGGCTATCGGACGATCCAGGCTAAGGATGGCCAAGAAGCACTCCAGCTGATGCGTCAAAAGGCAAGCGAGTTAAAGCTGGCAATCTGCGATGTCGAGATGCCAAATATGAACGGGTTTGAATTCTTGAGCATCTGGCGGCAAGAACCAACGCTGACGCATATTCCCGTGGTGATGTTGACATCGCGCAGCAGTGCCAAACATCGGCAATTTGCCGCCCACTTGGGGGCGAGCGATTATTTTATTAAACCTTACATCGAGCGAGATTTTATGGCAGCTATCGGCAAACTCATGAGGCAGCAATCGTGAACGAGCATCTTTATGCCAATTCTATCCACCACTCTAGTCCAGATCTGACTAGCACGAGCGACCCACCGATCGTCGAGTTGCTGGTGTTTACGATCGAGGAAGTCTGGTTTGGTCTCCCGCTCGGCAGAGTCGAACGGATCGTCGATATTACCAACACTCGTAATGATTTTAGCGCGCTCGCAAATGTCGAGCTGCTCGATCTTCACGACTGGCTCTTCGGCAGTAGTTTATTAATGCCGACAGCATGGACGATTTTTAAAGATGCCGTTGGCACTTTATATGGCATCCCCGTCGATCCGGTACCGACTCTCGTTGTCGTCCCGATCGATCGCATTCGCCAGCTCCCACAAGATATTCGTACCACTAGTCCCCTCGGGATTGCCAGCCATGTCGCGCTCGTTACCGAGCCTACACGCGAGTTAACCGTATTCATTCTCGAAAATCCATTAGACCTCCTGCGAAAGTAAAAACCCAATCTTTTTTTCAGTGCTGCTTAGATCCATAGTACCCCCACTCCCCAATCCCCAAGTCCCTATCCCCTAACTTTCGCAGGAAGTCTATTGTCGAGCGGTAGGTTAACCTAGTGGTTGTATCGATCGATGTGAATATATGCGAACCGAAGAGTCTAATTTAGATATAGCAACATTTATCGACCATTCCTTACTCAGTGCCGCAGCTACCCCGATGATGGTAGAACAATGGTGTGAAGAAGCCGATCGCTATGGCTTTGCAGCTGTTTGTGTCAATCCCTGCTACGTGCGGCAAGTTACGACGCTATTGCACCATAAGCGCCCCCAGATTTGTACTGTCATCGGTTTCCCGACGGGAGCCACGACTACGGCTAGCAAGCTGTATGAGGCTCAGGAGGCGGTAGATAATGGTGCCCAAGAATTAGATGTTGTCATTAATATCGGCTGGTTGAAAGCAGGGCTGATCGATGACGTGCATCGTGAAATTGCCGAAATCTGCGAATCTACTGGACAAGGAGTTAAGGCAATTTTAGAAATGTCGCTGCTGACTCAACCCGAACGCATCATCGCCGCACAGATCTGTATGGAAGCAGGGGCGCGGATGCTAAAAACTGGTACTGGCTGGAGTGGCGCTGCAACTGTCGAGGATGTGCGGTTACTTAAAGATTTGACCAAAGACCAAATCGGAATTAAAGCTGCAGGTGGTATTCGGACTCACGATCGAGCGGTAGAACTGATTATGGCTGGCGCGACGAGAATCGGTACTTCGTGGGGGGTGGATTTATTGAAGCAGCGCGATCGCAAGTCGGATGAGCAAGAATAGTAACACAGAGAGATATGGGGGCTATTCCATTCTAGGATGCTAGCAATGAAACAGCCCTGGGGGTTGGGGGACTTAGATCTCCAGCCGAAGTTTATTTAACCCGCATCGATCGTTACTCTTCCCAGGAATCCAAGTCTAGCGCTGGCGAACCGCCACGATCGAGTTGCTTGAACACGACCCGCAATTGGAACCACAATAAGATGGCTAGAAATAGTGTCAGTGGCAAGGAGATCCCATAAGCCAGTAATGTCGGGAATCCAAAAATCTCCAATCCAGCCGAAAGAAAGAAAATAATCCCAACGCAAATCCCGAGAAAAGGCAATTTAATCGGCATATCGTCGCTTTCAGCGAGACTGATATTTGCGCGATCGACTCTCCATGCCTTGACATTTTGCCGGAGTGCGCCATCAAAAGCAGCACCGCAGGTAATCCCCGCAAATAGCCCAGCAAATAAAATGAAATATGGCGGATCTTGAGAAAAGTAATACAAGCGAAACTCCTTAAATTGGATGATGCCCGAGCGATCGCAGGCGAGTTAAATTAGTTGCAGAATGATGGTCGTGCTTATCTAGGTTAATCAATTAAGCAGCCAAAATTCAACATATCTTTTTACAGGGGCGCATCACCGCACCTTGATAGGGAAATCCGGGTTATAGCACATTCGATCGATCTTCAGCTAATTAGCGGTCGATCTTTTTTTTGGAAATGTAGAGTTAGTTAACACCACCAAAGCGTTCTAGCGGCCAAAATCGAAAACAAGCACGACCGACGATATTCCGTTGGGGTAAAAATCCCCACACATGCGAATCGTTGCTATTGTTGCGGTTATCACCCATCACAAACAGTTGTCCTGGCGGAACGACCATTGGCGACATCCCATAGTTAGGTGGTTCGGCGATATAAGTTTCGGTGAGTTCTTGCCGATCGATCGAAACACGACCCTTTATCACGGCGACAGTATCGCCAGGTAAGCCGATAACACGCTTGATAAAAGCTTGGTCTTCCAGATAACCTTGCTCTTGCAGCTGTGGGGGTGGCGCGAAGACGATAATGTCCCCACGATGGGGTGGGTGAGAGTAGTATGAGAGCTTCTCAACGATCAATCGATCTCCGATCTCTAAAGTCGGTAACATCGACTCTGACGGAATATAACGCGGCTCGGCCACAAACGTCCGAATGAAGAAAGCGAGTGCTAGTGCCAGAACTAAGATCTGGATGGTTTCACCCCACTTTTGCCATAATTGAACCAGTAGCGGAGTTGGGGCGGTTGATTCTGGCTTAGTCACGAATAAATTAGGAATAATAAATTATAAATTATGAATTGCCATGACTGCTCGAACGAGCGATCGGTAATTATGCAATAACCAGCGGTAGCCGAAGGGATCGGCGCGATCGACTAACTGCACCCTCGAGTTCTAGCATATCTGAAATCTTAGAACTACAAGTTATTTTGTAGGATTATCTGTGCTGACAAGGTTTCGATCTCCTCACAGCAGCGTTACCCTAATAATAGGCATCCTCAAACTGACACATCTTACTCCACCGCATTACGCCATGACGACTTCTTTCGATCCCGATTACCAAGCCGGACGAATTGCCTTCGAACGCGGAGAATATCGCCAAGCCGTAAGTTATTTGCTAAGTGCAATCGCTCGCGTACAGCCAAATACAAAGATTGGTGGGGAAATCCAAATTTGGTTGGCAATGGCATATGAAGCGGCTGGACAAGGATCGGAAGCAAAGGCACTATGTCAGCAGCTCACAAATCATCCCAGTCTCGATACTCGTCAAGCGAGTAAGCGGATGTTGTACATCATGCAAGCGCCTGAATTAGTTCGTCCAGATGAATGGTTGACTAAAATTCCCGATTTGTCCCATTTAGAAGATCGTGAGGGGAAAGCTGGGGGGACTAGTCCCCCCATCGCACCACAACCAAAACAGGAAAAGTCTTTAGAAGAACGCTATGCGCCTGTAGATCTGAGCCAAGTAGATACTCAAGATAATAATTTTATCGCGATCGCCTTAGCTCTGACGATCGTTGGCTTATTCGGTTGGTGGACGCTCTCAAAGTAACTCAATTTTAGCTCGAATTTCCGGCGGGCGATTGTTGCCCACTCGACATTTTTTAGTAACTGGATTTTATTGAAAAACCACCTATCGATCGATAGGTGGTTAAAAATCGATTGGATTCAATCGATTAATTTAATTATTTTTTGTGGTTACCGAAAATTTCTGATTTTAAACCATCGATCTCGCTAGTCAATTCACTTCTGGTAGAAGCTTGGAGCAAATAGCGCCATACGAACCAGAAGGTATAGCCGATACCAACCAATTCAAAAGTTGGTGCGAGCAATGGAATTTCGTTAACTGCCGAAAGGATTGCAAGGGTCAGCTTGATACCGACAATTACACCAAAAAATAAACCTAGTGTCGTGACGGCACTCTTGTTGTTTTGGTAGATTTGTCCTAAGTAAGCTGGAACTTCGGCCAGAATGTCAGCAGACTGTTTCATCCAGTCTGGCAAATTAGCGGAAGAGAGGTCGGGAGAAACTTTAGTAATCGGCGCACTTCCACCAGCATTCATTCCGAGGGGATTTGCTGGAATTTCCATCGTGGTCGTGTCTGCGGATTGAGTAGATTCTAGTGTATCGCTCATGTTTTTTTATCCTTATTGCAAATGAACAGGGCTAGCAGATTGCGCTTGTCGTGTGGTGAAAATTATATTTACCACAAACACTATTGCCGATTTTATCAGTTGTCGCTAAATAATCGTAGCTTGGCAAAGCGTGAGGTAGGATTATTTACACCAAAAGATAGTTGTCAGCGATACTATCGATACCGTTCGCAGTAGCCTGATACCAGGCGATCGACTGCCATCCTTACCTGATTATAAACGACCGCCTCCAAATCTTGTGTTCGCTTATCCGAACGCCAAATTTGTAACTTATCGCAACAGTTTTAGACACCAGCTAGCGCAACTGTAGCCATTTGACGAGTTGCTAAGGTACTAAAATCTTGACTCCAAAGTAGTTCGCAGGAGTTGTTTGGACTCTCGACTAGTTTGATTTTGTGTAATTGTGCCCCGATGTTTGCGATCGGCTGTTCGAGCAGATGTCCGATATAGACAGCAATATTTTCCGCAGTTGGAACGACTTTAGCAAAGTGGGGAATATCTTTATTTAAGAATGTATGATCTAACGGATCTACTGCATATTCTGATACCAATTCGTGTAATTTAACTAAATCTACAATCATCCCCGTGCGAGCGTCGATCTCGCCTGTAACGGTAACTTCGAGATGATAATTGTGTCCGTGTCCGTTGACTCGCGCGCATTTGCCATAAATTTCGCTATTTTGCTCTAGCGTCAAGCTATCCAACGCTAACCGATGCGCCGCGCTAAAATGAGTACCGATCGTCAATGATGCTTCCATATCTTTTCCTGTATATTCTGCGAAGAGTTCGGGATGTTCGTATAGTTGAATGCGGACGAGGGGTAAATGCGGCGCTAGTCTTTGCCAAATTACCCGTGCGATATTTTCAGTAGTGGGTAGCGTTTGTTTAAATTCCGGCCAGATTTCGTTGAGAAAACTATAGTCGAGCTGTCCGGTAACTTCTTGTTTGATGACGTGCTTGACATCGGAGAGATTTAGTACCATCCCATAGTCGTCGATATCCCCATATAACGAGATATAGAGTACATAATTATGTCCGTGTCCATACGGTTGTGCGCACAGTCCAAATGCTGCTTGGTTCTCCGCTTCGCTCATCTCCGGCAGCCAGTAGCGGTGGCTTGCCGAAAATAAGGCGCGACGGTTGATAATACATTTCATGAAAGTTTACATAAGTTGTATCTATTAGGATACTAGGAAATTAGATTGGTTGTTGGCCGATTCAACAACAGTTCGGGTTAAAGATATTTGCTTCGTTCCAGTACTGCCCTCGATTGTGTCTTGAAAAGGTGCTCTACTTGGGGAAACCCCAAGATCGCACTTTCCGCAAATCGGGGCTAACGTTACAAAGTCCGCGTAGGCGGACTTCGCATTATGAGCTGAGACTTTAGTCTCCAGGCTCCTTCTATTCCAAACTAACGCCGATCGCTATTTGATTGCTACCAGTTGAGTAACTGGGATTAGCGGTTTCCAGCCGAGAAAGCTACCGATGGGATAAGTGCGTTGAATCGCGATGCGAGTTAATTCGCCACCTACTTGTTGGTGCCATTGTAACAGCTGCAACTCGCTCTCTACTGTCACCGCATTTGCTACCAACCGACCACCCGATCGCAATGCCGTCCAGCAGGTATCTAATAACCCCTCAGAAGTCGTACCACCGCCGATAAAAATCGCATCCGGAGTCGGTAAAGCTTGTAAGGCTGCGGGTGCCTTACCCTGCACTAATTGCAAGTGCGGCGTACCCAAAGCAGCCATATTATCAGTAATAAATTGTAAGCGTCGATCGTGTTGCTCGATCGCGATCGCGCGGCACCGAGGATGACTTCGCAACCACTCAATTCCGATCGATCCACACCCAGCACCCACGTCCCATAGTAATTCCCCTGGCATCGGCGCAAGGGCGGCTAAGGTAATCGCGCGGACTTCCCGCTTAGTCAGTTGTCCATCGTGATGATATGCGCTCTCAGGCAATCCCGCAAGGCGATTTAAGGGGGTGGTATCGTTCTGAATGACACATGCGATCGCGATCGCATTTAATGCCGCTACGTCCGATTTAGACCAAGATCTCGCGATTCCGGTAATCGATCGTTCGCGTTCGCCACCCAAATGTTCTAATACTGTCAGCTGACTGTCCCCATACCCCCGTTTTATGAGTAAATCTGCTACGATTTGCGGCGTGTTCGCATCCGCACTCAAAACTAATAACTTTGCCCCTGGCGCTAACATTCCTGCTAAAAAGTCTGGCGAACGTCCGCACAGACTCAAGGTTTCTACCTCCGCCAGCGACCAACCTAACCTGGCACAAATCAGGCTAAATGTAGACGGTGCGGGGATAATTGTCATTTCCGCGATCGAGATATACCGCAATAACGTCACCCCGATCCCATAGCACAACGGATCGCCACTAGCCAGGATACAGACTGGAGTACCGCGATATTTGAGGAGTGTTTCGATCGAATTTTCGATCGGCGATGTCCAAACGATACAATCGCGGTTATCACTTGGATCTAACATCGCTAAATGCCGCTTGCCACCAACGAGAATTTTGGAGCGATCTACCAATCCCCGAGCAATTTGGCTCAGCTCCCCCAATCCCGATTCCCCAACCCCAATTACCGATAACCATTTCTCGCTCGCTTGCATAGCTCTTACTCCCCGCTCTGCATCGGAGTCGGACTGGACGAGCGGTTCCGAGTCAAAATCCCCTGAGATGGACTAAATAATAACGCCAACACGAATAAACTTGAAGACACCAAGACGATCGCGGGGCCAGATGGTACGTGTTTGACATAGAAACTAATATACACGCCACCGATACTCGCGATCGAGCCGATAATTGCCCCCACCAGCATCATCTGATGCAACTCCTTCACCAGTAAGTATGCCGTCAAAGCAGGGCCAACCAGTAGCGCAATCACCAAAATCACCCCTACTGCCTTCATACTAGCGATAATCGTCAGCGTCACCGCCGCCATAAACCCCAAATTAATCGCATTTACAGGCAACCCCATCGCTGTCGCCCCAGTTCGATCGAATGTATAAAACAATAATTCCTTATAAAATAACCACACTACCGCCAAAATCCCGATTGTGACGATCGATGTTCGATAAACATCTGTCAATCTCACACCCAAAATATCACCAAACAGAAAACTATCTAGATCCACATTATTTTTTAGCAGACTAATCAGCAATACTCCCATTGCAAAAAAGCTCGAAAACGTCAGCGCCATGGCGGCATCTACCTTCACCCGTGCTTGCGATCGAATCCACGAAATCGCCCCCGCACCCAAAATCCCCGAAATGAATGCACCGATGAGAATATCTATCCCTAAAAAGAAGGACAGTGACAATCCTGGCAATACACAATGTGCGATGACATCGCCGAATAATGCCATTCGCTGCACGATTAAATAACTACCCACCACTGGGCATAAAATCCCGACTAAAATGCCGATTGCGATCGCGTGGCGCATGAATTCATAATGCCAAGGCGTGAGAATTATTTCTAACATCTGGATTGATTTTGGATTTTGGATTTTGGATTTTGGATTACGATCGATATCAATTACATAACCGCTAAAATCGTAGGGTCGGCACGGCCTAGTAGCTTGACTGGTTTTGGATTGGCGCACATGATGAGTATGACAAACTACTAAAAAAACTGTAAAGAAATGCCAAAAACGATTTATTGTTGGCGTTGTCGAATGGATATCCCAATGCTGACAGATAAGGAATGGGAGCTTTTCACACCCTATTTCACAGATGCAATCAAAAAAATACAACTCCACAGAGCAGAACATAATTGCTCATTAAAGGAAGCAACGGAGAAAGGATTTGGACAATTGGATCTATACGAGCACATCACTGGATTCAAAGAAACAAACCTCAATGCAATTCATCACCATCGCCTGAGTTTGTATGGCTCTCCCTGTCAAGTGTGTGGAAAACCTTTACGTACTCCACTGGCTCGCTATTGTGCGAACTGCGGTGTCGAAAAACATCATGAACGATAGCTCACCAATAATCAATACAAATCAAGCAGAAGATGCAATCAATAATTAACAAAATAATTCTGCACTCAGATCTCGATGCTTATGGTCGTGTAACGCAGTGCCATAAGCCGCTTGGATATTTTGAGGTGTCATCACCTGTTGGGGCGAGCCATCGGCGATTAAGCGTTGATTGAGCAGCAAAATTCGATCGAGTCGATCCAACGACTGACCCCATTCATGAGTACTGACTAACAGAATTTTACCAGCCGAGCGCAATTCATTGAAGACTTCAATCAGCACCCCTTCAGTCTTTTTATCTACTCCAGTAAAGGGTTCGTCAAAGAGAAATAAATCTGCTTGTTGCGCGAGTGCGCGTGCTAAAAATACCCGCTGTTGCTGTCCACCTGAGAGTTCACCAATTCTCCGATGCTGGAGTTCTAACATCCCCACCCGATCGAGTGCGGTATTGACGATCGCTTTTGCTGCTGCGCCAGGACGACGAAACCAGCCCAACTGCCGCGTTCGCGCCATCATCACCACATTCCACACGGTAATCGGATAATCCCAGTCGATTTGCGATCTCTGGGGGACGTATGCCACGCGTTCGAGGTGCTGACAGAGCGGACAGGTGCAGTATTTGACCGTGCCGTTAGTCGTTGGAACTAGCCCCAGCATCGCTTTGAGCAGCGTACTTTTACCAGCTCCATTCGGGCCGATCAAGCCAACTAGTTGACCCGGCTCGACTTTGAAGCTTACATGGTCTAACCCTTTGACCCCACGGTAATTGACAGCTAATTGCTGAACCTCTAACATGAAAGACTAAGTATGGGAATGATTCTCATTATACGATCGATCTGAGTCATAAATCGTGGTGACTCTCATCTCAACCTGATAAATCTACCCTTTGGGCGAACGCTAGTTTGCTGTGAGTATTCCCGATCGAGTGCCAGATCTGACCGATATTGAAGAATAT
Organism: Chamaesiphon sp.; assembly: GCA_965246735.1. Taxonomy (GTDB): domain Bacteria; phylum Cyanobacteriota; class Cyanobacteriia; order Cyanobacteriales; family Chamaesiphonaceae; genus Chamaesiphon. The sequence continues at coordinate 2,721,007 of CBDFFK010000003.1, forward strand.
AACAATCGCTCGCGATAATCGATCGATGAAAACATCACTCTCTCGGCAAATCATACCCCACTCCAGCAAGGCCCGGTAGCCTTTTTAAGGGATTTAGGGGGATGTGGATCGTCGATCCACATCAAAAACCCTTTTCCAACATCCTCTCACAAGGAGATCGATCGGGGTAACAGCGATAATGCCAAAATTACCAGCGCAATCACCCCCCCGATGCCGATTACCGGCGAATCTAAATTAGCCATAATAATTCCGACGATCGACCACATAATTACCCCGCCAAATACCCGATCGGCATAAATTTTCCATAAGATGACAGCCAAACCGACACTAATCGCCATCAGTAATAGCGTCCAAATTTCTGGAGATAAAGGGCTACCATTCCAGCCCCAAAGATAGAGCGTGGCAGCGATATTGACGATCGTGGCAACGCTAATCCAACCTAGGTATAAACTAAAGACACTCGGTACCCAATTATTCGTAGACAATGGACGAGCAGTTTTTTGCGGGGTATGGAGACTGCGATAACAGTTAATCAATCCCCACAGAATGCCAAACATAACTAAGGTAGACAGGAACATTTGTTGATATAAAAACAACAATATCCAAGCACATTGCAGTACGCTCGCCAGCACGATCCAGCGGCGAGTATTTTGTAAGGCAATATTATCAGCACGACGATGGTCTAATTGATAAAAACCAAATGCAACTAGACCCGTATAAATCAATCCCCAAATTGCAAAGGCATAATTCGCCGGAATAATTTTGACATCAGCAAATACAGTATTGGATAATTCGCCGATCGACACTCCCGTCGGCGGAAAGATATTGGTGACAAAGTTCCAAATAATCGCAAACCCGATCGCAGCAAGCGTCGCAATCTGCCAACTCGATTTGTGGGGGGTGGAAGTGTTCGGTGTCATAAAGATCTAATTTATAGTCTAATTTTGCAATCGATCGGCTACTCTCAAGGCGTTAGCAGCGATCGTCAGAGTGGGATTTACTGCTGCACTAGCAGCGAAAAAGCTAGCATCTACAACATATAAATTATCAACATCGTGAGCGCGACAATCGTTATTTAATACGCTAGTTTTCGGGTCGTCTCCCATTCGGCAAGTACCGCATTGATGGTTGACAATTTTTAAGGGAACCGGGAAATCAAAGACGATCGGACAACCGATCTGGCGGAGAATTGCCTTGAAGTTAGTTTTGAGAGCCTGATGGGCGGATTGATTGTTGGCGGTATAGTGAATCTGGATGTTACCAGCTCGATCTACCGTGACGCGGTTGTCAGGATCGGGGAAATCTTCCGTCTGCGTCCACCAATCGATCGAATGCTGCGACAGCAATTCTAGAACTGGGGGAATTACCCAGCGGGGAAAATCCGATCGCATCATGTCGCCAGTGTGTTTACCCATTAAGTGGATATGTCCGAGCGGACGCGGATCGCCCTCAACCCCAAAGTAGAAGTCATTAATCGCCAGCGTTTTTTGGAAGATGGTAGTTTGCGTTTCCGGCACGATCGCATAAAGTTTGCTGGTATTGTGCTTCATCAAATTGCGCCCTACCCGCCCCGAACTATTGGCTAGGCCATCGGGATGGCGATCGGTTGCCGAGCGAAGTAATAGCACAGCCGAATTCACCGCACCACAGGAGACGACGACGCGATCGGCTGTAAATGTTTGCAGCGTGCCGTCAAGCTCGGCGATGACTCCAGTTACGCGCCTACCATCTGCGCTAGTCAACAATCGATCGACTTTTGCCCCTGTAATTAAGCTAACATTTGGGTACTTTAAAGCGGGTTGGACGCAGCAGGTTTCGGCATCGGCTTTCGCCCAAATTTTGCACGGATAACCGTCGCAGGTTTTGCACAAAATACACGATGTCTCGGTCATCGGTTCGCGATAGTCAAGGGACATTGGCAGGGGAAATGGCAATAATCCGGCCACTGTGAGCTTGTCGGCTACTTGTTGAATTTGCGGTGAGTGGGGTAATGGTGGGAAATCAAAATCTGCGGACTCTGGAGGTTCGGAGGGATCGGTGCCGCGTCTACCGTGGACTTGATAGAGTTTTTCGGCTTGGATGTAGTAGGGGGAGAGTGTGTCGTAATCGATCGACCAGGCGGGGGTGCTACCAGTTGAGTACGATCTAGCTGTGAAATCTTGGGGTCGCATCCGCAGGAGTGCGCCGCCGTAAACTTTGGTATTCCCCCCAACCCGATGGTAAGCGTTGGGGCGAATAGGTTTGCCGCGATCGTCGTACCAAATTTCGTCGGTTTGGTAGAGTCCTTGTTGGTAAATTTTTTTGGCATTCCAGTTGTCGGGTTCTCTGGAGATGGATGTACCGCGATCGAGTAGGAGGATATTTGCGCCAGTTGGGGCGAGGGCGTAAGCGAGGGTGCCGCCGCCTGCTCCTGTGCCGATAATAATGTAGTCGTAGGGTTGATTCATCGTGAGGAGAAGAAAGTTTGGATGGAGATTTTTGGCATCGCCGCCACCACTTTGGGTAGGGGGAGCTATCCCAACGACTGCAACGAACCAGTAAAAGTTACAGATTGAAAGGGAGCGATCGTGAAAATTCCTTCGGTGAAATCGATCGGACATTCATCGGCGCGGACTTCATCGAGCTGCACCCCATACATCGTGAACCGCACCGCATCATAAGGAAACGGATACTCGCCTGTAGCTTCCCAATTTAGCTGCCATTTCCCGTTATCATGCACCAGGTCGAACCGATCGATTCGACCTGGTGCGTAGCCGTCGAGAGCATCGGAGTAAATCGTGCCGCTACAATTACCAGCGCGATCGGGATAACAGTGGAGAATCAGCCGTTGGGCTGCTGCCATCGGTAAGATGCTGCCAGCTTTGACTAAGACTGGAATGCGATCGAGCGTAACTGGCACGGTAATCTGGGGCTGTCCGCGCCAACTAAGATCGCTCCAGAAGTCGTACCAATCTCCCGGTGGGAGCGGGATCTGGCGTTCCTGTTGCTCCTTAACCACGATCGGCGCGACTAGCAACGCATCGCCTAATAAAAAGGTATCCTCGACATTCCACAAATCGACTCGATCTGTGGCTGTCCAAAACAGCGGGCGGACTAAGGGCGCGCCGCTGTGATTGGCTTCCCAGGAAAGGGTATAAAAGTAGGGCAGTAGTGCCGATCTCAAATCGAGCGCAGCGCGGATCCCGTCTAATACTCGATCGCCAAATGCCCACGGGAGTCTAGGCGCACTCCGTTTATTGCCATGCGTCCGACAAAATGGTAGAAAACAAGCCAATTGAAACCATCGCAAAAACAGTTCGGGACTGGGATGGCCGATGAAGCCGCCAATATCGGGGCCACTATAGGGAATCCCCGACAGCCCCAGATTTAACAACATCGGGATCGTCTGACGTAATGAGTCCCAACCCGTGAGCAAATCCCCCGTCCATACCCAAGCATATTTTTGAATGCCCGCCCAACCAGATCGCGACAGGATAAACGGTCGCTTGTCGGGCACTGAGGCGCGCAAACGCTCGTAACCTGCCTGTGCTTGTTGTAACCCGGTGAGATTGTGGGCTTCGAGATGAGTACCACCGACACCGGCAAAATCGTGATAGGTAGTGTGGGCTGGCAATGTCGGGTCGCCCCAGAGCGTAGAAGTTGCTGGCTCATTCATATCGTGCCAGAAACCGCTAAAGCCGAGATCTAATAACTGTTGATATTGTTGACTCCACCACGATCGCGCGGCGGGATTGGTAAAATCGATAAATACGCTATCACCAGCCCAGAGTGGGGCAACGATCGGATCGCCCGCTTGGTTCGTACAGAAAAATTTATTGGCGACCCCTTCTTGAAAAAATCGATCGCGCACGTCGGCATTCATACAAGGATGTAGAATCAGAATCGTCTTAATTCCATCGACGGCTAATTCCTCAGCAAACTCCTTCAGCGTCGGAAAGCGATCGGTTGCAATCGTAAATGGTTTGAAGTCTGCCAAACAATCGATATCCAAATGCATAGCGACAATCGGTAGCTTGTGTACCTTCATTTTCCGGAAGATGGCACGCAGTGCTGATTCCTTTTCATAGCCCCAGCGACAATGATGATAGCCAAACGCCCATCTGGGCGGTAATGCGGGCCGCCCGGTAAGTTGAGTATAGGCATCGAGCAGTGCGGGCATTTCGCCCACGCTGACATAATATCTGAGCGCCCCAGCCGCAAAACTCGCACTGGCGACATCGCTAAACTCGATCGTCCCATCACAGGGATTATCATAAAAGACTAAATAACAACCCGCTGAATGTAAGCCGATATAAACTGGAATGCTAATGTAGAGCGGATCTTCACCTGGCTGGTATTTACCCTGCGGGTCGGTGTTCCACAGGCGATAAGCAATCTGGCTGCCACGCAGATCGAGCTGCTGCGCCCGCTCTCCCAAGCCATAAATATGCTCCTCCAGCTGAAGTTTGGCCCGATGTTGCCAACCGGGAGACATTTCTGGCTCTCCCCCCGTAATCCAGCGTTGGGGCGGGTATTCCTGCCGGATTAGGCACTCATCACAATTATAGAAATCCAGCCGTCCATCCCGTTTTATTTGCACCCGCAACTGTGCTGTCTGGATCTGCCAGCCTGCCTCAGTAGTTGTAAATTCAACCGCTACTAGTGGCCGCTCTTCACTTGCGACTGCCCAATAGAATTCGCGCTCATCCCCTGTCTGCCACTGAATTTCGATCGTATTTGCAGTCGTGAAATCAAGCCTCAATTTCACATCATGAAAATCAATGCAGACACCTTGAGGTCTAGCTGTAACAACCGGGGGTAGTGGCGAAATCAAATCCCGAAGCAGGCGCGATCGATTGCGGTAAGCCGCCTCCAAGCGATCGCGTTGCAACCCATAACGAATCGCACCGACCAGTCGCCGAACTTGAATTTTTGAGGTAGTCAGGAATCTAGTAATCGAAAAGGTCATAACTGCTTGTCCTTAAGTGCCAGAAATGCGATCGAGATTCAGATTTATTGGCACCAAGCCGTGCAGCTAGAGTTATTTTAGAGATTTGCCCCCAGATTCGATCGACACGATCGTGGCAGTTAAATATAGCGGTTTTCATCCTAGTGAAGGGCCTTATTAGTGGCTAGTGGCTAGTGAATATATCTCATTCGATTTGGAACCATTATGTACTTTCTTCAACCCCATAAAAAAGCGCTCTATCAACCTCAAAGTTAGATCCACATAAAGCTCTTCTAGATCCACTTATAACTAGATCGATCGGCAATCGCGCCAGCGATTGAAACGTACGATGGGGAGTCCGAGGGGGTGCGTCCCGCCCCTCGGTGGCAGGGTGGTTTCATACAAGAAAAGAAAATTCACAAACCTTGGAGCTTAGTCTTCAACCGCCCTCGAATGAATTCGGGGCTAATAGCGAAAGTTCACTGAAGTGAACTAAGAAATTTTTCTTCCGGTGTATGAAACCACCCTGCGTCCCGCCCCTCGGTGGGGGGTCTGGGGGTCAGAACCCCCAGATCCGGGTTCCACCCACCAGCAATTCTAATGAAAGCACCGATCTGAAATATTTAAATCGCCAACGCAGCCTAATCACCTGAAGACAACTGACCCCCAGTAACATCCAACAAAGCACCAGTAATAAAACTGCTGTCCTGCGAAGCCAAAAACACATAAGCTGGAGCCAACTCCTCCGGCTGCGCAGCACGCTTCATCGCCGAATCCGTATCATAGTTATCCACCTTATCCGCAGGCATCGTCGCCGGAATATTTGGTGTCCAGACAGGCCCAGGTACCACTGCATTCACCCGAATTTTGCGTTCTGCTAAATTCAGAGCAAGAGCCTTAGTAAAAGAATGCACCGCACCCTTACTCGCAGCATAATCGATTAAAAATTCCTTCCCGATCTTGCCCACGATACTCCCAGTATTGATAATCACGCTGTGGGCTTCAAGATAAGGAATTGCCGCTTTGACCATATAAAAATAACCAAAGACATTTGTTTCCATCGTCCGCCGGAATTGCTCTTCGCTGAGATCCTCAAATTTTTCTTGATACATCTGATAAGCAGCATTATTTACCAAGATATCCAAGCCGCCGAATTCCGCCACCGTAGAGACCACCGCCAACCGACAGGCTTCAGGGTCGCGCACATCGGATTTGACGATCAGACATTCGCCACCATGTTGTTCGACCATCGCGCGTGTATCGTAGGCATCATCATCGTTGACATTGTACAGAATAGCGACTTTGGCACCCTCCATCGCATAAGCGATCGCGACCGCCCGCCCAATGCCCGAATCACCCCCAGTAATCAATGCAACCTTGCCGACCAGTTTACCTGCGGGTTGATAGTTGGACATGTCTGTGTCCGGTTGGGGAGTCATGTCGCGCTCGCTGGCGGGATACTCTAACTGAAGTGCGGGGATCTCTTCTGGGCCGGGGCGAAATTCGGTGGATTGGGTCATAAATTTTTCAATAATTTGGTTAAGTAATTTAATTAGCTTCGCTGATTTTTTCGCGTTCTCAATCCACACTTAGCAGGAAAAAATCGCCGATCGATATATGTCTTTATACAGATATTTTCTAGGGCGATCCGCTCTGGTGGCGATGCTGCTTGACGATCGGTCGGTAAATTTTTGGGAGGTTGCGGTTGAGAATTTTGGTGAAGTCGATGAAGTTTCATCTGTAATGATTTATAAAAAAACAGCGAGTCGATTGCTAAGTTAGAAAATAAATAGAGGCGTGCTACTGCACGCCTCTAAAAGAGCTAGTCATTTGTCTAAAAGATATCTTTACCGACGGCGATAAAGCCGATCGCGGCGGATACCACGAGGGAAGTTAGCCCTGTCCCAAACAGCCACCAAGCGGCACCTGCGGCGATCTTTTGCGTCGCCACCGCGCGTTTTTGGGCTTGCTCTTTGACCGCATCGATCCGCTTTTGAGTTTCGGACTGGATGCGTTCGGCTTGATGGAGGACACGATCTCGAGTAGCTTCGATTCGATCGACGATTTTGTTCGCATCGGTAGTGGATATATCATCGCGAGAGCTAATTATCGCCACGAGCGTATCCCGATCGAATTCACCCAAACGGTGGCGCAGTGCTTCAAATCCGGCTTGGGGATCGTCAAAGAGCTGGCTGAAATCCTGTTGGATCCCTTCGTAATTTAGCTCAGGTACGTCCAGAGAGTTAAGGTAATCCCGAACCTTACCAAAAATGCCATCGAGCGCCGATTGTAGGGCCTGTTGGACTTTCTGGAACTGCTCGACGAGCGATTTGTAGGTCGATGCGATCCGATCGGCAATTTCATTTGCTTCTGCTTCGCTGATATCGTCACGTTGGGATAATAGTGCGACAAAGGTATCCCGATCGAATTCTGAGGCCCGATCTCCCAAACTCATCAATCCGGCTTGTGGATGTTGTAACAACAGTTGCAGGTCGCGCTCGATCCCATCGGGGTTGAGTTCTTCTTTATTGGTATTGCGCAAGTACTCTTCGAGATTGGTTTTAAAATCTACAGCTTGCTTTTGCACGCGACTGGCTAACCGACGCGGTGCTTTTACCGTATTCCCGATCGCGGTTTGTACTTTATCGATCGCGTTATTTACTTGCTCTTCAGACAGATCGCCTTGAGAAAGTAGTTTGACTAACGTTTCGCGATCGACTTGTCCGAGCCGTTCTTGGAGTGCGGCGGCACCCGCTTTGGGATCGTCGAACAAGGTGGCCAGATCTGTTTGGATCCCTTCAGGGTCGAGTTCTTCCAGATTGGTCTGGCGCAGGTACTCGGCGATTTTGGTAGTGGTTTGCTCGTATTGCTCTTTGGCTTTATCGGCAACTTCCTTGGGCGCATTGAGTACTCGATCGCGCACTGATTCGATCTGGTCGAGGGTTTGGTTGACTTGTTCCTCGCTGAGATCTTGCCGCTGGCTCAAGAGTTGGACAAGGGTATCCCGATCGAATTGCGAGAACCGTTCTTTGAGCACGTTCGCACCTGCTTGCGGATCTTCAAGTAGTGTTTGGAAATCGCGCTGAATCCCTTCAGGATTGAGTTCTTCCTTGTTGGTATTGCGTAGATATTCTTCGACTTTCTGCCTTAGTTCCTGTGTTTTAGTTTTCGCTTGTTCTTGGAGATCTTGGGCTTCAGATAACACCCGATCGCGAGTGCTTTCAAGTCGATCGACGATCCCATTTACCTGGTCGGCATCGACATCCTGACGCTGGTTCAGCAGTTGGGTAAGCGTATCCCGATCGAATTGACTCAATCGGTTTCCGAGTGCGTCTACGCCTGCGGCAGGGTCTTCTAAGAGTAGTTTGAACTCGCGCTCGATCGCCTCAGGATTGAGTTCTTCTTTACCTGTGGATTTCAAATAATTTTCGACCTTGCCTCGGAGTTCTTGCGTACTCGATTCGGACTCAGCAGTTTTGACAGTCTCATAAACTTCCGATCGAATCGTGTCTAATTGTTCGGCAAGTTCTTGGGCGCGTTCTGGGGTAAAATCTTGGCGTTGTGAGAGTGTATCGACCAAATAATTGCGATCGATCGACTCCAATTGCTGGCGAACTTTACCAGGTGCAGCTTGAGGATCGTAGATGACATCCTTAAATTCTTGCTTGATGGTTTCGCGGTTGAGTTTCCACGGCGGAGACGATACTAAGTAATTTTGCAGGTCGGCTTTGATGACATTAAACTGTTGTTTATCTTTACCACCGGCAACTTGCTCGATCGCTTTTTTAGCTGTTTCTGGTAAGTCTTGTTTCAAGTTTTGCAATTGCCCAAAAATCTTCTCGATATGCAAATCTGAAAGGTCGGTACGCTGCAATACTTTACCCATTAATGCCGTAAAGCCCAAGCGCAATGCTTGGTTAGTCAGACTATCATCGCCAGATCCTTGACTGGAAGCTTGCTTGATAAGTTGACCGAGTTTACTAGTGACTCGATCGGAACCCAGATCTTTGGGATCGACCGACTTGAGTAATTCGCTCAATTGACCTTTTGCATCGTCGATATTATCGGACTTACTAAATTTCTGCCACACCGATTCCAATCGATCGGCAATTTTGTTGATATCTTGTTGGGAAAAGTCCGTGCGACTGCTGACTAGATCGACAAAGGTTTGGCGATTGACATTCTTGAGTAGATCGCTATCTTTAAGATCCTTGAGATCCGAGTCTTTCAATAATTTCTCAAGCTGGTTGCCAATACTATCAATATCTAATTTTGGTAATTCTAATTTCCCTAACGAGCTTTGCAGCGTCTTTTGAATAACATCAGGATTGAAACCAGCCGTCAACTCGCGCCGTACCGCCGCAGTAATATCTTCTGCGGTAGAGACTACTTGGTTTTTGGCGACATTCGCACCGATAGCGGATGTTGCGGTACCCATGATGCCTTGCAAACCAGAAGTTACCGTACCGATGAGCGAACCCACGAGCGAGCCGACTGCGCCCGAACCCAACCAGACAATTAGGGAAAAGTAAGCCGCCCAAATCGTGACACCGACAATCGCACCTAGTGTGGCATTATTCACCATGCTGAGCTTGACCGCTAAAAATGTCGCGATTGCTAGCGCGATCGTCACTGTCGATAAAATAAAGAAACCCACTTTGGTTTCGATCCCGCGAATCGCATCGCCAAGGCTATCTGCATCGTCCTCACCATCAGCCACTCCTGGAGTAGCCACTAAAGCAACCGAAAGATTGGTTAACAAAAATTGGAATGCAAAAGCAATTAATAAGCCCGATCCCAACGCGACTAAAAACTGCGAACCGGAGAATCCTAGTGGCACCTCAATATCGATGATTTGGGGGTGCGCTGGCGGTAGTGGTGCTGGTGCTGCTGGCGCTTTATTAAATAGCGCGCTCGGAAGATTACTATAATTTAGAATTCTGGCAAGATCTTCAAACATGATTTCCCCTGAGCCTATGCTCGGTTGCTTTTAGAGATTTAGATTGACGACCGATTGCTATGCTCCAAAATGCTGAGTAGTAATCGATCGAGCTTTGCTAAAGGTTATTTGGAAAACCCCATTTAGGGACGAATCGCTCCACTATAAAGAGAGATAATGAGTAAAGTCAGCGGTAACAAAATTAAGATGCCACTAATCACTGTTTGTGAAGATGGGGTGATATTTTGCGGTGGAGTTAGTTCCGATGTTTGGGGTGATGTATTGACTTTCATGTGTTTCCCGTCTCAAATTAACTACCTTGCTATCGTCCATCAAGTAGCCTAGAGATCGCATCACTCGATCGAAAGATTGTCATGCTCGACTGGTCTGTCAAAATGAATAGTCGATCGGTAGTTAGCTCTAGCTTTACTTGAAGCATAAACGAGCGGTTATTAATCATAAAAACTCATGGACGATCGATTTCAAACATAGGTTTATCGACAAGACATTAATAAATGTGAAACTCAATCGCAACCATTGCACGTTTTAATTTGTCAATCCGAGTAATTATCCCTCCTAAACTTGCCATCGATTTAACCGATCGCTAGAGAGATATTTGAGTTAAAAATCGGTCGATTGCAGCGGCGACACCGCTCGAATCCACGGTTAAATCTAAATCGAGTCAACCATTACTTAACTTCCACATCAGCACGATATCGATGGCAGCCATGGCTACTTTGTCCGGACTCAAAGCATAAATATTCCCCTCAAACTCAGGAATGTATGGGATGTCAGCCGATCGACTCTTCTCCCAAAAGATAGATCTGTAACCTCATGCTTTAGAGTGATGCAGTTAACTAGAATTTTTGGTTTGATACTAAGTAGCAGTGGAAAGATCGCTATAGGAATTAACAAAATGCAGGGAATTAACATCGGTTTAACACAGGATCAACGGATGGGCGTTGTGGATTTACTCAACCATGATGTTGCAGATACTTATTTGTTATTGGTAAAAACCAAGAAACATCATTGGGATGTCGTCGGCCCGCAATTTCGCACTTTACATCTCCTGTGGGAAGAGCAGTATACCGCTCTATCAGAAAATCTCGACCTGATTGCCGAACGCGTTCGGACGCTGGGCGGTTATCCAGTTGGAACGATGGCTGGTTGCTTGGAACTAGCTTCGATTAAAGAGCATCCTGGAGATGTACCGAACGCGAATGGGATGGTGGCACGGCTAGTTGAAGACCACGAACAAATCATCCGGAATTTACGCGAGCATATCGACGCTTGTACCGATAAATACAAAGATCAAGGAACGGCTGATTTCTTGACAGGCTTGATGGAACAGCACGAAAAAATGGCTTGGATGTTACGCTCCTTCATGGAAGGTGAAGCATTTACGGCAAATGGGGGTCAACCTAGCGTCAACGAAATGGCCGCTGTTGGTGCGTAGGATTGAATAGTTAACAATTAGTTATCTGCGAACAGTTATTAGCTAGATCGATCGCTTATAAGTTTTATATCGATTAAATAATACTGTTCGCAACTTTTAAATTTTAAATTTACTCGATCGTTAAGGAAAACTCCAATGCGAATTGCACAAATTGCACCATTATGGGAGCGAGTTCCCCCGCCAGCTTACGGGGGGATCGAGCTAGTGGTTGGTCTACTCACGGATGAATTAGTCAGACGCGGCCATGAAGTGACTTTATTTGCATCGGGAGACTCGATCTCCTTAGCGAAATTAGAATCAGTTCACCCCCAAGCATTACGTTTAGATCCGCAAGTTAGAGAATGTGGAATCTACGAACAGCTCCAACTGGCACAAGTCTACTCCCGAGCGGCAGAATTCGACCTGATTCACTCTCACATGGGTTGTGCTACTCTGCCCTACGCCATGATGAGCAAGACTCCAACAGTGCATACACTGCACGGAACTTTCAGTAGCGATAACGAAAAGATGTTTACCTATGCCAAAGCCCAGCCTTACGTGAGTATTTCGCATTCACAGCGGGAACCACGGTTAGGGTTGAATTGTGTGGCAACGGTATATAACAGCATCGATGTGGCCAGTCATAAATTCTTCGCCGAACCCGATGCTCCAGCTTATCTAGCCTTTCTAGGTCGGATTTCTCCAGAAAAAGGGCCACACCACGCGATCGAGATTGCTAGAGCAACTGGCATCCCGCTCAAAATGGCTGGTAAGGTAGATCCTGTCGATGTCGAATACTTCGAGCGCGAAATTAAGCCCCAAGTCGATGGCGAGTTCATCCAATTTTTGGGTGAAGCAGATCATCACATGAAAAATAATCTCATGGGCAGAGCGATCGCGACTTTATTTCCGATTACCTGGCGCGAACCTTTCGGTCTCGTCATGGTGGAATCGATGGCCGCTGGTACGCCAGCAATTGGGATGAATCTGGGTGCGGTGCCGGAAGTGATCGCTCACGGTAGGAGTGGATTTGTTGCCAACGATATCGCCGAGTGTATCGAAGCAGTCCACAAGATCGCATCGGTTTCGCGGTATGGCACGCGGGACTATGTTTGCAAGCACTTTGGGATCGAGCGGATGGTGAATGGTTATGAGTCCGTCTACCGCGAACTCTTGGCCAAAAAATTCGCCACCAACGGTCACCTCCCGATCTCCAAAAAAACTGGTGAAGTTCAGTTAACCATGTTGGGCTAAGCGACGCTCGCAGTTAGTGGAGACAGCTCGCATCTACCCACTCCCTACTGCGATTTATATCTTCAATTTATAACAAATATCATTTTCGATCGGACGCAACTATGTCTAATCCAACCAAACAATTTACTCCCCACATCGTCAAGCAACTGCATCACCCATTCCCGATTTCTGCAACCAAAATTCCCTCTCGCCAAGCGATCGCATTAATCTCCGAACATGGCGATCCGGCGGCTGAAATCGGTAAAGATGCTGCTGGTGGTCAAAACGTCTACGTGCGTCAAGTCGGTGAAGCACTGGCAAAACTGGGGTGGCAAGTAGATATGTTTACCCGTAAATGTAGTCCTGATGATGCCACGATCGTGCATCACGCACCTCATTGTCGGACGATCCGCTTGGTAGCAGGCCCCGAAACTTATATCCCGCGCGACGAATTATTTCAATACATGCCAGCATTCGTTGAGGCATTTCAGAAATTTCAACAAAAAGAAGGGACTAGTTACCCCCTCGTCCATACTCACTATTGGATGTCCGGTTGGATCGGGTTGCAACTCAAACAGCTCCAAAATGCCCAGCTGATTCACACCTATCATTCACTCGGTGCCGTCAAATATCGCTCCGTTGCAGATATTCCCACGATCGCCAAAACTCGCTTGGATGTGGAATGCGATATTCTCGAACAATCCCACTGCGTTGTAGCGACCAGTCCTCAAGAGTGCGACGACTTACGACAATTAGTATCGCAGTCTGGTCGAGTTGAAATCGTCCCCTGCGGGACAGATGTTGAGAATTTTCAGCCCCTTTCTCAAGCAGAAGCGCGCGACCAACTAGGACTCGATCGACACGAACGGATCGTGTTGTATGTTGGTCGCTTCGACCCTCGGAAAGGGATTGAAACGCTAGTGCGTGCTTGTGCTCGGTTACGCGATCGGTTCTCACACCAGTCAGAGTCGCCAAAATTCCGCCTGGTGGTAGTCGGTGGTAGCGACCCCAATGAAGCCGATGGTGTGGAGCGCGCACGGATTGAGGAGATCGTTAACGATCTGGGTCTGGCCGATCTAACTGAATTTGTGGGGATGGTCGGACACGATCGCTTACCGTTATACTACACAGCCGCCGATGTTTGCGTCATTCCCAGCCACTACGAACCATTTGGCTTGGTGGCGATCGAAGCCATGGCGTGCGGTACCCCAGTAGTAGCCTCGGCTGTCGGTGGATTGAAATTCACGGTGATTCCTGAGGAAACTGGATTATTAGCTCCAGCTCAAGATATCGATAGCTTTGCTAACGCGATCGGACGGATTTTGACCGACGATGATAGCTGGGTGCAAAAAATTCGCCATCAAGCCTCAGTACGGGTTCGCGAACATTTTAGTTGGGGTGGGGTTGCCATCCAACTTAGCGATCTCTATCGTCGTCTGCTCGCGCAGTCTCTGCTCGATCCCCGATCGACTGTGGTGCGTCACCGCGCCAGCTCCAATATCGCGGTCGCACCTCAACCTACTTCCATCGTTCGCAGTGTCGCGCTTTACGAAGCAAATGTGGCAAGTAGTGCGAAAGGTGTTGCCTAGCTCGATCGCACTCCAGTCTCATGTTGGGTGACTCTCCAAGTTGCTCGCTAACGGAGGATGAGATCCAAGCGGATCTCATCCTTAGTTGTCTTGTCCGTTCGCGTAAATTATCCGATCGCACTGGCGATCGACACAGATGGAATTTATCGACTATTTATTTGCGTGGCATCGATTTACATTTTACGGGTTAGCTTTTCTCGGAATTATCCTCGCACGATATTTTACGATTGCTGGTGGCTTGCATCTATATTTCTACTCAGCTGGTGGTAATTTCTTATCCCAGCGCTCGGTACGGATCGAGCCACCATCAAACAAGGCAATTTATCACGATATTCGGCTCTCACTCTGCTCGGCAGTGGTTTTTGCCCTCTGTGCGGCGACGATCGTGTCTGCTTACGATCGCGGGATTACCAGTTTGTATAGCGATATTCATGCTGATGGATTGTGGTATTTAGGTGTAAGTTATGCCTTAGTTTTAATTCTCCAAGACACCTATTTTTACTTCATCCATCGCTTGTTTCACCATCCAAAATTATTCAAGTGGTTTCATCAGGGACACCATCGCTCGATCGCGCCGACTCCCTGGACATCTTTTGCGTTCGATCCGGCTGAAGCGGTGGTTCAGTCACTGTTTCTGATCGCGATCGTCTTTGTCATCCCGTTACACTTTATTACAGCGATTGCTGTACTGATGACAATGACAGTCTGGGCGGTAGTCAATCACCTCGGTCTCAATCTCTTGTCCCCGTCATTTCCCCACCACTGGCTGGGTAAGTGGTTTATCGGCCCAGCACACCACTCGATCCATCACCATCGCTATCGGCGACATTATGGTCTATATTTTACGTTCTGGGATCGATTATTAGGCACTAACGATTCTAGTTACGATCGGGATATAGCGCTGCCCGATCGGCATTGAGGGATTTTTCGTATTGCTAAATTTAGGGTAATTTACTGTCGCAGCAATCTTGGAAATTTAGTAGTGGCAATTCATGAATTGCCACTACTAAATTCTCAGCTGACATAGCACTACAAAAGCATATTAGGACAATTTTTTAGTCCGCGACGGCGGACTTTGAATCAGTAGCGACGATTTCAATCGTCGCTACTGTCATCACCTAATCGCATACTGCTATAACTAACCAGCCATTTTTCTAGCTTCTTTAATCATGCCGATCAGAGTTTGGTGGGCATCTTCAGAATCCGTCAGCTCGCGATCGAATGGTATTCTCAGCTTGACTGTTTCACCAGCGATGCTAGCAGTCAAATCCATCCCGAGCGGATCGATCGCGCTCATGGCTGCTGTCTCGGCGGTGGGAGATTTACCATAGACCTTGGCATAGGTGAGAACTGCTTCAGCATGATCGTCGTTCATATGCTTGCAGATGCGATCGCTAATTGCGGGGGTGATGGGGTCGGCCATAATCTGGTAATTTAGGGAATAAACACCTCTCGATCGTACCTCAAATTTCTAGTCGAGCGACATCGCGATCGACTTGCACTAATGTTCGCCCCGATCTATTCTAGTTGCAACCACTTTTCCAGACCGTATTCTGATACCAATCGAAAAAACGATAGTGACAGATTAATACGCACACTCCGCATACAGCAGGTTTTCCTAATCCAAAATCCTGCTTGGTGAAACACATGTGGAGGAGACCTCCGCGTAATTTCATCCGCAAAATTCAAAATCTAAAATGGTATGAGAGCACCCATTGCCCTTTGTCAGCTAACGATTGAGTTTCTTTTGAATACTTTTAATTACCTTAGCCAGCTTTAACTGTATAATCCGCCGCTCGCTCAATTCTGGAATATCCGAATTAGCTAGACTTACCCGATCGAAGAAACTATTTAATTCAGTCAGAATAATATTGAGCCGCGAGCGGATATTCTCTGTTCGATATTCAGCAACCAGAGATTCGATATTATTGACTGGTGAGTAAGACTCGATCGCTGCTAAAATCCGCTCGACATCATAATTAGTGCTAAACCCAGCAATTTTATGACAGTTAAATCCCGGATCTAAATAATCCGACAATCCATGATTGATACTCGAAAATACTTGACACCCACAAGCGATCGCTTCTAAAGGTTGTAAGCCAAATCCTTCGGTTACTCCTTGCGTCGCCCAGTACTCGGCAGAGTCATATAAATAAACTCGCGATCGATTGAATAAATCTGCCAAACTATCGACAAATCCATCGATAACTTCGACGCGACAATGGGGTTCGAGCGCGGTAATTAATTGTTTTAATAAATATTTAGAAGACTTGCGAGCATGAACCAAGACATCGATCGATCTCTCTTCATGGCGATTGACAAATTCATCCGAAATTTGATTTGGCAAATAGTATAGTAATGAGTGTGGCGCTCGTTGTCCCCAATAACCTAGTGTATTGCGACTGACAGTGACGATCGGAATTCCCGCAGGGAGTCGAAAGCCATATTCAGCACTATGGGCGTGGTAAATCGTCGGATAACCTTTGAGCTGAGCCACTAATTTGGGGACATCAAACCCCCAACTCACCACGAAGATCGCATCCTGCGGTGGCGGCTGTTTTAACAGATCGTCTAAAAACGGCTTATCTGCCTCGCGTTGGCGATAAGTGACGATTTCGATCGGACAGATCTGCTTGGCGAGTTCGGCAGTTTTCAGCTCGGCAAATAAGCCCCCACAGTGAAATTTCTTGGTAGTCCCTGGTAAGAGAAATCGGAGTTTTCGCATAAAATCGCTCGCCTAGCAGAGGTTTTTACCACGCTCCAGAATAAACTACTATCGATCGACGTGTCTAGCTCCAATCAGCTAGTCTATGATGTCAGCTCAATTGCTTTCAAGGAACTTAATCTAGACTTGGCTCTGAGCAAAGATTTGCGCACCTGTGCTAATTTTACCAATGATGGCTGTGGTATATCCTTATACAGTTAATTTATATGAGAAAAGTTAATTGATAGAAGGAACCGAAGAGTTGTCTAGTCTGGTGTGATGATATGGAACTAAGCAGTTACCAGCCTGGGGAATTCTATGATGAATTATTTTTACCCGATGGTAGTCCCCGATCGATTGTGGCGATGCCGATCGAGAAGATTTACTGGTACGGATCTAATTCGCGATCGCGATGGGAGCTGGTGGTTTCTTGCAAATGCGGACAACCAAAGGCTTACAGCAAGTCGATGTCGTCTATCGGCGGATCGATGATGACTTTATCGATCCGCTGACTTTTCGGGCTGATTCTGCCCTGGGAGTGCCGGGATTAATGGATGTTTATCGGGCGGGAAAAGTCGCGATCGCCAATGCACCAGGGACGGGAGTAGCCGATGATAAAGTGGTGTATGCGTACTTATCCGCGATCGTCAAATACTATCTAGACGAAGAGCAAATCATCCCCAATGTGCCTACCTATGAATGTTGGCACGACGGGCAACGCGAGCATGTACTAGCAAATTTAGACAAATTAGTTGTCAAAGCCGCAGGTGAATCGGGCGGCTATCAATACTGCTCGGTTAAGCTAAAAACTAGTTAGTCCGCGAAGACAGGCTTTTGCCGCGAGCGGCAACAACCGGACTTTGCATCACTAGCGGCGACTTCAGTCGCTAGCAGTTCTTAAACAAGAAGTATTGGGAACCGATCGTGATTACTACTGGCGATTTAAATATTTTTCGTAGTCGTTATGGAGCGGCTACGGCACAAAATGTGGTGCAGTTTCTTACTTATGATGAGAAGTATCCCAACTCGATTTTATCCTGTCTCCAATCCGCGCGGTTTTCGATCTTCGATCGCCAGTTCACCCGATCGATTCAAT
This sequence comes from Chamaesiphon sp., assembly GCA_965246735.1. Taxonomy (GTDB): domain Bacteria; phylum Cyanobacteriota; class Cyanobacteriia; order Cyanobacteriales; family Chamaesiphonaceae; genus Chamaesiphon. The sequence goes on from CBDFFK010000003.1 coordinate 2,738,930, forward strand.
ATTGTCTTTACTCTGCCGAAAATGTCTGCATCTGATTAGTGGTAGTCATAGCGATACTTGGTGCAATTCTGCCGAACATCAATTGGGTAAACTGCGATCGGAACTAGATTTTATGTCGATCGAAGAAATCATTGAAATCGGCTTACATGAATTTCTCGATCGCACCCAAAGTCGGCTCAATAGTGTTTCCCAAGAAATCAGCGATACTTTTTTGACGATCGATCTACAGGTGGCACCATGACTATCTACCAGATCCAGCATTTCATCGATTACACCTACAGTCAACCAGTAAACTTCGCGCCACACAAGTTACGATTGCGCCCGCGCTCGAATGTCCATCAAGCGGTGCTAAAATTCGATCTCTCGATCTTGCCTACCCCGGAGAAATTGGCGGGGCGATTTTTCAGCGGCTATGAAGCTGGAGCAGAAACCGACGACAGACACCTCCATGCTTGGGTAGAAATATATCTCCCTGGTGGGGGCTGGCGGGGCTACGACCCTACTCATGGCTTATTGGTTGCTGACGACCACATCGAGATCGTCTCTAGCCAGTTCCCGGCCCAGACAACCCCCGTTGAGGGCAAGTTACAAACGATCGGTAATATTGGCATGGAAATGAACTATCGATTAATAATTCAAAAAACCTGAAATATCAGTTGGTTCCAATTCTAAACTATGACTGCGATTCCAATCGATCGACGACATTCGAGCGAAAGCATCTTTAAGCGAAGATTCCCACTCTTTGCGGACTTGCAATAGATAGGGATGACCGCGACGGAGCGTAAGTTGAGGGCGGATTTCGAGACTATTATGATGATACATTACCAGATCGATCGGCGGGCCGACCGAAACATTTGATTTCATCGTCGAATCAAAAGATAACAGCGCACATTTAGCTGCATCTTCAACACTCGTATCATATTTCAACGTTCGATCTAAAATTGGCTTGCCATATTTAACCTCACCGATTTGGAGGAATGGCGTTTCGGGCATTGCTTTAATAAAATTGCCCTGACTGTAGAGCATATATAACTCCGTCGCTTGTCCCCGAACTTGTCCGCCTAGTAAGATATTACAACTAGCATCGATGCCATCTTTATCCAACCATTCTCGTTCTCGTGCTTGTACCTGACGTAATTTTTGACCGATATAGTCAGCCATCTCGTAGAAACTCTGATGAGAGTGGAGATTTTCGACATCTGCATTTGCTAAATCTCGATCGATACTCGTCATTACAGCTTGGGTAATCGATAAATTTTCCGACGTACATAATAAAATCGTGCGATCGCCGACTACCGAAAAATCAAACATTTTTCGATAGGTAGAAATATAATCGACTCCGGCATTAGTTCGAGAATCGGCTGCCATTACCAATCCATGAGCGGAAATAATTCCCAAACAATAAGTCATAAGGTAGTTATTAAGTGACTCGTGACGATCGGATCTGGAATAATATTAAATAATTGCACTAAACGATCTTTATTAATCTCAATTATATTGGATTTTTATCAAATAGATAAAGATCCAATATAATTGTCGGGAGTGGGATTCTTGCGGCGATTCTCCCAAGGAGCAACTGAGCCGACGAAAACGTCGTCTAATAGATGAAAGGAACTGAGGATCTTCTTAGAAGATGTTTAGAAAGTATAATTTCGCACTTGCAAACCCTAGAGAATCCCCCCTAACCCCCCTTAAAAAGCAGGGTGGTTTCATACACCGGAAGAAAAATTTCTTAGTTCACTTCAGTGAACTTTCGCTATTAGCCCCGAATTCATTCGAGGGCGGTTGAAGACTAAGATCCAATGTTTGTGAATTTTCTTTTCTTGTATGAAACCACCCTGCCTAGCCCCCCTTAAAAAGAGGGGAACCGGAGTTGAAGTCCCCCTTAAAAAGGAGGATTTAGGGGGATTTACACCAATGCTGGTATAAATCGATTACCTCCGGTAGGCTTCGCCAACGATTTTGTCCGTATTTCCAAATATCCTCTTATTTTGCAGCCAAATCGATCGCACCCGTCGCTCTATAAACCCAACTTTTCGATCCGTCTCAGTGCATCTTGATAGTCAGTGGTTTTACCTTGTTGCTTGTAGATTTGGGCTGCTCTTTTAAAATCATCGATCGCGCCTGGTTTATTGCCTAATGCAGACTTGTCATTACCACGATTGTAGTAAGCATTAGCATTATTAGGATTGATGGCAATCGCACGATTAAAATCCTCAATCGCGCCTGTTTTATTGCTTAACGCAGATTTGGCAATACCACGATTGTAGTAAGCAGTAGCGCCATTAGGATTGATGGCAATCGCACGATTAAAATCCTCGATCGCACCTGGTTTATTGCCTAATGCAGACTTGGCATTACCACGATTGTTGTAAGTATCAGCATCATTAGGATCGATGGCGATCGCACGGGTATAGTCCTCGATCGCACCTGGTTTATCGCCTAAGGCAGACTTGTTAACAGCACGATTGTAGTAAGCATTAGCATTATTAGGATCGATGGCAATCGCACGATTAAAATCCTCGATCGCACCTGGTTTATTGCCTAATGCAGACTTGGCATTACCACGATTGTTGTAAGCATTAACATAATTAGGATTGATGGCGATCGCGCGATTATAGTCCTCGAGCGCACCTGGTTTATCGCCTAAGGCAGACTTGGCAATACCACGATTGTAGTAAGCAGTAGCATAATTAGGGTTGATGGCAATCGCACGATTATAATCATCGATCGCCCCTGTTTTATTGCCTAAGTCATCCTTAGCATTACCCCGATTGTTATAAGTCTTAGCATCATTAGGATCGATGGCAATCGCGCGGGTAAAGTCCTCAATCGCCCCTTTTTTATCATTTAATTCATACTTGGCATTACCACGGATAAAGTATAAGCGAGAGTTTTGTGAATCGATCGAGATCGCCTGGTTCATATCGGTTAACATGCCCCGATAGTCACTTTTGGACTCTTTTTGGATCGAGCTAGCAATCAGATCGTCTACTGGTTTTGGTTTAACTGGGATGGGTTTGGAGATCGATACTTCTCTCGTTGCAACGATTGTAGGTGTATTGCCATTTACCCCTGCGGTGGCGGCAAGTTTGTTAAAAGTATTGATAGTTATGCCCAGATTGTATCCAGTCTTGACCCTGATCCCGGTATTAATCGTTTCTTGTGAGCTGCTTTCGATATCTCCTTGCCCGTGAATGGCTATTAATTCGCCCTTATCATTCCAGACCGGGCCGCCACTCTGTCCTGGCAATGTACTATTACTATAAATTAGCGAATAGCCTTTACCCTGCTGCTTTGTTGCTGGATTGGCGACCACATCGCCCTTGACGATCGAGAAAACTGATGAATTAATTGCAGTAGATAATGGAAACCCAGACACATAGATAGTTTCTAGGGCTTCGACTCGATCGGAATTATCGATTAGTTTGGCAACTGAATAGGTTTTATTACTGGTAAAAGTAAAGACAGCCAGATCGACTTGGTTAGGAAATTTTTTTACTTGTGCCACCTGATATTTAGCATCGTCTGGTGTTGTCAGTTCACAACCACTCTTTTTGAAATTGTGCGCCACCGTTAACACTGTATAAGTATTGCCATTTTTGCGAATGATTACCCCAGAACCGAAATCGCATCCGGTAATCTGCACGGTAGTTTGTTTGGCAATTCTTTGGACTTCCACAGGTGAGAGCGCCGTAGCAGGTGCAATCTCACTAACTAGCACAGCGATGCCAAATAGAGCAGTGGGTAACAGGTAATTTTTCATCGTCAGTAACAATATCCGATCTTCAGCATATTATCACTTACAACCCCAACCGATCGATCTCGGAGATTGCCTGCTGGTGGTTCTGTGTCGTTTCTTGTCGAGCGTAGAGTTTTACGGCTTGTCTCAAATCCGCACTCGCCCGATAATTAGTACCGCAGATACTCGAACGATCGCAGATCGTCTACATCCTGCACCAATATATATTGCTATGATTCGATCGTAGTCTTGTGTTGAGATTTACCCAAACAAATGGAAAATAAATTTTCAGTGGTCATCACCACAACTGCAACTAAAGAAGAAGCAGATAAATTAGCACGGCTGTTACTATCGCAACAATTAGCCGCGTGTATTCAAGTTACTCAGATTGCAAGTTATTATACTTGGAATGAAGCGGTGAATGTCGATGACGAGCAGATGCTATTTATCAAATGTCCGGCTACAAACTTTGCTGCGATCGAGCAGTGTATCAAAGATAATCATAGTTACGAAATCCCCGAAATTATTCAACTCCCGATCGAGGCTGGCTCGTCGGACTATCTCCAGTGGATTAGCAAAGTAACGCGGTAAGATAATCGACGTTATTGAATTGCGGTATAAATCGCTACTGAAGTAGGGGCAATTCATGAATTGCCCCTACTTCAGTAGATTATGTTTGAGTACAGCATCACCTGATGCTGTACTCAAAGTGAGTTACAATTCTGCCAGATAATCTTGTAATGCTTTGACTTCCAATGGTTGTGATTGGAGCGATCGAATTGCGGCAGCAGTTGCTTTAGCGCCAGCGATCGTCGTGACCATCGGAATCTTATATACTAATGCCGTGCGCCGAATTAATTTACCATCAGCTTGAGCTTCCTCTCCCGATGGGGTATTAATAATTAGTTGGATTTGACCGTTTTTGATGATATCGACGACATGGGGACGACCTTCGTGCAGTTTTAGCACTGATTCGACAGCTAAGTCATGTTCGGCCAACACCTGTTGGGTGCCAGATGTGGCAATAATCTTAAAGCCCAGATCGATAAAATCGCGAACGATCGGGACGACAGTTAGTTTATCGCGATCGTTCATCGAGACAAATACTTTGCCTGTCAAGGGTAGTCGCTGTCCGGCTGCAAGTGCTGCTTTGGCATAAGCACGACCGAATCCCGCATCGATGCCCATGACTTCGCCAGTCGATCGCATCTCTGGGCCTAAAATCGTATCGGTACCGGGAAACTTCTCAAATGGTAAAACTGCCTCTTTAACGGCGATATGAGTGGGAATTACTTCCTGGGTGTAATTCAATTCCGCTAGCGTTTCACCGGACATAATCCTTGCGGCGTAACCCGCTAACGGGATACCTGTGGTTTTCGCAACGAAGGGAACAGTCCGCGAGGCGCGCGGATTGGCTTCGATAATAAATACCTGCTCGCCCTGGACGGCGAACTGAATATTCATCAACCCAATTACGTTCAAGGCTTGGGCGAGTTGAGTCGTCCACAGGCGAATCGTGGCTACAGTAGTCTCGGAGAGCGATACATAGGGGAGCGAACAAGCTGAGTCTCCTGAGTGAATCCCGGCTTGCTCGATATGTTCCAGAATGCCGCCAATCACCACCTTGCCAGTAGCATCCGCGATCGCATCGACATCAACCTCGATCGCATTTTCCAGGAATCGATCGATTAAAATCGGATGATCTGGCTCGACCTGTACCGCATAGGTCATATAGCGTTCGAGTTCGGTATCGGAATAGACGATTTCCATCGCACGTCCGCCCAAGACGTAGGAGGGACGTACCACGACGGGATAGCCGATCTGGTTTGCTACATGCAGCGCGTCGTCATAATTGCGCGCCATCCCATTTGCGGGCTGTTGAATCCCCAACTCCCGCAACACGCGCTCGAATCTTTCCCGATTTTCCGCCATGTCGATCGCATCTGGCGAAGTCCCCCAAATCTTCGTCTCTAATAAAGCGCTCTCTGGATGCTCAGCTCTATATGCGCTCTGTTCGTTCAGATATGCTTGTAAAGGTACTGCTAATTTAAGCGGAGTTTGGCCGCCAAATTGGATGATGATGCCTTCGGGTTGCTCGGCTTCGATGATATTCAGGACATCTTCTTTGGTCAGCGGTTCAAAGTATAAGCGATCGCTGGTATCGTAGTCGGTCGAAACTGTCTCGGGGTTGGAGTTGACCATGATCGTCTCAAAGCCCTGCTTGCTGAGGGCATAAGCAGCATGACAGCAACAGTAGTCAAATTCGATCCCTTGACCGATTCGATTTGGCCCACCGCCGAGAATCATCACTTTCCGCCGCGTCGAAGGAATTACTTCGGTCTCTTCCTCATAGGTGGAGTAGTAATATGGTGTCTCGGCTTCAAATTCGGCGGCGCAGGTATCGACTAATTTATAAGCAGGAATTACGCCCAGCGATTTGCGATGGCTGCGGACTTCATCTTCGGTAGTTTTGGTAGCATAGGCAATCTGACGATCGCTAAATCCTTGCCGTTTGACATCCCACAATTGCTCTTTCGTAAGATCTGGCAATTGTTGAGTCTTTAGAAATAGTTCGGTAGTTAAGATTCCCTGGAGTTTATCGAGGAACCACGGATCTACTCCAGTCAGATCGTAGATATCTTCTGATGACACCTTGAGTTGCATCGCATGGCGGATACTAAAAATCCGATCGGGTGTCGGAGTCCGCAGGAGCGAACGGACTTGCTCGATCGATGGTAATGACTCATCGCGATCGCACCCCCACCCAAATCGACCGATTTCGAGCGATCGTAAGGCTTTTTGAAATGATTCTTGAAACGTGCGACCGATCGCCATTGCTTCGCCAACAGACTTCATCTGCGTCGTCAAATTTGGCTGAGATCCTGGGAATTTTTCAAATGCGAACCGAGGAATCTTGGTGACAACATAATCGATCGTCGGCTCGAATGAAGCTGGGGTTTTCTTGGTAATATCGTTGGGAATCTCATCGAGTGTATAGCCCACCGCCAACTTCGCCGCAAATTTAGCGATCGGAAATCCCGTCGCTTTGGATGCTAGCGCAGAACTCCGACTCACGCGGGGATTCATCTCAATGACGATAAATTCGCCCGTATCGGGATGGACTGCAAACTGAATATTCGAGCCACCTGTCTCGACCCCAATCTCGCGGATGATTTTGAGCGAGGCATCTCGCAACCGCTGATACTCTTTATCTGTCAGTGTTTGGGCTGGTGCGACCGTAATCGAATCGCCAGTATGAATGCCCATCGGATCGATATTTTCGATCGAACAAATAATCACCACGTTATCTGCTAGATCCCGCATCACTTCCAGCTCGTATTCTTTCCAGCCCAGCAGCGATTTCTCCACCAAAATTTGATCGACAGGTGATGCATCGATCCCACTTTGGGCGATTTCTTCAAATTCTTCCTGGTTGTAGGCAATCCCCCCTCCAGCACCACCAAGGGTAAAGGCTGGACGCACGATCAGGGGATACGTCCCAATCTCTTTCCCGACTTCTCGTGCCTCTACGAGGCTTTTAGCAATCCCTGACGGACAAACTGGCACCCCGATCCGCGCCATCGCTTCCTTAAATAACAACCGATCTTCGGCCATTTCGATCGCGGCTAATTTTGCGCCGATCAACTCGACCCCATATTTCTCCAATACTCCAGTTTTGGCGAGCGTGACAGCCAGATTTAGCGCTGTCTGTCCGCCCATCGTTGGCAGCAAGGCATCGGGACGTTCTTTGGCGATGACCTTTTCGACCAACTCTGGCGTGAGCGGCTCGATATACGTCCGATCGGCAGTATCTGGGTCGGTCATAATGGTCGCAGGATTGGAATTAACCAGGATGACCTGATAACCTTCTTCGCGCAATGCTTTGCAAGCTTGGGTACCAGAATAGTCAAACTCGCATCCTTGTCCGATGACAATCGGCCCAGAACCTAAGAGCAAGATTTTGTGAATGTCAGTCCGGCGAGGCATAGGATTTTAGGAGGGAAGTGCAAAATGGGTAAATCCGATCTATTTTACGGGGTTTAGGCCACCGATCGAGAAAATTTTTAATTTGAGGTGAATTTTAGCAAGATCTCGGCGCTAAATTGGGAACTCTATTTTTAGTATCAGGCGTAAGTTGCGGCGTTCATTTTTGCTGCAATCTTAGCTCTGACTCAGAATTTAGCCTTGCATCTACCGCCGACTCTTCAATCTGCTCTACTGTGAGACTTAAAATATATGACAACTATCAGTCAAGAAATCGATCGCTTGGAACATTCTCTCAAGCAAACACTCACCAGTCACCACGATCTGCTTCAACTTCAACAGAAACAAGTCGAGTGCCTCACCCAACTGCTAAATTCGCGACGGGACGCGGAGCTGGACAGCCACTGCGCGATCGCCATCTCGCGGTTGACTGAGTTGCTGGATCGACATCAACAAGCTAACTATCAAGTTTACAATGTCTTGAACGCGCTCAAACAAGCTAAAGATACCCAAACACTAACGCTTGACAGTCAAGGCGAAATTGCTACTTGCATGAAGTTAGAATTGGGTGAACTAGCAAAACGATTGAAGATCGAGCAACCCAATAAATTATTAGCAGCTGCTAATAATCCGATTAGTTGGTCGAAGTTGATGACAGCACATACCGATGCTGAAGGCTATCAGTGGCAGTTTCCATCCGCCAAACGCCGTTTGGGTTTCTATCACAAAGCTAACTTACAAGCAATCGGCACTAAACCTGTCAAACTCGCACCTGGCAACTCATCGAATTAGTAAATAGTGGCTAATAATTCATAATTCATAATTCATAATTCATCAGGCTGTCTTAAAAAATCTGATGAGTTCGCGGGCATGTTCGAGAAATTGTCCATCAACGGTAATTTGAGAAATAGCTTGTTTTGCTTCTTGAGCCAATCGTTGATGGTCTAACTCGTTACTTGCTTTAAAATCGGCGATCGTCGCGGTAAGTTTGGCGATTTCATTGCGATTGGTTTCCCACCGACGATCCTGTTCGCGCAGCCAAGAGTTATCGTCATTAGCATCTAATTGACTGGCTAATTCAGTCACTCGATCTTCCAATTGTTGAAACCGATCGCGTAATTCCAAGATATCCACACGCGGATAGGTAAATTGCGATCGCATTGCTGTCAGCCGCTCGGCTAAATACTCATAAGTACTAATTGCCGGACGCAGCAGTGTGAGCAATAATACGCCTACCGAACTCAAATAACCTAATGCAGTGATGCCACTAATTGCTAGCCAATATAGTCCCGCTGCAGTGATGAAATGTAATGAAATTGCGACAATCAACGATCGCTTAGCAATACTACTTGCATAGCGGATTTGGCGATCGTCCACAGTAATACCATTTTCCTGAGATTCTCTACCAGTTTGAACTGTCGATCGGGCTGAGAAATAAATATTCCAGGGTACCGTCACGATCAAAATTATCCACTCAAAAATACCAATCCCGATCGCCCAATCGATTAAACTTCCTGTTGGCATTTGAAACCAATTTAATAAGCCAAAGGCTAATATTGCCAAGAAAATCAGGCCAGAATTAAAAGCTGCGACACTGCCGTACATAGTTATTATTTATTATTTGTCCTATCTCCATTGTTAGTGAAGATCTCCTCGATCGATCGATGGTGTATGCAGCTTTCTCAACTTGCACAAGCGATAGCGGGGGCAATTCATGCAATTGCCCGAAAGTTCGGGGCTTCCCTAAAATAAATAATGCCAAGCAAGTCAGTTAGCCCGCGTCTGCGGGCTTTATTTGTGTTGCTGCGGTTTTAACACCAAACTAAATTTGCTCGAATGCCCTAAACCCTGTTAAATTAGAATTAGTAAAGTATCCCGACCGAATTACCGTAGATTTTGAGGTTTAAGGACGATGAACCAACTGCAAAGCCAGACCACCAAACGAATTCGCGTGCGTATTCCCGAAAAGCACCATCAAGAACCAGTTATTTCGACACTAGTCTCTGACTATCATCTGACGATTAATATCAAAGCGGCGATGTTGGGATCGAATGGTAAAGGGGATGGGTGGTTCGATCTCGATTTGCAAGGGAGCAGTCAAGAGATCGAGTTGGCATTGAATTATCTCAAGACGCTAGATTTAGAACTGTGGCTTGAAGCTCCATATCGATAGCAGGGGCCGCTTTGACTGCAATATCCATCCATCGCGGCAATCTGGTGTAGGCGAGGGCAAGAATACTCGATCGCGCATTTGTTGACCTGTGGTGTGGATGTTGCTAAGATAATTGACAGAATTAGACACTATTCCGATTTAAATACCGTAAATTTAGATAAGGACAATATCATGGTAGGTAGGCAACAGGTGCAAAGATTACTCTCGGGGTTATTTTTGGGTGCGAGTATGATTTCCCTAGTTGCTTGCGGCAAGGGTGGCGATTCTAGTTCGAATACTAGTAACCAGCCAGGGGCAGCATCGACCAAAGATGTCGAAATTACGCTCGTCGGCTATGCCGTGCCCAAAGCCGCCCATGATGCGATTATCAAGAAATTTACTGCGAAGTGGCAGCAGGAGCACAACCAAAAAGTCATCTTCAAACAAACTTATGGGGGTTCTGGCTCCCAAACCCGCGCTGTCATCGATGGATTACCTGCTGATGTCGTGCATTTATCTTTGAGTGGCGATGTCGATAAATTAGTCAAATCATCGCTCGTCGCTGCTGACTGGGATAAAAAGTTACCCAATAAAGGGATCGTCGCTCAGTCTGTAGCAGCAATTATTACCCGTGCGGGAAATCCAAAAAAAATTAAATCGTTTGCCGATCTCGCCCGTCCCGATGTCAAATGGGTAACAGCCAATCCCAAAACATCCGGCGGCGCGCGCTGGAACTTTTTGGCGATCTGGAATGATGCAATTAAATCAGGCGCGAATGAGGCTAAAGCGACAGAGTTTGCTACCGCTGCGTTCAAAAATGTCGCTGTCTTGCCCAAAGATGCGCGGGAAGCTACCGATGCTTTCGTCAAACAAGGACAGGGCGATGCGTTACTAAATTATGAAAATGAGATCCTGTTTGCCAAAGATCGCGGACAGTCGCTTGATTATATCGTGCCAGAGGTAAATGTCTCGATCGATACACCAGTCGCCATCGTCGATAAAAACGTCGATAAACATGGCAACCGCGCAGTTGTCGAAGCCTTTGTCCAATATCTATTTACGCCCGAATCCCAAGCCGAATTTGTCAAACTGGGTTATCGTCCAGCGGCAACAGCACCAGCAGATCCCCGTTTTCCCAAGATTAGCAAGTTAGGTACGATCGCCGATTTTGGCGGTTGGCCTAGTTTTCAGACAAAATTCTTTGATGATGGTGGGGTCTATGACAAGATTCAAAGTGGGAAGAAATAGACTCACATCTTGCACTAATGTAAATATACTGTTGCTTAGTGTAGATCCAGGGTACCCACAAGGGGCACCCCTACAGGTTAATTGTGTAGGGGTGCCCCTTGTGGGTACCCTCAGATCTCTCTCTGCTTTTAATTAGTCATTATGTATTGGTGCAAGATGTGAGTAGATTTATTGGGTAAATAAATAGATCGATCTCCAATCGATCGACTTATATTTATAAGATGATAATTAAGCCCGAAGCTGTATCGTGGACAAAGCCTACCCCAGATAGTTTTTATATTTAATACTATACGATCTCCTCTTCATTCCCCTCCTTGGAGGGGTGCCCGATAGGGCGGGGTGGGTGCCGGTTGCCCGATAGGGCGGGGTGGGTTCCAGATCGATGGTATATGTCTAATTAACTATGTCCAATATAATTAACGCCCAACTCATCAAACCCAAACCCGCTTGGCGAGTGTGGTTCGATCGCATTCGCACTCTAACATGGACATGGCGCATCACCTGGTTTTACCTCACGGCGATGTTATTTCTGCCCTTGGCGGCGATGTTTACCAAAGCCAGCTCTGGCGGCTGGGCTAAGTTTTGGGAAGTTGCTACTAGTCCGGTAGCATTATCGACATATGACATCACGTTTACCACCTCGCTCCTTGCTGCCTTAATCAATGGGTTGTTTGGTACCGCGATCGCGTGGGTGCTAGTGCGGTATGATTTTCCTGGTAAACGGATTATCGATGCTTCGATCGATCTCCCTTTTGCGCTACCAACTTCAGTTGCCGGACTGACTTTAGCCACGGTTTATAGCGATAATGGTTGGATTGGCAGTATCTTCGCCCCCTTCGGAATTAAAATCGCCTTCACACGTTTGGGTGTAGCGATTGCGATGTTATTTATCTCACTCCCATTCATCGTTCGCACCGTACAACCCGTTTTGATGGAGATGGAAAAAGATATTGAAGAAGCGGCTTGGTGCTTGGGCGCGTCAGACTGGCAAACGTTTCGCCAAGTAATTTTACCGCCATTATTACCATCGATTTTAACGGGGATGGCATTAGGTTTCTCGCGGGCGGTTGGCGAATATGGTTCGACGGTAATTATCGCCTCAAATACGCCATTTAAAGACCTAATCGCCCCCGTTTTAGTCTTCCAAAGATTGGAACAATACGACTATGCTGGTGCGACGACGATTGGGGTAGTCCTATTATTAATTTCATTAGTGTTGCTCCTGGCAATCAACATTTTACAAGCTTGGGGTCAACGCTATGAGGAATGATGCGATGGTAAGACAAGGCCCAGGAAAAAAAGCAACTAATTGGGTACCGATCGTTTTAATTGGGATCGCGATCGCTTATATCAGTCTGATTATTTATATTCCCGCGATTAATGTTTTTTATCAAGCATTTCACAAAGGATTCGATCCATTTCTTGCCAATCTCATGCGACCGGATTTTCTTAATGCTGCCAAAGTAACTATATTATTGGCATTAATTTCTGTACCGATTAATACGATCTTTGGGTTGTGTGCGGCTTGGTCGATCGCGCGGCACAAATTTCCTGGTCGCACGTTATTATTGAGTATTATCGATCTACCGCTGTCGATTTCTCCGGTCGTAGCAGGTTTGATGATTATGCTACTTTATGGTCGTCAAGGCTGGTTTGGGAGCTGGTTCCAAGAGCGCGGCATCGACATCGTTTTTGCTTTTCCAGGGATGGCTTTGGCAACAGCTTTTGTAAGTATGCCATTCGTGGTGCGGGAAGTGATTCCTGTCTTAGAAGAAGCGGGTATCGATCAAGAGGAAGCAGCTAGAACTCTAGGTGCTAGTGATTGGCAGATTTTTTGGCGAGTGACATTACCCAATATTCGGTGGGGGTTGATGTATGGAGTACTGCTAACAAATGCTAGAGCGATGGGCGAATTTGGCGCGGTATCCGTCGTGTCGGGAAATGTCGCAAATACAACTCAAAGTCTACCGTTATTCGTCGAAGAAGCTTACAAACAATACGAAACCGAGGCCGCTTTTTCAGCCGCAGTTTTATTAGCTTTACTCGCCGCAGTTACTTTGGTTATTAAGGAAATACTTGAAAGTAAAACTCGGATCGAGGATGAATCATAGATTATTAAGTAATGTGAGTTGGTTGAAAATTGATGTTCGAGCAAGAATCGATCTGGCCAGCATTGACAGATATGAAATTTCACATTAAATGGTTGGAGTATGACTTAATTGATAAATCATTTATATTGAATCAATATAAATCTTTTGTTTGTTCGGATGATAAATCTACAGAGCATTATAGGTATAGTGCATTCCAAAAAATATTACAAGATAATGAATGTTTAAGCGATCGAAACATCGATAACTATATCAATTTAACTGAAATAGATGACTATCGCTCTATGGCAACAGCAGCTCTAATGGATCTCTTGAGATGGCGGGGACTGACTGATGAGCAATACACAAGCTTGGTCAATCGTCCAGAATTTGCAAGTCAAATATTTCAAAATTATCATCGAAACAAAAGCATGATAAAAACAATCAGCCAAATACCAATTTCGGACGAAATCGTCAAGAATTGCATTCAAAACTATCCTGGTGATGTTCAAGAATATTTATTAAGCAAAGAAGATATTCAACGTCATCAGATTGAGTATATATATCAGTATGGAAAAAACAAGAGAATTAGAAATATGGCAAAAAATATGCTCGGGAGCAAACGTTACCAATAACAGATATATTGCTGGACTATCGGTCCTGTATTATTAGGTTAGGTTTCACATCGATCTATCCAACATATATATCTAAATAACGTGAATTCGGGATAAGGAAAATTAATTTGCTTCGCGCAAGCACCGCCCTGAACTAGAAGTTCGGGCTAACAGCTAAAGTTCGTTTCAACGAACTGGATAATTTGGCAGTTCTCTTCAGAGAACTTTAGCTATTAGCCCCAAATTCATTTGAGGGCGGTGTGGAAACGAAGCTAGAAGCCATCCCGAACCCAGATTAAATATAATACATAGGACTGCTTTGCCGCTGGGTTTCTAAAGTTTTGGCTAAATCCTGCAACGTATAACTTTGTAAAATCTCATTAACCGAATCTTTAATTCCGTCGAATGTTTGTACAATGACAGTTTTTTCTAAAGTATTCAATGTAGTCGGATCGGCTTTCTTTTGATTGCTGCCACCCTCGATCGCGAGTACCACATCTAGTAAGGTAATTTGCCACAACTCCTTGGCAAGTAAATACCCCCCCTTCATCCCCCGCTGACTCGAAATAATCCCTTGCCGTTTGAGGGCTGTAAAAATTTGGTCGAGATAGCGTTCTGGTAATGACTGACTCGCCGCAATCTCATTAACTTTTAGGGGTTTGCCTTGGTCTTGATACTTAGCTATTTCCAGCAAGGCAACTAACGCATATTCCAATCGAGAGGACAATTCCACAAGCAATTTGAGAAAACACTCTTTTCAAGATATCACGGTTTCCCGCTCGCTCTGTCGTACTTGCATTAAAATAAAGAATTATCGATCGATCCAAAAATTCTCCTCCTCTCCTGACAGCGGAAAGTGCCAAACTGGGTGAGTGCCTAAATCAGCAGTAACAATCGATATTAAATGTCTACAGGTATCGATCGAGATTTAAGAGCGAAATTTTATCAGAAAATTTATTGTAAAGGTAATTAGAGAGTGGGTATATCAGTAAAAAACGTCTCCAAACGATTTGGCAGCTTTCAAGCAGTCGATAACGTCGATCTCGAAATCGAATCCGGTGCCCTCGTCGCGCTCCTTGGGCCATCTGGCTCCGGTAAATCCACGCTGTTACGCTTGATTGCTGGACTAGAAACCCCCGATAGTGGCAAAATCTGGCTCACAGGCACCGATGCCACTCATCAAAGCGTGCAAGAACGCAATATCGGCTTTGTGTTCCAGCATTACGCCCTCTTCAAGCACATGACGATTCGGGAAAATATCGGCTTTGGGCTGAAGCTCCGCAAAGCCAGCCCCGAAAGAATTAAAGCCCGCGCCGACGAATTGCTAGAATTAGTTCAATTAAGTGGCTTGGGAGATCGATATCCCTCCCAATTATCCGGCGGACAACGCCAACGGGTAGCCTTAGCGCGTTCTCTCGCCGTCGAACCCAAAGTATTACTCTTAGACGAACCCTTTGGCGCGCTGGATGCTAAAGTTAGGAAAGATTTACGTGCCTGGTTGCGCCGCCTCCATGATGAAGTTCACGTTACTACCGTTTTTGTCACTCACGATCAAGAGGAGGCGATGGAAGTAGCCGATAAAATCGTAGTGATGAATAAAGGTCAAATCGAACAAGTCGGCACCGCAGCGGAGATTTACGATCGACCAGCAAGCGCATTTGTCATGAGTTTTATCGGCCCGGTAAATGTGCTGCCTAGTAGCGCGGATATCTTCCAAAATAATGGGTTTGAATCATCACATCCCCAAGTCTATCTCCGCCCACAAGATATCTCGATTTCGATCGAGCCAGATAGTACGATGACTACTGCAACAGTCAATCGGATCATTCATCTAGGTTGGGAAATTCAAGCCGAATTATTACTCGCTGACGGTCAGGTAATTTCCGCGCATTTGACCCGCGATCGATTTGACGAGCTAAAATTAGAGCCACAGCAAACTGTCTACGTCAAACCAAAAGAGGCTAAATCCTTTCCGCTCTATTATTCGATTTAATTTAACGACTATCTAATCGGGTTAACAATTCAGACAGATCTTGAGTGGTATCGATCGTCGTTACATACGAGCGCTCGATTGGTGTAAAATCTTCCCAAGCGGCTTGTTGACTGGCTAATAAATCGACAGTCGCATCGGCAATATCGCCAGTCCGCTGCTGCAATCGAGCGCGCACAACAGTATCTGGGGCAGTACAGTACAGGATCTGCAGCAGAATGTGCTCAGACTGGGCTAAATTGACGACTGCGGCACGAAGTGCGACTCGATCGTATTTTGCATCCAAAATTACTATAAAACCCGCATCGGTTAATTTTCGCGCCAACATTAATACGCGATCGTAAGTCCGAGCGGTCATTTCGGGCGAATAAAGACTTGCATCGCCTTTAGCTAAAAGCGCAATCCCACCTAAATGTTTTCGCACAGCATCAGATCGTAGCTGAATTCCACCGACTCGCATCGCAATTTGTTTGCCTAGCGTACTTTTACCCGCACCAGATAAACCCGATAGCAGGATTAACTTACCTTGACTGGCGCGGGTATATGCCCAAGCTTGGTGATAATAGTCTCCCGCTGTTTTTGCAGCGGCTTCTTTCTCTGCCTTTGGGATCCCGGGATCGTCGAGCAGGAATGATGTCACCTTCGCTCGTACATAAGCCTGACGGCTCAGATATAGGGGTAATACCTGCAAACCTTCCCAATCACCAGTTTGTTCGGCATAGGTATTTAAAAACCGATTTGCCAGATCTTTGCGTCCGCGCGCTTGTAAATCCATTACCGCAAAAGCGACATCATACATCGTATCGACAAAGCGAAACGGTTCGTTAAATTCGATGCAATCAAATAGCAGAGTTCGATCGTGCCAACGGCAGATATTTCTTAGGTGCAAATCGCCGTGACATTCACGAATAAATCCGCCAGTTACTCGCTCTTGGAATAATTCGGGATGTTCGCTAAAATAGCGATCGCTGTATGCTTTAGTTTCGATAAATTGCGCTTGAGTCTGAGCGCGACTGATGTATTTTTTGGTGTGGTGGTAATTCTCCTCGATCGATTGGCGAATTCGCTTTACCGTACCGTAACTATTAATATATTCGCTAGTTTGAGCGTTTGCATGAAATTGCGCGACAACTTTACCCATATCTTCAATTTCAGCAACAGTAATCGTTCCCGCCTCGAACATATTACTGAGTAAACTTGCTTGGGGAAACTGCACCATTTTGACTGCATAGTCTACAATTTCTCCATCGTTACCAAAATGATAGCGATCGCCTTGTTTTGAGATAGCTACTACTTCTAGATATAATTCTTTAGCTCCTCGTTGATTGAGCCGGAGTTCTTCTTGGCAAAAATGCTGACGGTTAGCAACGGTCGAGTAATCTAGGAAACCAAAGTTGACTGGTTTCTTGAGTTTATAAACAAAGTCACCCGTCAGTAAGACAAAAGAAGCATGAGTTTGCATCAACTCGATCGGCTCAGTTACCGAATGGGGATAAAATTCTGGTGCGAGCATCTGCTGAATTAATTCCGACAACGTGGTTGCATTTGACACGACCGATAATTAATAAAGTTTTACTCAGATGTTAGCATGTTAGACTCCATTGGTTGCGAATATGTAAACTTACGCTTTGATGTGCGATCGAAAGCATATTGGTTGGCATATTCTTCTGTGTCCTTATGATTTGTCGCCGTCCAATGCCGTCTATACCAGTCTAGATGATGACCGATTTCGTGATAGAGCAATGTTTCGACATAGAAGTCTTTTAGTGCTGGTAGCGTCCATGCTAGAAACCAACCAGCAGATGTTTCGATTAGATCGGTTGTATAACTTGCGTATTGCTGTAATTGTCGATCGGTGGGACGCTGCTTAGAAATAAATAATCTCATGTCCGATGGCCACGGATACAAAATAATTACTCTGATGCCAGAACCACATATAAACTGTGCAAATGGTAGCTCTCCAGCGAGATATTCACTCTTCTTACACCGTCGCAGCCAGATATGCGTAATCTGAGATCGATCTTCTACTAGCAAACGTTCGAGTTCTACCTCAATTTCATTGGGTTGCAGCGGAAAAAAGAAATCGCGAGAGGGATTGTCAATAATATAAATCGGGAGCCGATCTAATAGAGTTGGTGGTGAAATCGAATGAAGACGACGAAAGAGGCGATCGGTGATTTTTGGCTTGGATCTGCCCCCATAAACATCACCAAATTTACGATTCTTTTTCCAGGCAGTTTGTTTTCTATTTGTCAAAGATAAAACCTCACTTTAGAATTGGCACTTACTTAACTTAAATGTATTAGTAAGATTTAGCCACCGCATCGATCGAACATTCCCCTCTTTGAAGGAAATGTTCGATCGATGCTCAATCTTTAACTTGCTGCAATAACGATCTCACATCCGCAGTAGCCATCCGCGCGCCTAAAGTCGTGACAACTTGAGCTGAAGCCAGCGATCCCAACCGACCAGCACTCGCCCAATCCATGCCGTTAGTAATACCATAGAGTACTCCGCCAGCATACATATCACCAGCACCGACAGTATCGATCGCTTTCACCGGAAATGGCTCGATTTGAATTAATTCTTGCCCATCAAAGATCATCGAACCTTTCGATCCCAATGTAATTGCAAATGTCTTCGCCAGCGTTTTGAAATGTGCGATCGCTTCAGTTAGATCTTGCGTTCCCGATAACTCGAATGCTTCGCTTTCATTGGCAAACAACAAATCGACACCATTACCAATCATATCCAATAGTCCTTGTTTGAAGAACTTTGCCATATTCTGGTCGGAAAGCGTCAGTGCGACCTTTTGACCTGCGGCTGTGGCAATCTCTCTGGCTTTAATTGCGGCTTGCTTGCTAGTTTCACCTGTAACGAGATAGCCCTCAATGTAAGTATAAGTAGCATTAGCGATCGTCTCAGGCGCTAGTTCGGCTTCCGAAAAGCTGGAAGAAATGCCTAGAAAGGTGTTCAGGGTTCGATCGGCATCAGGAGTCACTAGTACCAGACATTTACCCGTAATCCCTGCGGCGGCGGTGTTGTGTTCGAGATCGAGATCGACACCGCATTGACGTAACTCGTCGAGATAATACGCGCCAGGCTCGTCGTTAGCTACTTTGCATGAGTAGAAAGCTTTACCACCAAACTGACTGACAGCCACGATCGTATTTGCACCCGAACCGCCACTGGTGCGTTTGGTTGCGCGATCGCCCAACCGAGCTAAAATTTTGTTTTGACTCTCTTCATCGAGTAGCGTCATCACCCCTTTGTCGATGCTCAATTCTTCAAGCACCGCTGGCGCTACTTCGCATTCTATATCTAGTAATGCGTTACCGAGTCCATATACGTCGTAGCGTGTCATAAAATTCCTCACCAAACTAGTCAATAAATAGGATCGAATTCCCTTTATCAAGAATACCTGCTTAACCGCTCCCTCAGCCAATCGACTCAGCAATTAGCGTAACTTTACAATTCCATGTATCTTAAATCACAAAAAAGATCTAAGATTAACCGTAATATCACACCCAATAAATTCTGTGTGAAGAGTGGAGTTAAAAATCAATGGCAAATCAATTTGGGCGTAGAAGATTCATCATTTTGGGTGGGGCTGGGTTAGCAGGCACGATGCTGCTCAAAGCTTGTACCAATCCAGCCTCGACTCCTACCGCTAGTCCGAGCGCGTCGCCAACTACTGCTGAAAGTCCGAGTGCCTCGCCTGTCGCTGCCAATGGCAACACGGTCAAGGTGGGAATTTTACATTCCCTCAGTGGTACGATGGCAATCAGTGAAAAAAGCGTCGTCGATGCCGAGCAACTCGCGATCGCGGAAATCAATGCCAAAGGTGGCGTATTAGGCAAGCAAATCGAAGCCATCGTCGAAGATGGTGCATCTAACTGGGACAAATTTGCCGAGAAAGCCAAGAAATTGATCGACCAAGATAAAGTAGCCACTGTCTTTGGTTGCTGGACTTCTGCAAGTAGGAAAGCCGTCTTACCTGTATTTGAAGAGAAGAAGCATATGTTGTGGTATCCCGTGCAATACGAAGGCCAAGAATGTTCGCAAGACATCTTCTATACGGGTGCGGCACCGAACCAACAAATCGAGCCTGCGGTTGACTGGTTGTTACAAAATAAAGGCAAAGAGTTTTTCCTCGTTGGCTCTGACTATGTATTCCCACGCACTGCTAACACCATCATCAAAGCCCAACTACAAGCTAAAGGTGGTAAAACAGTCGGTGAAGATTACTTACCATTAGGCAACAATGAAGTTACACCGATTATTGCCAAGATCAAGAAGGCTTTACCTAAAGGCGGAGTCATTTTTAATACACTCAATGGTGATAGTAACGTTGCGTTCTTTAAACAGATGCAAAGTGCTGGTTTAACCGCCGATAAATATCCGGTAATGTCAGTAAGTGTGGCCGAGGAAGAAGTCAAAGCGATCGGGGTAGAATATCTCAAAGGTCACTATGCTTCGTGGAACTATTTCCAAACCGTTAATACGCCAGCGAACAAAACCTTTGTTGATAGCTTCAAGAAGAAATACGGTAACGATCGAGTAGTTAACGATCCGATGGAAGCTGCCTATATCATGGTCTACATGTGGAAAATGGCAGTCGAAAAAGCGAAGACTACCGAAATCGAAGCTGTGCGTAAAGCAGCCTTGGGCTTAACTTTCGATGCACCAGAAGGTAAAGTTACACTCGAAAATAACCATCACCTTTCCAAGTTCGTTCGCATCGGTGAAATTGGAGCCGACGGAATGTTCAAGATAGTTTCTGAATCCAAAACAGCGGTCAAACCTATCCCCTGGAACCAATACGTAGCAGAAACTAAAGGTTATGCTTGCGACTGGTCGGATCCAGCCAAAGGTGGCAAGTACAAAGGCTAATTAATTATGAATTATGAATTCACAATTCATAGTTTTAATAATAAGTTGTAAGGTGGGCAGCGCCCACCGCTTAGGTTTTGGGAACTATTACCAAACCTAATTTTTTATCTATATACTCAACCCGAACTATCTAGAAACAAATACTTGTAATTCACTATTCACTATTCACTGTTCACTGTTCACTGTCCACTACCCACCAAAAAAGTGCTAACAGGATTCTTAGAAGCCATCTTTAATGGCATGAGCATTGGGTCTGTATTGCTCATCTCAGCATTGGGACTCGCGATCGTATTTGGTTTGATGGGCGTAATCAATCTCGCACATGGCGAGTTAATGATGTTGGGGGCGTACACCACCTTCGTCGTCCAAAACTTGTTTAAATTGCTCCCTGCGCCCCTATTTGAGTTTTATATCTTCTTTGCTCTAATTGCTGCTTTTCTGGTCTCCGCCACTGCGGGATTAGTGTTAGAGCGCGGAGTTATCCGCTTCCTATATGGACGACCGTTAGAAACGCTGTTGGCAACTTGGGGCGTGAGTCTGATCCTGCAGCAACTAGTGCGGAGTATTAGTTGGGTGCTGACGATCGCGATTATACTCTTCTGTTTGCTATTTTTCGGCGGGATGTCATTAATTAAACGCCGCCCAAATTTCGAGCGGATGCGTACCGTAGCGATCGCAATTTTACTACCACTGTCAATCGCCATTAGTAGTGTAGTGGGGATCTTCCTCAGCCAAAAATTTCAACTTGCCGTTACACAGCCGTGGTTTGGTGCCCAAAACGTTGATGTCACCGCACCTGCTTGGTTACGAGGCGGATGGCCAATTGGTGATTTTCAATTGCCATACAGTCGGCTGTTTATTATGGTAATTACTGCGCTCTGTTTGGTCGGTATCTATCTATTTTTACAGCGCACCAATTGGGGTTTGAGGATTCGCGCTGTCACCCAAAATCGCAATATGAGTGCTTGTTTGGGGATTCCGACCGCTCAGGTTGATGCCTTTACATTTGCCCTCGGCTCGGGGTTGGCAGGTATCGCTGGTTGTGCAATTAGTTTGCTAGGCTCTGTCGGGCCGAATACCGGACAAAACTATGTCGTCGATACCTTTATGGTGGTAGTCGTCGGTGGTGTCGGGAAATTAGTCGGGACGATTATCGCTGCCCTGGGGATCGGTACTGCCAACTACTTAATCGGTTCTGGCAGTCTTGTATCATTGTTTGCATCCATCCAACCTGTTGCTGATTTCTTCACCTTTTTTGCAACTACTAGTATGGCAAAAGTGATGGTATTTGCCTTAATTATCACCTTCCTCCAAGTTCGTCCGGGGGGGATATTTCCCCAAAAAGGTCGCAATGTGGAATTATAGCCACGGTTCTGTGAGGGTAGGCCGATCGAATTAATATCGATAATTACTAGCATCGCTCGCCAAAATCCAGCGTCTTCACGCTGATGAATCAACTAATTTTCAAATATAACCGCTCGATCGCGAATTTATGATAACTATTACACCAAAGAAAAGTCGGGGAAAACCATTACTTGTAGAAGCCGGAATTGTCGGCGCGATCGTGCTAGCGCTCATTTTAGTCGTACCCTGGTTATTAACTGATTTTCGACTCAGTTTATTAGGTAGATTTTTAGCACTTTCGATCGCGGCATTAGGTATCGATCTGATCTGGGGATATACCGGTCTGCTCAGTCTAGGACATGGAGTATTTTTTGCGCTCGGCGGTTATCTGTTGGCGATGTATCTCAAGTTGCAGATTCCCGCAGATGCTAGCAACCAACTTCCAGAGTTTATGAATCTCTATGGGTTGACTGAGTTACCAGCATTTTGGCAGCCGTTTCATAACTTCGGCTTTACAATTTTTGCAATCTTATTCATCCCTACGATTATCGGTGGATTGCTCGGTTATTTAGTCTTTCGCAATCGGATTCGCGGTGTTTATTTTTCGATTCTGACGCAAGCTGCTACCGTTGTCTTTTTTAACTTCTTTAACGGCCAACAAAAACTATTTAACGGTACCAACGGACTGACTGACTTTAAAACGATCCTCGGTGCTGATGTCAATCGATATCAATTTACCTTTTATATTCTAACGATCGTTTTTCTGGTTTTAGCTTATGCACTCTGCCGCTGGTTGACGAGTGGGAGATTTGGCAATCTCTTGGTTGCCATCCGCGATGACGAAAATCGCTTGAGATTTTCTGGCTATAACCCGACTGGATTTAAAGTTATCGTCTTTGCTGTTTCTGCCGCGCTTGCGGCAATTGGGGGAGCCTTCTATACCATTCAAACCGGAAGAGTATCCCCTCAACTAATGGATATCGGCTTCTCGATCGAAATGGTCATTTGGGTGGCCGCAGGCGGTCGTGCGACCCTGATTGGCGCAATTTTGGGTACTTTACTAGTTAACTTTGCCAAAAGCCTACTCAGCGAACAATTTCCGGAAGTTTGGCTATTTTTTCAAGGGGCGTTATTCTTACTAGTTGTAACTGTATTGCCCGATGGCATTGTCGGTCTCAAGAAACTATTTCAACGCCAAAGAGCGGCGATCCATACATATCCAGATATCGATTTAGATCCAGAGGTACAAAGTGAACGAGAGCATCTTGGCAACTGAAAATTTAACTAAAGATTTTGATGGATTTAAGGCTATTAATAATCTTAACTTTAGCATGGCTCCTGGAGAGCTGCGGGTAGTGATCGGCCCGAATGGTGCTGGCAAAACCACGTTTCTAGACTTAATTACGGGCAAGGTTAAACCAACCACCGGACGGGTTTTATTTAAAGGTAAAAATTTGTTGCGCTATTCGGAAGAACAAATTTCGCGATTGGGCATCGGGCGGAAGTTTCAAACCCCCAGAGTCTATCTCAATCTCACCGCCAGAGAAAACTTAGAACTAGCGGCAAATCGCACTAAAGATGTCTGGGGGACATTATTTAAAAAACTATCGAAGTCGGAGCGCGATCGAGTTGGTCTATTATTAGAAACAATCGGGTTGATCTCCAAAGCCGATCGGTTGGCAGATTTACTCTCCCACGGTGAAAAGCAACGCTTGGAAATCGGGATGCTAGTCGCTCAATCACCAGACTTATTACTAGTTGACGAACCTGTAGCTGGGTTGACAGATGAAGAGACTGAAAATGTTGGCAATTTACTAGTTACCCTATCTGAAAGTCACGCAATCCTAGTAATCGAACATGACATGGAATTCGTTCGACAAATTGCGAGAAAAGTTACGGTTTTACATGAAGGAACGGTACTCTGTGAAGGATCGATCGATGAAGTCCAAAACGATCCGAGAGTCATCGAAGTCTACCTGGGTCAACCGCAATAAATTAATAATTAATATGTCCCTATCCTCTATTCACTAGCCACTAAATTATGCTCCAAATCTCCAATCTCAACGTTTACTATGGCGAGAGTCATATTCTACGTAATGTCGATTTACACGTTCCAGCAGGAAAGATTGTGTGTCTGATCGGCAGAAATGGCGTAGGTAAGACTACACTGATGAAAAGTATCATCGGCTTACTTACCCCCCGCACTGGTGAGATTATCCTTGACGGCGAGAGAATCAACGATCGATCTCCCGATCTGCGTGCCAGAATGGGGATCGGATATGTCCCCCAAGGACGAGAAATAATTTCCCGATTGACTGTAGAAGAAAACCTCCTGCTCGGATTAGAAGCGCGGGGTAACAGTCATCGCTCGACCAAAATTCCCCAGGATATTTTTGAACTATTTCCAGTGTTAAAGACAATGCTCTCCCGAATGGGTGGCGACTTGAGCGGCGGACAACAGCAGCAATTAGCCATCGCCCGTGCGCTGATGGGCAACCCGCGCCTACTCGTCTTGGACGAACCTACAGAAGGCATCCAGCCCTCGATTATCTTGGATATCGAGGCAGCAGTAAAGCGAGTAGTCGAGACTACGGGAGTATCGGTATTGCTGGTAGAACAACATTTGCACTTTGTGAGACAAGCTGACAGTTATTATGCAATGCAAAAGGGTGGCATTGTAGCTTCGGGGGCGACTAGTGAATTGAGCCAGGATGTGATTCAACGCTTTTTAGCGGTATAGCTCGGACAAATGACACTTGAATAACGCCCTCTCAGCCAACGGATACCATCACCTGTAGCCAATTGACCTTGACAATCGGTAGATAATCCGTGTTATTTGAAGTATTTCGAGACAAATATTGATAAGTTTTAATAATTAAAAAAAGTCGATCGAACGTAGCTACTGACTAGTAATTAGTATAAAAATTTTAAAGTTTCAAGATTCGGTTTTCCCACCACAATGGTGACAGTCATAGGTGACAATAAGAAGGTTAGACCTGAGAAATTGGATTAATATGGAAGCAACCACGATCGTTTCTAAATGGCGTAAAGCCCTAATTCCGCTCTTATTATCGGCAGTCTTGCTCTTCTCTGCATGTTCGAGTAAAGCACCCTCACCCTACGCTCAAACTCAAAAAGAGACTTCCGGCAGAAACGCTCCCGCCGCCGTCGCCAAGAATGCCGAAGCTGGTGGCGATTTTAATAAATTCTTCCCTCAAGGTAGTGCTGGCTACTCCCGTGTATTCTCCCAAGAGAAGAAAGGCTTTGCTGAAGCTAAGCTAAATAAGTCCGGGAAAAATGTCGCTGTTCTCTCGATCAGTGACACGATTAGCCTCCCCGCTGCGGCTAAGAAATATGAAAATAGTATCAGCAAACTCAATAACTATCCACTGATAGATAACACTCAGCTCAAAAGTACTTCGGTATTAGTCAATAACCGTTACCAAGTTAAAGTAGCCTCTCGCGATCCTTCATTTACGGCTGAGGATCGTAAAATGTGGCTTCAAAAGTTTAACCTCGGCGGCTTATCCACACTCAAGTAATCGCTTAATAATTGTAATTATCTTCAGGAGTCAACTGTGAGCAAAGCAATTTTTGAACTAGTAGACGAGTTGCCCACTGGGGGATTGACCGTCATGTCATTGAATGCCTTGGATTTTGTCATCCCCGGACAATGGCAAAATATCGTCGGCTTCGACAACACCATCAAGATTGTAACTGGTACTGACGACCCCGACTATATTCAAGCGATCGGCGAACGCGCGGTAGCTTTATATAATGACAAAGGCGAAGGCTACCAAACTGCAATGTGGCTCTACAACACGGTAGACTCCGGCTCCAGCGCCCTCGGTGCGGCAGCAATGGCGAATAAACTCG
Organism: Chamaesiphon sp.; assembly: GCA_965246735.1. GTDB lineage: Bacteria > Cyanobacteriota > Cyanobacteriia > Cyanobacteriales > Chamaesiphonaceae > Chamaesiphon. Next base: position 2,764,860 of record CBDFFK010000003.1, read on the forward strand.
GCGAAAGTTTCTCGATGTTGGGCTTTTTGGGAAATATTACGCCCAAAGCCGAAACCGCCCAAACGATCGATCTCAGCGTCAAATTAGTCGCGGAAATCGTGGCATTCTGCCAAATCAATGGTATCCCTGGCGATAGCGTCGGTGACTTCCTCGCCGCACTTGGTGATTACGGTGGTGAGTCTCTAATGCGGATGTGCGCGTTGATTTGTTTCGACGGCTTGATTCCGCTCGGCCCCGATTTTATCGGTATGGTGACGGATAAAATGGGCGGGATGAGTCCTAAAGAGCTAGAAGGCAACCAAACTTTCAAAGGCATCAAAGACCAAATTCCTGGCGGCGATACGGGCGGACAACTGGGCTTTATTACCCAAAGTTTTAGTTCTGTCAGCGGTTGGATGAGCGATTTTGTAACTTCGCGTGGTTTGACCCCCGAATCAGTCGTCGGCAATCTCCGCAACTTTGTGGACATTACGGATGATAAATTAGATTATCTGGGCGCATTCCTCGATGTGAGTACCAATTATTATGCGCATACTGGTACTCAGACGCTAGCCAGACGCTTGATCGAGCGGGCTGCTGCTGAAATGTAGAAATCTGGAGATCGCTCGTGATGAGCGATAGCAGATTTGGGGGTATCCTGCTGGGATACCCCTTCGCATTTAAATATCGATCTGATTCATTCTCCAATGCCAGCAGTTTCTCAAAGATCGTGCAACGTATAACCATTAGCCCCGCACAAATCCAGCAGAACTCGATCGATCTCACGACCGAACAATATCACTATCTCACTCGTGTTATTCGCCTCCACAACGGCTCAAAGTTTCAGGCGATCGATGGTACCGGAAATCTCTACCTCGCAGCACTAACTGGCGATACAGCCCAGATTATCGAACTAATTACTAGCCAAGATTTAGAACTCCCCCAACCAGTTACCCTCATTTGTGCCCTACCCAAAGGCAATAACTTCGATGATATCGTGCGCGCCTGTACCGAACTCGGTGTAACCGAAATCATCCCCACTATTAGCGATCGCACCCTACTCCAACCGAGTCCCCAAAAGCTGCAAAGATGGCGCAAAATCGCCCAAGAAGCCGCCGAACAATCCGAACACCTCACAATTCCGACAATCGCCGAACCACAACCGCTCCAGGCTATTTTTGCCCAACTTCCGGATCGGAGTCGTAAATATCTCTGTGAAGCACGCGGCGAACATCCACACCTGCTGACTTGTCTACAATCTGCCCCATACGATCGCCCAATTATTATCGCGATCGGGCCTGAAGGCGGCTGGACAGCTAAAGAAATCGATTTGGCACTCCAACATGAATTTAAATTAGTATCATTGGGTAAGCAAATTCTGCGGACGATCACTGCTCCAATAGTGGCATTATCGATCGTCTCTGCCGTAGCAAACACCACACCCACGGACATATCTGGTTTCAGCAATAATAATGATGTAGCGGGTGGGTAAAGCCATCCCCTAGAATGGAGACAATGCTCGCCCCTCAACCGATAGTGGATTTTAAATTTATTCGTGGAATAAATTCGGGGGATTGAAACCTAGTTTAGATTTTCAATCCAAAATCCAAAATCCAAAATTCGATTGCCCCATTTAACTAATCGATTTATGGACAACCTCCTCAAATCCAACTACTTCTGGTTGTTTTACTCGATTAGCCTCACCTTATTTTCGTTTAACCTATTTTTGCAATGGGGGCTGATGGTTGGGGTGCTATTCCTAATCTTTTTTTGTTTTCGCTGGACTCGATTAGAGACAGATATATCGCTCGTACAGTGGCGTAGTTATCTCTGGGCGATCTTTTTATATCCACCTGTTGAAACGAGCGTCCTATTCCTCCGCATCAAAGGTAAGATGCCCCAAGATTTCGATCTAATCAATCGTGGGGAACATTTTTGTTGGGCGATCGCGTTGATATTCTTTTTTCTACCATTAATTACGGGATTTTGGAAGTCGCTTAGGGGTTGGCAGAATCTACTTTTTATCCTGGGCTTCGTATGTTTGCTGGGCAACATAAATGAGTTTCTAGAATATATCTTCCGCATCCAACCATTATCGAGAGATAACGCATTGTTTGCATCCTTTTATCACGATACAATTCTCGATATGACGATGAATTTATTGGGGGGATTGGTGGGATTTGCGATCTTGACGCGACTATTTGCCAAACCTCGATCGGCTCAGATCGCTCGCGATCGTTAGTAATTAAAGTCTACTCTAACAAAAATAATTCTACCTGGGGTTAGATCGATTTTTTCGGCTACTGCTGGCACACCAAATAATGTAACATTGTGACCGCGCCGCATTAGCTCCATCCCCAAGTTGCACATGGGGTTGAGATGTCCGATCGCTCCAGGACACAAAATACCAATGTGGGGCATGCTGATTTAGTGTTTGAAAGAGCTTTTCGATTAGTATACGCTCGATTTGGACTACTGCCATTATCGGCCGTTAATGGCTGCAAAGATTGATTTTGGTTACAGCAAGATCGTTGCTGTCGAAGTAAACACCACACCCGTCCCCAAGTGTTGATATAATAGCGACCTTCAGGTGGTGTAGTCACCCCGATACTCGTCCATCGCTGAAACTCAGGTGCCAAGGTGCAGATAAACTTTTTAGATCGAGTCAGATTGGGCATTGCGGTATTGACAGCCAAAACAGTCACCGCCGCGATTCGCACATTAAAAATGGGTGCCGCCAGCGTCCTCCCTGGTACCATCAGCAAGCGGCTTCACCCACAAATTTTATCCCTCCTGTCCCAGCAGATTAAATATGGGGTTATTGTCGTCGCTGGAACTAACGGCAAAACTACCACCTCGTTGCTGCTCCGCAGCATCCTTGAAAAAGATGGGTGGAAAGTCGTCCATAACGAGGCGGGAGCTAACTTAGTAAATGGATTGATTACCACGTTATTAGAACGCACCAGTCTGACGGGAAGACTCAAAGCAGACTACGGGATCTTAGAAATCGATGAAAATGTCATCCCGCTAGTTTTACCCCAGCTCAAGCCTAAATATATTCTCGCCCTAAATCTGTTTCGCGATCAACTCGATCGCTATGGCGAAGTCGATACCATCATTTACCGCTGGCAAAAAGTAATTGCCGATCTCGAGAGCGATAGCGTTCTGGTAGTCAACGGTGACGATCCGGCTTTAGCTTATCTCGGACAACAACTCGAAAAAGGCGCAAAACCCAAGCAAGTTAAATATTTTGGTATGACAGAGCCAGAACTATATTTAGATGAAATCCCTCATGCTGTAGACTCGATTTACTGTCCGAGTTGTGGAACAGCCCTTACTTATCAGGGCGTATATCTGTCTCATCAAGGAGATTTTGACTGCCCGAAATGTAGCTTTACAAAAAGAGAACTCTCGATCGATAGTAAAGCTTGGCCGCAAGTGCTAATTGGTGTTTATAACAAATATAATACCCTGGCCGCGATTACCACAGTGGAATCGATCGGCGTGAAAAAAGAAGTTATTTTAGATACGATTAGCACCTTCCAAGCTGCCTTCGGTCGATCGGAAGAACTAGTTTATCAAGGTAAAAAAGTTCGCATTCTGCTCACTAAAAATCCCGTCGGGATGAATGAAACGATCCGCGCTGTGAATCAGGTTAAAAAAGCAGGCGGCGGTTCGGTAACTTTGATGATTTTAAACGATCGCACCCCTGACGGTACCGATGTCTCGTGGATTTGGGATGTAGATACCGAGAAATTTGTCAATTCTGGTGGGACGATTGTAGTTAGTGGCGATCGAGTTTTTGATATGGCATTGCGATTGGAATATAGTAAAACCAACCCACATGGCGGTTGCAAATTAATCGTCAAAGAAGACCTCAAAGACGCGATCGATACCGCTTTAGAGCTAACTCAACCACACGAAACTCTGCATATCGTTCCGACTTATTCTGCCATGTTAGAGGTTCGTGAAATATTAACTGGAAGAAAGATTCTCTAGCTCAATGTAAAGGCCAGTATTGAGAGTGGAATCAACCCAAATAAATTGAATAATTTACCACAAATATTTATGAGATAGTACTAGGTAAAAACCTGAGTGGTGGGCATTGCCCACCCTACGTCTCTCTAGCTCTAGGCAATGCCCACCCTGCTGGCGTGACCAGACTGGTAAATACTCACTATTAACTGTTCACTGCTCACTGTTCACTGTTCACTGTTCACTGTTCACTATTCACTATTCCCTAAACATGGAACTAAAAATCGGCTGGCTTTATCCTACCCTCATGAGTACCTATGGCGATCGCGGTAATGTTATCGCGATCCAACAACGTGCCCAATGGCGGGGCATCGACGTAGAAGTCATCCCTTACGATCGCGATTCTGCGCCAGAAGTCATCGATCGGGTCGATGTGATGGTAGGTGGTGGCGCTCAAGATCGACAACAAGAAATCGTAATGCGCGACCTCGCAGGTGCTAAATCCGAGGCAATTAAAGCCAAACTTGATGCTGGTGCGCCAGGAGTATTCACCTGTGGTTCGCCGCAGTTATTAGGGCGATTTTACGAGCCGGGATTGGGTGAGAAAATTGAAGGAATGGGCATTATCGATCTCGAAACTAAACATCCGGGGATCGATACTCAGCGGTGCATTGGTAACGTGATTTTTGAGATTACCGCCAAAAGATTGGCAGCCGAACTGACAGAGCTGCTAGGCGGACAAAGACCGATAATCGTTGGCTTTGAAAATCATGGTGGTCGGACTTTTCTCGGCCCGAATGCCGAAGCATTGGGGACGGTAATTAAAGGTTATGGTAATAATGCCAGCGATGGTACCGAAGGGGCTTTTTATCACAATGCGATCGCGACTTATTCGCATGGGCCACTAATTCCCAAAAATCCATTTATCGCTGATTGGATGATCAAAACTGCCCTACAAAATAAATACCAAACTGAGATTAATTTGACTCCTCTAGACGATAGTTTAGCCGATCGAGCGCGCGCGGCAATGTTAAAACGATTAGATATTAATTAGTTAGCAGCAGATTTGTCTACTCGATATGTTCGCATCTTGCAACAGTACATAAAAATTGGTGAATCACCACAAAACTTACTCCTGAGTACTAAAACTAGCTACTAGCCACTAAGTCACTTTGTTTTGATGCAAGATGTGCGTATGTTCACGATATCGTTACTCGATCGACATTAAGTTTTTGGTAAATAGCGATAGTGTCCGTTAATTTTCCAACTGCGCGGAATTGTTTCAACCTTGGTACCACAGCAAGCATTATGCACCATTTGATAACCATTATTATCTTTGATATTGGTGACGATCGCGATATGTAGGCCGATTTTTTCACCCAGATCGTAAGTAACTAGATCTCCTGGCAAATAGTCTGCTGAATTCTTAGAAATCGGCAGTTCGGCACCGCGCCGCTTGAAAAAAGTCATGAGGTTTGCCACTCTCCGATGGTCGATATTTTTATCGGGTTGTTTCAGTCCCCAGATCTGTGGATATGCGGCAAAATTGCGCTGCATATCCTCGTGAACCGATCGTTGCAAATCGATCCCGATCTGACGATAGGCGCGCACTATGACATCCGTACATACTCCCGTACTTGCTGATACGTCGCCACCTGGATAAGTTAAGGAAACATAAGCCGGATCGTAGCTTTTAGTGACATCTGTTTGCGCGATACCACCAGCGACTAATTTGCGGATCGTTGGATTGGTAATTTTTGTGGTATTCGGCTCTGGATTGATAAATGTGGTAATTCGCTGCGGGACACGACAACCAGAGATCGGGACGAGCGCGCAAAATACGAATACCAGTCTGATTTGTAGCTTCATTAGTTCTATCTGTGGCAACTACCCGATTCTTCGCTGGAATTTCAACTCGATCGAGTTTAATTACGACAACCATTCGATCGACGATAAACTTAAAGAAATAAAAGTTAAATCTCGCCAGCGTTAAGCTGACAGGCCTTCAAATCGATCGTTTGTTGGCGGAGCCTCTCGTAAGAGAATAGTCGACGATCGAGATCGCAAATCATCCTCAAATATTTACGATGACTAGTCACTAGCCACTAGTCACTAGCCACTAAAACCATCAGCCATAACTCGATTTAGATGTCGAACAGCTTAGTATAAAAACTTCCTACAGTCGATCGCGATCGATTTTCGGATTATTGCCCCGAATCAATTATGAATTCAGCGCCTAGTTACTGCTACACAGGGATTTGTCCCACTCACGGCGAACGCTTGCAATTACCCCGCACTCAGGAAGTTGAAACGATCTCGCGTGACTTAATGGCACAGCTAGCCCAGGATGAGCTGTATGCTCGTGAGGGCAAAATGTACGGCGTATTGCTAGTCGAGTCCAAAAGTGGCGAACGCTATGTTTTCAAGGCTTTTTCGGGGCTATTGGCTGGCAAAGCGACGATCGATGGTTGGGTACCGCCAATTCCGGGACGAGCGCAGGTTGCTGAAGCTGAGGCTGAAACGCTGGTAGATCTAGCCGCGATGCTGCAAGAATTAATCTCACTCGATCGATCCACAGAACGCGAGCGCTCCAAATTATTAGCACTAGAATTTAAACAGCGATTGGCAGCATTAGCGATCGTCCATCGCCAGCGCAAAGAATTACGCCAACAACAACGCGAACACCTGAGTGCCACTCTCGATCCGAGCGAAATCGAGAGTACCCTCGCATTACTCGAAGCCCAAAGCTGTCAAGACGGGCGCGAACGTCGCCAACTCAAACAAGAACGCGATCTGGCTTTACAGCCGCTCGAGGAGATTTTAGACCGAACTGATGCGCGAATTCGGGAGGTGAAACAACAGCGCAAAATTCGATCGCGTCAACTGCAAACTCAGATGCATGAGGCTTACCACCTGATGAATTTTTTAGGGACGAGTAGCTCATTACGCGAACTGATGCCCGCAGGGATTCCCACCGGAACTGGTGATTGTTGTGCCCCCAAATTACTCCACCATGCAGCCACGCAGCAGCTTAAACCGATCGCGATGGCCGAATTTTGGTGGGGCGAACATAGTGCGGATAAATATCAGGGCGAATTTTATGGTGCTTGTGCCGAACGCTGTCAGCCATTGATGGGATTTATGCTCTCGGGTTTGACTCCCGCAGTTGGCAAACCGTCCTTAGCGATTATTTATGAGGATGAATATCTAATTGCCGTAGATAAGCCAGCGGGATTACTGTCTGTTCCGGGGCGTTATCTCGACGGCCAAGACAGTGTGCTGTCTCGACTACGGCAACTATTGCCAGCTGAGGAGATTTGTACCGTCCATCGGTTGGATCGAGATACATCGGGAATCTTATTATTAGCACGCGAGCGATCTACATACCAACACCTCGCGCGCCAATTTCACGAGCGCCAGATTCAGAAAGTTTATGAGGCAATTTTGGCAGGTAAAATCGATCGAGAATCAGGCACGATCGATTTACCATTATGGGGCGATCCTACCGATCGACCGCGCCAAAAAGTCGATGTCGATCGGGGTAAACCCAGTTTGACTAAATTTCAAGTTTTGGAGCAAATTGGCGACTCTTCGCGAGTTGAATTTATCCCCATTACTGGGCGAACTCATCAACTTAGAGTCCATGCTGCCGATCGACTGGGGCTAGGCATCCCAATTTTAGGCGATCGGTTGTATGGTTGTCAGACAACTGGCAGGCTCCATCTTCATGCCCGAGAACTTACTTTTACACACCCTGTCCATGCCGATTTCATTCGCCTCCAGCTCGAATCCACATTTTAATCTCAAAAGTGACGATATCCATCCAACCATCCCAAGCACCATCGACTAGGGTAAGATCGAAGTGAATGCCCAGCGAGAACCAAATGCCAGATCGATCCCAGCCAGCCACCCCAGGTAATGAATCCGTAGTAGAAGCTTACCTGTCGTCTCTCGACAATGGTGTTGGCGAGCAAGATGCAGCGCCAGGACTAATTCCAATTGCGCCAGAGGGATTTCGATCGGGATTTGTCGCCATCATCGGGAGACCGAATGTGGGCAAATCCACGCTAATGAACCAACTGATCGGTCAAAAAATCGCGATCGTCTCTCCAGTCCCCCAAACCACCCGTAACCGCTTACAGGGCATTCTCACCACCGATGCAGCCCAAATTATCTTCGTCGACACCCCCGGTATTCACAAACCCCATCACAAACTGGGTGAAGTCTTAGTCAAGAATGCCCAAAGTGCGATCGGCGCTGTCGATGTTGTGCTATTTGTCGTAGACGGCATGGAAATTGCTGGCGGTGGCGACAGATTTATTGCCGATTTACTAGAAAACGTTAAGACTCCCATAATTTTAGGGATCAATAAAATCGATGCGCGGACGGATCTGAGTCCGTCCCATCTTGACGCGATCGAGCGCAGTTATCAAGAACTAGTAGGCGATCGGGAGTGGCAGATCGTCAACTTTTCGGCAGTAACCGAGACGGGTTTACCAGAACTACAAACCAGTCTAACTGCCGAATTGGGGATCGGGCCATATTACTACCCGCCAGATCTGGTCACCGACCAGCCCGAACGCTTTATCATGGGCGAAATGATTCGGGAAGAAATCATCTTACTTACCCGCGAAGAATTGCCGCACTCAGTTGCAGTGACGATCGATCGCGTTCAAGAGGATGCCAAAATTACGCGCGTATTAGCGACGATCTATGTCGAACGCGACTCTCAAAAAGGGATCCTGATCGGTAAAGGCGGGCAAATGCTCAAGCAAATCGGTTCGAGTGCCAGAGAGCAAATGCAGAAATTGATTGCTGGCAAAGTTTATTTGGAATTATTTGTTAAAGTGCAACCCAAATGGCGACAATCGCGCCTCCGGCTGGCGGAACTCGGTTATCGGGTGGAGGATTAGGGCGATCGATCGACCGAAAAGTCCCTAAAATCATAAAATATCCGATCTGGCAACGTTAAATATACTGAAATTGCTGTAAAGTTACAAATTAAGTTGCAACGCACTTAATTTAACTAATGGTATCAACCCCCCATCGGGACAGCATCGCCCCTTCAGTCGAACCGCAAGTAGATCCACATACCCTCGCCCAAATGGGAATTGCGATGTTAATCGATCTCGCCCAGCGTGGCGAAATCGATCCGTGGGATGTCAAAGTGATCGACGCGATCGATTTGCATTTGAGCAAATTACCATTACAGGCTGATGCGACACTAGCGCATAAGCAAGCCAATCTCTCCCAATCCGGACAAGCATTTCTGTGGGCGGCAATGCTCGTATTACTTAAAGCTGAAAGCCTCGAACAGAGTCAATCCCCCGCCGAAGATTTTGAATTTATTGAAGAAGACCTCGATTTTGAAGCGATCGGCACAGCTGGACTACCGCGTAACTTAGAGCGGCATATCCGCCGCCGGCTAACCTCGCCACCACACAAGACGCGTCCGGTGACACTGGAAGATCTGATCCAGCAACTCCGCCAAATTGCTGATAAAATTGCCGAACCTACCGTCGTGCGTCGATCCATTCGGGGCAAGGCAATGTCAGTCAAACGCGCGACACAAACCATTGCTGGACTGGCACACGATGAAAATCTAACTGAGATGGCGGCACTTGTCGCTGAGTTTCTGGTCACGTACACTAGTGAAACCAACTTCTGGACGCTCGATGACCTCGTGAATCTCTGGTCTGATAAATTTCCCGCCGCACCAGGGCAGCATCATGGAGTCAACCACGATCGAGTGGGCGTATTTTGGGCACTATTACTATTATCAGCTCAATCTAAGGTCGAGCTAGATCAGACAGAGTTTTACCAAACCCTCACTATCCGCAGACTGCATGAAGAATCGGTTGAAATGAACTAGTTGTAACGCGCGAAGCGATCGTCCTACATTAGGCAAGCTTCTTAAAAATAGCAGTATTGCGGGGGCATTCACCGTTGATGAGTAACGAATTGGCACTTAAAAAACTGATTCTATCCTCGCTACTGTTAACTTACAACTTATCGGTGAAACTCTCAAAATGGTATGGAGAGTACCCCGTCAACAATCGATCGCTGCTAAAGTAGATGGGATAGAGGACTATCAGTAGATAATATTAAATATGAAAGCAATGATTCTGGCTGCCGGAAAAGGTACCCGCGTTCGCCCGATTACCTATACTATTCCCAAACCATTAATTCCGATCCTCCACAAGCCAGTAATGGAGTTTCTCGTGGACTTGCTCAAACAGCATGATTTCACCGAAATTATGGTTAATGTCAGTCATCTTGCTAAAGAAATTGAAAGTTATTTTCACGACGGGCAAAGGTTTGGAGTCCAAATTGCCTATTCATTTGAAGGAACGATCCGTGAGGACGGAGAATTAGAAGGTCAAGCATTAGGTTCCGCAGGCGGGATGCGCCGGATTCAAGATTTCTGCCCCTTCTTTGACGATACTTTCGTAGTTTTGTGTGGCGACGCACTGATCGATCTCGATCTGACCGCCGCCGTCAAATGGCACAAAGAAAAAGGTTCGATGGCGACGATCGTCACTAAAACAGTTCCCCGAGAAGAAGTTTCAAGTTATGGGGTCGTAGTTACCGATGAAACTGGTCGCATCAAAGCTTTCCAAGAGAAGCCCTCGGTCGAAGAAGCACTGAGTACGAATATCAATACCGGGATTTATATTTTTGAGCCAGAAGTATTAAATTACATTCCTTCCGGTCAGGAATATGATATCGGTGGAGATTTATTTCCACAGTTGGTTGAGATGGGTGCCCCGTTCTACGCTATTTCGATGGATTTCCAGTGGGTAGATATTGGGAAAGTGCCCGACTACTGGCAAGCAATTCGCAGCGTCTTAATGGGTGAAGTCAAGAATGTGCCGATTCCTGGGCATCAAGTCAAACCGGGTATTTACACGGGTATCAATGTCGCCGTCAATTGGGATAAAGTCGATATTACTGGCCCGGTCTACATCGGTGGGATGACTAAAATCGAAGATGGCGCTAAGATCACTGGCCCCGCGATGATCGGACGTAATTGTCATATTTGTAGCAATGCACACATCGACAATAGCGTGATCTTTGAATACTCACGGATTGCCTCCAATGTCATTCTTACTGATAAATTAGTGTTCGGTCGATATTGTGTGGATAAAGAAGGATCGACGATCGACGTTCAAGCAGCTTCGCTGGATTGGTTGATTACCGATACCCGTCAACCGATCGAGCATATTACCAAAAAAGCTGCTCAATTTGTTGCCCAAGTCTTCTAATTCAACAGCATCGCTGGAATTGGTGCGAGCAACTGCAATTTATGTCAAATTTCGGTAGGTCGAGCCTCAGCCACCTACCGATCGTTTGGCCATAGCAATCTTACCGCGAGCACTGCAAATCCCAATGCGGCAAAACCTTTGAGTACCTTAACTGGTAAGAATGCCGCAATTTCGCCACCAGCTAAGACCCCGATCGAACTAGCTAGCAATAAAGCAGCAACCGAACCGAAGAATACCGCGCGTGGATGCTGGGTGCTACCACCCAACGCGATCGCGGCTAGTTGACTTTTATCGCCGATCTCAGCGATAAATACTGTCATAAAAGTCAATCCCAAGAGTTGCCAGTTCATACTTTAAATACGGAATGTAAATTTGGCGTTGCTGATTTAGGGTATGATTTGCCTCCGAGATTTAGAGTAGATACTGTCTTGAGAGTCAAGAGGGGGAAGAGAGAAAATTAGGGTCGAAAGGTTGTCCTGATTTGAGTACACCAAAGACCTGACGCAACAATTTGTGCATCGCTGCACCAATAACAGCCATTTTCGACTTCCCTTTAGCGAGCAACCGCTCGCAAAAAGCCCGAATCAGTGGATTATAACGACGAGCCACCAGCGCAGGCATGTACAAAACCTTACGTAAACTGCGGTTGCCAATTTTGGATAATCGCGGTTTGCCATGTACCGAAGAACCAGAGGAAAACTCGCTAGGGGTTAAACCAGCAAAAGCAGCCAACTGGTCAGCACTCTCAAACGCACTCACATCGCGAATCTCGGCCAAGATTGCTGAGGCAGTAGCCTGGGCGATACCGGGAATCGAGGTGATTAAATCCCGTTGAGTCTTCAGATGCGGATGTTGGTCAAAATGGTCGCGAATGAGAGCTTCTGTAGCAACAATTTGTTGAGCCAGAAACTCAATATGAGTGGTAATTGCAGCAATCACAATGCTGTCAGCGGTTTCAAGTCGATTGGACTCTTGTTGCCGCATGGATTTGAGGTTGTCCAGCCGATGTACTAATGCCTGTAACTGTTCGACCTCAATTGGTGGTGGTGTCCATAGTGCGGGTGTCAGAGCCGCACAAAATTGGGCGATCGTTTTAGCATCAGTGCGGTCAGTTTTGGTTCGGCTCAATTGGCTGCGCCCAAAAGCTTTTGGGCGAGACGGATTGACGATACTCACTCCATACCCGTGCTCGAACAAAAATCGTGCGAGGGCATCGCCATAAGTACTGGTAGCTTCCATGCAACAATGGATTTGAGTTACATTTTGACTCGTCAGCCATTGTTGTAACTGCTCGAATCCGGCTGGTGTATTGACAAATACTTTGTTTTTAACTTTGTTGTTATTGCTTCCTCCTTTAATCAGAGCTACGTCAAATTTAGATTTACTGATATCGATGCCTAAGATGTCTAATCCCTGCTCTGTCTGACTCATACTTGGGTACCTGGTTGCTAGAAGTTTAGTTGCTAGCACGGATAGTAGCTTTTTCACTTACCTTGTCAATGCAGGTTTACTCCTAGTGGAGATGACCTCTGATACTGTCCAGTGTTGATGTTTGCTACTGTTCGGATGTTGGGGATTCAATCTACACTTGCGAGCTTGGTGTCTCTAGGGGCAATCCGAATTTCCCGCTTCCGGCTGTGCTGGCGATCGATCGCCAAACGCGATCGATCTATCTATTGTTCTAGGATACAAGGGGCAATTCATGAATTGCCCCTACTCTAAATTTCAGGAATTGCCTCTAAAGTGAATCATAACTGAATTCAGCAGAACCGTAGGATTTTAAAAGACAAGCGGTGCGATCGATCTCTACCCACTAGCCACTAGTTTCACTCACTTCCGCGATCGAGACAATCTCAGCTGCTGGCGGTGACGGCATCAACTCATCGCGCAACCGCGCCATAATCGTCGCATCATCAATCCGCGCCAGTATTTCCTGAATGACGGTATTCGCCCCCAATTGACCCCAAGTACTCCCAGCTTCTAGATAAGTCTGAGTAGCTTTACCGACACTATAAGCGCCATAACCCGCGATCGCGGCTTGAATCGCGCCCCCACCAAGATAACCAGGCGCAGCACTCCAATTTAGCGTACCATCGACGATCGCCGAAAACTTGCCGATGCCAAACAGGATGCTAGTGGCTACTTCGCCGAGTAATAAACTCCCCGCGCTAAATAACAAGCCACTGAATAACTTACTCAGCTCGTATTTAGTCATCGGGAGATTGTACAGCTTCGCCAGTGAGAAGATTAAGATGAGATCTACGATCGCGCCGCCCGCTACATCTAAAATGGCGATCGGGTTGAGCGCTACAGCGAGCGCTTTATACTGGGCAAATTTCCGTACCAAGTTATTTGCATCAACTTGCATATCAGCGAGGGTATTTTTTGCTAAATTCCGCTCGGACGAACGCGCCTGCACTAATGCATTGATCGCGAGTAACGATCGACCTTCCCGATCCAATAGTTCTTTAATTTTCTGCTGGAGGGGGGCGATTTGGGGTTCGGGCTGTTCCCACTCGGTTTTGGTCGTACCATCGGGGTACTCAGTGCGGACTTGGATGGGGGTAGGATCGGCAGCGACCATCACCACCTCATCCGCAGATAGCAGCCGTTGCAATAACTCATCATTGGTGCCTTCTCCACCCAAATTTTTCAACTGCTCGTAGATTGTTTGCCGTTCCTGTTCGGGATAGAGATCGGACTTGTTAAACACTAGCAATAACGGCTTCTGCGCTTTCCGCAACTCGCACAAAGCTTGATATTCTAGCTGGGTAATATCGCCAGCAATGATAAATAAAATTAAGTCGGCTTGAGCGACGACTTCTGATGCCATTTTGCCCCGCGCATCGCCATCGATTTCATCCAATCCCGGCGTATCGATTAATTCGATTTGCATGATGCCATCTGGCGACCAGGGAATCGATCGCGGGAACCGAGTTACACCGTTGAGGGGGCCAGTTTCCAAGACCTTTTTGCCCACTAAGGCATTTAATACTGCCGACTTACCGCGACTGACCAAGCCAAATGCCGCAATACTGTAGTTGGTCTGCTCCAACTTAGCTAGAGTGTGCGCTAAGGTGTCTAAATCGCTCTGTAAGCTGGGTGAAACTTCCCCAACCTTTAGGGATGCGTATCGGGACAAACTTTGCTGTAGGCTCGCCTTAGCGCGATCGAGATCTAATGAGACTGGTGCGGAAGAATTGGTAGCTAGCTCGGGGATGCTCATATATCCGGTGTCAGGTTGGAGGAAGTTTGTTGCAGCGGAAGTTCGATTAATTGCCAGACATTTAAATCTCGACTCTCATCGCTCACTCCGAGCGATATTCGACTCGGATCGACATCCCCTGTGTGAGATTGAAAGATGCGATCCCACCACACGAACACGCTCCCATAGTTGGATTGGCTCTCACTCTGGATCTGGGAATGGTGGATGCGATGGCAGTCTGGAGTGACGATCGCATAGGCTAAAAGTCGATCGAGCGACTGCGGCAGGGCAAAATTACTATGTTGCAGAGCCACAACTACTGTAAATATTAGCTCGTAAGTTAGCACGATATTTGCCGAAATACCCACCCCCCAAATCAGCATTAGTTTGGGAATACTCGAACTGAGAATTTCGATCGGGTGAAAGCGATAAGCAGTCGAGACATTCATCGATCGATCGGTATGATGGACGCGATGAAATCGCCAAGCTAGCGGCCAGGTATGCATCGTGCGATGCCACAGGTACATATAAAGATCGAGCATGAGAATCGTTACTGTCCCCACCATTGCGGGGGGAATAAACGTCTGGATTAGCTCTAAATGCGGAAGATCGCCAATCGGCAACCGCGCGATCGAAATCGTTAACAGGCTTGAGGCGATCGAATTTAACAATCCTAACTCTAGATTACTGGCGATTCTCGATTTCAAAGAATTGTGAAAGGAAAAAAATGGCAGCTTAGTTTCCAGAATTAGCAGCGTGACAATGGTAGTAATAATTAGAACTAACTTAACTGGCATCGGCTTTAACCAACAGTCGATCGTGGCGAGGTGGTGGGTATGCTAGAGACGATAGCGCTGGATCTCCCCAGTTTCAGCGCAGACACTCAATCGATAATAGGAGTTTTTATGGCTAAGATCTGTGGTCTGGCGCTAATCGTAGTAAGTATCTATTTTCTAGGACAAGATATCGAATTTACGACCCACTATTACTATAACTGGTGGCAAAAAGTTCCGGCGGCAGGTTCGGTAATATCCTTGATGCTGGGAATTGCCTCGCTAACACTGTGGCGACAGGCGATGGGGAACTTTGGGTGGATTTTTATCGCCATCGGGATTATCCTAGTTTTCTTGAGTGCGGGAGTTATCTTACAGCCGACGAGCTTGTGGAAATTTTTTGTTGCGATGTTGGCGTTCGCCAGTGGATACCAATTGCTAACTAGCGGTAGAATTAGATTTTAAGTATTTTGAGGTTTGCAAGCTGGGTAGCAGTGATGAAAAAACAAATTTACCTCTGCCTATGGATATCGATCGGGTTACTAACTGCTTGTGGGACGAGTCAGCCGCCGAAGACTCCAGTTATGCCGACAGCTCCAACACCTACTCCGCTCGTTGTCGTTCCGACTAGTCCATCCCCAGTCGCGATCGTTTCACCATCCCCAGTGGTAACGTCTCCAGTGGTGCCCTCTCCCGTACCCGTAAAAATTCCCCCTGTCCAACCGACACCCAAAGCATCACCGTTTACAGTCACAGCTTTACCAAAATCGATTTACCCGACCCCTACCCCCGTCGCAATTCCGGTACCCGCAGCACCAGCAAAAACTAAAGCAAATCCCAAACCCGAGCCGCTGACTAAATCGCTCGATCCCGCCCAACAGATTACAACTAATGGCATCGGTAATGCCAAAATCGGTATGACATTTAAAGAACTCAAGCAACAGATGGGCAAAGGGTTTGAGTTCCCCGTTAAAACTAGCTTTATCGAAGGCTTCGACGCGATCGCCGTTACCAAAGCTGGTACCGTACAGTATTATATTCCTTATCCCGCTGGGACTAATTTTACCGACGCAGATCGGATCGAACACTTGACCACCGATAATCCTAACTATCGTACCGAACAAGGCGTTGGGCCAGGTACATCGATCTCCCGAGCGGCCTCTGTCTATGGCAATGCAACGCTATCGATGAGTAAAGAAAACGAGTCGCGCGAGTTTATTAGCTTCACCCAGCATCCCAATGGTTTGGCATTTCGTCCCAAACCTGTCAAAGCCCGTTCCTTTGCTGGGGACTATCCTGAAAGTAACGACGAGTATCTCAAAACTCAAAAGTACGACACCAAAGCCGCGATCGGTCAAATCACTGTCTCCTGTGCTGAAGACCAGTGTAATAAGGAATAGAGATTTTGGATTGTCCCCATAACTTATCCATTCTCACTCCCCCACTTCCCCTCTCCCCCACCCCCTTATGTCTCCTCTGCGCGTTGGTATTGCTGGCCCTGTTGGTTCTGGAAAAACGGCCTTGCTCGATGGCTTGTGCAAACAATTGCGCGATCGCTATCAGTTGGCGGTAGTCACCAATGATATCTACACTCAAGAAGATGCTCAATTTCTGGTCAGAAGTCAAGCATTAGCGTCGGAGCGAATCGTTGGAGTCGAGACGGGTGGCTGTCCGCATACGGCAATTCGCGAAGATGCGTCGATGAATATTGCCGCGATCGAACGATTGGAAAGTCAATTTAGCGATTTAGATATCGTCTTTCTCGAGAGCGGTGGCGATAATCTCGCAGCTACTTTTAGTCCCGAATTAGTAGATCTTACTATCTACACGATCGATGTCGCAGGGGGGGACAAAATCCCCCGCAAGGGTGGCCCAGGCATCGTCAAGTCAGATTTATTAGTCATCAACAAGATCGACCTTGCGCCGTATGTCGGAGCCGATCTTGGCATCATGGAACGCGATACGATTAAAATGCGTGGCGATAAACCGTTTATTTTTACCAACTTAAAAACTGGCATCGGTTTAGCTGATGTTGTCAAATTTGTCAGTAATAATTTAACGTGAGATCGGGTTAAGGATATTTGCTTCGATTGAGTCCCGCCACCGATTGAAATCGGGGCTAGCACTGCAAAGTCCGCCTTCGCGGACTAATATCCTAGTCCGCGAAGGCGGACTTTGCATCACAAGTCGAGACTTCCAGTCTCTAGGCTCTTCTTAACCCGAACTCACGTTAATTTAGTTTGATATTTTTTATCTGGCGATGCTCCTGACTCATTATTACGATCGAGCCGCGCGACCTTTGCAAACTTTATCAGCACTGAGCGAGCGCGCAGCGTTAGATCTAATTTATAGTCTTAAAGATAGAACTGGAGCGGTATATCACCGATTTAAGCATCCAGAAAGTTATCTAAAATTGCGCCGCGAGACTGAACTCTGGTTGAGAGCCGAATTTATTCGCAAAGGCGGTAAACCAGCTTCAGCTTACCCGCATTACTTCGTTGTAGATCGATCGATTTGGATTGAAGAAGGCTATAACGGAGGTAGCAATAAGCTCCAAATTCCCGTTACAAATTTCGATCCCGATCTGGTGAGCTTTACCTATCCCGATAGCATGGTGAGTTATTGGTTGCAAAGTCAGATCGATCGAGATTATTATCAGCCGGAATATCATGGTCGAGTATTTACTCTAGCTGAAATTTTGGGTATTATCGATCGATTTGGTATCCCTGTCCGAGAATGGCAAACTGATGCCGATCGAAAATACGATCTATTTATTGAAGCTCAAGTCTGGAATATTGATTTTCAATCCGAGCAGATCCACCAACAATCTTAGTTCGACCTCCCAAATTATGTCACGATCCTAGTTTGCGAGCGATTTTCTAGCGGACTATTTATTGAAGCTCAAGTCTGGAATATTGATTTTCAATCCGAGCAGATCCACCAACAATCTTAGTTCGACCTCCCAAATTATGTCACGATCCTAGTTTGCGAGCGATTTTCTAGCGGACATGTCGCTGTCGGCGAACTTCATACAACATTAACGCCGCCGCCGTTGCGACATTTAATGATTCTACAGCTGCTGACATCGGAATCTTAACTTGCAGATCGGCTAGTGCCGCCAACTCATCGCTCAATCCCGCGCCTTCATTGCCGAGTAAAATCAGCGTTGGCGATCGCAAATCCACATCCCAATAGCTAGTTTCAGTATACGAAGTGGTGGCAATTACCTGTACTCCTTGTTGTTTGTAACTAGCGACTAATGCTGCAAGATTATCGCTGACACCCATTGCCAAGCGAAACCATTGTCCAGCGGAGGCGCGCAGTACCTTGGGATTGTCTAAATCGACACTATCCTGACTCACCCACAACCCATCGGCACCAGCCGCCGCTGCGGTACGAATCATCGTCCCTAAATTGCCTGGATCTTGAATAGTCGCTAGAACGATGGTTAAATTTGCCGGAATCGGGGGTTTTGGTAATGCCAACCGTGGCGCGATCGCAATGACTCCATCTGGAGTAACAGTAGTTGCCATCGCTTTGAGTACTTCATCGCTGACTAGCTCGACTCGATCGGATGTTTCAATTGAGATCGACCATAATTCAGGATGGTGTGCTTGCCAATGCTCGGTATGGCATAGCGTTGTTAGTGGATATTTGACCGCAACAGCTTCCTGGATGAGATGCGTTCCCTCAACCAAAAATAACTGCGCTTCCCGCCGCTCTTTCGCACTTTGTAGCTTTCTAATTTGCTTGACGAGCGGGTTTTGAGTACTAGTTAACATTATTTGGCGATCGATGTGCTGGGGCATTCTCCACCCTACTATGTAAAACGGCAAGTATTTACCAGCTGCTAACTAATAAATACTTACCGCTCTACTGTTGTCGAATATATGCGCGACCCGAGACTCGAACTCGGAAGTCCTTGCGAACACTAGAACCTGAATCTAGCGCGTCTACCAATTCCGCCAGTCACGCAAAACACTTGGTTTCTCAACCAGCTCCATATTATCGAATATTTAACTGGTATTTGTCAAGCATTTTAGCGATCGCCAGCAGAAAATGTATCGCTCAATCCCTTCTTAACCCCAAGATAAACCGGACTTTAACTGAATCTTTTATCATCCGATCGATGTTGAGGATTTGCTTGTGGAAATCATTACAGCAATTATTGCAGCTTGGCTTTTACTCCTGCTGGGAGATTTCTTCTCTACGTTTTTCTACCATGTACCCGAGCATGTATTTGGTAAATTTCATTCGATCGTCCATCACGGCAAAAATCGGAGTTTCTTTCATTACGCCGTTTTGACCAGAAATCCCCTAGTATTTCTCGATGGGATGCTCGGTGCGATCCCCTATTTTATCTTTGTGCCGTGGCTATGGCAATTGTCTCCAGTTGGCACCCTGATTGGATTGGCATTTGGCGAGTTTCATGTAGTCTGGCGACATGTTTCGATTCTCGAATGGAAAACACCCAAACCGATCGAAATTCTATGCAATTTATTGTTTATTACGACACCCGAACGGCATTGGCAACATCACCGCAACGCTTTTTCCGCCTATGGTGATATTTTCACGTTCTTCGATCCGCCAGCTCAAAAATGGTTGGTTTTTCTCCGCTTTGTTCGGCGCAGATTCAAGCAAGTGGCTCCAACAGTTGCCGTTGAATGATACTTCATTACTTCCTGTAAATAAGCCTCAAGCCAGACTGCTTGAGGCTTATTTATCGGCTGGTAAGCGCAGCGTTATCGATGAGCGGTTGTCGATGTTGGAGCTTGTCTGGAAGAGCATCGACCAAAGGTACTATACTCTCTAATATAAATTGCACAACATAGACGGGATGTCATCTACCAATCGATCGATGTTAGTCGAATTAGATCTGCCGATCCGGACTTATGATATCGATTTTGCTGGGATTGTGAGTAATATTGTCTACGTCCGCTGGTTGGAAGATCTGCGGTTGACAATGCTAGCGCAATACTACATGCCACTGCCAGCGCTAATCTTAACTGGCATCGCGCCAATTTTAACCAATACTGAGATTAATTATCAACGGCAATTGACCATCCACGATCTCGCATTTGGGCGCATGTGGATCGAGGAATTGGGGACGCTCCGATGCATATTAGCAGGAGAAATCCTCAACGGCGAATATTCTGCCGCTCAAGCCAAACAAACGGTATTATTTATCAATCTCACTACCCGTCGTCCAGTGAGGATTCCACTAGATTTTATCGCCAGTCTTCAGTGATAGGAGCGCATTAATGTCAACTAATCTCCGTCTGATTACAATCCCGATCAGCCACTATTCTGAAAAAGTTCGGTGGGCACTGGATTACTTGCAAATTCCATTTCGAGAATTTTCGCACATGCCGCCGTTTCACCGGAATGCTACTAAAAAATATGGCGGAACGAGTGTGCCCGTTCTCGTTACGGAGACACAAGCGATCTGTGATTCGACCGAGATCTTAAGATATTTAGATACGCTCCAACCTGGAAAATTGTATCCTGACGAGCCAGAATTACAGGAACTCAGCACAGAGCTAGAAACTTTGTTTAACAATACTCTGGGCGTAAATACTCGGCGCTGGGGTTACTCTTATATTCTCACTCCGCAAACGATCTATCCGAAGTGGACTCAAGGTGTACCGTTTCGAGAAAAATTATTATTTCCGGTTATCTTTCCCAAAGTAAAATCGATCGTGCTAGATAGTCTGAATATTACAGAAACATCAGCGATCGAATCATCTCGAGAAATCGATCGGGTATTCGATCGAGTTAATGAAATTTTAGCCGATGGTCGGCAGTATTTATTAGGCGACAGTTTTTCGGCGATCGATCTGACCTTTGCCGCCCTAGCCGCACCGATACTCCAACCACCAGAACACCATATCCCACCTTCCCCCCTACAGACATTGCCAACTCAGATGCAAGCAGATATTCGCAATTGTCAGGCGACTCATGCAGGTGAATTTGGATTACGCTTATATCGAGAACATCGTCATCGATCGATCGGGTAGATTCTGTCCATTGAGATAAGCTGCGGAAATTTATTGAGGGGGTAACTCTTGTGTTACCCCCTCAAAGATCTAGTTAAAACCGCAGGCCTAACCCAGCACCGACGGTAGTGGAATAGTTAGTACTGTCGAACGGAATACTCACAGAACCTTTTAAAACAACACTATCGGACAAGTTGTAATCTGCGCCCGCGATCGCATAACCAGTAGCATTGTTATTACCGTTATTGTTGCTGACATCAAAGTTGACACCCGCACCAACGTAGGGAGTTAAGTCTCGATTGGAGCCAGTCAAGTTGAAATCATAAGTGGCGGCTGCACCAACGGATGTGCGACGATCTTGAAAATAAATATTCGGACGCACTGATAAATTGTTGGCAATCCCAAACCGAGAATTTACGCCGTAAGCAGTACCGCCATTATTGCCAAAGATAACTGATGGGCCGATATCATTTTGGCCGATTTCTGCTTGGGCTGGTTTGACGATCGCAAGGGTCGCAGTCAACGCAGCAAATACGAGGAGTAGTTTTTTCACGATCTTATTTTTTCGGATGATTGTAGATTACAAGTAGAAAATAACAACTGAACTTTCGAGTAGTTAGACGCTGCGAATCGTTAGCTTTTAGTTATTTCCGACCTTGCTTACTAGCATACTAGGGCTAACAAAGAGTAGCCTCTAGCTAAGGTCATAACTATTTTGAAACCCAAGCGTGACTTTAGTGATACGACCAAACTCTCTTCCCTGACTAACCGCCTAGTTAGAACTGTTACTAAAGTCATCAAGCGTCAAAAATAAATATCACTTGTGACAGAAGCTAATCTTTAATAATAGCGATAAAGTCGAGTTAATAGAATTTAATTTGCTCGTTATAGATATCACCTTTTCTATAAGTTAACCTTCAAATAACCACTTGAATATGTTGAAATTGTCTTCAGTTATCGTGGGTCTGTTTGCAGCCGTGGCAATCGCTCAACCGTCGCTAGCGCTAAGTGCTGTTAGTACTACCGCTAGTCCAGTTGCCGCAACGACACCCAGTAGCGATCTCCAAGCCCAAGTCATCTTCAAAATCGGTACGCCCGAGTATCGGCGCGAAAACATTCGTCGCCGCGAACGCGAACGCGAACGGATTCGGCGGCAAGAAGAACGCCGTGCCGCCCGCCGCGAGTACAACCGCAATTATCGACGGTACTAAGCTACGCTAATTTCTCGCTGGTTAAACCTTGCTGAATTAATGTATGAAAACATCGGTAGGGGCAATTCATGAATTGCCCCTACCGATGTTTTTGGCGTTGCTGAAAATTAGATCGATTGCCTGGTGAAATTCCCGCAGCAAGCGATCGACTCAGATCGCCTAGAATTGACGCATGAAGCGGAGATCGCTGGCGTAGAGTCTGCGGATATCGTCGATTTGGTGTAACACCATTGCAAGGCGTTCTACCCCAAATCCAGCCGCAAATCCACTATAGACTTCTGGGTCGTGACCGACTTTGGTCAGGACATTGGGATCGACCATCCCACAACCCATAATTTCCAGCCAGCGACCTTGCCATTGCACGTCTACTTCCGCCGAAGGTTCGGTAAAGGGGAAATAACTCGCACGGAAGCGAATCGGTAATTCCATCCCAAACGCTTGGGTCAAAAATTCTTTGATCGTCCCTTTGAGATCGGTAAAAGTCAGATCGCGATCGATCGCCAAGATTTCAATTTGATGGAATACTGCCGAGTGGGTGGCATCGACAGTATCGCGCCGATAGCAACGTCCTGGCGAAATAATCCGAATCGGCGGTTCGTTTTCTTCCATGTAATGGATTTGGACTGAGGAAGTATGCGTGCGGAGCAGATTGCCATCGGGTAGATAAAATGTATCTTGCATGTCCCGCGCGGGGTGATCCGGTGGAGTATTAAGCGCTTCAAAATTATAGTAATCCGTCTCCATTTCTGGCCCAGTTGCGACGGTATAGCCCATCCCCACAAAGATATCGATCGCGCGATCGATCGTGGCATTAATCGGATGTACCCGCCCAACGGGACGATATACTCCTGGCATCGTGACATCGATCGTCTCTGCTGCTAATTGTGCCTGAATTTGGGCGGCTTGAAGGTCGGCTTTGGCACGATCGAGTCGTTCTTGAATCGTATCTTTGACCACATTTGCCGCTGCGCCAATCGCCGGACGATCCTCTGCGGCTAATTGTCCCATCCCGCGTAAAATGACGGACAGTTCGCCCTTTTTCCCGAGATAATTTACGCGTAGTTGTTCTAGTGCTTCTAGCGTCTGAGTTTGTGCGATCGAGTCGAGTGCTATCGCTTGTAGTGTTGCTAGTTGTTGTTCGAGATCGCTAAGAAGTATCGCCATACCGGATTTTTACAGTTAACAGTTCGCAGTTATTCAGTTACCAAGTTTTGGCGGTAACTGTTCGCCAACCTAGATCTTAACCGATAATCGCAGTGTACCTATTGTTGTGTGAGTCTCGATCGACTGGTTAGCTCAGCCAGCAATCACCAAGTTTTAGATTATAGTTACAGACTAACTATAATATCTGCAGTTGAGGAATTGTATTGGCAGTAGCATCAACCGCAGCATTTAAAAATATACAAGACGAATATCGCTACTTTAACTAACATGCGTCTCGACTGTAGGCGCAGCCATTGGCGCGCTCGCCAGTTTTTATTTATCCCCACTCAAGCTTTTGGGTATCGCTCAACCAGTGCCGAAGCCTTTGACTATTTTCGGCACGATCGGCGGCAGTGCGGCGGCTTGGAAGATGAATAAAAAAATGAAATCGCTCGACAAAGTATCAGTTAAAAACTTTACTTTCTAAGCTTTTTCTTTAAATAGATACCACTTCGATCGAGGTGGTATCTATTGCTATTTAGTACCAATTTAACATCAGCATTCTTGCTGAGGGTGGATGAAGTCTCGCCTTGTTATATTTGGTGAGGCTTCGACGGTTGGCAATTTTGGCTGGCGATTGCCAAAGATATATAAATAGTTAAAAGTCGTTTGTAGTTATGATGTCACTGATTTTCGGCGCAGCTTCGATAATTACCGCTGGTGCTGGCGTTGTATTGGGAGCAGATGGGGTTTCCAAACTTGATGAAGCGAAGAAAATCGAGCAAGATGCGCGCAAGCGTTACGAACAAAAACGTGAATCGGTAGAACGATTATTCCAGGCAACCCAAGAATTAGCTAAAGAATACGGACAGCTTCAAATCCAAGCGCATTTTCAAACGATCGAACGTTTCGTTGCTTTTATCGATCGCATCGATCGCGCGCCCATCCACAATGTATCTAAGTTTTTAGCTGGAGTAGATCGAGTCTCACCACAACAAATTCAACAATATCAAGCGATCTCATCTGAACTTAAACCGATCGCTACAAGCTGTTTGACAACAGTAACTATTGGCGATCCAACGGATTGGGCGCAGTTGACACCAATGAGATTTTCAGGCAAGGCCGGCACCGGAACTGCCTTCGGCGGGTCGATCGATGCCACTACCCTCGGCTGGCTAGGCGGTGGCTCCTTGGCCGCCGCAGGCGGGACTGGCATGGCATTTGGATCGTTGCTGTTGGGTGGATTTATCGCGGCACCAGTCCTCGCGATCGGTGGATCGCTCCTCGGTAGATACGGTGGAAAATCACTAGTAGAATCCAGTCGCTATGAAGAGAGTGTTAATGCTGAAATTTCCAAACTTAATGCGTTTGAGGATTTCCTCGGACACGTCCAACGGCGAATTATCGAGTTAAAGCAACTTGTTACCAATTTGAACGCTCGTGCGATGCAGAGTTTAATAGCGATCGAATCGCGAAATTTTAGCAACGAACGCGATGCCGAAAAATTACAACAAGTTACGCTATTAATTAAAACATTAGCTGAAGTAATGAAAACTCCAGTATTGGAGGCTAATGGCAATCTCATGGGCACAGCCGTGCCAGAGCAGCGAGCGACAGCACCGTTAAATGCGAAGTATTTACTATTTAGCAAGCCTACAATTGCGAATGGTGAGCTGTCATTTGCGAGCTGCTAAACTCAGACCTCGATCTGTTGTACTAGATAGCATTAGAGCTATAATCCAGTGACAGGGACAGATCGAGCATCATGCTAAATAATTTATTCGATCGATCGACAAATCTAGAACCACTGTCAATCGATCGACTCACCAGATATATCGAGCGAGCGCTAACTCAAACTCCCGAACTCCGGCAAGTCTGGGTCACTGGCGAAGTTTCGAGTGCCAATTTTCATCCTTCTGGCATCTACTTTACGCTCAAAGATCCAGTTGGCAAAGCCACACTCCCCAGCGTGGTGTGGAAGGATCGGATTCGGGATCTCGAAACCAAACCTCAAGTCGGCACCCAGGTATGTGCGTTGGGGACGATCGTGGTATACGCACCACATGGCAAGTATCAGTTTCAAGTTCAGCAAGTTTTACCGCTCGGGGAAGGCTTACAAGCACTCCGCTATACTTTACACGGGCATAACTTGAGCATCGGCGATCGAAGAGATGATAGTCTAGTAAAGTCAAGGAAAAAGTGGAGCTTGAGGGATGAGCAATCTAAACTTTACGGAAGAAGATCGAGAAATATTAAATTATGAAAGATTTCACCATCCTCATCCCAGGGTCCAGTTGAAGATGGAAGTATGGCTCTCCTGGGTTTGTGGTAGAAAATGTATCTTAGGCTACGGTTTTCGGCAGCGATCGGTCTTGAAAGCGTTACAGGACTTAATACAAGTAACGCTTATCACCAAATACCCAGGAGACCCGATCCAAAGATGGTGGTTGCGACGATGTTTGACTGGTGGTTCGACTTTTACCAGTCGCTACCGCTAATTTTTCCTGTAATTCTTGGATAATTTTTTGCAGCCCCAGCACCAATTCGACTAGTTCAGCTTGGCTCAACTGTTGAATTTCGGTTTTTTCCTGCTGTATCTTTGCTGTGGGCTTTTTCATTCGTCTACTCTAGCAGATTTTCCCCCCTCTAGCATTTTCAACCCGAATCCTTACTGTAGGCTAGCAAACATTTCACCTAATACATTGAGAAAATATTGTCAACAATATCAGGCTGGTGGTATAGAAAAACTCAAAGAAATTAACTTTTATCAACCCAAAAGTGAATTAAAATTACATCAGACAACTATCAAAGAGTATTTGAAATTGAATCCTCCAGCTACCATAAATGAAGCTGTAAATCAGATTGAAAATCTTACCGGAATTAAACGCAGTCCAACCCAGATCCAAAAATTCCTGAAATCAATAGGGATGCGATGTTTGAAAGTTGGGGCTATTCCTTCTAAAGCAGATCCCGATGAACAGGAAGAATATAAAATAAATAAGCTAGAACCCAGGTTAGAAGAGGCAAGACAAGGAAAAAGAGCGGTTTTCTTCGTGGATGCGGCTCACTTTGTCATGGGAGCTTTTTTGGGGATGATTTGGTGTTTTCAACGGCTGTTTATTAAGTCACCTTCAGGGAGAAAACGGTTCAATGTGCTGGGAGCATTAAATGCCATTACTCATGAAGTTATTTTGGTTACTAATGACAGCTATATCACTGCTATTCAGATTTGTGAACTTCTGCAAAAATTAGCTGACCTAGGACTGAGCATTCCCATTACTCTGGTTTTAGACAATGCTCGATACCAAAAATGTCGAGTTGTCCAAGATTTAGCTAAATCCTTGGAAATAGAATTACTATACTTGCCGACTTATTCGCCCAATCTAAATTTGATTGAAAGGCTCTGGAAGTTTGTTAAAAAGAAATGTTTATATGGCAAGTATTATGAGGATTTTACTCAGTTCTCATCAGCCATCTCTGAATGTCTAAATGATGCTCATCTGCAACATAAAAAAGAGCTTGATTCCTTGCTCACACTCCGCTTTCAGCATTTTGACAAAGCTCAGGTTATGACCGTTTAAAGTATATCAAAAATTGCGGCAACGACTTACCACTGAGGGTTTATTCGATCTCGATCGCAAACAAGTATTGCCTAATTATCCCCGCAGGATCGCAGTGATTACATCACCTACTGCCGCCGCTTGGGGTGATATTCAACGGACGATTTTATCGCGTTATCCAGGGCTATTCGTGCTGCTATCGCCAGCTACAGTTCAAGGTGAGACGGCACCATCTTCGATCGTGCGGGCGATCGATCGAGTCATCCTCGACGCGCGCGCTGAAGTCTTGATTATCGCTAGAGGTGGCGGCGCGACCGAAGATTTAAGCTGTTTTAATGATGAAACAGTGGTGCGCGCGATCGCAGCATGTTCGATCCCGGTAATCACCGGCATCGGCCACGAGCGCGACGAATCACTGGCGGATTTGGCCGCAGATGTCCGCGCATCGACACCTACAGCCGCCGCTGCGCTGGTCGTGCCGAATATAGCCGATCTCGTTACCGATCGAGCGGTGTTAGTCGACAGGCTCGATACCGCCATCGATCGGGTGCTAGTCGTGCGCCAGCATCAATTAACTCAATTACGGACGCGATTCGAGCGCGTTCGACCCGATCGACAATTAACCTTGGAACGCGAGCGATTGGCACAGCTGCGCCACCGATTGCACCGTGCGATTTCTGCTCGCCTACAAACGGCGCAACAAGAGCGATTGGGACTGCGAGAACGCGCTCAGGCACTCGATCCGCGCTCGATCTTACGACGAGGTTATGCAGTGGTACGTCAAGCAAATGGCGCGATCGTGCGGGAAAGCGATCGTTTAAGATTAGGAGAAGAGTTGGTAATTCAACTCGATCGGGGTCAAATTGGGGTGCGCGTACTGGAGATCGACAATGGCAAAGAGTAAGGTTAAACAGCCGATCGAAGAGTGGAAATACGAGGAGATCGTCGATCGGGTCGAGGAAATTTTGGATGCGATCGAAGGTGGTGAATTGGAATTGGCAGAAGTCTTCGATCGGTTTGCCGTGGGGGTAGACTATCTCCAGCAATGCGATCGCTTTTTAGCAGCGCAGCAAGAACGTGTAGAAATCTTGCTGGAAACATTAGGCGAAACCGATAGCTTGGCAGACTGGGAAATCGGTCGAGTCTTACCGCGACCGCCAGCAAACTAGATCGGCTTATTCACAAGATCGGAGCCAAATCTTCGATAAAAGGGGTAAACCTGTCAAATTTAGAGTAGGGGCAATTCATGAATTGCCCCTACTCTAAATTCATACCTCAATCCAGCAACTCCCGCTTTTTTCTAAATACTACTACTCGCAGGAGCCTTTAAAAGCGCTAAGGAAATTACCTGAAATTACTGTGGTAAGTCAGCAGTGATGTTTGACTGAGAGCTTCGCTAGTTATACACTCTAAATTATGGCTTAATTCATGCACAGCTTAGCACCAAATCGATTTATTTATGAGCGATCTACCAGTCGAGCAGTCCGAAGATAAGGGCGCAAAGACGCGACAGATGTTGGGGATGAAGGGAGCTTCGACTGAAGCCGCTTCGATCTGGAAGATTCGCTTGCAGTTGATGAAACCAATTACCTGGATTCCCTTAATGTGGGGGGTTGTCTGCGGTGCTGCTTCGTCAGGTGCCTATACATGGTCGATCGAAAACTTTTTCAAAGCATTGTTGTGTATGCTGATGTCGGGGCCATTTCTAACTGGTTATACTCAGGTTGTCAATGAATTCTACGATCGCGAGATCGATGCCGTCAACGAACCCTATCGGCCGATTCCAGCTGGCGCGATTTCGCTATCCCAAGTGAAAGTACAGATTTTTGTCCTCTTGGCTGGCGGGATTGGCATCTCCTATTTACTCGATCGAGCCGCAAATCATGAGTTTCCAATTATGACTTGTTTGGCGATCGGTGGTGCTTTCGTCGCTTATATTTATTCCGCACCGCCATTGAAGTTAAAACAAAATGGGTGGTTGGGTACTTATGCGTTGGGTGCGAGTTATATCGCCTTACCTTGGTGGGCTGGACATGCCTTATTTGGGACACTCAATTGGACGCTGATTGCGGTAACTTTATTTTATAGTCTGGCCGGATTGGGGATTGCGATCGTCAATGATTTTAAGAGTGTTGAAGGCGATCGCCAATTTGGTCTAAAATCCATGCCAGTAATGTTCGGAGTCGATAAAGCTGCTTGGATTTGTGTATTGGCGATCGATATTTTTCAAGCTGGAATTGCTGTCTATCTAACCACCATTCACCAAAATCTCTATGCAGCAATTTTGGGACTATTGATTATTCCGCAGATTACGTTTCAAGACATGTATTTCCTGCGCGATCCACTCAAAAATGATGTCAAGTATCAAGCCAGCGCTCAACCTTTTCTAGTATTAGGGATGCTGGTTGCTGGTCTGGCGATCGGTCATGCTTGATTAGACCTCACATCGTCAAAAACATGGTAGGGGCAATTCATGAATTGCCCCTACCGATGTTTTTACACCTTAATTAAGCAACGTTCTTTAGTTTTATAACAACCATTCTGAAGCTCGATCGCCTAAATCTATCAAAATGCTAACAGCCTTGCCCAGTCGAGGTTTTTCTGTGGTTTTATCGATAAAATTTTGGACTTGTCCGACACCGCCCATCGCTGCTAAATAAGCACCGATCGTATCTAAATGGGCGAGATAATCTGTTTCTGAAAGCGGGAAAGAAGCTTGTTCTTGAAACCTCCACATCACTTGGAGATAGATCTTGTTTGGAGCCTTACGGATCTGGACATCATATGAATATCCCCATTTATTAACTATAATTTCTCTAAGTTCTTGTCCGGTCATAGGATAGGGAATAGGGAATAGGGAATAGGGGATAGTAAAAAGTGAGCCAAAGCTTAATACTAATAATTACAGAACAAATAATCAACTAATTTTCAATTCACCCGTGTTGCCATCTAAAATGGCTGTGACTCCGACGGGAAGTGCCGCATTACAGCCATCATGACCGAAGGGGAGATTGGCCACGATCGGGATGTTGAGATCTGTCAATCGATCGCGTAATACTTCTTCTACTGTAAAGCTCAAACTCCCGGCGGGGGGATCGCATTGACTGAATCGACCGATCGCGATGCCTGCTACTTTTGATAAGATCCCCGTCAATCGCCAGTGTGTCAGCAGTCGATCGATCCGATATGGAGCTTCGGTAACATCTTCGATCGCCAAAATTACACCTGTTAAATCTGGCTGAATCGGCGTACCGAGGAGATGAGTCGCCACAGTTAGATTGCAGGGTAACAATCTCCCCATTGCCACACCACTGACCCAACTATCGCCCTGAAGTGGTGGGAGCGATTTACCAGCAACGAGATCGAATAACCGATCTCGCGACCAGTCAGGTTCGTCGGCTAAAGTCGTGAGTAATGGCCCGTGGATACCGCCGCCGATCTGATGTCGAGCTTGACTCCACAACAGCGCCGTAATATCAGAAAAGCCAATCAACCATTTGGGTGTAGCGAGCGGCTGCCATTGCCAATCTTCTAATAATCGCATCCCGCCATAACCGCCGCGCACGCACAAAATCGCCCGACATTCGGGATCGGCCCACGCTGCCGCCAATTGGTGGCGACGAAATACATCTTCACCAGCTAGATAGCCCCAGCCCATCATCACATCCCCCAGTACCTCCACACGATAGCCGCGATCGCGCCAAAGTTCGATGCCACGATCGAGCGCCGTTCGAGATGGTACTCTGCCACTAGGTGCGATTACGCACAGTAAATCTCCTGATTTTAAGGGTGGGGGTGTTTGAAAAGGGTGAATCATGGGTATTTATAAGAATAAGCGGATTTATTTTTGATTACAATGTAAAGACGGATCGCGAACGCGTAAACGACAAGCTAAAATTTGGATGGATTACCGATCGCTGTGTGAAAATTTCGGTTTCAAAACCATCATAATCATTGCGCTATTACTATGCTTAGTAGTCCGGGTTGATTAAATTTTCGATCGATCCACCTCAAGCATTACACCCGATCTGCCATCATAGCTTATGCTATAGGCTGCCTGGAGCAACTCGAACCCCATGACTAATCACCTCGCGGCCAAAATTGTCTGTCAAAATCCCGAATGCCAAGCTCCCAATCCAGTGAGCCACAATTTTTGTGCTCATTGTCGCACGGCAATACCTAAAGTTTATTTATGGGTCGTAGGTGAGGATGCCCAGAGTTTAAAAATCGGTCAGACACTAGCCAACAATCGCTATTTAGTCGTTAACGATCGGGTGTTATTGGACACCAAACCAGGGTGGCAACCAGAATCTGTCGAACGTGTGCCCGAACAGATCGTGCCTTATTTAAGATCGATCGGTCATCGTCCGCATATCCCACAAGTTTATGGATCGATTACCTACAGTCGATCGGGACGACGCTCCACCACCTTATGGTTGCTAGAAAAAGCACCCATTTATAGTGAGGGTTTGGGTGCAGCCTTGGCGGGGAAACTCATGCCCGAAATCAGTGAAGGTTGGAAGGGAGCTGGATCGATGCGCCAACTCAATTGGTTGTGGCAAATGGCTAATCTATGGGATCCATTACAAGTAGAAGGTGTAAATAAAACGCTGCTGCATCCCGAATTATTACGGGTTGAAGGTGGGTTATTGCGGGCGGTCGAATTGATGCCCAATGGCGAAACCCCGCCCAAACTGGCCGACTTGGGCAAGTTGTGGAAGATGTGGCAAAAACAAGCCCGCATGGGCATCGCCCAGTCGCTGGAAAAAATATGTAACCAACTGATCGGGGGAGAAGTTACAACTGCGACACAGTTAATTTCGCTGTTCGATGAGGCACTGCGGACAGTCGGGCAAAAACAATTTCTCAACTGTAACTATCTAACGCTCAGTCACAGTGGCCCCACGCGCGAGCAAAATGAAGATGCCTGTTATCCACCCAGTGGAGAACCCCTGTTCCAAAATACAGGCTACGACCTAAGTTTGGCGATCGTCTGCGATGGTGTCGGCGGCCATCAGGGTGGCGAAGTCGCATCCAATCTCGCGATCGATACCATTCGCCGCCGGATTGAAAACGTCCTCGACAAGCCCGAAAATCGTTATCCAGAAAGTATTGCCATTCAAATCGAAAACTCGACTTGTGTTGCCAACGACCAAATAAGTCTTCGCAATGACAGTGAAAATCGCCACGAACGCGAGCGGATGGGAACGACAATGGTAATGAGCCTAATCTACGGACATGAGGCTTATATCGCCCATATCGGCGATAGTCGCTTGTACCGGATTACCCGCACGGGTTGCCATCAAATGACGCTCGACGATGATTTGGCAACTCGGGAAGTCCGGCTCAGCGGGATACCATATCGAGAAGCCCTTGGTTTGGCTAGTTCGGGTTCGCTATTTCAAGCTTTGGGAATGAATTCTTCAACTGCACTACATCCAAATATTCGCCGAACTATCTTGGATGAAGAATGTATTTTTCTGCTATGTTCCGATGGTGTCAGCGATCGCGATCGGGTCGATCAGTACTGGCAATCAGAAATTCTTCCAGTCTTGGAAGGTAAGGTAGATTTGACTACCGCCTGCCAACGGATGATCAACATGGCAAATTCACGGAATGGGCATGACAACTCTACTGTCGCGCTCGTCCACTGTCAGGTGAAACAACCAGTCGAAGCAGGACAAACCACTACCTTACAAGACTTTCCGAGTACTGCCACCGCTGCATTCGATCGATCTTCTACGCTATTGCTCAGCAGTCCAGAAGTAGATCCCAGTGACACGCCGCTTTTGAAGAACAATGCAAATCGCGACTCGACCAAGTTGGGAGATAAGGGCCGTAAAAATCTGTTTCTCGGCGCGATCGGTTTAGTGTTATTAGTTGCGATCGGAGCTACAGGTTGGTTTGTATCGCAAGGACAACCAACAGTCGCACCATCGACCCCTACTCCCGACCATCCGAAGACAATCGATCCCGACCATCCGATTAGCCCCGCTCCTGTGAACAGCCCAACCCAACCGCCAACTCAACCCTAACTCGCGTTAAAAGTAGGCTGTTCTAAAATCCGTATTGGCACAACAATTAAAATCCGCTGTTCCAGGTAAGAACAGCGGATTAATAATTAATCCGATCGCCAGTATTTAGACGACCTACCGCGCGATCGAGTCATTTCGATCCTTACGCAGGCTTCACTAAAAGATCTGCCCCATCGATTACTTTCGCAGACTCGATTTTATCGGCATCTTTAAGTTGTTCGAGGACTTCTTGACCAGAGATTACATAACCAAACACGGTATAACGACCGTCCAGGAGATTGCGCCCTGCGGGAGTTAATTCTGGCTCGAACAGAAAGAAAAAGAATTGTGACGAGCCGCCGTTCGGCTCGGATTCGGGACGAGCCATCGCTAAGGCACCGAAAGAGGAGAAAGGCAAAACGGGTTCTTCACGGAAGCGTCCAGCATCTTCCATCGTAATTCCATACATTGGTTCTTTATCGCCTTTAACCATTACTTCGAGCGGAATCGCCCGATATTTTTTGGTTTTCGGATCGATGAAACCAACCTCATCCCCTGGCGGGTCGCCGACTTGCAGGACATAATCTTTTTCGGCACGGGTAAACGTCAGATTGTTATAGAATCCACGTTGAATGAGATCGACAAAGTTACCTGCCGTCACTGGCGCACTATAACCATCCACGACCACAGTAATATTACCCTTGGTTGTTTTCAAATCGATCGTCGCACGACCTTTGAGTTGGGGCAGATTGCTATATTCTTTCGGTACCGTATAGGGAAAATTATCGACCATTAGGGATTCGAGGGTACCGATTTTAGCGAGTGTAGCGGTACGTTGGGCTTGAACTTGCGGCTTGTCTTTAGCTTCAGCGGCGACAGCTAATGCCTCAACACCAGTTTGGATGTCGCTAATTAATGTCTGTGCCTGAGCTTGCTTCACTTCTGGCACCCCTTTGAGGATGTCGGCTTGTTTGGTTTGCAACACTACCGCAGCTTTTTTGACATCGCTATTAATCGAACTCCATTGCTTGCCACGCAAATGATTGACAATATCTTCTAAATTGTTTTGTAGTTCCCGAACGGGTTTATTTTCGATCGGTAGTGCATACCGCAAGATCGATTGTCCGTCGGTAATCGCATTGCCCGATGGTAATAATCCTGCTCCACACAGTCCCACAGACATCACCAGTAGTAGCAGAGTTGTAATTCCAGTTTGCCACCACTGTCGCACTCGATCGAGGATAAAATTTTTGCCCATTTGCCTTACTAAAAATTTCCCTATAATTCACCCCTTATCTTCCCACATCGTGGAGTTGAGAGCGAAGAGTTAGGAGCGGGATGCTCACCAGAGATCTAGCCTCTGGCAAAAGTCCGATCTCAATTTTACAAATCAGAGGCTACAAGTTCGATCGAACCAACATCTGGCAAAATTTAATTGCCTTAATTGTGACATACATCAATCAGAATGGGCTGGTCAAGATCCAGTTTGTCAGCGATTAGAGTAACATAACCAGCCAAAGAATCTTCAGACCGTAGAACCCAGCATTGACTGATGCGGGCATCGATCTCTCAGAGAAGACTTAGAACTACTACTGAAGTCTTCTCCTAGTTTGAAAATTGCTCACGAATTGAAAGAAGAACTAATTACAATTTATAATAGTAATATCACAGCAGATGGTGGAACGAGAAGAATAAAAAAATGGTTAATATCTGCCAGAGTTATATTGGGAAGTGCTGCTGATACGATAGATTCTCACATTGATGAAATTTGTAATTACTTTAATCATAGAACAACCAGCGGAGTTACTGAAGGGATTAATACAAGGATTAAGTTAATAATTCGCCAAAGCTATGGATTTAAGAATTTTGATCTGATGAAAGAGAAGCTATTAGCTTGCTTATTTAAATAATTTCCGTTTCACTCCAATTATTCAAATAAGCAACACTTATCACCACATGGGCGGGAGAGCCATCCTTTCAAGCTTGACTACTGCCAATATGTTCGGTCTAACGCCCCAAATCAGCAGCGGCTGGTAGCCTTGGCAACTCAACCAACCATCTCTATTCCGTCCGCTGCATTTGGATTGTTATGCAGCGCGCTATGCAAATCGCAATCTAACTAACATGTGCAGACGCATCGATCGCTTTCACAATCTCCTGAAATGATACAGATTCTAAAACTGACAGAAGATTTACTGCTTTAGCCAACAAATATGACGTATCTTCATAATCATCCTTGCTTGGCAGAACAATCTGGATTGGTTTACCTCGATCGTCAACTCCTTTTTCAAACACAAGCAACCGTGGACTGGGATGACTGACCGATATCCAGTGATTCTCCTGGAGATAACTGACCACTTCAGCAACGTGGAGCTTCTGGATTTGGGGGTAACTTGATAAAACTTCAGGGGTCATCACCATTCTCCTGTTTTGACGTTCTCTATTAAGGTTAGCAAAGATTCTGGGGTGATGCGTTGCGATCGCGGAATTCTGATCCTGACGGACTGGCGATTTTCGCTGAGGCTACCACTGAGGTATTGCCAGTAGCAGGTTCCTTGTAATCTGAGTTGTGTTTCTTCACAAATGAGCCATTGCATAGAATCCGAAGGCAGGGCTAACAAAATCAGGATACAGGGTGTTGCGGTTCTCATGCTGCGTCTGAGAATCAAATCATTGTAGGTCTTCACCTCCAAGTCATAGACAACCTGAGTATCATCCAGTTGCCATTGGGTCGAGGCTTTGAGTTGAAAACTGAGAGAAAAGCCAGATTCAACCCGACGATTTTGGCGTACCACAACCTCATCAAAACTGCCATCCACGCCATAGTCATATTCTCGAATGGCTAAGTTGAGTCCGGCTCGCCCAGCAATCGCACGGACATAGGCGCGGCTTAACGCTTCAGAAATATGTTGGTCAGTTAGCACAATTGCTTACGGTGACTAGGATGACTGACCGAATCGTAGCATAAGCTATCGCCATATTCATTCTAACCAAGGGCGATCGCTACAAAAATATTGGTAATTCGTCATAAGGCTTATTCCAACTCTCAAAAACCTGATTCTCTAATTTCTCAATCATTTATCTAGATGGATTAAACTCCAATACTTGCCAAACAGCAAGGATCGCTGCAAGCCCGACAATTGTTGGATTAGTATCTGTTGTTAATCCCTCAATTTTTGTTATGGTCACATGGCAATTTACTGCCGCTGCTGCCTATTACTGTCGATCGATTCAATCATGTGATTATTCATACAGATAGTATATTGTTACTAAAGCAGAGCTGTTACTTAGCGAATCTGATGAGTTTTTGCTCAGGAAAGGAATATTGGATCGAATTTACATGTCTTAACTTAAGGTCAGTATTCCCAGTGATGGGTTTTGAAAAAATTCATGAATGTCCTGAGTTGATGATCTAATAATGACTTCAATCTCTTTAGTGGAACAATTCCCCCGACGAATCCAGATAACTTTTGGTGGGAAACCTCGGACAAGACTTAGATCGTTATAATCTGAGTCGCGGGTAACAATTGTATACTCACATCTTGCACCAGTTTGAAAATACTAGTGTTAACCCTAGCTCCAGGGTACCCACAAGGGGCACCCCTACAGGTTAATTGCGTAGGGGTGCCCCTTGTGGGTACCCTAAGATCTCTGCTTTTACTAGTCTTTCTGTATTGGTGCAAGATATGAGTATAGTCATTCTGCAACGCATAGTCCCAAATGAGGCGATCATCATCCCGATCCATTTGTAATGGAAAGACATGTTGAGAATTAGGGTAGAGATCGGCAAAAATAAGAACTAGGCGGGGTGAAAGATTATGGTCGAAGAGCAATTTCATGCCGCGATAGTGAGGGTAAGCTGTTCCCGATCGGCAGCGTAGCTAAGGCAGGCAAGAATATCAGTAGCAGTGAGATATGGAAAGTCTTGTAGGATTTCATCTTGGGTCATACCAGATGCTAGATAGGACAAGACATCGTAGACGGTAATTCGCATTCCCCGAATACAAGGTTTTCCGCTACGTTTTCCAGGTTCCATGGTTATGATGTTTTGGTAGCTCATTGGTATGTCGATCGAAACAATAGGTTCATTTTAGCGCAACGTTTTCTCTCGGTTCGCTCTATCTTATCAATAGACCGCCAAGCTAACATAGAAGTAACCGGAAGTAGCTGCCGGGTTATACCGACTGCCAGTCATAGATAATGAGTTTTTCAGGAATGGGATCGCCCATGTTTGCCAGCCAGTTTTTTCAAGCGCATCAAACCAGGCATCTCTTTGCGATGGTGGAAGAAGAAAACCGCAAAACGGACAATGTGATGTTACAAGTACTTCTGCTGATGGCTGGCAAATAAGACCGTACTCATTGAATATTGGCGACCAATAAATACGTTTGTCTGACGTGCCAAGCAATGGACTTGCCACGTTTGGGGAGAAAATATTTACCTGAGTAGTCATTGCTTCACAGCAATGGAGTATTTCGACTCTAGGCTCAGTAGTAAGGACTAGGGAAAAAGTCATGTGAAGTATAACGGTCGTGTTCAGCGGCAGCAGAAATTCAAGCGACACCTAGATCTCCAAACTGTCCGCTGCAACACGATTGTTAGACCGCACCCACCCATGAACCGAAGCAATGAGAATAGATTAACCATCTACACTGCACAAGCCATAATCACAAATTCTTCTTCACTACCGATTTTGACAAATTTCTCTACCTGCTCAAATCCTAGCTGCTCCCACACTCGTTGTGCCCGCTTGTTGAACTCCGCTATGGTTACCCGCAATTGCTGTGCCCTATATTGGTTTGCCCCGTACCACACCACGGCTTGAGCATACTGCTTTCCATGTCCTTGACCAACTAAATCTGGTCGTATTCCCATACCAATGTCAAGGGCTTCACTGCTGTACTCTCCACCCGGTACTTGACCATCCGATCCGAAAGAGC
The DNA here is from genome assembly GCA_965246735.1 of Chamaesiphon sp. Lineage (GTDB taxonomy): Bacteria > Cyanobacteriota > Cyanobacteriia > Cyanobacteriales > Chamaesiphonaceae > Chamaesiphon. The sequence continues at coordinate 2,802,921 of CBDFFK010000003.1, forward strand.
AATAGCCTTCAAGTTCTCCTTGCAGATTCAAAATTGCATAAAAGGCGTTTTTCGAGTCAAGTAGATAGTGCAAGTCCTCTTGGGCAGTATCGGCATCAAAATTGTAGTAGTCATATGGGGAAGTGTAGCGCCAGTTAAGAATTGCCAGTGCGTGTTCCTTCTCAAGTTGTCGAAATCTAAATCTCACCTCAACTTTCCTTAAAGCTGTTTGTTGATTGAAAAATTCCTTCTCGCAGCATTGCGGTCTAACTATTTATTAGACGGAAAGTTTCCGTCTATTCCCTGAAAACTGGGGTGATATCCAGAAAAAATCGGCTGAAAGCCCGATGCGTCCCTGATACATTCTGTATATTATCCTAAATCAGCGTGATATTCAGAAACTTTCTGGATATACTTTAAACGGTCATAACCTGAGCTTTGTCAAAATGCTGAAAGCGGAGTGTGAGCAAGGAATCAAGCTCTTTTTTATGTTGCAGATGAGCATCATTTAGACATTCAGAGATGGCTGATGAGAACTGAGTAAAATCCTCATAATACTTGCCATATAAACATTTCTTTTTAACAAACTTCCAGAGCCTTTCAATCAAATTTAGATTGGGCGAATAAGTCGGCAAGTATAGTAATTCTATTTCCAAGGATTTAGCTAAATCTTGGACAACTCGACATTTTTGGTATCGAGCATTGTCTAAAACCAGAGTAATGGGAATGCTCAGTCCTAGGTCAGCTAATTTTTGCAGAAGTTCACAAATCTGAATAGCAGTGATATAGCTGTCATTAGTAACCAAAATAACTTCATGAGTAATGGCATTTAATGCTCCCAGCACATTGAACCGTTTTCTCCCTGAAGGTGACTTAATAAACAGCCGTTGAAAACACCAAATCATCCCCAAAAAAGCTCCCATGACAAAGTGAGCCGCATCCACGAAGAAAACCGCTCTTTTTCCTTGTCTTGCCTCTTCTAACCTGGGTTCTAGCTTATTTATTTTATATTCTTCCTGTTCATCGGGATCTGCTTTAGAAGGAATAGCCCCAACTTTCAAACATCGCATCCCTATTGATTTCAGGAATTTTTGGATCTGGGTTGGACTGCGTTTAATTCCGGTAAGATTTTCAATCTGATTTACAGCTTCATTTATGGTAGCTGGAGGATTCAATTTCAAATACTCTTTGATAGTTGTCTGATGTAATTTTAATTCACTTTTGGGTTGATAAAAGTTAATTTCTTTGAGTTTTTCTATACCACCAGCCTGATATTGTTGACAATATTTTCTCAATGTATTAGGTGAAATGTTTGCTAGCCTACAAATCATATTTAAAGGTAAGTTTTGACTTTTAAGCCATAATACTTCCATCTTCAACTGGACCCTGGGATGAGGATGGTGAAATCTTTCATAATTTAATATTTCTCGATCTTCTTCCGTAAAGTTTAGATTGCTCATCCCTCAAGCTCCACTTTTTCCTTGACTTTACTAGACTATCATCTCTTCGATCGCCGATGCTCAAGTTATGCCCGTGTAAAGTATATCACCCCAAATCGGGATATTAGCTGGAACTAAAACTGTGACGACAGAGCCACCACCAAAAAAGCTCATAGACCGAGTTAGAGATGCGATTCGAGTCAAGCATTACTCATACAAAACCGAACAAAGTTATTGTGGTGAGAGATACAAAGGGAATGGAAAGTCGGGTGATAATGCTCCCCAAGGGTGTCGTAGAAGAGTTGAAGTTGCATTTAGAAAGGGTCAAGCTCCAGCATCAACAAGATTTGGAGCGAGGCTATGGTTCTGTCTATTTACCGTTTGCCTTAGAACGAAAATATCCCCATGCTGGATACGAATGGATTTGGCAATTTGTTTTTCCTAGCGGTAATATTTCTACAGATCCACGAACTGGAATCGTTCGTCGTCATTATCTCCATGAGAGTGGATTACAAAAAGCAATGAAGCAGGCTGTGAGGCAATCTGGGATTACAAAAAGAGTTAGCTGTCATACTTTTCGCCATAGTTTTGCTACTCATTTACTGCAAAATGGCTACGATATTCGCACAGTGCAAGAATTATTGGGGCATAAAGATGTGAAGACAACCATGATTTATACTCACGTTCTCAATCGAGGTGGTAAAGGAGTTAGAAGTCCTTTGGATTAGTTGCGATCGAACTAATAATTTCCATATATCCAGCCAGTCTTTGGCGATCGATCGCGTTCGATCGACCCAATCGCTTACAATTCATTTGCCTCGACTGCGCCGCCTTTAATGCTGCTATATAACTGTTTGAATAACCGCTGCTGCTCGTTATGATCGACGATCGGCAATGGGTAGCCCAGCCGTTGCCGATCGAGTGGTAAAATCTTGCCACTAAGAATATCTTTGGTATTTTCAGACTTCAATTCTGGTACCCAGTGGCGGATATAGTCGCCCTCCGGATCGAATTTTTGGGCTTGGGTATAAGGATTGAAAATGCGTAACGGTTTTGGATCCATGCCGCTCGATGCGCTCCATTGCCATCCACCATTATTGGCAGATAAGTCGCCATCGGTCAGGTGCTGCATAAAGTATTTTTCGCCCCACCGCCAATCGATAATCAAATCCTTGGTTAGGAAACTGGCGACGATCATCCGACAGCGGTTATGCATCCAGCCAGCTTCATTGAGTTGGCGCATCGCCGCATCAACGATCGGATAGCCCGTTTTGCCCTGACACCAGGCAGAAAAGAGTTTTTCATCATTTTGCCACGGAAAATTTTTTAACTGCGCTCGGTAAGGCCCTTCGGCCAGACTGGGGAAGTGGTACATCGCCTGTTGATAAAATTCTCGCCATGCGAGTTCTTGTTGCCAGACGGTAATCGCATGGCGCACTTCATCGCTTCTGGCTTTAGCCATCGCTGTAGCTGTCGCCGCCCAAACAGTGCGAATGCCAATCGTCCCAAATTTGAGTGCCGCACTCAGTCTCGAGGTACCAGCAACACCGGGATAATTGCGTTGTTCGTCGTATTCCGAGACCGCTCGATCGCAAAACTCTGCTAATCGTTGCTCTGCTGCGCTCGTACCTGGCTCTAAAATTAGCGGCTTATCCCAAATAAAACCTAAATCTCTGGCCGTTGGTAGCTCGATTACGGGGAGTTGAGTTAAAGCTTGTTGCTCGGTGGGAGTCAGTTCTGCCGATCGCAGTTTAACTGCTGCAGGGACTGGTTTCGATCGACCGATCCAGTTGCGCCAGTAGGGAGTATAAACGCTGTATGGTTGATTATTGCCAGTTCTAATCTGGGTAGGATCGTGCAACACCCGATCCCACTCTGGCTGAGCGGCGATACCGTGTTGTTTGAGTGCCTCAGTGACGCGTGCGTCCCGAATTTGCGAGTAGGGTTCGACATCGAGATGCCAGTAGACGCTTTTAACCTGTAAGCCACTAGCTAACTGTGGAATGCCCACTGTGGGATCTTGGTGCAGGATGAGTAATTGACTACCCGATCGACGATAATCTTCAGCCAAACAGTTCAAGCTGCCGATTAAAAATTCCATCCTCGCCGGTGCGACATCATCGCGATCGATAATTGCCGGATCGAGACAAAAAACACCAATGATTCTGGCATCTGTCTGGCTGGCTCGTGCCAAACCAGTACTATCGGAGATGCGGAGATCGTTACGATGCCAAAATAAAACTAAATCTGACATTCACTCTAAACAGGTATTCGAACATATAAAATTAATTGTAACTAGCTCCTCCAAATAGGTGGGGAACCGTAGCGATTGCCATGGCTCCCCAAATGAATTTCAATTCGATCGGATCGACTGCTATTTACCGTTATTACTCAACGAACTAAGGAGAGAATTAATCCCCGTCGTTGAGAGATTGCCAATTGCTTTAGGGACGCTTTCTGCTAAAGCACCGATCGCGACATTAAATAATTTAGCGGGTTGCAGTTCGTCCTTGACTAAATTCCATAAATGTTGAACTTCAGCTACATGCAAGCGATTGTCTTCTGTAAGTGCCAAGACTAGCTGATTGCGTAGTGATTGCCCTTCAGCAGACATCAAAAATTGGAAGCCTAGTTGTGCTGTTGGGAGCAGATCGAAATTCCCTTCAGTCCGGGCGATCCCGATCAAGTTTTCTAGCCGTTTCCATTGGACTTTGCCATCTTTAACGATGACTTCGATCAGCTGACGACGCATTTCTGGCGTTTCACCATTGAGCAATCTTTGGGCGACATAAGGATAGCCGATTTCGACAATCTTGAAGTTGGGATTGAGACTCAGTGCCACACCTTCTTGAGTGACAAGCGATCGGATGATGAGCGAAAATTGTGCCGGAATCCGGAAGGGATATAGGAACATCAATTCTGAAAATTCATCGGTAATCGTTTTGAAGTTAAAGTTTCCAACACTTTCACCGATCGCGTTACCTAAGACTCGCTCTAATGCTGGAATAATCGGCGAGATGTCGACATCCGGAGTCAAAAAACCGAGCTGGACGAAATCATCAGTTAGGGAGAGATAATCTTTATTAATTAAATGAACGACCGATCCGGCGATCGTTTCTTTCGTATGTTGGGTGAGTTGATCCATCATCCCAAAATCGATAAATGCCATCCGTCCATCAGCGAGTGCAAAGAGATTACCAGGGTGCGGATCGGCATGAAAGAAACCAAATTCTAATAATTGTCGCAATCCCGACTTGACCCCGATTTTAATCAAATTATCGCGATCGAGTCCTGCTTTTCTCACTGCGTCTAAATCGGTGAGTTTGATCCCATTAATCCATTCTAAAGTCAGAACTGTATGCGTGCTATATCGCCAGTAAATCGATGGCACTTTGACTGTGGGATCGTCATGGAAATTAGCCGCAAATTTCTCGGCATTCCGCCCTTCATGTTGATAGTCAATTTCTTCAAATAACTTAGTCCCAAACTCATCGACAACTATTTGTAAATTGTTGCCTAAATTCAATGGTAGAAACGGCTCGATCCAAGTTGAAGCCCACCGCAGGAGATATAAATCGCGGGTAATAATCGGCATCAAATTTGGTCGTTGAACCTTGACGGCTACCTCTTCGCCGCTATACAATCTTGCTTTGTAAACTTGACCCAAACTAGCTGCGGCAACCGGAATCGGCGAGATTTCTTTATAGAGTTCGTCAACCGATCTTTTGAGTTGAGTTTCGATAATTTGCATTGCCAACTCATTATCGAATGGTGGGAGTTGGTCTTGTAATTTAATTAATTCGTCTAAAAAGCTTTGAGTAATCAGATCGGGTCGAGTAGAGAGTGACTGCCCGACTTTAATATAAGTAGGCCCCAGTCGTGTTATTATCTCGCGCAGTTGATTGGCCCGCTGCTCCTGATTTGCCTGGGTGTAACCCATCGATCGATCGATTAATAATCCAATTAGGAAACCTGAGAACAGCCAAACAACAGTTATTGCCCTCCAAATGACCAGCCACGGACGTTTGTTGTAGTAGTCAGCGATGGCTTGTGGATTGTAACGTCGCAGTTGAGAAAGTTGTTGCTGGCTCACGTTCTGAAGTTGTCTCCTAACCGATCGAGTAATATTGAGAAAATTAATGACGATAGAGTTAACTTTCGTTGCGCTATCTTCCGCCATCTTAGCTTTGATGACCCCTGGAGATAAATTCTCCTTAATATTAGTATACAAAAATACAAAGTTGCGCGGAGTGGGGCGATAACCGAACTAGCGAATAGTGAGCAGTGAACAGTGGCTAGTGGCTAGTGGCTAGTGGATCGGGATTAGGGGATAGGGGATATTAAAGATAGCAGTGAGTACTAAGATAAACACGAAATCGGCAGGTCGTCTTTCGATCTCTCATTCATTTCAAGGGCAGGTTGAATGAGATACTTCTTGTACCACCCACTGTTCACTGTTCACTGTTCACTGTTCACTATCCCCTATCCCCTAACGACTGTTATGCCGATCGAGACTTGGTTTCCACTCGCAATTTATTATGAAGATTTAGTAGATGCCCCCCAACATCAGCAAGATCTGGTGGCTGCTGTACTGCAATTAGAGCGAGATGGTGCCGAACGCCGTAACTATCCAGAAATGGCTTGGACTGGCGATCTGCATGGCGTAGAGCAAATCCATACCAATCCGCGTTTTAGTTGGATTGTGAGGCAGGTAGAGTTGCATACAGCGATCTATCTGCAAGAATTGGGAGTAGATCTGAGCAAAGTAGACCTATACATTCAGCGTGCTTGGCCGATTGTCTCGCGGATGGAACAAGAGGTCGGTTCGCATTGCCACAATACAGCGCATATCAGTGCAGTTTACTATCTTCAAGTACCCACAGCGGAGACTTACGATCCTGGGAGATTGGTATTTTTTGATGATGCTCGCGTCAACGAGGTGAGTCCGGGTTTGGGCAGTGAAAATACGGATATCGTAGCTGAAGATAACTATTTCAATCAGTTGCAGATTGCCTATACGCCTGTAGCGGGGCGGTTATTACTGTTTCCAGCCAAACAACGTCATGCGGTGACGATGAATGAGACGGAGGAATTGAGAGTGTCGCTCTCATTCGATATCGTGCTGACAGCGACTAGATCCGCAGCGGGTGCTTACGAATTTTTAACACCGCCACCCGGTCAGTGGCAAAGGTTTAACTCTAAATTATAAGCTTCAGTAGCAACGATCGCAGCTCGAGGTGGGAACACTAACTATACTAAGTTTAGTCAACTAGTATAGAGATTGATTTCTGAAACTTACCGAGCGCAATAAATACCAGAAATAGCGCGATCGGATCTCGATCTCCCACATAACAGTTGACTAACCCCTCATCGATCGGTTAGTCTTCTGGTTTAAGTAACTTATATCTTTAAGATAAATTAATTTATGAAAAGATTTTTACTGTTGTTTCTGTCGGCACCCACCGTACTGAGTACGATCTTACCGATCGTCTCGGCAACCTCACCCGTGATGGCTGCTGGAGTCACCAAGACTCAAGATGGTAAATTTTGTATCGACGCTCACGCTCGACTCGTTTGTGTCAAATCTTCACAAATAGCTAGCAATATCCCAAAAGCTTCGCTCATCGCCAAAGCCCAAGCTGAAGCCAAAAACCCCGATGCTTTCGTCAACTTTACCGATGAAGAGAGCGATGGCGCGATCGCCATTTTCGGCTGTGATTGCCCCGCATGTATTCGATCCCTCCGTCAACTTCGCATCATGTCTCAGGTTAGCTAACCAGCATTCGATTGGTGGCAATTTCATTCAGACAAGAGGTAAACTTCACCTTGCTCTATATGGCAATAGCAAGAAAATTACATTTTGTCGATCGCTCCATCCAGTCTGTGGCTCTAACTAACAGGCTGTAACGAAATTTTGGAGTTGCCGCTCGACAATGAGAGAGATTGAGTCGATCGAGCGGAAAAAGTCGTAGGAATCTAGCGACTTGACTTAGCACCATAGATTAGATCCGGTGAGATCGCAGCTACTTTATCTATCAATAATTCACGATCGATTGTTTAACGCCGCAATCTGCGCTAACGGCAGCGTGATATATACAGTAATTTCGTAGCAATCTGCTAAGCTCGCAACTGTAGAAATTGTAAAGCTCCCATCATAGATATCAATTATTTTCTTAACTATTTTTAGTCCTAGTTCTAATTCTCGATCTTCACTTGAAACTATTTCAGTCTCAGTTAAACTGGCATGAGTATAAACTATGGAGAAAGTGTATGTTTTCTTTATGACTCGACCGTCAATTTTTATTGAGTTTCCAGGATGAGAAGAATGGAGAGCATAATACAATAATTCTTTAACTATCCACTCACAATGTTGATTCGTTACAGCAATCTCTGCAAGTTCTAGATCGATACTCAAATCGTCTTCTCGATGCAATAGTCGAGCTTGAATAGTTGCGATTTGTTTGATTGTTTTATCGAATTTAGTAGTTTCATCATTGTGAAATTGTTTTTTTTCTAAGGCAAGTTCTAAATAAATCCAGAATTTATTTGTTAGTTGCTCTAGTTCAGCAGCCGAGCGATTGGCTTTATTTACCAGCTCTAAAATTTTCGACCGATCCATCCGCTCGATCTTCTGGCTTACAGATGTTAGTGCGTCCATAATTAGACCAAGCGGAGTATTTAGTTCATTTGCAAAACCTACTGCTAAATCGCAGCCTAATTCACCAAGATCGTTTTCTAATAAAGTAATATTTTTTTGTTGGAGCTTGGTCAAAGATTCGATGCGATCGAATTGTTTTTTGATTCGCAGCATCGATTTAATTCTGGCGCGAAGTTCGACCTTATCGACTGGTTTGCTAATAAAATCATCTGCACCTGCTTCCAAGCAGCTCGAGAGAATTGCTTTACTAGAAGAAGCCGTTACCATGACAATCGGCAATGATTTCCATTTCCGCATCAATCTTAGCCGCTCGCATACTTCCAACCCATCCATTTTAGGCATGGTTAAATCCAGTAAAATTACATCTGGATTAAATGTGCTAATGTCTGTAAGTGCTTCTTCACCACTATTGGCATAATAAAGATCGTAATTATCTCCAGCTAGTAATGTCTCAATTACCTCAAAATTATTTGGTTCGTCATCAATGATTAAAATCGAATTATTTTTCATAAAAGCTAGTAATTATAATTAGTTATTTGTGCCTAAATATTGTTGGATAGTAGTCGATAACTGCTTGAGCTTGACTGGCTTAGTCAGATAATCAGTCGCTCCAGCATTAAGGCATTTTTCGCGATCTCCATTCATGGCTAAGGCAGTGATAGCAACAATCGGTATACTTTGCAGTTGCGGACGCTCTCGGATATGGCGGATCGCTTCTAGCCCATCCATTTTGGGCATTTGAATATCCATTAAAATTAAATCTGGTAACTGGGATTGGGCGATATTTAAAGCTTCCAAGCCATTTCTTGCCAAAATCGTCTGATAGCCTTTGGCTTTGAGAAAGCTAGAAATACTACTAATGTTTGCTTCATTATCTTCCGCCAGCAATATTTTCCAAGTGCGCCCTGCTAAGGAACTATCGTTTAAGCTATCTAATTTTTCGCCAATAGGTTGTGAAAATTCTAAAGATGGCGAGAGCAGATTACCATGAGGATCGCGTTCTGTCTGTGGAATTGGTAGATCGACAATAAACTGACTGCCAACACCAACTTCACTCCGTACTAGCACGCTACCACCATGCATTTCGACAATTCCTTTGACTAAAGCTAGCCCTAAGCCCGCACCATTATATTGTCGATTTAAAGCAGTATCGACCTGCGTAAAGGGCTGGAATAATTTGTGCAAATCGGCATGATTAATCCCAATTCCGGTATCGATAACGGTCAAGCGAATACAGCTCATAGTTGTGTTGTCGGATTCGACCGTCACATTGAGGGCAATATGCCCACCAATCGGTGTAAATTTGACCGCATTATTGAGTAAATTAATTAAGACTTGACGAATGCGACGTTCGTCGATCGAGATATTCGGAATTCGCGGGGGAAGTTGAAGTTGTAAGCGAATCTGTTTGGAGATCGCTTGGTGTTTGACAAAGGACAAACTGGAATAGCAAAGTTCGCAGATATCGGTTGGCAGACAGTCGAGTTCGATCCGACCCGCCCCAATCTTCGCCAAATCTAAGATGTCGTCGATTAAAGCTAAGAGGTGGTTGCTGCTATGTTCGATCGTTTTAACTGCTTGGATTTGGGCTGGATTAACTATGCCGAAAATACCTTCTTGTAGACCCTCAGACATTCCTAAAATCGCATTGAGCGGCGTTCGCAACTCATGACTCATATTGGTCAGAAATTCATCTTTGAGTTGGGTCGCACGGCTGAGTTCTTCGTTGGTCATCGCAAGTTGTTGATGTTGTTGCGCTAACTGCGCTAGCTCGCTCTGATGAGCGGCGAGTTCTTTTTGGAGTGTAGATACATGTTCTTGCCACAATTCGTTGGGATGGCATTTTTGTTGTAAGCTCTCGCGTGTCAGCATTCCAATCGGACAGCCATGCCGATCGAGTAAGGGTAAATGGCGAATTTGATGTTGGCAGAGGAGATCGATCGCCACAGCTAAATCGGTGAATTCATCTCGATCGAGCGTAACGACTGGCTGAGTCATTACATCCCGAATGAGTACGTTGGTGATGTCTACAGTTCGGGCGATTAGCCGTACGACATCTCGATCGGTGAAAATCCCCACTACCCGATCGCGATCGACGATCAGTACATAACTTGTTGGCAGCCGATCGCCCCCTGTCGATCGAGATGGTAAATCGATATTGTCGAGTTGTTGGCTCCGCTGCTGGGAGAGCGCATCGCCGCCATTCATGTGGTGTACTGCTTCCTTGACAGTAGTATCTGGACTAACTGTGAGTGGGCGATCGTCGATCGCCGATTGCAACTGAAATGCGATAAGTGCCGATGGATGCATTATTATTTCGATCTATCTGAGCCAACTATCTCTAGAATGCCCTGAAAAAATCTCGATCGATACTCATGATGTTGAATATTGGATCGACCTTCCCGCCAACCCATCCATACCCATTCCCACGATCGGATGTTATGAGCGATTGCAATTTGGGCATTCTAAGACTATTCAGACATCCAGATTCTCGGAGCTACCCGATGCCGTTCCCGTCCGATCCGCACTCACAGAGCGTGAATGAATTGAATGTGCCAATTTTGCATCAGCAATTGCTGAGTCGGATTACCACTGAGATTAATCGCTCGCTGGAGTTAGCCGAAATCTTGGCGACGACGGTGGCTGAGGTGCGCGATTTTTTGGGCACCGATCGCGTGAAAATATATCAGTTTCAGCCCGATGGACATGGGTTGGTAATTGCTGAAGCGCTCGATCGCGATCGCCTCCCGTCGTTGCTGGATCTGCATTTCCCGGCTGATGATATTCCCGTTTATGCACGCGAGCTATATCTAAGAACGCGAATTCGCACGGTAGTAGACTTAGAGAAGCAAACTATCGACATCGTACCGCTCGATCGCTATCAGACAGACGCTCCCAGTCAGCGGGCGCTCGATCCTTGTCATGTCGAATATCTGCGAGCGATGGGAGTCAAATCCTCGATCGTCGTGCCGATTGTCATTGAAAGCACATTATCTAAACCCGATCGCCGACTCTCCTCACTGCCCCCAGACCGAGATCTGTGGGGATTATTAGTTTGCCATCATCGCGAGCCACGGGTGGTCGATCGATCCGATCTCGCATTGCTCCAATTAGTGGTCGATCGATTATCGATCTCCATTACCCAATCGCGGCTACTCCAACAGGTGCGGGAGCAAGCCAAGCAAGAAGCTGCCCTCAATCGGATCGTCAGTTTACTTTATGCGACTTCGACCGTAGAGCTACAAGCAGCTCTTGATGCCACGATCGAGATTTTTCAAGGCGTGGGAGGACGATTATACCTGCCCCAACATCGCACGGCAGATCGACCCATCCAAAATAGCAAACAATGTGCGGTGTTATATAGTTCTGGCACTCAACCCAGTCCCCCAGACGAGCGCTATCTGGAAGAAAATCTCCTCTGGCAAAAATATTTGATGTCTGTATGTTCCCAGCCGCTCGAAACCGAACAGGACTCTCAACCTAGAGCTTGGTCGGTAGAATGGATGCGAGCTACATATGCCCTATCAGAACTGCCACAGACAGCCGATATCGATGCTAATGTGTGGGCGGTAGCGGATATTTATCGCGAACCGCTATTCCGCGCGCTCGCTCCAGCCTTTGGGGGTACGAATATCCGAGGTGTCCTAATTATTCCCCTCCAATTGGGACAAGAATCGATCGGGTGTTTGACAATCTTTCGGGGCGACATCGAGCAAGAATTAGTCTGGGCGGGTACCTGCGATCCCGATCGTCGCCAGATGGCTCCGCGTCAATCCTTTGAGGCTTGGCGGCAAATTAAAACCGGACAGGCACAGCCGTGGATCGAAGCTGATGTGCGGCTGGCTCAAGCTCTGAGCGAGCGATTTGCGGCGGCGGTCAAACAACACCGTCTCTACGAGCAGGTGCAAATCCTCAATACCAACCTCAACCAACAGATCCAAATCCGGACCGCCGAATTGGAACATGCCAAGACCATCGGCAAGCAGCAACGCGCCCTCGCCAGCGTCCTGAGTACATTACAAAAAGCCTGGGATGTAGAAACCACGATTCGCACGGCCACTCAGGAAGTGCGGCAATTATTAGAGATCGATCGGGTGGCGATTTATCGCTTTAATGAAGATTGGGGTGGTGGTTTTATTCCCGATTATGAGTCGATCTCTCCAGGCTGGGAAAAGATTATCCTCGCTACAGATTCAAGTTGGAATGATAGTTATCTCCAGCAAACTCAGGGCGGGCGATATCAAAATCATGAAGTCACAGTCGTCGATGATATTTACACTGCTAATCTCTCCCACTGTCATATTGAAGTCTTAGAATATTACTCGATTCGCGCTTTCCTAGTGCTGCCATTGTTTGTCGGACGGCAACTGTGGGGGCTAATCGGGTTATATCACCATTCCCATCCTCGTCCTTGGAGCGATTCGGAAGTATCTTTTGTAACGCAAATTGGTGCCCATCTAGGGGCCGCACTGCAACAGGCGGAATTAATCGAAATTGCCCAGCGGAAAGCTAATCGCTTGCCCGCGATCGAAGAACAACAGCAAACACTGGCAGGGATGATTAGTAAAATTCGGGAGTCCCTAGATTTAACCCGGATATTTACGGCTACGACCCAGGAAGTGCGTCAGTTTCTGGCTGCCGATCGAGTGGGCATTTTTCGTTTCGATCCCGATTCCAATTTCAATTTTGGGGAATTTGTCTGTGAAGATGTCAACTCAGTTTATCCCTCTGCGCTAGCCCAGAAAATTGAAGACCATTGTTTTGGGGATCGATTTGCCATCCATTACAATGCCGGACAAATTCAGGCAGTTGCCGATATTTATCATGCCGGACTATCTCAATGTCACATTGATATCCTCGAACGGTTTGATGTTCGCGCAAACCTGATCGTCCCCTTACGCTTGAAAGACAGTTTATGGGGGCTATTGTGCATCCATCAATGCGCTCGTCCTCGGCAGTGGCAAGAGAGTGAGATTGATTTTGTCAAACAACTAGCCAATCATATTGGGGTCGCACTCTACCAAGCACAGTTACTCGAAAATGCCCGCGAAGCCGAACGATTTGCCGATCGGGCAAATCAGGCCAAAAGTGAATTTTTAGCGGTGATGAGTCACGAATTACGTACGCCGCTCAATGCAATTTTGGGCTTATCAGAAGGCTTACAAGAGCGGATTTACGGCGAATTAAATGCGCTGCAAGAATCGTCGATTGCGACGATCGAGCAGAGCGGACAACATCTGCTGGATTTAATTACCGAAATCTTAGATTTGGCCAAAATCGAGTCCGGGCAATTAGAGCTAAATCCTGTCCCGACATCAGTTGAAAGTATCTGTAATGCTAGTTTGAAATTTGTCAGCCAGTTGGCACAGGCGAAAAATATTCAAATCGAGACACAAATCCCTCTCGATCGAGAACTAATTTCGATCGATGACCTCCGCGTGCGGCAAATATTGATCAATCTCCTCAATAATGCAGTTAAATTTACACCTGTTGACGGTCGGGTCACACTAGTCGTCGCCAGAGATCCCGATCGATCGGTAGTTCAATTTAAAGTCATCGATACCGGGATTGGCATCGCTCAGGAGCACATGCCGAAACTGTTCCAATCCTTCGTCCAAATCGATAGTAGCCTCAGTCGTCAATACAATGGTACTGGGTTGGGTTTAGCACTAGTCAAACGACTGGTAGAAGCCCAAAATGGCGACATTCAAGTAACTAGCACGCCTGGTCGTGGTAGCTGCTTTAGCATCACCTTGCCATATGCTGATTGCTCTTTCCGATCGAGTTCGATCGCCACCGTGTCGCTGCAAAACGATCGTCCCATCGTTGTTGAGTCCTGGGATCTCGACCGCGAGCGCCAGGTACCGAGCGCAGTTGCCGTTTTGCTGCCAACCACAGCATCACCAGCGATCGCTCCCTCAGCGAAGCTACAACCTCACAAACCTGCAGCTGTAGCCCCACGTCAACTGCCCCTAATCTTACTAGCGGAAGACAACAAAACTAACATCGAAACTTTCATGTTGTATTTAACTCATTCAGGTTATGAGATTATTGTTGCCAACGATGGGATCGAAGCGATAAGTCTCGCCCAATCTCTACTACCCGACCTGATTTTAATGGATATTCAGATGCCTGGAATGGATGGATTGGAATCGATCGCCAAAATTCGCCAGATCCCCGAAATGATGCAGGTACCAATTATCGCGCTCACAGCTTTAGCCATGCCAGGAGATCGGATAAAATGTCTGGAGCGAGGAGCCGATCGCTATTTATCCAAACCAACCAAATTAAAACAATTGCGCCAAACGATCGCCGAATTAATTGGTAGTGCTAAATAGTTCGATGTCTGGATTTTGGATTTTGGATTTTGGATTTTGGATTTTGGATTGCGGATTGCGGATCGACCATCTACTATTCCCTATGCCCTATTCCCTAAATCCTCTGTTTCAACTGCTTTAATAGCTCCTGCAATCGATCGAGTTGTTGGGGTTCTTTGCCATAACGCCATGCAGTATATGCTTGAGAGAGTTCGGTCGCTAAATTACTCAGCACGGCCGATCGCGTATCGCGGACGGTTTGGGCGTATTCTAATGGAGTTTGGGCGGGATGCTTGGGACTGCCCAGCCCATTCAATCGTGCCAGCATCTGTTGATAGATCCGCTCTATAGGCGGTAACTGTTGCAACCATTGTCGATGCTTCCAATTTTGCCATTGTTGCCAGCCCCACCACCCACAGAAACTAATCGCGATCGCGATCGCCAGCCCGATGAATATACCCAGCCAACCTCGTCCGAATAAGCCGAGGAACCAAGCGATACCTAGCATCAGCCAGCCGAGGGTCAGCGACCAAATTTGCGCCAACCAAGCAGTCACTGGTGATGGCAACCAGCCAGCTACCCAATTCCATACTTGCTGTACGGTACTGAAAGTCTGGTCTTCCTCAACACCTGGAGGAGTCAGCGGATGCCCAGGAATCGGATCGAAGCTAAACCAGCCATAATCGGGGAAATACACCTCTGTGAGGGCATGTGCGTCGGTATTCGAGACTTCATAATAGCCTGTAAACGGATTGAAGCGACCGGGATCGAAGCCGACAGCCAGCCGAGCGGGAATCCCGATCGAGCGGAGCATCATCGTATAAGTAGTCGCAAAATGGTCGGCATAACCGCCAGCCTCGCAACTAGTCGATTTGCCCTCACACCGAAACAAAAACCAGCTTGCTAAATCTTCACGATCGGGGACACGAGAGAGTCCTAGCGGATCTTGAGGAAGATGATAGTGCTGTTTGAGATATTGGGCGAGATACAGTGCCTTGGCATAGTTGGATGCTAGCGGCTGACTATCTTTACCAACTTGTTGTTGTGGGGCGCTAGCAACTAAATCTTGGGTAAATTTCTGTAATTTGGGCGCAATACTGGGTGGGATTTGGAGATAATATTTGCTAATATTTGGTCGATAATCGGTCTTGGCGGCATCGAGCAAGGCGCGATTGCGGAATGGTACCTGAGAGATCGCCGTATAAGTCAAGCCTTTGAGCAAGCCAACTGGCGATCGCAAACTACCTTCGCGATCGATCGCAATTTCTGGTGTGGGAAAATATAGCTCGCTAACTGATGACATCCCCGGAATGATGTTTGGTAGTTCTTCTAGCGTGGTATAACTTTGAATCACCTGCTTGGTAGCGATTTTTGTCAGCGGATAAGCGAACGAAAATTTAGCTTCCCAGTTGGAGCGCGCAACTTTTTGGGTATCGGTATTTCGCGAAATTTCCCAGCCTTGTCCGGTATAGCGATCGAATGCCAATGCTCGCCAAAAGCCTGGGGCTTGGGACCGCACCCGCATCACTAATTTGGGCTTCATTACCCCACGTAGATTTTGGTCGATTTGGGAATTAAATCCGTAATAAAAATTCTCATCGAGAGTGCCATCGCCTTTCCCGCTACCCTTACCATCGATCGATGGCGAACCTGCGCCTCCGCCAGCTTTACCTTGACGCTGGTAGCCAGGATTATTAATCCCTTTAGCATCAAAATTCTTTGGTTCGTACTGAATCGGCGCACTCATCGGTAACGAACCCTGATAGCCCGCAAAACGCGGCATCACCGCAAAAATAACCAAGCCGATCGCCAGTACTACCGCTAATAATCGACTCAAGCGTCGCCAAGGCAAACCGATCTGTCGAATCTCGCGCGGAGTGGCAATACTCAACGGTGCGAGCTGAAGCCGCGATCGATAATCGAGAAATAATACTGGGATTGCCAGTGTCAGAAACAGTAATAATAATGGCGCAAATGCGAGTGTTTGACTGAGAGTACCAGCAACACTAATTAAGATTAAGCCGATCGTCATCGAGTAGCCCAAATCTTTCCGGCGGGGCAGATCGAAGGTATGAATCGTCTGTACCTGAACTAATAATTCTGCTAACACTAGACGCGTATCGTTGGCGCTGCCGAGTAGATGCACGACAAAATAACCTAATGCCCCAACCATCGCAAAGGCGAGGCCAAACTTAACGCCGATATTGCGATCGCGACGATGATACCAACTCCAGGTAGCACCCGCAATACTCAGCGGTATCGCCCACAAACTCAACTGAGTTTCCGCTGCCACATCCGTCGCCATAATACCTATCGACACCATCGATTGCACCAAGATGCGCAGGAGTAACGAGTCTTCTGGCGGGATGCGCGGCATCGCCGCCATCTGCTGTTGAATATTGGTAAGGATGGACTGGGACATCTAGGGTGGGGGGAGGGGAGGAAAAATTAGTGAACTGCTAAGATCCAGTTCACTAGAATATATGTATTATTTTCTAGTGGGCTACTTCTAGTCGGAGAATTTACTGTTCACTGTTCACTAGTCACTAACCACTAACCACTAGCCACTAGCCACTAGTCACAGATCGCTTCCCCTTCAGGCAAAGTGGGTGGGTGAATAAGCTTAGAATGCCCAAATTCTGGCTCGGTTGGCTCATAGTCATCGAATTCTGTTTCCCACGGAAAGAGTGGCGGATGTTTTTGGATTTCCGCTTCGAGACGTTTTTGGATTAATAGGGGTAATCGATCTTCCACTGTTGGCATTTACTTTCGAGTTTGTATAAACATTTGTCGATGGTAGATAATCGGCGATGCTGTTAGTTTCGATCGAGAATATGGGTACGATCTCAATGTCAGGATGTCAGGAGCCGATCGTCAATGCACTACAGACGATCGCGATTTGAATAGTATTACTGGAGCTAGCAATGGCTGATGCGATGTTGGAGTCGATCTGTTGACATAGCACTCCTGAAAGATTTGGCTCGATTTTTTTTTAATGACGAGTCAATAAGTCGAAGTCATGCACGATTGAGTAGATCCTGGCCTTCTTTTGAATATACAGTCGGGGAATAACTAGATCGGGACGATCTCGATCGCGAAGTTTCGTAAATTCATCCTGTTTTGGCAGTCGAGCTGATGTTAGAAACGATGCGATCGAGCATGTTTCCCGATCGCGGCTCGATCTTGGCGCTACCATCTCAAAATTTCTCACGATATCTTGAGCCATAAAATCGGTTCTATAGAGAAAACCGAGGGTAGCGCGGTAGTAACATAAAATATTTAAAGTTACAAGTTATATTTAAAGAAGAATAAGTTTTTCCGTTTTTAGAGCTTCCGTCATTTCAAGGCTAAGGCAATCCACCATCCAAACTCGAATGACATTCGCCACAAGTCAGTCTATCTCCACTCGATCGCTCCCAACTGGCGCGCTGCGTCGAGTGCATCATATTGCCCTCAATGTCGCAAATATGTCAGCTTCTCGCCACTTTTACGGGACGATTTTGGGATTACACGAGTTGAGTGGAAATGAAATACCTTCCAGCCTCACCGAACTAGTCGATCGAGGAAAAGTTGCCAATTTTCGGACTCCCGACGGGACGGTAATAGATTTATTTGCCGAGCCAGATTTAACGCCACCAGCAGGCGATCCGACGCTGCAATTTACACGCGCCAATCACATGGCATTCGATATCGCACCAGATTTGTTTGACTTGGCGGTGGAGGTATTGCGGGCCAATGGGGTGGAGATCGATGGCGAACCCGTCACTCGATCGACAGGTCGCGGCGTGTATTGCTACGATCCTGACGGCTTTATTGTCGAAATTCGCTGCAATGTAAGAGATTAACGATTCAGTTCGGCTACCGCATCATCGGGGCAAATAGTTGCGAGTTACTAAATAATCCAGCCACCTAGCGCTCATCGTAAAGCTAGCGAAAAAGTCGATCGCCTGAATCGAGATCTAGTAGCACTTATAACGAGTTGCTGATTTAACCGTGCGTCCGTTAATCGTACTCGATGACGATTGACTGACCGTACCACCACCACTGCATTGTACTGACTGGCGTTGCTCGGTCACAGCTAACGAATCATTCTCATCGCTGGTAGTCCGAATGATAGAACTCCGCACGGTTGGGGTCGTGCGAATTGTCGAGGTCTGGACTGAGGGTACTGAGGGCACTTTGGGCACGTTTGGGATCGTCGGGGAGCTTTGCGATGGGAAGATAATGACGATCGGCTCGTTGTCATCGTCGAGATCGACGCGCGGGAGAACGACTGCTGGAATGCGCTTGCGGACTAGTGTGCGCGAACGCTGGCGGCGACTCAGCAGCCGACTGTCGGTAGTTGTCGGAGTATCGACTTGAATATTCGGAGTATTAATGCTCTTCCGGTTATTATTTGTATCGATCTGAATTTTTCCGACGGTTAAATGTGTAGCGTCGAGCGGTTCGTTAGCACTAACTAAAGTAGGCGATAGCAATAAAATTGCGATCGCGGTAAGACCAAATAGGCGCTTAGACATATCAATTAGCTCACGAGTAAGGAGTGGATGCGAACTGAGCTGGTAATAGGAAATCGATGCGATCTTGAGCGCGATGACTGAGAATCGCGCCGCTCTACATTGATAAATTCTAACGATTCCGATATTTCGACTGACCGACACGAGTTTGATTGAATTGATTGACAGTATTGCCATCGCCGAAGACATCAGCATTTTGACGAGTGCGGACGACCGTAGCACTATTGTCGCCGTTTCGTCGACTATTATTGTTGATAGTGGAATTATTACTTTGATTGACTGAGTTGTTACTGCCGCTGATGATAACGTTCTGAACGGTATCGTTAATAGTGGCTTCGTTAGCACGAGCGGGTAAAGAAAGACCGATGGTGGCTACAGCCGCGATTGGGAGTAAGTTTAAAAATTTCATATTTAGTTGAGTAGCAACCGGGAGCGTTGCGGTTGCGCGATTGGTTAATGGTTGAGTTATCGTTACCCATTACTACAATCGCCAAGCACAGAATTCCTGAAAACTCCAATTTAATCGCTGAGGATTGTTATGATGAGAAGGATCCACCCCAAGGCATTACCCCATCATGTTCGGTAATTTTCAACGCAGTGAGTTACGAATTGAAGTCCCAGCTTCGGCTGCAACAATTCGCGATCGATTATTATCGCCTCCAGCGCTGACCGAGTGGCTTTTTCCTCAACAATTGAGTTTTCCCAATAAAGACATCCTAACGGTCGGTACTAAATTTCAGGCGGTGTTGGGGCCGATAAAGCTCGAACTGCACGTCGATCGTGTTAGTCCCCAACTGTTACGATTGCTCTTGAGTCAAGGCATCGATGGCTATCATGAATGGTGTTGGGGTGAAGGTTGGGTACAATCCCGATTGGAAGGCATCTCGCTCTTACCGCTCAATCTCTGTCAGACGGGCATCCTGTTACGTTTGCGCGAAGCACTGAGATAAGGCAGTAGCAATTGCGGTCAAACGGCAATAGTATCCGATTGTGGGGTAGATTCTTGAAACTCGATCGCGTCGTGGCTGCAAAATATTTTCACGTCCTCAGATCGATCGCGAGATAATGCAAACAGTCGATCTTGATTTTCCAATCGTGTCTGACGATCGACTTCCATCATCCACTGGTAAGCTTGCAATCCGAGCGTACAGTGCCGATTGGCAGCATTCATTTCATGTCGATAGAAGTAGGCATCGCCAGCGTGTAGCAGCCAACCAGAGGGAGTTTCGATCGCGACTCCTGCATGTCCGCGCGTGTGTCCGGCAAGCGGAATCAGGAGGATTTCTGGTGGCAAACCCACTAGGTCGCGGACGGCTTCAAATCCGAACCAGGGTTCGCCACTCAGTTGGTAATATTGCCAGTTATTGACTTCATCCCATTGCTGGGGGCGATAGCGGTTGCTAGCAATTAGCCCCTGTCGCTGATTAGCGGCATCGATTTCGGTCTGCATCACATGTACCGTCGCTTGGGGAAAATCCTCCAAACCGCCAGCATGGTCGAAATCGAGGTGAGTCAGGACGATATGCCGGACATCGTTAGGCTCGAAGCCTAGTTTTTCGATTCGATCGATCGCGGTATATTTGCGATCGAACTTGATATTATTCAATCGCACGAATAGTGGACTTAGCCGTGTGTCCGGCGAGCGGACATCTTGCTGCCCGAAACCAGTATCGACCAGGACTAGTCCCTGTTCTGTCTCGATGAGGAGACAGTGACAAACTAGGTGGGCTGTCAGTCCGCGACTGAAGCCGTCAAAGAGTGCCCCACCTAATGGGCACATGCAGCCGCAATTGAGATGATGTATCTGCATAAAGTATTGATGTTAATGTGAAAATCAATCGACTAAATAGCTCGATCGAGTCTATTCGATCGAGCTAGCGTCAGCGACCAATTTAAGGCTTGAGGACGACTTTGGTACAATTATCTTGCTTGTGTTTGAATATTTCGTAGGCGTGGGGCGCTTGAGAGAGCGGCAGACGGTGGCTGATGACGAAGGAGGGATCGATTTCGCCGTTTTGGATCCGATCCAGTAGCATCGGCAAATAGTAATGCACATCGGTTTGTCCGGTTTTCATCGTCAAACCTTTATTCATGAATGCACCCATCGGGATGCTGTCGACTAGACCCGTGTAGACTCCCGGTACTGAAACCGTACCACCTTTGCGACAAGCTACGATTGCTTGACGGAGTACGTTCGGTCGATCGGTTTCGATTTTGAGGTTTTGTTTGACGGTATCGATAAACCCTTCTAAACCCAGTCCGTGTGCCTCCATCCCGACAGCATCCATAACCGCATCGGGGCCGCGTCCGCTGGTCATTTCTTTGAGGGCATCGCCGACTTCGATCTCTTCATAATTTAAGATTTCCGCGCCGCCTGCTTTGGCCATCGCTAAGCGTTCGGGGACGCGATCGATCGCAATTACCCGCTCGGCACCGAACATAAAGGCACTACGGATCGCAAACTGCCCCACAGGGCCGCATCCCCAAATCGCCACGGTATCCCCAGGCTGAATATCGCAGTTTTCCGCAGCCATGTAGCCAGTCGGAAAGATATCAGTGAGGAACAATACTTGCTCGTCAGTTAAGCCATCGGGAACCTCAAATAAACCGACATCCGCAAACGGGACGCGAGCGTATTCGGCTTGACCGCCTGCATAGCCCCCTGTCAAATGTGAGTAGCCGTATAAGCCGGAAGGGGAATGACCGAGCATTTTCTCTGCCATCCACGCATTGGGGTTGGAGTTATCGCACAGCGACCAAGAATCCCGCTTGCAGAAGAAACAGTTCCCGCAGGAAATGGTGAAGGGGACAACGACGCGGGTACCGACTTTTTTATTTTTAACACCACTACCGACTTCGACGATCTCGCCCATGAATTCGTGACCGAGAATGTCACCATGTTTCATGGTGGGGTTGTAACCATCATACAGGTGCAGATCGGAGCCACAAATGGCGGTGGAGGTAATTTTGACGATCGCATCTCTGGGGTTGAGAATCTTCGGATCGGGAACGGTTTCGACTTCAACTTTATTCGTACCTTGCCAACAAACTGCTTTCACGATTTAGATCTCCATTAATTTAATATTGAGTTACGGCTTAGGGTTTTAGTGGCTAGTGGCTAGTGGCTTGTAATAGCAAGCATTTAAGGTTTATTTGTCAGATTGACAGAGGTAATTCTCAACTCTCAACTCCTGAAATTAGGGCTTGAGTACGACCTTGATGCAGTTATCCTTCTTGTGCTTGAAAATGTCATAAGCCTTGGGTGCTTCCGAGAGCGGGAGAATGTGGCTGATGACGAATGAGGGGTCGATATCGCCGTTTTGAATCCGATCGAGTAACGGGCGTAAGTAGCGATGGATGTGGGTTTGACCGCTCCGCATCGTCAAACCTTTGTTCATAAATGCGCCCATCGGCAGCTTATCGACCAACCCAGAGTATTCACCAGGCACGGAGACGGTACCACCTTTGCGACATGCTACAATCGCTTGTCGGAGCGCGCTAGGCCTGTCGGTTTCGAGTCCAACAGTTTGCATCGTGCGATCGTAGAAACCTTCTAAACCCATGCCATGAGCCTCCGAGCCGACGGCATCCATGACTGAATCTGGGCCGCGT
The DNA here is from genome assembly GCA_965246735.1 of Chamaesiphon sp. Lineage (GTDB taxonomy): Bacteria > Cyanobacteriota > Cyanobacteriia > Cyanobacteriales > Chamaesiphonaceae > Chamaesiphon. Next base: position 2,825,443 of record CBDFFK010000003.1, read on the forward strand.
CCGCCAGTCATTTCTTTGAGGGCTTCGCCGACCTCGACTTCTTCGTAATTTAAGATTGTCGCACCGCCTTGTCTGGCTAATTGCAAGCGTTCGGGGACGCGATCGATCGCGATGACCTTTTCGGCCCCGAGCATCAGGGCACTGCGGATGGCAAATTGCCCGACAGGGCCACAGCCCCAAATCGCGACGGTATCCCCTGGCTGAATATGGCAATTTTCGGCAGCCATGTAGCCTGTGGGGAAAATATCGGTCAGGAATAAGACTTTCTCATCGGGGATGCCGTCAGGAATTTCTAGCAAGGCGACATCGGCGAAGGGGACGCGAGCGTATTCGGCTTGACCGCCTGCGTAGCCGCCTGTGAAGTGGGAGTAACCGAAGATACCAGATGGGGCATAACCAATAACTTTTTCGGGGAGCCAAGCGTTGGGGATGCCGTTGTCGCACAGCGACCAGAGATCGCGGTTGCAGAAGAAGCAACCGCCACAAGCGACGGCGAAGGGAACGACGACGCGGGTGCCGACTTTTTTGTTTTTGACTCCGCTACCGAGTGCGACGATTTCGCCCATGAATTCGTGGCCGAGGATGTCGCCGTGTTTCATGGTGGGGTTGTAGCCGCCGTAGAGGTGGAGGTCGGATCCACAAATTGCGGTGGAGGTGATTTTGACGATCGCATCTCTGGGGTTGAGAATTTTGGGATCGGGTACGGTTTCGACTTGGACTTTATCGGTGCCTTGCCAGCAGACAGCTTTCATAGTTTTAGTTGGGGGCGTTGTTTGTTTGGAGTGGTGCTTGGTCTTTAGTTACTGGTGCTAGAGAACCCGGGTCTGGGGGAGGCTGTCTTGACTGAAACGCACGCTGAGGAGACCTCAGCGCGATTTCAGTCGCTTCCCCCAGACCCCCCGTTGAGGAGCGGGATGCGAAGCGTCCGGGTCCCGCCCCTCAAACTCCCCTGCACAAGGTGTTGTTTGTTGGGAGCGTAGAGCGCTTCGCATTAGCTGCGCCAGTCAGTTGTTTGTTTGGGGGGGCGAGCGGGCAAGCGGGCGATCGAGCGTCGCTCGTGGTTTAATTTGGTTTGGAAGGCTGAATTAAGAACTTCGCTCCACACATTTCCACACACAGATCGATTCCCATTGCGAAGCTAATGCGAAGCGCTCTGTGAGCCACACTAACTAAACCTTTGGAGGGGGTTTGGGGGAGGCGACAGCTTCCCCCAACGGGGGGGGTCTGGGGGGATGCCGCCCCCCAGATCCGGGTTCCACTCACTAGCAACCTCCAGGAAAGCACCTATCTCAAATCCAGGTGGAACGATATCAATCGTGTCCTCTCGATTGCCCCTCAGTTGTCGCAATCTCCCCCGCCTCCATCAGCATCTTGAACCGACGCAGATCGTCGCCTAACTGCTGCTTTGGAGACTCCCCGAACAGAGCCAACAGCTTATCGCCGATCGCCCCTGCGGGAGGGTTATACTCGATCTCGACCTTCACTTCAGTCCCGCGATCGTGAGATAGCGGCGTGAAGCGGATAAAGCCAGTATTTTGCACGTCGGCTTGTTCGGCAGATGCCCAGGAAATCGATTGATTTTCAAAGTCTTCGATGATGATGGCATCCCATTCGACGGTGCCACCCAACGGGCCGCGTGTAACCCAGTGGGATTTGACATTATCGATAACCTTGACGGATTGGAGATGCTTCATGAAGCTGGGTAGGTTCTCGAAGTTGTGCCAATACTTGTAAAGTTCGGGAGCGGGCTTGTTAATCGTTAGAGTTTTGGTGGCTTTAAATGGTGTCATGGTAGTTTGCTTTCAGTGGTGAATGGGTACCTGTGCTTGGTTATGCGAGTACAACCGAATCGGTTGCGCGTCGATCCGAATCCGAAATAGGGTATAGGGCTTGATGCGGAGGTCGCGACCTAGTTGGTACTTGGGCTGACGGTGTAATTGGTTGGCGATGATGTATAGATAGCCATCGGATGCGATCGACATCGTATCCGTCCACATCAAGCGCGAGTCATGGACGACGGTTTCCCACATGCCTTGTGGGGTGCGGCGGAGAATGGCTTGATGCTCGTAATTGGTGGCGTAAATATAACCAGCAGCATCGGATTCGAGTCCATCGGCTCCACCGCCTTTATCGCCTTCGTTGATAACGGAAGCCGCCACGGTATCCTCGTCCATGTCTCGATCGCACAAACAATCGATCGAGACACTGTATAGTTTCCGGCTCATCAGGGGGCAATAATACAACCGCGAACCATCGGCACTAATCGCAATCCCATCGGCACCCATCGTCATCGGTTTGGTGCTGTCATCGGCTTGGCGTTCCATTAAGGGTTTGCCTTCGACGATCGGCAGGAAGTCATGCAGGGATTCGGCTTTGGTTGAGGGATGGTCGTGGAGTTTGCGCCAGCTTTCGCCGGAGGCGAGATCGACAACGATAATCCCATTCGCGCCTTTGTCGGCGGAATCGGTGATAAATGCCATCCCTTCACTCCCACGCCGCAAGTCGAAGCGGATATCGTTGAGGTAGGTCGTGGCGAGGGCAACATCTTGGGGGAAGAGGATAGTTTTGACGACCCGATCGGTTGCCAGATCGATGCAGACTAATTTGGGGCCACCATATTGCGTCGGCTGAAACATCGGACTGCCTGTATCGAGGATCCATAAGCGATCGATCGGATCGACAACTACGCTTTGGACGGATACGAGCGATGCGACTGGAGCATCTGGTTCGTCGCGATTGAATTCAGCACTGGGATAGGGAACTGTTTCGCCGTTGCGAATTTCGGCGACGGAGTATTCGACGTTATCGCCCCATTTAGGGAAGTTGACGAAGATCCGTCCTTGCTGGGAGACGGTAACACCTGTGGGCATCGCGTCGTTAAAGTGAGCGACAGGTTCTAATGTTCCTGCCATTTCGATCGTGGGTAATTTCTTAAGTTGGCTAACCATCAGTTCTGTTCCCTAAATAGTTTGTTTGAGCGATTCCATATCGATGACAAAACGGTATTTCACCTCACCTGCGAGCATTCGCTCGTAGGCTTGGTTGATTTTCTGAATCGGGATGATTTCCACATCGGAAACAATGCCATGTTCGGCACAAAAGTCGAGTACTTCTTGGGTTTCGGCAATCCCACCGATGAGCGAACCGGAGATCGATCGCCGATAAAAAGCAACTTGGCTATGATCGACCGGTTCTAATGGTTCTAGTGCGCCGACTAAGACGATCGTGCAGTCGCGTTTGAGCAGCTTGATATAAGGGTTGAGGTCGTGCTTGGTGGGAATGGTGCTGAGGATGAAGTCGAAGCTACTGGCGTATTTACTCATTGCTGCTTCATCTGTGGAGATGACGACATCTTCGACTCCTAGTTTGCGAAGATCTTCTATTTTCTCTGGCGAAGTGGTGAAGGCGACGACATTCGCGCCCATTGCTTTAGCGAGTTTGATGCCCATATCACCCAATCCACCAAACCCGACTACGCCAACTTTATCGCCTGCTTTTACTCCCCAGTGACGCAGGGGTGAGTAGGTGGTAACTCCAGCGCATAATAGAGGTGCGATCGCTTTGATGTCGAGGTTTTCGGGCATTTTGAGGGCAAAATTTTCCTTGACGGTAATGGTGTTGGAATAACCGCCGTAAGTATTGGTGCCGTCGGGCTTTTGGGGGCCGTTGTAGGTTGCCGTCCAGCCTTTTTCGCCTTGACAGTACTGTTCTTCGCCATGATTGCAGGGGTCGCAGTGTTGGCAGCTATCGATCATACAGCCGACTCCAGCGAGGTCACCGATTTTAAATTTGGTGACGTTTTCACCGATGTTTACGACTCGTCCGACGATTTCATGTCCGGGGAGGCAGGGGTAAACGGTGTTGTGCCATTCGTTGCGGACTTGGTGGATGTCGGAGTGGCAGACTCCGCAGTAGAGGATATCGATTTGGATTTGGTTGGCGGTGGGTTCTTGGCGATCGAATTCTAGAGATTTGAGGGGGTCGGTGGCGGTTTGGGCTGCGTAGCCGATGGCTTTTATCATTTGTTTGAATGGGTGCTTTTCTGGAGGTTGCTAGTGGGTGGAACCCGGATCTGGGGGAGGCTCCCCCCAGACCCCCCGTTGAGGAGCGGGGTGCCGCCCCTCAAACTTCCCTGCACAAGGGTTGGTTTGTGGGCTGCGTGGCGCGCTTCGCATTAGCTTCGCCAGTCAGTTGTTTGTGAGGGGGCGATCGATCTTGGCTACGTTTTGAGATTTGAATCCCCCCAACCCCCTTAAGAAGAAAGATGTAGTGTGGATTCATAATTCCTCAGTTCACTTCAGTGAACTTTCGTTGTTAGCCCGAAATTTATTTCAGGGTGGTTCAAGACTAAGCACTTAAAAAATGGGGGGATGGCATCAAAGACACTTTCATCCAGCTATCTACAATCCACAAATCCACCCACAATCAAGTCAAAAAAGAGCGACCACACAGGTCGATCGCTAGTTGTTGGTGGATTTTGGTTCGTTAATTTTGCGATTCATTTCGGCGGTGACAGTATCGGGTAAGATACTGCCGATCGCGCCGCCAATTTTTGTGACTAGGGATTCTGCAAGGGTGGAGTCCTTGCCAGCCATTAATGCATCGAATCCCTGTTTGGCGACTTTAGCCGGGTCATCTTTTTTGGCTGCGCCGACTTTGGTGTCTTCGAGTCCGGCTCGATCGAAGAAGTTGGTATCGGTGGCTCCTGGCATCAGGGCAGTGACGGTGATACCCGTGTCTTTTAATTCGTTACGGATGGCTTCGGCAAAGGAGTGAACGAAGGCTTTGGATGCCGCATAGACTGCTTGGAAGGGGCTGGGCATCTGGGAGACGATCGAGGAAGTAAATAATATTTTGCCGTTGCCATGCGGGAGCATGTGGTTGACGATGCGTTTAGCGAGGTGGACGGTGGAGGTAACGTTGAGGGCGATGAGGTTGAGTTCCTCTTGGAGATCGGTTTTGGCAAACTCGCCACCGACACCGACACCTGCATTGAGGGCGATTGCGGCGACGGGTCGATCGAGGGATTTGATGCGATCGTAAAGTTGCTCTACACCGTCATAGGTCGCCAGATCTACCCGTATGCTCTCGACTTTTGTGCCCAATTGCTCGAAGGACTGCGCCGCTGTGTCGATGTCCGCAGACTCAGCCGCAACGATTAGATCGAAGCCGTTTTGAGCGAACTGTTTTGCCAGCTCGAAACCAATGCCACTAGAGGCACCTGTAACTACCGCCAAGGGGCGGTTTAAAGTATCTTCCACGGGCATGTTAGCTCCTAAATTTTGGTAGTGCAGATAGCAGATTTTGATACGCTTAATCTAGCTAACTTACGGTTTACCGCCATCTTTAGATCTGAATATTTGGGACGATCGAGTTTTCTATCGATCGATAGAGATGTTCGCGGATTGTCAATCCTCCTTGTTACCACTAAATAACTCTCTAAGTAGGCGATCGCAGGTGTCGTCATCATTTCGATCTGCCTTAAATTATTCAGAATAACCAATCCCAACCGATCGAGATATCTATGTATTTGGGTAAGATTTTGATGTAGAGATTGATAGCGGCGGACGTTCCCATATGCTTGGATTAGATGGGGGCGCAGCAGATTCAAAATCAGCCGATCGCGTTCGCTAATATCCCCACGGGGACTGTAGATCGTCATTCCCTCGATCGTCACATCGGTAGCGCATAGTTCGTGCCAATTTTCTAGCGGCGCGGGCGGGAAGAAGATCGTCATCATATCCTCGCAACCCAATACACGCATAAATTTTTGATATAATCCCTCCCGCCGATGTAATTCTGCGTGCGGCTAGTGCGAACGCTCGGTTCGCTTGCGGTCATTGGATGCGCTTTATTTATCGCCACAAGTCCGGGCACGCTCGAATGCGTTAGTTTATTAATAGATGAATGTTGCCATGTGGGTCGGTAAGTCTAGGAGCGGCAGATGAGAGTAAATACACCGATTGCTACGCCAGAGCAAAAGGCAACCAAGCAATTATCGACTTTATTTAGGTTACTGCGATATTTCAAACCTCATCGCTACCAAATCTCGATCGCGCTCGGTTTCGTCTTAATTGGGGCAGCGACACAAGCGATCGGGCCATTTCTCATCGGGTGGTCGATCGATAATTTCATTCGGCGGGGTGATGTGCGCGGCTTGATGAATATGTTGCTATTATTAGCAGCTATTTATATTATTGGCGTACTGGCGATTCGCGAACAAATCTATCGCATCGGGACGATAATGCAACGGACATTAGCGCAGTTGCGTCAAGATATTTTCACTAAAATTCAAAGTTTGCCGATTAGTTTCTTCGATCGTAGTGAAGCAGGCGATCTGATGAGTCGGTTGATTAATGATGTCAGTACGGTCAATCAAGCCTTCGGGCAAACTGTCGCGCAGATGTTAGGGCAATTGTTTACCCTGACGGGAATTATTATTGCAATGGTGTCTATCGATTTACGGTTGGGTTTAATTAGCAATTTGATTATTCCGTTGATGCTAATTACGACTGGATTATTTGCGCGGTGGGCGCGGGCGAGATTCAGGGTTACGCGGCAGACGATTAGTGAGATGTCGATTAAGTTAGAAGAGGATATCGGTGGGGTCAGAGAAGCCCAAGCCTTCGCGCGTGCGCCGTTAAATATTCGCGAGTTTATGGTGCTAAATGCTGCTAATCGGGATGCCAATGTCCAAGCAGTGGCGATTACTTCGGCATTTTTACCCTCGATCGATCTCCTGAATACCTTAGCAACTGCGGCTGTTTTAGCTGCGGGTGGTTATTTTGCCGTTAGTGGAACGACAACGGTAGGAACGGTGACTTCGTTCCTGATTTACGTCCAGCAATTTTTTCGTCCGATTCAGATTTTAAGTCAGTTTTATACCCAAGCTCAATCAGCTTTAGCAGGTGCCGAACGCATTTTTAAGCTCATAGATGAACCACTAACATTACAAGATGCTAAAGATGCGATCGAGCTACCGAGAATTCAGGGTGAGGTGACATTCGATCGCGTAACTTTCGGTTATAATCCCGATCGACCAGTTCTCAAAGATATTAACCTCCATGTCAAACCAGGTCAAACGATCGCCTTAGTCGGGGCGACAGGTGCGGGCAAAAGTACGATTATCAATTTGATTTTACGCTTTTATGATGTCACTAGTGGTGCGGTGAAAATCGATGGTTTCGATGTCCGTGATGTCACTCAAGCTAGCCTCCATCATCAGATTGGCTTAGTACTTCAAGAAAATATTTTATTTAGTGGTACCGTCGCAGAAAATATTGCCTTCGGTCGTCCCGATGCCACCCATGTCGAAATCGAAGCGGCGGCACAAGTTGCCAATGTCCACGATTTTATCGTCCAGTTACCCCAAGGTTACGGAACGCCATTAGGCGAACGCGGCGCAAATCTCAGTCAAGGACAACGACAATTAATCAGTATCGCACGGGCAGTTTTAGTAGATCCACGAATCCTAATTTTGGATGAGGCGACTAGCAGTATCGATACACGAACGGAAGTTTTGGTACAACAAGCGATCGATAAATTATTAATCGGTCGGACGAGTTTTGTGATTGCTCATCGCCTGAGCACTGTGACTAAAGCCGATCGAGTTTTGGTAATTCAGCAAGGAAAAATTGCTGAGCAAGGTACGCATAATGAGTTATTGGCGCAGCAAGGAATTTATGCCGATCTCTATGCGATGAGCTTGAGTTAATAGCAAGTTAGTAAAACATTCGGTGTTGCTCAATGGGGGCATGAAGCATAGATCTAGCCCTTACCCCCAGTCCCTCTCTCTTGTCTCGCTAAACCGTCAGGAAACCCGATGAGCGCTCCCCCGCTCTCAAACACTTGGGAGCGGTGAGCTAGAGCCGCAGGTGAGGGCGGGGTGAGGGCGAATCATCTAATTCGATCGCAATCGGCAAAGGTGAGTATAAATAGTAAGTAAGCTATCTATTGGCTCATTCAGCTTGAGTTTCAAAGTAATCAAAGATAGCGTCGAGTTGCGATAGTGTGACTAAACCGTATTGCCACATGACGATCGGTAGAACATTATACTCAGTGGGTGCTTTCTTAAGGGCGAGATCGATCGATGATTGGGGTAACATCAGGTGCTCTCTCAAGAATTGGACTGTTTGGGCGATCCGGTTTGCAGACATATTAAAGAGCCTCGGTCGATGTAAGAGTAAATATTAAGAGTAGATATTAAAAAATTAAAATTGATATAACTTGCCGAATTGAAGTGTCTTAGTTATGCAAATGATTTAAATCAGCGGAGTCCAAAGGTGGGACTCCGCGCTCGGAGCGGCGAAACATTAAGCTACACCGTTTTTAATCAAGTGGCGAATTACATTGTCTTTGACAAATAATTGCCGTGAAACTTCGATGAATAATTTTCTAAGTTCTTCGTCGGAGAGGTTTTGGCTGTCGATCTCGAAACTACGGATTTTAAATTCTTGCTCGATCGATAGGCTTAAGCATTCAGGTGTCATGACATTTTTCTCCATTACTGTTAGTTGAGCTACCTTAAATGGGCTGTAGTCGTTACAGTTGTCGTTTCCCATGCACTTAGATTAATCTCTTCGCACTTGACAATTCATCTCCCAAATGCATGACTAAATAGCACCCAAAGGGACTATCTGCGCCAAAAAGCTCGCGATAGACATTCTGGAGTTACCCCACTTGGGAGAGAAAATAATCCGATCGCTGTTGATAAGCTAGAAAAATTGCAGGCAGATACCCTTTTATTGATTTCCTTGATAAGCTGTGGTTATCCCGTGGCAGATGTCCACCTACTCATTTGTTTTTAACCAGGGAGACTATGCTCGTAGATTTTTTGCAACAGTCGGCTAATCCTCTCTTTGTCTCACAGCAATTTTTATCTACTCTGGGTACCAACATCTCTGTCAGCGGACAGGACAATATTCCTACCGATACTGCGGTGCTAGTGGTGAGCAATCATCGTAGTTTCATGGATGTGGCAGTACTGATGAATGCGCTAAACCTGCCGATTCATTTTGCTTGTCATCACTACATGGGACAAGTGCCGATTTTTGGAGATATGGTGACTCAACTGGGATTTCTGCCCTTAGATGAACCGAAGCAGCGTTATAATACCTTTTTCAATCGTGCGAGCCTCTTGCTCCAAAACCACGAAGCGATCGGGATTTTCCCTGAGGGTACCAAGCCGATGGTTGAATCGACATCCCCAAGATCGATCGGTGAATTTCAACGCGGTTTCGCACATCTGGCACTGCGCGCTCCGGTGGAAAATTTGGTAGTATTACCGGTAGCGATCGCGGCGCGGCAAGAGTTGAATACGAGTTTATTTCCCGTTCGCTGGCTCCAATTATTCGATCCAGCAGAACCCTTATTCGATCGACCAGATTGGCATCCGTTAGTGCTCTATCATCAGGTGCAAGTGTCGATCGGTAAACCCATTCTCATTACCTCAACCCAAAAACAGGATTATCATGGGAGAAAGGCGCTAACTTGGGTAAACGAGCTAACCGCACATTGTCAACAAGAGATTCGATCGCTACTCAGAGCAGCACTTTGAGTTAGTCAATAAGTGGCTAGCCAGGAACTGTTAACGATCGGTAGAAAATTTAAACCTCGGATCTATCCCAAGTCAACTATTCTAAATCACCTACATGTCTGTCGAGCACCTCCTTCACTTCCTCCCACCCCAACATCCTCAACCGCAAGCTCCACTGCTGATCTACTTACCTGGTATGGATGGCACGGGACAGCTCCTCAGATCTCAAACCAGTTCCTTGGAACGCTCTTTCGATATTAGGCGTTTGTCGATCCCGGTAGACGACTTGACTGATTGGGATGCGTTGGTGAATAAGATCGCCGACTCGATCGAAACAGAACTAGGATCGCAAATTCCGCGTCGCGCGCTGTATTTATGTGGTGAGTCATTTGGTGGTTGTTTGGCACTGAAACTAGCAATTGCTAAGCCGGAATTATGCGATCGCTTGATTTTAGTCAATCCTGCCTCTTCATTCAAGCAGCAACCCTGGATGCGCTGGGCGACGTATTTTACTCACCTGTTACCCGCAAACCTATATTCGCTCTCTTGTATGGTACTGTTGCCCTTTCTAGCCGCATTAGATCGGATCGCGCCGGAGGATCGCAGTCTGTTGCTACGAGTAATGCAATCGGTACGATTTAAGAGTGCCATGTGGCGGATTTCGCTGCTGGATAGTTTTGATGTCAATGTCAAACAACTCCAGCAGATCGCTCAACCAACTCTGATTATTAGTAGCGGTAAAGATCGATTACTACCCTCAGAAGCTGAAGGAAAACTCCTGAACCAGAATATTCCCCGCTCGGATCTTCATTTCATTCCTAATGGCGGACATGCTGTACTCTTAGAACGAGATGTCGATCTCGAAGAGATTCTCCGCATTCATGGATTTTTAGCCAACAAGGAAGAGAAAAACCCTGTTGCACTTCCAGGTAAATTGGTAACCACCCAATCTCAAAGTTAGTGGCTAGTGGCTAGTGGCTGAGCGACTGCCATTGCAATGATTCTTACAAATATTTGCGATCCTACACAAACCAGAATTCGTTTACACGAGCCGATCGTGAATTCGGGTAAAATATGAGTCTAGTTTCGATCGCCAGCAATTATGGATATTCCCCGTTTACATCCCGAAACGATCGACGAAGTAAAAAATAAAGTCGATATTATCGATGTAGTCGGCGAGCATGTCGTGCTCAAGAAGCGGGGTAAAGATTATTTGGGTTCTTGCCCATTTCATCAGGAAAAATCTCCCAGTTTTTCAGTCAGCCCAACCAAGCAGATGTATTACTGTTTTGGCTGTCAAGCAGGCGGCAATGCAATTACATTTTTGATGGAAGTTGGAAAGCAATCTTTTACTGAGGTTGTTTTAGATCTGGCGCGAAAATATCAGATCTCGATTCAGACACTAGCACCGGAGCAACGCCAAGAATTACAACGCAAATTATCGCAGCGCGAGCAATCGTATGAGATTTTGGCGATAACTGCCAATTTTTACCAACATGCCCTCAATCAGTCTCAAGGCGAGAAAGCATTAAATTATCTCAAGATCGATCGCGGCTTTAGCGATGAGACGATTCAAGGATTTCAACTTGGGTACTCTCCCTCGGGCTGGGAAACTCTGGCTAACTATCTGATCGAACAAAAAAAGTTTCCCACTAAAGCGATCGAAGCAGCAGGCTTGATTATCCCCCGTAAGGATGGTAGTAGTTATTACGATCGGTTTCGCGATCGATTGATGATTCCGATCTGCGATCTTCGCGGACGAGTAATTGGCTTCGGTGGTAGAACATTAAGCGACGAGCAGCCCAAATACCTCAATTCACCCGAGACAGATTTATTCGATAAAGGCAAGACCCTGTATGGACTCGATCGTGCTAAAGATAGTATCAATAAAACCGATCGAGCGGTAATAGTCGAAGGCTATTTTGATGTCATTGCCCTTCATGCTGCGGGAATTACCAGTGCAGTAGCAGCATTGGGGACAGCATTGAGTTTAGCTCAAGTCAAGCAGTTGGTTAAGTATACCGACTCCAAGCAAATTATTCTCAATTTTGATGCAGACAAAGCTGGGAATATCGCCGCCGAACGGGCGATCGGTGAGATTGCCAATCTAGCATATCAAGGACAAGTCCAACTACGGATTCTAAATCTACCCAGTGGTAAAGATGCTGATGAATTTCTCAAAAATAATAGTCAAGCAAGTTATCTAAAATTATTAGATGATGCGCCATTGTGGCTGGATTGGCAAATTCAGCAAGCGATCGAGAGTCGCGATCTCACTCAAGCAGAACAATATCAACAAGCGACGAAGAAAGTAGTCGAACTACTCGCTAATATTACCGATGCCAATACTCGCGCTCATTATCTCAAACACTCAGCAGGATTGTTGAGCGCATCGGAGACGCGGATGATTCCATTATTGATTGAAAACTTACAAACAGCGATTAAAAAGTTTCAACCAACCAAAATACCCTACACCAGCCAAACGACACAGGGGTATACTCGATCGCCACAACTAGAACCGATCGAATTAGAGTCTCTGGACGAATCAGAGGATGCTGAGGTAGCCGCTGAAGTAGCTCCAGTTGGCATTCATCCAAATCACAGATTATTAGAACAGGCGGAAAGTTTATTATTGCGGCTGTATCTACATTATCCCGCACAGCGATTGACGATTATCGATGAATTAGATTCGGCTGAGTTAAATTTCACGCTAGCACATCATCAATTTCTGTGGGAAAAAATTATCGATGTGTCTTCACAAAATGATTTGCAGCCGCAAGAGATCGATTATTTAGACGAAAGATTAATAATTAAACTCCAAGACTTAGCGATCGAGTATCCCAGTAAAACTAGAGCGATCGAGCATTTATTTCATCTTGACGAGCATACCGCCCAAGAGATTCAACGCTCGCCATTGGTACTCAGAGCCGCGATCGCTTGTCTGGAAAAAGCTACTTGCGAACGTAAATGTCAAGAATATCTCAACAAATTGAAAAGTCAAGACCTCGAAGATATCGCCAATCAACAAGACAATCTCAAAGCATACTTAGCCGTTAAACAAAGGTTGCAACAACTCCAGCAGCAACGCGTCGTTACTATTTCCGATCTAATCGCCTTTTAATAATCCTCAAATCTTGCACCAATATAGATTTAGGGTACCCACAAGGGGCACCCCTACAGGTTAATTGTGTAGGGGTGCCCCTTGTGGGTACCCTCAGATCTGTGCGTTTACTACATTCGCGGAGATCGTGACACAACACATGCGGGCATTTGCACCCCGTAAATCGTAAGTCGGTATGGTTAGATCGATCTAACCATACCGACTTAATTGATTGTTGTACCTATTTAGTAGCGGCTTCCTTAATCGGAGTGACAGCGATATCACCAACTTTACGGGTAATTTCTACCCCAGATTCTTCGAGAATGACCATCGGCGAGAGAGTTTGTTCGCCTTCAACTCGTTTGATTTTGACTTTGCCATCATAAATGCGATCGCCGATATCGACATAGCGGCTGAAAGATTCATTGGGCAATCGCACGATTACTTGGGTTTTGCCAGCAACTTCAATGATGCCAGAGACACCTACCGTTCGGGCTAATGTCGGCTCCGATGGTGTCGGCGCTACGTTAGAGATCGCAGGCATTCTATCGGGTTGATATGGTTGGGGTAGCGGTTTGATAACGACCCTGTCTCGATCTCGTGGTGGCAGGGAAACTGGTCTCATGGCAATAGGCGGATTTCGAGGAGTTGCCGCACTAGGATCTACCGTTTTTGGCTTGATGGCAACGACGATCTTCGGTAACTTGCGATCGACTCCAGATCTTGGAATTTGGGAGATATCGACATTCCCTTTCCCGACCGGGGCGTTGGTCGGACGAATCGGACTAACCGTGGCGACGGTGGTTTGATTGACTTTAATTCCAGGGAGCGGTTTGTTGGCACCAGATTTAACTGGTGTCGAGCCGCCACTGGTGATTTTAGGCAATGACTTTTGGGAATTACTTGTTTGTGCCAACGGATTTGTGCCAGTGGGAACTTCAACAGCTCGCAGCGATAACGTTGCAAATGGATCGGAGCGACCCTTTGCGACGGTTTTTGTCCAATTATCAGCGTCTGTTGGTGCGATTAACCCTGCAGCAACATCAACCGTAACAGGTTTTGTTGGTTTGGATGGTGTCGCAGCAGTAGCTGGCGTAGTACTGGCAACAGGTGTAGTAGTGGAAGCAGCTAGTGGCACCACAGCGCTTGGACTGGCAACGGGGCTAACACCAGGACTAGGACTTACGGCAGGGGTTGCAGCAGGTTTGCCACCATCACCACAACTAGTAATGGCGAGCGCTAAACTCCCGACTAAACCCAAATAAAACCAAGACTTATTCATTAGTTTCTATACCTCGCTTCCCTGGATATCTATATACATATAATTTTGCGAACAGGTGAGATCGGACGTTTACTCTATGTCACTATCAACGGTTAGATTGCCAACGGTGAGGTGATAGCCGTTCCGCGTTCAAAACTCGGAGTGAGCTACTAGATTGACTTTATAAGGCATCGCACCGTTCGATTGGCTGTCTATTTTTATACTACCCAAATCCTCTGCAAAGATATCGTTAGCGATCGTCGATTTAGTTTGGATTGTCGATCGAGCGAAAAAAAGCGCTCGATCGAGCTTAAGCATCATTATTGACTAACATTACCTTCAACACGTTTAGTCCTTTTTTGACATGCCGCGATACTGTAATCACGCTGATATCCATCCGCTCGGCAACTTGTTTCTGCGTCAGATCGTGGAGAAACACAAATTCCAAAATTTGACGGGTATGTTGTTCGAGTGTGACTAAACTCTGTTGCACTCGCAGGCGATCTTCTTGGGATAGTTGAAAACTCTGGTAGTGACGATCGGGTAATAAATCGGCTAAGCTACCTGTTTCTTCATCATTGCCAATCGGACAATCTAAGCTTACTGGCTGACGGTTCTGATAAGCTAGTTTGATCTCTTGCCATTCAACCAGCGAAACATCTAAAGCTAGCGCGATTTCACTTTCTGTCGGCTGGCGTTGGTATTTTGCTTGTAAATCTTTAGTAATCGTGCCAGCCTGTTGAGCCAATGCAAACCAGCGGCGGGGCATTTTGAGCACAGAACCTTTGTCGCGCAGATAGTGTTGAATCTCGCCGCGAATGTACGGAATTGCAAAGGTACTAAACGCACATCCTTTGACGATCTCAAATTTATCGATCGCGTTAATCAAGCCAATGCTCCCTACCTGGAGCAGATCGTCGTAGGTTTCTTTGCACTGATTTACCCAATAGTGTGCTTCCTTCCGCACTAATCCCAAATTCAGTTCTACGATCTGGTTGCGGAGTCTTGCTTTGCCAGTCTGCTTGTATTCGCGCAATAGTTGTAAACTGTGGTGCTTCAGATCGCATTCTAAAACGGTAGTCATGACAATTTCTCAAGGTAGGATTTGATGTTCGAGCACTAGGAATTTGAGGTAATAACTAAAATTACCAATGGCAGATTCAAGAAATTATCTGACAGAGCTGCTTTGCCAGCATTAGATTCAACTAAAAATCAGTCATCATGGCATGAAGATCGACACTACTACCGCTTTTGCCAGCAATGTTTGATTTTAGATTCGCTTCAATAGCGATTATTTAGTTTAAAAATCTAATTACTTGTTGCGGTCGGCCGCACGGTTTAGTCTAGCTCCCACATTTAGATGCTTAAAGTTCAAAGTAGTATGTTTAGGATATTAAGTTCGCTCGATAACTTAGCAGTTCTCACTAGCTCTATCGACTCAATTACGTTCGCGTAGCGCACCTTGATGAAATCGTTTTCGGTAACTCGATTGTTCCCGACCCATCGATTTTAATCTCAGAGGGGGCTAAACTCAATCAGTGAGATTACTAGTCATTTGTATTTTTGTAAAGTTAAATATTTAGGTCTCAGTATTTGCACGTATTTTTCTCGCCGCCAACATTTGACGTTGCTTTAGTTCCATTCTCAACGATTAGTTTCGAAATGTTTGCGATCGATCTATCCGTTACCCCTCGATCTTCGTCACATAACCAGTCCAAATCGCTCGATTACCTCCGGTAAGCTTCACCAACGAGTAGTGGGGAACGCAAAAATTCACACATGGGTAATAAAAAATCATCTACTTTCAAGGTAGACGATCGGCTGGTTATAGACAAAGCTAGTTGCCGTAAGGCTACTCGCTAGCCTAAATAAAAATACTTGCGTCACGCTATCGATCTAGTCTGAATGCCAACTTTGGGAAGATCTGTGATAAAGATACAGCTACACGAGCGAAATCTGTGCGTCTGGAATCGGGCATAAATCTTGGGATCGAAGTAAAGAGATTTCGCTCGTGTAGTAAGATTGGCGACTCGATCGATCTAAGGCAATAGTATTGCTAAACTTGCGATTTTTAGTCCTTGTTGCGATCGAGCTGAATCAGATGGATATGCTTGTAACCGAGCTTAATTTCAAACTCATCGCCTTCAGCCAAACCCATCTCTTTAGTGTAGGTCGAGCCGATCACGATTTGCAGATTTTTATGAACGGTTACTTTATAAGTAGGTTCGCGGCCCCGGCCATCTTTGCTACCCTCTGGATCTAGCGGTACACCTTTTGCCGCTAATACAGCATCATAAAAATCAGTCAAGTTCACACGGACTTGACCCGTTTTAGCTGTGCTGTAATAACCGCATTGTTTAGCTGTTTCCCGTCTAGGAAGATTTGAGAGTTCTTTTACTTTTTGAAGTAGCGCTTTCCCTGTAAGGGGAGTAGGTGAATTTTCCGTCATTTGCTTACCAAATATTTCGACATCTTTATGGCGATCGACATTGTTGAGAGCAAAAATTAGCTCTTTATAAATATATATCCAAATCGCCCAAAAAGAACAAAGATTTTTTGCGATTTAGTGAATTTCCGTAAAGTTTGTGAGGAACAATCTCGCTAAATATCATTGGACGCGGACTGCAATGGCGGATATTTGCCACTAAATATGATTTATGAAATATGACCGATCGAGATCCGCCCGGTAAACCTTTTTGCTATGCTGTTAACGGATCGAGTAATCGGAGGTAAATAAGATCGTGGTCGAAAAAACACAACCAGACTCAAAAGTCACAACTTCACCAATCGAACCTAGTTTTGGCTGGAATGTCTATGCCGAACAAATTAATGGTCGATTTGCAATGGTCGGATTTGTATTGTTATTGGTGCTCGAATTAGTAACGGGTGAAGATTTATTGACATGGCTGGGACTTCGTTAGTTAGCTACTAGTTCCTAGTGGCTAGTTTAGAACTTAAAGGTAGGCTCTAATTCTTTGGTAGCTAGTAGCTGGTGGTAGCCATTACCTGCGAGTCTTAATTTATTTCCACAGCTTCACGCTCATGGCGATCTGAGCGCTGTGGCGATCGGCAAATTTTTGCGACAAAATAGTAACGGATCTCCAGAGTTAGAAATCTAGGTTTTTTAGCTCAGAAATTCGCTAAGTTAACTCGTCATAAAACAGCGCACCCGCGTAGGCCAAAAATTGGGTCTAAGGGGTGCGCTTTAGATCTTGAGACTATTTAGTAACGATCGGGGAAAACGATCGGTTCTGTGCCGGATGGTGGTAGTCCTGAAGGTGGTTCGCCCGGTTTGTCATCGGGATCGACAATTGGCTCGTAATCTACATAGTTTGCCATCGTACCTTCGACATCTCTGGGGCGATTCTCCAAAGGAGATGCTCCACCAACAGACCGAGCAGAGAAGTTATCGCGATCGCGTGGCGGACGCGATCGGCGGCGAGGAGTGACCTCTGGATCGTCGGCAACGAACCGCTCGTCGCGACGGCGCGACGAGCGCTCGCGGGACTCACGGGGTTCTCGCTCTTCGTCAGGCACTCCATTGCTGCGACTGGTTCTGCGTTCCGATCTCGAATCGAGGCTATCGGCATCTGGAAGCGCGCGCCGAGGAGTTCTAGGACTGGATCGTTGGCTGAGCCTCTCCTCTGGAGCATCGCCCCAATCGGTTTCATCTTCCCACTCCGAGCGGCGACGGCCGATTGTTGGCTCTTGGCGTTTGTCATAACGATCTCTGTTTAGATCTTCACCATCGAACGACCGATTACGACGGTCGGGAGCCGTGTATTCGATCGCTGAGTCCCGACTATCGCCCAATAACCGTCGCTCGCGAAGCGTTTCGGCCCGAGAATCTTCATCGTCATAGTTGACGTTTCTACGTCTTTTTGCCTGGCGACGCTCTCTAGGTGTATCTAAATAATCATCCTCCAAGCTAGCGTTATAGGCTTTCGGACGCTCCACACCCGATTGTCTATTTTTAAGCTGCTTGTTTTCGGCTCTTAAATTGATAAAGCGCCACATCAAGGTAATTGTTGCTGACAGCAGCAACAATTGTTGGAATGCCATGGCTGCACTCAGTTCGAGACTGATTAGTAATAGCAAGCCACAAACGATCCCCAGTACCACATAAATACTATCCGACTCCTCGTATAAGTTCGGCTTGACCTTGCTAACAATGAACAAAGATAGGGAGGCAATAATCAGAACTAAACCGAATAATAATGCTGCGGGGAATGCAAAGCCCATAACTAATAAATCTGCTCCAAATTCACAGCACGCTCGGACGCTGCTACCCGATCCGATCTGCTTGGATATACTATAAGATCCTAACTAAAAACCGCTAGGATGTGTGGTAATGAGTGTACCATCTTTATTCTGACCCGATCGAGCCAGATCGTCCATCCGTAAGACCGCGCGATCTTGCCATAACAAAAACCTCAATTCGGTCGTTAGTCGATCGGTATCAAGCGATCGGACGTAGAGACCCAACTGAGGTTAGACAATTGTGGGAGTTCTATCTAGTTACGTTGAATTTTATCTTTTTGGCTGATGAAGATGAGACCGATCGTCGCTGGTAATACTACGATCAATCCGCCTGCAAGCAAGCTATACATGAAATTAGCTAATGAGGGTGTCATAAAATATGTTGTCCTACGATCGCATCTAAAGTTTCTTTACTCTAATTCTAGCTACTTAGTTGCACGCTGAGAAGTCTGCTTCTAAAATTCGAGCGGTTGCAATACCTTGTCGTTTTTGCTGACAGGTATTAAAAATTACCGATTCGCGCTCATCCGATCCTGGACAAACGGACTAATTGACAGAACCGATTTGGGGATTGCTATGATAGATCTTAAGCAAGATCGCGCGCCCGTGGTTACAGCCTCGCTTTTGGCGAATCTGCTGTTGGCGCACCTTGTTGTGCAAAAAAAATCGATAAGTCTATCCAAAACCGTTTTGAGCGACGATCGCGAACATGAGAAAGTTCTGTCAATTTTGCTTGCTCCTCCTAATTGCTACATTTACTACGGGGATGCTATTCCCACATGTGCTGGCAGATCGGCTCACCGCGCAAAAATCGTTGTTAATGGGTACGATTCAGTTTCCACACGTTGATGAACTCGCTGCACCCACCTCAGATTTAGCCTGGGGTGAGACTGGGGCGACCGTAGTACCTTTAGCCGCTCAAATCATGGCAATTCGCAATCCCCAAGGGGTCGCGTTGGACGAGTCTGAGAAGGGCTTTTTGCGCCCGTTATTTGGCAATTTGGTCGATAGCGTGCGGGTGGTATATAATGCCCAATTACTCGATCGCTGGTCGCAAGGTGGAAAGGAAACGCATATTGGCGGGGTCGATTCATCCGCCCAAACTTATTGCGAGCGGATCTATATTCGCGCTCGCTACAAGCCTCATGATACCGATCGATTGGTATTACTCGCGCACGAATTGACTCACTCGCAACAATGCGATCGAGCTGGTAGCATTACTAGGTTTGGGGAACGTTATTTTCAAGGTTATTATCAAGGCGGACAAAATTATCAAGATAATCCACTTGAAAAGTCGGCACGAGCGATGGAAGAAAAGTTTACCCGTCAGTTGTGTGCGACTATTGGGTGTCCGCCGAGGAGTGGGCGTTACTATGTTAACTACAAGGGTTGGGGAATTAAGCTACCAGTTAATTTGTAGGGAACCAAGCGACAGCGCACGATCTAG
This sequence comes from Chamaesiphon sp., assembly GCA_965246735.1. Lineage (GTDB taxonomy): Bacteria > Cyanobacteriota > Cyanobacteriia > Cyanobacteriales > Chamaesiphonaceae > Chamaesiphon. The sequence continues at coordinate 2,845,046 of CBDFFK010000003.1, forward strand.
AATAGCCAGCTCTCCCGGACTGATGATGATAATTTAATCTTATTGAAGGGGGTAAAGGGTAAAGGGGCTTTGATGGCACGCTCGATTGATGTTTAATTGTGCTGTTTTCCCCAAAATAGCAGGAGAGTCAAATAGCCAAGATCCTCAAGGACAGGGAGGCTCGAGTCCGAGCATCTCACTTATCACTGAATCAACTGCCCGCGAATTTTGTGCCAAGCGACAACTGTGGATACACCCAACCATAGTAGTAAAGACAACAACGACCAATACCACCAGGATGGTAAACCGAGATTCCAGCGGAGTAAATCGGCCAAACTCGCCAGCGGCAAAATTCCGGCAAATCGCCCCAATAATGGCGGCAACGTCGAGCGGGGAAAGTAAGTGCCACAGAGGGTAAACATCGGAACGATAAATAAAAAGATCGGCACATTAATCTGATCCACCGTCCGGACGATACCGGCGGTAGTCAATCCTGCTGCTGCAAAAATCAAACTACCTAAGATAATTAAGGGTAACGACAAAAGTAAATACTCGATCGAACATAATCCCCAAATAACGGCAACTATCCCCGTTAATGTCCCCGCCATCATTCCCTTCGTCGCTGCCCATAGTAAGTCGCCGATGAATACTTCGGTAAATGTTAGGGGCGTAGTCAATAATCCGTGCCAAGTCCGCTGAAAATTGAGCCGAATAAAACTCCCAAACGAGCCTTCAAAAAAAGATTGAAATAATACGCCGACGGCGATCATCCCAGGGGCGATAAACTGAAGATAGCTAATCTGGTGTTCTTGATAAGTGACTCGCCCGACTAATGGTGTCAAGCCATAGCCAAAGGCAAACAGATAAATTAACGGTTCGGATAATGGGGGTAGACTATTTACCAGCCAAGTTTGGCGATAAACTGTAGCATGACGGTGCCAAACTGAATAGATGCCCCACCAGGAGAGTACGTTATTTTTCAACATCTATTGTTGTAATCGTAATTTATAATTCATGTAGATTGGCAGATACCCAATCTAGGTCTTCCACTCTTTAGATTGTATCGGGTTAATCACTAAAATTCTAATTATTTACGATGACGATTAACAGCCATAAATTGGATAGTTTTAGAAATCGAGTTAATTTACTTATCGATCGAGAAGAGATCGCTGCGGGGATATTTTTAGCACCAGCATTAATCTTACTCGGGATATTTCTGATTTTCCCGATTACTTATCTCGGCTATCTCAGCTTTACTGGCGGTAGTTTTACCCGAGCGGGGGTACATTGGGTTGGCGCTAACAATTATCTGCGATTATTACTGACCCCTGACTTTTGGCAGGTTATCTTTAATACACTTTATTTTACGATCGGAACGGTAATTCCGAGTATCGCGATCGCACTAGGTTTAGCAGTCTTACTGGATAAAAAATTACCATTTACAGGTGCATTTCGGACGATTTATTTTATTCCCTCGATCGTCTCTTTGGTTGCCGCTGGATTGGGATTTCGGTGGCTATTTCAAACTGATGGTGCGGTTAATAGCTTACTCGAGCGTGTGGGATTGGCTAAAATCGATTGGTTGAGCGATCCTGTTTGGGCGATGCCAGTATTGATATTGCTGAGTATTTGGAAGCAAATTGGTTTCAATATGGTCGTATGTTTAGCTGGATTGCAAACTATTCCTATAAGTAGATATGAAGCTGCTGAATTAGATGGAGCAAATGGGTGGCAGCAATTTTGGTATATTACATTACCCGGCATCCAACCTACTTTAATTTTTGCCGTAATAACTACCGCAATCTTTACGCTCAAAAGCTTCGAGCAAGTATATATAATTACTGGCGGTGGGCCGATGAATTCGACCAATTTGTTAGTTTATTATATTTACGATCGCGCCTTTGCCCAATTCGATTTTGGTTATGCCGCTGCTGCTGCGATGGTACTGCTAGGGTTTACATCAGTTTTAGTTTATTTACAATTGAAAACTTTTGGTCGTGACTAGTCCGTAATTAAGTAGCTTGAGCTAGTTTAGGGGCAAATCTGCTGCGATAGCGAACTGCAAAAAATAAGACGATAAATGTAAAAATTCCAGCGATATATAATGGATAACCATATGTCAGCGGGTGTTTTTCATCTACCATCAATCCAGCGATTACCGGGCCGATTCCATTCGCAGCGCTGAGATATGAAGCATTGAGACCTGACATTTTACCCTGTTCTGCTGCGCTAGTATTGAGCGAGATCAGCGTACTAATCATCGGCTGCACTACTGAGTTGAACAACGAAAAAATAACGGTAGCAGCTAAAAAGAAATGAATATCAGGGACGACTGGCATGAGCACGAAAGATAAGCTTCTAAAAAATAAGCCTAGAAATAGAATCTTGACAATACTCATGTATTTTGTCGCGATTTTTACTCCTTGAACTTGCACTAATACACCCACGATCCCGATCGTCAGAAATAATAGTGTTAGAGATTTATTTCCTTGATGTAAAACATGGAGATAATAGGGCTGAAAGCCAAAAGTAAATAGGGTGAAAGTCGTCCCCACACAGAGATTGATGATAAATAAAATTCCCAAGCGTGGATAAGTCAACCCTTTAATTAAGTCTCCTAGTCCCAAATCGAAAATATTCTTGTTCGGTTCGACTTTGTGCGGTGGTAATGTTTCCGGTAAAAACAAAATCGTCATAATTAGGCCGATTGCGGCAACCCCAGACGATACTAAGAATGCTGTGCCTAACGATCGCTGTTGTGCGATTAAACTCAAAACTGGCCCCATCACAAATCCCAACCCCAATGATGCGCCAAAAATTCCAAACCCTTTAGCACGATTTTCGGGGGTAGTGACATCGGAGATTACGGCCTGAGCGACCGAAATATTGCCGCCAGTCACCCCATCCAGAAATCTGGCAAAAAATAGCACGAAGGCATTTGGCGCAGTCCCAGCGAGGAAATTACCGAGCACCGTCCCCGCTAAACTGATAATCAGTAACGGTCTGCGACCAAATCGATCGGATAATTTACCGATAATCGGTGTTGCAAAAAATTGCGCGATCGAAAATATGGCAAATAGTAAGCTTGTTTGAATATCGCTCAGGTGAAATTCTCTTCCGTACTGATAAATTGTGGGAATGAGGATGGTAAAGCTGAGTGAGTTAATGAAATTGATGACGGCAATAATCCAGAAGCTACGATTCATTGGGTTTGGGGTAGAGATTTTGGAGCTAAAGCTGACTGTGCTGTAAATCGTTGCAACTTCTGCCGCGCTCCGATAATATTATCTGCGATCTGTTACACCCGATTGTTTCGATCGCCTTACAGATCGAGACAATCGTGCAAATTTCTTAACGCTTGACGCTTGGTTAATATTCATCACAAGTATTGTGGAATTCTAGATAATAGTATGAATTTACCATAGCGATGAATAACAACCAGCAGCGTCTGACTTCAGCGTTGGCTACTCGAGATCGCATTCAATTGACTCGATCGAGATCGAGTTAATATTTATACTTAATTAAGTATAAATACTTATCCACAACTGAGATCGATTTCGATAGATCGGGAGATTCTCGGATCGATTTTGTGACAGTTTAGATTAAACTAAATCTGATTAGAGACCAAACTTCTCCCAAGTGCGATCTTCGTCTTTTTAAATATGTAGTTAGGCGAACAGTGAACTTTCAATCGAGTGAAAATTTAAATTATCGAGCGATCTAATATACTAGCGAGTTAGATTTGAATTCGCTCGAACCTTTACTCCGAGGAGCCAATTTAAAATACTTCCCAAGCATTAAAGCCGCACGCGATTTTTCAAATATACTGCCCTGATTTATTGTCGATCGTCGTTAATCACCTATGTTACAGCACCGTCATTCTAAATTGTCACCTGTCACCATGAGTCCAAAGCTATTGTCCACTGGCAATAGTTTTGGTGGTTCGGATTTGAAGCGCGATCTTGTTCGACAAGTTTTTTTGCCGTTCGCGAGTAGCTCGTCGATCGACTGCGGTGAGGCAGAAATCGCACTGCTACCAGCATCACCGCTAATAATTACAGTAAGTAAAATTTTCTTGTGTGCGCTGTGGTTTTGGTGTTTGAGTGGTGCTAATTTTTTGATCCAGACGATCGGTGCGATTGTTGCTCCAGATCTTTAACCCGCTTATACAGATCTAAAGACTCCACGCGATCGCATCTCTAAACAGTCAAATTATGGGAGACAGTCGGGTCAGATCGTAGCAAGTTTTACTAATAAATTGCTGATAGTGTGACGATCGACGCGATAAGCTTACCAACCACCTCACTACTTACAGCAAATCTCTAGCTAATCGCTATTGATGGCACCATGTGGGTCGCCAGCCTGATTCGATTGTCGGCTGACCAAATAGCAAATCTCTAGCTAATTGAGATTATTGGTGCCATTTGGGTCGCCAGCCCGGTTTGATTGTCTGCTGCGATCGGGCGATCGCCAGACAGTCATCAGGCACATCGCGGTTAATTGTAGAACCTCCGGCGGTCGTTACGTTGGCACCGATCGTCAGTGGGGCGATCAACGTGTTATTCGAACCGATCCGCGTAAAACTGCCGATCGTGGTTTGATGTTTATGTTTGCCGTCATAGTTAACCGTAATCGTCCCCGCACCGATATTCACTTGTTCGCCGACGATCGCATTCCCGATATAGGAGAGATGCGCGACGTTAGTATTCGCTCCGAGCGTACTTTTCTTCAACTCGACAAAGTTGCCCACGCGACATGATTCACCCACTTCTACTTGTTGGCGGATATTGGCGAATGGTCCGACTGTGGCATTTTTCCCGATCGAACTGTCGATAATTACTGAATACATCGCCGTGACATTCTCGCCGATGATACTATTTTCGATGAGGCTCCCTGGGCCGATTCGACTCTGCGAGCCGATCTTTGTTTCACCGCGCAAATGAGTCTGGGGTTCGATAATCGCATCGACACCGATGGTAACGGTATCGTCGATCGTCACGCTGTCCGGATCGATAATCGTGACTCCTGCAGCCATCCAATTATCTTTAATCCGCGATTGCAGGATCTGATAAGCCGTAGCTAATTGACGGCGATCGTTGATGCCCAAAATTTCTTGGGGATCGGGTACGTCATAAACCATCACTGGCGAAAGAAAATTTACCGCATCAGTGATGTAATACTCTTGCTGCTTGTTATTGCTTTGTAATTTGGGTAAAACTGCTTGGAGTTTTTGCCAGTTGAAACAATAGATTCCAGCATTCACGCGCCGATTTTGGCGTTGTGCGTCGGTACAATCTTTATCCTCGACGATCTCCTTGAGGAGATCGTTGCTATCGCAAAATACCCGTCCGTAGCCTTGTGGATTGGCAAGTTGAGCGGTTAAGATCGTTGCGGCATTTTGATGTTGCTGATGCGTCTGCAAGAGGGCTTTGAGCGTTTCTGGACGCAACAATGGCACATCGCCATTGAGCACTAATAGATCGCCAGTAAAATCAGCAAGGTAAGGCAATAGTTGTTGAACTGCATGTCCCGTTCCTAGTTGTTGTGCTTGCTCGACAAACTCTAAATCGGGATAATGGAGCATCGCCTCTTTGACGCGATCGCCTTGATAGCCCACGATCGCTAATTGACGCTCCGGCTGAAGCTCCGCACAACCAATCAGCACCCGTTCGACTAACGATCTTCCTCCCAGCAAGTGTAATACTTTGGGTAAGTCGGATTTCATCCGCGTGCCTTTGCCCGCCGCCAGAATTGCTACTGCTACCATAAATAAAACTACTACTGCAAGAAACTAAACTCGTCTCTATTAAAATACCCCATTGTTCGCAGCATCGCTGCAATCGATCCGCATAATTAGCAATCTTGGGGGTGTGAGGTGATGGCGCATGGACTTGGGTATATTTATTTTGGGGGCTGTGGCAAAGGGAGAATGGGGATTTAGATGCGAACGATCGTTATTGGTGATATTCATGGGTGTTATGCGGAACTGATAGAGTTGTTCTGGCAAGTCAATTTGACCGATCGAGATTTAGTCGTCTCGTTGGGCGATATCGTCGATCGCGGGGCTGACTCCGTAAAGGTGTACGATCTGCTTGCAAATCGTCCCAATACGATCGTCCTCATGGGCAATCACGAACGCAAACATCTACGCGGCACGCTCTCATACGGTCAAGAAATCGTTAAATTACAGTTTGGCGATCGGTATGATGAGTTTCTAACTTGGCTGGAAGATCTTCCTTACTATTATGAGACTGAAACCGCAATTTTCGTTCATGCGGCTGTCGAAAATGGCATCCCCATTGCCATACAAAAGGAAGAGGTACTTTGCGGTTGCACGTCTGGGGAAAAGTATCTGAGCAAGCAATACCGCGATACTTACTGGAGCGACCTCTATACGGGCGATAAACCAGTTATCTTCGGTCATCATGTCGTCGGCGATACACCATTAATTAGAGAGCGCCAAGTCTACGGGATCGATACTGGAGCCTGTCACGGCGGACGATTGACGGCATTAATCTTACCCGACTTTGAAATCGTCCAAGTGGTAGCAGCTAAAGATTATTGGCAAGCAGAAATAGTAAAATGGCAAGTCCCCATCATGCAAGCAAAACCCTGGGAGACATTCAAGTGGGAAAAAATCAGCGCGATTTGCGATGAATTTCGCGACTCTCCCAATCTAGAATTACGTCAGCTCATTACCCAAAAAGAATGCTGGGTGGAGGATTTATTCGCACTCGCTCCAATTGCGATCGATCGAATTCACGTCAAATTAGCAAATCTCATCGAGCTGCATGGCGCGGAAAACTTCAAAAAACAGGCAAAATCCTATTCCTATGCCGCGCTGTTATTTAATGCAAACACTGGTAATCTCACCCCCGAAATATTGCCCCAAGTTTTACGCACTCCCGTCCAATGGTTGCAGGTAATGCGAGATTTGGAGATTTCGATCGATCGGGTGTCACTACCATGAATCATCTTGCCACTGAAATCGATCGAGTTGGATTTACGATCGTCGATCGATATTTAGATCCTGACCCGATCGACTCACTAATTGAGGAGATCGTGGCACTCGAACTTACCCCCGAACGCGCGGGCATTAGAAATATCTTAGAGTTATCACCTCGTGTCAAATTGCTGGCTCACAGTCCGGAAATTCACGCGTTAGTCGCGCCAATTTTGGGCGATACCGCCCGACTCGTGCGGGGGATATTTTTCGACAAACAGCCGAGTGCAAATTGGAAAGTACCCTGGCATCAAGATCTCACCATTGCAGTTAAAAATCGCCTAGAACTAGCCGATTATCATCCTTGGTCGCTCAAAGGAGGGATTCCGCACGTTCGACCACCAGTGGCGATTTTATCGCAAATGTTGACCGTGCGAATCCATCTCGATCGTACCGATCGATCGAATGGCGCGCTGAAAGTAATTCCTGCTTCTCATTGTCATGGTAAGTTGACCCAGCTCGAGATCGATCGCTGGAAACAACTAAATACCTCGACGGTTTGCACCTGCGAAGCTGGCGGTATTCTGCTGATGCGCCCATTATTATTACATGCCTCCTCGATCGCCAGCTTTCCCAGCCATCGCCGTGTCATTCATCTTGAATATGCTGGCTGTAGCTTACCCCCAGGATTAGATTGGTATTGTGACTCGATCTAACTGCTAATCAACCCAAGTTGCTACCTATAATCTCAGCGGTTAGAAACCGCTGCTCATGATGCAAAGTCCGCCTTCGCGGACTAGTTTATTAGTCCGCGAAGGCGGACTTTGTGAATGTAGCCACGATTTCAATCGTAGGCGTTTCTAGGTAGCAACTTGGGTTAATTATTGACAACACCGAAGTCTCGATCCCCATTAATAGCCTGCTAATAGCCTGCCAGAAGAAAAACCGTTAAGATCGAACACATAGCGATCCCTCAGACAAAGCAAGAGCATATGCGTTTAATATTGATGACTGGTAAAGGTGGAGTAGGTAAAACCTCAGTCGCCGCTGCAACCGGATTGCGGTGCGCCGAACTCGGCTATCGCACCCTCGTGCTGAGTACAGATCCCGCTCACTCCCTCGCCGATAGCTTCGACATGGAAATGGGACACGAACCGCGCGAAGTCCGTCCCAACCTCTGGGGAGCCGAACTCGATGCACTGATGGAGCTAGAAGGTAATTGGGGTGCAGTCAAACGCTATATCACTCAAGTATTACAAGCGAGAGGCTTGGAAGGCGTACAAGCCGAAGAGCTAGCAATTCTACCTGGGATGGATGAGATTTTCGGACTGGTACGGATGAAACGTCACTATGATGAAGGGATCTATGACGTACTGATTATCGACTCCGCGCCGACGGGAACCGCACTGAGATTGCTGAGCTTACCCGAAGTTGGGGGTTGGTATATGCGCCGTTTTTACAAACCATTGCAAGCTGTGTCGGTCGCGCTCAGACCTCTAGTAGAGCCATTTTTCCGACCGATCGCTGGGTTCTCGTTACCAAATAAAGAGGTGATGGACGCACCTTATGAATTTTACGAGCAAATCGAAGCATTGCAAAAAATCTTGATGGATAATACCGTCTCATCGGTACGACTGGTGACTAATCCTGAAAAGATGGTCTTAAAAGAGTCGCTGCGCGCTCATGCGTACTTAAGTTTGTATAACGTTTCCACCGATCTGATTATCGCCAATCGGATCATTCCTGCCGAAGTCACCGATCCTTTCTTCAAAAAATGGAAGGAAAATCAGGAGAAATATCGCAAGGAAATTCATGAGGATTTCCATCCACTACCTGTTAAAGAGGTGCCATTATACGCCGAGGAACTCTGTGGACTCGAAGCACTGGAGCGACTGAAGGAAACTCTCTACAGCGATGAAGATCCCAGTCAGGTGTACTACAAAGAGACCACGATGCGTGTCGTCCAAGAAGCTAGCAACCAATACAGTCTAGAATTGTATTTACCAGGGATCGCCAAAGACCAGATTCAACTCAATAAAACTGGTGACGAACTCAACGTGCGAATCGGCAATCACCGTCGCAATATGGTACTACCGCAGGCTTTAGCGGCGCTCCAACCAACTGGGGCGAAAATGGATGAGGATTATCTCAAAATTAAGTTTGCCTAGGCAGCTTTGCTAGCTGGAGATCCCCACTACGCGGCTAATTTCGAGTCAAATATGAAGATCGATCGAAGATATGGGTAGTATATTACTAACAATAATAATCGTTACGTAAAGTATCTTACCCAACTCGATCGGGTATGTAACCAATGGAGGTAATACGATGTCTTATCTAAGTCGCTACCGTTCGATCGCAATTGCGAGCGGCATTATCGCGATCGACGCACTTGGCATGAATCCAGTCACAGCTAGGGAAGTAGTTGCTATGCAAGACGCACTACCTAAGCCTGGAGGCTTGAATATCGGTCTTCAACCAATTATTCCTAACGGCACCAAAACACGCATTGCCGTCCAACAGAGCAATCCAACCGAATCCAGACAACCATTAGGTGTTGGTGTCACCACACGAGTTGGGACATTAGGTATTGGTGTAGATGTTGCCAAATCTCTCTCGCCGCAATTCGATGCTCGCTTGGGATTTAACTTTGGGAATGTCGGTTTTAATCGTACTGACAGCGGCATCAATTACGACTCCCAATTAAACCTCAGCAGCGTTCAGTTATTTGGTGACTACTATCTCTTTGGTGGTAGCAGCTTCCGGGTGACTGGTGGTTTGGTCGCACAAAATAATCGATTCTCAGTGACTGGTAAACCTAGCGGTAATGGCAGCTACACGATCGATAATCAGTCTTACAGTGCTAGTCAAGTCGGCAACCTCACTGGTGAGTTTAAATATGCCAATACGATCGCCCCTTATCTAGGAATCGGATTAGGTCATGCTAGCAATGAAGGTTTTGGGTTCAATGCCGATTTGGGCGTGATGTTTACTGGTGCCCCCAAAGTAACGCTTAACGCTAGCAATCCAGCCTTTAATAACAATCCGACGACTCGCAGCGCGATCGACAATCAAGTTCGTCAAACCGAAAGTGACTTGAAAGGATTTAATATTTATCCCGTTCTATCGGTTGGGATTTCTTACGGGTTCTAACGAACTAAATAATGCTAAAGTTAACCGATCGTGACTGCTGGATTTTTGATATGGATGGCACTTTGACACTTGCCAACCATGATTTTGAAGCGATTCGAGCGGCACTGGATTTACCCAGCGGACAGCCGATTCTGGAGGCGCTCGATCGACTTCCTGCAGCCGAAGCCCAGCCCCGCTGGGCAAGACTCTATGAGCTGGAGCTAGAAATCGCCTACACCACTCAAGCTCAACCTGGCGCAGGCGAACTCCTCGAACGATTGCGATCTCTGTATGACAATCGCCTTGGCATTCTCACCCGCAACAGCAAATCGATCGCCCATCAAACGCTCGCCGCCTGTGGACTGTTGGAATTCTTTGAACCAGAAGCCATTCTCAGCCGAGACTGCTGCGCCCCGAAGCCCAAACCCGATGGGATTTTGCAGCTGTTGCAACGGTGGGAAGCAACACCCGATCGAGGTGTAATGGTGGGTGATTATGTCTTCGATCTCTTAGCAGGTCGCAATGCGGGCACGGCCACGGTGCATTTAGATGTGACCGGCAATTTTGAGTGGCCCGAACATACGGATTGCTGCGTGACACAGTTAGCAGAATTAACTACTTTTCTAGATTGAGAATTATCAAATTGAATCTAACGATCGATGTGAGGCTGTCAAGATTGGCTTAATGAAATATTTGGGCGATCGCAAAAGCAGCAGTAGCCGCCAATCCACCAATGAGAGCAGTTTGAATTGCCGAGCTTAACGGTTTAGCACCTGTAAAATTGCCTTTGATATACCCAAATCCAAATAAAGCAATTAAAGTAAAAATCGCCGATACTTTCAGGGCGATTACTGAGTTATTAATCAGGATATATGGCAGCAGTGGAACTAATCCGCCGACGATATACGATCCAGCGATCGTTAGCGCACTATATAGCGCCCGAGCGGGATCTGGAGCTTCTAAACCCAACTCAAATCGCATCATAAAATCTACCCACTTGAGTGGATCTGCGCGCAATCTCGCAGTAATTGCCGCAATTTCAGCTTCCCCGATGCCATAATCTTGAAAAATCTCAGCTACTTCTTGCTCTTCCTCATGCGGAATATCGCGAATTTCTCTAAATTCGCGTTTGCGTTCGCTAACATAATGTTCTGAATCTGTCCGCGCCGCCAGATAACCACCTAAGCCCATCGCGATCGATCCAGCCGCAATTTCAGCCAATCCTGCAGTGACAATGATATGTGTCGAGCTAACCGCTCCTGATAAACCCGCCGCTAGTGCAAATGGAACAGTCAATCCATCGGACATGCCAATGACGATATCGCGGACGGTTTCGGAAGCAGTAAAGTGCTTCTCGGTATGGTCGATGGTCGGCACTATTTCTCTCTCCCGAACGGTTTGCTATCTACATCAGTAATCGCTGTCATGTAATAAATTTTAGTTGGTATCAGGGAAGTTGAGACATGGAAACAACAACTTGGGCGATCGAGAGTGTTAGGATCGCTAATACGGTAGATTCGTTCGTGAAATAGGAAGGTCATAGGGATGGGCACGCTTAAAGCACTAATTTTTGATGTCGATGGTACTTTAGCCGATACCGAACGCGATGGGCATCGAGTGGCCTTCAATCAAGCCTTTGCAAATGCTGGACTCGACTGGGACTGGTCGGTAGAATTATACGGCAAGCTATTGGCGGTGACTGGTGGTAAAGAGCGGATGCGATTTTATCTCGATACCTACCGTCCTGATGTCCGAATGGATGATTCGCTCATTGCCGATTTGCATCAAGCCAAAAACCAATATTACGCTCAATTATTGGAGCGAGGAGGAATTCCCCTCCGTCCTGGAGTCAAACGGCTCCTGACTGCTGCCAAAGATGCTAATCTCCGACTGGCAATCTCGACGACTACCACTCCAGCAAATGTGTTCGCGCTGTTGAAGGGTAATATCGATGCTGACTGGTTTGAAGTTATTGCGGCTGGTGATATCGTCCCCAAAAAGAAACCTGCCTCGGATATTTATGACTACGTACTAGCGCAAATGAAGTTACCTGCTGAGGATTGTCTGGCGTTTGAAGACTCAGAAAATGGGCTAATTTCGGCGATGGATGCAGGTATCATCACGCTCGTCACGATTAATGACTATACTCAAAATCATAATTTCGTTCGCGCCAAGCTAGTCTTATCCGATCTCGGCGAACCAGATCGTCCCTGTCAAATTCTGCGCGGCGATAGTCAAGGTGCTACTTATGTAGATCTGCCACTGTTAGCTCGGTTAGTTGAATAGAATCGCGATCGCTAAATTGTGATTCCTGATGCACTTTTGAGGTCGATCGATTTTTAAAAACCCCACAAAGAAGCTCCCAAATAATTTGGGAGCTTCTTTGTATTTTTTAGTTTTAATGAGTATCGATCGTAAGTCTTTTGGCAATTGGTGACACTTAACTCAGACAAATCATCCGTTTTAGATGAGTCTAGGTAGCGTCCATCCAATCATAGATGCGATCGAGTTGTTCGATCGTCACTAGTCCGTATTGCCATAAGATCATCGGCAAGGGGCCAGGATTGTGCTCTACTTGTTTGAGCGCGATTGCCATTGATGAAGCAGATATCGCTAAATCGTCTTGTAAAAATCTGATTAATTTTGTGAAGTGAGTAGATGCCATTATTGCCGTACCTCCGGCTAAATATTAAAAAAGTATTTATTTAAAAAAGATGTTAATCCGCCCCATCCCAATCTTCTGGCGATCGAACATTGGTGTTGGGGGAAGTTAATTTAGATCTTCACCAGTATCGATCCAAATTACAGATAGATTCAAATTTAAAGTTAGTTTTGTGCTATTGGCGAGCGCTATTTTCTAGACAACAACCAGTATAGTGGCTCTAAGATTTAGCTTCGACTCGCTTCGATCGATTCGGATTGCGATAAGTAGTATAAACTTGGGTGTTTTACTGGGACCGGGGCGACCGACTACATTACCAAACGAGATAATATTCGAGCGGCAGTAACAATCATTTAACCCTGTCCTTCGCGATTTTAACTCCGTAGTAACACGGTAATTTTGTTAAAGCCGAATTAAAAGTGTAAGTGTATTTTGGTATTCTTATTAAGGGTGAATTATATCACCGTTACTGACATTATTTGCTAGAGCGATCCCGATTTAAGCCTTTTGGCTGAATATCGTTGATTTTCAGGAGATCGCCAACTTTGATGTTAAGGGCTGCAGCGCTACCGCCACGTAGTTCGATCGCCCCATCGATAGGTACATTTATTGGGGGGCCATAGCTGGGGCAATCAGCCACCTTACAGGGGGGAATGTCGGCACCGATGTATTTGACTACCCCATTAGACACAAACAACATATCTAGTGGAATTAGAGTATTCTTCATCCAGAATTTCACCGGACGCGGTGGGTTAAACACAAACAACATCCCTCGATCTGGTGGCAATTCAGTCCGATACATCAACCCCATAGATTGCTCCTGGGAAGTGCGCGCTACTTCTAACATAATAGTTTGTTTGCCGATCGAGACTGTGGCACTCACAGGCAATTTTTGACCCCTTACAGTGGGTGTAATGGCTGGTGATTGGACTAATGGTTTGGTCATCTGAAGCGGTGGTAAAGATCGAACTGACTGCGAACTACCCAATAATAAAATTCCGACAATCCCACAAGTTATGCCAAATCTCCGATATTGTTGCTTCACGACTGCTTTAGGGATGATGGGTTGGGAAATAGGAGATAGTTCGATCTTCTAATTTATCTAGAAGCAAAACAATTGAATTTTGTTTCCAAAGTTGTCATGAATTAAATGCTTCAACAGCGACTAGCTACTAGTCTCTAAGCACATAACCAACTCCACGCACGGTTTGAATCAACCGCTTTCCACCCGCTTTTTCTAACTTGAGTCGGAGATAGCGAACATACACTTCGATGACATTGGATTCGCCGAGGAAATCATAGCCCCAGACATTCTCCAGAATTTGTTCGCGGGTAAGTTCGGTCTCAGGATGAGCCATCAGATAGCGGAGTAGCTCGAACTCTTTTACGGTCAATTCGATCGTTTGTTCGCCGCGCAGGACGCGATGAGAGACGAGATCGAGGATCAGATCGCCAAAGCGCAATTGCTCGCCTGTACTCGCATCTGAATGGAGATACAGCCCGATCGTTTGTAAAAAACTAGGCGCATAATAGGGTTTGAGGATATAGTCATCGGCTCCAGACTGAAGACATGCGATCCGATCGATGACGGTATCATGTGCCATCAATAATAAAATTGGGACGACGAAACTCAACTCTCGCAGTTGAGTTGCCAACATCAGTCCAGAGTCTCCTGCCAAAGATCGATCGATCGCGATTAAGACCGGACGGAGTTTTTGTGCTTGTTCCAATCCAGTCTTGGCAGTATCTGCGATGGCGATTTGATACCCAGCTTTGGCAAGATCGAGACTTATTTTCTCGGCTAAGGCTAAGTCGTTTTCTACTAACAGGATGGGTGAATTTTCGCTCATGAAACTTAGTGGCTAGTGGCTAGTGGCTGGGGAGTTTAGCACATACTTATTCCCTATTCCCTGTCTCGATCGCTTTTCCCGTCGGGGAACCCTTGGAGGGAACCTCCAATAACATCTCGCTGGCGCACAGAGATGACGAGCGCGAATCGCTATTCCCTATCCTCTACTCACGGTAACTCTACCGATGTCGGTTTAGCAATATGTGGTAGTCCCCAGCCGAGCTTCTCGCGGAGCACCTTGAAATATTCGGGAGGCTGTAGTCGGATGAATTTAGCAGTAAAAGGAGAGCGTTCGATATGCACGCTAAATTCGGGGAGAATATAACAGCCACCATTTCCATCTACGACCATGACCAAGCGATTGGGGTTGGCAGAGTGGACGATCACAGGTTCGGTATCGGAGAAGACGAGGGCGCGAGAGGCAAGAGAATGAGGACAGATCGGCACTAGTTGGAGTGCATCCACTCCAGGTGCGACAACAGGGCCGCCAGCACTGAGCGAATAGGCAGTGGAGCCTGTTGGTGTAGAGAGAATGATCCCATCAGCGGCAATATCGACAGGTGCGTGTCGCCCTACCGTCACTTCAAAGTGACACATGCTAGTGAGCGGTTCGCGGTGGATGACCATTTCGTTGAGACACAAAGCTTCCCAGAGTAGGTGCTGACGTTCGCGCACTTGAATGGTTAGCATTGCGCGATCTTCGACCTGATAATCGCCAGCGATCGATCTTTCGATGGCTTCGGGTAGTTGGTTGATATAGGTTTCGGTTAAAAAGCCCATATGTCCGGTATTGACCGTCAGCAAGGGAATTCCCAATGGTGCAACTTGTCGAAATGCCGCCAAAACAGTACCATCGCCCCCCAGGACGATCCCAAACTGCATATTCGCGTCGAATCCTGGCGGACACAAAGAGTCGATCGGATGGCGATCGATCGGTCGATCGGATTGACAAAAACCTAAGATTCCGCCTTTAGCTGCGGCGAGGCAAACCTCCCAACCCATGGCAGTCAGCTTGTCGTCGAGTTCTTGGGCGATCCGACAAGCGACAGGTTTACCCTCATTATAAATGATGCCTACTTTTGGCACGGATACAGTCCTAATTCAAATTTTAGAGTGCGGATGTTTAGCCGTTGGCGGAGCCTCCGCTTCACGGAATCGATGGGTTGGCGATGTCTGCGATCTCCAGACGATCCCTGGAGGTTATTATCGCATATCCGTCGCGCTCCATCGTCACTAATCGCAACAACTTGTTGCGATTTGCATAGCACGCAAAGTCTACAGCTACTCGATCGAGTAGCCGTTCGATGGCATCGCGCTGCACACAAATCGGTAGCGCGCGTTCTTTATTCAACCCAAGTTGCTTCAGCGGGTAGAAATCGTAGGCGTTTCTACGCCGCGACTGACATGAATTAATACATCACTTTTTTCTTTTTCTGCTTGGCTGCTTGAGCCTCTCTCTGCTTGTTTTTTTCGTAGTCCAATTCTTTGAGCTTACGCATAATTCGACTGAAGTATTCCTGCAGATATGCTTCTAAAGTACCGATTTCCTGGGGGTCGATCCCAAAAATACGGTATACTTCAGCCATATCTGCTGCTAAGGGTTTGCCAGTAGCTAATACCTCCGTAAAAGCCAATCGATCGGCAGCATTCCAGCTCCACTCAAAGAAGCGTAATGTTTGACGCATAATCCTAATTATGCCGATTGGAACGTTGGTAATTTTGGCCTCTTTACCAGACTGCCGCTCGCAAAAACTAATGATTTCTTTTCCACTCCAAGCACGATTGCCCACGATCGGAAAAGTGCGATTGTGAGTTTCGGGTACCGAGATCGCTTTGACGGCAAACTTCGCTACATCTTGAGTATCCATATAGGCGATTGGCGAGGACTCCCCTGTCATCCACACGGGTTGTCCCTCTAATATCGGGATAGCAAATTGCCCGATCAATCCTTGCAGGAATCCAGCCGGACGCAGGATCGTATAATTGAGACCGGATTGAGTGAGAAATAGCTCGGTACACCGCTTGATTTCCATCAACGGTACGTTGGGATAATTCTCCGCACCGAGAATCGAGAAAAAGATAAATCGATCGACTTTTGCCGCAACAGCAGCCTGAATCAGTGCCACCTGTCCGTCCCAGTCGATCCGTTTGATGCTCGCCGAATCCGTCGCTCTAGCGGTAGCCGCGTCGATTACTGTCGTTACGCCTTCTAGTGCGGGTGCCAGGGTACTAGGATTACAGATATTCCCGACGACTAATTCCGCGCCCCATTCTTTGAGAAAAGCCGCTTTGCGCATACTTCTAACCAGACAGCGGACTTGATAGCCTTCATCCAAGGCACGTCGTGCGATCTGTCTACCTAAGGTACCTGTGGCACCGACAATCAATAGTGTCATCTATAAAGAATAATTAAAAATTATTAAGGCTATGTTTTAAAATATTAACAGATAACTCTCATGTTTGTTCACAAAAATTCATATAGGACTGATTGGGGCTTGGAGGCGAACTCCGCCCCGAAACCCGACATCCGATCGAGATGATGACCTATTCGGGGCCTTGAATCTTGAGGAATAGGAACCCCAGGCTCAAACCCACTAGAATTAAGCTTGAAGACAAAATTGCGGCATTGAAAATTTCGCCAGCCATTAGAAATACTCCTTAGATTGTTAAATGACAGATGTTATGTATCCCCTCATGGGGATCGTCCAATTTATCGTAACAGTTATAGGGTACAGGGGATAGAAGGATGGGTTGTTAGATCGCGATTTTGGGTAACGACGCTCTGTGCTCGATTGACGATCTGTTCCCAGCAAGTTGGTGGAAGTATTTTACATTTTAGGCTAGATTGCAGAAGTAAAGCATCGCCGCATACCAGAACAACTCGTGATTAAACCCAGACTAGTCATCACATTGGGCGATCCAGCCGGAATCGGCACCGAGGTAGTACTTAAGGCACTCGCCGATCGCAGTGTCGATGGCTACAATCTGACTGCAATCGGCAATCTAGACTTATTAAATGCTAATTATCGACAGTTGCAGCAGCAGTTGGCACCCACAGTCGAGTTAGCCAACCCCCAAGACCTAAATATTATTGATGTGCCACTGTCTTCAGAGATTCAGAAGGGCATTATCATGGGTAATGGCAATGCTGCTAGCGGCACAGCAAGTTTTGCATATTTAGATCTGGCGATCGATCGCACCTTAGCAGGAGAATTTGACGCGATTGTCACTGCACCCATCGCTAAATCGGCATGGTTGGCAGCAGGCCATGTTTTCCCTGGACAGACGGAATTACTGGCGCTCAAGGCAAACATAGACCGCTTTGGGATGATGTTTGTCGGCGTGTCCCCGCATACTGGTTGGACATTACGGGCATTGTTGGTTACTACACATATTCCTTTAGTACGAGTTTCCCAAACGCTGACACCTGCACTTCTGAGTCTCAAGCTAGGGTTATTAATCGAGAGTTTACGAGCAGATTTTGGGATAGAATCGGGGTCGATCGCGATCGCCGGATTGAATCCGCATAGTGGCGAGGGTGGACAATTGGGACGCGAAGAGGCGGACTGGCTGGATGAGTGGTTGAAGAAAGAGCGGGAAATTTATCCACAATACAAGTTACTGGGACTTTTACCGCCAGATACGATGTGGGTAAAACCCGGACAAGCCTGGTTTGGCACGCATCCTCATCCCCAAGCTGCGGATGCTTATTTGGCGCTCTATCACGATCAGGGTTTGATTCCAGTCAAGTTGATGGCATTCGATCGCGCGATCAATACGACAATTGGATTGCCTTTCGTGCGAACTTCGCCGGATCATGGTACGGCGTTTGATATTGCAGGAAAAGGAATCGCCGATCCGCGCAGTATGTTAGCAGCGATTCATCTAGCTGTTGAATTAGCCGAGCGTCGTCTGAGTCGGGGTCGATCGATCGCGTAATCATATATCATCGCGCTTTAATCTGGAAGCTCGAAGGGAACGGGGTATCGAGCCAAAACATCTCCAAGTGTTTTGATAATTGCGTCAAGATTTCCGTAAGTGCCGCTATCTGCTAAACATATTCGATCGTCAATAGTATTAAAACAAGCGTACACATCATCATCTTGGTTTGTCGATCGAGCAACTTGTATTGCCTGTTTGACAATGCGATCGTAGCTAAATGGTTCGGACGAGAGCCGTAATTTAAGGAGTCCCAGCAGCCACATTCCAGCTAGTTTAATATTCCGCTCGCCAGGTACTTGTTTTAGACAAGTGAATAAGTCAGCTAAACTTCGACTCATTCCGACTTCAATAATCTCGATCGGTGGATTATCTAGAAAATATATCAGCCCGAATGCCCAGTCTTTTGTATCCTGTGGAGTTAGTAAACCTGCCTCTAATCCATACCTATAGTAATCTGCATGGGTAGCATAGCTAAGCTGAGACATGATTTTTTTAGAACAGACCTAATCTTTTTATAGACAGAGTATATCAAACTAATTATGAAGTTATTTTTGAATATAGTCGATCTATGTTTTGCGATCGATCGATATTGTCATTATTAATTTAAGACCTCGCTCCTTTGCTGCTGTTGGGTTTCGAGGTTCAACCCCAACTACATACTCCCTTCCCGCCGTAAGATCATAGAATTAAGTTGCAGATATGTTGAATTGTATTTTCAATCTGAATTGAAGTCTGTAATTGTTGATGTTCAAAGAAGCTTTCAATCCGCATTCTTGCTTGTTCAATAGTAGTGCCAATTGGCAAATGATGCAATAGCCTTAATCGGAGTAAATGGATTAGATATTCAGCCAGATTGAAATTAGGTGAGTAGGGTGGCAAATAAATAAACTCAACTGCGATCTTTTCTTCGATCTCTCTGATGATTAATTCAGACCTCAGATGACGACGGAGCTTGTTTTTGTGAGTGGGATTATTATCTAAGATGATTATCAATTTTTTAATATTTTGGTCTAGGCAATCTTGGCATAACTCTCCAAAATATATTGCCAGATCTTCAGTCCTGGCAACAGGTGACAGCCTTAAAAACTCTTCGCCACTTACTGCATCTACTGCTAGTAGACCATTCAGTTTCTCTCGCTTCTTCTGTTCGTCTGATGGCACTTCTGGGCGACTATTCCTTTCTGCCCATCCGTAATATGTTGTTGGTCGATTGGATACTGAGAATTCATCAAAGAATAGGATTTTCTCTCCACTCTTTCTTAATCTCATTTTTTTTTAGGGTTTCTACAAACTCTTTTTGCTTTTCTGGCGACGCATTTGCATAATCTCGGTGTGCCTTTTGATGCGACAAGTTAAGCGCTGACAGAATTTCATAGATTCTTGATGTTTTTAACTCTACTTCCCACCTTTGTTTAATCACTTCTGCTATGATGCTTCCCGTCCAAATTTCTCGTTCTATTCCATACTTAGTCGGTCTTTCATTCAACACCATTCTTTTGATTTCTTGCTGCTGTTCTGCATCCAATCTCGATTTGACTTGATGTTTAATTGGTTCTACTAGCCCTGTCAACCCTTTTTCTAGGTATTTTTTCATCCATTCTGCTAGTGTTAGCTCTCTACATCCAACTAATATCCCTACTTCGGCTCTACTCTTCCCTTCACTTAGATGAAAGAATTGCTGATAATCTTTGCCGGATATATGCTTGCTGATTTCTGTAATATAGTCGTTGCCACTCCTGTTTATCTAGGCTAACTAATCTTAATCTTTGGCTCAAATTCATAGCTCTATTTCTCTCTACTCAATCATTTTAGCTTTTTATATGGTCTTCTAGCGGGAAGGGGGTAGATTCGATTGTTTCTTGGAAATAGCCTTGAGTATACTTCCGCAAGGTATTGTCTGAAGTTCTACTCTTCAGCCGCGATCGGAAATTTTTACCTCGTGAAAGAATTGTTCGCGACCTCTATCCTTACACCTTTAGGACTACCTACGTTTTTTAAATATGGTACTTAAGACAGATTTGTTTAAAGACTAGCTCGGTTAGATTAATAAGGAATCAAGCCGACGATCTAAATCGGTCACCATCATTTTTTAACAACTTAGTAACATCGGGAGTTCAAAAACAATGCAAAAATCATCTTTAATCAAATTCATCAGTGCTGGCATCCTCGCTACCAGCGTTTTAATTATCCCAATGACTTCGCCCGCTTCCGCTCAAACTTCCGGTACAGGCACTAATGGCACCACTGGTACCACTGGCACTACCACCACAACCAATTACGACAACAACAATTACAATCCAGGTCTGTGGGGATTGACTGGGTTGCTAGGCTTGTTTGGACTCTTGGGCCGTCGTAAAGAGGAAGCCCACACCACAACCCGTCGGGATGACACACCTGTGTACCGCGATCCTAGCATCCGTTAATTTTAACTACTTATATCTATGCAAAGACAAAGTAGGACATAATTGGTATTGACGATATCGATCCAGCTTCAACTTTTCTACAGCCCGAAGTGGTGCCATCAAATAGAGCGATTGTAAAAACTTACAATCGCTCTATTTAGCTATTTAGAGAGGTGAATTTTCTTAAGGCGATCGAGATAACCCTCGCCAAACTCACATATTAATTATTTTGACTCGATTTATAGCGAATGTTATATTCTCGGTCTAGCTTGTGAATCGCTTTTTGATAACTATCGAGATCGTGCTGTTGGTGGAACAACGTAGCTGCCCGATCGAAGTCAGCAATGGCATCTGCTCGATCTTTTAATTTAGTTTTATTTAGAGCGCGATTGTAATAAGCTTTGGCATAATTTGGATCGAGATCGATCGCGAGATCGTAATCGGAGATCGCACCTGTATTATCACCCATTTCACATTTGATATTACCGCGATTATAAATCGCTCTGATATGTGAGGGTGTCATCGAGAGCGTTCGATCGTAGTCAGCAATCGCCGCTGAATTATCGCCTAAATCGTGTTTTGTGTTGCCTCTTTGATAATATGCTTCAGCACAATTGGGATCGAGTTCTTTGGTGGAGCCTCTCCACAGGAGAATCGCTCGATCGAAGTCAACAATTGCCGCTTGTTTATCGTTAGCAGCCAGCTTAGCTAAACCTCGATAATAATAAACCTTGGCATAATTAGGCGCATGTTTAATCGCCCAACTATAATCAGCGATCGCTGAGGCAATTTTACCAGTCTCTACGCGAGCACGACCCCGATTATAATAAGCCTTAGCATAATTGTTATCGAGATTAATCGCACGATTGTAATCAGCGATCGCACCTGCAAAATCTCCTAATTGTCCTTTGGCCAAGCCGCGATTGTTATAAGCTTTAGCATAGTCGGGATTCAACTCGATCGCGCGGTCGTATTCTGCGATCGCACCTGCGAGATCTCCATCTGAATGTTTATTTATCCCTTGATGGTTATAATTTTTAACTTGTTTGGGATCGATATCGATCGAAACACTATTGTCTGTCATTGTTATCTACATCTCCCATCAAATTGTATTTTCATACATTCTAATTATTATTAGCATGTATGAAAATACTATCGATCGATAACAAATATTATCATTTTACGAGCGAGGGAGTGCTGTTGTTGCTGAATAATCTTGCGTGGCTTCAAGTATATATCTATACAAATCGCTCACTTTCTTCGAACGACGTTAAAAAATGCCCCAGCCAGCTTGACTGCGACACTAAAAAGATTAATCGAAAATGAATAAAGTAGAACGGAATGCTGCAATTAGCAGCATCGTTTCTATTTTGTCGAACCACCTGGTGTAGTAGTTGGCGAACTGCTACCAGGAACAACGGTGTCACTGCCCGGTAAGGTATTCGTCGCAGGGGATGTTCCTGGGTCTGCATTCGGTGCGGAACCAGGTGTAGTATTAGGGCTGCCAGTTTTGCTAGTGCCAGAGCCAGGCACTTGATTTTTGCTACCAGGTAAACTTGTGCCCCCAGTGGAACCGCCAGTGGAACCGCCAGTGGAACCACCAGTGGAACCGCCAGTGGAACCACCCATCGAACCACCAGTGGAACCACCAGAAGTACCACCCATGGATCCGCCAGAGGTACCGTCTGGAGTGGTTGTTGTCCCTGTTTGAGCGCTAGTCCCAGTAGACTTTTTCTTCATCGAGCCAGTAGTAGACTTTTTAGTAGAAGCACTTGGCTTCTTGGTTTTCTTAGTTGTTTGAGCCATCGATGTTTCGATCGCCACAGTAGCGGTATGAGCGGCAGTATGGTGTGCGACTGCCGAATTAGCCAAGGCGATCGAACTTAAAGGTGCGAATACTACCGATACTAAAGCAATGCGCTGAATTAGTTTGTTCATGAAAAGTTGTTAATTTGTAGATGTTTTACCGAACATTTACGTCAAATAACGATACTTAACGTTCCCCCATCCTAACACCGAAAATTATGTAAGTACAAAATACATATAATACACAACTGAGTTTACAACGGATTTATATGCTTATTTCAAACTATTCGATCCGGCTGAAATAGTTACTGAGATGGCATTACGACGCATAAAAAAACAATTAAAAATTTGCTTTCATAAATTCATGGCAACGAGCGATAAATTTTTGTGGAAGAGCGGGTTTCGACCCAAAATGGAGATGGGTGTATGCAGCCTGTACTTGGTAGCTATGCCAACCTTCAGGGATGAATGTAAGATTTGATTCATAGCCTTTTAGAGAGAATAAAGGTTGAGGCGGGGAGTTAGTAAGTGTCGATCGATGAAATTCATGCCCCCAAATCCGATCGCCAGCATTTAGTAGCAAAGTATCATTTAAGGTGGTCAGCTGCCGATAACCTAAAGTCAAGCGTTTACCCATTACTGCTGTCGTTGGAAATATCCCCACCATAGGATGAGAGCACTCGTCAAAATCTACAATCCGATCGCACAAATACATCAAGCCACCACACTCAGCATAGGTCGGCATTCCCGCCTCGATCGCCGCTCTGACAGCTTGCCTGACTGGTTGATTCGCTGCTAATGTTTCGCCAAAAACTTCAGGAAATCCCCCACCAAAATACAATCCATGAATGTCTGTGGGTAATTTTTCATCGGACAACGGACTCCACTCGATTAGCTCGGCACCTAAGTCACGAAGTAGCTCTAAATTATCTGCATAATAAAAATTAAATGCGGCATCCTTGGCCACGGCTAATCTAATTTTTGACTTATAGGGATGTCCCCGATCGGTATCCTTGGACTCTGCGCTACCTATTCGAGCTGTTGTGGCTAGTAATGGTAATAACTTCTCCCAATCAAAACAGCGCTCGCCCACATCTGCCAGTCGATCGAGTGTGGCATTGAGATCGGTCAACTCTCCCGCTGGAATCAGCCCTAAATGGCGATCGGGGATGCTCAGATCGGGTTGCCGTCTCAATACTCCCAAGATGGGTAAATGGAGCGGTATGAGGGCAGCAGTCAGCAATTCGAGGTGTCGATCGCTGCCCACCTGGTTGAGAATGACTCCCGCGAGCCGCACCTGCGGATCGAAGGTGCGATAGCCATGAGCGATCGCGGCGATCGATCGAGACGTGCTACTACAATTGAGAATTAAGACTACGGGCACATTCAGCAGTTTGGCGATCTGCGCCGTACTTCCAGCATCTGTCGTCCCCGATGCACCATCGAATAGCCCCATTACCCCTTCAATTAGCGAGTAAGCAGCAGTTTGACTATGTTTATCGAAACATCCCCGCACATAGTCATTAGAGGTCAAAATCGAGTCGAGATTGCGACAGGCTCGCCCAGTCACATAAGAGTGAAACATCGGATCGATATAGTCTGGCCCGACTTTAAATGACTGCACCGTCTGCTGTCTGCGTCGTAGGGTAGCGAGTATAGCTAATGTGACGGTGGTTTTACCCACCCCGCTTCGTTCTCCAGCGATCGCGATCGACATCTTAAAAAATTATGAATGATGAATTATGAGTGATGAACTTATGAATTACGAGGGTCGGCTCCGGCAGACTTTGCTCGAACTCTACGGGTTGACGGGTACGTGTCGAATACCGATCCCCATGATAAATTTATTTTAAGTATTGTTGCCGCTCGGTGATACAATCGATGGTGGTCTGTCAGGCTCAAACAACACCAAACTACTGTGAACTCTACCGACGAAACACCTCAACTGCCACAAACAGTTGATGAGAAAACTACACCAGCGGAATCTAGTGTAACTCGATCGTCAGAGGACTCGATGGGTGAGTATCAACAACTCAAACGTGAGTTGTATCTGATTACTCTAGCAATTACTACCGTGGCATTTGTCACTGTAGCACTAGTCTATGAATTGAGGGTCGCCTTCAATTACCTCTTGGGAGCCATCGCAGGAGTAGTGTACTTGAGACTGCTTGCAAAAGACGTAGACAAGATCGGTAATGAGTCCACAAAGTTGAGTCCCAATCGTCTTGCCCTATTCGTAGGCTTGATGCTGGTAGCAGCTAAATGGCACGAACTACAAATTCTGCCAGTCTTTTTGGGTTTTCTCACCTACAAAGCGGCACTTTTGGTCTATCTTTTACGGACGATCTGGCTTGAAAATAAAGCAAGCTAAAGTATCGACCACCAATCGCAGCAATGCAACTTTGCTCAAAGATCGCAAGACAATCCTAGATCCACATGTTAGATGGTTTAAACATCATAAATTCACTGCCCTTAGCGGCATTGGATGTCGGTCATCACTTATATTGGCAGCTAGGTAACTTCCGACTCCACGGTCAGGTGTTCCTTACTTCTTGGTTTGTCATCGGGTTGTTGCTGATCGCATCGATTGCCGCAACGCGGAATATCCAACGTATTCCCAACGGGGTTCAAAACCTGATGGAATATGCCTTGGAATACATCCGAGACTTAACCAAAAACCAAATTGGCGAAAAGGAATATCGTCCTTGGGTTCCATTTATCGGCACCCTATTTTTATTCATCTTTGTATCCAATTGGTCTGGAGCATTACTCCCGTGGAAATTAATTCACCTCCCGTCAGGTGAGTTAGCTGCCCCAACGAACGACATCAACACTACGGTAGCATTGGCATTGCTCACGTCCTTGGCTTATTTCTATGCAGGTTTTCGCAAACGCGGTTTGGGCTACCTGGCTAAATACATCCAACCGACCCCAATCCTCTTACCGATTAATATCCTCGAAGACTTCACTAAACCGTTGTCCCTAAGTTTCCGTTTATTCGGGAACATCCTTGCGGATGAATTAGTGGTCGGCGTACTAGTATTACTAGTTCCGTTTATCATCCCGATGCCAGTTATGCTATTAGGGTTATTTACTAGTGCGATCCAAGCATTGGTATTTGCTACTCTAGCTGCTGTCTATATCGGTGAAGCGATCGAAGGACACGGCGAACACGAAGAAGAACACTAATTTAGTGAATAGTGAATAGTGAATAGTGAATAGTGCCCTTTAAACGGTAACTGGTAACTAGTAACTAGTAGCTACAAACTGATATTCTCGACTATTATTCTCTCAATCATTTTTTTAAGGTAAACACATCATGAATCCTACTGTTGCTGCTGCTTCCGTAATCGCTGCTGCTCTCGCTGTTGGTCTAGCTGCAATCGGCCCTGGTATCGGACAAGGTTCCGCTGCTGGTTCTGCGGTTGAAGGTATCGCTCGTCAACCTGAAGCTGAAGGCAAAATTCGCGGTACTTTGCTGCTCTCCTTGGCGTTCATGGAATCTTTGACTATCTATGGTCTAGTTGTCGCACTGATTCTGTTGTTTGCTAACCCCTTCGCATAATCGTTACAGTCAACTTGATGGAGTGGAACGGACAGTAGGAAATCGCTACGCGAAATTATGAATTATGAATTATGAATTATGAATACTTATACGTAAGTATTTTATTGATTCTTAAGTCTTTGTTTGAATTTACGTCAGTTGGCGATCGTCAGGGATAAGCAACCTTTTGGAAAGCTGGCGGTTTAAATCAGATGACTTAACACTGCTAAAGTAAATCCACAAATCTTGCCTAATCCCGACTTCTGTGCTGCCGATTTCCTCCTGACCTAAAAATTTCACAGAATTTAGAAAACCATGATCCCACAATGGACGCTATTGTTGGCAACAGCCGCAGTAGAAGAAGCAGAAAAGGGTAAACTGTTTGACTTTGATGCAACCTTACCACTGATGGCAATTCAATTTGTCGTTTTGGTTGCCGTATTAAACAAACTGTTTTACACGCCCCTCGGCAAAGTATTAGACGAGCGCGATGAGTATATTCGTGGCGGTTTGGGTGGTGCAAAAGCTAAGCTTACCGAAGCTGAAGAACTTACCAAAAAGTACGAGCGAGAATTAGCCGAAACTAGACGGGCAGCTCAAGCAGTAATTGCGACAGCTAAAGCTGAAGCCCAAAAAATCGCTGCGGGACAAATCGCTGAAACTCAACAAGCAGCTCAAGTCCAACGCGAGCAAGCCCAGCAGGAAATCGATCGGCAAAAACAATCTGCTTTCACAGCCTTAGAGCCGCAAGTAGAAGAACTCAGCCGTCAGATCCTGACTAAATTATTGGGTGCGGAATTAGCTAAATAATAAGCTGTAAAACTAAATTAAAAAAGTTAACAGCGAACAGTTATTAGTTAGTTGCGATTGGAACACAAGAATGAAACCGATGACAACTAACCAAAAACTGATAACTACTAACCGATAACCGATCGCTGATTCAAGCACATATAGTTATGATGGGAAATTTCTTATTCCTCGCCACATCCGAAGGTGGTTTCGGTCTAAATTCAGATTTAATTGAAACCAACTTATTTAACATCACCCTAGTTCTGGGGTTTGTCGTTGTCTTTGGTCGCAAGCTCCTAGGCAATATTCTCTCCGAACGCCGCGCATCGATCGAAACTGCGATTAAAGATATCGAAGTTCGTCAGAAACAAGCCATCTCTGCGCTAGAAGTCGCTAAGCAAAATCTGGCTCAAGCGCAAGCCGAAGCAGAAAAAATTCGGCAATCGGCAATTACGACAGCAGAAAGCGTTAAGGCTGAAATCGCGGCGAAAGTCGCCGTCGATATCGAGCGGATGCAACAACTAGCTGCTGCCGATACCAGTACCGAGCAAGACAAGGCGATTGCCGAACTACGCGCGCGGATTTCGGCGCTGGCGATCGAACGAGCCGAAGCACAGCTCAAAAATCTGTTGACCGATTCGACTCAAGCTGAGTTAGTCGATCGCAGTATCGCGATGGTAGGAGGTAAATAATGAAAGGTAGCACGGTTACACCTTACGCAGATGCACTGATGTCCCTGGCGCAGTCCCAAAATCTGACTGACGAATTTGGCAGCAATTGTGCGGAGATCTTGGGGATGCTCGATGGTTCGCCAGAATTAACCCAAATCTTATCTAATCCGATCGTTAAAATCGCTGATAAGAAAGCCATTTTAGGCAAGATCGTCGGCGAGACGATTCACCCCTTTATGGTGAACTTCTTGATGATTTTAGTCGAACGGCGACGGATCGTGAATCTGACTGAGATTTGTCAGCAGTATCAAGCGGCGCTACGGAAATTAAAAGGGATCGTCCTCGCTGAAGTTACCAGTGCAGTCGCATTGACTGAAGCTCAGACTCAATCCGTTCGCGATCGAGTCCAAGGTCTGACCAATGCCAGTAGCGTCGAAATCGCTGCCAAAATCGATCCAGCGATTATCGGTGGCGTAATTATCAAATTTGGTTCTCAAGTGATCGATTCCAGCCTCCGCGCCGAAATTCGTCGCTTGGGTCTGAGTATTGCGTAGATAGCGAATAGTGAATAGTGAATAGTGAGTAGTGATTTAGTGGCTAGTGGCTAGTGAATGACGAAGAACCGATCGCTAACAACTAGATTAACTATCTTTATATAGTCAAAAACTTACATCAGTAATAGATTAATTATGATTAGTATCAGACCGGACGAAATTAGTAGTATTATTCGCCAGCAAATCGAACAGTACACCCAAGATGTCAAATCATCCAACGTTGGTACCGTACTGCAAGTCGGTGACGGGATCGCACGGGTCTATGGCTTGGATAAAGTCATGTCTGGGGAACTCGTTGAATTTGAAGATGCCAGCGTTGGTTTGGCGCTCAACCTAGAAGCCGATAACGTCGGTGTGGTACTGATGAGCAACGGTCGTGATATCCAAGAAGGTAGCGCGGTCAAAGCAACTGGTAAAATCGCGCAGATTCCAGTCGGCGATGCGATCGTCGGTCGCGTAGTCGATGCATTGGCACGACCCATTGATGGTAAAGGCGACATCGCTACTACCACTACTCGCCTGATCGAATTCATGGCTCCAGGAATTATCGAACGACGTTCGGTATACGAACCCATGCAGACCGGGATTACCGCAATCGATGCGATGATTCCCGTCGGTCGCGGTCAACGGGAACTGATTATCGGTGACAGACAGACTGGTAAAACTTCGATCGCGATCGATACGATCATCAACCAGAAAGAAGAAGATGTAGTTTGTGTATACGTGGCGATCGGTCAAAAAGCTTCCACCGTTGCTAACGTAGTTAACGTGCTCGAAGAAGCTGGCGCGATGGCTTACACGGTTGTTGTCGCAGCAAACGCTAACGACCCTGCGACCCTCCAATACTTCGCACCCTATACTGGTGCTGCGATCGCTGAGTACTTCATGTACCAAGGAAAAGCGACGCTGATCATCTATGATGACTTGTCCAAACAAGCCCAAGCTTACCGTCAAATGTCCCTCCTGCTCCGTCGTCCACCAGGACGCGAAGCTTATCCTGGCGACGTATTCTACATTCACTCTCGCTTATTAGAGCGCGCTGCCAAACTCAGCGACGAACTCGGTGGTGGTAGTATGACAGCGTTACCGATCATCGAAACTCAAGCAAGTGACGTATCCGCATACATCCCGACCAACGTAATTTCGATTACCGATGGTCAAATCTTCCTCTCTTCCAGCTTATTTAACTCTGGTCTGCGCCCTGCAATCAACGCTGGTATCTCAGTCTCCCGAGTAGGTTCTGCCGCTCAAACCAAAGCAATGAAGAAAGTTGCTGGTAAACTCAAACTCGAACTCGCTCAGTTTGACGACCTCCAAGCTTTCGCTCAATTTGCGTCTGACCTCGACCAAGCGACCCAAAATCAACTGTCTCGCGGCGCGCGGTTACGCGAAATTCTCAAACAGCCTCAGTACTCGCCGCTATCGGTAGCCGAACAGGTTGCGCTCGTATATGCTGGCCTAAATGGTTATCTCGACGATATCCCCGTAGAGAAAGTTACTGGTTATACTACAGCCTTGAAAGATTATCTCAAAAACAGCAAGCCTGAGTATGCTAAAACCATCAAAGACAACAAAATGCAGTTGACAGATGAAGCTGAAGCAACTCTCAAAGCCGCGCTGATTGAATGTAAGAAGTCGTTCTTAGCTACAGCCTAGTTGGGGGATAGGGGATAGAGGGTAGAGAGTAGGGAATAGCGATTATTCCCGATCTTTATCCTTTATCCCCATCATATATGGCTGCTATGAATGGAGTGAGGTAATTATACTAGCCACTAGTCACTTCCATCACTAGGATCTACCTATTAAAAATAAATAAAAAACTAAATTATGGCTAACTTAAAAGCGATTCGCGATCGAATTCAATCGGTTAAAAACACTAAAAAAATTACCGAAGCGATGCGGCTGGTTGCGGCTGCTAAAGTCCGTCGCGCCCAACAACAAGTAATTGCTACTCGTCCCTTTGCCGATAAATTGGCACAGGTTTTATACAGTCTTCAAAGCAAATTAAAATTTGCTGACGCAACATCTCCTTTACTCCAACAACGCCAAGTAAAGTGTGTTGGGTTATTGGTAGTAACCGGCGATCGCGGTCTCTGTGGTGGTTATAATAGTGCCATCATCAAAAAAGCCGAACTTCGCGCCAAAGAACTTAAGGCTCAAGGAGTGGATTACCGATTTGTAACAGTCGGACGTAAAGCGACTCAGTATTTCCAACGTCGCAACCAACCGATCGATGCTACCTACACTGGTTTAGAACAAATCCCCACTGCTGTAGAAGCAGGTAAGGTCGCGGATGAATTACTCTCGCTCTTCCTTTCGGAAACTGTAGACAGAGTAGAACTAGTTTACACCAAGTTCGTCTCCTTGATCGCTTCTCGCCCAGTAATTCAAACGCTGTTACCGCTCTCCCCTCAAGGTTTAGAAGTACCAGATGATGAAGTGTTCCGGTTGACTACTCGCGGTGGTAATTTCGCCGTCGAGCGCGAAAAATTAGCTTCTACTACTCCACCCCTCCCCAGCGATACGATCTTCGAGCAAGATCCCAATCAAATCTTGGATGCATTGTTGCCGTTATATCTTAATAATCAACTCTTGCGTTCGTTACAAGAGTCTGCTGCCAGCGAACTTGCTGCGCGGATGACAGCAATGAATAACGCCAGCGATAATGCCAAGGAACTGATCGGTACCTTAACGCTCACTTACAACAAGGCACGTCAGTCAGCGATTACTCAAGAGATTCTCGAAGTCGTCGGCGGTGCTGAGGCTCTACAGGGTTAGAATTTGAGATTAATTTAATATTATTGATGAGTGCTCGATCGAAGATCGAGCACATTTTTTATTTAACGTGAGTCCCCAATAGACCTATCCGAAATATAATTTATGGACAAAAAAGGCACTAAAATCGTAAAATAGTATTTTAGCCATAATGAAAAATCCACTAGAATATATTGAAAATTATCCAGAACGAACAAAGCAAATTATCGGAATTAATTACGAACAGTGGTCAGCATTATTAGAGATTGCAAAAATTGAGGAAGAAAAATTAAGATTGGCCCGCGAACAACAGAAAATTAGGATTAATAAAAAAGGAGGAGGGAGAGTAGAAAAACTCATCCTAGAGGAAGAAGTATGTTTGTGTATATTTTATTTAAGGCATTTGCCGACATTTGAAATCCTAGGATGGCAATTTAGTATTTCCAAAACAGAAGCAAACGATACATTTAATTACTGGATAAAAATCCTGAGAAAAATCCTACCTGTAGAAACATAATAAAGTTGTATACTTTCAGCGACTGAAAACCGCAATCTGTCGTTATCATTTTTCAAACTTCCAAAAATAAAGTTGTATACTTTAGCCATGATGTCTATTCAAAAAGAGATAATAAAGTTGTATACTATCTCGTAAGCCATGCCCTGACTGAGATTCAGATCGATCATACTTTTGATCGAGTGTCAAAATTACGCTCTAATGTCTCGCCAGTAGTGTGCCATCATTATTAACCACAACAACTCGGTAGGAGCAACGCCTATTGGCATTTCATTGTGATGCAGTTTGGATAACGGGATATCGTTGAGCGCATAAGCCGAGTGATCAACGCCTATTGGCATTTCATTGTGATGCAGGGCAGTCGCCATAACCTCCAACTGGCAATGCTTCATTCTCAATCTTACAAGTACCTTCGACGATCGAGCAACCAGTTAGCAAAATTCACTAAAATCGATACAACCATAGCTCTGCAAAGCCTCTCACGGACTAACTTTCGACAACTTACAAGCACCTTGCCCTCGATTCAAAACCTCATAATCTTTGCAGGTCAAGGAATGCAGGTGATTTACCTTCTACTTTTTCGCTTACAAGCGGAGGTGCTTGCATTTTTAATCAGTCTGAATTTGTGTCCAAGATTTTGTTGATGGCTGCCAATCAACAGATTCAATCAGTGTGTAACGTCGCCAACAAGTGTGCGCCGATCCCAATCGATCGACCCAATAAGGGAGGGTTAACTCCCCATATTCATCTTGAGTGAGCCATTTCAACTCTCCTTGTTGAGGATCGTCAGTGAGTAAATCGATCGAGTTTACCAAGTCTCGACTCTCACCCAGACAGATGTTGCCAAACCTAACCACAGAACTTGGATCGGTCATTGCCTGCTGAAGCCGTTGAGACAGATTGGGGGTGGATTTATCTGCTGTTGCATCGATCCAGACTACAAATTTAATTCCGGTCAATAACTCTTGATAATCTGGTTTGGAGTTCTTCGACGAGTGAATATCTTTCACTTTAAATCTGCGGACTTTCCTAATTACTGCCCGTTCGCTCATTTCGATCGAGCCTCTTGAATTAATGACAACAGAATCAGTGTTTCAGGTCTTACCAAAATTGAGATCTCGATCGAATAGTCGATCTGTACTAAAAATTACAGATAAATTCAAGGGATGACTATTTACTGTGAAAGCTGAAACCATTGCAAAATAAAGATTTTGTTTAATTAAATCGGGAATTTAAAAATGAGCGAACGGACAGTTAATTACTCTAGATTTAGCAGCATCTGAGAGCATCGCGATCGCTAACTTCACACCACAATGCCTGAATCTATTCTCCTCACCAACCGTTGAAAGTAACATCCCATATACAGTTGAAGGTGGCGGTACGGGATAGGTCGCAATGTATTCCCTAGCTCTAGAATCGCGGAAACAGGCGATCGGAACTTCCACTCTCAAGATGATGATGTTGCCATTATTTGTCTCCATCTTTAATCTCCAGATCCCTAGCTATAACAGCTTTCAAATCGGTGATAGCTGCCAAACTACCTGGAAATAAGTTTGCGCCAAGCTCCTCCAACCCTTGTGATAACTGACCACCAATCCACAGTTCTTTGGGATCGATATCGCCAGAATTTACTCTATAAATTAAGTCGGTCAGCGATAACACTTCTTCTTCATCTTGGTCGAAACAGTACAACAACCGAGGGTTGAGATCTTGAGTCCAGCGCAACACGATGTTTGTCGGTGCAAAATCGAATAGAAATCGTCCATGATTGCCAGCGACTTTATCAATGCCAACCAAGCCATCTAAAACTGCTAGAGTCCGAGACTTATCTAGCAGATATTCAGGGGATAAACAAAAACCGTATTGATAGTAGGTTGCATGTCGTTCGGTAGCATATAAAGACTTGCGATCTTTGATACCGCTTCTCGCGTTGAATGTAACATCACCATGAAATGGACGGGTCGAGACAGCCGGAGTCACATCAAGTGCTCCACGTCTCTTCAATGCAGTCCCTTTGGGCTTTGGTTTACGTTTACCTTTGCCTTTAGGCTCAGGATCGGGATTGTCCTCGGCATCATCTAGTTTTGCTGCCTCAGCGTGCATAAAGCCTAAAATATCATCATCAAGATATTTATCTGGATCGAAATTAGGATCTTGCCATTCGTAGTCTGAGATCGCTGGATTCCAAACTCGATTCACTAGCTTTCCTTGCCGCTGCCAAGTGTAGCGTAATGACCAGCGAATAGCCTCGGCTGAAACTGTGGTGTGCGTTTCGCCATGCCACAGCAGTTTTTGTAATTTAGACACATTTTTTCCGTCATTATCCCCATGATTGTTAGCTGCCACACCATAAGCAGTCAGGATATTACCAAAAAGATTAAACATATTACACCTCTGACTCTGGAGCGGTTATTGAGGGATCTTTGCCTAGAGATGGGTCTGGCTCGGGAGGTTCCATTTCTTTGCCTTTGTAACTTGCCATCGCGATCGAAAATAGACTTTTTGCCATTTTCCAGTCGCCCTGTCCGGTCGTTAACGGTAAGATTTCTTGCCAGGAATCTTGCAAGGTTTTAATTTGTCCAGCATTTCCCCAAAATGAGGCAATGAAATCCCGAAAAGCTGCGGCACTTTGACATCGCTCTAAGTCCGATTGCAATTGAATCACCTTTCGATCGAATCGAGGTCGATCTCCTTCATTGGTATGGCCACTAATTTTGCCAAAAGTTTTACTCAGAGCTTCATGGCAAGCTCGAACGAATAGTTCTTGTGCTTCGGTGTCCCACTTAGTTTTTGCTACCATCTGATTTAGTTGTTCGCGACGAAATTTAATTGCCCGATTTGCTGGGGCTTGAGCAAAAGCATCTGCAAAGTCCCACCACCAAGGTTTACCGCGAATCAGATTTTTGGCAATAAATTCCAACAAGGGATTAAACCCCCGACTGTGTGTTTTCAGAAATCTATTCAGGAATCGGGTACCAACAAAACAGTCATACTCTAGGAGTAGGAGTGAAAATTTGAGTGCTGTGTTGTGAGTAAAGAATCGGCTGAAATCATCATATCGATTTAGGTTGTGAGTGTCGATCTCAATTGTTTCAGCCGCTAGACGAGTATATTGTTGTTTTGCCCACAGAACTTGACCGAAAGGAATTACCAGGCATCTATGGACTCTTGGTATCTTAGCCTGTCCGATTACAGTTGCTTGAGTCAGGAATTTTAGTGCTGCATCAGACCACCCATTTGCCCAATAGTGACTGGCTTGTAGCGAATATTTCTCCAGATCGATTACTTCGGGTATGATGATGCCATTTTGTATATTCTGCTGTTGCCAATTTGATGAAATTGAGACATAAGCGCAAGTGAATGGAGCGAATAACAACGCGAAAAAATGCGGTGGGCTTTCAGAAAATTGGGTAGTTGCCTTGACTAATTTATGTTGAACTGTAGTACCAGGATAAATCCAACCTGTGATTTTAATCGGCTGAGATTGAAGATTACCTTGCTTATTGCACAGAAAAGCTGTCCCCCTCTGATGAACATAACTAGCACACGATCTATATTCGATCTGTCGATCGCCCTCTGCTCTAACAACTTTGCCAGCAGGCTTAAAAGACTGAACATGTTGAAGAAAACTGGTTTGTAAACTGCGATGGATAGCCAGTCTTTGCTTGAAATTAAGTGAATGCTCGATCGCGGGAAAGTAAATTAACCCATCGCGATCGATTTGAAACGATTCAGAAAATAGCCATTGTAGTGCATCTCGATCGCTCCCTGTCCAATCTAGGTCGATCGTTTGTGCTGTCAACGACCAGTTTAGACCGTAAGGTGGCTGAAGATTAAGCTGTTGGAGATATTTTAATTGCGCGAATAAACCAGCCACTCCCGCACGGTGTAGGAAGGTCATACTCGGTTCGCGAATATCTAGGTGGATTTTGACCATCTTAGAGCGCAAATAAGCCGCAGCCCAACTTTCGCCGACCACCAATGCCCTGATGCTGCAAGATTAATGAATCTCGATTGCTAAGTCCCTCGACTCTAACTCCAAAGCCAACTACTTTCTTCTTGTGGATTTTGACAGTTCGACATCTCGGTTGCCCATCAGGTCGATTTAGAACCCTAACTTTACCGACAATCTCTAATCGATCGAGATGATTCTGTGCTGCGGTTGCGAAGGTAGTGGCATCTTGAAAGCCTTTGATAGTTACGATTCGAGCTTCTAATGTAGGGGATGGAACGATCGTTTCTAACTCAGGAATACCGAGATAGATTTTGTCTTGGTGAAGATGCAGGGTTTTTCCGGCTAGCTTGTACGCTAACCACGACCGATCTAGTGGTAGTCTAATTCTCAGTGTGGATTCACAGTCGAGATTTAACCGTTCGGGGTGCGATCGATTGAGTTTGCCGTCGATTCCAAAAATCCCGATCGAGTTTTCTTCATGAAACTCCTTCAATATATGGGAAATGCTACTGAGGAGAAAATAAGCATGATCGATAGGAATTGATTTTCCCTCAACGGGGTAACAGTAGTCTCCAAATTCTTCGCTACATGATGAGGAGTAGTCATCTTTGCCTGAGACTCGATTGAGGAGAGTAGTCATGTCCGTACAACTTTTGCCAAGCTTGAGATTAGTCGAGATTGAGTCATGAACCTTAATTGTAATTCAAGGCAAAATTGTAAACCAAAAATATTTTGTATTTACAAAATTTAATTATTTTAGTGCGAAAAATCCGGCAACAGATCCAAACAGATATCTAGCAATTAAAACATGAGCTACTCGATCTATTTTAGGATCTAAGTCTCCAGCGAATAGACAGTGAATCAGGTATTTACCCTCAGTCTGCTCGAAACGGGGTTCGATCGCATTTAAACAATCCACACCATAAAAAGCACAGAAAGATTGATACAGCTCTCGTTCATCAAATTTCAATCGCTCTCTGAGTAGTTTCTTGACAAATCCCCGTCGGCACAATTCAGTGATGTATCGATCTCTGAGCCAGCCCATCCCCCGAAAATCAATTCTTACCTGCATCAACCATTTTAAATCCGCCGCTATCCTTAATAAGTGTTCGCGGTGTTCTGGCTCGATCTGTACCTGCGGTGTGTCAATTGAGCAGTTGTCATGACTGGGCGCGAAATAGTGAACTCCCTGACCATCTGTAAGTACAGTACTAGCAAGGAGCAAGATTCTATGTTTAGTACAAATCTCCATTCCAGGGATCTGATGGGATCGATGCCAGTATGGTTCACCGTATTGCTCGACTTCTGAGGCAAAACATTCAGGGCAAAATTTTAGATGTTTCCGGCGATCGCTAGTGCTGTCTAAATCTACCTTGGCGTGTTCTAAAATAGAGCCACTGCGTTTCTCGATCGTTGCAGACTCTAATTTTCTTATCTCGATCGGGCTTAGAAAGGCAGCATAAAATGGATATAGAGTATTATGCTCCATTAACGATCTCAGGGAGCATCC
This sequence comes from Chamaesiphon sp., assembly GCA_965246735.1. GTDB lineage: Bacteria > Cyanobacteriota > Cyanobacteriia > Cyanobacteriales > Chamaesiphonaceae > Chamaesiphon. Next base: position 2,882,049 of record CBDFFK010000003.1, read on the forward strand.
CACCTTTTATTCAGGTTGTGAGAGATAAATATTTTGTACTAGTTCAGAGGAAATAGAGGCAACGATAAAAAGGGAAATAGAGGTAGAATTTGAGATAATGAAAGAAATACCATCAAGGTGATGAAATGACTCCAGAAGAACAAAAAGAAGTTTTGGAACATAGTAGAGCAATTGCAAAAATCCTCTATAAAAATACTAACAAAGCAGAATTGACCAGTTTGGGAAAAATTGAAGAAGTAGTCAGAGATAGCTTGCAGAAACATGTGATGCCAGAAGTCGGAATTTTTTTATCGGAAATGTCACAGAAGAAACAGGTGGATATCAAAGACAGATTCAAAGCATAATTGGAGAGCTAGTGATAACGAGCAAACAGGCAGCGAAGCTAAACATCAAAAGTTACACTCAGATTAGTCCGTACTTGGAAACATGCTGTTTGAGGATGAGTGCAGTAGTTTCTTACGAGAATGCAGCAGCAGAGGTTAAACATTTGACTGGGATTGAAATATCAAAGAGTACTCAACAAAGACTAATTCACCGTCAAGAGTTTGATTTGCCAAAACCGGAATCAGTCCTAGAAGAATTAAGCGTAGATGGAGGGAATATTAGAGTGAGAACACCAGAGGGTGAGCCAAGTGTCTGGAGAGGATATAAAGCGATTTGCTCGCATGAAAATAATGTGATAGCAGCATCATTTCAAGAAAATACACTTTTAACTGATTGGGTGAATAAACAAGAATTAGCTCCGATAGTTACTTGTCTTGGTGATGGACATGATGGTGTATGGAATATCTTTAAAGAAGTATCAACAAGCGATGGTAGAAGAGAAATTCTTGATTGGTACCATCTAATGGAGAATTTATACAAAATCGGTGGCTCAAATCAAAGATTATTTGCTGCCAGAAGTTTGCTGTGGCTGGGAAAAGTTGATGAAACAATTGAGTTGTTCAATGATTGTGAACTCAACCCAGCTAAAAACTTTTGTACTTATTTAGAGAAACATCGTCATCGAATTGTTAACTACTACTATCTTCAAGCTGAGCAAGTCTGTGCCATCGGCTCTGGTTCAATTGAATCTACAATTAAACAAATCGATCGGCGGACTCAAATATCTGGCGCACAGTGGAAATCCGAGAATATTTCTCAAGTTCTTGCTCATCGCTGCGCGTATCTCAATAAATTAATTTGTACCCACTAAATAAAAAGGTGGGATGCTCCCAAATTACACTACCTTCTCCAGTTGCTCGTCTGGCATGACGAAGGTTATCTTGTAAGAGTTTGATTGCCTCATGTGTACCAACACGAATCACTGGAATACCAATATTATTGTCCATTTTGACTAGAAAGTTCAGCAAATCATCCTTGTTTCTCTTGGCATTGACCAGATTTTGTAGTTCATCAATGACTAATAACCCAAGATGATGAGTATGAGCAACCTGGACAACTTGAGATAGCATTGTATCCTCATTATTATTGCGAGTATTGAATTTCCGTGCATAGTTTGACTCAAGTAATGAGTCGATTGCTTGAAAAATATCAACACACAATCCTTTTAGAGAACCGGAATGAGGACAATTGACCTTTAGCCAAACAATTTGGTGGCAATTGAGTTGATGATGAAAAATCACCTGTGGATACAGGTCGAGAATCCGCAATAAATTAGTAGTTTTTCCCATTCCAGATGGGCCAATTAAAGTTACTCCCGATGCTGAAGTAGGTTTAGCGATAGAAGATTTAGTAACATAATCTTCCAACTGCTTACCTCCAGAATTTTTGATAGCTTCATAAATTTGGTTAGCTCGATTGGCATACTCCGGCTTTTTAGGATTTCTATTTAAATAACCCTGCATTAACAGCACACAAATTATCTTCTGTAGTTCGGTTGTTTTAACTTGCGGATCGAAGTAATAAGAGAGACGATGAATACAGTGAAATCGATATTTTGAGTCAAATAAAATCTCGTCTTCAGAGAAATTAGGATAAACAGTTACTTTCTTATTGAATTCATCAACATCTAATATTGGTGGCAATGCTTCGATTAACAGATTATTCTTATATTCAGACAGACGATAATCTGAATAGTGAGCTTTTACCCCTTTATGACTTGAGTAAAGATTATTAAGTTTGTCCACGTTTTGGTCTCTGTCTATTTTTTTGGAGTGATTCAAAAGCAAGAGTCTTGTAAGATTTTTGTGTTGGTTGTTCTTTTATAGATTCAGTCTCTAGGTATATATCCTGAATGTCTTCGATCTCAGGTAAATTCAATTCTATCTTATTCAATTCAAAGCTCTCTAGTTCTCGTTGTTCATTTTTCTCATTCTTTCTATGGTCTCTGATTTTTTGAGTTCTTTTTCTATTGCTAAGATTTGGATCTTTTACTGCGTTAGTCTTTGCTTTTGCTTTATTAACTACTGCTGTAAATTTTTCGTCTAAATTAATTTGTGCTGTGTCTTCAGTTTTTTGGTGTTTTTGCGATTTGTATCTAGAATAGGCAAATAAAAATTCAACTTCATCTGTACTATGTCCTAGATATTTATCTTGAGATGGTAAAAGGTGACATTTGATAAAAGAGCGGCTATCAGAACCAGGAATATATATATAATTAACTGTACGTGGATCGTAAGCAATATTCAGGTACTTATCTTCCTTAGATAACGATTTTGTAAATGCTCGATCTAACCATCTTTCCTCCTCTGCTCGATCGCAAGTATAGAGTATTCCTTTGAAATTTATACCTTGTCCAGTAATCAAAGCCCTATCTCTGGGCATCAAGTTAAGCCTGACAATATCCCGTTCCATAGTTCTTAACTTACCAGAACGATTTGTAATACCCCAATTCCAAATTTCTATAGGAGTCAGCATAACATCATCTTGAATCATCTCACTATCGATCGGATAATCATCTAGATAATGATTATTATTATGTTCGAGAATGTATTCGATTATAATTTCAGTGAATTCTGATATATCTAGAGTTGCATCTAGCCGATAATCATCTGCACCTCTTTCCCGAAAATCTTTAGCTATCGCTCCAGGAATAAATGGTTTAACTTTTTCTTGAACAGTGCGAAAACTCCTTTCTACAATTCCTTTCATGTCTGGTCGGAAGGTTGCCGTATTTTCTACCCTGATGTTAAGATTTTCAACTAGTGGATCGATCTTTGAACTTAATATTTCACCCCGATCTCCTATAATTGCTTCTGGCAAATGCTGACATGGCCATTGTTCTTCAGTAATATTAGCACCATATTCCGCACAAAACTGTACTTTATCACTCATAGTATTATCCAATGCCATCATCGCTCCTAACCAAGATGGTCCTTCTAAGCCAACGTACACACCCACAATCATTCTGCTGAAGACATCAAGTACTGCGTATACTATCGGTCTACCAATAATCTCGTTGCGTCGATCGCGAGAAACTAAATATACATCAGCAACAGTGGCATCAATCTGGTATCGAGCACCAGGTCTATCTGCTTCCATCGTCGAGTTTCCTAAGATTGATCGATGATTAGCTTCGTAGTCTTTTCTACTACTTCGAGAGATAATTGTTGTTCTGACATCTCCACCAAATTCTTGCTGATACCAATATCTAAATTGCCCCATTGATGGTCGTTGCTCTTTTAATGTTAACGATCCATGAATACGATCGGCAGATTCTATCTTCTTTTCAGCAAAGTATTCCTTAATCATTTTTAGATAAGTAGCGACTAAGCTTCTTTTTTCAGACTTATGATAAAATTTTCTGATTGATATTCTAAAAACTCGTTTTATTTCTTCTGTGATATTTATTCCTACTCCTATTTCTGGATCGTGAGCATATTTACGCGGCCTACCTCTTTTTCGATCTCCTGATTTTCTAACTTTTCCTTCAGCACCACAATTTTGATAATCTGGAAGAAGTGCGCTTTTTGTTTTACCTCTCTGCCAATACCTACGAAGATGTTTGTAAATTATTTTCTTGGTAAGCTTAGATCTTAACAAGATTTCTGCGATCAGTTTGCCCCGTCCCCGACGCTCGTAAATATCTGGTTCTTTTACAACTACATCAGAAATAATTTGCCAAGCAGTATCTCTGATATTTTTGTGAGAATCAGGCAATTCTTCTTCTACAACAATTTTACCCCAAGGATCTTGTTCGTATTTAATAGCTTGACTCAGTTCGATTGACTCTTCTATTTCTGATATAGTCTTAGCTTCTGGCAAAGAATTATTGCCATTAATATCGATTGAATACGCGATACGATAGTTATTGTCGATCCATAATATTCTATCTATTCGAGATTCTCCAGAAGAATCAACCCATTGAATTAAATCGTTGACAAAGATCTTTATAGCCATTGATTAATACAGGAATTTATATAATATTTGTAATCGAAGAAGTCGCTAACATTGCACTCACTTTCACCGTGCTAAAATCTACAATTATCTGTTTAGTAGCAAGTAAATATTTGAAAAGCTCAATAGCTTGACCTTTGATGGATTCTGCGACTTTTCCATCCTGGAATTCTGTGAGATCTACCACGGGAAGAAAAGTCACCGACCTCTATCCACGGTCGATAGTCTTTACCCGATCCAGATCCACGTCCTTCCTTTATGTATTTTTCAAACTTAGCTTGTGTCAAAGGAGTTCGAGATCGACTAGCCACAAAATACCTCCAAGAGACAAAAACGTACTCTTGAAGGATAGTATACAACTTTATTAGAAAGTATACAACTTTATTAGAAAGTATACAACTTTATTGCAAAGTATACGACTTTATTATGTTTTTACACTTTATTGTGTTTCCACAAAGATAAAAATCAAATTTTTTAGCCTATTCAACAGTTACCGACTTGGCTAAATTACGAGGCTGATCTACGTCTAATCCGCGCATTGCGGCAATGTGATATGACATCAATTGCATCGGAATAACTGTTAGCACTGGCGATAACAATTCATCCACATCTGGTACGGGTAAAACCTTATCAAAGATCTCTGCTGCATCCTTATCACTAGCAGCAACTACCCCATACAAATGGGAATCTCGCGCCTTAGCTTCTTGAGCATTTGATACCGCTTTTTCATATACTTTCCCTGGCATAGTAATCGCAATTACAGGTACTTTAGCATCGAGGAGCGCGATCGGGCCATGCTTCATCTCGCCAGAAGGATAACCTTCGGCATGTATATAACTGATCTCTTTAAGTTTTAAGGCACCTTCTAGGGCGATCGGGAAATTAATGCCGCGACCGAGGAAGATGACATCCTGGGTTTCTAGGAAACTATGGGAAAGTTCTTCGATGTATTTCTCCTGGGTTTCGAGGATGACTTCGATTTGGGAGGGGAGGACTTTCAAACCAGTGATGATTTCAGCCAGTCGATCGACTGTAATAGTCCCGCGACGATGGGCTAGCTCGAGCGATAAGAAGTAAAACGCCATCAATTGACCCATGAAGGTTTTAGTGGCGGCTACGCCGATTTCCATGCCTGCATGTGTGTCGATTACGCAGTCCACGACGCGGGTGATAGCACTATCTGTCCGATTGGTGACGGCGAGGAGGCGGGAGTGATATTTGGGATCTTTATCCTGGCGGCGAGACTTTTCGATTTCAACGGCAGCTAGAGTGTCAGCGGTTTCACCAGATTGGGTAATCCCGATCGTGAGAGTGTTCGGTGTTAGAGGTGGGGGTGAATAACGAAATTCGGACGCATATTGAATGGCGGTGGGAATTTGGGCGAGTTCTTCGAGGAGATATTTACCCACCATGCCAGCGTGGAGACTGGTACCACAGGCAACGATTTGGATATTTTCGAGATCGGCGTAGATGGACGCAGGGAGATCGAGTTTGAAGGGCGATTTATCGCTACCTGGAGTCCAATCGAGATCGAGATATGCTTCGAGACAAGTTCTGACTACGGCTGGCTGTTCGTAGATTTCCTTGGCCATAAAGTGGCGGAAGCCTTGTTTTTCAACCGCGATCGGATTCCAATTAATCGTATGCGGCGTGCGGCGGACTTTTGCGCCTGCAAATGTATAAACTTCAGCTCCATCTCTAGTGAGCCGCGCCATTTCTCCATTTTCTAAGGGTAAAACAGTGCGGGTATATTGGACGATCGCGGGCGTATCTGACGCGCAAAAATATTCACCCTCGCCGATGCCAATTACTAGTGGTGCTTGTTGTCTGGCTAAAATTAGTTCGTCGGGATAATCTGCCGAAACTACCGCGATCGCAAATGCACCAGATAATTTATGTACGGCCTGTCGGACTGCTACTAGTAAAGTATCGGCACCTTCGGCAAAGCATTGGGCGATTAGGTGCGGGATGACTTCGGTATCGGTTTCCGATCGAAACTCGTGTCCTTGTTTCTTTAATTCTTCCCGGAGTTCGCGGTAATTTTCGACAATGCCATTTTGGACTACGGCTAACCGACGGTTGGTATCCGTGTGTGGATGAGCATTATACTCTTCTGGTTTGCCATGCGTCGCCCACCGCGTATGTCCGATGCCAATAGGAGCATGATTGGGGGTAATTTCAATTTTTTCGCGCAGATTGTGCAGCTTTCCTTTGGCACGAATACAATCTAGTTTTCCTTCGAGGACGGTGGCGACTCCTGCGGAGTCATAACCTCGGTATTCTAGTTTCTCTAAGCCTGAGACTAAAATGGTTTGAGCTGGTCGATTGCCAATATACCCAACAATTCCACACATAAAGTCTAATTCTCCCGCAACGGCTGTCCTAGTTTTGGCAAATTCATGGCAATTTCGCCATCTTCGAGGTCTCGATCGATCCTCTAATTATAATTGCCCAATATGCGATCGAATGTAACAGTTAGTGCGAAAGTCGTCAAAAAAAGTTATTAGCTAGTAGCTAGTTAAGTTTCGAGGCTTGCAGCTTATTTCATAATTCATAGTGGCTGATGACTAAAGATACAATTAGGCACCCTTAGCCACCAACCACTAATGAGATTTAGTATGCTAAACCCATGCTGCGAGTAGTTTCCGCGCCCAGGTAGACGCGAATACTCAGGAAATCGGTAGGGCAAGCGGTTTCACACCGTTTGCAACCAACGCAATCTTCGGTGCGCGGCGAAGCGGCGATTTGCCCTGCCTTACAACCATCCCAAGGTGCCATCTCTAATACATCCGTAGGACAAGCCCGAACGCACTGAGTACAGCCAATACACGTATCGTAAATTTTGACGGCATGAGACATTTAATCATCCTCCCAACGATAAAGCTTTAGGGAAACTAAAACTAAGAATCAAGGCTTAGTTTACCGCAGCCACTCATGCTAGTTCTCAAAAAGGCTACATAAGTTAAAGGTTTTTAACTTTTGACGATCGGCGATCGCCGATCGCGATGACGTTGTGAAGATCGTTTAGAATGGTGGACTATGTTCACTATGGAAACCAGATGACAGAACCAGAGTCTTTGCCGACCGAGGTAATCTTGACCCAATCGCGGCAAGTCTTAGCTAAAGTTAAGTTGGATTGGACTCCCCAACCTGGTAATTATCTCGATTTGGCGGGTAATACTTATGTGGTATTAGAACGCCGTCATCGCTATCATCTGCAATTCGGTCGCTACAAACTCCACAAGATTGCGCTCTACGTGCAATCGGCTAGTCGTCCAGACGAGCAAAGTCTCATCGATGGTCAATGGGTAATTGGTGACGCTACTTGTGCGTATAATGCTCGATCGACTCTACTGCGCTGCGCGATTCATCCGCTCGGCCCTTGTGATGGGTGTCGGTATTATGAGGTGAGATCTTAAAATTACTGCCACGATCTGACCCACCCCGTCGCTGTCGCGCAACCCCTCCTTGGAGGTGAATTAATTATTCCTGTACCCTAAAATTAGACGCGCCCTGGAGGACTTGAACCCCCGACATTCGGTTTTGGAGACCGACGTTCTACCAACTGAACTAAGGACGCATGTATGATTTGAAGCTTACTTGTAAAAATAGATCTGGTTAAAAAACAAACTTAAACAAACGCGCCCTGAAGGACTTGAACCCTCAACACCCGGTTTTGGAGACCGATACTCTACCAATTGAGCTAAGAGCGCACGTACTGAAAAATCAGAGCGATCGTCCCAACCTGATTAACTATTATAGTACGAAACTAAAAGTAAATGGTCGGGATCTTTGGCACTAATCTAAGATTAGACCAAAGGGCGATCGAACCGCTGTTTGACGCGAGTTGCTTTACCGACGCGATCGCGAAGATAGAACAGTTTCGCACGACGGACTTTACCGCGACGAATTACTTTGATGTTGTCAACTTTAGGTGAGTGCAACAGAAATACCCGTTCCACGCCAATCCCTTGGAAGACACGTCGGACAGTAATAGTCTCGTTGATTCCACCGTTACGTCTAGCAATAATAATGCCTTCGTATGGTTGAACCCGTTCTTTATTACCTTCTTGAATTTTCACGCCTACACGGACGGTGTCGCCAATGTGAAGGGTAGGCAGATCGGATTTGATGTATTCCGCTTCGATCGAGCGAATAATTTCCTGAGCTTTCATGTGTTTTGGAAAAATTCACAGAGTTTTATCATATCAGACATACAGAGATTTGTCTAATATTTTGAGACAATCAGACGATTGAGTTGGGAAGATCTCGCGATAAGCTAGATGTATGAAGGTCTGGCTGGCTGCTAGCCCAATCTCGATCGTTGAGCTATACTTTGTTAAATCTCTTAAGCTGATGACTGTTAACATATTATTAACCTTGCTATATCGATCCTATGCCTCTAGATAGCCTGTTCTCGACCCAAGGCATCATGGTGATGCTTCTGGCAGCCTACGCTGGGGCGATGTGGCTGTTTCTGACTAGTGCCCCCAAGGTCCACACTTTGATGGTGTCCGACCTCCAAATCGCGCAGGATTTATATGAAGGACTGTTGAATCTACCGATCGCGCAAGTCCCATTGCATTATTATTACGATTACGAGCAAACGATCGGTAGTGCGGGGATAGACCCGATGTATCTAGCCGCACCCATGGGTCGAGCTAGCGTCAGAGGGATGAAAGCCTCAGATGGATTGTGGTATCAACTCAAGAAAAATACCCAACTCCACATCATTACTGGGGCGAGTACGGGCGACAAAAATCGTCAGCGTCACGTTTGTTTCGATCGTGATTGTCTCGAACAAATTCTGATGCGCATTCAAACCCGGGGCATCAAACATCGGATTCGCAGCGAAAAGCCGCTGGTCTTTTTAATTAAAGATTATGAAGGTCAGATTATCGAAATGTCCGAGGCAGCAAGCTAATCAATTTTGGTTGGCAACAATTGTTGTTAATCTTAGTTGGGATTTTGGATTGAATTCACAATAATACTCTTGCTTATTAATCCTCAGCTCCTCATCCAGGTTCCCTAAAACGATGACAAAATATGGATTGGCACTGCATACTAGCAGCCCAGCGTTAGGTTTAGCGATCGGTAGTAGGAGCGAAGATTATCGCGATCGGGTATGGGATTTAGGACGGGATACTTCAAATTATCTCCATCCTTATCTGTTAGAGTTCTTAAGTCCACAAACGTGGCAAGATCTGGCTTGGATTGCTGTCGCCAATGGCCCTGGCGGATTTACCGGTACTCGATTGGCAATGGTTACGGCGCGCACATTGGCGCAGCAATTGGAGCTGCCGATTTTTACAATTTCAAGCTTGGCTGCGGTAGCGTGGAGCTTACCGCAGCAGCATCTGTGCGAGATCGGTACTGGAACGGTCGCGATTTCGATGCCCGCTCAGCGAGATGAGGTGTTTGCGGCAATTTACAATTTAGCACCCGAGCGCGATCGCATCACGGTAATGCTTGCGGATACAGTCTTAGCGGTTACTGAGTGGGAAGCGCAATTAGCTCGATCCGAGCCTTGTTATCATCATCAGATCGATCGAGCTGCAAATCTATCTGCTACGGTTAGAGATGTGTGGGAATTGGCACAGATTGCTTATGGTGAAGGTGAGCGACCTGATTGGTCGGTGGCATTACCTTTTTACGGTCAACATCCGATCGTCTTACAAGACAAGATTGTTAGCGTGGATGGGCGGACGGTCGTTAATTCTTAACTCTCCATGCTAGTGTGCACGATCGCATAAGGAAATGTACTCATGCGTCCAGCCGTAGCTAGTCTCTGTTCAAAGTTAGGCGCTCCCAATCACGTCGATAATCCGGGTTGACTAGCCAACCATCACATAAGCATTATCTTGAATCTGTTGTTTGAGTAAATCGGCAAGTTCTTGCAATTGCGAGATCGCCTCTGCACCTTCAAGCTTCATTAACTCGCGATCGTCGCGCAATTCAGTCCAGGTAATCCCATAATCGGATACTAGGAACCGGATCAGATGGTTTGGAGCCAGACTGACCATGAAGTTAGCACTATTCATTTCGTCGCCGCAGGTGTAGCAAGCAGCCTCATAGCCGCCGCGCTCCAACACCACAGCTAGAGCCTGAAGGCTCATTACTAGGTCTTTGACAAATTCTCGATGTTGACTTGCTAGTCTAAGAAACATAGCTCTCCTTTTATTAGCACCACTTTATTCTAGTATAACCTTTATTATTTTTTAATGTTTCTCTGATTGACAATCTTAATGTTTTGGAATTTTGTGTACCGATCGACTGACATCCCAAACATACCTAGAGTTTGACAGCATCGTCAGTGTGAGATCGTCGTCACAGCTACATTTTGTGTAGTAAATTGGCAGCACGGGATGCAGCACCAATTACACCAACTTGGGGATTGAGAATAACATACACGGGGATGTTACTGAGTAAATCGCTCACTCTCCCTTTATGATTGAATGCGGCAATAAATGTGCCATCAGTCAATAGGGGTATATTCTTGGCAGCGATGCCCCCAGCCAGATAAAGACCTCCGTAGGGGAGAATTTTTAGAGCCAGGTTTCCAGCTTCGGCACCGTATGCCGAGACAAACATCTTCATGGTGGCGATCGCAAGTGGATCGGTTTTCGCGATCGCCATTGATGAGATCGGTGCCGCTGGATCGGTAAGCTTCTCGGTTTCAACTTCCCAAGTTTTAACTACACTGGCGATCTCAGGATTTTCGGCAAGGTTGGTAGTATCGCGGAGATATTGATAGATGGCGACGATCCCCCGCCCAGAGACGATGCGCTCGTTCGAGACTCGATCGATCTGCATCTGCTGACAAATATATCGAGCCAACTCAAATTCCTCAACCGATCGTGCGGCAAAATCACAATGTCCGCCTTCTGTGGAAATAATGTTATAGTCCGTCCCATTGTGAATCAACAAACCCTGTCCCAGTCCCGTACCAGCGCCGATCGTTGCTTTTGGAGCGTTTGGATGGGGTTGTCCAGATTGGAGCGTGTAGAGGTCGGATGGTGGCAACTCCAGCACTCCATAACCGATCGCGGCAAAATCATTGATTAATTCAATATACGCAATCTGTAACTCCTGTTGGAGCCGTTCTGCATTGAGGTGCCAGCCGAGATTGGGTAAATATGATGCTCGATCGACTACTGCGCCAGCAATTGCCAAACATGCCGTTTTTAGCTCGAGATCGTGCCCAAAGTTAGTTTTGGCATGCTCGATAAATTCGCTGACGATCGGTACTAAATCTGGATACTTTTGACTGCTGTAAATTTGCTCGGCGGCAACATGATGCGGGGACTCGATTTCGACTAATCTCAACAGCGTTTTTGTGCCACCGATATCGCCTGCTAATAGATATTTCATAGGGTTTGAACCAAATCTGTACAGAGATACAATAGTAAATAACTAGAGCGTTACTTCCAAGATCTTGGAAGTAACTCGTAATCTTGTTAACGTCCGAGCGAGCCGAGCGAGATTAGCAGTTGCTACATTAAAAATTAGGCGTGGCAGATCGAGTTAACTCGATCGTTAGCACAGCCTCTGTGAGAGAATCGCGCTCGAATCGGACTTACTTGATATACTGAACAAACACGCCGAGACTATAATCGCCATCCCTTTAGAATGCAGCCTACAGACCCTACTAAATTTACAGACCAAGCCTGGGATGCAATTATTAAGTCACAGGACGTAGCGAGAAGATCTTTCAATCAGCAGTTAGAAGTCGAACATGTCGCGATTGCCGCACTAGAACAGCAAGATTTAGCTATCAAAATTCTAAACCGAGTTGGAGTAGATGTCGAAAAATTAGCGCGACAACTCCAAGAATTTACGACTCGTCAACCGCGACTGAACCAAGTTGTAGATTTGTATTTAGGGCGAGGGTTAGACTTGTTACTAGATCGGGCTGATACCGCACGGGAAAGTCGGCAAGATGGGACGATTGGCATCGACCATCTGATCTTAGCCCTCATGGAGGACGATCGGGTCGGACGGCGCTTGCTCAAAGCCTTTAATGTCGATCGCCAGCAATTGGAAACAGCGATCGAACAGCAACGCGCCACCACACCCAAACCAAAATCGCTGCCGCCAACAGCCGAGGTATCTGGTGATGCGATCTCCAGATATGGCAAAGATCTCACCGAAGCAGCTAAAGCCGGAAAGATGGATCCAGTAATCGGTCGCGATGAAGAAATTCGGCGCGTCGTGCAGGTACTATCCAGACGACAAAAAAATAACCCTGTCCTCATCGGTGAGCCAGGCGTGGGTAAAACCGCGATCGCTGAAGGATTGGCGCAGCGGATCGTCAACGGCGATGTGCCCGAATCACTCAAAGATCGCACCCTGATTTCGCTCGATATGGGTAGCTTGATCGCAGGTGCCAAATTGCGCGGTGAATTTGAAGAGCGGTTGCGATCGGTGCTCAAAGAAGTGACTGAATCTGCCGGACAAATCGTGCTATTTATCGACGAACTCCATACCGTCGTCGGTGCTGGCGGCAATCAAGGTGCGATGGATGCCGGAAACTTGCTCAAGCCGATGCTGGCGCGGGGAGAATTGCGCTGTATCGGTGCGACGACGATCGATGAGTATCGCAAGTATATCGAGAAAGATCCCGCTCTAGAACGCCGGTTTCAGCCCGTCCAGGTGAACGAGCCGAGTGTCGAAGATACGATCTCGATTCTGCGAGGATTGAAAGAACGATATGAAGTCCACCACGGTGTCAAGATTAGCGATTCCGCGCTTGTCGCTGCTGCCAAATTATCGAGTCGGTATATTGCCGATCGCTTTTTACCCGATAAAGCGATCGATCTCGTCGATGAAGCCGCCGCCAAACTCAAGATGGAGATTACCTCCAAACCTGCCGAACTCGAAGCAATCGATCGGCGGGTGATGCAATTGGAGATGGAAAAACTTTCGCTCCAAGGTGAAAATCTCCATAGTGGTAGTTATCTCCCCACCCAAGAACGGCTGGATAAAATCGATGTCGAGATTGTCACGCTCAAACAAAAGCAGGGCGAACTCACCAACCAATGGCAAGGCGAGAAGCAGCTCTTAGATGGGATCAAAAGCCTAAAAGAAGAAGAAGAGCGGATTCGCGTCCAAATCGAGCAAGCCGAGCGGGCTTACGACCTCAATACCGCAGCCCAACTCAAATACGGCAACCTTGAAAAACTCCAACAGGAACGCGAAGTCAAAGAAGCCGAACTCGCACAAGTCCAAGTCCAAGGTTCGACTCTGCTCCGAGAACAGGTCTCTGAGAGCGACATTGCCGAAATCGTCGCCAAGTGGACGGGAATTCCTGTCAACCGCCTGTTGGCTTCAGAACGTCAAAAACTGCTCCAACTCGAATCACACCTCCACCAGCGAGTGATCGGGCAGCAAGACGCTGTCAGTGCCGTATCTGCCGCAATTCGGCGCGCGCGTGCGGGGATGAAAGATCCCCATCGCCCGATCGGTTCGTTCCTATTTATGGGGCCTACAGGTGTCGGTAAAACCGAACTGGCACGCGCGCTGGCCGAATTTTTGTTCGACAGCGACGAAGCGATGGTGCGGCTGGATATGTCGGAATACATGGAGAAACATGCAGTTTCGCGACTGATCGGTGCGCCGCCAGGATATGTCGGCCATGAAGATGGCGGACAACTGACTGAAGCCGTCCGCCGCCATCCTTATTGTGTCGTCCTGTTCGATGAAGTCGAAAAAGCCCATCCTGATGTTTTTAATCTACTGCTCCAAGTTCTTGACGATGGCCGAATTACCGACTCCAAAGGGAAAACGGTCGATTTTTCGAATACTGTGATCGTGATGACCAGTAATATTGGCAGCGAGCAGATTATGAATACCTTAATAGCACAAGAGCGAGATAATACTCAAACTCACGATCTGCGCGAACAGGTAACTAATTCTCTGCGCGCTCACTTCCGCCCTGAATTTATCAGTCGGATCGACGAACTCACTATTTTTGAGCCGCTCAAGAAGACCGAACTGCGTCAAATCGTCTCGATCCAAATCCAACACATCGAGCGGATGTTGGCAGATCGAGAGATTAAGATTCACCTCTCGTCCGCCGCACAAGATTATCTCGCTGATGTGGGCTACGATCCGGTCTATGGTGTCAGACCGCTAAGACGTGTCATTCAACGAGAAATCCAAAACCCGATCGCCACTAAAATTTTGGAAACTACTTTTGGCGAAGGTGACACGATTTATGTCGATTGTGCCGATAGTCCCCAAGAGTCGCTCCGCGATCGGACGTTAACCTTTGGCAAAAAACCGCTGAAGGTGAAAAAGCCTACTCCAGCGGTCATTCCTGAAGTAATTTTACCTACTGTTGTGGCTGAAAAATAATTGCACCAGCTTGCTTTTTGGCGAACAACGCTCGATCGAATCTGTATTAACTTAGGTGATTCCCGACAAAGAATATACCTCCGTTGACGGGTTTCTGCTTCGCTCAACCCTCGAGCCATCAGTTAGTTGAGCGAAGTCGAAACCAACGGTACGGGTACTTTTATTAGCAGAGATCGCCTTAGTAGATCTCACACCTAATATTGGTTTACGAACTAGTAGCGACCGAAACTTTGAAAACGGTGGTTGCAATCGATCTGCTTACAGCGATAGGGATACAAATTAACTAAGGCAACTGCCCGATCGACTAAATCTATTCGTTGCGATCGGGAGAGCGATAGACCACCGCATTTTGGGCATTTGCGATCTGTTTGAGATTTCGAAGGATTGGAAATCATATGGATCCAAAAGTGAGAGGATTTTGTATATCAATGTTCTAGTTTAATCAATTAGAATTTCCCTTAAACACAGTTTCGGTATAATTACGTACGAGAAAGCACTTAGA
Source organism: Chamaesiphon sp. (assembly GCA_965246735.1). Lineage (GTDB taxonomy): Bacteria > Cyanobacteriota > Cyanobacteriia > Cyanobacteriales > Chamaesiphonaceae > Chamaesiphon. The sequence goes on from CBDFFK010000003.1 coordinate 2,897,245, forward strand.
TTGCGCCGATCGCTCGATTTAATTCACGACGATCGAGCAATATTGCTGAGTGCGATCTCGGACTATTCCGATTTTGAGTGAAATTTTGAGGGCTGAACGCTACAGTCGAAGTAAGTATTCGCCAAAATAGCTGCCTGCGTGCGATCGCGCAAGTTTAACCGATTCAAAAGATTGGTGACATGGTTTTTAACCGTACCTTCAGAGATGTAGAGTTTGCTCGCAATCTCGCGATTATTTGCACCCGTAGCAATCAGTTTTAAAACCTCTAATTCTCGGGGGGTAAGATCGACCAGCTCCGGTGGCAAGCTGACTTCGGGGCGCTCTAATCGACCGGACATGAGTTTTTCCATCATGCCAGGGGCTAAATGCGTGTAACCGCGATCGACTGCTCGAATCGCCGCCGCAATTTCCTCTGAGGGCGTATCCTTGAGCAAGTAACCTTTCGCACCATATTCGATCGCTTTTGCTACGTACGTATTGTCGTCAAAGGTAGTCAGCATCAGAATATTCACGTTAGGAAACTGCTGGCAAATGCGCTGCGTAGCGGTAACGCCATCCATTACTGGCATCCGAATGTCCATTAATACAACATTTGGCTGGAGTGCTTTCACGCACTCGTTGGCGAAGCCTTCCAGCATGGAAATCGCGATTTGACCATTTTCTGCTTCGCCTACCACCTGTAAATCCGGTTCGAGTTCTAGTAATGCCTTCAATCCCTGACGAATCAGATTTTGATCGTCTACAAGGAGAATGTTAATCATGGGGGGGATAGTAGAGATTAGTGATTAGTGACTAGTAAATTTACCAGATTAGATACTCGATAGTTAGTAAACTCAGACGCGCAAGGCGCGTTTGAATCACTAGTGACTAGTCACTATCCTAAAGGAATAACCGCCATAATCTGACAACCTTGGCCTGGTGCGCTGCTGACCTCAAATTTACCCTGTAACGACAAGACCCGCTCGCGCATACCTTGCAAGCCAAATCCAGTAGAATTGTGAGTGGGATTGAAACCACGCCCGTTATCGGCGATTTTTAATTCGATCGCATTAGCATTGCTACGAACTGAGACGATCGCTTCGTCAGCTTCTGCATATTTAGTGATATTTGTCAATGCTTCTTGGACGATCCGATAGACCGCAGTGGCGACATCTAGGGGTAGCTTGGCGGGGAGATCTAAATAACAGGCAGGTTCGATCTGATTGGATAACTTGAGATCGTCTACCAATTTATGAATCGCAGCAGGTAAATCTTGCCCCTGCAATGGGTCGGAGCGAAGCGTCGAGACTGATTCGCGGACATCTTGGAGGGCGATCGAACCCAGGCGTTTGGCTTCGGTTAAGACCTCACGCGATCGGTCGGGTTGAATGTGTGCGAGCTTGAGTGCCATTTCCAGATGGAGATTGAGCGCCGTCAGCGAATGCCCGAGCGAATCGTGGATCTCGCGCGCGATCCGGTTGCGTTCTTGGAGCGTGGCGATTTCTTCAGCTCTGAGCGCATAATTACGGATACGTTGATTGGCGATCGCCAGTTCCTCTTTGGCTTGCTTTTCTGCCAAAATGCGATCGACTAATAGTTGTAAAGATAGAATGATGCCACCAAACATGGCTACAAATCCCCACCGAAATTCGTTGCGTTCGGTGCGATCGATCGAGGTAGAGTGCGGACGATTCTGAATTTGGGAAGGCAAGGAGGAGTGACGATCTACTCTAATCGTGGTTGTCAGCAGCGAAATTGCAAAGATCCCGCCAGTAATCCACAGTCGATATTGCCGCCCAAAAATCAGATAACTCCGAATCACGACGATCGCATACAGCACACCCACTGGCCGCATTCCCAGTGCGCCAGCGATCGAAATCGGCAGAATTTCGGCAATAGTGTAGAGAATTTTAATCGATAACTTACCAGTTGACGGTAACCGCAACCCCATGACTGCCAAGAGGACGACCACCCCAATGTTGAGCCAGACAGGCTGGTCGAGCGATCGATTGCGATGTGGCGATACTTCCAATGCCATCACTACTGCAAATAAAATCCACTCAACATATAGTAACAACCGCAGAGGATGACGCATAAAAACATTACAGGGTCGCATCTCTAACATAACTCGATCGAGTCAAATATAGATCGTGACCAAGGTAACGATCCGATCGTCAATCTCGATCGACATCGCCGCTGCCCAAACCCATCGCCAATCGAGTGTCATTTTTCAAAATTAGGCGATCGAGATGACGACGATTGGAATTATGAAGGTTTATACTGGTAACGAACAGCACGCGATACCTGCATGAAACCTTATACAGCCTCCTTGGATTCGGGTTGGCGACACGAGTTCATCCAAACCAATAATATCCGGTTGCATTGTGTAACCCAAGGTGAGGGTGAGTTGGTGATCTTACTTCATGGTTTTCCCGAATTTTGGTATTCTTGGCGACATCAGATCCCCACTCTCGCGCGCCATTTCAAAGTCGTCGTTCCCGATCTGCGGGGCTATAATTATTCCGATAAACCTGCCAGCGGCTACGATCTCGATACCCTCAGTGGTGATATCCAGGGGCTGATCGAGGCGCTAGGCTATGTCAAAGCGCATATTGCCGGACATGACTGGGGCGGGGCGATCGCTTGGCATCTCGCCCAAACCTGCCCCCAAGTGCTCGATCGGCTGGCAATTCTCAATGCCCCGCACCCCCAACGATTACTTCAAGAAATGTCTGGTAATTTCGATCAACTGCGTCGCAGTTGGTACATGTTTGCGTTCCAAATCCCTGGCTTGCCAGAATGGTTGATCCAACAAAATCTCAAAGATTTTATCCTAAATGTTTTTAGGGGACAAGCAGTGCGCAAGGGTGCTTTTAGTGCCGAAGACAATAATATCTATCGTGAAGCACTAGAAAAGCCAGGTGTCCTAGCCGCCGCTCTCAAATATTATCGCAATCTACTCGCACCAAACAATTGGCTCAAAAACTGGAATAATACTCCATTGCCGATTACCGTGCCGACTTTGATGTTGTGGGGAGAGGAAGATAATTTTCTTAGCAATAAATTAACTGAAGGCATGGAACGCTTAATTTCAGCTCCCTTTAAGCTCAAATTAATCCCTCACTGCGGACACTGGATTCAACAAGAAGTCCCTCAAATAGTCAATCGCGAACTCTTGAGTTTCTTTCAGTCGGATAAGTAGTGACTTCTCTTATCATTTACCAGCACCAGCGATGACCGAACTGAATGTATCTTGGGAAGAGTATCATCGATCGATCGAGTTATTAGCAGCTAAAATTCATCAGTCTGGTACTAAATTCGACCAAATTATCTGTCTGGCTCGTGGTGGGTTGCGAGTCGGCGATATTTTTTCGCGGATCTTCGATCGACCGTTGGCAATTTTGGCTGTCAGTTCTTACGATAATGATAGTCACGAGCGAGGCAAGCTGGCGATTGCAGCTCAAATGACAATGACTGCCGATCGGTTGGGGAGTCAAGTATTATTGGTTGATGATTTGGTAGATTCTGGGATTACACTGCAACAAACTGTAGTCTGGTTGCGCGAACGCTATCCACATCTTCAACAGATCCAGACTGCGGTGCTGTGGTATAAAGAGCGATCGATTTATGTGCCCGATTATTATGTCAGTTATCTGGCTGATAATCCGTGGATTCATCAGCCCTTTGAAAAATACGATCGGTACTCGTTCTCAGTCTAAAAAGTAAGAATGACAAGACCGGGCGCTACTCTAAACTTTGAGTTGCGTAATCGCAATATCACCATTGAAACAAACATCCACGTCGGTACCTGGAGTACGCGGACGATCGCGATAAACTCCGGCATAACTTAACTCATTACCACTTTGACGATAATCGATCGGGAGTGGGTCGCAGGATGGCTCGCAGAAGACGAGTTGAGGTAAGGGATCTATCAGACTAGCACGATAGGGAAGATTGACGTTCCAGAAGCTTTGAGGTGGCAATGGGAGGGATAATAAGCGATCGAGTGCATATCGTGCTAATTGCACGCTAATCTCCCAATCGATCGGGTGGGGACTTTTCTTGTATTGTGAAATGGCGATCCCGGGAATACCTAAAATTGCTGCTTCGCGGACTGCGGCTACCGTACCGGAAATATAAGCATCTACACCTAGATTCCCACCTGCATTTATCCCCGACAATACATAATCTACGTCTAACTGAAGATGTTTGATGGCAATCCGGATACAATCGGCAGGAGTACCCCCGATCGCATAATCACAACTCGATGTGAGTATAGCCGATACGGGCGGATGCGGTCGGGAGATTATCGCGATCGGTTGGTGCGTTGTTACCTGATGTCCGCAACCAGACTGATGTTCTAACGGTGCGACGATCGTCCCCTGACGATCTACGACTAGTTGTAGCGCAGCGATACCTGGAGCATCGATGCCATCATCATTAGTTAGGAGATAACTAGACATGCGGCTTAATTCAAAATTCACCATCGCTCTAGTATCGGTAATGACGAGCATCTACGTGTGTAATCCAAATAGTTCTTTACACTTAGATACGCGAACAGACGCTCCAGCCAGAGATTGAGGGATGTAGACCTGGGGGAGATCGGTGGATCGATCGACACGTTCGGGCAATAAGAAGATCGAGCACAGGTAAGTAATATTACCAGCTAAAGCTACGCGATTATACTGAGCAAAAGGTTTCAGTTAGGCTATAGTAGTTAAAGATATATGCTATAAACTACAAGTAACTTTGCGCTACTTTGTCATAGCCCGTTGGCCACCTTATCTATCTAGAGGAGTTCGCTGGAAAGATGTTTACCAATTTGATCGCTCGAATTCACAATTGTCTGCGGGAAGAAGAGATTCTTCAGAATAGTGTGGAATGTGTCAAACAGGCTTTAAATTGCGATCGGGTTGTAGTTTATAGCGTTCAGGAGCAAACTTTTGGCAAGATTTTGGCAGAGGCGGTAGAGATCGAATTTCCGAGAACCTTAGAAACGACGATCGACGATCCTTGCTTTAAATCGCGACATGTCGAACGTTATCGTCAAGGGGCAATTACCTCAATCGAGAATATCCATGAAGCACGGATGACACCTTGCTATATCGAGACGCTCGAGCGACTGGCAGTTAAAGCAAATTTAGTTGTGCCAATGCTGTTGCCCGATAACGAACTCTATGCCTTGTTGATCGTCCACCAATGTTCGCAACCGCGTGCGTGGACGCAGGCAGATATTACGCTTGCCGCACAGATGGCATCTCAAATCGGTTGGGCGATCCATAATGTGCTCAGATGGTCGGAGTATCAAAAAATTCAAGCATCACTCGATCGACATTACTACTATCAAGATTTACTCACAACCACGCCGCAAAAAATTCATAGCGGAAATACTCGGATTGAAGTTTTACAAATTGCTACCGCACAAGTGCAAACAATTCTCAAATGCGATCGAGCGATCGTCTATGTGCCCGTCGAACCAAATTCTGGCCTAATTATCGCTGAATCTAGATTGCCTGCTTTAGCATCGATTCAAGATCGCAAGATCGAACTTCCATATCTCGAGCATCGTTATATTGAAGAATACCAACAAGGTAGAGTTCGGGCGATCGATAATATTTATGAGGCTGGGTTGAGCGCGAACGCGATCGAAAACTTGGTGAAAATTGCTGTCAAAGCTAATATAATCGTACCGATTATTAATAATAAAAATGAGGTGTTGGCTTTATTAGTCGCACATCAATGTTTTAACTACCGCCAGTGGCAAGATGTCGAGGTGGAGTGGTTGCGCCAAGTTGGGATTCAAACTGGCTTAGCACTTGCCAAAGCTCAGTTGCAAGAAGAAATAATCGCGATGAAATCTTCGCTCAAAAGAGCTAGTAGAGTGAAGGAAGCAATCGCTAGCGCCGACACCAAAATTCAGCAAGTAAAACAGTCATTAGCTGATTCAGTACAAACATCTGGTGAGGTAAAACATTTGATGAGATTACTCAATCGGGAAGTCAGTTCTCTAACAACTAAGTTGTCAGATGAAGATATAAATCTCGCTCGAATTATTACCAAAAAGTTACAAGCAAATGCCGAAACAGCAACCGCTGTCACTACCTCACTTCAAGATAAAATTGACGAGCTATCAACTGTAATCGACTCTGGAATTCAAGTATATAAATCCCGTAAGTCGCTGGAAAGGATAAATAATTAAACATCCCCTTAAATACGATCGCTCCTTACAGAGGCTCGTTCTGGCGATTGGCGGACGAGAAGAACACTACTTTTTCTACTACAAATAGACCCAATCGATCGGGTCTATTTGTAGTAGAAAAAAAGTATCTTAGCGATCGAGCGAACCCCACGATCGCCGGGAACAATAAGTAAGTCACGCGACAATTTTGGCTGAGATCGGTAGCTTGAGGCTCGGCTGTCGAAACCTGTATCCCTGACACAGCAGCACTTACTCGACAACTCTCTCATCTATATCGTACCCCCACCCGAAGATGAACTCCACACACAAGCTAGATCTACCTAAGTCTGAAGTCTATACCCAAGCTCGAAAATTTTATCAACAGGGTGATGACAATGCCTTCAACGGGGAACATCTTTTGGCGATCGAATGCTACACGTTAGCAATTGCCCTCGATCCTAATTTTGTCCAGGCATATTGCGCGCGGGGTGAATCAGCGATCCGACTAAAAAAGTACGATCGAGCAGAAATCGACTATAAAATAGCGCTCGAACTCTGTCCGAAGTTAGCTCTAGCTGAGGGTGGTTTGGCAAGAGTCTACTATAATTTCGGCCAATACCCAGCAGCGCTAACCGCCTGCAATCTAGCAATTAAGCACGATCCCAGCAACATCGATTTTTATTACTATCGTGCGCTAATCAATAAAAAGGCCGCCAACCATCACCAGATCCTAGCGGATTGTAAGGTGATTCTTGAAAATCAACCCAGTCATATTCCTGCGCGCTGGTTGAATGCACGCGCACATTTTCAAGTTGGTAATTATAAAGTTGCACTATTTAATTTTGATTGTTACCTGAATTTGCAGCTAGATGATTTTTATGCATACTACTATCGTGGGATCTGTCACGAGCGATTAGCCAATCTGCCACAAGCATTGAAAGACCTCAATCGTGCGATCGAGCTAAAAGAAGACCAAGCGATCCTCTATCGCCGACGCGGACACATCGCTCAACAGTTAGGCGATTTTACGGCGGCGATGGACGATTTCGATCGCGCGATTAGTTTAGATCCGGGAATCGCGCAGGCTTATATCAATCGCGCGAATATCTACCTCAGTCGGGGGGATTACCCCCAGGCAACGATCGAGTGCAATCTAGCGATCCGGATCGATCCCAACTCGATCGAAGCACATTATCGCCGGGGCATGATTAATACCGAAGTCGGCAATCTTCACGCCGCATTAGCTGATTATCACCGCCTGCTCCAGATCGATCCTCAAGATCTCAATGCCCACCTGCAACGGGGGTGGATCTTGTTTCGGCTGGGGGAATACACTACCGTAATGCATGACTGCGAAATAATCTTGGGGGTCGATCGCAATTCGGTACCAGCAAATTATCTCATGGGTGTGGTGCAATCACTCTCAGGGTTCAAGCAAGAGGCAATCTTTAGTTTTACCAAGGTTATGGATGCCGAGCCAAGCTTAGTATGTGCGTTGTACCATCGGGGATTATTACACCACGATCTCAAATCTGAGCGTAGAGCGCTTGAAGATTTTAAGCTGGCACAAGAAATTCAAAATCGCGGTTTGGACTCGATCTCCTTGCGAGATGAGACTGGATTGTATGCCGAAGGATTGGCACTTTATCATCTGAACCAAATCGACACGGCACGAGCGATTTTACATCAAGCCGCTGCAGTCGCTCAAAAATTTAAAAGTGTTGTTTTTCATCAACAAATTACATTTACACTTGAAGCTCTAGGTATGACTTAAAGGCAATCTGTGACGTATTAAATATATATAAATTATCGTGTAATTACTGAGCCAAGCTAGCAGATATATAGTTAAAATAGAACAAAATACTTGTGAACAAATCCCGTCGATCGAAACTCTCTTACAGAGTTTTGAGGCCTTCAATCCGCTCGATAGATAGCACAATCAACAAAGTGAGTTTATGTCAACATTACAATCGTAATCTCAATTGACGATTTGAGGATTGCTAATATTGTAGATTGCGAACGTGACAATATGTAAATTAAATTTTCTTTGAGGCCTTCCGGTTATGTCGAAACCTAATTCTAACTCCTCTACGCCAGAGTTTTCGGCGGAAAATGGCTACTCAGATATTTTGGGTACCTCAATGCCGCCTCGACATCGGCAGTCTCCAGATCCAAAGCTCGATCGGGTGATGGCACTATCCGAGCAACCGAGCGATCCGTGGGCGAATGCCGCAGATGAAGCTGGTGCTGTGAAGGCTCGACAGTTGCCAAAGGCCGAACTTATTACCAGCGAAGCGCCACGAGCGCACATATCAGCAGTCGCCCCAACAATTCCGTCTCATCACATCAATAACAAGCCGCCAACACCTAGCAGCATTGCCAGCACAACGCAAATAGCACGACCACCCGCACCCGCAGTCACACCAGTAGTAGCCCCAGCTAGTGTCTCAGTTACAGCCAAAGATATGGCGCTCCAATATTGCAAAAGCGGCAGTAAATCATTAGCCGCTAAAAACTACGCCCAAGCTAGGTCTGCATATAAAGTAGCGATCGAATGGGACGGGGGACTCGCAAACGCACACGCTGGATTGGCAGAGGTTTTGTCTCAGGTTCAAGATTATGACGGCGCTCTAGTAGAGCTGGATCTGGCAATTCGGCTCGATCGCACTCAACTCGAATATTACTATCAACGGGCACTCGTATCGAAGTTGCTCAAAAATTACTATCAAGTGCTCGCTGATTGCAAATGGATTCTCGAACGCGATCCCGAGCATCCATCCGCCCGCTGGCTGAATGCCGTCGCGCTGGTCAAAACTGAAAACTATCATATCGCGCTGCTCAATCTTAATAAACATATCGGCACTTACCCACAAGATCCGAATGGCTATTGCTATCGGGGGATTTGTTACGAGCGGCTAGAGCAATTTGCCGAAGCTTTAGCTGACTTAGATCTAGCAATTTCGATGCAGCCCAACCAGCCAGTATTCCATCATGCACGCGGACGCGCACGGCAACGGTTAGGCGATATGACCGGAGCGCTAGCTGACTATAACCTTACGATTGTCCTTCGGACAGGCTCCGCCAACGATCGCAAGCCACAAGCCGCAGTTTATCAGGATCGAGCAGAGGTAAATCGCTCTCTGGGTAACCATTTAGAAGCACTCCATGATTGTGACAGGGCGCTCGAATTAAATCCCAAACTCATCGATGCTTATTTTCGGCGCGGTTTAACCTATACCGAGCTGGGCGATCTCGGACTAGCATTAGACAACTACAATTTAACACTCGATCTCGATCCCGAACACGTTCAGGCCTATATCCAGCGCAGTTGGATATATTTTCGCAAAGAAGACTACAAACGCGCCAAACGCGATTGTCAGTCGGCAATTGGCTTAGATGGTAATTGCTTCTGGGCTAATTATGTTTTGGGGATAGTAAATGTGCTGCTAGGCCTAAAAAATAACGCCCTCACAAATTTTTCTAGAGCGATCGAACTTTCGCCCCACTATGTCTCAGCACGATACCATCGTGGGCTACTTTACCAAGATCTCGGCAATATGCCCAAGGCAATGGCCGATTTCGAGCAAGCGCGCTCGGTTCAAGATCGCGGCTTGGAGCGATTGGTCGATCGGGATGAGACGGGATTTTATGCTGAGGGTATGGCGCTATATCATTTAGGGCAACCAGAAGCCGCCCGCACGATCCTGATGCTCGGCGCATTAGCCGCCAAACGGTTTAATAATCCCAGCTTCCACAATCTGATCCAATCGAGTATCGAAGCGCTAGGTGTAAGTTCTGGCGAGTTGTATTGCCGCATAGTTAAGTAGAGGGGATAGGGGATAGGGAATAGTGGTTAGGCTTTAGACTTTAGGCGTTAGAGCATTACACGCTTTGCGCGGCGGCGTTCGTACTTCAGCTTCGCATTCTGCGAAGCTACGCCAACGGTAAAGCCAGGATTTCCCCTATTCCCTATTGGGAGCATCCCACTTTTTAAAATTCTCAAAGAGAAAATAAACACGATCGCTAAATAGCCTGATGACTGGTTCTTGATACTTTATTCTACAAACAACTAATAAAAAGTGGGATGCTCCCTTCCCTATTCCCCCGATCGAATCCTGTGGTTTGCTATAATAAAGCACCTTTTGCTCCAAAATTGAGCCGATCGAATTCGGTAGATGTGCATATTTATGACTAAGCAACGCGTTTTATCTGGTATCCAACCAACAGGAAATTTACATCTAGGAAATTATCTCGGCTCGATTCGCAATTGGGTAGAACATCAACATAACTTTGAAAACTATTTCTGTGTGGTCGATCTTCATGCAATTACTGCCCCACACGATCCGCAAACTTTAGCTGAAAATAGTTATACGATCGCCGCTTTATATTTAGCTTGTGGGATTAGTGTCGAACATGCCAATATTTTCATTCAATCGCATATTCCTGCGCATAGTGAATTGGCTTGGTTGCTTAATTGCGTAACGCCCTTGAACTGGCTTCAGGATATGATTCAGTTCAAAGAAAAAGCGATCAAACAAGGTGAAAACGTCAACGTTGGTTTATTAGATTACCCGGTATTGATGGCCGCAGATATTCTCTTGTATCAAGCCGATAAAGTACCTGTCGGGGAAGACCAAAAACAACATTTAGAATTAACTCGCGATATTGCAGTTAGATTCAATCATCAATTTGCCAAGAAAGTTCCAGTTCTAAAATTACCTCAAGCGCTGATTCAAGCTGATGGTGCGCGAATAATGAGTTTGACTGACGGTACTCGAAAAATGTCCAAATCCGATCCATCAGATCTGAGTCGAATTAATTTATTAGATCCGCCCGATTTAATTACCAAGAAGATTAAAAAGTGTAAAACAGATCTCGATCGTGGCTTGTCATTCGATGCGATCGATCGACCGGAATGTCGCAATTTACTGACACTATATATGTTAATGTCTGGTAAGTCTAAGGAAGCAGTAGCCGATGAATGTCGGGATTTAGGCTGGGGTCAATTCAAACCATTATTGACCGAAGCCACGATCGAACATTTACATCCGATTCAGGCAAAATATCAAGAAGTAATGGCCGATCGAACTTATTTAGAATCCGTCCTGCGCGATGGTAAACATCGGGCAGCGGCGATTGCCGATCGCACGCTAGCGGATGTTAAGGCTGCGTTAGGTTTCTCGATTCCATTAGCCTAAATCTTAGCGCGACAGAACCAACATCAGCGTTGTACGATGTGAGGATCGGCAGGTATCATAAAAATATAAGTTTTGGGGTGCGATCGTGAACGATTTTCGACAAGCTGTGGCTGCTGGTGAGTTCCTGATTACGGCCGAAGTCGCCCCGCCTAAAGGTGGCGATGTCGCACATATGGTGCAAATGGCGAGTGGCTTGAAAGGACGCGTTCATGCGGTGAATATTACCGATGGCAGTCGCGCAGTAATGCGGATGTCTTCCCTAATGGCATCCGCAATCTTAATGCAGCACGGCATCGAACCGATCTGTCAGTTTGCTTGCCGCGATCGCAATCAAATTGGCTTACAAGGCGATTTATTGGGCGCTCATGCCTTGGGCATCCAGAATATTTTGGCGCTCACTGGCGATCCGATTAAGGCCGGCGATTATCCCAATTGTAAAGCTGTGTTCGACTTAGAATCAGTCCGGCTATTACAAACGATCGATCTACTCAATCGGGGATTCGATCGCAATCAGAAATCTTTACCCGATGGTGCCACCGATTTATTTGCTGGTGCGGCGGTAGATCCCCAATGCAAAAGTATCTCTGGCTTGAAGAGTCGGTTCGAGCGAAAAGTCGCAGCAGGCGCACAGTTTTTTCAGAGTCAATTAATTTCTGATTTCGAGCTGTTAGATAAATTCATGCATCAGATCGCCCATAGTTATCAAAAGCCGATTCTGGCAGGAATTTTTTTACTTAAGTCTGCCAAAAATGCCGAATTTATCAACCGCAACGTACCAGGGGTCGAAATCCCACAGACGACGATCGATCGCTTGGCTCGCTCGTCAGAACCCCTCTTAGAAGGGATGAAAATTGCCGCCGAGCAAGTCCGGTTAGCGCGAGATCTCTGTCAAGGGGTACATCTGATGGCTGTCAAGCGTGAAGATCTAATCCCCCAAATTCTCGATCTCGCGGGGATTCCGCCGCTAGCTCTCTGTCAGACAAAGTTACAATCGATCGATCGACCGGAACTAGTCGGTAAAGATTGAGAAAATCACCTGCAATCGAGACCCCTCCCGCCCGTTTGGATCGGTTAAAATAGAATAGCAAAAGACCCTGCGCTCGTCTTTATGAAATTCGATTATCAGCTCGATTTCACCAAGATTGATTTCCGTCAGCATCCCGAACTCTACGCCATCGGAAAAGGCGAACAAGGCGTGTTGATGGTAGAACCATACAAGAGCGAAATCTTACCTTATTGGCGATTTAAGACACCAGAGATCGCACGGCAGTCAGCCGATAAGATTTACGACCTGTTCTTGGCGTATAAGGAACGCGAAGATTTTGTGGGCATGGACATGGCGCGCAAGTTTCTGCAGATGGGCTACACGCGATCGAGACGCTATGCCAATCACAAATCAGGGCGTAAATATGCCCCAAATTCTAAGGAAATATTGCCACGCGAAGAAGACTCAATCAAGGCAGAATCGGCAAAGATATTTTATGAAAAATGGCAGCAGGCAAAAGTAGATCTTAAATATCTAGAGCTAGCTCAGCAGCATCAAGAATTATACAAAAAGACTAATCGAGTGTAGCAACTATTTATTTAGAAAATAAATCCAGGAAGCTCTCTGTCAAACTGTCGAGCTGGAGTACCCGGCTCAAAGGTGGACTGGAAAGTAAAGCCAGCGCAAGATCCCTCAGCTGAATTATGCAGTCCAATAGTTCGTTCGATCTTATGGTTTACCTTCATCACGCTCGTTACTAACTCTTGGATGTTGCGATGACATGGCAGCATGGATCGACGAGTCGAATTTAGGAACACTACCGTGGAAATGCTCGACAAAAATCCGCGCCATCGCTGCCGCACCGCCTGCCCCACCAATCCGCTCCAATCCGTTTACCCGACAGCGTTCTAGATAATCTCGATCGAGCAAAGTTTGCCGCACGGCTTGTGCGGCGCGAATGATTGTTTCCGCATTCGCAGGTTGAGTACCGATAGTTTGAATCGACGCACCCAACAGGCGCATTTGCGCTTCGGCAAATGTATAGGTAAACTGAGGGCCAGCGCCAGGAAATTGAATTATCGGTTTGCCCAAACCTACCGCTTGCTCGATCGCAGTTCCCGCCATGCCGACAACTAGATCGCATTGCTGGAGGATATCGGCAAAAGCATCGCAAAAACAGCGGATTTTAACGTCGTGTTGAGGGTGAATGAGATAACCTGAATCTTGATATTTCCAGCCACGTTCTTCGGCTAATTGTTGTAGGGGAAACATCCCATTTTCGTCGGGGTTGAATAAATTTGGTGTCACAGCGGCACGAAACTGAATGCCATCGGGAAATAATGGTGTTGTCGCGATCGCGAGATCCAAAAGTAACTGTAAATTATGCCCTGCTTCTGGCAATCTACTTCCTGGTAAGAGTGCGATTAAGGGTACATTGGCTAATAATTGTAAATCCTTGCCGGTTGCTTCAAGGGCATCCATCGCGGGAAAACCGACAAATATTGCTTTGGCATAACCCAGATCGTTTAACATTTTAGCTGTATATCGATCGCGGGTAAAAATCTGCTGACAGCGATCGGATTTGAGCAACCAATCTGTTAACAATGGAAACTTCATCCGATGTTCGTAATATGCCGAACTCGATACGATAAATGCGGTATAAGGTTTACCCGCGAGATAGGCACCTAGTAACACGACAACATCCCCGATCGCAAAAATTGAGACACAATCTCGGCCATAATTACGAATAGCTTGAATCTGTCGCCAGAGTAGCGTCAATAATCCAGATTTAATATCTGCTAATAATTTCAATCGATCGTTATATACAAAGCCACCAGATGGTAAAGCTTCAGTCGGCCCGATAATCTTTATCCCAAAATTTCGATAAGCATTACCTTGTCCCACGATCGGCATCGCACCAATTTCTAAGTGCGGTTGTTGTTGGCGCAAAGCTTTAACAATTTGGATACCATGTAGATCTTCTCCATGTCCGTTACTGATAAATAAAACTTTTTGATGCTTGGTTGTCGATTGAGTATCGTTCATCAAATTTAATGGCTAATGAGGTAGAGATTTAAGCTTTGTCCTAATAATTATTCTCTATATTTAGATTCGATCTTGCTGAGCTTAAATCTAGATTGTGGGCAGTGCCCACCCTACGAATTGCTAAGATTTTATGAGGTTAGTATATAAGCTTTCGGTCTGAATCAACATGCGATCGAGTGCAAAATATTCCTCATATCGTCTGCGCCCATTGTGCGCGAATTTATCGACTAATTCGGGTCGATCGAGTAAATATTGTAACTTTTCGGCCAAACTATCGACATCTTGCGGTGGAATAATAAATCCAGTTTCACCATCGGCAACCTGTTCGACGATTCCGCCGATCGATGTACCGATGACTGCTTTTTGTTGTGCCATTGCTTCCGCACAAGCGAGACTACATGCTTCCTGTAAAGACGGTAAAACGAAGAAGTCAAATAATTCAATTAATTGAGCGATATTATTAATATATCCAGTGAAAGTAACTCGATCGGCAATGCCTAAGTCACGAGCTTGTTGTTTGAGTTGTTGTTCTAAATCGCCTACTCCAGCAATAACTAGCCGCAGATTCGATCGATCTTTTGAGACTCGGGTGAAGGCTTGTATTAGATAAGTTAAACCTTTAGCTTCCGATAGTCTGGCTACCGTTCCGATAATAGTTTGGTTGCGAGGATCGAGCTGAAATCGATCGGCTAAAGCTGCTACTTGAATCGGATCGATCGTGGGCGTTGCTACGCCATTATATATTAATTGAAGTTTGGCTGGATTCATGCCTAACTTTAGCAAAATATCTGATTCCGCCTGACAGACGGTAATTACTCTCGTCGCCCAAAGATTGGCAAATAAACAGGCTAATCGATAACTAACTTCACTCGAAGCACCATGATAGCCATGTACTGTAAAGACGATCGGCAGTTTGGGAAATAACAGCCGTGCGGGGATAATTAGTTCGTGTGCGCCGTGAACGTGAATCAGATCGATCGGTTGGCGTTTTTGAGCGGCTTTAATTCCAGCAATGAGTTCGCGCAATCCTTTAAAGAAATTGCGTTCCCAGGCGGTAAATTCATGATAGGTAAGCTGTTGTTCGAGAAATGGTTGCAACCCTTTTCCAGTTGGAGCTAACACCGTGATGAGGTGTCGGTGTTGGAACTCAGTAACGAGACTTAAAGCTTGTTTTTCCGTACCACCCTGATTGAGGTAGGGTAATATATAAACTAGATGTTTCATCAAATAGCGAACATAATTAAAAACAATGTTATGTAGAGCTATGGATGGTGGGCAGTGCCCACCGATACCAGAAAGAATCTATAAATACTTTTCTACAGCATCACTAAATTCTGCATAGGGTTTAACCCCAACTAAGGTTTCGACTAACTCACCTTGTTTGAAGAACATCACGGCGGGGATACTTCTGAGTCCAAAGCGTTTGGCGATCGGTTTGTTATTATCGATATCTAGCTTTGAAATTTTGGCGCGATCGCCATAATTATCTGCTAGTTTATCGATTAGTGGTGCGACTAGTTTACAGGGGCCACACCAAGTTGCCGTACAATCAACAACTAATAAAGCCTCAGTTGTCAGCAGTGCATCGAATTCGGTTTCATCTTGAATAAATGTCGCAGTGCCCATCTGGATGTTTTTAACCTCGGTATATTATATAAATGTTGAAATCGGGCGGTAAAAACTACCAGTCGATCGAGCAATATAAGTGATTACTTCAGTGCCTTCAATATTCCTGGCTCGGTTTGAATCGGTACGATATCGAGCATGTCGGGAGTCGCACAATATTTGAGATCGGCATGACATTCGAGTCGCAGCAACCTTTGTCCGTGACTGGCGAGGTGAAAGAGTCCGAGTAAATCAGCTTGCCACTGACGATATAGCGCGATCGCAGCAACAAGTTCATCGTTGCCAGCTAATTCTACCAGGGGTAGATTTAATTTCGTCACTAGGCGATCGGCGATCGCGCCAGCACACACAGTATCTTCCAGCGAGTAATCGCCCTCCCAACCCGATCCTACCAGCCAAATAGTTTCTGGCTGCTGGGATATGACGTAATCGACGATCGCTTCCCGATTGGTGATAGCCCCTGCGAGGACGATTTTGGCATCCTGCACGCGTTGTAAGGTGCGAGTACCATTGGTGGTACTGATAAATAACCGTTTGCCCTTTACTGTATCTGGCGTACAATCTAGCGGCGAATTACCGAGATCGCAACCTGGCACTTTCGCACCACCCCGTTCGCCACCGCGCAAGCGAAGTTCTGGTGCCCACTGCTCGCTGACGTGCATCAGTTTTTCCATATCGCTAAAGACTTGGACTGCTTCGGCTCCAGCATCAAGTGCTGCTGCCATTGTCGATGTTGCTCGGAGTACGTCGATCGCGATCGCACAAACTGGCAGTTCGCCTGTGGGCGTGCGTTCTGGGGTGTGGTAAGTATATAGTTTCACAATTTATATATCGATCGAATAAAGTTGTGCTGATGTTGGATTAACCACACATTCGCTCACCTCATCTTAATCCGAAACGGTGTAACGGTTTCGATCGGACGAGATCGCCGAATCTTTAGCTAGTCGGGTCGATCGAGATCGACGATTGAGTTGCCAGCGAGATCCATTAGCACCAACTTACTGTCGTTTTCTGCGTTCGGCTAATTGCAACAGGACTTGTTGATGTTTCTCGCGGGTAATCGGGTAAAAATAAGCCAGAATTACGCCACCAATTAGCGATATTGTCGGAATCGGGCCGATCGCAAATCTAATTGCTAACAATACTGCTGGTGGTTGAACTGGTGCGGCAACTGCATCTGTCGGATGAATATATCCCGTCCATTCCAAGCTCTGTAAAATTACCGCTAAGGCAACGCCCAAACAGATTTTTTGCAAAAACACCATAAAGCTATAAAATAACCCCTCGCGGCGCTGTCCGGTTTCGAGTTCGTCTAGCTCGATCACATCAGGCAACATCGACCACGGCACTAGATAAGCCGTAGACACCCCCAATCCAGCCATAATAGCCAAGAAGTACAAAGCCGCATTTTGACCTGGTTGGAGTAGAAATAAACCCGCCTGGGAGATCATCCAGAACCCTGAACCCATAAAGTAAACTGCTTTTTTGCCGACCTTTTCACTGATGCGGCTCCAAACCGATAACATTCCCAGCGCGGTACCCTGAACTGCCAAAATAATCAGCGGTGAATCTGCTTGCGGTAAACCCATCCAACTCACGGCAAAATAGGGAATAATCGCGGCGGTAAGTTGGAGACTAAACCACGAGCATAAATAAATACCAACAACAAATAAGAACGGACGATTTGTAAATACCGATCGCAATTGATCTTTGAGCGGCAGCGAGGCAGTCTCCTCGACTCTTGCCGCTTGATATCGACCGACTAATTCCGCTCTGGAGCGCGTGCCCCAAACACAATAGAAAATCGGAATTACTGAGATAATCGCACAAATAATCCCGATCGTCAGATATTGCTGCGCCGGATCTTTGACAGTTTGAAAGACAGTCCGTGCGATTAATAGCGCGAAAATACTCGCTCCTAAAGAGAAGGTAAACCGAAAGCTACTCAAACTAGTGCGTTCGTTATAATCTTCCGTCAGCTCTGCTGTCAGCGCGGTGTAGGGGAGACTATACATCGTAAAAAATGTCCCTAACAACATCGACACCAGCGTATAAAAAGCGAACAATCCCCACTGGTTGGTTTCGGGGAACGGAATCAACCACTGGCAAATGAACAATAACCCGAAGGGAATCGCCGCAAATAGCATCCACGGATAACGTCGCCCCCATTGCGATCGAATTTTGGGGCCAAACACATTCCCCCGATCGCTTAAAATGCCGATAAAGGGATCGATACAAGCATCCCAGACCCTGACTACCAACTGCGTCGCGCCTGCCAACCCTGGTGCTAAATTCGCCACGTCGGTAAAAAATGGCGATAGATAAGACAGCAACAAAATGCCGACGATCGCGCCCCCAATATCGCCCGATCCGTAGGCAAGCTTGGTGCCAAACGTCATTTTTTCGATTGGTGGTAAGGTCGGTTCGTCATCGAGATGATTCATAGCAGCTAGTTTGCTCTGGGCAACAGGGATGAATGTTAGACTCGCTCTGGCGATCTGCCCATCAACTTACCATTAAACAGCGATCGCGGACGAACGGTAAAATAATGAAGATGTTGTAATATGTTGCCCGAATTATCGTCAATTTAGTTATATTAGGAGTAATGAAATGCTGTTTCATAACTCCCAATTTTTAGAAGTAAGCTATGTCACAAACTGTTGCCGAGCTGATGAATCGCGATCTTCTAACTGTAACTCCCACAACACCGTTGTCAGAAGCAATCCGTCTCCTAGTCGATCGACAAATTAGTGGTTTACCAGTAGTTGATGAAACTGGAAAATTAGTCGGGGTAATTTCTGAATCCGACTTAATGTGGCGCGAAAAAGGTCTCGATCGACCGCCATACATTATGTTTTTAGACAGCGTAATTTATCTCCAAAATCCGGCTCAACACGATCGCGATTTGCACAAAGTTTTAGGTCAAACAGTTGGCGAAGTGATGACGGCTGGGGCAATCTCGATTACCGCCGATGCAACTCTCCCGGCTGCTGCAAGAATCATGCACGATAAGAAAATTCATCGGTTACCCGTCGTCGATGCTGACGATCGTCCGATCGGGATTATCACTCAAGGTGATATCGTTAGAGCGATCGCGGCAGATGAGCTGGCTTGAGAGTCTATAGCTGTTTAGGCACAAGCATCCTGCGTCTCGATATTTCGTACCGATTGCGTCGGCACTAAAATTTCATCCTCTGCCCAGCGATCGATAAATGCAATAACCGATCTTTTACTCATCGTACCTGTTGAAATAAGTCGTGGGGAGCATCCCACTTTTTATTAGTTGGTTGTAGAATAAAGTATCAAGAACCAGTCATCAGGCTATTTAGCGATCGTGTTTATTTTCTCTTTGAGAATTTTAAAAAGTGGGATGCTCCCTAAGTCGTGTTTCTCCAAAGCCGATCGCATATTGTAGTAAAACCTTACGCTCGAGCTTCTATGACATGTCATTATGCAATCATAAATGATGACCTAGATCGACTGTCTTCAAACACATGCCAACAGATTACGAATCTATTGTAAAAGAAAATATCTTAGATAACGATCTTTTCCTGCAAGCAACTTTTACCGGACATCAGCAAGGAGCATCAGCTCCTTATCTAAAACTAATCGTTAGACCATTAGTAATCAAATCTGAATATCATCTCCAGTTTGAATTTCACAGCGCGAATAAAGTAGTACATAAAAATCACAAAGGCATCGAGATTGCTAGCAAGATCGATGAGCTACTAAAACTATCATTCAAAAATATCTACATCAAAACAAGACAGCGAGATATTCAAGTCCAAATCACCAAGAAGGGCAAAGCGCTAATTAGAGAACATCAAACTTTAGGGCAACAAGAAATTAATCTCGCACACGATCGCAATAAACCGAGACTAATTTCAGCTAACGAACATCCAGATTATCTTAAAGCTATTGGTTTTATGACCCAAGATGGTGTCATGAAAGCAAGTATGCAAGGTAAATTCAAGCAAGTAAATGAGTTCTTAAAAAATATCGAACAGACAGGAGAACTAGAGAATTTAAGCAAACCGATCCATGTTGTCGATTGTGGCTGTGGCAATGCTTCTCTGACATTTAGTACTTATTACTACCTCAATGATGTTTTAAAGTTACCTACTCACTTAACTGGAGTAGATATTAATGCCGAATGCATGAGCAAACATGATGGGACGGCAAAAAGACTGGGCTGGGACAAGATTAATTTTGAAGTAAACAATATTATCAACTTTAAACCTGCGACATCACCTCAAATCGTTCTCGCTTTACATGCTTGTGATACGGCGACCGACGATGCACTCGCTCAAGCAATAAAATGGCAAAGTAATCTGATCTTTAGCGTACCCTGTTGTCATAACAACCTGCAAACTCAACTCGATCGATACACCAATCCAGCAATCTTCGAACCCGTTTGTCAGCACGGTATTTTGCGCGAGCGTTTAGCTGATATTTTAACAGATACATTCCGTGCCCTATTACTTAATATCATGGGCTACAAAGTTAATGTCATCCAGTTTGTATCTTCAGAACATACGGCAAAAAATATTATGATTCGGGCTGTGCGATCGAGTTCGAGTGGAGATCGAGCTGATGCGATCGAGCAATATCTAAATCTCAAACAATTTTGGCAGGTCAAACCTTATCTCGAACAGTTATTAATAGCGAATCGGTTATTGGATGGTGAATTATCTAAAGATAGTAGAAAGCTTGGTAGTTAACCTCATTTCGGGTTAAGGATTACCGATTGATGACTCTTGCCCTCGTTTCAGAACCGTCCCCAACAGATCGACCATAACCCACAGATCGATTCCCATTGCGAAGCTAATGCGAAGCGCTAATAGCTGCCAACAAACCACCCCTTGTGCAGGGGAGTTTGAGGGGCGGCGATGCGCGCTCGTCGGGTTCCCCGACGTAAAAAGCGCATCAAGACAGCACTCCGCCCTTCAACGGGGGGTCTGGGGGAAGCGACTGAAATCGCGCTGAGGTTTCCGCCTAGCGGCACGTCTCGCTTCACTCGCCTACAGCGTGCGTTTCAGTCAAGACAGCCTCCCCCAGATCCGGGTTCTCCTCACTAGTAACCTCTAGGAAAGCACTAATCCAAGAATGGCTTAAAACGGAGATCCTTAACCCGAACTGACGTTAGTTAAAACCGCAGCTAGATCGACAACACCCGACGAAACAAGCTTCGATCGATCGGGTAACGGATCTCGCCCAACTTATGCCCATCATTGGCAGAGCCTTCGCTCTACGAAATCGCACTCTGCAAACTCCGACAAAAAGTATCGATCGCCTGTAGTCCCTCAGCAGGCGTACCCTCTGCCAACCGCTTTACCATCGCGCTGCCGACAATTACCCCGTCTGCGCCCCATTGTTGCACCTGACGGGCGTGTTCTGGCTCGGCAATCCCAAACCCGATCGCGATCGGTTTATCCGTAACAGTGCGTAGATTTGCCAGGATATCCCCGACCCTACTTTCTAGACCCGATCTTACTCCCGTTACCCCCGTAACGCTAACTAAATAAATAAACCCCTGCGACTTAGCCGCGATCGCGATAATTCGCTCCTGCGAACTAGTCGGCGCAACTAATAAAATCACTTCGATCCCGATTTCCGCTGCTGGGACTAACAATTCTTCCGCTTCTTCCAAGGGTAGATCTGGTACTACCAAGCCTTTGACTCCAGCCGCTGCAATTTGGCTCAAGAAGTTGCGGATGCCCTTATTCAGGATGGGGTTGTAATAAGTAAATAAAATAATCGGCGCTTTAATCTGGGGACTGATTTCCGCCACCATCTGGATTACATCATCCAACTTCACACCCTTGGCTAGCGCCCGCGTCGCCGCCGCTTGAATCACCGGGCCATCTGCTAACGGATCGGAATAGGGTACGCCTAACTCGATCAGATCTGCACCCGCTGCATCCAGAGTTTTGAGCGCTTGAGCTGTCGTTGCTAAGTCAGGATCGCCAGCGGTGATGAAGGGAATCAGGGCGCACTGTTGGCGATCGCGTAATGACTGAAAACAACTGGAGACAGAATGCATGTTTAAAATTATGAATTACGAATTAGGAAACTCAACCGAATTTAGGTTTTTTTGTTAGCTTTTTGCTGCTTTTCTTGCTCGATTTCGGCTTGCAATGTGGCTAATTGTTCGGGAGTGAGATCGTCATAGCGTTTTTGCAACACAGCCTCTTCATATTCCTGGCGCTGCCGATCGTAAGTCATATTTTTGGTTGCAACCCGAAATATATAACTAAACGACCATGCCAAAACGATGGCAACCAACAGCAGTTGGCTCCAGATGCCCGCATCGATATTATCCAATCCTGCTGACTTTAAACCCAGGTATCCAGCACCACCGATCGCAAAGACAACGACCCCGATAATCAATACATCAATTCTCCGCATGCGCTAAGTCTAAGCCTCGATTTCGCGGCGTTTGGGTCGAAGATTGAGAAATGGTGCCAGTAGAATCATCCCCGGGAACAGGAAAAATACTAGAAAGTACATCAGTAGTCGTTCGATCGAACTAGCAACATACCAGCGGTTCTGGAGATATAGATATAGCATCCCCGGCAATACCAATAGGTAAGCCCCGCTTAAAGCCAGATATAACAACGCGACTATCATAAGGTGTCTGTCTGCTTGATTCAATCTCTATTCTACCAGCCTTCTGGATGTGTCTGTTGGCAAATGATGTCCATGCAGCAATTCTCATTGTAGAAAATAGCTGGCCAAACCCATGATAGTCAGGTACTGTGAATGGGATGAGGGAGAAGAGTAAGAGGCGCAGCATCGCCGCCTCACTTGTATGATTCAGGGTCTAGAGCTAGATTTACCCCTCAATACCAGTTGAAATTCCCTAATGAGAATTGCTGCTAACGATCTCTGGCGATCGACATTTCTTCCAAATGATGCTGTTCGCTTTGCGGGGTGGAACGGCACTCGCCAATTTCTTTGAGTCGCTCGCTCAAACTAGTTACTTCTAACTCTGACGGTGGCGTGACAATCTGGAGGGCAGCAGCATCGCGGTTGAGGCATTGTCGTCCGCGTTGAATGGCTTGGATGAGATCTTTTAATTGATACTCCATATTGTGTAACACACGATCGGCATACTCATCCGCACCAGCTTGAATCTGCTGGCATTCTGCCACTATTTCTTGGCGCATCCGCTCTAGTTCCCGAGCGTGACAATCGCGCGCCTGCTCTATTTCTAACAGTGTTTGTTGCCGGAGTCGATCGCATTCAGCAATTGCCAGTTGTCTGATATATGTGGCTTCTTGCTCGGAACGATCGACGATCCCTAATTCATTGGTAACTAGATCGGCACGTTGATGTGCCTCCGCGAGAATATACTGGACTTGCTGTTGAGCTTCTTGAACGATCTGATGCTTGTATTGCAGGATTTCTTGAGCCGTTGTGACTACCTCAGGTAAGCTCAAGCGAATCGCATCGATTTGCTCTAATAATGCTTCCTCCTCCACCATCGTTTTCCCCGTCAATGGTACGCGGGGACTGCTCAATATTCGCTCTTCCAATCGATCGATCGCCTTAAAGATGTCTGGAGCGTCAACCCCGAGCGGATGAACCTCGGTTTCGGGTGTGGCCAAATTTTGCAATAGACTCTGTTGTCGATCTTCGCGAGTGTTGGAGCTGCTACTGTCTAAGAGTGTTTGGTGGATGGACTGTTGTAACATTGGTATAGCTCTGAAGCAATATGAGTTGGCACGAGACGCTCGATCGATCCGTTAAATCTAGCAATTTCTTTAACGATGCTACTGCTAAGGAAACCATACTCGGTTGAGGTGGCTAAAAATACTGTTTCGATCTCAGTGGACAAGGTTTTGTTGGTATGCGCCATTTGTAGTTCTTTCTCAAAATCAGAGAGAACTCTCAATCCTCTGAGCAGTACTTTTGCACCGATCAGATGAGCATACGTCACAGTCAATCCGTCGAAACTATCTACTTCTACTTGCGGTAAATGTTTGGTAGCAGTGCGGATCTGACATAGGCGTTGTTCGACGGAAAATAATGGCGTTTTACCTGGATTTCGTAAGACTGCCACTACCAACCGATCGAATAGCTTACTCCCCCGTTCGATAATGTCTAAATGACCTAATGTAATTGGGTCGAAACTACCAGGGTAAATAGCGATTGTCATTAGCGAGCGTTGTTTGGTGGTAAGCGGTTGAATCTTCGATCGAATAGTTTAAACTCGCTCGCTCATATTTTGCTCGACAGATAATAAAAGTTAAACAGTTTTCAATCTTTGTAGGAAAATCTTTATTTAACTTAACTTTTAGATAAGAGCTATTTCACTAACGAGCAATAATTTCGATCGATTTCGGTGTCAATAGTGACGCTAACTCGCTGGCTCAGGCGGCAAACCGGTTGCTAGCAGTTAGAGGTACGAAATAACACTGGCAAGATTATAAGGATAATTTGAGATTTGTGGTGAATATTTTTATAGTTTCTTTATAGTTTCATATCGTTCTATGTATTTATGAAAGATCGCATTAATTTTGACACTCTCGTAAGATTCTTACTGAGTCGAAGCCATCGGCGTATAATAAAAAGATGTACTAGCAAGCGCTAATACATCTTTAATATATCTCGATAAATCCGATCGGTCTGTGTTCTATCGATCTATTTTATATTAACGAAAAGAAATTTTAGAATTCCATTTCCGCAGCTTGAACGCGCTCGACCTGTTTCTTTTTGAGCACCAGTAAGACTTGCGATAGCATAATCATAAAGACAAATGCCATCAAACCCAGAATCCGATCGGGATTTTGCAAGACGATTTCAATATCTTTTTGACCGAAACCACCGACATTAGGATTATTAGTCAGTGCTTGTCCGGCAGTTACCGCAGCACCTTCAGCAATTAGCAATTCGGGGCCAGCCGGAATTTTGTCGATAATTGCATCACCTGTAGCAGGTTGAATGGTGACTTGCGTGCTACCATCTTCTTGTTTGGCGATCGTCTGCACGTTACCAGCAACAGAAGCAGTGTAAACGGTGTTATTGCTTTTTTCACCAGTTGGATACACCTGGCCGCGTCCGCGATTAGCACCAACGTGAATTTGGTACTTACCAAAGTAGATCCCTTTCTCGGTCTTAGGATTGGGTGATAGTACGGGGAAGATGATTTCTTGATATTTATCGCCAGGTAACGGCCCGATGATTACCGTATTTTCATTACCTTCACCGTAGGGCTGGAAGTATAGCCCTTGGGTCTTTTCTTTCATTTCGGGTGAAAGGCGGTCTTCAGGGGCGATTTTGAATCCCTCTGGTAGCATTAGTACCGCACCAACGTTCAATGGCCCTTTTTCGCCATTGGCAGTTACTTGTTGGATACTCTGGTCGTAAGGAATTTTGACGACGGCCTCAAATACGGTATCGGGTTTCACCGACTGAGGTACTTCGATCTCTGTAGGTTTAGCAGCCAAATGACAGTTGGCACACACGATTCTACCCGTTGGTTCGCGGGGAGTAATCGGATAGGTTTGTTGCGCCCAAAAGGGATAAGCGGCGGCGGACTGAGGTACTGCAATATCGGTGGCAAATACGATCCCAACACTAGCCAAGATGACGACTAAAGCTTTGGTCAGCAGTCGCTGGCTACGTTGCCAGAGTAAAGATAAAGTTAATTTCATGGTTTAAGGATGACAGACGAAGAAAACTAAATAATATACAGATTTTGTTGAGTGGCTAGTTGTTAGTGGCTAGTGACTAGTGGCTAGTTAAAATATTCCTTAACTATTCTCTATCCTCTATCCTCTATTCCCTATCCCCTAGATTTATGCCCACCAAGCGGGTTCGTCTGTGCGGAAGTCGGTTTCTGTCCAAGGAGTGAGCGCGACGGTATCGTTTTCGGTTACTGCGGCGTGAGCGAGGGGGAGAGATTTTGGTGCTGGGCCACGAACCATTTTGCCAGCGCTATCATATTGAGAACCATGACAGGGACACATGAATTTGTTCTCAGCGACATTCCACGGCACAACACAACCGAGGTGAGTACAGATCGCGTTAATCCCATAGTTAACAACGGTGCCACCATCAGCAACGATGATATAAGTAGGATCGCCTTTCAATCCTTGAGCTAATGCGCGATCGCCGACAGCTTTACCAGCGACAAACTCACTCACCTTAAGATCGTTACCTTTGGCATCTTTGGCCGTCGCACCACCACCAGCAGCACCGCTTGCAGGCGGCACAAAGTATGCGACAAAGGGGTAAGCAGCACCGAGAACCATCCCAGTAATGGTACCAAAGGTGAGTAAGTTCATAAATTGGCGACGACCGAGATCTGGTACGTCAGCGGAACTAGAAAGTTGAGCCATAAACTAAACTGGATGAGGTGAATTTTTTTCTATTAACGTTATTAGTTTAACCGTTAGTGACAAGCTAGGTCGAGGATCGAAATGCTCTTTTTGCTTGGTAGACGTGGCGCTACAGGACTAGGGTTAGCAGTTGGGGATCGGTTTTTCTAAATGAAGATCGATCGCGGATCTCTACACTTTATCATCCCGGTTGGGTCAGGAGATCGATCGCGTGGCGATCGTGATTGAGTTCGGCAAGATCGAGCGCCGTCAAACCCCCAGGATTTTTGCAAGTGCGATCGGCTCCAGTGGCAAGTAATAATTTGATGATGGTCATGTTGTGGCAATGCGTCGCCCACATCAGTGCGGTTGCGCCAGAGTCGTCGCGAACATCGAGATCGGCACCAACGGTAATTAGCGATCGAACTAATTCGATTTCGCCTTTGATAACTGAGATAATTAGGGGCGTTTGACCATCCTTAAGCGTTTGTTGCGGCGAAATACCTGCTGCTAATAATAGCTGAGCGATTTCTGAAGCACCATTAACTATTGCCACTCCGAATGCCGTGATGCCCTGCTGATGAGCTGTCAGATCCGGTCGAGCGTCTAAAATTAGCTTCACGGCGGCTAAATGACCGTGTAAAGCGGCTAAAACTAGGGGTGTATCGCCCCAACTAGTGATGAGATCTGTTGTCGCTCCATGACCGAGCAGCAATTTCACCAGCTCCGTATTACCTTCGATCGCCGCTAGATGCAGCGCGGTTTCCAAGTCTTGAGATTGACGGTTTGGGTCGGCTCCAGCAGCTAAGAGTATCGCGACGATTTCTGTGTTGACAGCAGATGTAGCGGCGATAAGCGCAGTCCAACCATCCTGATTTTGGTGATTTAGATCTGCCCCAGCTTGGATTAAGGGTTTAATTAGGCGAATGTAGCTGCGTTCGGCCGCAATAATTAATAAACTATCCCCTTCATTATCGAGATCTTGCGGATTTGCCCCAGCCGCTAATAACAGATCGAGCAGCGTAATATCTCCAGGTGCTGGGATGAGCATCAGTGGCGTTTTGCCATCGCTGCGCCGATAATGAACGTCGGCACCCGCAGCAAGTAGTTGGCAAATAATTTGCAGATGATTTTGAACGATTGCGATGTTGAGCGCGGTATCGCCATCCCGATCGATCTGCCGGACATTGGCTCCCGCCGCGATCGATAATGCTACGATCTCCTTGGCACCTACTAAAGCAGCACCCATCAGCGCGTTACTGCCATCTTCATTGGTGGCATTGATATCGGCACCGCTCGCTAATAATCGCGCGTAGACATCGATTTTATTGGCGGCGGCGGCAAACATTAATGCCGTAGTCCCATACTGACGACGATGGAGATTGAGATCCGTACCAGCCGCGATTAGGAGATCGACGATTTGCAAGAACCCTCGTTGGGCAGCAAACATCAGTGCGGTTGTACCCTGGGAGTCAGTTGCATTAACTTGGGCACCTTTGGACAGTGCTGTTTGGACTTGACGATCGTTACCCAGTCTAGCTGACTGGATGAGCGAGAGATTGAATCGATTGGATGTCATGATAAATTTCGGCAATCGAGCAGTCGCTAAATCTTACGGTGCTCGATTTTCTGTGAGAAAGGCTTCGCCAACGAATTATATGCTAACTTTTATAAATATTCTTAAACTTATTAGGTAATTTTTTTTGCCCTTATGGACTTCATCCCCACTACTATCAAACCATATCTCAATTTCATTCATCCACCGCTAATGTGGATTTTGCTGGCAACTTCCTTATATGCAGGGTATTTAGGCTGGCAGATTCGGCGCACGCGGATGGCAACTGGGGAAGAAAAGAAACAACTCATCCAAGGCAAATATAATCTACGCCATTATCAATACGGCTCGATCGTCTTGGCGATTATGGTGTTAGGCTCGATCGGCGGTATGGCTGCTACTTATA
This sequence comes from Chamaesiphon sp., assembly GCA_965246735.1. Taxonomy (GTDB): domain Bacteria; phylum Cyanobacteriota; class Cyanobacteriia; order Cyanobacteriales; family Chamaesiphonaceae; genus Chamaesiphon. The sequence continues at coordinate 2,925,543 of CBDFFK010000003.1, forward strand.
TCAATAATGGTAAATTATTTGTCGGGCCACACCTCCTAGCAGGTTTGGGCATGACTGGCTTAATTGCTGTCTCTGCTTCGTTGTCTCCCTACATGCAAAAGGGTCATGATTGGGCGCGCTACAGTCATATCGGCATCAATCTAGTTATCGTCGGTCTATTCGGCTGGCAAGCACTCTCGGGTGTCGAAATTCTGCAGCGGATTATTAGTAAGATGTAGTAGTGGATGGTGACTAACGTCAGTTCGGGATCGGAATCGATCGTCGGGTGCTTGAATTGGGTGCGCAGCTTGGTGTCTCAGCTTAAATTCTTATCCCGAACTTACGTTAGCTAAATAATATAATTCGTGACTTCTCCCTGTGAGGCTTGCCAGCTGCGAGCATCATAGTAAAGATCGGCTAGGGAGATGCTGGCCAGAGCAGCTTGGAGTTTTTCGTTGAGTCTGCGCCAGACCATCAGTGCGACCCAATCGGCGGCGAGACTGGCATTAGCGACTTGGGGTGGTAATGGTTCGATCGATTCACCAACGGCAGTTAAGATGTCGTTTAGAGAAATTTGGCTGGGGTTTTTAGCTAATTGATAGCCGCCATGTGCGCCCCGAATAGACTTCACTAGCCCCGCCCGTCGCAACTCGATGAGTAATTTTTCGAGATAGGGTGCGGGTAAATATTGACGTGTAGCGATCGCATTGACAGACGCTGGGCCATAACTAGGTTGTAAACTAAGATCCAGCATCGCTTTCACACTGTAATGCCCGCGCGTTGTCAATTTCATGATGATATGTGGCTGTTCGGGAACGAGTATAAACGCTCGTTCCTATTCGCCGATGGGGGTTAGGAGCATTTGTCGACTTGTTAGCTAACGCCCGATCGAGCCAACGATCGAACTTTAGCCGTTACCTCTTAATTCATTCATAATAGCAACTCTCCCACATCTAGCAATCGAGATCTTACCAGAAAATATCCCGATCTTTATTGGCATCGATCGGAAATTCAGTGACTATTCAACCACCGATCGAAGGAATGCCCGATTGCTTGCTCGGGCGTTTAACCATAGGGCATTCATCGCACACAATCCATAATTCATAATTTAGATCGGCTTTAACTTTACAATTTCTGTTAAGTAACGTTTCACTCAAAAAAAAGATGGTATTTTAGATCGAGACGGTTAACAAACTTGCTCTTGTCAGTGTACTATGGAGTTAAGTGCTAATAGCAACCTCGATAACTAATCGCAGGTCTAGTTTAGCAAAACCGCAACGCCGGATAGCGTTAGATCCTCTAGTTTTAAATCTAAGTTGATGAGTAATAAAAAAACTATTGAGCCTCTAGTAGGCGAAGAACTACTTCAAAAAGTCAAAGAACTCGGTAGTGCGAGCCGAGAAGATAAAGCGCGGGAATGCGGCTACTTCACCGAAACTAAGAACGGTGTCGAGCGCGTTAACATGATGAAATTTCTCAACGCGCTACTCGATGCAGACGGTGTACAGTTAGATAGTAAAGCTGTTGGTGGCGGTCGTGGCGGTCGCAGCGCTAGTTACAAAATCACCGTCCAATCAAATAATAATCTTTTGATTGGTGCTGCATACACCAAGCAAATGGGACTCAAGGAAGGAGACGTATTTGAAATCTCCCTAGGGCGGAAACACATTCATCTCAAACAAATCGATAAAAACGGGGATGAGGCAGAATAGAGCATAATGCTCGATAACTGCGAATGTGACAGCGACGACCGTCGCATTCGCAAAAATATTCAGATGACAACGACAATGAAATCGATCGGTCGAACGATCTATCGATCGGGAAGTCGGGATTTTACCACATTGCTAGTAAATCTAGGTTGCTAATCTAGTAATCTGAGATTTGCTAGCTTTATCTGCTCCTTAGGGAGAGATATTTGTATAGTTTTTAACTTATACCTAATTTCATGTCGCGGATAAAAGTTCGGCAACACGTTAATCCTTTAAGTATTATCTATCGACAGCCACCGATTTTTCCCGATTGGACGGAAATTTATAGCGATTTGTCCTTACCCATTCATTTAGATATCGGCTGTGCCTGGGGACGATTTCTGCTACAAATGGCGCAGCAAGATCGATCGTGGAACTATCTGGGAATTGAAATTCGGGAAGCTTTAGTTGTCCATGCCAATCAGAAACGGGACGAAATCGACTCGACTAATTTACATTATGTGTTTGGAAATATCAATACTTCCCTCGATCGACTCCTGGCATCGCTCCCACCGGGTAAATTGCAACGGATTAGTATCCAATATCCCGATCCGTGTTTCAAGAATAGACATGCCAAACGGCGGGTAGTCCAGCCAGAATTAGTTAACGATATCGCGCGGTACCTCCCCAGGGGTGGTGAAGTGTTTCTCCAGTCCGATCTCGAATGGGTGGCACAGGAAATGTGCGATCGATTTAGCGAAAATCCAGCCTTCGAGCGAACTCAGTCGCAATGGCTAGAACCCAACCCTTTTGGCGTACCGACAGAGCGCGAGGTATCGACATTGAGTAAAGGTTTACCCGTACATCGAGCGATTTATCGGGTCGTTAATCATTACTGAGGTTATTTAACGTCTGTCCGTTCGCTCATTTTTAAATTCCCGATTTAATTAAACAAAATCTTTATTTTGCAATGGTTTCAGCTTTCACAGTAAATAGTCATCCCTTGAATTTATCTGTAATTTTTAGTACAGATCGACTATTCGATCGAGATCTCAATTTTGGTAAGACCTGAAACACTGATTCTGTTGTCATTAATTCAAGAGGCTCGATCGAAATGAGCGAACGGGCAGTAACGTGAGTTCGGGTTAAGGATATCGGCTTAGTTCTAACCCACATTCCGCTAGTTCGACCACCCTTGGGGGTGCGCTTGCGCGTTCGGCTAAAAAATAATAAGATCCAGAATCCTGTCTCATTAACCTTTCTAGCGATTTAGTCTCTTTTTGACGATCGATCGCACATTCTCAATAGTCCGATCCTATTGAGAATAAAATCGCTACGATCCAATGGCTTCGTTTTAATTATTTTTCGTTGGCGAAGCCTCTCCCGTGGAGAATCGCTTGGACTAGCGGAATGTGGGTTCTAGTACCGCCAACGATTGAAATCGTGGCTAGTGTTGCAAAGTCCGCCTTCGCGGACTAATATCTCAGTCCGCGAAGGCGGACTTCGCATCATGAGCAGAGACTTCAGTCTCTAAGCTCTTTTTATCCCGAACTGACGTTATTTAGCTGCCTTATATACTAACCAACCACCGATCGCAATCCCGATAAAGTTAGGCAACCAGCCACCGAAAAAGGGTGAAATAATCTCAGCTTGTCCTAGTGCGCCAAAGACAAACAACATCAGATAATAACCAAAAATCAGCAATAAGCTGACACCAAAGCTCGTCGCTTTGCCTGTGCGCTGAGGGCGGATGCCCATTGATGCACCCATCAAACTAAATACGATACAAATAAAGGGGAAGGCTAATTTTTGATTGATTGTCACTGCCACATTCAGGATTTTTTTCTTGTCACCACTGAGCCTGATCGTTTCGGCATAATTGACTAGTTCGGAGACGCTCATATCTGGGATATTTTTATCCGGTGCTGCTAGATCGAATGGGGATTTGGGTAATTGTAACTGTTGATGTTGAAACGTTACGATGTTGCGGTAGGAGGCATCGGGAGCGATCAGATAAATCGTGCCATCGGTAAACTCCCAGGTATTTTTGCCCTCATTCCAGACCGCCGAGCGCGCATTGAGAATTTGGCTCAAACCCCTGTCTTGCTGCGATCGATCTACAATTGTCAATCCAGTCATGGTTTTACCATCAAATTTCTCGGCATAAAATAATCGCACTAAAACTTGCTCTTTAATCCCATTGCGATCGATTTCTTTGTATTCAGGTACGATAATATTATCTTTTTTAAATGTCGGCTTGTCCTGTTTTAAAGCTTTGGTCAGCGTAATCGTGGCTTGTTGACTCGCTGCGGGTACCAGCCACTCATTAAAGAAAAAGGTCACGCCAGTGACGATCGTACTCAATACTAGTGCGGGTAAAATCAACCGATAGATACTTACCCCGACACTCCGAAAGGCAATAATCTCGCTATCTGCGGAAAATCTACTATAGGTCATCATCCCCGATAGCAGAATCGACATTGGAAAAGAGTAAACCACAAATTGTGGCATTTTGAGTGCCATGACTTCGACCGCGACCGTCAGCGGCAAACCCGCTTCAGTCACCTGTCTGACAAGATCGAACAAGCTTCCGACCGCCAAAATAATCGAGGAAAATGCTCCCACGCCAAATAAAAATGGCATCAGTAATTGGGTGATGATATATCGATCCATCACGGAAATTCCTGGTAGAAATATCTGCGAAAAACTTGTTTTACCCACAACCCTCTAAAAATTATGAATTATGAATTTCCCGATCGATCGTTGTTCTAATGAATCAGATCTAGTTCACTAGCCCCTAAAATTGAAAATCGCTGCCCAGGTAATATTGTCTCACCAGGGGGTTACTATACATCTCTTCGGTATTGCCAGATGCAATCACCTGGCCAGCGCTCATGATGTATGCTCGATCGGTAATTGCTAACGTGGCGCGAACGTCATGATCGGTAATCAAGATCCCCATATTGCGATCGCGTAATTGGGCGACGATCTTTTGAATTTCGGCGACGGCAATCGGATCTACGCCAGCAAATGGTTCGTCTAAAAATAGAAATTTTGGCCCATTAACGCCAGCAGCTAACGAACGAGCTAATTCGGCGCGTCGCCGCTCGCCCCCAGATAGCTGACTTCCCAGGCTATAAGCTACTTTTTGGAGACTAAATTCCGAAATCAGATCGTGGATTTTTTGATTCCACAGCTTGCGCGGTACTTGAGTTTGCTCCAGCACCAGCAGGATATTATCGACCACCGTTAGACTGCGAAAGATGCTTGGTTCTTGTGCGAGATACCCCACACCTAACCGCGCCCGTTGGTGGATAGATAGACTCGTAATATCCTCATCATCCAGCCAGATCTTCCCGCGATCGGGTTTCGTTAGTCCGGTGGCGGTATAAAAGGTGACTGTTTTCCCAGCACCGTTAGGGCCGAGCAAACCAACCACCTCCCCCTGCGCCACCGACAGACTGACATTATTGACAATATTCCTCTTGCCGTAAGCTTTACTAATGTTTTCGAGGATAATTTTCACGGGTTAGGGACGAGGGGGCAAGGGGCAACGGACGAGAGCAATGAATTTAGTTGCTAGGTATGGTGTTAGCTGTTCGAGATCGTGAAATAAGACTAGATTGCCATTCAAAATATCTTAGTCTGCTATTTTCTAGTCCTCAATCCCGATCCCTACTGTTTCTTGTCAGGAATAATATAAATAGATTGCACGGGGATTCCAGGTTTTTGTTTGGCGATGAATCGTCCTTCATCGATCAGATAGGTAATCGTATCCCCTTGTAAACTGCTACCATCGTTAACTACCAAGACATTACCAGATAAGACGATCTGCTTGGCCTTGATGTTGTATCGAGCGAAATTTGCTCGAGCTTGGAGTTTTTTATCGGGATAGCTCAGCCGCACATTCCCTGTCGCGGTAATAGTCTCCGCTTTAGTATTGGCTTCTTGCAAGTTCGAGAGAATAGTCAGTCCTTTACCACCTTGTTCGGGGATGATGTAGTTACTGCGAACTTGCTGCTTGACCTTGGGGTTGGCGATAAATTTCCCTTCATCGACCAGATAAATTACACTGTCTCCTTCTAGAGTATTACCCTCCTGCACGATCGTCACATTACCCGTCAGAATAATTCGCTTCTGTTTGATAAAATACTGCGCGAGATTGGCTTGAGCGCGAACTTGGCGGCTGGGATAGTTGAGTCGGACATTGCCCCTGGCGGTGACTACTTCCGTTTTGGAATTTGCTTCTTGAGAATCTGCTTGGATCGATAATCCTTGCGCATTTGGCTGTTGAGCATGGACTGGAGCGATGTGGATGGGTACTATAATCGTGCCGCCAAATCCGATAAATGGCAGGATTAATAACCATCGCCAATGAGTGTGAGTTAAACGTTGCATGTATTAAATCTTATCTGGATTTGGCCGTCTAGCTTGGAAGAATCCAAGAAATTCAGAGCGACCGATCGATCGTAACTGAGTCTTAAGCTGGTTGACGTGCTGGATTTACGATAAGTTTCGATCTATGCAAGACATACCGCGCCCCCTGTGTTTTCAATCCAGAGATGAAGGCGCACGGCTTTACAAGCGAAGGCTTCGCAAACAGCAGTAGTAGGCTGACATTGGCTGCAAAGGCATTTTATTGTTGAGTATTCAACCATTCGATCGATTGCTTGAGACTAGATGACAACATATCATCTGCTGTACGAAAGTCACGATCTAGCTCGTGTGTAAAGAATACGGATGAGTTATTTTTCTTCACTAATTCTACGAAGTTAGTGGTATCTGCTAGCGATATTGTCGTCAAGCTATCGTCATGAAAAATAAAAATTGGTTTAGTCATTTTATCGATATTATTATGCGGCGAACTGCGATCGATAAATTCTTTATATCCTGGAACTGATTTCGAGACAGTCTCGACTAAAGTACTATATTGTCCAGGTAAAGTGGTAACTGGCGAAAAAGCGATCGCGGCTTTAATCCGTTTATCGGTTGCGGCTACCATCAATGATATCGTCCCGCCTGAACCAGTACCAGCAGTATACATAGCATTTGGATCGATTTGTGGAATCCTGGCAACTGCATAATCGATCGCTAATTTAGCATTTAAAACACCTGCATCAGAGGCTTTATATGCTTTGATGAGGTATATCAAAATTTGCTTTTGTCGAGCGTCGAATGATTCAGCCCGATTGATTACATTAATATCGCCGACCGCTCCATCTACATCATAGGCTATCACCGCATAGCCAGCTTTGGCATATTTAACAAAGTCCCCAGTATTCATCTCCTCTAGTGTCCGCCCAGCAAACGGTGCTGATGGTTCTGTTCCAGATGCTGCGACAAATATGCAGGGTAGTTTTGGCTTAGCTGGATGAGTTGGCAGAAATACTATAAATTTTGAGGGATAAATACCTCTGGGGAAGACGACTTGATACTGCATGACTTCAGGATCGTTGCGAATAGTTCCCAATCCTGGCAATTGATTGACATCGATATAAGTTAGCGGCTTCTGCTCTATACTTCCAAAGATCCGTGAAATTCCATATACTGTGCAGATCCCAACGCCTAATGCAATCAAAGCAGAGAAAGATCTCAGTAAGTATAAACTGTTTCGCCCAGGCATACTCTGTGTGGTTCGATACTCTGAGTCCGATTTTTCTTGAGCTGAGTAATTCAGTTGTCTTTGTGGAGTAGCAATCGGTACTGGAATTTCAGAACTATTATCTTCAGCTTCCGCTCCTTCCGACTTGCTAAGTGACATTTTTTTGATTAAAAATGGGTTAGAGTCAGCCTTTTTGCGTTTATAAACAGCTAAATCTAGAATATCTGCTGAGACAATATGTTCTATTTTTTTACCTAAATCTACCGCTAAGTCCTGCGCTTCCAGAAATTTTGGAGTTTGTAGCGTCAGCTTGAGAGTTTCGCCATCGAGTTCGATAAAGAATTCTATCCCCTCTACCTCGAGATTGACTAGTGTGTCTCGCACGCAATTGTGAATTTCAACTAGATCTGGTCGATCCTGAGGATCGTTTGCGGTGGGGGAAGCTTCAAATACTGATGACATGGGGAATATTACTGACAGATTAGATCGCCGCTCAAGCTTAGTTATCCCAAACTAGTAAGGTGAATTACTACCCACTCACAAATCAAATATGGTTGCTATAGTTGAAAAAATGCGCTCTATCTTACAACTTGTCAAAAAAATGTTTTCGAGCAACAAATCAAACACGAAATCAAACATCGGGCTACCATACTAAGAATTGTTAACAGTTTTTCATTTACAGGATGAGCGACTGGTAACAAGCGATATATACCTAGGTGAAACACATGGCTGATATCATTGATACTGCGGTTGGAGCTGGTTCGTTTAGCACTTTAGCGGCTGCACTCACAGCGGCTAAGTTAGTAGATACGCTCAAAGGCGCGGGGCCATTCACAGTTTTTGCACCTACAGATGATGCATTTGCCAAACTGCCCGCAGGGACAGTTGATGCTCTGCTCAAGGACATTCCTAAACTCACAAAAATCCTTACCTATCACGTTGTCTCTGGCAAAGTCATGGCAGCTGATGTCGTGAAACTGAAATCGGCTAAAACTGTTGAAGGTTCTGAAGTCAAGATTGATGCTTCCAATGGTGTCAAGATTAACGATTCTACCGTCACAACTCCCGATGTAGCTGCTGATAACGGTGTTATTCACATCATTGATTCCGTACTCATGCCTCCGTCTGCCTAGTAGATTTTTCAAACTAGCAAACGCTAGCCAGAAATCTAATAGTTAGGCAGCTAGATTAAATAATTCGTGTGGATTATCTAATCTAGATCGAACCCAACAGACTAGCTCTGTTGGGTTTCGTACTTTTGGGCGTATTTAGCTAAAATTTTGACATTGCTGGATCGAAAAACGATCGGGAAAGTGGCCTTCTAACAACAGCAAAGTAGATGATGCCGCGATTAAGATCGCAAACGTACTAAATTTTCAATGAGCAACTGATTTTGCTCTTCATTGCCGATCGTAATTCTCAGTTTATCATCCAAGCCAGGACTGTCAAAATAGCGGATTAAAATCCCTCGCTCTTTGAGCGCTCGATACAGTCGATCTGCTTCACCTGCCCATGGTATTGTTGCCAACACAAAGTTACCATGAGATTCACCAACTTGACAACCTAACTTTCGTAAATCGATCGTGAGTTTTGTTCGAGATATTTTAACTCGATCGGCACAGCTATTTTTATAACTTTGGTCGCGCATCGCTGCGGCACCAACTAATGTCGCGATCGCATCAACATTGTAGCTATCTTTGACTTTAAATAAACCCGATAATAACTGTGGATTGGCAATGCCAAACCCCAATCGCAACCCCGCCAGCGAATAACCTTTCGATAGCGTTCGCAACACGATGACATTAGCGAATTCCCGCACTAACGGGAGTGCTGACTCCGGTGCAAAATCCACATACGCTTCATCGATAACCAATACGCCCTCAAGCTGGCTGGCTAACGCCCGTAAATCTTCGATCGGTACCAGATGACCTGAAGGACTATTCGGCGAAGCTACAAAGGTCACAGCCCCACGTGCGGCAACCAAATCCGCGATCGGTAGTCGCCAATCGGCTAGATAAGGGATTTCTACCGTCTGCGCTGGCTGCATCGCTGAGATCGTCCGATACAACACGTAAGTGGGCATTGGGTAAACGACACGTCGCTCGTTTCCCTCGGCGCAGGCTCGCACCAGTACGTTCAACAATTCGTCGCTGCCATTACCCACCACGATCCAATCGGTGGGGAGATCTAGCGCCTCACTTACTGCCTGACAAAACTCCCGCGCAAACGGATCGGGATAACGTCTGAGCCATTCTACATCGATATTGCGCAACACCTCGATCGCGTGAGGTGATGGCGGGTAAGGATTTTCATTCGTATTGAGCTTGATAATCGACGTTCCTGGTTTAGGCTGTTCCCCAGGAATATACCCAACCATAAGATCGATCGCTGGACGAAAATAGCTCATTGAAATTATGTAATGGGAGAGGAATTGATGCGCGCTAGGATTTACTCGACTCCAGTCTAATGCGTTGTCGCTGCCACAACTTGGACTTCCTCAGCAAAACTTGCCGTCTGCGTAAACTCAAATGGCCCCGCGATCGAACCCCAGACATGTTCGTCAGTTTCGAGATCGCGACCGCGATCGAGGCTGATAAACCGCTGTGGCGAGATCTCGATCGCATTGTCTAAATAAGTATTTTTACCATTTCTGAAGACCTTGCAGCCCTTTCCAGGCTCCACATAGCCCTTAAATGTACTCCCAGTCCACTCGGTAATCATCGTACAACCGGACATTTTAATTATGCGTTCGCGCGTGAGTTGGTGGAGCTTTTCGGGTTGGCGAGCGGCTCCATAAAATTCGGCTTCAGGGTCGATCGTGAAGTGTTCGATTTCAATGCGATCGTTAGCTTCGACAAATTTTAGCACGCGCAACCGATAAGGATCGTGCAGCATAAAATCGTAAGCCTGTTCGAGAAATAAACTCGGCCCATCCAACAACTCAAACGGTAGCGGACGCATACACACCCGAATATGGGCGAACAATGGTGGATTTTCAAATGCTTGTGCTTGATTGCTAAAGTCTCCCGCCATCCAGCGGACTAGAGTTGAAATATCGGTGGAGTGGGTCATTCGATTGTGGATTGTGGATTGTGGATTGTGGATTGCGGATTGTCCCTATCTTTTAGATAAAATTACTCACTCGGTTAATCTTGTAAACAACCTTATCTAAGATTTTGCCAGTTGGAGTTTCTGTCTTTAATTCTTGTACGACTTCGCCGCCCAAAGATTCAGGAATTTTGGAGCTTGCTATATTTTTACGATCGACTGGATAAATAAAGTAATCGATATCTATATTATTACAAGACCAATTAACTAATGTGCGAACAGCTTCTCGACCATAACCGCTCCCGTGAGCATTCTTCTTGAGCCAAATCCCCAGTTCTGGCGTTCTTACGTTGTCCTCGCCATGAAGACCACAACATCCTAAAAACTCTTCTATTGTTTTGGATAAAATAGCGAACTGTAAGTTATAACCCATTTGCATACTGCGTCTACTTGCATCTATAAAATTACGAGTCTCTTCGATATCTTTTGCAGGCGACGGAAACATATACCGTGTAATTTCACTGGTAAATTCTTGAAAAATATCTAGCTCAAACTTATCAGATATAGCTACTAATCGTAGTCGCTCGCCTTCAATACTGAGAGATAGTAGATCTTGGGGTTGAGGGATGAGGAAGTGAAATGCGTTCATATTTTATCAGCGGTCGAACTGTTCCAGCAGCAAAGGAATCTCATTGAGTTCATCGACGATCGCATCGGCTTGTTTCGCTTCTGTCCACGATAAATTACGCTTTCTGCCACCAGATCTTGATAAACTTTGTCTTTCCAAACATGACCGTGACAATCTAGCTCGATAAATCTTGCAGTGTAATCCTGTTTAGGAATGTAACTTAAATGCTCGGTCAGCCGATCGTATTGCGCTGAAATGAATTGCCTAACTGATGTATCTCGATCGAGTAAAGTGCCATCTAAATCAAAAAGAACTGCTTTAACCATTTATCGAACTCCTTGCGACTATTTCTGAACGGCATCCTAGCAGTCGGTAATTAATGCTGAAACGGCAAGAATAAAGTTGCAGATAACTCATAATTTATTTGATGATGCTGCGTAGCGAATCAAAAAATGTTGGATAGGAAATCGAGGCGGCTTCTGCGCGGTGGATGGTGGTTTGTCCCTTTGCCATTAATGCCGCGATCGCGAGGCTCATGGCGATGCGATGATCGGTATAACTATCTAACTCCGCCCCCACCAACGAACCCCCACCAGTAATTTCCAAACCGTCAGGCAATTCGGTAACTTTTGCACCCATTTTCGTTAATGCGGCTGCCATCACCTGCAATCGATCGCTTTCTTTGACGCGCAATTCTTCAGCATCTTTAATTACCGTTGTCCCATCGGCAAATACCGCCGCTACCGCTAAAATCGGGATCTCATCGATCAGCCGAGGAATCAGATCGCCACCGATCTCACAAGCCTTTAATTTACTATATTTTACTCGCAAATCGGCTACGGGTTCCCCTGCCACCTCGCGCTGGTTTTCGAGCGTAATATCGGCACCCATTAATTCTAAAGCCACTAAAATCCCCGTGCGGGTAGGATTGACCCCGACATTTTCGATATACAACTCCGAACCCGGCACGATTGCGCCAGCGACTAGCCAAAATGCTGCCGAACTAATATCACCAGGGACGATTACCTGTTGTCCGCGCAAAGTCGGATGACCGATTACCGTCGCACTATTAGTTTCCGGATCGACCTCGATTTGCGCCCCAAACGCACGTAACATCCGTTCCGAGTGATCCCGCGATAATGCTGGTTCGGTGACCGTAGTTCGCCCATCTGCCATCAATCCAGCGAGTAATACTGCCGACTTAACCTGGGCCGATGCGATCGGTGAATGATAATGAATCGGTTGTAATTCCTGCCCCCGCACGGCTAAAGGTGCCAGCGAATTGCCCTTGCGTCCCCAAATCTGTGCCCCCATCTGTACCAACGGCTTTACCACCCGTGACATCGGACGAGATCGCAAGGAATCATCACCTGTTACCGTAAAAAAGCGATCGGGATGAGCGGCTAAAATTCCCAACATCAATCGCATCGTCGTCCCCGAATTTCCTGCATCGAGAATATTCGCGGGTTCCTGAATCTGTCCCAACCCGATCCCCTTGACAGTGACTAGTGCGGTATTCAATTCCGAGATCTCAGCCCCCATCGCCGTAAAGCACGCTGCCGTACTACGAGGATCTTCACCTAGTAATAGCCCCTGAATCGTCGTCTCACCCTCAGCCAACGCCCCCAGCATCAACGCCCGATGGGAAATCGATTTATCCCCTGGAATCTGTAATTTACCATGCAGGGAAACACCGTCAGCCGGAAGATTGACAGTTAAGCTTTGATGAAGATCGATCGATTCCAGATTAAGCACAAAAAATGAGGTCTAAGGTGTGGGTGGCGCAGTAATTCGAGTCGGTGCCGCTGGGCTAACTTTACCAACCTTGATGGTGATATGTTGCTTCTGTCCCAACTTACCTAACGGCTGCGGTGGTTGTTTCTCCTGCGAAAACAGCAATCCGCCAGCATTATCGGTGCTGATGGTTACTTGCTTGGTGGCTACTAAGTTCAATTGCGTGCCAACTTTGAGGCTACCTGTAAATCTTGTCGTCCCATCAACACCGATCTGTGCCCAGGCAGGACTTTTGACTTCGATCCCGACATTCACATTTGGTAATGGGGCGATTTGGGGCGCAACTGTTGCGATCGGTGCTGGAACTACCGCCGAATTTTTTGGCAATTGGGTAGATCCGCTAACGATCGGGGGTGTCGGTCTGAGGGTGGTGTTGAGTAGGTGTGAAATCCCAGCACCAGCACCGATGATAGCCAACGTGTAACCTAAATAGACGTGCAACGGCTTAACTCGAGGCGCGCTAAACCCAGTTTGGGGAGTGCTAAACCCCGTATTGTTTTGGCGGACGGTGGGTTGGGAGAAATCGACTTCTTGCCGATCCCAGGTCGGCACTTGCTGAGATATTGCCAGACCATCGATCCCCAGACTGTTGCCATACCGCTTCACCATGCCTTTGACATAGACCGATTCTGGTAACATCTCTAGATGGCCTTCCTCGATCGCTTGCACTAGTCGCGGTTGAATCTGTGTCTGCGCCGAGATCTCCTCGATCGATAACTTGCGCTGCTCCCGAATTTGGCGCAACTGAGTTCCAATCTGTTCTAGAATATCGCTTGGTGTCGGTGTTAATGGCACGGGATCGCTAGCAATTATAGGTTTTGGCTGAGCAGCGAACATTGATAACTTCGGCAAGTTAAGTGAGATGATTTGCTTGAGCGGTGGCAGTAAGGTCACGATCGCTAATGTATGGAGAATTTAAAGTGAATATTTGTGATTTATCTAGTTGCGATGGTGCGGTTCGAGCCGCTTCCCAGCTTGCAGGTTGCGAACTTCTGCCGCCTGCAAATGGCGATAAGCGCCAAGCGCTAACGCGCGTTCCCCGTCTACACTGATGTTACCAATCCCAATCCGATGCAGTTGGATGACTGGGTGACCGAGTTGAGTTGCAACTCGCCTGATTTGTCTATTTCGACCTTCCGTCAGGGTGATTCTGAGGAGGGTATTATCATCTTTGTGTTTGACTACTCTAACTTGCGCTGGCAATGTATATTGGCCATCTAAGTCAATTCCCTGCCGCCAAGCATCGATCGTATCACTAGCAGGCTGACCTTGAACCCAGGCCTCATAGGTTTTACTAATATTATGGCTGGGATGTGTCAAGCTAAATGTCAACTCACCATCATTGGTAAGCAACAATGCACCACTAGAGTCGATATCCAATCTACCTACGGGATGAATTCCTTCACACGTTCTCAAGTCGGGCGGAAGTAACTCTAAAACAGTCCGGCGACCTTGGGGGTCGTCACAAGTAGATATTACACCGATCGGTTTATTTAGCAGTAAATACAAAGGTTCGGGTCGCCCCTCGATTGTAATTATTCTACCATCAACTTCAATGCGATCGGTAGCTGGTTCGGCTGTTTGTCCTAATTTTGCTACTTCTCCATTCAGCCGCACTCGTCCAGCCAGAATTAGCTGCTCCGCTTGTCGGCGGGAGGCAATTCCCCATTGAGATAAGATTTTTTGCAGTCTGGCAGTCATAACTAGTGGTTAGTAGTAAGTCGATCTCGCAGCTGGTGATTGAAGTATTGATGCTGTAATTTTTTAGTGACTAGTTGCTGGCAAATAGCCAGATTAGGTTGGCTGCTTCCGGAACTAGCCACTAGCCACTAGTCACTAGCCACTATTTCTCGGTAAACTCTTTGAGGAAATAGTACAGGAAGATCGAGCTAAATTGACAAATCAAACTAGAGGAATTGTTGGTTCGGTGCTATCACCGGCTTGTAAAATGTGGCTGAGATCGCAAGTATCGCACGTAGACGACCTCCAAGTGGACATTGGTGGTGGCAGTCGGCAAATCTTGGGCGGTACGATTCCCCGCGTGACGGTGGCCGCTACGGGGGCAATTTATCAAGGATTAGCACTGGGATCGATCGACCTGATCGCCGAAAATATTCGGATTAATCTACCCCAAGTACTCAAAGGTGAAGCTTTACGTTTATTAGAACCGATCGCGGTAACAGCAAAAGTCAAATTTAGCGAAACCGACCTCCAAACTTCCCTCGCCTCACCGTTGTTATCGCAAGCGATTACCGATCTGATTACCCAAATTCTGGCTGCCGATCCGCAGCAATCCCATTGGACGATCGATTGGCAACAACTACAGATCGCCCCACAGACGTTGCACCTTCAGGGTAAGCTCGCGCTTGCCGAACAAATAGCACCGATCGAGATCGTGATGGGATTGGCAGTGCAGGATGGACATCTGCTGATCCTCGATCCGCTAAAAATTACTTGTGAGATCGTGGGTGCAGATGGCCAGCTTTGCCCTTTGCCTGGAAGCAATCTTACTCGCCATCAGATCGATCTTGGGGATGATGTAAATATTACCCAACTTCAACTTTTGGCGGGGGAGTCGATTTGTCACGGGCGAATACAAGTCAATCCCTAAAATATAGTAGTCAGCCACAGATATTTTATTTTAGCGCCGTCCGAAGGCGATCGAGCGGACAATCCCGACGAACAAGCCGATCGCCCGCAGTCGATCGAGCGTACCTAGTTGCTGCTGATAAAGCTGCCTGAGTCGATCGAGTTGCGCTCTGCTAGTAGTAATCGAGGCTGGAACATCGCTGAGCCAGTCACAATCGCTCGACCAGCGATTACACCAATTACCCAAAGCAACAATTTGACGACGAAAGCCGAGGATCGAATAGGCAATCGCCAAACAGCCGATTGAGAGCGTGCAATTACATAAAACAACCGCAATAACTAAATCCATAACAGTATCAAAGGAGCGCAAACCCAGCTTAACTCACAGCTACACCGCGACGATCGAGAAAAGTTCGACAACCTACTTGTCAAATCTATTGTCCTAGTGATATGATAGCAGAGGTGTTAACGCACTTTCAACAATCCTCGGTAGCTCAGTGGTAGAGCGGTCGACTGTTAATCGACTGGTCGCAGGTTCGAATCCCGCCCGGGGAGTTCTTTAAACAATAAAATTAAATATTCGATCGTGTAAGCCTGGTCAGCGATCCAGCAGCGATCTATTTTGTTAGGTATCCAAATAGCGAAACAATCTGTTAATCTAAATAGTCATAAATGATTGAGTACGATTAGCGGTAAGTAAAAACTTTAGATAAATTATTTTACCACCAGCTTTGAAGCACGATTAGTTCGGTCTCAGTAGCCAAGTAGATCGGCACAAATACTACAACATATAGTTAGCATAGAATAATGTATAAATCCTCGATCGGTCTCATTGCAGTCTTGGGTATGAGTCTTCCGCTAGCAACAATAGTGACATCCCCAGCACAAGCACTTCCCGAACCCCAAATCTTAGAAAAACTTCAGGAAATACCTGTCTTTACCATTACTGATAAAAACAAGAATTTACTCCAGCAAAGCGTCGGTAAAGCACCAAACGTTCGCCAGTTTAGCCCCGTATACATGGAGCAGAGCGACGCACAAACATTTGTAAATAAGCTTAAAAAAGACGGTTCGCCCAACGGTAAGCTGGCGCAGGTCACGGTTGTGCCATTGAGTGCGGTCTATAAGATGCAACTGGAGACCGAAAAAAAACCTAACGGCATCAACTTTTTATTATTTCCCACCGAACAGCAAGTCAAAAATGCTCAAATCCTGAAAAATAAGCCTTATCAATTTAATGCTTTATATCCAGTGCCATTATTTACGGTTGCCATCAAGCAGAAAGATAAATATGTCACCGTTCAGCAAAATAAATTAACGCCGTTATTTTTTGAAAAGCAACAAGCGCAACAGTGGTTGGAGCGGGTTAAAAAAGCCGATCCTAAATTAGTCGCCAACGCGGAGATCAAAGTTAATTATCTACATAGCGTCCTCAAAGATTTTCACGACAAAAACTACCCCGAGCAGCAACAATTGACGCTCGTACCATCAAGCAAGAATGTAGAACTCATCCGCAAAATCCAAGCGCAGCAACCTAAAGCTGGCACGACTCCGACTCCAAATGCTGTACCAGCAACTGGCGCACCCAAAAAATAGGTGGCTGCCGATTTTATTACAGGCCGAGACTTGTGGCAGTGGCGCAGATGGGCGATAACATTAGCTTTGGCCGATCGCGTTACTGCTTATGAAGTCGATTGGTTGTTGCAAGCAGTCGTCAATCTGGATCGCTTGACATTGCGACTAGAATCGATCGGTGATGATGAGTTAGTGAAAATCACGATGCCACTCGATCGCTTATCGGCATTATGGCTCGATCGCCTTCACGATCGTCAGCCAGTGCAGTATTTAGTTGGCAAAACCTTCTGGCGGGATTTCGAGCTAATGGTTTCGCCAGCGGTACTCATTCCCCGTCCCGAAACCGAGGCGATAATCGATATTGCCTTGGCGGCAACCACTAATAGCCAACAGCAGGGTGTGTGGGTAGATTTGGGCACTGGTAGCGGCGCGATTGCGATCGGTTTAGCCAGGATGTTACCTGCTGCGACGATTTACGCAGTAGACTGTAGCCCAGCAGCATTAGACATCGCGCATCTCAATGCTACGCGTCTGAGTGTGAGCGATCGCATTAGCTTCAGTCAAGGTAATTGGTGGTATTCACTAGAACAGCTTCAGGGTAAAGTATCCGCAATGCTCTCCAACCCACCCTACATCCCCACGGCAACGGTATTGCAATTGCAGCCAGAAGTTGTCAACCACGAACCACATCTTGCCCTGGATGGTGGCGATGATGGTTTAGTTGCAATGCGGATCTTAGTCGAGACGGCACCTGAGTATTTGCTGCCTGGGGGGATTTGGTTGGTTGAAATGATGGCAGGGCAGGGTGAGGCGATTCGAGAGTTATTAGTCGCTCAGGGTAGTTATACTGACATTGAGATAATTAACGATCTGGCAGGACTCGATCGATTTATCTTGGCAAGAATTAGTCAATAGTGGACAGTTAAACTTACTGTTCACATCTTGCACCAGTGTAAAAATACTATTTCTAAGTAGATCTAGGGTACCCACAAGGGGCACCCCTACATTTATGTAGGGGTGCCCCTTGTGGGTACCCTAGAGATCTCAGCTTTTGCTTTTACTAGTCTTCATGTATTGGGGATACTAACTTTTACTCCCGACATCCCAACTATGAAACCAACCCTCCCACATGCGATCGTGCTAGACCCCTTACTGATTCAATGGCTCCAAGAAGATATCGGGAGAGGAGATCGCAGTACCCAAGGCTTACCCAATCGCGATCGCCAGACTACAGCTATCTGGATCGCCAAGGAGCAGGGCATTATCGCCGCGCTGCCGATCGCTAAACGAGTTTTTGAGCTTTTAAACCCTGAAGCTACATTTCAGCTCCT
Source organism: Chamaesiphon sp. (assembly GCA_965246735.1). Taxonomy (GTDB): domain Bacteria; phylum Cyanobacteriota; class Cyanobacteriia; order Cyanobacteriales; family Chamaesiphonaceae; genus Chamaesiphon. Next base: position 2,943,777 of record CBDFFK010000003.1, read on the forward strand.
TATCGCCGAAGGTAGCCCTTGTGAGCCAGGACAATCGATCGCAGCAATTACCGCAGATCTCGCTACGCTGCTGATGGGCGAACGTACCGCACTCAATCTTGCCATGCGCCTGAGTGGTATTGCCACCGCCACCCATGCTTATGTGGAGTGTATTGCCGACTTACCCACGCAACTGGTAGACACTCGTAAAACCACGCCAGGACTCCGCCTACTCGAAAAATACGCGACGATTGTTGGTGGTGGTGTAAATCATCGCATCGGTCTGGATGATGCCATCATGCTCAAAGATAATCATATCGCTGCAGGTGGTGGCATCACTGCCGCAATTACCAGCGTCCGTGCGGCGATGCCCTATCCACTGACGATCGAAGTCGAAACCGAATCGATCGCGCAAGTCCAGGAAGCGATCTCTTGTAATACCGATATTATCATGCTCGATAATATGCCTGTAGAGCTGATGCGCCAAGCAGTAAGCATCATCAGAGCTGCTAATCCCCGCATTAAGATCGAAGCATCTGGAAATATTACGCTGAGTACCATTCGTCAAGTCGCCGAAACTGGCGTGGATTATATCTCCACTAGCGCGCCGATTACGCGATCGCATTGGCTAGATCTGAGTATGCGAATTAAGTCATAGAGGACACTTGCCAACCACCGCTAAACTGAAGCAGTATGTCATAATCAAATTTAGATAACTTTTGGCTGTATGACGAAAACAGTATTGATTACAGGTGCATCCACTGGCATCGGCAGAGCTACAGCACGACTGTTTCACCAACAAGGCTGGAATGTAGTGGCAACAATGCGATCGCCAGAGAAAGACACCGAATTTGCTAGTCTCGATCGGGTTCTATGTTTGCCATTAGATGTTACTAAAGTAGAGACGATTAAGGCCGCAATCGATCGCGCGATCGAGCAGTTTGGGGCGATCGATGTTATCGTCAACAATGCGGGTTATGCGCTAATTGGTGCGTTTGAAGCCTGTGATATGGCCGATATTCGCACTCAGTTTGAGACGAATGTATTTGGGCTAATGGCAGTTACTCAAGCGATTTTGCCGCATTTTAGGCAGCGCAAGCAAGGTATTTTAATTAATGTGGCATCGATCGGTGGAAAATTAGCATTTCCCCTCTACAGTCCATACCATGCAACGAAGTGGGCGGTAGAAGGCTTTTCCGATTCGTTACAATACGAACTGCGCCAGTTTAATATTAAGGTCAAAATCATCGAGCCAGGGCCGATTAAGACTGATTTCTACAGTCGATCGCTCTCAGTTGCCAACCGAGCTGGATTGACTGCATACGATGATTATGTGCAGCGGCTGCTACCACAATTCAATCGAGCTGGGGAAGTCGGTTCGCCACCAGAAGTAACTGCAAAGGTTATTTATAAAGCTGCCACTGATAATAGCTGGAAATTACGCTATCCCGCTGGTGGCAATGCTGGATCGATCTTGGCAATCCGGAAGTTATTACCAGATGCTTGGTTTACAGGTTTGATTCGGCGCGGGACAGATCGGTAGCTAATTTTAGCCCAGTTGCAACTTAGGATCGAGACTCAACTTATGCTGTGTAGCCAATCATCTTTCCACGATCTCTGTGACTCAGCACAATTAAATCTAAAATATTTACAGAGTAATCGAGCTTCGAGCAGATGCTAATGTTATTGATATTTACACCCAGTTACTCGATCGCGGCAAACATTCGCAATTACTTCTGAGTGTAGACCCATCCGGACTAGTTTGGCACGATCGCCAGCAACCGATCCTAGTAATCACCAATCGATCGCTGATAATATCGATCGACATCAGTTGGAGTCGATTTTTTCAACTGGTTGGCAATTTAACGCTCCTGCCATAAATTTATATAAATCCTAACTATCGAAAAATGTCCAAATATTTAAGCTATCTCATTACCATTTTCGGTACGAGCGTTCCATTGACGATCTCAATGACAACACCAGCTCAAGCACTGCCAGAAGCTCAAATCATAGAAAAACTTCAACAAATACCCGTATTTACCATCACAAATAAGGATAGAAATTTACTCCAGCAAGCTGCCGGAAAGGCACCAAATATTAAGCAATATAGCCCCGTTTACATGGAGCAACGCGATGCTCAAACATTCATCGACAATCTCAAGAAGAATGGTTCGGCAACTGCTCGATCGGCACAGATTACGAGCGTCCCCTTGAGTTCGATTTATAAACTCCAACTGGAGACACAAAAAAAGCCGAACGGTCTTAATTTTTTGCTATTTCCGACAGAGCAACAAGTCATCAATGCCAATCTACTCAAGGATAAACCCTATCAATCTAATGCACTGTATCCAGTGCCATTATTTATTATTGCTATTAAACAGGAAAATAAATATGTCACCGTTCAAGAAAATAAATTAACACCATTGTTTTTTGATAAATCGCAAGCAGAGCGATGGTTAGAACGGGTGAAGAAGAAAGATCCTCAATTAGTTGTCAAAGCTGAGATTAAAGTTAATTATCTACATACTGTCCTCAAAGACTTTCACGAAAAAAGTTATCCCGAACAACAACAGCTTACGCTCGTACCATCAACTGAGAACGTCGCTCTCATTCGTCAATTACAAGTGAAGCCAAACAAGCCTGACACAACGCCGACGACTGCTGCAACCCCATCAAATGTTGGCAGGGGTACACCAGAAAAAGCACCTGCGCCGTCAACTACCACAGGTGCTACACCGAATAAGGTGCCGACGACATCGACTACCGGAGTTGTTATCACAGATAAAGCACCTTCTACATTTATTACCGATGTACAGAAAATTGTAGATTTGATAAATTGAGACCAGCGATCGACTAAAATTACAAAAACGCTACGCGCCGCTCGCGAACCTCATGTCTAGATCCATACCAGCTATTCTCATTTTAGGGTTCGGGGCCGTTTTAGCGCTCTGCGAGATCTTAGTTATCCCACCCGATCGCTCGCTAGCATTGTCGCCTAGTGAAGTGGGTAAAATTGCCAAGCAAGTAACAGTGGCGATCGTTGGCACCGACGCTGAGTATGGTTCGGGCATCATTATTCAGCATCAGGGCAATATTTACACAGTCCTCACCGCCGCCCATGTCATCAAAAGTAAGCAAACGCGTTATAGCTTAACGACACCAGACGGCAAAATCTATCAACTGCAAGCTACTACTGTCAAAACATTTCCCAACCAAATCGATTTAGCCGTAGCTCAATTTACCAGCGACAAATCTTATCCGATCGCCAAAATTGGGGATTCTAATTCAGTAGTCGAAGGCAATCCGGCTTTTGTTGCGGGATTTCCCGCGCCAACAGCGAGCATCAATCTTCCCGTCTATTTGTTTCGCATCGGCAATGTCGTCGCCAATAGTTCGCGCCCCCTCCAAGGTGGCTATGGGATTATTTATAGTGCCAATACCCTACCAGGAATGAGTGGTGGCGGAGTATTCAACGATCGCGGCGAGTTGATTGCTACCCACGGTAAAGGCGATGTCTCCCAAACTTACCGCGCCGATACCGAGAATCCCTCAATCCGGTTTAAGACGGGTAACGATCTGGGAGTTCCGATTAATACTCTGCGGCAATTTGCCACGCAACTGGCGATCGATCTTGGCACTTCCGCTCCAGTAATTGCGATTCAGCCCAATAATACGCCCAAAGCGGATGACTTTATCGTCTCGGCACAGGGGAAAAGTCTCCAAAATAATTATCGTGGTGCGGTGACAGATTTAGATCGCGCAATTGCCATCAATCCCCGATCGGCAGAAGCATATACCAGTCGCTCTCAAGCTTACTTTACCTTGGGGAATACCCGCACTGCCAAGGACGATGCCGATCGGGCGATCTCGATCCAACCATCCGCGAAAGCTTATATTGCTCGAGCCTTAGCCAAAATCGGCCTCAGCGATTCCGCTGGAGCCAAGGCTGATGCCAATCTTGCGATCCAGATTTCCCCCGATCTCGCGGTAGCTTACAGTATTCGGGGACTAACCAAAGTTTTGAGCGGGGACTATAGCAATGTCAATACCGATTTAAATCGGGCGATTGCCCTCGATCCTAACTCGATCGAAACGTATTTGCTCAGGGGTGAAGTCCGCCGATATCTGGGAGACTTGAATGGTGCATTAACCGATATTGACTATGTTATCGGGCACAAACATAAATTAGCAAAAGCTTATAGTGTCAGAGCTTTAATTAAGAGCGAGAAAAACGATCGACCTGGTGCCAAGGTAGATGCCGATCGCGCGATCGAGATCGACCCTAATTCTGCTGAATTAGCCTATAGTATCTTGGGCAAATTTGCTTGTGATACTGGGGATAACGTCCAAGCGATCGGTTATGCCGATAAAGCCATTAAAATCAATGCCTATAGTGCCAGAGGTCACAATGTCAAGGGATTGGTGTATCTCAAATTGGGTCAGCCGCAACAGGCGATCGACAATGCCAATATCGTCTTGAAGCTTAGCCCTCAAGATTACGATGCCTACACTATTCGGGGTGGAGGATACGCACTATTAAAAAATAAAGCGGCAGCTCTGAGCGATTTTCGGATGGCTAGCAAAATCCTGTCCGCGCGAAACCGCGCTCGTACCAATGATTATCGAACGCTGCAACAGGTCATTCAACGATTAGAAGCAAAGCGCTCTAGTTAGGTTTGTTCGCCGATCGAACCTGCATAAGTTGGACGCGATGGCAAGCCTCGAAACTATTTCGGTCGTCTCATGACATAATAGTGGCAAGTATTAGCGATGAACTACATGCCTAAATATACTCCCGCTATCTTTGGTCTAGCATTCAGTCTGGTACTGACGATCGGCGATCGCGTCCTCTCATTATCTCCCAGTGAAGTCGGGAAGGTGGCCAAACAAGTTACGGTAGCCATCAAAAGCACCGAATCCGAATATGGCTCGGGGATAATTATTCAGCATCAGGGCAATACTTATACCGTCCTAACTGCCGCTCACGTTTTGAAGAATGCTGGTTCTGGCTATAACTTAACTACTCCAGACGGGCAAACCTATCAATTGCAAGCTGCTACGGTCAAAAAATTTCCCAGTCAAGTAGATCTCGCTGTCGGTCAATTTACCAGCGATCGCACTTATCCGATCGCCAAAATCGGCGATTCTAACTCGGTAGTCGAGGGAAATGCCGCGTTTGTATCTGGTTTTCCGGCACCGACAGCCGCGATTAATCTCTCTGTCTATGTATTTCGCAAAGGGGATGTCGTCGCAAATAGTTCGCGCCCCCTGCAAGGTGGCTATGCCATTATTTATAGTGCAAATACTTTGCCGGGGATGAGTGGTGGCGGTGTATTTAACGATCGCGGCGAATTAATTGCCACCCACGGTAGAGGTGATATCTCGGAAAGCTATCGTCCCGATGCTGAAAATCCGACAGTTCGCTTTAAGACCGGTAATGACTTAGGAATTCCCGTAAATACTTTTCGGCAATTTGCCACTCAACTGGCGATTGATTTAGGCAATTCAGCAGCACCAGTGGCAACTAAGACTCAAACTGCACCCAAAGCCGATGACTATATCTTGGCGGCTGAAGGTAAAACGCTCCAAAGTAATTATCGCGGTGCGTTGACCGATCTCGATCGAGCGATCGCGATTAATCCGCGATCGGCAGAAGCTTATATCAGTCGTTCGGAAGTGCGCGTGACATTGGGTGATGCCAGCGCGGCAAAATTGGATGCCAATCGCGCGATCGAGTTAAAACCAAATGCAGCCAAAGCCTACGTTGCCAGGGCGATGGCCAAAGTCGCACTTAGCGACCTCACTGGGGCAAAATCCGATGTCAATCGGGCGATTCAACTCACCCCCGAACTCTCGGCAGCTTACGGCATTCGCGGACTGATCCGCGTTTTAAGTGGTGATTATCGCGGCGCAACTACAGATCTCGATCGGTCGCTCGCGCTCGATCCTAATTCGATCGATGCATATGTGCTCAGAAGCCAAGTGCGCAGATATTTGGGCGATTTGGCTGGCGCACTCACCGACATCGATTATGTCATCGGGCGTAAAGTTAAATTAGCGGAAGCTTACGGTACTAGGGCAGTAATTAAGGTCTCCAAAAACGATTCGGTCGGCGCAAAATTCGATGCTGAACTGGCAGTGAAACTCAATCCCAATGTCGCCGACCAAGCATACGTAGTTTTGGGAAAAATCGCTTATGATGGTGGCAATCATCAGCAATCGATCGATTATGCCACTAAGGCTCTGAAAATTAGCAACTACAATGTTAATGCTTACGAACTCAGAAGTGCGTCATATCTCAAGTTGAATAATCCGCAACAGGCGATCGCCGATGCCAATCTAGGCTTAAAGCTCAATCCACAAGATTACCCTTTATACATCATTCGTGGTGGTGGATACGCCATCCTCAAGAATAAAGCAGCAGTCCTCAAAGATTGGCGGGTCGCCCTCAAAATCATGCGCGAATTGAATCTCACGAATACTGATGATTATCGCCAGCTCCAGCAAGCAATCAAACAGATCGAATAATACCGTTGACACATCTGCTGTGTCCGCAGGCACAGCATCTAGCGAGATGCTGTCGGCTCCAAAATTTTCCAATAACTTGGTTGTATATTTTCAGAAGCCTATGCTATGATTATATGTCTGGCATTATGTCAAAAAATTAAACGTGAGTTTTCCCAGGGCTAACTGTGGCAAATATTAAGTCTGCAATCAAACGTGTCGAAATTTCCGAGCGGAATCGGCAGTATAACAAGTCTCATAAGTCCGCCGTCCGGACGCTGATGAAGAAATACTTCACAGCTGTCGAAAAACATGCTACCGAGCCTACTCCTGAAACATTGGCTGAAGTGCAAAAAAGTATGTCTGAAGCATACCAGAAAATCGATAAGGCAGTTCAAAAAGGCGTATTGCATCGTAACAACGGTGCCAACAAAAAGTCTCGATTGGCAAAGGTACTTAAGACTGCCTAACTTGCGATTGGCCGCTCCCAACCAATTTATCTGTGCTAAATGCAGCTAATTGACACTCACGTCCATATCAATTTTGATACTTTCGAGGCGGACATAGATGCTGTGCGCGATCGCTGGCAAGCCGCCGGGGTCGTGCAACTCGTGCATTCTTGCGTTACGCCAGCAGAATTTGGCAAGACGCAAGCATTAGCCGATCGGTTTCCCGAGTTATTCTTTTCAGTCGGATTGCATCCTCTGGATGCAACTCTCTGGCAAGCGGATACGGGCGCACAAATTCAGGAGCTGGCACACAGCGACAAGCGGGTAGTGGCGATCGGGGAAATGGGTTTAGACTTTTTTAAGGCTGATAACCACGCATTGCAGATCGAAGTCTTTCGATCGCAATTACAGATTGCGAGAGAGTTAGACTTACCTGTCATCATTCACTGTCGCGATGCGGCGAGCATGATGCACCAAGTTTGTCAGGAGTTCTGGCAAGAATTCGGGCAAGTTCGAGGCGTAATGCATTGTTGGGCTGGCACGCCAGCAGAAACTCAATGGTTCTTAGAGCTAGGTTTCAGCATTAGCTTCAGTGGGGTCGTCACCTTCAAAAATGCTACTCAGATCCAAGATTCAGCCAAAATCGTCCCCTTAGAAAAATTGCTAGTCGAAACCGACTGTCCGTTTTTGGCACCAGTACCCAAACGTGGCAAGCGTAACGAACCCGCATTCGTGTCTCATGTGGCAAGCTATCTAGCACAGTTGCGTGGCGAAAGTCTCGACCTACTTGCCAATGCTACCACAGCTAATGCGCGGCAATTATTTAGATTGCCAGTATTAGCTACAACTATTTAAACACTTAATTATTATCGATCGCTATTTTAAGCACTATTTTCAGTTCCCAGCGCGTCCCACTTCACTTATTGGCGACGAAGATGTTTTTGCTCCAGATTCGCAGGTTGGCAATCTTTTTAAATAAGGATGGAGATAAGTTACCAGTGTAAAAAGAGTACGTTTAAGCTTCAACCCGAATAACAGTCAGCTGTTAAAGATCGCTACATCAATTTAGAACGCTAGAAAAGAGGAACACTATGACTAGTCAGATTACTACGACAGCATCCACTTACATGCTGCCCGATTTAGTAGAGATTCAGCGTTCTAGCTTCCGATGGTTTTTGGAAGAAGGCTTAATCGAGGAATTAGATAGTTTTTCACCGATTACTGATTATACCGGCAAACTCGAACTGCGGTTTCTGGCAAAAAATTATAAGCTCAAACGTCCAAAGTATGACGTAGATGAAGCTAAGCGTCGGGATGCTAGCTATGCGGTGCAAATGTATGTACCGACTCAGTTGATCAACAAAGAAGATAAAGGCAAAATCATCGAGCAAGATGTCTTTATTGGTGACTTACCATTGATGACCGATCGGGGTACTTTTATTATTAACGGTGCCGAACGGGTTATTGTCAACCAGATCGTCCGATCGCCTGGAGTTTACTATAAATCCGAGCTAGACAAAAACGGTCGCCGGACTTACAGTGCCTCGCTGATTCCCAACCGGGGTGCGTGGCTGAAGTTTGAGACGGACAAAAATGATATCGTCTGGGTGCGGATCGATAAAACTCGCAAACTCTCGGCGCAAGTACTGCTCAAAGCTTTGGGATTGACCGATGGCGAGATTTTTGACTCGTTACGTCATCCTGAGTTTTACCAAAAGACGATCGAAAAAGAAGGCAACCTCACCGAAGAAGAAGCATTGATGGAGCTTTATAAAAAGCTGCGTCCCGGCGAACCACCAACAGTCAGCGGCGGTCAGCAATTGCTCGACTCGCGGTTCTTCGACCCCAAACGGTATGACTTGGGTAAAGTCGGACGGTATAAACTCAATCGGAAATTGCGGTTGACTACGCCAGATACCGTGCGGGTACTCACTCCTCAGGATATCTTGTGCGCGATCGATTATTTGATCAACCTGGAATTTGACATCGGTAGTACCGATGATATCGACCACTTAGGAAATAGACGCGTCCGCTCGGTCGGTGAATTGCTCCAAAACCAAATTCGGGTCGGTTTGAACCGTCTAGAACGGATCATTCGCGAACGGATGACGGTTTCGGAAACTAGCAGTTTGACACCAGCAAGTTTGGTCAATCCCAAACCCTTAGTCGCAGCAGTGAAGGAATTCTTCGGCTCCTCGCAACTATCGCAGTTTATGGATCAAACCAACCCCCTGGCGGAGTTGACCCACAAACGCCGACTCTCGGCCTTAGGCCCAGGTGGTTTGACGCGGGAACGCGCGGGTTTTGCCGTTCGAGATATTCACACCTCCCACTACGGGCGGATTTGTCCGATTGAAACGCCTGAAGGCCCTAACGCTGGATTGATCGGTTCGTTGGCGACTCACGCGCGGGTCAATCAGTATGGCTTTATCGAAACACCGTTCCTCCCAGTCGAAAACGGTCGGGTGAAGCGCGAACTCGAAGCTGAGTACATGACTGCGGACATGGAAGACGATCTGCGGGTCGCACCTGGAGATATTACCACCGACGAGCATGGGTATATCTTAGGTTCGACGATTCCCGTACGGTATCGGCACGAGTTTACGACTACCACACCAGATCAGGTGGATTATGTCGCGATTTCGCCCGTCCAGATTATTTCGGTAGCGACCTCGTTGATTCCCTTCCTCGAACACGACGATGCTAACCGCGCCCTCATGGGTTCCAACATGCAACGGCAAGCGGTGCCCCTGTTACGTCCCGAACGTCCGTTAGTCGGTACGGGTCTGGAAGTGCAAGCCGCCCGCGACTCGGGGATGGTCATCGTTGCTAAAGCCGATGGACTCGTCACCTTTATCGAGGCTGAATCGATTAAAGTCAAAGACGACAATGGGCGAATCCAGACTTATCTGCTGCAAAAATACCACCGTTCTAACCAAGATACCTGTCTCAATCAGCGGCCATTAGTCAATATTGGCGATCGAGTGGTCGCTGGTCAAGTACTGGCTGATGGTTCGGCAACTGAAGGCGGCGAATTGGCTCTCGGGCAGAATATTCTCGTTGCGTATATGCCGTGGGAAGGATACAACTATGAGGATGCGATTCTGATTAGCGAGAAATTAGTTTCTCAGGATTACTACACGAGTATCCACATCGAGAAATTTGAAATCGAAGCGCGGCAGACTAAGCTCGGCCCTGAAGAAATTACGCGGGAAATTCCGAACGTAAGTGAAGAATCGCTGCGGAACTTGGATGAAACAGGCATTATCCGCAAGGGTGCTTGGGTCGCCTCTGGTGACATCCTCGTTGGTAAAGTTACTCCCAAAGGGGAATCCGACCAACCGCCAGAAGAAAAACTCCTCCGGGCGATCTTTGGGGAAAAAGCGCGGGATGTCCGCGATAACTCCCTGCGGGTACCCAATGGTGAAAAAGGTCGCGTCGTTGATGTACGGGTATTTACACGGGAACAGGGCGATGAATTGCCACCTGGCGCGAATATGGTCGTCCGGATCTATGTCGCTCAAAAACGGAAGATCCAAGTCGGCGATAAGATGGCCGGACGGCACGGAAATAAGGGAATTATTTCCAAGATTCTGCCAGTAGAAGATATGCCCTATCTCCCCGATGGTACCGCTGTCGATATCGTCCTCAACCCCCTCGGCGTACCTTCGCGGATGAATGTCGGTCAGGTATTTGAATGCTTGCTCGGTTGGGCGGGACATAACCTGGGACTGCGGTTTAAGGTCACACCATTCGACGAAATGTATGCGCCCGAAGCATCGCGGACGACCGTTCACAATAAGTTGAAAGCCGCAGCGGAATTACAAGGTAAACCGTGGATTTTCGATGAGAACGAACCAGGGAAAACCACCGTTTATGATGGTCGGACTGGCGAAGCATTCGATCGACCCGTTACCGTTGGGAAAGCGTATATGCTCAAACTCGTCCACTTAGTCGATGATAAGATCCACGCGCGCTCTACTGGGCCTTACTCCCTCGTTACGCAACAGCCGCTCGGTGGTAAAGCGCAGCAAGGCGGTCAGCGGTTTGGAGAAATGGAAGTATGGGCATTGGAAGCCTTCGGTGCGGCATATACTCTCCAAGAGTTGCTTACTGTCAAGTCCGATGATATGCAGGGACGGAACGATGCGCTCAATGCGATCGTTAAAGGTAAGTCTATCCCCAGCCCTGGTACTCCCGAATCCTTCAAAGTACTGATGCGCGAGTTGCAATCCCTCGGATTGGATATTGCCGTTCACAAAGTCGAACAAACACCCGACGGCGATAGCCGCGATGTGGAAGTCGATTTGATGGCCGATGTCAATACCCGCCGCGCCCCCTCTCGCCCCACTTACGAATCTTTCGCTCGTGGTGACGATAACGAAGAAGTTTAGGAAGTGAACAGTTAACAGTTAACAGTTAACAATGAATAGAGTTCTGACGCGCAAGCGCGTCAAAATTCTGAATCTAGAAACCTGAATGTTAATCCTAGTCACTGTTCACTGTTCACTATTCACTGTTCACTTCCCCCACCAGTACCTACCCCTAAGCCCTAGAAACTATGCGTCAAAAGCTAGAAACTAAGTTTGATTACGTTAAGATTGGGATTGCTTCACCCGATCGGATTCGAGAGTGGGGTTCGCGGAACTTGCCGAACGGACAATTAGTTGGGGAAGTCACTAAACCCGAAACCATCAACTACCGGACATTGAAGCCGGAGATGGATGGCCTCTTCTGCGAGCGAATTTTTGGCCCCGCCAAGGATTGGGAATGCCATTGTGGAAAATACAAGCGGGTGCGCCATCGTGGGATCGTCTGCGAGCGGTGTGGGGTCGAAGTTACCGAATCCCGCGTCCGCAGACACCGGATGGGCTTTATCAAACTGGCTGCGCCAGTCGCTCACGTTTGGTACCTCAAGGGGATTCCTAGTTATCTGAGTATCTTGCTCGATATGCCCCTCCGGGATGTCGAACAGATCGTTTACTTTAACTCCTACGTCGTATTATCTGCGGGTAACGATGATAGCCTCGGCTATAAGCAGCTCCTGACTGAAGAACAGTGGCTGGAGATCGAGGAACGGATTTACAGCGAAGATTCCTTACTAGAAGGTGTAGAAGTCGGAATCGGTGCAGAAGCCGTCCAACGGCTCTTGGAAGACCTCCAATTGGAAGAAGAGGCTGAAAAGCTCCGCGAACAGATTAGTGAGTCTAAAGGTCAAAAACGGGCGAAATTAATCAAACGCCTACGGGTAATCGATAACTTTATCGCGACTGGGAGCCGTCCCGAATGGATGATCCTCAGTTATATTCCCGTGATTCCACCTGATTTGCGCCCGATGGTGCAATTGGATGGGGGTAGATTTGCGACCTCGGACTTGAACGATCTGTATCGGCGCGTGATCAACCGGAATAACCGTCTAGCGAGATTACAAGAAATCCTGGCACCTGAAATTATCGTCCGGAACGAGAAACGGATGCTCCAAGAAGCCGTCGATGCGCTGATCGATAACGGTCGTCGCGGACGCACGGTGGTCGGTGCAAACAATCGCGCCCTCAAATCGCTCTCGGATATTATCGAAGGTAAACAGGGTCGATTCCGGCAGAACTTGCTCGGTAAACGGGTCGATTATTCCGGACGTTCGGTGATCGTCGTCGGGCCAAAACTGAAAATCCATCAGTGTGGCCTACCACGAGAAATGGCGATCGAATTATTCCAGCCGTTTGTGATCCATCGGTTGATCAAAAACAACCTCGTCAACAATATCAAGGCAGCGAAGAAGCTGATCCAACGTGGCGATCCGACCGTTTGGGATGTCTTAGAAGAGGTGATCGCCGGACACCCAGTGATGCTCAACCGGGCACCAACCCTCCACCGTTTGGGGATTCAAGCATTCGAGCCGATCATCGTCGAAGGTCGGGCGATTCAACTGCATCCGTTAGTTTGTCCAGCGTTTAACGCTGACTTCGATGGAGACCAAATGGCAGTACACGTACCGCTATCCCTAGAGTCCCAAGCTGAAGCACGGTTGCTAATGTTGGCAAGTAATAACATTCTCTCACCAGCAACGGGTTCGCCGATCGTAGCTCCATCCCAGGATATGGTCTTAGGTTGTTATTATCTGACCGCTCGCAACCCCGCCCTCGCCGAAAATCCCGATCGCTATTTTGCCAATATGGAAGATGTGATTCGGGCATACGATCGCGCAGAACTGAATATCCACAGCTTCATCTGGGTGCGATATGACGGGTTAGCCGAATCCGACGACAATGAAAAAGAACCCTTGGAAACGATCGAGAATGGCGATGGTACGATTACCAGACGTTATAAATACCGCCGGATTCGCGAAACCAGCACGGGCGAATTGCTCTCTCAATATATTTTCACTACCCCAGGTCGCATTATCTACAACAAAACCATTCAAGAAGTCCTCTCTGTTTAGGGAATAGGGAGTAGGGAATAGGGATTAGGCAACGAGTGTTTCGTTCTTATCCTTTACCCCTTTCCCTTTACCCCTTACCCCTCCTTACCCTATCCCCTATCCCCTAGATCATGAGCGAAAAAGAGAGAAAGCCGATCGTATTTAACAACCGCATGGTTGATAAAGGTCAGTTGAAAAAATTGATTAGCTGGTCGTTCCGCCATTATGGCACTGCTCGGACAGCACAGGTCGCTGATAAACTGAAAGAATTGGGTTTTCGGTTTGCGACTAGAGCTGGGGTATCGATCAGTATTGACGACCTGAAGATTCCGCCGATCAAGCGGGAAATGCTCGAAGCTGCCGAAAATACGATCGACGAAACGGAAGCTAAATACACCCGTGGCGAAATTACCGAAGTCGAACGGTTCCAAAAGGTAATCGATACCTGGAACACCACTTCTGAAAGCCTCAAAGATGAAGTCGTCATCAACTTCCGCGAAAATTATCCCCTCAACTCCGTCTACATGATGGCGTTCTCTGGGGCGCGGGGAAATCTATCCCAAGTACGTCAGCTCGTCGGGATGCGGGGTTTGATGGCGAACCCCCAAGGGGAAATCATCGACTTACCAATTAAGACCAACTTTAAAGAAGGTCTGACCGTAACCGAGTATATTATTTCCTCGTATGGTGCGCGCAAAGGTCTTGTCGATACCGCACTGCGGACGGCTGACTCTGGTTACTTAACCCGGCGGCTGGTAGATGTATCTCAAGATGTGATCGTTCGCGAGCACGACTGTGGCACTACGCGTGGCTTGCACATCGAAGCGATGAAAGATGGAGATCGGGTCTTAATCTCCCTCGCCAGTCGGATGCACGGACGGGTACTAGCTGCTGATGTATTTCATCCCGAAACCAAGCAAGTTGTGGCCGAACGCAATCAGCAACTCGACGAAGATACGATTAAAACAATTACCGAAGCCGGAGTACAATCCGTCTTCATGCGCTCCGCCCTTACCTGCGAAGCCGCTCGATCGGTCTGCCAACTCTGCTATGGTTGGAGTTTGGCGCACGGACATCTGGTAGATCTCGGTGAAGCCGTCGGGATTATCGCCGCCCAATCGATCGGCGAACCCGGTACCCAGCTCACGATGCGGACATTCCACACGGGTGGGGTATTTACGGGTGAAGTCGAGCAACAAATTCGTGCGCCGCACGATGGAACCGTTAAATTCTCTAACCTGCGTGTTCGTGCCGTCCGTACCCGTCATGGGGAAGACCGCGAGCAAGTGGAAGTCAATGGCGATCTGATCGTCGAACCCAAAGGTAAAGGTAAGAAAAAGAGCTTTAGTCTCACGGCTGGCTCGCTATTACTCGTCCCCGATGGTGCGGAAGTTAAAGCTGGCGATCTGCTCGCAGAAATCGCCCTGAGTAAAGGTGGACGTTCTACTGAAAAAGCAACTAAAGACGTAGCTACCGACCTCGCAGGTGAAGTCGTATTTGCCGATATCGTACCGGAAGAAAAAACCGATCGTCAAGGTAACATGACACGGAGCGCCCAACGAGGGGGCTTGATCTGGGTACTCTCTGGCGAAGTTTATAACTTACCGCCTGGAGCCGAACCGCTGGTCAAAAATGACGATCTCATCGATGTCGATGGCGTACTCGCGGAAACTCGCCTGATTTCTGTCAGTGGTGGGGTCGTCAGATTGCGCGGCGAACGGGAGATCGATATTATCACCGCTTCGGTATCGCTCGATCGCGCTAAAGTCGAAGTTGATGCGCAGAGCGGACGCGAACAATATGCGATCGTCACTGACGAGAATCAACGCTTCCAACTCCTGACGACACCAGGCACCAAAGTGCAGAATGGTACCGCAGTCGCCGAACTGATCGACGATCGCTATCGGACGCGCACGGGTGGGATCGTCAAATTTGCGGGGTTAGATGTCCAGAAAAAAGGTAAAGCCAAACAGGGCTACGAAGTCGTTAAAGGCGGTACTATCCTCTGGGTGCCGGAAGAATCCCACGAGGTCAATAAAGACATCTCTCTGCTCAACGTCGAAGATGGTCAATTCGTCGAAGCTGGTACGGAAGTAGTCAAGGACATCTTCTGTGGCATCAGCGGCATCGTCGAAGTCGTGCAGAAAAATGACATTCTGCGCGAAATCACCATCAAACCTGGCGATCTGCATCTGCTCGACGACCCCGAATCCGGACAAAACGTGACAGGCACGATTTGCAATCCCGGTCAAAAACCCGTACCCGAACTTGAAGCGATTACCGAACTCCGGTACTTAGAATATGTCGAAACTCCAGAAGGTTCGGCACTTCTAATCCGTCCGGTGATCGAGTATGAAGTTCCCGACGAACCCAATTTACCAGCCCAAACTGCGGTCAATCAAGCTGAGGCTCAAGCCGCAATGACCGAAGGTAAGTCAGCAACGATCGAATTACGTGCGGTTCAGCGCGTACCTTATAAAGATGGGGAACGGGTCAAATCTGTCGATGGTGTCGAACTCCTCCGCACTCAATTAGTGCTGGAAATGGAGTCTGCCGCCACACCACAACTCGCAGCGGATATCGAATTGATTACCGATGAAGCATCTGGCGAACTCCGGCTCCAACTGGTAATCCTCGAATCGCTAACCATCCGTCGCGATACGGCTGGTGACAACCTCGGTGGGAATACTTATACCGAAGCACTCGTCACCGACGGCCAGAAAATCGCTCCTGGTGCAGTTGTCGCACGGACTGAGATTCGCTGTAAGAACCATGGGATCGTGCGCGGGATTCGCCAAGGTGCCGAATCCGTGCGGCGGGTACTGGTCGTTCGCGAACAAGATCGCGTTACCATCGATACCGAAGGCAATAAACCAACCGTAAAAGTTGGTAAACTGCTCGTCTCTGGTAACGAACTCGCGCCAGGTATCCCCAGTCCCGAATCCGGTCAAGTGGTGGATGTCACTGACTCCCAAGTAACGATTCGGATGGCCCGTCCGTATCGGGTTTCGCCTGGAGCGATCCTGCATATCGATGGTGGCGATCTCGTCCAACGTGGCGATAACTTGGTACTACTGGTATTCGAGCGATCGAAAACTGGAGATATCATCCAAGGTTTACCACGGATCGAAGAACTACTCGAAGCGCGCAAACCAAAAGAAGCCTGTATCCTCAACCGTCGCGATGGTACGGCATCAGTTGTCTATGGCGATGATAACGATCCGATCGAAATCAAAGTCATCGATGCTAGTGGTGCAGTCGAAGAATACTTCCTCGGCCCCGGCCAAAACTTACTCGTCTCCGATGGGAACGAAGTCAAAGCCGGACACTTACTCACCGACGGCCAATTAAATCCGCACGAGATTCTTGAAGTGTTCTTCAACCACTTCCGCGAAAGCAACGGTGTCTTTGAAGCCGCCTTACTCGCCCTTCAAAAAGCTCAAGCTTTCCTGGTGAACGAAGTTCAATCGGTATATCAATCTCAAGGGATCGATATTGCCGACAAACACATCGAAGTGATCGTCAAGCAGATGACTTCCAAAGTCCGGATCGACGATGGTGGCGACACCACGATGCTCCCAGGCGAACTGCAAGAACTCCGCCAAGTCGAACAGGTAAATGAAGCCATGTCGATTACTGGTGCGGCACCTGCGGAATACACGCCAATGTTACTCGGGATTACCAAGGCATCCTTGAATACCGATAGCTTTATCTCGGCTGCGAGTTTCCAAGAAACTACGCGGGTACTGACTGAAGCCGCGATCGAAGGTAAATCCGACTGGTTGCGCGGTCTGAAAGAAAACGTGATCATCGGTCGTCTGATCCCAGCGGGTACGGGCTTTAATGCTTATGAGGACTCGACTCTCTCCAACCCGATTATCGACGGCGATTATGGCAGCCCTGGCATGTACGGTGCCTACGAAGGGATGATGGGTACCGATGAGGATATGATTCTCGACGATCGCACTGCCCGGAGTTACGATCTAGATGATTCATTGAGTGGTCTATCGATCGTCAAACCCGTCAAAGATGATGAGGAAGATGAGTTTGCGGGACTCTATGGCAGTACGATCAAGGCTCCTGCCAGCGATGAAGAGGAAGATGATTTCGATTGGGCACCACCTGGTGACACTGAAGAAGATGATGATTTTGAATAATTATTATCGACTTGGATTGTAATCATAAATAACTAAAAAAGGGACGCGATCGCGTCCCTTTTTTATGTAAATTTTTTGTGTAGATAACATCAGTTCGGGATAAAAATAGATCGCTCACAGAGAACTAAATTACTCAAAAGCCAATCCCTTAGTAGGTTATATTAATGACAAAACAGTTGCTACTCAACCCCCACTACGAGAGAGTCGAATTTACAAGGGCAATTCGCGGTCATTGGGGAATCGAAATACTTGACTTTTCTTTCTCTGCTTGGAGAATCATGTGCGGTTGCCCTGGAATTGTTGTCGCCATCTTCTTTTTGAGCGTGAAGTTTTCCCCATTCGTACATCGTTTGTACCATCGGATAGAGAGTTCTGCCGTACTCGGTAAAGCTATATTCAACTTTGGGCGGAACGGATGGATAAACCACTCGAAGAACTAAGCCATCTTGTTCTAATTGGCGCAGTTGTTGAATCAACATCTTCTCAGTAATCTGTGGGATCAGTCGTCGTAGATCGCTGTATCGTCTCGTTCCAAAGACAAGACGAGCCAGGATTCGCAGTTTCCATTTGCCACCGATCGCTAACAGTGCCGCTTCCACTGCTTGCGTAAATTCAATTTGATTTTCCATCGATCGTCTTCCACTGACTTTCAAGTAAGTACTTCCAAAATAGCAGGTAACTAGATAAAGTGGGATCGAGTTGTTTTGAAACCATTTTTGAGGACACATGAAATCAAATGCAGGGTTAGCAAAAGCAATCGTCATTGGCGGAGGCTACAGCGGTACAGCAATCGCCAAGTTGCTCGATCGAGATTTTGATGTGACGTTGATTGAGAAGCAAGAAATGTTCTTTCACAATCTTGGTGCGCTCCGTGCTGCTGTCGATCCAAGCTGGTTGGAGAAGATCTTCATCCCTTACAGTGGCTTATTGAAACGAGGAAAAATCCTACACAATCGCGTTACAGAAGTCACTCCTGACAAGGTTCATCTCGATAATGGGGAAATTTTGAGATTTGATTACCTAATTTTGGCAACTGGCTCTAGTTATCCTTTTCCTGCCAAAATGTCATCTAATGATGTAGAAAATTCAAAAGAGAGTATTTTACACTTCAGTGAAACAATTCGAGCGGCCAGACGAATTTTAATTGTCGGCGGTGGAGCCGTTGGCGTAGAGTTTGCAGGAGAAATTATTAGTAAATATCCCCAAAAAACGATTACCTTAATTCATGCTGAAAAGACACTAATTGGTGAACCATTTAACCCAAATCTAGGGGAGAAGTTACTAGATGCTTTACAAGCTAAAGGTGTACGAGTTGTTCTAGAAGAACGAGTTTTGCTGAATGACTGGAAGCCGGAAGATTTACTTCAAGCTCAAACTTACATCACTGATAAAGGAACGGCGATCGAAGCAGATCTTCTTTTGCTTTGCTATGGTTCGAGAGTAAATAACGACTATCTACGCGCTCACTTTACTGAGCAGTTAGATCGGCAAGGGAGAGTTAAGATCGCTCCTCAAATGCAGGTTGAGGGATATAGCAATATTTTTGCAGTCGGCGACTTAACAAATATTGATGAGCCAAAAATGGGGGTTGTAAGTGGGGCGCACGCATCTGTAGTTGCAGCAAATATCAAAATTATACAGTCAAACAAAACAATAGTTCGGCAAAAAACACTTAAAGCTTATCAACCTGCCAAAACGCCGCTTATCATTGTACCTTTGGGCGAAAACGATGGTGCGGGACAATTTCCACTCACAAAGCGCGGACTTGTTGTGGGATCTTTTCTAGCCAAACAAATTAAGAGTAAAACCTTACTCGCAGAAATGTATTGGAAAAAGCTGGGACTTCAACTGCCAAAGTGAAATCAATTGCAAGACGCACCTCAATCACTCGATCGAGATACTGTTAAATGGTAACCGTCCCAGGGGTATTAAATGGGCTGACAATATCGTATTTTATGGCTCCAAACATTTGCTAGTTGGCTTATATGAAACATAAGTATTAGCCCTCAGCTATCGGCAAAAAGATTCCAAATCTTGCAGAATATCCACTTTTTAAGAGAAGTCAATAATGAGCGATCCATCAAATTTACATCTAGATAGTCAAGATGATAAATTTTCCAAATTTACCAGCAGTAAAAATCCACTTCACGATCGGAATTTTTATATCATCATCAGCCTCACCCTGATCGAGATTATGGGTGGGTCAACGATTGGCCCGATCCTTCCAGAATTATCAAAACTTTTTGCTGTTTCACCTGGTGAAATCCAATTAGTAATGACCGCTTTTTTTCTACCGATCGGCATTGCCACGCCCATTTTAGGCATCATCGCCGATCGGATTGGGATTAAAAAAGTGTTAGTTCCTTCGTTGTTGCTGTTTGGGATTGCGGGAAGTAGCTGTGCCTTCGCTGGCGATTTTCAAACTCTAATTGGGTGGCGATTTCTCCAAGGTTTAGGTTCTGCTAGCTTAAATTTAGTCTCCCTGACGCTGATTAGTACGCTCTATCACGGCAAAGCCCTAACGTTAGCAATGTCGATCGTCGTGAGCGCGATCGGTGTCAGTAAGGCGATTTATCCAATTATTGGTGGGGCGTTAGGAGGTGCTAGTTGGCGATATCCCTTTCTGCTAGCCACGCTCGCCTTTCCCTTGTTGCTGCTGGTGTCGATCGTGCTCAAGCTGCCCCGAAAACCCAATGTTCGCCAAAATAGCAATCTCAAAATTTATCTGCAACAGGTCTGGCAGAGTATTAATAATCCTACAGTACTGGGATTGCTGTTCGTAGTCGGTTCGATGTTTCTGATTCAATCTGGGCCGTTTATCACTTACATCCCGATTCTGGCAGGAGCTAATTTTGGTGCTTCGGGATTGTTCATTGGGTTGATTTTAGCCAGCATGTCAGTCTCGTTAGGTTTGGTTGCCTCGCAGTTGGGAAGGTTAACGCGACACGCATCAGAAATAACTCTAATCAAAGCAGCTTTGACGATCGCCGGGATCTCGCTAGCGATGATTCCGCTAATCGATCGCGCATGGCTGTTGTTCGTTCCGAGTATTTTATTTGGGGCGGCTCTGGGTCTGGCAATACCTCATAGCCAAGAGATCTTAGCAAAACTCGCGATCGACGAAACGCGAGCTGGGTTTATGGCAGTCAATGTGAGCGTGCAATCGCTGGGGATCGGATTGGGACCACTCATGGCAGGGATCTTTGCTGACATATGGGGTATGCGCGGTGTCTTTTGGGTAACTGCTGGTCTGACTGCGGCTACACTTGCATTGCTTCATTTTCTCCTCATCCCAGCTGGCAGAAATTCTGCCCCAAGATAACTTATGCAACATCCGATCGTTGGCGAAGCCTCTCCAGCGGAGAATCGAGTCGTTCGCTACCGCAACAGGAGATCGATAATTTAGCTGCTGAATTTACTAGGGGGGAAAATTGCGATATTGCGATTTTTTAGGGCGCAGAACCGTGGCAGATGCGATCGTTCCACCAGATATTATTTGAGCCAAGCCGAGTACCATAACTCGGAATAATCCCGTAAGTACTACCCTGAGCGTGACCCATTGCTGATGCGATCGAACTATAGAGTTTAGTGAGGTTGAAACAGCGCGGATCGCAGTGAGCTTCTGGATCGAAAGTATCGAGGGCAAAATGCGTGGTCATCTGGGGAAATTTACCAGCACTCAAAGCGGCGCGGAGATAGAGAGTCAGGGCATAATTATATTGATTGTCTGAGTAGGGTGGATTGGGGAAGGTGGCAATATTCGAGTTACCCGCATCGCAAGTATTTTGATTGCCGCGCTCGGAACGCACCCCTGCTTGAATGATTTCGGCAGCTACAGAAGATTGGACGCGACTATTGCGGATCTTGAAATAGTTAGTTAACGTCCCACAAGCACTGCGGAGACTATCTTCTCGACCGGGAGCGACTACGGATCGATCTCCGCTATTGTAGCGACTACAGATATTTTCTACCGACCAAGTTGCGGTAGTGAAGATTCTGCCGCTTGCTGCTGCTAGTTTTTCGCTAGCTTCGCGTTGTTCTTTGGCGATTTCGCTGGAACTGAGATTGAGATTGGCTAAGGCATTATCGAGTGCTTGACGACGAGCATCGCCATTAGTTGCTTGCCATACGGTGCGTAACAACCGCTCGCGATCGGGTTTAGCGATGATATCGCTGGCTTTTTCAAATTCAGTCGTCGTCGGGCGGCGCGGTTCGTAAAAATTTGGACGAGCCAGGACGGCGTTATTTTCCCGAGGTAGATATGCATTCACACCCAAGCCTAATGGCCCTCGACCCCATTGACGTTCGCGTTCGAGGACGCTGGTGGACATGATGACTGAGGTATCGTGCAAAATAAAGCGCGGGTCGGTTTGCACGTTGGCAATCGGGGCGATACTCATATTCCGGCTGCGGAGATAGGCTGAGATCCGATCGCGTTCGCTGGATGTGAGTGTGCGTCCGCTATGATTCGTTGGGAATTGCGGCGGAGTAGAGGGGGTTGGGGTGGGAGTGGGAGTGGTTGTCGGCGGTTTGGTATTACTCGGGAGTGGATTCTTCGGCGGGGGCACGGGAATCGGTAATGGGGATTCGCTAGGCGTGGGCAGCGGCGTTGCTGCTGGTGGTGTCCTGGGAATCGGCACTGGAGTGGGAGTTGCTGGCGGCCTAGGAATTGGAGTCGGGGTGGGTAGCGTTCGGGGAGTTGAAGTGGGCGATGGCGATGTCGCTGGTGACGAAACGGGGATGGGAACTTGAGTTGGGGTCGGCGAGGGAATCGGGGTCGTCAGTCCAGGTGAAGTAATTCTTTGCACGACGATTGTTGGAGTTGGCAGCGCATTCGATCGGGAATTATTAACGCCGATCGTCATAATAGATGTAAGAAATAATCCTAAAAATAGACGCAACTTTGGCATGGAGTCTGGTGCTAACGAACTATCTCCATATGAACTCATCTCGGTCTATTTAGTTCCAGGCTTGACTTTTACATTGCTACTAACTGTCGATAATCTTGCATAAATTTTTGGATTTCTGGATCTTTAGTTATGAGCGTTGCCAGCATCCCCAATTGTCCGCGCGATCGCATTAATTCCAATAGATCTGCAACAAATAATTGCACCCATTCAGCCGGAGCGACGCGACTGAGCCATTGAAAAGCATGGTACGCGCGATCGGCATCGGTTGCCTGCACGGTCAAACCGATGGCAGTAGCATATCGCGCTGAAGGCTCGCTGGGGAAGGGAATTTGACTGCCTTGCCCAGCGAGAATCTGGGTCAAGTCCGGTAAATTACGATAGAGCGTGATGAAGGCTTGAAACTCGGCATTTGCGGCCATGCCGATCGCTGGTGCTAAATCCAGTCCGCTACAGTGTAAACTACTGGCCATCATCCACGATCGCGGCGAACACCAGGCTGGTTGGTGGGGTTCGATCTTGTGCAACAAACTCGGACGAAACGATAGAAATGCAATAATTTGGGCGTGAATACCTTGCTCCAGAGCATAAGCTTTGAAACTTGCAAAATCTGGCTCTACTTGCAAATGTAAAAACCGATTGGCTAACGGTGCTGGCATATCAAATACCCCAGCCCGATCTTCCTTGCGGTTGCCAGCAGCCCATACAAACCACTCATCAGGGACAACATAAGAACCTACGCGTCTGTCTAAAATTAACTGCTGTGCCATCCCCTGCATCGCTGGCGGAGCCATATTAATCTCATCCAAAAACAAAATTCCCCGTCCGTTTTGTGGCAAAAATTCGGGTGGAAACCACTTGGAAACCCCATCGGCGGCTACTGGCAATCCGCGCAAATCGGTAGGTGCGAGTTGACTCAACCGGAGATCGATAAATTCGAGCTGGTGTGTTGTCGCGAGTTGGCTGACGATACTCGATTTACCAATCCCTGGCGCACCCCAGATCATCGTACTAATTTTGAGATTGTTGCTAATCAGGCGATCGAGATAATTCTTTAAATCTTCAGGATTCATCAGAATGGAGGTAGTGGTTTACTTGGCGATCGAAGTCCGGTAATTGCCGAACGCAAGGAGCGAGCCGCGCTATCCGAGCACAATGCGACCCGCAAGCGTAATGAGTTTTTAATTAAGCATGCCTACCACTTCAACAACTTGCGTAATTTTTCGCGCAGTTGGGGTGAGGTATTGGGATTACAAACAAATGAGTCGTAAATCAACCGATTTTCTGAGCCGAATTCTGCGCCAGTGCTGTGACTGTGCTCGGCTCGATCGATCTGCATTCGATCCCAGATCCGATCGACGAGTTCGGTAGGCGCATGGGGATGACGAACTATTGCCAAGCGCAAGACATCCCAGGTGGTGTGAGCTAGTTCTACTAATTGAAGCGATTCCGTCGTAATTTGTTTCGCCAACCATAAAGATTGTGCCGCAGTCTCATTCGGGACTAGACACATCTGCGTCAATAGTCGCGCATTGAGTTGGGGATGTAGGGCGACTAAGGTTTTAAAAATCGACCCCCCAGCATGTTCGTATTCGGACAAGATCTTTTTTAGGACAGCAACGGGTGTCTGGGGATTTTCTACAACAATCTGCGCTAAGCTATGACCGATCTCGCTAATTTCGGCAAGTAAATGTGGCGGTGTGTTGGGATGTGCGGCTACGGCTCGAATCAATTCTCGATCGTGCTGGCGCGATTTCCGTGCTAAATCTTTAAGTAAATTACCAGGGGTATGCGGATTGTAAGCAACTGCCAGCCAGAGGCTATAATCTTGTTGACCGATCGCATAGTCCATAAATGCTCTGGGGACTCGATCGCATTGCAGTAAACTAGTTAAAGTATCGTGTGGGATTCGAGCTGCTAGCTGCAACTGTTCCAATTGTAATAATTCAAAAATTGGATTTGCCAAGACTGCTTCTGGAAAATCGATGCCCAATTTCCAGAGTAAATCTGTTGGCGTATTCGGGTTACTAGCGATGAGTCGTCGCAGATCCCAATCGCGTTCGGTTGCCAGCTCGCGCAGTATCTGGGGATTGGTATTGGGATTAACAGCGATCTGTCGGGCGGATATTCCCATATCTACTATTAAGGTAGTTTCGGTAGATACTATCTGCTCTATAGTTACTTCCATATTCGATTCATCGATCTCTGCTTACTCACTTATGAGCTAGAGTACCCAAGCAGAACGCCAAAAGTATTCGCGCTCGGCTCTTTTTTAAAAAATCGGCGATCGCGATAATATCAGTCTGTGGTATAAAAACATCTTCAAAAATTACTGGCCGATCTTAGTATAAAATATAATTCTCGATCTCGCTGTCAGTATTGACGATCGCGATAATAGCACCAATTTTCATCGCAGCAAACAAGCTTAATTTCTACATGCTATTCTTATTTCCTGGCGATTATTTTGACTTTAAAAAAGTAGATGAGATGTATCTAGCCGAGATGAGAGCTTTGCAACAAGCTGGGTTTGTCACTGCAACTATTTCGATCGAATCTCTCGAAGCTAAATCACCAAAAAGTCATCCAAGCCTCAGTCCAAAGAGCGAAGTAATTTATCGAGGCTGGATGTTGACACCTACAAACTATCAATTACTAGTCGATGCGATCGAGTTGATGAGTGCCGTGGCGGTTATTTCACCAGCTAATTATGTAGCCACTCATTATTTACCAAACTGGTATTCAGCTTTGGCAGAGTTTACGCCAGAAACCAAATTTTATACTCTCGATGACGATCTCGAATCCGAATTAACTAAATTGGGATGGGATAGATTTTTTATCAAAGATTATGTAAAATCACTAAAAACTTCAGTTGGGGCGATCGTTTCCAAGCCAGCAGAAATTCAGACAGTTATCGCCCAGATGCAAAAATTTAGAGGTTCGATCGAAGGCGGAATTTGCGTGCGTCGGGTTGAAGATTTTATCCCCGCAACCGAGCGCCGTTATTTTATTATTAATGGTAAACCGTTTGCTGCCGATCGATCTACCTCTATTCCCGCCATCGTTACCGAATGCGCTCGGAGGATTGACAGTCAATTTTTCTCGATCGATCTTATCGAGCGTCGCGATGGAACGCTACGAGTTGTTGAAATCGGTGACGGACAAGTATCGGGTTTAGTTGGTTGGACTAGCGAAAGATTTGCCGAAATTTGGGTTGAGTTTACTAGTGCTTGGGAAAGACCCAGGGTACCCACAAGGGGCACCCCTACACAATAAACCTGTAGGGGTGCCCCTTGTGGGTACCCTCAAATCTACGCTGAAATCAGTAAGGACACCCCTAAGGATCATTTTTTAATCCAGCACCTAAATATCGATTATTGACCTTGCATTTTGAAGACTACGCCGAAAGTGCGAAACAGAATTTGGCAGTCCAACCAGAAAGATTGGTGGTGTAGATAATAGAGATCGTGTTTGAGTTTGATCCGAGCATCTTCGACAGTGCTCCCGTAGCCATAATTTACCTGTGCCCAACCAGTCAATCCAGGCTTAACAGCCAATCTGGTGGCATAGTTAGGGATTTGAAGTTCTAGTTTCTCGATGAATTGTTGGCGTTCGGGACGAGGGCCAACGATGCTCATTTCACCACGCAAGATATTGATTGCCTGGGGTAATTCATCGAGGCGAGTTTTGCGGATGAAGTTTCCAACTTTGGTAATCCGTGCATCACCTTTAACCGCCCATTGTGCTTGCCCTGGGCGCTCGGCATTTTTTACCATCGATCGCAATTTGTAGATCGTAAATTCTTTACCATTAAGTCCTACCCGCGCTTGCTTGTAGAAGATCGAACCAGGGCTATCGAGTTTGATTGCGATCGCCACAAATGGAAAAACAATTATGAAAATTACTGCGATAATCGACCCACAAACGATGTCTAATAATCTTTTACCAACTTGGTCTAAAACTTTTAATTGCTCGGCAGGGATTGCTTTGAGTAATTTGTTGGGATAGTACATAGCTCGTTTGGGATGAGATCGTTCAGAGTGTTTAGTTATTTGAGGCGATTTGTTTTCCCTCAGTAAACCGAATCTAACATCAATATTTCGCACATTCTATCGTCACAATGACCGATTATATCTACGCTATTTGTGCAAACCAAAGTTAGCTAGATCGAGATCGATCGAGCGATTAAAGTAGTACGATCTTCAATACGCATTATCTAGATATGAGGATATTCTGGTAGTATAAATATTACCAAAAGAGCGAATAGAACCCTAACCGAAAATTCAGGTCTGCAATCGAATCAGACGATCGCGCTAAGCTGACAGGCATTCAAATCGATCTTTCGTTGGCGGAGCCTCTCGTAAGAGAATAGTCGATTATTAAGCTCGCAAATAATCCTCAAATACTTACTATGACTAGCCACTAGCCACTAGCCACTAGTCATTAAAACAATCAGCCATAACTCGATTTAGATGTCGAACAGCTTACCCTTTAAATCTTCTCAATCTCAAAGCATTTGTCACTACAGATACCGAGCTAAAAGCCATCGCACCAACAGCGATCGTCGGATCGATCGACCATCCAAATAAGGGATAAAATAAGCCCGCCGCGATCGGAACACCGATGGTATTGTAAATAAAGGCAAAAAACAGATTTTGCTTGATATTATCGAGCGTCGCTCGACTGAGCTTAATCGCGGTAATAATTGCCTGTAAATCCGTAAAAATAATCGTTACATCGCTAGCCGAGATCGCGATATCCGTGCCCGTACCCAGCACAATCCCCACATCTGCTTGGGTGAGCGCGGGTGAATCGTTGATGCCATCACCTACCATCGCCACGATTGCCCGATGCTTACCGATCGATACCGATTGTAACGTGCGAATTACTTCAGCTTTTTCTTGGGGTTTAACTTGTGCGAAGACGCGATCGATTCCCAGATTTGTTGCCAAGCGATCGGATGTTCGGACAGCGATTCTACAGATGCTACCAATTGCAGAATAGCTAATTAATTGCCATGATAATTATCCACGACGGGAATAAAGTCGGTGACGATCGGTTTGCCGAGGGTGAGCGTACCTGTCTTGTCAAAGACGATCGTGTTTACCCGATCGAGTAATTCTAGCCTGGATTATTCATGAAGAGTGAAACATACTGAAACTTTTACCAACTGTGAGGGGAAAATTGGCAATTCAAATTTTTGAGGACAACTGAACCAGAAAAATCGGCTTAAAAAAGCTCAAATAAGGAGAATTAGCATCAAATAGACACAAGAATCCTATCACCAGCCTGAATTCAGTACAAGTCAACTACTTCACAACTCTGTAATCGGCTTGAAATCTGACTGATGACCGCAGCAAAAGGAGAATGACGTGCCAACTCCACCAAGACTCGACGGGCAGAAACAGTCACTTTAGCGGCACATTTAATCAACATTGACCGTAGCCGCTCCACCTGGGCAGTAGCGAATTCAGTGCCATCAGCAGCTTGACGAATCCGCAGCAACAGAATGTAAGCAGCTTGAGATAGTAGTAACCGAAACTGATTAGCAATAAATGAGCTACAACTGAGGCGGTCAGCATGAATACCGAGCTTGAGTTCTTTAATCCGATGCTCGCTATCGCTGCCGCGTTGAACATAGAATTGGTCGTAAAGTTGTTGTGGCGGCAAATCCAAATTGGTCAGTACAAATCGAGGATTAGCACCCTTGGGCAACCATTCAGCCTTCATCACTAAGCGGCGGGGGGCATCCCAAGTGCCAGCAGCATAGTAAACATCATCAAATAAACGAGCTTTCTGTTGTGTTTGAACAAACTGTAATCGCGCCCGTTCGAGTAAATCGGCTATCTTACGTTCAGTTACAGCATTCCGCGTAAATCCAATTGCATAGCCAACGCCAGAACGTTCGCACACCCGCAGGATCTCTGGCAATGAAAATCCGGCATCGGCACGGAAAATGATTTTTACGCCTGGAAATGCGCGTTTTAATCTCCAGAACAACCACCGCAAGATTCCCGCTACGCCTTTACCTGAATGAGTGTTACCCGCTCTCAATTGCAACACTAATGGATATCCACTTTTAGCTTCATTGATTAAGACTGGAAAGTACATGTGCTGTCCATAGTAGCCATGAAAACAACTCAATTGTTGTTGTCCGTGTGTTGGATCTGCCCAGCCATCGATGTCTAAGACAATCTCATCTGGTGGTTGTTTGTACCCAGCAATGAATCCATCCACCATCCGACTTCGCATTTTGGAAACCTCCGGTTTTTTGACCTGATTCTCCATTCGTGTGATGGTGGGTTGACTTGCTAGGAGTTCCTCGTTGGCGATGGGTATTCGTTCGCACGCGATCTTGTAGATTGGATCGTGCCGTAAGACATTACTGTCGTTTGCATCTTCATATCCCCCAACCAATTGATACACTCTTTGACTGACCAATTGATGTAGGCGATGAGTGACTTTATTTGTGTCTCGCCATTCTTCAATGCACTCAGCTATCCCTCGACAGATTTGTTCTTGTTCTTCGGCTTGACGTGCTAATAAAATTCCTGCATCGGAACTCAGTTCTAAGTCGGAATATCGTACTACTAACTGCCGCTGTTGATAAAAATTATAGGGGAGTGGAGAAATACACTCTGTCATGTCAAAATGAGGATGTTTATTTTGTTGGATAGCCTGATTCTACTCAGTTTCAGGCTTTTTATTCTCCTCTTTTTGCAATCCTTCATGAATAATCCAGGCTAGACTCGCACCACTTTTAATCAAAATTCCCCGCTGGGCACCTTTCCCGGTGCCAACCATAATCGCCGTGGGTGTCGCCAAACCGAGCGCGCAGGGGCAAGCAATAATTAACACGCCCACACCCGTCATCAATGTCAGCGAGAGATCGCGCGTCAATAGCCACCATAGTAAACTCGTGACAATCGCGATGACAACTGGGACAAAATAACCAGTAACCAGATCGGCTAATCTTTGAATCGGTGCTTTATCGGTTTGGGCTTGGGCTACCGATCGCACGATCTGCGCCAGGAATGTATCGTTACCGACCTTGGTAACGCGAATATTTAAATTACCAGTATGATTGAGCGTGCCACCAATAATTTCATCGCCGATCCGTTTGGTGACGTGTTGGCTTTCGCCCGTAATCATCGACTCATCAACCGTCGATTCGCCAGCAATAATTACCCCATCGACAGGAATACTCTCACCTGGACGCACGTTGACAATGAGATCGATCTCGATCCGATCGATCGGGAGCGTAAGTTCGCGATCTCTCTCAATCACTCGTGCTACTTGTGGTTGCAGATTAATTAATTTATCGATCGCGCCTACCGTCTGCCCTTTGGCTCTAGATTCTAATTTTTTCCCTAGCAGAATCAAGGTAATGACGATCGCGGAGGTTTCATAATATAGATGCGGATGCTGCGCGCTGCGTTGTTGTCGCTGTGCTGAAATCGGTGATTTAACAACAGGACGATCGCTATCGGTTGCCGTGGCTTAATATCCAGCCTTGATGACGGCCTGAATAATGGCTTCAGCACTAGTTTTACGCTCGTCATAGACGATTGTTGCTTGTTCGAGAGCAAAATTGACATTTGACTCGATCGCGCCAGGTAAGCATGAGATCGCCCCATCGATGGCACTAGCACAAGCTGCACAACTCATCCCGCCCAATTTCAAGCCGAGGCGTTTCATAGTTTCACACTAACCTTAGAATTAAATTAATTATCATTTGGAGACAGTGTATCCCGTATCCACGATCGCCTTTTGGAGTGTCATTACGGGTAAGTCACTCTCAATTTGCACTAGCTTAGTACTGGGATCGGCAGCAATCTTTGCTTGTGGATCGATCGCACGAATCGCTTGACTAATCTTATCAACACAGGCACTACAAGCTAGATCTGAGACAGTAAATGTAGTTTGCATGACTTTATTTAATAGTGACTTCTTCTAGTTTAACTTGTGGCAAGACGACCGGAACGAGTCGATTTTTGCGTCTGTGTGCGCTCTAACTATCTGCGATCGGCTGTTTGCGGTTCGAGTAGCAAAATTCACGTTCGACGATGACAAGATCGGATTAAAATCTGTAACTACAACTAAAAAATGCGGCTCGAAATTCTTGACCTTGTTAGCGAACGATTTTGCTCTTAGGAGCGGGACGATCGATCTTGCTCATGAAGTTTAAACGGAATATCAGTAGGTAAATTTTATGAATCGCTCCCGATTATCGTCCGCTACGGCCAGTGATTCATCGCTACATCCCGCTCGCTCGGCCAAGACTTCTGAAAATTCATGGTTGCTACCATTTACGCTCGGCAGTAGTTTGCTAGTAGCGGGGATTTGGTTTTTTCAACAAGCTGGCATCGGGCATCTGAACGTTCGCATCCAGCAACTTCAGCAAGAGATCGATCGACTGCCCAAAACTGTCGCACCCCTCGAACGACTCAATCTCCAAAAAGAGCAAATCGCCCTCGATCGCGATCGGATCGCCGTTCAAAATGGGGTCTACAACTTATTATTTCAAGGGATCGGTGCTACGCTCTTGGGAGGACTGGTGTATAGTGGTTGGCGGTACTTACGACTCACAGACGCACGGTTGCAAACGACTAATCAAAAGCAAATTACCGATCGATTCAGTCAGGCGATCGCTTATTTAGCCAGCGATAAAATGGAGGTGCGCCTGGGGGGAATCTACACTCTAGAACGGCTCGCACAAGCGTCACCTGCTGAATCCTGGGTGACAATCGAAATCCTCACGGCATTCGTGCGCGAACGCTCGACGCGCGTGGTGGAGACACCCCCGCCACTTGTGGGTGTCGATATCCCTAAGCAACAACGTAAACCGAGTATCCCTCGGATTCCCACTGACGTTCAAGCGGTGATGACGGTGTTGAGTCGCCGAGATGTCAGTCAAGATCGGGAAGATCGCACGATCGAATTGCGTGGTAGCAATCTCCGTGCTGCGGATCTCAATGGAATCGAGTTGTGGGGTGCCGATTTGTGGAAAGTCAATCTTCGTGAAGCGCAATTGTGGCAAGCTAAATTAGCAGGTGCTTCGCTCGGACGAGCCAATCTTAGCGATGCTAGTCTCTGGCAAGCCGATCTCGAAGGTGCTTATCTATGGAAGGCAAATCTCGAAGGTGCCAATCTCACTGAGGTCAATTTGGAGCAAGCAAATCTCGAAGATGCTAATCTCAAAGGTGCCAATCTTTACCACACCAATCTGACTAATGCCGATCTGCGGAAAGCTGTCGGATTGACCCACGCTCAACTCAGTAGCGCTATTTGCGATGAAACTACTCAGTTACCCGATTATATTGAAACGGTTGGGTAGGGGATAGTGAATAGTAAACTTCTTGCATGAATCAAAGCTTGGCGAATAAATTCGCGGCTACAGAAACAAAGTCCACCTTCGTGGACTAATTTCAGCTAGTCCACGAAGGTGGACTTTGTTTCATTAGGTAGCTGTTTTTGCAATTAACTGGACATCTCCCCCTTCATATTTTTCATACCCCAGGGTGGTTTCATACACCGGAAGAAAAATTTCTTAGTTCACTTCAGTGAACTTTCGCTATTAGCCCCGAATTCATTCGAGGGCGGTTGAAGACTAAGATCCAAGGTTTGTGAATTTTCTTTTCTTGTATGAAACCACCCTGCTTCATCTTTTTCATACCCCAATTCAGCAACGCCCGAATTTATTCGCCAGCATAAATGCCAGAGATCTGAGTTTGCACGAAGTCGAGCCGAGCCGATCGGGTAATGCTGCGAGCGGTCGATCGCAACCTAGCACAAACTACAAGTTAATCAGTGTAATTACAGGTTACAAATTACAAACATAGCTACTTGACCGATCGTGTATTTAGTGTTTCACTGAATGAACGCTCGGAACAAAACGCTATATATTGTCTACTATTAGCGATCCCCCAAGCGCGATTCACTGGCACGATCTGGCGCGTTCAGCTCCTTGGCACATGGTTCCTAACTGAAAATTTGGCTCGTTTTACCTAGCATCCGATCTGACAATTCAATATTCATCTAGACAACACTTCAGTACTTTACCTAGAATATGGTCGCACAACTCAATACTCATCCAGATAACGCTTCTGTCAATCATAATAATTTAATTCAGACTGCCGATCGCCCGCTACCCAATCGGGTTCGGATCGTTGATACGCCAGGCGGCAAGTTCGCCAGTGAGATTGTCTCAGGCGCGCTGGCGATTGCCGGGTTAGGGAGACGCGTACTCGTCGTCCAACTCCTCAAAGGTGGTATTCGTCAAGGTCACGATCGAGTGGTCAATCTCGCTCAAAATTTAGATTGGATTCGGTGTAACTCCCTGCGAAATCTCGTTACGCCAGATTTGAGCGATTTGGAGCTACACAACTTTCAACTGCTCTGGCAACACGTTAGGAGTATAACCAATTTGGGCGAATATTCGCTGGTCATTTTAGACGGATTGAGCCACGCGATCGATCTCGGACTGATTGGAGTCGAAGCGGCAACAACTTTTCTAACTCAGCTACCGCAGGATGTCGAGGTCGTACTGACAGGGACTAATCCACATCCCGCTATTTTAGAATTGACTTGCGAGCGATCCTAATCAGCTCCAAAAATTTTCCTTTAATCTAAAAGTTGCACTCTCAGGCAAGTGACGGTGTGTCGTCCACACAAAAGAGCGGTTCCAGTCGGAACCGCTCTTTATTTATTTAGCATTATTTATCGATAACTTTCGCGACCCTCGCGCTCTTCAGCTAGCGGGCGACTGCGACTCGGGTTGGTAGTACGACCGCGATCGATTTTATCTTTGGCCTTAGCCGCACTGCGTTTGAGCGCATCCAGACGGGACTCGTACTGCCGTCGTTTGTTCTTTTTGGGTGTATCGTCGGCGAGTGCTTTTAAGGCACTGCCCAGACTCTTGTAGGCATTGGGGAGCGTATATCCAAAGCGGGTTGCTAGGGCGATCGCTTTCTCATCAGCATCGATTGCTTCTTTGAGGTGTCGATCGCTATTATTGCGGGCATACAACCGATAACCCGATACGCCACATAGTCCCAGCGCGAGGACTAACAGTAATCCATCTTGCACCCACAACTCACCGACAGCGCCACCTAAACCGATCGCCAGCGCGGCCATTTCCCAGCCATCGCGAGAAATCGTGTCATTTTGGACGCGGGCGACCTCATGCCAAAACAGGAGATTGCGTTGATCGAGTGCGAGGCGTTCCCATTTTACTAGGTCGATCTGAATTTCAACTTGATCCTTGCCTAATTCTTCACTCCGAATCAGCGGTGGATTGACCTCAACGGTAGTTTCCACTGTCACCCAACTTTGGAGTTCCGGTGGGAGCAAACTTTTTAACCGACGCAGTTCACTCATTTCAGCGCGAGCAGAGGCAGCGGAGTAGGATGTCATGGCGTTAATTTCGTTCGATCGGGCTTGGTTACTATTTTAGCGAATTCCTTGCCAAATACATCAGAATATCCAATTTCACAGATTACATCCCGATTCGATCTCGATCGCACTGAATTTTAATAATGGATGCCATCTTGGATGAGTCCGAGCGATCGGGTTCGAGTGGTTCGGCATTACAAAGAGTGCATCAGCGATTCCGATAATTTGAGTAAATTAGAGATTCTTTATGAAATACCTTTTTCTGAGCACTTTTTGTGTCGTAAGTACTATCCTAGGAGTAGCGGCTACTGCACTGGCTGACGTTAGTATTACTATGCCCATCGAACCAACCAATCGGTCGAATTCGGTCTCTAACAGCAATAAATCTACACAACCGATCGTTGCGAATAAATTAGAATTAGAAATTTACGATCGCATCAATAAATATCGTCAGTCCCAAAACCTGCCACCGCTGGCTTTCGATCCGATCGTGGCAGAGCAAGCGAGGGCGCATAGTCAAGACATGGCTAGGCAAAGTATCCTCAGTCACGATGGCTTTCACGAGCGATTTGAGTCGGTTTCGGAAGCGCTATCCGTGCAGAGTGTAGCGGAAAATGTCGCGACCAATCGGGGTTACTCGCAGCCAGAGCTGATTGCAGTTCAAAGTTGGATCGAAAGTCCCGGTCACCATCACAATATCATCGGTCGTTATAATGCGACTGGGATCGGGGTCATCCAAAATGCTAGAGGCGAATATTACTTTACGCAAATTTTCGTTCGTAAAGTTCAGTAAATTAGGGAATAGGGGACGCGATCGGGGCTATTTTATTCTCCTCTCCTTGGTATTATTTAGGAGCTTTAGAGGTAGGTTTATGCAAGGATCTGGCGATATTTATAATTAATCTGCTAGCAAAATCGATCCTCCTCACGAAAATGCAACAGCACTGGGCGCGTGAGGAGCGATCTTTGGATGCTCTATCTCTTATTCACTATCCCCTAATTCTTACCATGACTGAAGATTTTCAGATTTGCGATCGAGATTTAGATGACGCACTCACAACTAAGTATTTAGCGGCAGAATCGATCGGTGTAGATACCGAGACGATGGGCTTAAATTATGTACGCGATCGCTTGTGTTTGGTACAGTTATTTGCACCTGGGGCATTAACTGTAATTCGGATTGCCAAAGGGCAAACTGACGCTCCCAACCTCAAAAAGGTGATGGAAGCGAGCCAGATTACCAAGATTTTTCATTACGCTAGATTTGATGTGGCTCAACTGCGCAATCGCTTGGGTATCGAAACTCACCCAATTTTTTGTACCAAAATTGCGAGTAAACTCATCCGTACTTATTCATCCCGTCACGGCTTAAAAGAATTGGTGCTGCAACTCGAGGGTGTGGAACTGGACAAAACCGCACAATCTTCGGATTGGGGGGATGCCGAAAATCTCTCTGCCGAACAACTCCGCTATGCGGCTAATGATGTCCGCTATCTCATTAGTATGCGCGAGAAATTAATTACTAAGTTGCAACGCGAAGATCGGTGGGAATTAGCCCAAGATTGTTTTAGCGCTTTGCCGACGATCGTTGCTCTGGATTTATTACAGTATGAGGATATTTTCTCCCACCATTAAATACATCTGCTGTTTACGATCGGTTAGGTGTGAAAGTCGATCGCAAAACTCCATCGCATCGCAGCAACTAACACTTGCGACTGGTACTTCATTGACTTTCATCTCCGTCCTGCGCGATCGCATAGCACGATCGCGCAGGACGGGGTGGTTTACCTAAACAATAATTTTTACCACTCCAGTATCGAGATCGTATCGACCACCAACAATTTTTAACTTACCCGACTGTAACCGCTCCGCCAGTACCGGAGACTTTTTCAATAAATCGATCTGATAAGCTACATTCGCCGCCATCAAATCATCCACCGGATCTTTCGATTTAGCTTTGACCTGCTTCGCCGCTGGTAAAATGGCATCCACAAAGGTACTGATATCACCTGGGAGCGTCTTATTTTGCACGGCGGCGGTAATTGCCCCACAACGTTCGTGACCTAGTACCATTAGTAGCGGCGTACCTAATAATGCGGCATATTCGATACTACCGATCGCTTCAGGTGTTGCAATATTCCCCGCTAGCCGGATGTCAAAAATATCCCCTAAACCGCGATCGAATAAAATTTCTGGCGGTACTCTAGAGTCGGCACAGCTTAAGATCGTGACAAATGGATGTTGTGCTTGAGCGACTTCGAGCAATCGCTGCTCAGAGCGAGCTGGCGACTGCAGCTGATGGCGGACGAACCGTTGATTGCCAGCCATTAATTTTTTCAGCGCGGCATCGGGAGCGAGTGCTGGTACTTCGTCAGCACGAGCATCTTTGACTGGCAAAACTAGATTACTAGCTGTGGCTAATAGACTGAATGCCCCGATCGATCCAAATTTGAGCAGGTCGCGACGACCGATGAAACCGTCTATGTGACTCATCTTGATTCTCTAAATAAATATCAGCACTAAGATCTTCCTGTAGAGATACCCACAAGGGGTACCCCTGCAATGACAAAAATATCATCTAGATATTCAGTAACACAGCAAATTACTTGCGCGATGCCACAGAATTAACCGAGTTAACTTCCATTACATCCGAGACATAACAAGTGCCACCAAATTTATTTAGCAGTGGTCGCACATTTTCGACAACGGTATCGATTCGATCGGGTCTACAAAACGCCAGAATATATACATTATCGAGCATAGTCATATCCAAGTCTTCGCGACCTTCGCGCAATCCAGTCCCTGCGACATTGCGGATTACCGCATGACCGTGAACGCCAGATTTATCTAATTTATCTAAAATTTTGCCCAGCTCGAATGAATTGGCAATAATTTCTATCTTCTTAACCGGGTGCATATAAATATTACTTCCACAATAAATTAACGCCGTATAAATACAGCGGAATGCCAACAATAATATTGAATGGGAATGTCACTGCTAACGCAGTCGAAACATACAAACTGGGGTTGGCTTCGGGTACCGTCATCCGCATGGCTGCTGGGACGGCAATATAAGAAGCACTAGCACACAAGACACAAAACAACAGTGCATTTCCTTGGGACAAGTTAATCGCTTTAGCCAGCAACAATCCAATCCCCGCATTGATAAGTGGAATCAGTATGGCAAACGCAATTAAAAATAGACCAGTTTTTTGCAAATCTTTAATTCTTTTGGCAGCAACTAATCCCATGTCGAGTAAGAAGAAGGTCAGCACGCCATAGAACATCCCTTGAGTAAAAGGTTCTAATGCCTTCCAGCCTCTCTCTCCAGTCAATACCCCGATCGCGAGGCTACCGACGAGCAAGAAGACCGAACTATTTAGAAATGCCTCTTTAAGCACTTCTGCCCATGAAAACTCTCGCTTTTCATCAGCCGTAAATAAATTCACGAGGATCAACCCAACAATAATTGCTGGCGACTCCATCAGTGCGAGCGCAGCTACCATATAGCCATCATAATGAATGCCGAGTTCGGTCAAGAACGTACTTGCCGTAATAAAAGTCACCGCACTAATCGAGCCATAAGTCGCGGCAATTGCAGCGGCATTATAATCATCCAGCTTGGTGCGGAGAATGAAAAAGGTATACAGCGGGACGAGACACGACATCAACATTGCCGCCAGCATCGTCAAGATCACTTCTTGAGTGATGCCGCTTTTAATCAGTTCTACGCCACCTTTAAACCCGATTGCAAATAGCAAATATAGCGATAAGAGCTTGGGAATCGGGATGGGAATCTCCAGATCGGATTTGACGAACACCGCAATCGTCCCTAAAAAGAAGAACAGAATCGGTGGATTTAGGATATTGGATACGATTATGTTGGCATCCATGTCACTGCCTCCCAATATCGATCGCGCCGACAGTTAAAAAAACTTTGCATTATCAAAAGCTGCTGTGATGTTTAAATCGAAAATGTTTAATTTAGCTACACATCAGCTTACTATTAAGATGAGCTGCTGACCAGTAATCGATCGATTTCATTCGACCTCCTGTGAAAGTAAAAACCCAATCTTTTTCAGTGCTGTTTAGATTGATAGCAT
Organism: Chamaesiphon sp.; assembly: GCA_965246735.1. Classification (GTDB taxonomy): domain Bacteria; phylum Cyanobacteriota; class Cyanobacteriia; order Cyanobacteriales; family Chamaesiphonaceae; genus Chamaesiphon. Next base: position 2,981,685 of record CBDFFK010000003.1, read on the forward strand.
CCCCTATTCCCTATTCCCTATCTCCTATTCCCTGACTTTCGCAGGAAGTATATTCGTTATCACCGCCGCAAAAATCGGAGGACGGACTTCTGCTTCCGGAGAATAAAGCTTTACAATTCTTAAACTAATAATTGGTATCGATCGATAAGATTAGCGCAACAATCGCAGACCGCTAATCGTTACTAATACCGTCGATCCTTCATGTCCGAAGACACCCAATGGCATATTAATTCCACCCATAAAATTACCGATTAATAACAGCACGATAAAAGACAGTGCGAAGGTAATATTTTGCTTGATGATACGTTGGGTGCGTTTGCCTAATTTAATCGCCTGCTCTAATTTATCCAATGAATCGGTCATCAATACGACATCGGCTGTTTCTAAAGCCACATCGCTCCCCGCTACACCCATGGCAATTCCCACGGCAGCCGCAGCTAGTGCTGGAGCGTCATTGATGCCGTCCCCAACCATGGCGACGTATTGATATTTTGCTTGGAATTGTCTAATCAGATCGACTTTATCTTCTGGTAATAATTCAGCATGTACTTGCGTAATGCCCAATTGTTGGCCGATCGCATTAGCATTTGCCGCACCATCTCCCGTGAGCATAATTTGCACGATGCCCAATCGATCGAGTCGGCGGACTAACTCTACAGCTTCGGGGCGCAAGGTGTCTGCTAAAGCAATCGCTCCCGCTAACTCATCATCGATCGCCACCCAGACGATCGTTTTACCAGTAGCAGCTAAATCGGCTACCAAGGCTTGGTAAGTGCCAATTTTAGCGCGTATTTCATCAGGCATTAATCGGGTCGTACCGACGCGAATAACTCGATTTGCGAGCGTTCCCTTAATCCCCAATCCGGGTATTGCCGTGATTTCGCTAGCAAGCTCGACAGCTAAATTTTGCTCCTGAATCGCGCGACCGATCGCGCGACCGATCGGATGTTCCGAACTATTTTCGACGGCAGCGGCTAGTTGGAGAATGGATTGGGGGTCGGTTTGTTGGAGTGGGATAATCTTGACTACTGCTAATTTACCTGTAGTTAACGTCCCCGTTTTATCGAAAGCGACGGCTTTAACGCGCCCGATCGTTTCTAACGTACTCCCACCCTTAAATAAAATCCCCTGTTTGGCACCATTGGCGATTCCCGATAGTAATGTCGGCATGATGGCGGCCATCAACGCACAGGGTGAAGCTACCACTAAAAAAATCAGCGCGCGATAAATTGTCGTCTCCCAATCCCAATGCAGTAAAAACGGCGGTAAAGTTGCGAATAATATCCCTAGCATCACAATAAGTTTGGCATAACCCCGCTCGAAGCGTTCAATAAATGCTTGCGAGGCGGGGGTTTCAGTTTGTGCTTGTTGGACGAGGGCAATAATTCGCTGAATCAAGCTACTAGCAGGCGGTTTGTGGAGTTCGAGCGTGAGGGCACCATTCCCATTAATCGTCCCACCGAAGACTTCATCCCCGATCGATTTTTCAACAGGGAGCGATTCGCCCGTAATCGCCGCTTGGTTGATGTTACTAGTCCCTTCTACCACGATCGCATCCGTGGGAATCAATTCCCCTGGCTTGACGAGTAACACATCCCCAACTTGGAGCAGATCGATCGCGACTTGGCGTTCGCTGCCAGACACGATCGTTCGGGCCAAATCCGGTGTCAGACTCATCAATCCGCGAATGCTCCGCTCGGTTCGCGCCATAGCATAGCCTTCTAAGGCACCGCTAATTGCAAAAATCAGAATCAATACTGCCCCATCGACGATTAGTTCATAATCGTGTTTCCACCATCCCAATCCCGCCGCACCCAGTGCTGCAACGATCATCAGCAAATCGACATCGAGTTCTTTATCTTCCCACAGCGTCGTTAAACCTTCTACCGCACTACCATAACCGCCGATAATATATGCTAGTGGCAACAGACATAAGCCGAGTACTTGCCAGCTCGTAGGCGCAGCCTCCCGCGACGGGATATGTAGTGCCAACCAGCCTAAAAGTAAGAGTACCGCACAGACGGCGGCGGCGACGGTTTCACGATGGTTTTTGAGGAGATAAGTAGGGGAAAGTAGCGATGCGCGAGCCATACTGGGGGAGTATTTATGGGACTTATTGTTTAGATTATCAGGTTATGAGCGGGAGAGCGGGAGAGTGGGAGCTGCAAAAACAGTAAATCCTACCTAAGATCGACAACGCTCATTTGATAACTGGGAGGAATGGCAAAAATTCAATATCGATTCAACCCAGTTTTTAGACACAATTAAGATGAATATCTGGTGGCATCATGCGATTTAAACCTTGGCAATGGGCTGTGTTGGTACTACCGATCGTGAGTATCGTTATCTTCTTACTAGTTGCAGCTGGCACCAAAATTCACGAGTGGCAACTGAACTGGATTTGGGCGGTATTTACAGTGGCAATCCTCGGCTGGCGCTGGCTATTGGTCAAATGGACGCAACCCTCAATCGTGCAAGTCGAAACCATTCTCGGCACAGTCAGTCAAGAACTTAAAAACTCAATTGCTGATGCCACGCCCCAAGGTAGCGAGACGATCGATCTCGTTACTACCGCCCTCCAACAAATCCTAACCGAATCGCAACTCGATCGACCGATGTGGGAAGATTGGACGACATTTTGGCAGCGGTGTCAAACATTAATTGTCGCCATCGCCAAAATCTACCATCCTGAAGTTAAATATCCCCTGCTGAATATCTACGTCACCCAAGCCTATGGATTGATTCGGGGCACGACGGATGACATGGATGCGTGGATGCAGAAATTAGCCCCCGCACTCGATCGCGTGACCATCGCGCAGACATATGAAGCCTATGAAACTTACCAAAAATTAGCTCCTTCAGCCCAAAAACTGCTCAAAGTTTGGAACTGGGCACAATGGCTGATTAATCCGGCTGCAGCGATCGCCAAACGTGCCACCAAACAGTCCGCTAACCTTGCCGATCGACAGCTATTGGTCAATTTGGGTCAACTGATTCGCGAAGCTGCCTTGAGCAACCTGTGTCGTCAGGCAGTGACGTTATATAGCGGCAACATCCAATCCCTAGTGCCTGTTGCTACCCCAGTGCTCGCACCGGAAAAAACCCAAACCCTCAGAGAGATTTTAGCTTCAGCCGCACCCGTTACCGCAGTCACGCAACAGCCGCTGAATATCCTCCTCGTCGGACGCACTGGTGCGGGTAAAAGTAGCCTGATTAACACTCTATTCCAGGCAGAATTAGCCACTGTCGATGTTTTGCCGAGTACCGATCGGATTCAAAATTATCACTGGCAACTCCCCTCCGGCGAAAGCTTAAATCTGTGGGATAGTCCAGGTTACGAGCAAGCCAATCGTCAAGATCTGCGCGAACTCACATTAAATTATGCCGCTACTGCCGATCTCGTTCTCCTGATTACACCCGCGCTCGATCCAGCCTTGCAAATGGATCTGGACTTTTTGCAAGCAGCGCAACAAGCCGTGTCCGATCTGCCGATAATTACGATCGTCACGCAAGTCGATCGGTTACGTCCGTTACGGGAGTGGACACCGCCCTACGATTGGCAATTTGGTACGCGTCCCAAGGAAGTCTCAATTCGCGAGGCGACAGCTTATCGCAATGAGTTACTCGGCGGATATTGCGATTTGGTTTTACCCATCGTTACTGGCGATGTGAATACAAGTCGCCTTGCTTGGGGGGTAGATACATTATCCCTAGCATTACTCGAGACGATCGCGCCGACAAAACAACTTCGATTGGCGCGGTTTTTACGCGATCGTGACACCCAAATCGTAGCTGCGGCGCAAATTATCGATCGCTATACACTCCAGATGGCGACGACGCAGGGACTCACCCAACTCCTCAAAAGTCCCGTACTCCAGTTTATCTCGACGCTTACTACTGGCTCTCCAGCCCTCGCCCAAATCCTCGCGGCACAAATTCCGGTAGAACAATTACCCGCCGTTATCGGTAAATTGCAAATGGCGTACGATTTGCATTCATTATTAAATGCGAATAAGGCTCAGCCGATTGATTTTAATCTCTTATCGCTCTGGCAATTATTACTCGATAATTCTGCGACCCCAGATCGTAATGCTTGGGCTTTCGGTCATGCAGTTGTAGAGTATTGGACGCAACAGCTAACGAGCGAACAGTTGCTAGCACGGTTTAATTATTATCTACACACCAGCAGCGACGATCCACGAACTGATGGATAAATATGTCAGCAGGAATCGATCGCGGAAGTCGAGTAAACGAAGTTAGAGATTTTTTCGATCGCGCGGATTAGTTTCCGGATGATTGAGTATAGTTGCTGTAAATACAGAGACAATCGTTTTTTGCGCCTGTCGATTTCTACTATGCTGAAACACTTATTACTCTCCTCAACAGCAATCGTCTACTTCACTATTGTTGCAACGACACCCCTTCAGCTTGCAAGTGCAGCGGAGATTTCAGCATCATCGAGCGCTGACAAATTAATTGTCAAAGACGAAAAAGTCAAAATCACTCAAGTTAATGCCAGTCAATCCGATCTCAACGGCATCCGTCAAACGCTAACTCAATTTTATCGAGGCTTCAACGAACGTAGTATCGCACGGATCGCCAAGGTGGCTCCAATATCAGGTAGCAATAAACATCAAATCGAGAAACTCTTCACGCAAATTAACTCTGTTGGCGGGGATTGGAGCATCGAAGTTACAAATATCGAGTTGGTTTCTTTTTCCGAGCGTAATGCGTTTATGCGGGTAGAGGAAATACATAAATTCAGTGTTGGCGGCAGAGTAAAAACGATTCCACAGTCAAATACAATTCGGTTATCCAAGCATAATGGTCGTTGGCAAGTTAACGATCTTAGTGATGCTTTAAATTCTCTCGATCGCCGCTAATCGTTATCGCGATACGATCGCCGGATCGATGCGATCGCGATCGCACCCAAAATTAGATTATTCAAATACTCATTACTCCGATAAATATCTGACAAAAAATAGTTAAATTATTTTCAATTATTTTCCGGATTAGAACATTAACTTATGTATATATAAATATATCAAATTGAGTGGCAATCGATTCAGTAAGTGATTTCGAGTAGCTAAATCGATTGGTGCTCACATATTTTACATACATTTAAGATGAAAGTATCGGCTTTTAACTGGTTGTCAGGAGCGATCGCCTTACCATTATTCATTGCAATTTTAAATGATTCTACCGCTGTTAGTGCCGAACAATTAAATCGATTTAGACATCGAACTGAAGAATCCACTTCCGCAGTAACAGATTTGAATCTAGCGATTCCAGTTGAAGTGACGATCTCAACCGATAAAGAGCGTCAACGATCTGTGCTGAAGCAACCTGTCCGTAATAGCTCGGTAATTACTAAAATATCGGCAAGTAAAGAGCGTACTAATAGAACCAAATCTAGTCTCACCAAGCCGCGATCGACCACAACTATCTTGCCATCTATCTCTGTCAGTAACGAAAGCTCGTCACAGAATAAATCCAATCGCAGTAGAGATCTCGTTGTTGCCTCAGTTAGTTCTTCGCTAACTGTTCCTAAAGATCGCCGCCGTCCGAAATCTAATTTCAAACACAATCTAGCTACTGTATCTCGCGCCCCTTTTAGCGGTAACTATCTCCGCTTAGTTAAGGATCTAGATAAAGGAAGTAACGATATGGGCAATCCTATTTACACGTTAGAGCTATATATAGATGGAGAACTCGATCGCAAGTTTAATGCCGTTTCTGGTACGACACGCAGCCAGAAAGCCGATCGAAATATTGGAAATAATAACGCTCCACTACCCGATGGATTGTACGACGTGAGTAATTGGATTACCATGAGCAACATTCGCGAAGTAGATCGAACATTTGTCGGAATTACTCCTAAATTCAAAACAAATCGCAACGATTTAGGTATCCATCTCGATCCGAGTTTTAATAAGCGGAATGGATACGATGGTACTTCGGGTTGCATTGGCCTAACGACACCAGAAGATCGCGATGCAATTAATAATTTTATTGTCAAATATCATCCTCGCAATTTAATTGTCAACATCTCGCCAAAAGAACTGCCAGAATAATCTATAGTTAAATACATTGTCGATCGAGACCGAATTCTCTAATTACGATGTTTTTTATGTTATTATTTAGATGAATTAGCATATTGTCTAGATTAGTTGCTGTTATGGATCGCTCCAAAATTGTCGCAGTCGTTACAGGAATAATTTCTTTAGTACTAGCGATCGCATATCTCCTCGTCGTGCAAATTATCGATTTCCGTGGGGAAATGCTCCCAGCCCCAATGCTCGAGACTATTTTGTGGGGATTTGGGGTTTAAGAACGAGTGATGAGAAGTTATGCAATTATTGGCACGGGCGCGTTGGGTGGATTCTATGGTGCCAAGCTCCAACGCGCTGGCGTAGATGTGCATTTTTTGGTGAATAGCGACTACGATCGAGTGAAAAAATCAGGACTGATAATTCGCTCGAAAGATGGTGATTTTACACTCCCATCTGTCAATGCTTACAATCTAGCGAGTCAGATGCCTGCTTGCGATGTGGTGCTAATCTGCCTTAAAACCACTCACAATCACCTTTTACCAACGATTTTACCAGATCTGGTCAAGCCAAGTTCGGTAGTCGTAGTCATGCAAAATGGACTGGGCACCGAAGCCGAGATCGCCCAAATTTTACCACAGCATGAGATTTTAGGCGGGCTGTGTTTCATCTGTTCTAATAAAGTCGCCCCAGGTGAAATCCACCATCTCGACTACGGTCAAATCAAGCTTGGCGCTTATGCAGCTGACTACCATCAAGCCGGAATTACACCGATGATGGAGAACATTGCTCATGATTTTCGCGCCGCAGCAATCGAGATTTCGCTCTGCGAAGATCTGTTATTAGCCCGATGGCAAAAACTAGTCTGGAATATTCCTTATAACGGTCTATCGGTCGTTTTAGATGCCACAACCGATCGATTGATGTCAGATCCGGCTACGAGTGAATTAGTCACCCAACTAATGCGAGAAATTCAAGTAGTTGCGGCGGCATACGATCGAGAAATTACCGATGAATTTATCCAAACAATGCTGGCATATACAATCGAAATGACACCATATCGTACCAGCATGAAAATCGACTATGACGAGAGAAGACCGATGGAAATCTCGGCGATGTTTGAAACTCCGCTCCAATTCGCTCTTAGCAAACAAATCAACTTACCACTGATCGAGATGTTGACGCGACAATTGCAATTTCTCGATCGTAGTAGGTCGATAAATAAATAGCTCGCTATTTTTGGTAGCAGTAATTTCTGTATTTTTATCACTATTTTTAAATATTTAAAGCGATCGTTATTATACCATTTTGGATTGGGAAATCTTTGCTGTATGTGGAGTCGATAAACCTATCTGTCGCCATTATTTTTTCGACTTTGTATTGCAGAAAAAAGATATCTCGATCCTGGATGGAAACGAAACTTAAATTTATATTTATTTCTAGATCGATCGAGCTGCGAGAAGTTCTGTGCTGACTGGACTTAATGTTAATTTAACCAACATTTTTGGGCACTATAGCAATCCTAAATCAGAAGCAATTTCATAGTACAATTATATTTAATGGTCGATCGCAGGAATATAGGCAATAGAAATTAATGGCATTCTAGCGAAGAACCAGTCAGAGAGCTTCGCGGGTCACCCGCAACGCATTGAATTAGGGCAGACAGTGGTACTATTTCAAGATGAATGTCATCTGCTAAATTTAGATATCTGCGGGTATGCTTGGGGAAAGACAAATGAAAGAATTGAGGTGCCGATTAAAAATGAGAAAGATCGCTATATCGATATTAAGACTCGATCGTCTTTAATCGTTACAAGGATATCGGTAGCAACTTATTTGAGATTAATGGCGTTGCTGAATTAATGTATGAAACGCACAAACAATTTTTGTAGGGGTAATGCCTCGCTTGCACTGAGCTTGTCGAAGTGTGCTTACCCCGCATCGATTCAGGGTACCCACAAGCGGCGTTTTTATTCGGGGGTTCCCCCCGAATAAAAAAACGACAAGACAGGGTCACCCCTACAACAAATCATACCCATATTCAGCAACGCTAGATTAATTTAACAGTTTCATCCCGATAGCGAGCGTAAGGGTGCGGATATAGGAGTGGTAGATGCACCCTGATTATTCGTCCCTGGCTCTTAGAGTCGGGGCTTTTTATTTTTTAGATTAATTTAACAGTTTCATCCCGATAGCGAGCGGGAGGGTGCGGATATAGGAGTGGTAGATGCACCCTAGTTATTCGTCCCTGACTTATCTTAATAAGTTGGGGGCTTTTTGTTGGTGGGTAGATCGATAATTTCGATCGATTTAGGAATTTCTTAGTTTCATCCCGATGGCGAGCGTGAGGGTATGGATATAGGAGTGGTAGATGCACCCTGATGATTCGTCCCTGGCTCTACCCCTGTTAAGGTGACAAAGTGTGACTAAGTAGTGAGAAGCCGAAAAGTAGCAAGATGAGGATGTTTGGGGTCATATTTCTTCTTGGTGGGCGGCTTTTTCACTCCGCGTGGGGACGACAAGAATCGTTTAAGATTCACACGACTTGCACAATCTCGTAAAAACTCCGCCAACGATACCACACTGATTCGGGCAAAAGGCTGCCAATCCTCAGCTGCTATGGCAATTTCCATCCCTCTAAAAGTTGACTGGACTTCTTCAACCACATAATAATTGGACAATCCTGATTCAATTTTTCCGGCACCATGAACATCTTTGAGCGCAGCTTTAACCGTCGATAGAATGTTAAATGCCATCAATGCCATACAAAACACGAATAATGCTGCTTTGGGATAACCCAAGGTCTGGAGTTCGCAATTAAATGTATCAGTAATCACTTGGAACATCTGTTCGATTTGCCACCGCTTGAGGTAGAGATCTGCCACAACCAAGGCTGTTACCTCTGTCTGTGGCAAATTAGTTAACACCGTCACCTGAGAATCACCATGACGAGTTGGCTGTTTGAGTTGAATCGTAATTCGGCGAACACAAATGCCACTATCAAGCTGCACCTGTTGCTCGAAGATAGTGCCACTATCGTTTTGACCTATTTCTACTCTGGGGGTGATTTCTGTCCATTTCAAACCGAGGTGTTCTCGAATCACGAAACTGGCTTCCCGGGTACTAATGCCAGTCAAAAAGTCTTTGGTACAAAAATTTCGGTCAGCAATCCAGACTTGACCTGCTGTAACCGTTTCCAGCACGGATGGCAACAATGACCGTTCTTGTGCGTGAGCATCTTCTTCGGGAAATACATCGACAACCATTTCTCGCTGCGGGTCTAGCACTGCGATTGCTTGTCCTGGTAGTGCCCCTGCTGCTTGCAGTCGTAACACCTTGATTCGATGTTCTGTTCCCCCGATGTGATTCCCGTCAATGATTCTGACTTCATATCCTGGCAAGATAATCTTGCTTGCTTGAGCAAATTCTGCCACCACTGATGAGAGTTGTTCGCTGCTGTACCGCACTAATGCCTGTGATAGCTTTGGTTCTAGTCCATTGATTTTTGCGTACAATGATACTTTTGATACCCCCACCACTTTCTCGAATGCTTTGTAGGCTGCGCCAACTGATGGATAAATTCCGCAGACGACTAAGCTCATGATTCCGACTACACTTGAGAATAACAGTTCTCTGGTGTATTGCCGCTCGGCGGTGTCTTCAAACAACTGTTCTAGTTGCTCTGTGGCAAAGATTTTTTCCATGATTGCTCTGACCATCACTGTCAAGGGTGTCTGTTCTACAAATTTCTCAAAGATGTCACTAATCATCTTTTATTCCCTCTCTGGTTAGGTTTTCAGCTTTTCAGTAAGATTATATTCGGCTTTTACACCTTTGTTGCTCTCATAATACTAATGTCACCTTAACAGGGGTAGTCCCTGGCTCTTAAGAGTTGGGGCTTTTTATTAGCTGTGCCAAACTAACAGGCTCGATCGAGCTTAGATATCTCGTTACACTAGGAACGATCTGGTAGCTGAATGGAATTTGCGACTTTATGACTTCCCCCACCGAAATTACCGCGACCATCAAACTATTTGCCGTCTACCAAGAAGCGTTTGAAGCGGCAGAAATATCGCGTCAGTTCCCAGCGAATATGCCCGTTAGTGAGGTCTTAGAGCGGTTGATTACCGAAAGACCGACTCTAGCCCAATGGCGCGACGTGACGCGATTTGGCATCAATATGGACTTTGTAGACCCTGAGACGATCGTGTGCGATCGTGATGAAGTTGTGTTGATTCCCCCAGTTAGTGGTGGATAGACAGATCGGGGGTGCGATCGAGTGTCAGTGTTTGCCACTGGTAAGCTGTCTGCGGTTGGAGCTTGCTGGTAAATCGATCGATTGGAAATCCGGCGATCTGACTACTGTTGGCAATTTTTTCTAACAACATTTTCCGCGTGGCATACTCGATTATTGCATCACCTTCAACTAATATTAATTCGATAACTGTCGCCAATCGATCGATTTCGATCTCGTCTCCAGCCCAGATTAGCTCGATCGCAAGATCGGCAAATTCAGCTAAATCTAACGCGATCGGTCGAGTGATAATCGGATTCCATGACTCCAGATGTTCTTCCCATTGCGCCCGAAAAGCTGGAAACTCCTGCAGAATAATTTCCATCCAGTTGGTACGATCGATCTGCATATACTTCACTCGCTCCTTGTTCCCATGACCGATCGCCTCAATAATGCCATCGAGTTACTTCAATCTGCTACCCAAAGTTTGACAGCATTGGCAGCACTTCCAGCCGCCGATCGACCCTTGCGGGAAACTGTTAATAATACTGTAGAACAGATCCATCGCGTTTTGGCCGAACTGTCGGCGGCAATTAATCCCCCTTCGCTCGAAAATATTCCGCCAGAATTATTAACCAAAGCCGAGCGATTGGGTATCCCTCTCGATGATATCGAAGTGCGGGTCACAATTACTACCCACGACCTCAGTCAATTTGTGGGAATTTTGAATGAAATCGAACAAAGATTTGGAGAAATCCGCCGCGTGCGGGAATACTTATTAGTAAGGTTGCCCGATATCCCGATCGAACGACTCGGCTCGCGACTCCCAGTTTATACTGCAGCTGACTTTGAGTGGAACGAACCCAGACTCACCCCCGCAGAATTGGCAGAAATTCGAGCAAAATATCACATCGATCGCTTATTAGCTCAACCCCCCCGGCATTCTACCGACTTGTTCGATCGCATCGAAACTGCTAACCTTGCCTGGGAACAGGCAAAAGCAAGTAAATCTTCCCCCGAGGAGCGCCAATCGGAGGAGAAAGACGATCCCGATAATCTCCGCAATCTTCCCTTCTGATCCACTGTAATTTTTCTCACTCACTACCCCGAGGCTCTTATGAAAATCGCCACTATTGTCTCTACTTTATGCCTATTCGCAGGTTTTACAGCCACTGCCAACGCTGAAAATATTTCTCATACCCGCCAGTTATTATCGACAAAAAGCTGCGCGCAATGCGATCTCAGCGGTGCCGGATTGGTTCAGAACGATCTATCTGGAGCTAAACTCGATCGGGCAAATCTCGTCGGGGCAAATCTCAATGGTGCCAACCTCACTGGCGCAGATTTACGCGGCGCAAATTTGATGGGTGCATCGCTTAATGGTGCCAATTTGATGGGTGCGGACTTACGCGGCGCAAATCTTACTGGTACCGATCTACGATCGGCTTATCTGGTAAATGCCAACGTCCAAGGCATCGATATCCGTACCGCCTCGCTCCAAGGTGCAGTTGGTATCCCAACTTCGTTAGGCACAGCCGAAGATTTTTATCGCTGGGGCTTTTTAGAGTGGCAAAAAAATGACTTTGCGGCTGCAATCGAACATTACGATCGCGCCATCGCCCTCAACCCCGAGTTTGCTGGTGCCTATGTCGCTCGATCGATGGCCAAATTTCGCCAGCAAAACGACGGTGGTGCCATGAAGGACGCAATGGTAGCAGAACGCTTATTTTTCTCCAAATCCGACCAACAAGGTGTCAAAACAGCCCAGGCACTCCAATCCAAAATCAAACTCGCCAGCCAACCAACGCCCGATGGCGGTGCTGGAAATGGTAATGTTGTCGATCTGATCACTGGTTTGAGTTCGCTGTTACTGAAGTTTTTCTAGGGGAATGGGGGTTAGCTAGTAGTGGCGCGATCGGACTAAACCTTGATGATGAGCGACATAGAAATGATAAAGAGTACGCTGGTTAGATAAGCGAGCTTTTCGGGAGAAGCTTCCCCCGAAAACGTCGCGTAAGAATGCCAAGCCTTACCCGATCTAATTTCTACTAAGGAATAAGGATTAAATAACTTGCAATTCCTCCTTTGGTAGATACTGTCTTGAGAGTCAAGAGGGGGAAGAGAGAAAATTAGGGTCGAAAGGTTGTCCTGATTTGAGTACACCAAAGACCTGACGCAACAATTTGTGCATCGCTGCACCAATAACAGCCATTTTCGACTTCCCTTTAGCGAGCAACCGCTCGCAAAAAGCCCGAATCAGTGGATTATAACGACGAGCCACCAGCGCAGGCATGTACAAAACCTTACGTAAACTGCGGTTGCCAATTTTGGATAATCGCGGTTTGCCATGTACCGAAGAACCAGAGGAAAACTCGCTAGGGGTTAAACCAGCAAAAGCAGCCAACTGGTCAGCACTCTCAAACGCACTCACATCGCGAATCTCGGCCAAGATTGCTGAGGCAGTAGCCTGGGCGATACCGGGAATCGAGGTGATTAAATCCCGTTGAGTCTTCAGATGCGGATGTTGGTCAAAATGGTCGCGAATGAGAGCTTCTGTAGCAACAATTTGTTGAGCCAGAAACTCAATATGAGTGGTAATTGCAGCAATCACAATGCTGTCAGCGGTTTCAAGTCGATTGGACTCTTGTTGCCGCATGGATTTGAGGTTGTCCAGCCGATGTACTAATGCCTGTAACTGTTCGACCTCAATTGGTGGTGGTGTCCATAGTGCGGGTGTCAGAGCCGCACAAAATTGGGCGATCGTTTTAGCATCAGTGCGGTCAGTTTTGGTTCGGCTCAATTGGCTGCGCCCAAAAGCTTTTGGGCGAGACGGATTGACGATACTCACTCCATACCCGTGCTCGAACAAAAATCGTGCGAGGGCATCGCCATAAGTACTGGTAGCTTCCATGCAACAATGGATTTGAGTTACATTTTGACTCGTCAGCCATTGTTGTAACTGCTCGAATCCGGCTGGTGTATTGACAAATACTTTGTTTTTAACTTTGTTGTTATTGCTTCCTCCTTTAATCAGAGCTACGTCAAATTTAGATTTACTGATATCGATGCCTAAGATGTCTAATCCCTGCTCTGTCTGACTCATACTTGGGTACCTGGTTGCTAGAAGTTTAGTTGCTAGCACGGATAGTAGCTTTTTCACTTACCTTGTCAATGCAGGTTTACTCCTAGTGGAGATGACCTCTGATACTGTCCAGTGTTGATGTTTGCTACTGTTCGGATGTTGGGGATTCAATCTACACTTGCGAGCTTGGTGTCTCTAGGGGCAATCCGAATTTCCCGCTTCCGGCTGTGCTGGCGATCGATCGCCAAACGCGATCGATCTATGCTATTGTTCTAGGATACAAGGGGCAATTCATGAATTGCCCCTACCAAAGGTCGGCACGAGGGCAGATATGTATATTATTAAATCCTCATTCCTAATCTCATTGTGATACAGGGAGTTGTCTTGTTACCAACACCCATTTTTCCGGCTAATTGGTTCGTCGGCACTGTTGCTAGGCTCTCGAGTTTTGTTTGGGTTCGCACCCAACCCTTTCAACGTGAACAATAGTACTATTTTTTTGATCGATATAAGGTGCCAATTGGAAGCTTTTTCAATTATGGCACTGTTCAGTTATTGGGTGGTCCCTGCTCAGTGCCGAAAACTAAAGTGTAATAATTGCTAATGGCAGCTTGATACTCGATCGATACTCAATCCGATCTCCCATGCTTGGTTGAGCAGAGTAGCATATTCGGCTAATTGAGGCTGTTGCGCGAGGTGCTGAAGTGCGATTAGATTTTGGGCGATTTCACTGGGTGCTGATTCGATAAATGAAGTTTTTAAGTCACTAGCAGGATCTTGTTGGCGTAAAAATCGCTCTATTTCTAAAGCTGCGAGCAAATTGTGTCGGGTTTGAGCGAGAATATCCAAGACGATCCGCAATCGATCGATTTCGGCATTGGGCGTGGCGATAGTTGTAACTCGGGCTAAGGTTTCGATCGAGCGTACGATTTGATTGTATCGCTCGATCTTTTCCACTAACTTAAGCAGTTTCTGCAATCGTTTGCCTCGGGAACAGATCCACCAATTTATGCTACCTAAAATCGCCATAGTAACCGCCCCATCAACTAGGAGCAATCGTGTAGTTCGTTCTGGCGGAGACATAGTAGAGGCATGAATATTGACAATTCGATCGATCGGAATTGTCACTGCCATCAAAATAATCGCCCCCCCGACAATTTGGAGCGCTCCCAGTTTGATGAATTTACGAGGTTGTTGCCACAAATTTTTCCGCCAGGTAAATCCCACCATCAGATCGCCGATCTCCTGCTGGGAGATTGATTCGATGGTCGATCGAGGGATGATTAATTCGACAATTTTATCCATTGGTGCATTGTTTTTGAGTAGCTGACGCTTGCAGGATTGCGATCGACTAAAATCCCAATCTGTGAATCGATTCCCAGATAGCGGTAAAGAAACTACCTTCTCGGGGGCGAAATAATTCAAAAGTGCTACCAGTGCCGAAAAATGGTCTCAATGTCCAACCGAGTTGCGTACCGACAAAGCCATATAAAGCCAACCAGAATTTGAGAATGTTTTTCCGAATCTTCACATTGCCAGCTTGTTCTTCGGCTTCGCTTGGCTTCATTGTTCGATAGAGAAAAGAAACACCCAGTATTCCGGTGATTGCAAAAATTGCAACGTTGAGTAACAGGAAGAAAAATTTATCGTTAACAGTTAATAAGAAGAATAGACTGACTGGAGCGAAGCCACATAGCAATACTGAAATCACAGTAATTGTTGCCAAAAGATATGCCCAATGCTGACGAATCGTACTGCGAGAACCAAAGAAAGCATTGAAAATATACAGCGTTGGCAAGCAAACAATTAGCGTGATTAGATATAGAGCGGGCAGCTTGATTGCCGAAGCTAATATTTGAATAGGGGTATTAGTATTTGTCGCACCGATAATCGCTCCGTAAATTCCAAAGCAACTAAAACTGATAAACAATAATGAGACAATTTTGCTGTTAAGTTTTTCGCTATTGTGGATTTCGTCAATGAAACTAAATCTATCCCTAAGCAAATAAATAAGTGTATTTGTGTTTTCCATATCCTAAGAGAATTTTGACTTTAATATCGATACAGTTTACCTAGAGCGGATTCCTGTAGTTTTAGTCTAAATTACTCTTCGCGATCGCTCGGACGGAAAAGAGCGGTACTTAAAGTCGGGAAAAGTTGGATCTTGGAGACTCTATCGATCGAACGGTCGATCGTGCTATCATAGAGTGCCTACATTTGGAAAGGTGGCAGAGTGGTCGATTGCGTCCGACTTGAAATCGGATGAAGCGCAAGCTTCCGTGAGTTCGAATCTCACCCTTTCCGTAGCAAAAATAAAGCAATATCACCGACTTAGTGGATAAGTCGGTGATATTTGTTGGAAGCTAGATTAACTAACTTGATTACGCAACGAGTGTAAAATCGGTAGCTGCGATCGTGGGCTTGCCTGTGAGGTTAGCAAAAATACCACCATTGTTACCAAAATCGGCATCGATCCCATTTTGGTTGTAGAACAGATTTCCCGTGCCTGTACTGTACACGATCGCGGCGGCTGAGGTCTTAGCGGCATTATCGTCAGCTACGCTAGTGAAACTCAGACCGCTGTTGATGGCAGCAAAAGTAGCTTTGCTCAACAGGATCCGATCGCTATTGCTAGTGAAGTCAGCGATCGTATCCGTGCCGAGGAAGGTGGTAATCGCAGCGGAACTGGAGAGAGCACCACCGCCAAAGTAGAAGCTATCGTTACCCGCGCCGCCGCGCAGCGTATCGTTACCGCCACCGCCGAATAAGATGTTGTTGAAACTGTTACCCGTGAGGTTGTCGTTACCCGCGCCGCCATTGACATTTTCCAAACTGACGACCGGAATTATCAGCCCGACTCCAAGCGCGATCGTTTGGGTGGTAGTCAAGCTCAAATCGATAGTAACATCGATCGTACTGGGGCGGAAGTCCAGGGTATCGGTGCCACCTGTAGCTGTCTCGACGATCGTATCAGTGCCTGTATCGACATTGGCATTGATGACATAAGTATCATTACCACTCCCACCGTTTAAGTTATCGTTTCCAGCACCGCCAGTCAGCGTGTCATTTGCTTTATAACCGATGAGGATGTTATCGCTGGCGTTGCCGATCAGATTACTGTTAGCAGCGAAAGCGCCTTGGAGATTTTCGATACTGATGAAGGTATCGCCAGTAGCTTCGCCAGTATTATTGCTGGGGTTGCTCAAATCTATAGTCAATGGCGAAGCTGCGTAATTATAACTGGCATAGTCGTTGCCGTCGCCACCGTCGAGTAGGTCGGCACCAGCACCACCTCGCAAGATATCATTACCACCTAGCCCGTAGAGCCGATCGTCGCCAGCACCACCGTCGAGGGTATTATTATCGCTGTTGCCTGTAATGACATTGTTGAGGCTGTTGCCAACACCATTGAAGTTGCCAGAGCCAGTCAATATCAGGTTTTCGAGGTTGGCACCGAGGCTATAACCGATCGTAGATTTAACTGTATCTATACCGGCATTTATGTTTTCCACGATCGCATCGCCGACATTGTTGATGATATAAGTATCATCGCCAGTGGTACCAGTGAAATTGTCAGCTCCAGCAGTGCCAGCAAACAACCCCAAATTTAAACCGACCAGCACGGGATCGTGATCCGAAGCCCGAAACTGATTCGGTGCATACAGACTACTGGCTTGACCTGCGGTTTTAAATTCAGTGTTGTAATCCAAGACTGTTGGCTCGTCAGCATTAATGTGCCATTTATCAGCACCACTGACTTGCGCAGCTAAACTCAAACTCCCTAGCGCATGATCGATCGAACCTTGCTGTCCGTTGAAGACATAGGAGTATGAGGTAGTTGGCAACAGGTTGTTGTATCCCGCGCTGGCTAGAGTGGTCAGCGGGTCTTCTTGGGCATAAGCATTAAGGTCGCCCACAATAATATAATCAGGGTCGTTCGTACCCGTTGGCTTGGTGGCCAACCAAGTCGCTAAGTCTTGGGCTTCGCGCGTCCGAGTGCCGTTGGAGAGACCCTGACCGTCGCCAATATCGTTATCGCCAGCACCACCAGAACTAGAACCCTTGGACTTGAGATGATTGACGGCTACGGTAAATTGTTGCCCGTTGGCGGTTTGCTGGAAGGTCTGGGCTAGGGGTCGTCGTCCGACTAGATCGAAGGCAGCGGAGTAGCCCAGAGGCATCGTCGCCGCATTCCCGATCGGTGTAACTTGACTTGTTTTGTAAATAATCCCGACAGTAATAGCATCGGTAGAGATATTCGTGCCGGGATTGATGAAAGCATACGTGCCCGCACCCACGATCGCGTTTAAGCCGTCGACCAGATTTTGAATGGCGCTATTTGTTCCAAAACCATTGTTTTCGACTTCGTTAAGTCCTAAGACATCTGCGCCGGAATTAATGATGGCTTGAATCGTTTTATCGCGTTGGCGGGTAAATTCAGCCGCAGTATTCGCCCCACGCGGCTCGAACGACTGTCCGCTATCGTTCGTAAACCGAGTCGAGCTAGACAAGTCTAAGTCATTGAAGTAGTTGAGCAGATTGAAGTTAGCTATCCGCAACGTACCGCCGACTGAAGGCGGTGTCACGGGCCGAGGATTGGTGGCAGTGAAGCTGACTGGCGCAGTGGTTTGGATCCGATAGCCTTCAAACCGCTCGTCGAGAATTCCGGTAATATTATTCACCGTATCGCCACTGCGGAGGGTGTTTGCTGCGCTCAGTGGACTCCCCCCACGTCCGAATAAAATCGGATCTAAGTTTTGGGAGCCACTACCGTCGTCGAGATAAATCGTGCGCTTTGCTAGGTCGGCTAGATATGTTGTATTACCGCTGACGCTCGGAGCATTAAACTGGGTGTACTGGTCGAGGCGCGCGTCGGTACCAGGTTGATTGCTCGCGCCTGCTGCGGACAGTACGACTTGTCCAAATCGTCCGAGCTGATAATTTTCAGTAACGGTAAGGTCGCCGCTGCTAGCACTAATGTTGACGAGCATTCCTTCGTAACGCTCGAGGTCGCTGACATTAGTAGTAGGAATTTGAATAGTGGTAACTGTCGGTAGCGTACTCGCACCCAAGTCGAGCACGGTGCCAGCCGATAAATCTAGCTCGGTCAGACTACTATTGTTACCGTTACCAGTGCTCGTAAGTTCTTTGACATTACCACTAACTTGGACTTTATCGCCAACATTGCCAGTAAATTTACCATTCGGATCGAAGACAAAAATTGCTTCTGAGGTAGCGGTATTATTGTCAGCATCAGCATCTTCTTCCTGGACGTAGAAGCCATTTAGTTGGGTCGCACCCGCAAAGACACGCGTAACGATCCCCTCGATCGATTGAGTCCCTGTCAATGCCGCCGTCGCACCAGTACCTTGGATGTCGTGAATTTTGGTAAATGTGACAACAGCATCGTTATCGGCGATCGCAATGTCTTGCGAGGTCACCGCGCCTAGTTTAATCCCTGCCGAAGGCGTGTCGATCGTCAATTTTGCCGTTTCGGTGCCTTCAACCAACGCATCGTCTACAACCTTGAAAGTGACCGCTCCACTCGTCGCGCCACTGGGAATGGTGATTGTAATATTACTGGCGGTCGTGTTGTTGAGAATGTAGTCACCAGTAGTAATTCCCGTTCCAGCGATCGTCAGATTTATGGTTTGGTTGCCAGAGACTGGACTTGTGGCGGTAGCGGTAACGGTAATTGCCGTCTGGCCAGCTTCCGAGCCAGTATTACTACTAACTCCCAAATTAACTGTTGGCAAGCTCGGAGCGGTAGAGTTGGCAGTGAGTGAGAAATCATCGATCGCCAATCCGTCATCGGCACCTGTAGCATTAAAGTCTGTCCACCGTAAATATACGGTAGCGCCACTTACAATATTCAGACTATCGATCGTGCCATTAATTGCCGTCCGATTGGCAGTAATATTGCCATCGAGCAGACCGACAGTACCAGTAGAATTCGGCGCATTGAAGTCCAGCGCATTGAAGTCGATCCACGTTCCGGTACTCACAGACGTAGCATCTAAACTGTATTGAAAGTCCAGCCGATCCGTTCGCCCGGATGCACCCAATCGCCACTGTTCTCCGGTGTAAGCGATTGCTAGCGCAGAGATCGTCCCGCCTGTATTATTGGTAAAACTCGCGCCGATCGTCGGCAGCAGACTGCCACTCTGCAATCCGCCAAAAGCTCGATCTGTCGCTCCAGCCGCCCCAAAACTATAAGTATCTCCAGCATTCGAGCTGCCAGTACCTGCGGTATATGTGGTATTGGTATTAGTTCCTGTTTCGCTAAACTCCCAGCCAGCAGGGACAGTGGAGCTAGTACCAGAATTTACTAATGCATTGAAATCTTGAGTATATGGACTAGTACTCGTCAAACTTATAGCTGCCATGTTTGTCTCTGATGATATTTGGGTAGATGATTGATGTTCTGTCGGTCTTCTACTCACCACGAGTGCCGATTGCCGCGATCGTGTCAGCGCTAGCTCTAAACTAATTGAAACTACAAGCTCTCAAATATTAATAAAATCTAACTTCGACTTATCTGCGAATATATTAAAAATTATTTTCCAATCTAAAAAATATTAATATTTTCATCACAGCCCGATCGACAACGATCGTCAGGATCTAACTTTACTCAGCATCGATACATTGACGATAACAATCGACATGTATTTGAAGTTGCTAGATTCCACCACCGAGAATAAACTATTTTGGTTAAATTCAGGATAACTTAAGGATAAGAATTAAGATTAAATGCCTGAGGAGAGTTTGGTTTTAAAGCCGATCGCCAAGGTGACAGCTAAATAGCTGGATTTTACGATCGACAAAGATTGGTTTTGTTGACACTTACAACGATTGCTAGGTTATAATTGCGGTAAATTTCACGCTCTAATTTATCGTCGATCGGCAAATACTAGAATGATTTTGACAGTTCGCTCTCATGAAGTTCGGTAATATTATTGATATCTAAGCTGTTGTTACTTCCTGTCGTCCGATCGGTATTTATCCCCTAGTTCTCACGGTATTACAAGATGAAAAAGATCGCCCCTTTCTTACCAACGATAGCTTTATCGACAGCAACTATCGCGGTGATGACGTTAGTAGCTACATCGGCCCAAGCAATAAATTTAGTTACCAATGGTAACTTTGAAACTGGTAATATCTCTGGCTGGATGCTGAGTACTAATGATAATATCTTTGTTAGTGATGGCGATAATGGTACGAAAACAGCATTTTTAGGTACTACATCGATCGAATCTTTGTCCCAAACTCTAGCGACAGTTGCAGGAACGAGTTATCAAATCAAATACGATCTCTTGAGTGGAGGTGGCATACCCAATTCTTTTGAAGCTAGAGTCAACAATACTATTTTATTTGGTCAAGCTAATATTGCAGCCACGACGACCTTCTTTACCCCATATAGCTTTACTTATACTGGTACTGGCACGGACAAACTCGAATTTAGATTTTTGGACGCGGGAACTTATTTCCAATTAGATAATGTCCAGTTTAATGGATTGGCGGCTGCGACCGCAGTTCCCGAGCCGATGATGACGATTGGGACGCTAATTGGTGGCTCGGTAGTGTTGCGACTGAGAAAGAAACTCCGATCTCAGCACACATCAAAATAAATTTATGCGAGAGATTACCGTTAGCTTGTCATCAGGCGCTCTGTTATAACAATTTATTTTTGAGTAGCTTTGAGCATGTGATAAGTAATCAGTAGTTGCGTGAGCGCGAGTGGATAGCTTTGGAGCGTTTCGCCAGTCGTCCCCGTGATTTTACCTAAATTGGAGTCGATTTCCAGATCGGTGAGGTGGTGTAGCTCCGGTAAGTCAGCACAAATCATTTTCGCCAGCCCTCGAACGCTATCGCGGGTAGCATGAGAATCTACTTCCAACACATCAACGGGTTTACCCATATCTCGATCGAGATTTAACCGAATGGTTGGTTGCTCGTGGCTGCTGTCTCGGTCTAAAATCTGACTCAGATCTGGATGTGAAATAGTCGGTCTAAGTACCAACTTGACATTCAAGTGCGCGGTAGTTTCCTCAGCCTCACTGACAGGTGGATAAAACCCGACAACTAAATCCGCCCATTGGCGCTGCGGACGAATAAACTCTTCTGAATCTGGCTCGCGCTTTTGGAGTTCGGCTAAAACTTGAGCCTCAGTGTAGCCACGCTTGAGCGTATCGCGCTTAATTTTCCAGCCCTGGCGGAGCGTTTCGGGTGGAGCTAGATACACTTTGACATCATAGCAATCGCGCAGTCCTCGTGTTGAATAACCCAGCAATCCCTCCACAATCAAAAATTTATTGGGTTTGACATATTGTGGCGGATCGAAAGTACCCGTATGGTGATTGTAAATCGGCTTGAGAATCGATTGCCCCGTGCGGAGCAACGCCAAATGTTGCTGCATGATATCGAGGTGATTGCAGTCAGGATGTAACGCAGTAATCCCAATTTCCGCACGTTGCGATCGATCGTAACGATGATAATCATCCGTACCGATAACGGTAATATTCTCTTTACCTAAAATTTGCGCGATGCCACTAGTCAGTGTTGTTTTACCTGCGCCGCTATCGCCGACGATGCCGAGAATGATGGGACGATTATTCATTAACTTAAATCTCCTGCAAGGGCTGAGAGGTCATTCGATTGTGGATTGTGGATTGTGGATTACGAAAAAGCTTTTCTATTGATTCCCGTCCAAATGAGCGGCTCTGAACCTGTTATCTTTGGTTAAACTATTTAAGCCAGATCGCTGACTGTGACAATCGATCGACCGTGATAGTCTGAGCATACAGATGTTCCGGTACCGTGTCGTGTCGATCGACTCTAAATATACCTATCGAGTTCGCAAAATACCTGCAAATCCATTATTGGCGAACTCACAGCTAGACTTTACCAAGATTTATCAATTGTTAGCAGTTGCCGAATCTCAGATAAGTTATCGAGTCGAGCAAGTTCCTGATGGCGCGCCACAATTGCCAGCAAATTTGCAACTGCGATCGTATCAACAGCTAGCAGTCACCAATTGGTTTCAAAATCAAGGTCGGGGCACGCTCAAAATGGCTACAGGTAGCGGTAAAACTATCACCGCACTAGCGATCGTCACCCAACTATACCAACAAATCGGCCTGCAAGTACTCATCATCGTCTGTCCGTTCCGTCACCTTGTCACTCAGTGGGGTAGAGAGTGCGAAAAATTTCATCTTCAGCCAATTCTCGCCTGTGAAAGTATCCATAAATGGCAGAGTCAATTTTCCCATCAACTTGCCAGAATCAATACGCGCCAGCAAGAATTTCTAACTGTCATTACCACAAACGAAACCCTAATTACCCCAGGCTTTCAATCTCAACTCAAATACTTACCCGATCGCACTCTCATTATCGGCGATGAAGTTCACAACCTTGGCGCGAAAAAACGCGAGTCTAGCCTCCCGCGCAATGTGGGTTTGCGACTCGCCCTCTCAGCCACTCCCGAACGCCACTATGACGATGTGGGCACCCAAAACATCTTCGACTACTTCGGCGACATCCTGCAGCCCGAATTTACCCTCAAAGATGCGATCGAGCAAGGTGCCCTCGTCCACTATCTTTATTACCCCATCCTCATCGAACTCACCGAAAGCGAGACTGAAGCCTATCTTAAACTCTCCCGCGAGATCGCCCGCAAACTCCTCTACCAATCCAAAGATCGCGCAACTAGCTACGATGAATTCGACACTCCCGATTTGACACCCCTATTGATGCAGCGTGCCAGACTGATCGGTGCAGCAGCCAACAAGCTTGTAGCACTCAAAAAGTTGATGCGCGATCGACTCGATACCAGCCACACCCTATTCTACTGTGGCGATGGTAGCAGCGACAGCACCCAACAACTCGCCGCAGTCACTCATCTGTTAGGAAACGAACTCGGTTATCGCGTCAATACTTACACCGCAGCCACATCTCTATCCGACAGAGAACAACTCCGCCAGCAATTTGAATCCGGTGCCCTCCAGGGACTAGTCGCCATCCGCTGTTTGGATGAAGGTATCGATATTCCGGCGATCGAACATGCCGTTATCCTCGCCAGCAGTACCAACCCCCGCCAATTCATCCAGCGTCGAGGTCGTATCCTTAGGCCAGATGTAGGCAAAGACCGCGCTACGCTGTACGATATGGTGGTATTACCCCCACAATTAGATAGAGATACGCTGGCGCTCGAGCGTAATTTACTCAAAAAAGAACTCCTGCGCCTGATCGAATTCGCCGATCTCGCCGACAACGCCGCTACCGCCAGAACCCAACTCCTCACCCTTCAGAAACGCTATGGGTTATTAGATTTGTGACAAAGGTTTGCAATAGTTTGAAATACAAATCCACTATTGCGCCTCATATTTAGCTTGAAACTCAGCCATCGTGTCGATTAAAGCTGGCTCTGGTGATGGCGGATCGAGCATGAGTTGGAGAAATAAGTCTCGATCTATATCGCTCAAAACTAAATGTTCGGTAGCTGCGATATCTGTCTGTGCTGCTTCTAAACTGCACGACAGTAAGTAAGCACTCAAGCTTAACCCCTTGAGTGTAGCAGCTCGTTCTAATAATTCTTTTTGGTCGAGACTAACTTTCAAATCTATTTGGCTAACTCTTTTTTGTGTAGACATCAATGTTTGCGACTCGCATCGCGATCGTTCTGATACGATCGTATAGCCTTTGCGATAAAAAAACACACATTAGCGATGTAAGAAACCGACATCGATCTTTCCATAACCCTACGAAATCAACTACAATTCTGGGCATATTAAGAAAAGTAGTCTCTTCACCGAACAGCTTCTCATGAGTAACTTTAATGACTTCACTGCTCACGGATACGAAGTAATTGAAAAACTGGGAGCAAATTTAGGAGCTGGGCGAATCGCGTATTTGGCGAGAGAGATTAGCTCAGCGCAGTTGGTAGTAATTAAGCAGTTTCAGTTTGCCCAGGGTTCGGGTTGGGATGGACATAAAGAGATCGATCGAGAAGTGAAGATCTTACAGCAGTTAGATCATCCAAATATCCCGCGATATCTGACGAGTTTTGAAACACCGCAGAGTTCCTGTATCGTGCAGGAATATATCGATGGTAAACCCCTATCAGAAATCATCTCAAACCAGAAAGTATATACGCCAGAGCAGGTAAAAGAGATTATTCTCAAGCTACTGGAAGTTTTAATCTATCTCCAAAAAACGTTTACAGATCCGGTGCTGCATCGAGATATTAAGCCTGCAAATATTTTGATAGATAATCTATGTCAGCCTTATCTGATTGATTTTGGTGGGGCAAAAGTCAGCGAAGGTACGGGTGGTTCGACAGTATCGGTTGGTACTTTAGGTTTTATGCCACCAGAGCAGCGGTTTCAACAGTTTAATAAAACAACCGATATCTATAGTTTGGGAATGTCGATCGTGTGTTGGTTGACAAGAACGGAACCTGCGGAAATGTATAACATCATTAATATGGGCACTAATCAAGTCATGGGCTTGAGAGAGTTGCTATCAGCTTATAGTTTGCGCTTTGTCGATTGGCTGGAAAAAGTCGTTCAACCCGATCCAAAGGATCGATATCTTGATGCTGAAGCTGCTTTTAATGCGTTTAAACCGCTGTATGTGAAGCGCGTACCAGAAGCGATCGTGAGTAGTTCTGTTTTGGAGTTTACAGCGAGTAAATTGGGCGAACGAGTTACTCAAACATTAACAGTACGGAACAATATACCAGACACTGTTTTAGAAGGTTGGTGGGAAGTTGTACCACATCCGAGCGATCCGCCACATACGCCGAATTCTCATGCGTGGATTTCATTCGGATCGAGGAAGTTTTCGGGGAATGCTAATGAATGTTCGATCGTTGTCAATACAGACAAGCTGATGGCTGGCAAGGTTTATAGGCGACAAATACTATTACACTCAAACTCTTCCGGGGAGACAGAAGAATTAGAGCTAAAAGCTAAGACTGCTGAGATTCCAATTAAAGCCGATAAGTTAAACTTGGATGGTGTAGTAAAATGGTTTGGGCCAGCGACGATAGTAACGTCTATTGTGCTGATATATATAGATTGTAATTTCCTGAGTCGTAAATTAAATTCAACTTCAATCATTACACTATGGCTATTGATTAGTATTTCAATTCTTGCTCCCATACTTTTGAGTCCAATTATTAAACACAAAAAATTAGTTAGTAAATATCGTAATTCAGAAGAAGGATTGATTAAACCATAGATTCAAGGCTTATGTCTCACTAAGTGTAGGCATTGAGGGATCGATAGTAAAATATCATTGGAGATTGTATCTGACAAATTTTATTCCATAGGGTGGAGATCTAGTAAATTTTGTTAGCGATCGATTTTTTCATAAATCGATCGATTATCTCTAAATTTTCTGGCTTTCTAAAATTATTGTTGTAATTCCAATGTCCGGCATTAGCAACCATTACTAACTGTTTATTGGGATTGGTAGTAGCTTCATAGAGCGATCGACTCATGGTAAATGGGATGTGGCGATCGGCAGTACCATGAATATATAGAATGGGTATTTTTAACGATTTAACTTTAGCGATCGAGTCAAATTTTTGGGTTAACAATAACCGCATGGGTAAGAGCTTAGACCACGGTGATGTTGCTACCATCGCCGACATAGAAGTAAAGCTACTTTGGACGACGATACCAGCCGCTTCCGGATGATGAGTAGCAAGATCGATCGCGATCGCCCCACCTAAAGAATAACCATAAATAACAATGCGATCGGGTGATATTTTGCGGGTTTTAACGAGATAATTCCAAGCAATTTCGGCATCGGCATAGAGTTGGCGTTCGGAGGGAAATTTACCGCTACTTTTGCCATATCCCCGATAGTCAACTAATAAAACATCATAGCCCAATCGATCGAGCGTCCGCGCAGGGTCGATATTCTTCCCGATATTCTGATTGTATCCATGCAAATATAAAATCGTACCTTTAGATCTTGCTTGCGGCAAACTTGTTTTACCCGTCGCTGGGAGCCACCACCCAAATAATTTATCATTGGTTTTACCAGTTTTATCTACTGGTATCCACACATCGCGATAGTCGAGATCGCGATCGGCTGGTGTAGTTGCAATCTTCAGTTCTGGCTTATAAATCAGTCGCTCTTGATATAAAAACAAGCCCAAACAGGCCAACAGATATGTCAGCACTGGCCATCTACCCCACCGATACAGCCAGATAGTTCGATCGCGGAACGAGATTTTGCTACTTTGCACGAATCGCTCTATTTACTAACTACTTGTAATCCTAGTATATATTACGCGATTGTATAAAAAAATTAGCGCTGCTGTTGCGAAGCTCGATCGAGTGCGCCGCGAAATTGACTTAAAATACCACGTAATAAAGCGACTTCATTTGGGGAAAGTTGGCTGCGATTGTATAAGCGCCGGATTTTTTCCATCCGATGTGCGGCTGTATGCGGAAATAAATAGCCAATCTCTAAGAGTAAAGTTTCTAATTGTTGATAGTAACCTTCGACTTGCTCTACAGGTGCGATATCTAACTGTGGCGGTAATTGAGACGCTCGCGCGATCGTTTCTATTTCATTACTACTCGCGCACATTTGCAATTCATAGGCGCAAACTCCCACCGCCTGAGCTAAATTTAGCGAACTATATTCAGAACCAACCGGAATGCGGATATAACGTTGAGCGTAATTTAATTCGGCATTAGTCAAACCACTATCTTCGCGCCCGAAAAGTAATGCCGTCGGTTGGCTACTTTCTAACAGCCACGGTAATGCTTGGCGGGGTGTTTCTAACTGGGTGGGAATGGCACGATCTCTGGCGGTAGTCGCAATTACGCGCGTACAGCCTTGTAAGGCAGTAGTTAAATCGGGGACGATTTGGGCTGTTTCGAGTAGATCGATCGCGTGTACAGCCATCCGCGTCGCTTCCTCGCCCAATACTTCGCACTGCGGATTGACAATAACCAATCGCGTCAATCCCATATTCTTCATTACCCGCGCGATCGACCCAATATTGAGGGCACCCGCAGGCTCTACCAGAATAATCCGGATATGATTTAAATAGGTGCTCACTGTTTACCGTTTACTATTTGCGAATTATGCCCCGCCATCGATCGAAATCTGATTTACCGACAAAAGTTTGTACCGTCTGTCAGCGACCTTTTACCTGGCGGAAGAAATGGGAAGATTGTTGGGATGATGTGAAATATTGCTCCGATCGCTGTCGGAATCGCAAGTCGGAGGCGAAGGAGTAGGGAGTGGGATAGTGTGGAAAGGGTAGGCGCATAGATCTTACCCACCCCACCGCTTCGCGGCACCCCTCCTTGGAGGGGATTTTACCAGCCACTATTCACTGTTCACTATTCACTGTTCCCTAAAACCCAGGTTGATGGCGAATGAGGTTGAGAAATTCTTCTCTAGTGCGGTGATCTTCTTGGAAGGCTCCTAGCATCGCGCTCGTTACCGTCCAAGCGCCAGGTTTTTGCACGCCACGCATGACCATACACATGTGGCTCGCTTCCATTACTACCGCAACGCCTCTAGGTTCGAGGACTTCTTGGAGGGCTTCGGCGATTTGGCGTGTCAGTCGCTCTTGGACTTGCATCCGGCGCGAGTACATATCAACGATGCGGGCAAGTTTGCTCAAGCCGACAACTTTTTGGTTGGGGATGTACGCAACGTGCGCTCTACCCATGAATGGGAGCATGTGGTGTTCGCACATGCTAAAGAAGTTGATATCGCGCACCAATACCATTTCATTGTGCCCTTCGTCAAAAATGGCACCGTTAACGATATCTTCCAACGATTGATTGTAGCCGCTGGTGAGAAAGCGCATTGATTCGGCGACCCGTTTGGGAGTTTTAAGCAATCCTTCCCGATCGGGATCTTCGCCTACTCCTAAGATAATCTGGCGAACTGAGGACATCATATCCTCTAGACTGACTTCTTCAGGATCGTGAATTTTTACGGGTGCGCCATCATGGGTATTGCGATCGGGTCGAGGATCGATCTTCTTCGGGCGGTCTCCAGCAGCAGAATTACTACTTTGGGATGGGGAAATTGTCATTTTTTGTCTTAATAGATATTAGAAGTGGAGAGTTGGTTTAGTGGCTAGTGGCTAGTGGCTAGTGGCTAGTGGCTAGTATAAACTTACCGCTAATCCCCGATCCAGTAATCCCTAATCCCTAAAATGCACCGCCACTGGGCATGATGGTAATCTCTTCGACAACGGCACCAGCAGGGGCTAGAACAGCGTATAGGATGCCTTCAGCAACCATTTCTGGAGTTAGCATTGCCGATCGATCGAAGTCGGCTTGCACGGTGTCTGTATCCCACAGTGGCGTATTTACCGAGCCTGGACAAATAGCCGTAACGCGAATGCCATTGGCTCTTTCCTCGCCTGCAACTGCTTGAGTGAGTGCCATCAAGCCAAATTTACTCACAGAGTATACTCCCCAGTTGGGAAATACCTGTTTGGCCGCGATCGAAGAAACGTTAACGATCGTCCCTGAGTGTCGTTGGCGCATGTGGGGCAAAATTCCCTGAATGCACTGAAATACGCTGGTTAAATTCAAATCGATCGATCTCTGCCAATCCGCAAGTGGCGTATCGCTGATGGTATTGGTATATGCCATCCCTGCATTGTTCACGAGAATATTTAAATTGTCCCATTCTGCGGCGATCGCAGCAATTTCTGAAGAGACTCGATCGATTTTAGCCAGATCCAGTGGATAAACTTTAGCCTTGACACCGACAGCTGCTGCTGCAACGGCAACTGCTGCTAATTTAGCTTCAGAACGACCCACCAGTGCTAGGTCGATCCCTGCTTTGGCAAAAGCTAATGCGGTGGCTTTGCCAATGCCACTGCTAGCTCCAGTAATTAATGCCGTTCGATTAAGGTTTGCGATCGAATTCATCTAGTCCAGGGAATATGCCCCAATACGAGCAATTTGTAAATATTTGTTACGGATTTATCATAACACTGATTCGAATTGCTAGTAATTATTCATTAAACACACCCATCTGGCGAAATTTATTGTATCGTAGCGATCTTAGTTCCGTTGGCTTGAGTAGTTGTAAGGCTTGAATATTCTTCAAAATTGCTTCCTTCAACACATCTGCTGCCTTGACGGGATCGGCATGGGCGGCACCGAGTGGTTCGGGCAATATCTGGTCGAGAATGCCGAGATTTTTTAAATCCTTAGCAGTAATTTTCAATACTTCTGCTGCCTGGGGAGCCTTACCAGCATCTTTCCACAGAATCGAAGCGCAAGCTTCGGGACTAGCAACGTAATAGACTGCGTGTTCGAACATCATCAACCTGTCACCCACGCCAATTCCCAACGCTCCCCCAGATCCACCTTCGCCGATCACAGTACAAATAATCGGCACATCGAGTCGAAACATCTCGCGAAGATTATACGCGATCGCTTCACCCTGGCCTAATTCTTCGGCTTCTAGTCCCGCCCAAGCTCCTGGCGTATCGATGAATGTCACGATCGGCATTCTAAAACGATTGGCGTGCTCCATCAATCGCATTGCCTTCCGATATCCGCCTGGAGCAGCCATCCCAAAATTGCGTGCGACGTTATCTTTAGTATCCCGCCCTTTTTGATGCCCCAGCAATACTACGGGAATCCCCGCTAATTTACCTACCCCGCCAACTAGAGCCGGATCGTCTTTGCCGCGTCTGTCACCATGCAACTCTATCCATTCATCACAGATTGCCTGAATATAGTCGAGCGTGCTGGGACGACGAGGATGACGGGCAAGTTGGAGCTGTTGCGCTGGAGTGAGAGTACTAAATATTTCATCGCGAAGTTGCACGTATTTTGTCTCCAACTGTCCGATCTGACTGGAGATATCGACGCTGCTTTCTTCTGCAAGTTCGCGAATTTTATCGATCCGTTCTTGCAATTCCGCCAACGGCTTTTCAAATTCGAGTAAAAAGGGCTTTTTTTCCGTGGGAGCAGGCATCTAATAAATTATGAATGATGAATTATAAATTATGAATTCACTATCTTATTCCCCTCCTTGGAGGGGTGCCCGACAGGGCCGGGTGGGTTCCGGAGCGGGGGTTCCGGTTTAGAGATGGGTTCCAAATTATGGCCAAATTTTATCCCCCAACAAAAGATAGCAGCGGACGAAAGCCGTGCTTGACAGAGGCTTGACCGATTTGATCCATCTTCTCGATCGTAATCTGATTGCGACCCCACGAGAAGTTAGTATGCCATTTTTCGAATTCTAAAAGCATCGCCTCGGCAAAACAAGCAAATAGTTGGCGGCCGGGAATATCCATCGCCACGATATTCATGATTTTCCAGTCGATGTCGAGCGAATGCTCGACGATGCCACCGTTCATCACGTAAACTCCTGGTGATTGAATTTTTGTTCCCAGATTTTTAGGATAACCGCCATCGATTAACAGACAAGGTTGTTTGAGTTTGGTGGCATCGATTTCCACCCCTTTTGGCATACTCGCCACCCACACGACGATATCCGCTTGGGGCAATGCTTCCTCCATCGATAGAATTTTGCCGCGTCCTAGCTCGGATTGGAGCTGTTGAAGCCGCTCTTGATTGCGCGCGACCAAGAGTAAGTCTGTGAGATCCGTGCGCGCGTCCAGCCAGCGACAGACGGCACTACCGATATCGCCAGTCGCACCGACAACTGCAACAGTAGCTTTGCTCAAGTCGATCCCAAGTTTGGCAGCGCCATCTTCTACCTGCCGACAAATAATGTAGGCTGTATGCGTATTTCCGGTGGTAAATTTGTCAAAATCTAATTCGATATTCCGCACTTGCTTATTTTGATGGAGATCGAATTCTTCAAAGATAATCGACGAAAATCCACCTAGCGCGGTAATATTAATGCCTTGCTTTTGAGCGTGAGCCATCGCATTGAGAATCTTGCGGATGGCAGCTTTAATTCGCCGCGTCGCCAACATCTCTGGCAAAAAACACGATTCGACATAGTAGCCTTCGATCTGTTGTCCGGTGACACTCGTGACCTTAATATGGTCTACTGTCTGTGGTGGGGCACTGCACCAAAAGTCCAGCCCTTGGTCGGCGTATTCGGGAAAGCCTAAGTCTTTGGCGACGGCTTGGGCGTGTTCTAAACTGGTAAGGTGACCGATAAGACCAAACATGAAGATATTGCCAGTGGTGCCTGTCGAGCAGGGATGGGGGAATGAGATGATAGAAAGACTCGATCGTTCTCTTTACACAATAGTACAAAATTGGAACGAGGGATCGGTTATTGGTTATTGGTTATTGCTTACACCGATCGGATTATCCTGATAATCTCTAGGATATTACTCGTGAGAGTATTTTTACAAATTTTCTTGGATTGTCATCCGCTGGATCGATGCTGGCCTTAACCCCTAATTCCTAACCCTTAACTCCATGATTCGGCTGCGTCAGATTAATTGGACTCTTTATTCTCCTTATTTGTTTCTCGCTCCCGCATTGTTCTTGCTGGGATTGACAGTATTTTTGCCTGCAGTGCAGGCTTTCTATCTGAGCTTTACCAATTATGACCCGAGCGCGGGGACTACAAATTGGCAAGGATTAACAAATTTCGATCGATTGTTAAAAGATGAAATATTTTGGCAGACAATTAGAAACACGGTGGTGTATCTGTGTGGGGTCGTACCAGTGTTAGTATTTGCGCCACTATTGCTAGCAATTGCCGTCAACCAGAAATTAACCGGCATGAGCTTCTTTCGAGCAGCTTATTATGTTCCAGTGATTATTTCGATGGTAGTGGCGGGGATTGCCTGGAAGTTTATCTATGCGGAGAATGGTTTGCTCGATCGACTTTTGCAAGTTGTTGGCATTTCCGGATTACCCTGGCTAACGAGTCCGAGCTTGGCATTATTTAGTGTGATGTTGGTGACGATTTGGAAGGGATTGGGTTATTACATGACAATTTATTTAGCAGGGTTGCAATCGATTCCGTCCGATCTTTATGAAGCTGCGGCGATCGATGGTTCGGATAGTTTTACCAAACATTGGGATATTACGATTCCGTTAATGCGTCCTTACATGTTATTGGTCGCGGTAATTTCGGCGATCGCGGCCACCAAAATATTTGAAGAAGTCTATGTCATGACCCAAGGTGGGCCGAGAAACAGTTCTAAAACAGTCGTTTATTATCTCTACCAGCAAGGTTTTGGTTCGACCGATCCCGATTTGAGTTATGCTTGTACGATCGGATTGGTATTGTTTCTCATCATTTTCATTCTCTCGCTCATCAATCTCAAACTTTCTCAAACTAACGTTAATATTCCTAAATAGATCTTTGTAATTCTGCGGGTTAAAAAGCAATGGCAACAGTTATCGATGTCCGTGAATGTGCGCTCTACGATTGTGGAATTATCGATTACCAAACTGCTTGGATCTGGCAAAAATCTCTACAACAAGCACGAATTGAAGATCCGAGTATTGCCGACGCATTAGTCATCCTCGAGCATCCACCTGTGTATACACTCGGTACTGGCTCTAGTTTAGAATTTCTCAAATTCGACCATCAACAAACTGAATATGAATTATATCGCGTCGAACGCGGTGGCGAAGTTACCTATCACTGTCCCGGTCAAATTATCGGTTATCCAATTCTCAACCTGCGTTATTTCCGTCAAGACCTACACTGGTATTTACGCCAATTAGAAGAGGTAATTATTCGCGTTTTAGCATTGAATGACTTAACCGGAAACCGCATCGATGGTTTGACTGGTGTATGGATAGACGATCGCAAAATTGCCGCGATCGGGATTAAAGTTACTAAGTGGGTGAGTATGCATGGTTTTGCACTTAATGTAAATCCAGATCTGAGTGGATTCGAGCGGATCGTGCCCTGTGGGATCCGCGATCGATCTGTTACGAGTATGGCTGAGTTTATTCCAAATATCCACACAGATCTAGTACGATCGCAGATCGCTCTAGCATTTGCTGAAGTATTTCAGGTAAACCTAACACGGGTCGATGAAAAGATCGCTAGTTAAAATTGTAGTCTAGCTTTTTCGATTATCCCTGCACTAAAAAATCGATCGCACTATAGCGGTTCCCAATCGAATGAGGTACATGTACTAGCCACTAGTCACCAGCCACTAGCCACTAAAACCACTAATAATGCCCTTCACTAGGATGAGAACCGCTATAAGTAACTACACGATACTTGCTTCTAAAGCGACGACATCAGGAATCAAGAGAATATCGTGGTTGCGAGCGATCAGTCCTGATGCTTCCATTTTGGTGAGTACCCGCGTTACGGTTTCTCGTGCTAAGCCGCTCATACTACTAAGTTCGCGGTGGGGAAGGTTGGGAATCTCAACACCTTTACCCACAGTTTTTCCCTGTCCTTCTACCAAAAATAATAAGGTATCGGCAACGCGCGAAGCACTATTCGATTCGCGCAATCGTAAGCGACGATTGACTTGGCGTAGTCGGCGCGCCATCAGTTGTGCGAGGCGCATTCCAGCTAGTGGCTCGACTTTGAGTAGCCGGACGAAATCTTCAGCGGGAATATTCACAATCGTCGCAGGTGTCAAACTCAGGACATCCGTAGAACGTGGCGCTTGTTCTAATGCTGCCATCTCACCGACGATCTCACCTCTCCCGACGATATTTAGGGTGATTTCTCGTCCTTCAGCATTATAAGTCCGAATTTTGAGCCAGCCGCTGAGGACAAAATAGACCGAACCGCCCCAATCGTTTTCTAGTAAGATCGTCTGATTGGCAGGGTGATTGCGAATTGCCGCATGGACGAGTGCTGGAGCGACAGCAGATTCTGGTAATTCACTCAGAAAAGGTACTGAAGCCATTGCTTCTCGGACAGATAAATTTTGGGTTTGAACGTTGCTGTGTCTATTTTCCATGCTATCGACTCAATACTCTAAAGGTGAATAAGCTAGTCAGTGCGGCGATCTTCATCCGCAACCGTTGGCGTTCGTGTTTGTGATGCGTTGCGTTTCTTCGTAGCATTCGCTTTGCCTGTGGCAGCACGGCACGAAAATTATCGTTCCTTGCGATCGCATAGATGTTGTCGCTAAACTCGCTTATGGGTATCGATCGTGTCATCTACTAAAAGAGTGTTAGTCCGCTAACGTATCCTTCATCTGTCGATCGATAGCTGTAGTTTCAGTCAATGATGACTTAATTATTATGCCCGCAAATAGCCGATTCCCACCACTTGAGATTGTGAATTTACCTAACTAACCACACTTTCGCAACCGCTCGTTTTACCGTCTTTAGCTCGCGCTCTGAAAAATATGAACTTACCCAATTGGATTACACTTTCGCGCCTACTCGGATTACCGATCGTGGTTTATTGCATGTATAGCGATAGCACAAACGAGCGCTGGATTGGTTTCGGAGTTTTTTTAGTTGCTGCTGCGACCGATTGGTTGGATGGCTATCTCGCACGCAAGTTAGATCTGGTTACCGATCTCGGCAAATTTCTCGATCCGTTAGTAGATAAGTTACTCGTGCTAATCCCACTACTAGTCGCGATCGATCTGCATCTAGCTCCAGCGGTGGGTGTATGTTTGATTCTAACTCGCGAACTGACGATTGCTGGTTGGCGCGTCGGCAAATCGCAGATTAGCGGGGCAAATATCTGGGGTAAGCTGAAAACGATCGGTCAAATCGTCGCAATCGCCATCCTAATCGCACCATTATCGCTAG
This sequence comes from Chamaesiphon sp., assembly GCA_965246735.1. Lineage (GTDB taxonomy): Bacteria > Cyanobacteriota > Cyanobacteriia > Cyanobacteriales > Chamaesiphonaceae > Chamaesiphon. Next base: position 3,016,746 of record CBDFFK010000003.1, read on the forward strand.
CAAATTGGCATCAATATGGCTTAATCGCTTTTTGGATCGCTGTCGCGCTGACGCTAATTTCTGGTTTAATTTATCTCATGCCTCCGCGTACTGAGGCTGTCAATAATTAAGCGATCGACTCTAGAATTTCAGTGTTTTGCCGACAATGATAGATCTTTTAGCGTAACTAGAATAAGCCTAGTATATTTGCTATATATAATATACTCTGTCGATCGAACTAGTTTCAATCGTAAAAGCAACGTCTAATTTACTGAGAAATGCAGGCAATATATTATTACTATATATTACGAAACATCGCGTTAACTCAAGGTTACCACTGACAATAACAATGTCTTTAATTCTATTCTAAAAAAGGCAGCTAACTATGAATTTAACAAAGCGTTGTATCGCAGAATTTATTGGTACATTTTGGTTGGTTTTGGGCGGTTGTGGTAGTGCGGTATTGGCAGCGGCCTATACTGAGACAAATACCCAAGGAGCATCCGAAGCAAAAGCGGCAGCAGCAGCTTCGCTAGGTATCGGTACCTTTGGTGTTTCCGTCGCTTTTGGGTTGACTGTGTTGACGATGGCATTCGCGATCGGACATATCTCTGGTTGTCATCTCAATCCAGCTGTCTCCTTTGGTTTGTGGGCGGGTAAACGATTTCCAGCAGCGGAGTTATTGCCCTATATTCTCGCTCAAGTCAGCGGCGCGATTTTGTCAGCATTATTCATCTACCTGGTCGCAGCAGGTAAGAACGGTTACTCTCTAAGCGGAACTGGCCCGTTAGCGACAAATGGCTTTGGCGCTCACTCACCGCAAGGTTATGGACTGTTTGCTTGCTTCATTACTGAAGTCGTGATGACATTTATGTTCTTAATGGTTATCTTAGGTGCTACCGATCGTAGAGCACCTAAAGGTTTTGCACCAATCGCCATCGGTTTGATGCTGACACTGATTCACCTAATAACTATTCCTGTTACCAATACCTCGGTCAATCCAGCTAGGAGTACCGGCCCTGCTTTAATTGTCGGATTATTTGGTAAAACCGAATTATTCGGTCAGGTCTGGCTATTTTGGGTAGCGCCAATTCTCGGTGCGATCGCGGCAGGACTTTTCTACAACACGATCTTTGAAGCTTCTTCAGCCGATCTCAAGGTTGAAGGCGAACTCAGCGGCAACTTGTAAGTCCTAATTTTTTCACACTGGTAAATTAGGTGGCTGAGTAAAGTTTACTCAGCCATCTTTATGGCATGGTGACAGACAAATGCTTCCGCCGCCGCTCGATCGAGGATTTTTCCATCTAAAGTCGCGATCGTTAGCGCGTCCAATATTTGGCGGTATTGCGGCCCCGGCTTGTAACCCAATTGACGCAGATCGTCACCTGTTAATGGCGGTTGAATGTTCGTCCAAACAGTCAAATATCGCCAAACTTGGCGGCGAACGATCGAATTGTGGCGACAGCGTACGGCAATTAAAATTAGGGTCGCTCGATCGTACTGTTTTAGCAATCCAACTACTTGACTGGGACGATCGAATGTGGGCACTAGTTCGATTACCGACGACTCAGCAGCAGCTAAATTTTGTAGCCTTGTAATACTGTCGGCTGAAAGTTGCAGGTTTTTGGCTACTTGTGGGCGATATGCTGGTGCTAGTGCAGCCAAGAGCGCTTCCAACCGCAGTTGCCAGTGGACGATGTGCTGGTGAGGATCGAATCTGCGCAAACACCTTTCTAGCAAGCGTAATTGCTGCAATAAGTCTCGATCGAGTTTGAGCGTGGGATGAATACATTGCAACGCACCTAAGTTATCGAGCAATTCTAAAGCTGGTTGCCAATAGGCAGCTTGGAGCAGGTGTTTTAATTCGGTTTTGAGCCGAGTTTGGAGTGCAGGGGTTTTCTGATTTTCTTGGACGGTTCGATCGTAAACGCCACTAGTTATCGCATACCGAATATATGCTTCGGTTTGCAGCTCGAGCTGAAAGCCCAACCTTATTGCAAATCGCACGCCGCGATAAATGCGGGTCGGATCTTCAATAAAACTATTGGGATGCAAAACGCGAATCTGTTTGGTTTGTAAATCTTCTAAGCCGCCAAAAAAATCGAGAAGTGTCGCTGAGTTATTCCCTGTCATGGATCGATCTGGTGTCAACCTCAGCGCCAGCGCATTGATCGTAAAATCTCGACGATACAAGTCTTGGCGAATCGAACTCGATTCCACTTCGGGATTTGCGGCTGGGTAAGGATAAAATTCAGTTCTTGCAGTGGCAATATCGACCCACAACGAGTCAAATTCCGGATCTTTGTGCCAGAGCAATGCCGCCGTTTGAAATGCCCCGTGGACATCTAATCTTGCGGCTGGGTAAAGTTGTTGGAGCGCAGTTGCCAGTTCCACCCCTGCCCCAACATCTGCAGCTCGATCGAAACCATCGACTACCAAATCGATATCTTTAATTAATAAATTATCCCGATCCGCTGCTAATAATAAATCCCTCACGGCACCGCCCACTAAATAGAGCTGCCAACCACGCTGTGCGGCAGCTCGTGAGGCTTGCCGTAGTAGCGACCACAATTTTGGTGCGAGTTTGGCTTCTAGTTGTTGCAGATTCAAATTGCTCACAGCTTCACTTGATTGCGGAGGATTGCCCGGCTCTGTACTTTGGCTGCGCTGTTGATGTAATTCTCGCAACACATCCGTGCGCGTCACGATGCCGACTAATCGATCTTCTGCTAATACTGGCAACCTGCCAAGATCGTAAGTTACCATTGTCGCCTCAATTTGGGACAGTGGGGTGTCAGGGGTAATTGTTTTAACACTAGTTGTCATATAACCTGTAACGGGTGCATGACTGAAACCATGATGCAAGGCAATGTCTAAATCTCGCCGTGAAATGATGCCGATTAAATTGTCTCGTTCGTCGACGACCGGTAAACCGGAGTGACCATAACGTAATAGAATCCTTTGTGCATCGGCAATCGTAACGTTCGGGCGAATCGTGCGGATGGGGGTAGACATCACATCCCGAGCGCTCAGCGGCTGGGGGAGGACAGCTTGAATCCGCTCTAGCAATTGGCGGAGAATCTCGCCCGAGTCTACTCCACGCATATTTACAGATGCGGCTCGTGCATGACCGCCACCACCTAGTGGCTGGAATAAGTCATGGAGATCGACACTAGGAATTTGCGATCGACCCACGATTGTCAATCTAAGTTCGCCTTCACTCGTGGGATATTCATGAAATAACAATAAAGCATCGATCTCCATGAGCGATCGAATCTGTGTCGCTAAACTTGATAAACCCGGTACGAATCGATCGGTGTTTAGCTTTACCCAAGCAATGGTCTGGCCGCGAATAGATACAGACTCAATGGCTGCTAGTGCCGTCTGTAACAACTGCTGTAACTGGGGCGATAATCCTGGAGCGATATAATCACTAATAACTGCTAAATTGGCACCTTGCTGCATCAGCCATCCTAGTGCGAGCGCATCCCGCGCCGTGCTCATTTCAAAAGTTAACGAGCCAGTATCGACATGGATACCCAAAGCCATCACAGTTGCTTCAGCAGTGGTTAGAACGATCTGTGCCTGTTGTAATTTCTCGACGATGATGGTCGTGCTAGCGCCGACAGGTTCGATCGATACCTGTGTTGCGGGAATATCCGTAATTTGGTGATGGTGGTCGTAAACGACAATTGCCGCTAAATCGACTAAATCCAACCATTCCGCCGCCTTTCCCAATCGATCGCGCTGTTGGGTATCAACGATGTGCAGCGATCGAATTTGAGCTGGATTTACCGCCCGTCGTTCGATCGTGCGATACTCATCCCGATAAAGAGCCAAGAAATCCTGGACTGTTGGGTGTGCGCCACCAGGCAAGACGATTTTGCTTCCTGGCAACAGGAGTGTTAGTCCCACTGCCGCTCCAAGTGTGTCAAAATCTGCTGTAGTGTGGCACAGAATTAAATCCATCATCGCTCGCCCAGGTAAATCGATCGCCGTCTCAGTCAATAGCTAACGACTGGTGCGTTTGTCTAGATCGCGGCGTTGTCGATCGCGCCAACCAGATACAGTTAGATAGATTACCCCCAAGGTGACAATGATGAGTAAGCCAAATGCAGTACCGCCCAAAATTCGAATCAGTGAAGTGTCCATCGATCGCTAAAAAGATTATCTAGTTAATTGTACCAAATCCGATTTGGCCTTTCCTACAAAATCTCTCACCATCACTGGCAGGCGCTCGCGGAATAAGGTGACATCACCTTTATGGAAATGAGTAAATCTTCAATGTAGTTATTATTACTCAACGAGCGAATCAAACAGATGAAAAATATTCGGAACATGTTAATGGGCTTAGCCATATTGCCGCTAACTATTGGCTATTGTGGGGGGGATGCGCAAGCTTCTCAAGTTGCCAGTCAGTGGTATTTTGGTAAGTGGAATTGCTCGATCGATGGTAGACCTGCAAAAATGCAGTGGCTGGTAGTAGACGATTCCCAAACTTCTTGTAGTGGTGATGTTTGCAGCAGTTCGTCTGGTGTTAAGGTAATCGGCAGATTTAGCGATAATGGCAGCGCATGGGTGCCTCTATCCAAACGTTATTTGCAGGGTAATGAGTTTGGGATGCGTTATCTAGGCAAAGAACAAGATAATTGGATGTTGCGTTACAATCCTAAATCTAAAGTTGCGGATGGTTGGACGACATGGAGAGGTAATCGTTATCCGTTACAATGTACTCTCCAAAGTAAATGACGATCGAATGAATCAATCTTAGATAAATTCAGAACCACTTTGGTTGTTGTTGGCAAATGACGATCGATGATTTTTTAGATGTATTCCCAACCATGAATAAAGATCGAGCGCGTGTATTTGCTAGAGACTACACAGACAGGGGTATTTTAGATCGGGTTGAGATATGCCGATCGAGCGTAGTCCTCCATCCTCCCTTACACTAGAAAAAGTAGATTAAAATAGATCTCTCGATCGATTACTGTTAATTTCTCCTTATGTTCGACCAATTAGCCGAAAGTTTAGAATCAGCCTGGGTAAAACTGCGCGGAAAAGACAAAATTAAGTCTTCCAATATTCAAGATGCCCTGAAGGAAGTCCGACGCGCGCTGCTTTCGGCTGATGTAAACGTCCAAGTGGTTACAAATTTCATCAAGGAAGTCGAAATTAAAGCACAAGGGGCGAATGTGCTGTCGGGAGTCCGCCCCGAACAACAATTCATCAAAATTGTCTACGACGAATTGGCCAAAACGATGGGGGAAACCAATAGTCCCCTAGCTGAAGCAGCCGAAAAACCCACTGTAATCTTGATGGCAGGCTTACAAGGGGCGGGGAAAACTACCGCTACCGCCAAGCTCGCCTTGCATCTACGGAAAGAAAATCGTACCACCCTGATGGTGGCAACTGACGTATATCGTCCAGCTGCGATCGATCAGCTCATCACGCTAGGCCAGCAAATCGACGTACCAGTCTTCGATATGGGTACCGATGCAAATCCCGTCGAAATCGCCCGTCAAGGTATCGCCAAGGCGCGGGAACTAGGTGTAGATGTAGTAATCGTCGATACTGCTGGACGCTTGCAGATCGACGATCGGATGATGACCGAATTAGCCGATGTCAAAGCAGCAATTGGGCCGCATGAAGTCCTGCTGGTAGTGGATTCGGCGATCGGGCAAGAAGCCGCGAATGTTACGATGACATTTAACGATCGGATCGGTATTACTGGGGCGATTCTCACGAAATTAGATGGCGATACGCGCGGTGGTGCGGCGCTCTCAGTACGCGCGATTTCGGGTAAACCGATTAAATTCGTTGGTGTCGGTGAAAAAGTTGAGGCACTCCAACCATTTTATCCAGAACGGATGGCATCGCGGATTTTAGGCATGGGTGACGTACTCACTCTTGTGGAGAAAGCGCAAGAGGAAATCGACATCGCCGATGCCGCTAAATTAACCGAGAAAATCCTCGAAGCCAAATTTGACTTTAATGACTTCATCAAACAGATGCGGTTGTTAAAAAATATGGGTTCGCTCGGCGGTTTGCTGAAAATGATTCCAGGCATGGGGAAAATGTCCGATAGTCAGTTGAAGCAGGGTGAAGACAAACTCAAACAGGCTGAAGCGATGATTCAGTCGATGACCAAGGAAGAACGTGCAAATCCCGAATTGTTATCGAGTACACCCAGCCGCCGCCGCCGGATTGCCAAAGGGTGCGGTTTTCCAGAAAAAGATGTGAATAATCTGATTGCCGAATTTACGCGGATGCGGAGCATGATGCAACAGATGAGTATGGGCAATTTCCCTGGGATGGGTGGCGGCGGACGCGGTGGACAGCAGCAAGGTGCACCAGCGAAAGTTAAAAAGAAGAAGAAAGGTTTCGGCACTCTCTAAGCCAATTTTCTGCCGATATTTATTTAACGTCAGTCTCCAATGGGGCGCGCCGCAGGAAGGATGATAGAAACAGATAGAGGGGGCTTAGTTCTAATCAGCGGCGGTGCTGAATTTTTATCGTAGATCTATCATCGCATTACTCTAGTAGCATTCCCGATCGCCAGTAAAGCCACCCCTACATCAGCAAATACCGCCTCCCACATAGTCGCAAAACCAAAGATCCCAAATACAATAACTATCCCCTTAACCGCCAAAGCAAAGACAATATTCTGCCAGACAATCTGTCGAGTTTTATGACTTATTTGAATAACTTCAGCTAATTTTGTAGGTGAATCATTCATGATTACCACATCAGCAGTTTCGATCGCGGCATCGCTACCCAGTCCCCCCATCGCCACGCCGACATCCGCACGGGCAATCATCGGTGCATCGTTAATCCCATCACCAACGACCATCACTCGATGTTTACCGCCAGCATGGGCGATAATCTCTTCTAATGCAGATAGTTTGTTTTCAGGGAGTAATTCGGCTTGATAGTCATCCAAACCCAGCTCCTGACTGATTTCGGCAGCAACAGCTTGACTATCGCCAGTCAACATCACCGTGCGGGTAATCCCTAATTTCTTGAGGTTAGCAATTGCCACCAGTGCATCTGGCTTAAGTTCGTCGGCAATTTTGAGATAACCTGCATACTTACCATCGACGGCTAGATAGACAACTGTACCGTTAACTTTGGGGATTTGATGATTAATTTGTTCTTTTGCTAAAAATCGATCGTTCCCAGCAATAATAACTCGTCCGTCGATCTTGGCACGAACGCCATATCCAGCCAGTTCCTGATAATCTGCGACTATAGATCGATCGATCTTCTGTCCGTAAGCTTGTTGAATCGAAATCGCGATCGGATGTTGAGATTGTGATTCGACTTGGGCGGCTAATGCTAATAATTCCTCGCGAGAAAACCCATTAACAGGGAAAATATCGGTAACTTTAAATACTCCGTGAGTTAACGTCCCAGTCTTATCGAATACAACTGTTTTAACCTGAGTGAGCGTATCGAGATAAGTAGAGCCTTTAATTAAAATTCCGCGTTTAGCCGCCCCGCCAATCCCCCCAAAGTAACCTAAAGGAATACTAATTACCAGTCCACAGGGACAGGAAATAACTAATAAGATTAAAGCACGATAGACCCAATCGATGCGCTCGGCTCCAGCAATAAAGAATGGCGGGATAATCGCGATCGCGAGTGAGAGAAAAACAACAATCGGGGTATAGGTTCTAGCAAAAGTTGTAATAAATTTTTGCGTTGCGGCTTTCTTCTGACTGGCATTTTCGACTAGTTCTAAAATTCGCGAAATCGATGACTGTGCGAATATCTTACTGACTCTAACTGTTAACGCGCCAGCTTGATTGATCGTACCAGCTAAAACCATTTTTCCAGGTGAGATCGATCGGGGAATCGATTCTCCCGTCAAAGCTGATGTATCGATATAAGAATTTCCCTCGATTACTTCGCCATCTAGTGGGACTTTTTCCCCTGGCTTAACTAGAATTAGATCGCCAACATTAACTCGATCGGGAGCCACAGTTACAAGTTCGTTACCACTAATGAGATTAGCTCGATCGGGTCTGATTTCTAGTAGCGATCGAATCGATCGCCGCGAATTATTAACAGCATAATCTTGACACAATTCACCAACACGATAGAATAACATGACCCCTACTGCTTCAGGCAACTGATGGATTGCTAATGCACCGAGTGTCGCGATCGTCATCAAAAAAGTTTCATCAAAAAAGCGACCACGAATGATATTTCGTCCCGCACTCGTTAATACTTGCCAACCACTGAGAAGATAAGCAGAAATAAAGATTGAATACTCGCCAATACCATGGAAATTTTGTTGTAATGGTTGCTGCCAAATTATGCCAACAGCAAGTAATCCACTGACAATCCCAATTAATAATAATTCGCGCTGAAAATCGAACTCATCCTCTCCATGACTGTGCCCTTCATGGTCGTCATGACTGTGACTATGTTGGTGTTGGTGCTCATCATGTCCATCGTGACCGTGTTGATGGTCATCATCACTACTATGCTGCCGATCGTCTTCACGGTCGTCGTCACAACTACAGCATGAATTGCGATCTTTTGGCATCACTTCGATATTATTAACTTCGACTACATTCTAACTCCAAACAATGATTTTCTGGTGCGACCTCAACCAAGCTGCAATTTAAATTATTGGCTCGATCCGCTCCATTTTTAGATGTTACGATAATCATTATCAAAACTCGATCGATATTGTCGGTTTTATACTAGTCCAGCAATTAAATTAATACTCATCGCCACGATCGCGGTATTAAAGTAAAAAGCTAAAATTCCGTGGAGCGTACACAACTTTCTAAACTTGCGGGAATTGATATCCACATCTGCGACTTGGGCTGTCATCCCGAGTACGAATGAAAAATACATAAAATCCCAGTAATCTGGGTTGTCTTCAGTCGGAAATGCCAAGCTAGCAGGAGCATCTGGATGTAGAATTAGTGCCACATAATAATCGTGGGCATAATGGAGCGCGAACATCGTATGCACTAGAAACCAGGAGCAAACCACGGTTAATACTGCCAAGCCAACGTGCAAAGTAAGTAATTGCGGCCCAAGATTCTTGGCATCCTTGAGCATATACACAATTGCGAGTAAACTCACACTACTACCGAGCGTCCCACTCAAGAGAATTCGCCACCGACTCTCATTATTCATCTCCGCTCGTCGGCGCATGATGCGAAGATCCGCTTGATTCATCATCACCACTGCTAAACCCATAAACACGATCGCGCCAACATCCCAACAAATAATCCCCCGTAAGGGTAATCGCCAACTCGCAGGTAATAAGAGTGCGACTAGTAATGCAACACCGATCGAGATCGCTAGTCGGTAGCGCGGATCGTAATGATATTGTCGTTTCAAGTAATTCATGCCGAGTTAGAACCAATGCGATCGCAGACAAGCGGATCTTTCTAACTTTGCTTGTCTGGGTTCGATTAGCATAACTAGTTTTCATCACTCTACAAACCCCATATTGGGAGATTTTTGGCGATCCCTAAAATGCGGTTGCAGTAAAATGCAGCAGTTAGAGCCGGCGCGGTACCTCATATGTCATCAGATCGTAAGCCATCCGCGTACTGGGGAAAATCGCTCGTGCTGATTGTAATAAATCATCTAACTCGATCGCATTTCCTGGCGCATAGCGAGGACTAAAGTGAGTGAGGATTAATTCTTTGACTCCCGCACCTAAAGCAACTTGTGCCGCCATTGTCGAAGTAGAATGCAGCCTGTCGAAGGCCATATCCGCATCTTCATGTGCGAAGGTAGATTCGTGAATCAACACATCCGCATCTCGAGCTAATTCGACAGAGTTGTCGCAATAAACCGTATCGGTGCAATACACAAATTTCCGACCGATTTCATCTTCACCACACAAATCGCGACCGTTAATAGCTCGACCATCGGCTAATGTTACCGTCTCACCATTTTTTAACTTGCCATAAATCGGCCCTGAAGGTATGCCTAATTCTTTTGCCTTCTCCAGATTAAATCTTCCCGCTCGATCGGCTTCAGCGACGCGATAGCCATAGGCTGGAACCTTATGTTTGAGCGGAATACAAGTAACTGTAAAACCTTCTTCCTGATAAACTATTCCCGGCTCGATCGTGTGTACCTTAATGGGATAATTAAAATGAGTATAGGAATATTTTTGACAAGCGCGGAGATATTCACTCAATCCGCTCGGGCCATAGATATCGATCCGATCGGGACTACCCGCCATCCCATAAGTAGCCAACAACCCCATCAAGCCAAAGATATGATCGCCGTGCAGGTGCGTGACAAAGATGCGGCGGATCTGACTGATTTTCACATCACAGCGCAATAACTGATGCTGTGTGGCTTCACCGCAATCGAATAACCACACTTCCGCCCGTTGGGGGAGATTGAGTGCGATACTAGAAACATTGCGTGCCCTGGTGGGGACACCAGAAGAGGTACCAAGGAAGGTAATTTGCACGGTGCTCGATCTTTTGATGGTTGATACTCAATTATAGGGGATAGGGGATAGGGGATAGAGATTAGTCACTAGAGGCTAAGTAGACGGTGAACGATCGATCGGATTTGTAAAAGCAGGTTGATGCAAACAACTATCGATTCCTCCCGATAATTTCCCAACAACATCTGCCATCAGCAAAAATATTTTAAATAGATAACCGATCGTCAATCGTCATGAGCGAAAATACAATTAGTCCGGCTGTAATTACTGGAATTATTCCCGACTCGATCGCGGCAGAAGTTGGATTTTCTCCTGGCGATCGCTTGGTAAAAATCAACGGTCAACGACCGCGCGATCTGATCGATTATCAATTTTTGTGTGCGGATGAAGTTCTAGATTTAGAAGTCTTAGACGATCGCGGTAAGTCTCACCGGATGGAGATCGAGAAGGACTACGATGAAGATTTGGGCTTAGAATTTGAGTCGGCCTTATTCGATGGCTTGATTCAGTGCAATAATAAGTGTCCGTTTTGCTTTATCGATCAGCAACCGCCCGGTAAACGCGAATCTTTATATCTAAAAGATGATGATTATCGGTTGAGTTTTTTATACGGTAGCTATCTAACTTTAACTAATTTAAGTACTAAAGAATGGGAGCGGATCGCTCAAATGCGGCTGTCGCCACTATATGTGTCCGTCCATGCCACCGAACCGGAAATTCGATCGCAATTACTCAAAAATAATCGCGCGGGACAAATCCTCGACCAGTTGCGCTGGTTCCAATCGCATCGCCTGGAAATCCACGCCCAGGTGGTCTTGTGCCCTGGCATTAACGATGGCGAGCATCTCGATCGCACCTTACGGGATTTAGCAAGTTTCCATCACGGCGAAGTCCCCACCGTCGCTTCCGTCGCGGTCGTCCCCGTCGGCTTGACGCGGTTTCGTCCCAATCTAACCGAGTTAACTCCCGTAACTCCGACAACTGCTGAAGCTGTTATCGATCGCGTCGAGGCTTTACAACGCGAATTTCAGCAGGAACTCGGCTCGACCTTCGCTTGGTTGGCCGACGAATGGTATCTGATTGCCGGTCGAGAATTACCGCCGAGCGTATATTATGAAGATTATCCCCAATTGGGTAATGGGGTCGGCTCGATTCGCCGCTTCCTAGATGAATTTGCTGAAGAAATCGAGGAATGGGAAGTTACCGAAATTACGCCGCCGCACAAGTGTACTTGGGTCGTTGGGAATGCCGTCGAAAATGCGTTTCAACCTATTGTGCGCCGATTGAATGAGATTCCAGGTCTCACAGTCAACTTAGTGGCTATTGCCAGTCAGTACTGGGGACAGCAGATGACCGTTACTGGTCTACTAACCGGACAAGATTTAATCAAAGAGCTACCAGGACGCGATTTAGGCGATCGCATCCTCATCCCCAGTGTAATGCTCAAACATGATGAAGCCAAATTTCTAGATGATGTGACGATCGAAGAGGTGTCCGCCACATTACAGATTCCGTTGATTCCTGTCAGTGGAATTCCGGACTTTTTGGATAAGTTAGGCGAAAATATGGGGATGCTAACTAGAGAATAATCGCCATCGTTTCAGAGTAGCATGGTGGTGTGGAGCGTGCGGAGCGATTCAGATTTTGAGAACCACAACTCAGGTGAGGAATGTTCCGAATCTAAGCCATTGGCATCGAGACTGCCGCCAACGGCTTAGATTCGGAACATGCACCTCTATCGATCCAGTCAAGTAGAACAATCATTAATATCTAAAAGTGTTACAAACCATCTCAACATGCTAACTCCAAGTGCATTAATTCACATAATAGATCGGCAGATCGCCAGTCTCCGTCGCCCTAAAACTGTTAAAGAGCGCATCCATATTAATCTAGAAAGTTACACAGCCATGAGATTTCAATCAATATGCACGATCGTCGCACTCGGCTTGACTGGAGTGGCCAACATTAAAGCAGCAGGGGCAACATCGATCGATTTGGCAGATAATTATCAAAGCTCGAACTTTTTTGTCGATCGGCAATTAAAGACACAGGGGGTCGGCCTGGGTGAAACTAAAAATCGCGGGTTGGGACTCATCAGTAGTAAGCTGACAGTCGCGCAAACTACACCAGCTAACCCAGCTCCACCAGCTAACTCTAACCCATCTACACCACCCGCACCATCTGCGCCAACGGTAACACCGACAACAACTACGCCAACTGCGACACCAGATCCTGGCAATAGTAGAGGTAAAATTCAAAATAATCTCAATCTGCCAAAAACGGGTACCGAAGTTCAGATTGTCACCAATCGCGCATTAACGCTACAAGAGGCCGTAAACATTGCTTTTCGGAATAATCGTGATGTCCAAGCCGCTCGCTTGACAGTCAATCGAAGTCAAGCAGCAGTACGAGAAGCTCAATCCGCTCAAGCAATCCAAGTAGGATTGACCGGAACCCTGGCAAATTCTGGTAATCCACTAATCGTCGGTACTTCTGCGCCAGGGATAAATACCAACTCTACAGATATCAATGCCAGACTTCAAGCCACATACAATCTGCTCAACGCTGGTCGAGACGTGAGTAATGTCCGTGCTGCCGAATTCCAAGTAAATTTCGATCGATTGGATCTTCTGCGCGTCGAACAAGCGACTAGGACTAGCGTAGTAACTGCATACTACGACTTACAGGCGGCGGATTCAGCAGTCGTCATCAACCAAGCTGCTGTCAGAGATGCTACGCGCAGTTTGAGCGATGCTCAACTTCAAGAACGTGCGGGTGTCGGTACCAGATTTGACATCCTCCGCGCTCAAGTCCAACTTGCCACTGCCAACCAAGATCTGACCAATTCTCAGGGTCAACAACGCATCGCTCGCCGCAGAATCGCTCAGCTCCTCAGTGTCGATCAAAGTACTGAATTTACCGCTGCCGATCCCGTTCGAGAGTTAGGAACTTGGGGGTTGTCCCTCGAAGATAGCGTGATCTTGGCATTTAAAAATCGGCCTGAAATTAAACAACAATTAGTCCGTCGCAATATCAGCGAACAACAACAGATTGTCGCTGCCTCTGGTGATGCGGCTCAGGTTAGTCTCTTTACAAACTACAATATCGGCAAAAGTATCAGCACCTCAGCATCCGCCCAAGATAGTTATAGCCTGGGCGCACAATTGAGTTGGAACTTCTTCGATGGTGGGGCATCTGGCGCGCGCAGCACGCAGCAGCAGGTCAGCCAAGAAATCTTTGAGAATCAGTTTACTTCAACTCGCAATCAAATTCGCTTTGAAGTCGAACAATCCTTCAACAATCTCGGTACCAATCAACGAAATATCATTACTTCGAGTCAAGCGCTCAGGCAAGCCGAAGAAAGTCTCAAATTGGCGCGGTTGCGCTTTCAGGCTGGGGTCGGCACTCAAACCGACGTGATCCAAGCACAAACCGATCTCGCTCGTGCTCGTGGCAACCGGATTACCGCGATCGTCAATTACAATCGATCGCTATCGAGTTTGCGCATTGCTACCATCACTGGAGATTAGTCCGAACAGATCGAGCGAGTTGGCGTAGCTGCTTACACAAGCATCCTACGCGAACTTGCATCGGCCTGTTTACCAATGTGAATCGATCGCGATGAGTAGATTAGACCGCTAGGATTTAGGCAAGAGGTCTATTGGCATTGCCTAAATGTCCGCGATCGAAGAAAGCGCGGGGCTAGCTGTTCGCGTCGGAACTACTGCTGAAGTATGACGGCTCACCGGACTGAGATAGGGGGACAATGCTAAGGGGTGTTGGGGATCTTGCAGTAAGGTGCGATCGCATCCCGCAAACAACTCTTGAGGGGTTTGAGCCTGACGCATCTGATGCAGAAATAACCCATCGGGATCGATGTTTTGCGCCACATACTTCAAAAACATTTTCATATATCCTACTCGCGCCCGTTCTGGTACCGCAACGGGATTTTGCCACAGCTTATCGATATAAACTCTTACTTCGCCAAAGGTGGGAATCGCGATCGATTCTCCCAGCTGAGCTTGCCGAATTTGCCGAAAAATCCAGGGATTACCGATCGCCCACCGACCCACCATCACCCCCGCCGCCTTAGTTTGCCGTAAAACCTCGATCGCTTGAGTAGCAGACTGCACATTTCCATTAGCTAAAACGGGACAATTTGCTTCAGTTACAGCTTTACCAATTAGCTGATAATCTACCGCCCCATGATACATCTCCTTGACAGTGCGCCCATGCAAACTCACTAGGTCGATCTGATGACGCTTTACCAGCTTGAGGATGTTGTCAAGGTCGCTATTATGCTCGAAACCCAGCCGCATCTTGACAGTTAATGGTAAATCGACTGCTTGACGCAATGCACCCAGAATTCGATCGACCCGATCTGGATCGCGCAGCAAACCACCACCGACATTTTTGCGATAGACTCGGGGTGCTGGACAGCCCAGATTTAGGTCGATACCCGCAATATTGTAATTGCTTAACTCGCGAGCGGTACTTACTAGTGCAGCAACATCTTCACCGATTAGCTGTGCAAAAACTGGACGACCCGTAGCGTTTTCAGTAATAGAAGACAGGATTTGTTTGTCTAGCCGAGAAGTTTCATGTACCCGAAAGAATTCTGTAAAAAAGTAGTCCGGCGCGCCGTACTCAGCCACAACTTTCATGAACCACTGATTGGTAATATCCTGCATGGGGGCAAGGGCAGTCAGCGGGAGTTGAGGATTTTGGGCAGGTGGCAGGGGTGGCATGAAAATTAGGCAAAGATAGATTTTGACTTCTATAATGAGTGAGATTCTACAGTTTTTCTATGACTTTTTAGCACATTGCGAATCTTTATTTTAACAAGATCGGCGATGTTAGTCGCTCGATCGATTATTCAAATCTAGCTCTAATTTATTCTGAGCTAAGGTTAAGTCAGCGATTTATTTCTACAATAAGAATTATCGATCGCCACCTGTAGAGCCGCAGTTGTGGCGATCGATAAAACCCGAAACTAAATTAGCCGATTCTGGTAAATGTAGCTTGCATATTTGCTTTCAATGGCTGACTGGGAATAGTCACAGGTGTCGAGTTAGAACCACCATCACCGCCACCGAAAAATGTTACTGTGGCTTTTTTGCCAATATTTGCCGTCTGGGTAGAAACCGAATAATTGCACTTACCAGTATTGAGATTGCCACTGAGTTTTCTCGAAGTAGAAAATATAGGGGCACCCTGAACTTGGATATCACCAGGCTTAGGTGCGCCTGTCTCTACACTATTGAGTGCCACACTCAAGTCTTTACACTGCAAACTACCTTGAGATGCATAGTGACCAAATGTAATGGCTACTTCTCCAGAGATAGTTGTGGGGTTTAACTGAAGCTGAATATTGGGGTTGGTGCGGATCGTAGTAGGCAAAGGGTCGGCAGATACCATGTCAATCAGATTGACGAATCCAGCGAGTGCCAGAGTTGTAGCAAAAGCAAACTTGTGTAGTTGAGATTTCATGTCGATCGCTAGTAAATTTATCGGGGTTAATGCGAGGTTTAGCTCTTATCTATAAGATGCACTTTCTGTAAGCTATATTACGCAAACATAGAATAAACCCATTAAAACTTTGCATCCCGATCGATAGCAAAACTACCAACCCAAGGCTCTGGCACTTTGATAAAAGATAAAACTAGCCAGCCAAGCTAATCCGATCGACCAAGCAACAGATATTAGCGTAAATCTCCAACTTTTTGATTCGCTTTTTAAGACTGCTACCGTCGAAAGACAGGGAGTATACAGTAATGTAAACAGCATGAAACTATATGCCTGAACCCAATCGATTTGGGTGGCGATCGCGTGACTCAAACCGTCACCTTCAGCATGATAAATTACGGCCAGTCCACCCAAGACAATTTCTTTGGCAACAAAGCCAAAAATCAAGGCTACTGCCAGTTGTGGATTGATACCGATTGGATGTAAAAAGGGTTGAGTCGCCGTACCGATGATGCCTGATAGTGTTTGGGCGCTAGCTGAGGGTACGTTAGTCGGGAAATTATTAAGAAACCAAATTGCAATTACGCCGAAGATAATAAACCGTCGCGACCAAAAGATAAAATGTTTGACCTCGCGCCACGATCGTAACCAAATTTGTTTGATAGTTGGAAACCGATAAGGTGGTAGCTCTAGAACAAAGGGTTCTTTACTCGCAAATTTTCCCTTAAATAAAGCTGCGGTCAAAATCATCGCCGCAAAGCTGAGTAAGTAAAGACTAAAGATGACTACAGGCGCTACTTGGGGCGCAAATAATGCCGTCGACATGAAAATAAATACATTCAATCGTGCCGAACATAGGGAAAATGGAATTACCATCATCGACAATAATCGTAGTCCTGGCGATCGCATTACCCGCGTTCCCATAATTGCGGGGACATTGCAACCAAACCCCATCAGTGACATCACAAACGATCGCCCATCTAATCCCAATCGTTCCATAAAGGCATCCATCAAAAATGCCGATCGCGATAAATAGCCACTATCTTCGACAATTGCCATGCAAAAGAAGAAGAGAATAATTACTGGTACAAATGCCGTGACGGTACTAATCCCCTGATACAATCCGTCGATTAAAAAAGCCTTGAGAAATGGGTGTACATTTGCCAGAATTGGTTCGAGGGCTGCTGTTTTAAACCAATCAAAGATGTTACCCAGTAATTTCTGAACTGGCGTACCGATCGCATAGACGACCTGGAACATGGCAAACATGACACCGAAGAAAATCGGCAAACCAAAGACCGGATGGAGCAAAACTCGATCGATTCGCGTCGTCAAGTTATCTTGTGGTTGCACTCGGACTTCGATCGTTTCCTGAAATAATGTCCCTAGTTGCGTTGCCATCTGTCTGTCTGACAAAAACCGATCTTTCAATTCACCCACGCGCACTGGCTCTGGATGCTGCTGGAGCGTCTGAGCGATCGTCGAGACTGCTAGTTCGTAGCCATTGCCATACTTAGCACTGAGCGCCACCACTGGCATCCCTAGGCGTTCTGAGAGTCCGGCTAGATCCATCGATACCCCAAACTTGGGAGCCTCATCAGCCATATTCAGCAATAACACTGCTGGTAAATTGAGGTATTTAATTTGCAGTGCCAAACTTAATTGGCGATCGAGCTGGGTAGAGTTGAGAATAATTAGTACTAAATTTAGCGGAGTTTCTGCTAAAAACTCGCATACCACTGCCTCATCAGCAGAAAATCCCCGCAAATCGTAAATCCCAGGTAAGTCAACGACCTCCGCTACTTCATTCCCTAGTTTTACTTTGGCAACCATCAGATCGACGGTAATACCCGGCCAGTTACCGATGCTGGCATGGGCACCTGTAAAGCGATTAAAAAATGTGGACTTACCCGTATTGGGCATTCCTAGTAGTGCGATCCGTTTCAAATTTTTTTAGACTCCTGGAATAACAGCCATGATTCTTACAGCCCGCGCTTCCCGACGACGGAGCATGACTTCAGTAGTCCCAATCCGAACGTGTAATGGCCCCGACAACCAGCCCCGTCGGATCATCTCAATTTGCCGACCATACCGAAAACCCAGTGCGTGTAAGCGCTGGTGCAATCCCGGTTCGTTTTCGAGTGAGGCAATAGTGGCAGTTTCCCCGGTCTCCAAGGAGTCGAGATTTTGCGTAGGCATATAAATTGGCGGGAGCTTTAATGACTATTATTATCAACTCTATTGCAAGTAAATGTCAATTTATTAGGGAAAAGGGATAGAGGGTAGCTATATATTTGTAGATCTTGCCAAACCCCAGCGATTTGCCAGATCGACTATCAATTATTACCCTGTAACAATCCCAATCCCTTTTCCCTCACTAATTTAGCTCGTTACCTCGATCGATCATCGCTACCTGTTCGATCGGGCAATCAAGCACTAACCGCTCGGCAATCCCACCAACGCGCACTCCATAAACAGCACTGCCGTTGCTATAAATAATCTTGCCATCCATCCCGACATCAAACGCCAAAACTCCTTGCCCGATAACTTTTGGTTCTTGGTGTGGGCGTTGCTCGATCAATTCCCAGGAACGGGGCACCAGTGCGGGAGAATCAGCATCCCCAAATCGTCGATTGCGATCGGCTTCCATCCCAACGTCTACCCATCGTCCCAATAACAACATTTGACGATTGTTCGACCGTTGTACTGGGGCTGTTGCCAGCAAAGATTTCCCAGTATAACGGCGGGTAAAGAAGTTGAGCCACCCAAACAATGCGGCAATTAAGCGGACGGGAACGAACAGCATCTCTTTAAGCGTGTGCGATAAGCGTACGTGCTGACGCAAGGGACGGTAGGGACGGCGAATATAATACAAAGTACCGTCTGCCGACATTTGGGGGCTGAGGAGGTCATATTTGGGGTCGCTAGCGAGCGTAATAACTTCCTGCTTGTCGAAATCCAATTGTTCGATCGTCGAATGCTCTTGTTCGATAATATAACCAGCGCGATCGCGACTGATGCCAGCCGACTGAAACACGATCGCTTTGCGAGATCCAGGAATCCATTTAGGGGCGAGATCGATTGCATCACCTTCGGTTACTTCCTGAAGATGGACGGCATCTACAGGCATCATGGCAATATTTGCTAAGCCATCTTTGCGTACTACCGCACAGGCAATTAATTTATGTTCTGGATGAAAATCGACTCGATCGACTTTAAAATCAGCACTGTGAAATAATCTTTTTTCTTTGGGTTGCTGACGCTCGTTCGCCGAGATCGCTAATTGCTCTAATGTAAAGATGCCACCAATTTCGCCAGCTTCGAGCGTATAGATCAATCGATCGGCACTAGTCGGACAAACGCCTTGCACCGCAATCAGCACGCTCGATTCGGATGGAGACGTATCGCCAGACATTCCCGATGGCATAAAATTTGCCATCGTATTCTTTTGCTTCCAACTATTACGTCGCTGCGTCTGCCATACTCGTTGCTGTGCTGCTTGTCCAAACTCACTAGCGATGGCTCGGACGTTTGCCTGACCCAATTTGAGGTAGAGTCTACCTCCAGATAAGTATGCGAAATTAAAACTCATTGGACGGTTTTCGTTTAAGCGTTAGCTACGGAGCGATTTAGGGGTGGTAGGAGTACCTTCTATACTGTTCCCCAACAGCCGTCTAGAGATCGCATGTGGATAAAAGTTTCTCAAATAAAATTGCGATGGCACTCGATCGAGCTAAATCAACAATCGATCGAATCTACTCGCTCAAAGCCAGCAATTACCATCGATCGTCTTCTAAACAGGAAGGGCGGATCTACAGCCTCATTCTGTAAGCTTCTAGCGGGAAGGAACTAATAAGTAGACTCACAGCTTGTACCAGTTGACGTGTACTAGTGCTTGAAAAAGATCCAGGGTACCCACAAGGGGCACCCCTACAGGTTGATTGTGTAGGGGTGCCCCTTGTGGGTACCCTCAGATCTACGCTTATTAACATTGCCTATGTGGATGCCCAATCTACACGGGTTGCTTCATCGATGCTTCGGCTTCTTCCATTTTGGTTTGAGCCGCATACAAGCGATTCAATGCGTTGATATAAGCCTGCGCCGAAGCAACGATAATATCGGTATTTGCTGCATAACCAGAGTAAGTTCGATCGTTATATTTCAAGCGAATCGTTACTTCTCCGATCGCGTCGATTCCCGCTGTTACCGATTGTACCGAAAATTCAATCAATTGATTTGGTACATCAACGACGCGATTGATTGCCTTGTAAATCGCATCTACAGGCCCAGTGCCAATCGCGGCATCGGTCAACTCTTCCCCACCTGGCATCCCGATCGTCACAGTTGCTGTAGGTTGAGCGGGGTCGCCACAGGAAACCTGTACTCGTTGTAGTGTAAAGATTTCGGGAGCTTGTTTGATTTCATCGTTAACGATCGCTTCTAAATCTCGATCGGTAATTTCTTTCTTCTTATCAGCAACATCTTTAAATCGCAAGAAGGCTTTATTCAAGTCATTCTCGGCTAAATCCATCCCCAATTCTACCAAGCGGGTACGGAAGGCATTGCGACCAGATAATTTACCTAAGACGATCGAATTATCCGTCAACCCGATCGATTGTGCGTCCATGATTTCATAGGTCAGCTTGTTTTTTAACACGCCATCCTGATGGATTCCCGACTCATGTGCAAAGGCATTGGCACCGACGATCGCTTTATTGGGTTGAACCAGCATCCCAGTTAGGCTCGAAACCAAGCGAGAGGTTTTATAAATTTGGCGCGTATCGACTTGGGTTAGCGGCTCGGTCGAATCTACCGGACGACCTAAAAATGGGTTGAAGTACTGACGACGGACGTGTAGAGCCATCACTAATTCTTCTAATGAAGCATTGCCAGCACGTTCGCCGATGCCATTGATCGTACATTCCAATTGCCGCGCGCCATATTTAACTGCTTCTAAAAAGTTAGCCACAGCCAATCCCAGATCGTCATGTCCGTGAACGGAAATAATCGCTCGATCGATATTTGGGACGTTTGCTTTAATCCCTTTAATTAATGCACCAAATTCCGCTGGTGTGGTATAACCCACCGTATCCGGAATGTTCACCGTCGTCGCACCATTGGCGATCGCGCGTTCTAATACTTCATACAAAAAATCTGGATCGCTCCGTCCGGCATCTTCGGGCGAAAACTCTACATCATCAACGAAAGTTTTAGCATAAGCGACCATCTCGCCAGCAATTTGTAAGACTTCTTTACGCGTCTTTTTTAGCTTGTATTCTAAGTGAATATCCGATGTCGCGATAAAGGTATGAATCCGGTGTTTAGCAGCAGGTTTTAAGGCTTCAGCGGCTGCTTTGATATCTTTTTCGCTCGCCCGTGCCAATCCACAAATAATCGGGCCAGATGGGGTGCCTACTTTATCGGCGATCTGTTGGACTGCCTCAAAATCGCCGCGACTGGAGTAGGGAAAACCAGCTTCGATGACATCTACACCCAATCGCGCTAATTGTCTGGCGATCGTTAGTTTTTCATCGACATTTAACGTCGCACCTGGAGATTGTTCGCCATCGCGTAAGGTCGTATCGAAAATAATTACGCGGTCGTTATTTACTGAATCGCTCATGATTTGGTTCCTAGTTTAACTATTAAAACTTTGCTGTTGAGTCGCGCGTGAATTTTTCGGTGACAAACGTTGAATTCTCAAGAATTTCAATCGATCGCCACCTACTTAAGCACGAGAGACTGCAATAAACTCACAGATTTAATCGTTAATAGTTGCCAAAACACTTTGCTTGCCTCCTAAGTAGGGCAGATCCTCCTTCGAGTTTATCACAAAGATCGCGGCAAAGAGTGAGTCTGGAGCTAGCCACCAAACGGGGAAGATGGGAAGGGGGATGGCGGTGAAACTTGACATGGCTATAACGCGGCCTTAAAATAAGGGCATATAACATGGTCTTAAAATAAGCACTATGATGCCTACAAAGGTTACTTTAGAACAAACACAGATAGATTTCCTGGCTCAGTTTAAGGATTTGGGATTTAAAGATAAGAGTTCTATTGTGCGTTTGGCTTTGAATCGGTTACAGCAGGAGATGGAACGACAGGAACTGGAGCGATCGGCTGATTTATATGCTGAAGTTTATGGGGAAGATGAGGAGCTACAAGTGCTGACGGATCTCGCTAGGGCAGATTGGCCAGAATGAGCGATATTCGGCGGGGTTGGGTAATTGATGTAGATCTGGAGCCAACAAAGGGTTCGGAGACAGGTAAGGTGCGGCCTTGCGTGGTAGTGACGAATGATGTTTACAATGAGCGAGTACCCGTGATTCAGGTGGTGCCACTGACTGAGTGGACGGCTAAGAAGGGAAAAATTAAGACGAATGTGCGGGTGGAGCCTTCCACGCTAAATGGCCTGAGTAAGCTGTCGCTCGCAGATTGCTTGCAGACTCGACCGATCGATCGGCGGCTGAGGTTGGTGGCGGTTAGAGGGGAACTGGAAGCGGAGGTGTTGAGGGAGATCGATCGGGCGTTGAAGGTTGTATTTGGACTAGCTTAGGGTTTTGGTTGGCGGTCAGAATTACCCTCTCAACCACAGCCCAATTTACTTATGAAGCAGCTCACAATTGAATATCTGTTAGGATGTCCGTCAATGTCAGATAAATCATGGTCATGGGACGAGGTAATACACTCTGATGTCATGGGTGTCCTTGTTGCACCAGCAGATGACCTTCTTAAATGGTGCAATCGGCTAGAGACTGCCCCCACAGATGCAGTTGTAGGCAAGGTACTTTGTGTGTGTGGTGCAGTCGCTATTGCACAGAAACTTCTTGCAAACTCCCCTGAGACAACCTCAATAGTCAACCGAGAGCACTGTCTAACTATTCATTTCATTGGACTGTTGAGCGCGATCGGTCAGGATTGAGAGCCTACTAGCAGTCGGTGAATGTCGCCGTTAAGCGTAGATGTTGCTATAACGAATCGACTTTTTCAATCCGATCGAGAATATCGTTGCGATCGCTATATCGATCGGTGACATTTCGCAGCTCTCTGGCGATCGTCCCTTCCGTCGAGATGACGGTAATGTGGGTATTTTTCAATCGCAGTAACTCGATCGACTATGTGAATCCATACGTAAATAGTTAGTTTGGGAAATATCGATCGCGCATTATTCATTAAAAATATCTGGGAGCCAACACTCCCAGGTATTTTAATTTTCGAGATAGAGATACCGATCGTTTTTTAGCCACTAGTCACTAGTCACTAGCCACTCTCATGCTACCTTTTCGTTGACATATAACCGCGCCAAACACCAACTAATACACCTTGTAACCGAACGCGATCGGCTTGAGCTTCGATCGGTTTGTACTGGGGGTTGGCTGGTTGGAGGGTAATCGTTTCACCTTGACGATGATAATGTTTGAGCGTGGTGCCTTGCCCTTCCACTTGTGCGGCAACGATCGTTCCGTTTTTGACCTCAGCGGAGTTCTGAACGGGCTGCATGATAGCCATATCGCCTTCAACGATCGAATCTCCAATCATGCTATCGCCCATCACTTGGAGGGCAAAATAATCGGACTGGTGAAAAAATGGTGCTAAATCTAATTTATCCAGCGTATCGGTAAACGGTTCGACTAATCCACCTGCCGCTATCGTCCCAAAAATTGGTACGCCACTAGCTGCATATTTGAGGATTTTAATCGTCCGCGCTTTGCCTTCCGCCCATTCAATAAACCCTTTATTTCGCAAATGTTCCAATCGACTTTGGATCGGTGCGGGCGATTTGAGGTTCATTGCTTGCATCATCTGCCGGATCGATGGCGCGTGTTGATTGTCACGGATATAGTCTACAAGCCAATCATAGAGTTCCTGTTGGGCTTTAGTTAGTTCCATAAATCAATTTTCTAGAAGTCAATATATATCTACTATAGGTCTGTCGTACTATTTTAGTCCAGTATTTTTTAGTATTTATTTTCTAATCGTTTGTTAAGAATGGTTGGTGAAAAATTAGCTAGCCAAGCCTCATTCACAATCGATCTTTGCAGAAATTAAGGGATAGGGGCAACTCATGAGTTATCCCTACCCTTAATTCAGCAACGCCCACAATCGATCGGGTGTTGCGATTGAAGATCGGTAGTGCTAAGGATTAGAGCGAGTTAAGACTATTCCGGAGCCACTTCCCCGCTAAACACTAACTCAGCAGGGCCAGTCATATAGACGCGATTATCTGCTTGCGACCATTCAATTTGGAGACAACCACCCGGCAATTCTACCGTACAGCGACGATCGCATTTATCGGTCAACACGCCAGCAACTACCGTCGCACAAGCACCAGTCCCACATGCCAACGTAATACCCGCACCGCGTTCCCAGACACGCATTCTCAGATAATCAGGGCGAATGACTTGGACGAATTCGGTATTGATCCGCTGGGGGAAAACTGAATGATGCTCGAATTTTGGCCCCAAAGTTTCCAGGGCAATTGCCTGTGCATCATCCACAAATGTGATGCAGTGCGGATTGCCCATATTCACACAAGTAACTGTCCATGCTTTACCATCGACTTCGATCGATCGATCGATTATTTTATCATCTGCTTTACCGAGCGTTGTCGGGATTGCGGCAGCAGTCAAGCGGGGTTCGCCCATATCTACCTGTACCTGTCCTTCGGGCAGGACTTCGGGTACCATTATTCCGCCGAGCGTATAAATTTGATAGGTAACGGCGAGATCGGTTTTGCCTTCCAAATCGGCGATAAATTTTGCCATGCACCGAATCCCATTGCCGCACATTTCTGGCTCGGAACCATCCGAGTTGAAAATCCGCATCGTGTAGTCGCTACCATTTTGCCCTGGCAATACGAAGATCACCCCATCAGCCCCGATCCCAAAATGTCGATCGCACCAGATAATCGCCTCTTCAGGCTCGATTACTGGAGTATCGCTGCTACGATTATCGATCAGGATAAAATCGTTGCCTAAGCCTTGATATTTGCTAAATGGGATGGTCATTCGATTTTAGATTTTGGGGGTTGGATTTTGGCTCGACTGCAACATCAACCAAATTGTTGTTTGGCCTGTTCGTAGATCTCCACAGTAATTTCGTTAACGCCGCGTTCTTGGGCGAACTTTTCGATCTTTTTTCTTGCCGCAGGACGTACAAAGAAGGGAATCTCCTTGAGCTTTGCTTCTGCTTCGGTCGTCCAATCGACGTTAACACTCATCGGTGTAGTGGAGTAAAGGGATCTGGACTAAATGCGTAATCGATCGCAAGTAACCGCTTACAGCAGGTTGCGGCGATTATCGAGATTGGGCAATGGCGCGCGATCGGAAGATGGCAAATATAATTGTTTGGATTTGCGATCTGCTGCGGATTCAGCTTGCTGAATGCACCACCAACGATAGCCGATCGCGGCACCAGAAGTCAAAAATCCCAAGATCGTCAATGTGCCGATCGCATTTACGCCACCGAGAACGGCATCGACGGCACCGACGATGATGATAAAGCTGGAGATCGGTTCTTTACGGTAGAGTCTTTTCAAGAAGTTAGGAAAGATCGCGTTCATTTAGTGGTGGTTTCGCTAGGATCTCGATCGTGCGGCTTCGAGGCGCAATCGATCTATTCCTATTCTACAATCTCAGTCTAGGGGGTCGGTCGATTAGCACGAACGATTGGGGCAATATACGTAGATCGTTCACTACTACTGTGCCCAAATTTAGGCATTGAATCTCAATCTACGCACGGACGCGGCCAGCTCTAGCCTAATGGATCGATAATCCCAGCCAAGCGAGAGGATTTTGACCTGTAAAATATTCGATCGCCAGCAGCGAGGCAAAGCCAATCATGGCTGCACGACCATTTAATTTTTCGGCAAAGCGGTTGAACCCAAATCTGGTGACGACTAATTTGGGTTGGACGGTAGGCTGTGGTGTAACCATGATTGAGAATATTGCGATTTGTAAACTCAGCTAGTCTCTATTCTACGGCTGTTTGGTGCGATCGGCTAGCGATCGACCGATCGAGCCAGCTGTTGCTAAGCTCTGCCCATAAATTCATAGATCCAATACGAGCAGCGGTTAGAAACCGTTGAGAGGGTGTCTTAAAAGCGTAGCTCTAAATCCCCCCAACCCCCTTAAAAAGGGGGATTTGGGGGGATTGACATTGGGTTAGGTAGCAACTTAAGTTAGATATACTTTAAACGGTCATAACCTGAGCTTTGTCAAAATGCTGAAAGCGGAGTGTGAGCAAGGAATCAAGCTCTTTTTTATGTTGCAGATGAGCATCATTTAGACATTCAGAGATGGCTGATGAGAACTGAGTAAAATCCTCATAATACTTGCCATATAAACATTTCTTTTTAACAAACTTCCAGAGCCTTTCAATCAAATTTAGATTGGGCGAATAAGTCGGCAAGTATAGTAATTCTATTTCCAAGGATTTAGCTAAATCTTGGACAACTCGACATTTTTGGTATCGAGCATTGTCTAAAACCAGAGTAATGGGAATGCTCAGTCCTAGGTCAGCTAATTTTTGCAGAAGTTCACAAATCTGAATAGCAGTGATATAGCTGTCATTAGTAACCAAAATAACTTCATGAGTAATGGCATTTAATGCTCCCAGCACATTGAACCGTTTTCTCCCTGAAGGTGACTTAATAAACAGCCGTTGAAAACACCAAATCATCCCCAAAAAAGCTCCCATGACAAAGTGAGCCGCATCCACGAAGAAAACCGCTCTTTTTCCTTGTCTTGCCTCTTCTAACCTGGGTTCTAGCTTATTTATTTTATATTCTTCCTGTTCATCGGGATCTGCTTTAGAAGGAATAGCCCCAACTTTCAAACATCGCATCCCTATTGATTTCAGGAATTTTTGGATCTGGGTTGGACTGCGTTTAATTCCGGTAAGATTTTCAATCTGATTTACAGCTTCATTTATGGTAGCTGGAGGATTCAATTTCAAATACTCTTTGATAGTTGTCTGATGTAATTTTAATTCACTTTTGGGTTGATAAAAGTTAATTTCTTTGAGTTTTTCTATACCACCAGCCTGATATTG
This sequence comes from Chamaesiphon sp., assembly GCA_965246735.1. Lineage (GTDB taxonomy): Bacteria > Cyanobacteriota > Cyanobacteriia > Cyanobacteriales > Chamaesiphonaceae > Chamaesiphon. The sequence continues at coordinate 3,043,681 of CBDFFK010000003.1, forward strand.
TTGACAATATTTTCTCAATGTATTAGGTGAAATGTTTGCTAGCCTACAAATCATATTTAAAGGTAAGTTTTGACTTTTAAGCCATAATACTTCCATCTTCAACTGGACCCTGGGATGAGGATGGTGAAATCTTTCATAATTTAATATTTCTCGATCTTCTTCCGTAAAGTTTAGATTGCTCATCCCTCAAGCTCCACTTTTTCCTTGACTTTACTAGACTATCATCTCTTCGATCGCCGATGCTCAAGTTATGCCCGTGTAAAGTATAGCTGTTAAACTTTCTCGGACTTCCATCAAAGCAAAACCTAATAGATTTAACCCTGCCCATCTGCGTGGATTTTTGGCATCGGGATTGTCTGCGGCGATGCCAATGCCCCAAATCCGATCGTCAGGACTAGCTTCGACGAGAACTCGATTTTTAGTATTTAAGAGAAATTCTTTAAATGGTTCGTCTTGGGAGAACTTAGCAAGATTGCCGCGCACAACGATCTCAAAGCGATGTTCTTCCCAGACGTTATTGTCGAATCCTCTAACTCCTCTACCGATACGTTGTGTATCTCTAGGGTGTTTAGCTTTGAGAATACTTTGCTCGGCATCGCGATCGTTAAACAATCTGGCTTTGGATGCCATCATAAAATGTTCGGCAGTAGGGTAACTGATACCATCGATCGTAAATTTCGAGCCAAACCACTGACTGAAACAACTTTTTGTAACCGCACCATCCTTACTGGGTTGATGTCCCCAAAATAGCAGGTATTCGGCTTTATTTCCCGCATCGAGATAATCGACTAAACTCTGTCTGTCCCTAATTTTTTCTACACTCATATTCACTCAACTATTTAGATTGAGACATTCCAGCGGAACATCCCAATCTATTTTAAACCAATCTAGAGTTGTTCGATTTCAGAGACTAATTTACCAACGACATCCTTGGCACTGCCAAACAGCATCCTCGTGTTATCGAGATAAAATAGCTCGTTGTCCACACCAGCAAACCCAGTACTCATACCACGTTTGATGACGATCGTGTGTTTGGCTCGATCGACATTGAGAATTGGCATCCCAAAAATCGGACTATTACTATCGCTGCGCGCCGCTGGATTTACGACATCATTCGCACCGATGACTAGCGCGACATCGACTCGATCGAATTGCGAATTGATATCATCCATATCATAGAGCTGCGGATAGGGAACATTTGCCTCCGCCAATAACACGTTCATATGCCCCGGCATTCGCCCAGCAACGGGGTGAATCGCATATTTGACATCGACCCCCATCCCATCCAATCGATCGGCTAATTCCCGCACTGAGTGCTGAGCCTGCGCCACTGCCATCCCATAGCCAGGGACGATCACAACCGATCGAGCATAGCCCAACATCATCGCCGATTCTTCGGCATCGATGCTACGTGCCGTGCGGTCTCCCATCGATGTACCCGTGCCGCCACTGCCAGCTTTTGCCCCACCGAAGGCACCAAATAATACGCTAGCCAGCGAGCGATTCATCCCCTTACACATGATTTGGGTGAGGATGATTCCCGATGCACCGACTAAAGCCCCGGCGATAATCAAGATATTATTCATCAACACAAATCCGGCTGCGGCTGCGGCGATGCCGGAAAAAGAGTTGAGCAGCGAGACGACTACTGGCATATCCGCACCACCGATCGGCAGCACGAATAATACACCTAAAATCAGGGAAATTGCGGTTAATACCAGAAAGGCAACTTCATCTTTTGGCTCAGTAATAAAATACGCACTCCCGACTACAAAACTCGCAAATAAGAGGATATTTACAGGCTGTTGTAAAGGAAAAGTAATCGGCGAACCCGACATCAACTCTTGTAATTTAGCAAACGCCACCAAACTACCTGTAAGGGTAATGCCACCGATTAAAATACTTAAAATTAAAGTAATCCGACTATCGATCGATGGTACTTCTACAGCTGGTTGCACCCTTAGAAACTCGGCAACAGCAATCAGTGTCGAAGCGCCACCACCTAAGCCATTGAGTAAGCCTACCATCTGCGGCATCGCAGTCATTTCGACTTTATATGCACCGACTGCGCCGATAATCGAACCGATCGCAATCCCGAGAAAAATCATCTGATAATTAACTACTTCGGCATCGAGTAATGTCCCGATTACCGCAACTAACATGCCTACCGCCGCGATCGTATTTCCTTTGCGCGCCGTCGCTGGCGAGCCGAGATATTTCAGTCCGATAAAGAACAAGGCGGTAGCAACTAAATAACTTAGTTGAATCCCTGTCGGGATAAATTCAGTGATGTTCATTTGTTAGGAAATAGGGATGGTGAATAGTGCGAGATTCTTAGGAGCAGGTTTAGGCAAATATCCTTGGTAGTTCTCTTCAGAGAACTTGAGATATGAGCACCGAACTTATAGTTCAGGGCGGTAATTGAGCAGCGCAAATCAATTTCCCTTGTCCCGAACTGACGTTAATTAATAACAAACTGCGAACGAAACATGCTCTCCCCAATAGAAAATATTTGTAAACAAGTTGAAAATATTAAGTTGTTTTTGATTCTTTCTTTTTGAACATTTGCAACATACGATCGGTGACGAGAAATCCACCGACAACATTAATTGTTGCCAACACGATCGCAATGACACCGAGGATCGTAATTAGATTGCCATCGCGGCTAGTGCCGCCAGCAACCAATAACGCCCCGATTACGGCAATCCCTGAAATCGCATTAGAACCGGACATTAGCGGCGTGTGGAGTGTGGGGGGAACTTTGTTGATTACTTCCGCACCTGCGAGTGTGGCAAGTAAGAAAATGAATAGAGCGGCAATTAGGGTTGAAGTCATTCGATTTTGGATTTTGGATTTTGGATTAAAACGCTGTCATCAGTCCTCAATAGCAACCGATCTTGTAAGGATGCCGCTTGGGGGTGCCATTCTTAACTAAGAGCACTAAGAAAAATACATCTGGTGGCAAATAAATTACCCAACAGCCGAGGGTTGAGTGGTACTATTTACGAAATTACGCACCCGTTCGTTGCAAATTTCACCTTGATGAGTCACACACACACTCGCAATGATATCGTCGGTAAAATCTAAATTTAATGCTCCGTCTTTGAGCAAAAGTAACAATAAAGTACTGATATTTTTTGCGTACAATTGACTTGCATGAATGGGCACGGTTGCAGGTAGATTTATCGTCCCGACGATCGTGACTTGATGCCGATCGATCGATTTACCCGCTTCGGTATAGGCACAATTTCCACCCTGCGCTGCGGCCAAATCGACGATCACCGAGCCGGGACGCATCTGCGATACCATTTCTGCTGTTACTAACTGTGGAGCTGTCTTCCCGGGCACCTGTGCCGTCGTAATCACCACATCTGCCGTGCTTACGTGTTGGGCGATCGTTTTTTGGGTTAATTCCTTCGCTGATTGGGATACTTCCTTCGCGTAGCCATTTTCGCCCACCGTATCCTCGGTTAAGGGTACCTCGACAAACTTCGCCCCCAAACTTTGAACTTCTTCTTTCACCGCTGGACGAATATCAAACGCTTCCACAATTGCCCCCAATCGTCTTGCCGTCGCGATTGATTGTAAGCCAGCTACTCCAACCCCAATGACAAATACCTTTGCAGGCGCGATCGTGCCTGCTGCTGTAGTCAACATCGGAAAGTACTTCGGCAACGTCGCCGCCGCCAATAACACCGCCTTGTAGCCTGCGATCGAGGCTTGAGATGAGAGTGCATCCATACTTTGCGCGCGCGTGCTGCGCGGGATTAATTCCATTGCCAAACTCGTGATGCCTTGTCGAGCGAGCTGAACGATTAATTGCTCGTTGGCGAGGGGTGTCAGGCAACTAATCAACATGGCACCCGATCGCAATTTACCAGCTTCTTCGAGAGTTGGCACGCCGACTTTCAAAACAATATCGGCTTCGCGCCACAGCTTGTCGGTATCGGCGCTCAGGTGTGCGCCTGCTCGGGTATAAGCTTCATCACCCCAAAAAGACTTTGTACCAGACCCTGTTTCGATCCAAATTTCCAAGCCCTGTTTGACTAACTGCGCCACGACAGCGGGGATCAGCGCCACCCGCTGTTCGCAGCGATCGATCTCTTTAACAACTACAATTTTCATGCCAAACTCCGTAAAATATCGTGGTGGAAAAGATTGGGACCGATCGTAACTATTTCATCCAGAATTTCAGAATGAAGTCGAGTTGGTAGATCGCTAGTAGCATCAATGTCTCAATCTGTGAATGTTCTTTAAGACCAAAATACTACCGATTGCCCGCTCTGAGGATGTCGATCGAACTGATGAATTGTCTTCTCCCCTGCAAAAGGCAAAGATTGCTGTAATTTGTGCCGTAGGTAACAGAAGTTAGTTTGATTTACCTTTTTAATTAGGTGCGAGTTTTCATTTGTTAGTATAAATTTAATATTTGAATTTAAAGATTTCTGACAAATCTAGCAACTACAGATTGCTAGCTCGAGTCGCAATCGTCGCATTCTGACGATCGATGAAAGAATTGCTTACCAACAACCCAGCGCAAAGTTTTGGGCGATCGGTTGCTAGATAAATCGGGATAGTAGCACAGTCGATTCTGAAGATCGGCTAAATTGCGGAATAATTTACATAGTTGTCATCAATCGCGCGCGAACATCTATGACCGATGGGCTAGATCGATTAAGATTAAGTCACATGCAGCGATCGCTGCTAACTAAGCATCGCAGTCCGACCTCTAAATTAGTCTAATTTCAGGCTGAAATTGATAAATATTGGTCAATTAATCTTAAATTAATAGTAAATTTAAGTAACAGATTATTAATGCGTGGGACTTTAAACAGAGGAGTTAAAGATGTCTAACAGTCAGATCGCTCGCAAATTATTACCATTTCTAGCCATAACCAGTTGTCTGGTAGCAGCTATTCCTACCTTAGTCAGAGCAGACAGCTTACCTGGATTTACACTCTTTAGTGGTGTCGATCCGGCCAACCAACTCAGCTATAGGTTAGATTCTGGCAATCGGAGCGTTTCCGATCGCTATCGATTAAAAATTCCTGGCTCAAAAATTAATTCACTCGGTGCTGCCCAAATTCAGATCGTCTACCCTGACTACTACAAAGGAAAGTTTGACGACCAAAAAGTTGAGGTATTCGTTGACAACAAATCGATTCCCGTGCAATCTGCTACATGGAATCGCGAACAGCGGACGCTCGAAATCAACCTCGCCCAACAACTCAAGACTAAAAACGAGATCGAAGTCGTACTCAATAATGTCCAAAATCCCGACGGGATTGGGACATTTTATTTCGATTGCTTAATAAAAAGTAGTGTTGACTTTCCAATCGCGCGTAAAATCGGCACTTGGATTGTGAGTATCAACTAGACAAACCTTAAGTTCGATCGAATCGATCGATTCAGGTCAACACTCAATTTCAAGGTAAAACTCAGCGCTCGCGCGCCATCAATGGCGCAGACATACATGTCTGCGCCATTTTTTCATGCACAGTCATTCCCGCTCGCACTACAGTGGCGAGCGAATTTCTGAATCATTCCGGTTTTACCCAATTTGCGCTTGTAAAAGAAACCAGGTGAGTAGTGAAGGATCTGTCTCAAAAGGTGGGAATGCTAGGGGTAACGGTAGATGCCAATCGCTAAATCCACTGACTGCGAAGATATCAATCTGCGATCTGCCCGATCGAGCGATTTAGAAGCGTGTACTCTGCTGACACACATTAGATCCTGACTTACGTTACTGCAAAAAATTGACTGCGAGCTAAATCTAACTACTTTAGCCAGCTTGTAAGTCCTCATCTGGCAGTATGTAAGTGCTAATTTTTTAAAACTTAAATCTTGTTGAGTACATTTGAGAACAGTCTATGCCCCTTAAATCTTTATCTAAATCAGCAGAGTACGATGAATCCACACCCGAGTTGGATCTTAATGGCATAGAGATGGATGAAGAGAGCTGGCGTGTCTCTCTCCCCGAATTATTTGAATCAGACGAAGCCGACTTGGATAGTACTGCTGTGCCAGCTGCGGCGAAGAACATCTACTACAGCAAGGATTTAGTTCGGTTATATCTCCAAGAAATCGGTAAAGTCCGTCTCCTGCTAAGAGATGAAGAAATTTCCGAAGCTCAAGTCGTGCGGCGGTATGTCCAACTCCTCGAATTGCGGACGGAAGCCGCAGATCAAGCCAAAGCCGATGCCAGCGAAGATCTCTCCATTTTGCAATATGTCGAAGCGATCGAAATACACGATCGATTGACAGCACAATTAGGGCATCGTCCTTCGCTCGAACGCTGGGCGAAGACCGTCGGCATCTCGCTAGCCGAACTCAAGCCCAGACTCGCTACTGGCAAACAACGCTGGGCAGAATTAGCCCAGGTAACTGTGGCCGAACTCGATGCCATTCAGTTGGCGGGTACTCGTGCCAAGGAGCACATGATCAAGGCTAATCTCCGCCTCGTCGTCTCTGTTGCCAAAAAATATCAAAATCGCGGCTTGGAACTGTTAGATTTAATCCAAGAAGGGACGATGGGTTTGGAACGAGCGGTCGATAAATTCGATCCGACCAAAGGCTATCGGTTTAGCACCTATGCTTACTGGTGGATTCGGCAAGGGATTACCCGCGCGATTGCCACTCAAAGTCGGAATATTCGTCTCCCCGTCCACATTACCGAAAAACTCAATAAGATCAAAAAAGTCCAACGCGAGCTGAGTTTGCAAACTGGTAGACCGCCAAAATTGGAGGATGTCGCCAAGGCACTAGATATGACGTTGCCGCAACTCCAAGAAGTCTTGATGCGCGTACCCCGATCGGTATCATTGGATGTGAAAGTGGGTAAGGATCGGGATACAGAATTAGGCGATTTGCTCGAAGCCGAAGAAGCTTCGCCCGAGCAACTATTGATGCGCGAGTCGCTTCAGGGCGAACTGGTGCAATTACTGGCCGATTTGACCGATCGCGAACGCGAGGTGATCTGCCTACGCTTCGGGTTAGGCTACAATCACGCTCACTCGTTGGCAGATATCGGACGAGTACTCGAACTCTCCCGCGAACGCGTTCGCCAGATCGAATCGAAAGCCTTACAAAAGCTCCGCCAACCAAAACGCCGCAACCGCGTCCGGGATTACTTAGAATCGATGAATTAAGCTAGATCTACCCCAGTACTTCTCGATTAAGAACTGCTAGCGACTGAAGCCGCTGCTAGTGAAGTCTAGTCCGCGTAGGCGGACTAACTAGTTTTTAGATTAACCGAGAAGTATTGAGATCTACCCCTCCATACCAGTTGAATTTTCATAATGAGAATTGCTGTAATAACAGTCGATCGCGATCGGATCGTGTTGGATGATGAAATATGCTGCATTAGCGAGTTTGTTGGTAAGAAGTTCGATTGATAGTAAGATCGAGCTGGATCGAAACAATCAGACATAACTCCTCATTCATAATTCCGCGTAGCGGTAGACATTTCATGAAGCGTCGCCAATTTCTGCAATATAGCACTCTCGCCGCAGCAGGTTTGACCTTTGCCGCTTGTACCAGTCAAGGGAGTAAACATTTTACCCAGCCGCCAGCCAACTTTGGCAAATTAGAAAAGACCGATCTGACGATCGGAATCGTTTCTGGTTTGGATTGTCTGCCGTTGGTGATTGCCAAAGAAAAAGGGATGTTCAAAAAATATGGCTTGAACGTCAATCTAGTCAAACAACCAACCTGGGACAAAACCCAATCCGAGCTACATGCTGGCAAGCTAGATGCAACGCAGAGCCTATTTGCCATGCCGCTATGGGAATATTTCGATAATAGTAAAGGTCGAAAATCGGCAGATTCAGAGGATGATTCGACTCGCAGCAGACGACGCAGACGACGCGATTCAGATACTAATAAAAATAAAGACAGTGCAGTTACAGTTGCCTTGATGGGGTTGAATCTCAATGGTAATAGTATCAGCCTGAATGAAGCAGCTTGGAAATCCGGACTCCGACCGCTGCAATCTTATAATAGTGTCCAAGAATTCAAGGATGGCTATAACAAATTTTTCCGGGAAATGAAGCAAATACCCGGATTTGCAATCCCACATCCAGCGGCAATGGCCAATTATACTACCAGATATTGGTTGGGGACGATGGGAATCGATGCCGAGCGAGATCTAAAATTTCAGGTGATGACTCCCGATGCAATTATCGCTGGGTTAGATAATGGCAAAGTTATCGGTTACGCCAATGACGAACTCTTCAATCAACAAACTATCGCCGATAAAAAGGCATTTACTGCTTATCTCGATCGCGATATCTGGCACGGACACCCCGAAAAAATTCTCGCCACGCTCGATACTTGGCTCAAAGATAATCCCAATACTGCTAGAGCGATGATGGCAGCAGTCTTAGAATCTTGTCAATTTTGCGAGAACGAACAAAATGTTGCCACACTCGCACCGATTTTAGGTAAGTCTGAGTATACCGATGCTGGTACTAATAAAGATTGGCAAAAAATTCTTGCTGGTAGTTATAACTACGGTGGCTTCGATAAAAAACCACAAGTCGTCCAAGTTCCCGATTTTCAAATTTTTCACTTTCAATCGACTAATTACCTCCAGCAACCCAATCACGCCAATTTCCTCTGGCATTCGCATGCCGTCTGGGTGCTGACGCAGATGGTGCGATGGAATCAGCAAGGTTTGGGCAGTTATCCCAAGAATGCGAATGAAGCGATCGATAAACTCTATCCCACGACGGCTTATGCTGATGTTGCCAAAGCTTTTTGGTTGAATATGCCCAAGGGACAACTTAAAATCGAACAACCAGAGATGTTTATCGATCGCATTGCTTTCGATCCGAATAAACCGCTAGAGTATCTTAATGGTTTTGAATTACGGGCTTGATCCAGAAAAATTAAGGGGATCGATCGACTGATATTTGGCAGCGCGCTATGTTGTGCGCTGCCATTCTTTCTAGATCGCCGCGATCGTTTACGATCGATCGACAATCATCAAAACATTAGACGATCGATTCATCACTATTAAAGGTAATTCCTTCAAATACTCGATCGATTGGAAAGGTCAAATTAATACTTTCTAGCTCGATGGCATCTCCAGCCACATAATTACTAATTTCCCATCGATCGAGATCGTTCTTGTGATAAAGATCGATCTCAATTTTATTAGCATTAACTAACACGTAATCTCGTAAACTACTCGAGCGTCGATAGAGTCTAAATTTTCCGCCTCTATCATAGGCTTCGGTGCTGGGAGATAAAACTTCTATAATCAGGCAAGGGTAGCTGATAAACTTAGTCGCAGCGCGATCGAGTTCATTACAAGTAACACTAACATCGGGATAAACATAGTCATTAGATTCCTGAATCCCTACTTTGACATCAGAAGTTAGCACCCGACATCCTCCACCACGCAGATGACTCCCTAGCAGGATGATAAGATTTGCCGCAATCTGTCCGTGATTGACGGTTGCGCCTGTCATCGCATAGACTTCGCCATCGAGATATTCATGACGCAACTCTTGTTGCTCCTCCCAGGCAAAATATTCATTGGGTGTAAATCTTGGAGAATTTTGGTATGCAGCAACCATTAGTTATTATCTTGTTTAGAGTTTTAATTTAGCTCGAACTAATTTGATTTCTTCATAACTATAACTATCGCCTAGATGCTCTTTAATTGGGGTGAGTCTTTCGGCTCCGACGGTATTAATGGCTTGCGCGATCGCGTTTTGCCGTTCGAGCGAGATAATGCGATCGAGATTAATTTCATAGCCACATTCGATCGTTTTAATTAGATGATCGATAATTGTCGACTCGCGCATACTCCGCTCGATCGCAATTTCGGCGATACTCAAACCTCGTTGGTAAAGATCTAGGGTTTGTAATTGGCTAGAGGATACATCACTTTTGGTGGGCGTATGGGCAACTAATGGCGGAGTCGGTTCGGTTTCCGTGAGGATCGGCAAGCCAGATTCGCTGCGGAATGCTCTGATTTCGGCAGTGAACATTTCACCATATTGAGCGAGTTTGCGTGCGCCTACGCCGGAAATTTGGGCGAATTGGGCGAGGGTTTGGGGTTGTTGTTGTGCCATCAATCGCAAGCTGGAATCGGCGAAGATGACGTAGGGGGGAACTTTATTTGCGTCAGCGTATTGTTTGCGGAGTTTTTGGAGGCGATTGTATAAGGATTGAATTTCAGCAGAGTTGGTACTAATATCCATACTTTCTGCTTTGGCTATCGTCGGTGTAATGGCGATTTCAACTTTGCGCTCGCCTTTAAGAATTTCCCAGCTCGAGGGGTTAAGCGTCAACACGGAATAGCCATCGCTAGTTTCATCGACTAAGCCTTGATGGAGCAGGGATCTACCCAGCATTCGCCATTCATCTTGAGTGCGATCTTTGCCGATTCCATAAGTGGACAGTGTATCGTGTCCGTTCTTCAAAACTCGATCGGCTTTAGAGCCGCGCAAGACATCGATGGTATAATTCAAGCCAAAATTACGCCCCTGTTTGCTAAATCGCGCAACGCAGGATAATAATTTTTGAGATTCGATCGTCCAGTCAGAAATCGGTCGAGGATACTTACAGTTATCGCAATTATCGCAGTTACCCGGAAAACTCTCACCAAAGTAACCTAACTGAATGATGCGGCGACATTCGCTGGCTTCGGCATAATTAATCACACGGCGCAATTGTTGCGTGGCAATTCGCTGTTCTTCTGCTAATGCTTCGCCAGTTTCACGATCGATTTTTTGGGCGATCAAATACTCGATCGTTTTAATATCACCCATCCCAAAATACAGCGTACAGTGAGCGGATTCGCCATCGCGCCCAGCTCGCCCCGATTCTTGATAATATCCTTCGATATTTCGAGGTAGATCGTAATGAATTACCGATCGCACGTCGGGTTTATTAATTCCCATCCCAAAGGCAACTGTCGCGATCATCCACTGGACATCATCGCGGATAAAACTAGTTTGATTATTAGTTCTGGTTTCGCTGTCTAATCCAGCATGATAAGGTAAAGCTTTGACACCATCTTGCAAGAGCTTATGTGTCAGCTCATCAACCTTCTTCCGACTCAAACAATAGATAATTCCCGCACCATCGGTCTTTTTTACTTGTGCGAGTAATTCACGATAGGGAGTAGTCGTTTTGCGCCGGACTTCATAATATAAATTCGGGCGATTGAAGCTAGCAACGTGAATATCTGGTTCGCGCAGATCGAGCTGCTTGATGATATCCTGGCGAACGCGATCGGTTGCTGTTGCCGTCAATCCTAGGAATGGAACCTTGGGAAAATACTCGCGTAATTGGGAGAGTTTGCGATAGTCAGGACGAAAATCGTGACCCCATTCCGATACACAATGAGCTTCATCGATCGCGAAGCAAGCAATGCCAACTTCTTGATGCAGATCTACTAAAAAGTTGGTAATAAACTCCTGATTCAAGCGTTCGGGTGCGACATATAATAATTTGATCTCACCGTTATAAATCGCGGCTGCTCGATCGCGTCTTTCTTCAGTACTGATACTACTATTTAAAAAGGTCGCTGCAATCCCATTATCTGCCAATTGTTGCACCTGATCTTGCATCAATGCAATCAATGGGGACACAACAATCGTCACCCCTTGCTTGAGTAATGCTGGCAACTGAAAACAGAGCGATTTACCGCCCCCAGTTGGCATGATTACCAACAGATCTTTATTTGCTAAAGCAGTAGTAATAATTTCTCGCTGTCCCGATCGAAACTCATCGTACCCAAAATAATGCTTTAATGCCTGCTCTAGGGTATCGAATTGAGTTGATGCGGAGAGCATAGAGGGAGTAGGGGAGAATGGGAGATATTTATCGGGGTTAGCACAAGTTGGCAAACATCTGTACCAATCGTACAGTAAAATGCAACCACTTACCCCCTAATTCTAGTGGGAACGATCCAAAAAATCATCCGCCTCGATCCCTGTCTGTTTGAGGATCTGGCGGAGAGTGCCTTCGGGCATATCCCCATTATGATTGGGGACGGTAGTATACTTACCCGTACTGTCATTAAACCAGATTTCATGGCTGCCGGAAGCTTGCCTGTCTAGAGCATACCCATAAACTCGCAACACCTTGGCTACTTCGCGGTACCTGAAACCCGATAACCTACCCATCCCGTCTATTTACTAAGTACTAGAGGGCAATCAAATTCATCAGCGAACATCGGAAAACATTCTATTTGCTGATGGCGCTCTGCCATTGCTGCCAAGATTTGCTTAGCAACATCTTCAGCGATTTTCAGTGTTTCCGAGAGACTTGGTGCTTGAGCGATCAATCCAGGCAATGCATCTGAAGTTGCTAAATAGTAGCCTTCAGGTAGTTTCTCGATGTGAACGTTGATGAGTCTTTCCACTGAATTATCGTCGTACAATTTTAAGTTTTCGGTAAAATTATTTAAAAGTAGGCTAGTTATCGCCATGAAATCGATTCAGTACTAGTTTAATTATCTCATACCTAATCAGCCAGTGCTAGTTGCCAAACCCGATCTTAAGTTTAAATTCAGTAACTTAGCTTACAAATTGCCGTACTTAGTATCAGATCTCGATCTCCGATCGGTTTGTACTGAAGAAGTTGCTGTCAGTGAAGATAATTCCGCCAGCAAGGTTTCTTGTTCGCGTGCGAGTGTCTGTAATCGATCGACGATGCGCTCGATCCGCTCTGGGGTAGTCTTTCCAGTTAGCTGCCCTGCACTGAGATTAGTATGCCCAAATATCCGCCCGATCGATCTCCAGATGAGTCCAAATATCGGCTGAAGCAGTCTAAATGGAGTTTTGAGGAGAAATAGCCAAATCTGCTCGATCCCCCGACCGATCGCTTTAATCAGTCCCCACAGAGAGAATATTGCCAATAGCAGCAGGAGTAAACTGGGAATTGGATGCGATAGCGCCCAAGCGAGATATGGATGTTGTCCCAACCACTGGCTAACATAGTTAGCAATTGCCTGTTCGATCGCTGCTGAAATATCCATGTTGGTGGTTAGCGGTTTGCAAGAATATAAACTCTGATTCAATCTAATTCAGCTTAAATTATGCCCAAAATTTCAGCCTTAGTCAGCGGAGCGATTTGCTTATTTTCAGCCTCGAGCGTAGCGGCAGCACTCCCGACCCAAAAACCTCAAAGCTTTGCCCAATGGTGTCTCCAGAAAAACTCTATACCTGCGGATACCAGACACACGATCGATGTCTTACTAAAAAAAGCTGGCACCAATAACTGTCAACGAGCCGATGCTAAACTTAGGAATCTAACGACTCTCAAACTCAGTGAGAATAAAATCGTCAATGTCAAGCCGCTAGCAGAGTTGCGTAATTTGAAAGTTCTCGATCTCGATGGAAATAAAATCGTCGATATCAAACCACTGGCGGGGTCGAGTAATTTGACGGTTCTCGGCCTTAGTGAAAATAAAATCGTGGATATCAAGCTACTGGCGGGGTTAAGTAATTTGACTGCTCTCCGTCTTGGTGGAAATAAAATCGTCGATATCAAGCCACTGACGGGGTTGAGTAATTTGAAATATCTCTCACTCAGTGGAAATAAAATCGTCGATGTCAAGCCACTAGCAGGGTTAAGTAACTTGTACATACTCTGGCTCAGTGGAAATAAAATCATCGATATCAAGCCACTGGCAGGGTTGAGTAATTTGGAAGATCTCTCGCTCGGTGGAAATAAAATCGTCGATATCAAGCCACTGACGGGGTTGAGTAATTTGAAATATCTCTCACTCAATGGAAATAAAATCGTCGATATCAAGCCACTAGCGGGGTTGAGTAAGTTGACTTTTCTCTGGCTTGAGCGGAATAAAATCGTCGATATCCAGCCACTAGTAGGGTTAAGTAAGCTGACTTTTCTCTCGCTTAATGACAATGAAATCACCGTCAAAGTTTGCCCACTCAAGTCAGAGTCTATCTGTAGATTTTAGGCTCGATTGCCTAGCGGTGCGGCTGCGCCAGCGATCGATCTTAACCCAACTGCGATCGCATCTGCCTCAGCTTAGTAACTCGATCGTTACTTCAGTAAAAACCGATCGGCAGAACGATCGATCGTCGAGCGGAGCCAATGCTCAAACCCTAAATATTCGGATTGGCACCCAGGCTATCGCTATCGAGGTTAAATAGTATCTGCAGGGTTTGGACGGCTTTTTTTCTGGCCTCTGTATCTTGCTGAGCGCGTAATTGAATCATCGGATCGTGAAGAATTTTGTTGATAATTCCTTTTGTCAGTGCTTCGATCGCTTCTTGGTGGCGCTCGCCAAACTCCGAGCCGAGTCTCGACAGGGCTTTTTCTAGCTCTTGGATGCGAATTTTCTCCATTTTATCGCGGAGACAACCAATCGTGGGCACGGTATCGAGGAATCTCCACCAACTATTGAAATTCTCGACTTCTTCCGCGAGGATGCCTTCGGCTTCTTGAGCCATTTTGCGGCGACTTTCTTGATTTTGGGCAACGACGGCTTTGAGATCGTCGACATTGAAGGCTTGAATATTTGCCAGCGTATTGGCATCGCTATCGACATTCCGAGGCACGGAAATATCAAAGATCATCAACGCTCGCTCGGGATCTAAGACTGCTTCTAATTTAGCCGCATTTAATAATGGTTCGGTGGCGGAAGTGCTAGTGAAGACGATCGTGGAAGTCGAGATCTTCGTCATCATATCCTCGATCGGGTGGATTTGCAGCTCGATCGCGGTAAACATCAGCTTGAGATCTTCGGCACGTTTGGCGGAGCGATTTAAAATCGTGACATCCTTTGCCCCTTTGGAAATCAAATGCTGCACCAGCAGGCGGGACATTTTACCCGCACCGAGAATTGCAATCCGATGCTCGCTAAAGTCTTTGACTTTCATGTGTGCCAATTCTACCGCTGCCGAGCTAATCGATACGGCTCCAGTGCCGATACTCGTCTCGGTACGCACCCGTTTGCCAGCAGTCAGCGCTTGCTTGAAGAGGCGATTGAGGATCGGCCCCATGCCTTGATACTGTTGACCGATTTTATGCGTTTGTTTGACTTGGGCGAGGATTTGGCCTTCGCCTAATACTAGACTATCCAAGCCACCAGCTACCCGCATCAGATGCATCACGGCATCTTCATGGAGGAGGATAAATAAATGTTGTTTGAGATCGGCAAGTGAGAGTTTACCAAACTCTGCTAGAAATTGAATTGCTTCTTGCACGCCTCGATCGGCTGTCGGGGTGACGATATAGATTTCTAAGCGATTGCAAGTGCTTAGAATAGTTGCTTCTTGGATGTGGTGCCGATCGCACAGGTTTTGAATCGCTGCTTCCATCTGCGTATCTGGTACGCTGAGTTTTTCTCTGATGTCCACAGGTGCGGTTTTATGACTCAAACCGATGACAGCAATATTCATATTCGCTCCACGTCCAAAAAGATGAGTATTTTAAAATTTTGTTATTTAAGTTACGGACATTCGGGCACGATCGAAGCATCATGTATGCTATCGGTCTCAAGCTCGATAATCCGGCTTGGTTATTTTATATAATCGCTGTCTATCTTGCTGCAATCTCGACGTGTTGTAAACGTTTTGTCACGGTTCTTCATTCTAGAGAATAAGGGATCGGAATGCTGCAGAAAAACGCTGGGATGTTAAGGTCACATTGACGCTTCATCTCCCAGTATCTTCTATTCTATTGCCTAATCCCGACCCCTAACCGCTATTACTTAGTGCAAGCTAATCGTGCCGCCTTTGCCATTCATGTGAATAGTGTCCACAAACCGAGCGGTTTTGGACTGACTGGAGATGACCAGAGTGTGAGTACGTGCGCCACCTTTGAAGAAGCGAACGCCATCCATGATGTTACCAGAGGTGATTCCAGTACCAGCAAACAGGACGTTTTGACCGCAAGCTAGTTCTTCAGCAGTATAAACTTTATCGGGATCGTTGATGCCCATGCTCTTGAGCCGATCGATGTTGGCTTCCTTGCTTTCGCCGATCAAGCCAGTTTTGACGACCGCAGGATCGTAAATGAGTTGACCTTGGAAGTGAGCATCCATACAACGCAGAGCTGCTGCGGAGATTACGCCTTCAGGAGCTGCACCGATACCCATTAGGGCATGAATGCCAGTTCCAGCAAAGCCACAGTTGATCGCAGCACCAACGTCACCATCGCTGATCAGCGCAACCCGCGCACCTGCTGCCCGAATTTCGGCAATCAGATCGTTGTGGCGTTCGCGTTTCATCACGACGACAACTAATTCTTCGATCGAGCGATCGAGACACTGAGATAAAATTTTCAGGTTTTCAGTAGCAGATTTATTAATATCTACTTTACCTTTGGCGGCTGGAGGTGCAGCTAATTTCTTCATGTAGAAGTCAGGCGCTGCAAATAAACCACCTTTCTCGGAGATCGCGAGTACGGCCATCGAGCCAGGTTGTCCGTATGCACAGAGGTTGGTACCTTCGCAAGGATCGACTGCGATATCGATTTCGAGCAATTCATCGATGGTACACAATTCAGCAGCGTTAGGTTGAGAACAAATCCCTACTTCTTCGCCGATGTACAACATCGGTGCGTCGTCGCGTTCGCCTTCACCGATCACGATCCGTCCGCGCATGTGGATTTTGTTCATCCGTTCGCGCATTGCTTCAACCGCAACCCGATCGGCTTCATTTTTGTCGCCCTTACCCATCAATCGTGCAGACGCGATCGCCGCTTGCTCGACTACTTCTATAATTTCTAAACCTAAACTATTTTCCACAGCTATTCGCTCCCAAAGGGCTTTATTTATAGGGATTTCAGTCTACAAGTCTACCAGAGCGTGGGGACACCCGTACATTTATCTATCGTTTTGTCTCGCGATCGAGGTTGTAGTAAATGCGCCACATAGCTCTCAAGATATTTTAATCGCATAGGTCGATCGATCCATCGATCCCCAAGCGCAGGCGATCGATCTGGCGATCTCGTTCATCTTCCGTAGGATTACTCAGGGAAAAACAATCTCGATCTGGTATTTTCTCAAATATCGGTGAATTTGCGGCTGTGCGATCGATACGCGATCGCCGTGAATAAATGTATACAGGTAAAAACCATGTAAGTATAGTACTTACTTTTAATCTATTACCATTTATAGATCCCACATCTCATGGCAAACCCCACCGATCGAGAGCAAGAATTATTAGAACTGGTCAACCGGATTAGAACGGCACCACAAGCGGAATTGGCGCTGCTCCTCAATGCTTCAGCTGCAGATGCGAAGATTATCAGCGGTGCTTTAGCTGACTATGGTGTCAAGCTAGATACGCTCAAAACGCAGTGGCAAGCTCTACAAGCTGTCGCGCCATTGGCTTGGTCTAGCGAACTCAATATTGCCGCTGCCGCACATAATGGCGAAATGATTGCAGCGGACGTGCAAGCTCATCAAGTCACTGGTGAAAAAACTTTCGGCGAGCGGCTCAAAGCAGCTAACTATACCTTTACGATCGCGCGTGAGAATCTCTATGCCTATGCTAGCTCGGTATTCGAGGCAGAAGCAGCACTCGCGATCGATTGGGGAAATGGTGTCGATGGCATCCAAACTCCAGCCGAACATCGGGAATTTCTGCTGGCTGGCGATGTCCGGGAAGTCGGGATCGCCATCACCCCACAACCCAATACCACCAGGCAACTCGGGCCGTTAGTTGTGACTCAAGATTTTGGTAATCGGGAGGCATTGAAGGGAAAAGCGTATCTACTGGGTGTCACTTTTGAAGATACAAATGGCGATACTTGGTATGAAGCAGGCGAAGGACTCAACGATGTCCAACTGAAAATTACTGGTATCAATGGGACTAACTTTAATAAAACGATTACTCCTGGCGCGGCTGGCGGCTATCAGGAACTCCTCGATCCCGGACGCTATCAAGTTGACTTTCTCCGCAATGGTAATACGGTCGGTCGGCGCGTGAGGACGATCGATGCTAGTGCGGCTAATATCAAAGTGGATCTAGTCCTACCCGTTGCTAATCTCAATGGCCTTCAAAATGCGGCAACCGCTGGCAGTAATGCACTCGATTTTCGTACCGATAGTACCCAAGCTCAACCCGACTTAACCGGGAAGAAATTGGCGCTGAGCTTTAGCAATGTCTCCGCCGATGCTACCTATCACAATTATGCTGGTATCTATCGCGTGCAAGACGATTTGGGAACTGTCATCGACCCAGCAACTGGAGCGTCTTACAAGCCTGGAGATACTGGCTACATCGCTGCCGCATTACGCCGTGCTAATCTGGAAAATAGCGGTCAAGTCCAACTCGACAATCAAAATACCAGTAATCCGGCTAAATTTACCATCGATGGTGGCTATCGGTATGGAATTTTTGTGGTTGCAGATGGGACGATCGATCGCGCACTCACCACTACAGATCCAGCCAAGGCACCACATGTCTACTTCAACTATCTAGCTGCGAATACCGATGGCAAGCAGCACTTCCAGTCGGTGGGAAATAATTCGTTTGCAGTTGAAGATACCTTTAATCTTACCAATACCGACTATAACGATCTGATTTTTACGGTTAATGCGAAAGTTGTCTAGTTAGAGGAAAGGGGATCGTGAATAGAGGGAATTATTCACGATCTTTATATTCACATCTTGTCCCAGTACATAAAAGCTGTTGAAATTACCGCAAAACTCACTCCTGAGCCACTAACCACTAGCCACTAGCCACTAAATCACTAGTAACTTTGTTTGGATGCAAGATGTGAGTATGTTGATTCGGGATCTGGGCGAACAGGGATTATTAAAATTAATTGAGCCTTATTGTCTGCAAAATACGATCGGAGATGATGGCGCGATCGTGCGGGTATCTCCGGATCTCGAACTGGTGGTAACTACGGATGTATTAGTGGATGGGGTACATTTTAGCGATCGCACGACTAGTCCCTACGATGTCGGTTGGCGATCGGTTGCTGCCAACTTATCCGATCTAGCCGCAATGGGGGCACAACCGCTGGGGATTACGGTGGGATTGAGTTTGCCTCCCGAGTTACCTGTTGCGTGGTTGGAGCAGCTTTATGCAGGGATGCAGGCTTGTCTGACGCGATATGGGACGGGGATTATCGGTGGGGATTTGACGCGATCGAGTGTCACGACAGTAGCAATTACGGCTATGGGTGAAGTTAAAGCCGATCGCACGATCCGGCGCAGTACCGCACAAGTAGGGGAGGCGATCGTCATTACGGGTTATCATGGCAATTCTCATGGTGGCTTGCAATTATTACTCCAACCCGAATTAGGGCAGCAGTTAACTCCAAAAGAACGCGAAATTTTAATTACAGCGCATCAACGTCCCCACCCCCGGCTGGATATTTTGCCGATTCTCGATGAGTTAGTATCAGCTTCTAGCCAAGTATTTGCGGTGACGGGGATGGATAGTAGCGATGGATTAGCAGATGCGATCGTCCAGATTTGTCGATCGAGTGGGGTCGGTGCAAGATTGGATCGATCGGCGATACCCTTGTCATCATCGCTCACTCGATTGTTTCCAGATACGGCACTAGCATCGGCGCTGGATGGTGGCGAAGACTTCGAGCTAGTTTTGTGTTTGCCGGAATTCCAGGCGGCTATGCTGGTCGATAAGCTCGATCCCGGAGCCGCAATTATTGGCACAATTACTCGAGAGCTAGCGATTTTAGTAGTAGATCCTGACGATCGATTTCCGCCGATCGATCTCGATTTACGCTCGGGATTTCAACATTTTTCTAATCGATCTTAGGGTTTTCACCATTGCTCGATCGACTGAAGTAAGCCTTTTGCTGAGGTAGCGATCCCCGCTCCCGCCAAATGACTGACTTAGATTCGGTCATGTGAGCGATAAGCAAAATCGATTACATGGGTTACAACAGAGGCATGTTTACTTCGTAAATGGTGCGACCGATCGTTATGACTAACCTCATCAAGATGCTCGATGCTTTAGATACTGCACTCTCTGTTGAAGAGGAATTAGCGATTCAAATGCCGCTGTTCGATTTATTTACAACCGATCGCACCGATTCAGAACCTAATTCGATCGTTCAAAAATGCGATGAAATCTTAGCAAGTCTGTCGTCTTCAACGAATATTGAAGACGATAGACTCAATACTCAACTAGTCATCGGCTAGTCATCGGCTGTGAAATTTAACAATTGATTGATTGAGATTTATGCCGATCGATCGTTTCAGTAGTGATGAGTGAGAGGGTTTCGATCGTCCAAGTCATCGGTAAGTAAGTCGGCACAAATATTGACAACATCAAATTGCTTGAGATTCACAGATGATTACAGCATAGTTCAAGAAATTGTAGTTATTCGACTGTAAAGCCAGAAGCTATTAAATCTCTAGCGCGATGATAAATTTTGAGAACTAAAGCTCATAATTCTTAGTGAGCAAGGATTAGGGGCTTTAGGATGTGATAGCGCTATTTAAAGGTGGCTAAATATTTTTACATCTTCAAAATTTCCTAAAGTAATTCCTACAATCTCATTTGAATTTCTGTCGTTTGACAGTCTATCTGTAATTCTCATAGCAATAGTCTTATCCTTTATGAATATGTCTGAATAGAGATTATTTGTATCATATCTTACGTCAGCACTATTTCTCTGCCATCCTCTTAAGAATAATAGTTCTCTTACTTTTTCCAATGAGTAATTGAATTCTATTTCTTCTGGTAAATTATCCTCATACTTATTAAAGCCCTTGTAATTATTATATACAGTTATGTATCTTGTGGTTGGAAGATTATAGTTGTGACAAACGATAGCGATTCCTCTACTCTTATTCTCATATTTCATGCTGAAAGAAAGTTCTATTTCTCCAAACAGAGTTTTGTCTCTATCAACATACACAACTTCTTTGTTCAAGCACTCAATTAAATTAATATTATTCATTTATTAGTTATAATTACAATTTGGAAAATACCAGTAGACAATGGTAGGATTTAAATAATCCTACCATTGTCTAGATTATAAACTAGTACAAATTTTATCCCAAACAGCTTTAACTCCCCTTTCAATTACTTGTCTTTGAGTACCTACACCTGAAGATATTATAACTCCACAGTCTTCCCAAAATTTAACAGATTTTTCATCATCCAATCTGAAGTCAATATCAGCAAGTAACTGAATTGCTCTGTCAAGCTTATCTCCTGATAGTTTACGAGTCTCATCAAATAAAATGTAATGCCCTATTCGACTAATGATTTGAAATCCTGTATTACGAAAATCAAGTCGTTTTTCTCTAAGATCTGCTAATGACACTATACTTACAGTGATGGATCTATCTTGAAGAAGAGGAGTCCACTTAGGTGAATAAGTTGCATACTTGTCGTAAAATCCTACAGCTTTGTCGAGTGCATAAGTTCTTTTAATCTCATCTTTTAAAGAATTGATTCCTCTAGTTTTAGTTGCTTTATCTGATCCCCCATACATTAATTCTGCTACAGTTATTGATAATGAGCTAGCAGTAAATAAAGAATAGTTATCTTTCTTTCTAATTGTGCTACCTTCTAGTTGAATGCGCCCTCGAAAAATCCTGGCTCTACTCATAATTTCTTTTACAATACTTACGTGAAAATCGCTACTCTGATAAGTTACAAGAGTAGATTTATCAATTGGTTTAGTTTGACCAAGAGATGCAAAATCATCTCGTACTCTTTCTACATCTTGCTCCTGGGAAATAATCACCGGAATACTATGTTTTGCAAGCTCCGGCTTATGATGAATTGCTTGTCTCAATCCTTCTAATCTGTGTTGCCCATCAATAGTGTAAGTTACAGAATTATGAGGAAGTACCACATATCCCTCGAGCACAAGACCCTGACCATGAAGAAACGTGTCTAGTGGTTCCAGTGAATTAAGAATAATAGGCCCTAATATATATTTTTTAGTCTCTACCGTATAAGAAGTAATTTTATCCTTATGAGCTAGATCGATCTTTCGATTAAAAAATTCCTCACCTCCAATATTTCTTTCGATACCTTCTGCTGGTGTATTTATTTTTGCAGTATGTAGTAATTCTGGCATGGTTAAAACAGTTGACAGAAACATTCTATCTCCTTGGTTATATGCGTGAACTGGTAAGGTCAAAGCTCCTCTCTGACCGCTTACCTTCAATATAGCTTCCTCTGCTGATTCGCAAATTGTTACTCCAGGCTGTTCGGAGAATGGATGTTGCTTACTTGTAGGTGACATATATTTGTAGATTTTGTGTGTATCAGTTTTCTTATGATAGCTTTTTTTCACCGCCGTGCGAAAATAATTGTAAATATCCGCAAATTTACCTACTTTTTTCACACGGCGGTGAAAAATATCGATTGTTGTGTGAGATATTATAATAGTTTTACTTAAATAAAAATTTCTCAAGCACGCTAAAATTCCCCATATCAGACCCTGAAAAACCGTATCCCTTGCTGCTGTGTGAATGTAGGCGTTTGATTTCGATCGATCTCATCTAAACGCTCACACCAATCGATCGAAGCAGAGCGCCAACTTGGATTGATGCGAACTTCTATCTATCAGCATCTTGACATCAGGCTATTTTAGGGTCTGGTTGTTAGGATAAAGCTGGGATGAAGACGAACAGCTAACAACACACAGATCGATCGTGAATTTAATTGAATTTTTACTCAAAGCGTCTTGGCGAAGCGTCTTAGCTGCCGCGATCGCCGGGACGCTGGGGGGCATTTGTAGTGCCGCCGCGATCGCAGTTATCAATCAATCGATTAGCCAGATTACTCCAACTCACCCCCAAGCATCCACAGACTTATTCTGGGGCTTTCTAGTACTAGTGGCGATTACGCTCGTCAATAATCTCATTTCGCAATTTGTCTTGGCACAGTTAGCACAAGATGCGATCTACAAGCTCCGACTCCGGATTAGCGGTTGGATCTTGGCTTCACCATTGCAACATCTCGAATCACTCGGTGCCAATCGCCTGCTCGCTACCTTAACTGAAGATATTCAAGCGATTTCCAATGCTGTGTTTAATATCCCGGCATTGTGTGTGAATGCCGCGCTGATCTTTGCCGCATTGACTTATTTGGGTTGGTTGTCAGGCTGGGTGCTAGCCGGGACGTTGGTATTTCTCGTGCTGAGTATCAGTATGGTACAAGTACTAATCGCTCGCGCCGTGTATTGGTTCACTCAAGCGAGAGAAGAGAATGACGCGCTGATGCAACACTTTCGGGCGATTACCGATGGGGTGAAAGAACTCAAGCTCAACTCGCTCCGCCGCGACGATTTTATGACAGAGGATTTGGATGCGACGGCGGCGGCGCTGCGAAACTATCGGATCGGCTCGCAACGGGCGATCGCGCTATCGACAACTCTAGGTGATGTCTCGTTGTTCGTGCTGTTTGGATTATTAGTGTATGGGTTGCCCCAAGTGACGACGGTTTCGGCGGGATTGCTGTCGGGGTATGTTATCACGATGTCATATCTAATGCGTCCGCTCGGGAATATTCTCGCGACACTACCGAGTCTCGGCTTAGCAGGTGTCGCCCTGCGGAAAATCGATACATTAGGATTGTCGCTGATAAATCAGGCGGAAGTATCAGCCCAAATTACTGCCAAACGGACGGGATTCGATCGGATCGAAATCTCCCAGGCGACGCATATTTACCGGATGGAAGGACAACAAGCAGCGACTTTTACTTTGGGGCCGATCGATCTGACGATCGATCCTGGGGAATTAATCTTTATCGTCGGTGGCAATGGTAGTGGTAAATCAACATTAGCCAAGCTGATTACGGGATTATACATGCCTGATGCGGGACAGATTAGGCTAGATGGTCATGCGATCGATGACAAAAATCGTGAAGCTTATCGGCAGTTATTTTCGACGGTATTTGCTGACTTTTATTTATTCGATCGCTTAGTCGGCATTCGGCTCGATAATCTAGACGCACAAGCCAAGGCTTATCTAGAGCAACTAGAACTTACCCATAAAGTCGAAGTTCGCAACGGTAAACTTTCGACTACCGCACTCTCCCAAGGCCAGCGCAAACGGTTGGCACTCCTGACAGCATATCTCGAAGATCGTCCGATCTACTTATTTGATGAATGGGCAGCAGACCAAGACCCGTTTTTTCGCGAGGTGTTTTACAAACAGCTATTACCGGAGTTAAAGCAACGTGGTAAAGCGGTCTTGGTTATCAGTCACGACGATCGTTATTTCCATTTAGCCGATCGGTTGTTGAAACTAGACTATGGGAAAATAGTGACTAGTGGCTAGTGGCTAGTGGCTAGGGGATGATAGTGAATAGTGCTATGGAGATCGGTTATTCTTCGTAGAGACGTTCCTGTGGAACGTCTCTACACGACCCACTGGGTCGTCTTTACTAGCCACTAGCCACTATTCACTAGCCACTATCCCCTATCCCCTACTTATGCTCTTTTATAACTCCGATCCACATCTGACCGAACTAGCAGAACAAGCGCTCGCGGCTACTTGGGCGGAATTTCCCAATTTGGGACGCGAACAGATCGCATTGACGTGGATCGTGTACGATCGACCGTTTCCAGTAAATACGGGTGGGGCGATTACACCGGACGAACTGTGGCGATATCCGGTGCGGGGATATAGCTATCGGAGTGGCGAACGGATTTATCCAGCGAGTCTGGCGAAGTTATTTTATTTGGTGGCGATGCATGAGTGGTTGGAGCAGGGGATGGCGACAGTATCTAGCGAACTCGATCGCGCGATCCGGGATATGATAATCGACTCTAGTAACGATGCGACTAGTCTAGTTGTCGATACGCTCACGGGTACCACTAGCGGGCCGGAATTATCAGCAGGGCCATTTACCACCTGGAAAGCCCAGCGCAATCTCGTCAATCGCTACTATCAATCGCTCGGCTGGCTGGAATTAGATCCGATTAATATCAATCAAAAAACTTGGAGCGAAGGCCCCTACGGACGCGAACGCATTTTTGTCGGCGAGATGCGGGAAAACCGGAATATGTTGACCACCGATGCTGTAGCGAAATTGCTGCATAGTATTGTCGGCGGCGCAGCAGTAAGTGGCGATCGATCGGGACAAATGATGCAACTGCTCCACCGCGATCTCCATCTCGCTGGAACCCCACCCGCTCCAGGCGAAGAGAATCAAGTAAATGGCTTTCTAGGGGCAGGATTACCGCCTGAGAGTCAAATTTGGTCGAAGGCTGGCTGGACATCGCAGGTGCGTCACGATGCGGCTTATATCGAATTACCAGACCGCCAACCCTATTTACTCGTCGCGTTTATAGAAGGTACCACTAACAGTCAGAATCGGGAGATTTTGCCCTTGCTCTCGGATCGATTCGTTACCGCGATGTCCCAAATCTAAGCGATTCGATCGATCGATTTTAAATCTGGAAACTATCCGCGCGATTATTTAGTCTAGAATTCTTTAAGGGATTAGATTTTAGCAATTGCTTACATAGCATCTATTCTGAATGATTGCTAACTAGAGCCGATAGAATAACTAAATTTTGAGGAGTAATCAATATCCATTATGCCCTTACCGATCGCTACACCAGCAACAGCGCTCATTGCCCCACAACTCGCTCCCAGCCAAGTTAAAAAGTCTGATGCGAAACTGAAATTTGGTTTGAGTTCGACAAGTGCCGCACTTTTAACTAGCCCCGATTTGAAGGCGGCACCATTACTGCCAAAGATCGCTCAATCCGAGCTTCCTGGTGGTTCTACTCCACCCCCGCCAGCACCTACCGCACCCCCTGAACCCAGCATTCGCGATACAGGTAGCGGCTACCCCTCTAGAATTCCTGCTAACTATTTTGGCCCCGCACTCGGGTTCGGCAATGGCAACACGTCTTTTGGTGTCATCAGCAGATTCCCATTTGGAAATAAGCTCTCGATCCGGCCATCTGCTGTTTTTGGCAACAATACAACTTTACGCGTGCCAGTTACCTATGATTTCGCTTTGGGCGATCCCGAGCCGTTCGAGCGCAATCCACTGATCGTGTTTAATGCTGGGGCTGGGATTCAGTACACGTCAGGGAATAACAACAGTAAGTTTGGCATTTTAGGCACGATCGGGATCGATGTCAATCTATTTGAAGGTACGGTATTAGTCGGCAGTTTTAATACTGATTTTGCTAATAATAATGGTACCAATGTTGGTCTGGGATTTGAGTTTTAGTTAGTGGCTAGCCACCATCCCCCCACGATCCTATCTGCCATCCCCGATTTTCACTGGTAATCTAACGGCAAATTCCGTCCAGCCATTGATGCTAGCGACGTGAATTTGACCGTTTAATTGCTGGACTAATTTTTGGACGATCGAGAGTCCCAGGCCAGTACCGCCTTGGTGGTCGCGATCGCCGCCAGGAACGCGATAAAATTGGTCGAAGATGTAAGGTAGATGTTTTTCGGCAATTTCGGCCTGATTTTTAATGGCGATCGTCAGCGATTCGGAATTGGGATTGCTATCGACTTCGACCGAAATTTTCCCACCCGATTGCGTGTATTTACAGGCATTATTAACTAGCTCG
This sequence comes from Chamaesiphon sp., assembly GCA_965246735.1. Classification (GTDB taxonomy): domain Bacteria; phylum Cyanobacteriota; class Cyanobacteriia; order Cyanobacteriales; family Chamaesiphonaceae; genus Chamaesiphon. Next base: position 3,070,171 of record CBDFFK010000003.1, read on the forward strand.
GTCAAGATTTTAGTTAGATAAACTCGATTGGTAGCAATCGTCGGCAACCATTCGGACGTGGATGTAGTTAGTGCTTGATGGCGCGTATCAGCACGATGGATGAATGGCTCGATCGTCGTTGGTAACCAAGTGGCAATTTCTACCGAGTCGATATCGACTCGATCGTTTAACGGCGCTCCTGACCTGTCAGCAGTGAGTTTCAATCGCTGTAATTCTAGAATATTATCGATTGCATCTACCTCGCGATCGCATTCTTGTTCCAATACTGCTAAATACTTTTGTGCGCGATGCCCGGAGATTAAAGCTGCGATCTCGTGGTCTGTATTTAGACTAATTTTTAACATTCGCACTGCCATTTTAATATTCATTAATGGTGCGCGCAAGTCATGAGAAATAGTATTAATAAATTCTTCTTTTTGCTGACAGATCGATTCTAATTCGCTAATTCGTTCGATTAATTCTGCTAGATCTGATAGAGGTGAAGAAGTGTGAGCGATCGAGATCGAATTAGGCATGATGTCCAGCTCCCGATTCATCGCCGTCAGTAATTGTTGTCCTAGTGCTTGTACCCAGGATAAGTCTTGTGGAGTCCACACGCTTTTTTGATTGCCGATCAGGCAAATTCTCCCCCACAATCGATCGTAATTACTGCCGCCAAAGCCTGTGGGCGGTTCGAGTAGGGGCACAAATACATATCGATCGCAAATATGGATATTCATCACCGTTGTCGTGGCGGTAAATTCCACAATTTCCCGATCGTGCATTCGGGCATCGATCTCCTGCTCTTTGGCAGGTTCCAATCTGAGGATCGATCGACCGAGATCGGGTAACTGAGCGATTGTCAACCATCGCTGTGACTGCGGTTGATATTGTTGGATCGATACGCCGTACAGGACGAGAATTTCCTGAATTTGGGTGGCGGTGAGTTGACAGAGATAATTTGTGTCGAGGGGACTGAGCATGGATGATTATCGGCCATTATCGGGGTTATGAAGCAGTCATGAAGAAAATCTATCGATCCAACTAGATTAATAAAATTTGTTACAATTTATAAATTAAGATCCCCTAAAAAGCATATGAGCGATTTTTCCGAAGAACGGCAACTGGTGCCAAGCGAAGCCGCTGCGATGGCAGCAGCAGTAAGCCAGCGAGAATCAGCCAACTCAACAGTATTATCCCAACAGTTAGAGAGTACAAATCTCCGCGATCGCATGGTAGCATTGGCCTCGCTCCGAGATCTGCCTGCTGATGTCGCACTGCCATTGATTAAAAAAGTTCTCAATGACGAAAGCTTGCAACTGCGATCGATGGCAGTGTTTGCTTTAGGTGTCAAAGTCACTCCAGAATCTTACCCGATTTTGATCGATCTCCTCGCTAACGACCCAGATTATGGGATTCGGGCAGATGCTGCGGGTGCATTGGGCTACTTAGAGGATATTCGCGCCTTTGAAGGATTAGTCAGGGCATTTTATGAAGATACCGACTGGTTGGTACGGTTTAGTGCGGCAGTGTCCTTGGGCAATCTCAAAGATCCACGAGCTTTTGACGTGCTGATGCGCGCGTTAGATTCGCCAGAAATCGTCCTCCAACAGGCAGCAATTGCGGCACTTGGTGAGATTAAGGCGATCGCGGCGGTCGATCGCTTGGTACTATTTATCGAAGCTGAGGACTGGATGACCCGCCAACGCTTGGCTGAGTCGCTGGGACAATTGCCAACTGCTAAAAGTATCTCGGCACTGAAGTATCTCACCAAGGATAATCATCCGCATGTTTCGGCAGCGGCAACGATCTGTTTGCAACGACTGAATGAAGGATAGATCTCGCGATTGACGCTCGTGCGTTATGCTGAGGCGATCGCACATCCTAACTTTAGAGAGCTAAAGGGTGTGTCCCTGCCGAGCATAACGCACATATGCCGATCGTGTACCGTTGTCGAACTAGGGACGATCGACTGGGGAAGTTATACTGGTTTATCGATCGAAATATAATTTTTAAGATTCATCATGGATGTCAAAGAATTTTTTGAGTTGAGTGCGGGTAAATGGTTTTCGCAAAAAACCAGCCACCATCTCACTTTGAAACAATCAGAACACGGCAAATCCGATCTTGTCATTGACATCCTCCCTAGCGAAGATCCGCAGGTCATCCAATTGTGTCAACAAGCTAATGTCGATCGTAATGCGATCTGGGGTGGTGCGAAATATACCTGGAAAGGCACGACACAGTGGGATGCCCAGCAGCAGAGTCCAGCAAATCAACAGGGTGCGGCGATCGTGATTTTGGTTCCAAGTCAGCCAGGATCGAAGTCTGGTAAGCTATTTCGCACTAATATTGGGGCTGTTGAGACTGCACCGATCGCGGCTGAGTATACATTAGGTGAAGATAATGCCCTAACTTTGGTTACTAAGGACGATCGAATTCACTCGGAAGAACGCATCTGGTTCGAGAGCGATAATGTCCGCCTCCGTACCACGATCGTTTCTCAGCCTAATGATGATGCGCTGGCTGCTTTTTATACCGAAATTCGGATGGGTGGAAAGTAGTCCCACGCTGAATAGTTTCGATCGCGGGTTGCTGGAGTAACAGGAGCAAAAAGCTTGCACTCAGGCGATTTCAGCCTTGTCGGGGGACGGGTTTCGACGCAAAGCAGCTGCTGATACAGAAATTTTTAAATTCTCGGGTTGCTCGGTTGCGAAAAGTTGCGCGCAGTGTAAGAATGCGGTTGGCCTATTATTAAGCGAATCTTTACAAATACGTGCAATCTAATTTAGTCGAACCGATCGGTCACAGCACAGCTCAATTCGAGCGAGAACGCCTCCCTTTCACCATCCAAGATGTTAGACAAGCAATTCCCAAGCATTGTTTTGTCCCATCAACCTGGAAATCCTTAGCTTACTTTTTTCGCGATGTGGCGATCGTTACTGGATTATACGTATTAGCAGCCAAGTTAGATTCTTGGTTTTTCTATCCGGCATTCTGGTTCATGCAAGCGACGATGTTTTGGGCGCTATTCGTAATCGGACACGATTGCGGACATGGCTCGTTCTCGCGGCACAAATGGCTCAACGATCTTGTCGGGCACATTTCCCACTCATTTATTTTGGTACCCTATCACGGTTGGCGGATCAGCCACCGGACGCACCACAAAAACACTGGCAACATCGAAACCGATGAAAGTTGGTATCCCGTCTCGGAAGATAAATACGACCAGATGCAGTGGTGGGAGAAGTTTCTCCGGTTTGATTTCACTTTATTATTTGCTTATCCTTTATATTTATTCCGTCGCTCGCCCGAACGTCCGGGTGGTTCTCACTTCCATCCAGCTAGCCCAATCTTCCGCCCTTCTGAAAAGTGGGACGTAATTACCAGTAGTATCTGCTGTGCGGTAATGGTTGGCTTAGTCGCTGCTGGTACCTTTACTTGGGGCTGGTTGTGGTTGGTGAAGTTTTATCTGGTGCCTTATCTTGGCTTTGTCGTGTGGTTGGATTTGGTAACTTTCTTGCACCATACCGACGATGATTTACCTTGGTATCGTGGTAAAGATTGGTATTTCCTCAAAGGGGCGATCTCGACGATCGATCATGATTATGGCATCTTCAATGATATCCACCATAACATCGGCACCCATGTCGCTCACCATATCTTCTTATCGATCCCTCACTACCATCTCTTAGAGGCAACAGCGGCGATTAAACCAGTTTTAGGTAGTTATTATCACAAATCAGATCGATCGCTCTGGGCAGCCTTCTGGGATGCTAAGGTGAACTGTCACTTTGTCTCGAATACTGGCTCGAAAATTTATTATCAGTCGAAATAGTGAACGGTGAGCAGTGAACGGTGAGCAGTGAGCAGTGAACAGTGAACAGTGAATAGTGAACAGTTGAGAGTTCATATGTAAAACAAAGGGGCGATCGAAATAGATACATTCGATCGCTCTTTTATGTTGTCTGGTGTTGTAGTTTAGACCTAATTACCGTGAGTTTTTACAACTGATTTCGGGATTTGATTTGGATGTATCGATCGACTAATCGATCGCTGATTTGGTTTGCTGGAGCATCTAATACCAATACCCCTTGGCGTTTGAGATTGGCAAAAGCGAGTTCGCGTTGTTGGAGAAAATCTAGTGCAACAGATTGAGTATAAGCGCCAGGAATATCAGTGGCTAATGTGTGGGCGCGGAAATCGACTTGCGGATCGCGGAGCGTGACACAGAAAGGGAGATAACGGGGGGTGAGTCTGCCTAGAGCAGTGAGCAGTTCGGCGGAGGCGATATCGTCGATGATATCTGTGATGACGACAACTAGAGCGCGACGGCTCTGTTGCTTGATAATATTGGTGACGGCTCCGAGATAGTCGGGTTCGAGGAGTTCTGGCTGAATCCGACTGAGGCGATCGAGTATTTTGGAAAAATGCGCTTGTCCGCGTTGTGGTGGGATCCAGGTAGAGAGATAGCGATCGAATACCCCCACACCCACGCGATCTCCCCGCTGAGTCGCCGCGAGTGCCAGCGACAGCGTCGCATTCAAACCGAAGTCAAAACGTTTGTAGCCCTGAATATTTGCAGTCATCAAGCGCCCCCGATCGAGCAAAATAATTACTGTCTGCTCCTGTTCGGGTTCTAAAACGCGAATTAGGGGGCGATTGCGTCTGGCGGTAGCTTTCCAATCGATCGATCGCGGATCGTCACCAGCATTATATTCCCGCAGTTCGCTAAATTCCGTCCCTATGCCTTGCTTGCGATTTTGACGCATGGCTCCGCTAGATTGGAGTGTCAGCCGGATCGAGAGCGATTTCAATCCGATTAAATCTGGATACACGGCGACGGTTTGTGCCGCATCTACTCGCCATTGCTGCCAAGCTAAACCCCAAGCACCCAATTGGCGAACATAAATTCCTTGCCATTCATACTCGCCTCGGCGGTAAGGATGGACTGTATAACTAGTTGTTTCGCTCCTACCCGCAACTAATGATCCCGAAATTAATTCGGGCGTGCTAGGTAAATCTTGGGGGACACCATCGCGAATTTGATAGCGAAATTGTCGGGTTTTGTTTCGATGTTGTCCCGATCTAATTGTGAGGGTGACTGGGTTGTCACGCCCGATCGAGAGTTTTCCTAACTCCGCTCTACTTACTTCCACTCGATCGGCTTTAACTCCCTGGGCATCGATACCCGCAAGAATCAGGATTGCTAAGTAAAACCCAAACGTCAGCAGTACTGCTGCGCCAATCCCCTGTGGCATCGGCAGCAGGATCGCTAAAATAGTAGAAACTAATCCCCAGCCTGATAACAGCCATAATGTCCGCGCACTGGGAATAAAGCCCATAGAAATAATGAATTAGGAGTTATAAACTATTATCTACCACTAAGTAGGTCGGCACAAATATTTAGAATCATTCATACAAGCCGCGATCTTCCAGGAAGTGGGGTGTATTTATCCCCACAACTTGCATCACAACACCAACAGATAAAGCAGGTATTATTAGCTGCGTCAAAGAGCATAACTAAAAAAGTAAATTATGGTGATGTACCTGAACCAAATTATACTGATTTTGATAAGATTATCGATCGAGTTGACTCGATTATAGAATGTGTGAATTTTGATAAAACGCCCACAAATTTGTTTTGTGGTAAGTGTGCCAATCGATCGGATAAGTAGATTAGGATAAATATCTGTAACTCAATTATTCATCTTCATCTTCCTCCAGATCGATTCCCTCAATCGAAGGCTCAACCAAAGATTCTTCTCGATTGGTTATCGATTCAATTGCCACAACTTGACGGGAGCATCCCACTTTTTAAAATTCTCAAAGAGAAAATAAACACGCTCGCTCAATAGCCTGATGACTGGTTCTGGATACTTTATTCTACAAACAACTAATAAAAAGTGAGATGCTCCCCAACTTGACGGACAAATTCTGGACATTTTGCCATTGGATCGACATCACGTTTATATAATGGACTATCCTCACTGCGACAGAGATAACCATCAAAATGTTCGCATACCGCGCAACAATCCGCTCCACTGGCGATCGCCGCATCGATAGCAAATGATTTGTGGCTGGCGGGTTTGAGCATCAAGCCGCCTTTCGTCCATTTTGCTGATAGCAATCCAGTGGCCGATAAATGTTGCCAGCGAGGATCTTCGAGGACAGCATCAGAGATTCGCAGCCACGCGCCGTCGAATTCGGCTTCGATTTCGATTTCAAATTCTTGTCCCGCCTCTAACTTGGCAACTTGCCCTTTCGATAGATGTTCGGGTGCTTGTCCGAAGGTAATCGTGTCACCGACTTCGGGAATATGAATCCAATATTTTTCACGCAAATCGCCAGCACGGGAAAGTTCGTGAAGCGCTGATTGGGATCCGTGGATCAGGATCAAATGTTGGGGATTGACGCGATGGATGACTTGGGTAATGCCCACGCGATCGGCATGAGCGGACAGGTTGAAGCGTTGAATTTTGGCTCTGACTGTTAATGCGGTACCATCGAGTTCGATTTCGCTACCTGGCTCTAGGCTTTGTAAAAAGCGGCCAGGGGATTCTTCATCGGTATAGCCAGAGATGAAAACGGCAGCATTTTCCCGTTCTAATAAGATTTTAGCGTAGCCGATGCTCGCGCCGCCTGTCAACATGCCAGAACTGGCGATAATTACCGAGGGATGGGCGATCGCGAGGGGACGTTCTTTGGGAGATGCGATCGAGATGATGCGTGGTGAGGATTTCTCGCTGAAGAAGGGGGACTGGGTTTTGGCGAAGTTCTTGACGGCGGCGGGGAGTAAGTCTAATTGATTTTGGAATAAATCGGTGACTTCGCGGACTAAACCATCAACGTAGACGGGGACATTGACGCTATGAAATAAGGCACTGGTGCGGATGGCAAGGATAATTTCCTGGGCGCGTCCGAGGGCGAAGGCGGGAATTAAGACATTCCCACCTGCGGCGACGACTTCAACGATCGCTTTAATCAGATCGCTCTCTTGGCTGCGTCTGGAGGGGTGGGTATCTGCGCCGTAGGTGGATTCGGTAATGAGGATGTCCGCCTGGGGTAAATCGGCAAGTTTCAAGCCTTCTGCGGTGCGGCTGCTGGTAGTGTTGTAATCGCCAGTATAGAGGATCGATCGATTGCCGTATTGCATGTAAATACAGGCTGCGCCGACGATATGTCCAGCATGAATGAATCGCACTTTCAGTCCTGGTAAGGGACAGAAGTCTATGCCGACTGGTTGAGTTTGAAGTTGAAATAACGTGCGATCGAGATCGTCAGCCGTAAATACTTGCCCAAAGTCTTCATTCCCCTGCTTTTGCTGTGCCGCCTGCACTTTCAAACCGTCTGTCAGCATTACATGGGCGATTTCTCGTGTCCCGTGGGTGCAAATCATCGGCACGTCAGGAAAATCCCGATGGAAGATCGGCAATGCACCGATATGATCGAGATGAGCGTGGGTAATCAGGATCAGATTCGGACGTGCCAATAGCTCAAATGCTGGCAGCGGATCGCTACCTTTGGGACGAGTCCCGGCATCCATCACGATTTCATACGGCCCGATCTGGACGCGAAAACACGATGCGCCAATCCCGCGTGCGGCACCTAATGGGGTGACAATCAATCGATCGAGATCGACCGCACCGTCAGCAACTTCAGTCACACTCTCGGCAGTAAATTTTGACTGGTGGGGATAGCGATAAACTTTGGCAACTTTCGATCGTGAGTTGACTTGGACTCTGGCACGGAGATCCGACGGGAATAGGCTTTGAGCTTCCCATTCCCAAATTGGCTCTTTGACTCGCGTTAGCGATAGTTCCCAGTCTCTTACTACTTCTGCATTTAGGGCATTCAGGGCGATCGCGGCGATGTCCGATCTATTTGCCTTAAAGTACTCTTTGTCTAAATTGCGCGGCTGGCTGGCCGTTTTAGCGTTGACAACGGGAATGGATTGAGGTGTGTCGATCGACTCAGTTGATTCGACTACCTTTGTCGCACTGACGATCGTTAAGGTTTTGGCCGATAGACTGGCGACAAAATGCCAGAGTTGTCCCGATTCGACTTGGACCGGCGGATTTAGGAGCGTCGGTCGGATTGTCGATTCGCCAAATCGATCGATCTTCAGGGAAACTGCTGTGCGCTTGCGACTGACTTGTGCTGTTCGCCCCACACACTCAAATTTATCCGCAACGATCTCCGCCACAGGCACTTTGCTGACGATCTGCAAGCGGGTAATCTCACCATCTGTCTGAGTAATCGGAATCACCAACCACTGTCCATCTTCCGATGCAACAGCCGGACTAAAATCTCCCAGGGGTGCCGCCCGAAATTGGCAGCCATCGGCGGTGGTTAGTTGGAGTTTATTAGGCTCGCGATCGTCAGTCGCGATCGTGCCACTAACTGTCATTTCACAATATGGAGTGAGTGAAATTCCGACAGGGTTAGTGGACATGGGCGTATATCGACCGATCGGTCATCATTACTAATAGATTAATGTCAATTTAACTGAAATATTGTCAAATTTAACAAATCGATTGTAATTTATTTAAACCGACCTCGCGATAACTAGATACATTACCCGTACCAGATTATTTGTGCGTTTCATCCATTAATTCAGCAATGCCAAAAGTTCTAATTATTATGTTCGCTCGGTTTGGATCGCGCCGATCGAGCTATTAAGACGAGCGGACTGCTATGCACCAGAGTCGGGATCTAGTTCCCAGCGATCGGTATCGCGGTGTTCTAACATCTCCGTAGTATGCAGGATCCCACCATCAGGAATCTCGATCCCAGCAGCTTCGCCCAATTCATCAATGTCATTCTGCTCGGGCATGGCTGTCGTGCCACCAACTGCTTCATCGCCATCGACTTCAGCCAGATATGGATCGATGTCCATGTCGCCTTCGGTCAGATCGTCTAAATTCTGTCGTCCCAGCGTTCTACCTAAATCTGAATCGGGATCGATTTCCTGTTGCCACTCAGCCGCACCGCTGGCTCCGATATCGGTATCTAATTCGTTTGGCTCGATGCTGGCGACTAATTTAGCTTGAGGATCGGTTGCCAATTGTTGAGCGATCGCATCTCGTTCGGGTTTGTTATCGATTTTGTTTGCCATTTGCTACACTCTCGCTAAAATAATCCTAAAAAATTTCTCGATGCTAAGTAATATTCGATCTCGATCCTACAATCGCGATCGAGCTGTTGGCACCTCTAAATTGGTAGATATCTCGAACTGACGTTAATAAGGAGATCGTTTTAGCCCAATCTTCCCCCATAAGTCCAGGAGACCCGCTTTATTTACAGCAAAGCTTCCTAAATCTAAAATCCGAAATCCAAAATCCAAAATAGCAAGACTTCGCCGACTGATGACGAAATGCATATTTCTCACCAAGATGACAGATGCGGTTCCAGCCACATGCTTGATAAAATAGTTAGTAGGTACCAAATAAGCCGATCGCTCCAGAGCCAATTCCATGTTCAGATCTTCAAAACTCCGTTGGCTCAATCTGCTCGCGATCGTGGCGATGACGACGATCGCTACACCACGTCCTGGGAATGCAGCCGAGCGGGTGACTTTGCACTATCCCCCATTTAAGGACTTCTCGATCTCGGTTGACAATCTCGACAAGTTTGCCAAAACAGGTAAAATTGCGCCGGAGTTTTCTCCATATGTCAAGCAAGCAACACCAGCCCAACTCCAGCAATTGCGTCAATCTTTGCAACAACGGTATGACATCAGCCCTACGTATATAACTCAGTTTGTTAATTCACCGCTAGTCAAACCGATGTTAGAACGCTTGGGAGAAATCCTCCAAGGAGACAAACTAACTAATGGGAAGCAGCCAATCGCCACCGCACTGATTCGCGCTGCTGCGGATAAACAATATGGATTGACTCCAATTAATTTTTTACAGCGGTTTCCCAGTCGGCAACTGACGGTAAATCTCAATGGAGGATTTGCCGTCTATGCCAGCTTCACAGAATTGCTGAAGCAGCGAGAGGCAACGCTCTCCTCGATCGTCCAAATTGCTAATGCTGAAGCGTTAGCCGCTAAAACCGATTTCACCAACAAAGTAGATCTCCGCCAATCTGGTGGCCTGCGGTGGCAAAAACGCCGCTTCGATTGGCTCGATCGATCTCGCCAAAGAAACGTTCCTGGAGATCTTTACCTACCCCAAAGGGCAGCTAACCAGCCAGTTCGATTGATAGTCATCTCGCATGGGGTGGCCGAAGATCGTACTGCTTTCGCATATTTAGCCGAACATTTAGCCTCTTATGGATTTGCGGTTGCGGCGATCGAACATGTTGGTGGCGATGCCAATCGGTTTCGGAAGTATTTTTCGGGATTGGCTCCAGCGCCAGCAGCAACCGAACTGCTGCAGCGTCCGCGTGACATTTCGTTCTTACTAGATGAATTGCAACGCCAAGCGCTAGTCGATCCTAGCCTCGCACAAATTAATCTCCAACAGGTTGGTGCGATCGGCCATTCGTTAGGCGGCTATACGACTCTAGCCTTGGCTGGTGCGGAAATTGATTTCGATCGCATCACCCAATACTGCAACCCCAATCGATCGCTCAATCTATCCGTATTGCTCCAATGCCGTGCCAAGGAACTCCCTGCCAAGCGTTACACGCTCCAAGATCCGCGCATCAAGGCGATCTTTGCCATCAATCCACTCGGTAATACGATTTTTGGTCGGCGGGGCATCAGTAAAGTAAATGTTCCGGCTTTTTTGATGGGTGGTAGCGATGATGTGGTTACGCCTGTGGTACCGGAACAAATTTATCCGTTTACTTGGCTGCAAACGCCCGAAAAGTACCTGGCGATTTTAGACAAAGGAACGCATTTTTCCGCGCCAGCAGTCAATCGGAGCGATGCAGTTTTCCCAGTTGCCGATAGTCTGATCGGCCCAGATCCGAAACTCGCTCAGACTTATATCAAAGCCTTAAACGTTGCTTTTTTCCAAACTTATTTGGCAAATCGTAGCGAGTTTCGGACTTATCTCAATGCTGATTATGCCAACAAGTTAACCTTGACAAAGCCGCTAGTCACCCAACTAAATACGACGACAAATAGCACTCAAGCTTCACTTTCACTTAATTTAGTCCAATCGTCGGCATCAGAGCAAATCGCCCAAATTCTAGATCGTGCTAATGCTCAAACAGCACGAGCTACTCCTTAATTAATATTTATTCGATCGCTTTTATCTGCTTGGCTAAAATGCAAATCAGGGGAGCAGACAATAAGCACGCGAGCGCGATCGATGGCAAAATTATTGAAGGCTATTGCTAGAGATGAGGTCGGGACAATCAATTTTTAAATCACGCTCGCCAAAAGGTGCATCAATAAAACCACAGTGATGAGGATTATCTGAATCGGCATATCGATCGGGTTGAAAATACTGACAATTGACACACATGCGGGCGACTGAAATATAGCCATCTACTTGCAGCTTGTGAATTATTTTTATTAACCCTTTCAGAAATATTGCTTTTTCTTGGGGAGAAAGTTCGTCGATCGCTGACAGCATAAAATCCGACCAGCTAGCAACTTTAGCGGCGATTTCTGCGCCTCGATCTGTTAACTTAATAGCGATCGCTCTGGCATCATCGATCGCTTTTTGTTTGACAACTAATTGTTTATTAATTAATACTGCTACTGCATCGCTAGCGGTTGCCGACGTAATTCCTAATGCCTTTGCGACTGCTGACAATCGCACCCCTGTCATGCGATTGCTATTCAAGAACGTTAATATTTGCCCTTGAGTGGGGGTCAATCCTTGCGTTCCTGCATCCTGCCAAGCTTGACTTTTAAATACCAGTCCAACCTTATTTAGCCCCACAACTAGTTGCTGGCTGAGCGTTCTATCGATCGGGTCAGCAGAATTGGCAGTCACGAGAGTTTGGATATACTAGTTTCTCGATCTTAATCTATTCTAGATATTCTTACACGAGCTAACTTGACATTCATCTGTCACATCTCATATAGTTAGGACTCCTAATTATATTTTCAATGCTAAACACCTTTACTCAACATCTCAATCTCTCCAACACTGAAGTTGAATCGCTACTATCGCTCAGTTTGGCAGATTTTCTAGCGAATCCAGCTGTGAATGAGTTGTTAGAGAGTCTCGATGTCAACCTGTTGCGTCAAACCTTACCGACTGCGGGACAGATCTTGGCGGAGCAATTACCACCTTTTTATGAGTGGTTAAAAAATGAACTGGGAGTAGCCAGAGTACCGGATAGTCCCAACCATACGACTAAATGGGTAGTTGATTTCTTAAACGATCGAGAAAGCTTGACGCGCTTGGTCGAATTGCATCGCCCAGTGCCACAGATGGCGGTGGAAAGATCGATCCCCCGCCTAGTTGGTGCATTTGTAGGAATTGAAGATGCTACCACTCGGCAGGTTTGGCAAACAGCTGTCGCAGCACTATGCTTACCCTTGGTAGTCGCGGGGCGAGAGCAGCATAGATTGAAAGAGTTTTAGTCTCCATCTCCAAATATATCGATCGGACTCAACCTAAACATGTTTGGGTACCCTTTCAAGAGATCTACCGAACTTGTGCTGGAAAGTTAATAATTAAACTAAGATTGAATCTAAATACGTAGTAGCTTATTGTTAAACTTGTAGGAAGCCAAAAGATGTCCGATCGGTTGCGGATCGAATTACCAGACCATCGGGGGTTACTCTGTGGATTTCTCCTCCAGTCTCAAACTCTCGTCCGAGCACTCGAGTGGAATGAGATAAATGAGGTGTTTGGGGCACCTGGAAATTCGGTATGGCTGCATTTCAATCTAGTAGATTCTCGCTCGCGAAACTGGATTGCTAATTGCGATCGGATTCCCCAGGTAGCCAGGGATTTATTATTAGCCACCGATCCACATATCCAGTTGGAGATCTTAGAAGATGGGTTTATGGGGGTATTGGGCGACCTGTATTATGAGTTTGATGCCGATCCCGATCGACTGGGACTATTAAGGATTTATGTCGATCGTCATTGTGCAATCTCCGTGAGAGAAAGACCGCTAAAAGCTGTCGATTTATTACGTCGAAATCTTTTGGAGCGCAACGAAACGATCGAGTCACCAATGGACTTGATGGTGCATTTAGTCAGCTCGCTCAATGAGATGTTCGATCGAATCGTTGACGATCTCAAAGAAGTGGTAGAAGATCTGGAAGACCAGATTCTCAAAGATAATTTCTCGGTAGATCGGGGTAAATTTTCGCGCGTGCGTCGCTTATTAGCGCGATTGCGGCGACATTTTAGTGCGAATAGTCAAGTGCTGTCTGCGCGGCTGATTCCCCATTTGCCAAGCTGGTGTACCGAGCTTGAAGCATCGGAACTGCAACGCAATCTCGATCGATTGAGAGCGATCGTTCAAGATCTCGAACTAGTTCAAGAACGTGCGAGATTGGTACAAGAAGAACTAGCAAGTAAACTTCAAGAAACCGTAAATCGGAATCTTTATGTCTTGTCGATCGTCACCACCATCTTTTTACCCATCACGCTAATTACTGGAATATTTGGGATGAATGTCGGTGGCATCCCGTGGGCACAAGATCCTTTGGGGTTATTGTGGTGTACGATTTTAATGGGATCGACTCTGTCGATCGCCCTTACAATTTTAAAGCGACAGCAATTCTTTTGAATTATTAGGTATGAATTATTTTAATCACCTAATAATTTGCAGCTTGAACTATGCTAGAATCACATTCATTAAATAAACTCAGATCGATAGATCGAACATTCCAGGAACTCACCTCTAAACTCGAAGGTCGAAGCATTCTCTCATCCCCAGAATTACAGCAAATATTTAGAGATATTGCCACAATCGAAGAAGCCGTTTATACTTTCCATCTGTGGCAGAAAGTTAGCGTGGAGCTTATAGAGGCTCAAAAAATACTTCAGGAATCGCAGAACGATCGAGAGCTTCAGGAGCTAGCAAATATCGAACTTATAAAACTCGATCGACAAATTATCAACATCGAGTATCGATTAAAATGTTTACTTTTGTCTAAAGATCCTCTCGATAATAAAAATGTCTTTTTGGAAATTACCGCAGCTAGTGGTAGTGAAGAATTCGCATTTTTGGTAAATGATTTGGTTAGAATATACGAGCGATATGCAGAGGCTCAAAAATGGCAAATAAAATTAGTAACGCAGTATCAGAATTCAAGTGGTGGTCTCGCTAGCTGTATATTAAAAATCAAAGGCGATCGAGTTTACAGTCATCTCAAGTTTGAATCTGGCATTCATGAGTTACAGCGTCGATCGACAATCGAATTGGGAGATAAGATAATTACAGCAATTGTAACTGTAAATGTGATGGTAGAAGTGGCTGAAGGCTATCTAGATCCATTCCTTCAGGATATAGAATTATGGCATTACTATACATTAGGTCAACCCCGTAAATTAGCTATGGAGGCTTATCACAAGCCGACGGGGATTAAAGCAACATGTTCGGAAGAGTGCAACCAGCGGCATAATCAAGAACTTGCGTGGCAAGTTTTAGGGGCGAAATTATACTCGATCGAGTTGCAAAGACAACAAGAATATTTAACTTGCGTGCACCAAGATCGAATCTATCTAGATATAGATTTATTACCTCTGATGACTAATGATTCAAGAAAAATTCGCAGTTATAATTATGTGACAAACCGCGTTGTCGATCTGCGGTTAGAGCAGCATTTCGAGTTAGATAAAGTTATCGGTGGCGATATAGATGAGATAATTAATGGTTGTCTCGATCGAGATATCCAAGAGCGCTTAGCCAAATTAACCCAAGTTGCTACCTACAACTCCAGCGGTTAAAACCGCTGCTCGGAATGCAAAGTCCGCCTTCGCGGACTAATAAATTCAGTCCGCCTTTGCGGACATTGCAACATTAGCCGCGACTTTGCTGTGCGCGCTCGTCGGGTTTCCCGACGTAAAAAGCGCAACAAGACAAGTCGCAGGTAATAAGTAGGTAGCAACTTGGGTAAATTAACTGCTGCAATCTAGTAATTACAACGAAAATATTTTGTTAAAATCTGACGATCGATATCATAAATTGAAAAATAGCTCGACTCGTCATTTGTTTCAGCCCGTTCGCTAATAACTCGCTCTCGTACTTGTTTTACTTGGAGTGAGTAATCTACGATATCGATTAAGATGCCCGCATCAAATATAGCTTCATATACATTTTCATACAAAAAGAATGGTGGGTTAGTATTGGATAAAATTATGTCCCTTCTTGTATACCCCGTACAAATTACCAATCCGCCATTATAATCGATCGGATAATATAAATCTTGATATTGCCACATACCGGAAAGACGCGAACTAGGAGAAGACTTAGGCGACTTTCCATAAAATAGGGCTTCACTTCTACCATATTTAAATTTGAGATATTCGGCATAACTGGGATAGAAATTTAGCTCCCGCAACAATAGTCGGTTGTCGCTAACTATATATTCACAGTAGAATCCTTGGTTGCAAGCAGTAGAGAAACTATGTTCGCTCAGGCTAATACCCTGCGCTCTGGGATCGAATAATTGCGATCGATCGCTACATCGATCGATAGTATATGTCTGTCCAGAGATCGAGATCTTATCTTTAATTTGAGCGGTCATAATCGATCGTTAAATATCGCTCTTGAGTATAATTTACCCTCGATCGAGAGCGCGATCGAAGAATCTCTGAAATTACACCGATAGGTACAACTTATCGCGACACCAAAAAAATCCTAATTATTCGCGATCCGCGTGTCAATCCACCTGCGGTATACTGGTTGAGTTTGCCATTCGTACAAAGCCTTGGGAATCGACCTCCGCAGTTATGTATTTATCGATCGCTTGCAACGCCAGCACGCTGCATATTTGGGCACTGAAGCCCAGGGGTTTTTACCATTGCCGTCGGATTCTTCACTCTGGATCGAAGTCTCACCAGGCGTGGAAATCAATCAAATGATGGATATCGCCCTCAAATCGGCGCAGGTGAAGCCAGGAGTGCAGATTATCGAACGGTTGTATGGATTGATGGAAATCCATGCTAGCAGCCAGGGGGACGTTCATGCGGCGGGGAAGGCGATTTTGGCTTATTTGGGTGTGCGTCAAGCTGACTGTCTCAAACCCCGCGTGATTTCTAGTCGGATCATTCGGAATATTACCGCTCATCATACGCAGATGATCAATCGCAGTCGGCGCGGGAATATGATTCTCGCAGGACAGACTTTATATGTATTGGAAGTAGAACCAGCCGCCTATGCTGCGATCGCGGCAAATGAAGCAGAGAAATCGGCGCTGATTAATATCCTCCAAATTTCGGCGGTAGGTGCGTTTGGGCGGCTGTATCTGGGGGGAGAGGAGCGCGACATCGTCGCGGCTGAGGCGGGCATCCTCGCCTCATTAGAGAACCTTCCCGGTCGTCCGTTCCCAGCGCAGACCAAGAAGGAGTAGGCGATGGGTGTCAGTGCGGAACAGGTGTTACGGCAAGGTGCGGTAGCGTGGTTGAAGTGGCGATCGCAGCATCCCCAAGCTCCCGATTTGAGCGGCGCACAGTTAATGGGGCTGAATTTACGTGGGGCAGATCTTCACGCTACCAATCTCCGCCGATCGAATTTATCCCAGGCTAAGCTCGTAGCCGCAAATCTGAGCGGGGCAAATCTGAGTAATGCGATCCTCGATGGCGCAGATCTGGTAGATGCTAACTTAGAAGAGATCGAAACGATCGACGGAAGCGCCATCGGGGCGGATTTCCGGTGGGCGCAGCTTTCGCGCTCCCATCTGATTGGCAGCAATTTCACCGCTGCTGATTTCCGATCTGCCGACTTATCATTCGTGAGGGCGATCGCTTCCAATTTTACATCAGCACGGTTGCGGGGGGCGGATCTGGCGAAAGCAATCTTACAACGATCGACTTTTAGTTATGCCGATCTGAGCCAAACAAATCTCGCGGAGGCAGATCTGACTCAGGCGATCTTATTTGAGACAGAATTGGGTGCGGCGCATTTATATCGAGCAAACTTGACACAAGCGCGATTGCATCGAGCGCATTTAGTCAGCGTGTATGCAGTGGCGGCTAATTTCGATCGAGCAGATCTGACAGCGGCGGATCTAGCTTGGGCAAATCTAACCAAAGCAATTTTTACTGGAGCCATCCTTCACCGGACGAATTTACGCGGGGCCAATCTTACCGGAGCTAACTTGATCGGTGCCGATTTAACTGGTGCGGACTTAACTGGTGCCGACCTCAGCCGTGCTAATCTCGATCGAGCGATATTAAACCAAACCAACTTAGCCGAAGCCGTAATGACAGGAACGATTCGTTAGGATCGCGTGCAAACTAGCTAAACTAAACTGACGTTCAGCTTAAGAATTGCCTGGAGACTAAAATCGGGGCGGTGCTGAAGCGGAGCAAATATCTTTAACCCGAACTGACGACGTTAAACTGAAGATTATTTTGCCGGATTTTTCGGTGAAAGTGATGAAGTTAATAGATAACCCTATTACCACCTGTGGAGCCGACTCGATCGTGAATAAAAAATTCGTAATTGTGAGTATGTTAGTCAGTGGCATGTGGGGCAATAGCTCGCTCCCATCGAGGCAACCAGCGATCGCTCAAAGCGTACCAACAGTCACACCAGTAACCGGAAGTACTAATAATGTATCCAAGCTAGAGATACTAGATGCTGGCGCAGAACCACGTCAAGAGGTAAAGTTTCGACCGCTGGCAAATAGCAAACAAACAATGACGATGACGATGGGGATGTCGATGGACATGGTGATGGGTGAAACGCCATTACCCAAAACCAACATTCCCAAAATAGTGATGAAGATTGATTTGACCGTGGGCGAAGTCGAGGCATCTGGCGATATTCATTATAGTTTCAGGTATACCGATATCAATGCGATCGCCGATAACAGTACATCGCCAGAAGTGACTGCAGCAATCCAAAAAAGTTTTAAAACCCTCAAGGGAATTAGCGGCGAGCTGGTCGTCAGCAATACGGGGCAAGTTAAGAGCCAAAAGCTAATTTTGCCAAAAACGATCGATCCGACGACCAAACAGACACTCGATCGATTTACGAAGTCGATGGAACAAATCTCGACGCGGCTACCATCCACCGTCGTCGGATTGGGTGCTAAATGGCAGACGACTCATTCATTAAATATGGCTGGTCTCCAATTAAATCAAGTTACGACTTACGAAATCATCGCGATCGACGCACGGGGGATGACTGTGAAGTGTAAAGTAGCACAATCAGCACCATCACAAGATCTCATAGTGCCAGGGACTGCGGCCAATGGTACCAAAATTAAGCTTGATTCACTCAATTCTAGTGGTAGTGGGACATACGCGATCCGATTCGACTCGCTATTTCCGCTCTCTGGTAAGTTATCCAGTTTGACTGAAAGTAAAATGTCTGTCCAGATTAATGCCAAGGAACCGTCAACAAATATCACTAGCAAAATTGCGATCGATCTAGATATGACTGCCCAGTGATAGATTGCCCGCGCACTAGTCATTAATTCTTCTGCCGATTCGCTCCACATCCAGCTAGAATCTTCAAATCGCGAATGGTGAGCCAGGAGATTTAGCAGGGCACCACACCCGCAGCTCTCATCACCGATTGAATCCCTGAAAAATTCAGGCTGGATGCTTGTGTCAGGCGATCTGGCACAGAGAAATCTTCGCGCGATCGATGTACTTATCAAACAGCCCGCGACACAAATTTAATCTTTTAGTCTGTGTGTTTTGATTGGCGATCTGGGCACTATATCAAAGTGAGAGTCAAAACTGTCTTGAAAATGGCTATCGATGTAATCTTAAATACGCACGATCCCGATCGCACCAATAATATTGTTGGATCCCTTACTATAGCGATCGAAGATCGATATAAATATAATTATAAATCTGTTTTTAATAAAATAAAAACTTCCCGCTAATCGTTAGAAATAACCGATCGAGCTGCTTGAATATTTATTTGAAACTGGTGGACAGACAAGCAATGAGACAAAAACAATGATTTCAGAAAATATTACAGCTACTCCAGAGCTGAGCTTTAAAAATCTAATCATTCAACTCAAAAGCATTAAGGAGCAATCTTTTAGTGGTAATTTAACCGTTCGAGTAGAGGGGAGCCAAAATTGGATCTTCTCGTTTCGAATGGGACGGTTGGGTTGGGTTGGCGGTGGGATCGAGCCAGTCGATCGCTGGCAGCGAAATTTAGCTTTGGCACAACTGGAATTACCGCCCGATCGATTAGCCAGGATCGATAATCCCGAATCGACCGATTCACACTTGCTCGCACAATTACTGATTGATGAATCGATCGACAGACAAAAATCTGCGGATATCGTGGGGAGAATGACGATCGAATGCTTGTTTGATATCATTCAATTCAGTCAACATAGTGGCAATCGACTGGCTTATAAATTGACTCAGACAGGTGCGAATAATCCTGAGCTAAATCTAGTACTACCGCTATTAGAAATCGAGCCAATTCTCACCAAATCGATTCAGACTTGGCAAGAGTGGTCGAATGCAGGATTGGCAGTATATGCACCCAGTTTATTCCCGATTATTTCCAAATCAGCAGATCTCGCGCAGATAGTTGCTGGCTCAAATTTACAACAAATTATTGGTGCGATCGATGGCAACCGGACGTTGCGGAGTTTGGCCCCTAATTATCGTCAATCGCTGCTGAATTTCACTACAGCATTATTACCATTATTGCGTTCGGGTTTTATTACCTTATCGCCGAGACCAAAGTCTAGAGTAGCTAGAGTGATTCAGCCAGATGTTAGCAATTCGCTAATCGATCGCTCTACTGGTACATATAGTGCTGGTACATATAGTACTGGTACATATAGTACTGGTACATATAGTACTGTGACCCAAAGTACTCATAGTTTCACTACTGGTTCTCAAAATATGAGTTCCAATGCTGTTAAAAACAGTCCATCGATCGCTTGTATCGATGACAGTATCTTGATCTATCAATCTTTAGAACGGATTTTAAATGAGCATGGTTATCGTTGCTTTGGCATTCAAGATCCGCTGAAAATTATGCCGGGATTGATTAGAAACAAACCTAATTTTATTTTCCTAGACTTGTTAATGCCGATTGTCAATGGTTATGAAGTTTGCGAGCAAATTCGCAAAACTCCCAGCCTCAAAGATGTGCCAGTGATTATCTTGACTGGTAAGGATGGTTTGATCGATCGGATGCGTTCCAAAATGGTCGGCGCGACTGGTTTTTTGGGCAAGCCAGTCGATGAAGATGCCGTCCTAAAAATGCTTGAAAGATATCTAGTTGGGGTTAAAGATTTATGAGAAAGTCGATCGGCAAACCAGTCGATAAAGATGCGGTGATAAACATATTTGAAAAATATCCTGTTGGAACTAAATAATTATGAGCCAGATTTTAATTGTTGAAGACAGTAAATTAGAAGCTGAAAAGCTGAAGAAATACCTTGAGATTCGGGGGTTCTCAATTCAGGTTGTGGGGAGTGGTGAAGAAGCTGAAATTCGACTCAAAAGTTCTAAGCCAAATTTGATCTTCCTAGATGTGATTTTACCAGGAGAGAGTGGCTTTGAATTATGTCGTAAGCTCAAAAACGAACCAGCGACTCAAAGTATCCCAATCGTCATTTACTCAACTAAAGATAAACAAATCGATCGAACTTGGGGTGATATGAGCGGTGCAGATGCTTACTTGAGCAAATCTGCAGATGAGAGCACCATTCTTCAAACTGTCGATCGATTGATTGGCTGACAACTTGAGTTGTAAATTATAAATCATGAATTATGAATCAGTTATCTTTGTCACGATCTGAGCGACAAACTACCGCTTCAAAATCTGAATCTACGCTAGAAGATTGTCGGTTTTTGGGGTTTACGATTAATGATGATTTTAATGCCTTAATCCCACTCCTAGATCTCCAAGCAACAATTAAGATTTCACTTGCAGAAATCTTGCCAGTGCCCCAGATGAAAGAGTCATTATTGGGCATCATTAATTATGGTGGTAAGGCAACATGGGTAGTAGATCTGGCTCATTTATTGGGCGCGTCACATTACACCGAACAAATGCCTGTGCGCACGACTGGGATGGGAATGCTATTCCAGATCCAAAATGAAACAGTAGCATTATTAGTCCAAAAAGTTAGTACGACCGAAACCTACAATCTCGATCGATGTTTGGCAATTGGTGATGCCATGTTTCCAGACCGGATGAAATCGTTTTTATCTGGATATTTTATGGACGATCGTCAGCAGCCGTGGGTCGTCATCGATCTCCAACGCGCGATTATCTCGCTCAGAGGCTCAACCAACGAATCAATTATTTAGTTTATACAAATCTGTTGCCACCGCAGAGATGCTTTGCCCATGGGACAGTGGATAGTTAGACAACAATTGGTACTTAATAACTTATAACTAACTAATTAAAATGTTAAAAAATTTATTCAATTCAGGTGACGATCGCGCGGAAAAAAAATTAGACACACCCAATCCAGCACCCCTACCTAGAGAGAGACAACAGATGTTCGATACAGATAGAGCTTCGGCTCCCAATACTACTGCCAAACAACAATTATTAGCGATTCTGCAAGACGCTCAATCCAAACTTGAAGCTAGCAATAGCCCCAATGCCGAACCGCTCCGCCAAAATCTCCGCCGAGCTAGGGAACTAGCTGGTTGCTTGACCGTTGCTAACAATGCAACGCCAATCTCCGCCGAGATCGGCTCCGAACAAATTTACCAAATCGCCACTAAAATCCGTCAGGCAACTACATCCAGTAGCGCCTTCAATCATGCGGTTGGCGAAATCAAAACACTGATGGGTGCCGATCGCGTCCTAGTATATGAGTTAACTGGTAATACGACTGGTAAAGTTGTCGCTGAAGCGATTAAACCTGGATATACACCGATG
This sequence comes from Chamaesiphon sp., assembly GCA_965246735.1. Classification (GTDB taxonomy): domain Bacteria; phylum Cyanobacteriota; class Cyanobacteriia; order Cyanobacteriales; family Chamaesiphonaceae; genus Chamaesiphon. The sequence goes on from CBDFFK010000003.1 coordinate 3,092,077, forward strand.
CTGGGAGCGAATATTCCCCCGATCGGGTTTGGCTTCGAGCAATTGCAAGACGATCGCTCGCACCGAGCGATTTCGCTGATTAATAGCCAGATTACGCCTTATCAAAAACAAATCTTAGAGCAGTGTCAAGTTAAAGCGACGGTCGCGATTCCGATTCTGATTAATGGCTATTCTGCTCTCACTGATACCTATAGTTTAGATCGCGTGTGGGGGTTATTGGTCGTTCAACAGTGTGACCAAGAGCGCCAGTGGACGGAAGTCGAAACCAATTGCCTGTCGCAATTATCGCTCGAACTGACGCTGGCGCTCCAACCTAGCCAACCCCTGCTGCAATTATCTCAACGGCGAGATCTGTTTGCAACGATCGCTTTAGAAGCCCAAGAATTAATGCAAGGTACGCTCGATGAGATGCGGCATTTCCTGCAAGTCGATCGGGCGATGGTTGTCGCTTATAATGCCGATTGGAGTTCGCAAGTCGTCGCCGAATCTGTCGGTGCCAATTGGAGCAAAGCTGGTAACTCGCTCGATCTCGACTTCTCGATTACTGGCGAAAACTATAAGCCCCACTATGTTGTCAACGATATTTCGACCAAAGACTTCCCTCGCTGTCTGTTGGAGACCTTCGAGCCGTTGCAAATGAAAGCATATATCGTCGTCCCGATCGTTTATAACAACCAGTTGATCGGGATGCTCGGTGTCTATCAAAACTCTAGCGCGCGTAATTGGCAAGAAACCGAACTCAAATCCGTACTCGAATTTGCCAAGAACTTTGGCTTCCCGCTCCAACAAACTGCCAGTCGCCGTCAAGCACTGTTCCAAACCAAATTGATGGAACATCGCCTCGAACGCGAACAAGGATTGGCAAAACTCCAAGAAAAACTCCGCAATGCCAAGGAAGATAAAACTGTCTTCCAAACCGCGACTCAAGGCGGACGCAAGCTCTTAGATGTCGATCGGATGGCCATCTATCGCTTTGATGCCGACTGGAGTGGGAAATTTATCGCCGAATCCGCTACTCCTGGTTGGGCGAGTCTGCTCGAAACAGTACTAATTATCGAGGATACCTTCCTCCAACGCACCAAAGGCGGTAGATACAAAGATGGACAGTGTTTTGCTGTCGATGATATCTATGCTGCTGGACATCAAGCTTGTCACGTCGAATTATTGGAACAGTTAGAAGCCAGAGCCTACGCCATCGCGCCGATCTTCGGAGCCGATCGCAAATTGTGGGGACTGATTGCTGCTTACCAGAATACTGGGGCGAAAAAGTGGCAGAAAGATGATATCGAAATCCTCCGCCAACTCGGACTACAAGTCGGCATCGCGATGGAGCAGATCGACTATATCAGCCAATTACAGAAAAAAGCCGAACAAGAACAGACGATCAACCGGATTGCCGAACGGATTCGCCAATCGCTCGCTACCGATGAAATTTTCCAAGGTGTCACTCAAGAAGTCCGCGATGCGGTTAAAGCAGATCGAGCGGTAGTGTATCAGTTTAATGCCGATTGGAGCGGTCAGGTCGTCGCCGAATCTGTCGGTGGCGGGTGGGTATCGCTACTGGTTCAACAAACAGACGATGCTTTACTCACTGGCAATCGCACCCAAAACGATCGGTGCATTCTGCGGAAATGGGCGACGAAGGATATTACCGAAACCGATACTTATCTCCAAAATACCAAAGGTGGTAAATATATCAACGGTGAAAAATCCACGGCGATCGATAATATTTACACCAAAGAATTCCCCGCTTGTTACATCAAGTCCCTCGAAAAATATCAGGCTAAAGCTTACATTATCGCGCCAATCTTCGTCGGCGAGCGGTTGTGGGGACTGCTCGGAGTCTATCAAAACGATAGCCCCCGTGCTTGGAATGCTGCCGAACGAGCGATTCTCGAACAGGTAGCCACTCAAGTTGGCGTTTCCCTCCAACTCTCCGAATACTTGGATCGCGTGATGATTCAAGAGCAAGAATTGACCGAGATTGTCGAGCGCGAACGCGCCAACCGTCAAGAATTGGAAGCCGAAGCCCTCCGCGTCCTCAAAGCGATCGGCCCATCCTTCCGAGGCGACCTCACCGTCCGCGCGCCGCTATCGGAAACTGAGATCGGGACGATCGCCGATGGTTACAATACCACGATTCAAAGTTTACGTGAATTAGTGCGGCAAGTGCAAACAGCGGCTACTAGTGTGAGTAGCACCTCCAGCTTGAACAACACGCTGGTAGATAATCTCTCCGAGCAAGCCAGACAAGAACTAGTCCAACTCGATCGCGCTCAGGCTCAAGTAAAGCTGATGGCCGCTTCCAGTCAGGAAGTCGCTGACTTCGCGCAAAAAGTCGAACAGGTCGTGCAATCCGCCAACCGGACGGTGCAAACGGGCGATACCTTGATGGAAAGCACAGTTGAAGAGATTCTAGAAATTCGATCGACCGTATCGACTACCGCCAAGAAAATCAAACGCTTAGGTGAAACCTTCCAAAAGATTTCCAAGGTCGTCAACCTGATCGAAAACTTCGCCACCCAAACCAACTTACTCGCCCTGAATGCCTCGATCGAAGCAACTCGTGCGGGTCAATACGGTAAAGGATTTGCAGTAGTAGCCGATGAAGTTCGATCGCTTGCTTATCAGTCCGCGAATGCAACTACGGAAATCGAACGCCTAGTTGATGAAATCCGGATCGACACCAATGATGTCACCGAAGCAATGGAAATCGGGATCGCGCAAGTAGTACAGGGTACCAACTTAGTCAACGAAACCCGCCAAAGTCTCAGCGAGATCGTCGTCGCCACCAGTCAGATCAGCGAACTCGTCCAATCCATCAGTCTCGCCGCTGGTACCCAAAACAAACAGTCCCAAAAACTCACCGAAGTAATGGCCGATGTGGCCACAATTGCCAACCTCGCCTCTGGTAGTGCTATCCAAATCTCCGAATCCTGCCAACAGTTACTCACCACCTCCCAAGTGCTAGAGACTAGTGTGAGCCGATTTAAAGTCGATTAATCAGTGAATAGTGAACAGTGAACAGTGAACGGTGAAAATGGTAGTTGGACTCATTAGTACATCGATCGTTACTCACTTTCGGACAACCCTTTGGGTCGCTCCTACACATTGTTCGCTGCTAACTGTTTGCTGTTCACTGTTCACTGTTCACTGTTCACTATTGAATTATGACCGACGATCTAGATTTTCAAGAGTCACTCGATCGATACTTTGAGATCGAAGCGGCGGAATTATTACAAACAATCGAGCTGACGCTGTTCCAACTGATCGAGGAAAAGACGATCGAGCGCGTTCATACGCTGATGCGCGCTGCACATACGATTAAAGGTAGTGCGGCCAATTGTGGCTTTAAAACGATCGAAACGATCGCCCATCACCTCGAAGATGTCTTCCAGGCACTCTATCCAGCCGAATTAGAGATCGATCCCGAATTGGGCTTGCTGCTAATGGAGGGTTATGATTGTCTGTGCGAACCGTTGAACGCCATGTTAAGCGGGCTAAGCTATGACGAAGCCGCGACACTCGAACGGACGGCTGAATTATTTGCCAGACTTCAGATCCAGTTAGGTGACTTCTTTGGGCGGGAAACGCCCTTACCTACTGCCGCCGAATTGGGATTTGACGTGATCGGGTCGATTTTCACCGACAGCGTACCACAGGACTTAGAGGTCTTAGCTGAAGCGATCGCGGGTCAAAATGTGGCTAGAGTTAGCGAAAGCTTATCTTCGTTGGCGGAATTTTTATTGGAGTTGGGTGGGTCTTATAGTCTGCCAGGGATTGCGGCCATTGCGAGTACTACAATTACGGCATTAAAGCGTCATCCCGATCGAGTTTTAGAGATCGCCCCGATCGTCTTGGCCAATTTTCAACAAGCCCAAATCGCCATTCTCGATGGCGATCGATCGATTGGGGGTGAAGTATCTGCCGAACTGAGTGTTTGGGCTGGCATCGTACCCACTACCACCACCCAATCGAGTGTGGTAGATGATTCGGCCCAATGGCTGTCGTTAATCGATACCGCCGATTCAGATTCTGCTGAATTTGGAACCGATTTCTCCTTCGCTGATGCTGCTACATCTGCTGAATGGTTATCTTTAGTCGAGGAACCTGCAGCTGAAGTTCCGGTTACAACAGCCGACGAGCGGTTAAACGACGATCGAGCTGCCGAATGGTTATCTTTAGTCGAGGAACCTGCGGCTGAAGTTCCGGTTACAACAGCCGACGAGCGGTTAAACGACGATCGAGCTGCCGAATGGTTATCTTTAGTCGAGGAACCTGCGGCTGAAGTTCCGGTTACAACAGCCGACGAGCGGTTAAACGACGATCGAGCTGCCGAATGGTTATCTTTAGTCGAGGAACCTGCAGCTGAAGTTCCGGTTACAACAGCCGACAAGCGGTTAAACGACGATCGAGCTGCTGAATGGTTATCTTTAGTCGACGAACCTGCAACTGAAGACGCTACCACCACTAGCGAACAACTTCCAGACGATCGAGCGGCTGAGTGGCTATCATTAATCGATGAACCTGTAACTGCATTTACAATTGAATCATCCGATCGAGAACAGCATACCGACAGTGAAACTTCTGCTCAATGGCTATCGTTAATCGATACTACCACTGGCGAAAATTCTGGCGATCGGGTGCAAAACGATCCCGAGCCAGAGATTATCGAACTTGAGACATTCGCGCCGATGGGAGATCTCAATGGCTCAGCACTGACTCGGACGGAATACCTAGAGACGAGCGAACGCCAAACTGGTGCGGATCTGGTACTAGCAAATATATCCAGTATCGATCGCATTCTCCAATCGATCGCGATCGATCGGCCCGCAGATCGGGACGAGTCACAAGCGGCGGCACCACCGAAACCCGAGCGCACAGCAACACCAGATGCCGCAGTCAGTATCCGGATTGCTACCGCGCAACTCGAACGGCTCAGTCACACGATCGGCGAACTGCTCATCGATGACAATCAACAACTTCTACGCGCCGAACAATTGCAGGTTTTGGCGAAAGCTACCGTCGAACAACACCGCCGTTGCGAGCAAAAATTACGGTTGGTGGGCGATTGGGCAGATAAAAATACGCTGACAGGAGATCTACCACAATTCAACACTCGTCGCGGCAAAGGTCGGCCCAAGAAGACCAAACAAAATTCTAATAACGGCGTGCAATCGCAGTTTGATAGCATCGAATTAGATGTTTATAACGATTTGAGTATCATGCTCCAAAATCTCACTGACGATCTTGCTGCGTTGGGGATGCAAGTTGAAGATCTCAACGAAATGACCCAAAAAGCGAAGCTGACATTGGGCAAACGTCAGCAACTACTCGCTGACGCGCAGGCAGAATTATTCGATGCTCGCATGGTCGAGATTTCGACAGTGTTCAATCGCTTCCCTCGACTGCTCCAACAGATGGTCGCATCGCATCGCAAACCCGCCCAGTTAGAATTAATCGGCACCACTGTCTCGATCGATAAAATTATTGCCGATAAGCTGTACGATCCACTCCTGCACTTGGTCAGAAATGCTTACGATCATGGCGTAGAATCGCCGGAAATCCGCGCTCAACAAGGCAAACCCGAAACCGGGACGCTCACGATTAAAGCTTATCACCAGGGCAATCGTACGACGATCGAAGTTCGCGATGACGGTCAAGGTCTGAACTGGTCGAAAATCCGCCAACGGGCGCTGGAGATGAAACTGCTCGCTGCCGATCGCGCGGCGACCGTCACGGAAGCCGAACTCGCCGAAATCATGTTCGCACCAGGATTTTCGACAGCCGAAAAAGTTAACGATCTTTCTGGTCGCGGCATCGGTTTGGATGTCGTGCGCGACCGCATCGGTGCCTTACAGGGCACGATCGATGTCCGCTCTGTCGCTGGACACGGAACGACGTTTGTGATGCAATTCCCACTCAATCTCACTACTGCCAGATTATTAATTTGTGAATCGCAAGGTGTCGTTCATGCCTTGCGCTCGGAAGCAATCACCCAAGTCTTATTACCCACCCCCGAGCGGATTCAAATCCAATCCTCGCTCACCGACAAAGGTACCGCCAAATTTTTACGTTGGGGGGAAGGCACAGAACTAAAATTAGTCCCGATTTACGCCGTTAATAGTCTCTTGGCCTACAATTGTCCGATCGGGGCCGGATCGGCACGGACGGCGAGTTTATTTCCCGCCAAAACCAAAAATAGTACTAGCGCCCTGTTGCTCCTCGAAGTCGATGACGATCGGATCTGCCTGGAAGTCGATCGCATCCTCGTCGAACAAGAACTAGTCGTCAAGTCTCTAGGCGAAACCTTTGGCTTGCCCAACTACATTCAAGGATACAGCGTCTTGGGCGATGGGAGCCTCACCCTCGCACTCGATCCGATCGAATTGCTAGCAGGTGTCCGCAATACCAATGTGGCAGCTAACTTCACTCCAGCTAAATTTGCGGCATTACAACCGATCCTTCAAGCAGCATTAGCGCCAGCTAACGATGGTAATGACACGATCGACGGCGAAATTATCGACGTTTTAGAAGTGACACCACCGCGAAACTCCTCCACTGTGGGTCGCCAGATCCAGGTATTAATCATCGATGATTCCTTAGTCCAGCGGCAAACGTTAACTCGATCTCTCACCAAGGCGGGTTGTCAAGTAATCCAAGCCAGTCACGGACGCGAGGGACTCCTGCGGTTACAAGAACATCCCCGCATTCAATCGATCTTCTGCGATATTGAAATGCCACAGATGAATGGCTTTGAATTCCTCAGCCACTGTCGCCAGGATGCCAAACTTTCCCAAATCCCGATCTACATGCTTACCACTCGTGGCGGCCAAAAACACCGTCAGTTAGCCATGACATTAGGTGCCAAAGGTTATCTCACCAAGCCTCAATCCGAGAAAGATTTGCTAGATATCGTCGCTAAGTTAGTGCAGCCGAGTGGAGTAGGAGTTTAGGGAATAGGGGATAGGGGATAGTGACTAGTCACTAGTGGTTGGTGTCGGCGGGCAGGCAATGCCTAGCAGGGGATGTCAAGGATGTTCTAAACCTGATGAATATTTATGCCGACCATAATTCATAACTCATAATTCATAACTTTTACCATGCTAAATTCCTCACTCTTACCGACACGCCTAGCTAATCTCGACGACGATGGCGATAGTTTTCGGACGATCGTTTTTTCGCTAGCAAATATCGAACAGACAGCCATGGGTAAATATCTATTTGCGATGCCGGTAGAATCGGTCGTCAAAACGATCGTTTATCCAGCCGAACGACCAATGCTCAAAGATGGGATTGGGATGATTTATCTCGGTAAAGAAACTGTCACGCTTGTCGATTTACGCCATAAGTTTGCTACCATTGACTCGACGATCGATACCTCCGGATTTTTGATTTTATTTCATACCCACGCTGGCGAACTGTGCGGTCTGCCGATTTCCAAAGCGCCAGTACTAATGGACATCTCGCTCGCCACAATTCGCGCGATTCCGCTGGCATACCGTGAAGTCAACCAACTAAATTTTGCCAGTCATATGGCGATCGTCCCTCAATGCGAGAACGTCGAACCCTTACAAATATTATTCCTCGGCATGAATCAACCCGCGTCCCGATCGTCCCATCACCTCAACTAAATAACGATCGATGCTTATTCCCCTCTCTGCGCGCGAGTGGTGCAACAAGACAGGGGAGCTGGACGAGAGATCGCTATCTTGGGAGAAACCCGATCGATTCTAACCTTCAAACCCCTGCTGAATCTCCGCCATCACCTCAGCAGCCTCAGCATCATCAATATCCAATACCGCCTGCAATTCCGTGAGGAAAGCCTGTCGATCGGTTGGCACAATTCCTGTCTCTGGATCCATTCGCGTCAAAATCGCCGCAGCATAAGCATCCGGCACCAGATCGTCAGGAATCGCCTCATCAGCCGCATTAAACAATGCCCCCAGACCTTCATCAGTCCCGATCGCTGTCAAGCGATCGACCATTGCTAGTAAATCTTCATCTGAGTACTCTGCATATAAGTCAAAATCTGCCAGAATATCCAAGAAGAGATCGGGAGCGACCAACTCTTTCGGATTGTCTGCCAATGCTGCGATGAGTACCATTGCCGCCAAGCCTTCAGCTTCATTTAACGGTTCTTGGGCATATTCTTCGGCATTGAAGATGCTGTCATATTTTGCCATGTTCATACTTTTTCGATCGACTATCCTCTCGCTAGTCATACCAGATGCCACAGGTAAATGGAAGCGATAGAGATGTTCTGTAACAAAAATAGTGAACAGTGAACAGTGAACAGTGAATTGTGAACGGTCAATCCAAAATCCACAATCCGCAATCCAAAATCCAAAATCCTCCAACATGCCCTTGCCCATGCTTCCACCAAATGGGATGATGGTTAGCAATTGTTAAAATTAATGCAGATCTTTCTCCAGACATCAATTGTGGCACTTGCGCGTTAGATCGATCGGAGATCGGCACAACTGAATCTCCCGCACTGCCATCAATGTAAGCATCGTTGCTGAGATCTCGAGCTATATTTGCCTAGTGGTGCCGTGCCACATTTTAGCCAGTAGTTTAACCAAATATATATCATGCCTGTAACCGCTCAATCTTTAGACCAACTTGCTATTAATTCCATTCGGTTTCTTGCTGTCGATGCGATCGAAAAAGCCAAGTCCGGACACCCAGGTTTACCGATGGGTGCGGCTCCCATGGCTTATGTGCTGTGGCAAAATTACATGCGGTACAATCCCAAGAATCCGCAGTGGTTCAACCGAGATCGCTTCGTATTATCTGCGGGGCATGGTTCCATGCTGCAGTATGCCCTGTTGCATCTGACTGGCTACGATAGCGTCAGCATTGAAGATATCAAAAACTTCCGTCAATGGGGTTCTAGCACCCCTGGACACCCCGAAAACTTTGAGACTGCTGGGGTCGAAGTAACCACAGGGCCTTTGGGTCAAGGGATTGCTAACGGCGTTGGTTTGGCTGTTGCGGAAGCACATTTAGCCGCTAAATTTAACAAGCCCGATGCTACTATTGTCGATCACTATACCTATGTTATCGTCGGCGACGGTTGCAATATGGAAGGTATCTCTGGTGAAGCCGCTTCGATCGCGGGTCACTGGGGTCTGGGCAAACTGATCGTTTTATATGATGACAATCACATCTCGATCGACGGTTCTACTGATGTCTCCTTCACTGAAGATGTCTCGAAACGGTTTGAAGCTTACGGCTGGCATACCATCCACGTCAAAGATGGGAACACTGACTTAGCGGCCATCTCCGCAGCCCTGGAAGAAGCCAAAAAAGTTACCGACAAACCCACGATGATTAAGGTGACGACCATCATCGGTTATGGCTCCCCCAACAAATGCAACACTGCGGGCATCCACGGTGCGGCACTAGGTACCGACGAAGTAAAACTCACCCGCGAAAACCTCGGCTGGGAATACGCTCCCTTTGAATTACCCGCCGATGCTGTCGCTCACATGCGCGAAGCGATCGATCGTGGTGCCAAATATGAAGGTGAATGGGAAGCAACTTTAGCCGCCTACAAATCTAAATATCCTCAAGAAGCTGCTGAGTTTGAAGGTCTGATTTCTCGCAAACTCCCTGCTGGTTGGGATAGCGTCTTACCGACCTACACCCCCGCAGATAGCGCCGTAGCTTCCCGCAAACACTCCGAAATCTGCCTGAATAAACTCGCTCCAGTATTATCTGGTTTGATGGGTGGTTCGGCTGACTTAACTCACTCCAACCTCACCGAACTCAAAGGTTTGGGCGACTTCCAAAAAGGCGCATTTCAAAATCGGAACGTCCACTTCGGCGTGCGCGAACATGCAATGGGTGCGATCTGTAATGGGATGGCACTCCACAATACTGGCTTGATTCCTTACGGTGCGACTTTCCTGATCTTCACCGACTACATGCGCGCGGCAATTCGCCTCTCGGCATTATCTCAAGTTGGTGTGCTGTGGGTAATGACTCACGATTCGATCGGCCAAGGTGAAGATGGCCCCACGCACCAACCGATCGAAACGATCGCCTCATTGCGCGCGATCCCCAACCTCACCGTCATCCGTCCCGCCGATGGTAACGAAACTTCCGGTGCATACAAAGTCGCGATCGAGTTAGCCAACAAGCAAGCGCCTACCCTCTTAGCATTATCCCGTCAAAATCTCCCTAACTTAGCTGGGACTTCGATCGCGGGTGTTGCCAAAGGTGCTTACACGATCGTCGATTCCCAAGGTACTCCTGACATCATCCTGATCGGTACTGGTTCCGAAGTCAGCCTGTGCGTCACCGCCGCTGAAAAACTCACCGCCGAAGGCAAAAAAGTCCGCGTCGTCTCGATGCCTTCGTGGGAATTATTCGACGCTCAAGATGCCGCCTACCAAGAATCCGTCTTCCCCAAAGCAGTCACCAAACGCGTCGCTGTCGAAGCTGCTTGCAGCATGGGTTGGCACCGTTTTGTCGGTATGGACGGTGGTTTAGTCACAGTCGATCGTTTCGGTGCTTCGGCTCCTGGCGGTATTGTGATGGAGAAATACGGCTTCACTGTTGATAACGTTGTTGCTACTGCCAAGAAAGTTTTAGGTTAAATTGTTAACCAACTAAATTGAGATCTAAAGGTGGGCTATCTGCTCACCTTTTTTTAGCACTTAAATTTAGCTAAAATGTATGGTACCTATTATTGGCCAAACTATGACTTTCAGCGATTTAGTCGAAACTGTCAAAGATTTGTCGATCGATGAGAAACAACAATTGCAAATGCTGTTAAGCGGTTCCCAATCGAATGAGGTACATTTACTAGCCACTAGTCACCAGCCACTAGCCAATTAAAATTCTCAAAACAATATTTAGGAGCTTTCGGAAACCCAATTTCTTTAAAGAAGTCGGGTTTCTTGCCTCACAAGGGATGCTCGGATCGAGCGAGAGCTGGAATTAGCTCATCCAAGATCCGAAAGCGAATATGGTTGATTGCTAAATCTCCTAATGAGAAATTTTCCGGCTTGTTATCGGCTTTCATTTTGGTAAAAGAGATCCCCTTACCGATTTCGGTGTGATACCAGGATAAACCCATAAAAAATCGCTGAGGATATGGCCCCCGTTCGATCGTATCGTCCACATTCGATTCCATCGGCAACCAACCGATCCCAGGGACATAAAACTCGATCCAGACATGGTTAAAATCGGGTTCTAGGGGTAGGTAACGTCGATCGGCATAGGGAGGACATTTGTAACGTCCGATCGTCCGACAGGCAATGCCATTGAGGCGGGCGAGGGCGAGTAAGATGCCCACATATTCACCACAGGAACCAGTACCGCGCGACAGGGCGATATCTGGGGTATCGATCTTGGGCTGAATACCATAGGACATGCGATCGTAAACATAGTTACGAATTTTGAGCATCTTTCGCAGCACGTTTGTCTCAGTGCCGACTGCTTCTTTTGCCGCTTGACGGATCGTGTCTGTGTCCATCGCCAATTCATCGTCATCGACCAAGTAACGTTGGGCGAATTCGGCGGGGAGGGTTAAACTCGCATCGATATCGTTAGGTTCTAAATGATACTTCAGGCCATACATTTCAACTATTACTTTCCAGCCAAGTAGTCCACCTTGATGTGGCAACAGTCGATCGAATTTAAACACAGCAACTTTTTGCCCATCCTGTTCTTCGATCGTACACTCGCGACCGATCGGTTCGATGTGGCGAATCCGCTGGCGGAGTGTTTCCGATGGCAGGGCAATCCGCCATTCGACGTTATCGAGCGTGACAGCATCGAGTGGCAGTAATTCTTCTGCGTAGGAAAATTCGACTAAATAACCATTAGAAAGCGTGTAACGTTCTGTGGGATTGTGGTGAATATATAGCGGATGAATGAAGGTGCGATCGCGAAATGTCAGTTGGAACGGGTTCTTGGAATTTGGATCGTCGCGAATGTAGGGTTCTTCATCGGCATAGACAACATAGCAAGTTGGCTCTACTGCCTCTGTAGCTGAATAAAATCCAATTCCAGTTGGCGAGCTAAATGGTGTCAGAGCACTGTACTGAATCTTTCCAGTGGTGCAATCGAGGCAATAGACGGTTTGCTCCTGGCGATCGCAAACCCATAATGCATTACTAAGCAGTGTCAGGGTTTCCGTCCCGATACCAGGTTGTGAAAATCTACCGATTTCTTTGCCCGTATCGCGATCGAATGTATAGATATATCCAGCTTTCTGACAACTGACATATACCCTCGCTTCCCAGACTGCTATCCCTGTTACTGGATAGGGCAGCCGTGTAAATACTGTTGGTGTGAGGGTTTGGCGGTCGCACCACAACACCTCTTGTCCTTTTGCAAACCAGAACTTATCTCGATCCAGAGCGATCCCAGTTACCCCTAGCCAATCTGCAACGTGATGCGGGTTGAGGACGATCGAGTTATTGGTAAGAGGATCGATCGACATCAAATAGCCCCGTACCGTATCCACACTGAGGAATCGATTGCTATCGATCGCGAGTCCTGACAAGGCATAAACACCGATCGGGCGAATGGTTGAATGCTGGGATGCAGCATCAGAAAACCCGCATTCAGACTTCGGCATAAATTAACTGCTCGCGACGTTGACCGACTATTGATGTCTCTTATATTAACATCTCGCTCGTTCTCTATGCGCGCTAAAATTATTTGCCGGCTCTAGTTTTCAGCTTCAGAGTCAGATTATACTTGGATGCTAAGTCCTTTATCTCGACTTCCAAATGAAAGTTTTGTATGACCCAGACAATGATATTTTACAAATTACTTTAATCGATACCACCGTTGAAGAAACAGCTCAAATAGCGCCAGGATTGGTGTTGGATTATGACGTAGATGGCAATGTCATCGGACTGGAACTCAGAAAAGCTTCGACAAAGGTGGATAGCCCCTATGCTATTTCCTATCTCGTTGGTGAGGCAAATTTTGATAAGCCCCAGCTCAAATAAGGGTTAGGATTGCGAGATCTCAATCATTAGTCCAGCATTCTTTGCCAACTAAATCGGCGATGTTGTCTTTCAACAAAAAGTCGTGCAGGTTGAGTAGTTGCTCGACGTTGTGCCATGCGCGATCGTCAAAATATCCTCGCAACTCATAGATTCGTTGTTGGCGACCCAACATTCCGCGTGTCACTAAAGCACGTATTTCATCTTGAAAATCAGCGATCGAGTATTTTTCGAGGACTAGCATATTAATTTCCCCACAGAGGAATTAGAATAATATTTTTATAGAGCGTTCAGATGTTCGAGCGAGCTAATCAGTAAATGTATAACAATTTACTAATTTGAAGGAAGTCTGCGCTGTCTAATTGATAGTTGTATTGTAAGCTACAAATACCCAAATATCTCGATCGAAGTCACTATTTTTTTATGAAAATCGAGCAATATTGCATTCATATAAGTTAAGTTGATTGAAATCATCAGGATTTAGGATGTTAGCTACAGATTAAATCATCCGATCGGGGGATGTTGAAATGTTTATAAAGAAAATTTAACCCGATCGCGCTCGACAGCTGTAGATATTTACGCCAGAATCAGAATGCTTCAGACATCAACAATCGATCGTGAAAGCATTAAGATGTATCTCAGAGTTGCAGCGGTCGCTGTAAATCTATATACAGCGACCGCGTTGATGCTAAAGATATGGTGATGCTAGCGATAGCATCAGCAGCCCCATTCAATAAATATTGATTTAAACATGACTGATACAGTGCGAATCTTGATGTGTGCTCCGCACCATTACGATGTTGATTACGTGATTAATCCGTGGATGGAAGGTAATATTCATCGCTCGTCACGAGAGCTAGCAGAAACGCAATGGAATCAGCTCTATGAAGTATTAAAAAATTATGCGACGATCGATCTGGTCGAACCCCAATCGGGATGGCCGGATATGGTATTTGCGGCGAATGCGGGCTTGGTATTGGGCGATACAGTCGTCCTCAGCCGCTTTTTCCACCCAGAGCGACAGGGTGAAGAGCAATATTTTCAACAATGGTTTGAATCCCAGGGCTACACAGTACATCTGCTACCCAAAAGTTTGCCGTTTGAAGGCGCGGGGGATGCGCTGCTGGATCGCGTGGGCGGTTGGTTGTGGGCTGGTTATGGCTTTCGATCGGAACTCGATTCTCACCCCTATTTGGCCAAGTGGTTGGATGTTGAGGTGTTGTCATTGAGACTGGTAGATCGGCGATTTTATCACCTCGATACCTGTTTTTGTCCGCTGACGGATGGCTATCTATTGTATTACCCTGCGGCATTCGATACTTATTCCAATCGCACGATCGAATTGCGGGTGCCAGCAGAAAAACGCATTCCGATCGGCGAACTGGATGCGATCGAATTTGCCTGCAATACAGTGAATATCGGTCGCGTGGTGGTAATGAATAAAGCCAGCGACGCGCTCAAGCAGATCTTGCAGGAGCGCGGTTTTACAGTCGTCGAAACACCACTAACAGAATTTCTGAAAGCGGGTGGAGCTGCGAAATGTTTGACCCTGCGGGTAACAGAATCGCGGGCAGTGGCTCCCCATGCCTCAGCGTTGCCAAGCCGGACGATCTCGCTCGAAGGTCACTTATTAGATTCTGGTCTGGTAAATCGCGCGCTAGATACGATCGTCGCAGGGGGCGGTAGTTTTCAAGTCCTGAATTTCAAGCTCGGCGAGCAACGCCTGGATACTTCAGTAGCAGAGGTCAAAGTCTCCGCACCAGATGCGGCAGTGATGGCCGATATTATGGGTCAATTGATCGATTTGGGTGCGGAGAGTGTGCCTGAGGAAACCTCCGCAGCACATTTAGAAGCGGTGATTCAGCCGGGGGTCGCTCCCGACGATTTTTATGCGACGACGATCTATCCTACGGAAGTATCGATCGACGGGCAATGGGTAAAAGTCCGCGAACAACGTATGGATGGCGCGATCGCGGTAACACATACCACCGATGGTGCTGTCGCTCGCTGTAAGCTGTTGCGCGAACTTCAACTTGGCGAATCTGTAGTAGTCGGTAGCGAAGGCATTCGCACCAAACGGAATACCACAACGCTCAAGCAGAGCGCGACGGAAGAATTCAGCTTTATGGGTGCGGGGGTTTCGAGCGAGCGACGGGTAGAATTAGTCGTCGAACAAATCGCCTGGGATTTACGCCGAATCAGGGATCGGGGTGGCAAAGTCGCGATCGTCGCTGGGCCAGTGGTAATTCATACTGGTGGTAGCGAACACTTAAACAAATTGATTCGTGAGGGTTATGTCCATGCGCTACTTGGGGGCAATGCGATCGCGGTTCACGATATCGAGCAGTCGCTAATGGGTACATCGCTGGGTGTAGATATGCAGCGAGGGGTGTCCGTGCATGGCGGTCATCGCCATCACCTCAAAGCGATCAATACGATCCGCCGCTGCGGTAGCATTGCCAACGCAGTAGAACAAGGAGTGCTGCGGAGCGGCGTGATGTATGAGTGCGTCAAAAATCATGTTCCGTTCTCGCTAGCTGGCTCGATTCGGGATGATGGCCCACTCCCGGATACCAAGATGGATCTGATCGAAGCCCAAAAAGAATATGCTCGATTGATTGAAGGTGCCGACCTGATCTTGATGCTATCGAGTATGTTGCATTCGATCGGGGTGGGAAATATGACTCCAGCAGGGGTGAAAATGGTCTGTGTGGATATCAATCCTGCAGTAGTGACCAAACTTAGCGATCGCGGCTCGATCGAGTCCATCGGGGTTGTAACGGATGTCGGGTTGTTCCTGAGTCTATTGGTGCAACAACTCAACAAACTAACTGGAACATACGATCGGGTTTAATTTACTCACATCTTGCATCAAAACAAAGTTACTAGTGATTTAGTGGCTAGCGACGCGCGCTCCTCGGGGAACCCGAGGGTTTGCGAAAAGTGCATTTGGTCGGCTAGCCTTTTGGTCGGCGAGCCGACCATTAGACCAGTAGGTCTTGGGCTTTGCCCTGCTTGGGTATGGGTCACGGATGGGGAACCCATCCGACCCAACTCCGCAAGTGGAGCACCTTTTCAAGACAAGCTCGTCAAGACAGTGGCTGGTGGCTAGTGGCTAGTTTTAGTACTCAGGAGTAAGTTTTGTGGTGATTTTACCAGTTTTTATATACTGGGGCAAGATGTGAGTTTACTTCTTTTACTCGATCGACACCATCGATCGAGTACTTGGTTAATGGTGTTGATTCAGATTATCGATCGCGGCTATATTGGCAAATAATCCTCAAATATTTACTAGCCACTAAAACCCTCAGCCCTAACTCGATTTAGATGTCGAACAGCTTACAATCTTGCTGACTTGGCAGAGATTGGATGCCAAAGAATTTCCTGGAAAATTTGGCTGTGAGGTCTGCCGATCGATATAGCTACGTTACGCAGCTGGCTTGTGGGGAACGAATAATATATGGTATACAGTGTATCCGGGAACGATGGCAATTATTAGCACCAGAGTACATGTTCTTCCGCTCGACGAGATCGAGACATCTCAGCAGTCAGCGACGGTGAAAAAACATTTGCGCTACATCGAGGTTGAGTCTATGGCACAGAACGATCTCGAGCCGATCGAACTTGCCAACTTGTTGAATTTGCTACAAACCTAACCGAGGTAATGTATCTTTAGATTAAATTCATCTGGACCAGAGCTAATGTTCGCTCACACTCAACTAAACTTTAGACTTGGATAGTTATCGTGATAAAATGTTAAACTTGGGTTCGTTCTATGCTTGATGTAAAGCCTTTTCTACCTTCACAGTCTATGGCAATTTCGATCGAGCATTCGATTATCTCCACCAAATACCCAATGATGGTAATTGGTGGAGCAGAAGACAAGGTTAATGAGTGCGGGATCTTAACCGCCTTCTTTGAGAGTGCTGGTGGGGATCTGTCTACGATTGGCATCATACCTTGTGCTTCTCAAGAACCTGTGGTGGTGGGCGATCGCTATTATCAGATTTTTCGCAAGATGGGTGCCGAGCAGGTGCAAGTGCTCGATATCCGCCAACGCAATGAATGCGATCGAGAGCAATGGTTGGCCGTATTAGCTCAATGTACTGGAATTTTTTTGACTGGCGGGGATCAGTTACGCCTGAATGACCTACTAGGTGGCAGCAAGTTTATCGAGGTGGTCAAACAAAGAGTTCACCTGGGCGAACTCACCCTTGCTGGTACCAGTGCTGGAGCGGCGATAGTCGGCGAAAAGATGATTTCTGGCGGTAGCAGTGGTGAATCCCCACATCAATTATTGGTCGATCTGACGGTTGGTTTAGGCTTTTTGCCAGAGCTAATCGTCGATCAACATTTTCACAATCGCAATCGGATGGCCCGATTGATGAGTGCGATCGCGGCTAATCCTGACAAATTGGGGATTGGGATCGATGAGGATACTTGTGCCGCTTTTCGGGGCAATGGCACGTTTGAAGTCATTGGCAAAGGTACCATTACGATTATCGATCCTGGGAGATTAACCCATACAAATTATCTTGAAGCTGACGAAACCATGCCGCTAAGCTTGCATAACCTCTCCGTACATGTACTGGTTCAGGGCGATCTCTATGATTACAAGCATCGTGTTGTCTTGATGGCTTAGCCAGATTTTACTGTCCGCAGCGCCTCGATCGCAATTGCCTGAAGCGATCGACGATCCTCCGAGCGTTAAGCTAGTAGCCAGATAGTAGGAGATCGCTAATTCACAGGCTGATTTGTTAAGACAAGTTGTTTTGGAACAGGAACGATCGACAATCCTGACATCGTCTAGGCTAACAACTATGTAGTGCGCGATCGCTAATTCGCGAATTGATTCGTTAAGATAGATTGTTTTGTAACAAATAATACGGAATTAGAGGTTCGATTTGAAATTAAGTATGATTAGATCCGGGCGATCGATCCAACTGTCGATGCGATTGTAGCGAAGAATTTTTCAATGTAGTCCTTCCTCACGCTATTGCAATCCCAAATCCTGAAACTAAGCTCAGGGTTTGTCTTAATTGAGATCTAATCAGCTAAAGTTACCTCACCACTATGAAAATTCTTCAAACTCAAACGCTTCGAGGCCCGAACTACTGGAGTATTTCTCGTTCCAAGCTGATTCTCGTGCGTCTCGATTTGGAGGAATTAGCCGATTGCCAATCAGATCGCATTCAGGGATTTTATGATGGATTAGTGGCCGCGCTACCAAGCTTAGACGATCATTTTTGTTCGCGGGGGTGCCAGGGCGGATTTCTGAGTCGGGTCGCAGAAGGGACGATGATGGGTCACATTCTAGAACATGTGGCGCTGGAGCTACAAACATTGGCGGGGATGTACGTTGGGTTCGGTCGCACTCGCGAGACGGCAACTCCAGGCGTGTATCAGGTAGTGATTGAATACCAACACGAGGAAGCGGGACGTTACGCGGCAAGAGCGGCACTCCGGCTATGCCAAAGTATCATAGCTACTCGCACATACCCCCAATCCGAACTAAAAAAAGATTTGGCCGATCTGATAAATCTCCGGACTGAAGCGTCGGTGGGAGCCAGTACCGAAGCGCTGGTGCGAGAAGCTCAAGCACGGGGGATCCCGTGGATGCAGTTAGAGACCTGCGATCTGATCCAGTTAGGCTATGGCAAGTATCAAAAACGGGTGCAAGCGGCACTGACATCTCACAGCAACGTGCTCGCGGTAGAGCTAGCGGGTAACAAGGAGAATACTAAAAAAATCTTGGCTCATCTGGGGGTTCCGGTGCCGTTGGGCAAAGTTATCTACTCATTCAAGGAGCTAAAAGAAACGATCGACGATCTCGGGGGCTTTCCGATCGTGATTAAGCCATTAGATGGTAATCACGGGCGGGGAATTACGATCGATATCCAATCGTGGGAGCGGGCAGAAGTTGCTTACGATCGGGCGCGGGAGGTGTCTAATGGTGTGATTGTCGAACATTTCTACCAGGGGCGAGATCATCGGATTTTGGTAGTCGATCGCAAAGTAGTGGCAGTAGCAGAGCGGGTACCCGCCCATGTCATCGGTAATGGCATCGAGACGATCTCCGCATTAGTCGATCGCGAAAATCGCGACGCGCGCCGAGGCGAAGGACACGACAATATCTTGACGCAGATTCAACTCGATGATGCTACGGATGAGATGTTGAGAGGTCAAGGTTGTACCCTCGATACAATTTTGCCAGCAGGGGACGTTTGCTTCCTCCGCGCGACAGCCAATCTCAGCACGGGCGGGATCGCCATCGATCGAACCGACGAGATTCACCCAGACAATGTATGGGTAGCAGAGCGAGTTGCCGGGATTATCGGGCTAGATATCGCGGGGATCGATGTGGTGACGACGGATATTAGCAAGCCGTTGCGCGAAGCGGATGGGGTCATCGTCGAGGTGAACGCCGCACCTGGGTTGCGGATGCATGTGGCACCGAGTCAAGGTGTCGGTCGCAATGTCGCAGCGCCGATTCTCGAGATGTTGTTTCCCCCCGGTACGCCAACGCACATTCCGATCGTGGCAGTGACGGGAACTAATGGCAAAACTACCACCACGCGACTGATCGCCCATATTTTCAGTCAGGTTTATCCGGCGGTAGGCTTTACGACTACAGACGGAATTTATATCGGCGATCGTCTAGTCGAGAAAGGCGATACTACCGGGCCGCAAAGCGCCCAGATGATTTTACAGGATCCGACGATCGATATTGCCGTATTAGAGACGGCACGGGGAGGGATTTTGCGAGCGGGTCTGGCATTCGATCGCTGTGATGTTGGCATCGTCTTAAATGTGGCCGCAGATCATTTAGGATTGGGAGATATCGAGACGATCGACCAAATGGCTAAAGTCAAAGCGACGATCGCTGAAGCGGTGAGAGCGGATGGTTATGCCGTGCTCAATGCTGATGACGAGCGAGTTGCCGCTATGGCCGATCGGGTCGTTAGCAAGGTGGCCTATTTCTCTATGGATGCAGAAAATCCGTTAATCCGATCTCACGTTCGGAACGGGGGAATTGCCGCAGTTATCGATAATGACGGATACCTGGTGATTTTACAGCAAGATTGGGTGCATCGGATCGAGAAAGCAGATCGAGTACCACTAACATTGGGCGGTCGCGCTCCGTTCATGATTGCCAATGCCCTCGCAGCCAGTCTGGGTGCATTCGTGCATGGAGTTAAAATCGAGCGAATTCGAGCGGCGCTATGCAGCTTCAAAGCCTCAGCGCAACAAACGCCAGGACGGATGAATTTATTCGATCTCGGTCGCTATCATGCGCTGGTAGATTATGCCCACAATCCCGCTGGATATGCAGCCGTCGGCAGCTTTGTCACCAACTGGGATGGCCCAAAAATTGGGGTAATCGGCGGAGCTGGCGATCGCCGCGATGAAGATTTGGTCGCATTGGGTAGCCTCGCAGCAACTTTTTTTGATGAGATTATCGTCAAAGAAGATGACGATTTGCGCGATCGACCTTGGGGTGAAGCAGCAGAGTTAATCGTCCAAGGGATCGAGCGAGTTGTCGAAACAGATCCGAACGTTTCAGTCACCCACTCGATCGTCCTCAATGAAGTTGAAGCAATCGAACAGGCGCTCAATAACGCTCCCGACAATGCTTTGGTAGTAATCTTGCCAGAAAAAATCAGTCAGGCGATCGCGATGATTATGTCCCGCAATCCGATCGATCGCCCAGAAACTGCCGTAGCACCAGCAACACTGCCAGAAAATTCAACCGCGCTCGACCGCAACGATTCGATCCAACATACACTACCGCTGATTAATTATCCGCTGCAGCCAGAGCAACTGCCGACTTTGAATAATTCGGAACGTCCGGGAGTGCATTTCGGTTAAGCAGCAAAGCGGGTACATAAATTAAGTGAGTGATGGCGGGTGGACAATGACCACTCGCTATTTTTTAGAGCAGAGCGAATTTCGATCGCTATTACTGAGGTTTTGAGGATAACAATTTTTTAGGGTGTAATCAATCAATTCATGCACAAACTCAAACAGCAGTAGTCCAAATTTGTAGATAAGTCCGATCTCCCAGATTTTTTGAGATCGATCCAACCAAAACATGAATTTACATCTCGATCCTTTAGTGTCGATCGGGATCGAGCTGACAGGACTCGATCTCAACACGATCGGTGATGAGAGCATCGCCGAGCTGAAGTATTTACTAGCACACAAGGGTGTTGTCGTCGTGCGCGAGCAGTCACTGAGCGATACCGAGTTTGTCGGCTTACTCGGGCGGCTAGGCTCCCTGGCATTTACAGCAGGCGAACAACCCGTTGCCGAGCAGCAGTGGTTAAACCTCGTCAGTAATGTCGGGCGTAAGTCTCCACCTAGAAGCGTTTTTCATACCGATACGAGCTATATTGCTAATCCCCCAGCTTATACGGCGCTCAAGGCAGTGACGCTACCACAGTACGGTGGCGAAACGCTATTTTCTAATCAATACCTTGCCTTTGACACATTGCCAATTAGCCTCAAACAACGGCTAGCAGCTGCGACAGTGTTACATGTAGCTTCTGGAATCGAGCCAGCTAACGGGGAAACTCAATTTTGGCATCCGTTGTTTCGGCAACATCCGATTTCTGGTAAGACTGCGCTGTTTCTATCGACACCAGAGCGGTGTCAGCGAATTAGCGGGCTAGATCTAACCCAGAGCCAGCGGGCGATCCGGTTGCTTTACCAACATTCGATTCGTCCCCATCGACTGTATCGCCATCATTGGCAACCGGGCGATATTGTAATTTGGGACAATCGCTGTACGATGCATCGTGCGGATCATTCACAAGTGGTGGGCGATCGCGTCTTGCATCGTGGTCTCGTCGCTGGTGAAGCGCCACTAAATGCTCTGTTACCCGAGAGCAGTTTACTCACAACTTGCACCACTATCTAAACATCGATCGGGCAAACTTAGACTGAAATTACCAAGAGCGAGATGGGTAGTCTAAGGGTAGTGCTATTTTTGCCACTGCCAATCATGACTACTAACGATCCGCTCTTCCCGCTCCGAGAGGCACTCAAGTTCTCCCCCGATAATATTCATTTGCGCCAACATATCGCCGATACCCTACTCAATCGGGGTGAAGCGGCGGCCGCGGCGATCGAATATCAACAAGCATTAGCCCTTGCGCCAGCAAATCTCGATCTCAAGCTGGGTTTGGCGAGAGCCTTTTATCAGGAGCAGAAAGATTCCGCCGCGTTAGTAATTATCGAAGATTTACTGAGTCGCGGCGAGACTTCTGCGACAATTTTAACTCTGCACGCGCGGTTATTAATGCGATCGGGTGACTCGCATACCGCCGCTCAACAATTTCGTAAGGCGATTTCTCAAGATCCCAGCTTACAGGATTCCGAGTTAGTCGATCGATTGGGTGTCAAGCAGACTCAGGGCTTCGAGCCTGACGCACCATCTCCCGAAGGCATCGAGAAATCGAGTATTTGCTTTGAAGATGTGGGTGGGATGGAAGCGGTGAAAGAGGAAATTCGCCTGAAGATTATTTATCCGCTCACCCATACCGAAATGTATCGCGCCTATGGTAAATCGATCGGGGGTGGCATCCTATTATACGGCCCACCTGGATGCGGTAAAACCCATTTAGCCAGAGCCACGGCAGGCGAAATTCGAGCTGGGTTTATTCCTGTCGGTTTGAATGACATTCTGGATATGTGGATCGGTAATAGCGAGAAAAATCTGCATCAATTATTCGATCGAGCGCGTCGAAATCAGCCCTGTGTCTTATTCTTTGATGAAGTCGATGCCCTCGCCGCCAGTCGTGCGGATTTACGTCACAGCGGTGGTAGACAACTTATCAACCAATTCCTCACCGAATTAGATGGGGTGCAATATTCCAATGAGGGGGTATTGATTCTCGCCGCTACTAATGCACCTTGGCATTTAGATACAGCTTTTCGTCGCCCTGGCAGATTCGATCGCATTCTCTTCGTACCACCCCCAGATGCCCCCGCTCGTGCTAGCATTTTGCGCTTGCTGTGTCAGGGCAAACCGATCGCCGATCTCGACTATCAATTCCTCTCCCAGAAGACAGATGGCTGTTCTGGGGCAGATTTGAAGCTAGTAGTAGATCTGGCGGTGGAGAAGAAACTTCAAGCCGCGATGAAAACAGGCATTCCCCAACCGTTAACTACGAAGGATTTAGCGACAGCAGCCAGTGGTGTGAAACCTTCTACTCGCGAATGGTTTAGTACGGCGCGTAACTATGCCATTCATGCCAATCAAGATGGCAATTATGACGAGATTTTGAAATATCTGAAAATGTAACGATCTTTGTCCAGCATTTATGCAGTTTACTCTATACATATATCCAGTAAATAATGATGCAATCGAATGTTCACTTTGAAAGAGGAGAGGTTTTACTTGAGTTACAGCGATTTGCTCTAGCCGAGCAGGAATTTCGCCAAGAAATAGCAGTTAATCCAGACCGCTCTGACGCTTATGCTTTGTTAGGATGGTGCTTGCTTCAACAAGGAAAATTAGAAGCATTAGCGGAAATTCAGCACGCAATTCACCTCAGTCCACAACAAGCTAATTTTCATGGAATTTTAGCAGTGTATTGGTGCAGTTTTAGAGAAAGAGATAGTGCGAGAGCTGCAATCTATGAAGCGATTAGACTTAATCCATATTCTGGATATTATTTTTTTGTATTGGCATGTATCCAAGTCGATGAATCCGATCGCACAATGTACTCTGGGAATGCCAAAGATATTGCAGACAAGGAAAGTATATTTTATGCAAGCAATGTTTTCCCAGCTATAGAGCAATCTCTTACTTTCGATCCTCATTATATTCCAGCACTCAATCTCTACACGAATTCTCTGGCAAAAGTAGGTAGAGTTGAGGAAGCGATCGAGAATAGCCTGAGAACGTTAGAAGTTACTCCAAATGATGCGTTAGCTCTTAAAAGTCATGGAATGATTTTATTTGAAAATAACAATTTTTCAGAAGCGGCTAATTATTTTAGTAAAGCTTTAGCGATTGACCCTAATATTGACGAAGCAAGTAATTTTTTGTTGAGGTCTAAGCGACGTATTCGGCGTTTAGAGATAGAACAAAAATTTGCAGAGAAATATTCTAAACTTTCAAAAACAGAGAAAGATTCGATCGAAGCTTCAATACACGCAAGAGATCTAGAATTAGAACGTAAAAGATCTAAAAAATACAAGAAGGACTCTAAGTTTAATTTACTCAAATACATTCAAGAAGTTGAGGCGCATTCAAACGGTATATTATTGACAATAATATTGTTATTTGTATCGACAAATATAGTAATTTTTATCATTTGGAATATTAAAATATTTTTAGCATTGCTAATTGAAATCATAGCGATCGGATCGCTCATA
This sequence comes from Chamaesiphon sp., assembly GCA_965246735.1. GTDB lineage: Bacteria > Cyanobacteriota > Cyanobacteriia > Cyanobacteriales > Chamaesiphonaceae > Chamaesiphon. The sequence goes on from CBDFFK010000003.1 coordinate 3,116,436, forward strand.
TACTTGTACAGGAAGAGTCTCGATCGAACTAATTAAATAATCATTTTGAAAAAGCAACAGTATTGTTTTATCAAAGTAGATATGACTTAGCTGAACAATAGGAAAAATATACAATGAGTAAACATTTTGATCGAGCTGAGGTTCTATATCGAATAGTTATCCTAAATTTGCGATGGTAGTATTTGGTAGACCCAAAAGCGATCGAGGTTCCTATCAACAGTGGCAGGAAGATAATATTCCGCCGCAAATGGTATTTGAAATCCTTTCTCCTGGCAATCGGATGGGCGAGATGGAACGCAAACGCCAGTTTTACGATCGCTATGGTGTGGCAGAATATTATATCTACGATCCAGATCGATTAGATTTGAGCGGTTGGATGCGATCGGGAGATAGATTGGTACCGATCGAAGAAATTGAAGATTGGGTGAATGCACTTTTGGGCATCCGCTTTGTCATCCGTGTGGGTAAAGAATTAGTTATTTAATGCTTATTTCTAACCACACGTTTGAGGAGCAAATCTTTAGACTGGCTCGAAAATTGTCCAATCTTCAACATTTGCATCTTTTAAAATCGTTCCTGCGCGATCGAGTTCTTCATCGGTGCCCTTAATAACGATTAAATACCCGCCTTGAGTCAAGCGATCGAGGTAAGGTTTGATGCGATCTGCGGAAATTTCATTCCGAATCCCCGAATTAATCAATCCGCCAGATAACGCTCCATAAAAAGCTCCCGTTGCTAGTCCCACGCCAGCGACAGCCAGCGAACCGAGTCCCGGTACTACCAAGGTTGCCAGTCCACCCAGTAATACGCCAGCAGCACCACCCAAACCCCCGCCAGTCAAAGCACCCGCGCCAATTCGCTCGACACTTTGCTGACTCTCAAATTGGGTTTGAGACTGGACGACTGATACGGATGTTTCGAGCGCCTTATCTTCTGAATCGATATGCTTAGTGACGACAGAAACATTATCGATTGGAAAATCTGCTGATTGCAGTCGATCGATTGCTGCTTGGGTGCGCTCGCGATCGACAAATACACCAACTGCATTTTTATGTTGTGCTGACATCTTTCAATTTCCTAGATTGTGGGTTTATGTAGGCTCGATATTTTATGCCACAAATATCGAGCTATTGCTGTGGGCGACTAGTTAGATTAGGGGGAGACAACCGAGCGCGAACGGCTCTCCTCTAGTCATGGTTATAACTTAAACTTATTAAAGTAATCGAAGCGAATGCGGAGATTATTTTAATAAGCAAGCTAACAGTTTTTCTCGCATGAGAGTGAAGCTTTTAAATCCATAGCTTTGACGTAGAATTAATTTAATTTTTGTATTAATTCCTTCTGTGACACCGCTCGTGGTTCTACTGATAAAATAATTAGCAATTTCTGTCAAATGATTTTCGATGGTATCACCTGCCGTCTTTAAGACAATTTTAGCATAACCCAGCCATTTTCCAATTGCTCTTAAGCCACCTTTGACAGTTAATTTACTTTCGTATATGCTTCTCAATTCCTCCTTTAAATCATAAGCTATGCTTAAAGAAGGTGACTTGGCAAGTATTTCAGATAGAGCTTCAATTTCTTCTTCTGACAAATCTTGATTGTTGCTTAAAAGCAAATAGCGATTTGTCAATCCTTTCAAGCCTAAATCAAGTCGCAATTTATTCAAAGATTTGTTGACTAGTTTCATCACATGAAATCTATCAATTATAATCGATGCTTTTGGGAAAACTTCTTTGATTACTTTTGGAAATCCTCCCCACATATCTACACACACTTCCTTGACTGACTCCCTGACAGACTGAGGTTGCCCCTTTAAGACAGCAATTATATCTTCACTTTTGTGAGAGTCAATTACTTCTATTAAAGAACTTTTGTCTAGATCGATTAGAACTGTTGCAAATCTCCCTTTTCCTTTACGACGACTAAATTCATCCAAACTCAATTTTTCTGGAAGTCCCCAGTCTTTTTTTTTAGCTCCCTTTCCGCAATTCTGCTAAATATTTGCTGGACTTGGGCTGGACTTAACTCTTCATTTCGACTTACTTGTTCGCAGCTTGATTCCTTGACTCTTTCGTAAATATATGCCTGATATCTTTCAGTAAATCTTTGTCTATTTTCCACCCATTCTAGCTGCTCAGTTGGATATCTTTTACACTGTCCACAATAAAATTTACGTCTAGGAACTTTCAAGTATACTCCAGCTCCAACAATCGACAAGTCTCTAATTAATCTGTGGCTAGTTTTTTGAATTATGTCAGTATAAGTTTGACAGTTAGGACAGTTAATACCTGCATTTATTATCTCTAATTGAATAAATGTAAAGCCAGCTTCTTTATAGCAAGTAAAAACCCTAGTATTTGGTAAGTTTAATAAAGAATTTAGATGAAAGTCCATAAAGAGGAGGAGTATAAAATGTAGCTGTCGCTACATTTTATACTATTTTCCGGGGAGAGCCGCACTTGTTAGTAGATCGTTACATGTGGATGTTTGAAATCTTGTCTAGTTAAACGATTGAATTGTATGAGAATTGCAAAACGGTTGTTAAAATTTCGCTCGCTCGTCGCTATTTTACTTGGGTCATTTTTCAATACACCGTCAGCAGATACCTACTGAAATGCCGCCGATTGAAATCGGGGCTAAGGTTGCAAAGTCCGCCTACGCGCACTAGTTAATCAGTCCGCGTAGGCGGACTTTGTATCACCAGTAGCGGTTTTAACCGCTGAGGTTATCGGTAGCAACTTAGGTTACTAGCGAATTGAGATCTTAACAGTATCGAGATAGTTTTCGTAGCTAAAAATACAGCCAAATTTAGTCGATCGCCGTTTAGATAGATTTAAGTAATCGATCGATAGCTGGACTATTTACCAGTGGCTGAATCTGTGTTTGAAATGAGAGACGATCCGCGCTTACTGGTCGATCTACAGCAGGTAAATGCGATCGCGCAGAGTTTTAGTGGCTGTCTGGAACCAGCCGAGATCGCGCGACGAGTTACGGATGGACTAGTTGAAAAATTTGGCTGCGTATTTGCGCGGATTTGGTTGATGGAACCCGAACGCACGATGCTCAAACTAGTGGCATCAGCGGGGTTGTATCAACGTACGGATGGCTTTTTTGCCAGAGTGCCAGTAGGTGCATTTAAGGTTGGGAAAATTGCCCAAAACCAAATTCCGTTTCTGAGCAATCAATTAGCAGCGGAAACCTGGGTATTAGATCGCGATTGGGCGATCTCGAATGGGATTAAAGGGTTTGCGGGCTATCCATTAATCGCGAATGGTGATTCGATCGGGGTATTAGCAGTTTTCAGCCAGACGGAAATGCTGCCGGAATTTCTGGAAATATTACAGAGTTTGTGTACCGCCACAACGATCGGATTAGCCGCAGCCTTGCGTTATCAGCAAGAACGCCAAGCGTGGCAATCGCAAGTTGCGAGTAGTGCCGATCGAATCCAGTTATCGGAGCAACTAGCCAAGATCTTAAGTCAGACTCAATTGATGTCGATCGGTACCGAGCGAGCGCTTTCGATACCGATCCACAACCTGTTGCTCAGAACGGCTGAAGTCTTGAGTCAATTTCCGTGCCTACACAGTCGGTTGAATTATCTCGATCGCGAGCGGCTATCCTTAGAAGTTGTGATTGCTGGCGATCTGAACGATGCAATCCTTAGTAATGCTTTTAGTGCCGTGCGATTGGAAGCGATGTGTCTGGGTGGCACGCTGGAAATTCAGCCACAAGCCGAACGGCGGATGCTGCGAGCGATCTTGATGGTGAAATCCATGCCTAATGGTGGTGGACGGGTGAACCTGCGGTGTCGTGATTCGGTTTTGCAAATGGCTTTTGCTCATTTAATCGAATTGGCAGGATTATCGGTTACCCCGATCGTCGATCCAGATTTACCATTACTGACAGACGATCGAGCGCTAGTTACAAGTAATTCAAATCTACTCTGGATCGATCTGCATGGGACAGTTCCAGCTCAGGCACGAGGCAAAATAGATTTATCGATCGACCCTAGCAAATTGCGAGTGGCGGTTGAAGCAGTGATGCGGGGGGAAGATTGGGGGATCGATCGAACAGAGGAGTGTTCACCGTTATCCGATCGAGAGCGGGAGATTATGCAGCTTTTAGCCAAGGGTTTACGCGATCGAGATATTGCCAGTCGGTTGATTGTGAGCGAAAGTACCGTGAAGTTTCACATTAATAATATTCTGGCTAAAGTCAAGGCAAAAACTCGATTTCAAGCTTTGTATCTGGTGATGATAAAGGGGTCGATTTAGTCGATTGTTTTCTGTCTTGTTGAAACTATCGATTTCGACAGGGGGATAAAGGTCGATCGAGTCTCAATACCCGACTAACTCCACAATCGATCGACAAATCACTAAAGTTAAAGCTTCAGTAGTCAGAAATACAAAATTAACTTTGTTCCAACCATAGTGTGACTTAATCGTTTCTAGTGGATAAGTTTATGAATAATTACTATCCAGTCATTATTGTTGGTGGCGGACAAGCAGGGCTATCGATGAGTTACTGTCTGAAACAACGCAGCATCGACCATATCATCTTTGAGAAGAATAGCATCGGGCATGAATGGCGATCGCGCCGCTGGGATACATTTTGTTTGGTGACTCCAAATTGGCAATGTCAACTTCCTGGCTATCCCTATTCTGGTAAAGATCCGGATGGATTTATGCGCAAAGATGAGATCGTCGAATATCTCGAAGGCTATGCCGCGATGTTTGCGCCGCCGATAAAGGAAGGAGTAACTGTTACCAAAGTTTGTCAAATCGAGGCAGGTGGCTTTGCTGTGAGTACGAGTATCGGCGAATATACTAGCGATCGAGTGGTAATTGCCGTCAGTGGCTACCATCACCCCAAGATTCCTCGGCTTGCAGAGCGGTTACCGACATCGATATCTCAACTGCATTCCTCCCAATACAAAAATCCTGAATCTTTGCCAGCGGGTGGGGTTTTAGTGGTGGGGACAGGGCAGTCTGGCTGTCAGATTGCTGAAGATCTGCACCTCGCGGGGAAACAAGTACATCTAGCTGTCGGTGGCGCACCCAGATCGCCGCGTCAATATCGGGGTAAAGATGCAGTTGAATGGCTCGATCGCATGGGTTATTACAATCTGTCGATCGATGAACATCCCAAGAAGGAGATGGCACGGAGTAATACCAATCACTATCTGACTGGACGCGATGGCGGACGGGAAATTGACTTGCGGAAATTTGCGATCGAGGGGATGAAACTATATGGTCGATTGAAGTCGATTACTCCCGATAAGTTGGGATTTCAAGCCGATTTACGGCAGAATCTCGATCGAGCTGATGCTGTCTCGGAAAATATCAAACAAAGTATCGATCGATTTATCGAAGCAGAAGGGATAACTGCACCCACAGAAGCACCTTATCAACCAGTTTGGCAACCAGAAACAGAGATTACAGAGTTAGATTATTTCGCGTCAAATATTCAAACGGTAATTTGGTCTACAGGTTTTCAAACTGATTTTAGTTGGGTCGATTTGCCAGTTTTTAATGGTAGTGGCTATCCCCATCACGATCGTGGGGTTACTAGTTTGCGCGGTTGTTATTTCATTGGATTAACATGGCTATATACTTGGGGTTCTGGTCGATTTTCTGGTGTCGCTCGCGATGCTAATTATCTCGCCGAGCAGATCGCCATGATGCAAAAGTCTGCTTCGACAAGTGCTTGGAGTATTGTCAATGAATTTCTATTAGGTTCGTAACGGTTGTTACTGCAAAATTAAAAACCTATCGATTTAGACAGATAAAATGCAGATTGCTAGGCAATTTTTACTCGATCGATCTTGCGACCTAATCTAATCATTAGACTTCTTGGCTCAGTATTGAGAGATACAAAATTCTCAATCGGGCTGACGATAATCTGTCGTTAATCTTAACAGCTTAAAGGAGCGCAATTCGATGCCTAAAGTTACTAAACCCGCCCATCAAACTGGTGATTTCTTTGTTGATTATGAGGAGAAGGTGTTCCCCGATGTGAAAGCTGAACCTGGGGAAAAAGCGTTGGTGACTTTTCATACTGTGGCGTTTGAAGGCTCGATCGGGTTTGTGAATTTGTTGCAAGCGACGCGGATTCAACGGAAGGGGTTTGAGACTTCGATTTTGCTGTATGGGCCGGGGGTGACTTTGGGTGTGCAGCGGGGTTTTCCGAAGTTGGGGGATGAGGCGTTTCCGGGGCATCAAAATTTTAATAATCAGATTACGAAGTTTATGGCTGAGGGTGGGAAGGTTTATGCTTGTCGGTTTGCGTTGCAAGCGTTGTATGGGCATGGGGAGCCGTCGTTGATTCCGGGGATTCGTCCGATTAGTCCGTTGGATGTGTTGGATATTGTGTTGATGCATCGGAAGGAGGGGGCGTTGATTTTGGATACTTGGACTTTGTAGTTCTTTCTTGGTAGGTATTATGGTGCTTCCCTGTTAATTGCTGGTGGGTGGAACCCGGAGGGGGCGGCCTCCCCCAGACCCCCCGTTGAAGGGCGGGGTGCCGCCCCTCAAACTACCCTGCACAAGGGTTAGTTTGTGCGAAGCTTGGCGCGCTTCGCATTTGTGCTGAATGTCAGTTATTTGTGAGTGGCGATCGATTTATCACAAAACCCGATCGAGTATTGTATTTTTCCCGATCGATTTTAATTGGTAATTAGTTTGGGTTTAGAGATTTATGGGAGGTAAAGATCTGTGGATGATGGGCGGAAGGTGCGGGCGGCGGCGGTGCAGATTAGTCCGGTGTTATTTAGTCGGGAGGGGACGACGGAAAAGGTGTTAAAGGCGATCGCTGATGCGGCTCTAAAGGGGGCAGAATTGGTGGTTTTTCCGGAGACATTTATTCCTTACTATCCCTACTTCTCATTCATTCAGCCACCCGTGTTGATGGGTAAAGAGCACATGCGGCTGTATGAAGAAGCGGTGGAAGTGCCTAGTCCGGTTACTGAGGCTGTGAGTCAGGCGGCTCGATCGCATCAGATCGTTGTCGTGTTGGGGATTAACGAACGCGATCGGGGTTCGATTTACAACACCCAATTGATTTTCGATGCCGATGGGCTACTCCTACTCAAGCGACGTAAAATCACCCCGACTTTCCACGAGCGGATGGTGTGGGGACAAGGTGATGGAGCGGGATTGAAAGTAGTGGATACAGCCGTCGGCAAACTGGGTGCCCTTGCCTGTTGGGAGCATTACAATCCCCTCGCGCGGTTTGCACTGATGGCGCAGCACGAACAAATTCACTGCGGTCAATTCCCTGGATCGATGGTCGGTCAAATCTTCGCCGACCAAATCGAAGTTACCATCTGCCATCATGCCCTCGAAGCAGGCTGTTTTGTCGTCAACGCCACAGGCTGGCTCTCACCCGAACAAGTCAGTCAAATTACCCCCGATGAAAAACTCCAAAAAGTCCTCAGCGGCGGCTGTCACACCGCCATTATCAGCCCTGAAGGGAGTCATCTATGTCCGCCAATTACCGAAGGCGAAGGCATCGCGATCGCCGATCTAGATTTCTCCCTCATCACCAAACGCAAACGAATGATGGATTGTGTCGGACACTACTCCCGCCCCGATCTGTTGCAATTGCAACTCAATCCCCAAGCGTGGGAAGTACTGCAAAATCTCGCGAGCGAACCCAATCCCGACCCCAATCCCGACCCCAATCTCGACACCAATCCCGACCCACCCCGCCCTGTCGGGCACCCCTCCGTTTGCGAAGCGTCTGCCTTCGCAGAGGAGGGGAATTGAAAGCGAGTTGCGATGGTTTACTTCGATCGTTAGCTCGAACCCCACAAATCGATGACTGGACACACTAATGCGAAGCGCGCCCCGCTGCCCACCAACTAACCCTTGTGCAGGGGAGTTTGAGGGGCGGCACTCCGCTCCTCAACGGGGGGTCTGGGGGAAGCCTCCCCCAGATCCGGGTTCTACCCACCAGCAATCTCCTGGAAAGCACCAATCCAAATTCCCCCCACCTGCAACCGAAAAACAAGCACCAGTCCGAACACATGAACAAAAAACAACTAATCACCGAACTCCAATCCCAAGGCTTAAAACTAATCGAAACCACCGGAGTATCCGGCAGAAAAGGCGGTGCAGGCCCCTCCGACCATAAAGCCATCACCCTCGACGGCACCACCATCATGGTACCCATCTACACCGAAACCGCCACCCACTCCCCCTACACCGCCACCCCCACCACCCTCAAACTCCCCAACAACCACACCATCCCGATCGAATTCCCCACCACCCCCAACTTTTACCACCTCACCACCGCCGACGGCATCCCCTATTGGAAAATCGCCCTCCTCCACAGCCACGACGTACTCGCCACCACCGTCCAGCAAACCTGTATGCGCTACCGCAACCCCGACACAGTTTGCCAATTTTGCGCGATCGAACAATCTCTCACCGCCGATCGCACCATCGCCCGTAAAACCCCCGCTCAACTTGCCGAAGTCGCCGCCGCAGCAGTCAACCTCGACGGCATCAAACACATGGTCATGACCAGCGGTACCCCCAATACCAGCGATCGCGGCGCAGCCTACCTTGCCGAATGCGCCCAAGCCATCAAACAACGAGTCGATCTCCCCATCCAAGCCCAATGCGAACCTCCCGATGATTTTAGCTGGTTCCAGAAACTCAAAGATGCTGGCGTAGACAGCCTCGGAATGCACCTCGAAGCCATTACCCCCGCCGTCCGCGCCAACATCATGCCCGGAAAAGCCGACGTACCTGTCGAGTATTACTTCCAAGCCTTTGCCGCCGCTGTCGAAGTCTTCGGAAGGGGACAAGTCAGCACCTATCTCCTCGCTGGATTAGGCGACACCTTAGCAGCCTTGGTTGCAGGTTGCGATCGATTAATCCAAATCGGCGTTTATCCCTTCGTCGTACCCTTCGTCCCAATTACTGGAACTCGATTAGAGCGTCATCCAGCACCGAGTAGTGAGTTTATGTTTGACCTCTATCAACAAGTTGGTGCATTGCTCGCGCGATCGAATATGTCATCTAAAGACATCAAGGCTGGTTGTGGCAAATGTGGTGCTTGCTCGGCTCTATCTACTTTTGAAGATTAATAAGCGATCGAATGCAATTAAATATCCAATCCCGTAGGGTGGGCACTGCCAACAACATAGGTTTGAGGTAATTCTAGTCTTATTTATCTTGACACCTTGTTAATTATGCTCGGACGAGACTCAATCTTGCTCTGATTCAAAATCTTTAGTTCTAATTTCAAATCTAGCCCGTGGGCAGTGCCCACCCTACAAAATAATTCATTTTTATTACTAATGTCCGACTATCTATTTAAACTAGCCAAAACCCAACCGGAAATATCTGCATATTTCGATCTCCGCCACAAAATATTCGTTGAAGAGCAGGGTGTCTTCACAGGAAATGATATTGATTCGATCGATGAAATTGCTTATCCCATTATTGCCGTCGAACCTGATGCTACAGCTCTCGAAGTTCTGGGTGTCGTCCGCATATATGAAGCCGAACCGAGACTGTGGTACGGCGGTAGATTGGGTACTCATCCCGATCGACGCAAAGGTTGGCAAATCGGTAAAGGATTGATTTATAAAGCAGTCACTACCGCGAATACTTGGGGCTGCGATCGATTCCTCGCTACCGTCCAAATCCAAAATGTCCGCTTCTTCCAACGCTTACATTGGGACTCACTGGAAGCAGTCGAAATCCACGGTATCGCCCATCATCTCATGCAAGCAGATTTAGACTATTATCCAGCAGGTAATGAAATTCGACCCACATTGTTAGAATACAGTCGAGCATCTTGACTCGATTGTATTCTGAATCTAGATCGGCAAAGGAATCGAGATTTACTTTTAAGCTAATTAAAAAACTTACGTAACTTAGTGCTCTGCAACCACAATAGTTTAATAGCTTATTTCGATTAACATTGCATTTCCGTGTCTCACAGCATATTGATAGTATTTAACCATCTCTCTATAGTAATCTGTTAAACAATCTTCCATATCTTCCATATCTTCGGTATCTTCCCAGTCGAACCAATCATCAAATCCATCTAAATCAGCTACTCTATGACAACGAGATCGAAAACCTGATTCTGATATCCATATCAGACCATCTAAAATTTGACCGACTTCTTCAGGCGTTTGATACCAACAACAATCTTCTTCTTGCCCAATCCCCATACCTACATTAATCGCATTTACTAATGGCAAACCATCCCACTCTGACTCCTCGATAATAAGGAAATTCATATAACGATCTTTTTGCATCAAATCCTGGCGAGATTGTAGCTCTGGAAGTGCTAAATGCCTTTCAGAATAATCTTCAAGATATCCACCCAGTAAGTAGGTCATTTCTGGATAATACTTATGCAAATCTAGATCTGGAGTTTCCCATTCATCAATAAATCGATCGATATAAGTAGACATAATGAATGATGAGTTCACTGCCGATTTAGTCAGATATTGAGAATCATAGAATAACCTTACCTGTTTTGGCTCTTGTTTTAAAATTTCCAGCATAGATGCTGAAATCATTTTTAGATGAAGAGTGACTCCCATATCATTAATAGATCGTTGACAACTTTAACTAGAGTACCCAATATATGGATTTAAGTTCAAACATTTTTTAAATTGGGAATTAACGATCGATATGGAACTCAATTTATTAGCCCAAACTCTCAAAAAATCGCTAGGTATAACTCATAAACAAGATATTCAAACCATCGCCCGATTCCTCACCGAGGCAAATCCTACCGCTAAAATCCTACTAGGCGACGACTGTGCGGCGATCCCCGATGGTGACGGCTATCTCCTCCTCGCCGCTGAAGGCATGATGCCATTTTTGATCGAATCCGATCCGTGGTTTGCAGGCTGGAGTGCCGTCATGGTCAATGTTAGCGATATCTATGCAATGGGTGGTAGACCGATCGCAGTTGTCGATACACTGTGGAGCAATAACGCGAAGATCTCGCAGCAGCTTGTAGCCGGAATGAATGTCGCAGCTCAGGCTTATCGAGTCCCGATCGTTGGCGGACACACAAATGGACATAGCGAATATCACGCCCTCGCTGTTGCCATTCTGGGACGCGCTCAGCGGCTAATTTCCAGCTTCGATGCCCAACCTGGAGATCGATTGATTGCCGCGATCGATTTACGTGGACGACAACACCCCAAATATCCCTTCTGGAATGCCGCTACGACAACAGATCCCGTGCGACTGAGAGCCGACCTCGAACTGTTACCAGAATTGGCTGAAAATGGTCTGTGCGATGCGGGAAAGGATATCAGTATGGGAGGAATCATCGGCACCACTTTAATGCTATTAGAAACCTCTGGTTGCGGGGCGGTATTAAATCTCGATCGCGTACCAATCCCGCCAGATATTCCACTCGATCGCTGGTTGGTGAGTTTTCCGAGTTATGGCTTTTTATTAAGCGTTCGCCCACAGAGAGTAACTAAAGTGATGCAGCTGTTTCTCGATCGACAAATTACTTGTGCAGACATCGGTGAAATTCAAGACCATTCTCAACTTATTCTCCAATCCCAGGGAGAATCGACAATATTTTGGGATTTCACACAGGAGCAGTTAACCGGATTTTCTCGCTAATAAGATGACTTTCCCCTTGAGAATCGCTCTATTCGTCTATTCCACCCAACCCAGAGGCGGAGTCGTCCACACCTTAGAATTAGCTGAAGCACTCCATCAACTCGGTCATCATGTCAGTATCTATGCCTTAGATAAAGATGGCAAAGGTTTCCGGCAAGAGGTTCGCGTGGAAACTTATCTCATTCCCGCTGCGCCAGTCAATGGCGATATCGATATGCTGATTCGCCAACGCATTCAAGAATTTGTCGATTATTTGAACGACGCACATCTTCAGGCGCATCCATACGACTGCTATCATGCCCAAGATTGTATCAGTGCTAATGCGTTGGCGATCCTCCGATCGCGTCATCAAATCTCCCATTTCATCCGCACGGTTCATCATATCGAAGCATTCAACAGTCCATATTTACAAACCTGTCAAGACCGATCGATTCGCGAACCGGATTTATGTCTGTGTGTGAGCGAATATTGGCAACAACAGCTACAGCAAGACTATCGCATCGATGCTAAAAGAGTAATTAATGGGATTAATCTCGATCGCTTTTCTTCAATTCCAAACGGTACCGAATCACAATTAAAACAAACGCTAGAACTAAATGGTAATCCAATTTATCTAACCGTCGGTGGAATCGAACCTCGGAAGAACTCGATCGCGTTACTGCAAGCTTTCGATCGTGTTTTACAAAAGTTTCCCCCAGCACAACTCGTCATCGCTGGCGGGGCGACCCTCTTCGATTATCAATCCTATCGCACCGAATTTTTAGAGATCGCCGATCGATTAAATATTGTCATCGGACAGTCACTAATTTTGCCAGGAGTCCTCTCTAACAGTGAATTATCCACCCTTTACCATACTGCTGATGCGTTTGTTTTTCCATCCATCACTGAAGGCTGGGGAATGGTAATTTTGGAAGCAATCGCTGCTGGATTGCCAGTGATTACGTCTAATCATTCACCCTTTACTGAATTTCTCACCCCACAACAAGCCCTGCTTGTCGATCCTCGATCGATAGAAGATATCGCCCAAGCAATGATTGATATTACGCAACCAGATCTTGCTCATAGTCTCATCCACAACAGCCGATCGATTTGTACCGAGTACAGTTGGGAAACTTCTGCTAAAATGCACCTTAATTATTATCGATTGGCAATCGTCTAAAATTGTGCTTAATCTCAAGATTAGATCGACAATCTACACCAGTAAAACAAACTAAAATTCCCTATCCCCTATCCCCTAACTCATGCCAGAAATTCGCTTTAAAATTCAATGGCCTGATGGTTCACAAGAAACCTGCTATTCACCTTCGCTGATTGTTAAAGAATATTTCGAGGTAAATCGAGAGTATCCATTAGTAGATTTTGTCGCTCGATCGCGGACTGCATTAAATATTGCTAGCGATCGAGTTTTGGCAAAATATGGTAGAGCTTGTGGACTGGCACTCGGGCAATTAGCGACGATCGAATCTACAGCCGATCGATTTAGTTCGCAGCCAAAACCACTCGTGCGTGTAATCGAATTTATTGAATGAAATCTTATTTACGACTACCATAGAGATCGGAAACTCGCTCTATTAAATCAAATTAATTATGATAGAACTCTACTACTGGGCAACCCCTAACGGCCATAAAATCACAATTTTTCTCGAAGAAACAGAGTTGGAATACCAAATCTTTCCGATCGATATCCGTGCCGGAAAACAATTCGATCCGGATTTTCTAAAGATTGCACCCAATAATCGGATTCCAGCAATTATCGATCGCCAACCTCAAGACGGTAGCGAACCAATTTCAGTATTTGAATCGGGGGCGATCTTACAATATCTAGCTGAGAAAACTGGCAAGTTTCTCCCGACAAATATTCGCGATCGATTGGTAGCTATGGAATGGTTATTTTGGCAAATGGGTGGATTAGGCCCGATGGCGGGACAAAATCATCACTTCGGACAATATGCACCAGAAAAAATTTCCTATGCGATCGAACGTTATGTAAAGGAAACCGCTCGTCTTTATGGCGTGCTAAATCGTCAATTAGCTGGAAAAAATTATCTAGCGGGTGAATATTCGATCGCGGATATGGCTTGTTACCCGTGGATCGTACCTCATGAAAAGCAGCAACAAAATCTTGCTGATTTTCCCGATCTTCAACGCTGGTTTGAGATAATGCAGCAGCGTCCGGCGGTAATTCGGGCTTACGAACGAGCAAAGTCATCTTAGTCCTCCTCGGTCATCAATGAGATCGAACAACTACTTCATCAAAAAATTTAGTTACCCGATCTAACTCCAGATCGGCAAAAGCATCGATCGTCCAATTCGCTCGACGTTGCAGCATGTGAAATGGATACGTATTAGCGATCGCAACTACCTGAATTCCGGCTGATTTAGCTGATTGAATTCCGGCAAAAGTATCTTCGATCGCTAGACATTCGCTTGGCAATAGATTTAGTTCGGGATTTAATTGATTGAGCATTTTTACTGCTAGTAAATAACCTTCTGGATCCGGCTTACTGGCGTTGATATCATCCCCAGTGATGATAGCTTCAAAGTAGCGATCGATTTCAGCTTGTTTCAATACTAGCTCTGCTTCCGATCGCACCGAACCAGTAACTACTGCTAATTTATAACTACTGGCGTGCATTTTTTCGATAAATTGAATAACTTCGGGATAAATTGGCAAAGTGACTAATTGTTGCAATCTTTGGCGATAAATACTTGCTTTTTTAACAACTAGTTTATTTAGATATTCATCAGTTACAAACCGCCCGTGCGAATTCAAGATTTCCCGCAGACAAGCGCGATCGCTCCGACCCACAGATATTTTCCATAGTTCCTTACCTTGCAATGATAAGTTCTCAGCTAGTAATAGCTCTTCAAGTGCTTGGTGATGAATCGACTCATCATTGATAATCACTCCATTGAAATCGAATAAAACTGCTTTTAAAACCACGAAAATTATGAGTTATGAGTTATAAATAGATCTAGGGCGAGCCATTAGATATTTACATAATGTAAGCTAAGCTGACAGGCATTCAAATCGATCGTTCGTTGGCGGAGACGCTTGTAAGAGAATCGTCGATGATTAAGCTCGAAAATAATCCTCAAATATTTACTATGACTAGCCACTAGTCACTAAAACCATCAGCCATAACTCGCTCTAGATGTCGAACAGCTTATGCTTTAACTCCACTAGTAACTTGATTGAGCCAAAATATATCTTTGGTACGGACTTCATCAAAGCCAGCTTTACCCATCCAGGCATCGAGATTGCCAGCCGCATATGCCTGAATGTACGGCTCCTCAAACACATTATTCAACCACTCCAGATTGCGGAGTGTGCCCTGATTGCCGTCGAGAATCAGGATTTGTCCGCCGGGGGCGAGCAAGCGATAGCTTTCCGCAAGGATTGCTTGCGTAATCGCTGGGGGAGTTTCGTGGAACAGCAGCGATGCAGTTACTAGATCGAAGCTTGCAGGGGCGAATGGAGTTGCTTCGGCGGTGCCTTGCTCCCAAACGATGTCCAGATGAGCCTGCTGCGCTTTATCGCGGGCGACTGCCAACATGTAAGGAGATAAGTCTAAACCCGTCACTGTGGCAGTGGGAAAGGCTTGTTTGATTAAAAGAGTAGTCGAACCAGTTCCACAGCCCAAATCGAGAATTTGCTGTGGTTGGGCGCGAATCTCTGTAACCAAGCTCTGACGTACCCAAGACTCGAATGGCGGTAACACGTACTGAGTAATCGGATCGTAGGTAATCGCGGCTGTTTGAGTGAGATACCCACCTTCGATCCCGTGAAAGTTTTGCGTATGATAGTAGTCAGGGTAACTCGATTTTGACACTCGATCGGTTGAGATTTCACGCTCCCAGTCAATGCGATCGCGCAGTTTGAGAATTTGCTCTCGATCGATTAATCCCTGGATCAAGGGTGAAAGAAACCGATCCCACAGGGTATCTTGTTTGACAGCCATAATTAAATCGATTGAAGAGTTGGCACCTATGTCATATTGTAGGCAATTTTCTTTGGTTGTAGCCTGGAGAGTCGCAAAATCGAGTTGTAGTTAATTAGTAGTTTATGACTTATCAAGAATTAGAGATCGATACATCCCACCCAGTATTATCTTGGGCAGGACACGACCTGGCTCAACAAGAAACCCGAATGGCAAAAAATGTTGCCTCACTACCATTCGTATTTAGGCATGTTGCGTTAATGCCCGACGTTCATCTCGGCAAAGGTGCGTTAGTAGGTTCGGTGATTGCGACTAAAGATGCCATCATCCCAGCGGCTGTCGGTGTTGACATCGGTTGCTTTGTGGGCGCTACTCTGATTCCGTTAGTTGATGGTAAATCATGTCCGATTGCAGAACTCGCGCAAACGGATGAAGAGTTTATTGTCTATGCTTGTACTGCTACAGGTAAGATTATTGCTGCAAAAGCAACTGCTAGACTTACCAAGAAAAATGCCGCTTTAATTAAAGTGACATTAGATAATCACGAAGAAATTATTTGTACGCCAGATCATCAATTTATGCTCCGCGATGGTAGTTATCAGGAAGCTCAAAACCTGCAACGTGGTGAGTCGCTGATGTCTTTTTATTCTAAGGTAGATCGAAATGGCGATCTGCTCATCTCCCAGCCAGATTCGGGACTATGGCAACAAGCTCACTCGATCGTTGCTAGAGCTGGATTTTTGAGTGAGATTCCGCATTTTGCAGGACAAAAAACAGTCATTCATCACCGTGATTGCAAGCAATCCGCTCGTTGTCCAGCGCATCTAGAATTTACGGGGAATAGAGACTATTCTCCAGATCGTTGTAGTTTAGTCGATCTCGATCGATCTGTAGATCGAAGTTACATCGGGGATATTTACGAACCGGAACTAAGATCGCTAATTGGGCGACACAATCAGCGGAAGCAAGAGTATAAATCCAACCACAAGGTTGCATCGATCGAGAGATTAGAGTATGTCGAAAATGTTTACTGCTTGACAGTTCCAGGCTATAACAATTTTGCTTTATCAGGAGGTGTCTTCGTTCACAATTGCGGGATGACGGCGATTCAGACACCATTTGTCGAAAGTCAACTAGATGGTAAACTCAAAAAAATTCGGCTCGATCTCGAAGCCCAAATTCCGGTTGGCTTTGAAGAAAATAAGCAAATTGCTAAAGATGTCACTAATTGGCAAGGCTGGCAAGATTTTAAAGAATTGCATCGTGGCGTGCGCGGGTTGGAAAATAAAGCCACTCGTCAACTCGGTTCGCTCGGTGGTGGCAATCACTTTATCGAAGTCTGTATCGATACCGAACATCAAGTTTGGTTGATGCTGCACTCCGGATCGCGCAATGTGGGCAATAAATTAGCCCAATGCCATATCGATACAGCTAAGGATCTGGCTAAATTAGCCGAAACTAGTTTACCCGATCGAGACTTGGCTTATTTTGTGGCTGGTACGCCCGAATTTCAAGCCTATTGGCGCGATCTTCAATGGGCACAAGACTATGCCAAAGCCAATCGCGAGGTGATGATGTCGCGATTTATGCGGGTGATGGAACAACATCTCAATGGTGGTAAGAAGATTAAGCCCTTACTCACGATCGATTGTCATCATAATTATGCCGAAAAAGAGGTACATTTTGGTGAGGAAGTGTATGTCACTCGCAAAGGTGCCGTGCGCGCTCGCACGGAAGATTATGGAATTATTCCTGGCTCGATGGGCACGAAATCTTATATCATCAAAGGCAAAGGTAACGCCCAGAGTTTCTGTAGCTGTTCGCACGGTGCTGGCAGAATTATGTCACGATCGATGGCCAAAAATACCTACACGCTCGATGATTTGATTTCCCAAACTGCTGGTGTAGAATGTCGCAAAGATACCGAATTAATCGATGAAATTCCGGCTGCTTATAAACCGATCGAGGAAGTAATGACCAACCAATCAGACTTAGTAGAAGTAGTTGCCACACTCAAGCAAGTAGTCTGCATCAAAGGTTGAAGATCCAGGGTACCCACAAGAGGTACCCCTATAGGTTAATTTTGTGGTGTTGCTGAATGGAGGTATGAAACCTTGGGTAGGGTGCCCCTTGTGGGTACCCTCAGATCTCTGCTTTTACTTTTTATAAATGTTTAGGTTCGTGACGATCTCGAAACCAGGGACTATTATGCCCGAGTAGTAGCCTGGATTGAAAATCAACCGATCGCTGATAAAAATTGCCGAGGCGATCGCTAGGATATACTGGCGCTCGCCTCGGCGATGATAAATGAATATAAAATCAGATTTTAGTCCTCTTGTGATGCTGCTATCGTGCTCGATTTTGCAAGCTTGCGTTTGTGTCTGACGATCGTCACGATCCCAAACGCCGTACAGATAAATGTACCCAAGTAATTTTCAGGTTCGGGGACAGCAGTAGCCGGTGTATTAAACGCCGTAAATGAGACGGCGGAACGATCCCAGCCCACAGCATCGAAGGCGCGGATATCATTGCTCGTAAATTTCAACAACTCTCCAGCCGCAGTCACCGGATCCATAATGCCTAATGAAGTACTAACTTCCTGCCAGTGTTGTGGCTGACGGCCATCTCCATTTGTTACGCCAGTTGCTAAGGAAGCAATTTTGGTCTTGCCACCATCGAGCGAGAAATATTTGTCAGTAGTACCAACAGTAAAATCGACTGCTGACTCAGCTGTACTAGCAGCAGAATACCGAAATAAGTCGAGGGGCACGAGACTAAAATCGCTCGCCTTCAATTTGCCCTGACTGGTATCTAGTGCATCGACGGCACTATTAAAACCTAGTGCGTGACCGATCTCATGTGTGGCAACCCCAACAAAATCATAGTGCCCTGCTGCAATGTTTGTACCGTAATCCCAAATATATCCAGTGTCATTGAGCGAAATTGTCGCATCGACGATCGGCTGCATGGTAGTTGGGTCGATTGGTGCAGTAGTAATCAGATTTAGTGCTTTGGCATTGGCAGTCGTCATTGCCACCCGATCGCCACTTGTAACGTATGTAGTTGTGCTACCAGCTCCGTTAGGATTATCACTGGTATAGTTAGTTAGTTTTTGATAAGCGCCACTACTGGAGAGGCTGGCGACAGCCTTATTATCATCTGTTGATGTTCGGTCTTTATTGAGAGCTGCATACACATCACTATAGTCAAAAAATCCAGATGCGAGATTAGCAACGCCCAAAGTGCCTGTGCCGATATCTGTAAAATTAATCTTGATATTGAGGGTAACGGGATCGGTAAAATATGTAGACCATAAATTTCCAGCTTCTTGAAATCCTAGGTATTGCTGACTGTTAGTAGTAATTCCAGTTCCAGCGATAAAGTTGAATGTCAGAGCATTGGCAGGTGTAACAGCACCACTGCCGATCGCACTCAAGACTATTCCCGTTACCATTACAAGTCGCTTGAGTTCTCTTTGGCAGATTTTCATGGGCTGTAGTCCAAGATAATTTGGTAGTATCTATTAATTATGCGATCGAAATGACAAACATACCATCGTAATAATACGCGATTTTTAATAGCTGTACCCGTAAAAACACGCAAAAAACGCGGTGGCCGAATGGCTACCGCGAGGAAAAAAGATAAGAAAAACTATGATGGAGCGATCGTGCTAACTCGAAACTACAGGTTGGAGATGAAGCCGACGATACCATGTCCGGTCAAAACTTCTTGAATTAATAGCGCGACGAACCCAATCATTGCCATGCGACCGTTGAGTTTCTCAGCATAGTCAGTCCAGCCAGCTTGAGGCCCATCTGTAACGTACATTTTTGGCTCGATCGCAAAATTATTTTCTCTGCCGTCGTTATCGATAAAAATTTTGTTTTGCATGGCTGTGTTCCTGAGCAGTTACTTTTATAATTGTTTCGCTATGTAAACTAATATAACAGAAGCTTTACATAAAAGCAAGCTTTGTTTACAAATAAACTATTAGGTGGGTCAGCGCAACCGCCAAACAGGTTTGCTAGCAGTGTCAGTCCGAGCCTTGAAGGTGTCAGCCCAGACGATCCTGCTAGCCTTGACCGTAATTTCATTCCACCTGGGTTATGTCATTGAGTGTGCCAAGGTTGTAAATATTGCTTTAATGTAGTTTTTGTTTTTACTGAAATCTTTTTGCCCTCTGGGTTTACGCTGCCGTCAATTACTGCTGTGGTCATTTCAATGAAATTCTCGATCGCATTCTGCGTGAAGCCAATGCTTGCTAATTGCTGTTCCTAGTTAGCTCTTGGCGTTTGACGGGCCTCAACTTTGCGCCCCAGAATTTCGCCCATAGTTTCAGCAACATCGATCGAGCTATACCATTGGGGGCTTGCTAATTCATAGATTGGCGAATCTTCGATCGGTTCGACGATCGTATCAGCGTATCGCCGATTACATCAATAGGTATCTACAACAAAAAACACTGAAGGGAATGCTCCACTTTGAGCATTCCCTTCACTTTCATGAGTGAGACCTTCTAGGGCAGCGGATTTCCACCAGTTACACCATATACCTCGCCAGTCACAAAACTGGATTCCTGCGAAGCCAAGAGTACATAGATGGGAGCTAGCTCGGCAGGTTGACCTGGTCGTCCGAGCGGTAATTTCTCCCCCAGCGGGGGAATCTTCTCAGATGGTTGACCACCACTAGTTTGTAATGGGGTCCACACTGGCCCTGGCGCGACGACATTCGCACGGATGCCTTTAGAGGCCACCTGCTTGGCCAGGGACTTGGTAAAAGCAACAATGCTCGATTTAGTGGTAGCGTAATCGAGCAAGTTTGGCGAAGGCTGATACGCCTGAATGGATGACGTGTTGATAATGGTGGCACCAGGAGGCATCAGGGGAACTGCGGCTTTGCAGATCCAGAACAAGGCATAGACATTGGTCTTGAAGGTGCGATCGAATTGCTCCGTCGTTAGGTCTGCGATGTCGTCTACCGAGTGCTGTACACCTGCAACATTTACCAGGATATCCAGTCCGCCGAGAGCTTGGCTGCCCTGCTCTACCAACATTTTGCAAAAGCTTTCCTCACTGATATCGCCTGGTAACGACACCGCCTTTCGTCCGGCAGCTTCAATTAGTGCGATTACTTCTTTGGCATCTTTTTCTTCGGTTTCTAAGTAGTTGAGCACGATATCTGCCCCTTCTCGCGCAAAGGCGATCGCAGTGGCGCGCCCGATCCCAGAATCGGCTCCGGTAATCAGTGCTTTGCGGCCAGCCAAACGGCCAAAGCCTTTATAGCTCTCCTCCCCATGATCTGGTTTGGGAGACATCTCCTGGGCTAATCCTGGTGGTGACTGCGGTTGCTTCGCAAACTCCGGCTGCGGATACTGCTTAAGCGGATCTTGGATCGTATATTGATTCTTGGTCGTAGTAGCGTTGTTCATAGGTCAACGGTTCGATAAATTTGGAGCGTTTACACGGTACTATTGCAAATCGACTTTGGCGTGCTCGGTTGAATCGTCCGGCTTGCCAGTAGTTGCGGCTTTGACAAAACCAACGGCTTTGGCAACCCAACTAGCAGGTGCATCCCAGTACTCTGCATTGGTGGCGGTTACTTTCAGCAACGCGATATCGGGTTCGTCAAGTTCTTTAGGGAACCAGGCTTTGAGTTCGGGTTTCCAGAGTTCTTGCATTTTGGAGCGGTCTGTGACTAGTTCGGCGGTGCCACACATGGAGACGTAGCTCTGCTTGTCAGGTGCGGCGAAGCTGACGCTGACACGTCGATCTTGGTTTACTTCGGTCACTTTGTGCGAATTACCATAAGTAAAAAACCACAGGTCGCCATTGGCTTCGACTTGGCCATTTACAGACATCGGACGGCTATGCAGACAGCCATCTTCATCTAGGGTAGTCAACATACAGAAGTCAATGTCTTTAATCAGGTCGCGGATTTTATCGAGCGATTCGTTCTTGGTGTCGGTTGCAGTTGTCATTTGGTTTAATCCTTAACTTGGAAATAACTTTTCAAACATCCCCGATCTTTGACGACGGCGGCGATCGAGTGGCCTAGTGGTATTCTCTTGATAATTGGGTAAAATTTTATCTATCTAAATACAGATCTACCGATCGAACTTGCTGAATTTTTGGCAATTTGAGCTAATATTTTGCCAACTTTAAATAAGTCAGAACTATAGCCTAAGTCTCTTGAGCAGTGCGATCGATAGATCTGCGGTTGCGCCACCAAGCCAGTAATGGACTAGCAACAAAAATACTCGAATAAGCACCTAAACTAAAACCAATTATCAGAGTTAGGGCAAAATTCCTGAGCGTTTCTCCGCCAAAGATAAATAGTGTTGTTAATGTCAACAAAACGGTGGTTACAGTATTGATCGAACGGCTGAGAGTTTGACGGACGGAATCATCAACTAATTCATTAATAGATCGATCGGGAGTAAGTTCGAGATTTTCACGGACTCGATCGAAAATGACAACAGTATCTTGAACCGAGAAACCCGCGATCGTCAGCATTGCTACCAGAAATAAACTATCTGCCTCCGTACCGAGGACTAAGCCTAAAATCGAAGAGACCCCCAAAGTGATAAACACATCATGAAACAGGGCAATAATTGCTACGACGGCATAGTCCGATCGAAACCGAAAGCTCAAGTACAGAGCGATGCCTGCAAAAGCAACCAACAGCGCAGTTATTCCCGATCTAAACAGTTCTTCCCCAACGACAGGCCCAACTAAATCGATTTGAGTTTTTTCAGGGGCAAACTGCCCGATCTGTCGATCTAAGTTCTTCAGGAGCGATACCCGTCGATCGAGATCGAGTGCGGGCGTGCGGATCGATAGCGCGCGCTGCTGTTGTCCGACTAATTGGACGCTACTATTTGAGATTCCGGTATCGGCTAGCACCCGACGAACTTGCGCTAAATCGATCGGTCGATCGCAATTATTGGGCTTAGTGCAGTCTAGTTCGAGTTGAAATCGAGTACCGCCGACAAAGTCGAGTCCGGGGCGAATCAACGAATGAAATTGTTGCCAGGAGATAAACATCGCAATTAAGCTACTGGCGATCGCGACTGCCGATAAGCTCCACCAGAATGCTGTTTGTTGGGTGACATTAAACCGATCTATTTTAAATTTAGACATGCTTTTTAACTTAATTCTCGACAGTTTGTTTGGTATAAAAACTCATTAAGGGAGTGACAGAGATCCCATGCACGACGATCGATGCCGTAATCGTAGTAAGAGTCAAGGCGGTGAGGGGTTCTGCCAGCGACAATGGTAAACCGCGCTCGATCGCGAACATCATGTAATAGATCGCAGCAATCCCCCGAATCCCAAACCAAGCCGTCAGCCAGCGCTGTAACCTTGAAGTTTTGGTACCTTTCAATCCCAGCCAGACACTCACTGGTCGGATCGCCAGCAACAGGATCGGCACAAACCACCAGGCTGCACTACTAAAGTAACGCGGCGAGAGCATCCCCCCTAGCAGGATGACCACTGCAACTTCACCGATGCGCGCGAGCGGCTCATTGAAGCCTAGTACCGCCTGTGCCATATACGCTGGAGCAGTTTTCGGATCGGTGGCGATTTCGGATGCCTCACCTGCTTGACTCATGGCTCTGACCTCCGCGATCGGGACATCGTGACTGGAGAGCCGCTCGATCCGTCGCAGAGCTAGTCCCGCACTAAAGACGGCGAGGAACCCATAGACATTAATTAACAGTGCCATCCCATAGGTCAGCGCAATCAGTCCCATCGCCAGAAAGTCATCTAGCCCCACGGCTTCCTGATGTTCGCGCCGCAGGTACAGCACGAGTTTACCCACCAATGTGCCTAGTAGTGTACCGATGCCCACTCCCCCCGCTGTTGCCCAAACCACATCGATCGCCAGCCAGTGCCAGCCCTCATGGTTAGGGAGCAGTCCCAATAGACCTAACCCTAGAAAGACAAAGGGCGAGTTCGAGCCATCGTTGAGCGCGGCTTCTCCAGTCAGGCTAAAGCGCAATCGATCGCGATCCCACGGGTCTTCCACCTCTACATCCGATGCGAGCACGGGATCGGTGGGAGCTAGAATCCCGCCGAGTAGCACCGCTGCACCGATCGGCAAGTGCAATCCCACTACACCCACCAGTGTAATCAGCAAGACAGTCAACAGCATCGAGCCGAATGCTAGTCGGAAGACCAGTTTCCAGACTCCATCGGTTAGCGGCGCGCGCAGCTTGAGTCCGGTGGCAAATAATGACACTATTACGGTGACTTCGGTAATGCGCTCGAGCACGGCAGCGTCACGAATCGGGTCGAGATGAATCAGTCCAATCCCCACGGGGCCGAGTCCGATGCCGACGAGCAGATATAAAATTGAGGTAGATAAGGGTAATCGCTTGAGGACAGAACTGGCTAGTGCCATCACAATCAGCAATGTACCAACAATGACATAGGCCAGCGAAAAGGTCATTTAGATTTTGGGGTTTGGGATTCTGGTCGGCTATAGCTGGGAGGGCGGGTTTGTTCGGAATTAGTAGTGCTAGGTGGGAATTTTTAGCATAAACCCGCCCTCCCTAGTAGAAGATCTCGAATGGTTTCTGATTGGCGGAATTACTAAGCATTCAATTGAAAGCCTTCGGCGATCGGGCCTAATACCAACATTGGAAAAAATGTGAGTGCGCCGAGAATCACGATCGTGGCAGCGGTAACGCTCATAAATAGCCACGTATCGGTACTCAGCGTGGCACTAGAAGCAGGAGCAGCAGACTTTTGGGAAAATCGATCGGCAATTAGCAACAGGGCGATCGCAGGCAGGTATCGCCCTAACAACAGTGTCACCGCAGTTGCGAGCGTACACCACAAAGCAGTCGGCGCGGGATGACTCGTGCCCAAGCCCGCCATATTGGTACCGTTACCAGCCGCAGCCGATGCAAATTCAAATACCACTGGAGTCAGACCGTGAAAGCCGGGATTGCTAATCCCGGCTAACTGGGCGGGAAACGCGATCGAGAGCGCGCTGGGAATTAAAATTAGCAGCGGATGGATGAGCAAGATCGTACCGATGAGGGTAACTTCAGCTCGATCGATCTTCCGCCCCAAAAATTCGGGTGTCCGTCCCACCATCAACCCGATCGCAAAGATGGCTAGTAGTAAGTACACGAACAGTTGTGCCGTTCCAAAACACCCGCCAGCTTTGTTTGGAATTGCCCATATATATCCCGTAGGTGTAAATTAACCCAGCGGGAAAGGCCAACATCGCTAGCACTTGCAGCAAATTGGTAAAACCATTGGGATTTTCAAACGGGTGCGCCGAACCTGCCCCAAAGAATGCGCCACCGTTTTCACCTAACATTTTAATAATTTGAAGATGAGCGACTGGCCCTCTGGCGATCGATTGAGTGATACAAGGGTGTATCGATTGGATACATTAATTGAATATTTGCGCCAATCGACCCAGCCCGATCGGTTCGCAGCATTTTGCAAGATCGTCGGCTGTTTAACTTAGATATTGTGCTGTTGAGCTGGTTGGGGTTCGCGTTTTTGAGCCGTTAGTAAAGCGGGTGGCAGCACTTCGGTACCCATTGCGGCAGTAACTTCGGCAGGTACGCGATCGAACTTGCCATCTTGTAAGTACACACCATCATGTACGGGTGCGACAACGCGCATGTTATGGGTGGTGGTGTAATAACGATGGGTTTGAACTAGTTGGCCCCGTTCCTGCATCGATTCGTTAGCGATTTTTTTTCGCAGTTTAATCATG
This sequence comes from Chamaesiphon sp., assembly GCA_965246735.1. GTDB lineage: Bacteria > Cyanobacteriota > Cyanobacteriia > Cyanobacteriales > Chamaesiphonaceae > Chamaesiphon. The sequence goes on from CBDFFK010000003.1 coordinate 3,141,739, forward strand.
GCATCCATGATGGCTTCCGGACGCGGCGGACAGCCAGGGAGATAGATATCTACCGGAAAGAGTTTATCCACCCCGCGTACCGCAGTGTGCGAATCGCTACTAAACATCCCACCCGTAATCGTACAGGCTCCCATCGCAATCACATACTTGGGTTCGGGCATTTGTTCGTAGAGTCGCACCAGTGCGGGAGCCATCTTCATCGTAATGGTACCTGCCGTAATCAATAAATCTGCCTGACGGGTACTCGCGCGGGGCAATAACCCAAACCTGTCGAAATCAAATCTCGCACCGATCATTGCCGCCATTTCGATAAAACAACAGGCGGTACCAAATAATAGCGGCCACAAACTCGATAGCCGCGACCAGTTATAGAGATCGTCAACTGTGGTTAAAATCACATTTTCCGACAAGTCGTCAGTCACCTTCGGCCGGATGACGGGATTCATCATGCTTTCTAAATCGTTATTTTGCAACATTGTTTAGCTTCTAGTTAATTTAATGTGGATGGCTAGCGATGGTCGATGGAGGCATATGTGCCGCCAAATAAGCGATCGTGAATCATTTCACTCCCCAAAAAGTCATGCGGGAAACCCAGTTCGATCTGACTGACTCGATCGAGTTTTTGCAATTGTTCTGGTGATAGGTTTACTTCCAGGCACTTGAGGTTGTCTTGGAGTTGCTCTAGTTTGCTCGCACCCAGAATCGGAATCATTTGGGAACTCTGAGCGCGAATCCAGGCTAAGGCGATTTGAGCGGAGGAGCAGCCTAATTCTTGGGCAATTTCGCCGACGGTTTGGGCGATCTGGAAACTGCGATCGGGAATTTTTTGACCGCGAGAGGTGGCTTGTCCGTTGCCATTTTGGGCATATTTACCGGAGAGTACGCCACCAGCTAGTGGCGACCAGGGGGTGACTGCTAGGTTAAATGCTTCTGCCATCGGCAACAAATCGCGTTCGGGCGTGCGCTCGATGAGGCTGTATTCGATTTGCAAGGCGATAAACTGCGTCCAGCCATGGCATTGAGCGAACGTGTTTGCTTGGGACACGATCCAGGCTGGCGTATCGGAAATGCCGATATACAGCACTTTACCTTGCCTTACCAGATCGTCAAAGGCACGCATCACTTCTTCAACTGGAGTACTAAAGTCCCAAGCGTGCAACCAGAACAGGTCTATATAATCTGTATTCAATCGCTTGAGACTGCCTTCGATCGACTGGATCAGATTCTTTCGATGATTACCGCTGCCGTTGGGATTGTGGCTACGATCGTTCATCCGATCTGGGAAGGAATATTTAGTAGCAACGACAAAGCGTTCTCGCTCTGACGCGATTGCTTCACCGACAATCTTCTCACTGCTACCGTCGGTGTAACCATTGGCCGTGTCGATAAAGTTGCCACCTGCCTCGACAAATGCATCAAAAATCTGGCGGCTGGTATCTTTTGATGCACCCCAGCCCCAATCTTCACCAAAAGTCATCGTACCCAAACACAGTTCGGAGACGCGCAATCCACTCTTACCTAGTAACTTGTACCGCATCTTCATAATTTTCTAATTGGGATTTATTACCGTAGGAGCTGCAAAATTAATTAACTACTTCTTCCTCCTTATGCCTCTCAAGACCTTCGGCTTGGCGATCTAGCCTGACTTGGTACGAATTTTCCATTCGATAAAGTCTCCAATTATTTAAGCCGAATCTAGATTGAGACGAAATTCTCGGTCGATGATGTAAGTCATCATGAAAAATCCAGTTGCGATCGATCTACTCTGCTGGAGATGTGCGAACTGAAGCTTGCTGGTATTATAAATATCTCGCTAGCTGTCATAACATCTGTCGATCGAGATATAGACAGATTAAATACCGACCGATCGCCAAAAAAATCGATCGCGCTGAGGCAACAATCTTGGCGTGTTCCGCGCTCGAACTGGATGTAGAATACTTTACTAAAAGACAGAGCCAGAAATACTTTGAGGTATTTCTGGCTCTAGGCTCTTGCTGGCTTTCAATTTCTGGCGAGTGGCCACTTTTAGATTCCAATACTGAGACTTAGTTATCCCAATGCATAACCACAGCATGAGTATTTCAGACTTTGATGGTGCCAGCGTTAAGTTCTAATGTGGTCGACTACACCTTCAAATCACAAAAGGGAACGATCGATCGATCGTTCCCTCCCTTGCTATTCCATGACCGCGATTATTATTGCCTCGCCCAATTAGTAGCTGCCCAAATCCGAATGAATAACACCGCTGATACTAGCGCACCCAATCCCCACTTGACAGAATTTTTAATTAAAGCCGTCTTTTGACTACTCTTGGTAATTGAAGCGCGATCTTTCAAATTTTTCTCTGCTGTAGCCGCATCTTGCAATAGTTTAGATTTGAAAATTTGTGGATCTGTACCTGCTGCCTTATTACTCTTCATCAATGCCTCAATTTGGGCGGCTGGTGCTTTTTCAACTTGTGCTTGAATCTGTTGAAGCTTAGTTATTTCCGGATTGTATTGTGCGTTTATTTGCTCTTGACCGCGATCGTTAAGTCCGGGGAAGGTAATAAATAAGATTACCAACAAGACTAAATAAAACACCCCGGTCAATAACGATATCCAAGATAATGCTTTGAGTGCGAGTAGCTCTCTTTTCTTGCGAGCTTCATTATTGCCATAAAAAATCATGGCAAAGCCAATCAGCGGCACAGCCGAGCGTTCTACAAATCCACCAGCAGTTTGAAACTGCCACCCAGGATTACTAAACTGAGGTGGAACGAACGCGCTAATCACATCAAACAAAGTTAGGATCAATAATCCATAACCAACGAGCCGAAATAAAAATACAACAGAAGTCATTTAGGATAGCCTTTTAATATAACCGAAGAGTGGAAAGGTTTAGTGAGCAATTTCTTCTACGCTGCTGGAAAATGAACTTGCCACCAATGTATCCATGTCACCCCGATCGTTTCTAACGTTTTCATAGTAACATCCGGTGTCGCGCGATCGATCGGTGTCGATAATACCGTCCAGACACAACGACTATCTCGCAATGTTTGTTGGCCTAACAACCATGGCAACAACCGCTTTACAGATAGGCTGCTTAAAGGATTGGGGTTGCTATTGGTGTGAAATCGATCCGCCGCTACTGTCGTTATCCCCTGGGGATTGATACACGTACTGAAATAAGCTCTTTCCTTATGAACGAATAAGTTGTAGTCACCAACATTTGGCTGTTGCTTGGTCGTCGTCGACAGCAGGACGGTATCCGGAACATCAGTAAATGCTGGCAGCAGTCGTTCCATTGCTGGTGGATTGGCCACCCCATCGGCGATATAGCGAACTTGAATGTCGATCGGTTGTGATTGCTGCTGATAGCGATAGCGATATTGTCGCCCGATCGCCACTGTTTTATTCGGGAATTGATGATCCGGTAACGATTTACTCTCGATCTGCTGTAAATCGGTCAAGGATGTGGGTTGGGGAAAATTTAGCGAGTTCGTGTTGCGCAGATTTGATTTAGTCGGATTGTTAACAATCGCACAGCCCAGTGCACCGATCGTGCTACAACACAGTAGCGACAACCAAGATTGACGGGCGATGGTAGTAATTATGCTTCTAGTCACGATCGAGATTCTGGCTCCTCTTGCTCTGGTGGTCGAACGGTAAAGACTTGAATTAATACCCACACGAGGAGTATTAGCAGCAGTGTAGAAATCACGGAAAACACTAGCGAACCCGAGCCTTCGTGCCAGTAATCAAATGCAGCCATCTGTTTTTGAGATACCAAAATTGCCATCAATGCTACACGGAGCGAATTTACCACAAAACCGATCGCTACAGCAGCGATCGGTAAAATTAATTTTTGATGCCGTTTCCACGGTAAGGGGAGAAGTGTCAAAAATAGCACTGACATCCCCAATAACTGTGCCATGGCAACCACGCCAGAACAGCCACTGTAAACCTGGACGTTTCCTCCTGGTAGTTGGAGATAAATGCCGTTTTGGGTGACGGGAAAACCGGCATACCAAAGGAATGAACTAGCAAATTGGGCGGTGATTGGCGAGGGATCGGTTAGTTTTGATAATAGTACTTCCGGAATGCCTAAGAAAAATAGCAACACTAACTCTCGTCCGTAAATTTTCAAGCCTCGAAAGCCGGAGGCAATTAAAGCTAACGAGATCCCAGCAATAAATGGATAACCAATCAGAAAGGATTGCTCGCAGTAACCAATACTTTTAAGTAATAACAGTAGTAGTAATAAACCGCCGCATAAACTTGCTACCACCCCAGTCTCGAACTTCAATTGGGTGTGGCGCTCCCAAATTAGATAAGCCGCAGTTGCCCAAAATAGCAAACTGGTGATTTGACGATCGGGACTACATATTTTATAAACAAGGGTCAGCTGGATGGCAATAACAGCAGCACTTAATACTAAGAGTAAAAAATGTGGCGTTGTCAGCGAATTGCGGAGGAGAAAATCCTGTTGTTTCATACTTTAGATAGATTGTGTCTATGTGCCGTGCTCCCGATCGACAGCACGGATGTGAGGTAAACTTACCCATTCATAAATAAATCGATTTGGGTATGCGAAAACTGCCAATCTAAGTATTACCCATCTTGGTTAAAATCTTCGATCTTTTTGAGCTAAATTTTGGTGCGCGAACATCTCGATCTTTACTACAGCCACAGAGAATTACCCGCTCGCTAGTCCCCTCTCGATCGCGATCTTACGCTGAAGCGCTCGCTTCACAGATCGAGTTAAAATTGGCAACCGAGGCTCATGCTAGCATTGTGAACCGATGCAGAGTTGCCAGACAATTAGCGCACGCGGTTTAACCGAGCTACCGAGCAACATGTACTTCGGATTATCGAAGTACAGGCTTTGTAATACAATCAGCAGTTGCAACCGCTGCGAGCTTAGCTTATTTATTGTTCACTCCCAGACCAGTTTGACCGAAGGTATCGAGTACGATTTGACAATTATGCTGTGTCGATCGATAGACCGTGGGCGACGCGATGGTGTCGCAGGTGTAACTACCGATCCTAAATTTTTGGGAATTGCAAATTTTCAAATTATATCCGTAGCTTTGAGCCACACGACCGAATCGATCGAGCGTCCGATAGCGTTCGAGATAATCTAAACTATTCCAGGATTGAGTATTTACTAATAAATAAACTTGATGTTGACGGCGATCGGCAATCCAGTTTGTGACTAATTTTGCCGAAAATTCTTCACTCGTCCACCACAAACTCGGGAGCGTCATTCCCTTCGCGGAGACTGTATCTGCGGTAACGATATTATCATCGGCACCGCGATCGGTTGACTTTAATAAACTGAGATCGACTTCACAAATTTCTGGAGCAGATAAGTCAACCTCCATCTGCGACAAAGCCGCAGGCATCCAACCCAGAGTTACGGCTAGACCGATACCACAGCCGATCGAGCTAGATTGTAATTTATTTAACCAGCCGAGCCGCTGGATCGGTCGATCGGATTGGCTACCGCTGGCAATTATTTTGGATGATAATAACAGATAGATAATACAATCGTCTGTTAATTTATTTACAAATTGTCTAACCATGATAGCTCAACTTTTTGATGGTGCTAATTTATTCGTCCTACCGTTCTGGACTTTAATCATTTTTCTACCTAATTGGGATGTTACGGGTAAAGTAATTCGCTCTCCGTTGCCATTTATCGCCTTAGCGGGATTATATATTTATCTGCTTGTTGTTGCCATTACCCCTGAATCAGCTCAAGCACTTGCCAATCCTAAATTAGCCGATATCGCACGCTTTTTTGCCGATGAGGGTGCCGCCGCAGTCGGGTGGGTACATTTTCTGGTGATGGATTTATTTGTCGGACGCTGGATTTATCTCGAAGGGCAACGTACTGGGGTCTTTACCGCTCACTCGCTGGTGTTTTGCCTGTTTTTTGGGCCGATCGGTTTATTATCGCATTTACTCACTGGCGCGATCGCCGATCGATTTGGTAAAACCAACCACGCGAATCCAGCAGAGGGATAGCTGCGCCATTACTTGATGTCTATCTAGGGAGATTGGGGTTGTCTAAAATTCAATCCCAGGTTGGGCTTTGACACCTTGTTCGCGATAGGGATGTTTGATCAGCGTCATTTCTGTGACCAAATCTGCGACATCGATGAGACTCTGAGGTGCGCCTCTACCCGTGAGAATCACATGCGAAAGCGCGGGTTTTTGTGCTAATCCAGCAATGACGACTTCGGGGCTGAGATAGCCCAATTTGAGGGCAATATTCACCTCGTCTAGTAAGACGAGTCGATACTGCGGATCGATGATATAACTTAGAGCTTTTTCCCATGCAAGTTGGGCAGTGGCAATATCACGATCGCGATCTTGAGTATCCCAGGTAAATCCTTCTCCCATCGCATGGAATTCTAATTGGCCTTCAAAGCGGGCGAGGACGGCTTTCTCGGCGGGTTCCCAGGCACCTTTGATAAATTGGACGATCGCGACGCGATAGCCGTGTCCGAGCGATCTGAGTACCATTCCCAGCGCGGCGGTAGTTTTACCTTTGCCTGTCCCGGTGTTAACGATAATCAGACCTTTTTCTTCGATCGATCGATCGATCCGTTCTGCTTGGATCTCCTGCCGACGCTGCATTTTTTGTTTGTACTGTTCGGTGGTAAGGTCGGTCATTTAAACGCTATCAGGTAGGAATTAGGCTGTATGAGTATATAATCTATGCGGTCGTTGATAACCTCAACCAGTTCCGTCATAGGATTTCACCGCGATTGAAATGTTCGACAGCGATCCTCTAAATAAATTTTCCCCAAATTCATTATGAAAGGCAATCTCCCCAATGCCCCGCCCCCACAAATACCATTGAAATTTCGGACGATCGCTGCATTTCTGCATGCGCTCTTTGCCATTCCGATGGGGCTGACTGTGACATTTTATCTATGGATGTTGTTGGTTGGCGATAGTCAGATGAGCGATCTGGATGGCCCCTTGACAGAAGAAGATAAAATTGGGTTCTACTTTATCTTCTTCACTTTACCAATGACCTTAATCTGGCCGATAATTAACTGGATAGCATGGGCGAGTTTGAGAAATATACATCCGTTTGTCGAGCTAGCTGGTCGCGACGTGCTGAATTACGCACTGGGTAATTTAATCTTAACGCTCGGTCTAACTGTTATGGTTGTTATTGCCAGAGGTTTTCTAGATAAGGTGCCATATTTTATCCGCGATGTAAGTTTTGGAATACTTAACTTTGTTGGAGCGGCTTTTGTGATAAACTCGCTCGTTGCTAGTATCTTTGCATTTAGAAACAAGCGCTATCAAAGTCTGCTTATCTATCCTTTTGTCCGAGATAAATAATCGAGATTTTCTTGCTAGCTACGCCCATTTTACCCCTGATTGACTTTGCCATCTGGACGCACACACGATCGAGTCACTCTCTGGAGCTTACCACTAATTGCTGGCGGGACGCTATATACGACTGCCCGTGCCGATTTAGCATTTTGGGTGTCGGGCGGATTTTTGGTTAGTGGATTGATTTTTGGCCCAGATTTAGACTTATATTCGTTTCATTACAAACGCTGGGGTAAGTTGCGGTGGCTATGGCGACCATATCAGCAGGCGATTAAACATCGATCGATCTGGTCGCACGGGCCGATTGTGGGGACGCTCGGGCGAATTTTTTATTTAGGCTTATGGTTGGGATTGGCGGGGTGTCTATATCTGGGGATAGTCCAGGCAATCTGGGGACAGGCATATACAGGGAAACAGTTGGTGGGTATCTTACAACACTCACTCGATCTCGATCGATCGATCTACATCGCACTATTCTGCGGTTTAGAATTGGGTGCGATGAGTCATTATCTGAGCGACTGGGCTGTATCAGCCTTCAAGCGATCGCCCCTAACAAAGAAGTGGCAGCGTGGAACCAAGTCCACACCGCCACCTAAAGTTAAACAAGTCAGAAAGTCAAGGATAAAATAGTGGCCAGAGTTTGAAGTGCTTGAGCATTAGAATCGATAACCACTAACCAAACACTGTTCACTGTTCACTATTCACTGTTCACTGTTCACTGTTAATTAAACAATTGCCAACACCTCACCTTGAATCATCCGTTTCGCTGCATCCAACAGTGCTTCTTCGAGATAAGGTTTGATAAAGTAGCCACTAGCACCGAGTTGAGAGGCGATTTGGCGATGTCTGTCGCTACCGCGTGAAGTTAGCATGGCAACAGGAACCTTTTTGAGTGCGGCATCTTTTTGGATGCGCGAGAGGAATTCCAGTCCATCCATGCGGGGCATCTCGATATCGCAGAAGACGATATCGCAGGGTAGACCAGCCCGTAACTTGTCCCAGGCTTCTTGACCGTCGCGAGCTTGTTCGACACGGTAGCCAGCCCGTTTAAAGGTCAATGAGAGCAATTCGCGGACGGTGATCGAGTCATCAACAATCAAGACCATTGATTCGCGCAGTTCGACGGTTGGCGTATTGATTCGATCGGCCCACTGGGTCGAAACATGGCGGGTGAGCGTACCATTTGCTAGCGCGGTCAATTCCATCACATCCGCGATCGGGACGATCCGACCATCGCCGAGTACGGTAGCCCCAGCGATTCCTAGCGGTTTGGACGCTGGTCCTTGGAGCGGTTTGATGACGATTTCCTGGTCGCCAACGATCTTGTCTACTTGTACGGCGATTAAATTCCCGTCGCTCCGCAAAATCAGAATGGAGATCAGATCGCTATCATCTTCCTGAGTGCCATAGAAATTATTGCGCGATAGAGGACGGTTGAATCCCAGCAGATCGGACAGCGGTTTGAAGGGCATCAGTTCGTCGCGCCAGAAGATGCACTGTTCGCCCGCTTGATTGGTTTGGATCTGTTCGGGACTGACATCTTGAGTATCTTCGATCCCGTCCATCGGGAAGGCGATATTCGTCTTATTATTGACCGCAATTAGGGCTTTGGCGATACTGAGTGCCAGTGGCAGCCGGATCGTAAACGTCGTACCGACACCGAGTTGAGATTCGGTAGCGATCGTCCCGCGAATTTCTGTCAGACTGGTGCGCACGACATCCATCCCGACACCGCGCCCAGCTAATTCATCTGCAGCATCTTTGGTGGAGAAGCTTGGCAGGAACAGGAGTTCGTAAGTTTCAGTTTTGGACATTGCTGCCGCTTGGCGGGCGGTAATAATTCCTTTTTCGATCGCTTTAGCTTTAACCCGCTCGGTATCGATGCCCGCCCCATCATCCGAAATCGAGATGATCGTTTGGTTCCCTTGATGAAGGGCACGAATCGTAATTTTACCTTCAGGCAGTTTGCCTGCAGCCTGGCGAGTTTCTGCGGATTCGATTCCATGAGCGATCGCGTTATTCACCATATGGATTAAGGGATCGGTGAGACTTTCGAGGATCACTTTATCGATGAGCGTATCACGACCATCGACACTCAGTTCGATCTGCTTACCGTACTTGAGACCATTCTCCCGCACGCCCCGTTGCAAGCGATCGGCAGTTTGGGCAAAGGGCACCATCCGCGATTTGGTTAAGTCTTCCTGAAGTTGCCCAGTAATCTGCCGCAGCGTCCGGGTGACTTCGGTACTGCCATCGACGACAAATTCGATATCGGCAGTAGATTCGCGAATCCGTACCGTCAACTCGATCATCTTTTGCGAGAGCAAGTGAATGGGCGTAAATCGATCCATTTCGAGCGGATCGTATTCCATGAGCGCACCAGTCTGTTCCAAATCTTGGAGATTAGCTGGAACGCTATTGGTCGTGGCAGTGGGCTTGTATTGTTGACGACTGGCGACGAGGGAATTTTCCATCAACGATCGTTCGTAGAGATCTTGCATCCGCTTACCAACTTCGTTGAGCTTTTGGACTTCGGAGAGCAGTTTTTCGATAAACTGGCGCATCCGGTTTTGATCTTGTTCGAGCGTATTGCGATTGACAACGAGTTCCCCGACTAAGTTGTTGAGGTTGTCTAGATGTCTGACGGACACCCGCATGGTTTGCTCGAATGTCCGTTGTTTCGATCGCCGATCTGGGGCTTTCTTCTCTATCGAAACTGCGGGTGGTTCGACCACAATCGGTGTGGGTGCGGCTAACAAGAGATCGAGATCGTCGAGCGGAGCTGCTGAATTGGCTGTTGGTGCGGCAGTACCGATGAGATCGTCGAGACCGTCAAATGCGCCTGTCTCAGTCAGTACCACACCACCAACGCCCAAGATTGCCGCCCCACCTAAGAGCGCGTCTAGGCTACTGGCATCGGTGAGATCGTCTGTTGGCGTAGCGACGAACATCCCTGCTAAATCTAGCAATTCGCGATCGGCTAGATCGGTATTACTGTTGTCAAAATTAAAGTCTAACTCTGACAAGTCCTCGAAGCTCGACAATCGATCCTCTTGAAGTGATGCCGTTGTGAAAGCTTCATCAGTACCAACACGATCGAGATCTGCGCTCAAATCCAGTGCCAAAAGATCCATATTAAAGTTAGCATTCTCATTACTCGTAGCTCGATCGGCGGATCCTGCAGAATTATCGAGCACCTGAAGATCCAACTCTGCAAAATCCCGATCCCGATCGCTGCTGGAGATTTCCGATAACGCCGATGCGAGTTCTGGGTTTGAGGGGATCGATTGTGGCATTTCTGCTGTAAGGTCGCTGGCTGAAGCGATTTCTTCAGTGCGATCGGTTAGATAGTTAAGATTCCAATCGTCGAACAGAGCGTTAGTGCGATCCAATGCTGATGCCGGATCGTCGCTACCATCTGAATCAGCATTATCTTCGGCTAAGAAACTAAAGTCCAATCCGCCAAAATCGCTACTCTCGCTCAGAGCGGCTTCACCTACGATTGATGGCGACAAATCTTCGTCGCCAGAGAAATTGAGTTCTAATGCTTTGAGATCGCGATCGATCGCCGACTCCCGCTCGACTGAATTACCTGCAGGATTGAGATCTAGTGCGCCATTGTCAAGATCCGATCCTACGAGGTCGAGAGGCTTGGCAGCTGTGAAATCAAAGTCTAATTCTTCAATGCGATCGAGCGATGACTCTAATTCAGCCAGCTCGTTACTCGAAGAATTAAAATCTAATTCGCCCACATTACTAGTGGCGCTCTGCAACTCTAATTCACTAAAATCAGCAGCATCTAAATCCAAGTCTCCTGACGGAATCGAAGCGTTAGTTAAGGGATTAAAGTCTAACTCGTCAACATCCGGTACTTGCGATGTCGCTTGCTGGATCGACTCGTCAGTTAAAGTATGAAAGTCTATTTCGCCACCAGTGTTCGAATCGCCTAACTGACTATTATCAGCCGTTTTGGGAGTGCCTGCGAGATCTTCAAAAGCGATCGCCAGCTCTAGATTTGGACTTGATTCGTTCGAGTTCAGTACGCCTAAATCTACCGCTGTAAATCGATCGGCTTCATTTTGCTCCAACGAAAAATCGATCCAGTTGGTTAATTCTGTAGCTACATTAGCAGCAGAAGTATCAGCATTTATTGCTAATGGCGGACTATTTAAGTCTTCCAAAAAGAGAATATCGGATGTCAAATCGCTAGTGGTTTTAGCATTGGTTAGCTCGGTTTCCCAGTTCTCTCCAGACGGTTCGCGATCGGCAGTTGTAACCGATCGCTCTTCAGTGTTATTTTCTAGATCGAACGCCAGCGACTCTAGTGGCCTGTCGATTGCTGGCAAGTCAGACTCTTGTGCCAGTGCGGCTGATAACTCGACAATCGCGGGAACGGACGCATCCAACCCAGCTGTTGGCTCCTGTACCAATTCAGCCTTGGGAGGTGTGACAGTCGGAAATAGATCGCTCATTTGAGCGTCTAATGTAAATTCTGGAGCCGCAATCTCGAGATCGACGGCTGGAGAAGAGTCGGGTTGGAAACGATCTCCGAAACTGTCGGGTAAATCGAGTGCCGAATATAGCGATTGCTGTGGTGCGGTTAATTGGGTGTCAGACCAGAAATTAACGATGTCGCCATCATTAAGATCGCCTAGTTCGGGAGTATAAAACGTCTCCTCATCATATTCGAGCGCTGAGGGATCGGTTTCGAGCAGAATTGGTGTTGCCAGCACAGGCAAGTCAACTGGATCGGCGACCTGTAATTCGACTGGATCGATTGCTAGCTCAGCAAAATCGATTGGCGAGTTGTCATTGAGATCGAACAAATCATCCTCGGTCATCCAAGTATCCTCGTCGGCCAGCTCGCTATTGAGCGAGTTCATAAAATCATCTAATTCAACGGTGTTAGCATCGAAATTAGCATCGCTGTGGGTAGTTAAATTGATAAAACTATCGTTGGCGGCGATCGGATCGATCGCTGGTACAGTTGACTGGAGCGCGGCAGCTCGGTCGCTAAGGGGCATCTGTTCGGTCAGAGACTGCGACAAGATTGCTGGTAGCTCGTTTGTCGCCACGAGGGAATTAGTAATTGTCGAGAGCACGGGGGCTAACGATGCGGGAAGCGGATCTGTAGAGCCGGTTGGTGACGAATTCAGCTTTTGGGTCGTCTCATCGCCTTCGATCTGCATAGTTAAAAATGGATCGTGAGGATTGTCTACTCTAAATAGCTCTGGCTGCCGTTCGGGCTGATGCGCTACTCGCTCTTGACGTTCGATTAATGTTACTAGATCGGGAGGAATCTGAATCGCGCTAGGACGACCCGATAACACAAAAATTTGGGCTTGCTTGACAGCAATGCCAATCTTTTCACCTAATTGTGGCAAGGTGTTGTGAGGATTGGCGATCGCGAGCCGACAAGCTGCAAATAAATTGCTCCATTCGAGGAACTCAAAATTTTCGCCGAGATTGCCTAATTTTTGGCAGATCTTTTGGATTTGCGATCGAATTTCTGGGCGATCGAGTTGCAAGCACAACTCGGCAATTTCACCCAGTTTGCGAGTGACGTACTCGCCAAAAACTTGTTCGACAGCAGGCTCTGGGGTCACATCTCGTGTGGGCAGTTCTTGAATTTTGGGGGCTGGCTCGATCTGCGTCAGTAGGTGTTGCAGATATGATTTGAGTTCTTCAAAGACCGGATCGCCGATCGGATCTGGAGTAGCTAAGTTGCGGCGATAAGGATCGTTCGATGCCTTCACATCATCGATCGCCGCGCGTAAAAAATTGAAGCTTTCGAGAAATAACGATTGGAGGTGACGATCGACCGCAATTTGCGGCTGTTCTTTCAGGAGCTTGAAGTTGGATTCAAATTGGTTGCCGACTTGTTGGACATCCGTGAGTCCCAACATCGCCGCACTACCTTTAATCGAATGTGCGGCCCGAAATAGCTCGCGAATCGTTGCTGGTTGGCGGACTGTTTCGGGCAGTTTGCCCAAGCCTTGCTCGATCGTGTGTAAGTGTTCGCTAGCTTCTTCTAAAAAGTAGCCCAGAATGCGATCGTGTTGTTCTGCCATAGCTAGTGAATAGTGAATGGTGAATAGTGAATAGTGAATAGTGAATAGTGAATAGTGGACGGGTAAATGCATCAAAGTCAGTACTGATGCCGATTTACTGTTCACTGTTCACTGTTAGCTGTCCACTATCTACTCGACTTTGAATCGTTCGACATAAGTTAAGAGGTTGCGGGCGACAACTACCAGGTTTTCCAGGGAGGAAGATACTTTCTGGGCTTCTTGAGAGGTTGACTGAGCTTGAATTTCGACCGATTGCATTACTTCGGTGACGGCTTTGGAAGTTTCGCGTTGCTCGATCGTATCGGAGGTAATCGATCGTACCAGGGCATCGATCCGATTGGATACTTGGATGATGTCATCGAGCGATCGTTTGGCTTGCTCTGCTAGTTTGGTACCTTGGATGACCTGTTGGGTACCTTGTTCCATCGCGGCCATTACCGAGCCAGTTTCACTTTGAATCTGAAGTACGATATGCTCGATTTCTTTGAGCGCTTTGGCACTTCTGTCGGCTAGTTGGCGGACTTCATCGGCAACGATCGCAAATCCTTTGCCGGATTCTCCGGCTCTGGCTGCTTCGATACTGGCGTTGAGGGCGAGTAAGTTGGTCCGCGAGGCAATTTGCGAAATTACCGAGACGATTTGCGAGATTTGTTGCGAAGATTCGGCTAAGCGTTTGACTTTGCGCGTACTTTCGGCGACCGTTTCCCGGATCTCTTGAATACCTGCTACCGTGCGGTCTACCGCTTCCCCACCTCGGAGGGCGGTAGATGATGCGGTACGAGCGACTTCCTCTGATTCCCGGGCGCTTTCGGCTACCCGTTTGATCGAGGCAGTCATCATTTGAACGGAGTTCACGGTGACGGCCAATTCTTCAGCTTGGCTGAGGGCATCGGAAGACAATCGCCGCGCGAAGGCTTCACTTTCGGTCGAACCTTGGTTGACCTGAACTGCGGCAACTTGAACCTGTTGGACGATTTGGCGCAGACTATCGATCGTCAAGTTGAACGAGTCAGCAACCGCACCGAGCACGTCGGCAGTTACTTCGGCTTTCACCGTTAGATCGCCGCGTGCTGCACCTTCTACATCATCTAGCAGCCGGATTACTTGGCGTTGGAGTTCGTCCTTGGCTTGTTCCATTTCCCGGGCTTTCCGTTGGGCTTCAGAGTTACTGACGACCACCGACTGCAACATGTAATTGAATGAGGAAGCTAATTGACCGAGTTCGTCTTGAGAGGCGATCGTCGCTCTTGCAGTCATATTGCCCTGAGCGACTTGCTCGAAGTTGGATTGGAGATCCCGCACGCCGCGACCGACTTGCTTGGTATAGCGTCCGGCCAAGAGTGTCGCCACCCCAAAGCTAGTCAGACCACCCACGAGTGCCATGATGCCGCCTGCTTGCTGCAATGGTGCCCGCACTTCTTTGGCAATCTTGGCATCGAGTGTCAGGCTCATCACACATGTCGCACCAGCGATCGCGAGTGCCGTCCCGATCCCCGCAACACTAGAAATCAACCATTGCTTTTTCTGGAACGAGGCGTTTTCAAATGGTGCGAAGATCCCTTGGGGAGTGACGAGATTTGTCATATTGGGGCCATCTTCACGGTAGATATTGCTAATCGTCCCAGGTTGCGGATTTTTGATGCCAGAGATCGATACGCCATTGATAAAGGTCGAACTATCATCGAACATCCCCGAAGATCTGGGGATGTTGAAAGAGGATGGTGTCGCCCGATCGAGGAAGTCGTCTGGCAAATCTAAAAATCCCGATTGGGGTTCGTCGCCACTAATTGGGCCGGAATTACCATAGCTATTAGTACTCAGGTCGGAACTGGCGTTTAATGCGGCACCACGACCGTTGTGCAGTGAGCCAGAATTAGCAGCGTATGGTTCAAAGGCTGCTTGTAAAGCTGGGGAGATCTCCATGTTGGCCATATCGAGATCGACATCAGAGTAGCTATTGCCACCGTTGGCTCGATTTGTTTCAGCGGCATCGAGTTGACGCTCGTCGGTCAACCAGTTGGCAGTACTAGCCTGTTGTCCGGTTGGCGGCCAAGCTAGTGGCAGTGCACCACTAATTTCATTGAGTGCATCCGAAATATCTTCAACCGAAAAGTTAACTCGATCGGCATTTTGGTGATTCGCTTGCACAAAGGCTGATGAGGCCGCGGCTTCGCCACCGGCAGGACTAGAATTTTCTCCGTGTTGCATTGCTGCTGCCTTTGGATGAGAGATCATCGTCGGTCGTGAAGCTAGTTCCTGCGGATCGTCGAGCGTAAATTGTCGATCTCGATGCTCTGCTGAGGCAGTTTGCGGCTCGTGAGTGGAACTTGCTGCTGGAGTGTCACCACGCTCGCTCGCAGGGTCTGCTTGACTAGTCGGCGCTCGATCGGGATCGAAAGTCGCAAAAGCACGATGAGCGGCTGGTGAAATATTGAAAAAGCCCGTATCGTCTACGGCTTCAGCCGTCGCAGCAACAGGTAATGCATCAAAGGGATTGCGAGCGAGATCTTCACTACCATCTTCTTGAGTATAACCAAACGCAAAAGCATCAGTCAGCGTTTCTTGTTCGTTGTTGTGATAGCCAGTTGCTACTTGCGATTGTTTTTGGCCGTTGGTATTGGAATCGATCGAGAAATAGTCGGTAGCTTGACTGGGAAATAATTGTCCCGAGACATCGACATTAAAGTTTAGGGCGGCCAGATCGAAATCTTCATCGGCAGTAAGATCTTCAGGTTGCCGCCAAGTCAATAATTCCCCTGGATCGGTCGTAGTTTCACGATAATGACCGCCAGAATCACCGCCATTAAATTGCTGCCGATCGACTCCTTGGTTAAACCGCTCTTCTGGAGCATCGTCCATTTGACTCAAGCAAGAATTGGCATATTCCAAGCCACTATTGGCAAATTGGATGAACTCCGGATCTGTAGAGATCTTGAGCACATGCTCGTACTCTTTTTTCCCGATTTCATACTGATATAGTCCGTAACAATAAATGTGTCCTCTAAGCAACCTAACGCTAGGATCGTTACTAAACTTGCTAACTAGGCCATCGATAATTGTCGCAGACTGTTGATAATTTCCTTGCAAATAAGCAGTTTCTGCAAGCTGATATTCGTGTGTATAGTCTTGAGTGTAGTCAGAATTAGAAATCATTTTGCTCCCTGTCAGTAACTAGTCGATGTTATGAAATATGTATATGTTTCTTATAAACTTCGAGCGCCATAGCTGGCTTAAGTATTGCTAAATATGGTTGAAAACGATTTTGATGATGTCGCAATCGATATTAACAAGTGAAGTTTAAGTAATAATATTGGTATGGCGAATGTAGCTAAAACATTAGTCTCCAGCGCTGATTGCATAACAAGCAATTTCAGCTAACGTCATTATTGTTAAATCGCCCAATTAGGCGAGCGGAGAATCGCTACTCGATCTAATAATCGGAGTTCTGGAGTATTGGTGTCGGGCATGGCATAAACTCCATTGACAAACCCGCTCATGGCAGTCGGAATATTGGAATTACCCACTAGCCGATCGACATCCAACCACTCGGTGTTTGCCACTTCTTCAACGGCAAAGCCCACGATCAGTTCGCGATCTTCGACTATGAGTAAGGCAATTTCATTGCGATCGGTATCGACCAAAACTCCATCACCTAAGAATTGTCCGAGATCGGCAATCCAGACCACTTGACCGCGCCAATTATAAGTCCCCAAGAAAAAGGGCGAAGCATTGGGAATCGGCGTAATCCGATCGAGATAAACTGACATCACTTCTCGCACGCCAGAGGCCGGAATGGCAAACTCATTGCCAGAAGGTACTCTAAAGCGCAGACACAGTTCTCCTTCCCGCGTGTCAGGGGTGACGTTGGGAGTAGGAGTATCATCACTGGTGAGAAAATCTAAATTGAGAACCATTAGACCCGTCCTAATTTGGCAGTAACTATTTGCTGGAATCGATTGTTAATTGCGGAGTAATTGTTTGATGGTGCCGATTAATTCAACTGGGTCGAAAGGTTTGCACACATAGGCATCCGCACCTTGTCGCATTCCCCAATGTTTATCGAAATCTTCACCTTTAGAGCTGCATAGGATTACTGGCACATTTTGAGTTTTGGGATCTGATTTAAGTTTGCGGCAGACCTCATAACCATTCATTTTGGGCATGACCACATCGAGGACGACAATATCGGGTAAGGTGGCCAGTGCAACTGCGACTGCTTGTTCGCCATCCATCGCTACATTAACGGTCATACCACTAGCTTGGAGTAGCTCTTTCATCATTTCCCGTTGAGCGGTACTATCATCCACAACTAGAACTGTTTTCATATATCTGCTAAGCGATGGGGTATATGGACACTGAATCGGTAGACTCGGACAATGCACGCTGATAATTAAACATAGTAAATAAATTTCATAGCTAATTCTGATAAGGAGCTGGGATTGGCAGCGAGCCAAACTAGGAGGGTAGCATGGCTAATGTCGATCTAGCCATTGGCGCTGGGGGAGCTGTTGTTGGGGCAACAGCTTTCGGACGCGAGCAGCGTCGGGCGATTTGGACTGGATAAATGGAGCGAATACAGCACTGATGTTGATGTTCGCCAGATCGAACGCCGATCTGCATTAATGTCCGCTACATTCAGTTTTCCCACACATGCACTCTTTTGTTGCATTATCTCCAAGATCGATCGAAAATTCAGTGATTTTGTGCTGATGACAGTTGGCAGTCGATGTATATATAGTTGTTGGTAGTGGCAATGTCCCACTTAAGGTCAGACTTAGCTGGCATTCTCCTGCAATCGTGCGATTGAGAAATTAAGTATCGAAGCACATCCTGCACCGTTCGCAGCCAGTCTTCACGCCACAACAATCGCCAATCCTCAGTAATGTGCCGAGTTGAGTAGCGGTTCCCGATGGTCGAAGATGGCTGTTTACATCGATTTGATGCCGTTACGATCGATAAGATCTGAGTGCTGTGTTCTGCGCGAAAGCGTAAGCACGGCCGAGGCAGGTCGAACTGGTTGTTGGCTCAGATTTATAATATGGATTAACTTACGCGATTCTATATGCTGGGCAAAAACCTAAATTTATTTATATAAGACAAGGGAATATCAAAGTGTTGTATCTAGCAGAAGTCCAAAAACCAAAATCTGGGTTTAATATTAGCGGTAGAAGTAAAGCTGAACTCAAACTATTAGCTTGTCAGCGTACCGAACAAAATTGGAGTGCGATTCCTGGGGAAGAGTTAGTTGTGGCACCCGATGATGCCAATAACTACAATCCTGGCGTACTCGTATTGATCGAGATGAATGCCAATCGGCAGATTCAGTCGCAAGTGCGAGATGCTGGCAAACATTTGGTGGGTATTTTGCAAAGTCTGTCCCGGCAAATCGAAAAATATAAAAAAGAATCCGACGAAATCGAAAGTTGGCGGCAATCGCTCGGTTTACAAAGCCAGCAGTTACAACTCCGGCAAGAAGAAATCTACGGACGGGAAGAAGATTTGGAGCACACGCGAGCCGAACTCGATCGGTTGACCCAAGAAGCCCAAGCACTCGAATCGACACTCGAACAACACGAACAGTCGCGGAAAGAATTAGCCGAACGCTGGGAACGGTTGCGGGAACAAGAGGAACGGATCGAGCGGCAACAACAATCGATGGGTACGAGTTTGAGCGAACAGCAAGTTGCGGAAATTCGCACGGCATTATCGCAATTGGGTGGTACCAATAGTAGTTTAAATCCCCAACAATTAGAAACTACAGCTACCGCGATCGAGTTACAGCAAGATCTCCTCAACGGACACTGGCAACAATACCGTCAGTGTCAACAAAGTCTAGTTGAAACTCAATCCCAACTCGATCGTCAACAACATGAAATCGAGCAACGCAGACAGCAACTTCAAGAATTGCAAACTTCGCTCGAAAAAACTCAAACCGACTGGGAAGTTCAACAGCAACTTTTAAGCAAACAGCAAGAATATCTGCAACGGTTGACCGTTCGGATCGATCTCGAGCAAGAAAACTATCAGAAAATTTATCTGATGTCTAAAGGTGCGGGTGGCGAGATCGGCGACGATCTAAAAATCGACCTCGAACAGCTAGAAACAATGCCGATTGGCGAACTGCAATCGATTGTTGAAAGTCTGGAAAAAGAAGTCGCTCGATCGGTCGAATTCGTTCATTTAGAAGAAGAAGAACTGCAAGAAAAGCAAGCAGCGATCGATGAACTCACCCAAGCTATTTTGCAGGCAAATGAGTTCGACAAGCTCAAATTAGAAGCCGATCTCGCGGAGGAACAAGATGGATACAATATGCTCGACCATACCTTAGATGGTCAACGCCAAACAATGAAGGAACGTCAAATGTTCCTCCAAATTCACAATCGGGTATTGCGCCAACGTCAAGGACATCCCCCCGCAGGCGCAGATGCCGCTCAAATTGATTGGGAATCGATCCTAAATCTGTTGGAACACCAACGCCAACAGCAACAGTCTGAATTCACTCAAGTCGAATCCGAAATTCACCAGCTCAGAACTACACTCGAGCAAGCAAAAGCGAGAGTCGAGCAACAAGTCAATACTTATCTATCTGAATCTCAATCAGTCCAACAACTCGAAGTCCAATATCAAGCAACCAAAGAATTGGTGACAGAGCTAAACACTAAAATTAACTTGTATCAGGAGACAATCCAACCATTACAACAGCAGATCGATGCCTTCAAACAGCAGTTGGGCGATTTAGCTGATGCTGCCGAGCACCAGCCCGAAAATCACCATGCGATGCAACAAATCGAATCGCTGTTGAATAATCTCGTTCATGGTACGCCGATGGGATAGTTGAGAGTTAGGCTTTAGCTGTATAGTCCGTTCGATTAATGGTGAAAATTCGCGATCGGATCGAGTAATTTAAATTCTTTGTGCTATGGATTTAACTGGTCTTTAGGCAATGCCTCGATCGGACTAGTGAATCGATCGTCATAAGTACTATGCCAGAATACCGCCGCGCTCATATCCCTGGGAGTAGTGTCTTTCTCACTTTGATAACTTATCAGCGGGATAAGTTATTTTCGGTGCCAGAAAATATCGATCGATTGCGACAAGCTTGCGAGCTGATGATAACAGAAAAACCATTTACCATCGATGCTGCGGTCATTCTTCCCGAACACATTCATTTTTTGTGGACGTTACCACCTGACGATCCCGATTATTCTTATCGAGTCGGACGGATGAAGGTGTTATTTACTCGTGCATTACGTGGGGTGAATAATTTACCGGAGGATGTATGTGAGTCACGGCGGAAGCATCGGGAGAGTGATGTTTGGCAGCGGCGATTTTACGAGCATACGATTCGGGATGAGGTCGATCTTCGCAAACATTTAGATTATTTACATTTCAATCCAGTCAAGCATGGGTTGGTAAAATGCGTTCATGATTGGCAATATTCCAGTTTTCATCGCGGGGTAAGGCGGGGTGAATACGATCGCAATTGGGGATGTCAATGCCATGGAAATATTCTCACTCCAGCAGTAATGAGTTTGATGAATTTAGAAATGGGAGAGTAACCTCAAGCATCCCGTAACTCGATCGCAATTAATATCTAATCTAATATCGCGTAGGGTAGGCAATTTCCACCAGCACAAATTTTGATTTGACAAGACAAATATTTGGTGTATTTAATTCCGATTGCCTACAGTTTTAATATTTCAATTTTGTATGGTGGGCAGTGCCCACAAACATCATTATCGATTTAGTAATGTAAATATTTGAGGTAGTTAATATCGATTGCCTACGACACGCTTTGTGTCGATTATTGTAGAGATTATTTCGCTCGCGTAGCGTACCGTAGGTAATCGAATCAAGCAGTTTAAGATTTCAATTTTGTAGGGTGGGCACTGCCCATAAACACCATTGTCGATTTAATAATGTAAATATTTGAGGTGATTAATATCAATTGCTTATGGCACGCTTTGAGATCGATTAGTGAAGAGATTATTTCGATCGAATCAAACCGTTTAAATTCTTTTTGCTACGGTTCTATATGTTCTGTGGGCAGTGCCCACCCTACGTTTCTTTCTGAAACTGCAACATTACAGGCCAGATATAATTCTAAAAATATTGCAATTCCTGACTTTACTTGGAAAATTGCCGTTGTTTTACAGCCAGGTCAAAATATCTCAGACGTGACTGCCAATAACCAAGTTATTGCAATTATTACGCCAAATTCAGCAAAACCGCAATCAAATAGTGGTGATATTCAATTACCAAATCAACCATTTCCTCGCACAATTACTAATTGGGATGCGGGGCCACAGTGGCGAGTTAGTGTGAATTATTTAGAACAAATTACAGGATATAATTTCCTGTCTAATTTACCTGATGATATTGAGGAAGCAATTGAAAGTGATGATTCAAGTACTCTCATAACTCCGCTTTACTCAGCCCCACTACTCGCCATCCCAGAAGCCACTTTTTCCACTAGCGATAGCTCGATCTCTTCCAGGATCGATACAGGTTTCGATTCGTCCATCTGGCATGATCGTTTTGTAGGTGTATCCCCCCAAGTTATAGCCGTCGGCGATAGATCCCTCGATAGCTCCCTCAAAATTAGCTCTAATCAAGGAAGCCTCAAGAATTCTACATTTTTTGAGATTAGCTCCTCGGAAATCGGTGCTGTCCAAAGAAGCCAAGTAAAAATCAGCCCCTTCCAAATTGGCTCCTTTGAAAACAGCACCATTCAAAACAGAACGATTGAATTTGGTTTCTCGCAGAATAGCACATTCCAAATTTATATCTCGGAGATCGATCTCCATCAAGTTAGCTCCACTCAAGTTAATACCAGCCAAATTAGCACCAACCAACTCCTCGTAGCTGGCCTCAATTTGAACACCTCTGAAATCTCTCCCCCCAGCAGCATAACGCTCCAACAACTCCTCAGCAGTCATAACCCCAACCTCCAAAACACAACAGTACCATCATGGATATCCTACCTCAACTTCACGACACCATTTAACCTCAAAATAGAGAGCCAAGATCTCCCCACTGGACAACTCGCCGAAGCCACCATCACCGGATATGACACCAACAATCGCCCCAACTCCGGCACCCTTACCCTCGACACCGACGGTAACGGACTCGGCTGGTTCATCGACACCACCCCCGACGACAACACCGAATTCGACCAAACCATCACCACCACCGCCTACCGCGCCACCACAGGCGCAGCCGCAGGCAAATACGACCTCCTCACCACCATCCTCCACGAACTCGGACACCTCAACGGCATCATTCGCGGCAACACCGCCTTCGATACCCACGTCCAAAACATCAACGGCATCCCCACTTTCATCGATGGCACAACCACCGCCACCCTCACCCCCGACGGCTCCCACTTTGACAGCACCCTCTACCCCTACGACCTGATGAACACCAGCCTCAAACCTGGCGTTCGCAAACTCCCATCCGCCCTAGATCTAGCCATCCTCAACACCATCTGGAGCAACAAACCAACAACCAGCCAACAAATTAGTAAAACCGCCAATCTCACCGCAGGTGCCCTCATCGGCATCACCAACGGCGACTTCACCACCCCCACCACCTGGAACACCGCAGGAGCCACCAACATCATCAACGGCACCGCCACCCTCACCGAGCAGTCCCAAAAACTCTCAGAACTCACCCAAGCCTTCATCATCCCCACCGGAGCCAAAACCCTCCAATTCACAATCATTGACAACCACCTCATCCCAGGCGACACCACCAAAACCGCCAACGATGCCTTTGAAGTCGCTCTCCTCGACACCAACACCTTCAACCCCCTCGCCGGAACCAGCATCGGACTAAACCACACCGACTCCCTCCTCAACATCCAAGCCAACGGCACCATCCACAAGAGCGATAAAGTCACCATCACCGCTTTAACCAACAACAGCAGCATCGTCACGATCGATCTCACCCAAATCACTCCAACCACCCAAGCCACCCTCTACTTCAACCTCTTAGGATTCGGCGCAAGAACCAGCACTGTCACTATCGACGACGTAAAACTCTTCACCGACACCCAACCCATCCCCATCACTAAAAATGACACCCTAGTCACTAACCAAAACACTCCCCTCACCCTTAACACTACCCAACTCACCACCAATGACACCAACGTCGCCCAGATCCAAGTCATCAACAAACCCACCCACGGCACACTAACCCAAACCCCCGACGGCAAACTCACCTATCAACCCATTTCCACCTACGTCGGGAGTGACAGCTTCACCTACCTCGGCTTCAGCTCCGACGGACAGATCTCCAATCTCGCCACCGTCAACCTCACCGTCAATAACCTCCCCTCCACGATTCAAAGAATCGACATCCCCACCAACATTAAAGAAGGAGCGATAACCACCCTCACCGCCACCGCTACCGACATCGGTAACGACCCCCTCACCTACCGCTGGTATATTAACGGCGCAACCACAGCACTTGAAGGACGATCGATCGATTACACCTTCACCGACAACGGCAACTATCCCGTCAAACTCGAAGTCCTCGATAACCACGGCGGCATCGCTACCCAAACCGTCAATGTTACGGTTAAAAACGTCGCCCCCACCATCGCTAGTGTCACCGCACCGAATAACTCACATCTTGCACCAATACAGAAAGACTAGTAAAAGCAGAGATCTTAGGGTACCCACAAGGGGCACCCCTACGCAATTAACCTGTAGGGGTGCCCCTTGTGGGTACCCTGGAGCTAGGGTTAACACTAGTATTTTCAAACTGGTGCAAGATGTGAGATAACCTAAAAGAAGGCTCCTCAGCTCAATTTAGTGCCACCGCTACCGACCCTGGTATCCTCGACACCCTCACCTATAGCTGGAACTTCAGCGATAACACCAATCCAGTAATCGGTCAAAATGTCAACCACACATTTATCGATAACGGCACCTATAACGTGGTTCTGAGCGTCACCGATAAAGACGGCGCAGTCACCAACCAAACCACCAGCATCAAAGTCGATAACGTCGCCCCCACGATCGCCTCGATTACTAAACCCACTACCATCAAAGAAGGCGAAACCGTCACCTTTAGTGCCACAGCGATCGATCCTGGCATTAACGACGCACTTACTTACAGTTGGAACTTTGGCGACAATACCCAACCAGTTAGCGGTCGAGATGCAGCCCTTTCAATGTGACAAAAATGACAATTAAGTGACACTCAAAAAGATTACGCTCAAAGAAAGTATAGGCAAAGGTTCTGGTGTATTCTTGCACATATTCAACAAATCTGGGTGTCAAAATGCTAGCTTCCATCTTCGACCAATTTGTGCAGATGAGTCCAGTCACCGTGATGGCAAGGGGACTAATGGAGCGAATCTTTGCAGCAGACCGGATGGATAAATTATTTGCCACTCATGCCAAAGTCCAATACCAAAGAGATTTACTATTCTCTAGCCAAGTAGATCTAATGAGTCTGGTGGTGTGTGGCATTCAAAAATCAGTTAACGCCGCTTATAAAGCCAAAGCAGTCGAGCTGAGTATCAGTACGACTGCACTATACAACAAGCTCAATGGAGTGGAAATAGAAGTAAGTCAAGCCTTAGTCAGAGAAACCGCACAGGACTTACAACAGCTTGTTCACACCATCGGTGGAGAACAGCCACATCCATGTCCAGGATACGAAATGAGAATAGTGGATGGAAACTGTTTAGCAGGAACAGACCATCGATTAGATGCCATCCGGTTATTTGCCGCAAAAGCACTACCAGGCAAGATGCTCGTGGTGTTAGACCCAATCTCCAAATTGGTAGTAGATATATTTCCCATCGAAGATGGACATGCTCAAGAACGAAGCCGATTTAAGGAAGTATTAGCAGCGGTGAAACCAAATCAAATTTGGACGGGAGACCGCAATTTTTGTACAGGGGAATTTCTAACTACAATTGCTGAACGTTCAGCATTCTTTGTGATTCGGCAACATGGCTCACTAGGCTGGAAAGAAGTGAGTGATTTAAAGGCAGCAGGTCAAACAGACACTGGAGATATTTTCGAGCAAGAAATTGAGATCTGTTATCAAGAAAAACTGCTAAGATGTCGCAGAATCGTCGTTAAATTATTTAAGCAAACACGAGACAAGGACAGCGAAATCGCCATTTTGACAAATTTATTGCCACTCGTGGCTGATACAGCCAAGGTTGCCCAGTTATATCGAGCCCGCTGGAGTGTAGAAACCTTATTTCAAACAGTAACGGAGAACTTTAATGGCGAAATTCAAACTCTAGCTTATCCCAAAGCAGCTTTGTTTTCACTAGCTATGGCATTTGCTACTTATAACATTTTGGCAACTATTAGAGCTGCTTTGGGCAGTGTTCATGGAGTTGGTAAAATCGAGGCTGGCTTATCTGATTACTACCTAGTGGATGAAGTTCAAGGTATTTATCGGGGGATGATGATTTCGATTCCAGATCCTCATTGGCAAGCCTTTGAGACGTTTTCAATTGGACAAATGGGAGCAGTGCTACAGCACCTTGCCCACCATGTTCATCTGAAACGTTTTCTCAAGGCTACCAGGGGGGACAAGAAGAAGCGACCGCCTTTAATTGTTAATTCCAACCATCGACATGTTTCCACTGCTCGATTGTTGTCAACCTCCTAAACCCTGATGACATCAGAGGTTCAGATCTAGCTATTTTCTACATTGAAAGGGCTGGCGGTCGAGATGTCAGCCACGCATTTGCTGATAATGGCACCTATAACGTCGTGCTGACAGTAACAGATAAAGATGGAGCTGCAACTACTCAAACAGTCGCAGTTACCGTCGATAACGTCGCACCGACTATAGTATCGATCGTCAAACCAACCCAAACTAACAAATTTAGGATCGATCTTTATATTTAGAGCCTAATTGCTCTGCCCCCTTCCCTGACTCCTAACAGCTAACCCCCGCTACTCCCTGACCACGATCCATTGACCTGACACTTCGGCGGCTAAACCTTGACTGAAGCTGGAAGTCCGGGTGCGATTGGGGGCATCGAGTAGCGCGATCGTGTCTTCAATCTGACTGAATGTTGGCATTTTGTCCAGAGCTTGAGTGAGAAATTGCCGGATGACGCGGCGCTGGATTGCTAGGGGTGAGAGCTGGAGCGCAAAGCGATCGAGTTTGGTTCCGGCTGAATTTGTTACGTGAAGATAGAGTTCTGTAGCTAATAATTCTAAATATTCCACATCAGCCCGTAACAGCTCTGCTGTGCGGGCTAAGTGGCTTTCGACTTGGGGATTAAATTCAGTGGCTAACTGGGGAATAATTTCAGTTCTCAGGCGGATGCGGGCGTACTTGCGATCGCGATTGTAGGCATCTTCCCACACCGGCAATCGATACTCTTGACAAAAAGCCCCTGTTGCCGATCGATTCACTTCTAATAAGGGGCGCACCAATTTAATCTCATCCGTCAATTGCCGCTGCCAATTGAGCGCGCTCAAACCATCAGCACCCGCACCACGAATCAGGTTGTAGAGTAAAGTTTCGGCTCTGTCGGTTTGGGTATGGGCGGTGACAATGTAAGTACTGTTAGTAGCTTGAGCCATCCGAATTAACGACTGATAACGCCACTCTCGCGCTGCGGCTTCGGTTTCGGGGAGATTGGCGATCGTTTCACAAGCAAATGGTAATTGCCACAATCCGACTACTTGAGCGACACGTTCGGCAATACCGACATCCTGCGTCCACCCATGATCGCAATGTGCGACACTGAGCTGCCATTGCCAGCGCGATTGTAAATCTCGTAGTAATTGCCCCAAGCACAATGAATCTTGCCCGCCAGATACAGCTAGCAAAATATTTGCGCCGACAGGCAGTAATTGCCGATCGATCAGAATTTGATGAAGTTGACTATGTAGCTGCGTCCAAGGCATCAGTCAAATACAACTCTTGGCATAATTGGTGTTTTGGATTGAATGAATCGATCCTTCCAGATATTAACAAACTATTAGGATCGAGCGGTAGTAACTGACATTCTTCATTGGTGCCGCGATCGATCTCATCTTGTCAATGTCCCCAAGGCATCAGTCAAATAGCTAATTACTATACTTTGGATTTGACAATCGCTCGCAGATGTTGAGCTATTATACCAATGTCGATGTCAGTAGTTGCCAGCTATAACAGTAATGAGCATTTAAAGTCTTACTCAATCGATTCAAACATCGAGCGGCGATTGCTTTATTTAGTTAACCTTGCTCGAAGATCGAGAATTTTACCACCTAGTTTGAGTTAGCTAATGCGACGCGGCCACCAAAACATCTTTGAAATCGTCAGAACAATTATTGCTAGGAACTTAGAAATCGATCCAGATGCCATCGATCTCGATTTTCAATTTCATCACTTCATCGATCTGCTCGCCACCCATCGCAAACGCAGATCTGGATCGGAAGATTTACTCGACTATTTAGAAGCGGCGAATATCTATATCGATTTATCGGAGACTTTTGAATTGCATTTCTTTGCTGATTTTACTGACTGTGCTTGCATTACAGTTGCCGATCTGGTCGAGATGATTCAATCGAAGTTGGATAGTTTGGTCTGAGGACAGGGAACAGGGAACAGGGAACAGGGAACAGGGAACAGTGTTTAATAAGCACACCCTTCCACGGTCTTATAATTCAGTCTTTTATAATATAATCAAACACCACTATTTTGATTATTTAGTTAATAGTATCTATTACAAGACAAAGTTTCTAAGTAAATAGACATTGTTTCTGATAGAAACGAGGTCTATTCACTATTCACTATTCACTATTCACTATTCACTATTCCCTATTCACTATTCACTATTCACTATTCACTATTCCCTAATTCCAGTGATAATGCTCGGGAATTAGATCGTCAGGAGCAAATAAATGTGGACTCATTGGTGCAGATGCACTGTCATACCAAGATTCGAGTAAATCTTGAGTCTCTTGCATTTCGCTGATGGAGAGATTGTTGGGAATGATAATGCCGATACTGCGATCGGGGATTGCCACATAGTAGCCATCGGGGAAATATTTGTCTAAATAGGGCGAAAGCAACACCCGCGATGAGCCGAAGCCATCGTTATGCATCATGATCGCCCAGACAACACTACCATCTTTGCGAAGTTTTTGATGCGTCCATAATTCTTGCGATGCTACTTTGAGATTGATTGCTGCTCGCTGCTGCCAATCGATTCCTTCATCTTCCCAGACTTCGACCATTTCTGGTGTGACATCTTGGTAGGAAACTCGTCCGCGCGCGTTGCGATCGACAATAACCCAGCTCAGCGAATAGTCGCGCAGTGGCAATTGTTGATGGGGTGCGTCCCAGAGATTGGAGTGGATGCAAGTAGAGTGGATAATCAATGGCATTAAGCGATCGATAGCATCAATGATAGTTTCCGACATAGGGCAGCTTTGGATGTGGTACTACTTTCTTTGTTTAGAGTACCCAAGCGATCGAGATTAGAATACACGCGCATACATTTTTTTGAATTAAGTTTGGCTGGTATTTATTAGCAAGCAGGGGAGCGTGACACACGCTCCCTTGCTTGCGACAGGTTAGATCTAGCTAATGGATCGTGGGTATGACTAGATACAAATTTTCTAAGTTATTTTCCAGGACTTTAACTGTCGCCAGCTCGGGAATTTTAATGCCTTCAGCGATGAGTACTGCTTTAGGGTTGGCACACAAGCGAGCTTTGTAATCGGGATCTTGCCATGCTTTGAGGATAATGCTCGATCTCACCGATCGCATCGAACGCTGGGAACTCACCCCAGCTTGTAAATGCTCGATCTCGAGATCGGTCATTATCGGTAAGATTAAAAATGTTTGGGTAGAGGTACTTTCCAGTACTGTTACCTGTTGTTGCAGCGGGATCGAGATCCCCAGGCTACTTAATGCTTGTCTGGGGTGTGCCAATAACTGAGTCCGAAAGGCTGGATCGTGGACGGATTGAGCGATCGCATCGGATAGTTGTTTGTCTAATGGGATCTCGACATGGACGACTTTTGGCACCAGCAGATCGGGAATGTTGCTGACAAAATCTTTGATCTGCTGCCACATCGTTGTGATGGTAGTAATTAACTCCTGCTGGGCACTATCTAAATATGGCAATCTGGCGATTGAAAATCGATCCTTATGATGAGCCATTGTTGTTAAATCGGTTTGATAATAGTTGAAGCTGGGACAAATTTGATATTGAGAATTGCAAAAATCCTCAAATGGTAGCGTACTTATCAGTTATTCTGAAGCCATTAGGGGACGAAATCTACTCAATCCAATCTGGCTCGATCTTTGGTAGTGGCACATGAAAATTCAATTAGAACGCAATCTCAGCTCCGGTTCGGGCAAATTATTCCGTTGTCAGGTTTGTGAAGGAGCCTGTCGCCGCGATCGATTGCGGACATTGTTATGTCGCGATGATGGCACGATCGTTGGCGATATTTGTGCGGATTGTCTCAAGCAAAATACCAGTTACATCCAACGCCAGCTTTCCCAGCGAGCGGTAAGGCTGCTCGATCGAGCGGTAGCTACCGAACACAATCTGCTCCCATCGCCTCAGAAAAAAGCTTTAATCCTTTCAGAACTCACGCATCAACCACTGAAAAAACCGCCGTTTTACTATTGGTGGTGGAAACGCCTGACAATTTTGACTGCCGAAAGCCGAGAATTGGAGCAAGCACGCACCGGAGCCGCAAATTGTCAATTTCGGATCGATCGCTCCCTCCATACCAACTCATCGAGTGAAGAACACTCACTCGGGAAAGATAATTAATGGTTAATCATCCACGGGCGACCGCCATGA
Organism: Chamaesiphon sp.; assembly: GCA_965246735.1. Lineage (GTDB taxonomy): Bacteria > Cyanobacteriota > Cyanobacteriia > Cyanobacteriales > Chamaesiphonaceae > Chamaesiphon. The sequence goes on from CBDFFK010000003.1 coordinate 3,171,954, forward strand.
CTTCTCGGTCTGGTGCGTTTATCGGGATCGACTTCGCTTTTTTTGACCAACTGAGGCTCGGGATTTTCACTCTTTTTGAGCCGGATCGACCCATTTAATTGGATGCCAGGGACAGATAAAATCCGGTTGGCAGCTTGCTGGCAACTCGGACAACGAGCGGGGTTGCTGCGATCGGCGATGCTACGCCATTCATCAAAGATGCCACATTCGGGGCAGCGAAATTCATATAATGGCATATTGTTAGTGCTTAGTGGGCTGTTCGGCGAATGAGGCGGAGGATCTGCCAGGGGACTGTAGGAGCGGGTTTAGGCAATTAATTCCGTTTGCAATTGAAATCTGCTGCAACACCCGCCCCACCCAACAAATAACCTCAAACAGGCAAAATATTCTTGTCAAAAATTGCTGTAGGAATTGCTACCGTACAACAAGCATTCGGAATATCGACAATCCCGCTGACCCGACCTTCAACTGGGGCGCAACTTAGCAGGAGATAAGCTTGTTCGCCAGTGAAGCCAAATTTTTTGAGATATTCGATCGCGTTGAGACAGGCGCGACGGTAGGCGATATGCACGTCCATAAAGTATTGTTTACCCATCTCATCGACAGAAATACCTTCAAAGATCAGGTATTCGGAGTAATGCGGTTCGACTGGCCCCGGCTTAAAAATGGGATTGGTCATCGCATATTTCTCGACTCCACCTTTGATAATTTCGACATGGAGGTCGATGTAGCCCGACATTTCGATCGCGCCACAAAACGAAATCTCACCATCACCTTGGGAGAAGTGAATATCGCCCATCGATAACTTTGCCCCTTCGACATAGACGGGGAAATAAATCTTGGTACCTTTGGAGAGATTTTTGATATCACAGTTGCCACCATGTTCGCGCGGCGGTACGGTACGTGCGGCTTCGGCTGCCACCCGATCGAAATCAGCTCCAGACAATGTCCCTAAAATGGCATTGGTAGGATTGGGTAGAGCTGCCAGCACAGGTACGTCACCAGCAAATCCAGCTCCATAGGTACGTCGGTCGGGTTGCGTATCCATCAGTTCTTTTTCGCGTTTATTCCAAGTCGCGAGTAGTTCGTGGGAAGGCGCACAACCGATCAAGCCAGGGTGGGTGATACCCGCAAAGCGAACGCCAGGAATGTGGCGAGACTTGGTATAAATCCCTTCTAGATCCCATATGGCTTTAGCGGGATTGGGGAAATGGTCGGTCAGGAAACCGCCCCCATTTTTTTTATCAAAAATTCCAGTAAAACCCCATTCATCGCCTTGAAGTGCGCCGATATCGAGGATGTCTACTACGAGAATATCGCCGGGTTCGGCACCATTGACCCAAATCGGGCCGCTCAAAACGTGAACGACAGTCAGATCGACATCCCGAATATCGTCGGGGCTATCGTTATTTTTAATTTGCCCGTCCGTCCAGTCTTTACATTCGATCCGAAATATATCGCCAGGGTTGACGGAGACAACAGCGGGAATCTCTGGGTGCCAGCGGTTGTGTCCTGGTAACTCCTGCTTGTCCATCGGCTTGGTGAGATCGACTTGAAATAAGGTTTTGGGCATGGGTTTTAGGGGATAGGTGTTCTCTTATTCCCCTCCTGGGAGGGCTACGGTGTACACACATCTCAGGCGAGAAGCGAAATTGGTGGGAATCCCCCTAAATCCCCCTTAAAAAGGGGGACTTTGACCGGATCTTAGCCCCCTTTTTAAGGGGGTTTGGGGGATTAAAAATCTACGCATCAACTCAAACAGACTTGTATATACACGGTAGCTCCTGGGAGGGGCAGGGGTGGGTTAGAACCTCGAGCGAAGCTATTAAATGGCGATCGCTAATATCTATCTAAATTAATTAGAAGTGAATCCGGAACCCACCCCGCCCTATCGGGCACCCCTCCTGGGAGGGGAATTTTAAGCGAGACTATTAAGCTGGTACTGCTTTACAAGCATCGTGGCATTGAGCGTCCAGACTACAACAGAGGGAACAGATCGAGCCTTGATAGACCGGACAATAAGCCATGTCTTCACGTTCGTATTCATACTCACAAATCGAACAGCCAGTTAGACCGACGACATTAGGATTTTCGTGAAAGTGTTCGTCCTTTCTAGCGATGTAATACTTACCTTTGGTCGCGATCGCGATAATCGGTGAGAGAATGAATGCTACACCCAGAGCGATAAAGGTCGAGAAAGCTTGAGCGGCTGGCCCCATCACGCCGAAAAAGGCAATTACCGAAATTACTGAAGCGATAACCATCGAACCGAAGCCAACGGGATTGAAATTGTATAAATGTGCCCGTTTGAATTCGATATAGGAAGGGCTGAGTCCGAGCGGTTTATTGACAACCAAGTCAGCAACTAAAGCACCCACCCACGCGATCGCCACGTTGGAGTAAAATCCTAAGACCCATAACAATACATCGAACAAACCAAACTCTTGAAGTGCTAAGGCGATAATTAGGTGAAATACCAGCCAAACTACTCTCCCAGGGTGAGCGTGAGTGAGGCGGGAGAAGAAATTCGACCAAGAGAGGGAACCGGAATAGGCGTTGGTAACATTGATTTTGACTTGAGACAAAATCACGAAGAATGTCGCTATAGCTAGGTATACAGCAGGATTGCTAAAGATGACTTTAAAACCCTCCACATACATCTGAATCGGTTCGTTAGCTTTAGCGATATCGACCCCATTCCTAACCGCCAGCGCAGTGAAGAAGGCTCCAGCACACTGTTTCCACGCACCCAAGATTACCCAGCCTGGGCCAGCTAAAATTACCGCCCACCACCATTTACCTTTATTTTGTGGAGTCAAGTCGGGCATAAACCGCAGATAATCCACTTGTTCGCCGATTTGGGCGATCAAAGAGAGCGCGACACCCGCACCAGTCGCACATAGCAACAGGTTAAAATTAGCTCCACTCGGCGATTTTCCGGCGAAGTTAAACCAAGTAGACCAAGTAGTGGGGTCTTTCATCCACACCGCAAACCAGGGAGCGAACATGCCCAATAACCATAATGGCTGCGTCCAGACTTGAAGGGTAGCCAGCAGGGTCATCCCAAATACCACCAGCGGGAAAATGGCAATCGTACAAATGAAATAGCCCCAAACCAACGGCAGGTGGAAGTATAGCTCCAGTGCTTGTGCCATAATCGCGCCTTCGAGGGCGAAGAAAATAAAGCAGAAGGAGGCATAAATCACTGAAGTTAGCGTCGAGCCGATATATCCAAAACCCGCTCCTCTAGTGAGCAAGTCCATGTCGATGTTGTATCTAGCCGCATAGTAAGAGATCGGCAATCCCGTGACAAAGATGATGACTGCCGAAATCATAATCGCCCAGAAAGAATTGGCAAATCCCGAACTAATCGCGATCGAACCGCCGATCGCAAAATCTGCTAGATAAGAAATACCGCCCAATGCTGTATTTGCAACGGTAAATTCCGACCAGCGCCGAAACGATCGCGGTGCATAACGCAGTGAATAATCTTCTAATGTTTCATTAACAACCCAAGCATTATAATGTCTTTTGGATTTTTCTAATTTTGCCAGCGTGGTGCCATCTCTAGTCATTAAAGTTATCCTTAATTAATTGACAATCGACTACATCAGCCCAGATAAACTACTGGTAATATGACACTGTGACAGAGCAAATAAATGCTTTGCAAGTCATGAAGTTATTATTCGAATTTGTGTAAAACTAGTCCAGTTGAATTACTGAGATTCTCTGGTATGCAAGTAATTATTAACTAGCCAATTACGGTTTATTGTGTATGGTTATACATTTATGCAAAAATAATTTAAATTGTTGCCAGAGTCTGCCGTGTTAGCAATCAAAGGGGTTTTGTAAATTTAGCTACATACTTAAAAAAAAGAAAGCAGTAAGTTAATATGGGGAGCATCCCACTTTTTATTACTCACTTGTAGAATAAAGTAGTAAAAACCACTCATCAGGCGGTTCAGCGATCGAGGGTGTTTTCCTCTTTCAGGATTTTAAAAAGTGGGATGCTCCCGTTAATATGTAGCTAATGTGGATATAATTACAATAGCTTTGTAGCTGAAGTAACAATAAAATCAAATGTTGCGATCGCCGGAAAGAATGCAGGAAATTATCAGATTGCAATCGTTAGTTCCCGATCGATTGCGCTCGCTCGTCAAGGTCGAGCGAGCTGCTAATACCAAGTCCAAGCTATTGATGAACCACAGAATAAAGCGCGATCGATATCTAATTCAGGTCGATTTACATCAATGGCGATCGATCGATGTAGACTTGCGAAATCTGTTGTTTTGGCACGAACTCGCTCGGATCGAGAATGGATCGATCGTTGGTAATCGATCGACATATATCGCGCTCATCGCAGGCTTGAGTCTCAGCTTAATCGATCTAGCAACTACTCAAAATATTGGCATGTTAGTTTCAACACTATTAATCGCTGGATTAGCAGGCTTCCGCATCTATCAGAATCAATTGGGCGAACAGCATTTACGCCAGCTTACTACAGCCGATCGAGATGCGATCGAGCTAGCGGTCGAATTTGGTTACGATCGCGACACCGCACGGCAATTACTCAAATCTGCCATGAGCCAAGCTCAAGCTGAATTTTGGGGAGATCGATCGACTCGATCTGCTGCCAGGTTACAGGTATTGAGCTTGGTCGATAATGTTGAATTGTCAAGAGATTTCAATTCAAAGTATATTAGTTACTAAGTAGTTCTTATTTTTAGCGATCTTGCATGATTTTTTAGGAATCTGGGTACACTAATTCCGCATCTCTCGATTCGATCGATAGATGCCCCGAATAAATCATCAAGCTGAGTAAACAAATAAGATTATGTTTTTACGTCTTCCCAAAGCTGGTGCATGGTTTAATGCGCTTGGATTAGCGATCGCCATGGCATTATTATCTACAGGAATTAACTATATTTCTCGCAATGCTCGATTTTTTGAGTTATTGCCAGTTCAGTTAGATTTAATAATTGTTTGTATGCTTGCTTTATCGCCGATTTGGGGGATTGCTTATATCCATCATCTCATCAATGTATTATTGGAAAAATTTGTACCTGAGTCCGAACGACAAGAACGAGATCGGCTGAATGGGGGGCTTCCCACGATTATTAGTTGGTGGGAAGGGATGTATGCTTGGCTAACGATTAATATTGCGACGATCGGTTGTATTGCGATCGGTGGACTATTTATTCCGACAAATAATCGCTATTACAATATCTGGAGTTTCATCTATCATATCGGTGAAATGTTAACCGATGTTAACAAATTTAAATACATATTATCGGGGCCGTTTATTCTCTGGATTATTCTTGCCGCCTATCTTTATGAATTTGAAACAGCAATTCAACGTTACTTCGTTCAGAGAGTCAGAGAAGAAAATCGATAATCGAAATTAAATCTATCGACGTTCTATTCTGATAACTTAACTATAACTAGAGCGAGCATTACCAAAGGCATCAATTTTGATTGCTGACGCGCATAGCTTGCTATGCGAATCTATAACCAGATCTTGGTCAGATCGAGTACGAATCCAGGTAATACATTTTCGCCGCTTAGAGAAGTTGGCGATCGTAATACCTCTACTTCCTGACCTACACGATAGATTTCTACCTGCTGTTGCTGAGGATCGATCAGCCATCCCAGCCGGACACCATTAGCTCGATACTCTAGCATTTTCGACTGAAGTGGTGGTAATCGATCTGTTTCAGATCTCAACTCAATGACAAAATCTGGTGCCAATAAGAGAAATTTCTTACGTTCTTCCCTGGTTAGAGCTTCCCAGCGAGACAGTTCGACCCATGCAACATCAGGCGATTTGCGACTGCCATCAGGTAAAACGAACAAGGTAGAAGAACTGAAAGTCTTACCTAATCTAGCAGTTCGATTCCAGATCCCTAGATCGATATCTATTTCTGACTCATAACTGCCACTTTCTCCACCGACTGGGGGCATAACAATTAATTCTCCTTGGGCAGTGAGTTCTAGCGATCGATCTGGATTAGCCACACACAATTGCTCGAACTGTTCCGCTGTAAACTTAACAGTACCGATATTCAGTGGTAAAATCTCGGTTTCTCGATCGACCGCAATCGTCATAAGACCTCCAAAAGCTGGCAGCTACAAGTATGCTCGTCCTTTCATTATATTGGCGATACTTAGGGATAGAAACTCAGCTGTGGTAGGCCGAGCGTTTCGTCCCAGCCCATCATTGCATTCAGACACTGCACCGCTTGTCCGGCTTGTCCTTTGATCAGATTATCGATCGCTGACATGACAATTACCCGCCCAGTGCGGGCATCGACTTCTAAGCCGATGTAACAGAGATTGGTGCTGGCTGCCCACTTCGTCTGCGGATAGATGCCACCATCCAAGACTTTGACAAAGGGAGAGGAGCGGTAGAAGGCTTTGTAGATCGTAATCAGATCTTCGGTTACCAATCCTGGGTCGCGAATCGTCGCATAGACGGTTGCTAGAATGCCGCGGGCCATTGGCATCAGATGCGGGGTAAATTGGACTTTGACCTCATGACTGGCGAGATCGCTACACACTTGCTCGATTTCGGGTGTATGGCGGTGTCCAGCGACGCTATATGCGCCGATCGTATTATCAGCCTCGGCCAGAAGTAAGTGAGTTTTGGCTTGTCTGCCACCGCCAGAGGTGCCAGATTTGGCATCGACGATCGCGGTGTCTGGATCGATCAATCCCTGTCTGAGCAAAGGTGAGAGGGCAAGGAGACTGGCAGTTGGATAGCAACCAGGGCAGCCGACGAGCTTGGCAGTGCGGAGTTTCGATCGATAGAGTTCGGGCAAGCCATAGACCGCCATTGCTGCCGTATCGCGATCGGTACGCGGAATTTTGTACCACTGGGTGTAGACATCGAGATCGGTAAACCGATAATCGGCGGAGAGATCGAGGACGCGACAACCTTTGGCGATTAATTTTGGGGCCATCTCGCAGGCTAAGCCGTTAGGCAGGGCGAGAAAGACCGCCTGACAGCGATCGGCAATCACATCGATATCTATGCGCTCGATCGTCAAATCGACAGCGTGAGCCAGATGGGGATACAAATCGGCGAACTTTTTGCCCGCGCTACTATCCCCACCTAAATAAGCAATTTCTATCTCTGGATGGTCTTGCAGCAAGCGCACCAATTGGACACCGCCATAACCCGACGCACCGACGATCCCAACTTGCAGGCGGTTTTGCTCACCCATGAATCTTATGACCTATATAATAAGAATTAGCAACATCTCCACCATCGGGAAACACCAACTAATTCAAGACAGAAATTCAGCAGACACTTCGACCTTTGGCGATCGAGCGGCTAGTAGTGAATATAGCCTAACTGAGTCGAAGTCTGAATTGTGAATTCCCATAGTGGACTATATAGTTTACCAACATTTGAGCGATCTGTGATAGCAACTTCTTCTACTGACCTGTCGAAATTTGAGTTTGACGCGATCGATACTGCCCTCAAGGACTTTGCAGTGGGCAAAATGGTCGTGGTGGTAGATGATGAAAACCGTGAAAATGAGGGAGATCTAATTTGTGCTGCCCAAACAGTCACTCCCGACCAGATTAATTTTATGGCCGTCCATGCGCGGGGTCTAATTTGTGTCGCCATGACTGGCGAGGTACTAGATCGATTGGATTTACCCTTGATGGTATCGAATAACACCGACCCCAATCAGACGGCGTTTACTGTCAGTATCGATGCGAGTCCGCATCTCGGCGTAAGTACGGGGATTTCGGCGGAAGATCGCACGCGCACGATTCAACTCGCGATCGATCCAAGTACTCAACCTGAAGATCTCCGCCGTCCCGGTCATATTTTCCCCCTGCGTGCGCGTGAAGGTGGCGTATTGAAACGAGCGGGGCATACCGAAGCAGCAGTAGATTTAGCGCGGCTGGCTGGCTTGGCTCCGGCTGGAGTAATTTGCGAAATTCAAAATCCTGACGGCTCGATGGCCAGATTGGGCGATCTAGTTACTTACGCCCAGACGCACGATCTCAAAATCATCAGCATCGCGGATCTGATTAGCTATCGTCTCCAGCACGACAGATTTGTGTTGCGCGAGGCGATTACCAAACTCCCCAGCCAATTCGGGCAGTTTAATATCTATGGCTACCGGAACCTATTAGATAATACCGAAACAGTCGCGATCGTCAAAGGCGATCCGGCAAATTTTGGCGATAAACCGATTATGGTGCGGATGCACTCCGAATGTCTCACTGGCGATGCCCTCGGTTCGCTGCGCTGTGACTGTCGGCTCCAACTCCAAGCCGCCCTCAAAACGATCGAACATGCGGGTGAAGGCGTAGTCGTCTATCTCCGGCAAGAAGGACGCGGTATCGGATTGATTAATAAGCTTAAAGCTTACTCACTCCAAGATATGGGGCTAGATACCGTCGAAGCGAACAATCGCCTCGGCTTCCCCGCAGACTTACGAAATTATGGGGTCGGTGCCCAAGTTCTTAACGATCTAGGGGTGAATAAAATTCGCCTGATCACGAATAATCCACGCAAAATCGCTGGACTTAAAGGTTATGGCTTGGAGGTTGTCGGGCGCGTCCCCTTGTTGATCGAAGCTAATGACTATAACAATGACTATCTAGCTACCAAAGCTGAGAAACTCGGACACATGCTACTTCAAACCTATCTGGTGACGGTAGGAATCACCTGGAATGAAGAACCGCTAGAGGTTACAGCGCGGTACGATCGATTGGATAAACTGCGTCACCTAGCGGAGACTAGCCATCTCTTGTTGAAAGAAGAAGCTCGACCTGTCGGTGTCGCAATCTTTGGTACGCCATCGCTGGCATTCCATCTCGGTTTCGATCAGGCAAATTTAGCGATCGAGGGTTGGTATAAAGATAATAATCACCCTTACGTCCAAGCAATCTTCCAAATTCTCGATGCGATCGCAAAAATGCCTCAAGTCACTCGCTTAGAATTTATGGTCGCCAATGGCCCAGATCCACTCATTGGATTACAAACACATCTCGATCGACATATTTATCCCAAATCCCAATTACCATCAACACTTAGCACTGAATTGGAACTTCAGAAGATTTATAGCTTCATGTAATATGTAGGGACTAGAGAACAGTAAATAAATTTTCCTCTAGTGAGGGGCGGATCGGATCTCCGCCTAATTTTCGCACTCTCTCACTCCTCAAATTGCATAATTTATTATTTAGAATTTAAATGAAGTGCCATTTTTATTTGTGCTGCATCGCGCTCCAAATCACGATCGTGCCTGTTGCTCATGCTTATAGCACGGCAGATCTCAACAAGTTAATTTCTACTAATAAATGTGTAGGTTGCGATCTCAGTGGCGCAGATCTCAGTCGCAAACAATTGGTAAATGCCGATCTCCAGGCGGCTAATTTAGTCGGTGCAAAGTTGACGAGTACGAATTTAACTGGTGCAAAATTGGGTGGAGCCAATCTAACCGGCGCAGATCTAAGTAATGCCAATCTCTCCCAAGCCGTCCTCCAAGCAGTAAGTGCGATCGATGTCAATTTTATCGGCACTAATCTTACTAATACCGATCTAACTTATGCCAATCTCGTGAATACCAATTTCAGCCGCGCCATCCTCCGCAATACTAACTTAGGTAGTGCGAACCTAGCCCTAGCTGACTTCACGGGTGCCAATCTCACTGCGCTCAACCTCTCTGATGCCAATCTTACTGGTGCCAAAGGCGTAAATTCACCTGCTTCTGGTACGATCCAACAATCGCCAGCTCCAGTAACTCCGTCGCGCGATCGCCAAATCAAGCCTAATGTAGAAGAAACTGCGCCGATCTTTCGTCGTCGTCCGGTCTATCGGATTCCCGCCGATTTGGGCAAGCCGCAGCGCTTGGTTCCTGGCGGTACACGGGTAATAGCGCCCCCTGGGACTATACTTTAAACGGTCATAACCTGAGCTTTGTCAAAATGCTGAAAGCGGAGTGTGAGCAAGGAATCAAGCTCTTTTTTATGTTGCAGATGAGCATCATTTAGACATTCAGAGATGGCTGATGAGAACTGAGTAAAATCCTCATAATACTTGCCATATAAACATTTCTTTTTAACAAACTTCCAGAGCCTTTCAATCAAATTTAGATTGGGCGAATAAGTCGGCAAGTATAGTAATTCTATTTCCAAGGATTTAGCTAAATCTTGGACAACTCGACATTTTTGGTATCGAGCATTGTCTAAAACCAGAGTAATGGGAATGCTCAGTCCTAGGTCAGCTAATTTTTGCAGAAGTTCACAAATCTGAATAGCAGTGATATAGCTGTCATTAGTAACCAAAATAACTTCATGAGTAATGGCATTTAATGCTCCCAGCACATTGAACCGTTTTCTCCCTGAAGGTGACTTAATAAACAGCCGTTGAAAACACCAAATCATCCCCAAAAAAGCTCCCATGACAAAGTGAGCCGCATCCACGAAGAAAACCGCTCTTTTTCCTTGTCTTGCCTCTTCTAACCTGGGTTCTAGCTTATTTATTTTATATTCTTCCTGTTCATCGGGATCTGCTTTAGAAGGAATAGCCCCAACTTTCAAACATCGCATCCCTATTGATTTCAGGAATTTTTGGATCTGGGTTGGACTGCGTTTAATTCCGGTAAGATTTTCAATCTGATTTACAGCTTCATTTATGGTAGCTGGAGGATTCAATTTCAAATACTCTTTGATAGTTGTCTGATGTAATTTTAATTCACTTTTGGGTTGATAAAAGTTAATTTCTTTGAGTTTTTCTATACCACCAGCCTGATATTGTTGACAATATTTTCTCAATGTATTAGGTGAAATGTTTGCTAGCCTACAAATCATATTTAAAGGTAAGTTTTGACTTTTAAGCCATAATACTTCCATCTTCAACTGGACCCTGGGATGAGGATGGTGAAATCTTTCATAATTTAATATTTCTCGATCTTCTTCCGTAAAGTTTAGATTGCTCATCCCTCAAGCTCCACTTTTTCCTTGACTTTACTAGACTATCATCTCTTCGATCGCCGATGCTCAAGTTATGCCCGTGTAAAGTATAACGAGTAGGATTATTTTGGATTTTGGATTGACTATGATGATGCTGGTTCGATAAAGAGATTGTTTCATTCTCTAGCCACCAGCCCGCAGTCGCTCCTGGGCACCGCAATCCTATTTTCTAGTAGTATGATGTACGATTAATAGACCCAAAGATAAAGAAAGAACTGCAACAGCTAGCGCAATCAGATCGTCACTACCTTTTTTCTCTAGGTCGAGAATGATAATTTTTCTGGCCACGGCGATGAGCGAGGTGACGATTACTAGTTCGACCTGAATCGTGTGTTTCCGCAGATAAGCCGTAATATTTTCGAGGATTTCTAACGCGATTAAAACATTTAGAAATAACCCAAATAGCTCGAATAAAGTGGTGTTGAAGCTTTCATTACTGGGTCGATCGACTGTCAGAAATAGTTTGTCGATTAAAGCATAACTTAAATGGGCGATCGCGATAAAGGTAACGACAATCATCCCGATCGATAATATTTTAGAGACGATCCGTTCGATATCTTCGATCGTTTCTAAAAACTTCTCATCTTCAGAGAGGATTGCCTTAAACTTGCGGAAAATTCGCCCGATCGCACTCATTTTTACCTCATCTGCAATACTAGAATCGATCGTCAAATTATAAAACCCCATCGATCTACTCTCAGGGGTTTTCATACAGCTGCTTTAGTTCGTAATTACCATTGTAATCAGGCAGCACCGGAGGCTTGGAGTCTCGCTCTAGCGCGTTTGAATGTTTGATTGGCTTGAATCTTGTCTTGAGGGCTGCCATTTTGGACGGCGGCTAATTTTTGTTCTGCTTCTGCGAAGGCTTTTTGAGCTTGCTCGCGATCGATTTTATCGCCCAATTCTGCGCCGTTCACTAAAACGGTAACTTCATCATTTTCAATCTCCGCAAAGCCGCCCATCAGTGCGATCGGAGTCCATTTATCTTTGTCTGTTTTGACGCGCATTACTGCTGTATCCAACGCAGTGACGAGGGATACGTGACCAGTCAAAATTCCGATTTGTCCGGTCGTACTGGGTAAAATTACTTCATCAGCTTTACCATCCCAGACGGTTTTATCTGGAGCGATTACTTTTACAGTTAAGGTCATATAAATTAGTGAATAGTGAACAGTGAACAGTGAATAGTGAATGAGTAGATTTAATTAAGTCTACAACCACTTAGGGTGGGAACTGCCCACAGCAAGGGTTTATCATTACTCTCATCCGATCGATATTTATATTATTGTTATTTCTCAGATCTAAACTGCTGTTGGATCGAAGGGTACCCATGCGGATACCCTAGATCGAGTTTTAACTAAGCAGCTTTTAGTTTGGCACCTTTTTCTTTAGCTTCGTTGATATCGCCAACGAGGTAGAAAGCTTGCTCTGGTAAATCGTCGAGTTCGCCATTGAGGATCGCTTGGAAACCCTTAATGGTGTCTTCGAGTTTCACATACTTCCCAGGCGAACCAGTGAATACTTCAGCAACGAAGAAGGGTTGCGATAAGAAGCGTTCGACTTTGCGCGCGCGAGAAACGATCAGGCGATCTTCCTCAGCGAGTTCGTCCAAACCGAGAATTGCAATGATGTCTTGCAGTTCTTTATAACGTTGGAGGGTCGATTGTACCGCCCGCGCCGTGTTGTAGTGTTCCGCACCCACGATCGATGGTTGAAGCATTGTCGAGGTAGAATCGAGCGGATCTACTGCTGGGTAAATCCCTTTGGATGCTAGGCTCCGCGACAAGGAGGTCGTACCGTCTAAGTGAGCGAAGGTAGTTGCTGGAGCGGGGTCGGTGAAGTCATCCGCAGGTACGTATACCGCTTGGATGGACGTGATCGAACCTTCTTTAGTCGAAGCAATCCGCTCTTGTAAGTCACCCATATCCGTACCTAGAGTAGGCTGATAACCTACCGCCGAAGGCATCCGACCCAAGAGTGCGGATACTTCCGAACCTGCTTGGACGAAGCGGAAAATGTTGTCGATGAATAGCAATACATCTTGCTTGTTGACATCGCGGAAGTATTCCGCCATGGTCAACGCGACCAAACCAACGCGCATCCGCGCTCCGGGTGGCTCGTTCATTTGTCCGTAAACGAGGGCGATTTTGGAGTTACTGAAGTTATCTTTATCGATTACTCCCGATTCCATCATTTCATTGTAAAGGTCGTTTCCTTCACGGGTGCGTTCGCCGACACCGCCAAATACCGATACACCACCATGATTGGTCGCGATGTTGTTGATCAGTTCCATCATGATTACGGTTTTGCCTACACCAGCACCACCGAACAGACCGATTTTACCGCCCCGACGATAGGGAGTGAGCAAGTCGATTACCTTGATTCCGGTTTCAAATACGGAAGGCTTGGTTTCGAGTTCGGTGAGTTTGGGTGCATCCCGGTGGATGGGCGATCTGTCTTGAGTATCGACTGGCCCTTGGTTATCTACGGTTTCGCCCAAGACGTTAAAAATCCGACCGAGAGTAGCAGCCCCAACCGGAACGCTAATCGGCGCACCGAGGTCGGTTACTTCCATGCCGCGTACCAATCCATCAGTGGTACTCATTGCAACGGCACGAACTTGATTGTCGCCTAGAAGTTGTTGCACTTCGCAGGTTACCGATACGTCTTGTCCGGCTTCGTTTTTGCCTTCAATTTTGAGGGCGCTGTAGATTTGGGGCATCTTGCCACCAGTAAATTCTACGTCCACAACTGGACCGATAACTTGGGTGAGTCTGCCCACGTTTGTTTTTTCTGCGGTGGTAGCCATGTGCGCGTTACTTTATTTATTGTGTGATTTTGACTATAGCGAGATGCGATCGGGATGATTATCGATTGGTAGTTAGATCGATCGGGTCTAAATGCTCGAGTCGATCGATAGCGTCAACCAGGAAGGATATTTAACTTCCCAGTTTTCAGCTCGATAACTGTTTGTGGATAACTATACGCCGATTTTTTTAGCTATTCTTAATATTTTGCAATGCTATCGATAAGTTTATCATCGAACGCGCACTGTGCTGAGGATATTTCTCAGCGATCCCCAGGAATTTTAGTAGTAGTTGCGACTAGAGATCTCGCACGACTCGGCTTTTGGATCTGCAGGTCAGATCTACGGCTAAATTTGGGCATAATTGGCAAATATACTACCAAAGTGCTATCGATCGAGCGAGATGTGGGCAAACTAAGATTGCCGAGTTTCCCCTTTCGCTGTTTTCGATCGATTTTATGACAGCCGACCTAAAACTGCTCAAAGCTGGAATTTTCGCCAGCCACAACCGCCAATATGCCGAGGCAGTCGAAGCACTCGAAACTTTTTGCCGTCAGCATACTGCTACCAAGCCTAGTGAGTATTTTGAAGCCCAACGCTGGTTGATCAAAGCTTATCAGCGCAACGGACAGGCCGATCTGGCGATCTATCTCTGTCAACAAACGATCGATAGTCCCTATCCCCAAAACCGTGCTTGGGCCAAAAGCAATCTCAAATGGTTGCAGGAGGAGGCCATCGCCGCAGCAATTGAGAAACAATATCCGCCGACAGTCATTCAAGTCAATACCGTTATCCAAGTCGAGTCAACAATTACCGACTCGATCGATCTCGATTTAAATTACGTCAGTGCAGGACAAGAGGAGCCTGGAGACTGTAAGCGTAAAGCGCAGGCTCCGCCCGAAGAGTAGGCTCGGCTAAGATTACTAGTCCGCGAAGGCGGACTTCGCAACACTAGCACCGATTTTAATCGGGTACGGGACATCGCACTCACTCTGGCTTAACTGTAATTACTCCATATGCCGTCGGCGAGAGGTAGTGACGCGCGGCTAGTTGAATGGTTGTAGCATCTAAAGATTGGATTTGGTGGGGATAATTTAGAGCTGGAGTCAGATCTCCCACTACCGATCGATAATAACCGTAAAGATCCGCTCGATCGCTGGGAGTTTCGGTGCCGAAAATATAGCGATTGGCCACTTGACGGCGCACCCTGGCGATTTCTGATTCAGTGATGAGCGTAGTTTGCAGCAGGGAGATATGCTGGGTGATAATTTGCTCGACTTCGCGCAGATTTTCGCTCGGCAACTGGGCGCTGAGATAAAATAATCCTTGAACGCGATTGCTCATATTGCTGACGCTGATATTATTCACCAGTTGACGTTCTTCCTTCAACTCTTTTACCAATCGCGATGTTCGTCCCGATCCGAGGATGGCGGCCAAAATATCCAGAGGATAAGTTTCGGCTAAATCGATCGTTCCGGGCACGCGCCAGACCATAATCAATCTTGCCTGTTGGAGACTAGAATCGATGTGTTCTTGCCGAACTACGCGCGTAAAGGCAGGTTCGGGAGTGGGGCGAGAATTTTTGCCTACAAAATCAACCGCTGGAATCGTGCCAGATTGTGCGGCAAATCCATCGGCGACGATATTAATCAACTCATCAACGGGTAAATTTCCTACGGCTACTGCTGTCATTGAAGTAGGCTGATAGTGGGTAGCGTGAAAATAGCGCATCTGTTGGGCGGTAACGCCTTCAATTACTGCTTCTGGCCCTAACACCGATCGCCGATATGGTAGTTTGTTAAAGGCAACTTCGATCGCGTGTTGATAAATCCGGCGTTGAGGACTATCCTGAGACCTGCGAATTTCTTCTAATACGACTAATTTCTCACGATCGAATTCTTCATCAGGAATGCGCGGATTTGTCACCACATCGATTTGCAGGGGTGCGAGCGCAGCAAAATCCTTGGGTGCGGTAGTAATGTAGTAATGCGTATAATCTTGACTCGTCGCGGCATTAGTCACTGCACCGCGTTCCTCGATCAGCCGCTCGAATTCTCCAGCTACCAATCGGGGCGTACCTTTAAACACCATGTGCTCGAGGAAGTGCGCCATGCCATTGATTGCATCGGTTTCTTGAAACGAACCGACATTCAACCAGATATTTAGATTCACCGCTTCTACAGGCATCTGTTCGGCAATGATGGTCAAGCCATTGGGTAATGTCTGGATGGTGGGGGCATTGAGCGTGCTAGTCACGGCGATCGGTCTCCTAATAAATGAGTTACACCATCTCGACTAGTATAATAGACCGACACATTGTTTCGTCGTCGATCGACATTAGTTCGTGGTAGTCAGGATTTCGCTCGAAAGCGACAGTTAGTGAAATCATAGTTCGATCTTACTCTCCCGCAATTGCCGCTGCAATATCTTCACGAGTCGCGCCGAGTGCTAGTAATGATTTGATTAATAGATCGATCGATACAGATCGATCGGCAGCTTCCATTTTTGCCACTCGCGATTGACTAGAATTAGTCTTTTCAGCCAGTTTTTGCTGAGAAAGTTGCTCTTGTTGTCTTAATTTTTTCAGTGACTTACTCAGTGCCACTCGAATTTCGACGATCGCTTCTTCCTCCGGCGTAAGCTGTAGGAATTCAGCTACAGTGCCAACTTTCCACCCAGCCGCTTCTAGTTTTTGTTTTTTCGTGGATTCCATAATTCATATCATAACAGGAGCTATCCTGTCTCTGAGTCTTCATCATATAGTTTGAATCTTCTTTGACAATTATCGATAACTTGCTTGGGAGTCTTTTGGGTTGTTTTTGCAAACACATCTAAAACTACAATTGCATCATCATCGATTCGATAAATGATTCTCCATTCTTTATTATTTTCGCTGTCATGTACTCTTAGTTCGTGACAGTGATTACCAATACTAGGCATCGGTTTAGATATTGGCATCGATAATAATTCACCTTCCTGTAATTGTCTCAGTAGAGAGCCTGATTCAATTCGTGCTGATTGTGAGAACGGAGGCGTTTTTACTTCGCCGGATAACCATACAATTTCTTTACTGTCTTTGGGCGTAGTCATTAAATTTCTGATGTTTTTTAAACACTAAGTTTTTTATATTCATAAATCAATATACTGGTATTCAAAATTACGGTTGTTCAAATGAGTGGCTGCAAATTTGCGTCCTCTAGTAGTGGCAATCCGCTCCACTACATTTATTGATTATGTCATATCAGACATAACGGTGTCAAGCAAAATCTACATCCTCAGCCCGACTATGGCACAATCGTAAGAGAGGCAAATCGACGCATCATCAATCCCATGACAGCTAATCTTCCCCCACAGTACGACGCAAAAACCACCGAAGCCAAATGGCAACAGATTTGGGAAAACAACCAAACCTACAAAGTTGACCCAGCCAAAGGTGGGAAACCATTCTGCATCGTCATTCCACCGCCAAACGTGACGGGGAGTTTGCACCTGGGACATGCGTTTGAGAGCGCGTTAATCGACACGTTGATTCGCTACCATCGGATGCGGGGAGATAATACCCTATTTTTACCAGGGACAGATCATGCCAGTATCGCAGTTCAGACGATCTTGGAGAAGCAGCTCAAAGCTGAGGGTAAGACTCGCTATGATGTCGGACGCGAAAAGTTTCTAGAACGTGCGTGGGAATGGAAAGTGGAATCCGGTGGAACGATTGTCAATCAACTCAAGCGGATGGGTGTCTCGGCGGATTGGACGCGGGAAAGGTTTACGCTGGATGAGGGATTGTCGGCGGCGGTATTAGAGGCATTTGTCCGGCTGCACCAGGATGGGATGATTTATCGGGGACAGTATTTAGTCAATTGGTGTCCAGCTTCCCAGTCGGCGGTGTCGGATTTGGAGGTTGAAAATAAGGAAACTAATGGTAGTTTATGGTATTTCCGCTATCCGTTGAGTGATGGTTCGGGATATGTTGATGTCGCGACGACACGCCCTGAGACGATGTTGGGTGATGCAGGGGTAGCGGTCAATCCGAACGATCCACGCTACAAACATCTGATTGGTAAGACTCTAACACTGCCGATAGTCGGTCGGCAAATTCCCATTATTGGTGATGACTTCGTTGAAGCTGAGTTTGGAACTGGATGCGTCAAAGTTACACCAGCCCACGATCCGAATGATTTTGCGATGGGGCAACGGCATAATTTGCCGCTCATCAATATCATGAACAAAGACGGCACTCTGAATGAGAATGCTGGTGATTTTAATGGACAAGAACGGTTTGCCGCACGGCGAAATGTGGTAGCTAAATTAGATGAGTTGGGCGCTTTAGTTAAAGTCGAAGAATATAAGCATACCGTCCCTTATAGCGATCGCGGTAAAGTTCCGGTCGAGCCATTACTATCAACCCAATGGTTCGTCAAAATTCGCCCGATGGCGGATAATTGTCTGGAGCATTTAGATAATCAGAATTCGCCTGAATTCGTCCCGCAACGGTGGTCGAAGGTATATCGGGATTGGTTGGTCAAATTGAAAGATTGGTGTATCTCGCGGCAATTATGGTGGGGTCATCAAATTCCGGCTTGGTATGCGGTGAGTGAAACTAATGGGGAAATTACCGATAATACGCCGTTCTTTGTCGCTAAGAGTGAGGAGGAAGCACGGGCACAAGCGATCGAACAATTCGGCAACAACGTCCAATTAGTTCGCGATCCTGACGTACTAGATACTTGGTTCTCGTCTGGATTATGGCCATTCTCTACTCTCGGTTGGCCGGAAGATACTGCCGATCTAGAGACTTATTATCCAACTTCTACCCTCGTGACTGGTTACGATATTATCTTCTTTTGGGTCGCCAGAATGACGATGATGTCTGGCTATTTGACTGGTAAAATGCCATTTGAAAATGTCTACATCCACGGTTTAGTTCTGGATGAAAATGGTAAGAAACAATCGAAATCGGCGGGTAATGGAATCGATCCATTATTGCTGATCGACAAATACGGTACCGATGCGCTGCGGTATACCCTGATTCGCGAAGTAATCGGTGCGGGGCAAGATATTCGGATTCAATATAATCGCAAAACTGATGAATCGGAATCTGTCGAAGCTAGTCGCAATTTTACAAATAAATTGTGGAATGCCGCGCGATTTGTAATGATGAATCTGGAGGAAAAAACACCCGCACAATTAGGTAATCCCAATCTTACAGATCTGGAAGTTGCCGATCGATGGATCTTATCGCGCTTCCATCAGACAGCTCAACAGACGGGGGATTATATCGATCGATATGCGCTCGGCGAAGCAGCGAAGGTGTTATACGAGTTCTTCTGGGGCGATTTGTGTGATTGGTATATCGAGTTAGTTAAATCCCGGTTATTGGAAGGTGCAGAGCCAAATAGTAAGTTAGTCGCCCAACAAACTTTAGGATTTGTTTTAGATGGGATCTTAAAATTAATTCATCCCTTCATGCCTCACGTTACTTCCGAGATTTGGCAGACGTTTACTCAAGTAGAAGATGGTAATGATATTTCGATTCAAGCATATCCGATCGCGGATGCTAATCTGATTAATCCCGAACTCGATCGCGAGTTTGAATTACTCATTGGGGTAATTCGCACTACTCGGAATCTTCGGGCGGAGGCTGACATCAAACCAGCGACCAAAGTTACCTTAATCGTTCAGAGCGATAGCGAGCTCGAACGTCAAATTTTAGAACGTGGCAAGACTTATATCTGCGATTTGGCTAAGGTTGAAGAGTTAAATATCGTTGATAAGTTAGCTGAAGAACCAGCTAGATCGATCGCCAGTGTATTTGCGACGGTTCAACTAATTCTGCCATTAACTGGAGTTGTCGATATCGATGCTTTCAAAGCCAAGATTCAGAAGAAGATCGACAAGATTGACAAAGATATCGCTTCGACTAATGCTCGGTTGAGTAATCCTAAATTTGTCGAACGAGCGACTTCAGAAGTAGTTCGAGAAGCGCAGGATGGTTTGGTTGAGTCGGAGAAACAACGCGAGATTTTATTGGAAAGATTGCAACAATTCTAGAAAAATAGTAATTTAACTTGTGGGGGTGCCCCTTGTGGGTACCTCAAATTTATACTAATACTAGTGTTTTCGTACTGGTGTAAGATGACAAAAGTTATTCCTCAAGATTTTACGATCGAGACGGCTAGGTGTCGGCTGCGTCGTCCGTCGATGGAGGATATCCCCGATATCTTTGCTGCTACCCGTTTTGCTGGATTTAACGATGGAATGCGATGGGAAGCACCCACAACTATGGCGGAATTGGATGAGCCATTTAGGGAAAATTCTCGCGCTTGGGATGCTGGAGAAACCTTTACTTTCACAATCGCCGATCTGTCTTCAAATCGCTTACTCGGGCGTATTGGGATTCGCCAAACCAATTTTACGGATGTTTGGAATCTGGGATTTTGGACACATCCAGAGTATCAAGGGCAAGGTTACATGACAGAAGCAGCAATCGCAATTATGGCGTTTGGATTCGATCGATTAAATGCAGCCCAAATCGAGGCAGGCTATGCACTTTGGAATAAGAGTAGCCAGCGTGTTTTAGAAAAAATTGGAATGAAATTTATTGAATATATTCCTCATTCATTTCAAAAAAAGGGGCAATGGGTTGAGTCAAATAAGATGAGTATTAATCAGCAAGAATGGCTGGCTCTAAACCTTAACTAATCAATCTATTTTCACTGACACTAGGCGCTCTTAATGATGCTCAGAATCAGAGACTACGCCAACGAGTTAACTTTACAGATATTGAAGAATGAATATCTATTTATTAAGATGACAAAAGTTATTCCTCAAGATTTTACGATCGAGACATCAAGGTGTCAATTGCGCCATTCTACGGTGGAGGATTTGCCAGCGATCTTTGAGGCGACAACTTCACCGAGATTTCACGCTGGAATGGACTCTGAGGCACCCGCACAGCTCGAAGATTTGTATGAGCCATTGCAAGAGAATTTGCTGGCTTGGCAGGAGGGAAAACTCTATAGCTTTACGATCGCCGATCGTGATTCAGATAACCTACTCGGACGGATTGGCATCAATAAAAATAAGCGTGAAGGGATTTGGAATCTGGGCTTTTGGACGCATCCAGCACATCAAGGAAAAGGTTACATGACGGAATCGGTAATCGCGATCGTCTCGTTTGGATTCGATCGACTAGATGCTACCCAAATTGAGGCAAGTTACGCGCTCTGGAATAAAAGCAGTAAGCGGGTACTCGAAAAAGTTGGGATGCGATTTGTGGGCTATATTCCCCACGCATTCCGAAAAAGAGGGCGATGGATCGAGGCAAATAAAATGCGAATTACTAGACAAGAATGGTTGGCACTAGCTCAGAAATAATCGATCGACTAAGCATAACTCGATGCAACGGCGACCTTAACCTGTGCCAATCTTAAAACGCGATCGCCGAGCGTATACCCACGTCTAAACTCTTCGATAATCGAACCAGCAGGATGCTCGTGCGTGCCGATTTCTTTGATGACTTCATGTAGATGTGGGTCAAATTTATGTCCCTTAGTTTCGGTGACCCGCACGCCGATTTCTTTGATACTCGACAGCATTTTATTTTCTAACATCGAGTAGCCCTTCTGAATGGCAGCTTCGCGATCGGTTTGTGGCTTGATTGAGCTACGCGCGAGTTCGATCACATCGATCACCGACAATAATTGCAGCGCAATCTCGGCACGAGTGCTGTGTGCTGACTGAGATCGACTCTGTGCGATCCGCTGCTCGAATCTGTCTGCTTCCTGTTGATAATTTTCTAATTCTGTTAATAGCTGTTCGTGGTCAGCCTTGGCATTAGTTGCTTGTTGTTTCCAATACAAAGCTGCTTCTAATGTGTCAGAATTATCCGCACTTAACTCGCCGCTATTTGGATGAGTTTGAGCGGTGGCAAGTTGATTTTGAAGCAGAGTTCTGACCGGAACGCAACGCCTAACTTCCGTCAGCGTGGTATGGCCTTCTCTAAACAATTTAATGGCTAAATCTACAAACGATCGCATGCCTGTTTCCTGAATAGCAAGATCGATGCGTTCGGCATCACCACTCAAAATTGCTGATTTGAGTCGATCGGTAATTACAGACACTTCTTGTAGCCCGATCCGTCCGGAATAACCACAACCCTGACATTTAGCACACAACTTGCCAATTTGTTTTGCTCGTTCGATTTCGGCAAGGCTGAGACTATTGGCGCGAAAATACGTTCGCCGATCGTTAAGATTGAGAATCGTATTTCCTAGTTGCGCTAATTCCCTACTGTCTGGCTCGTGAGGTTGCCGACACTGTGGACAGACTCGTTCGATCGTTTTCTGGGCAATGATGCCGATAGTTGCGGTGTAGAGTTGCGCTGGAGAGATACCTAGTTCGATTAACTGGGCAATCGCGCTACCTGCTGTTTCTGCCTGAATCGTCGCGAATACCAAACAACCACTGGCAACAGCTTGCAAGGCGGTGCGAGCTGTTGCGATACTATCGATCTCACCGATCGATAAGACATCCGGTTGCTGACGCAGACAAGCTCGAATGGTCTGCGAGATCGCTTCATCATCAGCCCGCTCGGGCAACATAATTCGATCGATTCCTGGCACTGTATATTTAGCATCACTGTCGATGGCATAAATCATCCGCTCCGCGCGACTGAGTTCGGCTAAACTAGCGTACACCGTTGTCGCTTTTCCACTATCTCGTCCGCCGACGACTAAAATCAATCCTCGATCGCAATGAATTAATTGGTGGATCGCAGCAAGAATTTCGCGATTGGCAACGAGCCGATCGAGCGATAATGGTAGCTGCTCGGCATAAGCAATCTTGGCAGTAAGCCGATCGCCAAACTGAGTTGGCAAGGTGGTAATTTCAATGTTGACTCGACCGAATTTACTCACCCGAGCGATTTTGCTAGTTTGAGGTGCTGGCAGATCCAAGCCGATCTGAGCCATTGATTTGAGATAGGCAATCGTCGGTGCTACCATTTTGGTAGGTAAATTCTGCAAGGCTATTTGCACGATGCCATCTTTCCGAATCCGCATCTGAAGCGATTTCGCTTGAGGTTCAAAATACAGCGCTGATGCGCGATCTTCGATCGCTTTGGCTAAAATGCGATCGACTAAGTTGACGATAGCAATATCTTCTTCAGATGTCGGTCGAATATCAGGCATAACTGTGGTTTGAGGGCGATGGCGAGTGTTTAGATCTCTATTATGTGCGCTGTGATGTCGATCGCCATCCGTCATTTCCTCTAGTACGTTCTGACTAACCTCAGTTCGGGACAAGAATTGCCTAGAGACTAAAGTCTCGGCTAGTGATGCAAAGTCCGGTTGTTGCCAGCCTACTCGGAGTAGTTAATCAGTCCGCGTAGCGATTATGTTAATTGTCAAGTGGCAATTTATTCGATTACCTCCGGTAGGCTATGCCAACAACAGACAAACTGTATGATGTTCAACTACATTCAGAAATGCTTCATTCGAGCGATCTTAATCTGGGGGATCGATCCGAATCGTCCGGCTTTTACCTTTCCCGAAGTAACTGACGGTTAGCTCTTTTGGCGTAAAATATACGGAAAATGGCATCGCCCTGATGTAGCTGTAAACATGCCAATTTACAGTAGGATAGAATTTCGAACGCGGCTGTTAAAATAACTTCACCAAGCATATCGCCAGTATTTAACATTGACTGAATAAAGATGAAATCTATAACCGCGCTCGATATTTTATTGGCTGGCATTGTCACTGCGCTGACAATCTCGATCTCCCAATTAGCCCAAGCCCAGATACCTTTGGTAGTCGATGGCAAGCAGCCTGCTGGCAATTCTCAACCCGATATCCAGCAAGAGCCGACACCGCCATCAGCGACATCGGGACTTAAAGTAAGCTGTCAAGATCTAAAAACGATCGTTCAAAAAGGCGATCGCGAGGCAGTAATGTTAACTTGGAGTTATGGTGGCTTTGGTAAAGACTATACACCAGCAAAGCGCTGCCAAATCGTCTCCGCCCGCCTCCAAAAAGCCGCAAATCTTAATGGTGGTACGTTCAAAGATATTCAACTAGCAAGTGGTAAACTCAACAGTCAATCGGTTATTTGTGCCCTACCAGCTAACGACAAAACTTGCAGTAGCAAAAATCTATTATTTACGCTCAAGCCGGAAAATGCCAGCAATCCTGAGGCCATTATTCAACAAATTTTCAGTTTCGCTCGAGATGGTAACAGTTCGCTCAATGAAAGTGCCAGCCGTAAGCCCCAAGTAAATAAAAACCTGGGTGAGTGGGAGCAGCAAGTTTTTGCTGGTGCGGCTAAAAAATCTCCAGCTACCAATCCGAACACGGCAAATACTGGATTTTAGACTCGATCGATAAGTTATAATTGCTGAGTTCTAAAACTACAGATTCAGATGAATGTCGGACAAGCTGCTCCTGAATTTACCGCTCCAAATCGGACTGGCACAACTGTTAGTCTGCAAGACTTTAAAGATCGGTGGCTACTCCTATACTTTTATCCGAAAGATAATACTCCAGGCTGCACGACCCAAGCGATCGATTTTACTAGTAAATTAGCCGAGTTTCACTCATTAAATACTGAAATCGTTGGCATCAGTCCAGATTCGATCGCTTCTCATGAAAAATTTATTAATAAACATAATCTAGAAATTATCTTATTAAGCGACCCCGAACATCAAATCGCCGATCGATATGACGTATGGCAGTTAAAGAAGTTTATGGGTAAAGAATATATGGGCATCATTCGCTCGACTTTTCTCATCGATCCGACTGGAAAAATTAGTCAGATCTGGTCGAATGTCAAAGTTAAAAATCATGCTGAAATTGTCTTAACTCAGTTAAAACAAATATATGCTGGATCGCGATCGATGCTCGATCGCTAAAACATTGCGAGTAAATATTTCAACGTGAGTTCGGGATAAGGAAAATAGGGCGTTGCTGAATTGATGTATGAAACCATCGGTAGGGGCAATTCATGAATTGCCCCTACCGATGGTTCTAGCTATTGCACAAGGGTGTGAAGTACTCACCATAAGGGTTTGAGCCTAATCCTAGCTCGCAAGTATTTATGCCGACATGCTTATTTGAGAACGCGGACGGATTGGACTTTAAAAGGCTGTCCGACTTGACAGATGGTAGCAACATCCGTTGCGACAACTCCACTTACTCGAACTTTTACGCCGTCACGTTTGGGAAACTTGCCCATCAGCTCGTAATTTTTGCCATCCTTAGCAGTTAGTTGATAGCAAGTTCCTTCCACAGCTAATTTGCGAATCGTGCCCTCAAGACTAACTAGCGGCGGCTTGACTGTACTTAAACTCTCTGTATTTGCTAATGTAGGGAGCGTCTGAGAAAATATCCCGATCGCTAAAGCTATGCTAGCAGTAGTAATCCAAGTTTTAAGCGTTTTAGTTATCATGATTTAGCTCCTAAATATATCTATTTTTAGCGATTATCTCTAGGATTTATAGACGCAAGTCCCCCAATTTTAGCTCCCATGTATCAGCATGATTACCGATGCGAAAATAGAGAACCGATCGATCCAAGCAGCAAGAAAAATGCAAATGGAGCTACTAAAAAAGCCCAGCCCCACCGTCGCATGAAGGGAATCGGATGGTTGGGTAGCGCTTTCTCAACTTCGATCGCGTTTAATTCCCAGCCCCTAGAGCAAATCGTACATAGTAACGAATAGTGCTTTTCGGTAATCCAGGAAAATACCCAATAGAGATGTGCATATCGATATTGTAATACTGTTGCAAACGGACGTTCGCGTTCGCAAATTTCACAATGCTTGTGTTCCGTCACCCCTAAATCCACCGAGTTGCCACCAGAACCCCAGATAATCCAGCCAATCATGCCGCTCGCCTCCAAAATAGTACGATGACAACTGCTAGCGCGGTTGTCTCATATCTATACAAAAGCTGCAGTCGATTATCCGCGAGCGCGGAACAAAAGTATATATTTATTTACAATCTGCGGTTGTCAGCAATTCGATCTTTAGTTTACCAGTGGCGATGCGATCGACTAGACTATGCCGGACGACCTAAAGTAGTGATGTACAATACCGCTTCACTTTCAGGAATGCCCAAAACTTCATTAACTCGATCGTCAAAAAATCCGGCAATTCCACTCACGCCTATCTCTAGGCGAATAGCTGCCAAATTCAATCTTTGGCCTAAATGCCCAGCATCCAAATGTAAATAACGATACACCCGATCGCCATATTTCCGAATTGCCGCTTGCAGATCGGCAGTATGAAAAATTACCGCACCAGCATCGCGGCCTAAGTCTTGTCCCAAGCACAAATAATGCAGTTCGTTCCGAAAGTTTTTAAACCGGATTTGGCGTAACTCTTGCGCTTTTGGTGCGTAATAATAACAGCCCTCATCCAATCCTCGAACACCAGAAACAGCAACGAAGGTTTCAATTAAACTCAAATCGAAATAATCAGGATCGGGATCTAAATGTTGTTCGCAATAATGTTGGGGCTGATAGGTAAAATCTAAGACCGCAGTAAGCTCCTCAAGGCTTAGATCTGCACCTGAATAAGCACGAGTAGAACGGCGTTTGAGCATTGTATCTTCCAACCCAGCTAGCGGCAAGTTTTCTTGCCAATCGATCGGTGCGGTTGCTGTGGAAATCTTGAGACAGAACGGAAAATTATATTTATCATCTAATTGGCTGGGATGAACGTCCACTGGATTGGCGGGAAGCTGTCTCATCTCCGTAATTTCAGTCATTTGATGGCAGTAATTTAATAACTGACCATCAGGTAGATCTGGATACTCTGAATTGATTCGCGATGGCAATGCCGTGGGAAAATAGGGAATGTTTGGATCGGGATGAACTTCGAGATCGATACACGGAATAACTGTAACAGCACCCTCTTCTTCACTATTGAGATAGAGCAATTCGTTAATCAATCGATCGACAAAGCTACCGATAAAATAAGGCCGGAAACCATTCATCGAACCAGCTAATCCGATATTTCCCAATAAGTGCCCGGTATCGAGAAAAATGCGCCGATAAGCTCGATCTTGATAGCGCCATGCCGATCGCAAAAATACTGCTGTGGTAATAATCGTCAAGTTAGCAATTTTTAGAGCTGGATGCATAAAGCAAGCAACTTGGAGGTTTTGCCAAACATCGTTCGACCAAAAGTGAACGAGGGTATGCTCTTTAACCTGGTAATTGTACAATCCTGGGGGTAATAAATTATTACCCCGCGATACCAAATAAATCTCGGCTGGATATAATCCCCCCGCCGATGGTGCCGCTCGCAAAAACATGGGTTCGCCCATCGTTTGGATGCGTGCGGTCAAGCCATAACTGCACAATAAAAACAGCGATAATCTTTGCCACCATTGACTATCGGGATCTTGCTTAGTTGATTGTAAATATGGCTTGAGATCGTAAGTCGTGCCGATTTTATATTCTTTGGACGATGATGGTTGCTTACTCCAATCTAACCCCTGACTTTTTGATGCGATCGTATCTGGATCGTATTTCGTTCGTTGGTGATAATGTTGGGCAAATGAGTCAACCATAAAAATTATGAATTACGAGTTGTAAATTACCAATTAACCTGTCATTGTTATCTGAATTATCAAAGGATCGTAGAAATTACCCATTAATTTGCCATCGCCGTCCAAATCGTCCAGGCATCGACTAGCAATAAAAATCCAGTCAGTGCCAGTAGTGTAAAATACATCCACGGTTGAGCGAGCGGGCGAATGTCTGTTGTATCGATATTGGTATATTGTTGAACTAATTGTACCAATTTATTAAACCCTGCGACGCGCATCGGTAATAAAAATCCTTGCCCAGTCTGGTTTGTAAAGTAATAAACCAATCCACCTTGTCCGGTCGTCCGCATTTTTAGTTCTTTGACATCACTCCAAGCCAGCGTCCAACTCTTAGTAAAAAAGTTTGGCACCCATGCTGGATAATTAACCTGGATCGATCGATCGTCCACGACTACTCGCTGACTCAATGCGCCCTGTAATGCCATAAATCCCACGCCAATTCCCACCCAAATTAGATTGGGGGATACTTCTGCATGAGTAAATGCAGCTAAAAATGGCAGGGGGATCGTGAGTGAGAGATACAGCAAACTCAGGGTAATCCGAATCAGCGGCGAAATGTGAAAAATTTGACTTGTCATTGAGAAGATTATGATTACTGAGTGGATCGATATTTAGGCATCAGAGGGGCAGGTTTACGCCATATTGGCGCTCGAACAAAACTTGTCCTACCCCTTGGAGACCCACGTTAATTACTGGCGAGATCGATTAGTTACTGAAATCTATACCCACCAACACAACCATCCGCTGCTGAGTTAGACGCTTTTACTAAGGCAAACGCTCCGCCAACGCGAACGGAGAGAAATTTTCAGAGTATGCCTACCACACAAGATTGTTTCCTTGTCCCCAAAAAGCGTTAAATTTAGTCACAGTGATATCGCCCAAAACTTTTGTCTGACAGGCAAGCCGCAGATTTTTGGTAGGTGAATGGGGTGGTAGCGATCTTCGGGTAATATCTTTCCAATTAGTCAGCGATACTTCACCCTGAATTTGCACCGCACAGGTGCCGCAGGTGCCGATTCCCATGCAATTGATGATTTTCGCATTACCATTATAGAGATCTACCTCATGAGCTAATAAGACCTGACGGAGATTGGCTTCCGGTTCGCAGGTAAAGATTTTTCCTTGGGCGGTGACTTGGGGCACGATCGATACCTACAGTTAAACTACTTCTATTTTCTCGCAATTTATGCCCCAGATCCAAATTTACGATACGACGCTCCGCGATGGTTCGCAACGGGAAGGCTTGACGCTATCTGTCGAAGATAAGCTGAAAATTGCCGTGCAGCTCGATCGATTGGGGGTACCGTGGATTGAAGGTGGTTGGCCAGGGGCGAATCCCAAGGATGGGGAATTTTTTCAACGATTGCAGGCAGAACCGTTGCAACAGGCTGAAGTAGTGGCGTTTTGTTCGACCCGTCGCCCTGGTGGACTAGCCGCAGAAGATCGGATGTTAGCGACGATTATTGCCGCCGGAACCAATTGGGTGACAATTTTTGGTAAATCTTGGGATCTGCACGTTACCGAGGGCTTAAAGACGAATTTAGGCGAGAATCTAGAGATGATTAGGGATTCGATCGAGTATCTAATTTCTCAGGGCAGGCGGGTGATTTACGATGCGGAGCACTGGTTCGATGGGTATCGGGAAAATCCGGAATACGCCCTGCAAACGCTGAAAACGGCGATCGCGGCTGGGGCTAAATGGTTGGTGTTTTGCGATACGAATGGGGGCACTTTGCCTCAAGATATTAGTGCGATCGTGAGTGCGGTAATTAGTACCGTCGATCCCGAGCGTCAGTTACAATTTGGCATTCACAGTCATAATGATAGCGAACTGGCGGTTGCTAATGCGATCGCGGCCGTGACGGCTGGCGCGACGATGGTACAGGGCACGATTAATGGTTATGGCGAACGCTGTGGCAATGCCAACCTCTGCTCGGTAATTCCCAATCTGCAACTCAAGTTGGGCTATTCCTGTCTGGCAGCAGCAGATTTAACACGCTTGACGCAAGTGAGTAGATATGTCAGCGAAGTTGTCAACGTCGCGCCAAATGATTATGCCGCTTTTGTGGGTAAATGTGCGTTCAGCCATAAAGGGGGAATTCATGTTTCCGCTGTCGAACGCAATCCCCGCACTTACGAACATATCGAGCCGATGCAAGTAGGCAACGCGCGGCGGATTTCGATTTCCGAACAATCGGGGTTGAGCAACGTGCTGATTAAAGCGACAGAAATGAATATTGCGCTCACTAAAGAAGATCCGCGCACGCGACAAATTTTAGCCAAACTCAAAGAATTAGAACATCAAGGTTATCAATTTGAAGCGGCAGAAGCCAGTTTTGAATTATTGATGCGCGAAATTTTGGGACAACGCTCGGAAATCTTCCAGATTCAAGGTTTTCAGGTGCATTGCTCGATCGCGACTCAGCACCACTCTTTAGCGACGATTAAAATTACGGTAGACGGTCAAGATATTCTCGAAGCTGCTGAAGGAAATGGCCCAGTCTCGGCACTCGATGCAGCTTTAAGAAAGGCATTGAGCCAGTTTTATCCAGAATTAAATAAATGCCATCTGACCGATTATAAGGTCCGAATTATCGATGGTACTGAAGGAACATCGGCAATTACCCGCGTCTTAGTCGAGTCGAGTAATGGCGAACATCGCTGGACAACGATCGGTGTATCTGACAATATTTTAGAAGCATCTTATCAAGCTGTGGCGCAAGGGATTGAATATGGATTGTTGGTTCGATCGCCGCAGACTTGTAGTTTGAAGCAGCTTGAAATGTTAGTATAACTTTTAGATGGGGCTAAGCCGAGCGGTTTGTTGTTAGCATCAATCTAGTACCTTGGCTAGAAAAGGGTTTTGCCAAGGATAATTTCAAATTATCACCATCATGTCGGGAGCGCCGATCCAGCAACGCGAACTTTTGATAAGCAAGATTTGTGTCGGTGTTATTTTCGCATAATGTTGAGATCGATTATACTGACGATCGCCACTACACATTATCTCGATCGCCACTATGAAACTTGCTGCCTTTGGTTCCTGGCAATCTCCGATTACTGCTGATGCGATTGTTGCCGATAGTATCGGACTGAGTTCGATCGTCTTAGATGGCACCGATATTTATTGGCTGGAGTCTCGTCCTCAAGAAGCCGGACGCAATGTGGTAGTTAGGCGGACGATCGACGGTCGCATTACCGATATTACGCCACCAGAATACAATGTTCGCAATCGCGTTCACGAGTACGGTGGCGCGGCTTATACAGTGGTCGATCGACAAGTTTATTTTAGTAACAACAGCGATGGTTGTTTGTACATCCAAGATTTAGCCAGCGAACAACCAGAGCGAGTTCGTCAACTCACGAGCGATCCCAAGAAACGCTATGCCGATCTGACGATCGATACCACCCGTCAACGGTTGATTTGCGTTCAGGAAGAACATGACTCGGTAGACTTTGAACCGCTTAACACGATCGTCAGTATCAACCTCAAGGATGGCAAAGATAGCTATGTTTTAGTTGGCGGTTGTGATTTTTATGCCGCACCACGATTGAATCCCAGCGGCACTAAATTAGCCTGGTTGAGTTGGAATCATCCAAATTTACCTTGGGATGGTACCAATTTGCAAATTGCTACCGTTAATAATGGCTATTTGTCGGCACCGACATTAATTGCTGGCGGCGCACATGAAGCGATCTTTCAGCCGCAGTGGTCATCTGACGATACATTATATTTTGTCAGCGATCGCACGGGTTGGGGCAATCTCTATCGCTGGAGTAGCGGCCCTGTTGAAGCCGTTTGTCCCTTCGCGGCCGAGTTTAGCCTCCCGCAATGGGTGTTTGGGATGTCTACATACGCGCTGGTTGGCAAACATCGGCTCGTCTGTGCCTATACTCAAGCTGGTATCTGGCATCTGGCTTTAGTTAATACTCTCAGTAAGCATCTGACCCCACTAAATGTACCCTACACTGATATCTCGAGCATTCGCGCTCAGGGTAATTTAGTCGTCTGCTGTGCGGCTTCAGCAACCGAACCCAATCAAGTCGTATCGATCGATCTTCAAACCGAGATCCGACAACCGCTCAAACGTGCCAACCAACTCCAGATCGATCCTGGCTACCTTTCCATCCCCGAATCGATCGAGTTTCCCACTACCGATGGCGCGACTGCCTATGCCTTTTATTATCCACCCACCAACAAAGACTACCAACCGTTCTTAGGCGAGAAACCGCCCCTATTAGTCAAAAGTCACGGCGGCCCTACCGCTGCGACATCTAGCCAACTCAACCTCAAAACCCAATACTGGACGAGTCGCGGCTTTGCTGTCGTAGACGTAAATTATGGGGGCAGTACTGGTTACGGTAAAGCTTATCAGCATCGCCTTGATGGTAAATGGGGGATTGTCGATGTCGATGATTGTACCAATGCTGCGCTATATTTAGCCCAGCAAGGATTGGCCGATGCCAATCGGATGGCTATCTCTGGTGGTAGTGCTGGGGGTTATACAACCCTATGTGCGCTGACATTCCGCGATGTGTTCAAGGCTGGCGCTAGCTATTATGGGGTCAGCGATTTAGCGGCTTTGGCCACAGATACTCACAAGTTTGAATCCCGTTATCTCGATCGCTTAGTTGCGCCTTATCCAGCTGGTGCCGATATCTATCGCGCCCGATCGCCATTATATTTTACCGAGCGATTGTCCTGTCCGATTATCTTCTTCCAAGGGTTAGAGGATAAAGTCGTCCTCCCCAATCAAGCCGAAATGATGGTAGATGCGCTCAAAGTAAAACATGTCCCTGTTGCCTATGTTACCTTCCCTGACGAGCAACATGGTTTCCGCCAAGCTGATAACATCAAACGCGCACTGACGGGCGAATTCTATTTTTACTCTCAACTATTTGGCTTCCAACCAGCCGAATCAATCGAACCGATCGAAATTTT
This sequence comes from Chamaesiphon sp., assembly GCA_965246735.1. Taxonomy (GTDB): domain Bacteria; phylum Cyanobacteriota; class Cyanobacteriia; order Cyanobacteriales; family Chamaesiphonaceae; genus Chamaesiphon. Next base: position 3,204,312 of record CBDFFK010000003.1, read on the forward strand.
CATCTAGTTATCCTCCGCCTGCACCAGATCGGGATCTACCTCTCCATGACTCAATTTGCCATCCTCAGTCAATTCAAAAAAACTCGTCGGAAGAGCAATAAACCGCCTACTTATACGCCGTTCGATGATGACTATTTTTGGGAGTTACTTAGAACTGACTACAGCTCTGCCTGGAAATATGCCGATCGAATGCGCCGATCGATCTCTACTTAAAAATTACGCTACAAAAAAAGAATAAGCGCTAAGCTTATCCTTTTTTTAGATATATGCGGATGGGGAGACTCGAACTCCCAAGGACACAATGCCACACGCACCTCAAGCGTGCGCGTATACCAATTCCGCCACATCCGCTTGTTTATTTTTGTTGTTGAGGTGCATTTTACGTGCTTTGCTAATATACCATGCTTACAGAAGACGGTCAATAGATAATTATCGATTGGTTTATTGAGCGCGATTAACTCTGGGATAATCGTTTGACTTCCATCCCACCCAGCAGTCGATCGGTTTCTACCAACAAAGCTGGAATTTTGGCAGCGTGAGGGCTATTCGCCAGACAGACAGAGAAATCGAGTTCGGCGATATTAGTTGCTTTCGCACCAGGGAACCAGTGACCGCCATTTTCGAGAAGATTATAGCGCATTTGCCCGTACTCTACCATGTCATACGCGATCGCCAGATTTCGCAGCCACAGAATGGTAGCGATATTAATATTACCTGGAGTATCGGCCAGTGCGGGTAAGCCTTCACGCCACGTCTGCATCCATTCTGTCCCCAGTTTCGCCGCCGCTTCGCGTTCGAGTCGATCGATAATTGATGGTAAAATCTCGCTGGCGCGATCGAGTAATGGTAATGTCTGCATGTGTTCGTCAAAGTCGCTAGCAGTAGCCGCGCCGATGCTGAGCGTATGCACCTGCGGATGACTCAGACAGAATAGATTATTAAACACGATCGGACTTAACGGCTGGCACAGCTCGACTAGTTTCGCTGAGGGTTTATTTAAGAGTCCGCCTTTATTGGTGGGACTGATGATAAATACACCCATGTCGTGCCGCGTGGCTGCCGCAATCGCACTCCAATTGGTTTGATTGATATAGTACCAATGGAGATTGACATAATCGAATTTGTCGCTCTCGATCGCATTAATAATTAGATCTGTTGGTGCATGGGTAGAAAAACCGATAAATCTAACTTTGCCCTCAGCTTGCAATTGCTTGGCAACTTCCCAACAGCCCCCATCACGCAGGGCAAAATCCGACATTTCTCGATTATTTATCCCATGAATGCCGAGCAAATCGACATAATCTAGGTTGAGTCGCGTCAGACATAACTCAAACATTTTCCTAAATTCCTGCGGATCGGCAGTAGGCGCAACCTTAGTTTGAAAGATAAAATCTTGACGATTTAATTGGGGTAATACTTGCCCTAATTGTACTTCCGACGAACCATAAAACCGGGCGGTTTCGATATGATTCAATCCCAATTCTAGCGATCGATGGATCGTCGCTGCTAGATTTTGTTGATTGTCAGCGGGAATCTCCGCTAGCGGCACATCTTGCCATTTATGTTGATAGCGCATTCCTCCACAAGAAAAAACTGGCATCTGGAGATTGGTACGTCCGAAGCGGCGGTATTGCATGATTTAGAGGATCGGGTTTAGTGGCTAGTGGCTAGTGGCTGGTAAATTAATACAATTCCCCTCCGAGGAGGGGTGCCCGTAGGGCGGGGTGGGTCATTCTAATAGCTTATTTATCTGTGCCAGAGCCTTGATAGGCAACCATCGGTTCTTTGATGAAGCGGATGTAGAGGTGACGGAAGGTAGATTTGATGACGCGGGGGAGGGCAAAATCGATCGGCATCAGGGCGGCGGGAAGCTGCCAATCGCTGCAGCTTAAGTCTACCGGACGCAACAGGGGAAACTCGATCTCACTTAATGCTGGAGCCAATCCCAATCGCTGTGCCGCTGCCGCCGTCGGGACTAAATGTGCCTCGACATTCAACAGCTCGAGCATGGCGACATCGAGCGCAAATACATTCGCAGCGGCACCTAAAACGCCCAATTCCCGAGGTTCGCCACCGCTGGGGCCATTTCCTTCATGTCCGATAATACCATCGATAATGGTCAAATTTGGGTCGATCGCGCGGGCGGTTTCCACCAACATTTCGCCAAATCGCTCGGCACTTTTACCTGCTTCCATGTGCCACCAAGCTTTCATTTTGCCAGGAACGCAGCCAAACAGATTTTTCACGCCCAATGTCATCGTCAATTGCATATGAGATTTGACTTTGGGCAAGTTAATAATTACATCGGCTTCGATCGCTTCTTTACTCAGCAGCAAATGATTAAACTCGGTACTCGCTGTCTCGTAGCGTTTGCCATGAAATTCAACTACTGGTAAATCCAATTCGGCCATCATTGGCAAATAACCATTGGATTTAGCCACACCCAAGGCACTCCCAAATGCCGGACTATCGCCAAAAAATGGTTTCCCACCCGCTGCAATTACCAGTTCGGCAACGCATCTGACTAGCTCCGGACGCGTAACGCATTCTTTAGTCGGACGCGCACCAGTTAACAGGTTCGGCTTGAGCAAAACTCGATCGCCTGGTTTGACAAAAGCACTCATCCCACCCAATGGGGCTAATACTGCTGCTACGGACTCGCGGAGTCGATCTGCTTCATAGGACGTGGCACGAATGAGGCTGACTGTTGGCGGCATAAGATAACAAAGATCGCTAATAATTTAACTATTGTAGCTAGTCGGGTGGGCAGTCCCCATGAAGGGCAATCTCACCGATCGAGAAATCGATCGGAGATGGGTAACGAGAGTAAGAAAGTGGTAAGATACGAACGCCATCGCGTAAATATTTATTACTGAAGTTATCGATCCCTACCGCAATCCCCATCTCGATCGTGTAGTTTGGCTCGTTGTAGTCGATCGGCGGAATGAATTATTGCAGCGATGCCAATTATCGGTTCGATCGCTACACCCGCACTCAAAAATTCTCAGCGGATCGCCATGCCACAGATCGTCGAACTCAGACTCTCACATCTACCTCACGATCTGTAAAGATTGTGGGCACAATAGCAAAAGAGGTACCACCTAAATTTACGCACAGATTAAGTGCGGATTCGTGAGTGCTAAATCTAGGTTGCCCCGACTTAGATCGAGCGAGTCGCAATTGCGATTGCCGGTTATCTAGATTAAGACTAGTTGGATTATATTTGTGGCATCATGTTAATGGTATATTCTAGGAACCTTTGATAACAAAAATTGTTATGACGAATAATCTAATTCCTTATGATTGTGGTGACGACGATGTAATTGCCTTTGGTGAGGCCATGTTTCGCTCTGGAAAACTAAAGAAAGCGATCGCTCAATCTTTTGATGGCTCGGTTGGTAGAGCGATCGATCAGAAGTTACGCCAACACGGATTGGAGATTCCCGTGAGGATGATCGGTTCGACGCGGTTGGCGAACGAACACTGTCAATGGTTCGAGGAAGGAATTAATTGTGAAATCCTCGATTTGGCAACTCGACGGTGGTGTAAGGGTAAAGTTAGAGTCCAGGTTTCAGTTGAATTTTTAGTAGAAGATACTGGTGACAAAAAGCTACTTCCCGGTGATTTTCCCGAGCCAACAATCCGCGATCGTCACTCTAATTCCAGTCAGTCAGATGCTTGGCAAGCTGAGAGATTGAGCCAGAATGAAGATTTATCTGCTGATGAATATGTTAACAGTGAGTATGTGTTTACAGGTATTCATACCAACGGGCAATAAACCAATCGATCGAGATCGCTAGTGGGTACTTGCTAGTAAGTCAAACCAATCGTCAAACCAAAAATGCCAAACGTTATCGATCCCAGATCCCCATTACTATTAGGAAGTCGGGTATCTGGGTATTATATTTATAGATCGATATTCTAGCCGAGCCATCAGCCGTTATTTACGAGAACTTAAAACAAAAAATATCGTTGTGCCATCGGTAAAATCGTCGCGGGTTCGCAGGTAAGTAATTCTCCATTTGCTCTAACTTCATACGTTTCAGGATTGACTTCAATCTGGGGTAGCAAATCGTTTAATTTCATGTCGCGTTTGCTAATCTGCCGTGTCCCCACTACCGCTAAAGCTTGTTTTTGTAACTGTAACTGCTGGGGCAAGTTTCGCTCTAAAGCTACCTGGGAAACAAACGTAAAAGCGGTATTAGTTCTCGCGCCCCCATAACTGCCAAACATCGGGCGCATATGGACGGGTTGGGGCGTAGGAATACTCGCATTTGCATCGCCCATCTGCGCCCAAGCAATTAGTCCACCTTTGATTACTGTCTCTGGTTTGACACCAAAAAAAGCTGGTTTCCACAGGACTAAATCGGCAATTTTGCCAGGTTCGATCGAGCCGACATAATTAGCAATCCCGTGGGTAATTGCGGGATTGATTGTATATTTGGCGATATAACGTTTGGCGCGTAAATTATCCGCAGGTTGATTATCTTGTGGCAACCCGCCGCGTTGGATTTTCATTTTGTGCGCCGTTTGCCACGTCCGAATAATTGTCTCGCCAATCCGCCCCATTGCCTGCGAATCGGAGGAAATCATACTAAATGCGCCCAAATCGTGGAGGATATCTTCAGCGGCGATCGTTTCCCGTCGAATTCGCGACTCGGCAAAGGCAACATCTTCGGGAATACTGGGACTGAGATGGTGACACACCATCAACATATCTAAATGCTCGTCGAGGGTATTGAGCGTATACGGACGCGTCGGATTGGTGGAAGATGGCAACACATTGGCTTCGCCACAAACTTTTATAATATCTGGAGCATGACCGCCGCCAGCGCCTTCGGTATGATAAGTATGGATCGTTCGCCCTTTAAAAGCCGCGATCGTCGTTTCCACAAATCCCGCTTCATTTAAGGTATCGGTGTGAATTGCCACCTGCACGTCGTACTCATCTGCTACACTCAGACAATTATCGATCGTGGCTGGCGTAGTACCCCAATCCTCATGTAACTTCAACCCGATCGCGCCCGCCTCAACCTGCTCCACCAACCCCTGCGGTTGAGAGCTATTGCCCTTGCCCAATAACCCAATATTCATCGGAAACGCATCAGCAGCTTGGAGCATCCGGTACATGTTCCACACCCCCGGCGTGCAAGTCGTCGCACTCGTCCCAGCCGCTGGACCAGTCCCACCTCCAATCATCGTGGTAATCCCGGACGCGATCGCGACTTCGATCTGTTGCGGACAGATAAAATGAATGTGAGAATCGATCCCCCCCGCTGTCAAAATCGACCCCTCCCCAGCAATAATTTCCGTCCCTGGGCCGATAATAATATCGACATTATCCTGAATGTAAGGATTTCCGGCCTTTCCTACCTTATAAATCTTCCCATCCTTAATCCCGACATCCGCCTTAATAATCCCCCACCAATCCAGCAATACGGCATTGGTAATGACGGTATCGACCGCACCATCGGCATTTGAGATCGGCGACTGTCCCATCCCATCCCGAATCACCTTGCCACCGCCAAACTTGACTTCATCGCCATAAGTCGTCAGATCCCGCTCGATCTCGATAAATAACTCGGTATCGGCGAGCCTAACTCGATCGCCTGTAGTGGGGCCATAAGTCTGTGCATAAGCGCGACGCTCCATTCGATAACTCATAGTCGGAATGCTAGGGAATGATTAGTTAGATTTTACGCGATGGTGGGGCGATCGCCGATCGCCCACATTTAACATCGGACGATACAAATTTCTATGACACTGGCTATAAGTCGTAATTTTAAATAAATAGCCAGAGGTGTTTCCCATTTTACTCGCTCGACCTTCAGCGATTGTTTATCAGTCAATTCGGTTGCGGCAGAGGAGGTTTGAGCCTGTATTTGAAAAATTTGGTAATGCCTAAAAATCGGATGGAACTACTGAAGATTATTATGTCCTTATTGAATTATACTAACGACAGTTTCGTAACTCTGAGCTTATCTCAGTTAGTTCAATAATCTTACCGAGAGGAAAATGGAAAATAGCATTCTCAAAAATATAGTTCGAGATGTTGTGCCATAAGATGGCACAACATCTAAAGTTGCACTTTTAGTTGGCTCGATCTTGGGGCTTAGTCTCATCGGTGCAAATCCGGCTGGAGCTGTTACCTTTGGCACCAATCTGATCGTCAATGGCGATGCCGAATCAGGTATTGGCTCTCCTGGAAATTATTATACCGTTCCTGGCTGGACTACTGTGAATAGCTTTACGGCACTTAGTTACAGTAATGGTGGAGGTTATCCCACCGCAACAGACCCTGGGCCAGTTAATCGGGGTAACGTTTTCTTTACAGGCGGCCTTGATGGCAGTTCTAGTGGCTCTCAGATAATCTCTCTATTACCTGGTTTTAGCGAGATCGATGCAGGTAATGTATCATTTGGTCTGTCCGCTTTTCTAGGCGGATATTTCGATCAAGAAGATAATGCCACTCTTTCTGCGGTTTTCCGCAATGGAAGTGGAACTGGACTGGGGACTTTTTCGATCGGACCTGTTTTAGCAGCAGATCGGAATAATCTTACTGGCTTACTCGCTCGCAGCACTACTGGTGTAGTTCCCACTGGTACGCGAGACATTTTAGTGACGCTAACCATGTCCCGATTGGCCGGAGCTGTTAACGATGGCTATGCTGATAATCTCTCTTTGGTTCTGACAAATAACACTATTACTCCCCCTACTGCTACTACTAGCGTTCCCGAACCATCTGCGATCCCAGGGATCTTGGTTGGCGGTGCTTTCGTAGTAGGCGTAGCTAGGAAACGCAAGCAGAAACGATAGAGATTAGATTCGATCGCTTTTAACCATACCTTAAAACAGCGTAAGTAGTAATTAGCTGCTTACTCTGTTTTGGAATAGGTAATATCGATCGTCTTTACCAAATCGCACTTAATTCTAGTACGAATCCAGGCAATACATCTTCACCGCTAAGACTAACAGTAATTAAATATAAAATAACATGTAGGGTGGGCAGTGCCCACCGACTAGGTTTCAGGCATTATCTGTTTAAGAAATAATTGCATCTACCTACTTACTTGCCCTCTTCATTCTAGATTATAGCGATTCTCGATCGATTTTATCGATCGAGTTACAAGTTGAATCTATCGTTATTACCATCTAAGATCTAATCATCTAATTTCATCCGTAGATGCACCAGATCTTCGAGAATTTGGCGAATGTGCAGCTCGATTTTTTGTTTGCGCTCGGTCAGATCTTTAATCTGTTGATATCGCGCAATTGCCTGACTCACACTCAAAATCTCGGCCATCGCACAAGGACGCGTCCACAGTTCCCCGTATTCATCCAATCCACACAAGCGATATCCAGCCTGCGGATCGATTTCAGTCAAACCATTAACATCGACGGTAACATAGGGCGTAGGAATGGGTTTCCCAGTCTTCTCACTAGACTTAAAGCTGCGAGATTCCAGCCAAGCCGCTAAAATCGGGCCACTGCGAGAAATGTCGATCGTTTCTCGTTCGATCTGTTGCAGTTCCTGTTGCCATGCCGTTACCATGCGGTACATTTCTTGCAGCATGTGCGTTGCCAAAATTGGGTTAGCATCTTGGCGCAGACCACTAAACTTCGGTACTTGCACTGACGCAACCATTTGGGTAGCGTCTGAATCGAGATCGGTGGATATTGACATATCGATCGGTATTTAGTAACTAGTAGCTAGTAACCTGTCTAAATGCTAAATTGAAAAGAATTTCAGGCAGTCAGATTTTAATGCATAACAGCATCACTCGATCGTCACAACGACAACTGATTCTCGTAACAGGTGCTGCTCGCAGTGGCAAGAGTGAATGGGCAGAACACCTCGCCAGCCAAAGTGCCAAAGCTGTTACTTATATCGCTACCGCCACTGTAGATCGAACCGATCTGGAATGGCAAACCCGAATCCTGCGCCATCAACAGCGTCGTCCATCAACCTGGCAAACAGTCATGACTGTAGCAGATCTGGCGGCAACTATCGATCGAGCTAGCGATTTGGACTGTTTATTGGTAGATTCGCTCGGTACCTGGGTGGCAAATTTACTCGATCGATCCGATGATGAGTGGCTGGAGTTGAGTAGAGAGTTATTGACGCAGTTGAAAACCAGTCTAGCAACGATCGTGCTAGTTGCTGAGGAAACTGGCTGGGGTGTAGTGCCAGCTTACCCTAGCGGGCGATTATTTCGCGACAGGTTGGGAATGTTATCTCGTCAGATTGGGACGAGTGCGGATGTCGTTTATTTAGTTACTGGCGGTCGCGTCCTAAATTTAGCCGAGCTAGGCCAAAAATTACCCGATTGTCAAACTTAAATAATTAATATTTATAAATTTTTGACTTACTAAATAAACAAACAAGACGAATCCGGTTCTACCGAACTTCTTGACCCCCTCTCCTAAATCAGCGAACCGTCAGTTTGTATTGAATACGCTTTATCTATGCTGCTGGCACCCAGCGCTTTATAAAATTTGGCGATCGCGTTATTTTGAAGGTAGTGCAGCAAAAGTCGATCGAAGGTAATTAGCGTAAAACTAGCGATGAGTAATATATATACTGGTGGTTGTCAGTGCGGCGAAATTCGGTACGAAATTCATGGCGAACCATTAACTTTTTATGCATGTCATTGTCGAGAATGCCAGCAACAATCTGGCAGTGCTTTTGGTTTATCGCTGACAGTACCGCGAGATGCGATCGCCATCATTTGTGGCGAACCCAAAAGTTGGACTCGTAAGGCTGATAGCGGTCGCACAGTTACCTGTTTGTTTTGTCCTACTTGTGGAACGAGATTATTTCACGATCGATCTCACAATCGCGAAACTATTAATATCAAAGCTGGAACCCTAGACGATCCAAGTTGGTTGCAGCCAGTGGGCAATATCTGGACGCAGAGCGCTCAACCTTGGGTAACTATTTCCGATAAATTACTTAACTATCCAAGACAGCCAGAAAATACCGATCGATTATGGAAAAAATGGTCGGAGCAGTCACACCACTGAGTTTCTGGCTCGTATGCTGTCGATGATTTCAATATTTAACTAAAATAGCACGCGATCGATGTTATCTTCCGTATTTATTCGCAAACCAGTTATCGATGATGTGCCAGAATTATTATCATTACACCACAAGAGTCAAGATCTACATTTTCCGTGGGTGAGAACTCCGCTCACTGAAGTAGATTGCCTTGCCTACCTTCAGCGGTGCCAGCGAGAAGATTATGAAGGTTTATTAATTTGTCAGTCGATCGACTGTTCGGTCGATCTCCAAGTACAATCTAAAATTATTGGTGTTGCAAATCTCAGCCAGATCTTTTACAAAAACTTTCAGAATGCTTATCTAGGTTATTATGCTAATGTAGATTTTACAGGGCAAGGGTTGATGTCAGCAGGCATTCGCTTGGCGATCGATTATGCTTTTAATACACTACATTTACATCGGCTTGAAGCAAATATTCAATCCGAAAATATTCCTTCGCTTAACTTAGTCAAACGACTTGGATTTATTAAGGAAGGGTTTTCTCAGCGTTATTTATATATTAATGGTGAGTGGCGCGACCACGAACGCTGGGCCGTGACAATTGAAGATTGGCAGTAGTCTAGTTTATATTCAATATAGCGATCGCCATCTAATTGGAGTCGATATATATTCTCACAATAGTCGGTTTGTCGAACTCACCCCTCATCCATCGATAATTGCTAATGTTTATCGCCATTCGTAAAGCTCTCACTAAATATACCAGCAAGCTGTTGGGGATGGGAGTCTCGCTGGGAAGTGGGATCTTAATGGGGATAACATTTGCACCAGTGGAGGCATGGTATTTAGCTTGGATTGCGATCTCGCCACTATGGTATTTACTCTGTCGCGATCGGAGTGCTGGTAAAGTACTTTATGCTGGATGTTGGGGCATCGGGTGTTATGGCTGGGGATTGGCTTGGCTGTTCGGCATTCACCCGATGACCTGGATGGGGGTTCCCTTTCTCGCAAGTTTAGGAATTGCTACTTTCTGTTTGAGTTTTGTGACTTTGTGGGCTACTAGCTTAGTTATTTTATGGTCGTTCTGTCTGCAATTTATTGCTACTAAATCTAGATTAAATCCTCTCATTCGCGTAATCTTAGGGACTGCTTGTTGGTGCGGACTGGAAGAATTATATGGCCTGACAGATCTATGTTGGACATCATTGGCACTCAGTCAAAGCCCCCACAATTTACCAATTCTACATCTGAGTCGATTGTCAGGGCCGGAAACAGTTAGTGCCGCAATTGTTTTAGTAAATGGGCTGATTGCTGAGGCATGTTTAGCATTCGATCGACACCAAAATCTCAAGCCGATTCAACGAATTTGGAAAGGAGTACCTTATCTAAATACCGCACTCGGAGCGGTCGTTATTTTCCATGCGATCGGTTTTACAATTGCTACCAATTCCTCTTTTGAACCGACAGAATCTAGCTTGACGATCGGCATTATTCAAGGAAATATCGGAAATGAAGTCAGGCATTATCAGTCAGGATACGATCTGGCGATCGACAATTATACGAAAGGTTATCTAAATCTAGCTCAGCAGAAAGTAGATGCCGTCATCACTCCAGAAACTGCCTTTCCATATCGTGAAAGTCAAATTAAAAACACATCTTTTTATCGGACTATTTTAGAGCAAAAAGTACCTGCTTTTATCGGGGGATTCGGTGAAGTAAAAGGAGGGATTACTAACAGTATATTACTAATTACTGGGGACGGTAAAAAGATCGGTCGTTATGATAAGTGGAAATTAGTACCGTTGGGTGAATATATTCCGTTCGATCGATATCTAGGTAAATTAGTTGATACGATCTCTCCATTAGATGCCCATTTGGTGGCTGGGAAATTTGCACCCACTGTGGCGACACCATTAGGGAATATTATGTTTGGGATTTGTTATGATTCCGCCTATCCCGAACATTTTCGCCAGCAGGCTCGATCGGGAGAGCTAATTATTACCGCTTCTAACGATGCACATTATGGTGCGGGCATGGCGGCTCAACATCATGCCCTAGATTTGATGCGGGCGATCGAGACAGATCGGTGGATGGTGCGTGCTAGTAATACTGGTTATTCGGCAGTAATCGATCCGCACGGACAAACTAAGTGGATTTCAAAACTTAATGAATTTACCACTCACGCCCATCAGATTTATCGCAAACATACTCAAACAATGTACGTCAGCTATGGTGATTGGTTGACACCGCTATTATTTGCGATCGGGATCGGCTTATTTTTTGTCGATACTTCTACTAAAAAAGCTTAACAGAACTAAAACCTCATCTAATTTCTCAGATTTTTCCAAAGCGACGATGGCGTTGTTGATAATTGAGCAGCGCGCGGTGAAATGCCCGTCGATCGAAATCCGGCCACAATGTATCGGTGACATAGAGTTCGGCATAAGCCAATTGCCACAGCAAAAAGTTGCTGATCCGCATTTCGCCACTGGTTCGAATTAACAGATCGGGATCGGGTAAGTGCGATGTATATAAATGTTGGGATAGCGTATTTTCATCGATATCGGCAGCTTTAATTACACCCTGCTGAACTTGAGTAGCGATCGCCTGACAAGCGCGGACGATCTCTTGTCTGCCACCATAATTGATCGCAACTGTAAATTTTACACCCTGATTATTGGCTGTGGCGGTACGCGCTCGATCGATCGAATTGTAGAGCGCTGGCGAGAGATCTTCTAAGTTACCCACCACTTCCAGTCGGACATTTTCCTCGACCATCTCGGCAAGTTCGGCCTGAAATAGACCATCGAATAGGGTCATCAAAAAATCGACTTCATCGGTCGATCTGCCCCAATTCTCAGTCGAAAAGGCATAGACAGTCAGCGCCGCAATCCCCCAATCCCGACAACACCGCACCAGATCGCGCAGCGCATCAGCGCCGCGTTTGTGACCCATAATCCGGGGAAAGCCGCGCCGTTTTGCCCACCGACCATTTCCATCCATAATCACCGCGACATGTTGTGGCAAGCGAGTACAATCTAAATCGGTAGGTAAGGCGATGAGACTGGTTGTTTTGGGAGTCATCTGTGGGATGAAAGATGGGGGATCGAAGATGGGGGATGAGGTAACGGTGGTTGATAAAGAGGGCGGACTGGGAAATCGGAGGGGTGATTACAGGACTAAATCGATCGATCTGTCAGGGCAGCATCGCGATCGCGAACTATTTTTGTTTATCTCTTGGCAACTTCAGCAGTTGGCGAAATATCATCATACCGCGAGAACTAAACTTGCGTCCCAAGCTGAGTAAATTTGGCGCGACGGATTCGCGTTCGACAGCAGGTGCAAATCGGATTTCTAATAGTTCTTTCAGTTTACTGCTAGTCAGGGGTCGATCGAGCACCCCGCCCTCAGCGAGCGAGATCGAACCAGTCTCTTCCGAGACGACGATACAGAGGCAATTGTTCGTGCGTTCGGTAATACCCATTGCCGCTCGATGCCGCGTCCCTAATTGGCGAGAAGCCGCGCGATCGGATAAAGGGAGAATGACACCAGCAGCGATGACCCGATCGCCGCGAATAAAGACCGCGCCATCGTGAAGCAGCGTAGTATTTTGAAAAATTGTTTGCAGGAGTTCTTTCGATAATTCGGCATCTAACTTGACCCCCGGTACGGCAAAATCCCGCTCGTCCATCATCGCAGTGGTTTCTAAAATCATCAATGCGCCAATCCGTTGTTGGGATAGCTCCTTGACTGCATCGACGATCGCATCGATCCCCCGATCGGTGGAATTACTGACCCGGCGGATCGGTCGGATTAAGGGCATGAGATTTCCCCGCCCCAATTGCTCTAAAAAGCGGCGAAATTCCGACTGAAAGACCACTGACATCCCCAGCGCCGCCCCAATCACCAATTTGTCTAAAACAAAGCTCAGCAGCCGAAATTGACAGCGTTCGCTAATCGCGGCGGCCACCATCAACACGATCAGCCCTCGCACCATCCAGAGCGTTCGCCGATCGCTGACGGCCAATAGCACCAGAAAAGTGAGGGCAATTACTAATCCCAGATCTAGAGTTTGGCGTAACCAGGATTCTGTGAACTGGGAAGCAAACCCAAGACCCAAAGTCATTGGCAATTAATCCACTACAACCAATCCCTAGATTCTATGCCACATTGAGACAGATAGATCGATCGATCTGCGAGATTAATTGGTGGCGATCGGTCATTTTTGCCGATCGCTTTCCTTCGATCGCTGTGATATCATTGACATTAGCCTCCTCACTACAATTTGGCTCTACCTCTAAAAATTTTTATCTTCCCGCTCGACATGCAGCTTGCGGCTGTTACTTGTGACCGATTGCCGTTACCGAGCTAAACTTCAGCCCTCAGTCTATTACAACATCCAACGGTAGATGACAAGCTATCGAAAATTTTTTTGGATGGGATCGGTGCCGAAAATGTGACTAACAGCCCAGAGACTAGTTAGTGTTAATTTCTGCCAAAAATTTTTGATTCATCTTCATATATGACCAGCGGTTACATTTTAATCGGCGTACTATTAATTTTGGGAGGTTTCATCGCTGTATCTGGCGATCGAATCGGCACGCGGGTAGGCAAAGCGAGATTGAGCCTATTTAAACTCCGACCGCGCCAAACTGCCACATTGGTAACAATCGTTACGGGCACACTGATCTCTGCCTCTGTGCTAACACTGATGTTTGGCGCGAGCGAACAACTGCGAGTGGGCGTGTTCGATCTGCAAAAAATTCAGCGCAAACTCTCCGATACCAAAGAAAATCTCGCCCGCGCGCTCGAACAAAAAGATCGCGTCCAGCGCGAGCTAGAAATCGCCCGGAATGCCCAGTCAGAAGCCAAAAATCTCTTATCGGGGATCGATCGATCGCTCAAGGATGAATTACTCAAACAATCGATCGCCGCTCAGAATTTCACCAATACCGAGCAGCAGCTCAAAACTATCTCCGCTCAACGCAACGACCTCATGAGCGAGGTCGGCGAAATCGCCCGCAGTCGCGCCGATCTCACTGCCCAGCAGCAGGTAGTCGCTCGACAGGTACGCGAACTCAAACAGCGTGTCACCGAACTCAACGAGACGATGATGCCGCTCCAGCAACAACTTGCCAGCGTCACACTCAAAAAATCGCAACTCCAACAGCAATTGAATACGATTACTGTCGAGCCAAACTTAGTCGATCGAATCCAGCGCTTGCAAAACTACGAATCTAAAGTTAAACAATTGGGCGACGAACTCGAACAAAAAACTACCAAATCGACTAATCTCGAAGCACAACTCAAGCTGGAGCAAACCGAACTATTTAACATCGATACGCAACTCAAACAACTCCAGCAAAAACTCGCAGTTCGCCAAGCACAACTGACCGAAAAAGACCACCAACATCAACAGCTCGAACGCGAGTTTCAAACTCGGGCAACACAATTAAAGCTCAGAGATATCCAGCTCAAAAAGCTCGAAGCGCAGATTCGTGCGAAAGGACAGGGGTTAGCTTCGTTAGAAAAAGAAGTCAATAATATCGAACAAGAATATCAAAAGATTCGCCAGGGCAATATTGCAATTTTACGCGATCGGGTGTTAGCGACGAGTATTTTGAAGGTTAGTAGTCCAGAGACAGCTACCAAAGCCATTAACTCACTATTGACGCAAGCCAATCTCCATGCGCTCCAGGAGATCGATCCTGACAATACAGATCGCTCCCAACAAGTAATCGAAGTCGCACCTGCTCGCTTGACCGAACTCAAGCAGCAAATATCCGATCGTCGCGATTATGTAGTGCGAGTTTTTTCGATCGGGAACTATGTCGTCGGAGATCGCAATATTCAAGTATTTATCGATGCTACTCCCAACCGGAAATTATTTGCTCGCAATACACAGATCGCTCAGGTGAATCTCAATCCCGAGCGCCTAACTGAGGAGCAAATTCGGCAACAATTTAATGTGTTATTAGTGGCATCACAATTACGCGCCAAACGGGCTGGAATTTTGGACGATCGACCGCAAGTTGGCGACGGGCAACTGATTACTTACGTACAGTTTTTGGAACGGGTGAAAAAACAAAAAAACTCGATCGACATCAGAACTGTTGTCGATCGAGATATTTATACATTAGGACCGCTAGTAGTTCAATTACAAGCGATCGCCAATGGCAAGGTATTATTTAGCACTTACTCAAATGCCGCGATTAGTTCGTCTAGTGTACATTGATACACAGACATCATCTGTTTGAGCTGAGACGGTATTAATTTAGGTTGAGAACGGTTTTGTTCCCAATCATTAATCGTCCTCACCGATAAGCCCAACTCGGCAGCGAGTTGAACTTTGGTCAATCCTGCTACTTCCCGTAAATCCATCGGTGTTACTCGCGGATAATTACGATCTAGAGGTAGCTTGAATTGACACTGAGAAGTTGCCAGTTCTGACTTTGAGACATATACCTTTGCTAATTGTCCTCCATTTTTATGCTGCTTGATAGCTACTTTTCGGCTAGCAATCAAGATTTTCAGACAAATTTGGAGCATAGAGACGGGACGATTTAAAGTATCTGATAATTCTTTAATTGTCACTCCGTCGGGGCAATTGCGGATCGAATCTAAGAGTCGATCGGTAGTAGTGGAACTTGGAAAATCGGGGGTTATTTCGATAATTGCCAAAGTTAAGCTTTCCTAACTCATCGCCTAATAGCTTATCACCTTTGTCAAATATTCGATCGCATTGTAAATACGCGATTATTACCAGCGTCGCGCCGTTTTTTTTACTTACTAGATCCGTTTTTCTACACATGCCAATTAAACTTTCGCGCGGTTGCCCCGCATCGAGAGTCAAAAGTTATGGTAAAACTAACATAGTAGCTCGACAGCAACTTACTCTAACAGCCACCATCTCGCTCCCAGATCGCGGCAGGTAATGGAGTCGATCGGTTATCCCAGAGTCTAAACTTATGCCGCAGTTTTGGATCGCAATCTTCTTTATCCTCTTGGCTGGTGCCGAACTTTATCAATCGGTGCGAGCGATCTCCTTACCGTTGCCAGCTTATTTAGTCTTGGGGATGCTATTGGCTGTAGCATCAAATTACCAGCATAAAACTGCCTTCTTCAGCCAAATCCACAGCGACGCTCCACTCCAGGAGATTAAAGTTGCCGCTCCAGCTTTGAGTTCTACCCTACCACCTGTTTTGCCAGCACGAGAGAGTAACACATCCACCGTCGAGCCGTCATCTCGCGCATAATCGCTCTTTACCTGCTTAAATCTCTGGATGTGGGGGATGATTTGCCGCCATTTCCCGATCGAGCATTCCTTCCAACCGGAGGATAATCTGATATTGACGCTCGACAGCGAGTTTTAGCTCGGCGATTTCTCGATCTCTGAGCGAATCTAATTTTTCGTGGAGTAGCTCGATCTCCATTTCGGCTTTGAGATCGCAATCGAGATCCTGTTGTGCTTTATCTCGATCGATCGTCGATTGCCGATTTTGACTCATTAAAATAAATGGCGTTGCATAAGCCGCCTGAAAACTCAAGGCAAGATTGAGCAAGATAAACGGATATGGGTCCCAGTGCCCGATCCAAGCGACAACATTTAAGAAGATCCAAATTGCCAACAAGCAACTTTGGATGATAATAAATCGCCACGAACCAACTGTCTCGGTAATGATATCCGCAATCCGATCGCCTTGGGAAGGACGCGCTAGTGTTGCCTTGCGCGCGGGTTGAATCGATCGCAAGTAAGCCAACCGCTCCAAGTCCTTTTGTGTCAGTCGATGGTGTTTGAGATCTGGTGGCAGTTCCATAGATACGATCGTCTAAAACGTATCACCAGTATCACCTAAAACCAAACTCTAGCTACAATTTGCCTGAATTAATGTTGTTTGCCTCGCAGCAATGCGAGGCATTATTGCAAAATTTCCACATCCTGACGATAGAGATTATATGCATCCTGATATTCCATCGTGCGCGCGATGTCCTGAATCAATGCCTCGTCATAGCCAGCGCGTTCGAGCAGATAGAAGCCCATTTCCATCCCTGAAGCGATCCCACCAGCCGTAATAATTCTACCTGCATCGACGACTCTGGCGCGACTGATCCGGCACGCTGGCGCTATCGTGGCTAGCCTGTCGATCGGAATTTGACCCATATTTGAAGCTTCGAGTCGATCGGGTTCTTTGCGATTGGTGGCAGCTAAGCCATCGAGCAAGCCCATTTTGCCATAGATCCACGATCCGGTGCAGACGCTGGTGAGCAAGCAGGATTCGGGTAGTTGCCGAATAAACTCGTGCAAATTATGATTATGTAACTCCTGTCTCGTCCCAAACCCGCCCGGAATCAGGAAGGCATCCAGATCGGGTCGATCGCTAAATCCATAATTAGGTAGTACCGTCAACCCAGCTTGGGTTTGAACTGGACGCAGATTTTCGGCAATTAGAAACACATCTAGTTCGGGATCGAAGCGTCGCGCTACCGAGAATACCCCATACGGCGCAGCGTAGTCGATGATTTCAGCATCTTTGAACACATAGATGCCCAACCGAAAACCGGAAATTTTTGGAGCCATGTCGTGTTACTTTTTACCGAACGTTTGTTAAACTATAGAATATCGAACGTTCGTTAAAATGTCAAATAGTAAAGTAAGATCGGTATCGAGAGCGGATCTCGTCAGCCAGTTAGTAGCTGTATTTCGGCTGTATGGCTACGATGGTGCGAGTTTAGCCTGCATTGCCACAGCGACAGGCTTAGGCAAAACAAATTTGTATCACTATTTTCCTGGCGGCAAGCTGGAGATGGCAACTGTAGCACTCGATCGCGTCGATAGTTGGCTGGAGACGAGTATTTTGACAAATCTACACGGCATGGCCAAACCAGTTGACAAAATTCAGACTATGTGCAATGAGGTAAGTCGCTTCTTTAATGAAGGACAAAACTCCTGCTTGTGGGCGGTATTAGCGATCGGACAATCGAGCAACGATCTGTTTCACGATCGGATTAAATCGGCATTATTGCGATGGATCGAAGCAGTTGCCCTAGCGATCGAAGATTCAGGGTGCGATGCCCAGCTCGCCCGTTATCGGGCTGAAGATGCGATTTTACGCATTCAAGGCGCATTGATACTCGCGCGCGGTTTGGATGACACAGCACCCTTTCAGCGCGCGATCGAGTCACTGCCTGTACTATTATTCCAATCGACAAGAACCTAGCAATATTTTCCAGCCGATTGTAGAGCTACAACCTAGACTGTGGGCAGTGCCCACCCGACACAGATGCTAGATAGAATCGCTAAAAAAGTCTGGATCGCTAATGCGATCGGGAATTCCCGCTATCATTGGGCTTGGTTTTTAAATACCCAACTCCAAGCTAGTTGGGATACAGATTATGTAAATACCGATGTTATCGAGCGATTTTTAGCAGTAGGTAATGGCGAGCCTTTGTTAGAGCTATTGCCGATTGATTTGAGAGAAATAATTAAGGAACGACAGCTCGCCATCGATCTCCTCCCAATTTATCTTTGTTCTGTCGTCCCCACCCAAACCGTAATTTGGCAAAAATTACCACAAGTCAAACACATTACGCTAGCAGATATTCCATTGCTAAATCTATATCCAACTTTGGGCATCGATCGAGCGTTAGCAGCATTGGGTGCGTGTCAGCATTATGGCTATCCGAGCTTAGTCATCGATGGCGGTACGGCATTAACTATTACCGGAATAAATCGCGATCGATCTCTTACTGGTGGCGCAATTATGCCGGGATTAAAATTGCAATTTCGATCGTTATTTGTCGGTACGGCAGCACTGCCAGAAGTAATATTACCAGCACAGCTACCACCCCGCTGGAGCGCTGATACCACAGGCGCGATCGCCAGTGGAGTTCTCCATGTAATTAGTTCGGGAATTAGAGATTTTATCAACGATTGGCAGCAATTATTTCCGGATAGTAAGGTAATCTTTACTGGTGGGGATGGCGAGATTTTAGCAGGATATTTACAATCGATTTTAGCTGGAGATTTAGATGCAAACTGGGTTATCGATCGCCAATTAATCTTTCACGGATTTTCAGCAATTGTAAATCAAACTCAAGATTGAATCATCCCCTAGTGCTTACCAAACCTCAACTTCTTCGCGATCGATCTTTAGTTGAATACGCTCGACGAATACTTGAATTTCTCCGATCGTTTGCTGAAGCGATTGTGTGGGAGAGATCGGCTCTACCGTTTGGATCGATCGATATTCTGCATTCCGAATCGCTTTAGCATAAGCTTGACTCTGGGCTATTGCTACGGCATTATCTAGATCTGGCTGTAAAATTAAGATCGGCGCTTTAAACCGCACCAATCGATCGGCGACTAATTCGCTACCGATCGCTTTAGTCGATCGCTGAAATAATAGTTTACAAGTAGTGGGGAATTTATTGAGAAATTCCCAATAAGCTTGTTTTTGCTCCAGTGCAGCTGCCCCATCGCTAACAGATGTAAGTACTTTTAATCCCGTCAACCAGAGTTTGAGTAACACTGGATGAGCGAGTAAAAATTTGGTCAAGAAACCATATTGTTGACTGGTAGTTAGAAAAAATCCTTCTGGTGAGATGGCGACCACACCTTGAGTTCTGGCTGGATACTTTAAGGCATAATCGATCGCAATCCAGGCACCGAGCGAATGTCCGATTAGATAAACCGGATGGCATAATTTGAGCGCATTCAAAAACTCATGCAAACATTCCACTTCATTGGAGATCGAAGTTGGCGGTTGCGTAGCATGCGAATTGCCAAAACCGAGCAGATCGATCGCCAAGCAATGAAAACTTTTGCTCAATGGTGCCATAATCTCTTGCCATTGATTGTGATCGTGCCAACTACCGTGCAAAAATACCAGTACAGGACAACTACTGTCGCCTGCTTCGCGCCAGAATATCTGTCCGGTAGAAAGTTTAATTCGTGAACTGCGATAGACCATATAACTATATAACTAGTGCCGCGATGCGAAATTTAGGACTTACAACTGTCCAACTGACGACAATTTTGGCTAGATTGGGGCGTTGGGCTAGTCATGCAGCACTGGCAGAGCATCGGCTAAACCAATCGAGCGGTGATATATATCACTGTAATATAAAAATTCGGGTCGTGAAGCCATCGCGATCGAGATTATCTTTTCGTCGTACCGATCGAGTGCAGTCTGGCTCCAGCAATCGTTCTAACCCAGCGATTTCGATCGATGGACGATGGACTGGGTAGTAGTATTTTTGGGACGAGATCGCGTATGATAGGATTTGCTACAGCTACGTCCGATCGGGTTAATCTCCGATAGTTAGACTCGATCTTTTTTCCAAGACAGCTAAGGATTTCTAGCGCGGCCACAACAGATCCAACCCCTATGTGAGTTGGTGGCTGTTACTTATCGTTTATTTTTACAGAGGCAAATATGGCAAAACGCCGCAACCTGAAGAAGGAAAAGGCGGAGCGTAATCAAGCATACGCTCGTAAATTCAGAAAACGCCCCACTGGCGGTCGGATGTTCAAATCGCGATTCCGCCCTCAATCTAGCGGTACTTCGGCTGAGGAAGATAACGAAGATACCTCCGCAGCAGCTAGCTAAAACGTTAACAGCTAGCGACGATCGGTTCGGATTCGTGGCAGATACATGTCTGCTACCATTCGAGCGGCGGGGGTTGAGATTAGCAACTAGCTTTTCTTGTGACGACCCACTCGCATTGCGAGGTGATGAGTCAAGATCCCCACCACCGTTGGCTACTAACCTCCAATTCAAATTCACGCTCGCTCGCGCAAGATCTGCCGTGCGACATCGAGTGACTGATGGACTCGATCGAATCCAGTCCCACCCTCGCTATTTCGCGCTGCTACTACCTGTCGAGGATCGATCGCCGCATAGATATCCTCAGCAAATGCCGGATGTAACTCTTGCCACTCTGCCAGACTGAGATCCTTGAGGAGTTTATCTTGACTCAAGCAAGTTTTGACTACTTTACCGACTAGATTGTACGCCTCGCGGAAGGGTACGCCTTTAGTCGCTAGATAATCGGCTACATCGGTGGCATTGGCAAAATCTGAAGCGACAGCTTCAGCCAACCGAGCGGGACGAAATTCAATCCCTTCACTCATCAAGATCGTCATCGCTTCGAGACAAGCCTGGACCGTATTTACAGCATCGAATAAAGCTTCTTTATCTTCCTGCAAATCCTTGTTGTAGGCTAAGGGTAAACCCTTCATCAGTACCAGCATCGCTTGGAGATGCCCGAAGACGCGTCCGGTTTTACCACGCACCAATTCGGGGACATCAGGATTCTTCTTTTGGGGCATGATACTCGAACCCGTCGCACACCGATCGGTCAAGCTGACAAATCGAAACTCCTCCGATGCCCAAATAATCACCTCTTCCGCCAAGCGACTCAGATGTACCATCGTCAGACTCGCCGCGCCCAGAAACTCGATCGCAAAATCGCGATCGCTCACACCATCGAGACTATTGGCATAGATCCGATCGAACCCGAGTAGCTCTGCCGAATACGCGCGATCGATCGGAAATGTCGTTCCCGCTAGCGCACCGCAACCCAACGGTGAGATATTCGTCCGTTTATAGACATCGCTCAGGCGCTCCCAGTCCCGCTGAGCCATCTCAAAATAGGCGAGGAGGTGGTGAGCCAAACTTAGCGGTTGCGCGCGCTGGAGGTGCGTATAGCCAGGAATCAGCGTATCCACATTTGCTGCGGCTAGGGTAACTAAAACTTGCTGAAAATCACCTAATTGCGCTTGGATCTGATGAATGCGATCGCGCAGGTACAATCTAGTATCAGTACCGACTTGATCGTTGCGCGAACGAGCGGTGTGGATCTTTTTACCGACATCACCGACAATTTCCGTCAAGCGCCGTTCGACAGCAAAGTGAATATCCTCAGCATCGACACCAGGCTGAAAATTACCCGATCGATATTCCTGACGGATTTGTTCTAACCCAGAGACTAGAGTATCGCCCTCTGGGGCACTGATAATGCCCGCACGCGCCAGCATGCGCGCGTGCGCTACCGATCCGGTAATGTCATACTCGATGAGTTCGATATCGAAACCGATACTAGCATTAAATTTGGCGATCGCTGGATGGAGAGTACCTTCAAAGCGATCGCTCCAAGTTTGTGGTCGATCCATAATATTCGGCAAACAGGGGCGCAAGCGCCTGCGTGAGGGGTTAGCAGCTAGAGAAAATTTACATTAATTTTCTACCAGTCAACATTCACTATCCCCGATCTTGTTACGTTTTTTACGAGTGGGACTCCGACAACCGATCGTCACTAGCTACTACCCACTACTTCCACGCTATCATGTAAAGAATAGTGTTAACTATAAGTCCAATCAAACGTCTACATACCTATGAAATTAACTACGCTCAAAACTGCCAGCTTAGTAACGGCATTGTGTCTGACTACTGCCCTAACTATCTCTAGTTGTGGTAAGAAAGACAAAGCTGAAACTACCACTGAGACTACTAAAACTGAGACTACCACTCCCACAACTAGCGCATCGACCGCTCCAGCAACTAGCGCATCGACCGCTCCAGCTGCTGGTGGATCTGACAAACCACTCTCTGCTCCCGAAAAAGCCCAATTGACACCGGTCAAAGCTGCACTAGTAATGGCCAGTACTGCAATTAACCGTGGCGAAGTAGCTAAGGCAAAAACTCAATTTGCTAAAGTTAGCTCTTTGTGGCCGACCGTACAACCACTAGTTAAATCTAAAGCTGGTGCTAGCTATCCCGCGATCGCGAGTGGCATCGAAATGGTTAAAACAGCGATGGGTGCTGCTACTCCTGACCAAGATAAGGCGAAGGAAGGCTTGACTGCCGCAATCGCTGGTATGAACAAAATCTTAAAATAGGATCTTAAAAATCCTAATTCTTAAGCGTTCGTTTTGATAGTTCTCACGCTTGCCTCCTCACACTCCACGCAAGTGGGAAAACCTGAAAACCATGCAAATGAAAGGTAGTTTTGAAATGATATGAGCAATTGATTAAAATTATGATAATTTCAAGCTTATACTACTTTCAATCCAGATCCTCACTAAACTATGCAGCTTGGGCACTTATTGAATCAACGCTATCGCATTGAGAAAGAACTAGCCGCAGGTGGATTTGGGCAGACCTTTATCGCTACAGATACCCATTTACCCAGCCAGCCACAGGTAGTAGTCAAGCTTCTTAAACCATTAAGTAACGATCCAGCAACACTACAAATTGCCCAACGCCTGTTTAAGCAAGAGGCCGTAATCCTGGAAAAGTTGGGCAAAGATAACGATCGTATTCCTTCTCTGTATGCCTACTTCGAGTTGGATAAAGAATTTTATCTAGTACAAGAATTTATCGATGGAACTGTTCTGACGGAAGAGTTGGGAGGGAACAAACTCTCTGTATCGGCAACTCTGAGCATCATCCAAGAAATTCTCACCGGATTGAATGCTATTCACTGTTACGGTCGAGGTGTCATCCACCGAGATCTCAAACCGGATAATATTATTAGGCGCAAGAGCGATCGCAAGTTAGTCCTCATCGATTTTGGAGCGGTAAAGCAAGTCCGTGCTGCGAGTGCGACAACGCCGATAACAGTCATCAGTCAAACCATTGGCATTGGTACGCCAGGATATATGCCCAACGAACAGGGAATGGGTTTTCCTAAACCTGCCAGCGATATTTACGCTGTCGGCGCGATCGCGATTCAGTGTTTAACGGGATCTCATCCTTATCCGTTGTTCGATGAAGATAGTCTCAAGCTGAAATGGCAGCATTTGTGTCAAGTAAATCGGGGAGTTGCTGATGTGCTGGAGAAAATGATAGAGCCGGATTCTCGCCAACGGTATACTAATGCAACTGAGACTCTCAATGCGATCGAGTCACTAATCTCTGTAAATACCGCACCCAAAGTTCAACAGCTAACTTTTAAGCTAAACACTGGAAATGTTAGATCTGCACAAACAGCCAAAACTACCAAGTTATCTAACCAAAGCTCGGTAAAATCCTCGCCAACACAGTTAAATCGACAATATCCTCTTAAGTGGTGGCTGGGAAGCGGGGTAGTAGGAGCCTTAATTTTAGCAATCATTCAATATGGTAGGAACTTGTCATTGCCAGATACTAGTACATCACCTGTCAATGTCCAGCCTTTAGCTACTTATGAAACTGCATCTACTACCACTTTTGGTGGTGGATCTGATAAATCTCTCTCCGCAGCCGAAAAAACCCAATTGACTCCGGTTAAAACTGCCTTAGTCATGGCAAATACCGCCATCAAAGGTGGAGACGTAGCTAAGGCAAAAACTCAATTTGCTAAAGTTAGCTCTTTGTGGACTACTGTCGAGCCGATCGTTAAGGCTAAAGCTGGAGCTAGCTATCCCGCGATCGTTAGTGGCATCGAAATGGTCAAAACTGCAATGTCAGCACCAACGCCTGACAAAGCTAAAGCTGGAGAAGGTTTGACAACCGCAATTAACGGCATCAACGCTGTTCTCTCCAAAAAATAACCATTGCGATTCTATCCGTTAGAACCTAGCATTCCCAACTTTGCTCGCTCACACTCCCTGCAAAGGGGAAACCTGCACTCACAGCTGGCTACGCATCGAAAAATTCTCACATCCGCACTTATTTACCGATCGAGCTAGTTGGAGATGTTATAGTAATAATAACCTCTAGGTTGACAAGGGATATACAATGGCTGCGAATAATAGATCTAAATCTCAAACGATCGTTCGTCCGCTGCAATATCGAGATATTGACGCGATCGCTACCTTATGTCAACAAACAACAATTGCCGATCCTGCCGTCCAAGAGCGGATCGAGCAGTTACTCAAGCAAATGACCCGGTGGTACGCACCGTTTCAATTTCTAAATATTATTCCCACGCCCAATCTCTCCGATCGCTCGCTCCTAGTCGCCGAATGCGACCAGCAAGTACGCGGTGCCATCGGTGTATCCCCATTCAATCGCACCCGCAGCACTTGGCATGTAGAATGGGTCTCGATCGATAGTCAAGCTACTACCCCAGAACAAGTGACGGGGAAAAATGAGATCGGCTCTCAATTGTTACGTTATTGTTTCGAGCATATCGTCGAAGCCAGTACTTGGGTGCTAGAAGTAGATGTCAACGATCGCGACACGCTAGCGCTCTATCGTCAAAATGGGTTTCAACCCCTCGCTCATATGACTTATTGGGAAATCGCCCCCGAACTCCTCAAAGAGTTGGCACAGCGAGAACCAGATCTGCCCAATTTACTCCCCGTCAGAAACATGGATGCTCAACTGATCTATCAATTAGATACAGTCTCCATGCCGCCGTTATTGCGACAAGTATTCGATCGGCAAATCCACGACTTCAAAACTAACTTCTTTCAAACTTTAGTCGGCAAAGTCCGATCGTTACTGCAACAAACGCAATCTGTCAGTAACTATGTCTTTGAAACTCAACGCAAAGCCGCAATCGGTTATTACCGACTATCGTTAAATTATGATGCTCGATCGACTGAAGCCGCCAATCATAGCCCTCACAAAGCCGAGCTGACAGTTCATCCAGCTTATACTTGGCTCTACCCCGAGCTGATGGCGCAACTGGCAAGATCGTGCCAGGATCTCCCACAGCTGCCGTTACAGTTAGTATCTGCTGACTATCAACCCGAACGGGAAGAATATTTCCAACAGATCGGCGCTCAGCGAGTCAAGCATAGCTTATTGATGTCTAGATCGGTCTGGCACAAACTCCGCGAAGCCAAACATTTATCCTTGGAAAATCTCCAAATTGCCGAGATGCTCCAAAGTCTCCAACCTTCCCGCCAACCTCTCCCCAACCGGATCGATAAAAACGACCCAGAAGATCTGCTGAGATTTACAGAAAAGAACGTACCCAAGAATTAGGGACGAATCAGAAGATCCCACATTAAATATCGCGCTGGCATTGAAGCACCAGATTTTCGATCGCACATCGAGGAACGAGAATCGATCGATTTTCGTTCCTTTCGCTGTTTATGTGGTTTGACACAAGTCTAGCTATTGGCGATGGTTTTATTGATACTCAACCGAAGATTGAAAACCCAACCCGATCGTCGCGCCTTGGATTATAGTGAGAATTTTCCAGCTGGGTGTGATGAAAATTTTATTGGTAGAAGACGATCTCGCAACTCAGAGGATGCTAGCGGGTGTATTGACCGCTCGGCATTATCAGGTTGAGGTGACTGGCGACGGTCGATCGGCGTTAGATTTAGCCCTAGAATTTACCTACGATACGATCGTGTTGGATATCGATCTCCCCGAATTAGATGGGATTAGTCTGTGCAGACAACTGCGGCTGGAGGGATGTGAGACCCCGATTTTATTATTAACTGCCAAGGAGGCGCTCGCCGATCGAATTGTCGGTTTGGATGCTGGTGCCGATGACTATGCAGTCAAGCCAGTTAATATCTCAGAACTATGCGCGAGGATTCGAGCGCTCCTGCGACGGGGAAAAACTACACCGACTAAGGGAATCACCACTTGGGAATGGTTACAACTTAATTATGAGAACGCCGAAGTCCGTTATGCCGATCGCCTCTTGCACTTAACCCCCAAAGAATACGGTATTTTGGAGTTACTCCTGGCCAACCCCCAGCGGATTTTTAGTCGTTCGGCACTGCTCGGTAGACTGTGGGAGCTAGAGACAATACCGACGGAAAGCGTCATCAACAGTCACATCAAATCGATCCGGCAGAAGTTAAAGGCAGCAGGGGCGAAGGAAGATCCGATCGAGACGGTCTACGGGTTTGGTTATCGGCTGCGGCGATTGGAGATCTTCACTAGCACAGCCGAGAATGCCACTGCCACTGAGTCTGAAACTGAAGTAGGCGATAGCATCATGCTGGATCTATGGATGCAGTTTCGAGATTCTTTTACCGAACAGATCGATCTGCTCGCTGCTACTGCTCGGACGGCGAGTGACGGTGCGATCGATGCTGCCGCAGTAGCTGCCGCCAGGCAAGTGGCACATAAATTAGTCGGCTCGTTAGGTGTATATGGATTTCCGCATGGTTCGGTACTAGCCCGCCAGATTGAAGATTTATTAAATCTCAAGCTGGAATTAACAGCTACAGATTTGTACCGGATGACCCGATTAGTAACCGAGCTACAACAAGAAATCACTCGCGAACCCGTCTTTGGTAACCAAGCTACCGTCCGAGTTGAAGAGCTAACTACCAGCGATGGATCGCGCTCGCCTGGCGCGTTACTACCTCGTTTAGACGCGAAGATTCTGGCGATCGATGACGATCTGGCGATCTTGTATCGATTAGATGTAGTACTATCGCCGTGGGGATTGCAGGTAATCCCTGTAATCGATCGGGGTAATTTTTGGGAACAATTAAAACAGACGACTCCCGATTTACTAATTTTAGATATCGAAATGCCAGAGTGTAGTGGGATCGAACTGTGTCAAGCCGTCCGCAATGACCCGCACTGGGGTAATTTGCCAATTTTATTTATTACGGCCGCATCATCACCGACGAGCATCCTTCAAGCATTTGCCGCCGGGGGAGATGACTATATTCACAAGCCCATCTTAGAACCAGAATTAATCGCTCGCGTGCTCAATCAGTTAGAACCAAGGCAACTACGGCAACAATATTTAAGTAAGATCGAGCAGTCGGCAATCGACCTATGAGCGAACTAAAAGTCGAGGTAACCTATCGCTCCAAAACGATTTTAATCGTTGAAGATTCGCGAACGTATCGCGAACAGCTCCGCCGCTATCTCGATCGCGACGATCGGTATACCTACACGATTCTGGAGACTGAGACGGGTGCCGAAGGGTTGAAACAATATCGGCTCGCCCAACCCGATGCGATTCTGCTGGACTATCTGCTGCCAGACATGAATGGCTTGGAATTTTTGCAAATATTGCAGCAACAGATCAAAAAACCCGATCTCCCAGTTGTCTTGATGACAGCATACGAAAGTGAGACACTGGCAACCCAAGCGATCGAATATGGCGCGCAGCAGTATCTCAACAAATCAGAACTCACCAACGAAAATTTACGCCTGTCCCTCCACAACGCGATCAAGCAGGGGGAACTGCTGCGGCAACTCAAAGATCTTAAGAGTCAAAACGATCGGCAGATGAAAGTTTTGCATCGGCAGGAAGAACAGTTGCGACTAGCCTTAGCATCCGCACAGATGGGCATTTGGGACTGGGATTTAGTCACCGGCAAGATCGCCTGGAACCAAGAGCATGAGGAGTTATTTGGCTTAGTTGTGGGGAGTTTTGATGGTAGCTATGAAACATTCGATCGCTGTCTTCATCCCGACGATCGGGAGACAGTTCATCGTTGTGTCGTCCAAACGATCGAAGATCGCGAAATACTCTGTCATCAATTCCGGATTGTCTGGCCCGATGGGAGCATCCATTGGATCGAAACGCGTGGCGAGGCTTATTTTGCTGAGGACGGACAAGCACTGCGGACGATCGGCACAGTTGTGAATATCGACGAGCGCCAGCAAGCCCAAGCAATGTTACAAAATCGACTGGAGCAACAGCGCTTGGTGATGGATCTGACCCAGCGCATCCGGAGATCGCTGGATTTATACGAGATCCTCCAAACGACTGTCGATGAAGTGCGCCAATTCCTCCAAACAGATCGAGTCGTCGTGTATAAATTCGATCCTGACTGGAGCGGTACGGTGATCGTGGAGTCAGTGGGCGGGGACTGGATTTCGCTCCTAGGCAAGAAAATCGAGGACACTTGCATTAGCAATTATCTCGAACACTTTCAGCAAGGGTTTGCGACCGTAAAATCTGACATTTATGCTGTGGGTATCGATAAGTGGCACTTACAACTCCTCGAAAGTTTACAAGTCCGGGCAAATATGGTGGTACCGATCGTTATCGGCGAAGAATTGTGGGGATTGACGATCGCACATCACTGTTCGGAGCCACATTCCTGGCAAGCTACCGAAATCGATCTCGTCCAGCAGCTCGCCAGTCAAGTCAGTATTGCCATTCAACAAGCCGATCTGCTGACCCAATCACAGTTGGAGTTAACCCAACGCAAACAAACAGAGATGACGCTCCAATTACTCAATGCCGAGTTGGAACAACGGCAGCGGATGGAAAAACTTAAAGATGAATTTATCGGCATTGTCAGCCACGAGCTACGAACGCCGCTGACTTCGATGCGTGGCTCGTTAGGTTTATTGGCAATGGGTTTAATGGATGACGAGCCAGAGCAAATGAAGCAGATGATTCAGATTGCCGCGATCGAAACCGAACGGCTAGTCCGCATGGTCAATGATATCCTCGACCTGGATAAATTGGAGACAGATCCAAATTCGCTAGAGCCAGAATGGTGTAATGCTAAGGATCTAGTCCAGCGCGCGATCGAAGTCATGAACAATAGCGCCCAATCTGCTGGAGTAGCGCTCATGATGGATTGTCCGTCGGTCAAAATCTGGGCGGCACCAGATCGGCTGATCCAAACATTTACCAATCTGCTCAGCAATGCCATCAAATTTTCACACCCAGGCAACATCGTCTCGATCTCCGCAGAAGTCATCGAGGAACCCCTCGTCTATAAAGATCTGCACTTCCGTGTGGGTGATGAGCCGTACCATAGTGAGACGATCTGTGCCCATCAAATCTGCTTTGCGATCGTCGATCGCGGACGCGGAATTCCCGCCGATAAACTAGCGACTATTTTCAATCGCTTTCAACAAGTCGATGCTTCTGATTCCCGCGATAAAGGCGGTACTGGCTTGGGGCTGGCAATTTGTAAATCGATCGTCGAGCAACATCAAGGTCGGATTTGGGTAGAAAGCGAGTGGGGACAAGGTAGTACGTTTTTTGTAACTTTACCGCAACCAACCGCTGGAAGTTTTGGTGATGGGGTATGTTAAATCTATCACAAGTCGATCGCCACTCTTAGGATGGTAAGCCGTTGGCAATCGCTCGAACTGGCTCGCTCGTAAGCTTGTTTAACCTTAATTATCGGTACTAATTGCCAATGACAGTCAAACGAATTTTAATCGTGGACGATGACGAACGCATTCGGGCAGTTGTCAAAATGTGCTTGATTAAAGTAGCTAAATGGCAAGCGATCGTCGCCAGCTCGGGGCAGGAAGCCATCGACATCGCTATCGCAGAGCAACCAGATGCAATTTTGCTAGATGTCTCGATGCCAGGGATGAGTGGGATCGAGACAATCCAACAACTTCAGCTACATCCACAAACGGCATCGATTCCGACGATCTTTCTCACGGCGAAAGTGCAACGCGCCGAGCAGTTACACTACCAACAACTTGGCGCTGTCGGGCTGATTATCAAACCCTTCGACCCATTGCAAATTTCTATAGAAATTTGCCGCTTACTCCAATGGGATTAACCCAGCTATTTAACCCAAGTTGCTACTTATAACCCCAGCGGTTAGAAACCGCCGCTCGGATTGCAAAGTCCGGTTGTTGCCGCTCGCGGCAAAAGCCTGCCTTCGCGGACTGAATTTCTTAGTCCGCGAAGGCGGACTTTGCACTATTAGCAGCGACTTTAGTCGCAGGTAATCAGTAGGTAGCAACTTAGGTTATTTATCTCACGATCGTATTTCTTTACATTATTAGGGGCTTCCTCCATAATTTCTCCATATTTGCTGTGTACCTTTGAATGAGGCTCCTAAATTGCTGGAGCTGTCGATGCTGTAACAGCAAGGTTGAGTAATTAGATATATGACCGATCGAAAAAATAATATCTGCTTTAGAGACTCGATCGTTGAGTTCAACCAGATTAAAACAACCGCTTTTACGGGTAACGTCATCATTCAGGTAACTGGTACTCCCAGTTGGATGTTGTCCTTTTCGGCAGGACGTTTAGCCGGGATCGGTGGCGGTATCGATGCGATCGGTCGGTGGACGCGCAGCTTGGCACTAGCTTCGCTCAATGTGCCAGTCGATCGATTGGTCAAATCTACCAATCGTGAAGAAATATTTTTAAACTCGAATAAACTCGCCCAAGAATGGGCAGTCAAGGAAATTTTATTTGACATTATTCAATTCAGTCAAAATAAAGGCGATCGACTATCTTTTCAAATAATTCCCACTCATGAAGATCGGATTAAATTAAATTCGAGTTTGCCACTATTAGATCTAACACCACTGCTCCATGCCACGATCCAATCTTGGTATGAGTGGGAGCGTAATGGGCTGGCTAGCTATCCACCCAGTTTATTTCCGTGGATCCAGAAACCAGAGCAAATTTCCCAATTTAACGACGATTCAAACTTGCAGTACATCTTGTCAGAGATCGATGGCAAGCGATCGCTCAGAAGTTTGGCTATTCACCTTCAGCGATCGAATCTCGATGTTGCGATGAATCTATTACCATTATTAAAAATGGCAATAGTCAATCTAGTCGCACCACCACAATCCAATATCGATGTAAATATCATCGACGATACAATTGTGTCACCAATCTCGATAACAGAGGATAAAGATCGTCAATTAGCGGTGACACCTAATTCTAAAATCATCAAAAAGAATAGCGGGTTAGAACCACTAGTTATCTGTATCGATGACAGTCCGATCGCTTGTAAAAGTCTCGAAAAAATTATCGCAAATAATGGGTATCGGTACTTAGGGATTCAGGAGTCACAGAAAATAATCCCTACTCTAGTTAAGGCTAAACCAGACCTGATTTTTCTGGATCTAGTAATGCCAGGAACCAATGGTTATGAGGTCTGCGAACAAATTCGGAAAACACCATGTTTGGCAAAGATCCCGGTGATAATTTTAACGGGTAGTGATGGTTTGGTCGATCGCGTGCGGAGTAAATTTGTCGGAGCCAATGGCTTCCTTGGCAAACCTGCTAGTGCCGAAACCATTCTCAAAACGATCGATAAATATCTGGACAAAACCCAATTTACTACCGGATCGATCGAGCCAAATCCAGGGGAATCAGTAATACTAGAGCGCCTGGCGGAGATACCCAAAGATGGTGCTAAACGAATTTTAATTATCGATGATGATGACAGTATCCGCGAAGTCGTGTCGATGTGTCTGCGCAAGCTCAAAGGTTGGGATATTCAGACTGCGGCATCGGGGCAAGAAGGATTGAACCGCGTCCGCACTCAGCTGCCAGATGCAATTCTCTTAGATGTGATGATGCCGAACATGGATGGGTTAGCTTTCTTGCGCGCTCTTCGCGCCGATTATACGACTCAAAACATTCCGGTCTTACTATTGACGGCCAATGTCTATCTACCAGGCAAGCCATTATTAACCAAACTAGGGGTGGTAGATATTATCAATAAGCCATTTATCCCACTAGAGCTGGCTCGACAAATCGCAGTGGCGATCTCTTGAGACATGTGCGATCGATCGGCTGTTGTTGCAACCAATCGATCGTCACTCACGCACCCATTGCCATCCCTGCTAAATATCCGGTCGTCCATGCGCTCTGGAAATTAAACCCGCCAGTGACACCATCGATATCCAAGATTTCTCCAGCAAAGTACAAGCCAGGACAAATTTTACTCTCCATCGTCTGAAAATTCACCGACTTGAGATCGACCCCGCCACAGGTCACAAATTCCTCCTTAAATACACCTTTCCCCGCAATCTGATACTCACCGCGATTGAGTTCGATAATTAACTTATCGAGTGTTTTATTTGCCAATCCCGCCCACCTGTCACCCGATCGAATCCCCACATACTCGATCAGCGACTCCCACAACCGATGTGGAATCGGCACGGGGCAACTATTCTGAATCGTCTTCTGTGGTAATTGTGACTTAACTGCGAGCATCAATTCCCGCAACCGATCGATCTGATAATCTGGCAACCAGTTAATAATTAATGGTAACTGATACCGCGATTCGGCTAGCAATCGCGCACCCCAAGCAGATAATTTTAATACTGCTGGCCCGCTGACACCCCAATGGGTGATTAATAAAGCTCCTGTCTGGGTCAAGGGTGTTTTACCAGATGTTGGGAGTTTGACCACAGCAGACTTGACACTGACTCCAGCGAGATTGGCAAGGCGCGGATCGGGAATATTAAACGTAAATAGCGAGGGTACTGGTGTGGCGATCGGATGCCCCAGCGCTCGCACCCATTTATGCGCGTTGGGATTGCTCCCCGTGGCGAGTAACACCCGATCGGCTGTCAAAGTTTGCCCCGCTTTGAGAGTGACAATCCAACCGGATGGCTGTTGTGGGGCGATCTCCGCAACAGCCGCCTCCGTCCAGATTTTGACTCCCGCAGCAGTCGCTGAGTCTAACAAGCAACTGACGATCGTCTGCGAATCATCAGTCGTCGGAAACATCCGCCCATCAGCTTCGGTTTTGAGTTTCACCCCGCGATCGGCATACCAAGCTACGGTATCCTGGGGTTGAAACCGACTGAAGGCACCGCGCAGCGCCTTACTCCCGCGTGGATAATGCTGTACCAGCGGTAATGGGTCGAAACAGCCATGAGTAACATTACACCGACCGCCACCAGAGATTTTGACCTTGCTCAGGGGATATTTTCCGGCTTCGAGCAGGGTAACGCGAGTATCGGGATATGTTTCGGCGCAGGTAATCGCTGCGAAAAAACCAGCAGCACCGCCACCGATAACAATAATTTGAGCTGGACGATCGTTCACGGCAGAAGAGGAGACAGGTGAGTAGTAATATGATTAAGCAACTTAGATTTCAATTCATCATCGATCGCTTATGCAAAAATCAGGACTAGCAATTTTAACTATACTGTTTACCTTACTTGAAGTCGGCTTTCCCCGATCGACACCAGCCGCCCAAAATCTCAATCAGATGACTGGTACCTCGATGGGTAGCGGTACCACGATCTTAGTCGCTAAAGCCTGCACGCAACGGCGGTATCGTCGCCCTCACTAGAGATGTTGATTGTCTAACGGAAAAAACGCATTTACCAATTACTTATTCCCCGATTTTTAGATATTGCAGAGGTTTATAGATTATGAGTTCGAGTCAAATTGTCTGGAGGGTGCCTAGCAGGATGAGTGCAATTAGGATTTGGGCGGTTGCTAGCAATACTTTTCGGGAAGTGATGCGCGATCGCATCTTTTTTATCCTAGTGTTCTATGCCGTGCTGATGTTTGCCGCTTGGCAACTATTACCAGAGGTCTCTGGTGCCGCACAAGATAAAATCCTCACCGATATCGGGCCGGCTAGTGCGGGTTTATTAGGTGTCGTCGTCGCAATTTTTGTCGGGACAAGTTTAATCAATAAGGAAATTGAAAAGCGAACTGTCTTTGTCTTAGTAACCAAACCGATTAATAGTGCCGAATTTATTATCGGTAAACATTTGGGCTTATCGGCAGTATTAGCAATTTTGGTTGCTGGAATGTCAGCTATTTATCTACTATTACTCAGTCTCGCGCACATTAATTTCCAATTAGTGCCGATGCTCCTCACATCAGTGTTTCTATTGTTAGAACTATGTCTGATTACGGCAGCAGCATTACTATTTGGCGTGTTTACTAGTTCTATTCTAGCGACTTTACTCACATTTTCACTCTATCTAGTCGGACATTTGAGCGAAGGGATGGTCAAGCTCGCTGGTGTCACCAAAAATCCTGGATTTCAAAAGATGACCGACAATTTATACTCGATCTTACCAGATTTATCCCGACTCGATCTCAAAAATGAAGCTGTTTATGGACTCGTTCCGCAAGCCGATGTCTTACTTACTAATGCTGGATATGCTTTGGTTTATACGGCAGCATTATTAGTCGTTACTACTGTCGTGTTCTCGCGCAGAGAGTTTTAGATACCTAAGAATCGGGTGATGGCTCGTGTCCACCACCCGATCGTCCTAAGCTGACAGGCATTCAAATCAATTATTCGATAGTCGATTATTCAGCTCGCAAATAATCGTCAAATGTTTACTAGCCACTAGCCACTAGCCACTAGCCACTAGCCACTAAAACCATCAGCCATAACTCGATCTACGATGTCTAACAGCTTAATTACAAACTTGCACTTGTCCATCAACAACACGAATCGGAAATGTTGACAATGTTACTGTCGAATCATCCAAACATTCTCCAGTGAGCAGGCTAAAATTTTGCTTGTAGATAGGCGATGCAACCTTATGAATCCCATTACGATCGCCCACAATTCCTCTAGATAAAACGTACGCTTTACTAAACGGATCGTAATTATCGATCGCATACACATCCATCCCTTCACCAACTCTAAACACGGCGACTTGTCTGCCATTAACTAAGGCACAAACACCCGTATTCGGTAATATTCGATCGATCGGACAAATAGTATTCCATTGCTGAGTCGTTGGTTCGTTGGCGTAGCCTTCCCCGTGGGAAATCGATTCTATTTGTGACATTAATATACTGTTATTTATTAATTTAAAATTACACCCTTCACCTAATTCCCCTCCCAGGAGGGGTGCCCAAAGGGCGGGGTGGGTTAGATCTACGCATATTACTATAAACTCGATCGCGTTGCGGCATGGCATCGAAGCCCATTAGCGAAGAAGGGTACCCACAAGGGGCACCCCTAGGGATTGTTAGGATTTAATGTCCATTAATTGCCGTTCGTGTTCGTAGGCTGGACGATTTTGGCCGCGTTCCTCTACCCGAACGATATTCGGATCGGGAGTATCACTATTAACGAAATGTTGGAACCGTTGCAATTTCACTGGATCTTTGAGCGTCACCTCCCACTCACAGGCATAGGTAGCTACCTGATGTGCCATCTCTGCTTCTAATTCTTCAGCAATGCCCAGCGAATCCTCAATAATCACCTGTTGCAGATACTCCATCCCACCTTCGAGCTTATTAAACCAGGTGGCGGTACGCTCCAACCGATTGGCAGTGCGGATGTAGAACATCAAGAACCTGTCGATATACCGAATTAACGTCTCCTTATCCAAATCTGCCGCGAATAGTTGGGCATGTTGGGGTTTAATGCCCCCGTTACCGCACAGATATAGATTCCAGCCTTTCTCGGTCGCGATAATCCCAAAATCCTTGCTTTGAGCTTCGGCACATTCGCGGGTACAACCAGAGACGGCGGATTTGAGCTTGTGCGGTGCCCGCAAACCGCGATAGCGTAATTCGACCTCGATCGACAGTCCGACCGAATCCTGCACGCCAAAGCGACACCAAGTGCTGCCCACACAAGATTTCACCGTCCGCAGTGCCTTCCCATAAGCATGTCCCGATTCAAACCCAGCCGCTACCAGTTTTTGCCAAATGTGTGGCAATTGGTCTACCCGCGCGCCGAGTAAATCGATGCGTTGTGCGCCCGTAATCTTGGTATATAGTCCAAATTCTTTGGCAACTTCACCCAAGACGATTAATTTATCTGGCGTGATTTCGCCGCCAGGAATACGCGGGATGACCGAATAAGTGCCATCGCGCTGAATATTGGCGAGGAAGGAATCATTTGTATCTTGTAAGCCGACGTGTGGCGCATCCAGAACTTGCTCGTTCCATGCAGAAGCGAGGATCGAACCGACAGCAGGTTTGCAAATTTCACAACCGCTTCCGGTACCATAGCGATCGAGTAGTGCGGTAAATGTGTGAATATGCTGCGATCGAACTAGGCTATATAATTCCTGACGGGAGAAGGCGAAATGTTCGCACAGGTGATTTTTGACTTCAATCCCGGCTTTTTTGAGTTCGGATTTGAATAAATCGGTAACTAGGGGAACGCAACCACCGCAACCAGTTCCCGCATTGGTACAACTTTTGACGCTACCGATATCTCGCAATTCCTGCTCTTGAATCGCCGTACAGATTTGACCTTTGGTAACGTTATTACAGGAGCAAATTTGCGCCGTATCGGGAAACTGTTCGACACCCATTGCTAGCGTCGCCCCACTGCGGGGCGGTAAAATCAGATCCTCTGGATGGGGTGGTAACGCCATCTGATTTTGCATCAGTTGGAGCAATGTTCCGTAAACGGCAGCATCACCGACTAAGATACCGCCTAATAGATACTTCCCTTCGGCATCGACTACCAGCTTTTTATAGGTGCCAGCGACAGCATCATTAATCGCAATTACTTTCGAGCCAGTCGCCGTCCCAAACGCATCCCCAAAGCTAGCGACATCGATGCCCAACAGCTTCAATTTGGTGGACATATCTGCGCCCATGAAACTATTACTTTCGATGCCACAGAGCCGATCTGCAGCTACTTCTGCCATCCGATAACCAGGGGCGACTAAACCATAGATCCGATTATCGTAGAGAGCGCATTCCCCGATCGCATAAATATCCGGATCGGATGTCTGACAATATTCATCGATCGCAATCCCACCCCGTTCGCCCACTTTCAACCCACATTGACGCGCCAACTCATCCTGGGGGCGAATCCCTGCAGAGAAGACAATCATCTCGGTTGCCAGTTCTGTCCCATCGGCGAACTGCATCTTCTGCACTCGCCCATTGGCATCGCCCACAATCTCAGTGGTAGATTTGCCCGTATGTACGCCAATTCCCAAATCTTCAATTTTCTGCTTTAATACCGCACCACCCAACTCGTCTACCTGCACCGGCATCAATCGCGGCATAAACTCGACGACATGAGTTTTCAGTCCCAAATTTTGTAGCGCATTGGCACATTCTAAGCCCAACAATCCACCACCGACGACGACACCCACTTTACAAGTTTTGGCATACTCCGCCATCGCCTCTAGATCGCAAATCGTCCGATAGACAAAGGTACCCTGAAGATCGTTACCTTTAATCGGCGGGACGAAGGGGTAGGAACCAGTCGCGAGCACCAATTTATCGTAGCTGACGGTGACACCTTTAGCAGAAGTGACGGTCTGATTAGCTCGATCGATACTGACAGCCTTGTCGCCAACATACATCTGCACGTTGCGCTCTTGATAAAATCCTGGTTCGACGAGCGAGAGATCTTCAGCCGTCTTGCCTGCAAAGTAACCGCTGAGATTCACGCGATCGTAAGCAACCCGTGGCTCTTCGCAAAATGAAATCAGTTCCCAATCTGCGCCCTTCGCTGTCATCTGTTCGAGGAACCGATGACCGACCATGCCATTGCCGATCGCCACTAATCGTTTCGCCATATCACCTGAATACCTGTAGGTACTAAAATCCTTAAGTCTATCTAAGGCTATGCAGATTTGGTGATTTATTTTGTAACGCTTGATACATAAATGGCTAGATCGTGTATCGATCGCATAGCAATCATGCTATTACAGGATGGTTACATAGCTCTGAAGCCAATGGTTCGATCGGGATAAAAACTATATAATTTTAGTTGGTGTTAGAAGTGGTACGAATGTCGGTGAGACAAACTGGCGGTAAAGAAACTTGGGTTCGATTGAAAGAGTGGGATAGAGGTAGCCCTCCACCAGAAAGGTTAGCAGCTCTTATTTTGAAAGTAGAGGGTTTTCGATCGATCGACCCTTCCCATCCGTTAGGTGGGCGAGATGGAATGAAAGATATTGTATGTGAACGAGATGGAAAAAAGTGGATTGGAGCAGTATATTTCCCGCGAGGTCAGCAAGAGTTCAATACTATAGCAAAAAAATTCAAAGATGATTTTCAGGGTGTAGCTACAAATCAAGTTGATGGCATAGCATTTATAACAAATCAAGAATTAACATTGGGCGAACGGGAGAAATTAAAGGAGATTTCCAACTCGACGGCAGAAATCGAAATATTTCATTTAGAAAGAATTGCCGGAATTATCAACCAACCGACTTGTTATGGTATTCGACTAGACTTTTTAGACATCGAAATGACAAAGGAGGAACAAATATCTTTTATCGCTGAAATGCAAGAACGAACTGGAAGATTAGAAATAGAAAGAGAAGTGATGTTAAATCTAATTCAAACTTCTGAAGCTCTTGCCAAACAACTTGTAATTAATCTTGAGGATAAATCTAAAGCTCAACAACGGGGAAGAAGTGTAAATATTACACGTGCGATACCTTTAGTGAGCAATAATCACCTCTTGAAATTCGATAATGC
The DNA here is from genome assembly GCA_965246735.1 of Chamaesiphon sp. Lineage (GTDB taxonomy): Bacteria > Cyanobacteriota > Cyanobacteriia > Cyanobacteriales > Chamaesiphonaceae > Chamaesiphon. The sequence goes on from CBDFFK010000003.1 coordinate 3,243,307, forward strand.
TGCTCAAGATGTACATAAATGTTCTCAATGTGGATTTGGAATGATTTTCACATTAAACGAGCCTTTCCCTAGCATAAGTTATCCATCAGTTTTCTCTAGATATGTAGGTGTTATTTGTTCTAAATGTAACAATGCAGATAAAATTCCAGTTAGTTTTAGATTGTGAATAGATAATACGCATAGATCGAATCTAATGCTTGCGATCGATCGAAAACACACAAGCCACCTTTAGGGGCGGGTTTATGCTATCTATTCTAACTAAAATACAACAATCTAAATCAAAGCCCACCCTCCTCCAGAGACGATCGCTTTATCCTATATCCCCTACGGCTCTCCCCGGAAAATAGTATAAAATGTAGCGACAGCTACATTTTATACTCCTCCTCTTTATGGACTTTCATCTAAATTCTTTATTAAACTTACCAAATACTAGGGTTTTTACTTGCTATAAAGAAGCTGGCTTTACATTTATTCAATTAGAGATAATAAATGCAGGTATTAACTGTCCTAACTGTCAAACTTATACTGACATAATTCAAAAAACTAGCCACAGATTAATTAGAGACTTGTCGATTGTTGGAGCTGGAGTATACTTGAAAGTTCCTAGACGTAAATTTTATTGTGGACAGTGTAAAAGATATCCAACTGAGCAGCTAGAATGGGTGGAAAATAGACAAAGATTTACTGAAAGATATCAGGCATATATTTACGAAAGAGTCAAGGAATCAAGCTGCGAACAAGTAAGTCGAAATGAAGAGTTAAGTCCAGCCCAAGTCCAGCAAATATTTAGCAGAATTGCGGAAAGGGAGCTAAAAAAAAAGACTGGGGACTTCCAGAAAAATTGAGTTTGGATGAATTTAGTCGTCGTAAAGGAAAAGGGAGATTTGCAACAGTTCTAATCGATCTAGACAAAAGTTCTTTAATAGAAGTAATTGACTCTCACAAAAGTGAAGATATAATTGCTGTCTTAAAGGGGCAACCTCAGTCTGTCAGGGAGTCAGTCAAGGAAGTGTGTGTAGATATGTGGGGAGGATTTCCAAAAGTAATCAAAGAAGTTTTCCCAAAAGCATCGATTATAATTGATAGATTTCATGTGATGAAACTAGTCAACAAATCTTTGAATAAATTGCGACTTGATTTAGGCTTGAAAGGATTGACAAATCGCTATTTGCTTTTAAGCAACAATCAAGATTTGTCAGAAGAAGAAATTGAAGCTCTATCTGAAATACTTGCCAAGTCACCTTCTTTAAGCATAGCTTATGATTTAAAGGAGGAATTGAGAAGCATATACGAAAGTAAATTAACTGTCAAAGGTGGCTTAAGAGCAATTGGAAAATGGCTGGGTTATGCTAAAATTGTCTTAAAGACGGCAGGTGATACCATCGAAAATCATTTGACAGAAATTGCTAATTATTTTATCAGTAGAACCACGAGCGGTGTCACAGAAGGAATTAATACAAAAATTAAATTAATTCTACGTCAAAGCTATGGATTTAAAAGCTTCACTCTCATGCGAGAAAAACTGTTAGCTTGCTTATTAAAATAATCTCCGCATTCGCTTCGATTACTTTAATAAGTTTAAGTTATAACCATGACTAGAGGAGAGCCTACCCGATTGTATAAGTGATGTCGCACGGCACGAGCGAGCACCATCCGTTCGAGATCCTTGCCTTTGCGAATCAGATCGTTCGCATCATCGCGGTGGGTGACACGTACGATGTCTTGCTCGATAATCGGCCCAGCGTCTAGTTCGGCAGTTACATAATGACCCGTCGCACCGATAATTTTGACCCCGCGATCGTAAGCTTTATGATATGGATTAGCACCGACAAAAGCGGGGAGAAAGGAATGATGAATATTGATAATCTTGCGGCTGGAAAAGCGATCGATAAATTCTGAGCTGATAATTTGCATGTATTTAGCCAGAATTACTAAATCTATCTGATATGATTGCAGCAATTGTAATTGTTTTTCTTGCTGTTCCTGTCTGTTGTCTTTAGTAATTGGTAAGTAATGATAATCGATACCAAATTGCTGGGCGATCGATTCGAGGTCGGGATGGTTGCTGATAATTAATGGGATCTCTGCTAAAAATTCACCCGCTTGTTGTCGCCAAATTAAATCTAATAAACAATGATTTTGGCGACTGACCCAAATTGCGATCCTCGGTACCGTATCGGAAAAATGAATTTCATAAGTACCATTCAAGGGTTGGGAGATCGCCCCAAAAGCCGGAGCGATCAGATCGCGCGGTAAATTAAACCCTTCAAGCTGCCATTCGATCCGCGAGAGAAATAAACCCGCATTAAAATCGGTATGGTGGTCGGCATGAATGATATTGCCACCATTGGAATAGATAAAGTTAGCAACTTTCGCAACTAAACCACGTCGATCGGGACAAGAAAATAGTAGGGTAGCGGTGGGGGACATTGGGATTGGGGATTGGGGATTGGGGATTGACGATTTAAGCTAATGAGTGACTAAACTAGCTCCTTAACTGCAATCTGGCGTTTGCCACGGCTCCAGTAACAATAGGCAATCCGCGTTCCCTGGCTATTTACCTGAGCATCGTAGAGTTGTTCGTAGTCCGTAGATTTCCGCAGTTTGCCGTTTTCCCACAGATAGAGAGGATTGTTGCCTTGCTCGTAGGTATCGTAAACGTAGGTCATAATCCAGACCCTATTATTGGTAGCATGGATGATTTTAGTGCGCCCTTTCACTTGAGTCAAAAGCTGTCGGTTGTCGATCTGTCCATGCTGGTAAGTTACCAAAAACTTGCGATCGTCATCAGTGACTAGAACTAGGAAAATAGCTCCATTCCCAGCGACTTTAGCGCTCTCTATTTTAGCCTTTGCCAGAGGATCGGTAGTCTCGAACAGACGCACGCTCTTACGATCTTGAAAGTTAAGCGACCACAAATTGTGCTCTCGATCGAGGATTTTTCCCGTCAGCACAACTATGTTAGGAGTTTCCACTCGCTGGCGGAGCAGGAGGATTTCTGTGAGATTTTTCGATTTAATTTTGGGGAACCGATCGAGAATTTTGTTGCGAAGCCGTTTATCATCGGGACTTAATTCCGGCCCTTCTTCGTGGCGAACGGACAAAAGTTTTTTTCCAAAGGGATCGAAAGTGAGCATCGAACTACCCACATCGCCATCACCGATTGTAACCTCCAACCGATCCGATCGAGTCCAATCCATGCTGCTAATGAATGAACTGTAGGTTCGGTATTTAGCAGCTACTTGGGGACTGATTAACAAGAAACTCTGCTTGGTTGCTAAATTGAGGATGCGTACCGCAGTATTTTCCCGCTTGTTTGCTACGATTACTTCCGAATAGGCCAGAAATTTTCCATCGGGTGACAAAGTAGGATGTACCAAATCTTTGCCTTGAATATTGGCGATTGTTTTACCCCACTCTTGACTGGCAATCCGATTTGAAGCGATCGGTACTGCATTGAGAGGCAAACAGTTACCGACTGGAATAGCTAGTAAAATTAATGGGAGCAGGTATTTCTGCATAGCCGCGATCGAGTGAATCTGAAGATGTTTTAAGGTAGCCCTCCTGGTTTCTTTTTTTGCTCTTCTTCCGCTTGGGCTTTAGCTTTTTCTGACTTCTGGATTAGATCGAGAGCAGGAGGCTGTGATGATTCATGTATCTATTTACACTACCAGACTTATAGTGTTGATGAAAAGGTAGGCATATTAGAATTTTTATCAGGATATTGGGATAGTGTAGTGCAAAGCTAGGATTTGCAATTGAAATTGGGGAAGAGATGGTAAAAGCAATTTCTACCAAGGAAAAATCAGAATGGGATGAGAATAGTTATTTGTGGGGGAGGGCGGGTTTGAATAAAATATTTAGCACGATCGATATCGCTCGCATAAACCCGCGCCTACAGATCTTGGATGATTTATATCTCACTTTACAAATCGATATCTAGAATTGAGATTGCAACTATGCATATCTATAAGAGTTAAAATAAATAATCTCTTCAAGTAGCTATCAATGAGCTTTAACTCAACCTTTAAAATATTACTAATTATTTGTCTGGCGATCGCCACAGTCGCTGTAGCTTATTACTTCAATCTTCAACAGCTTTTATATTCAGCCTTGCTGTGGGTAAAAACTCTCGGTTATTTAGCGCCGATCGCTTTTATCGGTATTTATAATTTAGCAACAGTTTTGTTGATACCAGGATCGATTTTGACGATCGGTGGTGGTGTTATCTTTGGGGTAGTTTGGGGTTCTGTCTATGTTCTCATTGCGGCAACCTTGGGCGCGACTCTGGCATTCCTAATCGGGCGATATCTCTCACGCGATTGGGTAAGTCAACAATTACAAAAATATCCTAAATTTAAAGCGATCGAATCTGCTGTAGCTAAAGAGGGATGGAAAATTGTCTTACTGACTCGATTATCGCCGTTATTTCCGTTCAACTTATTAAACTACGCTTTTGGCATCACTGGTGTATCGATTAGGGATTATATCTTCGGTTCTGTCGGGATGATTCCGGGTACGATTCTATATGTCTATATCGGTTCTTTAGTTGGCGACATTGCCCTAATCGGTACTAAATCTCAGCCTAACGATCCAATTTTACAATGGACGGTACGGGCGATCGGATTGCTGGCAACTATTGTGGTGACACTCTACGTTACTCGGATCGCGAGGAAGGCATTAGACGAGCAAATTGTCGAATAGGGGGTTAGGGCGGGTTTCGATCTGTGTGAGTAAAAGTGTGAATTAATAGCATCAACCAGCCCCTACAATATCTGGTAATTACGATCGATCGGGGCGAACGATTATCGCGATCGATAATATAATATATGTCCTATCGATCGCTAATAACCAATGATCCAGATCCACACTCAACCATTACAGGCTCGACAGTGGTTGGAGCGGTATCGCGGAAAATTACCAGTATTTGCTTGTGTTTTGGGGTTTACCGATACTTGTCTGATTCCAGGGATTTCCGCAGCGGGGAAAACACCGGCAGATCGCAAGTATACCGCGATCGCGGATGCTGAATTTTTAGCTAACGGTGTCTGTGCGAACCCCTCAAATCCGCTACCCCCATTGATTGCTGGCGCATCGCCAGTATATATTTCTCGGGCGATTGTCGCTGCGTTAGATTTGCCATTGTCTATCTTCAATGCTGGTTTACCGACACCGCCAACGATCCCCCATGTCGATTTAGGTGGGATGCCAGCAGCTTGTTTGACGACAGGTGCGGCTTTAACACTCGAGGTGGTTACTCATCTCTATCACCAGGGCTTGCAATGGGGCGAAAAACTAGCAACTAGTGCTGGCGATGGTTATGTGATTCTTGGTGAATGTGTAGTGGGAGGAACGACTACAGCCCTAAGTTTATTATCTGGTTTAGGGATCGATGCGATCGATAAAGTCAATAGCAGTCATCCGATTTGCAATCACCACCAAAAATGGGAGATCGTCCAGCAAGGATTAGCCCGTTTGAGTTTACCGCGATCGCCCCTAGAATTGGTAGCAGCGATCGGCGATCCGATGCAGATTGTCGTCGCGGGAATGGCAATTGCCGCTAGTCGAACCTGTGGGGTATTACTCGCTGGCGGGACGCAAATGTTAGCTGTAGCGGCTTTAATTAAGGCGATCGGGTTGAACTTCAATCTAGAGATCGACACAGCTCAGATCGTCGTCGGCACCACTGCTTGGGTGGCAACCGATCGATCTGGAGATACCATCGCGCTGGCTAAATTAATTCCCCACATTCCACTAATTTCCACTAATCTAAGTTTTGCAAGTTCTCAATATTCCCAGCTTCAAGTTTATGAAGAGGGTTTCGTGAAAGAGGGAGTAGGAGCTGGCGGTGCCGCAATCGCGGCTAGCTTGTATCGGAACTGGGGACAGGTAGAATTATTACACTCGATCGAGCAATTATTAGGCGAACAATTAGCGATGAAATCCTAAAATCTCTCAAGCAAAAGATCCCCGACTTCTTGGACTCGACTTTAGCCATTAGAGGAGAAAGCGATCGAGAAATGGGAGGGAAATGGAGTAGAGTCAACCAATTATGGTAGGCTGTACTCCATAGCGTCAGAGTGCTGATTTTTTAGGTAGATCTGGACAAGTAAATTCTTGATGAATGGCTGTCATGACAATCGATTCTATTTTCTTTGTCGGCACTAATGTTCGATCGAGTTGCAGGTTAGTGTCTGTCAACTTAACAATCTTGGCTGTGTAAACCAATCGTCCATCTTCAACGACACGCAAAATCTTAGGAGCGGTTTTGGCCATCGTCCAAGTTGCAAGTCGGTAAGTTTCAACGCATGAAGTTTCTAGTAAGATCCCATTTGACAAGAACACATAGATGCTGCCTTTGGCAGGTGGTGTCGGTGCCGTTGTCACTCGCCAAGCTTTATCGAACAGTTTGCTCAAATTAGGTTGTGAATTTGGCGGCGGTGGGGATGTGGCAACTGGAATTGATGTTTGGGTTGTAGGTGAATTTTCAGCAACATTACAGGCTGTTATATTCCCGATCGTCAGCCCGATTATCGATAAAATAAGAAGATGTTTGCTCATAGTATTTTTGGGGATCGAAATGTTGTGTCCTAATGGCAATCTAATATCCAACCTTAAATCTTCGATTTAAGCCAATTTATCTGCCAAACAGTCTCAAAATCGCTCCTAGATTGTCATTTTTTATTAAGTTTGAATCTCTAATAAGTTAACCCAAGTTGCTACCGACACATGGCCAACGACTAAAGTAGTGGCTACAGTTACAAAGTCCGGTTGGGGAGCATCCCACCTTTTATTCAGGTTGTGAGAGATAAATATTTTGTACTAGTTCAGAGGAAATAGAGGCAACGATAAAAAGGGAAATAGAGGTAGAATTTGAGATAATGAAAGAAATACCATCAAGGTGATGAAATGACTCCAGAAGAACAAAAAGAAGTTTTGGAACATAGTAGAGCAATTGCAAAAATCCTCTATAAAAATACTAACAAAGCAGAATTGACCAGTTTGGGAAAAATTGAAGAAGTAGTCAGAGATAGCTTGCAGAAACATGTGATGCCAGAAGTCGGAATTTTTTTATCGGAAATGTCACAGAAGAAACAGGTGGATATCAAAGACAGATTCAAAGCATAATTGGAGAGCTAGTGATAACGAGCAAACAGGCAGCGAAGCTAAACATCAAAAGTTACACTCAGATTAGTCCGTACTTGGAAACATGCTGTTTGAGGATGAGTGCAGTAGTTTCTTACGAGAATGCAGCAGCAGAGGTTAAACATTTGACTGGGATTGAAATATCAAAGAGTACTCGACAAAGACTAATTCACCGTCAAGAGTTTGATTTGCCAAAACCGGAATCAGTCCTAGAAGAATTAAGCGTAGATGGAGGGAATATTAGAGTGAGAACACCAGAGGGTGAGCCAAGTGTCTGGAGAGGATATAAAGCGATTTGCTCGCATGAAAATAATGTGATAGCAGCATCATTTCAAGAAAATACACTTTTAACTGATTGGGTGAATAAACAAGAATTAGCTCCGATAGTTACTTGTCTTGGTGATGGACATGATGGTGTATGGAATATCTTTAAAGAAGTATCAACAAGCGATGGTAGAAGAGAAATTCTTGATTGGTACCATCTAATGGAGAATTTACACAAAATCGGTGGCTCAAATCAAAGATTATTTGCTGCCAGAAGTTTGCTGTGGCTGGGAAAAGTTGATGAAACAATTGAGTTGTTCAATGATTGTGAACTCAACCCAGCTAAAAACTTTTGTACTTATTTAGAGAAACATCGTCATCGAATTGTTAACTACTACTATCTTCAAGCTGAGCAAGTCTGTGCCATCGGCTCTGGTTCAATTGAATCTACAATTAAACAAATCGATCGGCGGACTCAAATATCTGGCGCACAGTGGAAATCCGAGAATATTTCTCAAGTTCTTGCTCATCGCTGCGCGTATCTCAATAAATTAATTTGTACCCACTAAATAAAAAGGTGGGATGCTCCCGTCCGGTTGTTGCCGCTCGCGGCAACAACCGGACTTTGCACTCCAAGGGGCTGTTTCCAACCGATTGAAGTATAGGTAGCAACTTGGGTTAAGTTAAATCCTGACTTATCCAACTAGTCAGGAGCTAGCTTCGATATTGAGATTTGTAGCTTTATTTATTCAGCGATGGCTCGCTCGCGTTTATTGCTACGCAATTGTCCACAGGCAGCGTTTGCACCCAAACCCTTAGAATAACGCACGCTGACGGCAATATGGCGTTGTTCTAGCGCATCGACAAAAGCTTTGATATCTTTGGGTGTAGGACGATCGTAATCGGCATCATCGATCGGGTTATACGGAATTAGATTGACATGGGTTTGGAACCCGCGCAACCTGGAAGCAAGTTCGATCGCATGGTGATTATAGTCATTAATTTGAGCTAACAAAATATACTCGATACTCAGCCGTCGCCCCGTAATCTGGACATAATCCCGACATTCATCGAGCAAATCTTCGATCGGATAATTCTCTGCTGTCGGGACTAAGGTAGTCCGCAGTTTTTGATTGGGTGCGTGTAAGCTTACCGCTAGGGTAACTTGAAGTTCGTGTTGAGCGAGTTCGTGAATTTTGCCAGGAAGTCCCACTGTCGAGACGGTAATCGATCGCTGTGAAATTCCGACATCCTTATTCAAACATTTAACAGCAGTTACGACATTGTGCAAATTGGCTAATGGTTCGCCCATCCCCATAAACACGACATGACTGACACGCTCTTGGAAATCTGCTTGAACTGTCAACACTTGATCGATAATTTCATGCGGCTGAAGATGGCGCGTAAATCCACCTTTCCCCGTCGCGCAAAAAGTACAAGCCATCGCGCAACCAACCTGGGAAGATACGCACACAGTCAAGCGTTTGGCGGAGGGAATCCCCACGGCTTCGACGATTTGCCCATCTTGGAGTTGCAGCAAATATTTGATCGCGCCATCGCTAGAGACGGCGCGATGATGGATCGTCGATCGACCGATCGGTGTATCCTTAACTGATTCCCGCCATTGTTTGGAAAATACGGTAATATCCGCCAGGGATTTGGCTCCCTGCTGATAAATCCATTGATATAGTTGTTTGCCGCGATAGGCTGGTTGCCCTTGCTCCTGCACCCAGGTAGTCAAGTCTGTCAGACTCATCCCCAGTAATGGTGCATTGGTTTGAGTGGTTTCGGTGGTGGTTACTGGAGTGCTGACAGACATGATTTAGAAAGGTGGTGGTTGCTGGAGTAGGCGAACTGGAGTCTAGGAATGGGATCGCGATTTCAGAGACTGTTTAGATTAACAATTATCGTACATTTTTTTGCAAATAGTTTGTGTTGATGTTCGATCGATTAGCTATTTTTACAGGTACGGTAAATTAGTAATGCTACCTTCACAACATTTTAAATTACAGAATTTAATAAAATCGACAAGAGAAAATAATATTTGTCTTTTCAATATTTATGCCAAGTAAATAACTGAAAAGTATTTCGTTCTTATTTAATACGAATGAGTTCTAGAAGCGATCGGTAGATCGTCTGCTATTGTTACAATCCACCCAACATAAACTAAAATGCCATTTTGGGTCATCCTTAACTATCTGCGTTGGATTACTTGTGGGGACGCGACGGGCAAAGCATAAGTCATCACAGGTTGACTGCTAGTGGGTAACAAACCGACAGCAGCAGCACTATGTTCGAGATCGATTCCCGCCCATGAAGCAAGTAAGCCTTCCGCGCTGGACATCCACTGTGCTGATGCTTGAGTTGCGATAACGCCATTTATCGGTATACCAGTGAGACTGTTATAAGCGCCAGCGAGAATGCCCGTTAGAGCACAGGTAAATCTCACATCACACTCACTGCGACGAGCGCGTAGCATCGCCAAGCCAAAGTCTTCAGGGGTGGCAAGCAGAAAATAAATTGCCAACACTGTAGGCGTAATAATGGGATGCTCGCTGGCGATGAGTTTTTCGGTGACTCGATGCAAACTGCTAGACTGTTCTAGCAACCGATCGATAGTTCCGAGTTCTTGAAATATCAGTGGATGCAGATTGCTCGTCTCATTTAGTAATTGAGCGATAACCGTGCTGGGAGTTAATGATTCGGTGAGCGATCGCGATATAATATATCCGAGTACAACTGCACTAGAGCAAGTCTCCCAATTTAGTTGCCAACTATGGCTGACGTTAACCAATGCTTCGCGTAACTTGACGCGATCGTCGTGAAAAAATAACATTAATGGTAGCATTGCCACGATCGCCTGACGCGGATCGGCAGTTGAGGTCAAAGTATTTTGTAGCCAATCTTGCAGATCGAATCTTCCACACCGTATCAGACTATCGATGCCACCGCTGAGTGCGGGCTGAGTTGCGATCGCCAGTTGATTTGGCGCGAGCTGCTGTGGAGTCAGGTAAATAGTCTGAGCGCCGATTAATGCACCTTGGAATCTAGTTAGTAATAAATGCTTCATAAATTATGGGTTATGAGTGCTGAATTTATGGGCGAGCTTAGCTAGTTGAATTTAGAAATCTTTTAACTTAATAATTTATCTAACTCAATGTCAAATATCAATCTCTCTCCTGTAACTATGGTAGCCGAACCGATCGCGGGATATGCTGGTGGCACCAAGGCGCATGGTTCGATCGAGGTATTGGTAGATTGTCCGGGGATTCAAGCTCTGTACACTTATAATGTCCCGGCACATTTTAGCGTCAGTGTTGGGGATATTTTAAGCGTGCCATTGGGCGGACAAGTGGTGGGTGGGATTGCCATTCGCTTTGTCGATCTGGCATCGATAGATTTTCCACTAGATCGAATCAAGGATATCGATGATGTCGTGGCATCCGGATTGTTTAAGGCGGAATATTGGCAATGGTTGACTCAAATTGCTGCGTATTATCATACACCACTAATTCAAGTTATTAAAGTTGCATTACCACCAGGACTATTAACTCGATCGCATCGGCGAATTAGAGCTGTCTCTAAACTTCCAAATTCTGATGTTTTATTGAGTGAGATCGCTCGAAAAATTGTCAACTTATTGCAATCACAAGCCGATGGTAACTATAGTTGGCAATATCTCCAGCAGCAGGTGCCTGGAGCGAGAAGAGGTTTGCGCGAACTCCTCGATCGCCAGCTCGTCGAATCTTATCTGGACTCAGGACAAACTCAACAACCAAAATTACAAAAAGCGATCGTCTTAACCTCCGATGTATTCGCTAGCGATCTGACCGATCGACAAAAAGAAGTTGTTGGCATTCTAAAGCAGCAAGGTGGCGAATTATGGCAGAAAGACTTGTTGGAGTTAAGTAAAGCAAGTAGTAGTATTTTAAAAAAGATTGAAGAGAAAGGATATATCGCAATCGTTAATAAAGAAAAGCTGCGATCCGATCGAGAGTTTGGGATATTTCAGCAAGAACCAGCCAAGAAATTAACTGACGATCAAGCTGCGGCATTGGCGACGATCGATCGATTATCTGGATTCGCCCAAGTCTTACTGCATGGGGTAACGGGTTCCGGTAAAACGGAAGTTTATTTACAAGCAATTCACCAGATTTTAGCTCAGGGAAAATCCGCATTAGTACTCGTACCGGAGATTGGATTGACACCACAATTGACCGACAGATTTCGATCGAGATTTGGCGATAAAGTCGCCGTTTATCATAGTGCCCTCAGCGACGGCGAACGCTACGATACCTGGCGCAGAATGTTAGGTGAAACCAGTCAAATCGTCATCGGTACGCGATCGGCAATTTTTGCCCCATTACCCAATCTAGGGATAATTATTCTCGACGAAGAACACGACTCCAGCTTCAAACAAGACCAACCCGCCCCCACCTATCACGCCCGCGACATTGCCACCTGGCGCGCCGAACTAGAATCCTGTCCCCTGATCCTCGGCTCCGCCACTCCCGCACTAGAAACCTGGGTTGCAATCCAAAATTCACTGTCAACCGTCAACTGTCAACCGTTCGCTGCCCACTACCTCCCGCTCCCCACCCGCGTCCACTCCCGTCCCCTTCCCCCAGTAGAGATCGTGGATATGCGTCAAGAATTGCAGCAGGGCAATCGTAGCATCTTCAGTCGATCGCTCGATCGCGCATTGCAGCAACTACAAACCCGGAAGCAGCAGGGGATTTTATTCATTCATCGACGCGGACATAGTACCTTCGTCTCCTGTCGCAGTTGTGGTTATGTGCCTGAGTGTCCTCACTGTGACGTATCGCTGGCATATCATCAACCGAGTACATCCGATCGTGCGTTGTTACGCTGCCATTACTGCAATCACTCTCAGCCGCAAACCCCTAGATGTCCGGAGTGCGACTCACCATACTTCAAATACTTTGGCAGTGGTACTCAGAAAATCGTCGAAGAGTTAAATCGGCAGTTTCCCCAATTACGCTGTCTCCGGTTCGATAGCGATACGACTAGTACCAAAGGCGCACATCGTCGGATTTTGACTGAATTCGTCAATGGCGAGGCGGATTTACTCGTCGGTACCCAAATGCTGACTAAAGGATTGGACTTGCCACAAGTCACCCTCGTTGGTGTCGTAGCTGCGGATGGTTTGTTACATCTATCAGATTATCGAGCTGCCGAGCGCGCGTTTCAAACGCTCACACAGGTAGCCGGACGCTGCGGACGTGGTGACGAAGCGGGTAAGGTCATCATTCAAACTTACAATCCCGAGCATCCCATTCTTCATGCCGTGACGCGGCACGATTACCACGCATTCATCGCTGCTGAGTTGCCGGAACGGCAGCTGTTGGACTATCCGCCATATGGCAAGCTAATCTTGCTCAGATTTAGCAGTCTCGATGCCGCTGTCGTCGAGCAAACCGTTGCGGACATCGCTCAAGTCCTCAATGATGCCGCAATTGCCGGACATTATGAAGTATTAGGCCCGGCACCAGCGACGGTGATGCGGGTAAATAATCGCTATCGCTGGCAAATCATGCTTAAATATCTCCCAAATGGGAGTGTTTGCCTCCCCGATTGGGAATTTCTGCGAAATAAGTGTTCTAATGTAGTCAAGCTGACGATCGATGTCGATCCGCAGAACTTTTTGTAAAATCGTTACAGATCGTGAAGAATTGATATTATAAGATTAAATAAACTAAATTTACATAAATCTTTTATAGCGATCGCCACCATGAGTGATACACAAGTAGAAACGCCGACCGTCGATCCAATGGTAGTAGCGGAGACTCCGCCCACTCCAGAAGAAATGAAAGAAAAGTACGTCAAATATGCCATGAAAAACATGGTAAAAAAAGGCGGTAAATCGCTCAAACACTTTGCTCTGAGTGCGATCGGCTTATTGTCACTCTTTATCGGCTTAGCTTATTTAACACGATAAGTAGGTATTTTCGCTCTTAGGTATTCGATTTCGATCTAGTACCTAATCCCTAAACCTTAATTCCTACTCATCTAGATGAACCTAGAACTAATCGTTCAAGATTTATATCAACCCAGCATCGTCACCGAAGCTACTTGGGTGGAGTGGTTTGAAAATTGGCTGCAAACGCCAGGATTGAACTTACCACCAGCAGCAGCTTATGAACTGAGTCTGCGGCTGACGACAGATGCTGAAGTTCAAGCTCTAAACGCTCAATTTCGCCACAAAGACCAACCGACAGATGTATTGTCATTTGCGGCAATGGAAGTTGATTTCCCCCAAATCGAGGAAAATTCTGGTGAGACATCACTATACCTTGGTGATATTGTAATTTCTGTCGATACTGCTGCTAGGCAATCGATCGAACGTGGGTATTCTTTAACTAGGGAACTCGCGTGGTTAGCCAGTCATGGATTGCTCCACCTGTTGGGATGGGATCATCCCGACGAACCAAGTCTGCTCGAGATGTTGCATCAACAAGAAACATTCCTCACACGGATCGGTCTAGAGATCTTATTACCTTTAGAGGTATGAGTCGTTCAGCCATAAGTGTGAGCTGCCCAGCCAATAAATAATTGTTTTTCCTGTAGGAATAACCTGTGTATGCAGACTAAACTAAACGAATCTCCCAATATTAAGAGTCGTCAACCAAATATGACTGGCAAAATATCAAGTCCGTTGATGCCACAATTGGAACGCAATCCTCAACATCGCGCTCAAGCTTGGCAAGTAGCAACGAGTATTGGCGTGAGTTTCAAATACGCTGCTGCGGGTGTGACCTATGCGTTTAACACGCAACGTAACTTCCGGATTCACTGCATCATGGGCACTCTAGCGATTACTATCGGTGCTCTCTTACAACTTACTGGCGTGGAAATGGCCGTAATTTGTATTACTAGCGGATTAGTTTTGACTCTAGAATTATTAAATACCGCGATCGAGTCGGTTGTCGATTTGACCGTCCAACAAACCTATCACGAGTTGGCAAAGATCGCCAAAGACTGTGCAGCAGGAGCCGTACTAATTTCGGCTTTTGCTTCGGTACTCGTCGGTTTCTGTCTCATCGCCCCCAAAGCGATGTTATTTTTGAGCCATTTTGGTTTTGGTGGTTAGACAAAGAGTCGATTTCTTATACCCACTCATCCATGAATTGTAGGAAATACCCAACCATCTCGATTACTCGTTGGCTCGACAATCCTGTTACACTGGAGACGAGTCGGGATGGTGTGGCAAATGATTTTAGTTATCGATAATTACGACAGTTTTACTTACAATCTCGTCCAATATTTGGGCGAACTCGGACGGGAATTACCCGTCGCCGCAGATATCCGCGTTTATCGCAACGACAAAATTACCCTAGCAGAGATCGTCGAGCTTCGTCCCGATGGGATCTTGATTTCTCCTGGCCCTGGTCGCCCTGAAGATGCCGGGATTACACTGTCGATAATTGGAGAATTGGGTGTTGAGTACCCAATTTTAGGGGTATGCTTGGGACATCAAAGTATCGGTCAAGTATTTGGTGGCGATGTCATTGCCGCACCGCTATTAATGCATGGTAAAACTTCGGAAATTTACCACAATGGTACGGGAGTATTTCAGGGTTTAGACAATCCGTTTACAGCTACTCGCTATCATAGTCTCGTTATCGATCGAGCCACATTTCCCAATTGTTTAGAAATCAATGCCTGGGTCGAAGATGGCACGATTATGGGCGTGCGCCATCGCGATTATCCCCATGTTGAAGGGGTACAATTTCATCCTGAAAGTATTTTAACTAGTTCTGGCAAGCAGTTACTGCGGAATTTCCTGATGTCAATTCCAGCGAAAGTCGGTAACTTAAGTTGATATTGTTTTTATCTTGACCAACCGCCGCCATCTCAGGAAATTTAGGGAAGAGGCGATTCATCCCGCAATTTAGCAACGCCGTTTTCGCTCCGTTAATTGTCGGGTCATTCGATCGTCAAGCCATCACAGCTTGCTTGTCGCTATAAACTACCACAGGCACCCGCTTATAAGCTGGCGTACCCGATCGCTTTTCCGTTTGTGCCGTGAAGATAACATTTACTTCAGGATAGAACATCAGCGCTGCCCCTTCTCGCACGGCACCATAGATGACTTCGACATTAGCTAATTTGTCCGCATCGCCCTGTACCGTCACACGATCGTGTTCTGCTAAACCGATCTTTTCAGCATCGATCCGGTTCATCAAAATACAGTTACGATGTGGCATGCCGCGATACTGGTCGCCGATTTTGTAAACGACGGTATTGTGTTGCGAATAGCTCCGTCCGGTCATCAGCGCCAGCACGATACTCTTAGTATTTGCGTCGATGCCAAAGTCTGTCCCGGTGGGGAGAGTCAAGTTCGGCAATGGTGTCGTGTACATCTTTGCCTTGCCCGATGGTGTTTTGAAGTAGGGTGCGGTCAAGATTCGCCCAGAGATGGTAAATTCTTCGTTGGTTTCGTCGATCGAGCCAATTTTTTCATAACCTGGGATGGTGCGGGCGATGAGTTCGCGGACGTAGCGCGGATCGCCTAATTTGCGCCAATCGATCGGGGTGTTCCCCAGTAGGCGATGTGCCAGTTGGGTCAAAAATTCGATCTCAGTAATTAAATCGCCATCTTTAAGGTGAGTTTCACCTTTATCATTGAACCGCACGAAGTTATTGCCCGATTCGACGGTGGTTTTAAAGGGATTTTCAAACCGATTGAAGACGGGAATGACGATCGTATTAGTTTTTGCCAAGCCATTGAAGTGACCGATGTTTGGTTTGGTGGCGAGGTAGATAATCGTATCAATATTACCTAATGCGCGTTTTGCCTGACCAGAATCGGGATTGGCTCCATACAGATTGCCGCCAACGCAAATCAGACTATCGACCTTACCCGCTTCGGCGGCTTCGATCAAGTCGCGGGTATGATATCCCTCCGGTAATGCGAGCGAACGCCCTAACAGCCGCTCCAATGCCTCTTTGATCTCGGCCTTGAGTTTTACAGTGACTCCCATCGAGCCAAAGCCTTGGACGTTGGAATGTCCGCGTACTGGCATCACGCCAGCGCCCATTTTGCCAACATTGCCACTGATGAGAGCGGTGTTGACGATACTATAGACATTATCGACACCGTTGGTATGTTGGGTCAGACCCATCGCCCAGCCGAAGACCACGCCTTTGGCTTTCCCGATGATGCGGGCGGCGGTTTCGATGTCTAATTTGGATACGCCACAGGTAGCAACGATCGTCTCCCAGGACATCGATTGTGCCTGTTCTAGCACTGCTTCCCAGTCTTCTGTATGTGCTTGCAAAAATGCTCGATCGACATGCCCCTGTTCGAGTAATGCCTTTTGAATCCCGATAAATAATGCGACATCACTACCAGGAATTGGTTGCAGGTAAAGGTCGGCAATTTTCGACCCCGGTACTAATGATTTGACTGGGAAGGCGGGCGATCCAAATTTCACCAACCCGATTTCCATCACGGGATTGATGACGATGATTTTGCCACCTTTATCCCGAATTTTAATCAATTCATTCATCAAGCGGGGGTGATTGGATGCCGAATGCGCTCCTGCTAGCACCACGCAATCAGCTTCCTTCAAACTTTCCAGACTGACGATCGAAGTTTTCGTCCCAAACATCCCATCGAGTGCCGTCGTCGAAGGTGCGTGGCATAAATCCGAACAATCTGCCAAATTATTAGAACCGAGCGTACGCATCATTAATTGCAGCAAAAATGCGGCTTCATTAGAGCCACGCCCCGAACTATATGACGCTACTCGCTCTGCTGGTTTCTGAAATGCCGCAGTTGCGATCGTATAGATCTCATCCCAAGAAATCCGTTCGTAATGCGAACTCCCCGCCCGCATAATCACTGGATAGCTCCACCGTCCCAAGCGATCGGCTTCATACGAAGATAATTGTTGTAATCTCGCGATCGGATTGGTATCGAAAAACTGCCTGGATACTGGCGGCTGAATTTCGGCGGTAATTGCCTCAACGCTCTTCATACAGCGCTGCAGCTTTTCGCCTTCTTCATTCGTAAAACCACCCTTTTGTCCCCCTGTGCCCCAAGAGCAAGACAGACAGGCACTGTGATGAAACAATGTTTTCCAGATCTTCGGCCCTTCTGGGGCGATGGTATGCTCTGCCCAATACTCGATTACTGGTAGTCCACCACCAATTTCGGGCGTATCCTCATTGGTTTCATGAAAGGGAGGCTTGGCTGGTGGGTTGGTATCCATTTTTGGCTATATCACTGGGTAGGGGGTTACTCGCGCATCCTAGCGTAAATTTTCAGCAGCGCAAATCTGTCGATCGATAGATCTCAACCGCATCTTAGCACCCCGATCGCGATAATGTAGTGCGTTAGCTTACTGTTTCAGAAATGTTAGTAGATCGGTGGTTAAGCGCTCCTTGTGCGTTGTAAATAATCCTTGTGGTACACCTTTGAAATCATCATCTTAAGGGTAAGCCTTGTGATTACCCCGATAATTTCATCCTCAGAATTGGCAATGCCGCAGATTGTGCTAGTCTAATTTGAAGTTAAATGGTAACCGGACATAGACATTGTGCGGATCGTTAAAGCTTTTTAAAATACTGAGTTCGGATTTTAGTTTGAGTAATTCTGCTGACAATGGATCTTGACTTTGGGCGAGATGAGCTTCTTTACTACCGGCAAATTGCTTGAGTAATTTTTCTTCCCAGCCTTCAACTACTGGATATTCTTCTAACTGCCAATCTTTATCTAGTTTAGCTGTTTGCGCGGCATAGGAGATCGCCTCATTGAGTCCGCCTAGCTCGTCTACCAAACCAATTTTTTTTGCATCAGTACCCGACCACACTCGTCCTTGGGCGATTTCAGCAACTTTTTGTTTGGGTAATTTCCGCGATTCCGAAACTTTATTTAGGAAATCATCATAAATATCATCGACTATTTGTTGAGATATCGCTAATTCTTGCGGCGTGCGTGGACGCGCAACGGTGGTGCTGTCGGCTAATTTTGATGTTTTGACGACATCCCAAGTAATGCCATTATTATTAGCTAGTTTCTGATAATTAAAATTAATCCCAATTACGCCGATCGATCCGGTAATCGTATTCGGCTCGGCAAAGATTTTATTAGAATAAGTGGAAATCCAATAACCGCCAGAAGCCGCGACATCGCCCATCGAAATTACAACAGGCTTTTCTTTTTGTAATAACCGCACTTCGCGTTGGATGATATCGGAAGCTAGCGCGCTGCCACCAGGGCTATTCACTCGCAATACAACTGCTTTAGTATTTTTGTCGGCACGCAGCTCTCGCAGTTGCCGTGCAAAGCTATCGCCCCCAATTTGGCCGGGGGCACCTTCACCGTTAACAATATTACCTTGAGCGTAAAGGACGGCAATTTTACGGCTGGAGGTTTTTTGAGCTTTATTTGCTATTTCTGCATAATCATCGATACCGATCTGGCGAAATGAAGTTTTATCTTTAGCATCTTCAGCACTAATTTTCTTAAGCTCGACTAATACTTCATCGGGATAAACCGCTCGATCGATCAGGCTAGTTTTAATAGACTGGGCGGCAGTCAAAATACCACGATCGTCAGCGATTTTTTGGATTGCCGCTGGTGCGATCTTACGACTTTTACCAATAACTGATTTAAAATCACCCCACAAGTTATCTAATAACTGTTGAGTTTCTTGACGAGCCGCAGGGCTGAATTTATCTAACGACCAAGTTTCACCAAAAGATTTGTATTTACCGACCCGGACGACTTCTACACCGACACCATATTTATTAAAAGCATTTTTAAAAAACATCGTCTCCGATCGAAAGCCATTGATATCGACAGAACCCATCGGATTGATTAAAATTCGATCGGCAACCGATGACAGATAATAATCGCGCTTATCCATATCGACATTGTAGGCAATAATTTTTTTGCCAGTAGCGCGAAAGCGTTCCAATGCATTGCGGACTTCCTTGAGCGTCGCAAACCCAGTACCGCTGAGTTTGCCATTACTGCCATTTAGATAAATCGCCACGATATGTTTGTCTTGAGCTGCGGCATCGATCGCATTGAGAGCAGACTTCAATTCGGTCGTGCGATTGGCTTCACCAGCAATCGCTTCTTGCAATGTTTTACCAGGATCGAGATCGACAATCGATCGGGATAAATCGATCGTTAAGACTGTTTTATCGGCGATCGCTACTGGATCGTTATCGGTCGCACTATTAATTATCGCCCCAATTATCGTGAGAAATAAAGTCAGGGAGATTGCGGAAAACAAAGTCAAACTCAGTAGACTGCCGATGGTACTAGCTAAAGTTTGTTTGATAAATTGACGCATAAAGCAGCTGGAGAAAGTGTGAGGAGTATTCGGAGGTTTGAGATTTAAAGAGCGAGCAATGTTACTACTGAATTCCGAGCTTGCTAGTTACAACTTACTAGTAACATATCTAACAACAAGCTGGCTTCCGAGATCGGAACCAATCGATTAGATTGGGAGTAATATTCTTAATTATGCCCAGATTTAGCTCTCGATCCTACTCGTTATTGGCGATCTCCTAAAGCTACCGCAACCGCTGGAGACAATTAGCTTGACTTAACGCTGTTAAATTAACATTTCCCGTACAAAATAGCACTGTGCGGATTTCTGCCATCAAAATTTGCGCCAACTCATCTACCGCTGCGCTAGAAATATCCGCAGCTTGCAAAAACGGTAATGCTAAACCGCCGACGTTGGCTCCCAGCGCGATCGCTTTGGCGATATCCAAGCCATTGCGCAATCCTCCTGAAGCGATCGAAGGTAAAGTTGGGGCGATCTGCCCAATTGCTACGATACACTCAGCAGTTGGAATCCCCCAGTCAGCAAAAGTTTCACCCAGCCGCCGCTGTAGGGCTGTCTGAGCGCGTTGGCTCTCGACCTTTGCCCAGGAAGTACCACCAGCCCCTGCAACGTCGATACCACCGACTCCTGCTGCGATTAATTGTTTGGCCATCGATGCGGAAATCCCATTCCCGACTTCCTTGACGATTACTGGGACGGGTAACTGCTCGCAAACTATCGCAATTCGATCGAGCAATCCCTTAAAATTAGTATCACCTTGCGGCTGGATGCACTCTTGCAGCGGGTTGAGATGTAAGATCAAAGCGTCAGCTTCGAGCAAATCTACCGCGCGCCGACACTGCTCGATCCCATACTTGTAATTAAGTTGTACGGCACCGAGGTTGGCTAATAATAAAATGTCTGGCGCGATCTGGCGAACTTGAAAAGTATCGGCTACATCGGGACGTTCGATGGCTACTCGCTGGGAGCCTACTCCCATTGCCAGTTTGTAAGTCTGGGCTACTTCCGCCAGGCGATGATTGATCGCTCTAGCTTGCGCTGTGCCCCCAGTCATTGAGGAAATCAAAATTGGCGCACCCAGCTGCTTGCCGAGTAACTTGGTAGTAATATCGATCTCCTGGTAGTCTAGTTCGGGCAGACAACTATGGGTAAACTGATAGCTATCGAAACCACTCCGCTGAGTCTGAAACTGGACATCTGATTCTAAACAGATCCGAATGTGTTCGGCTTTACGTTGAACGGTAGACATAAGATTAGGGAATAGGGGATAGCAAACCTGGAACTCAGGAACTCATCCTGATGCTCCGCGCATCCTGCCGATCGTGGGGCACCCCACAGAGAGGAATAAGAGTGCGGGAGAGTAAGCAAAATAGTAGTAAGTGTGGGCAGCCGTTCGGAGTAGACGAATAACAAATAACTATATTATGGAAGCACCTGTTAATAACATTAAACTGTCACAAACAGCCAAAGACCAACTCGTCAAGCTCAAACGCACCACTAAAATCGACCAGTGGAATATTCTGTGTCGCTGGGCATTGTGTCGATCGTTAGCCGAACCCGCACCCCCATCTGTCATCCCGATTCCGGCTGATAGTAATTTGGAGATGACTTGGCGCGTATTTGGTGGCGAGCTTGCGGATATTTTGAGCCTTGCGCTCAAGCAACGCTGCGAGCGGGATGGTTTGGGTACGACCCCAGAAATTTTATCTCAGCAATTTCGGCTGCATTTACATCGCGGCATTGGCTATCTCGCTGGGGATCGGAGCCTTCGCCAAATCGAACATTTAGTAAGTTTAGCAATTCCCAGTACTAATTAAACGCCGATCGGTTGAATCGAGATCGTCGTAGCGATCCACCTTGCTAGGTTGACAGTCGCGCAGTGTAAGCTACCTGCGAGGCTCGATGATGCAGCAATGGTTGCCTGGTATCGTAATCGACCCTAAAATAACTAAATCGAGAGCAAGTAACCATAACTGGACTCTACTCTCGATGTATAAATATTTAAAATTGGAATGGACAGTACAGGACTCGAACCTGTGACAGCCTGCTTGTAAGGCAGGAGCTCTACCAACTGAGCTAACTGTCCTTGATTTTTTGCACATCTCCAATATTAGCCCAGATCGTCGATCGAGTCAAGTAGTTAAAGCGATCTTTCGCAAAAATATTCGGTAACACCGAGGATCGAGCCTAGCTACGCTGAAGTTTTATACCTGTGCTGAAGCTGGCTATACTTTACACGGGCATAACTTGAGCATCGGCGATCGAAGAGATGATAGTCTAGTAAAGTCAAGGAAAAAGTGGAGCTTGAGGGATGAGCAATCTAAACTTTACGGAAGAAGATCGAGAAATATTAAATTATGAAAGATTTCACCATCCTCATCCCAGGGTCCAGTTGAAGATGGAAGTATTATGGCTTAAAAGTCAAAACTTACCTTTAAATATGATTTGTAGGCTAGCAAACATTTCACCTAATACATTGAGAAAATATTGTCAACAATATCAGGCTGGTGGTATAGAAAAACTCAAAGAAATTAACTTTTATCAACCCAAAAGTGAATTAAAATTACATCAGACAACTATCAAAGAGTATTTGAAATTGAATCCTCCAGCTACCATAAATGAAGCTGTAAATCAGATTGAAAATCTTACCGGAATTAAACGCAGTCCAACCCAGATCCAAAAATTCCTGAAATCAATAGGGATGCGATGTTTGAAAGTTGGGGCTATTCCTTCTAAAGCAGATCCCGATGAACAGGAAGAATATAAAATAAATAAGCTAGAACCCAGGTTAGAAGAGGCAAGACAAGGAAAAAGAGCGGTTTTCTTCGTGGATGCGGCTCACTTTGTCATGGGAGCTTTTTTGGGGATGATTTGGTGTTTTCAACGGCTGTTTATTAAGTCACCTTCAGGGAGAAAACGGTTCAATGTGCTGGGAGCATTAAATGCCATTACTCATGAAGTTATTTTGGTTACTAATGACAGCTATATCACTGCTATTCAGATTTGTGAACTTCTGCAAAAATTAGCTGACCTAGGACTGAGCATTCCCATTACTCTGGTTTTAGACAATGCTCGATACCAAAAATGTCGAGTTGTCCAAGATTTAGCTAAATCCTTGGAAATAGAATTACTATACTTGCCGACTTATTCGCCCAATCTAAATTTGATTGAAAGGCTCTGGAAGTTTGTTAAAAAGAAATGTTTATATGGCAAGTATTATGAGGATTTTACTCAGTTCTCATCAGCCATCTCTGAATGTCTAAATGATGCTCATCTGCAACATAAAAAAGAGCTTGATTCCTTGCTCACACTCCGCTTTCAGCATTTTGACAAAGCTCAGGTTATGACCGTTTAAAGTATAACAAGTCAATTAAGTAAGTTACTCGCTCATAAAAAGCAAGCGGCTATGTATTTAATACTAGGAACTTTTGTATATTTAGTTACGATCGAACTCATCAAGATCGGGTTTTATAGATTTTTAAGATCATGTTTAGAGACAATTACCAAAAATCAGGGCAGAGACCGCACATTATCTAGCTAAAATATGTAGATTTTAATCAAATCTTTAGAAGTTAGAAATTTATCAGGCGATCGACTCGATCGGTGATGATATCTGGAAACGAGCCGGCATAGAGCAAGCTAATTGGCGCGATCGAGCACCAATAAACTAGAGTCTCAGCAATAAGTCCAATTTGTGGGCGATCGCGACTAGACGAACGAAGCAAAAAGTAATAAGATTCACCTCGTAGGGCAGAAGTTAAGAGCGTGTAGACCCAAAATTGGAACTTAGCGATTGCAATCGACAATCGTGACAAGGGCACAATAAGTAAAATCTGCATCGATCGATCGCGGCTGACTACAACATTCAATCGATCTTTACTTAATTTTGGGGGCACAGAAGCGCGTGGGTTTTTTCAATCGCTTTTCCTTATCCAGGGATATGGGTATGGACCTGGGAACTGCCAATACATTGGTCTATGTATCTGGCAAAGGCATTGTTTTAGCAGAACCTTCAGTGGTGGCGATCGACCAAAAGACTAAAATGCCGCTGGCTGTCGGTGCGGAAGCAAAAAAAATGCTAGGGAGAACCCCTGGCGATGTAATTGCGCTGCGCCCCCTCCGCGATGGTGTGATCGCCGATTTTGACACTGCTGAAATCATGTTGAAGCACTTTATTCAACGTGCTAACGAAGGGAGTAACGTGATCAGACCTCGGCTCGTCATTGGGATTCCCAGTGGCGTAACTGCGGTAGAACGCCGTGCGGTGATGGATGCAGCTCTCCAAGCAGGAGCTAGTGAAGTATTCCTGATCGACGAACCTGTTGCAGCAGCCATCGGTGCAGGTTTACCTGTCTCCGAACCGACTGGTAACATGATTATCGATATCGGCGGCGGGACGACAGAAGTTGCCGTCTTGAGCTTACAAGGTTCGGTAATCAGCGAATCGGTGCGGATTGCTGGGGATGAATTGAGCGACTCGATCGTCAATTATATGAAGAAAGTTCATAACCTGACGATCGGGGAACGGACGGCAGAGGAGATCAAAATCCAAGTCGGTTCGGCTTATCCCACACCAGAAGATAACGACATCACGATGGAAGTTAGAGGCTTGCATTTGCTCTCTGGCTTACCTCGGACGGTGACGATCAAAGGGCCAGAAATCCGCGAAAGTATGTCCGAACCGCTATCGGTAATTATCGAAGCGGTGAAGCGGACGCTCGAACGCACTCCACCAGAGTTGGCTTCCGATATTATCGATCGGGGCATCATGCTGGCTGGTGGCGGCGCACTCCTGCGGGGCATCGATACGTTGATCAGTCACGAAACTGGCATAGTTACTCACATCGCTAACGATCCGCTCACTTGTGTCGTACTCGGTACTGGTAAAGTGCTCGAAAACTTCAAGCAGTTAGAACGTGTGTTCAGCGGTCGCTCTCGCAGTCTGTAGATTTCCAACTCTGTTTTAAGAGCGAGCGATTTAGAGATCCTAGCGCGGAGCGGGGTTGGAGTAGATCCCCCAACCCTGCTTAAAAAGCTACGGTGTACGCACAAGAACAAGTTCAGATCCGAGAAATCCCCCTAAATCCCCATGAAAACTGGGGATTTCAAGACTCTTAGCGCCCTTGCTCGGTCAGCTTTTTAAAAGAGACTTAGCTAGCGGTGCATGCTTGTCGGGTTTCCCGGCAGAATATCATCCATCCGATCGAAACAACCGTCAGTCAATCTGACAAACAATTTTTTGGTAACTGGTAACTAATAACTGATAACTGACTATGTTTACTTTGCGCCGCTGGTGGGATAAGAATGCCCTAAAATTAGCAGGATTTGGGACTGTCATCGGCGGTACTTATCTCTTGCTGCAAACTCAAAACGCTGTGGTATTTGAAGCTTATAACGCTCTATCTCAGACATTTCAGCCCAAAACCGGACAAGTAGATTCGCTCAAAAATGCACAAGTGGAACAGCTGCAAAATGAGTTGCAAGAGTTAAAAAACCAAAACCAACAACTCAAACAACTCGGCAGCTATAGCGCGGTAGTACCGAAAAAAGGTGTATTAGCACCGATCGTGTTGCGGAGCGCGGATAATTGGTGGCAACAAGTAACGATCGGTAGGGGTAGTGCCGATGGGATCGCTGTAGACCATGTTGTTGTCGGGATCGGTGGTGTTGTCGGTCGCATCATTAGTGTTTCGCCGCATACCAGTCGCGTATTATTAGTTAGCGATCCCAATAGTCGGATCGGCGTACTAGTAAGTAGAACGCGCAACATGGGCATCCTCCAAGGCACTAGAGCAAATCAAGCCGTGTTGCAGTTTTTTGATAAACGCCCGACGGTGAAAAAAGGTGACATCATTGCGACTTCTGCTGTCAGTCAGTTATTCCCCACCGGCTTAGCAGTTGGTCGAGTCGTCGAAACTAATCTAAATAAATCTCCTGCTCCAGAGGCGATCGTTGAATTTACTGCCCCACTGGGTTATCTAGAATGGGTCACCGTTCACCCCCACGATCCCCATGCTGTGGCCGAACCGCCAACCTTGCCACCAGTCGTTCCAGTGAAAGGGGCTAAACCCGGATCGAACATCCGCTAGCCAGGTTGGTCGCACTCTAAACATGCCGATCCCATCGGCATCGATCGTTTATAATTGTGTATGATGCGATGAATATTGCTAATTTACATCCGTTCGCGCGGAATGGACTCAACGTTCTGGCGATCGTTGGCTCGGTAGGTCTATGTTTGATGCTCTCACCGACTCGGTTTCCGGGGATGGAAATTTTGGGAGTCGGCCCGAGTTGGTTGGTAATGTGGACGATCGCGTGGAGTCTACAGCGATCGCTCTGGCACGCAGCCACAGCGGGGATCGTCCTCGGTCTAATTCAAGATGCGATGACATTTCCCTCCGCAACAACTCTAGGCAGTATTCCAACCCACGTCCTGAGTCTGACAACTGTATCCGTACTGGCATTTTGGTTGCACAAGCACCGCTATGTCGATGATACGATCTTCCCAGTGGCGCTCGTAACGGCTTTACTGACCCTAGTTGCCGAAATCGTGATGGGAGCGCAGTATCTGTTACAAACGGCGATCGGTCACTCTCCTGAAGTCAGCCTTGAGAGTCTGAACTACTTGTGGGCCAATCAGTCCTCAGTTATGCTAGTGGCCTCGATCTTGAGTGGATTATGGATGCCAATTATTTATTATCCACTGTATCTATGGTGGCAAAAAATCTTTGCTGCATCTAAGCTAGGTTAAAGTAATCTAGTGGAAAATCGAACTTACTTAGATATTTGTACGCATTCGATCGCCCCTTCAATATTGTCGATCCTACCCCTCCTCCTATCTCCCCGCGCGTGAGTTACTGTCTCAATCCTGGTTGCCTGCATCCGCAAAATCCGCCTCAGAGTAACTTTTGTCGAAGCTGTGGCGGGATACTGAGATTGCGCGATCGCTATTTAGCGATTCAACCGATCGGGCAGGGTGGCTTTGGGCGGACATTTAAAGCGATCGATGAAGATAAGCCAGCCAAGCCTTTTTGCGTTATCAAGCAATTTTTGCCGCAGATGGAAGGCTCAACCGCAGCTACCAAAGCGGCTGAATTATTTACCCAAGAAGCAAGTGCATTAGAGCAATTAGACAATCCATCGATTCCTAAATTACTGGCTTATTTTATCACTCCCGATCGTCGCCTCTATTTAGTTCAAGAATTTATCGATGGGCAAAATCTCAAAGGTGAATTAGAGACGAATGGAGTATTTTCGTCAGCACAGATCCGCGAATTATTATTAACACTGTTACCAGTTTTAGACTATATTCACAAATTAGGTTATGTCCATCGCGATATCAAACCAGAAAATATCATGCGGCGCACCGATAATCGCCGGTTGTTTTTAGTAGATTTTGGTGCTGCCAAAGTGACGACTCCGGATCGATCTCAACTGCAAGGAACAACGATCGGCACGCCCGAATTTATGGCTCCAGAACAGGGCTGGGGTAAAGCATTTCCCGCGAGCGATCTCTATAGTTTGGGTGTCACCTGCGTTCATTTACTCACTGGAGTTTCACCATTTGCCCTGATCGATGACAATAGTGGTGAATGGGCGTGGCGTAGTTATTTATCACAATCGATCGATCCAAATCTAGCAGCAATATTAGATAAATTAATTCAACATAAACCTGGCGATCGCTACGCCACCTCCCTAGAGGTAATCGCCCAATTACAAAATGGCTTAGTTACGCAAAATTTACCAGGATCGGTAGTTACTACTCCCACAATTAGTTCGCCACCGACAGCAGAAATTTCAAGTAAGATCGATCCCGAACCCGTTGTCACTCAGAGCACTCGCGAATGGGCGTGTACTTATACATTTGAGTGGCATAGTAAACCGATTAATGAGATCGATTTGTTTCCCGATGGGAAATACCTAGTTAGTGGTGATGATGGCGGGACTGTGGCAGTTTGGAACTTAGAGATGCCCCAACAACCGATCGCGACTTATCGCACTAATAATTCGGTATGGGCGGTGGCGGCGAGTCCAAATCTCAGTCAGATTGCTAGCGGCGATAAGGATCGCAAAGTTCAACTGCGACGAAAAGAAGCGATCGGAAATTCTTGCCAAGAATTGCATGGAGATTTTAGTACTTTAGATAGTCATAGTGGCTTTGTCTATACCGTGCGGTTTAGCCCCGACGGCAAGATCTTAGCCAGCGGTGGTGCCGATCGCAAAATTCGGTTGTGGAATACCGATACTGGCAAAATTATCTATACGCTTGACGGGCATCAAGATGCGGTGACAGCGGTACAGTTTATGCCCAATGGTAAAATCTTAATTAGCGCTGGTGCCGATCGCACGATCCGCTTTTGGGATCTCGAACGCAACCAATTACTCAAAACGATCGAGGCTCA
The DNA here is from genome assembly GCA_965246735.1 of Chamaesiphon sp. GTDB lineage: Bacteria > Cyanobacteriota > Cyanobacteriia > Cyanobacteriales > Chamaesiphonaceae > Chamaesiphon. The sequence goes on from CBDFFK010000003.1 coordinate 3,271,451, forward strand.
CGAGCAAAAGATTCACGCCCTAGCCGTCAGTCGCGACGGCCACACGATCGTCAGCGGTAGCAGCGATCGCTCGGTGCAACTACGACAATTAGGCACAACCATTCAGCATGTCTTTCAGGGACATCAGGATGCCGTGCTGACGGTCGCAATTAGTGCCGATGGTCAAACGATCGCTTCTGGCTCGATCGACGGGACGATCTGCCTCTGGGATGCCGATACCCAAAAATTAGTTGCTAGTTTCTTGGCTCATCAAAGCGCGGTTAAATCGATCGTCTTTCAACCTAGTGGTACCAATTTTATTTCGGCTAGCTGGGATCGCAGCATTAAAGTGTGGCAAGCTGTCCGAGCGCCCTCCAGTATGATTACTTAGCGAAGTCTCTCTGCATTCCAGAGATCTAATAAGTTGTGCAGAGTCTAACGTAACTCGATCGCGCTTTTAAGTTACAATAATACCAAAGTACATAACTACTATTATACAATGAGTCTTAATGTTGTCCACTTGGTGGGGAGAGTCGGTGGCGATCCAGAACTCAAATGGTTTGAGGGTTCTGGTAAATGTGTCTGTACCCTCACCCTCGCCGTCAATCGTCGTAGCAAAAATCAGGAGCAACCTGACTGGTTCAATCTCAAAATCTGGGGTAAAACTGGTGAAATAGCTAAAAATTATGCCAAAAAGGGCAGTCAAATCGGGATTAAAGGCTCACTCGAAATCGAAACTTGGGTCGATAAAGCAACTGGTACCAGTCGCTCTCGCCCAGTCATCAAGGTAGATAGTCTCGATCTCCTCGGCTCGAAGAAAGATGCTGCTGAGGCAGTGCCAGATTATATGTAGGGATTAGTGGATACCTTATTCGATCGAACAGTTAAGTTGCGGCGATCTCTATCCTCTAATTTACGTGTCTTCATCAGCAATGGCGATCGCACATCCCCGACTTTTTCAAAAAGTCGGGGATATCATCGTATCTACAAATTCGATCGGGTAGCAAGTTGGGTTAAATCGATCGAAGATTTTAGATCGAGTTTAATGCTGCTACTAGCCGATCGTTTTCGGCGATGGTGCGGACAGCAACCCGGAAAAAGCGATCGCCAAGTTCGGGAAAACTCATACAGTCGCGAATCGAGATGTGGTGGTGTTTGAGAAGTTGGGTTTGAAGATCTAGACAAGAGCGATCGGATCTGACAAGTATAAAATTTGCCGCGCCAGGATAGGGCTGTAAGCCATCGATCTGGCTGAGTCCGGTAAATAAGCGATCGGCAGCAGGGGGGAGCCAATCCCAAGTCAGTTGCTGAAACTCGGTATCGCTGAGCACGGCGATCGCCGCTGCGGCAGCGAGAGAATTGACAGGCCAAGGATCGCGCCAACTTTGCCAGCGGCGCAACCGATCGGGATGCGCGATACAGTAGCCCAATCGCAATCCCGGCAGGCTATAAAATTTCGTCAGCGATCGTAAGACAACCAGATTCGGATAGCGATCGATTAGCGGAATTAGACTTTGCTGCGCTGTGGGTAGTAGAAAGTCCATGAAGGACTCATCAACCACAACTAGATCGAATGCGAACAAATAGGACAGTAGTGTCTCCTGTCGCCAGATTTGTCCGGTGGGGTTGTGCGGATTGTTGATTAATAAGCCCAACGAATGGGGAATCGCACTCGGTAAGTGGCGCAAGGCAAAATCGAGATCGCCAATTTCACCATCATCCATCATGAGCGATCTGGGAATAACTCTGGTACCAAAAGTTTGCAAAGAGCGCCAGTAATCACCAAAAGCAGGCGTGGGCAACAATGTCGAGTTGAGTTTCGAAAATTCCCACGCAGCCCAAGTTAATAATTCAGCCGCGCCATTGCCTGGTAATACCCACTCAGGATCGATCTGGTGATGCGCCGCGATCGCCTGAGTGAGTTCGGGATAATCTGGATTGGGATAATCAGCGATCGTATCTAAATGCAGCTTAATTGCAGCGAGCGCCGTAGGCGGCGGGCCTAACGGACTGATGCTCGCTGAAAAATCTAGAATGAGAGAGGGGGGACAGCCCGCTACGGTAGCTGCCCAAGCCGGGTTCCCCCCATGTTTTGGTCGATTCACGGAATATTTCCGGGGTTAAGTCCAGCTAAAAATTAGTCGTCAGCAGAAACTTTGTCCTTAAACAATTTACCTGCGGAGAAGGCAGGCACCTTAGTTGCGGGAATTTCCATTTTCTCGCCAGTTCTAGGGTTGCGACCTTCACGTTTTTGGCGGTTTCTAGGTTCAAACGACCCAAAGCCCACGAGCGTAACCTTGTCACCATTCGATACAGCTTCCATAATGGCTTCCAATGCTGCCGACAAAACTGTATCAGCTTGCTTTTTGGTCACGCTAGCTGTTTCAGCTACTCGATCGACTAATTCACCTTTATTCATGTGTAGATCTCCATTGATGATGTTGTTATGAGGCTAGTACGATCTCACGATTGAGATCTGGATGTACCGATCGTTCGTGGAACATGAGGTCGGACTATCGGCGAGGAGACGGTGTGGGGACGAGTTTACGGAGCCTCTCGATCGAGAGGCTGTCGTACCTTGCCCATTCACAGCTTACACGTCTGGTGACGCTCTAGCGATCGTTGTCACATTCAGCGATCGATAGTCCAACCCGCCGTAAAGTTACTGAAACTCTCACGCGATATTACTTCCACTGCATTATTCTAATGTCTACAAGCCCAATCTGGATCGCTGAAAGCTTTAATTTATGTTGACTTTCATTATTTTGCGTATTATTTATGTGAAATATCCGTAAAAACAGGGATCGGGAGTGATGATTTGGCTGAGATAGAGTGCGATCGCTCTAAACTTACCATTAATCAAACTCCAGACCCCTGAGTTAGTTTATTAGCCCCTCGACACTTATTTACTTGCCGATCATCATTCTGGCATCAACACCAGGCGTATAATTAACCTGACCTCGGCCATCGTTGAGGATTTGTGGAGTGAGGAGAACGACTACCTCTTGACGTTGATTAGATTTGTTAGTGCTACGGAATAAAGCACCCAAAATCGGAATGTCACCTAAGATGGGTACTTTTGTAACGCTGGTGCGATCGGATTCTTGGATGATCCCAGATAAAATTAGCGTCTGACCGTCGCGTAAGCGAATTTCTCCTGAATTGAGCGTCCGCGATTGTAACAGAGCAATGTCACCATCTGCCGTAGTAATAGTACTACCGATCGACGAGACAGTCGGCGAAACAGATACTGCTATAAAGCCATTATCATCGATCCGGTTGACTGTCAGATCGACGATCAAACCCGCTTGTTTGAGAATTGGCTCTCTCGTACTAGTGACTGCGCCAGTCCCAGCAACAGAGTTGATTTTAAATCCAGCAAATACCTCTTGTGTCAAGTTCACAGTAGACTTTTGACCTTCTTGAACCACTAGAGTAGGATCGGTCAAGATCTTCCCATTGCCACTGATAATCTGAGCTTGTAGAGTAGCGAGCAACTTCGTCGGGAATTGGAAATTATTCGGTAATGCGGAAGTATATGTAGCCGGAGTACCAGCAGTCCCTGGTATTGCAGAACTAATAAGTGCACCAGTAACGGGGTTAAATACTGCTGGTGTGCCAGCAGTAGCAGCAGTACCAGGCGTATATGAAGTGTACCCTGGCTGATATGGATTATCCGTCGTGCCAAGGTTGGGACGAGCTTGTGGCGATCCTCCCGCAGTGGTACCCAATCCAGCACTATTACCAGCAGCTTGATTGCTCAAACTAGCATTGGGTGAATAATCCAGGAATGGCGTAGAACCACCTGGTAAATTTAGCGCACCAACAGGTGGAGTTGTCGTACTGTTGAGAACCGTACTATTGCTAGGGGGATTGTATCCGCCATAGTTGTAGACTGCGGCACCTTTATCGGCAGAGAAAAAACCATTGCCAGTACCAAATGATAAGCTGGTGCTCATACTGTTGGCATTGGAGAGATTGACATCAACGATTTTGACATTGATGGCAACTTGACGACGACGCGCATCTAGACGGGTGAGCATGTTAGATGCCATTTCTACCTTGATGGGAGAGCCAACCAGAGTAATGGAATTTAGTCGTTCATCCGTACTAATGCTCAACCCTCTGAGCACCAGTACCCCTTGGCCTTCGGGTGCTTTAAGTGGATAAAGTTCGGGTCTACCTTCTTTGATGATGGTAGTTAATGCTTCTGCACCATTGACAGCAAGGAAATTAGAAGCAGCAAGAGCAGGTATTTGATTCAGCCGGAGAGTACGGATGACAGTTTCCTTCGCAGCTTCGGGTAGTTTGCTACTGACGAAGATGACGTTTCCGCTCCGGCTTGCTTCTAGACCACTGAGTTGAAGGACGCTGTTGAAGACATTCTGAATTGGTTCGTTCCGAAATCTGACGGTTATAATTTTATCAGGTGTCAATGTGCCCTTCGCGTCACTAGTCAGATTATCAGTATCAACTACATTGAGATTTGCTTCAAAAGCTATTTGTCTCAGAATTTCCCGTGCAGATTGAGTGGCAGTTATGCTGTAAAGCTTTTTGGACTCTATAAGAATTTGGGGGGCGGAACCATTCATGTTGGAGACACTAATATCACCGACTGGGGGAGCCACAGCACGGGGCATAGTTGGGGTTGCCAAGCCAACGCCTGGGGTGGGTGTGGTTCCGTCGATCGTAATTTTGGGATTGGGGACGATGGGTTGAGTGGATGGCGGTTTTGCTTGGGCGAGTAAATTGCTGCTGGGATCTGGGGTTGTGGGTTGTGTTGGCTGTGTGGCTGCACTAGCAGTAGTTACAGACATTGCTGTAACGGCGCTACCCATGACGATATTGGTAATAATCTGTTTACGTTTGCTCACTTTAAATCTCCTACTCCGGGAAAATATTGACGGGGTTATTAACGATCGATTGTCGGGCAGCTAGAGCATCTTAGTATGGTAAAAGGCGTGTAAGTTGGGGTGAGAACAGCGATGGAAAATTAGCTTATTCCCCGCTCTCTTGCCTCCTGCCTTACCAAAAATATCTAGTTGCTAAGAAAATCAATATTTATTTTTTAACTGCGGGTGGGGGCGGTGTGGCCGCAGCCTGCTCTGCGGCGGTTAGGGGGATCAACGCTTGCAGCTTGAACGATGTTTGAATGCTAGGTGCGGGTAGCGGTATCGTTTTCTTCTGAAAATCAACGGCAACTAGCTGAGGTAGCACTTCCGCTCGGAAATCTTTAACAATCAGTAATTGATCCAATCTTTCGATCGTCCTTAAGATCGATTGAACTTGCTCGAAATTACCTTTAAGAGAGATCGTCACGTTTTTAGCTTTGAGTTTGTTATCTAAAGTGACCCCCAGGGAACCATCTTTAACGACCCCACTACTCCCGATACCCGCACCGGATGCTACTGGTATAAATTCTTGCAATTGACCTTGGCGGATATTGATTAATTTATTTAAGTCTAGTAGCAAGGTATCCAGCTTTTTATCGCTAGCAAATAAACCCAAAATCACCTGTTTTTGTGAGTTAGCAAGATCGAGACTTTTTTCCGCAGCAGCAATTTTGATGGCATTGTCTTTGCGAGCATCGATTTGCTTTTGAGTTTCGGAGAGCTTGGTCTCCAATTCCTGATTTTTGGCAATTTGTGGTTGCAAAAAGCTCAAGTATATATAGGTAGATATCATGCCACCAACAGCAGCTAAACAAGCTCCACTAACGATCGGACTAAAGGTAATACCAAAAATTGACGGGTAGGCTGGGGCAGCAATAAATGATGTATTAGTTGCTAGGTCGCTATCAATTAAATCGCTACTATATGTCATGGTTTAACACTCTGCTGTTGTTTTAAAGTTTTGAGTCGAGTTACCAATCCGACCGCGCCCTTACGCTCCAATTCTCGGAGTAGATCGGCAGATGGAACGCGCTTGAGTGAGGTCGTAATTTGATAGCCAACCAGGCTAGGAAGCAATAATTTAGTGTTTGGGTCTCCACCGAACTTTTTCATTTCAGTTGGCGCTGTCAACTTCGCACTATTTAGTTGAATATCGTCGGGATTAAAAAATGCTGACTGTTTGAGCGTCAAGATGAAGTTATTTACATCATCGAAGGATTTAGCTTTGCCTGAAATCAACAGTTTTGTCGTCGGGACATCAGCTGGAAGGGTCGTGGTTGCTGTTGTTGTGGCAGTTGGTGCTGCTGCGGTACCAGCAGGCGGGGTTGTCGCTGCTGTCGGACTAGTGCTAGGTGTTGGGCTGGGAGAAGGCTTAGCTTCTGGATTGGGTGGTGTGGATATTTTAGCGATCAAGCCGCCATTACTAGGAGCGGTGGTAGCTGGTGTGGTAGGAGCTGCGACCTCGGCTTTAGATTCTCCTTGGGAGATCGAATCAATTTCAATGCCCTGCGGCGTACTCTCTCGCAAGTCTTGTAACACAGCCGATAGTGGTTGCACTCGATCGAATACACTAGCTAAAGACTTTGATTCGCCGGTAACTTGTTCTACTTGAGTAGTCACTTGTTGCAGTCGTTGCTCTTGCGTTTTGAGATTGCCTAATTTACTATCTAAGTCTTTCTGCTTGACTTCGAGTTGAGCTGTCTGCTGACCAGTCCACAACCAGCCGCCGCCAATCGCGAGCAGGCTTAAGGCTGCGACGCTAGCACCGATATATAGTGGTGCTTTGCCATACTTATCGGTAGCAACTGAAATGGTGCTCCCATCGCTAAAGCTGCTTTCTTTGCCTGTTTGAAACCCAGCGCGTTCGTTGAGTAAATTGATGTCTAAACTGTACATATGTTATACCTCACGCATTCCTAGTCCTAAAACTACTCCCAGTCCGGGCCGTTGGCCGATCGGGATATCTATTTCTGGCTCTAACCCCAATCCAGCCACCGGATCGACTTGAGTGGTCGCGATACTCAATCTTTTGGTAAAGAATAGATCGAGTTGTCCCAAGCCACCGCCAGGGCCTGCTAGCAATAATTGTTCGAGTTTGAGGTCTTGACCGTTATGACTCATGTAAAATTCGATCGAGCGGCGCACTTCATCAGCGAGTTCTGACAAAATCCGTCGCATTGCTGCCATCCCCGGATTAATATTGGTCATCGTAGCGCTATGGTTAAGGCTGCTGATATCAAGGTCGGGAATGGTGATATCCTGTAATACATCAGCACTCCGGTTGACCGGGAGATTCATCGCATTGCTCAGGGCTTCTTGCAGTTGGAAAGTGCCAATCGGGACGGTACGATTGAATTGGGGAATGCCATTGACCACGATCGCTATTTCCGTACAATCAAACTCGATATCGATTAAAACTACTGCTTCATTCGGTGCGAATTGACGGAGTTGCTCTTTGATCGTCCGCAGCAATGCAAAACTGCTAATTTCGAGTACTTTTACCGGTAATCCAGCATATTGGAACGTTTCGATATAACTATCGGTGACTTCTTTGCGGGTTGCGGCTAGCATCACTTGGACTTTATCCAACCCGTCTTCGTCGGTAACTAAATCGAGTTTTTGATAGTCGAGATCGACTTCCTCGCGGGGGTAAGGTAGGTAGAGTGCTGCCTCGTGATTGAGAATCAGATCGCGGACTTCGCGATCGTTTAATTCAGCGGGGAGAGGAATCACCCTAATTACCGCTTCTCGCATCGGTACGGAGGCGACCGCATGAGTTGCTTTAATTTTGTTGTCGCTCAGAGTCGCACTAATCAATGCTCCCAACTCTTGGGGATTGACAATGCGCCCTTCCTCAAAAATTCCTTCGGGAACTTCCGCAGAACATAAATGTTTGATGGAGAGTTCGGCACCTTTTTTGTGGAGTTGGGCAATATTGATCCGTTCGGATCCAAGTTCGATCGCCACTCCACTACCGCGACTGGGAAATAGATCTTTTAATCGATTAAGCATATAGATTTGTTACTCATAGCCTAGAATATGCCACTCAGAAAAAGCAGCGAAAACGGGGGTGGACAAGCAGAAAACTCACTTAGAGGCCAGATCCGAAGTAGTTTTAACTACCGCTCGAATCACAGCTTGTTGGCAAGCTAGCTCGACAATGGATCCGAAATCATTTAAATATTGAATTCCTCTCCTACTTAAATTACCCGCAACAACCTACCAGAATTAACATCTGTTACAGTTTTATTTTGCCAGGGGAGGATCTAATTAGAAAAAGTGGCATCTAACGCCAGATTGACATTGCATCCAAGCTAAAGAAATTGCTAAAACTCGCACGTCTGCTGCTGAGATCGCCGCGATCGCGATCTTGCAAACCGGATCCCGATGCAGGGGCGCGATTATTGTGCCGATTGTGGCAAACAGGGATTCCGCAACTCGATTATCATATAAAGGCTAGAGTCTGAGTCCTCAATCTAGTTAGCAAAGGACGCAGAACGGCTAAAATTAGCTTATCTGCAATTTTTAGGAGCGTTACTATGTCAGTCACACCATCTCCCGAGCGATCGAGATCGGCACGATCTGCTAGCACTGGCGCATCACAGCTGGTCACACCGGCTTTATTGGTAAGTCTAGCTGCTACGCCTTGCTTGCTAGCGCTCGTGGCTATTCGAGCGACGAGCGAAGTGCTCGAACGCATCGGTGTGACTAGTGAAGAAATTTTTCGTGGCGATCGATTGCCAGTCATCCATTTTCCAAGTGAAGATTCTTAATAACTGGATTCACCAAGCCAGCTTCAATATTTCCTTCCCACTTCCACCCCGCGAGCAATTGTTATATGCATCCGCTAGCCCACCTCTCGGAACCAGACTCGATCCCCACATCTACTAACAATTTACTACTCAACCATCGCCTCAAAGTAATTGAAGACTTGTGGGAAAGAGTATTACGGGATGCTTGCGGGCAAGATCTCGTCAATTTGCTCAACCAGTTACGCGAGATGTGCTCGTCCGATGGTAGTGCGGTAGAGCCGTTACCAGGCAAAGTTCACCAAACGATCGAAAAACTCGATCTCAAGGATGCGATTCGCGCTGCACGCGCCTTTGCGCTGTATTTTCAGTTGATTAATATTGTCGAGCAGCACTACGAACAAGTCGAGCAAAAACTGGCGCTCAAGTTGTCGCTCCAGTACACGAATTCTGCCGCAGCAACTTCCGATCCTAACTTGTTTAAAGAGATTAGTGGGCCATTAGGATCGGGTCTGCTCGAAAAAAATTGGCAGGCTTCCTCCATCCCCCCAAAAGATCGCGGTACTTTTATCGCGTTATTTCCATTGCTCAAAGCAGCCGGAATTCCGCCCCAACAACTACAAAGATTGTTAGATGAGTTGGATATCGGGCTGGTATTTACCGCTCATCCCACCGAAATCGTCCGACATACGATTAGAGACAAGCAACGACACGTTGCTAAAATCCTCGAAAAACTCGATCGGGCGGAGGAGGATATGGCGCGGCTGGGGATCGAATCGTCCTGGGAAGTCAAAGAATTAGAAGGACAACTATTAGAAGAGATCCTATTGTGGTGGCGGACGGACGAATTACATCAATTCAAGCCGACCGTACTCGATGAAGTCGATTATACGCTCCACTATTTTGAGGAAGTGTTATTCGATGCGATTCCCCAACTGTCCCAACGGCTGAATTCCGCACTGAAACAGTCATTTCCCCATCTCAATCCCCCGAGCAATCGCTTCTGTCGGTTTGGCTCGTGGGTAGGTTCCGATCGCGATGGCAATCCCTCCGTTACACCGAAGATTACTTGGCAAACTGCCTGCTACCAGCGGGGCATCGTCCTGAAAAAGTATATTAAATGTACTAAAGAGTTAAGTAATTCGCTCAGTCTCTCACTACACTGGAGTAACGTTTTACCTGATTTATTAGAATCGCTCGAACAAGATAAAGCGCATTTCCCCGATATCTACGAACAGTGGGCGATTCGCTATCGTCAGGAACCCTACCGCCTCAAACTGGCCTACATCGTCAATCGACTGTCGAATACTCTCGATCGCAGTCGGCAAGTCGCGGACTGGGATAGTCTCAAACTACCCAAAGCCGATCTCAATCCGCATACCTGTTACCATTCGGGAGCAGAATTTCTCAAAGAATTATATTTGATTCGCCTGAGTTTGAGTCAAACTGGGTTGACCTGCCAAGCCTTAGAAACCCTGATCTGTCAGGTCGAAATTTATGGTTTCAATCTCGCCCAATTAGATATCCGCCAAGAAAGCAGTCGTCATGCCGACACGATCTCTGAAATTGCCGAATACCTCCAAGTTTTACCCCAACCCTATCACGAACTAGCGGAGGAAGACCGCGTCAAGTGGTTGGCGAGCGAGCTGCAAACCCGGCGACCATTGATTCCTGGCGAGTTGCCCTTCTCAGCCAAAACTACCGAAACGATCGAAACGTTCCGGATGCTGCGCCGACTACATCAGGAATTTGGTCCCGAAATCTGCCAAACCTATATCATCAGTATGAATCGGGATGTCAGTGACATCCTCGAAGTGCTGCTACTGGCTAAGGAAGCCGGATTATACGATCCGGCAACTGGAATTACCAGTTTGCAAGTGGTACCGCTATTCGAAACCGTTGAAGATCTCCAAAAAGCGCCGAGCGTGATGCAATCTTTATTTGAATTGCCGCTGTATCGATCGGCGCTAGGCGGTGGCTATCAGCCCGATCCAGCGACGGCAATTCCGGGGTTGGTGCTCGACCTCCAAGAAGTGATGTTGGGCTATTCCGACAGTAATAAAGATGCTGGCTTTCTCAGTAGCAACTGGGAAATTCACAAAGCCCAAAAAGCGCTGCAATCGATCGCCGAGAAATACGCTGTCAAACTGCGAATTTTCCACGGACGGGGCGGCAGTGTCGGGCGTGGCGGCGGCCCCTCTCACGAGGCGATTTTAGCCCAACCAGGGCAGAGTATTAACGGGCGGATCAAGATCACCGAACAAGGTGAAGTCCTCGCCTCCAAATATTCCCTCCCCGAACTCGCCCTATACAACCTCGAACAGGTCGCCAGTGCAGTCATTAAAACCAGTCTGATGTTCGGTAGTGTCGACGACATCGAGCCTTGGAATGAAGTGATGGAAGATCTTTCAGCGCGATCGCGCCGTCACTATCGGGCGCTAGTATACGATCGCCCCGATTTAGTCGATTTCTTTCATCAGGTGACCCCGATCGATGAAATCAGTCATCTGCAAATCAGTTCCCGTCCCGCTCGACGCGGTGGCAAACGCGATTTAGCCAGTCTGCGTGCGATTCCCTGGGTATTTAGCTGGACGCAAAGCCGCTTTCTCTTGCCTTCTTGGTATGGTGTCGGTACCGCGCTCCAGGAATTTGTTGCCGAAGATCCCGAGCAGAATTTCGAGTTGCTTCAGGGCTTTTACCGGAAGTGGCCGTTCTTTCGGATGGCTATCTCTAAAGTTGAGATGACCATTTCTAAAGTCGATTTGCTCATCGCCCATCACTATGTGGACGAACTTTCACACCCAGAAGACAAAGAACGCTTCTTGACGCTGTTCGATCTGATCGCGCAAGAGTATCGCCTCGTCTGCGATCTGGTTCTGAGAATCTCTGGACACGAACGATTACTGGACGATAATCCCGAACTCCAACGATCGATCCAATTACGCAACGGGAGTATCGTCCCCTTGGGATTCTTGCAAGTTTCATTGCTCAAACGCCTTCGCCAACATGGGGGTGCGGGGATGATCTACTCCCGCTATAGCAAGAAAGAGTTGCTAGACGGCGCGCTCCTGACAATTAATGGCATTGCTGCGGGAATGCGGAATACAGGCTGATTTGGATTGTGGATTGCGGATTGCGGATTGACGAATCCCTTAGTCCCTAAAGCTTAAAGCCTCAAAACTTTATCGCATCTTGGCGTAAGCAAAATATCGCAAAGATCGAGCGCTAGCCACACTTTACCGTCACTCAAGGCGAGAATTAAAAGATAGGAGCGATGCGATCGCAGTCAAAGATTGAATTAGAGTGACAATGAACCAAAATTCTTCCCGTAGTCCGGTGGTATCAGTCAGTCGAGGGATTAAAGCAATCCTCGATCGATTGATGGCAGCAGTGTTATTATTGCTATTCTCGCCAATTTTAATTGTTGTCGCGATCGTCTTACAAATCAGGATGGGCAGTCCGATCGTGTTTACCCAAGAGCGTCCTGGTAAAGATAGTAAGATTTTTACTGTCTATAAGTTTCGGACGATGACTAGTGATTGTGATGAGGACGGAAACTTGCTCTCGGATAAGGAGCGGTTGATTCCCTTGGGTCAATTTTTGCGAAAAGCGAGCTTAGACGAGCTACCGCAACTGTGGAACGTGCTGATCGGTGATATGAGTTTTGTCGGCCCCCGTCCGTTATTGGTAAGATATCTCCCTCGCTATAATGCCGAGCAAGCTCGCCGTCACAACGTGCAGCCAGGGATTACCGGATGGGCGCAGGTAAACGGACGCAATGCGCTGAGTTGGGATGAAAAATTCAAGTTGGATCTGTGGTACGTCGATAATTGGAGTCTGTGGTTGGACTGCAAAATCTTACTATTGACGGTGAAGAAAGTCTTCAAGCAAGAAGGTATCAGTCAGAGTGAAAATGTGGTGGCGATGCCAGAATTTTTTGGTAACGATCCTCAAGCTTAATCACTCTCCAGCAATTCGAGAGCGTAATAATTGCTGTTAGCGATCGGTTAGTACTTTAACCTAAGTTGCCACCGATTGAAATCGGGGCTAAAGTTGCAAAGTCCGCCTACGCGGACTGATTAACTAGTCCGCCTACGCGGACTTCGCACCACGAGCAGCGGTTTTAACCGCTTCAAGTTTAGGTAGCAACTTGAGTTACTTTAACCGATCGAGTCATCTTAAACAAATGTTATATTGAGATTGTCGTTACTCATGGAGAACTCCTAAATGTCGCATGACTATCTATCCTCCACTTACAATCTCGCTGCTCAGTCAGCTAACCGATCGAGAGCTACAATCTAATTATCTCAATTATCTCGATCGCACCACCGAAATTGCCACTCTCTTAACTCAGATAACCGATCCAGATGTAGCGCTGAGGATCGTCAATCTCGCTCTAGAAGTAGATCTATATCTGGGTGCTAAATTGACAGCTTCGATCGACCCAGAATTACAAAAAGTTATAGTCGATGGGATCGATCGATTAGAAGTACCTACTACTCTCAAAATTAGTCTCTGGTGCAAAACCAAGTCTAAAACAGCATTACCCTATCTACAAGATATTTTCATTTTCAAGCATCGACAGTCCAACAATCGGGATGGGGAGCGAACGATTTCATCCGCGATAGGAGCGATTAGTTGTATCGATCGAGATTTGGCTGTTGCTCTACTAATTGAAGATTTGTCGGATTCTATTTGGTATCGCAATGCAGCAGAACATTTAACGAGACTAGCTCCTGTAGAAGCGATCGAAATATTAGGGGATCTATCGAATGATACTCATCTCATAAGCAATTGGGACGGTAAGCATCTGGCAATGTCAGCATTGGAGGAAATTGGTACAGATGAAGCAATTAATAAAATTAGAGACGCTCTAGTGAATAATAAAGATCGCTGGTCAGATAGCTATTGGATTCAGGGATTGGGCATTGTGGCAGATCCAGCAATGGTGGAGTATTTAATCAATTCGTTGTATTTAGGGGAGTCTGATGAATTGCGCTGTGAAGCGATCGAAGCATTAGAACGTATTGGTCAAAAAAATGTGAATGTGTTTGATTGGTTGCATCAGTCACTGTATTGGATATCAAATGTTGACGAATTTAGTAGTCCTTTTCAAAAGATTGTTAGGGCTTTATTTAATCTGAATGAAGATCGCATCTTAATAGCCCTCGAAAGTGCTATTGCAAGCTACGATCCCATAGTCCGCAAGCGTGCTGCTATGGCTTTAGTTGTGTGGGACGCTCCCATCGGAGATCATAATCTAATAATTCTATTGAATGCGATCGATGATACCGAGTTGGATGTTCAGCTAGAAATTGTTTGTTCCATAAGATATATTATCATTCAAGTATTTTATGTAATTGGCTGTAGAGCGAATATCACTTCAGAATTACTCGACCGAGCTATTTTAGAAACAAAATCGATTCTCATTAAATGGTCAAGTCATCCCGATCCTGATATTCGCGATCGAGTTATCCATCTATTATTAGGGACGGAACCTGATGAGCGGGAGTTAATCATCAAATTATTAGGCGAGGTAAGTTCGTCATATGGCGGAATTTTGTATGGCATTCGGTCTATTCCGATCGAACCCACCGACCTACCGACTTTATTGTCATATTTAAAGCATGATTCAGTCGATCTAAGAGCTAGTGTTGTCCTAAATATTGGACAGACAGGGGATGATTCAATCGTACCCATTTTACTAGAGCTAATTCACGATCCAGAAAGAGAGATCCGAGAAGCAGCCGTTACAAGTATAGTTGACTTAGGAAGTGAAGTGATTTTTCCTACCATGTTAACGTTAGCTTCTAATTCAGAGCTAATAGCAATTTTGATTTCTGCATTAAAGAGACTTGCAAATAAGAATTCAAAGGCTCTCATATTTAGCAATTTTCATCGCGATCGAGATGTCACTCTAAAATTTATAGAAACTGCCGAAAAAACCTGCATCGAAAATATCAGAAATAAAACCCATCGTGTGAATGGTGAAGTGTTTGCATTGCGAGCCATTGGTAGCGATTTAGGGATTGCAGCTCTCCAAGAAATTCTTGAAGCTAACGACAGCTATGATGATATCGACCAGGCAGTACTTTCACTAGCGGAAATTGGTACAGAACGAGCAATGTCAGTTCTCTTAAGCTTTCTTCCCGATCTGGATATCTTCTATGGTTGGATTGCTATTCAATTTTATAATTTGGGCAAATTAGGTCTTATACCTCGGTTATGGTTGGCAGAACGTCAAATTCATTCCTACCGAGGCTCTGAACTTATCGAAACCATTCAAGAACGAGAAGGATTGTACAATCCTGAATTTAGCGATCGATCTCACCCACTATTCGCGCCATATACCCCGCGACTACGGCACTTCCTCCTCGGCGATAACAGTACATCACCCCAGTAGCTGTGTTCGAGTCCCCCTATAGATCGGTAGACTGCTCAAATACAATCCCGCGATAGACTTGCTCGATCGGAAAACTCAAATTAATACTTCTAAGTTCGATAATATCTCCAGCACGATATTGAGTAATTACCCATTCATCCTGACTATTCTTCCGATAAAGATCGATTGCTATCGATCTAGAACTAACCAAAACATATTCTTGCAGAATCGGATTACGACGGTATCGATAAAACTTCTCACCACGTTCGCGTAGCGTCTCCAACGGAGAATCGTAAGCTTCGGTACTGTCAGACAGAACCTCAACTATCAAACATGGATAAGCAATATACTGAGTCCCGCTCTTATCTCGATCGTCACAAGTAACACTAGCATCAGGATAACTATAATCGGCAGTTTCTAGAATATTAATCCTGATATCAGAATTACCAGTTATACAAGAACTACTATCGAGGTGACTATCGAACATGCCAGTAATCTTAATACTAATTCGACCATGATTAATCGTCCCACCACTCATGGCGTAAACTCTACCATCAATTAACTCATGTCGCTCTAATTGTTGCTCCTCCCAAGCAAAATATTCTTCAGGAGTAAATCGTCGATAATTATCTTTAACAGCAACCATATTTATGCCCTCAAATCAATTTAGCTCACCCAGTAGCTCACTTTACTAATCGATGTCGATCTCTGCCTCTAATCTATAATGGAGAACAGATTAAATTCAGCCCGATCGATCTCATCCACTATTTGTGCCATATATCCCGCGATGGCGATACATTCTTTTAGGTGATAATTCGTAATCGATATCAACCATGAACACCAAAGATAAACTTATTTGTGCGACCTACGGGCTGATTGCCTTGGCAGCT
The DNA here is from genome assembly GCA_965246735.1 of Chamaesiphon sp. Classification (GTDB taxonomy): domain Bacteria; phylum Cyanobacteriota; class Cyanobacteriia; order Cyanobacteriales; family Chamaesiphonaceae; genus Chamaesiphon. Next base: position 3,287,343 of record CBDFFK010000003.1, read on the forward strand.
TTACCAGCTACCTGGATTAATAATATTGCCTTTATGACTCAGCCTACCAACAATTCCATCATGGATTTTGGTCGTGCTGCCTATGCAAATGCTGCCGCTGCTTCGCTTGCCAATGACCTATTTTTACTAGGAACCGCCGCTAGTATCTTCATGGTTATCGAAGGTCGGCGGGTGGGAGTGCGTTTTCTGTGGCTTTATCTGCTGCTATCGCCGCTAATTGCGATTAGCGTTACCTTTCCGTTATTTCTCCTCGCCAGACACCTCAAGATTTCCCAAGAGCAGCTTGCTGCTACGACTACAACTGTTTAAGATATTACCAAAAGTAAGATAGTTGTTTTCTGATGCGATTCGGATCGACTCGTTCCCCACGTCCCCTGGCTTCTTCCGCTCACGTCGATCGATCTCCCAGATCGCCAGTCATTCGGCATACCGCACCCACAAACCAGCGGCTGATGATACCATAAATAAATAAGAATATAAAAGATGTGAAGATTTAATACCACTTCACTCATAAATTATTAGATCGAACTCCCCTATCGCTTGCCTCCTATGCTAAAAAGATTACTGGGTGACCCTAACGCACGCAAACTCAAGAAATATCAACCGATCGTCACTGAGATCGCGTTGCTCGAAGAAGATGTCGAGAAATTGAGTGACGAACAACTTAAAGGGAAAACCACCGAATTTAAACGCAGATTGGAGGAGGCAAACAACGCTGAGGAAGAAAAAGAAATCCTCGACGAACTCCTCCCCGAAGCCTTTGCCGTCGTCCGCGAAGCTGGGAAGCGAGTACTCGGATTACGCCACTTTGATGTGCAAATGCTAGGGGGCATGGTACTGCATGAAGGGCAAATCGCCGAGATGAAGACAGGTGAGGGCAAAACACTCGTAGCAACTTTGCCAGCATATCTGAATGCCCTCACAGGTAAAGGCGTTCATGTCATTACCGTCAACGATTATTTGGCACGACGGGATGCCGAATGGATGGGCCAAGTTCACCGCTTCTTGGGGTTGTCTGTCGGACTGATTCAATCGGACATGAACCCAGCCGAACGCAAGAAAAACTACAACTGCGACGTTACCTACGCAACTAACAGCGAATTAGGATTTGACTATCTGCGCGATAATATGGCTGAGGCGATGAGTGAAGTCGTCCAACGTCCATTTAACTTCTGCATTATCGATGAGGTAGACTCGATTTTAATCGATGAGGCTAGGACTCCATTGATTATTTCCGGTCAAGTCGAACGTCCGACTGAGAAATACTTGCAAGCTGCTGATATCGCGCGGGGATTGAATAAAGAAACCCACTACGAAGTCGATGAAAAGGCGCGGAACGTCCTCTTAAATGAAGAAGGTTATGCCGAAGCCGAACAACTATTGGGTGTAACCGATCTGTTCGATGAAGCCGACCCATGGGCACACTACGTTTTTAATGCAATTAAGGCTAAAGAATTATTCATCCGTGATGTCAATTACATCATCATGAACGATGAAGTGACGATCGTCGATGAATTTACCGGACGCGTATTGTCGGGACGACGTTGGAGTGATGGTTTGCACCAAGCTGTCGAAGCTAAGGAAAAAGTCAAAATTCAGAATGAAACTCAAACCTTAGCAACGATTACCTATCAGAATTTCTTCCTGCTCTATCCCAAGCTCGGCGGGATGACGGGGACGGCCAAAACTGAAGAAGTGGAGCTAGAAAAAACTTATAAAATTCAAGTTACGGTGATGCCCACCAATCGGGTGCGTCAGCGGTATGATTTCCCTGATGTCGTCTACAAGACGGAAGAGGCAAAATGGCGCGCGGTGGCACAAGAATGCCTGGAAATGCACGATACCGGACGACCCGTACTAGTCGGTACCACTAGTATTGAAAAATCGGAGATTTTGTCTCAACTCCTCCACCAACTCGAAATCCCGCACGAACTGCTCAACGCCAAACCAGAAAACGTCGAACGGGAATCGGAAATTATCGCCCAAGCCGGACGTAAGGGTGCAGTGACGATCGCGACGAATATGGCAGGTCGCGGAACGGATATCATCTTAGGTGGTAACTCCGATTATATGGCCCGGCTCAAATTGCGGGAATATTTTATGCCTCGCATCGTTGCCCCCGAAGACGATGGCAACTTTAGTCCCCCTACTGTTGCTGCCGCCCAACAGAGTAAAGCTTCGGGCAAAGGTTTCGCGCCAGGGAAAAAAGCCAAAACTTGGAAAGCCTCCCCAAGTATTTTCCCGACCCAACTCTCGAAGGAAACTGAAGCTCTGCTCAAAGATGCGGTAAATTTTGCCGTCGGGCACTTTGGCGAACGTAGTTTGTCCGAACTCGATGCCGAAGAAACTATCGCCGTTGCCTGTGAAAAAGCCCCAACGGAAATCGAAGCCATCCAAAAACTGCGGAATGCTTATAAAGCTGTCCGCAAGGAATATGATGCTTTTACAAGTGTCGAACATGAAGAGGTGCTCCAAAATGGCGGTCTTCACGTCATCGGCACCGAGCGTCACGAATCGCGTCGGGTTGATAACCAATTGCGCGGTCGGGCGGGTCGTCAGGGCGATAAAGGCTCGACGAAGTTCTTCCTCAGTTTAAAAGATCCGTTGATGCAAATATTCGGTGGCGATCGGGTCAGTAGTCTGATGGATGCCTTCCGGGTTGAGGAAGATATGCCGATCGAGTCCAAAATGTTGACAAATAGCCTCGAAGGTGCTCAGAAAAAGGTCGAGACCTATTATTATGACATCCGCAAACAGGTATTTGAATACGACGAAGTGATGAACAATCAACGTCGCGCCATCTATGCCGAGCGTCGCCGCGTTCTCGAAGGCCAAGACCTCAAAGAACAGGTAGTAAAATATGCCGAGCGGACGATGGATGATATCGTCACTGCCTACGTCGAACCCGATTTACCACCAGAAGATTGGAATATCGAAGGTTTAGTCGCTAAAGCGCGGGAATTTGTGAATTTATTCCAGGATCTGACAGCTGCGCAACTAGAAGATATGACCTATGAAGAAATCAAAATCTTCATGCGTGAAGAAGTGCGCCGCGCCTATGATATCAAAGAAACTCAAGTCGATCGCGTTCAAGCTGGCTTGATGCGTCAAGCCGAGCGGTTCTTTATTCTCCAGCAAATCGACACCCTCTGGCGCGAACACCTCCAATCGATGGATGCATTGCGTGAATCGGTTGGTTTGCGTGGCTACGGACAGAAAGATCCACTGATCGAGTACAAGCAAGAAGGTTACGAGATGTTCTTGGAAATGATGACCGATATTCGCCGGAATGTGGTCTACTCGATGTTCCAATTCTCCCCCCAAATGCAGCCACAAGCCGTATAAAATCCATTCGAGCTGGCAGAACGCTAATTTTAGACGGCCTGCCAGCTCGAATTTTGCTAGGTGCGATCGCGCTGAGCGCGTACATACAAGTACTGAGCCGACGAAAACGTCGTCTAAAGGATGAAAGAAACTGCTCTAGGACACTGACAAGCGATTATGCTAGATCTGTGTTCTGACAGCCAAGACCGAAGCCTCACTGGTGCGATAGCAGCCCGAATCCGAGCAGGGTTCTGAGTTATGTGGTGATGAGATTGGTGAAGGAATCTACGGTAGGCTTCGCCAACGCCAACGGGCTAACAGCTCAAGTTCTCTTCAGAGAACTAATAGATCGACTAGTTGGTTAAAACGAACTTTTGCTATTAGCCCCCGCTTGGTGCGCTAAACCCTCGGCAAAGCCGAGGAGCGCGCATCCGCAAATTCATTTGAGGGCGGTTTAGAAGCGAAGCCAGGAGTCATCGAACAGAAATCCTTATCCGGAACTGACGTTTAATAAGTGAAAAACCCCTGTAGGGTAGGCTACAGGGGTGATATTCAGAGTGACTGAGTTAGCTACTCAACACCTTCAATTCGGTCTTCGACCTCTTGATACATTTCACGGAGCTTATCAAGATTCTCCTCACTCGTCTCCCAATAACCGCGACCATTGACTTCTAACAGCGTCGAGACAATCTTGCGGAACGAATTCGGATTGAGATTCATCAGCCGTTTGCACATTTCCTCATCTTTGATGAATGTGTCATTGGTTTCCTCATAAATCCAGTTATCTACTGCGCCCGCTGTCGCACTCCAACCGCTGGTATTCACCAACCGTTTCGAGAGTTCGCGGACACCTTCATAACCATGACTGAGCATCCCTTCATACCATTTCGGGTTGAGTAGTTTGGTACGCGCATCGAGACGGACGGTTTCGGAGAGGGTGCGGACTTGGGCGTTCGCTGTAGTAGTATCGGCGATGAAGGACGTGGGCTGTTTGCCGTCATCGCGGAGGCTAGCGACGATTTTAGTCGGGTCTGAGTCGTAGTAATGGGATACGTCGGTCAGACTGATTTCTGAGGAATCGAGGTTCTGGAAAGTGACTTCAGCGGTTTTGAGGGTGGTTTCAAAGATTTTGCGGCTTTGCTCCATTGTCCCTGGATTGTCCGCGCTGAATGCGAAGGATTTGCGTCCAAGGTACATTTCCTGAAGTTCGGATTCGTTTTCCCAGGTGCCATTTTCCACCGCGAGGTTGATGTTGGAGGAGTAGGAACCGGAAGCGTTCGAGAAGACACGGGTTGCAGCTTGACGGAGGTTGATTCCCATCTCTTCGGCTTGTACGAGGGCGTGTTTGCGGATGAAGTTCATTTCTAGCGGTTCGTCGGCTTCGGCGGCCATTTTTACGGCTTGGTCGAGCAGGTTCATCTGGTTGATGAACAGGTCGCGGAAGACACCGGAACAATTGATGACCACATCGATGCGGGGACGACCGAGTTCTTCGAGGGGAATCATGTGGAGCTTGTTAATCCGTCCGAGAGCGTCGGGGACGGGTTTTACGCCGACCATCCACATAATTTGGGCAAGAGATTCGCCATAGGTTTTGATGTTGTCGGTACCCCAAAGGACGCAAGCGATCGTTTCGGGATATTGGCCGTTATTATCGCGCATCTGCCGTTCGAGTAAGCGATCGACCACTACTTTGGCAGATTTAACGGCTGCTTCGGTAGGGATAGATTGCGGGTCGAGGGCGTGCATGTTCTTGCCTGTGGGTAAGACATCGGGGTTGCGGATGGGGTCGCCACCTGGCCCTGGGAGGACATATTCGCCTTCTAATCCTTGCAGCAACGCGCCGAGTTCGTTGTCAGCACAGACTTGTTTGAGGCAGAATTCCAGGTACTCAAACTGGGTTTTGATTTCTTCGAGGTTGATTTTTTTATAACCCGCAGCATAGAGGGATTCGACCCAAGGTTCTTTTTTACCCATGTTAAAGAAATTCAACTTGGAGACGAGGGAAACCCGACCTTCGGCGTTGACTTGCTCTTTGACAAGGGCAGCGACCGCTTCGCGGACGGCGAGGGTCATATCTTGCAACAGTTGGACATCTTCGAGGATACCGCGATCGTTACTTTGATAGATCTGCTCGAGATCGCGGCCGAGTGCTTCAGCAATAATCCGAGGTAGACCTTTAATACCTTCCTCCTCTCGATCGAGTGATGCGATATTAACTAGCGTCGCGATCGCTTCTTCGGCTGTGGGTGGCTTACCAACGACGTGCAAACCACAGGGCAGGAGACGCGATTCGATTTCCATCAAGCGACGATAGACCGAACCCACGATATTATCGCGGTCTTCTTGGCTCATCGTGCCAGCATCGATATCGGGTAATTCGACATCTTTATCTAGGTTGCAAATCCGCGCTTTATCCATAATCGTATTGACGATTTGAATGCTGCGTCCGCTATCTCGTAGAGATTGGTAAGAACCAACGAGTTCGCCGAGTTCTTGCAAACCTTTATATAAACCAGCATTTTCCGCTGGAGGGGTCAGGTAGGAAATAGTTTCGGCATAGGAACGACGTTTGGCAATTGTCGCTTCGCTGGGATTATTTGCTGCATAGTAATAGAGGTTCGGAATATTCCCAATCAAACTGTCAGGGAAGCATTCATTCGACATGCCCATCTGCTTTCCTGGCATAAATTCCAGGGAGCCATGGGTGCCGAAGTGGAGGACAGCATCAGCTTCCCAAACTTTTTCCAGGTAGGTATAGTAAGCGGCGAAACCATGGTGTGGACTAGCCGAACGGGAGAATAACAACCGCATCGGGTCGCCTTCATAACCGAAGGTCGGCTGAATCCCAATGAATAGATTACCGAAATGTTTGCCGTAAATAACGAGGTTCTGACCGTCGCTATTGAGGTTTCCTGGTGGCGGCCCCCAGCTTTCGTGAAGTTTTTCGGAGTAAGGAGTCAATGCTTCATACTCATCGACGGACATCCGATAGGCAACATTTAATTCTGGGCTATTGTATTGCGCCTGGGCATCATGGATGACGGCTTCCATCAATTCTTTTGATGTGGCTGGCAGTTCTGGCAAGTCATAGCCGTTCTGCTTCATGGCTTTCATTACTTCAAAGATGGAGCCAAATACATCTAAATAAGCGGCAGTACCGACATTTCCTTTATCGGGGGGGAAACTAAAGACGGTAATCGCCACTTTCTTGTTTAATTTCGGCTTGCGGCGCAGGTTTGCCCATTTCATCGCACGTCCCGCGATCGCCTCAACCCGATCTTGGAGGGCGATCGCACGTCCAGTCATCCCATCGCGTCCAGATAAGACGATCGGTTCGATCGCACCATCTAGTTCAGGGATTGCCACTTGGAGCGCAACTTGAATCGGATGGAGACCGAGATCGCTATCTTCCCATTCTTCAGTCGTCTGGAAGACTAGTGGTAATGCCACCATATAAGGACGATTCAACCGTTTTAGGGCATCGATCGCTTTGGGGTGATCTTGACGTGCTGGGCCACCAACGAGGGCAAATCCAGTCAGGGAAATGACTGCATCGACGATCGCACTATCTTTTTTGAGTGGGTCGAAGAAGTAAGCTTCTAGGGGTTTGGAGAAGTCTAGTCCGCCAGCAAAGACGGGAACGACGCGTGCCCCCATTGCTTCCAATTCTTGTACCATCGCCACATAGTGTGCTGCGTCACCTGTAACTATATGAGTGCGTTGCAATACTAAGCCGATACAAGGTGCCAGCGGATCTTTATGGTCGTCTGAGACATCGCGGCGACTGTTATACCAGTTCAGATATTCTTTTAAATCCTCGAACATCTGTGGCGCGAGGGGATGCCAGATCCCCATGTCAGGAAAAGTGACAGGATCTTGATATTTAATTTCCCCTGCGGAGTCAGTGGAATTGAGGGTGTCTTCTTCCTTAAAGACATATCGATCGGCCAACATCAGCAGGAAGTTTTCCAAGTTCTCTGGGGTACCACCAAGCCAGTATTGGAAACTTAACATGAAGTTGCGCGCATCTTGCGCTTTCTCCATTGGCAGATACTTGAGAATATTCGGCAGGGTATTTAATAACTTGAGCATTCCATCTTGGAAGCTACCCGCGCCAGCCTTAGCTTTGCGCTTTTTCATGAACTCGCCGATCGCGCTTTTGGATTGACCCAATTGGGCGAGGGAGAAACTACCCATTTTGCTCAACCGCATCACAGTTGGCATCGAGGGGAATACTACGGATACATCTAATTTGTCGCGATGGGGTTCTACAGCCGCAACAACTTTTTCGGCTAAATCTTCAATAAAAATCAATGAAGCGATGAAGATATTCGCCGTTTCCATGTCGCGCTGCAATCCAGCGTAGTTCTCGGGATCGCGGAGTTCTTCTAAGAGATAGCCACTAATTTCGATCGCGACTTTGGGGTTGTGGTCGTTAATGGCTTTCACAGCGGCAGATAGCGAACTCTGATACTGTGGCTCTAACACGACATAGACCACCTTTAATAACTGTCTACCCCGAATGTCATCGGGAGCTATATGTCTAATGGTGGACTTGACGTTAGTGAACATTCGGTATTGCTCCTACGGGATAAGATTTTAGCGATTTGATGGTGAGAAATGGCTGATATTAAGATTTTAGAGAGATGTGAAGCCACTGGAAAGAGCGATTTCTTAAAGTGTTGTAGCGTCAGCTATTGAGTAGCTACTCAGTTCCTACTATCTAGTAGTTTTAGCAGAAAACCCCCAATGGGTGAGACTTTCTGCCATTATCTGACACAATTTGCAAAGAATAACTTAACATTTATTCGTGCTTGGGGACAAAAATTTTACTTTTTCCAAAGTTTTCGCTCCAGATCTGTAAATGGTAGGATCGACTCAATACTGTCATATCGATAATCTTCCGATTTCCAGTTTCCGTGCATGAAGATTGCGTAAAATCCGATCGCGGTCGAATTTCGATCGATAACCCTACACCTTGGGATATAACAAAGGCAAGATCGCCAGAGTATCGATATCTATAGAATCGATCCCAAAAATATTAAAAACGTTCCAGCGCAAGTATGACAGACACCATCTTCAGTAAAATCATCCGCAAGGAAATTCCCGCTGACATTGTTTATGAAGACGATCTCGCCCTGGCATTCCGCGATCTTTATCCCCAGGCACCAGTACATATCCTAATCATTCCCAAGCAACCGATCGTCTCATTAGCTCAAGCCAAGGCTGAGGATACAAATTTGTTAGGACACCTACTGCTAGTAGTCAAGCAAATAGCCGATCGAGAGGGGTTGGAAGAGGGCTATCGAGTGGTCATTAATACTGGCAATGATGGGGGTCAGACCGTATTTCATTTACATTTACATCTTCTCGGTAAGCGGGCTATGGCTTGGCCTCCAGGCTAAATCGCCACTGTAAATTAGACTCGATCGAGTAGCGACTCAGGTAGCAGATGTATATCGCGATTAAGTAGTTCTCTCGATCCCTAACTAGATCTCCCTCGAACTCAGCTAGTTTCCGGAGAAACCAAATGTTAAGAGAATATGAAGGAACGTTACATTCCTAAATATATGCTCTAATATGAAATGCATAGGGGTCGAGGCAATCGAACCCGTACCTAGAAAATTCATCGCCATCATAAACAAATGACTACTACCTTACAACGTCGCGAAAGCGCAAACGTATGGGAAAAGTTCTGTAGCTGGGTCACATCCACCGAAAACCGCATTTATGTCGGTTGGTTCGGTGTATTAATGGTTCCTACATTGCTCTCCGCCACAATCTGCTTCATCATCGCGTTCATCGCGGCACCTCCAGTAGACATCGACGGCATCCGCGAACCAGTCGCTGGTTCCTTAATGTTCGGTAACAACATCATCTCTGGTGCAGTTATTCCTTCATCCAACGCCATCGGTCTGCACTTCTACCCCATCTGGGAAGCAGCTTCCCTCGATGAGTGGTTGTACAACGGCGGCCCTTACCAACTAGTAGTATTCCACTTCTTAATTGGAATCTTCTGCTACATGGGTCGTGAGTGGGAACTTTCCTACCGTTTAGGTATGCGTCCTTGGATCTGTGTTGCTTACTCCGCTCCCGTAGCAGCAGCAACCGCAGTATTCTTGATCTACCCCATCGGTCAAGGAAGTTTCTCTGACGGGATGCCTTTAGGTATCTCCGGTACGTTCAACTTCATGATCGTCTTTCAAGCAGAGCACAACATCCTGATGCACCCCTTCCACATGTTGGGAGTAGCTGGTGTATTTGGTGGTTCGTTATTCTCCGCAATGCACGGTTCCTTGGTAACTTCCTCTTTAGTTCGTGAAACAACTGAAGTTGAAAGCCAAAACTATGGTTACAAATTCGGTCAAGAAGAAGAAACTTACAACATCGTTGCAGCTCACGGCTACTTCGGTCGGTTAATCTTCCAATACGCTTCGTTCAACAACAGCCGCAGTTTGCACTTCTTCTTGGGTGCATGGCCAGTAGTCGGCATCTGGTTCACTTCTTTAGGTGTATCCACGATGGCGTTCAACCTCAACGGTTTCAACTTCAACCAATCGGTTGTCGATGCTCAAGGTCATGGAATCAATACCTGGGCTGACATCATCAACCGCGCTAACTTAGGGATGGAAGTCATGCACGAGCGCAACGCTCACAACTTCCCACTCGATTTAGCTGCTGGTGAGTCTACTCCTGTTGCTTTAGTCGCTCCTTCGATTAACGGTTAATTCCGACTGATTGAATGATTTAAACCCCCCTCACTATCACTAGTGAGGGGGGTTTTGCATTGGGAATTTATTGTATCGATTTGGCTGACTCGATCGAGATTAGGCCATTACCATCCCACCATCTACATTAAACGTTTGTCCAGTAATATATGCTGCCGCAGGATCTGACGCTAAAAATCTTACCATTCCGGCTACTTCTTCTGGTTGTCCGTATCTTCCCAGTGGAATAAACTGTAAAATTCCCTCTGCCTTCAAATCGTTGGTCATATCGGTAGTGATAAAGCCTGGAGCCACTGCATTTACCGTTATTCCCCGAGTCGCTAATTCCTTCGCTACCGTTTTGGTAAAGCCGATGACACCCGCTTTTGCCGCGCTATAGTTTGCTTGTCCAGGATTGCCCATTTGCCCCGCGACAGATGCGATGTTAATAATTCTGCCAGACTTTTGTTTGAGCATGATTTTGCTAGCCACCCGAGTACATAAAAATACCCCAGTCAGGTTGGTATCGATCACTGCTTGCCAATCTTCTGGCTTCATCCGCAACAGCAGTGTATCGCGAGTAATTCCGGCATTATTAACAAGGATATCGACGCGTCCCCACTTATCCATCACAGTCGCGAATAAAGCGTCGATGAGATCGGCTTTAGAAATATCTGCTTGGATGGCGATTGCTTCGCCACCACTTGCCGTAATTTGAGCGACCAATTCATCCGCAGCACTGCTAGAGCTAGCATAATTCACTACTACCTTAGCGCCAACCTGGGCTAATTGGATCGAGATCGCGCGACCGATCCCTCGCGATGCACCTGTCACGATCGCTACTTGTCCTGCTAATAAATCCGACACGCTCAAATCTCCACTAAATCGAACTTAACTTTAGCAAATAGAGCGATCGAAAAAAAGATCGATCGAATATTTGTTAATATATCTTGTCAATAAATCAGCCACTATCTACTTACTGCTTACTACCAAGCGACGGCGAAGTGATTCACTCCGACGTTTGGCAGTTTCATTTTTTGGTTCGAGTTCTAAGACACGCTCATAAATATCCAAAGCCTGAGATGTCAATTTTTTTTGCTCGTAAGCGTGACCGAGATTATTCATCGCCATCACATATTCTGGTTCGATTTTAATTGCTTCTTTGTATTGACGAATTGCCATGTCATACTGCTCTTGTCCGAAATAGGCATAGCCTAATGCATTATAAACAGGAGCCATCGGGGTCGAATCTACATCCTCAGCTTTTAGTGATTTTTTAAGGATGATATTTGCTTGAGAAAACATCTTTTTCTCTAAGTAAATACTGCCTAATTCATAATATTCCTGAACGGTGCCGCGTTCGTTTTTTAGCTTGCGCTCTAATCTAGTTAAGGCACTCTCAATCTTGCGAGTTTTCAGAATTTGTCTGAAGATAAAGAATGCGGCAACAGTCAGCAGCAGTAAAAACGCCGATAGATAAACGGTAAGTAAATCTCGATCTGAAAAAAAATCCATTTTAAATAAGGGATAGGGAATAGGGAACAGGGAATAGGGAATAGGGCAGATTTACCCAATTTTAAGCCCAGATACTCGATCTCCAACTAATTATGATAGCTTGGCTCAAAGCTAATGACACTAACAATTGATAACTGTTAACTATTTTAAGCCCCAGTACAGCACGCGTTCCTGAAGCCAGCCGCTAGCTTGCCAACCTTCGATCGATCGATTGACAAGATCCAGCAGGGCGATATATTTCGTGCCTTTAGGAAGCACAATGCCTAATGCTTCAGTAGATAATTTATTGGGTAAGAGATGATAGGCAGGATTGGCGTTTACCCAGCTGACGAGTAAACTGCGATCTGCCGCAATTGCTACAACTTTGCCTGCTGCAAGGAAATCTTGCGCTTGTTGATAACTATCGACACCGACTAATTGTGCCTCAGGGATGATGTATTTCAGTGCAGCAATCGTGCTTGAATGATTCAGTATCGCGACTTTCTTCCCAACGAGATCTCGAGTTTTGACAAGCTGAGGTTGACTGGTAAGGATACCCGTGCCATCTAAGTAATAATATCTGCTAAAATCGACGACACGAGATCGATTGGGTGTAACTGTAACTCTGGCAATTGTAATGTCTACAGTTCCGTCAATGACTACTTTGAGTCGATCTTGATTAGTGACAGGAATTAACTCAATTGCATCTGGCTTACTAAATATTTCTTCGGCTAATTTACGGGCGATATCGATTTCCAAGCCCTGTAAATTGCCACTGCGATCGCGAAATCCTAATGGTGGGGTATTATCTTTGACTGCGACAACTAATTTCCGCCGCTGCTGGATTTCTTTGAGCGTCCCAGCTTGTGCTGATTGCCACCCAATACCCAGACTGACAATCGAGGCAAAGAATAAAGCTGTAAATCGATATTTCATCCTTTATCCTTTATCCTCGATCGACATTTCTATTCTGCCGCTGCGGCTAGCTTGACTACTTGCTCGAAGCTTGCAGGATCGAGAATAGCGATTTGAGCTAACATCTTCCGATTGAGTTGGATGTCGGCTTTTTTCATTTGCCCGATTAGTTTGCTGTAGCTCATGCCATGAGCGCGTGCTGCTGCATTGATCCGTGCGATCCACAGACGACGAAAATCACGTTTCTTCTTCTTGCGATCGCGATAGGCATTCCGTAATGCCTTCATTACTTGTTGATTAGCAATCCGATAGAGTTTAGAGTGCGAACCTCTAAAACCTTTTGCTAATTTGAGAATTTTGTTGCGGTGCTTCCGCGCCACGTTACCGCGCTTTACCCGAGTCATATGTTAGATGATGTTAGTTGGTGATTAAAATTGCTCTACGGCATTATTCAGCAGATAGTGACTAGCGATCGGTTGATAGTTGTGACTATCGATCGTTCGTGATTCCTGCGCTGTCAGTCCTCAAGCTACCAGTGTTGTAACTATCGAGGTCGATAATTTACAAGTAGGGGAGCATCCCACGGATTCTCGCTACATCGGTTTCGTCAACGACTACTGCTTTGGACAGTTTGTTGCGTTTGTCGGAACTTTTGTGTTCGAGCAGGTGGCTCTTAAATGCCTTGCGGCGGATGATTTTACCGCTGCCGCTGGCGCGAAAACGCTTCGCTGCTGCTTTGCGGCTTTTGAGTTTTGGCATTGGAATAAATATCTTTAGACACAATTTACTATTATACTCTATACTGCAGGTTAATGGTTAGATAATGTTGAGTGGGCATTCGATCTAGCCTAGTAGCTCTCAAACGCCACTGCCAGTGATGCGCTCGAGTCATGAAATTTCGACTTCAGGCAAACACATTTCGACTACGCTCAGTCAAATTGGCTTCGATCGATACTCCACTTGTGTACGTTCGATCGAAAATACCAGAATATCGATTCATGTCTGCACGGCAAATTCGTCAGGATGAATGCCATGATTTACCCACGTAATCGCCGCTGCTGCACTAGTCATCTCTGGTGGTACGCGCAGGATATGAATATGTCCCGTCGAGGGACAAGTCATCTTGAGTAATACCATTGGCTCCTCGTCGATATCGGTATTAATTTTGAGTAAGGTGTATTCTCGCCAAGTGTCTAGATCGATCGCGTCTAATTCCTGACAGATTCTTTCATAGCCAACTTGTTGAATTAATACTCGTCTGATTTCTGCATTTTCTTCGTCTAACAACCATTTAGGATTCCAATCGCTCAACTTAGTCCAATATCTGCGAGGCGGGTAGATCCCAAGAAACTCTACACAAATTAGTTCTGGCAAAGCTTGCAGAATCGATAAATCATCAATAGGATTTGCCTCTAAATTTATTTCAACTAATCTAGAAAAGCTAATGATGCTTTTTGGTAAATTATCAATATTATTATACCCCAAATCTAGCTCGACTAGATTGTGAAGTTCGTTAAAACTATCTGGTAGACGATCGATAGAATTACATCTTAGGAATAGGTGAGTTAAATTATTAAGATTGCCTATACTTTCTGGTAAATACAAAAGCTCATTGACTCCTACGAATAGATGATTCAAGTTAATAAGATTACCAATGCTCTCCGGTAAATATTCAAGATAATTATCCTCGAGAGATAGTTTTTTCAGATTAATAAGATTTCCAATACTGCTAGGTAGTTCTACGAGCTTATTGTCTGTTATATCTAGTTCTTTGAGAGTATAAATATTCCCAATACTGTTTGGTAATGACATCAGGTTTTTGCACCTCAAATCTAGTTTAGAAACTCGCTCAACCCTCGCCTTCTCAATTATTTCTTCTAATTCCTCTTCACTCACGATCGATCCTCTCGTATCTCATCTTAGTCTCAAGTATTAGTTTGAACTGGATCGTCGATCGGTGGATGTCTGCCAATCTCTCGATCCGCAGTACGAATAGGAATGACTCGATCTCGATTTAGTAATAATGCAGCCACAGTCGCTCTACCAATTGTAGATATTCCCTCGATCGATATTCCATCCATAGACCAAATAAAATGCTCTCGCCAACGATCTTGTCGAGGATTAAATAATGGTACTTCAGTTTGAGATTGTGGGTCGATACCAGTTAAGTGATTCGCTTTTCGACGATTGCAGTGGAAGCAAGCGAGGGTAAGATTTGTCAAGTTATCGCTGCCACCTAATGATACTGGCAGCACATGGTCTACTGTGAAGCGCACATATTGCCATCGTTCATCAGCATGGCAAAATTCACATAAATAATTTGCTCTTGCTCGAATTTGCTGTTGAGTGCGCTCAGAAATTTTGTTGCGGGGCATGACTAGACATTTGCTTCTGGCTGGGAAAACGATGCATTCCGCACCATCCGATTGACAAAGCTGAGATAGTCATCAATGTCCTCATAACAATCTAGCTCTTCTTCTTCCGTTGGGCTGAGTGTGTCATCTTGTTGTTTTGCGAGTAAAAATTCAATCCGATTTTGAACGATGCTAGCGGCTCGAAATATGGGAATACCCTCTACCAATTCAATCCTAACAGCACCTTCGATGGGTAAATTTTGAGGAAAAGAACGTAATTTTGGTAAGAGTGAGATTGCCATAATGATATCGGGATAAGCCTAACTAGATTTTAATCAATTTATTAGTGGTGGAGACAGAAACCCGACTTTTTGGAAAAGTCGGGTTTCTCGTTAAGCTAGTGAACCCCAGCAGCGCGTTTGTATGCCTCATCCAACACCTCAGACAAAGTAGGATGAGCGTGAACATAACTAGCTAGATTCTGCACCGAATTGCGCTGCGCGATCGCATTAGAAGCCTCATGAATCAGATCCGCAGCGTGCAACCCGATAATATGCGTCCCCAATACTTCACCAGTATCCTTTCGGTAAATCACCTTCGCCATCCCATCCGCTTCACCCTCGGCAATTGCCTTAGAATTACCCTTAAAGTAACTCCGCACCGCCGCTACCTCATAACCGCCAGCCGCACCAGCTTCCTTCGCTTGCGTCTCCGTCATCCCTACAAAACTAATCTCTGGGTGAGTAAACGCCGCCGCTGGAATACTACTGTAATCGATCTCCCGCGATCGACCGCAGATATTCTCTACTGCGACAATCCCCTGCGCCGAAGCCGCATGAGCCAACATCATCTTACCAGTTGCATCCCCGATCGCCCATAAATGCGGTACGGGTACGCCATCAACTAAGACCTCCAGCTTATCGTTCACCGGAATGAAGCCTCGGCGGTCGAGGGCGACCCCGACAGCATCCAAGTTGAGGTTTTTGGTATCGGGAATTCGTCCCGTCGCTACAAGGCAAGCATCGACCTCTAGGATTTCGACCACTTCCTTCGTCTTGGCATCGGCTAATTCGATAACGACAGGCGAACCAGGAATTACCCGCTTGGCAAGGAGACTCGATCGCGCATCAATATCACGCGGATCGATTAAAATCCGTTTGGCTAGTTTAGCGATGTCGGTATCGAATCCCGGCATCAATTGGTCGAGAAATTCGATAATCGTTACTTCAGAACCCAATGCGGTATACACATCAGAAAATTCCAACCCGATATAACCGCTACCGATAATCGCCACCCATTGGGGCACTGTCTCTAATTTAATCGCATCATCGCTGGTAAATACCGTCTTCCCATCCAACTCAATCCCAGGCGGTACGAATGGAATCGAACCGGAAGAAATCATCACATCTTTTGCCGTAAAAATTTTCTCCCCTTCTGGAGTAGTCACGCTAATTTTCTGCGACGCAACCACCTTCCCAAACCCGCGAATCACATCGACATTCAACCGCGTCAAACTATTTGTCAAATCGCCACGCAACTTCGTCACCAGATTACTCGCATGAGCAGCGATACCCTCGCGATCGAAAGTCACATTCGCCACCTGAATCCCCATCGCTTTGAGGTGGTGAGCATTTTTCATTTCCCGTACTCTGCCCGAAGCTGCTAGCAGTGCCTTAGAGGGGATACAACCACGGTTCACGCAAGTCCCACCCATATCCCCTGCTTCGATAATGGCAGTCTTCAGCCCACAACTCACCGCGTGGAGTGCAGCCCCATGTCCGCCTACGCCCGCGCCGATAATTACCAAATCATAGTCAAATTGTTGACTCACGTTACTTTTTCCTCGATCGTACTAGGTTTATTTTCGCTCTCTGCGATCGGGTTGTAAAGGATCGGTCTGATAATTAGCAGCGACTTTAGTCGAGTGTGGTGCTAGCGCGAGGCAAATATCCTTAACCCGAACTAGCGATCATTAACAATTAAACGATCGATCTCCAAGATTCGATAAACCAGATACAGCACTTCCGTTAGTTATGAGGTACACTAAAGAATAGTGAAAGAATATTTAATCATGAAAGCATCTTCAATCGATCTTCGAGAGAAAATAGTTGCAGCACATCTAGATTGTCATCACTCAATTAGAACAGTTGCTCAGATATTTACTGTTAGTAAAAGCTTTGTTCAAAAACTAGTCAAGCAACAAAAGCTTGAAGGGAACCTACAGTCTAAAAAGCCAGGTAAACCACGATTAAGTTACCTCACAAATGCTGAGGTAGAATTGAGGGAACTTGTTTCAGAACATTCTGATGCAACTTTGGCTGAATTATGTGAATTTTTCGCCGATAAAACTGGTAATTGGGTTGGTCGAAGTGCCATGAGCCACGCCTTACAAAAATTGGGTTTGAGTCGTAAAAAAAAACGAAGAGGAGTACCCAAGCTACCACAGAAAGAGTCCTAAATCTGAGATTAGATTATTGGGAGTCGGTTAAAAATATCGACGTTAAAAATTTGGTATTTCTAGATGAAACAGGTGTCCTGCTTGGCTTGTCTAGAACTCATGCTCGCTCTCAGCAAGGAACGAGAGCTTATGCTTTAGCTCCATTCTATCGAGGTGCTAAAGTTACAGTAATCGGCGCAATTAGTATCAGCAAGGTCGTAGCCTTGATGACGATGGATAATTCAATGGATAGTAGAGCCTTTGAATTATTTGTCCAGAAGTTTCTAGTCCCTCAACTATGGCCTGGTGCTGTCGTAGTGATGGATAATTTATCTTCACATAAATTAGATTCCATTATCCCCATGATTGAAAAGGAAGGTGTCCGGGGGAGTACTCCCCCGGCACACTTCCGCGCTGTCGGTGCTTCTGTTCTTTTCCTCTCATCATACTCACCAGATTTTAACCCAATTGAATTATGGTGGTCGCAGCTCAAGTCTTTTCTGAGAATGTTTGCACCTACTACTACAATTATGGTGGATAGAATTATTTCGCTGGCAATTCAGTTAATCGACCCTCAACATCTCAGAAATTGGTTTGCTAATTGCTGCTACTGTACCTCATGACAGCCGGAAGTGCTGTAATTCCAGTAGAAATTATGTAAAGTGGCAATAATGATATTGCATTTAACCAGAGTATGTGCATAGTATGCCAACCCACAAACATCATAACTATCCAAGTTAGGGGTATGTCAAGTATGTAAGGAATAATAAATCCGAGTGCAACTAAGTAACCATTATATATATTCAGTGCAATCAGTATTCCCATTGGTATTCCAATCAACAACCAGCTTACGCTGTTCCAGTGTGACTCGTTACCCCGATCGAGCATTACCCAAGATAACAAGACACTTACTATTTGAGTTGCTAGTGCAACAATTATACCAAATGACATCAGTGCTGGAATCTGATACTTATTAAATATCTCGATTACAGGGAAATATTCTACCCATCTGGCGATCGCATTTCCAGTGATTAAGCCAAACAATGTACCAACTAAGCAGAGCAATATATATCCTCTCTGCTCACTCAACCAAAATTGTTTCCAACTACTTATCATTTAAGGTTCGATCGGGGTTAAAATCGTTAAGGTACATTCTTATCTACACATGATGAAACTCAACAGAGTTTCAACTTTCGCTAGTACTTCTTCAACTAATTCATCAGTAACTCGCTCGACAAATTTTACCTGTCGCGATCGCCAATCAAAACTTTTCACTCGATCGCTCAAAACAACTCCAGTTGTTTGCATTCCTTCATGATAGATAGATCGATCGGCTACAGCATAAATATTTGGTTGGCTGTTAATTCCAGATCTGGAAAGATAGACGATTGTAACTTTTCTGCATCTCTAAAAAATTGCACATCATATTCACCATCAACTAACTGACAAATAGAAATAGTTGGCTGCTTGGGATTACCAATAAATCTCCGTCCACCCAATCCGAGATAATCCACAATCCAATACTCAGCTATCCCCAAATCTTGATAGGCAGAATATTTAGTCAAATAATCATCCTGCCAATTAGTAGACACCACTTCTACTAATAAAGGAATCGTAGCTCCAAGTGTCAAAATCGATTCCTGTTCCCAGCGAGATTCTTCGCCTAATCCGTGGGTATTTACAACGGTAACATCTGGCTCATAACCCGACAGGCTATCAACAGACTTAATAATGCAATCGAGCGGCATAAAATAAGTCAATCCAAGTCGCTCGATCTCTTTAAATAGCTGACCAGTTATCCAGGCACCAATCTGAGAATGTTTACCTCTAGGCTTTGGCATCTCAATAATTACCCCATTCTGCAATTCATAGTGGTACTCTGCGCTCTCTGGCAGCCAAGCAATAAACTCATCGAAAGTAGTAGTTTGCGTTGCTAATTGAATCATAGCGACAATCTCACTAGACAATATTTCAAATTACTTGTATTTTAACTCAACTCAAGTTCTTAGCTCTCGATCGATTAGGTTGGCTCGAGTGGGTACTGTCCGAGTGCTAAGTAATCAGCTCGATCTTAATGAAACAACCAGCTGGTAAAAGCATACTTTTGTCCGGTAATCACTGGTAAAGATTGGTGTGGGTGAGTATAATCTGATGGAAATACAAGCGCGCTGCCCTGTTGTGGCTTTACTTTTAGACCTTGGCGATCGAAAAATGTTTCTCCGCCTGTAAAATTTTCGTTTAAGTAGCCAACGACACTAACATCTCTGATTGGTACGCTCCGAGCTACTTCATCAAAGCGATCGGACAAGAGAAAATTGTCGATATGTCGCTGATAAAATTGACCGGGTTGATATCGTAAAATCGAGCAAGTTTCAGTATGCGTAAATTTAACACCGTAGTCTCGATCGAGATACTGCTGAACGATATTAATTTTTTCTAATAAAAGTTGATTTGTTGAGGCAAGCAAAGAATTATGTTCGTTACCTAAGAATAAAAGGTCATTGCTCCGAATTAGATTTTCTACACTGCCGATCTCAATTCTGGCTGGCTCGAGCTGATAGCACTCAGTAATTTGAATGATGTGCTGGCACAATTCTGGGTCGAGCAACCGCTCGAACAGCAAAATATCTGCACCCAAATTGACAACTGAGAAGTCCATTTTTGTCTGCCATATTTTGTCTTGTATCAGGACACTATACTTGCAAATCGAATACATTCTTCACTTTCGGAGATCTCACTGAAATAAAGTACCCACTCAACAAATAAACTTAAAGTCATCGATTCGATCGAGACAAGGACGTACAAACGAAATAAAATACCTCCAAACCTATATGGTGAGAGCTATTCATCCTGCAAATCTCTACAAATTCGATCGATCTTAATTAACCTAGCGATCGAGTGCGCTCGCTCACTCTGGGCTGAATCATGACACAATGATCCTCAGCAGCCTTAAAAAAATAACCAGGATTCCTCCATGTGGCGTGTAACGATTCAATGTTCTGATGATAGCTGGCGCATTCATGGCAAAACTTTTAAAACAATTGCCGAAAAATATCCAGCCACTTTACTTTCTTCAAAGAAAATGCCTGGAGACGGCATCCGGATTATGTCTTACCAACTCGAAGATGTGAGTGATACGGAAGAATTTACGGATGAATGTCAGAGTTTAGAAGGATTTACCGCACTATTTGAATCCCTATAACTCATCCTCACTCTAAAGTCTCCAGAGAGTTGGCATTTTTTCACAGCCTGGGTTTGAGCTGGATCTAAGGTTTTGAGTTGGATTAGGTTCGATCGAGTGTCGATCCTACTTGTCTTCTTTATCTCTGTCGATAGTCAATAACCACACAAATAGCGCGACAGCCCCAGCTTGGATGGCAAGGTTAGGGACAGTAGTCTCTAGCTCCCTACCAGCGGCTAGTTTGGCGACAAATACCACGCCACCGATTGCTGCAGAGCCAGCAAAGCTGAAGTAGAAAAAGCGCCGAAACGAGCGAAAGGGGTTTTTGGCCTCAGATTGGAGGCGACGATAAAGTTCGGGATCGATCGATTGTTTGGGCTTTGGAGTTGTCATATTGCGATCGAGCCGATTTATAATAGAAGACTAGGTATATTCATCTTACCTAACCCTGCCGATGTGGCTCAGTGGTAGAGTAGTTGATTCGTAATCAATTGGTCGTGGGTTCAAATCCCATCATCGGCTTATGTACATTTGTACATTCGCACATTAAATGTCGCTATTCGCAAATTAGTGTCGTTATTCGCAGATTAATGTCGCTGTACATTTAATTTGCCTGTTTTCTTGTAAATTCGCAGATTAGTGTCGCTAAAGAGAGAAACAAATGCTCTTCGCAAATTAATGTCGCTCTTGACACGAAAATAATGACTAATATTGTCACGATCTGTAATTTTGAGTGAATTTCAGAATCAGTTACGAATCAACTACTCCTTTCAGTCCTTTATCTATCCATAAATCTAGCTTTCAACCCACCCATCTCTGGGAAGCCGATTGCAACCAAGCTGCCATTAGTCAACAGTACTTTCACTAAACCTTTCAACCCACCCATCTCTGGGAAGCCGATTGCAACTCCCGGAGCCAAGCCCCCTTGTTCTGAGAGCTTTTCAGACTAGGCATTTGACAAAGCTGTCAAAGATCCGCTGTTTGGGCTGTTCAGAATAAAATGCTGCGGTTGTTTCAAACTTGTGAAAGTCTTGCTAGCAGAGGGATTTTGGATTTGGCAAACCTCCAGGGGTTTTTGACCTCGCTATAGGTTTGCCAATAAAAATCATGGCGGATTCCCCATCGATCGGGGCGATTCAGTAACGCCACTCCAACCACACTATCTATCTCAAGAATTGAAGAGATAATGCTCGTGTACTTCCACGAAGTGAAAGCTTGACTTACTTCTGCTGGGGGCGCACCTATGCTACATTGAACAAGGAGAATTCTGTACAATGCAGCGTCCCATCCCCACACAAATCTCGAAATGAGATTGGCACCAGGATGGCAGTCAGTAAGCGGACAGTTACCAGGGTCGGAAAGCAGACACATCATTTAGATGAAAATTGACCCACATTTTTCACAGTTCCGTGACTCGAAGAGCGTCAACTGCGGCGCGATTAATTTATATATTAACTTATCTAGGTGCGGATGTACTGTAAAAGTCAGATCGTTTTTTTGCCGATCGCGCGAGAGTGATAAGTCGCGATCGCCACATCCTTCGCTTGTTCTTGAGGACTAGCCCTGACTGGCTGAAATCCTGACTCAATTGTGATACCAAGTTGCCCAGCTTTAGAACGGATAGCTTCGATAAGTCTGCTGTAGCTCCAGCGGGAGATTCTCATACGGTACTCTTTCGCATATTTGTTTTGAGCTTCAACAGAGTCAGGACATTTCTGTTTTGCTCTAGCAGTAATCTCACTAGCGAGTACTTCTCTCAGATGTGTCAGATTGGGAATTACGATGCTGCCTGCTCGATATTTCTTAGCTAGTTTAACAATCTTATTTGCCAATAGACGGTCTACATACTCTCCAAGCTCTGATTCTGATGGCTGATAAGAAATCCCACGTTTTTGATTTTTTTGACGTTGTAAGATATTTTTTTGCTGTCGATCGCGATGACGACTTAGAAGGCGGTATCGCTTGCCCAGCAATGAGTGGGGATTACGATAGGTCAGTACCGCTCCCGTTCTGACATTAACAACTGCCGCAGTGACGGGATTGGCTAGTCCGATACTGAGTCCAACCAAGATTTCGGGATTACCTTGGTAAGGCTGGGTGCTGGGACGATCGGGCAAATTTTTCAGTCGCTCTAGCTCCGATTGTTTACGAGGATCGGGCTTTTCACTCTCTAGGTTTTTAAGAGCTTTATCGGATTTCTCCTGTTGAACGAGGACAGTTCCCTCTTTGGTCATTAAGCGAGTATCGTAAGAGCAATGAAGGGCAAGATGGTTAACATTCCAAGGATCGCCTTTACCCTCGCCTTCTGTCCAAATCAGCATGGCTGTACTGAGCGTGAGTAAACCTGGTGGATATGTATCTTCACTCGCTGTATAGGCTTGCCAATCTTCCCAAAAGCGTTGGAACAAAGGTAATTGTCGTCGATCGCAATATAACTGAAAAGGATTCTCTTGATGGATTTTGTACCATTCTTTAATATCGGGATCGACTGCTTTGAGATATTTATTGATACCTTTGAAGTTGACAGTTATTCTCCCTTTGGTCGTCTTGCCCCAACGGACTTCTTCAGGACTCCCATAAATAATGGGATATGGTAGAGATGCGGGTCGAGTTTGTGTTTTTGCATCCCATTCCCGCGCCTGAATAACGTTTTCTGAAATTTGGTGCGTAGCAATTTCCAATATCTTGAAAAACTCTTCCCCTGTTAAATCTCTACCTTTGGGTAAACGGGCATTTAGTTTTGCTTCAAGTTGCTCGATGTGTTCCTTCTTCCAATGGATGCGGTGAGCAAATCTATCTGAATCTTCTTCAATTTCAGAAACTTTACAGTCGTTTTTGAGCAGATGGGCGATCGCGCATTTGCTCAAGATGTCTTCGGTATCATCATAAGCAGTGAATAGCTTAGACATCAGATTGTCATCGTTTGATGATTTAGCTTTCTGTTTAGCTTTTTTACCCTTTTTGGCATTGGGAGCCGATTCAATTTCATTTGTTACTGCATTGAGTCGATCGAGAATTTCTTGTGCCTTTTGCTTGATGACATCAAGATTAGAGCCGCTAAGTTCTACCAATTCGAGATCGCTTTTGACTACATCCAACCAACGTTGCTTTCCATCTAAGCGGCGGCGGCCATTTTGCTGGATAGTCAGCCATGATTTATAGGTATACAGAACCATCGAGATAGCAGAGGCATAGAAACGCGCAGGTTGTCCAGGATAAACCTCTTTGAGCGGCGCACAAAGATCTTTAATTGCACTCTCGGGGACGGCACCTCTGCGTTGCCAGGTTTCAAAATTGGGATGCTGGCTGACGAGCTTCATCAGCTCGCTAACTAGGGGAGTATTGCTCTCTGCCATAAGGTGCCAAAGGTGGCGACGAATAGGTTCGGGAGCAGTTAGACGACAGTGAATTGTGATAATGCTCATAACAAGATTAAGACAATATTTGTTTGGTGGCTAGCTGGGGTACGATCGATAGTATGCAAGAGCCATTTTTTACCAGTAAGCAAGCAGCAGAGATATCTGGTTGCACCTTGCGCCAATTGCAGTATTGGCGGGAGAAAGAGATTGTCGTGCCCACAGTCGGCTCTCAGGGAACGGGACGGAGCATCTACTACAGTCCGGCGGAGGTGGTTGAACTGGGAATAATGGAATACTGCTTAGGCTCGGGACTAAATATGGAAATCGCCGCAGCCGCTCTCCAATCATTAAAAGAGAAGTCCCCCGATTTACTCCAGACAGTATCCCAGTCGTGGTTATTGTCTTGGGATGGACAAAAGAACGTACTGGAGCTAGTTGATTTTGATGAAATCCAGGCGGTGGATTGGTTGAAAGCAGGTAGAGTCATGATTCTTCTGCGGTTTGAAAAGGTAGCTTTTATTCGATCGGTCAAAGATGCCGTAGCTATTTATCGTTCAAAAATGTGAGCTAGACTTTGCCACAATTTAGGCGAAACAAATATCTAATTCCTGTTCCGAAAAAACTTGAGGCGTGGTTGTTAATCCTGCTTTCCACACTTCAAACCTAGTTCGATCGCCAACTCTTGGATGTAGTTGATGGTTGTGCCAATCGACAAAATATCGAACCACTAATTTTTCTAATTCTGGCAATGTCAGGCTAGCTGCTGCGGTATTCTGAGATCGAGAACTTCCCTGTGTATATCCTGGTAGGGCAGAAAATAGTTCTGTATTGAGACTACCAAACAGCCGCTCGACAACATGACTTTCAAATAGACGAGGTGGGAAATCGTTGGTAAATCCTAACTGTGCAGCAATTTGTTTGAGGCGATCGGATTGAACCGAAATGCCGCCATCGGTATAAAAATGCTGTGGCAAGCCATAGGTCTGCCATTGGTGCTGCAACTTATATTCTTCACTATATTGTTTGGGTAGAATTGCATGACGCAACGCCAGAATGACAGATTGAGGATTTGGTGCCTCATCGCCCAGGTGGAATCCCATCACGCAACCAGAAGCAATATCGATCGCGATCGTTAGCCACGGACGACCTACTAATTCACCCTCTGAATCCACCAGCACAACGTCAACTCGTGAATGGTCGCACAGCCAGCTTCGATCTTGGTTGCTTTTGTCAGGCATAGTCGATAAATAATTAACGATATTAATAGTATAGAACAACTATGTTTTCTGTCAATCTATCCATGACAGATTGTTTTTTATTTCCAGATCCTGAGTGAATATGGTTTGTTTGTACTAGTATCTAGTTGGTTTGGCTTCAGCCGGATTGTTGCCCATAACCCGATCGACAGATAATGATAGATTCTCAGATCTATACTTCAAAAACGCCTCAAAATCGTCATTCCACAAAGTTTGAGGTTCGATCGAATGCGATCGGAGAATCTCATCTAGCCGCGATCTAGAAATACCATGCTGTTCCACCAATCGAGCCAAATACACCGATGGCGGTTGAGAGCCGATAAACCGATTCGTATCTTTTCGCAGTGGAGTTCGATTGAGCAAACAATTATATCGAGCTGCTGAAATCCCTTGCTGCTTGCACCAAGCTTCGGGAAATACATGATGGGATTCAATCTCACCATCAAATGCTTTGACATCACGCAATACTTCCCCAGAGACAAAATCGATTGCACCCTGTTTGCGGAGTAGTGCATTCAAAGTCTTATAAATTGCTCCCTGTCGTCTAGTGGTATTCAACAATTTCTCCCGATTGAAACCGACAGCATCGAGATTGCTCGGTGCCTTCCCACCAGCTAACCATTCAGGAAGCTCGATCGTATCGTTAGCGGTGCGTTTGTTTTGCCAATTA
Organism: Chamaesiphon sp.; assembly: GCA_965246735.1. Lineage (GTDB taxonomy): Bacteria > Cyanobacteriota > Cyanobacteriia > Cyanobacteriales > Chamaesiphonaceae > Chamaesiphon. The sequence goes on from CBDFFK010000003.1 coordinate 3,313,043, forward strand.
TTGTAGATCTCCCCAAACGAACACGACCACCACCAGCGTTCTAATTGAGTACGTCCCAAATCGTTAGGTAAACCCACAATCGCCAATGCTGATGCTAAAGCGAGTAGCTGACTGGGATAGGCAATATCTTCAGGATGGACGAATCCTAAACTATGCAAGAATTTAGCTGCTTGCTCGAAACCTGCTAATGTCATCGGTGCAAATTGTTGGTAATCTGCTAATTCTAAATCGAGGATATTGCTACGACCACAGCCGATACTTGGGAGATGAGTGACTCTAGGATTTTCCTTCAATACCCGCTCTCGACAGTGATAAGTAGCAACCAGAGTCACTGCTGATAGCCAATCGGTATTCCTCACGCCTTGAAGCACTCCAAATCTCGATAACTGCTGACTGATACCTGCAAAATGGTCGCGCAGAGAGAAGTCTTCTGCCGCAAAACAGGCGGTTACTAGGTCGAAAAAAGTCATGGGAGTAGGCATTTCGTGCATATCTTCAAAGATCTGACAAACGGCTACTTTAGACAGTTCTAGGCGCAATTGAATGATTGGCAATTGGTAATGCTCGAACCTTTTGACAATTTCTAATTCAAATTGTCGGGCGAGGGCTAATTTATCAGGATCGTAGTTCCAATATTTCTGAAATCCTTCCCGCCATTGGGCATAGTTAAAGATGGCAGAGACGGGAAATAGTAATTGCTCGTACTCTTTTTCGCTAGTGGTACAGTCAATCTTACGGTGCTGAGTTTTCTTGGTTTGCGATCGCGGTAATGAAATAATCGCATCCACTCGATCGATCTCTGGATTGAGGGCTGCGGGGATATCAATGTAATACCACCGCTCTTGAATGCGATGGGTTTGGCGATCGCGAATACTGACGGCCTTTCCAGATCGCAAACACATGAACATGCTAGTCAATCGCTGTTGTCCATCTAAGATCAGACTGTCAGGGATTGGTTCTTTGTTCAGTCGCACGCCTTCCAGCAGTCGAGGTTTGAAGGTAAAGCTACTGCTGTTATTGACTTTAATGGTGAGAATTGCACCAATGGGGAAGGATTGAGAGATGCTGGCAATCAGTTTAACGATTTGTTCGTTGCACCAAGTAAAACTCCGCTGAAGATCTGGCAATTGGACTCTGCCTGTGTGGATCTCTTCGAGCAAGTCGCAGAGGGATTCTTTGGTGTTATCGAACATCCCGATCGAATTCATAGATCTTTGTAAGTCTTTTTTCCAGGTAGTATCGGCAATGGGCATTAACGGAACGGGATGAGATGGTAATCAGAGTTTCCCATTTGAGATAGAAACGATACCAGCAGCTAGATTCTACTGGTATTGCTGTGTTTTGTGTCTTGTCATGTCTTCAGCGACTTCCAAGAATGCGGGTGATTGATGTTGGCAATTGCGGTTCTTCCTGGCAGTCGATTCGCGGTGCTAGTTTTCAATCATTCTAATTGTGCTAGCTAAAACTGTCAACTAAATGCGCTAATAATATACGCTAGCTAAATGAGTTATCTAGTTCACTGCTTTTTTGAGCCGATCGGACTATCGATCGACGTTGCTGTCATGCCATCATAGGAGTTTGACCTCGCAAGGGGTTGACGTTTGCTATTGCGATTCCTCCTGGCAGTCGATTCGCGGGCTAGTTTTTGCTTGTCTTTTTACACTATCAAATCGTCAACCTTGCGCTCACTGTAAAGAGTAAGTAGCTGGTATGGACATGAAACAACTGCGCCTCAAAGTCAAATTTCGGACTGTTGATGTTGCAAGTAGGGTGGGTATTGCCGAGTCTTCGGTACGCAATTGGGAAAAGGGACGCACGATTCCTAAACTGACGATTGATAAGGTGGCAGTTCTATGTGAGTTATATCAATGCTCGATCGCAGAGTTGGCTCAAGCCGCTCAGAAGTCGATTTTACAAGCAGATGTCAATCTCGATGTGGACGAGGTTTCAGATAGTCCGAGAGCTGAATAGCTAGTTAGTTGCTAAAGAATACGGACTAGGGGTGTTAAATGTCAAGTGGTTAGGGTTCTTCCGAGCTTTTGGTGAAAGTGGGCGATCGATAGAACAAGACCAGTTACAGGGTTACAATAAAACGTTTGGTGAGTAAATCTAGTCCGGCACGTCCATACATCTGTCGCTTCAACTGTCTTGTTGCGCCGTGTGCGACGGGAAACCCGTCGGTGGCGCACCGCATTTTCAAGCGATTATTTGGTGCTCCTTTGTCCATTGCACTTTTGTAAGTCTTCGAGCGAACGACTGGTCGTCGCGCAAGCTTCGCGTGAGAGTATTTCTACTCCAGGATGTTGAATTAACCAGTCTGTCAACGTCTCTGCTTTCCGGTCTGCTAGCAAGGCAATCGGTTGATTGAGTTCTAAATCGACTAAGATGGTGCCGTATCGCTGACCTTTGCAAAAGGCAAAATCATCTACCCCCAAAATTTTGGGTACCGCAAATTCAGGTAGGGATAGCTGTTTGAGGTGATTCAACAGCGTACTCCCGCAAGCCACAATGCCAATTTGAGGACAGAGCCGCGCACCTGCTGCGCCACCCAATGCTAATCCAATTATCTGGAGTTTTTGACCCAATCTCTGTGTCTTTCTTGCCCAAGGCTTGGTTACTTCCGGTATCCGTTCGGTGAAGATCCGGCGAATGCAGTCTGAATTATCACAAAAGAACTTACATACTTGCATCACTAAAGTCAAACTGTAGTTGACACAGGGCAAGTCTGCTAATGTTCGTTGGTAGCGGCTATGGATGCGTGTAGTTGGGTTAGCACATAGTGGGCACTGGGCTAATGTTTGGGTTGAGGATACGTTCACAGTAAGGTGATGGTTGTCTGTGTCGATTTCCTCATCTTCCAGTCGCAGCAGGTTGAAACCAGGAAGTAGGTGTTGGAGGAATTGTGTGGTCATATTTTCATATTACTCACAGCCTCATTTTTTCTCTAGAATCGATCGATCGCCCACTTTCACCAAAAGCTCAGAAGAACCCAACCTCATTGTCGTCTAACAGCCATGACTTAGATGGAGACAAATTCTAACTTTGGTCAGCAGTTCGCTCCGTTTGACTGGTTTGGCAATAAAGTCATTTGCCCCGGCGGATAAACAGCGTTCGATCTCGCTCCTGTCGTTAATGGCGGAAACCATGATAATTGGTGCCAAATGCCAGCGGGTCGAAGCTCTGATGAGCTGACAGACCTCAACCCCATCGAGTACAGGCATCATCAGATCTAGCAAAATTAAATCTGGCTGTAAGCGCTCCATCCGCGCGAGGGCGCTATGACCGCTCGAGGCATAATGTAATCGATAGCCTTCAGGGGCGAGTAAAACTTGAATCACATCAAAGTTGTCGGTTTTATCATCGATAACCAGAATACACGGTCGGTCGGTCATAAACTATTTTCTCGTGCGGTGCCAGCAGGTTGCAAATATAAATCGGTCATCTATCGCCAGCAACTTACGCCTATGTTACTACCTGGGGCAACTAGATTTGCAAGATGACAGTTATCGATGAATCCCCAGCCGACGATCTAAACTCACCAAACAGTCCTACTTCGTTGATAGAGTTTGCCAAATTCAATTCAAACTCTTTAACAGCCCAATCGATACCATCATCATCTTCGAGATTGAGAGCCGATCTGCCCACTATACTTTAAACGGTCATAACCTGAGCTTTGTCAAAATGCTGAAAGCGGAGTGTGAGCAAGGAATCAAGCTCTTTTTTATGTTGCAGATGAGCATCATTTAGACATTCAGAGATGGCTGATGAGAACTGAGTAAAATCCTCATAATACTTGCCATATAAACATTTCTTTTTAACAAACTTCCAGAGCCTTTCAATCAAATTTAGATTGGGCGAATAAGTCGGCAAGTATAGTAATTCTATTTCCAAGGATTTAGCTAAATCTTGGACAACTCGACATTTTTGGTATCGAGCATTGTCTAAAACCAGAGTAATGGGAATGCTCAGTCCTAGGTCAGCTAATTTTTGCAGAAGTTCACAAATCTGAATAGCAGTGATATAGCTGTCATTAGTAACCAAAATAACTTCATGAGTAATGGCATTTAATGCTCCCAGCACATTGAACCGTTTTCTCCCTGAAGGTGACTTAATAAACAGCCGTTGAAAACACCAAATCATCCCCAAAAAAGCTCCCATGACAAAGTGAGCCGCATCCACGAAGAAAACCGCTCTTTTTCCTTGTCTTGCCTCTTCTAACCTGGGTTCTAGCTTATTTATTTTATATTCTTCCTGTTCATCGGGATCTGCTTTAGAAGGAATAGCCCCAACTTTCAAACATCGCATCCCTATTGATTTCAGGAATTTTTGGATCTGGGTTGGACTGCGTTTAATTCCGGTAAGATTTTCAATCTGATTTACAGCTTCATTTATGGTAGCTGGAGGATTCAATTTCAAATATTCTTTGATAGTTGTCTGATGTAATTTTAATTCACTTTTGGGTTGATAAAAGTTAATTTCTTTGAGTTTTTCTATACCACCAGCCTGATATTGTTGACAATATTTTCTCAATGTATTAGGTGAAATGTTTGCTAGCCTACAAATCATATTTAAAGGTAAGTTTTGACTTTTAAGCCATAATACTTCCATCTTCAACTGGACCCTGGGATGAGGATGGTGAAATCTTTCATAATTTAATATTTCTCGATCTTCTTCCGTAAAGTTTAGATTGCTCATCCCTCAAGCTCCACTTTTTCCTTGACTTTACTAGACTATCATCTCTTCGATCGCCGATGCTCAAGTTATGCCCGTGTAAAGTATAACTAATTATTTGTCACTGTTAACAGATTAGTGTCAATTTAACTAGTTATTTGTCACTGCTTGCCAGCTATTGTTGTAAACTCATATTGGAACTGAGAATTATCTGGTTTGTCGAATTACGTGACTTTATTATTTTTACAAAGTAATTCACGATCGATTGATTACCTTTCAACTATTCTTGGCAGGGAGAACGCTTGCTATATCAATACAAGAGATTTTAAACTACTCGTCACGAGGAAGAATAGTTGCGACGAGGACTCCATCATTGTTGAAGCGGGTTTCTAGTCCTTTCAACCACTCATCACGAGGAAGAAGGGTTGCGACTAGATTACGCACTATTTGGTGCTTCTAATCTGAGGATCGAAATCACTCAGAAGTGTTAGTTCATCTAGATTTGAAGATTCAACGCGAACCTGCCAGGGAGATTACCCTTGCTATAGGTTCGCGCGAACTTCACAGAATAGTTCCCCTAAAGGGGTGATTTGGTAGCCACTGAGCAGAAACCCACATCCTTATTGCTGGGAGCGCACCTTATTCCTGTCACAAGTGACAGCAGCATCGGGACTCGCAGCTACCAGGGTCAGAAAGTAAAATGGGTTTTCCACCGTCAAACAAACCCTCATTTTGCACGTTGCAGTGGTTGTTGCCAACATTCAACGCGACGCGATTATTAGTATCTATATTCTATTTTCTAGGTGCAGAATTTGCAAGCTATGAAACTGTTCGTTTGGCATAGGCAGATAGGGCAATTTCTCTGGCTCGATTCTCGTTCCGAGACGCTTCGCGAACGGTAGGACTTGCCCTGGCTGGTTGAGTACCATATTCGATCGCAATCTCGGACTGTGCAGCTTTACTAATAATTCATTCGCTCAAACGGTTGATGCACCATCCCTCTGTATTATCCTTTTTTATCTGGCCTTCCTCCCTTTTCAGCCTCAATCTTGTCCAAAGTCCAATCATAAAAGAGGGCTAAGTAAGCACCATGAACATCTATGCCTTAGACCACATCCAGATTGCGATCCCTGAAGGTGGCGAAAATTTAGCACGAGCTTTTTATATCGACGTACTCGAACTCACCGAGCAACCAAAACCCGCTCGACAGGCAAAATATGGCGGGGTCTGGTTGACAAGTGGGACAGTCAAATTACATCTGGGTGTCGATCCTGAGTTTCGATCGGCCATCAAAGCACACCCAGCATTGTTAGTAGCTGGTTTAGCAGAATTGACAACAAAGTGTGTAGCCGCAGGTTATCAGATCTTTACCGCCGAACCACTGGAGGGTTATAACCGCGTGTTTGTCTCCGACCCCTTTGGCAATCGCATCGAGTTATTGGAGCCAGAAAGAACAACTATCGATCTCGGACTCTCACACATTGCGCTTCCTGTCTTGGATGTCGATCGCAGTATTGAATTCTACGCTAAGTATGCCGGAATGCAAATCGTGCATCGGCGGCTCGATACTGAGACAGGCGTAGCTGTAGTTTGGCTTTCCGATCTTACTCGCCCGTTTGTCATCGTGCTGATTCAAAAAGAAGAAGTAACTCCCGTTCTCTCGCCCCTGGCGCATCTGGGGGTCGGCTGCAAAAGTCGCGTCGCTATGGATGCGCTGTGTGATGCAGCACGTCAAGCAGGAGTATTGATTCAAGAACCAAAAGACTCGGGGTATCCGATCGGTTACTGGGCTTTTTTACGCGATCCTGACGGTCATACGCTCGAACTTTCTTTTGGGCAAGAAATTGGATTGACACTAAATCGAGGAGGAGGTGAAGCACATGTCTCGGAATAATCTCCTGCGGTTGGGCGGTCTGGCGGCAATTATCGCGGGAATTCTCCGTGGTATTAGCTCCTTTGACCCTGGTTCGGTAACACCCGATCGACTTGAATTACTCTATCTGTTTACCGATATATTTATCCTGTTTGGCATCATGGGGATATATGGCTTACTGCATGAAGCAGCAGGGTTATGGGGTCTGTTTGGCTTTTTGCTCGCGATCGTTGGTGATGGCATGATTATCGGGCCTGATGGTGAGATGTTTGGGGTCGGTCTATATCCCGTTGGTGCGGTCATCCTGGCAGTGGGGTTAGACTTGACAATCTCAAATAACTACTAACATGAAAAAAATAGCAGTATTTGGCAACACTGGCGGCGGTAAATCAACTCTAAGTAAGAAATTAGCAGAACTAACTGGTTTGCCACTTTACCCATTAGATAAAATCCAATATCGATCGGGTGGTATTGAGGTGCCGATGCAAGATTATCAACGCCGCCATCAGGAAATTTTGCTGACCGATCGCTGGATTATCGATGGACTTGGTTGTATGGAAACCCTGTGGCAGCGACTCGATGCCGCAGACACCCTAGTTTATATCGATCTACCGCTGTACGTGCATTTTTGGTGGGTGACGAAACGACTGATTACCGGTAGCTTTAAACCGCCCGAAGGCTGGCCGGAACAAAGTCCGATCTTTAAAAGTTCGCTCAATAGTTATAAGGTAATTTTGTTATGTCACAAATATTTGACTCCGAAATATCGTGAATATATCGAGCGAGTAAAAAGCATCAAAAGTATTTATCACATCAGAGCTACAGCAGATATTCCACATTTTTTCAACTCGATAGATCCTGAAATCCGTAGTTAGATTGCTAACTATTCACAATCTAGATCGCACTGCAATAAATCTGAAAATAGATATGCATCATCCCAACCAACTTCAGACAGCTCGCCTGACCCTGATTGCCGCCACTCTAGAATCCGTCTCGATCGAGCTAGCAGCACCCGATCGATTAGATTCCTGATTGAATGCCCAGGTTCCATCAACATGGCCTCCAGGCGAGTACGATCGAGATGCGCTGATGTTCTTCCGCGATCGCTTGGAAGCAGGCGGTGTGGAGGTCGCAGGCTGGTATGGCTGGTATGCAGTTCTCAAAACCGATCGATTGTATTTATGACTACCGATACAACTTTCATTTTCCGTTCGGCAAATGCAACTGATGAGTCGCCGTTCGCCGATTCGACAAAATTAAATAGCTGGGAGCGAAATAATGGAACGGTGGTATCGATCGGACCTGGCATATATTCATGATGTCGGGCATGGCGATTATGCAACTAAATCTATCCCTGGGATCCTAGATATTCTGAGTCAAAACAACATCCGATCGGGGTTAATTGTCGATTTGGGCTGCGGTAGCGGTCTTTCTGCTTTGGAATTAACAAAGGCTGGTTATTGTATCCTTGGTGTAGATATTTCCGAGTCTTTAATTGCGATCGCCAGAACCAGAGTGCCAGCTGCCGAATTTCGGATCGAGTCGCTATTTCAGACCGAAATTCCTGCTTGCAATGCAGTAATTTCGATCGGTGAATGTCTCAATTATCGATTCGATCCGGATAATAACGAGCGGACGTTGGCACGATTATTCGATCGGATTTATCGAGCCTTAGCTCCAGGTGGCGTATTCGTATTCGATCTTGCCGAACCAGGACAAGTTACGACGGGAAACATTGCTCAGGGATTTTCGGAAGGCGAGGATTGGATTGTACTGGTGGAAAAGACCGAAGATCGCGATCGGGCAACATTAATGCGGCGGATCGTCACTTTGCGGCAGATCGGTGACTGCTATCGCCGCGATGACGAGATCCACCATTTACGATTGTATGCAGCGACAGATATTGCGGAACAACTAAAACGAGTGGGTTTCGACGTTCGGGTGATGCGTAGCTATGGGGTTTTCGATCTGCCACCAGCTCATGCTGCATTTATCGCTCGCAAACCCTTGTGAAATCGGGTATGCTCATATCTTACACCAGTATATAAAAACCGATCGCGAAGTGCGCCACCAAGGCGGTCTAATAGTCATAAAACTTACTCATATCTACCAAAACTAGCCACTAGTCACTAGCCCCTAGCCACTAAAACACTAGTAACTTTGTTTTGATACAAGATGTGAGTCAATTCGATCGATCGCTTGCTAAAAAGTCAGGATCGATCGAATTGACTCGCCGCGATGCATCTTATCGAAGGCATCATTGACACGATCGATCGGCACGATATCGCTGACCAGATCGTCGATATTAATCTTGCCATCCATATACCAATCGACAATTTTGGGCACGTCCGTTCGCCCTTTAGCGCCACCAAAAGCCGTTCCCTTCCAAACGCGACCCGTGACTAATTGAAAGGGCCTGGTGGCAATTTCTTGCCCCGCTCCAGCGACACCCACAATCACACTAACCCCCCAACCTTTGTGACAACATTCGAGCGCTTGACGCATCAACTTGACATTGCCGATGCACTCGAAACTATAATCGGCACCGCCTTTAGTTAGATCGACTAGATAAGGGACTAAATCGCCTTCTACCTCCTGTGGATTGACAAAATGCGTCATCCCAAATTTCTCAGCCAGGGGTCTTTTGGCGGGATTGATATCTACACCAATAATCATATTTGCACCGACGAGTCTGGCCGCTTGAATCACATTCAACCCCACGCCACCCAAGCCAAAGACGACCACATTTGCCCCAGGTTCGACTTTGGCGGTATTAATTACCGCACCGATACCCGTCGTTACCCCACAGCCAATCAGGCAGACTTTTTCAAATGGCGCATCGGGACGAATTTTGGCAAGGGCGATTTCGGGGACGACCGTATAGTTAGCAAATGTCGAAGTCCCCATATAGTGGTGCAACATTTGCCCCTCGTAGGAAAAACGACTGCTGCCGTCGGGCATCACGCCGCGTCCTTGGGTGAGGCGGATCGCCTGACAAAGATTGGTTTTACCGCTGAGACAATAATCGCAATTTCGGCATTCGGGGACGTATAACGGAATGACTCGATCGCCAGGTTTAAGGCTCGTTACGCCCGCACCGATTTCGACGACTACTCCCGCGCCTTCATGGCCGAGGATGGCCGGGAACAAGCCTTCTGGATCGGCACCAGACAACGTATACGCATCGGTATGGCAAACACCAGTAGCTTTGATTTCGACTAAGACTTCTCCCGCTTGTGGTGATGCGAGATCGACTGTGGTAATTTCTAATGGTTTGCCTGCTTGAAAGGCGACAGCAGCTTTAACTTGCATATAAGTACTTATTTGTCGATATATCGATCGGTTGGTATGTTGTTGAAGCGGGTTTGGTTGAAATATTTTTAATCGGTAATCCCACCAACCCCTACTAACCACTAGCAAGTTACCATATTAAATATCATGTGACGCTAGTGGAATAATTATATGGTTCAGTCCCAATATTACGGCGGCGATAGCTACTACCGGGAATCGCCACCAGATTTACCTTCTCTGCTCCTCAAAGAGCGGATCGTGTATATGGGAGGGCCGCTGGTGTCATCCGACGACTATAAACGCCAAATGGGTTACGACCCCACTAAGTTGCTGATCGCGCAGTTGCTCTACTTGCAATTTGACTCGCCCGAAAAGCCGATTTATTTTTATATCAATTCTACTGGGACATCCTGGCATACTGGCGACTCGATCGGGTTTGAAACCGAAGCGTTTGCGATTTGCGATACGCTCGGCTATATCAAACCGCCCGTTCATACCATCTGCATCGGTCAAGCCATGGGCACGGCGGCGATGATTTTAGCCGCAGGTACCAAGGGTTTCCGTGCTAGCCTTCCCCATGCCACGATCGTCCTCAATCAGCCCCGTAGTGGCGCGCAAGGGCAAGCTAGCGATATTCAAATTCGTGCTAAGGAAGTCCTCGACAACAAAACCGCCATCCTCGATATCTTCTCACGCAGCACTGGACAACCCGCCGAAAAAATCGCCAAAGATACCGATCGGATGTTGTACATGACTCCCGAAGAAGCCAAAGAATACGGCATCATCGATATCGTCCTCAACAGTGCTAAGGATCTTCCAGTGCCTCTGCCAGCTCTAGTTTAGGGATTAGGGATCTAGTGGCTAGTGGCTAGTGACTAGTGACTAGTGAATCGGGCGAGCGATAAATCTTTTATCCCTCACCCCCTCACCCCCTCACCCCCTTATCCCCTCACCCCCTCAACAATCATGTCTATCGATCGCATCCTCAAAGTCCCCTACAATATCCCCGGAACTCCTAGCTGGCAGTGGATTAACCTCTACACGCGGATGAGCCAGGAGCGCATTATCTTTATCGATCGACCGATTACCGATGGATTTGCCAATAGTACGATCGCCGCGTTGTTATACCTGGAATCAGTTGATAACACCAAGCCGATTTATATCTATATCAATTCCATGGGCGATCCGGTGATGGCTGGGATGGCTGGAGCAGAACTCGGGATGATGTCCGTGATGGCTGGATTGGCGATCTACGACACCATCAAGCATATCAAGTCAGAGGTGTATACCATTTGTCTGGGTCAGGCAATGGGGATTGCCACACTGCTGCTGTCTGCTGGTACCAAGGGCAAACGCGCTTGTTTACCTCATGCCGAGATCGGGTTGATGCCAGCGCGGGCAGGGAGTAGGGGGCAAGCTTCCGATATCGTCATCAATGCTGCTGAAGTATTAGCAAAAAAAACCTCGGTTGCTGAGGTACTTGCGGAAACTACGGGTCAATCGATCGAGAAAATTCTCGCAGACAGCGAGCGGATGTTTTATATGACATCTGCGGAAGCGAGAGAGTATGGCTTGATCGATAAGGTGTTAGAGAGTGCGAAAGAAGTGCCAAATTTGGTAGCAGCTTCCCTTTAAGTTCTTAACCCCCCTTTTTAAGGGGGTTGGGGGGATTTAGATCTCAGCCGAAGCAATCAATTTACCGAGGTTTATAGCCTAGTCTCTTACCCACCCCGCCCTATCGGGCACCCCTGTCTTGAAAAGGTGCTTTACTGGGTGAAACCCCAAGACCTAATGGTCGGCTAGCCAACCAAAGGCACTTTCCGCTCCGAGGAGGGGAATTAAACAATAACTAATAAATAACTAGTAAAATCTATGTCTATTGGAATTCCTAGCGTTCCCTATCGTTTGCCTGGTAACTCTGCGGAACGATATATCAATATCTACGATCGACTGTTTCGCGAGCGGATTATCTTTCTATTTGAGGAAGTGGATTCGGGAATGGCAAACGCGATCGTTGCCTATATGCTGTATCTAGACTCAGAAGACTCCAGCAAACCGATCTATCTGTATATCAACTCACCTGGTGGCGAAATCACTGCGGGGATGGCAATCTATGACACGATGCAACACATCAAGTCAGAAGTAGTGACTATTTGCGTCGGTTTAGCCGCTTCGATGGGTGCTTTTTTACTAGCTGCGGGTAGTCCTGGCAAACGCCTCGCATTGCCTCACGCACGGATCATGATCCACCAACCGCTTGGTGGTACCGGACGGATGCAGGCATCGGATATTCAGATCGAAGCCAAACATATTCTCGACACGCGGATGCTACTCAATAAATTGATGGCAGAGCGTTCGGGACAAACTTTAGAGCAGATCGAAAAAGATACCGATCGCGATAATTTTATGTCGGCGGCTGATGCGATGGCCTATGGTCTCATCGACAAAGTTGTCGAAACTGAAAACGTTCGTTAATATCGATCGAATTGCGCTCGCAACATCCCGATCGATGTTACTTAACCTCTATGGTAAGAGTAACATCGATCGGGATTTGTGTAGTTAGTTTTTTGCTTTAGTCACGATCGATAATCCGATCGTGTAAAAAGTATCAAACCTAGTCGATATCTAGATTTGATGCTTTAGAGCCATCACAAGGAACGCTGGAGATTGTCGATCTTGACGCGGCATCACATGCACGCTAAATTGCTCGCTTTAGGTGGATAGATGTGAGCTAAAGCGTTAATTAATGCTTGAGGCTTGGTGATGAATAAATCTGGTTGCCTATCGATAAGAGCCGTGGGTGCATTGAAACCCCAGCCGACAGCAACGATGCGGATCGAGATCGATCTAGCGGCTTGAATATCACGAATTTCATCACCGATATAAATCGCATCGGATTTGGAACAATGGTATTGACGCATCATCCTACCGATCGCTTTTCCTTTGCCAAATGTGGAAGCAGTAGTGACGAAATCAAACAGTTGCTCGATCTGATTTTGCTTTAAGAGCGATCGAATATTTGACTCAGCATTGGAGCTGACAATTCCCAATCGATAGCCCTGAAGTTTAAGCGTATTTAATAATTCAGTTACACCTGGAAATAATTTTACATTCCGCACTTCGCCAGGAAATTCTTCTTTAACCCGTTTCAACAGGAAAGGTAACTTCCACAAAGCAACTTTAGAAAGCTTGATAATTTCCCAAGAACTTAGATACTTGAGATTAGCTAACTGCTCATCACCGATCTGCAAATAGCCAAATTCAGGTGCTAACCGATTGCTAATTCGCATCAGGGCACCGATTGTATCTGCGAGAGTACCATCAAAATCAAAAATGATGAGCTTAGAGTTATTTTGCATGTGTGAGAAGCCAGGGCACGTTTTAAAATTGTAATCTAATTGACAGAATTTTGCGATCCCCGATTGTGAAGATTTGCAATTGCGTTCCGCCGCCACATCCATGGTTTGATTCTACGCAACGCAGATGCCCTCATGCTGCGATCCCACACCTCGTCTGTGAGTGATGCGAGTTCCTTTAGTTCTGGTGCGACTCGACCTGGATGTGGCTGGAAATCCTCGACATCGGTGGGTTGGGAAAAGCGTTGGTTCCAGGGACAAACATCCTGACAGATATCGCAGCCAGCGACCCATCCATCTAAGTTACTCGCTATTTCTGGGGGTAAAGTCGCAGCACGATTTTCGATCGTATGGTAAGCAATGCATCGGTTGGCATCGACAATATAAGGTTTGATAATTGCCCCCGTTGGACAAGCATCAATACAGCGGTTACAGGTACCGCAATGTTGGGTGTGGGGATCGCTAGGAATGGTTTCTAAATTAGTTACGATCTCGCCTAAAAATATCCACGAACCGTATTGGCGATTGATAACATTTCCGTTTTTTCCGATCCAACCGATGCCAGCAGCTTGCGCCCAATATTTATCTTGAATCGGCCCAGTATCGACATAATGGCGCACCTCTATTTCTGCAAAATTGTCAAGCAGCCAGTTGGCTAATTGCTTGAGTTTTTTCTCTAGTACTTTGTGATAATCTCGACCCCATGCGTAACGGGCGATCTTGCCATAAGCTTTGCCGTGAGGACGTTGGTGGGGTGTGTAGTAATTGAGCGCGACGGCGATGACAGTCTTAGCAGTGGGCATAAGGCGGTAGATATCTTGGCGGCGAGGATCGGACATCCAGGCCATATCTGCTTGATAGCCGAGGGCTAACCACTCTTGCAGGCGTTGCGCGCTGGGTTGGGTGGTAGTAGGGTCGATCTTAGCAATACCAACGGCATGGAAGCCGATTTCGCGGGCGCGGGTTTCGATTTGTTTGCTGATAGAATTCATTATCAAAAACTAAATTAACTCCCTGGGAATACTCCGTTGTGAGGACTCGATCGAGATTTTCAGTACGATAGTTAATAATGCGATCGCATTATTAACTTCTTCAGCAATTCCGCTTTGAGATCGGAACTACAAGTCCCAAGGTCAAAAGGCTGTTGAGACTTTAAAATACCAAAAGCCAAATGGACTAATTTATGTATGATGGCACCAATCGCCTGCATCTTAGCCTTACTACGACCTAACAATCTCGCATCTGGCGATCGATCTCAAATAGCTAAAGATAGATTTCTCGATTTTGCCTCGTTTTGAGCTAGCGATCTAGCAATCGATCGACATCATTCGATCGACTACTGTTTGCTGAATCCTTGCGCTAAACTGGTGAATTGTAAGATGTATTAACTAAATACCCACATACACCACCCCTTACGCCCTTACACCCCCATGACCAACGTTCCTGTTTCGCGAATTCGTAACTTTTCGATTATTGCTCACATCGATCATGGGAAATCGACCCTGGCCGATCGATTGTTGCAGGATACAGGTACGGTTAGCAATCGAGAAATGAAAGAGCAGTTTCTCGATAATATGGACTTGGAGCGGGAGCGGGGGATTACGATCAAGCTCCAAGCGGCTCGGATGAATTATACCGCCCAGGACGGTCAGGAGTATGTGCTCAATCTGATCGACACTCCCGGACATGTAGACTTCTCTTATGAAGTATCTCGCAGCTTGTTAGCCTGTGAAGGGGCATTATTGGTAGTCGATGCTTCGCAGGGTGTAGAAGCGCAGACATTGGCGAATGTCTATCTAGCGCTAGAAAGTAATTTAGAAATTATCCCCGTTCTGAATAAGATCGATTTACCAGGAGCGGAACCGGAGCGGGTAAGAGCCGAAATTGAGGAAATTATCGGGCTAGATTGTAGTGGGGCGATTTTAACTTCTGCTAAACAAGGGATTGGGATTCAGGAAATCTTAGAATCGGTAGTATTGTTAGTGCCACCACCGCGAGATACGATCGACGAACCGTTACGTGCGTTGATTTTTGATAGTTATTACGATAGTTATCGGGGCGTAATCGTCTATTTCCGCGTCATGGATGGTAGCGTCAAACGCGGCGATAAAGTTCGATTGATGGCTAGCGGCAAGGAATATGTCATCGACGAACTCGGGATCTTGTCACCTACCCAAGTCGAAGTGGACGAACTCCACGCTGGAGAAGTAGGTTATTTCGCCGCATCGATTAAAGCTGTCGGCGATGCGCGAGTAGGCGATACGATTACGCAGGTGAGCAGACCCGCTACCGCCGCTCTCGATGGTTATGCCGAAGCTAAACCGATGGTATTTTGCGGGCTATTTCCGACAGATGCGGATCAGTATCCAGAATTGCGGGAAGCATTGGATAAACTCCGCCTGAATGATGCGGCGCTCCAGTTTGAACCGGAGACATCGAGCGCGATGGGGTTTGGGTTCCGATGCGGATTCCTCGGCTTGTTGCACATGGAAATCGTCCAAGAGCGATTGGAACGGGAATACGATCTCGATTTAATTACCACCGCACCGTCGGTAGTTTATCGGGTGACGGATATTCAGGGCAATCAAACTTATATCGACAATCCGAGTACGCTCCCAGATCCCAATCACCGTCAAAAAATTGAGGAACCCTACGTCAAATTGGAGATGATTACTCCTGAAGAATATGTGGGGACTTTGATGGAATTATGCCAAAATCGGCGCGGTGAATTTAAGGATATGAAATACCTCACCAAAGGGCGAACGACAGTAATTTATGAGTTACCATTGGCCGAAGTAGTGACTGATTTCTTCGATCGCATGAAGTCCAATACGCGCGGTTATGCAAGTATGGAGTATCAACCGATCGGTTATCGCGAAAATAATCTCGTCAAATTAGACTTGATGATCAACGGCGATCCTGTCGATGCGCTAGCAATGATCGTCCATCGCGATAAGGCTTATAATGTCGGTCGAGCAATGACTGAAAAGTTAAAAGAACTAATTCCCCGTCACCAATTTAAAGTACCGATTCAAGCCGCGATCGGGAGTAAGATTATTGCCAGTGAAAATATCCCCGCACTGCGAAAAGATGTACTAGCTAAATGTTATGGTGGGGACATTTCGCGGAAGAAGAAATTGCTCCAGAAGCAAGCCAAAGGTAAAAAGCGGATGAAGTCGGTGGGGACGGTAGATGTACCTCAGGAAGCATTTATGGCGGTATTGAAACTAAATAAGGATACTTAAATCTCTTGATAGCAATACTTTCTATAATATAGTTTTTTATTAGTAGCTATGCCACAGTACACCTTTCCTGAATTTATTGGTAGCGTATCCAACGTATATTGCCGTCAATACTTTCAAGATTTAAATCTCTTCGTAGGTGATCTCGAAGATCGTTAAGAATAGGATCTAAATCAAACTCTTTCTTCTCTGCTATTTGATTTGTGACTTCTTTTAATAGACCTATTTGTTCAGGTGTACCGAAAAGCTGAATATCAGCAATGATGTCCTCGAATTTTCTCCAGTCTTCTTTTGAAAGATTTCTGTTAGAAACACTAGTTGCTAAAAAACGAAATACATTCACTAAGTAATCAGTTCTGATTTTGCGTTTTTGATTTTCTACGTCACGACGTTTAGTTAAATAATCTGTAACTATCCATCCGATAACAACTGACATCCAAGCTAAAAATGTTAATGCTATCTTTATTAAATCTAGATCTTTATCACTAATATTCATGCTCACTACTCATAATTACTGTTGATTATAAAAAGCAGGGGTGTATTACCCACCCTGGAAGATTTGGTGTCTAAAACACAAGAAGGATTTCTAGAGAAATGACCCAAGCTATTAGTCTAAAAGTATATGGGCAGCTTGTTGCTGAAGTAAAGCCGAAAGTAATTGAGACAGAGGATGAATACGCACAATTTCTAGCTGTGGCAGAACGCTTGACTTTCAAGCAAAACCAAACGCCTGAAGAATCAGCATTATATGACTTAGTGACGATGTTGGTGGAGGCATATGAGGTAGAGCACTATGAGATAGATCGATCTTCGCCATCTGAAGTCTTGCCGCATATCATTAAATCTGGTGGCATCAATCTCACAGAGTTAGCCAAGATGTTTGGATCTAGTGAATCGGTTGCACAGGTTTTAGCAGGAACGAAATCGATCGAGCCAAGTTGGGCACAGGCTTTAGGTAATCGCTTTAAATTATCACCACAAATATTCTTACAATCATAGTTAAAATAGACAAAAATCAAAGATGAGGTAATCGTGCAATTATACAGATTTGACACGATCGATAAATTTTGGGATAAAACGCAGGCTTATTTACTACAAAATGAGGCAGAAAATAACGTGTTGTTGGGTGTCATGCAAACACTGCTGTGTAACCCAGATCGCTATCCAGATCCGCCTTACTTAGTGATAGTTGAAAGCAATGGGGCGATTGTAGCAACGGCAATCCGCACACCTCCTCACAAATTATTGCTGTCTAAAACCAGCGATCTGAAAGCCTTGACTTTAATCGCTCAAGATTTACAACGAGAACCATTACCTGGAGTCATGGGGCTAATTCCTGATGTGACAACATTTTTGCAGGCATGGCAAAATCTAACAGGACAATCCTATCAACGATCGTTCGTTAATAAAATTCATCAACTTAGGGAAGTACGATCGGTTGCTACTATTCCTGGATATTTAAGATTGGCAACCGAACGGGATCGCGCATTGTTAATTGAGTGGCTACCAGCTTTTATTGCTGAAATAGGCGAGGTAATGGGGCAAGATCTCGATCGAATCGTAGATCATCGATTAAAGACCCAGACTACTTATATTTGGGAAGACGATCTTCCGGTTTCGCTCGCGGCAGGCAGGCAGCGTTCACCAACTGTCGGTCTGATTGGTTCGGTCTACACGCCACCAGCATACCGTCGTAAGGGTTATGCTACTGCTTGCGTCGCAGCATTAAGCCAAAAGCTACTAGATGAGGGATGCGATCGTTGTTTCTTGTTAACAGATTTGGCCAATCCGACCTCTAACCATATTTACCAACAGATCGGTTATGTTCCAGTCTGCGATTGGCATGAATATTCGATCTTCTGAAAATCCCATCGGTCTCATCATAGTAAATCATCCCTGTACCCAGCAACGCGCCCTAATTTATTCGATCGAGATTTGGATATTCAGGAAATCGATCGTGTTGCATCCTGGACTCGCGAAGATGCTCGATAAATCGCCTCTGTAGATCTTCAGTCGGAGATTCGACCATTTTGACAATGGTAGTAATGGCAGCAGAAGTCATATATTTGAGACGATTATAGCTCGATCGCCTTAAAACTCTACCGTCAATGGCGCGCGCGGGAAGGGAATCACATCTCGAATATTTCCCATCCCTGTCATAAACTGCACCAACCGCTCGAAGCCTAATCCAAATCCGGCATGAGGCACCGTTCCATAACGGCGTAGATCCAAATACCACCAATAATCCGCCGGATTTAGTCCCTGCTCGACAATCCGCCGCTCTAGCACATCAAGCCGTTCTTCACGCTGCGAACCGCCGATAATCTCACCAATTTTTGGAGCCAAAATATCCATCGCAGCAACGGTTTTGCCGTCGTCATTGATCCGCATATAGAAAGCCTTGATTTCCACTGGATAATCGGTGAGGATGACTGGCTTTTTAAAAACTTCCTCAGCTAAATAGCGTTCGTGTTCGGATTGGAGATCTAGACCCCAACTGACGGGATATTCAAACTTTCGATCGCACTTTTCTAACAACGCGATCGCGTTAGTATAAGTTAGCCGTTCGAATTGATTTTCGATAATATTCTCTGCCGTCGCTAATACCGATTTATCGATCCGTTCGTTGAAAAATTCCATGTCGGCTTGACAATGTTCCATCACGTATTTAAATACATACTTGAGGAACGTTTCCGCCAGATCCATATCGCCCAATAGATCGCAAAAAGCCATTTCTGGCTCGATCATCCAGAACTCGGCGAGGTGACGCGAAGTATTAGAATTTTCCGCTCTAAATGTTGGCCCAAAGGTGTAAACATTACTAAATGCCATTGCCATGACTTCAGCTTCTAATTGACCGCTGACGGTCAAATATGCCTGCTTACCGAAGAAGTCTTGACTGTAATCGATCTCTTTTTCTGGCGTTAGTGGGGGATTTTTGAGATTCAGCGTGGTGACATTAAACATCTCACCCGCGCCTTCGCAGTCACTAGCACTAATAATCGGCGTATGTACCCATAGGAAACCGCGTTCTTGGAAGAATTGATGGATCGCTGTCGCACAGGCATTTCGCACCCGAAATACGGCGCTGAGGGTATTGGTACGCGATCGCAAGTGCCCGATATCGCGTAAAAATTCAAAGGAGTGGCGTTTTTTCTGGAGGGGATAGGTTTCGGGATCGGCTTCACCGTAGATGGTGACTTGTTTGGCTTTGACTTCTACCCGTTGCCCTTTGGCGGGAGACTCTACTAATTCGCCAGCGATCTCGATCGAGGCACCCGTGCTAATCTGCTTGAGGATGGTGTCATAACCAGGTACATCCCGATCGATTACTACCTGAATATTTGCCATGCAGGAGCCATCGTTGACATCAACAAAGGCAAATTCCTTCGCTTCCCGCTTGCTGCGAATCCAGCCTCTAACGGTAACGGGATCGCCAGGATTTCCACCCCGGAGGATGGCATTAATGTAGGTAGTAATCATTTAGTGAATAGTGAATAGTGAATAGTGGCTATTAGCTGAACCATTTCGATCCATCCTCTTAGTTTGCCACAATCAAATCGAAGAGGCGCATTAGCCAAATCTGGATTAATGCGCCTCTTCGATTATTTCTTGCACCGCTAAAATTTACTAGTGATTAGCCACTAGCTAGAGCCACGAATTCACCTACACACGATCGTACTAGTAATCCCGGCACTATCCGTACCTTGCGAATTACTGCACTCCGATCCGTGCTTGTAAATTTTGATAATAATCGGCTCTCGATCGGTGGTAGCACCGTTTGCCGAGACGATCGCATTTTTCCCTGTCGTAAAATTCACAACCAGTGGTAGCTTCCCGATTGCTTTTTCGGTAGTACTATCTCTCAAGCGATTATTTTGAGTAACCGTATAATCACCCCAGAGCGTACTTCCAGCCTTGCCGATATATTCAACTCGATACTGCACCTCATTACTCAACGGATTTCCAAAAGTTCGCACACCCAATAACCCTACCCCTGTAACTACCGACCACAAAATTGTACTCTTCACAGACTTGCCAACCCAATGCTACACAATTCTAATGTACCCAGCTAATTGTACGAAAAGATCGCACACATGATTAAAAAATTATGTGATTTAATCCAAGTTCTTGCGATCCCCAGATCGCTGTCCTCGTCAGATCTTCACGAGATGATGACTGGGATGCGATCGAGAATGTTTCCACGGATATTTTTACTACAATCGTGTAGTCTGTAGTGGCCAATTTTTTACCTTCCCATCCGATCGAAATCAGTTGGTTTGTGAAGCGAAGAGAACGCAAATCTTCGCTTCGAGACGGTGTTCGCTAGCGTTGGAATAGACATGGGTGAGATTATAGCTACACCGTTAGCCGATCGAGAGCCGCTAGCAACCAGGCGCTCGAAATATATGTTAAAGATGTTGAACCTTTTGCACTTTGTAGCAGTCTAAAAAAGAGGTATGCACAAAAATTTAGAGGTTTAATGTGGGGGGAGTGGCGGAGCGGCTACCAGAGAAGGCTGATGATGAATTGGTGCGATCTAGTCTGAAGGGCGATCGTCAGAGCTTTAGGCTACTCTATCGTCGCCATCAGCAGCGCATTCGACAGATTCTCTACCAACTTTGCGATCCGGTGAGTTTAGACGATCTAGTTCAAGAAGTATTTCTCCGCGCCTGGAAGGGATTGCCAAAATTTCGCCAGAATTCGCAATTTTCTACTTGGCTGTATCGGATTGCTTGGAATGTGGCTACAGATCGGCGGCAAACTTTAGCACGAGAACGATCGCGACTCCAAACGATCGCTCACAGCGTTGACACCCAGCATGACGATCCCGATGTGATGCAGCTCCACTATCAGGATTTAGTTCGCAAAGGACTGAGCGTACTCAGCGAGGAACATCGATCGGTATTAGCATTGCACGATCTTGAAGAACTCCCGCAGAAGGAAGTAGCTGAGATTCTTGAAATTCCGATCGGTACTGTAAAATCTCGGTTATTTCACGCTCGTAGTGGAATGCGGAAATTTCTAGAGGAGTCGGGAGTGCAGATTTAGGGGATAGTGGCTAGTAAATAATAATAACTCATAACAAAATCATCATGAATAACTTGTCAGATGACGATCCTCAACTAACTAATTTTTTGAAGCAACATCGATCGACTGCACCAATAGAGACTATCGATTTAGAAGATCGATTGATGTCAAAAATCGATAGCGTAGCTACCAGAACCAAGAAAATAAGATCGGGACGCTTATGGCGGGGAATATTTAGCGGATTTGGGATGATTGCGACTGGATTTGTGGGGGCAACAATTCACTATGTGATGAATCCACCGGAACCGAGTGTCGCAGAATTACATCAACTCGATCGCTATCTTGTCTCTCACGCACGCAGTTTTGCAGTAGAGCCAGTCTCGATCGATAATTCTGACGATCTAGATGCTTTTATCTTACAAGATGACGATACTGAAAATATTTAGATTAGTGACTAGTGAATAGTTCTGTAATTATTATATGATATGTACTCGTAAATATTCGATATTTATTATTGCTTCGATCTGGCTATTATTAACTAGCCTCGTGCAAGCTAAACCTGTAGATTCCAAAATCTTACATACCTTGAATCGATTGAGTTATGGGATTCGTCCGGGGGATATCGATCGAGTCAGATCGATCGGTGTCGATAAGTATATCCAGCAACAACTCAATCCCGACACTATTAACGAACCGACAGCTTTAACCGATCGCTTAGCAAAGTTAGCTACGATTAATCTCTCGCCTGTCGAGCTATTTCAGCAATCTAATCCCAATCGTCAACAAGTCGCCGGACAAAAGATTACACCAGAAATCAAAAAAGCTCAACAAAAGCAAGCCAAGCAAATTGTCGCTCAAGCAGCAGAAGCAAGATTGATGCGATCGATCTATAGCGAACGGCAACTGCAAGAAGTGATGGTGGACTTTTGGTACAATCATTTTAATGTGTATGCCGATAAAGGACTCGACAAATTGTGGGTGGGTGCCTACGAGCGAGAAGCAATTCGTCCTTACGCACTTGGTAAATTCAGGGACTTATTAGGTGCAACCGCTCGACATCCAGCGATGTTATTCTATCTAGATAATTGGCAGAATAGCACGCCAAATTTTAATCGTAGAAAAGGTAGACCGCAAGGATTGAATGAAAACTATGCCCGCGAGTTGATGGAACTCCATACTTTGGGTGTAAATGGTGGCTATAAGCAAGATGATGTCATCGCCCTAGCTAAAATTCTCACTGGTTGGGGATTTAAACAGCCCGGACAAAAAGTACCCGATGGTTATACGTTTCAATTTAATCGCAACCGTCATGATTTTAATAACAAGATATTTCTGAGTCAAGATATTATTGGAAGTGGGATCGAAGAAGGCGAACAAGCACTAGATTTACTGTCGAGACATCCCAGCACGGCGCGTCAGATTACCTTTAAGCTCGCCCAATACTTTGTCACTGACAATCCTCCCAAAAGCCTGACAGATAAGCTCTCTAAGCGATTTGTTGCTACCGATGGTGATATTAAATTAGTTTTAGAAACTCTATTCAAAAGTCCTGAGTTTTGGAGTGGTAAATATTATGGAGCGAAGTTTAAAACTCCATATCAATATGCCGTCTCTTCGATTCGATCGACGGGACTGGATGTAAACAATGTCAAACCATTAAATGACTTCCTGGCTCAATCGGGAATGCCGATCTATGGCTGCCCGACACCAAATGGTTATAAAAATACGCAGGATGCTTGGTTGAACCCCGACAGTATGACGCGACGATTAAATTTTGCGACGAACTTAGGGGGTGGAAGATTATCGCTCCTAACTCCACAATTAACTACTCCCAAGCCAGTCGTTCCCCCGACATATATATCACTCGACTCGATTCAGCTCTTAGCAACTTTAGGAAATAATTTCTCTCTAAAAACTCAACAAGCGATCGATGCTAGCGCACCAGATATTCGCGCTGCACTAATTTTAGGCAGTCCTGAATTTATGAATCGATAATTGGCATTGCTGAACTCAGGTATGAAGCATAGATTTTGCCCTCACCCCAGCCCCTCTCCCCCTCTCCTCAACTAGCTTTTTCATCCTCCAATCAGCAACACCATTAGTTATTTTATGAATCGTCGTCAATTTATCATTCAATCGAGCCTATTTTCCGCTTCATCTTTACTTAGTATCGGTACTCATGGCTGGGCATCCCGCAGCATCGCGGCTGTAAATCCCAATCCACACCGCTTAATTGTCGTTTTCCTGAGAGGTGCCGTAGACGGCTTAAGCATAGTCGTCCCCTATCGCGAGCCAACTTATTATACCGATCGACCGAGCATCGCTATCCCTCAACCCGGACAGCCTAACGGCGTGCTAGATCTCGACGGGCAATTTGGCTTGCATCCAGCCCTCGCGCCCTTATTACCCCTGTGGCAGCAAAAAAGCTTGGCATTCGTCCATGCTTGCGGTTCCAATGATGAGACTCGATCGCATTTCGACGCACAAGACTATCTCGAAAGTGGTACCCCAGGTGTCAAATCTACCCGCGATGGCTGGATGAATCGGTTACTGGGGATCGTGTCTGACAAAAATCCCATTCAGGCAGTAAGTGTCGGCGCGACTACGCCACGCATTTTACAGGGTAAAGTAGCCGTCGCGAATCTCGCATCGGGACGCGGTGGGAACAACCGGATGCAAATCGACAAACTGCAAATCGCCAGTGCATTCGATCGATTGTATGGCAATAATGACACGTTGAGCCGGACGTATCGCGAGGGTAGATTAGCCCGCACGGAACTATTAAAAGATCTCGAAGCTGAGATGAAGATGGCAAATAATGGTGCGCCATTACCGAATGGATTCCCCAGCGATGCCCAAAAATTAGCCCGACTGATGGCCCGAGATCCGCGCATTCAAGTGTCTTTCTTAGCTGTTGGGGGATGGGATACCCACATCAATCAAGGCGCGAGTCAAGGGCAATTAGCACGAAATCTAGGGCAATTGGGCAAAGGTTTAGTCGCTCTCCAAGAAGGACTGGGCGCGGTTTATCAGCATACTTCGATCGTGGTGATGTCGGAATTTGGGCGCACGGTGAAGGAAAATGGCAATCGCGGCACCGATCACGGACATGGAAATGTGATGTGGTTGCTTGGTGGTGGTATTCGTGGGGGAAAAGTCTATGGTAAGTGGGCTGGATTGGCTCCGGAGCAACGCTATCAGGGTCGGGATTTGGCAATTACTACAGATTTTCGCGATGTATTGGGAACGGTATTGACGCAGAACTTGGCTGTAGATCGGACGACGTTACAGCTGATATTTCCGAAATATCCGGGACAAATGTTAGACCTTGCGTAATATTAACTTATTTGTGTCGGGTGGAAATCGCCCATAGATACAACCCTCGATCGCCTCCATCCGACGGAGTTTAGTGCTTACCGCCGAATCAGATCCAAAGGATGAGTTATGCTATTTGCTAGAGAGATAGTGTCAAAGATCGACTGTGAGCGAAGCCATCCCCATTAAAATTTACTTTTATAAAGTTAATGCGCCGTATGGCTGCTTTTCTAACTTTTCGCCACACCCGATCGAGTTAGCAGGCCGTAAATGGCCGACAGTCGAGCACTATTATCAGGCACATAAGTTTCTGGGAACGGAGTGGGAAGAATTGATGGAGCGGATCCACGCTGCACCAACTCCCGAGCTTGCCGCTAAAATCGGCCGCGATCCCCAACATCCACCTCACCCAACTTGGGATCTCTGTAAATGCGAATTAATGTATGGTGCGATCCTTCAGAAATTCCGCACTCATCTAGATATTCAACAGATTCTCCTCGATACGATCGATGCTGAAATAATCGAAGATTCGCCGGTAGATTACTTTTGGGGGTGCGGCAGCGAGCGCACTGGGGT
Source organism: Chamaesiphon sp. (assembly GCA_965246735.1). GTDB lineage: Bacteria > Cyanobacteriota > Cyanobacteriia > Cyanobacteriales > Chamaesiphonaceae > Chamaesiphon. The sequence continues at coordinate 3,338,398 of CBDFFK010000003.1, forward strand.
CAATTATCTCGGACGGATTTTGATGCAGGTAAGAGCCGATCTCCAGAACTTGCATTAGGGGCAACTAGTACTAACTAACGTCAGTTCGGGTTAAGGATATTATATTGGCTTCGTTCTAGTAACGCCGCCGATTGAAATCGGGGCTAACGATACGAAGTCCGCCTACGCGGACTCTGCATCACAAGCGGAGACTTTCAGTCTTTAAGCTATTCTTATCCCGAACTGAAATTAACTACTGGCTCAATTCACCAATGTATCGACTAACTCGATCTCTTCTGGCTGAAATATGCCATTACGATCTAATACCCAACTTTTAATCTCCGTTACTTTGCCACGAATTACTGAAACAATCGGGTAAGAGTATACCTCCCAAGCTCGCTCGCGATCGCAATTAGAAGGAATAGCCAGAGTATCTGGATGCGAGTGAAAGAAACCCACGACTTCTAGTTGTAACTGTCTAGCGCGTTTTTGAGCTTGAAAAATAGCGTGAGGGGGAATGATATAGCGACTGTGTTTAGTGCGATCGAAATCGTCATTTGTCTTGAAATCTTCACTAACCATCGCGCTGTCCCATGCATTAATCGTCGAGATCGCTTCAGTGACAATCTTGCGATCGCCAATCTGTCGACCGAGTAATATCCCGCAGCATTCCTCTGGGTAGACTGCTGCTGCGTGAGTATAAATGACTTGTATTTGTAATCGATCGATTGCTATTGTCATCGATCTTTTGAGATTAGCATCCTAAAATATGGGCACTAAGGAATAAGGATTAAATAACTTGCAATTCCTCCTTTGGTAGATACTGTCTTGAGAGTCAAGAGGGGGAAGAGAGAAAATTAGGGTCGAAAGGTTGTCCTGATTTGAGTACACCAAAGACCTGACGCAACAATTTGTGCATCGCTGCACCAATAACAGCCATTTTCGACTTCCCTTTAGCGAGCAACCGCTCGCAAAAAGCCCGAATCAGTGGATTATAACGACGAGCCACCAGCGCAGGCATGTACAAAACCTTACGTAAACTGCGGTTGCCAATTTTGGATAATCGCGGTTTGCCATGTACCGAAGAACCAGAGGAAAACTCGCTAGGGGTTAAACCAGCAAAAGCAGCCAACTGGTCAGCACTCTCAAACGCACTCACATCGCGAATCTCGGCCAAGATTGCTGAGGCAGTAGCCTGGGCGATACCGGGAATCGAGGTGATTAAATCCCGTTGAGCCTTCAGATGCGGATGTTGGTCAAAATGGTCGCGAATGAGAGCTTCTGTAGCAACAATTTGTTGAGCCAGAAACTCAATATGAGTGGTAATTGCAGCAATCACAATGCTGTCAGCGGTTTCAAGTCGATTGGACTCTTGTTGCCGCATGGATTTGAGGTTGTCCAGCCGATGTACTAATGCCTGTAACTGTTCGACCTCAATTGGTGGTGGTGTCCATAGTGCGGGTGTCAGAGCCGCACAAAATTGGGCGATCGTTTTAGCATCAGTGCGGTCAGTTTTGGTTCGGCTCAATTGGCTGCGCCCAAAAGCTTTTGGGCGAGACGGATTGACGATACTCACTCCATACCCGTGCTCGAACAAAAATCGTGCGAGGGCATCGCCATAAGTACTGGTAGCTTCCATGCAACAATGGATTTGAGTTACATTTTGACTCGTCAGCCATTGTTGTAACTGCTCGAATCCGGCTGGTGTATTGACAAATACTTTGTTTTTAACTTTGTTGTTATTGCTTCCTCCTTTAATCAGAGCTACGTCAAATTTAGATTTACTGATATCGATGCCTAAGATGTCTAATCCCTGCTCTGTCTGACTCATACTTGGGTACCTGGTTGCTAGAAGTTTAGTTGCTAGCACGGATAGTAGCTTTTTCACTTACCTTGTCAATGCAGGTTTACTCCTAGTGGAGATGACCTCTGATACTGTCCAGTGTTGATGTTTGCTACTGTTCGGATGTTGGGGATTCAATCTACACTTGCGAGCTTGGTGTCTCTAGGGGCAATCCGAATTTCCCGCTTCCGGCTGTGCTGGCGATCGATCGCCAAACGCGATCGATCTATCTATTGTTCTAGGATACAAGGGGCAATTCATGAATTGCCCCTACCAAAGGTCGGCACGAGGGCAGATATGTATATTATTAAATCCTCATTTCTAAGCAACAGCTTAGAGTGATGTCTGCTCGTGTCTATTATACCAGTCACCCTAATCCCGAAAGGTGCCAGAGCACCAACCGATCGATAAAAATTTCATCAGCTATCGATCGACAATCAGATTCAGGAAGAGGCTTTTGGCAGTGAAATGGGCTTTACATCTCTTTTGCAGTATTAGCTTTACTCCCTAATCTACTAACTTCAGCTTTAGCTGCCATCAGTTGTGCGGTAGATTCTTGTAACCCGATCGATGCCGAACTGTGTTGCAATTGAGCTAGCTTGTAGGCCGCTTTGGCTATGTCTGAATGTTGGCGACTTACTTTACCTCGATCGGACAAGGTTTTGGCATTGTTGTGCTTGGCTTGAAATTCGATTAAGTTCATTCGAGCTTGATCCAACTGTGCTTGCGATAAAGAAACTGCGACTTTTGCTTCTTTGAGGGCGATTTGAGCAGAGCTGAGTTGGATGGATCGAGCGGCTTTAGCTGTCATCCCAATATTGTTACCAAGATATTCTCGCTCTGAAGTTGGCTCACTGCTAACAAGTGGAGCGACAAGGGGCACAACCCTCGTTTTACCAGCAACTGGAGGCACGAAAGAGGATTGGACGACAGAAGAGTCTGAGATACTGGCAACAAGCAAAACAGTGCCTAATCCTGCCAAGATCGAGACTGGTATTTTTGGTTGCAATGGCGATTTATCAGTCATTTGTTTGCTGCTAAATATTAGCGTCGAGTCTGCTGCTGGCAATGCTTTTGCACAAAGGAAATACTCAGCGACACGACGACTACGCCAATTCCTCATACTTGTAAGACAGCAGATTCGCTGTTTCAAATATCCCAGCCCCAATAACTATTGCGACGAGCGATGCGATCGCATCGATTAGCCCGCTCGAATGTCTTAGATCGACATTTTGCTATCTTTACGCAACGCTAATAATTAAAATTTACAATCAGCTATCTAGTAAAAATATCTGTCGATCGACAGATTTTGCTTTCAATCTTGGCAGTAAATATGTACCGTTTGTCAGGTCGAACAATCTCCCGATAAAGACCTCCACCGACAGCCATCGTCGATCGGCTAGAAAAGCGCCCAGATTGCAACAAACTCACGCCCTCGGTGCAAATCGCTCGAGCAGTAAAGCTGGGGCAAGCACTGGAATTCTAGTCCCAATACTACAGATGAGATTCTGGCTTGGGTCGATCGATCGGGTATTCAAGATCGGGATTGGATAGAAGCAAAAGGGGACTGGGCAAATTAAATCGATCGTCTGGTCACTATGCTCGAATTGCCTTCTACTAGTGACTTTAAACACGTCACCCTCTAGCTGTGTAGTGCCAAAACCTGTAGAAATATATCTATAAAAAACTTTACAGATTGTCTCGAACTTATTAAGAATCATAGCTAACTATCAATATTAATTGCAAGATCTCATAGTTCGGATAGGCAATAGTCAAACAGGGTGATAAGCTGCGGAGTAAATGTATTTAACACCGCTCTCAGCTTACATTTAACCACGCAAATTGTTAAATTTATGTATAGAAATAAATCAGAACGTTCCTTGCTCGAAGTAGCCATGCCAGCAGCAATCGGCGCAGGTGTTGTAACATCTTTTGCGATCGCCCAAGGACAGCATCCAGCAATTGCGATCGGTATTACCGCGATCGTTACAATCTTTGCTGTAGTTTGCGAACGCTGTAATCTTATTTAAGCTAGTTAGTTGGCTGGGCAGTGCCCATCAAGTAAATTTTAGCCTAAGGCTAAAAAATAGTGGGTAGTTTATGCGGCTACCCAAATTAAGATCCAGAACGAGCGATACGCAGTCTCGACATTAATTGACTGGCTCTATTAGAAATACTGTACCAATCTTCGCGCCTCAACTCATCTTGAGGAAACAACGATCCTGCTAATCCCACGGCTACAGCACCAGCCACCAAAAAATCCGGCGCATTTGCGACACTAACTCCACCAGTGGGAATTAGCGGAATCTGGCCGATCGGCCCTTGTAACACCTGCAAATAACTAACGCCACCGACGGATTGAATCGGAAATACTTTAACAGCGGTTGCGCCAGATTGCCACGCGGTGATAATTTCAGTCGGGGTTAGTGCTCCAGGAACGATCGGGAGTTCGGCATCGATCGCAGCGCGAATCAAACTCCGATCGACATGCGGCGAGAAGGCGTATTCAGCGCCACAAGCGATCGCATTTCGCAGCTCGGCTAAACTCAAGATCGTCCCAGCCCCGATCGAGCAATCTGGCAATTCTGTCCGCAACAATTCAATTAATTCCCACGGTCGATCGCTATTGGCCGTAATTTCGATTAATTTTATCCCACCAGCAGCTACAGCTTGTGCCATCTTGCATCCCACTCGCAGATCGTCAGCACGAATTACGGCAATTATCCGTTCTGTACGTACTAGATTCAACCAGTTGTTAGTGGAATTATTTTGGATTTTGGATTTTGCGACTGAAATCACGCGGAGGTTACCTCCGCATGTGTTTCAGTCAAGACCGGATTTTGGATTGTTACCACTATTCACTATTCACTATCCACTGTTAGCCTTACCTCATTACTATAATCTTGCACCGCTTGCGCGATCGTCGTGCGTAAATCGACATAAGCCTTAGCAAACGGCGGCTGTTTCTCGGTTAGTCCCAATAAATCTGCCGTTACTAAGACTTGTCCGTCGCAGTCTACACCCGCACCGATCCCGATCGTTGGAATCGCGATTTTAGCGGTAATTGACTTCGCTAAATCGGCGGGGATATGCTCTAACACGATACTAAATGCTCCCGCACGTTCTAGTGCCACTGCCTCTATTACTAAGCGTTCGCGATCGGTTTCCGTTTGTCCTTGTTGGCGATAGCCCAATTGATGCACTGATTGGGGTGTCAACCCGATATGTCCCATTACGGGAATGCCAATCTCCACCAATCGTTGCACTGTCTGCACCATCGTCGGATGTCCGCCTTCAACCTTTACGGCTTGTGCGCCTGTCTCCTTGAGAATCCTCCCAGCGGAGGCGATCGCGACCTCAACACTAGTTTGATAGCTTAGAAATGGCAGATCGACGACGATTAGCGCCTGTTTGACTCCGCGTTTGACAGCTTTGGCATGATGGATAATTTCATCTAGAGTTAGCGGCAAGGTATTCTCATATCCCAACGCTACCATCGCCAGAGAGTCGCCGACTAAGATCAGATCCACTCCCGCTCGATCGAGTATTTCCGCAAACGCAAAATCCCATGCTGTCAGCGCGACGATCTTTTTACCATGAGCTTTAAATTGCAATAACTGGCGGACTGTCGGCATGAATGTACTCGGTGTCTAAATATTTCTCGATCTCGGCGGAGGTGGAGATCGCCCTAACCGCCCTTAAAAAACAGATTTAGGGCGATCGAGTTCGTCAACATAGCTAGTTGCTAAACCTTCGCTAACTCCTTCACTTCTACAGGTGCGGTTAAAGCTGCTTCTAACTCTGATTTACCCAGTCTTGCTTCGAGAATATTCATCACTTCTCGCCCAAAATCATTGGGATTGTCCCGGAAAGCTTGGAGACAGACTTCACCAAAGAACGAACCTAGAGGTTCGGGATTCCAGAGCAACTTTTTCGCTACCCACGGCATGTGACTCATCGGATTGTATCCCGGTTTAATCACATTATTTTTAAACGCATATTCCTCCAAATGCGTATGTGGTTGCAACCCAATAAAGAAAATCGCCGGCTCGACTTTATCCGCGCCAAAAATCTTCTCCATTTCGCGGTGATAGGCGATCGTTTGGCGGATGGTTTCAAAGCGTTCGTCGATCACATTGAACGAATAATTGATCGACACCATATCTTCAAATCCTGCTGCCTTGAGATCGCGACAGTTTTGGAGAACTGTACGGAGATTATAGCCCATCCGCATTTTGCGAACTAGTTCTTGAGAACCGCTAGTAATGCCGATCTCAAAATAATTCATCCCCGTTTTTACCATCAGTTTACACAATTCGGGAGTGAGATTGTCAGCCCGAATATAGGCTGCCCATTTAATATCCTCCATCCCACTATCGACGATCTTTTGTAATAACTCAATCGCATCTTCAATATAGCGCCGCGCGGGGATAAACTGTGCGTCGGTAAACCAAAAATTCCGAATCCCGCGATCGTAAAGCTGGCGCATTTCGGCGACGACTTCATCGGCTGGATTGATCCGCACCTGTTTCCCTTCAATTACTGTATAGACGCAGTAACAGCAGTTGTGGGGACAACCGCGTTTGGTTTGCACACCGATATAAAAATCTCGATCTTGGAGGTAGTAGCTAAATTCTGGCCAGATCGTCTCGATATAATCATAATTGCACGCCGTCTTTTCGATCGGGGCTGGGGGTTCGTGTACCAATCCCTTGCGTGGTGCTTCGCCGACGATATAGCAGCGTTCGCTGGTGAGATCGGCACCCCGAATCATCTTCTCCAATAACGCTTCGCCTTCGCCGATCGACACGATCGCCCCTTTTGGTAAACTCTTAGCTAGTTGTTCGTAAAATACACTCACCGCCCCTCCACCGACGACTAAGCGCGCGGTAGGGTTGGATCGCTGCGCCCGTTTTAGTCCCCGCTTAATCAGTGACATATTCCGCCACAGTTCGGTGTAGTGACTGGCGAGCATCCGCGCCCCACCGAGCGCACCACGTAGCTTCTTGAGAGGGTTGCGATCGTAGAAAACTTCAAAGGAGTTTTGCAGGGGATTGCCGCCGCGTCCGCCGACTGGTGCGTAGATCTGAATGTCGCGCCAGGAATAAACTAATAAGTCCGGCTGAAACTCATCGATCGCGTTATCCAACGCGCTACCATAATCGAGCGGCGGTACAGCACCCACATCAAAAATCCGCTGTTCGACAGTGGGAAACTGCTTATGGATGTGATCCGCTAAATATACTACCCCGATCGGAAAAATTGGATTGCAGGGTAGGCGACAGTAGAGAATCTTGGTGGTAGCCATATTTAAGAAGTATATATAGGATGTCGATCGTCGTTATGAGTGAAGCTATCGCCCTCATCCGTGATGGTTTGTCACGCCGTGCCAAAATTCATGTTTATAAAGTTTATTAATACCTTTAATATAACTTTACACAAAATCACAAGGGAAAGGTAGGCTCAAATTGAGATTGGATCGACATTTTCCGGCGATCCCCTGCAAATGTAAAAAGTAGTCGAGTTTACAGCTTATCTATAAATGAGAATGTTACTTTGAAGATAGATCCCCATCTTTTACAGAGACCCAGGCGAAACTACTCCTATGCCTAACAATCTAGATCCATTACCCCAAGACCATGTGGAAGATATTTGCTGCTGCTATGTCAATAGTACCAGTCAGATTCAAATCGCTCGGATTACCAATATCCACAATTGGTACTTTGAACGGGTCGTTTTTCCCGGACAACGACTGATATTTGAAGCGCCCAGTCACGGTTATTTAGAAATTCATACTGGCATGATGGCTAGTTCTATTTTATCAGATAAAATCCCTTGTCAACAACTGATTGTAGGAGGAGACGAGCCGCCTGCTTTGTTTCCCCCCATAATGCTGATCGAGTTGCAATATGCCAATAAATAATTAGATCGTGTTTGAATTATCGATAGTTGACAAGTTTATCGTTAATAGTTGTTTGAAGAGTTTTCGTTCGCAGGCTTGCTCTGCTGGAGCATCGCCATCGGATCTAAAATAAAGCTTGCAAAATTTGCAAGCTTTATTATTAGCTCTTTAGTTTGATGTGAAATAATTTTATTAAAAACTTAGAGCGTCAAAATTATTGCGATACTCTAATTATAGTTATTTTGAGTTGGCAACCAGCCGATCGATATCACTGAGTTAGTGACGATCGTTTGTGGCATTTGTTGGCTATATACTCGATCGCCATTGGCTATACTTTACACGGGCATAACTTGAGCATAGGCGATCGAAGAGATGATAGTCTAGTAAAGTCAAGGAAAAAGTGGAGCTTGAGGGATGAGCAATCTAAACTTTACGGAAGAAGATCGAGAAATATTAAATTATGAAAGATTTCACCATCCTCATCCCAGGGTCCAGTTGAAGATGGAAGTATTATGGCTTAAAAGTCAAAACTTACCTTTAAATATGATTTGTAGGCTAGCAAACATTTCACCTAATACATTGAGGAAATATTGTCAACAATATCAGGCTGGTGGTATAGAAAAACTCAAAGAAATTAACTTTTATCAACCCAAAAGTGAATTAAAATTACATCAGACAACTATCAAAGAATATTTGAAATTGAATCCTCCAGCTACCATAAATGAAGCTGTAAATCAGATTGAAAATCTTACCGGAATTAAACGCAGTCCAACCCAGATCCAAAAATTCCTGAAATCAATAGGGATGCGATGTTTGAAAGTTGGGGCTATTCCTTCTAAAGCAGATCCCGATGAACAGGAAGAATATAAAATAAATAAGCTAGAACCCAGGTTAGAAGAGGCAAGACAAGGAAAAAGAGCGGTTTTCTTCGTGGATGCGGCTCACTTTGTCATGGGAGCTTTTTTGGGGATGATTTGGTGTTTTCAACGGCTGTTTATTAAGTCACCTTCAGGGAGAAAACGGTTCAATGTGCTGGGAGCATTAAATGCCATTACTCATGAAGTTATTTTGGTTACTAATGACAGCTATATCACTGCTATTCAGATTTGTGAACTTCTGCAAAAATTAGCTGACCTAGGACTGAGCATTCCCATTACTCTGGTTTTAGACAATGCTCGATACCAAAAATGTCGAGTTGTCCAAGATTTAGCTAAATCCTTGGAAATAGAATTACTATACTTGCCGACTTATTCGCCCAATCTAAATTTGATTGAAAGGCTCTGGAAGTTTGTTAAAAAGAAATGTTTATATGGCAAGTATTATGAGGATTTTACTCAGTTCTCATCAGCCATCTCTGAATGTCTAAATGATGCTCATCTGCAACATAAAAAAGAGCTTGATTCCTTGCTCACACTCCGCTTTCAGCATTTTGATAAAGCTCAGGTTATGACCGTTTAAAGTATAACTCACCACTCAAGTCTAGTCGGGACAAGATATAAAAGCCCCATTTCTCGTTGGATCGTATCTGCTAATCATAGTTAGCAGATACGATCCAACGATCGAATCGGTGAAATCGAAAGTCATGCAGAATCAGCATTCTAAGCGAAGTTGCACTATTTCGCACGTATCTGATACTGTTGGCGAATTGCCCAGAATCGGCTGGAACCCTCGATCGTCATGGCTGTCACTAACGCAATCGTGCGGGTTTGATGAATTCGCCAACAGTATCCGTATCTCGGCTCAACCCCGTTTCACTCTTCATGAATAATCCAGGCTATCCTCACTCATCGGAAAGTTGAGATTTAATTAGTTTTCATCGATCCGGTAGTATCTAATTGTGTCACTCGTGGCGGATTGAGACTGCGGAAATAGATTCCACCGATCGAGATTAAGAATCCCAGATAAGCTATTGCTGGCACTAAATATAATTTGTCAGTGTAACCAAATAACGCACTCAAGAGTAATCCCGGAAATCGATCTTCTGGTAAAGCTTTGCTCAGATTCCAAACTAATCCGCCCAGGTTACAGGAATGCACTTTCGTAAATCGCTCGTGGAAAAAACACAGGCTAGCGGACTGTCGATCTGCTCCGGCGAGAGTAGCGATCGCGCTATCAAAATGACCTAATGACGACACTACCAGTCCCGATACAATTAGTAACAGCAGCACGCCCATAATTTGGAAAAAGCGGCGGATATTAATTTTCAGCCCCCACTTAAATAACAATCCACCGATACCCGCTGCGACTGACAATCCGGCGAGCGAACCGAGCGAGGGCATCAATCCTTGCTGAAATTTGGCAACGATAAATAAGACAGTTTCAAATCCTTCCCGCAAAATAGCGACAAATACCAGCGTAAATACTCCCCACCCAGCATTTGTCGCCATCGCTTTGCCAATCGCCCCTTCCACCTGCGCCTTCATAAATCGGGCTTGCCCAGTCATCCAGATTAACATCCAACTCAACATCCCGATCGCCACCAGCCCAAAGATCGCTTCCAGAAATAATTCTAGCGTTGCTGCATAGGGATTATCCGACTGGGCGAGGGATTGGCTTGCTTGTGCTAACAATACGCCCACCATGCCACTGGCAGCAATCCCCGCCGCGATCGCGGCATATACCCACACGCTCAAATGTCCCTGTTTGGCTTTTTTCAAGCAGGCGAGGACGATACCTACTACGAGGGCGGCTTCGACCCCTTCGCGGAGGGTGATGATAAAGGTTGGTAAAGCAGAACTAAAATCCACGATTTGTTTCCTTTTGTTAATAAGCTCGATCTAATTATTTGTTAGCAGTAGTGACTATTTTTACCGAACTTTCTTCGATCTTTTTAATTAATTGACTTACTTGTGCTGGAGTTTTAACTGGAGCTGCTGGCGGGATTGCCGTGGGCCAGATCGGTTTTAACTCCTTGAAAGTTTCAGTAATTATTTTATTAACTTCGGGACTATCTTTGGCCATTTTAGCGGCAATGCCTTGGTATAACATATCGGCATAAGTAATAAAGCCCCTAGAGTCTTGATATTCAATTGCCGCTTTAATTTTGCCATCGGCAATAGCAGCGCTATATTCAGAATTCGCAGTATCCAACAACCCATTAATTACTTGGAGGACAAAACTGGGTGACTGACGTTGCGATTCAGCTAGAGCAGCGATTGCCACATCGATCGCTTGCATTGATGCTTTAAAATTAGTGGTGACTTTGGTATTATCTTTAGCTCCAGCTTTTACTAAATCTTCCAGAGTAATTAAGGTGGTTTTAAATTCTTTGACTTTGCGCTCGTTGAGTTGGTCGGCTACATCTGTATAGATTTCTTCGACTGGATGACCGATATGCGGTTCGGCATCTTTAGGCTTATTCAGGTCGAGCAATTCTTTTGCTACGAATAGATGTCCTTTCATCAGTCCAAGCTTGACCATATAGTCGGTATCTTTCGCTACTCCCGTTAAGACGATATCTTCGATCGTCACCAAATCTTTGATTTTATCGAATTGCTGTCGATCGATAACTTTTTTTGTGACTAAATCTTCGGGAGTTTTGTAGGGACGTTCGGCTTGGATTTTATTAGATAAGGCGGGAATTCCCAGTTTAGCTTCCAATTTATCTAGTTCTGATAAAATCGCACTATTGATATTGATTTTCTTGTCTCCACCATGACTGCCCGAATGTGTCGCTACGGTTGTGGCTGAATCTGCGGAGGGATTTGCAGTGGTGGCACCAATCTGAGTAGTTGTCGTACTACTTCGATCGCAAGCGCTAACGATAATCGAAGCGGCGAGCGCAACCATCGCTAAACAGAGATATTGTCTGGTTTTCATAAAATAAATTTAAAATCGATCGCATTCCCTTGACATCTATTCTCAACTTAATGAGAATAGATGTCAACTTATTTGCAATTAATTTCTATTAAGTACTGGCAATAACCTTGAATGCTCCCATACACCCAGCTTCGGAGATCGGGTCTTGGTGGGGATGAAACATAAACTGCCCAGGATACTTAAACTGAAACTCTAAAATATGCCGTTCGGCAGTGCCCATGGTCAGGACATCGCTCGTATGACTCGGTTGTAGCGTCATCCCCGTCGGAAAAACTTGAAACATATTGGCATGAAGATGGAAAGTTACCACCGGGTCGAGTTCGATCGCGTTGAGCAGGTACACGCGGATGAGTTGGTGTTGATAAATCTCGATCGGGTGCTGCATATAGTAATCTGGCAAGCCGTTAAATGCATACAACTCATTCTTGCCATCATCATTGGTATCGTAGCTGCCCATAATCAACACCATTTCATCGGCCACTGGGCGGGGTTGCGGCGGATCGATAATTAACATTCCATATAAACCCTTGCCAATGTGGCGCGCCACTGGGGCGACGTGACAATGGTAAAGATGCACCCCATACGGTTCAGCTTCAAATTCATAGATCGTCCCAGTGCCATTGCGAATAGGTTTGATGCCATCCATCTCCGCTGGATGAAAACCATGAAAGTGGAGCGAATGCGCGTGTCCAGCGCGATTGAGGAAAGATATCCGAATTAATTCACCAGCTTTAGCCCTTAATGTCGGCCCTGGCACTCTGCTATTAAAATTCCAACTATTGAATGAGACTGCCTGATTCAACTGGAGGGTCGTATTGCCAGCGACTAAGCGGAATTCCCTTACTGTCCGCCCATTTTCCTGCCTGACCGTGCCATAGTCGAAATCCCGCAACGTTTGCATCGGACTGAAGGTATTGCCCATCGTGGGGCTATTAGCGGCAACTGCGGGGATTTTGGCGGTGAGTTTGGGTTTGAGTCCCTGCCATGCCAAGGTTGCCGTAGTCAGTCCCAATCCAGCTAAGCCGTATTTGAGCAGTTGGCGACGCTGAAGTAGCGATTTGTCTGTGAGTCGATCGAGATTAAACATTAATCTGGGGGCAAGTGGCACTAAATATTAGCAAGTTATTATTAATAGGTTATCGTAGTGAGTAATTAAATTAAATAGTAATAATTATCAATATGTCAGGCTTGAGAGCGCCTTGATTTCCAGGCGGTGCCAATTTAAAATAGTTCGGCGGGATCGGCGGCTTGAAGTTTGCAGATCGAGATCGCGCCAGAACCGACACACATGAGGATTGTCAGCACCAACGCAAAAATTGCCCAATCTAGTTTCATGACGATCGGGTGCATTACTCTGACGGTTCGCTCATTTTTAGGGAGGGTAGTCAGATTGCGATGAAAAACGGGTGTAAATGTCGCTGGGAAAGGATAAAGCTCGTTTTACTTGAAATTCAACTAAAGTTAATAGCCTTAATCCGATTGATAATAATCGGATTAATCTCTTGAGATAATCTTCACGTTGTCAAAACATTGGTCTGAGGGAAAGTGGCTGTCCTTTGAGTCTTGTCCTCACTTTACCCCCATCTTCAACCATCTAAACACCGATCGAATTTAAGAGCAGCGCGATCGCATTGTGGGTCTGAGGTAAACTATCTACCACGATCGCCGTACATAATAACATCATGTATAAAATCGAATATTTAAACATCGATTTGGCAACTTGCTTGTCGGTGGGAGCTTGTAATAATTGCCAAGCTTTATGTACGAAAATCGCACCCAAGCCTAATGCCGCAATCCCATACACTGCTCCAGCCGCTCCCAGCGGATAGACGAGTGCCAAACTAGTAGGCATCAAGATTAGGGTGTAAATCCAAATTTGGTTGGCTGTTGCGGCTTCACCGACGATTACGGGTAACATTGGGATGCCCACTTTGGCATAATCATCGGAAATCATCAGTGCTAGCGCCCAGAAGTGCGGCGGTGTCCAGATAAACACGATCGCAAATAGTACCCAAGCTTCGATACTCAAGCTCCCCGTCACCGCCGCCCAACCGACGAGCACGGGGATACAGCCAGCCGCGCCACCAATGACGATATTTTGGGACGTGTGGCGTTTGAGGAGGTGGGTATAAATTACCATATAGAAGCCGATCCCCGACATTGCGAGTAATGCTGCTAAAAGATTGGTAAAGACGGTGAGGATCGTAAATGATAATCCAGCTAACACGATCGCAAAAATCCAGGCATGGAGAGGTTTGACACGACCAGAAGGAATGGGCCGATTGCGCGTCCGTTCCATTGCATAATCGATATCGCGATCGTAAATACAATTCATCGTTTGCGCGGATGCTGCGGCAAACATGCCACCGCTAACGGTAACCAGAAATAAGACGGGATCGGTAGCACCATCAGAAGCCATCCACATCGCCGCAGCGGTAGTAATCAGTAATAGCGGGATGATGCGGGGTTTGGTGAGCTGGTAATAGCTTTGGATGACTTGCGCGAAGTTTTCGTGCTTGCGCGGATCTGACAAAGTAGCTGTAGCAACGAGCGACCGATCGATAATTTCTTGCATGTCGGGGGATTTAAAATAAATATTTTGGAGCTAGAAGCGGAAAAACTTTGAATTCGATCGCCGCTTAGACTTTGGTTAACAGCGGTGCTTCTCTTGCTTCAGCCTCCGTTAGCGTGGAGATCCGAGCGAGCGACCGCCATAACAAAACGGTGAGTAGGACCAACGTACCAAGTAACATCGCGCCGACTGATTGATGGATGACTGTTAGGGGTGCGACTTGCAAGTGGAGTTTGAAGGTAGCAACACCCAACAGGATTTGGGTGATTAATAAACTACCCGCGATCGTCGCGAGCTGACGATAATATTTAGGTAAGGTTGAATTGCGCCCTACTGCGACGATAACAGAGATCGAGCTGAGTGTTGCAGGCACGACACCAATGATATGACTATTCATTACCAGACATAGCTCGGAGTTGCCGAAACATTGATGTAATGCCCACCGCGAACCTACCAAACCACCGATGATACTTTGAATGTAGACAAAAATCGCAGCGGTTAAGGACAGCCAAGCTACTGTCTTACCACTTGCTGGGGTTGTGACTTGTCGATCGATTGGTAGTAAACACGTACCAATTACTAACAGTGTACTAAAAAATAATAGTGCCGTACCGAGGTGAGCGGTAACGATATCGAACCGGAGTAGTTCTGTCACGGTAAATGCACCCAAGCCACCTTGCACTACAATTAAACTCAGCGCAAAAGTTGCAGCCCACGGGAGCCAATGGGGGAGCGTTTGGCGTTTCCACCAGGATAATCCCGCTAAAAGCAGTGTACTCAGGCCGATTAATCCAGCATCTAGGCGATGAAACCACTCTAAAAACACCTGAAGATTCATCTGCTGAGTCGGCACCAATTGCCCATAACACAATGGCCAGTCGGGGCAAGCCAAGCCAGCATTCATCACTCGCGTGGCACTGCCAACTGCCATCAGCAGCAAAGTGGCAAAGGAGATTTTCCAAACTAGGCGACGAACCTGCTGTCGATCGAGAGCGGGGGTATCGACCTCTGGCGGAAATCCTGGATCGCTGGTAGAGAATTTGTGGCTGAATGCAGGGGTGGACATATGGCAATCGAACATGTAGTTAACTAGGTAATCGAGCATTGCTGCCGCCCGAATAGCGATGCTGAGAGGTTGCCAGTTACACCTGGAGAAAGAGCGCAAAGCTAACTTGACTAAAGTGATGTCTTAGCGATTATTTTCGTGCTAGTTTGACTAATCATTCCCAAACTAGCATTAATACCTAGTCCGGTGTTGGTCGCGATCGCCTGATGTTAGAGGGGATTAAATTGGATTAACCCTTACTCTGTCAGCGTTTTACCGTCGATTTACCTAGATCCCAAAGAAATACTTAAAGATTAGATTTGTTAAGATATTTAGGGATTAGGGCAAGGATATCTGCGGCAATTCCTAAGAAAATCTGAAGAAATCTCAAGAAGTGCCGATCGACCCAATTGCCTACGGTACCTTAGTAAAGGTGACAGACATGACTGTCTCGAACGCTAAACTGCAATTATTATTTTAGCTATTAACCGAACTGGGTCGAAGATAGTTCTAAAGTTAGCTCCAGACTGGTATCGTCTAGAGCTAGCACCAACTCATATACCGATATCCCATACATGTTTAGGTTCCGCTCGACACTGAATCTATTCGTTCACAGCCTAGCCCCTAGTTCCTTTCTCATCCTTTCAACAATCCATGAATATTCCTAGCTCAATTATCACCCTCCTGCTGGGCGTCGGGCTAACTTTAGTCAGTCTCTGGTACGGACAAAATCACGGATTAATGCCTGCTGCGGTCTCGGAAGAAGCCACCCACGTCGATGGCTTATTCAATGCCATGATGACGATTTCTGTCGGGTTATTCCTGGGAGTCCAAGGTCTGATCGTCTATTGCGCGGTTAAGTTTCGGCGCAGACCTGGAGAACTCGGCGATGGTTCGGCGGTAGAAGGTAACGTACCGTTAGAAATCCTGTGGACGGCAATTCCTGCGGCGATCGTGTTATGGATTTCGATTTACAGTTTTGAAATCTATAATGAAATGGGCGGGTTCGATCCTGCTGCCGATGGAATGCACGCCATGCATGGCATGCCTGCTGGTAAAGGCAGTGCGATGGCCGCGACGATGGATGGTATGGACGGGATGACTGCACCCAAACTCGAAAATCGGGTGGCAGTTCTCGGTGTTGGGGCTTCACCAGCCAATCAAGGCAAGCCTGCCGCAGTTAGTGTCAATGTTTTGGGGCTACAATATGCCTGGATTTTTACTTATCCCGAAGCAAATGTAACTTCCGGTGAGTTGCATATCCCAGTGGGTAAAGAAGTCCAATTGAACATGAACGCGCAGGATGTGATTCACGCTGTTTGGATTCCTGAATTGCGCCTCAAACAAGATGTCATCCCCGGTACCCAAACTCAACTGCGGTTTACCACCAATAAAGTCGGTAACTATCCCCTCAGATGTGCCGAACTCTGTGGCGGTTATCATGGTTCGATGGTGACCCGGATGATCGTACATACGCCTGAAGAATACGACACTTGGATCGCTAGTCAGCAACAGTCTACCCAAGCACAAGCCGAAGTAGTCAAACAAACGATCGCGATGAATCCAGTCAATCTTTCTCCAGGTGCTTATTTAGCTCCCTATGCCAAAGAAATGGGCGTAGAACCAGCGATGCTAAATCATCTTCATCAACATTAAAATTTGTTGGGTGCAGGGGCGATCGATATTTAGTAATTATTCATTGGAGATCGATGTATACCCTCTATATCACCAATAAAAACTACTCGTCTTGGTCATTGCGCCCCTGGGTGCTAATGCAAGAAAAATCGATCCCCTTCACAGAAAAACTCATTCCTTTACCCGAAAATTCAAGTTGGGAAACATTTCGGACTTTTTCTCCCAATGGCAAAGTTCCCTGCCTCCACCATCAGGAGCGAATTATCTGGGATTCGCTCGCCATTACCGAATATTTGGCTGAGAATCATCCTGGCATTTGGCCATCCGACCCAATTCCCCGCGCTTGGGCTAGATCCGCCACTGCTGAAATGCACTCTGGGTTTCAGGCGATCCGCCACCAATGTGGCATGAGTTGCGGACTGCGGATCGAAATGCATCAGATCGATCGCGAGTTACAAACAGATCTCGATCGCCTCAACGAACTTTGGGCAGAGGGACTCGATCGATTTGGTGGCCCATTCCTCACTGGAACTGAGTTCACTGCCGTAGATGCGTTCTTTTGTCCGGTTGCTTTCCGCGCCCAAACCTACAATCTATCGCTGCATCATGCCTACATTCAGCAACTGCTCTGCCTCAAATCCATGCAGAAATGGTCATCCGCCGCCCTTCAAGAACCGTGGCGAGAAGCAGAGCACGAACGAGAGGTTCTAGCTGTTGGGAAGGTACTAGTCGATTTAAGACAACCAATTCAATCCCCTGCCTAGTCGCGAGTGAAAAAAATCGATCGTGACGCGAGCAGTTTACTCTTGTGGGGATTCCTAAGTCGGGGCACCCAACTGGGTAAAATCCAAAATCCAAAATCCAAAATCCAAAATCCCATGACAGCAGAATTATCGCTCCCAAAGCAAGTCGAAAAGCCAGATGATGCGCCAAACTATCATCATCGCCGCTGGCAAGACTATTTTTCATTTAGTACCGATCACAAAGTGATTGGGATTCAATACTTTTGCCTGGGCTTTATTTTCTATATTATTGGCGGATTACTCGCCGAAGGCATTAGAACCGAACTCGCCACTCCCGACCCTGATTTTGTCGATCCATCGACATACAACAGCATGTTTACCATGCATGGGACGATCATGATCTTCCTCTGGATCGTTCCCGCTGGAACGGGAGCCTTTGCGAACTATCTCCTCCCCCTCATGATTGGGGCGCGGGATATGGCATTTCCCAAGCTTAATGCTGTCGCCTTCTGGCTGATCCCGCCTGCAGGTTTACTGCTGATGGCGAGTTTCTTCACTGGTACCGCTCAAGCTGGCTGGACATCTTATCCTCCACTAAGCTTGATCGGCCCAAAAGCTGGTGAAGCCATTTGGATTATAAGTCTATTGTTACTCGGTACTTCTTCGATCTTGGGTGGAATTAACTTCTTTACCACGATTCTCAAGATGCGGGTTCCCAGTATGTCGATGATGCAGATGCCATTATTCTGCTGGGCGATGTTGGCAACATCAGCATTGATGCTGCTAGCTACACCAGTACTGGCTGGGGCGCTAATTTTACTCTCCTTCGACCTGATTGCGGGCACATCCTTCTTCAACCCCTCCGGTGGTGGCGAACCTGTAGTCTATCAGCACATGTTCTGGTTCTACTCGCACCCAGCGGTATATATTATGGTCTTACCCTTCTTTGGGGTAATTTCTGAAGTAATTCCGGTGCATTGTCGTAAGCCAATTTTTGGTTACGGCGCGATCGCTTATTCGAGTATGGCGATTAGTTTCTTAGGCTTGATCGTCTGGGCGCACCACATGTTTACTAGTGGTACTCCGCCATGGTTGCGGATGTTCTTTATGATCACGACGATGATCATTGCCGTACCGACGGGGATCAAGATCTTTGGTTGGTTAGCAACGATGTGGGGCGGAAAAATCACCCTGAATACACCGATGCTCTTTGCGATGGGCTTTATCTCCACCTTCGTCATCGGTGGGATCACTGGAGTTATGCTGGCAGCAGTGCCCTTCGACATCCACGTTCACGACACCTACTTCGTAGTCGCCCACTTGCACTACGTCTTATTCGGCGGTAGCGTCTTCGGCATCTATACCGGAATTTATCACTGGTTTCCTAAAGTCACCGGACGACATATTAATGATACGTGGGGCAAGATTCACTTCGCCCTTACCTACATTGGTTTTAACGTGACCTTCCTACCAATGCACATCCTCGGCTTGCAAGGAATGCCGCGTCGAATTGCGATGTATGCGCCAGAGTTTCAGGGTTTGAATCAAATCTGTACTTACGGTAGCTATGTGCTAGCGATTTCGACCGTACCTTTCCTCGTCAACGCGATCTATTGTTGCTTCAAAGGTGATGTCGCAGGTAACAATCCTTGGAATGCGCTAACTCTGGATTGGCAAACCAGTTCACCTCCTGAAATCGAGAATTTTGAGGTCTTACCCGTCCTTACAACTGGGCCTTATGAGTATGGTGAGTCTGAAGAGGAATCCAAATCTGACGATAAGGTTTTAACTGCTAGTGGTAAAGGCTAGTGAGGTTGGGTGGGTATTTCAAAAACCCACCCCTACAAATTTATAACTGAGAGAAGAACGACATAGACCTAGATTATCACCCCATAATTAATTACTAAATATGCAAGGATCTATCTCCGACCAAACGCAGATTAATATTGCTGCCGAATCCGAACATGGTAGCCATCACGAAGCGCATCCCGATCATCGAATTTTTGGGTTGCTTGTCTTTCTAGTTGCTGAGGGAATGATTTTCCTCGGCTTGTTTATTGCTTATCTTGCGTTCCGCGCGATGGCTCCAGAATGGCCACCAGCAGGTACCCCCAAGCTCGAACTCATGTTGCCAGGGATCAACACCTGCGTCCTAATTGCCAGTAGTTTGGTCATTCATCAGGCTGATACCGCGATTAAGAAAAATGATGTGAGAGGACTGCAATTGTGGTTCGGACTGACAGCTTTAATGGGGATTTTATTCTTGGGCGGTCAGTTGTATGAATATAGCCACTTAGAATTTGCATTGCGGACGAATCTATTTGCCAGTACGTTCTATGTCTTGACTGGTTTCCACGGCTTGCACGTTACTGTAGGCGTATTGTTGATTTTATCGGTATTGTGGCGATCGCTTAAACCCGAACATTACGGTACAAATAACCATTTCGGTGTGGAAGCAGCGGAAATTTATTGGCACTTCGTCGATGTAATTTGGATTATCTTATTTATCCTGTTGTATTTGTTGTAACGTATATCGTAACTCAACAGTAAGATTACAAAGGTATGCTCGATCGAGTATAAATTTCAGAAATTAAATTATGCCCGATCTGCATACCCTAATCGAAGTTAATTACTCTCATCCAGACTACGGACGACTACTACAACATCGAGATCGTCAAAATCCCAAGATCTTGCATTACTCCGTACAACTTAATGATTTTGATTCTTTAGCGTGGGAACCTATTCATGGTGGTAAGCAAAAAGATACTGGAAGACTAGCAGTTTGGTCGATCGATTGGAATCACTTTCAACCCGCTCGAACACAGCAGCAGGAAAGAGCACGGATTAAGAAGGCATTGCACATTTCCCTGAAAGAGTTTCATGAAAACTGGCAGTATGAACTGTTTCGCTTTAATTGCGAACATTGGGCACGACTCGTATCAACAGGGGATTGTCGGTGCTACCAGATTGCCGAGTTCAAAAAGTTGCAACAGATTCCTGTTTTGGGTTTTCTGATTGTCGGTGTTGCTGGCACAGTCACAGGTGCATGGGAACACAACGGATATGCTCAGGAAGTAGTTAACAGAGTTTTTAGCTCAGCATCCTAACAACGTTGCGATCGAATGCAGATAGTTGTTATCTTAGCTGTGAAGAACTGTAACGCAAATCAGTTAAATCAATGCCGAGTAAAAATTTGAATTCATCTTACTATCGATTTCGGTAAATGCGATCGCTATCTATTTACTCGATCGACGACAAAAATCGATCGGTGTGGGTGGATAAACAATAACTTAGAATTTTAATAGACAAGTGAATTCTGCCTCATGTCTTGTTGCCCAAATGTGAGAGTGATAGACTTGAATTATACTCAATCTTCTCGATCGTACGATGAATACGACCCCGCAAAGCGGAAGCTCCCCGATCGATTCGATCGTTCGGGAACTAGAAAAAATTCCCGAACCAATACAACTAAGCCTTTTAGATTTTATTCGTTCTCTCGGTAGCAGCTACGCCGCCGCAAACCAAGCTGAAGCAGGAACGGTGGGCAACAATGCTCCCAACCCTTCAACAAAACGCCGCACTACATCCCCCTTAATCGCTGGTAAGGGAAAAACGCTGGGAGATATTGTCAGTCCGATTGTTGACGAACAGGATTGGGAATGTCTGAAATAATTGTGCTAGATACCCATATTTGGTTTTGGTCTATTACCATCGATTGTTATCTTCTTAATTTCAGTCCAATGTATTCGCTTGTCTGCCGTTAAATTTTATATTAAATATGCAGATAATATTAGTCGATCCAATACCAGATCTTTGCCAATCATGGCAAGAAGAATTTTATGAGATCGATGCCGCTACAATTGTAAACGATCGATTTGAGAATCTGCCTAAATATGATTGCATGGTCAGTGCTGGTAATTCATTTGGCTTGATGGATGGTGGTGTCGATTTAGCTATTACACGTTACTTTGGGGTGGAATTGATGGATCGAGTGCAAGCACATATCATCGATAATTATCGCGGCGAACAGTCAGTCGGTACATCATTTATTATCGAAACATTTCACCCCAAGCATCCTTTTCTCGCGCATACACCAACCATGCGCGTACCGATGGCGATCGCAACTACAGATTATGTTTATAAAGCAATGTGGGCGATGCTATTAGCCGTTTGGCATCACAATCGCAGCAACGAACATCAGATCGAAATTGTTGCTTGTCCTGGCTTAGGAACTGCAACGGGACGAGTTCCCTTTGCTAAAGCTGCCAAACAAATGGCACTCGCCTATAAAAACTTTTTGCATCCACCAACATCGATGAATTGGTTGGATGCCGATCGACGACAGAAATCGATCGGTGCGGGTGGAGATGTGATAACTTAAAATTTGAATAGGCGATCTCTTTAACTGGTTAGCAGAATGAATATTCGATCGCATGCAGCACACGAGCGATAAATTACCATTTCTCAATGCCCTATGTTGGCAGATAGTTGATGTCGATCGCATGACTCGATTGGAAATTCTCCAAACTTACGAACGTGGCTGGAGACATCTGAATGTACTCGCTCGACCTAACGCAGAAGAATGGCGATTTATTCGCGATCTCAGCTCCGAGTGTGGGTCGTGGCTACTGTCAGATTTGGAACTAAAGGATCGATCGATGATGAAACATCAATGGCACGAATCGATTTTATTAGTACTTCAGTCATTGCGGAGTGAATTTTTTCAAGAAATAGGGATTTACTTCGGTGGGGTTAGTTTGATGTGTAACGAACATCGGCTCAGCCAAGATATTGACTTTCTGACTAATAGTGATGGTTATCGACAATTACGCAGATCGATCGCCGATCGTGGCTACGATCTCATCTTCGAGTCTACAAATCGACTCCAATTTCCTCGATCGATTCAAGCAGATGGTTATGGTGTAAGATTTCCAATTGAGGTCGATAATAACACGATTAAATTTGAAATTATTGTTGAAAGTCGCATCAAAATAGCCGAGGCTAATTATCCTGAATGGTCGCCAGTGCCTTGCTTATCGATAGTAGATTGTTGGGCTGAGAAACTGTTGGCAAATGCAGATCGATGGGCTGAGGAAGGTACTCGATCGAGAGATATAATCGATCTGAGTGCGTTGAGATTGAAATCATCATTATTAAGTGCAGGCATAGATAAGGCAGAAACAGCTTACCAAGTAAGACCTGCACTTACCAAAGCACTGGCAAGATTTCAAATAAATAGCGATTGGCGCGATCGATGTTATCAGTCTTTGGCGATCGACAAGTGCGATCGAATTATCGATGGGATCGATCTTCTGGCTGAAGATCTGGGACTACCAGCTACCATCCGCACTTTTAGCGAAATGCACGCACCCGGATGACCTTGCGCCGACTAGTCAACAGTTGTTATCTTTAGATGTAACGAAGTGTAAAGTAAGCAAGTTGCACTAGGCATCAACTATGACAACAGCAGTAGCAACAGACGATCGCACGCAAATTATGCCAGGTGGCGATGAACCGAGCCGATTCGACCCGATCGAGTCTTGGTATCCAGTCTATTATGTCGAGGATCTGGATAAATCTCAGCCGACACCATTTACCTTACTCGATCGTGATTTAGTCATCTGGTGGGACTTACTTGCCGAAGAATGGCGCGCATTTGACGATAAATGTCCCCACCGACTGGCGAGACTATCCGAAGGGCGGATCGCTGAAGATGGCTTGTTGGAGTGCCCTTATCATGGCTGGGCATTTACTGGAGCTGGTACTTGCGATCGGATTCCCCAACAATTGCCTGACGCTAAAGCTGAAACATCCCGCCGTGCTTGTGTTAAGTCGTTGCCAACTGCCGTCCGACAAGGATTACTCTTCATCTATCCTGGTACGCCGGAAAAGGCCGCAAATACGCCAGTTCCGACAATTCCAGTGCCCATGTCCGCGACGGGTGTGCCACAGGATGGCTGGGTGATGCTCAATACTTTCCGCGATTTACCGTATGACGCGCTGACTTTACTAGAAAATGTTCTCGATCCGAGTCATTTACCCTATACCCATCACGGTAGTGTCGGCAAGCGATCGAATGCTAGTCCTGTAGAATTAGAAGTCCTCACTTCCGATAAATCTGGCTTCACAGGTACCTGGGCAGATGGCCCCCGCAAGGGCACATTGGGTAGACAGAACACGACATTTATCGCGCCGTGTTTGATGTGGCACGAACTCACATCGAAGCAATTAGGCGAGACAATTACGGTCGTTTATGCAACTCCTACACGCAAAGGTGAATGTCGATTATTTGCGAGATTTCCGTTTAAATTTGCCAGTAAACTTCCCGCATTTTTTATCGGTGCTACGCCCAAATGGTATTCACATATTAATAACAATGCAATCTTAGAAGACGACCAAATTTTCCTCCACTATCAAGAACGCTATCTAGCACAAAGTGGTGGTAGTGAGGATTTCAGTCAGGTATTTTATTTACCTACTAAAGCCGATCGGTTCGTATTTGAATACCGTCAATGGGTAAATGAATATCAGTCCGATCCCTTCCTCGGACAACCTTTTTATCCACCACTAACAACCGAAAAATTACTCGATCGCTATCATTCGCATACCGAAAATTGTCATAGTTGTCATACAGCTTGGAAAAATATCCAGGTCGTCCGCCAAGCGATCGCAATTATTTCACTAATAGCTTGGGCTGTTAGTTCGATCGTCGCATTAAGAGGTGGTGCGAATTCGTTACTTATCGCTCAGGTCGCGCTCGGGATAGTTGTGTTTGGAACGCTCGTTTGGTATGGCTTAGGTCGTTTGCAAGTTAAGTTAGAGCGCGGCGAGCGAACTCCAGCGAGAAATCGATAAAACTATCCCGATCTGGATTTTAAAAAACATATATCCATTAAAAAACGACCTGGCATTACTCAATGTGAGGTCGTTATATTTAGATATTTATTGGATTTTAGCGAAATCGATTACTCAACCTGAACTGCATTTACGTCAACTGTGTTGTCAGCAACTGGTTCTGTTACTTTATCAGTGCGAACGCTTTTTTCTTCTAATTTAGCTTTAACAATTTGAGAGACTTCAGCTATCAATAACGAGATGACAATACCATCATCGATCCAACCAACTACTGGGAAAATATCGGGCGAAATATCTAACGGACTGACGAGATAAACGATCGAGCCAGCTACGACCCACCAACGATACTTGGGATTCTGTAACAAACCGCGATACCAGTTGTAAATCGATTGGATAGAGAAGGTCTTCATATCGGTTTCCTTAAGCTATTTCTGAGCTATTTCTATCATCTCAGATTCCCTAAAATTTGATAGGTGTGGAAAACTCACATTCATAGTAGCGTCGTCCACACCTATCTAGAGATGAGGTTTTTCCATCCTTAACTTCCTACTAACGAGCGAATTATTAGAAATGAGGTGGATGTGGTGGCGATCGTGTCAGCGTAATCTATTAATATGCGGCAATTAGTACGGGAGTTAGTTCTAAAACACTCGCTATTACTGAATCAGCGCCTGCTTGGATCAACGTTTCCGTATATGCCTGGACGCGAACATCACCGTGGATATGCGGTGGTAGTACGCCAATCGCAGTAAACTGACGATCGGGTTTAGCGAGCCTAGCTTTGACGACTGTATACATATCAGCAACCGTATCACCAACATATACGATTGGGAGTTCATGAATATTTTCATGCGTCGCTCTCAACTTTTCTACCGTCATAAATAATCCTTGCGGATCGGGTTTGCCTGGAGCATCCTCCATTGCTACCAAAATCGGCGCTGTCAGACCCAGTCTTCGCTCTAGCACATAACTTGCCGAGCCTTGGGTCGCACCACTAAAGAAGCCCCACGGAATGTTTGCCGCAGTTAATGTGGCAAAATATTCGGGAGTAGCTAGCAGCGGTTCGTCGCAGATATAGCCATTCCAATTCACTGGATCTGTACCGCGATATTTAGTCTGAAAATAGGCGACGATCCGACCATAATCTAGTATGATATCGGTGCGATCTTGCCCCTGCTGCTCGAAATAGCGATAAATTAACTCCTGCGAGGCTTCCCAGTCGTTATTCCAAATTCCTTCACTCTTGAGCGTATCGATGTCTGCGGCAGTCGGACGATAGCCACCATTGGTAAATTCCGCTACTGTATCTGCTAACGCACGGCGATAAGAACCGCCGACATCTCGAATTACTCCATCGATATCAAATATGACGATCGCACTCATCTGGGTCTGCTACTATGCTGGATAATTTAGATGGTACAATTATAGATTGTGTGTCCAAACTAACAAATAAATATGACAGAAGCGACCGAAACCATTATCACCACAGCTAAATTTATTTTAAAAGTCCTCTGGTTGGACGAAAACGTTGCCTTGGCAGTAGACCAAGTAGTTGGCAAAGGTTTGAGTCCCTTGACCGCTTATTTTTTCTGGCCGCGTAACGATGCGTGGGAACAACTCAAAGCCGAGCTAGAAGCCAAACACTGGATCGCTGAAGTCGATCGTGTGGGTATCCTCAACCAAGCGACTGAAGTGATCAACTACTGGCAAGAAGAAGGCAAAGGTCGCCCCTTACCCGAAGCTCAGCTCAAGTTTCCTGAAGTTATCTTTACAGGTAGCAATTAATTTCTTAGATTGGGTATTGGGTATTGGTTATTTAGTTGACGATAATTTGCCCGATCGCCCGATCGCCCCCTCTGACACTGATGCCTCAAACTCCCACACCAGAAATTCGTCAAATTATCGAGCGTGTCCTCCAACTTGAAAAAGACCGACTCGATCGCAAAAAAAATTCGCCCATCAACGATGATATCCTGCAAATCATCAAAGAAATCGTCAAGTAGCCCGCTTGCCTACTTTAGGTCTAGCTTGTCCTAGTATAATAAGTAACATCCTAACTCCTCATTGTTATTCCCCTCCTGGGCTACCGTGTATACACATCTCTGGTGAGAAGCGAAATTGATGGGAATCCCCCTGTCTTGTCTCCCTAAACCGTCGGGAAACCCGACGAGCGGGAGCCGCTAAATCCCCCTTAAAAAGGGGGACTTCGACCGGATTTTAGCCGCCTTTTTAAGGGGGTTTGGGGGATTCAGATCTCGAAACGAAGTCTAACGGACTTGTGTATACACGGTAGCCTCCTGGGAGTGGCTAGGGGTGGGTTCCGACACCCGCAAGAGATCTACATGAAGCTCACCACGATTCGTTTGTGTAATTTTCGGCAATTTTACGGCGAAACTCCCGAAATCCAGCTCGCTACCGACAAAGATCGCAACACCACGATCGTGCATGGGAATAACGGCGCGGGTAAAACCACGATTCTCAATGCATTTACGTGGGTACTATACGAAAAATTTACCGCTGCTTTTGCTGAATCCCAGCAACTTGTGAATAAACGCGCGATCGCTGAAACTGAAATTGGGAATGCGGTTGATGCGTGGGTAGAAATCGCCTGGGAACACGATGGCAAACGGTATCGTGCCAAACGGATGTGTCGCGCCTACAAACAGCAAACTGAAGTCAATATCGTCAATAACGAATTACTCTATCTCTACATCGGCGATGCCGATGGTAAATGGCTGCACCCCCAACAACCGCCAGACGAAATTATCGGCAGAATCTTACCTGCCAGTTTGCATCAATACTTCTTTTTCGATGGCGAACGGATCGAGCAAATCGTCCGTCAGGATAAACGCTTGGAAATCGCCGAAGCTACGAAAATTTTACTCGGGGTGGAAGTTTTAAATCGCGCGATCGATCATCTTGGCAAAGCAAAAAAGACGCTCGAAATCGAACTCAGTCAAATCGGCGATACGACGACAAAAGACTTACTCAAATCGCAACAACAGTCGCAACAAGAAATCGATCGGATCCACCAGCGTCAAACAGAAATCGCCCAAGAAATTGCTAACTTCGATCGCATCAAGCAAGAGATCGGCAAACACTTGCTCGAACTCACCGCTGCCACCGCCATCCAAGCGCAACGTCAAGAATTAGAAAGTACCAAAGCCACCCATCAAACTCAACTCCGTCAAGCTCAGTCAACAATCAAACAGATCGTCTCCACCCAAGCCTATACCGTCTTACTGCCAGCGCTAACTCGCGACTTCCAGCAGCTTGTCGGTGAATTGCGCGATCGCGGCGAACTCAATCAAGGCATCTCCCGCGAGTTTCTTAGCCAACTCCTGCTCCATCAGCATTGTCTCTGTGGCACGGAATTAGCCCCAAATACTGCCGCATACATCCAAGTCCAAACCTGGCTGTCTCGTGCCAGCATTGCGGTAATGGAAGAGACAACCATGCGGCTGATTACTCAAGTTGAAAGTATCGAAACTAAAGGCAGCGAGTTTTGGCAAGCGATCGATCTTCAGCAACAAACTGCTACCACTGCTAGAGCCGAAATTAGCCAAATAGAAACCAAATTAGACAATCTCGAAGCACAACTCCGTCAAGATACTAATATTGAAATTAGCAATCTCCAAAAACGGCTCGATGAGATTGAAATCAAAATTCGCGACCTGACACTCGATCGTGGACAAAATAACCAACAGATCGTGCATATCGAAGGTCAAATTCAAGCCTTAGCCAAACAAATTACCAAACAACAAGCTAACCAAGATCGGCAGAATTTAGCGTCGCGGCGGCTCCAAGCTACCCGAGAGGCGATCGAAGAATTAATCGCCATCCGCCACCAGCAAGAACAACAATTTCGATTGGAACTAGAGCAGCGCGTCCAACAAATCTTTCAAACAATTTCAGTTACGCCATATTTACCTAAAATCACCGAAAAATACGAACTAATCCTGGTCGAAACTACTAGAGAAGTAGAAACGATCGTCGCTGCATCTACTGGCGAAAATCAGATCCTCAGTCTCTCATTTATCGGTGGGATTATTGACAGAGTGCGTGAATGGAGCGAACAAAAACTCCTTGCAGTTCCTGAAAGCAATACCTTCCCGATCGTGATGGATTCGCCATTCGGCAGTCTCGATCGCATTTCCCGTCGCCAAATCGCGCAGATCCTCCCCCAACTAGCCAGTCAACTCATCGTCCTCGTTACCAAAACTCAATGGCGTGACGAAGTAGAAACCGAAATGCAATCAAAAATCGGTAAGCAATATATCTTAACTTATTATACTTCCAAGCCAGATTGCCCCGAAGATTATCTCGAAATCAAAGGTCGTCGTTACTCACTGATCGAGCGCAGTCCCAATGATTTTGACTATACCGAGATCGTTGAGATAACTTAGATCTGACGGATTTAGGATCGAGCTATTGTTGTGGAAAAATCAAGATCGCCACAACCCGATTTAACTTTTGATGGTTTGCAGGGAATACTTAGATAAGATCGACGATCGTGTTTGTCGCAGACAAGCTCGTTGTCTCGATCGAAGCGAGTTTTCAACAAATCAGGGGTAACTATGGAATGGTATATTAAGGTACTTAAAAAGTATGCAGTATTTGAGGGTCGTGCGAGTAGACAAGAATATTGGATGTTTTTTCTGTTTCATCTAATTATTTCTGTGGCAATTGGGTTTGTCACTGGGTTTATGAGTGCAGCCACTAAGACCGATCAGACAGTGCTAGGGAACATTTACAGTTTGGCAGTTTTAATTCCAAGTATTGCTGTTAACATTCGAAGAATGCACGATACAGATAGAAATGGTTGGTGGTGTATCGTCCCGATCGTTAGTTTGATTTACGCGATCGAAGCTGGTCAAGTAGGGGCGAACAAATATGGCCCCGATCCCAAAGGACAAAAACACTAATTACTAGCTCTATTAATTTGACTCGATTCAGCCTCATCGCCAGTCTCTGGAAAGGTGAGGCTGAAATTTAGGTACTTACTAGCTTAAAATCTAAACAGCAGAATAATTATCTAAAGACGATCGAGTTGTGGTTAAAATTGGCATCTTAGGACTGGGAACCGTTGGTACGGGCACAGTTGAGATTTTACTAGATCCCGTAGGGCGACATCACTTACTCAAGTCTGTCGAAATTCACCGCGTCGGGGTGGGAGCGATCGATAAACCTCGCGCTGTCGAACTTCCGCCAGAGCTACTCACCACCGATCTCGATTCGATCGTCTGCGATCCCGAAATCGAGATAATCGTCGAAGTCATGGGTGGGATCGAACCCGCACGCAGCTTGATGCTCAAAGCGATCGCGCATGGCAAACACATCGTTACCGCCAACAAAGCAGTTATCGCTAAATACGGTGATGAAATCTTCACGGCTGCCAACCAAGCTGGCGTATATGTGATGCTCGAAGCAGCCGTCGGCGGTGGCATTCCAGTGATCCAACCGCTCAAACAGTCCCTTGGGGTCAACCGAATTCAACGCGTGACGGGGATTATTAACGGTACGACTAACTATATCCTCACGCGCATGACCGCCGAAGGTGGTGAATTTGCCGATATTCTCGCCGACGCGCAAAAATTGGGCTATGCGGAGGCAGATCCGACTGCTGACGTGGATGGTTTGGATGCTGGGGATAAAATCGCGATTTTGGCATCGCTAGCCTTTGGCGGCAGAATTAGGCGGGAGGATGTGTATTGTGAGGGGATCCGCAAAATCAGTGCGACAGATATCGCCTATGCCGAAAAACTCAACTTTGTCATCAAATTACTCGCGATCGCCGAACGCGTCACCGACGATAAGATTTCAGTACGGGTACATCCCACCTTCGTACCCAAAGACCGTCCGCTCGCAACCGTTAACGGGGTCTACAATGCGATTTTAGTCGAAGGCGAACCCTTGGGACAAGTGATGTTATTCGGCCCTGGCGCAGGCGCGGGGGCGACAGCTTCAGCAGTAGTTTCTGATATTCTGGCGATCGTCGGTGTCCTCCACAGCAACCCAGTCCGCGAAGATGCCGTCAACTCTCCCAATACCGCGCTCCACCCGTTATTGAGTTGCGCTCATACCCACTATTGTGAAATGGCACCTTTATCGGTGTTATCGAGTAGTTTCTACGTGCGGTTCTCGTGTGAGGATATTCCGGGCGCGATCGGCAAATTAGGCACTAGGTTTGGCGCTCATGGCGTGAGTTTAGAATCGATCGTCCAAACCGGATTACATGGAGATCGTGCTGAAATCGTTGTCGTCACTCACGATGTCTCTGAAAAAGACTTTGATGTAGCCCTCACCGAAATCAAAAACCTAGATTCGATCGCCACCATCTCCAGTATCATTCGAGTCCTATAATTTGCTGATTCTCTACCCTGGGGGGTTTTAGCCAATAATCGATCGTGAGGGATCTGCAATTGCAAGTAAATAAAATTCACCATGTTGCAATAATTTGTTCTAATTATGAAAGATCGAAAAGTTTTTATGTAGATATTCTCAAATTTCCAATTATTGCCGAAACTTTTAGAAGCGAACGGAATTCTTATAAGTTAGACTTGAGAGTTGGTAAGGATGATGCGATCGAATTGTTTTCATTTCCAGCTCCTCCCCATCGATCGAGTCAGCCAGAAGCCTGTGGATTGAGACATTTAGCTTTTGCAGTCGAACGGATCGAAGACAATGTTAATTATCTGATTTCCAGGGGTATTACTGTCGAACCAATTAGAGTAGATCCGATTACGAGTAAAAAATTTACTTTTTTCCAAGATCCCGACGGTCTACCGCTGGAAATATATGAAATTCAACAGTAGCTATTCAGAAATCAATCCGACGACAAGCAAATATTTGGATTGACCCTTTTAAAATACTCGATATAATATAGATATTTAAGCACCATTCGATCGAATTAGGTTCGACTCTTAATATCTAAACTTAATCGTGAATATTCAAACACCAGACTGGGTAAAACATGCAGTTTTTTATCTGATTTTCCCCGATCGATTAGCGATCGGGCAGCACTCACCCCGACGATTGTTGCAAGCTCCGCAGTGGGAAGATTGGGATGCGCCGCCGACGTTGGCAGGCTATAAGGGTGGAGATTTATGGGGCGTTATCGACAAGCTCGACTACCTTCAGGATTTGGGGATTAATGCATTGTGCTTTACACCAATTTTTCAGTCTACTTGCAATCATCGGTATCATACTCACGACTATTATCAAGTCGATCCGATCTTAGGTGGCAATACCGCATTTTTAGAACTCTTGGCTGCGGCGCATCAGCGCGGGATGAAAGTCATTTTAGATGGTGTCTTCAATCATGCCAGTCGGGGGTTTTATTTCTTTAGCGATATTTTGGAAAATGGCCCCACTTCCCCGTGGGTAGATTGGTTTAAAATCGATGATTGGCCGCTGTCGGCTTATGATGGCAAGTTGCCAGCTAATTATGCAGGTTGGGGTGGCAATCGTGCGCTCCCAGTTTTCGATCACGATAATCCCGATGTCCGCGAGTACATCATGCAGATTGCCGAACACTGGCTGCGGGTGGGAATTGATGGGTGGCGGCTAGATGTGCCGTTTGAAATCAGCAGTGTGGGGTTTTGGCAAGAGTTTCGCGATCGCGTCAAGGCAATCGATCCTGAAGCTTATATCGTGGGGGAAGTGTGGCGCGATGCGCGGCAATGGCTGGATGGGACGCAGTTTGATGGGGTGATGAATTATCTATTTACCGCGCCGACGATCGCTTTCACAACTGGAGATCGGGTGGTATTGGACTACGTGCGATCGCGCAGTTACGAACCTTATCCGGCATTATCAGCTCCAGCTTATGCAGCCAAAATTCAACAGTTATTGGATCTCTATCCGTGGGAAATTCAGCTCGCGCAGTTTAATCTCTTAGCCAGCCACGATACCGCAAGATTGCTGTCGATCGCGCAACACGATCGAGCGAGTGTCGAGTTAGCAACGTTATTATTATTTACTTTTCCGGGTGCTGTCAGTATTTATTATGGCGATGAAGTCGGATTGGGAGGCGCAGTCGATCCTGATTCACGGCGCGGTTTTCCACAGGAAGCTGATTGGGATCTGGAGCTATTGGACTATCATCGTCAGCTGATCGCGTTGCGACATCAGTATCCAGCCTTACGGATCGGTACTTATCGAGTGCTATTAGCAGTAGGGAATGCTTATGTCTTCATACGGACATTGGCGGATGTAGAGCTAATCGTTGCGGTAAATGTGGGGATGGAGTCGGCAACCGTCAGTCTCGATTTGACGGTATTGGGAGTCAATAATCGGGTGAGTCAATTATTATTTGGTACGGCTGAGATCGTTTGGCCGCAGGAAGATCGGCTCCTGTCGATCGATCTTCCTGCGCGTAGCGGTTGTATCTTAATTTAAACTTTACGATCGAGACTAAGGAACGAGAATCTAATAATATGCAGATCTACCCCGCCCCGACCTTTGGTAGGGGCAATTCATGAATTGCCCCTACCAAAGGAGGAATGGCAAGTTATTTAGTTCTCATTCCTAAGCTTGTTGCCAACTCTCAATTAATGAAGTTTTGCAAGACTGGGTGTTCAACATCTGGCCTACTCCATACAATATAAGTAGTGGCATTGGAGAACAGCATATCGAGACCATCTACGGCAACTTACAAGGATTAAAGTCTAACCAACTCAAACAACTGCGGCGACTCTACAGCCAGAGATTACCAGGCGATCGATTGATTACGCCAGAGTTTGCTCAACGACTAGCTGCAATTAGTGCCGAAATTGGCGACCCACTGAGTGCATATATCAATCGGCGCGGTCAAATTATCCGATTGGGCGTGGGGACACCCCGCCAAACCCAAATCCCGCCGCTCGAATTACCCCGTTATGGTGCGGAACGCTTGAGTGGGATTCGGTGTATCTCTACTCAACTCAAACCCGATATTCCTGGCGAAGCGTCACTAACGGCGATGGCGCTGCAACGGTTGGATGCACTAGTCATCCTCAACATCACTGGTAGCGGCTTTCAAAAGCGCGGTGGTGGCGTAACTGGCTACATTCAGGATACCTATCTCGCCCATCTCGTCCCGCATCCAGAAATCAATTGGACGATTTCGCCACCTTTATCGCTGGATGTCATCAGCGACCAGGATTTTCTCGAACTCGTCGATGGCATCGAGCGTGAATACGAGCGAGATGTCGCCAATCAGCATGTTGCCGATGAGGTCGATCGAGTATTATTAGTTGGGGTCAAAACTGACTTTGTAACTACGCAACGCTTTACCGATGGACTGGAGGAACTAGTCAGACTGGTAGAAACCGCCGGGGGTGAAGTCCTCGAAACCATCCAACAAAAACGCTCGCGTCCCCATCCTCAAACCGTTGTCGGTGAGGGGAAGATCCAAGAAATCGCGCTCTCCGCTCAAAAAGTCGGTGCGAATCTGATCGTCTTTGATTGCAATCTTTCACCCAGTCAATCGCGAAATCTCGAAACTCAAATCGGTATTCGAGTAGTCGATCGCACTGAGGTAATTCTAGATATTTTCGCCCAACGCGCTCAATCTGGTGCGGGTAAATTACAAGTCGAACTCGCCCAACTCGAATATATGTTACCCCGACTAACGGGTCGCGGTCGTGCCATGTCCCGTCAGGGTGGCGGGATCGGCACGCGAGGCCCTGGGGAAACCAAACTAGAAACCGAACGCCGGACGATCCAAAAGCGGATCTCCCGGCTCCAGCAAGATGTTAACCAACTGCAAGCGCATCGTTCGCGGTTGCGCCAACAACGCCAGCATCACGATGTGCCATCTGTTGCTGTAGTCGGTTATACTAACGCTGGGAAATCTACCCTGCTAAATATCCTCACCAATTCCGAAGTCTATATCGCCGACCAGTTATTTGCGACGCTCGATCCGACGACTCGCCGCTTTAACGTCCCAGCGAGTAATACTGGTGAATTGCGGCAAATTTTGCTCACAGATACCGTCGGTTTCATCCACGAATTACCACCACCCCTAATGGATGCCTTTCGTGCTACATTAGAGGAAGTAACTGAAGCTGATGCCTTGATCCATTTGATCGACTTATCACACCCAGCTTGGCACAGTCATATTCGATCGGTGATGGGCATTTTGGGTGAGATGCCGATCGCCCCAGGGCCTTCGTTGATCGTATTTAATAAGATCGATCGGGTTGATGATGAGCGGCTCGCTCAAGCTGAGGAAGAATTTCCTAATGCCGTGTTTATCTCCGCCGCAGAGCGCACCAATCTAGACACGCTCCGCCAACGCATCGGACAGCTCATCGCTTATACAGTTCCATCTTAGCAATCGACGATCGCGATCTAGCATTCGTTGTTTTCGCTCTTTTTAACTACAATAAATAGCAAAATATAATCTTGGGATATATCTAAGATACGTACCTCAAAAACTGACTTTTTAGTTACCTTTTTACCTTTAGATCCACGAGTAAAAGAGTTACGCTATTGTCATGTGTACTCGAGCGGATACTATCGATTTAGTATTCCAGAAGCATACAGGGTGGTTTTATTTGGAGTGTAGGGGTCGGTGAGTAATAAAGTCTAACGCTCGACTCCTTTACTTTTTTCCCACAACCAGTAATTTTTGGAACCTCATACCTCCAACAGATCGCGCTGACGATCGAGATTTAGCAATCGATAAGTAATTCCGTAGCTCGATCTCATTGGCTGAGTATATTGACTGGCAATCGATCCAGCGATCGTGGTTTTTAGAGCGCTACCCTAAAAGCTCGATGATTACTTAGGATTAAAACTCAAATTTCTATCGAAAACATGTTTTCGATAGAAATTATTTGCATTTTTGCAAGATATTTGTTACAATTCTTAATAAGAGATGACAAAGAGCTTTAAAATCCAACATTAACAATCGGTTCGGCGATAGCAGAAGTCGCGAGCAACGCAAGTTTTTGTCAGAGTCTAAGGAACGAGTTTTCTCCTCCCAACACAGCTAATTTACCAGCCGATCGAGTTATCTGCTGGTTTTTTCATGTAGATAGGGGATAGCGGCGATTGTCGTTTGTGGAGGCAAGATAACGGTCTGGAGATCGATCGCAAAAAAAGAGATCGGTAAATTCTACCGATCTCTTAAAAAACAGGACAGATGGATTTTTTTAGCCGTTAGCTCGATCGCCACTCGATCGAGCTGCAGGAATGCCTACCAGTGGCGAGAATGGCCGTGGTGCGAGCCAAAATTATCGTGATGACCACCACCGAACATATTCTCGTGGAAACGATCGCCGCCAAATGGTTGCGATGGCATCATGCGCGAGGAATTGTGGGAATTGGCACCGATATTGGCATAATCGCGAGGTGCGTTGGATGCGGGAGTACTGTGCGAATTGTTGCCAGCATTAGCGGGGAACTGTCCGACGTATTGACCGCTAGCGAGTTGATAAATACCAGGAGTTTGTGTACTGCGGATATTTACTAATGCTCGATCGAGTGCGGCATTTGCATAACCAGCGTCGGTAGGTTTGAGATTGCCGATTTTGCCAGAAACATCATCGACTGCGAAGAAATTACTCGCAGGCGCAGAAGTGTAAGTGTTGTTATTGACCGGAGTAGGAGCGAGCTTGTTGACAGGGAGAACGACATCCTTAGCGTTGTAATCCATCCGTCGATCTTCGTCGCGATCGTCATCGTGACTGAAGTGGTCGGTACAATCACGACCTGCTTCCTCGTTTTCGTGACGAGCGGGAGGCTTGACTACAGGTGGTTTCACTGGTTCTACGCCAACATTACTCGCAAGATTGAGAGGTTTGTCCAATTTCAACTGGACGATCTCATCGTTGTCGATGCCGGGGGGACGACCGATCGAGAAGGGATAGTTGTTGTCGTTTGCGACTAAGATGGTGTTCTTATCGAGGACGACGACATCTTCGATCGTCACGAAGGGCATTTTGTAAGTGGTTTTGCCATCTTTGTTCAGGTCGTTCGGATCGGCGATATTCATCAAGTCGGCGATCTCTTCTTTCTGAACGTAGCCTTGTGCGTCAACTTTGGACAAGTCGATCTTGAAGATCTTCTTGAAAGCTGCTGGCGGTTGTCCGGTGGAGCCGTCGCCTTGATATTGGTCGCGTTCGATGACTAGATACTCATTCTCGTTGATGACAGTCATGTCACCGATCGAGTAAGCGTTATTCTCTTTTCGGTAGAATTTGAATTTATCGCTGTAGGTATTGGTTTTGAGATCGAAGTCATAGATCCGGAGCGCATCGAGCGGATCGCCAGCGACGGAGCCTTCGAGCAGCGGATGCAGGATCGTTTTACCAGGGTTAATCGCCATCCCTTCAAACCCTTTCGAGCTACCCAAATTAGCTTGAACTGGCAAACCGACATAGGCATCGCGAACGACTTGCGCGCCTGTGTTAGGAAAGTCGGTGAAGAAACCGTCTACACCCAAGTCTATAAATTGCTTGTATTCCTTACTGGCATCGCCATTATAGCTAGAAGCCAGGAAGAACGCATCATCGCGGATGGTGTAAAGGTGAACCTGCAATCCGGCTTTATGAGCGTCGGCAATCAAAGTTGTAGGAGTGCCTGTAACCCGATCGGCATCGCTGATTTGACCGTCGCCATTGAGGTCGTCGGGTTTACCATCATTATTTTTATCGACAGTAGTAGCAGGCACGATCGTCCGTTTGTCGGGACCGATTCCGGTTGCGTATTTAGCAACTCCAGTCAAACCGTCAGGTTTGATCAGATCGGCGTAAGTACGGGCATCCTTGCTGACGGTGAAGTCGTAAGGTTGACCAGAACCACCAATTAATTGAATCAGCGGAATATTGACACCAGCTTTGGGCATGATGGTGTTTTTCAATTCCTGCAAGTTGCCGACTTCAAAAGATTGGATGAAGGTACGGCTGGGGTCGGTGAAGCCTTTAGCGACTAAAGTGTCGATAATCTTCTGACCGAGATTGATATTGATGAGCGAACCGTCGAGGCGTTTACCTTCGGTTTGAAAGTAAGTCGGGTGCTTGGTTTCTGGGTATATCCCAACTTTGCGTCCGGTTTCTTTTTCGACTTGGTTGACGAAATCGATCAACTCATCCAAAGTAACAACTTTGAGCTGGTCGTTATCGTATGCCGTACCGCGTAAAGCTGGCAGCCGTTCGATCGCATTCAAAGTCTTGATTTCTGCCAAGGTCATATCCTCGGAGAACCAACCGCCAACTTTCACACCATCGATCGTTTTGACCGTCAAGCGATCGGCAAATTCCTTGCGCTTATATACGTCGGTAGTCGTGTTGGTGTTGTTGATGACGGGGTTGCCACTCGCATCGCGTTGGATCGTGCCGTCAGCATTGAGTAATACTGTAGCGAGCGCGTTTTCATGACGAGCGATCAGCTTGCCATCTTTAGTTGCGACGATATCGGGTTCGATAAAGTCAGCACCCAGAGCTACACCTTCTTTGTAAGCTGCGAGGGTTTCTTCAGGGCGCAAACCAGCCGCGCCACGGTGTCCGATGACGATCGGGGCTTTGCCACTGAGGGTATTAAACTTAGTGCTAGCTAGAACATCGGGGTTGTCAGGCGATCGGACTACCGATGCACTGAGTTGGTCGCGAACTTTAGCACCTGTAGCTGGGAAGTCGGTGAAGTAGGCATCTAGACCGAGGTTGATGAATTTCTGGAATTCGAGTTCGGGGTTGCCTTGATAGTCGTAAGCCAGGTTCCGCGCTTCGTTGCGGAAAGTGTAAGCGTGTACCTGTAAGCCAGCCGCATGTGCGTCGGCGATCAGGGTAGTTGGCGGAAGGGTCACGCGATCGGTATCGTTAATGACACCATCGTTATTCAGATCGTCAGGTTTACCGTCTTTATTTTGATCCAACGTTTTCGTCGGGACGATCATCGGTTTCCATGGCCCGATTCCATCGGCGTAGGTCTTGATTTCTTTCAAGCCTGCGGGGGTGCGGAGGTCGCCATAGGTGCGCTTATCGCCACTGACAACGAAGTCGTAGGGCTGAATTTCTTGCAGCGAACCATCTGGGTTGACATCATTGGCATCCAAGAGCTGAATCAAGGGAATCTTGATTCCGGCTGCGGGCATGATTTTATCGTGCAACTCTTTGAGGTTGCCAACTTCAAACGATTGAATGAAGACGCGACTGGGATCGGTGAATTTATTTTTGACTAGGCTATCAACCAGCTTCTGACCGAGATTGAAGTTAATCTTCGTCCCATCGAGAGCTTTAGCTTCTTGCAAGTAGAATGTTGGGTGCTTGGTTTCGGGATAGATACCGACTTTACGACCAGAGATCTGTTCTTCTTTTTTCACCAAGTCGATGATTTCATCGAGCGTGGGAATGGTAAAGATACCATCGTAAATCTTGCTGCGATAGTCTACCCGCTGAACGGCACGGAGTGTCTTGATTTCAGCTAGCGTAAAGTCATAAGCAAAGAAACCTTCTTCGGCAGCACCATCGACGATAACAGTCCGCTTGCGGTTGGCAAATTCAGGATGGTCTTTGACATCGGTGGTACCGATCAGGTTTGGCTCGTGACGGGCGATGAGGACACCATCTTTGGTCGCAACTAAATCTGGCTCGATGAAGTTGGCACCGACTTCGATCGCGCGTTTGTAAGATTCGATCGTGTGTTCGGGATATTCACCACTATCGCCGCGATGTCCGATGACCAGCGGAGCTTTACCGTTGAGGGTTTTAAGTTTGGTATCGAGGGGAGTGGCTACTGGCGCATCGAGCAATTTACCTTTAGCATCGAAGTGTAAGAGGTAAGGGCCGAACTCTTCACCGATCCAGAAGCTACCATCTTTGGCAAAAACGAGCGACTCGATATCAAAATCCGCACCAGTTAATAAGCGATCGGTAGTATCGTTATTAACGATTTTAAATGGAACTTTTTTATCAGGATCGGACAATGATAAAAAGTCACCGATTTTAGCCGTGCCATCACCAGTGCCAATACCTTGAAAACTTGGCGTAACTTTGTAAATTCGGAGTAAGAAATCAGCACTATTTGCTTTGGCACCATAACCATTATCGGGCATGAACCAATAAGTACCAGGAGTGTCAGAGAGCTGAACCGCACTAAAACCTTGAACTGGCTGGCTGGGAAACGGAGTCGTTCTGCCGTTAGTGGTAGCGGTAATAAACTTACCAGAAGCTGGCCCTGGAGCGAAGGTATCCGCAGGTATCGAAGCAAAACCTTTTAATTCAACCATTGAGGATCTCTTCCTTACAATAAAACAAATAATCCGTTTGACTGAAAGCAAGTTCCCAATTAACTACTGCAAATTTCTTAGAAAACACTCAAACCCGATCGAGTTAAACTCTTCAGATGCAGTGGCGATCTACCGTCACTACTCCAAATCTTTGACAAGTATTTTTGAGAGAATAATCGCTTATATAAAATACGGGTTTACCAGTTCGATATCGATCGGATAAGCCCAACTTTTGTATCAGAATTTACAGCAAGTTGCTTAAATCGCAATGACACAAAATCTACATGGAATTAGTTTTTCATACCAAGGTTAAGACTTGGATATCGAATCGTTAATTTGCCAAAATAAAATATTTACAATTTGCACGGGATCGCACCAGTAAGCTGTCGCAACCCGATCGGTTCCACGTCTAAAACAACCGCAATTGAGTTGGAGAATCCTCGATCGGTTGTGGAGGTAAGGGTGCGATCGCGATTCCCACTTCAGTAAAAATCTCATGCAGATAGCGAGCATTAATCGGCGATCGCGCTTCGATCGGACAATGTACGAATGTATAAATTTGGGTATCTAGTTCCAGCCACGCTTGAATCTGGCTCGTCCATCCTTCCAGCCATACCTGATTTGCCGATTGGACTGGATGGGACACATAGCGAATGATGCTAAATGGTGCCGTCAGGCTCAATGCTAGCGGCACGCGCGGCTTCTTGCACTCCACTCGATCGCCTAGTGCTAGATCTGCCTCATAAATCGCTCGAGTGTCCAGGATGACTCGTCCGACACGTAATTTAACCAAAAGCTCGGTTAGCCGCTCCTGATGGGGCGATTTAAACCAATCTAGATGACGTACTTCAAGGGCGATATCGACATCGTGACGTGGGAGCGCGGTTAAAAATGTCGTCAGATCGGCTAAATTATCGGGTTTGTAATTCGGCGGTAATTGGACGAACATTACACCCAATCTATCGCCTAATTCCTGCATCTGCGCGATAAATGCCTGGGCGGGAGCGATCTGTGTTGCCAGCAATCCGTGATGGGTAATTGCTTTGGGAAACTTGAGGCAAAATTTAAATCCTGTGGGAGTTTGCGCGATCCAGCGATCGATCGTCTTTCGATCGGGAATTGCATAAAAAGTTGTATTTCCCTCTACGGCTGGAAAGTAGTTGCTATATCCGCGCAAAAAATCCCTTGCAGGTGTTTTGGGCGGATATACTTCCCCTACCCAACCAGGATAAGACCATACAGCACAACCGATCGCTAACATCTGGCGTTTAGATAGAGAGGCAATAATATAAATAAGGATCTCGATATTTAATACCGAGACCCTTAATCAAAAGATATAATTTAAAGACGGAGAGGGAGGGATTCGAACCCTCGGTAGGACTAGCCTACAACACATTAGCAGTGTGCCGCTTTCGACCACTCAGCCACCGCTCCACGTCTTAGTGCTAAGCTAACATTCTGTATCTTAACATATAGCCAAAACGAGCGCAATAACTTTTTAATCCTTGGCAGTGCAACTTGCTCAGAATATCGCTAATTTTTAATTATCTACAACAGTGACACCTATAACACGCACTCAAGTCAGCGCTCATCCACTCGATCGATTCGCGATCGGGTTTGCACCCCTATCGCTAGATGAAGTTTACCAACTGGCTGACGATCCGGCTAATGGGGCAGTAGTCATCATGAGTGGGACAGTCCGCGATCGCACTGAGGGGCAAGCGGTAGCATACCTAGAATATCAGGCATACGAGCCGATGGCGATGCGAGTATTCGCGCAGATCGGTTGGGAGATTCGCCAACAATGGCCGGAGGCAAATCGCGTGGTTATTTACCACCGCGTCGGTAAGCTACAAATCGGTGAGATTAGCGTATTGGTAGCGGTGGGTTGCCCGCATCGGGGAGAAGCATTTGCAGCTTGTCAGTATGCGATCGATACGCTCAAGCATCAAGCCCCAATTTGGAAAAAAGAGTGGTACGGCGCGGTAGCCGGCAAATTATCTAGCACCTGGGTGAGTATCGGTGCTTGTGAAGAAACCGAGCATTCCTAAGTTGGCAATATCACTTTGTAGTGGAGTTCCGTACGTTAGTTCGTGTCAGGGCGGGCGACCATGGATGTAGATCGGCAACGCTAATCTTATTAACCCCTGTCAGTCCGTTGGTAAATAATGTTTTAAAAAATCTAGTAGTGCGCCAAGAGCTAAAATAGAAATAGGCGATCGTCACGAGGTAAAAGCTAACGGAGATACCTAAACTTTTACCATAAAGCTCGTCTTGGATATTGAGTAAAACTTTCTCAAAGGCGATCGAACTAGCCGTCAGTAAGCCTCCCAGCCAAGTTAACAGCAATACAAATGTGATATTTTGCAGCTTAGCCGTTAGCGAGATTTCGTATCCATTGGCTAATCCATTAATATTTCCTTCAATCGTCGGGGATAAAAAGAGCGGTAGATGGAAATATTTAAACCCGACGATCCGACTGGCCGAGAATTTAAATCCACGGATTTGGCCGCAATAATACTGATGTTTTGGTGAGCTATTAGCAGCTCGATCTGCTGAAAAACGCGGATCGTAAATCGCCGTCGCCAATCGCTTGGAAATCTGCTCAAAATCGAGAGTAGTAAGGATTACACATCGATCGAAAGGAATTTTAATCATTTAGATATTGCTGTTTTCAAGCGATTTCATTAATAACCCTGCAAATAATTTATCGGTAGAGCATGTAACAAATGGAGCAATTAATACTTAATTTATATCCTTATGCTAAACTACTACTACATTTCAGTTTGTAATCAAGCACAATTACTGAGAAACTGGCGCACAAAATTTACGCGCTACCGACCGATTTTAGCTAAAGACCCAAGCCAACGCGATCGGCCAACAGCAGTAAATCCGTTCTCAGATTGCCATCGCTAGCTTTTTTAATCGATCGGAGTTTGAGATCGAGCTTGAGATTAGACCAAAAATTGCTAGAATAGGCTGGCATCAATCTATAAAGAGAGAGGCAACCGAAGTGAGTCATTTACAACAATCAGATCGCTGATATAGTACTTTGAGAGCTGGATCTGGGCACGATCTATTTGTAGTAGTAGTACCAGATTTAAT
The DNA here is from genome assembly GCA_965246735.1 of Chamaesiphon sp. Taxonomy (GTDB): domain Bacteria; phylum Cyanobacteriota; class Cyanobacteriia; order Cyanobacteriales; family Chamaesiphonaceae; genus Chamaesiphon. The sequence continues at coordinate 3,381,110 of CBDFFK010000003.1, forward strand.
TCGCCCGATCCCTCACTTAGTTCAGTATCCACAATTTAGGATCTTCGATCCCGATTACTATGAGAGGGAGATCGAAAAAATTTGACTCTGTCCGAAGGAATTTTCTATGAGTTCTGCACAATTCCCCAGTTATCAGCCCCCGGCGCATCCAGAAGCGTCCACCAGACCCGCTAAACCAATCAAGCGGCCCAAAAGAACAGATCCATCAGATTACCCAACCTTACCCCCGATGCTTCAGCTAACGGGTAATACACCAATTCCGCCCGCTAGCGAACCACTTCAGTATCGCGCGATCGGGTTGGTGATGGGTAAGTATGTACCCTCTGACGAGGAGTTCAATCAGGGCATGATGTTGGCTGACGATGGCACGGTCATCGACGCAGTAATTCTCGGTCGCATTATGAGTCTGATCAAAAATCATCTCGATTTAGAAAAGTCGCATCTGTGGGTTGTCTATCCCCGCATTCGGAAGGAAGATAATAAACTGCACGCCCAAATTATGGGTGTTTGGGATCCGCAACTAGTACTCAAGCCGCTCGAATTAGAAGTTGCAGCGGATGAGACCCTCGACGCGCCAACCGAACCCCAGACAGTGCCGACGATCGAAACTTCTGGCATTCCCGACACTTATTTCTCCATTCGTGGGGAAGTGATCTATCAGTCCCGCGAGACTAAAGAGATATTTGTCAAAATTCGTCAGGCTCCCAAGAAAAAAACCGAGGAAGAGCGCTATTTTAAAATCCGCTTAATTGGCGATCTTCCCCAAAAACTAGTCGGTAATTTTTGGGATTTTGATGTCGTACGCGTCGATAACGACCTGACGATCCGCAGCGCTCAATTTGTTGCAACCTTGAGAGCCAAGCCGCCACGTAAAGGTGGTGGGAGTAGACCGCCTAGCGATGGCGGTAGTAAGCGACCCTTTAAGAAGACATTTGAAGAAAGCGACACTAGAGTGCCGAACGGCTCGCCATCTTCGTCAGGAATGGCGCGCGGGGATGTAGATAAGCCAAAACCAGCAGCGCCAGTTAAACGTGCGCTGCCACCAAAATTGGATGTTACAGAGCCGTAATTTTAGCGGCTGAGGAGATCGATCGCCAGGGGATCGGCTGACGATCGACCATCTCCTTGCTACAGCACTTCCGGCGGCGATCGCTACTCTCGATCGCTCAAGCGCATCCTGACTGACTCCCCATGCGAAAATAAGCCCTCAGCTTGGGTAAGTGCTTGAATTGCACCACCCACCTTACTTAGTGCGGCTGGGGAGTACTGGATCAGACTCGAGTGTTTCATAAATGTCTCTACCCCCAACGCTGATGCATAGCGAGCCGCCCCAGAGGTTGGTAATGTATGATTGGGGCCAGCGAGATAGTCACCAACAGCTTCTGGTGTCGAATCCCCCAGAAATATTGCGCCTGCATGACGGATTTGCTCGACTAACGCCCACGGGTCGGTAGTATTAAGTTCGAGGTGTTCGGGAGCGAAGTGATTAGATAATTCGGTGGCAGTTTTGAGATCTTCAACGACGACGATCAGCCCGTAATGCGCGATCGATTTTTCGGTTAATAGCTTGCGGGGATGGTGTTCGAGTTGAGTTTCTACCGCAGCCTGTACGGCGATCGCGAGCGTACTATCTGTCGTAATCAAGATCGCTGCGGCCATCGGATCGTGTTCGGCTTGAGCCAATAAGTCTGCCGCAATATGTGCGGGATTGGCATAGCGATCGGCGATAATCAAGACTTCGGATGGCCCTGCAAGAGAATCGATACCCACGGTACCAAAAACGAGCTTTTTGGCAAGGGTGACATAAATATTTCCCGGGCCAGTAATCACATCAACCTTAGGAATAGTGTCGGTACCATAAGCCAATGCCGCGATCGCTTGAGCGCCACCCACTCGATAAATTTCTTCAATCCCAGCTACTTGCGCGGCAACGAGTACCGCCGGATTGAGAGCTTTTTCTGCACCTGGGGGGGTCACCATCACGATCTGCGGTACGCCAGCAACTTTAGCCGGAATGGCATTCATCAGCACCGTACTGGGGTAGCAAGCACGTCCTCCTGGGACATAAATACCCGCCCGATCTACGGGAGTATACCGTTTGCCGAGGACGATATCTTTATCGCCAAATGTCACCCAGGATTTGGGCACGCGCTGACGATGAAATTCGCGAATATTGTCAGCCGCTAGCTCGATCGCACTCAGCAGCTCCTTAGAGACCTGTTGATAGGCAGCATCTAGCTCGGCACCACTAACCCGCAAGCGATCGACTGTCAGCGTCTGACCGTCAAATTCAGCCGTATAATGTAACAGGGCTTTATCGCCCTGCCGTTTGACTGTTTGGACGATTTCGCTTACGGTCGCCTCTTTATGGACGATCGCATCGTCGTTGGTACGGGAACCGATCCGCTGCAACTCTTGTTGCGCTTCGGCGTGCTGAGTGATGATTCGCAGCATGGTAAGGAAATGCCAATTATCAGAGTGGAAGTCGATCGAGGTCTGAGGGAAGATCTATCCTTCGCGACCTTATATGTTATAGCTTAGCGCGATTTTTAGAGCGCGGACAAAGTGAATCGCTTTTAATATCGACGTTTGAGGGTCGGGAGTCGAGCATCGACGGCGACCTGGTAACCATTGCTACGGTTTACTGTTATTTCGGATGATTTTAACGTGCGCTATCTGCTGTTTTACAAACCATACGGTGTCCTGAGCCAATTTACAGATGGGGAAAGTAGACAGACGCTCAAAGACTATATTTCGGTTCCCGATGTCTATCCAGTCGGCAGACTGGATTGGGATAGTGAGGGTTTATTGTTGCTAACCGATGATGGTAGATTGCAGCATCGCTTGAGCGATCCACAATACGGACATCCACGTACTTATTGGGTGCAGGTAGAACGGATTCCTGACGAATTGGCTTTGGCACAGCTGGCTTCGGGGGTAAAAATTCAGGATTATCATACTAAACCCGCCCGTGTAAATTTGTTACACATCGCACCAGAACTACCCCCACGCGACCCACCCATCCGCGATCGACAAAATATTCCCACCTCATGGCTAGAATTAACCTTAACTGAGGGCAAAAACCGTCAAGTCCGCAGAATGACAGCCGCTGTCGGGTTTCCCACCTTGAGATTGGTGAGAGTTGCGATCGGTTCGCTCTCTCTTAAGGGACTAGCACTCGGTGAATGGCGAGATTTGACTACTGCTGAGATAAAAACTGTCAAAAAAAGATAGTCATGCCCAGTAATAATCAGCACTCGGTTATTATCGATCGAAAAATCCCCCAATTTTGGGGGATTTTCTGGATATAGAAATTGGTAAGGATAAATAATTACAGAACCTTCATTTGAACGATGAGATCGTTGTAGTCACGATCTCCGCCACCATACATATCTTCAACCCCAAACTTATTATCACCTAGTAAGCGGAAGTGATCTACTTTATCGGTATTAGCACCAATATAGTTGAAGTAAGTATGAATGTTGCTGTCGGCTTTATTTTGTGGATTCTGTTTGAGGAAATCGGCAAAAGTACCATTAGCAACAATAACAGGGGCTAAAATTTTGCCACCAGCGATAGACAGACTCTTATCAAATTGACTCTTAAATTGACTCTTGAAGATTGCATTCTCAATTGCAGCCTTGGCATAACCAGGATCGCTTGGTTTGAGTCCATTGGAGAGGGTTCCGGTCTCATCTTCTACTTGATAGAAAGCAATATAGTTATCATACTTAGCATCACCAATAATCCGTAAATCTACAATAGCTTGACCCGTACCACGCAGATCGATAACTTGTTCCTCAGATTTTCCTTGTAAACCAGATCCTTTAGAGGGTGTGAGATTATCAAGCGGTTGTACGTTTAATACCAAATTGTTGAAGCTGAGATTATAACCACCATTATTAGTCGCTGCCAATGTAAATGGAGATGTACTATTATTAGTTGGTATCGACAGTGAGACATTTGTTGGCTGCTTACCTGCTAGCAGATCCTTCTTAACAAAATCGATGGTATCGTTATCGATTTTTAAAAACCCAAGTCGATCGCCTGGAGTAATATTTAAGAATCGCTCTGAAGTACCGTCCCATTGTTTGTCAAAATCGCTATTACCCAGACTGGAGAAAATCGATTGGGCGCGAGCGATCGCGGCTACTAAATAACCGTTTTCTCCAGGCTTAATCCCGTCGATACTCCCAAGATCGTCATCGACTACGAATACGCCGATTTCACTGCGATCGTTACCCTGCTGGGATGCTTTGGTGAATTTGAGTAAAGTATTTTCCGAACCACCATTAATCATCAATAGATTCTTAATTGGTTCGATTACTGTAGGCTTTTCTGGATCGTTATCGGCAATTGTCACTGTAGCAGTATTTGTACCAGTAACGATATAATCATCGGTTGAGATTGTTAGCGTTACAGCTTCACTTCCTTCATATATTTTGTCATCGATTGGTTTGATATCGATAACAGCTTTACTCACTCCCGCTGCAAAAATGGCTGTCTCAGTTAAACTTTGATAGTCTTTACCATTGGTAGCTTTACCAGAAAGCTTGTAGCGCACTTTCTGTTCTTTAGTCAGATCGCCACCACGGGTAATTACAAATTGTCCGGGGTCGGTATTTGTTTCTGCGGCATTGGCATCGGTGACAGCTAGAGAAACAGGAGTATCATCATTGAGGATGGTACCCGTTACCGAGCTATTAGTAGGACTTAGCTTCGCATTAATTGCATTGCTAAGATTAACTTTAAAAGTTTCATCGATCTCCTCGATCGTATCGCCAATAATCTCTACGACGATCTCCTTAGTAGTCTCCCCTGGAGCAAAGCTAACGGTGGTCGGATCGACTTTGGTATAATCACTACCAGCGATCGCCGTGCCGTCAACAGTACTATAATCAACTGTGGTTACGATACCGCTTGGCCCACTCAAATTGACAGTAAAAGTAGCATTTTTATTACCATTTTTACCCTCGGTAACGCTAGCATCAGAAATGCTAATTACTGGTGGCAGATCGTTGTCGATCAGTTTTAGTTTGGCAGAGATGGCATTTGGATCGATGATACCCAGCGAGCCGCCTTTTAAAAATACAGCTGAGTCTAAAATTCCATCGCTAACATCCTCGATCGTGATTTCGATGATATTCTTAGAACTGGCAATCAGGTCGCCAGAAAATGTCAGAGTTTTGGTATAACCATCTAAGATAACTTTATCTTTCAGCGGCCCAGTTCCTTGTGGATTGTCAATGTAATCGGGACTCCAAGTTTGGGGAGTGGCTGATGGGGTGAGATTATTAATAGTGGCGGTTTTGTCGTCGCTGAGTTTGGCTAGATTGACACCATTTAGAGTGAGGGTAAAAATATCGTTGAACTGACTGCCAGAATAGTCAGTAAATTCCTCAGAACCAAATACATACTGGAAGAAAACCCGATCGGCATTTTCGTCAGTATTAAATTCTATTTTGAGCGTAATCGGATCGTATCCACCAGTGCGATTGTCTTTAGTGCCAAAATCAGTAGTCGTCCCACTGGAGACATTTGCTCCAGATAAATCGGTAACTTTACCAGTACTGAGGACGATACCTTTACCTAGGTTGAAGGGGTCGTTATCAAACGTACCGTAAGCTTGCTTATCTCCAGTTACGGTTAGTTTGATATTGCTCAATCCGGTGGTGGTACCCAGTAACTGGCTGAGGATTTCAGCATCGGCAAGATTGCTGGCAATTTTGAATGGTTGTGCGGGATTATAAGTCTGAACGCCAGTACCATTATTCTTGAGGATCGATAAAGTAACGCTTTCGTTGCCTTCGTAGATCTTATCGTCGATCGGCAAGATATCGACATATGCTGTAGCTTGTCCAGCGGCAAAGGTGACTTTACCCTCTACTTTTTGATAGTCAACTCCATTCACTGCCGAACCTGACATGACGTAGTTAACTTCTTTTGCCACGCTTACATCGTCAAGACGCGTAATCTCAAATTTTCCGGTTTTCGGCGCTTCTCCAGTTAAAGTTTCCGCAGTACCATTATCGATCGCGGTAATCTTATATAGTGGTGGTTCGGTTGGGGGATTTGGGGTGGTTGGGGGATTTGGAGGTGTTGGGGTTAATGATGCAGTGAGTTTGTAGATATTAGCTTCAAATGCACCAGCACCACTTGCAAAATAGGGTGTACCGTTCACATTGATTATTTTGGATTCCAAAGATGAACCAATGACTCCAGGATACAAATCAAAAGTTGTTAGATTACCAGTTGCAACGTCTAATTCTCGTAGCTCTGCTCCATACTGCTTGTCATTAGCCGAAAAATAAAGTCGGTCGCCGATCGCCGTTATTTTTTCTATAAAATTACCTTGATTGGTAGGAGGAATTATATTGGTGATACTGGCAACAGTTCCATCTGATTGGAGCTTCCAAATCTGAGAGTTAGTCCCATCATAAAGTGCAAAACACAAAGTCCCATTGACGTTAATAAAATTAGTCAGGCTGCTTTGTCCTGCTACATTTATAGTTCCAGCTAATACTATTTTACCCGTTTCATCTATTTTCCAAATATTATGACCACTTTTAGTTGTGAAGTAGAGGGTATCATTAATAGCAACAAAGTTATTGCTATCTATTGTATAGGATACTGGTGTGAATTGTGAGTCATCAGCAAGAACGGCTAACCCACTACCAGCATCTATTTTATATACTTTTTTCCTATCGCTTGTAGTAATAAATAATATATTTCCTGCCTGCTGTAATTCTCCAGGATTATCACCTGTTTTGAGTTGTACTTGTGAGGCATTATTTGCAATAGGATCGAATTTCCAAACCTTAATAGTGCCCTGAGCATATCCACTAAAGTATAAATTGTTTTCAACAGAGAAAATACGTATGGAAGCACCGTCAGAATTGCCACTAAACGTAAGATTGGCTGGTAAGCCATTAGGAGTAACTTTAGATAAAGCACCAGATAATCGGTCTATTTTCCATAGCTCATTGCTATTATTTGCTATGAAGTAATCACTACCTGCAAGATTGACTATATTTCCACTAGGACCTCCAATACCACTACTAATAATCATGTCGCCCAGGCGAACAGGCGCTCCAGTGTTTGGGTCTATTCGGTAGAGTCCTGATTTGTTACCATCGCTAGCAGTAAAATATACTATACCTTTAACATTGGTAATCATTCCAATCTTGGAACCATTAGGAGTTGTATCAATTTCTCCAACGAAGACTGGTTGGTTATTTGCATCTAATTTGTAAAGTTCCGATCCGTTCCCCTTGTATCCATCTCCAACAAAATAAACTGCTCCGTCAACATTAGTAAGTTGTTCCGGATAGTGCAAGACTTTTCCATTTGTCACAACAATAGGAACGAGAGGTGCATTGGTATTAGTAGTATTAGTTGCCATAGATTGATGTCAAGATTGTATTGAGGGATTGGGGTTTAAAACTTGCTAAAGTGAGCGATCGAATCTACTGGAGCGATCGAACTGTTATTTACTATAGATATCTTGCTAACGATCGATCGAGTCTAAGGTGATGAAATATAGTTAATAGGTATAGAGATTCAAATACATTGCTCTGGTGATAGTATGCCCACACTCACCTACAGATTTAACCAATCAGCACAAGAAAATTGAAATAAATTTGGCATGGTTATTTGCGTATATTTACTTGCGTAGATGTACGCAAGCTTCGTTTCTAGATCTAAATCCCCCAACCCCCTTAAAAAGCTTGCTCAGATCCAGTCAAAGTCCCCCTTTTTAAGGGGGATTTAGGGGGATTGAGATCTACGATCGAGTACAAAAAATCTTTTCAGACATCCTCTAAAAAAGAGTACTTAACCCGCGTAGGCGGGTTTTGATTACCTAGTAGCGGTTTCAACCGCCTAGATCTACAACCACTGAGATTTTATGTAAAAATATTGTAGGTATAAGGGTTGAGAGCCGATCGACAACGATGACTACCAGACAATTTTCACAGACTTTACCATTGCTCGAAAATGGCGATCGTTTGCATCGTGCCGAGTTTGAGCGCCGTTATGCGGCAGCACCCGATGTAAAAAAAGCCGAACTTATTGAAGGAATCGTCTACGTGGCTTCCCCACTACGCTTTACGCCCCATGCCAAACCTCATGCCGATTTAATTGGATGGTTATGGACTTATAAGACTTCTGTTGGATCGATCGAATTGGGTGTCGAGCCAACCGTGCGCCTAGACAATGAGAATGAGCCACAACCGGATGTGGTGTTATTTCGGGTCGGTGGTAGCGCCAGCATCGATGATGAGGGTTATATCGTCGGTGCGCCGGAGTTGGTGGTGGAGATTTCGACGAGTACTACGTCATACGATCTACACGACAAGAAGCGTGCTTATCAACGCAATGGAGTCAAAGAATACATCGTGTGGCGGACATTCGATCGTGAAATCGATTGGTTTGTGCTGGAAGATGGCAAGTATATAACGATGGCACCCGATCGATCTGGCATCCTTTGTAGTCGAGATTTTCCGGGTTTATGGCTGGATGTGACACAGCTTTTGGCGGGAAATATGCAGATGGTGTTGCAAACTTTAAATGAAGGGATGAAATCGGCGAATGCGTAAGGCTTGCTGGCTCAACCCTGCGCATTTGTCATGCTGTCGATAAAATTTTGCCAGATTTCATTAGGTTGCCAAATCTTGGCTAGATCGGCTCTTGCCGTCTCTTCATTGACTCGATCGAACATCTGGCGATAGAGATACATAAATGCCGATACGCGCATATTTGCAGCACAGTGAACGAAGATCTTCTTGTCTTCATGTGCCTTCATGACAGTAGCAAACTCTTGAAAATTATCTAATGTTGGTGCTTCCCATAAAACCGGAATGTGAATATACTCTAGCCCCAAGTTAGTCGCGATCGCATCTTCATCGGGTAATGCATTTGGAGACTCTTTGAGCGCTAGATTGATAACAGTTTGATAACCCGCATTGGCAATTGCTGGATATTGATTAATCGTTGGCTGTCCTGCGGTAGCAATTCGCGCTGACAATTGCACAAAATTATAGATATCTTCAAGTTTTTTCACGATCGAGTTACCTCTCGAAATAATAAATTTACACGATCGAGCGGTTCGATCGACTTTTTTCATAATTTATAATTTATCGGTCGTAATTTTCTCCACCTTCCCAAATTTGCAGTTGTCTAGTTGCAGCTACAAAGCAATTCAGAAATTTTGGTGGATACAGAAAATGGTCGTAAGCTAAAGCCATTTGTCTGGCAGATTCGATCGGGGGAATCCGTCCGATCCCCGTACCCAATCCAGGACAAGCGATTTTGACGATCGATCTCGATGCAGTTCTATTATACTGACGCACGGCTAATAACATCGCCCACATCGCAATATATGGAATATCCGTTCCGACGATTTGCATCGGTACGCGCATGGTGGGAGTATGCGCTAAAAACGGATACTGTGGATGTCCGGTTTCGATAATAAATGAGGTGCCAACTGATTGCTCGCCGAGATAATCATCGAGGATGCATTGTTGCACCCGTTCCATCAATTGCATCCCAAAAAATGCTGTAATCGCCGCATCCATTCCCCCATCCATCATCCCAAATGAGTTGGCAGGACTCACCAAACAATCGTAGTTACTCAACTGCTCGAACTCACAGTTAGCAAATTCAACATTGGGCAAATACTCAAACTGTTGTTGAAAAGCTCGGTATAGTGCGTAGTCAGGTGCTACTAAGATTAACTCGATTTGTGTTGGATTCATCTCTATTCGATCTTAACACAAAAAAATACATTAGCTTTTTTAAAATGTAATGTTTGTCAGCGTTGCTGATTTGCTCGAAAAATAGGAGTAGGGGCAATTCATGAATTGCCCCTACTAAATTCAGCAACACGCATTTATAGCAATCGTCTCGTTCCTAAGACGAGAAATTTATTTCGATCGCCCGATCGCAGCTTACTTACCAAAACCCTTCCCAGCAGTTGTCTTAGCAGTAGTCAAACAGTTATCCAATTGCTTGCGAATTTTCTCTTCATCTAAATCTTGACCGATAATCACAAACTTAGTTTGGGGTTGACCTTTCCACTCGGTATCATCGATCGAGAACCGTTTGCCACACAGATGGAAGACGTGACACTTATCGCTTTCATCGAACCAGAGAAATCCCTTCGCGCGGAAGATATTTACAGTCAATTGATTGTCTAAGAAATACTGAAATTTACGCAGTGCAAATGGTCGATCGTTAACAAAAGATAATGAGGTGAAGCCGTCATTGTCTAGGTGATGCGAATGGTCGTGATGGTCGTGTCCTTCATGCTCGCATTTACCGTGGTCGTGGTCGCAGTTTGTATGGTCGTCATGCTGATGTTCTGCATGTGAATCGTGTGAATGGTCGTGGTCGTGATGATGTTCGTCGTGACGATCTGGAGTTTCCAGGTATTTATCTGACTCAAATAAACCGACGCTGAGAATCATCGGTAATGATACTTGTGATTTACTCGTCCGAATAATTCTCGCACCTTCTTTCATCTCGCGAATCCGGACTTCTAGTAAATCTACATCTGCTTCATCGACGAGATCGACTTTATTTAAGAGGATGATATCACCATAGGTAATCTGACTTTGAGCTGCTTCGCTATTAAAGAGATCGAGACTAAAATTCTCGGAGTCTACTAACGTAATAATCGAATCGAGCCGAGTTAAATCGCGTAACTCGGTACCTAAGAATGTCAGCGCAACTGGTAAAGGATCGGCCAATCCAGTCGTCTCGACTACGAGATAATCGATTTGTTCCGATCGAGACAATACTTTATGGACGGCATTGACTAAATCTTCATTGATCGTGCAACAAATACAACCATTATTTAACTCCACCATATCCTCACCTGTCTCGACAATCAGATCGTTATCGATGCCGATTTCCCCAAATTCATTCACGAGGACGGCGGTTTTGATGCCTTGCTGATTTTGGAGGATGTGATTGAGCAAAGTAGTCTTACCACTACCGAGAAATCCAGTAATAATCGTGACGGGGACTAGCTTCCGCTCTAAGTCAACGATTTCGACAGTTGGGGAAATAGTAGTTGAGGTCATAATGAGGATAAGTTAGGATTTAAGGAAGATTAGCAGTCGATCGATGGCAAACTTAGTATAGAGTCCTTCACCAATGAAGTAGTAGGGTGATATAAGTATTTATTCGACTGAAATAAGCCCTCTTCTGTCTGATGGGCATTGCTCACTCTACTCTTTACTAGCCACTAGCCACTCTAATTATTACCGATCGCATCGCATATATGAGCCTGACCATCTACAACACCCTCTCCAAAACCAAAGAGCCGTTCCAAACCTTAACACCAAACCAGGTGAAGATGTACTGCTGTGGGGTGACTGTATATGACTATTGCCATTTGGGGCACGCGCGATCCTATATCGTGTGGGATACCGTGCGCCGCTATCTGCAATGGCGCGGCTATGCTGTCGAATACGTCCAGAATTTTACCGATATCGATGACAAGATTCTCAAGCGTGCCACGCTCGAACACAGTTCGATGACAGCGGTAGCCCAGAAATATACTCAAGCCTATTTTGAAGACTTGCACCGTTTAAACGTGCGCGATGCCGATAAGTATCCTCTAGCAACAAAGCACATCCAAGAAATTCAGGACTTGATCGGCGATCTCGAAAGTAAGGGTTTTGCCTATGCTGTCGAGGGCGATGTTTACTTCCGCGTGCGAAAATTCGATGAATATGGCAAACTCTCCCACCGCCATCTCGAGGATCTCCAATCTGGTGCCAGCGAACGGATCGAAGCCGCCGATGCCGACCAACAAAAGAAAGAGTATCCCTTCGATTTTGCCCTGTGGAAGGCCGCAAAACCGGACGAACCGTCCTGGGAGTCTCCCTGGGGCAATGGTCGTCCTGGCTGGCATATCGAATGCTCAGCGATGATCTATAAACAGTTGGGTGAAACGATCGATATTCATTGCGGTGGTGGTGATTTAGTTTTCCCCCATCATGAAAATGAAATCGCCCAATCCGAATGTGCTCACGATCGACCGTTGTCCACCTACTGGATGCACAATGGGATGGTGAAGATTAAGGATGAAAAGACGGCTAAATCTGAAAAAATGTCCAAATCCTTGGGTAACTTTATTACCATTCGGGGAATACTAGACGATTATCGCGATAATAACGGTCAGCAGATCGACCCGATGACGGTCAGGTTATTTGTGTTGACGGCACAATATCGCAAGCCGATGGATTTTAGCGATAAATCGCTCACCGCAGCCGGACAAAGTTGGCAGACGATTAAAGATGGGTTGTTATTCGGTTACGAGTTTGGCCAGAAATTAGGTTGGGATAATTTCGATCCGCTACCTGTCGGAGCGACGAATGCCGAAATCGATCGATTCCGTACTGTTGTCGATGATGATTTTAACTTTGCTGAAGGTTTGGTCGTATTATTTGAACTAGCCAAAGAATTGCGAAAGGTTGGGAATATCATCACCCACCATAGCGAGCAAACTGCCGATCCGATCGTCCTAAAACAGCAGTGGCAAACTTTAATCGAATTAGCTGGAGTTTTAGGTTTAGAAGTAAATCCTGAAGAACTCGATCGATCGACAACCGGTTTGAGCGATGAAGCGATCGAATCTCTCGTACTCCAACGGCAAGCAGCCAGACAGAATAAGGATTTTGCAGCTAGCGATCGCATCCGTGACGAACTCAAAGCCAATGGTATTGTCGTTATCGATAAGGCTGGAAGTCCTAGTACATGGCACCGTAGCTAAGCTTTAAGCTGTACCCCTGTTAAGGTGACAAAAGCATGACTAAGTAGTGAGTCGTTCGCTGCTGTAACGCACCAATGCTTGTGATAGCTTCAGTCCTTCTATTACGCTTGCCCGAACGAATTCGTACTGCTTTAATAGATCGTGCTGCTGAAATTGAATACCCGATTCTCTCCGAGACGGTTTCGCGATCGAAGCAGTTGTTGAAATGGCGATCGCTAGTTTTCTCGATACTGAGGCTTTGGGTTTTGCCGATTGTAAACCGGGGCGCGGTCAGTAAAGTTTTGGGCGATCGGTAGGACTGGTTGATGATAAAAATATTTCGATCGACGGCGCTCGATCTGCTTAGGTAAGCCAGATCGAGCGCCGTCGCTAAATTAGATGTTTTTATAAAGCATCGACTTTTTCAATCCGATCGCGAATATCGTTGAGATCGATATAGCGATCGGTAACATTTCGCAGCTCTGTGGCGATCGTCCCTTCCGTTGAGATGACACAGTTATTTAAAGTGGCTCAGCTACAAAGCATCGACTTTTTCAATCCGATCGCGAATATCGTTGAGATCGATATAGCGATCGGTAACATTTCGCAGCTCTGTGGCGATCGTCCCTTCCGTTGAGATGACACAGTTATTTAAAGTGGCTCAGCTACAAAGCATCGACTTTTTCAATCCGATCGCGAATATCGTTGAGATCGATATAGCGATCGGTAACATTTCGCAGCTCTGTGGCGATCGTCCCTTCCGTTGAGATGACACAGTTATTTAAAGTGGCTCAGCTACAAAGCATCGACTTTTTCAATCCGATCGCGAATATCGTTGAGATCGATATAGCGATCGGTAACATTTCGCAGCTCTCTGGCGATCATCCCTTCCGTTGAGATGACGGTAATGTGGGTATTTTTCGATCTCAGTAACTCGATCGCGCGCTCGAAATCACCATCGCCACTAAAGAGTACGACACGATTGTACTGATCTACAGTATTAAACATATCGACCACGATTTCAATATCCAAGTTCGCTTTTTGGGAATAGCGACCGGACGTATCATCGTAATATTCTTTGAGGATTTTGGTGCGAACTGTATATCCCAGACTGATCAGCGCATCTCGAAAACCGCGTTGGTCTTGAGCATCTTTGAGTCCGGTATACCAAAAAGCGTTAATCAACATCAACTCTGGTTCTTTGGTAAAGTATTCCAAAACGCGGCGCGGATCGAAAAACCACCCATTTTTTTGTTGGGCATAAAACATATTATTACCGTCTACAAAGATTGAGAGACGGTTGGCGGCGGAAAACATTATAATTATTACCTAGTTATTTTTAATAAGTTAGATTAAATCCCCCAACCTCGGCTGCGATCTATAGTCAGTCAATATACATTGACAGGACTGTCTAAGGCTAGGATTTAACCAGCCATAGATTTACAGGCGAGAGCGGATTGAATTGTGGTGCTATGTTTAGCTAGTTAATTTAAAGATATAGAGTTTAACAATTTGGCTGCAATCGCCCGAGCTAGTCAGACAAACAGCACAGTATTAGTAGGTTAAAGCGAACGATCGATTTAGCTCGAACTGAAATTGGCGGCGAAATATTTGACAGATAGCATAATAATTTACGAGAATATTGTATATATGACTTTCATTTTACCAAACTTCGCGTGTTTTAAGTCAACGGTATTTTAAGACTGAAAACACTACGTGGATTTACTCATTTTTTAAGATTGTTACTCCTGGATCGATAATATTCTTGCAGATGGAGCGAGGATAAATCGTTACAAGTTGAGATCGATCGGATCGTGCCAACTAAAACTCTCAGCATTACCATGTGGTTAAATGCTTGCCTTGCTACTGTTATAGTACCCAAATAGGCTAATGCCGAACGCCTCAGTCTAAATGAACGGCTTTGGGAATTTGAGTATAAAAATATACCAATTTTTCGATTAGTTTCGCTAGCTGGCTGTGTCGAATCAATTCAGAGTCGGATCGTCGATCGTTTATTTGTTGGAGATTCGGGTGACAGTAGATCGAGCACTAAAATTTGGGCAACCTAAACGAAAGTAGTAGCGCAAAATTATCGAGTCGATCGATCTATGGTAAACTCCATCAACTTTCCCGCACCACCACCACCACCATCTCGGGTTGTGGCCACACCACTGACTAACGCGTCGACGATGACAGGATCGTCAGCGACGACATATCCGTTACCGCCAGGACAACCCAGCATCGGCGAATTAGTAGGTGAAGCATTCGATCGAGGTTATTCTGATGTCCATGTCGGCATTGGTGAAATACCGAGATTTCGCAATCGGGGTGAAATTGAAGCAACTGATTACCCAGAAACCGATTATGCGACCTTTATGTCCTGGTTGCATGAAGTGCTCACTCCAGAGGAAATTCGCACATTTCAAGCCAAGTTAGACTTTGACGGTGCCACCCAGTACGAATTTGCCAGGGTTCGGATCAATTTATTCGACTCGCTGTATGGTTATGGCATGGTGATGCGACTGATTCCGATGCAAATTGCCACGATCGAAGAATTGCGCTTGCCGCCAGTATTTCGCGATGTCTGTCACTATCATAAAGGTCTAATTCTCGTGACAGGACCAACGGGTTCGGGTAAATCGACATCGATGGCCGCGATGGTAGATTATATGAACAAGGAAATGCCGCGCCATATCATCACGATCGAAGATCCGATCGAATTTATTCATAAAAGCAGACGCGCCTTGATCAAACACCGCGAAGTTGGCGCGAATACCCGCAAATTTGATACCGCGCTAAAAGCGGCTCTGCGGGAAGATCCCGACGTGATCTTAGTGGGAGAAATGCGCGATCGTGAGACCGTCAATACCGCTCTCAAAGCCGCTCAAACCGGACACTTAGTGATCGGAACCCTGCATACCAACAGTGCGATCAAAACTATCGAACGGATTCTCAATCTCTTCAAGCCAGAAGAACAAGCGGTGATGCGTGTTTCATTAGCAGAATCTTTAGTTGCAGTCATCTCGCAAGGATTGTGTCGGACTACTGACGGTAAACGGGCTGCTTATCACGATATTCTGATCAATACCGAAACTGTCAAGGACTACGTGCGGGATGGTAAGTACGATGAAATCGCACCGTTGATGACTGACGGTGAATTCGATGGGATGATCACGATGAATAAATCCCTATTTGCCCTTTATCAAGAAGGACGGATTACCGAAGAGACCGCGCTCGAACTATCGCCGACAACTAACGAAATGGCCATGATGTTACGTGGGAAGGTTTAGCAGCAAGAGCGAAATTTGTGACAGACGTTCCACCATTACGTCTGTCCGAGTCGCATCACTATCACCGACGATCGATAAATTATACCTTATGCATAAATCTAAGTAACCAGAAATTTATTCGCCCAGTTCCTAAGTTTATGCTGGAGGTTTACCAACCTCCTCTGTCAGACTCAGCGATTTCACCAGCATCTAGCCCTAGCGCTCGATGATTGGGTCAGGAACACAAAACTTAATTTAAAGTCATAAACTATTAACAAGTGTTTATACTTTTTATTAGGTTTAGTTTTCATGTCTAACTACGCTCAAAAATCGATCGTGGCAACTTTAGGGATTGCGATCGCATCTACAGGTCTTTTATTCAGTCTGTCCAGTCACGCTCAAAGTGGTACGCCTGGAACTACGACTACACCTACTACAACACCTAGTGGTGGTGCGATGACTCAACCAACCGGGACCATGAGTCCAAGCGGTGGTTCGATGAGTCAACCAACCGGGACTATGAGTCCAGGTGGCATGTCCAAGCCTAGCAAAACTCCAGCCACAAATGCTACTAGTAAAACCATCGTAGATGTTGCAGCGGGGAATAAATCTTTCACGACATTGGTAAAAGCTTTAAAAGCAGCAGATTTAGTTGATACTCTTTCTGGTGTTGGCCCTTACACGGTATTTGCACCTACCAACGAAGCATTCAACAAGTTGCCTAAAGCTACTCTCGCCAAGCTCCTCAAACCAGAAAACAAAGCACAACTCCAAAGAGTTCTGACTTACCATGTAGTTGCAGGTGATGTGACTAGCAAGATGCTCAAAGCGGGTAAAGTCCCGACAGTTGCAGGTGCTGACATTACTGTGAAGATTAGTGGTAAAAATGTCACTATCAATAACGCGAAGGTTATTAAAGCTGATGTCAAAGCTAGCAACGGTGTAATTCACGTTATCGATACCGTGCTCATGCCTCCTGCTAATTAATATCTAGCAACAAATAAACAAACGCCAAGGCGCTCATCGAGCGCCTTGGCGTTTGTTTATCTAAAGTAATGGGTTTAAGATCTAAAGATGTCGATCGAGACTCAGAGCCAAAGTACATTGAGATTGCCAGTGCCACGTTATGCGGATGGCATTATCTAAAACCGCGATCGCACTTCAGCTAAGAGTATAGCTAATTTACTATTATCAGTAAATATACTTAGTAGCAAATTTGAGCCAGCGAAGATGGGACACTTTTGGGAATAAAATGCCTAAAGCAGTTGCCAGAAGTGCATCTACATTAAATCTATCGAGATGTTTCTCTTGAAAAAGCGTTAGAAATAGATTGCAAATACCTAGCAGACTTTAATGCTGATTTATTACCTGCTAGATTAATAATAATGTAAAGTTTCTTTAACAAAAATACTTTTTTTTAGATAGATTATCTATATTGATAGCACGAGCTTAAATCGATCCCCGACATGGTATCGACCAAAACACCTCAGTTTTAGCCAGTATCCATCTAGATAGCCGGAGCCAATAAAATGCAATTAACTCAAAATCGCACTATTCCCAAAAGCCGCTACGTTGCTACAGCTAAGAGCTTCTTGATCTGGTGCTTTGCACTAACAGTGACCCTGTTAGTTGTGGGTTTTCCATTGGTTGTGTTGATGGCTACTGTTGGGGCGCTGCTATCGATTACATTGCATCCGATTCTCCCAGTTAGCGCAGTTTTAATCGTTGCTGGGGGCACGATCGCGTTAAATATTCTGGCAGTAGTAGCCGGAGCTGGTATCTTGACCGCGAAAGGGATTCATCCACAGGAAGTTCGGTGGTTGAGCTGGTTGCATGGAGATGCCGAACCAGTTAGTACGACTACCTATGCAACCTGCCCCCTAACTTGTGATATTGACTCCTAGAATTTAAGCCTATTTCATCACCTAATTTATTTTGCGCCAAGCTCGGAAACAACCGAGCTTTTTTTGTGTATTTGAAAAAGACCGCAGAGGTAGGATGATTAAGGAAGTGTAGATCTTGTTGGCTGCGTCGTTGCTAAAGCAACGATGGTCGCGATAACTCGATTGGCTGGCGATCGTTGCTGACGATCGAATATTTCTCAATCCTCTCACCCCAATCACCACTTATGATTCGTGTCTGTTTTACCCTGGGAACCCGCCCCGAAGCGATAAAATTAGCTCCTGTCATCCGCACATTTCAGGCATCAGATAAGTTTATTACCCAGGTAGTCTTAACTGGGCAACATCGCGAGATGGTAGCGCAGGTGATGGAAATTTTTGGGTTGAAAGCCGATCGAGATTTGGATATCATGCAGCATCAGCAGACGCTGACAGATATCACCCAAAGAAGTTTACAGGGATTGGAGCGGTTATTTCAAGAAATCAAGCCCCAACTAGTCATCGTCCAAGGCGATACTACGACAGCCTTTGCTGCCGCACTAGCTGCATTTTACCAACAAATTCCGATCGGGCATGTCGAAGCCGGATTGCGTACCAATAATTTATTCGATCCCTATCCCGAAGAAGCCAATCGTCGCTTAATTTCCCAAATTGCACAATTGCATTTTGCACCTACCTATCTCGCCGTCGAAAATCTACATAAATCTGGGGTAACCGGCGCGATTCATGAAACGGGAAACACCGTTATCGATGCACTGCTCACTGTAGCAAAATCCCAGCCAGCTTGTGACATCCCTGGCTTGGACTGGACTAAATATCGGACGATTCTCGCCACCGTTCACCGTCGGGAGAATTGGGGCGCACCGCTAGAAAATATTGCGACCGGAATGCTGCAAATTTTGGATAAATTCCCCGATACTGCCCTATTATTGCCGCTCCATCGCAATCCTACCGTCCGCGAACCATTAAACCGAATTTTAGGCAAACATCCCCGCGTGTTTCTTACCGAACCGCTCGACTATACCCAACTAATCGGTGCCATCCAGCGGAGTTATTTACTCCTAAGTGATTCGGGTGGATTGCAGGAAGAAGCACCGAGTTTAGGGAAACCCGTCTTGGTACTCCGCGAAACTACCGAACGTCCTGAAGCGGTTACGGGCGGAACGGCAAAATTAGTCGGTACAGATGCAGCGGTAATTACTGCTGCTGCAAGTGAGTTACTGAGCGATCCCGATGCTTACCAAGCGATGGCGACAGCAATCAATCCCTTTGGCGATGGCAGTGCTTCTACCCAGATTCTCGCTGCTGTAGAAAAGTTTTTTGGTGTGTAAATTTACTAATTGGTTATGATAATGACAAAGCTTGCGAGTTAATAATTATGGTTATCCAAACTCCCAGTCAAACTACTCCTGGCATTATTTATCCCGATTCCGATGGTCTGCCGATGTCTGACAATACCAAGCAATTTCGGTGGATTGTGACCATCAAAGAAAATCTCGAACTGCTTTATGCTGAAGATCCAAATGTATTTGTGGCTGGAGATCTATTGTGGTATCCAGTTCAGGGGAGCAATACCATTCGCATTGCCCCAGATGCAATGGTCGTAATCGGCAGACCAAAAGGCGATTCGCCAGAGGCGACGCTTTGCGAACGAGGCTCGTATCAGCAATGGCAGGAAGCAGGAATTGCACCTCAAGTTGCCTTCGAGATTTTATCACCTGGAAATCGTTTAGGGGAAATGCACCGGAAGTTACGCTTCTACGAGCAGTACGGCGTGCAGGAGTATTATGTCTACGATCCCGATCGAATTGACTTTGCTGGTTGGATTAGAAATGAGGATCGGTTGGAATCGATTTCCCAAGGGTAAGGCTGCGCCAACGAAGAACCTAATAATTGGGTGAGTCCCTTAATCGGCATCCGCTTTAATCTAGAACCCAACACACTCACGATTTATCGACCTGATGGCGAGCCATTTTTGAGTTTTGTGGAGATAGATCTACGCCGTCAAGCCGCCGAACAACGTGCAGATACTGCCGAACAGCGTGCCAAACAATTAGCTGCCAAATTACGGGAATTGGGCATAGATCCGGAAAATGTCTAGTTTCATCCGTAATCCATCAGGGTACCCACAAGGGGTGCCCGATAGGGCAGGGTGGGTCAGGGTTCCAGACCTCTAAAAATGCTGCTCGACGATCGCTACCAAATATTCCGTCCAGTATTTAGTCGTTTCCATAGTTTCAGCCTCAACCATCACCCGAATCAAGGGTTCCGTACCAGAAGCCCGAACTAACACCCTGCCCGTATCGCCCATCGCCGCCTCGGCTTTGGCAATGCCATCCTGTAATGGCTGACATTTTGCCCAGTTTAAGCGAGCATCGCGATCGTCTACACGGACATTTTTGAGAATTTGGGGATAAGTCTGAAAACTGCTATCTACCAACTCAGCGAGCGATTTACCCGACTGACTCACGATCGCTGCCACATGCAAGGCGGTGAGAATACCATCGCCACTAACACTATGTTGGGGCGAGAGAATGTGACCCGACTGTTCGCCACCCAACATCGCACCGCTATCGGTCATCTCAGCTTGGACGTATTGGTCGCCTACCGCCGTGCGGGTAATCGTCCCCCCCAAGGCTTGCCAAGCCCGCTCGAAGCCCAAATTTGCCATCACTGTGGTGACGATCGAGTCATTGGGTAATTGTCCGAGCTGGCGGAGGTGTTGACCCCAGAAGTAAAGGATATAGTCGCCATCGACTTTTCGACCTTGGTTATCGACTGCCAATACCCGATCGGCATCACCGTCGAAGGCAAAGCCCAGTGCGGCATTGTGCAGGATTACGGCTGCTTGGAGATTTGCTAGATGTGTCGAACCACAGTTGACATTGATTCGATCGCCATCTGCTTCATCGTGGAGACAAATTAATTCTGCACCCAATTGTCCGAATATTTCTGGTGCAACATTGACGGCTGCGCCTGCGGCGAGATCGAGGACGATTTTCATCCCCGCTAAGTCAACCCCAGGATCGAGCGATGCTTTCATTGCTTCGACATACTGAACGATCAGTTCGGAAGTATAGTAATGCTGACCCCAGCGATCGGGATTAACAACAGCACCAGATTTCCCCCTGATTCCATCCTCGATCGCCGCTTGCAACTCCTTAGCCAACTTTTTGCCATCGGCACCAAAGAATTTAATTCCATTATCTTCTGGGGGATTGTGGCTGGCAGAAATCATCACGCCACCGATCGCATCACTGGTTGCAGTGAGATGTGCGACACCTGGAGTCGGGCACAAGCCCAAATTCCACACCTCGATTCCTGCTGAGGTAATGCCTGCAGCGAGTGCATTTGCCAGCATATCACTAGAATTGCGCGAATCTTGACCGATGACGATCGGGCCGACATCTGGTGCGACTCGGCGCAAGATCTGCCCCGCCCAATAACCGACTTGAAGCGCGAGATTGGCTGTTAATACATCTCCAACTCTGCCCCTAATTCCGTCGGTACCAAAGAGTGGCGCATCGGGCAAGTTGAGACTATTAATCGCTGATGGTTCGAGGCTGATGGCGGTCATAGGGGTAAATGGGGGTGAAGGAACGATTCTCTTGTCACAGAGGCTTCGCCAACGGGCGAACTAGTTTGGTCAAATAGTCAATAATCATAAATACACGCTACTCCAGCATCTAACCGGATATTGCTGGTTAATTTTCCAGATCGAGGCGATCGTCGGTAGTGGTGAGCAAACGACATTGGCATTGGTAATCTTTAATGGGTAAGACTGTATACCGTTGCCCACTGGTGGCTCTACCAAAATATCCATCTTCAAAGCCTCTCGCAAATTCACCACCAGCAGTCCTTGCTTGATAAGTTTCGCGCTTGGCTTTGCTAGCAATCCCTTCGCGATAGCCGTCACTATATGCTTGAGCATGATAAGCATCACTGCGCTCGAGTGATTCGGTGGCGATGCGCTCGGACTTACAGGTCACATCCAGCTCGGTGCGAAAGATAATATCCTTTAAAATTCGCGTGCGACAACCACAGCTTACATCATTGACAGTAGGGACGGTTGTTTGTTGCCCAGCATAAGGTTTGAGCTGATAACCATCGGCATAGCCCCGTGCTAGTTCGCCATCTTTCGTTGGAGATTGAAAACTAACTGCACCAGCTCTAGCATTGGTACCTTGAATATAGCCCTCCTCATAAGCACCTGGATAATTCAACGAATCGCGAATAGTGCGGCGCTTGCTAGCTACTACACATTTGACACCTCGATCGGTATTGCTGTGTACGCGCGGTTCTCTATCGTTACGAAGGCGAGGCTCTTTGTCTTTGGCACTAGCTGCCATGGAATGCCACGACAAGACCATAGCACAAGTACAGGCAATTGGTAGTAATTTTGTCACGAGCGCTCCCTCGAAGCCTTGAGGGTATTAAAGAATCGAGAAATAATCATAGCTGAAAACCAGCCGTAATTATCCGATCGATAATTAGCGCGCCAATTCGATCGACTGGTGCAGGCTTCGGTAAGCAACACTACTCTATACGGTTCGCCTCAATTTCGACATTGGGTGCGTTCGCATACAGTAGAGAGGTAGCAATTGAGTCAACAACCCCATAACTGGGAAAGATGAACTCCGAACTGTAGAAGAGGTACGGAAAACCACCCTTCAAAAAAGTCGCTGTTGGCTCAAGTATAGGGATTGATACGTAATATCGATCTGGTTACATCTGGCGATCGCCGCCATTATTCAAACTGTTGTCATTATTTAGGAAGTAGCTATAGTTTTATGGGAAAAGTTGTTGGCATTGACTTAGGAACAACCAACTCTTGCGTTGCGGTGATGGAAGGTGGCAAGCCCACTGTTATTGCCAATGCGGAGGGTTTCCGCACTACCCCTTCTGTTGTAGCGTTTGCGAAAAATGGCGATCGGTTGGTCGGTCAAATCGCTAAACGTCAGGCGGTAATGAATCCTGAGAATACCTTCTCTTCTGTCAAGCGCTTTATCGGTCGGAAATTCGATGAAGTCAGTCAAGAAGCGACTGAAATTTCGTACAAGGTCATTAATGACGGTGGTAGCGTTAGAATCGAATCGCCAGGATTGGGCAAAAAATTTGCACCAGAAGAAGTCTCCGCTCAAGTTTTGCGGAAATTGGTAGATGACGCGAGTAAATATTTGGGCGAGACTGTTACCCAAGCCGTAATTACCGTACCTGCATATTTCAACGACTCTCAACGTCAAGCAACTAAAGATGCCGGAAAAATCGCTGGTGTTGAAGTCTTGCGGATCATCAACGAGCCGACTGCTGCGGCATTGGCTTACGGTTTAGATAAGAAGAGTAACGAAACGATCCTCGTCTTCGACCTCGGTGGTGGTACCTTCGATGTATCCGTCCTCGAAGTTGGCGATGGTGTATTTGAAGTACTCGCAACTTCTGGCGACAGCCACTTAGGTGGTGACGACTTTGATAAAAAAATCGTCGATCACTTAGCTAGCACCTTCATGAAAAATGAGGGGATCGACCTCCGCAAAGATCGTCAAGCACTCCAACGTTTGACTGAAGCTGCTGAGAAAGCCAAAATCGAGCTGTCGAGTGTGACTCAAGCCGAAATCAACCTCCCTTTCATCACCGCAACTCAAGACGGCCCTAAACACCTAGAGCTGACCCTGACTCGGGCTAAATTTGAAGAAATCTGCTCCGACTTGATCGATCGCTGCCGCATCCCAGTAGAGAACGCAGTCCGCGATGCTAAAATCGACAAAACTCGGATCGATGAAGTCGTACTCGTTGGTGGTTCGACCCGGATTCCCGCAGTCAAAGAACTCGTCAAACGGATTCTCAACAAAGAGCCGAACGAAACGGTCAACCCTGATGAAGTAGTTGCCGTCGGTGCAGCGGTACAAGCGGGTGTATTGGCTGGTGAAGTCAAAGATATTCTCTTACTCGACGTTACTCCGCTCTCCTTGGGTGTCGAAACTCTCGGCGGCGTGATGACCAAAATCATCCCCCGTAACACCACAATCCCTACCAAGAAGTTTGAAACCTTCTCGACGGCGGTAGACGGACAAAGTAACGTTGAAATCCAGATCCTCCAAGGTGAGCGCGAAATGTCTCGCGACAACAAGAGCCTGGGAACCTTCCGTCTTGACGGTATCCCCTCTGCACCTCGCGGCGTACCCCAAATCGAAGTTACCTTAGACATCGATGCGAACGGGATCTTAAACGTTACGGCTAAAGATAAGGGTACTGGCAAGGAGCAATCGATCAGTATCACGGGTGCTTCTACTCTCGACAAAACCGAAGTCGAACGGATGGTACGCGAAGCTGAATCTAACGCTTCGACGGATAAAGCTAACCGCGAAAAAATCGATCGCAAAAACCAAGCTGACTCCCTTACCTACCAAGCTGAGAAACAACTTCAAGAACTCGGTGATAAAGTTCCGGAGGCGGACAAAACCAAGCTTGAAGGCTTAATCAAAGAACTCCGCGAAGCTGTGGCCAAGGAAGACGATACCGAAATCCAACGCCTCACTCCCGAAGTCCAACAAACCCTGTACGGCATCGGTAGTAATATCTATCAACAAGCTGGTGCCAATAGTGGCGGTGGCGATGATGGTACTCCTCCTGGTGCTGGTACCCCTCCTGGTAGTGGAGCGACTGGCAGTGCCGATGATGTCATCGATGCTGAATTCTCTGAAACTAAATAGTAATTTCTAGTTAATTAACAACCCTGTTTCGCGATGAAACAGGGTTTTTTTATGGGAGCGTCAATTTTTGGTCGGGAATGGTGAATACTATCAGCAGCAACTCGAACTAATCTCAGACACCAACACGATCGATGAACTTATTTGATGAAATCGTCCCCGCTCCACCAGATAAAGTGAATGTCTATGCCCCTTACTTCAATAAACTACCACCTAAACGCAACGTGCTCCCTAAGGCGATCGCGCTCTATAATAAAGGTGGCTTGGGTGGTCATCGGACGATCGAAGGTGGCGAGAAAATCCCCTATGTGATGAACTGGGCGATCCAAACTCTACCCGAAGATCCGACCCGTTGTACGATGATGTTTGACGATAACGTCGATCTGACCTACGATGTAAATCTCAAAAATAAAGACTTAATCGGTTACATCATCGATTGGTTGATTAATATCCGCGACACCAACAATCCAGATTTTCCGCAGGAGTTTTATCGTAAACTCATGAGAATTGAAGACTAGGGGTCGAGGGGCGCTGCTTTACTGCCGCTCGATGCACTCGCATCGAGGCTGCTGGCACTCCACCAACCAGAATCACCAATCGCAGATCGAGTTAAGTAGCAAACAGCGGAACATCTGGCTTCCGAATTTTAGTCATTACTACCATAGCTCGAACTGTTTTTGCCATCTTTGATGTGGAATAATCGATCTCAAAGGGTTTCCAATCCCATAGTACTAATTCTCGAATTACGCAATTAAATGACTAAGGGTGAGCGTGTAGGCATGGCTACGAAATACTTGCTGGTGGCTTCAACTGAAGCCTGTAGCGGAAAATCGGCAACAATTTTAGGAATTGCCGATCGCTTGCAGGAGAAGGGCATTAACATTGCCTATACTCAGCCAGTGGTGACAGCAGACATCAACGAGCGCCAATCTCCAGAGCCGCATGCAATTGCCAGTGATGCCCAGCTCATGGCTCAAGCCTTGTCGTTGCCTCCAGAACGCGTTGGCAAACCGCTACT
Organism: Chamaesiphon sp.; assembly: GCA_965246735.1. Classification (GTDB taxonomy): domain Bacteria; phylum Cyanobacteriota; class Cyanobacteriia; order Cyanobacteriales; family Chamaesiphonaceae; genus Chamaesiphon. The sequence continues at coordinate 3,406,765 of CBDFFK010000003.1, forward strand.
AGTCTTGGATGGCGCACGTACCAAGGATCGATTGACTGGGATCGATGTCTGCGACTATCCCCAATTACTGCAAACAACCGTCGGGTTTCCTGGCGATCTGGTAATTCTCGAAGGTGGTGCCAATCTGCATGAAGGTAGTCTGTTCGGTTTAGCTGCGGCTCAAGTCGCCGAGACTTTGGATGCTGGAGTGCTCCTAGTCAATCGTTATCACCCCGTATCGTCGATCGATCTGTTATTATCAGCCCAGCAGCAGCTTGGCCACCGACTCTTGGGCTGCGTTATCAATGATATTCCACGCGATCGCATCGACAGCGTTCAAACGACATTGGTACCATTTTTAGAAAGCGCGGGTATTCCCGTCCTGGCGGTAGTCCATCGCAATGGCTTACTCCGCAGTGTCACTGTCAAGCAATTAGTCGAACAGCTGGACGCAGAAATATTGTGTAGTCCCGATCGTGTCGATCTGATGGTCGAGAGTCTGTCAATTGGCGCGATGAATGTCAATTCTGCACTAGAATACTTCCGGCGGGGGAATAATATGGCAGTAGTCACTGGCGGAGATCGCGCCGATATTCAACTAGCCGCACTAGAAACCTCTACACAGTGTCTGATTTTGACTGGACATCTATCTCCACAACCCTTTATCGTCAGCCGTGCTGAAGACCTGGAAATCCCCATTCTCTCGGTAGATTTAGATACTTTAACCACCGTCGAAATTATCGATCGCGCTTTCGGTCGAGTCCGGCTCCAAGAACCGATTAAAATCAACTGTGCGCGGGATTTATTTGGCAATCATTGCGAGATCGATCGGTTGATGTCGATCTTAAAATTATAGAACCCATTCGATCTCTGGTGTTGCTGATTATGCGAATACGAGCACCCTTGGTAGGGGCAATTCATGAATTGCCCCTTGTATCCTAGAACAATAGATAGATCGATCGCGTTTGGCGATCGATCGCCAGCACAGCCGGAAGCGGGAAATTCGGATTGCCCCTAGAGACACCAAGCTCGCAAGTGTAGATTGAATCCCCAACATCCGAACAGTAGCAAACATCAACACTGGACAGTATCAGAGGTCATCTCCACTAGGAGTAAACCTGCATTGACAAGGTAAGTGAAAAAGCTACTATCCGTGCTAGCAACTAAACTTCTAGCAACCAGGTACCCAAGTATGAGTCAGACAGAGCAGGGATTAGACATCTTAGGCATCGATATCAGTAAATCTAAATTTGACGTAGCTCTGATTAAAGGAGGAAGCAATAACAACAAAGTTAAAAACAAAGTATTTGTCAATACACCAGCCGGATTCGAGCAGTTACAACAATGGCTGACGAGTCAAAATGTAACTCAAATCCATTGTTGCATGGAAGCTACCAGTACTTATGGCGATGCCCTCGCACGATTTTTGTTCGAGCACGGGTATGGAGTGAGTATCGTCAATCCGTCTCGCCCAAAAGCTTTTGGGCGCAGCCAATTGAGCCGAACCAAAACTGACCGCACTGATGCTAAAACGATCGCCCAATTTTGTGCGGCTCTGACACCCGCACTATGGACACCACCACCAATTGAGGTCGAACAGTTACAGGCATTAGTACATCGGCTGGACAACCTCAAATCCATGCGGCAACAAGAGTCCAATCGACTTGAAACCGCTGACAGCATTGTGATTGCTGCAATTACCACTCATATTGAGTTTCTGGCTCAACAAATTGTTGCTACAGAAGCTCTCATTCGCGACCATTTTGACCAACATCCGCATCTGAAGGCTCAACGGGATTTAATCACCTCGATTCCCGGTATCGCCCAGGCTACTGCCTCAGCAATCTTGGCCGAGATTCGCGATGTGAGTGCGTTTGAGAGTGCTGACCAGTTGGCTGCTTTTGCTGGTTTAACCCCTAGCGAGTTTTCCTCTGGTTCTTCGGTACATGGCAAACCGCGATTATCCAAAATTGGCAACCGCAGTTTACGTAAGGTTTTGTACATGCCTGCGCTGGTGGCTCGTCGTTATAATCCACTGATTCGGGCTTTTTGCGAGCGGTTGCTCGCTAAAGGGAAGTCGAAAATGGCTGTTATTGGTGCAGCGATGCACAAATTGTTGCGTCAGGTCTTTGGTGTACTCAAATCAGGACAACCTTTCGACCCTAATTTTCTCTCTTCCCCCTCTTGACTCTCAAGACAGTATCTACCAAGAGTTTTATACATCAATTCAGCAATGCCCTTAATTCTCTTCTTCCAACCAATTTAACTCAATCGATTTAGCCGAAGTAGTAGTTGGTGCTGCCGCACTTTCCTCCAATCCTCTAGATGTCGCTCGATTGCGTACCATCATCAGCTTTTTGATGACTAACTGCGGATCGGCATCTTGCTTGAGCGTATATAGTAGATTTTGCTGAGTACAGGTGCTGCTTTGTTCCTTTGTCGCACAGATGACTGGCAGATTATTGAGTGTGCCAGCAGTAATGTATTTTAACTGGCCGTTGCGATACATGGATTGGAATCTAGCTGATACTTGCTGGCAGCGAACTTGGGGGGTAAATCCCGATTTGCTAAATCCCTCAGAACTCCAAATTACGATCGGCACATCACCTTTTTTGGTTCTTGCTACAGTTGCCGGTATACCTTCATATTTGCTACAGACAAAACTTGTGGCAGCAGTAATCGCCTGACTGGGAGGGGTCGAGAGCGTACTTTCGCCCACCATCGCGACAGTTGCCAAACATAACATCAAGAATCGGTTCGATCGACCGGATACCACACGCTGGAATTTCATAGTTCACTCACTTATCGATTACTAATTTAAGAAACACTATCTCATCCCAAAGTTCCGCACAAGTAGAAATACTTACAAAGATCGAGCCGAGGAATCCTCGATCGACTATTCTATTTCTCTTCTCCAAGCAGATAATCGATGAATTGTCTGGCTGTGCGCCCAGAACGACCATTGTGTCTTGTCGCCCATTGTAAGGCACGAGCTTGGAGATCGTCACGCTCGATCGGCAATTCTGCGGAATCGGCTAGATGCTGGACTATTGCTAGATATTTTACCTGGTCGGCCGGTTCAAACGTGAGGGTAATGCCAAATCGATCGCTAAAAGATAATTTTTCCTGAGTGGTATCCCACATGTGGATATCATCGGCATCTTGCGGACGCGGCCGATCTGCAAAATATTCGCGTACCAAATGACGGCGGTTGGAAGTGGCATAGACGACCACATTACTCGGTCTTGTTGTCACGTTACCTTCTAACACCGCTTTTAAAGCTTTGAAAATATCATCATCGGCTTCAAATGAAAGATCGTCGATGAAAATAATAAACTTTTGGGGTAAATCGGTCAACCGATCGAGAATGAGTGGCAGATCGATCGTGTTTGATTTACTTACTTCAATCAGCCGTAATTGCGTGCCGGAAAAATGATTGAGTAGTCCCTTTACCAGCGAAGATTTGCCAGTTCCCTTGCCACCATATAGTAAAATATTTAGGGCTGGCCGACCTGCAAGTAAAGACTTCGTGTTATTTAGTAATGTTGCTTTTTGGAGGTCGTAGCCAACTAACTCGTCGAGCTGAACGCGATCGGGATGCGCGATACCAATGAGTTCGCTTTGCCATCTAAATGCCCGATATTTGCCAAAAATACCGACTCCAGATTGCTGATAATATTCGGCCAGGACACCAACTAACTCGCCCCAATCTCTGGTTTTGAGTGCATCGACAATTGCCGCTGGCGACTCGACGTTGTGACTTTCGATCCAGTCGATCTGTCTCCCCTGCAAGCCAGCGATCTGTTGCACCAACTCGGGCAAATATCGTCCGCCAGTAAATAGAATCTGCAAAGCTTGGAGATCTTGCTCGGCAGCACTAACTAAGGCTGGAGACAAGCGATCGAGTGATGTTTTTTGAGCTTGAAGACTAAACGGATTTGCGGCAGTTAATAGTCGATCCATGAGGTATTCTTCCCAACTACAATTCTCAGTTGCTAAAGCCTTGAAAAAACGACCGTAAGCAGTCAGACAAATGAGCGCATTACCTTGAGATTGTGCTCCAGAAACGATCGCCTGTAATAAATCGATGAAAGCTGCACCGATCTCACAATTTAAAATATCTTGATATAAGAATAATCCAGCAATCGCTCGCTGCATCAGATGTAGCTGTGCTGTGTGTCGATCGCTCATAAATTATGAATTGTGAATTGTGAATTAAGCCTGCCGAGTAACTCAACCCCAGTAAAATCAACAGTTTACCACTGCGATCTCTCCCAAATACCAGCGTTGGGATGGCTGGAGGAGGTGCATACTGTACTAGAATATATTCCTGATAACTTGGCGCACGGGTTGCCGTCGGCGACAGCAATTGACTCCAAATTTATCACTTCGACTGATAATTCATATCTCATAATTCATAATTCATAATTTATTTTTATGTCTGCTAATATTACTAATTCTACCCGGACGATCCGCATCGCTTCGCGGAAAAGCCAACTCGCACTGGTTCAAACCTATTGGGTGCAAGCAGAACTCCAGAAACATTTTCCCGATCGCACATTTGAAGTCGAGATGATGAGTACCCAAGGAGATAAAATTCTCGACGTTCCGCTGGCAAAAATTGGGGATAAGGGATTATTTACCAAGGAGTTAGAAGTCAAAATGCTCGATCGATCGGCAGATTTGGCAGTTCACTCGCTCAAAGACCTACCTACTAATTTACCTGAAGGGTTGATGCTCGGTTGTATTACCGAACGGGAAAATCCCGCCGATGCACTCGTCGTCAACGCCAAATACAAAGGTTGTCACCTCGATACCCTCCCTCAAGGCGCGGTTATTGGGACATCTTCGTTGCGGCGATTGGCACAACTCCGCCATCATTTCCCACACTTTAATTTTAAAGATGTGCGCGGCAATGTGAATACCCGCTTGGCGAAGCTGGATGCTGGTGAATATGATGCGCTGATCCTCGCCGCAGCGGGCTTACAACGGCTGGATTTTGGCGATCGCATCGACCAGCTCATTCCGGCTGAATTATCGCTCCATGCCGTCGGACAAGGGGCATTGGGCATCGAATGTCGGACAGAAGATCCCGAAATTCTAGCGTTTCTGCAAGCCTTGCAGCATCAACCGACTGCTTATCGTTGCTATGCCGAGCGTTCCTTCCTGCGCGAATTGGAAGGTGGTTGTCAAGTCCCGATCGGTGTGAATACAACGATCGATGGCGACAATCTCACTTTAGTCGGGATGGTGTCTACTCTCGACGGTCAAACCCTAGTCACCGACACGATTACAGGTTTAGCCACCGATGCCGAGCAAATCGGTAAGGATCTCGCCCATCGGCTCAAGGCGCAAGGCGCACAAGCGATCCTTGATGAAATCTTCACCCTCGTTCAGCGGGATGGTTTAAAGAAAGTGTTGAACGAACAGACTAATAGTTAAGCAAGGTTTTATGGAACATTGTAGGGGTGCCTGTTTTAGGTGCCCTTTGTTTTTGGGTATTTTAAGGTGATGAGATAAGGGAGGATCGATCGTGAGTGAGGAAGAACTAGAACGAATAATCGAGAAGGCGAGGATCGATCGATCTCCAGTGCTAGACTTGAGTGAAAATGAGCTTAATAATTTACCAAAAAGTATCGGCAATCTCCCAAATTTAATTCGTTTGAATCTAAGGGAAAATAAAATCAGTAGTTTACCAGAGAGTATTACTAATCTCTCCAAACTAACTTATTTAAACTTGTCAACCAATCAGCTTATTAATCTGCCAAAGAATATAGGTAATCTCTCAAATTTAACTCACTTGTATCTATTGGAAAATCAACTTTGCAGCTTACCACAAAGTATCTGCGATCTTTCTAGCCTCAAATATTTATATCTAAACGGCAATCGATTTAGCAGTTTAGCCGAGTGTGGTCATAATAAGTTTTACTCCTTGATAACACTGGGTCTGAGTGATAATCAATTCACAAGTCTACCAGAATGGATTGGCCAGATTCCTAGCCTGACTCAACTGAATTTATCAGGCAACCAATTAACTGAATTACCAAGATGGATTAGTAATATTTCTAATCTAAGCTTGATAAATCCAGACAATAACCCTTTAATGGATTTATCAGTTTTACAAACGCTTCCCAAACTATCATTAGTTGAGTTTTTTGGTGTAGATTTACCTCGAAGGTATTGGACTAATTTTAGTAAATGGGAACCCGATTGGCTATTAGACGAGAAAAATGTAGAGATTAGACGTGCATTAATTCAGCAAGTTGGCTATGAAGCAATTTGCCACAAATTAGATGTAACAGAATTAAATATTTGGAGAGAGTATTCTTTACTTTTGATTGATAATGCTGAGAGTTTTTATAATGAAGACACCGATGAAGAAATCACAGAACCAATGGTATTACTCAAAATGACTTGTCCATCGACAAGACATATCCATATCCTGCGGGTTCCGCCAGAAATGACCAGTGCCGAAGCAGCGATTACCTGGGTAAATCATGGCATTCATCCTGACGAATTTGCCGTACAGACATGACTCGATCGAAATCATTAAATGGCGCTGCTGATTCTGGGTACGATCGCATCAATTATGAGATCGCTACAACCTTGGGTAGGGGCAATTCATGAATTGCCCCTACCCAAGGTTTCATACTTCAATCCAGCAACGCCCATTAAATTATGCTGGCTGCTTTACTGGCGATCGCAATTGCGGTTTAGATACCAGAAATTCCCGCACCACTTGCTCGACGGGAATCGACTGATTATCAACACGATAATTCATTTGTTGCATTGTCTCGGTAGAAATTACTCCAGCTAATTTATCGATCGCACCTTGCAAGTCTGGATACTTAGTTAAGGTCGATCGATTGAAGATTGGTACGGCTTCATAAGGTGGAAAATATTGTTTATCATCTGCCAAGATCGTCAATTTCAAAGCCGGAATCAGTCCATCGGTAGAATTTGCGGCGATCAGATCTACCTTCTTTTCTTTCAAAGCTTGATACATCAAACCCAGCTCCATTTGTTGCGGCGGATTGGCAAATTTCAAACCATAAGTTTTCGCCAAGCCTGGATAACCATCGGCACGTTCGAGAAATTCATAACCGAATCCAGCTTGCATTTGGGGTGTATATTTGGCAGCCTCCGACAGCGTTTTTATCTGCCAACGGTTGGCATCCTCACCTCGGATAATCATCGCAAATGTATTATTAAATCCCAAGGATGGGAGGACTGATAATTGAAACTTTTGGAGATACTCTTGTTTGACTCGATCGAATACTAGCTGCGGACTCGCGATCGGTTTTTCCTTGAGGATCGCAGTGAGTGACGTACCCGTATATTCGACATAGCCATCGATTTTCCCCGCTTTAACTGCTTCATGACAGATAAACGTCCCACCGAGACTAAACTTACGATCGACTTTTAATGGCGTATTATTCTCGATTTGCTGCGCGAGTAATTCACCTAAAATAACTTGCTCGGTAAAATTCTTCGAGCCGATAACGATCGTCGGTACCGATCGACCGTAGATGAAAATTAATGAACTGAGGATCGCTAAGATAATGCCACCAATCGCGATCGCAATTTGACGATTATTATTTTTTGTCGGTCTTTCTTGTTGTTGTGTCAGTCGTCGTTCCACCCAACCCAAAGCAAAATCTGCACCTAAAGAAATCGCTGCCGCTGGGATCGCTCCAGCTAAGATCGATCGATTGTTAACTGTCGCAATCCCGCGAAAAATAAATACCCCCAATCCGCCACCACCGATCGCGGCAGCAATCGTGGCAATCCCGACGCAAATTACTGTTGCGACTCTTACCCCAGCTAAAATCACTCCCATTGCCAGCGGAATTTCGACTTGAAATAATAGTTGTCGATCGGTCATTCCCATCCCGATTGCCGCTTCCGTAATAGCGGGATCGACGCTATTAATCCCAATATAAGTATTCCGAATTAAGGGTAATAACGCATATAAAGTTAGCGCGACAATTGCGGGAGTTTTGCCAATCCCACCGAGTAATGGTACAGAAATGAGAAAGCCAAAAATCGCCAAACTGGGAATAGTTTGAATCGCATTCGCGACAGTGAGAATCGGTGTGGCAAGTTTGGGTTGACGCGTAATAAAAATTCCGATCGGAATCCCGATCGCGATCGCTACTGACATCGCGATCGTCACTAAGATAATATGCTCGCCCGTACGGAGGAGAATTTCTGAGGCGTATTCACTAAAAAACAAACTAATCTCCTGTACTTACGTACTTTGCCAATTTTCGCCAGCAGTCAGACAAGCCATAAAAGCTAAAGCTTCTGGATGTTGAGATTGGAGAAATTCAGCTTTCGTGCCTAATACTACTAAATTCCCCCCCGCCATTAACCCAATCCGCGTCCCCAGCACGAAAGCTTCTTGAATATCATGGGTGACGAAGATCGTGGTTTTTCCGAGTTGGCGTTGTAAATACTGAAACTGTTGTTGCAACTCCAATCGCGTAATCGGATCGAGCGCGCCAAAAGGTTCGTCCATCAGTAAGATCGCGGGGTCGGCGGCTAAGGCTCTAGCGACCCCCACGCGCTGACGTTGACCGCCAGATAGTTGATGGGGATAGCGACGCGCGAAGACTTCCGGTGCTAACCCCACCAAAACTAACATTTCATCGACACGCTCCTGAATGCGCGGTTGTGTCCACTTTTCGAGCGCGGGGACGATTGCCACATTTTGATACACGCTCAGATGTGGAAATAGCCCTGTATCCTGAATTGCATAACCGATCCGCCGCCGGAGTTTGATGGCATCCCAGTCAGTTGTTGGGCGCTGGTTTACCAATACGCTGCCACTGGTAGGAGTTAACAAGCGATTGATGAGTTTCAATGTCGTTGTCTTGCCGCTACCACTACGTCCTAACAAAACTAGGGTTTCACCTGCATAGATCTGGAGATTTAAGTTCGATAACAATGGACGACGATCGATCTCGAAGTTAACTCGATCGAATTCAACTGCTAGTTCTGGTGCTGGGGACATGCAAGTTATCGGGGTAAAATCGCGAGCCAACAAGCAGCACGCAAGCTGCGTAATTTATCCGCATGGTTTCGCTTATCCTAACCCAAGTTGCTACCTACAATCTCAGCGGTTAGAAACCGCTCTCTCGATCGCTTTTTACGTCGGGAGACCCAACGAGCGCGCATCGCTGCTCGTCACGCAAAGTCCGCCTTCGCGGACTAATATATTAACGTGAGTTCGGGATAAGGATTACCGTTGGCGATAGCCTCTCCTTGGAGAATCGATGATTGCTAGCTTCGTTTCTGCACCGCCCTCAAATAAATTAGTTGCTCATAGCAAAAGTTCGTTTTAACGAACTAAGAAATTTGGTAGTTCTCTTCAGAGAACTTGAGCTATTAGCCCGTTGGCGTAGCCTCTCGGAACGAGACACTTCCAGTTCAGGGCGGTGCTAGAGCGGAGCAAATCAATTTTCCTTATCCCGAACTGAGGTTATATTAGTCCGCGAAGGCGGACTTTGTAACTGTAGCCACGATTTCAATCGTAGGCGTTTCTAAGTAGCAACTCACGTTATCCTAACGTACAGCGAGCCTCGCCCCCCAACTCGATCCAACCACGAATCAACCCAGAAGTGGACTGCGCCGCCGCACAGCGCCCCGCGCTATCGATGACGATTACCCCACCGATACCATTCACCTTGGCGACCAAATACTCGATTCCCGCCTGCGCCGCAGCTTCAGCATCCATGCCTCGAAACTGCACGAAATCGGAAATTGTTTTCGCCAGCACCGTGCGTAAAAACTGCTCGCCATAACCCGTTGCCGATACCGCACAAGTCTCATTATCCGCAAACACCCCTGCGCCGATGACTGGGGTATCGCCCACCCGACCCCACCGTTTATTTACCAATCCGCCTGTAGATGTCGCCGCAGCTAGATTGCCATGAAGATCTCGCGCTACAGCGCCTACAGTACCTAGCTTCTGATTTGGCTTTATCTTCTCGTGGTCTAAAGTCATCCGTCCAGCCGCCTGAGCTTCCGCTAACTGCTGAATTCTCGCTGGTGTAATAAAGTAATCATCCGGGTAAGTTTCGACCTCACAAAAGCGTGCAAACTCTAACGCGCCCTCACCCATGAGCAACACATGCTCGCCCCGCTCTAGTACGCGCCGCGCTAGAGCGATCGGATTTTTAATATTCCTAATCCCGGCGACAGCCCCCGCTCGAAGATCGCGCCCATCCATCAGGGCTGCATCCATTTCCACTTTACCATCGGCATTTAACACCGATCCGCATCCGGCATTGTAGAGTCGATCGTCTTCCAACAGGGTGACACAATATTCCACCACAGCCAAGGCACTATCGCCTGCGGCTAGCCGTTCGCGTCCGCGTTCCAAGATGGTGATGACACTCTGCTCGAACTCTGCTGCACTGGCTTCATGCTTGAGATCTTCTAGGGCACCAGCACCACCATGAATCGTCAGGGAATAAGAATTGGACATGATTCGATCGAGATAGGGTCATGGATTGAGTATACTTCGATCGCCTCCGGCACGCTATGCGAACGAGAGATCGCGGCAGTGGTTAATACCTTACTAGTTAACATGTCGATCGATCCCATTTAATGCTCGATAATTTTGCGGCACTGTTCAGTTATCGGGTGACGTGTTTAAAGCCCCTGGGTGAGAGCAATTCGAGCATAGCGATCGGGCGATCGATATAGCCCATAACCATAGCGGGAGTTTCTTGCTTTCATCGCTAGCGCGATCGTTTCTACCGGAGGAAAGTAGATTGGCCATTGGTGTCCCACTATGTCCGAATCTCAGTCGATATCTTTAATCGGCTGACAGTGATAGAGCCGATATTCATAACCATAGATCCCATCCGTAAACTTTTTATCGACCTCACAAGTCGGGGGTAAACTCATTGGCGCATAAAAATTAATCGCCCACAGATCGATCGGGTGTGAAATCCGATCGATCGTCTCGCGTAAAATCTTGGTAGGTGGACAGTCGCGTTCGCAGAATCGTTGCAATTGATGAGCGAGGAGAAACTGAGTTTTGGGGGCTTGTCTGAACTTATCGGTACGCCGCAGCTCCCATGCCACCCCCATCATCTCGCCGACTTGAATCAAACTATTATGCGTAGTCGCAATCAACATCGGTATTGGTGCCGACTGTTGCATCAGCGGTACCAGTTGTTCGGGACGATAATATTTGTGGTAGCCATAATTACTAGCCACGATCGCACTACTAACCAATCCCATTAATAGCACGATCGCGACAGCTTGCTTGCCCGATACCCATTTGGCAATTGACGGTATGCTTTGCCAACAACTCGCCAATCCCAAGCCAATCAGCATCATCATCGCTGGGAAGTAGACAAAATGATAGCGCGCTCCCCGAGTAATATCTACTCCAGTCAGCCAGGGGATAACTAAATATAACCCGATCGAAATCGTCACAAATCCGCCGATTGCTAGTGTCCCAATCTTTGTTGACGATTGGCGTAACTGAATGCGGATGCCACGAGCTAGCAGCGGAATCGCCCACACAAAGAAAATCAGCATTAAAATCGCTGAGATGATAATAATCGGGAGACTCAGATCGACAGGCATCTCCGAGAGCGCTGACAACTGTGGCAATTCCGCAACTTCGACAAGTAATAGCAACATCATCGTAATCGCTGCGCCGATTAATTGGAACAAGGGATTGACGATTTCGATCGATTTATGTGGAGTATTATCGATCCACATGAGCGGACTCGGATCGTAAGTACGCGCTAGTAGCCACCATCCCCAACTGCCACCAGCGACAGTTCCCAAAATGACCAGATACATTCGCTGCCAACTGGGATGTCGCAAGTTAGTTATCGCGAGCGCTAAGATCGATCGATTTGTGGTTGCTTTGGTATCGGCTTGGTGAATTTGCCAGAGGTAGAACGAGATCGCTACTAGCCCTTCCGCGATGAGGGCGATAGCCGATAGCTGATTTGTCGCCAGCGCCAAATTATTCACCACTATCCAGATGCAGATCTGGACGAAAGGTAATTTTTGCTGTCTGGAAAGATACCCACAAGCGTTTGCCAAACAACTTATTGAAATTGCAATCCAGAGGATCGCCAAGCTATAATGGCGGGCTTCCTGGGAGATATAGACCCCATATGGCGATACTGCCAACATTGCCGCAGTCAGGTGCGCGATAAGCTGCGATCGAAAGACAAAATAGCTGCACAGATAAATGCTCGGAATTGTCAGAATGCCGATGACAGCAGGTAAAGCACGAGCAGCCCACAGACTCACAAATCCACCATCGGTAGGAAAAAGCTGCATCCACAGATGCGCGATGGCAAAATAAATCGGCGGTTGGCGATCTTCGAGTGCTACCTGGCGGACGATATCCCCCAGCGTGACAGCAGGACTCGGTTTTAGTGGTGCGAGGAGATCTTGAAAACTAATAACTCGATCGAGCGGCACCGACTTGAAACTATTACCCAAACTCAAGACGATCGTATTAAATTCATCCGTCCACGGTGGCTTGACATCCAAGTCAGCCAGTCGCAAACCAGCTCCCAGGATCAGCCACAGTAATAACCACATCTGAACTTGCTTTTAATACTAGACTAATTTATCGATTAAACCAGTAATTGACTTTTGAATCTTGCGTTTGCGTTCCCAACTTTGGAAGGCGCGCTCGTAAGCTTGTCCTTGGCGCTGATAAAATAATTTCCACGCATCCAAACCAACGCCCATCCCCCAAAAAATTAGGATATACAACGACCAAGGTGCGCCAAATCCCATCAGTAAATTTACTGCTACCAAACAGGCATTGGTAATGAGATATTTACCTAATTTATCCTGAAACTTCGATCGACGGTGCGCGTCGAATTCTTGAAGTTTGTTCGCCGAACTTTGTTGCACGAGCCATTTATTTTCGGCGAGTTTGAGCGTATCGGCAGGGATCCGCAATTCATCGGCAATTTCTAATAATTGCGCGTAGGATAATTCTGTACCCGCATCTGGATGCTGCGCCAGGGCAATATTAAGAATCTGTTGGACATCTTCCTGGCTATAGGAACGAGTTAAGGATTGTTCTGAAGAGTTCATACACAATCGATCGAGCTAATTATTGAGGTAGGTAAATGGAAAAATATCCATTTCCATTATGGCATTTCTCGATCGGGAGGATGGCGATCGATCTCTACCTCGATCGCCGTACATTTCGATCGGATTACCCTACGGTCTGCCATAATCCCAAGGCAGGGCCGATCGGTCGTACCATCAGCCACGCAAATATCGCTCGGATTAGCCTACGTTCTGCCATAATCCTAATGCAGGGCCAATCAACCGTACCATCAGCCACGCAAATACTAATAAACCAATCCCAATCCAAGCGCCTTTGGTACTAGTCTGTACGAATGCCTCTGATTGAGCCATTGTTAGTGGCAACCACGGGAAGATCCGCTTTGACTCAGCAGGCACCCGATCGCTTTCTTTCCGTCTTTTTGCATCACCCATACTGTCACCTGCTCTAAGCCTGCATTCAGAATCTAGAGAGTATTCGCCCGAACTGTCAATTAGTTGCAACCAATTGTAATGTAATGGGCTAGATTTTATTCCGCCAGCCTCTTATATATTTTCCTGCTGGTAACACTTACTACTCTACCTTAGATTTTCTCCACATGCTTTTTGCGCTATTTATAAACGTTTTGATATTGGCAAAAACTTTAGCAACTACTTTACTTATTGCAGCTTCCTGCTTCAATCTGTTGTTCTCTTTTACCAATCCAGCAATTCGATCGTTCAAACATTGAATCTCGCCACGCAGTTGAATATTTTTTCTTTCTAGGTAGTTTAAATCTGTTGCCGATTTTGTAACTTCAATCTCTTTCTCGTTCATAAAAAATATCCCGCTCTATATCTTTACTGTGCTACTTCTATTTACAGATAGCTGTGATACAAATCAGGACACTTTCACAAAAAAGCTGACTAACTATTAGTCAGTTTTTCCGCTTTTTTAGCTGCATCTGTCATAACCCGATTTGTAACTGCTGCTAGAATTCGCAACACATCCTCACTAAGAATAGCTTGGTTGATGACATATATCGAGAGCTTAATGACATAAAAACCCCAACAAAAAAAATTTGCTGGGGTTCGATCGAAATTGCAGAGACGACTTGTTGGAACGTCTCTACTTGACAATTAATTACGACTCAATGCTGGAGTTTTACCAGGATTTTGGTCAGCAGCATTGCGGCGATTTTGTAAGACCGAAACTGCCTGTTGGTATTGGGGATCTTGGGCGCTACCTAGCAGAGTTGGGGTGTCAGAGAGATTCTTTTGCTCCAACCAGTTGAGATCGACTTTCACATCAGGAGTAACTCCTTTGTGACCGATATCGGTACCGTTGGGAGTATAGTAATGAGCGACCGTTACGGCCATCCCCGAACCGTCAGATAGAGAGTGGACGGATTGGACGAGGGCTTTACCAAAGGTTTGGGAGCCGACTACTTGGGCGCGGCGATTATCTTTGAGCGCACCTGCTAAAATCTCGCTGGCACTAGCCGAATTACCATCGACGAGGACAGCTAGGGGCAGTTGTGTCAGTGCGCCCTGAACCGCACGGAAATCTTCATTACCACCTTTACGATCGACTGTTTTAACGATCGTGCCATTATCCAGCCACATCCGCGCGATTTCGACGCTGGCTTGGAGTAATCCACCAGGATTGCCCCGCATGTCTAAGACGTAGGCATTGACTTGTTGCCGATTTAGATCTTTGATCGCCTTTTCCATTTGACTGGAGGAGTGGGAACTAAATTCGGAGAGTCGGATATAACCGACCTTGAGCTTCCCTTCTTGCTTGACGGCTGAGAAGACTGAGGATACCTCGATTTGAGCGCGAGTCAGGGCGAGATCGAACGGACTCGCATTCCCGCGTCCGATCTTGAGCGTAATCGATTTACCGATTTCGCCCCGAATCAGGCTGATGGCATTTTCCAATGTCATATTTTTGGTAGACTTACCATCGATCGCGACGATTGCATCACCAGTCTTGATTCCGGCTTTCGATGCTGGGGAATTTTCGATCGCTTCAGCAACAACAAGCTGTTGGGTGCGCGGATTGGATTCTAGTCGGATGCCGACACCAGACATTTCGCCACTGGTTTGATTGTTCAGGGATTGAAACTGAGTCGGATCCATGAAGCGGGTATAAGGGTCGCCCAGTTTCTTGAGAGTCGCCCGAATCGCTACATATGCCTCTTGGCGATTGCTGTAGTTGCGTTTGAGCAACTCCATTCTGATTTTTTGCCAGTTTAACTTGTTAAACGTCCCGTCTACGTACTCGCGATTGACAATTTGCCATGCTTCATCCACGGTTGCTTTGGGACTATCTTTAAACGCTGCTAGGACTGAACTAGAGTAAATAGGTAAACATGTGGCCAAACACGCACTAGTAAATATTGCTCCGCGTCGAACTAGTTTATGTCGCAAAACAGTTTGGAATGTGGATGGTTGCATCATAGGAATGATTGTGGCATTGCAGTGGAGGTTAATCTAGTTCGATGGCTAGTGTCGAGCGATTCTCGTTGCTGAGAGGCTGCGTCAATGGCTTCGATCGGTATCGGGGTATTAAATAATGTAGCTTAAATAAATAGCTTTTTTAAATGGTTATTCCGATTTAATTAAATATATGAGAGCAAACTTAGCAAACCTTAACTCAATTTGGTCGTCGATCGCGCCCACTCCGATTTTAATCTAACCAAATCGAAATTGTCACCGATCGAGTTAAATTGACACGATCGGAATGTCGTCTAGCGCAAGGCTTGAATCAGCCGTTGGCGCTGCTAGAGCTAGAGATTCACGACCGCACCGAGCCGCAAAATTGCAGTTTTGGCACAAGCCTGTGGACGGTTCTACTTGTGGAAAAGGTTCCCGATTGGTGCGATAGGCATCTAACCAGTTCGATAATTTACTTAATAAACTTTGGATGTCGGACTTGGTTTGTTGATGTTGCTTGAGTGTATAGTCGATCCTGACCGATTTTGGTTGGGGCGAAGACTGAATAAACCAATAGGTAAAAGCAATCTGTTTGGGTGCATAATCGCTAGTTTCGACCAGAAGATACAGATATAATCTAGTTTGCCAATCGCAATCGAGGTCTTTTTTGTATCTTGGTAGTGGGTAAGTTTTCCAGTCGATAATATCTGCCCGATCGGGATTGAGAATTACCAAGTCATAAATAACCGTAAATAAGTAGTCATCCCCCTGCTTGCTGTCTGCACCAGCAATCGCCAACGTTCGGACATGTTCGCTCTCGCGCCAAGTTTGGGGGTCGGACTGAAATAATTCGGGGGCTGCAGCCAAAATCGCCTGCATCCAAGTATCGAGTTGCGGCGCACGCGCTAAAATTGGCTCGATCGGCAGTCCCAATTCTCGCTGTTGCATCAATAGGTGAAAATCGCTGCCCAACTGAGTTTTTAGTTGTTGATTTGGGGAAATAGGTAATGCCAATCGATCGAAATACAAATGCTCGAATTGACGCGGACAAGTTTCGAGAATTTTGAGATGCCGTTGAGACAAACGCATTGAATTATGAGTTATGAGTTCTAAATTTTTGTTAATACAAATACATTCCCCTCGTTTCCTCTCCCAATGCGGAGGGTATCGTCGAGGTAGGTGACTTCGAGCCAAGCGGGTTCTTTATTTTGACGATCGATCTTTAGATCGATCGCGGTGAATTTTTGACCGTTTTCGATCGCTGCAATCAGTCGATCTGGATCTGAATAATTTACTAATCCCTGAAAACCGATCAGCGAGCGATTGAACCGGACATTTACTCTAGACTCATTGACTGGGGTAAAATCAGCCACGATCGCGACCAAACCACTAGTGCCGGGAATCAAACTCGTAACTTCGGCAATATTATAAATCGAACCAGTGAGTGGGCGGATACATTGATAAATATTTGCTAAATTCAGCAGCGGAATGCGATCGATTCCTAGCAAACTCTGACTGCTAGTGTATAGTAGCCGCCAATTACCAGCTAATAAATCTACCGCAGTCGTCAACGGTCGCGGGTGTGGATTGCGAGATTCTAATTCGGAGATCGCGGCTAAGATCGCCTGTCGATCGTTAGCTGTGGCAAGTATCCCCCGATTTTTTCCCGCGATCGCAGCTAGCAGTCTAGATTTAGGCATATATATCCCTAATTTAATAATTTAATTATCTACGCAAGTTACTAGCCACAATGATAAACTATAGGAAATTGGAGCCAATCGATTTATCATGCCCGATACGTTTAACAATCCAGCGTTAAAACAACAGCCCCGGTACGAACCTGCGCCAGTGATTGCCGTTCAGCGCAATACGTCGATTTTAGAGTGGCTGGAATCTCAAGGTCGGCTGATCGAACGCGACGAGCGCGATCCCGCTATTTCTGCATTGGATCAACCCAATCTAGAGGAAGAACTATTTGAAGACGATCGTGACTATCAAGAAGAAGATGATAGTGACGATGCTGATGATGCTGACGAAATTTAGAGCGTAGCTTAGATTCATCCGTCATTATTACGATGATATATCCCCGATTTCTCCAGAGAAGTCGGGGATATCGTCCTTTGATTTGCGATTGCGAGCGCGATCGGGATGTTGCAATTATTGCGAAATTTTGTGCCACTGGTGTCGATCTGATGATATTAATGGTGCAGTAAGCAATCGAATTACCTCGGAGGAAGACATAGATGGAGGGTAAATCGGTATCCACACGGGGTTTTAATCCTACCGGAACTGGGTTGCTGATCCTATTAGGGATGGTACTTAGTGGAGCGATTTTGTGGTTGGATTGGCATGAAGGCAAGAGTGTAACTACTTCCTTGCTATTACCATTTTTAGTAGCTACAGCAGCAGTTGCCGCGATCGGTTACTGGGCGATTCCCATGCTACAAAAATTAAAAATGGGACAATTCATTCGCGAAGATGGCCCACAGGCGCATCTGAAGAAGGCTGGCACCCCGACGATGGGTGGTGTGTTTGTGGTGCCGCTTGGGATTGCGATCGGATTAATCTGGACGAAAGTTAACGCCGATGCGCTCGCGGTAGCAATGGCGAGTCTGGGCTACTTTGCGATCGGTGGGGTAGATGATTGGAAGAGTTTGAGTAACCAGAAGAATGAAGGTCTCACGCCTAAAGGGAAACTGTTACTGCAAGCCGCGATCGCGATCGCGTTTTGTGGCTGGGCACTTTACAGTCGCGGGATGGTAATTACCAGCGTTCATTTACCATTTAATGTAGTCTTGCCGTTAGGTTTCTTCTTTTGGGGACTGGGCGTATTCGCGCTCTTAGCTGAGAGCAATGCTACTAATCTCACAGATGGGGTCGATGGCTTGGCTGGAGGGACGGGTGCGATCGCATTAGCTGGTCTAGCCGCAGTAATTTTGCCTAAAGAACCTAATTTAGCCGTGTTTTGCATTTGTCTGAGCGGTAGCTATCTCGGCTTTGTCGTCCACAATCGCAATAAAGCCAAAGTTTTCATGGGCGATACTGGGTCGTTAGCTTTGGGTGGTGCTTTGGCGGCGGTAGGAATTCTCACGGAGAACCTCTGGGTCTTATTTATTTTGAGTGGGATCTTTGCGGTAGAATCGCTATCAGTTGTCGCTCAGGTAAGTTATTACAAGGCAACTAAAGATGCTGAAGGTAAGGGTAAGCGCCTGTTTAAAATGGCTCCGATCCACCATCATCTAGAATTGAGCGGTTGGACAGAAACGCAGGTTGTCGGTGTGTTTTACACGATCGAAGCATTATTAGTCCTAATCGCGATCGCAATTAAGTAAATACCCCCAATAACGTGTATGTCATCGTTCGCGATCGAGCCAGCGATTGCCGCAGCAGCGCGGGGAATGTGGTCGGAAGTCATCGCCACAATCCAAAATATGCCGCTCGCTGCTGATGAACAGCTCAGAGCGCAAGTTTTAGACTTAGCGCTACAGGTGCTGATGGAGGGAGACTTCGAGCAACAGTGGGAGATTGCTAAAATCGTACCCAAGCTGGGCGAAATTGCCATCCCACCCCTGTTAGATCTGCTCGATGACTCTGACATCGAGATCGAGGCGCGATGGTTTGTCGCGCGAATTTTGGGTGAATTCGATCGATCGGATGTAGTCACCGCATTAGTGACAGCGATCCGTCAGGGTGAAGACCCCGAACTGATCCAGATCGCCACTGGCGCGCTAGCAAAAATCGGCACTTCGGCGATTACCGCATTAGCAGAATTATTAGTTACTTCAGATTGTGCGATCGCGGTGACAGCATTGGCACAAATCCGCCACTCACAAACAATCGAGCCGCTCAGCCGTACCCTCCACCATCCCGATTCGCAGGTGCGGACGCTAACAGTCGAAGCACTAGGCAGTTTTCACGATCCGCGCATCCCTCCACTGCTACTGACAAAACTAACCGATACCGCCGCTAGCGTCCGCCAAGCGGCGGTTACCGCGCTGAGTCTGCGAAGCGATCTGACAGTAGAATTAGATCTCGTCCGCCAGCTCCAGCCACTATTATTCGATCTAAATTTGGCAGTTTGTGGGGCGACCGCCTTGGGGTTGTCGCGATTGCCAGATCCTGATGCTGTAACAGTTTTAGCCGAAGTATTGGTAGCCGATCGGACTCCCACACCGTTGCAGTCGCAAGTTATTCTCGCCTTGGGCTGGATCGGTACCCGTGAGGCACTTGATTCGTTGGTCGCAGCCTTGGTTACAGCCCCACCAGCGATGAGGGGAGAAATCGTTACCAGTATCGGCAATACCGAACGAGAGCGCTGTTATGCCAGTCAACTACTCGCAGCCTACTTACAAGCCAATATCGCCGATCTGCCAGCAAGCGTCAAACAAGAGATCGCCGTATCGTTGGGGAACTTGGGTGAGATTAACAGCGTCCCAGAACTCATCCAGCTGTTGGGAGATCCAGACGATCGTGTCAAACTTTACACCATCGCTGCCATCTCAAAACTCTCACCGACGATTCCTGCTGAAATATTGAAATTAGCAGCGCGATCGGATCTCACCCCAGAACTCCAGCTTGGCGTTAGGATGTGTTTATCCCATTGGCAACTGGACTCAAAATCGCGATCGAATTGCGAGCTATAGGTGCCGGAAATCGCAACTGCGATGGGTAAAATATCTTTGACTAGCCACATCACCACAACTCAATATTAGGGTCGATCGAGTTTGACAATGTCTCAACCTGCAAAATTTTTATCTTTTAAGGCTGCATTGGTGCTGGTAACTGTACTAGTGACAATACCAACCCAGCTCAACGCTCGGGCATCAACACCCATCCGCCGATCGCAACTCAATTCCCCGCCAAGTACCGTCAAGCTAGCAACTCCAGACGCTAACAAACAACCAGTTGCGCCAGCTCAGGGTATGCCAACAGGAGTCAAGCCAGCACCTGGAACTACGCCACTCCCCACTACCCCTAAACAGCTGCCAGCCAAACCCCCGGTTTCTACGGTTAATCCCACCCAGGAGCCAGTTGAAACGGTTGTCAATCTCACGATCAATCTCAAAGACAAGCGAGTTTATGTCTATAAGGGCGATAAACTGATTGCTAAATATCCAGTCGCGATCGGTAAAAAGGGTTGGGAAACTCCGACAGGCGAATGGCAAGTATTAGAAAAAATCAAAAATCCATCTTGGACTAGTTTTAAAACTGGACAAGTCTTCTCGCCCAGAGCCGAAAATATTCTCGGGGCGCGGTGGATTGGGTTTTGGACTGATGGGCAAGATGTTATCGGTTTTCATGGTACGCCAAATCTCAAATCGATCGGCACCGCCGCATCTCATGGTTGTGTGCGGATGTACAATCGAGATGTCAAAGCGTTGTACCAATTGGTTAAAGTTGGTACTAGTGTCAAAGTAGTTAGCGAATAAATCCACACCAACTCGATCGAGTGGAAAAAAGGGATGAAACTGCAGTTTCATCCCTTAACTCTTTTAAATCTACTTAAATGGAATTCTGGTACTCGATCGGTACACTTGCCTCGATGAGATCGAGCAGCATCCTGTTCCATTAATTAGCAAATCTTATCGATCTCGATCTCCATACCGCCTAAATTACCAAAACTGATTTTTGAGAACTCGCATGGGTACTCTAGTCTTACGGTGATAGATAGGGAATTTCATGGCATACTGGCTGACAATCGAACTCAAACACGGCGGCATCGCTCCACTTCCAGCAACAATGGGCGATCGCAAAGATGGACTGGCTTACGGTTCGACAGTGCCGCTATTATTAAACCAGCTCGATCGAATCGCCCAAAAATTAGGTGTAACTGGAATCGATCGCTTCATTTACAAAGATCCGCAAGGTTACACGAAACTGCTCAAAGAAGCTGAGGCTGAAGCAAATGCAGTACTAGCTTCTGCGATGCGAGCCGAAATTTCCATTCTCAAAGAACAGCCACGCTGGCACGAGCCGACGGTGGCAAGGCAAACAATCCACAGCCTGAAGGAATTTCTGGCTACCAATCCACACATTTTAGCGGGTGCATCTGCTGAAGCTAAGGTTGAGTGGGCGTTGTGGGATTTGGAAGCATACGATCGCATTCTTGCCGATGTCGAGGCGCGCGGGATCGAGTTTGCCTTTGTGGAGCGTAATTAACGTCAGTTCGGGTTAAGGATTTCCGATTAACGAATCCTGGCTTCGTTTCGGAACCGCCCCCAAACAATAACCCCCAACCCACAGATCGACCCATAGTGCATAGCTAATGCGAAGCGCTCTCCGCTACCAACAGCTCGACCCTTGTGCAGGGGAGTTTGAGGGGCGGCACTCCGCTCCTCAACGGGGGGTCTGGGGGAAGCCTCCCCCAGATCCGGGTTCTACAACACCAATAACTTAAGACTAAGCACTAGTCCAAGAATGGTCTAAAAGGGAAATCCTTATCCGAACTGATGTTAATTAATCTCATTTACCTCTCCGGCACTCGATCGTAGAGATTCCCCTCGACTCGGGCATTAAAACCGTAGATTTCGCGGCTGCCAGCAACAGCGACTAGCTGGACTTCTTTCTCATCTCCTGGCTCGAATCTGACAGCAGTGCCAGCGGGGATGTCCAGTCGCATCCCTCTAGTCGCTGCGCGATCGAAGTTCAATGCAGCATTAACTTCATAGAAGTGATAATGGGAACCAACTTGAATCGGTCGATCTCCAGTATTTGCGACTGCGAGTGTCAGCGTTGGGCGACCGATATTTAGTTCGATTTCGCCAGCTTGGGTCAGAATTTCACCAGGAATCATATTAGCGATTAGATAGAAATGAGCGATAGATCGAGCGTTGCCGCTATTATAATTTAATCTCGTTGGTATATCCGACCTGGATGAGCATCGCTAACGAGATTTCATTGCACAATTTGCCATAATTCTAGAAAACTCGCTTGGGTAACTACATACCTTAGCAAGATGAAAGATGGCAACAGTAAATCACACATTTATTGCCGCCATCCATTCATCCGGACAAAGGTAGATTTCTCGAGTGTAATTTAATACTTTTGTCGGATACGAATCGAATCGATCCTCGAGTACGATCGATTTACACAATGACGATTGCCGTACCAGATCGTACTAGTTTAGCGATCTCGATCGCATCGCCATCACCAAGTCTAAAACGGTCGCTACTTTAATCGATAATAAGTAAATCATTGCGTTGTTATTTAGATTTTTATCGAGCGATTCTTACGAGCCGAACATTCAAACTATTTATTTCTATAGCTTTAACACATTAACTAATATGATTGGTGAGCGATCGCAGATGTCTAATATTTTTGAACTTGATGATAACAAACTTATTGAAAAGTTTGTCCAAGGTAGCGATCGACTGCTAGCGAGCGAGCACCTGCGGATCGAAGTAACTGGCGGGGTGTCGCAATTGATGACGCGAAACGGGGACACGATCGCGATTATGTATCTCCAAAATAAGCCGAGAAACATAATTGTCAAAAAAACCTCCACCTTCGCGGAAATCATCGAGCGGATTGCGATCGAGTTAGATTTCGTGATGTTTGGTGATGCTAGTCGTGAAGGTTTTACCGAATACAAACATTATGTGACACCTGCTGGCTATCGGATTTGGTATACCGACCCATCAATTTTATGGAAGAAATGGTGGCCTACCGAAAGATTCCAAAATAAACAGCGGTTTAACATGGATATTTTGGTCAACTTCAAAGGAAGTTGGTATCCAGTTCAAAATATTACTGTCAATGCTGGTACTTTCACGATTAAAACAATTGCCGGACAACTAGTACTCCAGCGAGCTAGTAAAGTACTCTGGCTGGCTCAAATCATGCAGGAGAATTCTACCGTACTTACTACTACCAAAACTGAAGTCGAATTTATCCCAGCAGTGTCAGAGAAAAATTCAGCGACGATTGCCGATTTCAATTCACACCTATCTTCGGCAAATTTAGCCAAGAAAATTCAACAAAAACAGTCCACGATCGATGCAGCACAGGCTTGGAAGATTATTAAAGAATTGGAGCATAAGTTACAGACTCAAATTAAACTAGCTACAGAACTAGAAGAAAAGTACGTTCTCGCGGAACAACGTGCGACGATCGCGGAGCAACGGTTGCAAATGGTTCATCGGCATCTTCACCAAGTTGGGATCGAGCCGCACGATATTTATGCTCAACAAATATCTACCAGTAACTAGGGAAATTATCCACTTTGAATTTCGCTTACTAAGCAACTGTTAAAAGTGTAAAGACAAACTAGATTTGTAGAGACATTCTCAATAGTCTTAGATTGTTGAGAATAAAATCTCTACGATCCTATGGCTTCGTTTTAATTGTTTTTCGATCGCTTAGACTAGCGGAATGTGGGCTGGAACGGATCGTCTCTAAGATCGCAAGTTTGAGATTGCCCGCCAAATGGTAAGGCGATCGCCAGATACCGATGCCGCGATATACTAGGCAAAGAAAACCGCACTAAATTTATTTATCTCGGTGGCAATTGCCGTTCGCCAAAACCGAGCCAACCGCGTAGATAAACTGTTGCTGTCGTAACTAGAGCCAAGGGACATATGAATTCAGGTATCGATCTCCAAGGAACTTTTATCCAATCCCTCAGTGACCTCGGGATCTCAGCGGAACTAGCAAAAGTGCTGTGGATGCCATTTCCGATGCTACTGACGATCGTCGGTGCTACGGTAGGCGTACTGGTCAATGTTTGGTTGGAACGCAAAATCTCTGCTGCTGCCCAACAACGGATCGGCCCTGAATATGCGGGGCCTTTGGGAGTACTGCAACCAGTTGCTGACGGTCTCAAGCTCGTGTTTAAAGAAGATATTTTGCCAGCCAAGGCCGATCCCTATCTCTTCACGATGGGGCCAGTTTTGGTCGTGATGCCAGTATTTCTCTCATATCTAATCGTGCCATTCGGTCAGGATTTGGTGATTACCGATATCAATACCGGAGTATTTTTATGGATTGCCTTATCTAGTATCGTGCCGATCGGGTTGTTGATGGCGGGGTATTCATCAAATAATAAATATTCGCTGATCGGTGGATTGCGCGCTGCGGCTCAGTCGATCAGTTACGAGATCCCGTTAGCGTTGTCGGTACTGGCGATCGTGATGATGTCCAATAGTCTGAGTACGATCGATATCGTCCAGCAACAGTCGGGGTATGGAATTTTATCTTGGAATATCTGGCGACAACCAGTTGGCTTTGTGATTTTCTGGATTTCAGCTTTGGCTGAGTGCGAACGACTGCCCTTCGACCTCCCAGAGGCTGAGGAAGAGTTGGTAGCGGGCTATCAAACTGAATATGCCGGAATGAAATTTGCGCTGTTCTACGTGGGTTCCTACGTTAACCTAGTATTATCTGCACTCTTAGTTGCGGTTCTCTATCTAGGTGGTTGGTCGAGTCCGATTCCGATCGAGTTAATTAGTAATTTATTCCATGTCGATCCTGCAACTTCCTGGGTACAAGTAGTCGATGCCTCGTTAGGGATTGCGATGACCGTCCTGAAAGCATATTTCTTGGTCTTCCTCGCTATTCTGACCCGCTGGACGGTTCCCCGCGTGCGGATCGACCAATTGCTCGATCTTGGTTGGAAATTTTTACTCCCCGTCGCCTTAGCAAATCTACTGCTCACTGCTGCGCTCAAATTAGCCTTCCCAAATGCTTTTGGTGGATAATTTCGGAACCCACCCTGCCCCTCCCAGGAGGGGATTTATAGTAAAAACTAATTTACTAGCCACTAGCCACTAGTCACTAGCCACTAAATTACTCCCTCATGCTGAAATTTCTCAAACAAGTCGTCGATTACGGCAAAGAAACAGTGCAGGCGGCAAAATATATCGGTCAGGGGCTGTCTGTGACCTTCGACCATATGCAGCGTCGTCCGATTACAGTGCAATATCCATATGAAAAATTGGTGCCGTCCGAACGGTTTCGAGGCCGGATTCATTTTGAATTTGACAAATGTATCTCATGTGAAGTCTGCGTGCGGGTTTGTCCGATCAACTTGCCAGTAGTTGACTATGAGTTCGACAAAGCTAGCAAGAAAAAGAAACTCAATAGCTATAGTATCGACTTTGGCGTGTGTATTTTTTGCGGGAATTGCGTGGAATATTGCCCCACGAACTGCCTGTCGATGACCGAAGAATACGAGCTATCGACCTTCGATCGCCACGAACTCAATTATGATAGTGTTGCCCTCGGTCGCTTGCCTTACAAAGTTACTGACGATCCGATGGTGACACCACTACGCACGTTGGCTTATCTCCCCAAAGGCGTGATGGAACCTCACGATCTGCCTGCTGGATCTCAACGTGCTAACAGCAATAACGATTCTAAATAAGCTGATGTTCGCTCCTAGCCTCTCCAGCGAGAGGCTATTCACCCCTACCCCACTCTTGGTAGGGAAATATTAATAATCACTAACAAAAATGCAAATTGCTGAAGGTGTTCGCTTAGTCACATTTGGAATCCTTTCCTGCCTCATGTTGGGATCGGCACTTGGCGTAGTTCTGTTTGCTAACATTGTCTACTCGGCCTTTTTATTGGGGGGAGTATTTATTAGCATTGCAGGTATTTATATCTTGCTTAATGCTGATTTTGTCTCCGCCGCTCAAATTTTAGTTTATATCGGTGCTGTCAACGTGTTGATCCTATTTGCGATCATGTTAGTGAACAAGCGCGAAGACTTTAAGCCATTAAAAAATGGTTGGATTCGTCAAGGTTCGACGGTATTAGTTTGTATCGGGTTATTTGCGCTGCTAAGTGCGATCTCGATCGTGACTCCGTGGGAGATTTCGACCGCAACACCACTGACAAGTTCGATCGTCCCGATTGCCAAGCATTTCTTTACTGATTTTCTCTTGCCGTTTGAATTAGCTTCGGTGTTGTTACTAATGTCCATGATCGGTGCGATCGTCTTGGCACGTCGCGACTTCATGCCTGAAGCAATCGTCAGCCAAACATCAGTACAAAATAATCTGATGCTGCCCGAGCGTCCGCGTGAATTGGCCGGAATCGACAATAAATAAGTAGTGGCTAGTTTGTAGAAGCTAACGAATAAACATCTAAATTATGTTGCAATTACAGTATTTTTTGATCTTAGCCGCTGCTCTATTCTGTATCGGGATTTATGGACTGATTACGAGTAGAAATGCCGTGCGAGTATTAATGTCGATCGAGTTGATGCTAAATGCCGTCAATTTAAATCTGATGGGATTTTCTAACTTTATCGATCCGATCGAAATCAAAGGACAAGTATTTACGATCTTTGTAATCGCGATCGCCGCAGCAGAGGCGGCTGTAGGTCTAGCGATCGTGTTGTCGATCTATCGCAACCGCGATACCGTCGATATGGAACAGTTTAATTTGTTGAAGTGGTAGGATTTGTCCATAATTTATAATTCCATCGCCTATGAATAAACATTCATAACTCATAAATTCTTAATTCATAATTTATCCGATGTACTCTTTTTGGCAACGACTTACATTAGCGGATCTGGAGATCGATCGATGGGTAGAATCTAGCTACAGCCATCGTTGGGTGGGTAGTTTGCAGTCTTGGCGGCAGCGAAGCTGGTCGATCCAATGGGGTGACGAAATTGGGGCGATCCTAGCTTCAGTAGTCTTTGTATTGTCTCCTTTTTTACCAGCCCTGGCGTTGCCAAACGATACACTCCTGCCACTAATGGTCGGCATTGCCGCGCTGTGGGTGCTATTGACGCTCGCAGACGATCGCCGGGGTGGCATTACGCCAATTCATGTCACCGTAATCATATTTTTGCTAATTTCAGCAGTTTCAACTGGGTTATCTCCAGCGCGAGATGCGGCCTTGAGGGGCTTGGGTTTACTGAGTCAGTACCTATTATTGTTTGTGATGTTGGCGCGGTTGTGTCGATCGCCAAAAATTCGGAATTGGTCGATTGCGGTATTTTTAAATGTGGCACTGGTTGTCAGCGTCTATGGGGTCAATCAGTCGATTTATGGAGCCAAACAATTGGCAACATGGGTAGATGTCGAATCTACGCTCTCAAAGACGACGCGGGCATATAGTTATCTTAATAACCCCAATCTATTAGCGGGATATCTGCTCCCAGCGATCGCGTTTAGTATCGCCGCCTTGTTTGTATGGCGGGGGTGGCTGCCAAAAACACTCGCGGCAGTAATGGTGGGTGTAAATCTCTGGTGCTTGCAAGCTACGTATTGTCGTGGTGCTTGGATTGGGCTAGCGGTAATGGTCTTAGTTACTGTCGGGATGGTGTATTACTGGTTGCGGCCACTGTTACCCAAATTTTGGCGATCGTGGGCTGTGCCGATCGCCTTTGGAAGTATCTTTGTTATTAGCGGTATGGCGATTCTGTTGATTCCAAATTTGCACGATCGCGTGTTTAGTATTTTTAGCGGTAGCAAAGATAGCAGCAATAATTTTCGGATTAACGTCTGGGCTGCAGTGCAGCGAATGATTCACGATCGACCGCTGTTTGGCTGGGGGCCTGGCGATCGCGTGTTTAAGAAGATCTACCCGATTTATCAAGTTAGCCCCCGCTTCAGTGCATTGGGAGCCTATTCTGTGTTTATGGAAACGATCGTGGAGGTCGGCTTTGTCGGGTTTGCCTGTTTTGTGTGGCTGCTGGTGGTGACGATAAATTGCGGGGTACAAAGCTTAGCGCGATTGCGTGCAGATCGAGATCCGCAGGTCTTTTGGCTGATTGCCGCACTTGCCGCCGCGATCGGGATTATGTGTCAAGGTTTGGTCGATACCGAATGGTATCGACCACAAATTCAAACCATCTGGTGGTTGGTTGTGGGTATTATCGCTAGTTTTTATCGTAGTGAAGTGGCTGACGAGCCGATCGCCGCGATCGAGGATAATTATATCGATGGTTAATCTCTCGCTCCTAATTCCGGGCGCGGGCTGGAAACATCCCAACTCGCGCTTGCAATCGGCTTGGAACTGGGCGAGAGTGGGATTGACGATCTTCCCCCTAATTCCATCTGTCGGTGCGGTGTTAATTTTAACCGCAGTGGTAAAAACTTGGCGACAAGCCGGACGCGAAATTATCCAGCATCGCTTGAATTGGGGTTTTGCACTGCTGTCTCCCTGGCTGATCGCGATCTCCCTGTTCGGGTTGCAGCCAGGAGATGCAGCACTAGGACTACTTAATTTTTTGCCTTTTTTTGCCTTTTTTGCCGCTTATAGTACCTTAATTCAGTCACCAGCACAGTTGCGACAGTTGGCATGGATTTTCCTGATTCCTGCGCTGCCGATCGCGATCTTAGGATTGGGTCAAATGCTGGGCTGGGGGGGGATTGTGCCGATTCCTGGTACTCCGGGACATATCTGGCAAATGACTGCTGGTGGCGAACCACTGGGGCGGATGTCATCCGTATTCGCTCATGCTAATCCCCTGGCAGCTTACCTCCAGATGGTGTTTATTTTTGCATTGGGGTTATTAGCCGATCTTCACGAACGCTGTGCCAATAGTACTCAAGGACGGATCGAAACTGGATTTTGGAAATCGCCGACGTTATGGTGGTTGGTTGCTGTGCTGGGACTGTGTACGTTGTCGCTGATCCTGACTAGTTCGCGCGCTGCTTGGAGTATCGCGCTGCTCGGTAGTTTGGTATTTACAATCTATCAGGGCTGGTATTGGATCGTTGGCATCGTTACCGCGCTCGCGACGATAATTTTAAGTGCTGCTTATGCGCCATCGCCGCTCAAAGAACCATTGAGAGCGCTCGTCCCCCGTTATTTTTGGGCGCGGATCACCGATGAAATGTATCCCAATCGACCGACCGAAATTACCCGATTATCGCAGTGGAACTTTGCCTGGGACATGACTCGATCGCATCCGATCTCCGGTTGGGGTTTACAGAGTTTTGGCCCGTTATATCAAGCCTCTACCCATGTCTGGTTGGGCTATCCACATAATTTATTGTTGATGCTATCTTCCAATCTTGGTATCCCTGCCACGATCGCGATTTTTGGACTGGTAGGTTGGATTGTGATGCAAGGGACACTGCTGTTTCTCAATTTTCCGCTCCAATGGCGCGCGGAACGCACGATCTTTTTTACTTACATAGTTGCCTTTGCGGGGTTTATCATATTTAATATCGCCGATGTCACGGCATTGGAGTTGCGATTGAATACTCTAGCATGGTCGATTTTGGCAAGCATTTGTGGACTGGTTTATCGAGCTAGGGAAGGGATTAGGGGCTAAAGGATTTAGGAGAGCGGCACTGGTGGATAGTAAGCAGGAACCAGACAATTACTATGCTTTATTAGGAGTGCATCCTAGCGCATCGCCGATCGAGATTCGGCGCGCCTATCGGGAATCGAGCAAGAAATATCATCCAGATACTACTACTTTACCCACGTCCACCGCAAAGGCTAAATTTCAAGCCTTAAATGAAGCATATGCTGTAGTGAGCAATCCCGATCGGCGATTGTCATACGATCGTCAAGTCGGCTATTCCCGAGTGGTGCTAGTGCAACCACCGGAACACTTTCAATCCTTCAAACCACGAGTGGATAAGTATCGCTCTTCAGCATATCTCGATCCGACCGATCGACCGCTCTCTGGGGGCGAACTATTTGCTTTGTTGATGTTGGTAGCAACTTTTCTCGGTTGTTTGGTCTTAGCGATCGTTATTGGTATCGCCAGAGGGGAAATAACTTGGGGATGAAGATACTGGCTTCAGGTAACTCAATAAATGTGAATACTAATTATGGTAGATGCACTTGTTGATGGACTCGATTAATTTATTAGTGATGCAGTTAAGTTACTGTTAGATTTAGAGATTCTGTTTTGCCAAGTCTGAACCGATCGGTTAATAGCAAACTGAAATCGAATAGATCGTTAGACAGCAATTTTTATGGCGATCGAGCCGAGCATCGTCAAGTCAATCTAAATTGGAAGCTCCTATGTCAGAACTTATTCCCAGTCAATTTTTAGAAGATGCCAAGCACGACGAAACTTTAAATCAGAAGCTCAAAGCAGCAAAGTCGATCGACGAGTGTGTCGAGATCGCCCATGAATACGGTTATCAATTTTCGGCAACTCAATTACAAGTCGAGCTGGATAAAATGCCCGAAGAAATGTATGCCAAAGCAACCGATCCAGGTGTTGGGCCGCGCCGTCATTTGCCAGCAGACAACTACTAAAATAAATAAATCGAAATTGCGGTAGGAGTGCCTAGATGGCGAACTCGGTAGCTAGATCGATCGGGTTAGTGACTCAATATGCTTGTATAAATAGGGAATAGCGGTGATGAAGTTAGCTGGAAAAGTCGCCTTGGTGACTGGAAGTAGCAAGGGTATCGGTCAAGCGATCGCGATTCGACTAGCCGCAGAGGGAGCGGATATTATTATTAATTACCGCTCCGATCCAGATGGTGCCGCAGAAACACAAGCAAAAATCGCAGCATTCGGTCGTACGGCATATTCGATTCAAGCCGATCTTGGTGCAGTAACGGATGTCAATAAACTTGTCAGTGAAAGCATCGATCGCTTCGGAAAGGTAGATATTCTCGTCAATAATTCCGGTCTGGAAAAGAAAGCCGATTTTTGCGATATCACGGAAGCTGATTACGATAACGTGATAAATGTTAATCTCAAAGGCGTATTTTTCACCACGCAAGCGATCGTCCGGCACTTCAAGGAAACAAATCGCCCTGGTAAGATCGTTAATATCAGTTCCGTACATGAAGAACTTCCATTTCCACACTTTACGTCTTACTGCATCAGCAAAGGTGGTGTGAAAATGATGATGCGTAATCTCGCTGTGGAGTTAGGCCCGTTAGGTATCACAATTAATAATGTCGCTCCAGGCGCGATCGAGACCCCAATTAATACCGATCTATTAAATAACCCCGAACAGTTAACTGCTGTGCTCAAAAATATCCCCCTCGGTCGGTTGGGCAAACCAGAAGATGTAGCAGGACTAGTATCATTTCTGGCTTCAGCCGATGCCGACTATATTACTGGTTCGACTTTTTATGTCGATGGTGGCTTGCTATGGAATTATCAAGAACAATAATCGGATATTTGCTTCGTTTCGGAACCGCCTTCAAACAATAACCCCCAACCCACAGATCGATTCCCATTGCGGAAGACAAGCCTCCCCCAGAGCCGGGTTCCTTAGCACCAATGACTTAAGACTAAGCACCAGTCCAAGAATGGTCTAAAAGGGAAATCCTTAACCCGAACTCAGGTTAATTTAAGATGTTAACCAGCCATTGCCACGCGATAAATATCGGCAGGAGTTAGGTGAGAATGCACGACCTTACCATCTTTAAACCACACGATCCGTCTGGTTTGTTTGGCGACATCGGGTTCGTGAGTCACCATTACGATCGTAATTCCCGTCTCATTGAGCTGGGTGAAAATATCCATTACCTCCTGCGTAGTCCGCGAATCTAGCGCCCCTGTCGGCTCGTCAGCCAGCAATACGCGCGGTTCACCAACGATCGCCCGCGCGATCGCGACCCGCTGTTGTTGACCCCCAGAGAGTTGATTGGGGCGATTAGCCATCCGATTACTCAGTCCCACTTTTTCTAATGCTACGACAGCACGTTCTTTGCGTTCGGCACTAGCAACTCCCCCATAGACCATCGGTAACATCACATTTTCTAGCGCAGAAAATTGGGGTAATAAATGAAACTGCTGAAAGACAAATCCCAATTTAAGATTGCGAATCTTGGCGAGTTCGCTATCCGCGATCGTCGATACATCAAGATTATCCAGATAGTAATGTCCGCTCGTCGGTTGGTCGAGACAGCCGATAATATTCATCGCGGAAGATTTACCCGAACCCGAAGGCCCCATAATCGCGCAATATTCACCCTCAGCGATCGTCAAATCCACGCCATCCAAGGCATTGACTAATGTATCGCCAACTCCATAAGTCTTGTAAATATCTTCGAGTCTAATAATAATTGGCTGGGTATTATTAGCAACAATCGGCTGGGTATCGCTGATAACGTTAGTCATTAGTTTTTAGGGAATAGGGGATAGGGATTGGGGATTGGGGATTGGGAATAGGGCCTAGTTGCTGGTAAATTCCCTTCCGAGGAGGGGTGCCAGAATGGGCGGGGTGGGTGGGGTCTTCTGCATCTCACTAATTATTCCCCCACTCCCCCACGCCCCTATCCAGTTCTCAACGCCGCGATCGGGTCTAATTTTGCAGCTTGGCGGGCTGGAACGATCCCAAAAAATAGGCCGATGCTGCTGGATACGCCCACAGAGAGGAGGATTGCGGCAAGTGATGCTTCGGGTTTGAGTGGTGTGAATTTACCGATCGGGATAAAGCTTCCCACCCCGATTGCGATCCCAATTATGCCCCCAATGGTTGAAAGGATAACTGCTTCGATCGTAAATTGGATCAGGATATCCGATCGCGTCGCACCGATCGCTTTTCGCAAACCGATTTCTTGAGTGCGTTCGGTAACGGATACGAGCATGATATTCATTACCCCAATCCCCCCCACAAATAGTGAAATGCCCGCGATCGCACCCAACAGCAATGTCAACGCATCGGTTATCGTACTAACGGTTTTTAAGATCGACTTCTGGCTATCGATAACAAAATCATTTTCACCAACTAGTTTATGTCTGATTCGCAATAAATTAGCGATTTGAAACTGAGCGGCTTCGATACTATCGATATTTTTGGCTGCCGCACTAATGTATGATAATTGAACTCCATAAGGTGATTTATTACCGATAAGCTGGCGGTTCATTGTGGCGATCGGGATAAAAATCATGTCATCATTATTAAAGCCAAATGATGTCCCTTTTGATTCCATTACGCCAACTACTTTAAATTCAGTAGTTTTAATCCGAATCTGTTTATTTACCGGATTTATCTTGCCGAATAACCGATTGGCAATATCTGTACCCAAAATAGCAATTCGCTCGCCTCGTTTGAGATCGAGTTCGGTAATAAAGCGACCCGTCTCTACTTTGAAATTACGGACGGCAAGCAGCTCGCCAGTAGTACCGCGAATAATCGAACTGGTAACGACACTTTGATAGCTAACTACCAAAGAATCATCTAAAACTGGCGCTGCACCTGAAATAGTCGGAACTTGAGCGACGATTGCTTCGGCATCGCTCAAAACTAGGGTTGGTTTAATACCGCCATCGATAATATCTTGAGATTTGGGGCTGCCTGGCCCGATAAATATTGCATTTGGCCCGAGCGTTCTTAATTGGTCTACAGCCAATTTTTGGGTACCTTCACCGACACCAATCATCGTAATTACCGAAGCATTCCCAATGACAATTCCCAGCATCGTCAAACCACTCCGTAGGCGATTTGCTACGAGTGTTTTGGCTGCCATGTTCAAACTGTCAGCTAGATTCATAATTTAGGTATTACTCGATATCGACGATCTCAGTAGTAACATCTTTGCCAATATTCACACTTCATAATTTTACACGCTTCTTAAAGCTTCGATCGGATCTAATCTAGCCGCTTGGCGGGCGGGAACGACACCAAAGAATAGGCCGATGCCACCAGAAACACTAACGGCTAAAATAATTGCCGAGGGGGAGATCGAAGCTTGTTTGAGCGGGGAAAAGTTGCTAACGAGCACGATTCCGCCAATGCCGATCAGCGTCCCGATAATACCGCCGATCGTTGAGAGAATAATTGCCTCGATCGTGAATTGAATTAAGATATCTTTCTGGGTTGCCCCGATCGCTTTTCGTAGTCCGATTTCCTGCGTGCGTTCGGTCACAGATACCAGCATGATATTCATTACCCCAATCCCACCAACTAAGAGTGAAATTCCAGCGATCGCACCCAACAATAATGTCAGCGCACTGGTAATTGTCGTGACAATTTGGAGCGCATCTTTTTGGTTGCGGACGGTAAAGTCATCTTCACCAACGATCTTATGGCGGCGGCGAAGTAAGTTAGTAATTTGGAACTCAGCAGCATCCATACTATCAGCATCTTTCGCCGATACCGAAATCAAGGACACCCGCAGTCCAAACGGTGAAGTTCGCCCAATTACCCGCTTGCTCATCGTGGTAATCGGAATAAAGATTGCATCATCTTGATTGCTACCAAAGGAAGAACCCTTTGACTCCATCACACCGACGATATCAAAACTCAAATTACCAACCCGAATTTGTTTGCCTAATGGATTGTCTTGACCGAATAATCTTTGGGCGAGATCTGTCCCGATCGCGGCAATTTGTTTGTCGCCTTTGACATCGAGATCGGCAACAAATCGACCTTTGTCGACTGCAAAATTACGTACCACTGGAAATTCTTTGGTGACACCTTGCACGATCGTCGTTGTCGTAATATTCCCATAGGTAACGATCGAAGAATTTTGCAGTACTGGCGATACTGCTGCCACAGATGGCACTTGCCGCGCGATCGCGCGAGCATCGCTGAGTACTAGTGTTGGCGGTGTCCCACCACTTCGAATATTCTGTGCTTTCGGACTTCCCGGTAGAATGAAGAGGGTATTCGGCCCCAAACTTTTGAATTGATCTTGCGCTAATTTCTGGGTACCTTCACCCACACCCACCATCGCAATTACCGAAGCATTGCCAATTACGATGCCAAGCATTGTCAAACCACTCCGTAACTTATTAGCTACGAGAGTTTTTGCTGCCATATTGAGACTTTCAAAGATGTTCATCGATCTGAATTAGTTGTCATCATTTTTGTCGATCGAGAGAGATTTTTATGCTGGTTCTTACTTAAGGCAGGGATGTTTCGATCGGTAGCTTAGTTGGTGAATTTTTGAACGAATTTATAACATTAGAAAACCCGGAGCTTAGATGGTGGGCAGTGCCCACCCTACACTACCAGTCACTAGTCACTATTTCACACTTTCATCATTCATCATTTTTTCTTTAAATCCTTTGGGGATATCGATGAAAACGCGATCGCCAGCCTTGAGACCATCAATAACTTGAATTTTGTCTTTAACAGTGCCCCCGACTTTAATCGGCTTGAATTTTGGTTCGTTCTTGTCATCGGTAATGTACACACCTGTTTGTCCCTTCTTGGAACTGACAGCAACGGTAGGAATTGTCAGCGCGTTGTTCGTGCGATTGCCCGTAAACACAGCATTGACATTCATCCCCGATCTCAAGACATCTTTGCCCGAATTTAACGTGACCCGGACTTCAAATGACGTAACATTCTGCTCGATGACGGCTTCGGGTGCGACCAAGCGGACGACACCTTCAAACGGCCTGTCGCTGAAGGCATCGGCGGTAACAGCTACTTTTTGACCGGGGCGGATTTTACCGATATCGACCTCTGGTACCTTGGCCTTAACTTCGAGATCTTTTGCTAAAGCGACGATCGAAGTTGAAGTGGCGGATGTCGTGGTCGATGCCGAAGTTGTGGGGGTGACAAAGGCCCCGATACTTGCATACCGCTGAGTAATCAACCCCGTAAATGGAGCGACTACCAATGAATCATTCAATTGCGAGCGAGCGGAATCTACTTGGGCTTGGGCGACAGCTACTGCCGCTGTCAATTGGGCGATATCTTCAGGGCGACTGCCATTTTTAGCTTGTTGATATACCGATCGCGCTTGGTCTACCTGAGCGACTAAACTAGCCACATCTTCTGTCCGACTGCCGAGTTCGGATTGGCGGAGTGCTTGTTGTGCTTCGGTCACGGCAGCTTGACGTTGGACGATCTCCGCTCTGCTGTTATTGCGGACTTGTTCGAGCTTTTGCTGCGCATCCAACAGATTGGCTCTGGCTGTTCGATCGTCAGCAATAGCTTGGTCGAGTTTATCCTGAGAGACTGCCCCTGCGGTGCGGAGCGATCGATTGCGATCGACTTGAGCTTTGGTTAAATTGAGTTTGGCAGTAGCTGAGGAGACTTGGGCGGTCGCCTGCTCGATTTGTTGAGGGGCGATCGATCGAGATAAATTTAAATTAGCTTGAGTTTGGGCTAATTTCGCGCGTACCTGAGCTGTTTCTTCAGGCCGGTTACCGTTTTTCGCTTTATTCAGGTTCGCTTCAGCTTGAACGAGTTTAGCTCTAGCCTGGTCGATTTCTTCAGGGCGACTGCCGTTTTTGGCTTTGTTCAAGTTAGCTTCAGCTTGCTGGAGAGTTGCTTGAGCTTGAGCAAAAGCTGCTTGAACCTCAGCATTTTCCATTTGGGCGATTTTTTGCCCCTTTTGGACTTTATCTCCCTGCTCGACAAACAGCTGGGCGACTCTACCCGCAGTTTTTGGGCTGAGATTGGCTGTTTGGAACGGCACGATCGTACCACTAGCTGTAATCCGATCGGTTAAATCTTGAGCTTTAGCAACGACAGTATACCGATCGAGATCGATTTTAGTTGTAGGCTTAAATCGATCGTAGGCGATGGTTCCGAGTCCGGCAAGGCCGATTGTCGCCGCAACAATACCTGCAACTAGTGGAAGCGGACGTTTGACATTTTTGAATAGAGGTAGTTGCATAGCAGTACAAGGCTAGTGAATCTTTGATTCAAACTCTCGAACGGTTTACGATCTAAAATAGCGATCGAGTTCGGTCACGATGACTGACCGTGTGACGATGATGGACTGGTCGCAAAAATTGTTACTTTTGTTTACACTCAATTTTAACTCTTCATTAGCGGGGATCGCTAGTGCAAAAAGTCATCTCGATCGGTAGTGAAAACCCCCATACTCGCTACTTCGCGATGGTCGCAATCTCGCTGCTGAAGATAAACGCTAGCTCCTAGCCGATCTCGGGTCGTTAGTAACTGTAAAATCTGTCCTATGATGGAATCGGAAAGCAACGCGCTCGCGAAGATTTCTAATCTTGTCGTATTGACTATCTACCAGCCATAATTTATTGTGCCTAAACGGATTTATTTATTGATGCTTGCTGCCTGCTTGGGTATCGCGAGCTTGCCAGCGCCAACTTTTGCCCAGGTGCTACTGCCTTATACCCCCAAACAAGATCCTCAATCGTTAGAAGATACGAGTAAAACTTTACTCCGGCAAGCCGCCGGGTTGGTTCAATTTCAACAATACGAACAGGCAATTCCTCGCGTTGCGTTGGCAACCCAGTTGGCTCCCAAAAATTATGAAGCTTGGTTCTTTTTAGGTACCTTGTACGTCCAAACCCAAAAGTATCAAAAAGGGATCGACGCACTCCAACAAGCGCAAGCAATTAAGCCTCAAGAGCCTGACGTACTCTTTATGTTAGGCTCGGCATATTTTCAAAAAGGCGATCGCCCCAAAGCGATCGAAGTTTTGCAAGCTGGCTTAAAAATCAAACCGGACAATAATGGTGCCCTATTCGATCTAGGTAATGCCTATTACACCACTAACAAATATGCTGACGCGCTCGTCCAATATCAAAAAGCGGTTAAAAAAGACCCGAAATTTTGGCCGGCGATCAATAATATTGGATTAGTTAGTTATGAAACTGGCGATTTAAACGGTGCGATTCAAAATTGGCAACGCGCGATCTCGATCGATCCCAAAGCTGCCGAACCGATGCTAGCAATGGCCGTCGCGCTATTTTCGCAAGGCAAGCAAGCTGAAGCTTATACCTCAGCCGAAAAAGCGATCGTCCTCGACAGTCGTTATGCTAATATTCAATATCTCAAAGATAATTTATGGGGTGAAAAACTCCTAAATGACACGCGTAAATTGCTCCAGACTCCCAGAGTTAGAGAGTTTATTACTAAGACACCGAGTAAGTAGGGGGAAAGTGGCTAGTGGCTAGTGACTAGTGGCTAGTGGGTAAGTGGTTACTAACATAGAAATCGGACAATGGTGGTTAAAATCCTTGCCATCGGGACTAACACGCCTTGCGCGTTGAATATTCACTCCTTCACTAGTCACTAGCAACTATCC
The DNA here is from genome assembly GCA_965246735.1 of Chamaesiphon sp. GTDB lineage: Bacteria > Cyanobacteriota > Cyanobacteriia > Cyanobacteriales > Chamaesiphonaceae > Chamaesiphon. Next base: position 3,445,093 of record CBDFFK010000003.1, read on the forward strand.
ACTAGCCACTATCCTAGTAATTGTGTATTATTGTCTTGCGGTCTAGTCCGATCGCGAACGGTTTGTGGCAGACTGGGATTAACTTAGGGATTGCACATAGGCACTTTTTAGAACTCATGGTAAAACAGTTGGATCTGCTGAGTACGGATAAAATTATTCCGATTGAGTTGCACTCGGAAATGCAGCGATCGTACCTAGAATACGCCATGAGTGTGATCGTAGGGCGAGCGTTGCCCGATGTGCGAGACGGGTTGAAACCCGTGCATCGGCGAATTATTTATGCGATGCACGAGCTGGGTTTGACCCCCGACAGACCGTTTCGGAAATGCGCCCGCGTGGTTGGGGATGTACTGGGTAAATATCACCCTCACGGCGATCAGTCGGTCTATGATGCCCTGGTCAGACTCGTTCAGGACTTTTCGAGCCGTTATCCGCTGTTGGCCGGACATGGTAATTTTGGCTCGGTCGATAACGATCCGCCAGCCGCGATGCGATATACCGAGACGCGACTAGCGCCGATTTCTCACGATGCATTGTTGAGTGAGATTAGTACTGCGACAGTAGACTTTATCGGTAACTTCGACAACTCGCAACAGGAGCCGACCGTCTTACCCGCGCAGGTACCGTTATTGTTGATCAATGGCTGTAGCGGGATTGCAGTTGGGATGGCGACCAATATCCCACCCCACAATATCGGGGAAGTGCTCGATGGCGCGATCGCATTAATTGACAAACCCGATCTACCAGATGCGAAATTATGGGAACTCGTTCCTGGCCCTGACTTCCCGACTGGCGGGGAAATTATGGGGATCGAAGGCATTCACGATGCTTATCGAACTGGGAAAGGGATTATTACCGTGCGTGGGGTTTCCCATGTCGAAACGCCCAACGGTCAAGCCAAACTCATCAAATCAAAAAAACGCCGCGATTCATTGATCGTCACTGAATTACCGTTTCAGGTCAATAAAGCGGCTTGGATCGAGAAAGTTGCCGAACTCGTCAATGCGGGGAGAATCGATGGCATTGCCGACTTGCGCGATGAGAGCGACCGCGATGGGATGCGCGTCGTCATTGAGATCAAACGCGATAGCGAACCTGCAAATGTCCTCGAACAACTTTATCGCCAAACCGCGCTCCAGAGCAACTTTGGGGCAACTTTACTCGCGATCGTCGAGGGCCAACCCAGACAACTTACCCTCAGACAGTTACTCGAAGAATTTCTGCAATTCAGGGAAGTTACGCTCACACGGCAATATGGTAACGAGCTAGCGCAAGCCCAAAAGCGGGTTGAGATCCTGTCAGGATTGCTCGCAGCCTTAGACAATCTCGATGCTGTGATTACGATTTTGCGGAATTCCCCAGATGGGACGACCGCCAAGGCGCAATTTCAGAGCCAACTAGAACTGAGTGAAACTCAATCCGACGCGATCTTATCGATGCCCATGCGCCGACTGACGGGGATGGAGCGGACGAATTTACAGACTGAATTCCAGGAATTGACGACGAAAATTAATAACTTAAATAACCTGCTAGTTGATCGGCACGAGCTGCTAAAATCACTCAAAAAAGACCTGCGATCGCTCAAACGGAAATTTGCCGATGCGCGCCGGACGAAGATTACCCCGATCGAGGTATCCAAACTCGAACCTGCCAAAATGACCAAGCAGGCGAAGATCGAGCGGAGCCGCACGACCCAGCCAGCCCAACTCCAAATTATCGAAGCTGAACCCAGTCAGCCCACAGCAGTCGAAATCACTAACCAAGGCTATATTCGCAGGCTGAGCAAAACTGGCACCAAGCTCAATCCCAACAGTAATGATTTTGTCACGACGACTTATCAAACCACTACCGAAGACGAGCTGACATTAATCACCAGCGACGGGAAAGCGTATCCGCTCAAAGTTCGCGACATTCCCCCCACCCTCGGTAACGCTCAGGGAGCAATCCTCAGTAGCCTCGTTCCGGCATTGCAAAACAGTACGGAACGGATAATTTATACGATCTCTAGTCCAGCGATCGATCCAGACGACCTGCACCAATTTCTGCTGCTGACAAACCAAGGTAAAATCAAACGCATTCTCCGCCAAGAACTCACTGGACTGACCAATCGGGGTACGACGCTAATCAAACTCAAAGAGGACGATAGTTTACATACGATTACCGCACTTACTCAGCAACGCGAAATTATCATCGCCACCTCCGGCGCGAGAATCCTGCGCCTCGCCCTCGCCTCCGAACAAATCCCCCTAATGGGCAGAGTTTCTCAAGGCATTCAAGCCCTGAAAGTTGGTACTAGAGAACGGATCGTCGGCTGTGTCCCCGCCAACGGCGAAGATGAAATCGTGCTGATTACCCGTCATGGCTACGCTAAACGCATCCCCATTTCGGCGATCCGGATCGTCCAAACCGGAAATATGGGCACCCATGCGATGCAATTTGCCACCAAAACCGACAGCCTGATTTACCTCAATCGGCCTACCCCGATCGTCAACATCATCACCAGCACCCAACGCCAAGAAGCGATCGCGCTAGCCAAAATTAAACCCCACGGCAAAGACGGGATCGGCGACAAAATCATCAACCTCGGCGGCGACGAAGAGATCGTCTCGGTAATTAGTGGCTAGCGATCGATCGCTAGTGAGGATGATTCAAACTCTGTCTGGTTGCACTTGCTCCGGCGGCTGCTACCGATCGGGTGACTGATGAAAATAGGCTCAGCCGCTGGAAAAATTTATAATTCATAATTCATAATTTAATGACATCCTCACCATCCCCCTTCACTCCAGCCGAAATCGCCGCTGAAGGCATCAAACCTAATGAATACCTCGAAATCGTCAAACGGCTCGATCGACACCCCAACAAAGCCGAATTAGGCATGTTTGGCGTAATGTGGTCGGAGCACTGCTGTTATAAAAATTCCCGCCCGCTGCTGTCCCAATTTCCTACCACCGGAGCCAGAGTCCTCGTCGGGCCAGGTGAAAATGCCGGGGTGATCGACCTCGGCGACGGACTCCAACTTGCTTTTAAAATCGAATCCCACAATCACCCCTCTGCTGTCGAACCGTTTCAGGGAGCCGCAACCGGAGTCGGGGGGATTCTGCGCGATATCTTTACGATGGGTGCGCGGCCGATCGCGATTCTCAATTCCCTCAGATTTGGCGACCTCAAAGATGCCAAAACTCGCCGCTTGTTTACTGGAGTCGTGGCGGGAATTTCCCACTATGGCAACTGCTTAGCTGGTGACGAAACCTTAATCTGGCGGGATACTAATGGCATCCACTTCGACACGATCGGGAATTTTGTCACGACCCATCTCCCCCCCGGCGAGCATACCGCCGAACTCCCACTAGGCATCGAAACACTATCGCTCGATCCCAAAACTAATAAAAGCAGCTGGCAGCGAGTCAGTAAGGTGTTCAAGCGTCAAACCGACAAGCTCGTCAACATTCGCACCTCGCTCGGGCGCACCATCTGCGTTACCCCCGACCATCCGATGTTACGGGTAGAAGACGAGCAAAAAGTTCGGATCCGCTATGCCCAAACCTTACGTGTCGGCGACAATCTCCCCGTCTTACAAAAGCTTCCAGAGATTCACAGCCAACAACCACCAGAGATCGATCTCATCGCTGCGATTCATGGCAGCCATCATTCAGACCGCGATCTCTGCATCAAGTTGCCCGACACCTGGCAACCCACGGATCTGATCCGGACTACGCTCGAACTATTCGAACCTTCGATCCAAAAACGCAATCATTACCTCAACACCAAAATCTTCCCACTCGATCGTTTCCTCAATCTCGAACAGTTACTCGGACTCGAACAAATCCTCGAATTAGAGCGCGCCGATCTCAAAATTGGGCAACATGGGAAAGATGACTGGATGCCAGCGTTAATTCAACCAACCGCCGCTTTCGCCCGCCTGCTGGGCTATTTTCTCGCAACAGGTAACGTATCGCCAGCGGGGAATATTTATCGGATCTACTTCAACTTCAGCCATCTAGAAACCAGAGCGGCGACAGATCTGATGGAGATTTTGCAAGGTTTAGGGATTCCAGCCAGTCCCCAGCAGCGCACTTCCGGGATGGCTGTCTGTGTCTCATCTTGGCTGCTCGGCTATCTACTTACCCAAGGATGGGGTTGTGGTAATGAATCTACCCACAAGCGCATCCCTGATTTTGTCTGGGCATGGAATCCCCAACTCCAGCAGGAATTACTCAAAAGTCTGATCCGCAACAATCCCACCATCCCCAATCCCACAGGTGGGATTGCCGCTCAGGATAAAATTTTTGTTTCGATTTCCAGCCATCAACTCTACGAGCAAGTGCTACTGCTGCTCCAAGATCGGGGCATCATGCCACACGTTCACCATCGGCCAGCTTCAGTGGGCAAGATCAAGGGCCGTGAATTTCATTACTCAGCATTATGGCAAGTCGAAATCCATCGAGATTCACTGAGTAAATTAGCCTCGGCAGCTACCGCCGATCGCCTCAAGGTTAATGGTGGCAAAACTGCCACGCTTACCGCAGCTACCACCCTGATGAGTACGGTAAAAATTCACAGTATCGCGACACATAATGTCGAAACATGCGATGTCTACGATATTGAAGTAGACAATACTCACTTGTTTGTGACGAGTTCGGGACTGATTACTCATAATTGCGTCGGCGTACCTACTGTTGGCGGCGAAGTCTATTTCGACCCCGCTTACTCTGGCAATCCGCTCGTGAATGCGATGGCACTGGGGTTGATGGAAACAGCCACGATCGTTAAATCTGGTGCAGCTGGCATTGGTAATCCCGTCCTCTATGTGGGTTCTACCACCGGACGCGATGGCATGGGCGGTGCGAGTTTTGCTAGTGCCGAACTCACGGCCGAATCGATCGATAATCGCCCCGCCGTGCAAGTGGGCGACCCTTTCCTCGAAAAATCCCTGATCGAAGCCTGTCTCGAAGCCTTTAAAACAGGTGCGGTAGTCGCCGCGCAAGATATGGGAGCCGCTGGCATCACCTGTTCCTGTGCGGAAATGTCCGCCAAAGGTGGTGTCGGCGTTGAATTTAACCTCGATCTCGTCCCTGCTCGCGAGCCAGGAATGGTGCCCTATGAGTACCTACTCTCGGAATCTCAAGAACGGATGTTATTTGTCGCTCACAAGGGCCGCGAACGAGAATTAATTGACATCTTCGAGCGGTGGGGACTCCATGCTGTCGTTGCTGGTACAGTAATTGCCGAACCGATCGTCCGGATCCTATTCCAGGGTGAAATTGCGGCTGAAGTTCCCGCTACCGCGCTCGCTGATAACACCCCCATTTACAAACACGAACTGATGGCAGAACCGCCAGCCTATGCCCAAACTGCATGGCAATGGACGGAACAACAGTTACCGCCAGTGACGATCGAAGGCATCGAGATTCACGGCAAAGCACACAGTTGGAATGATGTCTTATTAACGTTGTTGGATACGCCTTCGATCGCGTCTAAACGCTGGGTTTACCGTCAATACGACCACCAAGTCCAAAATAATACTGTGTTGCTCCCTGGTGGTGCCGATGCCGCAGTCATTCGCATCCGCCCCTTAGAACCGATTCAAAATCTCCAAACTAATACCACCAATCCCAAGCTCGGCGTAGCCGCTACCGTTGACTGCAACCCACGTTATGTCTATCTCAACCCCTATGAAGGGGCAAAAATGGTCGTCGCGGAAGCCGCGCGCAACCTCAGTTGCGTTGGTGCCGAACCCGTTGCCGTGACGGACAATCTCAACTTTGGGAGTCCCGAAAAACCGATCGGTTATTGGCAACTCGCCAACGCTTGCACGGGTTTATCCGCAGCTTGCAGTGCCTTTAATACCCCCGTAACCGGCGGCAATGTCTCCCTCTATAACGAAACCTTCGATGCTGACGGCAAGCCCGTCCCGATTTATCCGACTCCCGTTGTTGGCATGGTCGGCATTGTCGAAGATATTACCAAAGTTTGCGGTCAAGGCTGGAAAAATACTGGCGATCGCATCTATCTGCTCGGTATTCCGGTAGGATATTTTCCATTCAAGGAAGCTTTGCGCCAATCTTATGCTGTTTCAGATGGTCTAGAGCTGGTCACTTTAGGCGCATCGGAATATCTGGCAACCCTCCATCAAACAGTTGCTGGGCAACCACCCGCAGTGAATTTTGAACTCGAACTCCGAGTTCAAGCGGCTTGTCGGCATGGGATCCACCAAGGCTGGATCGCCTCCGCTCATGACGCTACCGAAGGTGGTTTGGCTGTCGCGCTGGCTGAATGTTCGATTTCCGGAAATAAAGGTGCATCGATCCTACTTGGTGGCATTGTCGATCGATTTGATACGGCATTATTTGGGGAAGGTGGTGCCAGGATTGTCGTCTCGATCTCACCCGCACATCAGTCCGCATTTGAGAGTTATTTAGCGCAGCAAGTCGGCGATGCTTGGCAATATTTGGGCACAGTCGGCAGCGAAACCGATCGATTCCAGATGATGAGTCTGGGCAAATCGATCGTCGATCTCGATCTGGCGGCGATTACCCACACTTGGGCAACCGCGATCGAGCGGCGGTTGGATGTCTCGCTCTAAACTTGGTGTAAATGCGAGGCTCGATTGCCTTGCCTCAAACCTAGACAAATTTGTGCATAAATTCGTAGGTGAAATCGATCCGTCCTTTACGTAATAAAGCCGGATCCATCCGATCGGTAGTATTGCAAGTCATCAATACCACTAATTTTTGTTGAGGATGAATTCCTGATTCATCGATCACGCTTTGATATAGTGTCCCATCTAGTAGACTCAAAATGTGCTCGGTTTTATTGTTTTCCTGGGCGGATTCGAGAGCGCGATTTTTAGCTAAATTATCAGCTTCATTGATAATCAAACAAATCCGCTCTAAGTAGCTCGGGGGCACAAAATTTTCGACGGCATCATGATCGAGAATAAAAATCACATAACCCAATGGCATTAGCACTTCTTTAGCTAAGGCTTGAGTCCAAGCAGTTTTCCCGGTACCAGGGGCACCGTTAACTAAAACTGCAATCCGATCTTCATCGATAATCGCTTGCTGAACGCGATCGCTAAAGCTCTGAATCTCGGCTGGAAACGATCGAATTGGGTACTCACTATTAATTTGACCCACGCGGCTTTTATAGCCACTTAAAATCACAGCGACATTATAAGTCGCTTTATTAATTAACGGTGCCAAATCTTTGGCACTAACTGTATATTGACGTTTACCTTTTTCTAATGGCTCGATCTGTACCCAAATGTCATAATCCTGCCAGTATGCCGAAACATAACCCATGACTTCGAGCCGTTCCCAGCTGGTAAACCGATCTGCTGGATAGTAAAAATACCGTTCCCAATAGTATTGAGTAATTAGATCTGGTTTACCTAAGATTTTGAGAATATTTTTGACAGTAATTTCTTCTAACCGATTTAAGACATAATCGATCGGAATGCTATCGCGACTGACTAATTGAACGATCGGTGTTTGGGCGATCAGGACATCTTTGTGGCGGCGATCGGGTGAAGCTGGATCTGGCGTAATATAATTCCAGAGTTCGTTAAATTCGTACTGAACGCTATCCGAAAATACGTTCAGAATATTTGCCCACCAGGAGTACTGTTTGCGACTCAAAGCGTCGGCAACATCACTGGCAAAATCGACACTTCGTTTGGTCAGATTCCAGGTATCGTTAAAAAGAATATTCGCCAAAAAGCCGACATCCAAATCTCGATTGAGTGGTCGCCATCCCGATGCTAATAAGCCTTTATTTTGGGCATTATTATTCTGGTTAAAATCACCGTATCCCATATTAATTTTTGTTCCTAAAATTTGCCGCGATCGCCAACGTTCCGACGATAGCAGTGCGGATCGTCTTCGATCGAGTGTTAGATTTTTATTACAGTAGTTGCAGATATTGTGGCGGGACAGCATCCACTAGCCATACACCATTATCCGATCGATAAAATTCAAAACCATCACTTGTCATTGAGGTAGTGTCTACTGTAAATATGGTGCTTTTGCCGCGTCTGGCTCCGACTCGCTCGGCGGTTTCTAAGTCTGCGCTGAGATGAACGTGGTGACGGGACATTTTTTTGAGTCCTTCCACCAAAATAATCGTGACTGCGGTGCTATTAGTCCCATGATAGAGAGTCGCTGGCGGCTGTTTGACTTCAAGTTGCAAATCTACTTCGGTAGAATGCCCTTGATTTGCTCGAATTAATTGTCCGGAAAGATCGAATGAAAAACGCTGTTTATCATTGGTAAGAACCACTTGTTGTAAGTCAGACAGACTAATCTCAAATCTATCTTGGGCTGCTGCTACTAAGAGTGCATCGACACTCACCCATCCTCCCGGCAAGAGTTCTAGTCCCAAGCGTTCTGGCTGGTGGCGCAAGTGTTTGGACAGGTATTTGCTAATTGTAACGTACCGTTTGGGAATTTGCCGATCGCCAGTCATTGGGCTAGTTTTAGTATAGATATTTCGCGGGTTAGCTCGAAGCCTACTCTTCCTGGTTCCCGGTTCCAGGCAATCGGTTGTGGCAACATTAAAGATCGATCGAGCTATAGATTAAGAAATCATGTGCTTCTGGTCTGGGACTAGCGATCGCAATTAAAATCGAGGCAGGGAGTAACAAGCTATCCTAATTATACTTTAGTCAAAGATTGCCGTGCCTACTCAAGATTTACTCACATTAGTATTACTGCTCTGTCCGGGTTTAGTTTTATCCGTAGCAATCATGCTAACTTTTGCCGCTGGTGGTTGAGTCGCCGCGCTGCCGCCTAGCTATGGTCTCACGCGCTAAATTTACGGTCGATACGTTACTTGGCGATCTCAGTGACTACTTTAGAATAGGTACCGCCGAATATAGCATCCGGCAGTGCCCAAATAGTTTCCAAAATCTTTATACGAACGGTTGAGTGGAGTAGCGGGGATCGATTCAGTCGTGGATGACTTTATCGATCGCCTTAATTTTGGGTATTCTGAGCTAATAACAACATCCCGATCGAGTCAGCATTATGTCGTTTAATTTAGCAGAAATAGTCCATATCTTGGCCAAGGTTGAGGACATTGCCTTGATGAGCGCTCGAGAAGATCCAATTCGGATTAAACTTCAAGAAATCGAACATAAATCATTTCCAGAGCCATATCTGTGCCTGAATCTGGCATATTCGCTCAAACATGGAGATTTAGAAATAAATATTCCAACCGACGAAAATGGACAAGCAATGCTTTGCTACATAAATAGAGAGACAAAAATCGTTGAAACTTTTGCTTTTAACTCTAATGAGGTATTAGAAGATAGAGGCAACTTACAGTCAGGAATTCGTAAAATATTGAAGCTTGATAAATCATCTGGCAGTATTCTGAAGCAAGATGGTACTTCAAAGAAAGATGGTACTTTAAGCTGTCCTGCTTGCGGGTATGAAAATGAAGTGATGAGAACAGATGATAGTATGTCCTGCTTCAGATGTAGTTCGGCAATTAATGTCCGCGCACGGATAAATCAGGTCGTTCTGCATTAGCGAGACATTGAGGTAGGTGGGCAGTGTCCGCCAGCTCAAATCGAGTCATTAGCAGATTTAGCAGATCGATCTCGCTCTAGCAATGCTGAGAATCGATCGATATATCTATAAAATCGATCCTCAGCTAAGATTTCATAGCTGCACCAGTCATACTCATCGCAACTGCTTCAGCAACTTTAAGGCCATCTACCCCCGCCGAGAGGATACCGCCAGCATAGCCCGCACCTTCACCTGCGGGATAGAGTCCCTTGGTATTGAGACTCTGACAGTCATGCCCACGCTTGATACAAATCGGCGACGAGGTGCGGGTTTCCACTCCCGTTAGCACGGCATCGTGCATCGCAAAACCTTTAATTTGCCGATCGAATGCTGGAATCGCTTCGCGAATAGCTTCGATCGCGTAATCCGGTAAACTCGAACTCAGATCGCACAAACGTACGCCAGGTTTATATGACGGCTTGACCGAACCCAACTGGCTAGAGGCTGTCCCAGTCAAAAAGTCACCTACCAACTGCCCTGGAGCCTTGTAGGTGCCACCACCTAATGCAAATGCCCGCTCCTCAATCCGTCGCTGAAACTCAATTCCCGCGATCGGACTGTCAGGATAATCGGCGGGTGTAATCCCAACGACGATGCCGCTATTGGCATTTTTGCCACTGCGTTCGTATTGGCTCATACCATTCGTCACCACCCGCCCGACTTCGGAGGTGGCGGCGACGACTTGCCCGCCTGGACACATACAGAAGCTATAAACCGATCGACCGTTGGCACAGTGATGTACTAGGCTATAATCAGCCGCACCCAACATCGGATGCCCAGCTTGACTGCCCAACCGACATTCATCGATCTGCGATTGTGGGTGTTCGATCCGAAACCCGATCGAAAATGGTTTGGGTTCGATATATACACCCGATCGATGTAGCATTTCAAAGGTATCGCGGGCGCTATGTCCGACAGCAAGAATAACGTGTTGGCTAGCGATATATTCGCCGCTGGCGAGGGTAACACCACATACTTGCCCATTTTCGATATTTAGTTGTTCCACGCGGCTTTGAAAGCGAATTTCACCACCAAGAGACTCGATCGTGTGGCGGATATTCTCGACAATTTTGACTAGTCGATAAGTACCGATATGCGGTTTATTAATGTAGAGAATTTCTTCAGCTGCACCAGCATTGACGAGTTCGGTGAGGATTTTCCGTCCGCGTCGATCTGCATCCTTGATCCGACTATAAAGTTTACCGTCAGAAAAAGTCCCCGCGCCGCCTTCCCCAAATTGCGCGTTGGATTCGGGATTAAATTTTGCCTTACTCCAGAACCCGAATGTATCGACAGATCGATCGTGTACCGCCTTCCCCCGCTCTAAAATTATCGGACGAAAACCCATTTGTGCTAACAGCAACCCGGCAAACATCCCACAAGGGCCACAACCGATGACGATTGGGCGCATCGCTACTTCAGCTGCAGCATGGGCAACGTAATGATAGCCATTATCGGGGGTGGGAAATACATGTGTGTCTTGCTTAAAGCGTTTGAGTAGCTCCTTCTGTTTTGGTGTTTCGAGATCTACGGTATACACAAAGCAAATCGCACCGCGCTTGCGCGCATCATAGCTACGTCGGTAGACAGTATAGCTGGTGAGATCGGCTGGTGCGATCGCGAGTTTTTTGAGGATCGCGGACTGGAGATCTGCTGGGGTGCAATCGAGTGGGAGTTTGATTTCGGTAAGGCGGAGCATGAACGGTATCTCGGACGGTTTGGGCAAAATCTACTGTTCTCATTATAGATACCGTAGATTGCGGGGGATTTTATCGATCGCGATAATTCATTATTCGTGGTGGCGAAACCAGGGACATCCAAGCTGGATACCTTGCTAAATCGAAGGCTAAATTGGAGATCTCTACTCCTAAAATCCGATCGAGATCGAGCTAGATTAGATGTGGAGATTTTTAGTAAATCTCACCGATCGCTTGTAACCTGGATTTAAATTCAGTCCGATTGTAATTGTTGTTGAATATATACCTGAAGATCTTGATGGAATTGCCAATTTTCAGCTCGATCTGTTGTCACTTCTACGATCGCACTGCGGTGATTTTTCAGGGCTTGAGTATAGATGTGGATAAATTCATCCCGATCGATCGGATGATAATAATCGATCCCAAACATTGCCGCCGCATGGGAAAAATCTAATCCGTGCGGTGTCCCAAAATAAGTATCGAAAACCTGTGTCGATTTCGATATCGGTAGAAAGGAAAAAATTCCCCCACCATCGTTATTGATAATAATCGCGATTACTGGCTGCGAGTTGCGCCGTAATAAGTCTAGCGAATTGAGGTCGTGTAAGCTAGATAAATCGCCTACGATCGTCGTCACGGGAGCCTCTAAACCCACCGCAAACCCTGTCGCCGCCGCGATTGCACCTTCAATCCCACTCGTGCCCCGATTTGTACCGATCCGCGTGCCCACACCATCTGTCCCGCCATACAGATCTAAATCGCGAATTGGCATACTATTTGCCATCCATAAGCCATGTTGACTGGGAACCAGTTGGGAAATAGTTCTCGCGATCGATGGTTCGGTTAATTTGGTGGTTTTTAAAAATTTATCGACTGAAACCCCGATGGTATCTGAAGCCGATCGCAAATTTTGTACCCACTGCGATGGAGGTGATGGGGATAACTCTCGAGCTAATCGTTGGCGGAGCCTCTCGGCAACAGAATCGCAGATTGCCACAATATCTGACTCCAACCGCAGCGAAACTAGATGACTGGGATCGTGACGCTCGGCATCATTAACGATCGCGATATAATTTGTCGGTGGATATTTTTTTAACCATTTTAGCCACCGTGTGGAAACGATTCTCGTACCTAGTTGAATTACAGTATCGATTTCCGTAAGCAGTTCGGCTCGATCGGTCAGTAATAATAGATCGAAATAATGTACTAAATTAGGCAAATCATCACTCAACCGCAGCCCCGATTGAATATCTGCAAATACCGCCCAATTTAACTTTGCCGCCAATCGAGAGACAGCTTCAATTTCTGCCGTGGATTTTAATTGGCCGACTACTAATACACCTTTGCTAGGATACTGAATTGTTTTAATTAAAGATTGGATTTCGAGCGCGGCGGGAATAGTTAATTTACAAGCATAATGAGTAGATGGAGCTTGACTTTTTTGCCACGGCACCAAACTTTCTGGAATATCTACAGGTGCATCAGCGGGTACCAATGGTTCGCGAAACATACAATTAAGATGTACCACACCGCCTGGAGATTGTTGCGATCGAGATACAGCCAGATCGATCGTCGTCAGCACCACTTTGGGTTCTATTTCGGTAGTAGGGCAAGGTAAATCGAATTGCCACTTCGGATAATCACCATACAAATTTACCTGATGAATCGTTTGATTTGCCCCTGTCTGGCGCAATTCCGGCGGTCGATCGGCTGATAATATTATCATCGGGACATTATCCGTCGCCGCTTCGATAACAGCGGGGAAATAATTCGCCGCCGCCGAACCAGATGTACAAATTAACACGGCTGGTTTCCCTGTAGCGCGAGCGTAACCGATCGCATGAAATGCCGCACCGCGCTCGTCGAGACAAATAATATTTTTAGCGCGTGGATGTCGAGCCACCGATACAGTTAGTGGTGTCGATCTCGAACCGGGAGAAATCACAAAATAATCAACACCATTTCTGACTAGTTCTTCAACAATTAAATATCCCCATAGTTCATTCATCGCTCGCATTGATAAATAAATCGATCGAACTGTCTAAAAAATTCCCCGCTCGATCGTTCTAATAAACACTCGATAACCATCATCTTTCGCCCCTTCCTGCCGTAGAAATCCCAGTCACAAAATTACTATCGCCTTTCGATTAAAATGTCGATTATCGATCGTCTCAACCAGCATGGTTTGTTCTTCGACTGGCAAAGCTTCAACAACAGCGATCGCGGTTTGAAATGTCGATCTTTGTTCGTTCATCGTTGGATCTCTTCTGATGGAGCGACATATTCTTCTATTTTACGCCGATCGTGGGATGTTAGCGATTGATTCGATTAACCGAGCGTTAGGTTTCGTTGGCGTAGCCTCACCTTTGGTGAATCGCACGTTCCCTTCCCAATCGTTCAAACAACGGAATTTCAATCTTATCGATATCTCGATCGCAGGTTGCCACCGTTTAACAGCTTGGGGCTTTAATCCGAGTCCTGGTAATTGGGCTGGTAGTACTTTCAATCGTTCGACCAAGCTTTCTAAATCGCGTTCTCGTAATGCGGAACTTCCACCTTCGAGTGCGGCTGCGGTATCGCTAGCAGTTTTTTGGAGAATTGGAAAAAGAGGATCTATTTCTATATTTCCGCTGTTGAGTGTCGCTAAAAATTTAACCGATTAGCAGCAACCACCGCCATCGTAGTACCAAGTAGAGTCGGTAGTCAGAATATCGTTGGGATGTAACTTGCTAAGAGTGGCAGCAGTTTTATCGCACACCGCAACAGGTATGCCCCGCTGCAGAATATGTCCAGCTCGATCGTCAAACATCTCTGCTGCGCCTGTATAAATGGCTGTTTTACCTGTAAAAATACACGCCCCATCTGGTGGGATCGGGACTTTGTAAGCGACAGAATCCAGACTTTCTAGGAGTAAATGTGCTGACAAACCATAATTGTGCCGATCTAATAATCGATAAGGACGACGCGCTCTAATTTCAATCTGTCCGAACCCCACTTTCACTAATCGATCGATATAATCATCGTAAGTGAGCGCGCCAGACAAACACATCGCCCGTAACTGCTCGTCCTGCTGTAAATGCGGCGGAATTTCTCTTGTCGCGATCGGATCGCTCATCATCAAGCGCCCATTGGGTTTTAATACTCGGTAGGCTTCCTGCAACGCTCGATCGAGATCTGCTGGTTCAAAAATATTAAATAAGCAATTTTGCGCTAATACATCGACGGAAGCATCGGGAACTGGCAGCGCAAAAGCATCGCCAGCTCGAATTTCCACAAAGCTCGGATCGAACCAATCGTTTTCTGTAGCTGCTAGTTCTAAGTTCCGCGCTGCGGCTCGACACATATCTGGGACCGGATCGACAGCGATAATCGCGCCGGGATGACGGGAAAAGTAGGCAAATTGTAAAGCTTCTAAACCGCCGCCTACACCCACATACAGCACTGTCGGCGAATTGGCTAATTCACTCGATCGAACTGTCGTCCCACAGCCATAATTCATCTCTTGCATCTGAAGCGGAATCTTCAACCCTGGTAGTTGCAAGGGGGTACTCTGAACGCAACACAAACCCACTTGTGGCTCCCTGGCTGCTGCTGCATAAAAATCCGCAGTTGTCTCTAGATAACTCATCCGGTTCCTGGTGGTAGCTTCATCATCTAGCTTATCGCTTTGGTACCCGATCGGAAAAGCACAGCAAGATTGGAGTTGCTATTTATGGTAAGAGTTACTATTATTATAGTAATCGCTAAAATTATAATTACCATATATGATACCGCTCCCAATTCCAAACCACTTTCGGCCAGATCGCGTTGGGGACATCTGGCGCGTACCTTATCAACAGCGAGCTACAGCAGCCCAACAATGGGCGCGGCAGCATCACCTTGTGCATGTAAATAGCTCACCAACAGGAACGCGGCTCTTGCTCGTTGACGTGCAAAATACCTTCTGCCTGCCAGACTTTGAGCTATTTGTCGGTGGTCGCAGCGGGCGTGGCGCGATCGAGGACAACATCCGGTTGTGTGAATTTATTTATCGCAATTTAGGTGAAATCGACCAAATAATTGCAACGATGGATACCCATCACATGTGGCAGATTTTTCACCCGAGTTTTTGGATAGATGCAGGGGGGGAATACCCAGCACCAGCGACGACGATCTCGCTAGCCGATGTCCAGATGGGTAAATGGCGCGTCAATCCCGAACTCGGCGACAAGGAGCCAGCCCAATTACAAGCATATGCAATGCATTACGTCCAGCAGTTGAGCGATGGCGGCAAATATCCGCTGATGATTTGGCCTTATCATGCGATGTTAGGCGGAATCGGTCATGCATTGGTGCCAGCAGTGGAGGAAGCGATCTTTTTTCATGGTATTGCCAGAAATAGCCAAGCATGTTTTTCGATCAAGGGTGACAATCCATTGACTGAGAATTACTCAGCTTTAGCACCAGAAGTTTTTACAAACCAATTGGAAGAATCGATCGGGAGTAAAAACGATCGATTGATTCAACATTTACTAGCATCAGATAAGTTAATTGTTGCTGGACAAGCACAGAGTCATTGTGTTGCGTGGACTATCAACGATTTATTGGTCGAAATTCAGGCACTAGATCCACAATTAGCAAGGAAGGTTTATTTGTTAGTAGATTGCACTTCTCCGGTAGTAATTCCTGGGGTGGTAGATTATACAGAACAAGCAAATGCTGCTTATCAGCGGTTTGCAGCTGCGGGAATGAACATCATTCGATCGACCGATGATTTGTTTTGACTCGAACAAAATACGGTAATTGAAATCGCTGATAGTTAGTCGAAGTCTGTAAAGATGGAATAAAATACTAATTTACATCAGCAGGCTTAGATCGATCGGCCATAGCGAGCTAAGATTGACGATAATAATCGCGATCGCGTCCCAAACAAAAGCCGATCGAATGGCGTAAATTAGTATTTCCCCAAATTAAGAATACAACGATTGCACTCGCCGCCATTCCCGTCCCGATCGTAAAAATCCCATGATAGCCCACATACTTGAAGATCGCCCCAAAAACAGGTGCCGCGATCGCAATTCCTAAATCTAATCCAATGATACAGATCGATAATACCCGTCCGCGATACTGCGGTAAACTGCGATCTGCTACTAGCGCGACAGTCATCGGAATCAACGTGCCCGAACCCAATCCCTCTAATATTGCCCCACAGATGAAACTCAGCGCACCATTTGCCGTCGCCAGAAAAGCCATCCCTACGGTATAACAGCACAGACTTCCAGCAATAAATATTCCCCGTCCATAACGATCGGATCTGCTCCCGATTACCGATCGAGCGCTAAAACTCGCGATCGCCGCGATCGTATAAAATAAGCCAGGATTGAAATCGATGTGGCTAGTCTGAATATACAATGGCATGAAGGTATGAATCGCACCGAAGGGGAAACCAATTAGTAATAATACTAATGACGGAATCATTAGGGCGGGATTGGTTAAAATTTTCCAGATCGAAATACTTGGCAATGGTGCGACTTGCTGTAGATCGAGATCGCCTAATAATTCTGGATCGATCTGTTTCTGTGGATTTTGCAACTTACTCGCGGTAAAACAAGCGATCGAGCTACCAATTATCGACAACCAAAAGATCGTAGCGTACATTCCTTTTACTTGTAAAAAGCCCCCAATTGCTGGGCCTAATGCAATCCCCATCGGATTTGTGAGGCTCATCAATCCGATAATTTCACCGCGTTGTTTTGGTGGAGCGATATCTACAACTAGCGTATTAAATGCGGTCGTAAAAGCAGCAATACTAATCCCATGAAATGCCCTGATTCCCATTAGTAAGGGAATGGAAGTAACAGTTAGATAACCCAACGGTGCGATCGCTGCTACCGCTGTACCGATTAATAGGACTAGCTTGCGTCCTCTGGTATCGGCTAGTTTTCCTAACAGCGGACGAGTCGAGATCAAGCCAATGGCAAATGCGCCAATAATCGATCCTAGTTGTTGCTGGTTAATCCCGATCGAGTCTAGGTATGCCGGTAGTGTTGGTAATAAGATCCCGATACTCATCCAAAATAATAAGCCCGTGCTAAATAACACGAGCAAACTTTGCCGTTGGTGCGGTTCTAGCCGATCTAAAATTTTCATTTTTTGGGGGTTATATATTGGGGCGATTTTATCGCCTGCGGCGATTGAAATCGCTGCTAGTTAATCAAAGTCCGCCTTCGCGGACTAAATCTATCATTAACCCGCGTAGGCAGGTTTTGGTTGTTTAGATGCGATTTCAATCGCGGCCATCTGTGGCTAGCCAAAATATTAGATTAGCTCCCAATTTGGTACCAATGATGTTTGCCGATGATGTTGTTCTTGATGTTTGATATACTGTACTAATCGATCGAGTGATTCATGGCTAACTGTAAAAGCAGCATAGCTACCTTGCCATTTAAAAAAGTTATTCGGTTTAATCTCATAATTTACAAAATGAGATGAGCTGCCTTTAATCTGTTTCATTAATTCAGAAATAGCTAAAGTGGCTGAGAATTTAGTTAGCAAATGAATATGGTCGCTAACCCCACCAATCGCGATCGGTTCGCATTTTAATTCTCGGCATTCTTTAATTATTACCGCATATACAGCCTCTTGAATATCAGGGGTAATAATTGGCGATCGATCCCATGTTGCCCATACGCAGTGGATATACATTTGGGTGAAATTCGATCGCATTAGTAAGTCCTTCTATCTTTTCCAAATTTTATCTCTTTTATTGGGAAAATTGTAATAACTCGTGTAATATTACGCATTTTCTCACAACCTGCGGCGATTAAAATCGCAGCTAGCTAATCAAAGTCTGCCTCCGCAGACTAATTTCGAGATTAACCCGCGTAGGCGGGTTTTGATTGTGTAGACGCGGTTTCAACCGCCGTTGTCTCCGCCACCATCTACATCACCAGTCTCTCGCTGAAATTTCATCTGTGCCCATGTTAGCTGCTTCACCTTGTCCACATCCCCTTGACTCGCAGCCTCCTTCAAATCCCGTTTCTCATGTGCGTTAGCAATTGCCTCTTCCTTGGAGCGAGAACTACTATCGAAACATTTCTCCAGGTTTTCAAAAACTCCCCGCCGCGATTTTGTCGCATGTTGGCGTTCGGTATCGAGTAACTTTGCCATCAACTCTAGGTGCATGGCATCCTCACTACAGATTTCTTCCAAAATCGTCCATTCGTCGCTACCTAATAGTTTCTTTTCCTGAATCCGCGTATCTTTAAACTTTTCTCCCATCACTTCCTCATATATACGCGGCAGGCTATCATCAAACTCATGTTTTTCTTCTAACCAAATCCGCCTGATTTCACCTAATTCCTCATTAGTAATCAGAGTAATATCCTGCATGTCTGCTGGTGCAGTTTGACGAATCTGTACTTGTGCCGTTAATACTCGTCGCAACCAATGTTCGCGCCAATATTTAGTATAAGGCCCAGGAATCGGCACGACTTCAGTCTCGTCTTTATTTTCTCTAGATTTACGTTCAAAAAGTTCGACTTTACCATATATTCGTCGAAAATCGCGTTTATCTCGATCGTCATGAATATCCAATTCATTCCGAATATCTAATAATGGTTGGAGCCATTCTTTCTCTTCATCATTTTGAATCATTGCCTCCATCGATCGATCTTTACTTACCAGAGTACAAACCCAGCAGCCAAAGCGCGAATCACCACAGCTAGCTGTCGATGTATCTACGACTAATGGACATTCATTATCGACAGTTGCACCTCGATATAAAGCAAATAAATCTTTATTACTCCCACCCCAAGGATTTTCAAACTGCATCAGATACATCCATACTTCATCGGTACGCCAATCCTCGATCGGTGTATAAATGAGTGAATTAGGTAAATTAGGATTTGGGCTTAATCTATCTCTCAATCTTCCTACTTCATTTTTCTTTAGAACGGCTGCCCGATTATTACTTTCACTTTTACGAGCACCCAAAACCACAATTGTTTCTGCATGAACTCTGACAACATCACGAATGAATTGATTAACAGGTTTAATTTTCATCCGCTCCGTACACCATCGAAATCCGTGACGAGGTGCTGGGTAACCTTTACCCATCAAGCAGACCCAAAAACTATCTTTAACTGCTGGATGCAGTAAGTGTGGCTCAAATGGCATTAATTGTGTTTGAGCCGCAGCTTTTAATTTTTGCATCGACTTATTTACCCATACAGAAACGATCGGATTTTCCACCAATGTATCGGTCGTCATCACATAAATTTTCTTCTGCCGTTGCTCGATTGGTAATTTCTCGATCGCAGTCCAAATCAGTTGCAATATTGTCGATGAATCCTTACCCCACGATATTCCTACTATCCACGGGATACTATCGCTGAGATATAGTGCCTGAATTTCTTGTGTCAGTTCTTGAATATGCTCTACTAATTTCGCTAAATTTCTAGATGAAGGTATGGCAAGCTTAAGATCGTTCATAGTCAGTGATTTATTATATATTTACTAAGGTTTGAATTTATTTTCTCGATGCCATGCTAATGATTCTAGCCTTGGAAAATATCGTTCATGACTCGGCAGTGCAATAAGCTCACGATCGAAATCTTTCATCACTCTCGTATCTGGTGAATCATCATCTAAATCCTGTGTGACGAGTATGCGATAGTTATCATCTACACTAAACCAGCCAAGATCGAATGCCCAATGATGATTTTTACATAGCGATAACCCATTGTCGATTTTACTATCGAAAAACTCAGAAAATGGTTTGATGTGGGCACCATCAACAATATTTTGGTTTGGATCTCTAATAATTCTCAATTTGCAGAATGCACATCGATAATCATACTCACGAACGACTAACTTTCTAAAGAAAGAATTTCTAACTATCGATTTTCGTAAAGCTACTTTGACTTCAGAATCAAGATTTTTTAATTCAGGCTCTTCTACTCGATCGAATTCGACATCTATATCTAAAATATTACCTAAACTCGAGCTACTATCTGCAAACCAAGTAGATACTAAACTATCAACTAATACTTGCCTACTAAAAGTATCTTGGAGTAGATCGAATAGATCGTTGTCCAAATAAGCATAATCTACTTTTTCTTTGAGCTTATTAGTCGTCTTTATGCGATTGCCTTCATAAGTATCTTTGAATTTTACATGCCAAAATCCTTCTCGCTTCAAGTGAATGAACGGATAATGTATGGCATCTGTATAAATAGAATTAGCTACTAGAATACTCCAGTATTTTTTAAATATCTCGATTAACTCATTTGATACGAAAATCTGATTTTTGACTATTGACTGTTGAGTAATTAATTCTATTACTGATAGAATTAAAATGGGCTTGTGATTAGCTGTTCCCCGTTCTTTGGTCTTGCTGACATTGAGCTTGGCAAAGCAGTTACAATAATATGCTAAATTTTTCTGTTGTACCTGTAATGGCTTGCTCATGTCGATCGACTTAATCTATTCCTCAGTATACAGCTAAAATATCAAGTTATTAAGTTTTTAAAAACCAATCTAAAATCTACTCTCAAGATATCGGCGACCAATGACAGATAAATTGCAGCCTCAATTCACCGAAATCCTCGATCTCATCAAAACTGCTCAAGATCGCGTCATTGCGACTAGCAACCAAGAACTCATCAAACTGTATTGGAGCATTGGCAAGTATATCAGCGAGAGATTGAGATCCACCGAGTGGGGACAAAAAGCCATCGAACAGCTTGCCGCATTCATCCAAACTCAAGAACCTGGCATCAAAGGATTTGAAAAGCGCAATCTTGAGCGAATGCGCCAATTTTACGAAACCTATCCTGAAATTGCGTCCGCATTGCGGACGCAATTAAACTGGACTCATCATCGCATCATCATGTCGCGATGCAAAACCGAAGCAGAGCGGCTGTTTTATATCCAACTCACTGCCACCGAATATGGGGCAAGAATACCGCCTTCAAGTTGGCAACACTGACTTTTTTATCGATTTGCTATTCTATCACCGCGAACTGCAAAGCCTTGTTGCCTTTGAACTTAAGATCGATAAATTTAAGCCAGAACATCTGGGACAACTGGAATTTTACCTTGAAGCTCTCGATCGAGATGTCAAAAAAACTCATGAAAATCCGAGCATTGGCGTATTGCTATGCCGCGATAAAGATGATGAAGTTGTGGAATATGCGCTGAGCCGCTCGCTCAGCCCCACAATCGTTGCTGAATATGAAATTAAGCTCATTCCCAAAGAAACTCTCCGTCGAAAATTAAACGAATTCTATGAATTACTAGCAGCAAAAGAAGATATTAGTTAGCACTGAAAAATCATCTATTAAGTTTTTAAAAACCTATGGAAGCTGTAACGAGAAAGCTGCTAGTCTAGTTGCGGTAACTTCACCCCGCCATTGACAATGCCAGCCAGCAAGATTCCCAACATCCAACCCCACGAAATCCTCGTCCAACGAACCAACATGGGTGGAAGCGAGTCATATATCGGGGCTGTCACGCTACAATGGTTGGCCGATCGCGTAAAATATGCCTCGGAGATGAGCTTACTATCCGATCGATCTAACGCCACCAAAAAAAACATTACCATCGATAGCGACACGATCGAAGTCATCCAACAACGTCCCCTCGACTGGAGCAGACAGGCTTCTTTAGTTCAGTATTTAGCAGGGCGAACCACGCATAAATTCCCCCCAGTCTTAGTTACAATCGATCGCGAGTGGATCGATAATATTCATGCGCCGGAATGGGGTAGAGGTGGTAAAGCAACTGAATCGGCGGCGGTATTTACACCGATTGATGGTAAAGGCGAGATCGGCTTGTTAGATATCGGTGAAGCGGCGCGTATATATGCTCTCGACGGGCAGCACCGCTTGATGGGCGTACAGGGCTTGCTGGAATTATTACATGCGGGGGAATTGCCCAGATATAATCGAGAGCGTCATCCAGTTGGCAATAAAATTACTCTCGCCGAATTAGGCACATCCGAAGCCTATTTACAGAACTTACCCCAAGAAACGATCGGGATTGAATTTATCGCTGCAGTAGTCAACGGCGAAACCCAACTAGAAGCGAGGCGCAGGATTCGATCGATCTTCGTCCATGTTAATCTAATGGCGATCGCCTTGAGCAAAGGACAACTCGCCCAACTCGATGAAAATGATGGCTTTGCGATCGTCGCTCGAAATATCGCCGTCAATCATCCCCTCTTCAAAGATACCCCAGGACGCAAACCACGTGTAAATTGGGATAGTGCTACCGTCGCCACCAAAACCACCGTCCTAACCACCTTGCAAGCTTTGCAAGACATGGCGGCTAAATATCTCCAATATCAATTTCCCCACTGGAACCCCAAAACCCAAAAAGGTTTAGTCCCGCTCCGCCCAGATACCACCGAATTAGAATTAGGCATCGCCACCTTCAGTCAGTTATTCGATCGATTATCCCAATTTATCAGTTACGGGCGCTTGCAGGCAGAAGATACTCCTCAATTACGTCGCTTTAGCTTTGAACCGGGCGGTGGTGAGGGGCATATTTTATTTCGCCCTGTCGGACAAGTTGCCTTCGCTCAGGGGGTAGGAGTCGCGGTTTTTAAAAAACAACTGGCTCAAACCGAGGTTTTCCGTAAACTCGATCGCTATGATGCCGATGGCGGTTTTTGTAATATCGATCGACCCCAATCGCTCTGGTATGGCATCTTATACGACCCAAATAAAAAGCGTATCCTCGTCTCAGGGCGCGATCTAGCCGCAAAATTGATTGTTTATCTCCTCGGTGGCGTAGATAATGATTTCGATCGAGCCGAACTTCGCCGTCAGGTAGCCGAAGCGAGAACTGTTGGTGACTATGCGATGAGTTTTGAAGGGAAACTAGTGACCCAGCCAGAAGTCGGTCTACCACAAGTATTAACATGAGTTATCGATCGTTAGATAAATATATATTTTAAATAATTGGTTTGTCAAAAGTATAACAATCCATGGAGCAGATTTTAGATCTTAGATCGTGAGTAAAAACACTCATAACCTGCAATTTAGATCGCTCTTGCTGAAATTGTTGATGTCGTTATTGTGAGTGAAAAATTTCCTGACTGATTTCAGGAAATACATGAGTGTATAAAATAGATTCTAATAGCTCAGTTAATTTAACATTTGTGAGCGGATATTTAAATTTAAAAATCTTGACTATAAATAACTACGCGTGTAAAAAAATAATAGACATGGCAATTGTGCTTTGTATAATTTACTACACAGGAATGATGTGTCATCATTAGGTTTTAGCAACGATATAAAAACAACAGCCAAAACAAAGGGTTGACAAAAAAATATTAAGGCTTTATTGTTTCTAATAAGCAATGTAAACTATTGATTAGATACATTACTTAGATAGTTATTGATGCGTCGAGACATGATGTGTCTCAGTCTAAGAATACCAGTAGCAGATTTAATTGTTGCTGAATCGTTGCGCTAGAGATTTCACTACTCATTACTGTGAGGTGACTCTTCAACGTAAAAGTGTTTAACCTAGATTGGCAGCAATCTATAACCCACGTTATCTTGGAAGTCCGAGAATATATTTTCACACAAAAACAACTCTCTGTGTATAAATTTCAACGCTCTAGTTTTCACCAACTAGTTTCGGCAGATACTACATCCGATAAATAACTCGATATTAATTCTAATTTTAGGGTCGAGCGACTAAAAGTACTTTGGATACTGAGTTTGAGTATTTTTAAAATTTAGGTAGGATGAGGAATCGAGTACGCCAAGTACGTATCGCATCAACTAGATAGCTTAACAGCTATCCTAATTCGAGCGCTACATGTTTGTGGTATCTATCTATTCTCAGCGATATCTTTACTCGAAAATTTAGCTTAATTTTGAGCTTAAAAATCCCAGATTCATTATGTCAAGTTAGTTTAGAAGAGCATCTGAGTACGAGACAAGTGTAAAACCTTACGCATCTACAAATTTGGAAGCAATATTATGACTCAATTTGAAGCAATTGCTACGGAATTAAAATCACTCGATGCTACCGAAATATTATCAAAAAATCCTGAAATCGAGCGTTCTGCCCAGGTTGGATTTAATCCAGAAGAGTTAGTGATCAACCAAACATACATTGAAGCCGGGATCGAGAAATTAACCGCTCTATGTGATGCTGTCGGCCTAAAAGATAAAACTGCTCAAGCGATCGAAATTTTTCGGGCAATGACTTTATCCTGGGGCGATCGTAAGGTTGGCGATCCATCTAATTGGGAATCAAATGTTTCTGACGATCTTTCTCCATTTGAATTTTCGATCGCCTTAGATCCAAGCCAAACCGAAGTGCGGATTTTAGTTGAAGCGCAAGGAATCGATCCAAATCTGCGATCGAATTGGGAAGCAGGACTACAACTCAATCAATATCTAGCAGAACACTATAACATCAACCTCGATCGATTTAGGCAAATTGAAGATCTATTTGTCCCAACAAATTTAGATGCAAAATTCTCAATGTGGCACGCTGTTTGTTTTTATCCTGGCAAAGAACCAGCATTTAAACTCTATTTAAATCCCCAATCTCAGGAGAGGAATAAAGCGGCAGCGGTAGTGGAAGAATCCCTAGTACGTTTGGGTTTTCCGCATGCTTGGTCGTCTTTAGCAGAAATCGCCGCACAACGCGGACACGAGCGAACAGAATTTCCCTACTTCTCGATCGATCTTGCCTCCCACGATCGGGCAAGAGTTAAAGTCTACCTCCGTCATTATGATGCAACTGTAGCAGACCTGGAGAACGCATTAGGTTTCGCTCAAAATTATGTGGCAGGAGATGCAACCGAGTTATTTCAGACACTGCTCCCAGCGCAAACCTCATTCACATCAAAGCCAATCGTCTCTTGCTTTTCATTCATTACGGGAAATGACGATCGACCCCTAGGTGGCACCCTATATATACCAATCGGCTACTATGTCTCTGACGATCGAGTAGTAGCCAAGTGCTTAGATCGGTATTTAGGAAAACACAACCTCTCCGCCTCAATTTACACAACAGCACTTGAATACTTTGCGACTCGCGCTTTGGATTCAGGAGTTGGAATGCACTCACACATCTCCCTAAAACGAGAAAATCAACAGCTCAGAGTTACAGCCTATTTAAATCCAGAATTAAATACCGTTCGTTCAGCCAGTCTCGTAAAAGATAAAATCTCTACGTGGCAGACCGAGCTTTCGATCGAGCAAACAGCGCGGCATTATGAAGCTAGTTCGATTGCCAATCATCCGTTCTTGCAAAGGTTGCAACGTGAGCCTGTCAATATCGGACATCTATGGATGTTGTTTGTCAATGGTCGAGAAGGCATTGTTTCTCACTTTACCCGTCGGCTTGCCAGCGTAGTTGGGCGGATCGACGACGAACATATTCAGTGTATTTTGACAAAGCAGTTGAATGAAGAGCTAGGGAATGGCAATATCGCTCACGTCCATCGTAAACTTTTCGATCGATTGATTCTTGCGCTCGAACCTCACAAACCACAAGCTGTTAGCGAGAATATATTAGCGCCAGGACAGGAATTGAGTCAACAGTTAGAAGTACTGTACTCAGATCCGAATGCTTATATTGGGGTTGGTGCGGCAATTATGATGGAGATTTGTGGTAAGCAGATCGATGGAGTCATGGCTAAAGAGTTTATGACGCGAACGAATATGGATCGCTCTTCTTTATTGTGGCTGCATATCCATGAGGAAGTAGAAATAGAACACACTGATGAAGCACTAGAATTAGCCCGCCTAATCGGTAACTCAGATGGAGACAAAGAGGCTGCTCGACAAGGAGCAGAAATGACAGCTACTGCGATGTGGAGTTTTTTCAACGGAATGTATCGAGTGTGTTTCAGCTAAACTCTTGGGAAAACGACAATGGAAAAGTGTGACTTTAGCAATCTCCGTAAACAGTTTCCCTTGATTGAGGAGCGGACTTATCTAGCAACTCATACTCTGGGGCCGCTGCCCAAAGCAGCCTTTTTAGACATAGAATCTTATACCAAAAGTCTCTATTTGGGTAGACGAGTTTTTTCGATTTGGCTGAAACATTATGAACAGATGTTTACGCTGATTGAAAAATTAATTAATGCACCAACTGGCTCAGTTGCGATAACGGCTAGTACGACTGCCGCTCAAGCAGCTATTGCTGCCGCGATCCAACCCGATCCCAAGCGCAATCGCATTATTATTACCGATTTAGACTTTCCCTCTGGACGCTATCTTTGGAACGCACAAAGCCAAAGGGGATTTGAGATTGTCGAAATCCAGGCAGCCGACGGGATGCAAATAGAAGCGCAAGATGTAATCGATCGCATAGACGATCGGGTTGCGATAGTTGCAGTTTCCCTAGTTTCCTATATTAATAGTGCGCGGCTAGATATTCAACCCATTATTGAAGCAGCCCATGCGGCTGGAGCAATTGTAGTGTTGGATGCTTATCAAGCAGTTGGCATAGTTCCTGTTGACGTACTAGCTCTCGGTGTCGATGTGTTAGTTAGCGGTATGAACAAATGGCTTTGCGGCGGCCTCGGTTTATCCTTTGCATATGTCAAACCATCGCTCGCAAAAAAACTCGATCCAGTTTATCCAGGCTGGTTTGCTCATCTCCAACCTGCTAAATTTGCTGACACTTTTACCCCTGACATTGGCGCACGTCGCTTTCAACAGGGGGCACTGTCATTCGAGCCAATTTTCACCTCTCGTGCGGGGGTGCAGTTAGCCATTGATATTGGTGTAGAACAAATCCATCAACGTAATATTGAATTAACAAATTACCTCATCGACTGTGCCGATGCTTATGGTATTCCTGTTCACACACCGAGATTGCCCCAAAACCGTGGTGGGACAGTGTGTCTGGGAGTCGATCGGGCAGAACTTGTGGTACAGGAATTGGCCGACTTAGGGATTGATGTAGATACGCGGTTCAGTAATAGAATTCGGGTATCTCCTCACTATTGTAGTACGGAAGCAGACTGTCAGCAAGCGATCGCCGCGATCGATCGAATTGTTAGCACTCATGCACTCACACTCAAATCTTAGAAAGAACTGCCATCGATCTAAATTTTCATCCGACTCCTGGGCAATATAGAAGATGTATAAGTAAAACGGCTGCGATCTCTAAAAGTTGCAGCTGCTTTCGAGATTTTATACATCGGGGCACAACAGATGAATACGAGCACGGGGTTGGTAGGATATCGGATCGCAGCGCAAATTTATGCAGGTACCCGCACGCTCATCTATCGGGGACTACGCGAGCAAGATGACGATCCTGTCATCATCAAAATGCTGCGGGATCGATTTCCGCAATCTAGAGAAGTACTTCAGCTCCGCAATCACTACAACATTACCAAAAATCTCGATCTGCCTAGTATCCCCAAAACCCTAGCATTAAAAACAGATCGCCACTCCTATGCGCTGATAACAGCCGACTGTGGCGGGATTTCGCTCAAAGAGCTATTACAACAAGAAGGTGCATTTGGCACAGAACATCAGCGGCTGGTTCGATTTCTTCAGATCGCGATTCAACTTGCTCAAGCCCTAGCTGGACTGTATCCGTATGGCATCATTCATAAAGACATCAAACCTGCCAATATTTTATTCAATCTTGGAACCGAGCAGATCGCGCTGATTGATTTTAGTATTGCGTCGATGTTGCCGCGTGAGGCTCAGGCAATTCAAAATGTCACTACTTTAGAAGGTACCTTAGCATATATTTCCCCAGAACAAACCGGACGGATGAACCGAGGGATCGACTATCGGAGTGATTTTTATGCCCTTGGTGTTACTTACTATGAATTATTGACGGGACAGCTCCCATTTATTAGCAACGATCCGCTCGAATTAGTGCATTTTCATCTCGCCAAGCCACCGATTCCTGTCGATCGAGTCATGCCGGAAATTCCAGCGATCTTGGCGCAGATTGTCAGTAAATTGATGGCAAAAAATGCCGAAAATCGCTATCAAAATGCTTTGGGATTGAAACACGATCTCGAACTATGTCTAGCTCGATTGCAAGCAACTGGTAAGATCGAAACCTTCGATCTAGGAACGCGAGATCTAACCGATCGATTTATCATTCCCGAACGACTTTACGGGCGAGAAACCGAAATAGCCCTATTACTCAATGCTTTCGATCGAGTCAGTCAGGGTGGAACCGAACTACTACTAGTGGCCGGATCTTCTGGAGTAGGTAAAACTGCGATCGTCCAAGAAGTCCATAAGCCGATCGTGCGGCAGCGCGGCTACTTCATCAAAGGTAAATTCGACCAATTTCAGCGGAATATTCCCTTTTCTGCTTTCCTCCAAGCTTTCGGCAATCTCATCGGTCAATTAGGCGCTGCATCCGATCTGCAACAGCAAATCTGGAAAGATAAAATTCAGGCAGCAGTGGGAGAAAATGGGCAAGTAATCATCGATATTCTGCCCGAATTGGAACTAATTATCGGCAAACAACTTCCCACACCAGAGTTGTCAGTCGGTGCAGCACAGCAACGATTTAACCTAACGATCCATAAATTTGTAAACGTGATGACTAGTGGAGAACATCCCTTAGTTATCTTCCTCGACGATTTACAATGGGCAGATTTAGCCTCACTCGAGTTACTGCAACTCTTGATGAAAAATACTGCAAATCTACTAATTATCGGTGCTTATCGAGATAATGAAGTCTCACCGATTCATCCATTGAGATCGACGATAGCCGAGATCGATAAAAACGGCACGATGGTAAATACAATTACGATCGCACCACTCGGACTTAGCGATCTAAATCAATTAGTAGCCGACACCTTAAACTGCGATCTCAGAATGGCTGAATCTCTCACGCAGCTAGTCGCTCGCAAAACTCAAGGCAATCCATTCTATACAACCCAATTCTTAAAATCGCTCTACCAAGATGGTGCGATCTTTTTTCAGCCGACTACTCAACACCAAACAATCGGTGGCTGGCAATGCGATCTAGCGCGAGTCAAAACCCTTGCCATCACTGATGATGTGGTCGAGTTTATGGCAGTGCAATTGCAACGTTTGCCACAGGAAACTCAAGCGGCGCTAAAATTAGCTGCCTGTATCGGTGCACAATTCGATCTCAATACCTTGGCAATCATTTCGCAAACATCCGCTCAAGATTTAGCGACATCTCTATGGGCATCTTTGCAAGAAGGATTGCTCCTACCGACGACAGATACTTATAAATTTTTCACTCAATCTGATGCTGAATTGGAGACAATTGCTGGCGCAGATGGCGAACATTTTGGCTCGGCAAATCCCATCTATCGCTTTTTGCACGATCGCGTCCAACAAGCTGCTTACTCCTTGATTCCTGACAGCGAAAAACTCGCAACTCATCTCAAAATCGGACGTTTAATCCTCCAAAACTGTTCGGAAAGTGACAGAGAGGAAAGGCTATTGGATCTGGTCGGGCATTTGAATCTAGCCAAAGAATTAATTACTGAATCGAGCGAACGAACAGCTTTAGTAGAACTCAACCTGAATGCAGGTAAGAAAGCGCGGAATTCTACTGCCTATGCTGCGGCAAATAGCTATATGCAAGCAGGTATGGAATTACTCCAGCCTAACTGTTGGGAAACACAATATCAGTTGAGCTTAGATCTACATATTGCTGCCACTGAAGCAGCTTACTTGAATGGCGATCTCGAAGGGATGGAACGGATTGCAACGGTAGTATGGCGATCGGCACGAACGATTTTAGATAAAGTTGAAATTTATCGAATTCAAATTGCGGCAATGACCGCTAGTGGCAGAATGCAGGAGGCGATCGTTATTGGTGCAAATGCACTGTCTCAACTAGGAATCGAACTGCCTACCATGCCGGATGAAGCTGAAACAAGTAAATCGCTGCAAATGCTCGATCTTCAACTTCAATCCAGGCAAATCGAAGAATTATTAGAGCTGCCAACGATGAGCGATCTCTTGCCCCAGGCGATTACAAAACTGCTAGGAGATTTAGGCGCACCAATTTTTATTGCGATGCCAGAGCTAATGCCTATGCTCAGCTTCAACATGGTCAGTTTGTCGCTCCGATGCGGAAATTCATCAGCATCGGCAATAGGATATATCAATCATGGTTTAGTGCTGAGTGCATTTTTCAGCGATATTGACGCTGGTTATAGTTTTGGTAAATTAGCGCTAGCGATAGTAGAGCGCTTTAATGCCCAAGAATTTAAGGGTAGAGTTTCATTTTTATTTGCGAACTGGATTCAGCATCGCCGAGAACCGATTTCAATCATCATTCCGATAATTAAAAATGCTTATATCGATAGCATGAATGTCGGTGAGTTGCTCATCGCTGGATATTGTATCGGTTTTTACTTCGATGCCAACCTCCTCTGCGGCGTAGAGTTGAATAGTTGGGAGCTAGAGATAGTACCTTATAGTAATGATTTAGAACGAATAAAACAATACTCTGCTCGATCTTGTCTATTAATGAAGCAGCAAATAGCCCAAAACTTGATGACAAGTGAGAATCGGACAGATACTCTAATCGGTAATGCTTATGATGAGACAGTGATGCTGCCCAAGCATAGGCAAGATGGCGATCGCACGGCTCTTGCCTATGCTTATGTTTACAAATTGATGCTGGCTTATTTATTTG
This sequence comes from Chamaesiphon sp., assembly GCA_965246735.1. Classification (GTDB taxonomy): domain Bacteria; phylum Cyanobacteriota; class Cyanobacteriia; order Cyanobacteriales; family Chamaesiphonaceae; genus Chamaesiphon. The sequence continues at coordinate 3,475,985 of CBDFFK010000003.1, forward strand.
GTAAGCATACCTCTGCCGTAGAAAATATTACCAACGCAGAACAGTATTTACAGGCACTCTCAGGGATGATTCCAGTTCCGATATTCCATTTTTATGCAGCTCTGACGCAATTAGCTCTATGCGAATCAGCGCGGGATGAAAGGCTCTCCCAAGTAGAAACTCATCAATCGACGATCGATCTGTGGGCGCAAACCGCACCGATGAATTATCGGCATAAATGGCAGCTCATCGAAGCCGAAAAACAGCGGGTATTGGGTAATAAAGCTGATGCGATCGAATATTACGATCTCGCCATTGATGGTGCGAAAGAACATCAATTTCTCCATGAAGAAGCTCTAGCCAACGAATTAGCTGCTAAGTTTTATCTAGACTGGGGTAAACCCAAAATCGCTGGAGCTTATCTAGTTGAGGCGTATTATGGTTACACTCGTTGGGGTGCGCTCGCAAAAGTAGCGCAACTTATCGAACTTTATCCTCAATTCCTCACATCGATATTAGCTGTGGATCGCGCAGATGTCTCAGACTCAGAAATATTGAGTCTAGGAGAAACTTTTGTTAGTAGCTCAGAATTTTTAGATTTGGCTACCATCCTGAAAGCCTCTCAAACTATTTCCGAAGAGATTGAAATCGATCGCACGATCGTCAATCTCTTAACTATTGTAATTGCCAATGCTGGCGCGGATAAATGCATCTTACTACTGCAAGAAGAAAATGAGTTGCAGATAATTGCCAAAGTAGAAATCGGGCAGCAACCACAGTTAATATCGCCGCTCCCGCTCAGTGCTAGCACCGATCTGGTGATGAGTTTGGTAAATAGAGTAAAAAATGGTTTGAAGCCACTGATCTTAGTTAATGCTACCGCAGAAGCCGAGCTTTCTGGAGATTTGTACCTCCAGCAACATCAGCCCAAAAGCATTCTCTGTCTGCCGATTTTACATCAAAGTCATCTAGTCGGGATCTTGTACTTAGAAAATCACCTGACGACAGATGCTTTTACACGCGATCGCATTAACATTCTCCAATTATTAGTCGCTCAGGCAGCAATTTCGATCGAAAATGCCAAGCTCTATAGCAAAGTTAAAGCAGCAATGGAATCGCTCGAACAACGAGTAGTAGAACGGACGATCGAACACACAGCCGCTAAAGAAGAAGCCGAACGCGCCAATAAAGCCAAGACTGACTTTTTCAACTTCATGAGTCACGAACTCCGCACTCCGCTCAATGCGATTCTGGGGATGTCAGAGGCACTCCGCGCGCAGTCGATTGGGGCAATGAACGAGCGACAGCTTCAGTATTTGCAGACGATCGAACGTGGTGGCACTCACTTACTAGAATTGATCGATGACATTCTCGATATTGCCAAAATTGAAGCTGGCAAGTTAGAACTACATTGTACGCCGGTCGATATCGAGCTGCTGTGTAGCTCCAGCCTGCTATTGATCGAGCCGCAGGCAGTTAAAAAACAGATTCAATTAGCGGTGAAAATCCATCCCCACCTACCTAGTCTCGTGGTGGACGAACGCCGAATTCGCCAAGTTTTAATCAATTTGCTCAACAACGCCGTCAAATTTACTCCCAGTGGTGGGAAAGTCTCCTTAGAAGTAACCCAAATGTCTCTAGAGCAAACGGGTGGTAATACCTCAGCGATCCGCATTGCAGTAATGGATACTGGGATCGGAATTAGCACCGAAAATTTAGGAAAACTATTCCAACCTTTCATCCAAATCGATAGTGCCTTAAACCGCAAAGCGCAAGGTACGGGATTGGGGTTGAATCTAGTCAAGCAGATTGTTGAATTACATGGCGGGCAAATCACAGCTAGTAGCGAAATCGATATCGGTAGTTGTTTTGCGATCCATTTGCCCTGTAGCGATCTCCCCTTTGTCTTCGCGTTAACTCCAGATCCTAATCCTGATGCTCGTGCAATAACGAGCGATTTACCCATGAAAACTGCACCGACAATCTTGTTTATCGATGATAACGCAGCCAATATTCAGACCACATCTAGTTATTTGCGAGCTAAAGGTTACAAAATAGTTACAGCATCCGATAGTCAAGCGGCGATCGCCCCAAATGGATTCAATTTACCTGATGTAATTTTAATCGAGCTGAGACAGTCGGAGCTAGCTAATTTTGTGGCAATCGATCGATTACGCCGAGACCCTCAATTTGCAGATTTACCCATTATTGTTATCGCTACATTAGCGCGAGCAAGTGATGGTGTGGAGTCGAATTCGGGCGATCTATCTGCTGATATGGAACTGAAAAATCGCTATGTGGCAGCCGGAGTAAATTGCTATCTCAGTAGACCGATCGGACTCAAAGCGATCTCCCAAGCGGTTCAAGATTGTCTAAACAATATTCAGCAAGTTGTCAATAAATAAGTTCAAATTAGATGATTTATTTAAGTAAAGTTAGTTCGGGATAAGGAAAATTGATTTGCTCCGTTCAAGCATCACCCTGAACTAGAAGTTCGGGTTAATAGATCGAGTTCTCTTGAGAGAACTGCCAGATCGATTAGTTCGTTTTAACGAACTTTCGCTATTAGCCTCAAATTCATTTGAGAGCGGTGCAGAAACGAAGCTAGGAGTCATCGATCGAAATCCTTATCCAGAACTGACGTTAAGTATTTAAAAGTTTTTATTTACGATCGACTAAGGTGTTAAATTCTCTTGAAAAGGAGCTAGATGAGTAGGCTATTAGCAAGATCGATCCCGATCGCTACCTACTCATCTAGCTCCTTTAGTAATAATATCGATCGATATTGTGGCTTGATATTATAGCGGTTCCCAATCGAATGAGGTACATTTACTAGCCACTAGTCACCAGCCACTAGCCACTAAAACAACTAATAATGCCCTTCACTAGGATGAGAACCTCTATATCTTATCTTGCTAACGGTAATGCAATATAAATTGTGGTATTATCTCGCTCGGTATTCGCCAGTAAAAACAGTCCATCATATATTTCAACAATCTTCTTGACAATTTTTAATCTCATCCCTAAATCTTGTTCTTCATGCTTATTAGAGTTAAACCGGATTAACTCTGAGAGCTTTGAATTATTCCGGTCTAGATCGGCTATTTCACAGTCATCGATCCAGAAGTGAAAAGCACCATCGATCTCTCGACCGTGAACATGAATTTCAGCATGAAATTTAGCCGTATTTAGAGCGTTGTCGAATAGTTCGGCAACTATATACTGCATGTGTTGGGGCGTAACTGCCACTTGTGAATCTTCGAGATCGAATACCAAAGTAGGCGATGGCTTGAGGCGATCGGATTGTAAAAGCGCAATCTGCTCGATCGACATTTTTGGAGCACAGATGCGATCGTTCTTTCGATCTTTAACTGCTAATGTTAACTGGAGGTAGAATAAAAATGCTTGATGTAATTTATCCAGTTTTACTGCCGCTCGTTCGAGTGTTGCCAATGACAAATCTACCTCCTCGGCACTCATTTTATGCCGATGCTGCTGTGTCATACTAATATTCTCTGAGATATGCTGAAGCGCGACATTTAATTCATTCGGAAACCCCGCCGCTAAGTCCAACCGTAATTCATTGAGATTATTTTCCAAGAAATGGATATTGTTACGCTGGAGTTTTGAGAGCGACTGAATCCGATCGTGCTGTTTTTTGATCCGCAGCATCGATTGGAGTCTCGCCCGCAATTCGATACTGTTGACAGGCTTGGCAATAAAGTCATCTGCACCAACAGCCATACAATGCGAGAGATCTTCCTTGCTAGACAGTGCGGTTACCATAATAATCGGTACGGCTTGCCACCTGGGCATCGCCTTGATCCGCTGACAAACTTCAAAGCCATCGAGATCGGGCATCATCGCATCGAGTAAGATCGCATCGGGATCGAAGCGATCGAGTGCTGTAATGGCCTCTTGACCGCCACTAGCATAGTGCAAGGTATAGTCCCGTTCCTGAAGCGTCGCCCCTGGCAAATCGGCTAAAAGTGCCTCGATTACGTCAAAGTTATCAGGTTCATCGTCTATTACTAAAATTGAATATTTACTCATCTTAATTATTTCCTGGAGTACTAATTTTTAAAATAACAATTGCCAAGCGCTCGGTTTTAGCTCGGAGCGATCGGCTGCACTAGTTCCCGCTGCACTAGTTGGTATTCCATCGCGATCTGGGAAATCTGGCGCTCGATACTATCGAGCGCCTCCAAAGCGCCATTTGTTTCTAATTGTTGGCATAAATATGCCAGTCTCCGCGCGCCCAATGCGTTGCTCGTACCGCCAAACGTATGCGCCGCAGTGCGAATTGCGGCGACATCGCCACCCTGGAGTGATGCGGCGAGCAACTCCAACAATTTGGGAGCTTCCTCGTTGAGAAAGAGGGAAATCAATCGCTGGGGTAAAGTTGGGCTAACTTCGCTCAGGCGCTCGATCGCCGTTCGATCGAAACGATCGAACGATAAGATATTTGCTGCGATTATCGATAGCTCTGGCAGCGAGCTATCTGGCTGCCCCCATCGCCACAGCACTCGTTCTAAAGTATCTACCAACACGGGTTTCCTTACATAATCGTCCATCCCTGCTGCCAGACAGATTTCTCGATCTCCTTGCAGGGCATTCGCTGTCATCGCCACGATCTTGGGACGATGATATGTCAATCCGAAATTTTCCCACTCTTTCACTAGATATTTAACAGTTGCTAACCCATCTAACTCGGGCATATGTGAGTCTAAAAAGAGAATGTCATAGAATTTAGCGCGAACTGCGGCGATAACTTCGAGTCCATTCTTCACGATGTCAGGGGTATAACCCATTTGCTCGAACATCGCGACGGCTAATTCTCGGGCGATCTGATTATCGTCGGCGATTAAAATCGATAACGGCATTGCCACACCCAATCGACGCTGCTTGCTCGTTGCCGCTAGTGGCACGGCACGCTGTTGACACAGTTGTGCTGACAGCGCATCGCTTGGCGCTGCGCCGACCGTAAAATGAAAGGTAGTACCCAGACCGAGTTTGCTCTCGATCCAAATTTTGCCTTGCATCATCTCGATCAGCCGTCGGCAAATCGTCAGCCCCAATCCCGTCCCCCCATATTCGCGGGTGGTGGAGATACTTGCTTGTGTAAATGGTTGAAATAATCGATCGATATCTTCTGCTGCAATCCCAATTCCGGTATCGGTGACTGAAAAGTGCAGTTCTTGCTGTCCCACAGCGGTAAGGCTGGTCTGACAAGAGATCGTTACCGATCCTGTGGGTGTAAACTTGATTGCATTGTTAACCAGATTGAGGAGGATTTGTCGCAACCGCGTCACATCGCTGACGATGTACTGCGGCACATCAGCGGCTAGCGTAAAGGTAAGTTCGAGCTTTTGAACGATCGCTTTGGGAGCGAGGAGATCGACGATATCTTGGAGTAACTGATGAAGATCTAGTGGGCGCTGCTCCAATGCGAGTTGCCCCGACTCGATTTTTGAAAAGTCTAAAATATCATCGATCGTACAGAGGAGCATTTCACCACTGACTTGGGTGGTCTGGACGTATTTTTGTTGTTGGGCGGTTAATGAGGTCGTAGCGAGTAATTGGGTCATCCCCAGCACGCTAGTAATTGGCGTGCGAATCTCATGACTCATCATCGCTAGGAAGTCAGATTTAGCTTTGGTAGCGGCTTCTGCTGCCTCTTTGGCCTGCTCGATCTCGACGATCGCGGTTTGGAGCAGATCGTGTTGGCGCTTGATCCTGAGCATCGAATTTATCCTCGCTCTTAGCTCTAGTCGATTGACTGGTTTGCTCACAAAATCATCTGCACCCGCCGCCAAGCATCGAGCCAGATCCTCTTTACTATTGAGTGCTGTAACGATAACGATCGGCGTAAATTTCCAGCGCGGATTGTCATTCATCCACTGACATACTTCTAGCCCATCGACGTTGGGCATCATCACATCTAGTAACAACAGATCGGGTTGGAAAATATCGAGCGAGTCGATCGCGTGTCGTCCATCGACAGCATAATGCAAGTCATACCCGCAATCGCCCAGCAGTGCTTCGATCACATCAAAGTTATCGGGTTCGTCATCAACGATTAAAACAGAGGGTTGATTCATTTATGGCGATCCTATGCAGCGAAAACTGGCTGGAGTAGTCATGACTGAAATTTTAGATTCTGAGTGAGGCCAGGACAAGTTTCCACGAGCCAGCGAACAAGATCCGCTGGCTGCCGATCCGATCTGCCGTACCAACGATCGGTACAGATCTCGATCGCTAGTCGGCTTAGAAGTTCCATCGGCACATCCCTACAAGTTCTAGATACCTGAGTGGATGCAATCCTCGATATCGGGAGATAATAGCTTTATCTATATATATGTTGCCCAAATTTACTGAGATTCTAGCTATTACTACAAGATTTTGCTGACTTGTGGGGAAATCACTGCGCCAGAGATTATCGGTAGCAACTTGGGCTAGTTACTACTCGGAGCATGATGCTTGCTCTCATTCTTTAGCTGTTAGCAGTTGCTGGATCGTCGTTGTCAATTGCTTGAGCTTGACTGGTTTTGAGACATATTCATTGGCACCAGCTGCCAGACATCGATCGCCATCTCCTGGCGTTTCATCGAGGGGATCGCTAGTCGTCGCTAATGCAGTTAGGGCGATAATCGGCACATCAGAAAATTCGCGGATGTGCGCGATCGCTGTCAGACTATCGACAATCGGCAGTCGGATATCCATTAAAATAACATCTAGCGGCTTCGCTGCAGCCAGATCGATCGCTTGGCGACAGTTATCTGCCGAAATTACGCGAAAGCCTTTGGCTCTGAGATAACTAGACATGGTATGGACATTAGCTGGATTATCTTCTACCAATAAAATCAGTGGCACGAGATCTAGAGAGATCGCTATTGATGTGATTGGCGGCTGAATCTGTGATGAGTCGCGATCGAGATCGATCGAGTGTCCAACAAGCCGATCGCATGGTAGATCGACGGTAAAGCTACTACCTAAGCCGAGTTCGCTGGTCGCTCCCACTCTGCCACCATGAAGATCTACAATTCTTTTGACTAAAGCTAGTCCCAAGCCAGTCCCTTCAAATTGACGATTTAAGGCCCCGTCGATTTGCACAAAGGGTTGAAATAGTCGCTTGAGATTGTCTGGCGAGATCCCGATACCTGTATCCGAGATCGTAATCCTGACTCGCGGCTCTAGCTGGGGTGTCGGCGGCTCTGAATCTGCAACTTCGGTTGAGTTATTGAAGTCAGGGGTGTCTAGATAAACTACTGATAAGTCGATTTGTCCGCCTGGTGGTGTAAACTTGACGGCATTATTTAGGAGATCGATCGCCACTCGGCGGATGCGTCGTTCGTCGATGAAGAGATCGGGTAAATTAGATTGAAATTTGACACTAACTTGAATCTGTTTGCAGACTGCTTGGTGGCGGATAACTGCCAAACTAGCTTCGCACAATGGCACGATGGCAGTTGGCTGACAGTGGATTTCCAATTGCCCCGCTTCGATTTTTGCCAGATCCAACACATCATTTATCAAGGATAATAGGTGTGCGCCGCTACTGGCGATCGTGTCGAGCGCACCCGCTTGTGCTGAGTCGATCGATCCAAACACCTGCTCTTTCAATCCCTCGGTCATCCCTAAAATGGCATTGAGTGGGGTGCGTAACTCATGACTCATATTTGCCAAAAATTGGTCTTTGAGTCGATTACTGCGGCTCAGTTCTTCGTTGGTGGCTTGGAGTTCGATTAGGGCTTGTTTGCGCTCTTGGATCGCAACTTGCCGTTCGCTGATATCTAAAATCGCGCATTCCACCAGAAACGATCCGTCTGCTTGCGGTTCGGGGCTAGATGCATTCAGATAGATCCATTTTACCCGACCGCTAGCCGTAACGATCCGAAATTCGACTCGAATGGGCGTGAGTTGTTGTTGAGATCGGGCGATCGCCCGATCGATTTCGGGACGATCTTCAGGATGCTCGAAGCTCCGGAAACTGTAGCCCTGGGCGAGCATCTCCTCAGCAGTCACCCCATATAGTTCGTAACAGCCAGAACTGATATAGCGTAACACCTCACCATCTCGATCTGGATCGATACAAACCTGAGTGATGACTCCCGGGATCCGATCGGCAACTGTTTGGAGGCGAGCTTTACTAGATTGGAGATCGAGCAACGACTGCTCGAGTTGTTGCGCGTAAGCTTGAGATTCTTGATGGAGGCGGGCATTTTCTATTGAAATTGCAGCTTGGGTACAGATAATATTTAGCAAATCTACCCGATCGGCAGTAAATGCCTCAGTAGTAGTGGAATTTTCTAAATATAAAATCCCAATCGTTCTACTCTGATTGAGGATCGGCACACACAAGATGCTATGCGGTTGATATTCGTCAAAATATGGATCTTTAGCTAGATAAGGATGATTATTGCCCTGATAGATAGCAATATTTTTGGTGTCATGGACTTGCCGAATCAAAAATAATGGTAGGCGATAGTCGCGATCGTATGAATGTAGATCGAAATCTAGCGTTTCTAGCTCGCCGTTATCGTACTCCAACGCGATCGTTAAATTGCCGTTCTGACTTAATAACAGTGCGGCCTTATCTGCCCCCGCATGTTCGACCACTACATCCATCAACTTGCGTAACAACCGATCGAGATCGATTTCACTATAGAGAGCTTCGATCGAGCGAAGATAAGTATCAAATTCAAAGCTCGTGCGATTGGCACAATCTTTTGAGTTGGATAAAGCCAACTGCCGTAACTCCCCTGAGTTGATGCCATTGTCAGCGACAGCCCCGACATTCATCAATGGGAGTGGAGTTGGACTAGAGACCTCCAGCACAAGCTGGGGATAACTGCTAGCTAGGTTGTGGAGTTTCGCGATCGCCCCCCATTGGGTGTAATATCGATAGGCCGACTGGAGGTATTCAGCCGCGATTTTAGCTTTACCCCAAGTGAGATAAAATTTAGCAGCGAGTTCGTTAGCTAGAGCCGCTTCTTGAAGATAATCATTGGCGATTGCCCCCGCAATTGCCAGATCGTAAAATTCGATCGCGCCAGCTTTGTCGCCACTAACTCGGCAAATTTCGGCTTCAACTAACTGCCACTTATGTAAATAGTTCATCGGTGCAGATTTTGCCCAATGTCTCAACTGCTGCTGGTTGGTACGCACCCGTGCTAGCGACTCGTTACCCGCAGCTAAGGCGATCTGCGAATCATAGAAATAATAATTTACCTCATCGATCGACCCCACAACCGCCGACAAGTATTCTCGTGCTTTCAAGGTAGCAGCGGTCGCCTGGGACAAATCACCCATCAGCAATCCCAACATCGCTCGGTGGAGATAGAACGCGAAGCGCCACTCTAAGTCTTTACCAGCCAATTGTAAGTTTTCATTAATTATCGGATCGAGATCGACTGAAGTCCCTAATAACAATTGGATTGTTTGATGATAAATTTCGCACCGATCGCTAGTTGGTTGCGGCGGCTCGAGCGCAGATCCAGTGTCGATCGCTCGATCGGCAAGTAAGTGAGCTGCTTGCTGTGACAGATTTTCGCCGCACCAAAACGCCGCCGCCACCAAGCCTTCGAGATTGTAGCTAGCATCGGTGAATCTGGCTGTAGCCAATCCAGCTCGATACCCTGCCTGTAAAATGGGCATTGCCTCCCGTAAATGTGCGGTGCGATGAGTCAGAAATAAACCGATCGCGGCGAATGTGCGCGATTGCCACTGGTAGATCTGCTGTTGGCGACGTGTGGCGATCGACCTTTGCTCGGTTTGGGTTGTAACTGCGATTGCTAGCTCGTAAGCTAAGCACTTAAATCGATCGGCAGTTTTTACTTGTTGAGGATAGTGATGCAGGAGGATCGCATAAGCAGCAAAACTGTATGCCGAACTGGCGCTACTGCCATGCTGGATGGATAATTTTACCTGTAAGGCTACTAACAGTGCATATAACTGCGGATCGATCGCATAGCACGCTCCCATCATCCTCGCCGCAACGCTGACGATCGCCAGCAGGTGCGGAGCGCTCATCGTGGTTAGTACTGGTGAGACATTCAGGATTAAGTCATCGATTTCCTGGATGGCGCGATCGACATCGCTTGTCGTTGGCGCTGCTGGCAACTGCACGCCAAGTTGTGCCAGCATCAAGCTACCTAGCTGCATCGCCGCTTGAGGTCGATCGCGATCGATTAATGACTGAATTTTGATAATACAGATTTCCACCAGTGCCAACGGCGCAGCGATATGCTTGCTGACTCGATCGATCCAATCATCCATCAGCTCGAATTCACCACAGCGCGCTGCGGCGGCGATTGCGAGTTCGTACAGGGTTACAACATTGTCATCCTCTTGTTGCCAACCCGCACTTCCTAGCAGCTTCAAACCGCTCCGGGCATATTTGAGTGCCAGTAAATAGGCATGTTTGGTGCTAGCTTGTTGACAGGCGATCGCATTAAGTTGGCTGAGGAGCTTGGCTGTGCGTTCCGGTACATCAACGCTTGCCCCTACCCACTCGTTAAATCGATCGACAGCGGCAAATAGCTGCCGATCGTCGATCGCGGTGATGTCAACGGCGAATGGGTCGAATTCGACTAGTTCTAATGCTGAAAATTGTAAGGTCGAACCTGCTGGGGTGGCGATGATGGCAGCTAAAATCCGTGTCGATACTTCTGTGTGCTGCAAACGATCGTCGATCGAGATTTTTCGAGCTTCAGGCATCAGCTCGTTAATTTGATAGTTTTTACCTGGAACGATCGTCATAAACGCTATGCTCGAAAGCTACATTGCGAAATTGGTTGTGGAAACTGTCAGATAATTAGGTCGGTTGGGCTGCCTGGAAATCGATTTGTCCACAGCGATCTGTGAAATGTTCGGCCTAACTAACGCTCTGGTTACCAACAGTAGTGATTTGGTATCCCATCACGATCGATCGCAACTTACTATGCCCACAAATCTGTGAAGATCGATCGATAAATAATCCAACCACCGAAATATTTAGAAGTATTTATGCCTATTGGTAGATGACAAAACGCGAATTAGCTACTTGCCAACGCCCGCGATCGAACATCTGTATGAGTCAGCTCGATTAGTGATAAACCGAACCCATATAATTGCCCCACAACTGAGCTGCTTGGGCACTACTGCCTTTGGTGGGTGAATTATCATCATTACCCAGCCAGACGCTAGTTACCACCTGTTTACCAGGAATAAACCCAATAAACCAGAGATCGACATTATCATCAGTCGTTCCGGTTTTACCAACTTCGCCTAAACCGATCGCGGCATTTTTTCCCGTACCATTAGTGATGACTCCCCGCAGCATCGTCGTTAGCGTATCGGCAATACCCGCTTGTAATACCCGCTGACTCGATCGACCATTTTTCTCATGGTCGTACATCACCCGACAGGTTTTGAGTTGTTTGAGATCGCAATTGCTAGTATCGTAGACTCGCTTGATGACATGGGGTTTGTGCCACATCCCGTTATCGGCAACCGCACCGTAGGCTCCGGTCATCTCGAGCATATTGACAACACTTTGACCCAAGATGACTGCAGGCACCTCATCGAGATGCGATTTCACCCCCATTTTCTGCGCAGTAGCCAAGACCTTGGGCAGACCGATATCTCGCCCGACGCGCAACGCGATGACATTTTCAGACAGAGCCAACCCGGTAGACATATTCGTCGCTCCTGTGGCTCCATGCCCACAAGCCGGAAATTGCCTACCCCCCCAGCTCAAAGGATCGCACGAATAGGTCTTTCCCGGCGCGATACCCCCCTCGATCGCAGCTGCATAGGCAAACAGCTTAAACGTCGATCCGGGCTGGCGTTTGGCATCTGTGGCTCGATTGAATTGACTCTGTTTGTAGTTCACCCCACCTACCATCGCCTTGACAAGTCCGGTACTAGGATCGAGACTCAGGACACCCCCTTGCGAAAAGCGATAAGTGCCGCCAGCATTTGCCACATTTTGCTGGAGGGCGGCTTCGGCTTTTGCTTGCATATTCAGATTTATTCCGGTCTCGATCGCGAAGTTACCTTCTTTGGCCGTCTCACTGCCCAAGATTTCCTGGAGTTCCTGAAATACGTAGCCATAGAGATATGGTGCCTTAGTATTCGTACTCGGCGAGCAAGCTTCCTGCCGATAGCTGAGTGTCGATCTGCGAGCCTCCCTAGCTTCAGCCGCGCTAATCGCCCCTGTCTCCAACATCCTCGTCAGCACTAGATTGCGCCGTTCCAGTGCCTTCATCCCCTTTCGTCCCTGCTTATCGGCGACGCAGGGGTTGAAGATATTCGGCCCAGGTAAAATCCCGACTAACATCGCTGATTCGGGGAGCGTCAAATCCTTCGCCGATTTGCCAAAGTAGTGTTGGGCGGCATCTTCAAATCCGTGCGCGTCGTCGCCGAGAAATACCCGATTGAGATAGGTCAACAGCAATGTATCCTTGCTATATGTCGCCTCCAATTTGAGCGCGACGACGGCTTCGCGCGCCTTGCGGGCGAGATTATCCTCACTGCCGACATACGATCGAAACAAACTCCGCGCCACCTGCTGAGTAAGCGTACTCGCACCCTGAGTCAATTTACCCTTCTGCCGCCCGACGACTATCGCCCGTCCGACTCCCCACGGATCGACACCAAAATGCCAATAAAATCGGCTATCTTCGGATGCAATCAGCGCCTTGGGTAAGTAAGGTGAAAAATCCGACAGGCTAGCCAGATCCTTATGCGCTCCGGTTTTGGCAGGGCGCAGTGGCTGTTCGAGATCGTCGGAATAGACTAGTACGGGGCCATTAGCATCTGGGAGGGGATTGACACTTACTTTGGTAGACGCTGCCAGGATTGCTAGCAGCAGCAGACTTAACACGCTGCCAGTGCCATACAATCCATACCGCAACATCTTTAGATACAGCGGTGGGGGATCGAGATAGACGATCTTAACTGCTGCTTTGAGTTCGGGCGGCCCCAACGTAAACTTATCGCCATTTCTGAGCGTAATCCGATCGACTCGTTTTTTGCCGCGATAAATCCCATTGGTCGAACCTTCATCTTTGAGCAAGAAGGTCGTGCCTTTTTTGCGATCTCTAGTCAGGGATAAATGGATTTGACTGACCACTTCATTCCGAACGACAATATCACAAGATTGCGAACTTCTCCCCAAGACATACTTCTCACCCAGCAGGGGAAAAGTATCTGGCTCTGGCGCATCGGCATCTTGCACCAATAGTTTGGGGACTCGCGCATTGGGCTTGAGTGCCAAGCGGGTGAAGTTAATTTTCGTTCGCCCGATTGCTTGTGTGAGTTGAGCCAGCAGTGTCTTTTTTGGGGGCTGAGAAGACATCTAGGAATTATGAATGATGAATTATGAATGATGAAATGTTGGGCGGTTGTTGCCCACTAGCTAGAATCGGATTTCTTCCAGTTTTGTAAATAACCCAAGTTGCTACCTCTTTCTTGCCTGCGACTGAAGTCGCGGCTAATGATGCGAAGTCCGCCTTCGCGGACTAATAATTCAGTCCGCCTTCGCGGACTTTGCACTCCGAGCGGCGGTTTCTAACCGCTGGGGTTATGGGTAGTAACTTGGGTTCAATATTTGGATCGTGCTAGCTATCTAGATAAGACTCATACCCTAGCGATGAAGTTTCACAATTCGAGCAGAGCTACATCTTAATATTAAACATATCTCGATCGATCGATTCCGGAATCACAATCCTAACTGGGCACGGCACTCGATCCGCTTTCTTTGATGATATCGAACTCCTCAGCTCAAACCGATTGTAGCTATTCCCTAAAGATCCAATAATGTATCTACCCAAGCAGGAGCCTTGGGAATGGGATTACCAAGTCGCTCGAACATCAACACTGCCACCAAATGGACGACAAATAGATAGACAAAGCTACTTAATAAGATCAAACCAACTGCGAAAATTTGAATGATGGTGATATTTGGCTCGGCGAGGATGCCCAACTGCATGAACAGCCATTCGACCAGATCGCGAATCCTAGCCATCAAATACATCCACAGATCTTCACCTAATAATAACGAAGTCAACCCAAAGCGAAAGAACACGCCCAAGCAGTCTAGCAATGCCCCTAACGAGATCGAGACCAGCCAACCTACTCGTCGTCGCCAACACGCCCCGAGCTGGACTCCCATCAGACCGTATGGCATCACGAATAAGATGCTGCGGGTCGGCCCCATCAACACCGACAATAACAAGCCCGAAACCAGTGCTGTCATCCAGCCAGCACGGTGTCCCCAACGTAAATACATCAACGCGATCGGAATCGGGAAGAAGATTCTAAAAATCGCCCCAACCGGAAAATAATAGTTTAACAGCCACAGTAAACTAGCCGTACTTGCAAGGAAGGCAGTTTCGACCAAAATAATCGGTGGTTTGCCAGCAGCTAAACCAGCTCCTGGCGATTTTTGTTCTTCAGGGGGGGTGTGATGCTGTGGGGGAGATGCCAAGGGATAACCTCGATCGACTGCACGATCGGCTAGATGAGTTATAATAAAGATCGGTTTTGTGTGGCTCTGTCAGTTCTCATTGTAGATCGACTCACTACCGATCTAGATAGTTGGTATCTCGGTTGATGAAATTGCCTGCGATAGCTACGCTGTCCTGACGGATCGAGTTATTCAATTCTGGAGTAAATCAGAACTCAGCGCAACCCCAAATAATTTGGACACGATCGCAAATACGACTAATATCGCGCGTGCAATTTCGTTTGATGTACATCAAATTGAAGTCCGTGCCGTGCGAGAAACTGAAATTCATTACGTTGCCGATATTATCACGCATAGCTTTCATTTCGATCGCGGATGGAGAGCTTGGTTTACGCCATTATTTAAACTAGGTATTGCCGAAGATTTACGCCATCGTTTACGGGCGTGTACGGCGATCTCTGGACGCATTAAACCCCAACAGCAAGTTTGCTCGATCGCATTGTATGACGATCGTGGCCAACCTCGGGTCGTGGGAACCGTAGAAGTCGGCGTGCGCACTGCAAACGATCGACCGAAACCATATCGCTATGTCTATATCTCCAATCTCGCTGTCAGCGACGAGTTTCGACGGCGCGGCGTAGCGCGAGAACTGCTGGGCGATTGCGAACGCATCACTCAATCTTGGGGTTATACAGAACTATATTTGCATGTGATGGCAGATAACGCCAACGGACTGAGTTTGTACCAAAAATTAGGCTATCAAGTTGTCTCTACCGAATTTATGTGGTCTTGGTTTCCCTGGTGGCATCGTCCGGAACGGTTGTTTATGTGTAAGCAGCTAGGTTAGTGGCTAGTAGACCTGTTGGGAAATAAGGATAAGATGGAATAGAGATCGGGCAGTATTGACAGTCGATCGTGAATAATTGAGATCGTAACTAAGTTGAAAGCATGTTATGATAATACATATTTTACAGGTGTGATCTAGCGATCTCGCTCGACTACTAAGGAGTTAACGCACTTAACTTTCTTATTAAATATGAAAATTACCAAAACTCAACAAGTTACTCCAAGCGCAATTTTGCTTCATAGCCCTAACTCATTACCCGCTTTAGAGTCTCTAAAAGCGGGTAATGTTCAACGTATTGATATTACAATCGAAGAACATAACGAAACTGCTAATATTCTCAAGCAATTACTAGAGTCAATCGTAGAAGATAAGCTATCGTCTTTGGCCGGTATTCCAATGAATATCAATATTCATTTTGGCTCGAATCAAGAAGCTCTAGCTGCATTTAGTAAATTATATAATTCCATTCCACCAGGAGCTTTAGAATCGAAGCCACAATCGTATGTCTTACCAGCTCAATTGCCGACTTCAATTACGCCAACAACAAACACACAAATGTTTACAATTGGTCAAAGTGCAAAAGGTGGTGCTGTAATAGGTGGTATTAGTGGAGCGGGAATTGGTGTTCTATTAAACACGTTTAAATCAACAGCCGAATTAACGAACGATCCGATTCTCTCGACCATTGGTACAGTTCTTTGTGGAATAGGTGCTGGTGCATTAAGTGGGGCAGTTGTTCACAAGGCCAATGAATTTACTATTGACTTAACTCCCGAAAGTCTTAGACTTTATGCGGGGAACCAACCTCCAATCAAGGATTCTAAAGAGTAATTACTTCGATCTCAAAATGAGCGGGTGGAGATTATCAATCAACTCATTTTGATGATGTTTCAGTAAAACAGATTTCAACTTTGTAGGGTGGGCATTGTCCAACAATACGTAGTCGTTCGAATTTGATAAGTGTTAAATATATTCGATCGCTCGTTCATGTATCATTATTTGCAGTAGAAATGTTTGTTGAAGGTGCTATTTATCTCGATCGATTAGTGTAGAGATCGGTCGAATCAAACAGTTTAAATTATTTTTGCTACGGCTATGTATAGAATACTAAAAATGTAGGGTGGGCATTGCCCACAGCTTAACTATTATGCAAAGAAGAGGTTTAATATTGCTGTTTAGTTTGAGATGCGATCGATCGAACAAAACTACCCCTATAGATCTGCGATCGATCGATAAATAAAACACCTCTGTCAATCTGGCGATCGATTGTTAGTCCATTTCCACCATTGGACGATCGATCGCGATAAGACTAGTGGTTTGAGTTCGATAGCTTTTATGTCTAAAAGATTTTGAACGATATTAAAAGCCGCATATTGTAAGCCTAAAAAACTATCAACTGGGGCATAATAATTACCTAATGCGATCGACCCAGAACTATAAATCTTCCCAGCTTGATTTGCCATTTCTGCCAGTTCAAAATCGCTGCTAACTGTCAATCTTCCGAGATGATTGATTGGTAAATCGTATTTTTGGACTAAATCTTGGAGTAAGGGACTGGCACTAACTGGGGCATCTACAGCAGTAGCATCGATAATAAAATCCGATGCTAACTGAATTTCGCCGACAGTTCCCGACTCGCGAACGGTGGTAATCGTGCCGCCATGCGTCGGATTGGGCGTGACTTGTTGGACTTCACCATAGACGATCTGGTACCAGCGCTTGCTAATCCCACCAGCGATAATTTTGCGCCAGTCGGCGCGATTCATCGTCGTCACACCACCCCAATCTGCTAATAAGTTCTGGCGTTGGTCTGGTGTTGCTGTTTCGAGGATCTTTTTATACTGACCACCCCATGCAGATTTCGGCCAGTTGAAGGACTGAAATTCATAATTATGTTCGACTTTACGCTCGGCTAAACCATATTTATTCCCTTCTGTTTTTGCCGATCGTAATAACTGAATTACCTTAATTTCGACCCGATCGTTATTGCGGCGAATCGTATAAAGCCGTTGTAAAATTCTCGCTGCTACCGTTCCCGTGCCCCGCAATACTACTGTACCACCATATGTGGTGAGAGCTTCATAAATGTGCTCGTGAGGTTCGTAGGCATTGACGACTGTTTTAAAATCTTGCGTCCGATCGCGATATGCTTGCAAATCTGGTAAAAATTGCAGTGCGGGATAGCCTGTCGCGATGTGAACATACCGCGCGATCGTGCAAGCATAATCGTCAGGCTGTTGGCGGGTATAGACGATCGCATATCGGCCATCGGTTGTCTTGCGAATTGCTTTGACGCTAGCCGTCCGAATCATTTTACTCCAACTAATTCGCATGGCTTCCCGATCGATCGCTGCGATGACATCGCCAGATTTGGGGGTATAAGTAGTGGCGAGATTTGGTTCGGCAAATACCTGCCAAAGATTACCCAAACCCGATTTTAATTTCCCCTTAGCGATGTCTCTTATCGCCTCGCGAGTGGCATAATTTGGAAAACCCCAAATATTGTCGGGGCAGGCATCAGCAGCCGATCGCAGCCGCTCCTGTGGGGTAATCTGGGCGTTGAGGCACAGTTGTTGATAGCGTCCGTGGGGCTTCTGTTCCATCCCCAACACGCGAATCCGCTCGGTACTCACTCCGCCAATTCGGAGTAAATCGACCCAAATAAAACTCCCCAAACCGCCACCGACGCTGATATATTCGACTTCTTCGACTGGCAATCCAGTGGCATGAATGGCTTGAGGATCGATCTGTTGCTGGCCGAAGATCGGGTGGAGAAAATTATTTACCTGAACGGGTGGCGGCTGTGTAATGCGGGGATCTGGTCGATTGGTGACGGCATTGAATCTAATCTGGGCTTGATGAGCTGGAGTAGTTACGGGTTGTTGATTGCTCTCGATCGCGATCGAGATTTGGTAATTGCCGATTTGGATGATATCGCCTGGAACGATCTCACACTGCTTCTGTTGTTGTCCATTGACTAATACTCCATTACTGCTATCTCGATCGAGAACGATCGAGCGATTCCCGTCGCAGGTAATCAGGGCATGATAGCGCGATACTTCCAAACTATTCAATACCACCCGACAGACCCGCTGCCCGTCGATTTCGGCAGGAAGTCGCTCGAATTCTCGCCCCAAGGCAATGGGGACAGTTAACAGGGGTTCTCTGCGTTCCCCTGTTGCCGGATCTTCCCACATCAAACGGATTTGCACGATCGATCGATTGAGTATTTGATGTTCAATTTTAGCAGTAAGTGGCTGGTAGCTAGTGAATAGTGAATAGTGAATAGTGGCTAGACGTTATCGATCTGGCTGAGTATACTCTAGGCTCTAATCCCTATTCCCTAAGCTACTGCCGATCGAGTCAACAATACCGGACACTGCGCCTTGACGCGCACATAATCAGACATCGAGTTACCTAACAAGCGATCGAGATCTGGGAGACTTTTTGCAACAGAGGGACGACGATCTGGCGAACCAAGCATCAACAGATCGGCATTAAATTCTTCACTCGCCTTACATAGTTCTTTCCCAGGATCGCCAACGGTGACGATACATTTGTAATCTACTCCGAGTCTTTTTGCTTCAGTAATCGCGGTAGCAAAAATTGGGTCTAGCTCGGCTCGATCGATTGCATCAGCAGCTTTTTGAGTAGATTTAATTTGGGTGAGGAGTAGTTTACTTCCTTTGATATCGCGGAGGAAAAATAGCGCTAATTTGAGTGATTCTTTAGCGGCAACTGAGTTGTCATACCCTATCATGATCCGATTGATGCGTTTGATATAAACATCATCTTTAACTAATAACATCGGGCGGGAGGTAAGCTGAAAGACGTATTGACTGACAGAATTAGAGAGGATCGATTCCAAACGGCTGAGTCCCCGCGAACCCATAATAATCAGATCGACATCTTCCTCGTCAGCAACTTGGCAGACAATATCTTTAGGATCGCCTTGCTTGAGCCTGACATTAACTTTGGCGGGATCTAGCTTGAGATACTCTACTGCGTCGGCTAAAATCTTACCGCCATTGGCAAGTTTTTCGGCCATCAGGTCGGTAGTTACTTGCGGTGTCACTACATGTAAAATAGTAATTGAAGCCCGTTGAATGGAAGGAATTTCCATCAGCATTTTGAGCATCTGTTCGCATTTACCCAATCCAGCGACAGCGATTAAAATCTTCTGAATCATTGGTGCGGTCTCCTATAGTAAGTCAATTTTTATGATTTGTTGGCAATTTTATTGAGGGGATGCCAAATTGTCTATATCCTTTCGATCTTGCACTGCCAGCCGACCCACCCTCACGCAGTCGCAATATTATTTAACGTGTCACTTCATCTCCAACCCCGATCTGCTCATCAGCGGAGCGGATCGGCAGGATAATGTATTTATCAGTCATTACCTAATTAATAAAATATGCCTTCGATCGATTGCTCGAGCCACAATTTTCCAGATATTCAAGCAATTATTTTCGATAAAGATGGTACGCTCGAAGACTCTGGGGACTATCTCCGCAACCTCGCCCAAAAGCGGGCGCGACTGGTAGATTCCCAAATCCCTGGCGTGGGCGAACCATTACTCATGGCATTTGGGGTACAGGATGGCACCCTGAATCTGGCTGGATTGCAAGCAGTCGGCAGTCGTTATGAAAATGAAACCGCAGCGGCGGCGTATATTGCGGAAACGGGACGGGGCTGGAGCGAAGCGGTGCAGATCGTCCACAAAGCTTTTACCGAAGCAGATCGCGTCATGGAATCCACTCCCGCAGCGATGTTTCCTGGCTGTCGGGAAGCAATTGAGTCTTATGCCAATGCCGGGATTAAGTTAGGCATCCTGTCAGCAGCAACTACCAGTCAAGTGACTAAATTTGCCGAATACCACCAGTTACAAGCTCATTTTCAGGTGTTATTGGGTTCCGATCGGGATTTTGCAAAGCCAGATCCGCGCTTGTTTCTCCTTGCCTGTCAACAGTTGGGCGTAAATCCCGATCGGACGTTGATGGTGGGCGATAGTATCTGGGATATGTCGATGGCTAGTAAAGGCGGCGCGGCTGGCTGTATCGGCATCTCTTGGGGTCGATTTGCACAACCATTACAGGGAGCAGATATTACGATCTCTAGTTTGGCGGAGTTGCGATTACAAGGACTATGATTGCTTGGTTTGCAAAGAAATACCACTAAATTGTTGAAAGAGATTGGTGGCGGAAGAATCAGTCATTCCAGAAATATAATCGGTGATTTTGAGAATTTTCTCGTACTCACTGTCATTATCGCTAGGTTGATGCTCTTGGGGTAACATCTTGGAAATTAATCTCCCCTTTTTAGTGTTACTAAAAATTGCATTAGCAAATTCAGCAAATAGTTTTCCTAATACCTCGTAGCCAGCAATCTGAATATTTAACACGTCAGGTCGATCGAATACGAGTACGCGGGTTGCCTGAGAAATATTTTTGAGCGGCAGAGCATATTTGCCACTCAAAGATAATAAATCTTTGTCAAACTTGCCAGATAGAATACTATCTTCACGATCCAAGAAAATCTCTTTAGTTTCCATAATTAAATTGTTAATCGCAGCAGCACGTAGGTATTCGATCTGCTCTAATTCAATTTCGATCCCCGTAAGTCTCTCTGCTGGTAGATCGGCGATCGGTGCAAGGAGATCTCGCGCTATAGCAAAGGGAATGTATCCCATGCGGTGTCCATCTTCTACGTCAACAATAGCGTAGCAAATATCATCTGCTGCTTCAACTAAAAAGGCCAGTGGATGACGGCACCACCAAGCCGTACGATCCGATCGACGCATCAACCCAACTGTCTCAGCTACCTCTGTAAATATCTCAACATCTGCTTGAAAGAAACCATGTTTTTTCGCACTTCTACCAGTATAACCCTTGAGAACTTTTGGCTCGATAACTGATTCTCGTGGATATTTAGTAAAAGTAGCTAAAGTCGGACAAGTAAGTTGCATTCCACCCTGGCGATGATGCATTTCTAAGCGGGTTAAAATCCGAAAACCTTGAGCGTTTCCTTCATAAAGATCGAAGTCAGTTTTTTGGCGATCGCTCAGACATTTTGCGGGATGATACCATGACTGAAATCCTGCTTGAATCGCATCTTCTCCCGCATGTCCGAATGGTGGATTGCCAATATCGTGTGCCAGACTAGCAGCAGAGACAATATCCCCAAAATCAGCCACCTCAAACTTACCCTGAAGTTTATGCCGCTCGAGAACTGTTTGCCCGATAATTCGCCCGAGCGAACGTCCTACTGATGAAACTTCCAGACTATGAATCAACCGAGTCCGAATATAGTCATTTGTAGGTAAAGAGAAAACTTGTGTTTTGTCTTTGAGGCGACGGAATGCTGAGGAGAAAATTAAGCGATCGTAATCTCGTTGGAATGGGGTGCGAATAAATTCTCGATCTTCTAGCGCGCTTTTACCAAGCCTTTTGGGTGTCAACAGCTGTTCCCAGTCCATCATAGCCGCATTAGTTGGAGGTTGGATCGGTTCTACCTGTTCTCACCATTAACTGGGGATATCTACTACTTATTGTATGAAATTTATCGATATAATCTGGGGAATTTAATGCAGCGAGTGTGTGAAAATTACACTGGACACTCGAACGCTCATCAACTCAATTCGGCAACGACTCGATCGACTAACAATGTTTGATTGGTTAACAAATCCTCAACTGTAATCCGTAACTGCCGATCTCGATCGACATTAAATAGCACTTTAACGCGATCGCTGCCGGGAAATCCTGGCGGTTCGAGTTTAGCAATATTACGCCCACCATCGCGATCGTTTAACGCTCTGACATCTTTTACGCCACCTGTCAAACAACGGGTAATCAAGCGATCTCCATCAAAATATACTTCCGTTCCCCCAGTTGTCGCGCCGAGTTCGCCGACGATTAATTCGATACTGGGTTGATTGTCTCGCGATGAGCCGAGCGTTAATTCTACAGGTGCCGACATCGGGTAAGCTTGTCCCGATTGGATGATTGGGTGCCAATTGTGAGCATTTTGGCGGCGATCCCAATAGCGCACGCCATAGCTATGATAGAGAAAGTCTTGGATTTCGACCCCTTGAATTAATTGTAATGCGCCATGGGCGATCGCTTCAAAAGGCTTCGATTGCCGAATTTTAGTTTCATCGAAATACTGTCGCACCCAAGTTTGTACGGCGGGAATTTGGACGGTACCACCGACTAATAATACGCCATCGATATTAGTAGTTTCGATCCCCTGTCGTCTGGCTTGTTGGAGTACCTGCATCATCGACTCATCCAACCGATCGAAAAATTGATGCGCCTTGAGAATTTCCTCGAATCGATCGCGGGTCAAACTAAACTCATAACTGTCAAACGTACGATCGTCAAAATACGCTTCTGTAGCGGTAGTTTGTAGCGACAGCTCGATTTTTAACTTCTCCGCCAACCGTGTAATTAACGCTGAGGTTGTCAAGCCTTGAGCTAGAGCTAAATCCTGTGCCACCCAATTATCGATATCCGTCCCGCCTAAATTTTGTCCCGCTTTAGCGATTACTCTCGCTAATTGGGGTGTTTGGTTAGAATTTTCGATAGATTTCTCGCCCCACTTTAATAAGAAACCGAGCGGCGTTTTGCCTTGTCGAACCTGCTTGGTTAACTGGACTAGCGATAAATCTAACGTACCCCCACCAAAATCTACGACTAGTAGCGTCTCCGCTGCTGTCATGCCATATCCTAGCGCCGCCGCTGTCGGTTCGTCTAACAGCCGAATGCGTTCGACTGGGAGTGTCGCACATACTCCACTCAACCAGCGCCGATACACCTCGAAACTATCGACTGGCACGGTTAAAACTAGCGATTCACCCACCTCTGGCAGCGTCTGTTGCAAATGTTTGATTACCTCCGAGAGAAATAACTCTCCCACCCGCTCGAATGTCATCGACACCCCATCGAGTTCGGGTAAAAATCCCTGAATATCTACCCCGATCCCCCGCTTAAACCCCCGAAAGAAGCGATTATCGCTCTTGAGATCCAATCCTCGATCGCATATCATTTGCCCGAGTAATACGCGATCGGTACTAGCATCCTCAACATATAACAAGCTGGGAATCAATGGTGGATTCATCCCACCTACTAATGAGAGTCCTGGTAGCGCCACTGTTTCTGCTTGTTGCGTTGCCGCATTCCAACGGCTAATTACAGTATTACTCGTCCCAAAATCGATCGCAATTGCCATATGAAGATAGAATCGCTACGCAGAATTATAAAAAATGAATTAAGCTTGTGCGTTGTCGTCGTGACAGTATTCTCGATCGCTGTTCGGATCGATCGAATCAGGCACATTCTGTCACAAGCCCACAGATCGTTAAGTTTAACATGGCGATCGCGGCGAGATCGCTGCACGATCGAGAGGTTCTGTTTCATAATCTAAATAAGGACAATCTCACGGCCAAGGTTTCCACACTGTCATCGCTCGTGCCGTTGTGTTTAATTGGGAGTTAGGCAAGATCGGAAGATTAGCCAACAGCGAAATTGCTAAGGTGCATTTTTGAGGACAAAAGTTGCAGCTTGTAATCTTGCTAGTTGAAAGTAGCCACGATCGATGTTCCGAAATTGGCGTTGCTGAATGTGTATCTGAAATTTAGGGTAGAAGCTGTATTGAAATTAAATTATAGCTAAATTCAGCAACGCCCCGAAATCTAACTAGATATATTTATTCTAACAAGGAATAAAGGACTAATTCCCATGACAATTGCTGCGGTCGACGAGCACAACTTCATTAATTTCAGTCTGACACTATATTGTAGATCTCCTAACATCCTAACAACGGGCAAAAATTCGGGATGGCTCGCCCCGTAATTGCGACATTTTTTGATTTTTTTGGAGATTGCGACTAATTTCCGATCTAATTCGATCGCTTACTGTGATAAGTTGGGTACGTTAAATAACAACCACCCCTAACTGCCTACTGGAATATCCCTACGCATGGTACACCCGCTCGTTAATTTGGTGTCCGCACAGATGACAAATTCCACATTTGTATCTAATTCCCAGCATTTCCAGCAATTGGCAAGGCGTGAGTAATCGGACGACCGAGGTTCATTTTTTCTCCAAATATAAATACTGCTCCATCCGTCGCGACTAGTAACGCTGAACTATGACTTTCGCTGGCCTGACAGACCGAAAAAATAGTTGGCGAAAAGGTCTAAATTTTCACCGAAAGCTGAAACATATTTAGTCAAAATCATTCATTATTCTTAGGTGAATAATCAGTGAGTGTGTCGTGACACAATTTCTACCCTCTCATCAACATAGTCCATAAATTCTTGCCCTTTTCGCGGGAATTTTGACTGTGACGGTTTTGTTTTGACTTTATCCCACCATCTTGAATTTTGAACTGGTAGAAAATGCTCACTCTCGCGCCCGAAATTAGCTATCCGACAGTCCAACATCCCGATCGTCATGTCTGGGATTTTTGGTATCACTTCGATCCAGAAACTGCGCTCTTCCACTTATTTTATTTGAACGCCGATCCTATCTTAGTTGCTGAGGACAAACATCATTTTAGTTCTCAGGTAGGATACGCGACTACTAAGGATTTTTTGACGATCGATTGGATTAGCGATCGCGTCTTGGGTGCCGATCCGCAAGGATGGGATGACACCTCGATTTGGAGCGGAGATATCATCAAAATCCAAGGTGGTTATTTGATGTTTTATACATCGAGAAACCAAGCTACCGATGATGGGATGACCCAGAATGTCGGAGTAGCATTTACACATCACATCCAGAGCTTCGATCGCTGGTTTCGGATCCCGAGCGTGCGGATTCAACCGCAGTCTCCGTACGAACTGCGTCACGTCCCTGAAGACATGACGATCCATGCTTGGCGCGATCCCTTTTTATTCCGACATCACGAACAAATCTACATGTTGTTATCGGCAAAAGATTCCAAGCAACCAGTAGGTAAAAAAGGCGCAGTAGCACTACTCAAAGCTAGAAATAATAGCTTCGAGCACTGGGAATATCTCGCCCCCATTTGTCAGCCTGGTTTCTATGCTGAGATGGAGGTACCGCAATTATATCGCTCTAGCGATGATGAATATGCGCTGGTTTATAGCTCTTGGGCAAAATATGATTTTGCACCTTCAACACAACAAAGTGGTGGACTACAAGGGATTTTATCGCCATCTTTATTTAACTTTCCAGCGATAAATCCCAAGGTATTTTTACCGCAAACCGCAAACTTATATGCTTGTCGCATTATTCCCGAACTAAATGGGGAAATCGTCGGCTTCGATATCCTTACGGGTGGGATTCGCCGAAGTGGCGTTCAAACTGGATTACAACATGTCGATCGCGATTTTAGTAGCTATTCGATCGTGATGTAACTTGTTGTCATTAAGTTGCAATTATTGCTTGACAATAGAGCGAACGTTCGATCGCCGGATGGGTCAGATTACTTTGAAGAGATAGCCCTGAAACATTAGTAATGTATGTTTCAGGGCTATATTTCCCTGTTAGTATTTGATTATGTAACCAGAATGGTAACAACCACACTGTCATTCTATCCTGCCGCCTCTCAACCGTGAACGCTGCCAAACAAGCTACCGATATCGTCCTTACTAGTAAAATCGCCTCTGCCGTCAGTCTATTTCGGAGCGAATTTCCCGATGCGAAAGTAGACTTGAAACCTTGGGCTGAGGATAGCGATACTCAGGAGCTAGTCGATCCCGATTCGATCGATTTTAGCTTTCATTTCCCTGGCTGGAGTAGGCGGTGGCAAAGTCGGAGTGTTTTAGTGCAGATTCGGTTTTATGAAGACGCTGTGGAATCTACCCGCAGTTTTATCGGATTGGAAGTGGCTGGCTTCGATCATCGTGGCAAGCAGTGGCGATTATCGACTGTTGAGGATTGGCAATTTGAAGGTGCGACTCAACCGCAGCCGGAGATCGCTGATAAGTTAAAACAGTTTTGTCGTCAGATTTTCGAGTTATTTAGCTAAATCCGATCGTTTTCAAGTTGATGTTTTACTAGTCTTCGTGACGTTACCCACCATCAACGCTTGAGCGTATGATGGGGGCTTCCTTCAAGGTTTTCACGCTTCAATGGCTGGGTATCCCCTAAGCCTCCACGCGCAGACGAGATGAGTCCCACCTCGTTTAATGCTCGATTTAAAATATTGACCGCAGCATTTTCGTCGCGATCCATACTCAGTCCGCATTTCGGACATTCATGTAGACGAACAGACAATGTTTTCGGAACTTTTACGCCACAACTAGAGCAATTCTGACTTGTACCATGCGGATTGACCTTCAGCACATGAACGCC
This sequence comes from Chamaesiphon sp., assembly GCA_965246735.1. Lineage (GTDB taxonomy): Bacteria > Cyanobacteriota > Cyanobacteriia > Cyanobacteriales > Chamaesiphonaceae > Chamaesiphon. The sequence continues at coordinate 3,502,584 of CBDFFK010000003.1, forward strand.
GCGTTTGACCGCCACTGCATCCAAAATATTGATGAAAGCACCCCAGGCTGCATCGAGAATTGATTTACTCAAACGACTTTTAGCGAGTCCTTTGATGTTGAGATCTTCGACGGCGACTAAATCATATTTTTTAACTAGATCGTGTGCAGTATTGTAATGAAAATTTTGTCTTTGTCTCCCAATTTGTTGATGGATTCTAGCAATTCGATTTTGTTGCTTTACATAGTGACGTGACCCCTTTTGTTTCCTAGCTAACCTGCGTTGTTGATGAGCTAATTTACCCTGAGCCTTTCGGTAAAACTGTGGGATAGGAACGGCTGCGCCTTCGTTAGTTGTCAAGAACTCTTTCAGACCAACATCAGCACCTACAGCCGATCTAATCTCCGATAGAGGGATCGTTGATGGGACTGAATCATCTTGCATCGAAATACAGCAATACCAGTCATCAGCCTTCTTCACTATCGTGCAAGTTTTAAGTGCAAACCCATCCGGTAATGGGCGATGCACTACTACTTTCATCTGACCGATTTTTGAGAGTTTTAACACCCCGTTGATTAAATGTGCGCCAGCTTTAAGACTGTTGATTCGAGGATAAACAAATGACCGTAACTCCCCAGGCTTTTTAAACCGAGGGCGACCACCACGCTTGCCGCTAGCGTCAGGGATTAACCATCTTTCCCAAGCCTTATTTAACCGCTGCAAATTTACTTGCTGCGATTCTGCCCAAATCTGCCGATATTCAGGAAACAAGACTTTCGTTTGTTTGAGATCTGATTGCTGAGTATAGTAGTTGACACGTTCGGGAATGTCCCCAATCGGCTCAGAGACAATCGAACACCTATCTACTTGTGAGCGAGTACGTCGCAGGTAATCTAACCGCTGTCCTAATGAATAATTCCAATGCCTTCTCAGGAGTTCTAATGTATGGTTCATTAGAATTTCCTGTTCGGGGCTAGGTTTAATTCGATAGCAGTAAGTTAGAATCATAATTAGCATCATATCACTTATTGCTAATTTATGTCTACCACATACGACAAAGGTTTTCGCTCTGTTTACTCTCTTACCGCTCATGTCGTATTTGTGACTAAATATCGAAAAAAGCTAATTAATCAGGCTTTGTTAACTAGGCTCAATGAAATATTTACCGCCACTTGCAATAAGTGGGAATGTGAGCTGCTAGAATTCAATGGTGAAGTTGACCATGTTCACTTATTGATTCGTTACCATCCACAAGTAGAGTTGAGCAAATTTATCGCTAATCTCAAGACCGTTTCTAGTCGTCTAATTCGGAAAGATTTTACAGTTTATTTAGCGACCTACTATCCTAAACCTGTTTTCTGGACTGGCTCATATTTCGTTGCTAGTTGTGGCGGTGTAACTGTTGAACAATTAAAGGTTTATGTCGAACAGCAATCATCCCCTACAAGCTGAAGGGATGACCGCAATTCCCCACCCGCTAATCCTTCGGATATAACGGGCGACCCCTTGCGGAAGAAGTTGGGATTGAGATTTTGCTTGAGGAAACCCGTCGTCATCATCCAAGCTTCGGCTGCGGCTTCTGGAGAGTAGCTATCGCGGCGATCGCTCATGAAGCCATGTCCGGCTTTGGGGAACAGATTGAGGATATATCTTTTTTTCGCTTTAGATAAAGCTGTCGCAATCCTACCCTGTTCGTCGGCGGTAATGGATTTATCTTCGGCACCATACATCAGCATAATTGGTGATTGCATGTTATCTACTCTACCGATGAGTGATTTTCGACCGACTGGATCGGTGGTGGCATCGATCCCGCCACCATAGAAGGCGACAGCAGCCTTGATTTGGCTGGGGTAGACGGCATTAGTCAGGAAAGTATACCTTCCCCCCGAACAGAAGCCGATAACGCCAATTGCGTTGGCATTAACTTCAGATTTACCAGTGAGAAATTCGATACTTTTACCGACATCGCTCATGATGGCATCATCTTTAAGCGATTTTAATTTGGCGATCGCACCTTGCATGTCGGTATAGGCATAGGTAGTCCCACGATAAAAGTCTGGCGCGAGCGCGGCAAATCCCGACTCTGCTAATCGATCGCAAATACTTTTACACCACTTATTGAGGCCAAAAGCTTCCATCAAGACAATGACTGTGGGAAATTTCCCCGCTCCGACTGGTGTAACATAGTAGCCTGGTAAATCTTTGGTGATTTGAATAGTTTTCCCCGTACTAGTTACCGATTTAGCCGCTGTTGCTGCAGTCATGGGTTCTGATTGTGTGGCGGTCGTAAGTTGGGAAGTTGCTACGACTGCTGCGGTGGCGATGCTGGATGCCCCCAGTAAGATGTCCCGTCTTTTCATGAGTTATTTATTAGTTATCGGTTATTAATTATCTGCTAATTCGGTGATGGAGTGGTATTCCTAGTGGAACGATCCAAAAAATGGTGGGTAGCAACCATTCGATCGCTCCCACCATTAATACTTTATTAGTTATTAATTATTAGCCTAAAACACTAGAAAGTAAATGTCGTCCGAATCGTACCGAGATACTCAGTCGGGTTACCAGCGTTGTGCTCTGGGTTAGTGAGAATTAACAACCCAGGTGTAATCGAGATATTATCGCTAACTTTGTACTTATAGTAAGTCTCTAAATGCAAGCCAGTAGATGGATCTACCCGAGGGGTTGCAAAATTAACGGTATTACTAGCGATTCTGGGTTGCATCCCGACGACGAAACCTAATGTACTTCCCTTCGAGCCAAAATCCTTAGCAGCCAAAGTTAGTGAATACTCCCAGATATCCGCCGAGCCACCGCCGGTAGCTTGTCGTTGAGCTTGAGTGTAACCACCCCAACCAGACAAGATCAAACTATTGGAGAGATCGACACTAGCCAAGAGTCCATAGTGATCCGCCGATGTTGGCGCTCCGTTGAACGGGTTATTGGCAAAGTTACTACCATTATTACCCGATACAAAAGTCCCGCCAGGGGTATAAGTACGAGCATAGGCGACACCAAGATTAACCCCATTGCTAGGCTTAAAGCGAATCTGCGAGAAGATCGTATTCGCCCCACCAAATAGTCCGGTATTCGGATTATTGACTGTTTCTGGTGGGTTGATCGGCCCGATTGTTGGGTTATTGGCACCCGCGCGTGGCACCGCATAGCTGACTACCAGTCCGAGATTGGGACTAAATTTTTGATCGATCCCGATACTCGCGCCTTCATTGTTCAATCGATAGATCGAACTAACCCGACCAAAGCGAGTAAACGAACCTTGTCCGGCTGGAGCCAGCTCGGGGTTGAAGTTGTAGTAGTCATCATTTAACTCACTACCCACTGCTGCAAAAATCACCTGCGTTTGGGACGATAGTGGCAACTTGTATTGCAACCGCTGGAGATCGGTAGTATTTTCTTCACTGCCTTCAAATCCTAATCTCGCCTCATTAGTCCTTGCCGCAGAAGTTGCAACAGCGCCAGCAAAAGAGTTGCCATTTCGAGACTGGAGCCGGACTAGCAACAAGTCTTTACCAAAGAAGCTACTGTTGAAATTTAAGCGGACGCGATCGGCGAAGATTGTATTCCGAGTTGCATTATTCGGGCCACCTGCCAAAGTAGTAATTGCGAAAATCGCTTCCCCAGTGAGCTTGGTAGTAGTGGAGAATCTTTGGTCGGAGATCGTCGTGACTTTGGTATCGAGAGCTTGAAGACGAGTATTCAAGCCTTGAAGCTCGACACTAAAAGAGCGAACTAATTGCTCGATCTGTTCGAGATCCTGCTTAGAAACCTCTGGTACTACTGGCTCTGGTGGTACGACTGGGACAACTGGCTCTGGCTCTGGCGGTGCGATCTCAGGAGCTGGTGTAATTACCGCAGGAGCTGGTACTACCCGCCGTTTTTTCATTCTTTTGCCGCGTTTCCTGGCAACCAGTTCTTCCATCGATCGAACACAAGTGTTGATACTGGTGGCAAATTCTTCGCGCGATAGAACTCGATCGCCAGTTAGTGCATTGCTACACCGATATTTAGTCTGTAACCCTTGGAGCGTTTGATAAGCCCAATCTCCAGGTTTGACATCTAAGGCCGCAGTGGCGCGTTCGACTTGCTCTGTGGTCGCTGCTGTACTTGCGTTAGCCAGAGAATTAGTTGGTGCGAGCTTCGTTGCAGCATTACCAGCGGTTGTGCTTGTTGTGTCAACGCTGCTAGGGTTTGCTGACGCTGGAGTTACACCTGCTACCCAAACAGCGATCGCCGTCAAAATTGGGTAGAAAATGTGCGTCAATAATAATTTCGACATACTAAGGCTATTCCTCACACTGCTAACTTTAACTTTTGAACTGTCAAGTATATTCAGCTACATAATCTGAATATTTTTGCTTCAATTCTGCATACCAGATTACAGTTTGTTAACAAGATTTCGCAATAGTCTCCGCTTCATGCTTTTTTTGCATCACAACGATGAAAATACAGGATATTGTCTCAAATATCGATTCTTGCCGATCGGTTGGCATCCAAGTATACTGCGAACGACTGGCGATCTCAGACAACAAACGAGCCGAGCGAGTAACTTCAATAATCAGTGAGCGCTTGGGTACTATATAGAAATAGCTAGATTACAGGTGGCGATCGTCCTAACAAATCTTGAGAACTTCACTCGACACTAGAAGATCGGGAACAGGGGTTCGGTTGAGATTGTCATCATCACCATGTCTGAATAATTTTCACCAGCATAATTTAAGATTTACGCGATCGCTTGTGCGTCAAAAGTTTGGATTTTAGTTAATTGCCCTTATCGTTCGGTCGCTCTAAACATATGATTATCGATACCCATGCTCATAAGGCTTTGAACCGTCCCGAAATCTCTCAAGATTTACATTCACAATCAGCAATGCCAGAACAATCCCAATTCCTCGGAGAGCACGAACAGATTATTGAAGATTTGCTAGAAGATGAAACGATCGTCAGACGCTTTGCCTGTGGAAAAAAGCGGCTGATTACCAATAATAATTTACGCATTAATTATGCCCACAATTCACTGCAGTTGTCGACACCAACTGGTGAATTAATTGGGATTCACAAAGTGGCAGCACGCCTACACTATATTCTGGTCAAAAAGGATAGTAAATATTCAACACTAATTCAAGAAATTATCGGCGAGCACCAGTTTATCCCGATCGATACGGCTACTGCCGATCGGGGATTCATCCGCTATCAAAAGTATGAAATTCCCGAAGGTTATCATCTGAGCTATGCACCTGTCGAGGAATTGTGGCAAACATGGATGGAAAGTCGTCAGCAGCCACAACCAGGAGTAAAACTAGATATTCTCATCCTCGCCAAATCAAAATGGTACCGCGTTCAGGATGCTATCTGCATTGACGATCGCTTGGATATCCAGACTCGGCTGGGATTGATTTCACTCTTCCTCAGAGATCGAATTGCCTGGATTGCCAAGTTAGGTGATATTCCTAGTATTAATAATGTCGATCTCACTGCTCATCAAAGTGTTGCTAATAATAGTGGCGATAGCGAAATCCTAGGTAAGATTATCTCTAAACTGGCGATCGAACCTTCACCAGAGAGCGATCTTCAATTCAATCCCTATGTGACAGTTACAGAATCGTCTTTCAGCCAACCTCAAGCTGCAGGTCTGTCGTATGACAGCGATCTTCAGAGCGTACTGACCGCAAATATCGTTTCGCCACTCAAGGAGTCCCTCCAAGCTGCAGCAATAACTGTGTTAGAAAACTACCTCGAACATGGTGAAACCATCGTCAGAACGGAAGTAGTTACCGACGAGCGCGGTCAGGTTGTTAACGAAAAAAGGATCGTCACCCAGCGCGGTTGCCCTAAATGGGCGATCGAAGCTGCACTATATTGGGAATAAGTAGAGAGATCGCGGGTGAAAGCTTAGACGTAGGTGCGCGATCGATCTTAGACTAGAAGCAGATAATTTTGAGAATGCACCAATGCTAAAACTGCCCAAAAAATTGATGCTGCTAGGATCGGGTGAATTAGGTAAGGAATTTACGATCGCGGCGCAAAGACTGGGCAATCATGTAATTGCAGTCGATCGTTACCCGCATGCACCAGCGATGCAAGTTGCTGATGAGAGTGAAGTTATTTCGATGCTCAGTGGCGAAGATTTAGAACGAATTGTCACCAAACATCAGCCAGATTATCTCATCCCCGAAATCGAAGCAATTAGAACTGAAAAATTAGCCGAATTCGAGCAGCGCGGTATTACCGTAATTCCCACCGCGAAGGCAACGCATTACACGATGAATCGCGATCGGATTCGCGAACTAGCTCACCAAGAATTAGGGGTGCGGACGGCTAAATATGCCTATGCTACTAATCTAGAGGAAATGCGATCGGTATCTCAAGAAATTGGCTTTCCCAATGTCGTTAAGCCAGTGATGTCTTCTTCAGGAAAAGGTCAATCGATAGTCAAAGAAGCTACTGAAGTTGAGACTGCTTGGAATTATGCAATCGCCGGTTCGCGTGGTGACAGTCAAAAAGTAATTATCGAAGAATTTATCGATTTTGAAATCGAAATTACCCTACTAACCATCAAACAGTGGCACGCACCGACGATTTTTTGTCCGCCGATCGGACATCGCCAAGAACGCGGTGATTATCAAGAATCTTGGCAACCTGCGGCAATTACACCGACTCAGCTTTTAGCCGCACAGGAAATAGCCACAAAAGTAACCGATGCCCTCGGCGGTGCGGGGATATTTGGGGTAGAATTTTTTATTACTGCCGATGAAGTGATTTTTTCGGAACTATCGCCCCGTCCGCACGATACGGGGATGGTAACATTAATTTCGCAAAATTTGAACGAATTTGAGTTACATTTACGGGCGGTATTAGGTTTGCCGATTCCTAATATCGTGCAATACGCTCCGGCGGCAAGTGCGGTAATTTTAGCTGCTAAAGATGCTGATTCGATCGCGTTTACTGGTGTAGCGGAAGCACTGAGCGAACCTGATGTCGATCTTCGACTATTTGGTAAACCCGATTCTCGTCCCTATCGCCGGATGGGTGTCGCTCTCGCCAAAGCCGAAACCACCGATTTAGCCCGTTCCAAAGCAGTTAACGCCGCTAGTAAAATTGCGATCGTCGAGTAGATTCAGGCAAGGTCGTCAAAATTCGATCCTCTCGCCATTTGTGCTTGGGTGATTCTCGATCGGTCTGTGTGACACTACATTAAAGATTATTACAAATAATACGGAGATCGAGTAATTAGCATCTATGGTGTATAGACTGAATCTATTCAGCCTATACATCTAGAAAGGGAGTGTTAGATGGAAAAGTATCCATCCGATCGCTCAATTTTTTGGTATTTAGGTGGACAGTTGATTAATTAATATTTGTGGAGAAAGCTTCAATGACTGCAGCCACACCGAAATTACGCTTTTGGATCGATATGGCTCTGGAGTGTGTTCGCCGCGACCATACAGTAGCGCTGAGTCCTGGCGACCAAAAAGGTCCGTTTCTAACTGCACGCGCTTTAGGGATGGCGTTAGCGGCTCTCAACGATGCCCATGCCTACGCCTCAAGTCGTCCGCCGTTGCTGACTCCCTTGCAGAGTTCACCAGCCACTAAAGGTCTTGCAGGAGTGGATGCAGATGTTGCAGGTGCTGCTGCCTGCGCGCAAGTTCTCAGATTGCGGTATCCAAACCAAGCAAACTTATTGGAACCAGCTTGGCTCCATTGGCTCGAATACTTTGGATTGGGGGCATCTGGGAGCGCCGCTGAGATTTCAGGTCGCGCTTTTGGAACTGCGGTTCACAAATTCGGCAGTGCTGATGTAGCAAATGCCGCAGTCGATCAATATACTCCGACTGGAGCACCATACACTCATATCGCGCCACCAAGCGAACCAATGCAACATTATCAAGGCGCGAAATGGGGAAATTCGACTCCCTTGCTGGCGACGCGGATAGCCGACTTTCCACCACCTCCAGGGCGAGTTTCTGAGTCAGTTGTAAATCCCACACAGCATTTCGCAGATGATTTTGCTAAGGTTGCAATTAAAGGCGATATCAATCGCCCGATCCGTCAGCCTGACGTTCGTACCCTTCAACAAGAAGTTATCGGTATCGCTTGGGGCTACGACGGGCCACCTGAGATTGGTACTCCGCCTCGGTTATACCTACAAGTCGTATTGACAGTACTGGATGCAATCGAGGCTCGAACGAGCAGTCAGTTGACTTCTATCGATGAGCTAGAGATCGTTGCAGGTGTCGCTATCGCCATGGCAGATGCGGCGATAGACGTATGGTTTTATAAATATGCTCCTACACATATGATGTGGCGTCCGGCTGTAGGTATTCGCAATGCCGAAGCCGGGAATGGAGTGGCAGATCCCAACTGGATACCGCTTGGCCGTCCCGATACAAACGGCTCGAAGACAGGTCTGACCCCGGACTTTCCAGCTTACCCATCAGGACATGCGACCTTCGGTGCAGCAGCATTTCAGTTATTGCGACTTCTCCTGACAGAAAAAGGTGTTGCAACCTTTGATGCAGACGGGGTTGACGATGTGCCTTTTGATTTTGTATCGGATGAATTTAACGGTCGCAACAAAGACCCGATGACATTACAGCCGCGCGAGCATTTAACACTCGCTCATACTAGCTTGTGGCAAGCGATTATCGATAATTCGCTAAGTCGCGTCTATCTGGGCGTTCACTGGCAATTTGATGGGGTTACGACGCGTAATTCAGCGGGTACAGATGATGAGTTCGGTGTCCCTAGCTCACCCAGTGCTTTAGGGAAAATCGGTGGTGTTTGGCTTGGTTCGCAGATTGCCAACCAACTTGCGCCCAAACTTGGTGTCACGCAAGCAACCATCGACGCTTCAAAGTTACTGTAAAATAGGCATTAGAGGTTTGGGAATAAACCACTAATGCTCGTAAATTAAAATCTGTAACTGTGAAATTTGTTAGGGACATGCCATGACATGTTCCTATTCATAAATTATCTAATGTTTCTATTCCTTTCCAAACTAATTCCTATATTCTTCTATCCGATCGGATTAATTTGTTTATTATTAATCGTCGCGCTCGGATTATTATGGAAAAAATCTAAACGGACTCCCGCAGTTATTAGCACGGCATTGCTAATCCTATTGCTCAGTGGCAATTCGTGGACGAGTAATTCGTTGGTGCGATCTTTAGAATGGCAGAATATTCCGCAAGGTGAATTACCGACTGCGGATGCGATCGTGGTATTGGGGGGCGGGATTCGATCGCAAGCCTATCCGCGTCCGGATGTAGATTTTTCCGATGCTGGCGATCGGGTGTGGTATGGTGCGGATTTATATCGTGCTGGCAATGCACCAAAAATCATCGTCAGCGGTGGGAGAATCGATTGGCAAGGTAATAGCACTCCAGAAGCTGATGACTTGATGAAATTATTAATTAAAATGGGCGTACCCAAGACCGATATCATCCCCGAAGGAAAATCTTTAAATACGCGGGACAATGCCGTATATACTAAAGAAATCTTACAGCAATATAATTTTCAGAAAATTTTACTCGTGACTTCAGCGATGCATATGCCACGAGCGCTGGCGATTTTTAAAAAGTTAGATATCGATGCGATCGCCGCACCAACTGATTATCGGATTTCTCAATTAGAGATAGACCAACCTAATACTCAAACCGAGTCAGCCATTCTCGCCTTTCTTCCGAACGAAGAAAGTCTCTCCTTGACAACTGGAGCCTTGCGAGAATATCTCGGCATCTTGGTTTATAAATTAAAGGGATGGCTCTAATTTCACGATTTAAGCTGACCAGCATTCAAATCGATTATTCGATAGTCGATGATTAAGCTCGCAAATAATCCTCAAATATTTACTATGACTAGCCACTAAAACCATCAGCCATAACTCGATTGAGATGTCGAACAGCTTACTCTGGGAGTTTATGTTCGGGCAGGATCGCTGGTAACGAATCCTCACTCTGGGTTGGTAAGTTGAATCGATCCGCTGGAGTGGCAGAATTGAGTTGTTCGGCTTGTTTAGCTAGAGCGATTTTGGCAAGATCCACTTGATGGGCGGCATTACCATTTTGCGCCGCGATCGACCATTCCTTCGCCAAACTCAGAATATCTGACGGAATCATCACAAATGTGGAACTATTATTTTCCGCACCGATTTCAGTGAGCATCTGTAACCGTCGCAATTCTAGTGCTGCCGGATTCTTCATCATCTCTTGAGCGGCTTGACCGAGTAGATTAGAAGCCTCCTGCTCCGCCTCTGCTTTAATTAGGCGCGCCCGTTTCTCGCGCACGGCTTCGGCTTCCATTGCCATCACGCGCTGCATCGAGCTGGGAATTTCGACATCTTTGAGTTCGACCCGCTCGATTTCGACACCCCATGGTTCGGTAATTTCATCGACGATTTCTTGAAGTTTGGCGTTAATTTTATCGCGACCTTTCAACATATCATCGAGATTGTGTTGACCGACGATATTCCGCAGTGTGGTCATGGCAGCTTGGTATACCGCCATCTGATAGTTTTCTACTCGATTTATTGCCTTCATCGGATCGATGATCCGATAGTACAGCACGGCGTTGATTCTAATCGTTACACTATCAGCCGTTACCGCTTCTTGCGGAGCGATATCGACAGTTTTCGTCCGAATATCGACTTGGTTTCGTTGATCGAGTATCGGCACCGTAAAGTACAACCCTGGCCCTTGAATTTTTTGAAATCTTCCTAGCCGGAAAATCACGCCTCGCTCGTACTCTCGATCGACTCTAATCCCCGATTTTACAGTCGCCGCCGCAATGATTGCTGCAATTAAAAATCCAAATCCGTCCATATTTTTTATTAGTTACGATTGATTAATATGATTTACTCGATCGAGTGACTTCCTCGCTGGTTACTCTCTACCCCCCAATTCCCAATCTTCCTGCCAAATCTGGACTAAAGGGAATTACTGTCGCCGCCATTAGAAATAGTGCGAGTAATCCTAATGCCGCCCGAGCATCATTCGGTTCGGTAATTTCATCCAAACTAGGGCGTTCCAGCGCTCGTTGCAGGAACCCAACTAATACCAACCAATAGAGAATCACCAGATTGGCAGGGTTGAAAAAGGCGATAAATCCCAGAATTATGAGCGTTACGAGCGTCGAGCGCTGAGCTGTTTTTCGGCCGTAAATAGCTTGCACGATTCTCCCGCCATCTAACTGTCCCGCTGGCATCAAATTAAGCGCATTAATCACCAGCCCCAACCAGCCAATCAGCACTAAGGGATGAATCGAGATCGCGGGTTGATTTACTGCTACGCCTAATACAATTTTAGCGATCGAACCGACTAAAATCGAGCCTTGCAAAAATTGGGTAGGAATTTCGAGGCCACTACCAGGATGAGATAGCAGTAACCCGCAGACTAATAATGCCAACGATACCGCTCCTCCAATCGCTGGCCCCGCAAAAGCAATGTCAAATAACACGCTGCGATTGGGCACTAAAGACTCAAACCGAGTAATCGCACCAAACGAACCGATTTGTCCGGTCGGTAAAAAGAAGGGTAAGCCGATTTTGACCTGGCGCATTTTCGCAACGAGCTGATGTCCAGTTTCATGGGCGATCAGTGTCGTCCACAATCCCAGTGCTAAGGGTAAAACTTCCTTAATCCGTTCGGTATGCTCGTAAAAATCAAATCCGAGAAATACACCCATTGTCTCTAGACTAGTCGCGATCGTTGCAACAAACATTACTGCAGCTAGCACCTGCTGGGCGACTGTTGCTGGCAGTGGATCGTTACTACTCGGGAGGACGATGACAACGGGGCGATTTTCAGGGTCTGGAATTAAGAATAGACGATAACGATCTCCAACTCGATCGCGTAATTTATCGGTCAGCCGATGATGGACTTTCTCTGCTTCGCCGCGCAAATTACCTTTGAAGATCGCCCCCTGTTGATAGGGAATAGTCTCGGTGGCATAAAATGTATCGATGCCAAAAATGTTCTTGATGTTGCTTAAATCCTCATCGGGTATCTGGAGCGCATTCATCGCCAGGGCTAGGGCTTGTACGTTCGTTTCACCAGCTCTGGGCAGCCGCTCGGCTTGGGATTTCAGCCTATTTTCAACAATCTTTGCAGCTACTTCCGGATCTTTAGCAGCCAGCCGAACTTGAGTTCCCAGCCAGATATAAACACTCGTAGATGTCACCAACAACAGCAGAATGCCAACTAGATTAATATGCAAACCTACCGATAAGGCACCAAAGCACAACAGCCACGGTACCATCAGCACGACTGATTGCAACCACGACAGGATGCCAAATTTACCCAAGTCTCGATTCCGATAGTAACCCCATGCCAGAATACCCAGCGAGAGGATTAATAGGGCGATTGTTGTCGTATTTCCTGTTGTAGTCATTTGTGATAATTAGATCCTGGAGGTAAATTGCATTCTCAACCACATATATATAGAATGACAGCAATGTTCGGCAAAGGCTAGTGGGGGATCGCCAATTGTAAACGATCTATACTTGTTGACGTAAGGTTTTTGGCGCTCGACGCTCCGGTATTTTTGCCAAAGCAACTTACCGATCTCGAATATTCCCCGCAATTGAGGCGCCGACTCGCACGATATCAAACCCATAATTAATGTAAGAATTGCAATGGGAATCGGCTCGCAATCGCCTTGGTTATCTTCTCTTAATATGCCCAACTGAGACTGGTTCGCTCCAAATTTGCATCGGTAAAATCAACGCGATCGAGAATCGTTCGGGCGAGATTGGCACCCATCAAGTTGGCTTTGTTCAGTTTAGCTCCAGTCAAGTCTGCCCCCTGAAGATTGGCATACCGTAATTGCGCGGCAGTAAGATTAGCTCCAGTCAGATTGGCATTAGCCAAATTTGCTCCAGTGAGTCGCGCTTCTCGGAGATTGACACTATCCAATTCACCATTTTCTAGATTGGAATCTGTTAAAAACGCTCGACTTAAATTTACTCCTTGCAGAGAAGTATCTTGCAGATTTGCTCCGCTCAACCTACCTTCCAAAACATTTGCCCAGTTGAAATTTGCACCGACTAAATTGGCATCGCGTAAGTTAACTCGACAGAGATTGGCACCACACAAATTTGCCCCAGCAAGATTAACACCTCTGAGATTGGCTCCACTGAGATTAGCCGCACTCATCCGCGCTACCAGTAATGCCGATTTGACGAGAAAGGCACCTTGCAAATTGCCTTTAGATAAATCTGCCCCGCTAAGATTACCTTCACTCATCTTTACAAAACTGAGATTTGCCCAGTTTAACTTCGTACAACTCAGATCGGATCGCGTTAGAAATGCCCGACTTAAATTTGCGCCAGTGAGATTGGCACCACGTAAATTCACTTCAATTAAAGCTACGCCTTGTAAGTCAGCACCAGCTAAATCTACACCCGCAAAGTCTCGCTCTCCAGCCTCATACATTCTCAGTAATGTGCTAGTTTTCATCACCACTGCCACCGCAATAGATCGAGTATCGATCCCGATCGATCTTAGCAATCGCTCCCAATCAGAACCGCTTTCACAGCAGTTTGAATTGGTTATAGCGATCGATTGCAATCGTCGTTATCGCTACTTATTTATTACGCTTTTGACTGTGCTAAAGTTCGTGTTGGTGATATTTCTTAATTATCGACACCTAGGAGCGTATCTACATTTTTCTAGAACTTTTGTTACGAAAATCAGCCAAAAATTAAACATAAAGAATTATCTCAAGGTATAACTTTCGATTTCTTCAGTAAATTCACCGAACGACCTGAATTTATCATGCGATTCTCTCTCATTTAAGTGAGATAAAAGTTAATGTGATTTGGGAATAAAGATGCGAGCGAATTAGCAACGCAACTGTAATGTCGATCTCCCGATCGAAGCCAGACATTACAGTTGCGTTGCTGGTACCGTGACAACTGCGATCTCGATCTTCAGCAAGTAGGGACTAAGCACGCAAAACACGAACGCCGCAAGGCAGCAAGCGCGATCGGAAAGGGTTAAGTTTTTGGCTCGGCAACAATTTCGATCGCTGCTGTAACGATCGTTCTCGTTAAAAAATTTGATTGACACACTTGGCTACATTATTATAGAATGGTAATTTGTCAACAGTTGGAACCGCTAGGTAACTGTACAATTTTCTAACCCATGCCAACCATCCAACAGTTAATTCGGAAAGCTCGCGTAGACTATAAAGTCAAAACAAAGTCACCTGCGTTGAAGGAATGTCCTCAACGACGTGGCGTATGCACACGCGTCTACACAACTACACCTAAAAAACCTAACTCCGCCCTACGTAAAGTAGCACGGGTACGGTTGACCTCTGGATTTGAAGTTACAGCATACATTCCTGGAATCGGTCACAACCTCCAAGAACACTCTGTTGTAATGATTCGCGGCGGTCGGGTCAAAGACTTACCTGGAGTCAGATACCACATCATCCGTGGCACACTCGACACGGCTGGAGTCAAGGATCGCAAGCAAGGTCGTTCCAAATATGGAACCAAACGGCCTAAAGCTCCTAAGGCTTAACATTTATTGCGGGTTGCCACTGGCCTATCAATTTAAATTGATAGTGCATTTGTGATATCTGTAAGCTTACGAACCTATCCCTAGTCGCGTCGTAGGCTCCCATGCTGAGGGTGTCTACTGTGGTTATATCCGGTTATCGAGCTAGTTAGTGAAAACATTAATAGCATCGAGGCACTGAATCTAGTTATTTGCCAAGAGCAAAGCTAAATTAGTATTTTTGAAGTTTCGTTGCACTTGGTTGGAGAGCAACCCTTGAGGTGCCCCAGCCACAACTCCAAAAAGATCGCTAATTTTAGTCTGCTAGCCAGCAGATAGATTCAGTGAAATAGTCACTAGAAATCAGCGAGTAAAGTACGGTCGATCTGACCGGACTCGATCGCTGAGTAATTACCCTTCAATATTTTTTCGAGTTATGTCACGTCGAACTACAGTTCCCAAACGCCCAGTACCACCAGATGCTGTTTACAACAGTCGCCTCGTCAACATGATGGTGCGCCGCATTATGCGCAGTGGTAAAAAGTCGATCGCCTACAAGATTATCTACGACGCGATGAAAACCATCGAAGAGCGTACGGGTAACGATCCGCTCGAAACCTTTGAAAAAGCGGTCAAAAATACCACTCCCCTAGTCGAAGTTAAAGGTCGACGGGTTGGTGGTGCTACTTACCAAGTACCAATGGAAGTAAAAGCCGATCGTGGCACAGCGCTAGCGATGCGCTGGTTGATCAACTATTCTCGCGCACGTGCGGGCAAAACGATGGCAGGCAAGTTGGCTAACGAGCTAATGGATGCAGCGAATGAGACGGGTAGCGCGATTCGGAAACGCGAAGAAACCCACCGGATGGCCGAAGCGAACAAAGCTTTCGCTCACTACCGCTACTAGGTTTTCGCTAGTTGCAACGACCGAAGCTCGGGCAAGTGCAGTCATCCGAACGCCTGTAGTTATCCAACCCACACCAAAAAAAGTATACAATCTTAGTAAAGATTAACCAATTTTATTAGCGGCAGCCGACCAGTAAGGAGGTAATTGTGCCACGTACCGTCCCGTTTGAAAGAATACGCAACATCGGGATTGCAGCCCACATCGATGCGGGTAAGACAACCACTACCGAGAGAATTTTATATTATTCTGGGGTTGTCCATAAAATCGGCGAAGTCCACGAAGGGACTGCTACCACCGACTGGATGGTACAGGAACAAGAGCGTGGTATCACCATTACCGCAGCCGCAATCAGCACGACTTGGAAAGATCATAAGATCAATATCATCGATACTCCCGGTCACGTCGACTTTACGATCGAAGTCGAACGCTCGATGCGGGTATTAGATGGTGTAATCGCTGTATTTTGCTCCGTTGGTGGTGTTCAGCCTCAATCGGAGACGGTATGGCGGCAAGCCGATCGCTACAAGGTACCTCGGATCGTCTTTGTGAATAAGATGGATCGGACTGGTGCGAATTTCTTCAAAGTTTACGAACAAATCGTCGATCGGATGCGCTGCAATGCAGTACCGCTGCAAATTCCGATCGGTGCGGAAGGCGACTTTGCTGGAGTCATCGACCTTGTGACCATGCGGGCGTTTTATGCGCTCGATGATATGGGCAAAGACATCGAAGAACGCGATATTCCCGCTGACCTCCAAGCGAAAGCCGACGAGTTTCGGGTTAAACTACTCGAATCTGTCGCTGACACTTCCGATGAATTGACCGAGAAATATCTCGAAGGCCAAGAAATCTCTCAAGCAGAGATTAAGCTTGCAGTGCGCAAAGGTACGATCTCCGGCGCGATCGTGCCAATGTTCTGCGGTTCGGCATTTAAGAACAAAGGCGTTCAATCTCTACTCGATGCGGTAATCGACTATCTACCATGTCCAACTGAAGTACCCGCGATTAAGGGGAAATCAGCCGATGATGAGACTGTCGAAATCGAACGTCACGCAGATGATAATGAGCCATTTGCAGCACTGGCGTTCAAGATTATGGCGGATAAGTACGGTCGTCTGACCTTCATCCGCGTCTATTCTGGAGTTGTCAAGACTGGAACTTATGTGCTCAATCCAACCAAAGGTAAGAAAGAGCGAATTTCGCGCTTGATTATCCTGAAAGCCGACGAACGCCAAGAGGTTGACGAACTTCGGGCAGGCGATCTCGGTGCGGTACTCGGACTCAAGGACACCTTTACTGGCGATACCTTGTGTGATGAGGAAAATGCAGTAATTCTCGAATCACTGTTCATCCCTGAGCCAGTCATCTCCCTCGCGGTCGAACCCAAGACCAAAGAGGACATGGAGAAGCTCTCCAAAGCGCTCATTTCCCTATCGCAGGAAGATCCCACCTTCCGCGTTAACACCGACCCTGAGACCAACCAGACCGTAATTGCGGGGATGGGGGAACTTCACCTCGAAATTCTGGTCGATCGGATGTTACGGGAATTTAACGTCCAAGCTAACGTTGGTGCCCCTCAAGTGGCTTACCGGGAAACCATTCGCAAGAGTGTCAAACAAGAAGGTAAGTACATCAAACAAAGTGGTGGTAGCGGTAACTACGGTCACGTCGTGATCGAGATCGCCCCTGGGGAACCCGGTAGCGGACTAGAGTTCGTCTCCAAAATCGTTGGTGGTTCGGTACCCAAACAGTACATCAACCCGATCGAGCAAGGTGTCAAAGAGACCTGCGAATCTGGCGTGCTGGCTGGGTATCCGATGATCGACCTCAAAGTCACTCTCATCGATGGTTCCTACCATGAAGTTGACTCGAATGAAATGGCCTTTAAGATTGCGGCTTCGATCGCAGTCAAAGATGGTGTCATGAAAGCTCAACCCACCCTGCTAGAGCCAGTGATGAAGGTCGAAGTTGAAGTTCCCGATAATTTCTTGGGTAACGTCATCGGCGATCTCAACTCCCGTCGGGGTCAGATCGAAGGTCAAGAAGCGGCAGCGAACCTCGCTAAAGTTGCAGCCAAAGTTCCTCTAGGGGAAATGTTTGGTTATGCAACCAACATCCGCTCCAATACCCAAGGTCGCGGGATCTTCTCGATGGAATTCAGCCATTACGATGAAGTCCCCCGGAACGTCGCAGAAGCGATCGTGACCAAAAACAGAGGGAGATAAATTGGTGCGTTGTTAGTTAGTGGTTATTAAATTTACAAAAATAGTCACTAACTGGCAACAATCCAGTTAAAATTTACAGAGGAATAAAGGAATAAAGATACATGGCACGCGCTAAGTTTGAAAGAAATAAGCCCCACGTTAACATCGGTACCGTCGGTCACGTAGACCACGGTAAAACGACACTGACTGCTGCAATCACCATGTCGCTCGCGGCAATCGGTGCGGCAAAATCGCGGAAGTATGACGAGATCGATGCTGCTCCTGAAGAAAAAGCGCGTGGGATCACCATCAACACCGCTCACGTAGAATACGAAACCGTAACTCGCCACTACGCACACGTAGACTGTCCCGGACACGCTGACTATGTGAAAAACATGATCACGGGTGCGGCACAAATGGACGGCGGTATCTTGGTCGTATCCGCAGCCGATGGCCCCATGCCACAGACTCGCGAACACATCCTCTTGGCAAAACAAGTTGGTGTACCGCGTCTGGTTGTGTTCATGAACAAAACCGACTTAGTAGATGACGAAGAGTTACTCGAACTAGTCGAATTAGAAATTCGCGAATTGCTCTCTTCCTACGACTTCGATGGTGACAACATTCCTGTCGTTTCTGGATCTGCTGTTAAAGCAGTAGAGCAAATGCTGGCTAACCCCAAAACCATTCAAGGGGAAAACGAGTGGGTAGACAAAATCTACGACCTGATGGCAGCAGTAGATGACTATATCCCTACTCCAGAACGCGAAATTGACAAACCCTTCTTGATGGCTGTTGAAGACGTATTCTCGATCACTGGTCGGGGTACAGTTGCAACCGGACGGATCGAACGTGGGAAAGTCAAAGTCGGCGAAAACGTTGAAATCATTGGGATCAAAGACACTCGCAGCACCACCATTACTGGTGTAGAAATGTTCCAAAAATCCCTCGATGAAGGATTAGCTGGCGATAACGTAGGCGTACTGATGCGCGGTATCCAAAAAGCCGACATCGAACGCGGAATGGTAATTGCTAAACCTGGCAGTATCAAACCTCACACCATCTTTGAAGGTGAAGTATACGTCCTCACCGACAAAGAAGGCGGTCGGAAGACTCCATTCTTCCCTGGCTACCGTCCTCAGTTCTACGTCCGGACGACTGACGTAACTGGCAACATCCAAGCGTTTACTGCCGATGACGGTAGTGCTGCTGAAATGGTAATGCCTGGAGATCGCGTCAAGATGACTGTAGAACTGATCAACCCAGTAGCGATCGAACAAGGTATGCGCTTCGCAATCCGTGAAGGCGGTCGTACCATTGGTGCGGGTGTCGTTTCCAAAATCGTTAAGTAGGCTAATCACCTAAACAATAGATAGAGATGTACCTCGGTGCATCTCTATCTTTGTCTGTCTGGAATCTAAAGTAGTGTGAAAACTGCTATAATTCAAAGCCCAGCAATAAAGAGTTAGAATCATGAATTTCATAATTCATAACTAATTCAAATTTTCCACCGTACCTTGACAACCTGAAAGTATAATTATGGCTACTGTAACTCAGCAAAAGATTCGGATTCGTTTGAAAGCATTCGATCGCCGTCTCCTGGATACCTCGTGCGATAAGATCGTCGAAACTGCCAATCGCACTGGTGCAACTGCAATTGGCCCGATTCCCTTACCAACTCGTCGCAGGATTTATTGTGTTCTCCGCTCGCCTCACGTTGATAAAGATTCGCGCGAACACTTTGAAACACGGACGCATCGCCGGATCATCGACATCAAGGATCCGTCTGCAAAAACGATCGACGCGCTGATGAAATTAGATCTACCAGCAGGTGTAGACATTGAAGTGAAGCTATAATAATTGGAAGAGTACTTGCTCTGCTTGTCCCTGGTATTTGGCTGGGGGAGTAGGGCGACACCACCAAAAGATATGAATTATAATTCATAATTCACAATTCATAATTCATAATTTATATGGCACCTTCTTCAATCGCCGTGAGAGAAATTCCCCTGTTTCCGCTGCCCGAACTGGTGCTGTTTCCAAGTCGTCCGTTACCGTTACATATTTTTGAATTTCGCTATCGGATCATGATGAATACAGTCATGGATAGCGATCGAAGATTTGGCGTACTCATGTGGGATCCCGTTCGCGGTCAACCCGCCGAAATCGGTTGTTGTGCGGAGATCGTGCATTTCCAGAAATTGCCCGACGATCGCATGAAAGTTTTGACAATGGGACAGCAACGCTTCCGCGTTCTAGAATACGTCCGCGAGAAGCCCTATCGAGTGGGCTTGGTGGAGTGGATTGAAGATCGTCCTACCGAAGAAGATTTGCGCCCCCTAGCGACTAATGTAGAAGGGTTGTTGCGCGATGTGGTGCATTTGTCAGGGAAGCTGACGGAGCAACCGATCGAATTACCAGAAAGTTTGCCAAGTTTACCGATTGAGTTATCCTATTGGGTTGCCAGCCATCTCTATGGTGTAGCTGCGGAACAACAAGCTTTATTAGAAATGCAGGATACCACTACTCGACTAGAACGGGAAGTAGAAATTCTCACTTCTACCCGCAATCATTTAGCGGCGAGAACTGCGCTTAAGGATGCTCTAGCATAGGCTTGAAAACTCGATCTCGCGTGGGTAGTAACTCAGATGAGCAAGAAACCAAATAATCTTTCTCGCGAACGTTGTCCTCAATGTAAATCGAAGGAAAGCATCAGACCGAAACTTTTAATGCTGGCAAAATATTCGCCAGCGGAAGTTTTTAAACGAGATAATAATGCTGGTTATCGCAGAAGAGATAAACTAGCTGTGGATGAGTGCGATCGTTCTATACTTTTACTACCTCCATTAGAGCAATTTGTTAATGGATGGTATTGCGATCGCTGTGGCATTGGTTACATCCCAGATTCCTATCTTCTGTAATTGAGAGAAGATTTCTCACGCCTAGTTCTAGCGCCTGACTTGTGGATTCCTCGCAGCATCTGGCTGGTACCTCGATCGATTGCATTTTGAACGAATTCGGGGATAAGAGTAATAATTGGTAAATAATGTAACATTACATTAATGTGAGTTCTAGTCGAGAATATTTGCTCCGTTCTAGTACCACACTAGGATTAAAATCGGTACTCAGGATACAAAGTCTGCCTAAGATCGTGATATATTAGTATGCCTAAGCGGACTAATATATCACGATCCGAAACTATAGTGTTCAAGATCCTCTTATCCTTAACTCACGTTACATTAATTAATATAGTTATATATGTCTTGGTTAACGCAGAATGAATTAATAGAAATGGGATTTGGTTCTCTAGGCAAAAAAGTACTATTGTCGAGCAAAGGATCTTATTACAATACTCAAAATATATATCTTGGCGATTACGTAAGAATAGACGATTTTTGTATAATTTCTGCGGGTACAGGAGGCATTAGAATCGGTCGGAATGTCCATATTTCAGCATTTGCTAGTGTTGTCGGACAAGCTCCGATCGATTTTGAAGATTTTAGCGGTATTTCAAACAAAGTTGCGGTTTTCTCATCAACCGATGATTTTACCAAAGGAATGACCAATCCTACTGTGCCAGATAGATTTAGACGGCTAAAACATATCCCAGTAAGGCTGGGGAGACATGCTGTTGTTGGCTCTAATTCTGTCTTGCTTCCGGGTAGCGAACTAGGTGAAGGTACATCTGTTGGCGCACTATCGGTAGTAAGAGGTAAGCTAGAACCTTGGAGTGTATACCTGGGAAATCCTGCTAAACGAATTATGGCAAGATCCCGGGGAATACTGCTCTTGGAACAGGAAATGCTAGCGATCGAGCAATTAGATTAACTTAATTATCAGTCGAACTTATTTTGCTATTTCGATAATTATCAAGAATATGTTTTAATCTCAAGGGATTGCGAATAATCTGGATTAATCTAGTCAACTTTTTGCTAGAGTCCCTAGAGTAGCGATCTGCCTTAGTATCGCAAATCGTAAACTCGCTATGTTTCAGTGGAAAGGACATCGATTCAACTGGCATGTTTGCAAACTCAGTAATTATTGCTTTGGAATGAGTCGCCTCCGGCCCATAGCCAATATTACTAACTAGATTAACATTTGGTAAGATAATCAATCCACTCTGAACCCAGCAAGAAAATACTAATTGATAATCCCACGTATCGAAACTTTTATCGTAAATAGACTGGAATCTTTGCTTCCACCTTTTTACCAGCATACGGTTTTTGAGGATATCTTCCAACCAGTCATCATTTGGCATAATCTCCCACAATTTGAGATCGACATCATAATTTTGCCAAGACCTGCGCCATGTTGCCCATCCCCAGATCGGGGGTGTGTTATTAATACACCTAGAAAAATAATAGCTATAGGGCATACTCTTGCGACCAAATTGGAAGTTATCGCCAGAGATAAACACGATCCGAGTATCGTGTCGATACCGCTCCAATAGCTCATCACAGTAATGAAAAAAACTTAGATCTGGCAAACAATCATCCTCTAAAATAATCGCTTCTTCAACTTGTTCGAATACCCAATCGATCCCACTCGAAACCCGACGCTTACAACCCAAGTTAATATCTGAATAGTTGGTTACTACCTCACATGGCCAATCGACTCGATCGATAATTGCGCGAGTTAAAGCACACTTTTGAGCTTCACCAACTTTATGTTGACGAGGGCCATCTGCTACGACTAACAGCTTTGGAGGTTGCGCCTGGCGAATCCGCTCGAATACTATTTCTGTTGTATCGGGTCGATTGAAAATTAGGAAGGCAACTGGAGTTTTCATTAGGGAATATTTGAATAACGTGAGAAAAAATGATATTTTAAATATAATTTTATAACAAAAAATATATATTACGTTAAAATATACACTAAATGTATTTTTTCAGAAATACACAAGGATTAGATTTTGTTAGTAACTTTGATTACAATATAGCGGTTCTCATCCTAGTGAAGGGCATTATTAGTGGTTTTAGTGGCTAGTGGCTGGTGACTAGTGGCTAGTACATGTACCTCATTCGATTGGGAACCGCTATATAACAATTTCAGATCGTCACTGAGACTCATTGCCGATCGACCTAAAATTGATGTAGTGTGGATGTCCGATCTGACACAGATCTTAAGATCGATGCTCGCGTTCGAACAGTAAAGACTCGGAAGTCTGACACAATCAGCTCTTGGCTAGAATCACATAAAAAGATTGCCAACACCTGTATTCTGTCCCGACAAAGAAGAATCGATCCGAGTTTTTTAACTTAAACCTAGCCGTCTCATCTGTAAAATAGTGAAGCTGCAAGATAAATGAGCTGATGAACATGGACGCAATTAAATTTGGGACGGATGGTTGGCGGGGAGTAATCGGAGCTGAGTTTACATTCGATCGCCTATTAAGCGTGGCACCGCTGGCGGCTGAAATTTTAGCAGATACTTATAGTGCCAAGACGGGCAATCGCAAGATTATCGTGGGATTCGATCGCCGATTTATGGCGGAAACCTTTGCCAAGCGGATGGCGGAAGCAGTGCGGCTGGCTGGATTCGATGTTATCCTCAGCGAGACTTACGCACCTACGCCAGCATTTAGTTGGGCGGCACACAGTCAAAATGCGCTCGGTGCGCTGGTAATTACCGCCAGCCACAATCCTGGCGACTATTTAGGTTTAAAAGTGAAAGGGAATTTTGGGGGGTCGGTACCGCCAGAAATGACCCAGAAAATCGAAGCACGGTGGGGGGAAGCCCTACCCGCTAGGCAAGCAGGAACTTTAACTACTTTCGATCCGTGGGAAAGTTATTGTCAGGAGTTACGGGGTAAAGTCGATCTGGCGAGCATTCAAACGGCGATCGCAACAGGTAAATTAACTGTATTCTCCGATGCGATGCATGGTGCATCTAGCACTGGATTGGATCGATTGCTGGGTAAACCGATTATCGAATTAAATAGCAACACCGATCCGTTATTCGACGGTGCTGCGCCCGAACCATTGGCAAAATACTTATCGCAGTTGATGCGGGTAATTCGTAGCCATCAGAGTGATGCTGGAGTAAAAGTCGGCTTGGTATTTGATGGCGACTGCGATCGAATTGCCGCAGTAGATGGCGCTGGTGAGTTTTTAAGTTCGCAATTTTTGATTCCAGTTTTAATCGAGCATTTAGCCAAACGACGTGGCTTTACAGGCGAGATTATCAAGACTGTCAGTACTTCCAATCTCGTGCCACGGATGGCGAAGTTATACGATCTGCCGATTTATGAAACCCCGATCGGGTATAAATATATTGCCGATCGGATGTTAACGACACCAGTGCTGATTGGCGGCGAGGAGTCTGGCGGCATCGGTTATGGCAATCATATTCCCGAACGCGACGCTTTGCTCTCGGCATTATATCTTCTCGAAGCAATCGCTAAATCGGGGCAGGATTTAGGCGATTTGTATCGTCAACTTCAGGCCCAAACAGACTATCATTTTGCTTACGATCGGGTCGATCTCCATCTCAATAGTATGGACGAGCGATCGAAGTTAATGGCGCAATTGGAGAGTAAACCATTTGATGAAATCGGCGATGTCGCAGTACTCGATCGGAATTTAGCAGATGGTTACAAATTTAATCTAGCTGATGGCAGTTGGTTGTTAATTAGATTTAGCGGTACCGAACCCGTCCTCAGATTGTATTGCGAAGCAGCAACGATCGATCGAGTCCATCAGACGCTCGATTGGGCACAAAATTGGGCAAAGTCAGTAGCATAATTTTGTCTGCCAGCTGCTCCCCCTAAGGGTATCCACAAGCAGGGTGGTTTCATCCACCAAAAGGAAAATGCCCCAACTCTGGTGCTTAGGATTCAACCGCCCTGAACTGAATTTCGTGCTAATAGCGAAAGTTCACTTCAGCGAACTAAGAGATTTTTCTTCGGGTGGATGAAACCACCCTGCCTATAGATTTTGCGGATTTATCAGCTAGCCAAGTATTAGCCCATCCGAGCGATACTCCAGCAGCTTATCTTGCAGCGTAGTCAGTCGATCGATTGCTTTAACAGTAGGGAATAAATGGTTAAAATTGTGATATCTAGAGGTAAGACGATGAAAAATTCAACTTATTTAGCGGCGATCGCTACTACAGCGATTACCCTACTCTTGCCAGGAGCGATCGGAGCGCAAAATACAGTGACGCAAGGCTTACCCCAGCAAGGCTATTCTTCGATAACGATCTCCGTACCAGCCCAACAAACACCGACACCTGCCCCAGTCAGCCCAAATCTTTACCCGAGTAACGAATCTTATATCCAGACCAATTCTAGCTATCGGGGTAGATCTTATCGCCAACGTTACCGTCAGTCTATCGATCCAACTGTTATTATCGTCCGACCGAATACTAACTATCCCCGCGCCGTTCCGTCTCGGTGTACTACTTCGATCGTCGGTAGTCCAATTCCTAGTCCGATTGCAATCGATCGATTTACCGGACAACCGTGTCAATAATTACTTATCTATGATGCAAGATGTAAGTAGATAAATAGTTCGATTGGGTGAAATTAATGTCCCATTTGACAGATAAGTCATTTGGTGAGATCGCTACAATGGAACTAAGCGGTCGCAATTTAGTTGATTGTTACAAATTTAACCCAGTTGATGGCAGATGGCTGTCGATCTGGAGCGAACCATCGATCGAGACTTGATTGCGAAGCAGCGACGCTTGCATCCGACCGAACCTGCTGCTGGGCACTGTATTGGGCCAAGTTAGTAATATGGATCGCGATCGCCGTTACAACATTTAAATGGCGGGTACCGCCTATCTTGTAGCACCTAGTATGAAATATTTAGCTCGTCTGTCCGCTCTCCTAGCCACAGTTACAGCTACCGCTGTACTCACGCCCCATCTTGTCACAGCTCAAGTAGTCAACCAAGGCATTCCGTTAGGTGGCTACTCATCGACGACTACTTACTACGTCCCATTTACTGGTAGCAATCCGAGTAATTCTGTAACAACTCAGATCGGTGGAAATACTAGTTATGGAACAAATTCAGCACCAAACTTAACCGGGATTTATTACGGGATCGGCTCATCGCCTACTTCAGGAATTCCGGTCTATCAAAATATTTACCCAGGTACCAATTTATTTCCCAACTCGAGCGATTTCTATGGAGGATACGCTCGACCGGGATACGCGCAACCGTCGGTTATCATTCAAAAAAATAGTCCATACCCACCTGCAATCGGATCTACTTGTTCCACCTCGATCGTCGGTAGTCCGATTTCCAGTCCAGTCGCGATCGATCGCTTTACCGGACTACCCTGTCGATAAATTCGACGTGCACATCTAACTGGCGAGCATCACTCGCCCTGTAGGTAATGAAATCTTTAGTTTGTTGGTTGACGATCGCCATGACAGCGCTTGCGTCGCTAGTGCCTGCCCCAGTCAGAGCGCAGAGCGTCATCGGTAGCCCTGGGATCGTACGGATTCCATTAGGCGGCTTTCATTCAACCACGATTTATACTCCATCACCAAATAACGTCACAACTAATGTAACGACCCAAATCGGCGTAGGTGACTATCCATTTCCTAATGCCATGGGTAATTATTATTATCGCAACCCAGCTGCGTATCCTAGCACTCTACCTCAACACCCAATCGTCACCAATCCCCAACCGATCGTCATCTACCAACAACCGAGTACCTATCCGCGCGCGATTTTGACACGGTGCGTCCTCAAAACACTCAACGATCCACAGCAAAGTCTGGTAGCCGTCGATCGATATACAGGTAAGCCTTGTGATTAGTGGCTAGTGGCTAGTGGCTAATAAATTCCCCTCCTCGGAGCGGAAAGTGCATTTGGTCGGCTAGCCTTTTGGTCGGCTCGCCGACCATTAGACCAGTAGGTCTTGAGGTTTCCCCAAGTAGATCGCCTTTTCAAGACAGGGGTGGCGCGAAGCGGTGAGGTGGGTCAGATCTACGCTTCCCCCACACAACCTCATACTGCGAGATTTGACCTTCGATCGAGAATGTCCCGGCTAAGGAATGAGGATTTAATAATATACATATCTGCCCTCGTGCCGACCTTTGGTAGGGGCAATTCATGAATTGCCCCTACCAAAGGAGGAATTGCAAGTTATTTAATCCTTATTCCTAAGGTTGATTCTTGCGGTGTGCTTTGACTTTCGATCGAGCATTACCCGGTTTGACTTCTTGCTTGCGCGTCTTTGCCTGAGATAACAACGATGTTGCGAAGGAGATGGCTTCTTGCGCTGATTGTCCGCCGGCAATTTGGGCGATTTCGTCGCGGCGTTGGTGTTGGGATTGGAGTTCTTCGATCCGGACGATCGTGCGTTCGTGCGCTGAGTTACCATTGCTACCATTACCGCGATCGGTTGTTTCTTTAGCGACCCGGAAGTGCCGATCGGCCATCGCCGCAATTAGTGGTTGGTGGGTGACACAGAGAATTTGTTGAGATTGGCTCAGGTGATGAAGTTTGCTCGCGATCGATTGGGCGACTTTACCCGATACGCCCGCATCGATTTCATCGAAAATCAGCGTTCCGACACCGCCATTATTAGAAAAACAGGCTTTGAGTGCTAGTAAAAAGCGGCTCATTTCGCCACCGGAAGCCGTCGCAGCTAGCGGTTGCAACGGTTCGCCAGGGTTGGGGCTGAAGTTAAAGGCAATACTATCGGCTCCATTCGGGGTGGGCAATTGGGGCAGGATTTCGACTTGAAATTGCACCTTATCCATCGCCAATGGCTTGAGTTCGCCGATCAGTTGGCGTTCGAGATCGATCGCGGCTTGTTGACGGAGCGCAGTTAATTCAGCGCAAGCTCGCTCGAGTAGATCGTGTAGCTCGTTAGCTTGTTGTTCTAGTTCTTCGAGCGAGACTCCTGCCCCTGTAAGCTGGTTTAATTCGGTTTGAATAGAGAGTTGATGCTCGATCGCTTCCGTTAGGCTGGGGCCATATTTGCGGCAAATCAGCTTGAGCGTGCGGATGCGTTCTTCGATCTCTAATAACCGATCGGGATCGGCTTCAAGCGCATCGCCATAATAATTAATTTCGCGTCCGGCTGCGGTGACTTGGGCGAGGGCGAGGCTGACGAGATCGAGCGTGGATTGCAGGCTAGCATCGATTTCGACCATGTCGATCAGGGTGGATTCGGCTTTACCCAACAGATCGGCAACAGCGATCGCTTCTCCGGTATCGTTTTGATAGAGTAATTGGTACACGGCATAGCTTTGTTGCTGGAGATCGACAACATGGGTCAGACGTTGGCGTTCTTCTTCGAGCTGGATCTGTTCGTCGGCTTCGGTGAGGTTCGCCCGATCGAGTTCTTCGGCTTGATACTGTAATAAATCGATGCGCTGGAGTCGTTGCTGTTCGTTTTGTTGTCGATCGATCCAGGCTTGATAAATCGCCTGATAAGCACTATGGGCACTGGCGATCGTCTCCCGCTGTTGCAGCAGTGGTGCGCCGCCATGTAAATCTAAGAGTTCTCGTTGGTAGGTGGGATTCGTGAGGCGAACTGTTTGCCCCTGAGCGGTAATTTCAATCAATAGTTCGCGGAGTTCTTGTGCGAGTTGGCGATTGCAAATCGCCCCATTCACCCGCATTCGCGATCGCAAATTCACCCCACTGAGACTCAATTCCCGACTGCAAATTACCGTATCGTCTTCGGCAAGATCGAATTCCCGATCGCGCAGCCACCCCTGCACCCGCTCGTTCGTGCTAAATGTCCCCTCGATCGCAGCTTTTTCCGCTCCAGTCCGAATATTGCGCGGACTAGCCTTACCGCCGAGAACGAGATCGATCGCATCGAGAATAATCGATTTACCCGCACCAGTTTCGCCAGTCAAAACATTCAATCCGGCTCCAAATTCCAGTTCTAACTCATCAATGAGGGCGAAGTTCTGAATGCGGAGAAACAATAGCATGAATAATTATGAATGATAAATTATCAGTTGTCACCAGTGTGCGTCGATCGCAGCTCCTGCTGTTGGGTAGTGCAGCAAGACAAAGGAATTATAGCGTTTTACGAAGTTCGCACGATTGACTCGCTCGCTAGTTCCAGCGTCAAAGCCACTGCTCGGCGATCGAGAAACTTGCTCCAGATATCTTCAGCCAGACGATTGAAGTCAATTTAATGGATAATCGATCGCAGTAGAAAGATTTAGATCGCAAGGTTGGGGCTGTCATGAATGAGTCAGAAAATTCTTCACCGCTTACTGGATCTGATGAGTTACCGCACGCAAGTACAACGTCGTTGGGAGAGCAGAGCGATTTCCCTGACTTAAAAATTTATGGTTATCAGATCTTAGAAAAGTTATCAGAGCGTGAGGATGGCAAGCGGATTACCTATTTAGCTAAGGAGGTTAAATCAGATCGAGCGGTCGTCATCAAACAATGGCGGCTGCCCGACTCCCAGTCACTATCGCTAAATTATGCTAGTTATCTACCAGAAATCGGTCGGCTACAACAACTAGAATATCCTAATATTCCACCCTACCTCAATTCCTTTCCGACCGCTACCGGATTTTGTATTGTGCGAGCCTATCAGTCAGGGGTGTCGCTAGCCGAACTCAAAACGCTGCCACCTGGAGATATCGATTGTGTTGCCGATGCTGTGCTAAAGATCTTAGTTTATCTCCAGCAATTAGAGCCGATCGTCATTCACCAGAATATCAAACCTGAGAATATTATCGTCAATACCGAACAGGAATTGATGGTATATTTAGTCGATTTTGGACTCTGTTCGTTAAGAAGTATTTCACAGCCGATCGCGGGAATGCCGGGATTCATTCCCCCAGAACAGTTATCCGAAGGAGCACTAACTCCCAGCACCGATATTTATAGCTTGGGTGTCTCGCTAATTTGTTTGCTGACAGGTACCCCTACCGCCAAGGCACACAGCTTATTAACCGATCGATTTCAGCTCCAATTCCAACACTTAGTCCCCCAAAATACCCCAACTCGCCTGCTGGATACATTAGCCAAAATGGTCGCACCAGAAGAGCGCCAACGCTATCCCGATGCAGCTAGTGCATCAAACCCCACGATCGAGCTTTCGCCCAGACATCCTCAACCCGCCGATAGTTCGCCACAATCTAATAATATTACCAGTTTTAAAAAACCTCGCCGCCGCATCAAACTTAAATGGTGGTACTGGGCGATTGGGGCTAGCGTCATAATCCTCGGGATTAATTTAATCCTACGTCAGTTTGTATTTACAGAGCCAGAAGAACTCAGTCCCGCTCAAATTGCCAAAAATCAGAAAATTGTCAAAGAAGCTGCATTTGTGGCATCCGATCGTGGGAAAATAATTACCGAGAAACGGTGCATCGGTTGCGATCTCCGGGGTCAAGATTTTGCCAAAGCCGATCTCACTGGCGTAGTCCTGACCCAATCGAAGTTAAATGGGGCCAACTTCACTAATGCGAACTTAAAGCTGGCGATTTTGCGCGATGTCGATCTCAGCGATGCTAATTTGACTCAAGCCGATCTTCAACAAGCGGCTTTCTATGGAGCTAAGCTGATTGGGACGCGGCTGGTAAGCGCGAATTTAACTAATTCAAAACTTATCTATGCCAATCTCAAGGGTGCCTCAATGCAAAAGGCCAATCTCACAAATGCCAATCTCCAAGCTGCCGAACTCCCGCAAGTAGATCTCACGAATGCCAATCTCACTGGAGCGGATTTGAGCGATGCCGATCTGACAGGGGCTAATCTACGTCGGGCTACCCTAACAGGTGCCAAGTTAACTGGGACGAAATTGACTGGCGCAACCATGCCAGATGGTTCGATTCATCCATAACCGAGTTGTGAGAAGATGCTAAGTCGATCGCAATTTGCAAGATCTCAGCAAAACAACTACCGCTGAGCTTACTATATTAAGATAGGTTTACATAGATTTTTAGCAGCGGCATACAGATGAGTTCGATTAAATTTATTAACGAGGATAAGGAAATCATCGTCGCTCAGGGCGCAAATCTGCGCGAGAAGGCCATTCAAAATCAGATCGATATCTATACCTTCAAAGGTAAGCTGATGAATTGTGGCGGCTATGGACAGTGCGGTACTTGTGTGGTGGAGATCGTCGCAGGGATGGAAAATCTCTCGCCTCGGACTGATTTTGAAAGCCGCAAACTAGCGAAGAAGCCAGATAGTTATCGTCTCGCCTGTCAAACCCTGGTCAATGGTGAAGTAAGCGTCAAAACCAAGCCAGGGAAAAAGTAAAGATCGCCGTTCGCTCCATGCTGGAATCAGAAGCAGTTGGTGGCTAAGCAGATAAGAGGTTAAGTTATGTAAATCGGTGGCTAGGAGCGCGAAATGTTATCCTAGTCTAGGTATCGATCGAAAATACTTTATAGGAATCAATCTAATGCAAACCAACGATCTGGGTTTTGTTGCGAGTCTTTTATTTATCGCAGTACCGACAATTTTCTTAATCATTCTCTATATTCAAACCAATTCCCGCGATACTGGTGCGGATTCATAAAAATATCCCGATTAATAAAAAAAGGACTACTAACTATAAGTTTTAGTAGTCCTTTTTTTATTAGTAAAAACTAGCGATCGATTCTTAACTAAACTGTTGCCAATTCTGGACGTTTGCTATTGCGAACGCCTTTGATTGCTTCAGCATAGTCGGGAGCATTGAACACCGCCGAGCCAGCGACGATCGCATTGGCACCAGCTTCGATAACTTGCCAGCTATTATTTGCTTTCAGACCGCCATCAACTTCGATCCACGGATCTAAGCCGCGTTCGTCGCACATTTGACGAAGTTTGACGATTTTAGGAATAACTCCAGGAATAAAGCTTTGACCGCCAAAACCGGGGTTGACGCTCATAATTAAAACCAAATCGCACAAGTCGAGGACGTATTCGATTAATTCCAACGGCGTGCCAGGGTTGAGGACGACACCAGCTTGTTTGCCTAATTCTTTGATTTGACCTAAAGTGCGATGCAGGTGGGGGGAAGCATTGTGCTCGGCATGGACGGAGATAATATCTGCACCAGCCTTAGCAAAATCAGCGACATATTTTTCGGGTTCGACAATCATCAAATGAACATCGATGATTTTCTTGGTGTAAGGACGAATAGCATCGACGATCAGGGGACCGATAGTAATGTTTGGCACGAACCGCCCATCCATCACATCAACGTGAATCCAGTCAGCACCAGCGGCATCGACATTCTGAATCTCTTCACCCAAGCGGCTAAAGTCCGCAGACAGGATTGAAGGGGCAATCTTGAGGGATTTTTGGCTCATAGTTACTACAGGTCTCCTGCTACTAAAGTTGCTGTAAAAATTTTAACAATTTATCTAATATTAACAGGGGTTAGGGAGCTTAGTTTCAGTTATTTGTAGCAACCTCAATCTAATAATTGTTGTTGCTTGGCAATCAGGATCGCCTCAGATCGATCGCGTGCCCCTAACTTGCTTAAGATGGAATGGACGTGAACTCTGACGGTTGCAGGAGCAATATACAGCGTCTGGGCGATATCTCGATCGCTTTTGCCAGCAACGATCGGGGCAAGAATCTCACGTTCGCGGTTGGTGAGTAGAATTGTTTGGTGGGAGTGCTGCTGAGTGCGTACATCGAGCATTGTTGATTGAATTTCAGCGGTGGCAGTGCGATCCCACCACGAGGCTCCTGCTGCTACGGAGCGCACCGCCAGAATTAACATTTCTGCCGCAATGCCTTTGAGACAATAACCACGCACGCCAGCAGCGATCAGTCTGGAAATCAGCGATTGCTCTGAGTGCGAAGTTAAGGCGAGGATCGGTAGCTGCGGTTGCTGCGCTTTGATTTGACGACAGGCTTCCAATCCGCTCATTCTGGGCAATCCGATATCTAACAGCACCAGATCGAGGGAATGCCGATTGGCTAGCTCTACCGCAGTTTCGCCATCAGCAGCTTGGGCGGTAATCTCGATGTCTGGTTCCTGTTGCAGCCGAAATTGCAATCCCAACCGAAACAGCTCGTCATCTTCAACTAATAAAATTTTGAGTGGGATTAGCGACATTGAAAAATTGCAATGCAGGTGTTAGATTCCAGAATCCGGAACCCACTCCTACCCCTCTGAGCAACAAGATCCGACAAAGAGGTCAGCAGCACAATAATGTGGGTTAACGATCGGAAGGTGGTGAATAGGGATAAATTGGCAGCCTAAAGCCGAAAATGGCACCCCAAGGGGTTGGTTCTTGGGTAGGAGTCGAGTAACGGTTCTCTGCCCAAATTATACCGTGATGAGCTTCAATAATCTGGCGACAGAGATATAGTCCCAAACCCGTACCTTTAGCTTGTCTGTCGCTGTGTCCCTGATAAAAGCGTTGGAATAAGTATGGCATTTCATCGGCGGTAATCCCCGAACCGGAGTCGAGAATTTTGACTACTTGTTGATGCGCGTGAGACTCTAAAATCACCTCCACTCGATCGCCTTTACGTGAATGATCGATCGCATTTTTCAACAGATTGGTAAAAACGCGTTGGAGTTGAAATCGATCGCCATTTACCCACAAAGATTGACGAAAATCTGACGCACCATAATGGATGCTCAAATAAATGCGATCGGCTGCGGCTAATGGACTCAGATGACACAAAACTTCTTCCGCCAAGTCTGTCAAATCGACTGGTGCCATGGATAGTTGCAAGCCTTCGGTGTCATTGCGATAGACATCCAACAATGTTTCTACTAATTGCAGGCTAGTACGATGGCTGCGGAGCATTAAGGCGATTACTTGCTGTTGCATTTCCGTAACTGTCCCAAATTTTTCAGTTTGAAATGCTTCGAGCGCTGCGATACTACCGAGTAAAGGTGTTTTCAGATCGTGTGTCAAAGTCGAAGCAAAATCTTCGCGCAATCTACTCAATTGTTTTTGAACGTTTAATTGCGATTGCTGTTGGATGAGTGCCGCTCGATCGCGGCGGTTGTTTTCACTCAGCCAGCCAGTAGCAAATAGGGCGAGTGATGCGATCGATCGATCGCAGATCGTTGCAGGTGTGAGGATATGACCGCCCGGAATCCACAAGTTGAGCAAAGTCAGACAGATCGCCAGCGAGGTTACAAACATAGTTGCCCGCCGACCAAACCAAAAACTCGATAGTAAAATCGGCGCACTAAAAAGATAACCAAATAGATAATCTACAGGCGTGATAAATTCTAGAACTAATACAATTACAAATAATCCTGCAATTGCAGAAATTTTCAAAGTATTTGTATTGAAACGGAGAGGTAGATATACCATGAGAACAACGGAAAATTAACTTAATTGGCGAGGCATCTTTTTTAATTAGCAATCTAAATAGTCACGATCGAGAAATGCACGCTCTATCGATTGTAGTTCTATTATAGTAATGACAAACCAAGCTAACTAACTTTATAAATAATGTTTAGATGTGTTTAGATTGTAGCTAAACACATCTAGCAGAAGATAAACATCAGTTTAGACACTTGGCAATAGTTATGTAAGTAACAATAGTAATTATCCGCTGTTAATAGTTCAGTTATTACTGAGATCGATTTATGTGGCAAGGATTTCTACAAATTGCCTTAACTTTACTCCCGATCGCGATAATTACGCCGATTTTAGGTAATTATATGGCGCGAGTATTTAGACCAACACCGACGTTATTAGATCCGATCTGTTCGCCGATCGAGGGCGGGATCTATCGGCTCAGTCAGATCGACGAGCGCGAAATCATGACAGGCTGGCAATATGCGAGAGCGATTTTTGTCAGCAACCTCGTCATGGCTATTGGTGTGTTTGTCCTGTTGATGGTTCAAGGTGGACTGCCTTTAAATTCAACGGGATTGAGTGCGCCAACTTGGGATACAGCTTTACATACAACATTTTCATTTTTAACCAATACCGATCAACAACATTATTCGGGGGAGACAACTTTTAGTTATGCCAGTCAAGTCTTCGGACTGGGATTTCTCATGTTTACTTCGGCGGCGACGGGATTAGCCGTTGGAATTGCCTTTATTCGCGGTTTGACTGGCAGACCGCTGGGTAATTTTTATGTAGATTTAGTTCGAGCGATTACGCGGATCTTACTGCCTGGTGCGCTCTTCATTGCCATCTTACTATTAATTGCTGGAGTGCCAGAAACCCTGTCAGCACCAGTAACTGTGACTACCTTAAACGGTACTACTCAGACGATCTCGCTGGGGCCGATCGCGCATTTAGAAAGTATCAAACAATTGGGTGAAAATGGTGGTGGCTTCTTTGGTGCAAATTCCGCTCATCCATTCGAGAATCCGAATGCATTTTCTAACTTAGTAGAAACGATCGCGATGATCGCTATTCCCACTGCGTTGATTCACACTTATGGGGTGTTTGCAAATAATACCCGTCAATCGTGGTTGGTGTTTGGGATGGTGTTTATCATCTTTATTATGTCGATCGGGGTGGCGGCAGTAGGTGAATATCAGGGCAATCCGATCGTCAACGCTCAACTCGGATCGATTCAGCCCAATTTAGAAGGTAAAGAAGTCCGGTTTGGCTGGGCGCAAACTGCGCTCTGGGGCGTAATTACGACCGGGACGATGTGCGGAGCGGTGAATGGGATGTTGGATTCATTCATGCCACCGGGCGGCTTGGTAGCACTATTCAATCTATTTCTTCAGATTATCTGGGGCGGACAAGGTACGGGAACGGCATACCTATTTGTTTACCTGATTTTGGCGGTGTTTGTAACTGGCTTAATGGTAGGGCGCACGCCGGAATTTTTGGGACGGAAGATCGAGAAGTCTGAGATTGTCTTAGCTAGTGTCGTGCTACTGATCCATCCGATCGCGGTATTGATTCCTGGCGCGATCGCTTTAGCTTTTCCAGACGCGCTAGCAGGGATTAGTAATTCGGGATTTCACGGGATCTCGCAAGTGATTTACGAGTATGCATCGGCCTCAGCAAATAACGGTTCGGGGTTTGAAGGATTGGCTGATTCGGCACCAGCACCGACTGGATTGTGGTGGAATCTCAGCGCAAGCGCGAGTATGTTAATCGGACGGTACGTACCGATTGTCGCCCTGCTGTTGTTGGCAGATGGCATGTCGCGCAAGCAACCCGTACCAATGACTTCGGGCACGCTCCGCACCGATACGGTGTTATTCATGGGCGTGACGGCAGGGGTAGTTTTGGTGTTAGGCGTATTGAGCTTCTTTCCCATTATGGCTTTAGGACCGATCGCCGAAGGATTTCTCTTAGCCAAATCCTGAAATAATTCATCACCCATAATTCACAACTCATAATTTTTATGGTTTCTATTCCGCGATCGCAACGCAAGCATACGCCCAAAGCCAAATCCCAAGGAATGTTCGCTCGTGCGATCGGGCAGTCCTTCGTCAAACTAGATCCGCGCATCGCCGTCAAAAATCCCGTCATGTTTTTAGTGTGGATTGGGACGATTGTCACACTACTAATGACGATCGATCCAAATATCTTTGGGAATGTCGCTGGTGGCAATCTCCGGCGCTTCAATGGTCTGATCTGTGTGATTTTATTTGTAACAGTTTTATTTGCCAACTTTGCGGAAGCCTTTGCGGAGGGCAGGGGCAAGGCCCAAGCAGATGCCTTAAGAGCAACCAAATCCGACACGAGCGCGCGCAAAGTCCTCGCGGATGGATCGATCTCCGAAGTCAGTTCTACTAGCTTACGCAAAGGCGATATCGTCAAGGTGATTGCTGGCGATATGATTCCGGTCGATGGTGAGGTCACCATCGGGGAGGCGGCAGTCGATGAGTCGGCAATTACCGGGGAATCTGCACCAGTTTTAAAACAACCGGGGACGGACATCGCTAGTTCGGTGACTGGGGGAACGCGGATTCTCTCGGACGAACTAACTATTCGGGTGACCGCCGATCCAGGGAAGGGATTTATCGATCGGATGATCGCCCTCGTTGAAGGTGCCGAGCGCACCAAAACCCCGAATGAAATTGCCTTGACGGTATTACTCGCGGTATTGACCGAAGTTTTCCTGATCGTGATTGCAACGCTCTCACCCGTGGCAAATTATGTGAATGTGCCTGTGAGTATTGCCGCTTTAGTCGCTTTACTCGTAGCCTTAATTCCCACGACGATCGGTGGATTGTTGAGCGCGATCGGGATTGCTGGGATGGATCGGGTCGCTCAATTTAATGTGATTGCGACCTCTGGACGGGCTGTAGAGGCTTGTGGAGACATCAATACGTTAATTTTGGACAAAACTGGGACGATCACCCTCGGTAACCGTTTAGCTGAAGAATTTATCCCACTCGGTCGTCACGATGTCGCCAGTGTCGCCCAAATTGCCCTGGGTTCGAGTATTTTTGATGAGACTCCAGAAGGTAAATCGATCGTTTTATTAGCCCAAAAATTAGGTGCCAAGAGTGAGATCGATCGGCACAAGGCTACAGGGGTCGAATTCTCCGCCCGGACGCGGATGAGCGGTACGGATTTAGCCGATGGCACTGAGATTCGAAAAGGTGCAGTAGATGCAATTAAAGGGTTTGTGCGATCGCGGGGCGGCCAAATTCCCCCAGATCTAGATGCTGCTTACGAGCGGGTCTCGAAGCTGGGCGGTACGCCACTGGCTGTCTGTCAAGGCGATGATATTTATGGGGTTATTTATCTCAAGGATATTATCAAACCAGGCATTCGCGAACGCTTCGATCAAATGCGTCAGATGGGGATTCGGACGGTGATGTTGACGGGAGATAATCGTATTACTGCGTCGGTGATTGCGGCGGAAGCTGGGGTCGATGACTTTATCGCCGAGGCGACTCCCGAAGATAAAATCGATGTGATTCGGGCCGAACAGGCTCAGGGTAAATTGGTAGCGATGACTGGAGATGGGACGAATGATGCGCCCGCTCTCGCCCAAGCAAATGTCGGCGTAGCCATGAATTCGGGCACCCAAGCCGCCAAGGAAGCGGCAAATATGGTGGATCTAGATTCCGATCCGACGAAACTGATCGATATCGTCACCATCGGGAAGCAATTATTAATTACGCGGGGGGCATTGACTACTTTTTCGATCGCGAATGATGTGGCTAAATATTTTGCCATTCTCCCCACCATTTTTGCGGCGGCTGGGATTGGTAGTTTAAACATTATGGGTTTGGCAAGTTCGCAATCGGCAATTTTATCAGCACTAATTTATAATGCGTTGATTATTCCGGCGTTAATTCCCCTAGCGCTCAAGGGCGTGAAATTTAGACCGCTAACTGCCGACCAACTCTTGCAACGCAATATTTTTATTTATGGTTTAGGGGGCGTGGTGGCACCATTTATTGCAATTAAATTAATCGATGTATTGGTGAGTGCTGTGGGGTTGGCTTAATCTCAAAATCTTTAGGGGTACCCATCTCCACTGACAGGCATTCAAATCGATCGTTCGTTGGCGGAGCCTCTGGTCAGAGAATAGTCGACGATCGATCTCGCAAATAATCCTCAAATATTTACTATGACTAGCCACTAGTCACTAAAACCATCAGCCATAACTCGATTTAGATGTCGAACAGCTTACCGTTGTAATTTATTACTATTTTGGAGATTATGAAACAGATTTTATCACCGATCGTCATTGAAGATATTTTGGCGATCGCGACTAAGTTATACGACCGCAAGTTAACTCGCTATCTCCTCTGGAGCTTTGCAATTAACCTAATTTTCGCTCCAGTCGTCTATGCGGCTACCGGACAAACGCTCTCGCGCGAACAGTCTTATGCACTCGGTCTCTTGGGTGTAGTGACTGGGGGTTTATTTATCTATCTATTTGTAGTGATCTTTCAACCGGAGAAATTTTAAGATGAATGCAGTTAAAGAATTCGGCACAGCAATTCGATCGGTCGTCATTATCTGGCTGTTGGTTGCAGTTATTTATCCAGTAATTATCCTGGCATTCGGACAATTAGTATTATCCGATCGGGCTAATGGTAGTATCTTGAAAAATAGTGAATCCGTCGCGATCGGTTCGGCATTAATCGGTCAACCATCTGCTGGTACTCGGTACTTTGCGAGTCGTCCGAGTACGATTAATTATAGTACCGATAAAACCGCCGCGCCAACGGGAGTATCCGGTGCAAGCAATCTGGCACCCAGTAATCCCGATCTAGCCAAACGCACACAAGCGGAAATAACTCGGCTCAAATCCGTCGGACTCATCCCAACGAACGATTTAGTATATACTTCAGGCTCCGGTTTAGACCCACATATCAGTGTCGAAGCCGCTCGCAATCAAAGCGCAGTAGTAGCTAAAGCCCGTGGGGTAAATCAAGCCGTAGTCGAACAAGCCATCGCGCAAGCGATCGACGGTCGGTTTCTGGGCATCTTTGGCGAGCCGGGAGTAAATGTTTTGAAACTTAATTTAGCACTCGATCGACTCAATCGCTAAACTCACATCTTGCACCAATACAGAAAGACTAGTAAAAGCAGAGCTTTAAGGGTACCCACAAGGGGCACCCCTACGCAATTAACCTGTAGGGGTGCCCCTTGTGGGTACCCTGGAGCTAGGGTTAACACTAGTATTTTCAAACTGGTGCAAGATGTGAGTTTAGCGATTAGTTGGCGTTCGCAGTAGCTAAGCCTCTGTTCGACAGAGGCTTGTGCGTATCTCTATCAGCAGAAGTGAGATCGCTCTAAATATAGATGTCGAACCTCGATCGACATTTATATGATTGTATTGTGCTAGGTGTGGAAGGGCATGGCTTCAATCTAGATGGCGGGGAATATCACATTTATAATTCATAATTTAACATTGTGCGCCATAAAGGTAAACATAAAATATTTATCGGGATGGCACCTGGGGTCGGTAAGACCTATAAAATGCTCCAGGAAGCTCAATCTCTCAAACGAGCGGGGATCGATGTAATTATCGGTCTCCTCGAGACTCATGGGCGAAAAGACACTGCGGAGCAAGCCAATGGTTTAGAAATCCTGCCGAGAATCGGTAGCGAGTTGGTGAATGCTAACTATAAAGAAATGAATACAGATGGCATTATTCATCGCCAACCCCAATTAGTATTAGTCGATGAATTAGCCCATACAAATATTCCTGGCTCCGAGCGCGAGAAACGCTATCAAGATGTCGAAGTTATTTTAGGTGCGGGCATCGATGTTTATTCCACCGTAAATATTCAACATTTAGAAAGTTTAAACGACCTGGTCGCTAAGATTACTGGTGTTGTGGTGAGAGAGCGAATTCCCGATCGATTGTTAGAAGAAGCTGATGAAGTGATTTTAGTCGATGTTACTCCTCAAACATTAGAAGAACGCTTGATCGACGGCAAGATTTATGCGCCTGAAAAAATCAAACAATCTCTCCAAAATTTCTTTCAGAAGCGTAATTTGATTTTGCTCCGAGAGTTAGCGCTTAGAGAAGTAGCTAATACAATTGAAGAAGACAACACCGATCATACAACATTAAGTGGTCAATATTGTCCGATCGGCGAGCGAGTCATGGTATGTGTTTCGACCTATCCTAACTCTCTCCAACTATTGCGAAGGGGCGCACGGCTAGCGAATTTTATGAATGCTCCTTTGTATGCCTTATATGTTGCCAACCCCAATCGGTTTTTGACAAAGGATGAAAGCCTACATGTAGAAACATGCGAACGATTGTGTCAAGAATTTGGTGGAAAATTCATTCGGATAGTTAGTTCGCAGATTCCACCATCGATCGCCGAAATAGCCGAACGCGAACATATTACCCAAATTCTGATCGGCGAAAGTCAAAAATCCTGGTGGAAAACGCTAATTGGAGGTTCTTTTACCGAGCAAGTGTTACGACTCGTTCGTGCTAAAGAAATAGATTTACACATTATTGCTACCAATCGACATGCCTGATGCTCGATCGAGATTACAACTAAATTTTAATAGGGGGTTTACCAATGCAAATCAATCCAAAAACGGTCGCTATCGCTCTACAGTCTCAACCATCCCCGCCAATCGAGCATATTGTTAAATCTAACAATATGTTCGATCTGGTGTCAGTCTTAATGGTGTGTTCGACTGTTTTTTTAGTGACAGCCACATGTAATTATCTATCCAAAGTAATTCGGCCGCCGCTCAAGTCTAGCGCTACGGACAAGCTGCCCTGTCGCAATTGTCAATACTTTAACAGCAATTATTATATCAAGTGTGCTGTTAATCCGAATAATGTTCTCACCGATCGAGCGGCTGATTGTCGAGATTATGAATCAAGTAATCCAGCTAATTAATACTTAATGCGTGGGTCGATCCAGGCATTGATGATATCGATTAAGATACTCGCAATTACAACGATTGCCGCGAAAAATACCATGATGCCTTGGACGGTCGGATAGTCACGATTGGAAATCGCCTCATACAATTGACTAGCCAATCCCGGCCAAGAAAAGGTTACTTCGGTTAAGACTGCACCGCCTAAGAGCGAAGCTGTTGTCAATCCTAACACCGTAATTACGGGAATCATCGCATTCTTGAGTGCATGAGTGATTAAGATCTTATTTTCGGGAATACCTCTAGCTCTAGCAGCTTCAACATATTCAGCTTTCATACTTTGCTTGAGATTTACGCGCACGATGCGCTCGAAAATCCCACTCAGGAGTACGCCCAATGTTAAACATGGTAAAGCTAAATGATGGAGTGAAACAAAAAAACTAGCTAAATCGAAGTGCAATAAACTATCGATCGTGTAAAGTCCTGTAATCTTAGCTGGTGGAGTTAGATTGGCCGCAAATCTACCACCCAGGGGGAATAGATTCAGTTGCACGGCAAATACCAACTGCAATAACATTCCCACCCAAAAAATCGGTAACGAATAACTAATAATCCCAAATAATCTCCCGCCAACATCAGCAACCGTACCGGGACGCGATGCCGATAAAGTTCCAACTGTTACGCCGACGATAAAAGCCACCAGCATACTCCCGATCGCGAGTTCTAAAGTAGCCGGAAAGTTATCTTGAATGACTGTGACTACTGCTTTACCAGAACTGGTAATCGACTTGCCAAAATCTCCCTGTAAGATCTTCCAAATATAACCAAAATATTGAACGTAAATTGGTTGGTCTAAACCTAATTGCTTGCGTAAATCTGCTTTAACTTCATCGGAAGCGCGGTTGCCTAAAAAAGCATCTGCCGGATCGCCAGGAGTAGCTTTGAGCAGAAAGAATACCAGCGTAACGATCGTCCATAACATCAAAG
Organism: Chamaesiphon sp.; assembly: GCA_965246735.1. Taxonomy (GTDB): domain Bacteria; phylum Cyanobacteriota; class Cyanobacteriia; order Cyanobacteriales; family Chamaesiphonaceae; genus Chamaesiphon. The sequence goes on from CBDFFK010000003.1 coordinate 3,544,341, forward strand.
GTGCCAGGAGTAATCGAGCAGCAAGATAATATTGTAGGGTTTTCGATCGAGACATGATGTTAGGGGGATAGTGAACAGTGAATAGTGAATAGTGAATATGCTTTAGGGAATAGGCTTTAGGGATTAGGGGATTTTTAACTAATATCCATTATTAATCTGCTGAAATAATGTTGACCGATCGCTGTTCACTATTCACTATTCACTATTCCCTACTTCTTCATCTGCGAATACAACAGATTTTGCAACGGATCGATCGCGATCCCACTCATGCCTTTTTTGGCGAAGACAAAATCTTTGGTTTGCCATAGCGGAATTAGCGGCACATCTTGTTGGATTTGCGCTTGAATATCAGCGTAAATTTGTTGGCGTTTGACGGGATCGAGTTCGCTACCTTGATCAGCGATCGCTTGATTCATGCGATCGCTATAATAAAACGAACCTTGTGATTGACTGCCACCCTCTTTACATCCTTGTGCGACAGTTCCTTTCGGACATTCCAGGAAGGGTTGGACGAAGTTATCGGGATCGAGAAAGTCGGGATACCAATCTTGGAGCGTCGCGGGATAAATATTTTTGCTAGCGTATTTAAAGAACGATGCTGACTCGATCGTGTTTGGCTCCAGTTCTAGCATCCCACCCAATTTTTGCTTGGCATAGGCGCGCAGAAAGCCCGCAGTCAGTCGCCTACTAGTCGAACCAGAGGGATACCAGATTTGAATTTTGGCAGGGTTTTGAGGCGAAAATCCAGCTTGAGTTAACAGTTGTTTGGCTCTGACGATATTGCCATCCCCATAAGCGGTTTTAAAAACTGGTTGGGAGACGCTAAAGGTATCGGGAACGATGCTGTACAAGGGCTTGCCTTGCCCGTACAGGACACGTTCGTTAATGGTAGGTCGATCGACTAGCGCGGCGAGTGCTTGTCTTACCAGCGGGTTATCTAGTGGCTTCTGGAGGACATTCAGAATCAGGTAACTAGTAACGCTCCCATCGATCGCGATCGATTGCCACTTACCTGCCTTGGCTCCTTCATCCAAACTTTTGACTTGATCTGGTTCTAAAGCTTGAAACGCAACATCCACAGCCCCAGTGCGGAAAGAGTTGTAGAGATTGGCGGCGTTGTTGGAGAAAATCTGAAGATTGATGCCGCGATTGCTCGGCTTGGCTCCCCAATAGCGATCGAACACTTCAAATTTCACGCGATCGGTACCGTATTCTCCAAGTTTATACGGGCCAGTCCCCACAAAAGTATTTGCCTCAAATAAATTTGCACCGATCTTATATGCCTTGGGAGACACCGCACAGGTGCCAGGGAAAGCCAACATCGAAGGAAATGCAGCAAACGGCTTTTTAAGTTTGATGGTTAGTTCGTAGGTGCCTGTTGCCGTAATTTCGGCCACCCGTTCGGCAAGGAGAAATGCTGGCTTACCCTTATTTTGAATAAATCGATCGAGCGAAAATTTCATCGCTTTGGCATCAAAAGCCGTACCATCGTGAAATAATACGCCCTGACGCAGCGGAATGGTGTAAGTCAAACCATCCGGACTGACTGTCGGTAAAGCTGTCGCCAATTGCGGCTTGAGTTCGGTACTGCCCGGATCGTAAGTATATAGTCGATCGCTCAAATTGCGAATCAATGCGATCGACCTCAACTCGTACGCATCTGCTGGATCGAGCGTACGTGGTTTTTGGGTCGTGCCGACAGTAATTCTCCCCGCATCCTTACTCGTCGCGATATCGCCAGGATTGCTATTTTGAGCGCAACTCGCGATGCCGAGCAAGGCGATCGAAATTAAGCTATGCTGCCATCTATTCATAGATGTGGATAATCTTCACAATAATTTGGGGCTTACAAGGCAGAGCTACACTAACTCAGGTAAGTTACCTACTATATAACGATTTAGCAAGTTTTCATCTCGATCGCACAAAAATAGAGACGTATATAACGTCTCTATTTTTGCACTTTAGTTCCTGCAAGATTCGATGCTTGTCGATGGAGTGTCAGACAACCACACTAGTCGAGTGACTATTTGTTGCGAATGCGGAAGTTACCAACAGCAGTAGAGTTAGTTTGGCTAGTTTTGTTCTTTTCACCGAAGACATCAGAACGTTGGCTAGTACCGATTGAAGTGCCAGAATTGTCGCGGTTGCCACGTTCGTAGTTAATAACACCAGTGGTATTGTTTTGAGTTGTGACGTTTCTTTTCCCAGTTACAACAGCACCTTGCTCGGTTTGAATTACAGTGGCACTATCAGCATGAGCGGGGAGCGAAATTGCCAAAGTAGCAACACCTAAACCAACAGCGATTAAAGATTTGAAGTTCATGATTTGGATTCCTGTAAGTAAGTGAGTAGTAAGTTAGAGTTTGTAAGAACTACGGTTGTCTGGCAGCTCGCCAGACAACCACAATCGGCGAGTGACTATTTGTTGCGAATGCGGAAGTTACCCACAGCAGTAGAGTTAGTTTGGCTAGTTTTGTTCTTTTCACCGAAGACATCAGAACGTTGGCTAGTACCGATTGCCGTGCCAGAATTATCACGGTTGCCACGTTCGTAGTTAATAACACCAGTGGTATTATTTTGAGTGGTGACGTTTCTTTTCCCAGTCACTACAGCACCTTGCTCGGTTTGAATTACAGTGGCACTATCAGCATGAGCGGGGAGCGAAATCGCCAAAGTAGCAACACCTAAACCAACAGCGATTAAAGATTTGAAGTTCATGATTTGGATTCCTGTAAGTAAGTGAGTAGTAAGTTAGAGTTTGTAAGAACTACGGTTGTCTGGCAGCTCGCCAGACCACCACAATCGGCGAGTGACTATTTGTTGCGAACGCGGAAGCTACCAACGGAAGTGGAGTTAGTTTGGCTGGTGCGGTTTTGCTCGCCGAAGACATCAGAACGTTGACTAGTGCCGATTGCTGTGCCAGAATTGTCGCGGTTGCCACGCTCGTAGTTACCAACGCGAGTGTTGTTGTATTGAGTAGTAGTGTTGTTTTTTCCAGTCACGACTGCATCTTGCTGAGTTTGAATTACCGTTGCACTATCAGCATGAGCGGGAAGCGAGATGGCGAGAGTAGCAACACCTAAACCAGCAGCGATTAAAGATTTGAAGTTCATGATTTGGATTCCTGTGAGATAATTAGTAGTTTGTTTTTTTGATTTACTTATGCTTAAGACTACAAATATTTTGAGTTAATTCCGGAAGTTCTAAGATGTAATTTCAACTTTAATCTGAACTTTTAATCGGTCAACCTTTGGGTGAGTTTGTGTCTTTTGCGTTCGTAATAATAACTACAGATCCCTCTAGCTGCTTTCCGTAAATCTTCATTAGAAATTAGAAAATAATCTGCTCGATCGCGACAAGACCTACACCACCGAACTTTCAGGCACTCGAATTAGTAAATTCTCACCAAAAAACAGAGCCGCAAAATCTTGCAGCTCTGTCTTGAGTCTTCTATTTAGGTTCGATCGGTATTATGCCAACAGATGCGACTATTTGTTGCGAATGCGGAAGTTACCAACAGCAGTAGAGTTAGTTTGGCTAGTTTTGTTCTTTTCACCGAAGACATCAGAACGTTGGCTAGTACCGATTGCTGTGCCAGAATTATCACGGTTGCCACGTTCGTAGTTGATGACACCAGTGGTATTGTTTTGAGTGGTGACGTTTCTTTTCCCAGTTACAACAGCACCTTGCTCGGTTTGAATTACAGTTGCGCTATCAGCATGAGCGGGGAGCGAAATTGCCAGAGTAGCGATACCTAAACCAACAGCGATTAAAGATTTGAAGTTCATGATTTGGATTCCTAAGTTTTAAGTTTTAAGTGAGTGGAAATCGAGTAATAAGTAAAAAATTAGAATGAGCGATCGTCAATGAAGTGTTTGAGACAATCGCTCCGCTCGATTTAGCGGTTGCGAACGCGGAAGTTACCAACAGCAGTGGAGTTATCTTGACTGGTTTTGTTCTTTTCGCCGAAGACATCAGAACGTTGGCTGGTACCGATCGAAGTGCCAGAATTGTCGCGGTTGCCACGTTCGTAGTTGATGACACCAGTGGTATTTCGTTGAGTTGTCACGTTGCCTTTCCCCGTTACCACCGCACCTTGCTCGGTTTGAATTACAGTCGCACTATCAGCATGAGCGGGGAGCGAAATCGCCAGAGTAGCAACACCTAAACCAACAGCGATTAAAGATTTGAAGTTCATGATTTGGATTCCTGTGAGATAATTAGTAGTTTATTTCTTTTGATTTACTTATGCTTAAGACTACAAATATTTTGAGTTAATTCCGGAAGTTTTCAGATGTAATTTCAACTTTAATCTGAACTTTTAATCGGTCAACCTTCGGGTGATTTTGTGTCTTTTGCGTTCGTAATAATAACTACAGCTCGCTCTAGCTGCTTTCCGTAAATCTTCATTAGAAACTAGAAAATAATCTGCTCGATCGCGACAAGACCTACACCACCAAACTTTCAGGCACTCGAATTAGTAAATTCTCACCAAAAAACAGAGCTGCAAAATCTTGCAGCTCTGTCTTGAGTCTTCTATTTAGGTTCGATCGGTATTATGCCAACAGATGCGACTATTTGTTGCGAATGCGGAAGTTACCAACAGCAGTAGAGTTAGTTTGGCTAGTTTTGTTCTTTTCACCGAAGACATCAGAACGTTGGCTAGTACCGATTGAAGTGCCAGAATTATCACGGTTGCCACGTTCGTAGTTGATGACACCAGTGGTATTGTTTTGAGTGGTGACGTTTCTTTTCCCAGTTACAACAGCACCTTGCTCGGTTTGAATTACAGTGGCACTATCAGCATGAGCGGGGAGCGAAATTGCCAAAGTAGCAACACCTAAACCAACAGCGATTAAAGATTTGAAGTTCATGATTTGGATTCCTGTAAGTAAGTGAGTAGTAAGTTAGAGTTTGTAAGAACTACGGTTGTCTGGCAGCTCGCCAGACAACCACAATCGGCGAGTGACTATTTGTTGCGAATGCGGAAGTTACCCACAGCAGTAGAGTTAGTTTGGCTAGTTTTGTTCTTTTCACCGAAGACATCAGAACGTTGGCTAGTACCGATTGCCGTGCCAGAATTATCACGGTTGCCACGTTCGTAGTTAATAACACCAGTGGTATTATTTTGAGTGGTGACGTTTCTTTTCCCAGTCACTACAGCACCTTGCTCGGTTTGAATTACAGTGGCACTATCAGCATGAGCGGGGAGCGAAATCGCCAAAGTAGCAACACCTAAACCAACAGCGATTAAAGATTTGAAGTTCATGATTTGGATTCCTGTAAGTAAGTGAGTAGTAAGTTAGAGTTTGTAAGAACTACGGTTGTCTGGCAGCTTGCCAGACAACTACAATCGGCGAGTGACTATTTGTTGCGAACGCGGAAGCTACCAACGGAAGTGGAGTTAGTTTGGCTGGTGCGGTTTTGCTCGCCGAAGACATCAGAACGTTGACTAGTGCCGATTGCTGTGCCAGAATTGTCGCGGTTGCCACGCTCGTAGTTACCAACGCGAGTGTTGTTGTATTGAGTAGTAGTGTTGTTTTTTCCAGTCACGACTGCATCTTGCTGAGTTTGAATTACCGTTGCACTATCAGCATGAGCGGGAAGCGAGATGGCGAGAGTAGCAACACCTAAACCAGCAGCGATTAAAGATTTGAAGTTCATGATTTGGATTCCTGTGAGATAATTAGTAGTTTGTTTTTGCTTTACTTACACTTAGGACTACAAATATTTTTGGTTAATTCCGCAAAGTTTAAAAATTTAATTTAGACTGAATTTTTAAGCGGTTAACTGTTGTTGTGAGTTGTGTCGTTTGTGCTTGTGATTATGACTACAGACATCTCTAGCTACTTTCCGCAAATGTTCTAAATTTTTTTCTACAATTGTGTCGATACAAAACTAAAATGCTTGTGGGGACAGGCTTGTAGGCAAATAAAAAATATTTGCCAGGATCGTAAATATAGTAGTGATGCGAAATCGACAGCACCAACCGATCGGGTGTGATTTGATGCCGATAGTATAGAATCGATCGAGATCTTGGTAACAAGATGACTTGGAAGGACTATAAAAATAGGTGACTCAATCTTGACAACTGGCGATCTCGTTCGCTACCGATCGACGTTAAATTCACATTTAATGATAGACTGACATGGTTTATCCCCAAGCTTCCTCGATCGCCGACGCTCCGATTAGCTTAGAGAGAGTTACGACTATGGGTAGATATCGATAGCGATGTCTCGATCTATAGTGATAGAGGCAAACTCAAATTTAACCAGCTCGCTCGGATTTCGAGATTGCATCTTTTAAACTCGATCCTAGATCGATCGGGCGATCGAACGTGTAAAATCTCAGATAGCCGATCGATGATGCTAAAAAATTAACGTCCTTTGCTCACGATTCGGACTCAGGGTTCGGGTTCTCGTCAGAGCCAGTCAGATATTGAGTGAAAATATTTCCAATTTTACGGAATCGCTTAGGGTCTAAATGTAGTCAACAATAGACCAAAACAACTGTTAAATAAACTTCACTTCGCAAAAGTTCCAAAGTTTATCAACCTAGTTAGATAAATTAATATATTAATTAAACCCCACCCCACACGCAAGGAGCACAATCATGTCATTCAATAAGCCTCAATCCTCATCTCACAAATCATCTGAAGCTGAAGCTGACTTGATGAACGGTCTCCTTGCTTCGTCTACCATCGATTATCCATGGAACCCCACAGATCCAGAAGCTGCCGACTATTATGCCGAATCAGATCGCAACTTTAATCTAGATGAATGGTCGGAAGCAGAACTCGGCCAGAGATCGCAATCTTTTTTCAGTCAGGTGCAAGGTTGCTGGAAAAATTCCCCCAGTGCCGAGCCAGAACTCAATCCCCTCGAAGCGCTCACTGCTAAATTTGGCTCCAGAGTACCACAACAGTGGTTGGCAACAATCGCTACTAATGTCAGTGCTCTAGCTAGTAGCAATCTCGAACCTGTCGAGCAACTAGTCCAATCCGTCCGCGAGTTGCTATCGAATTGGGCGACTGATGACTTGTTAGTGATGGCTCGACCTTATGCCTATGCGATGCGCTGCAATCCCGGTGTTGACGAACCCAATAATATCGTCAGAGCGGTAGAGTGGAAGGAATTGTCTGAAATCGAACGGGCAAAGTTAACTATTCTCATCGCGCAATATGCGATCGACAATAGCCAGTATTAGACTTTTGAGCGTTGCTAAATTTAGGAATGATTTACTGTCTCCGCAATCTTTGAAACTAAAGGAAGGGCAATTCATATAATTGCCCTTCCTTTAGTTTCGGCGGCGATTCATCCTGCAATTTTCAGCAATCCCAACTTTTAAGATGGCGCTAGGCTCGACTTGAGTTGCAGCTAGCAATAGCCGATTCCAATAATTCGGTATCCAAATCCCACCACTCTTGCAGTGCGATCAAGGCAGGATAGAGCCTGACATCGGCGGCGGCTAAGGCTGCTTCGACGGCCAGTACGCCGACAGATTCACATTCAAGCTCTTCGAGCAGTGGCGAGATAACCCGTCGATCTTTTCTGACTGCCAAACCTAGTAATGCTTCGCCCCGGATTTCGGCACTCGGATCATCGGCTCCTGTCTCTAAAATTGCCCGATCGAATAATGCATCGCGTAGTGCTGAAGTATCGGTATCTACTTGCGAACCCAGGGCAAACGTCGCCCAATTGCGGATATCGCCATCATCATCGGCAGACAGTTCGATTAATGCGGCGATCGCGCGTTCGTCTTCTTGAGCGGTCAAACCTAGCACTACACTCATCCGCACGCCAGGATTGGGATGCTCTTTGAATTTTATTAATGGTAAAACACCTCTGGCATCTTTGAGGTGTCCGAAGGCAATGCCAATCGAGGCGAGGACGTTACTGTTCTCCTCTGTCGAGATTAAGTCGAGTAACACATCACCACATTCCTGTGGGAAAGTACGATCGGGTATGCCTAATTGTCCCAAAATATTTACCCCAACGATCCGATCGTTCGGATCGAGACTTTTACATAATTTTGCTGCTGCGGCTAGTTCTTCTTTCCCGCCGCGTGCTTGTAAGATCCAGATATTATCCCAACAAACGTCTTCATCTGCTGTTGAAATAGCCGATCGAACGATCTCTTGGGTACTTCTGGAGTCGTGTCTTAAAATATCGCTCATGGTGATGACTTATAGAATCGATCGCAACTTTATAGAATCGGATCGTGAACGGTAACTAACTTGGTACCATCGGGGAATGTCGCTTCGACTTGGACTTCATGAATCATGCTAGAAATCCCTTCCATGACATCTGCTTGCGTCAGTAAAGTTTTACCATAGTTCATCAATTCGGCGACGGTTTGACCGTCCCTGGCACCTTCCAAAATTGCTGCCGAAATATAGGCGATCGCTTCAGGATAATTGAGTTTCAATCCCCTATTTTTCCGACGTTCGGCAACTAGCGCGGCGGTGAAAATTAGGAGTTTATCTTTTTCTTGAGGTGAGAGTTGCATGAGTGTGGGAGTGTTGGGGAGTGTGGCGTGTGGGGCGTGTGAGAGGATAAATAAAGTTTCAATCCAAAATCCTGTCTTGTCTCATAGTCGGTGCACCGACTATAGCTTTTCGCGTCGGGAAACCCGACGGGCGCAAGCCGCAAAATCCGAATAATCCAAAATCCTACTGCCAAACCCTCAGGGCAATCGGCTTACTATCGAGAAATGACTGGCGGAGAAGGTGCCAGACTGCTGTAAACCAGCGGCGTACCTCGCTGGTAGAATTCCCTCGATAGCGACATAGTAATCCTGCGCTCAGACGGGTGACTCCTATTTTACTGGGTTCGCCATCAAAGAGCGATCGAATTTCGGCAATCAGCTCCTTACTAACGGATCGATCGATCCATGCTAAATTACCGACGATCGGATATCCAGCCAAACTGTGAGGACTATCTACCATTTTGTCACCACGGAGCCACTGTCGATCGATCCAGACTGGTTTGCCAGCTCGATACACTTCTGTTGAGGATTTCCACTCACCGCTGGTAAATTTTTCACCACTAGCGGTTCTCCCAAACCGATTGATTTCCCAACCCAGCCAAGTTGCTGTAGTGGCTAAATTTACCTGTAAATGTTGGTGAAAGCTCGCCCCGTCGAAAATAATTGTCTCTTGGGGCAACCATTCAAGACAGGCATCAGCGGCAATATTTTGGACGATCGTTTGGGTGGCCCGCTGACCATTGCTGCCATAGATTTTACCCGCTGCGGCAGTGGTAATAACGGCACGGGAAGCAGGTTGTAGTTCGATGTCGAGCTGAAGTCGATCGCCCCCAACGATCCCACCCGCAGTATGCAGAATGACATTATGACAAATCGCCTCCCCTTCAGGGTAAAACGATCGCTGCACCTTCAGCGGGGCAACACCCTGATGTTGGATCGCCTGGGTTTTGCCCCGATCGTAACGATAGGTTAATTGTAACTGTCCTTGCCAACCAGGAAACGCAGGAAGATTACTCGTCATCTTCCCCTGCAACTTCCACCATCGGGGCATTTTCGAGTAGGAATTGCCGTGCCAATCGATCGTAGACACCCGCACCGATATATTGCGGATAGGTATGCGATCGACTGTAAATCCAGATTAGCTCGCTATTCTCAAAGATCCGAATATCCTGCAACAGACTCTTACACTTAGGCTTAAGCAAATTGCCCGCATCGAGTGCATCCGTCCAGCGCTCGAACTCGCGATCGTAATCTTTCATCACCACTCTGAACATAAACTAGATCGATCGCCTCGCACAATTAGCTTGCCAGCTTAATTATAATCTCCAACTGTGTGCTCGAATCGATTGCATGGTATCAGAAAAGTCTAGTATCCTGAGAGTATGACAGATTAATTTAATTAATCCCTTACTTATAAACCGATGATTATGTCTTTGTTTCGTCCACTAATCTCGATTCTGCTTGTGTTCGTTTCCGTATTTATTGTTAGCTGTGGCGATGGTTCCCAAGCAAAGGCCCCAACTTACAGTCCCGAGCAAATCGCTCAAATCCAAGTCACAAATAAGAATCTTACCGCTTTACGCGATCGACTCCCAGAATTGGCTAACTACATCGAAGGTCGCGACTGGAATAATGTCAAATCCTTTATTCACGGCCCGCTGGGTGATATCAGAACCCGCATGGCTGGTTTGTCCAGAGAGTTATTACCCGGAAGCAAAGAGAAAGCCTTATCGGTCAGCAAAGAAATTTTCGTTCATCTGAACAAGATCGATGAAGCTGCTGGCAATCAGGACTATAAGGTAGCAATTCGTAATTATGGCGAAGCTCTCAAAGATTTTTCAACCTTTTCCAATCTGATCCCGCAAGGTTAGTGACTAGTGGCTAGTAAAAATTATTTGACGATCGGTTACTAATATTATGGATGGTAGGGGAGCGGTACGCTGGCGACCGCTCCCTTTTAATTTATGGAAAAGATAACAATTATTGGGTGCGGTATTATTGGGGCGACAATCGCTTACGAACTCAGTCGGCTAGGTAAATTCGAGATCGTCGTCTATGATGCGGCCCAGCCAGCACAAGCTGCGACTGGAGCCGCACTAGGTGTATTAATGGGTGTCATCAGTCAAAAAGCCAAAGGACGTGCTTGGAATTGGCGTGACTATAGCATTCGTTATTATCGCAATACGATTCCCGAACTGAAGCAGTTAACCGGGCTAAATATTCCGCACAATACCCAAGGAATTGTCAAACTTCTAGCATCTGAAGCCGATCTCACTAAATGGCAGCAATTAGTCACGATCCGGCAACAACAACAGTGGCAACTAGAATTATGGGAATCAGCCCAAATTCACGAACGATTGCCACAAGTCAATCCACAATTCGTAGGTACAGCAGTCTACTCACCCCAGGATTTACAGGTCGATCCGATCGCCCTCACAACTGCCCTAGTAGCTGCAGCAAAGTCAAATGGGGTAAAATTTCAATTCGAGCGATCGATCGAGTCTATTCCCGCAGCTAGTGATGGTTCCTGCGATCTATTTGCCCCCGATCTACCAACTTTAACCAGCAACTGGGTAATTGTTACGGCTGGTTTGGGTGCAACGAAATTACTCGCACCGTTAGTACCCATTCAGCTCGATCCCGTACTGGGACAGGCCATTCAGATCCGCATTGCCGATCCATTAGGGGAACCAGCTTTTCAACCAGTCATAACTCATGCAGATGTCAATATCGTCCCCTGTGGTAGGAATGAATATTGGGTGGGGGCAACTGTGGAATTTCCAATTGATGGTACTGTAATGGCACAGGCAGACTGCCTAGCACACTTGAAACAAGTGGCGATCGATCTTTGTCCAGAGTTAGCCAATGGGGAAATTACCCGCACCTGGATGGGATTGCGCCCGCGTCCGCACGAACGTCCGGCACCTGTCATCGAGCGGGTTGGCGAGAATGGACGAGTACTAGTCGCGATCGGACATTATCGCAATGGTATCTTACTCGCACCTGCAACAGCACGGGCGATCTGTGAAATGCTAAACGATTAGCACACAAGTCATATCACGGATGAATATGTCAGACTAGTAGTATATTCTCTAGCGATCGATCTATGACTACCAGACGTAATTTTCTCTATTTACTCGGTGCGGGTAGTACTGTCGCCTTTTTTAGCAGTGTAAACAACTCAAGTTGGGCTGACACGCCCACAACTACCACCGCCCAAAATGTTGCAGCGACGACAGATACATTCAAATTGCCACCTTTGACTTACGATTACAATGCATTAGAACCGCACATCGATGCAACGACGATGAAGTTTCATCATGACAAACATCATGCTGCTTATGTCAAGAACCTGAATGATGCGATAAATAAATACCCAGTACTTAAAACTCAATCTGTCGAACAACTACTCCAAAACCTGAGCAAATTACCCAAAGATATTCAAACTACTGTTAGAAATAACGGTGGCGGACATTACAATCACACGATGTTCTGGCAGATCATGGGACCTAAAGCTGGCGGTACGCCAACTGGCCCAATTGCTACGGCAATTCAAAAGCAATATGGGAGTTTCGATAAGTTTAAAACTCAATTTAATGAGGCTGGTACCAAGCAATTTGGTAGTGGCTGGGTGTGGTTGGTTCGCGATCGCGGTAATCTCAAAATTATTACTAGTCCCAATCAAGATAGTCCAATTGCTCAGGGTATATATCCGATTATGGGTAACGATATCTGGGAACATGCCTATTATCTCAAGTACCAAAATCGTCGCCCCGAATATCTATCAGCTTGGTGGAATACGATTAATTGGATTGAAGTAAACAATCGGTTTGGCAAATCTCTAAAAGCTTAAATACTTAATTAATAAACAAAAGCTGAACATAGGGTATATGTTGCTTGCGAGCTACTCTGGAGAATAACTTTGCCGGTAGGTTAAGGTAAATCGGTTGGTTTCTGTAACTGTTTTTGGCAGATGCACCTCTAGACTGGGAGTGGCCACAGGAGCGTCTCGATCGATTGTCGTAAGCGTAGATCCGTACCCACCCCGCCTTATCAGGCACCCCTGTCTTGATGCGCTTTTTACGTCGGGAAACCCTTGGAGGGAACCTCCAATAACGACGAGCGCGCATCGCTGTCTTGAAAAGCTGCTCTACTTGGGGAAACCCCAAGATCTAATGGTCGGCTAGCCGACCAAATGCACTTTTCGCTCCCAGGAGGGGATTTTTTAGTCGATCGCTAATCCCTAATCCCTAATCCCTATCCCCTATCCCCTATCCCCTAAGCCTACTCATCATCATGAGCGTAGCGGTTGTAGAGGAAATCTAGGGCATAGTTGCGGACTTGATAGTATTCGGGCATTTCCATCATTCTGGAGCGATCGCGCGGACGGCTGAAGGGAATAGTTAATACTTCGCCGATGTTTGCTGCTGGGCCATTGGTCATCATTACCAACTTATCAGCGAGGAATAGGGCTTCGTCGATATCGTGGGTAATCATCAAGACAGTACAACGATTTTGATTCCAGATTTTGAGTAGTTCTTCTTGCAATTCTTCTTTGGTAATCGCATCGAGCGCGCCGAATGGCTCGTCGAGAATTAGGACTTCGGGGCGAATCGATAAGGCTCTGGCGATCGCGACTCGTTGTTTCATCCCGCCGGAAATCTGGCCTGGGAGTTTATCGGCGGCTTCGGTAAGTCCAACCATTGCCAGATGCGATCGCACGATGTCTTCTTTCTCGTTTTTGGCCATGTCGGGGTTGACGGAGTTGACTGCGAGGTAGATGTTTTCGTAGGCGGTGAGCCAGGGGAGCAGGGCATAGCCTTGGAAGACGACCATGCGATCGGGGCCGGGTTTACCGATTGGTTTGCCGTTGAGGGTGACGGTGCCGGAGGAGGGCTGGGAGAAGCCGCTGACCATATTCAGGAGGGTGGATTTGCCGCAGCCGGAATGTCCGATAATGCAGATGAATTCACCTTTTTGGACGGTGAGGTTGACTTTATCTAATACGATGTATTCGCCGGTGGGGGTGGGGTAAACTTTGGAGGCGCGATCGAGGACGAGGAAGTCTGTGGTTGCCATAGTTTTTAGGTGGTTGGGTTTTGGGCTGGGTCGAATATTTCGGACTGGTGCTTTCTTGGAGGCTACTGGTGGGTGGATCCCGGATCTGGGGGTGCCGACCCCCAGACCCCCCGTTGAAGGGCGGGGTGCTGTCTTATTGCGCTTTTTACGTCGGGAAACCCGCCGAGCGCGCACCGCCGCCCCCTCAAACTCCCCTGCACAAGGGTTGGTTAGTTTGCGGCGGGGCGCGCTTCTCTTCGAGACGCTACGCGAACGCATTAGCTCCGCAATGGGAATCGGTCTGTGGGTTTTGTAGAGGTGCGTAAACTCTAGAAGATTTCCATATCCCCTTTTCTAGGGGGCTAAAGGTCTTATTCTGCTCTTAGTCCCCCTTAAAAAGGGGGATTTAGGGGGATTCAGATCTAGAAACGAAGCTAGAGAGAACCTCAGGCTGGATAATATCCCTCAGTGTTTGTGGCTAAGAGTCTCCCCTTATTCCCTATCCCCTGACTTTCTTAGCTTCTCCCGGAGAGATCGATTTCTGCCATATAGATGTCGTGCTTGATTGGTAGATGGTTGAGATAATCGATCGGGTCGTCGGCGGTAAATTTTACGCCATCGAAGAGATCGATCGAGCCGCGACTGTAGCTGGTGGTATTTGATAGCCCCAATTCCCGTGCTGCGGTGCTGAACACGCCGACTTTGGCTACCCGTTCGAGGATTTCGACCCAGTTGCGGGGGAAGGGGACATCGCCCCAGCGGGCCAATTGGGTGAGTAACCACAGATGTTCGGTGCGGCTGGGACGGTTGACACCATCGCCGAAGAACAGGGGGTGAGAGATGTCGCGAAGGCTTTTGGTTACGCCGCAGGTGACTTGCTGGGAATCGCTAAGATAGATATAATTGCGATCCATCGCCAGATATTCGGGTCGAGCGAGAATTTCGCGCACTTCATCCTGATGAGCGGGGTCGGCGCAGAACTGACAAGCTTCGAGTAAGGCTTTGACTAAAGCAATGTGGGTGTTGGGATATGCTAACGCCCAATCTTCCCGCACTCCTAGCACTTTTCCAGGATGTCCGTTCCAGATTTCTAAGTCGGTAGCAATTTCATAGCCGATATTATCGATCGCGGCACGAGTTGCCCAGGGTTCACCGATCGAATATCCGTCGATACTCCCTTTTTGAAGTCCGGCAATCATTTGGGCGGGTGGTAAGGTCAGGATTTCGACATCTTTTTGGGGGTCGATGCCCTCGGATGCCAACCAGTAACGCAATAACAGATTGTGGCTGGAAGCTGGATGAACTACCCCAAAGATATGTTTGAGATCGCCTGATTCTAATAAGAACCGTTTCAGATCGGCTAAGGTGCGAATCCCTTTATCCGCAAAGCGTTTATCGATCGTAATCGCGTTCCCATTCCGACTGATAGTTAAGGCACTCACTACTGAAATCGGCTTGTCGTTCATCCCACCAACGGTCATCCAAATCGGCATCCCTGATGGCATCATCGCGGCATCCATATATTTGTCGGCGATACCATCTTGCACGCCGCGCCAGCTCGACTCGCGGACGAGGTTGACTTCATCCAAACCGTGGTGAGCGAAGAAGCCTTTTTCTTTAGCAATCGCGATCGGCGCACAGGCAGTTAGGGGGACGAAACCAATATCTAGATTGACTTTTTCTAAGCCATGCCGAGCGACGACTGTTTGCTTGCGGGCACGGATTTTCTTAATCTGTTTCTGTTGATTGAGGAAGTAAATAATCTCGCTGCGATAGCTGTAATAGTGGGGATGATTGACAGCTTCTAGCCGCTTGCGGGGTCGATCGATATCGACGGTCATAATTTGACCGATTTTCGATTCGGGGCCATTGGTGAGCATCACGATCCGGTCTGAGAGCAATAATGCCTCATCCACATCATGGGTCACCATAATCGCCGTTACCTGGTTTTCATCGCAGATTTTCATCAACTGTTCCTGTAACCCGCCCCGTGTCAACGCATCCAACGCCCCAAACGGTTCATCCAGCAGTAACAATTTTGGTTTGGTAGCTAGGGCACGCGCGATCGCCACCCGTTGCCGCATTCCCCCAGAAAGCTGTTCGGGGTTCTTATCAGCGGCTGGGCGTAAACCCACCATATCGATATGTTCTTCCACGATCGCCGATCGTTCGGCGGCGGGTAAGCCACTCATCACGCTATTGACCGCCAGGGCGATATTTTGCCGCACGGTGAGCCAAGGTAAGAGTGAATAGTTTTGGAATACTACCATCCGATCGGGTCCAGGACGTAAAATCTGTTCGCCTTGGAGCATGACTAGTCCTTCGGTCGGTAAGTCTAACCCCGCTACCATATTCAGCAGCGTAGATTTACCACAACCAGAGTGCCCGATCAGGGAGATAAATTCACCTTTGTGAATGCTCAAATCGATCCCTTTGAGGGCGATATATTCTTCGCCGTTGGGCAGGGGAAAAGTCTTTTCGAGATTATCGACAGTTACAAAAGTCATGATTTTTATATGGGGGTCAATAAGGATTTAAATCCCCATCCCAGGAGCTGCGGTTTTATTCGGAGGTTCCCTCCGAATAAAACCGACAAGAGAGGGGTGCCCGACAGGGCGAGGTGGGTAGATCTTGACTAGTACTAACTAATCCTGAATTGCATTACTAAGCGCAAGTTGGCGACCCACCCCGTCGCTTCGCGCCACCCCTCCTCGGAGGGGAATTTTATTAATCCTTACTGTGGTTTGCTGTAGGGAAGAATTCTGCCTTGAATCCAAACCATCAATTTATCTAGACCCCAACCCACCAAACCGATGTAGATCAGAGCAACGATAATCGCGCTCACCTCACCGTTTTGATAGGAATTCCAGATAAAGAAACCGATCCCAGTTACCCCAGTCATCACGATTTCCGCTGCGATAATTGCCAACCACGCTAGACCGATCGCAATCCGCAAGCCAGTGAAAATGTAAGGTAATGCCGAAGGAAACAGAATTTTGAAAAAGTACTCCTGCTTTGATAACCGCAATACCTGAGCTACGTTGTTATAATCTTGCGGAATCTGGCGCACGCCGACAGCAGTATTAATTAAAATCGGCCAGACTGCGGTAATAAAGATGACAAATAATGCCGCAGGTTGGTTTTGTTGTAAAGCCGCGATCGCGATCGGGACCCAAGCCAAAGGTGGTACAGTTCGCAAAATATTAAAGACCGGATCTAAACCCTTCCGCACCCGCTCGTTCAGACCGATAATAATCCCTAAACTAATCCCAACCACAGCGGCGATACTATACCCGATCGCCACCCGTTGCAAACTAGCCCACACCTGCAAACCCAGTCCCACATCCGTACCACCCCGATTGAAAAAGGGATAGAAAATAAAATCCCATGCTTCTCTGACCACTTTAATTGGGCCGGGTAACTTACCACCACCGATCGCCGAGAGAATTTCCCAAATTACTAACAGAATCAGAATTGTGACGATTGGAGTCAAAATATCATCGAGTAAAGTCTTCTGTTTCTTACTGAGTTTGAAACCAGGTTTAGCGGGCTTGCTGATGCTCGATCGTCTATTTACATTTGCCATAATTTTTTATCCTTAATTGTTAAGTGTTTTGGGTTTCGCTTTGCTCTACCCAACCTACAGATCTAAATAATTTATTAATTTCCGATTGTTCTCTCTCTTAGCCCCCTTTTTAAGGGAGTTTGGGTGATTTAGATCTACAAACGGAGCGGTTAACTATCGATCGATTGGGGAGCCTCGGAGATGGAAGAAATCCCCCTAAATCCCCCTTAACAAGGGAGACTAAGACTAGATCTCGGTGAAATTCCCCTCTTGGGAGGGGTGCGCCTGTAGGGTGGGGTGGGTTCCGGATCAAACCTTCTTAATCTTCAAGCTATCCAAATAAGCCTGCGGCTTCTCCGGATCGAACTTCACCCCATCAAAAAACTCCTCAACCCCCCGCGAAGTACTACTCGGAATATCCGCCGCCGGAACCCCTAACGACTGCGCCGCCTTCTTCCACAAATCCTCCCGATTTACCCCATCGATCAGCGCCTTCGCATTCGCCAAAGTCTCCTTCGGCAAAAACCCCCAGCGCACACTCTCAGTCAAAAACCACAGATCGTGACTCTTATATGGGTAAGAAACACTACCTCTAGCATCCTTCCAATACAGAACAGCCAAAGACTTGTCATCCACCTTCCGCTCGCCCAAGTCATACTTACCCATCAACGGCGACAACAACACCTCCTCCTTCACCCCAAAATATTCGCGAGCAGACAAGATAGTCGCCAACTCCTTGCGGTTATCGAAGTTATCGCACCACTGCTGCGCCTCCATTACCCCCTTGAGAATCGCTTGTGTCGCCAGTGGATGCCTGTCCACCCACTCCTTCCGCATTCCCAAATACTCCTCCGGGTGCGCCTTCCACATCTCACCAGTCAAAACGGGACTAAAACCAAATCCCTCAGACACGATCCGATTCGGCCAGGGGTCGCCAGTACTAAACGCATCCATCGCGCCCCGTTTCATATCCGCCACCGTTTGCGCCGTCGGTACCGTCAATAGCTCGACATCGGTATCGGGATCGATCCCCCCAGCCGCCAACCAATAGCGAATCCAAAATTCCTGGTTGGCTTTGGGGAACGTATATGCCGCCTTAAACCGCGTCCCGCTCGCAGCCAGCTCCTTGAAGTAACTCGCCTTGCCATCTAATTTCACCCCCAAGCCTTTACCCATATGCTTTTTCGCTAGCGCAACTGCATTACCCTGAGTATTTAACTGACACAGGATGTACATCGGCACCTTCGCCTTATCAGTAATAATCCCTTCTGAAATTAGATAAGGCATCGGCATCTGCCACTGGCTACCATCCAACCCACCACCCTGCGAGCCGATTTTGATATTGTCCCGTGCCGAACCCCAGTTGGCTTGCTTCTCGATTTTGATATCGGTCATGCCATGTTTGGCAAAGAAGCCTTTGGTATATGCCACGATCAGCGGCGCAGCTTCAACAATCGGGAGATAGCCGATTTTTGCCGTTTTTACTTCCGGTTCCTCGCCCGATTTGACAACAGACTTGGTTGAAGCTGGATCGGCTGTATTTTTCGCTCGATCGCGCTCTGGGGGATTGCCCAAGCAACCTTTGAGTAATGGTGCAGTAGCCACAATGCCTGCTGCGGTTAGAAAATAGCGCCTAGAAAGTCGAGTCATAATGTCTGCTCCTGGGAGATAGTAACGAGCGATGCTGAATTGAGATGGGTCGCAGTCTGGAAAATTTATTATCGACAGATTCTATGAAACATGTGTAAATCTATTGTTTTTTAGATGGATTATAGTAAATTACCGATAGATAAAATCTATTATTTTTGAAAGTGTTTTCGATAAGTCACAAGCCGTTCGATCGCGATCCCCGCTAGTAAATTTGCTGAAATTGTTGCTCTTGCAGTTGATATTTTGATGATACAGCTAAAAGTGCATAGAGAAAAGCCTAAATTTCTTATCTAATTCATAGATTTTGTCAATTTAACTAATGAGTTGCATTGTATCTATCCATTAGTACTTATCGCGAAACCTAAGCTAAGATGATAATAAATATCTATCGTAAGCCTGCCTGAGCCAGATAACAGCAATGAAACAAGCGACGCTACACCAACTCCAGATCCTCGAAGCGATCGCCAAACACGGTAGCTTTACCCGTGCTGCCGAAGAACTCGATCTCACTCAGCCCACAATTTCCCAACAGATCAAACGACTAACATCGACGATCGGGATGCCATTATTCGAGCAACTCGGCAAACAAGTCCATCTCACTGCTGCTGGAAAAGAAGTTCTCTCCGCTAGCTCGACGATCTCCGAACGCTTCGCTCAATTAGAGATTGTCATCGACGAACTCAAAGGACTCAAACAAGGACGCATCAATCTCGTTGCCAGCACCACGGCCAAATATTTCGTCCCACGTCTACTTGGCACCTTTCACCGCAAACATCCCGACATCGAATTAAATCTCCAAATCACCAATCAAGAAGGCGTGCTGGCGAGATTAGCAAACAATCAAGACGATCTCTATTTCACTGGCAGACCACCTAAAGACTTGGATATCGAACTCCGCCCGATTCTTGAAAACCCGCTAGTAGTAGTCGCTTCATCCAATCACCCGCTAGCCAAAGAGAAACATATTCCGCTCAAACAACTCGCCCTCGAACCCTTTATTTTTCGCGAGGCCGGTTCGGGAACGCGCTTAGTCGTCGAGCAATTTTTAGCCGAAAATCGCGTTGCCGTAAAAACGATCGTCGAACTGAGTAGCAACGAGGCGATCAAACAAGCGATCGCAGGTGAATTGGGTATTTCTGTCCTCTCACAACACGCTCTCGCCTTAGAAGATCGAGATGGACTGCTGACTATTCTCGATGTCGAGGGCTTCCCGATTCAGCGTCATTGGTATGTGATTTATCCCTCTGGCAAACAGCTATCGGTAGCGGCGCAGACTTTCTTAGATTTTGCGATCGCCGAAGGACGGGAGATTATCGATCGCTATAGTGCCGATCTGATTCCCCGCTAATGCGGTCGTTTTAGCACGCCCTACCCCGGATTAAAGTAATTTATTGTAGACTTAAAAATATCGAGGTCTTCCATTCACTACTTGCTAGCATTAATTTAAAATTCTTACGAGTAGATTTATGCAAGTAACTATCGATATCTACAGATAATTTTTAAGCAAAACTTATCTCGATCGCTAGTAGCATGAAATTGACGAGATCGATGTAGATACAATTAAGATTTGAAGATTCATCTTTTATGACAATCGGTATTTGGATTCTGGGCGATCGATTAAATCTCAATCAAGCAGCATTGCAGAGTCGTCAGGAGCTAAAAGCTCAGACACCGATAATTATTATCGAGTCATTAAAACACGTTCGCGATCGGCTGTATCACAAACAGAAGCTAGTCTTAGTTTGGTCGGCGATGCGCCATTTTGCTGCTGAATTAGAGCGATCTGGCTGGCAGGTGAAGTACGCGATCGCTGATGATTTTCACACCGCTCTATCGGTCTGGATAAAAGAGCAAAACATCACCGAACTGCGGGTTGTTAAGCCAGCAGAGCGAACATTTGGCAAACTAATTGCCGCGCTCGATTTACCTTGTTCGATCGAACTAATTCCCGACAATCATTTTCTCTGGAGTACCGCAGACTTTGAAGACTGGGCAAAGAGCCGTAAAGGGCTAGTAATGGAGTATTTCTATCGAGCTGGCAGACAGAAATTCAATATTTTGATGAATGGGGAACAACCGATCGGTGGTAAGTGGAATCTCGATCGAGAAAACCGCCAACCACCCAAAGGTAAATTAAATCCACCAGCGCCCCTAAAATTTACACCGGATGAAATTACTACTGAAGTAATCGCTAAAGTGCGAAATTTAGATGTTCGTACTTATGGCAAACTTGAATCTTTTGACTGGGGCGTAACTAGAGCCGAAGCATTACAGGTACTGGATGATTTTATCGATCGCCGACTCCCCACTTTTGGGCCATATCAAGATGCGATGATAACGGGACAAACCACGATGTGGCATGCCTTAATATCACCCTATTTAAATATCGGATTATTAACTCCGTTAGAAGTAATTCAGCGTGTCGAAACCGCGTATCACAATCGCGACTTGGATCTCAATAGCGTTGAGGGATTGATTCGCCAAATTCTTGGCTGGCGTGAGTATATGCATGGCATCTATCAGCGCGTCGATGATGAATATTTTCAACTTAATTGGTTCGGACACGATCGACCTTTGCCTGCATTTTTTTGGGATGCGAGTCAAGCCAAGATGAACTGCTTGCACCAAACTCTCACCCAAGTAGAAGAAATCGGTTACGCTCATCACATCCAACGATTGATGGTGCTGAGTAACTTTGCCCTGATTGCAGGGTTAAATCCCCAAGCAGTCGAAGACTGGTTTCATGCCGCTTTTATCGATGGCTACGATTGGGTGATGCAAACTAATGTCTTGGGGATGGGTGTCTTTGCCGATGGCGGGATCCTCGCCTCAAAACCTTATGCCGCCTCAGCTAATTACATCAATAAGATGAGCGACTATTGTGCTAGTTGCCAGTACAACCCGAAAGAACGCATTGGCGCGAATGCTTGTCCGTTCAATTATTTCTACTGGGATTTCCTCGCCAGACACCAAGAAAAATTGCAATCTCAAGGCAGAATGGGACTCATCCTCAAAAATCTCGACAAAATTTCCCCTACAGAACTAGCAACCATCCACCAACAAGCAACCGATTGGCAATAGACGATCGATCGCGGGAATCATAGTAATATATTCAGCAACTAGGCGCTCTGAATCGACATCGATCGCTGCAACGCTTGGCATAAAAGTGCTACTACCCCGTCATCTCGTTAGTTTATTCTGATGTCAACCAAACCTGCTGAGAAGCCGAATGTTGTCAAGCCACCTGTTGACAAGTCTAATACTTATATCTGGATGGTCCTGATTTTCTCGGCGATCGCGATCTGTACTAGAGTGAAGTTTTCCTGGAGTGGTAACGACCATCAAGCGATCGCGATCGAAATTACTTCAAGAATAGGCAAGGAGCAAGTAGGGAACAGCAATTTTAAAAATGTCATTCACCTGACGATCGGCAATCCCTTTACTACCGAAAATCTCGATCGGGTCAAAGAATTTGTATCTGGCAAGAAAGAAGTTCAAGGCGAATTTCTCAATTACGAATTCTCTGTGACTCCCAAAAACAAGCTAAAATCTTCTCCCAAGCCAGATGTAAAACAGTAGGTAGGTAACTGGACTTAACTAAACATAAAAATCCCAACTGTGCACATAACGTTGCTGCTGTCGGGTTTCACGGCTCAAGCCAACCTACATGCATAGATTTGATACTTAATTTCACCTACTTACATAGAACCCGATTCTCACTGAGATTCTAGCTAACCAGAGCGAATGCTAAGGTAAAGGATCCTAAGGATAACAACTACACTTTAACCGATCGAGCATTGTGACTGGATATCTTCATCACCGCCGCAGATCGACACGGACGCGGGAATATCTCAGCTCGAATACTGCTTGGGATATTTTGGTGACGATTTTAGCTAAAACTGTTGCCGCCTTATGATACATTAGTACTTGCAGGCTCGATATCTACCCAGAGCCTCAGATAGCATCAGTCACGTCTAGCAGAAGTATTTAAAAACTTATCCAGCTATGAATCTCCTACACCATATCATCTGCAATCTCGATCCACATCTTTCGGCTATCGATCGATCGAATAGAGAATTTGCCAAAGCACTGAATACGCGCCATCTATCCCAGTTACATCCGATTCAAGAACGAGCGCGTCTCCAAAAAGTAGCGCTCAATCGGCAAAAGCAACAGAATCGAGCTAATTACAAATTACCCCCTTATCTTGCTTCGCACAACTAGTATCCATCGGCTGTATTGACGATCGATTATTTTATTTTAGTGATGCTTTTGCCGCTGCTTGCCAGTGCAAACATAGGGGTTTTGTGCGGTCACTTCATTCGTTCCAATAAACCAATAACTTCTTGATAAAGAGCTGTATTTCCCAGCATCTGAAATAGCCTTGCAGCTTGGCGGAGATCGCTCGTGGCTCCAGGCTTATCCTGAAGCTCGGAACGGGCGATCGCGCGTTGATAATAACAGATTGCATAATTTCGATTGAGTTGAATTGCCCGATCGTAATCACCGATCGCTGCTGTTTTATTGCCTAAACTATAGTGTGATAATCCGCGCCGATAGTAGAGATTTGCCCGTTTGGCATCGAGTTTAATCGCTACTGTGTAATCAGAGATTGCCCCAGCAAAATCACCCAATTTATCGCGAATCATCCCGCGTTCGAGATAGGCTTGAAGATAGTCAGGATTGAGTCGAATCGCTCGATCGAAATCGCTTAATGCACCATTGCGATCGTCTAATTCCGCTCTGACTAGCCCTCGCCGATAGTAAGCTTTGGTATAATTTGGCTGTAGCTCGATCGCGCGAGTAAGATCGGTAAGTGCTGCTTGTTTTAGACCCAGACTGCTGCGAATATATCCACGTTGATAAAATGCGAGTGCTGACTTAGTATCGAGCTGAATCGCTTTACTAA
Source organism: Chamaesiphon sp. (assembly GCA_965246735.1). Lineage (GTDB taxonomy): Bacteria > Cyanobacteriota > Cyanobacteriia > Cyanobacteriales > Chamaesiphonaceae > Chamaesiphon. Next base: position 3,568,010 of record CBDFFK010000003.1, read on the forward strand.
AATCAGCTATACTTCCTTGTTTATTGCCATCATAATATTTACCAATCCCAGTAATTACGTAATCATCGGCTGTCTTCGGTGCGGCAATTGCGACGGTAGAATTAGTAGTGTCGATCCCGACTTTGCTAGCTAAGCGAACAAAACTCTCGATCGGGATGCCAAGATTATTACCAGTTTTATCCCCAGTCTCCGGATCGCGATCTCCTTGTCCATGAATAGCAATTAGTTCGCCGCGATCGTTAAATACCCCACCACCGCTCATCCCTGGCAAAGTAGTTGTATTATAAATGGTGCCATAACCATTTTTATTGATGCGACGGCTGCCACTTGCTACGGCAACAATTCTACCTTCATGGGTGATGAAAATTGATTTTTCAATTGCGGTTGTTGGTACTGGAAATCCAGCAACATAAGCAGACATCCCAATTGCTAATTGGTTAGATTCACCTATTTTCGCGACTGGATAAGTGCGATCGCTATTAAACTGAACGATCGCTAAATCTAGTCGTTCTGGCAATAGCTTGATATTACTAATATTGCCTGAATATTGTCGATCGGTGGTAGCGATCGTATAAACAGAACTGCGGTTACAGCCGTTATAATAATCTTTACCGCATAGCACATGTGCCGCAGTTAGGACGGTATACTGCTTTCCTTCATGCTTGATAATTACCCCCGATCCTTGACTGGTATTACTATTATTAATCAGTACAGTGACAGGCTCGGCAATTTTGGCAATCTCGCTAAAAGGTAAGGCGATCGCTCGCTCTACTAGTGTCAAGATAAGTAGGGGAAATCCGAAAATATATGCAACTTTCATCGCTTAATTTTTTGCGCTGACAATCCCCCGCGTGCGGAAGATATCTGTAATGGTTGGCGCATAGCTCGGTAGCCCGAATGTTGCCGGACTAACGATATTGACGTGAGTAAAATGTCGATAATTGAGGCAAAACCGATCCCATTCTGCCATTTGAATTTTAAATACTTTAATAAAGAAATTTGCTAGCGAGATCGACAACGGAATTTGAAACGGGCTTTTTTTACCGAAGTAGGCACAGATTTCCTGAATCCCCTGATTGGCAGTGACAGATTTATTCCCTAACACGATCCGTCGATCGAATTTATCGGCAATTTCTGGATAGGCGATCAGATGTCTGACGACTTCGGCGATATCTTTGGCATGAATAAAGTGAAAACTACCATCCGCACTAAACCACTGCAACAATCCCACGTATTTAGCAACATTTGGTAAGTCAGCAGAGAGGTAGGAGTAAGGCTTGTTGCCATCGCCACCCAAGACTAGTGTCGGGAAGACTGTGGTAACTTTTGCGGCAATACTCCCAGCTCCATCGGGTGCATGTGCTGCTCGCGTTAATTTATCTAAGCATTGATATTTGGACATGATATAGTCCGTACCGATTTTACCTGCTTCTGGTAGTAATTGGTTCTCGCGATCGAGTACGCTTTCAGTCGAGAAATAAATCGCTTGCTGGCATACTTGCGGATCGAGCAAGTCTAGTAAGATGTGAGTTTTTGTATAGTTAATATCAAAGGCTTCCTGTCCGCCCCAGCCAGCCGCAGTCAGGACTGCGACATCGATTGTTTTGAGTAATTCAGCTTGCTGTTCGATCTCCTGCATATCCACCTGGACGACATGAATGCCGGGACGGGCGGTGATATCTACTGTTAACTTCGCTGGATTGCGAACGAATAAAAACAGTTCGTGGTCGGTATTTTGAATTAGGGTTTCGCTCACATAATGTCCGACACAACCACTAGCACCAGTTACAAGAATACGCATTAAATTATGAATTATAAGTTATAAGTTATGAATTACCGAATGGCCGATCGACTATGGTTTCTTGCTACATCATGGGTAAGTTAGTCTTGGGATCGATCGAAGCGGTAAATCGATCGCCATAATAAGCAGCTACTACCTGGATCTTATCGATAATATGTCGGTTGAATTCGGCTAAGTTTTCCGCAGGGATCCATAGCTCTTGATGGATGTGGCTGTTACCAACAACTTGAATCGGATATTGCAAGATATATAGATCGTCAACATCAAATTCAGTTACAAAGCCAGCAAATTCTGAAGTTGGATCGTTAGTATTCCAATCTCGGGCGATTTGAATTGCATAATCTAGATTGAGGACGGGATAAAAAATTGGTTGAAAGGGTAGTCTGGGTGGAAAAGCTGAGCAACCGCTATTTATAATTAGCTCTAGTTCCTGGAGACCAACGGGACGATAAAGGCGCATATTAAAGGTTATAGAACGATCGAATCTAAACTGTTTCAGGGTGGGTAAGCTGTTCGACATCTAGATCGAGTTATGGCTGATGGCTTTAGTGGCTAGTGGCTAGTGGCTAGTGGCTAGTGGCTAGTGGCTAGTGGCTAGGGTGGGCACTGCCCACCAGCTAGTTTTCAGGCATAATCTATTTTATAAATAATTGCACCTACCTACTTACTCGTACCAAAGACTACAGCTATTTTACTTTTAACCTGAGTGAGTAGCTCATGGGTGAATTCCCGATAGCACTAGCTACCTGCATTGCTGAAACCCGATCGGTTAATGGTAATGTTTTTACTTGGGGGATCGTGCGGATGCTATTCTGAAAATCTATTTCGGTTTTTTGGATTGCTGCTTGGCGTTGGATCGAATTAAGACTGCCCCATTTAATCGTCGGATCTGCTTTAATCTTCGCCATGCGATCGCGTCTGAGTTTACTAATTTCACGCAGTTCGGGAATATAAGCTTCGAGATTTTGACCCCAATGAACGCGCATTTGTTCGCGGAACTCATCACCTCTGCGGAACCATTGACTATCCTTGAATTTCAACCAATTTGTTGGCAATTGCGAGAGTTCTTGTTTGGTAGTTACTGGGATTTTGGCGTATTCAGCGGTGAGTTTAGTCGCGATCGCATTTTTGAGTTTGGGATCGGGTGTAGCTACCGATTTACCCATGACTTCGTTAACCATAAAACACAGCGCATCCGCACTGATGTCGGTCGTCATCCGTGTTAATGGTGGCTGTCCGGGTGCCAACCAATTTTTGGATGAGGCATCGTAGAATGTCACCAACCACAGTGCATTGGTGTCGCCATCTAATACCTGTTGGCGGAGATTTCCGACTAATCTAGCTTGAAGTTGACTGCGCTCTACTGGCGTACCATTGACAATTTGTGGTTCTAGCGCAATGGTTTGTGTCACAGTGTTTCGCAATCCGAGATTTGTCATCCATTCCCTACTTATCCGCTGCTGGATTTTACGTTGTTGATTGGGAGTAAGTTTGACTTCTAATAATTTTCCGTAGAGATTGGTGAAGTCTTTGAGAGTGACTGGTGTCAGCGTGGGGACGATAACCAGCGGTTGAGTAGTTGTCGGTGTGGGTGTAGCGGTAGTCGGGTTAGTCGGAGTAGCTGTCGGCGGTGAGACTTTAGGTACTGGAGTAGCTGTAGGGGTTAGTTTCTTCTCAGTCGGGAGGGGAGTTTTAGGCGCGGGAGTAGTTTTCGCGGGTGGTGTGACTGTCAATGCAGGGATGGCGATGGCTAGCACGAGGCTAGTCGCACACATGATGCTGACAATTCCACTATTAATGTTGCTCGATTTCATGATATCTACTATCCCGCGCTATATTGGGCTGACGATTACTAGACCGCGATCGATTATACTCTGACACGATTCACCAAATCGAGAATCTGATGTTCTCGATCGGGTAATCATCTCGGACGTAGATTAGATCCGAATGTTGCAATGTCAGGTGAAACCCAGCCTAACGCCCTAAAATTTGGCCGACAGTTTCTGGTTGAGTCAGCGATTTTACACAAATCAAAGCGACCATTTGCGGATCTAAGATCTCAGATTTGACGATCGAGTATGGTAATTTAGTAGCTTGGAGTGTAGCTGTCAGAGCCGGATCGAGTTGTGATGGCTCGACTAAAACTAACTGCGGCGTAATTTGTCCGTCATAGGCCGAAATTGACTCGATTTGAAGTGAAAATAAGCCTGGTTTGAAGTGAGGATTTAGTTGACTATCGTATTCAAATTTACTTAACATCAACTGTATCGAACAAATTTGACTCAAATCGATCGGCTGGGCATCTTTAACGGTTTTGGCTCGAAAGATCGGGACTAAATCGCGAAAGGGCACTCGCACAGTCATCCATTCATCCGGGACGGTATCGAATGAGTGAGCATAGCCAATCCCATCCCATTTAGCCTCAGTGCGGACGAAAATTTTGTATCTTTGCCCGTCGCCCTTAACTCGAAATTCGATGCCACGATAGTAACTCAGATCGAGACTAGGATCGAAATTACGCGTCCGTACCGACGCAAATCCCCCAGAATTATCGGTCGAAACATTGCCACTAAAATCAGCATATCCAGACATCAACCGAATGCCGCTCTCACTGACTCCACCCATCACCACATCATCGACAGCGCCCCAAGTAGCTTGGAGATCGGTAGTGGGTTCGGTAAAATCAAACAGTTGTAAGTTATGCGCTGGAGATAAATGGGCGCTCGCAGCCGTAATTAAATTCTGTAATGCTGATGTAGAGCGGGCACTCTGCGGCTCGGGACAAACGATAATCGCTCGAACTCCCTGCATCAGCGTTGGGGTAAGCGTGTCTGGCCGATCGAGTTGTGCCTGTACGAACTCGACATTTGTGGGTACACTAAATGGAATTAAGGTTAGGTCGGAAAGTATGGCTCTAACTCGATAGCCACTTTTTACTGATTGCTGGACGACTAATTCGCCAATTTCACTCGTCGCACCAACTACCAATACCACGCCCAAAGCTCTTCCTCCATGATTATTGGTAGCTTGACTACCCGCTCCACCTGTCAGCCAACGGCGCAGATCGCTGACGATCGGAATCGCCTCAAAATAGCTGACGGTATTTAAAAACCTGCCTGCATCCCATTTAGCCATAAATTTACCTAAATTAGACTCTGTTATGCTGTAGCTGAAGCTCTTTAGATAATTATATCGGATCGAACTTAGCGGTATTACTAAATTTTTTCTATGATCCTTGCAGATAAAATTGCATTTTACCTAGAAGATATCGAACACCCGATCGGTAGAATAGTTAATTTATCGATCACCGGGCTAGTCTTGATTTCCACAGGTATCTTTGTTGCTGAAACTTATCCACTAGCAGCAGATATCCGCGCGATCCTCTTCAAGATAGACTTCATCATTCTAGCAATATTTACAGTTGAATATTTAATTAGAGCGATCGCCGCACCAGACAAGCTTAAATATATATTTAGTTTTTATTCACTAATCGATCTCATTACGATTCTCCCCGTATTGACTGGAGTAACAGATATTAGCTTCATTCGGATTCTCCGTTGGTTCCGCATCCTCCGGTTATTGAGATTTATTGAAGGGAAACCTTTATTCGGAAATCTCGATCGGGAAGGTAGCTCGATCGTTACCCGCATTTTATTTACGATCTTCTCAATTATCTTTATTTATTCTGGCTTAATTTATCAAGTAGAACACACGGTAAATCCAAAGAATTTTGGCACCTTCTTTGATGCTGTCTATTTTGCCGTCGTGACGATGACGACAGTAGGATTCGGTGACGTTACGCCTACGTCAGATGCCGGCAAATTAATGACAGTTTTGATGATATTAACTGGGATCGCACTCATTCCCTGGCAAGTGAAAGATCTAATCGAGCAAATTGCTAAAGGTAGTAATAAAATCTCAACTATTTGTAAAAATTGTCAGTTATCTAAGCATGAGCTAGATGCGAGTTTTTGCAAACGTTGCGGCTCGAAGCTTTACTAGCGATCGCATTTGTCTATTTATTAGAAATTCATTATCAAAATATATTTCCAGAAGTTAGAAGTGCTCGATGCATTTAAGCGAACGATCCTAGCAATTATCACACCATCACAGAGAAAGAGCTTAACAACAATTGGAGAAATTAAACTTACAATTCATGGTGTCAATTCGCAGCAGTCATGGCGTGTAGCTGCCAGCTAATGCGAAGGTTAAACAAACCTTATCTTGTCTAATTGGCGGGGAGCATTGATTTGAGTAAAAAGTTTTTGGGCGTGGAGATCGATATAGATCTGACTTTGGCTAAGATCGCCTGCTTGTTGCCATGTCAATCCCGCTTGATAATAAGCTTCAGCAAGATCGCATTTGGCACCGAGTCGATCGAGAATTTCGATCGATTGCAAATGAGTTGCTTGAGCCAATTGTAAATCTCCTTGCTGACGATACAGTTGTGCCAAGCCATTGAGCGTTCTACCTTGAATTTGGAGGTAGTTACCAGTTTGACAGAAAGTTAATGTTTGTTGATAAATTGCCAAAGCGCGATCGAATTCGTCTAACTTAGTATAAGTCTGTCCGATGATTTGGAGGAAATAAGCATTGCTACCAGTCGATTTTTGAGGACTATCGATCGACTCGATCGAGTGTAGTAATTCGTTGGCTCGATCGGGATCGCCCAAATAGGATTTGACTAAAGCGAGACAGACACTCGCCTTCCGCACCCATCGATCGAGATCGAGCTTACGAGCTGTCTCGATTACTCGTTCAAACAGCTTGCTAGCCTCGGTTAATTCCCAGAGATCGATCTGATATAATCCCATGCTTAAAAGCGAATCGATATTTAATATTCTCAGACAGTGAGTATCGTGAGATATATCCGTATCTGCTACTTTTAATAAAACTTGAGTCGTATAATCGCTCGCATATTGTTGAGCCTCGATCGCCTCGCGAACTTTACCGATAATCCAATAGAGATCGCCTAAGATATTGTACAATTCTGCGGTACTGCGACTCGGTTGTAATGATGGGATAATTTGGACGATCGCGGTTAAGGCTGGTTGGATCGCACCCATGCGGTAGAGATTGCTTGCTAGTGGTAAGAATTGTCCCCATTGATTGCGGAGTGGCTTGATTAATACTTCGACAGCTTGTTGAAGCTCGCCGATTTCTAGATAATGATAATAAGCTTCTAATGCGGTAATTGCAGTATGCAGATCGGTAATTTCGGTAATTGTCTCGCTCCAGTATTTAGCAGCTTGGTGATGAGTTTGTACCCAATCTGTAGTTCGCAATCTGGCGATCGCTTCTGCGCGCATCGCCGGATGCAGCCAGTATTTACCACGATGATATTCAATCAGAGAGCGGTTTTTAAGCGAGTTAATTACGCGCGTTCTTTGTGAATCTGCGACATCCCACAATAGACAAGATAATGCAGTAGCCTCAACCCGATCGATCTCCTGATAGCGATAACACCCCACACGACAAAGTAAATTATATGCATCGAGATCGACTTGTTGCAATCGATCGAATCGATCGACAATTAGCTGTTGCAATCCAGTTTCTACTAACGGCGATTTGTCTGCCGATCGTAAATATGCTCTGAGATCGCCATCAAAATCGGCGTAGATATTACCAGCAATAATTTCCATTGCTTTCGCATTACCACCATAAGCTTGGTGAAATGGGGCAATTTCTAATTCAGTAGTAGCAATTTGTCGATACTTAAAATAAGTTTGCCAAGCATCTAAATTCAAACCTGATAAGCGATAGTGAGCGAGATTGAGATCTACTTCACACAGTCGATCTCGACTGGTAATTAAGGTGACTCCTGGTAACTGGCGATCGGTTAAAATTCGGAATAATTCGATGTAATTACGCTGACTCGCAACGATCCGCCCATCGCGATCTAAAGCTGGCTCTAAATTATCAATCAGAACACCAATTTTGCGCGTACTTAATTGACGTTTTAGGCGTAATAATGTGACGCTAAATTCTCGTCCCGGTTCGATCTGTAAATCTTGTTGGAGCCATTCCTCTACTACAACTTCCGCAGGGGCGATTTGCGTTGTCTCTTTTGCCATCGATAACTCGAGGATAAGATCGCAGCCACAGGTTTTTAAATACTTTTGGGCGAGTGTCGTTTTCCCGATCCCGCCTTCGCCCTGAATCACGATCGTCTGTTGTCCCTGCTGGATTAACTCATCTAGTCTGGCGATCGCGGCTTCTCGCCCGATAAACTGGTAATTGGGAATAATCCTCGGCGGCGATGTTACTGGGGCTGCATGGCGCTGTAACAGCGATTTGAGATTGGTTTTAGTGACGCGCTCGCTCAAGAGTTGGGATAACAATTGCCACAAGGCGGCTGCGATATCCTTGACGTGTCCTTCGGTACAGTGATACTCTTCAGCAATCTCGATATACTTTTTGCCCAGCCAAATTTGCTCGATCGTAAAAATCTGGAGATCGTTAAGATGCTTGCCAGTCTCCACTACAACCAATCGATCGATCCAAGCTATTGCAGTATCAGCATTCATTATTAGAGAAGATATTCAGCCGATGGTTTGGGTTACACTACATCTCTAATATTGTACCCAGGAAGGCCGAGCTAATGGCTCGGTGATTGAAATCGCTGCTATTTAGAAACCATCTGAGATCTTTTCGATCGCGGGCTGCTGTCGTTACAATTTTAGTTTATCACTTGTAAAACCTGACTTTTCTCCTCAATTTAAAGATGTGTCAGGCAGTCAGGACTCAAGCAGTCTCATACTCGTCTCAATACCTTGCTGTTGAAAATTTTGGAAGCACAGCCAATTGCTACAAATGCTATGCTAGATTTACTGGCAAAAGCCATCGAAAATGGACGAGCAAATCTAGAAGCCGCAAATGCTAGTACTCAAGAGATTAAAAGAGATTGGAACCTATCATGAGCGAGCGATATCCTTATCCGACTGAAGAAACTAGAAAAAATTGTCTCGACAGGTTGCGAGAGAGTAACCGCCAATTAGAATTATATAATTTGTTCCTAGACGATGCGATCGCTCAAATAGATTCAGAATTACGTCAGCACAAACGGGAAAGATTATTACAGAAAGTCCCACCTGTAAAATACAACTAGATTTTATGTCTCCTCTATTAATTCTCGTCGATGGTCATTCTTTAGCCTACCGTTCCTACTTTGCCTATGCCAAAAGCAAGAGTGGTGGCTTGACAACTTTATCAGGAGTACCGACGAGTATTTGTTTTGGATTTGTCAAGGCTTTGGTTGAGATTATTAATAGTCAAAAACCGGATTCGATGGCGATCGCGTTTGACTTACGCGCGCCGACATTCAGACATGAAGCTGATGATAATTATAAAGCCGATCGAGTGGAAACGCCGGAAGATTTCACGATCGATATTCAGAACCTATACCAACTATTGACGGCGTTAAATTTACCGACGATTACGGCGGTGGGATTTGAGGCGGATGATGTGTTAGGGACGCTGGCGGGTAGAGCTAGCCGCGCTGGTTATCAGGTGAAGATTTTATCTGGCGATAAGGACATGTTTCAACTGGTGAGCGATCGCGATCGAGTGAGTGTATTATATCTATCTTCAGCTTACTCACAAAGTGGGGCCTCTGTAACGGAGATGAACGAGCAAGCAGTCTTCGATAAAATGGGTGTGACTGCGGCGCAGATTATCGACTATAAGGCTTTGTGTGGCGATAAGTCGGATAGCATTCCTGGCGTGCGCGGGATTGGCGATAAAACGGCGGTGAAGTTGTTGAATGAATATGGAGATCTTCAGACTATTTACGATCGCGTGGAGGAGATTCCTGGTGCGAATGGGAAGAAACTGGTTGCGGGTAAAGATGATGCTACTCATTCCCAGTATTTAGCGAAAATTATTACCGATGTACCGCTGGAAATTGAGTTACCAGAGACTAAATTAACTGGTTTTGATTTTGCACGGGTGCAGCCAATATTACAAACATTAGAACTGCATCGATTTAGTAAAGATATCGAGAAACTGCAAGAGGTTTTTGGTGGTGCTGCGGCTCCGACTCCTGAGAGTATCAATAGTCCCCACGAAGCAATTCATGAGATTGTTACGCCGCGCGGATCGATTGATACCGATGATGGAGGTGACGATATGTGGTTTTTTAGTGCTGAGGATACTGATAAGTTTCAACTTAGCAAGCTATCGCCGATTCAACCACAAATTATCGATACTGAAGCTAAACTACAGGCTGTAATTACCAATCTTCAGCAACATACCGATCCAAATCATCCCGTTGCTTGGGATACGGAAACTACCGATTTAGAACCGCGCAATGCGGAATTAGTTGGGATTGGTTGTTGTTGGGGTGCCGAGCCAGACAGGATGGCATATATTCCCATCGGACACGAGTTGGGCAATAATTTAGAATTGCAATTAGTCTTAAATAGTCTCAAACCGATCCTCGAATCTTCGACATATCCGAAGGTATTGCAGAATGCAAAATTCGATCGATTGGTATTTAAAAACCAAGGCATTAACCTCCAAGGCGTTGTCTTCGATACGATGTTGGCGAGCTACGTCTTAAATCCCGATAGCAGCCACAATCTCACCGATTTATCCAGCCGCTATCTGAGCATCGTCCCCCAGAGTTACGACGACTTGGTACCAAAAGGACAAACCATTGCGAATATTAGCATCCCCGCAGTGGCTGAATATTGTGGGATGGATGTTTGGGGTACCTACCGTCTCCACGACATCCTCAAAGTCGAATTAGCAGCCGCACCTAAATTACTAGCACTCTTGCAAGAGATCGAATTACCCCTCGAACCGATTCTCGCCAATATGGAAGATCGGGGCATTAATATCGATGCCGAATACCTGAAAACACTCTCGAATGTTTTAGCTACAGACTTAGCCAAAATTGAGGAAGAAACCTACGCACTTGCGGGTGAAAAATTCAATCTCGGTTCGCCCAAACAATTAGGACATATCTTATTTGAAAAACTCGGTTTAGATACCAAAAGTATCCGTAAAACTCAATCCGGCTACTCTACCGATGTCAATACCCTCGAAAAATTGCAAGGCAAACATGAAGTCGTCGATCTGATTTTACAACACCGTACTTTCTCCAAGCTCAAATCTACCTACGTCGATGCCCTCCCCGCTCTAATCCATCCCAAAACGGGCAGAGTTCACACCGATTTCAATCAAGCCGTCACCAGCACGGGTAGACTCTCATCATCCAATCCCAACCTCCAAAATATCCCCATCCGCACCGAATTTAGTCGCCAAATTCGGCGTGCATTTATCCCCGCACCCGGTTGGATACTAGCCGCAGTTGACTACTCCCAAATCGAACTCCGCATCCTCGCTCATCTTAGTCAAGAACCTGTATTAATTACTGCTTATAACCAAAACGAAGATATCCATACCGTCACCGCCAAACTATTGTTTGAAAGCGATACCGTTAGCAGCGAACAACGTCGAATGGGTAAGATCATCAACTTTGGCGTAGTTTATGGCATGGGTGCGGCTAAATTCGGGCGAGAAACTGGAGTAAAAACCAGCGAGGCCAAAATCTTCATCGATAAGTTTTACGATCGATATCCAGGCATTTTTGACTACTTAGAGCGTGTCAAACGTGAAGCGATCGCGTTAGGATATGTGGAAACAGTCTGCGGACGGCGGCGGTATTTCCGATTTGAAAGTGGTAAATTGCGTGGCTTAAAAGGCAGCGATCCTAATAGTATCGATTTGGATAATCTTGGTAATCTCGGACAAGTAGATGCGGGACATTTACGCGCAGCAGCAAATGCCCCGATTCAGGGTTCGAGTGCGGATATTATTAAGTTGGCGATGATTAAAATCGATAAGTTATTAGAGCAATATCAAGCGAAGATGTTGTTGCAAGTACACGATGAATTAGTGTTGGAAATTCCCCAAGATGAGTGGGAGGAGTTACAGCCGAAAATTAAGGCGACGATGGAAAATGCGATCGATCTGAGTGTGCCGATGGTGGCGGAGATTGGTAGTGGGGCTAATTGGATGGAGGCTAAATAAATAGGTTGTGAAGTCAAGCTAAAATATGTAATGAATCGATTAAGGTTAATTAATGGGCAGCGAACCAACAGAGTTTGAGCAAGATGAATCAAAATCCTTGCCGATAGTTCAAATAGACCTTACACCTGAATTCTACAGAGATATCCGTGACTCAAACAAATGTTATCCTAATATTCGCAACGATCTCCAGTCTGTAATTCAGGATTTGGAGATTAGTGATTTTGTAGGCGATCGCATTGCCGGAATTGGCAAAGGCTATGTATGTTGAAAGTAAGAGTACGGAATCGAGATATTCAAAATTGTTAAAATGTGGGAATCGATCGATCTTCAGCAATAAAGTCGATCGATCTGAGTGTGCCGATGGTGGCGGAGATGTCTCTAGCGCGTAGTGTCTATTCTACCAAAACATTAGCGTGATGCTAATGGCATGCAAAAATACCGCAAAAGATAGAGGATAGATCGACCGATCGTTAGCTAGCATTCGATTAGCAGTCGTTACACACAAAAAAATTGGGAGCAATAAGTCATGTCAACTGAGTTTCAAAAAGGCGACGAAGTGCAGTGGGAAAGCTCTCAAGGCACGATCGAAGGTACTGTAGAAAAGAAATTAACCGAGCCAATCGACATCAAAAAGCATCATGTCGATGCCTCCAAAGACGATCCTCAATATCTAGTAAAAAGTGACAAAACGGGCAAAGAAGCAGCACACAAACCTCAATCTTTGAGCCAACTGGAGGATTAGATTGTGGGTGAAAATCGCAAGTCGATTATTAAGGATTTTCATCAAGTGGTGAACATGAGTCCCAATCAGTTGTCAAGCTGGTTAGAAACTGAGGATTCTCAGGAAGTGGGGCAGAAACAGGACGATGAAACTGAATCGACCGGACATAAATCGGGGCGGCAAATTGTGGAGTTGTTGAAGCGGAATGAGTCTGACTACAGTGAGGATGAGATCGCCCACATGCGGAAGGTTGTCAGTTACGTCCGACGGCATTCGGCACAGCGTCCGCATGGCGATGTAGAGAATACACGGTGGCGATTTTCGTTGATGAATTGGGGCCACGATCCCTTGCAAGATGAATAGATTGGGAATAGGGAGTAGATTTTGGGACGCAAGTGTCCTTTTTATTCTCTCCCCGTCCCTCCTTCTCCCACCCTCTTCTATGTTCTGAAAACTCTAGTATCGATCGGATTATTAACCCTCTTGGTTGCTTGGATTCGATCTGGAAATGAGATGATTACCGAAAGTTAAATCTGCCGCATAAGGCAACAGTCCAAGCTTGAGCGATACAACCACGCGCGGTCATCGGCGCATTCCCGTCAAATATCTCGCTACAAGTGCCCAAACCATGTACCAGCAAGTGATGCGATATCGGTTCCAGAAATTGTCGAGCCTGAGATCGATCGCCATATACCTGCAAATGTGCCATCACAAACGAACCCAACAACCAACCCCAAGTCGTACCTTGATGATAAGCTCCATCGCGTTGTAACTGGTTGCCGCCGTAATGTCCTTGCTATTGAGGAGCGTTGGAAGCCAGAGAGCGCAAGCCGTAGGAGGTTAATAATTGCCGTCCACAGGTATCGACAATGCTCCGCTATCGATCGGGAGTCAAGAGCGGTACATAGCCCTTCGTGCCGATTCCTGGTAATGACACGGCAAAGATTTGATTCGGACGTAGGGACGCATCAACGCCATCAGGACTATCGAGGATATCATAGCAATAGCCTGTATCGGCGTTCCAGAAGCGGGAAAGCTCGCTCGAAGTCCGATCGGCTAGTACGTCATATTCTTTGTAGGGTTTACCAAGCTGACGGGCAAACTTCGCCATCGTTGGCGTAGCCTACCGGAGGTAATCGCAATGCACAGTACCAGAGAGCATTAACTTCGATCGGTTTACCAATGCGCGGTGTCACTACCCAATCATCAACCTTTTTCTCGTCCAAATTCGATGTTCATTTTCTCATATCTTGCACCAATACAGAAAGACTAGTAAAAGCAGAGATCTTAGGGTACCCACAAGGGGCACCCCTACGCAATTAACCTGTAGGGGTGCCCCTTGTGGGTACCCTGGAGCTAGGGTTAACACTAGTATTTTCAAACTGGTGCAAGATGTGAGTTTTGCAATTTACTCAAATATTTCAGATTTAGCTGAAGTGCTTGTCTTAAACAGCGGAAAGCTTTAGCAGCCAATTTTCCCGTTTTGGCACAGTAATGTCACATCTTGCCAAATGAAATGTCAGGCTACGATCGTTTTCTGAGAAAGTGCTGAGATTTAACTGAGGAGCATTTCAGCATAAATTCAGGAAATCGATCGGTCGAGTTCAGAGAGCTTTCAGTAGTGGCTGCGATAGTTAAATCAGTGAGCCAATCGGGTTTGCCTGGAACACATTCTATCGATATTCATTCGGAATTTTATGAAATTAACTGCTTTAGTTACAAGTGTTGCAATGTTGGGCTTAGTTACTGTCGGTCATGTTACACCTGGGACATTCGCACCATCGATCGGGATAGTTGTCAGTGCTGCTGAAAGCCCATCATTACAAGAAAAAATCGCACTAGTTACTAAAAACAAGGGTCAGATTGGTGGTGGCGACCAACTACGTCGGTTCTTCTATGGGGATTTGGAACCGCTGGGAGTTCAACCTGGTGGCGCAGGTATGGTTGTCAATTTATACAACAAAGCGAATAATGTCACGTTCTCTTATTGTGCTACTTACGATGTGGTAGTTGCTGTCAAAAAAGGGAGAGTAACTACATTTCCAGCAAATGAAGTTAAGTAATAACTAAAGTTACTAGTTTGTAGTTATTAGTATGGACACTTAGTTAAAGGGGTAAGAGTACAACGAATTGATTCTTACCCCTTTAATTTTTTCGCTCTTGTTTTATTTAGATTGTAGAAAGGATTAAACAGATCGAGTTTACTGGTGTTGGGGTGCGATCGTTATCTCTAGCTACAAAAATCGGCTCTCCTGGGTTTGTGGTAGAAAATGTATCTTAGGCTACGGTTTTCGGCAGCGATCGGTCTTGAAAGCGTTACAGGACTTAATACAAGTAACGCTTATCACCAAATACCCAGGAGACCCGATTTGAGCTTAAATCGTCGTACTCGGGAAGTCCATCGCGGGCAAAGATCGATCGATTTAACGGCTAAGGAATTCGATTTGCTGCAATATTTAATGAGTCATCCGCGCCAAGTATTTACCAGAGACCAAATTCTCGAAAATATTTGGGGGTATGATTTTCTAGGCGACTCCAATATTATCGAAGTCTACGTTCGCTATCTGCGGTTGAAGTTGGAGCAGGATCGTGAGAAGCGATTGATTCATACCGCACGCGGAGTTGGTTACTCATTGCGGGAGTAGCGATCGATTTCCGAGCTTGGTATATTTTAGAGATCCCCTCGCACCATCGGCATTGATAGAATGAGGATTGAGTGCAATTGCCCGATCGAAGTCGGCTAAACCACCTTTTTAGCTGAGTTTCCGATCTGATGGCGATCGAAACTTCGATATCTGAGATCGAGTAATTTCGATCGATTCTGCAACTCCTTTTAACTTACGATCCTTTATTAGGCATGAATAAACCTCTACTTACAGGAACGGATTTAACATGGAATCGATCGATCTTGTAGGTTATGTGGCGGCAACGCTGACAACAGCAGCTTTTTTTCCGCAAGTTTTGAAGGTTTGGCAGTCCAAGTCTACCAAAGATCTGGCTTTGCCAACGCTGTTGTCATTTATTGCTGGAGTGGGAATGTGGTTTATTTATGGCTTATTAGTCAAAAGTCCGCCAATAATTATCGCCAATGCAGTCACGCTGGGGCTGAATTTAGTAATTCTACGTTTTAAACTTAAATATGGCTAGATCGATCGAACTATTTGCCAAAATTTCAGACTAGAACAACACAGCTAGTGCAGATTACCTGTTACATCGCGAGCGGATGTTTAGAGATATGGAGATTAGAAAATATTTAAGCAAGTCTATGAATCTTTTTTAAGGGTGCTTGTTTATACTTTCCAAACATCCTCTAACTTTTTTTAATCAGTGTCGGAAATTGCTGGCGTAGTTGGGTGAGTTTTGGTAGATCGTATCTAACGATATAGGCTTGAGTAGGATTGCGATCGATGAAATTTTGATGATAGTCTTCAGCCGCATAAAACTTAGTTAGAGGTAGTACTTGGGTGGCAATCGGTTTGGGGAAAACGCGAGCTTGATTCAATCGATCGATATAAGCTTTTGCTATTTTTTGCTGTTCTGGATTAGTGAAAAATATCGCAGATCGATATTGAGTGCCATTATCTGGCTCCTGACGATTTACCTGTGTCGGATCGTGGGCAATTAGAAAGTAGATCTTCAGTAACTGTCCATAGGAGATCTGAGTCGGATCGTAGGTGATTTTGACCGCTTCTGCATGACCTGTCGAGCCACCGCTGACAGCATAATAGTTCGCGTTTGCCGCAGTACCGCCAGAGTAACCAGAGATGACATTAGCAACGCCATTAAGATGTTCGAATACTGCTTCTACACCCCAGAAACAACCGCCAGCTAGAACGATAGTTTGCTCGCCTTTGACATTCGCAGTAGCAAGATCGGCAGGTGGATCGATGTTCGCTCCCGCCACCATTGCGGGTGTCGGATTGGCAGTAGAGCTAGATGAAATCGGGGTTGGCACACTACAGGCAACTGTAATTAGTGACACAATCGATATGCTTAAAAGTAGACAATAATTGCGTGACATAATTGGTAACTGAGTAAATTCGATCGGATTGAATATAACTGAATGAGGATCGATCTCTAAATCCCACCGAACCATTCATAGCCTTGCTCTTCCCAGTAACCTTTACCACCTTTGGGGACTTGACTGACAAAGCTAACTTTTGTTACCCATTTTGATTGTTTATAGCCCAATTTAATCGGTGATGCGAGGCGGAGTGGTGCGCCATTATCATTGGGCAGGTTCTCACCATTCATTTGGTAAGCTAACAAGGTTTGCGGGTGAATGGCAGAAGCCAAATCCCAACTTTCGGTGTATTTATCTGCTGACTGAAATAAGACATATCTAGCACTATCTTTTGGTTGCACCATTTTAGCCAGATCGCGCAATCGGAAGCCTCCCCACTGGACGATCGCCGCCCAACCTTCGACGCAAACATGTTGCATAATTATCGACGTTGGCGGAATTTGTTTTAATTCTGCTAACTTCAGTTCCATCGGAAATTTTACTTCCCCATCGACAGTCAATCGATACTCATCGGGATCGATTTCGGGAGTGCCCTCATAACTATTGAGTAGTAGAGCTTTGGGATCGATCGCACTTTTAGAAAATTCAGGGATGAGCAGTTGGGGTTTGACGAGCAATTCGCCAAATGATTGATTTAATGGTTCTGACAGATCGCCGATCTTGGCAGTCAGTTCATTGCTACAACTACCGAGTAGGTAACCGATGCTGGATATTCCCATTAGTTGAATGGCTTGACGACGATTGAGCTGATTCATATGTTAGAAAAATACGGTGGGTAATGCCGATTAGTTAAGATTTAAATATTATTTAGATATTAAATATTTCTTCTTTAGAATAGTTGGAGATGGATCGAGAGATTCGATGTAAAATCTTCAAGGCTGAAACATCGATCGAGTTAGTCTCAATCCGCCAGCTCTGATTCCCATAATGATATGCACTAAGACAAACAATAGGGAGATGGGTACAGTCAAAAAATGGATCGTGCGTAAAGTCTGCCAATTGATAAATAACCCAGAAAGCCAATGAAATTGAGCGGGCTTGTACATTGCCAATCCTGACACGATCGCCATTAATAGCACAGGAATAATTCCGGTGTAGATGATGCGATGCCAAGCATAAGTCCGTCGTTTGGGATTTTGTCCGACTTGCAATGCTTTGAGATCTTGTGCCGAAACAAACTTCTTTTTCCACCGTTGAGTAAGGAAGATATAAATCCCATAAATTAATAAGGTAAAGGCAAATATCCACATCGTGGCAAAATGCCAATTTCTACCGCCAGCTAACCAACCGCCTAAAGTCATCCACTTTGGAAATGGTAAACCACTTTTGCCGCCAAATACTGGCGTGGCATTATAGATCTGTAAGCCACTACCAATCATGATAAATAGACTGACAATAATTAAACAGTGGAGGATTTTAACAAAATTCGTCTGTGGCGGAACGGGTGGAGATTTTTTAGGTTGTTTATTCATGGTAAATATTGATGACTTCTGTCGATCTGTTTATAAAGGAAGTTTAGGAAATAAAGGAGCCAACCACAGTTGAAGTTCCACATCCCAACCGAGTAAAATCGCGATCGCCGTTCCAGCCATTAGTATCCCGCCAATTCGTTGAAATGTAGTTGTATAAGGTAACAATCGCCGCGAAGAGTTGCTGATATGACGACTGCTATACGCGATCGCCAGCAGCGGAATTCCGGCCCCCAGTCCGTAAACAGTTAATAATGCCAACGCACCCAAAACCTCATGTTTGACGGCTGCTAGGACTAAAATACTGCCCAATGCTGGCCCCGCACAGGGTGTCCACAGTAGTCCCAATTGCGTACCGATCCAGAATTCACGCCACAAGCCTGGAGCCTTTGGCTCCCAAGCTTTACCGAATTGCCAGTAGCTCATAAATCGGTAGCTCGATTCAGGAAAGATTGCCAGAACGCCAAGTCCGAATAATAAGCCCACCGCCATATTCCGTAAGATATTGGTAAAGCCGACAAACCAGGAACTCGCAACACCAAGCAAACTACCAATTAGCGCAAAACCACTGACTAAACCCAATACCAACATCACAGGGCCGAGTCTGTGCGAGCTGAACGATCGACCTAATACTAATGGTATAACTGGCAGCACGCAGGGGGAGAGAATTGTTAACAATCCGCCACCGAGGGCGAAACCGAAGGTGAGTGGGGAAATTTCATTCATGCTGCCTGTCCCAACAATTGCCGAATCTTCGCCTCAGTTTCGTCATAAGCTCCCTCGCCAATACGATCGTATCGAATAATTCCTTGCCGATCTGCTAAAAATAAATGCGGCCAATATTCGTTTTTAAATGCTTTCCAAGTTTGAAAGTCATTATCGACACCTACAGGATAAGTAATCTCATGTTTGGCGATCGCGCGGCGAATATTTTTAATATCTCGCTCGAATGGAAATTCTGGGGTATGAATGCCAATTGTTTGCAATCCCTTAGCTGCATACTTTTTATGCCAGCTGGTAACGTAGGGTAATGTCCGTTGACAATTGATACAACCTAGCGTCCAAATCTGGACTAAGACGACTTTGCCGAGTAAATCTTTGGTCGCTGGTGGTGATGAATTCAGCCACTCACTAATTCCTTGAAACTCTGGTAATCGATTCGCAGAGGTGGCAATTTCTCCAGGTGTGACGATTTGCTTAGGTTCTGTAGTAATAATTGAAGATGCCGATGACGATCGACTCGCACAGCTAGCTACGTGCCAGCCAAGTGTACCTAATCCCAGATAAGTTAACAATCTTCGACGTGGCAATGATAAAGGCATACTCTTGTTAATGGTGTTTGCAATTTATATACAAATTAGAATGATGATTGGATTTGATGCTAGCTAGTAATTTAGTGTCTGAGTATTGTTAAAATAATTAACATTTTCAGATCCCTCTAAATCCCATTTTTCCTTCTAGCTCTTGTTCTATCTCCATAGAGCTAACCCCGACAGTTTTGAGTCGGTCGGTACGCGCTTTAATCCCCACTCGACCTAAAAATAGACCTATTAAAATTACAATCCCGCCGATGTATTGAGCCTGAGTGGGAATTTCGCCCAAGATTAAATAAGCAGCTAAAATACCCACGATCGGCGCAAAAGAACCAACCAGCGATGCAGTCGCGATCGATGAATTACGCAGCCCTGCATTCCAGTAAGATTGCCCGATGACGACGATAACCGTTCCATATAACAACATCCACTGCCAGAGAAATGGCGACAGTACGCCCATAAAATGGTCGAAACCATACATCCATAATGCCAAGCAGAAATAAACGATCGTCCCCAATCCGGTTCGCACAGTATTACTGATGCCCAATGGCACATTACCAAGGTACTTTTTGGCGACAATCGTGGCAATGGATAAACAGATCGCACCCGATACAGCCATTAATTCCCCCAATCCTACCTGAAATCCAGCCACCGGAGTCATCTGAGATCGATCGGTTTGCAGGACGATTACCTCCGGTAGGCGATACGCCAACGTCAGTACCACCCCAGTAACCGCGACGATCGATCCCAACACTTCCCAGCGATTGAGTCGAGCGTGTAATACCCAGATCGATAATGCCAGTGTCAATGGCGGTTCCAATCGACCGAGCAGTAACACATTTGTGACAGGAGTTAAGGACAATGCTTGAAAAATTAAGCCGGGAGCCAGTGCGCCAGACAAAACCGCCACCATGACTAAACCAATCCATTCCCGCCCCGATATTTGCCGCCAAGCATTGCGGCTCCAGCGGTGGCGGTGGATCGCGATTAGCACCAGCAGCGCGCAAAGATTCCCTGTAAATAGGACATTACAGTAAGAAATCGGATTGTGACCACCGATGAAATGCTCGGCACCGATTTCAGTAATCTTCCGCGTGACGGCGCTGGCAGAGCCAAAGATCGGGATTGCCAACCACAGATAGATGTATCCAGGGATGCGCGAGGTCAATTTTGTCAGTCGTTGGGGGAAAGCAGACATCGTGAGTACGAGGAATAATGGCAGCCTGGGTTACAAACATATCCAGATTCTAATCTCACAATCTGAGTTTCCCCTGAGAAAACGATTAATAATTTCGTAGCGAGATCGTTCGAAGAGGGGCACGCCATAATTGAAAATGATTCAAAACCGCCTTCTATCATCGATCGAAAAATAGTAGTAAAACAGTAACTAAGGACTAAGAACTTAAACTGTTTTATTCGATCGAGTAATATCTTCAATCTTTATCCTACTTTTTCAGACTTTCGCTCGCGAATAAACTCCCAACGCGATCCGACTGACAATAGTTGTGGAGATATTTATAGTAGAAGCAACCACCACATACCGACAGGTGAATCATGGTTTTGCTCATCTCCACTAGCATCGATCGAGCGCTCGACTTTGACTTCGATCGAATCATAAATCCACTCGTCGATACTTATTTAAAGCTAGATTGTTTACACGATCGCATTCAAGATTTATCACAACAATTTATCGCTCCGAAACCGCGTAGATGGGCATCTATTGATTGGCAAAGTATTAATTCCCATCAGATTATCGGGATCGAACCAGAACTATTTTTAGCAATCCTCAAAGGCTCGATCGATACAGAAGCACCAATTAGCGGCTATACCCAAACTAGTCGGCAATATCTGGCACCGATTCATCCGCAAATGGCAAAATTTGTTGGCGGTGCTATCGATGAGGTTGGGAGCCTGCACAGAGGGTTGTGGGAACTAGAAGAATGCCGTCATACACCAGCTCTGCTTGCCATCTATCGGCAACTCAGCGGCGAAAAAATCAAACCAACAGTCAAACAAGCACGTCCGTATCAACCTACTGATTGTGCCAGTCGCGATCTGTATCGGCATGGTTTGCATCGAATTCTTACCGAGTATGGGGCTACCTGTTTATATTTGTGGCTGATGGGGCATTCTACAGGTATGCTGCGACAAATCTTGGGTGAATTAGTCACGGATGAAGTCAATCATTTGACTAAATTCTGGGGCTTTGGTGTGTGGTTGTATCCCCAGCCACAGGGATCGCGATTTATCTACAGTTGTCAACAGCTATTGTCACATCGATCGCATGGGAATAACCTACTCAAAACATATCGACGGATGATGTCTGTTCTCCACTGGCATGAGTGGAAGTGGCAACATCGGCGCGAAATAATTTATACCTTTTATCTAGTAATGCACCAGCTCTTAATCTGGCATCAAACTTTGAGTATTGCCGATTTAGAACATCTTTTCGGAGCATCGATCGAAGCTAAAACAAATAACAAATAAAAATTATATGAGTACTCAATTAATTACCAAATTGCCCGCAATTTTAGATCCAACCAGAATGCCCCAACATATTGCCGCGATCGCGGATGGTAATGGTAGGTGGGCTAAACAACAAGGATTGCCACGTATCGCTGGACACCAACAGGGTGCGGCAACAGTTAAATCGCTACTATATTGTTGTCGGGATTGGGGGATTGCTAATTTTAGCCTCTACGCTTTTTCGACTGAAAATTGGGGAAGACCAGCGGCTGAAGTCGATTTCTTGATGCGTTTATTTGAAGGATTATTAGATAGTGAATTAGCCCAAATGCACGCGGAAGGTGTACGAATTAGGTTTCTCGGCGATCGATTGCAAGTCCCAATCTCGCTACAAAAGATGATGGATAAATCGATCGAAAAAACCGCTGAGAACAAAGGTGTTACCTTTAATATTGCGATTAATTATGGTAGCCGTCATGAAATCCTGCAGGCATGTAGATCGATCGCCGAACGTGTTCGGTTAGGTGAATTAAATCCTCAAGATATTAATGAGTCGATGTTTTCGCAACATTTAGATACTCAAGGATTACCCGACCCAGATCTATTGATTAGAACTAGTGGCGAACAGCGCCTGAGTAACTTTTTATTATGGCAACTCGCCTATACTGAAATCTATATCAGTGATACTCATTGGCCAGCATTTAGTACTGATGAATTTGCAGACTCGATCGCCGATTATCAACAACGTCATCGGCGGTTTGGGAAGGTTTAAGGGTAACTCGATCGAATCCCTTCCTTGTTTGGTTCTAGTTAGTCATGAATAGCATCGATCGAACTTCAAGAAATTTATGGGTAGGGATTGGTTGTCAGCGGGGGGTGAGTAAACTGGCGATCGAAAAGGCGATCGAGTCTATATTCAGCGAGTACGCTCTCGATCTGGATAAAATTGCCGGGATTGCGACGATCGATCCCAAGGCTGATGAGGTAGGCTTGGTCGATTATTGTCGCGAATCGGGGTTGTTTTTAAAAACTTACAGCCCAGAACGGCTAAATTCCATTGCTGTCGATCGATCTTCGGTCTTAGTTTCAGCACTTGTCGGGACTACTAGTGTCGCAGAAGCTGCTGCTCTATGTGCGGCGCAAACTGATGTTTTGTTAGTGCAAAAACAAAAATTTCAATTAGACAATAAATCTAAATCGGTAACTCTTGCAGTTGCCAAAGTCGATCCATATAAATAAAATAAATTTTAAAATAAAAGCTCGATTGTTGAAGAGTGTGCCCATTCTCAAAAAAATGGGTTTCTAAGCTAAGTTAGAAACCCATTTTTTAAATTAATAACTTATCAGCATACCTACCAAATTATTTTGCTGCTAATTCCACGCCAAATACCTGTGCGAAAACTTTATTTACCTTCGAGCCAGAATCGATCGATTCCAGCGGATCTTTCCGCAGTCGGTGACGCAGACACAGAGCGATAATCCGGCGAATATCGTCTACAGTGACCTCAGTGCGCCCCTCAAAAGCTGCTAAAGCTTTGGCAGCGCGATTAGTGACGATATCGCCGCGCAGTCCATCTACATCGCATTCCGAGCAGACTTGGGAGATTTTTACGCGCAAATCGTAGTCGAGATTGACAGTGGGTAGTCTGGTTTGAGCATCGACGATCCGCTGTTGGAGCGATACTTGTTCCGATTGATAATCGGTGGTGAACTTGTGCGGCTCGCGATCGAAATCCGATCGTTGTTCGACGATTTGTACCCGTAGTTCTGGCTCTTTAACCGTGCGAATTTCCGCGTGCATTCCAAACCTGTCGAGTAATTGCGGACGCAATTCACCTTCTTCAGGATTTCCCGAACCGACTAGTACGAAGCGCGCGGGGTGACGGATCGAGATCCCTTCGCGTTCGACGGTATTCCAACCGCTAGCTGCGGAATCTAGCAACACATCGACGAGGTGATCGTCGAGTAAATTGACTTCATCTACATATAAAATGCCACGATTGGCTTTAGCCAGCAATCCTGGTTCAAAAGCTTTGACACCTTCAGAAAGTGCTTTTTCAATATCGATCGTTCCACACACCCGATCCTCGGTCGCACCTAATGGTAGATCCACCATCGGTACATTTTTTTTAGCCACAGGGAAAGTTGCATGAGTCGAGAGAAACTCAGATCGCAGTTCCTCACTCATCAGATCGGGATCGCTCGGATGGCTATTGAAAGGATCTCCAGCGACGACATCGATTTCTGGGAGTAGATCTGCGAGTGCTCGAATGGTAGTAGACTTACCCGTACCGCGATCGCCCATGATCATCACCCCACCGATAAAGGGGTCGATGACATTCAATAACAGAGCTAATTTCATTTCCTCTTGCCCCACAATGGCAGTAAACGGAAATACAACCCGACGCGCTGTAGCGGGCGATTGGACAGTAGCAGCCACGGTGATTACCTATTTTAAATAATTTTCTTATCGCCCTTTATTATAGAGGTTCGAGGCACGAGAGCCTAGCGCCTGTCGAGTAGCTACTAATTTGTCATCGCAGCAGAGCAGAAAAATTTCTTGGTGCGAACAGAACCCCCGCAGCGGAGAGAATTAAATCTCGGCACTCGATCGCAATTCATGAGATTATCCGAAGAGATAGATCGTCACTGAGATTCGGTAACTGTGAAATTCAAACTCTTCGATCGCGCAGCCCTAATTAGATTGGGTATTCTCGCCCTAATAATTATCGCGCTGCTAATCTTTGGCTGGTCGTTGATGGTGTGGATGCCAGGAGAGAGTTACCGCCAAGTCTTACCTCCCTTAACTGCTACAGAAACACAGTTACAAACCAGTCTCCAGCAAGATGTGGGGATGATGGGTGAAAAAATCGGCATCCGCAATTACCAGAATTATCAAAATCTTCTCGCAGCCAAGGACTATATCACTACAGAGTTAACAACAGCAGGTTATCGCGTCAAGAATTTAGACTACTCGATCGAGAATAAAACCTATACCAATCTAGAGGTTGAAATTCCGGGAACTACTCGTGCTGACGAAATCTTAGTCATCGGTGCGCATTACGATAGTGCTTTTACCAGTCCTGGCGCAAATGATAATGGTACTGGTGCAGCCGCAGTATTAGCGCTAGCGAGGGAATTTGCCAAAACTAAGCCGATGCGAACGCTGAGATTTGTGGAGTTTACGAATGAAGAACCGCCATATTTCTGGACTGATAATATGGGTAGCTCGGTTTATGCTCGCCAAGCCAAGCAACGCGGCGATAAAATTGTGGGGATGTTTAGTTTAGAAACATTGGGTTATTACTCAGATAAAGCCGATAGCCAACAATATCCACCACCCTTAAATTTGTTATATCCAAATCGGGGAAACTTCCTGGGATTTGTCGGAAATATTGAATCGCGGGAATTACTCCGCAATACGATTCGATCGTTTCGCGCTCAAGCTAAATTTCCGTCCGAAGGCGCGGCTTTACCAAATGCTTTACCGGGAGTTAGTTGGTCTGACCATTGGGCATTTTGGCAGCAAGGTTATCAAGCAATTATGATTACTGATACTGCTACTTTTCGTTATCCGCATTACCATACAATCGATGATACTGTAGACAAGATCGACTTTGAGAAATTAGCGCGAGTAGTAACTGGAATAAGTAAAGTAGTCCGAGATTTTGGTGGAATTCAACCGAATTAAGATAGCCAGCGTGGATGCCAACCAGATAAGGGTAGGCGTTCTGCTTGCACGGGAGTTGTCAGTTCGCGAATATTCGTAGGAATCGGTACCAACCACAAAATGCCATTACTCCCACCGCTAACGAGGCGATCGACATTATCACCATTTTCTACTTGGTCGAACATTATGGCTTTGCCATCTGGCGATAAGCTCATCTGAAGTCCCTGTTGGTTCGGGAGATTTATGAGCATGACGATTTTTTTAGTATCGATATCGATCGCTGTTAGATATGGCTCTTCATAGCTATTATTACCCTTAGTTTTGAGTTCGGTTGCCAAGCAGTAAATCAGCTTTTTATCTGGCGAAAATCTGGCATCCCAAATCGAGCCATTCGTCTTAAATATTTGCTCCTCAATACCATCATTCTTTACGACAAATAATGATTTGGTATAGTCGCTATTGTATTCAACCATGGCAGCGGCACTCCCATCGTTTGCAAAGCTAAGTACGTTACCAAATTTGGGTAAGAAATCGAGATTGCTACCCACGTCAGGAACGAGTGGAAAAATCGATACGCCTTGTCCGACAGCCGCCGCAACTTCATTACTATCGGGCGTAATTACGAAATCACCACTTTGTTTGAGTTTCGTCGGGGGAGCAGATTTGTCGAGCGGCACTACCCACAGCGCAAAATCACCAGGACGCTTGCGGCTAACGCGTTGCACGACAATTTTACTGCCATCGGGTGCGAGGTCGAATTTGACATTTTGGTATTCTTGATTATTAAGAATGAGTTCGACATTTCCTGGTGGCTCGTATTGCCAATCTTTGGTTGAATTATGTGGGGCGATGCCAGTAGTAACACTATAAATTTGTTGACTGGCGATCGCGGGTTGTTTGTTTTCGAGTGTTTGAATATCTGTCGCCGAAAATAAGATTTTTTGACTATGACGATCGACTTTAAAATCGGTAACAACTAAATTGTCTGGTGTGAGTGTTAACGGTTGATGGGTTTGAAAGTTATAAATGACGATCCTACTCCGATCGATCTGACTACTGCCGATATATGCAAACATCCGATCGGGTGTCCGAAATTGCCCGCGAAAGGGGACGATCTCTTTCCCTCTATTAGTGCCAATCGCCTCTCTCGCGCCTTGTAAATCTACGGTATAAGTATTTCCATAGGGAGCTGGGTTGGTCAGTGTATAAGCCATTTTGGAACCCGCCCAACTCGTTTTTCCAGTGAGTGGAGGAGCGATTTTAAGTTGCTGCTCCACGGTGGTACGATCGATCGGACGGTTGAATGTCAGCGTAAAGGCGGTATCGTCGGCACTAATTTGGCGATTTTGCCAATTAAAGTCGCGAACTTGCGGTAAGGTGCGATCGCCAATCAGTAATAAAATCAGCGTGAAGATCGCGATCCCAGCCATAAATGTCATGGCAATGCGATCGAGTGGAAGTAGAGAGTTTGGGGATTTCACGATATCTTCTTACAAAGCGGCTGCAAATTTACCTAGTCCAGACGATCGAGATCTAATCTTGATAAGGATTTTTAGGTGCTTTTATCGGTTGGAGTTCGCTGGCAGCGATGACTAATTGACGATCTTTACCAAAAGTCTCGACAATCATTTTACCCTTGACTTGGAGCCAACTGTCCGGGGGATAAGTCTGCCGATCTCCGGTAAACTTGACGGGAAGGGCGATGGGATAAGCATCAGCGGCACAGCAAGTAATCACGAATCTCGACAGCATCAGGTAGTTGGTAGGCAATTCGGGACGGTAGACGACAAACCCATTGATATTCACTTTTTGACCCAGATATGCATCTGGTTCGGGATAAGTATCGATCGTGCGCTTCCAATCTACGAGGGTTTTAGATTCGGGCTTGACATTGGTACGAAAAGCTTGTGTTTTGCTACGAGTCACAGTTACAGCTTCTGCCGAGACCCCTCGTTGTACGGCAGCCTGGCTATTGAATAGTTTAGGTGTAATAATCAGTCCGGCGATCGCGGTGCCCAGTAGTAATAAGGTCGTTAGGCCTTGAGGCAGCAAGCTAATGTGTTGCAGTGCTGGAGTGGCGCTCTTGCGTCGCCATATTCGCCAGCTTTGCAGGATGCCGATGAGTACCAAACACCCACCAGTGACAGTTACGAGCACATAGTAACTGGGGTGAATGAGGATGTATAAGGTACCATCGATCGCGTATTTAAGTAATAAAATTCCCCAGGCAGTTATCGCCGCAATATCTAACCACGACTTCCACAAACCGGAACGAGAATTGGGAGGTTTAGCTGACATTGAAGTTTACAAATAGAGTAAAAAGAAAAGTTAATTGCGTTGCGATCGCAAAGATGTAGAAGATTGCCTTGGGTTTGAAAATCGATAACATCAACCCGATACTCTTGAGGTCGAACATCGGCCCGAACACGAGAAAGGCTAATAAAGAACCGCTGGTAAATGTCGCAGCAAATGAGAGGGCAAAAAAAGAATCGACAGTCGAGCAAATCGAGATCGAGCCAGCTAGCAGCATCATCACCACGATCGAAATAATCGGCCCTTGACCCAAGCTCACGATTAATTCGCGTGGTGTCAGCGTTTGAATCGCAGCGGCTACGGCACTACCCAATACTAACACTCCCCCTAATTCGCGTAGCTCTTGCACGACATTATCGAGTAGTAAGTTAAAATTCTCGCGGAGCGATTTTTTGGGAATCTGGATCGCAGCAGGAGTCAGTCGTTGAGCTGCGGCACCGCCACTACCAAGCATAAAGTCGCCACCATCGAGGAGGCTATCGTTACCGAATTTAGGTGTCGCTCTGAGCGTCCCTAAAGCGATCGCTGGTTGTAAAATCGGTTTGAGGTCTGTTTGAGTACTAAAAATCCACCCGATAATCGTAGCGATCGTCAGCGAAAAAATTACCCGGAGGACGACGATTTCCGGTCGATCGTGAAAAGCAATCCAGGTAGACCAAATCACAATCGGATTGACTGTCGGTGCAGCTAGTAAAAATCCGATCGCTACCGGCATCGGAACACCTTGCAGTATCAACCGTCTTGCCACTGGTACGTTACCACACTCGCATACTGGAAATAAAAATCCCACACAGCTACCGACAAATGCCCCCAAAATCGGATTTTTGGGCATATTGGCAATCAGCCAACGTTCGTCAATAAAAATCAACAGGACGCTGGATAATAATACTCCGAGGAGCAAGAACGGAATTGCTTCTACCAATAAGCTCAGGAAGAGGGTAAATGCGTTATTTAGCTGTTCCATCTAGAAAGGAGTAGGGGTTATGGGTTTGTGATTAGCGATCGGGAAATAAACTATTTGTTTCCCTTGTCGCTGCTGTCTTCGTCATCTTGCCTGTTGCCATCCTTCAGATACAATTCGATCAGTCCAGACGGGGGAAGGATTTCAATCCGGCGATTGGAGAGATCGACGACAGGCACGATGGCTTTGACGAAGGGAATCATCACTTCAGCGGTTTTACCCTCGCCATTAGGTGCCTCAACTACCAGAATCTCATGTCCAGCGGTAAAAATATCCACAACAATGCCAATCTGCGTCCCCGTGACTTGATGAAAAACGGGTAAATCGATCAAATCTTGACTATGATACTCTTCCGATGCCAATCTCGGTCGATCGGTTATCGGGACTAGCAACATTTGTCCGCGTAGATTTTCGGCTTGCGTGCGATCGCTAATGCCAGCTAATTGCACTACGTACAAGCCGCGTCCAGGGATCTCATAACCCTTTTGCAGTTGGATCGATCGCGGTGCTGGATCGTGACTTCCCCACAACCAGCGTTCTCCCGCCCGCTCGAATCGTTCGGGAAAATCGGAGTTGGGATAAACTTTGACTTCGCCTTTAATCCCTTGTGCGCCGACGATCGAACCAATTTCCATCCAGCCATCAGGCGGTACTAAGGGTGCGGATTTAGACGGGATGTTAGTCATGGCTGTGGCAGTAGTGAAAGGAGTTTAATCTTATATATTAAACCGCAATCCTCGATCGAGACACAACTATCGGCGGCTGGTGACTGAAGTCGTGCCTAGCTAACCGAAATCCAGCCCGTCGAGCACATAAATTGCCTCTTGACAATTAAAATAATTGCTATGCGGACTGAATTTCCTAGTTCGCGTCTTGAAAAAGTGCGATATTTGCAACAATCTCAGCGGTAAAACCGCCGAGATTGTTGCTAGCAACTTGGGTTAGTTTACCTAATCCATATCCTGCAAAATATTGGCAGCGATGAGCGCTAATATTCCCAGCCCAACCGTTCCCCATTTAGCAAGCGGATGAACATCGAACCAATCTAAGAAACTCGGAATCGTCTTATCGGTAAAGTCTCCAGTCGTCTTATCGTAACCCTCGATCGGTTCAAAGAGATTATTCGGGTCGCTAGCTGATTTGACTGTAGTGGTACGTTGAAATGGCACTGCAATCGCACCTACAAGTGTATCTACCAAGTCGGGAGCGATCTTCTGGAGCAAGTCGATAACCCGCCCGACATCGCCAACAATTATGTCGCGGGTAGGATGTTCGGCAGCGTGCAAAATCGCTTTAGCAACCAGACTGGGTTGATAGTAAGGTGGCACTCCAGTCGGTTTGACACCTAGCTTTGTCATTGCTTTGTTATAGAAAGGGGTGTTGATCACAGAAGGCAAGATATTGGTAATGCTAATCGGGACACCTTCATATCTCAACTCTGCACGCAATGCATCGAGAAAGCCCTCCACACCGTGTTTAGATGCAGAGTAAGAGGTTTGCAGTGGCATCGAGCGACGAGCTTCAACTGACGAAATAGCGATAAAAGCGCCCCGTCCTGTGCGGCGCAGGTGCGGCAATGCTACCATCGCCCCATAAACTTGCCCCATCAGATTCACATCAATTACCCGCTTGAACTCCTCAGGAGTTACCTGCTCGAAGGGGGAAATAACCGCAGTTGCTGCGGCATGTACCCAAGTATCCAATCGTCCGTAACGTTCGATCGCACTGTTAGCAATAGTCTGTACCTGCTCTAATAATGACACATCAGCCGGAACTGCGATTGATTCTGCTCCTAACTGAGTAATTTCATCAACTAATGATGCTAACCCCGATTTGCTCCGGGCAGAGACCACTAACTTTGCTTGTCGCTTGGCAAACTGGAGTGCTGTTTCTCGGCCAATTCCGCTAGATGCGCCCACAACGACAACAACTTGTTGTTCGATCGGTTTGAGTTTCATTTGGAGTTAGTTACACTTTCTTTGCCTCGGTATGCTAACAATTCAACTTCCGAGCGCCATCTCTCGCTAGAGAGAGATCGTTAGTATCTCTAGCGAGAGATTGAGATCTTTGTTAATGTCCGCGAGATAACTTAACATTCTGGTGCAAGACATTCGATCGGGTTAGATCGTGAGATTTTTATCCAATCGCATAAAAAATTAGGGGATTTTTCCTTAAAAACAATCGAGTATAATGTAAACAATTGACGAAATAGAATCTTATGGCTTATCCATCAGCACCTTGGCAGCTTCAAGGTTACGCCATTCAAACTTTACATTTGGTCGAGATCGATCGGATTCGAGCGCTAATACCACCTCAACTAGAAATAGTAGCCGTCTTGCCCGGAAAAACACTCGGCAGTATTTATGTTTCAGAGTATCAGTCAGGCTCCGTACTGACATATAATGAGTTAATTGTCGCACCCGCTCTAGTCAGAAATCATCGCAAAGTAGGTGGTTGGATTTCACATATCTATGTCGATAATCTTGATTCGGTAGCAGGAGGGCAAGAAATTTGGGGCTTACCAAAAGAGATGGCTGAATTTACTCGATCGGAGCATCAAATTGTTATTAGCCAGCAAGATCTCATTTTATGTAATTTGAGCGTTTCCCCCAATATATTCAGCAGTCTGAAATTACAACCACAAATAACGGGTTATTGCTTTGGCAATCTTAATGGAGAGTTACTATACTTTGGTAATGATTTTAAAGCAAAGATTAGCTCGATCGATAGTAAATTAGAAATTCCTCAAGCCAGTCCATTTGCTCATCTAAATTTATCCCCAGCATTCCTCACGATCGATCTTCAAGAGTTAAAATTAGTAGCTGGAATTCCAGCACATACCGGTACTCAGCTAGCTCAGTTAACAACTGTATCGTAGCTAATAATTACCAGGACAGATATAGCAATTCCTACTCTGGTGAGGTATAGTGCTGACTGCCTGACACAAATGCCTCAAAAGCAGCTTTGAACGGCGATGGCGGCGATTTTGGACGAACAAGAAGATTAATGTTGAACACATTTACCTCCCGCTGATAATGGCAGCATTGAGTAAATGGAAAAACCAGCGATTATCTTTAGCCATCGATACAACAGTGTTGTGGGACAAGTACTGCATGATTCATTTATCGGTGGTTTGTTGTGGAAGAGCCATCCCATTGTTATGGGATGTCCTCGAACATGAAAGTGCCACCGTTGCATTTTCTGATTACGAAAGGGTGCTCCGCAAAGCTAGATGGTTGTTGCGTGGGTATTCAGATGTAATTTTCTTAGCCGATAGAGCATTCGCCTGCCATGATTTGATGGCATGGCTGAAATTAACAGATTGGCATTACGCACTCAGACTCAAGAGTTTTAACCACCTAAATTTCAATTATTATTAAAAATACTTGTAAATCGATCGCTCGCGCGAAAACTCGTTTTCACCATTCCTAATATCTTGTGGTTCGAGAGCATATTGTAGGCGCTCGGCATTTTGTACAAAAGACGACACTAACCCCGATCGATCGAACCGCACATCTAACAATATGATAGGCTAATACTTGGCTCCAGATCTACATTGCCATCCCTATGTCATCACCCAGCACCGCCGAAATCAAGCTCCTCATCGTAGACATCGACGGTACGATCTCCGGAAAATCTAATCAGGTAAGTACTAAAGTCAAGCAGGCGATTAAAGCCGCTCAAGCTCAAGGCGTTCGCGTCGGGATTGCGACGGGGAGAATGTACAAATCCGCTCTGCGCTTCCATCATGAGATCGGTGCAGATTTTCCCGTCATCGCCTATCAAGGTGCCTGGATTCAAGATCCCGTTACCGGAAAGATTCATCGTCACATTCCAGTACCTGTAGCTACCGCACGAGCATTAGTCGATTACTTCGAGCAACCCGATCTCTTTGATAAATTAGCAATTCATGTCTATCGCGACGATGCGTTATACGTCCGCGAAATCAATGCCGATACCGAATTGTATGTCGAACGCAGCGGTGTTGACGCTCATGCAATCGGCGATCTCCGCACGATTTTAACCGATCGACCGACAAAAATTTTGGCAATGTCTGAAGATATCGAACTGATAAATAGTTTGCTGGTGGATCTCCAGCAACGCTATCCCAAGGACGAGCTACATATAACTACTTCCGTACCGATCTTCCTCGAAGCTACTAATGCTGGTGTAAATAAAGGTACCGCGATCGATTATATCGCCAGAGAATTGTTAGGAATTACCGCCCAGAATGTAATGGCGATCGGTGACAACTACAATGATGTAGAAATGATCGATTATGCAGGCATCGGTGTAGCGATGGGTAATGCCCCTAGCGATGTGCAGATTAACGCTGACTGGGTTGCACCAGATATCGAAGACGATGGTGTAGCGATCGCGATCGAAAAATTTATTCTAAATACTTAAATAGCTAGATCGATAATCGAGACATCGATCTTAGTTCCGGACTGAAATATAAAACCAAAAAGAAGACCGACGACTGGCCGTGTTTCGTCTCGGTCTTCTTCTTGATTCGCTCCTCACACTGGTCTAACGATACTCGATCGACACAATTCTTGTCAATACCCTCAGCCGATCGATTTTGAAATCGGGGATCGCTGACCGCAACAGTATTAACTAGTACATATGACTAAATAACCATCCAGAGCGCTGGTACTTAAACTGTGATGCGCTAAAATGGATACCCAGACTCAGCACCTTTGGTTCCTCCATGTCCGACACCGCACCTGACTTAACCGGAATTCGCACCAGCCAAAGTCAAATTCGCAACGCCGACTATCGCGAACTCGATCGCACCAAATTGTCCCCGATGTATCAACACTACGTCGAGGTCAAATCGCAATATCCCCATGCCTTGCTGTTATATCGATGTGGCGACTTTTTTGAAACATTCTTTCAAGATGCAATTACCATCGCCCGCGAACTCGAATTAGTCCTCACCAGCAAAGAAGGTGGTAAAGAAATCGGGCGCGTCCCGATGACTGGCGTACCGCACCATGCGGTCGATCGCTATTGTGCCATGCTAGTCGAAAAAGGCTACGCGATCGCGTTGTGCGATCAGATGGAAACCGCTGCTGAAGCCGCTGAATCTGGTACGGGACTAGTCCGGCGTGAAGTCGTCCGCGTCCTCACTCCTGGCACGATTCAGGAAGAGGAAATGCTCCAATCGCGGCGCAATAACTTTCTCGCCGCGATCGTCCTCGTCGGCGATAATTGGGGCTTAGCCTATACCGACATCTCCACAGGTGAATTCCTCACCACACAGAGTACCGATCTTGAAGTCCTCACCCAGGAACTAATGCGGCTCCAGCCGCCAGAAATCCTCATCCCTGTCAGCGCACCCGATCTCAACCGTCTGCTCCGTCCCGGCGAGACATCCGACTTACTCCCGACGAACTTGCCCAATTGCTTCTGCTATGCCATGCGACCCCTGGCACCATTTACCCTCTCAGAAGCTAAGCAACGGCTCTTAGACACCTTTAAAATGCGATCGCTAGAATCTTTTGGGTGTTCGCCGTTTCCGTTGGCTGTAAGAGCTGCTGGGGGCTTGTTGGAATATCTCGAAGCGACGCAAAAAAGCAACCCCGTCGCGCTTCAACCCTTACGGACGTACTCCCTCGGCGATTATCTCGTTTTTGACAACCAATCTCGCCGCAACCTCGAAATCACCCAAACCGTCCGCGATGGTTATTTTCAAGGTTCGCTATTATGGGCATTGGATAAAACCCGCACCGCGATGGGCGGACGCGCCCTGCGTCGCTGGATTTTACAGCCACTATTAGATCTCGTATCGATTAATAAACGTCAGGAAACGATTCAAGAGCTGGTCGAAGAAACCTTTATCCGCCAGGATTTACAGCAACTGCTCAAGCAGATCTACGACATCGAACGCCTCACAGGAAAAGCCGCATCAGGACGCGCCAGCGCCCGAGATTTAGTCGCCCTATCCGAATCCTTCCTCAAGCTTCCCGAACTCGCGACCATTGCCAAGCAGGGTAAATCGCCATTCCTCAAAATATTACATAATGTCCCGCCCGAACTCGAAGCGTTGGGGCAAAAAATCGCCGCTCATCTGGTCGAACATCCACCCATCCATTTGAAGGAAGGGGGATTGATTCGCCCTGGCATCAATCCCCAACTCGACGCACTCCGCGCCACCGCCGCTGGCGACCACCAATGGATTGCCAATCTGGAAATTACCGAGCGGGAACGCACGGAAATACCCAATCTCAAAGTCGGATTTAATAAAACCTTCGGCTACTACATTAGTATCTCGCGCCTTAAAGCCGATCGAGTACCAGCCGACTATATCCGCAAACAAACCCTCACGAATGAGGAACGCTACATCACTCCCGAACTCAAGGAGCGCGAAGTCCGCATCCTCACCGCTCAAGAAGATCTCAATCGGCTCGAGCATGAGCTGTTTGTCGAACTCCGCCTGATAGTTGCAGCGCACACCGAGCTAATTCGGAATATCGCACGGAGCATCGCCGCAGTTGACGTGTTGTGTGGTTTGGCAGAATTGGCGGTGACTCAAGGCTATTGTCGCCCGCAGATGATGGCGAGTCGAGAGATCGAGATCGTCGATGGTCGTCATCCGGTGGTGGAAAAATCATTATTGGCGGGATTTTTTGTACCGAATTCCACGCAATTAGGACAAGCCGAACATGTGGCTCCTAGTGTCGAACATCCCGATTTAATCGTGCTAACTGGGCCGAATGCTAGCGGTAAAAGCTGCTATTTACGACAGTTGGGATTGATTCAGATTATGGCGCAAATCGGGAGTTTCGTGCCAGCGACAACGGCAAAATTGGGGGTTTGCGATCGCATCTTCACTCGTGTCGGTGCAGTAGACGACCTCGCTACCGGACAATCGACCTTCATGGTGGAGATGAATGAAACAGCAAATATCCTCAATCATGCCACACCCCGATCGCTAGTTTTACTCGATGAAATCGGTCGGGGTACGGCAACATTTGACGGACTTTCGATCGCATGGTCTGTTGCTGAATATTTAGCCACCGAAATCGGCGCGCGCACTATTTTTGCGACTCACTATCACGAATTAAACGAGCTGGCTTCGATTTTACCGAACGTGGCAAATTATCAAGTCACTGTGAAAGAATTACCCGACAAGATTATTTTTCTCCATCAAGTTCAACCTGGTGGTGCGAGTAAGTCTTATGGGATTGAAGCCGGGCGATTGGCGGGTTTGCCTGCGTCGGTAATCAGTCGAGCACATCAGGTCATGGCACAAATCGAGCAACATAGTAAAATCGCGATCGGTCTGAGAAAACCGATGTTGTAATAAATTTGTTGTCCGATCGCGATCTGCGCTCTATTAGTTATCCTTATCGATCGAAAACTCGCTAATCTAATCTCGCACGACACAATCTAAAAATAGATTGGGATCTTCATTACCTGGTATGCTAATCTCGGCTTTTTGACCCAAAATCCTTGCTATTAAGCCAAAAATGGCTGAAAAATCTAACAACAATAGATTTTAGGCTCAATCCCTTGCTAGCTATCAATCTGGGCGTAAATCAGCATGCTAAGTAATGAAGAGCCATAGATTGTTACCAGAGCACAACTGGAATCGATTGGTGAATTCGGCAGCTACTCTCACTCACCAAATCCCCCACTCTCACCCCGCTAATCATCCACCGCCCCCAACGCCTTCAGCAACTCAATCTGCCCCGAAGTTAATCCCTTCGCACCCCCAATCCGCATCCCCCACAGGGTTAGAAATCGGAGTTGCGAATACATTCACCTGTCTCCACAGCCCAGATCTTAATCTCATCCCTCCCATCGCTGAGGATGTAGCAACCATTAGAGCTAATCTGCGATTGACTAGTTTGAGTAGAAATCGTGCTTCTAATTCTAACTGCTGAGATCGATCGCAATTCTCGATCGAGTCTTCTAGTTCTGACATTTCCAGTAGAATCAAACTATGGATTTAGTGTACCCGCGATCGATAATTAGGTGAGTGAGTCGCGAAGATCTACCCACCCCGCCCTATGGGCACCCCTCCCAAGAGGGGATTTTATTGACTTGGGGGTGGGGGAGGGGAATACTAATTGTAAGTACGAATATTCTCACCTCAGCCGCCCCAGCTATGAGCTACTGCATCAGCCCCGCCTGTCTCGCTCCAGACAAGAATAGCCCCAACACCAACTTCTGCATGTCCTGTGGGGCAAAGATCCTGCTTAAAGATCGCTATCGCGCGCTGAAGCTATTGGGACAAGGTGGATTTGGCAAGACTTTCAAAGCAGTGGATGAAGACCAACCCCGTAAGCCGTTGTGTGTCATCAAACAGTTTGCATTTAGCAACAATCATCCCGAAACCAGACAGATTGCCCTCAAGCTATTCTATGAGGAGGCACAACATTTAGAGGCATTGGGCAAACACGACCAAATTACCGAACTCCTTGCCTACTTTGATGTCGAGGGTCAACTCTATCTGGTGCAACAGTTTATCGAGGGGCAAGATTTGGAGCAGGAATTAGCCACCGCTGGCACTTTTAACCAAGCCCAGATCCGCGAATTACTGGAGTCGTTATTACCAGTTTTAGATTTCTTACACCATCAGTCACCACCAGTGATTCATCGCGATATCAAACCAGCCAATATCATTCGGCGGAGCAGTGATGGTGGTTTGGTATTAGTCGATTTTGGTGCGGCAAAACTGGCAAGTCAAACGATGCTGGCTAAAACTGGAACGGTTATTGGTAGTCCAGAATATACAGCACCAGAGCAAGCTAGACGGAAACCAGTATTTGCTAGCGATATTTATAGTTTGGGTGTGACTTGTATCTATCTGCTGACTCAAGTGTCACCTTTCGATTTATTTGATATGAATCAGGATGCTTGGGTGTGGCGAGATTATTTAGTTGATAATCCAGTGGATGAAAAGTTGGGCAAGGTATTAGATAAGATGATTGCTAATTTTTTACCTCAGCGATATCAGTCAGCGATGGAGATACTAGAAGATTTGACTGATTTTGCAAGTAAGAATACTCTACCTACTGTGCCACTGCCTTCAACATCGAAACCAGAGGCTCTAGATCGATCTGTAAACAATGATTCTAGTCTAGAACTTTTTGAGTTTGAGACAGCACAAATTGTGACTGTTAAGAAGACTGTCAAAAAGAAAATATCTCTAAAAGAGGGCGTTGTGTTCAAGCGATGGGTAGAACATGAAATAGATGAGACGATTGATGTCCCAGAAGTAAAGAGGCGAAAGGGTAAAGCACAACAATTTGTTCAAGAGTTAGGTAATGGTGTGAAATTAGAGATGGTTTATATTTCTGCGGGAAGCTTCATGATGGGTTCTAATGATTTCAATAACCAAAAACCCATCCATCGTGTCGCTATCGCCCCTTTCTGCATGGGTAGATATGCTATCACTCAACAACAATACCATGCCATCATGGGTGAAAATCCTTCCCGATTCAAAGGCGATAATCGCCCTGTAGAAACTGTCAGTTGGGATGATGCGATGAGCTTTTGTCAGAAACTCTCCAAGTCCACTGGAAAGCAATACACCCTTCCCAGCGAGAGTCAGTGGGAATATGCCTGTCGAGCCGGAACTACTACCCCATACTATTTTGGCGATACTACTCCATTCTACTTTAGTAAGACAATCCTTCCCGATTTAGTCAACTCCAATCGCGACGATACCTAGTTGTTTGAAGACACTGCCGAGCGGCAGTACACCAGAGAACTCTTATTCTCAAACGTAGTCGGAATCATGAGCTTAGTCGTCTGCGGGATTTATCCATCAGTGGGTGCCGCTTACAAAGCATTCGAGAAAGTAGTGGGGGTGTCGAAAGTATCCTTGTATGCCAAAATCAATGGGCTAGAACCTAATTTGTCTCAGGCATTGGTGCGGTATAGTGGCGAACAACTTTCCTCAGTAGTCACAGAATTTACTCAAGCAATTAAGGTCGTCTTACCAGGATACGAAGTCAGAATCATTGATGGGAATCATATCGGGGGCACAGAACATCGACTAAAGGTATTACGACCAGAAGTTGCAGGAGCCTTGCCAGGACAAGCAATCGCGGTACTAGACCCGCAGCGAGAAATGGTCGTGGATGTATTTCCAGAAGAAGATGCTCACGCTCAAGAGCGATCGATCGTTGCTACCATTAGTGCTCGAAACGGTCAAAGCAGGGCAAGTATCCTACATTCAGCAGGTTAGATTTAAAATAAAGTATTTTTATTAAAGCGAGTTCAGAGGAGTCAAATGTCGCCAAGCAATAAGATCGAGGTACAAGACATAGACCACCTAGGTATAATTGCGGCAATCATCGATGATATTGGAATAGTAGAGATAATCGATCGAGAGCTAGGAAGCCATCCACAAGAGAAGGTGAGTGCGGGGCAAGCAGTGAAAGCGATGATTTTGAACTGTATGGGTTTCTTAACCGCTCCATTATATTTATTCAGTGAGTTTTTCACAGGAAAAGCTACTGAGCACCTAATTGGCAAAGGAGTAAAAGCAGAGTACTTAAATGAAAGTAGGCTGGGAAGAGTAATGGATCAAATATATGGATATGGAATTACATTGCTTTTTGTGAAAATAGCATCAGAGATGGCTAATAAGTTTGGGATTAGCAGTAAGAATGGACATCTTGATGGTACCAGTATTTCGGTAGATGGGCAATACAGAATAGAAGGAGAAGACGAGACTTTAGTAGAGAATGAATCATCAGAACCAATAGGAATCACAATAACACAAGGATATTCGCGAGACCATCGCCCAGACTTGAAGCAATTCACACTGCATTTGCTGACAAGTGAAGAAGAAGGAATACCATTATTCATGAATGTAGGGAATGGGAATACAGCAGATCAAAGTGCTTTCCCTGAAGTGATTAAAGCATTTCGTTCACAATGGCAAGGAGAACAGATTGATTTATTCACAATGGATGCAGCATTTTATAATGAACCAAATATCAAAGATTTTGGTGATAGTATCAAATGGATTAGTCGAGTACCAGAAACAATAAAAGCTGCACAGGAACTAACAGAGAAACTATTGCCTGAGCAGTTTACCGAATCCGATGATAAAGGATACCGCTTTTGTACTGTTTGCAGTAATTATGCAGGTGTTAATCAGCAATGGGTGGTAGTCGAAAGTCGGCAACGGATGGAATCAGATTTGAAAAGTTCTGCCAAAAAGATTGAGAAGTTATTGAAAGAGAAAGAGAAAAAACTTGATAGTTTAATGAATAAAGAATTTGCTTGTGAATCGGATGCCATAAGTGCAATGAATGAGTTCAAAAAAACACTTAAATATCATAATATTGATGAATTGCAAGTTTTAGCTCAAGCGCATTATGCCCAAAAAGGTCGTCCTAGTCTTAGCCAAAAACCCACTCATCACTCTTTTCATATTCGAGCAAGTCTCGTGGAGAATTCTTTGGCCTTAGCCACACTTCGGCAAAAAGCTGGCCGTTTTGTTCTTGCTACTAACTCGCTTGATGACCAAAAATGGTCAGATAGCAACATCTTGCGCGAATACAAAGGTCAACAACCCACTGAGCGAGGATTTCGTTTTCTCAAAGACCCTTTGTTTTTTGCTTCTAGTATTTTCCTCAAAAATACCAAAAGAATTATGGCTCTAGCTATGCTCATGACCTTAGCATTGATGGTTTATAGTTTGGGGCAACGTCAACTCAGACTGGCATTACAACAGGCTAGTGCCACTTTACCTGACCAAAAGGGTAAACCGAGTGTTCGTCCAACCTTGCGCTGGATACTTCAGTGCTTTCTTTCTGTCCATTTAGTTTTTCTTGACGACATTAAGTTCCAGATCAAGCTCTCTGCACGACAACTTCTTATTCTGCAATTTCTTGGTGTTTCCTCTCGCAAATATTATTTTTTGTCGTGAACAACCTGCTGAATGTAGGAAGTATGGATTGCTGACCGGAATTTTTGCACCAAGGACTTTTTGACTGGTATTAGTACACATGGAGCCAGTTTTGTGATTCGAGAGCACCTGGGTTTGAAATGGACGGAAATAACACCAAGATTGGCAGTTGGGCAAAATGACAGTGGCACTATTTTCGAGCAACAGGTTCGACTCGATAGTGGTCTTTTTGTCCGCCGAGTGACGATTCAACTGAAACACTCAACTCGTCATGGCGATTTACAAGTAACAGTGTTAACTAATTTGCCTCAGACAGAGGTGACAGCCATCATGGTGGCAGATCTTTACCTCAATCGATGGCAAATCGAACAGATGTTCCAAGTTATTACTGATACTTTTAATTGTGAACTCAAGACATTGGGTTATCCCAAAGCGGCATTGTGCGTTTTTTGTATAGCACTGATGGCGTTTAACATTCTATCTACGGTTAAAGCTGCGCTTAAAGATGTTCATGGTGCCGGAAAAATTGAGTCGAGCTTATCCAATTATTATGTGGTTGAAGAAGTCCAGTCAACTTTTCGAGGGATGGAGATTGCGATCTGTGCTGAGGATTGGCAACCTTTTGCACACATGAGTGTGCTTTTGTTAGCGGAGTTTTTGCGAGCATGTGCAAGTCATGTGAATCTCAAACGTTTCTTGTCGTCCCCACGAGGAGCAAAAAAGCCGCCCACAAAGAAGAAGTATGACCCCAAACATCCTCATCTTGCTACTTTTCGGCTCCTCACTACTTAGTCATGCTTTTGTCACCTTAACAGGGGTAGGGTTCGACTTCTACGGTTTTCGAGTAGTCTGTCCCCTTCCACCAGAATTATCTTAGTCCTTTTGCATTTTTTCGCTCTGCTCCGCTCTTTTTTCATATTGAATCGATACGGGATAATTGACTTAGTAATTTAGCGATCGATACCACTATTCACAGACTTAATTCATCGATCCATTGATCGATCGAATCCACCACCATTTCCATATTCCGCTTCACATCAACATCAGTAAACCTTAAAAATCTCACACCTAAAGATTCTAAACGTTCCTGTCTAATATCATCATTAACCTTTGCTGCTTCGCCGTCGTGACTGCTACCATCGATTTCAATAGCTAACTTCAAATCCTTACAATAGAAATCGACAATATATCGGTCTATGGGACGTTGCCTGTCAAAATCATAACCCCGCATCTGCTTCCGTTTCAAGCGTTGCCACAACAACACCTCACCCAAAGTCATATTCTGCCGTAACTTTCGCGCCAACTCCTTCAAATACCGCTCATACCCAATAATCTCCCGCCGCCCACCAGGGGTCAAAATCCCCTCCTCGGAGGGGTGCCCGAAGGGCGGGGTGGGTAGATCT
Source organism: Chamaesiphon sp. (assembly GCA_965246735.1). GTDB lineage: Bacteria > Cyanobacteriota > Cyanobacteriia > Cyanobacteriales > Chamaesiphonaceae > Chamaesiphon. Next base: position 3,610,064 of record CBDFFK010000003.1, read on the forward strand.
CCGCTTGCACTCATAAAACCCGAATGTTTGGGATTCAATGGCATACTTTCGATCGATCCCACCAATTCTGAAGGCTTAAATCGATCGCTATTTTCGATCGATCCCACCAATTCTGAAGGCTTAAATCGATCGCTATTTTCGATCGTATCATCAGCATAGACGCGCTCAAACACTCGATCGACCCTCGGTAATGCCATATAATATACATATCCTCACCAACCGAGCAGCCAGGTATCATGCAAGCTCACCAAAATAGTATCAAAGTCAATATTCTGCTCCAGCAACGAGCAGATGGAAAAACTGTTGCGTCTGTATTGGAAGTTCCCGATTGTACCGCTGTAGAAAATAGTCGAGAACAGGCTATTAGTAGCCTGCGAAACAATCTGATTGAGAAACTAGAGACAGTCGAAGTAGTTTCGCTAGAATTGCCCATGAACCAGCACAGAGAGAAAGATCGGGGATGGTTGAGATCTGCGGGAATATTCAAGACAGATCTACAATTTGAAGAATTTCAACAAGAGATTCAATCCTACCGAGATGAATTGGATAGTTTGAATTCTTAGTGCATTGAACAGATAGCCATTGTGAGTATGTGGATTTTAGATACCGACCATTTATCGCTCTTACAAAGAGAAAATTCACAACTTATCGAACGGTTGTCGTTGCATCAACAGGATCGACTAGTCATCACGATCGTTACTGCGGAAGAGCAATTACGCGGTCGGTTGAGTGTAATTAGTAAAGCATCCGATCCCAAAAGCAAAACATCAATTGCTTTAGCTTATCAAAATCTGCGTTTGACGATCGAGAGTTTACAAGAATTAGAGCAAATAGATTTCGATCTCGAAGCAGAATCAATTTATCATCAACTGCGACAGCAAAAAATTAGAATTGGCACACAGGACTTACGAATTGCCTCGATCGCTTTAGCCAATAAAGCTACTTTGCTAACTCGTAACGATCGAGATTTTTCGCAAGTTCCTAATTTAATCATTGACGATTGGACGAGAGAAGATCTGTAGTTTCAGTAGACGAACTTCCGTTAACAACATAAATTTCTCGCCTATAAATCCCCTCCTCGGAGGGGTGCCCGAAGGGTGGGGTGGGTAGATCTCCGCTTGCACTCTCTCCCTCCGAATGGTTGAAATTGGGTGGAGTACTTTCAATGGAATCCTCTAATTCTAACTGCGGAGATCGATCGCAATTCTCGATCGAGTCTTCTAGTTCTGACACTTCAAGTAGAATCAAATTATGAATTTAGTGTAACCTCGATCGATAATTAGTGAGTGAGTCGCGAAGATCTACCCACCCCGCCCGTTGGGATTCACCCCGACCTGGAGGGGATTTTATTGACTTGTGGGTGGGGAATGGGAATACTAATTGTAAGCAACGAATATTCTCACCTCAGCCGCCCCAGCTATGAGCTACTGCATTAGTCCCGCCTGTCCCGCTCCAGATAAAAATAGCCTCACTACCAATTTCTGCATGTCCTGTGGGGCAAAGATCCTGCTCAAGGATCGCTATCGCGCCCTGAAGCTATTGGGACAAGGTGGGTTTGGTAAAACCTTCAAAGCGGTGGATGAAGACCAACCCCGTAAGCCGTTGTGTGTAATTAAACAGTTTGCATTTAGCAACAATCATCCCGAAACCAGACAGATTGCCCTCAAGCTGTTCTACGAGGAGGCACAACATTTACAGGCTTTGGGAAAACACGAGCAGATTCCCGAACTCCTTTTTGGTGCGGCAAAACAAGCGACTCAAGCTAATTTTATGCCCTAATCAAACTGCATTTTTAGAAAAATAATATTAATTTTCTCAATTTCTCAATTTTTAAACATTGCCAATTCTATCTGGTGGCCAAAATTTAGCTTTAACCTTGCCAAAAATATTTTGTGCTGGAATAAGTTGATATTCATAGTCAAAGGTACGTTTTAACAAATAAAAACAAAGACTAGTACTGAGCGGCGGAAATAAAGTTACTATTGAGGAGAGACATTGAGGAGGCGAGAAAGATAGTGCCCCGACTAAGTGCAGAGCCGATAGAACTGAATGACTCAGAGCGAAAAGAACTAGAACAGCTACTCAGACGACAGAGTACGCCACAGCAAATAGCACTGAGGGCGAAAATAGTGCTGTGTGCAGACAAACAACAAAGTCATGGGGAAATTGCCAAAGAATTAGGCATCAGTAAAAAGATGAGCCGTCTGTGGCGAGCGCGATGGCTCCAACTAGGAGCAAGACAAGTGCCTGTGGTCGAAAGACTGCTAGATATTCCGCGTCCAGGCAGCCCAGGCAAGTTCAAGATGGAACAGATTACTCAACTATATGCCCTAGCATGTGAGCCGCCAGAGAAGTACAACCGTCCGTTAAGTCATTGGAGTGCGCGAGAATTAGCCCAAGAAACGATCCAACAAGGAATTGTCGAAACTATCAGCGAACGGCATGTGGGCAGACTACTCAAAGAAGCAGACCTGAAACCACACCAGAATGGCTACTGGTTGCATCCCCCCCCCGACGATTTTTTTCAATTCAAAGTCGAAGACATCTGCGATGTCTATGAGTTAGCACTCGAACGAGCCGAATGTGGGGAGTTGACTTTTAGCCTGGATGAGATGCCAGGAATTCAAGCATTAGAACGAAAGATGCCAGATATTCCCATGAAACCAGGAAGGTGTGCTAAACATGAATTTGAGTATACTCGGCATGGTACACAGACTCTAATTGCCAGTTTGAATGTCGCCACTGGAGCAATCGCCCTGGCTACAGTTGAAGCTACTCGAACGGAGCAGGATTTTGAGGCACATGTGAGCCATCTGTTGGCGCAATTTCCGCAAGCCTCCAAGTATCATCTGGTGATGGATTGCTTGAATACTCATCAATCTGAGGCATTAGTTCGGTTGGTTGCATCATTGGAGTCTGACTCACTTGATTTGGGTCAAAAGGGTAAGTCTGGTATTTTGAAATCGATGCCTAGTCGCGCCGAATTCTTGGCAGACCCGAACCATCGCTTAGTCATCCATTTCACGCCAAAACATTGTTCTTGGCTCAATCAAATTGACATCTGGTTTAGTATTTTGGTGCGAAAACTGTTTCGACGGGGGAATTTTATTAGTACCGACGATCTTAAACACCGAATTCTAGACTTTGTTGACTACTTCAATCGCACGATGGCAAAGCCATTTAAATGGACTTATAAAGGCAAGCCGTTAGCGGCTTAAATAGTAACCCTATTTAAGCCGCCCAGTACTAGTCTTATCGACAATGACTCTTGTACCATCAGATAATAAAGGATTCATGTTATCTCCTGCGATATATCTGGCTTCAACAACAAAAGTCCTAATTAGTATAAAAGATATTGCACAAATAAGAAACGATACTAAAAATATTATTATTTTATTGCCACGAACCCTAATAGTTCGATAAAAAATCAATGTAAAAGATAATATCATTGACGGAGCACCTACTACTGGGATGAATACGATCGTAAAAATTGACAAGGCAATAGGAAATAAAAATAGTCCTGTTTTGGTGGTGACGAAACGATCTAATCTTCCAATATTTACAGATAATTGTTTCAATCTGAATGATATAGCTTGGGGTGGCGAAGGTTTCTTAATTTGTGCCTGTGATTGCTGAAGCTGCGGGGGATTATTTATTACTAGCTTTGTTGGCTGAAGTGGAGCGGGTGGAACTATGGATTGTTTTGTCGATCGGGATGGTGGATTATTACTTAGTGCGATTATTAATCGATCGATCTCTCGTTTCGCTATCGTTGCATTAGCATATAGATCGGGATGCAGTATTGCAACCATTTTATACAATACATTTGTCACTCGATCGCTTACCTTACATAAGTGTCGCCACTTAAACTCACCAGAATCTTTGTCCTGCAATTCAGATGGTTCTATTCCAGTCAAACATTTCAAGGAGATCGCACCTACCGCATAAATATCACTAGCAAATTGAGGACTGCCTCTCCATTGTTCACCAGGCATATATCCTGGAGTGCCAATTCCAATCGTTTGTGATATTTGGGGATTAGTGCCTTGCCGAACTGCTTTTACCGCCCCAAAATCAATAAGAACCAGTTTATCATTGCTATTGCGGCGGATGATATTATCTGGTTTGAGATCGCGATGAATATTGTTACTATTATGAACTTTTTCTAGTCCAATCAGAATATTTTGAATTATTTTTAATGTCTCAATTTCAGATAATTTTCGATTCCCTAGTTCCTTTCTGAGGGTTTGTCCTTCAATCAGTTCTTGGACTAAATAGAATTCACTTTTTTCCTCCTCCCCCACTTTTACTTTTTCCTCGAAGTAAGCATATAGAGTAGGAATACGATCGGTCGTTTCGCCCAATTTTGCTAGTGCTTTTGCCTCCTTTTCAAATAACTCCCTCGCAACTTTTAACGTTTCAGGATCGTTGTTTTGTGGCTTGAGGTGTTTGACGACTACTCTACGCTCGACTGGATAGTCGGGATTTTCATCGACAGCGACGTAGGTTTCTCCAAATGCCCCACCAGATAGGCGTTGATCGATACGATAGCGATTGCGGAGGAGATATCCAGGCTGCATGACTCGATGGTATTAACTTAGGAACATTTTATCTCGATCGATCTATCAATAATTATGCATACTAATGTAGTATTCGCAGAATAGATTCGTCAATCCATTGCTCGATCGAATTTACCACCATTTCCATATTCCGCTTCACATCAACATCAGTAAACCTTAAAAATCTCACACCCAAAGATTCTAAACGTTCCTGTCTAATATCATCATTAACCTTTGCTGCTTCGCCATCGTGACTGCTACCATCGATTTCAATAGCTAACTTCAAATCCTTACAATAGAAATCGACAATATATCGGTCTATGGGACGTTGCCTGTCAAAATCATAACCTCGCATCTGCTTTCGTTTCAAGCGTTGCCACAACAACACCTCACCCAAACTCATATTCTGCCGTAACTTCCGCGCCAACTCCTTCAAATACCGCTCATAATCAATAATCTCCCTCCGAAAAATCCCCTCCTCGGAGGGGTGCCCGTAGGGCGGGGTGGGTAGATCTCCGCTTGCACTCATAAAACCCGAATGTTTGGGATTCAATGGTATACTTTCGATCGATCCCGCTAATTCTGATTGTTTAGATCGATCGCAATTCTCTAATTTTGGCTACTTCGCTGTGGATGTCGTTATAAGTTTCAACGGGAGATGGAGGGCGATTGATGATGACAGCAGCGGAGCCACCAAATACGTCGCAAAAATGTTGTGATGGTGGTAGTAGGGGTAAGAGCCAGTCGAGGTGGCTATATTTTCCGCCATACCAGCCAAATGCGATCGATTTTCCCATAGTCTTTAGTTTTGATTAAAGTTATATAAATAGACCCAAAGATAGCGATAAACTCGTCAGGGCAAGAGATCGAGGAAGATTTAATGGCTAGGAGCGATCGGCGATCGTTCTATAGAGCCTGTCTGCAAATTTATTGCATCTATTTATTCTTAACTTATCGAGAATTTGCAGTGACGATATTGACGTTTTCTTTAGATTACTAGATTGCTCTTCTAGAACATTTATTAATGCTTCATCGCCGCAATCGTCGCAAAGAGCTAACAAAAAATCATCTGGATGCAACACTGAAAGATCGTAATCTTGATAAGATCTGACCGGAAAGTCTTTGAGATTGTATGTGACTAGATAATCTACGCCAGCAACAACGGCAGCAGCCAACACATGGCGATCTTTAGGATCGTTGGTCATGGACTCGATTAAATTTAAAGGTGCATCGATAAAGCTTTGAGGGAAAGCTTTTCTGACTTGTTGTTGAAAGTGGTCTTCTCTTTCTGGAGTAGATAACTGTTTCTTAATGCGGTTGCGGCTGACTTCATCTAAAATCTTTTCAGAAAGGTAAATTTGAAAAACTCCTTGAAATGCAGCAGTAAACAAAGTATCTTTAATTGGCATTCCAAAGATAGCACAGGCATCGAGTAAAGCTTTTTTGGTCATTCATCTATGCTCGCCATCACCGATCGAATATAGTCATCTTCATATCCGCCTTCCTCTTCTGTCATTGCAATAATTTCTCGCAGACTTTCAGCGCGGATGATATCTTGCGGCTGTAGAGATTCACCCGATAAGTTGCGCTCTTGGCTGACTACCGAAATAGATTCTCCAGCCAAGATTGCTCTAACTATTATTTGCAGTCTGCGATTGACTTCGGAGGGCGATCGATCGAGGTATTCTAATAGCTGCGATAGCTCGACGCGATCGCTTTCGCTCTGTGGTGGATGGATCGAAATGGGATAGGAAATGTTGGTCATATCAGATCTAAAGCTTGTTTAGTCCTCTCTGTAGTCCGATTATACCAATACGGGTGAATCGATCGTCCGGTAAGAGCCAGTCGAGGTGACTATATTTGCTGCCATACCAGCCAAATGCGACCGATTTTCCCATAGTCTTTAGTTGAATCTCACCAGTTCTAATTGTCTTTAGCTGCGAAATTCAATATTCCTTATCATATTCTACCTGCTTTACCTCCCAATTAAAACAACATTATTAACGATTGAACTCAAGTAAATTTCAGCATTAATGTTATAATTAAATTATAAAATATAAATTAAAAACATGGAAAGAAGAAAAATACTGATTGCGACGAAAACTTATCCATCAATCAGTAGAAAATACAAAGAGACAGTATGCACTGCCGGAATTCTGCTAGATGATGACGAGAAACCTTTGCAGTGGATTCGGATCTATCCCATTAAGTTTAGAGGATTAGATGCTGATAAACGGTACAAGAGATGGTCGATTATCAGTGCTGAAATCGAACGAGATGAAAAAGATTTTAGGACAGAGAGTCATCGCATTAAAGATGATTCCATAATTATCATTAGAGAAATAGGCACTACAAATTATTGGGCAGAACGTAAATCCTTTGTGCTGCCGTTGCAATTTAGTTCGATTGCAGAAATCCAAGCTCAAGGTAAGTCACTGGGAATAATCAAACCTGCAAGTATCACAAAATACTTTGTCAAGAAAACAGATCGAGAATGGAGTTCTCAGCAAAAAGCAGTTCAAGATCAACTCGATCTATTTGAACCATCGGTACAGTTAGAAAAGATCCCGTATCAATTTGGATATGAGTTTACAGAAGTAGATGGTGCTAAACACAAATATACCACCAGTGATTGGGAAATATCTCAGCTCTATAGAGGCTGTAGGGACAGATCCACAGCTACTAAATTAGAGGATAAAGAAAAGGAAGCACTGTTTAAAGTCAAGCAAAGAATGGAAGATGAATTTCTCTCTAAAAACGATCTCTATTTTATTGTTGGCAATCTAAAAAATCATTCACACACTTTTATGATAATTGGGATAGTATACCCACTTAAAAGCAAGAATGAGCAGCAAACTTTATTACCACTTTTACCCAATCTTTGAAAAATGATTAATGCAACACTCTCTGAAGAAAAATATATTCTCACATTTGGTTATGGAAATCGTAAAGATTATGATGCTTTCTTAAAGTATATCGATGAATTTAAAGTTGCTTATGTGGTTGATGTCAGGCTAAGTCCAAGGGCATGGACTCGAAAATGGTATGGAGATGCGATCGAGAAAATCTGCATATCTAACAATATTCAATATTTAGCGAAGGCTTCGCTAGGAAATACTTCTGGGCGCAGTAATTGGATTCCACCAGAACAAGCAGCCGCAGACGAAACATTGTCTGAGCTAGCTGATATTCTGGATACTGGCAATGTTTTGTTGCTTTGTGCCGAGCTAGATTCTGCACGATGTCACAGAGTTGAAGTTGCTACAAAGCTTCAGACTTTAACAAATGCTTTAGTTAAACATCTCAAATAAATTAGTATTCGATCGAAATTAGCTAATTCTACTCTTCTGTAATAATTTGAGCAACCTCATCACCTGACAAACCAAGGATTGTAGACAATGCCACATTTAATTGCATGATATACTCTTTATCGAGATGACCGATTACTCGAATAATTCTAGATTTATCGATAACTCTAATTTGTTCGCACAGAATTACAGAATCTTGAGTTAAATTAGCAATACCAATCGGAACGAAGACATGAGATGATAATATACTTTTCCTAATCCTTGATGTTAGCGGCGCGACAATCGTATGTGGACTGGCTACATTTGCTCGATCGATCTGAATGATAACAGCAGGTCTAATTCCCGATTGTTCTGTACCGATAACTGGATTAAAATCACAGAGAATAATATCTCCTCGTTTAATTGCTACCACTTAATTTCCCCATTGGCTAACCGAGTCTCATATTCTTCTAGATTCGATAAATAATCTGCAAAATCTGACTCTACCATCTCCATCGAATCTAATGAGGTTATACTTGTCAATTGGTTATGTCGATCTCTCCACAGTAAAAAGTCGATATAATCATTAACTTCCCGAACTAATGCCTCTGGCATCTGTCCGATTTTACTAATAGTTTGCGTCTGGATGTTCATATTTAGCTCTCCTATTTCTTTAACTATCGGAAATTCGATCGCTTCTATTTCTACCATTTATGGTTTCAAGACTTCTTTTGCCCCCTCAATAAAGAACTTAGCCACAGGATGATCGATCATCTTTTCCAAAGCTGCGAAGCCACCTGCTTTCAATCCTCTCAGAATTCGAGATTTTAGCTCTCGATCTTTTTCAACTAGATCTACCGCTTTTGCGCCCAGAACTCTAGGAGTATCATCAGGATAATCCAGTGATAGTTGCTCTAATAAAGCTTTGATATCTTTAGAAGCCTGTGTTAAATCTTGAGAGTTGTTAATTTGAGTTTCAATTTTATCTCCCATGACTTTATCACCTGCAATGTTATCACCTTTTCCATATTGATTGATAATTTTAGACATTATTTATCCTCATCTTGTTGAGAGTTATTTTTGGAAGTGTCACCCTTTTTGTCTTTCCTGCTGCCTCCGAAGTTATCACCTTCCCCATATTGATGAATAATATATCTTCTGGCAATAGCCAAGATTGTAATTGCAAATATCACAATTATGCTTATTAGAGCAAATATTCCCAAGAAAATAATATAAATAGGTTCACCTCTTTCCATCATTGGTGTTGGCAACGGTGATGGATAATTTTCTTTAGAATTTGATTCATTAATAATTGCAGAATCTTCCTCTGCATTATCAAAAGAATTGCTATTACCAATATTTGACAGTGTATTATTAATTATACTGATGAACTTACGATCGTAATCGCTGTTTTTTGTTTTTTTAATTACGATGGCATGTTTTTCTCCTAAATTAAATAGATAATCTTTTGCTTTAAGAGGGAAAAGTGTAAATCCATTATCACTATACGGTGGTCTGTATGTCTCTATTTTGTCACCTTCTATTCCCTTGTCAAGCAATGTTTGTACTATTAAAGCATCGCTAGCAAATGCTTGTATTGTTTTTCCGATATCTAAAGCTCTTAATGCTTCGTTTCTCGTAGAATAAGCCTGATGACAAACACGCTTTTTTAAACGATCGTATGTGGTTGTATTTTGCATAACCCCAATGCACAATCCTTGCTTTTTCATTTCGCTTTCTAGTTCGTTCACAGGTATTTTTGCTAACTTTCTAGCTATATCCTTTCTCAATAGAAGCTTTACACCTGATTGATTAAAATAATTTGAAAAAATAACTTCGTTCTTGTAAAGTTTCCCAGTATTTTTGTCTAGCAATTCACCACTGTCTGGAGAATTAGGGCCGCACTCAATGTCAATTTTCTTTTCTGGATTTTCTTCTAACAAGCCTTGATATCTAGTGTAAGTCCTACCCCCATATTGATTGAAAATAGGTTGATTTGTAACTTTGCTTGTTATTTCTTCTTTGGCTAACTCTGTCCTCAATCCTTCTTCAAAAATAAGCCCACAGAATCCACCAATTTTTTTATCACCGCGATTGTAAGTTCCAATAGCAAGTGCAGCAGTTCGAGTCCCTATACGAATCACTTCAGGAAGTTTAGTTTGTGACAAGGCATAGTTAGAATTGAACATGAAAATGAAGCAAGCCAGTATAAAAACTATTTTAAATTTAATCTTGCCTGTTCTAATACTTGACAACATGACAAACATTTCTCTATTCCTTGTCATAACAATAGTTATTTTTTCTTAAAGTAGTTGAATCGAAGAAGCGATTATCATAGAAACTGAGATGAGCGAGATAAGACTCATCTCAATTTCTAAATTTACACCTCAGCCAACCTTCTGACATCATCCACCGAGACAGTTCGCCCTTCATCTTCAAAACCAGAAATCTGGTCAAAATTGAGATAACGATACAGATCTCCGGCAAACGGATTGATTTTCTTACTCATCAAATCCAGATACTCCGGTACCGTCGGAATCCGTCCCAACAGCGAACAAACCGCCGCTAACTCTGCCGAACCGAGATAGACTTGGGCACCTTTACCCATCCGATTGTTGAAATTGCGGGTGGATGTCGAGAATACCGTGGCATTATCGGCCGTCCGCGCTTGATTGCCCATACAGAGACTGCATCCTGGCATTTCTGTCCGTGCGCCTGCGGCATCGAAGATTGCGTACATGCCTTCGGCTTTGAGTTGGGATTCGTCCATGCGGGTGGGGGGACAAATCCATAATTGGGTGGTGACTGCGGGTTCGCCTTCTAATACTTTGGCGGTGGCGCGGTAGTGACCGATATTGGTCATGCAGGAGCCGACGAAGACTTCATCGATTTTCGCTCCGGCGACTTCGCTCAGGAGTTTGATATTGTCGGGGTCGTTGGGGGCGGCGACGATCGGTTCTTTAATTGTATTAAGATCGATCTCGATGATTTCGGCGTATTCGGCATCGGCATCGGCGGACATTAGGACGGGATTAGCCAGCCAAGCTTCCATTTGGGCAACGCGGCGTAAGATGGTGCGGGCATCACCATAACCACGTGCGACCATGTTTTTGAGCAGGGCGACGTTAGAGCGGATATATTCGGTGACGGTGGCTGCGCTGAGTTTGATGGTGGAGCCAGCGCAGGAACGTTCGGCGGTTGCGTCGGTGAGTTCAAAGGCTTGTTCGACTTTGAGATCTGGTAAGCCTTCGATTTCCATAATCCGCCCTGAGAAGACGTTGAGCTTGTTTTGTTTGTCGTTGGTGAGTAAGCCTTTTTGCATGGCGACGTAGGGAATCGCATTGACGACATCGCGGAGGGTGACTCCAGGCTGGAGTTCGCCTGTGAAGCGGACTAAGACTGATTCGGGCATATCTAAGGGCATGGCACCCAGAGCGGCGGCGAAGGCGACTAAACCGGAGCCTGCGGGGAAGGAAATACCCAGGGGGAAGCGGGTGTGGGAGTCGCCACCTGTACCGACGGTATCGGGGAGGAGCATTCGATTCAGCCAGGAATGGATGATGCCATCGCCAGGGCGAAGGGCGACACCGCCGCGTTGGGCGAAGAAGTCGGGTAAGTCTTGGTGAGTTTTGATGTCTACTGGTTTGGGATAGGCGGCGGTATGACAGAAGCTCTGCATCACTAAATCGGCACTGAAACCGAGACAGGCGAGTTCTTTGAGTTCGTCGCGAGTCATTGGCCCTGTGGTATCTTGGGAACCAACGGTGGTCATTAAGGGTTCGCAGGACATGCCAGGGCGCACGCCAGGTAATCCGCAGGCTTTGCCGACCATTTTTTGGGCGAGGGTGTAGCCTTTTCCTGTATCTGTGGGTTGCGTGGGGCGGGTAAAGATGGTGCTGGGGGGTAATCCCAAGGCGATGCGGGTTTTGTCGGTGAGGGTGCGTCCGATAAGGAGGGGAATTCTACCGCCAGCACGAACTTCATCGAGGATGGTGTCGGGTTTGAGGTTGAAGGTGGAGAGGGTTTCGCCTGCTTCGTTAGTAATTTTGCCAGCGTAGGGATGAATGGTGATGACCATGCCAGTTTCGAGCATGGTAATATCACACTCGATCGGTAAACTCCCCGAATCCTCAGCAGTATTAAAGAAAATCGGCGCGATTTTACTACCCAAAATATAACCACCCGTGCGCTTATTCGGCACGCAGGGAATATCTGCGCCAATGTGCCAGAGGACGGAATTAATCGCCGATTTGCGGGAGGAACCCGTACCAATAACGTCGCCGACGTAGGCGAGGGGGTGTCCTTTCTGTTTCAATTCGGCAATGGTGGCTAGACTCCCAGGCTGACGAGTTTCCAGCATCGCGAGGGCGTGAAGGGGAATATCGGGGCGACTGGTAGCTTCAGTTGCGGGGGATAAGTCGTCGGTGTTGGTTTCGCCTGGGACTTTGAAGACAGTAACGGTAATGGTTTCGGGTAATGTGGGGCGAGATGTGAACCACTCAGCATTCGCCCAAGCATCGATGACTCGTTTGGCGTAGGGATTGGTTTTGGAGAGTTCTAACACGTCGTTAAATGCGTCGTAAACTAGAACGATCTTACCTAATGCTGCTGCTGCGGCAACGCTGAATACGTCATTTTCACTGAGTAAGTCGATTAAAGATTGCACATTATAACCACCGAGCATTGTACCCAACAGTTCGATGGCATCAAACGGGTGGATTAGGGGCTTACAGGTAATTTTACCTGTAACTATCCCAGTCAGGAAGCCAGCTTTGACATAAGCAGCCGGATCTACACCAGGTGGAACGCGATCGCGCAATAATGCAATTAGGTTAGCCTCTTCACCCGCTGGTGGATGTTGTAATAGTTCGCAAAGGGCACTAGTTTGTTCGGCATCGAGGGGTAATGGGGGAATTCCCAATGCGGCTCGATCGGCTGTATGCTGGCGATATGCTTCTAACATCTGGATTTAGCTTCTGTGTCTAGGTTGTTCTATTTTAAGTTATTTAGTCTAAATACAGAACGAGCCTAGATTCTGTATGGATCTAGACTGATTGGGAGTTTTTGGTATTTATCAGCACTCGTCATTTTAGAAAGTATCAGATGCAGAGCGAAAAACTAACCCTAGAGCAGGAAAACCAAGTATCTCAATACCGTAACAAGTGGGAAGAGATCGCGCTAACTGAAACATTCGATCGTTCCAGAGCGAGAGAATCTGTTGAGCTTACTTACTCCATATTGAATTTACCAACACCAGATATTTTATTTGTATCTAGTCCTAAAGCTGCTGTAGAAATAATTATTTCTCAAGATTTTGGGAATCCCCTATCAGAAGTTATTGCTTTACAGCTTGTCCAGAATCAGTTAGACAAGTTGCCAAGTTACATTCACCAATCTTTACTCTATGAATTAAATAAAAGGTTCTGTTTTTTGCTAAATGCAAAGCTTTGCTCAATAGAACAAGCTAACGAGTCGATGTTGTATCAAATAATTGAAAAATTACCTCGAAATAATAAAAGTCAAGTTACAAATTGTATAAAACCCTCTGTCTTTCAGTGGATTCCACAAGCAGCCTTACTAGATTTTTGTATATCAGTGTTGCATTGTGATTGTGACAAAATATGTTTGGATGCACTCAAATTGATTCTTCAACACTGTGGTTGGGTATATCCTTTCAAGAGAGGCTGTATTGTTTGTGAGCGTCCTAAACAGATCGTTCTTGAGCCTGGAACAGACTTTCAACAGGCGAAGACAACGCTATTATATGGCGATGGGCAAGAAGTTCAATATTCATATAATGATACTACTAGTTTCCACTGGAGAGGCAAGATAGTCCAGATGATGTATAAAAAATATGAATCTTAGAAAATGCGTAAGCAATAGATCGGAGTATGGTGGACAGTCTTAACATCATAAACGAACAAAAGCAACTCAAAACTCACCCTCGATCGACATTTCATTTTTATGGAAAATAACGATGAATGTTCGATCGATCTAACATTCGATTCGATCTTGCTTTTATTATCTTTCTGGTAAGGATTGATTCGTTGGTGTAGACTCTGGAGCAAGAGAATCGATCTTCAAGCTGAATGGGGTAAATGGTTCGATCGTCTTTGCGTTTGGGTGGATTACTCGATCGATCTAATTTTGTCCCTGTCCTAATACTTTTCCTAGCCGTTGTTTGCGTTGAATCAAAATCTCTCGATCGAGCTTGGCGATAACTTCTTCTAGTTGAATACCTGCCAACTCCATTTCCTGACAATTTCGATGCGCTCTAGTTAAAGTCTGTTTAATCTTATCTGGTTCTGGTGAAGTATGGATAGAACTCATTTTAGCCTCCAATCGAGTTTAATTTCTTCTAGACTCCGCTCTAAAGCCGGAATGCGATTTTGAATATTAGCGATCGCTTCATTCATTAATTTTAGCAGATCGGCAGAAACAGTGGGTTGGACTTCGGCAATCCGCAAGTGTAGCGTTGATAGTTGAGAAAGTCTAGTTCTAGCTTGTTCCGCTATTTCCGTCAGTTGCTCTAACGTCGAGATTGTTTCTGGATTTTCGCCAACACTCTCCAATAGTGTAAATTCCAAAGATTTTGCTCTATCTATAATATCTAACAGTTGCTCTTTCTGTTGACTCAAAGTTGCCTTAATCTCTGGAGGTAGCCTTGCCATAGTAACTTGAAAAGTTTCACTCAGATATTATACTCGATCGATCTATCCTGATTTTATTATCTTTATGATAGGGATTGTTCGCGGAGCATACCGGAGGTAATCGTTGGTGTAGCCTATCAGAGTAAGAGGATCGATCGTGGAGATGAATGAGGTGGGTGATTCGTTCGCGTAGCGTCTCTGGAAGAGAATCTGCTTTGCTATCTATCTCACTGTTTGTTAAATTAGAGTTGGGATAATGTTCGATCGTCGATATAGAGGAAAGAGCGTGAATATTGAATTAAAATTCGAACAAGAACAGTTCATTCGATCGCAGATTGAGAGTGGCGAATACCAGACGGCTGACGATGTTATTTCCGAAGCATTTAAATTATTGGTAGCCAGAGCGAATAAAATCGAACAACTCCGCCAAAAGATAGCAGTCGGTACTGCCGAGATTGCTAATGGACAAATAACCGACGGAGAATTGGTATTTGAGAGATTGCAAGCAAAGATCGATCTGATTGCTGGACATAAAGATTGATGAGCAGTTACTCTTTTTCAGATACAGCCATTCTGGATCTCGATGAAATTTGCGATTATATTGCCGTTCAAAATAGTAAGGCTGCAAGTCAACTATTCGATCGAATCAGACAAAAGTGCAAATTAGTAGCGAATTTCCCCAATATGGGAAAGAGTTATTCAAGGCTAGAACCAAACTTGAGAGAATTTATCGTTGAAGACTATATTGTTTTTTACTACCCTACTCCAGATGGAATTAACATTGCTATAGTTGTGAGTGGTTATCGCGATCTAGAGGATTTATTCTTGGACGATTGATAACGCGATCTGATTATCTTTCTGGTAAGGATCGATCGTTGGGGTAGACTCTGGAGTGAGACGATTATCAAGCTAAAATGACTGTATGTAGTCGCTAAAGAGATTAAACCTATGACGACAGTTCGACAACCCCGCTACAGCAAAGAAGAATTTGCTCAACGTGGGGATGAAATTTATCAATCGCAGGTGCGCCAACAAATCGACGAAGAGATCGATCGTGGTAGGATAGTCGCGATCGATATCGAAACCGGAGAATTTGAACTGGCTGACGATACGATGATGGCAACTCGAAAACTCTACGATCGCTTACCAGATGCTCAACCTTGGGTTGTGCGGATTGGTTATCGCGCCGTGCGTCGATTTGGAGCGCGGAGCTTGAAAGACGCTCTATAATGGAAGGATATGTCAATGAAAATTTTGAGGCAATGATTTCTGTCGCTGTGCAAAATGGTAGTACCCTCAAATCCTTTGATGCTGTAATTGATACGGGTTTTACAGGCTTCTTGAGCCTCCCAATTGCTATCATCATAGAACTTGGACTACAGTGGAGTTATCGCGATAGAGCCACATTAGGCGATGGCAGTGAAACGGTATTTGATGTCTACAATGCAGAGATCGTATGGGATGGGGAGTTGCGCGAAATCGAGATTGATGCAGCAGAAACAGAACCATTATTGGGAATGGCTTTACTCAGAGGATATCGGTTGCAAGTAGATACGATCGAGGGTGGATTAGTATAGATCGAAACTTTGTCGAATATCAGATAGAATCGTTGGCATAGCCTACCGTAGATAAGCGATCGAACATTATAACCGCCTAACATTGTACCTAATAGCTCGATCGACTCGATCTTATTAATCAACGGACAAACAATTTTACCTGTGACGATACTAGTCAGGAAGCCAGCTTTGACATAAGCAGCCGGATCTACGCCAGGTGGAACTCGTTCACGAAGTGTGGGCTATGCCCAATCGCGCAATAATGCAATAAGGTTAGCCTCTTCACCTACTGGTGGATGTTGCAATAGTTCGCAGAGGGCACTGGTTTGTTCAGCATCGAGCGGTAATGGGGGGATTCCCAATGCGGCTCGATCGGCTGTATGCTGGCGATATGCTTCTAACATCTGGATTTAGCTTCTGTGTCTAGGTTGTTCTATTTTAAGTTATTTAGTCTAAATGCAGAATCAGCCTAGATCTGTTCCGTCTGATAAATATCTAGACTGATTTAGGGAATTATAATTATGTCTCTAAAGTTACAAACATAAAATTCATGTCCAAGTTAACTGAACATTTAAATCAAATCACTGAATGGATACAACACTATAATCCAGAAAAATGGCATGAAATCAAGCTAGATCCTGGATTAACTTTAGACCAAATACAAAGTCATATCGAAGGCAAGTCTTTTGTATTGCCAGAAGAAATTATTGAACTCTACAAATGGCGAAATGGAACGGGCTATGGTTCATTCTTCGTTTCAACTGAATCAAGCTATGATGAACAAGAATTCTACGATCTAGGTATTGGTCTGGGACAGGGTGAAGAATGGGAACAAGATTACTGTCCAGGTACTTCACTATTAGCTCTATTTTCATTTGAGGGAGTCTACTATTGGACAGTATTACCCGATAGCCCTCAAGAGTTTGCGCCAATTTATGTGACTGATGAGCCAGACTTTGATGCAACCTCACCTAGTTATCCAAGTCTTACTGCAATGTTGGAAAGAATGATTGCTCGCTCGAAATTTGTTTGGAAGATCGAGTAGGGATACGTCACTCGATTCTTTTCCAGAGACGCTACTCGATCAACATTTTATTTTTATGGAGAATAATGATCAACATTCGATCGATCGTGATTTTATTGTCTTTCTGGTAAGGATTGATTTGTTGGTGTAGCTTCTGGAGTGAGAGGATCGATAGTCCTTGATGAATGGAGTGGGTGGCTCGATCGTCTTTGCGTTTGGGTGGATTACTCGATCGATCTAATTTTGTCCCTGTCCTAATACTTTTCCTAGCCGTTGTTTGCGTTGAATCAAAATCTCTCGATCGAGTTTAGCAATCACTTCTTCTAGTTGAATACCTGCCAACTCCATCTCCTGACAATTTCGATGCGCTCTAGCTA
Source organism: Chamaesiphon sp. (assembly GCA_965246735.1). Lineage (GTDB taxonomy): Bacteria > Cyanobacteriota > Cyanobacteriia > Cyanobacteriales > Chamaesiphonaceae > Chamaesiphon. The sequence goes on from CBDFFK010000003.1 coordinate 3,627,517, forward strand.
GAGTCTGCTTAATCTTTTCTGGTTCTGGTAAAGTGTACATAGAACTCATTTTAGTTTCCAATCGAGTTTGATTTCTTCTAGACTTCTCTCTAACGCTGGAATGCGATTTTGAATATTAGCGATCGCCTCATTCATTAATTTTAGCAGATCGGCAGAAACAGTGGGTTGTACTTCAGCAATCCGCAGGTGTAGAGTTGATAGCTGAGAAAGTCTGGTTCTAGCTTGTTCGGCTATTTCTGTCAGTTGTTCTAATGTCGAGATTGTTTCTAGATTTTCGCCAACACTCTCCAGTAGTGTAAATTCCAAAGATTTTGCTCTGTCTATAATATCTAACAGTTGCTCTTTCTGTTGACTCAAAGTTGCCCTAATCTCTGGAGATAGCCTTGCCATAGTAGCTTGAAAAGTTTCACTCAGATATTATACTCGATCGATAACGCGATTTTATTATCTTTCTGGTAAGGCTCGATTCGTTGGTATAGAGTCTGGAGTAAGAGGATCGATCGTCGAGATGAATGAATGGATTGGGTGGTTCGATCTGCTTTGAGTTGCGAAGGATTTTGCTAGAATAGAGGGACGGTTAACACCTGGGAAAATCAGCATGATATCACTCGATCGAAATCAAATCTTAAAAGCTGCGTTAGAGTTGCCTCATGAAGAACAAGAAGCCTTAATCGTAGCAATCCAAGAACATCGAGCTACAATCCGTCGAGCCGAACTAGTAGAATATGCACGTCAATCAGCATTAGATGTCCGATCTGGGAAACTGAAGCCTCAATCTGTGGCAGAAATTATGGGTCAGTTAGATGAGCCTGTGGATGAATAATCATCGTGAGGAAACTAATTACCACTGCTAAGTTTAATCGATCGTTACGGAAGTTTACCAAGCGAAATTCAGAATTAAGAGAAAGGATACAAAAAACGCTCGAACAGATGACAGAAGATGTATTTGCACCTAATCTGGATACTCACAAATTAGGTGGGAGTTTGGATGGAATTAATGCTTGTTCTTGTGGCTATGATTGTCGAGTACTATTTTCAATCGAACCAGATGCAGAAAGTGAGTTTGAATTAATTATCTTGCTAGATGTGGGAAATCATGATGATGTTTATTAAAGTTATAAAGAAAGTGATTTTATTATCTTTCTGGTAAGGTTCGTTCGCGTAGCTTACCGTAGGTAATCGTTGGTGTAGACTCTGGAGCAAGAGAATCGATCGCCCTTGATGAATGGGGTGGGTGATTCGATCGATATGATGTATAGATGAGTACTCGCGATCGACATTTTATGGAAAATAACGATAAATTTCGGAGCGATGTAAAACTCTGCTCATCACAATTTCATCATCTTCCCAGAAAAAGCCAATCCGGTAATCTCCAACTCGAATTCGATAAGCAGTATCATCACCTTTGAGTTTTGACAAATTGGCAATAGTACTTAAATCTTCCGCGCTAGGTATTTCTTCCAATACCAAAGTACAAATTTTATCGTAAACTTCTGTGCTTTGCAGAGCCTTCAAATCTTTAAGAAACTTCTTCGTATATCTGATGTTCATTATCGATCGAGGTATAACTTTGCTCCTGCAAGATCGATCGTTTCATCATCTTTGGTTTCTTGCATCGCTCTGAGTAAACATTCATCCTCTAACTGTTGCTGTTTAAACTCCAAAAACTCAGCAAAGGTTAACACCTGTTGTTGTAGCTCTGAAGGTAAACTGCGTATCTTCTCTATTGCCAATTGTTCGATAGTTGTTATAGGCATTTTGGTCGCTCTCGATCTACACCATTATTTTAACAACAAACATGGATACAACACTCGATTTGTTGGTGTAGCCTCTGGAGCGAGAGGATCGATGTCGAGATGAATGAAGTGGGTGGTGCACTAACCCCTAACTCCTGTTGTAAATCTTCAATCGATTGGGGTACAATTTTTCCTGACTTAGCCTCATCCAAAGCATCTAATAAACGACGCGCATTAGCCGGAGAACGGAATAAGTAAACAGTTTCAATTAGACTATTGAGATCTGATTCGGGTATTAAGGCAATATTTTCTCCATCGGGACGATTGATAATGTAAATCTCTCGCTCTTCGGCAATGCGATCGAGGATTTGAAAAAAATCTTGTCTGGCTGCGATCGGAGAAGTTTCTTGGCGAGAAAACGTGTTATTCGTGAGGTTGTTCATCTTATTTCACCAATACTGTCTCGAAGAATGAATTCTAACGATTTTGCTTCGTCAATCAGAGCTAACAGTTGTTCTTTCTGTTGGCTCAAAGTTGCTTTGAGTTTCTGGCGATAGCTTTGCCATAGTGATTTACAAAAATATCCCCTAGCTATCTTAGCTCGAGCTGATGACTCCCCAAACTAAAATGGGGGTGTTCGATCGATTAGCGATAATTAGTAAATTGTAAAGCTACTGGAAAATTTTCTTGTTTTACGCGTTGCATGACTGCTTGCAGCTCGTCTTTATCCTTTGCAGTTACCCGTACCACATCGCCTTGAATCGATGGTTGGACTTTTTTAAATTCATCACGAATTAGTTTGGAAATCTGCTTGGCATGTTCTTGACTGATGCCTTTTTTGAGCGTAATTTCTTGACGGATGCGATTGCCGCTGGCAGCGTCGATTTTACCGTAGTCAAAGATTTTGAGTGAGAGACTGCGTTTGACTGCTTTGGATTGAAGCATGTCATGGACGGCATCGAGCGTCATATCACTAGCAGTATTAATCGTAATTTTGTCTTCAGCTAGCTCGATCGTAGTTTGGGTATCTTTGAGATCGTAACGGCTGCTAACCTCGCGAGTTGTTTGATCGAGAGCGTTAACTAATTCCTGGCGATCGAAATCGCTGACAATATCAAAAGAAAAAGTAGAAGCCATAATTAAGTTATAAATTATAAATGATGAATGATGAATTAATTTGATTCAAAATTTATTTGTCAGTTGAGGCTAAGTCGATCGCTAAACTATTTAATCATCGTGCTCGTGATACTCATAGCCATGAGCGTGTAGATTGCTACCGAGCCAACACCGAACATCAGCGATCGACCGAGCGGTATATTAATGATATAAAAAATTGAGTAAAGTATCCGAGCAACAGTAAAGCCGATCGCGCAATTGACTACCGTCGCTGATTCCTGATGGGTAGCGTAGGCCATCAATGCGGCTGCACTGTAAAGTGTAAAGGCTTCCCAAGAATTTTGGTGCGCCCACGAAGCCCGTTTGGCATAGTCTGGCAACTTATCGAATGTCGCCCGAGGTGCCGAGATATCAAACCCCACTTGAAAGCGAGTAATCGCCACAATTAGATAGGGAACATACACTAAGAATGCCGCCACCGCGATCGAACCGAGTAGAATCGTAGACGTAGAAAAATTTGCGAAATTCATATACAGTTGTAATGCGGTCGGGCTGGTAGCCTGAATGGTTCGAGTGGCTTAGTCGAAGTAAAATAAGGTCACAACTTTATGTTGTTCTTCGGCCTCGTGACAGGTTTGGAGCAATGTCGCACTATTGTGAAAGGCGAAACAGATCAACTGCTGACAACGAGAGATAATTTCTTGGTTACAAATAGCACTGGCTTCGCCTAATGACATCGCGTCATTACCCGGACTTTCTACCAGATGCATGACGTTCTGCAACAGTGTTTGCGACTCGCGGGGCTGACGATCGAGACTTTGAGGCAATATCACCGTGAGCATATCGCGATTGGCCCTAATCGCACCGCGAATGGCAGCAGCATTGGTACCAGCAGCACCAGACGTGATCAGACGATTTCCGGATAGTACTAGAGCGTAGCTCATCATCTCAATCAGATGCTGATGGGTGATCGGGACGTGGCGCGAACCGAGTAGCGCAATTTTTTTAGAGCCAGTCTGTTGAATCGTCGCAAGTTCCTGGGCTAGGGTATCGATGTCAGATACGTTAATCAAAGACGGTGCATGGCTTAACAACTTTGCTATTTTAACATAATCGCTTGGAAGTCCCGTATGAATATCGCGAAAAAGCTAGTTGTCACCACGTGTCGTTCTCGGCGCTGAATTAGGCTACTGATGGGACAGAACCCGGAGCGGGAGAGCGAGACTGCGACTATCCAACAGCAACCCATCTAGCAAAAATGCCAAAGAGCTGGCCCAATTGGAATATCGACGCTCGATTGTCACCCAGTGACTCTGAGCAAGTCGCTACAGATAAATATTGCCATTGGCATCGCCAGTTGCCACCAAATCGCCAATCAGATTGAAAGTGGAAGAGATCGTTCTGCCACAGGCGTGGGTAAATACAGATCGCTCGAATGCCACTCCAGCAAAATTGACCTGCAGCAGCTCGACATCGACCAGATAAGCCGACCAAATCGGTAATCCAGAACAGTCCAATTCATTGAGCGTGCGATTTGGTGATAGCTCGATTAATAAATTTAGGATATTGCCTGCGAGATAACCGGGTGGGGGCGGAGCTAGAGATTGCCATCTACTCAAAACTTGCTGAAGGTATTGGGTTAAAGCCGTGCGACTGGGCCAACTCGCGAGCAAGCGATCGAGAATCGGGCGGAGACTCGACTGGATCTGGGCGTGACGCAAATAATCTTTGGCTGTCGCGCAAATAATGGCGTAGGTATTAAGGTGGATAAACTGCTGTTGGAGCTGTTTGGGTGAGGGATTCGTAGGGCTGAGTTCGGCAACGAGCGTATCGATCGCCCGCTGTGTCACATACGCGATCGTGACGGGTTGAAGCGTCCAGGATTGCTCTTGCCGAATGACGATACAACGCCGTAATAGAGATTGCAGCGCATTGAAGATTTCGCTATAGATCTGGGGGTCGGGTAAGAGATTGGCGCGTAATTGGGTGGAGTTAATCGGTTCGCGCTCGATCGCCAGCCAGTAAACTATTTGCTGTTCGACAGCCGACAAGCGGTCGAATTGACGCTGGAGGATATCATTGATGCCCTGAAATGGTAATTTACCCTGACGCATTAACGGATAGAGATCGAAGACTTTTTCGCCACCGCCAGTCATTTCTACAGCGGTAAGTGCTGCGATTTTGAGTGCGAGTGGATTGCCGCCATAGTGCTGGTAAACTTCCTGCCACATCCAATCTGGCAGAGCCGAACAACCATAGGATTGGATCAAGTGATGCCCTGGCGCGGAGGCCAATCCACCCACGTTCAGCGATCGTACTAACTGCGGGTTGGCGATCTGCGATCGGGTAATCGTATATGGTTGCTCTCGACTGGTTAGCAGCAAACAACTTTGATGTGAGAGTTCGCCGATCGATTTAAATAACAGATCGTAGTCTTCATAATCCGATCGATACTTTCCGGATTGGACTCGTCCAGCGAGGATCGATTCGACGTTATCGAAAATCAGCAAGCAGCGACTGTGGCTGAGGAAATCGATTAAGAGGGCGATTTGACCTTCAAGGGTATCTGGCAGCTCGTCACTCTGGTGCGAACTAAAAAATTTTAATAAATCGGCACAAAGTTCGGTTGCTGATGGTCTATTCAGTAACGATCTCCAGATCGTCTGCTCGAAGTGCGCTGCGAGTTGGTGCGCTAATTCCCATGCTAAAGTGCTTTTGCCAATCCCGCCCATACCGATGAGCGCGATCGTCCGACAGCGGTACTGGAGACACCAACTCGTCAACGTCGCCAATTCGTCGGTTCGTCCGTAAAAACGCCGCTCGGTTTCGAGCTTGGTGTCTAGTGATTGAATGCCTTCACCCCAATCTGCGACTCTCGCCTCGAGCTTCTGGCTCGGCAGAGCAGCTGGGCTTGGTTCTAGACTAAATCCTGACTGCTTGGCGTACCAATGTAATACCGCTGCCAAACTCTTTTTGGTCACCTTTTGTCCCAACCGCTGGCTGAGAGACTGCCACAATTGAGCGCCTGTCTCTTTGACATAACCGAGTTGGTATCTTCCGACGGTTTTTTTAGTTGGATCGCCGGATTTATTAATTTCAGCCGCCACAACAATCTGCTGGTAGCTATCTCCCGCAATGACACCACAAACGATCGCGCGCTGAATTGCCGTTAAGGATTTGGGAGCCAAAAGTGTGTCAATGATTGCGATAGCGCGATCGGCATCCATAATTACAATCTAATACTGGGCTGGTTAAATTGACTAGATCGTACTTCTTCCCCTACTTTTTCCATACTTTTATATTCATTGACTATACAATCTCAATGCTATAGTATGAACTACAGAGTGTTTGTGTGTTCAACTTGTGATTTATTAGCTTAACTTCGGCTCAAGAAGTTTCTGCTGACTAAATCCGCCCCAATCGTTGTCGGTCTTACCAGGTAGATCGCTAACAATTGGGGGTTTTTTATATGGATTAATTTACAGCAACCCGATCGAGATTCGGACTATAATCTCTTCATTGTGAGTTAAACAGACCGATTGTTACTAATTGTTTATGAATTTAGCACTTCAGGTTGGGGATAGTCAAATTCCGTACGATCGCGTTTTGCAGCAACTACATGAGTCGAAATTATTGCCCCAACTGCTGCGTGAAATTCTCATCGACGAAACGATCGATCGGGTAGCTGAGGAATATCGCATCGATTTGACCCCCACTCAGGAAGAATTCGATCGGTTGTCAGCGCAGGTAGCGGGCATTCTGCCTTTTCAGGGAATGAACCCCGAGCAACTAGCGGCGATTACCAGCCGGACACTTAAGTTATACAAGTTCAAACAAGCTGGGTGGGGGCACAAAGTTAGTAGCTATTTTGAAACCGTGCGTGACAGGTTAAATCGGGTATCGTATTCGATCCTCCTGGTCGAAGATGGTGCGATCGCCCAAGAACTATTCTTTCGGATTCAATCTGCCGAAAATTCCTTTGCCGAACTTGCCGTTAAATATTCCCAGGATGAGACAGCGCAACGCGGTGGTACGCTCGGGCCGATGCTGCTGAGTGAAGTAAATCCGGCGATTGCGTCGATCTTGAGTAAACTCAAGCCAGGTGAATTATCCACATTATTTCAACTCGATCGCTTTTATGGTTTTATGCGGTTGAATGACCTAATCGAGCCAGAATTAGATGAAAATATGCATCAAGCGCTCTTGGATGAGTTGTTTGAAAACTGGATTCAACTCCAAATCGCCACAGAGATCGGTGCGAATGCCGAAATTTCGCTGACAACACTCGCTACAGATACTCATCCGCCCAAGCCCCCAGCCGAGACAGTAGGAAGAGATCGATCGCCAAAGTTACTTGCAGCAGAGACCGCTACCATCGCCGCTACTGCACCCAATCGAGCTGCAACAACATTCGACCCATTCGCGCCAGATTTCGCTTACAGAGAGACGAATTTAACGGAAGATCCTGGCGACTTATTACCGACAACGACTCCAGAAGTAACAGTCGTTACCGAACCGGAAGAACAAGACCTCGCGGTAACGACTGGATTCTTTTTTCCAGATTCACCCACCGATAAGTAGCTATCTGCAACTCAAGCGGTTAAAACCGCTGCTAGTGCGGCAAAGTCCGCCTTTATTTCCCGACGGAAAAAGCGAACCAAGCAGCGCGACAAGATACAATCGTTGGCATTCTAGTAGGTAGCGACTTGGGTTACTTACTTATTTATCAGAATATAAACTGCACCACAAACGATCGCCGCACCACCAAATCGAAACAATTGCTGGCGTAAAATTGGTTGTAACCGATCCAGTCCCAGTCCGATCCCGATGCCCGATAAATGGAGTCCGGCGGTAGAAATGATGAAGCCGATCCCGTAAGATAAGCCAGAGACAGTTGCAGGCATCTCGGCTCCATGCGCGTAGCCGTGAAAAATCGCTAAGATCCCGACAATGCTCATGCTAAACACCAGTGGCAAGCGCGGCGCAAATAATAGCAGCAATCCCAGGATAAAATCTGAAGCTAAAATTCCCTGCTCTACACCAGGTAACGGCACTGCAAAATGACCGAGCACACTACTCCCCGCCATCGCTAATACGAAAGCACTCGGCACCAACCACAACGCTCTGCCGCCAATCTGCACTGCCCATAACCCCACCGCGACCATTGCCAAGATATGATCCAATCCGCCGATCGGATGACCCAATCCATGCAAAAATCCGCTGGTGTCACCAACGCCAGTATGGGCGCTAGCCAGACTAGGAAGAAGTAACGTTACCCCGATCGCACCCACCAAACACACCCAAAACCGATTTTTCATCCGATCGCTCCTAAACTTTACTAATACGCTAACATCGACACGCTCGATTTCGATGCATACATTGTTACTGAAATCGACCGAGCCAGTCAAACTAAACTTAGCGGTGATATGTAATTCACTAAAATACTTTGCAGTTACAGTGAACCAACAGGACGCTGCTGCTGTCTAAATATTTGGCAGACATCTACCGATAGATATAAACCAAAATAAATCTATTCCTGCGATATTTTGTCGCAATTTTTCGCGATCGATCGAGCATTTCAAAAGTGGATAACATCTAGTTCAGTAGAGTTGAAACTGCTTGAATTCACGTCGTGCCAGCTCGGGCTGCTTATTTTTACAACTATTCGAGCGATCGATTTACTTGGGAACTTTTAGATAGAATAAATCGCCATGTTAATTAAATCGATCGAGAACTTTTCTGAATTTAAATCGGACTCGTACTTAACGATTTTACCCCTCCCGATCGAACTAATAATTATCGCCAAATTGCCAATAGGCTCCAAGAACGATTGACTATTAGTTCGATCCAGCTTGAAAAATTCCCAGTTCTCAAAGTGGGTGGGGTTCAACACACAATTATTACTCAATTGAAGGACATTTGTTATGAAACTAGTCAAAGCTTTGCTCGGTGCAGCGACACTCATGGCTACCTCCCTAGCGCCGGTGTTTGCGAATACTACTAGTAAAGTAGAAATTATGGGTGCTGGCTACGGTGGTAATGGTTGCCCAGCAAATTCCGCTAGCGTGACTGTCAGCCCAGACGGACAAGAATTGAGCATTTTGTTCGATAAGTTTATCGCTATGGGTAATAACCCTAGCGAAAGCCGTAAAAGCTGTAATTTGAGCATCCCGATTAAAGTACCCCAAGGCTATCAAATCTCTCTCTATGATGCCGATTACCGGGGCTACGTTGCGCCGTCGACCTCTGCGAGTTTGCGAGCGGAGTATTTCTTCGCTGGCGCACGCGGCCCTGTTTTTAGCCGTAATTTTAATGGCGAAACTAACTACAACGTTCGGGATAAATTAGCAACTGTAGCTGATGTTTGGTCGGCTTGTGGTGCGAGTACCAATATGCGCGTCAATGCAGCGATGACCGCTCGTGGTAAAGGGATGGCGACGGTGGATTCGTTCGACCTAGCACACCGTGGTCTGGTTTATCACATCCAATATCGCGCTTGCCCCGCACGCTAACAGTTAATTTTCACTAATTTCTCACATTTTAAGCTAGGGGCTAGGCCCCTTTTTTATTGTGTATTGACAAATTATTAGATGCCCAAGCTTTAGCGATCCAGCCAAACCATAGAAACGACGTGATGTAGCCCGATATTTGATGGCTCGCTAGTCCCTTGCGATCTGGAAAGCTATTTAGATTGAGATCTCAATAATTATGATTTTGCTATTGCTAAAATCCGTAGATCGATTGTGCTGAAAACCGATTAGTTACGGGAACTCGGTGGATTCGATCGCCGTTAAAATAGAAGTATCTACTGAAGGCATCGCACTCCAACATGACAAGTCTTCTTACGGCAACCCCTGCAGCACAGTCCGCTCGCTTATGGTTGCCTGAGCGTGTTCTGTTTACTCCAGCAGCTTTAGCCGAACCGTGGGGTCAGCAGATTTTATCCCGCGTTGAGTCCTTGAATTTACCGATCGAAGAGCTGGCACACAATCGGATTACCGGTGTGCGCGGTGAAACCGATCGCGAGACATATAATACTAGCAAGCGTACTTTAGCTGTGGTCACAGCACCACCAAGTTCGTTCAAACTCAGTCCGATTCCGCCATCTGCCGACTGGCAGTTTCATCTCGCCGAAGGTTGTCCAGCCCATTGTCAATACTGTTATTTAGCGGGTAGTTTGTCAGGGCCGCCAGTGATTCGTGCTTTTGCTAACTTGCCCCAGATTTTAGAAAATCTGGCAGCTTATGAGGGCGATAGCGCCACATCTTATGAGGTGAGCTGTTATACCGATCCTTTGGGCATCGAGCATCTGACGGGTAGCCTTGCTGAATGCATTCGCTATTTTGGCACGCGGCTGAATGCACATTTACGATGGGTGTCCAAGTTCGATGCTGTCGATAGTCTTCTCGACCTGCCACACAACGGACACACCCGCTGTCGGGTGAGTGTCAATGCCGCGCCAGTTTCTGGACGATTTGAAGGGGGGACGGCATCGGTCAGGGCGAGATTGCAGGCATTACGGCGGTTGGCATTACCACGCAGTGAGGGTGGTGGTGGTTATCCGATTGGTGTGGTCATCGCACCGATTATGGCGATCGAAGATTGGCACGAACATTATACGCGCTTGTTTGATTCGATCGACGAAGCTCTCGATTTCGATTGCGATCTTACGTTCGAGCTGATTACCCACCGCTTTACCCCTGGCTCGAAGGAGGTCTTGCAAACTTGGTACCCACAATCGCAGCTCGATCTGGATGAGGAGACGCGCGCTCAGAAGCGGAACAAGTTTGGTGGGGTGAAATACGTTTATGATTCCAGCACGATGAAGGAGTTGCGACGCTTTTTTGAAAGCGAGATTCAACGACGTTTTCCGACTGCTCGACTGCTGTATTGGACATAATCTCCGATCGAACTTCATTTCCAAGCAGATAGTTTTAAGACATCCCCCGATTTCTTGGAGAAGTCGGGGTGTTGCTGTACCTGGGTTGGGATTTAAATTTAGAGCTTGTACTCGTTCACCGCTGCTACTAAATGGTAGACCCGATCTGCGCTAATGTGAGTGCCGATCGAGACGAGCTACTATGTCTTATGGGAGAGCGATTGTCTCTTTTGGGCTGATGTCAAAAACGATGTAAGTTTCTAGGCTTGTTACAGCCACTACACAGAGTTTGCATATGTCACAAGATGTGCTTGAACTGCCAGCCCCTGAAGGCAATACGATCGTCGGACATCTGCTCGATCTGAGCAACGATCCACTCGGGTTTCTGTCAAAGTGCCGCGAGTATGGTAACATCGTGCCGCTCCGGTTGGGATTGACACCGAGTTGTTTGCTAACAAATCCCGACTATATCGAGCAAGTTCTCAAAGACCGAGAAACATTTATCAAAAGTCGCGGCTTTCGGGTACTCAAAACCTTGTTAGGGGATGGGTTATTGACAGCCGAGGGGGAATCTTGGTTTTGGCAACGCCGACTCGCACAACCTGTCTTTCAGCAAAAGCGGATCGAGCAGTATGGCACAATCATGGTCGAATATACCGATCGGATGTTGCAAACCTGGCACGATGGCGAATCACATGACGTTCATGTTGATATGATGCGATTAACACTCCAGATCGTGATGAAATGCATTTTTAATGCAGATGTAGATTCTGGAGAAGCAACGGTCGTCTCGAATGCTTTGGATGTGGCGATGCACTGGTTTGAGAGCAAGCGGCGACAAAATTTTCTCGTTTGGGAATGGTTTCCTCGCCCCGAAAATATCCATTATCGGCAAGCGATCGCCAAAATGGACGATGCTATTTATAATTTGATTAGCGCGCGCCGCAGCCAGACTAAAGAATCGAACGATCTGCTCTCGATGCTGATGGCAGCTCGCGACGAAGAGACCGGACAGCAGATGGACGATAAGCTGTTGCGCGATGAAGTGGCTACGCTGATGTTAGCTGGGCATGAAACTACCGCCAATGCATTATCGTGGACGTGGATGTTGCTCGCCCAACATCCAGAAGTACGGCAGAAATTACAAACAGAGTTACAGCAGGTTTTGGCTGGACGCTTGCCGAAGCTGGAAGATATGCGGCACTTGACGTACACAAATCAGATCGTCAAAGAGTCGATGCGATTGTATCCGCCAGTCGCAATTTTTGGCCGAGAAGCAGCACGAGATTGCACCATTGGCGATTATGAAGTTTCGCAGGGAACGATAATCACGATTAGCCAGTGGGTGATGCATCGTCATCCTAAATACTTCGCTAATCCCGAAGCATTTGAGCCAGAACGGTGGACAGAGGAGTTTGAGAAACAATTACCGCGCGGGGTTTACATTCCCTTTGGTGACGGCCCTCGGGTGTGTATCGGCAAAGGCTTCGCGCAAATGGAAGCGGTGTTATTACTCGCCACGATCGCGCAGCGGTTTGAAATCGACCTCGAACCTGGCTTCAGTATCGTACCGCAACCATCGATTACCTTGCGTCCAGAGTATGGGATTAAGGTTAAGCTCAATCAGATTTGATTTAGCGTTGCTGAATTTGGGTATGATTTTTTGTAGGGGTACCCTTCATCGATGCGGGGTAAGCACGAGGCATTACCCCTACAAAAATTATTGGTGCGTTTCATACCCCAACTCAGCAACGCCCTTTCTACCAAGGTAATTCTTCACCGTTGGCGTGCCAAAATGTACCAGAATTTTGGAGATTGAGGCGATCGATCCGCTGTAAAATTCCCTTGACTGACTCTGCCGCTGGAATACCGTTATATCCAGTCATCGCGGTACTTACTAGCCCCGGATGAACGATTGCTACGGCAATCTGGCGCGGCTGGAGATCGATCGCTAGAGACTTACCTGCCATTGAGAGTGCGACTTTGGACATCCGATAACCATAAGAACCGCCAGAAGTGTTGTCATCGATCGATCCCATCCGGCTGGTAATCAGGACAATCTTGCCACCAGCCTGGAGATTGGGTAGTAGCGCTTGAGTAACCCGCAATGCACCTAGAGTGTTGACTTCAAACTGGTGACGGATGCTGTCAAAATTTAAGTTACTGAGCGTATTTCGCTCCATAATGCCAGCGTTATTAATTAACACGTCGATGGTGACTCCCTGTAACCTTTTCGCTAAATCGACAGTGGATGCATCTGACGTAATATCGATATCTGATTCGATGCGCACTCCCAGTTTTTCGAGATCCTTAGACTCCGATCGACAAACTGCGATCGCCGTATCACCTGCTAGCTGTATTTGTCGGCAGAGTTCGGTACCAATGCCACCGCTAGCTCCAGTCACTAAAAAAGTTGTCATTCGATCTATACCCAACTAGTTTTAAATATAATAGAAGATGATACAGGCTGTAAGTTTCGCGCTAGTGTCAAAAACTAACTGAAATGAATAGTTATACCGATGTACAGATCGTAGCGTGGTTGAGGGGATTGTTAGCGATCGCTTGGGCGGATGGAGACTTTAGCACCGCCGAACGTTCGGCCATTCTCGATCTCACTCAAGCCGAACTAACTCCGAAGATCGAGATCGATAATTTTGTGGCGATCGAGGCAAGTGAATTAGCCGCCAGTTTTGGTACCGATCGGCAAATTGCCGAGAATTTCTTGCGGACGGCGATGATGGTCGCTGTTGCAGATGGGACGTATTCCCAACCTGAAGCAACGCTCTTGCGCGAATTTCACCTAGCTCTTAACGTCGATACCCAGATTTTAGATACCTTAGCCAGCACGATTGGATTCGATCGAGAATTAGCACATACCGCCCACGATCCGTTATTGCTCGTGCGCGAATGGCTCGACGGTTTAGAAATCGCCGATCCGAGGTTGGCACGGTTACTATGCAAATTTATTCCCTCCCAATGTCCCTTCGAGCGAGATATCATCCTCTTCGGTCACAAAATCGTCCATATCCCACCGTTGTGTAAACTAAATCCCCTCTTCGACCAAACTGTCGGTTTGCGCTTCCGCGCCCTCTCCTACCTCGCTGACACCTGTGGCGAAGATGTCTCCGCCTATATTTGATGAAAACTGGAAGATCGGCGATCGCATAGCATTACCGAAGGCAAATCGGGTGTTGGTGGCACAACCACTCCATTCGGGATAAGGGTTTCCGATTAATGACTCCTGGCTTCGTTTCGGAACCGCCCCCAAACAATAACCCCAACCCACAGATCGATTCCCATTGCGGAGCTAATGCGGAGCGCGTAACGCTGCGAACAAACCAACCCTTGTGCAGAGGAGTTTGAGGGGCGGCACTCCGCTGTCTCGACCCAAACGCACGCTGTAGGCGAGCGAAGCGAGACGTGTCGCCAGACGGGAACCTCAGCGCGATTTGGGTCGCTCCTCAACGGGGGGTCTGGGGGTCGGCACCCCCAGATCCGGTTTCCTTAGCACCAATAACTTAAGACTAAGCACCAGTCCAATTACTTAGTCTTGGTAGCAATCAGATATTTGCTCATAAAATGAACTTCCATCCGCACATCTGTAAAACCAGCATTAGTCAGTCGCAGGCTGAGATCGTCGCGAGTATAGTCATCGTAGTAAGGCTCGTGAAAAATCTCATCGAAACCTTTCATCGCTGGGGCTAATTCTGGCGAATCGGAGAGTTGAATCGAGTCACAAATGATGAATGTACCACCTGGTTGAAGAGTCCGAAACGCTTGGTCGATAACATTTTGACGCACTTTCCCAGGAAGTTCGTGGAACAAGAAGACGCAAGTAATTGCGTGAAAATAGTTGTCCAAATATGGCAACTCTTCCGCATTGGCTTGAGCTAATTGAGGTAACTCGCCAGGAATTTGGGACAATAATTCGTTAGCTTTGCGGAGATAGGCGGGGGATAAATCTGTGCCATATAAAGCAGCTTGTGGTAAAGCCGCACGAATCGCCCGCAATGTCCGTCCCGTGCCACAAGCGATATCTAATACGCGTTGTTGTTTGGTGGGGATGCTGGGAAAAGCTCGATCGAGTCCAGCTTTGAGCGGGGCTAAAATCCGGCGGCGCATGGGGTCGGCGGAACCACCGAAGAGAATCTCGACTTGTAAGTCGTAGAGATTGGCGGACTCATCGCTGAGGTAGCCATCGGTCTGATGGTGGAAGTTTTGGACGTAGTAGCTGGGATAGCCGTCAGTATCGACCTTGGGCGAGAAGTTTTGATATTGTTTGCGATCGATCCGCTCCCAGATTTTGGTCATGTCCAAGCAGAGCATGGGATAATACCGCAGGTAATCAGCCCAAGGATCGTCGAATAATAAACTGGTGGGGTAAACTCCAGCTTCAGCATCAGCGAGATCTGCGGCCATCAGGCGATCGAGTTTAGCTTGAATGATGGGAATTACTTCCATCGGTAGGGTGACTGAAGCGCGAATGCTCGGTGCCACAAGTTTCTGTAACTGACCGACGAGCGTTTTGTGGGCAAAGCTGAAGTAGTTCTTGCCCTGTTGTACGGTTTGGTAAGTCAGCTTTGTTAAAGTATCGGTCATATTTTCTACTCTGGGAATTTGGCGTGAAGGGCGAGTCTTCCTGTTAATTAATGTAACGAATAAATTTAAGTTTGGATCGAATGCGATCGCTGTTTCATCGAAAAAATCTTTACACTAGAGATAGTGTCACTACCAATCTTCACCATGTTTACCTCAAATTACGACCGACCGACATTACAACTACCGCAGATGGGCTTTGGCACTTGGGCTTGGGGCGATAAGTTATTTTGGAATTACGGCTCGGATTATGGGGATACCGAACTGAAATTGGCTTTTCAGGCGGCAATTGCGGCAGGAGTAACTTTATTTGATACCGCCGAAGTCTACGGTTTGGGGAAGTCGGAAGAATTACTCGGTAAATTTGCCAGAGAAGCCAGAGCGCCGATCCAAATTGCGACAAAATTTGCCCCTGTGCCGTGGCGGTTTACGGCTCAATCGGTCGCAGATGCCCTAACAGCTAGTCTCAAGCGATTGAATGTGGCACGGGTGGATTTATATCAGGTTCATTGGCCGTTCGAGCTATTGCTCACTCCAAGCGTACTGATGAATGCGCTGGCAGATGAATATGAGCAGGGACGAATCGGGGCGATTGGGGTGAGCAACTATAGTGCGAACCAAATGCGCCAAGCATATGGCATCTTGGCAGCTAGAGGCGTGCCGTTGGCGGTAAATCAGGTGCGTTATTCGCTCTTAGATCGCGAAATTGAAACTAATGGCATTTTGGCCGCCGCGCGCGAATTGGGGGTGACGATTCTTGCTTATAGCCCACTCGCTCAAGGCTTACTCACCGGACGTTATACACCAGACAAACCGCCAACGGGCGCTCGGAGCTGGGATCGCCGATTTAGTGCCGAAGGATTGGCAAAAATCGCACCGACGATCGCCTTATTAAAGTCACTGGGTGCAGAACTCGATCGCACTCCCGCACAGGTAGCTCTCAACTGGCTGATCGCCCAGCCGAATGTAATTCCAATTCCTGGGGTCAAAACTGCCGCTCAGGTCGTCCAAAATGCGGGTGCGTTGGGCTGGGAATTATCCAAAGAGGCAGTCGATCGATTATCGGCTAGTACTTATTAACCCAAGTTACTACCCATAACCCCGGCGGTTAGAAACCGCTGCTCGGAGTGCAAAGTCCGGTTGTTGCCGCGAGCGGCAAAAGCCTGCCTACGCGGACTAATAAACTAGTCCGCGTAGGCGGACTTTGTAGCATTAGCCACGATTTCAATCGTAGGCGTTTCTGAGTAGCAACTTGGGTTATTAGTCGAGCGGTCTGGGATTGAGGTGCCGCTTGTTGGTGTCGATCGGGACAGCAAGAATTGTAGACTAGATCTACACCGCATCTGCGTTGAGTACCCACCAGCGACGCGCGCTCCTCGGGTTTCCCGAGGGTTTAGCGCGTCAAGACACAGGCACCCCTACCAATTTGGGTGCGCCACACATACCAAACCACTAATGCCCACCCATCCCGACTATCTCCAAAAAATCCTTACTGCCAAAGTTTATGATGTGGCGATCGAATCGCCACTAGATCTCGCCTCAATCCTCTCTCAACGAGTGAAAAACAAAATTTTGCTCAAACGAGAAGATATGCAGCCCGTTTTCTCCTTCAAGCTCAGAGGTGCCTATAATAAGATGGCCAAACTCAAGCCAGAATTATTAGCAAAAGGAGTAATTGCCGCCTCGGCGGGAAATCACGCTCAGGGCGTGGCGTTGGGAGCCAAGCGGCTGGGTACGACAGCAACGATCGTCATGCCCACCACGACCCCACAGATGAAGGTAAATGCGGTCGCAGCTAGAGGTGCCGAAACGATTTTGTGGGGCGATAGTTACGATGATGCCTATGCCTATGCCTGTCATCTCGGCGAAGAGCGGGGGCTGACATTCATTCATCCCTTCGACGATCCGGACGTAATTGCCGGACAGGGAACGATCGGGATGGAAATCTTACGTCAATACCAACAGCCGATTCATGCGATCTTTGTGGCGATCGGTGGTGGTGGCTTGATTGCAGGGATTGCGGCGTATGTAAAGCGGTTGTATCCAGAGACAAAAATTATCGGCGTGGAGCCTGTCGATGCCGATGCGATGTCCCGATCGCTCGCTGCTGGGGAACGGGTGAAGCTCGATCGGGTGGGCTTATTTGCCGATGGGGTGGCGGTGAAAGAAGTTGGGGTTGAGACGTTTCGCCTGTGTCAGGAATATGTAGACGAGGTGATTTTAGTCGATACAGATGATATTTGTGCGGCGATTAAGGATGTGTTTGAAGATACCCGATCGATCTTAGAACCCGCTGGGGCACTGGCGATCGCTGGAGCGAAGGCTTATATCGATCGAGAGCAAATCGCGGGCGAAACCTTAGTTGCGGTCGCTTGTGGGGCGAATATGAATTTCGATCGGTTGCGATTTGTCGCCGAGCGGGCGGAAGTTGGCGAACATCGTGAGGCAATTTTGGCAGTGACGATTCCCGAAGAACGGGGCAGCTTTCGGTGCTTTTGCACCTGTTTGGGCGAGTATAAACTGACCGAATTTAACTATCGGATGGCAAATACCACATCGGCGCATATTTTCGTCGGGTTAGAAGTCCAAAATCGGGCAGATACGGCGATTGCGATCGCCAAGCTCGAAGCTGAGGGCTTTAAAACGCTCGATCTGACTGACAATGAAATGGCGAAAATGCATCTGCGGCATATGGTCGGCGGTCGATCGCCTGTGGCGCAAAACGAACTGCTGTATCGGTTTGAGTTTCCCGAACGGACTGGGGCACTCACGAAATTCCTCAATAGCATGAATCCCGATTGGAATATCAGTCTCTTCCACTATCGCAATCATGGTGCGGATTATGGGCGGATTTCGATCGGGATTGAAGTCCCCCCAGCGGAGATGGCTGCTTGGGATGATTTTCTAGAGCGCACCCCATATCGCTACTGGGACGAACGCACCAATCCGGCTTATCAGTTATTTCTAAGTTAGTGACTCACCCAGCCCATCTGTATCTAAAAATTCATAGTTTTAGAGATTTTTCCCCCAGTCCGCCATCGCAGTCTGCGCGGTATTGTAGTTGGTGGCATCGGGTGGAACCATTTTGGCAGTATCGATCGCGAGTCGCCAGAGTTTTCGATCGGCGTAGCCTTGGGCGATCTCGTAGATTTCCTTCGACCATTGTTGGATCGATTGTTGCGCCTCAGCAGCAGCCGGAGTATCAGCGGGAATTTTACGAGCGGTGAGGATAGCGATATACCGCGAAGTCGCATCGCCCGGTTTGACAAACAATCTGGCTTGAGCGATCGAAGTAATCGGCACGCTAGCTACATTTGCATCGATCGTTTTATTGACGACAGGTTTGACGAGCTGCTGTTCCTTATCTCTAGCTGACTGTGATTGGATCGCGTAAATGCCGCCTCCGCCTGCACCCAAGACGATCGTCAGCAGCAATCCAACTTTGGCCCAATTGGGAATACTTTTGGGAGCGGGTACTGGTGTATCTCTAATTGCTAGCGCGCTAGTGCCCATCATCTCCGAACTGACGATCGAGATGACTGGGGGCGTATATGGCGCATAGCTATCGTTGAGATCGGGCCTAGGTGGCAGCGGTGGCGTATAGACGACCTCAGGAATTGTGGAGTTAATTGAGGATTGGGTCGTCGCCGAAAACACCGGACGATGGATCGATATGCCAGTCGGGATGATGGCTACAGGTGTTTGGAGCGGTTTCCAATGGTGTTCGCTCAACTCCGCCAGCCGACTGGTTAAATACTCATCGATCGTTTCGAGATTGAGATCGGGGTGATAATTTAGCGCTTCTAGTAATGCGGTGGTAAATAAGCCATGCCCTAGTCGAGCATCCTCGTGCGAAAACTCATGAGTTTGGCAGGAGAGGAAAGTAGGGATGTTATATTGTTGGGCGAGTTTGGCAGTGGCTTGACCGATACCCCCACCAACTGTGGCATTTTGAGCGCGATTGGCATCGAGAAAAACAAGTGCGTTTACGCCGATATCATTTAACTGTTTGTAAAGTTGGCGGATCGAGATACAAGTATTTGCTAAATCTTCTGGCTTACCATCGATCGGGATCAGGTAATCTTCCTCACCAAAGCTTACGCCATAACCACTAAAAAAGAACCACAGCAAGTCACCCGCGCGCAGCGTATCCCACGACCAATGTTTCAGCCATCGATCGATATTTTCGCGATCGGGATAAGTAGACTTATCGCCAGTTTTGGGTGAAGTCTCCGTCAGTAGCAAACATTGTGACTGGCTCCAGCCTGCCGCATCAATAAAAAAATGCTCCATCGCTACAGCATCAGCTGACCCGTATCCCAGTGGGGGTAGGAATTGATAACGATCGATTCCGATTGAAATACATGCCTGATTTGCCATTGAGGGTTAAATGATAAATGAGATAAATGAACTGTCGTCGATCGCTCGCATCAAATTACACTGACCACATCATTTTACCAACAGACATCCCCACTAACCACCGACAATCGCCGCAATATCTAATAAAAAGATCGCGGGTCGCTCGGTCGTATCACTGGATAACGCACTGACACAGTGAATTTGACTATGCTGGCGGTAGATTTCTGGCAAAGGTTGAAATGCTGACACTGGTATCGATTGGATGCTCGGCGCTGAATCGATCGGCAGTCCGACTAGCCGATCTGGATCGGGTTGGAGCACTAATAGATACTTCACAACTGACAGATTTTCATCGGACATACTGCTGGTTGGTTTCAGACTCGGTGGTAAAATCTGTACCGCTCGACCGAAGATGCGATGTCCAACATCGATGACGACGATTTCTCGACCTTGATATGTCGTCAAACTGAACCCAGTATTATTGGGGTCGCCGTATACCCGATCGAGTGTCATGACTTTATGCACGCGATCGAGTGGCAGGGCAAACGTCTCTGTCCCCAACTTAAAGGTAATCAGCCGTTGAGTTAGCTCGGCTCGGTCTTGCGCAGCCAATCGCCGCGAGCGCAATGGAGAATAAATAGCCATAAAAATTATGAGTTATGAATTATGAATTACGAATGAAGTCTAAAGGCACTAATACAAAGCGCGCCTCGATTCACACCAACTAGACCTAAATAGACCTTAATCAGGGTAGTTTGAGCTGTGGCATTCCGAACGATTGGGTTCGATCTGTGAATGCTTTCATCACAAACAACCCCCAACAAACAACCGACTGGATGCACTAATGCGAAGCGCGCCTCGCAACACACCAGCAATACCTTACGCAGAGGAGTTTGAGGAGCGGCGTTCCGCTGTCTTGATGCGCTTTTTACGTCGGGAGACCCTTGGAGGGAACCTCCAATAACGACGAGCGCGCATCGCTCCTCAACGGGGGGTCTGGGGGTCGGCACCCCCAGACCCGGGTTCCACCCACCAGCAACTTACCTAAAAGCACTAATTAAAGATCCAAGAGTAAGTAGGTCGACGTAAATATTTATAACATCAGAAAAGCCTGAAACCTATGTGGTGGGCATTGCCCACCCTACACGTTATTTTATATTTAATTACGCCCAGCTACTAACGAGTAATAGCCGCTCCTTGGGATCGCCCGCGACAGCTAAGACTGCCAATGCCAAATCGATCGCACCACTAATATAGTTCCACTTTTAAAGCAGGAAGTTACTACTGCCGCTAGATAACAACGTAATCCATCACTCACCACTCATAATTCATAATTTCCCAATGTGATTTTTTCCATTCGATCGGGGAAACATAAAGAAGCAATACTTCTACCTGTAAAATCTTCGAGCAACATTTTCATCATCATCTTTTTTATTTCCGTGCCCTCCCTCCCAAATCCACTAAGCTATGAGTTTGAGCCATGAACCAGGGTTCTAGCAGCGTTGCTGATACCGAGAAAACACTAAACCCGATTAAGTTATTAGAACAATTAGCTACTTCCCAAGCTAAAGGTTGCTTACGTGTTACTTCCCATGACATTGTTTGGCTGTTGTATTTTTATGAGGGTAAGTTATTTTATGCTAACCACTCATTAGAACCGATCGAACGTCTGGAACAACATCTACGTCGGGTTAGCCCAGAACCACTACCTAGTCATGTTTACAGTGATTTGCGCGACCAGCTCAAGGGTGCTGGGTTGGAAGCTACCTATCCTAGCCCCGATTATCAGGCGATCCGCTGGTTACTCGGCCAGGAATATATTACCGAGCAAATTGCGGGCGCGCTAGTCAAAAGTATTACCAAAGAGGTAATGCAGTCCTATCTGTTGCTCAATAAAGGTACTAGTGAATTAGTATCCCGCGAGGCAGCTTTTCCGATTTGGTGGAGTGGTAATTTTCTATTTATTACCAAGGAGTGTCAAACAGAACTCCAGGCATGGCAAGCATTACAGCCAGCAATCCAATCACCTTATCAACGTCCTTATCTGATTAATGTCGAGCATCCCTTGCTCACACCAGATGTCAAGGCAAAGTTGAGTAAAATCCTGATCGGGTTTAGCTTTCGGCAGTTATCTTTACTGCTAAAGCAAGACGAGCTTGCCGTTGCTAACAACCTCCATCGGTTGATTAATAATCGCATCGTCGGCTTGCGTCCGCCCCAACCACCATTCGATCGAATGCATAAATTTTATGCAGGGACAGAAGATCCGGATCGGTTTAGCGAACAAGCTCAAACGATCACCGCTACGCTCAATGCTGTAGCTACTAACGACTCAGCCCACAATCCCAGCACGGGTGACTTAGCTCAAGCTACTTACAAAATTGCTTGTGTGGACGATAGCCCGACGATTTTACGGGAAATCAATCGGTTCCTAGATGGCGAGAGTTTCAAAGTATTTCCGATCGTCGATTCGGGGACAGCGTTGATGAAGATCATTCGGATCAATCCTGACATTATTTTATTGGATGTGGGGATGCCGACGATCGATGGTTATAAGCTCTGTTCGATGTTACGCAAACATCCAGCATTTAAGAAAACCCCGATTGTGATGGTTACGGGAAATACAGGGATTATCGATCGCGCTAAAGCAAAAATGGCCGGATCTACCGACTATATGACCAAACCGTTTACCCAATCCGGATTGATTGAAATGGTCTCGAGACATTTGATGGTAGAACATCACTAACCCGATCGATTTATCACCGATCTTTAGCCCAATCGTGGTAATAGTTAATCGATCTTGGTTTCCGGGCACAATAAATTTAGCATAGAAGGAAAATCGCACAAATGGTCAAGATTTTGGTTGTAGAAGATACCCCATCAGAGATGAAGCTGATGACTCTTTATCTGAAAGATAATGGTTATGCAGTTGTTTCGGCTGACAATGCCAAAGATGGGCTAGCTTTAGTTACGAAAGAAAATCCTGATATCGTGATTACTGATGTAGTAATGGAGGGGATGAATGGCTTTGAATTTTGCCGGATGTTAAAGAAAAATCCTGACACCGAGCAAATTCCGGTCATTGCCTGTACCTCGCGCAATCAAGATTTAGATAAATTGTGGGGTAAAAAACAGGGCGTGGATGTCTATGTCACCAAGCCTTATTCTCAGGAAGATATTATCAATGCCGTTAAGTCTGTTGCTAAGTAGTGAATCATCGACAGTGGATTGTAGATAGTAGCCGATCGGCTACTATTTGTAACTCATCAGTCATCATCCATCATTTAATTATTTTTGTTTACTTAAAAAGCTATGAATGGTGTTAGCACCGCATTACCAACTAGACGAGCGAGCGATACTGCTGGCGAAATGTTTTTGAGATTTAAACTCGACAACCAAACCACCGCAGTGGTGCCCATGCATCAAACCCAGGAAGCGCTGATCTTGCCATCAGAGCGGGTTTCGGTTATCCCCAATCTCCCCTCAACCGTCTTAGGATTATTCAATCGCCGGAGTAGCTTACTGTGGCTGGTAGATCTCCCGGAACTGCTGGGATTGGAACCACTCGATCGACATTGCCAGAGTTACGAATTGGTATTGCTCAAAGTTGGACAAATACCGCTAGCAGTAGCAGTAAAGGCAATTCAGGGCGTAGTCAGATTCGCCATCGATGAGATCAAATCGCCGATTGGCAGTTTCAATCCAGCTTTTACACCTTATTTGCAGGGCTGGATTTTAAGGGAACAAGAATTGATATTGGTTTTAGATCCTGAGGCCATTATGAGTACTCGGGCGCTAGCAGGCGATCGATAGTAAGTATTAGTTACTGCACTTAATTATATTAAATCACATCATCTACATTATGAATCAGTATAACGACTCAAATGCGACTAGTTTCGAGCGAGCTGCGCTCATTAATCCCGAAGCCGACATGCCCACCTCGAAGTGGAATAAACTGAGTTTTAAAACTAAAGCAACATTACTCGCGATCGTGCTAGGTATCGCCCCAATTCTCGCCATTGGAACGCTCAGTTATTTTCAGATTAATGCTGCAACTAACAAACAGGTTAGCAAAGCCCAGGTCGCTATGGCTGAAGCTGTTGCGGATAAACTCAATCGGTTCGTCTTCGAGCGGAATGGCGACGTAGAAACTTTAGCAGCACAACCAATTTTTACCAATCCTAAGTTAGCAAGTATCTCTTCACCGGAAGAGAAAGGTAAGCTATTAACTCAGTATGTCGAGAGCTATCAGGTATATGACAGTATTGCCGCTTTTGACATCACAGGTAATCTCATTGCTCAGAATAAAGGAGAACCGCTAAATAAAGGTCACCTGACGCAAAAATACTTTCAGGATGTTTTAAAGACTGGTAAAACAGTCATTTCTGAGCCAGAAAAAAGTAGATATACTGGCAAGATATCGGTGTTTTTTGCAGCACCAATTAAGGATATTACAACTGGTCAAATAATTGGTGTGATGCGGACGAGAACGCCAGTCGAGAAATTAGAAGTACCATTGAGAGATTTTGCTACCAAGCATCAAGACTACCATATCCTCGATCGGCGCACCAACAAAGTCTTTATCAGCTCCAATGGCGAATATGCCAATCAACTAGAAACGCCAGACATGAAGCAGGCTCGCGAACAAGGCGGGATCGTGCATCACCTGAACAAAGTTTCCGACCACCAAGATCGGGCAAAGGTAGCTTCAGATGCTAGCAAAGTTACCGAGCAAGATCACTCTGAATTATTTAGTGCCGCACCATTTAAGAAATTAGATGGAATGCAACAACTACCTTGGGAAGCAGTAGTTACTCTCGATGAGGATGAAGCATATGCCGAACTTCAAGGACTATTGCTGACGATCTTAGCAGGGGCTGGCTTGACAGCTTTATTTACGGTTGTCTTAGGTACCTTCTTTGCCGATCGTGCGGCAAATCCGATCGTGGCCGCAGCCAAAGTAGTCGAACGTATCGGGCAAGGCGATTTTGACAGTCGCGTCAATGTCACTAGTGCTGACGAAATCGGTCAATTGGGTGGCAACATCAACTTGATGGCGAATCAAATTCAAGGACTGTTGCACGAACAAGCCGAACGCTCGAAACGGACGGATTTATATGCGGAAATCTCGCGTGCTCGATCGTTAGAAGATCTCGAAACGCCGCTATCGCATATCTTATTTGAAGCGTTAGAAATTCTCAAAGTCGATCGGATGGTCGTTTACCGCTTTATGGCAGACAATCGTGGCTATATCGCTGGTGAAGCATTTGGTGCGGGCGGTACGAGTGCGATTAAAGAACAAGTCAACGATCCTTGTATCCCGGAAGAATTGCTGATAGCCTACGCTCAAGGGCGCACGATCGTCAATAACAATGTGGACGATAATAACTACCATCCCGAGCATAAAGCTTTATTAGCAAGATTGAAAGTCAAATCCAATCTGGTCGTCCCGATCGTTCAAAACGGTAACTTACTCGGCTTATTAGTAGCACATCACTGTCGCCAACTGCACGATTGGCAAGAGTGGGAAACTGCATATCTAGCTAAATTCGCCCAACCGATCGCGACTGCGCTCAGTGGCTTCGCCATCTCCGAGCGCGGCCAACTCGATGCTACCAAGCAACGGGATAAAGCAGTTCGCGAACAGTTACTATCGAGTATCACCCGCGCTCAATCTCCCAAAGATATGGAAACACCATTATCTTTTATCCTGGAGGATGCACGAGCAAAACTCGCTGTCGATCGAGTGGTAGTATATCGCTTGTTTCCTGACCTGCGAGGTCAGACGATCGGTGAAGTTGTCGTCCCTGGGTTTTCCAGTGCGTTAGAGGAGAAGACCGAGGATGCTTGTATTTCTCGTGAACTTCTTGAAGCATACGCTGATGGTCGCACGATTGCCAATAACGATTTGAGCAAGTCCAGTTATTGCACCGACCATAAGAATTTATACAACAGACTGCAAATCAAGTCCAATCTGGTCGTACCGATCCTGCAAGGGAATAACTTACTCGGACTTTTGGCAGCCCACCACTGTGCCAATTTACATGAGTGGGAAGCCTGGGAAACTGAATATCTGATCGAATTTTCGCAACAGCTCGGGTTGAGTATGAGTGCTTATGCAATTACCGAGCGGAGTCAATACGAAGCCGAATTAGCTCGCGAACGCGCTGAAGTTTCCCGCAAAGAAAACGAAAACCGCCAACAAGAACTGTTTAGATTGTTAACTGAAATTGAAGGTGCATCCGACGGTGACTTGACCGTGCGGTCGGAAATCAGCGACGGGGAAATCGCGATCGTCGGTGACTTCTTTAACTCGATTATCGAAAGTCTGCGCGATATCGTTACCAATGTAAAACAAGCTGCAACCCAGGTAAACGGCTCCGTTGGCGACAATGAAGCAGAAATTCGCCTGCTGACTTCTGCCGCAACCAAACAAGCCGACCAAATCCAAGAGACACTAGTCAAAATCGAGACAGTAACTGCCTCGATCCAATCTGTGGCGCAGGATGCACGGCAAGCAGCAACTGTCGCAACTTCGGCTGCTTCTAGCGCTGAGGACGGTGGTAGAGCGATGGAGCGGACGGTAAATAGTATCGGCCAACTGCGCGAAACGATCGCCGAAACTGCCAAGAAAGTCAAACGTCTGGGTGAGTCGTCCCAACAGATTTCTAAAGTCAGTCGCTTGATCGAACAAATCGCCCTCCAAACCAACCTGCTCGCCATCAACGCCAGTATCGAAGCTGCACGTGCGGGTGAAGAAGGACGCGGTTTCGCAGTCGTAGCCGAAGAAGTCGGCCAACTCGCCGCACAATCTGCCGCAGCAACCAAGGAAATCGAAAAAATCGTTGAAACCATTCAACGCGAAACTAGCGCGGTCGCTCAAGCAATGGAACTGAGTACCTCTCAGGTAGTCGAAGGTACCCAATCCGTCGAACAAACCAAGACCAGTCTCAAACAGATTATCGAACTCTCCAATCAAATGGATACCTTCCTACAATCGATCTCGACAGCGACCATCGATCAGGTAGCTACTTCCCAAGCAGTGAAACTCGATATGGCCGCAGTCGCACGGATTTCGGAACAAACTTCCGACTCCTCCAAGCAAGTATCGACCTCACTCCAACAAACGGTAACCATCGCTCAGGAACTGCAAGCTTCGGTAGGTAAGTTTAGAGTTGATGCTGCCGATCGGAATTAGGGGATCGTGAACAGTGAACAGTTGACAGTGAACAGTGAACAGTGAAGAGAGTAGAACGCGCCTGCGCGTCAGGGTTCATAGTTCTAGATAATGTTCGAGTCAATAACTCAAACACTATTCACTATTCACTATTCACTATTCACTATTCACTATTCACTATTCACTGTTCACTGTTCACTATTCACTCATCCACTAGCTACCAAACACTAGATCCTATCCACCCCCTACCAGATGATTACCTCAGATCAAGAACAACAAGTCAAACTCCAATTTTTGGAAGAAGCGACGGATTATTTAGACGCGATCGAATCGGGACTGCTGGGACTGGGTGCTGGTGCAGTGACAGACAAGCAGTTGGACGCACTCCTGCGCGCGGCACACTCGATTAAGGGTGGTGCGGCGATGATGGGATTTACTACCTTAGCTAGTTTGGGTCACCATCTAGAGGATTATTTCAAAATTATCCAGTACGGTAGAGCCGACAAGCCCGATGCCCAGGTCGAGCAACTATTATTAGGTACGGTCGATTGTTTGCGGCAAATTGTCGCCCTCAATCGCCAAGGTCGCGATGCCGATGAGGCTTGGCTAGCAGAGCGGGTCAATCCGTTATTCGATCGATTGCGCGATCGCTTGGGCGAGTTCAATCCTGAAGATGAAGCCAATATGTTGGCTTCAGAATCGGGTGAAGATATTCACGCCTTTATCTTTGAAACCGAAGTCGAACGCTGTCTGACTGACTTAGAAACGATGGTGGCCAGCGGTGAAAATACCAATAGTTTGTATGATGAGCTGATCGTTGGTGCTGAGGAATTGTGTGGTCTGGCTCAAATGCTGGAGTTACCGCCACTAGTGAGCTTGTGCGAATCGGTCTTAGTACATTTGACTACGCAACCGCATCAAATTAGAGCGATTGCCGCACTGGCACTTACGGCCTGGCGACGCACTCAGGCAATGGTACTAATCGGTCAAATTGCCAATCTCCCGATCGAGATCGAACTACCGGGATCTGGCATCATGTCGATGGCCGAGGCAAATGCCCTGCCAGCATGGAGCGATCGCGACCTCGATCGGAACGATGCCGCTCCCACATTCGATCGGCGGGATGCGAACGACTTTGTACTTGTCGGTGATGTCGATCTCTACGAGCCTCACCCGACAATTAACGATTTAAGTGACGAAGAGTTCAATATTGACTATGCACCGTTTGGTGAAAATGTCAGCGCTAATGATTTTGCTGTTTTTGACAATCCCTTCGCCGATATCGGTGCTACCGTACCACAATCTTTCTCGACAATTACGGCTAGTGATGAGCTAGAGGCATTATCGACGATCGTCGATCGAGATGAGACGGACGAGATTCACTTTCAAACTACGATTGCCAACGAGATCCATCTCCAAACCACCATTGCCGATGAAGGGGGTGAAACCCTCAGTCCGATCGATTCGATCCACCTCCAGACGACGATCTCACCCACCGAAGAAGGTGACATCATCAATGCGTTCGATCGATTGGATCTCAGCGGCGATCTGTCGCTCGATCTCGATACCGATGCCTCAGAACTGCTATCCGATCTATCTGGTTTCCTGCCGGGGCCAGAAGATGGCTCCTCGGCGATCTTTAAGGTTAACCCCACAACCAAGGCTGAAGATTATCTAGCCAAAGAAGCTGCCGATCTGCTGACAGCCCTCGATGCTGCGCCCGAAGTCTCAGCTGAATCAGTCGTCCATCGCGAACATAATCATGTCGAGCGTCCGCAAGCTGGTGCTCCAGTTGCCGACCAAACAATTCGCGTCGCGACCAAACAATTGGAACAGATTGGGGATTTATTTGGCGAATTGACGATCGATCGGAATGGCTTGAATCTCCATCTCCAAGGACTGCGCCAGTTAGTCACTGGTCTCCACCTCAAGGTCCAACAATTAGAACAATCTAACTCGCGACTGCGGGCGGTTTATGACAGTACTGCTGGGGAAGGACGACAATCGCTCCCTGATACCGAAACTTGGGAGCAGACACACAACACCTTATCTCAACAATTTACCAGCCAACTCGATCTGCTCGAATTCGATCGCTATAGCGAAACGCACCTCCTCTCGCAAGAAGTGATGGATACGATCGTCCAAATCGAAGAGATCGCCACCGACCTCGACCTCCAACTCAACGATACCGAACGCACCACCCGCGACCTCAATCGGACGGCCAAGCAACTCCAGACAGGCTTGACCCAAGTGCGAATGCGCCCGATCTCCGAACTCTTCAATCGGTTCCCCAGAGCGATTCGCAACCTGTCCGTCCAACATGCCAAACCGATCGATCTCAAGCTCCGAGGCGGCGATACCCCGATCGAGCGGAGCACGCTCGAAGCGCTCAACGATCCGTTGATGCACCTGCTGCGGAACGCCTTCGACCACGGGATCGAACCAAGTGCCACCCGTCGCGCCAATGGTAAATCTGGCACGGGTACGATCGAAATCGCTGCTAGTTATCGGGGCAACCAAATTGTGATTACCATTAAAGATGATGGTGGTGGCATCGACCTCGATAAAATCCGTGCCAAAGTTCGGAAAATGGGTATCAGCGAGGCCGAAGTCGCTAAATTTAAAGATAACGAACTGATCGATCTGATTTTTGAGCCGGGATTTAGTACTGCCGATAAGCTCACCGATCTCTCTGGACGCGGTGTGGGAATGGATGTGGTTCGCACCAACATTCGCTCTTTGCATGGCGATATTTATGTCGATACCGAATTGGGCAAAGGGAGTACGTTTACTATTAATGTCCCCTTTGCGCTTTCCGTCATTCGCGTCCTGATCGTCGAGGTCAATGGCTTGTGGTTGGCAATTCCTAGCAATATCGTCGAAGAAATTCTCCTCCTCGATCCTGCTCAAATTCTCAATACTGCTGGACAGAAATTGCTACAGTGGGCAGATCTGACAATGCATCTGATCGAGCCAGCTCGATACCTCGCATTCTCTCATACCAGTCCTCAACTTACTACCAACACACAACCGACGATCGATTGTCCGACCGTATTAACCATCGATCGAGGACAAGATATCGTCGCCTTCCAAATTGATAAATTCTGGGGCGAGCAAGAAGTCACGATCCGCCAGCCTCAAGGCAATATTAAAATGCCGCCCGGATTTACTGGTTGTACGATCCTCGGTGACGGTCGGATCGTCCCATTATTAGACGCGATCGAGTTTATTCGCTGGATCGATGGCGATTTAGCAACTTCTTCTAGCACGATGTCAACTACATTCGCTGCAATCGAAACCGATGCTCCGTCGTCCGAGCAGCTGAGTGGAACGAGAATCTTGCCTAACTCTACTACTCCAGCCGCTCCTACTCAAAGATCGCGGATCCTCGTTGTTGACGACTCCATCAACGTCCGGCGCTTTGTCGCCCTTACCCTCGAAAAAGCTGGATATCTAGTCGAGCAAGCCAAAGACGGTCAAGAAGCCGTCGAAAAGCTCCAAACCGGTCTCTCCGTTCAAGCCGTAGTCTGCGATATCGAAATGCCTCGGATGGACGGTTATGGCTTCTTGGCAACTGTCAAAGGTCAGTCTCAGTTCAAACATATCCCCGTGCTGATGCTCACCTCGCGCAGTGGCGAAAAACACCGCAAAATCGCCATGAATCTCGGTGCGAATGCTTACTTCTCCAAACCATTTAAGGAACAAGAGTTACTTGCTACCTTGACACAATTTCTGGAGAAATAGGATCGGGAATCGCGAACGTTGGTGAATTGGGTATTGCTGAATTGATGTCCGACTATCCACAATCCACAATCCACAATGGTATTACTGTCAAAATGCAAACAAAAATGGCTGGTAAGTAACTTACCAGCCCATGAAAGCTTAAACCCCGATTTCCCTTAGTAATGGTGAATTTACAGTGACACAAGCATTACTAAAAAAGAATTATTAAAATTCGTATTGCTATACTTAAAAAATTTAAAGTAGCGCTCTGAATCTATGTATCTAATTTACACGGTTAAATCGATAGGTACATCAGCCATTTCATGTAAATCACTCACCCGATCGCTAACCCAAAGATTGAGAAGTCGTGAATTGATTTTGGCTCATACTCTACAGCTCGATCGCCTCAAAATACTCTCTGATGAGAGAGATTGAATTCAGGTGTAAGTGTACCAACTATCTAGTAGATTTGGCTCAGACATCCGCAAATAGGCACAGATTTAGAGGTAGGCAACTCTTACCTAACTCGATGCGCGATCTCAGACAGCGCTTGCGATCGGTAATTTTTAATCCGAACGGATTCTAGCTAAGCTACTAAAAATCAAGCTGACTCTGGTTTCGGCACTGAAGCAGGGTGAATGAGTAATTCTGCTGTCGATCGTTTTTCGACCATTTCGCGGGTAATGATACAACGGGTCAAATCTTTGCGTGAGGGCAACTCGTACATCACATCGAGCATTAGTTCCTCAACGATGCCCCGTAAAGCTCTGGCTCCAGTTTTGCGGCGGTGAGCTTCTTTGGCGATCGCTCGAATCGCATCGGGGTGAAATTCTAACGCGACATTATCCATATGTAGCAGCTTTTCATACTGCTTGACCAGCGCACTACGCGGCTCAGTCAGGATCGATACTAAGGTATTTTCGTCTAGTGGATTGAGCGTCGCGATCACTGGTACCCGTCCGATAAATTCGGGAATTAGCCCATATCGCACCAAATCTTCAGGTTCGAGATGTTTCATCATATCGGCAGCACGTTGTTCGCGGGTGAGGTTCTCGCCCTGCTGGATGAAGCCCATCGACTTCTTGCCTAGTCGCTGTTCGACGATCTTGTCTAGTCCGACAAACGCCCCACCACAGATAAACATGATGTTGCTTGTATCGATTTGAATACAGTCCTGATAGGGGTGTTTCCTACCGCCTTGGGGGGGAACGCTAGCGATGGTGCCTTCAAGCATCTTCAATAGGGCTTGTTGTACGCCTTCCCCTGAGACATCACGGGTGATCGAGGGATTTTCACTTTTACGGGCGATTTTATCGATTTCATCGATATAGATGATGCCGCGCTGAGCTTCTTCAACATCTAAATCAGCAACTTGAAGTAGTCGCAGCAGAATATTTTCGACATCTTCGCCGACATAACCTGCCTCGGTGAGGGTGGTTGCATCCGCAACAGCAAAGGGCACATCCAGAACTTTTGCGAGGGTTTGGGCGAGCATGGTTTTACCGCAACCAGTCGGCCCGATTAAGAGAATGTTCGATTTTTGGAGTTCGACACCATCATCGGAGGCATTGGCTTTATGGATGCCATTTACACCCGTGGGTGGGGTAGCGGGTGGATTGCTACCTTTGGCTTGAGCATAGCTCAACCGCTTGTAGTGGTTATAGACGGAAACC
Source organism: Chamaesiphon sp. (assembly GCA_965246735.1). Lineage (GTDB taxonomy): Bacteria > Cyanobacteriota > Cyanobacteriia > Cyanobacteriales > Chamaesiphonaceae > Chamaesiphon. Next base: position 3,659,776 of record CBDFFK010000003.1, read on the forward strand.
GACAGCACTTTCTTGGCTTCATCTTGACCGATAACGTGTTCGTCGAGGTACTTTTTCAACTCGCGCGGTTTGGGCATCTGACTCAGATTCATCGGTACTGCTTCGCGCCGTTTGCGCGGTGGCTCCGTTTTCGCTGGAGGATGCGGCATCGGGCCATTCGGGTCTAGCAATTCTTCGTCAAGGATTTCATTACATAGTTCGACACATTCATCACAAATATAAACCCCCGGCCCAGCAATCAACTTGCGGACTTGTTCCTGTGATTTGCCACAAAAAGAACACTTGAGATGGGAGTCATATTTGGTGGTTGACATATTATTAAAGAATGTGCTTCGTGAAGCAAGAAATATAGGTGGGATGTGTAAATCAGATCTTTGAATAACGCGATCGAGAAGGTAACTATTGTTTGTTAGTTATGAACTCGCTATTTGATGCGATCGCGCTAACGGTTCAGAGCGCTCCGAAATCGCCGAGCGAGCGAGTCCAAATTAGCTTGGAGTTGCCAGGCGCAAGCTAATTCGCTGTCAGTCCGATCTCGTACCGATCGATCTTCGGATTCGCTGCTAGGTTAGCTCACGCTGCAACTTTAGTCAATACCGATCGCAATTCAGACATCTTCGCTGACAACACCTCAGCATAAGCGTGGGAACGAATCGGCTGTTAACTTTGGCGCAAAACACCATCACCCTTACCGCACAGGGCTAGTTACCGATCGATAATCCGATCGATCAGACCATATGCTTGCGTTTCCTCAGGCGACATCCAAAAGTCCCGTTCGGTATCTTCAGCTATTTTCGCTAACGGTTGTCCGGTATGCTCTGCCAGCAATCCGTTGAGACGATTTTTCAGATACAAAATTTCCCGAGCTTGAATCTCGATATCGACAGCTTGTCCTTGAGCGCCACCGAGCGGTTGGTGAATCATGATCCGCGAATTGGGCAAGGACATGCGTTTGCCTGGTGCGCCGCTCGCGAGTAAAAATGCCCCCATACTCGCTGCCAAACCGTAACAAATCGTTACAACATCGGGACGAATTTGTTGCATTGTATCGTAGATTGCCATCCCTGCTGTAATCGATCCACCAGGAGAATTGATATATAGCTGGATGTCTTTTTCCGGATCTTCTGCTTCGAGAAATAACATTTGAGCACTCAATGTGCTCGCCATATTATCATTTACATCAGTACCCAAGAAAATAATTCGTTCGCGCAATAATCGCGAATAAATATCGAATGCTCGTTCGCCAACTCCAGACTGCTCCACTACCATCGGTACCACGTTGGCACCTGCATAAATTTCGCTCTGATTGTAACTGGCGATCGACCCGTAAGTAGATTTCGATACAAACATAATCCTATTGGCAATATAACTGCGAGCTAATATTTTTTTTAAGAGTCGAGCACCGATTTACTCGATATTAATTGAATTATACCAATCTCTACTCACTATGCGCGATTTAGCGTGGGACTTCGACGGTACGGATGTCACGGTAAGACCGCAATCGACTCGCTCGATTCACTCAAGAAATTGGCATCTCCTAGTATTGCGGGAAGAGATGCCAATAAGTGTTATTCAGCGACTGCTTCTGCTAGGATATCGATCGCTTCTGATTCGCCATCAATGTCATCTTCAGCTTCTTCATCATCTGCGGCGAGCGAGCCTTCGGGAACTAATTCCACTTGGGCGCGTTCTTTGAGCCATTCTAAAGTTTTTTCCTTCCGCAGATCTTCAGTCACAAAATCGCGGAGACGATCTTCGTCGATATCTTGTCCTTTGAGTTGCGGTCGCAGCTCGGTAATTTTTGCAGCAATTTCTTCATCCGTGGCACTAATCCCCTCTTGCTTGGCAATTTCTTCGATCGCGAGTTGCTGTTTGAGATTGTTAATTGCATCAGGACGGCAATTTTCCTTCATCTTCGGAATCGTTTCGCGGGTGAACAACTTATTGACATCCATCCCATATTGGCTGAATTGATTGGCCATCTGGTTGAGGATATTCATCGTCTCGCGTTCGATCAGCGTTTCGGGTAAATCTACCGTCGCGACATCGATTAAGGCTTGTTCGATCGCAGTGGTGATATTCTGGTCGGTAGATTTTTTCGCTTGGTCTTGGAACTTGGTAACGAGAGATTCGCGGAATTCGGCGAGCGTATCGAAGTCGCTCGCTTCCTTAGCAAAATCGTCGTCTAGCTCGGGTAACTCTTGCGCTTTGAGATCTTTGAGCGCGACGTGAAACACCGCAGGTGCAGCAGCTAAATCTTCGCGGGGATAATCGTCAGGAAACACGACATCCACATCTCGCGTATCGCCGACATTCATCCCGACAATCCCATTGACGAGATCGGCGATAAATTTCCCTTCCGAGAGTTCGATATCAAAATCATCGGCTTGAGCGCCACTGATTTCGGTACCATCTGCTAGTTTGCCACTATAGTCAACGACGGCAATATCATCTATTTGCGCTGCACGTCCCACAACTGGCACTGTTGTCGCTTTCTCGCGCTGCCGTTCTGCGATAAATCCATCGACTAGCGCTGGATCGTAGACGATTTCTTCAGCTTTAATAGCTAGTCCGGTATAAGTACCGAGTTCGACAGCCGGTGGTACATCCACCGCTGCTTTGAAGATCAACGTTTGTCCGGGGATGTAGCTTTGGAGCAACTCTTCAAAATCGGAAGTAATTTGGTAATTACCGATAGCTGGCACTTCAGCTTGTTTGATGGCCTCGTTCATTGCTGGTTCGAGCAATGCATCGAGGGCTGTTGCCTTGATTTGGGTTTGTCCCACCCGTTGTAAGATTACTTGCCGAGGAATTTTCCCTTTACGGAACCCAGGAATATTGGCATTGGTACTGAGCTTTTTAATTGCCTGTTCGTAATATTTAGTCGTTTGGTCTCCGGTAACTTCAATCTGCAAACCAATACGGCTTTGTTCGAGTTTTTCCTGGGTAACTTTCATGGTGTCTATATCTAACAACAGTCAATGATGATGGGGATGGGTCTGGAAGATCGCGTAGTTATGATATGCTAAATCTAGAGCCAGTGAGATTATTTCAATCGCGCGCGGTTTGACTTGGCGCATCGCAAGTCTACTACCTTGGCAGACATGCTGTAGCCGCATTTTCTAATGGAATGCGAAGTTTATCTGCACGATTTACCTAATAGATCATAGTACATTGCCGTTCGGTATTTGGTATTTAGTTAAGATAGTTGACTCGAGCGAGCTGTCTGGTGGCATCTAGAAAGTCATTTAGAGTAGTGTTGCTAAAGTATTTGTTAAAATCTCGATGCTCTTCCAGAGTGGCTACGCCAACGGGACGCTAGATTCTCGATCGGCGAACTGCGATCGACACATTGTTATCAGTTATCACCCAATTTTCAGTGGAGGCATCCTTCTTGTCCGAGTTATATCGCGTTGCTATTTTAGGAGCGACAGGAGCCGTTGGTACGGAATTAATTGAATTGCTGGCAAGTCGCAATTTTCCGCTGTCCGAACTCAAATTGTTTGCCTCGTCCAAGTCAGCAGGAACGAAGTTAAAGTTTCGCGGTGCGGAGATTACGGTAGAAGTTGTAGACGGTCGATCTTTCGATGGCATCGATATCGTCCTTGCCTCTGCTGGCGGTTCCACGTCCAAAGCATTAGCCCAACAGATTGTCGCTGCTGGAGCCGTGATGATTGACAACTCCAGCGCGTTTCGGATGCATCCCGATGTCCCCCTGGTTATTCCCGAAGTCAACCCAGCGGCAGCTGCTCAGCACCAGGGTATTATTTCCAATCCCAACTGTACGACGATTTTAATGGCAGTTGCGGTCTTTCCACTACATCAGGTGCAACCGATTCAACGGATCGTGGCAGCAACCTATCAATCAGCCAGCGGTGCAGGTGCTAGAGCGATGGCTGAAGTTGAAACCCAAACCCGCGATATTTTAGATGGGAAGACACCCAAACCCGAAATTTTCCCCTATCCGCTCGCATTCAATCTCTTTCCACACAATACCCCGATCGGCGAGAATGGCTATTGTGAAGAAGAAATGAAGATGGTCAACGAAACTCGCAAGATTTTCGGCACTCCCGATCTGCGCGTTACAGCAACTTGTATCCGCGTTCCCGTCCTGCGTGCCCATTCGGAAGCGATTAACCTCGAATTTGCCCATCCCTTCGATCCAGATAAGGCGCGATCGATCTTAGCGACCGCTCCTGGCGTAAAATTAGTCGAAGACTGGCAAGCTAATTATTTCCCGATGCCGATCGATGCTTCGGGTAAGGACGAGGTTTTAGTCGGTCGAATCCGTCAGGATATTTCGCACCCTAATGGTCTAGAATTATGGCTGTGCGGCGACCAGATCCGCAAAGGCGCTGCGCTCAATGCCGTGCAGATTGCCGAATTGCTGATTGAGAATAAGTGGCTTAAGGGTAAGAAAGCTTAACACTCCCTGCACACAAAGGGTCTGCCCTAGCAGCGGAAATGAATTAGCGATCTGCGTAGATCCTACCCACCCCGTCGCTGCACGCCACCCCTCCTAAGAGGGGAATTTACCAGCCACTAGCCACTAGCCACTAGCCACTATCTACAACATGACGATCGATCTCGGACGAGTCATCACCGCAATGGTTACACCTTTCGATAAGGAGGGGAACGTTCATTATGCCGAAGTAGAGAAACTGGCTGCTTATCTAGCCGCCAATGGTTCGGATGGCATCGTGGTATGTGGAACGACAGGGGAATCACCAACACTGAGTTGGGATGAAGAGTATCAATTGTTTCAAGTTGTCAAAGCAGCCGTAGCAGGGAAAGCAAAGGTAATCGCGGGGACTGGATCGAATTCCACCAGCGAAGCGATCGAAGCTACCCAAAAAGCTGCTAAACTAGGAGTAGATGCTAGTTTGCAAGTAGTCCCGTATTATAATAAGCCGCCACAAATCGGTTTGTATCAGCACTTCGCAGCGATCGCCTCGGCCTGCGATCTGCCGATGATGATTTATAATATCCCCGGACGTACCGGACAATCGCTGGAACCGGAAACGATCGCAAAGCTAGCTTTGCTAGATCGGATTGTCGCAATTAAGGAATCCTCGGGTAACCTAGATCTAGTAAGTCAGATTCGGAGTCTGACACCGCCAGAGTTTGCGATTTACTCAGGGGATGACTCGCTAACTTTACCGATCCTCGCAGTGGGTGGTGTGGGAGTAGTAAGTGTCGCCAGTCATTTGGTAGGAAATAAAATCCAGGAAATGATTCGCGCGTTTGAATTGGGTCAAAATCAGAGCGCGACCGAATTGCACATCGAAATGCTCCCACTATTCAAAGGATTATTTTTCGCGCCCAATCCGATGCCGATCAAAGCAGCATTAAAACTGCAAGGCTGGGAAGTTGGTGGACTGAGACTGCCCATGTGCGAGTTACCCAGCGAACTGCTACCTTTACTCGAAAAAATTCTATACGAACACGGTCTAGAATCGGTAAAAAAAACAGATTAGTCCAAGCGATCGGCAAATACGCAGCCGAGAGATTGACCCAAGCTCGATAATATGATACAACTAAAGTAACGAGGGAAATATATCGATTAATTCGGGTCTAATTTGAAGAGCTAGTGCCCCAAGCAGTGCCGATAGCACAGAATTAATACTCGTAAAATTTCAAAGCGACAAGGTTCGATCGATTGTAGTCTAGGTTTAAATACTCTTCGATCTGTAACTCAAACAACATAATAAATATTCAGTTAGTTTAATAATAACCAGTGCAAATTTCCAGCGCATAGTTTTCGCGAATTTATTAATCGTTCTCTCACAAATTCTCAGGCCGAGCGGCTATGCCAAGGCGCGGTCGAGCTACTTCTATCGATTACTACTATAAATCGATGGAGTATATTGTGAAGCGGAATAAATCGCAGCCTTAGAATGTCGTTCGCATCCAGTATTTTCGATCTTAATTACTCGTTAAACAGCTAATAGACTTCACTTGCTGTCGAGATTAAGCGAACGAAATGCTGTCACAGATGCAACCGATACAACAGTTTTGTCTAAATTTATCTTAAGTTATCTAAATGACCCCTATTCTCAAGTCAAACAAACAGCCTGTAGTTACCAAAAATAGCAACGAACCCACCCTCAAAATCATCCCACTCGGTGGTTTACATGAGATTGGTAAAAATACCTGTGTCTTTGAAATAAACGACGAGATATTATTGCTAGATGCAGGCTTAGCGTTCCCCACCGATGGGATGCATGGTATCAATATCGTCTTGCCAGATATGACCTATCTGCGCGAGAATCAGCACAAAATCAAAGGGATGATCGTCACCCACGGGCATGAAGATCACATCGGCGGCATCCCTTATCACCTGAAGCAATTTGACATTCCCGTCATCTATGGCCCGCGCCTCGCGATGGCACTATTACAAGGTAAATTAGAAGAAGCTGGCGTAGCAGATCGGACGAAAATCAAGACAGTTCGTCCTCGCGATATCGTGCGGATTGGTGAATCCTTCTTCGTCGAGTTTATTCGGAATACCCACTCGATCGCCGATAGTTTTACGATCGCTTTGCACACGCCTGTCGGTGTCGTCATCCATACCGGAGACTTTAAATTCGACCATACCCCAGTTGATGGCGAAGCTTACGACTATGCCAAACTTGCCGAACATGGCGAAAAAGGTGTCTTGTGTCTGATCAGTGACTCCACCAATTCAGAAATTCCTGGCTTTACCCCATCGGAGCGTTCCGTCTTCCCCAACCTCGACAGATTTATCTCTCAGGCGACAGGACGAGTAATGGTAACTACTTTCTCGTCATCCGTGCATCGGATCAATATGACGATCGAGATTGCCATGAAGTATAACCGCAAAGTCTGCGTTGTCGGTCGATCTATGCTCAACGTGATCGCCCACGCCCGCAACCTCGGCTACATCAACTGTCCCGATGATGTCTTCGAGCCACTCCAGTCGGCAAATCATCTCCCCAAAGACCAAGTATTAATTCTCACTACGGGTTCTCAAGGTGAGACTCTCGCGGCGATGACGCGGATTGCTAACGGTCAACATCGCCAAGTCCGGATTCAGAAGGGCGATACGATTATCTTCTCTGCTAACCCAATTCCTGGCAACACGATCGCGGTAGTTAACACGATCGATAAATTGATGATGCAGGGTGCGAATGTCATTTACGGACGCGATAAAGGCATCCACGTCTCTGGACACGGCTGTCAGGAAGACCAGAAATTAATGCTGAGTCTGACTCGTCCGAAATTCTTTATCCCCGTTCACGGCGAACACCGGATGCTGATCAAGCATTCCCAAACCGCTCAAAGTACTGGAATTCCAGCAGAAAATATGGTCATCATCGACAACGGTGATATCGTCGAACTGACTGAAAATAGTCTGAGCAAGAACGGTAAAGTTAAATCGGGCATCCAACTCGTCGATAATGCGGGTATCGTCCACGACCAAACCAAGGTGATGGAAGAACGCACGCAATTAGCTGGCGATGGGGTTGTCACTGTGGCGCTCGCGATCGGTCTTGACGGTAAGATGATGGCAACACCGCAGGTAAATCTCCGTGGTGTAATTACGGCTGTCGAACAGTCATTGATTGCTGCATTAATCAAGAAAACGATCGAAAATTGCTTGATCGATCGGTGGGACAGGTTCGCACGCAAGTTTGAATCCGGACAAATGGATATTGACTGGGCGGGACTACAAATCGAGTTAGAATTGGCATTACAACGTCTAGTTCGTCGCGAATTGCAAAGTCGTCCGCTGTTGGTGTTGATGATGCAAACACCTGAAGATGGCAAGGCTACTAAGACTACTCGTACTATTAATCCTGTTACCAATGATGTTAGCGATAACGATAGCAGCGATAGCAGCGATAGCAACGATCGTCCCGCACCGATCGGTCGTCGCAAACAACGCTCGACTGCCAAAGTAGGCTCTTAATTGAATTGTATGGATAGTAGCGATTGCGATCGCTACTATCTGGGAGCATCCCATTTTTTAGAATTCATAGAAATAAAACAACCTCGATTGCCGCATTCACCTATGTTTGGCTTCCGAGGATTTTATCGTTTAATAAAATAATAAAAAGTGGGATGCTTCGGTTCTATCTAACTAAAGACTGAGCCTTACAACTTTTGGGATCGAACTCTACTCGATATTGATATACTTTACACGGGCATAACTTGAGCATCGGCGATCGAAGAGATGATAGTCTAGTAAAGTCAAGGAAAAAGTGGAGCTTGAGGGATGAGCAATCTAAACTTTACGGAAGAAGATCGAGAAATATTAAATTACGAAAGATTTCACCATCCTCATCCCAGGGTCCAGTTGAAGATGGAAGTATTATGGCTTAAAAGTCAAAACTTACCTTTAAATATGATTTGTAGGCTAGCAAACATTTCACCTAATACATTGAGAAAATATTGTCAACAATATCAGGTTGGTGGTATAGAAAAACTCAAAGAAATTAACTTTTATCAACCCAAAAGTGAATTAAAATTACATCAGACAACTATCAAAGAATATTTGAAATTGAATCCTCCAGCTACCATAAATGAAGCTGTAAATCAGATTGAAAATCTTACCGGAATTAAACGCAGTCCAACCCAGATCCAAAAATTCCTGAAATCAATAGGGATGCGATGTTTGAAAGTTGGGGCTATTCCTTCTAAAGCAGATCCCGATGAACAGGAAGAATATAAAATAAATAAGCTAGAACCCAGGTTAGAAGAGGCAAGACAAGGAAAAAGAGCGGTTTTCTTCGTGGATGCGGCTCACTTTGTCATGGGAGCTTTTTTGGGGATGATTTGGTGTTTTCAACGGCTGTTTATTAAGTCACCTTCAGGGAGAAAACGGTTCAATGTGCTGGGAGCATTAAATGCCATTACTCATGAAGTTATTTTGGTTACTAATGACAGCTATATCACTGCTATTCAGATTTGTGAACTTCTGCAAAAATTAGCTGACCTAGGACTGAGCATTCCCATTACTCTGGTTTTAGACAATGCTCGATACCAAAAATGTCGAGTTGTCCAAGATTTAGCTAAATCCTTGGAAATAGAATTACTATACTTGCCGACTTATTCGCCCAATCTAAATTTGATTGAAAGGCTCTGGAAGTTTGTTAAAAAGAAATGTTTATATGGCAAGTATTATGAGGATTTTACTCAGTTCTCATCAGCCATCTCTGAATGTCTAAATGATGCTCATCTGCAACATAAAAAAGAGCTTGATTCCTTGCTCACACTCCGCTTTCAGCATTTTGACAAAGCTCAGGTTATGACCGTTTAAAGTATAGAGAACGGGTCTACTGGCTGCTGCTGGGCGTTTTGTATCGGTTTCAATTGCTTCTCTAAATCCACTGCTAGTTGCAATTTGCATTAACGTTCGATCTATGGATGCTCCTGAAGTCTTATCGATCGATGTCCGATCGGGATAGGGACTAAAGGCAGTTCTGAGCATATAGGTACTATCTCCTACTACTTCACTAACAACTAAAAGAAGAATGATAAACGGAGGCTGCTTGATTTTCGGACAAGATGTTCCTATTGGGTATTCTTCTAGCAAAGATTTTGTTGGGTGAACTTTTAAATTTGGATATTTTTTTAAATAATCAAGGATTTTATTATTTGCTGCTCGTATATATCTGTTTTGAACATCCTCTGTATCAGTAATTTTTGGATTATCTAGCTGCTGTACTGTCGGTTTAGCAGATGATTGAGCCAGTAACTGATGTGGATGTAAAGAGACATATAAAATACTCAACCAGCTCAAGATAATCGATCTGTGAATCTTACCTGTTAATTTGTTTTTCATTCTTCTGATTCATCGTTAATTACGATCGGTAAGCTAGATCTTACTATTAGACCTACATCCAGCAGGTTAGATCGCAAAAAAGTTATTTTAGATAAAGTGGATTTAAAATATCAAAAATGAAGACAGAAGTTCAAATAGATGTACAAGATCTAGACCATCTGGGAATCATCGCTGGAATTGTGGATGAGATTGGAATAGTAGAGGTAATCGATCGAGAGATCGGAACTGACGCAAGAGAAAAAGTTAGTGCAGGACAAATAGTCAAAGCAATGATTATCAACTGCATGGGATTTCTCACCGCTCCACTATATTTGTTTAGCGAATTTTTTGAAGGGAAGGCAACAGAACATCTAATTGGGGCAGGAATAAAAGCAGAACACCTAAATGATAGTCGGATTGGCAGAGTACTAGATCAGATCTATGAATATGGAATAACAATACTATTCATGAGAATAGCCAGCTTGATGGCGGAACGATTTAAGATCGAGACGAAAATCGCGCATATTGATGGAACAAGTATGGCAGTTCATGGAAAATATCTACAATTAGAAGAGCCGAAAATAGAAGATAATTCATCAGTAGATCTGCCCTTAGAGCGGAATTCATCACCAGAAGATAGCCAAAAGAAAGATGAAGAAGATTTAGAACCAGTCCCCATAAATATTACACATGGTTATTCGCGTGACCATCGACCAGACCTCAAGCAATACACATTAAGTTTATTGACAACTGAAGCCGAAGGTATTCCATTATTTATGCAGGTGGGATGTAAGACCTCAATAAACGCTGGCAGCCAAAAAGATGGTTGTGACAAAGACACCCCATGAATATACTGTTCGGTGATAATTGCCGAAAAAATCTAAATCGGAGGAGGCATCTTCGCCGCAGCTTTAGCCCGAATCACATCAGATAATGATAGTACTTGCTCCGAACCATGTAATCTAGATGTGAGATAATTCCAAAACGAAATTCCTAACTTTCGGCAAGTCTTTTTCAAGCCAACGAATGTATCTCTAGCTTTTCTGCCTAGTTCAGAGCGTGTGCCACCACTAATTTTCCGACGGGTGACATATTCTCTAATATCGGTTTCTGCCGCATTGTTATGTAAGGGTAATTCTGGGCAATCTAGTACCTGTAATAGTTCAATCTTATGATTCCTGATTTGATTAAGGACATTATTTAATAGCCCATGCTGGATATAACATCGCCCAAATATCTCATCAAATTTATCCTGCAAACTTAATGAAATCTCTTGACTGGGCTGCTGTTGATACTGTTTTAATTCTTGATAGTAGTCCCACAACAATCCTTGCATTTCGACAATATTCAAGAGCCGATTTACTTGTCCTACTGAAATATTTATTCCCCATTCTCGGAGTTGCTCATAAATTAATGGTTGTGGCACTCTGCACTGATAATGCTGATACATTACATAGCATACCAATCCTGGCCCATAGTGCCTTCCCTGATATTCTTGGGGCAACTCTCCCACTACCGTTTTTCCATCACCTGTGATGTACTCTGCTAGCTGAAATCGAATGTTATGTCGCTTAATTATTAGTTCTTGTACATCGTAACTCCGATACCCATTAAATTTAGCATTTTCAGGAATATTCTCAGGCTGGATCGATATTTCTTCGTCGATCTCCAAGCTTGATTTTTTGCTTTCCTTTGCTGAACCTGCTCTTTTATCCGATTTTGGCTCTTTCGGTTCTCGCTGATTTAGCAGACTGGCACTTAATTGTGGCTTTCCTTTTAGTTTCTTCTTTGCCAGCAGTTCTGCTTCTAGTTGTTCTATTCTTGTTTTCTGATTTCCCAGTTGCTTGTATATCTTTTCAATCAGCTTTCTCTGTTCCTCTACCAGTCGCCGCAAACCTTCTACCTCCGTCTCTGAGGTATTTGTTTGGGCTGGGCTAGTATCGCTGTTTATACTCATCTCTCTGTTAAACCAGATTTTCGCTCTTTTTGCAACCCCCTGATTTACCAGGGCTTATTGAGACGTTACGGTGGGATCTGGTAATGAACTAGACCAAAAGGCTTTTGTCAAGATGATTAAAGAGTTTAAAACTGAATGGACTGGCGCAGCACCATCGATCTGTGTGATGGATGCAGCTTTTTATACTGAATCAAATCTGAGTGAGTTTCAATATAATATTAAATGGATTAGTCGAGTACCATTCACAATTAAGGCCGCCAAAGATTTAGCACAAACTTTATTGCCAGAACAGTTTATGAAAAGTACTCTTTTCAAGGGTTATCAATTTTGCTCTGTTTGTCATGAATATGCCGGAATTAAACAACAATGGGTTGTCGTAGAAAGCGATGAGCGCAAGTCTGCGGATCTTAAATCTTTATCACAGCGTATTTCTAAGTCTTTAGCAGCTAAGCTCTCAAGTCTTAAACGGTTGTCGAATCATGAATTTGCCTGTGAATCTGATGCTTTAACTGCTGCCGCCATTTTTGAGAAAACTCTCCCTTATCACTTGCTCTGATGGTTTATAGTCTTGGTCAACGTCAATGTAGACAGGCATTAGAACAAGCTCATTCTACTCTCCCTAATCAAAAGGGTAAACCTACTGCTCGTCCTACTTTACGCTGGATTCTTCAGTGTTTTCAGTCTGTTCATCTTGTCTTTGTCGATGGCATTAAATCTCGGATTCAACTCACCAGCAGGCAAACCCTGATTTTGCAGTTCCTTGGTTCTTCTTCTCAACAATATTATTTTTTATCCTAAATAACCTGCTGAATGTAGGTTTCTAAATAAGCGTTGGGGAAAATTTTCTTAAATATGAAAAGGTATAGCGAATAGGGGTAGCAATGTGAGTAGGAGCCAAGCCCAAGACCAGATGCTCGGGCGTTCGATCGGATCTGTAGGCGTTATCAAGGCTTCGATCCGACGATCGAGTAGATTAGGGGAAGTCATCTGACTAAAAGCAGCACATAAATATTCGGGGAAGACAGGAGTGTATTGGGCGATCGACAGCTGCCTAAACTTCCTTTATTCTGCCCTAAAAAAATAGCGATCGTTTCTTAACTTGTCACGAATGCACGATTCTCCAAAGGAGACGCTGCGCGATCGAGTTTCTCAGCGAAAATTAATCTGGTTATTAGGGTTGTCTCATGACGCGATCGAGTCTTTAGATTACAGTGGAACAATAACGATAAAACTGCTTGTAAGGAACGGCTCCCCTAGATTTCTCAATGAAACCCTTCGCTAAACTCCAGGAGAGATTTCATCAGGTCACACAGCGGCATCTCGACCCCGCTTCGCTTCAGTTTCGACTCACGCTCGAAGTCTCGCTGTTGTCAATTCTCGGCTTGAGTAGCGTTGCTGTCTGGACGAGTTGGAAAATGCAGCAACTTTTGATTACCACGCATACCCAGCAAGTCGAGTATATTGCTACGCGGTTTCCGCGCGATGTCGAACTTTACAGTGACATGTTGCCAGTTGCCGAGGGAATGCAAAAAACGATCGATAATGTCTCGGTACCAGGCTTGGCAATCTGGGTCAAAAATACGGATGGCAAACAGCTTCTGGCGCAGTCTAGTAAAGTCAGTGCCGAATTGATGTCGATCGCGGAAATGCCGCTCCAGCCGCAGGTTTATCGCGTTGGCGATCGCTATCTGATTTTATATCGTGGGAATGTCACATCACGGAATCAGCCGCTAGGTAAGGTTTACATGGCGCAGGATGTCACTACCGAGCAATACCAACTAATTACCGCAATTCAAGGTCTCACTGCCGTTTGTATTTTAGCAACCCTAGCCACCATTCTGGCGATCGCGATCCGGATTCGGCGATCGCTCCAACCGTTACAGGAAATGAGCCGGATGGCGGGAGCGATTTCCGCAGCAGATCTGAATAATGCCCAATTGCAACTCAACAATGCGCCGACTGAAGTTAAGGAGTTAGCCCAAACTTTTAATCTGATGTTGTCGCGGTTGGGGGATGCTTGGGAACAACAACGGCAATTTATCGGCAATATTTCCCATGAGTTACGCACGCCATTAACCGTGGTATCGGGTTATTTGCAGAGCTTATTACGGCGGAGTAATAACCTCAATGACTATCAACGAGAAGCTTTAGAAACGGCAGGCGCAGAAGCCGATCGCACCATCAAATTACTTCAAGATTTATTAGATTTGGCACGAGCAGATAGTGGGTATACTCGTTATCATCTAGCACCAATATTGTTGAACGACTTGGTATCTGAAGTGGCCGATCTGACCGGAGAATTGGGAAATCGATCGATTCAAGTTGCCGCAATAGAAAATGTCGAAGCGATCGTCGATCGAGATCGATTGAAGCAAGTATTAATTAATCTATTAGATAATGCGATTAAATATTCAGCAGCAGCACAACCGATCGATTTGATTGTCGAACGCATCGATAAACAGGCAATTATTCGCGTCCGCGATCGGGGAATTGGGATTCCGCTGCAAGATCGAGGGCGGATTTTTGAACGATTTTATCGAGTCGATAAAGATCGCGCCCGCACGACTGGCGGCTATGGATTGGGACTAGCGATCGTCAAAACACTCGTAGAAGGGATGGGTGGTAAAATTATGGTGCGATCGACAGTAGGTGAAGGTAGTGAGTTTACGATCTTCTTGCCGAACTCCAGCGGTTAAAACCGCTGCTTGTGATGCGAAGTCCGCCTTCGCGGACTAATAAACTAGTCCGCGAAGGCGGACTTTGCAACATTAGCCACGATTTCAATCGTAGGCATTTATACAAGTAAAAACTTGGGCTAATTATCAAAAGATCGATTGTTTTGGAGCGAATAAATCGTGGTGGATCGAGTGTTAGTAGAATTGATGATCGTCACGATCGACAGGCTTCAAGCGGAAATTTTAGAACGTGAAAAATCCGAGCAAATCCTCAGATCGATCGTCGAAGGGACGGTTTCAGCTACAGGTGTAGATTTCTTTCGATCGCTAGTTCGTTCCTTAGCGCAAGCTCTAGGTGCCCGTTATGCCTTCATTAGTGAATGTATGGATGCCCCACCTACCCGCGTTCGCAGCTTTGCCTTTTGGGTGGGAAAAGAATTTGGTGAAGAATTTGAATACAATTTACGCGATACCCCTTGCGAACTAGTTATCGAAAGTAACAGCTATCAATGTTTTCCCGATCGGATTCAAACCCTATTTCCTGAAGAAAAAGATGAATTTGGGGCAATGTCAGCACAAAGCTATGCCGGAATCCCATTGCTAACTTCGACGGGCGAATTGTTGGGACATCCAGCAGTACTAGATGATAAGTCGATGGAGCCAAACGAACGAACTCAGGCAATTCTAGAAATCTTTGCAGCACGAGCGGCAGCAGAAATGGAGCGATTGCAAATCGAAAAAGCTTTAGCCAGATTAGCCGAAATTGGCGAATTAGCTGCCACGATCGTCCATGAGGTACGAAATCCCCTAACCACGATTATGATGGCTCTAAATGCCTTTAAAAAGCTGGAATTGACCGATCGATTTCAAGAATACCTAAATCTATCTTTAGCTGAAGCAGATCGATTGGAACGCTTGCTAAGTCAAATTTTGCTCTATTCTCGACCCCAAACACTCGATCGATCGCAGATCGAGCTAAACAGCTTCATCACTGAAACGTTAGATATATTGCAAACTATCCCTGTCGCTGCGGGAAAATATCTAAATTTTAGTGCGAATATAATACCCATAAATATTTTAGCCGATCGAGATAAATTGAAGCAGGTATTAATTAATTTAGTCACCAATGCCTGTGAAGCAGTAAGTACAGGTGAAGCGATCTCAATTAGCATTCAAAAAAGTGAAGATCGGCACATTTGTATTTCAATTCATAATGGTGGTACACCGATTCCGGCTGACATTTTGCCACAACTAACGCAGCCTTTTTTTACAACTAAAGCCAGTGGCACGGGATTGGGTTTAGCGATCGTCAAACGGATTGTTGAAGCTCATGATGGCGAGTTAGGGATCGAGTCTGGAGCAAGGATTGGCTCGATCGTCACTGTGCGATTGCCACTGGTGACGTGCATTAAAAATGAGGATTGAACGGAGTTGCTGGATTAGAATATGAAAAAGCTAGTTGAGGAGAGGGGGAGACATAACCTCGATCGCAATGCTTACCAATCAAAAACAATCTTCCATTCTTGGGTTAGTTCGATCGCCAAATCTGCCTCGATCGCAACTGCTTCAGCCAAAATCGTCTTCAAACAAAGACAGCATACTCGTGCCAAGTCGCGTCAGCTCGGAGATATATGGCCGTTGCGTCGTGTCGATTGTTACTTGGGTGCGATCGCCCGGATCGAATTGCCAGAGTTTGACCAGAATGATACACCCACCGATCGAACCTGGTGTATGGCGGGATGTGGGTGGATTTCGCACATAGGTGCCTACCGGATACTCTCCATAGGCTCTCCTGATTTTAAGGTTATAAGTTTTGCTAATAAGAAAAGCAAGCTAATAGACGAGATCTAAAATTATCGAAGTTAGAGAATCCATATCCTTGACGCTTAATCAACTTAATACGATTGTTAATTCCTTCCATCACACCACTAGTTGTTCTACTAATAAAATAGTTGCAGATCCCATCTAGATGATTGCGAATAGTTGAAGTTGCATCAGCAAAAAATAAGTCGGCAAATTTTAACCATTTATCGAACTGACGACGACCACTTTTGACAGTGTGAGCGGTTTCATAAATTTGCCTGAATTCTTCCTTGAGTTCATAGGCAATTTTTAGGCTAGCTGACTTGTCTAAAACTGCGGCTAATTTGACAATTTGCTCCGGAGCGAGTTCGATTCCATTCCGTAACAATAATAACTTACTTCCTCGATCGGTTATTCCTAATTTTCTCCGCAGTCTATTCAAGTCTTGATTCACGGCTTTCATCACATGAAAACGGTCAATCACTAGTACCGCATTTGGGAAAACTTTTTGAGCTACTTTTGGGAATCCACCCCACATGTCCACACTTACTTCCTTAACCGCTTGACGCAGCTCTAATGGTTGCTTCATTAACACTTCAATGATTTCTTCTTGCTTGTGTGAATCGATTACTTCTATCAAAATACCTTTTTCTACATCACTCACCACCGTCACAAAATCTTGATGTCCTTTTCGCATACTTATTTCATCAATACATATTCTTTGGCTCGGCTCCCAAGTGTTTTTTTTCGCTGCTGATATATATGGTCAAATATATTCTTGATTTCGTCATAGCTTAATTCTTCTTCTCTCCCTATCTGTTCGATACTCGATTTTTGAACTCGCTCGTAAATATTTGCTTCATACCGTTGTGTATGGCGACGTTTCCAATCACAAAACTTTAATCTCTCTGTGCTATATCTTTTGCACTCATTACAGTGAAACTGACGGCGGGGCACTTGTAAATAAACTTTTCTTCCAAATGTTGGTAAATCTCTCACCAATACTGGTCTATTTTGATGTAACTCTTCCGTATATTTTTGGCAATGTGGACAATTTATCCCTTCGACTAATATCTCTAGCTTTAGTGAGATCATTCCTTCTACTTCTGTACATGTTTCTACTACTACTCCTGGCAGATTTAATAAATAATTCAGATGGAAGCTCATTCGACTATTTGTATCGGCTTATACATTTTACACCATAAACTCAGGAGAGCCTCTCCATATTCATCCTGAAAAACACCAGCCAAAACCAAAAATTCTTCGCCACCGCCATGGGTATGGGGAGAGAATCGGCTATTGGGAGCATAGCGGACGATCGATGTCGCCCGCGCCACTTCTGCTCCAATCCGATCGAGCATTCGCCGTTCCACGCCCGGTATGGGTGATGCTTGCCAAGGTATCGCCGCCCCATGCACCACCACCCGTTTGGTAAAGTCAGCATTGAGTTCTATCATTCTCTCCCCTACACATCAATGGCAATTAGGCACTAAAACTCGGTCGTTGCTGCATTCGATCGTGCCAAGCTTGCAGATGGGTTGCAGTTGCTGGAATTGTAATTTGACAAAAGCCCCCAAATGCAATCCCTGCCAAAGCCGTAATATCTGCTACCGTAAAGCGATCGCCTGCAATATAAGGCTGAGTCGCCAATAATCGATCTAAGTCGTTCAGGGTCGAGATCGCCTGTTCCTTTTGCTTTTCGCCCCATTGGGGAATTTGATAGACTTCAAAGCCCAAACCGGGTGTGGCATGATGGAAGTAATTGGCGATCGCATCCAGTAAATTTGCTTCCACCTGTCGCTGCATCATATGGATCGTCGCACGTTCCGTGGCATTCTGACCTGTCAGGCTCGGTTCGCCAGTCAAATGGTCGAAATACTCAGTAATGGCGGTACATTCGGCAATATAGGTGCCATTCTCAAGTTCCAGTAGGGGCACAGCACCCGCTGGATTTTTCGCTAGGAATGCTGGCTGTTTGTGTTCGCCCTGAGGCAGATCGACTTGGACAAATTCTACTCGATCGGTTAACCCCTTTTCCGCCAGAGCCATGCGGACTCGCCAAGGGTTGGGGAAGGCTTTGTATTCGTAGACTTTCATGGCAGTTCTCCAAACTAAAAGAATTTTGTCTGTCTAACGTTCGTTAGGTAAATCTTGGCTTAAGTCATGGGCAATTGTCAACCCCCTACCTAACGTTAGATAATTGAAAGTATGAAAGATGATGCAACGAACTATTCAGAAAAAGCGATCGAAATTTTGGAAGCGGCGGAGATCCGGATTCGCCGAGGCGGATTTGAGGCTGTAAGCTATCGCGATCTAGCAGCCGATGTGGGGATTAAGGCTGCCAGTGTGCATTACCATTTTCCGCAGAAGGCATTACTGGGTGCAGCGGTGGTCGATCGCTATAGCGATAAATTGGCAGCGACGTTAGGTGCTGTCGATCTCACCCAAGCAACGACAGCAGAGCATTTACAACGATTATGCGACTGCTATCGATCGGCTGTGCAAAATGACGGGATGATTTGTTTGGGCTGTATGTTGGGGGCAGAGTCGAAGGATTTGCCAGATGCGGTATCGGACGCGGCGAGACGATTTTTCAAACGGCTACTGGATTGGATCGAGTCAGCAGTAGGCGATCGTGTTGATGCTACTACCTTGGCTGTCCACACGATCGGAACTTTACAGGGCACCATGATTTTGGCTGTAACCCTAAAACGTCCAGAGTTGATGGATGAAGTCGCCGCTCGATTAAAGCGATTAGTTGCGGTGTAAGTGGCACTGAATCTTTGTCGAGTGGGATGCGTTATCACATCCACAAGCATGGAAGACAAGACTCGATCGTGGCAATTAGTAGCAACGATCCTATTGTACTTTCAGACTCCGAGATCTAAGTCGCCTTGAGAATTCTAGCCCAGACATCCATCTAGTTGCTTGAGACGATATCCAATCCCATGAACTGTTTCGATCGCATCTTCATCTGCGCCCGCAGTTTTGAGCTTTTGACGGATGCCCCGAATATGCACCTTGACTGTATGTTCTTCTGGTGGCGACTCCAATGACCAAACATGCTCGATCGTTGCACTGCGACTGAGCACCCGACGACCATTCCGCAATAGCAATTCCAGAATGGCATACTCTTTGGGGGTGAGATGGATGGGGGACTGGCGATAGTACACTTCATAAGTACTAGGATTGAGGTGCAAGTCTCCCCATTCCAAAATAGGTGATGCGCCAACACTGCCCCGTCGGAGTAGGGCGCGAATGCGGGCAAATAGTTTTTGTAAATCCACAGGTTTGACGATATAATCGTCCGCACCCACATCTAGCCCATTCACCTCATCCTCGATCGTGTCGCAAGCGGTCAGCATCAGAATCGGCATTTTGTAGCCATGCGATCGCAAGCGATGACATAGACCGATCCCATCCAATTCCGGCAGCATCAAATCCAATAACAGCAGGTCGTACTCCAATAATTTTGCCTGTTGCCATCCCGCTTCTCCATCAGTGACGATATCGACCACATAACGTTGGTCGGTCAGTGCTTCTGCCAAGGTTTCGGCAAGGCGGACATCATCTTCAACTAAGAGAATCCTCATACTTGATGTTTGTGGGGATAGCTCATCACCACCAATTTTACAAGAATTTGTACCGCAATTTCGTCGCAAATTTGCTGCTAAGTGTAGATTTCATCGAATAAATATCCGAGCATTTTTATTTTAAATAAATGTTGCGAAACTTCAAGATTTATTGCTTGGAGCGATCTTTCCGATTTCTTTACTGTTTCCGTACCAATTTCCTTACAATCGATCTGCGAAGATAGCAAGATCTTAGAATCTAGATCTCAGAAGTGTCGGAATAATTTATCTCCGACAGCAAACTTAGCTCCCTTTTAAAAAATATTATGTCAATTCCTTTATTAACTTATACTACCAACTCCCAAAATAGTCGAGTACGTGGCTTTGAAGTTCCTGGTGACGAACATTCGCGGATTTTTACAGCCGATCTTCTGCTCTGTACCTCGGATCTGGACGATTTAATCTCGGCTGCCTATCGCCAGATCTTTCACGAACAACAGATGTTAATCGGCCATCGTCAACGGTTTCTAGAATCCCAATTACTTGCGGGTCAAATTACAGTCAGGGATTTTATTCGCGGATTAGCACTTTCTGATTCATTCCGGCGACTGGTATTCGATAATAATACTAACTATCGGTTTGCGGAGATTTGTATTCAACGCATTCTGGGACGGAATGTATATAACGAACGTGAAAAAATGGCTTGGTCGATCGCGATCGCCACTAAAGGCATCCCAGGTTTCATTAATGACTTACTCAATAGTGATGAATATCTGGATAACTTTGGCTATAACACTGTTCCTTATCAACGCCGCCGGATGCTACCCCAACGGACTCAAGGCGAACTGCCATTCGAGCGGATGGCTCGTTACGATAAGTATCATTTGGCAACCATACCCCAGCAAACTTGGAAGGCTCCAACAGGAGTCTCCCGTCTGGACTACACCCTCTGGGAGTGGCAAAAAACTCCACCCAAAGCAGTGGTCAAAGTCGGTCGAGGGATTATCTATGCAGGTGTCGCCACGATCGGGTTCCTAGCGCTATCAGTTTTGTTTGGATTCTAACCAGACATTGCCCAATCGCCCGATCGAGAATATCTACAAGCTCGACATTGCGGGTATTTTCGATCGCGCTAGGAGTAAGTTTAAAGATGTAAGCGATCGATATTTTCTTAGAGGATCTGAGTGTGACAAATATCCTCCTCAGCGGTATTGCTGTAGTCATTTTATTAGCGATCGCCATTTGCGGGTATTGCTACCAGGAAATTACTCGCAGACAACATGCGGAAAGGCTACTGCGACAACAGACAAGTCGCGAACGATTGGTAGATCGGATTGCCTTGCAAATTCGCCAGTCCTTAGAGTTGGATGAGGTATTGGCGACTACGGTTGAAGAAGTCCAACGCTTTCTCCAAGCCGATCGGGTGTTAATTTACCGGATAAATACCGACGGTACTGGTTGTGCGATCCATGAGACAGTTTTGCCGCCTTATCCCCGGATTTTAGGCCAAACATTTCCGGCCGAAGTCTTTCCCTCAGAGTATCATCAGGCTTATGCCCAGGGCAAAACCCGGACGATCGCCAACGTCGATCGCGCGGAAATCGAGCTATGTTTGGCTGATTTTGTCAAACAGTTTGGTGTGCGCGCAAAACTGGTCGTACCCATCCTTCAAGAACATCGCCAGCATGAGACCGAACCGGATGCCGACAACCCCCATCTCTGGGGTTTATTAATCGCTCACCAGTGCCATCAAGAGCGCATCTGGGAGACATGGGAAGTTGAGTTGATGAAACAACTAGCCACTCAAGTAGCGATCGCCCTCCACCAGTCAGAATTGTACGATCGGCTCCAGCAACTCAATTCCCAACTCGAACAGCGGGTACACCAACGCACTGCTGAATTAGCTTGCGCTAATACCTCCTTGCAAGCAGAAATTGTCGAACATCAGCGCACCGAGACGGCACTGCGACATACAAATAACACCCTCCAATCCTTAGTCACAGCCTCGCCCCGAGCCATTGTCATGCTCGATCGAGCTGGACTAGTCAAAATCTGGAATCCAGCCGCCGAAGAGATGTTTGGCTGGACTGAAGCCGAAGTACTCGATCGACCCAATCCACTCGATTTAGACGACTACCAGACACTTCAAAGCAGCGTCTTACAAGGAACTATCTACCCCAGGTTAGAATTTCGCCAACAGCGGAAAAATGGGGTATCGATCGATATCGTCTTTTCGGCGGCACCCTGGCGCGATCCAGCAGGAGAGATCGGTGGTATTGTGGCAGTCATTACTGACGTTACCGCCCAAAAAATTCAGACCGAACAATTACGATTGCTGCAATCAGTGGTGATTAATACCAATGATGCGGTCGTTATTACCGAAGCCGAACCGATCGACTCAGGCGGGCCGAGAATTCTCTATGTGAATGAAGCTTTTACCGCGATTACTGGCTATAACCCTCAGGAAGTATTGGGGCAAACTCCCCGCATTTTACAGGGTGCAAAAACCGATCGCGCCGAATTAGATAAAGTGCGACTCGCTCTCTCAAAGTGGGAATCGATTACGGTCGAAGTAATTAATTATCGTAAAGATGGGTCGGAATTCTGGAATGAATTTAGTCTCGTGCCAGTTGCCGATCGAGATGGTTTCTATACTCATTGGATTGCCGTTCAGCGAGATACCACGAGACGGAAACAACTCGATGAAATCAGGTTGGCACTAGAGCGGGAACAGGAACTAAGTAGCTTAAAAACCCGCTTTTTTTCAATGGCATCTCACGAGTTTCGGACTCCCCTGAGTACGGCACTTGCTGCCGCTCAATTATTAGAAAACTCTCAAGTAACCTGGGAAAACACCGAAAAAAGATTGCGAAATCTCCACCGCATTCAAGACTCGGTAAGAAATATGGTGCAATTACTCGATGATATCTTAACTATTAATCGAGCTGAAACTGGAAAACTAGCATTCAATCCCCAACCACTAAATTTAGAGTTATATTGCCGTCATTTTGTTGATGAAATGCAACTCAATGCAGGGACACAACACCCGATCTCTTTTACATTTCAAGGTAATTCTATTTCTGTCTGTCTCGATGAAAAATTATTGCAATCGATCCTTGCTAATTTACTCTCAAATGCCATTAAGTATTCCCCTCAAGGTGGCAAAGTTGAATTGTCGCTAGAATTTAGACCGACCTCAATTGCGATCGGGGTCAAAGATTGTGGCATCGGGATTCCCAAACTCGATCTCGATCGATTATTCGAACCATTTCATCGTGGTAAAAACGTCCACACGATTCCAGGTACGGGATTGGGTTTAGTAGTCGTCAAAAAATGTGTGGATCTACATCAAGGTACGCTCGAAATTGCGAGTACTGTCTCGATCGGTACTACCTGTTTAGTGACAATACCATTAATAGAAACCGATTATTTTTGAGGACATGAGCGACCAGAAGTATAGAAAGACACATTTATTGTAGATTACAATCTAAGTATCTTGGGCTAGATACGGAAAAATCTCTACTTGACAGTCAGAGAATAGACCTGCGGAAATTTAGATTGCTAGCGATGGGAAGCAAAGAAATATCGATGAAAAGCTACTCGTGCAGAGATCCGAAATAATAAATTCGTGACAATCTACTACTGCAAATCCGAGATCCCACTTAGGTATTAGTACGGGAATCACCCCCTTCTAGCGAATCTCACGGAGTGATAAATTTCAACATTTCCTGTAATCTTAGATAGAGATCGAAGTTTAAATTTTTGTAAAAAACTAGATACATGATTGCAACTGCACTGAAACACGAAGTTAAGGATTTATCGCTCGCGCCCCTGGGCAAGCAACGGATCGAGTGGGCTGGGCGAGAAATGCCCGTGCTGCGTCAGATTCGCGATCGATTTGAAGCAGAAAAGCCATTCGCAGGGATTCGCATCGTCGCTTGTTGCCACATTACCACTGAGACCGCTCACCTAGCGATCGCCATCAAAGCCGCTGGTGCTGATGCGATTCTGATTGCAAGTAACCCGCTCTCCACTCAGGATGACGTTGCGGCAAGTTTGGTTGTCGATTATGGTATCCCCGTATTTGCCTTCCGTGGTGAAGATGAAGCCACCTACAAACGCCACGTTCAAACCGCACTAGATCACCGCCCAAACATCATTGTTGATGACGGTTGTGACGTAGTTGCCACCATGGTTCAAGAACGCCAGCACCAACTGAGCGATCTGATCGGTACTACCGAGGAAACCACTACTGGGATCGTTCGCCTCCAAGCCATGTTCAAAGCTGGCGTACTTACCTTCCCCGCTGTCAACGTCAACGACGCGGACACCAAGCACTTCTTCGATAACCGCTACGGTACTGGGCAATCCACCCTCGACGGCATCGTTCGCGCTACTAACATCTTATTAGCTGGTAAAACGATCGTTGTTGCTGGCTACGGCTGGTGCGGTAAAGGTACTGCTATGCGCGCTCGTGGGATGGGTGCAAACGTCATCGTTACTGAAATCGACCCTACCAAGGCAATTGAAGCCGTCATGGACGGTTTTGGTGTGATGTCGATGGAAAAAGCGGCAGCTATTGGCGACATCTTTATTACCGTCACTGGTAACAAACATGTCATTCGCGGCGAGCACTTCGATGTCATGAAAGATGGGGCGATCGTGTGTAACTCCGGTCACTTCGATATCGAAATCGATCTTAAAGCTTTGGTTAGCAAAGCGTCTGGTGTTAACACCGTCCGTAACTTTACTGAAGAGTACAAGCTCAACAACGGTAAATCTATCATCGTCATCGGTGAAGGTCGCCTTGTCAACCTCGCTGCTGCTGAAGGTCACCCTAGCGCAGTTATGGACATGAGCTTTGCGAACCAAGCGATGGCTTGTGAGTATTTAGTCAAAAACAAAGGTCAACTGACTCCAGGGATTCATTCGATTCCGGTTGCAGTAGATAAAGAAATCGCTCGCTTGAAACTCCAAGCAATGGGCATCCAAATCGACAGTCTGACTCAAGACCAAATCGATTATGCTAACTCTTGGACTTCTGGTACTTAGGATTAGTAGCTAGTGAATATTGCTAGAATATTCTAATTTTAGAAAGCATGGGTAATAAATTTACCCATGCTTTTTCATGTAGGGTATTACTGAGATCTATATCTTTTCTTATCGCTTGAATGTAAACCGAATTAGCTACATCTATAAATATAGGTTTGTTAAATTCGATTGCTAGTCCAGTCTCTGGAGCTGAATCGGGATAGCTTGCGATCTCTCGTTGTTCGATCGATTACGTCATTCAATTTGGCTGCATTACATTAATAGTCATTAATATCTTCAATATTGAAATTCACGACACAGGTCGAGCAGATTTAGGTACCAACCAACGATCGAATAATGAGTACATGGCAGGTAAAACCAACAATGTCAAAGCTGTAGAGGTAAATAAACCACCCAACACCACCACCGCCAAAGGTTGGAGAATTTCTTTCCCCGCACCAGTCCCGATAACTAGCGGTACCATCCCCAAGGCGGAGGCTAGAGCTGTCATCAAGATCGCAACTAAACGTTCGATCGAACCTTCAATTAATACTTCCTTGAGCGGTAGTCCTGTGGCTAATTTGGTATTGTAATTATCGACGAGGAGTAATCCATTGCGCGCGGCGACTCCAAACAGGGTAATAAAACCCACCATTGAAGCTACAGAAATGATTCCACCAGTGAGGGCAACTGCAATTACCCCACCGATTAAGGCTAGGGGTAAGTTGACGAGAATCATCAGGGTTGCGGGGATAGATTTGACTGCGAAGTAGAGTAATACCCCGATCGTAATCAAGGCTAAACCACCAGCGAAGAGCAGAGTTTTAGTTGCCCCTTCTTGGGCTTCAAATTGACCGCCATATTCGATAAAATATCCGGCAGGTAGTTGAATTTTTGCTTTAATCTGACTGTGAATATCTTTAATTACCGAACCTAAATCTCGTCCGGCGACGTTACTAGCGACGACGATAAAGCGGGAGACATTTTCATGATTGATTGTATTTGCACCCGTGCCGTATTCTACTTTAGCAACTTGGGCGAGGGGAATTTTTTGATTATTAGGAGCATCGACGAGGAGGTTTTTAATAAGTTCTAAATCGTGGCGGGATATTTCGGGGAGCCAGACTAAGAGATTGAAAGTTTGTTGTTGCTCGATGACTTGAGAGACGATTTTACCATTGAGGGCGGTTTCGATCGTTTCGGCAAGATCGCCGATCGATAGTCCATATCTAGCTGCGACTAATCGATCGAATTTAATCTGAATTTGTTTAATTGGCACTTGCGGTTCGAGCTGGAGATCGGCGAGTCCAGGGATGTCGCGCACCACTGCTTCTACTTGTTGCCCGATCGATCTCAACTGGTCTAATTCTGTCCCAAAAATCTTCACTGCGATCGCACTTCTGACACCTGATAAGACCTCATCCATGCGATGGGAAATAAACCCACCAATATTCGAGGCGACACCAGGAATCCGATTGAATTCGGTGCGGAGTTGAGCGATACTTTCCTCGCGATGTTGTAAGCCAATTTTGCTGATTTGAACATCCAATTCGCCAAAATTGACTCCGGCTATTTCTGTGTCACCCTGAGCGCGTCCGGCGCGAAATTGGGCGGTGTCGAAGTTGGGGTTGCCTTTGAGGGCTGATTCGATCGCTAAACCGACTTGATTGGTAGCATTGAGCGATTGCCCCGGATAGAGACTAGCGGCGATAATTAAGGCGCGATCTTGAAATTCGGGCAGGAATACTTGACCTAAATTCATTAACACAATTAGCGTAGCCACAAATCCAGCCAGGGCAAAGGATAGAACTAGTTGCGGGAGTTTAATCGCAAATTGCAGAGCGGGGCGATACAAACGATGCACTTGTCGTTCTAGCCAGGTTTCCGTATCAGGGAGTTTATGCCCGATTAGTAGCAGGGCGCACAGTGCGGGAGTGAGGGTTAATGCGACAATTGTCGAAGCCGCGATCGAGAGTAAATAAGCTACACCCATTGGCGTGAAAATCCGTCCCTCGACCCCAGATAAAGCGAAAATCGGCGCGAATACTACCGCAATAATAATCGTGGCAAATAACACGCTGACGCGCACTTCGACCGAGCCATTAAATACCACCTGCAACGGCGGAATCTGCCTACCCGCTAATTGATTTTCCCGCAATCGACGATAGACATTTTCCATATCGACGATCGCATCATCCACTACCGAGCCGATAGCTACCACCAAACCGCCGAGCGTCATTGTATTCAGCCCTTCTCCCGTCTGATTTAGCACCATAATTCCCAGCAGCAGCGAGACGGGAAGCGCACTCAGACTGATGAGCACCGTTCGCCAATTCATCAAAAAGGCAATCAGTACCGCTGAGACAATAATTGTCCCATCGCGGAGGGCGGTAGAGACATTCTCGATCGACGCTTCAATAAAGTCATCCTGACGCAGCGTAATCGTTGCCTGGACATCTTTCGGAAAACTCCCCTTCAACTCCGCCAGAGCTGCTTCCACTGCCTTCGTCACCGTTGGCGTATCCGCCGCAGGTTGTTTATTCACCGTGAGGATAATTGCGGGTTTACCCCTTGCGGCAATTGTCAGCGAGCCTGTTGCAGCCGTTCGGTGACGAGTTGACGAGCGCGATAAATCTCGGTGTTGTCGCTAAATACCGCCCAGACTAAAGAAATCCCCACCGCCGAGGACGAACGGAGAGCGGCTAATCCTGGGGTGCCATTAATCGCACTTTCGATCGGGCGGGTGACTAAAGATTCTACCTCCTCTGGGGCGAGTCCTGGGGCTTCGGTTTGAATTTCCACCTGCGGCGGGGCGAAGTTTGGGAAGACATCTAGCGGCATTTGTGTGAGTACCCGAAATCCCCAAATCGAAATAACTAGCGACATAATTACGACTAGCCACCGCTGACTAATCGACCATTTGACGATCGAATTCAACATTTTTTAAGGCAACCGCAGCGGCGCAGAGGACGCAGAGTAAGGAGCATCAATCGATCGAATACAAAGTTTTGCTGAGGAGATTAGCACTAGTTTTAATCTTCTAATAATTGATAGAATAGTAACATCTAGACACAATCGCGCGGCCAATGCTACAAATTACCAAAAATACTGCGATCGCAGATGATGAAATTAGTCTTGCTGCCGTTCGATCGCAAGGTGCGGGCGGTCAAAACGTGAATAAAGTCGCTACGGCTATTCATCTGCGGTTTGATATAAATGCATCGTCATTACCTCCATTATTTAAAGAACGGCTGCTGAATTTAAGCGATCGGCGGATTACTAAAGATGGTGTTATCGTCATCAAAGCCCAACAGCATCGCACTCAAGAGCAAAACAAAGAGGATGCCCTCAAGCGGCTTCAGATTTTAATTAGAAGTGTCACCACTATTCCTAAAGTACGCAGACTTACTAAACCGTCACTGCGGGCTAAAAGTAGGCGGATTGAAGCTAAAACTAAGCGCGGTGAAATCAAAGCTTTAAGAGGAAATATTAATTTAGATTGAAAGATCTCTGTTATGGCGGTTCTCATCCTAGTGAAGGGCATCTTTCGTGGCTAGTTGCTGGTGACTAGTGGCTAGTGAATGTATATCATTCGATCGGGAACCGCTATATTATCGGGGGCTAAAAATACTCGATGTTAAACGAACGCTAGAACGAAGCAAAAGATCTAAATCTAAGGCAACCGCAGCGGCGCAGCGGTTGTAGAGTCGGAGTTGTTACCATTGAGATCTGAAGTAGGTACTGGTGCAAGGTCGCACGCTACAGTGGTTGTAGATTCTGGGAGTATTTCTGGTTTGACAGCTAATTCAGCTTCAGTCCGATCGAGCTTTCGCCGTCCAATCGCCCAAAGTGCCGCCCCAATTACCCCAGCTCCAGCAACCCAACCCCATACTGGAATCGTCGGCTCCGCCACAACAGGTTTAGAACCAACCGCAGGCTGCGGCTTACTCCCACCCCGCAAAGACTGAGCATACAACAACATCCCCCGCTGCGTCACAACTCGATCGCCAGCAAATAAGCCCGTCTTCACCTCCGCTAAATCCCCCGTAATTTGTCCCAGATTCACCTTTTGTCCCAGCCTAATTTTCCCTAAATCTTTCTCGTAAATATTTGCTGTCGCTAACACTTGAAGATCGTTAACGATCGACATTAATTTTGTACCGCTATCCTGAAAAGACTGCCCGACTGATGCCTCACGATCGCTAATTACCCCACCAATCGGTGCGACGACAGTAACTAATCCCTGACTATCGGCATGATAATTGGTTTTCGCAATCTTGACGATCGCACCGCCAGTGAATAAAGATCGATCGCGTTGATACTGGGCTTGGGCTGCGGCTAATTGCGATCGGGCACTAGTTCGATTTGCCTGGTGGTTTTCAGCCCGACAGCTAGCTGTTGTGCTTTGACAACCTCAACTTTAAGCCCCAAACGTTTGACTGTTTGGGCATCGACTTCGATCGGTTGGTTCCCCACAGCACCATTTTCCTGAAATGCATGTGCGCCATGCCCAGCATGAGCTGATACTAGTAAAGGATTTATGAGTAATAAGGCGATCGACGCAACGATTACTGAGTTACATTTTTGATGATTTACCATCGATCGCTGGTTCCCCCTAGATTAGCCAATTATGTATTAGCATATCCGCCGGAAATGAAATCAAGATGAAACGATCGATCATCTGGCTATGGAGAGCGCATTACAAGATTGTGCGATTTGGCAGATTTAGACACCGAATATTTCTTGACTGAGTATTCCTGATAATCTTATAATGGGTAGCATTATGAGTAGCATTACAAAAAATCGTGAAAATATCTATTTCATTGCCCAATGAAATGGTTCGGTATATTGACGAGCGAGTAGATAACCGCAGCCAATTAATTGAATCATTGATCTGGGCTTGGCAGAAGAAACAACAGCAACAAGCCATGCTCTCCGCTTGCCTTGTGTTAGACGAACAAACATCAGCACAGGAAGAGGAATGGCAGCAAGCAGCAATTATCGATTGGGAAGTATCTGGCTAGTCAGTTTCGACCCTTCCGTCGGTGCAGAAATTCGGAAAACTCGTCCAGCGATGATTATTTCTGGTACGGTATTCAACCAACGGCGCAAGGTAACTGTATTGCCTATTACATCTAGTCATCCAGATAGTCTGCTGCTACCTGTAGTTGTACCGCTCGCACCCGATATCAATAATGGTTTAACTACCGACAGCTTTATTGTTTGTATAGATCCAATGACTTTTGATAAGCAGAGATTGGTGAAACAGTTAGGAAAATTGAATCTTGAAACAGTAAGGCAGGTGCAGTCTATTCTGCGCTCTTATCTGGAGCTAGATACTAATGAATTGGATGAATTATCAGATCCTCTAAATTAAATTAGATCCATAACAAGTCAATCGATCGGTTGGTTCCCCGCAGCACCATTCTCCTGAAATGCATGTGCGCCATGTCCAGCATGAGCTGATACCAGTAAAGGATTTATGAGTAATAAGGCGATCGACGCAACGATTACTGAGTTACATTTTTGCTGATTTACCATCGATCGCTTGTTCCCCCTAGATTAGCTAATTTATGTATTAGCATACCCGCCGGAAATGAAATCAAGATGAAACGATCGATAATCTGGCAGTGGCGATCTCGGGTCTAGACACAGAATATTTCTTGAATGAGTATTTCTGGTAATCCTATAAAATTACTGATTCGGAAGCATCTATCTTGACCTGAATCATGTAGTTTGTATCAATATTTAGTATTTATCAAAAGAATACTCATCACGATCGAATTTTTTACAAATTAATTGGCTCAATATCTCAACAAGTAAGAAAATCTCGGCATTGTCTGAAGTTTGGGTCGATCGACTGCGAGAGATGTTCGGAGTTTTTGTTTAACCTTCAGTTGAGTTTTCCTCAAAATGAGCTACAATATCCATCCGATCGTGAAGAATCCGAACGATTTCCAAACCTTCAGTAGATTGGCGATAGAAAATTAAGTGCCTACCAACAGAATATTTGCGATAGCCCGATCGAATATCATCACAAGCCTTGCCACGTTGAGGCTCCTGAGCTAAAAGATGAAAACAATTATCAATTTTGCCAAGATATGGAGCTAGTATTAATAAGTATTATATATTGGTACTCATTGACTGTCTATGGGGATTTCGGTTGTCTAAGTTTGGGAACGTATTGCTCCGAGCTAGCTCTGCTGTCGCGATCGAGAATGCCAAAAATCTCTGGCATCGAACTTTGTCAGCGGTTGCGCAGAGATAATTTTAGTTTACCGATCCCGATCCTGACTGCACGCGATCGAATGGAGGATAAAATTACCGGACTGGATGCTGGTGCTGATGATTATTTAGTCAAACCGTTTGGGATGGAGGAATTACTCGCTAGGCTGCGCGCGCTTCAACGACGAGCGCCCACATTTCAATCGGATCGATTGCAACTGGGTAATTTACGCTTAGATGATGGAGATAATGCGATTGCCATTAGCAATCCAAGGGGACACGAACGCTCTGTGAGCCTGACAGCGAAGGAATTTCAACTATTGGAATACTTGATGCAAAATCCCGATCGCATCCTCACCCACGACCAAATTCGCAATCGCGTCTGGGCATTTGATTCTGAATCAGTCAGCAAAATCGACTTTTCAATCGCACGAGAATTCAATTAACTGGATTTTATGCGATCGTCATTGGATTAATTGCGCTGCTGTGTGGTTATACGATGCATTTGACAATGATGCGTGTCTTCGAGCGGACGGTCGATCGCAACTTTAGGCAATCCGGTTCGCAAATTTCCCAATTGGACACCCAAAATGATTTAGTTGGCGATTTGGAAGAAGAATTAGCTCCGCTAGCAATTGCCGCCCACGTCGATTTGCAGCTAGAAGTGCTTGTCACTCAGCCCTGCATTGTCATGGAAGATGTCGATCGATTGTATCGGGCGATCTCAAATTTGATTACTAACGCGATTCAATATACCGCTGCGGCTGGCGTGGTGACGATCCGCCTGGAATATGCCGATAACACTGCAATTATTACGGTTCGCGATCTGGGAGTTGGCATCGCTCCGGTAGATTTACCGCATATATTCGATCGTTTTTATCGCGTGCAAGTCGATCGATCTCGGGCTACAGGTGGTACTGGACTAGGTTTGGCCATTGTCCCCTGATGCGATCGTTCGATCGCATCAGGGGACAATCCAAGTTAGTAGCAAACTGGGATTCGGTAGTGTATTTACAGTTAAATTACCAGCTAAACTTGCGAACGGATAGCAGCTTAGTTATTCGCCGAACGCGCATAGGTGCAAATTTCATTCCCCTAGCTTGCAAAAGCGCGTTCCCAAAACCAGATCGCACTCATCAGGATTACCCCAACGGAAATTAGCCGACGAATAGTTAAATCCCAGGGAAATTTCCGCAGATAAGATAGCAGTAAATAAACAACCATCACGATCGCAAATTGTCCTAATTCGATCCCGATCCTAAAACTGCCTATAGAAGTAACCAAATTAGTCCGAGGTAATTCCAACTCCTGTAAAGCTGAAGAGAATCCCAAGCCATGAATCAAGCCAAAGCCAAAAGCTAACTGCCATCTAGCTTTGTTCGGCTCTTTACGCCACCAGTTTTCGGCAGCAATATATGCGATCGAGAGCGCAATAATAATCTCCACCCAGCGACTCGGTACGGAAACAATATTCAAAACCGCCAGCGTTAAAGTAATCGAATGAGAAAGACTAAATGCGGAGACAACCTTAATTAGATATGGTAGTTTACCACCTAACATTAGTAGGCTAACTAAAAATAGAATGCGATCGTAGCCAGTGAAAATATGCTCGATTCCTAGCCCGATGAAACTAGTAATTTGTTGTCCGATCGGGGCATCAATTAATGCTGCATTTTTGGCTGTCGGTGTAAAAACTATATTACCGACCGCATTATTCCTAAATACCTGTGCCAGACAACGTGCGGTATTTACTCTTGGTACGAATAGATCGTAATGCATGTGCAATTGACTTAGGGGTTGCGCCCACTGATATTGCAGCAATAAGTTACTATGTGTTTCGGGAGTAGTGATGAGATTGGACGACAAAATTTTAGCTACAGTCGATCGGACGATTGAAGTAATCGGTTTTTGTCCGGCTGCCGTTAATTGAATTTTTTCATTCAAAAATCGCCTAAGATCGTTTTGATGTCTGGTTACTTCTAGTTCTGATAGCTTTCGATCCTTGTCATCATCAAACTGCGCGACTAACCCCGTCGGTATCGTCAGATTTACTTCAACAACTCGTCCTTTGCCCTCTAGCTTGGGCGATAACTGCCGCTCGATCGGTTATTGCCGGATCGAGAATTCCTGACTTCAATGCCGTCTCGATCGCCTGCTGAGCCTGTGCTAGCTTACCCAGCCGCAGAAATATAGCCGCCAAAGTATCCCAAGTTTCGAGATCTTGGCGGATTTTAATTTCGGCTTGCATCAAGGTCAAAGCTTGAGTTAAATCTTCTGTGTGTCCGCGTTCGAGCAATAATTGCGCCAACTCCCGCCGATGTCCGAAACCGCTGAGATCCGATCGCAATCTCGCTACCGCCCGCGCCCAAGTTTCATCGGCTTTAGTAGTCTCTCCCTGCAACCATTGGACTCTTGCTAATCCTCTAAGCGCAACACGATCGTAGATCGTCGGAGCTTGCTGGTTGGTTAAGAAAAATCGATCGTATAAGGCGATCGCGCGTTGCTGGTAATATGTCTGAGTGGGATCGGCTTGCCAGCGTCGGACAGATAATTCGGCCATATTTAATAAAGCTGGCGGATATTTAGGCAAAATGTCCAGAGCAGATTGATATAGCTCCTCCGCCTGCTGAAGTTGACCCCGCTTGTAATAAAATCGTCCTAATAATGTCCGCACCCACGCCGAACTCCCCGCCTCATCCGGTTCTTCAGCCGCGATCGCGGTTTTAAAATCTTTAAGCGATCGAGTCTAGTGAAAACCGTCTAATTTACAGGACTCGCTCACCAGTTAAATAATTGGCGGAATAAGGGATCGGAACATCCCAAAATTTAAGGTAGTGAACTAGTAACTTAACTGAATTCGCCAGATCGTACCGCAATTCAGCAACGCCAGTTTTTGATTCGGGCTTGTATCAACGATAACTATGATGCAAATCTCATCACTTTGTCTCGATCTCCTGTGGATTAGTGTGGGGTTCAGGGCGAGTAGGCAATGTTCTAGGTCTATCGAACAGGGACTAAATAGCACAGTCAGCCCTGCATTGTTATGGGAGATCTCGATCGATTGTCCCTTGATGCGATCGTCCGATCTCACCAAGGGACAATCCAAGTTAGTAGCAAACTAGGATTCGGTAGTGTATTTACAGTTAAACTACCAGCTAAACTTGCGAATATGTAGCAGCTTGGTTAGCCCATGGTCATCGGGGTAGAATCTATTTCCCAGATTTTAAAAAGCGATCTTCTTGTTGCTTGCCTCTACGTGTCGGCGCGGGCACCACTCGTCGGGAAACCCAATATAAAAAGCGGCACTACGCGCTGGATGATTCCTTCAGCGCGTAGTGTAACGAGACAGAGGGGCTGGGGACATTCTATCGCTAGGCTTTCACGACGACTTGAGTACCTTCAATTTTGGCTAAGTAGGTGACTAAAGGTTGAGTTGCTGGCCCTTTTAAGACTTTTCCATCTGCGGCAAAGTCTGAATCGTGGCAGGGGCACTCATACTTCTTCTCGGCGACGATCCATTTGACAGTACAACCTTTATGAGTGCATCTAGGGTTGACTGCGAGGATCTGTTTAGAATTGGCGGGGTCTCGGGTAACCGCGATACCCTGAATCTGAAGTTGTCCGGCTTTATCCAAATCTGCAACAGTACCGACGATCGTAAAACCATCAGCCGTCGTTTTTGGTACTGGCTTAGCACCGCCTTTGTCATCTGCGGCTGGAGGATTGGTTTTAGCTGTTGTATCTTGAGTGGATGAGCCACTGGGAGCGCATGCCGCCAGAACTACAGGGAAGCAACTAGCCAACCAACCGACACTAAAATAAGTGAGAAAAGAGCGACGCTTAATCATAATATTAGGCTTAGCTAAAATGAAGTCATAACACAAAAGTATCGATTGTATTTTAACGCGTTTTTCAGTTCATCGAATTCGAAAACTAATCGAAAATAGCGATCGAATGATTTCGATCTTGCTAATCAGTCACTAATTGCTGATACTTCGCGATCGTAAATTCAAAGATCGTGATGAGTAAATTTTTTAGGTGCTGACGATTGATTACTGCGTAAGCATAAATCGCCAAACAAGTCATCGCCAAGATCGGTAAAATAAATGTTGGCAGCATGACTACACCGATCGCCCACCAAGTAGCAACGTGGAGGAATAAAGCGATTGCTGGGAAGATCCCAATACTGACGATCGTATAAATAGTGCGTGGCGATCGATCTAGTGCCGTGAATAGCAGTGTGGTAATGGCTAACAGTAAATTAGTTGGCACTAAGAAGGCACAAATGCCGATACAATGACACCTAGAAAACTCTGTAATAGTACTTAGATCGAACATGCTTGCCTCAGATGCTGCTTCTCGATCTTACCTAAATTTGCCAAGCCCAGAGTGGTTACGACTAACGATCCGTAATATAAGTACAAACTTTGATGAGTTCTATCACCGAGAGTGCGATCGATCTGCCATCAAGATAACTCGCAACGATCGGAATCAGCGGCTATGCTAGCAAATTCATCGCTCAGAAAATCAACCAAACACTTTACCTTCGCTGGCTGAAACGGCCCCCGTCGATAGACCGCCTGAATTGGTAATGGTGCGGGTTCGTACTCTTCCAGCAGAATTTTAACCGATTTATTTTCCAGCTCTGCGCCAAAAGCCCATATCGGTGATGTCCCAATTCCTATCCCTGCTAATACCGCATCCCGGAGCGCCGCCGAATTATTTACCTGCAAATTTCCCCGAACAGTGACAGTAGTGCCCTGAAACTGCCATTCAGTCCCAGTTGACTGTCTAGTGTAGACGATACAATTATGTTCTAGCAAATCTGTTGGCACTCGTGGTGCTGCGAATTTTTGTAAATATGCTACCGCTGCCACCGTTACGAGTCTCGATTTGCCAATCGGTACTGAGACAAGACTGGGCGCGTGAAAATTACCAATTCTAATCGCTACATCGATTCCTTCTTCAACCAAATCGATATAGTAATCGGACAATGTGAGATCGACTTTGAGATCGGGATAGCGAGCGAGAAATCGTTTTAAGCGCGGCAAGATCTGCATCAATCCAAACGAAACCGAGCAATTGACCCGCAGGACACCACTGGGGATCTGTCTGCTACCGACACTAGCTTCTGCTTCGGCAAGTGCGGTTAAAACTAGCTGAGAATGCTGGTAAAACCGCATCCCTTCATCGGTAAGGCCGACCTTGCGAGTCGATCGAATCAATAATTGTACGTCTAAATATTCCTCTAATGCGGCAATCTGTTTGCTAATCGTCGGTTGGGTAGTATTTAGTTCTCTGGCTACAGCGGAGAAACTGCCAGTCTCGACAGTCCGCACGAAACTTTTAATGCAGGTAATGCGATCGAGCATGAAATTAATTCTTCTCAGGAATATATTATATTCTATTTTGCGGTCTTCTCAAATCTAGAGGAATAAAGCATGATATACATATCGCTAGATACGCAACCAAATATAGCTGAATCGGAGCCAAGTTATGACTACACCTACCGAGTTAAGAGCGATCTATGAAGACATCAAGACATTGCTGTCACAAAATAAAGCAATGGAAGTGTTTGAGAAATACTACGCCGAGGATGTCTTAATGCAGGAGAATGACAACCCTCCGACCGTTGGCAAAGACGCAAATCGCGCACGGGAGCTGGATTTCTTTAGTAAAATCACCGAATTTCGGGGACTGAAATTGAAAGAAGTGGCTTTTCGAGAAAATCTAATTATTTCGGAATGGTTTGCTGATTACACTCATGCTGAATGGGGGAAAGTAACTCACGACCAAATTTCTGTATCGCGATGGAAAGACGGTAAGGTGATTAGCGATCGCTACTATTACGCAACTTAGATTACTTTAACGAGATCGGCAATGTCCCACCCATTGGTTTGGCTGAGACGTTCCATTGGAACGTCTCTACCTGGAAATCAACCTGGCACTTAGATATTGCCACCAAAGATTTATGCCCCAAATCCCTGCAATTTTTGTTTCTCACGGTGCGCCAGACTTACCATTGCGATCGGGTGCTGCCCCTGATTTTCTCAAGCAACTGAGTCGAACGATCCCCAAACCTGAAGCCATCTTGGTAATTTCGGCACACTGGAGCACGCAGCAGCCGACAGTCAGCTTCGCTACAAATCCGCGTACCATTCATGATTTTTATGGATTTCCTGCCGCACTTCACCAGCTTGACTACCCAGCTCCAGGTGCGATCGATCTCGCCCAGCGGGTAGTTGAATTGTTCTCTGAACAGGCGATCGAGTGCCACCAGAGTATCGATCGTGGACTAGTCCACGGCGCATGGACACCCCTAATCCTGGCATACCCTGAAGCAAATATTCCCGTTACCCAGCTATCGATTCAGCCGCACTTAAATCCCACCCATCACTTTGAGGTGGGACGAGTACTCGCACCCTTGCGGGAGGAAGGCATCCTGATTATGGCTAGTGGCAGCGCCACGCATAATCTCGGCGTACTCAATGCCGATTACCATGCCCAACCGCAGTCCCAGACCACACAATTCGTTGATTGGCTGACAACCGCGATCGCAGCGGGCGACACCGAAGATCTCCTCGAATATCGCAGTCGCGCTCCCTATGCCATTTACAACCATCCCAGTGAGGAACATCTCCTGCCCCTATTTGTCGCGATGGGAGCCGCAGGTAACCACGCTCGCGGGACGCAGATCCATTCGAGTTTTACCTATGGTGACTTGAGTATGGCAGCTTATCAGTGGACAGTCGATCGCTGATTCATGACCTTTTTCATTAGACTTCCTGCGAAAGTAATACCATTTTGGATTTTGGATTTCGGCGGTCATAATTTCTGATGCAGTGCGGGAACCCGTACTCAACCCTTGCTTGCCATGACATACCACAGTCGGCTAAATTGGCACTCAGAAGTCGAGAGTGCTAAAACTCCTAAATAATTATGGCATCAGTATCTTTAAGCGTATCTACAGTCAAGCCTTTAGGCGATCGCGTTTTCGTTAAAGTCAGCGCATCCGAAGAAAAAACCGCTGGTGGCATCCTTCTTCCTGACACTGCAAAGGAAAAGCCCCAAATTGGCGAAATCGTCCAAGTTGGCCCTGGCAAACGTAATGACGACGGTACCCGTCAAGAGCCTGAAATCAAAATCGGCGACAAAGTTCTTTATTCTAAATACGCTGGTACCGACATCAAACTCGGCGGCGACGAATACGTCCTCTTATCCGAAAAAGACATCTTAGCTGTAGTTGGCTAGATTCAGTGAACAGTGAACAGTGAACATTGAACAGTTTAACTACTAGTCCCTGATTCTCTATCCCCTATTCCCTAATTATTAACAATCCTTCCCTAACTCCTCAAATTAAAGTTAAAGATTATGGCAAAGCGGATTATTTATAACGAAAATGCTCGTCGCGCGCTCGAACGCGGGATGGACATTTTGGCTGAAGCAGTAGCAGTTACCCTCGGCCCCAAAGGTCGGAACGTGGTACTAGAGAAGAAATTTGGCGCACCCCAAATCGTTAACGATGGTGTCACAATTGCTAAAGAAATCGAACTCGAAGATAACGTCGAAAACACAGGTGTAGCCTTGATTCGTCAAGCTGCATCCAAAACAAACGACGCTGCTGGCGACGGTACTACTACAGCTACTGTCCTCGCTCACGCAATCGTCAAAGAAGGCTTGCGTAACGTAGCCGCTGGTGCCAATGCGATCGCCCTCAAACGTGGGATCGATAAAGCGACTAGTTTCCTCGTTGAGAAAATCGCCGCTCACGCTAAACCTGTAGAAGACTCCAAAGCGATCGCGCAAGTAGCTGCCATCTCCGCTGGTAACGACAACGAAGTCGGCGAAATGATTGCTAACGCAATGGATAAAGTTGGTAAAGAAGGCGTTATCTCTCTAGAAGAAGGTAAGTCCATGACTACCGAACTAGAAATTACTGAAGGGATGCGCTTTGACAAAGGCTATATCTCTCCTTACTTCGCGACCGATATGGAGCGGATGGAAGCAGTTCTCGAACAGCCTTACATCCTGATTACCGACAAGAAAATCAACTTGGTACAGGATTTAGTTCCGATCCTCGAGCAAGTTGCTCGTTCTGGTCGTCCGTTGCTGATTTTAGCTGAAGACATCGAGAAAGAAGCTCTAGCTACTCTAGTTGTCAACCGTCTGCGTGGCGTATTAAACGTTGCAGCCGTTAAAGCTCCTGGTTTCGGAGATCGTCGTAAAGCGATGCTCGAAGATATCGCCGTCTTAACTGGTGGTCAACTAGTGACTGAAGATGCTGGTTTGAAACTAGATGCTACTAAACTAGAGTCCCTCGGTCAAGCTCGTCGGATCACGATTACCAAAGATAGCACCACGATCGTTGCTGAAGGTAATGAAGCAACTGTTAAATCGCGTTGCGAGCAAATCCGTCGTCAAATGGAAGAAAGCGATTCTTCCTACGACAAAGAGAAGCTCCAAGAGCGTCTGGCTAAATTAGCTGGTGGTGTTGCCGTCATCAAAGTTGGTGCTGCTACTGAAACCGAAATGAAAGACCGCAAACTGCGCTTAGAAGATGCGATCAACGCAACTAAAGCTGCAGTTGAAGAAGGTATCGTTCCTGGTGGCGGTACCATATTGGCTCACCTCTCTCCCGAACTCGAAACTTGGGCGAATGCTAACCTCAAGGATGAGGAATTAACTGGTGCGCTAATCGTAACTCGCGCTCTCTCAGCTCCCCTGAAACGGATTGCTGAAAACGCTGGTCAAAACGGTGCCATTATCGCCGAGCGCGTCAAAGAAAAATCCTTTGATGTTGGTTATAATGCTGCAACTAACGAGTTTGTAGACATGTTTGAAGCTGGGATCGTTGACCCTGCGAAAGTAACTCGTTCTGCTCTACAAAATGCCGCTTCGATCGCAGCCATGATCTTAACTACCGAGTGCATCATCGTCGATAAACCCGAGAAAGACGGTGCTGGTGGTGGTGGCGGCGGTGCCATGGGCAGTAATGAATTCGATTACTAAGCCTTAATCTGAATCAGTTGTAAATGGGTTTTCCCATTAAATTAGTAGCTATCTCTGCAAGGAGGTAGCTATTTCTTTGTATGTTCATTTTTGTAGTATAAAATGCACCAGAGTTAGTAGTAGAAATTCTCTCGTCAGGCGAACAGCGCGATAAGAGTGTCAAGCTGCAATTATATTCTCGTTATGGCGTGCAAGAAGATTGGATTGTCAATTGGCAATTGCAAACCTTAGAAATCTATCGTCGTACCGACGCGCAATTGCAATTGGTGGCAATGCTGTTAGCTGGAGATCGGCTGAATTCAGCATTATTACCTGGCTTCAGTGCGGAGATCGATCGGCTATTTACATAAATCTCAGCTGAGTCGATCGGATACCGCGATCGCGGGTGAATACGGTACTAGCGATAATGCTAAAATCGCTAGTACCGTAATGCTGGGAAGCTAAACATTGTAGGGTAAATGACGATTTGGTTGAATTTGCTGGCGATCGCACTAATCGTTCTAGGATTATGGTTGAGATATCCTGGGTTGACCGCTGTAGGTTGTGCGATCGCGTTGGGATTATCAGCACCAATTATTTATCGAGGTATTCGAAAAAGAGCATCTAAATCTTTGTCGGCTTTACCGCAATTGCGGCTAGTAACGTCGATCTCGATCGCCATCGCAATCATCGTCATCCTCAAGATTTGTGGATTCTTTGACTATATTAGCAATCTTTCCAATCGCACTGACTGGAATGCTTTTGGCGCAGTGGGGTTATGGAGTGGTGCTTTCGGACAAAGTGCGATCGCGACTTTGGCTGCATATGTCTCCTGGCGACAGTATATTATCTCGCGCGATCTGACGATCGAGCAAAATCGTCTCAATCGCCAGCAAAATATTATTACTCAGCAACAGACGATCGATAATTATTTTCAGGGCATTTCGGATTTAGTCCTCGACGATAATGGTTTTCTCGAAGATTGGCCGCAAGAACGTGCTTTTGCAGTAGGGCGAACGGCGGCATTGTTGGGGAGCGTGAATGCTGGGGGGAAAGCTAGAGTCCTGCGGTTTCTCTCGCGCTCTAAATTATTGACTCCACTCAAGCGCGATCGCCGGTTGAGTCGAGCGATTCTCAATGGCGATGGTGGTTATGATGAAGATCGCATTGCAGGTACTCGCGTCATCGATCTGGGAGTGATGTTAGCAAGTACGGATCTGGCTCGAACCGATCTCCGCTGGATCGATATCAGCGATGCTAATCTAATCCGCACCGATTTGACTGGCTGTGATTTATCAAAAGCTAATTTATCGCGAACGATCCTATATCAAGCTAAATTAACTGGTGCGAATATCAAAGGTACGCGATTTTTTTATGGTGATGTGGCGCTTGCTAGTCCCCGCAATCAGACGGAACCACCCAACTATACTACTGGCGAATATACAGGTGCGGTAGTTGAAGATCTCGATTTTACGAATGTCCGCGAGCTGTCCGAAGAACAGCGCCAATACTGTTGTGCCTGGTGTGGAGAAACGTCGCGGCAAACAATTCCGGGAGGATGTAGAAATATCCCCAATAAGTTAGTCTCGATCGCTGCAACATCTTCAGCGCGATCGTTTGATGACGATCTCTAGCTACCATCGGTTGTTGTTGGATTCTCGCTCTCGAAGATGCAGCTTTTAGACTCTTTTCAGTACCACTACTAAAATCGATACATCTGAATTGGAAAACGATCTTATCCCCCGATCGACACAGATTAGCTCCGCCACAGATATTTCTATGGATCGATGCCTTACTCGGGCGATCGATGGTATCGTTCGTTAGGACATATTACAAGCACTTTTTGTAAATCGAGATCGAGATATTACTGCTGACTGCCACCAACTGGAAATTAGCCATCAGGAGCTGAAGCGATGCTATGTGTCGAAGATCTCGCTAAGCTCGATTTGTTTCAACAACTGCCGCCAGCGCGACTGGAGTGGGTATGCGATC
This sequence comes from Chamaesiphon sp., assembly GCA_965246735.1. Taxonomy (GTDB): domain Bacteria; phylum Cyanobacteriota; class Cyanobacteriia; order Cyanobacteriales; family Chamaesiphonaceae; genus Chamaesiphon. The sequence goes on from CBDFFK010000003.1 coordinate 3,701,806, forward strand.
GCGCTCGGAAAATCAAAGCATTAGGGACTTGCAAAAAAATAAGATCCCATCTATTCTAGAGCAAAGTCCCTTGGAGGGTGACAGCAGTGCTGTCACCAAGCGAACATTACCGTCCAGCCGCATTCTAGTGTGGTGGAAGCCACAGGTGAAACGAGTTTGGAGGCGATCGCGATTGACACGGTGGGTGAAGTCAAAGTAGCAAGTGGCTGTAGATCGACAATCCGATCGCCTTAATACACCCTAAAAGCCCATACTCTTTTACTAGCAAAGAATACGGGCTTTTATTTTTGAATATAATTGGGTCGTTCGGCTGATTGCGATCTTCTCGATCGACAGAATCCGGATTTTAGATCGATTGCCCAATCCGAAGCTTTTGAAAAATTAATTGGTTGGGATATTTGCCAACATCGAAATCATTATTTTTCCAGGCTTAATTGCCCATTCTTAATCACAATTACCTTTTCTTTACCAGTAATTTTGATACTACCAACGCCGACCACAGTAACAGTACAAGCGCGGCTCCGTTCAGTTTAACCTCAGATTTGGCTGAGTGCCCATAGTCGATCGACGTAGACGGCATGAAATTCAAAGTTAGCAATTGCCACAGCCGAATTTACGGACGGCGGAAAATTAAAATTTGCCCAACTAAGTTTGACGCTGGCATAAAAAAGTAAGATGGGTATTGTTCATTAATTAGACAGAGCAGGTATTGTCGCCAACAGAGGCAACAACGATCGATTCAGCCAAAGCTACTCTAGACTGAATTTGGATCGCTCTCCAGCGATCTACCCGCCACACCCGATCGCCTGCTATAGTAATTTACCGTTAGGATTATTTTTTTTACTAAATATTTTTGTATGAACGCGATCGATGATAAGGCAGTAGTCAAAGAATATTTTAACAATACGGGATTCGATCGATGGCAACGGATCTATGGTGATGGCGAAGTAAATAAAGTCCAGTTCAATATCCGGATTGGGCACCAGCAGACCGTTGACACTCTACTAGAGTGGTTGGAGGCGGATGCTAACCTCGAAGGTTTATCCATCTGCGATGCAGGCTGTGGCGTTGGCAGTTTGAGTATTCCGTTGGCACAGGCAAAAGCGATCGTCAATGCGAGTGATATTTCCGAGAAAATGGTTGGGGAAGCGAAAGAGGTTGCCGCTAAACTGCTCGGCAATAATGACAATCCCACCTTTTCCGTGCAAGATCTCGAAAGCCTCAGTGGGAGTTATCATACTGTTGTCTGCTTGGATGTGTTGATTCATTATCCTCAAGAGAAAGCTGGGGAAATGATTTCTCATCTTGCATCGCTAGCTTCAGAGCGACTAATTATCAGTTTTGCACCGAATACTCCTGTTTTAAGTGTACTCAAAAAGATTGGTGGTTTCTTTCCTGGTGCCAGCAAAGCTACGCGTGCTTATCTGCACAAAGAATCGGATATTATCAAAATTTTGGAAGCTCAAGGTTTCAAAATCGAGCGCAAAGTCTTGACTAAAAAACCATTTTACTTCTCTAGAATGTTAGAAGCAGTGAAGTAGAAATTAGTGGTAGAGTGGGTGATACTCACCATTATCAGTAGAGACAGTATCATCGATCGACACTATTTTAATAACTATAATTAACTAATCTATATGTTTCAACTAATATCCGATCGCTTAAAGTTTACCTGGCGATCGTTAACTACAGCCATCTTAATCTTTGCCTGCTCGTTATTATTAGCTCATCCAGCCTTAGCTGGTATCGAGGATGACAAGTACGATGGCAATGTCTTCGTTCTCTATGCTGGCAATGGATCTCTAGTTCCGGCTAAGACTTCATTAGCAGACTCTTTAAAAGCCAAAAAACCAGCTTTGGTTGTCTTTTATATCGATGATAGTAGCGACTGTAAGAAATACTCGTCTACGATCTCTCAACTCCAAGCACCCTATGGTAAAGCTGCTAGCATTATTCCTGTAACTGTCGATAGTCTCGATCTAAATCGCGAATATGCCAACACCGAACCAGGCTATTATTATCAAGGGGTCGTTCCTCAAACATTAGTTATCGATAAGGATGGTAAGGTGCGACTGAATGAAACAGGTCAGATCTCATTTGAAAAAATAGACGATACATTCCGTGAAGTCTTCAATCTACTTCCGAGAACAGAATCAGTCGATCTCAAGCAACGCAGTTTTAATGAGTTTAATAGCGAACGATCGAAGTAAAGAGCAAGTATTTCTATTTCGTTGATAAGATTTGTAGGGATGCCCTACGCGGGTACTCTTAGAGGATGTTTGGAAATACGGACAATTCATCCCTTCCACTAAAATCTCTAGCTTTAGTGATATCATTCCTTCTACTTCTGCACATGTTTGTACCCACACTCCAGGCAGATTTTATAAATAATCCAGATTTAAGCTCATTCGACTATTTGTATCGATCTATACATTTTATATTATAAACCGACCAGTTTGTGTTTGATAAACGGAATTCTCCAGCACCCGAGGGAGAAAAGTAAGGAGCATCGTCTCCTCACTTTTATGATTCAAGCTCTAGAGCTAGATTTACCCCTCAATACCAGTTGAAATTCCATAATGAGAATTGCTGCATTATTAGTGGTTTTAGTGGCTAGCGGTTCGACTTCGCTCACCGACAGGCTGGCGGCTAGTAAATGTTCCTCATTTGATTGGAAACCGCTATATCCTGCTAAACCTCGATTCGATCGCGAGTGTCTTATCTGGTTCTGCGACCAAGCATTAATTTTAGTAAGATCGAGACAATCGCTCGGCAAATTTCCGTAACTGGTAGTTTAGCGATTGTATCTAAAAGAGAGCGCGTGTTCGCACGAAGCTTTATCTGGCAACTCGATCTGGGTACAATAACACTAATACCGCACTGCTCTTGACTTATGGCGACAGAATTGGCAATTCGGACAGAAGACTTAACCAAACAATTCGATCGACATATTGCCGTACATGGCGTAGAACTGGAAGTCCAAGCAGGGGAAGTCTATGGATTGATCGGCCCGAATGGTGCCGGAAAAACGACACTGATGCGGATGCTCGCTGCCGCTGAAGAGCCGACAGTGGGCGAGATCTACATTAATGGCGAACGATTGCTGCGCGATCGCAGTAACGCCAATCTTAAGCGATTGCTAGGGTATCTACCCGATGATTTTCCCTTGTATGACGACCTCACAGTTTGGGATTATCTCGATTATTTTGCTAGGCTATATAAACTCACCGCCGAGCGTCGTCAACGACGGTTGTATGATGTGCTCGAGTTGGTGCAACTGAGCACCAAGCGCAATAGTAAGATTGCTACGCTCTCTCGGGGGATGAAACAGCGGTTGAGTCTGGCACGGACGATTATTCACGAGCCAATTTTACTATTATTAGATGAACCTGTATCGGGATTAGATCCGATCGCGCGGATGCAGTTTCGCCAGATTATTAAGACGCTCCAAGAAGCTGGCATGACGGTATTGATTTCATCCCACGTCTTGAGTGACTTAGCCGAACTTTGTACGTCAGTGGGGATTATGGAGTTAGGCTTTTTGGTTGAAAGTTGTCGGCTCCAAGATCTCTATCAACGGTTGAGTCGTCAGCAAATTACGATCGGGACATTAGGCGATTTAGAAAAACTCAAGCGTGAATTAAAAGGTAATTCCCTCATCTCCGAAGTCGAATTATTAGTAGGCACGAATCAAATCAGGTTTGGATTTGCAGGTACTGAGGAGGATGCAGCAGAGTTATTGAAAGCGTTAATTAACGCCCAATTACCAATTACCAATTTCCAATGTACGCAAGAAGATCTCGAAACTATTTTCTTAAAATTAGGACATCAACAGGCTTCTTAGTAATGTAGTTGAGTTGTGGATAGATAAGATGAAGCTAGCAAAATTTTTCGAGCCGATCGGCGATTGGAATCCACAGTTATTACGAGAGATAAATGGTAAATTTACCAATACTAGCATAACTGTCATTTTAGTTGCTGCTAGTCTCGTCCAGGCACTTACTGTCCTATGGTTATTCAGTGGTAAGGTAGAGGACGAAAGGTTTTATAGTGGCTTTCATGCTTTGAATTGGCTGTTGCCAACGATCGCGATCGTTGGGGGCATTTATGCACTAATTACTGACATCAATCACGAGCGAAAAAGCGGCACTTTTGAATTTATTCGATCTAGTCCACAGTCTGGAAAAAGTATTTTCCACGGTAAGCTTCTGGGAGTTCCGAGTTTAGTCTATCTGGCAATTCTCTCTTTCGTGCCGCTGCATTTAAGTCTGGCGATCGCAATTGGGGCAAATCTGGGACTGATGTTAGCTTGGTATGTGACGATTGGTGTGTTTGGTTACTTTTGCACGATCGTTACTAGTTTATATATTTTATATGGTGGTAACCGCGCAATTTTATTTGCAGCACTAACCTCTTGGCCGATTATCAGTGCGATCGGTGTTTACGATCGGTACTTAACTGCCGCGATCGGTAAACAATCGTGGATGACGATCGATCCACCTGCATATACCTGGTTTTACTTACCGATTAGTAATAATATTTGGCTGGCCGATTTGTTTAGCTGTGTTACCTTACTCACGCTCAGTAATTGGCTATGGATCGCGATCGATCGTAAATATCTCAATTCCAACAGTACTGTAATTGAGAAACAACATAGTTACCAAATAAATGCGATCGTTCAGGTATGGCTGATTGGTTTTGCCCTACCACATCTCAACTCTACATCAGCCGATCTTAACTTGATGGTGCTAGGGATATTTCAATCACTCGGTGTTTTCTCGCTCGTGTGGCTGATTCCCCTAATTTTACCAAACCATAAATCGCTGCATGAGTGGATGCGATCGTGGCTGGAAAAATATCCCGATCGACACCGATTTAATTGGCGAGATCCGGACTTAATTCAGGAATTAATGTGGCACGATCGCAGTCCAGTAATTTTAGCAGTGCTAATCAATTTAACAATTGCCGCAATCTGCTGGGGTGGATTAGCCATCGGTACATTTATTGTCTCGCACAATCTCGATTTATGTATAAAATTCATGTTCGGTCTCGCGATCGCGACCCTCCTCTCACTGATCTATACTATCGTCGCGCAACAGATGGTTTTACAAGCTCAAATCAAAACTAGCGGGATCCTTCCACTGTTTTTATTGATGTCATTCATCCCACTAATCTTTGGATGGATGTTTATGACAAGCTGGCAATCACATCATCTTTACAAAGATATCGGCTGCATCGGATTATTATTCTCACCATTTTTCTGGTTCGGCATCTCTCAATTATCGCTGCTGACGATCGGCATAACTATGTTATCGCAATTATGGATATCGATGAAATTCCTCAGATTTTTTAAACATCAACTATTACGTGTTGGAGAATTACAAGTTCGTGGATAATGCTCAGATCGCTGTTCTCTCCCGAAAAGATAGTTTTTAAAAAAATACGCCAATTGGATTGTCTGTTAATTACTAAGATTGTAGAGGTGAATTATGACAAAAATAACTAATTTAATCGATCGACTGGGTGAGTGGAACCCACAGATCTTTCGCGAACTCAAAGAACGACTGTCACTTAAAAATATTGGACTTGCGACTGGAACAGCGATATTAATTCAAGGATTTGTGTGGTTTTACTATAACAGTCAGATTCCCATACCGATTACCTATACTACTAAAGATGGTGCTTCGGAGATAGCGGAAAACTATAGCCATTATTGTAAGGTATCAGGAGCAGTTGAAGAATATTCTCGCTCGAGCATATGTACTCTAAGCTCGAGCGTTAATTTGGCATTTAATATCAACTGGCAGACTTGGTGGTTGGATGTATTTGTCTGCTTGAGCTGGATGTTAGCAATGGGGTTAATCTTAGGAACGGTTTACCTGTTGGTTGCAGATTTAGTCCAAGAAGAAAAGCGTGGGACGCTGAATTTTATTCGGCTCAGTCCCCAATCGGCAAGCACGATTTTCCTCGGTAAAATCTTGGGCGTGCCGAGTTTGGTCTATCTCGCTGCCAGTTTGATGGTACCATTGCACCTCATTGCGGGTATTAGTGCTGGTGCCAGTATCCCACTACTTGCTGGATGGTATGCGACGATCGGGGCAGGCTGGTTTTTACTGGCGAGTACCGCAACTCTCTACGTTCTACTCGGCGGGATTCAAGCCATCTTGACAGTTGGTGTTGTTGCTTGGCCGACCGGAATGATGGTGCTGATGATTAATACCTTTGCCAGCGCTACAATCGAGCGTTCCGAATGGCTGATTAAACCCTATTCATCGATCTTGCGATGGTTTGGATTGCCGATTAGTGCGAGTGCGCTCTGGCTTTATGCTTTTATCGTTGGCTCGTGCTTGGTAACAACTTACTGGATCTGGCAAGCTTTAGAACGTCGCTATCTAAATCCCACTGCTACAGTCGTTGCTAAATTTCAGAGTTATTTACTCAACTTCTGTTTCCAAGTTTGGATTGCCGGCTTTGCGATCTCGGCATTAGCAACAACAGATGGTTATAGTCTAAAATCTCAACTCAGTGCTTGGGCGACGCTTGATTTCATCGGTTTATTTTTCCTAATTCCGCTATTGTTGCCTAGCAAGCAAGCGCTCCAAGATTGGAGCCGCTACCGCCGCGAACGCCGCACTCAAGCACGTAAGCTGTGGCAACGCGATCTGTTACAGGATTTAGTCGGTAACGATAAAAGCCCCGCATTGCTGGCGATCGCGATTAATCTGGGAATAGCGCTCGCATTATGGATTCCAGTCGTTCCGATCTCAGGTAACTCGTTTAGTTTTAGCTTCCGCTTTATCGCTGGATTGTGTGTGGGTACGAGTTTGATTCTGATTTATACGGCGATCGCACATTGGGGTTTATTCCTCAACTTCAAGAAGCGCAATTTATGGATCGTCGCTATAGTGCTAGGAGTGATGTTATTACCGATCGGCTGCACCTTTGTCCTGTCTCCCAACCAAACACCAACCGGAATTGCGGCGATCGTATTATTATTCTCGCCATTTGCACCGATCGGCATTTTCAATCTTGCTGGTAGTACGATCCTGGCTACCTTTGCCGCACAGTTAGTCCTACTGTCAGGTTTGACTTATCAGTTACAGCGCAAGATCCAAGTTACCGGACAGTCACAAACCAAGCAGTTATTGGCTAACGGTTAGACTCTCTGGACGTTGCGCCACGATCGGCTAGTTTCCCAATTGGGAAACTAGCTTTTTTTATACTCACTCATAGCGCCGCGAATGAATTTGCCAGCATTCAGCTAATGTTGGATCGTAGTTCCAACTCCAACTAGTTTAGGTCGTCGCTACACTCAACTAAATTTTCGATCGATCTCAACACCTCGAAGTGGTGTAACTGTGGGATCGAGTATTTACGCTACAACTCAGCTGCCGTAGCGGTTGGGTGCCACGATCGTAAAATCTTAACTTTTGAGAATGGCAGATAGATAAGAATCCCTTTACCATTGTATAAAGATAATTGAAGCAGCTAACAATTGCAGTAACAAGCTGTTGCTGCTGAGGTTATCTTGGATGTGTGAGTCCTCCAGCAGAGAGCATGAGTGCATTCGAGCTATTTGCAGTAATACTCAAAACCCGATCGCTTAAATACGATCCCAAACAAATTATTAAACATCTACAGGACTGGAGATTATGTTAGACGGATTTTCTAAAGTAGTCGCTCAAGCAGACGCGCAAGGTCAGTACATTAGCGCCGCTCAATTAGATGCGTTATCGGCAATGGTTGCCGATGGTAACAAACGGATGGATACCGTCAACCGGATCACGAGCAACTCTTCGACGATCGTCGCTAACGCAGCACGTTCGTTGTTTGCCGAGCAACCCAACTTGATCGCTCCTGGTGGGAACGCTTACACCAACCGTCGCATGGCTGCTTGCTTGCGCGATATGGAAATCATTCTCCGCTACGTTACTTATGCGATCTTTGCTGGCGATGCATCTGTCCTGGACGATCGCTGCTTGAATGGTTTGCGCGAAACTTACCTTGCGCTGGGCGTTCCTGGCGGTTCTACTGCTGCTGGTGTTCAAAAGATGAAAGATGCCGCTTTAGCTATTGCTAACGACAGAAACGGGATTACAAATGGCGATTGTAGCTCATTGATGTCGGAAGTTGCTGGTTACTTCGATCGCGCTGCTGCTGCTGTTGCATAATCTAACAATTACGTCTTCATGACTTGCATTTACCAGCATAGTTTAGATCCGCTTACTGGCGATTTTGTCAGTAAGCAGATCCAAGCTAGGCAAAATTTTTTTTGACATACAGTAGCGATAGAATAGAGTAAAACTCGCACCCATTTCTGCGACAGGCATCCTCCTCAATCTCTTTTTGCAAGCATAGTTTAAGAATAAATGGGAGCCATAAAGCAGGGGCGAGCAGATCGATACATCATCACCAATGACAAATTTATGACCGCCCCTGACTCGCTAGAAATCTTACTGCGCGATATTACTGAGGCAGATTCATCTACCCGAATGGTAGAGGCTGTCGAACGGTTATCCCAGGCGCGGCTAGAAGCCGCCATTCCCAATCTAATTACGGTTTTAGGCTACAACAATCCTGGCGCAGCCGTGGCAGCGGTGGACGGGCTGATTGCCCTGGGTAAGCCAGCGGTAAGACCGTTACTGGATCTGTTGGATGGCTATAATTATGGAGCTAGAGCGTGGGCGTTACGTGCGTTAGCTGGAATTGGCGATCCGCAAGCGATCGAGCTACTATTAGATGCTGCGACAAATGATTTTGCCCTGAGTGTCAGACGTGCGGCGGCTAGAGGCTTAGGAACACTCCATTGGGATGAATTGCCGCCACCAGAAATCGCACCCGCTCAGACACGAATTGCCGCAGCACTATTAATTATTTCCCGAGACCATGAGTGGGTCGTGCGCTATGCGGCAATTACCGGATTGCAAGAACTCGCGATCGCCAGTACGCTCTCCACTCCCGAACTGACGCGCCAAATCTTGACCCATTTCGATTTGGTGGTAGCACAAGATGACAACCTCGCTGTGATTGCCCGGATTTGGTTAGCGCAAAAAGAGATCCAAATATATATCGCCGAGATCCTGAGCGCGCAACCTGCTACAAAGCCAGAGATTGCCGTCGATTGGCAGGCAACGCTAGAAAAACTCTATGCCCGCAAACGTCAAGAGCAGCCGCGTCCAGAAGGCGATCCCCAGAAATTTCGGGAGTTAGCAGCAGCAATTTTCAAGGGTGAATAATTTTCGATCGTTGCGGTACCGCCAGACTTTAAATATCGGTAAATGTTATAAATGAAGATGCGACAATCGCTGGCGGAGCCTCTCCGCTGGCGAATCGCACTGCAACAGGAAACATCACCGACATTGAATTCATTAACGATGAAATTTCTCTTAGGACTAGTCTCGATCTTCTTCGCTGAAGTGGTACGAGACATCGGTCGGATCGCGGCGCATTTCACTTCAGTCGATCGCATTTTAGGTACTAGTCTCTCACTCAAGGACAAGGTCATTGGGATTACAGGTGCTTCGGGTACTTTGGGACAAGCATTAATCGAAGAATTGACTCAACAAGGCGCGAAAATTATCGCATTTACAACAAATTCAATGGCAGTATTTCCGCCAGAGACGAAGATCTTGTCTTGGCAATTAGGTGCAGAATCAGAGTTGAGATTGCATCTCCAAGAGATAGATATTTTGATCGTCAATCATGGTGTTAATGTTCATAGCAGTCGCACTGCAGAAGCGATCGAACGATCTTATGAAGTGAATACATTTTCGGTGTTGCGAATTGCCGAATTATTTATGGATACTGTTTCTGGTACTACCGATGGAGCGACTAAAGAATTATGGATCAACACCTCTGAAGCTGAAGTCAATCCAGCTTTTAGCCCCCTTTATGAATTATCGAAACGAGCGATCGGTGACTTAATCACTCTGCGTAGATTAGATGCACCGTGTATCATTCGGAAATTAGTTTTAGGCCCATTTAAGAGTCAACTAAATCCTGTTGGGATCCTGTCATCTCGCTGGGTTGCTGGGGCGATCGTCGTACTAGCCAAACGCGATTTCCGAGATATTATCGTCACCATCAATCCGATTACTTATTTAGTATTTCCAATTAAGGAATTTTGTCAATCGCTCTATTTTCGATTGTTAAGCAAGCGCGCTAAGTAGCAGTACATGCTCGAAAACATGTCGATCGTTAAACTCGATCGGCTTATGTGAAGCGGATTTGGTATGAGTAGGGGCAATGTCTTGTCCATTCGTGATAAGTTAAGGCGTATGAGACTCTACCCGAAACCGCTGAGACGTTTATCTATATTGCGACGATCCGCATCATGCTCAAACATCTAGCGTCGGTTTCGAGTTCTCAGGCATCCTCTAAATCTGTATGTTATTGATTCCGAATTTGAGCGGCTAAGCTTAATAATTCCGACCAGCGGAGTTGAAATTTTTTCTCAGTCAATTTGAGTGTTTTCATAATCGACTCATTGCTGAGATTGGATTGCTTTAAGTCGATTAAGGCTTGCTGCTCGACGGAGAGTTGAGTACTAAAAGTCTGCCACTGGAAATCTGTCAGTCCTAACTTGCGATCGATTTCCGCTCCCAGCCATTGGTGTACCAACTCCCAATTAGCCACGCGGGCAAATTTTTCGACATGATACTTGAATTTTTGCTGGAGGTAGTCGCGTTCTCTAGTTGATAAACCTAGCGTCTGTTCGATTTCGACGGAAGATAGATCTTCCATTTTCAACCGCAGATAATTGACACAGGTGGCCTGATTTTGGTTGGTAAGATAAGTAACCAATTCTTCGATAACTCGATCGCGCAATACGCCATCGGTAGTATCAGCATTGTCCGATACCAGCTTGGCACGAATTTGTTGCATCACTCTAGATCCAGCTTCCCCATCCTCATCCCGTGCTGTTTCAAAAGCTTGCTCGATATCAACAACTGTTTCCGTCGGTTGGCGTTTGGCAAAAGTTTGCGCGCGCAGAACGATGAGTTGTTGACTGCTGCCATAGCGTAGATGAATCCGGCGTTTGGCATAACATTCACAAAATACCATGTACTCTGCCAATTGGAGCAAGCTACGTGGCGTATAAGTATCACCTAGCTCATTTTCCCGCCGGAAGGCTTTGAGCGACTCTGTATAAAATTCTTGGAGAAAATCTTCAATCAACGAATATCGAGCTTGAAATCCGAGTTGGGATTGAGGAATAGTGATGTAGCGATAAACGATCGAGCTAAGATGACTGTGCAGCTCGATCCGACCGCGTTTGGATCCCAGTTGATAGTAATAAAGACATTTGGACACGCGGTGACGTGCCAATCCCACTCGCCAGGATTCACCGATACCCGAGTTTTGAATGCGCTCGCTTTTAGCACAGATCCGATCGACTTCAAATTCAATCCGTTTGGCAATATCCTGAATTTGACCGACTGATGCCTTGACTTGAGTTTGCAAGGCTTCAACTAACATCTCAGGCAGAGGCTGCTTGCTAGATAATAGTACTACATTCGATTGCTGTTGCTGACGAATACTAGTAGCTGGCAGACAGTTATGATGCGCGTTCACGATCGTTTTCCCCTGATGATGCAAGTGGTTAATTGCTTACATATCGACTGTACGCGCTAAAAACTAAAACTACGTATGATATGTGTCACTTTTTTTACATTAACTCAATCGTGCCAACGGGTGACAAATCTCAAAAGCCGCTTTCTGGCTCAATCGTACAGTCCGGTTCAGTTTTAGCAGATCTACCATATTGCTAATAAAATCTTCAGAGCTAATTTTGAGTGGACAGTTTGTTAAGTGGCACAATTCGATCGAGATTTACGGGATCGCTGATATACAGCACCTTGTATAGATTTTGATGGATTTATCGCGAGCGCGATGTTAAGCGTTTAGTACTCACCCCCTACTTGGAGAGCTATCGATATATAGAGATATTGTTGCTAAACTGGGAATTTTAGTTTAGATTTCTATAACTTATCTACTCTGCCAATACTAGATGAACATTGTGCCACTATCTAGCTTTGAGCCTGAGTATATTCGCCAGCATATTACAAGCAGCTGAAGGTTACTAAGCATTAATACTTATGTGTTGTCTAGCTGAAGTCTCGATTCGAGCGGGTAAATTATTAAAATTGCGCTCTCGTCAGACAGTACAATACAGATTGCTAATAACGCGATCGCAAGTTGGATATGACTGGCAGACTGATAGTTTTGACTGGCCCTAGTGGTGTCGGCAAGGGAACATTACTCAAGGCATTATTAGACAAGCATCCCGAACTATTTTTATCTGTCTCGGCTACAACCAGAGCGCCACGGCTCGGTGAGGTTGATGGGGTTGATTACTATTTTTACAATCGCGCGCAATTCGAGGCCAAGATTCAAGCTGGCGAGTTATTAGAATGGGCAGAATTTGCGGGAAACTATTATGGTACGCCGATCGAGCCAGTTAGAGACCAAATCGATCGCGGTCGATCGGTTATCTTAGAGATCGAATTAGCTGGAGCCAGACAAGTGGTACAGATTTTTCCGGCTGCTAGGCGAATTTTTATTCTCCCGCCCGATCTGGCTACACTAGAAACCCGCATTCGCGAGCGGGGTACGGATAGTCCCGAGGCAATTCTTCGACGGTTAGAGCAAGCACATGTAGAAATTGCCGCCAAAGACGAATTTGATTATCAAATTGTCAATGATGACCTGCAAACAGCTTTAAATGAGCTGGAGGAAATTATCGATGAATTATGAATTATAAATTAATTAGAAATTGCAGCTCGATCGCTAATTTTTCCAGTGACCCTAATCTCTAGCCCCCATCCCCTAACTATGACTGCTGAAATTATCTGTGTCGGTACCGAATTATTGCTTGGGGATATTTTGAATAGTAATTCGCAATATTTAGCGAAAGAACTAGCTGCGTTGGCAGTGCCGCACTTTTATCAGACGGTGGTGGGGGATAATATCGATCGAGTGCATCGGGCGATCGAGATTGCGGCAGCGCGATCGAGTATCCTAATTTTTACAGGCGGCTTAGGCCCGACACCAGACGATCTGACGACAGAATCGATCGCTAGTTACTTTCAGACTCCCCTCGTCGAACATCCAGAAGTTATCGCGGATATCGAGCGAAAATATGCCCAACGGGGCCGGGAAATGACCGCTAGTAACCGCAAACAGGCGCTGCAACCGGAAGGTGCAGCTATTTTATCCAATCCGCTCGGGACGGCACCAGGGATGGTTTGGCAACCACAAGCGGGTTTGACGATCTTTACTTTTCCTGGCGTACCGCGCGAGATGTACCGGATGTGGCGGGATACAGCCGTTCCGTTTTTAAAAACTCAGGGTTACGGTCAGAATACGATCTATAGTCGCAGTCTGCGCTTTTTTGGAATTGCTGAATCAGCATTAGCCGAGAAAGTAAATCATCTATTTGACTCTGACAATCCGACTGTTGCTCCTTATGCGGGAATGGGACAGGTAAGGTTGCGGATTTCGGCACGCGCAGCGAATGCGGTAGCAGCCGACCAACTAATCGAACCGATAGCGCGCGAAATTCAGCAGCTTGCTGGCGAAAATTATTTCGGCAATGATGAGGATACTTTAGCAAGTGTCGTCGGGCAGTTGTTATTGGCTAAAGGTCAAACTCTGGCTGTCGCAGAATCTTGTACTGGCGGTGGCTTGGGGCAGATGTTGACCGAGACACCTGGAAGTTCTAGCTATTTTATAGGGGGGATTATTTCTTATGCCAACCAAGTGAAGGTTAACTTGCTAGATGTAAATCCTGAAGATCTAGCTAGTGAGGGTGCCGTCAGCAAGACAGTCGCTTGCCAGATGGCTGTTGGGGTGAAGACCAAGTTAGGGACTGATTGGGGGGTAAGTATTACAGGTGTTGCTGGCCCTGGTGGGGGTACGGAAGCTAAGCCTGTCGGACTCGTCTATATCGGCATCGCACATCCTGATGGTAGCGTGGAAGGGATTAAATATCAGTTGGGGAGTCAGCAGGAGCGCGAGTTAATTCGGCAGATGTCGGCAGCTCAGAGCTTGGATTTGTTGAGAAGACGGATCGATCGTGGTAACTAACCCAAGCTGCTACCTAAGGTGAGTTCGGGGTAAGAGGAGCCTGGAGACTGTTCGCGAAGCGTTCCCGAAGGGTAGGCTCGGCTCATGATGCGAAGTCCGCCTTCGCGGACTAATAAACTAGTCCGCGAAGGCGGACTTTGCACTCCGAGGAGCGGTTTCTAACCGCTTTGCTTATAGGTAGCAACTTGAGCTAACTAACAATCATCGATCGAGGATATTTTATCTCGGGCTGGGTACTTTGGTGGTTTTATCGAGTGCCGTCAGGTAGACTGTTTGCGTCTGGACGGCAATTTTCCCCCAATTAAAGCGTTTGCCCAATTCATCGTAAGCATTGTCGGTGAGCCACTTGGCATAGCCAGGATTTTTCAAAACTTCGAGGATGCCCCAGGCGAGCGAATTACAGTCCCATTTCCAGGTGACGATCCCAGTTTTGGTGTGTCTGACGACTTCTGCCAATCCACCCGCATCTGAGACGACGACGGGTACCCGCGCGGCAAAACTTTCTAATGCGACGATCCCGAAGGGTTCGTAGAGACTGGGAAATACCGCACAATCGGCGACGGTTTGAAATCGATCTAAATCCTCATCGGACATAAATCCCGTAAAAAAGCATTTTTCCCAAATACCTAAATCCCAAGCTTGCTGTTTTAATTGGTCGGTATTACCACCGCCGATGAAGATAAATTTGGCATTGCCACCGACTTCCCAGATCACTTTAGGCGCGGCATTGAGTAGCACGAAAATCCCTTTTTCATAGGTCATGCGTCCGACATAATAGACGATTTGTTCGTGGTCGGCGGCAAAGCGCCGCCGAAACTCCCAAAAATCAAAATCTTTCGGGCGTTGTTTTTTTTCTGGTCGAATCCCATTATAAATAATACTAATTCGCTCCCACGGACAGCGCAGGATTTGGCCGACCTCTTGACGCATGTACTCGCTACAAACGATCGTTTGGGTAGCGGATTCGATCAAGCGTTGTTCTTGCGCGTGGACGTGTTCGCTACTGGGGTTATGGATGCCATTATGCCTACCAAATTCAGTGGCATGAATCGTTGCCACGATCGGCACCTGAAACTTTTCGCTCAAAGAGATTGCTGTATCTGCTACCATCCAATCATGAGCGTGAATGAGATCGAAGTCGGGAGTAGTTTGGAGTAAATACGCTGCATATTTACTCATGCTGTAATTCATATTGCCAATCCACTTAAAGATATCTTGGCTGAATCCAGCAACCGGAACCCGGTGGACGTAAATACCTTCGATAATCTCTTTCGCTGGCGCTTGACTGGACTCTACAGTGATTAGATGGATCTCATGACCCAAATTGACGAGTTCTGGGTACAATTCTGCACCGTGGCGAGCGATCCCCCCAACTAGGCGCGGTGGAAATTCCCAAATTAGAACTAAAATTTTCATTACTTAGTGGTTGCGCTACTATCCTCTCCCGATCGAATGTTGGCCATTTCTGCTGTGCATCGAGATATTACTACCGAGCGCCAACTTCGAGGATTGTTGCAATTTTGAGGTAGTTAGTTGTAGAGAAGATTCTCTAGTGAAGATGCAACGCCAACGTGGTAGGCAGATTCCTAACATTATATCTGCCTACCGAGCGATCGGAGATTTATTCAGTAGTTAATGGCAAGAAATCTCGATCTGAAACCGCCAAATCGCCGTACCGTTGAGTTTGACGAGCGCCGCAGTCTAAAATTTTCGGCACTCGATTCTCAATGAAAAATCTCCGACTTTTCATTAATTTTGTGAATTAAGATGATTGGCTCGATCCCTGCTTCGATCGAGTTAAAAGTAGTAATGTTTTACTCGATCCCTAAATTTGCGATCGCACAAATTTTTCCAGCCTAGTCATCCCTTTATCGATCGTTTCGAGATCTGTAGCATAAGAGAGCCGAATATGGTCGTCTGCGCCAAAAGGTAGACCGGGAATCGCCGCAACTTGTTGTCGTTCGAGGAGTTGCTGACAAAATTCCAAGGATTTTAAATTGGTACTCCCGATATTGATAAATAGATAAAACGCGCCATCTGGCATCGCACAACTTAAGCCGGGGATAGTCTGAAGCCGCTCTAAGATCGCGTGCCGCCGCAGGGCGAAGGCTTGACGCATTATTTCCACACATTCTTGAGAACCTTCTAGTGCCGCGATCGCACCGTACTGGGCGAAAGTACAGACATTAGAGGTACTATGTCCTTGGAGGGTGCTAGCCGCCTGAATTAGCTCGACTGGAGCAGCTAAATAACCGACACGCCAACCCGTCATCGAATAAGCCTTGGCAAAGCCATTACTGATAATCGTCCGCTCAAAAATATCTGCGCCCAGCGCACCGATACTGACTTGATCCACGCCATTATAGATAATTTTTTCGTAAATTTCATCAGATACTACCAAGATCTCGCGATCGACGACAACCTTGGCTAAAGCTTGCAACTCAGCCCGAGTATAAACTACTCCAGAAGGATTGGACGGAGAGTTGAGGATAAACAGCTTGGTTTTGGGTGTAATAGCTGCGTTAAGTGCCTCAGCAGTAATCTTATAGTTAGTCGTACTGTCGGTATGGACGATAATGGGCACGCCACCTGCTAACTTGACCATTTCGGGATAGCTCAACCAAAATGGTGCGGGGATAATCACTTCATCACCCGGATCGATGAGCGCCATCATCAGATTGTAGAGCGAATGTTTGCCGCCATTAGTCACTAAAATATTAGCAGCTTGATAATTTAGGTGATTATCGCGCTGGAGCTTATTGGAGATCGCTTCGCGCAATTGAATCTCGCCTGCTGCTGCCCCATATTTGGTTTTACCCCGATCCAATGCTTGTTTGGCTGCGGTTTTAATATGTACTGGAGTATCAAAATCGGGTTCTCCCGCACTAAAACTACAGACATCCTTGCCATCCTTCTGCATTGTCTTCGCCAGTGCAGCGATGGCGAGAGTCACAGATGGTTCGATTTCACTAATGCGCTTTGCCAATTTCATAACTTACGAATGCTCTCCAGTCATCTCGTTCAGTGCTATTACACTTACCTGTGCGAGCTATGTATTTATAAATATAGTTCCCCAAGCGTAGTAATTATAAACCCAATGTGAATCGGTCGATCTTTAATTATTTTGGAGCTTGACCTGCTAACTTATCGTATCGATCGCCACCATTTTTCAGATTTTCCAGCCGCCCTGTTTGCTAATCGCCCATGATCACATCTGCTCTAGTCACGATCGCGAGTATTAATTTCGACTCGGTAGTAGATTTCTACACCAAATTTCTGGAATCTACCCCTGAGCCGTATCTCCCTAATGGATATGCTGAATTCTCGTTGTCGGGATTGCGATTGGGAATTTTTTGTCCCAAAGCCAGCCATCGCTCCGCTTTCGGAGTGGCTACGCCAACAGAATTCAGCCAACCCAGTCAGAGTGCGATGAGTTTATGTGTGGAAGTAGCAAGTTTGGAAAACTCGATCGATACTCTAACTCTGCTCGGCTATCCCCCACCAGGCGAAATTACTACCGCCTCCCACGGACGCGAAATCTACGCCTACGACCCCGATGGCAATCGGCTAATTTTACATCAGTCACATGGGACATAAAGCATCCGGAAGTTTGCACCAAATTTACCACAATAAATCGCTACCTTCAGCGATCTCAACAGGAGTGGGTTGAGTTATTATGCAAATTGAAGGCATCTCATTAGCAGTCTGCGATCGAAACCATGACCAAACGCCGTCTCCCAGAAACCACTGCTCGCGTGCGCGTCACTCAACATTCTTGGCAATTCGGGCAAGTTGTCGGCGAAGTTACTGCCGGAGAATTTTGCTGGGAATTTCAATGGCGTTGCCGTGAAGGTAATCTCGAATTAATCGTCGAACCAGCGCTTGGACGTGCGCTGATTCAAGATGCCTTGGGGCGGTTTTTGAAGCAGTGGGACTATCAGTTAGAAGCGGGTGGCGACTATGAATTTACTGTCAGAGCTAGCTTCTAGCAGTCTGCGATCGTAGCCGCGTTCTGATTACGGCAGTTGCGCTACCGCAAGAGCGGTAAATACGCCGCGATCGCTTCAGAAATAATCCACAGGATCGGTTACGATCGAGATCGGATCGCTGTTAATATCGATCGTCGATCGTTTTCAATTTGGTTAGGTAAACTATGTCTGAAGCTTTAACACTCAATCCCGCTAACGTCGAGACCGTCCTCGATACCTTACGCCCTTACCTGATGGCTGATGGCGGTAATG
Organism: Chamaesiphon sp.; assembly: GCA_965246735.1. Classification (GTDB taxonomy): domain Bacteria; phylum Cyanobacteriota; class Cyanobacteriia; order Cyanobacteriales; family Chamaesiphonaceae; genus Chamaesiphon. The sequence continues at coordinate 3,720,132 of CBDFFK010000003.1, forward strand.
TAGAATTAGTCGATATCGATGGGCCGATCGTCAAACTCCGCCTTCAAGGTGCTTGTGGATCTTGCCCTAGCTCGACCATGACGCTGAAAATGGGAATCGAGCGGAAACTATGTGACATGATTCCTGAAATCTCGGGCGTAGAGCAAGTCTTCTAAATGATGAATTATGAGTTATGAATGATGAATTTATAACTCATATTCCTTGAGCCAATCTCTGTTTTGCTTGTTGCCAGAGCGTTTCTAGTTCGGCGATCGTGTAATCTGTTAGGGGTCGATCGACATATCCTTCCATTTGGTGGATGCGATCGACAAACCGTTGATTTGTGCCGCTCAATCCGGCTTCGGGGTCGAGTTTTAACCACCGCGCGAGATTGACGACGGTAAATAATAAATCGCCTAATTCTGCTGCTTGATGTGCCGTGTCGGGGGTAGCGAGTGCTTCTTTAAATTCGGCTAACTCTTCTTCAAATTTTTCCCATACGCCATCGACATTTTCCCACTCAAATCCCATTGCGGCTGCTTGCTTGGAGATGTTCATCGCCGCAGTTAGGGGTGGGAATTTTTCAGTGTAGCTACTCAACTTATCGCTGAGCGATGCGGTAGTTGTACCTTTCTCTAGTGCCTTGATCTGTTCCCAATTTGCCCTAACTTCCGCCACGTCTGCTACCTGCACATCGCCAAATACATGAGGGTGCCGGCGGATTAATTTTTCACGGATGCCATCGGCAACCTCCTCAAGTGTAAATTGCCCCGCTTCGCTGGCAATTTGAGCTTGTAAAACTACTTGCAACAACACATCGCCCAATTCTGACACGATCGCATCTCGATCGCCACTGCGAATCGCATGTACAGCCTCATAAGCTTCTTCAACGATATATGGAGTCAAGCTCTCGGGGGTCTGTGCCAAATCCCACGGACAACCGCCGACAGGATCTCTCAATTTAGCAACGACATCGATTAACGATTGGAGCGATGCCAGGATTACAGTAGAATCAGGATTTGCCATTGGTTTATCGATCGCGCCGCTCGGAATGAGGATCGAGTTAGGTCGCAACTATTAGTGTAAACGGGTTCGATCGTGGTCGGTAGCGTGCTAATTATTTTACTTTGAAGAATACATGTGCTATAATGAAAAACATTGCGCGGATATGGCGGAATTGGTAGACGCGCCAGATTTAGGTTCTGGTTTCGCAAGAAGTGAAGGTTCAAGTCCTTTTATCCGCATCATGACTAAATTTCAGCCTTGGGATGTTATTCCTGAGGCTGTTGTGTTGTGGAGATTTATAGAGACGTTTCGATCTGTAGCGATCGATCTGGTATGTGCTGAGTCCGCCACCGCTTTTTCCATTGTGAGGTTGTCTCCAATCCACAATCATCCTGCTCCAATTCGCGCCGGAGGATGATTTCTGCCATCGAATCCGCTAATGTCGGATCGCGATAAGGAATCGCGGCGCGGGTGCGAAGGTGTTCTAGTTCCTGTCGGGATAATGGGGGCAATCCTGCGGGGCTAAAACTCGCGATCGTGCCTGGGGCTTTTCTGCCAACGGGAATTGTATCTGCCACATGTAAGCCAGCTGCGTGCAGCGCGGTACGCACGGCTGCGGCACATGAATAGGTTGCAATCCTACCGTCTGGAGCGCAACATTGCGCCACTCGATCGATAAATTCGATCGTCCAAAGTTGGGGACAGGAAAGTGGTGAAAACGGATCGAGAAAAATGGCATCAGCTTGAAATCCCAGTTCGCGGACTCGATCGATCGTTTGGCGGGCATCACCGAAGATTAATCGTGCTTGTAATCGATCGATCTCAACGCTTTCTTTATGTGCCAGTCGGGTCAATAGTTGCGGGATCGGCTCCTCCCAGCCTACTAATAACTGATGCTCGATCGCGGCAGTGGGTACCGTACGATCGAGTTCGAGGGCGATAATTTCGACGTGACAATCGGGATGCGATCCCCAGATCGTGGATAGTGCAGCAGCGGTATTGTACCCGAGTCCATAACAAATATCTAATATGCGCAGCTGCCCTCGGCTAGCTTTGGCGGCGAGGAGGGTGGGAATGGAAAACTTATAGATCGCTTCTTCTTTAGCACCGTATTTACTATGAAAAGTCTGCCCGAACTCTGCCGAGAAAAAGGTGTAAGAACCATCATCAGTAATGTATGGATTTAACGCTTGCGGCATAATAATTATTTAATAAACCAGACAGGCAAACCAGCTTTATCGATCGAGCGGAAATTTCCCCGTCTAAATGACCATCTCTTCAGCCGATCGAGCGCTGCACTTATTTTAACCTGTTACCAAACAGCGGTTTCTAACCGCTGCTCGTGATGCAAAGTCCGCTTTCGCGGACTAATAAACTAGTCCGCGAAGGCGGACTTTGTGAATATAGCCACGATTTCAATCGTAGGCGTTTTTAGGTAGCAACTTGGGTTAATTACTCCCCGCCCCGATCGCTTATAATCGATCGAGGAGAATTGTCATCACCTCAAACAAAAAAATGCTGAAAGCCGGAATCGTTGGACTGCCGAATGTGGGCAAATCGACCTTATTTAATGCCCTAGTTGCCAATGCAAAAGCCGAAGCTGCTAACTATCCCTTTTGCACGATCGAACCAAACGTTGGGAGCGTTGCCGTACCCGACGAACGGTTGCAGATCCTCTCGAGCATCGCTCAATCCGAGAATGTCGTCCCCACGCGGGTAGAATTTGTCGATATCGCTGGCTTAGTCAAAGGAGCCAGTCAGGGTGAAGGACTCGGGAGTAAATTTCTCTCGCACATCCGCGAAGTCGATACTATCGTTCAAGTCGTGCGTTGCTTTGAAGACGACGATATCATCCACGTCTCCGGCTCTGTCGAACCCAAGCGGGACATCGAAATCATCAATCTCGAACTGATCCTCGCCGATATCGAGCAAATCGAGAAACGGATCGAACGCGCCAGGAAGATGGCGCGTACCAGCAAAGAGGCGCAACTCGAAGTCGGCGCATTAGACAAGCTCCTCACAGCGCTCAATGCTGGCAAACCAGCGCGTCAAGTCGAACTCAGCGAAGAAGAGAGCGAAACGATTAAAGGGTTGGGATTGCTGACGCGCAAACCAATTATTTATGCAGCAAATGTGTCGGAAGGCGACTTAGCAACGGGTAATGAATTTGTCGATCGAGTTCGCGCGATCGCAACTGATGAAAACGCCCAGGTTGTAATCGTATCCGCCCAAGTAGAAGCCGAACTGCTCGACTTGCCAGATGCAGAAAAATCGGAGTTTCTCGAATCGCTAGGTGTCGCAGAAGGTGGTCTAAAATCGCTAATTCGAGCTACTTATTACTTGCTCGGACTGCGTACCTATTTTACCGTCGGGCCAAAAGAAACTCGTGCCTGGACGATTAATGTCGGCATGTTAGCGCCACAAGCGGCTGGCATCATCCACTCTGATTTTGAGAAAGGATTTATCCGTGCCAAAACGATTTCCTATGATGATATGGTAGCTACTGGCTCGCTCCAAGCAGCGAAAGAGAAAGGTTTGCTTCGCAGTGAAGGAAAAGAATATCTCGTCCAAGAAGGTGACATTATGGAATTCTTGCATTCATAACGCGATCGATCTATTCGCTACTCAATACCCACTATAAAAATAGCAGTAGTCCGCTCGGGCGATCGCTTTGAGAATCTTTTTGCTCGAGGCGATCGCAAAGATAACTGCACCGACAACCAGACCGAATGAGGCTAGATATACACCAAATAAACTGGCGAGTAAATAGCCCAAAACAAAATTAATCGACATTGCTGTTGCTAAAATGCCTAGCACATCTTGTAAGCGATCGAGACTGAGCAAGACGATCGTATTGAATAAGCCAATTGCAAAACACAAATAGCCAAAACAACCAACGATCGTCAAAATACTCTCATTTAAACCTCGATGTAATACCGAGATTAAAATCAAAGTAATCGACATTAATAGTCCAAACCATAACCAGATCCGACCGATTGAAGACCAGTATTTTTTCTGAAGTCGCCAAGCCAAACTATCGACTTCCGCTAGCGTCATGTGTTTAGCGCGCTCGTACCAAAAGATAATAAACTTGTAGCTAAAATATTCAACTAGCGGGACGATAATTAGGAGATTTAGCAGCGCTAAATCCATACTATCTTGATAATCTAAATTGTGTCCTGACAACAAACTATAAGTACCAACAGTAGTAATAGTCGCAACTAAGCGATCTGCAAAAATAAATCCAAAATAAATAATGCCATACATAAAGTACGGAATCAATAAGTAAATCAAAATACTTAAGTTTGGTAAGGGCACCAACTTACCAAATTTAGGTGCAGTCGATCGATACTTGAACCGATTAGAGAGCGATAGAATCGCTAACGAGATAAAGGCGACCGCGATCGTCACGACTTGGGCTTCTAAAGCACTCAATTTAATAAATACTCTCAACACGAAAAAGCAACAAGTTATCCCAATCAAGATCGCTGGTGCGGCAAATCGATATTGCAGACCGACGATGGCAAACAGCATCCAAATCGTGCTGAGGACTGTATAATAAATCCCGGCGACGATAATATATTTATCCGCTGCCACTCCTTGATAAAATCCAAATACCATCCCGATCGACGCAAACACGATCGTCGTAAAAACGCCCATCGATAAGATTGGCGTACAAATCCGATTAGCTTGAATGGGATCTTTTAATCCCATATAAAATAAGCCCCTGCGACCGATCATCTGTACGAAGCCACTGCTAGTAATCAGACTAGCCATCGTGACAAATCCAAACAAAGAATTGAGTTCCGGTGGTAATAAATCGATCCGCGTATCGAGTGGTAAATAATTAAGAATTAATAGAATAATAAACGGAATAGTATAGACGAAACTATGCGAAAATTGAGTAATAAATATATTTATCTCTTCAACGAGTGTCGGTGGTGCTTTGATAACACGTTCTACTGGTTCTACAAACGGTGCTAAATCTCGTTGAGCATAAATAAACTGTCCGAGTACTAAAGCATTCGGGCAACCAAATTCTACTTCAATTGTTTTGTCGGTATAACCTAATGCTTCGACGATCGCCACAACTTCCCACGGATCGCAAACATTGGGATAATTACGATAAATTGAATCGATTAAATTTTGCAGTGCGTGATTATTCATCGTTTTTTCTCCTGCTGTAATCCAACAATCCGCGCTTGACGAATCAAATGATTATAGGTGTCTAAATGGGTTTGGATGCATTTTTTTTGGGTGAACATTGCTAGAGCGCGCTGGCGAGATTTTTGACCGAGATCGCGGCGTTGTGCGGGAGTGAGACTGAGTAATTCGATCAGCGCTGCTGCTAGTGCTAATGGTTGATTGGCGGGAACTAATAAGCCAGTATCTCCCAGTGCTTCACCGACACCACCAACATCGGTCGAGACGATCGCGGCTTCGCACAACATCGCTTCAATGACCGCATAGGGAAATCCTTCAGAAATACTCGACATGGCAACGATATCTGCCTCGCCATAAACTCGCCACGGCTCGTTAGTAAAGCCAGCAAAATTAACGGTATTTTCTAACTTATATTCTTTGACTTTGGCCTGACAGCGAGCATAATAATCTAAATCTGACGGTTTACCATAAAATCTAAATTCGACATCGGGAAACTTGTCGCGGACGATCGCGGCAGCTTCGATCAGTGTCAACTGACCTTTGAGTGAAAAAATCAATCCCATGTTCATCACCACCGGATGACTATTGGGTGGGTAATCTTGGGGCTTAAATTTTACTGGATCGGCACCATTATAAATAATTTTGATTTTTTCGGGTGGTACATCCCACCACTTTTGCCAGCGAGTATTGTAGCTACATACGGGCGAGACGATATCGGCAAAGTGATAGTTTAATTTCACCATCGCACTGACTAAATAATGCAAAAAGCGGCGCACGAATAAAGATGGAATCGATGTGCGTAGATTGAGATATTGCTCGCGAATATTAATCCCATGCTCGGTGAGCAGATAAGGAATGCCATACTTGATCTTACCAACGATCCCTGGTAAACCACAGTAACTAGCCGCCGAAGCGTGAATCAAATCTACTGATGGAATGGGAACGTGGATCGGAATTAATAATCGATAGAGTAATTTGAGCGTTTCGGCGATTTCACCCAGAGTAATTCGCTCTGGTTTGATCTGTGATTGCCAAGCTGTCGCAACTAGGTGTTGAAAGCTATCCCAGACCTCGATCGAGGTCATCGTGTTGTGATAATCATAGCGGAGGAAATATTCATGAATCGAGACGATCGTTTGCCCGAGCGTATCGATATCCATCAGATCGGGTGACAACACGCCAGTCATCAAGCGCTCGAAAATTGGGATAAATCTGTTACTAACCACCGTTCCCGTCGTCGCAATTTTGCTCTTGAGCGCACGCGAAAATGGAAAGCGCCATCCAAATTCGATCGGGTCTTCCATTCCCCATAATGGCACCTTCAAGACTTGCGTGACGTTTGCCGATAATTGGTAATGTTGTTGGAGATAAGGATTGGCAACGATCGCAAAAATCTTGAAATCCATCTCTGGCATCTGTTGCGTTAGCTCGTGGCACCAGGTACTGACACCCCCACCCAAAAATGGGTAAGTACCTTCGGTTGTCAGCAAGATGCGGGGCTTCATGGGTAGTGAATAGTGAATAGTGAATAGTGAATAGTGAATAGTGAACAGTGAACAGTGGATTGTTATTGGTACCTCGTAAACGATCTTGTGTAAATCTTATCCAGGCTAACAGTAAATGATGTGCTAGCCACTAGCCACTAGCCACTAGCCACTAGCCACTAGCCACTAGCCACTAGCCACTAGCCACTATTCACTTCTTCGGAAAATAAACCGTGCCAAATTGGCCGACTAACAAGGTAGATTTGAGATTGGTGAATTCGACTTCGATATGTTGGGTCGATCGATCGATCGGTGGGGCGATCGTGGTAACTAGACCGATTGCTTCTTGATTTTCCATCTCTGTCCCGACTTTGACGACAGCGCGCTGTCCGGATTTTAGCAGAGCGGCTTGTTGTGGGTCTAGATCTACGCCGATCTTCAGCTTGTGGGTATTGGCTAGACCCAATAATTTACTACCAGCAAAGACGCGATCTCCAGGAGACATCGGCAGTTCGAGGACGGTTCCGGCAATCGGTGCGGTAATTTCGATCGTCAAGGGTTCGAGGATCGGCGGGGGAATGACTGGTAGGCTAGTTGGAGTAAATTGTCGCTGTTGGAGTTGTTTTAATCTCGCGGCAATTTGTCGCTCGTCTGATTCGGCGGTTTTTAATTGGGCTTGGAGTTGTTGGAGTTGTCCGGCTTGTTCTTTGAGTGAGAGTTGTTGTTGGAGGCGGGTAGCTTGAGTCTGTGCGGCTTGCTTGGTAGTTGCCGATCGTGCAGCGGCGATCGCACTATCATAGTCCGACTGAGCGATATTTAGATCGGATTTAGCCACGGTCATTTCTTTTTCGGCTTGTTCGACGCGTTCTTGCGAAATTGCGCCCTCCTTTTGATACTGCGCTAGACGTTGATAAGTAGCTAATGTCCGCTCGTAGATCGCTTGTGCGCGGATAATGGCCTCACGTTTTTGCTTCAGTGGCAGCGGATCGGGTTGTGCGGCGACATTAACTCGGACATTAGCAGTAGCTACTTGTTGGCGCAGTGGGGCGAGATTCCGTTCGTAATTGGCGATCGAGAGTTTGACTGTATTAACCCGATCCGTGGCGGCTTGGCGTTCGCCGCTGAGGGTTTGTTGCTGTTGGAGTGATTGTTGTTGTTGGATGGATTGTTGTTGTTGGATGGATTGTTTTTGGGCGGCGATGGCTTCCTTGTGCTGAAGCAGTTTGGCTTGATTCGATCGCTCGGCTTCACTATTGCGAATGGTTAACAATCGATCGCCAGATTTGACAGTTTGCCCGATTTTGACATGCACCGTACCGAGAAATCCCGGACTGGTGGCATCGATCTTGGTAACGTGCAACGGCTCGATTTTGCCAGTAAACGGTAGATCGTGCAGTCGTCCTGCCTGCTCTTGCTGGCTGGGAACGGTGGCAGGTTTATTTAAGCCTTGCCGCAGCAGATAGAGTGAGAAGGTCATGCCCAATCCAGCAATTACTAGTGCAGCAGCTTGATACCACCCGATCGATTTTCGGGGGGGCTGCAATGCGGTAATGTCTAAAATCAGTTCCGAAGGCTGCTCGAAGTCTGGAACTGACAACGTCGATTTGGACTTGGTCTTTTGGATCGTACCGAGACCTGTCAATTCTAATTTATCGGCAAAGTCGCGGCGCTCGATGGTTGGGAGCGACCTACTCAATTCCCGAGGCTTGAGTTCCAATGTCCCAGCTTCATCGTTATTAGTGCTGGGCATAAATTTCTCAAATAATCCCGGCGCAATCTGCATGTAGCCACGATTGACAAACCGAATTGCTTCGCGGATTTCCTCGGCGGGAGCACCTTTGAGAATATAACCTTTAGCACCAGCATAAATCGACTTGGCAACATAGTCGTGACTATCATAGCTAGTCACGACCAATACTTTAGTTTTGAGCGAACTATGCACGATAATTTTGGTCGCCAGTACGCCATCGATATCCGGCATCTCCATATCCATCAAGACAACATCCGGCAGGAGTAATTTTACCTGTTCGATCGCGTCGTAGCCGTTATCGACCATCCCAACGATATCAAAATCCGCCTCAGTCTCTAGTAGCGACTTGAGCCGTTCCCGAATGCTCTTCTGGTCATCCACCAGGAGAATGCGAATCATGTCCAATTCCTTAGATTTATAATGATGATTGTTGACCAACTCTGTTATCACTATTCGGACGATCGACTCCTAAAACCGGACGAAAAAACTTTTGATGATGGCGAGCGATGGACGAGATTGTCATCACTAGAATGTCTGCGAACGATCTCGCGGCGATTCCGAATTAACATTGCCCTCGCCTGAATCGATTTAGCGATCGCTCATTACTGGTGTGGCGATCGTTATGTCAGTGATTACAATTATCGATCGAACGATCCGCATGGCGATCGGGATCGTGCCACAGCCTGTCTTTTTTCAGTCATGTGGCGGATAGCAAATAGGCTACTGAGTCAGTGCCGCAAATTGTTGCCAGCACATAAATAATGCTCTTGGTACATGGAAACAGCCTTTCCATTTCCCACCCTTGAGATCCAATAATACTTCGCCTTGCCGATCGAGATAACCAAACCACTCACCCTGCTCGGGATCTGCAAAATGCGCCCAGGTGTAATCATGTACACGTTGATACCAGTTCCAGCATTCTTCCCTACCAGTGAGCCGATACCCCATTGCTAGTGCTACTAATGTTTCCGCATGTACCCACCACAATTTTTGATTCCATTCCAATTGCTGCGGCGGATGACCGTCAGCGTCCATGAAATAGTAGATGCCCCCGTACTTTTCATCCCAAGCAAAATTGAGGATATTTAGCACCACATCTACCGCCCGATCGATCGTCGCCCGATCTTGCCGCCGATTGGCGATATCCATAATAAACCACATCGCTTCGATCCCATGTCCGGGATTAATCGATCGACCTTCAAAACAATCGACATGACTACCATCAGGAGCGACATTTTCGAACATCAGTCCTCGCTCTTGGTCGAGGAAATCATGCATTACTTCCTGCACCGTCAACTCCAACACCCGATCTACCTCGGACTCCGTTAGCAACCAGGCCATTTCCAGCGTCAGATTAGCCAAAATCATCGGCACTGCCAGCGATTTGAGCGATCGAGTGCCAGGATAGGTTTTATTATATTTACCTTTGGGGTCGTCCTTGCGCCGTAAGACATTGTGATAGGCTTGCAGCGCGACATCCTTCGCCCAAGATTCGCCATCAGCGAGTGCATATTGACTAAAGGCCATCGCAGCAAAACAGTCGGAGAAAATATTATAGGGTTGCACCAGCGGATTGCCAGCTCGATCGAGTGAAAAATACCAATTCCCCTGAGCATCGCGTCCGTGTTCGGCGAGGAAATTTGCGCCATGCCCAGCAATTTTTAACCACTCACTACGTGGCTCTAGCTGGTTGTATAACATCGAGAATGTCCACACCTGCCGATTTTGCAGCCAGATAAATTTATCGGTATCGTAGACCTTGCCAGCCCGATCGAGACAGGTAAAATAGCCACCGCAGTCCCCATCGATCGAGTTTTGCTCCCAAAATGGCAGCACATTATTTAGTAGCGTATCTTTGTATAGTTTGGCCAGTTCTTTGAAATCGTAATTCACTAGATTATCCTCACAGCTCGATCGATTGAATGGTTATACAGGCAAGGCACCAGAGATGAAAGTATTAATGATTTGAAAAATTAATTCTCATTGTCACCTCAATTAGCACATCATTTTTTTTAAAATTAATTCTCATTGTCACCTCGATTAACACATCATTTTTTTAGACATGTCAACTGAATTTATGGAAAAAATCATTTGAATAATATATGTAAACCATGTCGATCATAATTATTCCTGATTGATTTTTCAAGGCGCACACACCACTCAAAGTCTAGTTAGGTGGGGATCGCTTGCGATTCGATCGATTCCTTTGCATTTGGGCACTGCATATAAAATCAATTATGTCAACGATATCGATCGATACTTTTGGGTGCAAACTTCATGTTATGGTATGTTAAGCGTTCCTCACACCGAGGTGAATACGGAGCAAGTATGAGATTGTCGCAAGTGTTTTTTTCCGAAACATGGAAAAACTAAGCTAAATCTCAAAGATAAAAACGTTTCACAATAGGATTATGAAATACCAAAATTTAACTGGGTTAAATACTCCGCTAGCAGCATTGACCATCGCTACCGTGTCAGCCCAGAGAACTTCATTCACACTCAGCAAACTGGCTATTTCGATCGGATCGAGATAGCTAATTCCATAATTATACGAGTAAGTTTATTTATCTAGTACTAGATTAGATAAAGATGGTACTGGCAATGCGAAGAAATTCGCAGGAGCGCAATATCACATTTTCAAAAATATTTTACCAAAGGTACGATCTTCCGTGCCTCTAGGCAGATTATGTTCCGATTGCAAATCTTAATGGTGAAATAAATTTCCCAGGTAACGTTGCTATCACTCACCAGCATTTGCCTGTGGGCATCATAGTGCGCGTCACTACTGCTCTCACCAGATATTAAATAATCGCTCAGTTCGATAAATATCGAACCCTAGTTCGATCGAGGAACATCGATTTGGGAGCATCCCACCTTTTATTCAGGTTGTGAGAGATAAATATTTTGTACTAGTTCAGAGGAAATAGAGGCAACGATAAAAAGGGGAATAGAGGTAGAATTTGAGATAATGAAAGAAATACCATCAAGGTGATGAAATGACTCCAGAAGAACAAAAAGAAGTTTTGGAACATAGTAGAGCAATTGCAAAAATCCTCTATAAAAATACTAACAAAGCAGAATTGACCAGTTTGGGAAAAATTGAAGAAGTAGTCAGAGATAGCTTGCAGAAACATGTGATGCCAGAAGTCGGAATTTTTTTATCGGAAATGTCACAGAAGAAACAGGTGGATATCAAAGACAGATTCAAAGCATAATTGGAGAGCTAGTGATAACGAGCAAACAGGCAGCGAAGCTAAACATCAAAAGTTACACTCAGATTAGTCCGTACTTGGAAACATGCTGTTTGAGGATGAGTGCAGTAGTTTCTTACGAGAATGCAGCAGCAGAGGTTAAACATTTGACTGGGATTGAAATATCAAAGAGTACTCAACAAAGACTAATTCACCGTCAAGAGTTTGATTTGCCAAAACCGGAATCAGTCCTAGAAGAATTAAGCGTAGATGGAGGGAATATTAGAGTGAGAACACCAGAGGGTGAGCCAAGTGTCTGGAGAGGATATAAAGCGATTTGCTCGCATGAAAATAATGTGATAGCAGCATCATTTCAAGAAAATACACTTTTAACTGATTGGGTGAATAAACAAGAATTAGCTCCGATAGTTACTTGTCTTGGTGATGGACATGATGGTGTATGGAATATCTTTAAAGAAGTATCAACAAGCGATGGTAGAAGAGAAATTCTTGATTGGTACCATCTAATGGAGAATTTACACAAAATCGGTGGCTCAAATCAAAGATTATTTGCTGCCAGAAGTTTGCTGTGGCTGGGAAAAGTTGATGAAACAATTGAGTTGTTCAATGATTGTGAACTCAACCCAGCTAAAAACTTTTGTACTTATTTAGAGAAACATCGTCATCGAATTGTTAACTACTACTATCTTCAAGCTGAGCAAGTCTGTGCCATCGGCTCTGGTTCAATTGAATCTACAATTAAACAAATCGATCGGCGGACTCAAATATCTGGCGCACAGTGGAAATCCGAGAATATTTCTCAAGTTCTTGCTCATCGCTGCGCGTATCTCAATAAATTAATTTGTACCCACTAAATAAAAAGGTGGGATGCTCCCCATCGATTTTGCTAATTGTTTAGCTAAACGAGCAGTCTAGTCGTAGCGGGTAACTATGCTACTTCAGCTTCTCTAACGATATCCCAGAGTATTACCTCAAGATAATTGTAAATCCTAGCTCGATCCTAAAGAGCAGAAATTTCTGTGCGATCGACATCGCATAATTCAGGAAAAAACTTATGGCATTAAAATCAGCGAGCGAATCGCCCGCTCTTACTCGTGAATTGCCCAAGCAGTTAGATTTGGCTCAAGTCTGCATCTATGGATTGAGCATTCTGTCAGTCGGCTTATTTTTATTTTTACCTTTCTTCAATCTCCTACATCCTAGTCCCTGGCAACGGCAGATGGGCACCATCCACGGTTTTGGTTCGATTCTCTCAACCGTTGTTGCCGTTTATACCGGACATTTAGCCTTTCCACTGCTCCGAGGTGCTAACAAAGTCTTACCTCAAGTGCGAACATTGGCGTTTTGGACTACCACACTTGCATTTATCGGCATTGTGACTGGCAATTGGGTATACATGCGTTATTCAGCTAGTGCCGAATATGGTGGCGCTAAAGCATGGCTCAAAGAAAATAGCCCGTTGGTACCATATGTGCTGAGTAGTTATCATCGCTTCAGTTCGTTATTTATCTTGCCATTAGGGATGGCTTGTACGTGGATTTTGTGGAGATATGGAGATGCAATTTTAGAGAAACAACATCGAGCTGTGCTATCAGCCGTGTGTGTTGCGCTGATGGGAATCATGTTTTTTTCGATGAGTGGCTTAGTTACCGGATTAGCAATTTCTAAAATTCACTCGCTCTAGTTTCTACTGCTATTTTATCTATAAATATTAACAATGAATGACACTCGACCGCCGCTCAAAAAATCACCACAAAGTCAGCTGATATATGGGCGAATTTGGAACTATCTCAAACAATTTCCTGGCGATTTAGCTAAAGGAGCAGACGAACCACCAAATACTTCTGGGATTGCTGCTGCGGCTTTACTTAGTGCGGGTATAGGTTGTTTTACGATGATGGTGACACATCACTTGGCTGATACATCGCCGGAACGAGCGCAGCAAATTTGGTCGCTGGGTAAATGGATGCCAGGGAGCGATACTCACGATCTCATGTGGGGAAGTCTCGGTACTTATTCAGGCGAAGAAACGATGTTACTAATCGGGTGGCTGATAAGTTGGCTCATATTACATCACTTACTCAAATCTAAACAAGTTAAAACCCGCACGATTTTTGGATGGATGTTTGGATTAGTTGTCGCAGCTACAGTTATGTGTTGGCATCCGCTATTTCCCTATTTACCGTTGAACTAATTTTCACGATCGCGCACATAAATTTATTTCAGAATATCCGTAAAGCATGATTAAACGTCGCGATTTTTTGACATACTTTAGTTTGGGTTGGTTAGCTAATTGCTTTCCGATAGCCCTCGCGAGTTGTACTCCTAGTAAAGCAAGTACTCAACCGCCAACAGCTGGAGAATTAGGTCTAACTGCAAATGCTAAAACCACGACTAAACCAGTTGTAAATAAAATGGCCGATCGCTTCACGGTTGTCGGTAGCGTTACCGAACTAGATCGAACTGGATTTGTTGGGCTTAAAAATATCGCAATTACCAGAAATCCTGCTAATTCCAAAGAGTTAATTGCAGTCAACTCCACATGCACCCATCGAGGTTGTACTGTGAAATGGGAGGCAACATCAAAAAAATATGAATGCCCCTGTCATGGTGCAGATTTTGCAGCAAATGGTAAAGTTTTGAACGGGCCTGCATTTAAACCTTTAGCAACCTATCCAGCTAAAATTGTTGGCGATCGAGTTTTAGTAAAAGTTTAGTAACTAGTTAGTTATTAATTACCGATCGAAATTAGCTAGGTTAGTAGCTGCGAATAAGTGGTCACTGAAATCGATCGAATCCAATCGATTATTGATTTAGACATCTTTATTCATTCGAGTACAATATTTTAATAGGATTTAATTGACGATGATCGAATTGAAATCTCATCCCAGAAACATCACAAAAGGATCGATTCAAACTAATCAAGAATTATTTAAGGCAGATCGAGAACTGTTTAAAACTAATCAGCAATTGTCTAAAACCCATCTAGACAGAGTATTTAAACTCAACACAATCGATATTAATCCTCCCGTTCGTTTATCCAATCCACTTGCAATCGTTTCCTCCGAGCAGCTTTCCGATCGGGATATCTATAAATATCAGCAATTATTTCAACCCAATTTAGAAACCAAAGTTACTGAAAAAACAATCGATCCACCTGTCGTTGCAGATCTTAAAACTCCTGTCCCAGTAGTCAACGGATCTCAGCGGATTTCGGCTCAAGAACTCCATAAATATGTAGCGGGACTACTTGGTGTATTTGCAGTGTTTTCCATTACTTATCCCTTAGCAATGGTTCGCGTTAGTCATAAGCCAAAATTTGCACCTTATCAATCCCACCTCAAGTCTTTACCGACAGAAGCTCAGTCGATCGATCTCAAATAATTGATAAATTTTCCACTCATCGATTGTCGTCTAATCACCAGCTAACGCCCCTCAATTTTCTCCCCTATGTAACGCCTCATCTGCTTGCTGCGCTCTGACTATATCCAGGGTGCAGATTGCCCTCAGCTGCGATTTATACTTGGCGATTGGCGCTCGACGAGCATCAAAAACCTCGACAGTCAGTATTATTACTGAAACACGCGATCGCGGTATATCGATGGGAAATGAGTATTTCTGAAGAAAAATGCCCGATCGAGACCGTAACGAGATCGCCAGCAGAATGTTATTTATGAAACAAAACCGACTAAACTAGAGTCATTCAGTCATAGTGCTAATTGTTTGCGGTGCTTCGTATAAATCATTCCACCTAGCGGGGAATGCCGTTACTTGGAGATTTTTTGATGAATGTTCTGCTGATCTATCCCCGTTTCCCCAAGAGCTTTTGGTCGTTCGAGAAGACGATCGAATTACTCGGGCGCAAAGCGATGTTACCACCATTGGGATTGGTAACTGTCGCGGCAATTTTGCCCCAAGAGTGGAATTTTAAACTCGTCGATATCAACGTTCGCGAAGTCACCGAAGCCGAATGGGATTGGTCGGAACTGGTCATTTGCTCGGCAATGATCGTTCAGAAAGAAGACTTACTCGCCAAAATCCATGAAGCCAAGCTCCGTGGCAAAAAAGTCGCGATCGGTGGCCCTTATCCTACAGCATTACCCCAGGAAGTCGCTGCTGCTGATTATTTAATCTTAGACGAGGGGGAGCTGACCATCCCCCTATTTGTGGAAGCGATCGCACAGGGTCGGTCTTCAGGCACCTTCCGCGCGCCCAATGGCGATCGACCTGACGTAACAACTACGCCGATCCCTCGGTTCGACCTACTCGAATTCGACGCTTACGCGGAGATGTCCGTCCAGTTTTCGCGCGGTTGTCCGTTCCAATGCGAATTCTGCGATATTATCGTCCTCTATGGGCGCAAACCTCGGACGAAAGCCCCAGAGCAACTGTTAGCAGAACTCGACAGGCTGTACGAACTCGGCTGGCGCAGGAGTATCTTCATGGTCGATGACAACTTCATCGGCAACAAGCGTAATGTGAAACTATTCTTAGAAGCACTATTGCCCTGGATGGTCGAACATAAATATCCCTTCTCATTTGCAACCGAAGCTTCAGTAGACTTGGCAAACGACCAAGAGCTGATGGATAGCATGGTCAAATGTAACTTTGGTGCAGTATTCCTAGGCATCGAAACTCCCGACGAAGAAAGTTTAGCACTGACTCAAAAACACCAAAATACTCGCAGTTCCCTCAGCGATGCAGTTAATAAGATCGCTAAATCCGGGATCCGCGTGATGGCTGGCTTTATCATCGGTTTTGATGGTGAGAAGACCGGCGCAGGCAAACGCATCGTGCAATTCGTCGAGCTGACGAATATCCCAACTGCGGTATTTAGTATGCTCCAAGCCTTACCGGATACTGCACTATGGCATCGCCTCACCCGCGAAGGACGACTGCGCGGAACGGATGGGAACATCAACCAAACTACGTTGATGAACTTCGTCCCGACGCGTCCGTTGGAAGAGATTGCCTACGAGTATATGGATGCCTTCGATGAGCTATACGAACCATCTAAATTCCTCGATCGCACTTACCGTCACTTCCTGACCCTCGGCGAAGCTACTTATCCCGATAACGGCGCAGGACGCAAGAAACCGATTAGTTTGATGGTCATTCGTGCTTTCCTCATCATCTGCTGGCGACAAGGCGTGGTGCGTTCCACCCGGTGGCAGTTCTGGCGCAACCTCTGGAGCATGTTGCAGGTCAATCCAGGTGGTGTTAGCAGTTATCTAGCTGTCTGTGCCCAAATCGAACATTTTCTAGAGTACAGAGGCATCGTGCGGCAGGAGATCGGCGCTCAAGTTGCTGAGTTTCTCAAAGGTGAAGCTCAGGCGAAAGCGGCTATAGCAAACGAGCGGGTCGAGAATGTAGCTGAAATGTCGGTTTAACCGCTCTAGCTATTCTCGATCGAAGAAAACCATCACTTGGAGATTTCTCTGAGTGGTGGTTTTCTCTTGTAAATTATCGATCGGAGAGTATGAGCCATCACACGATCGCAGTCTAGAGTGTTGGCGCTGCGAAGCAATGTATACGATCTACCGAACATAGTACAGAGCGAGTCACTGTTCGAGTAATATCTTCAACAACGATCGATTCAGTGTCAGGTTAGTATAGTTAAATCTTGATTGGTGTGGTATCCACTACTCAAATAAATGACCGAGATCGGCTAATATGCCAACTATCCGCCTAACCCCGATCGCCGTGGACAACTCGAACGGCTTGCCGTCTGCCACCGCAATCGACTTCCTTAAGTCCACCCAAATCTTATGCAGAATCCATTTTCTGACAAATTCACAGCCGATCGATCGGGCGACCTCAGCGGTATTACCAGTGGGTTCCATCACAAAACTCGTACTGTCGGGCAGGGTAATCGCGCCTGGATGTTGCTAGCAACGGTCGGCTTAGTGGCAATCGGTGGGATCGGCTCGCGGCTGGCTTATCTTCAATTGAGTCAGGGAGCTAAAAATCGTCAGATTGCTGAAAATAATCGCGTGCGAACCGTCGCTAAACCTCCCGTGCGTGGCAATATTTACGATCGCAAAGGACAGCTTTTGGCTGGCAGTAAATTATCCCACTCGATCTTTGTGTGGCCGACGGCCACCAAACGCGAAAATTGGCCCAATACCCGCAACAACATTGCCAAAATTTTGAATTTGGATGAGGATACCATCCAAGCAAAATTCGCAGATGTCAGCATGACAGGTACCAATCGAGTCCGGATCGCGCGCGACCTCACGAATGGCCAAATTACCGCATTGCGAGAATCTGGTGCCGATAAAGAAGGTGTCGATGTCGATATCGAGTCGGTGCGCTATTATCCCAACGGTCAACTTGCCGCTCACGTCCTGGGTTATACAGGCGAAATGAATGCGGAGGAACTGGCCAAACGGCGCGATCGCGGCTACCGATTGGGTGATGTTACTGGCAAAATGGGACTGGAATCGACGCTCGAAGCTCAATTACGGGGCGAGTGGGGCGGTACTCAAGTCGAAGTCGATGGTGCGGGTCGATTACAACAGTTTTTGGGGCAAAAAGTATCTAAACCAGGGCAGGATGTCACGATTACGATCGATCGCGATCTGCAAAAAGTCGCTGAAGAGGCGATCGGCAAGAACAAAGCCGCAATTATTGCGATGGATCCCAGAAATGGGGAGATTTTGGCGATGGCAAGTCGCCCCGCTTTCGACCCAAATTCGCTCTCGGGCAGGATTTCTCCAGCTACTTGGAAGCAACTTCAGGGTCAGGATCACCCCTTTGTCAATCGCGCGCTGCAACCGTTTCCACCAGCGAGTACCTTCAAAATTATCACTACTACCGCTGCCTTGGAATCGGGTAAGTTTAAGCCCGATACGATTCTACAAACCTACCCTTCGATTACGATCGGCGGTTTTACCTTTGCTGATTGGAATCACGCTGGATTTGGGCCGCTAGGCTTTCCAGGTGCCCTCAAAATGAGTAGCGATACTTTCTTCTATCAAGTAGGGCAGCGCGTCGGCGGGCCGACATTGATCGAGTGGACGCGCAAATATGGCTTTGGCAAAAAGACCGGGATCGAACTGCCAGAAGAAGCCAAAGGACTAGTTGCTGACGATACTTGGAAGCGACTGAATTATAAGATCCCATGGTCGATCGGGGACACGATCAATATGTCGATCGGTCAAGGTTTTCTCCAAATTACGCCGATTCAAGTAATTGGGATGTTTGCCGTCCCAGCCAATGGTGGCTATCGCGTCCAACCGCATCTGATTCGAGATCCCAAACGGGAAGTACGACAATCGATGCATCTCAAACCCAGCACGATCGCGACGATTCGCAAAGGTTTGCGTGAAGTCGTCGATGGCGGTACTGGTGCGGTGATGAATTCGCCGACAATCCCTCATGCGGCTGGAAAAAGTGGTACTGCCGAAGCGCCGCCTGGCCCTTCCCATGTTTGGTTTGGTTCCTACGCACCAGCGGAAAAACCGGAAATTGTCGTAGTCGCTTTTGGCGAACATACTGGTGGTGGTGGTGGGAAAACTGCCGCGCCAATGGTACTCAAGGTCATGGAAGCTTACTTTAATGGTGGTAAACCGCTACCAACGGATAAGGACAAGGACAAGGCTAAAACTCAAGATGGAGATCGGCCAGTTCGGCGGAAAACTCGCGCTCGCAGGTGAGCAGTAATCCACACATCGATTCTCGATCGGCGCTGCTCCAACAGCGCTGTTACCCTAGCAAACACGGAGATTTCACCAGCGATGTCAAGCCAGCACTTGTGTCGGATCGCCCCCTAAGCTTAGGTATTATTTTGCGATAAAGCGATCGTTTGACTACATTCATAGTCAAGTTTTTTGAAAAAATAATTTATACTACGATAGTCAATCGTCGAAAACAATAACTCACTCTGTTCGCTGTATAAAATCGATGTCTCAAAAACCAGATTATGTTGTTGCTGCCTGGATCTATATCGATAAGAATCCAGACAAATTAAATCACTGGCATACACATTTACTATCTCATCAGATCGAATCAAAGACCGACTTAAATAAGGCGGCTTGTCTATGGCTGATGAACGTGTACGTTCAGGGTAAAGCTCTTGCTAACGATCGTGCTCCGCGACAATATAATTTATAAGAAATTCGTTAATTAATCGATAGTTTTACCAAATCGAGCCACAGTAGTTTGCGATCGCAGTTGGCGGATCTCTAGCCAATTGCACCACTAGAGATCTGCCAACATCCGCTGTTGCGTCAACGATTGCGATCGGACAAATTACTTCATTCGTGCAACATTCTGTGTGGAGACTTGAGTTACCGAACTCGAATTTTTAAGATCGGCTGATTTTGAGTTAAACGGGAGACAATTATTCGCACCCGTCAACTTCGGAACTGGTGGCAATAAACCGACAACATGAGGTACCGGACGGGGCACGTATCCTGGCACGAGCGATTTTCCTTGATAAGCTAGCGAAGTACTCTGTCCGGAATCTACCATTACCGCCTCTTGCCAACCCTCTCGGGCTAATACCTCACCTAGCTCTACCGCACCGATATTCCTAGTCGAAATTCCCAAGACTGGTTTACCCTGACTGTCGAATCCCCAAAAAGCTCGATACCGCGCTTCATTAGCTTTATAAAGATTCCCGAAGCTCTCTAAAGTTTGCGGCTTACCTTTTTGCACCAGCCAACCTGCGGCGATAAATGTCTCAGTTACATTTGGTAGCTCGCGCCGAACACCTTCGAGCGTATTGTGTAATTTGGGGTCGAACGGCATAAATTTAACCGTGTCTGCACTCATTAATACTAAGGGACGACCCGCACTCTTCATGACTTCGTAAGCGGTACCGGGATGAAATTCCCGATCGGTTTGACTCAATGATGGGCCGACTAACTGATTTGACTCAGAATCATGCATCATAAAAAAAGCACCATCGATCCCGGCGACAATATTATTCCGATCGATTATTTGCGCTACTTGTTCGGGTTTTGGTGCGTGAATTGTCGTTAGTCTACCGCCACTGACAAATACAAACGGAACTTTATTTAATGTTTTGTGAGTGGGTGAAATCGGTTGGGTGAAATCGATAGTCCGTCGCCAAGTAGATGGATGATGCTCGATCGTGTTCTGTGGATCGGCTCGTGAGTATTCATACAATCGATCGCGGAGATCTTCTAAGAAGTCATGGATACCACTCATCACACAGGTTTGCGTGATTTTTGGATCGGTCGCAGCGTCGGTAAATTGCGTCCGCGCCAGCATAATGGCAATTGCTGTTGGTGTAGACACCAGCAAGATACTGCCAGTTAGCAACCAATAGGGTCGGTCGATACAGCCTAGGGTAGTTCTGATTTTGGTAAGATTCACTGTCTGTTTGGCAGTTGGATTCACCACAACATTATTCGATCTAGGTAAAGACTGGATTAACGTAGGTCTAAAATCTTAGATCGAATGCGGTATTTGTGCCAAAAAAATCGATAATTCGCTGAAAACAAGCCAGATCGGGAATAAATCGGTTAATCTAGATCTAATATAGCTATTTCATTAACAAGTTATGACTCTATTAACCGATAATTTAACCGCGCTCGATCGCGAACTATCGAATCGACATATCGATCTCGATCCCAATGGCTACTTTATTATTTATGTCGATCGCGAAGCTGGTTTAATCTGCGCCAAACATTACACGAATATCATCAACGATCGTGGGTTGGCTGTCGATCCCGAAACTGGCAAAGTCATCCCAGCAAAAGGCAAAGTTACTCGGACTAGCACGACTCTTTTTACAGGAAGAACTGCTAAGGAAGTATGTGTGAAATTATTCGAGCATACTCAACCTTGTCCGGTCGGTATGTTCGACCATGCTGCTTATTTGGGGCGAGAATTAGTGCGTGCGGAGATTGCTTTGCTCTCTGGTGCAGAATACGTTCAAGATTAAAGGTACTAATCCGAGCACACTTAGCCTTGTCCGATCGACATGTTCGATTGTGCCGCTGATTTGGGGCGAGAATTAGTGCGTGCAGAGATTGCGTTGCTATCAGATCGCGAATACGTTCGAGATTAGATATGGCAAACCTACCCCTAAGTTCCCAGTTGAGGATAGTCAGAGGTAGGCTGCAACGATCGAGATCTAATCTTGAGTTTGATACCACCACCAAGTTGCCATCGGAATCACGGTCGCAGCGATTAATAGTCCAATTACAATAATTAGAAAATTACTGCGGTTGGCTTCGGTTTCTTCTGCCTTTAAATAAGTCCTACCTACTTCGGGTGCAGCTTTAATTACTGGCGGGCCAGGATCTGTTTGCCCTGATAGTACTGCAACTAAGCGATCGGCAGCATCGCTGACAGATTGATTGTACTTGTTCCCATCGCGTAAGGGAACTTGCATTGTTTCGGTAGTAATACTCGTGGAGATCGCCTCTGTGAGGGTAGATTTAACCGCTTCGCCAGCTTGAATACCAATGGTATTCGTGACGTTATCCAGTACGATTAATGCCTGATTTTCTTGTTGTTCTGAATCTGGGAACCATTTCTTAAACAGTTTATCTGTCAATGTCTGAATGGTTTCGCCATAGTCGAGCCGATGAATCGTGACAAATCGGACTTCTTTCCCGGTTTGCTTGGCAAGTTGTTCGAGAGTACCTTTGACTTTGCCTTTGGTCGATAAACTCAAAATTTCAGCTTTATCGACAATCCAAGTGGGTACGCCAGCGGAAACAGTCGGGATCTCATAGAGCGCTGTAGCTTGAGCTGGCGCGATCGATAGCTGAAATGCAATCGTCAGAATGACTAGAGTTAGTAAGAGCTGTTTCCGCACAGCGGACGCTACGCGAACGAAATAAGAACGAAGATGTGACATGGCATAAAGATCTAGTAGCTGTTTTTACTGTACCAGAATCGTATCCACGATCGCGGCGAACAACCTTAGCTAAACTCGAGAAGGGATCCTAGACATCAGAATAATAATACTCAGAGTTGAATCCATTCTCATCGATCGACTTGTCTCGATCCTCCAACACACTGTCTAATCTCAAACCCTAACTAATGAGACTGTCTGTACCTGACGACCGCTGGCAATTCCAACCGATCGTTGTTGTGGTCTATTCTGGACGCTCCAGTATAATGCGAATGTGATAACGAGTGCTAATGCGATCTTTTCAATCATGCTCGTCCTCCCTGTGGTTATTTACACGTTGTTACTTGCCTAGTGTGTGTTCTTATCCTGATTATGGCATAGCGGACGGATATAACTGTAACTTATGTCACCAAACTATAGGTTCTAAAGGATTTCTACATAATTTCTGAGTGTAGCATTCACATTAGTATTGAGAAATGCAACGTAAAAATTTGGCTTAGTGCTCTAACCTCTAATTGTTGATAACTTGAGACCGAACTCAGCCTCAAATACGGGCTTTTTGAAATCCAAGCTCCAGCACTCCAGCTCGCACTCATCGTTCGGATCGGCAGGAAAAAATGTTAGCTGACACTCATGGGTAGTCAGATTGCACTCGATGCTAAGATCTTTAATCGCTCCAATTCTGCGTCGATCGAGTGCTACCGCGATGCGTAAAATCGCACTAAGTTGGGAGACGATCGAGCGTTGCTCTTTCGAGAGATTTTGTAAATTCTGATGCTTCTTTTTCGGCGGACTTTTGCGATGGTAGCGAGCGACATTGGCAATAATATCGATCTCTGATTCGGTATAACCAAGCAGCTCGCCATAGCGAATCAGATAATAAGAATGTTTGTGATGGGCATCATGACTAACAAAGTGACCGCTATTGTGCAGGATCGCCGCACTCCAGAGTAATTGGCGAATCGATCGATCCCAATGGTGCAAAATGCCAAAGGTGCGATCGAATAGACTCAGCGCGAGATCGGCGACTCGCTGACTGTGCGGTAAATCGACACCATATTTACCAGCAATTTTAAGCGTACTGCGTTCGCGAATCGAACCCTGATATTTGAGGCGATCCTCAATCAGCCCCTGCGTCAGCATCCAATCGACGATCGTGCCCTCCCGCAGGCTCCGTTCGCAAACTGACAGCGATTGCATCCCCAGCATTGCCATTGCTTCTTGTAGGACGACAGCCCCAGCAACGATAATTTCGGCACGGCGCTCGGAGATGCCTTCGATCGCGGTACGCTCGGCAATTGTCATCCGGCGCAAGCGATTGATGAGATTGCGAAGTTCGGGCAGGTGGATTTGCGAGCCATGAATCCGATCGGGAGCATGACCGTTTTTATCCAGGTTGAGAATGGTAGCGAGCGTTTCGATCGTCCCAGAAGTCCCCACCATTTTCGGGAGTTCGCCCGATTGGAGATTGGCTTTGATATCTTCGATCGCCCGCTCTAATTGTCCGCGCACGAAGGCTTGAAGATAAATAAACGCTCGATCGCTGACAGGATTGTTAGTAATAAACTCGGCGGTAAGTCGCACCGCACCGATTTTGGTACTGCTGAGGGTACGTGGTTCGTGACTGTCTCCCAGGATTAATTCCGTCGAACCGCCACCGATATCGATGATGATATGGGGTTTGTTATTAAACTCGACTCCTGATAATACGCCCAAATATATCCGGCGCGCTTCCTCTTGTCCAGAAATTAAATTAACTGCCAAACCTAATTCTGCTTCGATCGAGCGGACGAAATCATAGCCATTTGGCGCTTCGCGCACCGCACTCGTCGCTACGGCTAAAATCTGTTGGGCGTTGAGACTTTTGGCAATCTCCTGGCACCGTTTGAGCGCGCCAAATGCGCGGGAGATCGCCTCTGGGGTGAGATTTCCGGTCTGCGGATCCCGATCTCCTAATCGCACTGTTTCCTTCTCGCGGGCAATGATACTAAAAGCTGGCAACTTTGCCACGATCCGCACCACGACCATGTGAATGGAGTTCGTCCCCACATCGATCGCAGCAATAATCGGATCTGTAGAGCCACGCTCCCCCAGGGCGGCAAGTGCGCTTGCTTCGATCTCGATCGAATGTTCAAATCCAGCGTCGATTGTAGGCATGTGCGACCAAAGTTAATAGTATTTACCGATTGCCGTCGCCAAGCCGTTCGACAATAAAGTATTTATTTAACTTTAATCTACCTCGATGCCGTACATAGATACAAGCGCAGTTAAACTCGATCGGCAATACTACATCGAAACCCAGCTTCAACTGCTAGTTACCCGTCGCTACTGTAGAATCAGCTTTAAACGTGCGCACCATCCGATCGAACACCGGACGAGCTTGGCGGGCATTTCGATCGTCAAATACATAGGTAATTTGAAAAATCTCATCGCCTTGTTTCAATAACGCGATCGACTCTTTAAGCTTAGTGCCTTGAATATTGCCAGAGATTGCTAATTTAACGATTTGGCGATCTCCAATCTTAACTACTCGACTATCGGTTAACTTAAAGCCTGCTGGCAGCATCGCAGGCATCATTTTGGCCATTGCCTCTTGCAGATATGTCAAAGAGGTATCTGCGGGGACTGGTAAGCGCGTGATGAGTACGATACTGGGATTAGTGTTAGTTGCGCTAGTATTCATGGCAATCGCGCGAAATGTCCCCGGATCGCGGTCTAACATTTCTACAAAAGATCCCATCGAAGGAAACATTTTTACGGTCTCCTGGATGAGCGTTTTCGTCTGAGTATCAGATGGAGCACCACCTTCAAATCCATTCGGGACTGTGAATTCTACGCCATTACCTTGAATGACCGTGCCCTCTTCGATCGAGGTTGGAGTGAGTTCTAATTGCTGACTCGGCGCTGGTAAGATTGCGACTGGCAATGTTGGCGCAGCCATTGCTAAATTTGGCGACAGCAATCCACACAGTGTGATATTTAAACCAAGTCCATAAATTAGAAAACGCATGAGAGTCACCGTAATAAGTATGCAGGAACGACAGCGTAGAAACCCACTGTGTGACCGCATTGTAGCCTTCTAATTCTTAAATGGGTGTGTCTGAGATCGCTATCTCCAATCTTGCTGAATTTACCGGATCGTTGTCACGATCGATAAGAATTATTTACTGAGAAAAGATAGTGGTTGACTCATATTCGCAGCAAATCCCAAAATCCCCCGATCGCGATGTTCGTACAGCAACTCACCTTTGGCATCAAACAAAAAAGAGCCGCCACGCTGAGTCAGGTAAGTTGGATCGGGTACGTAAGTTCCCCAATTACCGAGGACTTCTGCCATATTTCGGAGTCTTAATGTCGCTAATTCAAATGGTCTTTGAAAGCCACTGCCACCTGCGAGATTGAAAAATGAACCCTCGATCGGGGGTAATGGTTTTGCCTTAACGATCTCTTCATTAGCGATTAATTGTGGCGCTTGTTTATCTCCTTTATACCCACGAAATACTTCTGCTAAAGTGCCAGGACTACCGATTCCCGCGCACATTAAAATTAGATTCACCCAAGCATTTTGAGCTGCCGAAAACCCCGGAAGTTTTAGTGCTAACCCTGGATATAAATCGAGCTTGGTATGTAGCTCTGCACTACGATCGAGAAATAATGTTTCTGCCGGAAATCCCGTAAACTTACAGAATTTTTGACCGCTCGATCGATCTCCAATTCCGACCATCCGCACGCTCGTTCCTGTCTCATTAAGCCGCTTTCGTTCTCGTTGCAACCACCAAGCATATTCGAGACTATCAAAGTCACCTAATTGGGGACAAACAATAATTAGTAATTGCTGAGCCGATTCGCACCCACTCAAAATCGGGACGAACTTACCATCGCTCACGCGTTCTCGATTGATTGTCTGAAAGATTTGATATGGATTCATTCGGAGTACTAATCTTTGCTGTGTCGATCGAAATTACAAATAATGTGCAAGTTGTAATTATAGATTTATTTGCTCGATCCCCCACGATCTTAGCTCTTATATTCGATTTTGACGATCGGCAATCGCACAACAGATATCGGATATATCGACGCATCGCATTCGGTCATCGGGACAGAAATACCGAACGTCTCTACAAGATCTGAGACTATAGGAATTTTGCGATCCGATCGACTGCTAATTGTAATTTAGCTGGCTCGTGTACCAGAGCAAACCGCACGTAGCCCTCGCCACATTTCCCAAATCCAACACCAGGAGCCGCCGCTACCCCCGTTTGCTCGACTAGCTCGGTGCAAAACTCCATCGAACTATGTGCCCATTGTGGGGGCAGCTTTGCCCAGATATACATCGTTGCGTCGGGGTTGGGTACTTGCCAACCGATGTCATGGAGTGCGCGCACAAAAGTATCGCGACGTTGTTTGAAAGTATCGACGGTAATATGTACTGGAGTTTGGTCGCCAGTGAGCGCTGCGATCGCGCCTTGTAAAATACCTAAGTATTGATTGAAATCTACTACCGCCTTAATTTGGCGTAAAGCTTGAATTAATTGACGATTGCCGATCGCATAACCGATCCGAAAGCCGCCCATATTATAGGACTTAGACATCGTAAAAAACTCGATCGAGACACTTTTGTCCCTGTCCGCCTGAAAGATCGAGGGCACGCTCACATTGCTAAATACCAGATCGCCATACGGGAAATCATGTACCAACACGAGATCGTGCTGATGACAGAATGCTACTGCATCCTCAAAGAAGGCTAGGGGCGCGATCGCGGCAGTCGGATTGTTCGGATAGCTCAACACCATCATCCGAGATTTAGCTAGCACTGGAGCTGGAATATCCCCCAACACAGGCAAAAATCCATGCTCGGCTAACAGTGGCATCGGGTAGACTTCACCCCCAGCTAGATACACGCCACCTGCATGAGAAGGATAGCCAGGATCCATTAGTAACGCGATATCTCCTGGCTCCAAAATTGCCAGTGGTAAATGAGCCGTACCTTCTTGAGAACCGATCAGCGGCAAGACTTCCGTCTCTGGATCTACCGCGATGTCGTATTTATTGGTGTACCAGGTTGCGACTGCCTCTCGAAACAACCGCGTTCCATTAAATAGCAAATAACCGTGAGTACTCGGATCTGCTAACGCCGATTGCATTGCCGCGATGACATGGGGTGCCGTCGGTAAATCTGACGAACCTAATGATAAATCGATTATCTCCTGTCCGAGTCCCCGCGCTCGTCCCTTGGCCCGATCCATATCGGCAAATACATTCGCTTGTAACGGCTGGAGACGTTGAGAGAAACGCATAGAAATTATGAATGATGAATTATGCGATGCGCGGATTTCGTTCCGCGCATCTGAGCCGACGGAAACGTCGGCTAATGGATGAAAGAAACTTTGGTTGGGTGTGTTGGGTTTCATTCTTCAACCCAACCTACAGATCCTTGCTGTAAGCTAATTCTAGATTGAGTTTCTTGAAAGAAACTTCGCCAGCACGCGGAGGTCTCTTCCGCATGTCTTGTAACAAGAATCGGCTTGCTCCGATCGGGTTTGGGCAGAGAAGGCTACAGATTATTCTCTAACATCGTTGCTAATTTATCCTTGGTAATTGCCCCTTCGCAAGAGTGGACGACTTCCTCACTCTTAAACAGTCGAATGGCTGGAACACCTTCTACCTTATAGGCTTTGACAGTTTCGGGATTAATATCGATATCCATCTTCACAACCTTGACGCGATCGCCATAATTAGCCGCAATCCAGTCGATCGACGGAGCAACCAATCGACACGGCCCACACCAAGCAGCCCACAGGTAAACTAGTACGGGTTGTTCTGCCTTTAAAACTTCACTGTCAAACTGTGCGTCATTAATGACGGTAACGCTACTCACTTTGATGAACTCCTGGATAATGTAGGGATATTATCGAGCTAGGCAATAGATCTCTAACTTAGCTCTAGTTTCTTATTACCCTCTAGGTTAGAACAAAATGCGGCGAGGCGATCGGGGCAGACTATGATTTTTCACAAAGTTTGTCAGTGCAGACTCAATAAAGGAGCAGCGCATTCATTACCGTCGAGCCTAATCCCACCAAAAATACCAAACTTTACTATCGAGTAAAGCACCCGCTAATTTCAGCAGTGTCCCAGTACCTTGGCTGACAATATCTTCACAGTAAATATATTGTTCTTGTGCTATTGCAAATGCTGCATCCCGATCGAGCGGTGGTTTAGTTACTCTCATTTCAACAACATCATTACTAATGCCAACTACCTCCGCTCCATATTGTTGATGCCATTTTTTGGAGATCGCGATGTGTTCTGCTGGTGCTGGACAATCATTCCAATTACCATATTTAATAAATGCAAATACTTGCCAACTAATTACGGTAGGAATGAGCGCAATGGATACTTTTACGAATGGCTCGCCATTACTAATATTGAAGGGGATACTATATTCATTATCAGGTTCTATCTCATCGTTCCATTCACCGATTTCCTCTAGGGTGAGGGGATCGAGGGTATCTCTATTCACCTGAAAATCTGGGTAATACTCTTTTTCCTCCGCCCAACACTGTTCTAAATCTTCTCGTCTTGCTCTGGCTGTATCGGCGAACCATCGATCGGCATCGATGCTGTCACCTTGGGCTAATATTTGCTCGACAGAATTGTTTCCCCACTGAGTTCGCTCGATCGAAATCCCTACAGCTTCAACTCGATCGCCCAATACCACTGGATAATAACCAATCTCGGTAACTAGTCGATATAACTTTTCCCAAAGCTCGATTGCTTTACCACCATTAACAGTTAAGCCATATACTTTATCCCCATCGACTTCCCAAAGTTCTTCCAATGAAGCTCGATCGATCTGATGCTGAGATAATTTGAGCTTTAAATCCGCTAGTGATAATGTCACGATCTTTGCCTGAGATTATAAAATTATAATTGACGAGTTTAAGGTGCGAATGCTTGTGAAGATTCGCTCAAACTCGCCAAATTATAACACCTTCTTTATGGACAATCACCAGATAAGCACTGACGCTGACATAAAATTAATCCAAACCAAGTATTCGGATCTGTCCAAATTTTTAGCGGTTGCAAGGCATGAGATTCGAGGGTATTTGTGAGCGTAGGCAGATGAAATTTTCGCGAAATTTCGGTATGAATTCGTTCGCCTGCTTGTAGCTCGATCTCTAAATCGAGATCTTTGAGCGTAACTGTTTGATGCGCCATACTCTTGAGGTGCATTTCGATCCGACTGGCAGCGGTATTAAAGAAGGCAACATGCTCGAATCGATCGAGATTAAAATTACCATGAAAACGCTGATTGAGATGGCGGAGAATATTGAGATTAAAAGCAGCAGTAACGCCTCGGCTGTCATTATAAGCGGCTTCGAGAATGTCGATCGGTTTTTGGAGATCGACACCTAATAAGAAGAATTCACCGGGTTGAAGTGCTTGTTGGACTCGATCGAGAAATAAATCGCGATCGGCATCTCCGAGATTGCCCATCGTGCTACCCAAGAAAATTACCATCCGGTTTTCGATCGATCGGGGTGGCAACTGTGCGAGTGCTTGTTCGTAGGTACCTGCTAAGCCACAAACGTTTAACTTAGGATAGCGATCTAATAAATCTAGTGCGGTAGTGCGGAGAATTCCAGCACTAACATCGATCGGGTAATAGTGCAGGGGAGTATCGAGTTTACTATAAGCTTCGAGTAAAATATGCGTTTTGCGAGAGCTACCACTCCCTAGCTCGATCAGTTCGCAAGCCCTAGTCAGTCCCACAATTTCGGTAGCGTAAGTTTCGAGGATCGATTGTTCGGTACGGGTGGGATAATATTCAGGTAGATCGGTAATTTGCTCGAATAATTCGGAGCCACGATCGTCATAAAAATACCGACAAGGTAAAGTTTTCGGATTTTGCCTCAAACCTTGAATCACATCGTTACCATTATCGCTAGCAGCGATCGCCGAATCTAATGTTATCCACTGCAGCCGCTCTGGCGATTTAGTTTGAGTTTCCAATTTGTTTTTGCCTCGTCAATAAATTAATAGTAGTTATTAATAGGGTAACGTTTCTACCCGATTGGCTCAAATATTTTTTGGTAGGGATAATACTTAAATTGGGGGATGCTAAATTGCGGTAACGTTCTGTAAGATCGATATCAGCATCATCAATAGTACCAATAATGGGTACCACTTAAAGATTTTCAGCTAATCTGCACTAATAGTTAAATCGAACGCCACAAATCCCCTAGTCAGTAGTCATTAGCTACTAATAACTACTGCATTTGACAAGCAACAATCCCATTTTGCTGGGATGCTTGAAAGCCTAATAACACAGCTTGAGAACGTTGTTCTGGCGTGCCATGATGCTGGCGGTTATTAAATTCATAGTCACCGATCTGGTAAGCCAAAGAGGCGATCTGCTCGATATCGTTTCGATCGAACGTTACATTTGGCATCGCACCCATATAAAAACCCGCTAAGCAATCAGCCTGAAGTTCGATTTTGGTAATCGTGCTGGGTCTAAATCCGCCCACCGTCTGAGCTGCATGAGCGTATTCATGAGTGAGAATATACGCCAACGCCGCATCCCCATATTGATAAGCCATTTGCAGATGCTGCTTGGTAATATAAATCGTATTGCTGCGCGGACAATATAAGCTACCCGAAATTCGCCCACAGGGACTAGACGTGCCATTAGCTACATTCCACCGCACTCGAGGATTGGAGCGGGTGCTATCTACTTGACGCAATCCGGCATACACGGATTTCAAAACTATTTCTGGCCCCAGCTCGCTTGCCTGAAGGGGAATATGCGTGCCAAGTACAGTAATGACGGCAATACTAACGCGAGTGAAAAATTTCCCCAGGTTCATACGGATCGATCGAGTGTGAATGATGAATTATATTAATCCCTGAAGAATAAAGGTAGCGATTGCTAGATCTACAGGGGTAGTGATTTTGAGGTTAGTTTCTTCACCTCGGACAATTTTGACAGGTAAATCGCATTTTTCAAATAATGCGGCATCATCAGTCACTTCCCAACCCAAAGCACGTCCGCGATCGTGGCAAGCTTTGAGTAATTTGACTTCAAACCCTTGTGGGGTCTGAGCGGCCCATAAATTAGCTCGATCGGGTGTATCTCGAACTATTCCTAACTCATCTACAACTTTGATTGTGTCTTTTACGGAAATTGCAGCGATTAAGCCCGGACATGTAGCCAAGATCGTAGCACATCGATCGAATAGATCTGGTGTCGCTAAACACCTGGCACCATCGTGAATCAACACCCGTTCCGCTGCTACTGGCAATCCCTGTAACCCGTTATAAACTGATTCTTGACGGGTAGAACCTCCTAGGATAAACTCGACGGGTTTGGATAGCGATATGTTGCTGACGATCTGCTCGATCTCGGCTCGATCTTCTGGCTGTCCGATAATCCCCACCCAACTAATCGAGCTGGCGCGTTCTACTGCCATTAAAGTCCAAGCTAATAATGGTTTATCGCGGAGCGTGACAAGCAGCTTATTACGATCGCTACCCATGCGTTTTCCCATGCCAGCAGCGGGGATTAATAAATGCATATAAATAGTGGCTAGTGGCTAGTGGCTAGTGGCTAGCAAACGGAAGTTTTACGCGCAAGCGCACACGACGGAGCATTTTGCTAGATACCAGTCCCTAACTACTTTACTATTAACTAACGAATAACCATACCCACTAATTAAGCGCCACTTTACTGTTAACTAGTAACTAGTCACTAGCCACTAATTCTTTCTAATAAAAACTGTTTTAGGAAATCTCGGATCGATGGAGATTGGCGGATTCGGACTACTAGTGGCAGTGGGTTGTTGCTGGAGAAAATGTTGATAGGCAATTTTGGACATCTTCCGCACTAGTTCGGGGCCAGCAGGGTCGTTGTGTGGGCGTTCGACCAGGACTGCGGCGATATAAATTTTACCAGAGGGTAGCGCGATCGAGCCGACATCAGCGATCGCGTTGCCGATGTCGCCAGTTTTATGCGCGATTTTGGCATCCTTGCCTAAGCCTTGGGGGAGCATGGTATTGCGGGAAGTTTTGCTCATCATCTGCAACATTTGGCTCCGAGCAGCGTCCGACACGATCTTACCGCGCTCGATAGCCGCCATCGTGCGGGCCAATTCGCTGGCCGTACTGACATTTTTCCCCTCTAAATCTGGGAGTCGGTTATTAATCGCGGTCACTTTAAGTCCCCAAGTCCGGAACCGTTCATTAAGAGCCAATTTACCGCCTAACCGCTCGATGATGAGATTTGTAGCGGTATTATCGCTGATCGTCATCATTTTGGTCGCGGCAACGAGCACGCTCACTTTCGATCCCAGTGGGCGATCTTGTAAATCCCCAGAACCCTCGGCAATCGATTTTCGATCGATTGTCAGTTGTTCGGCTAATTGAACTTTGTGCCGATCGATATCCTGAAATAAAGCAATTAAAATCGGTAACTTAATCGTACTAGCTGCCGGAAAAACTCGATCGGCACCAGCCGCTGCATATTCACCATTATCTAAATCTACAAATAAATAATTTGCCGCTAATTTACGATTTTTCTGACCCAGAGCTTGTAGCAAAGCGGTTAGTTCGGGACTCGATCGAGTTAATTTGATGCTATCGAACCCCTCAGCGGGTAATTTATCCTGCTGTGGTGGCGATGGACTCTGGGTGGCTTGCGGTTTGGGCGGAGTGACGATCGCGATTGTCGTACCCGCAATCGCGCTGGCACCCAGACCCAAAATAATCAGTCTCACTACATAAATAAATACCGATCCCATACGCTCGGCTTCATGCAACGGCTGGCGCTGCTCGTTCCGAGCGCGTAGAGTCTGTCTTCGCACGGCGGCTTCACCAACGGCGCGAGCATAGGTGGCCGTTGATTTTTGAGCCGAATTAGACTGAGATCTCCGCCTTACGTTGGAATTAGAGGCCATGTGCTAGAGATATGGATAGAGAGCGGTGGCTGCAGGTAATATTGTAGTCTGAAGATATGAGTATTGTTACAACTCTAGTAAATGCCCTAGCGCCTAC
Source organism: Chamaesiphon sp. (assembly GCA_965246735.1). Lineage (GTDB taxonomy): Bacteria > Cyanobacteriota > Cyanobacteriia > Cyanobacteriales > Chamaesiphonaceae > Chamaesiphon. The sequence goes on from CBDFFK010000003.1 coordinate 3,753,615, forward strand.
TGTTCCCAAACCTACTTAAGAATGAGGATTTAATAAGATGCAGATCTACGCTTACCCCAATCTTTGGTAGGGGCAATTCATGAATTGCCCCTACCAAAGGAGGAATTGTAAGTTATTTAATTCTTATTCCTTACCCGCTTTTCCCTAAATCCTGCGATCTCTGCGCTGCTGCGATTACGGCTTCAATCAGAGCAGCCCGAAAACCCGAGCGTTCTAACTGGGTCACTCCAGCAATTGTCGTCCCACCGGGACTCGTAACGCGATCTTTTAATTGGGCGGGATGAAGGTTTGATTCTTTGAGGAGCTGTGCGGTACCTAAGACGGTCTGCAACGCCAGTCGATCGGCAATCGCCCGAGGCAGACCAGCCGCAACACCACCATCCGATAGTGCTTCGATCGCAATGGCAATATACGCTGGCCCCGAACCGGATAAGCCAGTAACAGCATCCATCAAGGATTCTGGCACGGTGACGACTTCGCCGATCGCTTCAAAAATCTGAGTGGCTAAGGCTAAATCGCCCTCGCCCACGCGCGCACCTGCAGCGATGGCAGTCATCGCCGCGCCGACTGTCGCTGGAGTATTTGGCATCGCGCGGACGATCGCCCGATCGGGCAGTGCGCGTTCTAGTCGATCGAGACTCACTCCTGCGAGGATCGAGATGACCAACTGTGCTGGCAACGGTCGAGCTAAATCGGCAATTACCCGATCGAAAATTTGCGGCTTGATCGCCAGCAGTAATACTGGAGCTGTCGCCGCCAAATTATTATCAGCGGTTACCTGCACTCCATATTCGTGCTCGAGTAATTCCCGCTGCTGGAGTGTCGGATCGCTAACAATTATTTCGTTACTTTGATAAACACCACGATCGAGCAAGCGGGACAAAATGGCCGAACCCATTACCCCGCCCCCGATCGCACCTATTTTGATAGACATATATTACTTTCACCAAGTGAAAGCCTCAGGAGCTAACTCAACCGCGATCGCCTCTACTGAGCTGCATGAATCGCATCATCACCCCAAGTTGGGATCGAGCGTTCTGTCGTGCGATTGCTCCGCGTGGTTTGAGGCGCTGCGGGGCGCTCTACTCCTTCATGAATGACTTGGTTGGGCGTACTTACCTGAACGCAATTTGGGGTAAACAGGAAGATGTTATCGCCAATACGTTCGTAATGACCGTCGATCGCATAAGTCCCACCAGCTACAAAATCAACCGAGCGCTGGGCTTCTTCCTGCCGGATCAAGGTCATATTTAAAATAACCGATTTTCTCTGACGAATTGCATCGATTACTTGGGGCATTTCTTCAAACGAGCGGGGTTCGATCAGCACCATTTCCGATACCCCGTGCATAACTCCAATTCCCACGACATTATTCATTTTGCTTGCACTCTGCGATCTATCTACAGTAGTTCGACGGGGGATGCGACGCTCTTCTTCGATCGGCTGCGGCAACATCGGTTCTGGCAATGGATATTCGCCGCGATACGCATCGTCCGTCTCGTCATAATCACTGTACTCTTCGTTGAGACCCATGAAATCTTTGAATTTGTTTAAAACGTTCACCTTTAACTACTCCTGCGCCCTGTGGTTAGATGCTTTTTTTGACTTTGAAATCCGACCCTAACTCCTTGCTGAAGACTAGTTCGAGACTTCAAACAGTTGTCAGTTGTTACCCAATCGATTACTACTATATAAACGTGCCGAACGCGGTGACTTTCTTGCTTGGGCAGTATGAATACACTGACTTTGCCTAAATCTGTTAAGGATAATATCACAAAAACTGCAAATATTAAGAAAACCTGTTGAAAGGTGAATACTTACCTGCTTGTGTGCGTTTATCACTAATATTCCGCCATTATGCTTAGATTAACTACCAATTTTTCGACCATGCCCTGTCCGATCGCCGATCGGGATAGTACAAAATGCTGATATATAGAGTAACACGAATTAGTGGCTGCAACGTGGAAAATTTTACGTCAGCATGGCTGATGGTCGCAGACAGCAATCGAGCCAAACCTGGCGATTATACCTACAGAGCAGGTGTAACAGCCGATTTACACTGCATTGCTTAACATAACTTCAGCATTTTAATCAATGAAAAATCATCACTAGTTAAATACTCTGTTTTAATTAACATCAATTAAATAAATACCTCGTAAATTCACTTTTCGAGCTATACATGCATTGGTAGAAAATAGCTATATAGTTTTCGCTGAGGAGCCAGACCTGTTGCCAGCAGCACCGATCGGCGATGAAAGCTCGACTTGTCACTGATTTTCCAACATTAATGTGGTTTCAACGTGTCTGTCGCGCTTCGCCACTGGTGTGACCGAACCAACGAGCGAGTCACTAGAACTGTGACCACAGTGGCACCACAACCGATCGGGCAAATCTAGTATCGAATATTCAGTGCATAGCTTAGAGCCATTCGGTTGCCATAAATTCAATTTGACAATATTAATTAACACTATGTAACGATCGCTAACGAGCGATTTTCATTCCTTCATGCGATCCCCGAAAATAATGCTACCCAGCCGAATAATCGTCGCTCCTGCTGCGACTGCTTGTAGATAGTCACCTGACATCCCCATCGATAATTCCGAGATCTGGATCTGGTTCCCTGTTTGGCTAGCGATCTCGCCACTAAGAGCTTTGGTGCGATCGAACAGTTCCCGTACTTGAGTCACGCTTAAACCTAGTGGGGGAATTGCCATCAAGCCGCGAATCTGCAACTGATGATAGAGTTGCAGGTGCGGTAAGTCTGCGAGCAGTTCTGGAATACTCCAGCCATACTTGTCAGAATCGGGCAATATTTTTACTTGCAGACAGACTTTTGGTTCGATCCCTAATTCTAGGGCAACTCGATCGATTCGCTCGGCTAGTTTGAGACTATCGACAGAATGAATCCAGTCAAACAGCTGTAAGGCTTTGCGCACCTTATTCCCCTGCAAGTGGCCGATCAGATGCCAACACAGATCTGGTAAGTCGGCTAATTCTTGTTGTTTTCGCTCGGCTTCTTGAATCTGACTCTCACCAAAATCTCGGATCCCCGTCGCATATGCCGCTCGAATCGCGCTAGCAGATACTTGCTTGCTAACTGCCATCAATCTTACTTTCGGTGGTAAGTCGCGGCGAATAGTTTCGATATTATGGGCGATCGCTTCTATCATATTGCTTAGCTAAGTGAAGGGGTGTGTGAATATTAGAACTAGGGACAAGCGATCGATACTATTCCCTATTCTGTCTCCCCTATCTCCTATCCTGGGAAATTTTTTTGCATCATTGCCTGCAACTCTTGATATTCGCTTATTTGACCGTTGCGTCTGAGGTTACGAATCCGAGTATCGATCGTCAGCCGAGCCTCGGCACGAGTCATGGATTGGAACGAGATGTCACTAGCAATATTAGTGACGAGAAAGAACATGCGCTGAGCATAAAGCGTCGTAAATAATTCTTGGTTCTCCTCAACAACACAAATGCGATAGAGCAAGCCGAAGGTGGGGTGGTTGAGATAGTGTTCGTCAGAATTCACAGTAGCTAGTGGATAGTGGATAGTGGATAGTGGATAGTGGCTTGAAAATGTAGTTTATTTGATAACGCCGGAGACAAAGATAGACATATATATAGTCTTACAACGATCTCTGCTAACTTATAATGCCCAGCGCAGCAATTCGAGCGGCAGCTTTCTGGAGAGATTCGTGCCACTCACGTTCGGGATCGCTGTCCGCAACAATTCCCGCACCGACTTGTCCCCAGACGGTGCCTTTATGATACAACAATGTCCGAATCAAAATATTTAGATCTAGACCACCCCGTCTGTCGAGATAGCCACAGGAACCATAGAAAAGATTGCGGGGAAAGGGTTCGAGTTCGGCAATTATTTCCATACATCTGACTTTTGGACAGCCAGTAATCGTACCGCCAGGAAACATTGCACCAATCAGATCGATCGTGTCAAACTGTGGATCTAATTCGCCACGTACGTTACTTACTAGATGCATCACATGACTGTACCGTTCGATCGATAGTAATTCATCGACATCGACACTCCCCCACCGACAAACGCGCCCGAGATCGTTGCGCTCGAGATCGACTAGCATGATATGCTCGGCAATTTCTTTGGCATTAGTCAATAATTCTGTAGCTAATTGACTGTCATGTGCTAAGTTTATCCCTCGTTTGCGCGTTCCAGCGATCGGGCGAGTGGTAGCTTGCTGATGCTGTAACTTGACTAGTCGTTCGGGCGAGCAGCTCATCATCGATCCCCATGGCGTTTGCCAATAGCTAGCAAACGGGGAAGGATCGATCTGTTGTAATTGTTGGTAGATCTGCCAAGGATCGAGATCGGTTTTGGTGCTAAACCGCAGGGATAAATTCGTTTGAAAGATATCCCCCGCCTGAATATATCGCTGTGCCTGTATCACAGCCTGTTGATATGCAGCTGCAGAGGTGTGAAAATGCAAATCCGCTTGGGCTGGGGTCTCGATAATTGGGGCAGCAGGTAGCTGGCGATCGAGTTTTGAGACTAGATCGTCTAATTCAGTAGCCGTGGTGGCAACTAGATATAGAACTTTTTCCCAATGGTCTAAAACTGCAAAACAGCTCGGAGCATACCAATAAGCGATCGGAAATGGTAACGGATCGGGCTGACGATCTGGTAATTTTTCGATTTCCCAGGCAAGTTCGTAACCCAGCCATCCCAGCCATCCACCTGTAAATGGTAAATGTGTGGGTAGATCGGTTGTTTGTTGTCGATCGACATTCGCTAATAAGTCACGCAAACAATCTAAAATTTGCCCGACGGGGGGTGTAAAAATCTGTGGCTGGTGGTTAATTGCTCGGGGGGAACCAGCGCAAATTGAATATCTAGTTAAGATCGATTTTTGTCGATCGGTTACTGGACTCTCTAATAAAGTAGCAATTTCTTCGGCTCGAAATAATCGATCGAAGACTTGCGAACCAGTTAGTTGTTGGAGGGGGAGAGTACGGTACAAGACAAGTTATAAATGATGAACTCAAGAGAAATTTTTGACCGATATGCGATATAAAAATATCGATTAATACCCTCTAGCCTGGAACGATAGGGTGTAGTAACGATCCCTAAGCAAATTGATTGCCGATAACAAATCTAGCCATCCAGAAGATAACAAGAATCGAGATGGCTAAAAAGTCAGTAATACCTAATTTTAATTGGTGCCATTGAACTTTATGGGTATTTGGCGTAGTAAAACCTCTTACCTGCATTGCTACTGCAATTTGCTCGGCTCTGACTAATAGGTTCTCTAGCAGTTTTTCGGCAACAGTCAGCCAGACTTTGGCGCTATTTTTGAATCCTAATTTTTGCCAATTAATCGCCCGAGTATAAACCGATCGCACTAAATTTTGAATTTCTTCCAAAACTAACGGGATGAATCGCAGCGATAGGGTGAGCGTCAAGGCAATTTCTGTCACTGGGACATGGTAGCGGCGCAACGGAGACATTAAATCTTCCAAGCCAGTAGCAATTTCTTCTGGTGAAGTAGTCAGTAAATAAACACTAGTACTGTATGCGACCGTAAAAATTAGACTACTGAGATGGATGGCATTATCGATCGATTTTTTGGTGATTTTGACGTGGATGATACCAGAGTCGAGCTGAAATAAAATATACCGATAAGGCTTGGCGATCGCTACTACCGAATCTGCTGGCGATCGAGGTTGATGAGTGGCATTAATACCATCTGGTGATAACAGACCAATTAGAAAAATTGCTCCACAAATTAACAACAACCAACCCATCTGTTGCTTGAGTGCGCGCCAGGGAATCCCTGCAAAAATACTAATCGTTACTAGTAGTAAAACTAAAGCAACTTTCCATATTGGATTGGCAAGTACTGGCGCTAATAGAAAACTCAATAACCACCCTAGTTTTACTCTAGGATCGAGACGATGCAGCCAAGTAATGGGTTGTTCTAAATATGTACCGATTGGTAGCGAGCGGAGTAGATCCATCTAGAGTTTAGTGAACAGTGAATAGTGAATAGTGAACAGTAAGTGGGTAGTTAGAATAGGTTGTTGTAAGCTTGAATTCAATATTTTCTTGCTTAACGCTTACAACTTTAGCAATTATTTTCTAAATAGATTATGCCTGAAAAACAAATGGTGGACAATGTCCACCTTACTGAGACTAAGGAGTAAATTATAGTTAATAATGCCGAGCTACTAACTAGTGACTATTCACTGTTCACTGTTCACTGTTCACTATTCCCTATCCCCTACTTCACCCTGGTTGCCCGATTGGCGATTTTCTCACCTTCCCGTTGTTTCTTCCCACGCCAGAGCAGGCGTAGGGGAGTTCCGGCGAAGCCGAGCTGAGTCCGGAACTGGTTTTCGATATACCGACGATAGTTGTCATTAAACCGTGAGGGATCGTTGACAAAAAGGGCGATCGTCGGTGGTTGAGTACTTACCTGAGTGCCATAGTATATTTTGCCCTGTTTACCCTGACGAGTAACCAAAGGATTGTGCCAGGTGGTAGACTCTTCGATCACTTCGTTAATTACGGCAGTACTGACACGCCGACGGTGTTGTTCGACCGCACGATCGACGATCTCTAAGATTTTATCAACCCGTTGTCCGGTCAGTGCGCTCACGAAGATATTTTCCGCCCATTCAGTGAAGTTGAGCCGACTACTTAATTGCTGTTGATAGTCGTAAATAGTATAAGAGTCTTTCTCGACCGCATCCCATTTATTGACCACAATCACGCAAGCACGACCTTCTTCGGAGATCCGCCCCGCGAGTTTTTGATCCTGCTCGGTGACACCATCTTCAGCATTTAGCACTAGTAGGACTACATCACACCGATCGATCGCCCGAAACGCCCGGTTGATCCCAAAGAATTCGGGGCCATAATCGACATTTTTCTTCCGCCGAATCCCGGCAGTATCGATCAGGCGATAATTTTTATCATTCCGGGTAATTACGGTATCGATCGCATCGCGGGTAGTCCCCGAAACCGGACTGACGATCGCGCGATTTTCTCCCAAGAAAGCATTCAACAAACTCGATTTACCAACATTCGGTCGACCGATAATGGCGATCCGAATTTCGGGAGCTTCCACTTCTTCGACCACCGGCAAACTCAGGATTAATTCATCCAATAACTCGCCCGTACCGCTGCCGTGAATGCTGGAAATCCCATAAGGTTCGCCGATACCCAATTCCCAAAAATCAGCGGTTTGGAGGGCACCTACGGTCTCAGATTCGCATTTATTGACTGCGACAAAGACAGGGATTTTTTGAATGCGTAGCCAGGTGGCAATTTCCATATCGCCACCTGTAATTCCTTCTTGACCATCGACGACAAAGATTGCCGCCGCAGCCTGCGAAAGAGCAGCCATCGCCTGTTCGCGAATCAAAGGTAAAAATTCCGTATCATCGTCGAATACGAGTCCACCCGTATCGACGACCACAAACTCACGATCCCGCCAAAATGCCCGTCGATATGTGCGATCGCGGGTAACTCCTGGCTCATCATGCACGATCGATTCCCTTGCGCCCGCCAACCGATTGACGAGTGTGGATTTACCCACGTTAGGACGACCTATAATAGCAACGATCGGCAGCGACATAAAATTCTGAAGACAAGAGAGCAATATTATATCTTATCTTGTTTATTTGGGATCGATCGGTTTTTAGGCGCTCGATTAGATTTGCGATGCAATGTGGAGAGTGAGTGGAGCGATCGATTGCGGGATGATTGTCGATTTACATGAGGTAGTTGGATTCACGATCGAGCTAGAATAATGAAAGATAGACAATTACAAGTATAGAGTATGCTCGATTCCCTGCGGTTCTCGGTTATGCTGTCGAGCTTGCTCCTGCTGGCTGCGCCTAGCTTGGCACAATCACCACCAGAGCCGACTCGATCGGCATATTTTACGACATATGGGGGTGGGATGATTTTTCGCACCGAAACCAAACCTGTAACACCAGGTTACTCATTGATACTCGACCTCAGCCAAAATATTCCCGCTGGTGCGGTTGCAGTTGCTGAGTTTGAGAACCCAGCAAATAGTAGCAAACCCTTATCTACTACTTATGTTTTTAAAGCCAATGAGAAGCGAATCGGACTACTTTCCCCCAATCTCAGTTGCGTGACCAACGGACGGAACTACCGGATCCTAGTTACTCTTTATAGTGATGCAAAGCGAACTCGGATTCTGGGTACTCACGAACAGGCGATAAATTTCACCGTCACCCCCGCCCAAGTGGAGCAGTTCGGTATTCCACTATGTCAAAAGTAGTCAGACACAAGTTAGCGCCGCAATCGGTCGTCAGACCGGATAAACTCCCAAGAACGATCGGTTTGCAGGCTCGGAGCTGCTGACGGTTAAATTATTGACGAGTTTACTCGACCGATCGAGCATTAATAATCTTATTCCAGAGTTCGATAAGCCAATTTTCGATCGCGAGGACGATCCGATCGAGCCATGCTAAAAATCGCGTCAATGGAGTTTGACTGTAACCGATTTCTTCAGATATTGCCTCGATCCAATCTGGTTGATATTCCAGGTTTTGCCAATGTTTTGTTGTTAACTCAGCCGCGTCTTGGATCTGTCGCGTTGTCTCAGGACGATCGCTGTATAGTTCGGTTCGATCTCTTTGGTTTGAAACAATTTGACTGGGCTTAGGATCGAGCGGAATTAATTCAAATTCTTGGGTTGGTTGGTAAACGATCGTGCTATCGGTTGGCGCTGGAATATATACATAATCTTGATAATATTTCCACAACCGATCGAACCACTTGGGTTGAAATTTAGTAACAATTCGACCGATCGTATTGTCTGGGGCGATCGAGCTATCCTCTTCTTTAATCGGTGGAAGTTGGGGGAGATCTAAAAATCGATCGAAATGTGGCGGTTGGGGTGTAAATGAGTAGTGGGCAGGCGGCAGTTGTCCTGGAGATTGCTGGTTGCTAGACCGAATATCTTCTAATTGGATGCGGGGAGGAGTTGGTGGTTTCGGCTCTTTTTTGAACCAATCAGTCAACCGATCGAATAAATTTGGCGGTGGTAGTTCGCGCTCGAACTTGCGTTCGCCAGCAAGTGATAATGTTGTGCTACCGCTGAGTTTTGTTGCACCATTACCAGCTAATTTACTTGTCTGCCATTGATGCCAAGCGAGAGCGATATCTAGCCCGATCCGGCGGCGGATTTCTTGTTGCTGAGCGAGAGTTAAAATATCTAAAATTTCATTTTCATTCGTGACTAATACTAACTGTCGATCGCTTAATAACGAACTAAGTCCGCGAATAGTTTGTTTGGGAGCAGTAATTTGGCGGGAGCGAGTATAAGTAATTTCATGCGGAACTTCAATCGTGATAATTCCGGTAGTTGGATGCGATAAGGTGGGAGCGGTAGCAGATCGCTCTACAGTTAAAGAAGATTTTGGCTGAGTAATTTCGATCTCGGATAGCTCGACGAGCGTTGAAGTGCCGTTTTGGGTAATTTCAATCGGGTAGCCAGCTACTTTCACTAACTCTAGGGCCTGTTCGATGTTAATATCGGAGGCTGGTTGCTGCGAGAGGATTGGTTGCTGGCGTGGCGGCGGGAGCTGGGGTTGAAAGATTTTGGTAGCCTGTAACAGCCAGTGGAGGGGAGAGAGTAAAATCTGCCCGCTCCAAATTACTGCCACCTTGAGATGTCGCAATCCTTTGGCGCAGCTATCTTTCAATCGATCGGTGCTGCGACTGACAAAGGTAAAAACTCGGCTTTGGTAATTTCCAGACATAACAGGTGGGGTCAGTAACTAGTGGCTCGTGACTAGTGGGGAGAGAGATGCAGGAGATCGATGGTATGGTAGCACTGCTTAACAGCAAAGATTTAATTGGCTGGCGATGCACCAATCTGAGGAAACACGATCGCCATGTCGGAAATTTCAGCCGGACAAGCGTAAATTAGGAATACATCGATCTTTTAAATACCTAAGATTCTAGCGAAATTATGGATAGTTCCGAGCAAATTTTTGGATCGTCGCCAGCGGTAAAGATCGATGCTCGGGCTGAGGTGCTGTGCCAACGCTTGCGAGAGTTGAGTCAGAGTATTATTTTAACCGATTGGCGGATATGCAGCGAGGGCGGCTCTAGAACTGGGAATATTGCTGGATGGGATGAGGCGATCCCGAACGACAAGGGCTATGTGACCTGGGAACGCGGTAGTAAAGAGATCTGGTTGGGGCAGCAATTGGCGATGCCAACACAATTGCATGGCTATCCGTTGGCTGGATTATCTTGTCGGTTGGCATTGACGTGGTGGGCGGAGATCGCACAGGTTTTCATCGATGGGGTACTGGTACAGGAAGGGGACTTATTCGACCATAGCCCGCGCATTTTGTTAACCCCTGGATTGGTGCCAGGAACGTCTGTAGACGTGCGGTTGCGGTTGGTGAGTCCTGGGCACGATCTCGGTGCTTTGATGCGATCGAAGCTGGTTTTTGAGTCGGCTGACACCACAAATCCCGAACCGGGCTGGTTGGCAGATGAGTTGATGGTCGTGGTAAAGCAGGTCGCGAGTTTTTATCCCGAACGCTTGGGTGAAATCGAAGGGATTATCGAATCGATCGATTATGATTTGCTCAAACAGAATAGCAATATATTCACTCAACATTTGTTAGATATCAAACAACAGGTCAAAGCTATTGCTAGTAAAGACCTAAAATCCAAAATCCAATTACTCGGTCACGCACATCTCGATATGGCGTGGTTGTGGGAAGTGGCGGAGACTTGGGAAGTGGCTGAGCGGACGTTTAGTTCGGCGATAAATTTACAACAATTATTTCCCAAGCTGACTTTTTGCCATTCTACGCCAGCATTATATGAATGGATTGAAATTAATCGGCCTGAGTTGTTCGATCGCATTTGTCAACAGATAAAAGCAGGTACTTGGGAAGTCGTCGGTGGCATGTGGATCGAACCCGATCTGAATCTAATTTCTGGAGAATCGATCGCGCGGCAAATTATCTACGGACAACGCTACAATAAGTCCAAATTTGGGGCATATACTAAAGTTGCTTGGCTGCCCGATACATTTGGATTTTGTTGGCAATTACCACAATTATTATTACAGGGCAAAATCGATTATTTCGTGACCCAAAAATTCCAGTGGAACGATACGACCAAATTTCCGCATCAATTATTCTGGTGGGAAGCTCCCGATGGGAGTCGGATTCTGAGTTTGATGTCGTCAGAAATCGGCGAAGGCATCGATCCACTGAAGACGATCGATTATGCATGTAATTGGCAAACAAATACTGGGATCGATGAATCGCTGTGGTTATTTGGTGTGGGCGATCATGGTGGTGGCCCAACGCGCGACATGCTGGAATTAGCCGATCGCTGGTCGCATTCTGATGTATTTCCCGATTTAGAATTTACAACTGCGGTTGAGTATCTGGATAAATTAGCCAGTCGCAAGGATAGTCAATCTTTACCCGTTTGGAAAGATGAATTATATCTGGAATTCCATCGCGGTTGTTTTACCACTCATGCCGATCAAAAGAGATCGAATCGTCAATGTGAGGATTTATTATATCAGGCGGAACTCTGGTCTTCACTGGCATGTATCATTGACGATCGAGTTTATCCCGCCGAACTAAAATTGCAGTTAGAAACTGCCTGGAAACAGACATTATTCAACCAATTTCACGATATCATTCCTGGCACGGCGATCGAGCCTGTTTATGTGACGGCAAATGAAGCCTGGGAAAATGTCGAACTAGTGACGACTCAGATAATTAGCGATGCACTAAATCAAATTAGCGATCGCATCTTTCTCAATCCCCCACTCTATGGAGATTGGCCGATCGTTATCTTCAACCCATCAAATTGGCAACGTACGGAGTTAATTAGCTTGCCAATGAATTATGAAGGTGCAGAGTGGGCAGTATTTGATTCGGAGGGAAGATTGGTACCTTGTGAGTTATCAGACGGAAATGTATTATTTTTGGCTGCCGATTTGCCTAGTGTCGGTTATCGAACTTTCTGGCTGAGCATATTTTTTGTCCAAGGTATGTTTCGTTACGATGAAAGTGATTCAGAGCTAGACAGCTTAGGTGCTGACAATTTTACGCTCGAAAACCAGTTTTTGCTGGTGAAAATCGATTTTCATACTGGAGATATTGCCAGGATCTGGGATAAGCTCGATCGGCGGGAAGTACTACAGGATGAGATTGGGGGGAACCACCTCGAAGCCTTCCAAGATGCGGGACAATATTGGGACGCGTGGAATATCGATCCTGAATATGCCAAAAAAAGCCTAGCTCCCAGCCGCTTAAAATCGATCGACTGGATCGAAAAAGGTGCGATTCGCCAACGGGTGCGGGTAGTACGTGAATTAGCTGGCTGTGACTTTCAACAAGATTATATTTTAGAGGTCCATTCGCCGATCTTACGGATTAAAACTAGTGTCGATTGGCAAGCCGAACATGTCTTAGTTAAAGCTAATTTCCCCCTAAATATTACTGCCGACAAAGCCACTTATGAAATCGCTTGCGGTGCAATCGAGCGCACCACCAAACCCGAAACACCAGCACAAAAAGCTAAATGGGAAGTTCCCGCACATCGGTGGGCAGATCTGACCGATAATTCGGGTGAGTATGGTGTTAGTTTGCTCAATGATTGTAAATATGGCTGCGATGCTGGCAACGATTATCTCCGATTGACATTATTGCGAAGTTCGACATGGCCAGCTCCGAGTGCCGATCGCGGATTTCATGAGTTTACCTATGCAATTTATCCCCATGTTGGCACCTGGCAAGCCGCCCAAACGGTGAGAAAAGGGTATGAATTGAATTCACCATTACAAATTCTCCAACGCGATCCAATCGATGTAGAAGCGATCGCCGAAGATAACTTATCTCCTGTTGGTAGTCTCCTAAATTTACATGACAAAAATTTAGTATTAATGGCATTCAAACCATCAGATAATCCAGCTCAAGAGTGGGTAATGAGATGTTATGAATGTCACGGAGTCGCGGAACAATTAGTATTAGGTGGGGATTTAGATTTACAGATCGATCGAGTGGTAAATCTATTTGATGAGCCAGCGATGGAGACTACTAACTTGAGAATCAAGCCATGGCAAATTAGAAGTTTTGGACTTAAATAACGTGCGTTAGGAATAAAGATTACCGTTGGCGATCGCCGCTTCTTAGAGAATCAATGACTTCTGGCTTTGTGTGGGTACCGCCCTCAAAATTGAATGCGTAAGCATTTGTTCGGATAACTCTCTCGATCGGGTAACCTCTGACATTTTAGGCAACCACAATTATTGTAGACAGCAGCAGGCTCGATCGCAATCGCAGTGTTGAGATCGGCCAATGTTCCTGAAAAATCGGGAAATTCTCTCCGATACAACAAGCGTACTCCAATGCTGCGGTTCCCCCTTTAGGAGGATAAATTTATCGGCATAAATGATTAATCTGAAACTAAGGATCGATCGACGGATTCTAAAGCTGATGTTAAAATCCACGATTTGATTCAAGTTTTTAGCTAAAAATTACGTCATGAAAAAGCTACTGTTACTCTCATTGGTTTGCACCGGATTTGCCGCTACTGCGATGCCATTGCAGGCAAATGCTGCAACAAAACAAGTCGATCGCCACAGCGATTCAGTTACCCTAGCTCAGTATCGCCGCAACGATCGCCAGTTCAGTGTGTATTATCGCAATCGCGGCGCTCGATCGTGGATTTTGGAAAATTCTTATTTAAATCGACCACAAGCCGAACGGGCGGCAAGGCGATTGGAACGACGGGGTTATAACACGTACATTCAATTGAGTCGCCAAGTCAATCGCCGTTATGGTTAATCTCTCCTAAAATCACTTAAATTATGTCTCAAACAGAAGCGGTTGTCGCTCGATTTCACGAGTTGCAAGATGGCCAAAAACTTCAAGTAACTGTCGGCGACACCGACATTCTGCTGCTTCGTCACGCCGATCGCATAGACGCGATCGGCGCTCATTGCACGCATAATCAAGCACCGTTAGCGCAAGGCATCCTCCACGGCGATTGTATCGTCTGTCCGTGGCACAATGCCTATTTTGATATCACTACTGGCGACCTCCAGCAGCCGCCAGGATTGGATTCGCTCGATCGCTATCCAGTCCGTATCGATGGTGACAATATTTTAGTAACGGTTCCTGAGGCGGCAGTCGGTCATCGTGTACCAGATATGGCACAATACGCCCCAGACACCGACAACCGGACATTTGTAATTTTAGGAGCCGGAGCCGCTGGTACCCATGCTGCCGAAACCCTGCGTGTTGCTGGCTATCAAGGGCGAATCGTGATGATTACTCGCGATAATAAGTTGCCTTACGATCGCACGACGCTAAGCAAAAATTATTTTACGGGTAAACTCAAAGCCGACCAAATCTTGATGCGATCGGCTGATTTTTATCAGCAACATCATATCGAATTGCGACTCAATTGTCCGGTAACGAACCTAGACATAAATACCAAAACGATCGTCATTGCCAATGACGAAACCCTAACTTATGACGCGTTACTAATTGCCACAGGTACGCAACCACGTAATTTGGCCGTCCCTGGTGGTGCCTTTCCCAATATCTTCACCTTGCGAAGTTTTGCAGATAGCGATCGCATCCTCGCCGCTGCCGAACATGCCCAACAAGCAGTAGTTATCGGTTCGAGTTTTATTGGCATGGAAGTCGCTGCTGGACTCACCCAAAAAGGCATTAAAGTCACCGTAGTCTCGACAGATGCTTTACCCTTCGAGCAAACTTTAGGTACCCAAATTGGCGAGCTGTTCTATAAAGTTCATGAAGAAAATGGTGTAACCTTTAAAATGGGTCGCAATGTAACTCAAATTGAAGGCGAAAGTACCGCCCAAACTGTGACTTTGGACAATGGCGATCGCCTAGCTACAGATCTGATAATCGTGGGGATTGGTGTTCAACCTGTCACCGATTTCATCACTGGGATCGAATTAAATCCCAAAGATCGCAGTGTTCCAGTAGATGAGTATCTATGCGCGGCTGAAAACGTTTATGCGGCTGGCGATCTTGCCCGCTTTCCCGATTGGCGCACCGCCAACTCCATGCGGGTCGAACATTGGCGGATTGCCGCTCAACACGGACGCATAGCTGCTTTTAATATGGCTGGCAAGCCAACCAAATTTCGCGGCGTTCCAGTCTTTTGGAGTATGCAATACCAGTTTCCAATTCGCTACGTCGGACATGCTACCGAGTGGGACGAAGTAATTATCGATGGAAGTCTAGATGAGCGAAAATTTATCGCTTTTTATGTAAAAGCCGATCGGGTATTAGCCGCCGCCAGTAGCAAACGTGATACCGAAACAGCCGCGATCGCTGAATTACTCCGCATCGATAAAATGCCCGCTCCCAACCAGCTACGTCAAGGGCAGTTTGAAAGCCTCTATCCCGACTTGTTGAGCGATTAAATTGCGATCGGCTTTACCTAAATTAGACTCGATCGAAAGCGATGCTAGCGGCGCGGCTCTCTGGTTGTGGATAGTTCTGTTGTTGTCAAAGACTCCACCAAATGCTTAGGCACGATCGAGGCTTGTCGATCCAAGTCATCTGGTCGAGTGTACCACCAAGCCCAGGCAATTAGCACCGCTTGAAATGGCAGTCGTCCCCAGCGGAATAACGATGAATCGGGAATATTCGGCAGATCGATCGCGTTGACCGCCATATTAATATTAGCGGGAAATACAGCGATAAATAGTAATAATAGTCCCCAAGCTGCAGCTTGACTCACTGGCGGAACTAAAACTCCGATCCCACCTAATATTTCAAAGAACCCGCTAATATATACCAATTCCCGATGGTAAGGCAGGTAGGGCGGCACGATCTTGATAAAAGGATCGGCTACGGCAAAATGCATGATGCCGACGATAATGATGCAAATCGCTAAAATAATGCGAAGTTTTTCTTTTACAGGTCTTTTTGTAGTCGGCTGTGATGGCAAAGATGGCGTAGATGTCATAAAAATAGAGTATTCTAGCTAGAAAAGTTGACCCCACAGCCAACTATCGATCTGTAAAGCAGCTAAAAGCGCGATCGTTGTCTGGGTTATTCGGGTAAATCTTGGGCGGAGCCGTTGTGCAATCGCAGCCTCAATCCAATTGTTGCTAGATTCCGATCGGGAATCAAGCGGCTTCCTGTTCGGGGTTATCAATTGTCGATCTGTAGGCATCTTGAGTGGCGACGATCTGCCAACCGGCTTTGTTGAGTGCGTGAAAAGTAGCCATGCCCTTGGAACCGCTAGGAACATTGTAATCAGGCACCGCCAATCCTGGCATCAGATTGTAAAGTTTCCAGGGATGATGTGCTTGCAAGCGGAGGTGCAAAACTTTGTGCTCGGAACCGAACTTATTTAGCCAACACATTTGTCCAGGCATAGGCAACTCCTATAAATATAGTAGAGGAATAGTAACTGCACGCTGTTTTATCTAGTTCGATCGATTATTCTCGTTGTGGAAGTAGTCGACAAACGCGGAAAATGGTAAATGCACCTGATAAATTAGACTTAGTTAGAGTCATTCGTCCCATTGCTGGGGGAAGTCGATGACGGCGAATCGCTCGGAGCGGGACTTTGACTTGCAGTAGGGGCAGGAGTCGCACTCGGACTAGGCGCAACTGATGGTGCTGAGCTAGAAGGTGTGGCAGGCTGTTGAACTGCGGTCGTTTTCGTCGGATCGGGAACCAAGACCGGCTTTTGAACTTCGATCGTCTTCGTGGCACCAGGTACGATGACTGGTTTCGTAACTTGAATTACCTTTGGCGGTGGTGCTGCTTTTTCAACAGTCCGCTCGATAATCCTAGTTGGTTGCGGGGATTGAGGTGCTGTCGAAGCTGCAGGTACAGAACTAGCTGGAGGATTGATGATGGTTGTCGATGATGGAGTTGGGGTGGGTCGGCTCCAATAATATAAAGCTGCTGCTCCCAGTCCCAGTAAGGCAGCTAGAGTGCCACCAATCGCTAGCCCATTAGCCGTACCGCCATTTTCGGCAGCACGTTCGCGCTCGTATCGCACTTCTTCGTCTCGATCTCCTGGTGGGCGATTATAGTTGGTCATAATTATCGGTGGTTTACTACTAAACAATCGTGCATACCACCGATACTATGGGATTGCTATACAGTTAGTAATCTATTAAAAGGAAGAACATCTGCTGTTTTTCTCTACGTCTAAAGTATATAGTTCGCGATGTATAAATTTAGTAATCAGGGTTGAAGTACTCCGCTCGAAGCTGGTTGCAATCGCCTGAGTGCTCGATCGACACATCAACGCTAATGGTTTAGCCGCAATTTTCAACCTCGATGTCAATAATCACTGTGGGTGATGAGAATCTATCGATCGAACATTTTTATCGATCTCAATCCAGCGCGACGCGTCCTAAGACTATTAATGTCGCACCCACCAATATCAGCAATGTCACTGGCACATCATCGCGTCCCGAGCTAGCAATTGCAAGAGTTGTCCCGATCGCCTGGATATACGGCGCTGGCCGATCGATCGGCCATGAAGGTCGTGGTAAGTTTGGAACCAGCTATTTAGGCTAGCAGCTCGATCGGTTGTAAAATTGTCATCGCTGTTAACTAAAATTAAGCTAATTTGAAGAATTGTTAATTTAAATCTATCTTTTGACAGAAGTTTGCATAGATGTACGCTGTTATATTAGGTGCATGAGGTTAAGGATTTGCCAAACAGTTGCCAAACTGAAATCTTGAATCTCAGATTATGTAGTAAGTAGATTATCGATCGCTTTACAAATAATGTATCGATAAATACTGAATCATGAGTGAAGGCCGGGTACAGATCTCATCTGAATCAAACCTTACTCTCAATCGGGAATAATTTATTCTCATTCAGGATAGCTCGAGTTCTTATATTCATAAATTTTGGAGTATTTAGCATGTCTGTATCTACAAAAGTACCATCCGCTTCCACTCCCATCAAAGATCGTAACGCTTGGGTATGGGGATTTACCCCTCAAGCCGAAATCTGGAACGGTCGATTTGCAATGTTAGGATTTGTTGCGGCTCTAATCACTGAGTTTGCTTCCGGTCAAGGCGTTCTACATTTTTGGGGCTTGATGTAGTTTAGCTAGCCGCTGTTGCTATCTAAACCCCAATAATTACGGCAAGCGATCGAGTTGACTACGATTAAAAGTGGTCGACTCGATCGCTTTGGCTGCTGTCTAAATTACGATATCCACCTACGCTAATTACGGTTACAGGTAAATTTTTTCTTAAAGCATATTAAAGCCATCACTCGATCGCACTGGAAGATGTCTGCTTACGGTCAATTGAAATCCATCTTTTGATAGAAGTTCGCTACCAAACTAAGTGCTAGTGTGAAACTAAAGGCTACGAGTAAGGTTTGGAAAACTAAAACTTTTAAAGCTTTTAATTTTATATCACTTAGTCAATATTTAGGGGAGTGGATCATGGGCAAAATAGTTAGCGCAATTAAGTACTTATCGATCGTCAGCTTACGGATCGTTAGTTTCGCGGCTTTAATATTGGTAATAAATTCGTTTGTCCCTCAGTATGGATATGCAGCGCCAACACTAGTCAAAGGCGCTGAAGAGGTGATTCAACCTTTTGAATTGACAAATCCCGCCGCAACTCGCGAGCAAGCCTATGATGAAGTTGCAGAGCTAAACAAAGATCCTAAAGCTTTAATCAAGGCCGAAAATAAAGAAGAAAAAGCTCAAGAAGATTTACTCAAGCAAGAGGCCAAAGGAATCAAAGTTGACCGTATTACTAAAAAATAGTAAGCGATATAGCTGTTTTCATCATAGTGAAGGACATTATTTAGTGGCTGGTGACTAGTGAATGTACCTCATTCGATGGCGAACCGCTGTGGCTAGGTCGTGCAACTTCGGCACATTTTCGATCTGAGATCGATTATTTTATTTAGATCTCGTTCCAATTTATATCAGGGGCAACCTTACAGATTTAATTATGTGGGGGTGCCCCTTGTATGTATCCTATTTTAAAAGTTCTTCGATATCGCTCGCGATATCTTTGGGATCGGTTGCCGAGGCATATCGTTTGACGACCTTGCCATTACCATCTACCAAAAATTTGGTAAAATTCCATTTGATCTCTTCCGTCCCGAGCATTCCTGGCGCGGCTTTGGTCAAAAACTGATAGAGCGGATGAGCATTTGAGCCATTAACATCGATTTTTTCAAACAGCGGAAAAGACACCCCAAATCGCTGCTGGCAAAAAGATTGAATTGTCGTTGCCGTGCCTGGTTCTTGTGCGCCAAATTGATTGCAGGGAAACCCCAATACTACCAATCCCTGGCTGGCATATTTGTCATCCAAAGCTTGTAGTCCCTGATATTGTGATGTAAAGCCACATTGACTCGCGGTGTTAACGATTAATAATACCTTGTCGCGATAACTACTCATCTCAACAGTTTGACCTTCAATACTGGTAGCCGAAAAATCATATACAGTAGCCGTCATGGGATTTTCTCCAAACAAATGTTAACCTACTCATTATTATCGATTTCTCATCTCCCCAGACCAAAATAGTGCTGGTTGTTGGGATCGTAATGATTCAGCTACTGCAAGTAAAATTTAACTACATAATGCTAACAAAAAATAAACAGGGACTCGATCGCTCGATCTCGTTCGGTGGGCGATGAAACGATTGTTAATTTTAGGCGGGACAGGCGATGCCACGAAGCTCGCCGCTTGCACTGCGGATATTATTGGGCTAGAAACGATTACCGCATTGGCAGGGAGAACTAGCAAGCCAGGGGCAGTAGCTGGGACTGTGAGAGTTGGTGGCTTTGGGGGTGAGATCGGCCTCACAGAATACCTCCAAGCAATGAAGATCGATCTGACGATCGATGCTACCCATCCCTTTGCTGCCCGAATCTCTTGGAATGCGGCGCAAGCAGCAACGGTGGTGGGGGTTCCACATCTGATGCTCGTTCGCCCTGATTGGGAACGACTACCCTCAGATGACTGGATTGAAGTTGATAGCGTAGCGCGAGCCGTAACAGCGATTCCAGGGACTGTAGAGCGAATATTTGTGACGATTGGCAGACAGCAACTCGCGCCATTTGCACAGTTGACAGATCGGTGGTGTTTGATCCGATCGATCGATCCACCAGATCCAGAGATTCTTTTACCGCCAGGAAAATTATTACTCGATCGCGGGCCGTTTTGTTTGGACAGCGAGCGGCAACTATTGCAAGATTATCAAATCCAGGCGATCGTGAGTAAAAATAGCGGTGGTGATGCCACTTATGCCAAAATTATTGCCGCGCGGGAGTTAAATATACCCGTGATAATGGTACAACGTCCGATCGTCCCAGCCTGCGATCGTGCTGCTGATATTTCGCGAGCGATCGCTTGGTTACACGAACGGCTTTAGTTAGTTTAAAATATTATTGTCGTGCTTGAAAGAAAACATGCCCGATCTTAACGGTGCTATCCTCCAAGCAATTCAAGATGGTTTCGCTAGAAACGAATTGGCTTACAAAGTTAATTTAGCTGAGTCGCGATCGAGTATTTCCAATACTGATTTGGGTAGTAATTTATCTTTAAACCAAATTACCTCGCAGGGTAAATCTGACGTTTTGACTCCAGCCTTTTCTAAATTTAAGCGTTCGGAGATGGCTAAAATGAGATTTTGACAGCCGGATTTACGTACTTGGGCAAATTTTTTCTGTAAATATTCCGGTCGCCAATAGCCGACAATTTCTAAAATATAATCGCGTCCGTCGGGATGAACCAACCGAAAATCGGGAATCATTACACTTCCAGGAATCGGCAATAAATTTACTTCTCGCTCCAGTATCCATTCGGTTTTGAGCTTATCCCACCGATCGGCAAAAGCAGCTTCGAGCATACTATCATAAGATTTTCCAGGCGGATAGTGCGTTTCTAACCCACATTTATCGGTCAGACTATAACGTCCGACTTTAATATTACCCGTGTAAAAATCTTTAGTTTGAAGTGTGGCGCTCAAGCTCCATTTAGTTACATGTAAAATCGCTGGAATTAATTTGGCGATCGCTAGTCCATATCGCGTACTTGCCTTAAATAAACTCGTCGGCCCATCGACTAAAATTGTAAATCCATGGTCGGCATCGCCTTCGATATAAGTCATCAATTGAAACAATTTCAAATACCGAAATAACAACTTATATTGTCCCGGCACATTCCGATGGGCATTAATAGTTAATTGGCTCGCGCGATAAAATACGCCCTGAACTTGAGAGAGATTGTAGCGGTGAATTAGCGCCACTGGATCGGGTGCAGTAAATGTCGTTAAAATCCGGTTGTCCGGTAAATCCGCATACAATCCTTGCGTAATCTGGGCGGGAATGATTTCTTGGCTTAATTCTTGCGAGAGATTGCTAGCGAGAGTTGCTAATGTCGCCTGAGTGTGGGCTACGCTGGGGCTAGCAGCGGCGGCGAGGGCATAGACGCGCTCGCGGAGGTCTGACGGCGGGAGGGGGCTGACAACCTCAAATTGACTGAAGGTTTGACTTTTGAGCAAATGGGCGAACCCACGTAGGATCCGAAAATCGGGACTATCACCTTCTAATTCCAACAGCATCTCGTCTAACTGGCCTTGAGTACCACCAACCATCGACTGAAAACAATCGATATTTGCCATCGCCATCTGAAGATGATGCGCGTCGATGTCGATGCGTTTGGGGACGATGGATTCACCGCTATATCGATAGATGAGTAAATCGCTAGGCAGCATGCAGATTTCGATCGGATAAGTATATTAACATCCTGCACCAGTTTGAATATACTATTGCTTGGCGTAGATCCAGGGTACCCACAAGGGGCACCCCTACGCAATTAAACGGTAGGGGTGCCCCTTGTGGGTACCCTTAAAGCTCTGCTTTTACTAGTCTTTCTGTATTGGTGAAAGATATAAGTAAATCTATTGTGACATATTGGAATGGCTTGCCTGCTTGCTGTGGGCTTGTTGCAGCCACCGCTGGACGACACGCGGCACGGCATCAGCCGCAGACGCTCGCCAACAAGTATAGCCAAATGGCTTGGTTTCAATCTCTAAACTGATGATAATTTTTTCAGCTCCACAAGCCATTATTGTCCCGAAAGGTTGCGAGTCCGCTCTCAGCGCTAATTCCCGCACCAGAGAAGATGACGACTTTGTGTGGGTCGATCGGTTGTGACATAAATTTACGCCAAAATTTTACAATATGCCTGACTCTAGCTCGTTTAGATAAATAAACTCTGGGGCTTTAACTCCAGCTTGCGCTCTTATTTTAACTAACTCAGGCGATTCAAAAAATGTTTTGGCAGCATCGATCGATGTCCATACAGAGAAATGTACGATTTTATTGGGTCGATCTGCAGCTTCGAGAACTTGGTAAGAACTCTCGCCAGCGGCTTTGCGGATGTTTGCCGCTCCATCGAATACTTCCTTCCAGATGGCATAATCGGCCACTTCATGAATGATTAATACATGAGACATCATCTTACTTCCGATCGTCGATCGCCTATTTAACACGCTAAAAACCCTACTGACATCTATTCCAAATAGTACTTTTTAGTTTACAGTTTGGGCATAATTATATCGGAGCTAGTGCCAACTGTCGGTAAATGAAACATAAGTTGCGATCGGAGGAACATCAAATCGCAGCTAAACGTCGTCAAGCAACATCAGATCTATTAAATTACTCTCAGCCAAGTGACTGTTAAGTTGACGATTCTGGCGTAACACAAAACTTACCCAAGCTCGTCCGAGGTGAAGTTTACCATGCACAAATTACTTACTGCTCTCATCGAGTACACTCGATCGGCACTAGACTGATTGAGATGTACGATAAAACACTGAAGATAAAACTAGGCTCTAAGCTCTAAACTAGTTTATTAAACACCGATGCGATTACAACTATATAAATCTTCTATGAATACTGCTAGTTTGCGGACTTGCCTCTATAAAGGTCTCATCCTCGGTTTGGTGCCAGTAATGACGATCGTCAATCTGCCTGTAAGTAGTTTAGCGGCACCAGCAAAGGCAAAGACACCGCAGACTCAAGCCAAAATCGCTCCTGCTAAAAAGGTTAATAGGGCGGCGGCACCGCTCCCGAGTAGTTTTGCTGACTCTTATACCCTCGGGGCTGGAGATCGGTTGCGCGTCGATATCTTCAACGTCCCTGAGTACAGTGGTGAATTTTATGTACTTGGAGATGGTGCGATCAATCTTCCGGTCATCGGTGCGATTCCAATTCAGGGGATGACAGTTCAAAGAGCCTCCAGCTTGCTGACGGCTTATTTCTCTAAATATGTCAAGCGTCCGATCGTGACAATTAGCGTGCTGGCACCTCGTCCCGTTCAATTTGCGATCGCTGGCGAAGTCACGCGCGCTGGATCTTATACAGTCCCATTTACCGGCGATAACCGGAAGTTCCCCAGCATCAGTCAAGCAATCCAACTAGCTGGCGGTACCACTCAAACCGCTAACTTACGTCAAGTTCAGGTGCGCCGCGCTGCTACGGGCAAGATTGCGATGGTCAATATGTTTGATGTCCTGCAACGGGGCAACACCTCTCAAGACATCACCTTACGCGACGGGGATACGATTTATATCTCTCGCTCTGAGAACGTCAGTACGTCCGATCGCTTGCGACTGACTGGTTCTAACCTAGCCAATCAGGATACAACTGTCAAAGTCGCCATCTTAGGTGAGGTTGGCAAACCTGGTACTTATACCCTCAAAGGGGATGCTACTGGTTCTGCTACTGGTGGCGGACGCGTCAATCCACCGACTCTAACTGAAGCGATTAAAATCGCTGGTGGTAGCACTGCCTCAGCCGATTTAACGCGGATTCGAGTACGGCGCAACACCCGCACGGGGCCAGGTCAAGTCGTACCGATCAATTTAATCAGTTTGTTAAGATCTGGTGATTTCGGTCAAGATATCATCCTCCAAGATGGCGATACGATTTTGCTGCCCACGCTGACTGAAGTCAATACAGCTAATAGCACTCTGGTGACTGCCTCCAACTTGGGGCCACAAGCGATCAATCCGCCGAAAGTAGTTGTTGTGGGCGAAGTCAATCGTCCTGGTACCTATGTATTACAATCAACAGGTAATACTACGAACAATAATACACAGCTCACGGGAACGCTGGCGCTGCCTACCGTCACCAATGCAATTCAAGCAGCAGCAGGGATCAAGCCGACAGCAGATATCCGTCAAATTCAATTGATTCGGACTACCCGCAGTGGCGAACAAAAAATTTCCCTGAATCTGTTTAAGCTGCTCCAGCAAGCGGATACCAGCCAAGACATGATCCTCCAAGAAGGCGATCGCCTGTTTATCCCGCTCGCCCAGAACAGTAGCAACCAAGATGTCGAGCTAATCGCGTCTTCTACCTTCTCGCCTGCGAGCATCAAAGTTAATGTAATCGGTGAGGCTGGTAAGGGTGCGTTAGGTACGGTTGAAGTGCCACCTAATACGACGCTCAATCAAGCGATCCTGATTGCTGGTGGCTTTAATAACGTGCGTGCCAATAAAAATGAGGTGGACTTTATTCGCCTCAATCCCAATGGCACGGTTACAAAACGCTTAATCAAGCTCAACTTTACTAAAGGCATCGATAACGAATATAACCCACGCCTGCAAAATAACGACACGATCGTGATCGGTCGGAATAATCTGACCCGGATCGGCGATGGTTTCAGCACGATTCTTTCACCATTTAATGGTCTGCTGAATATTTTGGGTGGTGGACTATTTAGATAAGCGCGACTAAGAGCGGATCGAACATTGGGGAGCGTAGTTAGACAAGCAAACTAGCTGCGCTCCCCTTTCGACTAGCTAGTCAAGTACCGATCGAGGATAATAGAGATCTGGTCATCGAGCGGTCTGTCTAGAATTGTTATGAGTACGACTAATTTGCGCGATCTGTACCAACAGGTCATCCTCGAACATTATAAAAAGCCCCAACATCGCGGCAAAACCAATCCGATCGATCGCTATCAAAAAGGTCACAATCCCTCTTGTGGCGACACGATCGAACTAACATTGCAACTAGACTCTAGCGGCGATCGGATTGCCGATATCAAATTTGAAGGGGAAGGCTGTGCGATTGCCATGGCTTCGGTCGATCTGATGTCTGGCGCTCTAGTTGGTAAAACGATCGATGAAGCCTTGGAACTAGTCCAAACTTTTCAAGGGATGATGAAAGGCACTGCTGAATTTCCCAAAGAACAGCGAAAACTTAATGTGATGCAAGGAGTAGCCCAATTCCCCGTCCGCATCAAATGCGCCAATCTGGGCTGGCATACCCTCAAAGCCGCACTCCAGATGTCTGGCGAAGCCAAAATTGCCGACTTCATCAGCAATGAAGATGAACGAACGCTCTAGCCAAGACATCACAAATATCCCGATCGAGACATCGCAATCATCAGCTTGAAACCAGATCGTGGGCACCGCCCACCCTTACTAGCGACTAATGGAATAGGTGCGATCCTAGCCACTAGCCACTAGCCACTAGCCACTAGCCACTAGCCACTAACTATGATTACAACTGCTGAATTCTTCAAATATTTCCAATGGTCGGCAATTGCAACGTTAGTATTTGCGGTACTAACGGTTCTAGCTTTAGTTTTAAAGTGGGGATTTAAATACCGATTGGTGGGTGCTACCGGATTTATGGGCGTATTGACTGTTGGCTTATTTGGCTTGAGTCTGGTGCCGATCGTCCACAGTAATATCCCTGGCGCAAAACATTATTCCTTGATTTATGATAACGGTAGCGATCGCGCCACCATCGCAGTCGCGCCGCCAATTAGTGAAACTGGATTGGATGCTACGCTTCGCCAAGCCGCAGCCGATTTGTATTCTTACGGTCGATCTGGCGCTGTAGACCGCCAACTCAAGATCCGTGCGCGGACGGTGCTCCATCCGCGCCCTGGCGTGTCCGAGCCGTTAGTACTTGGAGAAGTTAGCCGCTCGCTCGGTGGTGGCGAAGACGGTGAATTAAATATTCGGATCGATCGTGCTAATTTAGATAAAGTCGATCGGATTAAGACGTGACGATCTGCCAGCGCGAATGCGCGTAATCGATCGATTACGCGCATTCGCAACCAGAAAATAAATATAGCTACCGCGCCCGAGCATCATCCCCAACCGATCGAGTTGTTTAGCAATCGATAAAGTACCGCATTCTATTTACTGGCCACTTCCCTAACTAACTCCCCCGCTACTTATTTGAAAATTTCCATCGGATCTAATTCGATCGCTCGATCCAATTTATAGTTAGCGATGCGTGCAAGCAGGGAACAATATGAACAGTTGAGATCTAAAAATTTCTCAACACAACCCAGCAAAGGTTGCGATCGAATCGAACATAGGCTAGCTATGGAGCGTCGCTAGCTGTTGTAGCTTCGAGAATCGAGATCGAGCGATCGTTCGCTAAAATTCCGGCATCACTTGCATCAACTGTGAAGTTCTTCGGTATTTTCCAACCTAACGAACATATTTGCAGTTTCAGATAACTAAAATTTAGATAAAAGCTGGTTAACTTCATGAGGATTAATGACGCCAACTTACTTCAACAAGTCGTTAACTACCTAGATAGACATCGCGAGGCTATACGCATCAAAAAAATGCTGTACTGTCTAGGTACGGGTAGATGGGAGAAAGATATCGATTATTTGAATTCGGTTAATACCCAATTTTTGATCGAGCAGATTGTTAGAGAACAAGTAACACTCGATCGATTTAGAACTTTATTACAAAATTTAGTCAAAACTGTCAATAAGCCCAAGCAGTATATCGAAATTGCTAAAGTAATTTATCTGGCGATCGGTCAACTGTATCCAGAATTTCAACAAGAACATGGTGCTAAATCTGTAGTACAACAGCCAGTCGCTCCAGCGCCAATTCCTGAGCCAACTGAATCGCATGTCGATGGAGGGATTCCTTCATCGATCCAACGGGCTTATACTCCCGCACCTACACAAGCCTACAATGGCGGCGGCATTCCCGTGGCGATCGAACGGGCATATGCTCCGGCACCTACCCAGGCCACACCAACCGTCGATAGAGAGGTAGCATCAGCATTTCAGCGTGCGTACACACCTGCACCCACCCAACAATTCGAGCAAGAAGCCACTGCTGATGAGGTAGATGAATCTGCCTACGAAACTTATTATGACGCGCAGATGCCAGACGAGCTGCCCTTAGAACGGCCGGATGTGCCAGACTACGATCCGTTCGTCTTGCGCCAGAACGTAATGAGCTATACCAACCCCTTACGGGCAAAAATGATTTTGTTGGTGATGTTGTATCCAAATGTCAACTTTGGAAATCAATCAGCCGCGACTATCCGCGAATACCATCTTGACGATCTGCTCCTAGAGGTGCTCAAAACCTACGCGACGATTCACGATCTCGAAGAAAGTATGACCTATGCGGTCGAGCAACTCATAGAGGTTGAGGAGTACGGTAAAGCAGCAAATGGCTTGATCCAATCACTGGTGTCTATTTATTCACTGCCAACGCGCGGAGTGAGATAAGTCAAATCTACTGTGAGTAACTAGCAATGATGGGAGCATCCCACTTTTTATTATGTTGATGGATAATAAAGTCCTCGCAAGCCAGATATGAGGGATTGTGGCGAGCGAGATTATTTTCTCTTTAGGTATTTTAAAAAGTGGGATGCTCCCAGATTTAGGTTTGACGATTGAATATTTTTTGGTATCTGTAAGATTACTTATTTATTGTTGCTGCCATCTCTACCAATTGGCAGATCGAGATCGCTAGCGAGCTTTGTTACTATGATTACAATGAATTTTCATTTTCTAAAAATTTAAGTCGATAGAGAGCGATTGCCGATGAATATTATGCCTGTTTTACCTGATTCAATTGGCCAGAGCGGTCGATCGGCAGGGCCACTGATATTGGCGATCGTAGGTAACGACGAAAATTATGAGTTAGTCAGACGGTCATTCGAGCAGTCGCCGAGCGAAACCCGATTGCATCGCTGTCAGACGGAAAAACAAGCATTAGATTATTTAAAGCAATCGATGCAGAACAAACAGCTGATTCCGACTTCGATTTTAATAGAGCTAAGTCTGACTGATAATAAAGGTTTGCAAGTCCTGAGAACAATCAAACAGAGCACTGCATTGAGTTGCATTCCTACAGTTATTTTAGCAAGCTCTAATCGAGACAAGGATGGGATTAAGTATTGCTGCTTCGGTACGAATACTTATCTTTTGAAGATTGCAGATCTTACTAATGCAAACTTTAGAAAATCTATTTTTGCAGTAATTCAATATTGGTTCAATTCCATGAATCAACCTGAATTTACTCAAGCAATACATTTTTAATTAAATCAAAGTTCGATGTCGATCGCGCATCTGAAAAATATCGCAACTGTCAGTGTAATTAATTGGAGCGGCTGAGACGTTTCACGAGAACATCTCTAACTTGGCGATCGAGTATGCAGCAGCAAGTTCATAACAATGGGGGTGCCAAAGACTGACACCCCCATTGCTTTAAATTAAAGGTTAAGTAGCAACAAAAGATTTTGCTGCATCGATCGAAAAGCGCTGGCCACCGATAAAGATCTTATTTACGAACTTGTTGTAAGCTTTGGAGCTGGGATAGTAGCGTATCGACTTCAGCTTGAAGTTCGAGAAACTTCTCCTGTCGATCGGCTGGATACATCGCTCTAGTCAACTTGGCAATTTGTCGATCGCGCTCTGAAGTAGCAGATTCAACCGGACGATCGAGGGTTAGGAAACTGGAAGACATGGCTTTGAATAGTTATTTATACTTACTCACACTAAAGGCAATCTTAGCCTGAATTCCACTATTTTGGTTGGGATAGCTTATATAGGTTTCCGAACTGTCTGCCATTAGGTGGGATGTGATGTTCTTGACGGGCGGGATTTGGGGATTGTTCCGATTTTCGGCTTCTGGATCGACCGCAATGTAACTAGTCACCATCTCATGTTAGATTAGTCTAGCTTGGGATCGGGAAAGTCTGGTGCGAATCCAGGGCTGTGCCGCAACTGTGATGGAGCAAACGACGCGCTTCGAGTCAGAACACCGTATCTAGAGTGTACCCAGGTGGTACTCACATTCACCTATTCCTTGCGTTGCATGAGGAGGGAGTTAGAACTAAGTGTCTGTCAATCGATCGATCTGTCCAGATATCTATCATCCAGCAGTTGCCCGCGATGGACTATTAACTCGACTGCGAATTCCTGGGGGGATTTTGACGGGAGGGCAGTGTTTGGCTGCTGCGTATCTATTAGAAGCTACTGGCGTGAATTATTTTCAAGTTACCAATCGTGCTAATTTGCAGATCCGGGGACTGGAGGGAGAGATCGCAGCTTGGGACTTGCAAACACTAATCGCCCAGGGATTGGTTGCCGCAAATAAGGCAGTAGATGGGATTCGGAATATTATGGCAAGCCCGATTTCCGGCATCGATCCGACTGAGCTAATCGATGTGCGTCCGTTGGTAGCAGCTTGGGATGCATATTTAATCGCGAGTCCCGAGTTGGGGGTGTTGTCAAATAAGTTTAGTGTGGGTTTCGATGGTGGCGGGAGTGTGAGCATTCTCGATCGACCCAACGATATTACGTTATTAGCTATTTCTGAAAGTGAATTTTTATTACATCTAGCGGTCGGTACGCGGGGCGAGGCACCTGTGAGTGTTGGGGTACGGTTGGGCGTAGCTGAGTGTATTCCGATGTTAGGGGCGATCGCATCTAGCTATCGACGGGGAATTGAGGAATTAGGCGGGGATGAGCGACGGCAGCCGCGCTTGCGAGCTGTCATTGAGGCTTGGGGTTTAGAGCGGTTCCAGCGAGTTGTGGCAGCAGAATGGAAAGCAGCTAAATCGGGTCGCTGGAGTGCAACGATCGCACCCCAAAACAGCGAACATACCACTGATAAGACTTGTACCCATCTGGGAGTATGGCGGCAACAGCAGGCTGGCTTGAGTTATGTGGGGGTAGTTTTGCCGCTGGGCAGGCTCAATTCCTGGCAATTGCAGCGGTTATCGGAGATTGCCCGTGAATATGGGAGTGGGACGATTCGATTGACTCCG
This sequence comes from Chamaesiphon sp., assembly GCA_965246735.1. Classification (GTDB taxonomy): domain Bacteria; phylum Cyanobacteriota; class Cyanobacteriia; order Cyanobacteriales; family Chamaesiphonaceae; genus Chamaesiphon. The sequence continues at coordinate 3,783,736 of CBDFFK010000003.1, forward strand.
TGGCAAAATGCGATCGTCTCAGACATTCACGATCAGGATGTTGCGAAGGTGCAGGAATTAATTGAAGAGTTAGGGTTGGGTAGTGCCAATAATATTAATGGGCTATTGACCGCTTGTGCTGGTGCGAGTGGGTGTCAGTTTGGGGCGACAGCTACTCAGCGGGATGCGATCGAGTTGTCCGAATATTTAGAGTCAAAGTTTCGCCTCGATCGATCGGTGAATATCCACTTCAGCGGGTGCGATAAATCTTGCGCTCAACATTATCAGGCGGAGATCGCACTCTGGGGCTGTCCGCAAACAGCAGAACGAAAGTCAGGGTATCGGCTCTGTGTTGGCAGCGGTGACGATAAATTTGGGCGGGAATTACGAGATTATTTAACACCCGAGGATGTGCGGCTGGCGATCGATCGATTGATTCGGGCTTATCAAGAGCGACGGGTTAGTCCCCAAGAATCTTTTCGCGCGTTTACCGATCGTCAATCTCTAGCTCAATTGCAGCAAGTATTTCATGTTATTTAATTCTTCAAAAATCCGCCAGCCGCTCGACTATATTCGGGACGGGGCGGAAATTTATCGTCAGTCGTTTGCAACGATTCGGGCTGAGGCAAAATTAGACTGTTTGCCCGCCGATTTCGATCCGGTTGCCGTGAGGTTGATCCATGCCTGCGGGATGACCGATATCGTCACCGACCTAGATTACTCGATCGATGCCGTACGGGTTGGGCGGCGAGCGTTAGCTGCAGGGGCACCGATTTTGTGTGATGCGCGGATGGTAGCGGATGGGGTCACGCGCAAACGCTTGCCTGCGGATAATCGCGTTATTTGTACGTTGCCAGATCTGCGGGTACCCGATTTAGCCGCACAACTTGAGAATACGCGATCGGCAGCAGCATTAGAACTCTGGCTGCCACATTTGGCTGGAGCGGTAGTCGCGATCGGTAATGCCCCAACGGCATTATTTCGACTCTTAGAAATGTTGGATGAAGGCGCACCAAAACCCGCACTGATTCTCGGCTTTCCCGTCGGCTTTGTCGGCGCGGTGGAATCAAAAGCGGCGCTGGCGGCTGACAGTCGCGGCATTCCATTTCTGACGATTCATGGTAGACGGGGCGGTAGTGCGATGGCTGCTGCTGCGGTAAATGCACTCGCAATGGAGCAAGAATAATGGTCGCGATTCAGACGGGAAGATTATACGGAATTGGGGTCGGCCCTGGCGACCCGGAATTATTGACACTCAAGGCATTGCGATTATTGCAGGCGGCTCCAGTCGTAGCGTACCAATCGGCAACCGATCGGGAGAGCGTAGCTAGATCGATCGTCTCACCTTACTTGACAGGCAAACAAATCGAGGTATGTTTCCATTTTCCCCGCGCGCTCGATCCGGTGGCGGCAGAAAATCTATATACAGAGGCGATCGCACCGATCTCGGCACATTTAGCTGCGGGTAGAGATGTCGTGGTCTTGTGTGTGGGCGATCCATTATTTTATGGCTCGTTTATGTATCTGTTTACGCGCTTAGCCGATCGCTTTATTACAGAGATCGTGCCGGGGATTTGTTCGCCAATGGCGGCAGCAGCGGCGATCGGCACGCCAATTTGCTATCAAAATGATGTTTTTAGCGTTATTGCAGCAACTTTATCCACAGAGGCATTAACAGCCCAATTGCTCAATGCCGATGCGATCGCCATTATCAAATTGCGTCGTCATTTCGATAAAGTGCGCCAGGTATTGAGTAATTTAGATCTGTTAGATCGCGCCAAATATATCGAACGCGCCACTGGTGTCGATGAGCGGATCGTACCGATCGAGGATGTCGATCCGCGCAATGTACCCTATTTTTCACTGATTATCATTCCAAGTAAGACTCAATTGTAATTGCGAACACCGGGACTACCGATCGAGTTTATCGATAATGAAATTATCTCTCTGTAGGTAGTTATCATCTGGGCTAAACTGAAATATAATCGAACACCCGTATGAGATAGCCTGTGGCTGACATAGATGATGAATGATAATTCCGCGAACATCAAAGACCGACGCGATCGACTAGTGGTTAGCTATCAGAGTTTACCCGAACTCGATCGCGCGATCGTGCAATTGATGTCGGTAATTTATCGTCCAGTTAGCAGAACGCAAGTATTGGCTTGTCTCGAACATACAAAATTGTGTGGGAGTAAGTCGTTGAATGTCTCAACACTCAAGCCTTATCTCGATCGCTTAATTGGGAGCGATCTATTGGTAGCTAATGGCAAACATAGCCTGCAGATCCAAACTCTAATCGCTGAAATCGCTAGTCGCGATGCCGTGCGGGAGGGGCAATTTACAGTGTTGAGTCAAGCGGTAACAACACTTTTACCACTCGATCGATATAGTAGCGGCGTGAGTATTTTTCGCAACTATAACGAACTGGTACGGGAAGTTCGATTGGGACTATATAACAATGATGTCAAGTTCATTCAAAAACAGTTAGATGATTATGCTCGGTATCAGCATTATGCCGATGCTGTTTCCTTAGGCGCATTATGGCAGCAGATCTGTAATAATCCCTTCGATCGCGATTGGTTTGCGACGCTAGATGTAGGATTGGCGGGGGCGATTGTCGGTGAAATTCTCTTAGATTCGATCGAACAACTTTTTCCAGCAGATGGGGCATTTGAAACGCTTCAGGCGATCGCCCCACAGCAGCTCCAAGCCCAGCCGAGGGCGGAATCGATGTATGCGCTACTGCTAGAACAATTGCTGTTGCGCGGTAAAGTCGCAGAGGTCAAAGAAATCCTCACTCGGTTACCATTGGATTGGCGCGATAGATTTGGCCCGTTTTGGGGCTGGCATTACTTTCTCAGTGGCGATGATAAATCAGCGATATTTGAATATGAAACTGCCCTAATTAGCTTCAAAAAAGCTAGTGGTAAGCGCAAATTCTATTTCGCCTCGATGAGTGGTTTATTTTATATCCTCGCACTACTAAGACGGGGGGGGAATGCAGATCTCCGCACAGCTTTGGAACATGTAAAAGTAGCAATTCAGGCCCAATCTTGGCTGAGTTCTACTTATAAAATTCTCGAACAGACAATCGAGTATCAAACGGGCAAACTCGATCGACGCGACATGATTCTCACCGCAACCCCTTTTGCCAATCAGCATAGTATTGAAATCATCATCCGTGCTTTATGTATGCATTGGATCGATAAAAAACCGCCCAGTCAGCTCTTGCCCGATCTCCTTGAAAATTTCTTCGATCGATCGAGTGCGGCTGGTTACCACTGGTTGGCAATGGAAGCGGCGGGAATCCTCTCGCGATTAGACCCCAGCAAGAAATTTCAGAGTTATTATCAAAAGCAATCGGTAGCACTGCAAAAACAAATTGGAATTACAAATCTGGCAACATTAATTCAACCACAAGAACAGTGGGAATTATGCTTGACTGCGTTGACTAATCTCCACCAAAAAAATGCACCCGTTACTGCCGATCCGATTGCAAAAGATCGGCGATTAGCATGGGCGATAACAATGTATGGCAACACCAGCTATCTGATCCAACCCCGCGAGCAAAGTCGTAACGTTAAAGGTGAATGGAGTAAGGGGCGAAATATTGCGCTCAAAAGATTGCGTGGGTCGATCGAATTAGATTATTTAACGCCTCAAGATCTCAAGATCTGCGGTCATATTGAAAGCTACAATATCGGTGGCTGGGGTTCCGCCGATTATCGGTTTAATGAGAAAGCGATCGGGGCCTTAATCGGACACCCCTTAGTGTTTTGGGAAGACAATCCAATTTCTAAAATTGAAGTAGTCGCGGGCGAGCCAGAATTAACGATCGAAACTATTAAAGATAAGCGCATCGTGCTGGCGCTGTCACCCGAACTCGCGATCGGTAAAAATGTCATGCTGCAAAAGGAGAGTCCGACTCGACTTAAAGCAATCTTTATTAATGAAGAACATCGCCGGATTGCCGAAATTTTGGGCAAACAGAATCGTTTAGAAGTGCCGATGGCGGCCAAGGATCGCGTGCTAGCGGCGATTAGTAGCATTTCCAACATCGTGAACGTTCATTCCGATATCGGTGGCGGTGCGACGAATATCGAGGAAGTGCCCAGCGATCCGCAACCCCACGTTCAGTTGTTCCCGCATGGCTCGGGATTGAAAGTTGCCGTGCTATCGCGACCATTTGCGCCCGCAGGGCCATATTATAGCCCTGGGGTAGGTGGGAAAACGATTATTGCCGAAGTTGATGGCCAAAGGCTCCAGACTACCCGCGATTTGGTAGCGGAGAAGCGGTTGGCGAATGCAATTATTTCTGCTTGTCCGACACTGGAGCGGACGGAGGAACACAAAGGCGAGTGGCTGATTGAGGAGGCGGAAGATTGCCTAGAATTATTAGTAGAGTTGCAAGCTCTCGAGGATGTTGCCCTAGTTGAATGGCCTGAAGGTGAGAAGATGCGTGTCAGTCGGCAGGCTGGTTTGGCAGATTTTCAGCTGCGGATTCAGCGGGAAAATGATTGGTTTGCCACGACTGGCTCGGTACAGGTTGATGAAGATCGGGTGGTGGAATTACAACAATTGCTGACACTACTCGATCGATCTCCCAGTCGCTTTGTACCCCTGGGCGACGGTCAATTTCTCGCCCTCACTGAGGAATTTCGGCAGCGGTTGAATGAGTTGCGTGGGGTATCCGAACGCCACGGCAAAGGTTTCCGCATTCACCCCCTCGCCGCGCTGACGATGGAGGATTGGCTCGATGATGTGGAGCAACTCAAAACCGACAAGCATTGGCAAGCGCATATCAAAAAGTTGCGTGAGGCCGAGAGTTTTCAACCCGAACTACCTTCAACATTGCAAGCCGAATTGCGAGATTACCAAGTAGAGGGTTTTCGCTGGTTGGCGCGGCTATCACATTGGGGTGTGGGCGCATGTCTAGCGGATGATATGGGATTGGGCAAAACCGTCCAATCCCTCGCCCTGATTCTCACCCGCGCTGCGGCTGGTGCGACGTTAATTATCGCGCCGACATCCGTGTGTATGAACTGGATGAGCGAAGCCGAACGCTTTGCGCCAACCCTAAATCCGATTCAATTTGGTACAGGCGATCGTCAAGCTATTTTAGATAATCTCCAACCGTTCGATCTAGTAGTGTGCAGTTACGGACTATTGCAACAGGAAGATGTGGGCGAAATGTTAGCCAAAATTCAGTGGCAAACGATCGTTTTAGATGAAGCCCAATCGATTAAAAACTTTGCCACCAAGCGATCGCAAGCAGCGATGAATCTCCAAGGCGGATTTAAATTAATCGTGACTGGAACACCGATCGAAAATCATCTCGGCGAACTCTGGAATTTATTCCGCTTCATCAATCCTGGTTTACTCGGTTCGCTAGAAAGTTTTAACGAACGGTTTGGCTATGCGATTGAAAATGCTTCTGAAGATCGCAATCCCCGCAACCAGCTTCGCAAACTAATTCAACCCTTCATCCTCCGTCGCCTCAAACATCAAGTACTTACCGAACTCCCTTCGCGCACGGAAATCACCCTCCAAGTCGAACTCAGTGCCGAAGAGATGGCATTTTATGAAGCCCTCCGTCAACAAGCGATCGTTAAACTCGCAGACAGCGATGCACCTGCGGGACAAAAGCACCTGCAAGTATTAGCTGAAATCATGAAACTGCGCCAAGCTTGTTGCAATCCGAAGTTAATTTCTCCAGATATCGGCGTACCCAGCGCCAAACTACAACTATTTGGAGAAGTCCTGACGGAACTCTTAGAAAATAAACATAAAGCTTTAGTATTCAGTCAATTTGTCGGTCATCTAAGTCTGATTCGCCAATATTTAAACTCCCAAAAAATTGTCTATCAATATCTCGATGGTAGTACCTCGGCACGCGATCGCAAACTCCGTGTCGATGCCTTCCAAGCAGGTGCAGGCGATGTCTTTCTCATCAGCCTCAAGGCTGGCGGTACGGGACTAAATCTAACGGCGGCTGATTATGTAATTCACATGGATCCTTGGTGGAATCCGGCAGTAGAAGATCAAGCATCCGATCGCACCCACCGCATCGGGCAAAAACGTCCGGTGACGATTTATCGATTGGTTGCCAAACACACGATCGAAGAAAAAATTGTCGATCTACACAAGCACAAGCGCGATCTGGCAGATAGTCTCCTTGAAGGAGCCGATGTTAGTGCCAAAGTCTCAACTGCCGAACTGTTAAAGTTAATTAATGCACAATCTGAGTAATTGTCTACTGGGCAAAATGCAGAATTCAGACAAAATATTACGCTCACCCTCTAATCCTACATTCAGCAGGTTATTTAGGATAAAAAATAATATCCTACATTCAGCAGGTTATTTAGGATAAAAAATAATATTGTTGAGAAGAAGAACCAAGGAACTGCAAAATCAGGGTTTGCCTGCTGGTGAGTTGAATCCGAGATTTAATGCCATCGACAAAGACAAGATGAACAGACTGAAAACACTGAAGAATCCAGCGTAAAGTAGGACGAGCAGTAGGTTTACCCTTTTGATTAGGGAGAGTAGAATGAGCTTGTTCTAATGCCTGTCTACATTGACGTTGACCAAGACTATAAACCATCAGAGCAAGTGATAAGGGAGAGTTTTCTCAAAAATGGCGGCAGCAGTTAAAGCATCAGATTCACAGGCAAATTCATGATTCGACAACCGTTTAAGACTTGAGAGCTTAGCTGCTAAAGACTTAGAAATACGCTGTGATAAAGATTTAAGATCCGCAGACTTGCGCTCATCGCTTTCTACGACAACCCATTGTTGTTTAATTCCGGCATATTCATGACAAACAGAGCAAAATTGATAACCCTTGAAAAGAGTACTTTTCATAAACTGTTCTGGCAATAAAGTTTGTGCTAAATCTTTGGCGGCCTTAATTGTGAATGGTACTCGACTAATCCATTTAATATTATATTGAAACTCACTCAGATTTGATTCAGTATAAAAAGCTGCATCCATCACATAGATCGATGGTGCTGCGCCAGTCCATTCAGTTTTAAACTCTTTAATCATCTTGACAAAAGCCTTTTGGTCTAGTTCATTACCAGATCCCACCTGCATAAATAATGGAATACCTTCGGCTTCAGTTGTCAATAAACTTAATGTGTATTGCTTGAGGTCTGGTCGATGGTCACGCGAATAACCATGTGTAATATTTATGGGGACTGGTTCTAAATCTTCTTCATCTTTCTTTTGGCTATCTTCTGGTGATGAATTCCGCTCTAAGGGCAGATCTACTGATGAATTATCTTCTATTTTCGGCTCTTCTAATTGTAGATATTTTCCATGAACTGCCATACTTGTTCCATCAATATGCGCGATTTTCGTCTCGATCTTAAATCGTTCCGCCATCAAGCTGGCTATTCTCATGAATAGTATTGTTATTCCATATTCATAGATCTGATCTAGTACTCTGCCAATCCGACTATCATTTAGGTGTTCTGCTTTTATTCCTGCCCCAATTAGATGTTCTGTTGCCTTCCCTTCAAAAAATTCGCTAAACAAATATAGTGGAGCAGTGAGAAATCCCATGCAGTTGATAATCATTGCTTTGACTATTTGTCCTGCACTAACTTTTTCTCTTGCGTCAGTTCCGATCTCTCGATCGATTACCTCTACTATTCCAATCTCATCCACAATTCCAGCGATGATTCCCAGATGGTCTAGATCTTGTACATCTATTTGAACTTCTGCCTTCATTTTTGATATTTTAAATTCACTTTATCTAAAATAACTTTTTTACGATCTAACCTGCTGGATGTAGGTTAGAAAAGATGTTATCAATAATTTTACGTTTTTTAAATGATAGCCCTATAAATGTGATTCAGAAATCGATTCTAATTCGCTCTCGATCGATGGTACTTTATAACCAAATGCGATCGCCTTACTAATATCTAGGGAAACATCCGCCGCTCGCGGAGCCGCCATCTGTAAGTCTTTTTGATAGATCGGTGATATGAGTGATGATTCAAAGCCAAAGACTTCTGCTAGCAATAGGCCAAATTCATACCTTGAGAGTCTTTCTTTGCCGCCTAAATTAAGCGTACCTGGAGCGAATTGTAATGCCATTAGTAATCCTCTAGCGGCAGTTAGCGCACTTACTGGTGTCCGAAATTCATCAACGAATAACTTCAAGCTTTCTCCAGCGCTTAAAGATTTAATCCATGGTTGAATAAAGCTACTTGCAGTTGGCGGTGCCATGCCAAACATCAGCGGCATTCGACAGATCCCCGCACGAGGATAAACCGCTAAAATTTCCCGCTCAGCGGCTACTTTTTGCTCTCCATAAATATTCAGGGGAGCGACTGGATCTGTTTCTCGATATGGTGCCTTGGTACCGTCGAATACTAAGTCGGTAGAAGTAAATACAAACGGGATGTTGGCATCAAAACAAATCTTAGCTAACTGTCGGGTGGCAGTGACATTGATGCGATAAGATAACTCAGGATTTGTCTGACAAAAATTAGGCTGAGAAGCTGCGGCAGTATGGATGATTGCATCTGGAGAAATTTTCTCGATTTCTCTGTTGACTAACTCTACATCGGTAAGATCGATCGAGTGTAAGGTAACATCTGGAATCTCGATCGGATGCTGGGAATAGGTACCATGAACTTCCCAGTCAGTACTGGCGATCTGACACAAATTCCAGCCTAAAAAGCCGCTAGCACCGGTAACGAGTAATTTTTGCATAGTTAATAACCTCGATCGATCTCACTAAACGCCAAGACTTACTTTTTCTTACCATCGATCGCTAGTTCGTTATTTCCCAGATTTACCCGATCGACATTGAGATTTTGCTGTTGTAATTTTAGCTCGATCGCCTGCTTAATTTTAGCTTCAGATACGCCTAAATTTTGGGCGAGCTGGATAACCGTAAAGGTCATCTTCCCAACTTTGATTTGAGTATTGTTATCAAATTCGATCCGACTGGCATTTACTACGGGTTTACCGACAATGCCGATGTAGACATCGCGATTTTTTAAGAAAGGTAATTTATCGGTGAGTTTACTCAAAGCCGCCGTCTGACTTCCCGGCTGGCTATCACGGACTATGCGATCGATATTTACCAATGCACCCGTATGAATTTTGCCATCTTTAATATTAGTATTAATCCCAGTAATTCCCGCAGGTATTTGTTTATTGACTTGGGAAGCTGCTAGCTTGGCAACAGCTAAATTAGTAAGGTCGCGATCGGTTAGTTTCAGTGCTATTTTATCACCGCTTTTAGCTTGCGCGATCGGTCGATCGATCTTATTTTTACTGACAGTTGCCTGCTGGGTGATTTGACTCGACTGCAATGGTAGAGCTGGAGTAGCTGTGCTATTTGTAGCGACTGCCTCAGTATATTCTTCAGGTACATTAGTCGCCTCCTGCCAAATATAATAGAGACTACCAACAGTCCCAATTAAACCGAGTAAAACTAACTTAAATATAATCTTCTTCATCTTGCCAAATCCAAGCTGTCCCGAACGAGACGTGTTATTATTTAATGATATAGTAAGCAAGATTAAATTAATTTAACCTTCTAGCCTAGATATTTTGCGTAGAATATGACGATCTGGGTAAATTTGATAGCGATCGCCATTATGGTGTTCGGATTATGGCTCAATAATACCTGGATTGCCGCAGCAGGTTGTGCGATCGCTTTAGTATTATCTCTCCCAATTATCTATCGCGGTATTCGACAAGAACTGCTAGATTCGCTATCGCCCTCACAACGCTTGCAATTAATCGCGGCGATTACGGTACTGATTGCGGTGGTGGGCTTGCTCCAGATTTTAGAAGTTTTCGAGTATCTCGGTAGTTTCTCCGACCAAATCGATTGGAATGCTGTGGGTGCCTCAGGTGAATGGGGCGGTGCATTCGGTCAGATTTTGATTGCCATCTTAGCAGTATATATTGCTTGGCGACAGTATATTATCTCGCGCGACTTGACGATCGAACAAAACCGCCTCACCACTCAACAAAATATCCTCACGCAACAACAAACGATCGATACCTATTTTCAGGGTATCTCCGATCTCGTTTTAGATGAAGATGGTTTCCTCGAAGATTGGCCGCAGGAACAAGCATTTGCAGCTGGACGCACGGCAGCATTATTAGGGAGTATCGATGCTGGCGGTAAAGCAAAAGTCCTGCGCTTCCTGTCTCAGTCTAAATTACTCAGTCCGCTCCGACGCGATCGCAGGTTGGGTCGGGCAATTTTGGACGGGAATGGCGGTTACGATGAAGATCGGCTATATGGAGTCAGAGTGATCGATTTGGGGGTGATGTTGGCAGGTGCAGACATCTCTCAAACCGATTTACGCTGGACGGATCTTAGCGATGCCAATCTGATTCGCGCCAATTTGAGCGGCTGCGATTTGGTAAAAGCCAATTTTTCGCGCACGATCTTATATGAAGCCAAATTAACTAATGCAGACATTAAAGGTACTCGATTTTTCTATGGTAATGTCGAATCTGCTAGCCCGCGCAGTCGCAATGAAATCCCCAACCATACCACTGGTGAATTTACCGGTGCGGTAATCGAAAATGCCGACTTTACCAACGTCCAAGAAATGTCTGAAGACCAACGCAAATACTGTTGTGCCTGGTGTGGCGAAGCCTCCCGCCAGACGATTCCCGGTGGCTGTGAAGGTATTCCTAGCAAAGTACCAGAGAAAAAACGTTAAAGTAACGATCGATTAGCCCCCATAACAGCTAAATATAAAATTAGATAAAGTTGGTATTCTTAGCTTTTAATTTAGTTAAACCTTGGTTGCGGGTTTTTAATAATCCTCTCCTTGTTAGTTGTTTTCTTACTTTGATTTCGCTTGTCAATCTCTGCGCTAATGCCTTTATCAATCGAGACTTAACTACGATTCATTCATTTTCTTCTACCTAGAGTGACAAACAAGGGCTAAGGTCTAACTTCTGATGCTGCGATATCTAGACATGACTGAAGACAGTAGCAATTTGGGTCGATTGCTGACCGATTTTGGGTAAGTCTAATTCTAGCTTGGATGGATGCGGTTGTTGTAGGCTAATACTTCTAACTGCGAGTCGATCGGTAACTGCAACTAGATCGGCTTGAAGTTGGCGATTTTCATGTTGCAATGCCATGATTTTTGACTTGATCGGAGCCAAGCGTTCGGCAAATTTACGCGTATAAACTTTAGGTAATTCGCGAATCACTTGTTCTAACATTTGACCGCGTTCGCTGAGTTCGCGGATCGTTTGGCGCAGTTGCTGAATTTCGAGATCGCGGCGTTGGAGTTGGTCTTGATAATAATGAACTTGTTGTTCGACTCCTTGCAGTTGTTCGCGCAAAAGCCTGACTTCGGCTCGATAGTCGCCAGCTACTTCGGGTCTAGGTGCATAGGTAGTATTGTCTTTGACTAGCCGAAACAGTTCTTGTGATAACTGTTGGACTAGTTTGTCACGCGTGCTGAGTTCTTCGCGAAACCGCGCGATTTCTGCCTTGAGAGTAGATACGTTAGTGGATTGAGTTTGGTTCACAGTGTCGCCCACAATGTTTAAGCTAAACTTACCAGAAATCCTGGTCTGGTGGCTAGGGGGTAGTGAGGTAGTAAATATCTAAAGATCGCCAGTTCGGTCAACTATCCCATCACCTCGGATCGTGATAGTGTTATGGAAGCAAACATATCAGCCAGCGAACGGGCAGCTAATGATGAGCGCAGGTAGTAGCAGTACGCATCAAATTAATTTTGGGACTGACGGTTGGCGGGGAATTATCGCAGATGATTTTACATTTGCGAATGTGTGTAAAGTAACACGCGCGATCGCCGCCTATCTCAGCACGGCATACAGTCAGGATCGTCCTGTCTTGATTGCCTATGATACTAGATTTTTAGCAGATAAATTCGCGCAGACAGCGGCGGAAGTATTGGCCGATTTGGGTTGGACGGTGAAAGTTGTCGATCGAGATTGTCCGACACCAGTAATTGCTTACAATGCTAGGTTATTAAACTCGGCGGGTGCGCTGATGTTTACCGCAAGTCACAATCCAGCACCTTATTGTGGGATTAAGTATATTCCCGATTATGCTGGGCCAGCGACTCCAGCGATTACCGATACGATCGTCGCAAATCTAGCAACTGCTAGCGATGCGCCGCCAGAAAATAAACATGGCGATCGGATTAGTACTTTCGATCCACAGCCAGAATATTTTAAATTTATTTACACGATTTTAGATGTCGATCGGATTCGATCGGCGAAACTGAAAGTTAAGTATGATGCGATGTATTCCACGTCGCGGGGATATTTAGATAAAGTCTTGATTCACTGCGGCTGCGAGATCGAAACTTTTCACATGCAGCGGGATGTGCTATTTGGGGGTGGAATGCCAGAACCCAAAGCCGAACTATTAGGCGAACTGATCGCCGCAGTTCAAAACGATAAAGCCGATCTCGGTGTCGCGACGGATGGTGATAGCGATCGATTTGGGATCGTAGACGAACTCGGTAACGTCCTCACGCCAAATACCGTCTTGCTCGTCCTTGCCAAGCATTTAATTAAGAATAAGGGCAAAACTGGGGCGATCGTCCGTACGGTGGCAACTACCCACCTCCTAGACAACTTTGCAGCCAAGCATGGTGTTCCCCTAATTGAAACCGCCGTTGGATTCAAATATATCGGCGAGCAAATGCGGCAAACGCAAGTACTCATTGGTGGGGAAGAATCCGGTGGATTGAGTATCATCGGACATATTCCCGAAAAAGATGGTGTATTAGCCGATATGCTGATTGCGGAAGCGATCGCGTATGAGGGCAAACCTTTGAGTCAAATGGTTGCGGAAGTCATCGCCGAAGCTGGTGGGCCGCTGTATAACCGTCGTCTGGATTTACATCTGGATAACGCGCACAAAAAGACGGTGATGGAAACTTATACTACCAATCCGCCAACGAATATCGCGGGGATTGATGTTAAAGAAGTCGGTCGTAAAGATGGCGTAAAATTCTATCTCAGCGATGGTAGTTGGATTCTGCTGCGCGCCTCCGGTACCGAACCGTTGATCCGCGTATATCTGGAAACCCATTCTCCAGAGCAGTTGCAGAAACTAGCATCGACAATGGAAACTGAAATCGCAGCACTCAAGTAATCGATCGGTAGTCAGAAAAACATCAGTTGAATTCAGCATAAAGCCCAGCAGTCATTAGTTGTGACTGCTGTTTTTTTTGCATTATCAATCACCTACGAGCGATCGGTTGATTTTAATTTCTTTCTCATCCGAACAGCTGCGGTACCACCGATTAATGTCCCGATCGTGGTAAATGGTTCGGGAACGTTGATGATGCGTGCCGAAAAGCTAATCGGTAACTCACTGTCTTCAGATCCAAAATTTTCAGCACCTGGCGTAAATGGTGGCGCAGAAAAAACTTCTAAATAACCTGGAGTTGGTAAAAAACTAGCAAAAAACGGACTCGCATAGTTACCGCCTGCTGTTGAATAGCCAAACCCGTCACCAGTTAACTGCTGAGGATTGAGACTGATTAAATTATCGACACTAAAAGGTTCGTTCCCTGGGATGGGAGTTCCGGCTGGTTGCAATCCAGTAATTGTTTCACCATTGCGCATACCAGTAATTCCCGTTATTAGATAAAAACCTAAAGCGTCGGGGGTATCATTGGTAGAAAAATTCCCGCTTGCTGTGATGCCAGATCCAGCATAATTCCAACTCCAACTTAATGTAGCGGCAGCAGCAGGTGAGATTGCCCCAAACATCGATTCAACAGACGCGGTAGCAAGGATGACAGCAGATAGGATGACAATTTTCATGAAGTCTTTTTAAATAACTTGTCTCACATTGTAACCGGATTTTTCTACAACCCACAGACATTCGATCGCTTAGCAGTGTTGTGGTAGGTCGGAAAAAATCACCCCCAAACTAGAGATAATTATGGCATCCGCTATTCAAGCTCTGGTAAATTGTGAGTAAGATCGAATTAGAAAAATCGCAGTACCATAGCTAAAATGACTCCAGTAACTAATTCGATCGTTTCAGCGATTGTAGCGATGTGGATCGTGTCGATCGCATTATTGTCAGTTCAAAATGCCACAATTGTCAGCGTGAAATTCTTGGTCTGGCAATCGATCGAGTTACCTTGGGGTTTGATTTTAGCTGGTGCGGTCGGAATTGGCTTTGTGCTGGGTGGGTGGTTATCGCAACTGAGTAGTGACTTCAACGCTGCAAAACGCAGGTAAGATCGACCTAACATCAAGGTCTGACTAGTTACATTTCATTGCACCGATCGCACGCGCTAGTCCTGCGGTTGACCGAGATCGTCCGCTTCAACGGTCGATTCATCTTTAGACATTGGTTTACTCTTAGCCTTGCGAATCAATTGAGCGATCGTCCGCGAAAGGGAAAGCCCCGACTCCTTCGCCAGCTTTTCCAGCTTCTCGCGTTCTATCTCGTCCAAAGACACATTCAGTCGATTTTTTTTGGTGCTCACAGTGCAAAAGTGGTGTAACTATGGTACCTGTTTCCCCAGTTAGAAACTCGGCAGGGTCTAGATTATTAACGTTTGTGACAAAGACGATCGGAAACAGACATAGAGATCGCAAAACATTGTATAAATTTAATTTAACAGGTAGCAGTGGTTGCTGAGCGATCGCATAGTGCAGACTGGCGAAAACTTGTTAGCCTCTCATATTAATACGAGAGTTTTCACAGATTTATTAAGCTATGTTACGCAATGAGCGCGGCAATAGCGAATAAACTTGATACCAAAACGATTAAACCCACAAGGAATTAAAAATTATGTTAGACGGATTTTCTAAAGTAGTGGCTCAAGCCGACGCACAAGGTCAATACATCAGTGCCGCTCAATTAGATGCGTTATCGGCAATGGTTGCCGATGGTAACAAACGGATGGATACCGTCAACCGGATCACGAGCAACTCGTCAACGATCGTCGCTAACGCAGCACGTTCATTGTTTGCCGAACAACCGAACTTGATCGCTCCCGGTGGAAACGCTTACACCAACCGTCGCATGGCTGCTTGCTTGCGCGACATGGAAATCATCCTCCGCTATGTTACTTACGCGATTTTTGCAGGCGATGCTTCCGTCTTAGACGATCGCTGCTTGAATGGCTTACGCGAAACTTACTTAGCACTGGGTACTCCTGGTGCTTCGGTAGCTGTTGGGGTTGGCAAAATGAAAGATGCTGCCCTAGCAATTGCTGGCGACAAAAATGGCATCACCAATGGCGATTGTAGCTCCTTGATGTCCGAAGTTGCTAGCTACTTCGATCGCGCTGCTGCTGCTGTCGGTTAAAAGATTTTGGATTTTGGATTGTATCCAAGGCTCAGAGTCTGAGGTTGCAAAATCGTTATCTTTGTCTGCCGCAATTTATCAACTTTTATTCAGAACCAGTCACCTAATTAAAGAACATGAAAACTCCATTAACCGAAGCAGTATCTACCGCTGATTCCCAAGGTCGCTTTTTGAGCAGCACTGAAATGCAAGTAGCTTTCGGTCGGTTCCGTCAAGCTGGTGCTAGCTTGGAAGCAGCCAAAGGTTTGACTGCTAAAGCTGATGCCTTGACTAAAGGTGCCGCTAACGCTGTATACCAAAAATTCCCCTACACCACTCAAATGCAAGGCCCTAACTTTGCTGCTGACGAGCGTGGTAAAGCTAAATGTGCTCGTGACATCGGTTACTACCTCCGCATGGTTACCTACTGTCTAGTTGTCGGTGGTACTGGCCCCATGGATGACTACCTCATTGGTGGTTTGGCTGAAATCAACAAGACTTTCGACCTCTCCCCTAGCTGGTATGTTGAAGCACTCAAGTACATCAAAGGCAACCACGGTTTGTCTGGTGATGCTGCTGTTGAAGCTAATTCCTACCTCGACTATGCAATCAATGCCTTGAGCTAGTCGATTCCTCGACGATGCGATCGATGCTTTGAGCTAGTCGTTAGTCAATCGAACCCGCAGTTATATCCGCTTACTGGCAATTTCGTCGGCGATAGGATGTGACTGCGGGAAATTTTTTGGCAACTCTTACATGAGGGGATAGAGGACAGGGATTAGGCTTTAGTGGATGAGTGATGGGGGGACTTCCGGAAATCTGTTCGATACTCAGACAATCGGCAATCCACAATCCACAATCCACAATCCACAATCGAACCAGGAGAGTGTGAGTAGCAAGGCAGGATTAGGTTAAGGTAGATTCAGATAGTTATCGATCGATAAAGCAATGAATGATGAATCTCCGATTATCGATGGCGAGCCGTTAACTGTACCCCAAGCGATCGCTAATCTCTCTGGGGAAGATTTAGGTCTGCGGATCTATGCAGCTTGGTGGTTGGGTAAATTTCGGGTGGACGCTCCTCCGGTTGTCCCTGGATTGATTGCCGCGTTAGAAGATGAAGCGGATCGCACGCCCGATGGTGGCTATCCATTGCGGCGCAATGCAGCGAGAGCTTTAGGTAAACTAAGCGATCGCAGTGCCGTACCCGCCTTAATTGCTGCTCTAAATTGCACAGATTTTTATGTGCGGGAGGCTGCAGCACAGTCTTTAGAAATGTTAGGCGATCCGATCTGTGTTCCACAGTTGACTCAGCTTATCTCGGCAGTAGTGCAAGATGGTAAGTTACTGCCACAGGGGGAAGATTTTTCACAGCCTTATGATGCGATCGTAGAAGCATTAGGCACGCTGGGTGCGACAGCTGCGGTACCCTCGATCCAACCCTTCCTCTCACATCCGATTCCCCGAGTTAAATATGCAGCGGCACGGGCGATGTACCAATTGACTCAGGATGACACCTATGGCGATCGATTGGTCGAATTCTTATCAGATAGCAATTTACAAGTCAGACGGGCATTGCTGTCCGATTTAGGTGCGATTGGGTATCTTCCCGCAGCAGTGCCAATCTCCCAAGCACATGCCGAAAATAGTCTGAAATTAATCGCGCTCAAAGGATTATTAGAGAAGCAAATTATGCTCTCGCCCCTCGATCGATTATCGGATGGGGCGATTCAAGTCATGCAGTTGATGGATGAATTGCTGTGAGCGCGCTGCAAAGATTGGAATAGTCGGATTGAATAGTTTTAGTAAAATTGAGAATTATTGCTTCGATCGATCCAACTTTATTGATAAAGAGAATTAGCATCGATCGATGATGTCCGATTTAGATCGAGCGAGCAGTGAATTTGATTACCCGATCGGGTTCACTACTGTTGATGCGCCACTAACTACGATTCTTCTGCCGATCGGATGCTAACTTCCGTCTTACCAGCACTGTTGAAAAACCCGCGATCGCCGTACCGATTAGACTAGAAGGTTCTGGTACTGCCGTTGCTACAGGAGTGAAGATAATATCGACTGCATAATCAGTACTTCCACTAAAAAAATCACCAGCATTCGGATACCCCCCTGGGTAAGTACTCCCAGATCCATTCGTTAAGTTACCAAATACTGCCAGCACTGCCCGATAATTGCCCGCTGGTAAAATTGTGCTGAAATTAAAATCTAGGTCGCCAGAAGGAGTGTCGTCGCTATCGACAAGCCATTTATTTGACGAATCAAAAATAGTGATATTGGGATCGAAACCTCCAGCCGAGATCGTGTTTCCGTCATAATTAGTGCCGCTACCAGATCCACCATAACCATAAGATCGAAGCGTCACGTTTGAGGCACTAGCGATTGTAAACGGGATCGAAACCAAGTCGTTAGCATCGGCTAATTTTCCGGTACACGAACGACTGCCAGTTCCAGCACATGTAATAATTACAGCCCGTGCGGGTGCAGAATCGATCGCGATGCCAGTCGTGGCAGTTGCAATGCCTAAAAGTGCGGCAATTGTTAAGTTTTTCATGATTTATATTCGGATAGATGAGTTAAAAAGCAGCAGGAAAAGTGGCGATTTATTTGTCGATTTACCGAGCGACAATTACCGCTCGGCATCGATTTTAGACGTAGAGCGCGACGATTAGAACAGCGTGAAATTATTGCTAGTTAGAGTGGGATTGCCGACTAGTTGGGCAATGCGTACTTGGGAAGTTCCACCGACACCATCAGCATCGAAGAATAATCCTCCCGATTGTGAGTTGTAGATAAAGCGTTGGCTGGCAGTCGTTGCAAATGAGCCGATGCCAAACCGCTCTGCACTTAGCGTACCCACAGGATCGCTACCAAATGCAGCATCGTCTCCAAAACAGCACCGACAGAAAGTTAGCCGATCCTCGCCAGCTACAAAATCATAAATTTTGTCGATGCCTTCATTCGGATTATTGAAGCCAAAGGTATCGTTACCTGCACCGCCATAAATCAGATCCACTCCCGCACCGCCAAAGATGATGTCGTTCCCATCACCTCCAAAGATTGTGTCGTTCCCCGCACCGCCGAAGATGATATCGTCAGTCGTGAAACCGAATATTCGATCTGCTCCTTCTGTACCCGATAAGGTGGGTAGGAGATCGTCATTGACGATCGTACCAATCCCAGTAGCAGTCGCGATCGTTGCATTAATCGCATTGCTGAGATTGAGTTTGAAGATTTCATTTGCTTCGTACACCATATCGCCATTGACTCCGACGTTGATGGTTTTGGTGGTTTCGCCAGGATTGAAGATGGCGATGCCAGTCTTGGCGATATAATCACTCCCCGCGATCGCGGTATCGTCGGCGGTGGCATATGTCACTGAGACGATCTCGGTACTAGCATTGCTGAGCGTTAATTGGAAGCCAAAATTAGTGATGTTGCAATTACCCTCGACTTGGGAGACATTCGCGATGCTAATTGTAGGGGAAGTTACATCATCATTGACGATCGTACCTGTGCCAGTCGCTTTGCCGAGTGTGCTACCGACAGCATTAGTCAGATTGACCTTAAATGTTTCATCAGCTTCGACATTAGTGTCACCATTAATTTTGATGGTAATAGTTTTGCTGGTTTCACCGGGGGTAAAGGTGGTGGTACCTGCAATCAGCGTGGATGGATCGAAACTAAGTGTGCCAGTTTGAGATAGATAGTCGCTAATGGCATTGGCAGTATTGTCTGCTGTGCCATAATCGACAGTGACTAAATCGTCGCTGGCAATGCTCAGGGAGACGGTGAAGATCAGATCCTTGGTACCGCTATTGCCTTCGGTAATGCTGACATCGTTGATGCTAATTACTGGTGCGGTGTCGTCGTCGATAATAGTTACCGTCGCACTACCAGAGCCGCCAGAGCCACTACCAGAGCCGCCAGAGCCACTACCGGAGCCGCCAGAGCCACTACCAGAGCCGCCAGAGCCACTACCGGAGCCACCAGAACCACTGCCAGAGCCGCCAGAACCACTACCGCCAGTACCAGTCCCACCCGTACCGATCGCGTAACCAATGTTAGGACGGATCGTGACGATACAACTGCGATAGGCGTTATAGACGTTGTTATTGGCAACGGGAACGCCGAATGTAGCAGTAGTACTACCAGGAGCGAAGGTAATCGAACCCGATCGCGTGCCATAGCCTTGACGAGTGGTAGCATTGCCGCTGAGATCGAAATCGATCGTCAGCGGATTACTGGTATCGCCAGTGCGGGTAAAGGTAAATAAGCCTTCGCCAATACCTTCTGTGGAGGTGGGATTGGTAGCGGTAACCGTGACTACAGGCAGTGGTGGAGCGATCGCCGGATCGAGTTCGTTATCGGTAATATTCACAGTTCCCGAACTTACTGTGCCGATGGTGTAAGCAGCATTAGCGGCTAAGTTGAGAACTACAGTCTCAGGAGTTGCACCTTCATAGATCGTGTCATCGAGGACGTTAACATCGATCGCGACAGTCACATCATTAGCGGCAAATGTGACAGTCCCAGTTAGGGTTTGATAGTCGCTACCCGCAGTCGCCGTACCGCCGATCGTATAGGTGGCGGTGAGTGCATTGGTGAGACTACCAGTGCGCGTGAGTAAAAATCGTCCGTTGTTATTTGGTTCGCCAGCATCGGCATCAGGGACGCTCAGGGTGAGTGTGGGTAGAACGTCAACGATCGGCAGAGTGTCGTCATTGACGATCGTGCCTATGCCAGTCGATTTGCCGAGTGTGCCACCGACAGCATTAGTCAGATTGACCTTAAATGTTTCATCAGCTTCGACATCAGTGTCACCATTGATTTTGATGGTAATAGTTTTGCTGGTTTCACCTGGGGTAAAGGTGGTGGTACCTGCAATCAGCGTGGATGGATCGAAACTAAGTGTGCCAGTTTTGGCTAAATAGTCGCTAATGGCGGTGGCGGTATTATCTGCCGTACTATAATCGACAGTGACGAAATCGTCGCTGGCAATGCTCAGGGAGACGGTGAAGGTGAGATCTTTGGTGCCGCTGTTACCTTCGGCAATGCTGACATCATTGATACTGATGACTGGTGCGGTGTCATTATCGATAATATTTACCGTCGCGCTACCGCCACCGCCACCGCCACCACCGCCGCCACCACCGCCACCGCCACCACCGCCACCACCACCGCCACCGCCGCCGCCACCACCACCGATCGAGTAGCCACCGCCGCTGCGGAGCGTGACTACACAACTACGATAAGCATTGAAGACGTTGTTATTAGCGACGGGAACGCCGAGTGTGGCGGTAGTGCTGCCAGGAGCGAAGGTAATCGAACCGGAACGGGTGCCATAACCTTGGCGGGTGGTGGCATTGCCGGAGAGGTCGAAATTGACTGTCAGAGCGCGATCGGGATTGCCACCAGTACGAGTGAAGGTAAATAAGCCTTCGCCGACACCTTCGGTAGAAGTGGGATTGGTAGCGACGATCGTAATTTCGGGTAAGGTATCGTCGTTGAGAATGGTACCTGTAGCGGTGGATCGATCGATACCGCGTGTATTTTGGGCGTTAGAAAGATTGACGGTAAAGGTTTCGTCGCTCTCAAAATCGCGATCGCCATTAATCGCAATGTTAATCGTTTGATTGGTTTCGCCAGGATTGAAGGTAACTAAGCCATTGGTGATAGCCTGATAATCGGGATCGAAGTCTGGCGTACCGACGATCGTGGCCGTGCCATCGGCAGTATTATAGTTAACCGTGACGGTTTCGACAGTAGGATTGCTAAGGCTGATATTAAAGCCCAAACTATTGAGGCTATTGCCTTCTAATTTAGTGGCATCGCTAATCGTCACCGTCGGACGCAGATCGTTATCGCTAATATTTACCGTCGCAATATTATTAATGCTATCGACGCGATAAGTAGGCGGACGGTTATTACCTAAAATGCCAAACAGATTGAATACAGTATCATCAATCAGCGTAAGAATTGCCGTTTCGGGAGTGGCAGTTTCAAAGATATTGTCATCGATCGCGGTTAAATCTAGCGTTGCCGTATTGCTACCAGCGGCAAATGTTACCGAACCTGGAATCGTATAGTCCGCACCATTGGTAGCGGTACCGCTCATAGTAAAGATTACCGTTTTGGCTGCTGTAGTTACCCCAGTTCTGGTGAAGGTAAATGTGCCTGTATTGGCAGGATTTCCAGTTAATGTTTCGCTAGCATTATTATCGGTAACGGCGACACTAATTGTCGGTAAATCATCATTGACAATCGTGACAGTTCCAGTTCCGGTACCAGTGCCAATCGAGGCGTTATAGGGATTGGTGAGATTGACATTAAATGTCTCGTTATCCTCAAATGCAGTATCGCCTGTAATTATTAAATTAATTACCTGACTGGTTTGCCCTGGAGTGAAAGTAACGGTGCCAAATGTGGCGGTGTAATCGCTCCCGGCGATCGCGGTACCATCAGCGGTACTATAATCGACCGTGACGGTTTCAACAGTCGGATTACTCAGAGTGAGGGTTAGGGCTGCGTTTGAATTACCGCTGTTGCCTTCGCTAACACTAATATTACCGATGCCCACTGTCGGGCGACTATCGTTGTCGCTAATAGTCACCGTGGCTGGTGTCGCATCAAAGGCATAATTACTGCCAGTGGCTAAGGTGAGAATGACAGTTTCGGGCGTAGCACCCTCAAAGATATTATCGTCGGTGACGCTGACATTGACGATCGCCGTACTACTACCCGCCGCAAATGTGGTAGTAGCCGGAATGATATAGTCAGTGCCATTTGTCGCCGTTCCAGAAAGCGTATAGTTAACCGTCAGAGCCTGCGCCGTCGAACCGCCACGAGTGAGAGTAAAACTTGCGGGGGTAGAGTTACCTTCGGCACCATTATTCGTACCGACGACGCTAACAAAAGAATCATCATTCAGGATCGTGCCCGTACCGATAGCGGTACTAATTCCGGTGACGTTTTGGGCGTTAGTCAGGTTGACGGTAAAGGTTTCGTCTGGTTCGCCTACTGAGTCGCCGATAATGGGAATTGCGATCGTGCGGGTGGTTTGCCCTGGTGCGAAGGTGACGGTGCCCGTGGTGGCGGTATAGTCGCTACCAGCGGTGGCGGTGCCATTAGCAGTGGCATAATCTACCGTGACGGTTTCGACGGTGGGATTGCTGAGGGTGAGGGTAAAGGTGGCATTTGTGTTGCTACTGCCTTCGAGGAGACTAGTGTTATTAATACTAATTGTCGGACGACTATCATTGTCAGTGATATTGACGGTTGCAGTATTATTGGTACCGACTACGTAGGTAGCTGCCTTGTCAAAAACTAGGGTAGCGTACACGTAGGAATAGACATAAGAGATATTAGAATCGATCGTCAAGATCGCCGTCTCTGGAGTATACTTTAAACGGTCATAACCTGAGCTTTGTCAAAATGCTGAAAGCGGAGTGTGAGCAAGGAATCAAGCTCTTTTTTATGTTGCAGATGAGCATCATTTAGACATTCAGAGATGGCTGATGAGAACTGAGTAAAATCCTCATAATACTTGCCATATAAACATTTCTTTTTAACAAACTTCCAGAGCCTTTCAATCAAATTTAGATTGGGCGAATAAGTCGGCAAGTATAGTAATTCTATTTCCAAGGATTTAGCTAAATCTTGGACAACTCGACATTTTTGGTATCGAGCATTGTCTAAAACCAGAGTAATGGGAATGCTCAGTCCTAGGTCAGCTAATTTTTGCAGAAGTTCACAAATCTGAATAGCAGTGATATAGCTGTCATTAGTAACCAAAATAACTTCATGAGTAATGGCATTTAATGCTCCCAGCACATTGAACCGTTTTCTCCCTGAAGGTGACTTAATAAACAGCCGTTGAAAACACCAAATCATCCCCAAAAAAGCTCCCATGACAAAGTGAGCCGCATCCACGAAGAAAACCGCTCTTTTTCCTTGTCTTGCCTCTTCTAACCTGGGTTCTAGCTTATTTATTTTATATTCTTCCTGTTCATCGGGATCTGCTTTAGAAGGAATAGCCCCAACTTTCAAACATCGCATCCCTATTGATTTCAGGAATTTTTGGATCTGGGTTGGACTGCGTTTAATTCCGGTAAGATTTTCAATCTGATTTACAGCTTCATTTATGGTAGCTGGAGGATTCAATTTCAAATACTCTTTGATAGTTGTCTGATGTAATTTTAATTCACTTTTGGGTTGATAAAAGTTAATTTCTTTGAGTTTTTCTATACCACCAGCCTGATATTGTTGACAATATTTTCTCAATGTATTAGGTGAAATGTTTGCTAGCCTACAAATCATATTTAAAGGTAAGTTTTGACTTTTAAGCCATAATACTTCCATCTTCAACTGGACCCTGGGATGAGGATGGTGAAATCTTTCATAATTTAATATTTCTCGATCTTCTTCCGTAAAGTTTAGATTGCTCATCCCTCAAGCTCCACTTTTTCCTTGACTTTACTAGACTATCATCTCTTCGATCGCCGATGCTCAAGTTATGCCCGTGTAAAGTATAGCACCTTCAAAGATATTATCGTCAATAACGTTGAGATCGACCACAAGCGTACTGCTTCCAGCGGCAAAGGCGGTTGTACCGCTAAGTGAGTAATCCGCACCGTTGGTGGCTGTACCGGATAGCGTGTATTTAATATTATCGAGGGCATTTGTTATCACCCCGCTGCGAGTGATGGTAAATTGACCTGGATTAGTAAGTGTTTCACCAGCATTAGCAATTGTCGCAGCGACAGTCAGCGTGGGTAAATCGTCGTTAACGATCGTACCAGTACCAGAACTAGTGCCCAGAGTCGCATTTGTCGGATTGGTGAGATTGAGATTGAAGGCTTCATTATCCTCAAAGTTGAGGTCGCCAATAATCGGGACATTCACAGTTTGGCTGGTTTGTCCGGCTGCAAAGGTGACGGTGCCAGTGGCGGCGGTGTAGTCGCTACCCGCAATTGCCGTACCATTGGCAGTATTATAGTCAACGGTAACGATCTCAGTAGTTGGATTGCTGAGGGTGAGTGTAAATGCACCGTTAGTATTGCCGCTATTGCCTTCGGTGACGCTGATATTGTTGATGCTGACAGTGGGACGACTATCGTTATCGACGATCGAGATTGTGGCAGTAGGCGTAGTACCGAGCGTATAATTGGTGCCAGCAGTCAAGTTGACGATGACAGTCTCTGGTGTCGCGCCCTCAAAGAGGTTATCGTCGATCGTATTGAGATTGACAACGGCGGTGTTGCTACCTGCGGCAAAGGTGGTTGAGAGCGGAATGTTATAATCAGAGCCATTTGTCGCCGTGCCAGCCAGGGTATACGTTACCGTCAGAGGACTCGCGATGACACCGACGCGGGTGAGCGTAAATTGAGCTAAATTATTACCTTCAGCACCATTAACACTATTAGCAATAGTTACGGTAGTATCATCATTGACGATCGAACCTGTAGCTGTCATCGTAGCTCCCAGTGTCCCATTCGTCGGCGTACCTAGCGTGACAGTAAATGTCTCATCGGACTCGACTTTGGTATCGCCATTAATAACGACGCTAATATTTTTGCTAGTTTCGCCAGGTAGAAAAGTAATCGAACCAGTATTAGTACCGATATAATCATTATCGCCAGTTGTTGCCGTACCATCAGCCGTAGAGTAAGGAACGATGACAGTTCTGGATGTAGGACTGCTGAGTGTGACGGTAAAATTAGCAACGGTAGTACCAGATTGACCTTCATTAACGGGACTTGCATTCGCGATCGTCACGATCGGCGGTAAGTCGTTGATAATTGTAAAGTCGCTGTAGCTAAATGCAGTCGAGTTTAAATTGACGCTCGTACTAGTAACCCCTTGCAATACGGCGATGAGTTCGGATCCGCGATAGAGAGCCGTACTCGGTGCCGTAACACCACCGATATTTGTTGGATTCGAGGTAACGGAGTAGTCGGTGGCTGCACCGCGCAGTTGGATGACATCTTGGGTGAGACTAAAATCGGTAATTTTGGCATAGTCGCCATTGCCACTAGTTGCGTAGAAGTCTTTGCCATTAGCCGCGAGGACGAAGATATCGTTATCCGCACCACCAGTGAGGGTATCGATTTCAGCATTGCCAGGGTTCGTATCGATATTATTGACACCGATAATGATGTCATTTCCGGCATTACCAGTGATGGTGTCATTGCCTTTACCACCTTTGAGAAGATCGGCACCATTACCGCCACGAAGATCGTCAGCAAAAGCGGTACCAGTAATATTCAGTTTCTCGATATTCGAGTAGTTAACTTGGTCGTAGACCCCACCATTATAGGCATAAAAACTGCCGCTCCCCGTCGCTGGCGTGTAGGTGCTGTAAACGATTCCCGCAGTATGAGTCCCTGAATAATCGACAACTAAAGTGTCTATTCCCGCACCACCATTAACCGTATCGATACCAGTACCAGGGTTAATAATATCGTCGTCATTGCCCCCGTTAATCGTGTCGTTACCCGCACCGCTAGCAATCGTGTCATTGCCATCGCCACTATTGACAGTATTCGTACCATCTTTAGCATCGATCGTGTCATTGCCCCCACCACTATTAATGATGTCGTTATAGTTGCCAGTTTTTGCGGTAATCGTATCGTTACCCGTTCCTGTAGTGAGATTGGCAAACCACTCGATATTGCGGATTTCCGTGCCATTGGCCAGAATATTGCTGGCATTATTTAGATCGATCGTATTATTTCCGGCTGTGCTAGACAGATCGATCGTGATGCGATCGACTCCCATACCACCATCGATCGAATCTACCCCATTACCACTATCGGTAAATGAGTCATCGCCAGCACCACCAATTAACGTATCATTACCATTACCATCCCGCAGATCGTCAGCAAAAGCGGTACCAGTAATATTTAGTTGCTCGATATTCGAGTAGTTAACTTGGTCGTAGACCCCGCCATTATAGGCGTAGAAGCTGCCGCTCCCCGTCGCTGGAGTGTAGGTGCTGTAAACAATTCCCGCAGTATGAGTCCCTGAATAATCGACAACTAAAGTGTCTATTCCCGCACCACCATTAACCGTATCGATGCCAGTGCCAGGGTTAATAATATCGTCGTCATTGCCCCCATTAATCGTGTCGTTACCCGCACCACTAGCAATCGTGTCATTGCCATCACCACCGCTGATATTGTCATTACCACTGCCTGTAGTTACCGTATCATTACCACTCCCAGCATCGATAATGTTATTACCATCTTTGGCATTAATTGTGTCATTGCCCGTACCACTATCGATCGTGTCGTCGTAGTTACCAGTCGTAATGACATCATCGCCAGCTCCAGTCTTGAGACTGGTAAAGCGTTCGATATTCAGAAGTTGGGTGCCATTGGCGAGGGTGTTGGTGGAATTAGTCAAGTCGATGTTGTTAGCAGTAGCGGTACTCGATACATCGACATCCACACCATCAATGCCTGTCCCGCCATCAAGAATATCTACGCCACCGCCAGCAGTTAGAAGGTCATTACCTGCGCCGCCCTTGAGAGTGTCATTACCAGTACCACCGCGAATATCGTCAGCATTAGCAGTACCAGTAATATCGAATTTCTCGATACTTGAGTAGTTAACTTGGTCGTAAACCCCGCCATTATAGGCATAAAAACTGCCACTTCCAGTTGTTGGAGTATAAGTACTGTAGACAATCCCACCAGTATGAGTGCCGGAGTAATCGACAACTAATGTATCCGTCCCCGCACCACCATTAACCGTATCGATGCCAGTACCAGGATTGATGGTATCGTCGTCATTTCCTCCATTAATCGTGTCATTATTTACCCCAGTCAGAATATTGTCATTCCCATCGCCGCCATTGACAGTATTCGTACCATCTTTAGCATCGATCGTGTCATTGCCCGCACCACTATTGATAATGTCGTTATAGTTGCCAATTTTTGCGGTAATCGTATCGTTACCCGCTCCTGTAGTGATACTGGCAAATCGCTCGATGTTCGATAGTTGAGTGCCATTTGCCAGAGTGTTGCTGACATTATTGAGATCGATCGTATTATTTCCGGCTGTGCTAGAAATATCGATCGTAATATTATCGGTTCCAGCACCACCATCGATGATATCTACTCCACCACCATCGGTCAGCGTGTCATCACCCGCACCAGCACTGATAATGTCATTACCAGTACCACCACGAATGTCGTCAGCAAAAGCGGTACCAGTAATATTTAGTTGCTCGATGTTCGAGTAGTTAACTTGGTCGTAGACCCCACCGTTATAGGCGTAGAAGCTACCGCTCCCCGTCGCTGGAGTGTAAGTGCTGTAAACGATTCCCGCAGTATGAGTACCGGAATAATCGACAACTAATGTATCCGTACCCGCACCACCATTAACCGTATCGATGCCAGTACCAGGGTTAATAATATCGTCGTCATTACCACCATTAATCGTGTCGTTACCCGCACCGCTAGCAATCGTGTCGTTACCCGCACCGCCGCTGATATTGTCATTACCACTGCCTGTAGTTACCGTATCATTACCACTCCCAGCATCGATCGTGTTATTGCCATCTTTGGCATCGATAACATCATCACCCGCGCCGCTATCGATCGTATCGTCGTAGTTGCCCGTTGTGATGCGATCGTTCCCCGCACCAGTCGTCAAACTGCTAAACCGTTCGATATTCAGCAGTTGAGTACCATTTGCCAGGGTATTGCTGGCATTAGCCAGATCGATCGTATTGGCAGTTGCCGTGCTAGAGACATCGACACTGACAGCATCAATGCCAGCACCGCCATCGATGATATCTACTCCGCCACCCGCTGTAATGGAGTCATTTCCCCCACCACCATTTAAGATATCGTTGTCAGCACCGCCACGAATGTCATCGGCAAAGGCGGTACCAGTAAGATTGAATTTCTCAATATTTGAGTAGTTTACTTGGTCGTAGACCCCACCATTATAGGCATAAAAACTGCCACTTCCAGTCGCTGGAGTGTAGGTGCTGTAAACGATTCCCGCAGTGTGAGTACCAGAATAATCAACGACTAATGTATCTGTACCCGCACCACCATTAACTGTATCGATGCCAGTGAGCGGTGTAAACGTGTCATCCCCACTCGTACCTGTCAGGTTATCATTCCCCGTCGTTCCAGGAAAATTTGCTTGCTCGACTGACACAAATTGCCCATCGACAAAAATCGTCTTACTGTCATCTTCCTGCTGAATCCGGTTTAACTGAGCTGGGGACAAATCCCGATTCCACAACAATGCCGAAAATAACTCGCCCTCATCACCAGGCGTATCAGTAGTATTAATCTGATTATCGACCCAATGCCCGATTTCTTCACTCAGGACACCAGCGATCGCTGGTTCATCCGCATTTTCAATAAAAGCCGTCGATACATAAATTGTATTCGTACTCGCGCCGTAGGCTCCCTGAGCCGTCCCCAACACATCCGCTGGTACAATCTCGATCGACGGCAAGCTCCTAAAATCCCCAACCAGCCACTGCTGTCGAATCTCACCCATCCTAGCTCGATCGAAATCAGTCCCGAATACTCGATCGATCGTTGTCAGGAAATTAGCATTCTGGGCGAAAGCAGTCAGTGTTTGGTATGTAGCTTGAAGAGATCGATCGAAGGTAGTAGTAGGCATCATCAGCTCTAGTGATAGTAATGAGTAGTTGCGAGCGCTCCTTTAGAGGTCGCGATTGAATGTATAGTCACAGTCAGAAATCAGAGTGTTCGATTCTAGTGGTTCCAGGTGTGGTGAGAGCTATTACAAGCTCACTCTCGATGGCATCGAGGTTCTTAATATCGATCGGTGTTTGGGCTGCAAACTTGGAAACTGTTAAGTAAATCGGTGTCGAGATTGAGAGTTTTTTTATACAGAACTCAGCAAATAGATCGATCGGTTTCATGCATTGGATGTAACATTGGCAAAACGTAGCGCAAGTCGAACTGATATGCCAAAACTGCTTACCTGTAACGATTTAATGTCAAGATACTTTAATGGTACCCACAGGTTTCAAATTTGGAACTCGTAAAGGTAATTAAAAAGTCGCCAGTTATTCAGCCAGATGACTTAAGCCAGTCGATCTAGCTCTACAACAGCCATCTGACGATCGGAACGCTGTGCTGACAGATGCCATGATTATGTGTCGGTTGAGTGGAGCGATCGCGGTCGATGGTAATAAAGCTGCTGTGGTAGGGCGGTTGACGTGTGTAGTGACCATGACTTTGGCTGTAGATGTTGAAGATTAAGCAGAATTTAGGAGCGAGGTAGTAGCTAGGATCGGCTCGATGGCTTAGTCTACTGGTATCCAATCAAACATAACTCAACCAAAATTGAAAGCAAGCCCCAGATTGGCGATTTTAGCGGCGACAAATTTGCGAAAACATATATTGGCGAGCCAAAGTCCAGCTAAAAACTTTGTCTGGATTGACTTGTAGTCGCCAATATCGATCGATACATATGCGACAATGGAGCGGAAATTGGATACAAATTTGATACACACTCCGCCAGTTTCTCGATCGATACAGCATGATTCCGCCGCGTGTCTATAACATCCTCAACCACCTCCTCCTCAAACAGCGTGGCAAAGAGATTACCGAAATCGAAAAGCAAATCTGCCAGGGTATCTGGCAGAATCGCGACTATAATACGATCGCCGCAGCGACAGGCTATCAACCCGTCAGCGTGCGGCGGTTGGCTTCGCAGCTATTGCAGGAACTCTCTACCGCCACTGCACAAAAAGTCACCAAGCAGAATTTCCAGCCGATCTTCAATCAACTGGCACTCGATCGACAGTCCACTGTAGACTGGGAAGATGCGCCGACTGATATTCAACCTTTTTGCGGTCGAATCGAAGAGAGATCGAAACTCTCACACTGGGTAGAGATCGATCGTTGCAAACTAATTGCCATTCTGGGCATCGGTGGCATCGGCAAAACCGCATTAGCAACAAAAATCGGCCAACAATTGCAAGATAGTTTCGACTTTGTAATTTGGAGATCGCTACGAGAAGCACCCCCATTAAATCAATTGCTCGGCGATCTGATTGGCATACTTTGCCAACACACCAATCTCGAACTTATCAAAACATCCCCGAAACGAATTGGGATCTTACTCGAACTACTTCAACAGCATCGCTGTCTAATAATTTTAGATAACGTTGAAGCAATCATGAATCCAGGCGAATACGCCGGAAACTATCGCGAAGGTTATGGCAATTACGGCGATTTATTTCATCGGCTGGGAAGTACTCAGCATCAAAGTTGTACGCTTATTACCAGTCGCGAACCACCCCCAGAAATTGCCGAGCTAGCCAGTGACAAACTTCCAGTACGGACTTTTGCTCTGTCAGGCATTGCCGAGGCTGGGACGATCCTACTCGCACAAATGTCGGTATCAGGTGAAGATTCAGAATTACAAGAAGTTAACGATCGTTGTCAAGGCAATCCCCTTTATTTGCGGATTATTGCCAATACGATCGCCAACAATTTCGAGGGAGATTTAGCCGCATTTTTAGAATCCGATCGCTATACTTATGCCAAAATCAGTAATATTCTCACCGCTCAATTAGCGCGACTGACAACAGAAGAAAAGTTATTAATTTATTGCTTAGCGATCCGTCGTGAGCCAGTTTCACTCGATATATTGTCCGAACATTTTGCACCCTTAAATCTCGATCGCTCTTTAACCTCTACGATCGATTCCTTAATCAAAAGATCGATCGTCCAAGCGATCGGTAGCGATAATTCGACCTCGACGAAATTGCCATCAAAATCTCGATCTCAGAAACGTTATACGCTCCAAAATGTCATCCTAGAATTTACAACCGATCGATTACTCGAAGAACTTCAGCGCGAATTAGCAATCCCAGACGGATTGTTTTTTTTTAACCATCTCGCCATCCACCCCGCCAGTTCCCCCGCCTACATTCGCGAGATCCAACAGCGGCTGTTCCTCGAACCCTTGGCGCGCGCGATCGTCCAGCAACACCAAACACAGGCTGTCGATCGGCTCCAGTCCCTGATTCCTCTCAGTCGCAGCCTCACACCCCCTGGCTATGCCGCCGGAAATGCGATCGAGCTATCACACGAACTCCAAGCAGATTTTACAAGCTGGGACTTGACAAATTTGCACATTGCGGAAGTTGATTTTCAGGCGATGTTATTGCGGCGAGTCGATTTTCGAGGGACGACATTCGATCGATGTCGATTTGCTCAAGGTTTGGGCACCATTATCGGACTGAGTTTCAGCCCCGACGGGCAATATTTAGCCGCCTGCGATACGCGGTTTCAGATTAAAGTTTGGGAAGTAGCCACCAATCGCGAAATTGCCATGCTCGTCGGGCATCAAAGTTGGGTGTGGGATGTTCAATTCAGCCACGATAATAAATATCTAATTAGCGGTAGCAGCGATGAGACAATTCGGATTTGGGAGATCGCCAGCGGCGAGTGTGTGCGAGTCCTCACCGGGCATCGAGACTGGGTATGGCGAGTCAATTTTATCTTTAATAGTCAGCTCGCTATCAGTAGATCTCGTCGGACATCCTACTCAAGTCGGGCATATTAATTTTGATAATACGGGGCAAGTTAGATCGAGTTGTCTCGAACAAATTCGCGTCTGGAATCTCCAGACAGGCGCATGTCTGCGATCGATCGATTTTGCCGCCGATTGTGGCAAAGGTGCCGCTTATTACAACCCAGTTGTTGCCACAGATAGCGATAATGGCACGATTAAAGTATGGAATTTGGACACGGGAAAATGTCTCTCCACCGCAGGCGGGTGTGCGCCCCGAATGATGAGTTTGGCAA
Source organism: Chamaesiphon sp. (assembly GCA_965246735.1). Lineage (GTDB taxonomy): Bacteria > Cyanobacteriota > Cyanobacteriia > Cyanobacteriales > Chamaesiphonaceae > Chamaesiphon. Next base: position 3,815,848 of record CBDFFK010000003.1, read on the forward strand.
CGAATACTCAAAATTCGATCGTTGCTAGTGGTAGAGACGATGGGAGTCTGACGTTGTGGCAGGTGGAACTGGGAGGATTGCGAAATCCGATCGCGATCCAGGCACATCGAGGATTGACAGGAGGACTCGCATTCAGCCCCAATGGCAAACTAGTGGCGAGTACGGGGAGCGATCGAATTATCAAAGTTTGGGATGCGCTCACGGGCGCACATTTACAGAGTTTTGAGGGACATACCGATTATATTCCCCAACTCATCTTCGCTGACGATCGCACCATTTGGAGTCGCGGTTATGATGCCACTACTCGATACTGGGATCTAGAGACTGGCAATGGGGAGATTTTTACCGCTCTCGATCCGCAATGGGTATTGGTATTAGCGCGATCGATCGATTGTCAGTGGATTGCCTTTGGCTCATATACGCCCATGCTCTCACTCCTATATCGTCCCACGGGACGGTTAACCAGTTATCCAGCAGCCGGAAATCGGCTCAGACAAATGACTTTTACTCGTGATGGTCGATCGATTATCGGCATTACCGACGATCGACAACTCAATCGCTGGGAGATCGAACGCGACTATCTCCATACTAGTGCCTATATCGGAGATCGCGATGCCATGGCAATCCTCCCCCATCCCAGTTACCCCCACTTACTGATTTGTGGCAATGACGATGGTACGATCTCAGTCTGGGATCTCGATCGGCAAATGTGGATCGATCGTTTTCAGGCTCACCGCAAAGAGATTAACTCGCTCGCCTTTATCGATCGACTAAATCTCGCAATTAGTTGTAGCGTCGATGGTGCGATTAAAGTGTGGAAATTCCAAAATTATTCATTAGTTGAAGTCTACTCGATTGACTCGATCGAACCTTATCAATTAATGCAACTCGGCGCAAATAAAGGATTGAATCGCACGCAACTAACTGCGCTCGTCCAAATGGGTGCCACGATCGATGGTGGGGTGTAAGATCGAGTTCATTAGACTTCGCTTCGGGTTGGTGGACTTCCCTAACTCCTCCTTAGGAATGAGGATTAAATAACTTGCAATTCTAAGTGTGATTGTGGCTTAGCTATGTAGTTCCACTGTGGTAGAAAATCATCAAAGAAAATTTTATCTAAAATAACTTTTTTACGATCTAACCTGCTGGATGTAAGCTAAAATGAATTTGCGGATGCTTTTCAGGCGGAGGTTCCCTCCGCATGTGTTGCACCAAGCAGGGACTAAAAGCAAAAGTTCGTTTCAACGAACTGACTGATTTGGCAGTTCTCTTCAGAGAACTTTTGCTTTTAGCCCGAACTTATAGTTCAGGGCGGTGATTGAGCGAAGCAGATCGATTTTCCTTATCCCGAACTCACGTTAGATTAAGCTCTCATCATTAAGATGGGATTTAACCAAAGTCGGGCCACCTTTTCACCCCCCTTTTCAAACAGCCTCTGAGACTCGATCGAGGTGTGTAGATTGAGATAATCTTGGGATTTGTATGCAATATTTAACTACTATTAATTCAGCAGTAAGATTTACAATCGCGAACAATTGTTGTCTCGACAACTTTTGAATTGATAATCCGAAATATAAGTTCGATCGCGTTTCCCGAACCACTGATAGCGATTGTCTCGAATCTGTAAATAACCGCGATCTCCCAACCATTTCAGGCCAGGAATCCATCGATATAGATCGATCGCTAGATCTACTCCAGGTAATAACTTGCCGATCGCTTCTGCGGCTTCACTACCCTGCCAACGTTGTGTCGGCTCGTCAGCATTTATCAACATCATCCCCTGCTGACAATCAGCCTCAGTCACACCAAATTCTGCCAGGGTTTGCTTGTCTTGCATCGGGATATATCGAAATAAATTGCCACGATCGATCTGCTCCAACTGCTGTACGAATGTCACACACAGATTGCAGTTGCCATCATAAATTGCATAGTAAGACATTGGTGCTAACTGAGAAATGAAGATCGACTATAACTTTGCAGAAGTATCGAACGGTTTTTAGTTATTGTTTGTTCTATTATATCTAAATGGATATTGTTTTTCACTGATTTTGTTTGTCATTAAACATTTTTTGTTAAAATCATGCCAGATCGAAAATGCGATTGCTTGTAATACTCCGATCGATTCAGTTAAAACTACGCCAGATTGAAGTTGCGATCGATCTTCATACTCGATCGAATCGTCTGATTTTGTTAGCAGCGCTTCTCCCAACTTTTTGCTCGTTCGAAATCGAGTATTATCTTATGAACTTAAGGACAAATATAGGCTCTCGGGATAAAAAATCGATCGAGCAGCAGTTTGGAGACACTAGTAATAGAATAGACCCAGAGTTTGGCAGCAAAGAGCGATCTACAGCACCTTACACTGTCCGTAATGCCGCAATAAGTGGTCGCAGAGCACCAACGCCACCATTGCTTCTACCATCGGTACCGCACGGGGTAACACGCAAGGATCGTGCCGGCCTTTGGCGGCAAGCGTGGTTTCTACACCTTCAGCTGTAACGGTATTTTGCTCTTTGCGAATCGTGGCGGTGGGTTTGAATGCCACGCGAATGATGATATTTTCGCCGTTGGATATTCCACCTTGGGTACCACCAGAACGATTGGTGCGCGTCCGAATTTCACCATCCTCATCGGTGTAAAATTCGTCATTATGCTCGCTGCCAGTCAGTAATGTTCCGGCAAACCCCGAACCGATTTCAAAGCCTTTGGTGGCGGGGAGAGACATCACTCCCTTCGCGATATCGGCTTCGAGTCGATCGAATACTGGCATTCCCAAACCTTTGGGTACATTCCGCACGACGCATTCTACCACGCCACCGATCGAGTCGCCCTGTCTGCCGATCGCTTCGATCCGATCGATCATCTGCTCGGCACATGTCGGATCGGGACAGCGGACGATATTGCTCTCTACCTGCGCCATCGTGACGGTATTGCTATCTACTGTCGCTTCGAGATCCTGAATCCGTTTGACATAACCAATGACTTCGACGTTATTGACTATCTGTAAGATTTTCTTGGCAATCGCGCCAGCAGCTACGCGTCCGATGGTTTCGCGCGCTGAGGATCTGCCTCCACCTTGCCAGTTGCGAATCCCATATTTAGCATCATAGGTCGCATCGGCATGAGAGGGCCGATAAGTTTGCACCATCTCATCGTAATCTTGCGATCGTGCATCTTTGTTCCGGACTAAAATACTAATTGGGGTACCGAGTGTTTTACCTTGGAATACGCCAGAGAGAATTTCACAGATATCTGCTTCCTTGCGCGGTGTGGTAATCTTACTCTGTCCGGGGCGACGGCGATCGAGTTCGAGCTGAATTTCGGCCTCGGTAATTTCTACTTGAGGCGGACAACCATCGATAATTACGCCTACGCCACCTCCATGAGATTCGCCGTAGGTTGTAATTCTAAATAAATGCCCAAAGGTATTGCCCATGTCAGAGATCTGCGATCGATTATCAATTATCAGTTTATCGCGATCGCGTAACTGCTGCCTTTGTAGGTCGGTTGGGGGATAATTAGAGATAGCGATTTAAAGGAGATATATTATGAGCAACCGCGATGGATTTGGTAATGGATTTTGGTTGGGCACCTTAGTTGGTGGCATTATTGGTGGTGTCGTTGGTGCGACGATTGCTACTCAAAAAGCCAATCGGATCGAGGATGATGAGAATAGCGGGATGTTGACTGGCGAAAGAGGGGCGAAAAGACCGTTAAAACCCAACCGAATGCGATCTATGGATCGGATGGAAGTCGCACGGCGGAGCTTGGACGATAAAATTAGCGACTTAAATAATGCGATCGATGCGGTAAGATCGTCGATCGGGCAAACACCTGGAGACGTAGTAGATGGACTTGTCAATCGCGCTGAAGTCGATTCGAAGTCTCAGCCGTCAGGTTCGGAATAACTCTTCACTAGTCTTACTAATTGCGGCTTTGAGCCATATTAATGTCAACAGCCTTCGAGCTAGAAGGCTCGACAGCATATTTTCAGCAGCGGCAATTCGATCGAATCGTCGCTTTTTTGATGCGACTGCTCTAGCGATCGAGACAACTTATTAACTTAAGTGTCTTACTCGCGATCGCGCACAGGATAACTTAGTACGTAATTTAAGCATTTAAATAGTGATAAAAATAAGCGATCGTGCTCAGGTCGATCGCTGGTTTGGAACAGTACGATTGAAGTCAAAACTCGATCGATATAATCTAAATAATCAAAATATCCTGAATCATATCATCTAAAAAAACTAGATTTTTCTTCTGCACATCCGGCTTTTAAACGATCTCACCGTTATTCGAGATCGGCTAGATATCCGAGAAGTTTCCTGAAAAATCGAAATTTGTACGTCATCTAGCGATAATCGAGCCACCCAGTTTATTAGTAAGCTCTACTTTGTCGATCTCACAAATAATTCTTATCAAAAAACAAGCCTAAACTAGAGCCTATGGATAGCCAAAATATCACTAACAATTCGCTTTTTGTCACAGGAATCGACTCATTCGTACCTCGGCCATTGTTAGGATCGTCAGATATTTTCCCTAGCGTTGCTAATGGCGCTTTTTTACCTACCAACGAAATCGATCTCCTCAATAATTTCGTACCATCAGTCCTGCGATCGATCGGTACTCCGATCCAGCTTGCCATCGGTGAGATTAATTCTTCCACTACTGTAGGATTCGGTAATGCGCTCTTTGGTAATCCAACGCTCGCGTTGCCTAGCCTCAATCTAATTAGCCAATCCCTGGCGATCTCGACTCCAGTAACAACACCCAGCCAACCTAATCTACCCTTTGCAATTCAAGCTGGTGGAGTTGTCAAATTTAAGGAGGAAAGCGACCTCGATGGCAACCCGCTCGACCTCAGCGATGATGCGCGCGTGTATGCCGCTAAAGGTTTTAGCTTGACAGATAGCAGTATTCTCCCCGTACAGCGGGATAGTAGTGGCAATCCGCTCCGCGACGGACAACGTAAATTAGTGTTAATCGATCGGGCATTTGTCGTCGGTTCGACAGATGCGCTGGTGCGGGTCAGCGATAATAGCCGCTACGCCAATCTCGATCGGCCCCAAGTCCTCCCCCAACCGCCGTTAGTCGTTCCCAGCTTTGCACAGATCCAGCAGCAACAATTAGCCGATCGCCTTCCGGCTGGCACTCCAGTTTTCACATTTAATTCTCAACAAAACCCAGCAAATAACCTCAAGCAGTGGCAGAAATTCCCTGCCCCTGGCACGGTAACTCAACCAAAGTTTGTGAGAGTTACTGGTGGTGGTTTCAATATCCCTGCTGGCATCGATCTGAGCAACTATGTCATCATCGTCGATAACGGAAATATCACCTGCAATGAGAATACGAAATTAACTAATGTTACGCTCGTCGCTAGTAACGGCAACATTACTCTCAACCGCTTGCAGGGAGAAAATGTCGCGGTATTGGCAGCTGGCAAGATTACTACTAGCGATACCGTCAAACTCGGTGGTAATAGTCTCCTTGCCAATGGTAGCGGTGACATCACCTTTAACGGTCGCACCTGTGGCACCAATACCCTGCAAAATCTCCAGGTTATTTCTCAAGGACGGATTACATTTAACGATGTCGCAATCTTGCGCGGTAGCTTCCTGAGCGCGGGAGAGTTTATCACAAACGATCGAACTGAGTTAGCTGGCACGATCGCCAGTCAAAAAGATATCATTTTCAACGATCGCATTTCGGTAACTTATGTAGATTTAGTCGCCCCAGTTATCGCTGCGGGTTTGGCAAATGATACTGGTAGGAGTAGTACCGACAAGCTGACCAACGACGCAACGATCGCCGGGAAGATCGCTGATACTAGTAAGATCGCCACCTTCAAAGCTGGATTCGATTCTACCCCCGCAGGTAGCTGGCAAAACGTCACTACCAGCCTGCAACCAGGTGGCATCTTCAGTTTCAGTCGCCCGCAATTAGACCAGATCGCTGGCGGCACTCTCACTGACGGCACGCATACCCTCCACCTGAGTGCGATCGACAAAAATGGCAATCAGTCGAGTTTCGACTATACCTTTACCTTAGATACCACGATCGTTATTCCCACCCTGCAACTAGTAACCGCCAGCGATACCGGGTCTAGTACTACCGATCGGCTCACCAAGATTAACACGCCGACATTGACGGGAACAGGCGAGAGTGGGGCGACGATTCAACTCCGCGATGGGCTGCAATCGATCGGTCAAACTACCGTTGGTGCCGATGGCAAGTGGCAGCTTACCGCCAGTCCGTTGAGTGATGGCAACCATCACCTCACGGCGATTGCCACCGACATTGCTGGTAATGTTAGTAGCACACCGACTGCGCTCGAAATCGCGATCGATACTGTCGCGCCTCAAGTTCAACTGGCACAGGACTTAGCGGGGATTGTCTTAAATTGGTCTTCGCACTTTGCTGGACAAGTTACCGAGCGGAATATTGCTACGCTTAGCTATCAATTTAATGGCGCAGCAGCGACTCAGCTCACGCCTACCCCCACTGGGACATTCGTATTCGATTCGCTCTTCGACTTTACTGGAGTTAACGATGGCACGCACGATCTGACGATCGTTGCTACCGATCTCGCGGGGAATAGCGTCAGCCATACTTATGCCGTTACCGTCGCCTGTGGGCCATTACTGTCGATCGCGTTACTCAATGATACTGGGATTGATAATCACGATGGGATTACCAGCGATCTCAACGTGCTCGGACGGGTTGCCGAAACACAACGGATCGCCCGTTTAGAATTTGCCCTCGACGGCAATAGTAATTACACCGATCTCACTACCGTCTTGCAAGCGAATGGTTCCTTCCAATTATTACCTGCACAATTAGATAGCCTCGCCGGTGGCAAACTCGCGTTCGGCACGCACAGCCTGATCGCGCGTGGTCTATCAGCTAGCGGCGTTCCGGTTGGGGCGACAACTCTTAACTTTAACTGTCAAGCGGCCAATACCAATCGCGCTAGTCTGGTACTGGCGAAGTCCAGCGATACCGGAGTCAGCGGCGATTTAGTTACAAGTGCGAATCTAGTAGACTTAGTTGCCAAAACTCAAGCCGGGTTAACGGTTAAATTAGGCGAACTGACTGCCGTTGCGGATGCCACTGGGACGGCGATATTTACTGGGGTCGCGCTGGCTTTTGGTGCAAATCAGTTTACCGTCAACACCATCGATGTCAATGGGGAAATCGCCACCAGCAACACGATGATTACGCGAACCAATCCTGATGATGTTATCCTCACCTGGAACCATGTCGCCCTCAATGCGATCGCGACTGCTAAAACTCCACCTCCAGCAGCAGCAAGGATTTTGGCAATGGTTCACACAGCAATGTACGATGCTGCCAACGCAGTAGAGCAAAAGTATGCTGAATATCACTTCACTGGCACCCCGATCTCAGGGGCGGATGAAATTGCCGCTGCCGCAGAAGCTGCTGCGAAGATCCTCTCCGCGTTCTACCCTACCCAGCAAGCATATTTTGATGGTGTATTAGCGAATTCGCTGCTCAATGGTGCAACCGCTGCTGCCACAGCCGCAGGTATCGCCCTCGGTGATGCCGTTGCTGCAAGTACGCTCGCATGGCGACAAACAGATGGGGCAACTGCTACCGTCACTTACACGCCTGGTACCAACCCTGGAGACTGGCGACCCGACTTACCCACCTTCGCAACCGCGCTATTACCGCAATGGGGCAATGTGACACCATTCGGTCTCACTACTGGCTCACAATTCCGCCCGACAGGTGCGCCTAGTCTGACTAGCACTGAATATACTCAAGCCTTTAATGAAACTAAGGCTTATGGTGCCAAAAACTCGTCGATCCGGACTGCCGACCAAACTCAGATCGCCCTGTTCTGGGCTGATGGGGGTGGGACATTCACACCACCCGGACATTGGAATGATATCGCTGCTACTGCCGCGAGTATCACCGGGAAGAGCCTGCTAGATAACGCACGCATCTTCGCTGTGTTGAATATCGCGCTGGCAGATGCGGGAATTGCTGCTTGGGATGCTAAGTATACCTATAATACTTGGCGACCGATTACCGCAATTCGCCAAGCAGATCTTGATGGTAATGCGGATACGATCGCTGATGCAACTTGGCTGCCATTAATTGCTACGCCACCCTTCCCCGAATACGTCTCGGGGCACAGTACCTTTAGTGCTGCGGCGGCAACCGTCCTAGACCGCGCTTTTGGGAGTAATTTCAGCTTTAATACTGGCTCCAAGGGTTTACCCGATGTCACGCGCAGCTTCACTGGTTTCGATGCCGCCGCCGCAGAAGCAGGGCAAAGTCGGATTTATGGCGGGATTCACTTCCAATTTGCCAATCAGGATGGCTTGACATTGGGTCAAAAGATTGGGGCGTATGTCCTCGATCGATTTACGCTCTAGCGCGATCGATCGTCTCACAGGATTATTACTACCATAATCCTAGAGGCACCCATACATTGTTAAAGCTGTATGGGTGCCTCTGTTTTAATGTGCGCTCGTCGGGTAATAAAGGGCACACATCGCTTTTGGTACTCTGGAGCTATTCCCCTCATTGCGAAGCAACCAGCTTGCTGGTTAGAATAGACGCTAGCTAGCTTGTCATAATTTAGCGATCGAAACATAAGATCGCCTCTAAAACTGTAAGTGGCGAGCACTGTCCACCGCCATGACAGATTATCTTGAATATAGCCCCACCGCGCTGACGATATCGATAATTAAGGAGAAAAATAATTGTGTTGCTGTTAAACTCCGATCGCAGTTACGAATCCGAACTTCAAACGATCGCCACAGATTTATTAGCCGCAACTCGGGAGAATCGTTCTTTCTTTGCCAAAATGCGCGACAATCTCCGCTGGGATGACAAGCTGCTAGCTTGGACGATGGAAAATCCCAATTTACGGGTACAATTATTTCGATTCATCGATTGTCTCCCCGCCCTCAAAAGTAAAACCGAAATCGCTCGACATCTCCAAGAATACTTAGGGGATACTAGTGTTGAATTACCTTCAGCTTTAAAGGGATTATTAAGCGATCGCTTAACCGGACAAGTCGGGGCGACAACGGTAGCGACAGCGATCGAAACCTTAGCTCATAAATATATTGCTGGCGAAAATATTCAGCAAATAATTAAAACAGTATCCCGTTTACGCCAGGATAAGATGGCATTTACGATCGATTTACTTGGCGAGGCAGTAATTACCGAAGCCGAAGCTAAATTTTATTTCGATCGCTATTTAGAATTAATTACCCAACTCACCGATGCTGCCAAAACTTGGACGCAGGTACCCGAGATCGATCTGGCGGATGGAGGAGCAATTCCCCGAGTACAAGTATCGGTAAAATTAACCGCTTTTTATTCCCAATTCGATCCGTTAGATCCACAAGGCAGTCAGGAACGAGTCATTGACAGATTGCGCTTATTACTGCGTCATGCGCGATCGGTTGGTGCGGCAATCCATTTTGATATGGAGCAGTATGAATATAAAAATCTGACTTTAGCTATTCTCAAGCAGTTATTGATGGAGGATGAATTTCGTCAGCGTACCGATATCGGCATGACGATTCAAGCTTATTTACGCGATAGTAAAACTGATTTGCAAGAAATAATCGACTGGGCAAAATTGCGCGGTGCTCCCGTGACGGTGCGGTTAGTTAAAGGTGCTTATTGGGATACCGAAACTATCCAAGCGGCTCAAAAAGATTGGGTGCAACCCGTCTACAATGACAAAGCAGCGACGGATGCTAATTTTGAAGCGCTGACTGAATTAATGCTGGAAAATTACCAGTACATTTATAGTGCGATCGGGAGTCATAATGTTCGATCGCAAGCAAAAGCGATCGCCATTGCTGAAGCTTTAAACGTCCCCAATCGTTGCTTTGAGCTGCAAGTTTTGTATGGGATGGGAGACAAACTCGCCCGCGCTTTAGTAGCGCGCGGTCATCGCGTCAGAGTCTATTGTCCCTACGGCGATTTATTGCCTGGCATGGCATATTTAATCCGCCGCTTATTAGAAAATACCGCCAATAGTTCCTTCCTCCGCCAAAATTTGGAAGAACGTCCGATCGCCGAATTACTCGCACCGCCAGAAGTTACCACAGCCAGCGTATTTGAATTCGATCGAGCCTTTAACAATGCTCCCGATACCGATTATGCGGATACCGAAGCCAGAGCGCGAGCGCAGCAAGCTTTTGCGAGCGTCCGTCAAACTTTTGGGAAGACGTATTTACCGCTAATTAATGGTGAATATATTGCGACCGCCGAATCGATCGAATCTGTCAATCCATCTAATTTTGAGGAAATTATCGGGCGAGTCGGGTTATGCTCGATCGATGATGCCGCCCGCGCTGTCGCCACTGCCAAAGCCGCTTTTCCCCAGTGGCGCAAAACTCCAGTTTCCACCCGTGCCAAGATTCTGCGCCAAGCAGCAAATCTAATCGCCCAACGTCGCGCCGAACTTACTGCCGCGATCGTGCTAGAAGTCGGTAAACCTCTACGGGATGCCGATGGCGAAGTTTCCGAAGCGATCGATTTTTGTAACTACTATGCCGCAGAAATGGAACGCCTCGACACTGGCGAAAACGCCGATCTTCCTGGCGAAACCAACCGCTATCGCTATCAACCGCGCGGGATTACCGTCGTCATCTCCCCCTGGAACTTCCCGCTCGCGATTCCCTGCGGGATGGTAGTGGCATCGCTCGTCGCCGGAAATTGCACCCTGCTCAAACCCGCCGAAACTTCCTCGATAATTGGTGCAAAACTTGCCGAAATTTTAGTCGCCGCAGGCATCCCGGCTGGCGTATTTCAATATCTCCCCGGAATCGGGTCGAACATCGGCTCCTACCTCGTCAAACATCCCGACGTACACACGATCGCCTTTACAGGCTCCCAAGCTGTCGGCTGTCAGATCTACGCCGATGCGGCGATTTTACAGCCAGGGCAAAAACATCTTAAGCGGGTCATTGCCGAAATGGGTGGTAAAAATGCGATTATTGTCGATGAAAGTGCCGACCTCGATCGCGCTGTAGCAGGGGTAGTTCAGTCCACCTTCGGTTATAGCGGCCAAAAATGTTCCGCCTGTTCCCGTGCCATCGTCCTCGCACCAATTTATGAGGCTTTCGTCAACCGCTTAATCGAAGCCACGCGATCGCTCAATATCGGGATGGCCGAGCAGCCTAGCACCCAAATCGGCCCAGTTATCGATCGCACCGCCCAACTGCGGATTCAGGAAACGATCGAACTGGGCAAAACCGAAGCCACCCTCGCGCTAGAAGTTCCTGCGCCTACTGGAGGTTATTTCGTCAATCCCACGATCTTTAGCGATGTACCCCCCACCGCTACCATCGCCCAACGCGAGATCTTTGGCCCCGTTTTAGCCGTTATTCGGGCGGCTGATTTTGACGAAGCGATCGCCTTTGCCAATCAGACCGACTATGCGCTCACAGGTGGTTTATACTCCCGCACCCCCTCGCATATCGATCGCGTGCGCGATGAATTTGAAGTAGGTAATCTCTATATCAATCGTGCCATTACAGGTGCGATCGTCTCCCGCCAACCGTTCGGTGGCTTCAAACTCTCCGGTGTCGGTTCCAAAGCTGGCGGCGCAGATTATCTGCTCCAATTCCTCGAACCCCGCGTCATCACCGAAAACGTTCAACGTCAAGGCTTTGCCCCGATCGCTGGAGTTGATAGTTGAATCACTAGATCTACGGGTAAAACAATATTTATGTATTGGGGCAAGCGGCAAGCTAACCAAACTTATTTGGATCTGGTAGGTTCGCATTGGAGGGGGTGAAGATCGCGATCTGGTAAATCTGTATATTAGTTTGGGAATAAAATAGATCCGAGGTAGGATGTTATTGCTCGGGAGTAAATTTGCGTGGAAATAGGCTGGCAGATTAATGCTCCGATACCGATCGATATACCCAAACATGGATCTAATTTTAAATGCTCTCAGAAATATAAATTATTCCAGTATCCCGATCGTCAAAATTGCGATCGCGCTCTCCATTCTCGCATTAATTCAGATCTTAAAAAAAATCCTGGTTGCGATCGCGATTAAAAATCTCCGCCGGTTTGCAGGTAGAATCAAACTAAGTTTGAGCGATGAAATCGTATCGATTCTTAGATCGTCGTTAAGTTATCTATTTTTAATCGGTGGACTGTGGACGGTTAAAGAGATTCTCGCAGATAACATCGGGATGCAATTAAACGATATATTTACCAAAATTCTTTATATAATTGCGCTCTTTACTTTTTCATATGCACTCTATCAAGCGTCTTCAATTTTAGGTAAGATTTTCGCACATGAGGTGCTACAAACTGGTACAGACCTAGATGAATTGTTACAGCCACTGATGCCAAAGATCTTTCAATTAGTGGCGCTCGTCCTAATTGCGATTAAGTTAAGCGAGCTATTTTTGGGACAATCAGCGACAGCCTTAGTTGGGTTGCTCGGTGGTGCTGGGATTACATTGGGACTAGTATTCAAAGATATCTTATACGACTGGTTCTGTACGATGATTATCTACTTAGATCGGGTATTTAAAGAAGGTGACTGGATAAAAGTAACTGGTACTAGTGGTTCTGCACGAATTGTCAAAATCGGATTTAGAACGACAACTTTACATTTATTAGATAGTGGTTCGATTCTCAAGATGCCAAATTCTAAAATGGTTGCTGGCACCGTTGAAAATTGGTCGCAGAACCCGACTAGAGACATGAGATTAGGCGTTAATATCATCCTCAAATTAGATAGTATTTCCGCCGAGCAAACCGAACGAATTTGCGATCGTATTCAAGAAATACCCAAATCGATGCACTGCTGCTACGAACTCTGTCGCGTTCGGTTTAGTAAAATCGAACTGAATATTCGGACGATCGAAATCTTGGCATTTGTTAAGGAAGAAAAGCTATATTTCAAAGCTGAAAAACAATTAAATTTAGCAATTCTAGAGATATTAGAGCATGAAAAAGTCAATCCATTTTTTGCACCTCTGCCAGTCATTGATGAACAAGTGGGTTAGCGAAGATATTACACACCAAAATTAACGTCCGTGTAAAACTCGCTCGACCTTCAAATCTATATTATCCAACACACTTGACTCGATCTGACTATCTCCCGTATACACCTGCTCCTCATACAAGCCCTCTACCCATTCCAACACCGTCACCTTTTGCGCGATTGGATCGACGATCCAATATTCGGCAATCCCCCGCGCGGCATATTCACTCCGCTTGTAACGATAATCTCGTTTCTCCTGATTCGGGCTGACAACTTCCACAACTAATAATGGTGGCGGCATATCCATCAACACGATCGATCTAGTCGCTCCATCCATTGCCGTTGCTAATTCTTCTGACAATACCAGCAAATCTGGTACCCGCACCGATACCCGAGATCCACTGACGGCTACTTCTGTTTTCATTGTCAGTCGATAGGCGGGAATACCCAATTGAAGAAAATATGCAAACAGAAACCCAGCAATCCGACGATTGATTTCGCTCTCAGATGGCATGTCAAGTAGCTCTCCATTTTCTAATTCATATAATTTATCCGTGCCATCGTCATAAATAAGGAATTCTGCTAGGGTCATTTTCTCGATCGAAACTGTCATCTCTACACCTCGGGCAAGCGTATATTCAAGGATTCTAACATTTCCACTAGATCGACAGAAATTAAAGTGAGTAGCGTCGAACTCACGTTCTCGTAGATAGCAACTTAGTTTATTTAAGCGGACGTGTTTTAAATCCTAATTGCGATTTAAATCGATCGATCTGTTGCTGGCGCTCCCGTTGGGCGGCTAACTGTTGGAGATGCTGGAGAAATTGCAATTTTTTTGTCAACTCTTTGACATCGGTTTTCTGCTTGCCATAACGCCAAGCTGTATATGATTGGGAGATTTCCCGGACTACTTTAGCAATTTGGGGATGATAGATTTTACTGGTACTGTCGGCATATTCTAACTGCGTTTGTGTCGGACGTTTGAACGTTCCTTGCTTGCTCAATTCTGTCAGCATCGATCGATAGATCCGCTCGACAGGTGGTAAACCAGCTAATTGTTGCTGCTGCTGTTTTTGCTTGCGCAAATACCAAGCAATCCCGATCCCAATGCAAAGCGCAACGACGATTATTTTCAAAATCAGCAGATCGGGTTCCCATTTCGGCAACTCGAATGGTGGCTTTGAAGGCGTTGAATTGCTCGGTGCGTTATTACTATTTGGTGTAAATAATGAGGAGATATTCGGTAAAGGCAAATTTGGGACAGGTGTATTTGGGGAAGGTACACTTGGAGAAGATTGTCCCGGATTATTACTTCCTCCTGGGGATGGACTAGGGGTAGGTTGGATGCTAGGGGTAGGTTGGATGCTAGCTGTAGGTTGGATACTAGGGGTAGGTTGGATGCTAGGCGTAGGTTGCGGACTGGAAGAGGGGTCTGCGAAAGAGAGCGGCTTAGTTTGCACCTGCTGTTGAAGTTGGGCGAGTTGACGCGCATCGGGATTGAGTAACGGTCGATCGGGTGTCGAGTCCAACCCAAACCAACCCCAGTTGGGAAAATAGACATCAGTTTGGCTCTGTGAGGCTGCGGGAGGACGCGCATACATCTGCGTTTTGGGATCTAATTCGCTCGGCTTGTCGCCCGTTTTTAGCCGCGTAGGAATGCCGATCGAGCGCAACATTGAAGTGTATACTACAGGTAAATCTCGATCTGTGGCAACGACGATCGGACAATTCTGGAGAGCAGGTGGACATTTCGTGATGATTTGCTGGATCGATTTAGCATCTACTGGCGGCAGATTGGTGGGATCTGGTTGCTGAGGATCGGCTTGGTGATGCTGTTTGAGATACTCTGCTAAATATGCCGCGCGATCGTAATCTGAGTTGAGTGGTTGCGGCGCAGTCGCCAAAATCTGCTTGGTAAACTGCTGCAATTTACTCGCAATTTCCGGCGGTAATTGTAAATTATCCTGCTTAATAAGATCGGGATAATTATTATTTCCTGGTTGTCCCAATAATTTACTTGCCATCTCACTCACACTCAATTGCGGTGTAGCCGGATTGGTTGTTGGTAGCGAACCGCTCCGGGACTGCTGCGCTAGATCGTGCATTCGATTTTGCAGCGCCGTAATTTCATCCATTTGTCTAGGGAGCTGCAACGACAGATTGGGAAAATGAAAATTAGGCAAGAATACCGCTAAAATTAATCCTATTCCGAGAGCGATCGCTGCCAATTGACTCAGATATTTCCACGGTAAGTGTCGATATGGTAACAGTTGCTTGGTGGGAATCGCCGAAATCCCAACTGGCTTGAGTGCGAGTCGCGATCGATAATCTAGCATCAATGTCGGAATCACCAGCACAACAAACCCACTGAGCAAAATCATAAAGCCGATACTTTGACTCAAACAAGCGGCGATAGCCATCAGTAATCCACTAATTGCCACGCAATAACCCAGCACCTTGCGCCCGTATAGATGAAAACTCAACCCCATCTGAAGATCCACCAACAGCATTTGTAACCCTAGCGCGATTGCTGCTTGGAACTTAACTGATATTGCTGCACCGTCGATACCGATCTGAACTTCTTTGAGCAAAGTTGGGACGAGTACCCCGATTAAAAACGCGATCGTCGTGACAGATACGATCGTATTCAGCCAATGTTTACTATGATGGCGACGGTACCAACTCCATGCCGCTCCTGCTGTCGTAATCGGAATCGCCACCTGACTGTAATGAGTGCCCACAGCTAAATCCGCACTAACAATCCCGATCGTAAACAGCCCCTGAACGAGAACGCGAAACAGTAATGATTCTTCGATCGACGACGGCGCAACTGTAAAATTTGGGAGGACTTCTAGCTGGAGATCGCGCGGCTCGATCGGTGGTGATGGTAAGCTAACTGTTGGCAACCGTTGTGGGAGCGGGGCTGCTAATTTTTTGGGAAGTTCTGATTCAGCTACTGGTACAATTACCGGATTTCCTAATGCCGAGGATGGCGCGCGACTGGGCGCATTTTTTGGCTCTAAGTATATTCTTGTCGATCTTGGAATCGGTTCTTCGTAAACCAGCAATAGAAACAGCCCAATTAAGATTGCGAATACCAGAATTACGATCGCAGACTGAGAAATACTAAATCCAGCCACCAGACACAGGAAACAGACTAGCCCCACAGTAAGGATAAAAAACCAAATTTTGCTCATAATCTTCGCAATACTAAATCCAACTGCTGGCATGGAAAACAGTCAATGTATCTAATATGCCCAGATTCGATCGATAGATTGCCAAAGCAGCGTTGCTGACTTTGTGTATGATTTTTTGTAGGGGTGCCCCTGGTGGGTACCCTTAATCGATGCGGGGTAAGCACACTTCGACAAGCTCAGTGCAAGCGAGGCATTACCCCTACAAGATTGTTTGTGCGTTTCATAATACATCAATTCAGCATTTTGAATTTAAGGAGCTAGATATGTTGGGTGCGATCTCGGGTGATATTATCGGTTCTAGCTATGAATTTGCTGGACTGAAAACTAAAGATTTTCCACTATTTAGTCAGTATTCTAGATTTACTGACGATACGGTATTGACGATCGCGGTTGCTGACAACTTACTCTATGGTGGTGGTTATCCGAAATTACTTAGAGCATATTATCGGAATTATCCCCAGGCAGGTTATGGCGGTAAATTCGCGCAATGGGGTGCATCTGAGGATCTAGAACCATACAACAGTTGGGGCAATGGTTCAGCAATGCGGGTAAGTCCGATCGGGTACGCTTTTGACAATCTAGATCGGGTACTATTAGAAGCAAAAATTAGTGCTGAGGCTACTCACAATCATCCTGAAGGAATTAAAGGCGCACAAGCAATTGCTAGTGCTATTTTCTTAGCAAGAACTGGTAAAAGTAAGTTAGAGATTCGCGATTATATTCACACAACTTTTGGATATTATCTCGATCGAACCCTTGACGAGATTCGTCCGGGATACACATTTGAGTTATCTTGCCAAGCTTCTGTACCGGAAGCAATTATCGCCTTTTTAGAATCAACCGATTATGAAGATGCGATTCGGAATGCAATCTCGCTTGGTGGCGATAGTGATACGCTCGCCTGTATGGCTGGTGGAATTGCTGAGGCTTTTTATGGCGACGTGCCAGCTGAAATTACAACTCAAATTCTAACTATTTTAGACGAACCTCTAAAAATAGTCGTGCGAGAATTTATCACCAAGTACCAGCTTGACAATCGCAGGTTTAATTAGGTAGAAGATCTAGTAATTTGGAGTTGCTAGTTCGCGATCGAGACGACTATAGCTGACTCGATCGAATAATAATCGACAAATCTCGGAATTGCGATCGCTCAGCAAACAGCTCGATTGCCATTCAGCTAAGCTAGTGCGAAATCTTTTGGGAATCTCAATGCCGAAGAACGTAACTGATGTATTTTCTGGCAAAGCTTGAAGTGGCGATAGATCGGTTAAAGGATTATTATCTAAATTAACCCATTTTAAATTAGGCAGATTGGCGATACTTTTCGGTAAAGCTGTTAGTTGATTATCGCTTAAATCGAGAGCTGTCAATTTAGTTAAATTAGCAATACTTTCTGGTAAGTCAACTAGGCAATTATTGCTTAAGTTAAGATCGACTAATGTACTGAGATTGCCGATTTCTGTGGGTAGAGCGGTTAGTTGATTGCGATCGAGCGTTAGTTCGACTAAATTGGTGAGATTACCAATGCCTTTGGGTAGCAAATGAAGTTGATTGTTACTGAGATCCAATCTAGTTAATTTAGTAAGATTACCGATCTCTTGTGGCAAGGTTTTTAGATAATTATCTCGCAGTTGCAATCCAGTCAAGTTTGTCAAGCGAGCGATACTATCTGGCAGCTGAGTGAGTTGGTTATCCCATAAACTCAACCAAGATAGGTTCCTCAAGTCCCCGATCTGCGCTGGTAAGTTGACTAATCTATTATCACCCAAATATAACTCAGTTAAATTAATCAAATCACCGATATTTTCGGGTAGATGCGTCAAACAATTACTATCGAGCTTGAGGCTAACGAGATCGTGCAATTCACCGATGCCAACAGGCATCTCAGTGAGTTGATAATTTCTCAGACAAAGGCGATTGAAATTAGCTGAATTTTCTAGCCGTTCGGATGCAGCGGGGATCGGACAATCGGGCAAGTTTAGCTCGGAGAGCATCAAGCTATCTTCCCCAACAATTGCCAAGCGATCGACAGCAGTTTGAGTTGTTTGAAACTTACTACCTAAAATACCTAACAGTCTCTTGATAATCTTCATAGCTTAACTGGAGTTTAGACTAGAGTAGATGGATCGTCGCCTTTATTCGTCGATCCCCAATTACCATAATTGTAGTATCGATTATAACTCAAATGCGATCTGCATCACAATTTGTTAGCGATCGCGATCGCATCTAACCAACTGGGGATCGCTCGGTTCCGATTGACTCACGAACTTATTGTGCCCAGAAAACTAACACATCTGACATCTGGCTATTGGGATAGCCGCTGGCAATACGGAACGAGCATCGCGAGCTGTCTCTACCTTCAGAAAATAAGGTACGATCGGTTAGGAATCTTTTAGTAGGGACGAGTCGATCTGTGGGACAGTACGAACGCTTGGTATTAATGGCAGAAGACGAACTGACCCAATACAGCAGCGATTTACGCAAAATTGAGAAATTGCGGCGAAAAATTGGTTTATCGGTAACGATGGCGGAACAAAAGCAAGTCAAAGCCGCATTAGAGCAGGAATTACCGACCGGAGGAATTCTTAAATTGGTGGAAACCCAACGCCAAACTGTGGCTTTACCCTTTTGGGGGATTGCGGGTTTGGGGTTATTATTTGGAATTTCGCTAAATCAACCGTTAGATTTTATCGGTGCAGTCGGCGGGACTGCTGCGGCAATCTGGATTCAAAAATTGGGCTGGCAACTCTATGCCAAACGGATAGTTTTAGATACCTTAATCGATATCGAAACTAAAATTAATGCCGCAAAAACATCACCCTAAATCTAACTAAGCTGGGACGTACTAGGAGAAATTTATCGATGACGGATCTAAAAATTGGCATTATTGGCGGCAGTGGACTCTATCAGATGTCCGCCTTAACAAACGTACGCGAGGTGTCGGTCGACACGCCGTTTGGGAAGCCTTCAGATAATCTCATCGTTGGAGATTTAGCAGGTTCGCAAGTAGCTTTTTTGGCTAGGCATGGTAGAAATCACCATCTCACACCGTCAGAAGTGCCGTATCGCGCGAATATCTATGCGATGAAGCAGATCGGGGTTGAATATCTCATTTCAGCATCGGTAGTAGGCTCGTTACAAGCAGAAGTCAAGCCGTTAGATTTAGTTTTACCCGACCAATTTATCGATCGCACTAACAGCCGGGTGAGTACTTTTTTTGGAGAAGGTATCGTCGGACATATTGCGTTTGGCGATCCGATTTGTCACCAATTAGCAGGCGTTTTAGCAGACTCGATCGAATCCCTTCAGCTACCCGATATTACGTTACATCAAGGCGGGACATACGTATGTATGGAAGGCCCAGCATTTTCGACTAAAGCTGAGTCGAATATGTACCGAATGCTCGGCGGGACGATTATCGGGATGACTAATTTACCTGAAGCTAAGTTAGCCAGAGAAGCGGAAATTGCGTATGCGACTTTGGCATTAGCCACTGATTATGATTGTTGGCATCCCGACCACGATAATGTCACTGTCGAGCTGATAATTGCCAACTTGCACAAAAATGCGGAGAATGCTCAGCGGGTAATTCTCGAAACAGTCCGCCGCCTCGGTGCAAATCCATTTGTATCTGATGCGCATTCTGCGCTCAAGTACGCAATCATTACACCTATGGACAAGGTTCCCGATGCCACTAAACAAAAATTAGAATTGTTACTGAAAAAATACCTATAATTTTACATCTCGATCGAGCGTTACTGCCACAACCCGAGGGTACCAACAAGGGGCACCCCTACACAATCAACCTGTAGGGGTGCCCCTTGTGGGTACCCTGGATCTACGCTAATCATTAGTATATTCCAACAGTTGCAAGATATAAAGTTACTTATATTTGTAGGCTAATGCAAGATCTGAGTGAATAGTAATAAGCGATCGCTAAAAAGTTGCGATCGATCGAGATAATTCAATCATTCGATCGATCGCAAATTGTGAAGATATTTACACCCGTTCTATTTAGTAGTTGCAGGAGCAGTTGTTGCAGGAGTTGTAGTTACTGGAGTTGTAGTTACTGGAGTACTCATTGCTGCTGGTGCTACTGTCTTCATCTTCGCTGGCTTGGCAGCGGCGGTTTTCTTGCCATTACAGCGAGCGTGAGGTTTAGTGCTTAAGGTCGCAACATCGATTGTTTCGGTACCTACCGCCAACGACTTAATTTTAGAAGTACCATTGATTAGTAGCTCACCACAAGTATTTGCTTGTGCTGACTTCTTGCCTTGTTTTCCTTTAAGACTGACAGCGCGAACATCATATTTTTGTTTGGCATTTAGACCGGTCACTACCACTTGATCTGGCCCAGACTTGTATGCTTCAGCAGAAGCGATCGCACTGTGAACTAAAGTTAGTACAGTAGCAAGAGTAACCACAGAGATTGGAAATTTAATTGACATATTTAGGTCGAGTTTTACAGTTATGGTGTGTTTGACTGTGGAGGGCGACAATTTACAGATTATCATGAAAAATTGAGCCGATTAGGTGTGGAATTACGCACTTGTGTAAAATCTACTGCCTAAAAGTCAGGTCTTCTAATACTTAAGATGGATTGGCACAAATTTTGTTTCATTATCCTGTCCCGATCTCGAATAATTACTAATGCGATCGGGTAGATTTTATCTAATTATTTAGATTATGTTCGTAGATCTCGATCGGCATGTAATTGCCCCCTAGCCCCCATAATTAAGGGCTAGGGGGCAATATAGATCGGACGGATAATCAATCTACCGTGCTATCCTTTCATCGCCCGAATTAGTTCGGCGGCTACTTCAGGACGCGAAAATTCTGGTGGTGGTAATTCGCCTTTACGTAGGAGATCGCGAACTTTGGTACCGGATAAATGTACGCGTTGTTCGGGAGTACTGGGGCTAGTCTTGGTGGTCGCCATCGACTTGGTAACCAGACAGTAGAAAGCGTGCTCGAACATCATCGGCGTAATCCCGAGTTCGTCTGGCTCGAATTCACTAAAAATGTGCTGCGCGTCATAAGTGCCATAGTAGTCGCCCACGCCCGCATGGTCGCGGCCGACGATAAAATGGGTACAACCATAATTTTTCCGAATTAGGGCGTGGAAGATGGCTTCACGGGGGCCTGCATAGCGCATTGCGGCGGGATTGATACCGAGAATTACGCGATCGCTGGGATAGTAATGTTCGAGAATGATTTCATAGCAGCGCATCCGCACGTCGGCGGGGATGTCATCTTCTTTGGTCGCGCCGACTAATGGGTGTAAGAACAAACCATCGACGGTTTCCATCGCACATTTTTGGATGTATTCATGTGCGCGGTGGATCGGGTTGCGGGTTTGAAATCCCACGATCGTCTTCCAGCCCTTAGCTTGAAAGGCTGCGCGTGAGGCGGCAGGATCGATTTGATAACTTGGGAATTGGGGATGAGCTTCCCGTTCTAGCAGCCATACATCACCCGCTAAATTAACCTCACCCTGGTCGTAAACAACCTTGACACCCGGATGCTTGGCATCATCGGTGCGATAGACATTAATCGCCTCTTGCTGCTTGTCATAGGTGTATTTTTGGCTGAGTTCGAGCACTCCGACAAATCTACCCATATTATCGTCCAACCGGACGAGCGTACCGACTACTAACGGCGCAGCCACAGCCTCAGTTACCGATAACGTAATCGGAATCGACCATGGTAAGCCATCAGCCAGTCGCATCTTGGCAACGACATGTTGATAATCCGCTTCTGGCATAAACCCTGTCAGTGGACTAAACGCACCGATCGCAATCATTACTAGATCGGAGAAGGCTCGTTCGTCCAGCTCGACTCGTGGTAAATGGTCGGCTTTACTCAAAAATTCAGCTTTTTGAGCGGGGGTGGCGATGCGATCGATTAACTTACCGCCGTGGGGTGCAATACCAGAACGCTGACTCAAACTAACTTTCCTCGCAATCTTTACATGATGATTCTCAATTACTCTAGCAGCTTTTCAGTCCCGCACATCTGGCAACTTTGCATTACCGAGTAGTGTCGGCGCGATCGGATTTTCAAACAATCGATCCATCCGGGTGGCACTGAGTAAGCTACGGACTGGTTCGGCGATCGAATATAAATACAAATCGCCGCCAGCAGTCCTGAGCATCTTGAGTGTAACGATCAAAGAACCTAATCCCGAACTATCGATAAAATTGACATCTGCCATATCGAGCAATACGAGATTATTTCCTGCTGCTACTAGTTCGCTTACTCGTTGGCGCAATTCGTTTGCCTGCACGCCATCGAGTACGCCTGCTGGTTTGATAATTTTGAGAGATACAGCCATATGTCAACTTCCGAAGCAATGTTCGGTGAGAGCTTTGGTGGCAATTGTCAAGAATGACTATCGCTGTGGTTCTGTTCGTTTCATCATAACTATGCGATTGAAATTCAGGTCAAACTTAAGTTATTTTATGTAGTCTAGTTTGCACTAAACATTATTTTTTGGTGAAAATTTCGAGAACATTGATATCTTCCCCCATTTGCTACCATTTCAACATGGGCTGAATGACTGAAAAGAATCTCCCAGATGGGGGATCGCCAAGTTTAGTGTGCGGAAAATCACATTGGGAGAGGGAGATGGGAAAGGGTAAAGGGTAAAGGGAATCTAAAGTCTCCGCGCGCCCATGTCAATATATACTCACAATATTTCTATACTCTCCACACTTCCCACGCACCCTACACTCCACAAACCCCAAAACTAATTAACCGATCTCTCGGTATCGCTGCTGTAAATCTTGGATCGTGAAGATCGCCTCAAATTGCAGTCCTTGACTAGCATAAAATGCGGCACCACCTTGCTCGCGATCGACCAAAGTGAGAATACGATCGACGCTATAACCCGCAGCTCTGAGTCTTTCTACTGCTTTCATTGCCGATTGTCCGGTCGTCACGACATCTTCTAAGACAACTACCTTAGCGCCAGGTGCGAGCGTCGCTCCCTCGATATAGGCTTGCGTACCGTGTCCTTTGGCTTCTTTGCGCACGATTAAGGCGGGAATCGTTGGCGTACGACCTTCATAAACAGAAATGACGCTCACCGCCGATACGAGCGGATCGGCACCGAGCGTCAATCCAGCCACAGCAGCTGTATCGGTAGGTAGCATCGCCAAAAAGATCCGTGCGGTAGCGACACCACCTTCCGGATGGAGGGTAACTTGTTTACCATTGATATAGTAGGTACTTTTTTGACCGGAAGAGAGCACGAAATCTCCTTCTTTGTAAGCCAACCGACACAGCAGATCTAGCAGATGTTGGCGCAAAATAGTTAGATCTAGCTCCGTCCAGGGAATATTGCCAACAGGTGGTTTCATAATTTTGGATTAGGGATTTAGTAATTTAGGGAGTGGATTCTGACTCTATCCACTATCCACTATCTACTAGTCACTAGTCACCACTTAGATCGAATGTTCCCGATGCGGACAAAGATCGGTTGAATAACGTAAATAATCGATATAGAGGTTTAGCTCGCGATGCAAATTAAGACAATTGGTTTAGTAACATTGACTGTAGCGGCGCTTGGCTATTTTGCCCCCCAAGCACAAGCACAACAAACTCCAGAAAATATTGCCGATGCGATGAATCGTGCTGTATTCGAGCAGACTGGCGATATTTATCGCAATGCTGGCATCGATCGTCAAGCAACCTTATTACTTGGCTTGAGCTATCCCGACCAAGAATATCTGAGTGATTCTCAGTCGGTCGAGCGAGTATACCGCGAAGGAATGCGCCAGCAGACCAACAAAGGTGGTGCGATTCGGACTGCGGATCTCCCCAATCCGTTCGATACTTCGATCGGCAGCTCCGCTCGCTAGATCGCGATCGATCCGATGGCCTAAAACGAAGAGCCTTAACCCGAACTGACGTTAGGTAGCAACTTGGGTTTTAAATACTGGATCTAGAGTGAGAGTTTTCCGGCTACAATATGCGAAGTTGAGAAGCCCGCCGTGCTTTTAGCCAGATGGGTGAAAACGAGTAGACGACGCAAGCTTTTTGGGGGAAGCTTCCCCCAAAAAGCTTGCTTGGCTTTAGCCCGCTGTGTTGGCTGTTATGTTATCACGCATCCTACACAAGTCCGCAGGATATGTGATATCATCAGCAAATGGCAAACCTATCAATTACTTTAAAGCTTCCCTTCTACAGACTCAATCAAGTTAAAGCACTTGAATTTGAGCGGTTAACTGCTGTCAATACGGCTGTTGCCAATGACTTGCTTAAAGTTGACAAGAAGGATCGCAAAAGATTGACCAGTGCTGCCTTTAAATATGTTGAGATTGGCTCAATGTGGATCAACCAAACCATCCGCAACACCAACGCCAAGACCAAGGCAAAACACTTTAAGCAGATGTGGCTGGAAGTGAATAACCAATGTTTTGAGGTATTGAAATCGGGTGATTTGTACGTTCTATCTTTTAGCCTTTATCGAGGCAGGAAAGGACGAATACCGCTAGAAATTCATTCAGCTTCGCAGACAGCTGCTTTAGATAAGTTAATTTTGGGTGAAGCTAAACTAGGTTCACTCAAGCTTTGCAAGTCAAAAAAAGGTATCTGGTATGCGCTAATCTCAGTATCGATGGAAGTTCCCGATGCAAAAGAAGTAGAAAACTGGGTTGGAGTAGATCGAGGTCAAAATAATATTGCTGTTGCCGCACTCCCTAAAGGGTTTGGTAGGTTCTGGAAAGGTGGAAGAGTTAAAGGGTTGAGAAGACAATTCCAACGCACTCGCAAACGACTCCAGCAAGCCAAACAACTTAAGGAAGTAAAGCGACTAGAGCAACGTGAAAGACGAATCATGACCCATATCAATCACGTCATCTCCAAAGAATTAGTGCAATTTGCCAAAGATTTTGAGATGGGGTTGCGGTTTGAAGACTTGAGCGGTATTCGACAAACATCGAAACAACGCAAGAAAACTAAGTCTGATGCTGGCAATAATCGTGATACTTGGGCATTCTATCAGTTAGAGATATTTACACGGTACAAGGCAATTAGAGCTGGCGTACCCGTCCAGTCTATTCCAGCTCCATATACTAGTAAGTCAGACCATCGCAATGGCGTATTAGGTAAACGTAATCGGGACTGGTTTAAAGGATTTGATGGATATCGATGTAATGCTGATTGGAATGCTTCTCAAAATATCGGTCAATGGTTCGGTTTTTCTTGCCCTCTAAGTCTTCAGAAGGAGGTAGCTGTAATGGCTAAATCTGACATAGAGGGTGCGGTCAATGACAGTCCGCGATCTAATGAAGCGTTCAATCGGGCGGGTTCACCCCCCGTTTGAACAACCGTTAGAATCCCCCTGATTCATCAGGTGGGAGTGTCAAAATATAGCTCCCAGCTCTAATTCGTCAGTAACAATCGGTAAGATTGTCTCTCGCCAAATTGCTCACATCGCCGATCGATTAATTCAGTTATGCGGATCGAACAGTTGCAAGCCTTTCTGGCGATCGCCGAAATAGGTAGTTTTCAACAAGCTGCTGGGGTCTGTGGTTGCACCCAATCGACCATCAGCCGTCAAATCCAATCATTGGAAGAAGATTTAGGGATTTCCTTATTTCATCGTCACCATCAAGCAAAATTAACAGTTGGTGGCGATCGATTGTTACCACATGCACGCAAGATCTGCAACGAATGGACGTTGGCACATAAATCGATCGAAGATCTGCTCGTCGGCAAACAGCCAGAACTTTGCGTCGCCGCCATTCATTCAGTCTGTGCCCATTTGTTACCGCCGATCTTACAAGAGTTTTGTCGCCGATATCCGCAAGTGCAATTGCGCGTAACCGCACTAGGTAGCGATCGCGCCTTGAAAGTACTCAAAGATGGCTTGGTAGATATCGCGATCGTAATGGACAATCGGATGTTTACGGCTAGTCCCGATTTGGTGGTACTCGATCTCTATCGCGAACCGATCGAAATTCTCATGTCAGCACAACATCCCCTCACTCAATACGATCTCGTCCCCTGGGCACAATTGGTAAAATATCCGCAAGTGGTATTCAAAGACGGTTATGGAATGCAACGTTTGGTACAAGAACAATTTAACAAACAAGGCAGCCAACTCAATGCAGTGTTAGAATTAAATACGCTCGATGCCTTTCGGGGCGTGGTTAGGCAAGGAGAATTAATCGCGCTACTGCCACAATCGGCATTATTAGATATCGGTAGCGATCCATCTTTGGCTGTTCGATCGATTGCTAACGCAAACGACAATCCGTGCGAGCCGATGCCCCAACCGGCAATCGATCTCTCCCGTCAAGTCGTCCTCGTCACCTCTCGGGACAGACTCCAACTCCCGCCGATCCAGTTTTTCTGCGATCTAGTCACGAAATTAGTGGCTAGCAACTAGTTACCTTGCGGTCGTCTATGTAGTCAATGTCACGTCTGCTATTACCAGGAGTTAGGTTATAGCTAGTGACTACAGAAAGAATCTATATTTAGTGGCCACTAGCCACTAGCCACTAGCCACTATTCATTACAAATGAGCGATCGATTTCGGGAATTCGTCCAAAAAATTGGCAGTGGGCCACATACAGGCAAAAGTTTAACGCGCGAGGATGCAGCAGAAGCAATGGAACTGATGCTGCTGCAAACTGCTACCCCCGCTCAAATCGGGGCATTTATGATCGCTCATCGGATTAAGCGTCCGACTGGAGCAGAGTTGGCAGGGATGCAAGATGCTTATGCCAAGCTAGGGCCGCAATTACAACCCGTTGCTAGCCACTCGCGATCGCCGGTAATTTTTGGCATTCCGTATGATGGTCGATCGCGTACCGCGCCACTCGCGCCACTAGTCGCTCTGATTATGACCGCAGCGGGGATTCCGGTCATCTTGCACGGTGGCGATCGAATGCCGACCAAACATGGCATTCCGCTGGTCGATATCTGGCAGAAATGGGGGGTAGATTGGTCGAAGCTGTCTTTCGATCGGATTCAATCGATCTTCGCCACAACAGGTCTGGGCTTTGTCTACACCCCGACTCATTTTCCGCTGGCAGCCGGACTGACCCCCTATCGCGACCAAATCGGCAAACGACCGCCGATCGCGACGCTAGAATTAATGTGGTGTCCTTATGCTAGCGAGGCTCATCTGATCTTTGGTTATGTCCACCCCCCCACCGAACAAACGGCACTAGTTGCCGCAGCCTTGCGCGGAACTCCGCATAAAATTACCACGATTAAGGGGTTAGAAGGGAGTACCGATCTGCCACGCGATCGCACTGTAATTGCTGGAGTTCATCAAGCTGGACAAGAATTAGAGCGAATTTTTCTGCATCATTATGACTACGAATTGAGCAATCTGAATGCGCCATTACTGCCGACACCAGAACTAATGGCAAGTTTTGCCACAGTACTGCACGGAGAACCTTCGGAACTCCTAAATTCTGTCTTGTGGAATGCCGGATTTTATCTCTGGCACTGTGGCGCGGTCGCCGATATGCAGACGGGGATGCAGCTTGCACAAGAATTACTCAGCAGTGATGCCGCAACTAAACAGTTGGCACAGATTGTGGAACTAGCAACCGCATCGATCGTTGAGGTCAGATGAAAACCAATACCGAACTAGTTTTAGAACTATATGCTAAGTTCGATCGAGGTGATTTTGTTAGCGTTAAAGATCTGTTAGCTGAAGATTTTGCCGCATATCTAGTCGGGATGCCAGCAGCTTTAAATCGCGACGCTTTTACCACCTTTGGCGCAGACTTTCAGCGAGCTTTTCCCGACGGTTGCCATCAATTTGAAAATGCGATCGAACAAGGCGATAAAGTAGTAACTCAAGGTATATTTATAGGTACTCATTTAGGTAATTTTCAGGGATTACCAGCAACAGGTAAGTCGGTAAAAATTGCGGTGATGCATATCGATCGAGTCTGCGATGGCAATGTGGTCGAACATTGGGGACAAGGCGACCAGGCGGGAATGATGCAACAGTTGGGGATCGTGTTCGTTCCTGGTATTTGTCTATTCTCCTCAGCCTTGCGCCAGCGGTTGGGACTTACAAATTTTAGGTAGCGGATCGATCTCTCGCTTGACAGTTTGACATTGTCATCGAAGTCGGCAACAGGTATAGTAAAATCGGCGATCTCGCGATCGATGAAGATCCGCAAGCGCCGATCGAATTAGGAATTGGTGTTTGTGTGGTTGGGTATAATTATAAACAGAGCTACAAACTACCAGATCTAGCTCATACCTAAGTATTTGAGGAAAGTATTATGTGGAGACACGGAGATGTTTTTTTGGCGGCGATCTCGGAAATTCCCGCAGATGCCAGTAGACAGCCGAATTGTATCCTCGCACATGGGGAAATGACCGGACATACTCATCGGATCGAGAAATTTGGCGATGCCCAAATGTTCGAACGAGACGGCAATCTCTATCTCCAGGTATTAGCGCCATCTGCCAATCTCGTCCATGAAGAACATGCCACGATCTCCCTCCCACAAGGTAATTATCGCGTGTGGCAGCAACGGGAATATACCCCAACTGAAATTCGGACGATCGCGGATTAGTTAACCATGCCTAATTACACGCCAGCGGAGGCTACCAAACTCATTCTCGATCGATCGATCGAACCGATGACTCCATTTCCGTATGAGATGACGGTAACGGGAAATTTGGAATTTTTTGGGAATACGCAACTGCGCGAGCTACCGCCCAATCTCACGGTGCGAACTCTAAATGTCCGCAACTGTACGGCGTTAACTAATCTGCCCAGCAATTTACACTGCACCCAACTCATTGCTGAGGGTGCTGGGTTGACATCCTTACCAAGCGATCTTCAGGTGGCATATCGCCTCGATCTTCAAAATTGTCAGGGACTAAAACGCCTCCCCAATGGCTTGAAAGTTGGTTCGCTGATCTTGAATGGTTGCACGGCGTTAACCGAGCTGCCGCTGGCGCTAGAGGTCTGTTTCCTCGATCTCGAAGGGTGCGATCGACTCACCGAATTTCCGGCTTCGGTGTCGATTTCGCTAGGTAGATTGAACGTTCGCAATTGCTCCCACTTGACTAGTCTGCCCCAGTTTGGCTTACGGATCGCTTCCCTCAATTTGAGCGGCTGCAATCTCCTCACAGCCCTCCCAGAAGGGATCGAAATTAGCTCCTGGCTGGATATCGCGCGCACGCAGATCGATCGATTGCCAGAGTCGTTACGGGATGTCCAATTACGCTGGAATGGGGTACCGATCGATCGGCGGATTGCCTTCGCGCCAGAGACGATTACGGTAGATGAGATCCTCACCGAACGGAATGCAGAGTTACGAAGGGTGTTGCTCGAACGGTTCGGGTACGATCGATTCATCTTGCAAGCACAGGCTGAGGTGTTGGATACCGATACCGATCCTGGTGGGGAGCGGCGACTGTTGCGGGTGGCGATGACGGGAGATGAGGATTTGGTTTGTGTGGCGGTATTTTGTCCTTCGACAGGAAATCAATACATCATCCGCGTGCCACCGGATATGCAGACTTGTCATCAAGCAGTAGCTTGGACGGCAGGTTTTGACGATCCTGAGTTGTATCGACCTTTAGTAGAGACATAAAACGAAAGGCAAGTACGAGGGTTTGTCCCTACGGCAATCGAAATTACTCTCCAACAACACAATATCGATAAGAAGATCCCCCGCGTTGACCTTCCATAATTAACCGACATTTAAACTCACTTACAGGTAACGTACCAGTAAAAGCTCGATCGATACAATTTGCAGCAACATTGAGTACTTCTAATTCATTTATTTTTGGGTAATTTAATAATGCCTGAAAACCTTCTAATTGTAGAGTTCCCATTGACAAATCTAGCTCGATTAGACTTTCTAAAATAGGCGACCGGACTAATTCAAAAGCGATGTCATTTGCATATTCGCAATTTTTCAGTCCTAAATATTTTAGCTTCGGAAATTTTTCACCAGAAAGGATTGGCATTAAATCATCTATTGAAGAATTCCCCCCATACTCAGGTCTGCCCATCCATAGTTCTAGATATTCTAATTCTGGTAGCTCTAATTGGTTTAAATCTAGTATTGCCTCACGATTCAATCCACCGCTCTCAACTCTTAACGCTTTTAGCTGCTCGTGTCGCCATTCACTAAACCTCAAGGCTCTGTCGCCTCTTAGGTGTAATAATTCAAGATTTGGATAGAGTGATAATATCGGACTAACATCAGCTAACCAAATATCAGAAATCATCATTTCTCTGTCTTCAATATCCCCCAGAAATATAGCTTTTAATCCAGGTAGTGATTTATGATTTTTAACTAAAATCTCAATAGCATCTGTATCTTCCAAATAGCACCAGCCAAAAACCAATGCCTCAATTCGATGCACATCGGGATGGCAAAGCATAGCACCCAACTTATTGTAGAAGTTTATCTTTGCATTTTCATAATCCCATTTATTAGCTCTTAAAGCATATGCTATTTCTTTTGGCTCAATGATTTCTGTGTCTATTTCCCAATTCACCACATGTCGATCGGCAAAAGTCATAGCATAACTACCGGGCAAACCATCTAAATATTCAAAATTACGCCAGAATTTATTTTCTCTGGCGATCGCTTTCTCATATTGTAATCTCTGTTTTCTGCCAATTTCACCACCCAAAACAGCAGCATCGATCGGGGGGGGATTTTGTCCGCCGCGAATGGCATCGGTGCGATCGGGATTGGGTTGAGACATGGGAAGGTGTGGAAGTAGAGGTAAATTAATTATGCCCGATCGAGCATCGTAAGTAGCCGAGCGGTTGAAACCGCATCTAGACAGCCGAAACCCGCCTTCGCGGGTTGAGACAGATTTTAGTCCGCGAAGGCGGACTTCGGTTATGTAGGCGCGGTTTTAACCGCCCGCTACTACAGGAATTCGCTCTAAAATTCCATCGCCATATACCTCATCCAAATTTAACTCAGGTAAATGGACGTAACCGATATGACAGCGACAAACTCGATTGGTGCAATTTCTGGGAACTAATATTCGATCCAAATCTGAATCGTAAATATTGCCGATCGCATCTGGAATGAAATGACACCGCCGCATCGTTCCCGTTCCATCTACCGAAATTACCGATTCACCCGTTCGGCAGGGTTTATCGAAAGTATCATAAATTTGATTATTGATGGGAAACAATCGATCGATCTGGGTAAATAAATCGATATCGGCGGCGGTATAATAATCCACCTGACGTTTATAAGCATTCACCCATAGATAAACATCGGGTGATAATTCACGACGCAACATTTGCGCGTGTTCTTGATGCTCTTTCAAACCAACAATGCCTACACTGTAGCGAACATCACGCCGATCGAGTTCGTGACACTGGGCAATAAATCGCTCGATCGATACTTCAGTTGGATGATAAGTCGTCCAGAGCGCTAATGTCTGTTTGTTACATTTGGGGATTGGGGATTGGGGATTGGGGATTGGGGATTGGGGCTAATTCTAGAGTTATTAAATCCATTAACTGCGGAAAATCGCTCAGCACATCACTGTCAAATTCTTTTTGATAACTACTCAAATCCAAGCCTTCTGATTGTAAGAGCGATTGGATCAGAAACCGACGCTGGCGATCGTCTAAATTTAATTTATAACCATAATCAACCCAATTAAATCGATCGTCTTCGTGTTGAATGTAATTAGTAATAATTTCCTGAATCCCATTCATACCGACCGCATATTCACTCGAATAATGTAGGTGGGATGTATACGAGCGGGCACCGCAGCCGAGTCCGAGCATCCCATCGGCTTGACAACAGTAGAGCGGGGAAGGGGAGAGGGAGATCGCGGGGGAAGGGGCGATTAGACGAAACATTCTCATAGAGACTTGTTCGTAGCCATTGCTCGATAGCAAATCGCGACCTTGATGATAGTATTCGCGGCGTTCGTCGTGCCAGTCGCGCTTGGAGCGGCCTAAACCCGTCAAAGGTCGGATATAGAGGGGGTAGAGATAGAGTTCTTCTGGAGCGAATCTGAGGGCAATCTGGAGCGATGCCAGCCAACTCTCGATCGATTGTCCCGGTAAACCGTAAATCAGATCTAGATTCAGGGTGGGAAAATCGACAGATTTAATCCGTTCTAAGGCTGCATAGACATTATCGATCGATTGCGGTCTCCCCGCAGCAGCGGTTTCGGCGGGGATAAAACTCTGAATCCCGATACTGATGCGATCGACTCCGCGTATTTTTAAGAGTTTTAATTTGTCTAAAGTGGCGGTTTGGGGCGAAACTTCTACTGAGGTAGGGATATTTAGAGGATTTGCCCCCATGATATCTGTCGCCAGATCGAAAAGTCGATCTAATTCACTGATACTGAGGAAAGTTGGCGTACCACCACCGATTGCCATCCGTGCAAATTGACTCTCTCCCAGGGCGGCTTTTACTTGTTTGGCTTCTCGATCGAGGGTTTTTAAATACTCGGTAACTAAATCTTCGCCGGCATTTGTTTGAGTAAATAAGTTGCAAAATCCACACCGCATTTCACAAAAAGGGATATGCAAATAGAGAAATAAGGCTTCACGATGTTCCTGTGCCCATAATTCATTCAGGGAGACTTGCGGATCTAGTGGACGGTAGGCGGTTTTATGGGGGTAAGCGTAGGAATATGTCGTGTAAGGGGAGGTGGCGAGTAATGTTGCTAATGTGGTCATGCGATCGACTTGAGAAGTGAGGGGCATCCTAAGATTAGGAGATAGGTGTTGGCGCAGAGATATTTAATAGACGATTGTCCCGCTCTATTTCTAATTGCTGAATAGTTTGTTGTAAGTTTTCAATCACTCCATACATTTCGATCGGGTCGAATACTTTTAGTAAATTAGTTTGAGTTACTAGCCCCAATCCTTGACCCCAATTCCAGGATACAACTAGCCGACCAACACGGCGTTTTTGCATTTCCTGATGTGCTACCCAGAGAGAGTCTTCTGGATTTAGTAAAAACAGCGGCGTGCTCATCACTGTTTCCGCTTGAGTTTTCCATAAATCGATTTTAAATCCTTGAAATTGAACGACATCTCGTTCGGTGACAATGCCAATTGGACATTGATTTTCAGCCCGATCTAGTTGCGTAATCACCACGCAACTGACGCGATGTGCGGACATCAATCCGGCTAATTCGAGAATACTAGTAGTCGGCGGTGCTTGAATTACTTGACGTACCATCACATCCGAGACGCGGCGAAATCTGAGCAAATTTGCTGGACGTAAAATCTGTCGAATACTCTCGTGGGAAATCACCCCAATCAATTTACCCCCATCGTCAACAATCGGTAAATGGCGGATGCGATAGCGACGGAATAAAAAGATGGCGGCAAAAATATCACTGACAGATTTTGCCGGGAGAGTGACAATCGGCTGGATCATCACGTCAGCAACCAACGCCGTCTCAAAATTGTAAGCCACTGCTGTCAATTTGACGATATCTCGCTCGGTTAAAATCCCCACGAGTTCTTCATTTTTAATTACCAGCAGACAACTAGCGCGGATCTGTGACTCCGTAGGCGACGTTTCCTGCCCCAATGAGCAGGTGCGGATCTGCGCCTGACACAGGAGGTTAATTGCCTGATTAAGGGGGGTTGTGGGCGATACTGTCAGCGGATGGCGATCGATCGCACTTTCTAGATCTGGTGCCCAAGATTGGGGTGTATCAAATTCCATGACAGTTACCACTAAAAAGTAATTAATTGATGTTCGCCACCGAGAAATGTAACGTTTTATTTCGATCTATGTCAACTAGGTAGGTATTTTGAGCCACATTAGGTTTAAGATAGACAGATGTTACTGAAAAGTGACTCTGTTCGTCTCTTCTAAAAGCTTTCTGGCTGTTTAGGTGGTGATGTCAAAGATGCCTTTAGTTCGGTGAGAGTAATTTTCACATTCTGCTCAGTGTGAAAATTTACTCCAGCCATTCTCGGGGTTTTGCCGTACAGTCGATCGAGCACTCGCTTAACGGAAATTCGCTGCCAAGCTTGCCCGCGCTTAGTCGTGTAGCCATTTTGGTTGAGCCAATCAGCAATCTTTTGCAGAGATTTGCCAGATTTGTGGTGACGACGAATTAATTCGATCGTCTGTGCTTCAACTGGATCGACGATTAATTCACCATCGATCGATCTTTCGCCGAAGGCGGGAGAACCATAGCCAGCATAACCACCGCTATCTGCTTTGGCTTGTCTGCCCTGTTCTAGCCGCTCCCAAACGGATAAGTCTTTTGAAGAGTTTGCTGTCATGACAATCGAGAATTAATGGGTTGACTCTTAGTCAGTAACCTAATAAATATTCTAACTTAATCTCACGATCTTTATCTTCTCATACTATAACTAATGGCAACTTATCAAGTTAAATTAATTAATGATAGTGGTCTCGATCGGACGATCGCGGTTGCTGACGACCAAAGTATTTTTGAAGCTGCTGAAGATTTGGGAATAGACTTACCCATTTCTTGTCGTTCTGGTTCTTGCTCTAGCTGTACTGGAAAACTCATTTCTGGAGAGGTAGACCAGTCAGAACAATCATTTTTAGACGATGACCAAATCGCTGCTGGTTTTGTCCTAACTTGTGTGGCTTATCCGCGAACTGATTGCACGATTAAAACAGATCAAGAAGAAAATCTGTATTAAATTGATAATTGGGCTGTGAAGCCAGGAATTTAAACCACTGTTTTCTATCGATCTAATTTTTTAATATATATAGGAGCCATAATATTATGATGACTGCTGCCCAAATTATGACCACAAACGTCGTAACAATTCGTGGTTTTGCCAGCGTTGCTGATGCTGTAGCATTGATGAAAGAAAAAAATCTCCGCGCGCTGATCGTAGAACCACGTCATGAAGCCGATCCCTATGGTATGGTGACAGAGACAGATATTGTTTATAAAGTTGCCGCATTTGGCCACGATCCTAAAAAAATGCGGGTCTATGAGATCATGACAAAACCTTGTGTTGTTGTCAATCCCGAACTCGGTGTCGAGTATGTTGCACGATTATTTGCTCAGACCAAAATCCGTCGTGCTCCAGTAATTAAGGATGGACTATTAGGCATTATTTCGATTAGTGATATTCTCCGCAAAAGTGACTTTGTAGAGAAACCTAAGACTAATTTCGATCTCTATTGCGAAGAAAATCCTGATGCACCGGAAGCAAAAATGTTTGATGATTAAGTAAAAATATAACTGTAATGATTTTCAGCAGAGTAATTTATCAAATTATTAGACAAATGAGTCTACTGGAAATTAGGATAATTAATCGAGATATTTTAAATAAAAATGACCGAATTTATTAAAGACGAAGCAGAATTTGATACATTAGTAGCCGAAAGTAATGTGTTGGTGGTGGACTGCACCGCAACTTGGTGTGGCCCTTGCCGAATGGTAGCACCATTAATCGATCGATTGGCGATAGAATATGTCGATCGGGTGCGGGTATTCAAGCTAGATGTCGATAATAACAAATCGCTAGCCCAAAGATTTAAGCTCAAAAGTATTCCCGCTGTTCTTTTCTTTAAAGCAGGCGAACAAGCGGAAACAATCGTAGGTGCTAAACCTTATGAAGAGTTTAAGTCGGCTGTCGAACAGTTATTAGCATAGCCCAAATTAGTAGCAATCTTGAAGCTAATTTAGGATTTATAATTGATTGATTTTTCAACAGTTTCTGAGGGGAGGATGTTCGATATACCGTTGAATATTTTCTAAAGCTCGATTTGGTGCGAAATAGTTTGTTCGTAATTGTTATGAGACCCTAAACTAAATTCCGCGTAGGGAACAGTCCACACCACAGGATGACTCAAGCGATGCCCGAAATAGTCGTCTTCGCCGTAGGCAGTACCATGATCCGAGCAAATGATGCAATTTGTCGGTGCGCGTTGTTGCATAGCGGCAAATAATGGGGGTAAATGTCGATCGACATAGCTCAATGCTGCTGCCTGAGTTGCGCAACAATCGACTGTCGCACCGGGCAAAAAAATACAATTGGGCTGATGTAGAGCGGAAATATTAATAAATAGAAAAACGCGCTGAGATGAGGGGAATGACTGCAACCTGTCGATCGCTAGTGCCACTTGATTTTCGGTAGAATGCGGATCGGTTACGCCTAAGCTCGGACTCCAATGGCTTTCGGCAAACATGCCTGGCAAGACATTTCCCAATGCATTTTGTTTGTTAAAAAAGCCGACTCCACCGATGCAAATCGTATGATAGCCGCGTTGGGCAAAACCCAAGACAATATCCGCCGTCTCAAACACACAGGTATTTTCCCCCGTTGTCTCACTCCCAGCAAAACTGAGCGCGAATAAACGTGGATGTTTCCCCGGTCGATCGGGTGTGGGTAGGAAACCAGCAAAAAATGCCTGATGAGCGGCATAAGTGAAGCTTGCAGGCGTGTGGCGGCGTTCCCACATTCCCCCTGGCAACAACCCCGCCAAGTTTGGCGTGCGACCTGCTAACAGGCACTCATCTGCGACATCATAGCGGAGAGTATCGAGGGTAATAAATAATAAATCGTGGGTACCGATCGATCGGGCGATGTTTATCAAAACAATTTTGGATTTTGGATTTTGCGACTGAAATCACGCTGAGGTTCCCTCCGCATGTGTTTCAGTAAAGACAAGATTTTGGATTGAAGATCGATCTCATCTGCCCCATGCCCTCATACCCTACCCCAAATAACTCATTCCGCAACGGCAATATAGCGATGCTCATTACCATCATATTCGTCAGCATCTTGGACATCGCTGACATCGACAGTAATAGTTAATTTTTCTAATTGGGAGACTAATTCGTCGGAAATATAATGATGATTGAGATCGAGTTTTTCTAAATGGTGCAGATACGGACTAGCTAATAGTGCAGCGGCTCCGATATCGCCGATATTGCCCAATGATAAATCGAGGACTTTAATCTGTTGCATCACGGGTGCGGTTGCTACCGCAGTCGCTACCGAGTCAGCAATAATACTATCTCTCAAACCTAAATAGGTTAATTTGGGAAACAAAGTGCCAGCCAAAATTGGGGCTAAATCTTCAACCGTGGCATCACCGCCATAGTCATCGGTACCCAACCATAGTTCTAGATGTTCGAGCTGGGGAAGACGAGCGTTGCAGACTTCTCTTACCCGATTGACACTCAATCCACCTGTTTCGACGATGAGTGTTTTTAATCGATCGTGTTTGAGATTGCCAAAACTCAACCCATCGTTACCCCGCACCTGTAAATATTCTAATTGCGGGTAAGCATTGAGTAATGGCGAGAGATCGCTTTGTTGAATCCACGAAATTTGATTTTCTTCGTCTTCGATATCACCGATAAAAACGGCGGTTAAATTTGGCAGTCGATCGTGAATGCTTACCAGCAATTCGACGACAGCCTGACTGGAATCATCGTAATCCCACATCCCGATAATCAAGCGGGTAATCTTACTGGCATTAGCATCAGCCGCAAACCGCGCGAGGAGATCCAGGATGCTATATTCCGAATCATACTCGACCCGTAACCGATAAACAGTATCGATCGGATCGATCGTGTCAATGCTTTCATCGTAGTTAGTAATTGGTTTACCCAAGAACTGTTCTGTCTCTTGATAAATACCCATTAGTTATTTTATTGGATTGACGATCGATCTAAACAAACCCATCTCCGAACTCTCAACAATTTTACACCCCTTAGATCGTTCCCACAAAACTCTACTACTTTTACTCATTTAGCAACATCCTCACCTCAGTCTGATAAGTATCCTCCCCTTGCCATGTAATCCCTTGCAACAAATCGCCGAAGGCATTCATTTCGAGAATATAGTGGTCTTTGAGATTGGGGGCGATTAATAAGTCGATGCCGCAGTAGAAACTTCGGGGAAAGCAAGCAGCAGCGCGTTCGCAGGTGGCGAGCATTTTTGCCCAAGTGTGCGCGGATAATCCAGGGGGTAATTCGGAAATATTCTGTCGATCGTTACCGAGGTGTAAATTAGTCATGGGGCTATTTCCTACTCGCATCACCGCTTGACAAGCTCTCCCCCCGATGACAACCACCCGCACATCAAACTCTCTACCATGCGAGCGCGCTTTGGGGAGCCAGGTTTCGATTTGTACTGATTCGGCGGCGAGAAAGTCGATAATCTCCGAAATTACCTGTCGATCGCGATATTGCCGAATCAAGCGAGAATTATAAAATTGCAATTCTCCAGCTTCGATAACTCGCTCGACGGTAGTAATAGCGCGTTCCAGTTCACCGCGCAATTCGTAGGCAACAACGCCAGAGGCGGAGGAGCCATGCGCTAGTTTGATAAATATCCTGTGGATGTTTTGGGTCGTCATTGTGTGGCGCAATCGATCGATTGTGAATCGATCCCTCCCCTCTCCTGCTCCGTCAGTAAATAACATCTTTGGCACAGGCACCTCAGCAGCCGCAAGAATTCCCTGGCACCGGACTTTATCAAACATAATGATAATGTCTTCGGGGTGGTTGAGGATTCGACCTTGGAGATTTGCCGTCCACGATCGCAGGCGCTGACACCAGCCGAGGTACCATTGATGTTGATACCAGATCCGCCCTAAGTCTTCGGGGAGATTTGCCGCCTCGATCGCGCTAATCTGTTGATGATGTCCATTTGGCTCGATACCCGCACCTGCAGCAATGAACCCACGATCGACTGCAAAACTGCGTTCTGGCGCATCAAACCGGAAGATCGTCTCGGCTGAGTCAAATTCGGCTAGTTGGCATTTATGAGCTAATAAGTCGGCGTAGGAGACGAGTCTTGCAGGAGGTAAGCCACGCTCTTTTAAGGCTTGCTGAAATAGTTCTACTCGGCGAGTTTCAGGATTAGCAATCAGGACGAAGTTCGGCATTTCAGTTGCTATTTATCTGCGATTATCTTTACTTCGATCGAGCTAAACTAGATCGTTAATATGCCGATCGAACGAGATGAGTATTTCTAGATGATAGCCAAACATTATCTCTCAGCGATCGCGCCAGTTATTTTATGGTTATTAACCGCTGTCGGGTTATTTTTAAGTTTATGGATTGTTTGTCCCGCGCCGATTTTTTCCTTACTGCCATTTAGTGTCGGCGCACCAGAACTTAGTCCTGGCATCATTGGCTTGAATGCAGCGACACTAATTTTAAGTGGGCTAATCTATGGCCGCAAATATCCCAACCAACGGCGAAGCTTGCTGCTAAATCTCTGTTGTATCGCCTTGGCGTTGGGTTTGAGTGCTTTTCCCCTGATTCAATTTTCCGCGACGCAACAACGGGCAGAACTGGCAATTACCACTAGTTTAGGGCGCGATTATCTAGAGCGGATACCACTGTCAGTCAAGCAGCAACTGCGATCGCATTCTTTGGTTATCGCAGATTTATGGCGCGGTATTTCGAGTCCAGAAGTCAGGATCGATCGACACATTTTCTTTGCTGCTGCCAATGGCACCAAGCTAGCGCTGAATATCTATCGTCCCCAGCAAGTCGGTAAATATCCGGCAATTATCTCGATTTATGGTGGTGCTTGGCAACGTGGTAATGCCGATAGCGATGAGAGCTTCAACCGTTATATTGCCGCTCAGGGCTATGTCGTCTGGGCGATCGATTATCGTCATGCTCCACAGTATCATTTTCCCGCTCAAATCGATGATGTGCGCCTCGCAATCGATTTTATCAAACAGCAGGCTGCCAGCTATGAAACCGATCTCGATCGAGTTGCCGTTATCGGACGCTCGGCAGGCGCGCAACTAGCCATGTTAGCCGCCTATGGCTCCTCGCTGCCGATGCGGGCGGTGGTGGATTATTACGGCCCAGTGAATCTGATTGCTGGCTACAACAATCCCCCCGTGCCCGATCCGATCGATTCTCGCGCTACACTCCGCGACTTCTTGGGCGGTACTCCGCAGGATTTTCCCCAATTATACCGAGTTGCATCCCCGTTATTTGCTGTCAAACCCGATCTACCACCATCTTTACTCATCTATGGCGGCAAAGATCGGATCGTCGAATCTAAGTATGGCAAGTACCTTGCTGATACACTAGTTGCCCAAGGCAATCGAGCGATTTTTATCGAAATCCCCTGGGCGGATCACGCTTTTGATGCAGTATTTTCGGGCACGAGCAACCAGCTCGCGCTTTACTATACCGAGCGGTTTTTAGCTTGGGCATTAAGGTAACGTCAGCTCGGGTTAAGGATCTCCGTTTTAAGTCATTCTTGGATTGGTGCTTTCCTAGAGGTTACTAGTGAGGAGAACCCGGATCTGGGGGTTCCGAAACGATGCCAGGAGTCAATAATCAGTAATCCTTAACCCGAACTGACGTTAACTTACTCAAAAGTTTATCCCTCACTAGGTTATAGCAATTTGCTTAACCCGAATTGACATTAATGTAGGGGCGGATTTATGCTATTTATTCAAGGCAACCAGGGATATTGCCGAAAATTGGGCGATCGCTTTTCCAGAAAAGCTTGCTTACCTTCGGCACCTTCTTCGGTCATATAGTAGAGCAGAGTGGCATTGCCCGCCAATTCTTGTAAACCAGCTTGCCCATCGCAATCGGCATTGAGAGCGGCTTTGAGACAGCGAATCGCGATCGGACTTTTGGCTAAAATCTCCTGTGCCCAAGCTACCCCTTCCGCTTCTAAGCGATCGATCGGTACGACACAATTAACCAAACCCATGCCTAACGCGGCTTGTGCGTCATATTGACGGCAGAGGTACCAGATTTCCCGCGCCTTCTTTTGCCCGACTACGCGCGCGAGATAACTGGCCCCAAACCCGCCATCGAAACTGCCCACTTTGGGGCCAGTTTGACCGAAAATCGCATTATCTGCCGCGATCGTCAGATCGCAAAGTAAATGCAACACATGCCCGCCACCGATCGCATAACCCGCAACGAGGGCAATTACCGCCTTAGGCATCGATCGAATCAATCTTTGGAGGTCGAGTACGTTCAATCGCGGAATCCCGTCTGCGCCTTTATACCCCCCCGATCCGCGCACTGATTGGTCGCCACCAGCACAAAAAGCATATTTACCATCGGTATGTGGCCCCGCACCCGTCAGCAGCACTACCCCGATGCTAGTATCTTCCCGCGCATCACAAAACGCATCGTACATCTCAAATACTGTGTGCGGCCGAAAGGCATTGCGCTTTTCAGGTCGATTGATAGTCACTTTCGCGATGCCATCGGTTTTGTGGTACAGAATATCGGTATAGGGTTTGACCGATCGCCAAATAGTGTCCATGTGGTGAGACTTGATACAGTTGCTGCAAGATTAATTGCCTTCAGATCGTACCCGATCGGGGTCGAGAGATCGCTAAAAGTGGCGACTGTTTTTAACCTTACACGCCCGAACGCAATCGATCGAACTAACTTTATCTATTTAGCCGCATTTAGCTTTTGAATATAGTTAACCTGTGCTTGCCAATAGCTGGGCAAACTGTCCCAGGGATTTTGATTGGCAGTATCGGTACTATCATTGGTGATGTAAATATAACCAAATCTATGCTTGGCAGCGCGATCGAGTGTAGTTGTCATCAACTGTCGATCTGCTGCTGTATGTACTAGCGCCGCAAAATGTTCGGATGCATAATTTTTGACATATGCAGGCGGATGGTAGTTTGCCCATACCTTTTGATAATTTTCAAAGATTACCAATACGTCAGCAACTGGTTCGTGAATATAACTTTCGGCAATATCTGTGCCAGGATTTAGAATAACTTGATAACGTGGCGATCGCGATTTAATATGTTGATAGATCTGTTGATAATAGCTTAATTTATCTTGAGTATTCGCAGTCTCATCGATAAAAATTCCATCGACATTAAAGTATTTGACATAGAGATCGGTATCTGCTTTTACAGCTTGAAGATCGCGCTTGGTATAATTTGTGGGCACATAACCGACGATCTTGACACCTGCTTGATGTAAATCCTTAATTCCCTGCTGATAGTCGCTATTCGGCGGTGCATTATCCGGCCCATTATTCGGATTGATAATTGCCACGATCGGTACTTTTCGAGCAGCTAATGCTACCTGTTTCCAGAGATATTTATCGCGATCGTACCAATTGGGATAGATATAAAGTGGTAGTAAGATTTTGAGTTTAGAATTTTCTTGAGATCGAGATAAGACAATCTGTTGGTGGCGATCGTTGACATTGACTTGTGGTAATCGAGCTTCGATAGATTGTCGGTCTAAAACTTTCGGCTTAGCGATACCTAGTATTGCACAACTCATCGAGCAATTTATAAATATAACAGTTACTAAAATCCAACTTGGCTTCATTATCGTCGATACAATTTTTGGTAATCGCATTGCAGATTTACTAGCTCCGGCTCAGCAAGCCGAGCGATAATAGTTTCTCATCTAGAGCAATCGAAATTACTTTATGAAAAATAGCAGTAAATTTGGCGTAGATATTTTAATTTGATGTAAAATATTTTACTCGGTG
The DNA here is from genome assembly GCA_965246735.1 of Chamaesiphon sp. Lineage (GTDB taxonomy): Bacteria > Cyanobacteriota > Cyanobacteriia > Cyanobacteriales > Chamaesiphonaceae > Chamaesiphon. Next base: position 3,858,485 of record CBDFFK010000003.1, read on the forward strand.
ATTACCAACTAAAGCACAAATATAGATTTTTTAATAGTATCGACATCATAACTTAAATAAGATCTGAAATGTATTTTCATGCGATCGCGATCGCACACAGTAGTTTTTGAGATCGATCTCCAGCCGTTAGATCGGCTCTCCTCTAGTCATGGTTATAACTTAAACTTATTAAAGTAATCGAAGCGAATGCGGAGATTATTTTAATAAGCAAGCTAACAGTTTTTCTCGCATGAGAGTGAAGCTTTTAAATCCATAGCTTTGACGTAGAATTAATTTAATTTTTGTATTAATTCCTTCTGTGACACCGCTCGTGGTTCTACTGATAAAATAATTAGCAATTTCTGTCAAATGATTTTCGATGGTATCACCTGCCGTCTTTAAGACAATTTTAGCATAACCCAGCCATTTTCCAATTGCTCTTAAGCCACCTTTGACAGTTAATTTACTTTCGTATATGCTTCTCAATTCCTCCTTTAAATCATAAGCTATGCTTAAAGAAGGTGACTTGGCAAGTATTTCAGATAGAGCTTCAATTTCTTCTTCTGACAAATCTTGATTGTTGCTTAAAAGCAAATAGCGATTTGTCAATCCTTTCAAGCCTAAATCAAGTCGCAATTTATTCAAAGATTTGTTGACTAGTTTCATCACATGAAATCTATCAATTATAATCGATGCTTTTGGGAAAACTTCTTTGATTACTTTTGGAAATCCTCCCCACATATCTACACACACTTCCTTGACTGACTCCCTGACAGACTGAGGTTGCCCCTTTAAGACAGCAATTATATCTTCACTTTTGTGAGAGTCAATTACTTCTATTAAAGAACTTTTGTCTAGATCGATTAGAACTGTTGCAAATCTCCCTTTTCCTTTACGACGACTAAATTCATCCAAACTCAATTTTTCTGGAAGTCCCCAGTCTTTTTTTTTAGCTCCCTTTCCGCAATTCTGCTAAATATTTGCTGGACTTGGGCTGGACTTAACTCTTCATTTCGACTTACTTGTTCGCAGCTTGATTCCTTGACTCTTTCGTAAATATATGCCTGATATCTTTCAGTAAATCTTTGTCTATTTTCCACCCATTCTAGCTGCTCAGTTGGATATCTTTTACACTGTCCACAATAAAATTTACGTCTAGGAACTTTCAAGTATACTCCAGCTCCAACAATCGACAAGTCTCTAATTAATCTGTGGCTAGTTTTTTGAATTATGTCAGTATAAGTTTGACAGTTAGGACAGTTAATACCTGCATTTATTATCTCTAATTGAATAAATGTAAAGCCAGCTTCTTTATAGCAAGTAAAAACCCTAGTATTTGGTAAGTTTAATAAAGAATTTAGATGAAAGTCCATAAAGAGGAGGAGTATAAAATGTAGCTGTCGCTACATTTTATACTATTTTCCGGGGAGAGCCCGATGCGATGGACTTTAGCGCGGTAAATGCCGCATTTGCTGCCGATGCGATCGCTTTAGATCCACATGCTGTCAAAATCTTAGATGTAGGGACGGGAACGGCAAGAATTCCCATTTTGATGTGCCAGCAACGACCACAATACTTAGTTACCGCGATCGATTTGGCACAATCGATGCTGATTATCGGTCAACGGAATGTGGAGGAAGCTAATTTAAGCCAACGAATTAGATTAGAACGTGTAGATTCAAAACGGATGCCATATCCAGATCTCGAGTTCGATACGATCGTTTCCAATAGTTTGGTACATCATTTACCCGATCCGTTGGTATTTTTTCAGGAGGTAAACCGTTTAGTCAGACCAGATGGGGCGCTCTTAATTCGCGATCTCATCAGACCCGAAACCGATCTCCTTGTGGATGAATTGGTCGATCGCTTCGGTGGCGATTATGACAGTCATCAGCAACAATTATTTCGCGATTCACTTAAAGCTGGACTCACGCTAACTGAAGTTCGGGATTTCGTCGATCGAGCTGGTTTAAAGCAAGTTAAATTATCGCAAACTTCCGATTTACATTGGACGCTAGCACGCCCTAAGTTAGGGCTAATGGAGCGATAATTTAAGCTAATCCATCTCTTTTTTGTACTTATATTCGAGATCGGCTATTTTAATGAGTAATTTTTTCAATCGTAAGTCTTGGTTTGCTATTTTCATTACAATCGGCTTGATTTTAGCATTAACTTTTCCGACAATTTCTTTATCTCGATCGCTAGCAACTAAATCGAATCGAGAAATTCGCGGCGTTTGGATTACGAATGTCGATAGTGACGTATTATTCTCACGCGAGCGATTGGCGACAGCCCTAAAAGATCTTCGCAAATTGAATTTCAATACGATTTATCCAGTCGTCTGGAATTGGGGCTACACGACTTATCCTAGTAAAGTTGCCAAACGAGTCGTGGGTAGTAGCTTCATGCCCAAGAAATCCGCTGGATTATTGATTGGGAGAACGCTTGTAAAAGCCGAAGGATTGGAAGGACGCGACGTGCTAGGCGAACTAGTGGCACAAGGACACAAACAAGGACTAGCAGTGATTCCCTGGTTTGAATTTGGACTAATGGCACCAGGAACTAGCGATCCGGCTGGCTCTGATTTAGCCAAACTTCACCCCGATTGGCTGACGACAAAGCAAGACGGCAACACTAATTGGAAAGAAGGCAAAGATCCCCGCGTTTGGCTCAATCCATTCCGCCCCGATGTAAGAAAGTTTATAATAGAGTTAGTGGTCGAAGTAGTCAAAAAATATGATGTGGATGGTATCCAATTTGACGATCACTTTGGACTCCCACATGAATTTGGTTACGATCGATTTACCGTCGATTTATATCAACGCGACCATCAAGGCAAATTACCACCTAAAGATACTCAAAATCAGGAATGGATAAATTGGCGGGCGGATAAGATTACCGCTTTTATGAAGGAGTTATTCGTGGCGATTAAAGCAGCCAATCCCAAAGCGATTGTCTCGATCTCCCCAAATCCTCAAGGCTTTGCTAAGAGCTTCTTTCTCCAAGATTGGGCAAAATGGGAACGGCAAGGTTTGGTTGAGGAGTTGTTAGTTCAAGTCTATCGCGATAAGTTTGAATCCTTCATCGGCGAACTCAATAATCCCGAATTGAAATTAGCCAGTCAACACATCCCGGTTGGAATTGGGATTATGTCGGGCGTTAAACCCAAACCCGTCTCAATGAAGCAAATTCAATCTCAAATTGCCGCTGTCCGCAAACAAGGTTTAGCAGGAGTATCCTTCTTTTTCTATGAAACACTCTGGAACTTAACTGCCGAACCAGTAGCACTGCGAAAAGAGGGGTTTGGAAAAATGTTCGATCGACCCGTCGCTCGCCAAACTATCATTAAATAAGATTGATTATGGAATTACCAGAAATAGACTCAGAAACGATCGATCGCGTTCTCGAAATGGCCTGGGAAGATCGGACGACATTTGATGCGATCGAGTTACAATTCGGTCTATCCGAGCCGCAAGTCATCGCGTTAATGCGGCGAGAAATGAAGGCTTCGAGTTTTCGGATGTGGCGCAAGCGCGTCACGGGGCGAGATACCAAACATTCCGCCCGTCGAGATTTTGTCGCGGGGCGGTTTAAGTCCCAAAATCAGAAGGGGTAGGGATTTTGCACCTTACAGAATAGATTTCACGATCGAGCAGTTGGGGTGCTCGATCCCGATCGATTGTCGAATTGGTACTGTTGGCTCGATCGCGAGTCCGGTTACTTCGGCGATAGCGAAGCGCTGCCTTGGCAGGTCGAACATTGCAGATCTACTTAGGAATGAGGATTAAATAACTTGCAATTTTTCCTATGGTAGGGGCAATTCATGAATTGCCCCTACCATAGGCTCCGAAGAGGGCAAAGTTGTATATTATTAAATCCTCATTCCTTAATTGGAGCGATCGTCCGTAAAATTTAGATCGAATCGTACCGATAAGATCTATGATACCTCGTGCGATCGCGGGTGTGGCAGTCTCTTGCTCGGTTCGGCTCAACAGCATTCTCGCCGCCGCTGGTGCCTAAACAGTAGATTGGGCGATCGCTGAAACAGTGCATAGAAAATCGAATCGCGTCGCATCGGCATTAACTATGGCAAGGGGCTACACTCGAGCGTACTATAGTCAAGCAAAACTATACCTAAATGCAACACCACCTTACATCTAGAATTCGATCGGTGCTAATGTAAGACCTCCCAAAAAAGTTTCTAGCTTACCACTGAATTACCGATCGTAATGGGTGCGATCGCACTCAACTTTAAGCTAGGACGATCTTCTAATAACTGATTGACATTCCAGACATTCTTGAATAACAGTACCGGACGATTCCAGTGGTCTTTAATTGTCAAAGTATTAAACAACCGTCCGACTTTATCTAAAGCATCCCAGCCATTGACTACCCATCTGGCGACCGAATATCCCAACGGCTCCAATGTCGTCTCCACTCCATATTCATTCTTCATCCGAAATTGGACTACTTCAAATTGGAGTTGTCCGACTGCTGCTAAAATGGGGTCGCGTTTGGATTCATCAGCGGAGTACATAATCTGGACAGCACCTTCCTCCTGAAGTTCCGTCACTCCTTTTTGAAACTGTTTGAATTTCGAGGGGTTGGGATTGCGGAGAAAGGCAAAGATTTCGGGTGAAAAACAGGGGATGCCTTCGTATTCTAACTTTTTGCCGCCTGTATAAATCGTATCGCCGATCGCGAATACACCAGGATTGTTTAAGCCGATGACATCGCCAGGATATGCTTCTTCGATCGATTCCCGATCTTGGGCGAATAACTTTTGGGGACGAGACAATCTGACAGTTTTACCAGTGCGCGCGTGGCTGACAGTCATATCCTTTTCAAATTTACCAGTACAGACCCGAATAAACGCCACGCGATCGCGATGTTTGGGATCCATATTTGCTTGTAATTTAAATACAAAGCCAGAAAATTCTGGATAACTCGGATCGATCGATCCGATATTAGAATTCCGATTGCCAGGTTTGAGCGCGTATTCGAGGAAGTAGTGTAAAAATAACTCGACCCCGAAATTGGTCATCGCACTCCCGAAGAATACCGGAGTCATATAACCTGCATGAATCGCATCTAAATCTAACTCCGAACCTACCCCATCGAGGAGTTCCAAATCGCTATGAAGTTGCTCGAATAATTCTCGATCGAGTAATTCCTTGAGACGCGGATCGTGGAGATCCAACACCGTATCGGTCGCTTCGCGGCTACCATGCGCCGATCGCTCGAAGAGGTGAACTTTGCGCTGATGGCGATCGAACACGCCTTTAAATCGATCTCCGCCCCCGATCGGCCAATTGACAGCGTAGGTCTGAAGCCCCAATTCTTGCTCGATTTCATCTAATAATTCTAATGGTTCGCGTCCAGGTCGATCCATCTTATTCACAAATGTGAAAATCGGTAACTCGCGCAGCTTACAGACTTCAAATAACTTGCGCGTCTGCGGCTCCAAACCTTTAGCCACATCGATCAGCATCACCGCATTATCCGCCGCTGCTAGTGTTCGATAGGTATCTTCACTAAAGTCTTGGTGTCCGGGGGTATCCAGCAAATTCACTTGAAAACCCTGATACGCAAACTGCAACACCGTCGAGGTGATCGAAATCCCCCGCTGTTTCTCCATCTCCATCCAGTCAGAAGTCGCCTTGCGCTGATCTCGTCTCGCTTTGACCGCGCCTGCTTCGTGAATCGCGCCTCCGTACAGCAACAGTTTCTCGGTCAGGGTTGTTTTCCCTGCATCGGGGTGAGAGATAATCGCAAAATTCCGGCGATGTTCGACGGCAATTTCGAGTTCGGTTTGGAGTTCTGTGGACATGGGGCGAGATTAGATTAGCTGGCTTAGTTGATTATATCCCTTGACCAGTCGTCATCGCTTGGTTGGACTCGAAAAGCACGGGTTTCATTTGGATAACATCCTAAGATTAATTACTTTTCCCCGTTGGCGATGCGCCAAATACGATCGACAGCAACAGATCGGCAACCAGAATCAGCACTCCAGAGATCACAACTGCCGCAGTCGCCGATTCTCCCACCTGCTTGACACCACCTTTTGTCGTCATCCCCCACCCACAGCCAACCGTACCGATCGCACCACCGAAAACCAAGCCTTTGAGCCACAACACGATTAAGTCGGCAGGTTCCAAAAATGTTCGCACTGATTCTAAAAATTGCTCTGGTAAGATCTTGTAGAACTCATACGCGGCAAATGTGCCACCGAGAATTCCGCAGACCAATCCTAAAATAATCAAAATCGGCATCATCCCACTACAAGCCAATACTCGCGGTAGCACCAAATAATCGATCGGATCGGTTCTGAGCGTATATAGTGCGTCGATTTGTTCGCTAACTTTCATCGCCCCAATTTCTGCGGCAAAGGCCGAACCGACTTGTCCAGCAATCACACTGGAGGTCAAAATCGGTGCTAGTTCCTGACAAAACGCGATCGCAAACGCGCCGCCGACAGAATTCAGCGCCCCATATTTATCTAGCTGTCTGGCTGTCTGGATCGTAAAAATCATCCCGGCCAACAAATTGACCAATAACACTGGGAGCATCGATGCTGGGCCAGTTTTGAAGAGATGTTCGGGGATTTTGCGCCAGTAAGTCTTGCCTTGGATCAGATGCAGCCAAATTTGACCGATTAACAAGCAAGTGAAGCCAAATCGTCTAAATCCATAAGGATGGGAGTTGCCACCAGATTTGGGTGCCATGTCGAGATGCGTGTGAAGAGATCTGAAGGTTGACTAGCTCTAATTGTATAGAAGTTCGATCGGCGAGAATGTTTCGTGTTCGCCAGGTTGCGGATTTCCACCCAGGAAAAACGTACTACGATCGAGCTGTAAGCTATGCTAGAGTTATTACAAATAGATTTTATTCTAGATTAAAAGAGGATTTGAAATGGTTGATTCTGGCGATCGTAGTAATAGTGGCAAACGGAAACTATTTTCTTTGTTGTGCCACGGTTCGATTTTTTTAGGTTTCCTGGTTTTCCCTTCCGCAATTCCATTTATTATACTGCTACTTTTTGACGATCCAGTGATTAAAGCGACTGCCAAGGAAACGCTCAATTATCACTTTAATATTTGGCTGTATGGAGCAATTACGGCTGGATTGAGTTCGTTCTTTTTTGCTACGTTCATCCTCTCTCCATTAGCTTTTGTTGTCCTCGGAATATTCTCTATTTTTCACTGGGTACCGCCAATTTTTGGAGTTTTAGCGACTTTAAATAATCCCGATGAATCTTACCGTTATCCCTTTATTTGGAGATTATTATAAGGTTTAAATTGCCAGAGTAGTATTTGTCAACTACCTGGCAATTCCAATGTTTGAGCCTATTTAAATATCTGACACAATTCGATCGCATGGATTTGCAGCGTAGAGATAGTCTCGCCACCACGCTTGAGGCTATATTCCAAATCGAGTAATCTGGGTAGCGTTGCCGCCAGTCGATCGGCGGTAGTACCGTGTAGCTCTTGTTTGATAAAAAACAGGCGTTTGGGATTGCTGAGTCCGGCGGCGGTGGCAATGACCTTTTCGTCTTTTTCGCCAGCTTCGAGTAACATTTTCACCCATAGCCACGTCCGAAACTGACCCACGAGCGTAGCCACGATCTTTAGTGCTGGTTCGTTATGGTTTATTAATTCTTCGATCGTCTGCAAAGCCGTCCCAACATCCCCCTCACGAATCGCCGCAGCTAGTTGGAGACTATTTTGAGTATTGGCCACAACGAGACTTGCCACCATCAGTCGATCGATCTCTTGCCCTTGTCCACCCGCAAGTAGATCTAGTTTTTCTAGTTCTAGATAAAGTTGGCGCGTATTATTTCCAACTGATTCGGTCAGCAGTTGAACGGCATCTTTAGTTAATTTCAGCCCCAATTCTTTCGCGACAATCTGTACCCGCTGGCTCAATTCTTCAGTCTTCCAAGGTGGAATGAGGCTAAACTCTTGGACGTTGGCATATTTTTGAACCGTCTTCGTCGATTTCAAACGGCCATCGGGTTTCGTTTTACTCGTGAGCAAGAGCATGGTCGTCGCGGGAATTTGCGGTAATGTCCGCTCCAACTCGGCAAGCAACTCCGCCGAACAGCTTTGCATCACGGTCGTATCCGCCAGCCATACCAATCTTTTTCCCATCCCAAATGGGGGTGTCATCGCCTGATTTAATGCCGTAATCACCGCATCATCCCGCTCTGGATCGATCTTTTCATAGTTAAAACTCGCCCAAGCCGGATCGATCGATGATTGTTGAATTGCCGTTACAGCTTTGGCGATCGCAAAATCATCATCACCCCAATATAAAATAATCGTCATTAGCGATTCATCAGCGCTCTATTCGAGCCGATTTGCAAAAGTTTGATACAGGCACTCAGCCAAGGTATCCCCACAGCATACCCGGCAATGATATCGGTAGGGTAGTGAACGCCCAAGAATAACCGACTCAACCCGATCGCCGCTATGAGTAAGATGGCAATACTATAAATCCCCACACGGTAACGTGGATACTCACGCACTATACTTTAAACGGTCATAACCTGAGCTTTGTCAAAATGCTGAAAGCGGAGTGTGAGCAAGGAATCAAGCTCTTTTTTATGTTGCAGATGAGCATCATTTAGACATTCAGAGATGGCTGATGAGAACTGAGTAAAATCCTCATAATACTTGCCATATAAACATTTCTTTTTAACAAACTTCCAGAGCCTTTCAATCAAATTTAGATTGGGCGAATAAGTCGGCAAGTATAGTAATTCTATTTCCAAGGATTTAGCTAAATCTTGGACAACTCGACATTTTTGGTATCGAGCATTGTCTAAAACCAGAGTAATGGGAATGCTCAGTCCTAGGTCAGCTAATTTTTGCAGAAGTTCACAAATCTGAATAGCAGTGATATAGCTGTCATTAGTAACCAAAATAACTTCATGAGTAATGGCATTTAATGCTCCCAGCACATTGAACCGTTTTCTCCCTGAAGGTGACTTAATAAACAGCCGTTGAAAACACCAAATCATCCCCAAAAAAGCTCCCATGACAAAGTGAGCCGCATCCACGAAGAAAACCGCTCTTTTTCCTTGTCTTGCCTCTTCTAACCTGGGTTCTAGCTTATTTATTTTATATTCTTCCTGTTCATCGGGATCTGCTTTAGAAGGAATAGCCCCAACTTTCAAACATCGCATCCCTATTGATTTCAGGAATTTTTGGATCTGGGTTGGACTGCGTTTAATTCCGGTAAGATTTTCAATCTGATTTACAGCTTCATTTATGGTAGCTGGAGGATTCAATTTCAAATACTCTTTGATAGTTGTCTGATGTAATTTTAATTCACTTTTGGGTTGATAAAAGTTAATTTCTTTGAGTTTTTCTATACCACCAGCCTGATATTGTTGACAATATTTTCTCAATGTATTAGGTGAAATGTTTGCTAGCCTACAAATCATATTTAAAGGTAAGTTTTGACTTTTAAGCCATAATACTTCCATCTTCAACTGGACCCTGGGATGAGGATGGTGAAATCTTTCATAATTTAATATTTCTCGATCTTCTTCCGTAAAGTTTAGATTGCTCATCCCTCAAGCTCCACTTTTTCCTTGACTTTACTAGACTATCATCTCTTCGATCGCCGATGCTCAAGTTATGCCCGTGTAAAGTATAATAAAACTGCCAGAAACCCATACAAAACCGCCGAACCCAGTGCATGACCGCTCGGATAGCTATAAGTATGCTCCACAATTAGGTGCGGCCATAATTGCGGTCGAGGTCTCACAAAAACGAGCTTCAAGCCTTGATTGAGAATCACTGCACCCAAACAGGTCAAAAACAAAATTTGAGCCGACCAATACCTTTTATACCAGAGTAATAAGCTAAAACAAATCGTTACTAGTACTACGACAAATTCTGGATTGCCGAGATTGGTAATCCCTAGCATCAGATTATCGATCGTGCCATTACTATGTCGATGCAACCACAATAAAATTGTCGTGTCGAAGCTAAATACCTCTTTTTCCAATATTTCTTGACTGAGCCAGCCAAATAAGGCGAGCAAGCACAGACAACCCAGCAAGACAACGAAACTGAGTGAAAGGCTAAATTTAGTAATTTTGGTGGGAAGTAATTTTGGCATCGTAGCTGTTATTTTAACGCTACTGTACAGGCTAATCCACAATTGTTAACGACTGGGCAAGAAAATCGCAATGATAAATCCGGTCGATCGTTATAGTCAAAGAGCGTCGAAATTTGTGCTTCGGTTAGATCGAGAACACGCGCAAATGAACAACCAAGAATAATTAAAAATCAACAAAAATAAGCCCCAACCTACAATGAGAGTGGAGCTTATTTTGCTTTATAACGGAGAAGGTGGGATTCGAACCCACGGTAAGTTGCCCTACACAGCATTTCCAGTGCTGCGCCTTCGACCACTCGGCCACTTCTCCAAGACAAGCTTGGGTAAATTTTACCGCTTAACTAGCATAACCTAGACTTTTACCAACTGTCAACTGATAATAAGTAGTGACTAGTGGCTAGGGTTTGAAGTTTAAGAGCGGTCGGACAAATTCAGAATTAAAATAGCTCTTACCCCTTCTCCTTCAAAAAGATATCCAGCTGGATATCCTTTCTCGCTATCAGTCACACTCACTAGCCACTAGCCACTAGCCACTATTCATGACTCCCCACTATCAAATCAAAATCTACGATCGCAAAACCGATACCTATCATCAAGCAAGCGTTCCGAACGATCGATATATCCTTCCTAGTGTCGAAGCTCAAGGCTTGAAACTGCCCTTTTCCTGTCGCAATGGTGCCTGTACTGCTTGTGCCGTCCGGGTCAAATCGGGACACTTGGAACAGCCAGAAGCAATGGGGTTATCGCCGCAATTACAAAGTCAAGGTTATGCATTGCTGTGTGTCAGCTATGCATGTTCAGACTTAGAAGTCGAAACTCAGGATGAAGATGAAGTCTACGAACTTCAGTTCGGACGTTACTTTGCGAAGGGCAAAATTAAACACGGACTGCCGATCGAAGAATAAATACAATTATGAATTTCTGTCTGAGACTTCAGTTTTGCACGATCTCTACTGCATTATTATTGCTAACTGGCTGCCAGTCAGCGCCACCGAACTATCCAACAGTAAAGATTAGTCGGGTAATCAGCGGACACTCGATCGAGTGGATCGATCGATCGCAACAGCCTCCAATAATTCAACAAGGACGCTTGATCGGTATCGATGCCCCAGATCTGGCTCAAGAGCCTTGGGGCAAGCAAGCGAAACAACGATTGGAGGAACTAATCGGCACAACTGACAAAGAGACTGTGAGCGTCGAATTAGAAGAGACGGATGCGGATAAATTCGGGCGTAAATTTGTCTATCTCTGGAAAGATGGTCGATTGCTGAACGAACAATTACTCAAAGATGGCTATGTACTGCCAAATATGCGATCGGCGAGTGCGACTACTACTGCCCCCAATGGTGCCAAATATCGCGAACGGTTCAGTCGTGGCAGTCAATACGCACGGCTGATGGGGCGCGGCATTTGGAATCCCGATCGACCACTACGGATGAGTCCATCAGAGTTTAGAAAAGAGGAACGATAACAATATTTACCAAGAATTATCGGGATTGCTCAATTGCGGCATGAGTTGCCCCTACCCTAAATTTTAGGGTTTGGCTCTAAAATAAATCATCCCTGAATTCAGCAACGCCGAATTATCCTTAGATCGTCAAAATCTAGAGCGCGTCTTTTTGACAAATGTATTCCGATCGTTCGCTACTCTCCAAATCACGATCGCCGGATTAGCTCGGCTCGGCTCGTCCATATGCCCAAACTAGCGATCGTCATCAGGCTGCTAGCGTTACACAACAGGGTGGGGCGCTCGATTGCTAACTCAATACTAGATTGTCTCGATGGACGACCGTATCTTCGCCGATGTAACCGAGTAATTCGGCGATGTCACTCGATCGATGTCCGTGGATGCGAACTAGCTCTATACTACTATAGTTAACAATCCCCTTGGCAATCTCTCGACCGAGATCGTCGCATAATTGCACGGCATCTGTAGCCTCAAAGTCACCCTCAATCTGGGTAATTCCGGCTGGTAATAAAGATTTCCCGTCGGTTAAAATTGCCCGTACCGCACCAGAATCGAGATAAACCTTCCCCACTGGTACCAATCCATGCGCAATCCAGCGCTTTCGTGCACTGTCGGCACGTAATTGCGGTGTAAATTGCGTTCCTAATGGTTCGCCTTGCAAAATTCGCAGGATATTCTGCGGAAATTGCCCGTGGGTAATTGCGGTTCTGACCCCAGCACTCGTGGCAATCTGCGCGGCAGCTATTTTCGTCACCATGCCACCCGTTCCCCATTGCGAACCTTTGCCGCCAGTTTGGATTTGTAGCGCGGCTAAATCTTCTAATCGATCGATTTGAACGATCGGTTGGGCATCGGGAAACTTGCGCGGATCTGCAGAGTACAATCGATCGACATCTGTGAGCAAAAATAACCAGTCGGCATCGATCGTACTAGCTACCCGTGCCGAGAGCGTATCGTTATCGCCAAATTTTAGTTCGTCTACCGCCACGGTATCATTTTCGTTAACGATCGGCATCACGCCTAGTCGCAATAGCTCGTTGAAGGTATTGTAAGCATTAATATAACTACTCCGCCGGTCGAGATCGCTCCGCGTCAGCAGTATTTGGGCCACTGGCTGCTGGTGTTCGCGAAATAGATCGTCATATACCCGCATGATAATGCCTTGTCCTACTGCCGCTGCTGCTTGCTTGAGGGCGATCGTTTTGGGCCTTTCGGTCATCCCGAGTCGAGCTGCGCCAACTCCAACCGCACCAGAAGATACCAATACAATTTGATAACCGCGATCGCGTAAATCGACAATCGTCTCAACCAATGCGGCGATCGCTGATAAAGCTAGTCTGCCATCGCCACGGGTGAGACTCGACGTACCAACTTTAATGACTAGGGTCTGAGACATGATGGGGATCGGGGCGCAAGTGCAAGGGATCGATGCTTTCGGCGATGGAGTGGGAATACTAAATAATAATAGATAACTACCTCCCCTTAAAATTTTTCAGAGCGCCAACTGCCTATAGGTGGCAGCTAACGCTCTGAAGGTTTAGTATTTTATATTATGTTTAGAGCCTTTATATGAGCTGGCTCCATTTGATATGTATTAATAATGACAGATCTTTTTAGCGATCCCCAGTTTCTTAATGATTTATTTATATTTCGATTTGGTCAAGATTTATTCTAAGATATTAAGATTTATTTTTCTACGATCGGATCGTCACTCGATCTCCGAACGCAGTGCGAAGCTGGCGATCGAGTTGTTAGCACGGAGTTTTACCAACATTTCCAGCCGATTGTCGCTCGGATATCGGTAATCTTATGTCTTGCAACAGTACATAAAAACTAGTTGAATAACCACAAAACATACTCCTGAGTACTAGCCACTGTCTTGATGCGCTTGTCTTGAAAAGGTGCTCCACTTGGGCAAAGCCCAAGATCGCACTTTTCGCAAACCCTCGGGGAACCCTACGTATGGCGCATCGCTAGCCACTAGCCACTAAATCACTAGTAACTTTGTTTTAATGCAGGCTGTGAATAATAAACTACTAGCTTTTTGGCGATGCAGTCAAAGAGACACCCGATAATCTCGCGAGCGCAAATTCAGCCTGCCGTAATAGGTCGAATCCAACAGTCGAATTTTCGCTGACGATCGGTTCGATCAGGATCGTAAACATTCCCAGCCGATTGCCTGCTAAGACATCTGTAAATACCCGATCGCCGACCATCGCTACGCGTGCGGGTTCGATTTTCATCGCTTCAACTGCTTGGCGCAATTTGCGGCGGGAGGGTTTTGCCGCACTTAAAAAATATGGTACTGATAAGCTATCGGCGATCGCCCCAATCCTAACTTGATTGGGATTATTGGTCACCAACCAAAGTGGTATCAATTGTTTGATCTGCTCGATCCACATCATCAATGCTGGCTCCGCCATGCTACACCCGATCGGAACGATCGTATCGTCCACATCCAAAACCATCCCTTCAATCTGATGTTTAGCAAGGAGTTCGGGCGTCAAAGCCAAAATAGAACTACCCAATACCAAATCGGGTTGTAACAACGGAAATAGTGCCATATTTCAAATCATCTAAACTTTATAATTCACCCTAGCAACAGAGTACCTATTATCTTTGGTGAATTGTTGGCGCGGAGCTAACCCCATAGAAATAATTATCGATGGAGCAGCTAGCGATCGGGGAACGGGTGCGATCGATTATTTTTTGCCAGCTTGACGTTGCTGACGAATAGCATTAGTTGCAGCGACATGTTCCGATAGCGTCTTGCTAAATACATGCGTCCCATCATATTTAGCCACAAAATACAGTAGATCGGTACTATCTGGTTGGAGCACCGCTTTCAAGCTACCGATGCTGGGACTAGAGATCGGCCCCGGCGGAATTCCGGGATTGATATAGGTATTATAGGGGTTGGGCCGTTTGACTTCCGCAAAAGTTAGCGGTCGATCGGCAGTTTGTTTGATCCCCAGCCCATATTCCACTGTTGGATCGGAACCTAATGGCATGTTTTTTGCCAATCGCGTCATAAATACCCCAGCAATTTTCGGTCGCTCGGCCGGGATGACCGCTTCTTTTTCGACGACACTTGCCAAACTCACCCATTTCAACAGGCTTAATTTTTGGGGATCGGCGACCTTGTTATATTCTGGTAATGCTACCTGCTCGAACTGCTTGAGCATTTGCGTCACCACACCTTTAGGAGTAATCGTCTCGGTGGGTACTTTATAGGTTTCGGGATAGAGAAATCCTTCTAGATGCGTTAATCCATCGGGCAACCAGGGAAATTTATCCTTGGGAATTTCTTTAGTTGCGGCAATAAAATCAGCCGCTTTAAACATCCCTTGCTTTTCAAAGTATTCACCCATCTGCTCGATCCTCCAGCCTTCGCGGATTACAAACCCCGATTGGATGACTTTACCTTCGGAAATTTGGGCGGCAACTACAGACAATGGCTGATTGGGAGATACCTCGTACGTCCCTTTTTGTGGTGCCCCTTTGCCTTGTTTTGACTGCCAAGCCGTCCACAGCTTCCAAGCAAGTTGGGACTTAATCGCGCCTTTTGCTTCTAATTCCTGACCGATAGCTTGAGCGGAGGTACCCGATTTGACTTGAATTTGGATTGTTTTGGCATTGGGGTCGGTCGAGGCTGGGGTAGAAATCCCATTCCACCAAGCTACCCCAATGCCACCTGCGGCTGATAGCAAAGCGATCGGGGCGATGATAAACAACCACTTGGGAGCAGTTTTGCGGTGTTGCGATCGTGATTTGTTAGTGTTAGATTTCATCTAATAACATATCTTCAAGCATTGGTTGGAGTTGTTCGGCTTCCTTTTCAGATAATAGCGTTACCAGATCGTTATCGTCGGTTTTACCGAAAAATAGTAATGGATCGACCGGAGTACAAATCGCATACTCTTGTTCTTCGTTATAAAAACGAGCGAGAATTTGAAATTCTTCTGGCTCTAATTGGTCGTCTGCTTCATCGAGTTCGATCGTGACGACTTCTGTCGGATCGAGTGGCGGCAATTCACCAACCGCACTCAGTGTAAAAGCAGTCCGTTTGAGTGCGAGATTTTGCTCGGATAGCACGGCATGAGCGTCGGCAAAGATCCGCTCGATCTCTTCATCTTCTTCGACTGGAACTAGCTCGGCGACTTCATCATCTTCATTCCAAGCAAAGATTTCAATCGGTGCATCTACTGGCAATAATAGCAAGTAAGTTTTACCGTCAAGTTCGAGTTCGCGCTCGATGTAACAGGGAAGTTTGCGCCCAGTTTCATCGGTCAGCGTAACTAACTCGGCATCATCAAAATCTTCGGACTGGGGTGATGAAGGCATGAGAATTATGAATTATGAATTATGAATGGTTGAGCGACTGCAATCGCAATCAGTTATCTCACGATCTTACCAAATACATTATCGTGCGATGGTTGCCAATCTGTAGGAGTAGAGATTTAACAATTGCTGTCGCAGCGGTAGGCGCTTATCGGGAAACCCGCAGTAAAAAGCTACTGGTCTATTGCTCGACAAGCCAACTACAGGGCTAGCCGAATAATTGCAATCAGACAGACGGCAAGCCGATCGATAAGATTGTGCTAGTACCGATGCTAACAAAAACAGTTAAATTCACTCATAACCATACCATAACTCCAGCGACTTATAACCGCAGAGTCTATTCGATACTTGCGATCGCTAGCCGCAGCCAGTCTTCAATGTTTTGACTTTTTACCATCAAACTATCTCGACCGATCGCTTGTAAAGCCTGATGAATTTCGTCATTTGTATAGCCCAAAGCTAACATGGTCATTTCTACTTCAGCTTGCATAGTTTGATTCAAGCTTGTAAGTGGTAAGTCTGCGGACAATCCAGATGCGATGCGCCATTGTCCGAGTTTGCCCCGCAGTTCGAGCGCTAGACGTTCGGCAGTTTTTTTACCTACTCCTGGGGCGGTGGATAGTCGTTGAATATTACTCGTGACAATCGCCTGGACGGTATCTACCAATCCGAGTTTATCCAATAACGCGATCGCCAAACTCGCACCTACCCCACTGACACTAATTAATTGTCGAAATAAATCGCGCTCGGCGGCACTACTAAACCCATAAATCGCGATTTGTTCTTCGCGCATTTGTTGATGGGTAAAAATCTGAATTTCGGCGTTCGGGACTATCGCTGCGATCGTGCGTTGGGGCACCTGTACTTCATAACCGACTCCATTTACTTCCAAGATCAAGATCGTCCGGTTGTTAGGCGGAGTCAAAATCTCAATCGCGGTGCCTTTGAGGTAAGAAATCATTTAGAAGGTGGGAATAAATAACACGAATCATCGGGGTGCCGCTGTCTTGTCGTTTTTTTATTCGGGGGTTCCCCCCCCGAATAAAAATGCAGCTGGTGGATAAGCTGATCTGCATTCAAACTGAGTATTCGATAACTAGCCACTAAAACCATCACCGATAACTCGATTTAGCTGTCGGACAGCTTACCCCGATCTTACCTAATTTGGTTTTGCTGGTGCAGTGGTAGGTTTTGGCTCGGATTTTGCGTCCGCTTTAGTCGGAGCTGCCTTGGCAGGTTGACTGGTACTAGCAATATCGACTTTATCGATTGTTTTGAGCGTACCATCAGCTTGCACCTGCCAAATATCGTAAGTCCCCAGGACATCACCTAGCGCATCGATATCGACATTACCGCTGGCACCTTGGTAGTTAATTTTTTTCCCAGCTTTGAGCAACGTCAGCGCCTGACACACATCCGAAACTTCCTCGCCAGGGCCACCCGCGACTTCCCGCACTTTACTCTGGATCCCTTCCCCAGTATTGGTTTTAGCTGCCTGAGCTGCCAGCATCAATAATGCTGCCGCATCCCAAGAATGTTGAAGATAGGCAGTGAGTGGTTTGCCAGTTGCCGTCCACTTTTTATTAAAGTCCTCTAAAGCCTTGCCATGTGCCCCAGGAACCGTGCCGATCGCTCCTTCGAGGATAAATTTGCCATCGGCAGTTTTTCCGACCTGTTGCGGGAAGCTGGGTGAGTAAGCTCCATCGGGCAGCATAATCGTGACACCTTTGATCAAACCCTGCTGATAGGCATCTTTAAGCAAGATCGAACCGCTTTCGGGATAAACCAAAGCCGCGAGCGCTTGAGGTTTATCTTTAAGAGCTTCTTTAACTTCGGATTCAAAACTCGCACCTTTGGCATCATAACGCGTGGGCTTGGCTTCGTTAACGATCGTCCCGCCTAGTTTTTTGAAGGAGCTGACAAATTCCTTTTCAAAACCTACGCCATAGTCATTATTAATTGCGATCGTGGCTACTCTTTTAAACCCTTTCTTAATTGCTAGTTGCGCCATCGCTTGAGCTTGGTAAGTATCTGGCGGCGCAGTCCGCGCCCAATAACCCTGATAGACTCCCTGTTTGGCTCTTTCGGTAAATGCGGGGCTGGTACTACCAGGAGAAATAATCATCACCTTGTTTTTGACAGCGATGTCTGCCGCAGCGGTAGAAATACTACTCCCGAAGGAACCAACGACTCCCGAAACTTTATCGATCGACACCAATTTTGTCATCGCGGACGCACCCGCGCTCGGCTCGCTTTGATCGTCTTCCGAGATTAATGTGACGGGTTCGCCATTTACGCCACCGCAACTATTGACGGTATCGACAGCCATTTTAACCGCTGTGGGTAAAATTTGCGCGATCGATGCGGTATCTCCAGTCGCCGATAGCAGCGAGCCAATTTTTAATCCTTTACCATCACCACCAGCCGTCGGCGTAGATCCAGTAGTTCCACCTGTCGTATTTTTTGGATCGGTACAACTGGTACTCATCAGCCCAGTTACCGTCGTTAGTAATGCCATCACCAGCGCTAGTCTGGGTTTAATCCGGCGATTCGATACAGTCATAAATTTTAGTTGAACTCCTCACACAAAAGTAGCAATGCTTCTCGAGCGAGCCAGACATTGCCTGCTGCAGATAGTATCACTTTTAGCAATAGTTGTGTGTCCGATTATGCCGTTGCGACGCGATTCGAGTGATAAAAATCACCGACATCATGAGATCGAAGCATGTCAATTAGGTAATTCACTCATCCCTTCCAAATCCAACACCTGTGCCAATAACTCCGGCTCCATCAGCCCCTGCTCTAAGACGATTTGCCGTAACGACTTGCCCGTAGCTAGCGATTCCTTCGCCACATTCGCTGCATTTAGATAACCGATGTGGGTATTCAACGCCGTTACCAGCGCCAAGCTCCCCTCTGCATAATCCCGACACCGCGCTTCATTTGCCGTAATCCCCACGATACAGTTATCGGTAAAAGCTTGAATCGCCTTACCCAAAATCTCGATACTCTGAATCAGATCGTAGGCAATCAACGGCATCATCACATTTAATTCCAATTGTCCCGCTTGGGCGCACATCTCGATCGATCGATCGTATCCCATCACCTGAAAACACACCATCGACATCATTTCCGCCATTACGGGATTGTATTTCCCTGGCATGATCGACGAGCCAGGTTGGACGGGAGGCAGTTGAATTTCTTTTAACCCCGTTTTTGGCCCCGAATCCATCAAGCGCAGGTCGTGAGAGATTTTCACACAGTCTGCGGCGAGATTTCGCAAGCCGCCAGACACATTAACAAACGGGGCCATACTCTGCATCGCTGCCATCAGATGTGGCGCGACTGTCAGCGGTTGCCCGATTAATGCTCCCAAAATCTGGGCGACTTGCGATCGATATTCCGGATGCGTATTCATCCCCGTCCCCGCAGCACTTCCACCCAAACCCAACCGCGTCAAATCCCCCGCTGCTGTCGAAATCCGCTCTCGATGTTCGCGGAAAATCTGCGCGAATGCCCCAAAACTATCCCCCAACCGCACGGGCACGGCATCTTGCATGTGAGTGCGTCCCGATTTGACGATCGAGTGAAATTCTACCGCCTTTTTGTCCAATGCGGCGATCGCACTATCGAGCGCGGGAAATAAAGTATGTGTCAGTGCCAACAATCCCCCTACCCGAATCGCGGTGGGAATCACATCATTGGTAGACTGACCGTAATTTACATGATCGTTGGGACTGACACGCTGATAATTTCCCTTGACATCCCCCAACAACTCTAGCGCACGGTTGGCTAAAACCTCATTTACGTTCATGTGGTGCGAAGTTCCGGCACCAGCTTGATAAATATCCACCACAAACTGCTCGCGTAATTTCCCTTGCAACACTTCATCCGCTGCTGTGACTATCGATTGACTGAGTTCGGGAGTGATACACCCCAATTTCCCATTGGCGATCGCAGTCGCCTTTTTGATTAAGATACAGGCATCAACATAGGTAGCCAATGGCTTCAACCCACTAATCGGGAAATTCTCGATCGCGCGCAGAGTTTGAATTCCATAATAGGCCGATGCTGGGAGTTGACGTTCGCCCATCGAGTCTGTTTCGATCCGGTAGTTATCCATTGTCGTGCCGTAGTGTGAGGTTGGTGCGATCGTCATTTTAAACGAAAAGGTGGCTGGGTCGTTGACCCAGCATCTGTAAGCAAACGATCGTTAAGTTCGCAACACGATCGCACCAAACTCATTAGACCTCTTGCGAAAGTAAAAACCCAATCTTTTTCAGTGCTGTTTAGATCGATAGTATCCCTATTCCCTATTCCCTAACTTTCGCAGGAAGTCTATTATTTAATTTGATGAGGATACCAACCACTGCGTAATGCCATCGGCGATCGATTTTGCCATTTTTTGCTGTTCGAGTGGGTTGGCGATTTGCTCGAATTCGCTGGGATTGCTCATGAATCCCCACTCTAGCAGTACCGAAGGTGCGGATGAGGGTCGCGCCAGGGCGAGATTATCCCAAAATACGCCGTAGGAAGGACGACCGGTACTTTTAACCACATAATTGTGGAGATACATGGCCAAGCTTTGGGCTTGAGGATGATACCAGAAGGTGGAAAATCCTTTCGTGTCGGGATTGCCGCCGTCGGGGAGCGAGTTGTGATGGACGGAGAGCGCGAGCGTCGGTTCGAGGTTATCGATGATGGTTTTGCGATCGTCCAATTCGACAAATTTATCTACTTCGCGGGATAGATAGACGGAGGCACCACGCATCGACAGCTCGTTGGCTAGCAGCTTCGAGGCATAGAGATTGGCATCTTTTTCGGCATAACCATTCGGCCCGAGTGCGCCAGAATCTTTCCCGCCATGTCCGGGATCTAACAAGATTTTCATCCCAGCCAGCGGTTTATCGATATTCGATCGATCCAGTTTCGGGGGATGGCGGAGGGACAGTACCAGGCTGCTACCTTGGTATTTGACCTTATAGCCCCACTGTTGTTTGGATTTGAGGTTAAAGACATATTGGACGACTCCCGGAGCCGTCTGCTTCCAATTTAGCCCCGATACAACCGGGTTATCATTGAACTTGATGATATCTGTTTGAGCGGTGGTATTGTACAGCGTCAGCGTGAAGGTATTTTGCCCTTGATCGATCGACAGCGGCACGGCTACTTGCAAGGGGAAAATCACATCGGTCGAACCCGGACGCTCTTGGCTAGTGACGCTTTTAACGATCGTTTTCGGCGGTACCCCGATGCCAGCGGTTACCTGCACCTGGTCGGCAAGCATCCACGCCCCATAATCGAGTCGCACCCAGTTGGCCTGTTTGCCATTATTATTTCCCATCTGACGGGCGGTAATCGCCGCTTTGGTGCCTTTCGGTAGCGGAGTGAGCCGACTAAAATCCGAACCCGCACCCGTTCGGGTAATGCCGCTATCTACTCTCACTTCAGCGATATCGAGATTGACAGGCGATAAAATCTGGACTTTTCCAGGTGCTGCTTGTGAGACTGTTGTGGGTGTGGGGGTATTGACTTCTAGTTTATAAGTAGGATTGCCCAAATCGGCTGCCGCCGAAGCGATCGCACAACCTAAATATTGCCCCGCACCATACATTGCTTGCGGTTGATTGCGATCGATCAGTGCTGCTTTATTATCGGGCAGATCGACAACATTACTTTGTTCTTGTAATTTGATATCTTGTCCAGAAATATTGACATTGACTCTGGCTTTAGTCGGTGCCGATGCGCCAAAGCAAACTAATTCTCCGGGCATCCGTGCCATGTCGCCTTGAGGTTCGAGCGAATTCGGGACAAAATTATTTTTAGGTGCTGCCTCTTTCGCGCTGGCGGCTCTCGTGACGACGATCGCTTTATGCTGATTTTTATAATCGATCTCAAAGGTATTTTTACCGACTTTGAGATTAAATACAGACGCAAAGTGTCCCTTCTTACTTCGAGGCACTGGTTTGTTATTAATCGATACATAACCCTCACTCGGCGCGCTCCCGATGACAAAGATTCGATCGGTTGCAGTTTGATAATCGGCGGGAGGATAGGAGATATATAGCGAGCCTTCTGCGGCTAGTGGTGCTGTCATCAGACACGCGATCGGGATGCTACCTAAAATTCCTAGAAGCGAATATTTGCCGAACATGAGGATTTTATCAGTTATCAGTTGGTTGAGAATAAGCAGAATCGAATTGCCAACTCGATTCTCATTCCAAGAAGCTATCCGAACGATGATAAATTCATAATTATTAGTTATCGCTCGATCGATTATTACTTATCGATATTTGTCGATAGATGGGTATCTAATCCATCGATACTGGTGTGATTTTTCTGGAGCTGATATGATTTGACTCCATCGACACCTTTTTTGTTCGCCCAATCGATTAAATTTGTGCGTTCTTGCTGCAATTCATAAAGTGGGACTCCATAGCCGCAAGATGTTTGAACTGATTCTATATTTACCACAATTAACTGCCGTTTGCCAGGAAGATCGGGAAATCTATCGATTAGACTATCCCAGTCTGGTGTCTGCGGCCAAACTACTTCACCGCTACCATACAACCGGAGAATCAACGGTCGATCGGTAAAGCTACAAAACATCACCGTCATCCGCCCATTTTGTGACAAATGCGCGGCGGTCTCATTCCCACTGCCGGTGAGATCTAAATAAGCTATTCGGTTAAAATCCAGACAGCGAAAGGTATCGATCCCTTTGGGCGAGAGATTTATCCGCCCTGCTATCGGTGCTGTCGCTGTAAAGAAGATATGCTGTTGGTGAATAAATTCACACAAACTAGCATCGAGTTCTGAATAGAATTTAGCCATACCAACAGGAGATCGAAAAAAAAGGGATGTTAAACATTAACATCCCTCTTGTGAGCAAGCGAGCGAAACTATTGCTAAATTTGTTATAAAAATTGCCGCACGCGATCGATTAGTTGAGGCGCTTGTAAGACCCCTTCAATCCGATCTACCGCTTGGCCATTTTTAAATAGCACCAAGGTTGGTAATGCCTGAATTTGATGCGTCGAAGCGATTTGTGGATAGCGATCGGTATCGATTTTGATAATCCGCATCTGTCCGTTAAGCTGAAGATTAACTTGCTCCAAAATCTTGGACATCATTTGGCACGGGCCACACCAAGTAGCATAAAAATCAACGAGGATTGGTTGTTCGCTATTGGCGATTGCCTCTTCAAAACTTGCAAATTGTTGTTTAACTGCCATTGTCGTCTCCTGAGTCTCTATAAATCCGAAGGTTATGCTTGCTGGTGCCGACAAGCTGTTCGCGCTCGAACGGCTGAGGACTAGCATTAACGAGCGGGTAGCTCGCGATAACTAGGTTCGGGTATTTCTGATTGTCTTGGCATTATAGCTGGATCTGAATCGAGTCTTTTGGCATTACCGAGCAGATTATTGGCAGCGCTTGCCAATTTAATTATTAATGGCAATGTCGCAAATGTGGCATAATCATCAGCGCTCTGGGCTACAGTTCCCTGTCGCCTAGAATTCAGACCCAAACTCCGAATCGCCAAATCGAGCTTTTCGAGAACGTATTTATCTTGAGTTGGAGTCAAAAAATTTGCGCGCGCGATCTGCTGTTGGACGAGATCGATCGCTGCAACAAATTGCAATCCACCCACGCCTGCTGTTTTTAAACCGGGATATACCAGATCGATCGAGTTGAGGTCAGCATTCGGCCTAGTTCGATCGTAATTCTTGGCGAGCAGCGCGCCGAGCCGCTCGGAGAGGTCTGCTGGCGTTCCGACGAGAATCTCGATCGAACTTGTTGCTGATTTTATGATTTACCTAATAAGTTTTGAATACTAGTGAGGCTAGCTGCATCTAGATACTGTTCGTTATTTGTTACCACTGATGAGATAAAGCTGCTTACGCTCTCATCTTCGATCGACCAAGCTACCTGACGATTGGAAATTGCTGCAGCGACGATCGTATTGACTTGTGCAGCACTAAATTCTTGATAATAACTCAATTTGACGATCGCTTTTTGCGTATCCGCAATCGACTGACTATTGACAAAATCTCTAATTAGAAACTCTTTGTCGCGGATACTTGCAATCGCAATTTCGGGGAATTTATCTTTACAGAATCCAGAGAGACGTTTATAGAAGTGAATCTTTGTCTGCTTTTTATCGCACCATTCATTTAGTAAGAAGTCGCTAAATTCATCTTCGTTTAGTGCCGAAGCATAATCTTTATCACCAGTAATGAAAAATAGATCTTCACCAATTGGAGTCTCATCGAGCAGACACTCCCAATTAATAGCATCGCCTAGTGAATTATTCTTACCAGGGGGATTGCCGACACCCATTCTAAATCGCGCTCGATCGAGAATATTCAGATTAGCTGCTAGCTTTTTACCCGAACTAAATAAAGACTGAATGATGCGATCGGCTTTAAGATTTTTAGCTTTAATATCTACCAGAATCTTGCTAGTTAATGCAGCGTGAGCTTGCTCGTATTGCTTGAGCGCGCCGCGCAAAAGTTCGACTTCTGGATAGTCTTCACAGAGCTGGGGAAATTGAGGATTAAAAGTTTGGGTGCGCAGGGATTTGATCGCCCCGTCGATGCGTTGCTCGCGATTGCGATTGAATTCATCGATGAGTTGATCTGTCAGCAATAATGTAATTTGTTGTCTTTCGATCGCGTCGATCAGTTTATGTAGCTCAGCGAGATCTTCCTGATTGAGCGAGTAGAAAGATAGCAGAATATTAGTATCGATGAAAAGCTGCATATCTTTAGATCTTTATTCGGTAGGTAAGGTATCTTGGGGGTGGGTTGAGGGGATCGAGAATGTTTATCTTAGTGCGGATTTATCAAATCGATCTCAATAGTTCTAAAAGTCTAATTCAAAACCCACCCTCCCCACAGCCATTATTGACTCGATTGCACCACCGATACGCAAGGAGAATCAAATCGATCCGATCATTGGATTAATTTGCGATTCTTGGTTTCGATGACTAGTGGCATTACCAGAATACCTAGAAGGGGAATAAATCCGACAAAAAATAACAATTGGATTGCTGTTTGGAGGGGATTGTCTGATTTTGCGGAAACACTGCCGAGGATAAATGGGCCGAGCGCGGTAATTAACCTGCCAGCATTATAGCAAAATCCAGAACCCGTACCGCGTAAGCGGGTGGGGAAAAGTTCGGGTAAGTAGTAAGTAAACGCGCCGAAAATCCCAAATACAGTCAATCCGATCGCAAAATACAACCACGACCACAATTGCAATTCAGCAGGCATTGTCGATCCGAATGCTAGAATCAAGGAAGCACTAGACAATGCAAAATAAATTCCGAACATCCATTTTCTACCTAAGTATTTAGCAGCAGGAATTGTCAGTAATGTGCCGATCAGTCCCCCAGCATTAAAAGCATAAGTAATCGATGTTTTCCAGGTTTCAATATTAACTTGAATCTGCCGGGTGTCGGTTAATCCCTGGGCTTTGAGGCTTAATTTAGCTAATTCCGAGGCGATCGTCGGAATGAAGGCATTGCAGCTCCACCAAGTGAGTAAAGCGATGACGGCTACCAGGAAGCCACTGAGTGTAGTTCGACGATTTTCGGGGCTAAATAATTCACCGATCTGCGGTGGATTGCCCTTTGCTGCTTCTGATTCCCAGGCTTCGGGTTCTTTGATAAAACTGCGGATGATGAAGGCGACGATCGCAGGAATTAAGCCACATAAAAATACGTATCGCCAGGAAGTATCCGGACTACCCGGCATAGCGACTCTAGCAATTTGGTCGTTAACAAAGCTAGCAAGAAATAAACCCATCGGGGCGGAAGTATATAGCAACGCGCCTGCTTCTACTCGCGATTTCTCGGGTACGACTTCGGCAACCATTGCCGCACCCGCCGCCCATTCGCCACCGATACCCAAACTAGCAACCAGCCGACAGAATACCAATACTTCAATATTTGGCGCAAAGGCACAACAAAATGTCCCGATCGCATAAAATAGCATCGTAATTAGGAGTGTTTTCGTCCGCCCGATGCGATCGCAAATATACCCAAAGATCACGCCGCCAACCGCCCAGCCGATCAGAAGGATCGATGTAATCAAGCCATTCCAATAAATAGTTTGTTGCTTGGCTTGCAGAATTAATTTGACATTTTGCGGATCGATCGGCAGATGAATTCCCAGCAGTGTGGGGATACAATTAGGGGCGACATAGTTGAATAGCAATCCATCAAAAATATCAAATCCCCAGCCTAACCAAGCTGCGAATAATACCGTCCATTGGTAGCGATTGAGTTGGAGCATATGTTGTCGATCGAGTCCTAGTAGCTAATCAATCTTAGCTTGGGTGGGGGTTCTATAAATTATGCAACAATTCATTTACATCGTATGGATCGCTCGATTTTATGCGAGCGTGACGACATCCAGCTGTCGAGCGCCGATCTAGACTGTTCTGAAAATAAGTGATTCTATTTAGTCTCCTTCGCCTGCTTTCCATGCAATGTCCTTACTCGGTTGAGGATCGGGTAACTTGAGTGACACCAACCCAGCCGCTAAGATAAATAGCGTTGAAGTCCACAGACACCCAACTAATCCAAACGATTGGTAAATGATTCCAGATAAAACAGTACCTGCCAATCGTCCAGCCGAGTTGGCCATGTAATAAAAGCCCACATTTAGGGCGACTTTGTCGTCATCTGTAAATGCTAATACTAAGTAAGAATGGACTGCGGAATTAAAGGCAAATACTAGTCCAAATAACATTAATCCAACAATGATTACCGCATTAGGTTCGAGATTAAGTTGTAGCCCGATCGCAATTAGAGCAGGTATGACAGTGAGAGTAAATGTCCAAAACCGAATTGTCGAGGCTTGTGGCGGACGACCGGAACCAAAGCGTTTTAATAAGACTGGGGCAGAAGATTGAACGATGCCGTAAGCAATTACCCAAATTGCCAAGAATCCTCCCACCTGAGCGAATGACCACCCGAGAATACTGCTTAAAAATACAGGCAAACCAACCACAAACCAGACATCTCGCGAACCAAAGAGAAAGAATCTTGCCGCAGAGAGGACATTAATTTCTTTACTCTTAGAAAAGAGTTGGCTGAATTTGACCTTCTTCTTGATTTTCCCCATCCCTTTGGGCAGCATTAGCCCACTGAACATCAGTAGGAATAGCGCACCTGCCATAATCCAGAGCGAATGAATGAATCCAACTGAAGCAAGTAAGGCACTACCAACGAAAAAGCCTACCCCTTTGAGCGCATTTTTTGAACCTGTCAGGATTGCCACCCACTTGAACAATGACGATTGAGCATCTTGAGGGACAACCAAGCGAATCGCGCTCTTGGTACTCATCTTGGTGAGGTCTTTGGCAATGCCAGAACAAGCCTGCGCGGTCATTACGAACAGTACCGCTGTAAATTGTGGCCAATTGGGATTTAGCCCAGATAGCATTACCAGCGAAAATACTTGTAATCCAATCCCAGTGTATAGCGTTACTTTAAGCCCAAACTGGGAACCAATCCAACCCCCGAGAAAGTTGGTGACGACACCGAAAACTT
The DNA here is from genome assembly GCA_965246735.1 of Chamaesiphon sp. Taxonomy (GTDB): domain Bacteria; phylum Cyanobacteriota; class Cyanobacteriia; order Cyanobacteriales; family Chamaesiphonaceae; genus Chamaesiphon. The sequence goes on from CBDFFK010000003.1 coordinate 3,885,964, forward strand.
CATAGAACAAAAATAGTGAGGCAATCTGAATCGGCGTGTAGCCGATACTATTGAAATACAGTAATACCAGCACTCGCAGGGCACCATCGGTAATGGTAAAGCCCCAATATGCCAGCGTGACGAGGATGTAATTTCGGAGATTAGATTTAGATTCTGGTGTTATGTTGGTAGTCATGTTGTTATTCTTGTAGGGGTGCCCCTGTCTCGAAGCTTTCGCGCCGCCTAGCGGCGGTCGCTTTACGTCAGAGCGCACATTGCTGTCTTGTCGTTTTTTTATTCGAGGGGAACCCCCGAATAAAAACGCCGCTTGTGGGTAACCTAGTGGGCTATGGGTAAACCTTGTGCTTGCCCCTACATCAGATCGTTTCGATCTACAGGCTGAGGGCTACTTTCTGGGCTAGTTCGACCATCCGGTTGGCATAGCCCCATTCGTTGTCGTACCAAGCTAAGATCTTGACTTGAGTTTCGTCAACCACCATCGTAGATAGAGCATCGATAATCGCCGATCGCGGGTCGTCTTTGTGATCGATCGAGACTAGCGGCAATTCTTCATAACCCAAAATCCCCTTGAGTTCGCCTTCAGCAGCAGTTTTGAGCAAACTATTTACTTCTGCGACTGTAGTAGGTCGAGCGACTTCAAACACACAATCGGTCAGGGACGCATTCAATAACGGTACGCGCACGGCGAGTCCATTGAGTTTACCGTTGAGTTCGGGATAAATCAGCCCAATTGCTGTCGCCGAACCTGTCGTGGTCGGAATCAGGGACATCCCCGTCGCTCTGGCTCGGCGCAAATCTTTGTGAGGTGCATCGACCACAATTTGGGTGTTGGTGTGGTTGTGGATCGTCGTAATCAGACCGTGTTTGATGCCAATACCTGCGAGAATGACTTTAATTACCGGAGCTAGACAGTTGGTGGTGCAAGATGCGGCAGTAAGGAGGCGATGTTTGGTGGGTTCGTAGAGATGGTCGTTAACACCCATGACGATATTGAGGGCTTCTTCCTTCACGGGTGCGGCAACAATCACTTTTTTCACACCTCGATCGAAGTATGGATTCAAAGTTTCCGGTGTCCGAAATTTACCAGAAGCCTCCAAGACGATATCTACCCCAAACTTAGCCCAGTCTACTTTTCCTGGCTCATTGTAATCGCTGAAGCTGAGATTTTTGCTATCGATCGAAATTTCAGTTTCCGTCGCTGTAACGGTTGGTAACCAGCGTCCGTGAACTGAGTCATATTTTAATAGGTGCGCCGCTGTTTCTGCGCCACCTTTAATTTCATTGATATGTACGAACTCCAGATCTGGACAGCCCCAAGCTGCTCGGAGAGCTAAACGTCCAATTCTGCCAAATCCATTAATGCCAACTTTTACAGCCATAATTCTTCTTAATCGTTAACACTCGGTTAATCGTAAATTAATAAAATATTTTGATGAGTCTAGTTATTTTTTGCTCGATTACAATAGTATCGATCTTGTCTAGCATACATCCAAATCAATTTTATTTGATGGATATTGTTACTGTTTTTCAGGGAAGCGATCGATTTAGATGGTCATATTGGCTCCAGATATTTTGAGGTTGATAGCGGGAAAACTTCGCTCGTCATTAGCCTACAAAATCTTATTTGCAGACCTGATGGCTGCAATGTTTTATGATGCTGCTAAATCGCGCAAAAAAGCACTCTGAGCTTCGCGCAGATCGATAGCAGGATTGGCAGCCTGAATCGTCTGCATCGCCCGTTCGTAAGCAATCCCTGTCGAAATTAAGTACGCCGCCAGAATCGTTCCAGTCCGGCGGAGTCCATTGGTACAATGAACGGCGACAGCCACCCCTTGCTGATTATGTGCCTCAATAAATTGCTGTAATTCTCGCACCTGTTGCCGACTTGGTGGGGTGCCGCCTTTAGTTGACAGCCAGAGATGCGGGATACCCGATCGATCGTACAAATCCAGATTAGAAGGATCGTCTAAAACAGACACGACCGCCCCAATTCCGGCCGATCTTAACTCGTTCAGTTCATCATCTGTAGGTTTGCGAACGCCTGCTAATTTACCAGGAATCGCCCACCAGAGATTTTCGACAATTGGTTGAATTAGTTGTTCTTCCATTGGGTTGCAATTTATTCTAACGATCGCTAGGTCATTTTTTGGCTGCCAAATCTTGCAAAAAACTTATTTGGGCTAGTTCCAATTCAACATCAGAGTTCGCCCGTTGAATCGTCTGCATGGCATCGTCATAAGCTGAGCCATTCCAAATCAGGTAAGCCGCTAACATGGTTCCTGCCCGATGGATGCCACCAGTACAGTGAATGGCGACAGCCAACCCTTGACGACGATTTAAATCGACAAAATCTTGTAATTTTTGCATTTGTGCTCGACTCGGCGCACTAGCCTCTTGAATCGGCAGCCAGAGATGTGGAATGCCAGATCGATCGTACAAATCCAGATTCGATCGATCTGCTAAAACTGACACGATCGCGCCAATTCCTGCTGTGGCTAGCTCACTTAATTCGTCTGGGGTAGGTTTACGAACGCCTGCGAGTTTACCAGGAATTACCCACCACAAGTTTTCCGAAATTGGTTGTCCCATTGGTTTAAACTTTGAATGTTATTACGCTAAAACTACAATCCGCCAGAATTAACGGCGGGAAAATAACGTTTTTGCAGCCAGAATGCCACATTCACTAAGCCAATTAAGACAGGTACTTCGACTAATGGCCCGATGACAGCCGCAAACGCCGCACCAGAATTAATCCCAAATACGGCAATAGCCACCGCGATCGCCAATTCAAAATTATTGCCCGCAGCGGTAAAGGCGATACTTGCAGCTTTGGCATAATCCGCTCTGATGCGCCATGCCATGTAAAAGCTGACCAAAAACATGATGAAAAAGTAGACAATCAACGGGATGGCAATCCGCACGACATCGAGAGGAATTTGGACGATGAGATTCCCTTTGAGGCTAAACATCACCGCGATCGTTAGTAGTAGCGCAATCAACGTGATCGGGCTAATTTTGGGCACGAATTCCGCGTGATACCAACTTCTACCCTTAGCTTTGACTAAGACGTAACGAGTCAGAAATCCAGCGATAAAGGGTATCCCCAAATAGATAAATACACTCTTCGCAATCTCGGCAATGCTGATATTCACCACACTACCTTTGAGTCCGAATAGCGGCGGTAATATGCTCAGGAACAACCACGCAAACGGACTATAGAAGATCACCTGAAAAATGCTATTGAAGGCAACTAGCCCCGCTGTATATTCGCTATTCCCTCGCGCTAAATCGCTCCAAACAACTACCATCGCAATACATCGAGCCAATCCAATTAAAATTAGCCCCACCATATATTCGGGGTAATCGCGAAGGAAAGTAATCGCCAACAGAAACATCAGTATTGGGCCGATGACCCAATTGAGCAGTAAGGATATACCGAGAATCTTCCCGTTTCGAAAGACATCGCCTAATTCCTCATAACGCACCTTTGCCAGCGGTGGATACATCATCAAAATTAAACCAATGGCAATGGGAATATTTGTCGTTCCCACCTGAAATTGGTTAATAAATCCTTCTACTCCAGGAAAGATATAACCCACACCGATTCCCATAGCCATTGCGAGAAAGATCCATAAGGTGAGGAATCGATCTAGGAAAGATAGTCTTTTAGGAGTAGTTCGATCGCTTATATTTTCCACCAGATCTCCCTTGATAACTACATTGCAAGACATTCTGAGAACTCATCAGCCTAAAGCCGCAACTAAAGCTCACCTTTTTTTTGTAATAGATCGGAAATTTTTAAATTTATTCTAGCCTTGCCACCAAATACCGTTCCTGTCTTACCTTTACTAAAGTGAATGTAATTAACCTCGGCAACTCTTTCTGGCAAAGGAACGTAGCCAACAGAATCTACAATTGCTGATACTCTATTGATGTAAAATGTGACAAACTTACCTAGCGACCTTCGATCTGAAGTAGATCGCAAATTGACATAAATAAATAATGGTCGAGACAGTGGCTGATACTGGTTTTTTTCTACAGTTTGGCGAGATGGGGAAATCGCGCCTTTACCGTTGTCAACTGGCAATAGTTTTAATTGATTTTTGTGTTCTTCGTAATAAGCAAACCCAAAATAACCCAAAGCATTTGGGTCTTTGCTAATCCCTGCTGCTAAGACTTCATCATCTTCACTAGCGGTATAATCTTTGCGGGTAGCTGTGGCTTTACCCACGATTGCTTCGTTAAAATAGTCAAAAGTTCCAGACTTATTCCCCGCGCCAAATAGTTTAATCGGTCGATCGGGCCAAGATGCACGTACTTGATTCCATTTGAGGATCTTACCCTGCGCCGCAGGTTCCCACATCTTTTTTAATTCAGCGACAGTGATATCTTTTGCCCAATCATTTTGGGGATTGATGGCAATGGTGAGCGCGTCGAAGGCAATGGGGAATTCCATGTACCGCACGCCATTTTTCTTGCAAGTTTCCATCTCTGCCTGCAAAATCGGTCGCGAGGCATCGTTGATGTCGGTTTGTCCAGCGCAGAATTTCTCAAACCCGCCTGTCGTCCCGGAAATTTTAACGTCAATCTGCGTCCGATTATTTGAATCTGCTTTAAACTGTTTGACGATCGCCTGGGTAATAGGATATACCGTACTCGAACCATCAATCCTAATTGTCGCCTTATTCACCTCAGTTTCTTGAGCGAGTAATTGTTTTTGAGTGGATGTGTTGGGTGCTGCTGTGGAACTGGCGGCGAACACTAGCATCCCGACAACTAGCACAAAGTTCTTAGCTATGGTATTCATCTCTCTCCTAGCTGACATCGAAATGTATATCTATATCATTTCAAATTTTATTGATTTGTCAACCAAAAAAGGTAATACGATATACAAATATCAAAAAAAGTTGATATATCTTTAAGTATCTGGGCAAATCCGGGTTGGTAAGATCGGACTAAACCGCCGAAACTCGGACAGGTACTGTTCTATGACGACAAACTGAGCCAGATTGAGACTGTAGTAAATCCATCGCCCTTTCTGACGCGATCTCACTAAACCTGCTGACTTGAGTGTTTTGAGGTGAAATGAGAGCTTAGACTGGCTGGTACCTAGATGTTCGCACAAATCGCAAACGCATAGTTCTCGATCGCGCAGTAGTTCCAATACCCGAACACGGAGGGGATCGGAAAGGGCATGAAAACCAGTAGCGATTGTGGGAGTGGGAGCGAGAGGAAGAGTATCAATCATCAAGTTTTATCGATCTGGCATTTCTATTTTAGATCGATAAAACTTGATTTGGATGGATGTTCAGACTGTAGTTGCCGAAGGCTTTGAAACAATCAAATTTAAAAAATTAGTACACACGATACAATGTCATCATATGCAAAGACAATGGTTTAAAGGACAATGGTTTAGTGAATAACGTTAGAATAAGAGATGGTCAACACTCAATCGCTAATAGAGCAACAGCAATGGTGATAAGTCCCGCTTTATCCGAACTGTTATGAACTCCTCCGTTGAATTTCAAGATACCTTTGATGTCGTCGTTGTCGGCGCAGGACATGCAGGTTGTGAAGCTGCACTCGCCACCGCCAGACTAGGCTGTCGTACCCTCTTACTCACCCTCAACCTCGATAAAATCGGCTGGCAACCCTGCAATCCCGCCGTTGGTGGCCCCGCCAAATCCCAGCTCACCCACGAAATCGACGCGCTGGGTGGGGAAATTGGGAAAATGGCCGATCGCACCTATTTGCAAAAACGCGTCTTGAATGACACCAGAGGCCCTGCTGTGTGGGCACTACGCGCTCAGACTGATAAACGCGAATATGCGGCGGTGATGAAAAATATTGTCGAAAATCAAGCAAATCTCGTCATTCGGGAAGGGATGGTGACGGATTTGGTCTTGGGTGCCAATGAAGAGGTAATTGGGGTCGAGACTTATTTTGGCGTGGCGTTCCAATGCAAAGCAGTCATTCTCACGACAGGGACGTTCTTAAATGGCACGATTTGGGTAGGGAATAAATCGATGTCCGCCGGACGAGCGGGAGAATTTGCCGCGACGGGATTGAGCGAAACCCTCAATCGGCTTGGCTTTGAAACCGGACGACTGAAAACAGGTACGCCAGCGCGAGTGGATAAGCGATCGGTTGACTATAGTAAGATGGAACCGCAGCCAGGAGATAAACAGGTGCGCTGGTTTAGTTTCGATCCGCAGGAGTGGATAGAGCGCGAACAAATTCCCTGTCATCTCACCCGCACGACTCCAGCGACGCATCAATTGATTCGCGACAATCTCCATCTCTCCCCCGTATATGGCGGGTGGGTGGATTCCAAAGGCCCCCGCTATTGTCCGAGTATCGAGGACAAAATCGTGCGGTTTGCGGATAAAGAAAGTCATCAGATTTTTATCGAGCCGGAAGGACGGGATATTCCCGAACTATATATTCAAGGCTTCTCGACTGGTTTACCCGAAAGTCTTCAGGTGCAAATGCTCCGAACTCTGCCAGGAATGGAAGAGTGCGTGATGCTGCGTCCGGCTTATGCAGTGGATTATGACTACATTCCCGCGACTCAATGTTACCCAACCTTGATGACCAAGAAAATCGAAGGGTTATTTTGTGCGGGACAGGTGAATGGGACGACAGGGTATGAGGAAGCTGCGGGACAGGGTTTTGTCGCGGGGGTAAATGCAGCGAGATTTGTCAATCATCAGGAGATGATTGTATTCCCGCGCGAACATAGTTATCTAGGGACACTCATCGACGATTTGTGTACCAAAGACTTGCGCGAACCCTATCGAATGCTGACGAGTCGATCGGAATATCGCTTATTATTGCGATCGGATAATGCCGACCAGCGGTTGACTCCATTGGGTCGAGAAATCGGTACGATCGACGATCGACGGTGGGATTTATTTACTAGTAAGCAAGCAAATATCATCGCCGAAAAAGCACGATTGGAGAAGACGCGAGTTAAAGAGCTAGAGCCGACGGGTCGAGATATTACTGCGGCGACTGGCGAAATCATCAAAGGTTCGATTACTCTTGCCGAACTCCTACGTCGTCCTGGCGTTCATTATCAGACGCTAACTAAGTTTGAATTAGGTAATGTTAGTCTAAATACTGCTGAATGCGAGGGTGCGGAAATCGAGATTAAATATGCAGGTTATTTAAATCGCCAACAACATCAAATCGATCGGGTTAGCAAACAGTTCAATCGGAAATTACCAATCGGGATCGATTATCAGGCGATCGAAACTCTATCCAAAGAATCGCGGGAAAAATTAGCTAAAATTCAGCCAGCGACGATCGGACAAGCAACCCGCATCGGTGGAGTAAATCCAGCAGATATTAATGCCCTTTTGATTTGGTTGGAAGTGAAAAATCGCAGTCTGGCAGTTGAAACCGCACCGAGATAATCAAAGTCCGGATAGGCGGACTTTGAATGTGGATCTTAACCCGCGTAGGCGGGTTTTGTTTGTCTAGCTACGGTTTTAACCGCTGTGGCGAATCGCCCCCCTACGTCCTAACCCGACACAAACAATGGTCGCCATTGCAAAGCCAATAGTCATCACTGTCAGCGGTTCGTGGAGTAATATAGCTGATGCCGCGATCGTCAGAAATGGCTGAAGCAACTGCATCTGTCCGATGCGGGCGATCCCGCCCAGTGCTAGCCCCCGATACCAGGCAAAAAATCCCAAAAACATACTGAACGCGCTGACATATAGAAATGCCCACCAAGCAGTGCCAGAAACAGCGGCGATCGATTGCGGGAGATGTTGCAACACGATCGGCAGTAACACCGGCACAGATAGCACCAACGCCCAGCAAATTACCTGCCACGCGCCACTCGATCGCGCCAAAATTCCGCCCTCCGCGTATCCCAATCCCGCAGCCGCCACAGCCCCCAATAGCGCTAAATCGGTCATTTGGATCGAACCAGCTCCAGATATTAAAGCAAAAATTAGGACTAATGCGCTTCCCGCGATCGCAAAAATCCAAAATTGCCGCGACGGTTGCTCTCCCGCTCGCCAAACGCCACAGATTGCGGTCGATAACGGCAATAATCCGGTAATCACCGCTCCATGAGAGGCTGGGGCATCGTGCATCGCTAACGCCGAAAGCAAGGGAAAACCGATAATAACACCCATGACGACAATGCAATATCGCGGAAAATCTCTACGAGGGGGGAGTTGCTGACGAGTGATGACTAACAAGATTAATGCTAATCCAGCAGCGACGATCGCGCGACCCAAACCAACAAAAATCGGATCGAGATCGGCCACTGCGATTCGCGTTGCAGGTAACGTCAGGCTGAAAACTAAAATCCCGATCGACCCATAGATGAGTCCTTCAATTTCGGTTTTAGACTGTATTTGATTCATCTAGAAATTTTAACATTGCCGATCCGGCGCTCGAGCTTGGTGTCTGAAGAGATTTGGCAAGCAATTATTTCTTTCTGGCGATCGTCAGTCCATCTCCAATGGGAATTAAACTAATTTGAACTCGATCGTCATGATAAATTTGCTGGTTTAATTGCTTAATCGCTTGGGTGCGTTTATCATCAGCCATCATCGGATCGGCAACTCGGCCATACCAGAGGACATTATCAACTAAAATCAATCCACCCTGACGAACTAACTGCAAACACCGATCGTAATAAGCGGCATAATTATTTTTGTCAGCATCAATAAATGCGAAGTCAAATGTACCTGCCTCGCCATTTGCCAGTAGGCGATCGAGTGTTTCTAAGGCTGGAGCGATCTTGAGGTCGATTTTATTACTTACCCCGGCTTCCTGCCAATATTTACACGCGATCGATGTAAATTCTTCACTCACATCACAGGCGATTAATTTCCCATCTTCAGGGAGATGTAAGGCAACGACTAGGGAACTATATCCGGTAAATACGCCCACTTCCAAACATTTCTTAGCACCGATTAATTGCACCAATAATCCCATCAGTTGTCCCTGCTCCGGGGAAATTTGCATGTTAACTAATGGATGTGCTGCTGTTTCTTCACGGAGTTGTGTTAGGATCTCTGGCTCTCTGACAGAATTAGCAACTAGATACTGATAAAGGTTATCGCTCAAACCGATTGATTGGTTGGACATATAATTAGGGTTTTGTAACTATGGGTTGGGCTTTTAATAATCGATCGATCTCTGGATCGTAGATCGCTAATATTCAGTTTTGTGCTTGTTGAAACTGAGGTTGGTATTACTCAAGTCTGCTTGACTCAGATTCGAGCGATCGAGTTTTGCATTACTGAGATTGGCTCCGTTGAGATTAGCATTGCTCAGATTGGCACAACTAACAAACGATATTCAAAACCCCAGCATTTATCTCCAAAATGCTGGGGTAAATAGTATACCGCCGATCCTGCCTAGTTATTTCCAGTTATCGTAGAATTAATTTGAAGCCGTGATGTTTAGCCACTAAACTACCTCGGCACAGGTTAAACCGAGGAAGGGATTCGAACCCATGTCTCACGAGCGGGGTTCTACGAAGGTCGATACAGGGAGCGAGTTTTTAAAAATGAGCTTAGAGCAATAGACTAAACTTAATTTTGAGGTTGATGCGATTAGGCGGCTTTACCAATTTGCCTACTCTTGGATAATCCAAGAGGCAGGAGTCGAACCTACATACACCCACTGGCGCTAAAAATGAACTTGTGCCCATCGATAATTATAGCTCAATCTGCAAATAAATAGCCAAACAGAGCGGTGGCAACTTGTTTCTGTTGCACATCTCTACTGTTAGCTTCTTCCCTTGCTTGAATTACTGCTTTTTGAAGTTTATCGACACGATTGAGGATGAGATTTACTCGATCTTGCGGCAGTGCTCCAGAGAAATCAATTAAACTCCAAACCCCTTCGATAACATCTTTAGAAACTTCTTTGATTTGGGCTGGATGATGCTCTGTAGCTTCGTAGGCGACGACGAAATCTACAATACGTTTAGTTTTGACAGTTTCCTTGGGAATAGTGACATAACAACCACGATTGGGATCGCGTTGCCAATCTTTATCGATCGATAAAACTGGTAAAGAACTGACGAATGTTTTTACATCTTGTAGTTGCTTTTCAAGAAATAATAAATACGAAACTGGTACGTCAGCGACGATCGTTTGTCCATCGATCGTTACTGATGCTTTAGCTTCGGTATTTGCATAATCTTGAGTAGCGGCTAAGTCCCAAAACTCAGAGCAAGCCAGCACAAATTTATCGACTAATTCATTGGCTTTGAGCGTCAATTTCTGGGATTCGGGTGGATAAATAAACCCATCTTCTTCGCGCGATTGATAGGTTCTACTCAATCCTTGAAACAGGCCGTTTTTCTGGCAGAGTTGGTAAACTTCAGTCTTACCCTTTGCATTGGCTTTGACGGACTGAAGGATCGCAATTAACTGATTTAATTTCATTATTTAAGGCAATATAATCTCGCGATCGGGTGAAAAAAACTATGTCGGTAATTGCCATCGTTCGGCTTCGGAGTTGGCAACCGAAAAAGAATTACCACAACCACACACAGTAGCTGCTTGGGGATTTTGGAAGCGGAAGCCACCACCCATTAGGTCTTCTGAGTAGTCTAATTTGAGTCGATCGAGCGATGCTAAATGACGACGATCGATTAAGATCGAAACACCATTTGTTTCGTAAACAATATCTGCTGAATCGATCGCAGTTGCTAGCTCGATCGTGTAGTAAAAATCTTTGCATCCACCTGTGGCAACACCAAGCCGCAACTTACTATCGGCTCGATCTCGGACTTTTTGCATTCTCTTAATTTCTGAGAGTGCCGCCTTGCTAATTTCAATCATGATGTACGTCGCTCTCTTGTTGGGTTTAATCTGCCCCAACACTTATTCTACCCCTAACCTGGAACCCCAAGCTGCGAACTCCATCCCTGCCCATAACCCACCCCGCTCAGGATGGTTATCCGAGCGGAGGGGAGTAGGCATAAGCCAGGAGAAAGTGGAACAGGTTTCGAGCACAGGTGCTGTCTATACTTAAGACCGTGTTAGTGAGAGCTATTTCTGGAGTAGTCATCTTCAAACCGGACGATATCATCTTCGCCTAAATACTCGCCATTTTGGACTTCAATGATTACTAGGGGAATTACACCAGGATTTTCTAACCGATGCTTGGTGCAAGCGGGTACGTAAGTAGATTGATTGCTGTGGAGAATTTCTTCTTTACCATCGCAAGTTACCATCGCAGTACCACAAACGACAATCCAGTGTTCGCTGCGGTGGTAGTGCATTTGGAGGCTGAGGCGATGACCTGGCTTTACTTCAATGCGTTTGATTTTATGGCCGCGACCTTCTTCTAAGATCGTAAACGAACCCCAAGGACGTAGTTCGGTAGCAGCAACTGTGTTTGAAGCGATCTGAGGGGAAAATGCTAAATCGCTGGTTTGAGTTTTGGTCATAAGTTTAGAAATGATGGGACGATCGAATTGCGCCGTTTATTTAGCGACCTCTCACTAATAACTTTACCAAAGGAGGTAGATGTTCCGAATCGCTAAATATACCGATTGTATGGTGTATACTTCGCACTCCTGTATTACCTATCACAGCCATTGACCTCAATAGCTTTGGCGCTAATATCGGTGAGATTTAATCTATTAAGTGAGGTCGGCCATTTATCCCAAGCTTGAACGAGTGTGACGCATCCACCGTTTTAGCTGCGTATCATCGGAGCATTTACTGACCATATTACTTCACAAATAAATTTTTGTTGAATCTTTTTTCCCGATCGGCAGCGTGTTCGATGACTAGATAAATGGCTGATGTCGCGATCGAAGTCACCGAGTTATCTTAGGGACATGAGGTTGGGTTTGCTAGTTAAGTAAGCAACTGACTTTCAACAATATTTTTTAGTAATGCTGGTCTCACATCTCTATTACTAAGAGAAATCCGGGGGTTTATTGTTACTGCCGATCGTTAGCTCGTTAACGATCGACATTTTTTTGCGCTCGCTGTAATATCAGATCGCAATTTTTGTGGTTGTTTATATTAGCAAACAATGTCATAATATCCCCTTAAGGTCGCACGTTCGCTCTCCAGCTGGAGCTTGTAACGATTCTACAATCAGCTCTGGAAATTTCTCCGTAGAAGTTTCTGGAATAATTCAAGAGCTGTTTAGTTTATAGCACCTTCGGACAACGCCAATTAATTCACTTACGGAGAATAATTATGTTGCAGATGTCTACCGTTTCTACTCACAAATTTGCGATTCCTCGCTTTTCCCTCTTTATTCTAGTGCTAGGAATCTTGGCTAACTTCCTCTCTCAAGTTCCCGCCAGCTATCCCGCAACCATTCCTGTTGCTGTTAAAAATACCAAAGTCGTCGGTCACAGCACTCAGGCTCAAATCACCAGCCACTATTCCATCGGTCAACATCGCTAACCCGATCTCTCACCAGCCGTTGTAGCTGCATGAGTTTGAGCCGAATCGATACATTAAATAACTGAATAACTATCTTTAACTGCCAAAGTAGCTGCTACTCTGGCAGTTTTTTGGCAACCAGCGACCAGCGATAATATTATTCTCCGATCGTGAGATATCCGGAGCGGGTATTAACTATTGCCAACCAATCGATAAAGAACGATAAATGGCTGATGTCAATCTCCTTGGAGCGGAGTTATCTTTATGACATGAGGTTAGTTCTGTGAGTAAATCCAGCAACTAACATTCAAGAATATTTTTTTAGTAATGTGGTTCTAACATCTCTATTACTAAGGGAAATCGGGGTTTTAAATTTAAAAGGCGATCGTTACGAGTTAACGACCGCCTTTTTTTGCGCTGTTACCAGGTACGGATGTTACGGCTCGATCGAAATCCCGATCGCATTATGTACTCGGGCGGCGGTAGCCGAGGCACGATTGATTAATTGTCCGCCGAGATAAAGACTAGTGGAACTCCCGCCGTCGAGATTGAGCGCATCGACCGCACCCAGTTGTTGAATGAGCTGTGCCATTTCTGCCAGGGTAGGGCCTTTACCGCCGGCACGATCGTGGACGGCGACCAGGATAATATTACCAGTGGCGGTACTAGCGATCGCGCTACGAGCGGCAGATTCTTTACTAAATGCTGCGCCAAAGTTTTCAATTTTAGCGTCTAGGACGATTTTGCCACTTTGCACCAACCACGGGCCAGCAGCGACAATGTGGGGATAGGTGTCGAGATCGGGTGGGATAAGTTGACGCTGGAGGGTAAGTAGCGTCCCGATCTGGATACTCCCAGACAGCTCTGGTTGCCCGCGTAAGGCCAGGAGATACCCATTTGCTGGAATCGGAACGTTAATGCTCCCAGCGGCGTTTCCGGGCACGATCTGGGTGACTTTATCTTGTTGGACGATCGCGATTAATTCATTGGCTTGAATCGGGCTGTAGGTTGTGCCCCAGGCGGTAGTATATCTGCCGATGCCTGACTGCACGTAACCGCTATTGAGCGTGAGGATCGGCAAGCGTTCGCCTTTGGATGTATTGATAGTTTCATTCATCTGGAAGCGGGCGATCCGGATTTGGCCGCGATCGTTCCACCCGATCGCGCCACGATTTAAAATCGGACTGGACAACCATTTGCCATCACGTTTGAGCGCGCCGAGCGGTAGCCGATTGTTGCGATTGAAATAGCCACCATTGATGGCTGCCACAAATTGAGTTTGGGGAACGGATTTAATCAGATGGTTGGTACCCACTAAATTCGGGTCTAATGCCAACATGGGACTAAGCTTAATCCCCTTTTGACGCGGATCGATTTCGAGATAGGTAACGGGGAAATTATGGACACCTAATTTCACCCATTTCTGCCGCCATTTCAATCCTGGTGCCCAATTTATTTCGCGATCGGGGATATTTGCGAGATTGGCATCGATATTGATTTCCAGGGTGGTCGGCGCTAATAATTTTGCCCGCGCGCGTTGGCCTTTGACGATCGGAAATTGGACGATCGTTTGGTTGTTATTACTGGTAACTTTATAGGCTAATTTCTGGGCGGTCGGATCGTCGTCGGGATCGAGATTATTATCGATGATTGGTGGCGGGGCGTTAGATTGTGCGAGTAACGCCAGATCGGCGGTTGCTTCGATCGTCAGATAACCTTCGGTTGGTGTTTGACTGAGTTTCCAAGGGGTATGACGGGTTAATGTAACTGTAATTTTGCCATTTTTCGGAGCTGCTTGGCGCTGGATGTCGATTACGCTTGTAGCTGGAGTATTGAGTTGCAGTTTACCGCCGACTAGTTGCCACTGCCAATTGCTATTCCTCGCCAGCTCGGTGATGTCTAGATAGCGATATTGTTGGCTGAGCTTTGCAACTAAATTAGTCCGCCTATTTGGTTGAGTTGCATACCAATCGATCGGTTGGTTGGCATAGTTACTATTATTAAAAAGTTCGATTCCTAACTGTTGGGCCATCACCGTATCGCTAATCCCCAATCGCAGACTAGTGCCGACTTGCCACTGTGCCCACGGAATAGTTAAAGTTTTACCATTGAAAAAAATTTCGGTGCCTTTGCTGACGAAAGTTGGTGTAGCGATCGGATTATTCAGCTGTGGGGATTGCCTAATTTTGTCGCTCGAAGTAGTTGCTGGAATTGGTGAATTTGCGGTGGGATTCGATCGAGCTATTCCTGGAAACAGCAGTGGATAAAAGTTAGCAAACATGGCAATAACAGCCAGCGAAAATCTCAGATAATTCATACACGATCGATTTGGGTAGCTGCGGGGATGGTCAAAATTGCTTAGCAAAGCAACTACATTTTACCCACACGGCTTGTCGATGCGTGCGGGCTTAGCACTAAATAACCCAAGTTGCTACCTATAATCTCAGCGGTTAGAAACCGCTGCTCGTGACGCGAAGGCGGACTTTGCAACACTAGCCACGATTTCAATCGTTGGCATTCTAGTAGGTAGCAACTTTGGTAAAATACTGGAGCGACAAGCAAGAGTTAGCGCTACAGATCGAGACAGCAATCGTTAACGATCTGTTTCCCGATCCAATACTACCCCCAGTTGGGGGGCGGCACTTACTAGCAATAATCGAGCTGCTGTAAGAGTCACAGCTCGCTGCTCATCGACAAATATTAATGGAATCAGGGCGACTAATCGTAGCATTGCCGACAGCGAAAATACCCCCAAAATGCCCTCATACAGGTCAGACTGAACCAAGAAACCGCCGACAGTCGTGCCTAAAGCACCGCTGACACCAGCGACCGCCGCGACGATCGCAAAGAAGGTAGCATGATGCTGGATGGGGGTAATGCCGATTTGGAGATTATTGTTGCACAGATCGATCGCCGACCACATCCCACCGAAAATCAGATGAAACACAGCTAAATAGATCCATAGCTGCGATCGAACTTGCTCGAACCCAGTCAATAGCCAGAATAGGGGGATGATGGCGACCGCGATTCCCGCACAGAGCAAGATCGGCCGATTGCCAAATCGATCGCTCAAACGTCCCCACACCAACATCATCAGCATGTTGGCACCAGTGTAAATACTGCTAAATAAAGTTACCCACGTAATATCTACTTCCAGATTATCTAGCATGTACAGATTAAAAAATGGCGTACTGAGATTGACCGCAAATCCCCAGAGGGCGAAGTACAGCAGAAACATCACCAGGTTGGGATCTTTGAGCGCCGCCGTTAAACCTACTAGTAGTGACTCATGCTGTTCTGGCTCGATATAGGCTTGCGGATCGATATCGATCATAAAGTGCTGACACACCAAGCTAGCCAGTCCTGACAAGATCCCGATCCCCAGTACGATGCCATAGCCAGCCAGCTCGCTACCTTGCCAATTTGCCACCATGAAACTGGCGATGGGCAAACAGAGGAGATTGGCAAGATTGCTGATGATATTCCGAATGCTATAGTACCGTCCGCGCAACCTCGGTGGTACCAATGCCGCCAACCAACTCATCCACGAGGCACTACCCAATGCTGCGAGCAGATTGGAAATAAATACTAGGGCCAATGTTAAAAATACTAATTGGCGAGTGATGCCCTGATGGCGATCGACAAAAATAATTCCCGCCAGTAATAATAACCATACCAACCGCGATGGTAAAAACATCCAAATCCCATAGTTATGTCGGCTGGTGGTGCGATTGGATAATAATGCCCCTAACGGTTGTAGCAGATTTGTCAGCATTGGTAATGAGGCCACCATGCCGATCTCGACCGAGCTAGCTCCCAGATCGAGCAAAAAATTACTGAGTAAAATGCCCCCTGTAATATTACTAAACACCGCCGCCAAACCACCATCAACAGTTGAAGCTTGCAAGCTTTGGCGTACCGATCCGCTGACACCTCGGGCTACTTTGGTTGTGGCTGTCGGGTCGGGGCATACTGCGCGCGTCGGATCGAGCATGGCTTTCTGCAAGGTTTCTGGTTGATAGGGATAAGCGATCTGCCTCACCCTGGTAATAAAGTTGGCACTTACTACCGAGGAAGTGGCTTCTGTCTTTAAAGGGGAATGCTTTTACATACATTTACTATAGAACCCATTTGAGGTCTTCGAGGTGTTCGATTCTCCAAATCAGATCTTGCACCAACGAAATCATGCTGGAGCCGAAACAAACTGGAAGTGAGTGATATCAAACTTTGTCAAAGCAGATTCAACTTGACGTTGCCACAAATGAACGATCTGCCAGAGCAGGAAGCCCGTACTGTCTTCTTCAGTCGCTGTCTTGAAAAGCGCTCTAAATCTGGCGATCGATCGAGAGAGCGAGAAACCTACTTGACAATTGCGATTTAGCGGTAACTTGTCACGAATGCCTTAACCAGAACTCACGTTAGAATAGGAAATGTTCCGTTACGTTCGATCGCTGGCCTTTGCACCACTATGACAGCGATCGAGATTCAACTGCGACTTATCAATTCCGAACTTATTATGACCTTCTTCCGCCAAAATATCGGCCCACTGCTAATCTTCTTTGTCTTCCTATTTGCACTAGTCGCCGTAAGTGCGCGGATCTTCTTACCGACCGATCTGGCTGCTCCGGCACCGCTAACTGGCGCAATTTTGAATAGTTTCAATAGCTTTGGACTCCGTTAAGCACGAGCTTGGAGATGAGCGTCTATCTGGCTGTAACGGGTGGACGCTCTAAATTTTTGTTCAAATTTGGAAGCTATGTTGAGGTTAGGATTGAGAGTTTTAAGCTGGATTGGCGCGATCGTCATTTGGTGTTGGAGTAGTCAAGCTGCGATGGCGGGATTATTGCGCGATCGAATTGCTCGATACCCTGATTGGCATCAAACACAATTCGCTCAGCACAAAGGCGAACTAACCTATCCTAAGTGGTTTGAAGGAAGTTGGGTGGCGACTAGCACCCTACTGGAACAGATAGCACCATTAGCCCCAGATTTGATGACTCCTGGCTTTGAAGGTAATCGTAAAAATCTCGACCGACCGATCGAGTTTAGTGTCCGATTTATTCCTCAAAATCCCCAGCTAGCCCCCCAATCTTCGTTACTTAATTTCCCGCAACTGAAGACTCGATCGACTCCAGCAGAAATCGTTGCCGATCGAGCGTTTAATGGTTTAAATATTGCGGCTGCTTATTTAGGTAAAGTTAATGTCAAGTCGGTCAAAGTCGATCCGCAAAATCCCACCCGCCAGATTACCCAGCTCACTCAAGATCGACAATTAGTTTCATTTGTAACGGGATTCGATCGGGAAATTCCCAACGCCAATAATTTTATCGCCACTGAAGTCTCCCAACAAGTATTTCGGAGCAATTCTACTATCTATCTAAATATTGTCGAAACTACAACTATTTATCAATTTTCACCCACACCCATTCCAAAAATTACGGCAACTCAAATCTCAGCCATCTATCTTTCCCCACAAGATCCTGACTACTTTAAAGCACGAGATTTGCCAGTAGCTTTGTATAAATACAAGCTAGATCTAGTTTGAGACGAACAACTTTTAATTTTAAACTGAGTAGCCGATGGGCTTGAAAGGGCAGCTCCAACTTATAGTTATACAAGGTTTTCCCAATCCAAAATCCAAAATCCAAAATCCAAAATGGTATTACATCCACCACCAGAGTTCTGATGGACTTTTGAGTCGATCGATCCGAATGCTAAGTCCTCGACCGAGTAGGAGAATTCGATCGGTATCCCTGCGTTCGACAGCGATCGCATGTTGGTTGTCATCGCGCCCAGGATCGAGGCTGAGTAGCTCGTAACCGCCATGCGCTTTGTCGCCTAGCTCTGAGACTATTTTGTCGAGCCAAGCATAATAGTCCGTATGTGTCCGATCGGCGGAATTATCCCACCATGTCGAAAAAGGCGGTAGTGAATCGTCAAAGAGGTCGCTGACTCGATCGTGAAATTCATCTGTTTTATCAGATTTGACCAATAGACCTTCATCATCCAGCCAATCGACTACAGCAGCGGTTCGCAGGAGACTCTTGATGACATCAGGATTGTCAAGATGTTCGGAAATGTAACCGTAATCTGAATTGGTTGATGCAGATGCCACATATTCGAGTGCTTCATCAATCTCGATTTGAGACATTTCACTACCAATAGTGAGGCGAAAAAATTTGCTTAGGTCTGCTGTCTCTTGAGTGGAAAGATTAGACATACTCATATCTTGCACCAATACAGAAAGACTAGTAAAAGCAGAGATCTTAGGGTACCCACAAGGGGCACCCCTACGCAATTAACCTGTAGGGGTGCCCCTTGTGGGTACCCTGGAGCTAGGGTTAACACTAGTATTTTCAAACTGGTGCAAGATGTGAGCATATCAAGTTTTTGGATAATTTCTGAAGCTTTTGACAAGAATTTTTACCAAATCGAACTCAAGTCGAGGACGAATCCCCGCAATACATCTTCACCACTCAGAGTCATCGGAGACTGTAGGACTTCTTTTTCTTGTCCAAGTCTGTAGATTTCTACCTGTTGCTGTTGCGGGTTAATCAACCATCCCAAACGTACGCCGTTAGTACGATACTCTTCCATCTTTTCTTGGGTGATTTTTAGGATATCTGATTGGGATCTAAGTTCGACTACAAAATCAGGAACTACTAAAGGAAATTTAACACCCGCAGGAATATCGGTAAGTTTAGATTTTTCAATCCAGGTCACATCCGGCGATTTAATTGCCCCATTAGGCAGAGTGAAGCCACCAGAAGAGTCAAAAACTCTTCCTTGTTTAGTTTTCCGGTTCCAAATAATAACATCAGCAATTAGATCGCCATTTTTCTCTGAACTTTCGTATCCGGCTGGTGACATCGTGACTAATTCTCCATTAGCTGTTAACTCCAATCGCAAATCTGGGTTATCTTCGCACAGTAGCTCGAACTCCTCGTGAGTGATGTGACGAAGGGTAATGCGGCTGGTATCGACTAACAGCGGGCTGGCTTCTAAAGATTGCATAATCATTAATTATTGCTATGTTCTAATATCATCTATTTTTGTATCCTATTGAAAAAAGCAATACATCTTCGTCGCACAAACAGAACAATAATTGCTGGTGAAAAATGCCCACAGTATCGCTCTCGATCGATCGAATAAATATTTATCAATTGATAACACAGCAAATAAATAACAGGTGGAGCGAGATAAAAAATTCTTGTTTATAGTTCCTTGACAACGGTTTAAACTCGTTTGATGTGTATCATAGTTAAACCGTGGGCACTGCCCACCCTACGAAATTCTACTACTATTGTAGTCTAATGAATACTTCCATAACACTACTTACAGAACTGCAAAAGTTAGATTAGATAAGTACAAATCCTACATAGGATAGACTTGTCTAATCTAATCTACCCATTTAGCATTCAATATCTTCCACAAATTTTGGCACAGCAGCAGTTAACACCTCATGCCCAGTTGCCGTAACCAAGACATCATCCTCGATTCTCACCCCGATCCCTTTCCAACAATCATCGATTTTCGGTTGTCCCTCCGCTGCTTCGATATCCGGTGAGATATAGATGCCAGGTTCGACGGTGATAACATTGCCAGGTTGAAATTGGTACCAAGTATCGGCACCGAGCATATATGTCCCCATATCGTGGACATCCAAGCCCAGCCAGTGTCCGGTGCCGTGCATATAGAAGTTTTTATATTTCTCTTCTTCGATCAGCGTGGCGACATCACCGCAGAGCAGTTCGAGCTGAACCAAGCCTTCGGTGATGATTTGGACGGAGGTATGGTGGAAGTCTTTCCAGGTAGTGCCTGGTTTGACTTGCTCGATCGAAGCCATTTGGGCATCGAGGACTAGTTCGTAGATGATTTTTTGTTCGGTGGTGAATTTACCGTTGACGGGGAAGGTGCGGGTGACATCGGAGTTGTAGTAACCAACCGAGCAACCTGCGTCAATTAACAAAAGATCGCCGTCTTTGAGGACGCTGTTATTCTCGATATAGTGGAGGACGCAAGCATTGGCTCCGGTGGCGACGATCGAGGGGTAAGCTACGCCCATTGCGCCATTTTTATTAAAAATGTATTCGATTTCAGCGGCGACTTGGTATTCGTTGATGCCCGGTTTGGCAAATTTGCGGGCGTGGTTGTGCGCGATCGCGGCGATGTCAGCAGCTTTACGCATCAGAGCTAGTTCTGATTCGCTTTTGATCATGCGTAAAGGGTGGAGCGTGAGGAAGGGATCTTCGATCGAGATCGGCCCTGTACCACGCTTGCCATAGCTTCTAAGCAGGCGTTGCCAGTGGGTGACTACTCGATCGTTGAGGGCTTTATCTCGCCCCATGTGATAGTAGATTTTGTCGGATTTCTCTAGGTATTGAGGGAGTTTTTCATCGAGTTCGCTAATCAAATAAGCTTCGTCTGCACCGTATTGAGCTTTGGCTGCATCGACACCAACGCGATAACCCGTCCAGATTTCTTTTTCGCGTTCTTTGGGTTGGACGAAGAGGATAAATTTGTGTTCGGGGTGACTGGGGGAGAGAACGATGACAGCGTTAGGTTCGTTAAAGCCGGTGAGGTAGTAAAAATCACTATCTTGACGGTAGGTGTATTCGACATCATTGTGCATGACTGCCATTGGTGCGCTACCGACGATCGCGGTGCCATTACCAATTTTGGACATAAACTGTTCCCGACGCTGGCGATATTCTGCTTGCATGTACTTCTAAACTTATGGTGAGGATATTGTTATCTTAGCAATCCTGGATGCTGGAACCCATCTGTGACAAGTTAAGGTTTTAGATCGAATGTCAATGCCCATATTATGCCTAGTCTTTGATTTAGAAGATCGATGATGTCGATTTCAGCGATCGAGCCTGCAACTATGCCCAGACGATCTAGATTGTCTACGCTGATTGTTGAAGTGATGATGACATCAATGCAATCTCGCTATCGTTGAGCTTCTATAATTTAATTCTCTGATATAGCCGAATGTGGATGTGATGGCAGCACGGTAGCGAGCCGTGGGTAGTTTGCTAATCTCTATGCCAACTTAATGCTCGGAGCGAGCGGCACGATCGATTTGTCATATGTGTAGATTTTATTAAATTTACTGGGCATATTAAGGCAAATAAAGTCTCTGCAAAAACAAGCCATGAGTTCTGATTTTAAGCCACCGCCATTGGGTTGGTCGATACTTTCTGCTGTAGGTGGTGTCATCACGGTCATTGCCGCGATCTTCGGACTCGAAAACTTATCCAGTCATCTCCATCAAACCAATGCCTCAGTGACAGCTAAATCGCCGCTCTTCACCCCCAATGATGGTGCGATGAAGCCACAAACACAACTCGGAGCGAATCTCGACGATCGATCGATGACTGCTGCGGGCGTACCCGTACCACCAGCCGAGATGTTAGCCAGACTCTCTGTATTAGATCGAGGTGCCAGCACCTTAACCCCCGCCGAAATGCTCGTGGCACGTCAGGCTTGGGCGTATTTTCAGAAGAATTGGCAGCTAAAAACTGGCTTAGTAAATAGTGTTAGTGGTTTTGAATCGGTGACGATGTGGGATCAAGCCGCCGCCATCGCCGCGCTCGTCAGTGCCAAAGAACTCAATCTGGTATCGGCGACAGAATTTCAGACAAAAATGAGCCAAACGCTCAAAACCTTGGCGACGATGCCATTGTACAAAGGACAACTACCAAATAAAGTCTATAACTCTAAAACATTAATCCCGGTTAGCTACGGACAACTCACTAAACGCGAAGAAATTGGCTGGTCAGCGATCGATTTGGGTAGAATGTCGATCTGGCTTAAAATTGTCGGTGCTAAATATCCCCAATTTAAACCTCAAACTGAAGCAGTCTGGAAGCATTGGCAAGTCAAGCGATTGGTCAAAAATGGTCAAATGTTTGGTACTGCCGTTACTAAGGGTAAAGAAGAGTACAACCAAGAAGGTCGCCTGGGTTACGAAAATTATGCGGCTTACGGTCTGAAGTTGTGGGGTTTAGATGTCGGCAAAGCTCTAGATACCAAAACTAATACGGCTTTTGTTGGCATCTACGGTCAAGGCGTACCCTATGACAAACGAGATTTTGATAATTCGGGTGCAAATAACTACGTCCTCAGCGAACCGTATATTCTCGATGGTATTGAAACCGGATTTCAATCCTTACCAAAAGCTTATGCCGATCGAGTCTTAGCCGCTCAGGAAGCTAGATATATGGCCACAAACCAGTTAACAGCCGCGACCGAAGATAACCTCGATCGCGCTCCTTATTTTGTCTACAATTCGATCTTTGTCAATGGCAAACCCTGGGCAAATATCACCGACAGCCGTCAAAGTCATCCCGAACTAAGATTCCTCAGTGCCAAAGCCGCGATCGGTTGGCACGTCTTATATAACAGCGATTACACCCAAAAATTATTTAGTTTTGTAGAAACCAATCTCAAGGCTGAAGGCGGTTGGTACAACGGCTATTATGAGGTTTCTAAAGAGCCGAATAAGGCTCAAACAGCTAACAACAATGGCGTGATTTTACAGAGTTTACTCTATAAAAAAGTCGGCAAACCATTAATTATCTGGGCAGGAGTCACATCACCGAAAAAGTCTGCCATTTCTCAACCCTAAGAATCCCCCTCAATCCCCCTTAAAAAGGGGGACTTTTTAGATCTGTAGGTTGGGTTGAGGCTCGAAATCCAACGCACGCCTCAAGCAATTGTGTGGATGTTGGATTTCGCATTACGCTCTACCCAACCTACGGTTTACTAAGGTTTGCTGGAAGGGAAAATCCCCTCCTCGGAGCGAAAAGTGCATTTGGTCGGCTAGCCGACCATTAGATCTTGGGGTTTCCCCTGCTTGGGTATGGGTCACGGATGGGGAACCCATCCGACCCAACTCCGCAAGTCGAGCACCTTTTCAAGACAGGGGTGCCCAAAGGGCAGGACACTTGTAGTCCGGGTGGGTAGATCCGCGCCACACCACCAGAGATATTATTTAACTCTTAATTCCTAAATAAATGTGGATCGATAACTTTCATTCCCAACAACCTAAGTGGGTAAGAAATACAGCACTCTTCCTAGTGGGAATCAGTCTGCAATTTGTGTTGCAATTTTTCCCACCCGCACCAGTGATGGCACAAAACCAAGCTGCCAAACCCAGTATGTGTAGTACGATCGCCGCTCCACTCAGCCCGGAGGAAGAGAGTTACGCCCGGACGGCTTGGCAATATTTCAAAGCCAATTATCAGCCAGCTACCGGATTTATGAACTCCACTGGCGGCTATCCATCCGGCACGATGTGGGATTTGGGTAACTACTTAATGGCCTTAAATTCTGCCCGTTGGTTGAATATTATACCCCAAGCAGAATTTGATGAAAAACTGAATAAATTTTTAAAAACTATTAATGAATTAAAGCTATTTGATGGAGTTTTACCGAATAAAGTTTATAACGCCAAAACTGCGGAAATGGTGGATTATGGCAATAAACCCACTCCGCGCGGTATCGGTTGGTCAGCACTAGATTTAGGGCGGATGCTAGCTGCATTTCACGTTGTCGGTACATGCCATCCGCAATACAAAGATTGGCTCAAAGGAACTGTCGCAAAATGGCAGGTCGCGAAGTCGGTTAAAGACGAGCAACTCTATGGCTCGATGGTGACTCCAGATGGTAAAACGCTGTTAGTCCAAGAGGGACGACTCGGTTATGAAGAATATGCCGCTAGAGGCTATCAATTATGGGGCTTTAAAGCACCTAAAGCTTTGGCCTTACAGCCGTTTAAGTTTGTTGATATTTATGGTCTAAAAATACCTGTAGATACCCGCGATTATCAAACCACTAATGCGAATAATTATGTCGTCAGTGAGTCTTATATTCTCGATGGTTTAGAATTTGGTTTGCAAGGGGAAATCGGCGAGTATGCCGCACGAGTTTTAGAAGCTCAAAAACGCCGATTCCAGGATACGAAGCAACTCACAGCGGTATCTGAAGATAACCTCGATAAGGCTCCTTATTTTATTTACAATACTGTCTACTCAAATGGGGTGCCGTGGGCGGCTATTACCGATGAGAATAAGCCGATTCCTGAATTTCGGAGTATTAGTACCAAGGCGGCATTTGGATGGCGGTATTTATACCCCAATAACGAGTATGCCAAACAGATTTTTGATGCTGTCAAAGACCTCAAAGATCCGACAAATAATGGTTTTTATGCCGGACTTTATGAAACCAGTAAGCAACCCAATAAATCCCTGACGGGTAATACTAACGGGCTGATTTTAGAAATTCTCTATTACAAAGCTCGGGGCAATCGTCCCCTGATTAGTGGTAGTGCTCCCTCCGCAGCTCCAGTCGCAAATGCCACCGTCCCAACTACACCATCAACCCCAACACCCGCAGTACCTGCGGCACCTGCGACCTTACTTCCCTCCGTAGGCAATCTGCACGCTTCTACTTGTCCCAGTCCGAATAAGTCCCTAAATGTCTCCGAAAAACGCTATGCCAAGGCTGCTTGGCAGTACTTTGAAGTCAACATGGAAGCGACTGGACTGCCTAACGATCGCAATTTTATCAAGGGTTCGACACTATGGGGCTTGGGAGACTATATCAGCGCATTACAATCGGCTCGATTGCTGGATGTCTTAACCGATAGCCAATTCGATTTGCGGCTGCGGAAGGTGTTGGGGATGCTGCCCAAAATTGGCTTATTTACAGGCGAATTGCCCAATCGCAGCTACAATAGCCAGTCGATGCAACTGGTCGATTATGGCAACAATCCCACTCCAGAAGGTACGGGTTGGTCTTCGCTGGATGTGGGGCGGCTCTTAGCGGCTCTGTATAGCGTCAAAACTTGTTACCCCCAATATACCAATGCGATCGAGCAAATCGTTCTGGATTGGTCGTATTTACGAGTGGTGCGGGATGGTTCGCTATATAGTTCGATCGTCACCAGAGATAAAAATGGCCGCATGTTGACTCGTGTTGCGCCAGAAACCCGCTTGGGCTATGAGGAATACGCCGCACGCGGATTCCAATTGTGGGGATTTGATGTTAGTAAATCGGCGGTCGGCGGACAATATCAGACTGGATCTTTAGAAGGATTTTCGGTACCAGTTCAACGGCTCAAAACTAAAGAAACTTCTTTAGAAAATACCAAAACCGTTACCAATCCATTCTTCCTCTATGGTTTAGAGTTTGGTCTAGATCCCCAGATGCGAGCGTTGATTACCCCCATGCTCAAAGCACAGGCAGAACGTTATCGGCGCACGAATATTTTAACTACCTCGACCACTAATGCGATCGAGTCTAAACCTTATATCCTCCACAGTACTGCGATCGGCAACGGTAGATCGTGGGAAACCCTCAGCGATGACGGTAAATCTTTCCCTGATGCCAGACTAGTTAGCACCGCCGCTGCGATTGCCGCCTACGCCCTCTTCCCCGAAGATCCCTACGCGCTCGAACTCTGGCGGGCAACCCTCGATCTGTACGACCCTTATAACGGCTACTACGAGGGTTTTTATGACAAAACGGGGAAAACGGTCACAACCTATACTAGCAGCACCAACAGCATGATTCTCGAAGCGCTGCTGTTTAAATCGGTCGATCGCAAATCCCTAATTCGTCCCAATCAAAACACGAATTCTCCCTGGTGGCAAGCCGTAGCTGCTGGCACGGGACAAGGTTTACCGCGCCAATCCAGTCAAACAGCCGAATTTGTAGACGAACTCGGCGGCAGCTATTGGAAATCAGTTACACCTTCAGTCGCTACCGCTGTTGAGATATCGTTAATCCCGCCGCCACCACCACCACCAGAACTCCCAAAACCAGGCGATCCTTTGCCTCCTGGCATACCGCCAGCACTCAGCGAGGAACAACCCCTACCACCTGGATATCAGGAACCACCGCCACCACCAGCCCTTCCCAAATCCCCTAAAGCGGTGAAAGTCCCAAAGCAAGGTGGAGCTAAAGCACCTAAAACGGCAACAATCCCACGAAAAGTAGAGCAAAAACCACCAGATCCGAAACCGAAGATACCGGAAACAAACCAATCCTTCAAAGACTTAGATAAAATTGCCGCTCAAACCGCCTGGAAATACTTCGAGCGTAACTTGGTAAAGCAAACGGGTCTGGTCAATTCCAGCGACCAGTATAACTGGACAACTTGGTGGGATCAAGGCAGTGCCGTCATGGGCATCCACGCTGCCAGACAATTGGGATTAATTTCCCCAGACCGTTTCAACCAGTGGGCGCAATCTTTCCTCTCTACTTTAGAGAAAATGCCATTACCCAGCACCAAGTTACCAAATAAAGCCTATAGCACGACTACCGCCCAAATGCGCAAGTTGAATGATACTCCCGACCCTCAAGGAATTAGCGGTTGGTCGGGTTTAGATGTCAGTCGATTCTTACTGGGATTGCATGTTTTGAGAACTAAGTATCCAGCATATACCGATCGAGTCAATAAAATAGTCGCTCGTTGGGATCTGCAGAAATTAGTCAAAAATGGTCAAATTTATGGAGGTATACCAACCAAAAATGGTGTGGTTAATTACTTTCAAGAAGGCAGATTGGGTTACGAACAATATGCGGCTAGAAGCCTGCAATTATGGAATTTACAACCTATTGAAGCATTAGACAAACCACCTATCGAAACAGTTAGAATCGATGGGATTCCCTTACAAGTCGATCGACGCAATCTCAAAAATTCAGGAGCTAGTAATTATCTCACCAACGATCCTTATCTACTATGGGGAATAGAACTCGGCTGGACAGATGCAGTCAAACCGCAAGTTCAAAACTTACTAAAAGTTCAAGCACAGCGGTTTCAACGCACTGGCATTCTCACAGCAGTGAATGAAGACTCAATTCAAAGGCCGCCCTATTTTCTCTATTACAGCATCTTTGCTAATGGCAAAACTTGGGAAGCAATCACCGATCGCAATAAATCTCATCCACACTTGAAATTTGCTAGTACCAAAGCCGCTTTTGGTTGGAACTTCCTGATGCCAGAGGATGCTTATGCACAAAGATTGCGATCGACTTTCCAAAATATTCGCGATCCCGATCGCGGCTATTTTTCAGGATTATATGAAAATCCCAAATTAGGCAAAAATAAAGCTGTCGATATTAATACCAATGCAGCAATTTTGGAAGGATTGTTGTATCGATCGAGAGGCAATAAACCTCTCGTTTTATAATTTGCGTTTTCTGGCTCTTACTCTCCTCTTAGAAGGGGCTGGGGGTGAGTTTCCGAATCGGGAGATTTAAACCTCAACTAATTATTATTAAAAACTAAACATTATTTAAGGATCGAAACCATGAATATATCGACGATCGAGCCTACTCAAAATTTCAAAGGTAACTCTCAATCCCGCCTCAATAAACGGACACTGTGGTTTCGCTACTTAGCCGAAATCAATCTGATTTTTGGAGCGTGGTACTTATATTGGCGGATCTTTCACTCCCTAGATTTCCAAGCTCTTTGGCTAGCAATTCCGCTCTTAATTGCCGAAATATATAGTTATCTCGGTGGAGCCATGTTTACGATCGGATTGTGGCGACCGCTAGAGCGACAAACCAAGTCTTTGTCCTATCTAAATCCACCTCTATCAATGACAGAATGGCCGACAGTAGACATATTTATCACTTGCTACAATGAACCGCCCGAAATGGTCGAAGAGACTGCTAGAGCCGCCCTATCGATCGATTATCCTACTACCAAATTGCGGATATATATTCTCGATGATGGCAACTCATTGGAAATGCGTGCGGTAGCTCAGAAACTTTGTTTGGACGACTTACAGTCAGACACACTTAAAACCGAGGCGCAGCGAATTAAATCAGAGCGGCTAAAACTTCGCGAACGCCTCAAACAAATTCGCGAATTGACAGGCGATACTCAAGCCGCTGAAACTTTTGTGGCGACATTACCAGAACAAAACGATCCAAATACATCCGCCCATTTTTTACAAGTTTATAGCCAAGTGATGACTCTGACTCATGGGGGTCATCAAAATATCCGCGAGCGACTGATTGCTGAAGAACAAGAACTAATTGCAGCAATTAAGCAAAAAGAACTCGAATTTACCGAAATTACTCGCTGTCGATATATCGCTCGTCCCAAACCGAAAGGGCAACCGCATTATGCCAAGGCGGGAAATATCAACTACGCTCTTTTTTCTGGGGAAACTACCGGACAATTTGTTCTGACTCTCGATGCCGATCATATTCCCAAACCGCAATTTCTCCAACGAGTTTTACCCTACTTCTACAGCTACAATCTCTCGACTGGCAACTATGATAGCAATCGCATTGCTCTGGTTCAAACACCTCAAGATTTTTATAATATTCCCCCTGGCGATCCTTACGGACACCGCGCAAATCTCTTTTACGGGCCGATTCAACAAGGAAAAGATGGTTTAAATTCAGCTTTTTATACAGGTACTAATGCCGTTCTTAGACGTGAAGCTCTAGTAAGTGTGGGGTTAAAATATTTCACTCAAGCAGTCGCTCAAAATAAAGATCTCCTCAAGGACTTTACCCTCATTGGTGGGATGTCGAGTAGCAGCATTACTGAAGATATGAATACAGCAATGCGTCTGCATGGAGCTGGCTGGAAGTCCGTCTATCACCACGAACTCCTCGCCGAAGGATTGGCCCCCGACGATCTCGCTTCTACCCTCCAGCAGCGGCTCCGCTGGGCACAGGGGACGATTCAAGTCTTAGTCCAAGAAAATCCCTGGACGAAGCCAGGACTGAGTTTCTGGCAGCGGCTTCAGTATTTTCAGACGATGTATAGCTACTTTTCGGGCTTTGCTACGGTAGTTTTGATTGCTTGTCCGATTATTTTCTTCTTTACCGGAATTACGCCAATTCACACCGACGGAGCAGATTTTATCATCCATTTTGCACCTGCATTTATTGTCAATCGACTGACTTTTTTGATGGTGACTTGGGGAATTCCCGCCCGAGAAGTTTGGAGAGCCGAACAATATGCGATCGCCTTATTCCCCTTATTCATTCAAGCAGTATTGAGTGTATTTGCCAAGCGATCGATCAAATTCAAAGTCACTCCCAAGGAACGCCAATCGGGGATTTATCTCAATCTAGTAATGCCTCAATTAATTGTCTGTGGCTTGACCATTTTAGGGATACTTTATTGTCTGATTCGCTGGGCAATGGGTACTCTAACTGATGTGCCATTATATGTAGTAAATACTCTATGGGCAATCTACAATCTCTTGCTGTTATCAGTGATTATCCGTGCTGCTGTTTGGCAACCGAAGGAAAGGTAAATGGATCGCTTATCTTCTCTCATCCGACAATTCCCATTTATTCGATTCATCTGGGCGTTACTATTCATCCTCGGTATAAGTTTGACGATCGCAATTCATCCAACCTCTACAGTTGCCAATCCAGCACCATTAGAAACTAAGTCAATTTCATTAGATGGTGAATGGAAATTTGCGTCTGGATATCTTCAACCAGACAATGTTTATTTACCGACATTTAATGACCGCAATTGGAAATCGATCCAAGTTCCTGGTAATTGGTTCTTACAAGGGCACGATCTGTCTGGAGTTGCTTGGTATCGCCATCATTTTAGGATCGATCGATCTTTAAAAGGTAAGGTCATTCAACTTGTATTTGAAGGCGTTGATTATACTGGGGATGTCTGGCTCAACGGTCATTATTTAGGGTTTCATGAAGGCTATTTTCAACCCTTCAGATTTGTGGTTTCCGATTATCTAAAATATAACACTGACAACGTTTTAGTTGTCAAAGTAAATAGCCCAACTGAGGAACCAGAGAAAGTCTGGTCTTTGCACAAACGGCTGATTAAAGGCGTTCTAAGCCATCACGATACCCGTCCGGGTGGTGCGTGGTCTGTACGCGGACAAGAACAGAATACAGGCGGAATTTGGGCACCTGTATCGCTACAAATATCCGATCGAGTCTCAATTACCCAACAACAAGTTACCCCAGAATTAGATGCTCATTACCAAAATGGCATCGCTCATGTCGATTTAACAATTATCAATCCTACTCACAAACAGCAGTCAGTACGATTATCGCTACAACTGCAACCAGTCAACTTTCAGGATTCGATAGATAAACCAATAATTCAGGAACAGCTATTAAAACCAGGCACTAATCAGATTAATATTAATATCCCTAAAACCGCTCCACATCTGTGGTGGACGTGGGAGCATGGTAAACCAGACTTGTACAGAGTAAAAACCGAGATATTAAGTAGGAATAAATTATTAGATCGATCGAGTACCAAATTTGGCTTTCGCACGATTCGTCTCAATCCCCAATCTCAAGCATGGGAATTAAATGGACACAGAATGTTCTTACGTGGCACCAATTATATCGCTTCTCAGTGGTTGAGTGAAATGACACGGGAGAAATACTCGATCGATCTCAAGCTCATGCAGCAAGCAAATGTTAATAGCATCCGCGTTCACGCCCATGTCGAAGCTAAAGAATTTTATAATTTGTGCGACGAAATGGGGCTATTAGTTTGGCAAGATTTCCCATTACAATGGGGTTATACTGATGCACCAGAATTCGTTAGCGAAGCAACGCGACAGGCTAACGATATGGTAACAAGTTTGTATAACCATCCCGCAATTTTTGTCTGGAGCATTCACAACGAACCGCCATGGGATGCCACCTGGATGCAGTATAAATATCCCAATTATAACCCCAAGCAAAATCGCGATCTCGATGACACAATTTACAATAGTTTGCGCTCCCGCGACACCACCCGTCATCTCCATCTCGCCTCAACCGTTAACGAACATCCCTGGTTTGGCTGGTACTCAGGAACATGGCAAGATTATGGCAAACCTACTAAAGAACCATTAATTACTGAATTCGGTGCGCAAGCATTGCCAAATCGGAGTTCATTAGAAAAAATGTTTACAGCAGCCGAACTATTCCCCGATACACCAGCCAAACTAGAAAAATGGAAATATCATAATTTTCAGCCTCATGAAACCTTCGATCTTGCTAAGATACCGATGGGCAAAACTATCGAAGAATTTATCGACAATACCCAACAATATCAAGCTAAACTAACTCAATTTGCTGCTGAAGCTTACCGTGGACAACGTTATCAACCAGTGAGTGCGATTTTTCAATTTATGTTTGTTGAAGATTGGCCGTCGATAAATTGGGGTATTGTAGACTATTGGCGACAGACAAAACCAGGATATCAAGCTCTCAAACGTGCTTATCAACCGATTTTGCCGAGTATCGTTTTGACAAAACAACAGTGGAAAGTTGGCGAATCAATTCCAGTAGAACTATGGCTAATTAACGATCTGTGGAAATCGATGCCTAATTCCATACTTACATATACATTGAAATTGGGTGATACTATCGTCAAACAAGGATCGATCGGCATCGCGATCGCACCGGATAGTGGTAAGCTTGTCCACAAACTTATCCTATCAAGTTTGGCTCCAGGTGATTATCAATTGACAGCGCGAGTCACCACTGCACAGAGTAAATTATTGGGTGAGAATAGCCTCGTATTGACTATAACCAAGTAGAAATATTGTAAGATGGTGTTTTCGATCGAGAAAATAAGTAGAGGAAATTCATGAATTACCCCTACTTATTTCCTTATAAGTCATCTTTTGGTACTTCCTGTTTAGCATCAATCACCAATCTCATATTTTCTAATATCGATTCTCGCATATCATTCGACAAAGGGAGTATACTTTGCGAACCAAACCATCGATCGAAAGTTTCTACATAAGACTTTTTCCCATTGAGAACACCTTGCATAAACCGGATTAACGCATAATTAGC
This sequence comes from Chamaesiphon sp., assembly GCA_965246735.1. Taxonomy (GTDB): domain Bacteria; phylum Cyanobacteriota; class Cyanobacteriia; order Cyanobacteriales; family Chamaesiphonaceae; genus Chamaesiphon. The sequence continues at coordinate 3,918,186 of CBDFFK010000003.1, forward strand.
ACTATCTAAAAAAGCTGAATTATTTTCAGGTACCATACAAGCAATACCTTCTTTTGAATATAGGGTACTGCCAATCTCAAATTTCCGATTATTAGCGGTTCTTTGCAACCATGCTTCTAATAAAATTCCATCATCGGCAAAAGCATCAATTTTATTGTCACGTAATGCCTTATAACCATCCGATCGATCTTTGAGTAGCACAATTTGGGCTTTTGGTTGTGCGCGTCGAATGGATTGTTCGTTTGTAGTTCCCGGCAAAGCACCGATTCTACGCCCTGCTAACGCGGTGGCATCCCAAGACTGTTTTTTACTTCCAACCTTTCGAGTCAACAGTTGTGTGCCCGTTGTGCTATAACTGACTGTAAAATCAACATCTCGATCTCGATCCCAAGTAAAACTCGCAACATCACAAACAATATCCACCGTACCATTTTTCAACTTAGCAATGCGATCGGCAGGATTGAGGACAATCAGCTCCAGCCTAATCGGACGCTTCAACTTTTTTTCAACCTGTTTCTGGATCAGAATCAGCATATCAACTGAGTAGCCAGTGAAACGTCCATTTTTGTCTTTGTAAGCAAAAGGAAATGCATCTTGGCTGGTACCAGCAGTTAAAACGCCTGTTTTAACGACTTTTTCTAGTACAGATTGGGCGAGTGCAGGTGTGGGTGACAATAAAGTATATAGGATACCTACTGTGACAAGCAAGTCTTGGTAACGCACAATTTAATCGGGTAGAAGTAGCCATGTATCGTATCATTACAATGGCGAGTTCATGCGTTGTTTTGGCAATTCTTAAAAATTGGTAACAAAGCATGAATTTAATCATAAATTTTCGGTAATGTTGCCTGTATAGACGATCGACAAAATTTTATTATTTAAGTAACTGAAAATAATAAATTTTAGTAGAGATCGCCCGGTAGCTATTTAGTACCAATAATCTTGATTATTAATCTTATTAAATGGCGATCGGTGCTCTCGGTTGCTAGTTATTTAGAGATGATTCAGTCAAGACATCCTCAAATAATGCCTTCGATCGAGACTTTGGTGGGCATACTATTATTACATCCCTACTACCAAAATTAAAGCGGTAATTTAGGCGATCGACCCTATTTTGAGACCGCCAGATCGTGATATATAGAGCACATCGTCTATTCATTATCCTCGTCAGTGCCTTTTTCCTCATCATTATTAGCGGAAATTGGATTCAATTACATGCCGCCTCATCAGCCAAAATCGTAGTCAATCAGGTGGGTTATTTACCCACTAGCCCAAAAGTTGCCCTGTTAGTCAATAGCAACACAGCACAGCAACAAATTGAGTTGGTAAATAGCAGCACCAAACAGACGGTACAAGTCATTATCCCCAGTCAGTCAGTGCGCGATCGAGATAGTAACGATCGATTACAAACTATTGACTTTAGCCAGATCGATCGACCTGGTAATTACTTCCTCAGAGTGGGATCGATTGCCGAAGGCAGGTTTTCAACCAACGAGTCTTACCCATTTGCGATCGCATCTAATGTCTATCAAGAACCAATAATTAAACTCCTCCGCTCCTATTATCTCCAACGTTGTGGAGTTGCGATCGACGATCGAGTTACAGGCATTCGCCATGCGCCTTGTCATCTGCGGGATGGTGCGCTCGCCCACCAAGATCCCACAAACCCATCTGGTAAGCTAATTCCCTCCACAGGTGGCTGGCACGATGCGGGAGATTATGGCAAATATGTTGCGACTACTGCCATCACGACAGGGCGACTATTGAGTCTATACGAGAATAACCCTAAAGCATTTCCCGATCGCCAATTAACCATCCCCGAAAGCGGTAACGGTATCCCCGACTTACTCGATGAAATGCGGGTGGGATTGGATTGGATGCTCTCCATGCAGCGATCGGATGGGGCGATTTATCGTAAACTATCTGGTAAAAAATGGCCGCAGATCGTTGCGCCGGATGAAGATACTCAAACCCGCTTTATCTATGGTATTTCTACTCCTGAAACAGCGAAATTTGCCGCAGCAATGGCGATCGCGGCACGGGTATACGCTCCCCTACAGCCCCAACAATCGGCTATCTATCTCAAAGCATCTAGACAGGCGTGGGAATACCTTCAAACCCAACCAAAGATGAAAGTTGATTGGGTAGATGGTGACGATAGCGGTTCGGGGAAATATCTAGCATCCCCCATCGATACCGAACCCAGTCTGAAAATCGATACAGACGATCGCTTGTGGGCAGCAGCAGAGCTATTTATTACTACGAAGGAGAACCAATTCGATCGCTATTTCCTCGAACACTTACCCAATTTTGACTACACTCTATTTGAGTGGAAAGATCCATCCGCTTTAGGATTGCTGAACTATGTGAGTGAAAGTGCAACTTCCCAAGCCAGCGAGATTACACTCAAGATCGCCCAACAAATCCTCAACCGCGCGGATGCACTCGTTAAAAAAGTCTCAACTAGTGGCTATCATTTGGCAAATCAGCGGTTTATCTGGGGATCGAACAAGATGACAGCTACAGAGGGGCTGACGCTAATCTTAGCTTATCGAATGACCGATGGGCCTGCCTACCGCCAAGCCGCGATCGACCAAATCGATTATCTACTCGGGCGCAACCCATTTAACCAGACATTTGTCACTGGCATCGGTACGCATCCAGTCCGACATGTCAATCATATTTTTGCTCGCGCCCGTAAAATCGCTATTCCTGGCTTATTAGTGGGTGGTGCTAATCATGATGCTCAAGATGGACTCGCACCCAAACATCGCGGCATTCTCAGCTATTTAGATGATGAAAAATCCTACGCCACCAATGAATACGCGATCGATTACAACGCCGAGCTAATTGCGCTGATGAGTATGGTAGCAGAGTAGAGGGGTGGATGAGTGGATGGGTGGATAGGAGTTGAGATCGATTTACGATCGATAGAAACAGAAATAATGCACTAATCTAGCTGCCGAATGTGGGTACTCTAAATAGGAATGTAAGTTGGTGGATTGGTGAATGGGTAGACGAAAGCGTTCGCACATCAACACTCCCACACTCCGACCCATCCACACTCCGACCCATCCACTTTCCACAAGGAGCAATTACTGATGTTTGGATTAGTAAATAAAGGCTTAGAAGATATGGTTTGCAGCCAATATGGTGAAGAAATCTGGGAGGAAATAAAATCCAAGGCAGAAGTGGAGATCGAAGCTTTTATTAGCATGGATTCCTATCCCGATGACATCACGTATCGACTCGTCGATGCTGCTAGTGCCGTCATGGAAATGCCAGCAACGGATATTTTAGAAGCATTTGGCAAATATTGGTTGCTCTTTACTGCCACTGAAGGGTTTGGATCGCTGATGGAAATGGCAGGTGATAATTTACCTGAATTTCTGCAAAATCTGGACAATCTTCATGCCCGTGTGGGCTTGAGTTTCCCCGAACTTCAACCACCTAGTTTCCTCTGTTCCGATCTAGAACAGGAGTCACTGAAACTACATTACTATTCAGAGCGCCCTGGCTTGACACCAATGGTGGTAGGAATGCTCAAAGGTTTGGGAGAAAAATTCGATACTGATGTTGATATTCAGCTTACCAACAGCAAAGAGCGAGGTAACGACCATCAGGAATTATCGATCGGTCATCAACCAAAATGTCCATTCAAACACTTGCTTCATAGCAATCACAACTAATCCAAACTTCACCTCACTATTGTCTTACTAGCGGTTCCAGACAGGTCATGCCACAATGAGTTTTCCCGAAAATATCTCCATTGCTGAATATGTATCGACACCAGAGTTTTCACCACTCCCTGATGTCTTTGCGACGATTTTTCCATTTTACCTGGTTTTAAACCGCGACTTGGAAATTATTCATATCGGACCTGTAATCAAGCGTTTATATCCTGAAATTTTAAGCTATAAAAATTTTCAACAACATTTTGAGATTAAACGCCCCAATGTAGTCGCCGATTTTGATGCTATTCGTGCCTATCCCAGATCGCTATTCTTGTTAGAATCACTTAAAAATGGAATGCTACTCAAGGGACAAATAGTATACGTTGATTATGAAGAGGTTATTCTGTTTCTGGGATCGCCGTGGATCACCGATACTAATACAATGACTGATTTCAAGCTCAAACTATCTGACTTTGCCCTTCACGATCCGGTTGCTGATTTCTTGTTTTTACTTCAAGCCCAAAGTACTTCGCTCAAAGATGCCAAAAGATTGGCCGATAAGCTGGCGAAACAGAAGATCGAAATTCGTAAAGCCTTAATTCAGGAAAAGGAACTAAGCGAGTTAAAAACTCGATTTATTACTACGGCTTCTCATGAATTTCGGACACCTTTAGGAATCATCTCCTCATCGACGGGATTGCTTGAAGACTACGACCATAAACTCGATCGACCCAAAAAGCTCAAGCATTGGCAGCGGATTCAATCTGCTGTCAAGCACATGACAACGTTATTAGAGGATATTCTATTAATTTATCAAACAGATGCGGGCAAACTAGAGTGTAAGCGATCGTCATTCGATCCGATCGCTTTTTGTCACGAACTCATCGAAGAACTCGAAATTAGTAGTAATGCAAAAGATCGCTTTAACCTGACTATTAATCATACTAATGCCCTTAACAATCTGGGGGAAGAGTTTTTAGTGTTTATGGACATAAAATTAGTCCGTCAAATCCTGACTAACTTGCTCTCCAATGCCATTAAATACACAATAGGAGATAACCAAGTTCAGTTTGATATTATATTTGCCAGTGACACAGTTATCTTCAAAATTGCCGATCGCGGGATTGGAATTTCTGATGAAGATCGAGTTCGTTTATTTCAATCCTTCCATCGCGGTAACAACGTCAATAATATTCCTGGCACTGGCTTAGGTTTGTCCATAGTCAAGCGATGTGTGGATCTACATGGTGGCACGATCGATCTTACTAGTGAACTCGATGTTGGTACGACCTTCATTGTCAATTTACCTCTAAATTAAAGCTAGTACCACTATCCCCCCTATTCCCTAACTTTATGACAACTATTTTAGTAATCGAAGACGAACATGACGTTCGCGAAAATCTCCAAGAAATTTTAGAGATGGAAAATTTTGATGTCCTAACTGCTGAAAACGGTAAAATTGGCTTGCAACTTGCGATCGAGCAGCAACCTAATTTGATAATTTGTGATGTAATGATGCCCGAACTCGATGGCTATGGCGTGATCTCTTCGCTCCGCCAAAATCCATCCACCATCAAAACTCCCTTTATCTTTTTATCTGCAAAATCTACAGATGAAGATCGCGAAAAAGGTTTGAAATTAGGTGCGAATGATTATTTGACCAAGCCATTTACACCCAAACAGATCTGTAAAGCAATTGATGCAATGCAGATTGAATCTTAAACTCTTAAAAATCCATAGATGTAAATATCGATCGTCAAGCACTACCACCCATCCCCTATACCTAACTTATAATTCAAGATGACTACTATCTTAGCGATCGAAGACGATACCAAAATTCGCGAAAACATTCAAGAAATTTTAGAATTAGAAGGCTTTGATGTCTTAACAGCCGAAAATGGCAAAATTGGCGTGCAATTAGCGCAAGAGCATCATCCCGACTTAATTATTTGCGATGTCATGATGCCCGAACTCGATGGCTACAATGTGCTAGTTGCGCTACGTCAAGATCCCGACACGCTCAAAATTCCGTTTATCTTTCTTTCTGCTAATGCGACTAAAGCCGATTTTCGCAAAGGTATGTCTTTAGGCGCAGATGACTATCTCACCAAACCATTTACACCTGGAGAGCTGCGTGAGGCGATCTCTACCCGCCTAGAAAAACAGACAATGATGATAACTCAGTACGCCCAAGAACTCGAACGCGCGATGGAATCGTCTTTGCAACCTATGACAGCACAATTCCAACTAGCGACAGGAACGGTGACTTGTCTGGCTGCTCCTGTCAAAGTCATTCAACCTATTGGTGTTTTGGATGTAACTAACTGTAGCCAATTGCGGCGAGAGATTATTGAAATGGCTAATGCTGGTTTTAGTAATGTGCTATTGGATTGTCAAAATCTGACTTTTATGGACAGTTCTGGATTAGCCTCTTTGGTATTGGCTTCTCAAAAGGTGCGGGAAGTCAACAGTCAATTATCTATTTGTTCGATCGATCGGCAAATCAAAATGTTATTTGAATTGAGTAGCATGGATGATATTTTGGAAACTTTCCCTAGCCCAAAGGAATTTTACATTAATTACAATATTGACAATTAGGGCCTGCTGAATAAAAGATAAAATTAGGTTACCCTACGATCGAAGTTAATATTAGTCAAGCGATCGGGTGTATATTTATTCACAAGATCTCGAGCGTAAATCGATCTTTTTTCCGCACGCAAGCTCGCAATCGATCGCTCAAAAAACTTTCATACTGTGGGTATACTGGTAATCTCGGCTGTAATGTCCAACCAGCGTTAGCTAATAATGCAGTCAATTCGGATAACTGCAAATGATGATAGTCAGGATTTACTTCATCCTTGGGTACGACTCCACCCAAATCTCTTGCCCCCGCTGTCAGGCAAGCTAACAGTAACTCTGAATTAGGGATTAAATTAGGTGGTATTTGAATCGTAATATCGATAGGTAATATCTGTCTAGCTGACTGAATTACTTGAGGTAACTTCTGGATATCAAAACCCAATTCAGCGAAACTCTCCTGAGAGCCAGGACTATATGGTTGTAAAATAACTTCCTGAATGTTTCCCCAGCGATCGTGAATATCGGCGATCGCTTGCAAACTAATTTCCCAATCGGTTTCAGCTTCACCGATGCCTAAGAGTAAACCCGTCGTAAAGGGAATTTTTAGTTCGCCAGCCCAATTGAGTTGTTCGAGTCTAATTGCAGGTAATTTACTCGGTGCATGACGATGAACGCTTTGGAGTAATTCTGGATCGAGAGCTTCTAACATCAAACCCATTGAAACATTAACTTCTGCTAATTTCTTCATTTCAATGAAGCTCAGAGGGCCAGCATTAGTATGTGGTAAAAAGCCCAGATCTAGGGCGAGATTACACAGATCGTAAATCCGATCGATCCAAGCTTGGCGGCGGGAAGAGTGGGGATGAACTTCACCACTCAAAATCAAGATTTCAGAGATATTTTTACCCTGAAGTGTGGTGAGAATTTGAGTGGCTCGATCGATTGTCATCCATGTGTCTGCGCCAGGCTCGACCCGAAAATTGCAGTAGCTACACCGATTGAAACACTCATAGGTGGGGACGATCGTATATGCAGGACTATAGGTAATAATTTGCATCTAAGTGTTAATATATCTCGAAAATAGCTGCTAGCAATCGGGCTGAGAATAAAAGGATGTTTTCTAATTGGCGGCAATGTCGGTTAAATCGAGTGGATTCAATTGCGAATTCCGATCGCAGCAAAAGATCGAGTCTAGTTACAAAGATTTAGGCGCATGACCGTATCTAACTCGGTTATATTCCTCGACCAATCTACTCTCAGAAACAGATTTTTGTTCCTGTACTAAAATATTACCAAATTCAACTAGGCGATCGATTGTAAAATATGGCTTGGGAAAAGTGGGCTTGATACCGCTAACAGGATTGACAACTTCGATCGATAGTCGCTCCAAACCAACTTTGTGAATAAATTCCCTAATTTGCTCGTCATAAATCCGCGCGCGCATCGCAGCAAAAAAATCGACTGCTTGCTCGGGAAATCGATCGACTAAGCCGACAATTTCACGGTGGGAAATATTATCGGGTGCAAATACACCACTGACAATCCCGATTTTATCCTCGCGGGTCGGTACCCAATAAAACTTTTCCATCCGACCATCGCGAACCAACGGTGCGTAAAGCGTCGATAGATCGTTCCCAGTCAAAATAATCGGAATCCGAGGTAACGGTGTCGAATCATAACTACCAGGCAACTGGACGTTAGTTGGATTATCGGCAATATTCATCAGCGTAGCGTTGACCAATTGGGTATTGACTGTATACTGGGTACCTTGGTCGAATCTCCCCGCACCAGCATCGATATCATTAATTACCAGTACCGCCATTCGCCCGCGTACCTTGACGATCTCCGCCGCTTCGCGATACCGCAGCCGAATCAATCGCGCCGAATCACCCGCATCGGGACTCTCCAATTCTCCCGCCGAAATGTGGATTGCTTCCACCTGCATCCGAGCGAAGACTAATTCGCACTGAAAAGTTTTTCCCTCGCCTTTACGCCCGTGTACGCCCAAAATCAGCGGTACTTTTACCCCAGGCAGATCGAGGAAGTTCTTGGTAATATGTACGGCTAATTTATCGAGAAAAGCAGGCGCGATGTAGTAATCCATGAAGTAGGGGATAGGAATTAGGGACTATTAGATAGTGGCTTGTGAATAGAGTTTAACGCGCAATGCGCGTCAGGAAGACTCCAATATCAGATCGAAATACCTGCCATTATTCCCTATCACCTATCCCCTATTCCCTATTCCCTATTCCCTCTCGAAAAACGATCGCCGTTTACTGCTATTGTAAGTGGGAGAAAATTGGAGTTGAGAAGATAAATAGCATGGGGACGACTTACCAGCGAGTATTGCTCAAGTTGAGTGGGGAAGCCTTAATGGGCGATCTCGGTTACGGCATCGATCCCACGATCGTGCAAGCCATCGCGCAAGAAGTATCAGAAGTCGTTGCTACTGGCGTTCAAGTTGCCATCGTCGTTGGTGGAGGCAATATTTTTCGGGGTGTGAAAGCTTCCGCACAAGGGATGGATCGAGCGACGGCTGACTATGTAGGCATGATTGCTACTGTAATGAATGCCATTACCCTCCAAGATGCGCTAGAACAGAAGGGAGTGCCAACTAGGGTACAAACAGCAATTGCGATGCAAGAAGTCGCCGAACCGTATATTCGCCGCCGGGCTATTCGTCATCTTGAAAAAGGGCGCGTAGTGGTTTTTGGCGCAGGTTCTGGTAATCCGTTCTTTACGACCGATACCGCTGCTGCACTGCGAGCGGCTGAAATCGATGCTAATGTAATTTTTAAGGCTACCAAAGTCGATGGGGTATATGACTCCGATCCTAAGCTCAATCCTGATGCGAAACGATTTAAAAGTCTGACTTTTAGTCACGTCCTCAATCAAGACTTACGGGTGATGGATGGTACCGCAATTGCGATGTGTCGGGAGAATAATATTCCAATTATTGTATTCGACTTGTTCGAGCGAGGAAATATCCAGCGCGTAGTTGCTGGTGAAACAATTGGTACATTTGTAGGAGGTTCTTGTGAAGTTTGCTGATGTTGAAGATCGGATGCAGAAGGCGATTGAATCCGTTTTAAGAGCGTTTAATACGATCCGTACGGGACGGGCGAGTACGAGTTTACTCGATCGCATCACGATCGATTATTACGGTACTCCCACCCCATTAAAATCGCTGGCAAATATCGGTACTCCCGATTCGACCACGATTACGATTCAACCATTCGATCGCGGTAGCATGAGTACGATCGAGAAAGCGATTTCGCTCTCAGATATCGGCTTGACTCCCAATAACGATGGTTCGACCATTCGCTTAAATATTCCACCACTCACTGGGGAACGCCGCAAGGAATTTGTCAAACAAGCGGGTAAATACGCTGAAGAAGGCAAAGTCTCGATTCGCAATATCCGTCGCGACGCGATCGATTTTGTGAAAAAACAAGAGAAAGCTAGCGAAATCTCCGAAGATGAATCTAAAGATATCCAAGATAAAATTCAGAAACTAACTGATAAATACGGAGCAAAAATCGAGCAAGTATTAGCGGAGAAAGAGAAGGATATTACGACGGTTTAGTAAATAGTGGCGAGTGAGGGTGGGTAATGCCCACCTTCTAAGTTTTACAACAGAGCAATTTAATTTACACAGCGGTTCGCGCGAACCGACTAGCTGCTGTCTGTCGATCGGATCTAGCTGCCAGTGCGAATATTTGCAAATAGAACAGCTACCCCCAGTGACTAACAATCGATCGCTAGTCATTAAAATTTAGATTACATAGATAACTACCTACTCGTTTATGAAGATAAAAGTAGTTGAAAACTTTGATGGTAGTTTTACCCTCGAATCACAAGTACAAACGATTTTATTTGGATTACTTACTGGAGAAAAATTTATCCAACAAGTTGCCGAACAAGCTCAGTGTCAAACTATCCTATTTACCGAACTATTATTTCAGCCAGTCCCTTACAGTCCGGGCACGCCCAAAGGGATGCCTGCGGAACTAGAACAATATTATCAATCTCCAGATTATTTAATTATCAACGTACCGCCTAATTTTATGTTCGCGGCGAAGATTTTTCAACCCAGTCGTTTGTGTGCGATTTATCAAAAAATCGAGAAGATTTCTAACTAATAATTACTAAATATGTCCTCGCCTAACGATCTTCCAAGTCTCCACAGCTTGGAGTTTTTACCATATATTAACGATGCCGGAGAACTACCTAGTGAATTGCAAAATCGGGTCGGTATTTATGCTATTTTCGATTCACAACAGATCTTGCAATTTGTCGGTTATTCCCGCGATATTTATCTGAGTCTCAAGCAACATTTGGTAAGACGACCGGAATCTTGTTATTGGCTCAAAGCTACCACGATCGATCGGCCGAATCGGACATTTCTCACTGAAGTTCAGTCGGTTTGGATTGCGGAAAATGGCAGCATCCCGATTGGTAATGATACAGACAGCTCGATTTGGTTAGATCCGATCGCTACCAATTGTGCCATGACCGCAGCCGAAAGCGCTAGCTTTGCCGATCTCGATGGCCTCGCGCAAATCAAGCTACTCAAACAAGTAGCCAGACGAGTCGAAGAAACTATTCTCACCCAACTCAAACAACGTGGCGTTCAAACCGAAATCCGCTTTAATCCTAAATTGAAAGAACAAGGGCTGTTGGATTTGAAGTAGTTGACGATCGGTTATTGGATGAGTTCAACTGAGAAATTATAATTCATAGTTATTCTCGCGATTGTGGTAAAAATGGACTATTCTTGGCACCAGTAATGCGTTTGAGCCGGACAGTTTGTAAAAACCAGCAACCTACAGCGCCAGGAAGCGAGAATAACAACCACAACGGTGATAATAAGAATGCTAAAACAAAGCCACTAATTGTCGCGATCGCGCCTAAAAATTGTAACAAGATAATGCGCGGTCGGCGGTGAATGGTACCGATCGAGATCGTACCCCCTTGCAGCCACCAATAAAGTGATTGTAACCGACCATCGAGCCAATGATAAAGTGGTTGACGTGTTGTCGGATTGCCAGCAGCGGTCACAAATACTTTAACTAGTAGGTTCCGTAGGGTTAACACGAGCTTGGTACACAAACCGATCAAGGCAACTAGGGGCATATTTTCCCATAATTTATCAACGCCGACTCGATATTGATTACGAAAGAAATGCTTTTGTTGAGTTGCTAGATTGGTAAGCGATTGATGAACGATCCGCACGATCGTGTGGGGATTTGATGTCGGTGCTGATGAGACTTGAGGGAGAATTTTGGTTGGCTGCGAAGTTTGAGTTGAAGGTCGATTATTTAATGGAGGTCGCCACCAGGAAGGTTGTTCGTCTAGACCCTCGACAATCGAGTGAACGTCGCTAGTCAAAATCTCATGCTGTCCGGCTAGCACGATATCGGCTAAGATCTGTTTAAGTTCCGTTCGATCGATTCGGAGTTCTGGTTGTGCTAAATATTGGAGATGTCGGGCGATTTTTTGACGTTCTACACCAGATAAATGCGGGAGTGATTCGGTAATCAACCAATCTAGATATTGTGCCGGACTGCAATCTGTTTTAGCGGCTTCGCGGCTGATGAAATTAGCAAAAGCCATGACAGATCGGGGTGTCACGATGCTTTCAATAATCCGATTCAATCCATCCAATCGTCCCCAGAGGAGATCGTTAGATCGCCAAGATTTTTTAAATAACCCGCCGATATTGTACAGCTTATTTCCACCGAGTTTTTCTTGAGTATTCTTACCGTGTCCGATCCCTAATTGCGCATTTTCTGGGCTGATACAAATCGGATTGATAATTTTTTTGTCACTCAAACTAGTCAGATATTCAAATGGATATAGCTCGCGATCGATCGCATCAAAAGCGTTCCACTGTCGGAGTAATTCATCTGTATACTGATTTGTCGAGCGACCGATCGCCGCTTCCGCTACTGCAGAAATCTGTTTTAAGATACTGGGAAAACTGCGATTGCCGTCGTTATCATACTCCAAATGCCGATCCATCCAGATCGATCGATGGAGGTCGTTACTTTGATGGAGATCGGTAATTCGGTGCTTGATTTGAGCGAAGATATTAGAAATTTGAGTTTGCGATAACCACCGCGTCTGACTATTAGCGACGGCAAATTCTGGCAGGTTTTGCCAAAATTCCTCGGTAATAGGTTCGAGTGTTGTTACATCTGATTTATTGGGGATAAATTCCTTAAATCTCCGCTCATCTAGTAAAAATCGGTGCAGTCGAAAAATCAATTCATAGACTAGTGCCCGGAGTCGGCGATCGTTTGGTTCTTGATTGATCAAATAGTAAAAGTAATTACTAACAGACCGATCTTTTAATAATAACTGGATCCCCGCGCGGACTACCTCCAGCAACTTGATATTGCAACTTAGTTGCATCGATAAGTGTTGGAGTTGTCGATAGGTTTCACTATCGATCGCTCTTTTTGGCAACTCAGTAATCCGATCGATTAGATAAAAATGCTTGCGAATGCTATACTCTACGTCTAAATCGACAACTTGTGCTTCAAATCGAGCGAGTAATTTATGATAATGATTGCGATCTTGCTTATTCCCTAATTTATTAGTTAAAACAACTTCAATCTTTTCTAGAATCGTCGAGTAATTAGTGTTTTGAGAGCTGAGATCTGAATGTAGTAATAATGGTAAATTGCGATCGCGAAAATCAAACAATCTACCGCGCAAATAAATTTGAGACTGAGTGATATCGGCACTTTCGAGTAATTGCTGCGAGTCGATGGCCGCTTCGGCTCGATCGATCAGTGTTTGATAGCGGCGAACTTTTTGATTGTGTTCGTGAATCGTACGCAGATCGTTAGTAATACTCTGATGGATCGGTACCGATAATACTGTAGCTTGTAAAATTCTGCTCGTTCGGGCTTGTTTACTACCACGCAACTGTACGCGCTCGTTTAAATGTTCGGGATTGGGATCGACATAAAATAGCTTGCGCTGGCCGGGTTTATGCGGCAACCGATAATGAGTGGCATCGATCGCACAAGTAAATGGAGCGTTATCTAATAGCCCACCATCGAGAAAATATAACTTGTTATTGCCCCGCTCTAGTGCCGGATCCGGTGAATAATGTTGCTCCAATTTACCCCAGATCGTTAACTGGCGATCGATCGAGTTTTGACGATCTCGGACATCGACTTCTACCAATGGAAAAATCATCGGTGTGCCAGCCGTAATCTGACATAATTTTGCTAAAGCTTGATGAGTATCCTCTGGCGATCGCAGTAACTCGGGATCTTTATAATTGGGATTGAATGGTTCTTTTCGACCTTGGCGGTGCTTGAGATGAAATAACGTGCGATGATTCTTGCTCCCCAAATTGATGCCAGTTTCATCTAACGTCCGATCGATTCTGCCCAGATAATTAGTCCCAGCAATTGCCAGATCCAATTCTTTGCTAGCTGAATACCACTCCTGGGGCGGGCGGGGCATTTTATGCTCCCATCCTCTTGCCAAGACTGCCACCGCACCCCGTTGGTAAAAATTCTCGTTAGTTCCAATCGACTCTGCTGTCTGTATTTTGAATAAACTAGGCTTGCGGATCGACTCGAGCAGATCCCCACTATTGCGCCAAATACTGGCAAAGGCACTAAAGTCTACCAACTCGCGCGCGCTGCTATTGGTAATTGCATAGCTTAATAAAATGCCATTGATGCCACCTGCCGAACTGCCAGAAATCAGATCCACAACCAAATCGGCATCGGTCAATGCCTTGACTAATTTATAGATGCCTCTACCGCGAACTGCATTATAAAATTCTTGGCAAACCCCATGGGTATAGATTGCCAACGAGAGTCCGCCATGAACCACCAACCCCAACTGCATTTCGTGCACAAATTTTGGCTGGTAATAGCTACGTTGATTAGACATAATGGCAGGTTGCAAGCAACTACTGAACTAACGGGGTCGGGGGATGAAAATTTAGCGCGATCGGCAGGATCTCGATTGGATAATCTAGACACCACATTACAACGATCGTCTCTTATCTTAACAGGCTATCTGACGCTTGGTGGCATCTACACCGCTGAGTTTGAAGATCCGGATCGACCTTGGACATTTGCGGTGGTTGTCCAGCAGACTACACTAAAATAAATTTAGATTGTGTAGTCGAACCACCCCGAGTAAGGATAAAGTTTAGTGCGATCGTCACCGTCACAGCGAGCCAACTCATCCCGAGAGCTTGCGAACCACAAGATTGGTACCGAGTCAGATATCGTCCAACTCAAAGCCGAAATTTTACATAACCACCGTCAGATCGAACGCCTCCGGCATCATAACGTACGGCTGATTGCCCGATTAGCCGAGATCGAGGCGCGAGCACCAGGTCGCACGCCCGCTGCCAATCGCGCAGCCGAGCACAACCAGCGGTTGAGGGGCGGTGCGCCTAGTAATCTCAACCACAGTCGTCGTCGCCGCACTGCCTGGTTAGCGCGCTGCTCGATTGCGGTTATCTTCGCGCTTGGCTGTGGTTGCATCGGCTTTGCGATCGCCAGAGTACTCCTCAAGTAAAATAACTAGCAACAATAATCAAGCATCCCGATCGAGCCAAATTGTGGCAAGCTGAAGAGGAGATAATTGCATCCAAATCCCCACAGTTTTTTGTATATGCAGACCCTGCCAGCACCCGCTCAGACCGCTTATAGTAACTTAGGTACCGATACGACGATCCATCGCCGGAAGACACGTCCGGTAGCCGTAGGGAGCATCATTATCGGCGGCAATAATCCAGTTGTCGTCCAGTCGATGATCAATGAGGATACACTCGACATCGATGGTGCAGTCGCCGGTATTCGCCGTCTCCACGAAATCGGTTGCGAGATCGTTCGCGTCACCGTACCGAGCATGGCACATGCTAAAGCCTTAGCGGAAATCAAGCAAAAACTGATCGATACATATCAGCGCGTCCCACTAGTTGCGGACGTGCATCACAATGGGATGAAAATTGCCCTAGAAGTTGCTAAGCATGTCGATAAAGTGCGGATCAATCCGGGACTGTATGTATTTGAGAAACCCAAACCAGATCGCACCGAATATACACCTGCTGAATTTGCCGAAATTGGCGAGCATATTAAAGAGATGCTCGAACCCTTGATCGTATCATTGCGCGATCGAGGCAAAGCGATGCGGATTGGGGTCAATCATGGTTCGCTGGCCGAACGGATGCTATTTACTTATGGCGACACTCCTCAAGGAATGGTCGAGTCGGCCTTAGAATGTATTCGGATCTGTCGATCGTTCGATTTTCACAATCTGATTATCTCGATGAAAGCCTCGCGCGTTCCGGTGATGGTAGCCGCATACCGCTTGCTCGCACAGCGCATGGATGCCGAAGGGATGGATTATCCGATTCACCTCGGCGTGACTGAAGCTGGGGATGGCGAGTACGGTCGGATCAAATCTACCGCTGGAATCGCGACATTATTAGCGGAAGGGATCGGCGACACTTTGCGCGTATCGCTCACCGAAGCTCCCGAAAAAGAAATCCCTGTCTGCTATAGCATCCTCCAAGCACTGGGGTTGCGGAAGACGATGGTGGAATACGTAGCTTGTCCCTCGTGCGGTCGCACGCTGTTTAACCTCGAAACAGTCCTCCATCAAGTTAGGGAGGCAACCAAGCACTTGACTGGACTCGACATCGCGGTGATGGGTTGTATCGTCAATGGCCCTGGTGAAATGGCCGATGCCGATTACGGTTATGTGGGTAAAACTCCCGGCTATATCTCGCTCTATCGCGGTCGCGACGAAATTAAGCGCGTTCCTGAAGCTGATGGGGTCACCGAGCTGATCGCGCTAATTAAGGCTGACGATCGCTGGGTCGAACCAGAAGTATAAATGGCAACCGATCGCCGTCATTATTAAATGGTGACGGGGATCGCTACCCAGCTACCAATCGTCGTAAGTTATAATAGAGCGACACTATGTCGATCGGTGCGATCGCGAGCAGTTTACCCATCCCCTAGTCAGTCGATAAGATGTGCTAAATTAGGGATAAGATCGTGCCACTTTTTTCCTTTCCTGCTAATTTAGACAGAATCATGAAGATCGAAAAACACGGGTTAGTTATTGGTGCCACAGCATTAGTGCTCACAGCAGTCGCAGTTACTGGTGCGGGGCTTCATCTTCCCAAGGGTGTCGCGTTCTTCAAGGATAGTCCCAAGGAAGTAATCGATGAAGTGTGGCAGATTATCGATCGC
This sequence comes from Chamaesiphon sp., assembly GCA_965246735.1. Lineage (GTDB taxonomy): Bacteria > Cyanobacteriota > Cyanobacteriia > Cyanobacteriales > Chamaesiphonaceae > Chamaesiphon. Next base: position 3,934,687 of record CBDFFK010000003.1, read on the forward strand.
CAATATGTCGATGGCACATTCAATCAGAAAGATTGGCGGGCGATTCGCAAGCAATATCTCCAAAAAACTTACAAGAATAAGGAAGAGGTTTATAAGAACGTTCGGTTGATGCTCAAAAACCTCAACGATCCTTATACCCGCTTCATGGATCCCAAAGAATTTCGGGATCTCCAAGTTGAAACCTCCGGTCAGTTAATTGGGGTCGGGATTCAACTCAGTCAAGATGAAAAGACCAAGCGACTGATCGTGATCGCCCCGATCGAAGATACCCCAGCAGCTAAGGCGGGAATTCTATCTAAAGATATTATCACTAGCATCGACGGCAAAAGTACCACAGGAATGGATGTCAATAAAGCCGTCCAATTGATTCGCGGGAAAGAGGGCACCACAGTCAAATTAACGATCCGCCGCGATGGTCGTCAGGTATTAGATTTCAACCTCCTGCGCCAACAAATCGAGATTCATCCAGTTGAAGCTAAATACCGTCCGCAAGAATTGAATGGTATCGGTTATATCCGACTCAAACAGTTTAGTGCTAATGCCTCAGCAGAAATGGGTGCAGCGATTCAGAAACTCGAAGGTCAAGGTGCTAACGGTTATATCCTCGATCTGCGATCGAATCCAGGTGGTTTGCTCTACGGTGCGATCGATATCGCGCGGATGTTTATCGATGATGGCAAAATTGTCTCTACCGTACCCCGTCAAGGCGGTGGTGAAACCCAGTCAGCCAATCATACTGCGATTACCAATAAACCAGTAGTCGTGCTCGTTGATGGCGGTTCGGCAAGTGCTAGTGAAATTCTTTCTGGTGCCCTTCAGGATAACAAACGCGCTCAACTTGTAGGTGCAAAGACCTTCGGGAAAGGGTTGGTGCAATCGGTTCGTCCGTTGAGCGACGGTGCGGGGATGGCAGTGACGATCGCTAAGTACTATACTCCTAGCGGTAAAGATATCAATCATTCTGGGATCGCGCCAGATTTTGAGGTCAAGTTAACCAAGGCTCAAATCCAAACTTTTGTCAAAGATCGCAGCAAAGTTGCCACTCCTGCCGATCCGCAATATGCCAAAGCACTCCAAACATTACAAGTAGCAATCGCACGGAATGGTAGTAGCTCAGCTCAAAAAAAGTAACTGACAGGTCGTCGATCGATCTCGCCGAGCCTGTATGCAAACTGGAAAGCAACCCTAATTGCAAGCTCGAAGTATCGGTTAACGATCTCACCCATCGTTATGTAAGTAAGGGACTTTATTATCTGTTATTTACCAGAGAATAGAGCGCACCGCTGCTAAAAATCCCCCTTAAAAAGGGGGATTTTTTTATGGACAACCTTAACTTCGTAGCGTTACATTAAACTTTTCGACTAAAGCATCGCGCACCTTTTGTTGTAGTGGCTCCACATCGGCATCTACCAAAGTTCGATCGAGTGCGCGATAGATCGATCGAATTGCCAGACTCCGTTGTCCTGCGGGGACGTTTTCACCGCGATATTCATCGAAGACTTCGACAGCTTCTAATAATTCACCGCCAGCCTTGACGATCGATTTTTGAATATCGGCGACGGCGACATCTACCGAGACAAAGAACGCGAGATCTCGATCGGATGGTGGATAACTAGAGTAGTTTTTAAATACCGCGACTAGTTGTTCCTCGGCGGCGAGGTAATTGAGGATCGGATCGAGATTGAGTTGGAACACATACACCGCAGGGGGTAAATCCTGCTCCTGCCGGAGTTGCGGGTGCAGTTGTCCGAAATAGCCCAGTTTCTGACCCTTCAACCACAGCGATGCTGTACGCCCTGGATGGAGTTTGGCATCGGATCGATCGGAGTGATACTCGACAGGCAATTTCAGACTCTGGAAGACGCTTTCAAGCATCCCTTTCGCTTCATACCAGGAGAGCGGTTGTGACTTACCACCAGTCGTCCAGCGCCCCTGTTCGGGATCGCCGCCCATAATTCCCGCTAATACATCGGCTTCGACTAATAATCCGGCTTCGTCGCGTCCGAAGATTTTGCTGATTTCAAATCCTTGGAGTTCGCCATTTCCTTGGGCGAGATTGGTTTGGAAACTTTGAATCAAACCAGAGATTAATTCCGATCGCAAGGTCGAATATTCGGCGAACATCGGATTGACGATCTCGACTTGAGAACCATCGTTTAATTTCTCGATCGCATAAGAATATTGCACGACTTCATTCAAGCCGACAGCTCGAAAAGCCGCCCGAATTATCCGCATTAACTCCTCATCCAAGGAGAGAAAACCTGCTGCTGATTCAGCTGGCAGCGTATCGAGGAAGCGATCGTAACCATACAATCTGGCAACTTCTTCGATCAAGTCGATTTCGCGTTCCAAATCGCGATAGCGATAGGGCGGCACGATGACATTCCAGACATCTTCTTCTGCTACTGTCAACTGACAACCCAACGCCGTCAGCGTGCGTTCGACATCTTCGGCAGTAATTTCGCCTTCTTCACCATCATCGTCGATCGCGCCCAAAATTTTATTCAACCGCTCCAACCGCAGTTTAATCGTCCGAGGCTGTTGTGAGAAATCGGGGCGACGATCGCTGATATCCTGAGCGATAATCTTACCACCAGCGAGTTGTACGATTAGCTCGATCGCGCGTTGGGTAGCGATTTCCAGTTCGGCTAAGTTCACACCCCGCTCGTAGCGCGTCGATGCTTCCGATCGCATTCCGCCCTGGCTGCGCGCTGATTTTCGCACCGCGACCGAATCAAAAATAGCCGCTTCTAGGACGATGTTTTGAGTACCTTCGGATACCTCAGTAGTTTCGCCCCCCATGACACCTGCGAGAGCGACGGGAGTATTGCTAGCAGTAATGATGAGATTTTGGGCGACCAATTGACGTTCTCGTCCGTCTAGCGTCTCGAGCGTTTCCCCTTGCTTCTCACTATACCGAACGCCCATTTGAATCGTGGCACTACCACTCACCGCTTGCAATTTATCCGCATCGAAGGCGTGTAATGGTTGCCCCCACTCCAGCAAGATGTAATTAGTCACATCGACAATATTATTAATCGGGCGAATTCCTGCCGCTTGCAAGCGACGTTGCAACCATTCCGGCGATGGCGCGATGGTGACACCCTGAATCAGCGTCGCTGAATAAACGGGACAAGCTTGCGGTTCGCGTACCTGAACGGTTAATTCCGGCTGACGGGGAATCGTGCTAGCCGCAACTGTCGGTAACTTCAACGCGCCACCAGTTAATGCCGCGACTTCGCGCGCGATGCCCACCATGCTCAACGCATCTGCGCGATTGGCGGTAGAAGAGAGATCGAGAATCACATCATCCAATCCTAATAGCGATCGAACATCGGTACCGATGGCTGGAGTCGCCGAATCTTCCGCTTCGCCAAAGATATGAATCCCTTCCGATTCCTTCGTCAAACCAACTTCCGACAGCGAACAAATCATCCCTTCGGACTTTTCGCCCCGGAGTTTCGCAGGTTTGATTTTGAGATCTACTTTCGGTAAATAAGTCCCCACAGTCGCCACGGCTACATGAATCCCCGCGCGCACATTCGCGGCACCACAAACGATTTGCAGCGGTTCCTCACCGCCAACATCGACGGTACAGACGCTTAATTTATCGGCATTGGGATGTTGAATCCGCGTCAAGACGCGCCCGACGACAACCCCATCCGCCCAAGTGCTGCGATCTTCGATCGACTCTACCTCAAACCCAGCTAGCGTCAGGGTTTTTGCCAACTCTTCGGGATCTAGTTGGCAGTCTACGAGTTCTTTTAACCAATTTAGAGCTATGTACATTTAATTTAAGCAAAGCGTATAGTCGCGATCGGGTGATTGCTGTATCTGTCAGCAAGCCGTTCGCTTATTTATTGTCGTACAGATCGGGTGTGGTGTCAGGGGTCGATCGTCAGTAGAAGAACTAATCATCGCACTATCTAACTAGGGGGTGATACGATCGCTGCGGTTCATACTCCAGGCTTTGCTGAAGGAATTCAGTATTTTGGGGCATTATAGTAATAGGCAAGCATAAAATATAAGATCTAGTCTTCTAGGGAAGTAAATATACTTAGAGCAATTGAAACTAAAGTAAAATGGATAACGAGAAAGGAGAATGGGTAAGCACGGGAAATATCTACAAACAAATGCAGCATTCTGCCCCAGAGGGTATACTAGCATGGGATATGTATCCAGCTCCTGATGGACAAATATATACTAGCGAACATCTTAAATCGTTAGATCTTGTTGAAGGCTTGTTCGATCTTTGCCAAATACTTAATGCTGTTATTTATCGAGATGGATGGAAATTTTTAGTTGAGACACACGGAGTCGATCGACTATTGGAAGTCGATAAAATTAGTGGATGGTTTTTTGATAATACTTTTGATGAGTTGCGATATCATTGCATCATTGTAGGCTACGATCCAGCCACTGGTTTTATTGGAGATTATGATGAAAAAACAGGTGTATTTTTGCCAGATCGAGGAGGAGAATACCAAACTATATGGGGTTTGTGGGATTCCGATATATCATGAGTAGTTCACAACTTTTGTCACGCATCTCAATCGATCCTAATAGGGAGCATCCCACTTTTTAAAATTCTCAAAGAGAAAATAATCTCGATCGCCGCAGCTCTTCGATCTGGCTTGTGAGGATATTATCATCTACCAAAAAAATAAAAAGTGAGATGCTCCCATCCTACTATCTGGGTTGGTAAGCCCTGTATCAAAGGGCATCGCATTTGGGTATCGCTAATCCTCGATTTTTTGGCTAGTGGTGCAACCATGACCGAAATTCTCGAAGACTATCCCCAACTTGAAACCGAAGATATCATAGCTTGTATCGCTTATTCTGCTCTACTGACTGCGTAACCAATTGGGTAAGACTAAACCACCATTTTCATCTACTAAAAACCGCACCTAAGCCGTTTCCATCGCTATCGGCATGAAACTCGTACTCTCCAGAGATCGAGCGGCAAATAAGAGACAGGCTTTAATATCAGCTTCTACTAAACCTTCATATTCTGCTAAAATTTCTGCCACTGTCGTATCATGGGCAAGAAGATTCAACATATATTCAATAGTCAGGCGCGTTCCTCTGATGACTGGCTTTCCTGTCATGACTTTAGGGTTGGTAGTAATTCGGTTCAAAAGTTCTTGGTCTGCCATCGGTTTAAAGTAATGGAACTTGTAGATCGCTAGTTGATTCGATTGTAGCTCAGTCGATCGACAGATGAACATGCGCAAATAAACCCGAATAGCCGATCGTATCGATATTGTAAGATAGTAGAGATCGTTTCGATGTAAAGATATGACACTAACCCAACTCCTACCCACAGTCAACGCACTATCCCATCAAGATAAACTACGACTGATCCATTTTCTATTATTGGCAGTAGCTAGAGAAGAAGGATGTAGCCTAGAATCTGTCAATGAAGAACAGACATTATTGGATGAACTCATATCAACCGATGGAGTTGTTTGGTCGCCACAAGCCGATAGTCAAGCAATTCTAGCTCTATCGAATCTTTTGTCAACAGCAAAAGCTAATGAATCTCAATTGATTCAAAACCTCGATCGATAAGAAGTTTACTAATTACTTTTGCTTGCTTATCATCACAAGGAATTTTTTCGCGATCCAGAAACGTCGAAAACTCAACGCTGCTGTGAATATCGGCTCTACTATCTTGAGAATGGAACTATTCCCGACATCAATAAAGCTACATTAATAAACCCACCTATTACTGCTACTATTAAAACTACTTGGGTGAATTTTGTTGGTTTTAAATCCGAATTATTAGTGGTTGTTGGTGTCATTAAATGGGGGAATAGAGTCGCACTAATGCCAAAAATCATTGCCAATGGGCCGATAAAAGCTGCCTGAAAATAAAACCGGCCAGTATATAAAGCGCAGTACCAATTCTCGATTGTTAGGATCGTGCCCATGACAGCCATGAATAATCCAAATAAAAATAGCTGCTTTGATTTTGATGACATTTTTTATTGTGTGTCTAGAGTACAACCTTATTTACAAGGATCTATCTCTAAGATCCGGAAACTTCAGAAGCGACTAACTGAATAGTACGGTGAAAATGCGCCACTGACCCAGAATAGCTGGTAGCATCGATTTATGAAAGTACTGGAGGCAGTCACATCATGAGTAGTTCACAACTTTTATCACGTATCTCGATCGATCCTAATATCTGCGTTGGTAAGCCCTGTATCAAGGGGCATCGCATTTGGGTGTCGCTAATTCTCGATTTTTTGGCTAGTGGTGCAAGCATAACCGAAATTCTTGAAGACTATCCCCAACTTGAAACCGAAGATATCCTAGCTTGTATCGCCTACGGTGCAGAGATGTCACGAGTGCGTTTCGTTGATATTCCCATCGAGTCAGCAGCATGAAAATGAAACTCGACGAGAACATTGGGAAGCGGGGGCAGGCATTACTGAAGGAAGCTGGATATGATGTCTGTACTATCCTAGAGCAAAATCTTCAATCAGCTCCCGATCCTACTGTCATTGAAGTTTGTCGAATAGAACAGCGATGTCTAGTGACTTTAGATTTAGACTTTAGCAATCCACTTCAATACAATCCCTCCGAATATAGTGGCATTGCCATACTTAGATTGCCCAAACGACCAGCACCACAAGATTTACTCGATGCGATCGAGACTTTAATTAATGCGTTGAAAACTGAAATAATTCATCAAAGGCTCTGGATTATTAAGCGCGGGCAAATTCGGATCTATCAACAGGAGTCATTAGATTTAGACATCACATTCGCCACTGACCCAGAATAGCTGGTAGCATCGATCGATATCTACTATTCTAAGGCGACTATATTTATGACTACTGCGGTTCAGACTCCAGCATTTGCCGAAGGAATTCAATATTTTGGGGAACTATTCCCAGGCTTCGACACCTACGGAACTACGCCAGTCATCGCTGCTGGGCAAACGGGAATTACCGATACAGGCAATCCCGCCGCTGCTTTTCAAACCCTACTTTACGCTGATGCGCTGCGTTATCTCACCCTGCAAGTCTGTGCGAGTAAAGCTTCGGGACATCCAGGTGGTTTTGCCAGCCAAGCCGAAGCCTACGCTTCCCTAGTCATGCTCGGTCACAAGAATATTATTACCGAAGTCGGACACCATGCTCCAGGCTTCTATAGTGCCATGTTTCTCGATCGCTCGCTCGAAGCAATGGGCATCGATACCGTTCAACAATTACGCGACAAGTTCCGCGAAAAGCATGGGTTAATCGGACACTTATCCGGCTTTATCCCTGGTATTCTCGCCCCTGCTGGCCCACTCGGTCAAGGTCAACATTTCGCCATGTCTGCGGCGAAGTTACATCCTGGTAAATTATTCCCCTTCACCGTCGGCGATGGTGGGTTGGGTGAGCCGTACATTATCAGTGCGATGCAGCATTTCCATACTGCATTCCCCACCGTGACGAATTTCTTACCTGTATTGGTGTGGAATGGTTATAGTCAGGAACACCATAGTATGGTGTCTACTAAGACTAATCAGGAGATGCTGAGTTATTGGCAAGGTAACGGGTTTGAAGAAGTAATCTTAGTTAATGCCAAGGACTTCGACGACAAAAACCAGACGGGTGAATATGTCGATAGTACGTTGTTCTCCCCAGAAAAACGGTTAGCCTTTACTCAAGCCGTCCTCACTGGTATCGACAAAGCCGCTAAATCCGCTCTGAGTGGAAAATTAACTGTCTTCATCATTAAGCAACTCAAAGGCGCAGGCGTTCACGCCACGGGTTCCAAATCCCATAACCTCTACGCTCACCACACCCTCGATAATGCCGAAATTATCAGCGGATTGAAAACCCGCGCTCTCCATCCCCAAGCTTGGGAATTAGTCCGCACCAACTGCGAACGCGCTGGCGGTGGCTCCTCCGCCAAAGTCGCCGTCACCGAATCGACATTACCCGTCGTCAATCTCGGTACGCTCCCCCTCGAAGAATACGCCCAAGGCGAAGCCAAAGTATCCACCACCGCAATGGGACGATTAGTCGGCTACGTCGGACAACAGGACAAAAACTTTCTCGTTACCAACGCCGATGGGAACGAAGCTTCAGGGATTGCCAATATCAACCAAGCCCTGAAAATCATCCACCCCACCACCGACGATTTATATTTCCAAGCACCCACTGGGCAAGTCTACGAACCCCTGAGTGAAGATGCTTGTGCGGGATTAGCCGCCGGATTAGCCCTGATGGGTGCCCGCACCCTGTGGTGTTCCTACGAATCCTTCGCGATTAATGGTTTACCCATCTGGCAAACCGTCACCCAAGCAATGGCAGAATTGCGCCGCCCTACGCCTTCTACTATCACCCTCTACACCGCAGGAGCATTAGAACAGGGGCGTAACGGCTGGACGCACCAACGCCCCGAAATCGAAGCTTACTTTGCCTCGATGATGCGCAATGGTAACGTCTTCCCCCTCTTCCCCACGGATGCGAATAGTATTCAGGCTTGCTACGACTGGGCATTAACTACCCAGAATAAAGGCGTGGTAATTACCGCTAGTAAATCACCCCTACCCATCCGCACCACCTTCGCCCAAACTCGTCAAGGGTTGGAAGATGGCGCGGTAGTATTGCAAGAAGTCCCTGGCGATAAGCAGGTGGTCTTCGCAGTCATCGGCGACATGACGCTAGTTCCCGCATTTGAAGCCGCTGCGTTTTTAAAAACCGAAGGCATCGGCTCGAAAATCGTCTCGATTATCAATCCGCGTCGGTTGTATCGTCCGACTGATGTTGCCTGGGATACCTGTAGTGAGCCAGACGGTGGTTTCCTCAGCGATGCCAAGTTCGAACAAATCTTCGGCGGCAATGCTTTAATCGGCGTGACAGGTGGCGCACCTGCGATGTTGGAGCCTGTGATGTTGCGATCGAATTCTCCTCGCGATACCTTCGCCTGGAAACGTGGCGAAACCACGGCTACTGCGGGTGAGTTGATGGCATTTAATGGCATCACTGCTGAGGCTTTGTGTAAGCGGGGCTTAGAGTTGATTAAGTAACTTAGATTTATCCCTGTCTCTAAGTGGAGATGGGGATTTGGCTCTCCTGGACTTATGGGGGAAGATTGGGCTAAAACAATCTCCTTATTACTAGTACCAGCCTAAAAACCCTGCTAAGGAATGAGGATTAAATAACTTGCAATTTTTCCTATGGTAGGGGCAATTCATGAATTGCCCCTACCATAGGCTCCGAAGAGGGCAAAGTTGTATATTATTAAATCCTCATTCCTAAGTAACAGTCTTGAGAAAGATAAGTTTAAATTATCACTGTAACTGCTGAAGAGCCGAGTTTATTCGCAATTTTATGGTGATGTTTGGCTTGGCGATCGAAACTATGCCGGATTTGATGCTTTGAAAAAATGACATTTAAAACTAAAGCAAGGCAGAGATTATCTGCTTTGCTTTAAAAAAATGAACTAGCAACTTTTAGAGTCGCAACTTAGCTGAGCCGCTCGTAAGCTGCGAGGATAATGCGTTCGGTTTCGGCCCAGTCGATACATTTATCCGTTACCGAAACACCGTATTTTAATTCACTCAAGTCAGCAGGAATCGATTGTCCACCTGCGTTGAGATTGGATTCTAACATCATGCCGACGATTGAGTTATTGCCATTAATGATTTGTTGGATCGCACTTTCAAAAACGATCGGTTGGAGACGATAATCTTTATTCGAGTTGCCATGACTGCAATCGATCGTAATCCGAGGTGGTAGTCCAGCTTTTTTGAGTTCGGTCTCGGCTTGTTGGACACTGACAGGATCGTAGTTAGGTTTGCCATCGCCACCACGTAAAATAATGTGGCCGTAAGCATTGCCTCGGGTTTGAAAAACGCTGACTTGTCCGAGCTTATTGATACCCAGGAAATTGTGTGGTTGCTTGGCCGATTGGAGCGCGTTTAAAGCAACCTTGACACTACCGTCGGTACCATTCTTGAAGCCAACAGGCATCGATAGGCCACTGGCCATCTCCCGATGCGTTTGAGATTCCGTCGTGCGCGCGCCGATTGCCGCCCAAGCAATTAGTTCGTCGAGGTATTGGGGGACGATCGGGTCGAGTGCTTCAGTGGCTGTCGGCAAGCCGATTTCAGTTATTTTTAGTAGTAAATTTCTCCCCGTAGATAAGCCTTTTTCGACATCGAAGGACTCATCCATATTGGGGTCGTTGATCAATCCTTTCCAGCCAACTGTCGTGCGGGGTTTCTCAAAATAAACTCGCATGATGAGGAGGAGTTTATTGGAGACGCGATCGGCTAAATCTTTTAATTTGTGGGCGTATTCTTCGGCGGCAACGATATCATGAATCGAACAAGGCCCAACGACAATGAACTTACGATCGTCTTGAAAATCTAAAATTGCTTGAATTTGTTTGCGATAATCGAGGATGCATTGTTCTAAATCTGGAGATAATGGGAGCTTTTCTTTAAGTTCTTTGGGCGTAATCAAGATTTTGGAATAGTTAATATTTGTATCACCAAGAACGTTAGACTCCATGATATTTTCCAAGTTTTGGATCTGTCGATCCTCTTCCACAGAGGTGTCGCCAATTGATGTGGGATTTTGCATGGTAGGAGATAGTGGATAATGTTGTGTAAACGTTGAAACAGTCGCGAACGTTTTACCCCACGTAGGGCACAGCTTACTCTCTGCTCGGGTCGGGATGATTTACTTAAATATTTAAAGATCGATCGGTAGTCAGATTATTTGGATTACTTCAGTAATTTAACGGTCTGAAGGTAGTAAGCATCGATCGATCTGCTGCCCACACTAGGGCATAATTCACAGTTAGATTCTAAATCGACGCCAACTAAATAAATACATAGAGCTTATATTTCGATCGATTGGATAACTTAAAAGCTGACTTATTTCGGACGCAAAATCGGGTTAACTGGAGTGATGGCCTGCTTTTGGCAGCGAGGTCGCACTCTGGAACTGAGGAATTTGGTCGAAATTTTGGGCGAACGCCCTTGTTAATACTATAGTAAAACAAACTGCCAGATGTGACTAGTATCTTTAGGTAGATCGGTAGTCATAGATCGATCGCAGCGTTAAAATCGACCTAACTAGATCTGTTTCACCTCGCCCTAATCCACCATGTTTGCCACTAACGCCCCCACGCAACCGATTAATCCAGAGAAGATTAGACCGGATATTCGCGCCTTGCAGCCACAGCTGGTCGCCTTGAGGCGGCAGATCCACCAATATCCCGAACTCGGATTCAAAGAGCAACTGACTGCCGCAACGATCGCCAGTAAGCTCAAAGAATGGGGCATTCCGCACGAGACGGGCATTGCGAACACAGGGGTCGTGGCCATGATTCAAGGTCGCAAGACTAGTTTTCGGCTCCGCACGCTGGCAATTCGCGCGGATATGGATGCACTGCCGATTCAAGAAGCCAATGATGTGCCATACAAGTCCCGCCACGACGGTGTGATGCACGCCTGCGGACACGATGGACATACCGCAATTGCCTTGATGACAGCTTACTATCTATCTCAACATCGCAGTGACTTTGCCGGGACGGTGAAAATCATCTTCCAGCCCGCCGAGGAAGGCCCAGGCGGTGCCAAACCGATGATTGAGGCGGGAGTACTTACCAATCCCGATGTCAATGCAATTATCGGCTTACACCTGTGGAATAATTTACCGCTCGGGACGATTGGAGTCCGCAGTGGCGCGCTCATGGCGGCGGTCGAAAGATTTTCGCTGACGATCCAAGGCAAGGGCGGACATGGCGCGATGCCCCACCAGACTGTAGATGCGATCGTTGTCGGAAGTCAAATCGTGAATGCGTTGCAAACGATCGTCTCCCGCAATGTCAACCCGATCGATTCGGCGGTCGTGACCGTCGGTAAATTTCAGGCGGGGACTGCAAAAAATGTGATTGCTGACACCGCAACACTCGAAGGCACGGTCAGATATTTTAATCCCGATCTCGTCGGATTTTTTCAGCAGCGAATCGACGCGATCGTGGCGGGGATATGTGCCAGTTATGGTGCAAGTTATGACTTAGATTATATTAATTTTTATCCACCAGTCGTCAACGATGAAAAAATTACCGAGCTGGTGCGATCGGTTGCCACCGATCTCGTCGAAACACCGCTGGGGATCGTGCCGGAATGTCAAACTATGGGTGGCGAAGATATGTCCTTTTTCCTCCAGCAAGTACCAGGTTGCTACTTCTTCCTCGGCTCGGCCAATACCGCTGGTAATGTCGCGCAGAATCCGAATAGTGCTTTGGCTTATCCCCATCACCATCCCCGCTTTGACTTTGATGAAACGGCGCTGGCTACTGGCGTAGAAATATTCGTTCGCTGTGTTGAGAAATACTGTAATTAGGTGCTCAGATCGCAAGTTATTGCAACCCGCAATGGTGCGAAGATCGCCGAGCGAGTAACTGCTGTTGGCAATTGAGTTGGGTTTCGATCGTCCCCGTTTTACTGGTGCGATTGCTGGAGATGGCGATCGCGCTTAGAGCTGGCTACTGGTCTAATACCTGCTTAATGGCACCATTCCACTTGGTCATGACCCGATCGACTCCAAAGCGATCGAGGATTCTCGGCGCGTAGTGCGAGAAGTATTGCCGTTTGACCGGATCGGACATCAATAAATCCAAAGCCACGGCTAACGCATCGACATTTTCAGTTACCACCAACATCCCATCGGTACCATCGTGAATCATCTCGCGCGGGCCACTCAAACAATCAGTGGCGATCGCGGGTACACCACAAGCCATTGCTTCGCCAAGAGCGACGGGAAAACCTTCAAATCGGGATGTCATGGCAAAAATATCGGCTTTGTGCAGATAGGCATCGACATTTTTGACGACTCCTGGCATATATACCTGTTCGTCGAGCTTTAGTTGCGTACAAAGATCTTCTAGTTCGTCCCGCATATTTCCTTCACCCAAAATCGTCAACGTCCACTCAGGATGCCGATCGCTAACTTGGGCAAAGGCTTTGATTAGCAGGTCGAAACCTTTTTGGTAACTTAATTTACCCACTGCGAGTAAGTGCCGGTCGTCGGTATGGAGCCGCGATTCGATCGTTTCTGATGTGGGTAGTGAGATGGGATTGGGGATCACTGCCGTATTAAAGCCGCGACCGGATGGGAAAAAAGACAAGGCACCATGAGTCTGCACGGTAATCAGATCGGCGCGTCGATAAGCCCAATTTTGCCAAAATTGCCAAAATTTATCTAGTCCATTAAAACTTGGATGCACCTGTTCGGTGACGATCGTTCGTACCTTCAGTCCCCAACAAGCTAGGACTGTAAGAATATTGACTTTATTGCCAAAACTAATTGCCACATCGGGATTACTATTTTTAATCGCCTTTCTCAGGATCTGGATCCGGCGGAGATTAGTCCCGATCGCTGCTATCCCACTAGTGTCTTGTTCGGAAATTCCCAATGGTAGGAGATCGATCCGCCGATCGATCTCGTAAAATGGCTCGGCATAACCAGAATCGAAGGTAAGGATCGTCACTTTCCAACCGAGATTGGCCCAATAGTTGGCAAGAATTGACATGACTCGTTCTGTACCACCAACTTCCAGGGAAGAACTAATCAGGGTAAGTTTCATTGGATCTCAAAAAGTATATATTAAGAATGGGAATGTCTTCGGTCACTACCTGCGGTTGGCGATCGGTGGTGCTAGCCTTGACAGCCTTCAGAGCGAGACAATAACGTTATTGTCTAAATCGTCATCAGCTCTATTTTGGTTGCGACGAGCGCCGATCGGTACTCTCGGCACGATCGATCTCACAAAGCAAAGCAAACTTGGTTAATAGTAACATTGTGAGCAAAAACACAACATTTCGGTGAGATGACTAACTAAAGTTTGTGTTGTTAACTAGCGTAGAGTAAAAATCTCAAAAAGTTAAACGGCAATTTGACGCATATATACCGATCTTTCGCCACATGTAGTAACATTGCTCATCTGTATAGCGTTCCCCAGGGAATATGCTAATGTCACAGGGCGCTGCCTGACAAATATTGCCTCTAAACAATTAGCAAAATTATCGCAACAGTAATTATGAGCGGACAACTGGGTCGGATTCTCGATGGTAAAGCTTTAGCCCAAAAGATGCAGGAGGCATTGCAACAGCAGATTAGCCAATTGCAGCCGAACATCGGTCGTTCCCCAGGCTTGGCAGTGTTGATGGTGGGCAATAATCCGGCTAGTGCTGCTTATGTTGGTGGCAAGGAAAAAGCTTGTCTCAAAGTCGGGATTAGGTCGTTCGGGCAGCATTTTGATGCTGATGTCAGTCAAGCGCAACTGGTCAAAGTAATTCACGAATTAAATGCAGACGATCGCGTGGATGGGATTTTAGTCCAATTGCCATTGCCTGAAGGATTTGATTCCGTAGCACTACTACATGAGATCGACCCCCACAAGGATGCAGATGGTCTCCACGCCCTCAATTTAGGGCATTTGGTTAGAGGCGAACCCGGATTGCGTAGTTGCACTCCTGGGGGCGTGATGCGGCTACTTGAAGAATATCAGCTAGATGTACGCGGCAAACATGCGGTTGTTGTCGGACGGAGTATTTTAGTCGGCAAGCCGTTGGCATTGATGTTATTAGAAGCTGATGCCACAGTCACGATCGCGCATTCCCGCACGCCAGATCTCGCCGCAGTCTGTCGCGAAGCCGATATTTTGGTAGCTGCTGTTGGCAGAACGCAGATGATAACAGCAGACATGGTGAAGCCTGGAGCCATTGTTATCGATGTTGGTATCAATCGGATCGACGATCCCGTTACGGGTAAATCGCGGTTGGTTGGTGATGTCGATTTCGATCGAGTCAAAGAGGTCGCCAGTTGGATTACCCCCGTTCCTGGCGGTGTCGGCGCGATGACAGTCACGATGTTATTAGAAAATACCGTCTGGAGTTACGCCCAGAAAATTGGCAAATAACCGATCGGCGAATAAATGGATGTTTCAGTGAGAATCATCAGGTTAGCATTTCTATTTTTGAGTCGCCTAGATATTTCTACTGGTGCATCAGCAAAACTAGCATCGACGAAACCAAATCTATAGTAGAAAGTTTTAAGATTCAATAAACAAGTCAAGTAGATAGGTTTCTCGACACTGCGGATACAGTGACATAGTAAGTTACCTCCTAGTCCTCTACTTCTGTAAATATTCCCAATTAATAATCTAGAGATAATGCTGTACCCATCAACATTTTCATAGCAAATGTACCCACATAGTGTATTTCGATAGCAAACAATCCAAATACTACTGGTACCTTCATTTAAAAGTCTTATAGCTCTTTTATATGCTGGAATTATTAATGATAAAAGTATAATTACACCGAAAATAAAGATCGGTACTATTATTATTCTAGCCTCTGGAGTAAAAATTGTTAATAGGTATAGAAATAGTAGAGATATTAATACTCGACTCATAGAAGTAGTATCATGACTGAAAAACTCAAAATGGAGTATTTGTATTAAGTCTTGCTCGGTTGCTAATCTTAACATATACCCTTCAGGCAGAGAATTTGGTTGAAATGAAGACACGATCGAACCTCAATCTAATTACCACTCAGATCTAAGACACGCAGTCCCGATCCTCTTTGTGTCCTCTGCTCCTCTGCGGTTAAAAACGCCGCAAACTGGATGCAATTAGACTCGATCGCAAAAATCGATCGAGTCTAGCTAATCTCCACCGCCACCACCATCGCTGCTGCTACCACTATCGCTACTACCGCCATCGCTACTACCACTGTCATAGCTACTACTGCTACCACCATCGTAGCTACTACTGCCACCGCCGTCACTACTACCCCAAAAACTCCAGCCACCGCCACCATCTTCACTGCTAGGATTGGATTCATACGTGGGAGTGTCATAGTTGCTAACTAGCTCTCCAGCTTCGATCGCCTCAAACGTGCTAAATGTATTATCGGGCAGCGAGAGACATTCGCTAATTTCACTTCGCATCGCGTCATAATTGCATACTTCACCGATCGAGCGATGATATTCGATAAAATCAGCACGATCGGAGTACATCGCAATCCCATAACAGTCGCGATCGTTACTCCATCCTGAGTCTTTTATCGTAGCTTTAATTTTGTCTGGTGGATATTTATCTCTTACGCCATAACGCTCTTGCAATTTCTTACCGAGTTGTTGGGAGTGTGTGTGAATTGCCACCTGCTTTTGATTGTAGCGACTCACTCGCTTACTATTGCGGCGCTTGCTCCTGAGCCAATTATTCCTAACTGTCACCACAAAAATAGCAACAGCAGCAAAGATCCCAACCCAGGCAAAGATCCCTAATAGCGAATTCAACATCAGCTTGACTCCAAAATCGATCGATTTAGTTTAGCTCTAATTTGGGTCGAATGGATACGATTATGCCGCAGTAGCTAAAATTCTAGGCAGAAGATCGAGACTGAGTAAAGAGATCGCTTATTTTGGGTTCGTTAGAACAGAACGCTGCTGAGTATTTTGCATAGCATTAAACCCCAGGTAGCCAACAAAGGAAATTGCCAAGATCGCTGCGATAATTTGCAGTGATTTTTCGACTTTGATAAAGCTGTTTAAAAAATCTTTCATAGGAATATTATGCTAATTATGATATTGGTGAACTACTATTAAGAATTTTTTCGAGCGATGACTGCATAAAATGGATCGCCGCCACCCATGCCTAGCAAGCGAAACATGTCGGGAACATTGCTAATCTGACTGACTACTTCTGACTGACTAAATCCAGGTTCTGACTGAAAATAACCCTTGACTAATTCCACTCGATCGCTCTCGCTAGCATCTCGCCAAGCGGCGATCGCTTTATTATAAAACATCCGATTGGAAAAGCTGAAAATGGCAATTCCATTTGGCTTGAGAATCCGATAAATCTCCGCAAAGATCGCTTCGGGATATTGGAGATATTGAACGGATACTGTGTTTAAAACAGCATCGAAGCTACCATCTTCTAACGGTAGCTTTAAATCCTGATTGAGATTCTGAACGAAATAACGATCGAATCGGGGATTTTTGGCTAATTCCGCTTCATTTAAACCATGACCTTGGACATATGCAAACTCGATCTCATCGGGAAGATGTGAGACCCAACTACTCATCATGTCAAAAATGTGCATCTCGGGCGTAAGTCGCTCGCGATATAAATTTGTCAATTTGTCGATAAATCCTTCATCTACATGCGTGACAAAGCGTGGCGAACTGTAAAATTCACGATCGTTTCCACCATCTAATTTTTGACGTTGTTCTGGTTTGAGTAGCATCTGAAGATCGAGTGTGTAGTTGCTAGGTGTGAATCGAGCTATCTCTATCTACTATCCCCGATTAGCCATTAGGTTGCCACTAGTAACTAAAATTTCAAACCAACTTGACCGTTAATGCCCCGAACTGAGTTATAACCGATGCCAAAGAACGTATTGCCAGGGGGAGTAAACTGAACGCCACCTGAATAAGCCACCGTACTTCCATAAATTCCCAATCCCGCATACGGCGAGACAAAGGGAAAACTAAAAAACTTCAATGCATCGACACCAGTAACACTCTTGGGGCCAGTACCGAGTTCGACCCCAAAGTCAAAAAACCTCGCCCCAACGCCATAGGTGACTGTACTATCTTTGCTACCAACAGTCACCCAAGGCTGCGGAACTAACTGTGCTGTGGCGGGTGTTCCCGACATCAGGCCGATCGCAGTTACAATAACGTAAATCGATACACAGATTGACTTTAACTGCATTAGTAATACTCCTGGAAATACCGCAAGACACGACTAGAATATTCAGGCAGCTTAATCTTGCTGTGCTGCGTTGCCTAAATATGACTGACGATAGCTCGACAAGATTGTTTCAGTGCTAGTGAAGATTGACTGTAAATTCATAATTTAGAAGGTTTATGCGAATTATTACTGACTTTGATGGGCCGATTATGG
This sequence comes from Chamaesiphon sp., assembly GCA_965246735.1. Lineage (GTDB taxonomy): Bacteria > Cyanobacteriota > Cyanobacteriia > Cyanobacteriales > Chamaesiphonaceae > Chamaesiphon. The sequence goes on from CBDFFK010000003.1 coordinate 3,952,627, forward strand.
ATTTGTCCGATCGCTATTATTATGTGTATCAGTTTTGTTTGGAACGTGTCAAACTCCCACAACAATCGCTCGTACCATTGTCGCAAGCTGAATTTTGGCAGCGCAAACGCGCCTGCGTGCCGGAGCGACAGATCGGGATCGAGTCGGGGCTAACACCGTCCCAAGCAGACGCATTCAAACAACTACGCGATCTTCATGCCCACCAAGTACGGTACTTGGATCTCGATCGAGTAGTGCCAGGGGCGATTGCGGCGCTCGAACGCATCCAAGCGGCGGGGATCGAGTTACTGGTGATGACGCTGCGGCATACCAGACAGTTAAATCCGGCATTGGAACGATACGATTTAGCGCGGTTTTTTCCACCCCACTGTCGCTATTGTCGGCCTGATGACTATGTCAGACAAGGCGATATTCATGATAAAACTAAGCTGATGGCTCGATCGATTGCCGAATTGGGAGCAGATCCAGCAACCTGGATGGTTGGCGATACCGAAGCCGATATCATTGCGGCCCAAACCTATGATATTCCAGCGATCGGAGTTTTATCTGGGATCCGCGATCGCGATCGATTGATGCGACTTCAGCCGGATAAAATTCTCCCAGATTTAGCCGCTGCTGTCGATGCGATCTTTCAACAAATAGACGCACAAAAATTGTAGGGGTGCTTTAGCTAGTTATCCCTACAGTGGCGGACGATCTGGTGTATTTGTTGGTAGCGATCGAAACTATAACTTACTTAGTAAAACTGCTCGTTACCCATAGACATACGAAAGTCAGTAATGCTGCAAATACCTCTCCGTGCAGCCTGATGCGTTCGATTGGGAGATGCGCCGAATTTACTAGCAATCCAGCCACAAGCATCCCGATCGCCAGTGCCAGGAAACTGCCCAGCAGAGCGCGTTTAAATCTGCGTTGTTTTTGATTGATGAAATACAGACTAAATCCAGTGCCTAACGCCATTAATGTGGGTAAGCCCGCATCTGCGATTCTAGGTACCAATGCTGCTCCAGCTAGTACCGCATATACTCCCGATGTTGTCAAAACTTCCGATTGACTGGGACGCTCGAAGGTGTCGCTCAGCCAGCTAGGAGAATTGGCAAGCGACGGAGGTGTAAATTTTGGGACGACAGTGAGCAGCTTTTCGGGAAACCTAATTTCTTCAGGTACCTTAATCTTGTTTTGTTGCCGGAGTTTGAGCCGTTCCATCAAGATTGCATCATATGCTGCTTCGATATTATTCTGGAGCGTGTCATCCCCACCCAACTGAGCGAGGACACGCTGTTTGGCAGCTTGAATCTCTTCAAATGTGGCATCTTGCGATACCCCTAGCTGCTCGTAAGGACTCTGCTGACTCATCCACAACCTCCGATCGATGGTCTCCATCTGCTACTTCTTAACTCTAGACTGCTTTGGCTAGATCTGCCACTTTTGCAAGCAAATGTTAAGAAATGGGAAGGGGTTAACCAATAACCAACTAAAACTCGCCTTTGACTTGCAAGCCGAGAATGGTATTGCCTTGGGCATCCTGGCGAATCAGGGGAAATAACAGCAATCCGCGTTTTTGGCCGAGTTCGATTTCACCGACTAGATAGCCTAAACCAGCACCGACGAGGACATCTACCAAGCGATGGCGATTGAGATCGAGACGGGAATAACCGATTAGGGCTGCGCCACTGTACCAAAGAATTGCATAGTCAGGATGGTAATGGCTTTGGATGCGCGCGAGTGCGAAGGCAGTGGTCGCATGGCAACTAGGAAAACTATCGAGTTCTCGTTCATTGTCAGGGCGGGGAGATGCGATCGCCGATTTGAGTCCGTAGCACAGGGCAGCACTAGTACCAACAGCATCGACTACTCTGAGGGCGTGTTGTCCGCCATCAGCACCATCTGTGAGCAATGGCAGTAATGAGCCGCCACCGAGATACAAGATCGTCCCAGTACCGGAAACAAAATCAGAAAATCCTTTATTAGCCGTTTGCGCTTGCACTTTAGGCGAACAGATGAGTCCGCTGAGGATGACGATAGCCGCGATCGAACGTTGTTGCCAAGACATAGTTACTAGGGTAGGGATGGTTTGATCGGCAATCGAGAATTATGGTTTCAGAGGCGTTATACTACCCCGATCCGCTCGCTAAGTTGGAGTCACTATATCATAGCGATCGATCGCGATCCTTGTGACCGAGATGGAGATCGTCCAAATCGACCGGATTTCCGAGTTTGTTATCGGAAACAGGTCGAGAGCGGATGTAGATTGTTTATAATTCAATCGAGACATCAATTATTAATGCCGATGAATAAATCCCAGTTGTATACACTTGGAATATGTACGGCGATTGCCACCATCTGGATACCAAGCATCGCGTTTGCCGGAGCCGATCCCACCCAACTTACTCCCGATCGACAATCGATCGCTAGTCTCGATACTGCGATCCAACAAAATCCTCGCGATCTCGATGCTTATCTTCAACGCGGCAGATTGAATGCTAAGCTCGATCGCAGCTTGTTGGCGATCGCCGATTATACTGAAATAATTCGCCTCGATCCAAACCATGCCGTCGCTTATAACGATCGAGCGATGGTCAAGCTCAATCTCAAAGATTATTGGGGTGCTTACCTGGATTACTCTCAGGTGGTGCGACTGCTCCCAGACAAAGCAATCGTCTATAACAATCGCGCTGCCGCTCGTCATCAATTGGGAGACTGCAAGGGTGCAATTGCCGATTTAAGGATTGCCGCAGAGTTATTTCGCCAACAGGGCGATCGCTCCAATTATCAATTAACGATGGATAATCTCAAATATTTTCAGCGCTCGCTCAAACGTTAACTGTTCTCACTCCCAGAAACTATCCTTTATTGAATATGCTGCTAGGCCATAGATATCAAGGGATTTCATCAGTGCGACTTAAGCCGTCTCGGCTTACTTATTTGCTGCCAGCGACGCTCGCTGGCTTAGCAGCAATCTGCCTATTCCCCCAAGCCAGTTTTGGGATGTCCGCAGCAGAAGTAGCCAAGATTGCCAAAAGTACTGCCGTCACGATCGATAGCGATTCATCCCACGGCTCGGGAATTATCATCCAGCAGCAAGGCAACCAGTATCTAGTGCTGACAGCGGCACATGTGGTACGTGGCAATCCCCAAAGCTATAAAATTATCACGACGGACGATCTTCCCCATCAGCTCCAGCCAACTGTGATTCAACCGCTGGCTGGGGTCGATCTGGCTGTGGTTAAATTTACGAGCGACAAGCGCTATCAAGTGCCAAAATTAGGTAATGCCAATGAGTCCACGGAAGGAACGACGATTTATGTGTCGGGTTATCCGTTGGGTACGGAAGCAATAAACCGCTCGATTTTTAATTTTACCGACGGCAAAGTTACCGCCAATAGTAGCAAACCATTAAAAGATGGTTACTCGCTAATTTATAGTAATAACACCTTGCCCGGAATGAGTGGCGGCGGGGTATTTAATGAAAATGGCGAGTTGGTTGCCATTCATGGTAAAGGCGATGTCGATACCAAAATTACCACCTCAAACATCAATCCCGATGTTAGGATTAAAACTGGATTTAATTTAGGAATTCCAATTAATACCTTTCAGCAATTAGCCAGCAAGATTGGGATAGATACTGGTAATGCTAGCGCCATTGTTGCTAGTAATTCGCAGCCCAAGGCAGATGATTTCATCTTAGCTGGATTCGATCGAGTCTCGAAAAAAGATTTTGCAGGTTCGGTTACCGAATTTAGTAAAGCAATCGCGATCGATCCTAAACTAGTCACAGCTAGATTTTGGCGCGGATCTTGCCTGTTATTAATGGGGGATGCGCGCGCGGCAATTGCCGATCTGACTAAAACGATCGAACTCAACCCCAAGAAGGTTGAAGCTTATATGTATCGTGGCTCTGCCTATGCTAAAATCGGCAACCGCCAACAGGCAATTGCCGATCTCGACAAGGCAGCAGCACTCAAGCCTAACTCAGATCTGGTCTATGGCAATCGGTGTAGTCTCAAATTCCAATTGGGCGATTACCAGGGCGCAATCGCCGATTGCAATCGGGCGATTCAACTCAATCCTTACGATCGGTATCATTATAGTTCGCGCGGATCGGCATATTATCAACTCGATCGCTATCAAGAAGCGATCTCCGACCACAATATCTCGATTAAAATCGATGCTCAAAACAGTTTCGGCTATCTCAGTCGTGGTTTAGCGCGAGTTGGAGCGGGCGATCTCAATGGAGCGATCGATGATTATACGCTCGCGCTCCAGCTTGAAACTCAGCCTCAATTTCTCGCAGCACTCTACAGTGCGCGCGGACAAGCTCAATATCGCACCAAAAATCGACAAGCAGCAATTAGCGATTTCACCGCAAGTTTGCGGTTCGCACCTACCAATTCTGAAACGTATTTTTTCCGGGCCAATAGTTATTATGAAAATGGCAACCGTCAAGCCGCAATTGCTGATTTAGACCGAGCGATTAAATTCGATGCCAAATCTGCTGAAGCTTATTTATTGCGTGGTGTCATCCGTACTGAGGGTAATGAATCCCGTCAAGCACTTGAAGATTTCGATACTGTCTTGAAACTCAATCCGAAGCTTACATCGATTGTCTTAGCCAATCGTGGTATCGCGAAGGTCAAATTAGGCGATCGGCGTGGCGCACTCGCTGACTTCGATCGGACGATCTCACTCGATAAAGAGGTGCCCAAAGCATACTACCAGAGGGGTTTACTCAAGGCGCAATTACGAGACAAACCAGGTGCGATCGCCGATCTCCAAGCTGCGGCTGGCTTGTATTTAAAACTTAAAAATCAAGAAAAATATCAGCAGATAATTGCCAAGATTGCTGATTTAAAGCGCGGCAATATTAATTCTCGCTGAAGTTTCACGCTCGTACGCAACATTCATTAGTAGTCTACTAGCACTAGTACGCGATCTAACTCGATCTATTTAGAGCGCCGATCCGTCAAAAGTTGTAAATCTAGTGTAGACTACATTAAATAAACTACAGCTCTCGGTGTATTTTCGGTCAGACACTCTCCGGTAGCAATTGTAGCTTTTACAATAGAGCTGAATATCTCAAATCTCAGGCTTTGTGACAGTTCGCTCCCCTAACTCAACTTTAATCGCTAAGTGCTAACGATCGAGATAGCTCGATTGTTTAAAATATTAGAAATAACTTATTATTTACTAAGCCGCAATAGCATTTTCAGAAGCGGGTTTCACTGCTACTTACCGGCGGGGAATTTTATGGATCGGATGTTCGGATGAGTCAGTTTCAGCAAGAATTTATTACAACAGCGATCGAGCATTACGGTTTAGAACTCGAAGACGATTATCGTTCTGAGGCACTATCCCAACGAGTCGATCTTATTGTTGTGACATGGTTTCAAAACTACGATCCGGCTTGGGTTGTCAAAGCGCTGATCGAATCCCTATATCGCGGACGTTACAAAGTTAAGTCTGTCGATAATATTCTTCGCGATTGGCAGCGACGGGGCAGCCCATTTTATAAGTTTACGCCCGATTATGAGCGCGAAATTTTGCAGAGCTTGCGCCTGACCTTAGATAGCCCGATAACTTCGCTCCCTTCACCCATCCCCGCCCCAGTTAGCAACCCCGAGCGAGAATTACCAGTCACCACTTCGCAGCTACCCAACAGCGAGCAGCTTAACCCCGAAGAGTCTGCACCTTTTCAGCATCACGATCGATCGATTTCAGCAGCACGCGCCACCAACGATCGAGATGCCAATTTATCAGCTGAATTAGCACAAACCATGCATGTATCCACTGCGGATGCCGAGACATTAGATCGATCGATCTCGTTAATCCCATCAGTCGCCGAGCAGAGAACCGAGCGAGAGCCAAGCGGTATCGACCACTGTCCGCCACCTGGAAAATTATATCTATTTAATAAACTTCGGGCGATCGTCGAACCCAGCAGTTGCCACAACGAAGACATCCAACATTCTGTTTAAAAATCTGCTAGTTATGCGTTGAAGTTTAGCGTTTCCCCTCCATCTTATTCATACCCCAATTCAGCAACGCCCAGTACTTTGGCAATTAGGCTGCTTCGAGCGGTGCCATCGTCAATCCAGCGCGGCGCAACTGTTGGTGGTAGAGTTCGGCTTGCTCCTGCGGCCCGACCCAAACGATCGCGCTACCTTCAAAATGTACTTGATTTGTCAGCTCCCAGGCATGTTCTTCGGTCATACCAGGAATGTACGCGATCAAACAAGAGTGAACGTGCTCGAAAGTATTAAAGTCATCATCTAAGACAATGACTTTAAAGTTTGGATAAGGTTTTTGGATCGTTTGACTGGACTTTTCAGTCGTTGAAACCATATTTAGAATTATGAATGATGAATTATGAGTTGTGAATTAGGCGAGATCTTAGCAAACTATCGCTCGACTATGATTCATTACTAATACTTAGTTTGCACTAGCTACTAGGAATCGCCCTGCGGTCTAATGAGTATTCTTCAGGAACACTCTTATAGTATATTCATAATTGATAATTCATCATTCATAATTACCCATTTATTATTTCCATTCTTTCCAATTGTTATTCAAGATCGATGTGTTGGGGAAAGAAGTGGGATTGTTATGGTCTTCTAACCGCCTGCGTAATTCGAGAATTTGCGGGGCGGGATTGGGGAGATCGGCCACCATCTGGGCTGGGGTGATGCCTTTTTCCAGGGCGAAGGCAGCAGTGGTACCAGCAGCGGCACCTGCCGACCATTCAAACGAATGGATGCGGTAAGCGGCGGCAGCGACGTGACTGGTGGCGATACTCTTGCCTGCTACCAGCATATTATCGATCTTTTGCGGAATCATCGCGCGGAGTGGAATTTGGAAGGGATAAGCTTCTCCACCACCCTGCCGCGCGCCCACACGCTCGCTATTATTTGGCGACTCGGGTGGACTGTTTTGCATACAGGGGTGAAAATCGATCGCATAATGGCCGATGCCCACAGTGTCAGCATAGATCCGAGCGCGATTTCTAGTGGTCTTAGTCTCGCCTGGGGTATTTTCGGTGAGTACGTTTATCGCGTCGATCCCAGCTAAATCCGCTCTGAGCTGGCGATATTCGTCAGTTGATAGTGGTGGCATTTTTTTGCGATCGAGTAGGTTATTCCGGCTCATATCTGCTTCTGTGATGACAAAGCCATCTTTATACCCATAAGTAGGTCTACCGATCAGCCTGCGACCCTCGCGAATGTAGGGATATTTTGATAAACCATGAGCTGTACCCATGGGGGTATCCAAGCCAAATAGATACCGTTGATTGGGACTGGGAGTTTTTACCCAGTAATTTGGCGAGTTGGGGTCGGGATTGGCGCGCGAATCTGTCGTGCCTGCGACCAGCCAATAATAGAAACCAAGGGCGTTTTCCTCGCCTTTGCGGAGAGTCTCAGTTCGCACACCACCCATCCAGCCACCACTGCTCAATTGACCCGAGGTTTGCAGTTGCGATCGATCGAGAATCAAATTATCTTGCGGACTGCCAGGGCGATAATCGTTCCCCCAAGTCCAGTTTTGCATCGAGATATCACCAGGACTAGGAGCGGTATAACTTATTCCACCATATTTAGTCTTTTTACCTTCGCCAGGACTCCAAATCCTTCGATAGCTATAGACTACCCCAAAGTCCGCAAGACGTTTGAGTTCGTAGCTATAGTAGGGCGAGTACTGCTGATAAAAAGGTGGTGGGATTTGCGGTTGTGGAGTAGCGGTTGTCTCCATCGCAAACGGATAGGTAAACCCCTGAGTGCAATAACGATCGCCAGTAGTCGTCGCCGCCGAAGGCTCGTCCGAAGAGCGCGCATCTAGTCCCAATCGATAGGGCACATCGGCTAAGCCGATCAATTCGCCTGTCTCGGTAGCATCGACAACATACCAATCGGCCGGAGTTGTTGCCCGCTGTTTGGCCGTTTTGTAAGGTGAGACGAAGACGACCTTGAGTTTCTGGAACCGTTGTGAATCCTGATAACTATAAGCATCTTCGATCGTTTTCGAGAGTGTTTCGCTATTGACAGGAGGAGTTCCGGGTTGAGGTCGGTGTTGAATCGCTATTACCGCATTAATTTGCTGACCCTCGCCTCTTTTCTCCGTAATTAAATCTTTGACGACGGTATTGGGATACCAGTGTAATTTACCTTTGCCCTTACTTTCGGCAGTGCGTAACATTCCGTAGAGAATCTTACTAGCATCTTTGGGGAGGAAACAAGCTTCGCTCACCCAACATTTCCCAGGATTGAGTGTGCCATAGTAGTCTTGAATCTGTTGACGAAATTCGAGATAACCGCGTGGGAAGTATTTTTTCGATCGTTGGGTAGGGCGTTCGTCTAGTGCGGATACCCCTTGAGCGGTAATTTGTCCGCCGACCCAATCGGTAATCTCGGTCATACAGACTTGTTTGCCTGCAAGTAATCCTTCATACGCGGTAGCTGTACCGCTCAAGCCACCGCCTGCGATAAATATATCACAAGCGATGACTTTATCGACTTGTTTATATTCTTTGTTATTAGCAGCAAAAGCTGGCAAATAAGCTAACTCGATCGAAATTAAGCCCAAACATAGAACAGTTAAAGATCTTTTCATTATTTGGATTGTCAATTAGGTAAATGCGGGGTTGGTAAGCAATTACTAGAGTGAAGATACTTTCTCTCTAGAGTAATCCTAACCTACACCCGCTCGCTCGATCGCATATCAAGCGCCCTCATTCTGACCATCTTCAAATTGAAAAGTTCCTAAATCCCTGCCCCATAAAGGAATTGCCGAATAACTTTATCATCTAAATGACAGCTAGGATGGAACTCTATATCCTCTGCTGAGGGCGTTTCTTCGCCCCGCACGATCGCATTACAAGTCTGTTCTGTTTGCAATTTCTGAACTTGTTGCTCTAGACTCTCGATTCGATCGACCAATGCCCGAATTACTTCTGCTTCCGTATCTGGAAGACTACCATGTTCTAACGGCCCGACGCGCTCGCCCGCCCGATACAAGATCCGCCCAGGAATGCCTACTACAGTACAATCACTCGGCACATCTCGCAATACTACCGAACCCGCACCGATCCGGACGTTACTCCCAATTTGGAGATTACCTAATACTTTCGCACCCGCACCCACGACGACATTCTCGCCCAGTGTGGGGTGCCGTTTGCCCGTCTCTTTACCCGTACCGCCTAACGTCACGCCCTGATAAATCAGCGCATAATCGCCGACAATCGCCGTCTCACCGATGACCACACCCATCCCATGATCGATAAATACCCCCTTACCAATCGTCGCACCAGGGTGAATCTCAATCCCAGTAAGAAATCGCGCCAGATGCGACATCAGGCGAGGAAAAAATGGGATCCCAATCACATACAACCAATGGGCGAACCGATGCAGTGACAGCGCTTGCAAGCCGGGATAACAAAAGAGCACTTCTACCCAGTTACGTGCAGCAGGATCGCGATCGAAGATGATGCGGAAGTCAGCGATGAGGTAAGAGAGCACGGTAAGCGTTCCATTATCGTGAGGAGACTACTACTATTTTAGCGGTTATCTGTCGATCGATCCCAGTCGGGCTTACCGAATCACATTCGATCGAGAATATCTAGAAAGCTAGAATACTATTATGCAATCCAGTTTATGATTGTGCAATCGCCATTCGATCGCGAAACACTCCGGGAGAGGCGGATTTATGCAAGCCTATTTAGCGATAGATACTCATTTGCTAAGTAACCTACAAGTCGCAAGTCGTATAAAATGCGAGTCTGCAAAGATGAAAAACCCTCTACCATTAAGTTGGTAGAGGGTTTTTCGAGAATTAAGCTTGGCATCGAGCTATTTTGACAGGGAGCAACCCCCCAACTATCGTCGCC
>CBDFFK010000003.1:3965000-4749852 GCA_965246735.1 Chamaesiphon sp.
ACGGTTTCATGTTCTATTTCACTCCCCTTCCGGGGTTCTTTTCACCTTTCCCTCGCGGTACTGGTTCACTATCGGTCATACAGGAGTATTTAGCCTTACGAGATGGTCCTCGCTGATTCAACCGGAATTCCACGTGCTCCGGCCTACTCGGGATTCAGTTAGCTCAATTCGATTTTCGACTACGGGATTATCACCCTCTCTGATGCACTATTCAGATGCTTCGTCTAATCTAGCTGATACACGTTACTGTCCCACGACCCCAGAGTGCATGCACTCTGGTTTAGGCTGTTCCCGTTTCGCTCGCCGCTACTTAGGGAATCGCTATTGCTTTCTCTTCCTCCAGCTACTAAGATGTTTCAATTCACTGGGTTAGCTCTTTCCACCCTATAGATTCAGGTGGCAGTATTAAGGGTTGCCCCATTCGGAGATTCTCGGATCGAAGCTTGCTGCCAGCTCCCCGAGACGTTTCGTCGGTAACTACGTCCTTCATCGCCTCTGTATGCCTAGGTATCCACCGTAAGCCCTTTGTAGCTTGACCACTTCATGACTATTGTTTGGTAACTAGTTATTCACTTGGTTACTTAAACTTTGTCATGAGTTTAAATTATTTTGGATTGTCTGTAATCTTGCGATTACGACTACCTGATTTGTTGATTACTATGCAGTTGTCAAGGTGCGAACTGGACTTTAAGTCCAGCAGACTACTCGATATTAGTAGGTGCTGAAATCACTTCCGGTCTTGGCGACGTTTATTCTTGTTTGAAGCTGACTCTGTTGGTTTTAACTTGTGGTGGAAACCAATGGAGGTTAGCGGACTCGAACCGCTGACATCCTGCTTGCAAAGCAGGCGCTCTACCAACTGAGCTAAACCCCCTAGTTTATCTAACAGCTATTTAGAAGTTTCAGCTTCTGGTAGTTTGCTAAATGTACAACTGATAAGAAAAGATGGGCTATTCTGGATTTGAACCAGAGACCTCACCCTTATCAGGGGTGCGCTCTAACCAACTGAGCTAATAGCCCAGGTCAGCTGAACTAGAATATAAGTTTGAAAGCCCTCTCGATTAATTCGCTCGACCTTGGGATAACATCTATCTGACTTAATCCATTGTGTTTCGGTCTCGATAGTGTGAGGTCTCCCTATAAGGAGGTGATCCAGCCACACCTTCCGGTACGGCTACCTTGTTACGACTTCACCCCAGTCATCAGCCCTACCTTCGGCGTCCTCTTCCACAAGGGTTAGAGTAACGACTTCGGGCGTGACCAACTCCCATGGTGTGACGGGCGGTGTGTACAAGGCCCGGGAACGGATTCACCGCAGTATGCTGACCTGCGATTACTAGCGATTCCGCCTTCATGCAGGCGAGTTGCAGCCTGCAATCTGAACTGAGCCATGGTTTATGGGATTAGCGCACTGTCGCCAGTTGGCTGCCCTTTGTCCATAGCATTGTAGTACGTGTGTAGCCCAGGGCGTAAGGGGCATGCTGACTTGACGTCATCCCCACCTTCCTCCGGTTTGTCACCGGCAGTCTTTCTAGAGTGCCCAACTTAATGATGGCAACTAAAAACGAGGGTTGCGCTCGTTGCGGGACTTAACCCAACATCTCACGACACGAGCTGACGACAGCCATGCACCACCTGTGTTCTGGTTCCCGAAGGCACTCTCAACTTTCGCCGAGATTCCAGACATGTCAAGCCCTGGTAAGGTTCTTCGCGTTGCATCGAATTAAACCACATACTCCACCGCTTGTGCGGGCCCCCGTCAATTCCTTTGAGTTTCACACTTGCGTGCGTACTCCCCAGGCGGGATACTTAACGCGTTAGCTACGGCACTGCCCGGGTCGATACGGGCAACACCTAGTATCCATCGTTTACGGCTAGGACTACAGGGGTATCTAATCCCTTTCGCTCCCCTAGCTTTCGTCCCTCAGTGTCAGTATAAGTCCAGTAGAGCGCTTTCGCCACCGGTGTTCTTCCCAATCTCTACGCATTTCACCGCTACACTGGGAATTCCCTCTACCCCTACTTCACTCTAGTCTTGTAGTTTCCATGGCCCTTATGTAGTTGAGCTACACGCTTTAACCACAGACTTACAAAACCACCTACGGACGCTTTACGCCCAATCATTCCGGATAACGCTTGCATCCTCCGTATTACCGCGGCTGCTGGCACGGAGTTAGCCGATGCTTATTCCTCAGGTACCGTCATTGTGTTCTTCCCTGAGAAAAGAGGTTTACGACCCAAGAGCCTTCCTCCCTCACGCGGTATTGCTCCGTCAGGCTTGCGCCCATTGCGGAAAATTCCCCACTGCTGCCTCCCGTAGGAGTCTGGGCCGTGTCTCAGTCCCAGTGTGGCTGCTCATCCTCTCAGACCAGCTACAGATCGTCGCCTTGGTGCGCCGTTACCACACCAACTAGCTAATCTGACGCGAGCTCATCTCCAGGCGATAAATCTTTCACGCTCGCGCGCATATCGGGTATTAGCAGTCGTTTCCAACTGTTGTCCCCATCCTGAAGGCAGATTCTCACGCGTTACTCACCCGTCCGCCACTAATGTCCGAAGACACCCGTTCGACTTGCATGTGTTAGGCATACCGCCAGCGTTCATCCTGAGCCAGGATCAAACTCTCCATAATATTTATGAAGAGCCACTAACTTGGCTCGAGTTGTATTATTTTAAGACTCTACTCGTCTGCTCTTCCCATAACTGAGTTGAGCTGTTATAATCGTGTTAACGAAATTAACGAGGTTAATAGGCTTTCAAACTATATAGTTGTCTAGGTTCAGGGTGAAGAGTTTGGCTCTAGGAGCGACTTCTGTCGTTTCCGTGTCGCCGTTTCCCTCGACCGCTTTACTAATATAGCTTGTCTGTCTTTGATTGTCAATACTTTCACGCAAAGTATTTTTTTTCAGTGGCCGTATACCTTTGACTCCTGTTGGTGCTAGCCTTTCTCCCCGGCTGTGCGAATTCTTGGGAAAATTTGGGTCGCGCTCTCTCGCAAATGAGTTGTGAAAATTAGCCACAGTAACAGTCTTGGCGATTTTAGGATCTAATATTTTAACTACTCTACTTCTACCTCCCCCTGAGTTGTTGCTTTCGAGCGGCTTTGCTAGGCTCTGTTTGAGCAATAATCGATTAACTTCATCTGCTTACCTGAGTTCGATGAGGCTATGCCTCATCATCAAATCAAGTCTGTGAGCACGTTTGAGCAATAAACATCAATTGTCAAAAACAAGATACTTTTCAAGTCATTATCAATAAGGTTCACTTATTGATAATGACTTGGGCTTCAATCGTTCATTTATAGTTACGAATAATTAAGAATAAATAAGCTTTTAAAACTCCTAAGAATAATCCGCGCATGAAAATATTAATAACATTACAAGAAGGTCTTTAACTTCCCATTCTGGTTAAATTAAAATATGTATAGAACAAACCAGAATCAGATTATGGACTTAACTAATTTTTTTTGCGAAATAGATGATTTTTGTCAAGATTGGCTAGCAACTTTCTCTTGGGAGCATCCCACCTTTTATTCAGGTTGTGAGAGATAAATATTTTGTACTAGTTCAGAGGAAATAGAGGCAACGATAAAAAGGGAAATAGAGGTAGAATTTGAGATAATGAAAGAAATACCATCAAGGTGATGAAATGACTCCAGAAGAACAAAAAGAAGTTTTGGAACATAGTAGAGCAATTGCAAAAATCCTCTATAAAAATACTAACAAAGCAGAATTGACCAGTTTGGGAAAAATTGAAGAAGTAGTCAGAGATAGCTTGCAGAAACATGTGATGCCAGAAGTCGGAATTTTTTTATCGGAAATGTCACAGAAGAAACAGGTGGATATCAAAGACAGATTCAAAGCATAATTGGAGAGCTAGTGATAACGAGCAAACAGGCAGCGAAGCTAAACATCAAAAGTTACACTCAGATTAGTCCGTACTTGGAAACATGCTGTTTGAGGATGAGTGCAGTAGTTTCTTACGAGAATGCAGCAGCAGAGGTTAAACATTGGGAGCATCCCACTTTTTATTAGTTGTTTGTAGAATAAAGTATCAAGAACCAGTCATCAGGCTATTTAGCGATCGTGTTTATTTTCTCTTTGAGAATTTTAAAAAGTGGGATGCTCCCTTAAACATTTGACTGGGATTGAAATATCAAAGAGTACTCAACAAAGACTAATTCACCGTCAAGAGTTTGATTTGCCAAAACCGGAATCAGTCCTAGAAGAATTAAGCGTAGATGGAGGGAATATTAGAGTGAGAACACCAGAGGGTGAGCCAAGTGTCTGGAGAGGATATAAAGCGATTTGCTCGCATGAAAATAATGTGATAGCAGCATCATTTCAAGAAAATACACTTTTAACTGATTGGGTGAATAAACAAGAATTAGCTCCGATAGTTACTTGTCTTGGTGATGGACATGATGGTGTATGGAATATCTTTAAAGAAGTATCAACAAGCGATGGTAGAAGAGAAATTCTTGATTGGTACCATCTAATGGAGAATTTACACAAAATCGGTGGCTCAAATCAAAGATTATTTGCTGCCAGAAGTTTGCTGTGGCTGGGAAAAGTTGATGAAACAATTGAGTTGTTCAATGATTGTGAACTCAACCCAGCTAAAAACTTTTGTACTTATTTAGAGAAACATCGTCATCGAATTGTTAACTACTACTATCTTCAAGCTGAGCAAGTCTGTGCCATCGGCTCTGGTTCAATTGAATCTACAATTAAACAAATCGATCGGCGGACTCAAATATCTGGCGCACAGTGGAAATCCGAGAATATTTCTCAAGTTCTTGCTCATCGCTGCGCGTATCTCAATAAATTAATTTGTACCCACTAAATAAAAAGGTGGGATGCTCCCCTTTCTCTTCGACATTATTTCCTGCACAGGGTAATAATTTGCCAAAGTACTGTCGGATGACTTTAAGTGAAGTGATGACTATTGTTATTCACTTTCATCAGTCAAAATATCGGACATTTAAAGATTACTATCTCAATCATGTCTGCAAATATTTAATTGATTATTTTCCCAACTTAGTTAGTTATAATCGGATGGTAGAGCTGATGCCAAATGTATTGACGGCTTGTATTTATTATCTCAACTCTCGTCGAGGTCAGGTAACTGGAATTAGCTTCGTGGATAGTACTGCTATCCCAGTTTGCCATCCAAAAAGGATTAGCAGAAATAAGGTCTTTAAGGAAACTGCCAAGCTGAGTAAGAGTTCTATGGGCTGGTTCTATGGGTTCAAGCTACATTTAATAATTAATGATTCTGGTGAAATATTAAACTGTCAGATTACACCTGGTAATGTGGACGACCGGACAAATCTATCCTCAATGACACAGGGAATAACTGGTAAAATATTTGGAGATAAAGGGTATATTAAAAAAGAATTATTCGAGCAACTACTAAGTCGCGGATTGCAACTAATTACACCACTCAAATCTACTACGATCGACAAACTTATTCCAATGCATGATAAAATTTTACTTCGTAAACGCTCAGTAATTGAAACGGTCAACGACCAACTGAAAAATATTTCTTATCTAGTCCATTCTCGTCATCGCAGCTTACACAATTTTATGTTGAATTTAATTACAGCCTTAATTGCTTATACTCATCAATCTAAAAAACCGAGTTTAAAGCTAGACGAGCCTGCTCAAGACTTCTTCAGTATTGTACCTATTTAGATTATTATTAATTTCTTGACTTAACTCAATAATTTTAGCTGTTAATCATTTTAATGGTAAGTTTTGCCATATCAAAATTTAGAGAAAATTTGCCCAATACTTAAATTTGTTGTCCTGTCTAAGTTTGGTGAGGCTACGCCTCATCGAACTCAGGTTGCTTGCATTCGCACACAATTGCGCCAACGATCGATCTCTCATTTTTTGGTAATAGTGGAAAATAGGGATTGAAAATAGACAGCTTTGACAGTAGTAAGAACCCATTGGAGATCTTTTCTGCTGCGGCAACAATGGCTCAATTATTTCCCACTCCCGATCTGTCAGATCGATTGAATACCCCATAATTAGACCTTACCTGCTTGAATTCAACGATTGAGGTCGATTCTACCCCATCGCCTAAAAGATCTCAAATGGGTTCCATAGAGTCAAAAAAAGGTACGCCAACAGAACCCAACCTAATAAACCAACTTATTGGAAAAAAGGGAAGTAGTGGGGGAGACTGAACCTGTCGAGGGATTCCAAATGGGACTGTGGCGATAAAAAGATAGGGGCATACATGCTCAGATTCGCTTGGTTTAATATCGAGAGATATGCAATGGTAACTAAAACTGCCTCCCCAGATGACCCTAAACGCAAGGATTACTGGGAGAAAAGATGGAAAACTAAAGCTAAGAGTGAAGCCACTAGATATAATAAAACCAAAGAAAAAGTAGCCAATAATTAAGGATATAAATGTACTGTCTGCGGGGAATCGCTCTTTAATGACGAACCTATAGACTTGCACCACATCATCCCCAAAATTCAAGATGGCAAAGATGAAATCAGAAATTTAATCTGGGTTCATCAATACTGTCACCACAAAATCCACCATCAAAAGTGAATTGCTCAAGCCGTGTACTTGGAAACTTGTAAGCACGGTTTATCGGGGAGAAAGGGGTAGCAATGCCCCCTACCTACCCGAGACTATACCGCCATCCCTATTTAAAATTCTATGTCTGCTCTCAAACTCAGTGGTGCCAAGATCCGTCAAGCTTTCCTCGATTTTTATAGCCAGCGGGGACATCAGCCGTTGCCGAGTGGTTCGTTGGTGCCGGAAGATCCGACGGTGTTGTTGACGATCGCCGGGATGTTACCATTTAAGCCGATATTCTTAGGTCAACGCGCTCCCGATTTTCCCCGTGCGACGACTTCTCAGAAATGTATCCGTACCAATGATATCGAGAATGTGGGACGGACGGCGCGGCATCATACGTTTTTTGAGATGTTGGGCAATTTTAGCTTTGGGGACTATTTTAAGGAACAAGCGATCGAATGGGGTTGGGAAATCTCAACGCAGGTGTTTAAGCTGCCACCGGAGCGGTTGGTGGTGAGCGTGTTTGAGGAAGATAATGAGGCTTTTGCGATCTGGCGGGACAAAATTGGCGTGAATCCCCTGCGAATTAAGCGGTTGGGTGCTGATGACAATTTTTGGGTGTCGGGGCCTACAGGCCCTTGTGGGCCATGCTCTGAGCTTTATTATGATTTCCATCCCGAATTGGGGAATGATCATATCGATTTGGAGGATGATAGCAGATTTATTGAGTTTTATAATCTGGTGTTCATGCAGTACAACCGCGATGTTGAGGGCAATCTCACACCGTTGGCAAACAAGAACATCGATACGGGGATGGGTTTGGAGCGGATGGCGCAAATTCTGCAAGATGTACCGAATAATTATGAGACGGATTTGATTTTGCCGATCGTCCAAACTGCGGCGGACATTGCGGGGATTGATTATTTTAATAGTGATGAGAAAACCAAGACTTCGTTGAAAGTAATTGGCGATCATATTCGGGCGATCGTCCATATGAATGCGGATGGAATTCGCGCGTCGAATATCGGACGCGGTTATATTTTACGACGGTTATTAAGACGGGTGGTGCGTCACGGGAGATTAATTGGGATTAATGGTGATTTTACAACTAAGGTCGCCGAAACTGCGATCGCATTATCGGAATTGGCTTATCCAAATGTGCGGCAAAAAGCCGATAGTATTAAGACCGAATTGCAGCGGGAAGAAACCCAATTCCTCAAGACATTAGAACGGGGTGAGAAGCTATTAGCTGAAGTAATTGCCAGTGTCAAAGCTAAAGGTAGTAGTCAGATTGATGGTAAGGATGCTTTTAAACTTTATGATACCTATGGATTCCCGCTGGAATTAACTCAAGAAGTAGCTGAAGAGGAAAGTTTAACGATCGACATCGATGGTTATAATCTGGCAATGCAGGAACAGATCGATATGGCTCGCGGCGAACGTGAATCGATCGATCTGACAGTTCAAGGTTCATTAGATAAACTCGCCGAACATATTCATGCGACTGAATTTCTAGGTTATACCCAATCGGCTAGTCAGGCTGAAGTTGTGGCGTTATTAGTTGCGGGTGCATCAGTCGAAGAAGCAGATGCGGGAATGAATGTGCAAATCGTCTTAAATAAGAGTCCTTTCTATGCCGAATCTGGCGGACAAATTGGCGATCGCGGTTATATCTTGGGCGAAAATTCATTAGTCTCGATTAATGATGTCCAGAAAGAATCAGCTTTCTTCGTCCATTTTGGGACGATCGAACGAGGGAATTTACGAGTTGGCGATACAATTACCGCTCAAATTGATACCGCTTGTCGTCGTCGCGCTCAAGCAAATCATACGGCAACGCATCTATTACAAGCAGCCTTGAAAAAACTCGTCGATCCTGAGATTTCTCAAGCAGGTTCGTTGGTTTCATTCGATCGCTTGCGGTTCGATTTTAACTGCGTTCGTGCCCTCACAACTGCGGAAGTTCAACAGGTAGAGGAGTTGGTAAATAACTGGATTACCGAAGCTCATGCAGCCGATATTGAAGTCATGCCGATCGCTCAAGCGCGGGCAAAAGGTGCGGTAGCGATGTTTGGTGAAAAATATGGCGATGAAGTTCGCGTCATCGATTTCCCTGGCGTATCGATGGAATTATGCGGCGGGATTCACGTTAGCAATACCGCCGAAATTGGGGCATTTAAAATCATCTCTGAAGCGGGTGTCGCTGCGGGAGTACGACGGATCGAAGCCGTGGCGGGTAATGCAATTTTAGACTATCTGAATGTCCGCGATCGGATTGTCAAAGAATTGAGCGATCGATTTAAAGCTAAACCCGAAGAAATTCTCGATCGGATCTCGACAATGCAAACGGAACTTAAAGCTAACCAGAAGCAATTGGAGACAATTAAGGGTGAATTGGCGATCGCTAAATCCGAACAATTACTAACTCAAGCAATATCGATCGGTGAGTTTAAAATCATTATCGCCGAACTGGGTGATGTTGATGCTAATGCGCTCCAAACTGCGGCGGAACGGTTATTAAGTAAACTCGGCGAAGGCGCGATCGTTTTAGCATCAATTCCCGAACCGGATAAGGTTAGTTTAGTAGCGGCTTTTAGTAAGGGGGTAAATGCGAAGGGTTTACAGGCTGGGAAGTTTATCGGCAATATCGCGAAGATCTGCGGTGGTGGTGGCGGTGGGCGACCGAATTTGGCTCAGGCTGGGGGACGGGATGCCAGTAAGGTGAAGGATGCTTTGGCGGTGGCTAAGGCGGAGTTGGAGAGTGGCTTGGGTTGATGGTGGGTTGCGGGGACGGCGGTGGGGTCAGCGGTTGAAACCGCCGCTTGTGATGCAAAACCCGCCTTCGCGGGTTAGGGATATTAGTCCGCGTGGGCGGACTTTGCAACACTAGCGACGATTTCAATCGTGCGGCAATCGATCGATCGCATCAATATAACTTTAAGGATTGATAACATAATGACAGATTGGTCTAAACTCATCGATGTGGGCGGTTCTGCCGAATATCTTCCAGAATTACTAGAGGAACTAGAATCCAGCCGCGATCCAGAAATAATAGAAGAATTATGGGATAGATTATGTCACCAAGGTTCTGTATATTCTGCTAGTTTTGCAGCATTACCAGGGTTAATTAAGATTGCTGAACAATGGTATCCTAGCGGAGAATGCTTGCAGATAATATGGCTAGCTATTGCAATATTAACAGGAGAAGATGGAGATAATATGTGTCGCCCTCACGATCCGTCTGAGGAGGAAGAGCAGCAAGTATGGACAACTACCTCTGATCGTATTAATGTTGACTCCCCTAATCGTAACCTTTATCAGACTGAAATCGATGCTCTATTGCGTTTGACAGAAGCATGTTTGCAGCAGTCTAATTTATCAAATAATAACTTTGTAGATATACTTAGTTCTATTGCAGCTCTCAAGGGCTATCCACAATGGGGCGAAGCTCTAGAATACTTCTCACGCTCTTCGTACGGATGGGGTGGTAATTGCGATAGCTGCGACCAATGGATTAATATCTATACTACTGATAATTCAACCATTGCTGAGGTCACAAAGGATAATTTCCCGACATTACAAACGTTTATTGATCCAGCATCTCTAGAATCACTGACTGGAGTTGCTCGATGGTTGTATGAAACTGCTGAAGAGCGAGGATATAATGTAAGACCTCAATAAACGCTGGCAGCCAAAAAGATGGTTGTGACAAAGACACCCCATGAATATACTGTTCGGTGATAATTGCCGAAAAAATCTAAATCGGAGGAGGCATCTTCGCCGCAGCTTTAGCCCGAATCACATCAGATAATGATAGTACTTGCTCCGAACCATGTAATCTAGATGTGAGATAATTCCAAAACGAAATTCCTAACTTTCGGCAAGTCTTTTTCAAGCCAACGAATGTATCTCTAGCTTTTCTGCCTAGTTCAGAGCGTGTGCCACCACTAATTTTCCGACGGGTGACATATTCTCTAATATCGGTTTCTGCCGCATTGTTATGTAAGGGTAATTCTGGGCAATCTAGTACCTGTAATAGTTCAATCTTATGATTCCTGATTTGATTAAGGACATTATTTAATAGCCCATGCTGGATATAACATCGCCCAAATATCTCATCAAATTTATCCTGCAAACTTAATGAAATCTCTTGACTGGGCTGCTGTTGATACTGTTTTAATTCTTGATAGTAGTCCCACAACAATCCTTGCATTTCGACAATATTCTCTCGCTCTTGCTCGCCATCACCTTCCAATTTTCTCAGACCTCTCTCAATATGAACCCAGCATAATCCATGCTGCATTACATTGAATTGTCCCGCCCCATCACTCAAAATTATCAATGGTTCCCGTCTTCCTTCTATGCTCAAACCACCTATCAGTGCTGCTTCAGTTATTACTCTTACTGTTTTTATACTAGTTATTCCTTGAGACAATAGATGCTCATGCCATTCTTCTTTTTTAACTGCTAATGGCCGCTCCGAAAAATCGACCTCAATCAGATTTTTCTGCGGGAGCTGATAGTTATCCAGATATGTCTTGGCATCTTCATTCAGTACATATTTTCGCTCCCCTGCTTGTAATATTTCTAAAAAGTTTTCTCGACTCTTAGAATTACTACTGTGGAAATAAGCAAAGTCATCATTTCCAACTACTGTACAATATCCATTCTTGCCATTGTGTCTTGCTCCAGTATCATCCGTATGAATGTATGTTGCTGTTTCTAGCCCTGCTCTTAATACTTGCTGTTGTTCCTGCTCAAATATTTGATGCTCTTCATTCAAGAGCCGATTTACTTGTCCTACTGAAATATTTATTCCCCATTCTCGGAGTTGCTCATAAATTAATGGTTGTGGCACTCTGCACTGATAATGCTGATACATTACATAGCATACCAATCCTGGCCCATAGTGCCTTCCCTGATATTCTTGGGGCAACTCTCCCACTACCGTTTTTCCATCACCTGTGATGTACTCTGCTAGCTGAAATCGAATGTTATGTCGCTTAATTATTAGTTCTTGTACATCGTAACTCCGATACCCATTAAATTTAGCATTTTCAGGAATATTCTCAGGCTGGATC
Source organism: Chamaesiphon sp. (assembly GCA_965246735.1). Taxonomy (GTDB): domain Bacteria; phylum Cyanobacteriota; class Cyanobacteriia; order Cyanobacteriales; family Chamaesiphonaceae; genus Chamaesiphon. Next base: position 3,976,628 of record CBDFFK010000003.1, read on the forward strand.
GATATTTCTTCGTCGATCTCCAAGCTTGATTTTTTGCTTTCCTTTGCTGAACCTGCTCTTTTATCCGATTTTGGCTCTTTCGGTTCTCGCTGATTTAGCAGACTGGCACTTAATTGTGGCTTTCCTTTTAGTTTCTTCTTTGCCAGCAGTTCTGCTTCTAGTTGTTCTATTCTTGTTTTCTGATTTCCCAGTTGCTTGTATATCTTTTCAATCAGCTTTCTCTGTTCCTCTACCAGTCGCCGCAAACCTTCTACCTCCGTCTCTGAGGTATTTGTTTGGGCTGGGCTAGTATCGCTGTTTATACTCATCTCTCTGTTAAACCAGATTTTCGCTCTTTTTGCAACCCCCTGATTTACCAGGGCTTATTGAGACGTTACGATATAATGCAGTTATTAAAAATATTACCGATATCTTAGGTACGGGAACTTGTCCTGAATGTGGTTCAGAGTTTCAAGTTCCAGGAATTATGTTTACACAACTCATTGACTAAATTAGTCAGCGGTTGAAACCGCCGCTCATGATGCAAAACCCGCCTTCGCGGGTTAAGAAATCCCAGTCCGCGCAGGCGGACTTCGCAACACCAGCGACGATTTCAATCGTGCGCCCTCATCGTGCAATCTAAATCCCCTCCCGATCGGGAATCAAAGACTTCCACCGATGATGTTCCTCCTGTCGATCGATATATTCACACAAATCATCCACCCCACCCTTACTCACCGTCAAAGCACCATAACTACCCTGCCATTTGAATAAGAAACCCGATCGAATCTCATGGTTGATAAAATGTGAAGAACTCCCCTTCACCTGTTTGACAAAATCCGATAACGAAATAGTTGGATTCAGAGTTGCCAGTAAATGAACGCGATCGCTAATCCCACCAATTCTAATTAGTTCGCAGTTCAAAGATTTACATTCTTCTCGAATTACCTTATACGCCCCATCTCGAACTTCTGGAATTAACATCGGTTGTCGATCCCAAGTTGACCAGATATGGTGAATATAGATGCGGGTAAAATTGGATGGCATTTTGACGCTCGCTCTCAAAATTGACAACTTTAATATGCCCAAATTGAGTGGGGATCGATCGAATTTATTGAATTGACATGACAGAAGAGGATTAATCACCCTGAGATCCCGTTAGCTATTTTGTTGCTCGCTCCACCGTTCTTACGTTCCAAATCGAAGATAATTCAATCCTCGCTGTGACGTTGGCGGACATATCCAGCAATTCCACGCTGAGACTTTTTGATAAATTCACACATCTCTGTAACTAGCTCCGAATCGAACTCAGCTTCTAATTTAGCTAAAGCTTCTGGAACTAATAGATTGGATTGATAGAGGATTTTAAAAGCGCGTTTGACTGTCAATCTCTGTTCTGAAGTAAATCCCGCACGGCGCAATCCAACCGTATTTAAACCCATAATTTTATTCAGGGTAGTACTGCGCGTCATGCAAAAGGGCGGCACATCTTTATGAATCGCACAACCGCCCGCTAGCATTACCAATCGCCCGACTCTGGCAAATTGATGTACCAAACAATTGCCACTGATAAATGCGCGATCTCCCACTTCCACATAACCAGCTAACAACGCGCCGTTAGCAACAATTACGTGGTTCCCTAGTTGGACATTATGGGCGAGATGGCTGTATGCCATTAATAAACAATTATCGCCGACAGTAGTAGTCGTTCCAGCTTTGGTGCCGCGATGAATCGTTACGCCCTCTCTGACGGTGCAATTATTGCCGATTTTGACATAACTTGGCTCATCTTTGAAGGCGACATCTTGAGGTAAGTCGCCGATTACGACATTGCTATGCAGATGACAATTTTGGCCGATCGAAGTGTAGGGCAGCAACGTCACATGAGCATCTAAAATACAATTGTCTCCGATCTCCACATCATGTCGAATGTAGCAAAAAGGCCCGATCGAGACATTATTACCGATTTTGGCACCAGGTTCGATCGCTGATGTGTGATGGATCTGCATGAATTAAGAGTAGAGCGTATTCCAGCGAATATTATACCCGATCGGGATCGTCTTCTCGCTCCGATGTTCCCTTACTTCCAACCTCACAGTCGCAAGAACTTGCTTGGATAAATCGGTGAAGTAGCTACAGGTGCGCCGTCATTATCGATCGAGATCCGCACGCATCCGTTTGTTGGCACGATAGGCATCAGCCATCCGTCCAAAATTGGTTTTGCATTCTACCCAACCCAAGAGAGTACCTTTACTAGTGCTATCTTCTTCCCAACAAGCAGACAGAATTCCATAGCTGAGTCCCAATACACTCAAACCCAAGCAAGCCATGCTAGTTAGCAACACGACAGTATTCGAGACTGGGAACCAGTGTTTAATAATTGCAAAATAGCCAAGGATGAAGATCGACATCCCCATCAACATGGGAGTACCGCAAAATACCAGCGCACGCCGAATCATCCGGTTGCTGACTATTTCGGGAATGTGTCCGGATCCTCTTTCATCCCTTGCTAGAGATGAAGTTTGTGGCTTGATAATTGGTGTACCCTTCTTCCCTGCTGGTTTACGCTGTTTATTACTAGGAGGTTCAAAAGGGATAGACTTACGGGATTCCTCAGCAGGCATAATTATTTAGAGTGGATATTGAATAGTCGATCGTGGACAGTCGATAGTTCTCGGTTATTAGCAAGATCGTGTGGTGATAAATCGCCTGTCTTCTGCTAGTTAACTTTCAACTCTCTGGTTCCGCTTTTTCCATGGGGTTCCCCTTGGAGGAAACCTCCAAGAACGACGTTGGCGTAGCCGCTCCGACAGCAGCAACGCGGAACGCTGTCAACTCTCAACTGTTTACTAATCTTTGACGCGACGGATACCGAGGGTATCAGCCAGATTTTGGTAGCGTTGAACGTTTTCACTTTGGATGAAAGCGAGCAGGCGTTTGCGCTGTCCGATCATTTTTAACAAGCCCCGGCGGGAAGAGTGATCGCTCTTGTTGGTTTTGAGGTGCTCGCTGAGGCGATTGATGCGTTCGGTTAACATCGCGACTTGCAGATCGGAGGAGCCAGTGTCAGTTGCGTGCAACTGATGTTTGCTCATGATTTCTTGCTTACGCTCTTGCGTTAGGGTCATAACTATTCGGAAGTTTTAGATAAATTTTGCAACTTACTATTTTAGCATTTACAGCCAAAATAGTCTAATGGGAATTTTTACGGACAACCGAGACTATCGCGGGTGGCTACTCCAGTAACTGGATTGGTGCCGTCAGCTCGCTCGCATAACAATTTCGCTTGAGCGCGATCGATCAATGCATCCGTAAAATCCGCTCCCGTAATTTTAGCACCATAAAATCTCGATCGGGTGAGTGTCGCCTCGGTGAGAATCGCATTTGTCAAATCTGCTTCATCGAATGTCGCGCGATCGGCCAATGCTCCGGTAAGATTGGCTCCAGATAAATTTGTCTTGAGGAGTACCCCCATTGTCAAGAGTGCATTGGTTAAATTAGCGCCGCTAAAATTCACTCCACGCATTTCCGATGACACAAACACGCCCCCAGTCAGATCCTTGCCAGAAAAATCCCGTCCTTGAAGATCGATGCGACTATAATTAGTCTGGCTGCTGACTGCTAAAACTGGGCTATTTACGCCCAACACTAACCAAACACAAGTCAGAATCAAGAGCCGAGCAAGCCAATTAGTCACTAGAGCTACACTATTTTTGAACATAAATATTGTTTTAATATTAACAATCGTATTTTCTTAGCGATGAATCCAAAGCAAATAGATTTTTTGAAAATGACGATCGAACCCATCGAAATAGAAATTGACATCAACAATGCGATCGGCAACCTCAATCAGGTAATTGAGACAGCACTCCAGAAGTGGGGCGAACCCCTGCGGTGGGCGATTACAACAGTCGATCGCGAGACGAAGATCGCTCGCGTAGAAGCGATCGTCATTAAAGAACGATCGAGTCAGTTATCATCCTAAAATCGATGCTAGCGCCGGTTTAAGCGTCGGATAGGTAAAGTTAAAGCCTTCAGCTAGAGTTTTTGCTGGGACTACTTGTTGTCCTTGTAACACGACAATCGCGCCTTCACCCAAGAGCGCTTCGAGCGCAAAATCTGGTACGGGGAGCCAGGAAGGACGACTCATGACAGCGCCGAGTGTCTGGGCAAAATCTTGCATCGTCACGGGATTGGGTGCGGTAGCATTGTAAACACCTTGAATCTTTGGATTGACGATGGCTGAAATAATTAATTTAACTACATCGTCACGGTGAATCCACGAGAACCATTGCTTGCCACTCCCGATCGGCCCACCGACAAAAGCACCAAACGGTGCTAGCATCTTGCCTAATGCACCGCCATTTTCACCTAAGACAATACCTAACCGGAGGATGACTAACCGGGTACCGCTAGCTGTGACTGCTTGTGCGGCTGTTTCCCAAGCCGTACATACTTCAGCCAGGAAATCTGTTCCAGCAGAACTAGTTTCATCAAATTTAGCCGTTTCGCTGGTGCCATAGTAGCCGATCGCCGAGGCACTTACTAACACTGGTGGTTTGACTTCGGCTCGATCGATCGCTTCAACAATTTTTTGGGTGCCCAGTTGCCGACTTTCCAAGATTATTCGCTTTTGTGCTGGTGTCCAGCGTTTTTCCGCAATCGGTTCTCCAGCGAGATTGACGACGGCATCGCAGCCAGAAATGGACTGTTGCCATGCTCCCGATTCGATCGGATTGTAGCCGATGACCTCTGCCTTGGGAAAGCGCGCGATAGCCTTCCCCGGAGTGCGAGTCAAAATCGTCACTCGATCCCCTTGTGCTAGGAGTTGTTCGACTAACCGAGTGCCCACAAATCCAGTCGCTCCTGCGATCGCAATCTTCATGCTATGTAAATATTTCGATACTTCCTTGCTTTGATTTTCGCACTTCTACAGGGTAAATGCCATGAGGCGTTACCTAGTCAGAGATCGCTGCTATCGAAACGCAATCTCGATCGGACTTCACTAGTTACGTGCTTCTAAAATATAGCCGCCGATCTCTGGCAAGTTCATTAGTAATTCGGTTCTCAAAAATCTGGAGTGTAATTACCCCGCTCGGTCTACAATCTTAACTGCGATCGCTATGCGCGCGGCTAGTAACGGCAGAAGATTGTAGCAAGGAATGTGGCTCGCTCGTTGACTTTAGCAAATCCTCTCTAGAAGAGATATCGGCTAAAGTTTTAGATGCAGAGCGAGTCCACATTGGGGTCGAGATCGCAATTTACGATCTTCATACAGAGTGGTTTAATTTAAGAGTGTTTGTTTTTGTTCTAACTAACTTTAGAACCAATTCAATGATTTTTACTGTGCTTTTCCATATCTGTTGATGTAGCTTGATGTATACTAGGAGATCGATCGAGCGAGACCGACAGACGATTCTGTTCTAGAACGGCTGTGCCAACCAACGCTATACTATGTGAGTATTGATAGTGCCGGAACAGCGATCGAATGATAGAGCGTTATACGTTGCCCGAAATGGGTGAAATTTGGACAGATGCTTATAAATTTCAAACTTGGCTGCAAGTAGAAATCGCTGTCTGCGAAGCCCAAGCTGAATTGGGGCATATTCCCCAAGCAGCTGTTGATGAAATTAAGGCTAAAGCAAAGTTTGATGTCGATCGGATCTTAGAGATCGAGGCTGAAGTCCGTCACGATGTGATCGCCTTTTTAACCAATGTCAACGAACACGTAGGTGCGGCGGGGCGATATATCCATTTAGGAATGACTAGCTCGGATGTCTTGGATACAGCATTGGCGCTGCAAATGGTGGCGAGTACCGATATCATCCTTACTCGGTTGGAAGAGACGATTCAAGCAATTCGGTATCAAGCCCAAAAACATCGTAATACAGTCACGATCGGGCGTTCGCATGGGATTCATGCCGAGCCGATTACGTTTGGGTTTAAATTGGCTGGCTGGTTGGCGGAAATGCTGCGAAATCGCGATCGACTGGTAGCAGTGCGTCGCAGTATTGCGGTAGGCAAGATCTCTGGGGCTGTCGGTACTTATGCCAATATCGAACCGCGTGCGGAAGCGATCGCTTGTCAGAAGCTAGGACTGACTCCCGATACAGCTTCTACGCAAGTTATTTCTCGCGATATTCATGCCGAGTTCGCGCAAGTATTAGCGTTGCTGGGTGCTTCGATCGAACGGTTTGCTGTGGAAATCCGCAACCTCCAACGCACTGATGTCTTAGAAGTTGAAGAATTCTTCTCCAAAGGACAAAAAGGCTCCTCCGCCATGCCCCACAAACGCAACCCGATTCGATCGGAACGGTTGACAGGGATGGCCCGGATTCTGCGCGGTAACGCTGTTGCAGCTCTAGAAAATGTCGCACTCTGGCACGAACGAGATATTTCTCACAGTTCGGTAGAACGCATTTGTCTGCCCGATTCTTGCATCCTGACGCACTTCATGTTGGTCGAAACTACCAACCTGATCAAAAATCTGCTGGTTTATCCCGAAAACATGGCGCGGAACCTCAACTGCTATGGTGGGGTGGTCTTCAGTCAAGGCGTATTACTCGCACTTGTTGGCAAAGGACTCAATCGGGAAGAAGCATATGCGATCGTCCAATCGGATGCGATGGCTGTGTGGAATACCACAGATGGCGACTTCCGCAAATTAGTTTCTAGCGACCCCCGCGTGACCGAGCATTTGACTCCTGCGGAGATCGAGCGGTGTTTCGATCCGACTCAACATCTCAAGCACTTAGATGAAGTGTATCAACGATTGAGTATCTAACCCAAGTTGCTACTTAACCTAACGCGAGTTCGGGTTAAGCGTTTCCGTTCGCGTAGCGTACCGGAGGTAATCGATGACTCCTAGCTTCGTTTCTGCACCGCCCTCAAATGAATTTGGGGCTGATAGCAAAAGTTCGTTGCAACGAACTAATCGATCTGGCAGTTCTCTGAAGAGAACTTGAGCTACTAGCCCGAACTTCCAGTTCAGGGCGGTGCTGGAACGAAGCCAACTGACTTTTCTTATCCCGAACTGACGTTAACCTAAGTTGCTACCTATAGAAGTGCCAACGATTGAAACCGCTGGGATTATGGGTAGGAACTTGGGTTATTTAGCTGTAAATTAGGGTGGAGATTATAGCAGCTGACTCGATCGATCGAATAGACATGGCTGTTTGTAGTTTGCTGTCGGCCAACAAGCGTCAATTAATACATTGGGCGAAAATGTTGCTCCAGTGCGGTTGAGTGGGAATTTTAGATCTAGATGTATCTTTTCGATCTCACATCCGCAGACATTTAGCTATCCCACTCCGGGCAACCGTCCCATGCTCAATTCCGACCTCGACCTAGAGCCTAATTCCCGTCCGGTAGCTAGGTCTACATCGCCCAAAAATTGCCGAATCGCTACTGAACCAAGTAGCGATTCTCTGTCACAGCAATGTTTCCAGCGATCGAGCGCGATGCCGATATTTGCCGAAGCAACCGCACTAGCAATCCGATTGACCGATTCACCGATCGCGATCCTGAGCACGAGTACTGGAGCGGGATATGCGATCGGCTCGATCTCCGGACTGGAGCGATTGACACATTTACCGATCGCTGCTGATTTACATGTCGAATTAGCAGGGCTAGAATATTGTTACGCCCAGACGATCGGTAGTAGTAGCAACAAGTTTTTAGTTACCGACCTACAAACGGATCTGTATTTAGCTTCGTCAGCACTGTACTGCAAACATGAGATTACAGCCTATTTCGGTATTCCCCTGGTTACGGCGGCGAGAGATTTATTAGGTACACTCTCAATTTTAGATTTTAGTCAGCGTCAGTTTAGCGATCGGGATATTGATTCATTACAGACGATCGCTCGGTTAGTTACCAGTGAATTCGAGCGGAAGCTCCTAAGTCAAGCGCAGCTAAATCGCTGGGTTGGAGATCTGCAGTCTGCAGATGTAGCAGTTCGTGGATTTGACGACTGCGCAGCAGTTACCGAACACGATCTCACTGCATCCAATCGTCTGTCAGTAGTGGCGGAAACAGATCGCGATGGATTTGAAGATCGATCGATGAAGATCGATCTTCCAGCCGAGAATTATTCGGATTATCCTCAGCTGCAGAGCGAACTTCAATTTAAATTATTGACACATCTAGCACAAGAACTACGAACCCCATTAACAGCGGTACTTGGGATGGCAAGTGTCCTCCAACAAGAAATTTACGGCTCGTTAAGTGGCAAGCAAAAAGACTACTTGGGGATCATTCATCATAGTGGCGAACAATTGGTCACGATCGTCAATGAAATCTCCGAATTAGGTGGATTCGACCTTCAGCAGCACAAACTCACGCTGAGATCGGTAGATCTGGAAATGTTATGTCGATTGGCACTTCAGAGCCTAGAGCCACTAATCCAGAAAAAACACCACCAGATCGTCCTCGCTCTAGTTGGCGGTGAGATCCCCAGCGATTATGCTAGCGAGCGGATTTGGGTATTGGATAAAGATAAGGTGCGCCAAATTATTTACTATCTCAGCTTGAGCTTAATTCACACTACCGCGCCCCACCATCACATCTCGATTCGGATCGTCAATCTGACAGATGGATTGCAAATTCAGCTCGTTACCAGTGACGAGCTAGTCGTACTTACAGATTTACAGCCACTCGATCGGATCGCAACAACCGATCGAGTAGTCTTGCATTCAGAAGATCGCGATCGTCCGCTCGCAGCCAATATCGGCCAAGAACTAAGGATTCGGCTGGGTTTATCGCTGAGTCAGACACTGGCGAGCGCGCATGGCGGTAAAATTGAACTGCTGGCAAACGGTCGCGGTTATCAACTCAAATTGCCGCTAATTGTTGCCGATGCGACATCAACGCTGGAGTCACAGAGCTAACCAGAATCCTCGCGAGGGAGGGATTTCTCTGGTGCGAACCAAAACAACGCGAAAAGCGAGCCAAGACAAGCCTCCCCCAGACCCGGGTTCCTCAGCACCAATAACTCAAGACTAAGCACCAGTCCAAGAATGGTCTAAAAGAGAGATCCTTAACCCGAACTGACGTTATGTAAGAACGAGCTTGGCTGATAAATACCGCTCGATCGTGTCATCGATCGCACTTAATGCTCGATCGCGATAAGCTCCATACCGTTCGGGCTTGCTCTTAATCTTCGTCGGAAATTCTGGCAAAATCCCAAAATTTGGCGGCATCGGTTGAAAATGTTTCGGCTCAGCAGTACTGATAAAATCAAACAGCGCACCCATCATCGTTACATTTGGCATCACGATCGGTTCCAATCCTAACGCCAACCGCGCCGCATTCGTTCCCGCCAACCAACCACCAGCCGCCGCCGCTGTATAACCCTCAGTGCCAGTAATTTGTCCAGCGGCTAATAAATCGCTGCGGGTATGAAACTGGAGCGAAGCTGAAAGTAATTTCGGCGAATTAATAAAAGTATTGCGGTGCATCACGCCCAAGCGCACGAACTCAGCATGTTCCAAACCAGGAATCAGCGAGAAAATCCGCTTTTGTTCGCCCCACTTGAGATTTGTTTGAAAACCCACCATATTCCACAGCTGTCCCGCCTTATCTTCCTGACGCAGTTGAATCACAGCGTAGGGGCGGTGAATTTGGTTCTCAGGTGCTTTGAAATCGCCGCGACGACTATCGAATAACCCAACGGGCTTGAGGGGGCCATAACGCATCGTTTCTTCGCCCCGTTGGGCTAATTCCTCGATCGGCAGACAAGCTTCAAAGAATTTGGCCGTCTCCCGATCGAAATCCTTCAATTCGGCTTGTTCGGCGTTGCACAACTCTTGGCGGAAGTGGAGATATTGCTCCTTATTCATCGGGCAATTGAGATACGCTGCTTCGCCCTTATCATAACGGGAAGCAAAAAACGCAATCTCCCGATCGATCGAATCGCCCACGATAATCGGACTTGCCGCATCGAAAAAGCTGAGGTAATCCATCCCGGCAAATTGCTGTAAATCCTCAGCTAGAGCCGGACTGGTGAGCGGCCCCGTTGCCAATACGACAATGCCGTCGCGCGGAATCTCCGAGATATCCTCACGGCAAAATTCCACTAGCGGATGATTGGCTAATGTTTCGGTCAGATTGTGGCTGAATTTCCCCCGATCGACTGCCAATGCCCCACCAGCCGGAACCGAGTGCAAATCGGCCTTCTGGATGATAACCGAACCTAATCGCCGCAATTCTTCATGGAGTAATCCTGCTGCTCGATCGGTAGATTGGGCACCAAAGGAGTTACTACATACCAATTCCGCCAGTTCTTCGCTATGATGCGCGGGACTCAACGTGTGGGGACGCATTTCGTAAAGTGTCACGGGTACGCCAGCCTGGGCAATTTGCCAAGCCGCCTCAGTACCTGCTAAACCACCGCCAATCACTCGCACGCGCATATTTGCTAACAATTAGAAATTTGTCACTCTATTATAAACGTCTGAGACTGGCAAGCGCGGTTGGCATTCGGTCAAACCGCATGAATGCGCCCGAAACGTTACATCGTTCCTTTCTACATTGTTAGTAATTTTCGATCGGAGCGGCAACGATCGGTATTTTCGACTTGGCAAAACCTGTTCCGAGTTGTGTCATATAATCAGTCCAAGGTAGTTCGGCTTCTGCTTCGTCATTAAAATACCGATCGACACAAGCAAAGTGATTTTCAGTTTCATTTTTATCGATGATGCCATTGACAATCGTCCCTAAAACATGACAATTGGACATTTGCAATTTTTCGATGCTTGCAGCTGCATGTCGATCGTTGATTACTCCTGGTCTAGCAACTAACAAAAGTCCATCGGTCATTTTTTCTACTGCGAGTGCATCGGCAGCGACAAGGATCGGTGGAGTATCGATAATCACCAGATCGTATAATTCTGAGACTTCTCGCAGTAGCGATCGCATTTGTTTAGAATCCAGACAAGCTAAAGGATTACTCAATTTAGTCCCAGCAGTTAAGATATCTAAATTGTTCATCACCTTCCAAGAAATAACTTTAAATTTGGCTTTCTCGGTCAAGACTTCGCTCAAACCTTTTTTGAGCGGGAGTTTCCAAAATTGATGCTGATAAGGCACCCGCATGTCGGCATCAATGAGTAATACCCGTTGACCGACTTGAGCGATTGCTGCGGCTAAATTAGCAGCTACTTTCGATTTACCTTCATTGGCGATCGAACTAGTAATCGCGATCGTTTTTAGTTGTCGATCCGTACCCAAAGATCTGATATTCGCTTGAATCATCCGTGACATTTCGCTAGTTACCGCTTGAGGTGTATCTCGAACAGCAACCTCTAAAGTAGTTACAGCAGGATCGTAGCCGCGCGGCAATGCTTGTTTAGCTGCTGCGGGAATAATACCAAGTAGTTGATAGCCAAAGGCATCTTTTACTTGCTTGAGTGTTTTGAGCGATTTATCTCGCAATTCTAACAAGCTAATCGTACCGATCGCCAAGCAACTACCCAGCAGTAATCCACAGCTCATAATTAATAATCTATGCCCTGATTCCGATCGTACTGGAACGATTGCTTCAGCAATAATTATGGCGTTGGTATTAGTTCGATCTTTAACTAATGCTAACTCTTGCACCTTATTTGATAGCGTTAGCTGAGCCGATCTTGCAATTTCAATTTTACGTTCTAATTGCTGTTGTTCTTGCGTTAATTGGGGAAGCTTCTGAACTCTGCGCTGGCGATCGACTTGAGCGTTAGTTAGAGATGTGAGCTTTTTAGTTAAACCAATTTGTTGTACTTCTAACTGAAGAAAATCTTTAATCAGTTTTTGTTTTAGCTCGCCAATGCGTAGTAATCCTTTGGGAGCTTGTGTACCAGTACCGACAGTTTGAGTTATTTGCTGCTGTAGCAAATTTGTGAGATTAGTTTGCTTATCTTTGAGGCTGATAATTATCGGATTATTATCGGAAAACCGCCGTCGCTCGGCTGCTAATTTTCGTTCGATCTCCTGAAGTTGAGCGATATTTGCTTGGATGACAGATGATTGACTGATAGTACTAACCGCAATCGCTTCTTGAGGGTTGAGGTTTAATTTTTGCCGCAATTCATTACTTTGAGCTGTAGTCTCAGCAATTTGGGCGCGAGTAGTATTAATTGCCGTTTCTAAATTTCCTATGATACTAATTGCCGATTTTCCCTCCTCAGTCAAATCCACAATCTGATGCTTTTGCTTGAATTGACGTAATGCTGTTTCGGCATCATTAACAGCGCGTTGTAAGAGGGGCAGCTGTCGATCGATAGCTTGAAGATTTGCTACTGCCTCATTACGATTTAGCTGAAGATCGTGCTCTAAATAAACACTCATGAGTGTGTTAACTACACGCGCAGCTTCTTGAGGTTTTGGACTTTGATACTTAATTTGAATAACGTCAGAACTACCAACAATTTTTAGCTCCAGTCTCGACTGGAGATATTCAGTAGTAACAAGGTTACCTTTCTCATCTTTGAGTTGAATCTTGGCGATCGTTTGCTTTAACAACGGAAGTGCAGAGATTAATTCAAGTCGATTGTCGATCGACTTATCCGTGACTACTGATGATTTTGATTTTGTAGTATTATCGCGATCGCTATTAGTCGAAGATCGACTATCCTGGGAAGTTCTAAAAGATGAATCTTTAAATAATAACTTGCCTTCAGCTTGATACAACGGCTTCGCGTAATTTGCGGCGATTAAACTCAGGGCTAACGTCGAACCCAAAATACTGACAGCTGGAATCCACCACCGCTTTATTATTGGTAAATAACGATTCAATTCTAGCGCGATCGATTCCCGAGATGTCATAAAACTTTTTGGCAGGCGTTAGTCAATAATATAACAACCTTTGTCTAGCTGAAATCCGCCAAAGTACTGACTCCAAGATCTTCACAAATCTCGTTTTGTAATCTAATTAATCATTCGATCGCTAAACAATATTTTTTCATTATTTTAGATCGTCATTGTCATACTTGCTGCTAATTTGAGTAACGCGCCAACTCAGTTTTGAGTTAAACCAAAAATTCCACAGAGTCACTAAAACAATGGCGATTAACTTTGCTAAAACATCGATGCGAATTAGACTCTTTAAACTATCGTTAAGATTGAAAAAATTATAAATAATATTGATAATAATTAGTTGCAGGAGCACTCCCACCGAACAAACTAGATTGAACTTAAAAAACCGCTTGAGCCGCTGTGCTTTGCCTGGCTGTCTGCGAGAAATATCGGCAAATGTCCACAGGTCGTTCCATAAAAAATTATTAACAATCGCAATTTCTGCCGAAACGATCGCGCTGCGAGTAAGTCCTAATTCAAAAAATTGTCTGAGGATATTAAAGACTGATACATCTACCACAACACCAGTCAAGCCAACCAGACAAAACTGGATAAATACAGCCGATCGAGATAATCGTAATTTTAATAGATGTTGGATATACTCGACATATTGTTTCCAAGTAACTTTACTTTCGCCAGCCTGACGTTCTCGAAACACATACCCAACCTCCGCAATCCAATCGATTTTACAGCGACCGACAACTTCAATTAAAATTTTGTAACCGATCGGACTGAGCGTTTTGCTCATGATACTTCGACGGCGCACCATAAAATAACCGCTCATCGGATCGGAGAGCCGACCGATGACTTCCGGTAAAATCATCAAGCCCAACATCTGCGCGCCGCGCGATAACACGCGGCGAATCCAACTCCATTGACTCACCCCACCACCTTCGACATGGCGACTAGCAACAGCTAAATCGGCACCGCGATCGATTTCTTGCAGCAGTTGTAATAAAATCTCCGTCGGATGCTGCAAATCGGCATCGATAACCCCCAGGATTTCGCCGCGCGCGACTTGCCAGCCCCGAATGACTGCCGTTGAGAGTCCTCGTTCGGTGGTACGGCGCATCACCCGCAGTTGGGGATACTCAGAGCATAATGCAGCAGCGATTTTCCAAGTGCGATCGGGACTATCATCATCAACGACAATTAATTCGTATTCGCCAGCGATAACAGCGTCTAGTAATTGGCTGATAATACTAATAATTGACTCAATGTTTCCCCCCTCATTATATGTCGGCAAAACTAGCGATAACTTCAGATCGTAGCGATCGCGACCCGGTAAAATAGTGGTGGCTTCGGCGATTTGGAAAATGCCTGTGGGTGCAGAGACAAGTACATCAGAATATGTCATGAAGGATGAGACAAAGAGCGGAGACCGATATCGATGACAATTGCAAAAACGATTCTTTTTGATGCCCAAACAATAGTCTACACATTCTTGGGATTTAAAGATAAGTAATTTTGCAACGACAGCAATTGAAGTACGGGTTCTAGACCAACATCCTCGCAGCTCACAGCAAGTCGGAATTTTTATGGGGATGTAGATCTAGATAAGCGTACCGGAGCCAGATCGATCGGAATTTGACGAGAAGTTGATAAGGCCGTGTTCTTTCCGGTCAAATCCTGAATTTTCCGAATTTTCCAGTTTTTAGGGACTGTGAAAGTTAACTCTCGCTCGGGGTTCCAGACAATCCAAAATGGTCGCCCTTGCCGCAAAAGCTCGCAAATCCAGGTTTTATCGGCATTGGGTTTACATTGTTGCAGTTGCGCCCCAACCATCCATTTGTAGATTTGGGCATAGCTTTTAGTAATCGGGGTCGGCGTTTTAGCGTCGCTTTGAGTAAAAAATAAACTTACCGCGTATTTATTATCCCAGGCATACCAATACAACCGCTGAACTCCACTCGCCCAATTGATGAGGTACGATCTGGCTACATATGCCATTGCTTGACGATCGGATTGGAATTTAAATGGTTTTAACCAGCCTGCTTCGGTATTCCATAACGGTTTGCCGCTCAGGCCAAATTCAGCCATAATTGCTTTGATTTGCCCGATATAATCCGCCAGCTCTTCAGGGAGAGAAGTTAGCGTCTGCGGATAAAAGTGTTGCGCGATGACATCCGCATATTTGCCCCCACCCTGACGAAAGAAGGATTTTTGCCATTTGAAGTCTGGCGTACCATTAGTAGCGCCTGGCGATAACACGATGCTCGTGGGATCGACCTGCTTGATAATGGTATAAGCCTCTCGTGCTAACTCCACCATTTTGTCAACGCTGCCAGTATAAAACTGCTTTAAATCAGGCTCGTTCCAAATCTCATAGTAGTGAATTTTCCCTTTATAACGAGTAGCGACCGTCCGGATATAGTTGCGCCAATCTTTCAACTGTGCGGGTTCTGCGGGCCAACCCGGATTCTCATAAGGCGATTCATCGTTGGGACGCGCCGAAGCCCAGCGCGGAGTTTGGCCTAATGTCAACAAAATTTCTACTTTCTTGGTAGTTGCCAGCGCCACATATCGATCCAGTTGTTCAAATTTCCAGGCACCCTGTTGCGGCTCCAGAGATCCCCAAGTCACACCTGCATCCCATAACCGCCAGCCTCGAAATGGTACGTTCGGCCAGGTCGTGCCAGAATGCTCGACGTGCATGCCAAATAGGCTGGCAGGAATGGTCTGTTTAGCAGTACTAAGCGCAAGCGGTTGAGAAAACTGTGCTCTCATGGTGGAGGTCACCGTTACCGTAAAGATCGTCATTAGTAGAAGCAGCACTACCCACCGACGTTTGAATCCCATCATCGTTATCTGTTTGAGTGAATCTGTGGTTCGATCGGATTACGATGGCCGAGTCATCAGAGTGTGCCGACAAGTCGATCGATTTTGGCTAACCAGCAACTCACTCAGGTAGTCGCCACCATAATTATGTTGCTTTTAGAGCACGGTTTCGATCGTCGAGCACGAAGTCGGCGACTTCGACAAAGGCTGTTGCTGCTGTTACTGAGGTAGTTCGCGCGATCGATTGTTGAGCGGATCGTCCCATGGTCGGAATCAGTTCGGGGCGGTCGAGCAACCGCTGCATTTTATCAGCAAGCTCTTGCGGGTCATTGGGGTCAAAAACATAACCATTTTCACCTTCAACAATCAGCTCTGAGACTCCCGCACCTTTAGAACAAATAATTGGTTTACCAAAAACCATTGCCTCGGAAACTACCATTCCCCAGACATCTTCAAAGCTGGGAAACACGAATACATCAGCTTGCTGAAAGTAGGTTCCCAAGCTACCATAATCAACCCAACCGATCCAATTCACCCGATCTTGCAAATTGTGTTGACTGATATATGCTTCTAATTCGGGACGCTGCACTCCCGTTCCCACGATCGATAGTGTATAGTCGCGATAACCACTGCGATCGAGCATCGCGCAAGCAACGAGCAAATTTTTAAGCCCTTTCCGTTGCTTAATGCGACCGACATATAAAAATACCGGGCGTTTCTGGTCTGATTTCACAGCTTCATGCTGTTCTTCAACGTTTTTCAACAACGCCACCGGATCTGGCACCAAGTAATTTTCGGTAAAAATCCGCTCTTTGTCAGCTTTTAAAACCTCGATCAGATAATCTCGACCCGAACGACTATTTGATAAAAATGCTGTAACAGAAAGCGACAGTAGCCAGCGCAAAAACGAACGAATCTTTGAATCTCTAAAATCGGCATTGGGAGAACTGCCATCATAAATGACGACAATTTTCCACCGACCTAGCGGCTGAAATAAGACTGCTAATAATGTCCAGACCGAAAAACATTGCGTGAAAATCAGCTGCGGTCTAAATTTTAATAGGTGAAAAACGATCGTGGGGGAGAGAATCATTAAACCCCGCGCATAACCACCTTCTGTCTGCGAAACTTTCGCAAATTTAAATTCTCCAACTAGTTGAATAACATCCGCACCGAGCACAGTGGGATCGAATGCTGGCCATACCTGTGCGGTATAGAAAACTAGGTGCTTAAAGGTCTTGGCTAATTCACTTAATACTGGTTGCCAGTATGCGCCTAATTCTACTGACGGAACTAAAAAAGCAACTCGGTAGTTGTTGTTATCGGATGGATTCACTCAAGCATCTCCTAATGGTAAAAATAACAAGCAAGTGCTGCTGTAAAAACATCCCGATCGACAAAAAATTATTGATATTTACCGATCGATCTCTTCCCAAAGCGATCTCGCATACTAAAGATCGGGAGCAACATCAGCCGGAAATAGGGAAACAACCAGTAAATCGGCCATAGTGGCCCCGCATGTCGCTGGGCAAATATTCTCCATTCACCTAAAGGTGGCAGCGTAACATCGGTAAAATTCAAACCTTTAGGTTGTCCGATTCTTTGCCATTGTTGGTACCAGGGGAGATCGGCGATTGTTTCACTCCAACTGCTCGGGCGGAGATTTTGCGAACAGGTGCCGATATAACCTGGTGGAATCCAGACGGTACAGCCCAGTTGCTGCGATCGTAAGCCATAATCTAAATCTCCCATGTAATGGGTAAAAACTGGGTCTAAATTACCCACGAGTCGAGCCACCGCTCTCGGAATTAGCACGCAATTGCCATTGAACGTGTCACACTGCTCGATCTCCTGGCTGGGTGCCACCAAGGAGAAGCGGAGCGGCCGCGACCATCGCTCTCGCACCATGCCACCATAGGTAAGAACTCCCGTAGCTAAATCGCGGGTAGAACCGCCGATAGTTGCCCGCGCTTGTCCCTGTGCGGCGACGCGCTCGGCGGTTTGGAGTAACACAGCCACAGCTTCTGGATACAACAGGGTGTCATCATTGAGCCACAGATAATAATCGTAGTCACGCTCGAGGGCGTTGGCAAAGGCCAATCGCATCCCGCCATTCCAATAGAGATTGCCATCTCCCTCAATGAGCGTTACCTGTGGATAGGCGGTAGTAACCGCCGTTGCCGTGCCATCGGTGCTGCCATCATCTACCAGATAAATAGCTAATGTGACTTCGGTGCCAACGGTTTGATTAAAAAGAGCTGCCAGGCAATCCAGCGTTTTCTGCTTGCGGTTATAACAAGTAATGAGAGTAGCAATTGTTTTGTTGGGCATGAGGGCTGCAAAAATCTTCGCTCAGGGGTGGAAATAACCGGGTTTTAGGTTGTAACAATACCCAGAATCGGTATTTGCGAAATTTTCAGCGATTCGATTGCCTGAGATAACACATTGCGTTTGATCTTGCCGAGTCTTGCCGCAATAACCACTCCATCTACTTGAGAGCCGATCCAACTGAGATCGGAAAAGTTAATTGGTGGGGTCATATAAATCACCAGATCGAACTCCGTGGTAAATTTATGCATCAAGCTCTTCATCCGTGAGGATGACAGCAGCCGCACGGGGTGGGACAATTCCTGTCCGGCGACTAATACAAATAAATTTTCTTCTACATACGATCGCTGAATAAATTTCTTCACATCTAAGTTTGATGCGATCGCATCGCTTAAACCTTTTATATCGCCTAATTTTAGATAAGTATGTAACTGAGGCGCACGGAGGTCTGTATCTACCAACAACACCTTCTGTCCGGCAGATGCTGCCGCTTTTGCTAGGTATATTGCCACCTTTGACTTCCCTTCTTGATATCCTGACGAGCTAATTGCTACCGCTCGGACATGTGGCCGATCGTTGGAAAAGCCGATATTTGAGTACAGTGCATTAAAAGATTCCTTAAAGAGTTGCGTTCTTGACGGGCGAGGTGACAAGGCAGAAAAATCTTGTGGACTTAACGAAAAGGCCTCGTTCTCATTCGGCGCAGCTAATTTCTTGGTGGCAACTGGAATACTGCGGGTGACTTCAATCGATTTAGCCGGAATTAACTTCGGAGTATTCGTGCGTTTCGGGAGTGGAATCGTGGCTAATACTGGTAGCCTACTCGATCGTTGAACTTCAGTAGGTGTATAGAGAATATCCTGAATGATTTCAATTAAGAATGCAATTGCTACTGCTAGTAAACTTGCCAAAATCGCTGCTAACGATAACAACAGCAGTTGACTGTTCTTCGCCAAATCAATCGGTTTTCCGGCGAGATCGCGTTTTAAAGTCGGAGCGCCAAGCGTTTCCCACGGGATCTCTTGTTGAGCGGCATCAATGCCGACAGCTTCCCGTTTAGATAGGTAGCGATCTAATGTTTCTGTGGCAATTTTTAAATCCTGCTTGAGTAATCCATATTTGCGAGCGAATGCTGGCAACTGCTGAAACTTTTGGTTGAGATTGTTTTCGGCTTGCGCAATTGTCTGTTGTTGATTGTTAGCAATCTCGACTTGAGCGGCAGCTCGGGTCAGAATTTTATCTGCCTCTTTGTCGAATAAATCTTTGAGTTTTTTTTCTTCTTCTCGCAGTAATTGGAGCGAGGGATTATTTTCGCTGAAGCGGGAAGATGTGACGGCAATCTGAGTTTTTAATTCCTGATATCGTTCTACCAATTTCTGCGCTGAAGGATATTCGCTCAGCACAGCAATTGCATTACCGCCTTTTAATTGTTGTTGCAATGTTTGATACCGAGTCCGCGCTTCTGCTGACTTGGCGAGCATCTCAAACTTTTGACGTTTTAGTGAAGATAGCAATTGCGAAAACTCTACCCCCTGTTGTTCGGGGTCGATCGAGTGGCTCTGTTGGCGTAAGGTTTCGATCTGGCCTTGAACCTTGTTCACTCGCTCCCGTAGTGCTGGAAGCTGTTTATCAATAAATTTGATTCCCTGCCGAATATTTGATTGACGCTCCTGCAAGCTATATTTCAGATATTCTTGCGAAATCTGTTGCAAAACGAAGGTAACCTGTTGTTGGTCGGCAGCCGTGTAACTCACCTCCAACAGTTTTGTGCCTTGTTCTTTCCCATCTTTGGTAACTTTGAGCCGAGCGATCTTTAGATCCCGCAGCAGCGATTCGTAAGTGATTTTGGGGTAGCGCTGCTGAAGCTGCTCGACAATTGGCAGCAGCAGCTTGGAACTCTTTAAGATCCGAATCTGGGTTTCATAATCTAAAGTTGAGTTCTGCTCGACATTACTTTGAGCTTCCTCGATCGAGCGTTCGGATGTTTGAGCGCGCACGAACGAGCGCGAAGATTTAGCTTCAGCAGTCGCCGCTTCAACCTGAAGTTGGAAAGTACCTTCGTATTTGGGTTTGGTTGTGGCACCGATCGCGAATAATACTCCTGCCGCCACAGCTGTTGTTGACAGGGCGATCGTGACAATCAGCGGGGCTTTGCGGCGGATGACGCTAAACACCCAAGTTAAATCCCATAGTTCTTCATTCCGATCGAAGGTAGGGAGCCGATCGGCTGGAACGACGATCTCAGGTGCCTGGGATCGGCTGACAGATAATTCTGATGACTGTGGAGAATGAGATGGTTTCATAAAATTAATATCCCTAATCTGTCACTCCAGACACAGCATGATGTTCCGTAACTCGCCAAGTTAACTTGCTGCCTGAGTTGTGATGTTGATTTTTTAACATGCTTGTCTGCGCAAAGTTGAAAATTGAAACTAACAATAAAATCGTTCGTGCTTGCTCTGTCGTTAATCTATGTTCGCATTTACGAGCGATTTTACCGTCCCGAACGCGATCGGTCGGGGACAAAAAAGGCACAATGAAAATTAAAATTATGAGTGAAAACACTAAGCCACAACCGCATTTGTATCGAAAAACACAGCTCAAAACCCCGATCGTTAGGTATCTTTGCTGCGTGAAATTAATACCGATCGAGCAAATTTTGTTTCATTTAATACATGTTTGACTGGCGTTTATGTGATTGGCAGGACGATACATCGATATTTTTACAGCATATATAGTATAGATTTAGCTTTTTAGCGATGACAAAATAATCACTGCAACCCTTACTTAGTATCGATTCTAGAAAATTTAGCCTCTTTGTCACAATTTCGTATATTTTTTATATTGTAGATTTATTTTTTATAAAGTCATCAGTTATTTTACTGAATTCTAATTGAAGTTAATGGCAGTTCGATTTATCGCTTCAGTATATATGTATTATATACTTTTGTAAAATCTAGTTGCGATCTATGCCAGAACTGGCTTACGTCGGCATTAGGGTTTTACGCTTATTGGCTCAATTCAAAATTAATGAAATATGAGATGATAAAACATCAATCCATAGCGTGAGCTTTATATTTGTCAACCGATATCGTTAGGTCGATCTAGAGACAGAAAGCTCGATATTCATTGCAGTAATTTTGATACTTAATGCGAGCATAAATTACTCTTGCGATCTGGCTTTCATCGGAGTAGGGTAAACTGCTCATCGATCGAGGAAGTATTACTTAGACCGGCAAATTGCGATCGCGATCGCCGTAAATTGCGATCGCGATCGCTTCACAAGTGGTTGCGATTGGTGTAACTATGTGGATGAATAGCGATCGGGATCGATTGGATGATAATCAATTGTAGGGGGAAAGGAACACGTAAATTAAGCTCGGACGATTGAGAATTGGAAATCTTATAAAATGGAGCTGTCAGTCTAGTTATGAAAGTACTGCTGAATCCTATAATTATTAGCTTGTTGCTTGCCATCATTGCTGTCGTTTCTTTGATTTTAATTTATCTAATAACTCAGGAAAAGCTTAAGCCAAACTTATTAAATCTGGAAGAAGGTTTTACCTTTGTAGTGATGACGTTACTATTAGTAGGTGATTCTCAATCATATGTAGGTAATTTGAGCTTACAATATTTAAGCGATCGCTCAGAGAACCGGAACGCACCTGCATATGTTTTTATTCAATTTATGGCTTACATAATAGCAATATTTGTGACAAGATCGCGGGTCCATTATTTTATTAAAGCGATAATATTTTTGGTTAGAGATCCTTTTCTTGTTGGCTTACTCGTGCTAACCGTTCTATCTTCTTTTTGGTCGCAAACGCCCCTAGATACATTCAAGGCAAGTTTAGTTCTACTAGTGCTCGTTTTATATTCTAGCATTATTGCAGTACGATGTAATTTTCAAGAACTAACAAAATATTTACGATATTTTGGCGCATGGGTTGCAATATCTAGTGCATTATTACAAATTTTATTACCATCACTATTGAAAAATGATAAAGGTGGCTGGCAAGGAATTGCCGGACATCCCAATACATTGGGCTATGTAATGGCCTTGACAACAATTTTGTGGGGATTAAATGCAATCGATCTGCCAAAAAAGCGATGGCGATCGATTAGCATGGCTATGCTAGCATTTACCGTGATGGTACTAACCAACTCAAGTGGCACATTGATTACTTTTGTTGTGCTGGTTTGTCTGTCGCTCTTATTTCGGATGCTAAAACACCTCGATTTTCGACAAATATTTACCGCCGTCCCATTCTTTTTTGCGATCGGTATTCCATCTTCGCTATTACTAATAATTAATAAGAGTAAAATTTTGGGGATCTTTGGCAAAGATGAAAACTTGACTGGTCGAGGGGATTTTTGGCCAGCGATTTTAGCGGCGATCCAGCAACGAATATCAGTTGGGTATGGATATCATGGCTTTTGGCAAAGTTGGCGCAGTACAGAAAATCCTGCCGCACACATCAGAACGATTAACTTTGTGCCGACACATTCGCACAATGGTTTTCTTGAATTAGCCTTAGCTTTAGGTTTAGCTGGTGTCGGACTGTTCGCTTTCTCATTGATTAGAAATATCGCCTGTACACTTGCCGTTATGTATGATGGCAAAACAAAAGAAGCAGAGATCTCACTTTTATTTATAGCTTTTGTGATTTATTCTAATCTTTCCGAACCAGGGCTATGGGATGTTGGTTATCATGTGATTCTTTATACGATATTATCAACTAGACTCGGTATTGAAGTCGCAAAAATAAATTTAAGTAGCAAACATCTTCAGAAAGCATCTTA
Source organism: Chamaesiphon sp. (assembly GCA_965246735.1). GTDB lineage: Bacteria > Cyanobacteriota > Cyanobacteriia > Cyanobacteriales > Chamaesiphonaceae > Chamaesiphon. The sequence goes on from CBDFFK010000003.1 coordinate 3,999,350, forward strand.
CAATTACACAGATCGATTTTTATGAATATACTCGATCGATTGACTGAGATCGTAGATCGCTCCGGCCCTAAGTTCCAAAGAATACTTGGCAATATTGTCTGGTTATTTGTCGATCGGGTCTTATCGATCGGGGTGGCATTTTTCATCAGTGTTTGGGTCGCTCGGTATTTAGGGCCGAGCGACCTTGGTACTTTCAAATATGTGAATGCTTTTGTATTTCTGTTTTCTCCATTGGCAACTTTAGGCATGAATAATGTTGTCATCAGAGAATTGGTGGAAGACCCAGCCGCCAAGAATGAAATCATGGGTACGGCTTTTTTCCTGAGAATTACTTGTGGCTTCTTAACTACACTTTTAATTATAATTAGTGTATTTCTCTTTCCGCCAGCCAATTCAAATATTCAATTATTTGTTTCAATATCAGCTTCGATATTTCTCTTCAAGGTTTTTGCTGTTATTGATGACTGGTTCCAATCTCAGGTAGAGTCCAAGTATCCAGTCTTTTCAAGAAATATCACTTTAGTGGTATTGTCGACTTTAAAAATAGCTTTTATTCACTACCACGCACCATTAATTTTATTTATTTGGTTGCCAGTTATCGAAGCTGCACTTTACAGCTTTTTAATAGTTATTTTTTATGGCCAACGGAACCATTATCAGAGCTTGTTAAGTTGGAAATTAAATTTAGATCGGGGAAAATATATTTTCCAGGAATCTTTGCCGCTGCTATTTACGGGTATCGCCGTAAGCCTGTATTTAATGGCCGATCAGGTGATGTTAGGCCAAATGGCCGGAAATAGGGCAGTCGGTATTTATTCAGTGGCAGCTAGTCTGAGTGAAATGTGGTACATGATTCCAGGGATATTCAGTTCGTCGCTTTATCCTGCTGTGATTAAGTTGAAGCAAGCTGATAAGCAGGTATATACTAAACGGCTCCAGCAATATTATGACCTGATGGCTCTAATGGCTTACGGTGTAATCGCCTGCGTTCTACCTGCTGCTGGTTTTGTAATTAATGCACTTTATGGCGCTGACTATGCAGCAGCAATTCCAATTTTGTATGTTCATTTGTGGACTTGTTTGTTCACTTTCATCGGGATCGCACAAAGTACTTGGCTGACATCAGAGGGATTACAAAAACAAAACTTTATTGCCACAGCTGTAGGTGCAGTCTTAAATATTTTACTCAACCTTTGGCTGATACCTTTTTTGGAAGGTATGGGTGCAGCAATTGCTACTCTCATCTCATATGCAACTGCCAGTTATTTTTTCTATCTCTTCTTTCCAGAAACTAGATCGAATACTTTTTTGATGACCAAATCTTTACTATTACCACTAAGAATTGTATTGTATGGTTTCAAATGGATCGGTAAATTTTTCCAAAGAAAAAAATAAGTATCTCGATAGTTTATAATTAGAATAATTTAATAAAATGCTACAGATTAAACCAACATTCGATTGCAAGTCTGCTTGCCCATACTGTTCCACTGTACTCAAGCCGATCGACACGCTATGGATGGGGATGCATACTCTGGTTAAGTCTGAATGCGGTGGATGCCGTGCTGAGATTATTGAAGATTTAAAGGTTAGCCATGCTTTATTACTCGATCCTAACAAAATCGATCTCGAACAAGGAAAGATTTTTAGCAAAGGATTAGGAACTCCACCATTGCTAGAGAATCTTCACGATCGAGTGCAACTAGAATGCAAGATCGAAAAAGAGGTTTTGATAAAATTCGATCGAGTAATCGTTCTAAATTGTATCGATTATCTCTATGGACATTGTTTGTTGAAGTTGTTAAATATTCAGAGGCATCTCGAAGATTTCCCAGATTATGGAATAATTGCAATCGTTCCTCAATTTCTCCGCTGGATGATTCCCGAAGGCGTTGCCGAAATCTGGACGGTAAATATTCCGCTAAAACATGCACTGCTTTGTTATCCCACACTTAACGATTTTGTACATAGAGAGTTCGATCGGTTTGATGAGATTTATGTGAGTAAAGCCTATTCGCATCCGAGTCAGTTTGATATTGCTAAGTTTACACGAGTCAGTAAGCACGATTTTAATCAAGAACAGGTGAGGATATCCTTTATTTGGCGAGAAGATCGGCTGTGGTGTAATAATTTGCTAACTAAAGTTTTAAAGAAAATGAACTTAATAAACTTAGCACTACTCATCCAAAATAGAAAAATTCAAAGTGTTTTCGACCGGATTCGATCGAAGTTGCCGACAGCAAAATTTACAGTTGTGGGGCTAGGAATTAAGACAAATTTTCCCAATTGGATTGAGGATTACAGAGTCAAAAAATTTGATGCAGAAGCCGAGCGAAAAACTTGTCAAATTTACGCTGATAGTCGTTTAACGATCGGCGTACATGGTTCTAATATGTTGTTGCCCTCCGCCCATGCCGGGATGACGATCGATATTTTACCAGAAGATCGCTTGGGAAATTTCGCTCAAGATATTCTTTATCAAGAGCCGGATCCAAGATTTGCGTCCTTTCGATATCGATATTTATCTTTTCATACTAGTACTTCTGAGTTGGCAGATATCGGCTCTAGCATGCTGTTGTATCACCATGATTTTTACGAACTCATGGTTAAGAATCAACCCCGATCCTAGCTGGATGTCAATACACTAAACAAACCATTGTTGATAACTTAAATTTGTTAGATTGTGACGATAAGATAAATATAAATCCTGATAAATCTCTAATGAAAACTCCTATTGCTTTAATTATCTTTAACCGTCCAGATTATACCGCAAGAGTGTTTGAAGAAATCCGTCAAGCCAAACCACCACAACTACTAGTAATCGCAGATGGGCCTCGCCCAGACCATGTGGAAGATATCCAAAAGTGTGCTGCTACTCGAGAAATTATCGATCGAGTCGATTGGGAATGTGAAGTATTCAAAAACTTTTCGGACACCAATTTAGGCTGTGGAGTGCGTCCGGCCACAGGTATTAGTTGGGTATTCGAGAATGTCGAAACAGCCATCATTCTTGAGGATGATTGTATCCCCCATCCATCCTTCTTTGCATTTTGTGATGAGTTATTAGAAAGATATCGCCATGATACTCGGGTCATGCATATTTCTGGCAATAATTATTGGTCCAACAAACATCCGCGTGCCGAGAATTATACTTTCTCGCGTTACCCGATGTCTTGGGGCTGGGCAACCTGGAGACGGGCATGGCAACACTATGATTTTGATATGAAGCTGTGGCCAGAGATCGCGCAGAAAAAAATCTTGCTGGATTTATTGAACGATCGACATACAGCACAGACTTGGACGAGAATTTTTCAGGATGTCGTTGACATGGATTTGGGCTGCTGGGACTTTCAATGGATCCTGACTTGCTGGCTGCAAAATGGTCTAGCGATCCTGCCCAATATCAATTTAGTTTCTAATATTGGATTTGGTGACGATGCAACTCATACATTCTCAGCAGATTCAACTTCGGTGGATGGGTTTCAGCTCAGTGTTCCTGCCGATAAAATGACATTCCCCTTAAAAAATCCTCAGATGATGATTCCGGATTCACACATCGATCGATTCATCCAAGATGCTATCTATGACTATTTCCCAAAATTACCAAAAAAAATTCGCTTAAAACTAAATCGCATTATTTTCAACAAGTCAGGTTTTCGCTTGAATACTTCGTTAGATTCTACTCAATAAGGAAAATCAACTTATGTTGTTTCATGGTTTTTACATTCTGTCTACTCAGCCGTTGATAGTTTCGACTTTCAGTAGCTATCCCTTCAACACCAAAATCCCTTTTGCCAAGAAAATTCTCGGTGATTGTTATGATGAAATAGCTGCACCATTTTCGTTTAATCCTAAATATGTTTTAGAATTTGTCGCGGGCTGGGCGGCACCATCCTACCGAATGGCCCAGTTTAAAGTCAGACAAATTGCGCATCAATTCGAGCAGCGATCTCATTACTTGGTGGTAAATGCGGCAGATGAGGATCGGGTCAGAAAAAAATTTCTAGTTCGTGGCGAGCGGTTGAGTGCAAATATTTACATCAACGAGCATTTGTACCAGCCATTAGCCGAACCCAAAATTTATGATGCTATCTATACCGCGCAGTTAGCAGCCTTTAAGCGACTTTCACTGGCAAAAGAGATCGAGCGACTGATGGTTGTCTCCTATGGTGGCGATCTGCACTCTTTTTGTCCGGAACTCAATCACGCTGAGTTCAATCGTGAGTTTCTGCCTCGGACTGAGTTGGCAAAAAAATACAATCAGGCTTATGTCGGTTTGTGCCTGTCGGCAAAAGAGGGTGCAATGCTGGCCTCTTGTGAATATTTGCTGTGTGGGATTCCGGTAGTTAGTACGCCCAGTAAAGGTGGCCGAGATGAGTTTTTTAGCCCCCAAAACTCGTCGATAGTACCCCCAGATGCCGATCTCGTTGCGCGAGCCGTCCGGCAGTGGAAAACCAATCCTCCCGATCCGGCTGAAATTCGTGAGGGGGTGTTACGCAAGATCGACTCGTTGCGGTTGGAATATTGTACGTATATTGCTGACCTGATCGCGCGTGGTGGTGGCGGCAGGAAAGATCCCGCATATCTCAACGATCGATATTTCAACAATCCAGATGGGATCGCTACCCGGTTTGTCAAATTCAAGGATTTACACCATGTCGATCTAGATAAGTTTTCACTATAGAAATTATAAATTATCGCTAATCTAATCATCTTTTTACTTTTTCGGCTCAGCGCATCAAGGTAATTAAGGTCGCCGCGATCGATATTCTTTTAATTTTATAAATTAGCTAATATTTAAAATCAATCTAGGGAATGCTGCCAATGATTTGCACCACGTTTAATTCATCCTAATCGAGCCAAGACTCGCTCGCACGAGGCTTAATGGTAATATCTTCAACGAGTTATAAACATTAATTTGCGAACGGGAAGTAACCAGTAACCAATTGACATCGATCGCTAGTTATGCAGATAGAATTATGATTTCAGAAAAATTTCCGCCAGTTAAACAGGTAATCGGTTCTCCAGTAACCGATTTACCCTTTGACAATCAGATCGCCCTGATGATGGATTGGGCCAAAGCAAGACTTAGCAAAGCTATTTGTATTGCCAATGTCCATATGCTAGTCGAGGCACATCGCCAGCCAGATTTTGCCGCAGTCCTAAAGCGAGCCGATCTGGTCACTCCCGATGGCGTGCCGTTGGTCTGGATGCTCAAACTCATGGGATCGGTCGATCGAAATCGGGTAGCTGGATTCGACGTGGTAATGGCGCTGTGTCTCCAGGCTTCAGTGGAGCGCGTGGGCGTGTTCTTCCTAGGATCGGAAGCAGCAATTCTCCAACAGATGCGAGTCCGCTTAGACAGAGAATTCCCAAATTTACCGATCGCTGGCATGGAACCGTTACCCTTCCGCCCGATGACTCCCGCCGAAGATGAAGCGATCGTGCAACAAATAAACCAGAGCGGTGCCGGGATCGTCTTTCTATCGTTGGGCTGTCCCAAACAGGAAGTTTGGATGGCGGAGCATCGAGGGCGGATCCAGGCAGTAATGCTCGGAGTGGGCGGGGTCTTTCCTGTATACGCTGGCATTCATCAACTCGCACCCCCATTTATCCGCAAAATCGGTCTGGAATGGGTGTATCGCTTCATCCAAGAACCGAAACGACTCTTTTGGCGGTATGCCAGCACCAATCCGATGTTTGTCTGGCTGGCGATTAAACAGTTAGTAACTAACCGGTGGAGTACTGGCTCCACCCAACATCAGTTCGACAGAACTAAGAGGGGGAGACACTAGATGGATGGCAATTTTTGGCAGGGAAAACGGGTATTGCTGACGGGACATACGGGCTTTAAGGGCAGTTGGCTGTCGCTGTGGCTGCAATCTTTAGGGGCTGAGTTGTGGGGATATGCCTTGCAGCCACCGACGAATCCTAGTCTGTTTGAAGTTGGCCGCGTCGCAGGGGGGATGACTTCGGTAATTGGCGATATTACCGATCGCGAGCATTTGCAGCAAGTTGTCGCTGACTTTCGCCCCGAAATCGTCTTGCATCTGGCGGCTCAATCGGTTGTCAGTACCTCTTACCACGATCCGGTGTCCAACTACAACACTAATGTGATGGGCACGGTTCATGTTCTAGAAGCGATTCGACAAGTTGGTGGCGTGAGATCGGTTGTCAGTGTTACTTCGGATAAGTGCTATGAGAATCGAGAGTGGGTGTGGGGGTATCGGGAGACCGATCCGTTGGGTGGCTACGATCCTTACAGCAATAGTAAGGCTTGTGCCGAGCTGGTGACGGCAGCTTACCGCGACTCATTCTTCAATCCGGCTCACTACGCCGAACATGGGGTGGCGATCGCGACTGCGCGCGCGGGGAATGTGATTGCTGGGGGGGATTGGACTGCCGATGGTTTGGTTGCCGATATGGTGCGATCGTTATTGCAACAGCAACCGATTTTGATTCGCAGTCCCAATGCGATCCGCCCCTGGCAACATGTATTGGATGCCTTAAATGGTTACCTGATCTTAGCCGAGAATTTATATACCAAAGGAACTGCATTCGCGGATGCCTGGAATTTTGGCCCTTACGAATCATCGGTCAAACCGGTTGGTTGGCTGGTGGACAACATGTTGGCACAATGGGGCGAGCAGGCTACTTGGGAACTAGCCCAAGGGGGTCATTTCCACGAGCACATGTCCTTGAGTTTAGATAGTTCTAAGGCTCGATTTAAGCTGGGATGGCAACCTAAGCTGTCGCTAGCTGCTTCTCTAGAGCAGATCGTGTCGTGGACTAAGGCGTATCGATCGGGTGCGGATATGCAGCAGGTGACGCTTGAGACGATCGATCGATTTATGAAAATTAGTGAATAGATTTTTGTAGATTTTTGTAGTGGGACGACCAGTATAAATACTTAGTAGTAGGGTGGGCACTGCCCACCGCAAGGGTTTGAGGTGCTGCTAGTCTTGTCGTGGGTGCTTAGTCTTAAGTTACTGGTGCTAGAGAACCCGGATCTGGGGGGTCTGGGGGTCAGACCCCCCACCGAGGGGGTGCGTCCCGCCCCTCGGACTCCCCATCGTAAGGTTTGGTTGGTAAGTTGTGTAGCGCGCTTCGCATTAGCTTCGCCAGGTAATCGATCTGTGGGTTACGGTGTACACACAAGTCTGCAACTTCAGTCAAATCTCAGTTTGTGTGCCCCCCAACCCCCAATTCTGGGGGAGCTAGTCTCTAGAAAGTCCCCCAATTCTGGGGGATTTAGGGGGCAAGTAAGCTAGAAACTAAGCCAGGAGAGATCGATCGCCAACGCAAATTCTCATCCCGACTTCACCTTGATTTATAAAAACAGATTTATATTTTTGTCCACTTTATTTTTGATTATTGGAGCAAACTGATGACGACACCAACAATGAGCGAACCGAAGATCGAGAAATCGATCGATACATTACCAAAATGCCAATTTTGTCAACATCCACTGACGCATACGCTGGTCGATCTGGGGATGTCGCCTTTGTGTGAGAGTTTTGTGAGTGCCGATCGCGTCAATCAAATGGAGGCATTTTATCCGCTGCATGTGCGTGTATGTGACAATTGTTTGCTGGCACAGCTAGAAGCCTATGTGAGTCCCGAGCATATTTTTACTGAGTATGCCTACTTTTCCTCGTTTGCGGATACTTGGCTGGAGCATTGCAAGGCTTATACGGCGATGATGGTGGAGCGATTTGGACTAAACGAACAGAGTCAGGTGATCGAACTGGCGAGTAACGATGGTTATTTGCTGCAGTACTTTGTCGAGCGCAAGATTCCCGCTTTGGGAGTCGAACCAGCAGCGAATATTGCTAAAGTGGCGATCGCGAAAGGAATTCCGACGATTAATGAATTTTTTGGCCGAGAATGCGCGCGAAAATTGGTAAGCCAGGGCAAGCAGGCGGATCTGATTGCGGCGAATAACGTCTTGGCTCACGTTCCCGATCTGAACGATTTTGTAGCCGGAATTAAAATCTTGCTCAAGCCTCAAGGTGTGGCAACTGGTGAGATTCAGCATCTGATGCGGTTGATGGAGTCGAATCAATTCGATACGATCTACCACGAACATTTTTGCTATCACACCCTCTCGACGCTAGAAAAAATCTATGCCGCGCATGGGATGACGATTTTTGATGTGGAGGAACTACCAACGCATGGCGGCTCGCTGCGAATTTATGCTTGTCATCAAGACGATCTGACGAAACCCGTCAGCGATCGTGTTATCGATCTCAAAGAGCGCGAACGCGCTGCTGGCTTTACGTCGATCGATCGCTATACCAATTTTGAGGAACAGGTACGCGAAACTAAGCGCAAATTACTGGATTTCCTGATTCAGGCGAAGCGGGATGGTAAAACTGTCGTCGGTTATGGCGCGCCAGGGAAAGGTAACACGCTGCTAAACTATTGCGGCATTCGCACCGATTTTCTCGACTATACGGTCGATCGCAATCCCTACAAACATGGGATGTTCTTGCCAGGAACGCACATTCCGATTTATCCTCCCACCAAAATCCAGGAAACCAAACCGGATTATGTTTTAATTTTGCCCTGGAATTTTAAGGATGAAATTATGACGCAAATGAGTGGCATTAGTAAATGGGGTGGCAGATTCGTCGTCCCGGTTCCCGAACTGACTATTTACTAGAGCGGAGCGGGTAGGGAGGCTAGAACTTTAGCAGAGATCTGACCCACCCCGCCCTACGGACACCCCTGTCTTGAAAAGGTGCTGGACTTGCGGAGTTGGGTCGGATGGGTTCCCCATCCGTGACCCATACCCAAGCAGGGGAAACCCCAAGATCTAATGGTCGGCTAGCCGACCAAATGCACTTTTCGCTCCCGGGAGGGGAATTAACTAGCCTCTATTCACTATTCACTATTCACTATTCACTGTTCACTATCCCCTAAACATGCTGTTCACCCAAACTTCCCTAAAAGATGCCTATATTATCGAACCCGAGCGCTTAGAAGACGATCGAGGTTTCTTTGTGCGCACTTGGTGTCAGCAGGAGTTTGCCCAGCACGGACTCGACTCGGAGTTGTCGCAGTGCAATATCTCGTTCAACCATAAGCAGGGAACGGTAAGGGGAATGCACCTGCAACTGTTGCCATTTGCCGAAACCAAACTGGTGCGGTGTACGCAAGGCGCGATGTATGATGTCATCGTCGATTTACGCGCCGATTCGCCAACTTTCCAGCAGTGGACGGCGATCGAATTGACGGCGGAAAACCTCAGAGCATTGTATGTCCCCAAAGGGTTTGCCCACGGGTTTCAAACACTGATGGATGATACGTCGGTCTTTTATCAAATGTCCGGTTTCTACCAGCCCGCTCACGCACGGGGATTTCGCTGGAACGATCCGACCTTTAATATCGATTGGCCCCATCCAGTCAATGTTATCTCCGATCGCGATCGTGACTATGACGACTACAGTGCAGAGCTGTTCGCGCCTGTGCGAGCGGCTTCAGCCTAATTGGAGCTATTTCGCTAGCGCTCGATCGAACCTTAACTAAAAACCAATGTATGCCAGTTAATTCAGAAATCGACGATCCGAGGCAACTCGGTTTAGATCTGTATCGTCTCATGTCCGAGCTGTATCCGATCTGCCGGAGTATTACTGGCGATGGCGTTCGCAAGACCTTACATATTCTCCAGCAATATATTCCCCTGGAGATCCATGAGGTGCCCACGGGTACCAAGGTCTTTGATTGGACTGTACCCAAGGAGTGGAATATTCGCGATGCTTATGTCAAGAACGATCGGGGCGAGAAAGTCATTGACTTTCAGGTATCGAATTTGCATCTGCTCAACTACAGCACGCCGATTCACCAACGGATGCCCTTGTCAACATTAACAGAGCATCTATTTTCCCTGCCAGAACATCCCGACTGGATTCCCTATCGTACTGCCTACTACCAGGAAGCATGGGGATTTTGTTTGAGTCATCATGCCCTGGAACAACTTGAGGAGGGTGAGTATGAAGTATGCATCGATTCCTCCTTAGCAGCGGGACATCTCACTTATGGCGAGTATTATTTGCCAGGGGAAACCGCTGAAGAAGTTTTGCTCTCCTGCCATGTTTGTCATCCATCCCTGTGCAATGACAATCTCTCTGGCATCGTGCTGGCCACATTTCTGGCCAAGCAGCTCGGTTCGTTGCCCAGACGCTATTCCTATCGCTTTGTGTTTGTCCCTGGGACGATCGGCTCGATTACCTGGTTGGCACTAAATGCCGATCGCACCGATCGCATCGCCCACGGACTGGTAATATCAGGGGTCGGCGATGCTGGGACGATGACTTATAAAAAAAGTCGGCGTGGCAATGCCCAGATCGATCGGATTGTCGCCCATGTCTTGCAACATGCTGGCAAACCATATTCGATCCAAGAATTTTCCCCATACGGTTATGACGAGCGCCAATACTGTTCGCCAGGATTTAATCTGCCTGTCGGACGCTTGGGTAGAACGCCGTTTGGCAAATATCCTGAGTATCACACCTCTGCGGATAATTTGGATTTTGTCAAGCCAGAAGCGCTCGCCGATTCGTTGAATATTTATGCAACCACGATCGAGATAATCGAGGGCGATCTGACTTATTTAAATACCAATCCTTACTGTGAGCCGCAACTGGGCAAGCGTGGTCTCTATAAAATGTATGGGGGAATGCAAACGAGCGAAGACGAGCGAATGGCACTGTTGTGGGTGCTGAACTTATCCGATGGGCAACATAGTCTACTGGATATCGCCGAGCGATCGGGGATCGACTTCCAGATAATTTCTAAGGCAGCGGCTGCGTTGGCACAACATGACTTGTTGCAAAAGTCCAGCTAAAAAGTTCGATGTTAGCGGTCGTCACAAATTTCGGTTCGGTTTAGCCTCATTATTATCATCAGTGCAGCTATGTCAACATTTTTAGGTCGAGTGGCAGTGGTTACGGGTGCTAGCAGTGGTATTGGCAAAGCAATCGCGCAAGCGCTTGCTGCCGAGGGCGCAACACTGTGTTTAATCGGGCGAGATCTGGACAGATTAAAGGCTGTTACGGCATCTTTACCTGCAAGCAAGTCCAACATTTTTAACTATCAAGCGGACTTATTAGTAGATGCAGATATCCACCGATTGGTGGAAACAATTGCGTCCGAGCATGGCCGGATCGATCTGTTAATCCACAGTGCGGGTATTATCTTGATGGGCAATATCGAAACAGCTAAAATTGAAGATTTCGATCGGCAATATCAGCTCAATGTTCGCGCTCCATACTTGTTAACTCAAAAGGCTTTGCCGCTAATCGAAGCGTGCCGGGGGCAAATCGTGTTTATCAATTCTAGTGTTTGTTTGAATGCCCGAGCAGGCATCGCTCAATATACAGCTACCAAGCAGGCATTGAAAGCGGTTGCTGATTGTTTGCGCGCTGAGGTCAACGCTGATGGCATCCGTGTCATTAGCTTTTACTTGGGGCGCACCAATACTCCCATGCAAGCAGCAATTTATCAACAAGAAGGCCGAACGTACCAACCCGATCTGGCGATCCAGCCAGAAGATGTCGCCGAAACCGTACTTCAGACACTGGCAATATCACATACAGCCGAAATCACGGATGTTAACATCAGACCAATGAAAAACTTAAGTGTAAACTACAAGTAATCAGGAGCTATATACAATGAAAGTCGTTTTATTTTGTGGCGGTTTAGGCACGCGGTTGAGAGAATATTCGGAAACCACACCAAAGCCGATGGTCGAGATCGGCTACCGCCCGATTATTTGGCATCTCATGCGCTATTATGCCCATTTCGGGCACAAAGATTTCATCCTCTGCCTGGGATATAAGGGCGATTTTATCAAAAATTATTTTCTTAATTACAACGAATGCTTGTCCAATAACTTTACTTTGTCTGATGGTGGTAAAAGCGTTCGCGTCCACAATAACGATATTGAAGATTGGACGATTTCCTTCGTCGATACCGGACTAAATACAAATATCGGCCAACGCTTGAAGATCGTACAACCCTATCTAGAAGGGGAGGAAGTTTTTCTAGCTAACTATGCAGATGGCCTGAGCAACCTGGATCTCGATGTGTATCTCGATCGATTCTATAAGCATGACAAGATTGCCAGTTTTCTAGCCGTCCAACCTTCGCAATCATTTCATGTAGTTTTTCTTAATGGTGATTCATTAGTCGAAAATATTCAGTCTGCCGATCGATCGGATTTATGGATCAATGGTGGTTTTTTCGCCTTCAAGCAGGAAATATTCGAGCACATTCAAGATGGGGAAGAACTCGTACTCGCTCCCTTTCAGCGGTTGATTCAAAAGCAAGAGTTGGTAGCATACCGAAATCCCGGTTTTTGGGCTTGCATGGATACGTTAAAGGAAAAAATGATGTTCGATGAGATGTATGCCAACGGCAAAACTCCTTGGGCAGTCTGGGATGCTCCATTAACTGAAACTTTAAGTAGTTAAATCGTTCAAACAATCACAGCTTTGGAGAATCATCAATCAGCGATCGATGCGATCGAGATCACAGTTTTGCCAAAACTTTTGTTTTTATTCATAGATTGCATAATAAGACATTGTGCGGATGTATGTTTTAAGTATGTGCTATAAAATGTGATTTTTACTCGATCGTGTAGTATTCGCAATTATCAAAGTGCCTATCATATGATGAAATTTAATCTCGATCGGGAAGATGACTCTCCATATCGGATACTTTGTCTTGGCGCTCACAGTGATGACATTGAAATTGGCTGTGGTGGAACTTTATTGAAGTTGATGGAGCTATATCCCAACTTACATATTCATTGGGTAGTATTGGGTGCTAACGGACAGCGCGAGCAGGAAGCGTCGAACAGTGCTGCGGGTTTTCTAGCAGGGATCGCCGATCGCAAGGTTAGCATTCGCGGTTTTCGAGATGGCTTTTTCCCTTACATGGCAACTGAAATCAAAGAATATTTTGAGGAAATCAAGTTTGGAATCGTACCCGATCTAATTTTGACGCATTATCGTGAGGATCGGCATCAAGATCATCGGTTGATTTCTGACTTAACTTGGAATACGTTTCGGGAACATACAATTTGGGAATACGAAATTCCAAAGTATGATGGCGATCTTGGCTCTCCCAATCTGTTCGTTCATCTCAGCGAAGAAATTTGCCGTAGGAAAATCACCAACCTATTCGAGCATTTCCAGAGTCAGTCAAACAAAGGATGGTTCACCGAAGATACATTTTTAGCAATGCTACGCATCCGGGGAATGGAGTCGAATTCACCTAGCAAATATGCCGAAGCATTTTACTGTCGAAAGATGATCGTCTAATATAAAAAAATATTAAATCTATTTACTTGTAAGAAAGCTATATATGACAGAAAACGCACCTCTGGTCAGTATTGGCTGTCCAACCTATAACCGACCAAAAGGGTTACGGCACATGTTGGAATGCTCGATCGCTCAAACTTATACTAATATTGAAATTATCGTGTCCGACAACTGCTCGGATGGAGAAGAAACTGAGAAAGTCGTGCGCGAATTGATGCAAAAAGATGCCCGAATTAAATATTTTAAACAGCCAAAGAATATCGGCTCTTTTAATAACTATCAATTCCTGCTCGCACAGGCTCAAGGCGAATATTTTGCTTGGGCATGCGACGACGATGCCCGCGAGCCTCAATTTATTGAATCCTGTATTAAAGAATTCGAGCGGTTAAAAACGCCATTAATCGTGAATAGTTATTCCCAGCGCGTAGATAAACAATTAGATAAGGTAATTGCGATCGATAAGGGCTGTAACACAATCGGGATGCCTGCATATCAACGTTATATCAAATATATCTCCACAATTTATACCGAACAGGCCGCAGTTACCGATATAAATTACGGGGTCGTTAACCGGGAAGCATTAGTAACTGCAATGCGAGATGTGCCGAATATTGCTGGTTGGGATCATGTCCTGTTAGCTCGGCTTGCTTTAGATGGAGAATTTTATACAATTCCCACTGTAATGATGGAATCTGGAGCTTCTGGAATGAGTGTCAATCATGTCAATGTGATTAAAACTCAGCTTGTTAGTGAATCAAAATCCGCAACGATGCCCGTTTGGGTCAGGCAAACATACCAACAACGAACGATTTGGAATTCACCAAGTCTAACTAGATTTGAAAAATTATATCTATCAACCTGGTCTTATCTTTATTACTTTACAACTCATGGGCTGAAAATGTGGGTAATAAGATTATTTCCAGAGCTTGTTTCATTGTTTAGATATCGTAATCCTCAGCGTAACAAAGGTACTGGATCGCCATATAAATCGCATTAACTGCCATGTCAGAGCGGATTAGTTGCAATCGAATGCCGATCGGCTGTCTCGACTAAGTATTAATTATAACTAAAGATTCAGCTAAATGATTATTGACATTTTGGATTTTTTTTGGCAATGATAAGAACGAAGATAGATCTGTCAAAACATTAGATCGATATCACCAAAAGTTGTGACCGCGATCGCAACTAAAAATTAGCGAACTCGAACTCGACTCAAAATACCGATACTAGTTCAGATCGAAATTTTCTCTTCAAACACACATAGTTCACCTCGGAGCGATCGAATGACCGATCCAAAAATACTCGACCGTACCAACAGCACCTGGAATACGGGAGACATCAGGGCGACCAAATTTTTAATTCGGCGGCGAACAGTCATTCGCGGCATTGGTCTAATCTTGCTGATGTTGTTAGATGCTTTGATGATTTGCTGGGCGTGGACGATCGCCGATACGCTCGGCACACCGGTCAATGGGATTCATCTATTTACATCGATCGTCCCAATTTTAGCCCTCAGCGTTGCAACTCTAGCCGCTTCGGGGCACTACGGTAGTGATGACAAATATCATACGCTGGCGAAATTATTTAAATCGCTGACACTAGCTCAGTTTGTCCTACTCGTTGCCGCTTTTTTCTATCAACCTGGCGTTTGGGTATCTCGATCTGTTTTCATCATTGCCTGGTTACTGAGTATCATTTTTATAGCTGGCGAACGATTATTGCTCGATCTCGCGATCGCCCAAACTCGCAAGCGCAATCCAAAATTGCAGCACCCAGTATTTCTGATGGGCGATCGATCCGGCATCGAAAAAGTTCGCAAACTCTTAAGACGCTCTCAACAATTTCGCGTAGACGGAATTATCGATCTCTCAGTCTGGGATATCGAGCATCAATTAGACCAGATTATCGATCGCATCCGTGCGCTCAAAATCAGTGAAGTGTTTATTTGCTCGCATCAGTTGGTGACAAATCAGGTGATATTATTCTGGCATTTGAAGTCTGCAGGCGTACATTTGCGGATCGTACATACCGAGCTAGAACTGCCACAACACTGCTCTGAGACCAAGATGATCGAAGAAATACCCACAGTCCGGTTTAAATCTTTACCGATTCTCGGGGTTGATTTCCGGCTGAAATGTTTTTTGGATCTAATTGCTTCATTTTTGATTTTGATACTGATTAGTCCGATTCTGCTGATCGTGGCCATCGCGATCAAATTAGACTCGCCAGGGCCAATTTTCTATCGACAGTCCCGGGTGGGACTCAAAGGAACTCATTTCCAAGTCTGGAAGTTTCGGACGATGGTGGTAAATGCGAGTGAATTACAAAAAGAATTAGAAGCTCAAAATGAAGTTCAAGGCGGCGTACTCTTTAAAATCAAAGACGATCCACGGATTACAAAAATTGGTAAGTTTCTCCGGCGCTATAGTTTGGATGAGTTACCACAATTGATCAATGTACTACATGGCGAAATGAGTCTGGTCGGCCCCCGCCCATTGCCATTACGGGATGTGGAGCGTTTTTCTAAGGATCATTTTCTGCGGCATGAGGTTTTACCTGGGATTACGGGGTTGTGGCAAGTTAAAGGTCGATCGAATGTCGATTCGGATGATGTCTTCTATTGGGACATCATGTATATCTTGCAATGGTCGCTGGCGCTGGATCTGAATATCTTGTTTCAGACGATCCGGGCCGTGTTAACCAGGGAAGGGGCATATTAACCAGCGTTGATTTGCGATTTAGATCTTATATTTTGGCGTGAATGAGTCGAGAGGGGATTTATTAACACCTGATATCTTAGTCGATCGCCACAGGTTGCCACTTGAGTAACATCTGCGGCGATTTTTTAGTGAAAATTTCCATACCCGACTAAAATAGTCGGGTATGTTTGACGGCTAGATCGAGGCATGATACTATCGATTTCAACAAGTTGACGGATATCTAACTCATAGCGACATCCCACCATGACCCAAGCGACCCTAAACAGCAATCGAACCACTGCCGCCAAAGGACTAGTCTGCAAAGAGTGCAAACAGGAGTACCCACTTCAAGCCACACACATTTGCGAACTCTGCTTCGGGCCATTGGAAGTACAATATGACTACGATTACCTCCGCACCAAAGTAACTCGTCAAAGCATTCAAGCTGGCCCCAACTCGATTTGGCGCTACAAAGATTTACTCCCCGTTCCCGACGAGCATATTATCGATGTCGGTACTGGGATGACTCCCCTGCTCAAAGCCAATCGGTTGGCACGTCGCCTCGGCTTAAAAAATCTCTACATCAAAAACGATGCTGTAAATATGCCCACCTTGAGCTTCAAGGATCGGGTGGTATCGGTCGCACTCTCCAAAGCCAAAGAATTTGGCTTCTCCACTATTTCTTGTGCGAGTACTGGTAACTTAGCTAACTCTACTGCCGCGATCGCCGCTCATGCTGGGCTAGAATGCTGTGTATTCATCCCTGCTGACTTAGAAGCTGGTAAAGTCATGGGTACGGTCATTTACGGCCCGACAGTGATGGCTGTCAAAGGTAATTACGACCAAGTAAATCGCCTGTGTTGTGAAGTCGCCAATACTTACGGTTGGGGATTTGTAAATATCAATCTGCGTCCTTACTATTCTGAAGGCTCGAAAACCCTCGGTTATGAAGTCGCCGAACAATTAGGCTGGCAATTACCCGACCACATCGTTGCACCATTGGCTTCGGGTTCACTGTTTACCAAGATTCACAAAGGTTTCCAAGAATTTGCCAAACTGGGTTTGGTCGAAGACAAGAATGTTCGCTTTAGCGGCGCACAAGCTGAAGGTTGTTCGCCGATCGCGCAAGCATATGCTGAAGGTCGCGATTTTGTCACTCCAGTCAAACCTAACACGATTGCTAAATCGATCGCGATTGGCAATCCCGCTGATGGACTCTACGCATTAGAACTGGCACGCAAAACTAACGGAAATATCGAATCAGTCACTGATGCCGAAATCATTGAAGGCATGAAATTGCTCGCCGAAACTGAAGGCATCTTCACTGAAACCGCTGGCGGTACGACAATTGCCGTACTCAAGAAATTGGTCGAAGCAGGTAAAATAAATCCTGATGAAACCACCGTAGTTTACATCACTGGCAACGGCTTAAAAACCCAAGAAGCAATCCAGGGCTATGTTGGCGAACCGCTAACCATCGAAGCCAAATTAGATAGCTTCGAGCGCGCCCTCGAACGTTCGCAAACACTCGATCGCCTCGACTGGCAAGCAACTCCCGTCTAATTGGCGGAGGCGATGACAATCGGGCCAGAGTACGATCGAGTGGGAAGTTAATCCAAAATCCAAAATCCAAAATCGAATGACTGTTAAAGTTTTAATCCCTACTGCACTGCAAAAATTTACTAGCGATTTAGCGACTATTGAGTGTGACGGTAATAGTATTGCTGAGTTGCTAAATGCCCTTGAAGCTAGTTGTCCTGGAGTCAAAGCCAGATTGTGTGATGAAAGCGGTCAACTACGGCGCTTTCTCAACCTGTATGTCAATGATGAAGATATTCGCTTCCTCAGTGGCACCGATACTCCACTCAAAGATGGCGACCAAGTGAGCATCGTTCCGGCTGTGGCTGGAGGCTAGACTCCGATCGAAGATTTATTTTTTTAGCAAATATGTTTTGCCGAGCGACTCAATTGGGTCGATCGGCAAAATTTTTTGGCTCGATCGAATTACATCATCGCTAATTTCCTAAATTACCTAGCAACTATTTGAGTAATTATCCGTCTTAATACATAAGCAGACTAAAATGTCCAGAGTTGACGGTTTGACCGAAGTGAATGTGCGAGGCTCAGAAGTAAACCAACATTTGTGTGAGGCACGAAGATGTTTGAATTACTAAGCTACAAGAAATTCCGCGATACGCCGAGCGTCAGATTTTTTGATATTACGATCCCCGAATCAAATGTCCGCGATCTAGTAGTCCATCAAGGCCCCGCAATCAGTCCGCCCAACAGTGATGATGGTTACTGGCAATTTTATCTGCATCCCCATCAAGAGGATAATCTGCTCGCCATCTCGGGCGGTAGGACGTTTTATTTGGTAAATTTTACCTGGAATTATCCCTACCATATCGTACGGTTGGAAAGCGATCGGGAGATGCTGCGGATTCCCCCAGGCACATTCCATCGTTCTGTTTCCGATACCTACGGTTCGGTGGTGATGAATCAAGCGGTACGCGATCCTCAAGCCAGCGTAACTAGCGAGTTTCGAGTTTATAATAGTGGCATTATTCCTCGATTGCTACGGGCGACCTCCAAATCTGCACCGTTGCCAAAATTACATGGATTTCAATGGTGATTGGCATAATCCTCGGCAGTAATCATCGATAAGGAAGAGAGTTAGCTAAATTTAAATAGCTCTCCTTTTTGGAAAATGCCTAAAATTAACATCCTCACATCTTGCACCAGCGGCTCGCAGCCGGGAGGCTCCCTCCCGGATTATGCGAGACAAGACAGTACATAAAAACCGATCGCTAAGCGCGCCAACAAGGCGGTCGAATAGTCGTCAAACTTACTCGCAATTACCAAAACTAACCACTAGTCACTAGCCACTAGCCACTAAAGCACTAGTAACTTTGTTTTGATGCAAGATGTGAGCATCCTCAAGTTATCGCCGATCGATCTTTGCTAATGCGAAAAGCTGTGTGGTTGACAAATACCGACAGTCAAGTTCTCCACTCTCGGCAAAATATTGCTGTGGCATTGCACTGGCTGGCGGAGTTGGGATTCGATACGATCTATCCCACCGTTTGGACTAGAGGATATACTCTATATCCCAGTGAAATTGCCAACCAATGGACAGGAGCCACTGTCTTACCAAATAGCCCATTCGGCGGACGCGATCTATTAATGGAGATCGTCGAGTCAGCCAAACCACTCCAGATTCGCGTGATTCCCTGGTTTGAATACGGCTTGATGGTGCCGCCAAAATCCCCGATCGCACTCAACCACCCAGAGTTACTGACGCTCGATGTGAAGGGAAATTTACACCGGGTTCAAGGTGCCGATGGGCGAGTAGATCCTCATGCTTGGTTGAATCCTTCTCATCCTGAAGTCGGGAGGTTTATCACTGAGCTGATTGCTGATGTCGTGCGCAGATATCCCGTTGCGGGCATTCAACTCGATGACCATTTTTGCTTTCCCCAAGAACTGGGGTACGATCGATTTACGCAGCAGTTATTCCAACAACATTATGGTGGAGTGAGTGCGCCATTAGATCGCGATCGTGCGCGCTGGAGCGATTGGCGGGCCGCACGGTTAACAGAATTATTAACTCAAATCGTGAGTGCGATCCGATCGGTGCGCCGCGATTGCCTGGTCTCGATTTCACCAAATCCGCTGAATTTTTCGCGCACGCGGTATTTAGCTGATTGGCAGCAGTGGGCCGATCTAGGCTTAATCGATGAATTGGTATTACAGGTTTATCGCGATCGATTAGCTGCTTTTAAACTCGAACTTGCCAAACCAGAGGTCAAAGCGATCCAGCAAAAAATCCCCACCTCGATCGGGATTTTAACTGGATTAAAACATCGCTCGATCGCCAGCGAACTTATTCAGCAACAAGTTAGTGCGATTATGACCGAGCGATTTGCTGGAGTTGCTTGTTTTTTCTATGAAACGCTCTTGCACGAACGACTGATGCCGACACCGATCGTCAGAAGCCCAGCGCAGCTAGCAAATATTTTCCGGAGTTAATTAACTTTATTTAAGTAAACCGTTCTCAATAATGCTTGCTTGTTGCAAATAGCTCGCAAGTCCGATAGGATAGTGAGTAATCATCAAATCTGGTTACTGGGTATGTCATTCTATACAGCAGACTCCCTCAAAGCCGAGCTAAACGAGCGGGGCTGGCGGCTCACCCCCCAACGAGAAGTCATTCTCGATATCTTTCAAAACCTAGCTGCAGGCAAGCATCTGAGTGCTGAAGATCTGTTCGATCTGCTCCACACTGAGGGGCATGATATCAGCTTGTCTACGATTTATCGCACGGTCAAGCTCATGGCGCGGATGGGGATTTTACGCGAACTAGAATTAGCTGAAGATCACAAGCATTATGAGATCAATCAGCCATATCATCATCATCACCACTTGATTTGCGTCCGCTGTAATGAAACGATCGAGTTTAAAAACGAATCAGTCTTAAAAATTGGCGATAAGACCTCTAAAAAAGAAGGCTATCATCTGCTCGACTGTCAATTAACTATTCACGCCATTTGTCCCGCTTGTCAGCGATCGATTATACCTGTCTAGGGAATCAGTTGGCGGATAATCGATCTAGTTCGATTATTCTTTACCGAGGATTGTGATGAAGTATTTCCCTTCGATCGTATTACTAGCTGCGACGATCGAGATCGTCACTTTTGCTAGTCAAGCATCTGCTGCCATCTTATCATTCACCACCAACCTCTCAGGCCCGAATGAGTCACCCGTAAATACTTCAACCGGAACGGGGCAAGCCTCGGTCACGATCGATAATCTGCTGGATACCTTGGGGGTGCAAATAACCTTCAGCGGACTAGTTGGAACGACGACAACCGCTCACATTCATAGTGCGACAGCAGTTCCTGGTGTTGGAACTGCGGGAGTTGCCACGACGACTCCAGTGTTTGCTGGCTTTCCCCTGGGTGTAACCAGTGGTAGCTACAACAATACCCTCGACCTGAGGTTAGCATCCTCCTACAATCCAGCTTTTATTACGGCAAATGGGGGGAGTATTGCTAGTGCTGAGGCTGCGCTGATTAATGGCATCGTGTCGGGTCGAGCCTATGTGAATATTCATTCTACGGTATTCCCAGGTGGTGAAATTCGGGGTTTTTTAGCACCAGTAGCCGTACCGGAACCAGCTGGTGCGTTAGGCTACTCGCTAGTTACGCTCGGTGCGATTTTCATCCTCAAACGTAAATTAAAATCGCGACCATATCGGATCGAGCCGATAGATTAATTTCCGCGCTCGCCAAGATCGTGTTCCAGTCGTTAGGAACGCGGTTTTTGTTTGGATTGGCGACCGTCACCGCGATTGGAAATATGAAAGGCGGCATTGTAAATCAGCTCGTTAGTTTTAGCAGATTTAAATAAATCGACAATCGGTTGAGGATAATCGACCCCAATTCGCACGCCAAAGCGCTCTTGTTCGACTGGCAAAAGTTGCCAAGGCTCGTGAACTTTGGCGGCGGGAACTCGCGATAGTTCTGGCAACCAATGTTTGACATATTTACCATCGCGATCGTAATCTTGCGACTGCTTGATAATATTAAAAAAGCGAAATCCCCGCGCATCATTCCCGACTCCAGCGGTATAGTTCCAATTTGCCCAATTGCTACAAACGCCATAGTCAATTAGCAGCGATTCAAACCATTCTGCACCCATCCGCCAATCGATATACAAATTTTTGGTCAGGAAGCTGGCGACATTTTGCCGTCCGCGATTGGACATGTATCCAGTGGCGGCAATCTCGCGCATATTGGCATCTACTAGGGGAAATCCGGTTCGACCCTCCCGCCAGAGATCGAATCTCTCCCAGTCCTGCTTCCAGTCTAGATCGACTCCTTGTAAACCCGATCGCTTAAATACCGCATTACCATGTTTGGCACAGATAAACCGAAAATAATCGCGCCATAATAGCTCGAAAATCAACCAATAAGTCGAATCATTTTCAATGCGTTCGTCCTGATATTGCTGCACTTGCGCGTAAATATAGCGCGGCGATATACATCCCAATGCCAACCATGCTGAAAACTTGGAGGAATAATCGGCACCTAACATGCCATTGCGAGTTTCTTTATAGATTCTCAATCTGTCTCGATCCCAGATATACTCCTGCGCGCGATCGATTCCCGCAGTTTCACCACCTCGATAAGCTAAAACAGCACGCGGATCGGATTGGGGTGCTGCTAGTCCCAAATCGTTGATGCTGGGGAGATTGCCACGATCTAGATCGGCGGGTAATGGCGGTAGACTGGCTGGTGCGGGTAAACTCGGTTGGATCTGCGGATCTTTTTCGACTTCCTTCCGAAATTTGGTAAACAGTTCGGGCAGATTTGACAGGCTAAACGGCAGATCGTCAAGCTGGTGCAGCGTATGACTCCACTCAGTTCGATAACCAATGTTCAGTAATGTTAATGCTGCATTGAGGGCGTTACTCACCGCCAGTTCTTCCCCAGTCACTTCCTGGGAATAATAGACCTCCGTAATCCCCCACTGTCGTGCTAATTCGGGGATGATGACTTCTGGCAATCCTCGCCGAATTACCAAATCGCTACCGCGCGATCGCCACGACTCCCGCAAGTCTGCTACACTCTCGAGCAGAAATTGGGCGCGAAAGGCACCTGTTTTGGGAAACCCAAATTGAGTCTGCCCGAACAGGCGATCGTCGAAACAATACACTGGCACGATCCCTACCCCTTCGCTCACAGCTTGAGATAACAAGGCCCGATCGTGTAATCGGAGATCGTTGCGGTACCACAAGAGAATTTGTTTGTCAGCCATTGAGATGAAAATAAATAAATAATCGGATATGTGGCGCATGTAGCTGCAATCGATCTCCGATCTAACAGCCAAAATAGCTCGACCAATAAAAAAGCAGGCATGATACCTGCGGATATTTTTCTGTTTCCTCGATTAGAGCAAGGAGGAAGAAACCAAATTCGGTCTCTCACATTCCTCGCTCTCCACCAAAGACGCTGTGCTAATAATTTAGTTCGTCGCACCACCCGATCTCGATGCATAAATCAGAGATCGAGCCTTACTGTAACCCAAGTTGTTAGCTAGAACTGCTTACGATTAAAACCGCTGCGAGTGTAAGTCGCAACTTGGGTGATTCTAACCGCTGATTTGCAGCGCACGACCGCTACCAAATGAGGGCGAACTAGTTGGTGGATTAGACCGTGCGTGTGCGTACTGAACCCAGAAGTAAGCCAATTCCTTGGCTTTGGCAGTCCACTCAGGTTCGATCTGATACATCCGGCGCGGACGACCGCGACCTTCTACTTTTTTCCAGTAGCCGACGATCGTTCCGGAAGCTTCCAAAAACTTAATCGCACTGTACAAAACGGTATCAGAAAGTCGATAGGTTGAAGATTCGTGCTCCAGTCTGGCAATTAGTTCGGTACCGTAAGAATCGCCCTGGAGTAGAATATCGAGAATATAGCAAACCGCCAGCTCTTGATTGAGATAAAGTGGTGGGGGATTGCGGAAAAAGCAGTAGATATCTTCAAAGTTCATAGCTCTTACCACCTTATAATGTTGGTAGACCGATTTGTCCTTAGATAAAGAGATCGCCGTTCGTGACTAGTCGAGCAGCGTCAGATAGCATGCTAGCTAAAACATATATCTGTCAAAGTGAGGCAGAGTAACAATTGCTGAGTATAACTAGCTTAAAAGTTTTGTTTGATTAAAAGATATTCACTTTCTAGCTTAACTCATTCAATTTGCCTCAAGGGATAATTTTTTGATTTTCTTATCAATTTCTCCGATAAATTTATGGCAAATCTAGAGATCGATGGCAATACGCCACAAACCGTTCGGAAAATCGCCGCTCAACTCCGAAGAGTCGGCTGGGCTGGCTTTTGGCTGCAACTAATACTGGCAATTGTTTCGACTTTGATTTTTCTGTTTGCCATTCCGTTTGCGAGTACGGGAGCGCGCAATCCAGGTACCGGTGGCAGTCTGCTGTTTGCAGTCGGCGGTTTGGTCGCGGTGTATATCAGTACTTACTGGTCGTTTCGCTACATCTCGATCGGGCGCAAGCTCAAAAATCCCGATCTCCGTCCGAAAAAAGCCGATACGGTGAAGCTGATCCAATGGGGCTTATTGTGTAGTGTCCTCGGGCTAGGATCGAGTGTGATGGGTGCGGAATCGATCGCGGGTACCCTACTGGGAAAATCACTTTCGCTCGCCCAACCTTTCGCCGTCTACAGTCCCGACGCGCTCAGCAAAATCATTCAGCCGCTAGATATTTTTATCGTGTTGGCAAATACGCATACGATTACCGCCCATTTTATCGGTATCATCGGCTCGCTCTGGCTGTTGAGCAAGCTTTCTAAATCCGGACAATAGGTGCTTGTGGTGTTGCCGCTACAGCCCTGACTTCTATGAGGAGTCCGCTCCTTGCTCAAGTCAGGGATGTAGTTCTCTTTCTCGGTATTCCCGAAGCGATGAAAGTAGAGGCTTTAGACTTCCTCTGGCTCGATCGGCGCATTCCATGGCGCTAAGAATGCTAGTAAAACTAGTCCTGGGATTGCCGCAGCGATACTCAGCAGGAAAAAATTCGACCAACCGATTTGTTTGGCAATACCACCCATTGGGGCGACGATAAAACTTTTACCAGATAGCATCAAACTGGTAAATAGAGCATACTGAGTTGCCGAAAATTGGCGATTGCACAGACTCGTTAAAAAGGCAATAAATGCCGCAACTTCGATCCCAGCAAAGAAATATTCAGAATTGATTGCCAGCAGTAATAATCCTTCACTTGGACTTTGTCCTACGGGTGCGGTACTAGCTGCCTGAGCCAAGAGCCAGTATGGAATAATGCCGATCGATAGTAACCCGATCGCGATCCAAAGCGATCGATAGATCCCGATTTTATTAACGATAACGCCACCGACAAACGCACCGACGATCGTAGCAACAATTCCCCAGCCGCCCTGGATCAAACCAATTTGGGTTTGGGTAAAATGAATTTCTAATAAGAAGGGTGTAGAGACACCTTTAACCATATAATCGCCAATTTTATAGATGACAATTAGCACTAAAGTCAGCAGCCCTGTGACGACACCTTGTCGCTGGAAAAAGTCCTGAAATGGTAAAATGACCGCATCAGCCAAAGAAGCTGGTGTCTTTTCATCCGCGATCGGTTGTGGTGCCCAAAGAGTGGTAATCAACCCCAGCGACATTAACCCAGCTAAGATCAGATAAACCGTATTCCAACTTAAATGTCCGGGACGGGTCGGATCGGCGGCAATCAATGTCCAACCACTAGCCAATAGCATCGCGATCCGAAAGCCAAACGTTGCGACAGCCGCACCAGCGCCCATTTCCAGTTTTTCTAAAACATCGGTACGATAAGCATCTGTGGCAATATCTTGAGATGCACTAAAAAATCCGATCGCCACAGCAATAATTGTTAGGAACTGTAAACTATTGGGATGTGGATCTTGAAATGCCATCAACACGATCGCGATAATCAGGGCAACTTGGGTAATCGCCAACCACCCACGTCTACGACCTAAAAAAGGCGGCGCGTACTTATCCAGTAACGGCGACCAGACAAACTTCCAGGCATAGGGAAACATCGCTAGCGCGGACAATTCCGTAATTGACTTGACATCGACATGTTCCATCGTCAACCAGGCTTTTAGGGGTGCATCGATAATTTGCGATGGTAACCCCGACGAAAAACCAAGGAATAGCAGAGCAGCCATTTTTCGGCTCTGAAAGACTTGCAGTAATGATTTCACATTCGTCACCCGTTAGTGTAGCCTCTTTAGAAAGAGAGTCAAATTTCAACCACCAATCATCCCATACATGGGTAGTGGTGATGGGTAGTGCTGATGGCTATTGACGATCGATAGTTCCCGAGTTTGAGTCAACGCCTGTTATTAAGAGAAATAATCCAAAATCGTTTGACAACCTGATGTTACTGTAGATAGGAAACATTTGGCTCGAATACTAGTGATGTCTAGCGACTGAAGATCGATTGCCTCGCCTCAAAATAACTGTAATAATTAAGATCTAACTGTTTAATTATGGATGCTAGAGAATTGTTTGAAAAAGGTGGCCCGACGATGTGGCCATTGCTCGGTTTATCGATTTTATCTATAGCTACTATTCTGGAACGGCTGTCGTTTTGGTTTAGGACGCTGAGGAAGGAAGAAGAATCGATCGAGCGCGTCTTGGAAGCTACGGCAAATGACGAATGGGACACCGCTGCCCAAATTGCCAAACAAGAGCGACGCAAACCGATCGGCCGGTTTCTCCATGCCCCCCTCAAACGGACGAATCCCGATCCCGAAACTTTCAGACTCGCCCTCGAAGCTTCGGCAGAAGATGAATTAGCGACGATGCGAAAAGGCGATAAAACGCTCGAATCGATTATCGCCCTCGCGCCGTTATTAGGCTTGTTAGGCACCGTTTTAGGTTTGATTCGCTCTTTGAGTGGGATCAAGCTCGGCGATTTAGGCACTTCGGCTGGCTCGAACGTCACGTTGGGGATTAGCGAATCGTTGATTTCTACCGCTACTGGCATGCTGGTGGCGATCGTCAGTCTCAGCTTTTATCGCCTGTTCCAAGGCTTAATTTTCATCCAGGTCAAATTATTTCGCAACGCTGGAAATCAGCTAGAATTATTTTACCGAGAGCATTGGTTAAAAACTAGAGGTGCTACGATCGAAGATCGCGATCCAGATGCGATCGGCTAATCCTCGATCGTGATTTAGCTTAGTATCTGTGTCGATACTAAACTATGTCAGCCATGTCTAGCGTGAGTGGTTGTTGCTCCAAATTCAAATAAATATATCGATCGCTGCTTGCCGAACGCCGATCGGTGATAATTAAAAATTATAAAATCTTCGGCAGCAGCTTTCATCCACCAAATTTGTCAATTTTTTTAGACCGCTCGGCTCGAATATCAGTCAAGTAACTAAAACATCTAATTTCAACTCCCAACTCGCGAGGTTTATTTGTGGTCTTTCAACGTGTTCTTGAAGTAGCAACTACTCAACCATTACCCATTGTCGGCACTGTCTCTCAACCACAAACAGGTGCATACGCGCTCTTAGATAGTTTGCACCGTCACGGCGTTCAGCATATTTTCGGGTATCCAGGTGGAGCGATCTTACCGATCTATGATGAGATTTACCGCTTTGAAGCCGCTGGTAAAATCAAGCATATCCTCGTGCGTCACGAGCAAGGTGCCGCACATGCAGCCGATGGCTACGCGCGCGCTACGGGTCGAGTCGGCGTGTGTTTTGCTACTTCTGGGCCTGGAGCCACAAACCTCGTCACGGGTATCGCCACCGCCCAAATGGACTCGATTCCGATGGTAATCGTTACCGGACAAGTCCCCAGTTATAACATCGGCACCGATGCGTTTCAGGAAACCGATATCTATGGGATCACCCTACCGATTGTCAAACATTCTTATGTCGTCCGCGACCCAGCCGACATGTCACGCATCGTCGCTGAAGCCTTCTACATCGCAGCTTCCGGTCGTCCCGGACCAGTATTGATCGACGTGCCCAAAGATATCGGGGCGATGCTGTGCGATTATACCCCCGTCGCTCCTGACAGTGTTAAGTTACCAGGTTACAAACCGACAGTACGTGGCAATCCTCGCCAAATCAATCAAGCAGTTCAATTAATTGCCAAGAGTCGGCAGCCGTTACTTTACGTCGGTGGTGGGGCAATTTCGGCTAGCGCACACGAAGAAGTCCGGCAATTAGCCGAACTATTCCAAATCCCCGTTACTACCACCCTCATGGGTAAAGGTGCCTTTAACGAACTGCATCCGCTATCGGTTGGAATGTTAGGGATGCACGGGACTGCTTATGCAAACTGGGCGGTCACCGATTGCGATCTGTTGATCGCTGTCGGCGCGAGATTCGACGATCGCGTTACTGGAAAATTAGACGAATTTGCGGCTGATGCCAAAGTCATCCACATCGATATCGACCCCGCCGAAGTCGGCAAAAATCGCACGCCAGATGTCCCGATCGTGGGGGATGTCAAACAGGTGCTAATCCAGCTCCTGCAACGGGTACAAGAATTAGGCTTGGGTGGTAAAGACGACCAAACTAGACCTTGGCTAGACACGATCGAAGGTTGGCGCAGTGATAATCCGCTGGTTGCTCCCAGCTATGCAGGATTGCTTGCACCGCAAGAAGTCATCGTTGAGTGTCGCCGTCAAGCGCCTGATGCTTATTACACCACCGATGTCGGTCAACATCAAATGTGGTCGGCGCAATTCCTCAATAACCTCCCCCGGCACTGGATTTCGAGTGCTGGACTGGGGACGATGGGGTTTGGCGTTCCGGCGGCGATGGGCGTACAAATGGCATTACCCAACGAACGAGTCATCTGTATTAGCGGCGATGCCAGTTTTCAGATGAATCTGCAAGAACTCGGTACCCTGAAGCAGTACCATCTGAATGTCAAAATCGTCGTGATCAATAACGGCTGGCAAGGGATGGTCAGACAGTGGCAAGAAGCCTTTTATGAGGAAAACTACTCTTCCTCGGAAATGGCACCTTCCATGCCCGATTTCATGCTGTTAGCGCAGGCATATGGCATCAAGGGGATAACCATCAACAGTCGCGAAGAATTACCCGATGCGATCGCGGCAATGTTAGCCCACGATGGCCCTGTGTTACTCAATGCCCAAGTCAAGCGCGACGAAAATTGTTATCCGATGGTACCTGGTGGTAAATCTAATGCGGAAATGATGGGGCTAGCCAAACCCAAACGTCCGGCAGCGAGCAGCCCTGTGACCACTCATTGTGGGAATTGTGGAGCCATTCACACAGTCAGTCATAAGTTCTGCCCTGAATGCGGGAAGCAACAGTAAATAAAGGGGTTGGTGAATTTAAGGATGATTTATTTTAGGACTAAACCCTCTATTTCCAAGGTATTTTATCCCGCAAATCGAGGCTAACGTTATAAAACCCATTTGAGATCTTTTTAGGAGGAATCGACCGTGGGTTTATGCTAGCCAACATCGATCTTACTGTTCGATATCGAACAAACCTACCCTCACCACTAGCGGCGGTTTTATTCGGAGGTTCCCTCCGAATAAAAAACCGACAAGACAGAAGATCTCAAATGGGTTCTTAGAGGATCGGTTCCTAATCGCTTAGGTTATTTACTCCTTTTCAACTACTTCCTTACGTTGCGAAAATCCCCAAGTAAAGATAATAGCCACCAATGCGATCGTAACTTGTTCTGGAATCTCTAGATCGGGATAGATCGCGCGGACTAATAATTTAACTCCGACCAAACCCACTGCAATATAACCAGCATCTTCTAAATGCGTGTATTCGCCCAACCAGCGAATGAATAAATCTGCCATAAAGCGCAGTAGAATAATGCCAATTGTCGCTCCAGAAATTACCAACCAAGTGTCAGTCGATACGGCGATCGCGGTAGCCACACTATCTAGTGAAAATGCCAAATCTGTAAAGGCAATAATCGGAATCACTTGCCATAGAGACGTGTATTGAGGGCGTTGTTTTTCGCCATCTTCATCCTTTGCTGCTGTAAAGTACTTAAACACCAACCATAGTAAATAAACAGCGCCTAGCACCTGAAATTGCCAGTAGCGGACAACCCAAGTTGCGGCAACGATCAATGTCATTCGCAGGACATAAGCAAAAATCAAGCCAATATTTAGTGCTTTCGGCCGAAGATTTTCATCTACCAATCCTTGCGAAATTGATGCTAGCGCGATCGCATTATCGGCGGATAGTACTGCTTCTAGTGCGACTAGGACTAACAGCAGAATCGGTGTGGACAGGGCAACATTAACGGGGAGATCGATCGGTGTGTCTATCATCGATGAGGAGAGTAAGAATTGGCAAATTTATAGTGAAGCGATCGGCAACCAGCATCGATACCCGAATGGATGCCGTATTATTTATTTTGCGTGGGAGATTATATTTTAACAAAATTCCTGTGACGTTCTCTATTTTAGCTCAGACCGCTCGCCCATCCCAGTGAGCCAGCAGTAGAATGTTCGCGCACACAGAGATACACAAGAGCATATTTGCCCAAAGAATCGAAAAGAACCCAGAGCGTGTAATGAGGATGCTAAAATAGATTTCTGCCTGTGGCAGAGCTGGCCTTAGTTGCAAACCAGTATTTATATACTAAAATGTAATTGTCGCTTCAAGTCTTTGCCTTGTCGTGTTGCTTGGTGCAACCACAAGAAAGGAGCCAATCAGCGGATATCGCTTGTCCCTCATCCTTAGCTCGTTACCTAATCATGAATAGTTGCATTTTAATGGCGGAGATTATCAAAAATCCCGAATTGCGCTACACCGCTGACAATCAAATGGCTGTAGCCGATATGTTCGTCCAGTTTGCACCGCCATTGGGCAGCCGTCCTGACGACCAGCATCCGACGATCGAAGTTGTGGGCTGGGGCAATTTGGCAACAGAAATGAAGGAAAATTATAAGCAAGGAGATCGCGTGACGATCGAGGGTCGGATCGAGATGAACACGATCGAACGTGATGGTTATAAAGAAAAACGCGCTCGATTAGTCGCTAGCCGCTTGTATCATATCAATACGTTAGATACTCCCGCGACTACAGCCACAACCAGTTCTGGCCCATCCAGTGCTGCTCCACGCAGTAGTGCCGCACCAGCCTCCAAACCAGCCACTGCGGTGAAGGTCGAAGCGCCACCAGTATTTAATGATGCCGATACCGATGAAATTCCGTTCTAGCAATAGTGGCTAGGATAAGCGATTCGATCTAAGATCGACACATCATCGATCGAGATCGATTGCTTATGACAATCTGGCAATTACTAGCAGTTGTAATCCACACCATCAAACCATTGCTCATCCCGATCTGTTTTGGATGTGCGTGGTTGTTGACGGTGTTAGTAGTGTGGAATATTTGGGAGAGCGTCCGCGCTACAGTTGCCAGAGCCAAAAAAATGCACCAAATTCCTTGCGCGAATTGTGAGTTTTTCACTAACGACCATCGGCTAAAATGCACTGTACATCCGCAGATCGCCAACTCAGAACAGGCGATCGATTGTCGAGATTACCAAGAGCAGCGCGATCGAAAAATAGGCAGATGAATCCGCTCGTCGATCCAGATTGTATCTTTTGATAGAACCCAATTTGAACTGGATCTCGATCGATATGAACCAATCCGCTCTTGTCAAAATTTTCACGATCGTCGCTACACTTGCGACTGGCACGATCGTCAGCATGAAGGCCATTCAAGCTACGATACCATCAGCTTCATCACATATCGATGGCACATTATTAGCCAAAGCCGACACCGCACTTGCCAAACAACTGCAAGGCAAACCAGTCGTCGTAGATATCTATGCTAGCTGGTGTCCTGGTTGCAAAAATATCGCTCCCACACTTTCCAAACTCGAACAACAATACGGCACCAAAATGAATTTGGTGGTATTCGATGTGAGTGATGCAAAAACGACTCAAGCCTCGATGAAAAAAGCTGCTAGCTTGGGCTTGACTAACTTTTTCAATGCCAACAAGTCCAAAACTTCGACAGTGGCAATTATCGATCCGGCAACTGGAAAAATAGTCAAGCAGTTTCAAAACAACCCTGAATTAACTGACTATACAGCAGTTTTGGATGCCACGATCGCGAAAATGAGTCGCGGCGATGCAATGAAGAAAGACGGTGCTGCGATGAGTGGCGACGCAATGAAGAAAGATGGTGCTGCGATGGGTGGCGACGCAATGAAGAAAAATGGCGATGCGATGAAAAAATAGGCGCATTTTTCGATAGAAGACACCACATTTAAACTATTAAGGGGAAGAGCCATGCCAAATAGGGGAATTAACTATCCCCTATCCCCTATCCCCTATTCCCTATTCCCATGAAAATAGAAAAGACCATTCCCAAGATCGTGAAATTTCGCCAACGCTTACCTAAATGGTGGGGATGGTTAGGATTAGGGATATTTACATTCGCGGTAATTTTATTAATCGATCGATTGGGAATACTGCACTCGATCGAAAAATTTGTCTCCCAGACTGAAAATAGCTATCAAAAATGGGGTGCGCGTCAACCATTAACCAATCCCTGGTTATTGATTCCTTTTGCGGCAGGGGGTGGTTTACTGGCAAGCATTTCACCATGTATTCTGGCATTGCTCCCAGTCAATCTCAGTTATATCGGTACGCTCGAAGCCAAATCTCGCCGCGCAGCCTTCATTAATGCCAGTGGGTTCGTGTTAGGTGTTGTGACCGTCTTAAGTGTATTTGGGCTATTTTCGTCAGTTGCAGCGGCAGTAATGGTGGACTGGCGCGGGTATATTAATATCGCGATCGGTAGCATCATCATCTTCATGGGTACGAGCATTGCAGGTTTATTTCATCTACCCTTGCCCCAGGCTCAATTCTCGATACCATTTGCTGGTACCTATGGAGTAGGTCTGACATTTGCGCTAGTAAGTTCTCCCTGTGCCAGTCCGGTATTATTTGCCGTATTAGCGGCAGCAGCAGCAACTGGTTCGCCGTTGTGGAGTACGCTGACAATGGTGGCTTATGCACTGGGTTATACTGCGGTCATTTTTGCTGCGAGTTTATTTGCAGGACTGATTAAAGTCAGTAGGCAAGTTTTAGCTAAATCCGAATCGATAATGCGGTGGGGAGGACTAGCTTTGGTACTCATGGGTGGATATTATGTAGTGTCTGGTGTTCTCTGGTTTTTCTAACTCCATGCCCACAGATCCAGATGATTTTCGAGTTGTTAATGCATTGCAACAAGGCGATGCTGATGCTTTGGGCATCATTTACGATCGCTATGGTACGGCAGTCTATCGCTTGGCACTGCGGATGCTGACAAATGCGGCTGAAGCTGAAGATTTGACTCAAGAGGTGTTTCTGGCATTTTGGCGTGGGATCGATAAATACGATCCCGATCGCGGTACGTTACTAGTGTTCTTGCTGACGATAACTCGATCGCGTGCACTCAACCGACTCAAGCAGCAAAATTCGCAGCAAAATCTGTACCAACGGGTTGGCAATTATCTACGCCAATCCCCCAGACAGCCAGCGATGGAAGCAGTCACCCTCACAGAATTAGGCGAACGCATGAGTAATGCACTCCAACAACTTCCCCTCGCTCAAAAACAAGTGCTAGAAATGGGTTATTACCAGGGAAAGAGTCAATCAGAAATCGCCGAGGAGCTGTGTGTTCCCCTCGGTACGATCAAAACTCGATCGCGCCAAGGATTGCTCAAGCTCCGGCAATTGTTACAGGATTTAGTCGATTAATTCGATTTTGGATTGCGGATTAACAATCGAATATCTTCACTCTCCCCCAACTCCCCACCCTACCCCCACTCCCCACTCTCCCCACTCCAGATCCGAGTAATGTCAGACCCCAATCTCCCTGTCTCACCTGAAGAATCCATGTCAGAGCTGCTGTCTGGCTATGTTTTGGGCGATCTTACTCCTTCAGAAATGGCAAGTGTCGATCGCTATTTAGCCCAGCATCCCGAACGAGCGGCAGAACTGGTGAGTCTCAAGAGATCGTTAGATTTACTCCCGCTCGCTTTGCCAGCGGATAAACCATCAACATCGCTCCGCCACAGAATCGTAGAGATTGCCACCGCAGAATCTGCGGCTGCTAACGCTGTCATTGGGCAATTAAAAACTCACAATCGATCGCATCAATGGGTATGGAGATCGATCGGGGGATTGGGAGTATCATTGCTAGCGGGACTGTGGTGGTACAACTATCGTCTCGGCGAAGAATTAGCTTCAGCCAAACAAGATCTCTCCGCCTATCAATCTGTCGTCAGTCTACTTCAACAACCAAACAACCGCTTTCTGGCACTCAAAAGTACGTCGGGAAAATCGATGGGAATGGGTAGTTTGGTGATGGTGCCACAAAAATCGGCGGCAGTATTGACGCTCCAACAAATACCCGCCCTACCTCAGGGCAAAGTCTATCGCGTTTGGGCGATTATGGATGATAAGGAAATGGCCTGTGCGGATTTCTTGCCAGACGATCGCGGTAAAGTAATGATGCAGATCCCGCTGGCTAATTGGGGTACGGCGAAGAAAGTCATGGTGACAATTGAAGATAAAAATGCCAAAGAAGCTGAAGGTGAAGTCGCGATCGAGGGTGAAGTTGGTGCTTAGCTAAATTCACCTCTATGCCCGCCCTGCACCAATGGCGATCGCCCCAAGGATCGATCCCTATGAATTTTGGGCGTTGCTGGATTTGGGAATATTCGATCGGTTTTGCTGGAATATAATATACGCAATGCGAGCCATTTCCATGTGCACCTTTGACAGTCAAGTTTTAAGCCGGATATCATCGATCGACGCAGCTTCAATATCGATCCCAGCCATGTTGCAGAAAGTTAACACATTCGCTCTTCACTAGCCAGCAAGGATCGATTCTAGATATAATTCATACATTGGACTCGGATTAACTTAGGGTAAAGAGGATAACTGCCATGAATGTTTTTACGCCGCATACGTAACATATTTTCACCCACAACGGTGTCCGCAAAATTTTATATAAGGATCGGTGTTATACTCCCCAGCCTTGAATTCGTTAAATAGGAGTACGTGGTTTAAACTTATCTGTGGTGCTAGTTTTGGGCATTTACCAGCTATTCGAAATCTAGTAATTGCCTATACATTGGCAGGGGCAGATTGTATCGATATCGCTGCCGATTTAGCAGTAATTGCCGCAGCTAGAGAGGGAATTACTGTCGCCCACAAATTAGCCCAAGCTGCAAAAAATCGGGGTTATCCAATGATGGATCCGCCGTGGTTAATGGTGAGTTTAAATGACGGCATCGACCCCCATTTTCGCAAAGCAGAATTCGACCCAACTCGATGTCCTCCAGATTGTCCGCGACCGTGCGAACGAATTTGTCCGGCTGAAGCGATCGTTTTTACTGATGCCCGAGCGGGTGTCATCGAAAGTCGTTGCTATGGTTGTGGTCGATGTGTGCCGATTTGTCCGTTGGGACTGATTACGACCGCCGATCGGACGGCAACGCCCGAGAGTATCATCCCCGAGCTTACAGCGGGTAGGATCGATGCGATCGAAATCCATACCCAACCAGGACATCTAACGGAATTTCAGCGGTTATGGCAGATTTTGGCACCTGTCGCAAATAACCTTAAACTGCTAGCGATCAGTTGTCCCGATAGTAATGAATTAATCCCTTACTTGCGATCGCTCCACGCTACCATTGCAGCTACTTATTCACTCGATCCATTGCCATTTTCCCTGATCTGGCAAACCGATGGGAGACCGATGAGTGGCGATATCGGCGTGGGGACGACTCATGCCGCGATTAAATTAGGCGAAAAAGTTTTAGCAGCGGGGCTACCTGGCTACGTGCAACTTGCTGGTGGTACCAATCATTACACCGTGCCCAAACTCAGGGAACGCGGACTTTTACCTACTGCTACGAGCAAAGATAAACACGTTCATGGCGTTGCTTATGGTAGCTATGCTCGCATCTTATTATCGCCACTGCTCGATCGATTGGATGCCGCCACTACCAACCCCAACAAATTAGAATCACACCCAGAATTATTATGGTCTGCGGTGTCGATCGCCCATGAATTAGTCGGCCAGTTAAAAACCCCTCAACCCGAACAAATGTCAAAACTCTAGTTCCGAACGCCAAGACAACCTACCCCTGACCCTCCCTCGCGGGGAATTTATTGAGGGGGTCAACCACACAACTAAATAACTAATAACCAATCACAACCCGTAATGGACGAAAATTTAAGTTTGGGTAGAATGCAAATCACCGATGACCTGAGCCAATTATTGGCGGTGTTACCGGAATCGATTCGGATCGCGTTGGAAGCACATCCTAAACTCAGTACTTTAATTGAAGTAGTGATGGATTTGGGGCGTTTTCCCGAAGCGAGATTTCCCGATGGGGCAGAATACCTCAGCGATGTAGCGATTACCAAGGCAGAACTCCAATATTGTACCGATCGAGTGGGGATCTTTAGTGGCGATAATCGGGCGGGAATCGAACGGACGCTGCACCGGATTAGCTGTATGCGAAATCGGACGGGCGAAATTATCGGTTTGACTTGTCGCGTTGGGCGCGCAGTCTACGGCACGATTAATATGATTCGCGACCTCGTAGAAACTGGGAAATCGATCCTGATGTTGGGTCGTCCAGGGGTCGGTAAAACTACCGCACTGCGGGAAATCGCGCGGGTGTTAGCCGACGATCTCGGTAAGCGGGTCGTGATTATCGATACCAGTAATGAGATTGCTGGCGATGGCGATATTCCCCACCCCGCTATTGGCAAGGCACGACGGATGCAAGTCGCTCGTCCCGAATTGCAACATCAGGTGATGATCGAAGCAGTGGAAAACCACATGCCCGAAGTCATCGTCATCGATGAAATTGGGACAGAACTAGAAGCGATCGCCGCACGGACGATCGCCGAACGCGGCGTACAATTAGTCGGTACCGCTCACGGTAACAAACTCGAAAACCTGCTCAAAAACCCTACGCTCTCCGACTTAATCGGTGGGATTCAAGCGGTTACGCTCGGCGATGACGAAGCACGACGACGCGCCTCGCAAAAAACCGTCCTCGAACGCAAAGCGCCCCCCACGTTTGAAGTGGCGGTCGAAATGCAGGAACGTCATCGCTGGGTAGTTCACGATGATGTCGCCGATATGGTCGATCTCCTGTTGCGCGGTCGCACACCTACGCCCCAAGTACGAACGGTCGATAATGAAGGGAAAGTCTCGATCGTCCGCGAACTGCCCGAAGCTGCGAAAAATGGCCTGATGCCTGCACCGAATGCGCCCCAATCGACCCGTGGCTGGCGATCGAGCGGTCGCATGGAACCCATGCCCCAAACTCTGGCTACCAATGCCTCTCAAGCTACCCTCGAAGCAGATTTAGGCTTTTCTCAACTCCTCGACCAAAACTGGGATAGCGATGAGGCGATGATGTACGACGGGGCAGTTCGAGGGGCAAACGGTGAAGATTTACCACTCCATGTCTATCCTTATGGCATCGGTCGCGACCAGTTGGAGCAGGTAATCGAGGTGTTGAATTTACCCGTAATTCTCACCAAGGATATGGGCAGTGCGGATGCGGTTTTAGCCCTGCGGACGCACATCAAAAATCATGCCAAATTGCGCCAGATTAGTAAGGTGCGTCAAGTACCAATCTATAGCGTCAAATCGGGCACGATTCCCCAAATCACGCGGACACTGCGCCGGATGTTGCACATGGACGATCCGGGTATTCCCGAAGAAGCTGATTTTCGGTTGTTTACGCAAGATGGTAGTGAGGATGAGGTCGAAGCTCTGGAGGAAGCCCGGTTAGCGGTCGAGCAAATCGTTATTCCCAAACATCAACCAGTGGAATTGTTGCCGCGATCGAGTACCGTTCGGAAGATGCAACACGAACTGATCGAACATTATCACCTCAAGTCGGCAAGTTTTGGCGAAGAACCCAATCGTAGATTGCGGATTTTCCCTGCTTAATCGCTCAGAAAATAGGGGAGTAACATCTCAGCTAGACAGCCAAAACCTGCCTGCTCAGCTATCAGATCGTCATCCACATAAGCGGATGACGATCTGACTTTATCTCGAAAAGCTGAGACCTTGACAACAGGGAACTGAATCTAGTAGATTTAGAGGTATTAAGGGGTTATAGCTCAGTTGGTAGAGCACTACCATGGCATGGTAGGGGTCTGCGGTTCGAGACCGCATAGCTCCATCGGGTTGAAAACATACTGCTGGCAAGGCTTTTAGGAAACAAAACATTTCTTAACAGTCTATTTTTTGTATCTATACACCTAAAATAGGTGCTGTTTTGATGGGTTTGGCTGGTCTGTAACCCACCATTTCACCCACTGTTTTTATGCACATTGAGAAAAGCGGAAATAGCCTACTCATTAGGTTCTCTCACGAACTTCCTAATCCCGATCGCGGCATTTTGCCCCCCAAATCCAAAACTCAAACACAGCAAATTATTCACATTTGCATGACGGGCACTAGTTACTACATCGAGATCGAATTCCGCATTTGTAAACCCCACGCATGGCGGTAAAATCTGAGTCGCGATCGATCTCAAACACAACGCAATCCCCACTGCTCCGGATGCCCCTAATGTATGCCCAGTGGCTCCCTTTGTCGAACTAATCGCCACACCATTGGGGAAAATTTGCTGAATTAATTGACTTTCGCGTCGATCGTTAAGCTGTGTTCCCGTACCATGCGCGTGAATATAATCGATGTCGGTGGGACTGAGCCAGCTTCGATCGAGACAATCCGAAATTGCTTGACGTGCTGCCTTGCCCTCCATATCCATCGCGCACTCATGGTAAGCATCGCTAGTCAAACCAAAATCCAAGATTTCGCCATAAATATCGGCACCGCGTGCCTGAGCTAATTCGGCTGTTTCCAAGATGAATACGGCTCCCGCTTCGCCTAAAACTAATCCCTCACGCAATCGATCGAATGGATAACAGCCGGTTGTCGCTAACGCACCCATTTGGATAAAACCCGCGATCGTCAACGGTGTAATCGGTGCTTCTACTGCTCCCGCGATCGCCCGGTTGCAGGCTCCAGAACGCATTAAAGTCACCGCTTGGGCAATCGACCAGATTCCCGTCGCACAAGCTGCCATCGGCGCTAATACAGCCGACTGAGCGCCAATATATCGAGCGGTAGCGATCGCTGGATTGTGCGGTAACGTATCTAACCAACCCGTCAGATCGGGCTGTCGAGAGGGATGTGCTGCTAATTTTTCCCACTGAGCTTGACAGGCTCGACTCGAACCGACGATCGCGCCACAATCGGGTAATGGCAAACTCAAACCCGCATCTTTCACAGCCTCAGCGACAACGAGCCGAGTGAGATCGAGAACATTCTGGGGCTGTTTAGCGATCGTCGCCAACGGCAAAAATGGCAAATCAGCAAAAGGTTTAACTAACCCAGTCGCGGACTTTCCTAAGAGCAAACTTTGCCAAGTATGCGTCAGATCTCCTAATGCGGATCTAAACCCAATCCCAGTAACCACAATTCGCATTTCGATCGACAATGGTATAAAAATGAATAGCAAACAAGCCGTTCGCTATCCACTATCCACGATCCACGATTCACTAATCAACTATTTCTTGAGATTCTCAATTCCTTGAGTCACTTTAGCAGAAATTATTTTATCTCCGTTGGAGATCGTATCGATGATATCCAAGCCTTTGGTAATTTTGCCAAACACAGCATAGCTCCCATCGAGGTAGGGAACATCTGTTAAGAGAAAATAAAATTGCGAAGAAGCAGAATCAGGTGCTCCGGATCTGGCCATCGCGATCGCACCGCGCTTGTGTTGCAATATGGGTGTATCGCTAATCTTCTGACTATAGACGATCTGCGACGAGTTGCCACTGGGCTTGATTTCTAGCGGAATTCGGCGCTCGGAACTCGATCCGGCAGGAATATAGCCACCAGTACCATCACCATTAGGGTCGCCACCTTGAACGAC
This sequence comes from Chamaesiphon sp., assembly GCA_965246735.1. Classification (GTDB taxonomy): domain Bacteria; phylum Cyanobacteriota; class Cyanobacteriia; order Cyanobacteriales; family Chamaesiphonaceae; genus Chamaesiphon. The sequence goes on from CBDFFK010000003.1 coordinate 4,038,921, forward strand.
GAATGGAGGGTTTTTCACGACCCGATGAAATGTCAAGCCATTATAAAATTTGCGCTGTACCAGATCGATAAAATTTCCTGCCGTAATTGGGGCATTGTTACCATCTACTTCGATCTCGATCTGCTTATTACCTTTGACAGTCATCAACACCTTCGCTGTGCCATTGAGCCGAGGTAACCCGGGGAAGCGATCGGTGGTACTAGTCGGACTGGTAGTGCTAGTCGGTGCTGGTGGAGTCGGTTGGCTATCGGATTGCGCTCTTTTCGGACTATCGCAACTACCCAACATCAGGGCACCCAAGAGGCAACTAATTAAAACTAGACGTTGAAATCGTATTTGCATTTGTCGATTCGGGGAATTAAGTATTTTCGTCAACTCAGTGTAAGGCGATCGGCCCTTATTTTACTAGGACTGTTGACGATCGACAGAGTTCCCACAAGGAAGTGGGGCAAAGTGAAATCGGAACGAGATTCGCGAGTCACTGTCTTATCTCGCTGATTGGTGCGCTTCTCGCGTCGGGTTTCCCGACGCGAGAAGCGCAAACTCCAAAATTCTCATCCTCTTGCCCATCGCTCCTACACCCGCAACGTTTCGCCCCCATAGCTGTAGACGGCTTCCCCATCAGCATTGACATGGACGCGCTCGATTTTAGCGCCGAGACTACGCATTTTCGCTTCAAGGTTGTCATAACCGCGATCGAGATGGTGCAAGCCTTGTAAGACTGTTTTGCCATTAGCAGCCAAGCCAGCTAATACCAAGGCCGCAGATGCTCTCAAGTCGGTAGCTGTCACGGTTGCGCCGGAGAGGTTTGAGACTCCTTCGACGATCGCATGATTGCCTTTGACTTTGATATTTGCACCCATCCGTTTGAGTTCGGCGACGTGTTGGAGCCGATTTTCAAAAACGGTTTCAGTAATCACGCTACTACCTTCGGCAATCGCTAATAGTGCCATAAATTGCGCTTGCATATCTGTCGGGAAGGCTGGGTAAGGCAACGTTTCGATATCTGCCCCTTTGAGTCTCCCAGTCGGAATTACACGCATTCGATCGGCACCATCGATCGCTACTTTGGCACCGATTTGTTCCAATTTAGCTACAGCCGCAGCCAAATGTGCCGGAACGACGGGAAACAGACCGATCTCTGAGTTGGTAATCGCACCAGCCACTAAGAACGTAGCTGCTTCAACGCGATCGGGAATGATACTATAATCTGTAGCATGAAGTTTTTCTACACCTGAGATGACAATCCGATCGGTACCAGCACCCGTAATTTTGGCACCAATGGAAATACAGAAATTTGCCAAATCGACAACTTCTGGTTCTTTCGCCGCATTCTCTAAAATTGTTTCTCCATCCGCTAGCGTCGCCGCCATCATCAATGTTTCCGTCGCACCGACACTTGGATAGTCGAGATAGATTTTCGCGCCTTTGAGACGCTTGCTCGAGCCAGTGACATAAGCATTGACGATGCCATGTTCGATCTCCACATGCGCGCCCATCGCCTGTAAACCCCTAACGTGGAGTTCGATCGGCCGTGCGCCGATCGAACAACCACCTGGCATGGGGACTTTCGCGACACCCAACCGGGCTAAAATCGGCCCGATCGAGAAAAAGGCGGCTCTGAGCTTAGAAACTAGTTCGAACGGCGGTGTATGACAGTTAAAGCCAGTAGTATCGAAGTCCAATACTTCGCCATTACGTTGGATCTTAACTCCCAACGCTTCAAGAATCTGGCACATCTTATCGACATCAACCAGCGCCGGAATATTTTGGAGCCGACATTCGCTCGAACATAGTAATGCTCCAGCCATGACGACTAATGCCGAATTCTTTGCCCCACTAATTTTGACTTCCCCTGAGAGTAGATTTTGACCCCAGATGTGAATAACAGATTCTTCTGTAGTGGCGATATTTTGGGTGGTAGTTGTGCTACTGATGGGTTTTTCCTCCAGATCCTAAGAGATTTCGGTCGGGTTGGTGATTTTGGTTTAAATTCTACAGGTAATCGTGTAATAAATACGATCGATATTCGATCGATATTCCGCGATCGCATCGTCACGAGTTAAATTTGTTACCAGATCGAGCTTTATCGATCGATATTAAAGCCGTTTTAAGTTGGAGCAAAATGTATTATATGCTACAGCTAGTGCCGATCTGCCAGTGCATCCGATTGACATTTGTGAGGTGATGTTGCCCGATTTGTAGTGCTAGCGTTCTAGAAAAACAATAAGGCTAGACAGCCGCCTAGCCTTAAATTATGGAGCTTCAGTTATTACTGACCGATCGAGATTTGACTGGCTCTACCACGTCCACTTCCGGTTGAGGGATGACGATCGATACCGGAGTAGGTAATGATTTGTGGTGAAATCTGATTCCTAAAAAGAGATCGTAGACAAAATGAAGAAAATCTTTGCCCTTTAATAAACCCAATGACTGATGACAACCTTTGGAAAGCAAAAGTGGCTTAGTTACCAGATAGGCAGCTTGATACTTGTACCAGGGAATCGATGGCCAGAGATGATGGATCAGATGATAATTTTGACCGAAGATCAAAATGTTCAAAATTGGGCCGGGATATACCCGCGCATTTTTCCAACGATTGCGATCTTGGAAGGGACGATGCGGCAAGTAGTCAAAGAATAGCCCTAGTGCCAAGCCCACAACTAGCGCTGGCGAAAACCAAAAATTGAAAATATACCCAGTAAATCCATGTTGGCAGGCAAAAAAAATCACCGATCCCACAAATAAGCGGCTGAGAAACCATTCGATTAATTCGTTGTTTCGCCACAATTTGCGCTGAAAGAAGTAGATCTCATGGTAGAAGAATCTAGCTGCAATCAACCAGAGTGGGCCGCCAGTAGATACGAAGTGATCGGGATCGTTCTCAGGATCGTTGACGTTAGCGTGATGTTGGATATGGACGCGGGTAAATACTGGAAAAGCAAACCCTAACATCAATGCGCTCACATGCCCCATCACCGCATTAAAAATTCGATTGGGATGTGCGGAATTATGAGAAGCATCGTGAATTACGGTACCTGCCATGTGTAAAGCTAAGACGTTGAAACCAAAGCAACACCAATCTGGGAAGTGCCAGACCCAATAGCCGAGCGTGGAAATTGCGACCAACCCGAGTGCGCCAAAAAACATGAAGACGTTGGGATTTAAGTCATCAGGTGGCCCCAAAAATTCCCTAGGGACTCTGAAGGACTGCTGCGCCTCCGACATTGGATTTTTGCTCCTCTAAACTAGCTGTAAGCTTTGCTCTCGTAGTATACGCTAATCCCAGTCGATGATAAAGATTTGTGAAATTTTTTAATCTAATGTCAATGCTCTAAATCGTCTAAAACTGTCAGATTTGAGGGTCTGGCAGTATCGATACTTGCATGCTACTCATGAAGCTACTCGATACGACAATATCATCAAAAACCTTGCGCTGATAGGTTTTTTCAGTTTATGGGGCTGGACAAGTAATAATTCTAACTAATCGATCGCGCCCACAAGCTGAGGATTTATTATCTGTCGGTATTTATTCAAAATTTTACAGTTACGACAGTCGTCATCCACTTGTCAGCGGAGGTTGTGATAATGCCATAATATTTAGTACTACTGATATTTGTTTGGACTGCTTGTAACAGTCCATCGTCGAAATAGCCCTCGCCTTCACTGGTGGGGGCTATTTCGATCTATTCTGCAAACATTTCACCCAAAGCCATTAAAACAGCCTTACCTGTATCAATGTCGATCGTTCCCAATTTCTTGAGTAACCGATCCTTGGATACCGATCGGATTCGATCCAAGGCTACGAACCCGTCCTTATCATCAATTAGCTGGGCTTGATAGTCGATCGAGATCTATTGGGACGATCGAATCATTAGCAGGAACTACCGCGCGATCTCTAAGGGCTTTTTTGGCTGGTGGTAGTTAAAGCCGATAACCGATTATCGATATATTCTTTCAGAGCCTTTAATACAATCTATATGCGTCCGTGGTTAATATTAATCACTGGTTGCCCCGCTAGGGTTTTGGGCTTCTTAGGTATTGCGGTATAAAAAGATACTCAATATCTTCAAATTCAACCCAATAGGTACGAATAAATAGATGATTTAACCCAATACTACGAAAATGAAACAATATATAGAAACAACAAAACCTCGCCCTGTGCGGGGTTTGAAGTGATGGGCAACCCGAGGCTCGAACTCGGAACCAACGGATTAAGAGTCCGATGCTCTACCATTGAGCTAGTTACCCGCAGATTTTATATATTCTAACATCAAACCAATTACTAATTATTAACAAAGCCATCAGGTTCGGCAAGATCGGTAACAACCTCATCTATGATGGAGACTAGAGATCTTCGTCTTGGTTCACTCAGTAGCATAACTTGAGGAGAAATGCTCTGCCAATGTGTAGTATCTGCTCGACGACATCGACTTTACTAAATATCTTTCATCAAGCTAAGTTGTCAATGTTAACGATCTTCCTCAATATCCGAGTGTTACTTAATTTTGGTGCTTATCATTCCAACATTAGCGCCAAAATAGCTAGCTACAGGTATGCAGTAGGAACATTCGGCATTGTGAGATCGCCCCGAACTTGCTTTGAATATCGCTTGCTGACTTAATTAGCAACGATCTTGAGTTGGTGCTGGCTCTGCCGCAGCAGCAAGAAAATCGGTACGAGATCCCGTCACATGTTAGCTTCTATCTTAATTATCTCGTGAGCAACCAACAGACTTATACCGTCACTACACCACTGTATTACGTTAACGACATTCCGCATATCGGCCATGCTTATACGACAATGGCTGCTGATGCGATCTCCAGATGGCAGCGACTCCAGCAGCGCGATGTCCTCCTGATTACCGGAACTGACGAACATGGGCAAAAAATCGAACGCACGGCACTAGCAGCAGGAATCGAGCCACAGATTTACTGCGATCGGATTGCGGCGAGATTTGACGCACTCTGGAGCAAGTTGGATATCCAATACGACAGGTTTAGTCGAACGACAGCGCCCAATCATCAGATCGTCGTGCGCGAATTTTTTCAGCGGGTCTGGGATCGCGGCGATATCTATCAAGGTACACAACAAGGCTGGTACTGTGTCTCGTGTGAGGAATTTAAAGAAGAACGAGATTTACTCGCCGATAAACATTGTCCGCTGCACCCCAGCAAACAAGTCGAATGGCGCGATGAAACCAATTATTTCTTTCGCTTATCCAATTATCAACACCAATTAGAGGCTTTATATGCCGAACGTCCCGACTTTATTCTGCCGAATATGCGGCGCAACGAAGTATTGAAATTTGTAGAGCAAGGATTGCAAGATTTCTCGATTTCGCGAGTTAATGTTAATTGGGGTATTCCACTCCCAAGCGATCCCCAGCAGACAATTTATGTCTGGTTTGATGCGTTGTTGGGATATGTGACTGCACTACTCGATCCAGATGCCGAGCCAAACTTAGCAAATGCTTTGAGTCAACGCTGGCCGATCGATTTGCATCTAATCGGTAAAGATATTTTGCGGTTTCATGCTATTTATTGGCCAGCAATGCTGATGTCTGCAGACTTGCCAATTCCACATCGCGTTTTTGCCCACGGTTACTTTACCAAAGATGGTAAAAAAATTAGTAAAAGTGAAGGAAATGCGATCGATCCGATCGATTTAGTCGATCGCTATGGTGCCGAACCGTTGCGCTACTATTTTCTCAAAGAAATCGAGTTCGGACAAGATGGAGATTTTAATGAAACGCGCTTTGTCGAAATCGTCAATGCGGATCTTGCCAATAGTTTGGGGAATCTAGTCAACCGGACGCTAGGGATGGCGAAAAAATACTGTGGTGGCAAAGTTCCTCACTGCAACGCGGCCGATATTCTCGCTGACAATCCGCTCAAACTTTTGGGTAGCGATTTGGGAGCGCGGGTAAATCGCGATTACAATAATTTAGCCTTTCAAGCTGCCTGTGAAGCAATTCTCAACTTGGTGCGCTCGAGCAACAAATACATTGACGATCTCGCACCCTGGACTTTATTCAAACAAGAAAAGCATTCAGAATTAGCCCGAGTCTTATATTCTGTTCTGGAGTCAGCGCGCTTGGCCGCTTATTTACTATCGCCGATCGTGCCAAAAATTAGCACGGATATTTATCGTCAATTAGGACTAGAAATCGATTTCGATCTTATCTGTGGTAAAAATGCGACAACAAATGTCGCCTTGTTAAATTTACCCCGCGATTGGGAGCGTCATCTGGAATGGGGCATCCTCAACGCAGATAGTCTTCTGGGCGAACCCAAGCCGATTTTTGCCAAATTAGAACTACCGAGTTAGTGTTAGTGGCTCGTCCTCACTGTACTATAGTAGTGAGTAGATTTTTGCGATCGCATAATTTCTCAACTTTATAAAACAATTTTTACAAAACTTTTTTTAAGTTAATAAAAACCGATCGGAATGATAAATAGTTTTAATCACGATGAGAAATCGATCTTTTCAGCCCAACAAGTTCTGGAAAATCGCGGTCGAGTAGCAATTTTTGTGGATGGGTCTAATTTATTTTATGCCGCACTGCAACTAAACATCGAAATAGATTATACGAAGCTGTTAGCTAGACTTACTGGTGGATCGAGATTACTGCGGTCTTTTTTCTATACTGGAGTCGATCGCAATAATGAAAAACAACAGGGATTTTTGCTGTGGATGCGGCGCAATGGCTATCGAGTGATTGCCAAAGATTTAGTCCAACTCCCCGACGGTTCTAAAAAAGCCAATCTCGATGTCGAAATTGCTGTCGATATGATGGCTCTAGTCGGCTCTTATGATACTGCTGTGCTCGTCAGCGGCGATGGCGACCTGGCTTATGCTGTAGATGCCGTAAGTTATCGGGGAGTCCGGGTGGAAGTCGTCAGCTTGCGATCGATGACTAGCGATAGTCTGATCAATGTCTCAGATCGATACATCGACTTGGAAAATGTCAAAGAAGAGATCCAGAAAACCCCTAGGAGTAGTTTATCGATTACCCCCGATCTTTGGACTTAATCGGTTGGACGATCGATCGAATCGGCGACCGTTGCAATTTCTTGGCACGATTGGCAACTATTTAGCGCGCTCGATCGATCTAGACTAATAGCTTCTAAACAGGCCGATGGCATTCTCGAACTTAGGCAGGAGATCTAATTAATGCAGAGATATCGCTGTATAAGTTTTGTATGCGCGATCGGCATGTGCGCGATGGGGGGGTGTTCTATCACCAAACCACAAGCTACTAATAGTCCGAAGCCATCGCCGATCGAAGCAAAGCTAGAACTAGACAATCTCAGCTTCGAGCAAGTGGATAAACAGGGTAAGCCGTGGTGGAAAGTTCGCGCCGAACGTGGCGAGTATACTCCCGATCGGAAGATTGCGAAGGTTACTAATTTAAATGGCGACCTCTATCAGGATGGGCAAGTCATTTTGCATGTCACTGCCAAAACCGGCGAAATCGGGCAAGGCGGCGACAAATTTGTCTTGCATGGGGATGTGATTGCCAAAGAAACTCGCAATAATTTGACGATCGTCGGTCAAGAGGTCGAATGGCAACCGAAAGTAGATGTGTTAACGATCCGCGATCGCGTCCAAGCCAATCATCCCCAATTTCAGGCCAATGCTAGTGAGGGCAAATATTTTAGCCGCAAACAGCAACTAGATCTCTCTGGTAAGATTACGGGATTGTATAACGACCCCCGCTTGGCGATGCAAACCGAACAGATGACTTGGCTGGTCAAGCAGCAAAAAGTTATTGGCGAGCGTCCCGTGCAAATTCAGCGATATCAATCACAAAAAATCACGTCCCAAGTCACAGCTAATCGCTTCGATACGGCACTCGATCGCAAAATAGTTAATTTACAGGGTCAGGTGCAACTCAACGCCGTAGATCCCCTAATTCAGGTCAATGGTGACGCATTTAGCTGGAATTTCGATCGAGAAGTCGTAACAACCGATCGACCGCTGACAATCCTGCACCAAAAAGAAGCTGCACTATTTAATGCCAATGCTGGAGAACTAGATCTCAAAGCCTCCACTGCCACGCTGACAGGCAATGCACGCGGTGCGACCACCCGCAATCAAGCAAAGCTACGTGCCGATCGATTAGTTTGGCAAATGACTTCCCAACAGATCGTGGGAACTGGTAATGTAGTCTATCAACAGATCGCTCCACTCATCAAATTTACTGGTACGCGCGGTGTCGGCAGATTGCAAGACCAATCGATCGTCGTCAGTAGCGATAACAAGCAACAGGTAAGAACAGAATTTGTGCCGAAGTAGTTAGTTACTAGCGATGCGCCATACGTAGGGTTCCCCGAGGGTTTGCGAAAAGTGCATTTGGTCGGCTAGCCTTTTGGTCGGCGAGCCGACCATTAGACCAGTAGGTCTTGGGCTTTGCCCTGCTTGGGTATGGGTCACGGATGGGGAACCCATCCGACCCAACTCCGCAAGTGGAGCACCTTTTCAAGACAAGCGCCTCAAGACAGTAGCTAGCGATGGGAACAGAAAAATCAACTTAATATTCAAGCAAGCGGCTTGCCGCTCTTTTGGTAGTTAGACGACTTGGCACCAATGGAGTGCAACAACTGACGTACTCAAAATCATGAATCGCACAGTTCTACTTACCAGCCACTGTCCACTGTCAACTGTTCACTGTCCACTGCCCACTATCCCTACCTCCTACTCGTGCAGCAACCCTTATCTCCAGAACAACTAAAACAACGCCGCCGACAATTGCGACAGCAGCAACGAATTCGAGTCATCAAATCGATCTGGCGATTTGGTTGTATGTGCGGAATTTTGACTGGGGTTGCTTGGGTGGCACAGCGACGAAGCGATTGGACGATTGCCACACCCGAACAGATTCGGATTGAAGGTAATCAGTATCTTACCGATCGGACGATTCGATCGATGTTGGCGGTTAAATATCCACAATCGATTGTTGAATTAGCGCCAGCAAGCTTGACCGAACAAATGCTCGAACGAGGATCGATCGCGAGTGCGCGGATCGAGCGGGGGGTGTTGCCGCCACATTTACTAGTGCAGGTGCAGGATCTCCCACCTGTCGCACGGATTATGCAGGATGAAACGACTGAATCACAACTAGTTGTGGACGAGCGCGGACGGCAGCAACCAATTTCAAATTATCGAGACTTAGTCCAACAATCGCTACCCAAACTGCGATTGAGACTACCCGTTCGTGGTGATTGTCCTGGCTGGCAGCAACTCTATCGAGCCGTTCGGACTAGCCCTGTTACAATCGGAATTGTCGATTGTCGCAATCCTCAAAATTTGATTTTACAAAGTGAAGTAGGCAAGGTAAGATTAGGTAGTTCTGGTGAAGAATCTAGATTGAGCAGTCAAATTCAACAACTCGATCGACTGCGAAACTGGCGAAACTATACCGATCCACTTGGGGTTGACTACCTCGACTTAGGAAATCCTGACGCACCCAAACTTCAACTTAAGTAATCGGTCGACTTTATCGGAAAATTATTCAAAAAGTAGCGATCTCAGTTTGAAGTTACATCTTAGTACATCAATAGTACCGTACAGATGATAATTGAACCCCGAGTTAATCCTTCTATAATCTCTATATTATAGCGGTTCGATCGTCTACCTAGCAAGTAGGCACGGCAATCTGGTTCACCAGGGCCAGATTCAAAAAACCGAACTGTCGGGCGTATTTATTATCATCTGAGGAATTTCAAAAAAAAATCTACAATGCGAGTTACTATGCTCTAAACGCACCCACGAATAACTAGCATATGAACAATTCCAGTCCACTCTCCTACCCAGGATTCAAAAGCCACTCGATCCAAGATAGCTACACCATACCAAGGGACGAACGAATGTCTGACGATCTTACTTTTAGCAGCGCAGCTCGCATCAAAGTCATCGGTGTTGGCGGCGGTGGCAGTAATGCAGTAAATCGGATGATCGCCAGCGATATCGAGGGAATCGAATTTTGGACGATGAACACTGACGCGCAAGCTCTGTCTCATTCAGAAGCAACGCGGCGGATTCAATTAGGCCAAAAGCTGACACGCGGACTCGGGGCTGGTGGTAATCCAGCAATCGGTCAAAAAGCGGCAGAAGAATCCCGGGAAGAAATCGCGCACGCATTGGAAGGAGCCGATCTGGTATTCATTACGGCGGGGATGGGGGGTGGCACTGGAACTGGTGCAGCACGGATCGTAGCTGAGGTTGCCAAGGAAATGGGTGCATTGACGGTTGGTGTGGTCACGCGTCCGTTCACTTTTGAAGGTCGCCGCCGTACGAATCAAGCAGAGGAAGGAATTAGTGGATTGCAAAGTCAGGTTGACACCCTGATCATCATCCCTAATGATAAACTCTTGCAGGCAATCAACGAACAAACTCCCGTCCAGGAAGCTTTTCGGATCGCTGATGATGTCCTCCGGTCTGGGGTACAGGGAATTTCTGATATTATCACTATCCCTGGACTGATCAACGTTGACTTTGCTGATGTCCGCACGGTCATGGCAGATGCTGGGTCGGCATTAATGGGTATCGGTGAAGGCTCTGGCAAATCCCGAGCGCGCGAAGCAGCAATGCAAGCAATTCATTCACCGTTACTCGAATCGTCGATCGAGGGTGCGCGGGGGGTAGTACTCAACATCACTGGGGGGTCCGATATGACCCTCAGTGAAGTCAATACTGCTGCGGAGACTATCTATGAAGTCGTAGATCCCAACGCCAATATTATTTTTGGTGCGGTGATCGATGATAAAATGCAGGGCGAAATGCGGATCACGGTGATTGCCACCGGGTTTACTGGTGAAATTACCGAGCCAGCAAATCGTTCTCGCAGTACTAGTACTAGCCCACGCACTGCTTCCGCGCCAGTCGAGCCACAAGTTCGCAAGCAACAGTCTGGCGCTTCAGTCGGTAACGATAGTTTCCCTAAGCCTCAACCACCCCAAAATGCAGGCGCTGACTTACCTGCGTTCTTGCAAAATCGTCGCCCTAAGTAAATTTAGGCGATCCGAAGATGTTGAATAGCAGTCGATCGACCGTTCGCTTAACTGCTATTCAAGATGGAGATGAGTAAGTCTGAGTATTTGTTGTCTGTTTCGCAACAGCTCTATCGATCGATTTTGCGATCGCTAAGCATCTCATTTGCAACCTAGTTGCAATCAGATCTCGGCACTCGCTCTAATTTTAATGTCGCAAAAAATAAACTGACAACTTATCTTTTGTGTCACCCTTTCTCAACCACCCTGTCAGTATAAATAGATCCACAAACCATGAATCAGCCAACACAGTATATCATTCCAGGAAACACACGCACTATGTCTTTAAAACAGTTAAATGTTAAGATTCCCGAGCAAGAACTCAGAATTCTCGAAGCTTTTGCTGACAAAACGGAGAGAACCAAAACCGATATCATTAGAGAGTTTATTAGATCCCTCCAAGCTAAAATCTGACGTTTGACATGAAGACAGCGAACGTTTCGCCGTTCGCTGTCTTCGTCCATCCACCCAGGCCGCGAGTACGTCAATTCAGCCCTACAGAGCCACCCCTAAAATTAGAGAATTGCTTAGCCCTGATGGATGAGATCGGTAATAAAAAATCTAAAATTTGATATAATCATGGTGAAGCTTGACACCCAGACCGAGACAAGTGCGCCGTTAGACTCGATTGCGAATTAAAAGACTGGATTGAGAGAGTTGAGAATTCTGTGCAGATTAAGGAATGGACGATCGCAGAACTAGCAATTTTTGGTATGGGTTTTGCATGCGAGTGCGTCAGTGGTGAATAGTTCGTACTAGCTCTATATCCTCATTATTTGTGTCATGTTTCCGGCTCGATTGGCAATTACAAATTTTTCTGACGATCGTGCGGCGATCGATAGTCATTAGTTCGATCTTACTTATCGCTGGATGTAGTGGTAATAAATCTCTTCAAAATCCCTTTGCTCCAGACCCGAAATTAACTCAACCAAACCCGAACAACACCACCGCTACCGATAATGCCGCTAAATCAAGCAGCAATTTACCAGCCGATTTTCCAATATATTCCCAAGCCAAACTTCAATCGACAGCACAGACCCCAGAAAAGGGACTAGTTACAACCTGGACGACTTCAGATCCGATCGATGTTGTCTATAAATTTTATCAGCAACAGCTCCCCGCCAAGCAATGGGAAATCGTCACGCAGCCCAGCGATAGCGAACCGCAATTAGTTGCCAAGCAAGGGCAAACCACTGTGACCATCGCGCCGCAAGCCGCTACAGAGAAACAACAATCGGGAACGGTATATACGATCGGACTAGTAGGCGCGACTGGCGAGCCAACTGGTTCGCCAACTCCTAGTCCGGGCGGTACCAGCAGTCCCACCCCCACAGTAACGCCAAGCCCTAGTACGTCACCAACCCCGACCGCCGCCCCAATCCCGGCAACCAAATCTACCATCGCACCGCCAGTAGCGATAGCCGATTATCTGCGAGATTTGACCCAAATTGGGGTGTTTACTAGTGCGGATACGACGGCGGCGAATAAAGCCCCCGCCAGCGAGCGGGTCGTCTTGCGGCGTGCTTACGCCCGATGGTTGTTAGCAGCATACAATCGCATCAATAGTACCAAACCGACCCAACAGATTAAATTAGCTGCTGGCGATGCCAAACCTGCTTTTCAAGATGTCCCTGCCAATCATCCTGATTTTGCTAGCATTCAGGGACTCGCTGAGGCGGGACTGATTCCCAGTCCGCTTAGTGGCGATGTTACAACTGTGCTGTTTCGCCCCGAGGCCCCGTTGACGCGCGAACAGATGATGTTGTGGAAAGTCCCACTCGATACCCGTCAATCCTTGCCAGCAGCTTCTTTAGAGGCAGTCAAACAGACGTGGGGATTTCAGGATGCGGGGAAAATCGATCCGAAAGCTTTACGGGCAGTGTTAGCTGATTTTCAAAATGGCGAGCGATCGAATATTCGGCGGGCATTTGGATATACAACTTTATTTCAACCGAAAAAGACGGTCAATTTGGGGGAAGTCGCGATCGCGATTTGGTATTTTGGCACGGATAGCGAAGGATTGTCAGCACGCGATGCCCTGCCGATTGCTAAATAACTGCTAAAATTCACGGCTGGAAATTGTCGCGAAATCACAATCGATCGCGCAAACATCATCGCGATAATCCATTAACTCCTTCATAACCATGATTTAACTTAATCCTGGTATTCTTTGCTGTGAGCGACTTTTTGGGTAATGTAAATTTTAATACAGCTAATTATATTTCTAGATATTTGTGATGAAATTACTCGATCGAACTATTTAGGCATACTGCCGTTTGGCCGTGCAGATCGATCGAATTCACCAAGATTGTCACAGGCTCTCTAATCCAGGGTCGGTTGTCGATCGAACTATTATTTTCAAGCACCAATATTTTCATTACTGATACCTCGATTGTCGATCGAGATATCTCTACAAATTAGATCTGAATCCGGGTAAATCTGGATGACTCGAGCGATCGTCGCGATGCTCTACTCTTTGCTCTAGCCTCAAGTTCTCTGTATTTATCACCGTAACTTCGTAAGGACTAACATTATGGCAAATTACACCCTCCAACTACTGCATTACTATGGTGAGAGTGGCCTGCTCGGAGTCCTCACCGCACCGATTATGGGTGCATTAATCGATAAGTTCGACGACCAGTACGCCAATACCTTGGTGCTTGCCGAAGGCGACAGCTACATCCCTGGCCCGTGGTTGATTGGTGGTGCCGATCCCGCCTTGAACGGGGTGGCAGGTATCGGTGCGACGGCACTCGGTCGCCCAGATATTGCGATTATGAATGCCTTCGGCACCGATGCCTCGGCATTGGGCAACCATGAATTCGACCTGGGATCGGCAGTACTCCAGGGAGCGATCGCTCCCTCGGGTACTTGGAGCGGCGCACAGTTTCCCTTCATTACTGCAAATCTGGATTTCACCGCTGACAGCTCTTTGCGTGGACTTGCCGATGGCACGATCGGGGGTACGGCCACGAATAGCTTTGCTGGCAAAGAAGCCTCGACCATCAAAGGCAAGATCGCACCTTATACGGTAGTGACTCAAGGTAGCGAGAAGATCGGAATTGTCGGTCTCACGACCTATGACTTGTTGAGCAAGAGTTCGCCGAATGGTACCGTGCCCAAGGATGATGCCAACCCAGCAACTAGCGATCTCCAAGAGGTTGCGGTCTACATCCAGGCAGCGGTTAACGCGCTCAAAGCAGCAGGCATTAACAAGATCGTGATGGTAGATCAGCTCGATACGATCGAGCGCAACAAGCAATTAGCACCCTTGGTTTCTGGCATCGACGTGATGATTGCTGGTGGCGGGCACGAACGCCTGGGTGATGCCACAGACAAAGCCGTTGCTTTTAACGGTCATAATGCAGATTTTGTTGGGACGTATCCGATCGTTACTGCTGGCGCGGATGGCAAGCCCACACTAATCGTTACCACCGATACAGAATATACATATCTCGGTCGCCTAGTCGTAGATTTCGATGAGAATGGTGAGATCGTCTTACCCAACCTCAACCCAGTGATTAATGGTGCCTACGCCGCTAATGAGGCTAGTCTGCAAGCAGCGTATGGTACGACGCAGACCGCCAATCAGATCGTCGCAGGTAGTACGATCGGTACTCAGGTGAGTGCGATTACCAAAGCGATCGATACGGTCATCTCGACTAAAGATAGTAATATTTTCGGTTATACCAATGTCTATCTCGAAGGCGATCGGGCGTTCGGGCGGGCGGAGGAAGTCAACCTCGGCGATATTTCCGCCGATGCCAACCTATTCGTGGCACGCAAGGCACTCGGAGCCGATGCCGTCCTCGCCTCGCTCAAAAACGGTGGGGGCTTGAGATCGTCGATCGGATCGATCGGTGAAAAGGGTGAGAAATTACCGCCGACTGCCACTGGTGTGAAGACTGTCGGCGCGATCTCCCAGCTTGACATTGAAAATGCGCTGCGGTTTGATAACAAACTGATGGTATTCGATACGACTCCCCAAGGGTTGCTGAATATCCTCAACTATGCCGCTGGTTTAGCTCCTGGGAACGGTGGCTACGCTCAAATCGGTGGTGTCCGCTTCTCCTACGACCCATCCAAGGCAGCGGATAAGAAGGTACAGGATGTTGCCATCTACGATTTGAATGGTAAGCTTGTCGCCAAGGTTGCCGACAATGGGGTGTTATTGCCAGATGCACCAGCAAAAATCGCCGTTTCGGTACTGAACTTCACGGCTAACGGTGGGGACGGCTATCCGATTAAGGCAAATGCCACCAACTTCCGCTACATTCTCGATAACGGTACGCTCTCGGCAGCGATCGATTCGACCCTTGACTTCACCGCAGCTACTAGTTTGCCTGCAAATGCCCTCGGCGAACAAAAAGCGTTTCAAGACTATCTCAAGGCCAACTATCCCACGCCACAGCGGGCTTACAGCGTCGCTGACACCCCTGCGACTCAAGACCAACGCATCCAAAATCTCCAAGTCAAGAAAGAAGATACGATTCTGCCAGCTTTAACTACGCCGATCTCGACCGTAGCGGCTGGCAAACCGAAAACGGTCTTGATCTCCCTGGATGGGGCGACGAATACGATCCTCAAGGAATACCTGAAAAATGGCGTACTCGACCCCACCAAAGGGTTGGGATTATTGGCTAGCAAAGGAGTTATCGCCAGCGGCAACCAAACGATTACACCATCTTTGACCGCACCCTCGCACATTGCGATCGCGACTGGTTCTACCGCCGTCGATAATGATATCAACGCCAATAGTTTTCACCTGATTGCCAACCCATTTGCTACTAATACCAGCGGTTTTGCCGCCCCGATCGGGGGTTACAATTACCAATCGGGCATCGACCCATCAGAGAGCAATACACCAACTGCCAACCCGATCTGGTTGGGCTTGGAAAAAGCGGGTAAAACCGTTGTCTCTGCGACGTTCCCTGGTGCGGACGGGGTAAATATCACTGCCGCAGTCAAAACCTCGAATGGCAGCCCGATCGTCTTAGATAAAGCAGCCGATCGCACGGTCGATTACACCGTTCCATTTGGAGCTTTTGGTGGGCCATTCTTCACTGGCGGTTCCGGCGGTCGCGGCTTTAGTTTGACTGCGGCTGACTTTACGGTGGATAAGACTCAAGCTGTGAATGGGTTGACTGCTCTGGGTCGCAAATTCTATGGTGATGTCAAGGTTGCTACTTTAGAATCGCTGACAGCCACCGCCTTGACGGGTGGTAATCCTGCTTACAACCTCCAAGTAGCCGCGATCGATACCACTGACGATAGTAAAGTTAACTACGACACCTTAGTCGTATTCGATGCCAATGTCGGGATTAAAGGTGCGACTAGCCTACCCGCAACTGGTTCGGCGTTTATCAAAGTCAGCGACCAAAAATCGACTCCCTTCTACTTCGAGGGCAGTACGAATAAAGTCGGCACATCGTTCTTTGGCGCGACGTTAGCCGCCGACCTCTCCACCGTCAATCTCGCTCGTTACTCCGCTTACTATATTCCCCGTCCCGCCGAGAGTCCGGGAGTTGTCGCCAACGTTGACGACATCAACAACAGCACTGGTTTCTGGGCGGCGCAAGCTGATTTCCGCTTCCCCGAACGGCTCAATGTCGGACTCGCGAAGTTCAGCGATGCCGAGCTAGAAGCACTGTATGCCGACCAAGTTAAATCGTTCGTCGAGTATCAAACCAAAGTTGCCGTCCGCTCCATCCAGCAGAATCCCAACGCTGACTTGGTATTGACCTACATCGAGCAACCCGACGGCTCCGAACACCAATTCTTGCTCACCGACCCCCGCCAAGCTAGCGATTTTACCAATCCTAACTCGATCGGGGCGGGTCAAGATGCCGCTAAAGTCGCTCGATACAAAACCTACATCGAAAACGCTTACAAAGCTGCCGATGCCGCCGTCCAAAAAATCATTGAGACCGTCGGTGTCGATGCCAATGGTAAGCCCAATAGCAACATTATCGTCACCTCCGACCACGGGTTCGCGCCCTTCCATACAGCGGTGAGCTTGAATAACCTCTTCACTAGTAATGGTCTGGACTCGACGAAAGTCCGCGCCGTCACCAGCGGCCCTGCGACGAATATCTACATCAACGTTAAAGGTCGCGAACCCAACGGTACCGTCGACCCCAAAGATTATGCGGCGTTGCAAAAACAGGTCATCGACATCTTGAATGCTTACACGGATTCCAACCCCAACTACCAAGCGGGTGGAACAACTAGCACTAAGGTCTTCGATAAGGTCTACAATCGCCAAGTTCCAGCTAACCCGACAGCGAATGACATCATCAATGCGCGGGGTAACTTCATCGGCGAAGATACAGGCGACGTATTCGCCTTACTCAAAGAAGGTTATAACTTCGACGGTACCCAAGCTACGCCAGTCATCCGCAAAGGCGACACTACTAGCACCACTCCCATCCTCTCGGTACCCAACTTTTACGGTGCCCACGGTTACGACCCCACATCGCCAGCGATGCAAGCGATTTTCCTCGCGGCTGGCCCCGATATCGCCAATAAAGATCTCGGTCAGGTCAATAACATAGACATCGCTCCAACGATCGATAAACTCCTCGGTGTCAAACCAGCAAGTACGGTCGATGGTAAGGCGCTAGACATTTTCGCAACCAAACCTGTACTACCCAAACTCACACTGCTCGGACAAGCGACCTATGCCGCCCAATCCGTTACGGTGAAGGATGCCGCAGGTGTCGATACTACCGTCGGCGGTTTGTCGGGGATTACTTACGATGCTAAGACCAATAGCTTCTACAGTATTTCGGACGATCGTAAGAGCAATGCCAACGAACCAGGTCAACCCACCCGCTTCTACAAGCTGAATATCGACCTAACTACTGGCAAATTAGATAATAGCAAGGTCGCCTTTACTAGTGTCACCTATCTGCGGAAAGCCGATGGCAGTCAATATCTGCCCCAAAGCACCGATACTGAAGATATCGGTCTGACCAAAGCCGGAACGATTTTTGTCTCCTCAGAAGGGCAGGTAGACGTACCTGGGCAGATTCGCACCTTCCCCTTCGTCAATGAGTACAACCTCGCCGATGGGAAGTTGCTCCGCGCCTTGCCGATTCCCGCGAAATTCCAGCCAGATTCCAACCTGGCTGCTTCCCAAACTCGCGGTGTTTACGACAACCTCGGATTTGAGAGCATCGCGGTTACTCCCGACCAGAAGACCTTATTCACTGGTGGCGAGAACGCGCTAGCTCAAGACGGTCAACGGACGAGCTTCCCTGGTACCGATCCGAAGAATCCTACAGGTGTCGGTCGATCGCGGTTGATTAAATTCAATCTCGATACCAATAAAGCCGCTGCTGAATATCTCTACAATCTCGATCCGACCGCTGCTGCGCCTTCGGTGAGTACGACAGGTGCCAATAACTTCGCGACTGCCGGACTCGTTGCCCTGACTGCATTGGATAATAACGGAAATATGCTGGCGATCGAGCGGTCGTTCTCATCGGTGGCAGCAAATACCCCTCTGACTCCCGAAACTGGCAACGTCATCAAGATCTACCAGATTAGCGTCAGTAGTGCGACGGATATCAGCGGTATCGATAGCTTAAATGCACTCTCTAGTGCCGACCTTGGGAAGATTAAGCCAGTTCAAAAACAGTTGCTCCTGAACCTCAACGACCTGAAACTGCCCACTGGCTTGGATAACATCGAGGGGATTACCTTTGGCCCGACGGTTAATGGCAAACCCACGATCGTCTTAGTTGCCGATGATAACTTCAATAAAACTGGCAGCACGGATGCAACCGCCAACACCGCAAATCAGCCACAATTCACCCAAATTATCGCGCTCAGCCTCGATACCGCCGCAGCTTTCCCCAACGGCGTAGCCTCTGGCGATACCACCCAGAACTCCACCGTCTTGTGGACACGGGCAGCGAATTTAGGCGATGTGACGTTTGAATATTCGACGACTGCGGACTTTGCGACGATCGCCGGAACCAAAACCGTTCAAGCCACCAACGCGCTTCAACCCGTCAAAGTCGAAGTTACGGGCTTAAATCCCAATACCGAATACTACTACCGCGCGATCGATTCCCTCGGTTCTAGCTTGGTGGGTAAATTCAGTACTGCGGCTCCGCTCAATACCTTCACCGGACTTAAATTTGGTGTATCTGGCGACTGGCGCGGCGAATTGGCTCCTTATTCGGCGATTAGTAACGTCCCAACGGCAAATCTCAAGTTCTTTGTCGAACATGGCGATACGATTTATGGAGATGTTGCCACGCCAGCATTGCTCAATGCCGACGGTACGGAAAAACAGCAAGCCACAACCCTCGATGATTACCGCATCAAACATGCGGAAGTCTACGGCTCCCGCTTCGGTAAAAATAGCTTTGCCGATCTCCGCGCTTCGACTTCGATCTTCGCAACCTACGACGATCATGAAGTTACCAATGACTTTGCAGGGGGTGCGCCGATTAGTAGTGACAACGGTGGCGCGAAGGGTGCGAATCGGTTCTTAGCTGCATTCCCAAATGACAACCCCAACGCGCTCATCAACGACAGTGCGTTGTTTGAAAACGGCTTACAGGCGTTCCAAGAGTACAATCCAATCCAGGATAAGGTCTACAACACACCCAGCGATTCGCGCACCAATGGCGAACGCAAGATTTACCGTTACAACACCTTCGGTAGCGATGCCGCTACCTTCGTCCTCGACGCGCGTTCTTTCCGCGATACCGAACTCGCACCCGTCACCAACACCAGCGATACCGCTCAAGTCGGTGCATTCCTAGCTAAATCCTTCGACACCAGCCGGACGATGCTGGGACGGCAACAAGTTCAGGATCTGAAAAACGACCTGCTCAACGCCAAAAATAACGGCGTGACGTGGAAGTTTATCATGGTGCCCGAACCGATCGAAAATATCGGGATTCTCGCTGCCGAAGATCGCTTTGAAGGATACGCTGCCGAGCGGACGGAGATTCTCAAGTTTATCAATGACAACAAAATTAACAACGTCGTCTTCGTCGCTGCCGATTTCCACGGTACCTTAGTCAACAACCTCACCTACCAAACCGCTCCAGGTGGCCCCCAAATCGCCACTAGCGCGTTTGAAATCATTACTGGTGCAGTTGCGTATGATAAACCCTTCGGGCCGACTGTGGCTGAATTAGCTGCTGCGGTCGGACTGCTGACTCCGGCACAGAAAGCTCAATACGATGGACTGCCCGATGCGGGTAAAGATGCCTTTATCAAAGGCATCGTCAACGGTGGCTTAGCTCCGCTGGGTTACGATCCGGTTGGTTTGGACAATAATCTCACGCAAGCAAATGGCTTAATCGATGCCAAACTGCTCAAAGGTGATTACGTTGCAACCAATACCTACGGCTGGACTGAGTTTAATATCGACAAAACGACTCAGAAATTAACCGTGACGACCTACGGCGTACCTGCTTACAGCCGCGCCCAAATCGAAGCCGATCCGACGAAATACGCCAACCAAACTCCCGCGATCGTCAGTCAGTTTGAAGTCAACGCTAAAAGTGCGGCGACGGATACGGTACCGCCAGCAGTGAAAGCTTTCAGCAATCTCCCAGGGATTTCGATCGCCAAACCAATCGATGGTGTAGTGGTAGAATTCTCCGAAGCCCTCAAAGCTGGTACCTTCGACTTCAACGATATCTCGCTCAAAAAAGATGGCGGTGCG
This sequence comes from Chamaesiphon sp., assembly GCA_965246735.1. Taxonomy (GTDB): domain Bacteria; phylum Cyanobacteriota; class Cyanobacteriia; order Cyanobacteriales; family Chamaesiphonaceae; genus Chamaesiphon. Next base: position 4,059,669 of record CBDFFK010000003.1, read on the forward strand.
AACCTCATCACCAGTGCGGTTACTGTCGTCAAGCAATCCGATACCAAATATCAGATTAACGGACTCGCCGCACTAACTACCGCTCTGGGTAGTTACGAGCTGACAGTCGATGGAGCCAATATCGTCGATCCTGCGGGTAACGCGGGGACGAATAGCTTGAGCGCGAAATTTACAGTAGCTCCCGCTCTCACCAATCCCGAAAAATACCTCGACCTCCGCGAGAAAACTGGTACGGTCGCGATCGATTCTAAAGTATCCGCTGATGCTGCCTACTTTAATTACGGTGGTTTCTACACGATCGATGATGCTAATGGGACTGTAACCGACAGTGCAAGCGGTAAAGCCTATAAGCCGAGCGATCTTGGTTATGCTACGGCGGCACTAAAACGCGCGGTCGTAACTATTGCCAAAACGGAGAGCAGTGGCAGCTATCAACTCGCTAGCGGTCAATTACTCGCACCTTATCTGGTTGCAGAGGGGAATATTACTGACTTCATCAATAATAATCCCACTAATGCTGCTGGTAATAAGCCACATGCCTATTTCAACTTTGTCGATGCCAATCCTGATACTAATTCCGATGGTAGTAAAGTCGTACACGTCCAATCTAGTATCTTGGCTAACGGCACTAAGCAGTATGCATTTGAGGATTTCTTTGGTGGTGGAGATCGAGACTTCAACGATTTCGTTCTGCAATTAAACCTCAAAGCTTAAACTATCGATCCGGGAAACTCGATCGTCGCCAGATGAAGCGCAAGCTCCGAGTTTCCCACTCCATAACTTCTGTTCGGCGTTGCTGAATTCAGTGATGATTTAGTTTAGAGACAAACCCGCCAAATTTAGGGCAGGGGCAATTCATGAATTGCCCCTGCCCTAAATTTTTCCGAACGGCGCTCCTATCTGCCGACAACAGGATCGTTAGATTCAGTATGTGGAGATCGATAAAAATCTTCATTCGGTAGACAGAGACCGCATATTTGTGCAACTAGCCTGAATGTAGTTACCTCACTTTTTTGTAATTTATCTTAGAATTTCAGGGAAAACAAAAAGAATTTTTCAACCTCAAATCGACTTTGAGATCGCTATTATTTGGATGATTTAATACTTTTAGTGATATATGCTAGCTTTCAAAACAGGTAGAATCGAATCGGCACTTCACTATAAGCCGATCGTGTTTATTGGCATAGCTACTAGTCTGCTATATTGGTTAGTCTCCCGAGTCAAAGAGTTACTCTACTTAAAAAGTCACGCTGCAAATAATTCAGGTATTTCGGTACAAGGTCTGGCAGCTAATTTTTTAAACTCAATCGGCGAACTGAGCCTCTACTATAGTAGTATCATCGCTCTTTTTGGTCTCTATTTTTATCTGCTGAAACTTTGCTCGCGCGCTCGATCGGGCGATCGCCGCACGATCGCACTGACGCTGTTGTTTCCAGTAATTTTTAATCTCGGACTACTGTTTGTCCGTCCCTACTTTTCGATCGACATTTTCTCTTATCTGGTTCAAGGTTACTTGGGCATCACACCAACAAGCAACCCCTACCTTAATGCTGTCAAAGATGTGGCAGATATCCCCTTTGGTCGTCAATTACTCACATGGGGATGGCGACCGGTTCATGGGATTTCGCCCTATGGCCCGTTGTGGACTCAATTATCGATGGCCGTCGTGCGGATCGCGCAAAATATCCCGACCGAAATTTTCCTGTTGAAAAGCATCGTAGTCACCGCTCATTTGCTCTCAGCCGCGCTGATCTGGCAGATCCTGGCTAAAGTCCGTCCACAAGTCCAATTACTAGGCACCGTCGTCTATCTATGGAATCCGCTGGTAACGATCGAGTTTGCCGCTGAAGGACATAATGATGCCTTAGCAATCGTTTTTACTTTACTCGCCCTGCTACTGACGATCGATGCCCGCCCAGCCGCATCCATGTTTTCGATCGTACTTGGAATATTGGTTAAATACATCCCGATAGTTTTTTTACCAGCACAGTTGGCATACTACTGGCACAGCGATCGAACGACAGGGAAAATGTCTCAGACTTGGTTGCAGATTTTGCTCGGTCTAATTTTAGGGAGCGGTGTTGCTGTCCTACTCTACTGGCAACTATGGGTAGGAGCGGACACATTCCAAGGATTGACTCAGCAAGCGAATGTTCCTGGTGCGCTCTCGGCAGCTTCGATACTGTCACAATTTCTGAAATTCTTACCATTGGGATTGCCAGTCCGCCAATTAGCAGCTCTCATGCTGAAGGGAGTTTTTTGCATCATAGTTTTATTAGTTACGATAAAAGTAGATCGCAAAACTAGATTACTTAAATCCTGCGGGACTATTGCCTTGGGGTACACATTGTTGGTTCCAAATGTTTACTGGCCATGGTATGCTAGCTTCCCGATCGCACTAATGGCATTATCGCCGATGCGTGCTTTTCAGATCGTGAGTTTTGGTTTGAGCGTTGGCTCTTGTTTATTAGCACCGATCGATCTCATCCGCAAAGGTGGCGTGCTGCCCTAGGTCTATTTGTTGTGTTGCAATCCTTGAGAGGGTGTCTAAAAATTCCTATACATTAGTAGCCTAGCGATTGTGTATTGTCTTGGCCGAAACGTACGCTGTAGGCGAGCGAAGCAAGACGTGTCGCCAGACGGTAAGCTCAGCGCGATTTAAATCGCCAGCTATCCACACACCTGCAAACAACTCATGCCCATCACTCGATGTGCGGCGGAGAGTAAATCGGGTTCGATCGATGTTGGTTGCAGCTCGCTAAGTTGGCGATGGCTCCTAATCCCACAAGTCAAACCAATCGTCGGAATTCCCATCGTTCTACCCGCGAGGATATCAGCTTCGGTATCGCCGACCATCCAACTGTCCTGTGGATTTGCGGTAGCTGGCAAATGATCCCGCATCGCTCGATCGAGTAATTCGGTTTTGATTTCAGCGTAGTTCTGGTAAGCGACCCCACTATCATCGGTACCGTAGATACCTGTAAACAGGTTCCTAAGCCCATGTTGCTCTAAAATACTCGTAGCTTCCAATCGATCGCGCAACGTCACCAAGATCAGCTTAACACCATTGGTTTTCAGGAAATTTAGCGCCCAAGTGACTCCAGGTTGGAGCTTATCTAGTTGCAGCAATTCTGGACGATTGACAATTTTGACGACTCGCGCCATAAAAAAATCGATCGTTTCATCGGTCAATCCTGACTTGCTAGCAATATCGCGATCGGGGATGCGATTTTGTTTCATCTGCCAAAATTGGTCTTTACTCAAAACTGGCGAGGGAAGTTGTTGCTCTACACGCAACTGTGGCGAGAACTCGCGGTAAAATCGATCGGTATCGGCCAATGCCATCTGGTAGGTACGGTAATATCGGTCAGATACATCTACCACTGGCCCATCAAAGTCACAAAATACAGTAGTTTGCTTGGCCAAGCTACGTGGGGAACCTGCCATAAATTTCTACCAGAGATATTAGTTACGCAATATTTCTTTACAATAACAGTTTCTTGATAAGTTGTCACTGGTGTAAATCCGATCTAGTGATTAATAAAACTTATAGTAGGGGATAGGGGATACGGGATAGGGGAATAGGGAATAGGGGTTAGGGGTTAAAATTTAAACGGTAAGTGTTAGATCTGCATAGCGCTTCCCCATTCCTAATCGCCAATCCCTATTTATGCAATCTACAGAATTCGATCGCGAGATGATGCAAAGATGTCTGACTCTCGCCAAACAAGCTTGGGGCAAAACCGCCCCCAATCCGCTGGTGGGTGCTGTAGTTGTCAAAGATGGGAAAATTATCGGCGAAGGCTTCCATCCCGGCGCGGGACAGCCACATGCGGAAATATTTGCCTTGCATGCAGCCGGAATTAGGGCACAAGGAGCGACGATCTATGTTACGCTCGAACCCTGCAATCATTACGGTAGAACTCCCCCCTGCTCGGAAGCGGTAGTTGCTGCGGGGATAAAAAAAGTAGTCGTCGGAATAGTAGATCCCAATCCCTTAGTTGCAGGTGGTGGGATTGCAACGCTCGAACGTGCGGGAATAGAGGTAGTTGTCGGAGTCGAAGCGGCAGCTTGCGAGGAACTAATTGAAGGCTTTATCCAACGGATCGTCCACCAGCGTCCTCAAGGAATTTTAAAATATGCAATGACGCTAGATGGCAAAATTGCCACCGATAGCGGTCATAGTACTTGGGTAAGTAGCGAAGCCTCTCGCCAATACGTTCACCATCTCCGCGCGGGTTGCGATGCTGTAATCGTTGGCGGCAATACTTTACGTCGAGACAATCCCCACCTCACCAGCCATCAAGCAGATACCCATAACCCCTTGCGTGTAGTAATGACGCAAAATTTAGACGTACCGACAGAGGCGATCTTATGGGATACGAGTGCCGCTCCGACTTTAATTGTCACCCAGACGAGGGCAAATCCTGACATGCAGAACCGATTGCGCGATCGCGGGGTACAGATCCTCGAATTAGATGTGCTCAAACCGTCTGCGGTGATGAAACATTTATACGATCGTGGTTTTCTGTCGGTATTATGGGAGTGTGGTGGGACTCTCGCCGCTAGTGCGATTGCCGATGGAGCCATTCAGAAAGTTATCGCGTTTATCGCTCCCAAAATTGTCGGCGGTAGTATCGCACCCTCTCCAGTTGGGGATCTGGGGATTCGATCGATGGATGAAGCGATCGTCTTAGAACGAGTAACTTGGCAACAAATCGGTACAGATTGCTCGCTCCAAGGCTATTTGAATAAATAATTTTTGTGATTGGTAATTAGTTCGACTTCCCCGATCGAAAGTGAGAAAATAAAGCTCGAATAACTGAGATCGCTTTGCGTCATGCTCGATTTAATTCCTTATCACCCAATCTATTTACCAACGCTCCGAGAATTATTTGCCGAGCATCTAGAATCGGCAAAGGAATTGGCTCAATCTGAATATGCTGTCACGATCGATGTCCCGAATACGATCGAGCGCGAACTCACCGATGCCGCATTAGCAGCACTCTATACTCCTCCCACTGGCGCGTTATTACTCGCCCAAATTGACGATCTTATCGTTGGCTGTGCGGCAATTAGAAAACTGGATTCGCAGATCTGCGAACTTTGTCGGATGTATGTCAGACCTGCACATCGCCGACAGGGAGTAGCCAGAGGATTACTCGATCGATTAATTTCGATCGCGCAGACTGCCAACTACAGCAAGATGCGACTAGATACGCCGCGCTTTGCTAGCGCCGCCCATCAACTTTATGCTGACTATGGATTCGTGGAAATTTTACCCTATCCCGGTACTAAAATTCCGATCGATCGTCAAGCCTATTGGCTGTACATGGAGAGATCGTTGACTCAACCACCACTCAATTTAGCCTTGTAACCCAACTTAGTGAGCATCTCGAATAACTTCTGGCGGTGGTCGCCTTGGATTTCAATTTCGGTTTCCTTACTCGTGCCACCAGTTCCGCACTGGTTTTTGAGTTGTTTGGTAAGGGTTGCCAGCGTTTCTAACGATACCTGAAAACCACTGACGATCGTGACTGTCTTCCCACCTTTCCCCTTGCGCGAAACTTGAATTTTCAAGCTATGCTGGTTGGGTGGTAAATCTTCGGTAATTTCGTTATCTGGTTCTTCGTCACCAAATTCGCGGTAAGCGATCTTGTTACTATCTTTTGCCATATTCGATCTCATTCCAGAGCATCGTACTAAATACTCTCTAATTTTACGCTGTTAGCAGCCTGCTGTTTTAGTTCTGTTTCTTTACGTTCGCTATATCGATCGGTTAGATAATCCACTTTATCTCGGAGTAGCAACGTAAACTTGTACAGCTCCTCCATCACATCCACCACTCGATCTCGATAAGCTGAATCTTTCATCGTCCCATCCTCATGAAACTCTTGATAAGCTTTCGCTACCGAAGACTGATTGGGAATCGTAAACATCCGCATCCATCGACCCAACAGCCGCAGCGTATTCACCGCATTAAATGACTGCGAACCGCCAGATACTTGCATCACAGCCAAAGTCTTACCCTGTGTCGGTCTGACCGCACCAATACTCAACGGGATCCAATCGATTTGATTTTTTAGCACGCCAGTAATTTGTCCGTGCAGTTCCGGACTCGACCAAACTTGCCCTTCCGACCACAGGCTCAATTCTCGCAGTTCCTGTACCTTCGGATGCGTATCGGGAACGCTCCCATGCAATGGTAATTCGCGAGAGTCAAAGAATTTCACTTCTGCACCAAATTCTTGAATAATCCGTGCTGCTTCTTCCGCTAATAATCGACTGTAGGAACGTTCTCGCAGGGAACCGTATAAGAATAAAATTCTGGGTGGGTGAGTCATATCGAGGATAGTTAATTTCGATCGAGTGAGTTAAAAGTAACGTGAGTGTCTCCTTGCAAAGAGGCTACGCCAACGGGGTAAGGATATTGACTCCGTTCTTGTCCCGCCAACGATTGAAATCGTCGCTAGTATTACAAAGTCCGCCTACGCGGACTATCTATCTCAGTCCGCGTAGGCGGACTTCGCATCACGAGCCGAGACTTTAGTCTCCAGGCACTCTTATCCCGAACTGACGCTAAAAATATCCAATTTTAGCCATAATTAGGCGATCGATCTGATTAATTTCTCTACCCGTCCTCTAACTTCATCGCGCACTCTCGGAAAGATTTCTGGCTGTTCGGCGGGGTCGTCTAATTGCCAATCTTCAAATACTTCCTGCGTTACCCATGCTGGCGGTAAATTGACTCCACAGCCACACAATGAAATTACCACATCAAAGTCAGTGGGCTGAAAATCGCTTAATGGATTGGATGTTTGGCTACTAATATCGATGCCCACATCGTTCATCACCTGAATCGCGATCGGATTGACTTGACTCGCTTCTAATCCCGAACTAGTCACGGCAATCTTTCCCTTTCCCAAACTCTTGGCAAACCCTTCCGCCATTTGCGATCTAGCAGAATTTTTCTTACACACAAACATTACTCTTTTCATCTTATTTATTCTTGGTTATTTGTCTTCATAATTCCCCTTCAAGGAGGGTGGGTTCCAGATATCTAAGTAACATCCCGCACGCAATCTCGAAAATCATTTGACAGCCAGCGATAAACCACTACCGCCAACTGTGCCCCCAAAATCGGTGCCACCCAATAGACCCAATGATGCTGCCATAATCCAGCGACTAAAGCAGGCCCGATCGATCGAGCCGGATTCATACTCGCACCTGTAATCGGCCCCATTACTGCCGCTTCTACCGCCACCGTCAGCCCGATCGAGATCCCCGCGAACCCAATCGGCGCACGTCGATCGAGTCCCGAACCAAAGATGATAAACATCAGGATAAAAGTTAAAACTGTTTCCAGAATTAGCGATTGGAGCCAGTTACCATTCAGGGGTAGTGTGGCTCCAAGATTGGCAATGGTGCCAAATGTCGATCTCAGTAACAATGAAGCGGCGATCGCGCCAACACATTGTGCCAGAATATATGCCACCACTCGATCGCCAGGAAAGAACCCACTGCGCCAGAACGCAAGAGTTACCGCTGGGTTAAAATGGGCACCGCTGATGTGTCCAAGCGCATAAATCAACGCAGCGACGATCGCTCCAAAGACCATGCTAATCCCCAGATGAGTAATCGCACCCTGACTGATTCGATCGACCATTACCGCTCCGGTACCCATAAATACCAGGATAAATGTCCCTCCAGCTTCCGCAATTACCTCGCGCGCGATCATCGGTAAAATTCGCCTCGATTTATTCATACTCGTTGGCATGGCCGCTCCGAAAGAAAATCGCAGGTAGCAGATATACCCATTAAATCAAAAAAAATTGATATGTCAATCTTTTTCGATTTAAATTACGATCGAATGGTTGTCAGTCACACGATCGAGCGGGCAAGATCGGCGAAAACCGTCGGTATTCAGATAAATATTGCTCTAACACGACAAACTGCACCAGATTGAGCCGATAGTAAATCCAGCGCCCTTCTTGACGAGTCTGAACTAGTTCAGCCGACTTAAGTACCTTGAGATGAAACGATAGCTTGGATTGACTCACGCCCAACAACTCACAGAGTTCGCAGACACACAGCTCCCGCTGTTGGAGATACTCGATCGTCCGAATCCGGATCGGTTCCGATAGTGCATGAAATCCAGCAACGATCTCAGGTGAGGCAATTGTCAATGCTTCTATCATCAATTTTTATTGATACAAATTTCTTCGAGAGTCAAAAATTGTCTGGTTGCCTCATTCACTAATAATGCGGTGCCACGCCGCTTGCGGATCGGGATCTGCGGTAATCGGGCGACCGATGACTAGATAATCTGCACCTGCGGCGAGTGCCTGCTGGGGTGTCAGCGTGCGTTGCTGATCCCCTTTTGCTGCCCAAGTCGGACGCACCCCCGGACAGACAAAGATAAAACCATCGCCACAACTATGGCGTAAATCGGCTGCCTCGTGCGGTGAACACACCACGCCATTCAATCCACTATCCTGGGCTAGTAACGCCATCTTGAGGACATATTCGGGCAATTCTAGCGGAATATGTAAGTCAAATGCGAGTTCGCGTGAGTTTAGACTGGTTAACAGCGTAATCGCGACTACTTGTGGCGGATTTACTCCAGCTGCTGCGGCACCTTCGGCGACAGCCGCCATCGCCGCCGTAAGCGCGGGTTTCCCTGCTGTCGCGTGGACGGTAAGCAAGTCTACACCATAAGCTGCTGCCGATCGACAGGCTCCAGCGACGGTGTTTGGGATATCATGAAACTTTAAATCCAGAAATACGCGCTTATTCCGGTCTTTGAGAAGCTGAATAATCTCGGCACCAGTACTGACAAATAATTCTAGCCCGACTTTCCAAAAGGTTACATCGGGCAATCGATCGAGTAATTCGATCGCAGCGGTCAAATTTGGTACGTCGAGCGGGACGATAATGCGTTCGGCAATGGTCATGGATTTTGGCGAGATACTTGGCAGAATGGGAGTAGGAGAAGACATTCGCGTCTGATGTTGCGATCTTCCCTATTTTCCCACACTCCTTCTTTATCCCCTAGCCTCAGCCGCTTTTTGCTCGTCTTGAGTCTGCGGCGGACGATAACCATGCTCGAACGCAAACCGGACTAGCTGCGATCGATTTTCCAAATTCAACTTGGTGAGAATATTACTCAGGTGAGTTTGAACGGTACGGGGACTGATAAATAGTCGTTGGCTGATTTGCTTATTGGTTAAGCCTTGAATCACTTCCCAGAATACCCGCGCTTCGGCTGGAGTCAAGGGCAGATCTTCTTGTGGCTCGACATCTTTATCTTTAGCTTGAGTATCTGAGGAGTTATCGCTATAGTCGCCACCTGATTCGCTATCTTCAGGACTTTTTTGCAGCATCCGCACCATCTCTGCATAAATCCGGCGCGAGCGTTCGAGTTGAGCTTCGATTTTAGCCAGCAGTTCTAATGGCTCAAACGGTTTGGTGATATAGTCATCCGCACCGATATAGTGACCTTGAATCCGATCTTCGAGATCCTTTTTGGCGGTTAAAAAGATAAATGGTACTAGTTGTCCGGGTCTAGTCGCACGGAGGCGACGGCAAAATTCCAAACCATCCATTCCCGGCATCATAATGTCTGACACGACTAGATCCGGTGGATCTTGCGCGAACAGTTTTAACCCCTGGACTCCAGAAGTTACCACCCGTACAGAGTAACCACGCTTTTCTAAATAGCGCGTCAGTACGGTTTGGAGGGTTTTATCATCGTCTACTAATAAGATTTTTTTCACGCTTGAATCCTTGGGGTCACAACGATTTGTCCGATCGAGAGAGTAAAAATATGAATTAAAAAATGAGCTGCGAAGTTATTTACCTTGAGAATAAAGAATTTATATAGCGGTTCTCATCCTAGTGAAGGGCATTATTAGTGGTTTTAGTGGCTAGTGGCTGGTGGCTAGTGGCTAGTAAATGTACCTCATTCGATTGGGAACCGCTATATATACTTTGCCAAACACCTTCAGCTTGGCGGGAACCCCCAAATTGTAGATTGCTAATCTGCAATCGAGCTGGACTCAGGGTAGTCCGATCGCTTATCTACCTATATATTCCTACATACAACTATACAACCAGGAAAGTTCCTAAAGATGTCTGAGAAACTTTTGGCACCTACAACCGAAGCAGGATCGCCTTAGCAAGTAGTCAGCCAATCGTGCCGGACAATCTTATTATTCCCTTCATTTGTGGAGATAGCACAGATGTAAATATTTAGCTTACAGCCAAGGAGTACTTGATGATACCGGAATACGCGTCAATCGAGGCTAGTGGCACAAAGTCCGGTTGTTGCCGCGAGCGGCAAAAGCCTGCCTTCGCGGACTAAGATATATAGTCCGCGAAGGCGGACTTTGCATCACAAGCAGAGACTTCAGTCTCTAGGCTACTCTTAACCCCAACTCAGGTTAAATTAGCTAATTATTAGTTATAATTCAGAAGATTTCTTGCAACGATTTGGGTCTGCAATAATTATTCGATCGATTAATTATTACAATAAATCAACTAGTACGAACGATGCCTGACACCACCGAGATCGATGACTATTAAATAGTTAATTTGGCTGTGCTAAGTTTATTGATGATTTACTGTCGCAGAAATATTGGAAATTTAGGCAGGGGCAATTCATGAATTGCCCTGCCTAAATTTCCAGTTAGATTCAGATCGCAATTCAGCACCGTCATTAGAGGCTGTCTGAAAAGTTATTTTTAATACCCGTAGTTGGTGTGAATCCCCCTAAATCCCCCTTAAAAAGGGGGACTAAGACTCTGGCTCCCCCTTTTTAAGGGGGTTGGGGGGATTAGATTTAGGCTTTTCAAACACCCTCTTAATTTAATCCACTTAATTGCGATCGAATCGCTTCGATTCGTTGGCGATTGACACCAAGATCGGACTCACCCAATCGAGATGCTGAGCGTATTTGAACGATCTTACTAGGGTCGTCGATGTAAAACTCGACATCATCGACAAATCCCATCAATTTACTAGTAAATTCTGCATAAAGGTAGTTATTTGTTTCCTTAACGATCTTAGTACGGGGTGTTTGTTTGACTACCAGTCTCAAATTGTCCATTGTCGCTGAAGCTGCACCACCAAAATGAATCGGCTCGATCGTATGTTCCACATCGCTACTTGTGGCCTGACTATTGACACAATTTGGCGTAGCCGGACAAGCTGCTAATTTACCATCATGAACCCCGATATTCATCGGTCGAGTACCTGCCAATAAATGGTTATTCCAAATTAGAAAGGCTAGTACTAATGCGATCGCTAAGCTAATATAGCTACCAATCTGTTTCGGTTTTGCCGTATTCATCTTTATTCCCCAGACTACATCTGCATGGTAAATCAAAAATTACCCACTGGCGAGCAGTCAGCTACAATTAGGGAATATTTGTGCCAAGCGCAAAGACACCTATTTTACATGGCTAGTTTCGATCGAATCTCTTCAATGCGTTTGCGGTTTACACCTAAATCGGATTTGCCCAATCGGGAAGCCGATCTAACCTGAATAGCTCGATTAGCGGTATCGATATAAAACTCGACATCATCGACAAATCCCATTAATTTGCTGGCAAACTCCACATAGAGATAGTCATTGGTTTCTTGAATAATCTTAGTACGCGGCATCGATGCGATCGCGCGTTTCAAATCGGCCATAGCTGCCGTAGTATCGCCAGATAACGGCAATGGTGAGATCGCATGTTCGGAGTCAGTAGCTAGTGCCTGAGAGCTTACACAATTGGGTGTGCCAGGACAAGCGGTTAATTTACCGTCGGTAACTCCAAGCTGTGTCGGTCGATTCCCTGCAAACATAGTTATTACTCCAAAATCTAAAAGTTAATCATCAAGCAACCGCGATCGCGATTTTACTGGATTCAGTTCACCTCTCCTAGTATACTTCTGCCTGTGAGAGCGAAAATCCTCCTCCTGGAGATTGCCAGGAGGAGGATTATAGGTATTTCGATGTTTCGATTTTATCGAAATAAATGTAGATGTAGAACGTCTCTACCAAAGTTAACTATTAGGTTTTACATCTGGTAATAGACATTTATCCGAGTCACAACCCGCAGGGCCAGATTCTTCAGTAGCATTTCCCATTTCATAGCGACTCAACGCAGTATGAAATTCTACTGTCTGCCGTCTGGAATTGACTCCCACCATCATCTCATCGTAAGTTGCCTTATCGATCGGTTCAAAGGGCAACCGAGGGAAGGTTTGGTGGTCGTCAAAGCGGGCTAATAACGCCGCCGAGATATAACCTTCATCGTCCCGAATCGCTTCGTAAATCCGCTGACCGAGGGCTTCTACTTCATGTTCGCGCAACTCGATTGTGGCTGAAGTATTGTGACGGACATAGTGTTGTTGTACGCCCATGTAAAAATCCATTTGTGTCAAGGCACTAAACTGACCGATTTCGATCGAATCCGCGCCAGGAATATCCGCCCAGGAGACAGCTACCGGAATTTCAATCAACCACTCGGTACAACGCGGATCGAATGCGTCGTCGAGTAGATTGCCGTGCTCATCTTTATCGGATTGGGACGGAATCACGCTATAGCCATAATCGATACAAGCCAGCGCGACAGGATCGTTTTTCCGGAAGGTAATCCGGCGAATAAACCGTTGCGCTTTTGGTGGATGCCAACCGGGGGAAGCACCTGTGAGTAGGGATTTAGTACCGCTCGGTTGGACGGTAGTACACCGATTGGGGCGTTTGATGCCATGCGTATCGCAGTAGTCCCACACTGTCTGCTCGACAACTTTGCGCCAAGTATTGAGATATTCGTGTTCTTTTTGCTTGTAGGCGATTCCCGCTGCTGTAGCCGGACGACCTTGCTCCCACCATGCCAACCATTCCGCGCCAAAAGCATGCACGAAGAAGTCAAATAATCCAGTAAATGATACACCCACGATCGGATCTAATTCACGACTATATTGATAGCGGGGTTCTTGGAATTTATGGTTGAGTAATGTGGCTACGGATAAACCAGCAGCGGTAAATGCTTCTTCCTGTTCTTTGTAGTTATTTGGATCGATTTGATTCAAATGAACTTCTGAAAGATTGCAGTGAAAATTAGTTCCTAAAATTTCACCACATGGATTCAAACCAAAGCGGGACAGTCGGTGTGAGATTTCTTCGTTATCTAAATTAGGATGATTTTCTTGCAACCATAACTTAGCATCTCCGCGATCGTAAGCCTGCAAGAAACTAGTTTTTAATTCCGGAGTACTAACGAGATCGGCATTAGATCTCGCGACAGCTTCCCCAGCCCATTGAATCGCACCTTCACCAGAATGATATTGCTTCTGAACCGCAGCGACACACTCTTCTAAACTAGGTTTGTGATGGAAGACACGGGTATGATTTGCCATCCGTAAAGAATCGCGTTCTGGGTCGATTCGCCAGTTACCATGTTCATCTTGTTGCCACAGATTATCTTTAGCAGTTGCACCTAATGTATCGTTAGCATTAAATTGCCGCATTCCGGCACTTCTTCTGATATTTCCAGCGACGATCGTGACTGCTGCTTCGTCGATGAGGAGACAACATTCAACAGAGTTTAATTGTCTGCCAACTGCTTTATTTAAAATTACCGCACAGCGACCATATAACTCTGGTAATTTGACTGGATTTGCCATCCCGCCAAAGCCTTTAAGGAGTTCGCCAGCCGGACGGACATTACTCAGATCGATCGAGACATGGACTTCGCCATTAAAGCGATCGTCACTACATAATTCTAATAAAGTTTTGTAGGATTTAATCCAACCTTGGCGGCTGTCACCGACAGTAATTGTCGCGTTGTTTCCCGTAACTTCAAATGTGGTTAATTCCTGCCGATTATTCAGGGAGATTTGACCGATTTCACGAACGATCGTGACTGTCAATTTATTCTTGACGGCGGGTAACTGACCGATGAGAGCGGTTTCTAAAATTGCCCCCGTACCGCAACCCATCATTGCCAAGTCCATCATCAGGGCAAAAGCTGCCCAATCGCAAACATTCGTACTGGTGCAGTTGTATGCCCCAGAAAAATTTTGCGGTTGTTCGAGCCATTCGCTACCACCCACCCACAACCACCGTCCTGACGGCATCGCCTTGACCTGACGCTGCATACGATCGATGATATCGGCTTGGTCGTCGGTTAATTTACCTAACTTAACTAAACCCTTGAGAGTGCGAGTGCAAACCTGCGACCATGTTTCGCGTCCGGTTACGGTGAAGCGACTATACGTTCTGAAAAAGACCGGATTTGCAGCGGGAGCAGTCGCAGGAAAATCAGATTGTTGATAAGAGTTGGGCGAAATCTCCGCGCCCGATCTAGATTCGTGTCGAACTTGGTCGAGTCCTCTAACCATGAGTGAACTATGCTAATTTCTGAACAGAATAAGTAATATACGGCATCGAACCGAGATAATCAATGTTGCCAAAATTGAAGATATACGTTACTTTCAGCGATTCGATCGCCCTCTAATGCTGTAACTTCGATTAAAATAAATGTGTAGTCGATCGACTAGTTTTCGGCTAGTCGTCGCTAGTAGCTAGGGACTGCGGAATGTTAATTTTTCTAATTCCGATCTCATAACTAAATTACTCCCCCACCAATTTTAAATTTTATGCTCCCACCTTGGCGATCGCCGATCGCCCGCGCCCTACATCGCAATCGCAGTCTACCTTACGTTCGGTACGTGCAATTGGCGACAGTAGATCCTAACAATCGCCCCACCAATCGGACTGTCGTATTTCGCGGTTGGCTCGAACCAGACAGCCACCTTCAATTTGTCGTGGATAGTCGATCGCAAAAAGCCATAAATTTATTGTCTGGCGCGTCCGATTGGGCCGAAGTTTGTTGGTATTTTCCCACGACGCGGGAGCAGTTTAGAGTTAGCGGTACCCTCATCCTCGTGACTGTGGAATGTCCCATCATTAACTACTCTAAGGCTCGTCAAGAGGCATGGCAGCAACTGTCTGACAATGGACGCATTCAGTTTGCTTGGGCGACCCCTGGGGCGGATAGAAGCCAAGAACCAGCTGCTTTTAATCCACCCCCGCCCGATTCGCAGCAGCCGCTAGCTAATTTTTGCTTATTACTTTTAGCGCCTACGGCTGTAGACCATTTGGAACTACGGGGAGAGCCTCAAAATCGCTATATCTATGAATTATCAGCAGCAGAATGGACGATGCGATCGATCAATCCTTGAGATCGTGGCTAGTCGACAGCGAACTAAAAGTAGCCAACTCTCGATCCTCCCAACCGCGATCGACCTAGAGAGTCAGTGCGTACGCGATCGAGATACAATGATGGCAGTTTGCAGGCTGTTTAGTTTGTCAGCACCCAAAATTTCATCATGCAAATCCGTAAAGTAACGATCTTGGGATCTGTTGCTTGATGGCGCAGTCGGATCTGTTCCAGTGCGGATTGTCGAACATGAAGTTACAACAACGCGAGATTTTATCGATCTCATACGGAAAGAATTGTCCGCTTTTTATAAAAAAATATAGTCGGCTTTTTGTCAACTTAGGTTAATATTCATGACTCTTGCCTTAGACCAGATCGACCGGATTGTCGGCAACAAACATCACAATCCCTTTGAAATTTTAGGTCCTCATCAAATTGAGGAAAATGGAAAAACTGTATGGGTTGTGCGGAGTTATCTTCCCAACGCCGAGTCTGTCTCAGTCACGATCCCCGAAGTGCGGCAGGAATATCCGATGCAGTCGGTACATCATCCCCACTTTTTTACTTGTACGATCGATCGGCCAGAATTAAATAATTATCAACTCAAGATCGTCGAAGGCGGACACGAACGGGTCATTTACGATCCTTATGCATTTACTTCGCCATTATTAAGTGATTTTGATATTCACTTATTTGCAGAAGGAAATCACCATCGTATCTATGAAAAATTGGGCGCACACCCGATCGAAATTGAAGGGATTGCTGGGGTCTATTTTGCAGTTTGGGCACCAAATGCGCGCAACGTTTCTTTGATTGGTGATTTCAACCATTGGGATGGACGCAAGCATCAGATGGCGAAGCGGGGGAATGGAATCTGGGAATTGTTCGTGCCGGAACTGAAGGTCGGCAGCTCATATAAATATGAGATCAAAAATCAAGCTGGGCATCCTTACGAAAAAACCGATCCCTACGGATTTTCTCAAGAGCCACGTCCTAAAACTGCCTCGATCGTTGCCGATTTAAATATTCATCAATGGCAAGATGAGGCATGGATCGACAAGCGGCGGCACACCGACGTATTGCGGCAGCCGATTTCGGTGTATGAGTGCCATCTCGGTTCTTGGCTCCACGCCGCAGCTAGCGAACCAGCGCAGTTACCCGATGGATCGACTTCTGCTATCGTCACTGTTTCAGATTACAACCCTGGGGCGAGATTCCTAACTTATCGGGAATTGGCAGATAAATTAATTCCTTATGTTAAAAATCTGGGTTTTACCCACATCGAACTATTACCGATCTCCGAGCATCCATTCGATGGTTCGTGGGGTTATCAGGTAACAGGTTACTACGCGCCGACATCGCGACATGGTACCCCTGAAGATTTTATGTATTTTGTCGATCGATGTCACCAAGCTGATATCGGGGTATTAGTCGATTGGGTACCCGGACATTTTCCGAAAGATGGACATGGTTTGCCCTTCTTCGATGGTACGCACCTGTACGAACATGCCGATCCCCGCAAAGGCGAACATCTGGAATGGGGTACGCTGATCTTTAATTATGGGCGCAATGAGGTCAGAAATTTCCTCTATGCTAATGCCTTGTTCTGGTTCGACAAATACCACATCGACGGGATTCGGGTAGATGCGGTCAGTTCGATGCTCTACCTGGATTACAATCGCGATCCGGGCACTTGGGTTACCAATGAATATGGCGGACGCGAAAATATCGAAGCAGCCGATTTCTTGCGCCAAACCAACCATCTAATTTTTAGCTACTTCCCAGGGGCACTATCGATCGCCGAAGAATCTACCTCGTGGCCGATGGTATCATCACCTACATATGTGGGTGGATTGGGCTTCAACCTGAAATGGAATATGGGTTGGATGCACGATATGCTGGACTATTTTGCGATGGACCCGTGGTTCCGTCAGTTCCACCAAAATAATGTCACCTTCAGCATGTGGTACAACCACAGTGAAAACTTCATGCTGGCGCTCTCGCACGACGAGGTAGTGCATGGTAAGAGCAATATCATCGGCAAGATGCCAGGTGACGAATGGCAGAAACTCGCGAATATGCGATCGCTCTATGGTTATATGTTCGCCCATCCCGGCAAGAAAACCCTATTTATGGGGATGGAATTCGCGCAATGGAGCGAGTGGAATGTGTGGTCGGATCTGGAGTGGAGTCTGCTCCAATATGCACCGCACCAACAGATGAGTCAATACCTGACCGATCTCAATTATGTCTACAATCACGAACCCGCGCTCTATACTCAAGACTTTGAGGAGGCTGGGTTTGATTGGATCGATTGTACCGATAGTCGCCATAGCGTAGTGTCGTTTATTCGCCGCGCTAAAGATAGCGATGAATGCATCATCGTGGTCTGTAACTTCACGCCGCAACCGCATTCTCACTATCGGATCGGAGTTCCCGAGCATGGTTTCTATAGCGAGCTATTTAATAGCGATGCGCGCAAATATGGCGGCAGTAATATGGGCAATCTCGGCGGTAAATGGGCGGATGAATGGTCGATTCACAATCGGAAATTTTCGCTAGATCTGTGCATTCCGCCATTGGGTGTATTGATGCTCAAAATCGATCGCGATCGCACCGCAGCAGCCTATGAGTGGCGCGACCAAAAGTAATTTGACTTAATATATCTAAGATCGATCCTCCTTTCATCAGGAGGATTTTTTTGGACATTACTGAATTTAGGGACGAGCGTAAAATTACCATTTACTTACCAAGTGCTTGGTTCGAGGTTGATAATTTGCAGCCGATCGACAATAATATTCAAATCGATCGACAACCCCCACTACAAACTTCAGATATTTAATCTAAAATCGGCTTTAGCTCTAGACTTTAGTCGATCGCAACTTTAAGCGAAGTCGATCGTTCGTACAGCCGATAATACTATATAGAGTATAATTTATATAGTAATCAGCCAAATGGCTTGTATTTCTATTAGAAGTAGATAATTGTGGCAATAAAACAAGATGTAAATTTCATCACATCAACTAGCGATCGAGTCGAGATCGTATCAGTGTCCCGCACGATCTCGACCGCGTCCATGCGGGACATTCGATCTTCGAATTAATAATCTCAGCACCGATGGCGTTAAATTTGCCAAAGAGCCAATACAAATTTCAGCACATTCGCTGGGCATCGAATAGATAATAACGGCAAGAGTTAGCGCCGAACAAACTACGTCGGCACGATCTCTTCATCACTAGTCAACCAATGACCGAATTCCGCTAGAAATCGATCGCGTAAAATTGCATCGCGAATTTTTTGGGTGAACCTAATTAATTCAGTAATATTGTGCAGCGATAACAATGTAAATCCGGTGATTTCACCACACCGCACTAGGTGACTCAGATAAGCCCGACTAAAGTTCTGGCAAGTATAGCAAGGACAAGTATCATCTAAGGGGGTAAAATCGCGCTTGAACGGCGCATTTTTTAGATTCCACCTTTCTCCCCTGACAAAGGCTGCACCGTGTCTGGCGACGCGGGTAGGGATGACACAGTCGAATAAATCGATGCCCGAGGCGATCGCGATCGCCATTTCTTTATAAGTACCGACACCCATCAAGTAGCGCGGCTTGCTAGCTGGTAGGAGTGGAGCGGTCGCTCGGACGATTTTGTGAATAAAGTGGGCTGGTTCGCCGACGCTCACACCACCGATCGCATAACCGTGGGCATCGAAATCCTGCAACGACTTGGCCGTCTCTGCCCGTAAATCGAGATGTACGCCGCCTTGGACGATCGGGAATAAGGCTTGATCTTCTGGGCGTTGATGCGCCTTGACACAGCGTTCCAGCCAGCGATAGGTGCGGTCTGTCGCCGCGACAACTTCCTCGCGCGTAGCTGGGTATGGCGGGCATTCATCGAATGCCATAATTACATCCGCACCGAGCGCATTTTGAATCTCGATCGACTTTTCGGGCGAGATAAAAATCGTGCGCCCATCTAGCGGCGATTTGAACGTTACTCCTTCCTCGGTAATCTTGCGCGTCTTACTGAGGCTAAATACCTGAAACCCCCCGGAATCGGTCAGCATTGGCCCTTTCCAGTTCATGAATTTATGCAATCCACCTGCTTCTTTGATGATGTCTTCGCCAGGACGAAGGTGGAGATGATAGGTATTGGACAGCACCATCTGCGCCTGAGCATCTTCCAAATGGGCGGAGGTGAGGGTTTTTACCGTTGCGGTAGTACCGACGGGCATAAATCTGGGCGTTTCTACAATCCCATGTGGGGTGTGGAAGATACCAGCCCGAGCGTGAGTATGGCTACAGTTGCCGAGACAGTCGAAGGTGAAGTTGGCGGTCAAGGGAGTGTGGGGAGGGGAAAGGGAAAAGGTAAAAGGTAAAAGGTAAATAACAAACAATTAGCCACTAGTCACTAGCCACTAGTCACTAGCCACTATTTCTAACTAGCAGGATCGTCGCCAGCCCAGCCCATCGGTGATACTTCGCCATCATCTTTGACGCGCCGGATGGGTAAATTAGCGATGAGTGCAGTGACTCTTTGATTGCTTTCTAGGGAAAAGTCCAAGCCTTGAGAATCGATTTCGACATACCGCGATACAACTTCGAGAATTTCTTGACGCATCATATCCACCATCTGGGGGCTAAGATCGGTACGATCGTGAGCGATGACTAATTGCAATCTTCGCTTCACGTGTTCCCTACTCGGCTCGGTGGCACGGGGGAATAACATTTCCAGAAACTCGTTAATCATAATCATAGTAATGCGATCGATAGAAAGGATTAGCACCTGAATAATTAAGTTGGTGCGGGGAGGGGACTAGTGACAACGATCGCTGACATACTTGACAATCTAGCAGTCAAATTTTTAGTTGTCATTAACTCAGCTAGATCGTAAATGATACTACGATCTCCTGCTACCGAACAGCTTAATGAATTTATTGGGCAGTTACAACTAACTAAAAGTAGGCTGTAACTGCCTTTTAGTTATATATATTACTACTTAGCAAAGATCTTACGTATTCGTGTCAATAAATTATCACGATCCGTAGAAAGTTCTAAATAGGGAGTTTTCTCGCCGCAGAGGCGATGGGCGATGTTGTCGAAGGCTTGGGCGGCGCGAGAAGTAGAGTTAGCCTCGAGTACCAGCGGTTCGCCGCGATTGGTAGAAGTGATTACGCGCTCGTCTTCAGGAACGACACCGATCAACTGTACCGCGAGAATTTCACTAACATCTTCGACAGACATCATCTCGCTGGCTTCGACCATCGAAGGACGTAATCGATTGACAATCAGTCTGGCTGGAGTAATATTGCTCGCTTCGAGTAAGCCAATGACCCGATCGGCATCACGGACGGCAGAAATCTCTGGAGTCGTGACGATTAGCGCTTCTTGGGCAGCAGCGATCGCGTTTTTGAAGCCCATTTCGATCCCAGCGGGACTATCGATCAACACGAAATCAAACTGCGGCGCGAGTTCGCCGATCATCCATTTCATGTGGTTGGGGGTGATCATCTCCGCCTTGCGATTTTGGGTAGCGGGGAGTAATACGAGTCCAGGTTGGCGTTTGTCGCGCACTAATGCTTGGTCGAGACGGCATTCACCCGCGAGGACTTCGACCGCAGTATAGACAACGCGATTTTCTAAGCCCAACAACAGATCGAGATTTCGGAGTCCAAAATCTCCGTCTACTAGGGCAACTCGATAGCCCATCTTGGCAAGGGTCATCCCCAGGTTGGCGGTTACAGTGGTTTTACCCACGCCACCCTTACCGGAAGTAATTACGATAATGCGACTCATTAAATTATGAATGATAAATTATGAATTGAATTAAGGGGTTTGTCCACTCGGATAAATTCCCCTCGATCGATCTATGCGGATAATGCTAATCGTTAAATACATATTTACTACAGCACTGATAAAATTATTAAAATCCCCTGATTCGGTCATAATTACATATTATCGCCAACCAAAAATTCAGTCAGATCGCTGAGAACCTGGAAGTGCTAATTCGCGCAAATACGGAGTCGTTTTGAGATCGATCGCCCGGGCGATCCGAATTCCTTGGGGCGTAATATAGGCAATCTCTGGCTCGAATTGGGGCGGTGGGGTTTCCGGCGACCGGGCCACTCGATCGGCGATTCGCAGTTGGGTTGGTTCCATTTGTAATGCCATAATCAGACATTGAGGGTTGTTGGGATAGCCAGCATGAGCGATGCCGCGCAATCTGCCCCAGACAATGATATCCCCTGCTGCATAAATCTCGCCACCAGGATTGACATCGCCCATAATGATGATGGAACCTTCATGCCGGATGTCCATCCCCGAGCGCACCGTAATTTGGAGGTACATCGGTTCGGCGAGGATGGTAGTGGGCGACTCGACTTGGGGTGGTGTTAATGGCGCGATCGTCGATGGCTGAGTAATCGAATAACCTGCGGTGGCCGCAGCTACAGCCGTTTGGCGGCGGCTGGTCTCGACTAGTTGCAGTTGTAACGACACATCGCCGAGCGCCTCAGCAATCGATTGCAATTGACGGGCATCCAATAACCGATCTTGGGCGATCAAATGCACCGCTGCCAAGGGTTGCCAAAATCGCTTACCACCTTGAAGTCTTTGCTGAAGTTGTTCCCACAGATCGTTCCAACTAGCAGACTTTGGCGTTTCTGCTTCTGTAGGCAAAATCAATTTCACCACTCCATCTTCGTTCTTGAGTCGAATTTGTAATTTGGGTTGTGCCGCTGGACTAACTGAGAAATCTGGTTCCTCTTGAGTATTCAGGTTGGGCAAAGTAGATGAAGGGTCAAAATTCATAGCCTACAGAGTGACGATCGATTACGAAAATGGCTTTTCCATCTTACACTTCAAACGGATATTCCGTTGAATTTGTTTGAGCGGTATTTTTAGGTAAATGTCAAGCGATCGCCTGCTACTTGTCTGAAGCTGTGTTGTAACTCAACCATTTTAGCGATAGCCATCCTGCCTAGCACTTCGAGTACGGAAACCCCTAGACCGATGCCCCCTAGATTGAGTGATAATAAGAAGAATCGATATATATTGGCATAGCTATGATACCTACCGTAATCGAACAATCTGGTAGAGGCGAACGCGCCTTTGACATTTATTCGCGGCTATTGCGCGATCGCATTATTTTCTTGGGTTCTCAGGTAGATTCAGATTTAGCTAATTTGATTGTGGCTCAATTACTTTTCTTGGAAGCTGAAGATCCAGAAAAAGATATCTATGTGTATATCAATTCTCCTGGTGGCTCGGTTTCTGCGGGGATGGGAATTTTTGACACGATGAATCAGATTCGTCCTGATGTCTGCACTGTGTGTATGGGCTTTGCCGCAAGTATGGGTGCGTTTTTACTCAGTGCGGGTGCGAAAGGGAAGCGGATGAGTTTACCCAGTTCGCGGATCATGATCCACCAACCTCTGGGTGGCGCACAAGGACAAGCGACAGACATCGCGATCCAAGCTAAGGAAATTCTCTACATTAAAGGGAAACTCAACGATCTGCTCGCACAGCATACGGGACAACCATTGGAGAAGATCCAAGAGGATACCGATCGCGATTTTTACATGTCTGCTGAGGAAGCTAAGGATTATGGCTTAATCGATACTGTAATCGATCGGCGTGTGAGTGCTGCTAATCCACCGTTGGCGTTGGTTCAGTAGTTAACGTCAGTTCGGGATAGGAATCGATCGTTTGTTATTGTGAGAAGCAAAAACCCGAATCTGGGGGTTCCGACCCCCAGACCCCCCGTTGAGGAGCGACCCAAATCGCGCTGAGGTTTCCGTCTGGCGACACGTCTCGCTTCGCTCGCCTACAGCGTGCGTTTGGGTCAAGACAGCGGAGTGCCGCCCCTCAAACTCCCCTGCACAAGGGTCGATGTGTGAGAATCGGTGTGCGCTTCTCTTCGAGACGCTACGCGAACGCATTAGCTTCGCAATGGGAATCGATCTGTGGGTTGGGGTCGATCTGTTGGGGGCAGTTCCGAAACAGCCAGGAGAGTAGTGCGTAGGGTGGGCACTGCCTAGCATGTTCATTTTGACACCCTAGACAGGGCAAGGGTTCATGCAGGTTTTATCCCGGCAAATATCGATTAATCCTTACAATGCCTAGCTTGGCTAGAACATTGTCTGCATGGACGAAATCGACGGTTTTACCCCTAGAATGAACATGCTAGGCACTGCCCACCATCTAGGTTTCAGCTTAATACTAAATTATAAATATTTATCCTGCCCTTATCAAAAAGAGTACTGCTAAATTAGTTTAGCAGCACTCTTTTTGGATGCGATCGAGTTTTAGTTCGGGACAGCTACAGACTCAGCCGGAAGCGGCATCACTGCGGTTTCCTGTTGACTGTGAGCTAAAACTTCGGCTAGTTGAGCTTCGATTTCGTCGCGGACGATCTCGCGATACTCATTAAAATGTTCGTTTTGCGCGCAGACGGCCATGTAATGGTCGAAGACAGCCGGATTGTGGCGGAGGATGCTAAATAGGTGATGCCAGAACATCCAGCGGGTTTCGTAGAAGAAGCCTTGTCGCCAGATAATAATTGCAAATGCTCTTAAGGTGACGAGCTCCGGAAATTTGAACTCCGCAGTACCGCGTGGCGCGCCAAGGTTCATAAAACAGCGATAGGTGCGATCGAGGAAACTCTTGCGATCGTAAATCCGCCAAAAAGCATCGATATACTCCCGCGCGATTTCGGCAATCGGGCGCGTCGGCTCGAAATTCATCAGCGTGGTTTGGTTGATGTTGCCATCACCGCTGCGCATTCGGCCTTCTTTCTCCAACCGATGCCACAGCGCGGTATTCGGTAGTGCTTGCAACATGGCAAATGTCGTCGTGGGAATGGCGGCAGCTTCAACAAATTGGACGATGCGATCGCCAGCACCTGTTTGTTCGCCATCAAAGCCGATAATAAACCCAGCCATCGGCCGCAACCCAGCTTTGGTAATCTTATCGAGCGAATCTGCGAGCGAACCGCGTGTATTTTGGAATTTCTTGGTCATTGCCAGACTAGCTTCATCTGGAGTTTCTATCCCGATAAAGACTGCTGCAAAGTTGCAATCGACCATCAACTCTAGTAACTCGTCATCTTGAGCTAAGTCTACGGAGGCTTCGGTATCCAAGCGGAAGGGATAGCCATGTTCTTTTTGCCAAATCTTGAGTTCTTGGAGCAATAACTTCACATTCCGCTTATTACCGATGAAGTTATCGTCCACCATGAATACAGTTCTGCGCCAGCCTAGCTCGTAAAGCCGATCGAGTTCGGCGAGAATTTGGGCCGGATTTTTGGTGCGCGGTTTGCGTCCGTAGAGGACGATAATATCGCAAAACTCGCACTGAAACGGACAGCCGCGTGAAAACTGCACGGACATCGAATCGTAAGCATCGAGTTCGAGTAAGTCGTAGCGGGGGATGGGGGTGGTAGTAACGTCGGGTTTTTCGCCTTCATTTGCGCGGAAGGTACCACTAGTGTCGCCTCTGGCGATCGCCTCAACAAACATCGGCAGGGTGATTTCGCCTTCATCGAGAATCAGGAAATCCGCTCCCGCAGCTATTGATTCGTGCGGCACCGAGGTCGGATATGGGCCGCCGACGGCAACTAATTTACCGTGTTGTTTCGCAAGCTGAATCTGATCGGCGAGATCCTGTTTCTGGACGATCATCGCCGACATAATCACGATCTCAGCCCACGCCCATTCTGCTTCAGTTACCGATCGGACATTGCGATCGACTACCTTAAATTCCCATTCCTGGGGCAAGATTGCCGCGACCGTAATCAATCCTAATGGTGGTAGGACGACTTTGCGATCGACTAATTCGAGAATCTTTTCGTAAGACCAGAACGTCTTGGGAAATTGTGGATAGACGAGCAATGCACGCATAGAACCTCGGAATAGGGGATAAAGAATAGAGTATATAAAAATCTAAGATACTCGATCGGGAAGTTTCGAAAGCAAGCCGTTCGCCGCGAGTTCAAAAAATTTATTTATCGATCCGAATTCCTTATATTCATAACACGAAACTACTGACGATCGCGAGTCGGTGCGTAACTATCTGCTAGCTCATCGCGATCGTTTGTGCCGAGAAATTTGGCGCTGTTTGTTAATCTAAAAGACGAGTTACGCTGGTACTAGTTCCCACGCCGCGCTCTGCCAACTTCCCGAACTCCACACCACTATAGTAGTGAGCCAAAATCGTCGCGTAGGTCATCCCCTGCTGCGCCATGCTATAAGCGCCCCACTGACTCATTCCTAGCGCGTGTCCGTAGCCGCGACCGTTGAAGACATACCCGTCAGAGGTCGGACTAATCGTAAAGCGCAAACTTCGCAGCTTGAGCGTAGTGCGGATCTGACTGCCAGTTAACGTTTTTTCCTTGTCACCAACAACTTTCAGGCTGATAACACTACCAAATTGAGTCAATCGATCGGCAGCAATCGTTTGGATTCGATCGACCTTCAGCATTTGACTCAATTGACTGGTACTAAAGATTTTACTCCACTCATATCCTGGCGTACCGAGATCGTAATCTGGCACTCCCCGTAAATACGGTACGCGATCGCTCCAAATATCTTCAACGTTCTCTGTATGGCCGCCAGAAGCCGAATGAAACACCGCCAAGATCGGTTTGCCCTGGTAGGTCATTATTTGGCCGCTGGTGGCATCTACAGCGGCTTGCGTGGTACTTGCTTCGCTAGCCAAACCGCGATATACCTGGCTATCTTGAGTCGAATCGACATCGAAGAGCTTTTTGCTAGCAGCTCGGCTGCGATAGAGTGCATAGGTACGAGCGGCGACGGCTTGTGCCTTGAGCGCTTCCGCTGGGAAGTCCTTGCTCATTTCGGCACCCAAGACACTGTACAAGTACTGTTCGAGATCGACCCGATCGATCGCTACCAACTGTTTACCATCAGGAATCACCTGCACCGCACCACGATACCATCGATCGCCAATCCACACATAGCCACCTGCTTGCGGCGTTATCCAGAGTTCGGCAATACGCACATCGCCAAACTTTATCTCATTATTCTCGGCTTTGGCGATCGCACCTTTTAGCGGCAACAGTTCGCCAATCTTGCGTCCGGCACCATCGCTAATCGTCGCGATTGTCGAACTAGCGAGCTGGATTTGGGGAATTTTTTTCGCTACAGCAACACGCAGTTGATAGGCTTGGGCTGGAGTGCTGACCAACAACCATACCAACAGCGAAAACCATCTAGCTTGTTTGCTTAGTTGCAAGAGGCGAATCACCATAGAAAATTTACTACCCAAAAACTTAAAGTAGTTTAACATTTCGCTCGTGGCTCTTTATGGATTCCAGGGAGGTGAAAGGAGCGGAATAGCCAGAGAGGTATAATAAGCTAGAGTCTTTGCTGAGTCCAGAAAAGAATTGATGAGCAATCCCCTAACGATCGATCTCCAGACGTTGTGCAGCAGATGACCAGTCAACTCCGAGCGGGCATCGTAGAGAACAAGCCTGAAGTACAGTTATCAGGAGCAGTTGAGTGTGATGAAGTCTATGTGATTGCAGGGCATAAAGGACAGCCAGAAGTGGTCAAAAAAAAGCGGATGCAATCGCACTGAGGTCTCCTCAGCGTGCGTTGCACCAAGCAGCTAGAAAGGGACGTGTGCGGCGGCTGAAAGCCAAGCCAGGAAGAGGAACACTCGCCTCGGAGAAACCACCCATTTTCGGCATGATTCAGCGACAAGGAGAAGTTGTGATTCAAATGTTGCCTAACGTTCAGCAAGTGACCATTGCACCATTGTAAGGCACTTCTTTCTTCCCTTCTTTCTTGTCTCCTTTCCTAGCTCCCTGGAATCCATAAAGAGCCATTATAGTTACCTGGATTTGATATCAGATCGATTATATTTTAATAGCACAGTTGGTAAATTTTTGGAGGTTTCCAACATATTTTTGATAAATAGCAGTTGGTTTAACTGTTATTAAAATGCGATTGGCGGGTGTAGGATCGTTCTTTTTAAATAAATAGGCTTCCGCCAACTCGATCGAGCTAGTAGATTGGATAGTCAAATCGGATATTTCAGCAGTTAGTTTTTGAGCGAGATCTAATTTATCTTGACGGATGGCAGATTGAATTAGATTCGCTAACGCGATCGATCGAATATCGAGTGTTGAATCAGTGGAGAATTGTTGCTGTTCTGCGTTTAATCGAACTTGAGTTGGTAAAGAGCGAGCGAGTGTTAATGCCCGATCGAATTCTTGTTTTTCGGCTAACCAACTAACGATATTCCTAGTTATTTCAAAAGTCGAATCGTCCGCAGTTTTGGCAAAAGCTAGAGCCATGTCAATTTGTCCGAGTTCCAGATAGACTCGATCGATCTGACCGAGTAATGTAGATTTATGAGCATTTAATTGTCGATCGCGAAATGTTTTTGGAGTTAACGTGGGTAGAGACTGCACTGCTGCGATAAATTCAGGTAAAATCGGCTGTATTTCTCGCACAAATTTAGTACTCTGATAAAGATCGATGATATCTGTTAATGCTTGATCGTCACGATTTTGTTTGGCTATTTTAATTAATTGACTGGCGATTGGGATAGCTCGTTTGAAATCTTTTACTTCCATCCACTGCCGAAATATATTTCGTAATACGGTGGTACGAGTTTGGCGATTGGCTAAGTTTTGATATTGCTGTAATACCGTTACTAATTGCTCTCGCTGTGCTGGTTTTTTAAGGTGGGTTGTAATGCCCAACCAAATTGTATATCGGTCTTTGCTGGGTACTTGTTTGGCTAATTTAATACTTTGCTGAAATAGGTCTGTCGCAAGTTGCTTTTGCCCCAGTTCGCTAGCAGTACTACTAATCAAAGCTAAACTTAATGCCGCTAGATTAACATCGCTATATTTTGTGGCAAGTTGGGCACTTTGTTGGAGAACTTGAAGTGCTAGATCCGGTTTTCCTGCTAGTTGGTAACTTTTAGCGATCGCTACTAATAAAGCTATCTGTCGATCTCGATCGGTAGAATTAACGATTTGTTGGCGACTATCAGCAATTAAATCTATAGCTTTTTGAGGCTGTTTCAATCGAATATAACTTTGAGCTAATAAATATGAGATAAAAGCACGTTCTTCAGGATTATCGATCTTAGTTGTCTGCTGTCGAACTTGCTGAAGGAGGGGAATTGCTTCAGCAGCTCCTTGGCTTAGCTTATCCTTTGGAGAATCGAGCTGAATATAGTTATCGGCAATCTTAAGTAAGAGTCGGAGTTGAAGTGGCGATCTCAAAAAAGTCTCACCGATCGGTGAGGGAAAAGCATCCTCGCGATCGCCACTGGAAGAGGGATCGAACAGAGCATTGCCTGGAATTTGTGGGGATATTGTTTCAACATATTTGAGCAATACAATCCCTTGTTTTAAATGCTCTGCTTTGATGAGATCTTGCGCTAAAGTTAATGGTAAACTCCAACTCTCACTTAGATAAGCTGGGTTCTCGCGAGCGAGCTGAGAATTTATTTGGACGAGTTGTGGGATGCTAGCGTCAATGATATCGTTGCGATTATTAGTAATAGCCGATCGAATAATTGCTGACTGAATGCGTAACTTTTGAATGGTTTTAAATTTTAGTGCCGATTGAAGTTGGAAGACTCGATCGAAATTTCCAGATTTGAGTTCGCGATCGAATGCACTATCGATCCAGCCTGGATTATCATTTTTAGTATCGACTGCTTGGATATAACAAGCGACGGGAATAGGTTTTGTTTTCGAGATCGGATCGGTTGTTGCCCAGGCAGGATTTGTGACTGTGGCAATACTTAAATAAACCAGAACTAAACTTAATGAACTATATTTCATAGTGACTGTAGATTATTTTGTAAATACTATAATGTTTTTAAAACTGACATATAGGTTTTCCTGGTGGTACTGATTTGACTGGGCAAGTTTCTTCACTGATTTTATTGTTGCTGAGGTTAAGTAAACCCAGGTTGGTTAACCTCGCTAGTGGCTTTGGATCGGTAATTTGATTGTTTTCAAGCCAGAGGTGAGTCAAGTTAGTCAACCCCGCAAGTGGTTTCAGATCGCTGATTTGATTGGTGTTAAGCAAGAGATGATTTAAGTCGATTAACCTTGCCACTGGTGCTAGATCGCTAATTTGATTGCTGCTCAGGTTGAGCCGTTTGGTTTTTGCCTGTTGCGGAGCTGCTGATACTGGTAAAACTTGAAATGAGCAGATCGATAGAATTAGCAGTACAAAAACTTTATTCATGTTATCTATTTACAAGGTTGGAGTCCGAAATTTTTAATCTATTACCGCACTTATGACGAATCTGTTGGTAAACAAAATCATTTTTCCCCTCCTTCATTTTGTGGCTCCACCCACTGACAGTTAGACGCTGGTTTTACGGGGCAAACTTTTAGAGCGATCGGATTTTGTTGGAGTTCGATCCAAGTCAATTTACTCAACCGAGCCAAAGGCTGGAGATCGCGGATTTGATTGCGATCGAGTTCGAGTCTTTCCAAATTGTGTAATCGATCTAAAGGCTGGAGATCGCGGATGCGATTGTTACTAAGGTTGAGATAAGTCAATTTACTCAAACTAGCTAATGGTTTCAGATTGCTAATTTGATTTCCACCAAGCCAGAGACTATTCAATCGACTCAAATAAGTCAGCGGATGTAACTCATGGATCTGATTGTCTCGGAGCCATAGCTGAGTCAATTTATTTAACGCCGCCAATGGTTTCACATCGTTGAGCTGATTGTCATCGAGTATGAGGATAGTCAAGTTATTCAACCTAGCCAAAGGCTGCACATTGCTAATGCGATTGCGATCGAGTTCGAGTCGAGTTAAGTTAGTCAACCCAGCTAGCGGCTGGAGATCGCGAATTTGATTGTGGTTGAGATAGAGTTCTGTTAAGTTAGTCAGGCTAGCCAGCGGCTTCAGATCGCTAATTGGCAGATCGATTAGATCTCGATTTAGCCAGAGTTGAGTGAGATGTTTAAGTTTAGCATCTGCTATCTGACAGTTATTTGTACCAGCTTTTTTCAGTAAAATATCGATCGTGTGTCTAGTCGCCGCAGGTACAGAATTTTTCTGCTGACACCATTGGGTAAAGCTTTTAGTTTTGTCCTGTAGAGGAGCGGCTGCGCCTGGAATAATTTGAAATAAAAATACAGAGAGACTTACAAGTGCCAAAACTTTTTTCATAAATTTTAGGTGGAGATTAGATTGCAAGAAAAATTAAAATCCGAACCAGAACTGACAGATGGATGCTGGTTCTACTGGGCATTTTTTTTCACTAATTTGATTTAGTCCGAGGCTGACATAATACAACTTACTCAGCCTAGACAGAGGTCGGATATCGCGGATTTGATTGCGATCGAGAACGATTTTACCTAAGTTACTCAACCCAGCTAGAGGTTGGATATCGCTAATTTGATTACCGTCGAGATGGATTACCCTCAAGCTACTCAATCCAGTCAGTGGCTGGATCGATCGGATTTGATTATTACTGAGATATAGAAACATCATTTTTTTCGCTCCAGCCAATGGCTTCAGATCGTGGATTTGATTGTCATCCAAAAAAAGGTTAGTTAAATTATTTAATTTAGCCAAAGGCTGCAGATCGACAACCTGATTGCTGTGGAGTTCGAGCCAAGTCAATTTACTCAACCCAGCCAGTGATTTCAGATCGCTAATGTGATTTCTACCGAGTGTGAGTCGAGTCAATTTACTCAATCCAGCTATTGGGTGCAAATCTACAAGCCGATTTTCGCCAAGTCTGAGAGAAGTTAAGTTATTCAATCTAGCTATTGGTGTCAGATCGTCAAACTGATTTGTGCTGAGATCGAGGTAAGTTAAATTACTCAATCCAGCTAGTGGTGTCAGATCGGCGATATTATTTCTATTGAGGTCGAGATATTTTAGGCTGCTAAGTTTAGTATCGGCTAGTTGACAGTTGGTAGTGCCAGCTTTTTTTAGTAAAACGTCGATCGTGTGTCTTGTCGCAGCAGGTACAGAATTTTTCTGTTGACACCATCGATCGAAGCTGTTAGTTTTCGCCTGTTGCGGAGCGGCTGATATGGGTAAGACTTGGCATAGAAGTACGGATAGACTTACCAGTATAAAAACTTTTTTCATATTATTAAATTGAAGGTTGAATTACCAAGAATCTGATTTAGAATTTGCAGATGGACTCTGGTTTCACTGGGCAAATTTTTAAACCCATTCGATCTCGCTCGATTTCGGTAATATTTTTAAGTTTAGAATCAGCTAGGTTACAGTCTTGTGTATCAGCTTTTTTGAGCAATAGATCGATCGTGTGTCTGGTTGCTACAGCTACAGAATTTTTCTCCTGACACCAGCGAGCAAAGCTTTTAGTTTTTGCCTGTTGTGGAGCGGCTGCTACTGATAAAACTTGGAATAAGCAGATCGCTAGATTCACAAGCACAAAAACTCTTTTCATATTATTAAATTGAAGGGTGGATTACAAAGAATCCGATTTGTAACTTTGGTATTGACGAATTGCCTCTACCAAGGATTTTAACGATCGCCTAATTGTTGTAGCACATTTTTGGGACGATCCCAGCGATCTTGCGTTGTAGATCGGGTGTAAAATACCAAATTTATTCTGCTATTATCAAGATCGATCTCGATAATAGCAGGCGGTTGGGAAAATAAAATCTCTTTCGATCGAATCTATATACTACGATCTATCTCAGGGTTTGTATTCAGATTAATAATATGCTTTGCAGCTATTATTAGCTCCACTTAATTTAACTCCAGTATTAATAGATTGACCTGAAGACAAAGGTTTACTGAGAGTGAAGCTTTGTTTGCTACCGGAAGGTTTGCCAGCCAAATAGGCTTGCCAGTAAACTACTTTTCCAGTATTCATAGTTTGCGTGGTAGTATTTTTGATGACTGGCATCTGCGTAAATTCTTGGGCAAAAATAGCATTACATCCTAGACTTACAGTCAGAGGTAAGCGATTCACTTGGACATCTTCTGCTCGAACGCTACTATTAATAGCTGCGACGGAAGTCAAGAGAGAAATTAAAGCGGTCGAGATAATTTTGGAAGCTAATTTCATGATTTTGTACTTATCGAGGCTATGTTTGATTTGATATTGATGGCTACAAGTAAATGACAAATATTTTATTTAATTTGTATTTTCCCCTCAGCTATCATCATCTACATTCCTTCGAGCTTTGATTTCAGAAAAGTAGAAAATATTTTTCTGAGATATGATGTATTAATTACGAGTATTTTAATAAAGTTCGTTCCGCAATAGCGCAGACGAAATCGCTCGCTCTCATCCGGCGAGATCGAGCGATTTAATCTAAAAATAAGAAGTTTATCTCGTCTATTTCGAGGCTAATTTAATTAATTTAAGCAGCCATCACTTCTGGAACCGATCGGAGAGATTGAGCGGCTAAATAAACTCGACTCCATTCACTGACTACACGATTGGTTTTAAGTTTGAGATTTTGGGCGATCGTTTTGACTGCCAATCCAGATTTGATGCCAACTAAAATTTGGAGCTGAATGGGTTCTAAACTCACATACAACTTATCCCATTGAGTGGGTGTCAATCCGAAATTATGTTCTTGAAGTGAGATTTTCAACCAGTGGGAAACTAATTCGGGCTGCGACTTAACGGCAAATATTTTAATGGCGTGGTAGACAATTGTCTGCTTCAAGCGATAGATTTGTTTGACAGTCGTTCCTAGTTTTACCGCGATCGCTTCTGGGGTTTTGCCTTGAAGATATAAATCTAACCACATCCCAGCTTCGGTACCGATTTTGGCGACGAGATGGGCGCGAAATTCGACACTAACGCGATCGCGCAGCACTTGAGTTTCCGCTTCGGCTTGCTGTTGGAGATATTCAGCTTGAGCCTGGAGATCGAGCCGACTCAACTTCGAGTCATCATTACCAACGACTTCCTCGGCAACAAATTTCACCCAATTGCCTTCAGGAATCCTAGTCATGCCACCAGTTTGCGAGCGACGCAGATAATTCACGAAGCGGCAAGCAATTAGCGGTTTATTTTGAACGGGGCGCAGACAATATTCTTCGATACTGGCAAATAGCAACGTATCCCACAGCCGAGGATTGCGCGTACATTGACCGATCCAGGCGAGTTGTTGCTGGATATAGCGATCGCGTTGCAACATTTCTTGGATTACTTCTTGTAAAACATCGACAACGGTTTGCTGTAGTTCGCGGCTTTGAGACAGCCAAGCGCGGATCTTTTCCCTAAGTACCGTCACTCCACCCAAGCGTTGCATCAGATGTTTGTAGGCGCGTTCTGGCGACAATCCCAAATATCGATCGCGTAAAATTCGCAGGCGATAATCCATCGCGCGCTCGCAATCTGTAATTGTTGCGGCTCTAAAGTTTCCCAGCGTTCGAGATCTGCACCCAACAGCCATTCCAGAATTCTCGCTCTCGTAGCTGTAGCAGCCTGCAATCATAATCGTTAGAACCTGCAATCATCGCATTTACAAGCCAGGATTAAATGCAACTATAATTTCGCTTCAGCCAGGATTAATTGCAACTGAGCCAGAATTAATTGCAACCAACCTGCAATCATCGCTTTGAGCCAGGATTAAATGATTAGAGTCGATGCCTCAATTACTTGAGGACACCTCTCCTTCAGAACCCATCGTGCGGTAGGGTAGGTAGCCAGCGAGTTACCATTACTGGTACTTTTCCAACCACCCCCCTCCAAACTACGCATGACCGTTTCCGTATCACGTAGCTTTCCGGTAATCTTTACGTTTGAAGGCTTCACCATCGTAGCGTCCATATTGAATTTTCTCGTGGCATTGACGGCAAACTACTAAAGTTTTACGTCTACGTGCCGACATTTTCTTCATCCATTCTGGACGTTCTTTGCATCCTTGTTGCTTAATATCTGCTAGTTTGCGAATATGATGGACTTCAATATTATCCGTTGCTCCACAAATTTCACATTCTTGGGCTAAAAGACGTTGAACGACTTCACTACGTCCGTTCCAGATATGATTTGCCTGATTATCATCAATTTTGACCCACTTGTTCCACTGCAAAGAAACTCCACCAAAATAAGTTTTCAGAGGTAATTTTCCATCACGTTCCACTGTTACTTGTAGCACCCGATAAGTGCCATCCTTTGTATACTTTAAACGGTCATAACCTGAGCTTTGTCAAAATGCTGAAAGCGGAGTGTGAGCAAGGAATCAAGCTCTTTTTTATGTTGCAGATGAGCATCATTTAGACATTCAGAGATGGCTG
This sequence comes from Chamaesiphon sp., assembly GCA_965246735.1. Classification (GTDB taxonomy): domain Bacteria; phylum Cyanobacteriota; class Cyanobacteriia; order Cyanobacteriales; family Chamaesiphonaceae; genus Chamaesiphon. The sequence goes on from CBDFFK010000003.1 coordinate 4,094,140, forward strand.
ATGAGAACTGAGTAAAATCCTCATAATACTTGCCATATAAACATTTCTTTTTAACAAACTTCCAGAGCCTTTCAATCAAATTTAGATTGGGCGAATAAGTCGGCAAGTATAGTAATTCTATTTCCAAGGATTTAGCTAAATCTTGGACAACTCGACATTTTTGGTATCGAGCATTGTCTAAAACCAGAGTAATGGGAATGCTCAGTCCTAGGTCAGCTAATTTTTGCAGAAGTTCACAAATCTGAATAGCAGTGATATAGCTGTCATTAGTAACCAAAATAACTTCATGAGTAATGGCATTTAATGCTCCCAGCACATTGAACCGTTTTCTCCCTGAAGGTGACTTAATAAACAGCCGTTGAAAACACCAAATCATCCCCAAAAAAGCTCCCATGACAAAGTGAGCCGCATCCACGAAGAAAACCGCTCTTTTTCCTTGTCTTGCCTCTTCTAACCTGGGTTCTAGCTTATTTATTTTATATTCTTCCTGTTCATCGGGATCTGCTTTAGAAGGAATAGCCCCAACTTTCAAACATCGCATCCCTATTGATTTCAGGAATTTTTGGATCTGGGTTGGACTGCGTTTAATTCCGGTAAGATTTTCAATCTGATTTACAGCTTCATTTATGGTAGCTGGAGGATTCAATTTCAAATACTCTTTGATAGTTGTCTGATGTAATTTTAATTCACTTTTGGGTTGATAAAAGTTAATTTCTTTGAGTTTTTCTATACCACCAGCCTGATATTGTTGACAATATTTTCTCAATGTATTAGGTGAAATGTTTGCTAGCCTACAAATCATATTTAAAGGTAAGTTTTGACTTTTAAGCCATAATACTTCCATCTTCAACTGGACCCTGGGATGAGGATGGTGAAATCTTTCATAATTTAATATTTCTCGATCTTCTTCCGTAAAGTTTAGATTGCTCATCCCTCAAGCTCCACTTTTTCCTTGACTTTACTAGACTATCATCTCTTCGATCGCCGATGCTCAAGTTATGCCCGTGTAAAGTATATCAATGGTTGCACGATATCGCTTGTAAATTTTCTGGCAAGTGGTTTTAAACTTCTTTGCCAAAGTTTTTACGAGGGAAAGCTCTGTAACTCGTTTAAGTAAAGATAGCGTGTGGAGGTTATAAGCCATCCGGTAGTACTGGACTACTCCTCGATACTCCGATTGATATTGGCTAACTATGCTGTAGGCATCATCGTTGACCCTTTGTGTAAGGTGTATTGGTTTTCCAGAGCGCATGTATTTAAGACAATGGTCTTTAATAACGCTGTTGGGAACCCTTAGCCCCACGCTACCGTTGATACATCTTTGACCACGATGGTCATGTTTATCATCGGCATGTAGGATATGAATTTCGTACCCCAGGAATTTAGCAGCCTCATCCCTTGCATGGCTGATGAGAGTCTTTTCATCACTGAGTTCCAGTTTTAATTCATCACGTAAAAACGTGGCGATTTTCTGTTTGATTTCCACAGCTTCAGATTTTGAACCAACTACTCCTAACAGGAAATCATCGGCATACCTTGTGTACCAAAGGCGACGAAAGTTTGGGTCATTGGGGTCGTGGGACGGAATTGACTGTGCCTGTTGGTTCAGCTTCCGTGCTTCTTCCAGTTTTCCAGCTTTTCGGGCAATTGATGCAGCCTTAGTTAAGTCTCTGTACGGAGGGTAAACAATCCTTCTCAGACCTCGTGTGTATGCTGGTATTAGTTCGCATTCGACGTATTTGTCCAGTTTGTCTAGTACCAAATTGGAAAGTATTGGGCTTACCACTGCACCCTGCGGAACTCCGCTATAGGTTACGTTGTATTTCCAGTTTTCCAAGTAGCCTGCATCGAGCAAACCCTTAATTAGTTGCATAAAGCGATTGTCGTGGATTTTATCTTGTAGTATTTTCACCAGAATAGTATGGTCTATTCTGTCAAAACACGCACTAATATCTCCTTCGATAAACCACTTTGTAGCTCGACCTTTTTGGGTGATTTCTTTCAAGGCTGTGTGACATCCACGCTTTGGTCGGAAACCGTGAGAGTGTTCGCTAAATTGCGGTTCATAGTAAGCTTCTAGTATCGAACGAATTACTTCTTGAAGTAATTTATCAGACCAAGAGGGCATACCAAGGGGTCGTAATTTACCGTTTTTCTTCGGGATATAGGTACGTCGCGCTGGTGTCCATCGATAACGCTCCGATCTCAGAGCCTCAATGATGGTATTAATTTTCTCCAGGGACATTCCATCTACTGTTTCCTTTGTAGCACCGGGTGTCATTGCGCCTGTGTTGCTGTTCAGCTTGGCGTAGGCGCGTAAGTACAAATCTGGGTTATATAGCAGTCGATACAAATCTTCTACTGGCAACCCCCGTTGTCCGCGTTCACGTATGATGTTCAGTATCGTTTCGGCTGTTCGCATCTCGCGTACCTCTCGATTTCTGTTTCATCTTGATTACCTGTTCTACAACGCCGGAGTAAACGGCTCTCCCGTTTGCCCTGGTGGGGCGTTACTCCCACGACTACTATTAGAACTCCGTCACCATAGGACTCGCGTCCCGTAGGCAATCCCATGTTCCGTCACTGATGAACGTATAAAGAACGACTTAGGTTCCTACTCATATCCTTGAATAAGTTCATTACTTATTGCTCACTGGTCAGGGTGTACCATTAACGAAAGTTGAATTAATGGCTACCAGTGACATCGGTGTACAAACGTGATACCGAAGGATGTGCGGTTCCACCTCTGGATATTGGGGTTCAGGCAGTTTAGCTTTAACCATATCGTTCAGGCGTTGCAGAGCCATAACATACACGTTTTCTGTTATTCTCCGCTTTACGAACATGCTCTTGTCCCCTTGCCCTTTCGGGTTTAGGTAAGTTGTTCGCCTTGGAGTCAGTTACCCTGAACTCCAGCCAACTGAGTTGGCAATTCAATCAGTGCGTACCACGGCGCACACTTTCACCGCAATAGGCTCCTAGTTTGACACCTAATGAGTCGGATTTAACCCGCTGTTCGGACTCTCACCCAACCATGTATGGTCTGATGCTGATGACATTCTCGGTGCAAGACTTCCAAATTATTAGACCTCCAATTTGAATGGTTGCCGTCAATATGGTGTAGTTCGGCAATGTCCCCAGAAATGAATGATAGATTACATGCTGTACATTTATGATTCTGTTTCTTGAGCAGTCGTGCCGTTATCCCATCGTAGTTAGCATTTTCCCGCTTTGCCCAGTAAACAAAGTCGCCATCATAAGGAGATTGGCGTTGCTGAATTGCGGTATGATTTAGCGATCGAGTCTAGTGAAAACCGTCTAATTTACAGGACTCGCTCGCCAGTTAAATAATTGGCGGAATAAGGGATCGGAACATCCCAAAATTTAAGGTAGTGAACTAGTAACTTAACTGAATGTGCAAGCATATCTTTAGACTTAGAATAACAAAGTGTCTTGCGATGAAGTCGTGCCAAATAGTGTCTAAGCCTTGTGTTTTCTCTCTCCACTCTAGTCATGTACGTTTTACAGATAACTTGGTCTCCATCTGGAATAAACATTGGATATACTGGCCATCCATCTGTGACGTAGAAGTAACATTTCCAATTTCCAACTAATTCCCATAATGGTTTGAAAGTTGCTGCACTATGGTCACCTAATACCCACCCTAAAATCCCTACTTGGAAGTGGTTAACTGCCGTCCAGAGCCAGATTTTGTTGTCTTGAGTGCGTCTGACATGCGGAGGAAACCTCCGCATTACGCCCTCGCTTTTTTTGACCCAACAAATGTTTCTAACTCATCGAGTTCTCCCACTAATGGAATTGTCTCTGGTGCATAAGCATTTGGAAGCAATTCGCCTACTTGTTTAACCCAATTGATAATACTGGTATGATGTACCCCTTTAATTCGCTCGATTGCTCTAAATCCCAGACCATTTACATACATTTTCAGACATTCACGTTTAACCTCTTCTGAATAGCATTGTTTTACTTCATAACAGTCTATGAATTGCCTATCGCAATCAACACAGATGTAATTCTGCTTGCCTCTTTTGTGGCCATTTTTATTGACATGAGTTGATTTACATTCTAGACACTTTATTGACCCTAGTTCGACTTTCATTATTCTCTAAATTTTTCTCTCGATCGCCATATCATACCACAATTCAGCAACGCCCAACAATCAAAGATTGTATGCAGCTAGAAGTTTGCTATGGCTGGGGAAAGTTGATGAAACTATTGCTTTATTTAATGATTGTGCGAGCGACCAATCTAAAAAGTTTTGTGCCTATTTAGAAAAACATCGTGACCGAATTGTTAATTACTATTATCTTCAAGCTGAACAAGTTTGCTCCATTGGTTCTGGTTCGATTGAGTCTACGATTAAACAGATCGATAGACGAACTCAAATATCTGGAGCACAGTGGAAAGCTGAAAATATTCCTCAAGTTCTGGCTCATCGGTGTGCCTACCTCACCGGATTAATTCTCGATCGCTAAATAAAAAGTGGGATGCTCCCAAGATTGATAAGCTGTGGGATTTAACCCGAATTTCTAATAAAGCCGATCGACTAATTGTTACAGTAATTCTTGTCAAGGGTCTAGTCCCTGGCGGCACAGACCCGATTTTAGCTATAAGTGGTTATGCTGGTTCGGGTAAAACTACCACGGCAAATTGTTTGAGGTCGTTAATCGATCCGTTCACGAAGGGGAAAGTCCTATCGAAACTTTCTGAGAGTAGCGATCGTATTGCGATACATGCTCAAAGGCGGAGGATTTTGGCGATCGATAATGTCAGCCATATTTCAGCCGATCGATCGGATTTTCTATGCACGGTATCAACTGGTGGTGGTATTGGTAAGCGAGAACTATTCAGCGACCAAGGAGAGGTTATTTTAGATGTCCAGAATCTAATAATTTTAACGAGCATCGGTAATGTCGTCACGAAGGTAGATCTGCTCGAACGAGCGGTCGTCATTGAACTTGCCCGACTTACGCCAAAGGATCGGGAATCAGAATCCTATTTAGCAAATGGCTTCGATCGAGACCTCGCTGATATATTGGGGGGACTGCTGAATATTACTGTTGCTGCACTCCAACACCGCGATACCACCGAATGTCCAAAATATACGAGGATGACTGAATTTGCCCATTTGGGTGAGGGTGTCCAGAAATATCTAAAATTCGCGATCGGATCTGTAAAGAGCCGCATGGCTGCGGGTGCTGAGATCGCCAATGAAATCGCAATCGAATCCTCCCCCGTCGCATCAACGCTGAGGAGTTGGATATCAACCCAAGAAGCAATTTGGCAAGGCTCCGCTAGCGATTTACTCAATATCCTTAAATCCCATGCCAAGAAATCCGAATTAGCTGGGACTCTACCGAAGACAGCCAATAGTTTGAGCGGCGAGCTGAAAAAATGTGAGTCGGCCTTGTTCCAATCTGGATCTGTAGAAAAGCCAAACATGACAAAATCTATACCTATCAACAATTCCAGCGATGACGATGTCGATCGCCATCTCGATCGAATCCGGTTAAAAACTGTCGATGGGAAAGTCAGAACTGATATCAGCAATATCAAACTAGTTAAACACGAGCATTACAACTCGTTTCGCTGGACAACTGCACCAGGAGCGCGGATAGCCGCAGCAGCATTAAAAGGGATTGCTTACCATCCTCGGCAATCGATCGCGATTGGGGAGTGGTATGACCCTGTTCGAGAGCCAAATGCTGACGGGGTAATAGTTAATAAGAAAGTTAATAACGGCTGCGGTGTTAAAGTCTCCATCCCTGACGTATTGCCCGTTGTATGGGTAGATGATTCCAAAATAGATTTAACACATTTCCCACCTCCCACCGAGCCTGTAGATAGCCTGCCGAGACACATTCAACCATATGTTGATGTAACGAAAGCCTATCTGGATATTGAGACTACCGGCTGAAGGGGTGACAAGCAACGATCGAATGCAAGCCCAGTAAAGATCGAGAGGAATGTCAGGGGTGTGAAAGAGAAAGCAAGAGGGTACAGTTGTATTAAAACGAGGGGATGAGATAATAAGGGTAAAAAAATGCTCCAAAAGTTTTCGTCTCGGGTCACCCGAGACGAAGAGCATCAACATAAATGTATCCTGAATTATATCAAAAATGGTTCAAGTTAAACTTAAACCCAACCGAACTGATGTTGATAGAAGTACTAATGAAGGTGGTGGGATTATTATCAAAGGCAACGCTGGGTCAGATTGCCAACAATTTACCATTGCCGATATTAGCCAATAGCAGAATTAAGACAATGCAGAGATTTCTAGACAGTCCGAATTTTTGTAAAGAGAAAATCTGGTGGGGCTTAGTGGTGCAGAAAAGTCCTGAAAGGCTTGTGGTGTCTAGAGAACAATAATTAATAGAAAAGGGGCTTAGCTTTGTGGTTCGATTGTTTTAGCGAAAAACAAATCCACGTAAAATAATGGCTACACCCCAACTCTATCGTCAACTATTTGAACAACTTGGTCAATGGATTATCCCTAAAGATTTACGTCATCTGAAAAACTGTGCAGAGATCGTAGCAGCAATCTTAGAATCAGAAAGTGCTTGCGCTGCTCACTGGATACCCTATTTGAGCCACCGTGACTGTCAAGCCAGTAGTCATCTGGAGCGATTATCGTACTTTATGAATAATCCAGCAATCAATGATGACTTATTTTACGCACCGTTGCTGAAACAATTTCTTAAAGAATGGACAGGACAAGAGCTAATCCTAGTCATGGATACGAGCATGTTTTGGGACACTTATTGCATGATTGAAGTGTGTGTGGCATGGGGTGGCCGTTCGATTACATTAGCTCAAACGGTGATTAAACATGGTAGTTCGACAGTTGGTTTCGACCAATATCTACCTGTGCTAGAAGCAGCAAAATCTCGACTACCAAAAGGTTCACAGCCAACTTTACTAGCCGACAGAGGCTTTGAACATGGAGAGCTGATGCGATGGCTCACCACACAGCAATGGAACTGGGGCATCAGAGTCAAATCAAATCTCCAGCTCGCCTTTGCTAGCGGCAAAACACAATCGTTGAAAGAACTGTTTCCACCCAAAGACCAAGTGTATTTATTTCCCAGCGTTAAAGTGCTCGGTGATGTAGAGTGCTGTCTTGTTGCGCTTCCATGGTCGGGAAACCCGACCGGAGCGCACCGCAATTTAGGAACAGCTAACTGTCGGGGAGTGAAAGAACCGTGGGCAGTGCTGACAAATACACCCTTGTCGTTACAAACATTCCAGCTTTATGGCAAAAGATTTGGCGGAATCGAACCTCGATTCAAAGATTATAAATCTGGTACTTTTGATATCTTACGGTCAAAAATCAGGGATGCTCAAGCTTTGAGTAATTTATTAATGATGATAGAAATCGCTGAAATATTAACAATTAGACTAGGATTGATAGTAATAGAGACACAAGAAAGAAGTAAAGTAGATTGGCATGGGGAAAGAGGTTTAAGCCTTTTGCAGATTGGGATTAGAACAGTGAAAAGTTTCTGTCACCAAGCTCTGCCACTCCCGTTTCTTACACCAATACCTTGGTGTAATATACTTCCAGCATGTGCTTCTCTTAAAAAAAGATCTAAGTTAGAAAAGCGGATTGAATTCGCTAAGGTTATGTCATTTGCTTATTAGAAAAAATAGTTTTCTGCACCACTAAGCATCAGTTTCTGTTATTTTGCTTGGGTCGGTTGCATGGTCGGGGAACCCCATTTCTGACAAGTTAAGGTTTTCGATCGAATGTCAAGTACCATATATAGTGGTTCTGTGAAATGAACATGCTAAATATGGAGAGTGAGTCAGAAAGCTCGATCGAAGTACAAAAGTTCTTAATCCTTGAACATGTTATGAATTGGTCGATCGGTCGATCGTTAAACCTGCTTGACAACTGCGCTCTAGCCTTAACTTGTGCATCAGCAACTAATGGTTGTTTTTCTTCCCATTTTTTCGCCCCACTAAACCCTGTTTGTGACCCCACACAGATAATTCCAGTATGCTTCTCTGCTAACCCTAGTGCTACAGTTTCTCGACTCCAACCAAACATTCTTTCCGTTAATCTAGCATTGCCTTTGCAATATTTAATAGATATAAATGCTTGGAAGTAACGACGATTTGCACCACTTAATTTAGAAGAAGCTAGCCGTAGATCTTCTCTTTGGCTATTACGGCTCTCCCCGGAAAATAGTATAAAATGTAGCTGTCGCTACATTTTATACTCCTCCTCTTTATGGACTTTCATCTAAATTCTTTATTAAACTTACCAAATACTAGGGTTTTTACTTGCTATAAAGAAGCTGGCTTTACATTTATTCAATTAGAGATAATAAATGCAGGTATTAACTGTCCTAACTGTCAAACTTATACTGACATAATTCAAAAAACTAGCCACAGATTAATTAGAGACTTGTCGATTGTTGGAGCTGGAGTATACTTGAAAGTTCCTAGACGTAAATTTTATTGTGGACAGTGTAAAAGATATCCAACTGAGCAGCTAGAATGGGTGGAAAATAGACAAAGATTTACTGAAAGATATCAGGCATATATTTACGAAAGAGTCAAGGAATCAAGCTGCGAACAAGTAAGTCGAAATGAAGAGTTAAGTCCAGCCCAAGTCCAGCAAATATTTAGCAGAATTGCGGAAAGGGAGCTAAAAAAAAAGACTGGGGACTTCCAGAAAAATTGAGTTTGGATGAATTTAGTCGTCGTAAAGGAAAAGGGAGATTTGCAACAGTTCTAATCGATCTAGACAAAAGTTCTTTAATAGAAGTAATTGACTCTCACAAAAGTGAAGATATAATTGCTGTCTTAAAGGGGCAACCTCAGTCTGTCAGGGAGTCAGTCAAGGAAGTGTGTGTAGATATGTGGGGAGGATTTCCAAAAGTAATCAAAGAAGTTTTCCCAAAAGCATCGATTATAATTGATAGATTTCATGTGATGAAACTAGTCAACAAATCTTTGAATAAATTGCGACTTGATTTAGGCTTGAAAGGATTGACAAATCGCTATTTGCTTTTAAGCAACAATCAAGATTTGTCAGAAGAAGAAATTGAAGCTCTATCTGAAATACTTGCCAAGTCACCTTCTTTAAGCATAGCTTATGATTTAAAGGAGGAATTGAGAAGCATATACGAAAGTAAATTAACTGTCAAAGGTGGCTTAAGAGCAATTGGAAAATGGCTGGGTTATGCTAAAATTGTCTTAAAGACGGCAGGTGATACCATCGAAAATCATTTGACAGAAATTGCTAATTATTTTATCAGTAGAACCACGAGCGGTGTCACAGAAGGAATTAATACAAAAATTAAATTAATTCTACGTCAAAGCTATGGATTTAAAAGCTTCACTCTCATGCGAGAAAAACTGTTAGCTTGCTTATTAAAATAATCTCCGCATTCGCTTCGATTACTTTAATAAGTTTAAGTTATAACCATGACTAGAGGAGAGCCCTCTAGCCTGGATAATTCATGAAGGAATGCAAAAAGAGGAGAATAAAAAGCCTGAAACTGAGTAGAATCAGGCTATTGAACAAATAAAACATCCGCATTTTGCCATGACAGAGTGTATTTCTCCACTCCCCTATAATTTTTATCAACAGCGGCAGTTAGTAGTACGATATTCCGACCTAGAACTGAGTTCAGATGCGGGAATATTATTAGCACGTCAAGCCGAAGAACAAGAACAAATCTGCCGAGGATTAGCGGAGTGCATAGAAGAATGGCGAGACAAGAATAAAGTCACCCATAGCCTACATCAATTGGTCTTTTTTAAGCCGATTTTTCTGGTTCAGTTGTCCTCAAAAACTTGAATTGCCAATTTCCCCCTCACAGTTAGTAAAAGTTTCAGCATGTTTCACCCTTCATGAATAATCCAGGTTAGCATCTTGAGCGAGAGCGTGAGAGATGGCGGTATGGCGAATGTTATAGGGCGAGCGATATTCGACGTGACATTTAGCTAAAATCTTCTTCCACGCTCGATTACAGAAGTTATGGTCGTCGATCGCACCACCCCTGGGGGCAGGAAAAACTAGATCTTCAGGCTGTGGGTTAACCTTCTGGTATCTGTCTGCCAACATCGATCGAACAGATGGTAGTAGCTGAACTATGCGCGATTTGCCCGTTTTGGTACCCTTCTTGTTTTGATGACCGCGCGAAATCGATTCCTCGATCCAAGCAACGGAGAAGTCAGATTCTAAATGCTTCCATCGCAGTCCGACAGCTTCACCAGGTCGGCAAGCAGTATGAGATAAGAAGATGACAAAATTGAGGTAATGCTTGTATTGAGGATGCGACTGAAATGCGGTGATAATCGCTTGGATTTCGGTGACAGTAAACGGTTTGACTCGTTTGGATGGCTGTACCTTCACTCGATCGAGACAATTCGACCAGGGGTTAGGATCTGCTACGAGATATTTTCCATTCGCCCATTCCCAGCCAGCTCTAAGCTCGAATAAGTAAGTCTTAACCGTCCGTCCCGTCAAAGTTTCAGACATCATTTTCGGTTACTTTCTCCGCTGACTTGTTCCCTAGTAAATGATGGAGTTTGGATGCGATCTCTCGAAGTCTTACCGCTGAACTATGGGAAAGTTCGCGATCCTTCACGCGATAGTCTGCATACTTCTGGAATAGCTCTACAGCAGTAATTTCGCTGGAATTAGTACCGAATTTGCGAAGCTTATATTTCAACAGGGTGGGATCGTAGTGCCCTGAACAGAGCCACCAAACCAGCCTACATCCAGCAGGTTAGATCGTAAAAAAGTTATTTTAGATAAAGTGAATTTAAAATATCAAAAATGAAGGCAGAAGTTCAAATAGATGTACAAGATCTAGACCATCTGGGAATCATCGCTGGAATTGTGGATGAGATTGGAATAGTAGAGGTAATCGATCGAGAGATCGGAACTGACGCAAGAGAAAAAGTTAGTGCAGGACAAATAGTCAAAGCAATGATTATCAACTGCATGGGATTTCTCACCGCTCCACTATATTTGTTTAGCGAATTTTTTGAAGGGAAGGCAACAGAACATCTAATTGGGGCAGGAATAAAAGCAGAACACCTAAATGATAGTCGGATTGGCAGAGTACTAGATCAGATCTATGAATATGGAATAACAATACTATTCATGAGAATAGCCAGCTTGATGGCGGAACGATTTAAGATCGAGACGAAAATCGCGCATATTGATGGAACAAGTATGGCAGTTCATGGAAAATATCTACAATTAGAAGAGCCGAAAATAGAAGATAATTCATCAGTAGATCTGCCCTTAGAGCGGAATTCATCACCAGAAGATAGCCAAAAGAAAGATGAAGAAGATTTAGAACCAGTCCCCATAAATATTACACATGGTTATTCGCGTGACCATCGACCAGACCTCAAGCAATACACATTAAGTTTATTGACAACTGAAGCCGAAGGTATTCCATTATTTATGCAGGTGGGATCTGGTAATGAACTAGACCAAAAGGCTTTTGTCAAGATGATTAAAGAGTTTAAAACTGAATGGACTGGCGCAGCACCATCGATCTATGTGATGGATGCAGCTTTTTATACTGAATCAAATCTGAGTGAGTTTCAATATAATATTAAATGGATTAGTCGAGTACCATTCACAATTAAGGCCGCCAAAGATTTAGCACAAACTTTATTGCCAGAACAGTTTATGAAAAGTACTCTTTTCAAGGGTTATCAATTTTGCTCTGTTTGTCATGAATATGCCGGAATTAAACAACAATGGGTTGTCGTAGAAAGCGATGAGCGCAAGTCTGCGGATCTTAAATCTTTATCACAGCGTATTTCTAAGTCTTTAGCAGCTAAGCTCTCAAGTCTTAAACGGTTGTCGAATCATGAATTTGTCTGTGAATCTGATGCTTTAACTGCTGCCGCCATTTTTGAGAAAACTCTCCCTTATCACTTGCTCACTGAGTTAAATATTATTGTAAAACCGCATTACCAACGTCAGGGAAGACCTCGACCTGACGATGAAGTTAGTCACTATACTTATCAGATTGAATCGACTTTATGTGAAAATCAACTCGTTATTGAAAATCACCGTAATCAAACAGGGCGTTTTATTTTAGCCACTAACTTACTAGATGAAGAACGTAGCTTGACCACTTCTATTGCTCCAGAGTTACATCAAGAAAAGTGGACTAACGATCTCATTTTAACAGAGTATAAAGCTCAACAATCTACGGAACGAGGATTTCGGTTCATCAAAGCTCCTCTTTTCTTTGTTTCACGAGTTTTTCTCAAGAGTACTAAACGAATTATGGCTCTGGCGATGATTATGACACTTGCTCTGATGGTTTATAGTCTTGGTCAACGTCAATGTAGACAGGCATTAGAACAAGCTCATTCTACTCTCCCTAATCAAAAGGGTAAACCTACTGCTCGTCCTACTTTACGCTGGATTCTTCAGTGTTTTCAGTCTGTTCATCTTGTCTTTGTCGATGGCATTAAATCTCGGATTCAACTCACCAGCAGGCAAACCCTGATTTTGCAGTTCCTTGGCTCTTCTTCTCAACAATATTATTTTTTATCCTAAATAACCTGCTGAATGTAGGAACCAGCCAAAACAGCCCACTATTTTAGGTATATAAACGCAAAAATTCGGCTGTTAGGACAGGATTTGTCTCCTAAAAGCCTTACCAGTGCTATGTTATCAACCCAAGCCTGTGATGAGGATTGAACTCATGACCTCTTCATTACCAATGAAGAATCACCAAGGCTCAAAAAGTTGACTGTGTAAGGCTTTTAAGAGTTCATGCAAATAGACAGTGGGCGAAACAGTGAGAAGCACCGATTTCAAGTCACCTTTAGACCAGCTACCAGAACATTAACCTAGTGGCACTGGTGGCAAAATTGGAAATAGGTACTTAACAAATATCGCGGTTAGTGCGGCTAGCGCTGCTAGTGCTGTTCCCCGAAAGATAAATCCCCAAAATCCCAACTTAGTTCGCTCGTCGAGCTTATCGATCTTGCCTTCAAGCTTTGCCTCGACAGTATTAATCTGTCCCTCTACCTTGGCGAACCCTACCTCGATCCTTTTATCCAAACCCTCGATCTTTTTGTCCAGAGCAGTGATTAAATCTTTAATTTCCCTGATGTCTGTGTCGGTCGCTGCTGTCATAATATTAGTAATTAACTTTGTTGATGTCGATCGCGCTGGTGCAAACAGTCTTTCGATCGATCTAACCCTCGCCTTCACTGGTGGGGGTTATTTCGATTATAGGGTGCGATCGCGTCCAGATTGGGTAAATCACTCCAAACCCGAACGATAATTCGGCGATACTGCTCAGGGTCATAGAAAATAGAGAATCCCTTCATTCGGATAATCTCGTAACACGATCCATCTCCCGATCGCTTCCCTGCCACACTGGTCAGATCGAACTCGCAAAAGTTTTACGTTCTGACTTGGGAAAATCTTTCGATTCTAAACTATTGCTAAATAATTACTGTAATCCTGTCTCAGTATAGAGAATGAGAAAGTAAAGGATGCTACCAGTTCAACTGTATTGTAATAACAATCAAAGCCTCTGACTGTAGCATCTTTTCTGACTGTGTTACGGCCAGAGGCTCACCCGCATCTAATTCGGTCTACTCCTAATCTTCTCGATTTGACGCTCTACCATGCCCTTAGATAGCCCTACACTGGTGGCTATAACTCTGATTGACTTGCCACTATCGGACAATTGTTTAATTTCATCCCGATACTTATCGGCCTTAGATCCTGGCTTTCTACCGAATGTTTTGCCCTTTGCCCTGGCGTTAGCTACCCCTGATTTAATCCGTTCCTGAATGAGCGATCGTTCAAATTCAGCCAGTCCAGCCATGATAGTGAGCATCAAGTTACCCGCTGGAGTAGATAAATCAAATTGCATCCCAGTTTGAGCAATAAGGCTCACTTTCCAGCTATGCAGATCGTTAATGGTATTTATCAAGTCAATAGTAGACCTACCCCACCGCGTCAGCTCTGTGACCATTACTGCGTCAATTTTACGTGCCCTTGCTACTGCCATAACTTCTTTACGCTTCAATCGATCGCACTTGGCACCGGAACCAAATTCACTCCATGCCCCAACTACTTCATGACCGCATTGATGGGCATATTCCAATAAATCTCGCTCCTGGCGTTCGCAGTTCTGATCGTGGGTACTCACTCGACAATAAATCGCTACTCTCATCTGTCCTATTTCTCTATCTAAAATTTGTTGGCTGAAACCCTTGCTCTGTCGTCCCGATTTCGATGCCTCAATAGTGACCTCATTATCAAGACACTACTTAGTATATGAGAACTAACTGCTTTTGTACAGTACTAGTCACTTGACAATACATTACTAGTCATGCAAGATGGTAATGTACTAATAATGGACTTAGCTAGCGATGGCTGTACCAGACAATTATCGAGCTGTTAGCGTCTATTTGCCGCCACAACTAGCCGAAAAGATCGAGGGCTATGCTATCGAGCATGGGCTGACGCGCAGAAGTAAGGAAGGCGATAAGCCATCATTAGGAACTGCGATCGTTACGCTCCTCTCTATAGCTCTAACTGGAGAAAGTGATGAGTTAAACAATGTACCTAGTCCATTACTAGGTAATTTACCCTTGGAAGTGTTTGACAGACTGAACAGGCTAGAGTCACTTACTAGTCAAATACAAAGTACATTACTCGAATTCACTGTTAAAGGGACTAGTGCATTACCAAATAATGTACTAGACGAACTAGAGATCGAAGGTAGTCTAGATTCAAATACTGGATTGGATTCTACAGAGTCACTTACTAGTAAATTAACTAGTCATTTACCGTTAGACACTCAGAACATTACTAGTACTTTACCAGGTAATGTACCTTTAGAAGATTCCCTAATCCCTAACCCCCAATCTCTAATCGAAGCTGAAGCAACCGGACTGAACGATGAACAGATGGCAAACATGCTAACTGTGGATGTGGGAACGGTACGCCGATGGAGAAAAGGAGAGCGTAAACCAAGTAAGGCTAACGCCAATCTATTCGATCGCTGGGAAGTTCGAGACGATCTTTGGTACCAATTAACAACTAACTCAGGAGACAATCAAAATGATGGATGATGAAGCAAATAAATTCACCTTTGAAGAGCATTTAGAGGTCGGAGAAAAGTTAAAACGATATTCACATAGCATCGAGCAGGTTAGAGCCAATATAGCCGCTTCTTACCCCAAGTCAGCGAAGAAAGAGTTGAGGCAGCTACAAGCAGCTTTCGACAATGTTAAAAACGTCCAGACATCTTTGCACAGCAGGATTTTAATTGAATTTCCAGAGAAAAGTGATGATGAGTTATTGCCCGTTTACTTGGGTAGATATCAATCAAAATACTAACACTATCTAATTATTGATTATGACCCTCAGCAAATACGATAAAGCTAGTTACATAAAACACCCAAGCTTGACACTCCAAGGGGCTGACTTTGTATCTTTAGAAAGTAAACTATCATCTCCCAATCTGTTGATAAAATGGCACTGTTCTAGAATTCACATAGTTCAGGATAAGTATCAATCTCAACAGAAGAATACTATCATTACCTTTAATGGTAGCTGCGAGAAAAGAGTGAATACACCAATGGGTCATCTATTCCCCGAACAACATTCGCTCAAGATTGCTGTAGAGAATAATAAGTTAATCGAACCATTGCAATTAACTAATGTCGATTATGAATATTCTTTATTCTTCCAGAATCCTACTAACGTTAGGATGTCTCACTTGGAAGTATGGGAATTTAAAGGTTAACTAGATTCCCACAAATCTGTTGCCCGATTTAAATAGTACCCGCCAAGCTCCAATCGAAAGTCACTGGGGGACTTTATTCCCCGCTGAGATTCAATCACTCTCAAGCTGAATCCAGTGGCTTTCGATAGCTGCTCATCAGTTAAACCCTTTTCCGGCTCATCCGGTACTTCATAATCATCCCCCTCCCGATCGACGTGAGGGGATATTTTTTTACTCTTGGCTACTACCGCCGCGACGTGTTGCTGATATTCATAGTCATCATTACTCTCGTCAGACTGTGCCACTCCCTTTTTGGGTTTGGTGACTGGACGATTAGATCGATCGACAAGATTTTCAACCATCTTGCGTAATGCAGCAACTTCACATGTAAGTTTATCGAGCTGTAGTTGATAATCGCTACTCTGACTATTACAAGATTCGATCTCACCAAAACCTAGCTCTAAAATAGCCGTCAAAGCTTCAGTAAGGATGAGGTCATGTTCTACCATGTAGCTTTCAATTCTATCTACCAGGGAGCTTTTAAGCCTTACTCCGATTGACTTTGTGCGTACTACCATATATTGCTTTACGATTGTCTTGCTTTAGTTTAACGGTGACTGTATGGAAAAGCTGCGAATATTAGCTCAAACTCACTCACAGTAAGGATTACATCGTTTGGGTAGATGACTTTGGGGGATTATTTGGAAAAGTGGCTATAGGACAGGCTTTCGTGACGACCAGTGAATTGCGTCCGGTTAAGCAGGAGCGGAAACCGTACGCTCTTGAAAGCCGAGCATTTATCTTGTCTTGGAAAGTTTGAGTGCTATGGCACTCAAATAATTGGGGCGTAGAAAACCGAGACAGTCGATCGCGCTTCCCGAACATCCAGAATTCGGTTCCGGTTAAGCGTTACCGAATGGAATTGCGATAGCCATGAATGTAGTCGTTTATTTTGAGTGAATTTTTTCTGTCGATTAAATTAACGCCATGGACTGCTTCTATCGATTTTTAAGTCTGAAAATTTTCCCCACTATAGTTAAGAAAAAATAGTGAACGTCGCAAACCCCCGCTATTGCTTTTCGTCCGCGAGGGTTAATTCCATGATTCTATAATCTCGAATAATGGAAATCTTAATTCCATTATTCGTTGCTCAACTCGATCTCTCTACTCCCGAAGAGACGGTACTGTTTGCCGCCAACTTGTTAACCCACCATCTGATTTGAGACTGGGATAATGTCTAGTTTCAACTGCTGTTTATTCACAGTCGGTTCCGCGATGCCAAGGATAGATCGATAAACCGTGTCCAGTTCGGTCACATAGTAGCCAGCCCAATACTCACCGCTATTCGTCTCAATAGCCACTGGTTTCAACGGTTTCCCAGTTTTGGCATGAAGCCTGATATGTTCCCGATACCAATAGCTAACCGTGTCACCTGGCTTGCCCAAACCCAATTCGACTAGATTCTTCTCACTGGCTGATATCTTGCGGGTAATGGTGAGATCTTCAACTGGGAGATCGCCACTAGCTAGCATCGATCTAATTTCCTGGTAGTAAGCTTGTGCCGCGTCTAGACCATTAGTGAAATACAGTTTGATGAATTGGGTCGGAAACTCATTCTGAAGCCGATATCGATTGCGCTTGCGGAATAAACCCTTGACATCGGTTTGACCTTCATGACTGACTAACACATAGCTCTTAGCCTTGGGTATATACAAACCGCAACGTTTCATCTCTAGCTCGATCGATATCCCATCGGGTAAGGCTTTAGCTACCATGTCTGATACCGACTCTGGATCGTTATGGCTGAAGAAAATACCATCAGTATCGATCTCGATCGTCACCCCACCACAACTTTCGACTACTGACACCATCAGGTTTAGAATCTTGCGTCCATACGCTGTCACCAGTGCCGCAGCTTCGTAATCGTTAAAGCTGTAGTAACCAGTCCCAAAAAATCCATAACTACCATTTATCAATACTTTGAGGGCTTTCTCTTGGAAACTTGCGGATAGATCGCCAAGCTTACCCAAGGCTTTGAGCCTGAGTCGTTCCGATCGCATATACTCTAGTACCCCTAGAAAGCGATTCTCGGTGTCCTTACGGCTACAGATTCCATATGTGAGCATGATCGATGGATACAGGCTACTAACGTCGATTTTAGCCACGTTAGAGTGTAATCCTGGCTTGAGTAGTTCGACTGTACCGCCATCGAATCCAGATCGACCGTCAGCATCCGGTTCTAGTCCTGGTAGTAGCCGCCGATGAATATTTTGGGCTTTGTGGGCTGGTGATGCGATCGCTAGTGACTGGAAATTGAGATCGGGTACATAGTTCATCTGGTAGTAGACAACTGGTAGTAGGAAATCAGCTAACAGTTTGGTGTCATCTAGATCGAACTCTAAATACTCTTGAATTGTGGCTAAATCTCCAGACTCCCAACACTCACGAATCCGCTCGACGGATAGCTCTAAACGTCTGTCATCCCTCAATCCCAGCGCGATAACGCTGTTCTTCAAACCATAGCTAGTGAGCTTCGCAGCGGCTTTGTCCCAGACAGCGATCTGATGATAGGTGTCGAGAATATCCGTTCCCCGCCAATAGATCGGGGTGAATTCGATCGGCTTGCCATTAACGTAACTAGATGTGATTATCTTTGTCCTGTCTGGCATTGAGAGATAATTACCCAGATTATTTGTCTTACAGCGACGGATGATGAAGGGTAGATCGAATTTAAACAGATTGTGACCGATTAAGCATTCGGGTTTATTGGCTTTGAGATAGTCGAGAGTTTTGGTAAGGATGACTCGTTCGTCTGGGTCGGTGATGATGGTCTTAACTCCAGCTTCATTCATCATTCCGACCATTAGCACTCGATCGATCTGAGGTTCTAACCCCGTCGTCTCGATGTCGATGTAGAGCTTGGTTAGTCGTTCGTAGGGTTTAACGCTGGTTGTAGGACTCCATGAGGGGGCTGCTACCGTCGGTTGGTAATTGAGATCGATTAGATTTAGATCGACCTCTACCCGACAGTTCGCAGTCGATACCGCACATCTTGGATCGAGAGGGTAAAACTTTGACCGATGAAATTTCCGAATTCCTTTAGCTGTCTCGATGGCGAAGTTATTAGCATCGAATCCGAGCAACTCAAACCGTTTTCCACTACTCGACGTAACATGCAGTGTTTTAGATAATTTCATCATCGCTGCCTTCCTCTATGTCATCTAAGTTCAAAATATTTTTGTTAGGAAAAGTGCCCGTTTTGCCCGCACTTTTGCTGAAACAGTTACTAGCTATGTCATTGACTATGCGGGCAACGGTACCCGCATTTTTTGACTTCAGATCGCTGTGATGACCATTTACAGGCGTTTCAGCTTTGCGGGTAACGTTGCCCGCATTTTTACCCGCATTTTCAGAATTGGGTAGATCTATCGGTATATCATCGGAATCGTCGTTATGTTTGCGGGCAACTTTGCGGGTAACGTTGCCCGCATCGTCATCTACATTGGTATCATTGGGTTTCGTCGATTCTGGTGAGGATTTTGCGGGTTCGTCTACCCGCACGTTTTCTTGTCTGCCTGTATTAGTTTCAGGATTTTTGCGGGCATTGCGGGCACTTTTCTCTAGAATCTTAATTTGATATTTGGCAGAGTCGGTAGGTTGCTCATTATCGATCGCATATCCGAGCGAGACGACTTTAGCCATTAATTGGCGGATATTGTCTGCTGTTCGGTCAGATTTATTTGACCACCAAGATCGAACGTCTGCTGTACTAACCCAATCCTTACCTTTAAACTTATCGATAAACTTGCGAATTCGTGTAAATTCGGGGTCGTCGGTTAATCCTAGTAGCTGATATTGCATCAGAGTTTGGAATAATTCCCACTTAGTCCAAGCGATAGCCGTTTCCATCGTGGATGCTGGTATTAATTGGTCGGGAACGGTGCCAGCGATAGCAGCATAGGTACAGTGAAGGATTAGCGCGTTACGTCCGCACATCCCTTCAAATTTGGGATAGATACCCTTTAACATCTCCTGGGTGGCTGACATCCGTTTATACTCCATTTCATAATGCCAATCAGCCCACAGTGGTTTAGCGTCAATAGCTAGCCAGTATGTCTGATGCGCTTGCTCGGATAAAGCTGTGTAGATTTTATCGAGTTCATCAGTCAGATCCCCTGTCAGTTCAGTGAATGGATCGATAGAAGTGTCTGGGAGTGCAGCGAACGAGAATCGATGCCACAGTCCGTCTAGATTGCTATCATCACCACTAATCATGTTGCGGATGGTTTGGGGCTGAATTCCCCCCACAATCGACAGTGAAACTTGGGGGACATATATAGATTCTGTTTTCCGGTTTACCTTGATTTCGCACCCATCCCATAAACTCAGCCATTGTTGTCGATCTGACCCTTTCCCGCCGCGATACATGTCGAGTGACTTGGCAAACTGGGCAAGTTCATCGAGCAATATTAGATAGCCTTTATCGGGGTGATGCTGGATTGAGTCGGCAAGAGATTCGATTGTGTAGTTGGAGAAAAATAAGTTAAGCATTGGGATCGGTGCTTCCGGTTCTTCACCCTTATCCTTAGACTTGTCGTTTTTCCAACTTGAATAGGCAAGGTCATAAACCAGTTTCGCTTCCTTGTATACTCCGTGAATCTCTTGCTGATGTTTGCTAATCGGTTTTGTGATCCGCTTAATAACTGGAGTTTTTAAAGTCCCAGTTTCGCCAACAAGACCGCACCATCGGATCGCAGGTACCCAAAAGTCGGTACCTGGGTTAATCAATAATTTAGTTCTAGAATCAATCCGACTAGCCAGTACTGGTAAGGAAATAAATTCTAGAATCGATGTTGGGATATTGAAGTTATCCGCTGATTCCCGCAGCAATTTACCCATAGCGCCACCAAAGAGATTAGGGGCTTTGTAATCCTTCATCTCCAAGGATTCGTTAATACTATGGCTTAATTCAGCGTCGTCCGACTCAGTTTCAAATCGATGACCACCCGCAATAGCAACAGCCTTAACCGCGTTATAAACGTCGGATGGGTTACATCCAGCGTGACAGATAAACCCGCCCGTCAGTGAGTCAATATGAAGTGAGTCTGATGATTCCCCATTGTGAGCCGGACACCTTGCTGTTATCCACCCTTTCCGACCTTCTGGGTTATATCCTTCTAAGTATTGAGCGAACGAGCGCATATCTCGATCGTCGGCATCACATTCGATAATCTCTAGTGAATCTTTACACCATCGATTTACATCTAAATCTGGCAAGATTCTATCGAAATCTTTTATTCTGTAGAGTGCATCAGTAAGTTGCAGTAACTCGCACTTAACGCGATCGAAGTCCCCTGTTTCATGGTTCCAAGCTATATGATCGAATCCTGGTAATCTCATTATTTGAGATGGATCGGCTAATGATGGATCGTCGCAATTAGAGTACTGTATCCATCGTCTTTGATATGTTGGCAGCTCGTCGATCTGTATATCCTGTGATGCCCAATAAGAGTGTAGAGATTTCTTAGTTTTAACTACTGCGGTGGGTTTACCTAACTCTTGAGTAATGCGATCGATTTCTTTTTGCTGTTGCTCTAATGTAGCTGTATCTGATTCGTGAAACAAGCATTCACCGTGGGTGATATCGGCATTCTTTTCACCACCATGACCGACAACAAAGAAAACACCGTAACCTTGCTTATTTAGCCCTTGAAGGCGTTCCCAACCGTCGGTAAACTTCTTATTGTCTTTTCCATAGCGACGGTGTAATTCACCCGTTATCACGTCTATATAGCCATTGACCGTTGATTTGTTGACCTTGCCGCTATTTTTGTCGATATAGGTCATATCCCGCGCTTCTAATTCTGGAAGGGGGGTATTTTTTGGGGCTAGACAACGGATGTAGACGCGGACATCGTGACCGATCGCTTTGAGGAAGTCGATAGATTCTTTCATGTGTTATGATTAAGCTAAGAAATTCGGAATAAAGGGGCTGAAACGGCTATTGATAAATCGTTTCAGCCCCTTTTGTGTGTCTAGAGATTGGTGTCTATGTAATGTTTGAAGCAGTAGCGATCGAGTCCGTTGGGAGATGGGATGATGTCGTCGCTACAGTCTGGATAGCTACATTGACCTGGATAGTGAATTTCCTCAGTCAGATATCTATCCTGATTGGCTTGCGTTAGTGGTTGCATAAGGTAAAGTGAAAGTAGAATTTTTGTGTTTGTCGCGCTCGCGATGAGTGCGATTTTTTTGTGTCAGCTGATTTCTGACCAGCATCGTTGAGTCTGTGTCTAGGCGGCTGTGGGCAAGGTAGCGATGAACTCTTCGACCAAATCTTGATGTTCTGGGCGATCGCCATTGATGATGAAATCGGTCAAAAGTTCGATATTCCAGAGAACCTTCCCACGCGCTACAGGTTGCACCCAATAAATTCGGTGTGCAAGCTTGGATCGAAGGTTGAGCGACTGCCAAGAAGTCAGATCGAAGTGATCTTTCCTGATAGCTGATTCGGAAAGAAACTTGAAGATACGAGGTTTGGATTTCTGTAATGTTTTCATTGGCAAAGAATATGAAGTTAATGTTTGCTTTGAGAGTCGGGTTAAAACACACTAAAGCGGGTAAGAAAATTTAAGGCCGTTTTACCATAGCAATACTATTTCTAATAAGTCAATGTTGCGCTTTTGATGTCTTTTGATACACTTTATATATGATAGATGAATGAATTATCCATGTCTTTCTCTTTCCTAGCAGGGGTTTTGACTTGTATTGACAGGATAGAAATAGACCATAAAACAACATCATTTACCATGGAAATAATGGCATCATCTATAAGCATAAATATAAGCATAAATTATGTATATTTTTGTCAATGTCATTTAATAGCATTAATTAATAGCATTAAATCTAAATATAAATTTTACAGTTAAAAATAAACAATATCTTTAGAGAGTTTATTACTAATAAATAAAATTTTTGATTAGAATTACTTATATGCTCGAAATAGACTGAATATCCACAAATAAACATTGACGATCGATAGCGTGAGCGTAAGTTTCCATTAAGACCCGTTTACTATGTCCCATCTGCTCTGCCAATGCGATCGGGCTAGCTCCATTAGCTAGTGAGTGAGACGCTGCACTGTGTCGGAGGTTATAGGGTGTGCGGTACTCAACTCCACAACTATCTAATATCGTTCTCCACGCCCTTGCTCTGAACCTGTGGTCATTTATAGCAAAACCTTTGGGACTGGGGAAAACTAAATCGTCTGGCTTTGGAGATAAGCGATCGAACCTCTCAGCCAGCATCGATCGAACACTTGGCGGTAGCTGGATGGTGCGAGATTTGCCTGTCTTGGTGCCCTTCTTATTCCGATGACCACGAGAGATAGATTCACCAATCCAAGCCTTGGAGAAGTCATTCTCGATGTGTCTCCATCTCAGACCAGCAACTTCACCAAATCGACAAGCAGTAGAAGCGAGAAAGATGACAAATTCGGTGTAATGGGAGTAATGGGGATGATTAGTAAATTCAACGACAATTGCCTGTAATTCCGCGATGGTGAAGGGGTGCTTCTGATTGGGTTGGGAATGATTACCTTTAGAACTAGCTCGATCGAGACATTCCGACCAGGGGTTAACCTCAGCAACATGATATTTACCCTTAGCCCAATCCCAACAGGCGCGGAGCATGAATAGATAGGTTTTGATAGATTTAGTAGACGCTGACTCAGACCACCGCGAGATCGCATCCTTAGCTACGGATTCGGTTACTTTCTCGGCTGGCTTATCCCCTAATAAATACTTGAGCTTGGATGCGATCGCTTGCAGTCTGACGAGCGAGCCGTGAGATAGGGACTCTTGACGGTGGGTAATATATTTCTGGATTAGTTCTACAGCACTTATCGAGGTTGGATTATTCCCCATCCTACGCGGCTTGTATCTCAGTAGAGTAGTGTCAAAGCTCCCATAGGCGATATCTTTTTCAATCTGAGCGATCTTCAGCTTGGCGTTAGCCATCCCCACAAGATTATTGTGCTTGGGTAAGCTGAAGCTATATTGTTTGGCATCGTGGGCAAACCTAATTAGTAGGCTACTTCCGCGTTTCTCGATGTGCATAAAAACAGTGGGTGAAACAGTGGGTGATATACCAGCCAAACCCACCAAAACAGCACACTATTTTAGGTATATAGATACAAAAAATCGGCTGTTAGGATGTGTTTGTTTTCCTAAAGCCTTACCAGCAGTATGCTTCTACCCCAAGCCTGTGATGAGGATTGAACTCATGACCTCTTCATTACCAATGAAGTGCTCTACCACTGAGCTACACGGGCGATTGTGAAAGTGGGCCGAGTTGGATTTGAACCAACGTAGGGGAACCCAGCGGATTTACAGTCCGCCGCCTTTAACCACTCGGCCATCGACCCATTTCTCTCACGATTATTAATCATAGCACGGATGTCTCAAATGTCCAAGCAATTTCTAAATATTCTTTGCTGGGGCTGATTCTAAGTGTGAGAGCAGTCCACCACAGGCATCGGTGAGGAGATCGATAACATAGTCAAAGCCGTCAGCACCACCATAATAGGGGTCTGGAACCTCTTTGTCGGAGTGATGGGTAGCAAAGTCGCACATGAGTTTAACTTTGTCACGATATTGCCCTTGGGGGTCGAGGGTGAGGATATTGTGATAGTTCTCTCGATCCATTGCTAAAATCAGATCGAAGGCGAGGAAATCAGCTTTGGTAAATTGTCGAGCGCGACCAGTCATCGGAATATTGCGGCTGGCGGCGGCGGCTTGCATCCGCCGATCGGGTGGATTGCCTGTATGATAACTGGCAGTGCCAGCAGAGTCACACTCAATCTGGTTGGCGAGATCGGCTCGAGCGGCTAGATGATTCATGATATTTTCGGCTGCTGGAGAACGACAGATATTGCCGAGACAGACAAATAACAATTTGGTCATAATAAGTTTTGAATTACTGGCGAGTCGATAAGTTGCTTCAATCGGTTAATCTGTTCGACATCTAGATCGAGTTATGGCTGATGGTTTTAGTGGCTAGTGGCTAGTGGCTAGTGGCTATATTTGAGGATTATTTGCGAGCTTAATAATCGACTATCGAACGATCGATTTGAATGCCTGTCAGCTTATTTCACTTGCGCTCGAATAAAAGAACCGGGCAAACACCATAACTTCTTCGGGGTGCTGACATATGCGCGCCGATTGAAAACATCGTAGTCATTGCGCTCGATCGAGTCTAAAATCTGTTGGTAGAGCAATAAAGCTGCCCAAACAGGCCAGCGGACATCGGGACTGAGCCGACCGATCCCTCGTTCTGCTTGTTTGTAATATTTGCGGGCGCGTTGAATCTGAAACCGCATCAATTCTCGCCAGTTGTCATTGACAACTTTGTTTATTAAATCTCGTTCGCTGTAGTTAAATAGGGCTAATTCATCTAGCGGTAAATAAATCCGTCCGCGTTCGGCATCCTCCCCGACATCGCGCAGAATATTAGTTAACTGTTTGGCAATGCCTAATGCTACTGCTTCCTCGGTCGGAATCTGGATATTATTGCAGTTCCAGGGTGCGGTAAATTGACTGAGATCGACACCAACGATCGCATTGGACATTTGCCCGACTGTTCCCGCAACGCGATAGCAATAGAGCGATAATTCTTCAAAGCTCTCGTACCGATTCTTGAATAGATCCATTCTTTGTCCAGCCACCATATCTCGAAATGGTTGAATCTGCAAATCGGGAAATCTGGCGATCGTATCTACTAGTGCTACATCATAGTTATCCGTTGGTTTGCCCCTAAACATCGCTTCTAGTCGGCTTTCCCAAAGATCGAGTGTGGCGGGGGTCGTCCCCACTGCTTCGGCTCCATCTACCAACTCATCGATATTCCGACACCAGGCATAGATTGCCCAAATCGCCCGCCGCTTGGGGACTGACATCAGTAGTGTCGCCAAATAAAAGGTTTTGCCGTATTCAGCAGTTATTTGACGACAGAGTTCGTATGATTCCTCGGTCGATGTTAGCATTGTCACGATCGGTAGGGACTTTTCCAGTTGCAGCATGTACGGGGGATAGGGATTAGGGGGTAGGGATTAGAGGGTAGGGATTAGGAATTAGGGTGTGATGGGAGCGTGCAGCGCACGGCCAAAATTTACGCAACAGCTACGATTGATGGATTTATCTATTGTTACTATCCCCGATCCTCGATTCCCTGTTCCCTAAACCACAGTAGCTAGTGATTTTTCCACTGTGGGTCGATAATTTGCAATCTCCTGTGCTGCCAGCTTACCAGAAAGTACCGCTCCTTCCATACTGCCAAGATACTCTTGCAGCGTATAACTACCAGCAAGAAAGAAATTATCGATCGGCGTAGATTGGCTCGGTCGGCAACCTTGTCGCCCTGGAGATGCAGTATAAACCGATCGAGGTGTCTTCACTACTTTAGATTTACGTAATTTAGCTGGATTATCTCCAGTTAAATGTTGTGGGAACAAGCGTTCTAGTTCGTGCATGGTCGCCGCGATAATTTCCGCATCCGATTTATCGATCCAATCTTTGGCAGGGGCGATAATCAATTCGAGCATCGATTTATCGGGGTCTGCATATTCCTTGCACGCGACGCTCATGTCGGCATAGACGCTGAGAATATCCGATCGTGAGAAGAGTAAATGATCGATATCGGTTAACTTGCGATCGAACCACAGATGTAGATTGATTACTGGTACGCCTTCTAATTCTTGCATTTTGGCAAAGAACTCCATGTCTTGCCACGGTGCGGGGATGAGCGTTTTGATGACATCTACAGGCATCGCCGAAACATAAGCATCGGCTTCGACAATTTCATCGGACTGACCATTGAGTCCGCGCATGAGAAAATGCTTGACACTGCCATCTGGATTGAGAACGATTTGTTTGAGCGGTCTTTCCATCCGAATTTCGCCACCACGAGCCTCGAAATGCTCGACGATGGGTTGACACAAGCGTTCGGTCGGCGACCCGTCTAGAAAGGCGATTTTAGAGCCATAGCGTTCTTTGAGAAACTTGTTGATAGCCGTTAAAGGAATCGTCGCGGAGACATCTTCAGGATTGATGAAGGTGAGAGCTTTAGATGCCGCGATGAAAATATCTGAATTTACGCGATCGTCGATCCCTTGTAACCGCAGCCATTCGAGTAAGCTGTATTTGTCCATGTCTTCGACATATTTTTGGCCTCGCAGGACGGCGGGCCAGAGTCCCAACGCAAATCTGGCTTTTTGCTCCCAGGTGAGCATGTCGTTATTCCGGAGGATCGAGACAATTACGTTAAACGGTGCGGGGATGTCTGGAACGCTGAAATATGAGTATTTGCCGGGTTTTTCTGGTTGATTGAAGATCAGCGCGTGTTCTTTCCATTGCAGCCGATCCTCGATCCCCAATTCTTTCATCAACTGCAGCATATTGGGATAGGCTCCAAAGAAGGCATGAAGTCCGGTTTCATACCAGTCGCCATCTTCATCTTTCCAAGCTGCCACTAGACCGCCCAGTACATCCCGACTCTCAAACACGATCGGGGTGTGTCCGGCATCTGCTAAATATTTGGCACAAGCTAATCCGGCTAAACCTGCCCCCGCAATGGCTACACGCATTTATTAGTACTACCTCTATACAATCGATTTAGGGATTAATCCTTGTATATTATTTTAAGCATATTTGCATTTCTTTACAATTGAAATTTTTTGGAGGTAATCGGGCATCAGTGGAGATAGCTTCTTTCGCACGGGAAAACATCATCAATGTCATCATTTATCGGGCATAGCTTAGCAGGATTGACCGCACATGCGATCGGCCAAAAATTACAGCCAAATCGCCAGCAGCGGATCTCTTGGCAGGCTCGGTTGTGGTTGCTGTGGTTGGTAACGATCGCTTTGATTCCAGATCTCGATTATCTAATTCCGGCATTGAAGCTGCAACATGCCGGTCAAACCTTGCGGATTACCCATTCATTTTTGGGAGTGCTGTTACTCCCGATTGGTACGATTTTATCGCTCAGATTGACAGGTAGTTGGGGGAAATCTTTCGCTCTGAAAAGTTATCAATTAGTTGGAGTTGGACTAACGCATTTATGCTTCGATCTGCTGACGGGAGTATTTCCAGAACCGTTGTTTTATCCATTTAGCGAGCAAACTTTCAGACTGCCGTTTGGACTACTGCCGAGTGTTGGGAAAATTCAGCTAACTAACTATTTATTTTATCGTAACCTGCTCATCGAGATGGGCGTACTGCTGCCACTGGCGCTGTGTTTATTTATAAGTGTAAGTAATTCAGTAAAATCGAGCGAGCGACGAGCGATTATGGCGATCGGAATATTAGTTTCTAGTTGCTTTATGCTGTGGGCGGCTAGTTTGAGCCGATAGTCATCTAGTGCTGGTAGTTGAGAGATAATTTTCACCCGAAAGTTAAGATTTTATACTCGATCGCGAGCCTTATCAAAATTTAACCGGAATTTAGCTGAAATCTGATGTATATATAATTGAGAACATCTTTACATATCGAACTAACTATATGCGTACATCCGATCGTTTAGCAGCAATGTTGACAGGAACGGCGGTGGTCAGTGCCATTGTCATAACTATGCCCAGTTCTGCTAACGCCCTTTCTGGTACACAAGTAAATGATATTGCGCGTGAAGTGACCGTACTAATTCGTGGAGAACAGGGACATGGTTCTGGAGTAATCATTCAAAAAAGTGGTAATACTTACTATGTTTTGACAGCGGAACACGTAGTTAGAAAAAAAGACGATTTTAAACTCGTCACCGCTGATAAACAAGCCTATGCAGTGGATTACAGCCAGGTTCAGAAGATAAATGGGGTTGATTTAGCGATCGTTAAATTTACGAGCGACAAAAATTATCAAGTTGCCAAAATGGGTACCGCCAAAACTAACGAGGGACAAGATGTCTATGTCTCGGGTTGGCCTTCCAATGGCGCAATCGGAGCTGCTGCTGGTGGCGAATTAATCAGACAGTTTACCAGCGGCAGTATTTCTGGTTTTCTGCCCAAACCGCTCAATGGCTACAGTATGATTTATACCAACGTCACTCGATCGGGGATGAGCGGTTGCCCGGTATTAGATACTGCGGGTAGATTAGTCGGGATTCACGGGATGGGAGACAAGGAAGATGCCCGTCAATTGATCGAATCTGGCTTGAGCCAGGAAGCAGCGATCGGGTTGGCTGCTAAGATCAAACCTGGGTTTAACTACGCGATCCCAATTAGCGTATTCCTCCAAAAATCTCAATCTGTCGGGATCGGTGCCAATTCACTCGCGATCGATAAATCCGCAGCCCCTGAAGCTGGTGCGCCTTACGTAGCCAGCGCTCAAGTTGATTCCCGCGATAAAATCGATGATATTCGTGCGACACTCGGCACTGTCAAGAATGTAACTAATACCGTCCGCGAAACTCGCGATACCATTCAAGACTTCCGGAATGTAATCAAGAATCCCTTCGGTTTCTAGTTGAGAGTTACATAACGATGTGACCGCTCGGAGATTGCAATTTCCGAGCGGTTATTGTTTTATACTCGATCGAGGACAACTGCTCTGGGCTAACGGGATCTGTTAGCATTAACATGAAAAACTTGGTTTTCTTCACCCTCCTCATCGTTCCAGGTTCGATCGGCGCGATACTTTCTGGCTATTGGGGATATGCTGATTGGATTAGACTCGCCGAAGCCGAACGCAATTTCCAACAATTGGTGATTAGTAAAGCCAACCAACGAGAGTTATTTATTGCCGCTCATCGCGAAAATATCCATCGCCTCAATGTTGCTGCCGAAGGCGTTTGGATCGGTTTGGGACTGATTACAACCGGAATAGGATTAATAGGGATAATCAATAGAGAGTAGAGTAAATTATGTGTCTCGATTCAAAGTGATTAGTTAGTAATTTATATCCCCAAACAATCGCCGTTCATCAACCACTATTCACTATCCCGTGCCGCAAGTTTCTTTAGATAATTTAATTATTGCTGCAAAAGCAGGAAGACTAGTTAGTTTTCCTACCGATACGGTTCCGGCATTGGCTACATTGCCAGAACGCGCTGAATTAATTTTTGCAGCCAAGCAACGCAGTCAAGATAAACCGTTGATTTTAATGGTAGGGGAAGTAGCAGATATCTGGCAATTTACGCATGGAACCGATCGAGAGTTGGCGATTTGGCGCACGATTGCCGATCGATATTTACCAGGTGCGCTGACATTAGTTTTACCTGCATCCGATCGCATTCCGGCTGTTATGAATCCACTGAGAAATAACACGATCGGTTTGCGAGTTCCGGCGCACGATTTGGCTCGATCGATCCTGCGGGAAACTGGGGCTTTAGCAACTACTAGTGCTAATTTATCTGGGCAACCACCATTATTGACGATGGCAGAAATCGGTGAGTATTTTCCTCAAGTTGTTGTTTTAGATAACGATGGCGTGGCACTCGATCGCGGACAACCTTCGACAGTTATAAAATGGCATGAATCTGGATGGCAATTATTACGCCAAGGAGCGGTTGTGTTTACAGAGTTATAAATAAAATTGTAGGGTGGGCACTGCCCACAGCATCGATTTTAGTTGTATAAATAAATACAATTAGATCGTTGATTTAGAGATGAATATTGTCTATATCGAGGCAATAAATTCTATTTGACGATTATTTGAAAACGGTTTAAATTCTGCTGATAGCAATCGCGATTGAAGCTGTGGGCAATGCCCACCCTACTGGCTTCATTAAATTATTGGACTATTATAGCGGTTCTCATCCTAGTGAAGGGCATTATTAGTGGTTTTAGTGGCTAGAGTGATTTTATTGAAGTTATAGATAATGCACCTATACAGATACCAGGTTTGTATGATATATCGATAGCATTACTTATGTTTGTGGATGCTATCGAAAATCATTCGATAGCGGATAATGTTATAGAAATTGCATCACATGCCTATCAAGCGATTTTAAATCAACAGTTAATGTTCAATCTACCTGATGGAGGTGTGTTAGAATCGGAATTAGTACTTCTTGAAGAGGAAAATTTGATATGTACTCAAATAATTGCATCTCAAATAGATTGGTATGAAAAGATCAAAAATAATGAATTGACATCTCCTATTTTTGAAGCCCTGCGGCTACTAAATTAATGGGAGAAGTAAAGTTGTAGCGTGTTGTTCCAGTAGGGTGGGCAGTGCCCACCGCATCGATTTTGGTTATAAAAGTAAATGTAATTCGATCGTTAATGTGGAGATGAATATTGTTTCGATCGAGACACTCAATTCTATTCAATTATTATTTAAAAACGGGTTGAATTCTGCTGGGTATCGCGATTGACTGGAGTTGAACCGCAGGAACTACCAGATGATACCAACCAATAATGCCATATGACCGATCGCTCGTGTATAATTTCAGACAAATTGCCGATTGTGACAACCCATTACACCGCGCTAGGATAGGCAGCATCGGACTGGCAACTGTAGTTAGTTTCTCGATACCAGTAAATTCTCAGTTCCGTAGATGAGCCGAAATTAGCTACAATGGGAGGCTGTGTCGTAAATCTACGATCGGTATTCAATTAGGAGGTATTTTATGTCTCGCGTATGTCAACTGACAGGTAAAAGAGCCAACAACGCTATGGCTGTGTCTCATGCCCACAACCGCACCAAAAAACTGCAACAAGTTAACTTGCAGTGGAAACGCGTCTGGTGGGCTGAAGGCAATCGCTTCGTCCGTCTGCGTCTTTCCACCAAGGCAATCAAAACCATCGAACTCAAAGGTATAGTTGCAATGGCAAAGGCAGCAGGTGTAAACCTCAACAAATGCTAGATAACTAGATCCCCCGCTGGGGGTATCTGGCTGTCAGTTTCTGCTTTTATGCTCCAGCCCCAGCGAACTCAATTATTGTCCGACGCTCCCAGAACCAAACGATATGTCATCAGCCGTTATCTGACCGCTGAAGCTGGCTTTACCATGTCCGAGGTGATTTTAGCCATTTTACTCGTTACTACCTTTGTTGCAGTTACTTTACAGGGGATGGCGATCGCAATGTTGCTCAAGTCGAAAACCTTGCAGCTAGCTGAAGCCAGTCGGTGGGTGCAAATGGATATCGAGAGCATTCGATCGAGCATCACTAGCAGCCACTTACCATTTGGCGCGAATCAGAACTTATGTCATCCGCATACAGCGGATTTAGGATTCGCCGATCTGATTAGAGATAATTTAGCTGGGGGAAATGTTACGGGGACTGCTGACTATGATTTAGTGCCGTTGGTAACCACCAGTGTCACGAGTAAGACGTTTCAAATCGCTCGGAAGCTGAGTATCCCCACAACTCCAGAAAATGCTGATGCCAAAATTATCGGCATTGAATATACCGTTAGCCCCAGTAATGGCGCTAATCAAGAGCAGCCAATTTTCCACTTTTATACTGAGGTAATGCCCGATGCTGCACTCCAATGTCAGTAAAGATCGTGGCTTTACTTTAATCGAATCATTAATCGTACTCGCGATCGTCGGGATTTTATTGGCGATGGGGATTCCGAGCCTACTCGCCGCTCAAAATCGGGCTAAGTTGGCACAATCCACAGATATGGTAGTAGCCAGTCTGCAAGAATCGCAGCGCGAAGCCATTCGTCGCAATAAAAGTTGCATTCTCACTTTAGATAAAGTTAATAACAAAATTGTCGGCGATGATGGCTGTTTATTAACTGGCAATCGTCAGTTACCCGATGCGATCGATCTTGACTATACAGGTGCCGATGGTAATATTCGCTATGGAATTCGGGGTAATACGACCAACAATAAGTCTGTAATTTTAAAGGTTAAAGATAGTCCAACTAATTCACGCTGTTTGACTGTTTCGGCACCGTTGGGAATTATTCGATTGGGTAGTTACGATGTAGAGACTAATGCATGTCGGAAGCTGAGTAATTAATGAGATCGTGTCAATAGCCATTTGACATAATTATACATCATCGATCGATCGATTAATTCAGATAAATTACAATTTCTACAAATATTATATAAACGTATAATATTTAGAAATCTAGTAAATATTGAGATGAAGATCGGCAGAGCGGGGTCGAAGTTGCGATCGAAATACGATCTAGCAGTCGTTAGAATTCGCCATAATTTGCGCGGTTCGCATCAGTCACAAGCTGGCTTCACCATGCCTTTGGCACTGGGGATGGGATTGATGATGATAATTGTCGCAGCTAGCATCATCGGACGCTCGCAAAGCGATCGAACGACCACTAATTTCCAAAAAGAAAGTCATCGAGCATTAAATGTCTCTGAAGCTGGCATCGTCAGAGTCCAATCGTTTCTCGATCGCCACAAATTTTTAGCAACTAGAAATTTAAGTACTTGGGTAAATACCCTCGATCTATTACCACCTACTCAAGCAGGATGTGGATCGATTAATTTCACCCAGGCAAGACAACAAGCGCAATTATTTGTAAATGGTAGCTGGATCGATCTCGATGCTACCAATCCGAATAAAGGTCGCTATAAAATCATCGATTATCAATATCAAAATGGTAGTGGTAAATTAACTATTGCCAGTGAGATAGCGCCTTATAATAGTACTCAAAATAGGTCTAGTAGTAGACTGCTCGTAGAAATTCCGATCGGGAGTGAGTCAGCGAATATTTTACCACCAGCATTATGGGCAAATACATTCAATCTGAGCTCGGCTCAAAAAATTACCGGACAAATTAGAGCAGTGACTTGTCCGTTACCACCGCTGAGCGATCCTGATGGTGTGGTAGGAGTAGACCAAAGTAATCTTAACCTCATTAGTGGATTACCGATCGGCAAGATTATCGCCGATCCATTTATTGCAATTCCGCTGCCTAAAGTTGCACCCACTACGGCAATTTTAATCCCGGCAATTACCAGTTCGATTCAATTTCCGCGAATTGGATTTACCGATTTGCCCGATGCGAATAATGAATATCATTATTTAGTAGATATCGATAGTCTGAGTTCTGGATATTCGATTAAATTGCAGGATATCGATACGCTCAAAATTAATGTGCTCCCAAACAAAAAAGTCAATCTCTATCTCAAGGGTAATATCGCTCTAGCTGGCAGCCAGACGCTCGGTGTCGATCCGACGCATCCTAATCTCCGCATCTATGGTAGTAGCCAAACTACTAAATTAACAATTAAAAATAATGCAGCAATTACGGCATTTATCCATGCACCGCTAGCCGATGCTCAAAGTCTTAGCGCCACTCCCAGCCTCGGTAGTGGGATCAGAGGGGCAATCTGGGTTAAAAGTTGGGACTCATTTACAAACGCGAACGATCTGCCGATTATTCAAACAGGCAATTGGGCGGATCTAGGCTTAAAAAAAGTAGAGCAACCACCCCAACTGAGTCCGATTAGTTATTGGCATCGATTAGAAAATTAATATTTACTAACAACTTAATACTCGAACTAAAGTTATTGATATGTATGCAGTTATTTAATGTAAGGAAGTGCCAGTGCGATCGAGGATTTACGTTAGTTGAATTGTTGGCAGCATTAGGGATTACGGGATTGGTACTTAGTTTAGCTGGTAGCGGTTTATATACCCTAATGAAAGCGAACGAACGCAATCAGGCAGAGACAACAGAGCGATTGGAACTCGAACAAGCATTAGCTTTTATGACAGATGAGATCGGCATGTCGCAACAAGTCGCCATTAATATTCCGACTCCACCAGCGAATATCACTGGGTTTCAAGCAGCATCGGGTGCCAGTAACGTCCAACCTATTTTAGTCCTGAGTCCCCCTGCAACTAGTAGACTAGACAAACCGATCGTGTATTATTTAGCAGATCCGCCCAATAGTAGTGTCTGGCTGGGGCCGCGAGTCATTTATCGGTGGGGTCCGACACTGCTCCAGAATGGTAACTATAGCGATGGTAATGGGGTGGAAGCGGCGACACTGGCACCGGGTTCGCCAGTGTCATATTATAACGAGGTGGTAGTCGATCGGATGAGCGATGTCACTCCAGCTTCAGCCAACATTCCCTGTGAGACTAGTTATAGTTATGCTACGCCTGCACTCACTAATCGCTTGGGTTTTTATGCTTGTGTCGCACCAGATCGCAAGTCGGTAAAGTTATGGATGTACAAACAGCCAAATTCATCCGGTCGAACTCAATCAATTAATGCTTTAGTATTAACTCGCAGTAACTAATTATCGAATCCAGCCAGAAAATTCTAATGTGACGAGATTGTATTTTTGGTTGTAAATTTATAGATTTTGACTGATTCTATCCGGCGGATTGGATTTCGGGTAATTTGCCGATCGGATATATGTATTTCCAATAGCTAAAAATTTTCGATAGTTATCGACCCAGAGCGATCGAGCGCAAGATAATTAGATGTATATGTAGGGTGGGCACTGCCCACCATCTAGGTTTCAGGCATTATTGAGCCAATAGACATATTAACTAAAACAATCCAAAATCCAAAATGTCCCTTCCCCGCAGCCATCAAGAAATCGTCGAAAAATTAGACCTCATGCTGCGGGCGCGGTATCCGCTGATTTATATCGTTGGTGCCGAAGAAGAACCGATCGATTTTCTTTGGAACGATCGACATCCGCGCTGAAATAGAATTTCGCGCTCATAGCTAAAGTTATCTGAAGATAACTACACAGATCTCTAGAGTTCGTGTCAACGAACTTATGCTCTCAGCCCCAAATTCATTTGAGGGCTTGGATCTATGCTAAATTCTAGCAGTTATTAGCGCGATCGACTGCAATGGGACATGCCCACGATCGCCTTATCCAAATCCAATTTCAAATAATTTGTTAACATTCAATCGAATCGTGGGCATATTAACAAACAAAATACCAATATTTTATATATGTCACTTTGGAGATTATTTTATCATTTAGTTTGGGCGACGAAAGATCGACAACCGCTAATTAGCCCACACCACGAAAGAATCCTATATCCACATATTCAAGGAAAATCTGATTTTCTCGAATGTCAATTACATGCGATCGGTGGTATCGAAGACCATATTCATCTCATTGTTTCAATCCCACCCAAGCTATCTATTTCAGATTTTGTCAAACGGATTAAAGGTAGTAGTTGCCGTTATCTAAACCAAGAGTTTGCAGAAGATAGCCATATATTTGCATGGCAACATGAATATGCGGTGTTTTCGTTGGGCGAACAAAGATTAGAATGGGCGATCGCATATGTTGAAAATCAAAAACAACATCATGCAACCGGAAAGCTAGTCAAAGTACTAGAACAAACGGAGTCAAGTTGAGGGGTATTAGTACGATGTGACATCAGCGCTGAAATAGAATTTCGCGCTCATAGCCAAAGTTATCTGAAGATAACTACACAGATCTCTTAGTTCGTTTCCACGAACTTACGCTCTTAGCCCCGAATTCATTCGAGGGCTTGGATCTGCACTGAATTCTAGTGGCTATTAGTGGGATGCGACATCCGCGCTGAAATAGAATTTCGCGCTCATAGCCAAAGTTATCTGAAGATAACTACACAGATCTCTTAGTTCGTTTCAACGAACTTACGCTCTTAGCCCCGAATTCATTCGAGGGCTTGGATCTGCACTGAATTCTAGTGGCTATTAGTGGGATGCGACATCCGCGCTGAAATAGAATTTCGCGCTCATAGCCAAAGTTATCTGAAGATAACTACACAGATCTCTTAGTTCGTTTCAACGAACTTACGCTCTTAGCCCCGAATTCATTCGAGGGCTTAGATCTGCACTGAATTCTAGTGGCTATTAGTACGCTCGCCAACCAACTAGATAGCATTTCGCCCCCAACAGGGCAGAATAACTCCAGCATCTAAAATAATAATTAGGCTCAATCCAAAATCCAACATCCAAAATGTCCCTCCCCCCCAGCCATCAAGAAATCGTCGAAAAAATAGACCTCATGCTGCGGGCGCGGTATCCGCTAATTTATATTATCGGTGCCGAAGAAGAACCGATCGAAACCGTACTCCTCCAAGTAGCCGACAAATCCCAACCAGCACGAGAACTCCGATTTTGGGATATCGTCAGAGGTTGGAGCGACAACGGAGCCGATAAAGGTTCGGCAATTGCCGCATTAGGGCGCGTTGCTAAAGCGCCCGCCGATAAACCCGCAATCTTTGTCTTGCAAGACTTACATCCTGTGTTAAAATCTCCCCTCCAGCCGCCCCACGTTCCGATCGTGCGGGAGATCAAAAACCTCACCAGCGAACTCAAACGCAGTCGGAAAACCCTGATTTTAACCAGCTATTCCCTCGACGTACCGCCAGAATTTATCGAAGAGACAACCACGATCGATTTTCCCCTCCCCGATGCTAGTGAAATCGATTATCTGATCTCCCAATTAGTCGTCCCCGATAAGCTCAAACTCTCCCCACTGGGGCGAGAGCAACTAGTCAAAGCCTGTCAGGGCTTGAGTCGGGCGCGAATTCAACGCGTCTTAGCTGCCGCCCTCGCCGCCAAACAGCAGGTGACGGAACAAGATATCGATCGAGTGTTGGAAGCCAAGCAGCAAGCCATTCGCCAAACCGGAATCCTCGAATTTTTTACCACCCAAGAATCTCTCAAGAGCGTCGGTGGACTAGACAACCTCAAACAGTGGGTACGGATGCGTCAGGATGCCTTTACAGAGGAAGCTAGACGCTATGGGATACCCAATCCCAAGGGGGTGCTACTGGCGGGAATCCAGGGTACGGGGAAATCCCTCTCAGCAAAAACGATCGCCCATGAATGGCGGTTGCCCCTATTGCGGTTGGATGCAGGGCGGTTATTTGGTGGATTGGTAGGGGAGAGTGAGAGCAAGGTGCGTCAGATGATAAAAATTGTCGAAGCTGTCGCGCCCTGCGTGTTGTGGATGGATGAAATCGACAAGGCGTTTGGGAATATCAATGGGGGGTTCGATGGCGATTCGGGGACGAGTCGGCGGGTATTTGGGAGTTTGATTACCTGGATGCAGGAAAAAACCAGTCCGGTATTTATCGTCGCGACGGCGAATAACGTCCAAATTTTACCTGCGGAATTGTTACGCAAAGGGCGATTCGATGAGATCTTTTTCTTGAATCTACCGACAGAACCCGAGCGGTTGGAAATCTTTCGCGTACATCTCCAAAAACTCCGCCCCAGTAGGTTGCGCGAATTTAACCTCGAATTATTAGCCCGACATTCACTAGATTATAGTGGTGCCGAAATCGAACAAGCGATCGTCGAAGGAATGCAACAAGCATTTAGTCGCGGCACGATTGGCAATCGATCGGATTTTAATACCGAAGATATCATCCGCGCCTTAGAAGAAACCGTACCATTAGCCTCGATCGCACGTCCACAAATTGACGCACTCAAACAATGGGCAGCTACCGCTGGCGCACGTCCAGCTTCGATCGATCGGAAGTTAGCTGAAGAGCTACGGCAAGTTACCAAAAGGCGGGGCATCGATCCGCTGGAAGTCGATTGATTGGGGATTGGGGATTGGGGATTTTACGTTTAGATGTCAAGATTTGGGTTTATGAATCAGCAGGAGTTTAAGAATAGGACTAAACAGTTGGCGATAAGAACAATTAAGATGGTTGAATCATTGCCTCAAACTACCACAGCACAAGTTATTGGTAAACTCACATCTTGCACCAGTTTGAAAATACTAGTGTTAACCCTAGCTCCAGGGTACCCACAAGGGGCACCCCTACAGGTTAATTGCGTAGGGGTGCCCCTTGTGGGTACCCTAAGATCTCTGCTTTTACTAGTCTTTCTGTATTGGTGCAAGATATGAGTAAACAGGTATTGAGATCTGCTACATCTGTTGGTGCCAATTACAGAGCAGCGTGTAGAGCAAAGTCTACACCAGATATGCTTTACAAACTTGCCATCGTTGAAGAAGAGGCCGATGAAACCTCATATTGGTTAGAATTATTAGTAGAGGCACAAATCGTCCCCACAGCCCGGCTTAAAAACCTGATGTCCGAAGTTGATGAAATCAACGCCATGATTGTCTCCTCCATCAAAACCCTCCGCCAAAAGTCAAAAGTATCTAACCCCAAATCAAATAATCTTCGCTAAAATTCACTCTTCCAATCCGCAATCCACAATCCCAAATCCGAAATTCCTATGTCTCATTTTACAACCATTAAAGTCCAAATCAAAAACGGTGAAGTGCTAGCTGATGTTCTTAACGAATTAGGTCATAAAGTAGAAACAAATACACAAGTACGTGGCTATCAAGGCGATCGAATTCAGGCTGAATACGTCATCCGCCGTCAAAATGGTTATGACATCGGCTTTCGCAAAGAAAAAGATGATGACGATAACTATGAAATCATTGCTGATTTCTGGGGTACGCAGCTAAATCAAACCCAATTTGTCAACGAAATCCAACAAAAATACGCTCACAAAATGCTGCTAACTACAGCGGCAAATCAGGGCTATACGATCGAAGCAGAAGATGTATTAGCAGATGGTACGGTGCGGGTTGTGGTTGGACGATGGATTTAAAGCGTAATTTCTTGGGGGGGTGAGCCTCGTACAATTGATAAATCTCTAATTAATATGTGACTAGTTTGATGAACTGTATCTATGTAACTCTGACAATTAGGGCAGTTAATACCCTCGTTAGTTAGCTGTAAATGGAGAAATATAAATCCAGCTTCTTTATCGCAAGTGAAAACGGTGGTATTCGGTAAATTTAATAAAGAGTTTAGGTGAAAGTCCATATTGAGGAGGGGTGTAAAATGTATCGAAAGCTACATTTTACACTATTTAGCGGAGAGATCCCTAACTGGAATTGTCAGACCGAGGAAGGCATCGGTTTCACCTATTTATAAAGATTGAAGTATTGTCCACAAACCAAGTATGCCGTACCTTTCACCTTAAAGTTTTTAGTGTATTGTTTTGCCTTTACATATATCTTTTCAAATGATGAATATTTCAACAGCATATCTTCGCCACCGAAGTAAAGAATTACGATATCCTTAAATCCATTTGTTCGATTGGAAGTAACAATAAATCTACTAAAAGATAAGAACGAGCCGATTAGTGAATATTGACTACCGTTATCTTTTAAAATCTCAATCGGACAACCACCCATATCACATACAAATGGAGATGGAGATGAAGAGACTCTAAGTAATATCTCAGGTTGGCCATCTCCATCAAGATCGACTTTGTTATACGAGTATAAAACAGAACCTTTAGAATATAATATTCCTAAATGCTCTGTTCGGATATATTGCTCGATTTTATTATCTCTAGAAGAAAAATTCTTAGCAACTTTTACTTCGCTGACATCAATCCCAGATCGAGTTGAAAGAGAGCATTCATCTTCACTCCGAACAGAAGTGGTGGCAATAATCAAACAAATGATTGTTGATAGGATAGCTAATTTTTTTGAAACTTTAAGATATATCATAATTTTCGATTACAGACTGGATAAGATGGCTGCACTAGCATACAGCAGCCACAGCGACTTGAGATCATGCAGTAAACTTGCGGACTATTGCTGACTCTCCCAGCCCTAATTCCACAGTAAATTCTTCACCAAGTTCTGCGGTAAAATTTAGCTGATTCCAATTGTCACCTGGTTTAGAAGTGACGGCGATCGATTCTCCCGATCGATCTGTGAGGGCTAACTTTACGCCAGTAGGTAACTCTGTCTGTCCGACGGGATAAACTTGGATGAGAATATCTAACTCTAGGGGGTTTTCGGTCGCGCAGAGATCGACAACCAAAATTAGCGAGGTAACGCCTACTTGGAGCGCGAAATCAAATTTTTGACCCCGCTTGATACTGAGTCCGCTCCGACACAATCTCAGTTGCTCTGGACTTAATAAGCGATCGAGTGCTTCCCAGCCACTCTCGATCTGTCGCTCCAACCATTGTCCTAACTGGACGATGGGCGGACGTTCTAGGTTAGTTAAATATTCGATCGAACTCTCAAGATCGGCCAATTTAGTAAGTTCGATCGATCCAGTTTGTTGGCGACTAAAACCCAAAATCGTTGCTTCAGTTTCCGTTTCATTCAGTTGCACGGGAAAATAGCCGATGCGCTCGCGTTCGGATTCGAGGGGAATAGTGCATGTGGTCAGATTTGGAGCTACCGGAATACATTCTAATTTACCGATGCCTTCAACGAGCAAGTCGGCAACATTGGTGAGTTTGACGAGTAATGGGTTGCGACTGTCGCTGTGCAACCAATCCGTGGCAAATCCCAAACAGCGGAGGTAATAATCGACAGCATACACGGCTAAAGCGTTGCGATAGACCAGATCGAATTTAGATCGATCGGTTATCCCCTGCGCCGATGTTTGGGCGATTGCGTGGGCATCTTGGGGTAAGGTAACTGTAAAGGTGAGTAATTTACTATCGAGATCGTGCATTGTGAGATCCTCTTGAAATAATCTGTTCGACATTGGAGCGATATTTAATAATTTTAATCAGAGTTATTGACTCTCTAATCTACTAGTGGTAAGTATAAATAATAAAAATAACTGCTACTGTAAATGATTCTGGAGATAGGGTAGATAATTACGCAAATTGCGCTGATAAAAGCTCGATGCTGTTGGGAGCGACGTGTTAATGGCAGTAGCGATTTCTTGCCAACTTTTCCCGCCACAGACCATTAATAGAATCGCTTGAAATGTCGCATTTGGTAAATTTTGAATGTGCTCCTTGGCAAGCAATCCATCGGGGTCGTCGGTGATAAAATCGATTAGTGATTTGAGATCGTTATCCCCAGCCTCTGGTTGAGGGATCTCGCGCTGGCTAGTCGTGGCATCGTGGGAATTAACCGTTCGATCGGTTTCCTGCCATTGAATGCGGGCTTGCCTGGGGAGATTGGTGATGCCTCTTTTTTGATACTTTTGATAGATATCTTGAAACCGAAAATTAAAGATATTATTTACCCAGGCCATTACCGAATATTGGGGGTTGTAAGTAGCAATTTTGCGACAGATTTCCAGCAGCGTCTCGTTGAGAGCTTCATCATAAATATCTTGAAAATTGGGAATACTAGACCAGTTACGTTGTCTGGCAATACTGTCAGATTGACGAATGGCACTCATTAATTTTGATAAAGCAATCCGCCGTTGCGAACTGCGATCGGGAGCTGTTTGGGCTTGTGCTACTAGTTGGCGTAATTCATCCATATTTAACATCTCGCGCTTAACTGATGTAACATCGGGCCGACTTGTTGCATCGAGCCACTAGTAGCGTAATTTCTGCCTAAGATCCCGATGTTGGGGGTAGAGTCGAAGGCTTGCTTGAGTTTGAAAATCTCTGTGGTGGTATAGATTGTCTCATCGGTCGCGATCGAGTATGCAGCATAAGTAAGTTCGATTTTCCAGCGCTCGTAACCTTGATGTCGATATCCCAAACCGATCGTCCGATCGATCGGAATCGATAATGCTCGAAAGTTCTGGAGTTGTTTTTGTTCGATCGTCGGGATGAGATCGGCTACTACTTGTTGCAACTTTGGGGAGATAATGACCTTGCCAGTTTGAATCTCGATCGGTTTAGTCTGTGCGGGTTGCTGGATGTAGGCAACGATCGCTAAATCGGGGCGAATCGATCGATTGCAGAGGGTAAAATGCTCGATCGGTAAGATGGTTGCTAACATAAATCTTCAATACAGCAGTCGATATTACTAATTCATGCCAGACCCAAGCTTTTTATGCATCAGCAGCTCGAAAATCTCGATCGATCTCATTATTCATAGCTTTGTAACAAGGTTTATTTGTATTAAAGGTGCGAGGAAAACGGGTCATACAAATAGCTCCTCGTAGTTAGCTAACAATCGACTCTAGAATTTACATGCAGATGCTTCAACCGGACAAATTTTCGCACTAATTGGATTTTTCATGAGGAAGAGCATGGTCAAGTTTGTCAACCCAGCTAATGGCTTGATATCACTGATTTGATTTGAATCGAGGCGGAGATCGGTAAGACTTTTAAGTTTAGAGTCGGCTGCTTGACAATTGTTAGTACCAGCTTTTTTAAATAAAACATCGTTGGCATAGCCTACCGTAGGTAATCGTATGTCTGGTTGCCGCAGGTACGGATGATTTCTGTTGACACCACTGAGCAAAGCTTTTTGATTGTGCAGAAGTTGTTGAGACAAGTGTAGATTGTACTAGAAGTGTCGATCCGATCGCGAGGATGAAAAGTTTTTTCATGAGTTGGGAAGTTGGCTAAATTAGTAATATTTGGTGGTTCAAAAAAGAGAAGGCATAATTCGGTAATTTCCGCCGAATTATGCCCTCAAGACATTAGATTTAGCTTCAGAACCAGCTATTTTCAATTACACTACCGATGACTGCTATTGAGGCGGGGGCATCTGATATTCCGGTTTTGGCGTGTAATAACTCATATTGCAAGACCATTTGCTAAAAGTATCTTGCACGCAGACTCCAACGCTCTCAGGTACGCGCGAAACCGTGCAGTTATGCCCTGCGGTATGCATCGTTGCCCCAATGGTATGACACATGTAGTGAACTACACTACCTTGGAGATCGTAGGCAGGCTTGGTTGTATCGATATTGTTGAAAATTCGGGAATCGTTGCCACTA
Organism: Chamaesiphon sp.; assembly: GCA_965246735.1. Taxonomy (GTDB): domain Bacteria; phylum Cyanobacteriota; class Cyanobacteriia; order Cyanobacteriales; family Chamaesiphonaceae; genus Chamaesiphon. The sequence continues at coordinate 4,137,502 of CBDFFK010000003.1, forward strand.
ACCGGGCGCGGTTTGGAAACTCGCAAGCTGAGGATGTCCATAAACTGTGTGGAGAAATTGTTTTGGTATCCACCAGTTTCTCGATCGCAAGCAGCGTAGAGTGCTGCCTGTTTAGCCCCGATCGCACCGCTTGTTGGTGCCATTTTCGATCCACAAGCCCGAGGCTGGCGGTTGGTACCGACATTGCGAGATTGAGCGGTGACGAAACAGGGATTTAATAGTGTCAGCAGCGTACAGCCGACGATCGCGAGCGTGATTCTTAATTTCATATCTTGGATGTTTTGTAGAGTTTGCGTAAATGCCAAACAGTGGCAATGGAATCAACGATACTAAAATCGATCGTTGGTAGAGATGCTTAAAATGAGCGATCGATTATCTCTATACGATCGATTCGTGCAAGCGTAGTGCTGTTTATGCGAGGGGTGAAGATTGTTAATATTTCTTAATAGTTGCTTGGATGCAGATTTAGCGATTATTATTTCTGCTCGTAAATGCTTTCATCCTCGGAGCGTCCAGCAATTTCTGTGCATCGCCGAGCAAGCGATCGCCCCAATTTTGCTCTTTAAGATATTGAATCTTGGCAAAATTTTTGTCTAACCCGATCGCATTTTCGGCATTAGTATATGCTTCGGCTTCTTTCCCCTGGGTATATAAAGCAACGGCAAGTGCTAACTTTGGCTCGATAAGTTTCGCGTCGAGTGCGATCGATCGTTGCCAAGCTTTGATGGCTTTATCGCGATCGCCCATTTCATAGTAAATTTCGCCCTGATTGATATAAGCAATTGCATTTTGGGGATCGAGTTGCAGCGATCGATCGCAGTCAGTAAGTGAGAGTGCATACTGTTTTTGGGCAAAGTAAACAACCCCCCGATTGATATAACCGTTCGCGTATTTAGGATCGAGTTGGAGCAATTTATTAAAGTCAGCCAGTGCTAACGAATATTGCTGTTGGACAAGATACAAATTCCCGCGATTGTTATAACCATTAAGATATTGAGGATTGATTTGAATTGCTGTGGTGTAGTCAGATAATGCCTCTGGATATTGTTTGAGATCGGCGTAAATGGTGCCCCGATCGTTATAAGCATCGACATATTTGGGATCGAGTTGAATTGCCGTGGTATAGTCGGCAAGAGCTAATCTAGATTGTTTTTGCAGGCGGTAGACTTCCCCTCTACTGGCATAAGTAATGGGATTTTTGTCACCCAATTGGATCGCTTTATTTAAGTCGGTTAGTGCTTGGGAGTATTGTTTTTGTTGGGTGTAGGTTGCCCCCCGAATTGCATAAGTCATGTCAAGTTGGGGGGTGAGTTCGATCGCTTTGGTATATTCAACGATCGATTTAGAATATTGGCGGAGATAGCCATAGACATTCCCCCGCAGCACATAATAAAGCGTTGCATCTTGAGGATCGAGTTGGATCGCTCGATCGATATCTGCTAATGCTTGGGGGTAGTTTTTGAGCTTAGTATGGTGGATCGATCGAATGAAGTAATTAAGATAGTTATTGGGCTGGAGATCGATCGCTTTGTTGAAAGCGGTAAAGGCTGCTGAATAGCGTTTGAGCTTGAATAAATTCAACCCTTGGGAAATATACAACCCATTATTCTTGGGACTTAACTTAATCGCTGTTTGCATTGCAGCCACTGCTTCGAGATCGCGGTTAGAGGCAGATAGAGCATAAGCGAGGCTCTTGTAGGCTGGCATAAATCTAGCATCGACCTTCACAGCTTGTTGGAACGCTGTTACCGCTAGTTGAGGCTGCTTGAGCTGGAGCAAAGATAATCCGCGACCATAATAGGCAAGTTTGACTAAATCGCGATCGGGCGCATCGCTGGCAGCTAATAATTTGAGAGATCGATCGAATGCCGTGACTGACTCTGCGTACTTGCGACTCCGCCATAATAAGTTGCCATAATCTAACCATGCCCTCGCCGTCGCAGTTGGACGCGGCGGTGCTAACGATGTAAGTAGGGTACGCTCGATTTGGGCATTGTCTGCGGGTGTATTGACTGGTACGGGGGTGAGATCCCTAGACAGCTCTGGTAGTGATGTTTTTGCCGCTCTGAGTAAAGTTGAAATCGGCACCCCTAGCGCATAACCAGAATTAATTTGAATTTGGATTCCCGCCTCGATCCCCTGTTGATTCTCGGCGGCATTATTGATGCCTACCAGTCTGCCTTGGGTATCGAGTACGGCACCACCGCTCATTCCTGGTAAGGAGAGATTGGTATATAGCAGGTCGTATCCTGGTGGTAACGTATCTTTAGCAAAAGCATAGTCATTGAGGCTGGGGTCTACGCTGGGGCGACCGATACTCAGAATGCGGCGTTTGCGGGGATCTCGCCCTGGAAATCCACTCAAGAATACCCAAGTGGTCGTCTGTCCGCGCTCCATCCCAAATCGATCGTTACCAACTTTAGCAACTCGATAATTTTGGGTGGATTTAAATTTTACGATCGCCACATCCGTCCCTGGTTCGGGAATAGTAATCTGCTTGACGGCAACTCGTTCTCTAGTTGCCGTAACAATCGAATACCCTTTTCCGGTAACTACATGCGCCGCAGTTGCCACGTAGTAAGTATTCCCCATTCTGGCGATGATGACTCCCGAACCATTGCCCTGACTATTTTCGATTCTCACCGTAATCTGTTGGGCGATATCATCTACCCGTTTGACAACTCCGGTATAGTTATTTTTTCGCACTAATTGCGGCGGAAAGGATCGCAATCGAGCATCGATTCGAACTGGAGCTGTTGTGAGTAGGGCAAGCGACAAAATTGGGTTATAACCGATCGATAATAGCGATAAAAACGAAATGAGAGCTAAATATTTTTTCACGATCGATGGAGCTAATTTTATTTGAAAAATATGGAAATACGGCGATCGATTGGTTAAGTATTAAGTAGGTAGGTGCAATTATTTATAAAATACATTATGGCTGAAACCTAGCTGGTGGGCGCTGCCCACCCTACGTTACTAACGTGAGTTCTAAATATTTTTTCACGATCGATGCTATTTAGGTGCTGAGTTGGCGAGATCGGTTATCATTTTGCGATATTTATAACCAAATTGATTTTTTGGATCGATTTGCAGTCCTTTTTTAAAGTCAGCTAGAGCCTGGGGATATTGTTTTTGAAGACCATAGATAATCCCCCGACCGATGTAGGCATCTGCAAGTTGCGGGTCGAGCTGAATAGCTTTGTTACTTTCAGCTAGTGCTTGGGGATACTGATTTTGGAAGAAGTAGATAATCCCCCGATTGACATAAGCATACGCATCTTTAGGGTTGAGCTGGGTTGCTTTGTTGCTGTCAGCTAGTGCTTGTGAGTATTGTTGCTGAAGGATATAGACACGCGATCGATTGCTGTAGGCTGTTGCGTAGTTAGGGTTAAGCTGGATTGCTTTGTTATAGTCAGCTAGTGCTTGGGGATACTGATTTTGGCTCATATAAACACCTCCCCGTCCGCCATAGGCATCTGCAAGTTGCGGGTCGAGCTGGATTGCTTTGTTATAGTCAGCTAGTGCTTGGGGATACTGTTGTTGTATCTTATAAATAAGTCCCCGATTGACATAAGCATCTACGAGTTGTGGGTCGAGCTGGATTGCTTGGTTAAAGTCTGCTAGTGCTTGAGGGTACTGATTTTGGCTCATATAAATAATTCCCCGATAGTTGTAGGCTATTGCGAGTTGGGGGTCGAGCTGGATTGCTTTGCTATAGTCAGCTAGTGCCTGGGGGTGCTGATTTTGGCTCATATAAATACCTCCCCGTCCGATGTAGGCAGATGCATCTTTAGGGTCGATTTTGATTACTTGGTTAAAGTCTGCTAGTGCCTGTGGGTATAGTCTTTGCGCTTTGTAGACATTTCCCCGACTGTTGTAGGCAGATGCATTTTTAGGGTTGAGTTGGATCGCTGTGTTAAAGTCTGCTAGTGCCTGTGGGTATAGTCTTTGCGCTTTGTAGACATTTCCCCGACTGTTGTAGGCAGATGCATTTTTAGGGTTAAGTTGGATCGCTGTGTTAAAGTCTGCTAGTGCCTGTGGGTATTGTTGTTGAAGGATATAGACAAGTCCCCGACTGTCGTAGGCAGATGCATTTTTAGGATTGAGTTGGATCGCTGTGTTAAAGTCTGCTAGTGCCTGTGGGTATTGTTGTTGAATAGCGTAGACATTTCCCCGATTGTTGTAGGCAGATGCATCTTGAGGGTCGATTTTGATTGCTTGGTTAAAGTCTGCTAGTGCCTGTGGGTATTGTTTTTGGTTAGCGTAGACAAGTCCCCGATTGTAGTAGACAGACGCATTTTTAGGGTCGATATCGATCGCTTTGTTAATATCAGCCAGAGCCTGTGGGTACTGTTTTTGGTCTCTGTAGACAAGTCCCCGACCGTTGTAGGCATTTGCATTTTGAGGGTCGATTTGGAGAGCTTTATTATATTCAGCTAGTGCCTGTGGGTATTGTTTTTGGTCAGAGTAGACATTTCCCCGACCGTTGTAGGCAAACGTATTTTGAGGGTCAATTTTGATTGCTTGGTTTAAGTCTGCTAATGCCTGTGGGTATTGTTTTTGGTCAGAGTAGACAAGTCCCCGATTGTTGTAGGCAAACGTATTTTGAGGGTCAATTTTGATTGCTTGGTTTAAGTCTGCTAATGCCTGTGGGTATTGTTTTTGGTCAGAGTAGACAAGTCCCCGATGGTTATAGGCAGGTACATTTTGAGGGTCGATTTTGATTGCTTGGTTAAAGTCTGCTAGTGCCTGTGGGTATTGTTTTTGGTCAGAGTAGACAAGTCCCCGACCGTTGTAGACGAAGGGATTCTTGGGTTGAATCGAGATCGCACGCTCGCTCGCTGCCATCGCTTCGGGATAACGCCTAAGATGCATTAAACTCTCTGCTTGCATCACGTATAACGAAAAATTTCCAGGTTGTAAGTTAATTGCCCTCTGCATTGCCTCGACTGCTTCAGCTTTGCGGTTGAGAAACGATAGCGTAAGACCTAGATCGCGCCATGCTGGCATCAGCCCAGGCTCGACTTGAGTGGCTTGCCCCAATGCCGTTACAGCTAGTTTATGTTGTTTACTAGCACGTAAAGCCAATCCTTTACCATAATAGGCGAGCCATAGATATTGTCGATCTTTTGCTTTGAGTAGTTTGACTGCTCGATCGAATGCCTGAACTGATTCATCATTTTTATTACTGCGCCACAACAGATTGCCATAATCTAACCAATCCCTGGCACTACTAGTTTGATTGGGAATCGCTATGGCGGCTAATTGACTGCGGCTAATTTGGGCATCTTCTGCCGCTGTGAGTGTAGGTGCCAGTGCTAGATCCTCTTGCCATGCTGGTAGTTGGGGTTTAAGCAATCGCCGCAAAGTTGAGATCGGTACCCCAATGGCAAAACCTGAATTAATTTCTACTCGTTCTCCCTCACCAACGATATCCGCCTGATTTTCGGCTTCTCCAGCAATGCCTACCAGTCTGCCGCTTGGATCTAATATGGCACCACCACTCATCCCTGGTAATGAGAGATTGGTATACAGCATCTCATATCCACTACTGAGATTTGCTCGATCTTTGGCTACTACTTCTCCAAGATTTCGATCGATATTCCTGAGCCTGCCAAGACTCAGATACCTTTGCTTGCTGGCATCTTTGCCAGGAAATCCACTCACGAATAACCGAATATTACCCTTTGTGCTGGTTGGATCGCGACCAATTTTGGCAAGCTGATAATTTTGGGTGGATTGAAATTTGATAATGGCTACATCCGTCTCTGGTTCGGGAATGATGACCTGTTGGGCGACGACTCGTTCTTGAGTGGGTGTGATGATTGAATATTTGAGGGCTTTATCTTTGACCACATGCGCCGCAGTCACTACATAGTAAGTATTCCCCTGTCTCCCAATCAGGACTCCCGAACCATTCCCCTGACTATTCTCGATTCGCACCGTAATCTGAGCGGCGATATCATCAACCCGTTTGACGATTCCGGTGTATTGAGTTTGTGCTACTCTTGGTGTCGTTGGTGCTGTTACTGGCGGTGATGTTGAGGGCGGAGATTTAGGTAAAAATGTCTGATACTGTGAGTTGACTTGCGCTAGCTCGGCGATCGGAATTGCAAAACTCGACTTTCGCAGTTGTTGGATGAGGGCTGCTTCAGGGCTGCTTCCGTCTTGATATTGGTAAACTTGATTGCGAATCGGTTCGGAGCCAAACCCGATAATCCCTAATAATTGTCCTTGAGCATTCAATAATGGCCCACCACTCATCCCTTGTGCGGTACTAATCCCAAAGCCGATCCGATATCCCCCTTGGAGTGGTTTGGCTGTCAGTAGGGAAATCGTCGATCGATCGATCTTCAGTTGTTGCTGCTCGAAGGGGAAACCCGCACTATACATCTGCTCCCCTGGTTGGAGTCGATCGCTATCGCCCCATTGAGGTATAGCATAGCTCTGAGGGGCGGTAAATTCTAATAATGCTAGATCGCGTTCTTTACTGCCACAAGTGCCTTGAGTCAGCGTTTGGGCGCATTTAGCAGTATGAGTGCGTCCGTCGCTGGTGACGATGCGGTAGGTATTTGATTTATTGGCAACGTGAGCGTTAGTTAAGACCGTGTATTTTTGCCCGCGTTTGGCGATGAGTGTCCCCGAACCGCGCCGATCTCCAGCATAGACTTTAACAGTAATTTGACGCGCGATCGTCGGAGCTGAATCGGCTTGTTTGGCGAAGGCTGGGACTGATGGGGTGCCTAGCAGGGCGAGTGAAATAGCTGTAGTTGCGATGCTGCCGATCGAGCATAAACAAAGTAAGAAATTTAGAGATTTTTTCATAAATAGAAATTAGTTTTGAGAGGGAAAAGGGGAAAGGAAAAAACTAACCTTTCCCATAAGAGGATGTTTGGGAAGTCCAATTGCTACGTTTCCAGTGGGTAAATCCCCCTAAATCCCCCTTAAAAAGGGGGACTTTAATCCGGTTCCCCCCTTTTTAAGGGGGGTTAGGGGGGATTTTCTAGGGTTTGCGAGTGCTATCTTATACTTTCCAAATATCCCCTAAGATCGTTATTTGCTAAAGAGATGCTATGCGGACAACTGAATGATGGGTAAGCGATGTAAGTTTATTTAGTTTGAGGAGCTGTCTTTAAAATTGCCGTCATATCTATTTCTACGTACATTGGTGGTTCTGGAGAACCATGCTGTATAACGCCAACAGTATAGTTTGCATTGAATGTCTCTTTGAACTCCTGGAGAAATGTTAATGGCTTATCCTCAGATCGCAACGTCATCAATAGCTGTTTACAAGCACCATTAACTCGATCGGTCGCACAAATTACATTATTTCCACTCATTTTGCCATTAGTAAAAAATAAGCGATCGGGATTTGCGGCATAAATTGATTGGATGCGTCCAGAAAATTCTTCACATCGTCGTTGTGGAGTCCAATTTTGATTGATTTGCTTAGTCCATTGAATTATGGCTTTTTTATCCGTACTCGTCCAATAAATGGTCGTTGGGACTCTTTTATTTAATTTTTCATTAAAACTAGTACCGCAAGTAAATTTTCCAGCCTCAGTTTGAGCGAGAGCGGGCGAATTACTCGTGACTAGCAAGCCACCGCTGAAAACAGTAGCAGCTAAAAATGCGATATTAATTAGATAGATAGAACGAACTAGCAGTGAGTTATTTTTCATGATGGTTGAGTTTGTAGTAAATTGGATAGCTTTAGGAGAAGGCACTCGGAAAGATGCAGTCGCTCGAGATCTTACTTGACCGTGGCAATAATCCGGTAGCGGCCAGTCTCACCAGGTTGAAAGGTTTTGACGCGAACCATGTAGATTCCATTTCCAGGGAGTGCCAGTGAAAGTTTAGCCGTATTATTCCGATCGCGCACGCCTTTATTTTCACCAATTTTTTCAGGACTGGTATCTTCATTGGGGATATAATATAATTCCAAAGAAGGGTCGAGTTTTTCGCCAACTATTTCAATATTTAATTTTTGATTGGCTCTACCTTCAAAAAAGTATTGTCGATAGTGGATATTTTTATCGTCTACCCGATCGCCTGCCTGAAATACTCCAGAAATCGGCTTACCATTTATTTGCAATAACGTTATCTGTTCTGATTTATTGGCATTATCGACGCTAGCAAAATCTGGCGATTTCCGCTGATAAGCGGTTAAGAACGAGCGCAGCCGATCTCCAGAAATTGCAATCCCGATACTCGTATTTGTCGGGCCACCTTCAGTATTTTTGGCATAAATTGCCATGTTAATACCGATAACTTGTCCTTGAGAATTAATTAGTGGGCCACCTGAGTTACCACTATTAATCCTGGCATCATGGTACAGCCAATTTTGCGTGCGATCGATTTTATTGAGTACGCCAGCAGTAAAAATATTATCGATGCCAAATGGCGAACCGATCGCGTAGACGCTTTGCCCGACTTTGAGGGAGTTTTGAGGGGCGAGAGCTAAGTATTTTAAGTTGCTTTGATTGGGGATTTTGATGAGAGCTAAATCTTCATTTTGAGAGGCACCCAGGACATTAGCCTTGAGACTCGTACCGTCGGCGAGGGTAATTTGGACGGATGCAACCACTTGGTTGCGCTCATCTTGGACGACATGCTTATTGGTAACGATTAAGCCATCCTTGCTAATGATAAAGCCACTCCCGATCGTAGTTCCCGAGACGATTTTGACTACGGCATCTTTACTGCGATCGAACAGTTTGACGCGTGCGGTTTCGTCGGTAGTTGTCGAGTTGACAGCGACGGTGCTCAGATCGGCGCGTTCTAGCTTGATTTTGCTAGCTACTGGGATTTTTTGCAGATCTAAGGTAGTTTGAACCGATCGATCTGCACGAATGCAGCTACAGGCAAGTTGCGTAAATCCAAATGCAGCAAATCCGATTAAAGGAAAGCCGATCGCACAGATAATTTTAAGATTATTTTTTAGAGACATATCGCTATCTTCATCTGAGTTTGGTTTATCGATCGGATCGAGTAGCTGGCTGTAATTGATTCTTATTACACTAGGGGGTTTTATGCAGCTCTAGAAAAAATTTACATTTAGTTACAGGGGAGGGGAAAGGGGAAGGGGGAAGGGGGAAGGGGTAAAGGGGGATAATTGGACTACACTCGAAGAGGATGCCAGCAGCAGGTATCCGTCCTAGCTGCATAAAATCGCCGACTAGCGACCGAATCAACTAGTAAGAACGTGCGACAATACCCGATCGTGAAGCAGCTACTCGTACTGAATTTAGATGGAGACTTTACCCGTGGATTTAGCGTCCACTGGGAAATCGGTAGCGAGGATCGAGCCGTTTGTCGCGATGGTTATAGTCAATTGCGCCCGATGCCAGATTTAGACTTAGCATTTCGAGCGTGGGATCGGACTTATCGGAGTTTGGATGGCATCAATCGCATCAAAATCAAGCCCAACCAAATTACGAATGTCCGCTATTCATCATTGCAGTTGGAGTGCGGACGACAAGCCAAAAACTTAGCTCGGGCGATCGATGATTGGTTCGAGCGATCGGATTTGAGCCGAGTCATTCGCGAACAGTTAATCACCACTCCTGGCGACGAGTACCGGGCGATCGTCCGCACTACCGATCTCCAAGCGCGGCAACTCCCGTGGCATCTCTGGTCGGGATGGCGCGCGTTCGATCGGCTAGAAATCGCTCTGAGCACGCCACAAGGCCGACGACACGACCGAATTTACCAGCAACAGGTAAGGGTGCTGGTCGTGCTCGGCAACAGTGAGGGCATCGATATCGAGGCCGATCGCCAACTTTTGGCAGATTATTGTCAGGGTGCCGATCTCACCGTATTATCCGAGCCAACTCGATCGCAGTTGAGCGATCGATTACTCGATAAACGCGGTTGGGATATCCTGTTTTTCTCAGGACACAGCAGCACCGAAGGGAATGGTACCAGGGGTAGAATTTGGCTAAATCGTAACGATAGTCTAACGATGGTCGAACTCAGACGAGAATTGCAAACCGCGATCGCTGGGGGATTGCAACTGGCCGTATTTAATTCGTGCGACGGCTTGGGTGCCGCTGCGGAACTAGAAACACTCTATATTCCCCACGCGATCTTCATGCGCCAACCAGTGCCCGATCGCGTGGCACAAGCGTTCCTCAAAGATTTTTTAGCCGCATTTACTGGGGGGGTATCGCTAGCTCGATCGGTAAATATCGCCCGCGATCGACTTCAAGAATTAGAAACAGAGTTTCCCTGTGCGAGTTGGCTGCCCGTACTCATCCAAAATCGGCTCGCGATCCCCCCAACTTGGCAAAGCTTGGGAGCGATCGCTAACTGTCCGTATCGCGGTTTGGCGGCATTTGCCGAGGAGGACAAAGACTATTTTTACGGACGCGAAGAGTTTGTCGCTAGTTTGGTTGAAGACCTCAAGAACCACTCGCTAGTCCCGCTGATCGGTGCATCGGGGAGTGGTAAATCTTCGCTGGTATTTGCTGGTTTGATTCCCCAGTTGCGCCAAGACGATCTCCACTGGCAGATCGTCTGCTTGCGTCCGGGGACAGAGCCGATAATGGCACTAGCAACTGCGGTGACATCGCTAGTAGCGGCTCCCGCTCTGGCAGTAGAATTAGCACGATCGATCGCCATCGACGAGCTAGCGGTAGTTAACTTCATCAGCGAATCGGGGCTGAATGGTAATTTAATCCAGTCGCATTCACCCAACCATCGCTTACTCGTAGTTATCGATCGATTTGAAGAACTCTATACCCTAGCACCAGATCTAGCGGAGCGTCGCCAATTTCTCACCAATATGCTCAACTTGCTCGATCGATCGCCTGAAGTCAAGTTACTATTCGCCTTACGCGCTGATTTTTACGATCGCCTGCTGGAGGATTATCCACTGGTAATCGCTCTCGAACGGACGCAGAGCAGACATTTAACGCCAATGACGCGCGCGGAACTAACTCAAGCGATCGTCATGCCAGCGCAGAAATCGAACGTCCGGTTTGAAGATGGTTTAGTCGAACGGATCGTGGATGCTACCCTGGGCGAGCGACATATCTTACCGCTGCTCGAATTTGCCCTCACCCAATTATGGACGAAACAACGGGATGGCCATCTCACTCATCGCGGTTATGAGCAGATCGGCGGGATCGATCGAGCGGTGGTCGAGCGGGCGGAAGCGATTTATGCTCAGTTAACCGCTAGCGAGCAAACCCAGGCGCGCTATATTTTCGGGCAACTGGTGCGAGTCGGCGAACGGGCACCCGCTACCCGCCGGATGACTAAACGCGCGGAACTCGACCCCGACAGTTGGAGTTTAGTCGAGCATCTAGCCGCAGTAAGGCTAGTGACGATCGATCGCGCCGAAATTGCAGGTGATGAAACCGTCGAACTGATTCACGAGGCATTGATTGGCTACTGGGACAGACTGAAATTATGGATCGAGATCGATGGCGATTTTCGCCACTGGCAAGAACGATTGCGGGCGACGATCGATCGGTGGGATAAAAACGGGCGGGATGAGAGCGAGTTAATCCGAGGTAGAACGTTGGATACAGCTTTAGATTGGACGCTAAAACAGCCCGATCGATTGCGGCGATCGGAAGCAGAATTTATCCAACTGAGTGCCACGAAGCAGCAACAGGAAATAACCGCCAAACAACGGCTCCAGCAGCGTATTATCGGTGGATTAGTCGCTGGATTGACGATCGCGACGACTTTGGCGAGTATCGCCCTCTGGCAATGGCACCAAGCAAGCTTACAAAGACGCTCGGCCATTAGCAATCGCGTCGAATCGTTGGCCAGTAACGCGCGCTTATTATTCGAGTCTGGCAATCAATTGGCAGCTTTACAACAAGCTCAACTAGCTGCTGCGGAGATCGCGCGCGAATCCGAACTCACTAGTGAATTTCAGCTCCCCGCGCTCGCGACGCTCTCGGATATCCTCGATCGCATTCGAGAATGGCGCGTGCTAGCACGACATACCAATTCAGTCGCCAGCATTGCTTACAGTCGCGATGGTAAGTTTCTAGTTTCGGCTGGCTGGGATAATCGAATTCATATTTGGACTGCTAACGGTCGATCGATCCAAACATTAGTTGGCGATAACGAACGGTTTTTCAAAGTCATCGTTCATCCCAACAGTCACGAAATTATTACTGCTAGTTTCGAGCGCGGAGTTAAAATCTGGCATCGCCATCGGCAAACGGGACTCTGGATGGCTCGACCGCAAAGCATCCTCGATCGACCCGTCACCGCGCTCGCCTTGAGTCGCGATGGTCGAAAATTAGCGATCGCAACTAAAGCTGCGAGCATCCAATTTTATCCAGATCTTAGCAATGCACCGCTTAAATATCGCTCTTTGCCGACATCCAGTCTAATTAATGACCTCAGTTTTAGTGCCGAAGGTCGCGAGATCGTGGCGGCAAATAATGATGGTACGCTGAAAATTTGGACGATCGAGGGAAAATTATCGAGCACGATTGCTGGAGGACATGGCCAAGTTTTAACGGTTGCAGTTAGTCCCGATGGTAAAACGATTGCTGCTGGAACTAGGGATGGGACGATCGCACTTTGGAATACTCAAGGGCAATTATTGTTCGATCTTAAAAGACAACCGCGATCGATCCTTGGGCTTAATTTTAGTTCCAACGGTAAAATACTGGCGGCGACTAGTGAAGATCGTCAAATTAAACTTTGGAACGCGACGACGGGGAAGTTAGTCGATACGCTTCAGGGACATCAAAATAGCGTCAATGAAGTCAGTTTCAGCCCCGACGGTCGCACCCTCGGCTCGGCAAGTGACGATCGCACCGTGAGATTGTGGCAGATCGATCGATCTCCAGCAACGATCGACCGAGCGACTAGTTTTGGTTACAACCCACTGCACGATATCTTAGTCCTCGGGGGTACGCCGACAGGCACGATCTCGATCTTAAATCGCGATCGACAGGTCGTCCGCCAGTTTACCGCTCATCAAGCTGAAGTAATCGGGATCGGATTGAGTCCAGACGGGGAATATCTCGCCACTACCGACAGTCAATATCAACTCGCTAACAATATTGGGTTTAAAAACTCTCAAGTAAAACTCTGGACGAAAACGGGCAGATTAATTGCAACCTTGCCAGGATATCGAGTTAGTTTCAGTCCCACTCGATCGGTATTGGCGATCGCGACTAGCGATGGTAAGGTAAATATCTACGATGCTAGCGGTCGGTCTGTTTCTAGTTGGCAAACGCAACAGTCGAGTCTCAATACGCTAAATTTTAGTCCCGATGGTCGCACGCTCGTAACCGGAGATAAGGCGATAAAAATCTGGAATTTAAATGGTAAGTTATTAGATTATCATTCAATCGGCACAGGGAGAATTTTAAATGTTAGTTATAGTTCCAATTCTGACACGTTAGCGATTGCTAGCGATTGCCGTCCACCACTGCTGTACTCGCTCCAAGCTCGATCGATTCGCACTTTAGGTAATAACGTCGGCACGACCGCCACCAGCTTTAGTAACGATGGAATGGTCGTGCTAACTGGAGATACAGCAGGTAAGATCCAACTCTGGAGTCGAACGGGTCGGTTATTAATGACTATTTTTGCCCCCATTCATCGAGGTCATTCAATTTCACAAGTCGGATTTGGTACTAGCGATAGCGAAATTTTGGCGATCGATATTAATGGTCGTATGAGTCACCACAATCTCGATTTGAAGCGATTATTAACGCTAGCAGATCGGTGGCAAGCTAAATGAAAATTAGTAAATCGATGGGATTCCTGGGAATAACTGGAGCGACGATAATTAGTGTCGCGATTCAGTGTGACGTGCGAGCGAGCTGTAATGACAGCTCGCTCGCGAGGAGTTATCCAATCGCCTTAATGGAGCCAGAGCGAGTGGAGAGTTACTTGAGTAAAGGGATCGCTGACTTCGATCGAGGTCGGTATCCAACAGCGATCGGTAATTTTTACCAAGCTCTGAAAATCAACCCGAAATCTACACTAGCATTTTATTATATCGGAGCGATTTATACCAAGCGGTATCAAAATGCCATCTCGACCGCTAATCCCAGTCTGTTGATGCAATGCTCGATCCACCGAACTAACGAGCTGCAAGTTTTTTGCCGTCGGTTGATTTTAGCTGAGTGGCAACAACAGCAACAATCCCTAGCAATTAAGAACTTTACTAAAGCGATCGAACTGCAACCTCAATACCCCGAAGCATATCATGCTAGAGGTATCGCTCAGTTACCAAATGCAGGTGCTGCCGTGAGTGATTGGCAGCAGGCGATCGCAATCTGGCAGCAGGATTTGGATCGAGATCGAACTTCCGCTCGCGCGAGCGGACAAACCCGCGATCTGACCGAGTTCTCGCTCCAAGTAGACAGAATTTTAAAGATCTCCCGCAATATCGATTTACTCAAAGATGAAATCTCCAGTCAAAAAAATCCCGACTCTGCTTCTGGCTACTCTTCGTTAGATAAATCTCTGCGTAAAAAAGTTCGAGATTTATATATTGAAGCCAATCGGCTATTAAAACAAGGTAATATCCAAGCTGCTAAAAATAAATATCAGGAAGCTAAATTAATTTTATTGCATCAAGAGCGATCGCAAGAATATCGAGAAGTAGAACAGACAATCGCGCAACTCGATCGTCTATTGCCTACAAACCCTTAACTGTTAAAGCTCCATCTTCGCTAATCGAACGCTTTGCCCTGCCGAGCAGAAGTTAAGTTCTCGATCGCTGAAAAAGTCAGCTTTTCCCGCAATCGCTGTTTCCAAACAGTCTCAGCATTCTACTTCCGCTCGGTCAAATTGACAGCAGCAAGAAAATCGTCTTCTGTTACTAACGGTTCGAGGTGTTCGATCTTCATTTTGGCGATTACTCGCTGGTGTGCAATTTGATAGCGAACAGCTACAATCATCCACACAATGTTATCGATCGATGCTTTCATTTGCTAATCATTCCAGAGAACTTCTACCTTATAAAGCTCGAACATTCGACCGCCGCTAGGCGGCGCGCAAGCTTCGGACGTAACGATCGTCATCCCCTCCACTTGTGCTTGAGCAATTAACATTCTGTCGAATGGATCTCGATGGTGTAACGCCAATCCCCCAGCTTGGAGCGCGCGATCTGCCCTAATCTCCAACGATCGCGCACCTAATTGTTTCATCCGACTGGCAAGATAGCGATCGAGCGGTTCGGGCAAAGGTAATTTACCCAAGCTCACCTTAATCCCCAGCTCCCAGACACTAGCCACCGAAAACCAAATCTCATTACTCTCATCGCTAATTTGAGCGATCGTTTCCTCCCGTAATCGATCGCGCTAGGGCAAACCACCACAACCAGCACTGAGTATCGATTAACAGCTTCATTCGGCTCCACCTTCAAAAGCTGCAAGTAAATCTTCTGGTAACTCGTTAAAATCTGCTGGGACGGTAAATAAACCGCGATCGCGACCCAAACTTTGACGGCGAGAAATTGGCAGATCGAGCGGAACTAACTTAGCAACAGGAACACCGCGATTGGAGATGATAATTTCTTCTCCCAGTTCCACACGAGATAACAGGCGCGATAGCTGGGTCTTGGCTTCATGGATATTAACGGTTTCCATAATTCACAATTAAACTAAGTCTTTAAACTAAGTTTAGCACTATCCATTCACACCACCTGAGTAGCTGTAGTAGCCTGCAATCATAATCGTTAGAACCTGCAATTATCGCATTTACAAGCCAGGATTAAATGCAACTATAATTTCACTCCAGCCAGGATTAAATGCAACTGAGCCAGAATTAACTGCAACCAGCCTGCAATCATCCGGTTGAGCCAGGATTAAATGCAACTATAATTTTGCCCTGTCCAGCCACCACTGGTGTCAACTTAAGGATGGTGAGTCACCCCAAACCAGACGAGACAGAGCATCTCGCTCTCGATGCCTTGGCCGTTCAGATTTGAGGATACCCAGAATTTTGGCCTTAAGTTGACACCAGTGGTCGGAACCCGTATCCTACCCATTACAGGTTGGCATTTGCTTTTTCTTCCATAACAGATTACGCAGTTTAGGCAACAGTTCACTTGCATTCACCATTTAGGAACTTCCTCTAGCATCAGTACTAGTTTAGGCTACTAGTATTGATTACATTTGGGGTCTGCACTCCGGTTGTTTCATTACTTACTCGACCGTGACTGGACTCTAGAATTAGAGTCTTTTCCATGAGGGCAGCGGGCGTGAATCCGCTGGGGGAATAGCTTCCCCGTACTAACCGACCAGTTCAGGTCGCGCAGACGACACAATTTCAAAGGAACTAAAAAAACCGATCTCCTGAAAAATGTCATGCGTAAGCCAGTTTTAACATTTTTTTATCAATACAATCCTTGGTCCTCCAGCATTGGCGGGATACAGACTCTAGTTTCATCATTTATCAAGTATGCCCCTGATGAGTTTGAGATCCGGCTGGTGGGTGTCGGCGATAGACGTTCTGGGCAAATTGGGGTTTGGCAGCAGACTGAACTGCATGGCAGAAAGTTACTATTCTTTCCCCTATTTGCATTAGAAAATGATGATGTGAGACGCTTAGTTCCGACAACTGTAAGGTATATGGCTGCGTTGGTGGGACAATGTTTTGCTTCTGACTTCATGCACTTCCACCGCATTGAGCCGACCCTAACTACACTCCGCTGGCGCGGAGATAAAACTCTGTTTATCCACAACGATATCCGAACGCAGTTGCTGTCGCCAGACAGTAAGCAGGCGATCCTCTGGAGTCGTTTTCCGCAGGGATACTTTGCGCTAGAGGGCTTGCTGGTGAATCAGTTTAGCCGCATCTTGTCCTGTAACTCTGACTCAACCGAGCTGTATAAAAAACTGTATCCAGCTCTAGCCGAACGGGTTAATTACTACCGCAACAGTGTAGACACCGATATTTTCTACCCGTCATCAGTTGCAGAGCAAGAACGACAACGACAGCAGTTAGCCCAAAAACTCGGACTCTCAGCGGCAACCCGATTTATGCTGTTTGCCGGACGGCTCCATCCCCAGAAAGATCCATTGTTGTTGGTGCGATCGCTATCAGCGGTAAATCGATCGGATGTACACTTATTAATTGCTGGAGATGGCGAACTAGCAGCAACCATACGCATTGAAATCGAGCGGTTGGGGTTGAGTCAGCAGGTGACGATGCTGGGGGCAGTCGGGCAAGCAGAACTAGCAGATCTCCACCGCCTTGCCAGTATTTGCATTCTTACAAGTGTTTATGAAGGATTACCATTAGTAGTACTGGAGGCTCTTGCCTGTGGCACACCGATCGTCACAACACGCTGTGGTGAGATTCCAGCGGTACTCACACCTGATAGTGGCATTGTGTGTGAAGAGCGATCTCCAAGTGCAATTGCAACTGCAATTGAGTCCGTTTTACAACAGCCAAATCTCTATGCTGCTGAAGCATGTGTTTTAGCCGCACAACCTTACAGTGCGCGCGAGGTCATACATCAGATCTACAGCGATATGCTGCAACGCTGGCAATACCGCAATTTTTCATCAACCTAAAAAGTCCATTTTGTTAGCTAAAAATTAGCTAACGCGATCGATACTGATGAATGATTTCTGTACCAAACTTAACTAGAATCGAGCTGTCATAGCAAGCAGCGATCGATCCACACTCAATTTATAGTTAAAATTTATACAACTGCTTACGTCATCTAGCTGAATCGACCGCCAGCCATCTAATTATATTTTAACTGCAAATTAATTCTGCCATCGGCCAAACGTAATGACGATGGCAAGTTTAATTAAAGTCCTTTCATCACAAAGTTTACATCCTTTCAAGGGTTGCCATTTGCACTCAGATTTGACTCGCCCAATCTTCACAAAACTGTGTCAAAGCTAAGGTCGATCGGCGGAGGACAACGTAGCAAACAATATATGCTTTAGTGGTAATCCAAGAGATAAAAATTGGGGTTTTTTGCAAAAACCGTCAATGTTAGTTCGTGTTTGAGTTGGGTAATTATATCTAAACTAATTGAATTCTCTCATAGTTTTTTGAAGGCTGCTCTCACTGAAGCTGGCAATCTAATTTGGATAATACTTGTCAATCGGCTCTGTTCGGAATCTATGGACAGACTAACTACTTTCTGCATTAAACTATAACCTAGTAAGATAATTTCGTACTTCGTTAGATAGTTGATGAGTTTGCAAAAAACATAAACAAATTTACAGCAAACAATTGCCGATTGCCGCATTCTGCGATCGAGTTCTTGGCATTCTTCCTTAGTACAATTATTCGCCATAGAGATCGAGGCGCAATCGCTGCTGTTTGAGCCGCATCTGTTTGTCGATTACAGCGATCGCGCCGATCTATCTGAAGTCAAAGTGTTGCTCCACAACATATTGAGGGTCGTTCTCGACTTCCTCAAGTGTGAAGATGAAGAATAGACAATTGGCTCTGAAGTATCCCGATTGCCAAATAAAATTTACTTGATATTTGAGCGATCTAAATCCTTCAAATACCTCTAAAGCTGAATATAATTGCACAACACACTCAATCCGATGTTTGTAATTAAAGTGAGATATATTGTAGATATTTTTATCCGATCGCTAGCCAGAGCTTTGATACTTTTTGATTGAAAATCTGCTTGAAAACTTGCATCTTATATGTTTAATTATTTAGCTGTGAATACTTAGTATCTCAACAACCATACTTGCTGAGATACACACCAATCGTGTCCCTTATTATGCCTCAAAACACATTTAAATCTGCTTGTTTGCGCCTTTGAATGGCCTTGCAAAAACCCCCAATTTGTCTGTATTTAAGTAATTTGACTGACGTACATTACAAGATCCGATCTTAGATTGATGGAAGCACCTTAAGTTACAAACCTAATTTGCAATCTGTATAGCCAATATATTACAAAAGATGAGATTAATAACTCAATCTATGAAAATAGCTGTAATTGGTTCTAAAGGTTTACCGCCCCATGAAGGTGGCATCGAACATCATTGTGCTGAAATCTATCCTCGTGTCGCAACAGAAGGGCATTTAGTCGATCTCTTTGCTCGGTCTTCCTATACTGGCTTATCTTGGCGCGATCCTAGTGAGTTTGGCGGAATTCGGATCGTTTCGTTACCAGGTTCGAGATTCAATGGCTTTGATGCACTAATTAATTCAGCAATAAGTACAGTTATCGCTAGTTTCCGGCGATATGATATCGTCCATTTCCATGCTTTGGGACCATCTTTGTGGATCTGGCTGCCGTATCTGCTCACTAAGTCAAAAATTATCGTCACATGTCATGGTCTTGACTGGCAACGAAGCAAATGGGGGAAACTTTCGAGCCTATTGATTCGGTTGGGCGAATGGGCTGTCGTGCGGTTTGCCGACAAAATTATCGTGGTTTCAGAAGAACTCCAACGTTACTTTTGGCAAACATACGGTCGAGAAACTACTTACATCGGCAATGCTCCGGCTAGCTATGCAGCATCCGACTCAAGCTTTACGTATGGCACTTCACTCGGTTTAGCTAAAAGCCGCTATATCGTGTTTTTGGGTAGATTGGTACCAGAAAAATGCCCTGACTTATCGCTCCGTGCGTTTAAGCAACTTCAGCTTGAAGGTTGGAAATTGGTAATTGTGGGTGGGATTGTAAAAAACTCGGCCTTTACAAGAGAGCTAATCGGACTGGCGGCAGGCAACCCCGATATTGTGTTTACAGGCGAACTGCAAGGGCAGCAGTTGGCTGAAATAGTCCGCAATGCTGGCATATTTATCTTGCCGTCTGCGGTGGAAGGACAATCGCTGGCGTTACTGGAGGCAATGCACGAGCAGGTGCCTGTCATTGCTAGCGATCTGCCCGTTCATCAAATAGCGATCGGGCAGGATCGAGGTCTGTTGTTTCGGACTAATAACTTGGCCTCGTGTATGTCCACACTCGAATGGGCTGTCCAGCATCCCCACCACATGAAAGTGATGGCTAGCAAGGCTAAGACTTATGTGGATCGGTATCACAATTGGGATGACAATGTAGTAGAGAGCTTGACTATCTACCAACAAGTTTTGGCTTCAGGCAAGTTGTCAACCACCGATCGCCCGCAGACAGTTACAGTCGGTGCTAAACCAGCGGCTGATGTGAATCTAGTATGTCCTAAGCGATCGAGCCGCAGTTAAAAGTCTTGTTGTCAACAAGGCCATTTCTGAAACGCGATCGGCTAGGTGACTCCGAGCATTACCCTCTCATAAATAGATAGATCTGATGAATAAACGTCTTACATCTATGCCATCGACTTTGATGCGGCACTGGCTGCCATCTGCACTCGTGTTTGGTTCGGTGATGGCTGGCGCGATCGCTTATTTGAAAGTTACGCCCCAACTCTATGAAGCTAAAGCGCAATTGACCCTCGACGATCGGCAAGTTAGCGTTTCTAACCTCGGAAATGACTTAACAAAATTGCCAGAGGGTGGGGCAGGATCGCCAAACCCGCTAGCTACCACAGCAGAACTCGTTAAATCGCCAACTTTACTCAAACGGGCACTGGTTAGAGTAAAGGTAGCAGGGGCGAAGAATGTGCCGCCGCTCGGTCAATTGAGTAAGGAACTGCGGGTCAAAATTTTGCCAGCGACTAATATCCTGGAACTGAGCTACCGAGGCCAATCTCAGGAACTTACGGCTGAGTTGCTCGATGCCGTCACAGCGGTTGCTGTCGAAGATAACTCGAATACAATCCGTGCTGGTGCTCGTTCTGTCAAACAATTTTTAGAAGCAGAAGTGCCCAAACAACGCGCCCGACTCGAACGGTTAGAAGCAGCCGAGAACCGCTATCGCCAAGAAAATCAGCTCGTCGCCATTGAAGATCGCACCAAAGAACTCGTCAAAAGCTTGGAAGCAAGCCAAAATCAGGAGCGCGATCTGTCAACCCAATTGCAAGAGGCGATCGTCCGCAATGCCTCGATCGGCAGGTTGATTGGGGAGGTTTCACCCCAAGCGGGGCTAATGTCTGTACGAATTGGGCAGGATGAGGAATTAAAAACACTGCGAACGAAGGTTAACGATCTAGACACCCGACTCATTGAAGCCAGATCGCGGCTTAGCGATCGCAGCCCTGGGGTACGATTGCTAACCGAGCAAAGAGACGAAGCTCGCAAACTTTATGAAATTAAACTCGCTCGCATCTTGCCTGGAGCGGATTCGTCATCGCTAGCGATCGCTGGTGATGCCTTAAGTCAGGACTTAATCTCTAAATCGATCGCCAGTAATATCGATCGGGTGGCGATCGATCAAAAATTAGCAGCGGTCAGAAAAATCCGCCTCACGCTTCAAGCCCAACTTGCCAATCTGCCCAATCGTCAGCAACCGCTGACGACACCGATCCGCAATCGACAAGAATCGGAAGCAACGCTCAAACTGCTGCAAGCCAAATTACAAGAGGCTACCATTGCCGAAAAGCAACTGGTTAGCAATCTTAAAATTATTGCCCCAGCAGAGCTGCTAGCCCAATCAGAATGGCCGAAAGAATCTGCCGTGCTGTCGATCGCGACGGTTTTTGGACTGCTCCTGACGATCGGGATCGCACTGTTGCTAGAATCCTGCGACAACTGCCTGCATAATGTGAGCGAAGCAGAACGGATGCTAGGGCAACCCACTCTGGGCAAGTTACCCTCGTTCCCGCGTGGCTCTACTGCCCTCCTGCAAGGTAAATTCGGGCTAAAGACGTATTATTTAGTCGAACCATACCGAAAGCTATTGAAGACGCTGAGATTTCGTCATGGCGATCTGTTAATGCGACGACTGGTAATTAGTAGTGCCGTCGCCAATGAAGGCAAATCGACGGTAGCAGCACATTTAGCGATGGTCTCAGCAATGCAGTCTCAGCGCACACTGCTGATCGATACCGACTTGTGGCACCCAGTACAGCACCGATTGTTTAACCTACCAACCTTAACTGGGCTGGCAGAAGTTTTAGAGGGCAAGCTAACTCTGGAGCAGTCCGTTCAGCCTACTCGGATCGCCAATCTTTCACTCTTGACTTGTGGTGACGCGACCCACCTGTCGTTTGGTCTTGAATCCACCAAAATCGAGTCGTTGTTGGCAGAGGCAGAAGAACAGTTCGATCTAGTCATCATCGACACTCCAGCACTAGTCGGTTCGATGGATGGGTTTGAATGGAGCCAATCTAGTGATGGACTGGTGCTAGTCGTCTGCCCTGGGGTGACGAACCGGAATGGGCTAACACAAGCTTGGGCCGAGATCCACAAAGATCGGGTGCCATTCCTGGGTTTTGTTGCGAACCGAGTCAATCTGCCCAACGACAGAGATTATTTCCGTCCACCGTTGTTCGATCGGGTGGTACAACATCTCTGGCCTAGCCAACGACTGGAGCACCAAAGCGTGTCTGTCGCTGAAGATTCAGCACCAGAGACACCAGGCGATATCGGCGTTGCTGCTAAATTACAACAATTCTAAATTTGAAAATTCCGGCAGGGTGAGACATTGGCTTGCCCTCTCCCAGAATTGGGAGAGGGAGCCGGAAACAATTGTGCTAATAATTGGTTTTGAATTTGGAATTGCTCTCTAAATCCATGTTTAGTTCTGTCGTACACACCATCTTCCAGTCGATCGCACCACTTTCATCGTTCCGCAATTTGTTGAGATAGGCAGGTAACTCTATGTTTTCACGCAACCGCCAAGGACAATTCTCCACTTTGACACTGGCGATCGGGCTGGCTGGAAGTTTACTGGGCTTGGCAGTGGGCGTTCTAGCTGGGGTGCAGCCCTTCTACATGGCACTATGCCTGGGCGCATTCGGCATCGTGGTGTGCTCGTTCGAGAATTTTGAAGCGACTGTGTTAGTGTTACTGATTCTGCGCGGAGTACTAGATCCGTTCTCTGCCCAGCAACTTCCGGCGGCATTTGCCATCGGCACGATCGGGCTGACATTACTGTATGTTGTGGTGATGGCTTTGACCGATCGACCCATTCACACCGATGGGTTCTGGTGGTTTTTTGCAGGCTGGACACTCGTGCAGGGCTTATGGGTGATGCTGTTGCCCCTGGGGGGGTTAGGGATGGATGGCTCTTTCTTGCCAGAGAGCCTCCGCGAGTGGCTGCGGTTATGTTCCTGGGTGATGGTGTATTTGCTGGTGATGCAGATGAAAGCCACCACGTCGCCCCAACGGGTTATTGCTTGTCTGTTCTGGTCGCTGCTGATTCCGTTGACAGTCGCTGCATTACAGTTAATTGCACCCTCGCTGCTACCGCCCATCTTCAGTGGTGTGACTGAAGCCGGAATCGCGCCCATCGGGGAAGTTTCGCGGGTGAATGGCACACTGGGTTTGGCGAATACGTTCGCTACATTTTGCCTGCTGTTTCTGTTATTAACTTGGTGGCAGATCGGGCGAGTAAAACAGCGGTGGCCGTGGCTGCTACTGTTAGGTGCGCTCGTGTTTTTCATTGTCGGCACGAAGTCTCTATTTGTGTTGCTGATGATGGCGATCGCGATTTTAGTCTTAATGTTACCTCTGTTTGATTCGATCGAGCTGCTCGGAGGCATTGCGCTGTTTGCACTCGCCATCGCTCTGTTTGCTAGCTTCGATGTCGGTCGCGAACGATTGACATCCCTATACGATACGCCCCTACTCAATCCCGATATCGATGTTTCCCGTGCCATCTTGCTGTCGGCAACTGATAATAACAGTTTTAACTGGCGCATCGCGCAGTGGACGTATCTGCTGCAAGCTTGGCAGCAGTACCCGATTTTGGGATACGGTCTGCTGAGTTGTTCCAAGCTCACGGTCTTGAACAACTACGCCCATAACGAATACGTGCGGGCACTCACAGAAGGGGGCATTGTCGGGTTAATTGCCTTTATCGGGTTTTTGGGAGTGCAGATCGGGCGAATAGTCTACCTCGTGCGCCAAGCACTGCCAGGAAGTGCCCAGCGGAATTTTTGTTGGACGCTGCTGGCAATGCTGCTAGCAACGATCGTCGGGATGATAACCGAAAATATTTGGACTCACACGACTCTGTTCTATTACTGGTGGACATTGATGGCAGTTGCCGGATGGGACTGGCAGGAATCATCACGGTTTGAGAGAGTGGTCGTCAAGCAGCAACCGGAGGTATACCGATGAATTTGCAACATCTACATCGAGGGGCGATCGCGGCTCCAAAAGTCTCGATCGTCATCCCTGCATATAACGCGATGACTTATTTACCAGAGACGCTGGCGAGTGTATTTCAGCAGACCTTTAACGACTTTGAAGTATTATTGGTCGATGATGGTAGCACCGATTCGCTCCAAACCTGGGTAGCGCAGACAGTATCCGATCGGCGGGTGCAGTTAATTTCGCAGCCAAATCAAGGATTATCAGCCGCTCGCAACACGGGGATTACGCACTCCCAAGGTGAATATATTGCGTTTCTGGATGCTGATGATTTATGGCACCCTACCAAGCTAGCACAACAGGTGCAGTGGCTCGATGCTCATCCCGCGATCGGCTCGATCTACACTTTGGCAGCATTACTCGACTCCGTGGGCAACCCCACAGGTAGAGTCTTGGGCGCAGCGATCGCCGGAAACATACTCTCAGAGATGCTCCAGCGCAATATCATCGACTGCCCCTCGTCAGTGTTAGTCCGAAGGCAATGTTTCGATCGAGTCGGGCTGTTCGATCGGACGCTGCGATCGGTCGAAGATTGGGATATGTGGATTCGGATTGCAGCGGTCTATCCTTTTGCCGTCACTGGCGCACCCCTGGTCTATTACCGACAGCATCCAAACAATATGTCGAAAAATTGGCGGGTTATGGAACAGTCATTCGATCGAGTAATTACCAAGGCGTTTGCGGCTGCACCGCCAGAATTACAGGCTTTGAAACCAAAAAGTCTGGGGTCAGCCTATTTGGTTCTGGCTTGGAAAGTACTGCAAAGTCAGGATCGCGATTGTCAACTGGCGAGGAAATTTCAGCAACAGGCGATCGCGCATAATCCTAAACTCCGCATTTCCGGCGAAAACTTACGGCTGACGATCGCGATTGTGAGCTTGAAGTGGTTGGGGGTAGGCGGCTACAGCCGTTTCCTTGCCGTTGCCTATGCTGTGCGTCGCCGACTAGCTGGCATCACAACCTAATTTGTTCCCCTTACTGTTAAATACTACTAAATCTCATGTCAAACGAGTCGATCCTCGATCGCACTTTCGTCGAGCCAGTAGCATTATCGAACCAAACTGCTAGCCCAGAACCCACGATCGCCTTACTGCATTGTTACGACCTCATCGACGACTTTCTAGACAGTATCGAGATCTCATTTGAAACCTTCTGTCAAGAATTTGTCGGCAGTTGGATGTTCGGCTATATTCACGCGTTAAAAACAGCAGGAGTCCGGACTGTGCTGTTCTGTATTTCAGCACGAGTAACAAAGACAACTCGCTACCAGCATCGACCCTCTGGTGCGACGATTTGCGTACTGCCTGCAAGTCGCACCTATGGCACCTATAGGGCTATGCGCGATCGGTTGCTCCGCGCTTATGGGGGCAATAGCGGACAGTCCTTCAAGGAGATTCTAGACCCAAATGCGACTCGTCGTTCCGTGCTGACAGGGATTAAGGATATTTTGAAGAGTGCTGGCACTTATCTATCTACCCCTGTGGATTTACTAGCGATCGCGCTAAAGCAAGAAGATTGTCAGGCCATCTTATGCCAGGAATATGAATTTGCCCGCTTTGATACCTGTGTCGGGTTGGGCAAGCGGTTGGGGCTGCCAGTATTTGCCACGTTTCAAGGTGGAACGGCTACGCAGAGTTTTTTAGAGGCTCTACCGCGTCAACTGGCGTTTCGGTCTTGTAGCGGTGTAATTATTGCGACTCAGACTGAGATCGAGCGAGTTAAGCAAGCCTACCCAATCGCCGAACCCAAGATTGCCCGCATTTTCAATCCGATCGATCTGACAACATGGCACAAACACGATCGATCGCAGGCTAGAGCAGCTTTGGGAATTCCGGACACTGCGCGGATGGTGGTGTGGCACGGACGGGTAGAAATCGATCGCAAGGGACTAGATTTACTCTTAGCTGCTTGGATGCAGATTTGTGACGCTCGCCCCCAGCAAGATTTACGCCTGTGGCTCATCGGTACGGGTAGCGATGCGGCTAGACTGCGCGAGCGGCTGGATACAGAGACATTCAGGTGTGTGACCTGGATCGATCGGTTCGTTCACGATCGCGTCCAGATGCAGCAATATTTGTCAGCAGCGGATGCGTACACAATGCCCTCGCGCCAGGAGGGGTTTCCCGTCGCACCGATCGAAGCGATGGCTTGCGGCTTACCCATTGTGGCTACAGATGCACCTGGGATTCCAGACATTTTGCAAGACGGCGAGCGTTCCGGTGGTGTAATGGTGCCGCGCGATAATGTCTCAGCGTTAGCTAGTGCTCTCGAACAGATTCTCGATCGACCCGATTGGGCGCAGGCAATGGGTCACTCCGCTCGCTTGCGGGTCGAGCAGTCCTTTGCCGCAGAAGTGGTGGGACAACAGCTCCGCCGTTTTCTACTTCCCCATCTGCCGCTAGTGCCAACCTCTTTGCAATTAGCACTGCACTCGATTGAAATCGGTGCTGGTGCATGAGCCGAGACTTGCGACCGAAACGCACGCTGAGGTCTCCTCAGCGTGCGTTTCGGTCAAGACACCAGTCTCCAGGCAGTCCTTCTATTTTTTCACTCTAAAGTAATATGCCAAAAGTCTCTGTAGTGATTCCTGCATACAACGCTATGAAATACCTGCCCAGAACAATGGATAGTGTATTGCAGCAAACCTTCACTGATTTTGAAGTGTTAATTATCAACGATGGCAGCACCGACTCGATTTCCGTTTGGTTTGCGACAGTAAATGACGATCGAGTCAGAATGATTTCGCAAGCCAATCAAGGTTTACCAGGAGCAAGAAATACAGGGATTACAGAAGCACGAGGAGAATACATTGCTTTTCTCGATGCTGATGATTTGTGGGAACGAACCAAACTCGAAAAACAGGTGCAATGTTTGGATGCAAAGCCAGAAGTCGGTTTGGTCTATGCCTGGACGTTACAGATCGATCGGTATGGTAACTCGCTCGGAACGGTGACAGCGGCGCAGGTAGAGGGAAATGTCTGGGAGCAATTGCTCTTAGGCGATGTGGTTGGCAGTGGCAGTGCTGCGATGGTACGGCGCAGTTGCTTCGATCGAGTAGGGCTGTTCGATCCAGCGTTAACTAGTATTGAAGATTGCGATATGTGGGTACGGATTGCGGCTGATTATCCATTTGCAGTTATCAAAGAGGTACTGGTTCGTTACCGCCAGCATCCTAACAGTATGTCTAGGAACTATGACAGAATGGCTCAAAATTCACGGTTCAAGATTGACAAGAATTTCGATCGCGTTCCGCTGGATATGCTTTATCTACGATCGCGCGCTTATGCAAATGCCTTTGTGTGGTTAGCCTGGAAAATCATCTGCGAAAGTGGTTCGACCGAGCGAGCCAATCACTATGCTCGGCAAGCAGTTTTACACTATCCACACATCCGCTATTCTGCCAAGTTTCTGCGGCTACAACTGATTTTGAAGACGATCGATCTGTTTGGAGCAGACAGTTATACACAGTTAAAAAAACTGAGATACACCCTCCGCCGAGGCAGGCTTCAATACCACCAGTAATGATTGCTGATTTAGAGTATGATTTGCCTCCGAAATTTAGAGTAGGGGCAATTCATGAATTGCCCCTACTCTAAATTTCGGAGATTGCCTAAGCGAGTGAATCATCATTGGATTCAGCAAAGCCATCCCCGCTTATTAATACTCGATCGAGCGATAGAACGTAAACCAGTCAAGGCAAATTAATAGTTGTGGTAATCGATCGGCTCAAACAAATTTTCTCTGGTGTATACCTGCGTAACGTTGGCTGGATGGCGAGTGCAGAGATTGCCAATCGCATCATCCGACTGCTAAGCACTGTCGTCTTGGCCAGGATGTTTAGCCCACAGGATTACGGACTAATGGCAGTTATCTATACAATTTCTGACTTTTTCCAGGTATTTACACTCAGAGGTGGGGTCGGCTCCAAGATTATTCAAGCAGATCGAAAGGATCTCAACGCTATCTGCACCACTGCCTACTGGCTCAATTGGATCGTATGTGGATCGCTGTTTGCGATTCAATGTGCGATCGCGATGCTCCTGCCTTACTTCTCTTACGATCCGCACCTGACTCTACCTCTATGTCTCCTTAGCTTCAGCTACTTGGTATATCCACTCTTTGTCATCCCGCTGATTTTGCTAGAGCGGGAAAACCGCTTAAAATCTGTGGCAGTCTGTAACGTTGTTGCTTCTTTATTTACCAACGTTCTCATCGCAACGTTCGTATTACTCGGCCTGGGAATTTGGGCGATCGTGTGGGCAATACTTTTAACAGCACCCGTTTGGGTTATCCTGACGCGCAAGTTTCACCCCTGGCGACCGCCCCTCCGGTTTAGTCTAGAACGATGGCGAGAAGTGCTGAGTTTTGGCAGCAATCTCCTCATCAATGACCTGTTAACTAAAGTCCGATCGAACATCGATTATCTCATTGTCGGCAAATATCTGGGTGTGGAAGCACTAGGAATGTATTACTTTGCCTTCAATAGCGGATCGGGGATCGCACTCGGTATTCTCAACACGTTTATGTCGCCGCTTTACCCTTATATTTGTGCTGCTAAAAACGACTATTGGCAGTTCAAACAGCGATATTTTAGCAGCCTTAAAAAAGTTTCGATAATTCTCGTACCGATCGTTTTGCTGCAAGCATCTTTCGCACCGATTTACGTGCCAATTATCTTCGGACAGAAATGGACTTCAGCTATTCCAGTTTTAATTTTAATTTGCCTGTCTGTGATTCCGGCAATATATTCATGGGCAGCTTTATTATTACTTAATGCGATCGACAAAACTCAAATCTCTCTCTATATTAGCATGACATCTACAACTGTCTTTATTATTTCCATTCTGGCTGTGGTTCGGCACGGAATTATTTGGGTTGCTGCTGCTGTCTTTCTCAATAGCCTGATTGCTTCATCCGTCGCTATCTTCTGGACGCATCGCTTTGCACTCCGCAAACAAAATTTTCTAAAGGCGATCGAGGTAACTCAATAAATTAAATAATATGTGTAGCCATTTGGACTTCGTTTTGAGATCTGAATCCCCCCTAGCCCCCCTTTTTAAGGGGGGAACAAGATCGGGAAGTCCCCCTTTTTAAGGGGGATTTAGGGGGATTCACCCACTGCAAACGTAGCAATGAGACTTTTCAAGCATCCTCTTAGGTAGATCTTATTTGTAAAAATTGGAGTAAATTTTTATGCCAGTTATCTCGATCGTTATCCCTGCTTATAATGCCGAACGTACGATTCTTGAAACTATTGCTTCGGTTCGACAACAAACATTTACAGATTTTGAACTGATAGTCATCAATGATGGCTCAACCGATCGCACTCTAGATCTTCTCAGAACTATTGAGGACGATCGCTTAAAAGTCTTTTCCTATAGCAATGGCGGACTGGCGACGGCTCGAAATCGCGGTATTTGTAAATCTACAGGTGAATTTATTGCTTTTCTCGATGCCGATGACTTGTGGGCAGAAAATAAGTTAGAACAGCAATTAGCGGCTTTGAAAGAACACCCAAACGCAGGTCTGGCTTATAGCTGGACTTATAATATGAGCGAAGCCGGAAAATTATTATATCCCGTCGAACCGACTTTTAGTGGTGCTGTCTATGCCGATTTATTACTCTGCAATTTCCTTTCTAACGGCTCTAATCCCTTAATTCGCAGACAAGCGATCGAGTCGGTGGGAGAGTTTCGATCTCCAGGAACATCAGCAGATTGGGATTACTGGTTACGGATAGCAGCCAACTGGGATTTTATCCTAGTTCCTAAGCACCATGTTTTTTACCGCCATTGTGCCAATTCAATGTCAACAAAACTTGACACTATGAAAGGAGACATCCTGATAACAATCGATCGAGCATTTGCAGCAGCACCTGTAGAGTTTCAGCATCTCAAAAAACGATGTTTGTCCACCACATATCAATATTACGCAGAAGTCTACTTAAGAAATATTAATCCGAGTAAAAGTTTGGATGAGATCGATCGAGTTATCTCTAACTTATGGCAGGGAATATTTTTATTTTCTACTAGCATTTTCGATAGATACACACAAAGCATGATTGTTAAAACTTTTACAATCAAAATGCTTACACCCACAAATGCAAGCCATCTATTTCAACTTATCAAAAGATTCAAAGCTCGGCAAAATTTCAGCCAGAACGAAACATGCTGAACCGATTATTCGATCTTAATATGATGCACACTTCGCAAAAGTCAAGCTCTAATCCTGAAATACCAGATCGAAATAAATTGGTAAATTCAGAATCGCCCCCCGATCGCTCCTCAGCCCAGCCGACGATCGCCTTACTGCCCTGGTGCGATCTGTTTGAGGATTTTTTTGACACCATTGATGTGTCACTAGAAATCTTCTGCAAAGAGCTAACGGGAGGATGGATGTTTAACTACATTGAGTCTCTCAAACTAGTGGGCATCCGCACAATGTTAGTTTTCTTTTCTGCTCGCGTGACCCAACCCACGCGCTACACTCATCTGCCTACCGGAGCACTGATTTGTGTTTTACCACCTTCCAAACCGTATCTGTTGTTTCGAGCCACACTCCGCCAGATAAAGGCTTGGTGGAAACGTTGGCACAATATTACTGAAGACACGAGCGGCAGCAATCTCGATCGATCGGGTGATAGAACCGCTCGCTTTCGATCGCTGTCAATACTAAGAAGCTGTATAGGGAGCTTTGGTTTGTATATTTCAACCCCGCTGCGGCTGCTGGCGCGGGAATTAAAGCGCGAAGGATGTACTGCAATCCTCTGCCAAGAGTATGAGTATGCCCGTTTCGATATCGCCGTGCTACTAGGTAAGCTCGTGCATCTCCCAGTGTTTGCCACGTTTCAGGGTGGAGATAAAATTTCCAGCCCGATTGAATATCCCTTGCGCTGGTTATCTCTACGAGCCAGTGATGGCTTAATTGTCGCTTCCCAGATGGAACGGGACAGGCTGGAGTCCGAGTATGGGATTGGGCAACCCAAAGTCGTTCGCATTTTTAATCCGATGGGTGTAACCACTTGGCAGGCGATCGATCGGAACGAGGCGAGACATCACTCGAACATCCCAATTGAAGCGCGGGTTGCTATATTTCATGGGCGGATGCAGATTCAGCACAAAGGGTTAGATCTGTTGTTAGCTGCTTGGGAGCAAATTTGTCAGCAGCGTCCTGACAAAGACTTGCGCTTACTGTTAGTCGGTACAGGCAGTGATGCAGAGGAGTTAAGCCATCAGATTACGCTCAGAAAACTCAGAGGGGTGATGTGGATTAATGAATACGTGCGCGATCGCACTGCAATTCAACGATATCTGTCTGCGGCGGATGTTTATATACTGCCATCGCGCAAAGAGGGGTTCCCAGTTGCACCATTAGAAGCTATGGCATGTAGTCTGCCGATTGTGGCAACTGATGTTGCTGGCATCTCAGATATTCTGGAGCTGGGTGGGGCATCAGGGGGGATTGTGGTACCGCCGGAGAATGTCGATCGTTTAGCCCTAGTCTTAGGGCAGCTTCTAGATGATGAAATTCTCAGTCGAGAGTTAGGGAAACAGGCGCGAAAACGGGTAGAAGAAGGGTTTTCCTTTGAATCGATCGGTCGGCAACTTCAGGTTTTATTTAACGTTAGTTCGGGTTAAGAATATAGTAGTCCTATTGGATTTGAAAGAAGATCGTAGGGTGTGTTACCGCGATAGCGTAACGCGCCGAAGGACAATAAATCTCTGAGGTTGAGTTAAGAGACAGAATTAATGAATTAGTGCTACCTGGATCGGAATCTTATGCCACTCATATCTGTAATTATTCCTGCTTATAATGCCGAACGCACCATATTAGAAACGATAGATTCGGTACAAAATCAGACTATTTCCAACATTGAAATCATCATCATCAACGATGGTTCGATCGATCGAACCATAAATCTAATCGAGCAGCTAACCGACCCACGAATAAAAGCTTTCTCTTATGAAAACGGCGGAGTTGCAGTCGCTCGCAACCGAGGTATTACCCATGCAACGGGAGAATTTATTGCGTTTATCGACGCAGACGATCTGTGGACACTCGATAAGCTAGAGCTGCAATTAGCGGCTTTAAAGCAACATCCAGAGGCAGGCATCGCTTATAGCTGGAATTATTTTTATTACGATCGGACGGGCGAGCGGATTCCAGGTCACGTAGCTAATTTTGAGGGCGATGTGTACGCTCCGCTCCTGCAAGAAAATTTCCTCGCAAATGGTTCAAATCCGCTCATTCGTCGGCAAGCGATCGATCGAATTGGTGGATTCGATCCGACTTTTCCGCACTGCGCCGATTGGGATTTTTATCTCCGGCTAGCAGCACAGTGGCAGTTTGTCAGAGTGCCCCAGCATCAAGTTATTTATCGTCAATCTTCGCATTCAATGTCCTCAACAAAAGTCAACGACATCGAGCAACAGTGCCTCGCCATGCTAGAGAAAACTTACCAGGTTGCCCCTGCAATGTATCGATCGCTAAAACACAAAAGTCTATCCTGGATTTATGAATATTGTACGCAACAATATTTGCAATCTAGTGGCGATTTGGCAGGAGTCCAAACAGCGACTCGAAAGTTCTGGAAAGCAGTGCGGCTCCGTCCCCAAATTTTATTGGAAGGCTATGGCCAAAGTCTAATGCGATGGTTAATCAAACGATGGCTATTGGTTTTGATGCCTTGAGAGGGTGACATAAGTTGGCTGGACTTCGTGTTCAGATCTGATACCAAATCCGGTTTGTAAAACCTACGAACCTTGCCCTCACCCCCAACCCCTCTGTCTTGACGCATCGAACGGGAGGTTCCCTCCCGTTCGATGCGCCGCTCCCAAGCTTGGGAGAGGGGATCCAGAGCCGCAGGTGAGGGCTACCTATGTTTTCGATCGCATAAGAGTCCAAATTTATACTTTGAAATATTTGAGGGTTCTCCAGTGTCTATCAGCATTAACCTTACAATTGCTGGCACTCTGATGTGCGGACTCATTACTTGCAACGGAGTGATGTTGTCAGCAGTTACCACTGTGACACCTCCAGTGCCGTCTGTGTCCTCATCCCATTCGACTCGACTAAGATCCGATCGTCGATCGGCACGAGAAGTATTTTTAAAAGATGGCACCATTAGCCCTGCTACTGACGGTTTTTGGCGGCAGCGGCTCCCTGCCACCGTGCGGTACGAGCCAGCACAGCTTAATGCAGCAGCGGTTTTATTCGATCTAAATTACAACGTCATTACTAGCAATAGCGATCCTCTGACCGATGTTTATGTCCCTGCTAGCTGGCAGCAGCGCGTCGGCGGTACTCAATGGCTCGATCGAGTACGGTTCCCGATCGACTTTGTGCTATCCGATGCTGGGCGCAACAATACCCCCAATAATCCGCTTTGCACCGTCAACAGAGACACAAAACAAAGCCAGTGTTTTAACAGTGTCGCTCGCCCCAAAGCAGGCACCCCGATTTTTGCTTATCGCGCTGGCAGTCACGGTGGTTCTGGTCTTTCTGGTGGCGATATTACTGGTGCTGCATTACGCCGAGGGCGGATCGAACATGCGATCGGTATTTTGGTCTGGGCACAAAAATTTTTGAGTTTTCACAATAGAGGCTTTGTGGCTCCCGCCGTCCGCGCCGATAAATATGCTAGTGCCGAAACTTATGGTGGGAATAATAAAAACCTCGTGATGGGTTCCCGTTTGGCACTCAAACCGGATGCTACTGCCAAAAAATTGGGCGTATCCTGTCCGCATCTTGTGCCAGTAGTTGAGGCTTTGAAACGCTATGGAGCTTACGTTGTCGATGATTCTGCCTGGAATGTCTTTTATTTGTCTGCCGATCGAGAAGCCGCTCAAATGCTACAACCGTGCAGAGACGATTTACTAAAAATCTACCGCGCGCTCCAAATTGTGACCGTTCCCAATTAACTTATTGTTTTTGTGGCTCGCCAACTTTTTTGTGAATAATGTTAAGTTGGGACGCGCCACCTTCTACTTTCTCGCAGATACCTTTATTGGGGTTGCCAAAGATTTGACGTGAGATCCATAGGGGCGAAACTGCTCGGATTGACTGACTCGCCAACAGGCGATCGGATAACTAATGGCAAATGCACTAAACACAGCCATCAGTCCCCAGACATATCGATGTAGCTCCCTGGCTGAGATGCGATGAGGATGAAACCCAGTGGCGGGTATGTCCGTGAAATCAAAAGAAGTCGAATCGGAATCGCTCAACATAAACTAATTGCCTGCAATTATTGTAGAGGGAGATAGGGAAACAGCGGATGCCAACACATCACGATCGCGGCTACCAATAAACCAAAAGTGCCAAAAAAGATCGTTCTGGTGCTGACTTGACGATGCTGGAGCAGAGCGTGAAGGATGACCCAACTGACGAGCCAGCCGATTAATAGCACCGTTTCGATGCCAGCATAAGTGCCAATATTGCCAGTTACTGGATCGGTACTGTTACTACCTGGCATCCAACTGCCTAACCACTGGATAAATGGCTCTCCGTCTTCTGCTGCATGGGTGAAGTGGTGTGTCACCATCATCATGACCGCACCGATAGCCGCACTAATTAAAGCTGCCGCAGCGATACCAGCAGTTTCCGGCGGCGCACTCGCTCCAGTTGCTAAAATCGCCGGATATTGCTTGCACCAATTCCAGAATCGGGTATACCAAGGGAGTAATTCTACAGTGCGAGAGTGCCGAATCATAATTTAGAGGGTAGGGGAAAGGCTTTAGGCTTTAGGCTTTAGGCTTTAGGGGATAGGAAGGGATAGGGGGTAGGCTTTAGGCTTTAGGGGATAGGAAGGATAGGGGATAGAGAATTGTCGAAATATTAGACCTCTTGCGAAAGTAAAAACAAAATCTTTTCTAGGATTGTCTTGTTGCGCCTTCATGTGGAGGAAACCTCCGCGAAGCGCACCGCTGTTTTCGTCTGTTTGGATATGGGTCATGGACGGTTCTTGAAGGGAACCTCCAAGGGAAACCCTGTTCCCTTCCCAACTGCGCTATAGTTTCCCCTAAAGCCTAATGCCTAATGCCTAATACCTGACTTTCTAGTCATAGGGCATGGATCTTGGCAATGCTTAAACCCGAAACCATTCCCCCCATAGCTAAAAACATCAGCACCATGAGGGCGATGCTGGTAACAGATCGGACAGCACGGTGTTCGGGAGCGACAATACTATCCCCATACCGCCACAAGATCCAGGTACAGGCAACACCGAAGGGAATGATAAACACTGTGCTCAGTTCGTGATATTGTGCCACCGTATAGTGAGTTAGTGGCGAATTTACTTTTAACCAGGCACTAGCTCCACCATGCTCGATGCCCGCTCGATATCGCATGTACGCCCAATTGCCGGAAACTATCCCAAAAAAACTCAGCAATGTAGACCAAAAAATCAGGGTACGCAGTTGCGGAAGGATCTTGTTTGTGCCCCGAATCAGTGGAAAAGCCAAGTGTCCGGTATAGGCAGTCACGATCGTGGTGAGAAATGCTGCAACCGAATGAATGGTGCCGATACTCCGTTGCCAAGGGCTAGGGTGGAGTAGGTTCACAAATGGTAAAAAGAGAAATAAACCCGCTGATAAAAAGCTCAATCCATAGATACAAACTTGGGCTAAATCTGCGGATCGGGGCAGTTCTCTAACTGGAGTGCTGGTAGTTGGGGTTAGCTCTTTCATGAGGAGAGTGAATAGAGAAGTCAAGCTAGCATCAAATTAGTTATTAATAGCAATATCGATCGATGCTGAAGGTTGTCGATCGAGATAATTAAAACTAGCCAAATATATAGCTCCCGCAGTCGATGGAGAAATTCCAGCAAAGTCAACAGCTTAGGCTAGGGGGATTTTCTAAGGTTTGAGCTGAATAGAATTGAGACCTCAGACATCCTCTCAAGGCTGGAGGATGGCTGAAAGTAGGCGTTGGGAGCATCCCACTTTTTATTATTTTATTAGATAATAAATTCCTATCAAGCCAGACGTAAGGGACTGCGGCGATCGAGATGATTTTCTCTTTAGGGATTTTAAAAAGTGGGATGCTCCCGTAGGCGTTTACCTATGTAGAGAGTAAACGCCTATTTTTGCATTGGTAAAATACTAGACGATCTGAATATTACCTTGAGTATTTATCAAAGTTGCGAGTAAATCGCCGCCAGCAAAAATTTGGGTATCCAATCCAAATAATTGGGTGGTAATAAAGTCGGCTTTGCTCGCAGTGGTACCAAGACTAATCGAATCGTTAGCGTTAAAGTTCCTCACTGTTGCTGCGCCCTCGCCTTTGTCTAGGATCAGTTTATTGGCTCCATTGCCTAAATAGATAACATCATTGCCAGTTCCCGCACTGATGAGATCGTTGCCATTACCGCCATGAATGATATCATCGCCAGCCCCTGTGTAGATGTAGTCTCGATCGTTACCACCATAAACAATATCTTTGCCCTTACCAGTCATGACGATATTCATCCCGTTACCAGTGTGGACGGTATTATTTCCATCACCAAACAGGAATAGATCGCGATCTTTACCACCATGGGCAGTATTGTTACCATCGCCAGCCATGAAAATACCGATCCCGTTCTTGCCAAACATGGTGTTGTTACCGTCGCCGAGATAGAACAGATCTGCTCCATTACCACCATGAGCGATATCGTTGCCCTCTGCTGCTACAAAAACGTTATCGCCCTCGTCGCCAAACATGGTGTTATTACCTTTACCTGCTTGAAAAAAGTCTGATTTTTTGGTGCCACGGAGGACATCATTACCATCTCCACCGAAAATTGAGGGATCTTTTGCCAGCAACCTGTTCGCGACCGTTGTAAAATCAGCAATCTTTGCATCTTCAGGCAATAGCGGTGAATTATCCCAGCGTAGTCGGCCAAATACGCCATCGGTTGCATTCTTAGGTCCTGCGGCAAAGTAGAGCGAATCGGTATCGCCCAAGCTTGCACCATTACCAAAAAGCGTTCCCCAGATCCCATCTACTATCAGTGGTTGACCTGTATCATCGCGGAGATAATCGATCGCTTTTTTGGTGTTGGGATCGAATGCGGTAGTGGTACCATCAGCAAAACTCGATACTAGTAGCGTATTGGATAATCCACCAAAATTGTCTGGTGCGTAAGCTATTCCCCACGCTGCTTGGAGCTTGCCACCATCGTCCCAGACCTGGATGAGATTACCCTCGGTATCGAATTCGGCAAATTTAGTAGATGATAGCGGAGCACCC
The DNA here is from genome assembly GCA_965246735.1 of Chamaesiphon sp. GTDB lineage: Bacteria > Cyanobacteriota > Cyanobacteriia > Cyanobacteriales > Chamaesiphonaceae > Chamaesiphon. The sequence goes on from CBDFFK010000003.1 coordinate 4,174,858, forward strand.
GGTGGTGGTGGTTCAGCAAAAAATATCGATGAATTGACAGGAGGAGCTTCTCGTGTGGTGGTGTAGGTGACAAATACTGATTCTTTGCCGTCTTTGTTGGTCAAGGCTTGGATGTTAAATGGTGCGTATTCGCCTACTTGGACACCATCCCCACCGTCAAAGGGGTTGACAAATCCGCTGGTGGCTGTGATGTCCTTGAAGTTCCCATCAAAGACATTAATCGTGTGCTTTGAACTCACGTCAACAGCATAGAGATGTTTGCCAGCTTTATCGGTGGCAAGGCCAAAGTATTGGCTACCTTGGGCCGATCGATCGATGACTGGAATGGACTCAGTGGGCCAATCAAATGTGCCATCTGCCTTTTTGCGCTCTGTCCAGGCGGAAATTACCCCATTAATCGTCGCAAAGAAAAACTTGGTCGGTGCGGTAATCGGGCCATTTGGAGCGTCTTGAGTGATGACAAAATTACTCGATCCGTTAAATGCAGTTCCGGTAGGACTTGCTTGGTCACCATTGGGACTGGGGGGTACTTTCATATATGCGATCGCGTCTTGATACAATGGAGTACCATTTACATCGCCTACAAACTGGTAAGAAATCCCCGAACCATTGCCGATTACCCAAAAATGCCCGCCGGAACCTGCCGGACGGGAGGAAAGACCCCAACCATGAATGAATGACGGCTCCAGAATCAACGGATCGTATTCTGCTTTGTTAGCAACTAAGTTAGCCCGACCGTAAGAGTTGCCACTCAGTTTGCCGTTGAGTAAATCGAGAATACTAGCTTTGTTGAAAACCGTCGAGAGATTGCTATCTGCCACAAGTTATGCACTCTATTTGATACCTGAACTAACCATACAAACAGAATGTAGTCACTGTCTTGCACATTCCCCCGAAGAAATAGCAAATTATTGCGAAAATAGATAAAACATTGGCTAAATCATACATCTTACCTACGAAAAATTTACATTAAAAGATCGTATCCCCGAGCGATCGATACGATCTCCGCTTGCTCTGCGGTTTAGAGTGCAATTGGGATTGTTGACGCTCGGCCAAATGGATGATTTCAATGTGATTTATAACGCATTTGGCTGATTTTAATCAGCCAAATAATTGACTTTAGTACGATTGTTAACAGTAGAGATTTTTTAACAAATCCCCCAAAGGGTAGATATAAAATATCTAGTAACCATATTTAATAACAGAGTGAATGGTACTACATTACACAGTACCATTCACCCGGTTAACCTGAGCCGAGTAAGACATCGACTTCTTTACTCGAATGCTCGCGTTAGTTCAACGCTCGCGTTAGTTCGTCGAGTTGGTATTCGGAATGTCTCACAAGAGTAGAGCTTGTGAGCTAACCAGGTTACAACTCTTTTTTAGTTTTTGGATAAAGTATCCCGCTTTGACTCTAACTTAGGCTGGGTGGATTAATTATTGAGGTAGAAAATCTTAAACCTTGGTGCTTAGTCAGCAACCGTCCTGAAATGCGTCTGCACACAACCTGGAGGTTCCCTCCAAGTCGATGCGTCGCTGTCGCAGTTGTGTGGGCGGAACCTCGCCCACACAACTGCGATAAGACAAGACAGCACAACAAGAAACGGGCTAACAGCAAGAAAAGTTCATTTTAGGAACTAAGATTTTTTTGTTTTTTAAAAATTAATCCACCCTGGCTTTGATTCCAGTTTAGGGGGTTAGAGGAGCGATTCTCATTCTGAGAGGCTACGCCAACGAATTGTTACCAATCTCCGAGACTTAAAAGGCCAAATGCTGTTAAAAACCGAGCAATCCAGACGCATTTTCAGCGATCGAGATTTCAATCTCTCACAGTTATTACCCAGAAAACCTTTGTTCTCAAGTCAAAAACTAGACTGGGCAGGGACTTTTCTCGAACATCACTGCCAGTCTACTTGGGAAACTCCTTACTTCTCCAGTTCTTACCATTCAATTGTTGTTAATAACAGCCACCAAATCCAGATCGGGCATTGGTCGGGCGATCTTAAGCTGCATCAACAGTTTAACAAAGGGGATATTACAATCTTTCCAGCCAATACCCAACATAAGCAGAGCTGGGATCGAGAATGGGATTTTTTTTTATTATGTTTGGATCCAAAATTTATGACTCAAATTGCCTATGAATCCATAGGTATGGAGTCGATCGACATCTTGCCTTACTTTGCCACGCCCGATCCGCTAATTTACCAATTTTGCATAGGTCTAATTTCAGAACTTAGATCGGGTGAATTGTGCTGTCAGCTCTATGTCGAGCATCTGATCGCAGCCTTGTCAATTCACCTGATTCGTCAATATTCTGTCAAAAACCATTCACTCCAAGATCCCAATGGTTTGCCCAAAAGCAAGTTGCAACAAGCGATCTCGTATATTAATGAACATCTAACCGAAGATTTGTCGCTCAAGGATATTGCCAAGGTAGTGGGGCTGAGTCCTTTCTACTTTACTAATTTGTTTAAGCAGTCTACGGGAATGACAGCATATCAATATGTGATTTACCACCGGATCGAACGAGCGAAACAATTACTGAACAAGCAAGAATTGTCAATTGCTGAAGTCTCAGAACAAGTTGGGTTTAAGAGCCAAAGCCACTTTGCCAATGTTTTTCGCAAGTATACAAATAAAACCCCAAAAATCTATCGTAATGATACCAAGTAGTTGTCAAAAGTGAGAATCTATGTATTTTCGCAAGAATTTACTACTTTTTTGGGGAAATTTGCAAGACAGTGCCTAAATTCTTTGTAATAGTTAGTTAGTTAGTTCATTCATCAATCGCAGTCTCAAGCAAGATAGCGATAAATAATTTAAAGATGCACTAGTTTTTAGCTATGCCTCATCCCAAAGTAATTACCTAGATGGCAGGGATGGGATTAGCGATCCAAATACTCGATTTTAGCAGAGTTACTCATCCCCAGCCAAATCGGCTCTCCCCGGAAAATAGTATAAAATGTAGCGACAGCTACATTTTATACTCCTCCTCTTTATGGACTTTCATCTAAATTCTTTATTAAACTTACCAAATACTAGGGTTTTTACTTGCTATAAAGAAGCTGGCTTTACATTTATTCAATTAGAGATAATAAATGCAGGTATTAACTGTCCTAACTGTCAAACTTATACTGACATAATTCAAAAAACTAGCCACAGATTAATTAGAGACTTGTCGATTGTTGGAGCTGGAGTATACTTGAAAGTTCCTAGACGTAAATTTTATTGTGGACAGTGTAAAAGATATCCAACTGAGCAGCTAGAATGGGTGGAAAATAGACAAAGATTTACTGAAAGATATCAGGCATATATTTACGAAAGAGTCAAGGAATCAAGCTGCGAACAAGTAAGTCGAAATGAAGAGTTAAGTCCAGCCCAAGTCCAGCAAATATTTAGCAGAATTGCGGAAAGGGAGCTAAAAAAAAAGACTGGGGACTTCCAGAAAAATTGAGTTTGGATGAATTTAGTCGTCGTAAAGGAAAAGGGAGATTTGCAACAGTTCTAATCGATCTAGACAAAAGTTCTTTAATAGAAGTAATTGACTCTCACAAAAGTGAAGATATAATTGCTGTCTTAAAGGGGCAACCTCAGTCTGTCAGGGAGTCAGTCAAGGAAGTGTGTGTAGATATGTGGGGAGGATTTCCAAAAGTAATCAAAGAAGTTTTCCCAAAAGCATCGATTATAATTGATAGATTTCATGTGATGAAACTAGTCAACAAATCTTTGAATAAATTGCGACTTGATTTAGGCTTGAAAGGATTGACAAATCGCTATTTGCTTTTAAGCAACAATCAAGATTTGTCAGAAGAAGAAATTGAAGCTCTATCTGAAATACTTGCCAAGTCACCTTCTTTAAGCATAGCTTATGATTTAAAGGAGGAATTGAGAAGCATATACGAAAGTAAATTAACTGTCAAAGGTGGCTTAAGAGCAATTGGAAAATGGCTGGGTTATGCTAAAATTGTCTTAAAGACGGCAGGTGATACCATCGAAAATCATTTGACAGAAATTGCTAATTATTTTATCAGTAGAACCACGAGCGGTGTCACAGAAGGAATTAATACAAAAATTAAATTAATTCTACGTCAAAGCTATGGATTTAAAAGCTTCACTCTCATGCGAGAAAAACTGTTAGCTTGCTTATTAAAATAATCTCCGCATTCGCTTCGATTACTTTAATAAGTTTAAGTTATAACCATGACTAGAGGAGAGCCGCTTCAATCCCATTAATTTTAAAAAAAGATGGGAAACATTCCAAAAGTTTGAGAGCTAACGAACTTATTTTTTAAGGAGATCGCTACCGTGTTTAATCCAAATTGTTACACGACTCAAGGCAAAATCCTCGTTTCTCGTTCCAGTAAAGAAATTTCAATAGATTTTGCGACACAGGAAGTGTTGTCTCGGATCGACAGTCAACGAGGTGGGCTATTAACTAGTAATTATGAGTATCCAGGACGTTATAAAAAATGGGCGATTGGGTTTGTCAATCCGCCGCTAGAAATTAGCACGCATGATAATACATTTAACATTAAAGCTCTCAATCAGCGAGGTCTAATCTTAATTTCTTATTTGGGCGATCGGCTGGAAAACTGCTCTGCGTTAGAGATTCAAAACCAACATCTCGATCTAATTACGGGCTTTGTCCGTCCTACCGATCGAGTCTTCACCGAAGAAGAACGCAGCAAACAACCTTCGGTTTTTAGCTTAATACGGGAGGTGATGTTTGCGTTTAATAGTGATGAAGATAAATATTTAGGATTGTATGGTGCGTTTGGCTACGATTTAGTCTTTCAATTTGAGAAAATGACTAAAAAACTGCCGCGATCGACCGATGCCCGGGATTTAGTCTTATATCTGCCCGATGAATTAACGCTCGTCGATTATCAGCGACAACAGGCTTTTCAGTTACAGTATGATTTTGAAATCGACGGTCAGACCAATCGAAACCTGCCACGATCGGGGGAATTTATCGACTATCGAGGCCAACAGTTAGCCTTGACCAAAACCGCCGACCATGCCCCTGGAGAATATGCCGCTAAAGTAGAAACAGCCTTAGATTATTTTCGGCGCGGCGATTTATTTGAGGTAGTTACCAGTCAAAGTTTTTTTGAAAGTTGCGATATTCCTCCCGTCGATCTGTTTGAGACTTTACAACAAATCAATCCCAGTCCCTTCAGTTTTATCTTCAATTTAGGAGGAGAATATATCGTCGGTGCTTCTCCGGAAATGTTCGTGAGAGTAGAAGATCGCCGTGTCGAAACCTGTCCGATTAGTGGTACGATTCGACGCGGCAGCAACGCGATCGAAGATGCGACAAATATTTTAGAGTTACTCAATTCTCGCAAAGATGAATCCGAGTTAACTATGTGTACTGATGTCGATCGGAATGATAAATCGCGAATTTGTCAGCCTGGTTCCGTGAAAGTACTCAGCCGTCGGCAAATCGAATTATACAGTCATTTAATTCACACAGTCGATCACGTTGAAGGAATATTGCGCCCTGAATTTGATGCCATTGATGCCTTTTTATCCCATTTATGGGCAGTTACTGTCACTGGCGCGCCCAAAAAAGCAGCGATGGAGTTTCTCGAACAGCACGAACGCAGTGCTCGACGGTGGTATGGCGGAGCTGTTGGTTATTTGACATTTAAAGGGGATTTGAATACAGGGTTAATCTTGCGCACTGTGGAGTTAAAAGATTCGATCGCTCAAGTTCGCGTCGGCGCAACACTTCTCTATGATTCCATTCCCGCAGCAGAAGAAGCGGAAACCTTATTAAAAGGGGCAGCAGCATTCCAAACGCTCAAATCTGCTCGGATTTCATCTGCTAAAAAAAATCTGCCCACTGTAGTCGAACATCATCCAGCTATACTTTAAACGGTCATAACCTGAGCTTTGTCAAAATGCTGAAAGCGGAGTGTGAGCAAGGAATCAAGCTCTTTTTTATGTTGCAGATGAGCATCATTTAGACATTCAGAGATGGCTGATGAGAACTGAGTAAAATCCTCATAATACTTGCCATATAAACATTTCTTTTTAACAAACTTCCAGAGCCTTTCAATCAAATTTAGATTGGGCGAATAAGTCGGCAAGTATAGTAATTCTATTTCCAAGGATTTAGCTAAATCTTGGACAACTCGACATTTTTGGTATCGAGCATTGTCTAAAACCAGAGTAATGGGAATGCTCAGTCCTAGGTCAGCTAATTTTTGCAGAAGTTCACAAATCTGAATAGCAGTGATATAGCTGTCATTAGTAACCAAAATAACTTCATGAGTAATGGCATTTAATGCTCCCAGCACATTGAACCGTTTTCTCCCTGAAGGTGACTTAATAAACAGCCGTTGAAAACACCAAATCATCCCCAAAAAAGCTCCCATGACAAAGTGAGCCGCATCCACGAAGAAAACCGCTCTTTTTCCTTGTCTTGCCTCTTCTAACCTGGGTTCTAGCTTATTTATTTTATATTCTTCCTGTTCATCTGGATCTGCTTTAGAAGGAATAGCCCCAACTTTCAAACATCGCATCCCTATTGATTTCAGGAATTTTTGGATCTGGGTTGGACTGCGTTTAATTCCGGTAAGATTTTCAATCTGATTTACAGCTTCATTTATGGTAGCTGGAGGATTCAATTTCAAATACTCTTTGATAGTTGTCTGATGTAATTTTAATTCACTTTTGGGTTGATAAAAGTTAATTTCTTTGAGTTTTTCTATACCACCAGCCTGATATTGTTGACAATATTTTCTCAATGTATTAGGTGAAATGTTTGCTAGCCTACAAATCATATTTAAAGGTAAGTTTTGACTTTTAAGCCATAATACTTCCATCTTCAACTGGACCCTGGGATGAGGATGGTGAAATCTTTCATAATTTAATATTTCTCGATCTTCTTCCGTAAAGTTTAGATTGCTCATCCCTCAAGCTCCACTTTTTCCTTGACTTTACTAGACTATCATCTCTTCGATCGCTGATGCTCAAGTTATGCCCGTGTAAAGTATATCACAAATCTGCACGCGGTGGTCGAACATCATCCAGCCATTACCCGCGCTCATCGGCGAGTGCTGTTAATCGATTACGAAGATTCTTTCGTTCACACCCTGGCTAATTATATTCGTCAGTGCGGTGTCACGGTCACGACCTTGCGGCATGGTTTTAGCGAGGAAGTTTTCGACAGGCTTCAGCCAGACTTAGTGGTATTGTCGCCGGGGCCGGGCAAACCCAGCGAGTTTGGGATAACTGCAACGATTCAAGCTTGTGTGAAACGACAAATTCCGATTTTCGGTGTGTGCTTGGGATTACAGAGCATTGTCGAAGCTTACGGTGGAGAGTTAGGAGTTCTCGATTATCCTCAACATGGTAAGCCCTCTCAAATTCATGTTACTGCGCCAGAGTCAGTCTTATTCCAAGGCTTACCTACTGCTTTTAATGCGGGTCGTTACCATTCTTTGTATGCGATTCCCGAGTATTTACCCTCACAACTGCAAGTCACGGCAGTTACTGAAGATGGCACGATTATGGCGATCGAACATCAAAGTTTACCAATTGCGGCAGTTCAATTCCATCCTGAATCGATTATGACACTGACAGGAGATGTCGGTCTGGGCATTATTAAAAATGTCGTTGATGCTTATACTAATCCGGTGGTATTTAAACAAGTTGAAACTTTAACAAGTTCCAAATCTATCCCAGAATTGTCCCGAAGCTAAGCAAAACAAAAATGATGCTGAAATCTGTTCGATCGCCTAATTTTCTGGAAGAGATCTTCAGCCATAAGCAAGAAGAAGTAGTGCAATTACAGCAGTACTATAATCTAAAAGATCTCCAAAGTCAAGCTAAAAAAGTCAGCTCTTGCCATAATTTTCAGCAAGCTTTACAGCAAAGTACCCACCAACCTAGCTTAATTGCTGAAGTAAAAAAAGCATCGCCCAGTCGCAGTATTATTCGAGCAGATTTTGACCCAGTAGCGATCGCTCAATCCTACCAACGTGCTGGTGCAAGTTGTCTATCTGTCCTCACAGATACCCGGTTTTTCCAAGGCAGTTTTGAAAACTTACAGCGGATTCGGCAAGCGGTCGCTCTGCCACTGTTGTGTAAAGAGTTTATTGTCGATCCCATTCAAATTTATCTCGCGCGGTTAGCAGGTGCCGATGCCGTTTTATTGATTGCATCGATGCTGAGTGTGGAAAAATTAGGCGAACTGCTCTGTTTAATTCAAGAGTTAGGGATGGAAGCCTTAGTCGAGGTACACGATCTAGCCGAACTCGATCGCGTGTTGTCATTACCTTCCTTACGTTTAGTTGGAATTAATAACCGCGATCTAGCTACTTTTACTGTCGATTTAACCACAACTCAAACTGTATTAGCCGATCGGATTGATGTCCTAAAATCACGGGGGATTACAGCCATTAGCGAGTCAGGGCTGCACGCTCGATCGCAGTTAGATCGAGTAGTTTCGTGGGGTGTAGATGCGGTGTTGGTGGGAGAAGCTTTGATGAAACAAGCAGACATCGAACGCGCGGTTCGCGGTTTAATGACTGGCGATCGTTAGATAGTGGACAGCAATTCGCGATCTTCGGATTCCCCGATAGTTTAGCAAATCAAGACAGCGAATTAGAGGATGTGTAAAAACTAGATTTTGTTAAACACAAACCCTAGAAGATCCCCCCTAGCCCCCCTTCAAAAGGGGGGAACCGGACTCTTAGTCCCCCTTTTGAAGGGGGATTTAGGGGGATCTAACCACTCAGAACGGAGCGGTTAAACTTTTCAGACATCCTCTCAAGACAGTAGACAGTTAAGTTTTTAGGACAAATAATTATGACTGCCTCAGTTTCTCATCGTTTTGAATCGTTATTAACGAAAAATCCTCTTAATTCCTGTGGCTTTATTCCATTTATTATGGCAGGAGATCCGGATCTAGAGACTACGGCGCGCGCCCTCAAGGTTCTAGATCGGTGTGGAGCGAGTGCGATCGAATTAGGGATTCCTTACTCCGATCCATTGGCGGATGGGCCAGTCATTCAAGCTGCGGCAACGCGTGCTTTGCAACGCGGAATTACGTTTGACGCTATTTTAGCAATGCTCGCCGCCGTGACTCCCCAATTGAATGCGCCGTTAATTTTGTTTACTTATTACAATCCCATTTTAAATCAGGGGATCGAACATTTTTTAAACCAAATTGCCGCAGCCGGAGTTCGGGGTTTAATCGTGCCCGATTTACCCTTAGAAGAATCTCAATTACTACTCGATGCAGCGGCAAAAGTCGGGATCGAACTGACATTACTGGTTGCTCCGACTAGTTCACCCGATCGAATTAAGAAAATCGCGACTGCTTCGAGCGGCTTTATCTATCTTGTCAGCGTGACTGGAGTAACGGGGATGCGTACTCAAGTCTCCGAACTAGTTTATCCCTTGGTGCAACAAATTCGCCAGGTGACGGATAAACCGATCGGGATTGGGTTTGGAATTTCCGACCCCAAACAAGTAGCGCAAATGAAGGAATGGGGTGCGAATGCCATCATTGTCGGCAGTGCCTGTGTCAATGCTTTGGCTAGTGGCACGCCGGAGCAAGGATTGATGGCACTCGAAGATTTGTGTTGTGGGTTTCAAGCGGCTCTTGCTGACTGAATTTCGATCGCTCTTTCGATCGTTTAAGGGATGTTTGAAAACTCGATTTTGTTAAGTACAAACCTTAAAAAACACGAGTCAGTTAGACTTCGATTCTAGATCTGAATCCCCCAAACCCCCTTAAAAAGGGGGCTAAGATCCGGTCAAAGTTTCCCGTTTTAACTGCTGGGCTTCGTTTCTAGATCCTAATCCCCTTAAAAAGGGGGAACCAGATCCGGAAGTCCCCCTTTTTAAGGGGGATTTAGGGGGATTTACCCACTATGAACGGAGCAATTAGACTTTTCAGACCTACTACTCATTCGTAATAATTTACTCTTCACACTATGATTAGCAAAACTCCTGCTCCAGTGTTTATCGAAGTCCAGCAACCCGACAGGCTCGGTCGGTTTGGACGATTTGGCGGTCAATATGTCCCGGAAACCCTGATGCCTGCCTTGCAGGATTTAGAGGAGGCTCACCAAAAATATCTGCACGAGCCAAGCTTTCAGGCCGAGTTAAACTATTTACTCAAGGATTATGTCGGTCGTGCCACGCCCTTATATTTTGCCGAACGCTTATCCGCACATTATGCCAAACCAGATGGCAGTGGCCCCCAAATTTATCTAAAACGAGAAGACTTAAACCATACGGGTGCCCACAAAATTAATAATGCCCTCGGTCAAGCTCTCCTCGCCAAACGGATGGGCAAACGGAGAATTATCGCTGAAACTGGAGCCGGACAGCATGGAGTAGCCACAGCGACAGTGTGCGCTTTATTTGGCTTAGAGTGCATCATTTACATGGGAGTTCAGGATATTCAACGTCAATCTTTGAACGTCTTTCGAATGAAATTAATGGGGGCGGAAGTACGCCCTGTGTCTTCGGGAACTGCGACCCTCAAAGATGCCACTTCGGAAGCGATTCGCGATTGGGTGACGAATGTAGAGACAACCTACTATATTTTAGGTTCTGCGGCAGGGCCTCATCCCTATCCGACGATCGTCCGCGATTTTCAAGCAATTATCGGACGAGAAACGCGGGAACAGTGTCTCGAAAAATGGGGCGGATTACCAGATATTTTACTAGCTTGTGTCGGTGGTGGCTCGAATGCCGTGGGATTATTTCACGACTTCTTGACTGAACCAAAGGTTCGTTTAATTGGTGTTGAAGCCGCTGGCAAAGGACTGGATACGAATCAACATGCGGCAACGCTTACTTTTGGAAAAATAGGCGTATTGCATGGCGCGATGAGTTACGTGCTGCAAGATGATGAAGGACAAATTATTGAAGCTCATTCGATTAGTGCGGGGTTAGATTATCCAGGTGTAGGCCCCGAACACAGTTATTTAAAGGATCTGGGGCGGGCTGAATACTATAGCGTGACCGATGAGCAAGCACTAGCGGCATTTCAACAACTTTCACAATTAGAAGGGATTATTCCGGCCTTAGAAACGGCTCACGCGATCGCGTATTTAGAAGTTCTTTGTCCTCAATTAAAAGGAAATCCCAAAATTGTAATTAATTGTTCGGGACGCGGGGATAAGGATGTGCAAACGGCGATCGATAGTATTCAATTTTAGAGGATGTTTGGATTTAACTGCTACGTTTCTAGTGGGTAGATCCCCCTAAATCCCCCTTAAAAAGGGGGACTAAGAGTCCGGTTCCCCCCTTTTTAAGGGGGGCTAGGGGGGATCTTCTAGGGTTTGCGAATGCTAATCTCTACTTTTCAAACAGCCTCTTAAACTATTATGAATACCAACAAGATTCTAGATGATTGTCGAATTGCCGATCGGCAACCCAAAAAAATCACTATTCTGGGTGCGGGAATTGCAGGTTTAGTAGCAGCTTACGAACTCGAAAAATTGGGTCATGAGGTCGAATTGCTCGAAGGTAGTTCCCGCATTGGCGGTCGGGTTTGGACATACAAATTTGGGTCTGGAGCTGATGCGCCCTATGGCGAACTCGGTGCGATGCGGATTCCCAAGGCTCACGAACATACGCTGCATTATGTTCATGAATTGGGATTGGCAGATAAGCTGCGTAAATTTATTACAGTATTCGAGGAGCACAATGCTCTGATGAATATCCAGGGCAAGATTTTCCGAATTAAAGATATCTCTAAAAGCTTCGAGCAACACTATCAAGGGATCTTTTTAGCAACACAGTATCGCGAAAAAACTCGTCACTTTGCGGCTTGGCTGAAAACGATTATCGATGCGATCGCCCCTGGCGATTTGCGTGATAGTTTCGATCGAGATTTAGAATCGCATTTAATGGCGGAGCTAGATCGATTGGATCTCGAACCATATTTCAGCGCGGACGGGGATACTGTGAACTTTCACAAGTTTATTAAAGCTAATCCCAGTTTTCGCGCTCATTGTAGCAAAGCCCTCGATATATTTCTCAGCGATATCTTGGTCGAGACTAGCGACGATTTATTGCAATTAGAAGGGGGGATGGAGCAGCTAATCGATCGGCTAGCAGCAGCAATTAGGGCTACTATTAAATGCGATCGCAAAGTAGTAGCCTTAGATGTGCGAGCAGATTCGGTCAAAGTTTCTTGGTTAGAAAACGGGGAATTACAAACTAGTAATTGTGACTATGTATTGTGTACGATTCCCTTTTCCATTCTCAAAAAACTTGAGTTAACTGGCTTCGACGAGGGGAAATTGGCAGCGATTGAGAATACTGTCTACTGTCCGGCAACTAAGACGATCTTGCACTGCTCGGAACCATTTTGGGAGAAAGAAGGGATCGGCGGTGGTGCATCGCTGGGCGGTGAAGGTATCCAGCAGGTCTATTATCCATCGATCGAGTCTCACCCCGATCGCGGCAGCGTGCTACTCGCTAGCTACACCATCGGTAAGGACTCAGAACACTTAGATGTCATGTCAGATCCACAACGCTGTTTTTACGTGCGGGATTGGGTCGGTCAGATGCATCCAGCAATTAATACTCCTGGTGTCATCGTCGATGCGGCAACCATCGCCTGGGGTAATTATCAGTGGAGTAATGGTGGCTGTACGATTCCTTGGGGTGGTGATTTATCTGATGAACTCAACCATGCTTTCAGATATCTAGAATCTGCCAGACCGCTAAATCGACTCTTTTTTGCTGGCGAACATTGTTCCAGATTTCCCGCATGGATTCAAGGCGCGATCGAGTCGTCACTGGAAGCGATCGATCGGATTGTCTCGCATCAACCGATCGAGCTTAATGAGGGTGCGATCGATACTTGCAAAACGTAGAGGATGTTTGGATGCATATAGTTTGCTGCGTAGTCCCTGGAGAATCCCCCTAAATCCCCCTTAAAAAGGGGGACTTCCGGATCCGGTTCCCCCCTTTTTAAGGGGGTTTGGGGGATTCAGATCTCGAAACGAAGCCCAACAGACTTGTCAGATATGAGCATATTAAATTTTCCGCGTCTGCACTTTCAAGGGTTTGCTCGCATTCATGCGCCGACTGGACATCAAAACGGGTTGGTAGATTTGAGTACCAATACTGCTTACATGGATGGTCAACCCTTCGATCTAGACCGCCCGACATCTGAGTATCATGAATACCTTCAATCCGCTGGATCTCGGTATAACGATCGAGGAGAGTGGGATGAAGCGGGTGCTTTTAGTACGGCAAAGGGTTGGGATTTTGGCGGCAACGGTCATTTTGCGATCGAAGCTAAAATTATCAGTGCCCAAAGGGAACCAGGACAGATCGACCTAAATGACTTTGTGGTGGGGCGCAGTGTCGATCTGTGGGGACACCATAATGAATATTTGGGCACAACTTTTAATCGGGCGCGGATTTTTGATGTCGATCCGGCTTCTAACTGGACGACAAGTATTATGGTCGGTCAACTTACCTTTGGCAGACAGGGGGCTTCGCAGGAAGTCCCGAATTTGTTGTCGGCTCCGGTTGAGGGGCTACAACCCGCTCGGTGGCAAAATTTTGACTATATTCAGGACTTGCCCGAACACTGTCTCAATCGTGAATTTCAGCGCTCGAGCGTTCATCAGTTTAGCGTTGCTAAATCGGCACCAGATTTTTTCTGGGGGGACGAAGTTGCCCAGTCGCCGACAGTCGAGCTGTTACGTCAGGCGATGGATCGAGCGGATGTATTAGGGCTGGTAGTGCAATTTAGCCTGAGCAATATGTCCGCCCCGCTCCAACCAGATTCGGCTACGTTCTGGCATCTGCATGGCTCGATCGGTTTATGGTGCGAGGGCGAATGGAGTACTTATCCGGCTGGGAGATTGCTAATTCCCGCTGGTGGTGCCAACAGCCAGCGACTGAAGTCGCCGCTAATGATGCAAAGTCTGCCTACGCAGACTAAAACGGCAATAGATATTGGTTTAGAACCGTATTGCAACAGCACCGCACCGCCGCTGTCTAATCTCTCCGTGCGAGTTACCGATCGAGGTGTCAGTGTGAATGCGATTACCGCCGTACCTTGTCTCGATCGTGCCCCACAGGCTGGGCCAGGGCCGACTCATGCGATCGGCTCCAAACGCGACTTAGGCGAATTGGAACTGCGGACGATTAAAAGTGACCAATTAGTAGCGACGATTCCTAGAGAAGCTTATCAGCAGGAAGCGCATCGACTGACTAGTGGGATTATCGATGTACCTCTAGCCGCAGCTTGGGCAGATCTTCGGGATGCGATCGCACAGGAAGGTTTATCGATAATCGGTACCATAGACGGGCAAAGACGAGTACTGCTGGAGGAGCAGGAAATTAATCTCCAGATCGATGAGGGTGCTCTGTTTCTAGAATTTCCCAACCGCAAAATAGGTGAGGATTATGCTGTCGAAGTAGCAGTGCGATCGTTTGTGCGCGGGCAACCTGCACCGCTCGAGTCTGTCTATCTCACTCAGTATTATAACCCCCGTGGACTGCCTCAACTCCGGCATGATTTTGAGCGCGATCCGGTTAAGGTCGATTCTCCAGAGGAGACGCTACGCGAACGAGATTTTCACTTTCCCCACAGTAGCCAGCTAAATATGCTGGAATTTAAACCGGGCAAACAAGCGGAAACCGGAGATTTTGCCACTAGCTGTAAGCTCGCAACCGATCGACAGGGGCGGGGCTGGTTGACAATCCGTGGTCGCCAGTCGGGAACTACCCGCGTGCTGTTATCAGTAGATCCGCAAGCATTACCTGTCGATCGCTATGATTCTAACGAAGCAGAACTTAGCTACGATAACGACGATCGCTTAGGTTTTTGGTCTGGGGCTGGCTCGTTTGCAGTGCGGGTGATGCCTGATGACTGGCATTTGGCAGATATTCCCGATCGAGATGTCGATTTCGACCTGATTTACAAAGAAATTCTCGCTTATTACGAGTTGTGCTTCTCGTTCATGAAAGCCGAAGTTTTTAGCCTCGCCGACAAGTGCAAGGTCGAAACTTATGCGCGGTTAATGTGGCAAATGTGCGACCCTCAAAACAAAAATAAGACTTATTACATGCCCCCAACTAGAGAATTATCTCAACCAAAGGCAATGCTTTTATATAAATATTTACAAAATCAACAGCAAGTTGGCTACGTTCCCGATCCCACGCCCACAACCAAGCGGACGCAACGCACGATCGAGACTCGTGACGAATTGGTTGTCGCCCTGCGCCAAGCCGCCGAACTAGAAGTCGCGGTGATGTTGCAATATATTTATGCCGCTTATTCCATCCCCAACTACGTTACAGGTCGAGAATACGTGCAGCGGGGTTTATGGACTCCCGCCCAATTACACCTTGCCTGCGGCGACGGGCAAGAGACCCATAACTATGGAATGCGGGGCGTATTGCTGGAGATTTCCCATGAGGAAATGATCCACTTTTTGATGGTTAATAACATTCTGATGGCGATGGGCGAACCGTTCTATCCAGCCAGCCCCAACTTTGGCGAGATCGATCGGTATTGTCCGATCGATGTGGACTTAGCACTCGAACCGTTAAATGCTAATAGTATTCACCGCTTTATGCGGCTGGAAATGCCCGACTTTTTAGCGGAGGAATTAGCCGAACGCGAGGTTGAAGATCCGATCGCAGATCGATTACACAGTTATGGTTCGTTGAGCGAACTGTACCGCCAAATTCGCCAAGCGATCGAAAACATCCCCGATTTATTTCTCACTAAAAAAAGCCCAGCAGGCGGCGAGCATCACTTATTTTTAAGGGAAGATTTTAACAAGCATCACCCCCACTATCAGTTGCAAGTGGAAGATGTGAAGAGTGCCCTGTTTGCGATCGACTTAATTACCGAACAAGGGGAAGGATGCGATGCCAACTCGCCTAAATTCGATCGATCGCACTATCAGCAATTTCGCCAGATGGCAGCAGCCCTAGCTCAACAACAATTTGCTAGCGATGACAACAGCCCCGTACCCTGGAATCCAGCCTATCCAGCTTTACGCAACCCGACGCTGCATTCAAAAGACCATAGTGCCAGCGTGGTAACTGCGGCTGAAACTGTCACAGTGATGCAAATCTGCGACGAGTGCTACTTCATCATGATGCAGCTCATGGTACAGCACTTTGGGTTGATGCCGAATGGGAGCTTGCGCCGATCGAAACTGATGAATGCCGCGATCGACATTATGGCAGGCATGGTACGTCCCCTCGGCGAATTACTGATGACGATGCCTTCTGGTAAGCGGGGTAGAACGGCAGGGCCATCTTTTAATATGACAACGCCACCTGCTTATATTCCCACGCCAGAGATCGCTTATCAGGCGATCGCGCGGCGGTTTGAAAAGTTGAGCGCACAAGCTCAAAAATGTCCGGCGATTAGCAGCACAGTTACTGAGTTGTTTGATTTTTACGTTGGTTTTTTTACGGAGATGGCGATCGATTAAACCCCTAAACCCCAGCGGTTAGAAACCGCTGCTTGTGGTGCAAAGTACGCCTTCGCGGACTAAATAACGTCAGCTTGGGATAAGGAAAATTGATTTGCTTCGCTCAAGCACCACCCTGAGCTGGAAGTTCGGGCTAATAACAAAAGTTCGTTGAAACGAACTAATCAATTTGGCAGTTCTCTTCAGAGAACTTGTGCTATTAGCCCCAAATTCATTTGAGGGCGGTGCAGCAACGAAGCTAGGAGTTATCATTAGCCACGATTTCAATCGTAGGCGTTCTATAGATAGCAACATGGATTAATTATTGGACTATCAAAAACTTACTTTTATTCACTCAGGAGTTACCAACAGATATGAATCATCAGACGATCGAAACAGAAGTATTAATTATTGGTGGCGGCCCAGTTGGGTTGGCAATGGCTTTAGAACTGCGATATCAAGGCATCGATTGTCTGCTGGTAGAACAGTCTGATGGAGTCATCGATCACCCTAAAGTTGGGACTGTCGGGCCGCGATCGATGGAAATTTTCCGCCGTTGGGGTTTGGCTCAATCGGTTCGAGATGCGGGTTGGCCAGCAGACCATCCGCTCGATGTGGCTTGGGTGACGGCAGTGGGCAAACACGAGATCCATCGCCTAAAGTTTGGTAGTCACGCCGAGCGCACCTTACCACCTCATAGCCCAGAATCAGAACATCCCTGTCCCCATCACTGGCTCGTGCCCTTACTCATGAAAGAGCTGGGTATTGCTCCGGCGGGGCCAATTAACCTCAACTGTCGTCTGGAAAGTTTGGAATCGACTCAGCAGGGAATTGTCGGTCAAATCAAATTTTTAGAGAGCGGCGATACAGCGACAGTTGAGGCTAAATACGCGGTTGCTTGCGATGGTGCAAGTAGCCTCATTCGTAAAACCTGCGGCATCGATACGCTCGCCCACCATCCCACCCGCACATTTCAAAACATTCTCTTCCAGGCACCAGAACTACCGGAGATTTTGGGATCGCGGCGAGCGTTGGTGTTTTTTATGATGACCCCAGATAATTTGCGCTATCCGCTGCGATCGATGGACGGGGTGGGTTTATATCGCTTAACCGCCACGCCCCACGCAGATGGCACCCTGCGCGATTCCGAAACAGCAGTTAAAGAAGCCGTAGGTATCGATACGCCAATTGAAATTCTGTCTACCTCTCTGTGGTATTTAACCCATCGAGTTGCCACGGATTACCAGTCGGGAAACATCTTTTTTGTCGGCGACTCCGCGCATACGCTATCTCCTTCCGGCGGCTTCGGCATGAATACTGGGGTCTCGGATGCCTTAGATTTGGGTTGGAAACTGGCCGCTGTGTTGCAAGGCTGGGCTAGTCCCCAATTGCTCGATACCTATCAAACCGAACGTCATCCGCTGGCGGTTGCTGCTGTAGAAGAAGCTAATCTCAATCTGGAACGTACCATCAAGCGTACTCTCCCACCGGAAATTATGCTGGAATCACCTGAAGGCGAACGCGCACGCGCACAGATGACCGAAAAAATGAAAAATAGTGATGTCAATCGCGAATTTAACGCGCCAGGAATTCACTTTGGCTTTTATTATGAATCGCCCGCTATTGCCACCGAACCAGAGAAACCACCCGTTCAAAAACCGGATGAGTGGACTCCCACTAGCTATCCAGGCAGTCGCGCTCCACATGCCTGGTTAGAACCAAATAAATCTACGTTAGATCTCTTCGGTCACGGCTTGGTATTACTGAATTTTGGCGATCGAGATGTGACAGCTTTAATCGATACTTGCCAAGCAAAAAATGTCCCCTTGCGGACTTATCAGATTGACGATCGGGAGATTGCCAAAATTTATGAAAAGACGTTGGTTTTGGTACGACCAGACGGACATGTAGCTTGGCGAGGCGATAATTTGCCCGACGATCTCGATGGCACGATCGATCGGATTCGCGGATATTTTTGACGATCGAAACTTAAATTTTAGTTGCCGCGTAGATCTACCCACCCCGCCCTACGGGCACCCCTCCGAGGAGGGGATTTCTACCCCAGTCCTCCGCCGAAACCGCTCCCCAAAATAAACACCAACCCACAGATCGATTCCCGTTGCGAAGCTAATGCGAAGCGCGCTACGCCGCAAACTAATCAACCCTTGTGCAGGGGAGTTTGAGGGGCGGCACCCCGCCCTTCAACGGGGGGTCTGGGGGAAGCCTCCCCCAGATCCGGGTTCCTTAGCACCAGTAACTTCAGACCAAGCACCAGTCCAAAAAAGGTCTAAAAGAGAGAGCCTTAGTTATGAAACTTTACTACGATCCAGCCTCATCTTACTCACAGCGAGTCCTCATCGCGCTGTACGAAAAAGACATCCCGTTTACACCAATTAAGGTAAATCTTTTCGATCCAAAAGCGCGGGAACAATACCAAAAAATTAATCCCTTTGCTAAAATTCCGACCCTAAAAACCGACAGTGGGGAAATAATTTTTGAAGCTTGCGTCATCATTGAATATCTCGATCGCCAATTCCCTCAACAGCCTTGTTTGCTAAATCCAGAACGGATTTTAGAGATTCGGTCGATCGAGAGAATTATCGATGTTTATATCAACGGTAGCCGAGAAGTGCTGTTTGCCGATAGTCAGCGCGAATTGGAGCTGCGCGGCAAAAAAGAGGTCATCAAAGCGCGCAGGCTGCTAGAAATAGCTTGTAGCTTCCTGGACACTAAACTTCAAACCCAGACTTGGCTGGTGGGAGATCGATTTTCGTTAGCAGACTGTGCTGCTGCACCGACGCTTACTTATTTACGGCTGGTTTATGACTATCAACATTTACCCAACCTCACAAATTATATGAAACGTTTGGAGTCGCGATCTTCGGTAGCTAGAGTTCAGCGCGAGGGGCGCGTGCGCATGAATCAGATGCTGGCTTCACTGGCTTATCCACTGCAACTAACTCCCTTGGAACATGCTTCGTGCTGAAACCGCCCTGAACTAGAAGTTCGGGCTAATAGCTCAAGTTCTCTTCAGAGAACTGCTAAATCTTTTAGTTCACTTCAGTGAACTTTTGCTATCAGCCCCGAATTCATTCGAGGGCGGTGCAGAAACGAAGCTAGGAGTCATTGATGGAAAATCCTTATCCCGAACTCAGGTTTTTTAATCTCCCAGTCCCCTAGTCCCCCCGTCGCCCAATCCTCAATCCAAAATCGTACAACCATGACTATTTCGACACTAGAGCGATTAAATCCATTTTTACCTGAAGTCATCGCCGATCCTTATCCAGTTTACCGTCACTATCGAGAAACAGACCCCGTGCATTGGGGCATGGCTGCCAAACCGCAACTGGCTGGTGCTTGGTATCTGTTCCGTTATCAAGATGTCGTCCAGGTACTTGAAGATCGGCGATTTGGTCGTGAAGGTCAAAAAGTTCACCCCAATATTGAAACCTCTCCAGTACCCAAAGCTTATAAAGGCTTTAGTTCGATGGTAAGTAACTGGATGGTATTTCGCGATCCGCCCAATCATACTCGGTTGAGATTATTAGTTAATAAAGCTTTTTCGCCGAAGACTTTAGAAACTCTCCGTCCGGCGATCGTCGAAATTGCCGATAGTCTGTTGGAGCGAGTGGGCGATCGATCGGAGCTGGATTTAATCGACGATTTTGCGTTTCCGTTGCCAGTCATGGTCATTGCCACTTTGCTAGGTGTAGATCCCGCAGATCGGTTGATGTTTAGAGAGTGGGCATTAGCATTACAACATGCTAGTGCTTCGCGATTGACTCCTTCAGTGGCAGTTTACGATCGAGCAGAAACAGCTACTCAAGCTTTTATTGAATACTTTAAAGAGGCGATCGCCAAACGCCATGCTAACCCACGCGAGGATTTAATTACGGCTCTAGCTAAAGCGCGATATGAAGGCGATAAATTGAATGATGAGGAAATACTGGCGACCTGCATTCATCTCCTCACAGCAGGACACGAAACGACAATTAACTTAATTGCCAAAGGAACGCTCGCGCTACTCCGCAATCCAGCCCAGATGCAGTTATTACGCTCTCGTCCCGATCTGATGCCAGCGGCTGTAGAAGAGCTAATTCGCTATGACGGCCCCGTCCAGATGTTATCCCGGTGGGCTTATGAAGACGTTCAAATTGGCGACAAGTTGATTCGTCGAGGTGACAGTTTGGGCTTAATGCTCGGTGCTGCTAACCGCGATCCCCGCCGTTTCGATCGAGCCGACGAACTCGATCTTCAGCGTCAGGACAATCAGCACTGTGGTTTTGGTGGTGGTATTCACTTTTGTCTGGGTTCGGAACTAGCTCGCGCTGAAGCGCAGATTTCCTTGAATATTCTGATTAACCGCTTCCCGAAATTGCATTTAGTCGATCGAGTCATTAAATGGGCGGACAATATTGTGTTTCATGGTCCCGAACATTTGCCAGTTGGTTTAAGAGAACTATAGCCAAGACCCTAGAGATCCCCCTAAATCCCCCTTAAAAAGGGGGACTTCCGAATCCGGTTCCCCCCTTGAAAAGGGGAGTTAGGGGGGATCTACCCACCATAAACGGAGCAATTAGATTTCTCAGACATCCTCTAAAAAATCTCAACTTGTTAGAAACAGCAAAACAATGAAAGATCTGCAAACTTTAGATCGAGATCGTCAAAGTGATGAATTGTCCCAATTTACCAGCACCAAAAATCCGCTGCACGATCGGAATTTTTATATCATCGTCAGCCTCACCCTAATCGAAATTATGGGTGGGCCAACAATTGGCCCGATCCTCCCACAATTATCGAAAGTTTTTGATGTTTCGCCTAGCCAAACCCAATTAGTAATGACCGCTTTTTTTCTGCCTATCGGCATTGCCACGCCTATTTTAGGCATCATCGCCGATCGAATTGGGATTAAAAAAGTGTTAGTTCCTTCATTGTTACTGTTTGCGATCGCTGGCAGCAGTTGTGCCTTCGCTGGCGATTTTCAAACTCTAATTGGGTGGCGATTTCTTCAAGGTTTAGGTTCTGCTAGCCTAAATTTAATCTCCCTGACGCTGATTAGTACGATCTATCGTGGCAAAGCCTTAACGCTGGCAATGTCTATGAGCGTGAGCGCGATCGGTGCTAGCACGGCGATTTATCCGATTATCGGTGGGGTGCTATCAGGTTTTAGTTGGCGATATCCATTCTTGCTAGCTACACTCGCCTTTCCCTTACTGATGTTGGTATTGATGGTGCTCAAGCTGCCCCACCAACCCAGTGGTAGCCAAAATAGCAATCTCAAGCTTTATCTGCAAAAGGTTTGGCAGAGTATTAACAATCCGACAGTACTGAGACTGCTATTAGTCATCGGTGTGATGTTTCTGATTCAATCTGGGCCGTTTATAACTTATATCCCGATTCTGGCAGGAGTTAATTTTGGTGCTTCGGGATTGTTAATTGGTTTGATGTTAGCCAGCATGTCAGTCGCGTTAGGGTTGGTTGCTTCGCAGTTGGAAAGGTTAACGCGACACACATCAGAAATAACTCTAATTAGAGCAGCTTTGACGATCGCCGCGATCTCGCTAGCGATGATTCCGCTAATCGATCGCGCGTGGCTGTTATTTGTTGCGAGTAGTTTATTTGGGGCGGCACTGGGTCTGGCAATACCTTCTAGCCAAGAGATGTTAGCAAAACTCGCGATCGACGACACGCGAGCCGGATTTATGGCAGTCAATGTGAGCGTGCAATCGCTGTGTATTGGATTAGGGCCACTCATTGCCGGGATCTTTGCTGGTGTATGGGGTGTGCAGGGTGTCTTTTGGGCAACTGCTGGGTTTGCTGTGGGTGCGCTTGTTTTGTTTCATTTTCTCCTACTGCAAGCTGGTAGAAATTCTGTTACGAGATAATCCCTAGAAGATCCCCCCTAACCCCCCTTAAAAAGGGGGGACTTCCGGAATCCGGAAGTCCCCCTTTTGAAGGGGGATTTAGGGGGATCTACCCACCATGAACGGAGCAATTAGACTTTTCAAACTTAGGTTCAACCCTAAATTTACAACCATAAATAATCTTTATAATTTTAAATCGCGAGCAAATTATCATGTCTAATTCATCTCAATCTCAAGTATTAATCGTCGGTGCTGGCCCTACTGGTTTGATGCTGGCGATCGAATTAACGTTACTTTCCCTGTCCGTGCGGATTATCGATCGAGCCGCTGAAACCAAACGCCAAGTCAGAGCCTGTGTGATCTGGTCGCGCGCCCAAGAAGCACTAGCAGAGCTAGGCGTAATCGGCAAGTTCTTGGATCGATCGCATAAAATGCACAACTTTGATGTCTATGCCAAGGGTAAGCAATTGAGCGGGTTCGAGTTCGGTCACATCAAGAGTGACTACCCTTTCCCAATGACGATCGAACAGCACGATACCGAACGCTTCTTAGCTGAGTCATTATCCGATCTAGGAGTTGAGGTCGAATGGGAAACTGAATTAATTGGGGTTCGCACGCATGACGATGGAGCGGAAGCCACTGTGCGGGCTGCCAATGGTCAGGAGGAAACGATCGAGACTCAATGGCTAGTAGGCTGCGAAGGCAGTCGGAGTCCGATCCGTGAAGCAGCGCAGATTCCGTTTGAAGGAGAGCCTGCGATGAACCTACAAGCAGTTCAGGTCAATGCCAAACCAACTTGGCGGCTGCCAAAATCCACTTCTCACGGTTATTTCTTTTTAGCCGAACACGTCTCAATCATGAGTATTCCCGTGCCTGGAGACACTTACCGTTTCTTTACATTTACTACCGACCCCCACCCAGATCGCAAAACGCCGCCCAGCTTGGCAGAAATGCGCGACTTGACGGCAGCAGCTAGTTACATGCCGGAATTGCAGCTAGAGCTATCCGAACCCGTTTGGCTCAGTCGCGCCCGCTTTCAGAATCGGATTGCTGCGACCCTCAACAAAGGTCGCGTGCTGCTA
The DNA here is from genome assembly GCA_965246735.1 of Chamaesiphon sp. GTDB lineage: Bacteria > Cyanobacteriota > Cyanobacteriia > Cyanobacteriales > Chamaesiphonaceae > Chamaesiphon. The sequence goes on from CBDFFK010000003.1 coordinate 4,198,237, forward strand.
GTCGGGGATGCGGCGCATTCTTGGGCACCGATCGGCGGACATGGCATGAATACAGGACTCCGAGGTGCTTACAACCTCGGCTGGAAATTAGCCGCAGTCGAACACGGTGAAGCCAAATCCTCTCTGTTGGATACTTATACGATCGAACAACGCGCCAACGCACACACCATCATTGAAGCCAACCGGATGAACATCGTCGAGCAGCCGCCATCAGCTACTAAGCTCAAGCTGATGGAAACGTTCATGCCGTTCGGATTGTCACTCAAGCCAGTGAAACGCTTGATGGAGTTCACACTCAGCGACCTGGGCATGGAGTACCGCAATAGCCCTTTATCCAAGCAGCAACAGGTTAGTGGATCGCTACATGCAGGCGATCGCATCCCCAATGTTCCGGTAGTATCTGGCGATGGACAATGGGCAAATCTGCATCGCTTGATTTCGATTCACCACTGGACGCTGCTACTGCGGACGAAAGACACTGAGGTAATCGAACGAGCTTATCAGATAGTGGGTCAATTCCGCTCGAAAATCAAGGTGACGACAATTCAACCAATGGATCGAGAAAGCGATCGGCAACTGGGGAGAGAGGGACAGATGCTCCTCGTTCGTCCCGATGGTCATGTCGGATTTATTGGTGCAGTTAACGATTACGACACTCTAGTTAAGTATTTAGACAATTTCTTGGTTCGGGTGTAGAAGTCTGACCTATTAAGCGCAAACCCTAGAAGATCCCCCTAAATCCCCCTTAAAAAGGGGGACTTCCGGATCCGGTTCCCCCTTTTGAAGGGGGGTTAGGGGGGATCTACCCACTGCAAACGAAGCAATTAGATTTCTCAGATATCCTCTAATCTCGATCGCTCACAAGAGGTCATCGATCGATAATTTAGTTGCTTAATTTACAAGGATCGATCCAAATTTACAAACATAAATAATCTTTATAATTTTAAATCGCGAGCAAATTACCATGTCTAATCCATCTCAACCTCAAGTATTAATCGTCGGTGCTGGCCCTACTGGTTTGATGCTAGCGATCGAATTAACATTACTGTCCCTGTCCGTGCGGATTATCGATCGAGCCACCGCCACAAAACGACAAGCAAGAGCTGGCGTGCTCTGGGCGCGCTCCCAAGAAGCACTAGCAGAACTAGGCGTAATCGACAAATTTTTAGACTTTGCTCATCGACTACAAAGCACACATATTTATATCAACGGTCGGAAGATCGGCGGTCTTGAATATGGTTCCACCAAAACAGACTACCCAAATCCCCTCTGTATCGAACAGCACGATACAGAGCGGCTATTAGCCGAGTCATTATCCGCGCTCGGAGTTGAAATCGAGTGGGAAAAAGAAGCCATAGGACTTCATGCACATGACGATGGAGCTGAAGTCACCGTCCGAACTGCCCAGGGAGAAGAAGAAACCATCGCGACCCAATGGGTAGTAGGCTGCGAAGGAACTCGGAGCGCGATTCGTGAAGCCGCACAGATTCCGTTTGAAGGCGAGCGCGTGGCGAACTTACAAACACTTCAAGTCAATGCCAAACCAACTTGGCGGTTTCCCAAATCCACTACTCACGGCTATTTCTTTTTGAAAGAGAACGTTTCAATGTTAGGGTTCTCGATGCCAGGTGATAGTTACCGTTTCTGTGCGTTTGCGAGCGATCCCACGCCCGATCGCAAAGAACCGCCCACCTTAGCAGAAATGCGCGACTTAGTGGCAGCGGTTACTTACATGCCAGAATTGGAGCTAGAGCTAACCGCACCCGTTTGGCTCAGTCGCGCCCGATTCCAGAATCGGATTGCTGCGACCTTCAACAAAGGTCGCGTGCTGCTAGTCGGGGATACCGCTCATGCCTGGGCACCGATCGGCGGACATGGAATGAATACGGGACTCCGAGGTGCTTATAACCTCGGCTGGAAATTAGCCGCCGTCGAGCGTGGTGAAGCAAAATCCTCTTTGTTGGATACTTATACGATCGAACAACGCGCCAACGCACATAGCATCATCAAAGCCAACGACTCGAACGTGATGGAGCAGCCGCAAGTCTATCCTAAGCTCGGGCTGATGCAAACGTTCATGCCGATCGGATTGTCGCTCAAACCAGTGCGACGCTCGATCGAGTACATGCTCAGCGACCTGGGCATGGAGTACCGCAATAGCCCATTAGCTTGGCAGCAGAAGGCCAGTGGGTCGCTACATGCAGGCGATCGCATCCCCAATGTCCCAGTAGTGTCTGGCGATGGCCAATGGGCAAATCTGCACCGATTAATCTCAATTCACCACTGGACGCTGCTATTACGGACTAAAGACAGTGAGGTAGTCGAACAAGCTTATGAGATAGTAAGCCGATTCCGATCGAAAATCAAGGTTGCGACAATTCAACCAATGGATCGAGATAGCGATCGTCAACTAGGACGAGATGGACAGATGATCCTGGTTCGTCCAGATGGTCATGTCGGGTTAATTGCCGCAGTTAACGATACCGACACTCTGGTTAAGTATTTAGACACCTTCTTAGTGCGGGTGTAGTGTCGATCGATTGGATCGCCTTGACCTGTGCCGCGATCGAACCAAGATTAGTTGAAATATATTAGTGCTTAGTGTAGAGGGTACCCACAAGGGGCACCCCTACAGGTTAATTGTGTAGGGGTGCCCCTTGTGGGTACCCTCAGATCTACGCTGTTACTAGTCTTTATCTGCTGTTATTTATCTAATATCCCAAATCCTCATGCTCACCCTAACTGAATCCGCAACTTGGTCGCAGCTCCTCCAGCAACTCCTAGCAAATCGATCGCTCACTCAAGCACAATCGAGAATACTGATGCAGGGATGGCTCGATGGTGAGATCCCACCTGGATTATCCGGCGCGATTTTAGCCGCCCTCGAAGCCAAGAAAATTACCGCGCCAGAACTCGCTGGTATGGCTCAGGCATTACAAGATCCAGCGATCGCACCTCCCACACCCGCGATCGATACCTGCGGCACTGGTGGCGATGGTGCATCCACCTTCAATATCTCCACCGCAGTGGCATTTGTAGCCGCAGCAGCAGGCGCAAAAGTTGCCAAACATGGAAATCGATCGGCATCCAGTCGAGTCGGTTCTGCCGATGTATTAGAAGCACTCGGCGTAAAATTAACAGCCCCATCAAATCGGGTATCTGCCGCTTTAGACACAGTCGGCATTACCTTTTTATTTGCACCGGGCTGGCATCCCGCCATGAAAGCAGTGGCTTCGCTCCGCCAAGAATTGAAGATTCGGACGGTATTTAATCTGATCGGGCCGCTCGTCAATCCGCTGCGCCCTACAGGACAAATTATCGGCGTATTTACACCCCGTCTGCTCGAAGTTATTGCCCAAGCAGCAGGTATCCTCGGCACTCACCAAGCGATCGTGCTACACGGTCGCGAAGGTCTGGATGAGGCTGGTTTAGGCGATGCGACAGATCTCGCCATTTTAACTAATGGTGAGGTCAAACTCACCAGTATCGATCCGGTAGAGCTAGGCATGACTCCCGCGCCGATTACTGCTCTAGCAGGTGGCGATGTGGCGGAAAATGCGGCGATCCTCACCGCAGTGCTTCAAGGTAAAGGCACTCCCGCTCAACGAGATGTGGTGGCTATTAATGCCGGATTAGCACTCCAAGTAGCTAATATTGTACCGATCGGCGCACATCAGCAAGCGATCGAGCTGGCAACAGCAGTATTGAATAGTGGTGTGGCTTGGGATAAGTTGCAAGAGTTAGTCAGTTTTTTGAGCGCGGTAGATTAATGGATCGGTAACTAGCGATCGCGATCGCTGCAAATCTTTAATTCACTCTATTTAACATAACTATCGCATGACTAATGCTAACAAAACCGATCTCACTAGCGATCTATGGCAGATCGAAGATATCAGAGCAACCAACGTAGCTATTGAGTGGCGAACGCCACTGGGAGCATTAAGGTCGATCTTTCTACTGTTGCTCGATGCGGTGATGTTATTTATTTCCTGGCAGATTGCCGATCTCCTTGGTATCTCAGGCGCGATCCATATCTCAGAATCGATCTGGCCGATGATAGTAATCGAGATCGGGACTCTTGCTGCTTCCGGATTCTATGGCACTGACGAGCGACTACACAGATTTGCCAATTTGTTTAAATCTTTGACACTGGCGCATTTAACTATCCTAGTTAGTACTTTCTTGTACCAACCGAGATTCTGGTGGGTGACGAGATCGATATTCGCGATCGCCTGGATGTTGAATTTTATCTCGATCGGTCTGGCGAGATTCTTATTAGATGTTCTAATTATCCAGATTCGCAGTCGTTACCCTATTTTTCAGCCCTCAGTTGCGTTGTTGGGCGAACGAGGGGATATCGAAAAAATTCAACAATTAGTCAACCGTTCTAAGCAATTTAGAGTAGAGCGTAAGTTCGACTTGGCCGATTGGAATCTCCACAGTCAATTAGATGGAATGTTTGCGCTGATTCGCGCCAGTAAAGTCAGCGAGGTATTTATCTGCTCGCAACAGCCGCTCGACAATCAAATTATGTTGTTTTGGAAATTAAAATCAGTCGGAATTCATCTGAGAATGGTTCCCACCCAATTGCAATTACCACAACGAGCCGCTGAAACCAAGACGATCGGTGAAATTACTACCAGCCGTTTTAAATCGATCTCTATTTTGGAAAATAGTTTTCGGTTAAAGCAAATATTCGATCGAGTCGCTGCATTTATCGGCCTGATTATCCTATCGCCAGTATTCCTAGCGATCGCGATCGCGATCCGCAAAAATTCCCCTGGACCAATTTTTTACAAACAGGAACGAATCGGTCTAAAAGGTCGGCCTTTCAAAGTCTGGAAATTTAGAACGATGGTAGTCAATGCCAGCGAACTTCAAGCAGAACTTGAAGCACAAAATGAAATTAAAGGCGGAGTCTTATTTAAAATCAAAGCCGACCCGCGTATTACGAAAGTTGGTAAGTTTTTAAGAAAATATAGTTTAGACGAGTTGCCACAATTAATCAACGTTCTTCAAGGTAGAATGAGCCTAGTCGGGTAACGTCTCAATAAGCCCTGGTAAATCAGGGGGTTGCAAAAAGAGCGAAAATCTGGTTTAACAGAGAGATGAGTATAAACAGCGATACTAGCCCAGCCCAAACAAATACCTCAGAGACGGAGGTAGAAGGTTTGCGGCGACTGGTAGAGGAACAGAGAAAGCTGATTGAAAAGATATACAAGCAACTGGGAAATCAGAAAACAAGAATAGAACAACTAGAAGCAGAACTGCTGGCAAAGAAGAAACTAAAAGGAAAGCCACAATTAAGTGCCAGTCTGCTAAATCAGCGAGAACCGAAAGAGCCAAAATCGGATAAAAGAGCAGGTTCAGCAAAGGAAAGCAAAAAATCAAGCTTGGAGATCGACGAAGAAATATCGATCCAGCCTGAGAATATTCCTGAAAATGCTAAATTTAATGGGTATCGGAGTTACGATGTACAAGAACTAATAATTAAGCGACATAACATTCGATTTCAGCTAGCAGAGTACATCACAGGTGATGGAAAAACGGTAGTGGGAGAGTTGCCCCAAGAATATCAGGGAAGGCACTATGGGCCAGGATTGGTATGCTATGTAATGTATCAGCATTATCAGTGCAGAGTGCCACAACCATTAATTTATGAGCAACTCCGAGAATGGGGAATAAATATTTCAGTAGGACAAGTAAATCGGCTCTTGAATGAAGAGCATCAAATATTTGAGCAGGAACAACAGCAAGTATTAAGAGCAGGGCTAGAAACAGCAACATACATTCATACGGATGATACTGGAGCAAGACACAATGGCAAGAATGGATATTGTACAGTAGTTGGAAATGATGACTTTGCTTATTTCCACAGTAGTAATTCTAAGAGTCGAGAAAACTTTTTAGAAATATTACAAGCAGGGGAGCGAAAATATGTACTGAATGAAGATGCCAAGACATATCTGGATAACTATCAGCTCCCGCAGAAAAATCTGATTGAGGTCGATTTTTCGGAGCGGCCATTAGCAGTTAAAAAAGAAGAATGGCATGAGCATCTATTGTCTCAAGGAATAACTAGTATAAAAACAGTAAGAGTAATAACTGAAGCAGCACTGATAGGTGGTTTGAGCATAGAAGGAAGACGGGAACCATTGATAATTTTGAGTGATGGGGCGGGACAATTCAATGTAATGCAGCATGGATTATGCTGGGTTCATATTGAGAGAGGTCTGAGAAAATTGGAAGGTGATGGCGAGCAAGAGCGAGAGAATATTGTCGAAATGCAAGGATTGTTGTGGGACTACTATCAAGAATTAAAACAGTATCAACAGCAGCCCAGTCAAGAGATTTCATTAAGTTTGCAGGATAAATTTGATGAGATATTTGGGCGATGTTATATCCAGCATGGGCTATTAAATAATGTCCTTAATCAAATCAGGAATCATAAGATTGAACTATTACAGGTACTAGATTGCCCAGAATTACCCTTACATAACAATGCGGCAGAAACCGATATTAGAGAATATGTCACCCGTCGGAAAATTAGTGGTGGCACACGCTCTGAACTAGGCAGAAAAGCTAGAGATACATTCGTTGGCTTGAAAAAGACTTGCCGAAAGTTAGGAATTTCGTTTTGGAATTATCTCACATCTAGATTACATGGTTCGGAGCAAGTACTATCATTATCTGATGTGATTCGGGCTAAAGCTGCGGCGAAGATGCCTCCTCCGATTTAGATTTTTTCGGCAATTATCACCGAACAGTATATTCATGGGGTGTCTTTGTCACAACCATCTTTTTGGCTGCCAGCGTTTATTGAGGTCTTACCTAGTCGGGCCGCGCCCACTCGCCGTTCGTGACTATAAATTATCGCTGCAAGATATCGAACAATTCCACCCTAATAAATTATTGAGATATGAAGTTTTGCCAGGAATTACTGGACTGTGGCAAGTCAAAGGACGTAACAGCAGTGATTCTAGCGAGATTTTTTATTGGGATATGATTTATATCTTACGCTGGTCTTTGACGCTCGATTTGAAAATATTGCTAGAAACAGTCAAGGTTGTTTTGTGTAAGGAAGGTTCTTACTAATAACAGGATCGCCGAACAGTGAAACCGTGTGTGTTCTCAGTTCTAAATTGGGAAAGAAGGCATCGCCTGAATCGGTAACAACCTTCTTTTATTGGCAATTTATTTTAAATCGATCGTTGCTTGAATTTGTAAGTTGGTAAACTTAGCTGCCTTTTGACTAGATTCTGAATCTAAAGCGACATGAACCTCCACAACTCGATCGTCGATATTACTACTAGGATCGGCATTAATCGTGTTTTGACGCTTGATTTGAATGCCAACTCGCTCGATCGTACCTTGCAATTTACTGGGTAGAGAATTACTGGTAACTTTTACTTTCTGTCCGACTCGAACTTTATTAACATCATTTTGGTAGATTTCCACCACGCTATACATTTGACTGGTTTTACCAAGATCGGCAATCCCATTAGTACCAACTACTTCCCCAGGACGGGCAAAAACTTCCAAGATTTGAGCATCTTGAGGTGACTTAATATAAGCTTGCGCTAGATTTGCTTCGGCACGTTTTAAAGATGCGATCGCACTGTCGATCTCTGTTTTGGCAGACAGTACATCTACGGGACGTATTTCCACAATTTTAACGAGGGTAAATTGACTTTCTTTGACCTGTTGTTGGGTTGATGTTTCGAGCTTCCGCAAATTAGCTCTTGCCTCAATGATTTGCTGTTGTCCCGATGTTTGAATCCGGCGTAAATTGGCTTGAGCTTCAGCTAATTGTTGCTTCCCAGTAGATTCAATGCGTTTTAAATTGGCCTGAGCCTGATTGACTTTCTGCTGTGTGGTTTGTAAGGTCAATCGCTTACTATCACTGTTAGATGCCGACACCGCACCCTGTTCGTAGAGAGTGACATAACGTTTATCTTCAGCTTGCGCGTTCGCAAGTCCGGCTTGGGCTTCAGCAATGGCTCCTGTTTGGGCTTCAATTTGAGTTGCTGTTTCGGCTACAATTTTGGCGATTGTGGCTTTCTGAACTTCGATTTGAGTTGCTGTTTCCGCCACTAATTTAGCAACTGTCGCTTTCTGGGCTTCGATACTTGTGCCCTGTTCGGCTTGCAATTTAGCGATGGTAGCTTTCTGAGCGTTAATTTCGCCCTGCTTGGCTCCAGCTTTGACTTTTGCCAGATTCGATCGGGCAACATCGACTTTGGCTTTAGCTTCATCTACGGCTGCTTGTAAGCGTCCTTGACTATCCAAAATTGCGATTAACTGTCCCGATTTAACTGTCGTTCCTTCTTCTACTAACAACTTATCGATTTTGACACCTTCGTTTGATGTGGGGGCAGACAGCTTGATGACTTCCCCTTTAGGTGCCAGTTTCCCCAAGGCTGTGACGGTTGTTGGTACCGATTTAGTTGCATCGACGATCGATTGCGTTTTCTCCGCTTGCTGTGTTGATTGCTGTTGCTGTATATAAATTCCGCTGCTACTGATTGCCATCAGGGCAACAGTTCCCCACATGAATGGTGTTTGTTTGCCGCCTACAGTCAGTTTGGTCTGTCTTTCTACTTTTTGAAACATAATAAATAGTGGATAGTTGATAGTTGATAGTTGATAGTTGATAGTGAATAGATAACAGACAGCACAAAGCTGGATTGTCTATTGCTTGAGTAGGAAGGGAGTAGCTGCGGGAGTGGGCAATTGGCACCGACTGAACTTAGTTGCTTAACGAACAGCAGGGGTTTAAATCCCCATCCTAACCACCCAATTCTCTGCTTGGTGCAACACATGCGGAGGAGCGGCGCACCTCGGTCGGGTTTCCCGACCATGAGAGTGCGACAAGACAAACCTCCGCGTGGTTGCATCCGCTGCTTGGTTGATTTTCATGGACGGGAAACCCGTCCGAAAATCAATCCGCAATTCTCAATTCTCAATTAATTTAAATGCCCATCCTCCATGTGGATAATGCGATCGGCAACATCTAAAATGCGGTTGTCGTGTGTCACCATCAAGATGGTGCATCCTCGTTCTTTTGAGAGTTTTTGCATCAGTTCGACCACGTCGCGCCCGGATTGTTTGTCTAGTGCGGCGGTGGGTTCATCAGCTAAGACGATTTGCGGACGGCTGACTAGGGCACGGGCGATCGCCACGCGCTGTTTTTGGCCGCCAGAAAGAGCTTCTGCATAGTATTGAGTCCGTTCTCCTAAACCCACCACTTCTAGCATTTCTAATGCTAAATCGCGCCGCTGGGCACGCGAATAAGCGCCGTGGACTTCTAGCCCCATCATCACGTTCTCTTGAGCCGTCAAACTGGTATGAAGATTGTGTGCCTGAAAGATATAGCCACAGGAGCGACGTGCCTCTACTGCCACTGCTTTAGGCGCGCCGACCAGTTCGGTGTTCAACATCCGCAGACTGCCGGATTGAGGCGATCGCAACCCACCCATCAGCGATAATAATGTCGTTTTACCCGAACCAGAGGGGCCAGTCAAGATAACGATCTCGCCAGCATTAATAGCCAGATTGATATCAAAAAGCACCTGTTTTGTCAGTTCGCCTTCGCCAAAAAAGTGGTCTAAGTGCGCCACTGCGATCGCTGGAGATGGTCTGACTGAAGACGGAACAAATATATAATCCCAGACCTTGATTGAAACTGGATTCATGTTGACTCCTAAAAATTATCGGCTGGATCGGCAGATTGTAGCTTGCGAGTTGTCACCGCACCTGAGACTACGCACATCACCACCGTGAGTGAAAAGACCAGAATCAGCCGCTCCACGGTCATGGCAATTGGCAAAGCACCGAGGTTCTGAATGAGCGTGTATTGCCCTAATGCGAGTGCTAAACCAGGGATAAATCCCAGCGATGCCAGAATCAGCGATTGTTCTAGCACGATCGCTAGCAGATAGCGATCGCGATATCCCATCGCCTTAAACGTGGCATATTCGCTCATGTGCTCGTTTACGTCAGTCGAGAGAATCTGAAACACAATGACCATCCCCACAATAAATGACATGACTGTGCCGAAGGTAAACACGATGCCAATTGGGGTGGTTTGTTGCCAGTAGGCTTGTTCGTCGTCTACATATTGCTGTTTTGTGGAGGCGATCGTATCGGGCGGTAAGATGGCTTTAATCTGGGCGAGGACTCGATCTGGATCGACACCAGGTTGAACTTTAATCAAGCCCAAGGTAATTTGTCCGGAACTGCGATCGGGAAAAAAGCGCAGAAAAGTTTCTGGACTAGTAATGAGCGTTCCGTCGGTGGCAAATGAAGCACCGAGTGAAAACAGTCCTGTGACTTCGATCGTGCGACGTTGAATTTCCGTTTTTACAGATTGTCCAGCTGCAACTTTGGTAACGACATCTGCATATGTGCCTCGACTCAACCGATCGAACAAAAAGGTATCTGGCTGCTTGAGCTTATCGAGATTTTGATTGACTTCATTGAGGGCGAACGCTGGTCGATCGAGACTTTGCCCCACCAGTGTGAGTTGCGTTTTGCGCCGAGTCTGCGGATTTTTCCACACGACTGTCGATATATACAGCGGTTCGGCAGATTGCACGCCAGGGATATCTTTAATTTGATAGAGCCGACGGCGGGGTAAAGTATTGGCCAGATTTAAGTCCCGATATTGAGCACTGCCGATGATGATGTCTGCATTCATCGCGCGATTGAGCATGGTGTTGCTATCGAACAATGCGGCTTGAATGCCGAGTTGAGCGAACATCAACAGATCGGCAAAGCCAATGCCAGCTATTGCGACCAGCAGCCGCGATTTACTTTTCTTGAGTTGCAGCCAGCCTAACGGAGTTCGATCGACAATGCCCTGCCAAATACTATTCTGCGCTGGGCGAACAGTGGATTCATCTTGTAGTAATTCAGGTAATGTGTATGTCATCGTTCCCTCCTGTGACCTGTAAATTTGTCAGCCCAGCTACCTTTCAAGCAGAACTAGTCTCAACTAAACGAATGTTTTAATACAAAGATACGATCGATAGACTGTTAAACGGCTTTTTGAATCCCTGAGAGCCATATCCAATAAAGCAATTTACGCTTGAGCTAAGTTTTTAGCCAGACAGTATTTATTTAAACGTACGTTTGATACAATTAAAACAGATATTTTAATAAATTGCAACGTGCGAATCTGAAATTGCCCTCAAAGTCAGTCCGAGATAATCGTTATCTCGGCCCGGACAACTTCTCAATTACAATCGATCCAAGAACCAATGCAGAAAATTGTGAGTACTACAACAATCGATACCAAAGAACAAATCATTAATGTTGCCGAACGACTCTTTGCCGAGCGAGGCTTTGCTGGCACTACATTACGAAATGTGATCGGTGAGGCAGATGTCAATTTGGCGGCGGTTCACTATCACTTCGGGTCGAAGGAGGAGCTGTTTCGTGCAGTGGTCGAGCGGTTTGCTCGTCCGATCGTCGAGCAAGAATTGGCATTGCTCCAACAACTTCAGGCGGGGGGTCGAGTGCCGACGGTAGAAGCAATCTTGACCGCATTATTCAAACCCTGTCTAGAGTTTTTGGCGCGAGACAAAGAGTTCTTGCTCGTCCACACTCAATTTATGGGGCGTTGTTGGACGGAACCCGAACCGCTCAAGAGTATCGTAGAAGGGGAATTTGCAGCATCGATCGAGGCATTTTTGGACGTGTTACAGCGGGCACTGCCAGAGCAATCGAGATCTCAGCTCGCCTGGAAGTTCGATTTGGTAATTGCGGCATTAGTTAGAGTCCAATCTGAAGCGGGGCAACCTTTGGCACTGCTCCAGAGTACAGATCCTGAATCGGTTCGAGTGGCGATCGATCGACTGGTGAAGTTTCTCAGTTCAGGGATGCGATCGTGAATGGGGAGAGCGATTATTTTCGAGGGAGATCGACAATAAAATTCATGATATTACAATCAACCATCCCACAGCCCTCGCGATCGGTGGTACGATTCTAATCGATCGATCCGCCCAAGGTGCAGGCTGGTTCGTAGATCCCACCCCCCTAGACTGGAGTGAATTTACCCCCCTTCCAGGCGGCTCCCTCATCGCCAAACCCAACACCGCCGCCGCTGGGAAATACGACCTCTTCACCGCCCTCCTCCACGAACTCGGACACATCAGTGGCTTCGGACATGGCGACACCACCTTCAAAGGGCAACAAATCGCCCTCACCACCGACAACAACCACCTCGATAGCGCGTATCCCCAAGACTTAATGGCATCGGGGCTAGAAGTGGGCGAACGCCGCCTCCCCTCCGAATTAGATGTCACCCTCGCCGCCGCCCCCACCCCTAACGATTCCTTTGAAGTCGCCCGCCCGAAATCCAAGTGATGGCAAGATAACTTACACGCCCAGCAGCGATTACGTCGGTGCAGATAGCTTTACTTATCTCGGCTTCGATAGTAATGGTCAATCCACCAATCCCGCCACCATTAATATTACCGTCAACAACGTCGCTCCGACGATCGACAGTATCGTCATCCCCACCACCATTAGAGAAGGCCAAAATATTCCCCTCACAGCCACAGCAAAAGACGGCGGTAGTAGTGCCAATCTCACCTACACCTGGAATTTCGGCGATGGTTCCAACCCGATTATCGGGCAGAACACCACCCATACCTATGCCGATAACGGCAACTATAACGTCACTCTCTCCGTCACCGACAAAGATGGCGGTACTACCACCACTACCACCACCATCAAAGAGGGTGAAGCAGTCGAATTTAGAGCTACTGCTACCGACCCAGGAACCAAAGACACGCTCTCCTACAGTTGGAACTTCGGTGACAATACTAACCCCGTCAGCGGTCAAAATGTTACTCATACCTTTGCAGACAATGGTAACTATAATGTTACCCTGACGGTAACGGATAAAGATTGAGCTGCCACTACTCAAACAGTAGTAGCCAAAGTCGATAACGTCGCACCGTCGATCGTTTCAATTGTCAAACCAACGACTATTAAAGAAGGTGAATCGGTATTATTTAAAGCAACAGCAACAGATCCTGGCATCCTCGATACTCTGACTTATAGTTGGAACTTTGGAGACACAACTCCCACCATTAGCGGTCAAAATGTCAATCATACATTCGCTGACAATGGCAACTATAACGTCCTCCTCACTGTCATCGACAAAGACGGAGCCTCTACCACTCAAACAGTCATTGCCAAAGTCGATAACGTTGCACCCACGATCGTCAGTATCGCCAAACCAACCACCATCAATCAAAACCAAGCCGCCAACTTCGCCGCCACCGCCACAGATCCAGGTGTCCTCGACACCCTCACCTACGCTTGGAACAGTCAAAATCGTCGCTCAGGGGAATATTGAGATTAGCGGCAATACCAGTCTCAAGGGTCAACTCTGGACTAAGAAGGACTTCTCGGCTAGTGGTAGTACGACCATTATCGGTGCGATTACGGCCAAAGATAATGTCGATATCAGCGGTAATAGTACAATTACTGGTTGATCGAAGAAGGGGGAAAGGGAAAAGGAAGAGAGTTAGAAATGGGAGATTGTTTTTTCATGTCATTGCAAGTCTTCTGGCACAACCCATATTCCACTACAATTGCGTCAAAGCCACTCGATCGATCCCTTCGGATACTTTCTGCCAAACCGACCTAAGTCGCATCTATGGCGATCGGATTAGCACCTGTTTCCAAAGAGCGATCGATTCAAACAGTCTATAAGCTCGAACAATCAGAGTAGAGTATTTCACTAAGTCGATCGCTTATTCGATAAGTGCTGTACTTGTAGCCTAACTCAAGGTACAATACTAAGGTATTACTAGTAAGAGATATGCTTAAATGGCTACCGAGAATAAAGGTGTGATGGTTTATCTTCCATCAGAACTTGAGCAAGTAATCGAACAGTACTGTACCAAGAACAATATTACTCGCAAGAATAAGGATGGTGTCGTTTTCCCTTCGTTGGGAACTGGGATCGTACAGTACTTGAAAAGTCAGCTACTAGGAATAGAGGCTAACTCCAGAATTTTACCGAGTACAGCAATTACCAGAGCAGAAGTATTGGATTTACTCAGAGAGAATATTACTAGTACTTTACCTAGCGAAATATTATCAAGAAGTGAGGTATCGGGCATCATTCAAGAGTACTTTGCTAGTAATATCTCTAGTGATACACCCACGATAGATACGATCGAGGCTGAGATCGAACGGGCATTACAGCCGATTCAAGCTGAAGTGACAGAACTCAAACAAGCTTTGAGCGATCTAGTTGTCAATAAGCTTCAGATGAAAGCTGAAAATCCGGTCGCCGATGCTGGGAATATTTCCAGCCAGAGACAACAGCCAGAAGAGGAACCAGATTGGGTTAATGAAAATAATCGAAGATACTATCGCTCGCTGGTAGGCGACTCTGAGTTGTTGACAAAAGTAAGTGATGCGATCGATCGGCATTCAGATAGTAATGAAGATCTAGCTCAAACTTTGCTCGGGCTGGGTTTCCACAAGCAAGATGGGACAGCACTAGGAGCGTCTCCACTCGGTCGGATTAAGAGTTTGCTCAAGCATTTGAAGATACCAGCAACCACTTAAGAACACTTATTCCTGATTTATGGAGACACGATCGTTATACCAAACTTCGATCGTGTCTCAGTTCGTTTGCAAAAAACTTACTGGAAATTTTCAGAGAATTTTTTTAATAAGTCTTTCCGCTCTCGCCCCAACTGGGAGAATAATTCTCTCATTGCTTTCGATCGCAGCCCATGTTTAAGCGAGTTTCGCGCTGCTTTTGCCTTTCCTACCGCGCTTGTTGGCCCCGTCGATCGTGCCCACGGACGCTGCTGGTAGATCGATAACTTCATTCGATCGCTCTGTAACTTTCGTGCTTCCAAAGTCCACCGTGGCATATGGTCGATCCTCAAATTGTTTCTGTAGTTCTTCAGTTTTGGCTACTAATTGATTTACTTGTTGGGCGATCGCATTCTTGATGAACACCGTCTTCGGCTTCGGATTCTTTATGTCGTGTAGTATATTTAGTGTATTACGTGACTGTTCCTGCGCCTTCATCGCCGCATCAAAAAAGGTGCCAAAATGCGAGGTATTAGCTGAGAGTGTAGCCAAATTCATATATTGGTTGAATGTAATCTCTAAAATTACGACTTGCCCAAAAAGCACTTCAGCCGCCGCAGTCGCCTCATCAGTCATAAATGCCTGTGTTTGGGCTTCGATCGCTTCTTGAATCTGCAAGGTTTGTTCGCTAGTAGCATCTACAGGCGATCGATGAATGAGTAGGTTGAGAGTATGCGCCGCGCCAAAGCTTGGAGATGCGACCCCTAATAGATTGAGATTTATTCGCTCCCCAGTGGGCGGAGTGCCAATCTTTTCGGTATACTGCTGAATTATTTTGCTCTTCATTTTGTGTCTGTGAAGATTTATCGATCGGGTGTAAACTAAAATTATTGTACTAATTATATCATTTCTCGAAGAGTATTATACTTGAGCTATTTCGTAAGGTACAATATTAGAAGAGTATTAGTAGTAGACTTAAGTTAATGGCTACCGAGAATAAAGGCGTGATGGTCTACCTTCCGCCAGCGCTGGAAAAAGGAATAGAACAGTATTGTACGCTGCACAATATTACTCGTAAGAATAAGGACGGAGAAGCCTTCCCTTCTCTAGGAACTGGGATCGTACATTACTTAAAGAGTCAGCTATTAGGGCTAGAGTCTAGTTCCAGAAATGTTTCAAAGACAATACTGACAAGAGAGGAAGTTTTAGACCTCATCAGAGAAAACAACAGTCTATTACTACGTAATAGACTACCAGAAAGTGAAATACTTAGTACGCTCCAAGCACAGATTGCCAGCAAAACAAAAAGCGATCTACTTATCATGGGTGATATCAGGGTTGAGATAGCACAATCGTTACAGCCGATTTATGCTGAGATAACAGAACTAAAAAAAGCTTTGAACGATCTAACTGTCAGCAGGCTTACGATTGAAAATTCAATAGTAGAAAACATAGCTCCGACTCTCGCTCCTACTCCTACCTCCAAAAAACAAAAGCCAGAAGATGAACCAGATTGGGTTAGTGATGATAATCGAAAGTTTTATCGTTTGCTAGTAAAGGACTCGATGCTATTAGCCAAAGTAGCTAATGCAATTAGCAAAAACCCAAGTAGTAATGCCGATCTAGCTCAATCACTTATAGAGCTAGGTTTTCATCAGCAAGATGGAAAAAAGCTAGGAACAACACCAACTAGCCGGATCAAGACGGTAGTTAAGCACCTGCTAGCTACGACAGTCTAAAAACCTCTAGTTCATTATCAATACCACGGTAGACAAGTATCGGTTGAGATTGATAGGCATACTATCAATTAAAAATATTTTGTAGCTGTTTAAAAATGAATAAGAATAAGTCTCCAGACTCTGAGTACGATCGGATTATTAATATATTTAAGGATGAAAAGAGATTAGTTACTGCAACCCTCCTTCGTGAAAAAGGAATTGCAAGAGATAAAGATTCTGCATATCGTAGAAATTTACTAAGACAAGTGATTTCTCGTAAGGAACGTGCGGCTTGGAGTAATGGCAGAGAATCAACGGATAACAAGTATGGCATATATTTCAACATAGACGATTCGAGTGAAGATTATTTGTTCACCCCATATTTATTGTTCGAGCTATCTGAGACTAAGTTTTCGTTAAAGAGTCTGATTCCACGACATCTCTAGCTATCCTGTCCATTTTTTTCAAAGAACAGCCTAGTGCGAATCTCAAGTATTTGTGACATAGTTCAATCAATCCCCATTCAGTCCAAGTTATACCTTTTACCCTACTAACTAGCACACAGGAGATTTAATGACATTCGGCAAAAAATGCCTCGATCCCAAATTAGCAGCTTGGCCATTCGTTCGCACGAAGGAAATGGTTGCTATCAGTGGGTTATCCGCAGATCGATTGAAGTTACTCAGAGATACTCAGCTAGCTGAGAAACTGTACTGGTTTCGCCCCGCTGGGAGTGTTCGGGTGCTCTACAATGTGCAGCTCGTCAGGGATTGGCTCGTTCGGGGAGACTCTCCTGAGCACAGCAAATCCATCGAAACCTACCAGAAAAGTATGCCTAGTTCCCAATAGACACAAAAAACGCCCTCCATCGCGGATGGCGCACAACAATAAAAATCACCTCTAACTGTATGTCAAATTTTGATTTGGGGATACCCCCTAAGTAGCAAATCCCCCAGATCTCAACTCTGAGGGATTTGCAGGATTGGAGTTTCCAAGGGACAGAACTCCAATCGATTAAATACTTGTGGCACGTCAATAGCCATAAGTATAGCCTGTCCATTGGAAACAATTCAATCCGCCAAATAGGAGAAAACTTGTGGCTACAAAAGAATGCGACGATCGCTCATCAGAATTAATTGAATCATTACAGGCTATCCCCAATGATTGGGCTTTAACCCCCGTCAATGGAAATAAAATCTCTTATACAACAGAGTGGAATAAGAACCCAGTCTCTCGTGACTCGATCGCCATTGACATCAACAATGGCACAGCGAAAGGTTTTGGCCTAATAACAGGTCGTTTATCAGGTGGGATTATGGCGATCGACTGTGATGGTCACGTCCCACACGCGCTATTCAAAGAAATTTTGGGCGGTGAAATTCCGCATACAGTCGCTTTCACTAGTGGGAAGGATGGACGCGCTCAGTATATATATACCATTTCCCAAGATCGTTGGGAGAATATCCGTATCAAAAAGGTGGGCCAAGCAAAGGAAGAGGGACTATTATAATTCCGTTGGGACGGTTGTCAATCGGTGCTACCCCCATCAGTACATCCTGAGACCGGACGATATAAATGGATTAACTCACCCGATACCACTGAGATAGCGTCACTCCCCGATCGAGTACTGGATTATGTAAATCAGAAACAGAAGACTTCACCTCGACCCAACACAGCTACAACAAGTGTAAACAACACAGTAGTGCCGCCAATCCCGATCGAGCGTTGTTTGTCACGACAACATCGGGATCTAATAGACACTGGGGTGAATGAAGGGAGCAGAAATCAAACAGCCATAAGTTTGGCAAAAGACTTACTGGGTTGTGCGACCAAGCTGGAAGAGCTTGGAGTAACTTATAGCGGCGATCCGTATTCTCTCTATGTAAAATATTGCGATCGATGCAGCCCTCCAATACCAGAGCAAGAGCGGGAAGCAACGTGGAGATCGGCAAATAAAGGTGCTCACTCACCCAGCATCAAAGATCCTGATGCATTCCAGAATTGCCTTAACAAATGGAATCGAGAACATGGTAATCGTATTTCTACAGTCGGCGCGCCTGTCGATCGACAGGTAGTTAATCCAATTACATTGAACGATGATATTTACGCGGCGATCGCTAATCTTTCAGGCTCCGCTCTAACTATAAAGAGGGCTGCCATTGCTAAGAAGCACGGTATACAAATCTCTGTTGTCAAAGACATAGCACGTCAGATTCAGGAAGAAATAGATGCTGGCGATACCGATATTGAAGAGCTTAAAGCTTGCGTAGACAAGAAGTTGGCCGCCATAGGCAATGATTTCCACCTGTTAAAACTCTTCCCAAGTTCGATCGCCGCACCCTTAGTTGAATATTGCCAAGGAACAGCAACACCACAGGGTTTAATGGCAATGGCTTTGATTACCTGCTTGGCAAGCTTACTGCATCCCAAAACAAATCTAATCTGTTTGGGAAATACCGATCGCCGCGCCAAGCCGATATTTTGGTGTGCAATCTATGGACCATCAGGTACGGGTAAAAGTCATTCTTACGGGCCAATCATCAGGGCTACTAAGAATCTAGGTAATAGCCACGATCTAATTTATGAACAGAAACTTGAGGAATGGGAAACGATCCAGAGGAAGGTTAAAAACAAAAAGCCATCTGAGATAGATTCTGCTTTATTGGAACAATCAGAAGAACCCCGACCAGTGAGGGAACGTTACTGGGTTAGTGATGTCACGATCGAGGCTTTGATATCTAGATGTTCAAAACAACCGGACAGAGGCTTACTGCTCTACTCTCCAGAATTACTTGCTTGGTGTTTACGGATGGATCCCGCGAAGGGAGAAGTTGAATACTGGCTATGTCTATGGGATGGAGAATCTGTTAAGGGAGATGGATAATCTCAGATTGTCAGAATCCCGTAAATCCATCAAACCATTATTTCCAAAATTCAATGGCTATTCGTACAGAATCGCACTGATGCTACATATTATTAACTGCGCGATCGACGGTTCGGAGTCCACAGAGGTCCCTGTATCGACATTTGAATCGGCGATCGAATTTACTCGCTGGTTACTGGCTCAATCCATCAGTATCTATGAAGAATTACTAGGAGACTCGAAAGAGGATGCGATCGCAAAATTCTTGAATTCCTCTAAATATGCTGACTGGACGACAGTTCGAGAATTTCATAAATCAAACTGGCGAACATTCCCAAAAGTTTATCAGGCGCGGAAGGCGATCGCAGAAATGATCGAGTTAGGGTATATCGAGCCTAACAAAGAAAAGTTGTCTAGCCGGAAATTCAGATTTAGATCTGTGGCTGCTGGAAAACGTGGACAAGTGGACAAAACGCCTGGAATGCTTACTGACAAAACATTTGAATCGTCCACTGGTGATGTGGACGTTGTGGACAATAATTCTCCAACAGACGACACAGCAAAGTTTTTAGACGATATAGGAAATGTGGACAAATCTTCAGGTGAAGAGAATTCTACAAGTATTCACAAGCATGAATCACCACCTTTAACCCCGCAGCCCAAAGATTTGTCCAGAACTAGTTTTGACGAGGTAAACAAACACACTGCAACGGTTTCAGAAGATAAACAAGGAGATTTGTCCACAACGTCCACATTACCAGTGGACGGCTCAAATGATTGTCTGAAGGTAGTTTCAACTGTTTTGTCCACTTGTCCACCGATTTCTGTTCCAGAAACTAACTCGAACGCAGAATCTGGGTCTTCGATCGACGAGCGCGAGAAAATCTCGGAGGTACCAGAGGATGAGTTCTAAGATACTAGTCGGATCTATCGTTTATGGATCTGCTGGCATAGGCTGCAAGGTCTTAGAGATCGCAGGTCATTCCCTGACCATCCAGACTTCCAAGGGAATCGGCAAAATCGACTTCTCTAGGGTGTTAAAAGTAGAAACACTGGAATTCTGCCTTGGAGATCGAGTAACCCTACAAGACAAATACATTTATAGAGCGGGGGATGTGGGCACAATCGAATCGATCGACTCCCAAGGTATTCAAATCCTTTGGGATATACAACCCCAATCCCCACTGCGGTGGAGAACCTTTCAATCTGAAGAACTAGAATTAATCGATCGGGGGAGGTCTTGAGATGACGATGCAAATCCGCGCACTAGAATTGCAACTGCTAGAAGTCCAGCAGCGGCTAGAGCAAGCTGAATGTGAAATTAAACTACTCAAGCATCCACTTTTAGCCGAGGATCTGGCTCGATACTGGGATGGGGCGATCGACTAAAAACTCATGAACCAGCAACAAGTTACCCATCGAACTACAGATCTCGAACAGGAGGTCAATTATCTCAAAGCAGAGGTAAGATCGCTCCAAGCAGATGTCCAGCGATTGCTCAATCCCGAAATCGATCGCGGCTGGATGAGTATTCCCGAAGCTGCCGAGCATCCAGATCTTAAGGGCAGGCTTTCTGCCAAGCAGTTGCGCTGTCGAGTAATTTCATCGATCGAAGATCCCGTAACTGCGGTATTTATTGCCAATCTCCATTATCAGATAGTCCCCATTCCTGGTAGCGATCGCCATAAATATATCGTCAATGTGGCGGCGATCGCATCTTGGCTATCGGATTCGACTAAATCGAAACTTGCTAGCTAGGAAAAAACAATCGATCGACTACCTGGCGATGATGCGATCGATTCATCCAATGCAAGTAAATCTTCTGGAACATCTCTGGAGTGTGACCCATCCATTTAGCGGCTGTGGCTACGTCCACACCCGACAAGAGTAGTTCCACTGCATGAAAGTGGCGTAAATCGTAAGCTTCGATTTCCACGCCCATTTCCCGAAATCGCCGCGTAGGAATACTCCCCCGTCCCTCGATCGTCGCCGACTTGGTAGGGGGTGGGGTAAAATCGCATAATTTGAATCTTTCCCACCATTCGATCGGGACGGGATATATCACTCGCTCTTCGTCGGTTTTAGTCGCCATTACTAATACCTCGTGGTATTGATTCCCAAAATCCGACAAGTCTAGCCCCCAAATCTCTGAAGGTCTTAGTCCGTAAGTTGCACCCATTCCAAACACTCTCGCCCATAGAGGAGATTTGTCGTAGAGCAGATCGAACGCCGTTACCACCTCCTCTTTAGTGGGAATTTCGCGGGGATTGAGCGGACGAATAGTTTGATAGTTACCCGCTATCGCCCGAATCGGTTCTCGGTCGAGTCCAGCCAATAGTGCGAGTCTCCCCAGTGCCAGACACCAACGTCGCCGCGATCGAGTGTTTGGTTCACTATATGTAGTTATCGATTGCTTGAGGTTTTTAATAGTTAATGGCTGCCCTCTCAGCGCCAGTGGTTTGCTATCGAGCATCCGCTCGAATACCGCCCCATAATCAGTCCGATAGGTAAGTTCGTTATCGGGGGTGCGGGGCTTGTTTTCCCAATGCTCGGCTTCAAATTTTTCGACCCATTCTTCACATCTAGTGGGATTGCTAACTGCTACAACTTCTGGCCGCAATTCATCTTGCTGCCATTTAAACTGACCCAACGCCAGTCGCAGCCCAATTTCCCTTCCTTATATCGCGCGCGATCGGAATCATCGCCAATGTCGCTTTGAGTCCCAGGGGATATTTCGCTTGCTTGGGTTTGCTAATTCCATCTTTGGCGGGAAATGTTCCGATCGAGTACAGACTGTTGCCCTGGCGATATAGCTTCACAGGCAATCCCACCCAGTCCTTAAGCTTATTCACGCGCGCAATCGCCTTGTTCACTTCTTCGTCTGTACTCATCGATCGCCATCCAAACACTGCATAAAGTATGCATAGTATTTTGGCATATAAAGTCACAAAAGAAATTACCTAAGATAACTTTCGTGACTTTAGGTAACTTGTAAGACCGTTACTGGGCAAAGTGTTAGAACTTGAAATCGTTAGTCCAAGGTACAGGAATCGAACCTGTCTAGAGTTTCCTCGCGGATTATGAGTCCGCTGCCTAAACCGATCGGCCAACCTTGGATAGATCGATTAGACTATTTTAACATTTACTATTGCCAGTCGATCGATTATTCTCGCTCGACTGGCAATTAGACTATTTTAACATTTACTATTGCCAGTCGATCGATTATTCTCGCTCGACTGGCAATAGTAAATTTAAGAGAGCGATATTATCCTCGTGACAGGAATCGATTGAAGGAGTTTTGCTATGAAAAATCGGACTGGGTAAATATTTACCTAGTCCGATCGATCTTATCAAGCTCACATCTTGCACCTGTATATAAAAACTGGCGATCGCCACAAAACTTACTCCTGAGTACTAGCCACTAGCCACTAGCCACTAGCCACTAAATCACTAGTAACTTTGTTTTGATGCAAGATGCGAGCGAGACTTAAGCTATTACTCAACCGACGAGCTATTTTCCAAGACTTCAAACGAACTAACATTAAAGACCTTGCCAATCATCGCCAGTGTCATCACATCGTCGTTTAACGTACCCTGCACCTTGACATGCAATCCAGCTTTGCGTAAATCGCGGGGACAATCTAATAACTCATAAGTAGTTCCATCCTCCGCTACCAGTGCCCAGGCACCAGTTCCCATTCCTCGATGTTCGATACCACCAATCAACGTCATCATACTGTTTGAGAATCTCCTCTCGCCGCGAACGTAGCTAAACCAAAACATAACAAACCATTAATTACCAAGAAACTGCGCGCGAGCGCACCGTCACCCAGTAGCCAGATCTGGGGTGCGACGACCGCACTAACCAGCAAACAAGCAGCCACACCCAGGCTGGTACCCACAGCGAACCATTTTCCTTGGGGCATCGACCAGCAGACCACTAGTAATACTAGCGGAATTAGGACACTTGCAAACACTGGATTTAAAATACTGTTACCTGAGACCAAATTTCCAAGTTCGGGAATCGAACTCCCCAACAAGCGGAATGGGGCTTGTGGTAGATCGAAAATATATAATCCCTTGAGGAAAAACAACCCACTGCTGCCTGCTACCATGCCACTCATCAGCGGTAAGCCAAAGGGGATGTAATTGCGAATCAAGAAGGCTAAGAGGTAAGAGCCAATTACCATCCCAATTTTTGGTAATAACGCGATCGCTCCACCATCGATCCAGAACCGGAGGTTGAGATAGCCATTATCACGCAACCAGCGGAAGAAATCATTGAAGGTAATCTTGCCTTTTTGAGCGAGTTTGACGGCTGCAGCAGCATCGAGATGTCCCGCACCGTAATAGTTTTGGGGATCGGTATCGATTTTGCGAACCGATTGCTGTAGGACGGCAAGGACTTCATCGGGTTCTTTGACACCGACAGCTTTAATCAGAGCTGCTACCCCAGCAACATGCGGAGCTGCCATACTCGTCCCTTGGAAACCAGAAATTACTGGGGTATTCGTTTCCGGATCGATCGTTTCTTGCCAGATTTTGCTGCCGTGTCCGCCGCCTGGAGCGGCGATATCGACCCCAGCACCATAGTTAGAAAATTCGGCTTTTTCATTTTGTGCGTCGGTTGCGGCAACGCTGATGACGCGAGCATAACGTGCGGGGTAGGATGCGGAATCGTTATTTTCATTTCCGGCGGCGGCAACGATGACTACACCCTTACTGTGAGCGTATTCGATCGCGTCTTTCATGATTTGGCTTTCACCACCACCACCGAGACTCATATTGATGACATCAGCCTGATGATCGGCCGCAAATCTAATCGATTCGGCGATATCGGTAATCGTCCCCCCACCGCTACTTGCTAAGACCTTGAGCGGCATGATTTTGGCTTCATAAGCAACTCCAGCCACACCGTAGTTATTGTTGGTAGATTGGGCGACAGTACCCGCTACGTGTGTACCATGTCCGTTGTCGTCGTCGGCATTTTCTTTGTCGTTGACGAAATCATAGCCTTTGACAAATTCAGTTTGTTCGAGATCGGGGACTTTGCTGACTCCCGTATCGATAATGGCGACGGTAACACCGCGCCCTTTGGTTTCGACCCAAGCCTCTTCAGCATTGATCGTGTGTAAGTGCCACTGCTTGCTGTATTGCGGGTCGTTGGGTGCAATCGTGGAATGATAGATATAGTTAGGCTCGATCGCTTCGAGATCTTGCGCTGGAATCGTCGATCGCAGTTTATCTAAGAGGGCACGATCGCCTTTAATGATATATGTATGCTCTGGCTGCGAAAATTGACTATTGAGATGTGGGGCTAATTGATATTGCTTGGTTAATACCTGCAATTGCCGATCGATTTCCGCTGGCGGAATATTTTCTTTGAAGTCGATCGCGATCGAGTCAAATTCTCCCTTGGTTGCTAATCCTTGGAAATTAAAGATCGCAAACCCAATACCCAAACAGAATAGACACAAGACAATCAGTTTTCGCATACCTCGCGATCGCTCTCAACTCAATTAATATTCCCAGCATAGCTCAACATTTTAGTTTCCGCCGATCGAGATCGATCGAGACTTTAGACTTGAGGCTGTAGGATTTAGGGGTGTGGGGGTAGAGTAGGGAGTGGGGGAGGAGCGGGGAGTGAATTATTTAGTGAGATCCGGAGATCTACCCACCCCACCGTTTCACGGCACCCCTCCTTGGAGGGGAATTTACTATCCCCTATTCCCTATCTCTTCACCAACTCTTTAATTCGTCGCACCGTATCGAGATAATCGCGATCTTTACCCTCTTTGCGGTAGATCTCAGCAGCAGCTAAATAGTTGGAGATCGCTGTTTGCTTGTTACCCAAACGATGATAAGCAACACCTCGACTGGTAAAGGCATCAGCTGAGGCTGGATTTAACTCGATCGCCCGATTGTAATCTACTAATGCGAGTTGACAATCATTTAATTCGCATAATGCCGTCCCCCGTCCGATATAAGCGGCAGAAATATACGGATTGAGACCGATCGCCAAATTAAAGTCAGACTTCGCACCGGGCCAATCTGCGAGGATATTGCGAATATTACCGCGATGGATGTATGCCTCGCTATAATCGGGGGCGATCGCGATCGATTGGGTATAGTCAGCCAAGGCTTCCGGCCAATGTTTGAGCGAACTATGGGCGATGCCACGCCGAAAATAGACTTCAGTAAAATTGGGATTTAACGCTAGAGTGCTGTCATAATCGTCGATCGCTTCTTGATAGTTACCGCGTTCGGATTTATGCTGTGCGGCGACAAATAGATCGTCTGCGTTAGAACTAGTGCCAGCAGTTATCGGGGATCGATTGCCCAGATCTACTTGCATTTGACTGGCGATTTTTATAAATGTATCGATCGGAATTGCTAAACCACTAACTGGTTTAACCCGACTGGGGAGATTAACATTAACATTACCGACGCTTTTACCATTAATCCCGACGAGGATACCCTTGTCATTAAATAAGCCGCCACCGCTCATTCCTGGCAAAATATCTGCATTTCCCAGCACCAAACTATAACCGTAAGGATGGAATTGATGACTTATCGCTACAACTTTTCCAGAATAAGATTGTAGTGCATTATTTAAAAAACCAGCCGCAAAAATAGCTTGTCCTCTGACTAAAGTACTCGACTCCCCGATTTCGGCTACTGGATAATTTTGAGTACTTTGGAAGGTGATAGTCGCCAGATCGATCGCATTGGGTGCGATGTGGATGCCCTCGCTCGAGGTGGTATATTCCTGTCGATCGAATGTCACGATTTTTAGCGATTTATTTTGACTATTGGCGACTACATGAGCCGCCGTTAAAATCGTATAAGTATCGCCCTCATGCTTGATAATTACTCCCGAACCTTGCCCAGATCCGGCTTGGATGAAAACAACACGATCGTTTGTAGATCGAGATTTGACGGGTTGGACTGGAACGGGTTGGACGGGTGTGGACATGACTGGAGCGGGTTCGACTGGAGCAGGGGGTACTGACTCTGAGGATGGTAGTTGAGCTGTGGCGATCGGAGCCATTAGCAATGGGCTAGCAATACTCCACAAAAGCACTGGCAGGAATTGTTTAGACATGCACGCATGGTTGAAGGTGGAACAGTAACAAGAATTAGCAATTCATTGCAAGCACATAAGAATTTTGGTAGACGATTTACACCTTAAATCTATGCAGAGGGTATTATAACAGTCAACAAATGTTACCGCGCTGCTCTCGATCGCTCGAACCTCCCTCACATTTTAGGCTCAGTGGCGATCGATCCTGTCCTGCCTCAATTCACACGAGACTAAGATCTAAGAACGAACATTAGCCCCATTACAGTCAGTAAAAAATTAGCGAACATTCATATAGCGGTTCCCAATCGAATCTAACTTTTATTTATCTTTTTAGGTAATAAATACTATATTACAAGGCAATCGAGAGTTGAAGCAATTCGTCATCTAACCCATGCAATTGTAAAGATTGTCGCCGATCGATCGGTAAAAAGAGATCGAGTGTGATGTTCGTTGGCAAAGCCTCTCCCAAAGGAGAATCGCTGCTAAATCTGGAGTTATAATAGCGACTTAGATTTTATCGATCGATTTTAATTTCTTTCTCATCCGAAAAGCTGTCGCTCCAGCAATGAGCGTACCAACGAGCGTTAAGGGTTCGGGCACTGCGGTAGCCGCACCAAAATTTATGACTTGTGCTGAAGTTGCGAAAGTCAGATCGTCCAATCCAAATTTATCATTAGCATTGGCGGGATCGGATACGGGCGCGCTGCCGAATGTAACAGTAGTAAAAACTTCACTAAGATTTGCGGCAACAAATCCATAATAAAGCACTGATTTGTCAGTATTACCCGCCGCAGATGTTCTGGGAATTATTAAAGTTTTAGTCGGATCGTTATCGAACTGGAGCCTAATTCCTTCTTGATTCTCAACATCTGTTGCATAAAAACCGAGTGCAGCCATCGGATTGGTAAAAGTAATCGTAAATGTGCCGTTACCAACCTCATAGTAATTATTACCTGAAATTGCGAACCGTCCGTTTGCAGTTGGAGTGCTAGCAGTATCATTAAACCGAACACCTTTTGTTGCGAAAGCAGGTGGAGCCACATCAGTTGAGGTCGTGGTAATACTACTCGTTCCTGGAAAATTGGCAGTAGTTAGTGGCGTTCCTGGTGTCAAAGCTCGAATCATCGGATCGGGATCTGGAGTAGGCAGAATGACACTATCGAAGTTTTGAGTATTAGGATTAATTAGCTTCTCGCGAAAAGATTTTTGTGCGTTCCAAGCTGCTGATGAGTTATCTAGGGGGAGATTTACCCCACCATTTGCATTAATATCTTCACCAAACGAACCGAGATCGAAAGTTATCGCCATAGCTGGAGTAATCGCTCCACTGAGGATCGTGCTGCCGATCGTAATTCCTGTCATCCAAGCTAAAGATTTGATTTTCATAAGTTTTGATTAGAGCTATCGATTGTCAAGCAGTGAAAAATACTTTTGACTGATGATATGTACAGAAATGATGTATTATCTACAGTGTAACATCTCAAACAGAGCGATCGAGTAGTAAAAACGATCGAGTGCGATCTTCGATCGCACTTTAGGTTTGGAGCCGCAGTAACGACTTACATTTGCTTGGCATATTGCTGTTTGAAACATTTAACGCCCCATAATTGAAGCTGAAGCTTGCTAAAAGATTTGAAAAAACAGAAGTAGCTGAAGGGTTAAAGTTATCCCAAAAACTAACGTTAAGTTGAAGTTTTTTATAATTGGCATTTTGAGTAGGAAAAAAATATGCAGCCACATTATTGACGATCGGGTTGGCATAGGGGAAAGCAGGAGCGGCATTAAAAGCCTGTCCCATATAGGTGTATTGCCCCTACTCACGTCCTCGATCGAGAGTTGTTCGTGAGGAAAACCAATAATCACAGGTGAATCTCACGAACTTTTAGTAATGCCAAACCTAGACGCTTTTGACGTTGACATTAATAACTAGATCGTTAAAATCACGATCGCCACCACCATAGAGATCCTCGACACCAAAGGTATTGTCACCCAGCAACCGGAAGTGATCTACTTTGTCAGGATTGGCACCGAGATAATTGAAATACGCATGAATCGCGTTACCATCGCCACCATTAGTTGGATTTTTGCTGACAAAATCTGCCAACGTTCCTTGGGCGACGAGAACGGGTGCGTAGATTTTACCGCCGACGAGATCTTGATTAGATTTGCTATCGGTTTTGTTGGCTGACAATACCGCGCTTTTAATTGCTTCGATCGCGTAATTGGCATCTCCAGGTTTGAAGATACCCGCAGCCGTTTTGATGGTACCGATCGCATCTTCGACAGCGTAGAAACCGATATTATTGTTGTAGACAGCATCACTTTTACTGACGATATCGGCCTTGAGAGTTTTGCCTGAATAGTCGGTGAGATCGATGACACGTCCTTGCGCTAAACCTTGCGATTTGGCACCGATGGGTACAGTTGGTGTCGCACCTGCGAGCTTAGTAATATTCAAGACCAATTCATCATTATTGACCGATACTTTGTAGCCATCATTAGTCGCATTAGGTGTGACCTTGAATAGACTATTACCACTGGCATCGGGTTGAGCTAAGCGGACATTAGTGGGGATTTTACCAGCGGCGATTTGTTGCTGGACATCATTGACGGAGCCATCTTGAACCTCAAAAAATTCGTAAATTTTATTAGGATCGAGAGCAATTTCACGGGGAGTGGTGTTAAAGAAGCTACCATTGAGCGCGGAAAAAATGGGTTTGATTCTGCTGGCAGCAGCTTGAAGATAACCCGCCGTACCTGGGGCGATCCCACCAATTTTGCCAGTTGCATCGTCAACTACAAATGCCCCGATTTCATTGACTTTACTAGTCGATTTTTGGCTGACAGGTGTAATCTTCAAGCCACGGAACGTGCTGTCGGTAACAAACAGGTTGTCGGCAGTAATAGTGATGCCTGGTATGGGTAGAGTTACTGGAGCAGGAGTCGTAATAGTAGTCAGCGTGAAACTCTTGGTGGCATCAGGTGTAGCGCCAACAGTCGGATCGTCAACGTTGACGACGGTACTGAAGCTAGTTTTCGTGCTGGAAGTAATATCTACACCAGCTTTGAGGAACAGAGTATTACCCGCAATCTCAAAACTATTGGCATCGGTACCCGTGAGGGTGAGGTTATTTGTACCTAGTCCGTCATCAGTAATTGCCAAGTCTGCAACTTTAATCCGATTAGCAGTACTGGTGTTGCTTGCAAGCGTTGTCACCACATTGCTGAAGACAATCCCTGTCGGTGCTAAGTTAGTCGGCGTTGGGTTTGGTGTAGTAGCGGCAAGTAGTGTCGCTGCGCCAGTAATACTTTCACCACCAAACAAACCAGTAATCGTCTGAACGAGCGTAGCTGCGCCAGTAGTCGGATCGATGCTGATTCGATTCTTGGGCGTATACCCAATCAGTTGACCGCCTTCAAAAGCGAGACCACTGACAGCAAAGAATCCTAGCTTACCGATCTCTTTTGCTTTAGTGGGATCGGCGATCGGAATCGACCAGAGTGCATCAGAATTGGGATCGGTGGACATGGATGTAGCCAAGAACCGACTATTGGCAGCATCATAGACTAAATCGCCAGAGGATCGAAACCCAGTCGGTAGATCGCCAACTAGAGTCGCTACGGCGGTAGTAGGATCGATCGAGTAGAGTTTATCCCCAGTTTCATCGTCGCTGATGGCATAAAGCTTGTTATCGGGCGTAAACTCTAGCGACTCAATCGTCCCTGCTACCGCATTCCCAGCAGCGTCTTTGATTGAGTTTGCGAGGAAAATTTGGTCGTTACGATCGAGGCTAGGATCGATAACATTTAACTGACTCCCAGGATTATTAAGGGCACGTGAAACCCCATAAAATTTACCATTGGGGGCAAGAGCTAAGTCAGATAGCAGACTACCACCTGCTAGGGGAAAATACACACCACTCGCACCGACTGTCCCGACATTGCCAGCCCGACGACCATTACTACCATACGCACTACTAGACAAGATCGCCGTTGCTTTGCCGCCATCGGAAGTTGATAGTACATAATCTTCTAGGTTAACACCAGCGATTCGCACTTTGTAATTAATCCCTGGATAGGTGGTATCCAGAATCGCCGTTGTCGGCGTACCGATCTGGGTAGAATTCTCATCGATAATTGCATCTGTTGCTGAATTAATCAGATCGATGGTGATTCGGTTGTTTCCAGTCTTGGGGCCACCAGTGAGAGTTAGTTGTCTAAAACTATCCAAGCCAGTCAGATTGTATTCGGCGTAGTAATTACCGTCTTTATCTTTGAGAGAGGCACTAGTGAACGATCCAGTGATGCTTTGATCTAATGCGATATCAGCCATGATGTTAACGGGGTATTATTGTTGCGATCGACACCACTGGCGATCTGCGATGTGACGGTGGCGTAAACCTGCATAAACCGCACCCACATTCACCGAGCTGTTGTCACTGACAACATATATTATCGGTAGTATAAAAATCAATTCGTCATTTAACCCAGGAGTTTGTAAAGTTCGCGATCGATCGGACACAAAAAAGCGATCGAACATCACGATCGATCGCTGCTAAATCTAGAGCTACAAAAGCAACTTAGATTTTATTGACAGATTTTAATCTTTTTCTCATCCGAAAAGCTGTCGCGCCACCGACGAGGGTACCGACGATCGTAAATGGTTCGGGCACAGATGTGCTACTCGGCGGGATCGTACTCGGTCGATTCGGTAGTTCGGCGATTAGATCCGGTACTGAAATCCTGCTATTATCGGGTGCAGGATCGCCGCCATTAAAGGAAATCACTCTAACTTCATTGTTATCAGAATACAGTCCCCACTTAAGCAACATCTGAGCGTCAACGTCAGACACTGTACCCACACCTGCGCTGCTACTAGTAACTAGTGATGCAATAACGTCAAGATCGATTTGCTGACCGACATATGCAGTAATTACTTTTTGGTTCGATTTACCACTAGTCCGCGTCAGTGCTTCTGGGATTTCTACTGCATCAAAGATCCCAGTTTTGCGTTTCTGTTCGCCATTTAGGTATTGATTCGTGCGAGAGAAATCGCCCCTGAAAAAATTTTGCTCTAATGGGTTGCGCGTATTAAAAGTGACAGTGGCAGAGCCAGTAATTTGAGCTGCCTCACCAGGTCCAAATCCGCTGCCCCCATCACGATTTGTGACGAATTTCAGCGTATCGCGGAGTGCCACATCAGCAGTCAGGGTGATGTCAACTGGAGTACCAGCAGCCAAAGTGGCAGAAGTGATTCTGAATGAATCGTTGTAAGAAAAACTACCATATCCAGTGGCTTTACCAAGTCCAGTCGCACCAAATATTGGTGGTGAGGAGCAAGCATGAGCATCAAGAGTTCCAGTACCAGTGGCACCATCAAAACCGATCGCGGAGAAAGCACTATCGAAATTTCTGGTTTCGGGAATTAACGAAGGAGAGAGGGAGCTAACCTTGACGTTGTTCTGGGATTGGGATGCGACATGAACGTCAGCAGTATCGACACTTTGATTGACGATTCCAGTTGCCAAAGCTGGCACTGCACATAGCACGCCAGCGATCGTCAGGGTACCCGATTTTAGGTGGCGTAATGATGAGGATTGAATAGTCATTTTAGAAATCTTCACTAGGTAGCTATATTTTTTCTAATTGGCGATCGTCGTATTTTTTAACTAACGAAGACCGTGAAACATAATTTGTAGCGCTCGACCATCTTTCCTGACAAAGATATACTGCCATCACCAAAAAATCAATTCGTCATTTAACCCATGTAATTGTAAAGTTTATTTAAGTTTCTCGATAGTTTATTGAAAGTACTACAGTAACTCTGAGTTAATTCGATCGACACTTCATTTACGTAATCTGGTTGAGCCTATGCAAACATTGTCGATCGAGGATATCGAGCAGCTCAACCGGAGTATTTATCAGCTATACACATTACGCGATCTCGATACATTTGGATTAGAGGCACTGTCGATCGTCGATCGATTAGTGCCTGGTGAATTGCCGATGTTTCATACGAACAACGGTATCACGCCACAGCTAGACTATAGTTGTCTGGGAGGTTTTAGGCTTACCGCAGATCTGGAAAAGACGATGCACCAACATTTTGGTAGTCATCCGATCGTCGAGAATATGCCGCAGACACTCACAGGCGCGCACAAAATCTCCGACTTTGTTACTCAACAACAACTGCATCAGTTCGAGGGACTTTATCAGCAGTTTTTGCGATTGTACAAAATCGAAGACCAAATGATATTATTCCTACCCGATGTCACTCCCGATAGTTGGCAAAATATTTCCCAACTTGGTACTAAATTAGTGGGATTTACCCAGAATCGAACTCAACGTAATTTTACCGAGCGCGATCGAATCATCCTCAATCTCCTGCGTCCACATTTGGCTCAAGCATATACAAATGTCCAGCAACATCACCAGTTGCAACAAGAAAACCACCAACTCCAGCGATCGCTCAATCATCTCGGTACGATCGTCTTAGATAGCGAACAGCAGATTGTATCGATCGCCCCCCAAGCAATAATTTGGTTAGAAACCTACTTTGCTAAATCTATCTGCTCGCACCAACAACTACCCGATCGATTGCAATCGTGGTTGAGATATCAGATCGATTGCTTGACTAAAAATTCTGATTTATCTCATGTATGCTTACCATTAAGAATTCAATGCGATGGTAGGGAATTGACGATCGGGGTGACGATCGAACCAGAGAGGACAAGGTATCTACTACTATTGACAGAACAGACATTATCCCCATTAAATTCTCTAGCCTTACTGGGATTGAGTCAACGCGAGACTGAAGTATTAAAATTGATAATTCAAGGCAAAGATAATAAGGCGATCGCGACTCAATTGAGCGTGAATATTAGCACGATCCGTAAACATTTAGAAAATATTTATACTAAATTTAGGGTCAAAAGTCGTACAGAGGCGATCTCGTATGCTTTAACAAAACTCGGACTCCTGTGACTTAATTTCCGAGCATAACTGGATTTAATCCTAAGTAGACAAGGATGAAAAGACAACTCGACTTAGGTTTTATACAAACGATGAAGCCATGACTCGATCGAATAGCAAAAAGCGATCGAGTGTGATGTTCATTGGCGAAGCCTCTCCCAAAGGAGAATCGCTATTATCCATAAACCCTGTTTTCTAATTATTTTTCTAGTGTATGGAGCAAAAGAATCGAGCTACACTTCAGCATTAGATTTGAGTTTCTTTCTCATTCTTAAGGCTGCTGCGCCACCGATGAGCGTACCGATAACGGTAAATGGTTCGGGAACAGCAGTACCACCACTCGGAATACCTCCATCCGGTCTACCAGGATTCGTACAGTTAAATATCCCTGTGTCGCTGCCAGTCGGCGCACTAGCAACAATCCTCGAACTACCACCCCCAGTAGCGATGCTCGCGCTACAGCCGCTCGCGCCACCACTGATGTCAGGTGGCCTCTGTGTGCCTAGAGTCCCTGCTTTGAGAAATACCGCTGAGTCATAAATCCCATCGCCGACATCGCCAATCGTCACGATGAGTGTATTTGTCTGTCCTGGCTTGAGGGCACCTGTAAACAGCAGTGGTTTGGAGTAGCCATCGAGCTTTGTCTCCTGGTTTGCCGCACCCGTACTAGGCGGATTGAGAATCAGGTCATTACTATTAGCGAGGTTAGTAATGTTGACAACCGAGCCATTCGAGAGTTTAGCCAAACTCTGCCCGTTCAATGTCAGTGAAAAAGTATCATTAAATGACGAACCGACCCACTCCGGCAGCTCTTCTGAGCCAAACACATACTGGAAGTACAGGGCCGTCGCGGTAGTGGCAGCGAAGTCAATTCGCAGTTGATTCGTGTCACTAGTAGTGCCACCTGGCGGAAAATCCGTGCTGACATCGGTACATTTCCCATAGCACTTATTTACACCTGGGATATCGGTGACTTTTCCGGTACTGACAACTACCCCAGAAGCTAATCCAAATGGGTCTTGTTGGAATGTCCCGAAAGCTTGAGCATTGCCGATCGTCTGAACGTTAAAACTACTAACGTCCAATCCAGTAGTATCTCCCAGTAGGGCGTTAATTAAAGCCGTCGGGTTATTATTTTGAGTAGTTGTCAGGCTTGCAGCTCGTCCTGGAGTAGGATTGAGGCACAATGACGCTGTGGTGACAGCAGCCAGTAAGCAAGCATAATTATGGAAACGTTTCATGGCTGTTTTTGGGTTTGGTAATCATCTTGGAGAGTTGAGTTTGGGATCGGGGGTACGGCTGTGTAGGCAAAAGAAAGCGATTCTCTTGACGATAAATTTAGATTAGCGTGGGCCAAGAGGTGCAGGATCGCCAACGTATTTAAAGGCTGAGGAATTCAGATTGAGGCTACCGAAATTACCCGTAATAGTAGCCATATAGTCCAATTGCGCTTGGCCATTTTTGTCTGTGTAGCCGAGGTAGAGCAGCTCTTCACCACCAAAATTGAAGAGGGTGTATTTCGCTGCATATCCTGTTAAATTTCGCAGTTGAATCACATCACCTTTACTAGGATCGAAGTTGACGATATTGGCATAATCGTTACCTGCGTTACTACCGTCATAGAAACTATGCGTGTAGTAGATGCCACCTGGTGCGATCGGGTTGATAATGCTATTAGTATTTCCAAACGCATCGCCTAACACGAATGTGTCTGCGCCTGCGCCGCCGTAGAGGGCATCTTGGTCGCGCGCGAGGTCGTATGTATGAGTGTTGAAGCCAAAGCCGCCAGGAACTGGCGTGAATGTATCGAAGCCGCGATCGGTATTATCAGTGCCTTGTAGTGTGCTACCGCCAGCACTAGCTCTGAGCGTATCGTTACCGCGTCCGCCGATCAGGTAATCGTACCCACCAGATCCGCCGCTCAAGTCGTCGTTGCCATCGCCACTGCTAATATAGTCATCCTTGCTGGTCCCAGTTACCTCAAAGCGATCGAAGTTTGTGAAATCGACTCGATCGAGTAGTGGCACGGTACCATCCTGGTCGTCAACGCTGATATATCGCTTGCCATAGCCGCTCTTGTCGGAACTAACATAAAACCCCATCCCACCTCCAGTATCGCCTTGGGAATAGTCCACATGCAGCGTTCGGGTAGAGAAATTACCTGTAAAAATTCCGAATAAACTAGTACCGAGACCACCATTTACGGTATCGAATCCTAGCCCAGGATCTACATAGTTAGAACCGTAACCTATCTTGCTAAAGTTATTATTAACTCGACCTGGCTGGACGATCCGATCGTCGGTTCCCGCTCCAGTGGTAATGTCTTTGAAGACTTCAAAGTTTTTAATCGTAGTCGAGCTGTCAACAAAATTCGTGCCGTCAGATTGCTTGGCATTGGGATCGTTAGGATCGATACCTGTGAGTTTAATCGAGACAGTTTTGTCTCCGAGATTATCGGATAAAGTGTCGATCCCATCGCCGCCGTCGAGGTAATCGTTACCGCCACCACCAGTTACGATGTCATTACCTGCTTCAGTAAAGATAACGTCACCTTTGGCATTAGAGCCACCAGTAATATTGTCATCTTGAATCGTGCCAGTGAAGAATAAACGATCGATGCTAAAAAAGCTTACCGCATCGAGAACAGATTTGCCGTCGCCACTCGATCGAGTAATGCTACCAAAGCGAGAACCTGTAAATCCGCCCTTAGCTCCAGCACCGTAGTCGCCGAGGGAATAGTCTATAGTCAGGCTATTGGTAGCAAATGTGCCCCCTAAGACCACATCAGTACCACCTTTACTCAGCCCAGGATTGAAGTCACTGCTGAACTCATTACCACCAAAAAAAGTATCCGCGCGATCGGAACCGATGAGATTTTGGATGCCAAAGAGCTGGTCTCCTTCAGCATCCGATCGCTGACCCAAACGTGTGGCGAGATTGACGGTTACTGCACCTGGAGAATCTGCATAGCTGGCAATATTACCACCACCTCGATCGCCACTAGCAATACTAGCTGAATCTAAGTCTGCACGGAGGGTTCCTTTGTAGCCATCCCCGGATAGGTAGTCTGCACCCGCACCGCCAATGAGAGTATCATTCCCGTCGCCACCGTAGATAGTATCGTTGCCAACACCGCCGCGAATGATGTTGTCACTGAGATCGCCGCGTAAAACATCGTTATAATTCGAGCCTTCGAGGTTTTGGAAAGAACTCCGATCGAGATCGACACCTGTATCGTCTGTATATGTACTTTTGGCAGCAAGGATTTTGTCTCCTGCTGCATAGCCACCACTTTGGGTCTTTCCTGGCGCAAGATCGACATTTACTGCTGCTGTAGAAAGCGCATACGATAACCAGTTAATCCCCGCACCCCCATTAAATACATCACTACCAGCCCCTGCATAAATTAGGTCGTTGCCAAAGTAACTATCTATGTAGGAGCCTGTGTAGATAAAGCCATTTTTTGACTTGTATACGTTACCAGTAAGCGCCGCATTCCCCGCCACCAAGATATCATCGTAAGTCGATCCGACGATGTTCTGAACATTGGCGATCGTATCGTCTACGACATCATAGCCACCCACTGCACTATTCGCAGATAAGTAGATAAGTGAAGCATTAGTGGGTGCGATTATAGGTAAAGTCTCACCCACACTCTGACTGGATAGATTCACATAAACGGGACCTGAAGCCAGCGCGTAGAAGACGGTATTGGTGCCACCGCCACCATCTAAATAGTTCTTACCACCGCCGCCGACTAGCAGATCGTCTCCCTTACCACCTAGTAATGTATCATCACCTGCTTCACCTTCGAGCACTGCATCGGTATCACCCGCGATCAGCGTGTCGTTAAATCTCGATCCGACAGCATTTTCAATATTTATCAGCGTATCTACACCACCATATCCATTTTTTACTGCCACGCCCGTACCTAGATTGACAAAGACATCAGTAGCCGCAGCGGAATAGTCAACAGTATCATTACCATCACCGCCATCAAGAAAATTGTTACCCGCTCCACCAAAGAGGAAATCTTCGTCTGCGCCGCCATAGAGTTGGTCATCTCCCGCGCCACCGTAAACAGAGTCATTACCACCCTCACCTCTGATGATATCGTTACCGCTCCCACCAAAAAGTTGGTCGCCAGGTTTGTCGGCACCTTCATTTCCGCCTGTTAATTCCGCTGGGGTGAAAACTTGGTCGCCGATCGCGATCGTATCGCCTTGATTACCACCATTGGCAACAATTTTATTAACGTTTTTATACTCTTTGGTAATATCTGAGTAACCAATAATTAATGTGGCATCATTAGCAGCACCTGATTTGTAATTGACGGTAAATGCTTCCGCGTCATCGATACCAGCTTTACCATCGATTACTCGCGAGGCCGCCGTCGTACCCATATTTAGAGACAAATTGCCATTAGCCAAAGCAGTTGCTAAGAAGCTGTTAATCGCAATTTTACCTTTCTCGGCACTACTACAGCCGAGTGCAAAATCTAACAGTGTCACCTTGGCGATGTCAAATTTCTTCTTAATCCCAAATGGACCGAAACCAATTTTGACAAAGGCATTTAAGTACGCATAAGCATTACCCTCAACTGGAGTAAAAATACAGCTCGGATCGAATTCATTTAAATGTAGCTTATTAATATCGCCATCTAAATTTTTATTACCTAAAAGCCCCACCCCAAGGCTACTGCGGATCTCGCCGCCGACTCCTGCACTTGCCAAGACCACATTGAGAGCAGCATACGCACCGATATTGGCAATGACTTCACCTCCTGACTTCCGCCCAGCCGGACCAGTGGGATCGGGCGAATTGTCGATATAAAATCCATCAAAAATCTGACTGGCATCGCTACTGGTGCTAAATCGTTTGATGCCATAGCT
Organism: Chamaesiphon sp.; assembly: GCA_965246735.1. GTDB lineage: Bacteria > Cyanobacteriota > Cyanobacteriia > Cyanobacteriales > Chamaesiphonaceae > Chamaesiphon. Next base: position 4,236,337 of record CBDFFK010000003.1, read on the forward strand.
GTCATAACCTACGGCTAATTGTACTCTGGCTTTAAAGTTACCTGTAAACTGAGCACCCAATGGGCCGATAATCGGGATAAATTTATCGAAACCTTTTTCAAAAGAAAGCTCTGGTAAGGTGTATTTAAAAAATTCTGCATCCTTGCCCAGCAGCAGATTAAATACTTGAGTGGGATCGGTTAGGATTGGAAACTCTGGTGGCGTAGCTTTCTTGGAACCGCCGCCCCCCGATGCCGCCTTAATCAAACTCGTAAAGTCACCAGCTTTTGTCCCATTTATTTCGATCCCACCTAGCTCTGCTAGAATTGCATCGGCAGTCTTTTTGACCTCATTGGCTAGTGGGGCTTTCGAGAGATCGAAACCTCCCATGCGGACATCACTCGCTCCTCCCAAACTAAAGCTGCCAACATTGAGCGGAATCTTGCCCGTTCCTGATAGATCGTTGATTGTTTTCGTCAGTTTGTCGATTTTAATTAACTCATCAATAAAACCGATCGCAGCGGAGTCTGGCTGATAAAGTTTGGCTAGATCGATAAATGAAACTTTACCATCACTATTTTGATCCAAGAAGCTTTTGCCCAAGTCATCAAGCACTGGCAGTCTGCCATCGATGACATTGATTAAGGGACGAATCGGCTCCAAAACATCATTTAATTTGCCAAAGACAGGACTGGCTAGATCTTTGAAAAATGACCCCACATCTATGGTCACATTATCGAAACTTACTGTAGGCGCACTGCCGGCATAGACACCCCCAGTCTTACCATCGGTACCCGCCGCAAACCCCCAAGCCAATTTGAAATCCGCACCGATCTTGGGCAATTTATCCGAGCCACCAAAGCTGGCATCTAGTCCCAGATTTAAGTTGGCATTACCATTAAACTTGGCAGCAACCGTCAGATTATCTGGATTGAAGATCGCTCCGATATTTTTGAGATCGACGCTAAAATCTCCCTGGATCGAACTCCCTTGGTCTGTGGCCTTCAATGTTAAGAACCCTAACTTACCCGTGAGTGCTAGTGGCTTGTCGAGCGCATCTACCAGTTGGGTTTTGAGCTTCAAGCTCAATTCTGGAGCCGCACCATCGGTCTTGACAAAGAAACCATTAGTTTTATCGACCCCAAATTCCAGATTCCACTCGAATGATAGATCGGGGGTAACGCCACCATTGAGTTTCAAGCCTAGAGCTGGCAGTCCAATATTTTCATCAAGACTAATCCCTTTTTTGACTTCTTGTCCTAGTTTGAGCTTGAAGCTGACACTATCGGTACCTTCGATCGCCTCGATATCCGCATCATTGATGATATTGTCACCATTACTATCCCGCAACAGATCCAAGGCACCATGCAGCACCTCTAGTAACGCCTTTTTTGCATCTGTGACAGGATCGACATTGGAGATATCATCTAATTTGGTGAAGATCTGATTTTTAAACCCATCAAACAGCGTATCCAGCGGATTTGCCAGTCCCAATTGGTTGCCTAATATTGGCAATCCATAGAGGACTTCGGTATTGATATAGTTTTTTACTTTGTCCAGCAGAGCCGGGATATCTTTTTTGAGTTCGGTTTTGAGATTTGTGCCTGTATATGTCGCCGCTTGCTCTACACTAAGCTGCTGACCAGTTGGGAGGGTAATGCTACCAAAATCGTCTTCAGCCTGTAACTGTTGAAGCTGGGTATCACTGGTGAGAATCTGCTGCACCACCCTGGCAAAAATCGCCCCTTCATCACCAGGGGTATCGATCGAGTTTAATCTAGCATCGATCCGATGTCCGGCTTCCTCTAGAATGACACCTGCCAAGACTTCCGGATTATCCAGATTTGCTTGGACAAAATCTTGCGATAGATAAATGCGATCGGTCGCTGCCGCATACGCTCCCTTAGCATTACCCATTACGGTACTGGGCAAAATCTCAATCCCCAATAGCACGCTAAAATCACCATCTTGCCAATCCAACCGATACGACTCTACATTTACCCCAACGCCAAAAGCTGCTGACAATTGCTGCTGAAACTGTGGATTGCTAGCAAATTTTTGTAACTGCGATCGTACTAAAGTTAGCGACTGTTCTAGCGATGGCAGCACATCGGGTGCGGTGGTGAGGGTTGAGTTATTAGCCAGGGCAGAGGTGGTAGGCATAGCAAAAATTTTGTAATTGGGTAGAAATGTTCAGCGCATGGAAATCTGCCGATCGATCGCACTCAATAGCGATAAATAGCTCATTTGTGACTAACATTTGGACTCGATCGCTGCCCGCAACGACTTGTGCTCTAGATGTAACCTTGGTATGAGGATACTTTTTTGCTACCAGGAAATCAATACGTCATTTGACCCACTCAATTATGAAGTTTGTTAAATTTTTTTGACAATACCTTGAAATTTTTGGCTTAATTCAATATGCAACAACCTAAGTTAACCTCAGTTCGGGTTAAGGATTTCCCTTTTAGACCATTCTTGGACTGGTGCTTAGTCTTAAAGTTAGTGGTGCTAAGGAACCCGGATCTGGGGGAGGCTTCCCCCAGATCCGGGTTTTTGCCTCTCACAAGAACATTTGCAATTCTAAACGATCGATTCTCATCCCAAACTGACATTATTCATCAAAAAAGATCGATATTTTATCGATCGAATATTATATCGATGGACAGATGAAAATCATCACGATAACCACTAAAATCGATTACAGAGTTCGTAAAGTTTGCGCTCTAATCGCCCGATCGACATAGGTTGCAGAGCGTCTTTCCAAACCAAATATCTTGCTGTTTAGCAGATAGCCGATCGAGTGTCTCATCTAGCGGCAACACAAGAACGGCAGTCGTACCGCACGGTAGAATAGGATTATTCTCTCCCAGCTATCATCAAGCCTAATGACTAAGCACCAAGTCGGAGCAGAGCCGATCTCAGCAACTAGCGAACTCGCAAATCTGACTAACTGCGATCGCGAACCCATTCAGATTCCAGGTTGTATCCAACCACATGGAGTCCTGTTCGTTCTCAGCCAACCAGAATTAAACATCGTTCAACTTAGTACCAATACATTGCAGTGGCTGGGTCGAGCGCCAGAAGACTTTTTAAACAAACATGTAAGTATCCTGCTAGGTGCAGCAGAAATTCAGGCGATCGGGCAGTGTTTGGCAGGAGATTTTGAATATGTCAACCCCTTACGCGTCAATCTCAAAACACCAAGCGGCACGATTTCTGCCTATTGTATTACCCAGCGGGTGGGGGACGAGATCGTCATCGAGATCGAGCTGGGATATGCCGAACCCACCCGCGAGGATATCACTTATTTTGACTTTTATCGGCAGGTTAAAGCCCCGATCGCTGCACTCCAGAGTGGTGGCAGTTTTGAAGAGTTGTGCGACCACCTAGTCGAGAGCGTCCGCCACATTACCGGATTCGATCGAGTGATGGTGTATCGGTTCGAGCCATCGGGCGATGGGCATGTGATTGCCGAAGCTCGGCATCCCGATCTCGATCCGTATTTAGGCTTACACTACCCCGCATCGGATATTCCAGTGCAAGCGCGACGGTTGTACGCGCTCAATCACCTGCGGCTAGTGCCGGATGTTAGCTACGAACCGATCGAACTATTACCCAAGCTCAATCCGCTGACACAGGAGCCACTAGATCAGAGCTGGTCGGTGTTGCGGAGTATCTCACCGCTGCATATCGAGTATTTGCAAAATATGGGCGTGCGGTCATCGATGTCGATTTCATTGGTGCGCGATGGGAACTTGTGGGGATTGATTGCTTGCCATCACCGCGAGCCAAAACTGATCCCTTATTTCTTGCGGACTGTGTGCGAATTTATCGGTCAGATGGCTGCATTTGAGTTGACTGCCAAAGCTGACTTGCAAGATCGCGACGATCGGATCGAACTCGATGCGCTCAAAACATCGTTTTTTGAGTCGATCTCGCGTCAAACCGATGTCCTGACAGCGCTGACGCAATCGCCAACCGACTTATTAAATCTCGTCGGTGCGACTGGGGTGGCGATCGCGATCGAAGATGAGTTTACAATTTTGGGCACTACCCCCAGTGTCAAGCGGTTACGCGAGCTGCTAGTGCGGCTCGCACCGCGCCTCCAAGCGGAAGGGATCGTTCAAACCGTCCGGCTGGTGCAGGACTATCCGGAGTCCGCAGCCTATAGCGATATCGCCAGTGGGATGCTGGCGATGATGGTGTCGCGCGCTCAAAACTTCTATATCTTGTGGTTTCGACCGGAAGTCGATCGAGTCGTTACTTGGGGCGGCGATCCCTCCAAAACCGAAGTGACTGAGGAAAATGGCGAGATTCGGATCTCCCCACGCAAATCCTTTAGTGCTTGGCAAGAGACAGTCCGCCAGACGGCATTACCCTGGAAAACCAGCGAATACATAGCCGCGATCGAATTGAAAAGTGCGATCGTCAATGTCGTATTACGCCACGCAGCGGAAGTATCCCAGCTAAACATGGAATTGACGCGCAGCAATATCGATCTAGATTCGTTTGCTTACGTCGCTTCGCACGATCTCAAGGAACCCTTGCGGGGGATTCATAACTATTCTAGCTTCCTGCTCGAAGACTATAGCGAGATCTTAGATAGCGATGGCGTGTCAAAACTCGAAACGCTGATTCGCCTCACCCGCCGGATGGAACACCTGATCGATTCGTTATTGCATTATTCGCGGTTGGGGCGCTCCGAACTAGCTACTAGTCAACTCGATCTCAATCTCCTCGTTCAGGAAGTCGTCGAGTTATTTAAAATCACTGCTGCTGATACGCTAGATGTCACCGTGCTGCCACTACCAACGATTTGGGGCGATCGCACGCAACTGAGCGAATTGTTTACCAACTTAGTTAGCAATGCGATCAAATATAACAATAATACCCCCGTCAAAATTGAAATCGGTGTCCTCGATCCGGCAATTGTCGCTCGTAAATATCGCGATCGATTGCCATCAGAGTTGCGCGATAACGCCCACATTTTTTACGTCCGCGACAATGGCATCGGGATCGATCCGATCCACCTCGAAGATATCTTTCGGATTTTCAAACGCTTGCACGTTCGTGATGAATATGGTGGTGGGACGGGCGCGGGACTGACGATATCCCAAAAAATCGTCGATCGTCACGGCGGCAAAATTTGGGTCGAGTCAGTCCTCGGACAGGGCAGTACATTTTACTTCGCCTTGCGCCATAACTCCCCCAAGCAGCCACACGCTTGAGAAATTTATCGCTACACAGGTAGCGCTCCGACTAGAATTAATGTCAAATTGCCACAAGTTTGCACATGTGCTGTAGTTACTAATTTCTAGCCCTTAACTATTTGAATAAATTACCGCTCGTCGCTCATGGATTCCTCTACCACAGCTCGATCCTCACAACTTCCCACTCAGCCAGTACCGCCGCTGGTGCTAGTAATTGAGGATAGTGACGAAGATTATGAAGCACTCAGGCGAGCGTTCGAGCGATCGCCGATCCCGACGCGACTGCATCGCTGTCATACTGGTAAGCAAGCATTAGACTATCTCGCTGCCTCCGTGCAGTCGTCGTCTGCCACGGCAACAACTATCCCCGCCTTTATCCTGCTCGATTTAAATCTGCCAGGAATCGACGGACGGCAAGTATTGGAGATTATCAAACAAGACCCAGTGTGGCAATACATTCCGACGATCGTTTTAACGACATCTAATTACGGGAAAGATATCGAGGAGTGTTATCGGTTGGGAGCCAATAGTTACCTGCTCAAAGCGATCGATTTACAACAGTTTAAAAAATCGATTCACACCACGATCGAGTTCTGGCTCGATATCGCCAAATTACCCAAAATTGCTGATGTCATTCGCATGCAATCGCAAAACTCAATCGATTAACTTGCTGGTGGCGATTTGTCCGTTCTTGAGGTGGCTGAGTGCAGCAGTTTCTCGCTCGAATAACTAGATTGACCGATTGGTAAATTACGCAGATTTACAACCTGCCTCATGGATCTATGCTGCTCAAAGATTACTTTACAATTTTAATTGTCGATGATTCGATCGAGGATCGCGAAGCTTACTGCCGTTATCTCCAGCGCGATGTGACGACCGCGTATGATATTCATAGTGCGGGTTATGCGCGCGAAGGTTTGGAGTTTTGCCAATCGCAATGGCCGGATGCGATCTTGTTAGATTTTTTGTTACCCGATCGCAATGGCATCCAGTTTGTCAACTCGCTTCAGGAGCTAGCAGGCGATCGGGAATTACCCGCGATCGTGGTCTTAACCGGGCAGGGTAATGAAGAAATTGCCGTAACGCTAATGAAGCAAGGCGTGCAAGATTATGCACTCAAAAATAATCTCACCCAAAGCAGTTTACAGGCGATCGTGCAGCGAATGTTGGAGCGCGTTAAATCCAAACGAATGTTGCAAATGCAACAACAATGGCAGCAAATACTCGCAGAAGTTGGTTTAAATATTCGGAGATCGAGCGATCTCCCAGAGATCTTGTCTACAACAGTCGAAGAAATCAAAAAGTTCTTGGCTTGCGATCGAGTTGTCGTCTATCAATTTACACCCGATTGGGTTGGCGATATCGTCGCTGAAGCTGTCACTGAGGGCTATACGCCAGCACTCGGCTCGCAGATCGTCGATACCTGCTTTCAGCTCGATAAAGGTGCCGAATATCAGCAAGGCCGTTCGAGAACCATTAATGATATCGATCGAGCTGGACTCTCCGCCTGTCACATCGAGGTACTCAAACGGTTTCAAGTCCGCGCTAGCACGATCGTCCCGATCCTCCTCACTCCCGATAACCCAGCCGATTTGCCCAGATTGTGGGGTTTGCTGATCGCCCACCAATGTCAAAGCGCACGGACTTGGACAGACAATGTCGTGTTATTTTTAGAGCGGCTTTCCGTCCAATTGGCGATCGCGATCCAACAAGCAGAGCTAATCGCGCGACTCAATCAAGAATTAGAGCAACGCAAGCTTGCCGAAGAAAATCTCCACCAGCAATCGCTCGTCCAACAGGAATGGCTCCACGAGCTATCCAAAACCGCCACGCTACTAAAACGCCGCAATCAAGAACTCGACTCATTTGTCTCGATCGCTTCCCACGATCTACGCGCCCCCTTGCGAGCGATTCGGAACCTCGCCACCTGGCTGGGAGAAGATTTGGCCGAAACGCTGGAGCCGAGTGCCCAACAGCAATTTAGCCTGTTAACATCACGCGTGCTGCAGATGGAAGCCCTCCTCAACGATCTATTGGATTACGCCCAACTCGGGCGCAAAGAAAATCACCTGACTGCCGTAGCCATCTCCGAGCTACTGCAAGATATAATTCGCGGTTTGGAAGTACCGCCAGAATTTACGATCGAGTTTGCACCAGATCTACCGACGCTCGTTACCAATGCCACCGCCTTGGAGCAAGTCTTCACCAATCTCATCGGGAATGCCATCAAACACCACCATCGTCAAGATGGGCACGTAAAGATTACCGCCATTCTCCAAGACGATCTCTATCGCTTCGAGATCGCTGATGACGGGCCAGGTATTCCCGCCGAATACCATCAAAAGATGTTTGAAATTTTTAAAACATTCAGCAGAACCACCACTGCCGATAGTACCGGAATCGGCCTCGCGATCGTCAAAAAGATCGTCGAACTTCAAGGCGGCACGATTACCTTGCAATCCGAACTCGGCACAGGCACCACCTTCGGCTTCACTTGGCCGCTCAGCTCAGACATCGAGCCATCCACCTAACCCCCCATCCTCAATTGCGATCGACTCAACCAAAGTAATACCATTTTGGATTTTGGATTTTGCGGATGAAATCACGCGGAGGTCTCCTCCGCATGTGTTTCACCAAGCAGGATTTTGGATTGGGAAAGCATTGCTGGATGTGGAATCTACAACCTATAGATCGATTCCCATTGCGAAGCTAATGCGAAGCGCTAATTACTACTAACAAACCAACCCTTGTGCAGGGGAGTTTGAGGGGCGGCACCCCGCTGTCTTGACCCAAACGCACGCTGAGGAGACCTCAGCGCGATTTGGGTCGCTCCTCAACGGGGGGTCTGGGGGTCGGCACCCCCAGATCCGGGTTCCACCCACCAGCAACCTCAAACCGCAGCCGATCGACAGCCCAAATCCTAGCACCTGGGCGAAAGTTTCAACCCAAAAAATCGACAAACTTCCAATCGCAATTAGCACAAGCTTTTGCCGCCCCACTCCCTCGATCGACGCTCAGATCTTAGTGTAAATTATCCCATATGGCAGACGTATCCAGTGAAGTATAACTGATAGATTGAATGTGTAGAAGACACAGATTAAAACATGCGATCGGTCGCATTAATTAATTTTAAATCAGGAAAAAATCATGAACTTAATTGCTTGGATCGTCTTAGGTCTGCTTGCAGGTGCAATTGCTAAAGCCATTTATCCCGGTGCTCAGGGCGGCGGTATTCTCAGCACGATCGTCCTAGGTATTATCGGTGCATTCGTTGGAGGTTCGTTGTACACGCTCTTTAGCACTGGGACGCTACAGCTTACTGCTGCTGGCGCTGGATTTAGTATCCCTGGATTATTTGTTGCAGTTTTAGGCGCGATCGTTGCCATCTATCTCTGGGGCTTATTAGCACGCAATAGTGCATAACTTACGATCCGGTTTCGACGATCGACTAGTCTAGCTTCGACCGAAATAAATTTGTTGAAACTAGACTAAAAAAATTATCGAACCGGACAGCGATCGACGTTATTTTACTCGATCGCCAGATATTTTCATGTCTATACAACTCCTGTCCACACTACAACATTAAATTATGAACGATCCTCACTCTCAACTAACCCTTACGCAGCTCCTCGCTCGTACCAAAAATATCATTGCGATCGGTTCTTTGTTGGCTAGTGCCTTACTAGTTAACATGACGATCTCTCCCACACCCGTCGCTGCCGAAACAACCAAACCCGCACCTACTGCCGCTACTCTCCCTCCTGCAAACCGACTCGCCCAAGTCACCCTCAGCGATACATCCGGTAACTGGGCCGAGCCATTCATCCAAGTTTTAGCCCAAAAAGGCATCGTCGTCGGTTATCCAGATGGCACCTACCGTCCCGACCAGCTCGTCACGCGCGCAGAATTTGCCGCTGTCCTAAATAAAGCTTTCGATCTCCCCGCAACTAGAGCAGCCAAAAACTTTAGAGATGTCCCAGATAACTACTGGGGTCGAGACGCGATCGAAAAAGCCTACCGCGCTGGATTCATCGCTGGCTATCCCAACAATACCTTCGCTCCCAACCAAAACGTCTTGCGGATCGAAGCCCTCGTCGCCCTCGTCAATGGCAGCAAACTGCAACCAGACGGTAATGTCGCGACCAATATCGACGAAATCTATACCGATGCCGGACAAATCCCCAGCTACGCCCGCAACGCGCTGATCGCTGGCACCCAAAAATGCGTCGCCGTGAGTATTTCCTATCCCAGCGGTAAAACCTTCAACGCTTCAGGTACTGCCACTCGCGCCGATGTCGCTGCCTTCGTCCACCAGGTTCTGGTCGCTAGCGGACGGTTAGAAAGATTGCCCTCAGACAGTCCCGCTCAACAGTATATCGTCAACTGTGCCGCTCAACCGCCAGTTGCTAGTGTTCCCGACCTCAATACTCGGCTCGGCTTACCGACACCACCACCCGTCGTTACCACCACAGCAACCAGTCGTGGTGCCACCAATGCCCCAGTAAATAACGTTACCGTCCCCACCGCATTTGGGGCGAATTTTGGTGATGTCTTCTTTACTGCTGGTTATCAAGATCGCGTCCCCGGAACTGGTTTCGGTGGTGGGATCGGGCTAGGTAATGCCAAAGAGTATTTCGGTTTGGAAACATCCTATTCGACTAGTGCCAATACTGGGAATAACTCGGTCTTCGGTCAAGGTGCGGTCAACTTCAAGCTACATAAAGCGGTCGGCGAGAATTTTGCGATCGCCGCAGGCTGGGAAAATGCAATCCGCCAAAACCTCCCCAGCGATACCCAAAACACTTTCTACGGCGTAGTCACCGGGATTATCCCCGTAGGTGAGTCGAGCAACTTTACCGCCTCTGTCGGGGCGGGTAACGGTCGGTTCCGCTATCTAAGTGATGTCACTGCCAATCGCGATACGGTAAATCTATTTGGGAGTTTAGGCTTCCGGGCGACTGAGAATGTCGGTGTCGTCGCTGACTGGGATGGTAATGGGGTCAACCTCGGTTTACCGTTAACGCTTAAAATCGGCGATAGCCTCGGTTTACAGGTTGTACCCTCGTGGTTGAATGTTTCTGGATCTAATGGCAGTTCGAGCCAATTCGGTCTAGGCGGTGGGATCGGCTTCAGTTTCTAAGCCACGATCGCGGTGAGAGTCGCTTGCCGTGCTTGCGGCTCTTCTCGTTGCTGTCTAACCCCTCTTCAGGAGCGGTGGGATGCTCTACATCCTACTTTAAAAGTCTCTTGCTTCAAGCTCGATCTAGCTCTAATTCCAACCTCATCTTTGCAAACTTAGATTCTTTATGCTAAAAATCAAACTTTTGAGTGCGATCGTTACAGGCGCATTAATGTCGCCAGTTTTGCTATCTGCTCCAGCATCAGCACAAGTCAGATTTGGCAATGTCGGTAGTGAAGGTGTCAATAGTATCGTCGGTAGTGGCTCGAAGCGGCGCGGTGCGAGTCAATCGATCTCTAGTTTCGACACCAATATTCAATCTAAAATCAATAGTACCAGTGCCGGACTGACAGTAGCTTCCGTTAGCGGTACTCAGACTGTTTTAGGTCAAACCGTGAATGTCGATCCTGCCACGATGCAAACGGCATTCGATTTGATTAACTCGCCGATGGGTGCGGATACTCCCGCGCGGGCTGCTTTCGCTCAAAGCTTGGGGAATAGCAGCAGCGCTCAAAATCTAGCACTGGTGATGCAAGGGATGCGCAAGGGCGATGGCACGATCGATGCTACGGTATTGACGAATTCGGTCAATGCTTACAACGCCTATATTCAAACATTAGCGTCAGATCCCAAAGCAAGTGCGCGCTCTACTAGCGAATTCGATACTTACATCCAAAGCTTACCTCCTGGCCAAAAGGTCGCCCAGGTGTTATTAGGTAAGTTGCTCGAAGCTGGTCGTTAATCGATCGCTTATAGCGGTTCTCATCCTAGTGAAGGGCATTATTAGTGGTTTTAGTGGCTAGTGGCTAGTAAATGTACCTCATTCGATTGGGAACCGCTATATCTCGTTAGATCTGCAAAGGGTAGGTTTATGCCAATAGCGATCGATATCGATCGATAACCTACACGCAAAACCTACCATACATATGAACAGATCCTAAGTACCGGGCAATTCGCGCAGTCGATCGGTTAAATGCGACCGATCGGCTAGTACTTTTAATAGTGGCCCATGTTGTCCGAACTCGACGATACTCACGCTACCAACGGGCATCCCCAACCGGTAGCGAAATCGCCCTGCATCGATACCTAGCAGGCTGCACAACAAGATCCGAATCGTTGCCTTATGGGAAACGATTAATACATTTCCGGTCGTGTGTTTCTGGCTGATTTCTTCGAGGACGGCAATCGCTCGGGTGGCAATTGTCATCGCGGACTCGCCATCAGTCGGGGCATTCCAGCCCGGATCTGCCAACCAGCGCAGATAATCATCATGATATTCGCGATCGACTGTAGCGACATCTTTGCCTTCCCACGCTCCATAATTAATTTCCTGCAATCCATCCCGCAGTTGCAACTCGATATTTAACTTGTTTGCTAAAGGTTCTGCAGTCAAAATTGCCCGTTCTTTCGGACTACAATAAATCGCCTCCCAGGGAGTACTAGTATAAGCTTTAGCAAATACTTCGGCCATTTCTTCGCCATCGGGAGTCAAGCCCGGATCGATCGATCCGCAAAATAAATTACCGCGACTGGAGGCAGTTTGTCCGTGCCGAAGAAAGTAAATGTTTAGAGTCATAAGTTTAGATCGGTACGATCGGATAGATGATCCATAGGTCGATAATAAACCGATTCCAGTCACCAACCACCAGTCGATCGACTAACATCACAATCGGTCACTCGATCGGTCTACTGAATATTTCACACTAATGCACATGTCTTAGTTCCTCCAATACTGAGGTTGTTGAGTTTCGAGGCTCAACCCAAGATACTTTGACACTCATGTCGATCGGGATTTGGATGGATTATAATGGTTAACATGTATTAGTTGCTGGCGATAAATCAGGGGGGAGCCAAAAACGATTTTATCAACAGCTAATTAAAACAGCGGATCGCCGATTTACCAACCATCTCAATCGCTTAGAGGAAGATAAAAATTAATGGGAACTACACTTCGTGCTAAACTCCAGAGTCTACCCCTAGAGCGACAAGCTAAGATCCAAGCAATAGCGGATGAGTTGATTGCTCAGGAGATGACTTTACGTGATTTACGTCAAGCTAGACGATTGACTCAGGTACAAGTAGCTCAACGGTTAAATATCGGTCAGGATGCGGTTTCACGGATGGAAAAACGTACCGATCTACATTTATCTACGTTGATGGAAGCAATTCGAGCAATGGGTGGTGAGTTGCAGTTGGTGGTGAAGTTTCCCGATCGACCTTCTGTCAAATTATCTGGTTTTCAGGATTTAGGTGAAAGCTGTTTGGATTCGACAATCGAGTAATTCGATCGAGAATAATAAATCGAGCGATTCTAAATATCGATCGAGTCAACCTATCCCGATTATTTAAATTTTAGCGATCGAGTCATCAATCCAAAAATCAAGCGATCGTCAACATGATTTGATATTGTCGATCGAACATCATTTATATTCGATCCCAAATAATTGTCGCTCGAGGTTGCGTGTAACAAGATCGCGATCGTAAGCAGAAGTTATTGCTCCTTAAATACTTGTTTGTGGGCATCTACCTACCCTACTTATGTAACCTAAAGGGAGAGATCCAACTTCTAATTAAAGTTTACGACAAGTAATATTTAGCCTCCGATCGAGAATCTCAATCAAGAAATTGGAAATATCTACACAAGTTGCTTCTAAAGCATCAGCACTACTATAAATCTGAAGCTCGTAATGTTCTTTCGCTTCAAATCTTGAAGGATCTAAGAAAACGACTGTTAATCCTAATGTTTTTGTATAGTAAGCATTAAATGGCTCGAATTCACCATCATCACTTTTCTCGAGTTCAACACCCAATGCTTTTGATACAATTGCTGCTGTCTCTTCAAAAGTACCTATTAAAGGAACTCCCACTCCTGAATCAATTGATATTTCACCAGTTATTTTCATGATATTTTATTGATAAAATTATCGCCAGCAAGGTGGGCAATGACCACTAACATAATTATTGATTTAGTCGTATAAATAATTGAGTTTAGATCGGTACGATCGAATAGACGCTCCATCACATCCTAATCTCTCGAAAGATAGATAAGCAATCTCACTCTGGAGAGGGAAGTCTCTAAGCTTCGGCATTGTTAGGATTAGCGGATATACTACCATCCCACCCATACATCTGCTATGAATTATCTTGTCGCAGTACTACCGAATCGAAGCCAAGCCGAAGCCGCCTATTCAGCCTTAGAAGCCCAAGGGTTACCTCACGATCGGATCGACATTCTCGGCAATGGCTATCAAAGTGCCGATGACTATGGACTGATTAATCCTCAAGTAGCAGCCCGCAAAGAAATCAAGCGAGAATTATATTGGTTGATTGCATTTGGATTTGTGGCTGGCTTTACCTTTAATTTGCTGACAAGCATTGAAATCATACCCACGATCGCACCGATTGGCAACCATGTGCTGGGCGGAATCTTTGGTGCTGCTGCTGGCGGATTGGGTGCTTATCTGAGTGGTGGGGCAGTTGGATTGACGATCGGTAGTGGCGATGCCTTGCCCTACCGCAATCGGCTTGACGCTGGCAAATACCTGATTATTGTCAAGGGTTCGGACGAACTCACCCAGCAAGCGACACAGACTTTGCGCCAGTTCGAGCTGGAGAATATTCAAGGATATACCGAACCTATTGGTGCGTAATGACACTCGAGCTGCGGCCACGCTGACGTGGCACGGCTCGTCAGCGATGATGCCAAAACTCTGCTAAGATGATAACTAGGGGCAAACTACAAAACTAGTTTGCCCCTATGCTTCTTGGAATAATATATTACCAGGAGTGGGTCGAACCCCACTTTTTTTGTCGTTGTTTACCGCCGCACGCAAGCAAAATCGCTATTCGATCGTGTGTCATCGAGTTCGAGTAATTTAAATTACGAATTCACCCATCGGTACAGCTCGATCGTGGATCGAGATCGCCACTAGTTACTGACTTAGCTCGAATATTTATTTCTCAGTTAATAGCCCTTAGTCCCGCCACATTTATGGCTCATCCCCTCATTCCCAAAATCACCGACATCGCTAACCCAATCGCCGCAGAATTGGGGTTAGAAGTAGTTGCAGTTGTCTTTCATACCAATCAACGTCCCCCAGCACTGCGGGTAGATATCCGCAATCCGACGGCGGACACTGGATTACAAGACTGCGAACGCATGAGCCGCGCCTTAGAAGCAGCATTAGATGCCGATGAGATCGTGCCATTTGCCTATGCGCTGGAGGTTTCTAGTCCCGGTACGAGTAGAGAGCTGACAACCGATCGTGAGTTTAATGCCTTCAGCGGCTTCGCAGTGCGAGTTACTACCGATCTACCTGTGGATGGCAAAACCGAATGGCAAGGCCAATTAATTCGGCGGGATGAAACCAAAATTTATCTGAGTCAGAAAGGCCGAACGGTCGAAATTCTCCGAGAATCAGTCGGTAAAGTTTATTTAGACGACGCGCTCTAGATTTTCGATCGATAGCAACCGATCGAGATATTTTTGCGGACAGCAGCAATCGTTCGTCGCATTTCCTCACTCTTCTTTAACTAAATATGCCAAAATCTAAACAACAGAAAAAAAGTAACGTTAGTTTGCCACAATTGCGAAACATGATTGAGGAAATCAGTCGCGATCGCAACCTCCCCAGCTCCTCGGTTCAAACCGCATTGCGGGAAGCACTACTCAAAGGGTACGAACGCTATCGGCGATCGCAACACCTAGATCAAATGCAGTTTGAAGAAAACTATTTTGATAACTTCGATGTGTTTCTCAACCTAGATGAAGAAGCTTTTCAAGTAGTTGCCACCAAAACGATCGTTGAAGTTGTCAATAATGAAGATCGCGAAATCTCAATTGAGGATGTCAAAAATAGTTTAGAACAAGAATCCTCCGAAGAACTCAGCGAGGAAAAGCTCAAGGAGCTGATTGGCGACTCGGTAATCTTGGATGTGACTCCCGAACGTGAAGATTTTGGGCGGATGGCGGCGATTCAAGCCAAGCAAGTCCTCGCCCAAAAACTGCGCGACCAACAACGGAAAATCATCCAAGAAGAATTCGAGCAATTTGAAGGCAGTGCCCTGAATGGTAAAGTCCTGCGCTTCGAGCGACAGTCGGTAATTCTATCTGTAAATAGTAGTTTCGGCCAGCCAGATGTCGAAGCCGAACTCCCCCAAAAAGAGCAACTCCCGAACGATAACTACCGGATCGGCCGGACGTTTAAAGTCTTCCTGAAAAAAGTCCGTGAGGGATCGCAACGCGGCCCGCAACTGCTAGTATCGCGGGGAGCCGCTGGTTTAGTCGTCGAGCTATTTGCCAACGAAGTCCCCGAAATCGAAGAAGAACTCGTGCGGATCGTCGCTGTGGCGCGTGAAGCCAGTCCACCTTCGCGTCATGTGGGGCCGCGTACTAAAATTGCCGTAGATACCTTAGAAGGCGACGTAGACCCTGTAGGTGCGTGTATCGGCGCGCGGGGTTCGCGGATTCAGGTCGTAGTCAATGAATTGCAAGGCGAAAAAATTGACGTGATCCGCTGGTCGCCAGATCCTTCGACCTATATTTCAAATGCCCTCAGCCCAGCACGGATCGATGAAGTCAGATTGGTCGATCCCGATGGTCGTCAAGCGCACGTTTTGGTACCAGAGGATCAGTTAAGTTTAGCGATCGGTAAAGAAGGTCAAAATGTCCGACTAGCTGCGCGGTTGACTGGTTGGAAAATCGACATCAAGGATAGTGCTAAGTACGATCCCGTCGCTGCAATGGCCGAAGTTGCATCCCAACGCCAAGCTGAATCTGACTATCACTCGCGCTATCGTCCTGATTATCAAGATGCTGGTTATGCGGATGAGGAGTGAGTCAGTGGTTAGTCTCGTAAGTAGGGTGGGCACTGCCCACCAGAGACTTTAGCTTACTAATAGAGGTATTTAATTAATTATTAAGTAGGTTGGCGAAAATACTTACAACATCAGAAAAGCCTGAAATATAGATGGTGGGCAATGCCCACCCTACACGTTATTTTGTATTTAATTACTTTAATGGGTACCCTAAGATCTCCGCAGTAAGATGATCTATGCATTGGTGCAAGCTGTGAGGATACCCACATGGGGTACCCCTACATTAATTTTTCAAGATGGATCGAATTAAGATTGCGACAACAATTCAGGAAATATCTGACTGTTTTCCAGTGATGCAAGAACTGCGATCGCAGCTCGAACTCAATTCATTTGTTGCCCGAGTACAACGACAACAACAGCAATATAATTATCGACTCATCTATCTCCAAGTCGATCGAACGATCCAAGCGGTGGCTGGATTTAGAATTTCAGAAAACTTGGTATGGGGAAAATTTTTATATGTCGATGATTTGGTGACTAGCGCTAATGCTCGATCGCGAGGCTATGGAGCCGAATTATTTAATTGGCTGGAGCACCATGCTCGCAGTCACAATTGCCAACAACTAACGCTTGATTCTGGCGTACAAAGATTTGCTGCCCATCGATTTTATCTAACCCAGCGGATGAATATTACTAGCCATCATTTTACACTTGAGCTATGACTAAAGACGATCGTCGGTGTGTGAGTTGTCGCAAAGTTGCGCCCAAAAGCGAGTTTTTACGGGTGGTAAAATGTCATCCAGCAAAAAATGTTGTTGTCGATTTAGGGGATAAGATCTTACAAGGACGCTCGGCTTATATTTGTCCGATCGATAGCTGTTTGCAATCGGCTCAAAAAAAGAACCGCCTAGGTAAGTCGCTCAAAGCTCAAGTTCGCGATGAGATCTATCAAAAATTAATCTCCTTGGGCGCTCGCCAATAAGAGGCTGTTTGAAAAGTTATTTTTGACACCTGTAGTTGGTGTGAATCCCCCTAAATCCCCCTTAAAAAGGGGGACTAAGAATCCGGTTCCCCCTTTTTAAGGGGGCTAGGGAGATTTTCTAGGGTTTAGGCGTAACAAATTTGACTTTTCAAACACCCTCTAAGGCTCTTCATCTAAACCTCCAAATTCACGAGATCCACGATCGCAAACTTACCTCAGCAATCTTTCAATCCATGCAAAGCTTTCTCGATCGTATCTACTCCTGCACCAGGGAGAACGGATTGCTCTGTGAGTACTCGCTTCCAGTTCCGGCTTCCAGGCTGTCCGTGAAATAGCTGCAACATGTGGCGGGTAATACCATGCAGCTTCAAACCGAGACTCGTCCAAGTATCGATATAGGGCAGCATTGCTTTGACGATTTGATGACGACTGAGAATGGGGGTGTTTTCGCCGTAGATTTCGCGATCGACTGTTGCTAATAGATAGGGATTATCATAAACAGCTCTCCCGATCATTACGGCATCCACAGATTGAAGTTGCGATCGAACTTGCTCTAAGTTAGTAAACCCGCCGTTAATTTCGATCGACAGGTGGGGAAAGTCCCGTTTGAGCCGATGCACATCCGCATACCGGAGGGGAGGTACCTCGCGATTTTCGCGCGGACTCAAGCCCTGCAACCAAGCCTTCCGTGCGTGAACCGAGAACCGCCGACAATCTGTTTGCGAAACGATCGAGATAAATTTTACCAAGTCTTCATAACTATCGACTTCATCTACCCCAATCCGATGTTTGACTGTCACGGGAATCCGCGTCGCCGCAGCCATCGCCGCGATACATTCAGCGACGAGTTCGGGTTGGAGCATCAGACAGGCACCGAAGTTGCCACTTTGGACGCGACTGCTTGGACAACCGACATTGAGGTTTATCTCGTCATAACCAAAATCTTCCGCAATTTGGGTGCATTTAGCCAAATCCTGGGGATTGTCGCCGCCTACTTGTAATGCGAGCGGATGTTCGGCGCGATCGAATCCCAGTAATTTCTCCTTATCGCCATGCAAAATTGCCATACTCGTCACCATCTCGGTATACAGTAACGTCCGCTGACTGATTTGGCGGAGGAAATATCGACAATGCCGATCGGTACGATCCATCATCGGGGCGACACTGAGCGGGTGTCGAGATTGGTTAGAGCGCGACGCGCTCGTTAATTCTGGAGTACCTGCTAGCATGAAAATTCCTGGCTAAATTTGGAGATCGATCGTCTGTGGTGAGTTGGTGCGAAGTTGTTGTCGTTTGGCGAGACTTCCGTTCGTAAAGTTTTGAAGATGAGCTAACCCCAATTTATCGATCGAAAATCAGTCGATCGCAAGCGTTACCTTTTTTACGCGATCGGTTCTGTTACTGGCTCAGCGTTTTGGATACTCGTTCTCCACAACTAACGCTTTCACAACCGATCCCCATCTGTCAAAGTAACGTAAAGTATTGTAAAGTAAATTAATAATAGATTTACTCACATCTTGCATCAAAACAAAGTTACTAGTGATTGAGTGGCTAGTGGCTAGTGGCTAGTGGCTAGTGGCTAGTTTTAGTACTCAGGAGTAAGTTTTGTGGCGATTTTATCAGTTTTTATGTACTGGTGCAAGAGGTGAGTTTATATTTCCCGTGCGGGATGCTGGCTGAAAATTCCAGGCAGATCGGTAATGGTGAATGCCGATTCTCGATGCTCGCCCGCTCGATTTCACCCACTATAGTAGCAAGTGCCTTATTCAAAAATGATATTACGCCGCCTTATCGGATCTGCGATTGCCATCGTCTTGAGCTTGTCGCTATGGTCGATCGCCCCAGCCGCTCAAGCCTATGATAACCCAGAACTTTTACCCACAGTTCAAACTCCGGTCATCGACCTTGCAAAAACTTTCACCGAGATCCAAGAACAAAAGTTAGTCAAGGACATCGACACCTTTGAAGCCGATACCGGGTGGAAGTTACGCATCCTCACTCAATACGATCGAACCCCCGGACGCGCGGTCAGCAAATATTGGGGACTAGATGAGAAAAGCGTCTTGGTGGTATCCGATTCGCGCGGTGGTAATACGCTCAACTTCCGGGTCGGCGATGATGTGTACAAACTCATGCCCAGAACCTTCTGGATCGAGCTGCAAACTAGATTTGGGAATTTATACTATGTCCGCGAAAATGGTGAGGATAACGCCATTCTCGACTCATTAGAAGCGGTCAAAACTTGCTTGGTTAGAGGCGGTTGTAATGTCGTCCCAGGATTGCCCAAGGAACAATGGATTTTGACGCTCGTTACCTCGGTTCTTGGTGGGGTTATTTGTGGATTTGCTGGACAATATCGCAAACCAGAAGGTGGTTTTGCTTGGCAATGGGCGTTGATTTTCTCGCCACTATGGGGAATCCTGTTTTTTGCTTTTGGCATCGCTCCGGTCATCACACGTACTTCTGAATGGGTACCCTTACTTAGAAATGTTGCTGGGTTTATCATCGGACTATTAGTTGCTTACCTTACGCCCGTTCTCGGTCAATCCAACCCATCTGAGGAATTGTAGACTAACGTCAGTTCGGGTTAAGGATCTCAGTTTTAGGCCATTCTTGGATTGGTGCTTTCCTAGAGGTTACTGGTGAGGAGAACCCGGATCTGGGGGTGCCGACCCCCAGACCCCCCGTTGAAGCAGGGTGGTTTCATACAAGAAAAGAAAATTCACAAACCTTGGATCTTAGTCTTCAACCGCCCTCGAATGAATTCGGGGCTAATAGCGAAAGTTCACTGAAGTGAACTAAGAAATTTTTCTTCCGGTGTATGAAACCACCCTGCCAGACCCCCCGTTGAAGGGCGGAGTGCTGTCTTGATGCGCTTTTTACGTCGGGGAACCCGACGAGCGCGCATCGCCGCCCCCTCAAACTCCCCTGCACAAGGGTCGATCTGTGGGCAGCTTGGCGCGCTTCGCATTAGCTTCGCAATGGGAATCGATCTGTGGATTAGGGTAGATCTGTTGGAGACGGTTCCGAAACGAGGCCAGGAGACATTTATCGGTAATCCTTAACCCGAATTGACGTTGGACTAGGTATTCGTAACTTATTTATCGACTCAAAGTTCGGGGTATCCCCCAGGTAAAACTTTTCCCCTAGGGCTGAAATAGTTTCACCTGGGGGATTTTTGCGATCGAGTCCACAATTAGCTTCGGGGAAGTCACCAAAGCTATTCTGTGTACATGGAAACAAACACAACCGAATCGGAGAGCCAACCATGCAGACCTAACCATTAAATAGAACGCCAAACTTCATGTAGCGACTAGCTTAATTGCAAAGTACCAATCTTACCCGTAAGGGATGTATGAATTAGGGTTATCGCTTTAACCGAATCCCCCCTGATTCGCCGGAGATGCGGGTGTGACTCCCGCGTCGCTACCCAAAATCAACAACATAGGTGGGTCGCCAAGTAGTAAGGCAGCTAATTTATCCTTATTCGCCAACTTCACCCGCAAGGGACGACAGAAAGAGGGTTATCGGGTTTAGCCATCGCAGGTGCGAATCCTGCCCCACCTTAAAATACCTGGGATTGTAACTCAATGGTGAGAGTATCCGCCTTTTAAGCGGTTAGTTGTGGGTTCAAATCCCGCCAATCCCATCCAATTCGATTGAGAATTGGTTTATTTCCACCTAAAAACAACATCTGGGGTTGTAGCTCAGTGGTTAGAGCGTCCGTCTGTCTAACGGAAAGTCGCGGGTTCGATCCCCGTCAATCCCGTCCGACTCTCGTGAGAGTTGGCAGATCTGGAACTGTAGCTCAGTGGATAGAGCACCAAAAAAACTCCTTTTTCGTCTTTTGCCTTTCGGGGACGCTAGAACGAGGATTATCGCCTCTTAAGCGGGTGGTTGTGGGTTCGAGTCCCACCAGTTTCGTGCGCTTTCGGCGCTATTTAAAAACCAAATATTGCCTTGTGGTGTTAATTGGCAGCACGCACGATTGTTACTCGTAGAGTCTAGGTTCGATCCCTAGCAGGGCAGTTAGAGAAGTTAGCACATCTCTAAATATCGAAGTCAATATTCGATCGATTTATTAAAAACATTGCCTTGTGGTGTAACTGGCAACACACACGATTTTGGATCGTGCATTCTAGGTTCGATCCCTAGCGAGGCAGTTAGAGAATTTAAATATCTCTAAATACCCACTCGCTCTCATCGTCTAACGGTCAGGACACTGTGTTTTCTACACAGTAATGGGTGTATTTCCTGCGGAAAGGCTTCGCCAACAATTCCCCTTGAGAGTATTGCTAATTATCTCGGTAATTAGTAAACAACAGCAGATCGTCCAATAGCAGGATGCCGTTATTATCCCTTTTCAACTATTTGCCTGTAAAGGAAGAATGAATGAGGGTTATCGCAAGATCCGCCGGAGATGTGGGTGCAATTCCCACTCTGCTGAATAATACAAAATCTTCTTGCCTGAAAAGGACGCATCAATCATGAATACCACAACTACAACTTATTATTCAATTAACTGGGAAGAATCCTTCGATCGCTATATCGATCGAATTGCCGAAATATTCGATCGAGCTGTTACGGAAGGTGCCCAATTATTTGTCGCTGACACTCACAATCTGTTCGAGCTATATCTAAATTCATTTCCAGAAATCGATCGACAGTTTCATAACTGTAACGCTTGTAGACGATTTATCGAGAATTATGGATCGATCGTGACAATCTCAAAAAATGGCGATCGATCTTCGCCGATTTGGGAGACAGTTGTCGCCCCACATCGATATGTGAAAGCTGTTGAAAGCATGGTGAGTGCGATCGAACAGGCACCGATTAAAGGGGTATTTCTGTCGGCGAAGGCAGATTTAGGTTTGCGGCAAACGGGCGCATGGAGTCATTACGCACTCCAGCTACCACCAACTAGTATTTGTAACCATCCCACCCAGTCCGCTGCCCAGGTGAGAGCTGAGAAATTGGAAGACTTTGGGATGTTGCAGCGGTACTTGGCGACATATAGCGAAGCGACGATTGCCCAAGCACTAACCTTACTCAACTCCGATGCTCTATATCGTAGCGAAGCTTGTTTGGGGCGCGCACAGTGGCACTATGCCCTCAAACAGCAGATCGCCAGTGTTAAATCCGATCGATTAAAAGATAACTTCGTCTGGCTGGCGGTAGCGACGGCACCCCCTGGATTCTGTCATATCGGCGGATCGATGTTGGGGACACTACTCGATGACATTCAATCTGGGATGGATTTTAAGTCTGTATCCCGCCGCTTTGCTGACAAGATGCGCCCCGATCGATATTTGCGACCGACTGCCGCACCGACTCAAGGAAATATCGATCGAGCCGAACGGCTGATCGAGCAATTGGGGATTGGTTCGGCGCTCCGGCGACGGTACGCACGGATCGAAGAACTCGATCTGATTTGGGCAACCAAATCAGCACCCCCCGCGACTCCAGTTGCCGGAATCTTCGGACACCTGCGATCGCAGACCAAAAATTCGACAGTCGGTAACAGCGACAGTCCGCCAATAACGATAACCTTTGAGAAATTTGCGCGCAAAGTATTGCCAGACGCAGTGGAAGTTGAATATTACCTGACGAATACTCTCCAGAGTTTTGCAGGTATCCTCACCGCTGCCGTTGCTGACGCGCCGCATATTTTCCAATGGGACAACCCTTTCTCCTGGTATGTCTGGATCGGTGGTTCTCTCCCCAAAAGTTGGAAATTACCCAGTAGCGGTTGGCACCGAGTAACGGGTATTACCTATCAGCCTTCGATGTGGGGTAAACCGCTAACTCACAAAGGACAAAGCGCCATCTTTATCCTTGAAGGTGCTAGAGAAACTAATGAAAATCGTGGTCTGGCGTTATTCCCGGAATTTCTTAGCGCTCATCTTCATGAGATCCGATCGACGATCGAAGCTCATTCTAAGAGCGGTAAATCTGAAAATCCAGAAACTGGAACTGCCAATGGGATCGTGCTTAGTAGTGGGAACACGTTCGGCATGAATTACAATTTCCGCATCCGCACTGCGATCGGTACCAGTATCTATCAGATCGATCGGTGGGACTGACGATGCGATCGGAGAGTGTCTGAGGAGTCTCGATCGTCGGTTGTAGATTGCGCTTGGAAAGCTATTCATTACTTACAGATTCGCGAATAGTGCTTTCAGTTGAGTTGCTGGTGGGTGGAACCCGGATCTGGGGGGTCTCCCCCCAGACCCCCGTTGGTGGACGACGCGTCCCCCAAACCCCCTCCGAAGGGTCGATTTGTGGGTAGCGGAGCGCGCTGCGCATTAGCAGATCCAGTCATCGATCTGTGGGTAATGGATGACTGGGAAAAGGGGTGTTTGAATGTTTCTTGGCTCTCCTGCTTGATATGCATCCCCTTAAGAAGGGGGATTGAGGGAATTTTTAGAGTTTTGCTGGCGATCGCGATTCTCGCCTTCAGAAGCTGAAATCGCGCTGAGGTTTCCTCAGCGTGCGTTTCAGTCAAGACAGCCTCCCCCAGATCCGGGTTCCACCCACCAGCAGCTCAAATGAAAGCACTAGTCCAAGTTCCACCTACCAGCAACGCAAAAACAAGTACTAGTCCAAATCCAAGGAAACAAACAATGGTTTATCAATTCTTTTTTGGTAACAAACAAATCCAAACCACCCCCCAAACCCAGCCCATCCCCGGTCGGGAAGCCGAAATGGTCAAAGGTAAATCCAGCGGCTACATGTTCGCAGCCGACACCTGGCGGAGATTGCGACGGTGCCTGCTCATTGGCACCGCCAACGGTAGCTACTACGCCACCAAATGGGAACTGACCAACGATTTTGTCGATGTCCTAGAAACAGCAATTAAAGAAGATCCCGATCGAGTTGCCGCAGAAATCGTCTATGCCTCAGACGGTCGCGCGATCGACAACAGCACCTCGATCTGGGCATTGGTACTATTATCGATGGATGAAAGTGTCGCTGCCAAAACAGCATTTCAAGCGATCTTCCCCCAAGTCGTGCGGACAGCCAGCCACTTCTACGAATGGATGAGCTACACCAAATCCGTTCGCGGTTTCGGTAAAATCGTGCGCGAAGCGGGTAAAAATTGGCTTGCACAAGGAGATACCAAAGCACTCGCTTATCAGTTGCTCAAATATCAACAACGTCACGGTTTCTCCAATCGCGATGCGCTGAGATTGTTCCACGTCAAACCCCAAACCGAAGACCGCGATTTGCTGTTTCAATGGGTATTAAAAGGTTGGGAAACATTGCCGGAGCAGCCGCCAGCAGCTGCATTAAGCCAGATCTGGTGGTATGAATGGTTGAAACGCAATCCTAACTCTGCTAAAGAGGCAATTACTAAAGGTCGCCTGACCCATGAAATGGCCGCGCCTGTGAGTAAAATGGATCGCGATGCTTGGCAGCTATTATTTGAGGATATGCCGATCGGTGCTCTATTACGAAATCTCGGTTCCTTAACTGAAATTGGCGTATTGGCACACGTTAAAGGGCAAAAGTCAGCTACTAAAAATCTCGATCGCGTCGCGAATATTCTGACTGACAAAGAACGCTTGAAAAAAGGCCGCATTCACCCGATCGATATTCTCAAAGCACTCAAAACCTATAAATCTGGAGGGAAGCTTGGTAAAAGTACCAAAACTTGGACTCCGACACCGCGAATTATCGATATTCTCGACAAAGCGCTCGAATTATCGTTTGACGCGATCGCGCCGACGGGTAAAGTGTTTATGCACGCTGTCGATATTTCTGGTTCGATGTCTTCTTACACTGTGAGTTCGATTAACCTCACCTGTTGCGAAATTGCTACCACGATGGCATTAGCTAGTGCAAAAGCCGAACGTAATTATATGATTCGTGGTTTCTCTACCAAGTTTATCGACTTGGGCATCGATCGAAGCGACTCATTTAGTTCGGCAATTAAAAAAGCCAGCAACCAAAATTTCGGCGGTACCGATGCTAGTTCGGCTTTCGACTGGATGATAAAACACAATTTCTATGCTGATGTTATCTGTTTGTGGACGGATTGCGAGAGCTGGGCGGGATCGAAACACCCGACTCAAGCTTTAGCTGAATATCGTCAAAAAGTGAATCCTGATGCCAAAGCAATTTACATTTCTTTGGTGCCTAACAATATTACTCTCGTCGATCCGAAAGATCCTAATTCTTGGGATATTGCGGGTTTCGATCCCAGTACTCCCAGATTGATTCAATCGATCGCCAGCGGCGAAATCTAGCTTTTAGAGCCTGTAATTTACAGGCTCTTTTTGTGATGTTGTAATGTTAGGCGATAATTAAATTGCAAAGTCGATCGACTTTGCTAAAGCCAGCAGCGTTAATCTTAAGTCAAAGAGCTAGATTGAGTATCACCATCTAAATTCAACTGAAAGGGTAGGAGTTTGGGATGAAAATCGAGCGAATGGGATCGATCGGCTCAGTCACTCGCCTCGATCGGACTCCAGCCCTTATAATAAGTAGAGCGATCGATGCTAAACGCCGATGCTCCGCTAGATGTGGAGATCGATCGTCAGCACCAATCCTTAATTTTCAGACCGCACTCCGTCAGGACAGCCTAGCTATCGCAACAAGAGATTATGGCACAACTCGAAACCAGAACCGAACCGATGGTGCTAAATATGGGGCCGCACCACCCATCGATGCACGGGGTTATGCGGCTGATTGTCACCCTCGACGGTGAAGATGTCGTAGATTGCGAACCCGTGATCGGCTATCTCCATCGCGGGATGGAGAAAATCGCCGAAAACCGCACGAACATCATGTTTGTACCCTACGTGAGCCGTTGGGACTACGCAGCGGGGATGTTTAATGAAGCGGTAACGGTTAACGCTGTCGAGAAATTGGCGAATATTGCCATTCCCAAACGCGCGAGCTATATTCGTGTCATCATGCTCGAACTCAATCGGATTGCCAACCATCTCCTGTGGCTCGGCCCATTCATGGCTGATGTTGGCGCGCAGACACCATTCTTCTACATCTTCCGCGAACGGGAGATGATTTACGATCTGTGGGAAGCTGCTACAGGCTATCGAATGGTAAATAATAACTATTTCCGCATCGGTGGTGTTGCGGTAGATCTACCCTACGGCTGGATCGATAAATGTATCGATTTTTGCGACTACTTCATGCCGAAGGTCGATGAATATGAGAAACTGATCACCAATAATCCGATTTTCCGTCGCCGGGTAGAAGGGGTGGGGACGATTAGCCGCGAGGAAGCGATTAATTGGGGTCTATCTGGCCCGATGTTGCGTGCTTCGGGCGTGAAGTGGGATCTCCGCAAAGTAGACCACTACGAGTGTTATGACGATTTCGATTGGGATGTCCACTCTGAGACGGCGGGTGACTGTTTGGCACGCTATTTCGTGCGGATTCGCGAAATGCGCGAGTCGATTAAGATTTTACGTCAAGCAATTGCTGGTTTACCTGGTGGTGCCTACGAAGATCTCGAAGCCAAGCGGCTGGCGGCGGGGCCAAAATCGGAATGGGATGGCATGGATTATCAATATATCGCCAAGAAAGTCGCACCGACGTTCAAAATTCCCAAAGGCGAAAACTACGTCCGCGTTGAGAGTGGTAAAGGCGAACTCGGCATCTTCATCATCGGCGATGATAATGTCTTCCCTTGGCGGTGGAAGATTCGCGCTGCAGACTTTAATAATGTCCAAATTTTACCGCACCTCTTACGTGGGGTGAAAGTTGCCGATATCGTGACGATTTTGGGGAGTGTGGATATTATTATGGGTTCGGTCGATCGCTAATTTAGTGGCTACTGAAAATAGCAGTTACTGTTAATTCATTCCCAGTTATTTAGGGTCTCCCGTTAATAAATATAGGGTAGAGGGGGGTAAAATGTCGCGATCGCGGAATTTTATCCCCCTATTCAGTATGGATTTTCCCCCGCCGATTTCGGGTGACAGCTCGAACATACAGCAATTCGCCAAGGGTGTCCGATGAGTTTTATTTGTGACAATCTAAGGGTGTCAATTCCGCTGTCTTGTCTCCCTCAAACGTCGGGAAACCCAATGCCGCTAAATCCTCCTTGTTAAAGGGGAGTAAAAGTCAAAGGCTCCTTTTGAATAGGGTGGGGATTTAGATGTATGCTGTTCGGATACCTGCTGAGGGCATAATGGGATAAGAGTAGCCGATCGAGCATTATCATAATGTTCTTAGGCGATCGCCGATAACCATCACATCGCTATGGATAAACTCAATCGCGATCCTCGCATCGCCGCCGTCATCTTCGATCTAGATGGCGTAATTACGAATACTGTCTATTTCCATTATCTCTCGTGGCAACGCTTAGCCGATGAAGAGAACATTCCGTTTGACAAAGTGACTCACGATCGCGAGATGTTGGGGCTAAATCGTGAGGACGCTCTTTGGACTTTATTAGGCGATCGCAACACCAGCCTACCGCAGCAGCAATTGTTATTAAAGCGGAAAAATGATTATTATTTAGAATCGATCGGCGAACTCAATCGTAACGATCTCTTGCCAGGAATCGGCAATCTCTTGCACGAACTGAGTGCTGCTAATATTAAAATCGCGCTAGGTTCTTCGAGTAAAAATGCCGAACTAGTCTTACAAAGATTGGGAATTATTGACTTCTTTGATTTCATTGCTGATGGACATAGCGTTCCCTATCTCAAACCCGCTCCAGATGTCTTTCTCTATGCGGCTGAAGAACTCTCGATCGCGCCTACTAATTGTTTGGTAATTGAAGATGCTCCTGCAGGTGTTGCCGCAGCTTTGAAGGCGAAGATGTGGGTATTGGGGGTCGGGCCATTCGATCGATTGGCGCAAGCACATTTAGTATTACCAACTTTAGCAGAAATTAGCTGGGCGGATATTGTCGCCAAGATCGATTATTACCATCACGCTCATTCACAACCTAAAACTTAAAGTTTGTTGCTAACGGATAAACTAACTAGGATCTTTAGTATTTCCCATTAAATATAGCAACGCCATCCGAATGGCGACACCGTTATTTACTTGTTCGGAAATCAGACTTAAAGATAGATCGTCCATCAGATCTGAGGTGATTTCGACACCACGATTGGTGGGGCCAGGGTGTAATATTTTGACATCTGGTTTGCACGATTTGAGTCTCGATCGCGTGATGCCATAGTATTGATGATATTCACGCAGACTCGGTAATAAATTTTGGGACATTCGCTCTTGTTGGAGACGTAATGTCATCACAAAATCAGCATCCTTGAGAGCAGGTTCGAGTTGCCAATGGACGAACAATTTAGAATTATCGATGCCGACTCTTGGCTCGGCGCAATAATCAGCAAATTCCGCAGGTAGTAACGTCGGCGGCGCACAGAGATGGACTTCTGCACCGCTGGCGGTAAGACTCCAGATATTCGATCGAGCAACACGAGAATGTAAAATATCCCCGACGATCGCGATTTTTTTGTCTTTGAGTAAAGCTAATCGGGGATTATCTCGATCGAGTGTGGCACAAATTGTTAATAGATCTAATAATGCTTGGGAAGGATGTTCGTGTTGTCCGTCGCCAGCATTTAAGATGCCAACTTTCGTCCCCATTGCATCCATTTCTGCAGCGATCGATTGAGGCACTCCAGCATGTTTGTGCCGGATTACCATTAGATCGGCACCCATTGCCAAATATGTTTTGGCAGTGTCGAGAATAGTTTCACCTTTGGTAAGCGAAGAAGTCGCCGCAGCAAAGTTGAGGGTGTCAGCAGAGAGCCGCTTGGCGGCTAATTCAAAACTACTGCGGGTGCGGGTGGAGGATTCAAAAAACAGATTGGCAACGACTCGCCCTTGGAGCGTCGGGACTTTCTTAACTGGGCGAGATAGTACTTCTTTGAAGCTAGCCGCTGTCTGAAGGACGGTATCGTACTCCTGTGGTGTAAAGTCTGCGAGGGATAATATATGGCGGCGCTTCCAAGTCATTTGGGGAGAAAATAGGGTTTTAGGAGTAAAGGGTAGTTTCGATCGATATTAGTTAAAATTCTGATTGCTGAGGATCGTTTTCTGGTGGATGCCAGCCTGCTTCCCGCCACAGTTCTTCCTGTTCGGTGGTGGTAAGTGTGGCTGTTTGATTTTTGGCTAATAGATCTTCTAGCTTATCTTGAAGAGTGTCGGTAAATTTGAACAGTCGTAAATCATCAATTTTTTCGACTCTGATACCTTGTTCTAACAATGATTGGGGGCTAATCGTGACTTGCACGATCTGGTGCCTTAATTTAGATAGATTTCTATTTTCTCTGCTTCGGGACGATCGTGCCAAGTGGGTTTATAGATGTAGGACATTACTACCGATCGTAATCAGCGTCAGAAATAAGAAAAACCCCACCATATCTAATAGCGTTGTCACCAGTGGCGCACTGATCAAAGCTGGATCTAAATTGAGTTGTTTGAAACCCATTGGGACTAGCGTCCCCATCGTCACGGCGATCAGAGTATTCGTTGCCATTACCGTACCTGCTACCAGTGCCACCCAGCGTTCGTTGGGCAGCGTCCAAATTAGGGCGATGGTTGTCATTGCCAAACCGAGTCCAAAGGCTGTGCCCAGACCAGCTAGAGCTTCTTTACCGAGGATTTTGAGGGTGTCTTTGGTGGTAACTTCACCGATACCGAGAGATCGAATTGTCACAGTTAGGGTTTGGGTACCAACCGAACCGCCAACGTTGGAGAAGAGGGGCATGATCACCGCCAGGACGGGGATTTTGGCAATAATTGCTTGAAACGGTGAAATCGCTTGTGATGTACCGATCGAGAGTGCCATAATTCCCAGCAACCAAGGCAATCTATTTCTTAATTTATGCCAAGACGGGGAGAGGGAAGAGTCTTCCCCCGCCACCCCGGCGAGTTTTTGGATATCTTCGGTGGCTTCTTCTTGCAAGATATCGACGACATCATCGATCGTGATAATCCCCACCAATCGATCCTCGCGATCGACTACTGGCATCGCGATTAAGTCATATCGCTGCATTTGTCTGGCAACTTCCGCCTGGGGCGTTTCGGTATAAGCCTTAATTACTCGATCGCTAGAGATATCAACAATCGGTGTATCGGGTAGGGTAAATACCAATTGGCGCAACGATACAACTTGCTTTAATTTGCGACTATCGTCGGTGACATACGCATAGTAAACAGTCTCCTTATCGCGATCGCTTTGCTTCATTTTTGCCAGGGCTTCACCCACCGTCAAACCTTGCCGCAACCGCACGTATTCTGTCGTCATCACCCGTCCCGCCGTACCATCGGGATAACCGATAATCGTGGCGGTAGCTTGACGTTCTTCCTGACTTAATTGGGGTAATAATCTTTTGACGACTCCAGCTGGTAATTCATCAAATAATGCTACCCGATCGTCGGGACTCATCGCTTCGATAATCTGACAAACTTGAGTATCGTGGAGGGATTCGATTAATTCTTCTTGAATTTCCGTGGGTAGATACTCAAAGACATCGATCGCGCAATCTTTACTGAGCAACCGAAAAGCGATCGCCCGGCGTTCGGCAGGCAATTCGCTAATATAATCGCCAACATCTACTGCAGGTAAATGATTGAGTTCTGATTTAAGTTGATTTAAATCTGTGATTTCCGATAACTCTAAACCTTCTTGACTGAGCATTAAACCTCCTAGCCTCCTCCGGCTGGGAGACTAGCTCGACAGGTTAGAGAAGGTTGTTAATGTGGGCAGATGAGCTGTAGCCCAGAGAATACATAGAAATTAGATGCCGATATTTTAATTGAGTTGGAAGATCGACCTCTTTATCCTAACTTTAGATGTACCAACAGTGCAAACGTAATTTGAGAGATTAGGCGCGCGGGAATAGTTAGATATAATCGAGGAATGTTTAAGTCCGATCGGTCATCTGTGCCAACAATTGAAGTCACCACTCATACTATTCTGCGCGATCTGTTACGACAGCAACCCGAAATCGCGGATTGGAACCATTATCTGACGATGGCGCGACTGGTGGCGCGGGCGTTGAGGATGTCCAAATCGGCGCTGATTCAGACGGGCGTGGCGACTCATCGATCGCAGGGCAAATATCGGCTCAGTTATGCGATCGCCGCATTACTCTGGGATAAAGCTGTAACCATTGTCATTCCCACATCAGCTCAAGCGCACCTAATCGCAACTGAATTACCGCGCATCCAACGCTGGCTGGGTACTTCTAAGCCAGTCTACTGTGGCAAACTTCCCCCAGCCACACCGGACTTTGATGGTTTATGGATCGCCGATCCGCATTCTTGGTTGGGGATGCATTTCGATCGTCCTGAGTTAGTTGGCGATCGTCCTACGATTATCGATGGTGCTGACGATTTAGAAAATTGGGCGCAAGCATTACTCACAGTTACCATCAATCCTGACGACTGGAATAGCTTGCAGCTAAGCCACCCACCTGTTGGTACAGCCGCTGGGCTGGAGAATCGCTGGCAAACAATTATCGATCTAAAAATCCGCTTGCTGGAGAGTTTATGGCAGCGTCCGATCGATCCTTATAATTGCTATGTCTTAGATCCATTAGAACGATCGCTCGTCGAGTCATTAAAGAACTTATTCATTCCCAAATTACATCCAAATTGGCAAAAATTTTATCAACAATTAGCAGTACCAACCAATCGATTGGTGTGGGCATCACTCGATCGCACGCGTGGCACATTTACACTCGCGATCGCACCGATAAATCTTGTCCCCTTCTTAGCGCCGATTTGGGAACGTCAACCGACAGTATTAATTACTAGTGCGGTAGATTTAACGAATGAGGCGCTCGGTTATCGTCAAGAATTAGGTTTGGGTGAGATTACTTCAGTTAAATTTTCGCTAGTTGGTGCGGCAGCGGGGAACGAGCATCGCCAAACCGATCTTTTTCAACTCTACATCCCCCGCTGGATGCCGATGCCCAATACTAGTAAATTTCAGCCGATTTTAGTCGATGAAATTCAACAGTTATTGCACCTCATCGATGGTAGTCCCAAATTTGTGGTTATTTTAGTTGGCGATACCCCACTTCAAGCACAATTAGCGGCCATTCTCGCTGCTGAGTGGGGTTCTAGAGTCCAAGTCGAACGCGCCGATCTCAATGAGACAAATATTCTCGTCTCTGGGTGGGAATTTTGGCAAACACATCAAGACGATCTACCCACCCCTCAATTAATGATTATTGCTACGCTCCCGATTCCCTCACTTGAAGATCCGTTAGTTGCTGCCAAAGTGAGTTTTTACAAACAACAAAAACAAGATTGGTTTCGATTATATTTATTACCTACAGGTTTAAGAATCTTACACCGGGCAATCGATCCGATGCGAACTTCTCAGGGGATCGTGGCAATTTTTGATAACCGCATCAACCAGCGTAGCTATGGCAAGCAAGTACTTGCCGCGCTTACTCCCGCTGCCAGAATTAATTATCCAGATCTAAGTTGGCTCGATCGCTAATGTATTTGTTGGATCGATCGTGAAGCAAATCTGTCCAAAATCTAAATTCACAAATCAGACTAGTGCCTGTCTCCTAAGCTAAAAGTGCCAATTCTTAGCATAAATGTGTTTATTAATACTTTTTAACAAGTATTTTTCGACGAAAGGTATTAAATGTTACTTTTTTTCACTGTTGACGCATGAATTTTGGTATCGTATAGTTAACAGAAATCAATATAACAACATTTGTTACAATAAGCTCGGCAAGTAGATTGCAGCTTATTGTAACAAATGTTGTGAAAACACTCTGCTGAAATTCTATCCGATCTTTGAGTAATTATACTTGTCAATCTATCGAAAACTGTCGAGCTTTTGAATAGTTCAATATAAATCGATGTTATTTGCAAAAATAAGTATCGATCGCTAGGTAATAACAGAAATATTGTTGAGCTTTTAGCCCCAGTTTTTACTCCAACTAGACATTGGAAGGTTTTTCAGCGACTTTAATTAGTAGTTAAATTTTTGGCAACGTCAAATTCTGTCCTTGAAAATGACTCTATTGATACAGAACTTTGTTGAAAAATACTATTGACATTCACTAGGGTATAGATAGATAATAATTATCAAGGTTACGAGAATTTAACAATTCAGTATTTCGCAAATTTTCAGCCTAAAGCCGCACGCTTTAGAGAGAATTAATTGCAATATTTTCTGATGTCAAATCTCTAAATTGAGATCGGACGTGAATTCATTCTATATTTGCAAAACAAAACAACAATTGGTTAAAATGCAAAACTTGTCAAGGTCTGAAGATCGACTTACTAAGATACTTAAATTAACGAGTAGTGGTTGTGCTGTCGCAGGTGGTGTCTTGCTTGCAGCCAATATAGATACTAGTAAATATGGCTTTGTCTTGCTAGCTATGAGTTCGAGTCAAATGCTAATTGCTAGCTTACTTACTAACGATCGACCCATGATAATCTATGCAGCCTCGTTGTTTTTCTTTGTAGATTCTCTGGGAATTTACCGCTGGGTAATTCAGTCCCACTAATTATAGAATGAACCGAACGATCCTCAAGCCTTAAAATCTCAAGATTACCCGGATTCGTCTCAGATATTTGCTGTCAAGCCCTAATCAATACAAGGTGATAATATCATGCAACTAACTACTCCTCAAGCAGCATTCACCATTCAAACTTTTCACGATTTATACGATCGGGAAGAATCAGAAGCAAATATTGAAGCTACAGTCGAATTAGCAGCAGCAAGTCCCGAAGGACTCTACTACTTCATGCAACGTTACGCACACTTCAATGGGTTTGCAGGTAGCTTAGTCGCACGGTTAGCTTCCTCGATCGGACTCTCGCGCGATTTGTTCGAGCAAGCAGGTGTGAGCGTTACCGACCAGTCGGATCGCGGGATGAACATTGCCGCAAATGTCCTGGCTGCAACGATCGACGAACATGCTGACTGTGGCGCACAGCAAATCACCCACCGGACTTTGGCACAAATTTTGATGCAATCGCTCGGTGAATACGCACAGTTGAGCGACAGCGAACGCAATCAAATCGCCCAGACTCCTGAATGGCTGCAAACTGTAGTCCGCGATTTCATCGCTGGGTATCAAGGTAAGGTTGACGACCTCGAAGCGCTGGCTACGGCTTTAGGCTACCATGTCGGTTCCGAGTTACTCGCCGATCGTGAATACGCGCTCATCGATAAAGTCGTGCGCTACAGCCATCGCGGTGAAGGTTATGACGCTTATGTTCAAGGCAAACAAGTCGAAGTGGGTGGCAAACGCTTGAGTCCGTGGTATTGGATCGTCGTCCATGGCAAACACAACTCTGCTGGTGTTGAAGCCGATCACTTCCAATTGGCACTAGACGCACTCAATCAGATGGCTGCATATCGTCCAGAATCCGCCGATACGATCTTGGCATGGGCATCGAAAGGATTCCTCGACTTTGCCGAATTACAACAACGGTTGTTCTTCCACACTGAAGTCGAGCTGCAAACTTTAAAAACTGTCTCGATGGCTGCCGCTGCATAGAACGTAGCGATTTAGCCTGGTGGCGATCCATCGTCACTATTTACTTACCTAACTCGATCGAGTTAGGTAATTTTTTTGGCAATCGGCTTAGAAATTGGTGCCAAGCAATCGAGTGGTTAGCTCTGCTTCTAGATCGTGTCATCTCCCCCGTCGGTAATTAGATCGCAAAATGTAGAAATAAGAACATATTTTCGAGAATAGTGCTAGATCGAGTAGCTAATTGGGTACCTTGAAAATACAAGGACTAGGTACCATAGAGCATGATATGAATGGATTAACTGCAACGGCAGACCAGTTCGCATTTCCAGCGCGAGAACTCCCACAACGACTATTAGCACACATTCAAGCTGGAACGACTGGATCTTGGGTGCATCAATTCGATCGACTGGCAGATCGATCGGCACCTTTAGTCTGGAACGTCGGGATTACCAACGGTCGAATCGTGTATGCGGGGACTAGAACTTGGTCGACACAGACATTGTTGCGAGTCACGCAGCGATATGTCTTCAATACTCGTCATTCCTTGGTCAAACCCCGCTTTGAGTTACTAAAGGTCAAAGTTGATGAAAAAGCATTAACTCCAGCGCAATTATTGGCAGATACGATCCAAGCCAGAATTTGCGATGAGGCTCAGATTGTCAAAGCGATCGAAACCAAAATTTTAAACGATCTAGACATCTATTTATCAATGGGAGGGGGTCAAGCGAAATTTATTCCCGAGCCAGACTTAGCGACTCAGATGCCGCTCGCTGGTTTCGATCCCAAGCTGCTATTTGCTGAAGCAGTCCGCCGTCAGGCGCTCTGGGAAGATCTCAAGCCACAAATACCTTCAATGGATCTAGTCCCACTCCTCGATCCAGAGATGATGGCCAAGGCTAAAATTCCCGCAGGACAACAACAGCGAATTGAAAATTTGGTGAAACTTGGCAATAGTCTTAGCTCGATTGCTGAAGAGATGGCTAGAGATACATTAGAAATTGCGGATATGTTTGCCAAGTTGGCAAGAGTGGGCGTAATTCGGTTCTCGCCAACTGAGGATGATAAATCCGTCACGATTATGGCGATCGATGACTCACCGCTGATGCTGACTCAGTTCGAGCGATTGGTGTCGGCGATGGGTTATTCGGTTGTCGTCTGTCAAGAAGCGGAAAAAGCGATCGAGACGATGCTGCGAGTCAAGCCCGCCGCAGTATTTATCGATTTGAATATGCCTGGTATTTCGGGATTCGAGCTGATTAAAAAAATTCGGCAACAACCCCAACTCAGCACCACGCCGATCGCGATTTTGACTGGAGAACAAAAAGTCGCCAATCGTTGGCGCGCTCAGTGGAGTGGGTGCGAATTTCTCACCAAACCACTGACGACTGGGGGTGCGCAAGATTTTCAGACACAGCTTGAAGAATTACTCCCCAAGCTTCTCAAGACAGCTACTACCTTCACTACCACATCTCATTCACAAAACTAAAGGTATCGAAATCATGCGCTTTTTAATTATCGATGATAGCTCTGTAGATCGACATGCTCTGGCTTCAGTTTTAACCATCCTCGGTCATAGTGTAGACCAATGCGATAGTCCAGCGGAAGCATTGACAACAATTGAAGCTGGGACTTACGATCTGGTGTTTTTGGATGTTGTTATGCCCGAACAAGATGGCTATAAATTCTTGAGATCGATCCGCCTCAATCCCAAGACAGCAAATCAATATGTGGTTTTTTGCTCTAGTAAGAAAACGCCGATCGAGGTTGATTATGGCATCAAACGTGCTGGTGCCAATGATTATTTGCCCAAGCCAGTCAGCCGTGAAAATGTCGAGCAAATCTTACAAAGAATTCCTGCATAATAACGTTAATTAATTATGACTGCTATTACTCCCGATCGGACTAGTGAAGTTACGCCTCAAACAGCACTAGCGGATCGTTTTATTTTAACTGAAGTCGAACGATCGACGCTAGTATTTCCGGCTGTCTGGGTCGCCGAAATCTTGCGACTCGATCGCCCGCAGGTTCTCGATTTGCCATTTTACGATCCCCTACTAGTCGGAATTGTCAATCATAGCGGACAGATTACACCCCTAATTGCTGCCGCGCGATTGCTCGATTTAGCAACTGCCAGCTTACGCGAACGCTTGCTGGTGGTGCGACTCAATCGCACAGCCGGAAAATTAGCCAATGTCGGCATCATCGTCGATCGGGCGATCGGTAGTAGCAACCGTGCCGAACTCCCCCCAAGTCTATTCGATCCTGCAGCGAACGATCCTCAGCTGCGCCTCATCTCATCAGCAGCAATCCCCCCAGATTTATGGCAACCCCACCGCTGGGGGAAATAATGAATTATTTTCAACGATCGTTCCCTACTCCTAACCCTCAATAAAACCTAAATCCTAAAATCTAACCCCTAATCCCTCTCATGAGCAGCCAACAACCATCCCAATTTGAAGATAGCCAGAAAGCGGCAATGTTCGCACCGTTAGCAAAAATTAATAAATTCGTCCGGTCTAACTTGGTGGGCACGATCGTCGTGACGATCGCGGGGAGTTTACTATTGACAGGGACATCGACATATAACATCTGGCATATCTATAACGGCTTCCAATCAAAGATTGCCAAACAGGTAAGTTTGGAAAAAAATAGCGGATTGAGTACCTCGATCGGTCAAGTTCTCTCATATTCAGTCAAGCTGAGTGCAACTTCTGGCGATCCGCAATGGGAGGCACTTTATAATAAGAACGTGCCAGAATTGGATAAGGTGCTCAAACAATTGCTGGCAGATGCGTCACCTGAGATTCGGGCTGAAGCTGG
Organism: Chamaesiphon sp.; assembly: GCA_965246735.1. GTDB lineage: Bacteria > Cyanobacteriota > Cyanobacteriia > Cyanobacteriales > Chamaesiphonaceae > Chamaesiphon. The sequence goes on from CBDFFK010000003.1 coordinate 4,273,795, forward strand.
TGAGAGTGATAAAGTCAATCAACAGTTAATCGCGATCGAGACTGAAGTTTTTAAGTTAGTCAAACAAGGTAAAAAGGCGGAAGCCGCACAGTTAATCTTTGGTAAGGAGTATGCCGATCTCGACAAGATCTACTATGCAGGCACGTCTAAGGTATTAGATAAAATCGATCGGTCGATCCAAACAGAGATTCGAGACTACCAACAATTACTCCTAACTGACATTATCGTTGCTGTCGCTACCTTGCCGATCTTGCTGGCTAGTTGGTTGTTGGTGTTGACGGCAGTACGCGGCTATATTCGCGATCGGCAGATCGCCATCGTCGAAATCGAACAATCGCGATCGAATTTAGTCGGTCTCAATGACGCTCTAGCCAAAGAATCTCAGATTCGCCAACAGCAGGAGCAAATCGTGCGTGAAGAACGCGATGTCTTGCAACAAGATATCGGCCAATTATTAGACGTAGTGTGCGAGATCGAGTCTGGAGATTTTACCATCCAGGCTGAGGTAAACGATCGCGCTACCGGATTGGTTAGCGATACACTCAATCGCCTCGTCGAGGCATTGGGAGCGGTCATGTCTCAAGTATCGATGGGTGCTCGACAAGTAGCCCTAAATAGTACCCAGCAGGATAAGTTAGCTGCGGATGTCGCGCGCAATACCAGCGCTCAAGCCTTATCGGTAAATCGAGTATTAACCTTAACCGAAACTGTACGCACATCGGCAAATAGTGCCGCAACGCAGTTAGCCGATACCGATCGATCGGTCGCCTCGCTCCAAACTGCCGTTACCGAAGGGGAAATCGCGATCGAGTCACTCGATCGCGAAATTGATGTCTTACAGCAAGGTAGCGATCGGATCGTGCAACAAATGAAAGCACTGGGCGAATTTGTTGGACTAGCCGACAAGTTTGTTTACGACCAAACTGATATTGCCACCCAGACGCAAGTATTGGCGCTCAATGCCTCACTAGTTGCCGCCCGCGCCGCCGAACAACGCGATCCCAAACAGTTTGAAGCAGTTGCCCGTGAATTTGAATCGATCGCCTCTCAAGTCAGTCAATTAGCCCAACAAACGAATGAGGGTCTGACGAGTCTCGAACAACGCAACACCCAAATCAATCGCGTCGTCTCCGATGTCGATGGCGAAGTCCAACGCTTGGGTGGCTTGGTAAATAGCTTTACGCAAGGAGTCAAACAGAGTCGCGAAGTATTTGCCACGGTTCAAGCTGTAACTGGAGAAGTAGTAAAAGCCGGAGTGGTAGTTGCGCAAACCAGTCAGACAATTATCAAATCCGCCGAATCTACCGCCCAATCGATCGCCGCAATTGCCACCTTATCTACCCAAATCGACAAACAATCTCAATCAGCTCGATCGATTTCTACCGAAATGAGCGATCTATCGACTCGACTCCTGAATACGATCCAAATCTTCAAATTACCCGCCGCTAGCCCCAGCGATCTAACTGATGTTGCTGGGCTGGAACTTTTACCCCTAACTTCCACAGCAGTTATTACGAACTTAGAGACTGAATCCCCCGCCTTAGAGCACGATTATCAATTCAACTAATACCTAAATTGACTACTCACTAATCCCTATCCCCTCTTCCTATGAACGGTAACTCAATGCAAACCCAACCTAATGAAGGACAATCGCACAATCCATTGCAGGGATTAAGGAAATTTGTTAGTGCTAACTTAGTCAGCACGATTACGGCCACGATCGCTGGTAGTCTACTACTGACAGGAGTATCGACATTTAATATTTGGAGTATCTACAACTGCTTCCAATCGACAATCTCCAAACAGTTCGAGCTGCGAAAAATCAGTGACGATTTGACTTATCAGGATGAATTTCTTACGATGTCAGCCCGGATGGCAGCTAGTACGGGCGATCGGCAATGGGAAGATCGCTACAACAAAATGGTGCCCATAACCGATGCCACCCTCAAAAAGCTCAAAGCCAATATCAGTAAGGAATTACTCCTAGAAGCCAATCGCACTGATGTGGCTAACGACAAATTGGTGGCAATGGAGACTCAATCTTTCAGTCTGGTAGCGCAAGGAAAGCAAAAAGAAGCTTTCCAACTCCTCATGGGAGCTGAATATGCCAATCAAAAGAAAATCTATAGCGATGGTAATGGCAAGGTTTTAGCGAAGGTCGATCGATCGATCGAACGACAACTCCAAGATTATCAACAGCAGTTATTAGTCTCGATCGCATTTGCCGCAGCAACTTTACCCGTGCTAATTGGGAGTTGGCTGCTGGTATTGTCCGCAGTCCGCGACTATATTCGCGAGCGCCAACAAGCTCAAGCTGAGATCTTAGTAGCGCAAGCAAATCTCGTCCAACTCAACGAGCGACTATCTGAAGAATTAGAAAATAGCCAAACACAAGAGCAAGTCCGAGCTGAAAGCGAATTACTCCAAGCTGATGTCGGACATATTTTGGATGTAGTGTGTGAGATCGAAGCAGGTAATCTCACAGTGCAGGCAGATGTAAACGAGCGTGTGACTGGATTGGTATCGGATACACTCAACCGATCGATCGAATCGCTCGATCGGATTATCTCAACGGTAGTAAATACCGCACGCAGCGTCACTGATAATGCCAGTCAACTCGAAGGTGTGGCACTGGAAACAGCCCAACAAGCCCAATCGCAGGCGATCGAAGTGCGATCGGTCCAAGTCTTGATGGATAAAGTTAATACCCTGACCGCCGATTCGCGCCAGCAAGCGCTCGAAACCGATACTGCGGTGCAATTGTCCAAATCTGCCGTACTAGCCGGTCAACAGGCCATGCAAGATACTACCGATGGGATCGCCACGCTCCAACAAGGTACCAACCAAATCGTCAAACGGACGGAACTACTAACTGAATTTGTGGACTTAGCCGCCCAATTTTCTAAAGATCAAAAACGGGTAGCATCACTTACCCGCGTCCTCGCCCTCAACGCCTCCACCATCTCGATGCGAGCGATTAGAGAGCGAGATCCCGAACAATTTGCCAGCCTAGCCAAAGAGTTTGAAGCGATCTCCCGTCAGGTTAGCGCGCTGGCGATGGATACCAATTCCAGCCTCGTTTCGCTCCAACAACGTACCGAACGAGTGCAAACTGTTACTTCTGGCTTGACTCAGGATGTCGGCGAGATCGAGCAACTGGTGCAGAAATTTACTGGCGAGGTAAGTAAATCTCGCCAAGCATTTGACAATATCCAATCCGTTACCGATCGGGTTTCGCTCATGGGCGAAAAAGTCAATGAGTCCAGCCAGGATATCGTCCAAGTTGTCAATGATACGCTCAAAGCCATTCAATCGATCGCTCAAATCGCTACAGTCACCGAGTCTAAAGCGACGATTACCCGCGAACGGGTTCAATCGATGGGTGACTTATCCCGCAAACTCTTAGAAATGGTCGAATTCTTCAAGCTGACCGAAACTAACTCGCTGCAACAACCAAACGGATTGCCGTCGCAGACAGCAATCGATCCAAGCCTTCACCGCCCAACAGAACGCAATCTAATTAGCGTCTAACACATAACATGGTAATCCGCTCAAACCTAGATGGTGGGCAGTGCCCACCCTACTAATTTAGCTATTTATAACTTCACGGCCCAACAGAACGCAATCTAGTTAGCGTCGAACACATAACATAGTAATTCGCTCTAAAGCCTAAAGCCTAACCCCTAACCCCTATCCCCTAACTATGCCCTATCCCTCAGACATGGATGCCGCCGAAGCCGAGTTGCAGCAAGAGTTGCGCGAAATGTTTGCGGTAGATACCCAGCAACAACTAGAAACTTTTTTTAACACGATCGAGCGTCTGAACGAAGGATCTTGGCAACAAGATATCCCAGAAATTTATCGCGCCATCCATACAATTAAAGGTGGTGCGGTCACTGTTGCCGCCGATGCGATGCTACATACCGCGATCGTCCTAGAGGATCTCCTTTCCGATCTCCGCTATCTAGAACAAGCTCCACCGTTGGCTGATGGCCTGTTACGGTCGATCCTGCTCGAAGCTGGAGAACTGCTAAGCAGTAGTATGGAAATTACCGAAAGCGGCGCGATCGCGATCGATTTAGTCCAGCCTACAGTACAACGTTTAACCGAACTGCGCGAGTCGATCGATCGACTCTACTTGTCAGAATGGGACGAAAGCAGGCAGTTACACCAGGAATTTGCCGAGCAGGGTTTCGAGCTGGTCATTTTGCAGCTGGAGATGGCGTTGGCACAGCTACCACTTGGCATCGTTCCCGCACCGACAATCGAGATCGCGCGAGCCACAATCGCCCAACTAACTCAAATCGGTAGCGATATCGAACTAGCAGATGGCTGGGAACTCGTCCTTGAAAGCTGCCTTCAATTAATTGCAAAGCCTGACAGTCAATTATGGCGATCGCTTTGGTTTGAGTATTTTCAAATCTTAAAAGTTTGTGTCAAGAATAGCGGTCAACTAACTTCGATCGAGATCGATAAGTTAGATGCATTATTGCAAGAGTCATCATCGAATGTAATCGATCTAAATTTTGATGCAAATCTAATTGGATCGGATCTAGAACTCGATTTCGATGCAACATTAGTTCAAGCTGATATCGATGCTACATCTGAGAGTCTAAATCTACAAAACGGAGAATTACCAGATTTACTAGATCGCTTTTTTGAAGATGAAGCGATCGACTTTGAGCCGCTCGATGATTTGGCAACTTTAGAGCAGGAGACCTTAACTCCTGTCACCAGCGAATTTGATGACTCGATCGATGACTTACCAGATTTACTCGATGACTTCTTTCTCGACACAGATCTCGACCTATTACCACTCGATCGATCGGAAATTTGTGCGGACAATCTAGCACATGAGTTGGCTACTGATGTTAGTATCGATCTTACCGATCTTACCGATCTCCTTGATAATTTCTTTGTTGAAGCGGAAGAGCCGCCGCTCGCGGCTACATTAGCAGAGCAACTACCTGAAGATGGATTAAATATCGAGATTGCGTCCACTGAATCCGATCGAGCCGAGCGCGACATTAGAAATTTATTCGATGATTTATTTAGTGAAACAGACATCGAATCGAGCGCTAATATATCGCAACCAACCGAAGTTGCCGAGGATGAAATAGCACCCATATCGATCGATCCGAGCGACACCATCGTCGTAGAATCGATCTCCGACACTCCGCAATCGCCCGAAATTGCCAAACGCAGTATTCAAATCCCCGTTTCCCTCAAACGCCTCGATAAATCTGCCCAACAAGTTGTCGATACATTGCTAACAGCACGGGCTGTAATGAACGTCTCCAACCAACTGCAAGCCCAGCTAAACCAACTCACCAGTCTCACCCAAGAAAGCGCCCAGTATGTTACGCGGCTGCGCCAACTCCAAGATGACTACGCCTTACTCCGCAACCTCAGCGACGATCGCGATTCGGGGAGTAATGTCACCCTCGAACGCTATCGACAAGGCTATACCACCATCAATCGCTTACTCGAAAACATCTTACGGATGTCTGAATTGGGGCAAGAAATCGAGACCGCCACTTATCAAAGCTCCAATCGGTTAGAAGCACTCGATCGCAGTATTTTACGGCTCAAAGATGGGATTGAAACCAGCCGACTGATGCCATTTCGGAACTTAACGCAGCGAGCGAAAGCGATTTTACGCGATCTAACCAATCGTTACGGTAAGCCAGCCGAACTGATCGTTCAAAACGAACGCTTCGAACTCGATGCTGGGATCGTCCAACAATTGGAGCCAGCCTTATTACATCTGCTGCGAAATGCTTACGATCATGGGTTAGAACCCGCACAACAGCGCGTAGCAGCCGGAAAACCCGCTCAAGGTCAGATTAAAGTCTCGATCGAACGGCTCGGCAATCGCTATCGTCTTATCGTCGCCGATGATGGTGGTGGGATCGATCCGACGCGCATCGCGGAGATCGCCCGATCGAAAGGCTTCCCATTCCAGCAAACGACTACTAATGCCGAACTGTTAGCCGTGCTCTGTCAGCCGGGATTTAGCTCTAGCAGTGCTGTCAGCGAAGTTTCCGGACGCGGTGTAGGCATGGATGTCGTCGTCACCCAAATTGCCAGTATCGGTGGCAGCTTGACCCTAGACACTCAGCGCGGTCGAGGTACTACATTCTCGATCGAAGTTCCCGCACCACAATTATTAGTGCCTTGCATTCTCGTCCGCGTCGGCGAACGGATTGTCGCACTCCCCAGCGACGAAGTACTCCAAACCACACTCCTGAGTTCGATGGCTCCTCAGTTTACTCGCACTCACGATCTGGATCTGTGTAATTGGACGCTCACAACCAGCGAAAGTCAGGTCGCTGGCTACGATCTCGATAATTATTGGCAACCAGCTCGTGTTGGAGCGGACAAGCTCGTCCAGCGCGCGTTCCCAGAGACGGCAATTTGTATTCGGACTCGTCAAGCCGATGGCACTCCAGAAATTTGGTCGATCGCTGACGATCTCATCGGCCAATCCGAACTGCTGATTAATCCCCTCCCCCAGCCGCTGATCGCCCCTGTAGGACTCTTGGGTGTTAGCCTCCAATCTGATGGTCGCTTGATTTCGATCCTCGATCCGATCGCACTCACGATCGCCATCGCCACCGCGCCTACTCGATCTCAGAGCGCTAATTCAGCGACAGTTGCCGCACAAACCCCTGCCATTGGCGGAGCGGCTTACGACGAACATCGCTCCAAGTCTACCGCACCCACCATCCTCGTCGTCGATGATGCCGCAATGATGCGCCGCCGCTTTGAAGCCAGTCTGAATAACCACGGATTTATCGTCCATACCTGCAACGATGGCTTGGAAGCATTAAATTGGCTGCAAAACCATCCTCAACCAGGTTTGATGATTACCGATGTAGAAATGCCCAATATGGATGGGTTCACGCTAATCGATCGCTGTCGTCAAGCAGACATCGAAATACCGATTCTCGTAGTTTCCTCCCGATTGTCTGAAGAGTGGGGCAAAGAAGCACGTCGCTTGGGCGCTACAGATTATCTCAACAAAGGTTTCTCGACTGCAGAATTGCTGCAGAAAGTGAATTCGCTATTGGAATTATACTTTAAACGGTCATAACCTGAGCTTTGTCAAAATGCTGAAAGCGGAGTGTGAGCAAGGAATCAAGCTCTTTTTTATGTTGCAGATGAGCATCATTTAGACATTCAGAGATGGCTGATGAGAACTGAGTAAAATCCTCATAATACTTGCCATATAAACATTTCTTTTTAACAAACTTCCAGAGCCTTTCAATCAAATTTAGATTGGGCGAATAAGTCGGCAAGTATAGTAATTCTATTTCCAAGGATTTAGCTAAATCTTGGACAACTCGACATTTTTGGTATCGAGCATTGTCTAAAACCAGAGTAATGGGAATGCTCAGTCCTAGGTCAGCTAATTTTTGCAGAAGTTCACAAATCTGAATAGCAGTGATATAGCTGTCATTAGTAACCAAAATAACTTCATGAGTAATGGCATTTAATGCTCCCAGCACATTGAACCGTTTTCTCCCTGAAGGTGACTTAATAAACAGCCGTTGAAAACACCAAATCATCCCCAAAAAAGCTCCCATGACAAAGTGAGCCGCATCCACGAAGAAAACCGCTCTTTTTCCTTGTCTTGCCTCTTCTAACCTGGGTTCTAGCTTATTTATTTTATATTCTTCCTGTTCATCGGGATCTGCTTTAGAAGGAATAGCCCCAACTTTCAAACATCGCATCCCTATTGATTTCAGGAATTTTTGGATCTGGGTTGGACTGCGTTTAATTCCGGTAAGATTTTCAATCTGATTTACAGCTTCATTTATGGTAGCTGGAGGATTCAATTTCAAATACTCTTTGATAGTTGTCTGATGTAATTTTAATTCACTTTTGGGTTGATAAAAGTTAATTTCTTTGAGTTTTTCTATACCACCAGCCTGATATTGTTGACAATATTTTCTCAATGTATTAGGTGAAATGTTTGCTAGCCTACAAATCATATTTAAAGGTAAGTTTTGACTTTTAAGCCATAATACTTCCATCTTCAACTGGACCCTGGGATGAGGATGGTGAAATCTTTCATAATTTAATATTTCTCGATCTTCTTCCGTAAAGTTTAGATTGCTCATCCCTCAAGCTCCACTTTTTCCTTGACTTTACTAGACTATCATCTCTTCGATCGCCGATGCTCAAGTTATGCCCGTGTAAAGTATAGTTAACGCGAGTTCTGGTTAAGGATATTGGCTTCGTACTCGCACCGCCTGCGGTTGAAACCGCTGCTGGTGTTGCGAAGTCCGCCAAGGCGGACTTCGCAACACCAGCCACGACTTCCAGTCGTTGGCAATTCTTATTCCGAACTCAGGTTAGTTACTAGTGGCTAGTGGCTAGCACAAAAGAGGGGGGATTCACTGAATCCCCCCTCTTTTCATTATTCAGAATTTATAATTTCGCTTATCCTCTGGCTCCTGTCTCCAGCATCAATTTCGACTTCTTCACTCCATCGGGAATGTCTACTGGATAATCGCCTGTAAAACAAGCCGAACAGAAATTGTTGGGGTCGCGCTCGGTAGCTGTTAACATCCCTTCCCAAGATAGATAAGCGAGTGTATCGACACCGATTTGCGCGGCGATCTCCGCCACCGATTTAGTTGCCGCAATGAGTTGATCCTGCGTATCGGTATCGATGCCATAAAAGCAAGGATGCGTCACTGGTGGCGAGGAGATCCGCATGTGTATTTCGGTGGCCCCAGCATCCCGCAAGGCTTTGACCAATTTACGACTGGTAGTACCCCGGACGATCGAGTCATCGATCACGATTACCCGTTTTCCTTTCAAGACATCGCGTAGCGGATTCAATTTCATCCGAATTCCGGCTTCGCGCATTTCCTGAGTGGGTTGAATGAATGTCCGCCCGACATAACGATTTTTGATTAGACCTTCAGCATAGGGAATTTTTGATGCCTCGGAAAAGCCGATCGCCGCAGGTATTCCCGAATCCGGTACGCCAATGACGATATCCGCCTCGTGGAACGATTCTTTGGCTAATTGTTTACCCAATCGCATCCGATAGCTATATAAGCTCTCTTCGTTGACCCAGCTATCGGGGCGAGCAAAATAAATCATCTCAAAGATGCATAGTTTCGGCTGCGCTTTGGGTGCCCAGTCGATCGCCACGATCCCATCAGCATCGATCCACAATAGTTCGCCCGGCTTGACATCGCGTTCGTAGTCTGCTCCGATAATATCTAACGCACAGGTCTCTGACGCGACCACATAATGACTCACATGGTCGGGCATAATCCCTAATACTAGTGGGCGAATGCCATTGGGATCGCGCACTGCCATAATGCCATCGGCGGTAGCAAGTGTTAGACTAAACGCCCCTTTACACAGCTTACAGGCAGCGATCGTGGCTTCGATCCACCCTTTCCCGGTATTAACTTCTTCGGCAATGGCGAGCGCAATCGCTTCTGAGTCGGTAGTCGTGTTGAGTTCGCACCCCTGCGCGACTAAATAGTCGCGCAGTTCGGTAGTGTTGACAAGATTGCCATTGTGTGCTAGTGCTAGTTGACCCAATCGTGTCTCGACGATCGCGGGTTGAGCATTGCAGCGCCGACTCGATCCGGTGGTCGAATAACGCGTGTGTCCGATCGCTAGCTGCCCAGGCAACCCCTCTAAAGTCTGGGGGCTAAACACCTGAGACACCAGCCCCATATCGCGATGTTCGTGTAGCTGCCTGCCATCAAAAGTGGCAATTCCGGCAGATTCTTGGCCGCGATGTTGCAATGCGTACAAGCCAAAATAGGCCAGCTTTGCGACCTCTTGACCCGGCGCATAGATTCCAAACACGCCACAGGCTTCTTCGGGTTTATCGACAGCGTTATCGTTATCGGCAGACAGATCGAGGGGTAAGTCGCAATCGGGAATCATGGACGGTTAAGGTTGCGAAGGGTGGCTAAAATCATTGACTGGGGCGATGCTTTTTTGGATTACTTGAATAGATAAAAGTCTTAGTGTTATCTACTACTATGAGTTAGAAGCTATAGCATAACGCATGTCTGTAGATAAACCGACACTGTCGATCGGTCGATCTCCGAATCCATAAATTTCGGTCGATTTTCATCGACCAAGCTTCGGGCAGGAGCAGTTCGATCGATCCCAAAATAGGTGTTGTTGCCTTCAGCAACACTTACTAAAGTTAGCCAATTGCGACAGCCAGCTATTTACTTCAGCCTCGAAAATATAAAATACTTAAGAGATGCTTAACAATTCCTTAACAATAACATGAAATCTACCGCACCGGAATAGTCGATCTGGAGGTTACTAGGATTTGTTGTAGTTACTTGCTCTACCTTACAGTTTATGCCATTATTAGCGTGCAGTTAAATCCGATTGTCAGCAACTTTTGCTGCTACAGATGAATTCACTAACTCTCTCGATCTTGATTGGGAAAAGCACCCGATGCTGGCTTTTGCGAATGCAAAAGCCGCTGCTAAGGAACTTAAGCCAGACCCGGATCGGATGCTCGGAAGGAGAATTGTCAGGCTCTATCCACGATGATACCCTATTAAACTATCGAGATCGGAACGCCTCACCTGATTGCCAATAACCGATCTCCGCACCACCATAACCGCTAACTGTAATGTCAAATTCCCCTCATTGGTTAGATCTGAGTGAATATCTAGCGATCGCTGTAGCAGTAGTAGGGGTAGTCGCCGCAGTCAATTCCTCAACCTGGAGCTATGCAGTAGTACCGTTACTAATTAGTACGGTCCTCAATGCGATCGCTCGCTGGCAAATGAACCAAAACCTGCGTCTGCGCGAGCGGACATTAGAGCGCAAACTAGAAGCCGAACTCCAACAGCAAGGGGAAGTCCTCCAGCAGGAAATCGCTCAAGCGCGGAGTTTTGCAACCGCTTTAGTCAAACAAACGATGGCAGCCCAAAAATCCGAACCGGCTGCCCTTGTTGCTGCAGAGCACCGCGAGGTCACCGCTTTAGAGCAGAAGTTTGACACGCACAAGCAACTGATGCAGTCAATGCAAGAACATGTTGCTGGAGTCGAGGGCAGTTTGAAAGATGTGGTAGATTTGCTCGAAGGTACGGCCTTAAACGATCGCGTCGAGCATTTGGAGCGGCATCTGACGCTAATGTCGCAGCAATTAGGCTTCGAGCCGCTGGAATTATCGGCTCGTGCAGATCGCAGTGTTGGTTGGGACGGTCTTGTCCAGATCCGAAGCGATCGAGACGAACCAGAAATCGATATTATGCCACTGTTAGATATGATTTCCGAAGACTTGATGTCTGGAGAATTAATTTCTGGCGATCTGACTTCTGGCGAATTAAGCGGCGATCTATGGTCGAAACCCACTTGGAATCTCCAGCAGACGATTAGTGCCCACAGCGACTGGGTCAGGTGCCTGAGCTTTACGCCTGATGGAGCCAAACTCGTCAGTGGCAGTTTTGACAAGACAATTAAATTGTGGCAATTAGATACTGGTGCGGTAATCCACACCCTCGCCGATCATCCGAAAGGGGTGTTTGCGCTAGCCGTAAGTCCCGATGGCAAGCTCCTGGCCAGTGGTAGTTGGGATGACACGATTAAATTATGGAATCTGGAAACTGGTACTCTGCTCCACGATTTAATCAAGCACACGGCCTCTGTCCGTTCGCTGGCAATTAGTCCCGACAGTCAAACTTTAATTAGTGGCAGCTTCGATCGCACGATCGAGCTATGGCAGATCCCAGCAGGCGTGCCGAGACAAACGATTAGCGCGCGCGATCCGATCTCGGCAATTGCCCTCAGTGCCGATGGTAAATTTTTAGCTAGTACTGGGGATGACGGCAAAATCGAGCTATGGTCGATCGCTTCCGGTCGTCCGCTCGGCGTAGCGATCGGCAATAAACATTGTATCGGATCCTTAGCAATCGGCCCCGACTCGCAAACGATCGCCGCAGGGACGGTCAATGGCTATGTTATCCAGTGGCAATTAGCAAATCTCGATGCAGATCGGCTGCAACAAATCGAGCCGCTCCAGTCGATTAAAGCCCATGCAGGACAAATAAATGCTTGTGTGTTTAGCCCTGATGGTCGATACATCATTACTGGTAGCGTCGATGGCAAAGCCAAAGTGTGGTACAAAGGTGAAGATCTGAGCTTTCGGAACAAAGCCAGAAGCATTCTCAAAGGCGACCCCGGACGCTCGGTGATGTCTGTCGCGATCGATACCGATGGTCGACTGATTGCCGTTGGTGGTGCTGATGGCACAATTCAAGTTTGGCAGCAATTATAATACAATTTTATTTGATTGCAAATTAGATTGTAAAGTAAATTACTTGTTGCCGATTGATAAATATTAGGGAATAATTACAATACCGAGACAGTTGCATTAACCTTTGTAAAATAAGTCAATTTTCAATATCTTAAATTATGCGAATTTTAGTTACCGGTGGTGCTGGGTTTATTGGTTCTCATCTGATCGATCGCTTAATTCAAGAGGGACATGACGTGATCTGCTTGGATAACTTTTATACAGGGACTAAGCGTAATATCCACAAATGGTTAGATTGTCCTCAATTTGAATCGATCCGGCATGATATTACTGAGCCAATTCGCTTAGAAGTAGATCGAATTTATCATTTAGCCTGTCCAGCATCGCCAGTTCACTATCAATATAATCCGATCAAAACCACCAAGGTAAGCTTTCTCGGGACATCGAATATGTTAGGGCTTGCCAAACGTGTGAAAGCGCGGATCTTACTCGCTTCAACTTCCGAAGTTTATGGCGATCCCGACGTGCATCCGCAGCCAGAAGAATATCATGGCAATGTCAATCCGATCGGCATCCGATCCTGCTACGACGAAGGCAAGCGCATCGCTGAAACGCTGGCATTCGACTACCACCGCCAACATGATGTCGCGATTCGCGTCGCGCGAATCTTTAATACTTACGGCCCGAGAATGCTTGAAAATGATGGTCGAGTAGTTAGCAATTTTATCGCTCAGTCTTTGCAAGGCAAGCCATTAACTGTATACGGTGAAGGAAATCAAACTCGCAGTTTCTGCTACGTTAGCGATTTAGTGGACGGGTTGATGAAGTTAATGGAAAGCGATCGAACCGGGCCGATTAATTTAGGAAATCCTGAAGAATATACCATTCTCGAACTCGCTCAAAAAGTTCGCGATAAAATTGCCCCCGATCGCGAAATCATCTTTAAGCCATTACCTCAAGACGATCCCAAACAGCGGAAGCCAGATATTACCAAAGCTAAAAATTGGCTGGGTTGGCAACCGACTATTTCGCTAGAGGCTGGTTTAACCGAAACAATCGCGGAATTCAAACAAAGAATGGAATTAAGCGTATGACAAAATTTCGAGCGATCGCTCGAAAAAGATCTTTTCTAAGCTTAAATCTAAGTAATATAACTGATAAATTGGGAGAGAATTAAACATGCGAGTTTGTACGATCGGTACTGGTTATGTAGGTCTAGTCACCGGGGCTTGTTTGGCACATGTCGGGCACGATGTAATGTGCGTAGATAATAATCCCGCGAAAGTAGAATTGATGAAATCTGGGGTATCGCCAATCTACGAGCCAGGTTTGTCGGAAATTATGCAGTCGGCAATGTCATCTGGCAAACTGACATTTACGACAGATCTGGCGGCGGGAGTGGCACATGGCGAAATTTTGTTTATTGCTGTCGGTACGCCACCACTCCCCAATGGCTCTAGTGATACTCAATACGTCGAAGCTGTTGCCCGAGGCATCGGTCAACATCTCAATGGCGAGTATAAGGTGATCGTGAATAAGTCTACCGTGCCGATCGGCTCTGGCGACTGGGTGAAAATGCTCGTGATGGATGGTGTTGCTGCTCGCACCAAGCAACCGAGCTTGGTTGGTGCTGGTGGTGGCGATATTCAATCTGGTGCATTCACAGCTAAGTTTGATGTCGTCAGCAATCCTGAATTCTTGCGCGAGGGTTCGGCAATCTACGATACGCTCAATCCAGATCGGATTGTCTTGGGTAGCAATAACCAGCAAGCGATCGATTTGATGATCGAGTTATACGCGCCAATTATCGATCGGGAATACGCCGAAGATCGGCAGATGCCCCCTGTTAATTTGTTGACCACAGATTTGGGTTCGGCGGAGATGATCAAGTATGCTGCCAATGCGTTCTTGGCGACGAAGATTAGTTTCATCAATGAGATTGCCAATATCTGCGAACGCGTCGGTGCTGATGTTACTCAAGTTGCGACGGGTATTGGTTTGGACTCGCGGATTGGGAATAAATTTCTCAATGCTGGGATCGGTTGGGGCGGATCTTGTTTTCCGAAAGATTTAGCGGCACTAATTCACACTGGTGCGGATTATGGCTATGATGCGCGATTGCTCAAAGCAACCGTCAGCGTCAATCATCAGCAACGGACGCTGGTGATTCAAAAATTGCAAAATTCGCTAAAAATTCTCAAAGGCAAAACGATCGGTCTGTTAGGGTTGACATTCAAACCCGATACTGATGATTTGCGCGATGCACCAGCACTTGATATAATTCAGAAATTAATCGAGCTTGGTGCTAAGGTTAAAGCCTACGATCCGATTATTTCGGCTGGTTCGGGCATCCACTCACAATTAGCAGATGTCAATCTAGTCGCTAGCCCCAATTTACTCGCAGAAGACAGCGATGCGTTGGTTTTAATGACAGAGTGGGCGGAGTTTCAACAGCTAAATTATCAAGAACTCGCACAGCTGATGCGCTCTCCGCTCGCGATCGATTGTCGGAATTTCCTCTCAGCGACAGACCTCCGCGCTGCTGGTTTCCACTATATCGGCATCGGTTGTTAATCGACCAGAACTGACACCAACAGGAATTCCGGTTCATTCGGAATTCCGTTGAAATTACTAAACAATTATTTTAAGTACGGCGATTGATGGATTCGCTCTACGATCTCAAACTGGCACAAATGCAATTTTAATTGAGTCAATTCTCATACATATAACATTCTATAATCCTTCAGTCGACATTACTTCAGCCATTTGGCGGTTCGTCATCCAATCGTATCTATTATCAACAAATAGTCACCTAATATGAAAGACAGCTTTCCCGAGTTTAATAATCCTAGACTAATGCTGTCGCCTGAGGCGGTGACAAATCGGTCGAGTGGCTTTGGCCAAGACCGCCCAGATGAGGGGATTGGCTTGAATGTCATTCTCAACGGCTTACGCAAATACTGGTACGCTTCGGTGTTAACCACCGCGTTGATGATGGGCATTATCGGTTATACCACTTGGAAACAAGTCCGGATTTATCGATCGAACGTTCAAATCTCGGTCGACTTAAAGGGTGGTTCTAGTTTTGCCGAAAAAATGGCTGGTGGGATTGACAGTAGCGGACAATCTGAAGATCGAGCGATTGCGATCGAGACGATCGTGCAATCATTGCGTAGTAAAAGCATGATCGAAAAAGCGATTGCGACAATTTCCGATCCCAAATCGAAACCATCAGTCGCACAAGTCCTCACCGGACTGACAATTCAAGCTAAACCAGATAGTAACGTGCTTACCATCAGCTACACGGCGCTATCGCCTGATGAAATTGTCAACGTCCTCAATGCCTTGAGTAAAGTCTACGTTGACTATAGTATTAAGGCTAAAAAAGCGCGGACGAATAACTCGATCGAATTTATCGAATCGCAGTTACCCGCTTCTCGCAAGCGATTGGAAAATTCAGCCTCCCAGATCGAACAATTTCGGATTAAATATCGGTTTGTAGATCCCGCAACTTCTGCTAGTGCCCTCGATGGCTACCGACAAGGTATTGTTGCCAAGTTGAACGAATCCCGTTCGGCGTACTATCAAACCCAACAAGAATACCAAGAACTAAAGAAACAACTCGAATCCGTCGGCTTAAAATCCAATGGCAACTTGAGTACGACCATGCTCACTCAAGATGCTGCTTATCAACAGCTATTCGCACAACTCAAAGAGCTAGAACTCAAGTATAACCAGGAAAGTGTCAGATTCAGCCCGACCAATCCGCTGATCGTTAGCCTTAAGGAAAAACGCGATGGCGTATTGGTATTACTCCGCACGCGGGCGCAACAAGTGCTCAAAAGGCAAGTAGCCGATAACGAACTCACTCAAGGCGGTATTGCTAACTTTAGCAACAATCTTGCCCAAACTTTCGCTAACAAGCAAGTCGAGTTAGAAACTCGCTTAGTCGCTCAAACAGCTCAGTCTCAGGGTTTAGAAGCAGTTTATCAGCAGGTTCAAACCCAGATCGCGCAATTACCAGGATTGCAAAAACAATACACCGAGATGCAACGCGAATACCAGATTGCTTCCCAAGAACTCACCGCATTTCTGCAAAAAGTTCAAGAATTAAAAATCGTCAATGCCGAGCAGGTGGTGCCGTGGAAGTTGCTCGATCCCCCAGAATATCCCCGATTTCCAGTTTCGCCAGATGTACCGCGCCAAATGGGGCTAGGTGCGATCGGCAGTTTATTGGCTGGCGTGCTAGTATCGGTGGGATTGAATAAGCTCGACGATCGAGTGGATAATCCCGATACGGTCAAATCGATGACCGGAATGCCGATCCTATCGTTGATTCCCAAAGTAGAAGATTTAGACCAGTCTTCATCGATGCGCGGCAGCAATTTCCTCCAAACGACTAAAGGTAAGCATAAAGATTATTCTTATTGGAGCTTTGTTGAATCGATCCGCACGCTCGCACTCGGGATCGGGTTGACCAGCGATCGTGGAGATGAGAAGAAATCCGGTAAAATTATTGCCATGACTTCCTCGTTACCCAAAGAAGGGAAGTCGACGATCGCTTTTCATACTGCCAATACACTCGCGGAATTAGGTTATCGCGTCTTGTTGATCGATGCTGATATGCACAAATCGACGATCGCCCAATTGTGTGCTACTTCACCCTTATTCAATCGCGAAGATTGTGACGAATCTGCTGGATTGAGCGATGCCATCGTGGGTAATCGGGAGTGGCAAGATTTAGTCAAAGTCAGCCCCGAGTCGAAATTAGAGGTGCTATTTTCCGGACAACAAACTGTTAGTTCGATCGTGCTATTTAATTCACCTCGATTGTTACGTCTGATGGTAGAGTGGCGTAAGGAGTATGATTACGTCCTGTTCGATACCCCACCGATTGTCGGTGTGAGCGATACCAGATTGCTTGCTAGTTTAGTTGATGGACTAGTATATATTGTTAGCTTGAATGTCGCTCAAAAACAGATTATCGATCGCGGTATCGATATTATTTCTTCACTAAAAACTCCCGTTCTGGGATTGGCAATCAACCGAGTCGAAAATCATTATTCTGGTTACAACAAGTATTACCAGTATTATCAATCATCTCATGATTTACACGACAGAACTACCAAACCGAAAGCCATCGATCCTGAAAAGCAAGGTGTTGAGGTTTAACTCGATCGCGAACGCTTGGGGCAAGTCGCTAACCAAGCTCAGTCCCGAGCTGCGCTTAACCATCGCTAGTTTATAAGTTCCCAAAGTATTCTTTGGATTTGACCGGATCGGGATTCATTGTTTTAGTTCCTGGTTGCCAATCAGCGGGACAAACTTCATTTGGATTGGCTTGAACGTGTTGAATTGCTTGCAGTACTCGCAATGTTTCATCGACACTGCGACCGAAAGATAGATTGTTGACGGTAGCGTATTGTAGAACACCCAGTCGATCGATAATAAATAACCCACGCAAAGCAGTCCCCGCAGCCGGATCTAGTACATTATAAGCTGCGCTAATTTCTTTTCGAAGATCGGACACCAGTGGAAAATTAATGTCTCCCAATCCGCCGAATTTGCGCTCGGTTTCAATCCAAGCTAAGTGGGAAAATTCACTATCGACAGAAACAGCTAAAACATCGGTATTTAATGCTTGAAATTCTGCAAAGCGATCGCTAAAAGCAATAATTTCTGTCGGGCAAACAAAAGTAAAATCTAATGGATAAAAAAACAGTACGACATATTTACGATGACTAGATAGTTTGACTTGTTTGAACTGGCGATCGACCACCGCAGTTGCGACAAAATCTGGTGCAACTTGTCCGACTCTCAAGCAGTTGCCTTCATCGGTATAATTATTCATCATAAGCTTGTGTTTGAGTGCGAGTGGCTGACTGAGATTTGAGCTTATTTACCACCCTCGGTAACTATCTATTATAAGCAACTTAGCTGGGTGTAAGCGGTACCCAGATCCAAAAATGTTCGCCACGAACGTGTAATAATGTATCCAAAATTCATAATTGTTGGCGAGCATGGGTCGTTTCACACAGCTATCATTACTAGTCACAGATCTCGATCGGACCCTAGTTGGCAATGACGAATCGCTGGAGCGACTCAATCAACTACTCGATCGCTATCGTCAAACTTATGGCACGAAAATCGTCTATGCCACAGGTAGATCGCGCGAGTCTTATCACGAACTCTTAACAACTCAACAACTGCTAGTTCCCGATGCACTGATCGCTGCTGTTGGTACCGAAATTTATCTAGAAGGGATGGCGACTCCCGATCCGGATTGGGCAGATAAGCTCAGTCTCAATTGGCAGCAGGAGCGGATTATCGCGATCGCCAGTCAATTTGCTGATTTAGATCTCCAACCCTCTGCCGAACAACGTCCCTTTAAAGTTAGCTATTATCTGTCGACAAGCGTTGCTGGGGCAGTATTGCCGCAATTACAAGAGTTATATAAACAACAACAACTTGATGTCGAAATTATTTATAGTGGTAGTAAAGACTTAGACATTTTGCCTAGGGGTGGGGATAAAGGAACAGCAGTACAGTTTTTGCGCGAGCGTTGGCAGATCGACGCAGCCCAAACCGTCGTCTGTGGCGATTCTGGAAATGATATTTCGCTGTTCAAATACGGTTGCGAACGCGGCATCATCGTGGGTAATTCTCAGCCAGAACTCCGGTTGTGGCATGAATTGCACCCTGTAGCGCACCATTACCTCGCAGTTGCTGGGTATGCTGAGGGTATTTTGGAGGGATTGCAATATTTCCGCTTTGTCTAGTCGATCGACTACACATCCTTATCCTATTACGAGCGGGTAATTATGATTCCTGATTTTCGGTCTCGCTCATACTCCCATCTGGAGATTTCCCGAGATCTCGATCGCGCTAATATTTGTAAATGTTATCAACTGCTGCGATCCTGATGTAATTTACCAGCCGCTCTCCAGCACGATCGTGGCACCAGCGATTGTCATCAGATAGTTACATCTGTTAAAGATTTTGCAGTTACCTCTTGACAAAATGAAAAATATACTCCAACTTGACTGAGTAGTGGTTGTTTTAAACTAGCACCATTCCAGCCAGATTTTACCCACGAATTCCTGACGACCTCAAGCCGATCTTATGTCAACTCTCGTCATCGTCGAATCACCCACTAAAGCGCGCACCATCAGTAAGTTTTTGCCATCGAGTTATGTCGTGAAAGCTTCGATGGGGCACGTCCGGGATCTGCCACCATCGGCAGAAGAAATTCCCCCTGAATATAAATCCCAGAAGTGGGCAAACCTGGGGATCGATGTGGAGTCTGGGTTTGCGCCGTTATATATCATTCCCAAAGACAAGCGGAAGATCGTGCAAGAATTGAAAACCGCGCTCAAAGGTGCCGACGAACTGATCCTCGCGACGGACGAAGATCGTGAGGGTGAAAGTATCAGTTGGCACCTCTTGCAGCTCCTCAATCCCAAAGTACCGACAAAACGGATGGTATTCCATGAGATTACCAAAGAAGCGATCCAGAAGGCATTGAAAAATTGTCGCAATATCGACGAACAAATCGTTCATGCTCAGGAAACCCGCCGGATTCTCGATCGATTGGTGGGTTACACGCTCTCGCCTCTACTCTGGCGGAAAATCGCTGGGGGATTATCAGCTGGGCGCGTGCAATCAGTTGCCGTGCGGTTGTTAGTCATCAAAGAACGCCAGCGGCGGGCATTTAAGTCAGCGCAATATTGGGATTTGAAAGCATTACTCGCCCACAATAAAGCCGAGTTTGACTCGAAACTAGTCACTGTAGATGGTACCAAGATCGCGACAGGTGCCGATTTCGATCCGAATACCGGAAATTTACTAGCAGGAAAAAAAGTCAAAGTCCTTAACGGGGCAGAAGCTACCGCACTCAAAGAAAACCTCAAGGGTAAAACTTGGACGGTAACGGGATTGGAAGAAAAGCCCGTCACGCGCAAACCATCACCCCCATTTACCACCTCCACGCTCCAACAAGAATCCAACCGGAAGCTGCGACTGTCCGCGCGGGAAACCATGCGCGTGGCACAGAGCTTGTACGAACAGGGCTATATTACCTACATGCGGACGGATTCGGTGAATTTATCCGAACAAGCGATCGATGCTGCGCGGGCTTGTGTATTAGAAAAATATGGCTCAGAATATCTCAGCCCCAAACCTCGCCAATACTCGACCAAATCTAAGGGTGCCCAAGAAGCTCACGAAGCTATTCGTCCCGCTGGGAGCAGCTTCCGCACCCCCAAGGAAACCGGACTCTCTGCCAAGGAGTTGCAACTTTATGACTTGGTATGGAAACGGACGGTAGCTTCCCAAATGGCCGATGCTCGGCAAACCCAGCTCAGCGTCGATTTACAGGTCGAGAATGCTGGCTTTCGTTCATCCGGTAAGCGGATCGATTTTGCTGGCTACCTACGGGCATATGTCGAAGGATCTGACGATCCTAATGCAGCGATCGAAGACCAAGAAATCATCCTGCCAGCATTAGTCAAAGGAGATCGTCCCGATTGTAAAAAACTCGACGCGATCGATCATGAGACCCAACCGCCCGCGCGCTATACCGAAGCCTCCCTTGTTAAGATGCTCGAAAGTGAAGGAATCGGTCGTCCGAGTACTTATGCCAGCATCATCGGGACGATAATCGATCGGGGCTACGCTCAACTCCAAAGCAATGCCCTCGTGCCGAGTTTTACCGCCTTTGCGGTGACTGCTTTACTCGAAAAACATTTCCAGGATTTAGTCGATCCGAGTTTTACCGCGCGGATGGAACAAACGCTCGATGATATCTCGACTGGGACGACCCAGTGGTTGCCGTACTTAGAGAAATTTTATTTAGGTGAAAAAGGCTTAGAAAACCAAGTCAAGCAAGGTTTTACCGATATCGATGCAACTTTAGCACGGACGATCGCCTTAGATAATCTCGATGTCAAAGTGCGGATCGGTAAATTTGGAGCATTTATCGAAACCGAATCCGGTAATGCTTCGATTCCGAAAGATCTCACCCCTGCCGATCTCGCACCAGAAACGATCGAGATGTTGCTCAAACAAAAGAGCAGCACTCCCGATACCCTTGGCAATCATCCCGAAACTGGCGAACCGATCTATCCGAAATTAGGCCCATTTGGCCCCTATGTGCAATTGGGCGATAAGGATGAACAGAGCAAGAAAAAACCCAAACAATCATCGCTTCCCAAAGGGATGAAACTCGAAGATGTCACCCTCGAAATCGCCGTCGAGCTACTCAAACTCCCGCGCAGCTTGGGCGTTCATCCTGAAACTGGTGGTAAACTTCAGACTAACTTGGGTAGATTCGGGCCGTACATTTTGTACGATCGCGGCAAGGAGGGGAAAGAATATCGCTCTCTCAAAGCACCCGATGATGTACTCACTGTTAGCTTAGAACGTGCGGTGGCAATCTTAGCCGAACCCAAGGCAGTACGCGGCGCACGGGGCAGCAAAGAACCCCTGCGAGTCATCGGCACCCATCCCGACGATAACCAACCCGTAGCGATTTATGAAGGTCCTTACGGTAAATATATCAAGCACGACAAAACGAATGCTGGGATACCTGAAGGCGAGACGGTAGAAGGCATCAGCCTCGAAACTGCCCTCAGTCTATTAGGAGCAAAAGGTGGCACGGTTAAGAAAACAACCAAACGGGCAACCACTACCAAAAAAGCAACCACAACGAAAGCGAAAACCACCACTACCAAAAAGACAACTGCTGCTAAAAAAACGACTACTAAATCCAAATCTAGTTAAGTAATGTCACTCGACTAACGCTTATTGATTTGCAGCAATTCAAATACATTAAAGGTCGATATTTTCTCAACCATTCGATCGAATAGTTTGAATAGATCGAATGGTTGGCTTGGAAATTTGCCATTCACATTTGGTGAAAACTTATTAATTTAATGGCAACAGAAGTCATAGGATCTAAAATAGACGATCTTGATTAGTCAATGGATGATTGGTTCGTAAATTTGTTCGATAGAAATATCCACCTGTCACTAACTCAATCATAAAGCCACTGAAGTTTGCAGGAAATAGCCGCAAAGCTGTGCTGACTAGATCTCTAGCATAGTAGCCTTTAGTTATATGAAAATTCTGCTGGTAGAAGATGATGATGCATCAATTGCCCTATTAAGTCGCAGTTTGAGCGGGCAACATTATATAGTCGATGCAGTCAAGGATGGAGAAATGGGGTGGACTTATGCCACCACCTTTGAATATGACGCGATCGTCTTGGATTTGATGTTACCGAAATTGGATGGGATTACGCTCTGCAAAAGATTGCGCGCAGCTGGCTATACAATGCCGATTCTACTCCTGACTTCCCAAGATCTCATTACTGCCAAAGTGCAGGGATTAGATGCAGGTGCGGATGATTATCTGGTCAAACCCTTCGATCTGGCGGAACTGATGGCTCGAATGCGAGCGTTGCTCCGCCGCAGTAGCGATCGAGCGTTACCGCTGTTGAGTTGGGAGAATTTGCTGCTCGATCCGAGTACCTGTGAAGTCACCTACGACGGTAAACTGCTAAACCTGACGACGAAAGAATACGATCTCTTAGAACTATTTTTACGCGATTGTTATCATGTTTTTAGTAGCGACGAGATTATCGATCGATTGTGGTCTTCCGATGATTTTCCGGCTGAGGCAACAGTTCGCTCTCACGTCCGGCGATTGCGAAGGAAACTCCAAGCCGCAGGTGCGCCACCTGATTCGATCGCGACGATTCACGGGCGGGGATATTATCTCAAGTCAGATCGGTCAGCAGCAACTACCGATGTCAACTTGCAACATGTGCAAGCGAAGGAGCAGCTGACACCAGCGACTCCTCAGCAAGTGGAACGGCAACAAGCACAGTATCGAGCGTTCCTTCAGGAAACGTGGCAGACAACTCAACCTCAATGTCTGGATCGACTAACAGAGCTAAGTGTTACAGTCATGCACTTACTATTAGGCAGTTGTGGGGCTGGGGAACAAGATCTGGCACACCAACAAGCACATAAATTAGTGGGGACATTAGGTGTCTTTGGCGCGATGTCAGCGATGGAGATCGCTCGTCAAATCGAGCGCTTATTGGCGAGAGCGGTCGATCCGACTGCTACTGAAACATTATTATTACCAAAATTGCTGAGCGATTTGATGGTAGAAGTCGAATGCTTTACCGTTGGCGACGGCAATCCCCACGCACTCAGTCACACGATCGATACTCGTACTGGAGCGCCAGCGGCGAGGTTTGACGCTCTTAGTTCCAAGCTACCTTTATTATTACTGGTAGGTCTGGAGCCACATTTAACTCAATCGGCGATCGATCTTGCCAAAGGTCGCGATCTCCAAACAATGGTATTTGCGAAGATCGAGACTGCCAATCGTTATCTGGACACTCTTCCCGATCTGCTCTCGTCTACAGTAGTACTCGTCAGTCTCGCTAACAGTCAACCATCTCTGGCTACATCGATCGCACAATTGGAATTTGTCAAAAATGTTCGTCGGCGGTTTCCCCATTGGGCGGTATTGGTACTGGGAGAACGCGATAGTTTACGCGATCGATTGGCTGTCGTCCGCTGTGGTGGCAAATTTCTCGGCACCATCAGCTTAACCGCCGAGCAAATCTTCACCGCCATAACTGCCTGTATTCAACCAGCGATTGCCACTGCAAAGGTGATGGTAGTAGATGACGACCTCGATTGGTTGCGAACCCTACCTAAATTGTTGGAACCCTGGGGACTCAAAGTAAGTACCCTTGCCGATCCGCTACATTTTTGGACGGTATTACAGTCGGTACGACCGGATGCCTTAATCTTGGATGTCAAGATGCCAGAGATTAATGGTTTAGAGTTATGTCAGGTACTCCGCAGCGATCCGAGCTGGCAGCATTTACCAATTTTATTTCTCAGCGCGCTCGATGACTCGAGCGCGCAACAGGAAGCTTTTCGTGTCGGGGCGGATGATTATCTGTGTAAACCAATGTTAGGTGGCGAACTCGCCTGGCGCATCCGCCATCGGTTGGCACGACTGCAACTTAGTTGATGTGCAGGAATTAGCCTAATTTGTTACATAAAAAAATTTATGAATGTAAGAAAGCTATTCAACGTGAGTTCGGGATAAGAATAGCCTGGAGACTGAAATCGGTGCTTGAACGAAGCAAATATCCTTAACCCGAACTCACGTTATTCAAACAAATCAGGGCCGATCGACATGTCGATCGGCCCTGATTTTAACTGCGATTTAGACTGAATTTCAGACTAGCAATAACCCTATTGCGTTGGCGGTAAAATTACCCGTCGAGCCAAACCAAGTTTTTGCAACAGTTTAATCGACCACCAAGTCATGTCGAGTTCCCACCACTGCCAGCCACCTTTGGCGACATTGGGATAAGCATGATGATTGTTGTGCCAGCCTTCGCCGTAAGTAAGTAATGCCGCCCACCAGAGATTACGAGAATTATCGTCCGACTCGTGGGAGCGATAGCCAGTGATATGGCTAGCTGAATTAATCAGCCAAGTGCTGTGCCACAGAATCACCGCACGCACGAACACACCGTAAATTACAAACGACCAACCGCCGATCGCATATAGTAGCAGTCCGACCGGGATTTGGAGGAACAGAAAATATTTATCTAACCACCGATAATAGGCATCTTTGGCTAAATCTGGTGCCGCCTTTTTATAGTCATCAAAATTAAAAAAGTCAGCTTTTGGATAGAAAATCCAGAGCATGTGACTCCACCAAAAACCGCGTTTTGCCGAGTAGGGATCTTTATCCCAATCTTCGGTATATAAGTGGTGCTGGCGATGCCCAGCCACCCAGAAAATCGGCCCACCTTGAAGTGCTAACGAACCGATAGTGGCAAATACATATTCCAACCATTTGGGCACCTGCAAACTGCGATGCGTCAATAAACGGTGGAATCCCAGGCAAATCCCGATCGATCCAAACAGCCAGTGCAACACGATCGCCGCACCTAGTGCCGACCAGTCAAAAAACCACGGTGCTAATAATGCCAGCGCGTGGAACGATCCAAAAAAGATTACGTTCGTCCAACTTAATGCTGCCGAGTCCTGTCGTTCCGAGCTAGTATCGGAGCCTGCGCGTTGTTCCGCGACGGTCGAATTAGAAGTCATAAATAATTTATTAGGTGTTAGGTTTGGGATCGGATCGCCAAACATCGTGCGTAATTATTTTCTACTTAGCTCGAAAGCAGGTCGGGCATTTCGGTATAGTAGAAATAGCTTGTGCAAGTAACGCTTGCTTCACCTATCTTAACAAGCTTTTCAAAAATGTGCAAGTGGTACTTGCATTTTTGCTCTCGATCGATTCTCCCGCTCGTGCGGATTAGGCTAGGGTACCCATAACAACACACCGCCTCATTTAAATTCCCCTCCTCTGCGAAGGCAGACGCTATGCGAACCGAGGGGTGACCGAAGGGCGGGGTGGGTTCCGCGTTCCCACCCTCAGTAACCCCAATCCCAGTTCCCATGTCATCCTCCCGCAATCTTACCCGCCAACGACTGATTCATGCTGCGATCGAACTCTTTGCCACTCAAGGGGTGACAGAGACGACTACCAAACAGATTGCCGAACTAGCGCAGGTGAATGAAGTCACGCTATTCCGGCAATTTGGGAATAAACATGGCTTATTACTAGCAGTAATTGAAGATGCGGAAGTATTTGCCCAATTGGGGCAAAGCTTAGTAGCTGAATTACCACCTGCGAGCAATTTACCGCAAATGCTTAAAGATTATGCCAATACTTGCTTGCAAGCATTAGAGCAGACACCCGCAGTCGTCAGATCGCTCGTTGGGGAATCAGGACAATATTCTCCTGAAAATCGGCAAGCATTAGGGCGCAGTTTCGATCGAGCCAATCGACGCGTCGCCAAGTATTTAAAAACCGCCATCGGTGAATCGCAAGCTAATTTAAATCTACCGATCGAACAATTGGTAAGTCTGCTCAATACACTATTATTCGGATATACAACGATCGAATTAACTAGTGAATATCATGAGCTATGGCGCGATCGATCTGATTTTTTAGATAAGGTGATTACTTTATTTCTCGCGGGTGCTGTGGCAACAACTACCGAATCGATCGACCCTGTTATCCAGCCGATCGCACCCGATTTACCAGAAGCAATCGTTCATCAAATCTTGCAACAAGCTAAGCAGCAAGGGGCACAAATTTATGCGATTGTATATGTATTATTTGGAGCGGGATTGAATATTGGAGAGCTAGTAAGACTAAATCGATCGCATCACTATAGCACTAGCGATCGACAGTTATTACAAATTACTCAAGGCTTAGTGCGTCAGGTACCTGTCAATCAGTGGATTATGAACAAACGTTACGGCTCGTATCTCAAAAATCCCCTGACTCAATGGTTGAGAAGTCGTAAAGATCCGAATGTGGCTTTATTTATTGGCGCGGATGGAGCCGCATTAGCCGAGACGGAGTTGCGCCAACAATGGCAACAATTAACTAGCGAAATCATCACACCAACTGGAGAACCACCGCACATCGAACAAACCCAATCAACCTGGTGTGTAGAAATGCTCATGCGTGGACTAAATCCTGAAGCGATGCAAGTACTAACTGGTTGGGAAGCCAATCAACTCGAACCATACGTACGACGTGCTAAAGAACAAACGGCTCTATTAGCAGCATTTAATCTCGATACCGCCAAACAGCGATAGGGTGAGGCTATTGTAGGGAGCATAAATTCGCAGTTATTCGATCGCGAACATTTAGGTAGAATTTGTAGATATTTGCCAGCGGTGGTGGTGCCTTACAATCCTCTGCTTAGATCCTTTAGCGAGCGATTGTTAGCGCTTGGTAAGATAAAGATGCAGGCTATTGATGCCGATATAGCGGTTCTCATCCTAGTGAAGGGCATTATTAGTGGTTTTAGTGGCTAGTGGCTGGTGACTAGTGGCTAGTAAATGTACCTCATTCGATTGGGAACCGCTATATACTAATAATCCTCCAACTAATAGTCGTTGCCCAAGCTTCGGACTGACATCTTCAAACAAAACATCGCCTCACTTACCAATAATTACCAAACTTAGATCTAAACATCACACCGAGCATCCCATGAACATCCCACCCCTAAGTTGGCAAGAACTAGAAGATTTAGCGAACTTTCAAGTAGATACAGTCAATGGACAGACCAATTCCCAAGCGAGATTAAGACTATTCGATCGACCCGAATCCGAAGTCCGCGTGACACTTTACCGCGATAATCATGCTTGGTGCCCCTACTGTCAGAAGATCTGGCTGTGGCTGGAGGAAAAACAGATCCCTTACCGGATCGAAAAAGTTACCATGTTTTGCTATGGCGAAAAAGAGAGTTGGTACAAGCGCAAAGTACCATCGGGAATGCTCCCTGCACTGGAACTAGACGGACGCATCATCACCGAAAGCGATGATATCTTAATGGCACTGGAACAAGAATTTGGTGCTTTGAGCCGTGGAATGCGCGATCCCCAAGTATTGCCATTGCGTCAATTGGAGCGGCTGCTGTTTAGAGCCTGGTGCGCTTGGTTGTGTCGTCCGTCGAACTCGGAGCGGGAAGAACAACGCAACCGCGAGCAATTTACTGGCGTAGTCGAAATGGTCGAAGAAGCACTCGGTAGCACTCCAGGCAACTATTTCCTGGCGGAGTTCGGTACTGCTGACGTAATTTTTACGCCTTATGTCGAGCGGATGAATGCCAGTCTCTACTATTACAAAGGCTATTCGTTGCGTGAAGATAACCCCCGCTTGGGGGCTTGGTTTGCAGCGATGGAAACTAGATCGACCTATCGCGGTACCCAGAGCGATTTTCATACCCACGTTCACGATCTTCCGCCCCAAATGGGTGGCTGCTGGGAAAACGGAGAACCGCAGATGCTCATCAATAAGGAGCGTGTCGATAATGGCCCCTGGGAAGGGCTACCCGATGTAACTTACCCAGAGCCAGAAACCGCTCGCGCCGAGGCTCTCCAGCGCACCCTCAAGCACCGCAGCAATATCATTCGGGTCAATCCTGCCGATAACAATCTCATGGATGAAGCGTTACGCTGTGCGCTCACCCAGATGATGACTGGAAAAACTTGCCAACCACCTTTAGGCGGTGATGTTGCGCTGCGATATTTACGCGATCGAATTAACGTCCCTCGGGATATGTCGATCTATGCAGCGAAACGCCTGCGAAAATCCCTAGAAGAAACCGCCGCTCTAACTGGTGACGGACAAGGCAATCCCATTCCCTTCAACCATCGCCGCGACCAAAATCCCGCTGATTTTCGCAATAATTAATTTGGGATGGCGATCGCGCTGTTAAAGTTATCGTCAGCACAAGTTCATCGATCGAGCTATTATTTCCTGCCGCTCTTATGCGACAATTTGAATTTTAGGGGCTGTAATCTTTTTGAAATGTGCATCAACCGCTAATGTTAGGTTGCCGTTATCTATTGCCACTGCGGCGAATTGGCTTCAATGCGATCGATCCACTCAAATGGAATGGTGACTTTAACGGGAACGAGCCATTAATTGCCTCTGGTAATGAGCCTAGCAACGATTCTGCCGCTTATCGTGACCTTTTGCTAGCAGCTATCGCGATCGAATATCCCACAGCATTGGTTTTAGCATTACCGCAGCGTACCCGCAGCCTAGGAGCGAGATCGATCGTGTTATCATATATCGACTGTCGAACCAGCATCTCTATCCCTGCTTTCCGTATGTTAGATATCCGCGCTCAGATTGCTACTGAATTAGACTTAAACCAAGCCTTAGTTCAGAATGTTTTAGATCTATTTGCAGAAGGAGCGACGATTCCGTTTATCGCGCGGTATCGGAAAGAGCGGACGGGAGAAATGAATGAGATCGTCTTGCGCGAATTAGAAGAAAGATTTACTTATCTCACCGAATTAGCAGCGCGAAAAGAATCGATTCTAAGTTCGATCGAGTCACAGGATAAACTCACTCCAGAACTCAAAGCTAAAATCGAAAATTGTTTACTCAAGACCGAATTAGAAGATCTATATCTTCCCTACAAACCTAAGCGACGTACGCGAGCAACAATTGCTAGAGAAAAAGGATTAGAGCCATTTGCCGAGTTCATTCGGTCGCTAAATATCCCCACAGCTCAACCTGTAGATTTAGAATTAGCAGCCGCTAAATATATCAATGAAGAACTAGGTGTCAAAACTGCCACTGAGGCACTGGCTGGAGCTTCAGATATTATCGCCGAATCGACTGCCGACAAAGCTAATTTGCGCGCTTATGTCCGCGAATATATCTACTCGGAAGGTCAATTTACTTCGAGTATCAAAGATGATGTCGAAGAAGGTTCGACTAAGTATGAAATGTATCGCAAATATTCGGTGCCAGTCAGCAAAGTTGCCCCACACAATCTCCTCGCCTTATTTCGTGGTGAAACTGAGAAAGTATTGAATCTGGATCTAGATTTTAGTGAAGATGATATCTGTGATTATTTAGTCGAACGAGAAATCCAGACTAAAGTACCCGCAATTCGGCAGTTTTATACAAACATGCTTAAAGATGCCTTCAATCGGTTGATGAAGACATCACTAATTAATGAAGTCCGAGCTGAAGCAAAATTACAGGCAGATATCGGCTCGATTTCCAACTTTGAAACCAACTTACGCGAACTATTACTATCGGCTCCAGCCGGAATGAAACCGACACTTGCGATCGATCCTGGCTTTCGATCGGGATGTAAAGTTGCAGTATTATCAGAAACGGGTAAATTCCTGGCTTACGAAGCAGTTTTCCCCCATCAAGCAGCCAATCAACGCCAACAAGCGGCAAATACAGTCAAACAATTTATCAAAAAGTACAACATCCAATTAATCGCGATCGGGAATGGTACCGCCGGACGTGAAACCGACCAATTTGTCATCGAATTACTTGCAGATATCGAACCCAAACCGATTAAAGTAATGGTAAATGAATCGGGTGCATCGATTTATTCCGCGAGTGAAGTAGCGATATCTGAATTTCCCGATCTCGATATTACCGTGCGCGGTGCAATTAGCATCGGTCGTCGCTTACAAGATCCCCTAGCTGAGTTGGTAAAAATCGATCCCAAATCCATCGGTGTCGGTCAATATCAACACGATGTAGACCAAAAACTGCTCAGAAAGAAACTCGACGATACCGTCGAAAGCTGTGTAAATTTTGTCGGTGTAGATCTCAATACCGCATCCAAAGAATTACTCACCTTCGTATCGGGATTAACCCCCGCAGTTGCCAATAACATTGTCACCTATCGGAACGAGAACGGAGCTTTTAAAAACCGCAAACAACTGCTCAAAGTCGCCAAACTCGGCCCCAAAGCCTACGAGCAAGCAGCGGGATTTCTCCGCATCCGCGATGGCGAGAATCCCCTCGATAATACCGCCGTCCATCCAGAGAGTTACGGGATCCTAGCATCGATCGCCAAAGACACCAACATTCCCCTCACCGAGCCGACTAGACTTGCTTCAGAACTCAAACATACCGACCTGAAGAAATATATCACTGACAAAATTGGCGAACCTACCCTGCGCGACATCATCAGCGAACTCGAAAAACCCGGACGCGACCCCCGCGCGGAGTTTAAATATGCCACCTTTAAGGAAGGCATCGCCGAAATTAAAGATTTAGAAGTCGGGATGGAATTAGAAGGCACCGTGACCAATGTAGCTGCCTTTGGTGCCTTTGTAGACATCGGTGTGCATCAGGACGGCTTGGTGCATATTTCTCAATTAGCCGATACTTTTGTCAGCGACCCCAATCAGGTGGTTAAAGTCGGTCAAGTGGTGAAGGTGCGGGTACTAGAAGTTAATGCTCAGTTGAAGCGGGTGAGTCTGACAATGAAGATTGGTGGTGTGGTGAATGCCAGCGATGTAAACGTAGCCCAGAAGCCAGCAGTGCTGGGGAATAAGCCTCAGCCAGTTGCAGTTAAGCCACAAGGCAAGGTCGATAATCATCCTCGGAATGTCTCTTCGGGATCGTCAGCTTCAACTTCCGATCGGCCAGCTACACTAGAAGATTTACAACGGAAGTTTGGAAAGAAGAAATAAAATCAAAATTTAACCCGATCGTTGTGCTCTCCTGTAGGATGCCGTTGTTTTTACAACAACAACCAAGCAAATAAACTTTCGATCGATAGATTTAACTCGCTGATAAAAGATGGCACTGGTAACAACGAATCTGACTCATCAAATACTTCTACTTCTTGCTTAGGTCGATAAACAAATATGGTTTTTTCCGCAGGATCGATTAACCAACCGATCTGGGTGCCATATTTCAAACAGTGCAGAATATTTTTCGTTACCTTAGTGTGGCTTTGGTCTGGCGACAAGATTTCAATCGTCCAATCTGGAGCTAAGGGAAACACATTCGCAATTTCGCCATTTTCATCGCTGGGAATTCGATCCCAAATAAATACCGTAATATCGGGGACGATCGATCGACCGCCAAAGGTACACCGCAACTCAGGAAATGCACTAGCAATTTTTTGTTGCTCGGCAATTGTATTGATGGCTGATACGAACTTCCCCTGAATTCTACTATGTTTCCCTTGTGGCATGGGCTTTTGAATAATTTGACCGTCGATATACTCACTGGCTGGCTTAGTTTCTGGTAGTTTCAGGAACTCTGCCAATGTCAGTGTTTTTGCGCCTATTTGAACCATCTTGCGAGTACCTCCAGCTTTGCTAGTTCGAGTTCCGATCTTTATTTTACAGCGAATGCTCCCTTGAAGTAGGTTAATTACGCTATCCCCATTGCGAATGCTGGTGTCATAATAATTGTAATCCCTCTATGAAATTCAAGGACGATCGTCCCGATCGATCCGAACTTACCATCCGATCGAGCATCATTAAATAACTTATAGAATGCCATCTCTTAGCAATTTATCGATCTCATGAATATAGAAGAAATGCATCAGGAAAAAGACAAGTTACCAACAAGTAACAATGTCAAGATCGATCGAGAACCAGCAACTGAGAAAATTATCTGTCCTCATTGTCTGCGCACTGCTACAAATGGGATTAAATGCAAGGGAATTTGTGTCGCTGACAGTGACTATTGAGGTAAGCTGACAGGCATTCAAATCGATCGTTGGCGGAGCCTCTCGTAAGAGAATCGTCGATGATTAAGCTCGCAAATAATCTTCAAATATTTACTAACCACTAGCCACTAGCCACTAGCCACTAAAACCATCAGCCATAACTCGATCTAGATGTCGCACAGCTTACGCAGGGCAAGCTCTCGATCGAGTTTGGCGATCGGTTGTGACTTGCATCAGACCCAACGATTGTTAAGTTTAGTAAACTATGCACATAACCCCGAAAAACCCGCCATTCCAATGAAAACTCAATTTCCGCCACTGACTAGCCAGTTACCATCCGTGCAGCAGCACGAAGCTAATCAGCGGCTTAGCCCTACAGCAACAGCAACAGATCGAATTTTGTGTACTCATTGCCAACGGACGGCGACAAATGGTAATCCTTGCCAGTGGATTTGTAAGCGCGATCGAGTGGAGAAGTCGCTAGCTATACTTTAAACGGTCATAACCTGAGCTTTGTCAAAATGCTGAAAGCGGAGTGTGAGCAAGGAATCAAGCTCTTTTTTATGTTGCAGATGAGCATCATTTAGACATTCAGAGATGGCTGATGAGAACTGAGTAAAATCCTCATAATACTTGCCATATAAACATTTCTTTTTAACAAACTTCCAGAGCCTTTCAATCAAATTTAGATTGGGCGAATAAGTCGGCAAGTATAGTAATTCTATTTCCAAGGATTTAGCTAAATCTTGGACAACTCGACATTTTTGGTATCGAGCATTGTCTAAAACCAGAGTAATGGGAATGCTCAGTCCTAGGTCAGCTAATTTTTGCAGAAGTTCACAAATCTGAATAGCAGTGATATAGCTGTCATTAGTAACCAAAATAACTTCATGAGTAATGGCATTTAATGCTCCCAGCACATTGAACCGTTTTCTCCCTGAAGGTGACTTAATAAACAGCCGTTGAAAACACCAAATCATCCCCAAAAAAGCTCCCATGACAAAGTGAGCCGCATCCACGAAGAAAACCGCTCTTTTTCCTTGTCTTGCCTCTTCTAACCTGGGTTCTAGCTTATTTATTTTATATTCTTCCTGTTCATCGGGATCTGCTTTAGAAGGAATAGCCCCAACTTTCAAACATCGCATCCCTATTGATTTCAGGAATTTTTGGATCTGGGTTGGACTGCGTTTAATTCCGGTAAGATTTTCAATCTGATTTACAGCTTCATTTATGGTAGCTGGAGGATTCAATTTCAAATACTCTTTGATAGTTGTCTGATGTAATTTTAATTCACTTTTGGGTTGATAAAAGTTAATTTCTTTGAGTTTTTCTATACCACCAGCCTGATATTGTTGACAATATTTTCTCAATGTATTAGGTGAAATGTTTGCTAGCCTACAAATCATATTTAAAGGTAAGTTTTGACTTTTAAGCCATAATACTTCCATCTTCAACTGGACCCTGGGATGAGGATGGTGAAATCTTTCATAATTTAATATTTCTCGATCTTCTTCCGTAAAGTTTAGATTGCTCATCCCTCAAGCTCCACTTTTTCCTTGACTTTACTAGACTATCATCTCTTCGATCGCCGATGCTCAAGTTATGCCCGTGTAAAGTATAACTAGTTGAAAATCGCTAACATTTTAAGATACCGCGACTCGATCGGCTAATTTTACTTCAACTCGATCGCCAGGTTTTGGTGCGAGTACTTGCGTTGACAAATTGCGATCGGTAAGCATCGTGCGAAACTGTTTGACATCACCACTACCGCGCAGCAGGGATAATAATACCCCTTCAAACACGACATTTCCACCTGCTGCAGTTGGCAAGATAACCTGTGGTCGCAACCATTCTACCGCTTGGACGGCACTTTTCAAGCCTTTGATGACTGCACCAACCAGCGGAATCTCTAAATCGGTCAGTGGTGTAATCACCACGTCCACAGGTGCGATTTCTCGGAGTGCGGCTGAATGAGACCCATGTGGCTCGTAGTAAAGTGTAGATCGATCGGTTAAATCTGTAAGTAAGTAACCATTTTCAACTAAGTTTGGGCCGACGACTGAGCCAGGTAAAGCTTGAATTTTGAGACTGTCAGTTAGCGTAAAGGATTCGCCATGTGCTAGAGCCGTCACCTGCTGATAACCCAATCCCTGGACGATTTTGGCAGCATTTGGCGACGCAACCACGGGGATTTGCTTATCGAGACGTTCGAGTGTTGGGACGTGGGCGTGATCGGGCAATCCTTGAGACAGTAAAATTAAATCGATATCGGCAGGAATCGCTTGAGGTGTAGGATGGTCGCCTTTGAAGAACCACGGTAGATTGCCGAAAACTAACGACCCAACCAACCAAGGATCGAGCAGTACCCGCCGACCGCCCATTTCAATCAGCCAAGAATTGCTATCGAGCCAAGTTAGATACATCTTTACAAGCCTTAATTATCGCTAAGCCTATTATCTCGTATTTCTCTGGGCTACTCAATGTGATGTTTGGCGATCGCCTCAGCTAGCACGATTTGAAATAATTTATCGATCGCGATGCCTGCCGATTTTGCCATGGTCGAAATTACACTCATTTTGGCAAACGAGCAATATAGTCCTGCTTCCAAAAACCACGGCTGTCCGTCAGGATCGATCCGAAAATCAAACAGACTATAGTGCCGACAGCCTAGTGCGATGTGACATTTTTTAGCAGCATCCCAGACTTTAAGTGTCACTGGGTCGCTAAGATCGACAATCCAAGATTTGGCATTACCTTTAGCAACCGCAGTCAGACTGCCATCTTCAGCTCGTGCCAGCTTATCGGCATAGCTGCGAATCGGTCGATCGTCTTTATCCATCAAGTATTCTTCTAATGGCAAGCATACCAGCTCGCCAGCTGACTCGATAATACCGCACCGGACTTCCCTACCCAGTTCGATAAATTCCTCCACCATCACTTCATCTGTATTGGCAAAAGCCTCGTGCAGAGCTGTGCCGTATTCACTTGCATTTTTAACGAAGACTACTCCCAGCGAATTATCCGCATTCACAGGCTTGACTACTACTGGGGGTAAAATCTGGGGGTAACTACCAGGACGAAGCAATTCGGCATAGGGCACCTTAACTCCAGCGGCGGCGACAATGGCTTTGGTATTAACTTTGTGCGCTGTCAACGCCATCAACTCGGCGGAGTTGCCGAGATAGGGAATATTTAACAAGTCAAAGAGATCGCGATAAGTTGTCATCCCAGGAATGCAAAACATTTGCGGCACCATCACATCGAGATCGAGTGTTGTCAGCACCTCGATCGCATCAGCTAAGGACATGGACATGGCAAGATCGATCGCGTGTGGATCGAGTGAGGTAGGGAATCGCCACAATCGATCGGGTGTAATATAGGCAATATGAAATTCATATAGTGCGGGGTTGGCGGTAGACTCCAGGCAATCAGTTGCATACAAGCGCGAGAGATCGCAGTAAAAATCATCGACAGCCGAACCAACTAAATGCAGAACGCGTAATCTCCCCACAATTAATCTCCCCCTAATTCCACGAGCTTGCCGATATTAAAATCGATCCGGAGCCATCCTTTTAATTGTTGTAAGTTTTTTAGTAGTAATAAAGGAATCTGCCAATGATGCACCATTAAAAATGGCAGTGGATCGAACCAGTCGAAAATTGCATCTTTACCACTGAAGATGATTTGTAGCCGTTGCCGAGTTTGGGTTGGATTGGATAAGTGCGTCAGCAATCGCCAAATTTCATGGTAAATCCAGTAAGTTGGACGACTCGATGCTAGCGGTTTAACAATCTCTGCTAATGGCTCGCGCTCTAGATAAGCGGTGGCGACATCCGGATGATTGTAAAACATCGTAATCGCTGAGTGGGTGCGGGGATTGCATTCGATCGCGTAAATCCGATCGTCAGCAGTTTGAATGAAATCAAAAGAAACTTGTCCGGTTAACTTTAGTCCAGCAACAAACTTTCGCACCCAGGCTTCGATTTCAGGTTTATCTACCATCTGATAATTGATCTGAAATGCTGACGATTCGCAGCAACAATGTAGTCTCACTTCGCCATCGCGCACGGTACTGTGAGTACAGTATTCCTGTCCAGTGATAAACTCTTGTAAAATCCACGGATGGTCGATCGAAATTGGTAGTTCTTTAACGAACGCTGCTGTCTGTGCGGGTGTATCGCGGGGGAATTTAGTTAAGTCCAATCGCCGCACGGAATCGTAAGGAATACTTTTGAGAATATATTGCCGTTGCTGGGTGGCGAAATCAAAGTCCATCACTTGGAGCGGGTGGGTAATGCAGTGGGAATCGGGAACGGGTAGCTCTAATGATGTTGCGAGTGTGGCAAATCGCTCTTTATCGTCTAATTTTTGCACCATCGTCGGATCGACGTGGATGACTTCACAATAGGGGGCAAGTGTTGCTATTGCTAGGGCATCGTAATAGCTGGCAACTGGGCTACAGACGGGGATGTAGACATCGACTCCTTCTGTTTTGACAATTTCTAGCAATGCGTCGATGTAGCCATCGGCATCGGGCTGGGGGATGGTGTAGAAGCGATCGACTGCCCAGGAAAATCGATGTCCGGTGAGCCAATATTTAGCTGATTCGCATAAAATTACGCGATGTCCAGCGCGATGAAACGCTCGGGTTAGTTGCAGTGCTTTGGTCATTTTGCCACCACTAATGAGGATTGTCTTTGGGTTGGCGGTGGTGGTGCGTGACTGAAATGGTTTGAGGAGGAGTGATGTGAGTAGGGCGATCGTGGTTAAGGTGAGGTTTAGGGGTAGTGCTAGTAGCAGGAGGCTGAGGGTGGCGATCGTTTTTAGGGATGTTTGGAGCCGATTGGGTGTTGATGCTGCGATCGGTGGTTCTTGGGTCATGCCTTTCTACTAAAAGATTGGGACTAGTGCTTTCTCTGAGGTTGTTGGTGGGTGGAACCCGGATCTGGGGGAGGCTCCCCCCAGATCCGGGTTGAAGGGCGGAGTGCCGCCCCTCAAACTCCCCTGCACAAGGGTCGATCTGTGGGATGCGTAACGCGCTTCGCATTAGCTTCGCAATGGGAATCGATCTGTGTGAGGTTTATCGATCGACACAATAGCAGAACGATATTCCAGAGATCGGAAACTGTCGCTCTGAAATCATTATCCCGAACTGACGTTAATTAGGTAGGGGTGCCCCTTGTGGGTACCCTGGATCTACGTCGGCTATATAAAATATCATGTAGGGTGGGCACTGCCCACCATCTGGGTTGCAATCATTATCTATTTAACAAATAGTCGTACCTACCTACTTACGTCAGCAATTGAAACCTACGTTGGCGCAGCCTTTCTGCCTAAACTCGGCGGATCAGTGTCAACCCATCCCGTAAGGGCAGTAACACTTGTTCGATCCGTGGATCGTCGATGACAGCTTGATTGAAAGCGGCGATCGCTAGTCCATTGGCTGTCGCTTCTGCTTGTAAATACGGCTGTCCCTGCATCAAGGTATTATCGACACAGATCGCTCCGTGTGGGGCTAGGAGGGTGCTATCGAGTAATAAATTCAAGTAGTCGATATACCCACCCTTATCGGCATCGATAAAGACCAGATCGAACGTTATGCCAACAACCGCTAACTTTTTGAGTGTCTCCATTGCTGGAGCTACCTCGATCGAGATTTTGTGGCCGTGGGGTGACTCTTTAAAGCATTGCCGTGCAAATTCTGCTGCAAATGGATCTACTTCACAGGCGACTACTTTACCGTCTTCGGGTAAGGCTTCCGCCATCGCGAGGGCAGAGTAGCCAGTAAATACGCCGATTTCTAGCACCTGTTTAGCACGAGCTAAATGAATCAGAAATTTCAGCATTTGACCTTCGACGTGTCCTGAGAGCATTTCTTGCTCTAACTGGCGGACAGTCTCACCAGTCATCGATCGCAATAACCAATCTTCGGATTGAGTGCGATCGACTAGAGCGGCTAGTGCTGGCGACTCTGGAGTCGTACAGTGACTGATGTAAGGATCTAGTCCGCTGGCAAGTTCGCAAGCTTGGCGCAATTCTGACTTGAGCGCTGGATCGATACCTTCGAGAGCGCCGATTTGTTCGGTGAGATATTCGAGTTTAGTGGCGAGAATACCTAGCGGTGTTACGGCTCTGGGAGCTATTTTCATGCTGATATCCCTGCTGACATTGGGAGTTTCGCCGATCGAGCGGAAATATACATATCGACACCATCGCCGCCGCGTGGATATTTGCGGCATAGATCCTTGTGGATGGCTAAGTCGCGGGAGAGATCTGCTTCGGTCAGATCGTTGAGGAAGGTGCAACTCCCGATCGGATTGGGGACGGCGGCGCGGACTAAACCATCGCGCGTTCTGCTAATCGATTCGGTAGCTTTCCACAATAGTTCGGGAGTGAGATAGGGACTATCGATCGCCAGACCGATCCGGCTCATCAAGCTTAAAATCCGATCGCGATCGATGACGGAAATGTAGCCGCGTTGTTGGGCGATCGTGGCTGAGAAGGCCATGTCGATATTTACACCATGACCGTGGAACATCGGAATCTCTGGAGTTAGCTCTAGCGTAGGACTCCAGGTGTGACCGTAGGCGATAACGCGATCGAGGTCGAGTTCGTGGAGGTTGGGCACTTCTAGCTCCAACATCGTATTAATCGCGTTATAAGTGACTTTGTGGGCGATCTCTCTAAGTTCTGGCGTGCCGTTCAGATAGCCGAATCTGCTGTGCAACAATTCTTCGCCATGCTTTTCTAGCAGCTCAAAAATTTCCCGATTGGCAACGACAGCGATCTTGATTAACTCTGCCATCCCGTTGCGGATTTGATCTTCTGGCAGCGTTTTCAAGAACGAGAAATCTAAAATCACTTTTTGCGAAGCGTGGTAAGCACCTAAGCGATTTTTTAACTTACCATGATTGACCGCGACCTTGATTGCAACGCTGGCATCGATTAAGCCGATTAGGGTGGTGGGGATGCGGATATAGTTGGTGCGACGGCGGTAAGTAGCACAAGCAAATCCAGCAACATCGGTTGTCAGACCGCCACCTACGACCAAGACTGGTTCCTTGCGTACTAGTCCAAAATCGGCAAATGCATCGACGATCTGCTCGAAGGTTTGTAGCGTCTTATCTGTCTCCTCAATTCGGATTTGGAAGACGGTGAGGTCGATTTCATAATGCTCGAAATAAGCTTTAATCCGATCGCCATATAAACCATAAATTGTTTTATCTACTATCATCAAGCAGCGCCCAAACTGATTATAGCTCTCAGCAATCTCAGAATTGACTATGTCAAATGCACCATCGACATACAGTAATCTGAAATCAATTTTTTCGTATCCTTCAATATGAAAAGCAGTTTCTGTCGCCTTGAAAGTTGCTTGGATGGTACCCATGAAGTCTTTCCGCTCAGTTTATACACATAACTTAACGCATATTTTTCAGGTTAACAAATAATTTACGACTAGTTAGCTAGTGAGGTAAATATTGAAATTCAACATCTATCGATCGATAGATGCACACGATCGAACTATATCGGTAGCTAGCTTTGAAGGCGATCTCACTTATCGATCGATACTGTTGACATCCGATCGCAACTGTTTTGGATTCAGTGATAATCACCACACATCGACTTGCTTTGAGTAGAGTGTGTAAATATTGTCACGTTTTAATCTATTGTAAAGCCGACCTTAACTGAGTGACCGACAGTGATTTTCAAATAAATCATTCACATGCTGTAAAGCTTGAAGAATTTTTTAGATAATTCGAACAATTCAAACACGATCTAAAACATGCAGCTGTCAGAGTTGCTAACAGGTCAAGAAAATTAATTTATGATTTCGACTGGTAATTAAGAGCATTTCGGGCATTTATTGCTGTGTGAATTATCGATCGTTGCCTGTTGAGGCACAAAAAACTAGCTAAAAGGCGAAATTAATAATGGACGTACAGATGTCTGGGACTCATCAAGCTACTTATGATGCGATCTTTGGGCACCCGATCTCGCGCAATCTTCAGTGGCATGATATCCGATCGATGCTGGAGTCGATCGCCCAAGTATCGGAAGAACATAATGGTAATGTCCGCTTTATGCGGCACGGTCAGACACTGACGATTCACCCGCCTAAACACAAAGATTTAGCCGATACTCAGGAACTGATGAAAATTCGGCACTTCCTCGAGCGATCTGCCTTACCCGAAGCCGCAAATGTCGCCGATAGCGGACATCGGTTGGTCGTCATCGACCATCGCGAAGCGCGGGTTTACCAGACCGAACTGCGCGGTGCGGTACCTGAGCGGATCGCGCCTTACGATCCAGATGGTTTGCACCAACACATCCACTATGTAGAAGATGAAAGTAACAAAGGTAAACGGCTACCCGAACTCAAATCTTTCTATGAGGCGGTCGCACAGTCGCTCGTAGGTGCGGAGCAGATCTTGATTTTTGGTAGCTCGACTGGATCGAGCAGCGCGATGGAACACCTACTCGCCGATCTCCAAAAACATCACTCAAACCTAGCTAAACGCGTCATCGGTACGCTGAAGATCGATGAAAAACACCTGACTGACGACCAGTTATTAGCTAAGGCGCGGGAGTTCTATCTGCAAGTAAATGCTGGCGGTTAAAACCGCTGCTAGCGGTGGCCAGAGCGTCTGTTGATACTCGATCGCATCCAGCCGAACTCATTACCGTTGTCACCAAGATCGTTGTCTAAGTATTTAGGAGCAATAGACCTCCTGCGAAAATAAAAACCCAATCTTTTTCAGTGCTGTTTAGAGCGACAGTACCCCCTATTCCCTATTCCCTGACTTTCGCAGGAAGTCTAATATAGCGGTTCCCAATCGAATGAGGTACATTTACTAGCCACTAGTCACCAGCCACTAGCCACTAAAACCACTAATAATGCCCTTCACTAGGATGAGAACCGCTATATGTCTGAATCGATGAACCGACAAATCCTCCTCAACAGCTACCCGAGCGGGGAACCGACCGCAAGCAACTTTACGTTGGTCGAGACAGTGATTCCCGAGCCAGGCGCGGGGGAAACGCTCAACCGCACGGTCTACTTGTCGCTAGACCCTTACATGCGCGGACGGATGAGCCAACAGGCATCTTATGCGGCTCCAGCAGAATTGGGACGAGTGATGATGGGCAGCACTGTCAGCCAAATCGTGACTTCTAATCACCCTGGCTTCGCTGCTGGAGATTTTGTGGTGGGGTATGACGGTTGGCAGGAATATGCGATCGCCAATGGCGAGACGTTACGCAAGCTCGATCCAGCACAGCTACCGATTTCCACCGCATTAGGACTCACTGGGGCACCAGGGATGACCGCATATTTCGCGCTGCAAGAGATTGGCAAACTCAAAGCAGGCGAAACGTTAGTAGTCTCTGCGGCGGCTGGTGCGGTGGGTGCGATCGTCGGTCAACTTGCCAAACTGCATGGCTGTCGGGCGGTGGGCATCGCTGGCGGTGCGGACAAGTGCGCTTATGTAGTGGATGAATTAGGCTTTGATGCTTGTATCGATCGCAAGACTCAAGATCTCAGTTGGGCATTGCAATCGGCTTGTCCCGATGGGATCGACGTGTATGTAGACCATACAGCGGGGCCGATTCTCGAAGCTGTATTACAACACATCAATCTGGGAGCCAGAATCCCATTGGTGGGTTTAATCTCCCAGTACAATGCCGAAACTCTCCCACCAGGGCCAAATTTGATGCCGTTACTGGTCAAACGAGCGTTAATTCAGGGGTTTCTGGTTAGCGATTATCTGGGACGGCAACCAGAGTTTATCGCGGCGATGTCGCCTTGGCTACAAGCTGGCAAGCTCAAGTACAAGGAGGACATCGTCGCTGGGCTAGAAAATGCACCGGATGCGTTTATCGGTCTGTTGCAAGGTCATAACTTTGGCAAGTTAATCGTGCGGGTTGGTGACGACCCAACGCGACACTAAATTCAACTCAATACTTTACTTTAGGAATAACAATCATGAATGACATTGTAGATGTACTCATTAATGACGGTCGGTTTGTAACTTTGGTCGATGCGATCGAGCGTGCAAGTTTGGCGCAGGGCTTGATGGAGGCGGGTACGGTCACGATTTTTGCCCCGACTGATGAGGCATTTTCTAAGTTGCCTTCGGGGATGATGGGATTTTTGCTGGACAATCCACCAGAGCTGGAAAAGCTGTTGTCCTATCATGTGATTGCGCAGCGGATTCTTTCGAGCGATCTGAGCGCGGTGAGTTCGACTCCTACTGTTGAGGGTTCGATGTTGACGATCGATACTACTCAAGGTGCGAAAGTGAATGATGCCAAGATCCTCCAAGCCGATCTCGAAGCAAGTAATGGTGTGGTTCACGCGATCGATACCGTGTTGATTCCCCAATCAGTGAGCGATATGTCGATGGCTGGTTAAGCGGCGATGGCAGAATGTCGAGCGTGGGGTACCCTTATGCAGCCAAGCCTGTCGAACCCGATCTGTTGGTCGCGATCGTTGCCGATCTGGCGCGGGATTAGCAGCTAGCGGATCGATAGGATCGTGGTGGTCATCTGGCTCAAATTCGCGGAATCTTAGCTACTTGTGCCAGGATTAGTGTCCGATGCAAACAGCTAGCTCTAGTCGATCGGTTGGTCAAAAAGCGATCGCGATTTTCGACGATCGATTATTAAAAAAATCTTAAGCGCGTCAAAGATCGAAGATATACTTTAAACGGTCATAACCTGAGCTTTGTCAAAATGCTGAAAGCGGAGTGTGAGCAAGGAATCAAGCTCTTTTTTATGTTGCAGATGAGCATCATTTAGACATTCAGAGATGGCTGATGAGAACTGAGTAAAATCCTCATAATACTTGCCATATAAACATTTCTTTTTAACAAACTTCCAGAGCCTTTCAATCAAATTTAGATTGGGCGAATAAGTCGGCAAGTATAGTAATTCTATTTCCAAGGATTTAGCTAAATCTTGGACAACTCGACATTTTTGGTATCGAGCATTGTCTAAAACCAGAGTAATGGGAATGCTCAGTCCTAGGTCAGCTAATTTTTGCAGAAGTTCACAAATCTGAATAGCAGTGATATAGCTGTCATTAGTAACCAAAATAACTTCATGAGTAATGGCATTTAATGCTCCCAGCACATTGAACCGTTTTCTCCCTGAAGGTGACTTAATAAACAGCCGTTGAAAACACCAAATCATCCCCAAAAAAGCTCCCATGACAAAGTGAGCCGCATCCACGAAGAAAACCGCTCTTTTTCCTTGTCTTGCCTCTTCTAACCTGGGTTCTAGCTTATTTATTTTATATTCTTCCTGTTCATCGGGATCTGCTTTAGAAGGAATAGCCCCAACTTTCAAACATCGCATCCCTATTGATTTCAGGAATTTTTGGATCTGGGTTGGACTGCGTTTAATTCCGGTAAGATTTTCAATCTGATTTACAGCTTCATTTATGGTAGCTGGAGGATTCAATTTCAAATACTCTTTGATAGTTGTCTGATGTAATTTTAATTCACTTTTGGGTTGATAAAAGTTAATTTCTTTGAGTTTTTCTATACCACCAGCCTGATATTGTTGACAATATTTTCTCAATGTATTAGGTGAAATGTTTGCTAGCCTACAAATCATATTTAAAGGTAAGTTTTGACTTTTAAGCCATAATACTTCCATCTTCAACTGGACCCTGGGATGAGGATGGTGAAATCTTTCATAATTTAATATTTCTCGATCTTCTTCCGTAAAGTTTAGATTGCTCATCCCTCAAGCTCCACTTTTTCCTTGACTTTACTAGACTATCATCTCTTCGATCGCCGATGCTCAAGTTATGCCCGTGTAAAGTATATCGCTAAATTTAACTCAAGCGATCGAGCTAGTGCTGACAAGGGATTGAGGGTTAACCATAATTAGAGAGCGACTACGGCATGAGTAGATCGACTCATACCCGATCGGTTAAATATTCGCATTTCCATTATTTAAGTAGTTATTTG
This sequence comes from Chamaesiphon sp., assembly GCA_965246735.1. Classification (GTDB taxonomy): domain Bacteria; phylum Cyanobacteriota; class Cyanobacteriia; order Cyanobacteriales; family Chamaesiphonaceae; genus Chamaesiphon. The sequence goes on from CBDFFK010000003.1 coordinate 4,318,127, forward strand.
AACGAGTGGCTAGTCAATCGCAATCTAAACCGATCGACTCAGTGACGCAGACTTGCCGCTAGCACTCCACAATGTGGTAAGAAATCCAACGATCTTGATTCAGATCTCCGAAGTGTCTGGAGCGCAAACTCACTAGCAATACTGCCTACTCTGCCAGTCACGAGCATCAATCCAAAATCTAAAATCAAAGCGGATGTCAATTATCACCTGAGCCAACTCAGCCTAGGCAGCATTACTGAATAAAAAATGCGTCATCTCCGCACTAATGCCTTCTAGTTCGATCCGGCTGGATTCTGGCAAACCAAAGCCGATATAACTCAATACTTCTTCCCAAGCCTGAAGTTCCTCCATCGTCCGCACTTGGCGTAATTTATCTACATAAAAATTGTGCCAAAACAGTGGTGCGATATGGTCGTATTTTTTCCAGCGCTTGCGCCAAGCTCTGACATCGCGATGGTTGGGCAATGCCACGCCGACAATCGGTGGTAAATCGGCATAACTGACGAATGTACTCATTTTCTTACCGACGACGTGTACCACATATCGCCAACAGTTGACCTTATAAATGTCATCTGGCGATCGTTTGAGACACATCGCAACAGCATCTTTGGTGACAAATCTACTTTGGGGATTTGTGATGACTGTGGATTGAGTGGGTGCAGATGGAGCTAGTAACATGGGAGGACACCAAAAAGGATGATGGATTATTGGTGGTAATGCACGGATAAATTTTGAATTATGCGGCGCTTGCTCGTTGGGGAAGCAGCTACGAACAGAGATCGAGACAAGCAATCGCCACAAGACAAAGTGATGAATTACCAGTCCGATCGGCGATCGGATCGCAATACTTCTCTGTTAATCTAAAAACTAGTTAGTCCGCGTAGGCGGACTTTGTCTCACTAGCAGCGACTTCAGTCGCTAGCAGTTCTTAACCAAGAAGTATTGGATCGGATCGGTCAGCTACGCTCTCACATATATTATAGTACATTTTTACCAAAACAGGAGGATTGGAGTTAGATTGTACGCTGAATTTCAAGCAGAATTCAAGACACCAGATGTGGCGTAGTGCAAAGAGTCTGCCACCAATCGGTTAGCTATTTTCTACGATGGCGCAGGGTCAACAGAAGAGGAGATTGGAGAAGAAATTCGATCCTTTTGTCAGATCTCCCCTGAAATATCTCCACACTCGCAAACAATAGTTAGCAAATCGGGATGAGAATTGGGAAACATAGAGAAGTACTAGATTTACCGCGTTAACTGTCTCTGAGATCCTGCTGTTATTGTCGCGAAAACCACCCACACTACCAAGGGAGGAATTCCGCCTACAGCCTGACGGCAAACCGTTCGATTACCCCCACATTGCAGCGCAAACTATGGCTACTCTCGTTTCTTCACCCATCCAACGTCTTACTGCGAATATCGCTCAGCAAATTGTCGGAAAGGATCGGGCGATTCAGCTGGTCTTGACGGCTTTGCTCTCAGGGGGACACGTATTATTAGAAGATGTGCCTGGAGTCGGTAAAACCTTACTAGCCAAATCGCTGGCCAAATCGATCGACGGTAAATTTCAGCGGATCCAATGTACTCCCGATTTACTCCCTTCCGATATTACGGGGACAAACATCTGGAATCCTGGCAGTCGAGAATTTGAATTTATCCCTGGGCCGATTTTTACGAATATTTTGCTGGCGGATGAGATCAACCGCGCTACGCCACGCACCCAGTCAGCATTATTAGAAGTCATGGAAGAGCAGCAGGTGACGCTCGATGGACTCTCGCGTCCCGTCCCCACACCATTTTTTGTCATCGCGACCCAAAACCCGATCGAGTCGCATGGGACATTTGCGCTACCAGAAGCACAAATGGATCGATTTGCCATCTCTCTGAGTTTGGGTTATCCCAATGCGGCGGAAGAGTTGCAAATGCTCCAAGGCTTGACGACAGGAATGCCTGTAAATAACTTAGAACCCTGCATCACGCTTGCAGAAGTGCAAGCAATTCGCCAACAGTGTCAGCAAGTCAAAGTCGAACCGTCAATCCAACAATATATCGTCGATCTCGTCCGCGCGACGCGCAATGACAGCGAAATTAGCCTGGGAGTGAGTCCGCGTGGGGCTGTAGCTCTCCATAAAGCTACTCAGTCTTGGGCATGGCTTCAAGGGCGTTCTTATGCCCTCCCAGATGATGTTAAGGAGCTTGCTCTCTATGTCCTGGCGCATCGGATTATGCCGATCGGCGGTCGGCGTGGGACACAAATTATTACTCGATTATTACAGACGGTGACTGTCGATCGAGTTCGCTAGATTTTGTAGTTTTGGATTCGATCGCTGTCGAAATCATGCTGGAGTCGAATAGCTTCGATCTAATGTTAGACTTCGCGTAGTAGTATTAACTCTATGTTCTGGGTAGAAATTGCCCATAGAGACGATCCCCGATCGCCTAATAAATTCGATCGATTATACTTGTTTAATACGCGGATATACAAATAGAAATATCTGCCCAGAGCAATGCCCGACCTAAGTTTTAGGATATGCTAGAGCTTTAATTCACCATAAAGTTTGATGATTCTGGAAGCTGTTAATCTAAGTGTAATTGCCGGAACAGAAGACGAGTTCGAGGCGGCTTTTGCCACCGCCACCCCATTAATCTCAGCTATCGATGGCTATCTCTCGCATGAGTTGCACCGCTGCTTGGAAGTCCCCGGCAAATATCTTTTATTAGTCCGCTGGCGCAATCTCGAAGACCACACGATCGGATTCAGACAATCTCCCCAATTTATCCAGTGGAAACAGTTACTCCATCATTTCTACGATCCGTTTCCGACTGTCGAGCATTTTGAGTTGTCGCTGGCACATCATCCAAACTAATACCATTTTGGATTTTGGATTGGGGAAACATTGCTGTCTCTGAATTCGATCGATCTGTCAGGAGCGGTTTTTAAATTGGTATAACTAACTCTCTTGCAGCTTGCCACAGCAAAACCCAACAGGTGGTGTTGGGTTGCTAGCGTCACAGGACTGAGGATGAGTTGTCGATGCGATTGTTGGCGCAGCGGCGCGCGCTCCGGAGGTTTCCTCTGGTAAAAAGCGGATGCGCGCCGGACGGTTTTCCCGTCCAGAGAAGCGCACCCAGCAGCGCGACAAGACATACGGCAAGCCGTTCGACTAAAAACCGTTACGACCCCAGACGACCATCGAAATCGACCAAGTGAAGAGTACTAAGAGTGAAACCCAACCTAGAGTAAGGATATCCATAACTGTATTTAGAAGTATATTATTATGCCCTAACTTATAATAATCCTTTGCAGACCTAGTTCGCAAACAACCCGATCGGCGATTACCAGCCGAGGACACTGCCCAACGCTCTCGCCATATTCTGCGGTTTCAACGCTTCCAGAGCGGCGGTAGGCTCGAAACCACAATGTACCATGCAATCCTGACACTTGGGATTGCCGCTAGCGTGACCGTACTCATCCCAGTCTGTTTTATCCAACAGCTCTTGGAAGCTCTCATAATAGCCTTCATTTAGCAGATAGCAGGGCTTTTGCCAACCGAGCACACTGTAGCTTGGACTTCCCCACGGGGTACAGTCATAATCTTTCGCCCCAGTCAGGAAATCGAGGAACAGGGGATTGTGGTTGAAGTTCCAGCGTTTTTTGCCAGAATTGAATGGAGCCAGAATTTCCCTAAATAGTGCTTTAGTGCGATCGCGTTGCAGAAAGTGGTCTTGGTCGGGTGCCCAGGCATAGCTATAACCTGGTGAAATCATCATCCCGTCTAGATTGAGGGTATCGGTGAAATCAAAAAATTCCTGAATGGCTAGAGGGTCGGTGCCTTCAAAGATCGTCGTATTGGTGGTGACGCGAAACCCCTTGGCTTTAGCCGCTTTAATTGCTTGAATGGCAATATCGAAGATCCCTTTGCGGTCTACCGCACGATCGTGGATCTCGCGGGGGCCATCGAGGTGGACGCTAAAAGACAGATAGGGCGACGGCTCGAATTTATGGAGGCTTTTCTCCAGCAAGATTGCATTGGTGCAGAGATAGATAAATTTCCGGCGAGCGATGAGTCCGCGCACGATCTCATCGATTTGGGGATGCAATAGGGGTTCGCCCCCAGGAATCGACACGACTGGCGCACCGCATTCCTCCACCGCCTGGAAACATTGTTCTGGAGTTAGATTTTGCCGCAGGATTTCAGTTGGGTGCTGGATTTTGCCGCACCCCACACAGGCCAGATTGCATCGAAATAGCGGTTCGAGCATCAAAACCAGTGGAAACCGCTTGCGTCCGAGCAGACGTTGTTTGACCAGATAGGCTCCGACTTCTGCTGCCTGTTGAATTTGCACTGACATAATTAGCTCCTTAGAATTGACGCACGTAACCTTGTGCTAAAAACCAATCCACTGCATCGCGCAGGGCAACATCTAATGGTGTCTGCGGCAGACCTAGTTCGCGAACTGCCTTCGATCCATCATAATACATATATTGGCCGGCCATCCTCACCCCATCGACGGGGATCGTGGGACTCTTGCCGAGGGTCGCCAGCAAATTTTCATCGATCCAAGCTGCCGTATAGGGGAGCCAATTGGGTAGGGCGTGCTGTGGCGCTGCTAGTCCGGTAATTGCTGCTAAGCGATCGAGTAATGCTTTGAGCGATAGATTTTGATGGCCGAGGATGTACCGTTCGCCGCTCTTGCCCCGTTCCAGAGCGAGTAGGTGTCCCTGAGCCACGTCCCGCACATCGATAAAATTCAGACCAGTAGGGAGATAAAACGGCATCTGTCGCCGCAGAAAGCGGAGAATAATATCTCCGGTGGGTGTGGGTTTGACATCACCTGGGCCGATCGGGCTAGAAGGGCTGACGATCACGACATGTTGCCCTGCCTGTGCTGCTTTCACCGCTTCCTGTTCGGCGAGCAATTTGGACTTTTTATAAGCCCCAACCAGGTTGTCGATCTGGCTCTGATAGGTTTCATCGGCGGACTGCCTCCCACCACGTACCCCGATCGCGGCTACCGAGCTGGTATAGACGGTTCGTTCCACTCCCGCACTGCGGGCGCAAGCGAGGACATTGGCCGTACCCGCGACATTACTCTGATAAAGCAGTTCCCGATCGCGCTGCCAGAGGCTATAGTGAGCCGCCACATGAAAAACCGCCTGACAACCGCGCATTAATCGATCGAGCTGCGGGTCGTTGAGATCGCCAGATACGATTTCTACAGGCAGATCTTTGAGCAACGCGATCGAACTGCTAGATCGCACCAGTACGCGCACCCGATCGCCCCGTGCGACCAACAGCCGCACTAGATTACCCCCCACAAAGCCCGCTCCGCCAGTTACAAATACTTGCATCAGTGCCGTCCCCCGAATTTCAACCGGATCTCATCCAGCAGCGTGTAGGCAACCGGGATGACTAATAAGCTCAACAACGTCGAAGATAACAACCCACCGATAATGACGACCGCCATCGGTGCCCGTAATTCAGCTCCGGCACCCAACCCCAACGCGATCGGTAACATCCCGAGGACAGTCGCGGCGGTGGTCATCAGGATCGGTCGCAACCGCACCGATCCGGCACGGAGAATGGCTTCTTGCCGATCGATCCCCTGCTCCCGCAGTTGATTGATATAATCCACCAGTAAAATCGCATTTTTGTTGACCAATCCCAACAAGAAGATGATGCCAATCACCGAAATCATCCCAAAGTCGCTGCGCGTCACAAACTGAGCCAACATTGCCCCCACGATCGATAACGGTAATGAGAGGACGATCGCCAGTGGATCGACCCAGGAGCGAAATAGCAGCAATAGTACCACGATGACACACAGCACCGAGAGGGCGATCGTGATGCCAAATCCGCCAAAGGTGTCAGCGGCACGTTCTGAGTCGCCGCCGAGGTTGAGTTTGACCGTCGTGGGTAAGGTAGTCTTCGCCTCAGCCACAACTCGATCGGTTGCAGCGCCTAATGTCAATCCTTTGCCCAGATTGGCGCTGATATAAGCGACCCGCTTACCGTTGAGGTGTTCGATCTCCATCCCCCCTTGCCCGCCAGTGCTGGTGACATCCACCAATCCAGGTAGCTTTTGTACCCGACTTTTCAGCGCGGTAGTAGACTGTTCCAGCACCTTGATGTCTTCAGAGAGTAGGGCAAACTGGAGGGGTTTTTCGCCGCCAGTATCGACAAAGGGGATATCTTCGACGCTGGTAGTCACATTCGGGAGGTCGCTGGCGCGATCGGTCAGTCGATCGCGGAGTTGATTTTGTTGTGCTAAGGTGGTGAGCTGGCGGTCGTGGCGCATTCTGACATACAGCGTCCCGCGATTGGGTTCGCCTTGACGCGACCCCACCGTAGTAAACACCGTTTCCACGTCTGGAGCGCGCCGCACGATCGTTTCCAACTTCTTGGCGACATCCAGCGATTGTACCAGCGTAGCCGTGGGGGCTGCTTGGTAGACCAGATTGAATTCGCCGCGATCGAGGTGGGGAATAAACCCCTTAGAGATGAAGGGAATGAGTCCCAGCCCCCCAACAAAACTCAATAGCGCCAGCCCCAAGACCGCACTCCGATGACCCAATGCCCATGCGAGCCATTGCCGATAGCTGGCCCTAAATCGACTCCAGATTCCCGATACCTTTGGCGCGGGATTGGGTTTGAGCCAGTAGACGGCTAGTAGGGGCGAGAGCGTCCGCGCGACCAACAACGACGTAATCACCGCTGCTGAGATCGTCAACCCAAATGGCCGGAAGAATTGACCGAGCACCCCACCCATCAAACCGACAGGCAAAAATACCGCCACGATCGTCATCGTAGTTGCCGTCACCGTGAGGCCGATTTCATTAGTAGCATGAATCGCGGCTTGACGGGGTGCTTCCCCTTCCTCCAAATGACGGGCGATATTTTCTACATCGACGATCGCATCATCGACGATGATCCCAATTACTAAGGCTAACGCCAGCAGTGTAATCGTCTCGAGATTAAAACCATAAATCGCCATCACGATAAACGTCCCCAACAACGAGGTCGGGATGGCCAGCGCGGAAATCAGGGTGGCCTGCCAATTTGTTAAAAATAGATAAATCACTACCGTAGAGAGCACCACAGCCAACGCTAGTGCTTCGATCGTCGCCGCAGTCGCCTCCCGAATATAAGTAGCTTGGGTAGCCGCGAGTTCGATCCGCACCTTGGGAAATTGGGTGCGTAATTTAGTAACTGCTCGATCGACCTGACTGACTACTTCGAGGGTGTTCGCCGTGCCGCGCTTGACTACTTGCAACGCCAACACATCTCGATCGTTCAAGCGCACTGCCGTGGGCGGGGTTGTCGCTCCCAGCAGGGTAACTTTTAGCACGCCAGGCAGCTTGGTGATGGCGGGGACGATCTGAGTATTGGCTGTCTGAGCAAGCTCGGCTAAATTTTGCGGGGAGCCAGATAGGGCATAGCTCACCACCGCAGATTCATTGAGATTGAGCGCGATCGTTTGCACATTGGGAGTGAGGTTGAGTGCGGTAACGGTGCGTTTGACTAAATCGCTGGCTGCTTCGAGATTGGTGCCGACATCGAAAGCGAGACTCACGGTTGTCTGGCCGGGATAGGTAGCGGATCGGACTTTCGCCACTCCTGGTAGCGTTTGCAGCTTGGCTTCAAGCGCGCGGGTCAGTTTCTGTTCTGTTTCGAGGGCGGTGGGTAAGCGGGTCTGAGCATTTACCACCACCACCGGAAAGGTAATATCAGGCAAAAGATTGTACTTAAGAGTGCTAAACCCGATCGCGCCAGCGACACATACTGCCAGCCAAAAACCTAATGTCAGCCAGGGATACTGGATCGCCACTCGGGAGATATTAAACCGTTCTCGCCAAGAAACTTTGGGTACATGCCTAATCATCGACAGAAGCACTCATCAATTTGATACACATAATTTCATCTTAAACTGCTGCTGTGTTGTTGGACGATCTCGATCGGTGGCTCGATCTTCACAAAATACATCTGTTTGGACGTTAGACTTTTAGCAAAAGTATCGAGTCGCTCGAGTTTAGGATGAGTTAGCCAAGTTAGATCTTCGCGCTTGTGGCTGGGTAGTGGTGGGCAAGGCAGCGAAGAAGGCGATCGGGTTTACGAGCGATCCCCACCTGATGATAGAAAGCGCGTAGTATAATGGTGCTTTGGGCGATCGCTCGATCGCTTCAGTCTTAACTAACGAGGAAGTAAACATGCGCCTTGGAACCGAAGACCATAAACAGTTATTTTGTCAAAACTTTATTGCCACTCATCGTGACTACGATCCGCGTCAGTTACCGTGGCCGCAGTTGTCTGACGACCAGCTCAGCTTGCTCAGGGGGATTCCGTTTTGGGGAGAGGCGCTGAGGGTGGAATCCAATGCTGGGGTGATGGTTGCGGCTTTTGCTGAAACAGTGTTAGACCCCACGCTCCGCGAAGCGATCGAGCTTCAAGGTCGCGAGGAAGCCCGCCACGCGCTACTACTCGAAGTAATGATGGAGCGCTACGGGATCGCAGTGCAACGTCCCGAGGTGCAACTACCGGAACGGTTAGAAGCAGCGTTTATCGACCTCGGACATGAAGAGTGTCTGGATTCTTTTTTTGCGTTTGGCTTTTTTGAGGTGGCGCGGCGGGCGCAGCTTTTCCCCGAGACGATGTTTACCATTTTTGAATCAATTTTGGACGAAGAGGCGCGCCATATCGTCTTTTTTGTAAATTGGCTGACATACATCCACATCCAGCGCGGGCAGGGTGCGCCGTTGCTGCGTTCGGCTCGATCGCTTTATTACTATGCCAAGGCGCTGCAACGCTTGGTCGGTTCGCTACAAATGGGCAATAACAACGGCCCCGGCTTCACGGCCAACGGGGCGACCTTATTGGGACTCGATCTCACTCCTGAAATTTTTGTGACTACCTGCCTCCAGCAGAACGAGCGCCGGGTTGGCACCCTAGAGCGCCAACTCCTGCGACCTCGCTTGATGCCTGCCATTTTTAGCGGCGCACAGCGCACGCTAGCACTCTTCTCTCCCTCCCGGCTCCGCCCTGGAGTCTCCGCTTGACTAGGGAGATCGACGCGATTTTAGTCCCGCAAGGTGCTGAATTTGCGGCGGTAAAGCGAGCTTGTCAGACTGGCCCACCAGTCTTCGCCATTCCCGCTGGCCCAGCCCTGGCAACATCTTTGGCTACCCTCCCGACCGCATCCTGGCAGCGGGTGCTGCTACTGGGTCTCTGCGGTAGTTTGGACGATCGCTATGGGATCGGAGAAGTGGTATTGTATGGGGCGACGATTTCACCTACGGGTCAGCGACTGGAATGCGATCGAGAGTTAAGAGAAATCTGCGCGCGGGTTTTAGCTCCCGATCCTGCCCAAGTGCTGGCGCTCACTAGTCCTCATGTAATTTGTCGGGCTGCCCAAAAACAGCATTATCGAGAACAATTAGGCGCGCAAGTCGTCGATATGGAGGGACAGGTTGCCCAAACAATCCTCGCGAGTCTAGGGATTGCGATGGGCACGATCCGTGTGGTGAGCGACGATAGCCGCCACGACCTCCCAGACCTGAGTAATGCCTTTGATGCCCAAGGTCGACTCCAAACCTGGCCGCTAGCCAGATCGCTGCTCGGTGCGCCGATCGCTGGAGCGCGGTTAGTGCGGGGTTCGCTCCGCGCACTGGCGGTGCTCGATCGAGTGGCGCGGCAGTTTGCGGTGAAATAACCATTTTGGTAATAGCGAATTTAGCGCCCATTCGGTAGCTTGAGTCAGAATCAAAAGTAATTAAATTGTGCGATCGGAGCAGGATATGGATCTTCAGGAACAGCAGACAAAGTTGGATCGGGCAATTCACAATAGCCAAGATTATCTCTTAGGACTCCAAGACAGCCAGGGCTACTGGTGGGCGGAGTTGGAAGCCAATGTCACCATGACTGCTGAGGTCGTGCTGTTGCATAAAATTTGGGGCACCGATCGATCTCGTCCGCTCGCCAAGGCTGAAACATTTTTGCGTCAAGAACAACGCGCCCACGGCGGCTGGGATCTGTTCTATGGTGATGGTGGCGATTTGAGTACCTCGATCGAGGCTTATTTGGGGTTGCGCCTGTTGGGGGTGCCCGTCACCGATCCGGCCCTCCAGCTCGCACGGGAGTTTATTCTCCAGCGGGGCGGGATAGCTAACGCCAGGATCTTTACCAAACTACATCTGGCCTTGGTCGGTTGTTATGACTGGGCGGGGATTCCGTCGTTGCCACCCTGGCTGATGCTGCTACCTGCGGGCGCGCCCATTAGTATCTATGAAATGTCCAGTTGGGCTAGGAGCAGCACCGTACCGTTGCTGATCGTCATCGATCGCAAACCCGTATTCAAAATCGACCCCTACGTAAATCTCGACGAGCTGTATGTGGGCAACGACCGTCGGGGAAGGTTACCGGAGGCGCGTGACTGGCTCGATCGAGTTTTTTTGACCCTCGATGAAGGTTTTAAATGGGCCGAACAGCTCGATTTGGTACCCTTACGTCAAGAGGGACTCCAAGCGGCAGAGCGCTGGATTTTAGAGCGGCAGGAGGCCACTGGTGACTGGGCGGGGATAATTCCAGCGATGCTCAATTCGCTACTTGCCTTCCGCACGCTCGATTATCCAGTCAACGACCCAGTTGTCGATCGGGGCTTTCAAGCCATAGAGCGGTTTACGATCGAGACCGATCGTACCTATCGCGTCCAGCCCTGTGTTTCTCCCGTCTGGGATACCGCATTGGTGCTGCGAGCGTTGGTGGATTCCGGATTATCCCCCGAGCATCCCGCGTTGGTTACGGCGGGTCAGTGGCTCCTATCCAAGCAAATTCTCGACTATGGGGACTGGTCGTTCAAGAACCCCCACGGGCTTTCTGGGGGCTGGGCATTTGAGTTTGAAAATCGCTTTTATCCAGACGTGGATGATACCGCTGTAGTAGTGATGGCCTTGACCGATGTGCGACTTCCCGACCCCCAGCTCAAACAGGCCGCAATCGATCGAGCGGTGAACTGGGTGGCCTCGATGCAATGCCAAGCGGGCGGCTGGGCTGCGTTTGACATCGACAACGATTTGGACTTACTCAATCGTCTGCCCTACGCCGATCTCAAGGCAATGATCGACCCCAATACCGCTGATGTCACCGCTAGAGTCTTAGAAATGTATGGGCGTGGGTCTCTTACCCTGACTTCCCAGCAACGCGAGCTGGCCCTGGCCTACTTGAAACGCGAACAAGATGACAGTGGGGCTTGGTTTGGCCGCTGGGGTGTTAACTATATCTATGGTACTAGTGGCGTACTAGCAGCTCTATCCCTAGTTGCCCCCGAGGAAAAGTCGGCGATCCGGCGCGGAGCTAACTGGCTGCGAAATTGCCAAAACCCCGATGGTGGTTGGGGCGAAACTTGCCACAGCTACGATACACCCAGCTTGAAAGGTCAGGGTGTCAGCACGGCTTCGCAGACTGCCTGGGCGCTCATCGGTCTATTGGCTGTGGCAATGGCAGTAGCGGACTATGACTGTAGTGACACGCTGGAGCGTGGTGTGGCCTATCTCCTCGCGACTCAACAGCCGCAGGGCGATTGGCAGGAGGCGGAGTTTACAGGGACAGGCTTTCCAGGGCATTTTTACCTGAAATATCACTTATACCAACAGCACTTCCCCCTCACCGCCCTGGGTCGCTACCGCAATTGGTTGTCACAACAAGCGAGCCGCTCAGAGAAATCGCCGATCGCCTAATACTACCGTAGTATTTCTAGCCGGGTCCAGTAATTTTAGAGAGTAAATAGTATGGTCAATTCTGTGATGGAGTCAGTGCAAATCAACAGAGAAGCAGAGCTGTTTTGCCAGGAGATGTTGCCAGAAGTTTCGCGAACCTTTGCCCTGAGTATTCGCTTTTTGCCAGGGGATCTGGGTCGCTCGGTGCTCTGTGCCTACCTGCTCTGCCGGATCGCTGATACGATCGAAGATGATGCTGCAGCTCTGCCCGCACACAAGCTCGTGCTCCTCGATCGACTGATGGATAGCTTTGAAAATCCCGCACAGGCGAGTACTATATCCGCAGCAGCAGCAGTTGTGAAGGGGGAAGCCGCCCACGTCCGGCTGGTCGCGCATACCCATCTAGTCTTCGAGATGTTTCAAACATTACCCGATCGTAGTAAAGCGACTGTGCAGCAATGGGTCGGGGAAATGGTTCTAGGGATGAAGGAATTTATTGGTTTACATCCCCTGGGTATCCGCATCAAAACCCTCGATGAGTACAAAAAATATTGTTATTACGTGGCGGGAACGGTCGGACATTTGTTGACCGACCTCTGGTACGAGCATTCAGACGAGATCGATATCGATAACTATGCGGTGCTCTTAAAGCGTTGTGAAGCCTTCGGTCAAGCCCTCCAGACTGTGAATATCCTCAAGGACATCGCTTGGGATGCCGTTCATGAAAACTCGATTTATGTTCCCGCCGCCGATCTCGACGCGAAGGGCAGTAGTCATCAATTGCTGCTAGACCCCGCGCGGCTCTCACAGAACCTCGCAGCATTGGGTTCGCTGATGGATCTGGCGCGGAGCGACTTGGATGAGGCTCTGGCTTATTTGCTGACCGTGCCCAAGCGCGCAGTATCGATCCGGCTGTTTTGTATCTTGCCATTGCTGTTTGCATATGCCACGCTCCGCGAATTAAATAATTCCAGTGCCATGCTCCAACCAGGTGGCTCGGTCAAAATATCTCGGCAAGAAGTGAAATTGCTAATTATGTCTGGGTGTATTGCCGTCTTCAGCAATCGGGGAATTGCTTGGTTGGTCGATCTGGTGCGTCGAGATCGACATCAAAGTCTTACTTCGGTCTTAAATTAAGTTAGGGAACTTCGGGCTAGCGAGGTTCTAAGTATCATCGGCAACATCTCGACCACCTAAATCAGTGCTGGCAAGATCGGTGAAACAGCCAACTAACACTGTCGCAGGACGGAAAACTATTGTGAAAAAGATCGCATTCACTAAATGCGATCGACTGGATTTTGCTAGCGTGACTCGCTATTTGCGCCGATCGATCGCTCCGATTTACAGAGCTTAGCCGATCTGCAAATACAAAGATTGTCCCGCGCAAAAGGTTAATCGTGGTAACCAATCAGACATAATCAAAACTAAAAATCTTGTACGTTAGTCATGGATGAGATCGGATTACCATCAGCTGAAATTAAAACAATTGCATCGGCTCGATCGGACTTGCCTACTGCTAACTAAGTTGTCAGCAGTAAAAATGCGTTCTAGTCGAGCTATAATATTTGCCAGTTGTGCCTGTTATCTAAATACATTCATGTTTAGGAGTTGACAATAATATCCATCACGTTCATCAACTCACAAAACTAGATAAGTAGGTCGACGCAAATATTTATAACATCAGAAAAGCCTGAAACCTATGTGGTGGGCATTGCCCACCCTACACGTTATTTTATATTTAACTACGTCCAGCTACTTATTTCGATCGGTTGAGTCGATCTAGGCGATGAGTTGTTTCGATTTTGTCAGTTCGATCGAGTCTGGAAAATCTGCTTAGTTATGAGTATTAGTTACGCGATGAAATCTCAATCTATTCGGTTTTGCGATCGCCAAGCAGACATCGATCTGCATCAGCTTCAAGCCTTGTTTAATAAAAGTGCGTTCTGGGCGAGCAATCGACAGATAGGAGATCTGCAAATCGCACTCGATCGTAGCGATCCTGTAATATCGGCTTGGGACGATCTCCGACTCGTCGGCTTTGCCAGGGCTACTTCCGATGGAATTTATCGTGCTACAATTTGGGATGTAGTTATCGATGACGATTATCAACGGTTGGGATTGGGGCGGAAATTAGTAGAAACGGTGCTGGACGCTCCGTGTATGCAGCGTGTCGAACGGATCTATTTGAGCACTACTCACCAACAAACTTTTTACGAACGGCTCGGCTTCGAGCGCAATAGCAGTACGACAATGGTACTAGTTAACTCAAATAACGATCGACTGAACAAATTCGCGATCTCTGAATCATCAGCTAGTTAGTAATTGTTAACATTTGTAAATATTCTGAGGATAAATCTCGATCGAATCCATCACGGCAATGCTGCTGTAACGACTACGAGCCTAGTCATGTGAAGGTTTGGTGCGATCGATCGGGTCAAATAAAGCGGATGGCGATCGCCTTGCATCCGAGACGGGAAGCAGATTAACATAATGCATGAGATTATTTAAATAATAATAAAGTTTTCGTAGTAGACACCTATTTTTAAGGAGGAGCGTAGTCGATGGGACTACCCTGGTATCGTGTGCATACGGTCGTCCTGAATGACCCAGGTCGGCTGATTTCCGTGCATTTAATGCATACAGCTTTAGTTGCTGGTTGGGCTGGATCGATGGCTCTGTTCGAGCTATCCAACTTCGACCCCAGCGACCCAGTTTTCAACCCCATGTGGCGACAAGGGATGTTTGTCTTGCCATTCATGGCACGTTTGGGTATCACCAAGTCTTGGGGCGGTTGGAGCTTGGTTCCAGGCGAATCAGCCGGAGATGTTGGTTTCTGGTCTTTTGAAGGTGTCGCTACCGCTCACATCATCCTCTCTGGCTTGTTGATGTTGGCATCGATTTGGCATTGGGTCTACTGGGACTTGGAACTGTTTACAGATCCACGGACTGGCGAACCTGCACTAGATCTGCCCAAAATGTTTGGGATTCACCTGTTCTTATCTGGTTTACTCTGCTTCGGCTTCGGAGCCTTCCACCTGACTGGTCTATTCGGCCCAGGAATGTGGGTGTCCGACCCGTTTGGGATTACCGGACATGTCGCGCCGGTAGCACCAGAATGGGGGCCTGCTGGATTTAACCCGTTCAATCCAGGTGGTGTCGTCGCGCACCATATTGCAGCGGGTACAGTGGGGATTATCGCTGGATTATTCCACCTCACCGTGCGTCCGCCCGAGCGCTTGTACAAAGCCCTCCGGATGGGTAACATCGAAACCGTACTATCTTCGAGTATTGCTGCGGTATTCTTCGCTGCATTTATCGTCGCTGGTACCATGTGGTACGGTAACGCTACTACCCCGATCGAATTATTCGGCCCGACGCGCTATCAGTGGGATAGCGGTTATTTCCAACAGGAAATCCAACGTCGCGTCCAATCTAGCGTCGAAGATGGTAAGAGCGAAGCTGAGGCTTGGCAAGGGATTCCCGACAAACTGGCTTTCTATGACTATGTTGGTAACAGCCCTGCTAAAGGCGGTCTGTTCAGAACTGGTCCGATGGTTAAAGGTGATGGGATCGCTCAAGGTTGGCAAGGACACCCAGTATTCAAAGACGCTGAAGGTCGGGTACTGAGCGTACGTCGTCTGCCCAACTTCTTTGAAAGTTTCCCTGTTGTCTTAACTGACTCTGAAGGCGTAGTGCGCGCGGACATTCCGTTCCGTCGGGCAGAATCGCGCTACAGCTTCGAGCAAGCTGGGATTACAGCTAGCTTCTACGGTGGTGCTTTAAACGGTCAAACCTTTAAAGATCCCGTCCAAGTCAAGCAGTTTGCCCGCAAAGCTCAAGGTGGCGAAATCTTTGAATTCGATCGCGAGAAACTCAACTCTGATGGTGTATTCCGGACGAGTCCACGCGGTTGGTTCACCTTCGGACATGCTTGCTTTGCACTGTTATTCTTCTTCGGTCATCTCTGGCATGGTTCGCGGACGATTTACCGCGATGTCTTTGCTGGTGTAGAAGCCGATATGGAAGAACAAGTAGAATTCGGTCTGTTCCAGAAATTGGGCGACCCAACTACGCGTCGTAAAGAAGCTTAATCGGTGGTTAGCGCTCGACCATCAACCTCGTGTCGAGCATCGAGCGCTAATACCCCTGGTTCGTTTTGTTGTTTAATTTAAAGTAATCCCGTAGGACTTTGTCACCATGGAAGCAACTATTTATATTCTGGTTACAACTTTGGCATTGGGCGTGGTCTTCTTTGCCATTACTTTCCGCGAACCGCCCAGAATTCCCCGCAACACTGACAAAAAATAACGATCTAATCGATCGATTATCAAATCTGAGCCAATTGCTAGACTTGTCTGCACGGCTCAGATTTTTCATTTTATGGGATAGTGAAGCATGACTGGCGATCGAGTGGGCATAATTTATCATTCATAACTCATAACTCATAACTCATAATTTATATATTTATATGCAATGCCCCTACTGCCAGTTTACAGATAGCCGAGTGTTAGAATCTCGCTCGACAGAAGCTGGACAAAGCATCCGGAGGCGGCGAGAGTGTCTCAACTGTAAACATCGCTTCACTACGTACGAACGATTGGAATTCGTCCCGGTGACTGTGATCAAGCAAGATTCGCGGCGTGAATATTTCGATCGATCTAAATTGTTGCGGGGGATGATCCACGCCTGTCAGAAAACCGGACTCGACCCAGATACACTCGAAAAGATCGTCGATGATATCGAATCTCAACTGCAAACTCGTACGCTCAGAGAGGTAACGACAGCCGAAATTGGGGAGTTAGTATTAGCAGAACTACGCCCGTTGAGTGAAGTTGCTTACGTTCGGTTTGCATCGGTATATCGGCAATTTCAGGGTATTCGTGACTTTGTAGATACATTACATCAGCTCAAGATCGATCGCTCTCCCGAAATTCGTTCTGAAACCAAGTCAATGTAGTCGTCATCACCAAGATCGTGATTTTGGTTGATTCTGCAAAAGTTCGAGTTAAAATTCAACTTCCGCTTAGCGCACCACTTCTCTAATTGTTCCGGCGATACTTAACACCGCTAAAAAGCACACCCTGATATTGCCGCTACCTGACTGCGGAAGGAGGCTACTCAGGATGCTAAAATTTGAGCCTAGACTAATCGCTCATTGAATTTATGAATACCGCAGTTTACCCCGTCTGCTGGCAAACCGATCGCGTCCTGTTGATCGACCAAAATCGACTACCGAATGAATATACACAGGTAGAAATCAGCCGCGTTGAGGATATGGCAGAAGCAATTCGCACCATGATCGTGCGCGGTGCGCCAGCAATCGGGGTAGCGGCAGCTTATGGAATGTATCTCGGTGCCAGAGATCTGACGACAACAGATCGCGATGAATTTTTGACCCAACTCACAGACATCGGTAAAACCCTCCGAGCCACTCGCCCGACTGCAGTTAACCTGTTTTGGGCGATCGATCGCATGGAGCTGACAGCCCGCACCACATTAGGCAGTGTCGAGCAGATTAGCCAGCAATTACTCGTTGCTGCAAAAAAAATCAATGCCGAAGATATTGAAACCTGTAAAGCAATCGGCGAGCATGGTTTAGCCGTTTTACCCAGCAGTCCAGCAAAGTTATGTTTGCTCACTCATTGCAACGCTGGTGCCCTCGCAACCGCAGGCTATGGTACCGCACTAGGCGTAGTACGCTCGGCATGGACGCAAGGGCGGCTGGCACGGTTGTACGCTGACGAAACGCGTCCTCGACTCCAAGGTGCCAGACTTACCAGTTGGGAATGCGTGCAGGAGGGAATTCCCGTGACGGTAATTGCCGATAGTATGGCAGCTCACTGTATGAAACAGGGTTTAATCGATGCTGTGGTCGTGGGTGCAGATCGGATTGCTGCTAATGGCGATGCTGCCAATAAAATCGGTACTTACAGTTTGGCATTGGTGGCGAAAGCACACAATATCCCATTCTTCGTTGCCGCACCACGATCGACGATCGATTTTAGTCTCAGCGATGGCAGTCTTATCCCGATCGAAGAACGTCATCCATCCGAACTTTATCAAATTGGGGACACGATCGTTTGTCCCCCTGGAGCTGAGTTTTATAATCCGGCTTTTGATGTCACCCCCGCACATCTGATTCAAGCAATTATTACCGAGTTCGGTGCATTTCCCCCCGCAGAAATTATCGGTTTGCAAGATCGCTAAGACTCTAAGTTTAGTCTTGAGAATTGAGATGTTTATTCCCTATCGCCGTTGGACTATTTTAATTGCTTTCTGCTGGTTGACATTTTTGATAGTTGTCTTTAGCGATACAGCCACACCTTTGGTAATTTCCATCCCAGTATGTTTATTGCTAATAATTTGGATCGCCAGCTTGATAATCAGAGTGATTGTCACAGTTGCGCTGATGGCTGGTAACCGTCTCCAAACCAACCATGTCGAACAAAGAAATCTATTAAACTTTGGATTTGAGTCGCTCGCGATCGTTTTGTCGGTGGCGCTACTTGTCTTTCAAGTTCCAACCATCATTAGATTAAAGCTGAGTGAATCAGCACTCAAACAATATGTTCGAGAGGTACAAACAAGGTATCATTCTAACCAGAAAATGCAAATAGCCGAGCGAGCGGTAGGATTATTTGACATTAGAGAAACAGAGCTACTCGATGGTAAGATCGTGAGGATGATTACTGCTGCTGATTTTCTTGACGATGCGGGGTTAGTATACTCACCCGATCGAGTGCCACCTGTTCGTGGCGAAGATGCTTATCGCCATCTCTACGGTGATTGGTGGTATTGGCATCGAAGTTGGTAATCGTCACGATCGTGTCCTTGGCTCGAGTCGTCTTCTCAGCCAGATGACAGCAACAATTTATCGATTCTTTCCGGAACCGATCGCTAAATTGACGAAGTATTAAATATTACCACCACTTATCGATGCAGCGACTATGACTAACCGAATAAACCTGTGTGCCTCAATTGGCTTGAGTATTTTGTTAACTATCGGTGGGAGCATTCCAGCAATGGCACAATCAATGGCAACCGAGCGAGAGATTGCTAAGTACTCGACTGACTATATTCCTGAATTTAAGTCAACGATCGTCAACCAGTCAGGTAATGCCAAATTGGGCGAGATCGCTGTCAATGTTGATTTTGCTAGCTTTGGCGATAACAAGACAGAGTTGGAGAACGGTCAACGTCAACTAATCCACGTTAAAGGAGCTTTACTTTTCCTTAATAAGGATGCCGTATCCAAAGCCAGGATCGAGCGGAAATTCAAAAAGATTAGCATCATTCTAGTGTCGAGCGAGTCGCAAAGAAGTCTGGCGATGAGCAATGGCGAACTGATTATACTTTACACGGGCATAACTTGAGCATCGGCGATCGAAGAGATGATAGTCTAGTAAAGTCAAGGAAAAAGTGGAGCTTGAGGGATGAGCAATCTAAACTTTACGGAAGAAGATCGAGAAATATTAAATTATGAAAGATTTCACCATCCTCATCCCAGGGTCCAGTTGAAGATGGAAGTATTATGGCTTAAAAGTCAAAACTTACCTTTAAATATGATTTGTAGGCTAGCAAACATTTCACCTAATACATTGAGAAAATATTGTCAACAATATCAGGCTGGTGGTATAGAAAAACTCAAAGAAATTAACTTTTATCAACCCAAAAGTGAATTAAAATTACATCAGACAACTATCAAAGAGTATTTGAAATTGAATCCTCCAGCTACCATAAATGAAGCTGTAAATCAGATTGAAAATCTTACCGGAATTAAACGCAGTCCAACCCAGATCCAAAAATTCCTGAAATCAATAGGGATGCGATGTTTGAAAGTTGGGGCTATTCCTTCTAAAGCAGATCCCGATGAACAGGAAGAATATAAAATAAATAAGCTAGAACCCAGGTTAGAAGAGGCAAGACAAGGAAAAAGAGCGGTTTTCTTCGTGGATGCGGCTCACTTTGTCATGGGAGCTTTTTTGGGGATGATTTGGTGTTTTCAACGGCTGTTTATTAAGTCACCTTCAGGGAGAAAACGGTTCAATGTGCTGGGAGCATTAAATGCCATTACTCATGAAGTTATTTTGGTTACTAATGACAGCTATATCACTGCTATTCAGATTTGTGAACTTCTGCAAAAATTAGCTGACCTAGGACTGAGCATTCCCATTACTCTGGTTTTAGACAATGCTCGATACCAAAAATGTCGAGTTGTCCAAGATTTAGCTAAATCCTTGGAAATAGAATTACTATACTTGCCGACTTATTCGCCCAATCTAAATTTGATTGAAAGGCTCTGGAAGTTTGTTAAAAAGAAATGTTTATATGGCAAGTATTATGAGGATTTTACTCAGTTCTCATCAGCCATCTCTGAATGTCTAAATGATGCTCATCTGCAACATAAAAAAGAGCTTGATTCCTTGCTCACACTCCGCTTTCAGCATTTTGACAAAGCTCAGGTTATGACCGTTTAAAGTATATCAAGTCCAACTCCTTCGACCTAAACAAACTTTACAGCTCTGAAGATATTAAGGGTTTCTTACTCAAAAAACTCTAAAGTAATCGGCTCTCCTGTAGTTATGGTGATAATTTAATCTTATTGACAGGAGGAAAGGGTAAGGGGTAAAGGAAACGCTCGACAAGTGTTTTGGTATTCTCGGATACTATTTACCCCAAAATGTCAGGAGAGCCATCTAATGCCTGTGGTGTCAAAACTATCTATTCCTGAACTATAATTTTTAGATCGATTAGGCTTTGATGTCGAATTTTGGAGATACCTTTACGATCCCGATTGTCAAGACAATCAAGAAAATCACTCCATGTATTCCAGAAATAGGATTGCCATTAATCCCAGTTAACCAGTCGGGAACTAGATCGGAATATTTGACTAATTTACCGACATTGACGATATAGTAAGCCCAAACCAGACCAGCATGAAGCCCGATCGACATGCCTAATAGATTACCATTTTGACGTTTGGCAACGATCGTTAATGTGCCTAATAAAAATAACCCTGGAAATTCGGGTAAAGACTGGATGACTAGGGCGATCGGTTTGATAAAATGTAGTAGTGTGTATAGAGCAGAATCGATCGTGAGTGAGACCAGCGGTTGATAATCGCGATCGAGTTCGTCCAACATCCAGCCGCGAAAAAATAGCTCCTCTGCTAATGCCACACCTAGCGATGTCGCTGCACCTTCGAGGATTAATTGTAGGAGCGATAGCTGTGGCGATTGCCATGTCAACCACCCAAAGATCCCTTGCGTGACAAATAGCGCAAAAGTAAAGCCTAACCCAATCGCCAATCCTTTAAGTAGGAGCCATCCATTTCGACGCGTGATGACCATCCCATAACGATAAAACAGATTTGGATGATTGTATACCTTCCGTCCCCACCACGGCAGAATTGCAAAAAATTCGATCGCCAGCCATCCCATCGTCAGGATCGAGAGTAAATTTTTGGTACCAGGATCTTCGAGATTTTGGTGGGTCAGACCCATCACTCCATAGATTAAGGCTAGCCCTGGCACCCAGAATATAATTAGCACCAGTAGGAAGCTAAACATCCTGGCTGGTGCCGAGTAATTTTTGATAGAACTAAGATTGGGCAGTTTCATGGATCTAAAATTCAAAATGTCTAGCCGACACTATTAGATTAGTTCAAATGACAGCGAACAGTGAATTTTAGTTCTAGATATTAGGTTATTCTGCTGGCTCGATCGTACTACTCAGACCGTTAGTCTTTAGAATCTCGCAATAATGCTCGGCATGTTCTTGGTTGCAGACGATCACCATTGCCATCCCATACTGGTGAGCTTCCATCATCACATTAATCGCATGCGGCGGGGACATATTCGGGATATTGCCAACCAACACCTCGACGACATGCTCCATGCTATTAAAATCATCATTGTGGAGCAGCACGCGATAATTAGGCGCAAGCTTACGGGATGTTGAACGCTTCTCAATAGTTTCAACAGACACGTTTATAACTCTCTCTTACTAAAATTGGACAACTCTATCTATTATGCCGCGATCGATTCAACTTTGCTCGATGAGCGAGAAATGTTTAGGATAGTGGAAGTTGAGAGCGAACAGTGAATAGTGAATAGTGAACAGTAAATTTCATTTCCCCTCTTCCTCTACTTCCCCACACTTCCCACACTTCCCACACTTCCCAAGATGACGGCAACAACTACCATTAACCCATCCACCCAACCCATCCCAGGTCAATATTGGACGTGGCGAGGAGAGCAAATTTATTACGTCCAGGCTGGGGGCGCACATCCAGAACGACCACCACTATTGTTAATTCATGGGTTTGGAGCTTCGACCGATCATTGGCGCAAAAATATTTCCGAACTCAGTCAAGAATTTCAGGTATATGCGATCGATCTCCTCGGTTTCGGACGTGCAGCAAAACCAGCCTGGAACTATACCGCGCAACTATGGGAAGACCAATTGCATGATTTTATTACTGAAGTTATCGGTCGTCCAAGCGCCCTCGTTGGCAATTCACTCGGTGGCTATGCAGCCTTATGTGTCGCCGCAAATCATCCCGAATCGGCTGTTGGTCTGGTCTTAATTAATAGTGCTGGGCCATTTACCGACAGTACCCATCCCAAAGAACCGACAGCGGTTCAAAAATTACTCACTGAAATGGTAACAGGCATTCTCCGCCACCCAGTAGGCAATTTCCTGTTATATAAATTCGTCCAGCGTAAATCTTTTATCCGCGATACCCTCAACAAAGTGTATGTAGATAAAACAGCGGTAACCGAACAATTAGTCGATGAAATTTACCGCCCTTCCTGCGATGCTGGTGCGACGGAGGTATTTGCATCGGTATTTAGCAACCAACAAGGTGAAAAAGTCGATATTTTACTCGGGAAAATGCAATGTCCGCTGTTGATGCTTTGGGGTGAAGGCGATCCTTGGATTAATGCTCGTCAGCGCGGGGCAAAGTTTCGTGAATATTATCCACAATTAGAAGAACATTATTTTAACGCTGGACACTGTCCGCATGATGAAATCCCCAGTCAGCTCGACAGTAAAATCTCTCAGTGGATGCATCATCTAAGTTAAAGTTATCGCGAAGAGTCGATTACGCAGCTTAAATGTGACGATCGATCCATAACGATCCGGAAACCGGGCAGCGAGACTTGTATGATTGAGTAAATCTGTCCGGTCGATCGCCACCATGCAGCCGTCAATTCGTCTTTCTCTTTCCGCGCAACCGACATTCATCGATCTACTTATCTTCCAACTCAAAGTCTGGGGACTACAGTTGAGAAGAACGATTATCGACCTCGGGAATCGATCGATCCGCAACTATCCCACCCAGGAACAACCGGACATTTTAGGGCCGATTTTAGCCGAATCTCGATCGCCGATCTGGAGCACGAGCGTTCCTGGTTTGGTAACGGGTTCGATCGATTTAGAACAACCCCTGATCGCCGGAAAAATTCATAACCTCCGGGTGGCAATCCGCCAGCTCGATGGGGTAGAAATTCCCGCTGGGGATGTTTTTAGCTTTTGGGCACAAATCGGCCAACCGAGTAGATTTAGGGGCTATGCTAAGGGCAGAGAACTCAGGCAAGGTTGCATCGTACCAACGATCGCGGGAGGCTTGTGTCAATTGGCAAACGCTCTATATCAAGTGGCGATAGATGCCGATCTGGAAATAATCGAACGCCATCGGCACAGTACGATCGTGACGGGTTCGGATGCCGAAACCGATCGAGATGCGACAATCTTTTGGAACTATGTGGATCTGCGCTTTCGGGTCGATCGATCGATACGAATTGAGGCCCAATTAACTAGCGATACTCTGATCGTTAGAATACGGGGGACGCAGGTAGAAATTCCACCGGATATATTGAAGAGTACACCGATAGTCAACCTGGCACCGAACGAGCAAACAGCCAGTTGTCAAAGTTGTCAGGCGACTGATTGCCTTCGGAAACTCACTATTCCAGCCACAGCCGAGAAATTTGGGACTACTGCGTATCTCGTCGATGAATATTGGCCGGAATTCGATCGCTATCTCCAGCAGCAGCGCACCGAGCGAGACCTGCTGCTCGTACCGCTCGATGGCCAGCGGTGGCACAAACCAAATTATCATTGGACGCAGACTGGCTTTGGGAAAGTACATCGCGCGACGATTGCGACATTAATCAGATCGATCGCCTCGCGAAATATGCCAATTCAAGGCTCCTCGCGTCAGCAAATCTTACTCTCGCAAGATGCCAAATTAGCCGCGCAATTTAGCAAATCTCTTAGCTATGATGTCACCCATCTAGTGGTGATGCAAAATTTACTGCCCTATCTTTGGCAGTCTGGAGTATTAGGCGGACGGACGTTTGATGTGTTGATGACACGATTGCCGATCGCCGATTTACAATTACAATTGACAGCAGCATACGAGATTTATCCAGAAAGTCCGACTCTCGGTGATTTTCGAGCCGATCGAGCTTTATTAGAATTAGAACGCCAAGCCTTACAATCCGCCCGAAAAATTATTACCCCACATCGCCAAATTGCCGCGCTATTTTTCGATCGAGCTATTTTACTCGA
The DNA here is from genome assembly GCA_965246735.1 of Chamaesiphon sp. Classification (GTDB taxonomy): domain Bacteria; phylum Cyanobacteriota; class Cyanobacteriia; order Cyanobacteriales; family Chamaesiphonaceae; genus Chamaesiphon. The sequence continues at coordinate 4,342,416 of CBDFFK010000003.1, forward strand.
CTGGCAATTTCCAGAGATGATAACTCCACCAGTGCGGGGACAAAAAATTCTGTTTCCATCATCCACGCTCGGACGCAAGGGCGCTTATGAATTGCGATCGATAGCCCAAGCGTTTGATTTAGAATTAACCGTGCTCAAGCCATTTTTAGAAGGGCAGAATTTCTGGGATGGAGTGAATATTACTGAGATCGATCGGTTGAGTCTCGATGGTGTTGGCTTGGTAATTTTACCTGCACATGTCGAACCCAAACCGCGTTTTTTACTCCGCGCGATCGCTTGTGGGATTCCAGTAATTGCTACCGAATCTTGTGGATTAGGAGAAATGGCAGGTGTAACAACAATTCCAGTTAGTGATGTCGATGCTTTGCGATCGGCAATTATTCAACACACGCAACTTCCTCTATTAAAAGGTTAATTTATGGATACTCAAGCTGCATTGAGAGAATTATTGGACTTGATTAGAGATGCAAACCCCGAACGTATCGAACCAGAAGAGGGACTCTCTAGAGCAGATATAGAATCAGCGATTAAAACCCGTCCGATTCCTGAAACTCTCATCGATCTTTACTAGCCTAGATCGATTTATCTTAACTGCGATCGAATGCTATAAACAGGGCGCATACTATCAAGAGTTAGATAATGATATGCTAATGTGGGATACAGATGAGGATTTAGCTCAAAACATTGTCAATGAGATCGATCCAGAAATGGGAGATTATTCTCCCCCTTAACTTTAGTTAGATATTTCTTTTGTCCAGCTTTCTATGTATGCTGGTTTTTGCCAATTAAACATTTCTACCATGAATTCATTGAGCTGTCGATCGTTCAATTCTTCAAATTGAGGCATTAATCTTTAACTGGCGATTATTTAAATAAAGCGCGCATTCCCTCTTGGCGTTTAAGGGCGAGTTTGGTGACTTGGCGTTTTTCGGCTTGGCGAATGATGCGATTGAGGAGTTCGGTATAAACTAGCGGCGGATTGGATTTCACCCATAGATAAAAGGAGAGCGAGCCAGGGAGGGTATTGATCTCGTTGAAATAGAGCTTGTCGCAGCTTGCATCGATAATAAAATCGATCCGCGATACGCCCGAACAGCCTAGTACTTTAAAGGCTTTTTTGGCATAGTCTAGTGCGGCTTGTTTGAGTTCGGGATTGAGGTCTTGAGGGTCGATGACGCGGGACAAACTGGCCATCCCTTGCGATTCGTTACCGCCGGTTTTTTTGCCGCCATCGTCTCGCAGATACTTCTCTTCAAATGTCAGCACGCCGCTGAGCGAGACCGGCATTTCGATTACGGAAGCGGTGATTTCATCGTCTTCGAGGACAGATACATTCACTTCGACGATCTCTTTGACGCAGGGTTCGACGATCGCATGACTATCGTACCTGAAAGTGTTGACCAAACAAGCATTTAAAGTCCGATCGTCTTTGGCTACGCCAATACCGATACTCGAACCGAGATTACAAGGTTTGACAAAGAGGGGAAACTGTTCGAGTCCAGGGGTGGCGAAAATCTGTTCGCGGACGGTAGTGAGGCTCTTTTGGGCATCGCGGCGATCGATTTGGGCAGCGGGTAAGACGGGAATCCCATGTGCTTTGAGCATGGTTTTGCACTGATATTTATTCATCCCTAGCGCGGCGGGAAGTACGCCACAGCCGGTATATGTCGCATCGGCCATTTCCAACATCCCCTGGATGCAGCCATCTTCACCAAAAGTACCGTGAAAGGCGAGGAAATAGATATCGACGGGGAGAATGTCGTTTCGGCGTGAATTGAGGTAGGTGAGTCCTTTACTTCCCGCGACAGGTAATAAGGCGACTTCCTGTGCCGATTTGACAGAATTGGGAAGACGACGGTAGAAGTTTTTATCGAGTAGTTCGTCGCCGACATACCAGCGTCCGGTTTGAGCGATGTAGACGGGGATAATATGATATTGAGTAACGTCGATGACGTTGATGAGCTGCAGGGCGGTGATGACGGAGATTTCGTGTTCGACGGATCTCCCTCCAAATAGGACTGCGAGGTTCTTCTTCTTCTTCATGTCAACTACTACCCTGTGTCAGACGATCGTGCCGTCAAACATTCTACAATTATCTGACCGGATCGTTGGTAAATTAAATTCCCCTTGTCCTAAATAAAACTCACTTGTTACAGCAGCCCCTACTTAATCCACAGGTATATATTATCGGTGTCGGCCCTGGCGATCCCGATTTGTTGACAGTCAAGGCACATCGCCTCATTGCAACGGCAGAGGTAATTTTGTATGCAGATTCGCTAATTCCCGATCGGATGTTGCAAGAGACCCGATCGGATGTGGAGATTATCAAAACTAGCGATCGTACTTTAGAAGAAATTATCGCAGTAATGGTCGATCGAGTCCGATCGGGTTTACTTGTAGCGCGGTTACATTCAGGCGATTTGACGCTGTATAGTGCCATTACCGAGCAGATTCAGGCTTTGCGAGCTGTCGATATTACCGTAGAATTGGTGCCAGGAATCGGCGCATTTCAAGCTGCTGCGGCTAAACTTCAAGTCGAACTTACCGTTCCCGAACTGGTGCAAACGATTATTCTGACGCGCCCATCGGGGAGAGCTTCCGCTGTACCTGCGGCGGAGAATTTGGCTAGTTTAGCCGCACATCGATCGAGTTTGTGTCTCTATCTTGCCGCTCGGCATGTCGAGACAGCTCAAGCGCAATTATTGCAACACTATGCCCCCGATACGCCAGTGGCGATTTGCTTTCGAGTCGGTTGGGAAGAGGAACAAATCTGGGTAGTCCCACTGACAGAGATGGTGGCAGTTACTACTAGGGAAAATTTGGTGCGATCGACGATGTATATTATCAGTCCAGCATTGTCAGAACTTCATGGCTCTACTGCTCGGACACGATCGCAACTATATCATCCCGATTACGATCGCTTATTTCGATCGCGCGATTGACTGCGACGATGTTGGATCTGAGGTAAGAAAACGGTCAAACCGATCGACAATAAGCACAAGATTTTACCCACATCCACTGACGAGCGCGTCGAAACTGGCGTGCGTCCGCCCCAACTGACGCTTGCCTGCACTGGAGTCGATTTTGGTGCTTTGACCACATTTTGACCGATTGCACAACTGCCCGCACAATCAGAATAAGCAACAATGCCATACTTCATCCGCGTAGGTGAAAGCGTATCGACGATCGTGTTGCGCTGAATGCGGAGATTTTTATTTTTGCTATTTTCCTGAAGATAAATTCCGGCGCGGCTGAGTCCGGGACTATCGTTTGCCAGCAGGCTACTCCGGACTGGATTGATAATCGTGTTATTTTCGATCTTGGAACTACCAGTACCGCCGAGTGCGGCATTCGCCCAAATTCCCGCGCCAGGCGCATTGGTAATACGATTGCCAGAGATGGTCAACCGATCGATCGTGATGTCGGGATGCTGGTATTTCCACAGCGTAATCCCGCTCGAAAACCGATCGTGTTCGTAGTTTATGGGTTTGGCTTTGACAAAGTTGATGCGGTTATCGGCGATCGTTAAATCTTGAATTGGCGCATTACTATTCGGATCTTGTAAAATTCCCGCAGAGGGGCCTTTGTTACTGACAATGCCAGGAGTCAACCAATCATCGGAGTTGATATTGATGGTATTGCGCTGGATGACAATCTGCTGCATCGCAGGTCGCTCGGGACTATTCCCTTGATGGATGACATGCCAGAGGGTAAAGCCCGTATTGGCTCCATCGATGAGATTATCGCGGTAAAGTTGCCGCTGCGATACAGGCGTACCCGCACCCGTGACATTGATGCCGTTGGCGTAGCCTTTAATCGTGTTGCCGATAACGGTCTGATCGCTACCATGAATTTCGATCGCCGTGCGTGCGCCTCTAGTGCCTGCACCAGCGCGAGATGTAAACAGATTCTTCTCTACCAACATCCGCGCGCCTTGGGTATAAATCGACGAATGATCGAAATCTACGGCGCTCCCGCCCACATTATCAAAGCGCGAATTAACGATCGCGACATCAGTCATGCTATCGAGCTTGCCATTAACTACTACCGACCACACGCCCAGTTGATTGGTAAAGCGACACCGAGCGATCCGAATCCGCTGGCCGACGTAGGCGCGAAATACCGTGCGTGGCAATAAATTCTGCTCGTCCCCAAAATCGGGACTGATTTTGCCGCCGCTACCTTCTGCTGCTAGGACAGGATTATTCGGGCCGTTGGAATCAAATGTCAATCCCTCGATCGCAACATCATTTAGTGGTGTGCCCATTTCCGCCGTACCCATCAGTGCTTCATAATTGCCTTGACGGTCGGCTAGCCGAATGGTGACACCTTGGCTCGGAGTGGCCGCAGCCAGCCTAATGCCAGAACGTAACTTGAGGGCTTGGGGATGTTTGCCTTGGGTTTGGATCGAAAGATGATAAGTACCTGGCGGAAATAAGACACTGCCACCACCACGATTAGCAGTTGCATCGATCGCTTTTTGAATGGCTGCGGTATCGTCAATCCCATCATTGGGCTTAGCACCAAACCGAGTTACTAAGGTCGAGAAGTTGGCAATCTTGGGCGCTGCTGGTAAGCTCGGGCGAGCTGCGGGCGCAACTTGAAGTTGTAAAGCGGCTCCCCGCTCGCTTCGAGCTGGAGGTTGCGATAAATCCTGCGCCGCGATCGATGGCGGTAGCATATTCCCTAGTTTTACTCCTGAATAGTTTGGTAACAGAACACATAGGAGCGTGTTAATTACGAACAACTTAAGTGGCATAAAAATTTATCTCTACTAGACTCCGAGCGATCGGCCATTTCGATGATAGGATTCTAGACCTGCACCGGAACGTTGAGCGAGGATTATTACTCGAATTTAGCATTTTTTCGATCGCTGCTGATGGAGTTGACTCAAGCTAATACTGCTAAATTAATAATTATTTGGCGCTGTGATTGAGACATTCGGCTCGATCCGGCTCGATCGCTTTGCAACGGATCCTCCTGGTGTTCGCTCGCAGCAACCGAGCGCCAAATATCCAGAAATTAGCGAACTAAGGAACTCACACACTAGTATTTACATCATTTAGTCTAGTGCTTCATTAATTCTACAATTATAAATATTACAGGTAATATTAGCTGCAGAGATGACATTTTTTTACTTGTCGTTGCGATCGTTTATGAGCATACAAGAAATAAAGCATTTTAGTCTCAGCATAATGACGCATAAATCGATAAATTCAGGTAAAATATCTCACCCAGATAAGGTAACTAAATTTCAGGCTTATAGGGTAACATTCATAATATAGACCCGAATGGTCTGGTCCGATCGTGCCAGTAGCGCACCGAATAACAATAGTATGAAACTCAGTCACAACTTTTCCTGGACATTAGCTGGTAATGCAATCTATGCTGCTTGTCAATGGGGAATGCTCGTAGCAATTGCTAAATTGGGAAGTCCAGAAATGTTGGGTCAATTTACTTTAGGATTGGCAATTACCGCACCTGTGCTGATGTTTACCAATCTACACTTACGCACGGTTCAAGTTACAGATGCTAAGCAACAATATATGTTTGGCGATTACTTAGCACTAAGAATCATCGGCACGACAGTAGGCATATTAGTAATTATCGGTATTGTTGCTACCACCGGTTATCGCCCCGAAACAACTCTGGCGATCGGCTTTATTACGCTAGCCAAAGCTTTTGAATCGCTCAGCGATGTCTGCTACGGACTGATCCAACAAAACGAGCACATGGATCGGATCGCGCGATCGTATATCGTCAAAGGGATTCTTTCCTTATTATTGATGAGCATGGGTCTGTATGTGTCTGGGAGTATCGTCGTAGGTGCGGCGGGATTGGCGGTAGCTTGGGGTCTGGTCTTAGTTTGTCTCGATTTGCCCAATGCCTCAAAATTTCTAGATCGATCGCTGTTACCACCAGCAGGTGGCGTAAGACAGGCAGCAACGATCGGACTCCGACCGCGTTGGGATTCTCAAAGTTTATATCGATTAGCAAAGTTATCGCTACCACTCAGCGTTGTGACGAGCTTACTTCATTTCAATGTGACTATTCCCCGTCCGCGATGGGATGTCAAAACTTTGAAGAAGCTCGCTTGGTTATCACTACCACTAGGATTGGTAATGATGTTGGCTTCACTTAATTTAAACGTGCCGCGTTATTTTATCCAAAATTATTTAGGTGAGAAAGAACTGGGTATTTTTGGGGCGCTATCGTATTTAATGGTAGTGGGAAATATCGTGATCAATGCATTATCTGAATCTGCAAGTTCGCGATTGGCAAAATACTATGCCGAGGCAGATCGAAAGAACTTTGGGATGTTAACATTCAAGTTGCTGAGTATTTTTAGCGGCTTTGGTGTGCTGGGAGTGTTATTCGCGGCGATCGTCGGCAAGCAAGCACTGACACTAATCTATCGGGCTGAGTATGCCCAACAACAAGAAGTATTCGTGTTGTTGATGATTGCGGCTGGGCTGGGCTATGTATCGACGGGTTTGGGATATGCGGTGACAGCAGCTCAGTATTTTCGAGTACAAATACCGATCTGTCTCGCTATCACCGTCACATCTGCACTAGGTTGTCTATGGTTGGTGCCCACGCGGGGGATGCAAGGTGCCGCCCTAGCACTAATTATGGCTGCTGTCGTCCAAATCCTCATGCATTTAAGCGTAATCGCTCATGCTTTATTCAAGCTCGAAGGCCGCTCGAAGCTAAGACAGATCGAGTAAGTAAATATGTCTTGCTGCTTGGTGCTAATTTGCGCGGTGAGTTGTGAATTTAAACTTATCAAAACTAGCGATCGCGGTCGATCTCGTGGCAATTTTTCCCCACTTAGGCTGACACTGGATTGAGCATTACTGCTGATGACTCTAGCGATCGTTTTTACCTAAACTATGAGGCACAACCGGATTTGGAAATCAGTCGTTAGAGTTTAATGTCCGTGCTTAATCTGCCTCTAAAAAAATTATGAATCTCGCTGTCGTTGGCGTAGCCTCTCCTAAAGAGAATCTCCCGCCCATTCGTATTCTCCAAGTCGTAGGGATGATGAATCGCGGGGGTGCCGAAACTTGGTTGATGCATATTTTACGTAATCTCGATCGCGAAAAATTTCACATCGATTTTCTGGTGGGCACGACAGCACCATGTGCTTATGATGATGAAATTCGATCTTTGGGCAGCCGGATAATTCCCTGTATGGGTGCGGCAAATCCGCTAACATACGGTCGCAAATTCGACCAGATCTTGCGCGAATATGGCCCATATGATGTCATTCACGGTCATATCCATCACTATAATGGGGTAATTCTTCGCTGTGCAGAGCGAGCTGGCGTGCCGATTCGCGTCTGTCACAGTCATATCGATTCTAGTCCGCTCGAAGCCAAGGCTGGATGGTTGCGACGCGCGTACTTAAATTTGATGAAGACTTGGATCGGGCGATATGCGACAGCCGGGTTAGGCTGCAGCGAGGTGGCTAGCGCTAATTTGTTCGGCTCTAACTGGCAAACCGATCCGCGCTGGCAGCTGTATTACTGTGGGATCGATCTGGCTCCATTCACACTAGTGCCGGATCGCCAGAGCGTACGGCGGGAACTGGGGATTCCCAAAGATGCCTTTGTCATCGGACATGTCGGCCGCTTTCAGGAACAGAAGAATCATGAGTTCTTGGTCGAGATCTTTGCCGAAATCCTCGATCGAGAACCCCAAGCATATCTTTTATTATTAGGCGAAGGGCCACTCAGACCCGAGATCGAGCAACAAGTCAGTGTCAAGCAACTCCAGCATCGAACGCTGTTTGCTGGCAGTCGTCCGGATGTGCCTCGGGTAATGTTGGGTGCGATGGATGCGTTTGTGATGCCGTCCCTGTGTGAAGGTTTACCGTTGGTGGGCATCGAAGTTCAAGCAGCGGGGTTGCCAAGCTTTTTGTCTGAGGCAATTACGCCAGAGGTCTGTGTGGTCGAGCCGCTGGTCGAGTATCTGAGTTTGTCCCAATCGGCTGCGAGTTGGGCCGATGCGATTCTCAGAGCGCGCGAGCGCGTGCCGCTCGGCCAGAGTGAGTCATTGGAGTGCGTGCGGCAAAGTCCATTTAATATTCAGGTCGGAGTGCCAAAACTCACAAATATTTATACTAGAGCGCGGGAAGAAACTACTTACCAAGAAATGGTGGGGATATCTACAGCAACCTCTAGGTAAATTTAGATACACAATTTATAGTTCGATACATGTGCAGGGAAATTCAAGATGATCGATCGAAGCAAAATGGTGGTGCAAAAGCGCGGTAGAAACTGGCTTGTGTTATTGACTCAAGCCTATGTGCTGATCGGCTTGGCAATTTTTGGTATTGTTTATGCCATTAATCCATCGGGATTTATGTTCTCAGCAGAAACAGCATTCCAAGTGATGTGCCATCTTTATCTGGGGCTAACACTTTGGTCTTTTGTTTCTTGGTATTTGATTACCAATCGCTTGTTCGACCCTTATATCTTATTTTTTTTCGCAGCGAATATTTTTAATGGGGGACAAATCGTATTAGAGGTGTTTAACCTCAATGAAAATGGCTTCTTAGGTAATACCTTTTCGACTGCTGAAGCTTTACAAGTAGTTTATGTGGTAACTTTAGCAATTGCGACGATGCATTTTGGCGCATTACTCGCCGTCGTCCTCGACCGTCACAAAACTGGAGCCGAGAAATTTCGAGATTTTCTAGATCGGACATCCGAACTAAGTGCTGATTATCGATTTGGGGGCGAGCCAACTCCATCTTCCGCACTCATGCAATATTCTGCCCCACCGACAACCGCTGCTCCAGCAAATTTTTTTAGATCGTCGATCGTGCCACTGAGTAATATTTTGGCAGTGGGACGGGTCTTTTTATGTATCTCGGTCGTTCCCGTATTAATCACAGCTTTTGGTGCGATTCAGGTTGCCAAATCTGGTGGCTATGCTTCACTGTACGAACAACAAGCCACCACCGGACTCGCCGCGTCAGCTTCGATCGTTGCTGACTTTATTTTCCCAGGGGTATTTCTGACGATCGCGGGTGGTAAACGTAACCCAAAATTGAGGATCTTTGCCGTCTTATTTATGCTGTTATATACCTGTGCAAAACTAGCGATCGGTACGCGGGGCGCGGCAGTGATGCCCTTACTAGCAATGTTATGGCTGTGGAATGAGGTCGTCAAACCAATTCCCAAGTCGTTATTGTTTGGTGTGGTGGCACTGATGTTATTGGTGGTTTTCCCCGTCATCGGGGCGACCCGTAATGAAGTTGCTGGAGTAGATCTATTCTCGATCGACTTTTTGACTAAAACGCTCACGGGTGTGAACAACCCCTTAGTCGCATCGATTTCCGAGATGGGATTTAGTGCTACCACGATCGGCTGGACGATGGATCTCGTGCCCAAGGTGCGACCGTTCGCGTTAGGTTCGACGATCTTGGTGGCAATTTTCACGCTGGTTCCCAATATATTTACCTCCGGTCGTCACCCCGCTTTAACGATGTCTGGTTATGATATTCCAGATTTCTGGCTAGTTGGCGAACTAGATAAAGACTTTGCCGAGCGCGGTGGCAGTTTTGGGTTCTCTTTTATTGCGGAAGCTTATCTCAATTTCGGTTGGTTCGGCATAATTTTCATGGGCTTACTGGGGTTTGGCTATGCCAAGCTCGTCCAATGGGCAATTCGCGATCGCGATCCAGTCAAAATGGCGATTATTGCGACATTTGTGTCATTCTTTCTATTTTATCCACGCGCTTCGCTCCATTTAGTACTCAGACCATTTATCTGGTATGCAGTAGTTCCTTATTTAAGCGTGAAATGGATGAGTAGAATCGATTCAAGTAGGGCAAAAAACCTCTTAAATGCTTTAAGAAAAGGCGATCGGTAATGCCTTGAGGCTATAGCAATTTGCTTAACCCGAACGGACGTTAAGTAAATTACCCCTCGATCGCCTTTTGGCAGCGACAGACTAGCGTCCGAGTGAAAATTATAAATAATTGCCTGGTTTGGCAGCTTAAATTCAAAGTTAACTATGAAAGTAATTATCCCCCTCGAACATCGTTTCGATCGAACTCCAGATGGCCGAGTGTGGACGCAGACAACTTTTGCCTATAGTTTCTGGTTGCGATATCTCAAGGTATTCGATCGGGTGGGTGTCGTCGCGCGCGTTCGCGATGTACCGACGGTGCCTGCGGATTGGCAACAGGCGGATGGGGAAAATGTGGAGTTTACCGCAATCCCCTACTATATCGGGCCGTGGCAATATCTCCGCAAGGCCAATCAAGTCAAACGAATCGCTCAAAGGGCGATCGGTGCTGACGATGCGCTGATTCTCCGGATCCCATCCCAGCTAGCGACGGTGATGCAACCCGTAATTAGGCGTACCAAGCATCCCTATGCCGTAGAAATCGTTGCCGATCCGTATGATGTCTTCGCGCCTGGATCGATTTCCAATCCGCTCCGACCGTTTTTTCGCTGGTTGTCTCCACGTCAATTGCGCCAAGACTGTCAGCGCGCGATGGCTGCTGCATACGTGACAAAATTTGCACTACAAAATCGCTATCCTTGCCCAAATTTGTCGCAAGGGATTTCGGATGTCGTCCTTCCCGACGAAAGTATCGTGGCTGCGCCGCGTCCGGTGCGGCAAGCTGCGGGAACGATAACGCTGGTCTTTATCGGTACAATGGCTCAGCTCTATAAGGCTCCAGATATTTTGATTAAAGCAGTTGCCATCTGCGTCAGACAGGGACTAGACCTGAAGTTGCAAATGCTCGGTGACGGTCGATTTCGATCGACCTTAACCGAGCTAGCTGCTACCGAAAATATCAGCGATAACGTAAATTTTCTCGGACAACTCGCTTCCGGTAGTGCCGTCAGGGAACAACTCGATCGGGCGGATATTTTCATCTTGCCATCTTATCAAGAAGGTTTGCCCAGAGCGATGGTCGAAGCGATGGCACGCGCCTTACCCTGTATCGGTTCCTCCGTCGGGGGCGTACCCGAACTTTTACCGCCGGAAGATCTGGTCGTACCGGGTGATGTCAATGCCCTCGCTGCCAAAATTCGGGAAATCGTCACCGACCCCAATCGTCTGGCGCAAATGTCCGCACGCAATCTCGCCACAGCGCAGGCATATCGGGACGAGGTGCTGGCGGTGCAACGCACCGACTTCTATCGCTATGTCCGCGATCGCACTGAGAAATGGTTGGCGCACCGTCAGTAATTAATTTAGATTAATTGAGCCAGATCGCTGGTAATTGAGAATTAGGGCGATTGTTACTCAAATACGAGTTGCTGTTTGACAACCACAAAGTATCGCTCCCACCGCTCTCGATCGATCCCCCTAATTCAGCAACGTCAAGCATTAATTCAGATGACTAAACTTTTGATAGTGACGACGGTTCCGAGCACGCTACGGGGGTTTCTATTGCCCTTTGTCGTGCATTTTCGCAAGCTCGGGTGGCAGGTAGATGGCATGGCTTGTGGGGTGTCAAATTCGGCTGAGTGTGTAGCCGCCTTCGATAATGTCTGGGAGGTAGAATGGTCGCGCAATCCTTTGGATCCGCGCAATCTCATCGTCTCACCGCGCATCATTCGCGATATCGTCACCCGCGAACGGTACGATATCGTTCATGTCCATACTCCAGTTGCCGCCTTCGTGACGCGATATGCCTTACAAAATTTGCGATCGCAACTACCTGTAAAAGTAATTTACATGGCGCACGGGTTTCATTTTTATCATGGTGGCAAGCCCATCAAAAATGCAGTATTTATCGGGTTAGAAAAGTTCGCTGGTGGCTGGACGGATTATTTGGTTACCATCAACCATGAGGATAGAGCAGCGGCGGTCGATCGTGGCATCATTGCACCCGAACGCCTGCGATACATGCCCGGAATCGGTGTCGATTTAGATTATTACAACTCCGATTTAGTCTCAGCAGCCGATGTCGCCAACCTGCGCCAAGAGCTAGAGATCGGTGCTGAGATGCCCTTACTGCTATCTGTCGCCGAATTTACCGCCCGCAAACGTCACAAGGATACAATCGCGGCATTTGCCAAACTCGATCGCGCTGACGTGCATCTGGCGATCGCTGGCAGCGGCCCGTTGTTCGAACCGATGCAGCAGTTAGCGACACAATTAGGCGTTGCCGAGCGGATCCATTTTTTGGGCAACCGCAAAGATATTCCGACCTTAATGAAAGCCGCCACTGCTAATATTCTGGCTTCCGCGCAGGAGGGTTTACCCCGCAGCGTACTGGAGTCGCTAGCTTTGGGACTACCGACGATCGGTACTAAGATTCGGGGTACTCAGGATTTGTTAGCAGATGGCTGTGGGTTATTGGTAGAACTTGGTGATGTTGAAGGATTGGCGCAGGCGATGGCCCAGATGCTCGATCGGCCCGATGAGGCCAACGCGATCGCTCAGCGCGGTCGAGAACGAGTATCTGCATACGATCTAGAGTCGATTATTAAGTTGCATGAGGATTTGTATGGTGAGGCTTTAGGGGACAGAAGATAAATTTTCCCGCTAAGAATTCTCGGCTATCGCAGTGTTAAGACCCTGAAAAACGGCATCATAATGTCTGTTTTGGGCTGCGAACCGGAGACCATGAACATTTTTAACGCAAATCTCTGTAACCTTAGGTTGAGTCTTGAGGATCTCCATTACCTCAGCAATGAATTCATTCAATGGCATCGCGCGCGGATCTGAAGCTCCGTTCATTAGATCCGTGGCAACATACGGCGGGATGAGTTCTAAAACTTCTGTTGTAGACTCCCGCAGCTGGTAGCGCAGCGATTCTGTGTATGAGTGGATGGCAGCTTTAGTCGCACAATAAGTCGGCGTTAGTGCTAACGGTACAAACGCCAGCCCAGAGGAAACATTCATAATGGCTGAATAGGGTTGCTGTTGCAAATGCGGTAACAGTGCTGATGTCAGGCGAATGGGGCCGAGTAAATTAGTAGTAACGATCGCTTCAGCATCCGCTAAGTCTGCCTGTTGAGACTGAAGTTTTTCAGGGCGCATGATTCCCGCATTATTAACGAGCACGTTAAGTGTTGGATACTGCTTGGCAACATCAGTTGCGAGCGAGCGGATATTTGCGGGATCTTCAATATCGATCGCGATGGCTGTCATCCCCTGATGATTAGCAACAATTTCGTCGAGCAGTTGTTTCCGCCGACCAGTGATAATGACTTTGTTTCCCAGCGCATGGAAAGATTCTGCCAACGCACGGCCGATCCCAGAACTGCCACCCGTGATGAGAATTGTATTGCCAGTTAGTTTCATACAGTTTTTGTTGGTTGAGGTTGTCGTTATGATATCGAAACCAAATTATCCGCCATCAGCCGCGCGTGCGACATCTGCCCATTCCCGCCAGACGTTCAGCCGCTGCTCGTATACTTTGGGCACGAATTGGGTGGCGAACTCTCCCAGAAGTAGTCGCAACGGTGGGTTGTCGGCATCAACGAGCTTGAGAATTGCCGCACTCGATGCACTCGGATCGCCACTCTTAACACTTGCATTTCGGTTGGCTCTTGCAGCACGCAAGCTGTCATATTCACTCATCGGCGTAGCATGTACCGCTGAGCTACCCGACCAGTCCGTATTAAACCCACCTGGCTCGATAATAGTGACTTTGATGCCAAATGGTGCCACCTCTTGGCTGAGTGCCTCGCTAAATCCCTCCAATCCCCATTTAGAAGCGTGGTACAGTCCTAGAACTGGAAAAGCGCCGATCCCACCAATGCTGGAGACCTGTAAAATGTGTCCGCTACCTTGCGATCGCAGGTAGGGTAATGCTGCTTGAGTGACCCACAGTGCCCCAAACAAATTGGCTTCGAGCTGAGCGCGAGCTTCCGCCTCGCTGACTTCTTCGATCGCCCCAAACAAGCCATAGCCAGCATTATTGACAATAACGTCGAGTTGTCCGAACTGTTCGTAGGCCGTTTTCACCGCTGCAAAATCCGCCGCTCGATCTGTAACATCCAGCCGCAGCGGCAAGATCCGATCGCCAAACCGCTCCACCAGATCGCTAAGACTGTCTGGATTCCGTGCCGTCGCCGCTACTCTGTCGCCGCGCTCCAATGCTGCCTGCGTCCATTCGCGACCAAACCCTCGCGATGTTCCCGTAATAAACCACGTTTTCATAGATCCTCATTCATACTCTATCCTCGACTATGTAGCATAACGCTAACATAGTGCCGCCTGGCTCGATAAATAGGTATAAAAAATTAGGGCAATAGCAGCTAGCTAAAAATTTCTGGTTAGATCGAAATACCCCACCTAAATTCAGGTGGGGTATCCAGTTCGATCGAGCAAGATTAATTATTTAACCCATTTTGCGCCAACGATTTCGGCCAAGTCAACTACCCGTTGACTATAACCCCACTCGTTATCGTACCAAGCGATAACTTTGACCATATCGTCGCCCATGACCATTGTCAGGCTAGAATCGATCGTACAGGAGGCATCGACACCCTTAAAATCGCTAGAAACTAGTGGTAGCTCACAGAAGTCCATAATTCCTTTCATCGAGCTTTCAGCAGCCGCCTTGAGGACAGCATTCACTTCTTCAGTGAAGGTTTTCTTCTCAACGTTGATTACCAAATCGACTACAGACACGTTGGGAGTAGGCACCCGCAATGCGATGCCATTGAGCTTACCTTTCAGTTCTGGTAATACCAAGGCGACTGCCGAAGCAGCACCAGTAGATGTCGGTACGATATTCATTGCCGCAGCACGCGCGCGGCGTAAATCGCGGTGAGAGGCATCCAACAGTCGTTGGTCGCCAGTATAACTATGGGTGGTGGTCATCGTCCCTTTGATAATCCCAAAGTTGTCGTTGAGAACTTTGGCAAAAGGTGCCAGACAGTTAGTGGTACAGCTAGCGTTACTAATGATGAAATGCTTGTTGTGATCGTAGTCTTTGTCGTTAACACCAACGACAAATGTGCCATCTTCGTTTTTGCCGGGAGCGGTAATCAATACCTTCTTCGCGCCAGCTTTGATATGTCGGGATGCACCCTCATGGCTGATGAAAACACCTGTAGATTCAATTACTAGGTCGATTTCCCAATCTTTCCAAGGCAAATTGTCTGGGTTACGATCGGATACGCATTTAATCGTTTTGCCATTGACTGTAATCGTGTGGTCGTCGGCACTGATGTCAGCATCGAACTTGCCTAACATGGTGTCGTATCTGAGCAAGTGTGCATTGGTTCTGGGGTCGGAAGTATCATTGATCCCAACTACTTCGATGTTACTGCTAGTGCGTCCCAGCCAACACCGCATGAAATTTCGTCCGATCCGCCCGAACCCATTAATTGCGACTCTAATCACAGCCTCTTGCCCTCTTTTCTTAAACTCAGTATATATTTAGCGATCGTACCAGAGATCGTATCGCAAACCATACACATCTTCATTTTTTAATTGGGAGCAAGGCGTGGAGACTTGGTAAAATAGGGTTGATGTTCCAGCTAAGCACTCGATTCAGCGATTCCTAAAATCGCGATCGAGTTTCTCTTGCTTGCTGAATTTAGCACTCGCTGGGGCGGAAAGATTTGTGGTGACGATCGCGCGAGTGGAGAATCGCCAAAATTCATTTAAAATATGCTCATTGCCGTCTCGATCGAACTGACCCTAACATGGCTCGGAAATCTACCAAATTACCAGCAAAAACCCTGACGGTGAGTTCCCTCGCAATCTCCGATCTCCGGATCGGGCTAGAGTTTTTAGAGCGGGAAAATCAAAAATTGCTCGGAAAAATTGAAAAAAAACGGACGGAATTAAATAATTTGCTCGATCGCATCCGCGAGATCGCCGTTGAAGTATCCCAACGCAGCGCACCGATCCTCCAGCAGCTTTTGGAACTCGATCTCAAGCTCCATGAGGCATTTGCCGAAATTTTTGCGGCAAGAAAGCTTGGGAAACAAACCCGTAAAAATGTCGAGCGCGTCTATGCGAATCTCCAGGATGCTGGCTTGATTAGTCCACACCGCCAGACAGCTCGCGCTGGCGATGAAGTTGAAACCGATGACGCAGCAGAGCCACCGGATTGGGAGTGGGGCGAACGGCAAGATGGATCGAGCTGTGAAGTGGAATCAGCCACACCCGATCGCGATGAACTCAAAAAAATTCGCCAAGTCTTCTTGAGACTAGCAGAAGTTTTTCATCCCGATCGCACCGCCGACCCCGAACTCCGCAGCTACCATACAGCAGTAATGCAAGAAATCAATCAGGCTTACCAGTCTGGTGACTTAGCAAAATTATTAGCGATCGAGCACAAACACCAGCTCGGCGAAATAATCGATCGAGACAATCGCGACGATCTCCTGCGTCGGTATCGCCAAATCGAACGCGAACATGAATTTCTCAAAAGTCAATTCGAGCAACTCAAACTCGAATTGCGCGTGACTAAAAATACCCAACAGGGATCGATGGTAGCTGAATATCAAAAGCTCTCCAAAGCTGGCTACGATCCCATCGACGAAATAGTCGCCCAGACCCGATCGCAAGTCGAAACAATTGCTGAAGTCTATCGCTTCGTCATCGACTTTCGGGAGCGCCGGATTACAATTAAAGACTTCATGAAAGGGCCACCGAGCTTCCAACAGATTTCTGAAGAAGACCTATTTATGGAGTTTTTTGATTTATGAAGATCTCTGGCTGCTGGAGATCGCTTCAGATCTATTCTGCTACGTTCGCTCGAGCGAATCTTGAAATTTGAAACTACGATACAACCTTGAAACATTAGCGCGATCGGGAATATTTTTCTCCACAAAATTACGCTCGATCGATAGTAACCCTTGCCCGAACTGCGGCTACGCTCTAAGATTGCGATCTTACTTTAGTTCCTGGTTAGTTTGAGTAGCTCGCATTATGATTACTCGCTTGGCATAACACTTGAGAACAGATAAGTTTTCTCCACTATTTATAAAATTAGCTGGATCTCGATAGTCGTGACAAAGTATATATATCTGTATGGCGCAGGCGGACACTCAAAAGTTATTACCGATATTCTTAATAGCCTCGGGATCGAAGTAATCGGCATGTTTGATGATAATCCACCTGAAGCGAAATTTAAAGGGATGGAAATCCGCAATGGGATTAGATTATTAGGCGAAGGATTTCCCAAGTTGGATGCGCCGCTAATCATTAGTGTTGGGAATAACGCCAGACGTGCCGAACTTGCAACATTAATCGAGGCAACTTATGGAACGGCAATTCATGGTAGTGCGATCGTCTCTGCTAAGGCAAGAATCGGTGTCGGCACTGTGATATTACAGGGTGCGATCGTCCAAGCCGGGGCCGAAATTGGCAATCATGTCCTCGTTAACACCGCTGCGAGTATCGACCATGACAATATTATCGGCGACTATGTTCATGTCTCGCCTCATGCTACATTGTGCGGTCATGTTACTGTCGGCGAGGGGACGCATATCGGTGCTGGTGCGACGGTGATTCCCAGTATTCGGATCGGTAAATGGTGCACGATCGGTGCGGGAGCTGTAGTAATTAGGGATATCCCCGATTATGCTACTGCGGTTGGCAACCCAGCTAAAGTGATTAAAATTAAAGAACTACCTGTTTGAGCTGCTTGGTGGCCTGATTTAGTTCGAGCCGAGCCGATCTAATCGAGTCGGTATGCTACAATATATTTTCGATCGACGTAAAAATACATAATTGTGCTGAGTATCTAAGCATATTGAGATATTTTAAGTATGACAATTTGGCTATTTCAACCGAAGAATCACTGATTTAGCTGATTTCTATAAATTACAAGTAAAGTTATAATTGAAATTAGTCAAGATCGATCGAGCACAATTTCTGTAGTAAAGAAATGTTGTGAGAAAGAGCTAAGCCCAGCCAACTATCGATCTAGATATCGATGACAATACCGAGCGATAAACCTACCAACTATCAGCCGATCGACACCTATGCAAGATTCGCGTTTGCCAATCACGACAAAATCACAGGATGAAGCATATTATGATATCGCGATCGTTGGTGCGGGCATCTCATCGGCACATACACTAATTCACTATCTTGCATTATTGGAACAAAGATCGCTCGATCGTCCCGTGCGGATTATTGTTACCGAAAAATCGGGTGAGTTTTGGACGGGAATTCCCTATGGTCTGAAGTCAGGATGTGATTCTTTATTAATATCTTCATTAAAGGAATTTATTCCCCAACAACTAGAACGCGAACAGTTTGTAAGTTGGTTGAATGAGAATTGCCACTGGATATTTGCTTCACAAAAATATCAAGATGGTGAACTTACCAGCAAGTGGTTTGATGCAAATGCTACGGCGATCTCCCAAGGCATGTGGGACGAGCTGTTTATTCCGCGCAATGTGTACGGAATGTATCTCAAGCACCGCGTCACCACGACGATTGAGGAGGCAACTGCCAAGGGGACGATCGAAATCGATTTACTCACAGCAGAAGCCATCGATATTCAATGTTGTGACGATCTCTATCGAGTCGATTTGGTAACTGCTATCGAGGAACGTCGTTCGTTTGTGGCAGCCAAACTGGTTTTGGCGATCGGGAGTCCACCAAATATGGCGTTCGAGCGTCCGCCAGCAACTGACGACAGCGATATTTGTTATATCGATAACATGTACGAGCCATCAATGGATTTCAATATCCAACGCATTTGTCGAGCGTTGCAACACTCCACTCGGCAAACACATCGCCAAGTATTGATGGTCGGTTCTAATGCGGGGACTTTGGATGCTTTATATTGCTTGAACAATTCAGCAGTAGCAACTAGCCTAATCGACAAATTCATCATCATTTCTCCCAATGCCGCATTCCCACATCGCATTAGTCGGGAACTCAAATCAGTCGATTACGCGCCAGCGCATCTGGAAGCATTAATTGCAACCGAGTCATTTACTGCCGAGCAAATCTTACTCGCAGTAGCGCAAGAAGTTGCCGATGCCACAGCACGTAAGATCGAGATCTCCGATATTTATACCCAGATCTCAACTGCGGTAATTCAAGCGCTCAACCTGCTCGACTATCCCCAACAACAGCTATTTGTTTCTAAATATGCGGTGGAGATCGGTAAATTGCAACGCCGTGCGGGTGGCGAATATCTCGATGTTGTCAATCGGCTGATCGATCGAGATCGGCTGACATTTATCAAAGGCAAGTTCCAGCGATACGGTTCGCCAGCAACCACAGATGTTGGCTGTGAATACATCAGTAGCCAGAGTCAGTTGCCAACACCAATCGATGCACCGATCGGGGTTGTCATCAATTGTGCTGGATTTCAAGATGTAACGAGATCTTCATCAGTGTTGATTGAAAACTTGATTCGACGCGGAATCTGCGTACCGAATGATTCTAGGCGCGGCTTTACGATCGACCAGAACTTTGAAGCAAGCAAAAACTGCTTTATCATGGGGCCGTTAGTAGCTGGGAATATCACTGGTGACTTTAAAGTCTGGCATGCTGAGAGTTGTCAGCGGATTATTAGTTTATCCAAACTGTTAGCTCTAGTATTGGTCGAACGGTTAATTCCGGAAACAGAAATTAGTACTACGCTAGACTCAGCTCCGGCTGTGACAACTACTGCTGAGACGGTTGGCATCCTTGTAAATGTTTAATTGGCGCGTGGAGATCGAGGTAGTCTAGCGATCTCGATCGAGTCTAGTGCTAGCAATGCGATCGAGATCTAAGTTAGACTCGATCGCATTGCAGTTTTTCGCGGGTGGCGAAGAGATATTGGCTGCTATGAAGCTTGTGGCGGGGAGAATCGATCGATGCAGTCTGGTAGTGAAATTATTATCATCGGTGGCGGCATTATCGGTCTGGCTACGGCGATCGAATTGCGGCTCTGCGGTGCCGAAGTAACTGTTTTATGTCGGGACTTAAATGCGGCGGCAGGTCGGGCTGCAGCGGGGATGCTGGCACCGCAGGCAGAACGAATTCCCGCTGGATCGATGTTGGAATTGTGCGCGGCAAGTCTGGCTCTCTATCCAGAGTGGGTGCGGAAGATCGAAGCAATCTCGGGCGTAGATCCGGGATATTGGCAATGTGGGATCTTAGCACCGCATTATACACAAGTCGATCCTGGCGTGGATTGGTTAGACACTCGATCGATCCGCCAACATCAATCGGGATTGAGCGATGCTGTCATTGGTGGTTACTGGTATCCAGCCGAAGGACAAGTAGATAATCGCGCGCTACTGCACTCGCTCTGGATTGCCAGTCAGTCACTAGGGGTCAAGTTTCAGGATGGGGTCGAAGTTCGGGCGATTCACAGTAGTCACGGACGAGTGACGCAACTGGAGACCAACCACGGCCAATTTACTGCTGCACATTATTTACTAGCGACAGGTGCTTGGTCGCAAGCGTTATTACCGATTCCAGTGGTGCCGCGCAAGGGGCAATTATTATCGGTACTAGTTCCCGCAGCACAGTTAGATAATTTGCCGCTGCAACAGGTATTATTTGGTGAAGAAATTTATATCGTGCCGCGTCGCGATGGTCGGATCGTCATTGGTGCGACTAGCGAAGATGTCGGATTTACGCCGCATAATACTGTTGGGGGGATCGATCGACTGTTGACGAATGCACTGCGCTTGTTGCCGTTATTGCAAGATTTTCCGATCCAGGAGACTTGGTGGGGTTTTCGTCCGGCGACACCGGATGAGTTGCCGATTTTGGGTCGGAGTTGTTATGCTAATTTAACTTTGGCTACCGGACATTATCGGAATGGGATTTTATTAACGCCGATTACGGCGAAGTCGATTGCCGAGCTGATTTGGCATGAACGAGTCGATCGATTGTTGGCGGATTTTAGTTGGGAGCGATTCGATCGGCGGGAAACAATTTAAGATGGAGTATCCTTCCGGCAAGAAACTTAGAGAATTAGCTGGGGTGTTTCTCAAGCTGGGAACGTTCGGGTTTGGTGGGCCTGCGGCGCATATTGCGATGATGGAGGAGGAGATCGTCACTCGGCGGGAGTGGATGAGTCGATCGCAATTTATCGATTTGGTGGGGGTAACAAATCTAATTCCAGGGCCGAGTTCGACGGAGCTGGGGATTTATATCGGGTATCTGCGCGCTGGCTGGTGGGGTCTGATTGTTGCGGGAGTCTGTTTTATCGTTCCAGCGATGGCAATCGTCTGGGTTCTGGCGATCGGGTACGATCGAGTCAGCGACATACCTCAAGCTATGGCTGCTTTTGCCAGTGTGAAACCAGTAGTTGTGGTCTTGACGATTCAGGCGATGTGGAAATTGGGTCGCTCGGCGTTGACAGATCTGCCCACAATCGCGGCGGGAATCGCAACGATCGGGTTAGTAGGATATTTTAGTCTAAGTACACCGATAGTCTTGCTGTTGGCCGGAATTGCAGTGATGCTGTCCCAAAATTGGCGACAGCTCCGAGGGATGTTACCAGCGATGTGGTTGCCAAATTATTTTAGCTCGCACATTTTAGCCATTTTTCCAGCAATTGCGTCTGTGCCATCATGGGTAGATGTCTTCACTCTGTTCCTCAAGATTGGGGGGACGCTTTATGGTGGGGGTTATGTCTTGTTGGCATATCTGCAGCCAGAACTAGTGGAGCGCACGCACTGGTTGACGACCCAACAGTTGCTCGATGCGATCGCGATCGGGCAAATTACGCCAGGGCCACTCTTTACGACCGCTACCTTCATTGGTTACCTGCTAGCTGGGCATGTAGGCGCGATCGCTGCGACAGTCGGTATTTTCTTACCTAGCTTTGTTTTCGTGGCGCTAGTGACTCCCTGGGTACCACAGTTGCGTCGATCGATCTGGTTTGGTGGTTGGCTCAATGGAGTAAATGCGGGTGCTTGGGGTGCGATTGCGGTAGTCACGTATCGGTTGGGAGTAACTACGCTGACAGACTGGCGGGCGCTGGCAATCGCGCTTGTCAGTTGGATCTTAATCTGGCGCTGGCGGGTCGAGGTCATCTGGCCGATCCTGGGTAGTGCAATCGTGGGCGCGATCGGACAATTAGCTCGATCTCAGCGTTAAAATTGCTGCATTTCTGAAAATATCGATCGAGAGTGTCGTAGTTAGTTTATATAATATCGATCGAGAACGATCGAGGGGTAAAATAAACACTCGATCGCCTAGTTCATTCTCATATAGCTAAATTTATTCCCGATGATTCATGTGTTGACACCTAATTTCGCTCTAGATTTCCAGATAGTTTTAGCCGATCGTCCAGAATTAAAGTCTTAGGTTTATCTGGATCGCTAACATGTTAAAAACAGCAATTGAGTGAGGATTTACGCTAACATGCATTTCGATTTTTACGCATTGATTCAATCCTTGTCTCATCCCCGTGCATTAATTCAAACTTTTGGTTATCCATTAGTTTGGTCGTTCGTTTTTGCTGAATCAGGAATATTGTTTTGTGCTTTATTACCTGGTGATAGTTTGCTGTTTGTTGCTGGAGTCCTCTGTTCGCAGCCAAAGACGGGTTTAAATATTTGGGTGATGGCGTTTGGGTGCCTGGTTACTGCGGTATTGGGCAATAGTTTTGGCTACTATACTGGCAAGAGATGGGGTCGCCATTTATTTGACAAGCCTGACTCCAAAATTTTCCAGAAAAAACATCTCATGGCTGCTGAAGAATTTTTCGATCGGCAAGGTAACGTCGCGATTATCATGGCAAGATTTATGCCATTCGTTCGCACTTTTGCACCGATCGTGGCGGGAATGGCGGCAATGCGCTACAAAACGTTTATTACATATAATGTAGTTGGTGGAATTATTTGGTCGTTTGGATTGACCGCATTAGGCTATTTCCTCGGTACGACAATTCCTGAAGACCAAGTAGATAAAAATTTAATTCCGATCGTCCTCCTGATTACATTTATCTCACTCGCTCCGTCGATCTTTCACATTATCAAAGAACGTCAACGCATGAAATAATCAACATCTTTATCCGCTGTACCGCTGGCTAATTAACTACCACTCAATTGTTGTACTTTAGTTAATAATTCCTGGCTGAGCTTGGCAAAGGCTTTAGATCCAGCGGAGCTAGGATTGTCGAGGACGACTGGTTGAAAACTATCGATCGCTTTAGCAACATTTACATCCATCGGGATGCGGGTTTGGAAGATTTGATTTTCCTTAAAATCTTGAGCGACTCTTTCCATTACCCGATCGTAATACCGCGCAAATAACGAACTCCCCGACAAAATAAATACGATCCCTAGCAAACTACTTTCCAAGCAGTTTTTATCCTGTTCGTGGGCTTCGCGCAGCTTGGCAATTCGCCGTTCTAGTAATTGCATCCCCACCAAAGATAGCGGTTCGGGGCGAGCGGGCATGATATAAAACTGACTTGCCATAATGCCGCTGCGAGTCAACAGATTGTAACCGGGAGCGCAATCGAGAATAATAAAATCATATTCATCGATTACGGGGGCTAAGATGTCCTTGATCAATGCACCTTCAAAGCCATTCCAAGCATCGATAAAATCTAAATCGGGATTGCTACTTGCCTCTTCATGCAGCTTTTCAGAAACTAAATACTCATCATAAATATCGATATCCCCAGCCAATAAGTCCAATCCTTTGACCCAACAGACATCCGGCGTAATCAAATCTCTAGTTTCAAATTTGTAGCGATTGCTCGGTTTGAGGACTTTAGCAATCGAATAACTAACTGTCTTTTTCTCCCGCCGAATTCTGGCAAAGTCTTGAGGTGTAACCATACTCAGCGTCGCACTGATTTGGGTATCGAGATCTACCACCAGTACCCGTTTGCCGTGCAGCTTCGCCAGACAAGCCGCTAAATTTACGGTGAGGGTGGTTTTACCGACACCGCCTTTCATATTGACAGTAGCAATGACTAGTCCCATGATTTACCTACAAATAGCCCCTGACTTCAGCTTGAGGCTGAAAATATGCGTAAATATCATAGTCGGTTTCGCGCGGAGGCACGATGCTAGTTGACATAATTTTACGTGAATTATTAGAAGCTCGTCTTCCAGCTAGAGCGTACTGGATGCGGTCTGATTTTCGTTGACAGCAATTGCGAGTAAAATAAAAATAAATCAGCGAAGACCTTCTATGCAACCGAATATCGAAATCTATACCTGGCAAAGTTGCCCATTCTGTATCCGCGCTAAAGCATTACTCAAACGGAAGGGTGTTGAGTTTACTGAATACTCAGTCGATGGTGACGAGCCGGCACGATCTAAAATGGCACAGAGAGCTGGTGGTAGACGCTCTGTTCCCCAAATCTTTATCGACGATCGACATATTGGCGGCTGTGACGATATTTATGAGTTAGAGGATGAAGGTAAGCTAGACGAAATTTTAAGTATTGCCTGATCGAGCGGTTCCAAACCAAAAAGCAGCAAAAACAAATAATGTTTTTGCTGCTTTTACACTAATGAGCACGGAGGGATTCGAACCCCCGATCCTCAGGACCGGAACCTGATGCTCTATCCACTGAGCCACGTGCCCTTAATTACAGACTTTTGAATCTTAACACGATCGTCGCGTTTTTGCTAGTACTGCTCCGATCGATCGAGATGAGTTGACAGTCTCGATCGGTTCAAATAATTCTAAAATATTGTCACCAAAGCTCGATCGCTGGATCTATGCTGAATTCTGGCACAGATTCGATCGACGTTACCGTAAGTTCTGGATTGGATTTGGGTACACACTAGCTCGATCGAATGCTATAATGTGATGTTTGGACTCTAAATATAAACTATTCACAGTCTCCAGAGGAGATCGGTAGCGATATGTAGGTGTAAGCGACACATTAGTAAGCTGATTTAATTTAGTCAACGTGCGCGTACATCGGCAGGAGGCAAAGAACGTAATTTCGCAAGAGTACACCCTAGGATAATTATTGCATGGTCAGTCAGAAAACAACCTCAACAGACATCGGCTTCACCCTCGACGATTTCGCAGCCCTACTAGATAAATACGATTACCACTTTAGCCCTGGCGATGTCGTTGCTGGTACCGTATTCAGTCTGGAACCAAGGGGTGCTCTGATTGACATTGGCGCGAAAACCGCTGCCTACATTCCGATTCAGGAAATGTCGATCAACCGTGTCGATCAACCTGAAGAAGTACTGCAATCTAACGAGACGCGCGAATTTTTCATCCTCACCGATGAGAATGAAGATGGGCAACTTACCCTCTCCATCCGCCGGATCGAGTACATGCGAGCATGGGAACGCGTGCGCCAACTTCAAGCAGAAGACGCGACCGTTCGTTCTCAAGTATTTGCGACCAACCGTGGTGGTGCGCTCGTCCGCATTGAAGGACTACGCGGCTTTATTCCGGGTTCGCACATCAGCACCCGCAAAGCCAAAGAAGAATTAGTCAACGAAGAACTGCCGCTCAAGTTCCTCGAAGTAGACGAAGATCGCAACCGTCTCGTCCTCAGCCACCGTCGGGCGCTGGTCGAACGGAAGATGAATCGTCTCGAAGTCGGCGAAGTCGTGATCGGTTCGGTACGCGGCATCAAACCTTACGGTGCGTTTATCGACATCGGTGGTGTCAGCGGACTGCTCCACATCTCCGAGATTTCGCACGACCACATCGATACACCGCATAGCGTGTTCGGTGTTAACGATGAAGTCAAGGTGATGATCATCGACCTGGATGCAGAGCGCGGACGGATCTCGCTCTCGACCAAACAGTTGGAGCCAGAACCTGGTGACATGATCAAAAACCGCGATCGCGTGTATGAAATGGCCGATGAAATGGCCGCTAAATACCGTGAGATGTTGCTAGCCAAAGCTTCCGGTCAACCGCTAGAATCGATCGAAATTCCCCCCGCAGTCGAAGAAATCGTCGATGTAGTTGAGGAAGAAGAAATTCCGTCGGCAATCGAAGAAGATGTAGTTGAAGAGACTGCGGTATCGTAAGCTGTCGATCGTTCGTGGCTAAATAATACATAATAAAGAGAGGGGTTGACCCTCTCTTTATTATTGGTGAGCGAACACTAATATTTTGGAGATCGGCCCAATTGCAAAGCTCGATCGAGGTCAATGTCCATCCGCCAAAATTCATAACTCATCCTTCGACTACGCTCGGTACAAGTAATTTATAATTTATAATTTCTATGCCTCCCCGTTGGCCTCGCGAACCCGATCGCAGCGATCCTGAATATCGTAGACTAGATGATATCTGGACTTTTGCTGCCCATGTTGCTGTGTTTTCTTCGATTAACTCTGGGATGTGGTTTGTTAACATCTTGCTACGAGCGAATTGGAGTTGGGCAGTAGGCATGACAGCGATCTGGGCATCAGTCGTCCTCGTGCATTACTTATACGTCTTCAAAATTGCCAATTATTCCCCTAAATCTAATGGCTAGCAATCAACAAATTGAAGATCTCGCAGCTGAAATCGGCGATAAAGTCTATCTCGACGTAGCAAAATGGCACCTTTACCTCAAGGACGCTAAGTTGCACACCACCGTTGCAGAACAGGTTTTACCCTTGCTCACTAGCGGTTTGACAGGCGATAAATTGACGGAAATTTTGACAAATATTTCGATCGATCTCGGCGGCGGCAGACAAAAAATGCCCCTCATCAATTTGATTCCCGTTACCGCTCAAGCTCGGATGATGGATATTCTACAAGACTACGCCCACAACATGTAGGGATGTCGGAACCCACCCCCTGCCCCCTCCAAGGAGGGGAATTTATAGAAGTGTGCGCTACAAATAGCGCACTGTTCACTGTTCACTGTTCACTGTTCACTAAATAATGCTCGACCTTGTAGCTATTAAACGCGAAATTGGTGTGTTAAACGATCGCCTGGGGAAAACCCAGGAGTATCTTTGACGTTCCTGCACTGACAGCCAAAATTCAAGATTTAGAACAAGTAGCCGCTCAGCCAGAGTTTTGGGAAGACCAAACTGTGGCGCAAGCCGCCATGCAAGAACTCAATGAGTACAAGTCGTACTTAGCACAATTTCAGCGGTGGCAGACGAGCGTAGCTGATGCGCAAACCGCGCTGGAATTGATGGAACTGGAGCCGGATGAGGCTTTATTTAAAGAAGCCCAACAAAACCTTTCCCAGGTTGGGTTAGAACTCGATCGATGGGAACTAGAAAGATTATTATCGGGGACATACGATGCGAAGGGAGCAGTACTTACAATCAATGCGGGTGCTGGGGGGACAGATGCCCAGGACTGGGCTGAGATGCTCCTGCGGATGTATACCCGTTGGGCAGAGGCTCGCAATTTCAAAGTCCAACTTGCCGAAATCTCCGAAGGAGAAGAAGCCGGATTAAAATCGGCCACCTTGGAAATCGAAGGCAAGTACGCCTACGGCTATCTCAGAAGCGAAAAAGGCACCCATCGGTTGGTGAGAATTTCCCCATTTAACGCCAATGACAAACGGCAAACTAGTTTTGCTGGGGTGGAAGTCATGCCACTGATCGATAATACCGTTCATCTGGATATTCCCGACTCCGATTTAGAAATTACAACTACCCGCGCGGGTGGTAAAGGCGGACAAAACGTTAACAAAGTAGAAACCGCCGTGCGAATCGTCCACAAGCCGACAGGGGTTGCCGTGCGCTGTACGCAAGAACGCAGTCAACTGCAAAATAAAGAGAAAGCTTTAGTCATTCTCAAGGCTAAGTTACTGATTATCGCGCAAGAACAGAAGACCAAAGAAATCGCCGAAATTCGTGGCGATATGGTCGAAGCTGCTTGGGGGATGCAAATTCGCAACTATGTTTTTCATCCATATCAAATGGTGAAAGATCTGCGAACGAATGTCGAAACAACGGCAGTTACCGATGTGATGAATGGCGAAATCGATGAATTTATCGAATCCTATCTGCGTCAGGAAAATCAGATGGTAAAAGAGCTTGAATGAAGATAAGTTGCGATCGATCTATTGGTAAGCATTAGGTTGAGAAGAGTGCAACCTAAAGGAAAATTTACTCAAGTGCGGTGTATTTAATAAATCTCTCGATTCATTTATAAATTATCGGTATCTTTAGCCACTCACTCAGTTCGGCAAGTATCCATTCCGTTTCAGCTTCACTATAGGTATAAAATCTATATTCTCTAGCTCCCGCAGCAATAGCGATTTCTTTAACTGCACTTGTTTTTCTCGTGCCTTTTTGCCGAACTACCGAATACACTTGGAGCTGTTTTATATTCGATCTAGAGGTGCCTGGAGCAACCGGAAATCCATCAGATTTACCGAGGTTGTTATGAGCAACAATCCGATGTCGATCGATATTAATATGAGTCTCCCCCACAAAGTAATACAAAAAATTGTAGAATAATGGAATAAAAATTAAAAAGAATGACAGAAAAGACCAAGTAGCTATTATAATTTCATTTGGTAAAAATGTGAAAATTACAGCCGTTATCAATGGCAATACAAAGAATATAAATCCTAATAAGAGTATCCAATTAAATAGAAAACGACCACGATCGGGAATATAGATGTCGAACATCTCCGCAGTTTTTTGAAGTACAATTTTGGTGCCAAAGGGTTTTTCTTTATTGACGATGATATTTTCATGCGATCGAGCTAATGCGGACTTAGCAGTTTTAACGTCAGCAAACCGCTTCTTGAGACTGGGTTCGACAAGTATTTCTAACCATCGCCGCCAGCCTTGACTGAGACTATTTGCAGGTAGTTGGATTTTACCCTCATCTTGAGGTAATTCTGCTGGATGAACGCCAGATAACGTATAAATTAAAGTCGCGCCCAAGCTATAAAGATCCGAAGCAGGCACTGTTTTACCACCAAATTGTTCCATCGGCATATAGCCGTAGGTACCTACCACCGTCAGCGTACCGCCATCCTTGGCGGCTACATTTTGGACAGAACCAAAATCGACGAGATACACATCGCCGATACTATTGCCGGAACGATTGGAAAGAAGAATATTACTGGGTTTGAGATCGCGATGGATGACAGGGGGTTGAAGCGAGTGTAAATAGTCGAGAATATCGAGTAAGGAAGTGGCTAATTGCTGGAGTTCGCTTTCGGTAAATCTTCGTCCCGACTGCACCACTTCTTCTAGGGATGGCGCGTCGATATAGGTTTGCACTAGGGCAAAACCTTTGAGAGTAGGCAGATCGAATTCAAAATAATCGAGGTAGCGGGGAATGGCTGGCAGATCGAGATGTTTGAGGGTTTCAGCTTCGCGCTCGAATAGCTTGAGATCGTCCCAGACAAACTCGTTATTAAATAGCAGCAGTTTGATAACGACGGGCAGTTCGGTTTGGAGATCGAAAGCTAGAAAAGTTTTTCTTCCAGTTGTCTGTCCCAATTGTCGCTCGATGCGATAGCGATCGCGTAATACCTGTCCGGTAAATTCTGCCGCTAAATTTTGTAAAAACATCTTTTTGCCAACTGCTTTTACACTACTATGCCCAAATCTAGTCCTAAACTAGTGTTCTCAATTTTAAGCGCATTTTGGACGATCGCCTTCACGATCGCACAGATGAATAAAGACAAATAGGAGCGTGTTTACAACAGTGTGGTCCATCGACTATCGATCTACCCCCTCCCTACGATCGCACCTCAAGGCTACCTTAGACCTCCGCAATTGCTTTGTGTCTGTTGTGAAGATAAATGAAGCTCGTAATTGTTGTACCCAATACCGATCGGGCATCCGCTACAAGGATAACTGGTTTGCGCCCGATGACGATCGCGACTGACTAACAATTTCATGAAATATTTGTTATTTATGCCGGGAGGCTTGCGTAAATAGCGCTACTCTCGTGTAGTTATAGTATAGACAACATGAGGCAATATCCATGTACAGACAACTCGACTCATTACTATATCAAAACAATTCTTACCACGGCCAGACTAACCCCGAAAATCTCATCTTTAACGATCGCTTGCAAGCGTTCAATCAGAAAGTCAGCTTTATTTGTAGCCTAGAAACAGCAGGTAAGCTCACCCCCCAAGAATCTTACCAGCAAATCGAACATCTCTGGCACGATCTCACGCAGGTTGTCAAACAAGTGGGGATTTGCGCTTGAGTCACAACCGCCAGACGAGCCGAGTTTACAGTCAAGGCTTGGAGCTAGAGCCGGTTGACTTAATGGGTTTGGGCGCTGGTACGATCGTTGTTAGTGGTTTAGTTTTGGTCGGAAGTTTCGTAACTCCAGGTACTTTTTTGAGTGCGACAAACAGATCGAACCGATTGCTAGATTCATCTAAGATCGCGCTAGTAACGCCCAAACTTCGCACGGCTTTAAATGTTGCGGCCACTTCTGGGGATAGATAAGGTAATGGTAGATTTCCGGCATTAATCGATCGATCGATATCGATAAAAAATTGACCGTTATGTGGGTTTAAACTCGATCGAGTCGATTGTTGAAAGAGGGCGGTATCTGACAACTTTTGCTGTGGAGAGATCGACGCACTAGCGACAGGCGCGCCTAGTGTCAAGAACGCCCGATCTCCATCCAGCCAGCCGTGGGTAGCAGCGGTAACACCCAGTGGCGACGACCAATTGATGACATCTTTACCTGCCACTTTGGCTTTCTCGACTTTAAAAGCTTGCTGCTTATTCATCGTCGTATCTAACCGCGCAAATGCCTTTTCGGCGACAGAGCGATCTGTAACTTGCTGCATCCATACCAATCCCGCACTAAAGTCGGTATCGACGCGACCGGGTTTGGGAATTATTGCTACGCCAAATGCTCCTTTACACCAAGGGAGGATCTCTAAATTCAAGTCTAGTCCGGTGAAATTATCGAGATTTTTGACGAGATCTTGGGGTTTGAATGGTGCGACAGGATTGGTATCGGCACTGCGAACATAGTCTTGCCACAGTCGTTGTAAGTTGCCACCCGTTACCATCACCAAGGTATTTGCCGGGAGATTGCCAGCAAAATTTTGGCC
The DNA here is from genome assembly GCA_965246735.1 of Chamaesiphon sp. GTDB lineage: Bacteria > Cyanobacteriota > Cyanobacteriia > Cyanobacteriales > Chamaesiphonaceae > Chamaesiphon. Next base: position 4,373,278 of record CBDFFK010000003.1, read on the forward strand.
TTGATTTTCGACAACTAATTTTTGCTTGGTACTCGGTTTGAGCCAGGAGATACCTTTCCAAGCAATCCCTTCGGTGTCTAAAGTTGCATTAGCGGCGATTCCCTGTTGAATTTGGGCTTGGGCTAGTTTATCCGCAGCTAATGTTTGGGGTGAATTAGCCGCAGCGACTGCGGTAGCGACGGGAATATTGACATACACTTGTGCAAAAGGTCGATCGATTTCGATTTCCTTGAGCGCCTTGATATAACCTGGCACGGCGAGTAACGATTTGCCGCCCTGTTGGGTATCGATGACGCGTTGTAAGGCTTGGCGATCGCTCGCAATTGCCACGAAATTATCTAAGATCGCAACTGCCATCATGCCTGCAGTCCGCTTGATTTCCCTAATGGCAATCCCTTTGTAACTACTTTGGACTAAATTGGCATCCACTGGAATTTGATGCTGTTCGATCGCTTTATTGGCAGCATTGCGATCGGCGATCGGTAAAATGACGATCGTTTGCTGGTGGGGAATTCTCCCATTCCCAGATTTATCTGGCGTAGCGGTGGGATTATCTAAATAACCGATTAAGATTTGCTTGCCGATCCAAGGTTGGAGATCGCGGCGATAATCGTAGCCGTAGTTAGTCAAAAAATCGGTCTGCAATTTGGTTAATTGACGTTCGAATACGCCACGACTTTCGGGTACACCAAATTCGGTTAATTTCTGCCACCGCTCGGCATCTGTAGCAATAGCGACCGCGAGAAATGTATCTTGGGGCAACAAACTGACACCATTACTGGTATCCAAGCTACCAGAGTTGCCAGGGATTAGTTTCCAAATCCCGATCGCGGCAACCGCAGCCACAAGCGTCGCGGCTCCAGCCGTAGCAACAATTCTGCGTCGTTGCTTGTGCTTGGCTGAGACGGGTACAAATTTTGACTTCCGATCGGGCATTTTATTGGGCATCTGGACTGAATTGATGGATTATAAATTATGAATGCCGATTGAGGAAGGCTGGCGAATAAATTTGGAGTAGCTACCGGGAATTTTATTACTTCGTAAACGAAGTACACGATCGGATCTGATGCTATCACTTTCTGTTCGAGTTGGCGAAGTGAGGAGAGTAGGTTTTGTTGGCCGATTACTTGTAAATATCGTCCAGCTAAAATCCAGAAATGGAGCGAATGCCGCACTGCGCTTCACACAAATCGAACCTTACGCAGGAGAGTTTGAGAGGCGGTGTACCGCCTCTCAACGGGGGGTCTGGGGGTCGGAACCCCCAGATCTGGGTTCTGCCCCCACAAGTAAAACTCGCAACCCACAAATATATACCGCTTGCCGCTTCGCTTTGGACAGATCTTATCTCAAACTGAGGTTAAATAATCCCAAGCAGGAGAGAGAAATAACCCTGGATCTTCTGGAGACTCGATCGATTGGCACAACAGATCGCGCTTAGGCTTGCTGCTCGATCTGTCGTACTACAGTTAAAGCTGAATAACTAACTCCAGCCGTACCTTCACCGGGATGTGTCGAGTCGCCTACCAGCCATAAATGGGCAACAGGTGTCCGCGTTGCAAACCCAAATGGGCCGAATGTCGATACCCGTTGACCGATGCCGCCGACGATCCCCTGCTCGCGTGCCGTATAATGCTCGAAGGTACATGGAGTACCCGCTTCGGTGACGATAATCTGTTCGGGAGCGAGATCGAAATACTCGCCTAATTTGGAGATCGCCACCCGCGTATATTCAGCTTTCATCGCTGCATAATCTACCCCCTTACCGTACCATTTACTGGCATCGACAAATGATGAGGCAATAATCGTCGCGCAACCTGATGGCGCGCGTCCGTCACCGGGGTGACTGACAGAGACAAACAATGAATTATTTTCGCCGATAATCCCGTCATAGTCGTAGAGAAATTGCAGATGCGGCGGACATCCAGCCGGAATTGCTGCGTCTTTTACACCCAAATAAACCACAAACGCTCCAGAAGCAGGCGGCAACTTCTCGACACGCGATCGCAAGCCAGACAGCGATAATGGCGGCACAAAATTGGACTTTGGAGCGGCATCGCCAAGCAATCTGACTAAATCTTGGGCAGTGACATTTGCCACCACTTCATCGGCGGTTTCCGTCCAAGTTGCGCCTGTTTTGCGATCGCAGATCGTTACTCCAGTTGCCCCAGTCTCGTCACAGGCGATCGATGTGACAGTATGCCGCATTAATAATTTTCCACCATCGCGCTCTAGCGATGCGACCAAGCGATCGCTCAATACCTGCATCGACCCTTGAAGGTGATACAGTCCCTGGGGTGTTTGCGACACGCCTAACGCTGTTGCTGCATATAATAATGCTGTCTCTGCTGCGGTAACTTGGGAGTAGAGCTTTAATTGCAAATCGAGAAATGTCTGTAATCGCCGATCGTGACTCAAGCCGAACCACTTCAGCGCGTCGCCGACGGTAGCTAGCGTAAACGGTAACGTAATCATCGTCCCCAGCCGCAAAGCACCGACGAGTTGCCCCACATCCCACAGATTGCGCGGCGGTAAAATCGGATCGCGGCTCTGAAATTCCCAACTGGCGTTAAATAATTGCTGTAAAAACTGCCAAAAGGGTTCGCTCCCTGGAAATTGCTGCTGGCGTTCGACTTGCCAACGTACGGGATCTCGCCAAACATTAATCGGCGTGGTTTCTCCTGGTAAAAATACCGCACAAGCCGGATCGCATGGTGTTGCTGCTGGTAGCTCGATTTCTAATTCCGTGAAGATGCGATGATGGATGCCCCCTGGCTCCAATCCAGCTACTTGTGTCGCGCCGACATCGAAAGTAAAGCCTTGGCGTTTGAAGGTAGAGGCACAGCCCCCAGGTACGATCGCTTGGTCGAAAATCTTAACTTCATATCCCCGTTTTGCTAGCAATGCACCCGCTGTCAAGCCGCCGATACCCGCACCGATGACGATAACTTTTGCCGGAGATGAGTTGGACATGTGCGCGATCGAGACAATAAAATAACTTAATGTCTTTATCTTAACATTTCTACACGATCGGCACAGGGCATCACCTTAACTAACCTAAATTGCTACCGATAAAATGCCTACGATTGAAATCGTGGCTAATGTTGCAAAGTCCGCCTGCGCGGACTAACTAACTAGTCCGCGCAGGCGGACTTTGCATTCCGAGCGGCGGTTTCCAACCGCTGTGTCCTAACAGCCTTAGCGGTTGCTATAGGAGCAACTTGAGTTAACTAAGGAACCCCAACTTTCCTGAGCAGTTGGGGTTCCGTTGGATCGATATCAAGCCTTACTGCTAATTACTTCAGCAGCTCCTTAACTTTATTCATGATGCTGTTAGGATCGATACCTTGGTGAGGATACTGTTCCCACAGACCGCCACAACCTTCGATATGGGTGCCCAAGAAAGCAAATTTTGGAGTCAAACCACGTTCTAATAACCACGAACCAAATCGGCTACCCAATCCGGTGCGACGGTTGAAGGCTTCGACTACTAGGACAAATGGAGCCTTACCGATTTTTGTCATCATTTCTTCATCGATGACATTTAATGTGGACTTGTTGATTAACCCAACATTAATGCCCTCTTGGTTGAGACGTTCGACGGCATCGGCAGCGCGATATAATGTATCGCCAAAACTGACGATATAGCCTGCGGTACCTTCACGCACGACTTCATCTTTACCAGGCACAAACTGGTAGTCGCCACCGAATAAATCCTTGCCATTCGGGTCGAGAATGTTTGGAGTTTTGGAGCGAGTGGAGAAGATAAACCGCATCCCAGGGTTGTGGAAGACCGATTTAACACAAGCGGTCATTTGAGCGGCATCTGCGGGGAAGTACAGGTGCGTTTCATAACCATCTTCTAGACCATTGTCAGCGAAGAAGTTGTTGATACCGAAGTGACAGGTATTATCGGCCATATCATCGATCCCCGAGTGGGAGAAGTGACACAACAGATTGGATTTATTCAACCGGGCCATGGTAATTTCGGAAATACACATTTCCAAGAAAGCGGCGAAGGTGGCGAAAATCCCCTGTTTGCCTTTCTCCATCCCAAATCCTGCAGCAGCCGAAATATTCCCCCGTTCCATGATGCCGGAAGGAATGAATACTTCGGGGTGCTTGTCGTGAATGGTTTTCAGACCGCAAGAGCCTTCTAAGTCGCTATCGATGACCAATACTTTAGCTTTACGATCGGTTTCACTCATTTCACCCAGTACCGATACCACCGCATCGCCGAAGACGTTGCGATTGGAACCCCATTTGTCTCCAGAGCCGATGAATTTATCAGGATTTTTTGGCGTTTCGATCGCTTTTAAGAAATTCACCGCGTCGGTTAAGCCACGTTGTTCTAAATAAACGAGTGCCGCCTTAACTGAAATAACGTCATGTCCGTGGGTTGTACCTTCGATCCCTTCAATGCCAACAGACATCGGACGATGGTTGATGACGGCAACTGGGCCAGGAGCTGCGATCGCTTCACAAATGCGCCGATAGAGATCGTCGAGATCTTCGCCATTGCCTTCTAAAACCTTGATGCCTTGTCCGGCAAGTGTTTTAGCAACAGTAAAGCCAGGGAGATAATCGGAAGGATGTCCGGCGATCGTCACATCGTTATCGTCGATAATCAGCTTGACATTAATATGTTGCGCAACAGCTAGCCGTGCCGCTTCCGCATCGTTCCCCTCCTGTTGCGAACCATCGGAACCCAGACAGAAAACGGTTTTGTCAGGATTTGCCATAGCCACGCCGTTGACATAAGGCCACATGTGGCCCAATCGACCCGAGCTAAATTTCACGCCAGGAGTAAAGCCTAGTTCGGGGTGTCCGGGGAGGTGTGAGTGTGCTGCACGGTATTGTGTCAAACGTTCTACGGGTAAGTCACCGTGCAATGCTGCCATTAAATACTGAGTCGCAACGCGGTGTCCGGCTTCGTCAAAGAAGATCGGTACAAACTGGGCCGAATTGCCCCGAAAGAGCGCATCGAGAATCATGACTTCAGGCACGGTGTCATAAGGGCCACCGGTATGTCCACCCACACCGCGAGCGGCACCAGTGGCAGTGAAGAAGATAATTGCATCGCGACACAGTTGGATGTTGGCTTTGAGGCTCGATCGTTGTGCGTCGGTGAGGGTATGAATGCTGGGGTCGAGAGTTATGTGTTGATATTTGCTTAGATCGATCGGAAAAGCTGTAGCAGTAGTCATGAATTTTTCTTAAATAGGATTTGAATTGAGACCTTTTGCACGAATGTGCAGCAATCTAGTTGAAACTGCCGACTTTATCGTTAATAATGAATTTACAAATGAGTTTACACTCATAAACGTGCATTTTCAAGACCAAACACGCAAATTTAGGTAATTTCGATTATGTTGACTGCGGAGCGGCGGCAATTTATTCTGGAGATCCTCAAACGCGATCGTAAAGTACTCTCTTCCGAATTGAGTGCGGTACTGAAGGTGTCAGAGGATACGATTAGGCGAGATTTACGCGAACTGGCATTGGAGGGATTATTGCAGCGCGTTCATGGTGGGGCATTACCCGCATCACCAGCTACAGCTAGTTATGCCGATCGCCAAAAGCAAGCACCATTAGAAAAAAAAGCGATCGCCCGAGCTGCGGCGAAGCTGATCCGTCCTGGGCAAGTAGTGATTTTAGATGGCGGTACGACAACACTTCAAGTCGCCCGTCATTTACCGCTAGATTTACAAGCTACCATCGTCACGAATAGTCCCCCGATCGCGATCGCGTTAGCCGAACATCCCCTAATTGAAGTTGTGATGCTTGGCGGACAAATGGACAAGCGGGCATTGGTAAATGTCGGTGCTGCTACGATCGAAGCCCTCAACGCGATCCGTGCCGATATTTGTTTGCTGGGCGTGTGCAGTCTCCATCCTGAGATCGGGATTAGCGTCCAAAATTTAAATGAAGCCTATGTCAAACGTGCCACGATCGCCAGATCTGCGGAAGTGGTAGGATTGGCGACTGCGGCGAAATTAGATACGGCAGCAGCGTATATCGTGGGTTCGATTCAATCCCTAACTTATCTAGTGACTGCGCCGACAGTATCCACCGAGCAACTTACCCGATATAAGAATTTAGGTGTAACGGTCATTGCCAGTGCTTCAGTTGAGGAGCAGGGGGAGAATGGTGAGATCGATCGACATGGAATTTGAAAAAACGTCTAGCTTGGCAAAATCTAAATTCTCGATCGAAGCGATCGATTACTGGACATTAATAATTAACTTACGCTCGATTTTCCCGGTACCTGAAGATTGTTGCTCGACCTTCACATGCGTCCCGATAAAATATAGTGAAATTGCGGTATCTAACCTAGTTGACTTACCTGAAACATTTATTTCATAGCGTCCCGCAGTCATCATCGGTGCGAGATCTACTTCTAAAGAGCCACCAGCGATCGTTTTTATAATCTTGGTAGAGGTTCACAGGGGTAGTAAAAAGCCGAGAAATCTGATAGGGTAAGGCACATGGAAAAGACAGTGCCAGAACTAATGGCGGCAATCAGTCCAGAAGAGTGGGCACAAGTGCCAGTAAGCGTCCTCAACCTAATCGAAGAATTAGTGCGGCGGATGGATAAGATTGAGCAAGAAATGGCGGCACTGCGAACAGAAAATGAGTTGCTCAAAGAACAACTAGCCAGAACATCAGCTAATTCATCACAACCACCATCAAAAAATCCTCAAGGCTTTAAGCCAAATCGAAAAGAACCCACAGGAAAAAAGCGTGGTGGGCAAATTGGACATATCGGACACGAGCGAAAACTGTATCCACTAGAGATGTGTCAAGAAGTAATTGACCACTACCCACAGCAATGTAGTAAATGTGGAGCCGAAGTGAGCCAGAGTAGTGATGCCCAAGTATATCGACATCAAGTAGTAGAAGTACCACCAGTACAGCCAATTGTGATTGAACATCGATTTCATCCAATGACCTGTACTTGTTGTGGCACGAAAAATCAAGCACCAGAAATGGTCGAAATCATTGGCAAGGGTGGATACGGCTCAAGAGTAGCAGCTTATGTGGGTCTATTTAGTAGTCAGTACCGACAATCTTATCGCCAGATCCAGAAAATCATGCAGGCGGTGTTTGGGATTGAGATGTCATTGGGCACAATCAACAATTTACGGACAGAAGTAAGTGAAGCAGTTAGTGCGGCTGTAACAGAGGCACAAGAATACATCCAGCAACAGCCAACAGTAGGCGTAGATGAAACTGGCTTCAAACAGAGGAATGGAGATGGTCAAAATGCAGCCAAGACCAGTGGCTGGCTATGGGTGGCTGTCACCCCATTAATAATTTGTTTTCAGGTAATTCTGAGTCGAGCCAGTACTGCGGCTCAAACTGTGTTAGGTTCTGCGTTTGCTGGATTTATTACCAGTGACCGCTGCGCTGCTTATAACTGGGTAGACGTTGCCAATAGACATCTTTGCTGGGCACATCTTAAACGGGACTTTATCCAAATCTCGGAACGAGTGGGAGCCTCCGCAGAGATTGGTGAATCTCTGTTAGCTCAAGAAAAACTACTTTTCAATCTTTGGCATCAATTCCGAAATGAACAACTCACTCGAATTGATTTAGTGCAGGCGGTTAAGCCCATTCAGGCTAAATTTTCGAGCATTTTACATGAAGCAGCCGAACTCCAGATTGGTGAGCATGAAAAAACACCACTGGCTAAAACTGTGCGGACATGCCGTAATCTGTTGAAGCTGGAAATTGCTTTGTGGTTATTTGTGCGTGAAGATGGCGTGGAGCCGACTAATAACGCGGCTGAAAGAGCCATTCGTCCTGCTGTCATTTGGCGGCGAACTAGCTTTGGCTCAGATTCTCGTGCTGGCAGCCAGTTTGTGTCTCGCTTGCTCACTGTCGTCTCTTCCCTTAATCTGCAAGAGCGTAATATTCTTGATTTTTTGGTTGAATCTGTCTCGGCTGCTCGTGTTGGTGAAATGCCACCTTCTCTTCTCCGTTAGCTCTGTGAACTTCTACTTAAAAATATCATTTAAAATTTTGAAATGCTTAGAGAAATCGATCGAGAAATTTGGGTTGCCGAGCAGCCACTGCGCTATTTTGGACTTAGTGTTGGCACTAGGATGACAGTAATTCGGCTAGCAAATCGCGAGCTAGTCGTGATTTCTCCGATTCAAATCACTGATGAAATTGTGAGTCAACTTAACGAGATTGGCATAGTTCGGCATATCATTGCACCTAATCTTTATCACTATCTATTTGCAGCCAATTTCAAGACTTTTTACCCAGATGCAACATTTTGGGCGGCACCAGGTCTAGAAACAAAAAAACCAGATTTGTCGATCGACAGAGTTATTACAAGTGCGATAGATATATGGGATGGACTTGAGTATGTATTTTTTGATGGATTTAGGACGCTGGGCTTACATGGTTTTGATTCACTTAATGAATGTGTATTCTTCCATTCGGCAAGTCGTACCCTGATATTGACCGATACAGCCTTTCACTTTGATGAGAGCTTTCCAATCAGCGTACAATTGGCAACCAGAATGATTGGAGGATATAAAAGCTTAATTCCATCGATTTTAGAGCGTATTGCCACAACAGAAAAAGCTAAAGTAAGAGCGTCGGTTGAGAAAGTTTTAGCGTGGGATTTCGATCGAGTAATTATGGCTCACGGTAGTATCATCGATCGGGGTGGCAAGGAAAAGTTCGATCGAGGCTACTCGCAATTTTTAGGCGATACTTTTGGGCGAACATCGATCGATCGAAACCGTCGGTTTTGCCGCAGCAGTAATTGTCTGTGTGATAGCTAATATTGCCGCAGCGGTAGCTCTGGCACATTAATTAGACTCACGATCGACTAAATAGCCATCTTCCATGTAAATAATGCGATCGGCAAGATCGAGAATCCGATTGTCATGGGTCACTAACAGAATCGTACACCCTTGTTCTTTCGCTAATCTTGCCATTCATTTTCACTTCAACTCGCTCCATGGGTACTAGCGAGTTATACTTTAAACGGTCATAACCTGAGCTTTGTCAAAATGCTGAAAGCGGAGTGTGAGCAAGGAATCAAGCTCTTTTTTATGTTGCAGATGAGCATCATTTAGACATTCAGAGATGGCTGATGAGAACTGAGTAAAATCCTCATAATACTTGCCATATAAACATTTCTTTTTAACAAACTTCCAGAGCCTTTCAATCAAATTTAGATTGGGCGAATAAGTCGGCAAGTATAGTAATTCTATTTCCAAGGATTTAGCTAAATCTTGGACAACTCGACATTTTTGGTATCGAGCATTGTCTAAAACCAGAGTAATGGGAATGCTCAGTCCTAGGTCAGCTAATTTTTGCAGAAGTTCACAAATCTGAATAGCAGTGATATAGCTGTCATTAGTAACCAAAATAACTTCATGAGTAATGGCATTTAATGCTCCCAGCACATTGAACCGTTTTCTCCCTGAAGGTGACTTAATAAACAGCCGTTGAAAACACCAAATCATCCCCAAAAAAGCTCCCATGACAAAGTGAGCCGCATCCACGAAGAAAACCGCTCTTTTTCCTTGTCTTGCCTCTTCTAACCTGGGTTCTAGCTTATTTATTTTATATTCTTCCTGTTCATCGGGATCTGCTTTAGAAGGAATAGCCCCAACTTTCAAACATCGCATCCCTATTGATTTCAGGAATTTTTGGATCTGGGTTGGACTGCGTTTAATTCCGGTAAGATTTTCAATCTGATTTACAGCTTCATTTATGGTAGCTGGAGGATTCAATTTCAAATACTCTTTGATAGTTGTCTGATGTAATTTTAATTCACTTTTGGGTTGATAAAAGTTAATTTCTTTGAGTTTTTCTATACCACCAGCCTGATATTGTTGACAATATTTTCTCAATGTATTAGGTGAAATGTTTGCTAGCCTACAAATCATATTTAAAGGTAAGTTTTGACTTTTAAGCCATAATACTTCCATCTTCAACTGGACCCTGGGATGAGGATGGTGAAATCTTTCATAATTTAATATTTCTCGATCTTCTTCCGTAAAGTTTAGATTGCTCATCCCTCAAGCTCCACTTTTTCCTTGACTTTACTAGACTATCATCTCTTCGATCGCCGATGCTCAAGTTATGCCCGTGTAAAGTATATCGCGCATTCCATACACCCGCAAAATATGCGGTTTGCTTAAATCAGCGCGCTTGAAACTAATCGTGCTGGAGCCAACGCCATCGCTATCTGTCTCAGTACTAGACTCAACGCTATTTCGGTCGAGGGCTACAAGATTGCTACCTAAATTTGCCGCAAGTGCCCATTCAGATCCGCTCAGCAGTAGACCCATACAAATAAAGATCGATCCTAAAGCTTTCATCAATTTTACCTCTACCGAAAATCGACAACGATGTCAAAGATTGCATAAGAAGATCGTCGCCCGTTATTTAACTTGACGATAGTAGTCTGACTCTCGTTCCAAGCCTCAAACTATCCTTCATTGTCCAAACGAACTAGCTGCTGCTTCATCTAGATACAACGTTGCCGGAGGATATTTCCGCAAAATCGATGCCGGACATTCAGCAGTAATTTCGCCTGCTAACATCGTTTTGACAATATTCGCTTTCTTCGCGCCGATTGCCAGACAACAAATTTTCTTGGCTTGGCAAATAGTCGGCAGCGTTAAAGTCAAGGCATATTGAGGTACCGCTTCAATCCGATCGAAGAAGCCCCCATTTACCTGTTGTTGTCGCGATTTAGCTGCCAACTTTACCAACTTCACTGGATATGGATCGTGAAAATCAGCCACTTCCGGCTCGTTAAAGGCAATATGCCCTGTCTCGCCAATTCCCAAGAAACAAAGATCGATCGGTTGTGCTGACAACAATCGCGCATATCGATCGCATTCCGCCATTGGTTCGAGCGTATCTCCCGCTAAATAATTGAACTGCTGCGGTGTCACCTTTGCTGTTACTAATTCCCGCATATACCGTTGAAAACTAGCTGGATGCTCGCCCCCAATCCCCAAATATTCATCCAGATGGAACAAAGTCATCCGCGCCCAATCGATCTCCTTACACTCAGTCAACGCCTCAAGCAGCTTAATCTGCGAGCCACCAGAAGCTAAAATCGCTGAGAGCGTACTCTGTCGAGCGGCGATCGCGCTGAGGTACGATCGAGTCTGCTCGACTAGACTACCGACTAAATCCGTCTCCTCACGATAAACCTCAACCTGCAACGCATCGACCTGGAAAATACGCAATGGAGTAAACATAGTGAACTTGAAGCGGGGTGACCGGACTGAGGTTAATTAGCTCGTCCGATCTTACCGCAAATACCATCGAGTCTCGCTCGATTAGCATTCGCGATCGGTGAAAAATATTTAGCGTTAACTTAGCGATCGATTATTACTTCATTGCCAATATTAGCTTCCGAAACTTGCGCTCGATTGACAATCGCGATCGTGCTAATTATGCCCAATCCACACAGCAGCGCAACCGCCATAATTTTACTAGTGAATAGTTGATGGCTAGATCTGTCTAGCAGTTGTGTCTCCGCGCTGAGATCGCAGTCATCAGCGCCGATCTCTAACGTCTCTAAATCTCTTAACACTGCTGCGGTAGAGTCGTAGCGATCGATCTCCTCAACCCGCGTCATATCATCTAAGATCTGGATCAGTCGATCGCTAACATTTGCTAAATCCCGCCACACAACCTCGCCTGCTGCATTTTTTGGTAAGTGTAACGGATACTGTCCGGTCAAAAACTGAATCGCTGTCATCCCCAAGGCGTAGATATCGCTACCAAAAGTAGCCACGCCACTAGCTTGTTCGGGCGCGTGATAGCCTGGAGTTCCTACCACCGTCGCTAGAGCAGCAGACTTATTTTCCAAGTCCTGTACCGCCCCAAAATCAATCAAACATAACTTGCCATTGTCCCAGCGTCGAATGATATTCGTTGGTTTGATATCGCGATGAATGGCATTTTGCTGATGGACGTAACCCACTACGCGGAGCATTTCTTGGAGAAATTGGACGACCTTAGCCTCGTTCCACTTATGGCCGATTGTAAATTCCTTGCTCAAATCGTCTCCTGCCACGAAATCCTGAACTAAGAAAAAATCTCCCTGATGCTCGAAACAGTCTACCGATTCGGGAATCTGACTGTGCTTGAACCTGGCGAGGATCGCTGCTTCGAGTTTAAATAGCTGCAACATCCGAGGATGAGTCACCTTCGGGCGCAGTTGCTTCACAACACATTTTGGCTCGCCTGGAGCCGTGAGATTCTTTGCCAGATAAGTGTGTGCGAACCCACCTTTACCGAGCCGTTTTATAATTTGATAGCGACCATCCACGACAATATTCATGGGCTGGGGGCACAAATTGCCTAAAGTTCTAGTTATTATCTTCGACTAAGTTATCGATCCAAACTGTATGCTGGTAGACCGTTTGCGATCGAGTATCGATGAGTAAGCCTAATTCAGTAATTTGTCTTAATAGTTTGCAAGATCTCTCAATCATTGAGGCTGGATGCTTGACAGCAAAACCGATCTCTATAAACACAGCAGTTTCAATTAAAATATTTGATGAATAAGCAACAGTTATGACCCAAGTTATTGCCGCCTTTTATAAATTTGTCACATTAGCTGATTACACCGAGCGCCGCCAACCACTCCTAAATATCTGTCAGCAACACCAAATTAAAGGCACGATTCTGCTAGCTGCCGAAGGAATTAATGCCACGATTTCTGGCACTCGATCGAGTATCGATGCCGTCCTCGCTTACCTTAGAGCCGATCCCTGCTTCACCGATTTAGAACCCAAAGAATCGATCGCCCAAAAACCACCATTCGATCGGCTCAAAGTCCGACTCAAACAAGAAATTGTCACCTTCGGCATCCCCACCACCAATCCCACCGAAACCGTCGGCACCTATGTCAAACCTCAAGACTGGAATCAATTAATTTCCAATCCTGACGTACTCGTCATCGACACCCGCAACCAATACGAAGTCGAAATCGGCACCTTCAAAGGCGCGATCGATCCGCACACCGACTCCTTCACCCAATTCCCCGAATACGTCGCCAATAATCTCGATCCCGAACGCCACAAACAAATCGCCCTCTTCTGCACGGGTGGCATCCGCTGCGAAAAAGCCACATCTTATCTATTAAACCAAGGCTTTGAAAACGTCTACCATCTCCAAGGCGGTATCCTCAAATACCTCGAAGAAGTCCCCGCTGCCGAGAGCCACTGGCAAGGCGAATGCTTCGTTTTCGACGATCGAGTCGCCATCACCCACGGGCTAGAACCGGGCACCCACAAGCTCTGCTGGGGCTGTGGCAATCCCCTCTCTCCTGCAGCTCTTACGTCTCCCCACTACGAACCTGGCATCTGTTGCGATCGGTGCTACCAAACTATCACCCCAGAACAACGCACCAGCCGCACCGAAAGATGGCGACAACTTCAACTCGAAGCGATTCAACTCAACAACGTTGAATCAAAATGAAATAATCGAAACAGAGATCTAAGATATTAAATTTCACCTTGTATTCTGCCCGTCGATCGATCCATTCTGGCCAATTTTCGCGAGGATATATCTTGAGGAATCGATCTCGAAGAGAAGTGCGAAAAACGATCGATCCTGCGACAATAGAATAATCCGAAAACTGGGTTATTTACTGAGGGGTGAGTACTTTTTTCAAGGCAATATCTTGTGGCAATCCTAACAACTTGGCGCTCAACTCCCACAGCTCGATCGCTTTATCATCGCTAGCTTTCTCCGACAACTCTTGGACGAATGACTCGCGACCTTCTTTTTGGCGATTGCCCCAACTCCAATGTACCCCCGACTGCTTGAATCCAGCATCGGCGACTACTTGAGCCACTCGTTCCCCCGCCAGCTCTTGAGTCACATAGCCACCAGTAACATTTTTCTGGAACCAAGGAAAGATCTTTTGAAACAACGGATAACTATTGCGGAATAATGGTGTATCGGCAACACAACCAGGATAAAGAGTATTAAACACAATCCCTGTAGCTTCATGATACCGACGATGTAACTCCCGACTCGTCATCATGTTGCAAAGCTTACTATCCTTGTAGGCTTTTCCAGCTTTAAATGGCCCGCCGTCAATCATCGAGATCGGATCTTTAAATCCTGCTGCTAATCCCTGAAGAGTCCCTAAATCTGCTGGTGCGGGAATCGGAATTTTGCCACCTAATTCTTTGGAATTTGCCGTAACAGTACCTAAAATAACGAGCCGTTGCTCTGGTGCGGTGGAATTTTGCAAGTCTGCCATCAGCAGATGACAGAGCAAGAAATGGCCTAGATGATTGGTTGCGACGCTTAATTCATAACCTTCTGGCGATCGCATTGGCTCCTTCAGCAAGGGTTGATAAACTGCGGCATTACATACCAATGCATCCAAAGATTTACCAGTCTCACGAAAATCGGCAACAAATTTTCTGACGCTTGCCATCGAGGCTAAATCGATGTGCATGATGCTGTAGCTAGCTGGTGACAGAGCGAGATCGCTGGCTGCGGTATTTGCCTTGGTTAAATCTCGGCAAGCCATGATAACGTGCCACCCGCGTTCGATGAGCGCTTTGGCTGCGTACAAACCGACACCAGACGAAGCGCCAGTAATAATTACGGTTCGTTGTTCTGACATGTTATTAAAATTTTGATTGATTAAATTTAGTATCGATGATGTTCGATCCCGCTGCGATGATTCTCGAGACAAACAGCTAAATTAATATTATTCTTCTAATTTCTCACGTCTTGTCGATAAATCTAGCGAATTTAATGAAGCTTATGAATTCTCGGATCTTACGGTAGCTGTCGATCGACGGTATCGACAGCTGTTGTTACTAGGCGCGATCTTTTGACCTTGCCAAGCCAAGGTGGGGCAACTAGTGTTGGAGTGGTGAACTACAAGTTAGAGGTTGACGAAATCTTCTACTTTGGCGCGAGTACGATCGAGCACTTTTAAAGCTGCTGACATAAAGCCGGTAAATAGTGGATGGGGTAAGCTCGGACTCGATTGAAATTCGGGGTGAAATTGAGTAGCGATAAAGAACGGATGATCGGGAAGTTCGATAATTTCGACTAGCCGAGTATCGGGGGATGTTCCACTGACTAGATAACCGCTATCGAGGAACAGTTTGCGATAGACATTATTAAACTCATACCGATGGCGATGCCGTTCGTAGATCACTTCTTGTTGATAAAGTTTGTGTGCGAGCGTATTTTCTTCCAAGCGACAGGCATATAATCCCAACCGCATCGTACCGCCGAGATCGACAACATCCTGCTGTTCGGGGAGGAGCGCAATGACGGGGTTGGGGGTTTCGGCATCGAATTCGGCACTATTGGCACGATCGAGTTTAGCAACATTTCGCGCCCATTCGATCGTTGCCGACTGCATCCCCAGACATAAGCCGAAGAAGGGAATTTGGTGCTCGCGGGCGTACTGAATCGCGGCGATTTTGCCTTCTACGCCGCGAATGCCAAATCCGCCTGGTACCACGATTCCTTGGACATCAAACAGGTGTGCTGCGGCACCTTGCTCCTCTAGATCCTCAGAATTGACCCATTTGATTTCTAATTTAGCGCCTGTGGCGATCGCTCCGTGCCTGAGTGCTTCGGCGACGGAGAGATAGGCATCGCCCAATTGGGTATACTTACCGACGAGTGCGATTTTAACTTCTTGAGTAGAGGTCTGCATCCGCTCTACCAAACCTTGCCACTGCGTTAGATCGGGAGTGCGTTGTTCGAGTTGGAGCAGATCGATAACTTGAGTTGCGAGTCCTTCCCGTTCCATAATCAAGGGAACCTCATAGATACTGCTGGCATCAGGAGCATTAATTACCGCTTCGACAGGTACGTCACAAAATTCGGAAAGTTTTTCTTTGATACCTTGCGGTAAGGGCTGAATGCTCCGACAAACTAAAATATTTGGCTGAATCCCGATCGATCTTAATTCTTTGACCGAATGCTGCGTCGGCTTGGTTTTCATCTCGCCAGCAGTCGAAATCCACGGCACGAGGGTAACATGCATGTATACTACGTTGCGTCGTCCTACTTCTTTCCGAAATTGCCGGATTGCTTCCATAAACGGGAGTGATTCGATATCGCCCACAGTACCGCCAATTTCGACGATTACCACATCAGGATTGGTATTATTGGCAACGCGCTCGATCCGTTCTTTGATCTCGTTGGTGATATGAGGAATGACCTGAACGGTACCGCCATTGTAGTCGCCACGCCGTTCTTTATTAATCACCGCTTGATAGATCGCGCCAGTGGTGACGCTATTGAGCCGCGACATCGATGTGTCGGTAAATCTTTCGTAGTGCCCAAGGTCTAAATCTGTCTCAGCACCATCTTTGGTCACAAATACTTCCCCATGCTGATAGGGACTCATCGTACCAGGATCGACGTTGATATAAGGATCGAGCTTGAGAATCGATACCGAATAATTTCGCGATTTTAGTAGTCGCCCCAAGCTTGCAGCGACAATCCCCTTGCCAATACTCGAAACTACGCCACCAGTGACGAATACAAACTTAGTCATGTTGCTTGTGGTTTTCTCTTACCAGCTCGACTAGATCATTGTGGCACAGGTTGGGATTGCTTGCTTGTGGTTTTTTGGTCGATCGGTCTACTCGCCAGTGGTGTAGCAGGTTGGAACTTTGAGATTCGCTCGAACACCAATAAATCGCGATGACACAGATCTTTTGGTAGTGTAAACTCAACTTCCGCCGCTCGAACCCAGACTCATCATCAGATCGCGATCTCCTGTACGATCTTACTATCTATCCCTAATTCCGATTCCCTGCTATGATAGCGATGACTTTATTCTCAACAATTAAAGGTGAAGAATAACATGGCGCAAGCACCTGTAGCTCCAGTGGTGCTAGTAATTTTAGATGGTTGGGGATATCGCCCAGACATTGAAGGAAATGCGATCGCGCAAGCTCAGACACCAAATATCGATAGCCTTTGGGCTGCCTATCCGCACGCACTCATCGATACATCCGGACGCGCAGTAGGACTACCTGACGGCCAAATGGGTAATTCGGAAGTCGGACATCTAAATATCGGTGCTGGTAGGATCGTCCCACAAGAATTAGTCCGAATTTCAGATGCAGTTAAGGATGGAAGTATTTTACAGAATCCCGCGCTGCTAAAAGTTTGTGATGCGGTCAAACAGAGTCAGCGGAAGCTGCACATTCTCGGACTGTGTTCCGATGGTGGAGTCCATTCGCATCTGGATCACTTCGTTGGCTTGTTGAAGCTAGCGAAAGCGCAAAACATTACAGAAGTTTGTATCCATGTTATCACCGACGGCCGGGATACCAATCCTCAAGATGGGATCTTGTCCGTCCAAAAAATT
This sequence comes from Chamaesiphon sp., assembly GCA_965246735.1. GTDB lineage: Bacteria > Cyanobacteriota > Cyanobacteriia > Cyanobacteriales > Chamaesiphonaceae > Chamaesiphon. The sequence goes on from CBDFFK010000003.1 coordinate 4,390,646, forward strand.
GAAACAGCAATCGCCGAAATTGGTGTCGGTAAAATCGTCACCATTAGCGGTCGTTATTATGCACTCGATCGGGATCATCGCTGGGATCGAGTCAAGCTAGCCTATGATGTCATGACGGCAGCAGGCGATGGCACGGGACAAACCGCTACCGCAGTCCTGACCGCCAGTTATGCCGAAGACAAAACCGATGAATTTGTTACCCCTACCAAAATCGCTCCAGGGGCGATCGCATCCGGCGATGGGGTAATTTTCTTTAATTTCCGTCCCGATCGCTCCAGACAGCTCACTCATGCCCTGGCTAGTAGCAATTTTACAGGTTTTATTCGTCCCCAAATCAGCGATCTGACGGTGGCTACGTTTACCCAGTACGATCCGACTTTACCCGTTCTGGTTGCGTTTGAACCGCAACAACTCAAGCATCTCCTCGGTGAGGCGATTTCAGATTTGGGACTACAGCAATTTCGGTTAGCAGAAACCGAAAAATACGCTCATGTCACCTATTTCTTTAATGGTGGCCGTGAGGAACCTTTGCCAGGTGAAGATCGGGAATTGATCCCTAGTCCCCAAGTCGCTACTTACGATCGCACTCCAGCAATGTCAGCAGTAGCGGTAACCGACGCAATCTTAGCAGCGATCTCCAAGCAGATTTATACGCTGATCGTAGTAAATTATGCCAATCCTGATATGGTCGGACATACGGGAAAAATGGAACCAACCATTCGCGCGATCGAAGCGGTAGATGCTTGCATGGGTCGATTGCTCGAAGGTGTGGGCAAAGTTGGCGGCACGACGCTGATTACTGCCGATCACGGTAATGCGGAATACATGTTCGATGAGGCTGGCAATCCCTGGACGGCGCATACTACCAATCAAGTCCCCTTAATCTTAGTCGAAGGCGAACGCCGGGCGATCGTCGGTCACGGTACCGATGTTGTCCTCCGCGAAGATGGTAAATTAGCTGATATCGCACCGACAATCCTGGAAATTCTCCAGATTCCGCAGCCTGAAGATATGACAGGGACATCCCTCGTCGTCCCGATCGTGGTAGATTTTCAACATACGCGATCGCCCATGCGAGTCGGGGTTTAGGCTGAGAATATTCCATTTTGGTCTGTTCGTGATGATGGGAGGTTTTGCTCGGATTATTATTTGTGACTATCGATCGAGAGGATAGATCCAAGGCGAATCGGCGCTGAAGGAGAAGTCATCAAACATCCTAAGATAGAGTAACGACCCTACATAGATAGAGAAAAAACGGTGCTGGACATCAGACAGATTCGCGAAAATTCAGAAGTAGTGCAGGAAAAACTCGATCGCCGAGGCGCGGGAGTTTACGATCTGCAACCCATTCTCGCACTCGATCGGCAGCAGCGGGAAATAGAATTGAAACGCAGTCAACTTCAGGCACGGAGTAACGAAATCGGGAAGCTCGTCGGCGTGAAAATGAGTCAGGGGGTAGCCGCAACTAGTCCAGAGGTGCAAACCCTCAAGGATGAAGGGAATACAGTGAAGGCACAACTAGCCGAATTGGAGCCAGCGGAACGGGAAATTAAGGCGCAGATGTACGCGCTGATTTTACAACTTCCTAACCTACCCAGCGATACTACCCCGATCGGCAAAAGTGAAGCAGACAATGTTGAAGTTCGCAAATGGGGCGACGAATATATGCCCACCAATCGTGAGATTTTGCCCCACTGGGAGATCGGCGAGCAAATGGGGATTATGAATTTTGAGAGCAGCGCGAAACTGGCTCAGAGTAGATTTGTGACACTGATTGGTGCGGGTGCAGCGTTGGAACGTGCTCTGATTAGCTTTATGCTCGATCGTCAGATTCGGGCTGGTTATACTGAAGTCAGTCCGCCGATTCTCGTCAATAGTGCTTCGATGACAGCGACGGGACAGTTGCCTAAATTTGCTGAAGATGGCTTCAAGTGTGCCGATGATGATTTGTGGTTGATACCTACCGCCGAGGTACCAGTTACCAATCTCTATCGTGGCGAAATTCTCAATAGCGAACGACTACCGATCCATCACTGTGCTTATACACCCTGTTTCCGCCGCGAAGCGGGGAGTGCTGGGCGCGATACAAGGGGATTGATTCGGTTACATCAGTTCAATAAAATCGAGCTAGTCAAATTCGTCCATCCCGATACATCCGAACAGGAACACGAATCGCTTGTCTCCAATGCCGAAGCAATCCTCCAAGCATTGAAATTGCCATATCGCGTCTTGGCACTTTGTACTGGCGATATCGGCTTCAGTGCGGCAAAATGCTATGACTTAGAGGTATGGCTGCCATCGGCTGGGAAGTATCGAGAAATTTCGAGTTGTTCTAATTTTTATGATTTCCAAGCGCGGCGCGGCGATATCCGGTTTAAGGAAACTGGCAAAAAAGGCACGCAATTCGTCCATACGCTCAACGGTTCGGGTTTGGCGGTAGGACGCACGATGGCGGCGATTTTGGAAAATTATCAGCAATCGGATGGATCGATCGAGATACCAAAGGTATTGCAATCTTATTTAGGCAGAGCGGTATTGTAACGATCGTCGCAGCGATTAAAATTACGTCTACACGATCGAAATCTTCCTACGCAGGTTAATCCGATCGGTGACTTCTGCCGTTAGGTTTGTAAACTTGTAAACCATGACGATCGATATCGTTGCTAATATCGCAAGGCCATCTGTGACAAGTTAAGGTTTTCGATCGAATGTCAACATTCATACATCGAGTGGTCGCCCAGTCCATCACACTATATATCAGAAATCTCGATCGATAGTGCTAATGTCGCTCGCTGAATGTCCGATGCAACGGTAGAGCGTTAGATTATCAAACCTCCGTGAGAATTGCGATTGAAGCTTAACTTGTCACGAATGGGGATCCCGATGGGCGGGAGCCGCTGTCTTGTCGGTTTTTTTATTCGGAGGGCACTCCGATTAAAACCGCCGCTTTATGAATTGCCCCTACCGAGGGTTTCATTTTTCAATCTAGCAACGCCCAAACTTCTTGTAAATAGCGATGATATAGCGGTTCTCATCCTAGTGAAGGGCATTATTAGTGGTTTTAGTGGCTAGTGGCTGGAGACTAGTGGCTAGTACATGTACCTCATTCGATTGGGAACCGCTATATCTTGGGCGAAGAATCTTTAAGAGTTATTTAAAGAATTGTTGAACGCTCGAGAGATTAGCAGTATCCCGGATTACCAGAAATACACCCAATCCTAATAGTAAAAACAAGCCCGTTTGCATCACTGTCTCTTGGAGTTTCATCGGTAAGGGCTTACCGAGTAAAGCTTCAAACAGCAAAAATGCTAGCTGACCGCCATCTAAAGCAGGTAACGGCAAAATATTCATCACGGCGAGATTGATGCTAATTAACGCACCAAACTGGAGCAATCCAGCGATATTTGTGGAGGCGATGTTCGAGCCGATTTCGACGATTTTGATCGGGCCAGCTATTTGGGTAGCAGTTTCACCAAAATTGGTTACTAACTGCAGCAATCCTTGGACGGTAAGTACGGCGACTCGCTCGAATTCCATAGCACCTTTGCTCATTGCATCGATCGGGTTTTGCGCTCGATCGATGACAATATCCGCATTGGGCGCGAGTTTGACCCCAATTTGTCCTTTCCCTTCGGTATTTGCGTCGGGAGTAACTTTGAGAGCGACAGTTTTAGCGCCGCGTTGGATCTGAAAAGTTAAGGGTTGGTTGGCATGGTCGTGAATTTCGGACATCAGCTTGACGATCGCAGATTTCGAGCTACCCAATTCGGTACCATTGACAGCGAGCACGATATCTTTGGCTTGAATTCCTGCTTTACCAGCTGCCGTACTCAAATCGGTAGCAATGCCCGATACTACCACCCCAGGATGATAATTAACTTGTTGAAAACCAGTGACGCTAACTTGGACGACAAGCAGAAAATAAGCAAAAATCAGATTGGAAATCACGCCCGCACTAATAACGATCGCGCGATCGAGGATCGGTCGATTGCGCAGTAAATTCGGATCGGTGGGGGGAATATCGCTATCGGGATCGTCATCGGGAAAGCCTACAAAGCCGCCCAATGGTAGCGCGCGCAGCGCATATTCAGTTTCTTTGCCTTGGTATTTAAATAATACTGGCCCAAACCCAATCGAAAATTTATTGGCATAAATTCCCTGCAATCGGGCTGCCAAAAAGTGTCCGAGTTCGTGGACAAAAATTAATACTGCTAAAACACCGATCGCTGCCAATGTTGACATAATTTCCCTACTTTTGACCTATTCTTCCCATTTTAGTCGGAGTGTGAGAGGTGTGGGGGGATGCGGCAACGTGGGAGTGTGGGCGGTGAAAAAAATTTAAGCGTAGATCTGACCCACCCCGCCCTGTCGGGCACCCCTCCAAGGAGGGGAATTTATTCAACGTGAGTTCTGGTTATTGTCAACTACCCTTTACTTTGCTTCCTTTAAAGCTAAGAGCGCTTCAAATTTATTGGTAGCTTTGTCTACTTGTACAGAAGTCATCCCGATGCCACGGATCGAACTGACTACGGCATCGACATCAGCAGGCATCGGTTTACCAGAAACAGCAGCTAATTTCGACCCGAACAGCGCCGAAACTTTCTCAATGTCAAGATAGAAATAGCTTTGCTTATCTTGGGGCATGGTACTGAGAATGGTGGAGTAATTTGCACTCCGATCGAGTGTTTCACCAGCAGGCTTGGCCATCTTATCGATTAAACCATCGCCGACTGCTAGTAACATCGATTTGTCGTTCAACCAACCGTAGCTCAAGATTGCCCCTTGTCCGGGGATTTTTAGGTCGGTAACGGTTTTACCCTCGAATTGGCGTTGTTCTGCTTGTAGTCCATAACCTTTGGCAATATTTGTCAATTTGGTCATCGTATTGTCGGTAGTAGCTTTATCGGTACTCTCGATCGACAAGGCACCACCAAAACCAGCGGCTGCGGTGATGCCACCAGTTACAGGTACCATTCCCAAGCTATATTCGCCACCCATCCAACCGAATACATCTTTATCCAAATCTAACTGGGTAGATTTAGTAAATTCCTGACGCAGTTGCGCCATACTTGCTTTTGTGCTGGGGTTTGTTGAGTAGAGCCGATTAATTTCTGTCCAAATTTGTGAAATCCCAGTCCCACCAGCAATGGCGAAAGTATCGGCAGGAAAGTTATTGGTGCTTTTTGCTGCAAAAGTTGGCAGAGTTAGCGTGGTACCATCTGTTTTGGTTACACTTTTGAGCCTAATTCCAGCGTCATCGATCGCGATCCCACAACCGATCGATTGAATCTTCTTCATTTCTACCAGAGTAGCTGAATCGATCGGCATTGGAGTTTTGCCATATTTGAGTGACTGTTGCACGAATTGAGTGAAGTCCGGCACATAAAATGCCATAATCGGCTGCTTGAGCTGCAGAGTATCGCCTTTAAACCAATCGTTACCTGTTTTGTTAGCAAGCGATGACGAGCCTTTGGCAGTATCGATCGCTAGTTCCACGCTATGCTGCTGGGGCGAGATGACGAGTTCGTCGTTGACTAGAGCGCTAAATGTTTCGTTTTTACCTTTACCTGTATCGGTAATTTTCACCCCTTTATAATCGATTTCTTTGCTTGGTTCTTTACTCTGGGCTTTAACTTTGTTGGCAAAGTCTAGGGCTTTAAGTTTATCTTTAACACCGATGGCGACGATTACTTGGGGTTCGGTGGTTTTGCCATTTGCATCGGGTAAGGCAGCTACCATCACATTACCCATCCAAGGTTGCAGATCCTTGGCATAGTCCATTTTGGTATCTGAGAGAAACTTCTGCTGTAATTCGGTTAATTGTTGGCTAATAATTTTTTGAGCTGCTGGGGTGCCAAATTTTTGTAACTTCGTCCATGCCGCTGGTTCGTTAGAAATATATGCCGCGAAATAAGCATCCGCTGGAATCACTGACGCTAAATCGACTGGCTGACTCTCCCCATGCAGGTATTTATAGCCAGCAAACCCAGCGCCAGCAGCAGTTACTAATAATGCCGCAGTAATAATACCTTTTTTAGCCATTTTATTTAAAGTTTTAGTTTTAGGTCGCTGTGTCGCGATCGATCCGTACTCGCGAAGTATATACCCATACACTTCAATCGATCGAGCCTCAATTCCGGAAAGTTATTGGCAGTTGAGCTAGGTATTATAGCTGAATGTGGATCTCTACGAGCGCCTGAGCGATCTCAACCAGCAATTCCAAATTCAGAAATTTTAGAGGCTGGAACCATTGCTCTATCGTTAAAATTCAGATCGATCGAGGAGACTCGATCGTCTGAAACGTCGTAAACTCGTTTTGAATTTGGAATTGCTGGATCTTAACTGCTAATTGCGATCGAGAAAACATTCCAGGCGTTGCTGAATGCAGGTATGATTCAACAAATGTGCAATAGCTAGAATCATCGGTAGGGGCAATTCATGAAGCGGCTCCCGCCCGTCGGGTTCCCCGACGCGAAAAGGGAGACAAGACATTGCCCCTTGTATCCTAGAACAATAGATAGATCGATCGCGTTTGGCGATCGATCGCCAGCACAGCCGGAAGCGGGAAATTCGGATTGCCCCTAGAGACACCAAGCTCGCAAGTGTAGATTGAATCCCCAACATCCGAACAGTAGCAAACATCAACACTGGACAGTATCAGAGGTCATCTCCACTAGGAGTAAACCTGCATTGACAAGGTAAGTGAAAAAGCTACTATCCGTGCTAGCAACTAAACTTCTAGCAACCAGGTACCCAAGTATGAGTCAGACAGAGCAGGGATTAGACATCTTAGGCATCGATATCAGTAAATCTAAATTTGACGTAGCTCTGATTAAAGGAGGAAGCAATAACAACAAAGTTAAAAACAAAGTATTTGTCAATACACCAGCCGGATTCGAGCAGTTACAACAATGGCTGACGAGTCAAAATGTAACTCAAATCCATTGTTGCATGGAAGCTACCAGTACTTATGGCGATGCCCTCGCACGATTTTTGTTCGAGCACGGGTATGGAGTGAGTATCGTCAATCCGTCTCGCCCAAAAGCTTTTGGGCGCAGCCAATTGAGCCGAACCAAAACTGACCGCACTGATGCTAAAACGATCGCCCAATTTTGTGCGGCTCTGACACCCGCACTATGGACACCACCACCAATTGAGGTCGAACAGTTACAGGCATTAGTACATCGGCTGGACAACCTCAAATCCATGCGGCAACAAGAGTCCAATCGACTTGAAACCGCTGACAGCATTGTGATTGCTGCAATTACCACTCATATTGAGTTTCTGGCTCAACAAATTGTTGCTACAGAAGCTCTCATTCGCGACCATTTTGACCAACATCCGCATCTGAAGACTCAACGGGATTTAATCACCTCGATTCCCGGTATCGCCCAGGCTACTGCCTCAGCAATCTTGGCCGAGATTCGCGATGTGAGTGCGTTTGAGAGTGCTGACCAGTTGGCTGCTTTTGCTGGTTTAACCCCTAGCGAGTTTTCCTCTGGTTCTTCGGTACATGGCAAACCGCGATTATCCAAAATTGGCAACCGCAGTTTACGTAAGGTTTTGTACATGCCTGCGCTGGTGGCTCGTCGTTATAATCCACTGATTCGGGCTTTTTGCGAGCGGTTGCTCGCTAAAGGGAAGTCGAAAATGGCTGTTATTGGTGCAGCGATGCACAAATTGTTGCGTCAGGTCTTTGGTGTACTCAAATCAGGACAACCTTTCGACCCTAATTTTCTCTCTTCCCCCTCTTGACTCTCAAGACAGTATCTACCGATGGTTTCATGCATCAATTCAGCAACGCCACATTCCATCCTATTCAAAACTTGCTCGCTCGCAATCTCGAACGGGCGAGCTGATATTAATGAATAAGGGCAAAGCGATCTGTGAGGAGCGAATATACGTTCGCTCCTCACATCTCTAGATCGGGATAGATTAACAATATGATGCGTGTCGAAAATTGTAATTTACTCGTGCCAGGGTAATCATCCTGTGGCAACATATCTCGATCGGCGAATTCGATGGTTGTAATCTTAGCGCGCTCGATTCAGAGATCCAGCATGAGAACTGCTACTGGCGCTTACTTCTCACTTGTTCGATTCAATTTCCAAGGCATTTCATGCCGCAATCGAGCAACGCCCAATTACCAATTACAAGTTACCGATTATTTATTCTTCGTCCCAAGCTTCGACTTCGAGGAGAGCGCTAACTGGATCTTGGAGGGTAAACCCAAAGTCGAGCAGTTCGTTTTTCCAGTGTTGCCATTTGTCGCCATACAAAAAGGCGATTTTCCAAATTCCATCGGTAGTTTTGAGAATCTTGGATGCTACCAAAGATTCAACTTGACGTTGCATTTTCACCATTGGGTGAAGCACTTGCTGAGTCATAGATATAGATTTAATTGCTCTAATGCTTAATTAAGATTGACTTCCCACTGAATACTGGTTCTAACTTAGAATTGCTGTGCGCGGTAGAAGTTCTCTTTTATACTTGTACCCCATAATTGTATAGCTTGTCAAACTTTATTTTGCTGAATTTCATCAAAAATTTAGATTTGATAACTCTTAGCGCTACCGCTCCAAATATAGATTAAAAATAGCTGTGAGGATATGTCGAGGTGTTCGTTCGGATTGCCGTAAATATGCGATATTTCTGGCAATCGAATCACTAGCAATAGCCGAGCAACCGCACCGCCTAAGACAGCTGGCGAGCGCGATCGGTTGTATGCATGTGTGCAGATTTTTTGAATTTCCGATCGTTAAACTTCCGCGCTTGAGCAAATAATTCGTCGCGCTTTAACCAACGACAGAAAATAGCCATGAAATCGCGATTCCCAACACAGCACCGGCAATTACTTGGACGGGGGTATGTCCTAATAATTCTTTGAGTTTCTCTTCATTAAATTTATGGTCATCAGAAAATAATTCATCGATCATTTGATTGAGAATACGGGCTTGTTTCCCGGCGGCTTGACGGACTCCAGCGGCATCGTACATCACGACGATCGCAAAAATTGTCGCGATCGCAAATTCGGCACTCTTCCAGCCCAAACTCTGCCCGACTCCAGCTGCGAGCGCGGTAACTAGCGCTGAGTGGGCGCTCGGCATCCCGCCGGTTGTGGTTAAAACTTTGACGCTAACTTTACCATTTTGGAGCGTATCGATCGTCAGTTTGATCGCTTGCGCGATCAGACAAGCAGCGACTGCGACTAGCAAAATCTGATTGTCCAAAATTTGACTGATATCGTTTAGAAGAGGGGCTGCCTGATTAACCACGCAAATGACCTAAAATGAGGAGGAATGAAGCAAGGGGAAGTTAGTTTTTGCGAGCGGTAATGTAGTCGGCTAAAGCTTGCAACGGAATCGCGCGATCGCCAAATTCTGTCAAAATAGTTTTAGCTTCAGCAACGAGTTTGTCGGCTTGACGTTTGGATTCTTCCAATCCCCACAATTTGGGATAAGTAGCTTTTTGGGCTTCCAAGTCTTTACCAGGAGTTTTACCCAGCTCGGCTTGAGTCGCCGTCAGATCGAGGATATCATCGACGATCTGGAAAGCCAAACCAATATTGCGAGCGAACCGAGCTAATTTTTCGATTTCTACTGCGGTTGCACCTGCGAGCAGCCCGCCACAAACAACCGATGATTCGAGCAGCGCGCCAGTTTTGTGTTGGTGGATATAAGTCAGGGTCTCGACGGTGATATCTGCTTTGCCTTCCGACTCCAAATCTACCACTTGTCCGCCGACTAATCCATTTGCACCGACGGCTCTAGCTAAATGCGCGATCGTTTTGATGAGGCGATCGGGATTAGCGCCCTGGGTTTGGGTAGCGACATGCTCGAAAGCATAAGCCAATAACCCATCTCCGGCCAAGATCGCGATGTCTTCGCCATAAACTTTGTGATTGGTTAACTTACCACGCCGATAATCATCATTGTCCATGGCGGGTAAATCGTCATGAATCAGTGACATGGTATGAATCATCTCTAGGGCGCAAGCTGTTGGCATAGCTACATCTATGCTACCACCGATCGCTTCACAACTAGCCAAACACAAGATCGGTCGCAGCCGCTTACCACCAGCCAATAATGAGTACCTCATCGCGGCGTAGATCGTGTCGGGGTAGGCAGGGCGGATCGCTGCATCTAAAGCCGCTTCGACGCGAGGCTGTCGCTCGGCCAGATATGCTACCAGATCGAACGTGGCGATCGGCGCATCGGTGATATTTTGGGTACTAGTCATTGGTGCTAGAAAGTGGAGGGAGGGACGATCTTCCCCGCGATTCCGCGCAGCTGAGGCTACGCTAACGGGGCAAAATTCTTGTCTCAACTATTTTACGAGGGTTTGGCTCTTTATATTGTGACCGATCGCCGATCGGCACAAAAATATAGAGACTCGATCGCCGATCGAGTCTCTATATTTTTGTAATTGATTTTGATGGCACGAGCGACCGAATTAGAATACACCAACTAGGACTACTGAAGAGATCGCGCCTACAGCAGCAATCGCCACAGTTGCTGCAGTCGCAGCTCGCCCGAAGACCGGCTCGGAACCGAGTGCGAGTTCGGATTTCCCACCAGTGAAAAACAACGACCAAGCCCGGGTCGCACTCAATGTCTCACTGTGGTCGTTAAATTTGGGCTGAAAAACTACTGGCTCGCCTAATACAGGAGGGGTGGGGGCAACATTAATATTTACAACTTTCATAAATTTGTCTACTGTGTAAGTGCTTGAGTTCATCCTAACGTGGGAAAACTTGACATCAATCCTCAGTAGTGAATACCTATATGTGTAGATATGTGTAGATTATGCTGTAATCAGCAACTGGTTGAGGATATAGGCTAAACCAGCACCGCTTAAGGGAACCGTGAGATTATCCAAACCCCACTGCGCGATCGATTCTACTGCTGTCGCCACAATTGCTACTGGAATGCCGACTACCCAAGTTTGCCAAATATTCCCCTGCACGCTTAGTAACACGAGCGACACGATCGTATAACTGACGATTAGCATCGTTAGTGTCCCTTCCCAGCTCTTGGTATTGCCGACGATCGTGTAAGGATGCTTGCCGTATTTCTGACCGATAATCGCCGCCAATCCATCACCCCAAGCCATAATTAAAATTCCAATGACCGCATAATATGGGAGTTGCAACGGCCAGAATACTGCCGTTAATGCGCCGATACTCACCGCATAAAAAAACGTCCCCAGACTCTTGCGCCCGACGCTATTCACCCCTGGTAAAATTGGCAAGCGATAGGAAATCAGCGTGACAATCGCCGCTACAGCCGCTGAAGCAATTCCCACCCAAGTAGGAAGTTGCAGCAACCAAGCTAGTAAAATTACATTACCCGTGCCGATATGCACTACTTTGCGAACTTGTTCGGGGGAGGTCGCGGTATAGCGATGAAGTAGTTCGGCGGTTAGAACGATCGCGCCAACATATACTGGTACTGTAAAAATCCGGAACCAGAGGTTGGAGTCAGAGAAAGCTATTCGCATGGTATTGGGGAAACTATCGATGCAGATTGTGACGAAGCAATACATTAGTTCAGATGTTTTCTACTTCCATTAATAATACTTACACTTATTTGGGCTTTTGTATTTATTTATAGTGAGCCTGGTTATGCAGGCATAGATCTAGATGTTCTAAATCTAAAATCGACGCTCTCGCCAACACTAACCTATAAATTATTTTATGCCGTTACTCAGGAGCAATTGGTTTAAATCTTATCCAGTGACAATCGGGATCGGTGTTGCTGGGGCGATCTTTTTTAGTTGTAGTAGTTTACGCCATTGGCTCTATCAATCGCATGGTTACGATCTCGGTTGGTTCGACCAAGCAGTTTATTTAATTGCTACAGGTCAAAACCCGATCGTCTCTTTCGGTGGCTTTCATATTCTGGGCGACCATGCTGCGATAATTTTTTACCCAATCGCTTTATTGTATTGGATTTATCCTGATGTCCATTGGTTGTTTGCGATCCAAGCAGTAGCTTTAGCAGGTGCTGGATTTCCGCTTTATTATCTATCTTTACAAGCAGGTGTAAATCGGTTTCAATCGACAACGATTGTCTTTACTTATCTACTATATCCACTGGTATTCAATAAAAGCCTATTTGATTTTCATCCAGAAGTAATCGCATTACCAGGGTTTTTCATGGCGATTTTAGCTGCTAGAAGTCATCGCATGCTCTTATTTATACTAGCAACGATCGCGATTTTAAGTTGCAAAGCTGTACTATCATTGACTGTCATTGCGATGGGGATATGGCTGATTTTCTTTGAAAAGCGGAGAATGTATGGTGCGATCGCCATACTGCTCGGATTATCATGGTTTATTATCGCTACCCAGTTAATTATTCCCGCATTTAGTGGTACAGAACCAGCCGCCGTATCCAGATATAGTTATCTCGGCAGTTCGATTGGCGAAATAGCCAAAAATTTACTCTTCAAGCCTAATTTAGTGCTAGGGAAAATATTTTCTAGCGATACTTTAGAATATCTTGCTTTCCTGATTCTCCCTTTAGCTTGGGGATTATCTCCCCAAAAACTAGCGCCGTTAATTAGTACGATTCCGATGCTGGTGATGAATATTTTGTCCACAGCTTCTACCCAAAGAAATTTAGTCCATCAATACTCTTTGCCAATTTTACCATTTCTATTCATCGCAATTATTGGTACTGTTGCTGCCGATCGATCTTTTTTGAAAACACGACGAAATATTTTAATCTGGTCGACGATCGCCTTTGTATTATTGAGTAAGATCGGCTATTTTTGGTCTACTTATTTATCATCGATCGATACCAATCGAGCTACGACAGTTGCAACTACCAAAATTAAAGATGCCGGCGCGGTATTGACCGTTGGGGAGATATCACCACATCTAACTCATCGCTCGGTAATTATGTTGACTTTCAAGGAAAATGCCGCGATCGATCTCAAACCATTTAAATACATATTATTAAACGAACGACATCCAGGTTGGAATAGCGATACCGAAACAGTTCAAAAAATCAAAGCGCGAGTTGAGAGTTCTCAAGCATTCAACCTCAATTATCACCAAGATGATGTCTATTTATATGTTGCAAAAAAATATTAGGTAGCGGTAGGAACGATCGCTCGACTAAAATAGTGATATGAAAAAGCTGTTAATCTGGTTGGTGCAGGGATATCGCAAGTTTATTTCGCCGTTATTTCCGCCTAGTTGTAGATTTACGCCGACTTGCTCCCAATATGCGATCGAGTCGATCGACAGGTTTGGGACGATCGAGGGGAGTTATCGCGCCATCAGGCGAATTCTGCGGTGCAATCCGTTCCATCCTGGCGGCTACGATCCCGTACCGGAGATTTCTGGCGATCGTAGTAGTAAGATCGTTGATAAAGAGCATCCGCCCTGCGATCGTCATCACTAGCCATGCAGATGAAACCCTACCGCCAAGTTCCGATTCAAGAATGTGGTGAAGCTTTAGTCCCCATTCCATTACGGTTATTTGCTGTCGAAATGCCGCACCCGTATATTAAATGTGGTGCAGATTATGCTGGAAAATCACCTTATTATCTCCGTCAGGGCGTACTCGATCGGGTAATTCAAGCGCAGGAAAAATTGCAACACTTACATCCTGGGTGGCAGATTCAAATCTTTGATGCCTATCGTCCTGTGGAAGTCCAGCAATATATGGTGGATTATACATTCCAGCACACAGTAGCCGAGCGCGGCTTGGATCTGGCTCGATTATCGCCAGCGCAGACAGAGCAAATTTGGCAAGATGTTTACCAAATTTGGGCGATTCCGAGTTTCGATTTAGACACCCCACCACCGCATAGCACCGGAGCGGCGATCGATCTGACACTAGTAGATGAGCGGGGCATGGCGGTGGATATGGGTTCGCCGATTGACGAAATGTCACCGCGATCGCAACCAGCATATTTTAGCGATGCAACCGATCCGATCGCCCAACAATACCACCGCAATCGCCAAATATTATGTCAAATTATGAATTATGCGGGGTTTGCTCGGCATCCAGCCGAATGGTGGCATTTTTCGATCGGCGACCAACTGTGGGCGTGGTTGAATAACCAAGTCGATCCCCAACATCCCCTTCAGGCTTATTATGGCAGAGCCATCTAGTGGCTAGTGGCTAGATGCGATCGGCAATCTTAGCTCTACTTAAAGTAAGTATTAAGTACTGTTTTTACCTTGCCTATCCCCTATCCCCTATTCCCTCAGTCGAATCGATCCCCATTACGCCATTCCAGCTTATGATGGAAATTGCGGTTTAGGGAATAGTTTTAAATTCACACTAAATACCAAATACTACACGCACGAGATTATGAGTGTATTTGTCTTATTATTTAATGCTCGCACCGACAATGAGGGAATTTATTCCACCCAAGTTGGCGATCGCAATGTGATTTTAATGTTCGAGCAAGAAGATGACGCGGTGCGCTATGCCGATCAATTGGAGGCTGAAGACTTCCCCAAGCCGACTGTTGAAGGCATCGATCCCGAAGAGATCGAAGAATTTTGTCAAGAGTCCGACTATGATTGCATCCTTGTGACTGCGGAAATGCTAGTAACACCACCATCGCAGAATATCGAAGAAACCGATTGGCAACCAGAGGGACGGAAGCAACCGCAAGCTCAGATAGAAGATGAGAGTGAGAGCATCGATCTCGATGCCATGCGCAAACGCTTGGAAAGATTGTTGTAAACAGAGCCATAACCCACTCCTAGACCCTCCGAGGAGGGGAATTTAAAGCAGAAATGACAAATAATCTACACACCAGGGGGCATTTATTAACCGAACAGGTAAATGTCAATAGTGCCAATCTCGATCGACTCAGCAGTTTGGAACTGGTAGATTTATTTAACAAAGAAGATGTAAATACTCTAAATGCGATCGCCAGTGCTAGAGCGGAATTAGCCAAATCGATCGATTTTATTGCCGACTCGCTGCGTCAGGGGGGTCGATTGTTTTATATCGGCGCAGGTACTAGCGGTCGCTTGGGCGTACTCGATGCGGCGGAATGTCCACCCACGTTTTGCACCCCGCCGGAGCTGGTACAAGGGATCCTCGCAGGTGGTGCGGGGGCATTGGTGAAAAGCTCGGAAGGTTTAGAAGATATTGCTAGCGATGGTGCCCAAGCAATGGTCGATCGGCAGATCGGCAAACATGATGTGGTGGTGGGGATTGCAGCTGGTGGTACGACTCCTTACGTGCATGGCGCGATCGATGCGGCCAAAGCTAGAGGTGCGGGAACGATCTTTATGACTTGCGTGCCAGCAAATCAGGTCGCCAGTAATGCCGACATTGAAATTAGGTTGGTTGTGGGGCCAGAGATTTTATCGGGTTCTACTAGGCTAAAATCAGGCACTGTGACCAAGATGGCTTTAAATATTCTCTCAACCGGGACGATGGTCAAGTTGGGTAAGGTATATGGCAATCGGATGGTGGATGTTGCCGTGACCAATACCAAGTTACTCGATCGCGCGTTGCAAATGATTCAAGATCTGACGCAGTTGGAACGCGATGCTGCGAGTAAGCTATTGGAAGCTAGCGGTCGATCGGTAAAAGTGGCGCTGTTGATGCACTGGACCCAAATCGATCGCGATCGGGCTGAGGAAATCTTGGCTAAAAATCATGGGCTATTACGAGCGGCTGTGGAGCAGGGTTAGACAAATACCAATTTGATGTACCCAAGTTCTCTGAGCACCATTCTGTTGGCGTTAGCGAACCCTTTACCTCAAAAAGGGGACTAAGACTCTATAATCTTAGCCCCCTTTTTCTGAGGATGTCTACAATAGCCCTAAAAAAGGCATAAAACTGAATCAGCCAAATTGACCGCTCATTGAAGTTTTGCTTTGACTGTAGTTATCTTGAACTGCTTCTTCATGCTCGATCGTGATTTGGGTAGGCTTGCAGCGTTTGATTGCTACTTGGATACCCTGAGCTAGTTCGCCTTCCAAGTCCTCAACATAACCAGCTTTAGCTTCATCAGCTTCTACAGCGGTCGCGAATGGCCCAAAATAATACGTGCAGTGTGGTCGTTCTGTCGTAATTTCTACCCACCAAGCTTGACCGACGAGATGGAGAGCGCTGCTCCAAATATCCTGAATATTCATTGGTTTAGATTCCGCTGATTCCAAAGAGGTTGATTAATGACTGAAGAAATTGAAGATTTATTAAGCCAGAGATCTTAAATAATCCCAAAATACTTGCTTACCGCTCAGATAGTCGTAACGTATTTGACAGACGCTGACGGGATATTTCATACAAGCACATCGATGCGGCATTGGCAGCATTCAGGCTTGGTGTTTTACCTGTCAAGGGGATCGAGACCAAATGGTCGCAACCCTTCTGCGTCAGTAAGCTCAGACCTTCTCCTTCAGAGCCGATCGCGAGGACGATCGGACGGCGATCGGTAAAATCAACGCTATAGATTGCTACTTCGGCTTCTGCCGTGGTGCCATAAATCCAGAATCCAGCTTCTTTAAGTTGTGATAAAGCTCGGCTGAGGTTGACGACCCGCGAGACGGGCAGATGCTCTAATGCGCCAGCGGCCACTTTTAAGACAGTGGAGGTGATCCCGACAGCACGACGTTGGGGAATGACTACCCCATGAGCGCCAAGAGCTTCAGCGCTTCTGACGATCGATCCAAGATTTTGGGGATCGGTGATGCCATCCAAGACCACGATCGTTGGATATTCAGATGCGGCTTTGGCGCGCTCGATCAATTCTTCGAGTTCGATATAGTCATGGGGTGCGACTTGTGCGACGATTCCCTGGTGATTGCCCCCATTGGCAAGATATCCCAGTCTTTGGGCATCCACTTCATCGACGACGGTACCATTGGCTTTGGCTTGGGCGATGAGGGTAAAAAATGCGGGATGATGACGGAGTTTGGCGAGTACCCAAATCCGATTGATTTGGCGTTCGTTTTCGATCGCGGTGAAGACAGAGTGCTTCCCATACAGATAATCAGTGACTTCTTCCTCGGTGACTTCGGGATCGGGACGATCTTGCCAACCACCGCGATTATTCCGATCGTATGTACCCGAACGTCGCTCCCCAAAGGATGAAGATTTGTCATCGCGATTAAAGCTGGGTCTGTCGCTGCGATTAAAGTCGCGTTTGCCACCAAAAGACGATGAACTATCGTCGCGATTGAAACTAGGCTTGGCATCCCGCCCGCGATCGGGTCGATAACTCCCACGACTATCGCCACCAGCATCATCTCGGCGGGGCTTATAGCTATCTGTACGCGGTGAAAATGTACTAGGCTTACCAGGACGAGGCACACCCCAATCGGGCTTTTCTGTGCGGGGTTTTGCACCCCGATCGCCTACACTCGGTTTCGGTCTGTCGAAATTAGCGCCGCCTTCACCATTGTGAGGACGGTAACTGCGATCGCGATCGAAATTCCTTGCGCCATCCGTATTCCGAGGCGGACGGCTGCGTTCGCCATTACTGTCACTACTCGGACGGCGATCGTCACGACCCTGATAACCCGAACTTCCACCTTCGCTGCGGCGCGGTGCATCGTCACGGCGACTGGGTTTGTCGAAACTACTTCTGTTGTCTTGACTGCGGCTGGGGCGAAAATCGCGTTCCCCACTGCCCGAGCGATCTCGATCTCCTTGGCGCGGCGAAGGTTTACCAGCGCCGGAGCGACGAGGTTTAAATGTCATATATGTTAGCTAAAAAATTAGGAGGATGGAGTCGGATCGAATTGGAGCAGGGCGAGTAACTGCGCGAGCCGTTGGGGATTGGTAATGTAAAGATAACCGATTAAAGTCTCAAAGCTGGTAGCTTGCTGATAAATTTCGGGATCGAGGCGACGCGGACGACCACTCGCTGCATTTCGTCCTCGGCGCGATACATCCAATTCGGCGGATGTCAGATGTGGTAGAAGTAGTTTCAAATTGCTAGATTGCGCTTCTGCTCTGACTTGAGCGACAACTTGTTGATGATAGACATGAGATCGCTTGGGCGGCATCAAAAACTGACTGCGAACGTGTAATTCGTACACAGCGTCTCCCAAATATGCTAAGGCTGCTGGTGACAGTTGTGGCACTCGATCTGGGGGGATGAGAGGGTTGAGCTGTTGCCAGCTTGATGGTAGCTCGGATTCACCCACAGCGATCGCTAGTAACTAGAAAACTTTGATTTAGCCTTCTAATTTTATCAATATTTCTCAAAACTGGTACAAATTCATATATTTCGACATTAAGTAGGGGAAGGTAGTGGGGAGCGCAGATCTTTACCCACCCCACCGCTTCGCGGCACCCCTCCCAGGAGGGGAATTTTTACTAGTCACTGTCTTGATGCGCTAAACCCTCGGGGAACCCTACGTATGGCGCATCGCTAGCCACTAGCCACTAGCCACTAATCACTATCCCCTAATTACGCTCCTTCAATTTTTGCGACAGCAGCATCGACGGATGTTTGCAGTGACAGGAACTGTTCCAAGCGGACGAGTTTGACGGTCTGTGTCACTCGCGCATTAGTGACAATTTGCACGGTGCCTTCAACACCCTGAGCTTTTTTGACCAGTTGCACCAATGCACCGAGTCCAGAACTATCGACAAAATCAATTTTCGACAGATCCAAAATCAGATTTTTGGGGCCTTCTTCAACGCATTTATCCATCACCTTTTTAAAAGTTGGTTCGGAAAATGCGTCCATCAGACCAGTGAGGCGGAAGAGTTGATAGTTTTCTCTTATTTCGCGAGTGCCTCGCAGACTCACGGTTAGGGTTAGTGGTTCAGCGATAATAGCCTCCTTAAACTTTGCTTAAATGAATTATTTAGTTTGCGATCGCTCTAGAACGATACTCTGGATTTATCACAAATTACGGGGATCTTGTCAACTTTACTTTGGGGGAGGGAGAGGGGAAAGGTGAAAGGGTAAGGGGTAAAGGGGGAGTTGAGATCGCCTAGTTTAGCTTTTGGCTGCGCGCATCCGATCGACAAATTTGGCAAACAGATAATCAGCATCATGGGGGCCAGGACTCGCTTCTGGGTGGTACTGTACTGAGAAGCATGGCAGAGTTTTATGTTGCATCCCCGCGATCGTCCGATCGTTTAAATTGAGATGAGTAATCTCGACATCGGCACCTAAAGATGCGGCGGTAATCGCAAACCCATGATTTTGACTAGTGATTTCCACGGTCTGGGTCAAACCTGCGGGTTGATTTAAACCGCGATGACCGAATTTAAGCTTGAAGGTTTCAGCCCCCATGGATAATCCCAGGATTTGATGACCCATACAAATGCCAAAAATCGGCTTGTTAGCGCCCAATAACTCTTTAGTAGTCGCAATACCTCCCAGCACGGCTGCGGGGTCGCCAGGGCCATTAGAAAGGAAGATCCCATCAGGATTGTGGCTGAGAATTGCTGCGGCTGAGGTATCCGCAGGGACGACGATGACTCGACACCCATAACTAGCCAACCGCCGCAGGATATTGCGTTTGACTCCAAAGTCTAGTGCGACAACAGTAAATGTCTCGGTAGAGCTAGACTCGGGCTTAAATTCCCACATGGCTTCGCTGGGTTCCGACCACTCATAGACTTCCGCCGTCGTGACATTATCGACGAGGTTCAGTCCTGTCATATCTGGCGCAGAACGCACCAAATTGAGTAATTCCGCCGGATCGAGAATTTCAGTCGAGATCGCTCCATTCATCGCTCCACTCGATCGCAATTTTCGGGTTAGAGCACGAGTATCGATCCCGTAGATACCTGGAACATTGTGATGCTGGAGATACTTGGGTAAAGAAGCCGTCGATCGCCAGTTACTGGGACGATAACAAATATTTCGCGCGATCGCCCCTTTAATTTGGGGGAATTGGGATTCCTCATCATCGGGGTTGACACCAGTATTACCTAGTTCTGGATAGGTAAACACGACGATTTGACCGCTATAACTAGGATCGGTAAGTACTTCCTGATAGCCAGTCATCCCAGTGTTGAATACAACCTCTCCAATGGTCGTACCCATCGCTCCAAAGGAGTGACCAGAGTAGGTCGTCCCATCAGCTAGGACGAGTAGCGCAGGCAATACCGTAGAAACGGACATAATATCTACAAACAGGTTGTGATGGCGAAGCGATCGTACCACGAATCGTCTACATTAATCCGCTCTTCAAAGATCCGTCGGCGATTCTCAACTTAGTTACTGGAATTAGCAAGAGCGATGCTGTAGTTACACTAATCACAAACATAGCTAGCACCAAGAACAATGCAACGGAAATTAGCTAGTATCCAGAGGGTACTTGAAATCTTACCAATCGCGAATGCCGATGCGATCGAACTCGCGCGAATTAACGGTTGGCAATGTGTCGTCAAAAAAGGTGAATTTGCGCCAGGTAGCCTCGGTGTCTTCCTCGAAATCGATGCCGTACCGCCAGATATCGAAGTATTTCGCTTTTTATGGCGATCGAAAACTGCCGAAGCCGGAGACGAGTGCATCCGTCCTGACAAGTTTCGGATTCGGACGATGAAACTACGCGGCGCACTTTCTCAAGGATTGCTACTCCCCATTGATTCCCTGGAATTGAAAATGGCGGCAGCCAGTGCTGGCGATGATGTCACCGAACTGTTGGGTGTTGGTAAATACGAGCCACCCGCACCGCCGAACATGGGTGGGTTTCGGGCAAATTTTCCCGGCTTTATCCCCAAAACCGACGAGATGCGGATTCAGAGCGTACCGGAAGTAATCGATGAATTGAAAGGTTCACCTTACGTCATCACGTTGAAATATGACGGCACCTCGTCCACATTTTGTATCGATCCACGCGATGGTGAGTTTCATGCTTGCGGACGTAATTACTCACTAGAAGCTGGTGGCAATTATTACTGGCGAGTAGCAGAAAAATACGGCATCGAAGCAAT
This sequence comes from Chamaesiphon sp., assembly GCA_965246735.1. Taxonomy (GTDB): domain Bacteria; phylum Cyanobacteriota; class Cyanobacteriia; order Cyanobacteriales; family Chamaesiphonaceae; genus Chamaesiphon. Next base: position 4,411,540 of record CBDFFK010000003.1, read on the forward strand.
CTTGCGAAAATCACCTCACCTTGCCATCCAAGGCGAAATTTGTGGCCCTGGCATCCAAAAGAATCGCTTGGAATTAAAAGAAATTTCGCTGTTTGTCTTTAATCCTACATTCAGCAGGTTGTTCACGACAAAAAATAATATTTGCGAGAGGAAACACCAAGAAATTGCAGAATAAGAAGTTGTCGTGCAGAGAGCTTGATCTGGAACTTAATGTCGTCAAGAAAAACTAAATGGACAGAAAGAAAGCACTGAAGTATCCAGCGCAAGGTTGGACGAACACTCGGTTTACCCTTTTGGTCAGGTAAAGTGGCACTAGCCTGTTGTAATGCCAGTCTGAGTTGACGTTGCCCCAAACTATAAACCATCAATGCTAAGGTCATGAGCATAGCTAGAGCCATAATTCTTTTGGTATTTTTGAGGAAAATACTAGAAGCAAAAAACAAAGGGTCTTTGAGAAAACGAAATCCTCGCTCAGTGGGTTGTTGACCTTTGTATTCGCGCAAGATGTTGCTATCTGACCATTTTTGGTCATCAAGCGAGTTAGTAGCAAGAACAAAACGGCCAGCTTTTTGCCGAAGTGTGGCTAAGGCCAAAGAATTCTCCACGAGACTTGCTCGAATATGAAAAGAGTGATGAGTGGGTTTTTGGCTAAGACTAGGACGACCTTTTTGGGCATAATGCGCTTGAGCTAAAACTTGCAATTCATCAATATTATGATATTTAAGTGTTTTTTTGAACTCATTCATTGCACTTATGGCATCCGATTCACAAGCAAATTCTTTATTCATTAAACTATCAAGTTTTTTCTCTTTCTCTTTCAATAACTTCTCAATCTTTTTGGCAGAACTTTTCAAATCTGATTCCATCCGTTGCCGACTTTCGACTACCACCCATTGCTGATTAACACCTGCATAATTACTGCAAACAGTACAAAAGCGGTATCCTTTATCATCGGATTCGGTAAACTGCTCAGGCAATAGTTTCTCTGTTAGTTCCTGTGCAGCTTTTATTGTTTCTGGTACTCGACTAATCCATTTGATACTATCACCAAAATCTTTGATATTTGGTTCATTATAAAATGCTGCATCCATTGTGAATAAATCAATCTGTTCTCCTTGCCATTGTGAACGAAATGCTTTAATCACTTCAGGGAAAGCACTTTGATCTGCTGTATTCCCATTCCCTACATTCATGAATAATGGTATTCCTTCTTCTTCACTTGTCAGCAAATGCAGTGTGAATTGCTTCAAGTCTGGGCGATGGTCTCGCGAATATCCTTGTGTTATTGTGATTCCTATTGGTTCTGATGATTCATTCTCTACTAAAGTCTCGTCTTCTCCTTCTATTCTGTATTGCCCATCTACCGAAATACTGGTACCATCAAGATGTCCATTCTTACTGCTAATCCCAAACTTATTAGCCATCTCTGATGCTATTTTCACAAAAAGCAATGTAATTCCATATCCATATATTTGATCCATTACTCTTCCCAGCCTACTTTCATTTAAGTACTCTGCTTTTACTCCTTTGCCAATTAGGTGCTCAGTAGCTTTTCCTGTGAAAAACTCACTGAATAAATATAATGGAGCGGTTAAGAAACCCATACAGTTCAAAATCATCGCTTTCACTGCTTGCCCCGCACTCACCTTCTCTTGTGGATGGCTTCCTAGCTCTCGATCGATTATCTCTACTATTCCAATATCATCGATGATTGCCGCAATTATACCTAGGTGGTCTATGTCTTGTACCTCGATCTTATTGCTTGGCGACATTTGACTCCTCTGAACTCGCTTTAATAAAAATACTTTATTTTAAATCTAACCTGCTGAATGTAGGTTTAATATCTACGACATCGAGAATGCGCGGTATTTATCCCACGCTGAGGCACATAAATTTAGCGTAGATAATGGTTTAATGCCTACAGAAGTCGTCGAAACTGGCGATCGATTCGCACACGACCAAGCATCTCTATTAGCACTAGCTGAGGGCAAATATCCCAATACCAAGAACGAGCGGGAAGGCATCGTCATTCGATCGATCGAAGAAAGCTACAGCAACGTACTTGCGGGGAGAATGTCATTCAAAGCAATTTCCAACCGTTTCCTATTGAAGGAAGGCGATTGAGCAACTGTTCGTGGTTATTAGAGCGCAGTTACAAGCCAAATTACGATCGCCTCATTAGAAGTGTCAACTCTTCGTGGTTCTAAATAGTGAGATAAATAGCAATTAGGTTATTGGTGTGTGAGGGCGGGTTCGGTTAAGATTTTGAGAATTATTCGTAATCGATCGCCTAAACCCGCCCCTTGGATCTTAAACAGAGGTAGGTAATCGATCGCTATAGCGGTTCCCAATCGAATCAGGTACATGTACTAGCCACTAGTCACCAGCCACTAGCCACTAGCCACTAATAATGCCCCTTAGAATGTTGGTAGCAAGTGGCTTTATTTAACAATTTCTTAGCAACCACCTTTCCCTATCTCATCAGCGATAAATGCACAAGCGCGGGCAGTAACAGCCATCTCCGTCAAAGTGGGACTTTGCCATCCAGAAGAGGGCCAACAGGCACCATCAGTGACAAATAGATTCGGCGCATCCCAGCACTGATTATGCGGGTTCACGACTGAATTAGTGGCCGTAGTGCCCATTCGCGCCCCGCCAACTTCGTGGATGTAATAGCCTGGAGGAGCCGAAAAAGACATCGTATGTTCCATTTTGCTCACTAGCTTGCCAAAGAGCGGAATCCGAAACATCTCTGTCAACTTCATCGGTTTACCGCCAGCTAGAGCGATCGTTTCATCGATCTGAGCGTGCATGTGTGCTAGCATCGATTGTTCGTTATCTGACCAAGCACACTCGATATGGGGCACGGGAATTCCCCATGCGTCTACGACATCCTCGCTCAACTGAATCCGATTGTCGAAGCGGGGTAACACTTCCCCATGCGCGATCGCAAATCCGATCGATCCTGTCCCCACTTTCCGCACGATTCCAGGTAAATCAAAGCGTTGTACCCCGCCCCAGATGCCATAGCCGCGTAAAAAATCTTCGGTTTGGGACTCTAAATTGACAAAGCACGGAATGAAAAAGCTATCGCAACCAGAAAGAGCGAAGGGTTTGGCGGGTGGTTGCAAGCCAGGGATAAAAAAGAAGGTGGAAGTGGACACATGATCCATCAAAAAGCGACCGAGCAGCCCCGATTTGTCAACTAATCCACCTGGTTGGTAACGTTCGGTAGAGTGGAGCAGAATCCGTACGGACTCGATCGTCGAGGCACACAAGACGATGGTACGCCCGCATACTCGATGGGTGGTCTTGTTAATGCGATCGATATATTCTACCCCAGTAGCTTTGCGGGTGTCAGGATCGAAAATTACCCGACTGACTACTGCATCAGATTTGAGCGTAACATTCCCCGTCTCGATCGCGACATGGAGTGAAGAACCCTGACTGGAAGACGACGGCCAAGCTGTTGCTAATGTGGATTTATGCAATCCAAACCCCCGCGAAGCGATCAACTTACGATCGGGCCATTTGGTTTCCACGACTTGCTTGAGATGTAGTTCGCCAGGAGTCAATAGGATTGTCGGTTGATAATCCCCATCGGGCAATTGTGCCAACCCATCGCGATCGCCGCGCACCTGAAAGAACCGCTCCAACTTACTATAATAAGGGGCTAAATCGGCATACTCGATCGGCCAATCTTGCTCGTGTCCATCGCGACTAGCCGCTTTGAACTCATAATCCGACAAGCGCAACGTAATCCCGCCCCAAGTCAGACTTTTGCCCCCGACTTGACGACCGCGAATCCACGAGAATGGTCGATCGGGTGGTGTAGTATAGGGATTGTCTTTCTCATCAATAAACAAATCTGGATTATTTTTCCAATAACCGGGGTGCATCGCTTGATATGACTGCCGCCCGGAGATCGCCAAGTTATAAAACCGCTTTGCCATATCCTGCACCGGATGCCCCAGATCGGCCTGGGGATCGACCGCTCGCCCTGCCTCTAGCACGAGGACTTTCAAGCCACGTTCGCCGAGTTCTTTGGCCGCCACGCCCCCATTAGCACCCGATCCGACGACGATCGCATCATAGATCTCAGCAGAAAAGTCGTCACTCATTTTGCGTGTTACCTCGGTTCGATCTGTTTGCCCCGTGCCCAGTCTGCATCATTAGCGATATTTTGAATTTGTCAGTAAAGTGACATGCAAAAGATCTTACCCCAATAGTTAACCAGACAGCGCGAATTTACTCGAAAAAACATTCGTTCGCTCGCAATTTTCGATCGAATGTTAACTTAGCTCTCCAGCATTTATGACGTTCGCGTAGCGTTGGCGCAAGCCAAATCGGTTCAATTTCTTAAAAGGGATAATGGGTAATGGGATCGATCGACAATTATTTTTGTATTGACCGATGCTATTTTCTCCAATAGCTCGGGAAAGCCGCATTCGAGAAATAGATTTTTGCTCGAATGAGATTTACTCGATCGGCGAATCCACCCGATCGAGCGAAGATTTTTCCACTCGATCGAGTTCTTGCCTGCGCTCGGTGCGTCCTTTGTAAAGACCGAGAATATAACAAGTGACTCCCGATCCGATCGCTGCTTGAGCCGCGAATAAAAAGGTTTCAACTTCCGCACCTTGCGGCTCGAACACAGATTTAAACCAGGGTTTATAGTTAGGTTGAAGCTCTTTAATTCCCGCAGAACTGCGATCGTCAGCGCCCTGAAATTCAACTCCACGAATGAAGATTAATGGAATTACGGCTAGTGCCACAACCCCTAATCCGATGAATAAGTTAGCCTTTCGATTAGATTTTTGCATGAAAGTCGATCGGGTAAATATTAAATAGAGTGTGTCTCTAAAGATCGATAATTGATTATTATATTTTTAGGTCAGGTAACGATCTCGCTAATTTTCGATTCTCTATCTCCTATGCCTCCTTCTTTTGGTGAATTAAATTGAGGGTTTGTAATTCCTGTTGACCATAGTCTTGTAGCCAGTTCCAGACTAATACTGTCAATAATCCTTCACTAACTGCTAAGGGGATTTGTGTCACCGCAAAGATCCCCACAAACTTAACTAATGAAGCAATAAAACCACCCTGAGCGGCTGGAAAAGCTAAGGCTAATTGTACTGCTGTTGTCAGATAAGTTAGCAAATCTTCCAGCATTGCTGCGAGAAAAACGGCTAATTTCTGATGTCCGGTCTTTAGCACTACTTTGTATACCACATAAGCGACCATCGGCCCGACGATCGCCATCGAAAACATATTCGCACCCAAGGTTGTCAACCCACCATGGGCGATTAGTACGGCTTGAAATAATAACACCAGTCCGCCCATGACTGACATCGCTAGCGGGCCAAACAAAATCGTCCCCAATCCTGTCCCAGTAGGGTGCGAACAGCTTCCAGTCACTGAAGGGATTTTGAGGGCGGAGAGGACGAAGGTAAAGGCTCCCGAGAGCGCCAGCAATAACTTGAGTTCGGGATTTTGGCGAGTAATCTGGGTCAGGGAACGCAAACCCAGCAGAAAAAATGGCAATGCAACTACCCACCAAAAGATCGCCCACTGTACTGGCAAATACCCTTCAGCAATGTGCATCGCGGCTGCGGGTGGGGTCGAACCGATAATTTGATGAAAACTACATATTGCCATCAACCCTAGACTGATGGTTCGATTCCAGCGGTGTGTATTTGTCATTCCGTACCTCGCAGATAGACATAATTTGCAGCTACGCTCATACCGAAACCTTGGAAACGATGGGCATTCTGGCTTATATTACAGTTGCGGGACAGCGTTGGTTTTACACCAAACTTTCCCCATCTTCTTTGGCGATCGATCGGCTTCGAGTAGATACATCCTAGCAGTTTTTGTCAATCGTTGATGATTTACGACAGCAATTTAGCAAGGAGCACCTAAATTTTAGCTCCTATTTGTCCAGGTATACCCAAGTGATTTGTTTCGGTTAGATCGATCGATAATTAAAATATTTTGAGAGATTAGCTATGATTTTTATGTTCCACATTACCACCAGAAACCACTGGGAAACAGCCAAAAATATCGGTACTTATCGCAGCGATTCGCTAGCTATCGAAGGATTTATTCATTGTTCGACAGCAGCTCAAGTTCTCGGTTCGGCAAATCGTTTTTTTAAAGATAAAAAAGATTTAGTTATTCTCTCGATCGATCCCGCTCTGGTTAAAGCAGAAATTCGCTACGAAGGTGCAGACCCCAATAATTTATTTCCGCATATATACGGCGAATTAGATATCGATGCCGTAATTCAGGCTACCGATCTTGAAGCTACCCTAGATGGCTCATTTATCCTGCCATCAGATTTAACCGAGCGTCCTAATTAAGTAGACACGGATTATATAGCTCAAACCTAGCGAGTGGTCTGCTCTCAATACTTCTCGTTTAAGAACTGCTAGCGACTGAAGTCGCCGCTCGCGGCAAAAGCCGGTTGTTGCCGCGAGCGGCAAAAGCCTGTCTTCGCGGACTAACTAGTTTTTAGCTTAACCAAGCAGTATTGGGTTAGCTCCCACCCGCCAAATACACACATCGGCTCGAGCCTCGAGAGCGTACTCATCCCCGATCTCGATTTATAATTTTTATGGCATCCACTCAACACCAATGCCAACCCGACTATCATAATTTTCCTTAGCATTTTGCTGTTGGATATCAGTGGAGATGCGGAGATGATTGGTAAGAGCATACCCAACCGAGAATGTCGTCAAACCCGTCTCAGTATTCCCACCTAAGCCCACCCAGCTTTGACTCAGCGAAATATCTGCACCGCCGCCCCGTGACGGAACTAGCATCAATTTCAGGCCGAGATTGAGACCATCGCGATTGTATTTGTCGGTTTGCAGATGGCGAAACCCTACCAGTGGTGTGATATTGATATAGCCGCCTAATGGCAACAGATAGTATTGAGCGTCGGCACCATAAGCACTGCGAACACCATCAAAAGTAGCATTATAATTAGCACTGGCTGAGAGTCCGCTGCGACCAAAGAACATGTCTTCTACCGCCAGATGAAAGCCACCAGTCTGTCCCGCAGAGGGATATTGAGAATAACCAACTTTCACCCGCGTCCGAAAACTGGGATCTCTGTTAATATCATCCAGCACATCGGGTATTTCCTTCATCCATTTTTGGAGGACGGGGCTACCATTGATGATTTCCGGGCTAAGATCGATCCGATCGGTATTTGGTTGTGGTGCCGATGGGACGGGATTTTGAGCGATTGGATTGGGGCTGGCGATGCTCGGGGTCACACCACCCCAGCATCCCAGCAGCAAGAGCGCTGTACCGATCGATACGCGGTACAAACTCCCAAGGTTAAAAAGATGCTGATGATTTCGGTTTAGCAAAGTACTTAATGGCGATCGCCTTACGGCGTGCTGTTACTATGGGCGCGATCTCGTCACATTCTAACATTGAGATGAAAAGTTCGGATCTAGTCTTGCAGCTTGGCCGTCATTGATTCGCCAGTAGTCGCTCTGAGATCTTCATGCGGATCTGAGTTGTCATCTCCAGTAACGATGGAAGGAATATCGGATCGATCGGTTGGTTGTGCGTAACGATGCCAGAACAGTTTTTGGTGGAGTGAATTAGCTCTAGCAACTACTGTATCCCGCACTTGATAGCAATAAGCCGCGATAATAAACCAGACCCCAAACCAGGACTTGGATTCAAACCCATAACCGTCTAAATTACACAGTAGCGATTGTCCGCTCTCGTTCCAAGCGGGGTTGCCACAGACACCCAGACTACTGGTAAATAGTCCGACCGCACCAAATGCGATCGCGATCGTCAATGTAGCATAGCATCCTGCCCAGAATGCTTGAGCCTGCGGGTACCAGCGCGCTGCTGTCGATCTCCACACGAACCAGCCCCAGTGAAATACGAAGGCAAAAAATAAACTGGGCAGTAACAGATTAAACACCATCGATAGAATGCCAATCAAATATTGGCGCTCTTCGAAGATCGAATTAATGGAGAACTGCCAACTAGTCGCCAAGAAGTGCGCGACTGGCAAGCCAAATGGCAATAAAATTAGTGTCTGGAGCCAAGCCTTGCGCTTGGGCAAAAAAGCTTCCCACCGCAATTGCCGATTGCGGTGGATAACCAAATCTTCCACATGTGGTTCTGACATAACTACTGCACCCTAGATCTAAAGCACTTATGATTCATTTCTAACATTCCCCATCGATCGATGGATGTATCAAAGCATCATAAATTGTAAACAAGCTACCCAGTTTTTATCATCCACTCGAACGCTCATTAGCTACAAATACTTAATAAAAATATGTACTTATACCTAATCCGTCATGCGATCGCGAGCGATTGCGATCCGACTACCGCCGACACAATTGCCACCGATGAATCTAGACCACTTACTAAAATAGGACGTAAAAAGATGGCACAAGTTGCCGATCGATTGGTTAAATCCGGGCTAAAATTCGAGCTAATTATGACTAGTCCACTCGTCCGTGCGTGTCAGACTGCGGACATTTTAATGGATGCTCGACTTAGTACTCAACTAGAAATATCGGCAGATTTAGCACCCGCAGGAAATCTCCAATCTTGGCTGGATGCCTGGGCAGCGCGAGCTACCGATCGTCCGATAAATACCCTAGCTGTGGTCGGACACGAGCCTAATTTGAGTGAATGGGCTGAATTATTAATTTTTGGTAAAATCTGCCATCAACTTATTTTAAAAAAAGGGGGAGTTATCGGTTTGAAATTTCCTGACGATCGCCTAGCGATCGGTACGGCTCAATTATATTGCTCGATCCCCCCTAAATATCTGGTTGTTAGTGAATAGTTGGCACAAAAAAAGTTGCCAGACAAGTGTAATAAATCACATCTATCTGGCAACCTTTCGATCGAATGAATCAACGATAATTAGAACAGGAATGTAGTTCTGATTACGCCAATTAATGCACTGTTTTTGTTGAGTTCGTCAGTTGAAGTCAGGAAGATCAGCCCAGGCGTAATCGAGAGATTTTCGCTCAGTTTGTATTTGTAGAAACCTTCCAAGTGGAACGGTGTGTTGCCAGCACCACCAACATAAGGTTCGGCACCTACAAATAAACCCGCAAGGCTACCTTTCCCGTCAATATCCGGGAATGCCACGCCACCACCGTAGCTCCAAATTTCCTGTTTGCCGATCGCGCCACCTTTACTAGCATCGGTTCTCAATGCAAAACCATTGAAAGTAAGTTTATCGCTAGCTTTATATGCCAGCGCTAAACCGTATGAGTTAGCCGAAGTCCGACCAGCACTAGAGTTAGCCAATGGAGTACCGACGATTACGCCTGTACCATTATAAATCGTGCCGGAGTGGGAGCTGTTGATGTAAGTCAAACCGCCTTCTAGCTGCGGAGAGAGCTTGAAGTTGAGTTGTCCGAGTAAGGAATTATCCGTACCAAACAAGCCGCGATCTGTAGCAGGGCTGTTAGCATTGAACGCAAAGTAACCGACCGAAACAGATGCCAAGCCAGTATCCGAGATCGGAATAGTCGCGCCAGCACCACTACCACCACCGATTTTGTAGATCGGGCTAGATTCAGAAAAGGCCCCGATTGCGCCACTAGCACCAGAGAAATCATCAAAACCTGGTGCGAAGGAAGGCACATAGTCTACTTGAAGAGCGTTAAATGCTGCTACATAGACGTTGGTATTACCAACAGGGAACTGATAGGCCAACCAATCAATTCCGGTAGTATTGTTACCATTGGTATCGATTACTTGTCCACCAGTGGTGCTAGGAACGGTAAAAGTACTGCCGAGGCTAGTTGAGTTCCCAGTGGCCAGACGTGTCCAGAGCCGATCTTTACCAGTGAAGCTACTTTCAAATAAAAGCCGGACGCGATCGCCAACGATGGTATTATTTCGAGTTGCGCCACTAGCAACACCACTAATATTAAAGACAGCTTCGCCTTTGAGCTTGGTAGTAGTCGAAAACTGAGTGCTTTGTAGTTGAGCGACTTTTTTGTCTTGGGCAACGATCTTGCTGTCGATTTCGGTCAGTTGAGCGCGAAACTCTTGAGTCAACCGCTTGAGGACTTCGAGGTCTTCTTTGGTAGCTGCGTTGGAGGGGGTATAAGGAGCTGAAGGTGCTGGAGGAGTCGTGGAAGGAGGATATTTTGGCTTTTGTTCCAGTGCGATACTTGTTTCGACTCTATTGAGGCAAGTATTCAGACCCCGCGCAAATTCGGTTTGCGAAACGGGCTGGTTGTTGAAATTAGGATTACAACCATATTTAGCCGCGATACCTTGAAGTGCGGTATATTGCCAATCGCTAGGCTTGATAATATCGGCGACTTCTGGTGTAGTGGTCGCTGGAGTCGTCGTTGCTGGAGCTGGTTCACCAGCAGCAAGTTTGACAGAATTAGCACCACTAGCTTTGTTTAAAATTAAGTCGTTAGCTGTACCAGTTACTGCTGGGGTAGCGGTTCCGTTGTTTTTTGGTGCTGCCATTACCCCTGTGGATAGCAAGACAGACATGCCCAAAACTACAGGACTAATAAATACAGATTTCCAAAATATTGATGACATTCGGGCGATTCTCCTCACATTTAACTTTAGGACATTTACATTGACATCCTCAGGCTCAAGCTGAGTGACTGTCGAAGGTAGCTCTTCTATCTCCAGATCGATCGCCATAATTTCGATCCGCACTGTCAGAGCTTCGGCGCACTATTCGCAACTTAGCTTAATCTGCATACTGGATGCAAAACTGATAATCACGATACAGTTAGCTTACTCAGATCGTCGATTGAGATGACCTTTATTATAGAGTGTAACTATTAAGTGCAAATCATTTTTATCTAGCTAAGAGTAAAATTTAAGTGTACCTCGCGACAGTAATTGTGACAATATATACAAAATAGGCGATAACTCGATCGAGCCATATGTGTTATCTAGAAAGCGATCTGCTTAATTGATAGCTATAGCGTACCCTGAGATGGCGCGAACTTAACATCACTTATTGTCGCATCCTTGACATTTTTCGGTTCTCTGGTATGTGCGCTCCCTCGATCGCATTCCTGAGTGAAGACTTTCTTGCTGGTAGCTGCAATCGATCGATATTTTGTGGGTATGTTAAATCTACAACCCAGAATATCGGTAGATTAGGTAGTCAATTAATGAACGAGCAACTGCAAACAGAACGCAAGTCAAACCTCGACGATCGACTGACCACCGATAAACCGGGGATGCTCGGCACGATCGATCTGGAGAAAATGCAGCTTTGGCGCAGTTCAGCAAGCACAGCGGCCCAAATTATCAAAGTTGCTCCACAAACTATCGAAGTTGCTGTCGAACAGCAGCCTAAATTTGACAAAAATATCGATCTGATTTTTGCAACCATCGATTTGTCAGAGTTAAAGATCGGCAATAGTCTACTGGAAATCGCACATTACAGCGAGCGTAAACACCGCCACAAACCCTACTATTCCACAACTATTACCAATCGATCGACTGAGAAGATCCGGATCGATCGATTTGGCGCATATATCCGCAAAGGTAATGTCTTAGTTTTGCACTCAATTACTGGCGGCTTTTTCAGCGCTCAGCAATTTCAAGAGTGGTACGATCTAGATCGCAATGGTTGGCTCGAACCCGGTCGATCGGTTACAGATCCCAATAATCACAGCAATTCTGGCGTTTATTGGGCTTATACAGGCACCACTGCTAGCGGTCGGCAATTTACTGCTGGTGTTTCTTGGTGCGGTGGCAAGTCATGGTGGCAACTATGGTAGTTAGCGCTGCACCCGATCCGCGATCCGATATCGAGAGATATCTCTCTAGGATCGCTGTCATCCCGATCTCGCAGTTCTAACACTGTCGCTGCGGACATTCCACGCAATTACCATAAATTATTGCCATAATTTTTCAAAATGTATTGACACTAATTCTCAATACAGTTATAGTATTTACATCGCTTAAGTTCGCTGACACCAAGCAGTCAATCCGCGATCGACCGAGCATCTTTCAGATAAGTACTCGTTCGATGTCGGCGGTGTAAATGTAATTCTAGCTTCTAGTCATCGATTTAGTGTTCTCCTCTCTAACAAATTAAGGATCGGCAGATCGGATGGATGAATTAATCTTCAGCCATCCGATTTTTTTTCTTCCGATCGATTGTATCCTTAATAATAATAATTATCAATTGATTGAAGTCGTACCGATCTTAAACACAACTCATTCAGCTCGACGCGCTCGGATATTCTATCACCCAAGGCGGCGGAGCGAGATCGTGAAGAAGCCATCCATCTGCTGGCGGTGGGGCCAAATTTCGATCGCGCCATTAGCACCGACAAAATCGGCCCAGGGCGAATCACTAGGTAATAGCTCGATCTGCCAGTCAGGATGGGTTGCTAAAAATGGGGTAATGACGCGCTCGTTTTCGATCGGATGTACCGTACAAGTGGCATATACTAGCACACCGCCAGGTTTGACCCAAGTAGCCGTATTTGCCAATAACTGTGATTGTAACTTGGCTAATTCATGAATTTGTGCGGGTGTTTTTTGCCATCTAGCATCAGCACGTCGATGGAGCGTACCCAATCCAGAACAAGGTGCATCTAATAAAACGCGATCGGCTGTGCCAGTCAATTCACCCAAACCACAGCTATCCCCAGTTAAAATTTTTATGTTACTTAACTGCAATCTGCTAAGATTTTGTTGCAATTTTTTCAACCGCGACGCAGTTTTATCTACTGCAAAAATTTGCCCGGTATCGCCCATCAACTCTGCAATGTGGGTCGTTTTTCCACCTGGCGCGGCACAGGCATCGATAACAATTTCTCCTGGCTGCGGATTTAATAAATGAGTGACGAGTTGGGCGCTACTATCTTGGATCGTCCACCAGCCTTCATGGTATCCCGGTAATCGATCGATCGTCCCGACACTGCCAGTAAATTGTAATCCTTGCGGTAGATTGGGAATCGGCACGACTTCAATCCCAGCAGTTTGAAAAATATCGATTAATTTGGCTCGATCGATCTTCAGCACATTCACACGCAGATCGATTTTGGGGACGGTATTAAATGCCTGACACAATTGCTCGGTTTCGATTTCACCCAATTCTGTCAGCCAATGTTCGATCAGCCAGTCGGGAAAGCTGTATAAAGTACCCAATCTCCCGATCGGATCTAGAGGTAAATCTAATACTTCTTGGCGTTCGGCTTGGAGCCGGATGTATTGGCGCAAAATGCCATTTACAACGCCTGCTAAACCAACTAAACCATTAGCTTTAGCTAAATCAACAGTAGTATTGACTGCCGCCGAATCCGGAACGCGATCGAGATATCTGAGCTGATATAATCCTAGACGCAGTAATTGCTTGAGATTGGGTGGCTGTCGCTCGGCAGGTTGTTTGGCTAAGCGATCGATAATGGCATCTAACGTGCGCTTGCGCCGCACGATCCCATGCACTAATTCAGTAAAGAAATTGCGATCGACCCCAGTTAATTGAAATTTTCCTAGCAATCGATCGACTACCACGTCTGTAAAGCTACCAGTCTCAAGATCGTTAAGTGCAAATAATGCTAGTTGGCGGGGATTCATGGGATAGTGAATAGTGGATAGCGAACAGTGAATAGCGAACAGTGAACTTCATATAGGAGTAGAAGTAAAATATTTTTTTGTTCCTGTTTTTGTCTAAAATTTATCCTAGTTCCTAATTCAAAACTCAAGTTAATTAGCAACTAATCACTAATCACTGTTCGCTGGCTAAAATCCTGGTGTTACTCCATCCCAATTGAAATCATTTAAGCGAAAACCGATCGAGGCTAAGCCTAAATCTGGATTGTAACGGAGAATCACATTGTAAGAGCGGCGGCTGTATTCTACATAATAATCGGTACTAATTTGTTTGCCAGTATCGAGATTGAGCGATGATTGAATTCCTAAGCGTAATGGCCCAAAAATTTGTTGATTGAGACCTGCTGATAGCACACGATTATCGACAATGCGATCGAATAAAAATGGCGAGTTGGTACCTGGAAATTGTTGAAAATAGTTTAAATTAAATCCGGTATAATCAAAACTCGGTCGAGAGAAATTACCGATTTGGCCTTGAATTCCGATACTATATCCGATTAATGATTGGTTGTCGCCATTACTATAGCTATTAATCGCACTCCGAATTCCGGTATTTAATTGGAGATATGGGATAACTGGAACGGGACTATAATTGTAAGTCGCTTTGTCATTTGGTGATAAACCTTTGCCCTCCCACAATCGAAAACTTTTAGTCAGATTTGCGGCTGATTGATAGCGGTTTAACGTTACGAGATTGTTGGTACGATTCGGTCGGAGTAGATTTTGCCGATCGGTATTCGCCTCGATAACTTGTGCGCCGAGTAGATAATCAAAATTGACTCCAGTATTCCCGATCGGGATAGTGGGTGAATATAATACCGCACCGATCGTTGACTGCACATCTTGCAGTCCTAACGAATTATTAAAAATTCGATCGCGATAGTTAGCTTCGGCAACTAATAAATGCTGGTAACTAAATACATTGACATTTTGGTTGACACTGATTTTTCCCCGAAAGTTATTGCTCAATCGACTGGTATCGAATCCACTTAAAGCTGCCGAAGCTAGGACTGTTGTATTGGGACTGACATTTGCTTCGATACTAGTTTTGACACCAAATACCGAACTATCGATCGGCTTCAACCCCGTAACAGCACGTTGGATAAAATACTGTGGCGTAATCGTCATCCGAAATTTTGAATCGAAAATCGGGTAATAATTTTGCTCGAAAAAGACCCCACCCCGATCTTCACTATCAAACCCAAATCCAAAGTTTAATGAATTGGCATCTTTACCTAATTTATTAAATACTAAGCGATTGCGCGGGATCGGCAAGTCAAAGCTATTCTCGACTCTAACCTGGGGATTACTGAAGACAACCTCATCTTCATCACTATTAATCGATCGAAATTGTGCCCGATCTGCTTTGATTTGGAGTTCTGGTGGTGAAAATGGATCGTTGGTGACGCGAATCTTTTCAGCGTCGATCTGGTCGCCGACAAAATCCACCTTATCTGCCTGAAAGCGCAAGCGGGTAATCGTCCCCTTTGGTTTGAGTGTCGGTTGATAGGGAATATCTTGGTCAGAACCAACCGCAACACCTGTTGTACTGGTATTTTGAATGCTAGTAATCGGCTGGTCGTTACGCAAGCGTTCGCTGAGCACTGGCTCGGGAAATTGCCGCTCGCCTGCGGGAACTGGGGTGCGCGCTCGCTCTAAGATATTGAGATCTCGTACCAATGTTGGCTGAAAAATATCACCACGAGCTTCGGCGATACTACCTTTATCATCTTCAAAATTGTAGTCAAACCGATTCCCATACAGGATTTGCTGTCCGCGAATCAGTGAGACGTTGCCCTCAGCGGTAGCAATTTTAGTTTTGAGATCCACTCGCAACCTGTCGGCATTGAGCACTGCTTTATTAAACCGCAGGACAACTTTGCCAGTGGCATAAATGGTCTGAGTATTATTGTTAAATTCTTGTTGGTCGGCATTTAGCTCGACCGTACCACCATTGGTATAGAGATTGGTGCTCGGTGGCGCACCTGGTGTTCCAGCTTGGACGACCTGATAAGTTAGGGGTATCGAAGCGAGCTGATTTAGCCCGAAATCAGTAGATGCAGGCAGCGGTGTGGCGATCGCGGGACGTAGAGAAATGCCGATCGAGCAGCAGGTACAAAGGCATAAATACCTAGCGGCTTGGGAGACGCGCTGACCCGCACACTGATTTGACTGTTTCCCCACGCTGTTAGTCCCCATCTTTTGCTATTAGTCCGAATAATCCTAATTATTCAGACAGATCGCGGCGGTTGGGGTTCCGAGAAGGATCGTTGGATAAAAAGCCAAAGATAAATACGAGCAGGAATACTGCTACTACAACATTAACTACGATCTTCAACGTTGCCATCGTTCAACTATCTCCGTGAGTCTACATTACATTGCTTCCTATCATAACCGATCTCGCTCTCTAATCTAGTAATAGTGGGGATCGACTGCCGATCGTGCGTCATCTGCGATATTCCAATTACAGGTCGAACTCAGGTACTGCCAAAGTGCTGCCACTCCCACTCGACAGCTATTAGTGACGAGCGGACATCGATACATGCTGTGTCGCTGCGGCTAAACCAAAGACAGGCATATTGACATAGATCGATTCGTGATTTCCAGGAGCGATCTGATAAGTTTCATGCCAGATTCCGACGCTACCATCCGTGCCGATCGATCGATTGAATTTTTGCCATGCTTGTTGGTGGGGATCGCTAGGATTGCGAGCAAAATGCGTGAGATCTTCGATCGATTGCCAGTATTGGAGCAAGCCAACTCCCCAGGGGTACAAAAATGTTTCAGCTCCCAAAAAACCTTTTTCCGGATGCTGGTGCAATGTCTGAAGCATTGGCCCCATTGCGGAGAAGGTAGGCCACCATTTGGCGATTGCTATACTTTAAACGGTCATAACCTGAGCTTTGTCAAAATGCTGAAAGCGGAGTGTGAGCAAGGAATCAAGCTCTTTTTTATGTTGCAGATGAGCATCATTTAGACATTCAGAGATGGCTGATGAGAACTGAGTAAAATCCTCATAATACTTGCCATATAAACATTTCTTTTTAACAAACTTCCAGAGCATTTCAATCAAATTTAGATTGGGCGAATAAGTCGGCAAGTATAGTAATTCTATTTCCAAGGATTTAGCTAAATCTTGGACAACTCGACATTTTTGGTATCGAGCATTGTCTAAAACCAGAGTAATGGGAATGCTCAGTCCTAGGTCAGCTAATTTTTGCAGAAGTTCACAAATCTGAATAGCAGTGATATAGCTGTCATTAGTAACCAAAATAACTTCATGAGTAATGGCATTTAATGCTCCCAGCACATTGAACCGTTTTCTCCCTGAAGGTGACTTAATAAACAGCCGTTGAAAACACCAAATCATCCCCAAAAAAGCTCCCATGACAAAGTGAGCCGCATCCACGAAGAAAACCGCTCTTTTTCCTTGTCTTGCCTCTTCTAACCTGGGTTCTAGCTTATTTATTTTATATTCTTCCTGTTCATCGGGATCTGCTTTAGAAGGAATAGCCCCAACTTTCAAACATCGCATCCCTATTGATTTCAGGAATTTTTGGATCTGGGTTGGACTGCGTTTAATTCCGGTAAGATTTTCAATCTGATTTACAGCTTCATTTATGGTAGCTGGAGGATTCAATTTCAAATACTCTTTGATAGTTGTCTGATGTAATTTTAATTCACTTTTGGGTTGATAAAAGTTAATTTCTTTGAGTTTTTCTATACCACCAGCCTGATATTGTTGACAATATTTTCTCAATGTATTAGGTGAAATGTTTGCTAGCCTACAAATCATATTTAAAGGTAAGTTTTGACTTTTAAGCCATAATACTTCCATCTTCAACTGGACCCTGGGATGAGGATGGTGAAATCTTTCATAATTTAATATTTCTCGATCTTCTTCCGTAAAGTTTAGATTGCTCATCCCTCAAGCTCCACTTTTTCCTTGACTTTACTAGACTATCATCTCTTCGATCGCCGATGCTCAAGTTATGCCCGTGTAAAGTATACCAACCGATTGATCCGCATCCCAATCAGAAAAACTACCAAGGGTTCGTCAGTTTTCGCTGTAAACCGTCCAGCCATGATTTGTGCCATAACTTTACTCCTAAATTTCGATCGCAATTGTTTGGACTACTAGCGCGGTAATCTCTAGCGCTATCGCGTTTACTCTGTCTCGGTGACAGCAGAATATCTTACTCATTTGAGTGGATACTCACTTTATTGAGTATATAAATTACTATATACTCAATAAAGTGAGTATGTCAATCGATCGAATCGATCGGCCTGGAAATATCTAGCGGCAACTCAATACTGTCCACTGCTCGAATTCGATCGATCGTTATGTCTCTAGCTCATGCAATTTTGGCAACCCTAAGTAATGGTTGCTCCAGTGGGTACGACCTCTCCAAACAGTTTGCAGGTTCGGTTGGCTTCTTTTGGTATGCCACTCAACAGCAGATCTATCGCGAACTGACCAAATTAGAAGAGCAAGGCTATCTGGATGCCGAAGTCATCCACCAATCGGGTCGTCCCGATAAGCGGCTGTTGTCGATTACCCCAGCAGGAAAGGAATATTTACAGAACTGGATTGCCCAACCAGGAACAATGAGTCCCCTTAAAGACGATCTACTAGTCAAAATCTTTGGGGGTCATTTGGTAGATAAACAGATAATTTTGGGAGAACTCGCACATCATCGCCAGCTACATCAAGCCACTTTAGACACTTACTTGGAGATCGAACGTAATTTCTTTGCAGATCCAGCAACATTCGATCGCGCCGAGTTGCTGCGTTATCTCACACTCAAAAATGGGATCGAGTTCGAGCACGGGTGGTTGAGGTGGTGCGAACAAGCGATTTCGATCCTGGCAACCGAGCCATAATGCTGCCGAGCTGGGTGAATGGTAGCGAGCGTTGGGGTTTGGTTGTTGCCAGTGCCTCTCCCATTGGGCAGAGACGGCATTCCGATCTCTTCTGGTGTGGAAGACCCAGATTGAAATTTCGAGAGTACCAGTAAGATGGATATTATCTCCTGTACGCTCACAAATATTGTTACAATACTTAACAGGGCTAATTATTGTCATCCCAATGAATACTACACCTTCTACTCAGTTCGTCGGCGCAGATTCTCCGGTGGAGAATCGCACAGTGTCACCAGAGCAGGATCGAACCGATGCTACATTCGCTAGCCAAAATCCTCCAACAGTACCAGCCGAACTGGTAAGTGATGCGGAAGTATTGCCTTCAAGACGAGTCAAAGAAGTTACCGATGATACTTGGCTGGGATACGATCCGATCGCGATCTCTGAATATTACAGTACTCAGCCACTGAAAGTATTTGCCAGATTTATCGGTATTTTCTTTCCGATAATTAGCCTTGCATTAGGATTGTGGCTAGACAAGATTACTAAGCGCACCAAAAAGAATCTGGGCAAACGTGCCGTACAGATGCGGAAGATGCTGACAAGATTGGGGCCTGCTTATATTAAGATCGGCCAAGCATTATCTACCCGTCCCGATCTCGTACCGCCACAGTTTCTCGAAGAGTTGACTCAGCTCCAAGATAAAATTCCGGCATTTTCTAACGACATCGCCTATCAATTTATCGAAGAAGAATTAGGCGATCGACCCGATGTAATTTACGCTGAAATTAGTGCGATTCCGATCGCCGCAGCTTCATTGGGACAAGTATATAAAGGTAAACTGTGGAGCGGGGAAACCGTTGCGATTAAAGTTCAACGCCCAGGGTTGGCCAACAGTATCGCGTTAGACCTCCACATCATGCGGACGCTGTGTGCCTGGGCACAGAGTACTTTCAAGCAAATCCGCAGTAATTTAGTTTCGATTATCGACGAGTTTGCCGATCGCATTTTCGAGGAAATGGATTACGAAAATGAAGGCCGTAATTCCGAGAAATTTGCCGAATTATATGGCGGGATGCAGGATATTTACGTACCACGCATCTACTGGCCTTATACTGCCAGACGCGTCTTGACGATGGAGTGGATCGATGGCACAAAATTAACCAACCTTGAAGAAATCGAAGCACAAGGCATCAATGCTACATATCTAATTGAAGTCGGCGTACAATGTTCGCTGCGGCAATTGTTAGAGCATGGATTTTTTCATGCCGATCCGCATCCTGGTAACCTGCTAGCAACTCCAGATGGGAAATTGGCTTATCTAGACTTTGGGATGATGAGTCAGGTTAAGCCATATCAACGTTATGGGTTGCTCGAAGCGATCGTGCATTTAGTCAATCGCGATTTTGATGGCTTGGCGCAAGATTTTGTCAAGCTAGAATTCCTTACGCCAGATGTCGATTTACGACCGATTATTCCCGCCTTTGCTGATGTATTTACCAAATCATTTGGAACGACTGGCACGAACGTTGCTGACTTAGATTTTAAGAGTGTTACCGACCAGTTATCAGGAGTGATGTATGAATTCCCATTTCAGGTGCCAGCTTATTATGCCTTGATCGTGCGATCGCTAGTGACATTAGAAGGGATTGCGATCTCGGTCGATCCTGACTTCAAAGTTCTCAGTAAGGCTTATCCTTATGTTGCCAAACGGTTGCTCACCGATCCCGCACCAGACCTGCGAAACTCACTCAAAGAACTCTTATTTAAAGATGGTTCTTTCCGCTGGAATCGACTGGAAAATCTTCTCTTAAATGCACGCAGTAGCGATGAGTACGATCTCAATCAAGTCATCGATCAGAGTTTAGAATATATTCTGTCCGATCGCGGTACGTTTATTCGCGATTACTTAGCTGATGAAATCGTCCGAGGTTTAGACAATTTTGGCTATAATACGCTGCAAAATGTTACCCACGCGATTCAAAAAGGGATCGGTGTAGAGGTCAAACAGACCGCCCAGCAACCCCAGCAAATGTCTGAGGGTCTAGGACACATTCAACGCATTTGGGGCATCTTACAGCAGACAAAAGGCTTCGATCCGACGATCGTTTTACCAAAAATCCCCCAGATTTTACTCAAATCCGAAACCCAGAACTTCGGTCAAAAAATCGCCAGCGGTTTGACGCAACGGATGGCCGCACGATTGATTCGGGAGGTATTACTCAAGGATACTCCTGAAGATATCTTTGTGAAAGATCGATCGCAACTCGCCCTCCCCACCCCCAAAAAATAGTTACCGCAAATCGATCGCAACCCAATAATGTAATCGCCCCAACTTCTTGCTGAGGTTGGGGCGATTCTGTTGTCAGCAATCGATTGTAGCCGCTTAGAATCGATCGGTACCTGCCCCATTGCGCTCGCGGCGTATCGAACTCATAATTCGGGGTTAGGTGCGGCTCGATCGTAACCAAACGAAATAGAGGATAGTAACTCGATCGTTAACCAGCCTCAATTTGGTCGTGTTTGATTTGGTGTATGGGAGCTGTGAACGCTCTGACGATCGCGACTAGACAGTTGCTGGTTCGGCTCTGTGCTTGTGAGTGTTGGTGCTGCTACTAGTGGTTTCATCAGCAGCTAGCGGCACGAATTCAATATGATTGAGTAGTGTAGTCACGAACGCAAATAATAGGAATGGTAGTGATAAAACTAAGATCAAACCTACCGTTGCTAGCGCATAAATTTGGCGGGCAGTACTCCACAAGGACAAGGCAGAAGCCAGACTGATAAAAATTACCATTAACCAGATAACGATCTGCCCGTAAATATCACTAAATGTGAGAGTGCAGTTCATGCGATATTTCTGCTTGTCCATGGGTTGTCACCAAAACAAAACTACTTGTATATAGTTATCAGGATAAATCTTTGGTTGCATAAAGGTAAGTTTCTCAACTATTCGATAGGAATTGTCACAGATGTTCACAGGTTCTCAGGATGAGGCGATCGAGGAGCACCTTTAGAGATTGGCTGAAAAGTAGCCAGCGGTTGAAACCGCCGCTAGCGATCCAAAGTCTGCCTACACAGACTAAAAGTTTCTTTAACCTGCGTAGGCAGGTTTTGCACATGTAGCCGCGATTTTAATCGCTAGGCTACCAAAGATCTGACTTTTCAGACAACCTCTAACAACAGGATGGATAAATTCGATACCGAATACCCACATCTAGCTCTGCTTGTTACAATAAGTTAAGCATCCCAGGAGAAGGCTTCATGACTCTTTCGATCGATCCCAAATCATTTTTGCGTTCTAGACAATTACCTAATCTCAGCTATACTTCGACGATTCATCGGTTCGATGAAACCTGGGAAGCGCCCCTAGCAACATTATTGGGCTTGGGACGAGCTGCTGGTGCGGATTTTGTCGAGTTTTTCTTAGAGCGATCGAATTATATTAGCTCGCTGGCAGAAGACGACCAGATTACGAGTATTTCCCCCCGCCTCTCTACAGGCGCGGGAGTACGGGTATTTAAAGGCAAGGCTGATTGTTATGTCAGCACCAACGATCTCTCGTTCTTGGGACTCAGAGCGACGTTAGAGAAAGCATTAGGCATCATGGGATTGCACATTCCCGCGCCCAATTCCTACGTCCCCGAAATCAATCTCGAACTGTTGCGAGATTACGCGACGAAAAAGGGCAAGGATCGCTGGTTGGGTGAATGCAGCTCGATGAAAGAAATGGGCGAAGTCCTGCTCGCAGCGAATGGCAAGCTCAAGCAGACAGCTACGCATATCAAATCGCGGCGCGCGGCTTATTTCCGCGATTGGCAAGAAGTTTTAGTCGCCGCTAGCGATGGTACCTTTGCGCGGGATATCCGCCTCACGCAGTCGGTCGGTTATAACTTATTATGCGCCGATGGTGACAATATTTCCTCGATCGGTCAACGGGTGGGCGATACTAGCAATCCCAAGTTTTTGACTAGCTGGGATTATGGCACCACGGCGGAAGATGTCTCCGAGTCGGCTGGTAAAATGCTTTATGCTGACTATGTAGAATCGGGGACTTATCCCATTATCATGGCAAATAAGTTTGGCGGCGTGATCTTCCACGAGGCTTGTGGACACTTGCTCGAAACTACCCAAATCGAGAAGAACACTACTCCCTTTATTAACATGAAGGGCGAAAAAATCGCCCACGAAAGTCTGACAGCATGGGATGAAGGTTTGTCGGGTAATGCATTCGGTACGATCGATATGGACGATGAGGGAATGCCAGCACAACGGACATTACTGATCGAAAATGGCATCCTCAAGAATTTTATCGCCGATCGCGCTGGCTCGATCCGTACGGGACATCCGCGCACGGGTAGCGGACGACGCAGCAGTTATGCTTATGCAGCGGCGAGTCGGATGCGGAATACTTATATCGCTCCTGGGGAGTATAAGTTGGAGGAGCTATTTGGTTCGATCGATAAGGGTATCTACTGTAAGAAAATGGGTGGCGGTAGCGTCGGTGCGACCGGACAATTTAATTTCTCGGTGGATGAAGCTTATCTGATTGAGAACGGTAAGGTTACGAAGCCATTGAAAGGGGCGACGCTCATCGGCGAAGCGAAGGAAATCATGAATAAGATTTCGATGTGTTCGGAGGATTTAGGGCTAGCGGCTGGTTTCTGTGGTTCGGTGAGTGGCAGTATTTATGTCACCGTTGGACAGCCACATATTAAGGTCGATTCGATTACCGTCGGGGGACGTTAATATTCCTAATATCGTAGGGTGGGCATTGCCCACCGCATCAATTTCGAGCGCAATTTAGATATAAATAATAAAAGTTATTTGAATTGAGTCGATAACCTTTTTGGGTAGTGCCAACCCTACAAAATTCTTCCTACTTGTTTGTTAATTTTCAATATTTGGAGTACTTGCGCGATAATGTTCTCATCAGAATAGGAGAATATTGTAGCTACGACATGAAAAAATACCTGTTACCAACTTTGTGCTGCGGAGCGATCGCTATATTTGGCCATGGTTCAGGTGCGGTAGCTATATCGCCAGTGGAAATTCAACGCATCGCCAAACAAACCACCATTCAGATTACCCAGTGTGCTTTCGGCTCTGGGGTAATCATTCAGAAAAATGTCAACACTTACACCGTGCTGACAGTGGCTCATGCTGTCAAGAATAGTAACTGCGAAGTTACGACACCAGATAATAGTAAATACCAGATCTCACAAGTAAAAACCTTCCCGAATAGTATCGATCTGGCTATATTCACCTTTACCAGTAATAAAAACTACTCAGTTGCAAAGTTAATCGATAACTCCGATCGGATCGAAGCAACTGAAACTGTATATGTTTCGGGATTTCCGCTCTCTACAGCTATTAAGAATTCTACTTTTAGCATCATCAAAGGCGATGTGGTGGCCAATCCGAGTAATACGCAACAGGGTAAGGGGTATTCACTAATTTATAGCAATAACACTTTGCCAGGGTATAGTGGCGGCCCCGTTTGGAACGACAAAGGTGAATTAATTGCGATTCATGGGCAAGGCGATGTCGATACCAAGATCCAAGACACGGCTAATGATGGAGTGAGAGTTAAGACTGGTTATAATTTGGGGATTACAGTCAATACTTTTAACAAGTTTGCAACTTCAGCAAGCTTAAATAGCTCGACAACAATAGCCACTAAGCCAGTCGCTAATGCTGTCGGATCTACCACAAGTAGCACATCGAAGCCATTAGCAAATCCAGTTGCATCAATCGATACATCTAAACTAAAACCAGTCAAACCCAAGCCCTTAGACGAGCTGATTGCAAGTGCGATCCAAAAACAGCGTGAAAGCGACTACCAAGGCGCGATCGCGGACTTAGACCGTGCAATCTCCCTCGCTCCCCAAAATTCTCGTTTCTACGTCATTCGCGGGCAAGCTAAGGAGAGACTAATTAATAGGGATAGTTTCGAGCAAGCCCGTGCTGACTATAATCGGGCGATTGCGATCGATCCTCGCAATGCTGAGGCATATTATCATCGTGCGCGCATCAACTTTGGAGATAATAAAGGAAAAATTGCTGACTTGAATCTGGCGATTGCAATCGCGCCTAATTATGCTGCGGCGTACTACGATCGTGCTAGTGCTAAGCATGAGTCAAAAGATTACCAAGGCACGATCGCAGATCTCAATCGGTATATTGCGCTCGTGCCTAATGCAGGTAGTTGGGCTTACCACCAACGCGCGCAAGCAAAGTTGTCAATGGGACAGAAGAACGGAGCGATTGCCGACTTTACTCTAGGGATCGCACTCGATCCAGACCTACATAATTATTATCAACGGGGTCTAGTTAGATCGAGCTTGGGAGATCGCCAAGGAGCGATCGCGGATTTTACGAGTGCGCTCGGTATAGATAAACGGTATATTCCAGCATACCACGATCGGGGTATGGCTAGAGCTGCGGGAGGCGATCGACAAGGGGCACTTTCAGATTTGAGAATAGTGGCCGCAGAATACAAGAAACAAGCTGAAGAATACCAGAAAGAGACCAATCCTAACTTAAAAAAAACAGCGCGTTGGTACCAAGAGCGATATCAAAAAGTCCTCAAAGAGATCGCCCGATTGGGTGGTAATTGAAGATAAATATTTCATCGGACTTTCTGCAAAATTCATCGATTATTAACTCATAACTCATACATAATCTCTAATGTCTTTAAACATCCAACAAGTTTCAGCGTCCGCTCATCAAATTGCCACCAAACTCGGCATCTCCAAATTCGATTTATCTGGCTCGACTACCGATAGCGTTAGCGTGCAAGTCGATAAAGGCGAACCAAAACAAGTCAAAGCTTCCAATCGATCGGGGATTACCGTGCGGGTGTGGAATGCTGACAATACTGTCGGGATTACCAGTACTACCGATGTCGATGATAATGGTTTGGAACTCGCGCTCAAGACTGCATATGAAGCGAGCTTTTTTGGAATCAAAGAACACGCACCTGATTTTAGTCCAGAGGCAACTGCACCAATTGCAGAAGTTAAAATTGAAGCTGGCGAACCTGCGACGGTACCGCAATTAATTGAAAGTTTGGTTGATGCTGAGAAGAAGTTATTAGCCACACATGAAGCGATCGAAAGCGTCCCTTATAACGGACTATCGCAGCAATCCGTAGCTCAATTTTATCTCAATAGTGACGGTGCAGTGCGAAGCGATAGTCGATCGTATACCTCGCTGTATCTCTATACTAAAACCGAACAAGAAGGTAAAAAGCCCCGCAGTGCGGGAGCATTTGAACTCAGCCATAGCTTCGATAAATTGAACGTCCAAAAATGTATCGATGAAGCCGCTGAGAAAACCATCAGTCATCTTGACTATCAAAAGGTCGCATCTGGTAAATATACGATCGTGTTTTCGCCAGATGCGTTCTTGAGTTTGCTTGGTGCTTTTTCCAATCTCTTTAATGCTCAAAGTATCCTCGACAATCAGAGTTTATCGACTCCCGAATCTTTAGGGACGCAGATTGCTTCGCCACTATTATCTGTCGCTGATGATGCGTTGCATCCGCAGAATATTGGGATCGAAACTTTCGATGGTGAAGGCACGCCGACTCGCCGTGTCAACCTGATCGACAAAGGAGTTTTAGCTTCGTTTATTCATAGTGCGGGTACTGCCAAGCGGATGAATACTCAACCCACGGGACATGCAAATATGGGATCGAAGATTACTGTTTCGCCGCATTTTTACCATGTGTCTGGTGGTGAAACAGCCGATGAGAATTATAATCTTGATACTGCAGAAAATGTCATCCTAATTGACGATCTCCAAGCTCTTCATGCAGGGGTACAATCATTACAAGGTTCCTTCTCGCTGCCATTCGATGGCTGGGTGGTAAACAAGGGTGTAAAAACTAGCGTCGAGTCAGCAACTGTTGCTGGTGATTTTCGTGAATTATTAAACTCGATCGTGCATATCGAACCGAAGGAAGAATTTACTAACGGTGGTGTATGTCCGCACATTTGGGTTGAGGGACTATCTGTAACTGGCGAGTAAATTTAACCAAAATATTCACCAAATATTTACTAATGACTACTACATTGCTACCACAAACTAGCGAGCCTACTTGGAATCGCGCGCTAGCTAATCCCGGTCGGGAATTTCCGCTGACCCCGTTATCGATCGTTACGGGAGCGATTCCGGCTGGCTTGCGCGGCACTCTCTATCGAAATGGCCCAGGACGGCTCGAGCGTGGCGGTCGGCGCGTGGGACACTGGTTCGATGGGGATGGGGCAATTTTAGCGGTGAAGTTTGCTGACGGGGCTGCTAGTGGGGTCTATCGTTATGTGCAAACTGAGGGCTATCAAGCGGAAAGTAAAGCCGATCGCTATTTATATGGTAACTATGGGATGAAACCCTCAGTGCCGATTTGGGAGAGAGCCAGTAAATCGGTAAAGAATTCGGCAAATACATCGGTGCTGGCTTTGCCCGATCGATTGTTGGCATTGTGGGAAGGTGGCGCTCCATACGCCTTAGATTTGGAGACATTAGAAACGATCGGGACGGATAATTTAGACTCTGAGAATTCACCCTTAGTTTATTCCGCACATCCCAAAGTCGATCCGATTTCTGGTCATATCTATAACTTTGGTATTTCGATCGGTGCGCAAACCAAGCTAAACCTATATGAGAGCGATCGCAGCGGTAAGATCGTTAATTGTAGTCAGACAAAACTGCCACGAATTCCGCTAGTTCACGATTTTTTATTGGTTGGTAAATATCTGCTTTTCTGTATTCCACCAGTAGCAATTCAACCTTTACCCGTCTTACTGGGAATGGTTAGTTATAGTGAGGCAATGCAATGGAAGCCAGAACTCGGTACTCAAATTTTAGTATTCGATCGCGAAGATCTCAGCCTAGTTAGAAGCTCGATCGTCGAGCCTTGGTATCAATGGCATTTTGGGAATGGTTGTCTCAATGCCGATAGTAATATCGTCTGCGATTTAGTCAGGTACCAAGATTTTGCGACCAATCAATTTCTCGGAGAAGTTGCATCTGGTGAAACAAAAACAGAAGCAATCGGCGAACTTTGGCAATTAGTAATCGATCCGATTTCAGGTAACTTAATTAGCAGCGATCGATTGGTCGATCGGAGTTGTGAATTTCCCCTAGTTCCAGCCGCCGATGTAGGACGAGAATGGCGCTATACCTATTTAGCCGCTCACAAATCTGGTAGCATTCTCAACCGAGAATTAGTCGGCACGATCGGCAGATTCGATCGACAATCCAATAGTTTAACTATCGCCGAACTCGATCGGGATTTATATCCATCCGAACCGATTCATGTTGTTGATAAAGATGATAACAGTAAAGGTTGGATTATTACGATAATCTATGATGGTGCAGCCGATCGGAGTGAAGTCTGGATCTACGATTGCGATCGACTCAACGCTCCACCAGTCTGCCGACTCGGTTTACCCAGTGTCATCCCGATGGGTTTCCACGGCACTTGGAAAAACGCTCGATCCTAAGACCCTCGATCGATCTCAATGTATGGTTATCCCTACATAATCAACTTAAAAATAAACTTATTTGTTTTAGTCCGCGTAGGCGGACTTTGTTTGTATAGGTGCGGTTTCAACCGCCAACTCTAACTAAAAATGCAGGTAATATCTAAATGAATACTTCTAAAAAAAATATTACCCTCTCTGCCAGAGACTTATCCAAATATTATGGCAAGCGATCGGTCGTCGAAGGCGTATCATTTGAGATCCATCCTGGAGAAATTCTCGGATTTTTAGGTGCCAATGGTGCGGGGAAATCCACCACTGTCGGGATGCTGTATGGTTCTGTCATCCCCACGCGCGGTTTCGTCCAAATCGGTGATTATCAAGTTCAAAAAGATGGCAGAAAAGCACGAGCGCTGATGGGCATCGTTACGCAAGAAGATAATCTCGATCCCGATTTTACCGTTATCGATAATCTAATTAATTTTGCCCACCATTATCGAATTACCGGACATGCAGCACGGCTGAGAGCTGGAGAATTGCTCGATCGAGTGGGATTGACCGATCGAGCTAAAAGTCGCATCGATGAGCTTTCTGGGGGCTTGAAGCGGCGGCTAGTCTTAGCTAGAGCCTTGATCGATCGGCCCGCGATCGTGTTTCTCGACGAACCGACAACCGGACTCGATCCTCATGCCCGACAAGATTTTTGGCGATTGGTGGGGGACTTAAAAGACAGCGGTTGTGGGGTATTGCTAACTACGCACTATATGGATGAGGCGCAACGACTATGCGATCGCTTATTATTGCTCCAACAAGGTCGCGCGATCGATGAGGGCAATCCTATGGAGATTATCGCGAGAACGGTGGGCGCTGAAGTTGTCGAAGTCAGTGGCATCACTGTAACCGATCTAGAAAGACTAGCTACCGAGTCAGCTACTTGGTGTTTACCGTTTGGTAGTAATTACCTGATTGCCGTTCCTCAACATCACAGCGATTTATTTTTTAAAAACCTTGCTGCGCTAGCACCAACGACACTCGATCGTCGCCGCGCTAATTTAGAAGATGTCTTCCTCAAACTTACGGGGAAGTTATTAGAATAAGTTAAATTTATTTGCTAAAGTTGCTCGGACTCAAATTCCGGACAATAGCCATTTGGAGTCACCTTGAACCCATTCAAGGGCGATCGCGGATTGTAGCAGCGAGAGCCACGTTGATGGTGACAATTGCCGCAACATGCTAGTTCTGGAGGTAAATTCAGTTCTTGCTGGCGATTGAGAATTTCGCGCTGAGAAATCCCTCTGATGACGATTTCTTCGCCTTGCCATCTAGCTTCGACTAAGCCAGTATCTGAGAAATTGTGCCACCGTGGGTCGCTGGCGAGCGCCGTAGGTAAGTTAATATCGATCGCTTGGTCTAATTCGGTGAGTTCGCCTTCATAATGCGGATCTGCTGGTGGTGCGGGCTGGATAAAAGTATCCCCGATCGGTAGCGAAACGATCGTCCCCGAAGCTGGCGAATGCAGGTGATAGCGGTTTTGGAGTTCTTCGAGAGCAGTCAGATCGGCGAGATATGTAGGCGAACCGTGAACGAAGACGATATGTTTGGGGCGAATATTATGAATCAACTGAGCGGTGCCAGCACCATCGGAGTGATCGCTGAGCAAGTAAGTATCGACGGTGATGAGATCGGTTGTTGCGGGTAATGAGATCGTGTCAGTGTAGGATTGGGCGGGGACGAGTACAAGCCACGGAAAAGGGTGTCCCTCAGTATAAACTGCTAAATCGCTGTCAGCATCAGTGATGATAATACAGGGACGCTGATGGATCTTCGGTAACCGTTCGGGTGTCAGCGGGCGAACGTGTGGGCGAACTTTTTCATCCCAAAATAAGGACTGATGCCGTGCAAAATTCTGAACTGCAGGCGGAAAGTGTGGCAGCAATTGTAAGTAAAGATCGCAGCCTGCGGCGATCGATCCATCTACCCAAATATCGATGTCGCGTCCGGTAAATAAATGATGGCTCCGCAGTAAAACCAGCAACTCTTGAGCGATACCTAGAGTAGTGACGGGGAGGATAATCGACCTTTTTTCGGCGATCGCGCGATCGAGCCGTGCCATCAAGGTATTTTCCTGATTGCGCCGATGGGGATGACGCGCCGTGCCATAACTCCCCTCAACGATCAATACATCCGGATGGAGATTGCGAACCGAGTCGAGGTGTAATCCTTCTACCAAACGCGAATTGGAGAGAAAGAAGTCGCCCGTATAAAAGACGCTATAAGACTGATAAAATCCGGTATA
This sequence comes from Chamaesiphon sp., assembly GCA_965246735.1. Classification (GTDB taxonomy): domain Bacteria; phylum Cyanobacteriota; class Cyanobacteriia; order Cyanobacteriales; family Chamaesiphonaceae; genus Chamaesiphon. Next base: position 4,441,810 of record CBDFFK010000003.1, read on the forward strand.
AGTCAGGAGAATCGCCGCCGCACCCGGTAAATGTCCAGCAGGAAAGAGTTCCGCAGTCAAGCCATCTTGAAACTCGATCGAGCGTCGCCACGGGAGAGCCTGCCCGAACTGGGGTACCTCATCCACTTCATCCAACCAATTTAGCGGTAGCAGCAGGTTGGTAACTTCGCTGGCGTAGATGGGTAGCTTGGGGAAGGTGCGATGAAGATCTAGTAAGCCCCGCGCATGATCGGCATGGGCATGGGTACACAGCACAAAGTCGCACACGGGTAAACCGTCTGCGCCGATCAATGGTGAAATATCTACCAACCCACAATCCAGCAACACCCGATAAGGGCCGATCTTGATGAGTAGACATACCCCCTCATTGCCATGACCGACTCCATGAGGCAGGCAAACGAGATCTTCATTACTAGAGTGGGATAAGGTAGACAAGGGCAATATCCAGGATAAGTCCCGATCGGCTCGCTCTCAGTCTAGTCGATCGGTTGGTCGCAAGTTAGTGAGCGGAGCCATTACCATGATACTTATCCGTGTCATAAAAGCCATTGCGGGTGCCGAAAAATAGGGCACCTAAGATGAAGGGAATGGTGAGAAACGGTAAGATAATTTGAACGTTCACAAGAAGATCCTCGATAGTGTTGACGATTTCGGGCTGTCAGGCTATGGCGACGAACGCGAGGTTCTACCGCTGGCAAGAACTTTGAGGTTGCTTGGTATCCACTTTTATTATTGGGCGACCGCTCGTGCTTCGACAACGATCGTTAACTTTTCTTGATGGGAAATTGCAATTTTGGCATGAAAGATCGAGTTTACTAGCAAAATTGAGCCGATCGATGTTGTGAACTAGCTACGTTTGGAGTGCAAGCCATCGAGTTTTGGCTACTCTTAACGTAAGAATTTACTAGCAAGAAAATAAGCCGCGATCGATTTGGCATCGATCGGTTTGCCACTATAAATCGCCGCTTCAAATTCTGCGGGAGTCATCAATACTACACTAATATCTTCATCATCATCTCCAGGCGGCTGTGTTTCTAGCTGCTCTAACTCTGTGGCTAAGAAAGCATAAATAATCTCATCGCAATAACCAGGCGCGAGAAAAAATTCACCTAAATCTTGGATTTCACCCGCGCGATATCCAGTTTCTTCTTCTATTTCACGAGCAATTGTGGTTATCGGTGCTTCGCCAACTTCTAACGTTCCTGCGGGAAATTCTAATACGCGTCCTCGTGTCGGAAAGCGATATTGATCGACTAATACTAACTTGCCATCGGGCGTAATCGGCACCGCCAGTGCGCCGCCAGGATGCTGAATGTGTTCCCACTCACCAATAGCACCATTTGGCAACTCGATCCGATCGACATTAAAGGAAAACTTCCGTCCGTGATAATGCAGCTTGTGTTGGAGAATTTTAGCTGGTTCGTTTCCTAGCGGCATAAAAATTATAAATGATGAACTGAGGGCAATCGCTCGACACCAGCATATTCTAGCCTGTCACATAAGTCAGCGATCGCGCACCCAGATCTGGGTTCGATCCAATTTGGGGCGATTTCTGCTAGCGGAATCAGGACAAATGCACGTTCGCTCATTCGCGGATGCGGTACCCGTAAGCTAGGCGTATCGATAATTTGACTGTCGTATAAGAGCAGATCCAAGTCCAACGTTCGCGCGCCCCAGTGCTGCTCCCGCACCCGCCCGAATTCAGACTCGATCGCCTGTAATGCCGCGAGTAGATCTAATGGTGGCAAACTGGTCTGGAGGGTCGCACAACCATTGATATAGTCCGGTTGCGGTGGGCCGACAGGTTTGGTGAGATACCAGCTAGAAACGGCTGTCAGCTCGATCTGGTGATGCGATCGAATGGCGGCGATCGCGTTTGTGAGAATCGATCGCGAATCGCCTAAATTACTACCTAATGCGATCGCGCACGCTCTCTTGGTTAAGTTTGAATTTGTCACCTGCGGTTACTTACGACTGAGTTTTAATCGATTTCAGCGCTTGGCTGAAACCGAGGACGATGACGATATTAGAAAGAGTCAAGAAAAATTCGGCTCCACCATGTAATAAATCGACATCCGCTAGAGATTTATGCAATTTTAATTGGGCGTATGCACCGATCGGAATCGTGACGGCGACAAATAATAAGGTTAGATAAAAACCAATCAGTGCAATTTTAGGCGTTTGCACTTTTTTGGTCATAAACCAGAGAAATCCTAAATATGGAAATAAGGATAATGCAAACAATGTTTCTTTAGACATTTTAATCGTAGAGATACCTTATAACGCGAAGAGAAGATTTACCTAAATATTAAGTAGCCTCAGTTGTTACCCATAACAGCAGCGGTTAGAAACCGCTGCTCGTGCTGCGAAGTCCACCTTCGCGGACTGAAATATTAGTCCGCGAAGGCGGACTTCGCAGTAGTAGCCGCGATTTTAATCGCTGGCACTGAGGATGTGGCAGATTGGGTTAATTATGAGTAGCAAGGTAGGGTGGGCACTGCCCACCATCTAGATTTTGGACGTAACCTATTTTATAAAAACCGATCGATCATGAGTTATTAACAATCGACTGTTTGCTAATATGCCAGGCAGCCAAACACATTGTTGTATTCCCGATGACTGTCATTGCGGCTTGCAAGGTGACGAGCCACTCCAACTCTAAAGTATTGTCAAAAATATGCCAAGTACAAGCACACATCGCACTGACTAATGCAGGTAACATCCCAAATGATAGACTGCGCCATGCTAGATTACCACTGGCTTCGGCATAGAGCCAAATCAACCAAATCGCTGTCATCCATTCAATGACACTAGAAACGTGAATTATCCAAGTAGGAATTGAGAGTACGTGCATTTAGATATTATTCATTTAAATTTATTCATTTCAAGATTACATGTCTGTATATCTATAAATACGCTTACCAGTTTCTTCACGATAACCTTGCGGTATCCAATCCTTTGATAGAATTCTATCTGTAATAATTGCCATTGAAACTCCAACATCATCTAATAATTTTGTAGAAATAGGTAACTCAAAATCTTCCGCTTTACCAGAGTAGCTATTAATTATTTCAAGAGCTTAATCAATAGATTCTATCACATGTTCATGATTTTGCTGCATATATTATTTTCTTTAAAACAGTGTTTTTGGTCTAATTCTATTTGCTTCATCTACTAGATTAATCTTCTCATCACCAGTACTTAAATGTGCCATCGATCGCAAGACTTTTTCTAAACCTTCGCGGAGTTTGATTTCTTGTAATGGTTGGCCTAAGATCTTTAAACTATCCTGCGCGACGATCGCTTTAGACGTGAGTAAAGTTAGGGCAGTTTCTAACACTTGGCGATCGAGTCGATGGCGTTCGATGCCTTCTAGAGTGAGCGATTCGACTGTTTGGGTTGCTGATTGGAGTTCGGAGATCGTCGGCTGGGGATGTTTGGGCACATTAATCGCGACGGGTAACTGGCGATCGACCAAAATTCGCGCGATTTCAACCTTAGCTCTAGTATATAAGTTTGAGGTCTGCGGCACTTGCTGTAATGCCTCAACTGCGGCATTGCGATTGCCTTGCATCAAGCGACAGCGGGCTAAGCCAAAAGCCGCAGTCGGATAATTGAGATCGGTACGCTCGACTAGTTCGTACATTTGCGTCGCGAGGGCGTATTTTTGTCCTAGCTCAGCAGCGATGGCAAAGGCGAGTTTGGGAGCGAGTTCTCCTGGTAAATCGAAGTACACCCGATCGAACATCGCTTGCGCTTCTTGAGGGCGATTTTGCGCGAGCAGCGAGCGACCGCGATACCAATCTACCCGCCAATCCCAAGCATCTTGTTGGGCGACGGCGGCGAGTAAGTTTTCGGCAACCGTATAGTCGCCAGCAGATGCGGTGGCAGCTCTATCGATCGAGCTATTTGCTAGTCTTAGTTTAGCTTCGATCGAGTTGGGTAATTGCTTGACTACTTGGTGCAACTGCTCGATCCGCCGATCGAGATCTGTCGTCATACTGGCATTTAGCACGACATTGAAGCCAGGATCTTTGGCATCGATGAGCAAATTGGGCAAATGTAAATAACTCGGCACGATCGGGCTAAAATCGGCGCTAGCAGTCACCGCCAATCGATCGCCATCGAACAGCGTACTCGTTGCTGGACGCGGCGTTTTGGTCTCCTGCGCGACAACTTCGCGGAGTACGCCGAGCAACTGCTCGGCCATTTCTTCTGCCGTCTGAAATCTGTCATCAGCCGCTCCCGCTGTGGCTTTGAGCAAGAAGCGATAGAACGATTCCTGTTTGGCAAATACCGGATCTTCACTCGCGCTAGGCAGGGTATATTCATTCTCGCGACTGAAACCCGGAATATTGGTAACCAGTACGGCTAGAGTTCGCCCGATCGTAAATAAATCTGAAACGATTGTCGGCCCCTCGCCAGCTTCGGGCGCAGCATAACCGATCGTCCCATAAATATCCCCATCTGGGTCATTAATTTTGCGCGCGCCACCCAAATCGATGAGTTTCACATCATCCCCTTCGAGCATGACGTTATCGGGTTTGAAGTCACAGTAGACTAAGCCTAACTGGTGGAGATAGGCAAATGCACCCAGAATCCGATGGATATAAGCGATTGCTTCGGCGACTGGTAATGTCCCCCGCTCCTTACGAATCTCTTTGAGCGTTTTTCCGCCCACATATTCCATCACGATATAACCTTCCGCCTCGTGAGTGACGAAGTTATAAATCCCCACGATATTCGGATGTTTTACCGCTGCCAAAAATTGCCGCTCTGCCAATGCCACCGCCGCACTCGCCGCATCTTCGCTATTTAATAACCCTTTGAGGACAACATAGCGCGATAGGAGTTTGTCGAATCCCAAATAGATCCAGCCCAAACCACCATATGCGATCGCGCCTTTCACTTCATACTGTGCGCCGACCACATCACCAGGTTGCAGACTGGGAATAAAATTATATTTCTGGCCGCATTTAGTACAAAACCCTTTATCCCGCTTCGCTAGTTGATTGCACCCAGCACAGAAGCGTTTATTTTCCGGTACTTTGGCTTCTGCTAAAACTGCTAATTCGGGCGCGGTAGAGGGTAATTCGGGAATCGAAACCAATCCTGCACCCAATTGACGGCGACTGCTTTTGCCGATGGTGGGCGCACTGCGACGGGTACCACGCGATCGATTGCTGGTGGGACTAGATCCTGTCCCGGTCGTAATCGAGGCACTATTTGGCGCAGTTTTGAGGCTCTGGGAGCCAGTTTGAATCGGTTGGTTGCTAGCTGTTGCCGCCAGGGCGATATCTAGTTCCGACTGAGATTTGAGCGCTGCCATGCCGCAGGTATCGCAGTAACCATCATCGATGGTGCCATTGCAGCCGTTCCGAGTGCAAATTAGTTTCGACATATCAGGTATTGCTGTGGGGGTGACCCTGCTAAGGTTAATAGCAGTAACGATCGAGCTAAGTTTGGGAAAAGATCTTCAGATTATGCAATTCTCGATCTCAGTATAGTGCGAGTGATTCCATGAAGATCGAACTTGTAAATATTCCTAGCATTCTCGTTGGATTGCGGTTTGCAATTGCCCCGCTACTGCTGTTGGATGCGATCGATCGCGATCCTGGCTGGGAGTTTATTGTTGGTTATATTATTGCCGTCCTGTCAGATATTTTTGATGGGATTATCGCCCGTCGGTTGAATGTCAGCACCACCCGACTACGGCAAGCGGATAGTTGGGCGGATATCTGGTTGTATCTCTGCGTCGCTACGAGTGCTTGGTTGGTATATCCACACACGATTATCGCTTTTCGGCTACCATTATCGATCGCGCTGGCCGCTCAATTACTGCTATTTGCCATCAGTCTGGGTAAATTTCGCAAATTCCCCAGCTTTCATACCTACACTGCCAAAATCTGGGGGTTGACGCTGCTGGTGGCAACAGTGGCACTATTTGGCTTTGACTACTCACCAACCTTATGGCTACCAATCGTGCTCTGTGTGGTTAACAGTTTGGAAGAGATTGTGATGACACTCATATTACCAGAGTGGCATTGTGATGTCCTGAGTATCTTCCACGCACTTAAATTAAGGGAGAGTGCGATCGATGCATCACCAGATCTTCTCGATCGATAGATCGCGATCGTATTTTTCACCCGCTCTTCTTCGGTGGTGGGAATGTAGATCGGGGGATATCGCGTCCGTAAGAGTAGCTCAAATTCATTACTAAAAGCCATATCTTAGGTTATGACCTGCGATCTGGTAAATTACTAGCGATCGGATGAAAATAACCGTTCATACTGTTCTAAATATCAGAAATCGGTAATTTTTCAATCGAATCCGTGCTATTACTTTTTCTTAACATCGCTCTTAGGCACATTCTATACTTAGGATCGGTAAAGCAATATCCATCCCCTTTGGGTGAACGTTTGATAATGGGATTCTCTTTAAGTGTTAGTCCACTTAACATCTGAGGAAGATTCAAGGTAAGGTTATTAGTTGAATCTGGAAATTCTCCTCTGAGAATTTCTTCAATATCAGACCATTTAAACTCTTCAGTCTCAACCAATCCAAGTGAATAAAGTGTCTGGTTCCGCCTACCGACCTTTGTATCTCGTTCATTCATTACAGATTCTATGACTGAATAGTTTGATGATAATGACTGCTTCAACCAAAATTTGTCTGCTTCATCTAATAAATCACGCTCTATCTTCTTGTGATTACTTTCGGCAAGGAAAGCCAACTCCAAGCAGTACTCATGTATTCTTTGAGGTAATTTATCAGTCACCCAGGAGATGTGAGATATTACAAAATCTATCTCTTCGACATCATATTTAAGTTCTTTAATAAAGCCTTGAAAAATCAAATTTTTACATTGTTCTAGAGTCATTCTTGAGACTTCAGGCATTTCTCTAATACGATTTGCGACGGTAGCAAGATTTGGGGTGGCCTTGTAATATTCTCGCAAGTCGCCAGGTACACCAACAATCAAAAGATTTACTCTGTAAGAAGCATAACGTGTGTCATCTAGTAATGTTATGATGCTGGCTAACTCTGATAACAGCTCGTCTTCTGAGCGAATTAACTCAAGGTTATCAAGTACGAGAATTGCTTGTTCTCCACCACTCATATCTCGAATATTACTCAAGCAAGCCTCAAAAGGCTCCATTTCGCCAAGCTTGTACTGGCCTTGGTGCTGTATGCTGCCAGACGCAACCACGGCATTAACGTCAGCTTTCTTAGTTTCACTGTATCCAGTTTTTTTGGATTTTTGCTCTCTAGCTACTAGATTTGAAAATTCAGCATTGATAGATTTGAGCCTAGATGCATTCGCTAAATTTGCAATACATACCTTAACTCCTAAATCTTGTAAAACCCTTTTGTAAAGCCAAGTTTTTCCACTTCCACTTTCTCCATAAATTAATAGATGCATACCGCTTCTTAAGCCCTTCTTCAAGGCAGATTCTAAATCTGGACGATTTACATACATTGATTCGCTTACGTCTGAAGATCTTGGAGTGAAAACTTGTTCTGGTTTTTTACTATTATTAAACATTACCATATTACTTGTGCGTATAATTTTAGACGTTTCTAATGACTCATGTTTGATTTGTCAACCCCTTTTGAACTAGATTTTCAACTTCTGTCAGATCGGATTGTGACGGGAGCATCCCACTTTTTAAAATTCTCAAAGAGAAAATAATCTCGATCGCCGCAGCTCTTCGATCTGGCTTGTGAGGATATTATCATCTACCAAAAAAATAAAAAGTGGGATGCTCCCATTGTGACTGCTGTACGGCGAAAGTTTCGGGAGAGGAATCTGCGGTAAATCGATCAACGAAAGTATGAAAGGCTTCTTTAATCGGCATAAATGGATGTGTCAGCTCAAGGCATAGTGTGACACACATAATGCCTTGAGCGGCAGTTGGCAAAATCGATTCTCTTACAAGTCAGTGACATAAAACAGATTACCCTATTTTCTGGTTGTCAGCTTATTCGATCGGGTTACCGCTAGGGTATGTGCGCCACTCTGCTGCTTTGAGATCGATCTCATGAATAAATCCAGCTTTCCCATCCATATACCCCTGAATATCATTTGGGTACTGCTTTGCAAGTTCTTGTTTTAGTTCGCTGTATTGTTGTGCTGCTACTGGATGAGCGTTTAGATAGTCGCGAAATACTAGGTGACGTTTTACCTGAGCTGAGTCTACCTCGAAGGTATGAATGTGGTGGGTTCTAATTCCGGCGGCATTGTCTTTGCGGAAAAATCGCCGAGCGGGAATGCCAAACTCGTTCATGCACTCATAGCCCAATGCTTGCATCTGTGAATTGCGAGCGTCAACTTTAGCGATGTCTCCGACCTCAACTAGCAGATCGATAATTGGTTTGGCATGAATTGTTGAGATCGATGTGCTGCCAATATGATGAATAGCTACTACATTTTCGCCCAGTGCTATTTTGACTTGCGGTGATTCTGACTCGAAGGCAATCTGCCAATTTGGATCGTGTGGAACTACTTCGACTTTTCTAATCATGGCTGGGGATGTATTTAAAAAATTAGTCAGTTCGCTCGTCACAGACGACATCCAAACTTCAACGCCAACTATTTAGAGAATAAACTATCCCTACGTCTATACCCCTACTCCCTATTCCCTAACTCTGCTAGAGTGAGATCTGAGAAATTCAAGTGTTGTAAACCTAGCATGGCAGAAACTCTATTTTTTAATGCCCTACGTGCCGCGATCGATGAAGAGATGGCGAGGGATTCAGCCGTACTTGTCATGGGTGAAGATGTAGGACATTACGGTGGTTCCTACAAAGTGACGAAGGATCTCTATAAGAAATATGGAGACCTGCGGGTACTGGACACCCCGATCGCCGAAAATAGTTTTACCGGGATGGCTGTAGGTGCTGCCATGACCGGATTACGTCCGATTATTGAAGGGATGAATATGGGGTTTCTGCTCCTCGCCTTCAACCAGATCTCTAATAATGCGGGGATGCTCCGCTATACATCTGGTGGTAATTTTACCATTCCCCTCGTAATTCGCGGGCCTGGTGGGGTCGGCAGACAATTAGGTGCGGAACACTCCCAACGGTTGGAAGCTTATTTCCAAGCGGTTCCGGGCTTGAAAATCGTCGCTTGTTCGACACCGCGCAATGCAAAAGGGCTGCTGAAGTCGGCAATTAGAGACGATAACCCAGTATTGTTCTTCGAGCACGTTTTACTCTATAACCTCAAAGAAGATTTACCCGATGGTGAATATCTCCAGCCGTTAGATAAAGCCGAGATCGTACGTCCTGGTAAAGATGTCACGGTACTTACCTACTCCCGGATGCGCCATCATTGCACCCAAGCGATGACGATGCTGGATTCGGAGGGCTACGATCCGGAAATTATCGATCTGATTTCACTCAAACCGTTAGATCTCGAGACAATTGGGGCATCAATTAAGAAGACCCACAAAGTAATCATTGTCGAAGAATGTATGCGAACTGGGGGGATTGGGGCAGAGTTGACAGCTTCGATCGTCGATAATTTCTTTGATGAGCTAGATGCACCCGTACTGCGGATGTCGTCACAAGATATTCCGACCCCTTACAATGGAAAGTTAGAGTATCTAACGATTATTCAACCGCCCCAAATTGTCGAAGCCATTAAACAAATGGTGGATGGCAAAGTCTAGGGGGTAGTGACTAGTGACCAGTGGCTGGGGGTGAGGGGTGAGGAAAGAGAAAAATTATTGTTACTTAATTTCCACGCTCGTAACTATTAACAAGTAGTCTAATCCCCTGTAGCTACAGGCGGATAGTTAAAGGATCTATGAGTCCATATCCTGTTTCCTTTAACCCAATACTCACTATTCACTATTCACTATTCACTATTCACTATTCACTATTCAAATTTATTATGCAAAAACAGCGAGTTATTTTAGGCTTAATTATAGTCCTAGCGATCGCTGCGATGACTCTGTTAATCAACAAACCCATGCGCTTGGGACTTGACTTACAAGGAGGCTCGCAACTCACCATTCAGATTAAGCCAACTAAAGAACATCCTGAAATCACCAAGCTCGATCTCGATGCGGTCAAAACGGTGATCGAAAATCGGATTAATGGTTTGGGTGTAGCCGAAGCTTTGGTGCAATCTTCGGGAACCGATCGAGTTTTAGTCCAATTACCTGGAGTCAACGACCCCCAACAAGCCGAACGCGTCCTTGGCGGTACCGCTCAACTCGAATTTCGCGAGCAAAAAGTGGGTACCGAAGGTAAGCTCGGTGCTGAATTGGCAGTACTAGAAGAAGCTAAGCGCACTCAGACCCTCCTCAAAAAGTCTGGTGACAAACAAGCTATTTTAGACAATCAAGCCGCACTCAGTAGACAGTTTGCGGAGATTGGTAAGTTATTCGATAATGCAGCAATTACAGGTAAGCAACTTAAAAATGCCAGTCCGCAACCCTTAAGTAATAGCGGTTGGGAAGTTGCGATCGAGTTTGATGGTGCTGGTGGCGACGCATTTGCTAAACTGACTAAAAGCTTAGCTGGTACGGGTCGCACGATCGGTGTATTCCTAGACAACGATCCGATTAGTACGCCAACTGTCGGCCCACAATTTGCGGCGACGGGGATTACTGGCGGTAAAGCCGTAATTACCGGTAACTTTACTACCGAAAAAGCTAACGATCTCGCGGTGCAGTTACGGGGTGGTTCGCTCCCAGTGCCCGTTGAAATCGTTGAGAACCGGACGGTAGGCGCAACCCTGGGGCGAGATAGCATTATGAGCAGTATCTATGCTGGAATCGGCGGATTGATGCTTGTGGCAATTTTTATGGCTGTCTACTATCGCGTCCCAGGACTTGTCGCTGACGTGGCATTGATAATTTATGCACTCTTAACCCTAGCCGCTTTCAATCTTTTGGATGTAACGTTGACACTACCAGGAATTGCGGGGTTTATCTTGAGTATCGGGATGGCTGTGGATGCCAATGTCCTGATCTTCGAGCGCACCCGTGAGGAGCTACGGGCTGGCAAAACTTTGTATAAGTCGGTAGAGGCTGGGTTTCATCGGGCGTTCGATAGTATTCTCGACAGTCACGTTACCACGTTAATTTCCTGTGGGGCGCTATTTTTCCTGGGTTCGGGACTGGTGAAAGGGTATGCGGTTACATTGGCAGTTGGGGTATTGTTGAGCTTATTCACCTCATTAACCTGTACGCGGACATTCCTGCTACTGCTAGTACTGGGTTTTCCCGGTTTGCGTCAGAAAACGCAGTTGTTCGTGCCGAATTTACCTAGTAGTTAGTGACTAGTGACTAGTGGCTAGTGGCTAGTGGCTAGATAGGAGTAGGGTGGGCAAATGCCCACCAGCTAGGGTTTAGGCTCGAACTAGCTAGAGAGTTTTTACCGCATAGAATTAATAACCGATCGAAATTATATGAAAAAATTTAGTGTTACCAAACAGCGCAAATGGTGGTGGATGCTATCGAGTGCGATTATCTTGACAGGGATTGTCTCGATGATTTTATCGTGGACTAATCCGGAGATCGGGTCGCCATTACGGAGAGGGTTGGACTTTACAGGTGGCTCGAAATTACAGTATGAATTAGACTGTTCTGTTGCGAATAATTGTAAACCGATCGATATTAGTGTCGTCCGCGAAGTAGTTAGAAATCAAGGATTTGTCGATCCGCTGATTCAAGTTGTCGGCAAAGATTCGACTGGGTTGTCGATCCGGACTAAAGATCTGAAGGTCGATGCGAGAACCAAGTTAGAGGCAGCGCTATCCGAAAAAATTGGTAAATTCGATCCTCAGAAAACTCAAAATGATACGGTCGGGCCAACTCTCGGTCGCGAGTTATTTCAAAATGGTTTGACGGCGATCGTATTATCTTTTGGATTGATTCTTTTATATTTAAGCGTCCGCTTTAAATTTGATTATGCCTTCTTTGCCTTTGTCGCGCTGTTCCATGATGTATTCATTACGACGGGAATTTTCTCGATCTTAGGTTTAGTTGGCGGTGTCGAAATCGATAGTTTATTCGTCGTCGCGATCTTGACGATTATCGGGTTTTCGGTGAACGATACGGTCGTGATTTACGATCGAATTCGTGAAGTTATCAGCTTGCATCCCGACCAGCCGATTACCCAGATTGTAGATGATGCGGTCAATCAAACCATGTCTCGATCGATCAACACTACCCTGACAGTACTCTTAACGCTATTCGCTATTTTCTTGTTCGGTGGTGAGACGCTCAAAAACTTCGCTTTGTGTTTGATTATCGGCTTTACGGCGGGAGCTTACTCCAGTATCTTTATCGCTAGTACCCTGTTTGCTTGGTGGCGGGAAAAGCATCCAGTTACACCCAATCCCACCGCTATAAGTTCTGAATCTTAATCGCTAGCAATATCTTCAAGCGCAGCTGGATCTAAGTTATCGATACTAAAGATCCGAGCGGATTTGCTGTCTTAAATAGAGGAAAGGAATTTAGTTATGTCTGAGGTCGAATCCGGCGAATGCAATGCTGATGAATTTCCCGATCTCGAACTCGATCCGGTTTTTAAAAGCCAAATCGATCGGTTGTATCGGTTACATCTCTATGGCAGGTGGGTGACGATCGGGTTACTGTGGGCTACTGTTGGTGCGTACAGCCTCTGGGAATTGCGCTACCCGATCGAGTTGATCCGAGAGGATTTTACTTGGGCGGCGGTCAAATATGGATTAGTCTTTCAACCTCTTGCGGCAATCGGTTTGGCAATATGTCTGGGGATGATGACTGGTACCTTGTTGTGGCAAAGTTGCAACTCGATCTGGGGCATTTCTAAACACGAACGCGAGCGGCTAGCGAGACAAGTTTGTCAGATTCGCCAGCAGGGTAGTTCTCATCCACTCTGGAAATGGGTAGTTAAATTATGAATTATGAAAACAGCCCCCGATCGAGATAACATTTAGTTGAAACATTTGAGACAACCGTTAAGTTGTCTCTAAGATTGTAATTTATAATTTGGCGTTGCTAATTTTAACGCCAATAATTTATTAGATGATTCGCGACGCAACGATCGAAGATTTACCGACAATTATTGAGATTTATAATACGTCGATTCCCGGACGGATGGCGACAGCAGATTTAGAGCCAGTGACAGTCGAGAGTCGAATGGAATGGTTTTGCGCGCATACACCCGAGCGTCGTCCGTTATGGGTACTAGAAACAGACGATAAGATCGCAGCCTGGCTGAGTTTTCGATCGTTTTATGGCCGCGATGCGTATCGCCATACAGCTGAGGTAAGCGTTTATGTATCCCCAGATTTTTATCGCCAACAATTGGGAAATAGCTTATTAGTTAAAGCGATCGAGACAGCCCCGATCCTAGATCTAAAAACACTAGTTGCCTTCATTTTTGCTCACAATCCACCGAGTTTAAACTTATTTAAAAAGCATGGTTTCCAGCAATGGGGTTATTTACCCCAAATCGCCGAACTCAATGGGATCGATCGAGATTTAGTCATCTTAGGCAGGCAGGTATGAGAATGCTTTATGGAAGAAGTGGCTCTCCCATATGTTCGATCGATTAGAAGGGGAAAGGGCACGAACAGAATGAAATCACTATTCACTAGCTACTATTTACGAATCCATGAGTCACAAACGACTGTTAATTATCGATGATGATGAAGCCATCCAGCTAATCGTCAAATTTGGCATCAACATCGCGACGGGGTGGGAAGTAATATCTGCCAGTGCCGGAAATTTGGGCATCGAGATCGCCAAACGAGAACTTCCCGATGCGATCTTGTTGGATCTAATGATGCCAGGAATTGATGGAATTGCCACTTGTCGGGCGCTCCAAACCGATCGAATTACTGCGAACATTCCAGTCATATTGATGACCGGCAGCATCCAATCAGCTCACAGCAGCCAATTTCCAGATCTCGGCATCAGTGGCATAATTACAAAACCATTTAATTCGATCGATCTGCCAGCGCAAATCTCCAAAATTCTGCACTGGTGAAGCACTCCCTCGATCGATTCAGTGGTAACCGCAAACGAGACGATCGTCCGCACGTGTAGTGTTAAGGGCACAACAAGAAATATAAATATTAAGTCGAAATTGCTGTTTTTTGATTACTTATGGGTAATTTAAGAATGTTAGGTACGTTTGAGTGTTAGTTTCAAAAGTATTTTTTGTATTTAACTATCAGCTCGCACCCTTAGATCGTGCGAATTATTCACCAGATTTCATTCTCTATTTATCTTTCATTTATATCTTCTGTATAGACAATAAATATCCACATCCAACACATTCTCAGTCAAGCAATGAATTTTACTACCACCGCCGCTACATACCAACAGCTATTAAAATCTGCTCGATCGAAATATCAAGAGCGAGATTATCAAGGGGCACTGGCTGAATACTCTACAGCGATCGAACTCAAGCCTGAATCCGCGAGCGCTTATGCTTGTCGGGGTGTAACGCAGTACCGTTTGGGCGACATTATTGAGGCAATGTCAGACTATACCCAAGCGATCGATCTCGATCCCGATTTAGCAATTGCTTATTATCGACGCGGTTTCATTCACTATCTCGTTAAAAATTATACCCGGGCGATTAGCGATTACGATCGGGCGATCGAACTCAATCCTACCGATGCGCGATCGTATTCTAGCAGAGGTTTCGTCTATCGTATGTTAGCGTGCGAGCCAGAAGCACTCCTCGATCTACAGCAAGCGGCGAAACTATTTCAGGAGCAAGGTAATCTCACTAAATATCACAGCACCATCGAACTGATCGATCGAGTTAGCACGGATGAAAGTTGGGAATCAGGAATGCTTTAATGCCCACAGAACCACTTGGTTTAACAATCGATCGTGAAAACAAAACCTGCATAGCTCAACGCTACACAGGTTTGCATTCAGTCAGCCTGTTCTCGATTGCCACCAAATTATCGCGCGATCGAACCGACCAATTTACCAGGAATAATTGGTGTCCCAATTGTCGTTTGGGCATGTTCTGCATTCACCCGAGCGTACAGGCTAGTATGCCCGCTCCGCGCGATCGTCGGTAAAGCATTCCGCAGATGAGCGGCGATGGCAACAGTCGTACTGTCATAAGTTTGAGTCGCAAGTTTGGGATACAAACCAATCCCGATAATCGGAAGCAAGAAACTCATCGTAATTATCAATTCGCGCGGCTTAATATCCAACCACGGCTCGATCGGGACGGTATCGCGTTCTTGTCCAAAAAATACCCGTCGTAACATCGAGAGTAAATAGATGGGCGTAATCACCAGTCCGACTGCCGATAGGAAGATCGCGATCGTTTTAAATTCATTGCTATAAACATCGCTAGTAGTCAAGCCCAGAAAAACCGTCAATTCGCCGACAAAGCCACTCATCCCAGGTAACGCGAGCGAAGCCATCGCACCAGCAGTAAAGAGGGAAAAAGTTATCGGCATGGATTTACCAATCCCGCCCATTTTCTCCATCGATAGGGTGTGGGAGCGTTCGTAGGTTACCCCAGAGAGGAAAAATAAACCTGCGGCAATTAACCCGTGCGAGATCATCTGCAGCATCGCGCCATTGATACCTAAAGCAGTGAATGAAGCAATGCCGATTAATACAAACCCCATATGGGAAATCGAAGAGTAAGCCAACCGCCGCTTGAGATTGTCCTGAGAGAAGGCTGCGAGGGCACCGTAGACGATGTTTACAACACCGAGTACAGCTAGGACCGGCGCAAAATATACGTGAGCGTGGGGAAGCATTTCGGCATTTAGACGAATTAATGCATAACCGCCCATTTTGAGTAAGACACCCGCCAAAATCATCGATCCAGGAGCGGGTGCTTCACCGTGAGCATCTGGTAGCCAAGTATGCAAAGGGAAAATCGGTAATTTGACCCCAAATGCAATCAGCAAGCCAGCATAGGCTAATAATTCTAACCCGATCGGGTATTGCTTGAGTCCGAGTTCGGTGAAGTCGAATGTGATGTTACTGCCATAGAAAGCTAGTGCGAGGGCAGCAATCAAGATGAAGATCGAACCCAGGGCAGTGTAGAGGATAAATTTAGTCGCTGCATATAGTCGCTGCGCCCCACCCCAAATCGAAATAATTAGGTAAACCGGAACCAGTTCCAATTCCCACAGCATGAAAAACATGAGTAGATCTTGGGCGAGAAATACCGCAA
Source organism: Chamaesiphon sp. (assembly GCA_965246735.1). Lineage (GTDB taxonomy): Bacteria > Cyanobacteriota > Cyanobacteriia > Cyanobacteriales > Chamaesiphonaceae > Chamaesiphon. The sequence continues at coordinate 4,457,980 of CBDFFK010000003.1, forward strand.
TCTGGGCGCTATACATTACCAACATCAAGCTGTAAAACAGGCGCGGTTTGATCTTGATATTCCAAGCCGCAAAGGTTGCGAGCGTGGTGACAAACCCTGTTAACACGACTAAGGGCATAGACAAGCCATCTACGCCCAAAGACCAATTCAATCCTATTTGCGGTATCCAGCGATAGCGCTCGACCAGTTGTAAGCTGGGGTTATTAAAGTCGTATCGTGTAGCGAACGTGTAGAGAATCAAACAAAATTCCAGGATCCCAGCTCCCAATGCGTAAAGCCGCACGGTTTTACCATCGGTGTCGGGTAATACGGGAATAGCCAAGGCAGCTATGAGCGGAAACGCAATAATCGCAGTGAGCCAGGGAAATTCAGAAATCATAGATAATCGCTAAGGATCGAGCTGGATACTTCGCAGCCAAACAACGATGGTACCCAAATATTGATAGGTACAAATACTCATTATCTCAATGATATACCCTGTTTATTCACATGGCAAGTTGTAAGAAAAGTTTACAACATTTAAAATACCGTTACTATAGGTTACCCCGTTTCGATCGCGATCGCGTCTCAGCACGCGAGGAATTTTGAGATAGTTAGCGATATAGTCCTACAGACGATTTGAGTAGGAGTGCCTCTTGTGGGTACCCTGAAATTTTTGCTCGATTGCTAGTTAATGGTTGCGGTGACCGATATGGGCGTAAGATTGGAAGCGATCGATCTTGTTGGTATCGTCTCTCATGCAGCAAAAAATCCCCCTCCCATTATCCCAAACCAGCTTTTGGCACCACCCAACGGTGAGATTAGTCGGGATCTATGGTGGACTGAGTGCGATCGCGAGTTTGATGTTATTTCCGTTGCTGTGGTTATTGAGTACGGCGCTCAAGTCGGCAGACGAAAATATTTTTCAGTCACCGCCCCAATTATTACCGAGTCACCCAACTTTAGAGAATATTATTACTGTTTGGCAAAGCAATGATTTTGGGCGTTATTTATTTAATAGTTGTGTGGTGGCAATCTTGAGTGTGATAATTAATTTAGTATTCTGTGCGCTAGCTGCTTATCCTTTAGCTAGGCTAGAATTCAAGGGTAAAGAACTTATCTTTGCGATCGTGGTTTCGACGATTATGATTCCCTTTCAAATTGTGATGATTCCGCTATATATCATCGCCGTTCAGCTAGGATTGATTAATACTTATTTAGGTGTAATTCTACCAAATCTAGCTTCAGCTTTTGGAATTTTCTTGTTGCGTCAATCCTTTCAATCCGTACCCAAAGAACTCGAAGAAGCGGCGCGAATGGATGGTTGTTGGGAGATTGGGATTTGGTGGAGCGTGATGTTACCAGCAATTCGTCCAGCATTGGTAACGCTATCAATTTTTGTGTTTATCGGTGCTTGGAGTGATTTCTTGTGGCCACTAATCGTATTGCAAGAAGATACTTATTACACCTTGCCATTGGGGGTTGCTAAATTAGCAGAGGGCGCTTTTGGATCGAACTGGCGATTGGTGGCGGCTGGTTCGGTGATTTCGATCGCGCCTGTTTTAGTATTATTTACCTTCGTCCAGCGATATATCGTTCCAACAGCTGCCGGAAGTGGGGTTAAAGGTTAAGTCGGCCTGATACTAAAGTAGAATTATTTATCTATGGTGTGTAGATTATTGCAGTTATAGATATTATGAATATCGTTAATATTCAGGATGTGCGGATCTCGCAGCGTCCAGATGCCAAAAACCCCGATCGACAAATATCGTTGCTCGATTATCGAGATCGTCAGTACGAACTAGTTCAGACTTTCTCTTCGGGTGAATTACAAGCAGCACAGGGGTTAAGCCGACATTTCGACGAACAAGGAACAGGATGTTTGATTGTCAAAAATACTCAGCAATATTCGGTGTGGATGGAGCGGAAGATCGATTTCCCGCAATCGATCGACCCACAAAAAGAGCGATTAGAATCTGTCTTTCGCGCTCAACTTTGCCTCTTCGATGGCTTATGGACTGAAGTGGGCGAATTGTTAGGCGCAGAGCGAGCTACCGCATTTGGTACGGAAATATTACTAAGCATTCCCAATGTTCGATCGATTACCTACCTATCGGCAACAATTCTGGCGGCGAAGCAACCAGATCGAGCGCTCGAACTATCCACGCTTACCGCACAGCAATTAGCCAAATTATATCTGGAAATGCAACGACTAGGCAGGAAATATCTTGGCAAAGACTACGCCAATGAACTACTAATTGACTTACAACATAGATTGTTACCGCACCTCAAACAAGAGTTTCAACTCTGGCTGAAAAAACAGTAGCATTTAGCTAGCTCAGAAATATATAGATGATGTAATGAGTTCGATAATTCTCGTTATAAGAAGCGTTTACATTAAGCTCGAGCTGCTGACTCAACACAGAGGCTGTGCCAACAATAAAGTTGGTAATCTTTAGAATAAATTAGTTGCGAACTGGGAATACTAATAATTAAGAGAGATCGTAGCGGAGCGATCCGCTCTTCAGAGAATACTGCACTCGTGTAGCATCTCTGGTGGCGAATCGATCGGCTTTATATATTGTTAGTTAGATAAATACATGCTAGATTTTGCACGCATACTGGGCCAATGGGAACACCTGTGGCGCAAACAAAACATCATCTATTGGGCATGGGGCTGGTCTGCCTTATCGCTAGTGGTTTACATGTTTTTTAGTGGTTCGCCACAAAATACAGATCGACCGTTATGGTATCGGTTGTTGACAGCTTATGTTCTGCAAAATATTCCGTCGATCGTCGCTGGATTGTTATGTATCCGCAATGGCTTGAGCAGCCGAATGCCCAGTGGGAGTAAAGTGTGGTTATTGATGGGTATCGCCCTCATCTCATATACGATCGGCAATATTTTCTTTAGTTCGTGGGAATTAGTATGGCATCTGAATTCTACAGGCTGTTTGGGCGATCCGTTTTTCTGTATCTTTTATGTTTGTCTGTCGCTAGCGATGGTTATCGCCATCGCAACTAGACATGTGCGGCTAAAAATATATCAATGGGCGATCGTTGTGGGGATCGCGCTCTATGCAGCCACGATCGTCGTGTGGATTCTCAAGCCCCCAGCAGCGAGTCTGGCAGCGACAGTAGCACCTGCTAATACCACTCAAATCCAAAGCCAACCAGCCAGTTCCGCGCCATCAGCGCCGAGTCTCGCACCAGAGTCAACTAAGCCAGACGAGTCAAAGACCGATGCACCTGGATGGGTGATGTACTTCGATGGGATCTTCAAACCATATGGTTCGACTTTAAATGCCTTCTATGTTTGGAGTGATGTCGTCTTATTCGCCCTAGCAGCAGTAATGATTTTAGCTTTTTGGGGCGGACGACTCAGCCGTGCTTGGCAAATCAATGCTCAAGCGATTATTTGTTACTACATTGCCGATATGTGGTTTGCCTATGCTGGAAATCAGATTAAAGATTACCAAGGAGGGTTTATGTTGGAAGTCTTTTGGATTCTAGGCGCGATCCAGTTTGCGGTCGCCGCTGCGATCGAATTCGAACATATGTTAGATCGTCAGCGCAACGCGATGAATCCTGAATTATAAGTTCATGATGTTACCAAACTAATTGACTTGGCGATGATATTCGATCGCCTCAAACTCTCCCCCGATCGCGATCGCACCAGCATATTCAGGGGAGAGTTTTAATTTGTGGATGTGCCAATTTCCACATGTTGGTGCGGTGATAACTTGCGCGGGAGTGCGCGGATCGATCGAGACTTCGATTCGATTTAATGGAGTTGTCAGTCCCGTACCACAAGCCTTTAGATACGCTTCTTTTTGCGTCCAGGCATGAAAAAAAGCAGCTTGCTGAATCGCTACTGGTAAACTATGAAAAATCGCGCATTCGGCTGGTGAAAAAAACCGATCGACTAAATCTGCCGCAGCTAAAGGCTGAATGTATTCGAGATCGATGCCAACGGGATGTTTGGCACTAATGGCATATACAGCTCGATCTCGAGAATGCGATAGATTAAACTGAATCGGGTTGCCCGCAATCGTCGGCTTACCCTGCTCGCCATAACTAAAGACGATCTGCGATGGGGTAAGATCTACATACTGGCTGAGAATCTGGCGTAAATAGCCCCTGGCGACCGTCCACCGAGCTGCATGAATCGGATTGATGAATTTAGCAGCACGCTGTCGTTCCCGCTCGTCTAAGCAGCAACTCAATACCGCGATGCGTTCCTGAGTAAGATTTAGATCTACCTCCCAAACATGAATATTTTCCGCTAATATAGTCATTCTCCTCTTCCGGTCAGAAATATCAATCCAAAATCCAAAATAATCCCGGCAAGGTGTCGCAAACCACATTAAGCTCCCGCCACTTCCCCAAAATCTTAGCTCGCGGGACAGATAATGGTAGATAATGGGAAGGAATTTTCCACTCCCGTCGCAATTTTGTAACTGACTTAGGAATGAGGATTTAATAATATACATATCTGCCCTCGTGCCGACCTTTGGTAGGGGCAATTCATGAATTGCCCCTACCAAAGGAGGAATTGCAAGTTATTTAATCCTTATTCCTTAGTGGAGATCCTCGATCGCCAAGTGTAGTAGTTACGCACGGGAGTAAAATAGATTTTTCCCAGGTCACTTCAGGGTAAAAATCAACAAGCTCTTAGTAATTATCGAACTAGATTTAGTCAAAGTATATGCGAACCCATTATTGCGGCACAATCCGCACCGAACAAATTGGCGAAACTATTACTCTCTGCGGATGGGTAGATCGTCGCCGCGATCTTGGGGGGGTAATTTTTCTCCATATCCGCGATCGATCCGGCTCGGTGCAAGTAGTCAGCGATCCCATTCGCACGCCTGAATCCTACAATCTTGCCGAAACGCTGCGCAGCGAGTACGTCGTCAAAATTACCGGACGCGTTTATCAACGTCCCGATGAATCGATCAATTCGCGGATCCCTACGGGTGAAATCGAGGTTTATGCCGAGCAAATCGAGGTCTTAAATAGCGTTCGCAAGCAATTACCATTCCAAGTATCTCAAACCGAAAATGAGTCGGTACGCGAGGATTTACGCCTCAAGTATCGCTATCTCGATCTGCGCCGCGAACGGATGAGTACGAATCTCCAACTCCGCCATCAAGTCACTAAAACCATTCGTCGCTTCCTAGAAGATCGCCAAAATTTCATCGAAATCGAGACACCGATCCTCACCCGATCCACTCCAGAAGGCGCGCGCGACTTTATCCTCCCTAGTCGGGTGAATTTAGGTGAATGGTTTGCGCTCCCGCAGTCGCCGCAGCTATTCAAACAACTGTTGATGGTATCTGGATTCGATCGGTATTATCAGATCGCGCGTTGTTTCCGCGATGAAGATCTCCGCGCTGACAGACAACCAGAATTTACCCAATTGGACATGGAAATGAGTTTCATGTCGCAGGAAGAAATCATCAACCTCAATGAAGCATTAGTCTGGCAAATCTTTAAAGAAATTAAAGGGGTTGAATTAGCTCGTCCGTTCCCCCGAATGACTTATGCCGCAGCGATGGATCTGTACGGTTGTGACAAACCCGATACCCGCTTCGATCTAAAATTAGTCAACGTTTCCGATGTCTTTAAAGATTCCCAATTTAAAGTATTTTCCAGCGCGATCTCTAGTGGTGGCATTGTCAAAATCTTACCGATTCCTGGCGGTAATGAAACTATCTCCAACGTGCGGATCAAACCAGGTGGTAACTTGTTTAAAGAAGCCAGTGAAGCAGGCGCTAAAGGTTTAGCTTATATTCGCGTCTTGGAAGGGAATGAATTAGAAACGATCGGCGCAATTAAAGATTCGCTATCTGCTGAAAGTAAGCAACAGTTGTTAACTCTTACAGGCGCTAAACCTGGCGACTTATTACTCTTTGCTGCTGGCGATGCCGTGATGGTTAATAAAACGCTCGATCGGTTGCGCTTAGTCATCGGGCGCGAACTCGGTTTAATCGACGATACTAAAGTCAATCTGCTCTGGGTGACAGACTTCCCGATGTTCGAGTGGAATGCCGATGAGAATAGACTCGAAGCCCTCCATCACCCCTTTACCGCACCTCATCCCGACGACATCGACGATCTAGCAACCGCGCGCGCGCAAGCCTACGATATCATCTTCAATGGTACCGAAATCGGTGGTGGTAGCGTCCGGATCCATCAACGAGAAGTTCAAGAGCGTGTATTTAGCGCGATCGGTTTATCTGAAGCTGAAGCTAACGATAAATTTGGCTTTTTACTCGAAGCATTTGAGTACGGTACGCCCCCACATGGGGGGATTGCTTACGGACTCGATCGCTTGGTAATGTTATTAGCTGGTGAAGATTCGATCCGCGATGTCATCGCCTTTCCAAAGACACAGCAAGCTAAATGTTTGCTCACAAATGCTCCTGCAAGTGTCGATGCCAAACAACTCAAAGAATTAGAGGTGATTTCCACCTATAAACCGAAGAAAGAGACACCATAACTCGATCGGCTAGATGGACTATCGGGCATTGCTAAATTCAGTAAAACCTCAAAATTCAGGGTAGGGGCAATTCATGAATTGCCCCTACCCTGAATTTTGAGGACATTTTGTTTAGTTGCGTAGGGAAATTTTGTTTCTTAGGAGCAGGCGCACTGGCGGCGCACCACCCGCTACAAATGACAGAAACTTTGGTTAAGGCTGCTCTAGTTTCCGATCTTTGAGCCTAACCGACCGATCGTTGCTGTGAGCCAATTCCCGATCGAGTTTCTTGAAAGTTCGGGATAAGGAAAGTTTGGTTTACTTCGTTCCAGCACCGCCCTGAACTAGAAGTGTCTCGTTCCGAGCGGCTGTACCTACGGTAGGCTTCGCCAACGCCAACGGGCTAACAGCTCAAGTTCTCTTCAGAGAACTAACAGATCGACTAGTTCGTTTTAACGAACTTTTGCTATGAGCAACTAATTCATTTGAGGGCGGTGCGGAAACGAAGCTAGGATTCATAGATCGGAAAAGTCTCAACCCGAAGTCACGTCACCTCACATCACCTCACTTCAATTTTCCCGATCGCAAAATTTTCCAAATCAGCCATAACCCCAACAAACTTGCCACCCCAAATAAAATATTACTAAGTAACTGCAACTCCGGCGTGCGTGCAGCCGTCGAAATAATCGCTGCTGAGATCGCTAACGACCCTACTAGCGTACTAAACGATCGGCGATTGGCAGCATCATCCAAACTCAAGCGTAGCAGATCTAAATCTTGAATCGTTAAATTCAGCCGTAATGTTTCCGAACTCAAACGATTGAGTAGGAAACTAAATTGCCGTGGCGATTCTAACGACAAATTCTTAAACTCTAAGGCAGTTCTTAGCACCGATTGCAATGGATTGTCACCTAATAATTGACGCTGAAACATGTCCGTCATCAGCGGTCTCACCTCGGTTATCACATTCACCGCTGGATAAAATTGTCGCCCAGCACCTTCTAAGTTAGCTAAAGACTTAGCAAACAATCCAATATTACTCGGCCACCGCAGATAATTTTTCCGCGCCGCTTGTAAAATCTCATAAAATGCTTGACTAGCATTAATATTATTTAGACTCAAATTGCCATATTTCCGTAGCAATCGCTCATAATCTCGTTCCAATTGGAACAGATCCACTGGTTGAGTGGCATCGGCTAATTGCAACGTTAGCTGGCTGCATCTTTGAGCATCGAGATCGATAATTGCCAACACCATTTCGATGAGTACCGTCTGAGTACGCGGATCGAGCCGCCCCATCATGCCACAATCGAGAATCGCCAGCCGACCATCGTTGAGATAAAATAAATTACCTGGATGTGGATCGGCATGAAAAAAACCATCCACTAAATATTGCTGAAAAAATGCGCGAAATATTAATGTCGTCAGCGATCGCTTTTCGGCATCGATGTCGCCATTATATTCCTTACCCCCCATCTGAGCTGTCAGAATCGGCACCCCATCCAGCCACTCCATCACCAGGACTTTTGGTGTCGTCAAATGACGGTGAATTCTCGGTACGACGATGCGGTTGGGATCGAACCAGCTACTCTTGGCAAGGTTACTGCGAAGTTGTTCGGTATAGTTGGCTTCTTGCGTAAAATCTAATTCCGCCTTGAGCGCGGTGCTAAATTCTTCGGCGAGCGAGACGATATCGTATTGCTTGCCAAAGTCAGTTCCAGAGACTAGTTCGGCAGTTTTTTTGAGGAGGGCGATATCCCTAGCTACCGTCACATCGATGCCAGGACGTTGGATTTTGATCGCTACTAACTGTCCATCTTTCAGAGTTGCACGATGGGTTTGGGCGATCGATCCTGCCGCGATCGCTTGATAATCGATCTGGGAGAAGATTTCCTCCGCTGGCTGGGGTAATTGGAGGTGAATAAATTCGGCAATCTCGCTAGGTGGAACTACGGGTACATTTGATTGCAGCGAACTGAGTGCATCGATATATTCTGGTGGAAGGAGATCGGGACGCGTACTCAAAAGTTGCCCCAATTTGACATAGACTGGCCCCAAGTCCGTGAGAATATTCCGGAGAATGTCTGGTGGTGGGACTTCTGGCTTGTCGGCGCGCCCGATCGTCAGAAGCTGTCGCATGTAGTCCCAGCCATACCGCAGCAACACATCGAGAATTTCCAATCGACGCGAGCTAGATTGCACGATTTCAGCCATAGATCCCTGTGATAGCTTTGCTGTATCCCGTTCGTTCGGCAAATGTCGGGAGTTGCCCGATCTCTATCTCTAGTCTAAATCGATATCCAAAATGCTGGGGTTAATCGATAACTCAATGGCGTTACAGCGGTTCCCAATCGAATGAGGTACATTTACTAGCCACTAGCCACCAGCCACTAGCCACTAAAACCACTAATAATGCCCTTCACTAGGATGAGAACCGCTATACCAACTGAAGATGGGTGGCAATCGAAAACAAAGCGAATGCTTTTTTTTGCTACGATCTAATCTGTGCTTACAGCAACGTTAATTGTCCGTCAGCCGTCGCTTCGATCGACGATCGATCCACCTCTGGTTTAGCAGGATGGATGGCTAATGAATTGGGTGAAGATTCGAGATCTAGTAATACTCGATCGGCATAACTATTAGCATGTCCGTCGCCTGACATCAGTTCCTCAGCAGCAGCGAGCATCGCTGTGGCGATATCTTTGAGATCGGGACGATTATCGAGATAAGTGGAGAGTGCCACCATCGGATCGCCCACGCTACAGCCGAGTTCTGGCAATCGGGGCTTGCTGAGTTGACTGATTAACTCCGCTTGGATCGTATAATGATGCGCGGTACTCAATGCTTCATGGAGACCCGCAGTATTCACTAATTCCACCCGATCGGGACTGAGTTGATAAATCAAGCGGACAACGACATCATTAATATCGACTTTCGCGATCGCTGCTAAAATTTCCGACTGTGGCTGTTCGCTTTTGGAGACATCGATTTTAATCGTCCGAAATGTCCGCACGGGCAACGGGCAAAATTCCCATGTAGTAGCAAACTTTTTATTATTAATCTCTTCCGCAGAAAGTTCGATCTCAACTAAAACATACCCCTTATCTTCCTTCTCTTCACTAAAGTCTACCCGCTCGATGCTACCAGGGTAGACGACTGCGGGGTCGTTAGTTTTATTGAGATTTTGGTGGCGATGAACGTGTCCGAGTGCCACGTAGTCAAAACAAGGACGCGTCAGAAACGCCAAGGGAATCGTAAATCCCCGTCCCACCGCGAGCATTTTTTCAGCTCCCAGCGTGGCGTTATCTGCCATTAGATGGGCTAATAAGATCGTTGGTAGTTCTGGGTTTAGCTGGCGGATCTCCCCTTCTAAACATGGCTGAAGTCGATCGAGTAGTAGCTGATTTACTTCTGGAATCGATAAGTTTTCGGCAATTTCGCGGGTAAGTAGCGTCGATCGATTGATCCACGGTAGCGTTACGATCTGAATCTGCCCACTCCGAGTCGCGATCGTATGTGTCCCGATCTTGTCACCCACGATCGTGCCAGGAACTCCCAGCGATCGATAAATCGATAGACTAGCGCCACCTTGTCCCTGAGCGTGTTGATCGTGGTTGCCAACTAATAAGACGACGGGAATATTTGCATCGACGAGGCGATAAAATTGCGCGGCAAAAGCTTGCTGAATGTAAGGTGCGGGTGTGGCATCTGGAAAGGCATCGCCACCGAATAGCACCAAATCGACTGGTTCGGAAACCGCCCGATCGATCGCCCGCGACAAGGATTTCGTAAAATCTTGAAGTCTGGTATTTTGTCCGGTTTCTGGGTCGATTCGACCGTGACCGAAACCACTACCCATATGGATATCAGATAGATGCAGGATTTTCATCTGGGATTTACTGAACTTACGAGTAATTGTATACTATCAGCTTGTTCGATCGGTCGATTTATTAGTTGGCTTAGCCTTTTGCAAGAGAATCGATTTTCCATTTTATCCGCGATACCAGGATCGCTGGCAGTGGCGGTAAATGTTGCTGCTTGACTTTTGTTAATTGGCGGTGGTTGGATAATTGAGACGATCGTGGGTGCGACGTTATTGACGGTGACACTGACAGTTTGAGTCGTGACTGCGCCATCGGTAAAGATAGTTGGACGATATCTGGAGTGGGAACCCCACCTCGAACGACGATATCGGCCTGAGTTTTCTTGGCGATCGCAGTGCGATCGGGTGCTGCATATTGATATTCAAATGTGGCCTTTAGCAGTGAGGTAGCGGGTGTGGTAGGAGGTAATGGGTTGAGTTGGTTGAGTTTGATATCCAAACCACTTCCACCATCAGCGATCGAGATGTCGTTATAGCCATCTCCATTCCAATCGAAGATCTTAATATCTCTGGACTTGGCATTGATTTTGCTAGTTTGACTAGAGACGTGGTTGAGTCAAAATTGACAATCGCGTAGCGTATCTGAATCGATAGAGTGTAAATGGCGATCGATTATCAATGTTCGACCTGCCAAGATAGCGCTTTGCTATCGCCGATCTAGAGACATGGTTGAGTCAAAATTAACGATCGAATGCCATCAATAGCGATCGAGCCAAATAAACCCGATCGAGTAATATCATAGATGCGATCGATCGAGTAGATAAATAGCGATCGCAATACTTCTCGGTTAAGCTTTAAGCAGTGTTAGCAATACAGAAATTGGGTAAGCGTCCAATAGCCTACGAAAAAATGAGAGTTGTAGAAAGTGGGACACAGACATCCTGAGTCACAGGAATTAACGATGGTGTTTGGAGACCCAACCGAGCAGCAATGCAAGATTCCGTCAGAAAATCCAAGATTGAACGTCCTTGTGCTTTCAAAGAACAATTGACAGTTAACATTCTGGCAACAAAATTGCTACCCTCGGAGGACTAAGAACAAAAGCTTATATTGCGCCAAATTACGGCAGAACGCAATGCCCGCTCTGCGGAATTATTAGTTGGTTCGATTGACTCATGGTAAACGAATGTCCAAAGTGCCGCTTCAATCTGTAAAAGTTTTCGGCATGTCCGCACTGTTTTGGCTAGAGGCGTTGTTTCCTTGGCACCAATCTCGATGGCTGCGGCGGATAAGAGTTCTTGATGAAATCCAACTCTGAGGAGTGTGACAGCTTCTACGAATAATTCTCGTTCTAATGTGCCATCTCGGACTCGATGCCACCAATGGAAAAGACGATATCCTCTGGCTAGCAGAGCCAGCCCGATTTCCTGTCAGACCCCAGATCTTTCGGAGATTGCTTGAAAATCTCTGAGCAAATGAGACCAGCACAGTTGACGTAAATCTGTCTTCACCCAACCATAGCTAGAGTAGCGGTCGCTGCCTAAATAGCCCAGGAATGACTCACCGATTAATTCTTTGGCGATATCTTGACTCCGGCTGAGTGTCACCATAAACACGCTAACCAAGGGGGTCACGATCGCCCACCGCCATGCTTTTTTCTGGCTGGGGTTTTCCCCGTCTTTGTTTTGTTGGCTGAATCCAGTCTCGTCACAGTTGACCACTGGCTGCTGTTTGGTAAACTCCATCGCTTCGGTGGTTGCTGCGGCTACTGCGCTACTAATTTCTTGACGCATTCGATTGATTGTCCCTCTGGCCAGCTCAATCCCAAATACTTGACTCAAAAATGTTTTCACTTGGCGATGGCTTTGTCTCGATTCTCCACTGAGCATGGCGACAAACGCTGCTAATCTTGCTCCATCCGCCGCGATTGAAGTTTGAGTGGTTTTCGCTTGGCTGTAACTTTATGACTGACGAGTCCCCCAAATCTATTCTTCGATGGCGGTATGGATGAGTTCTTCGAGTTCTTATTTATTCTTTCTTCTAATGCTTCTATTTTTGCTAGTGTTTCTTTTCTCTCTTCCAACAAAAACTTTAACACCAGCTTAATGCTCTCTGGTGTCGCTTCCAAATCTGCTGCTGGAACTTTAATTCCACCTAGTTCGATTTCTTCGCTCATGAGTTTTAACTTACCGCATCTTGTCCCCTGCAATCCTTAATGAATCGTAACGTCCTTGGACGCTTACATTGAGACAGTCAATGACCAATTAAAAAATATTTCTTATTTAGTCCATTCTCGTCATCGTAGCTTACATAATTTCATGCTGAATCTGATTGCAGCATTAATTGCATATACTCATCAACCTAAAAAGCCAAGCTTGAAGCTAGATGAATATGCTCAAAACGTAAGGATTTGGGTTGCAAAAGTTACAGATCCAAGAAATCTGGATGAGAATTCAGAGTTGAGAGAGGGGAATGAGAGAAGGCATCAAAAAGCCACAAGAATGGGCAAGCAAAGCTTCACGGAAAAAAGCCATTGCACTGCGGCATTGAAACCGACAAGTCTGAGTGCTTGTAATCCCACACTTAAGTCTTGTCCTGGGACTACTCCCAATGGTTTTGCCCCACTTACCACTGCTCCACATTCTAGACACTTACACTTGGCTGTTTGATATTCTACTACCTCTATGGGCATTGCGACTAAACTCGCTACTTGCTGCTTGCTGAGACTAATTATTTCACTTAATTCTCGGCTCCCAAAACATTCACATTTCTCCGGTTCGCTTAGTTCGTATCTATCTACTCGTCCAAACCCCTTGCGTGTTTTACCGCTATTCCCTGGCTGTCCCCCTGGTTTTCTTTTCTCCTGTTCTCCCTCTGCCACTACTTCGCTCTTGGCTTTCTCGGATTTTTCTAGTAAATCCGTTGATGGCGGTTTCGATGATGTTTTACTATTGGTCGGTTGTTTTTCCTTGAGCTTGGGTCTCCTGGGTATTTGGTGATAAGCGTTACTTGTATTAAGTCCTGTAACGCTTTCAAGACCGATCGCTGCCGAAAACCGTAGCCTAAGATACATTTTCTACCACAAACCCAGGAGAGCCGTTGGATGAGAAATGAGCTAAAACAGAGAAAGAACTCAAAAAGATCGAAAAAATGTGGGTACATAACCACCTTTTCAGATATCTCACTGGTCTTTAAAACAATGGAGCCAGGCAATCAAAGGCAAGGGTTGGAGTAGAACCAATCCTAAGTGGCTGATTTTGGTTTCCAAGCATCTAGATAGTGATTCAAGCAAGAATTGGGATGATTATCTTAATTGGAAACCTGAAGATTTAGAAGCTGAAATTCGGTATTTAGTCACACAGGGTATTTCTTTACCAACTTGGAAACGCTTCCTAGTAGGTTCGCCAGTCAGATCTTCGACCTTTAAATGGTCGAACCAATGGCATCAGTAAAAGAATACTAGAACTGGACATCGAGCAATGTTTCGACAAGATTGACCATAAATTCTTAATCTCACATCTTGCACCAATACAGAAAGACTAGTAAAAGCAGAGATCTTAGGGTACCCACAAGGGGCACCCCTACGCAATTAACCTGTAGGGGTGCCCCTTGTGGGTACCCTGGAGCTAGGGTTAACACTAGTATTTTCAAACTGGTGCAAGATGTGAGTAATGCAATCTGTCCAACTACCAAAGGCAGCAAAACAGGGACTCTTTCGAGCGATAAAAGCTGGAGTCCGAGGAGAATTTTCTGCTTCGGAATCTGGGACACCCCAAGGCGGTATTATCAGTCCATTACTGGCTAATATAGTTCTACACGGACTAGAAAATGTCGGTCAATGTAGATTCGTCAATATCAAGGGGGATAAATCTCCTTATGATGGCGACTTTGTTTACTGGGCAAAGCGGGAAAATGCTAACTACGATGGGATAACGGCACGACTGCTCAAGAAACAGAATCATAAATGTACAGCATGTAATCTATCATTCATTTCTGGGGACATTGCCGAACTACACCATATTGACGGCAACCATTCAAATTGGAGGTCTAATAATTTGGAAGTCTTGCACCGAGAATGTCATCAGCATCAGACCATACATGGTTGGGTGAGAGTCCGAACAGCGGGTTAAATCCGACTCATTAGGTGTCAAACTAGGAGCCTATTGCGGTGAAAGTGTGCGCCGTGGTACGCACTGATTGAATTGCCAACTCAGTTGGCTGGAGTTCAGGGTAACTGACTCCAAGGCGAACAACTTACCTAAACCCGAAAGGGCAAGGGGACAAGAGCATGTTCGTAAAGCGGAGAATAACAGAAAACGTGTATGTTATGGCTCTGCAACGCCTGAACGATATGGTTAAAGCTAAACTGCCTGAACCCCAATATCCAGAGGTGGAACCGCACATCCTTCGGTATCACGTTTGTACACCGATGTCACTGGTAGCCATTAATTCAACTTTCGTTAATGGTACACCCTGACCAGTGAGCAATAAGTAATGAACTTATTCAAGGATATGAGTAGGAACCTAAGTCGTTCTTTATACGTTCATCAGTGACGGAACATGGGATTGCCTACGGGACGCGAGTCCTATGGTGACGGAGTTCTAATAGTAGTCGTGGGAGTAACGCCCCACCAGGGCAAACGGGAGAGCCGTTTACTCCGGCGTTGTAGAACAGGTAATCAAGATGAAACAGAAATCGAGAGGTACGCGAGATGCGAACAGCCGAAACGATACTGAACATCATACGTGAACGCGGACAACGGGGGTTGCCAGTAGAAGATTTGTATCGACTGCTATATAACCCAGATTTGTACTTACGCGCCTACGCCAAGCTGAACAGCAACACAGGCGCAATGACACCCGGTGCTACAAAGGAAACAGTAGATGGAATGTCCCTGGAGAAAATTAATACCATCATTGAGGCTCTGAGATCGGAGCGTTATCGATGGACACCAGCGCGACGTACCTATATCCCGAAGAAAAACGGTAAATTACGACCCCTTGGTATGCCCTCTTGGTCTGATAAATTACTTCAAGAAGTAATTCGTTCGATACTAGAAGCTTACTATGAACCGCAATTTAGCGAACACTCTCACGGTTTCCGACCAAAGCGTGGATGTCACACAGCCTTGAAAGAAATCACCCAAAAAGGTCGAGCTACAAAGTGGTTTATCGAAGGAGATATTAGTGCGTGTTTTGACAGAATAGACCATACTATTCTGGTGAAAATACTACAAGATAAAATCCACGACAATCGCTTTATGCAACTAATTAAGGGTTTGCTCGATGCAGGCTACTTGGAAAACTGGAAATACAACGTAACCTATAGCGGAGTTCCGCAGGGTGCAGTGGTAAGCCCAATACTTTCCAATTTGGTACTAGACAAACTGGACAAATACGTCGAATGCGAACTAATACCAGCATACACACGAGGTCTGAGAAGGATTGTTTACCCTCCGTACAGAGACTTAACTAAGGCTGCATCAATTGCCCGAAAAGCTGGAAAACTGGAAGAAGCACGGAAGCTGAACCAACAGGCACAGTCAATTCCGTCCCACGACCCCAATGACCCAAACTTTCGTCGCCTTTGGTACACAAGGTATGCCGATGATTTCCTGTTAGGAGTAGTTGGTTCAAAATCTGAAGCTGTGGAAATCAAACAGAAAATCGCCACGTTTTTACGTGATGAATTAAAACTGGAACTCAGTGATGAAAAGACTCTCATCAGCCATGCAAGGGATGAGGCTGCTAAATTCCTGGGGTACGAAATTCATATCCTACATGCCGATGATAAACATGACCATCGTGGTCAAAGATGTATCAACGGTAGCGTGGGGCTAAGGGTTCCCAACAGCGTTATTAAAGACCATTGTCTTAAATACATGCGCTCTGGAAAACCAATACACCTTACACAAAGGGTCAACGATGATGCCTACAGCATAGTTAGCCAATATCAATCGG
This sequence comes from Chamaesiphon sp., assembly GCA_965246735.1. Classification (GTDB taxonomy): domain Bacteria; phylum Cyanobacteriota; class Cyanobacteriia; order Cyanobacteriales; family Chamaesiphonaceae; genus Chamaesiphon. The sequence continues at coordinate 4,474,227 of CBDFFK010000003.1, forward strand.
AGTATCGAGGAGTAGTCCAGTACTACCGGATGGCTTATAACCTCCACACGCTATCTTTACTTAAACGAGTTACAGAGCTTTCCCTCGTAAAAACTTTGGCAAAGAAGTTTAAAACCACTTGCCAGAAAATTTACAAGCGATATCGTGCAACCATTGATACAAAGGATGGCACTTATCGGGTGCTACAAGTAACAGTGGAACGTGATGGAAAATTACCTCTGAAAACTTATTTTGGTGGAGTTTCTTTGCAGTGGAACAAGTGGGTCAAAATTGATGATAATCAGGCAAATCATATCTGGAACGGACGTAGTGAAGTCGTTCAACGTCTTTTAGCCCAAGAATGTGAAATTTGTGGAGCAACGGATAATATTGAAGTCCATCATATTCGCAAACTAGCAGATATTAAGCAACAAGGATGCAAAGAACGTCCAGAATGGATGAAGAAAATGTCGGCACGTAGACGTAAAACTTTAGTAGTTTGCCGTCAATGCCACGAGAAAATTCAATATGGACGCTACGATGGTGAAGCCTTCAAACGTAAAGATTACCGGAAAGCTACGTGATACGGAAACGGTCATGCGTAGTTTGGAGGGGGGTGGTTGGAAAAGTACCAGTAATGGTAACTCGCTGGCTACCTACCCTACCGCACGATGGGTTCTGAAGGAGAGGTGTCCTCAAGTAATTGAGGCATCGACTCTAATCATTTAATTCGGGTTGGAGCGGATGATTGTGGGTTGGTTGCAATTAATCTGGGTTCAGTTGCAGTTAATTCGGGTTTGAGCTACCGGATAGTTGCAGTTAATGTGGGTTCAATTTTGTGATGATTGTGGGTTTGATGATTTATGATTGCGGGTCGCTACACTTACTAGTCACCATAATCCCCACCCCCGTCGGGTCGCGGCGAATATCCCCCACATTCGCCCGATGCGCTTCCATCGACCTGACTCCTTCGAGGGTCATCAACCCCAATAAAAAGCGGTCGCGGAGGATTTTGAGGGGAGTGGATTTAGTCAGTGGAGCTTGAAGCAAGGTTTCGGCTTCGGTAGCGGTGAGATAAGTAATCGAGTCAGCAGGGTCGCCGCGTTGCTTGGGTGCTTTGACCCCCCAGACGGGGTTATGCGAAAGAAGACCATATTCCATCGCCGCATCGTACATGCGACTCACAGCGACGAGTTTGAGGGCAATGGTGGCGGGTTTGTATTGCTGTTGGACTAGGTTGTGGCGATAAATTTTCATCGCATCCCGCGTCACAGCTAGGGGTTGGAGTTGATTGACCTCACACCAGAGCAAGTACTGTTTTGCTTCGCACCTATTGGTGCGGATGGTTTCGGCACTAGCACCGCCAGCAGCCACATCGAATTGCAAAAAGTTGGTGAAGGCAGCAATTAATTCATTAGCATTGAGGACGAATGTGGCGGTAGTAGCGATCGGTTCCATTGAATTATGGCAAGCTGCACGTAAGAAGTTAGATCGTCATAAATTCACCGATTTTTAATAATTCAGATCTGGCAAGTTTACTGCTGGGAAAATAGGGGGGATTTTGTCTGTTCTTTTAATATACCGCTAACCTGTATTATCTCACTCGCGAAGCTTGAAACGTTTATTTAGCCTTACTTTCACGCTGTGAATAAATTCTACAACGTAGTAAAAAGTCTTCTAGCGATCGCCTAAATCTATCCCTTGTCACTAAACCCACCCACGATCGGATCGAACACCACCTGACAAGTTCCGGTAGCCCCATTCCGATTCTTAGCCACATTAATCTCCATCAGCCCCTTAGCCTCCGTCTGAGCATCATAATACTCCTCTCGATACAACAACAATCCAACATCCATATCCTGCTCGATATCGCCCGAATCTTTAATGTCAGCCATACCAGGACGTTTATTAGACTGATTCTCCACACCCCGATTCACCTGAGCCAATGCCATGAACGGAACATCAAACTCCTTGGCAATATCCTTGAATGCTCCAGACAACTTACCCACTGCTTGCGCTCGATTACCTGCTGCTCTATCACCTAACTTTTGAATGTAATCCATCACCACTAATCCCAAACTGCCCCGTTCCGCTTGCACCCTTCGCAATACAGAACGCATCCGAGAGGGATTTTGAATGCTAGCAGGGGTGTCATCAATAATCAATGGTAATTGCTTTAACTTCTCCAGCCCAGCTACCAAGGCTTCATATTCATGCTCATAGATCTCATTTCTGATTAATCGTTGAGAATCTATCCCAGAGTGCATTGCCAAAAACCGCTTAGTTAACTGAGATTTAGACATCTCTGCACTAAAGAATACCACTGGTTGCTGTTGAGTAGTGGCTAGGTAATTAGCTAAATAACATCCCAGCCACGTTTTACCCATCGAAGCCCTAGCAGCAATCACAATTAGATCTTGCTTTACTAAACCTCCAATCATCCCATCTAGATCTTTCAATCCGGTTGGGTACAATGGAAGTGAATCTTGACCGAGTTGATTAAACACATTAATCAAACAACTTTCAACAGTTTCTGGTTTAAAGCGATCTGCTTTATTAGTACTAATGTTGAATATTTTCTCTTCTGCTTGCTCCATCACCAGATCGATTGGAGTAGCAGTGTCATAAGCTAGATCGCTAATCGACTGAGTAATAGCAATCAGTTGACGACGTTGATACTTCTCCTGAACCAGATGTGCGAGATGGTCGATATTAACAGCACTAACAGTCCGCTCCAGCAATTGAACTAATTTAAATTCTCCACCAGCCTTTTTCAATAGTTTATGGTCTTTAAGCCAATTGCTAACAGCTAGAAGATCTGTAGGCTTTTGCTGTGCATGAAGGTCTAAAATTGCTTGATAGACGACCTGATGCGATTCAATATAAAAAGCATCAGGATTAAGGATGTCGATAATTCGTAAGATGGCAAGTGAATCTAATAGAAGTCCACCCAATATATTTTCTTCAACTTCAATATTTAATGGTGGTAATTTATCAATCATCTTTCTGGAAGATATTATTTATTCTTTTGAGCTTGTCTAACGAAATTAATTTAGCTGCTGGTTGTGGTTGTGATTCTACTGATATAGTAAATATCTCTCGTTGAGGTTGAGACGGGCTAATCGGTTCTGCCACCGTCCACTCATCTTGAATTGCAGTAGCTAACCAACCACCAGGATTAGTAACTTCAGATCTAGTAAGTTGGCTTTTAAGTGCTGCAATAGCAGCCAAAACTCTTTCCTCTGTCGCGGCTTTAATTCTTTTAGTCAAAGTACTATTAAGAGTAATATTTAGCTGTTCTAATTCAGTTTTAATTACTTCACTAATGGCTGATTTTGATTTTCGACTAATTAGTGTGATATTACTATTTAGTGTTAGGTTTGAGCCGACATCTTCAGGTATTTTTCCTTGCTCGGTTATTTGTCTCTTGAGTCCTTCATTTTCTACCTTCAGCCTTTCTACCATTGCTTGCATATCTTGAAGCTGATAAAGTCTTCCGGCCATTCCCTCATTTACTTTTCTTAGCCCAACTAAATCTGCTTCAAGCTTCTTGATTTTCTCTCTCAACTCAGCAATGATTACTAATTTAGAGGCATCAGAAGCAGCTTGAGGTTTATTAGATCTTCCTACTTGCCGCTGCTGATTCCTTAGTTCTAGAACTCTTGCTTTAACTGCTGGGTACTTATATAAGTAACTAATCGACACTCCAGCTTCTCTGGCTACGTTGGCAAAGCTCATCGGTTCGTTGGTTTTGATTAGCTTGTCAATTGCTTTTTCTAAACCCTCAGCAGCTCGTAGCTGCTTGGCTACAGCAGCAGTTTTAAGTGCGGCTATTCTAATATCCTTCCCATCTTCTCTAGGCATCTCGATCTGCCTCCAGTGTCATAATTATTTTTTCTAAGCTGACTTTAACATCTTGGTTAACCTGAATTTGTCGTTCCCAATTGTTTGTTTGAGCTACTGCTAATACTTGATGGGTTCGCTCTAACTGCTGTCTATGTTGGTCTAAGAATTCTATAGTGGTGCGAAAATCACCACAAGTTAAACAGGCGTTACCTTTAGTACAAGTTAACTGAATTGGCAACCCACAGTAACCATTAGATAAGCTCTCTGCTAGGATGTTTTTCTTCATCCACTGAAGTTGAGAGTCAGTATCTAGCTCTAAATTAAGCGATTGGATTACTTCACCATTAATATTAATGATTTTAAGATCTAAATATTTATCTATCTCTTTTCTGAGCGTAGTATCATGAATGTGAGCATATACTGAGGTCATTTCAGGTGAATCGTGACCTAGAAAGCGTTGAACGATATGCTGCGGCACACCATTATTAATCATTCCCGTGCCTACTGTATGCCGGAACTGATGTGTCTGGAAATTCCACGGGTTGCCATTACTGTCGCAAATATTGAATTTAGTAGCTAATCTTTTAATGTAATTAACAAATGCTCTGCCTGCCATTACTTTAGATATTGGCATGAATTTACTTCCAGGACCTTGATTAGCACAAAAGAGGTACTGATATTTCTTACCCAGATGTCGCTTGATATATTTCTGCTGTTCTTTGATAACTTGAGCGAGTTCGATAGATATCGGCAGAGTAGTTTCAAATTTTAGTTTCCAGCGCATAAACTGGATAAACCACCCACCTTTACTATCTTGTTTGAGACAATCCAATGGCAGTTGGCACAGCTCACCAATTCTCAAGCCACATTCTTGAGTAACTAACACCATTCGCATCACTGGCTCAGGTAAGCAATCTAGGTGATGATTGAGTTGTCTGATTACATCATCAGGAATATAACGAGGTAAAGGCTTATTGTCCGATCTGTGATAGTCTTCTTTTCTGATTAAATGAGGTTCGCTAACAAACCAGTTGTTGATGACTCCAGTCTCAAACAAAGATACTAGCGTGCTAATTCTGCCATTCTTAGCCTGGGCAGACATTTCTTTATGATGGTTGTACTCTAGATATTGGATAATTACAGATCGGTCTATATTTTCAATGCAGTCTACATTGGGAACTGAGAGTAAGAATAGTGAGAAATCCTTGAGGCTAATCAAGTCTCGTTTCATCATGTCAAAGCCGATGCCAGTATTAGCTTTATACTTAATGAATTTTTTGACTATTTCTTTAAGCCATTCTTGCTTAATCTGCTGAAAGTTGAATTTGTGCCCGTGGTTTTTACGATGAGGATGGATATGTACCCCTAAATCCTCTGCCAACCACACATCATCACTGCTCACTAATGTTGGATTGGGTAAGAACTGGACAAATTTAGCTTGGCAATCTTCGCAACGGTACCTTTGAGTACCTGCTTTTGTGAAACCTATTGTTTCGTATCTATTGCTGCTACATTTATTGCAAGTAATCTGTAATGGTTGAACTAGTTCAAGCTCTATTGCATTGTATATTTTTGGTCTAACTTTGAAATTCATCTCGGCCCTCTCTGATTGCTAAATACTTGTCATATTCGGTGCGTAGATCCTCATTGCCTAAATGTAGGTAGGTATCGATCGTGGTCTGAATGCTGCTGTGTCCCAACCGTTTCTGAACGTGTGCCATTTCCCATCCTGCTCTAATTAGCTCGGTGGCATGGGTATGTCGGAATAGATGTGGATTAGCTTTGATACCAGTTTTCTTTTCTAGTCGGTTTAATAACCCTTCGATTGAGCTGTAGCGCAGTGGTTGTCCGATTTCTCCATCCCAGCAGTTGACGAACACATAGTCACAGTCTATCTGCTCTGGATACTCCTCAATGAGGTAGTTGGAGTACAGCTTTAATAGTTCTCTCGATACATGAATAGTGCGGGGTCTTCCTGACTTCGCACGGCTGCTATTGATGTTGTCCGATCTTGGGACGATCTGGATCTCGTTCACGCCTTGAGAGTGAATATCTTCATGGCGTAGTCCTAATAATTCGCCTATTCGCATTCCTGTTTCGTACAGTAGGCAGAGTAGAAATTTATCTCTGATTCGATGGCAGCCAGCAATTAGCTGTCCGATCTGCTCTGTCGTTAAGCAGCCAGGGAAGGTTTTTGGCTCTTTAATTTTCAGCAGTCTGGTTTTGACTTCTCGACCTTTGCTGATGTGATGTAGTAAGGGTTTGAACTTCCGCCCTCGCTGCACTCGATTGGTGTGAGTGACTGGTCCATTAACTTCACCTAGTTGGCGGTGAAATTCATAAAACATGGAAACGGAGTTGAGAGCGTGGTTGATAGTCTTCTCTGTCCGTTTGGATACTTGAGGTTGAATCGAGATTACTCCTGATGGTTGAGGGTTTCGTAGCCAGTGGATGAAGTCTGCCAACTGTTCTAAATTGACTTCCTGCCAGTTGAGGTGTTTGCTGCTCAGAAACTCCCAGTAAAGTTTGAGGTTGTAGGCATAGGTTCTGATCGTGTTAGGCGATCTCTCTAAGGTGTTGAGGTAGCGGAGATATGCCAGTATTGGCTCGACAGGCTGATAGTTGTCATCGAGTACGAGCCAAATTTGGCGATTGGAATTAGGGAGTTGACCTTTTTGAACTAACATAATCCACATTGTACACGTTTTCCAAAAATATCCGCAACAATGTTGATTAAGTAGTTGATGAGGGTGTGAAAAATACTTTGTTGTTGTTGTGGATACTTATTTATCTGGGTGTATTAATTCATTTTAGCGGCAGCCCTAAGTCTCAAGTTCTTATCAAATATTGATGCCAGCAAATATGCCGATCTGGTTAATTTCGGTAAAATCCCAGTTTTAAGGTCGGGAGTAAGCGGAATTAATATAGCAATTCATGTATTTATTTGAATTTTTTTAACCTTCAACAACCTAAACTAGATCTGCCAAAACATTAGAAGCTTGTGCCTGATATTTGTGGCGATTATCGTCATATCTAGTTAGGGTATTTAGATTCGCATGACGGCTCAATCCTTGGGCGGCACGAATATTACCCCCACTAGTATCTAGGTAAGCAGTAATCGCACTGTGTCTGATCCGGTGAGGTGAAATGACTTTATCGATCCCTGCTGCTTTGCTAAATTTTCGCACTAACCGATAGATACTACTACCATCCAATCTATGTCCGCGACTGCACCGATCTAGGCTGATAAATAAGGGTTCTTCGCGTTGTGCGGTACCTCTAACTATACTTTACACGGGCATAACTTGAGCATCGGCGATCGAAGAGATGATAGTCTAGTAAAGTCAAGGAAAAAGTGGAGCTTGAGGGATGAGCAATCTAAACTTTACGGAAGAAGATCGAGAAATATTAAATTATGAAAGATTTCACCATCCTCATCCCAGGGTCCAGTTGAAGATGGAAGTATTATGGCTTAAAAGTCAAAACTTACCTTTAAATATGATTTGTAGGCTAGCAAACATTTCACCTAATACATTGAGAAAATATTGTCAACAATATCAGGCTGGTGGTATAGAAAAACTCAAAGAAATTAACTTTTATCAACCCAAAAGTGAATTAAAATTACATCAGACAACTATCAAAGAGTATTTGAAATTGAATCCTCCAGCTACCATAAATGAAGCTGTAAATCAGATTGAAAATCTTACCGGAATTAAACGCAGTCCAACCCAGATCCAAAAATTCCTGAAATCAATAGGGATGCGATGTTTGAAAGTTGGGGCTATTCCTTCTAAAGCAGATCCCGATGAACAGGAAGAATATAAAATAAATAAGCTAGAACCCAGGTTAGAAGAGGCAAGACAAGGAAAAAGAGCGGTTTTCTTCGTGGATGCGGCTCACTTTGTCATGGGAGCTTTTTTGGGGATGATTTGGTGTTTTCAACGGCTGTTTATTAAGTCACCTTCAGGGAGAAAACGGTTCAATGTGCTGGGAGCATTAAATGCCATTACTCATGAAGTTATTTTGGTTACTAATGACAGCTATATCACTGCTATTCAGATTTGTGAACTTCTGCAAAAATTAGCTGACCTAGGACTGAGCATTCCCATTACTCTGGTTTTAGACAATGCTCGATACCAAAAATGTCGAGTTGTCCAAGATTTAGCTAAATCCTTGGAAATAGAATTACTATACTTGCCAACTTATTCGCCCAATCTAAATTTGATTGAAAGGCTCTGGAAGTTTGTTAAAAAGAAATGTTTATATGGCAAGTATTATGAGGATTTTACTCAGTTCTCATCAGCCATCTCTGAATGTCTAAATGATGCTCATCTGCAACATAAAAAAGAGCTTGATTCCTTGCTCACACTCCGCTTTCAGCATTTTGACAAAGCTCAGGTTATGACCGTTTAAAGTATAGCAACCATTCCCCAATCGCGCTCGCGGTTGTCGCGGCTAAATCGATGGGACTTTTTTGAATCTTGCCTTTCCCTAGAATCCACAATCGCCCAGATCGATCGAAATCACCCAGATCTAGACTAGATTTGTTGCTTTATAAAAATATCTAGAAGTCATTCAGAGATTGCTTTTCCCATCAGTTGTGAGTGTTAGGCAGCCTCCAGGTAGAAGTTCCATAGCCCAGCCGCAGTGAGCATTAGGCGATCGTCGAAATCAGGCACACGATTCCGATAAATCGCTGAAACCGCGTTGTAACGCTTAATCCCTGCATGGGCATGTTCACAAACTACCCGTTGAGAGCTAAATTCCTTGTTTTCCTGTTTTTGCTGTTCGCTCAACTCTTTCCCTTTCGGCTTTTTATGGGGCAAATGGATGTTCACAAACTCGTTTTGCAACCCCTGAAATCCTAAATCTCCTTCAATTCTGACCAGATCTGGAATGTTACTTACTAAGTCTGCTTCGTCCAATTGTCGCTTGTCATGGATCTTCCCTGCTCTGGCTTCACTCAACAAAATCACTCGCTTGGTTCGAGTGCTGCCTGTAATGTGCTTACGAGTATGCCGTTTCTTTTTTCCAGAGTAATGCTCCTTCTGCTTTTCGGCATCTTTTGGACGCTGCACTGGTCGTTCTGTCCCATCGAAAATCACCTCCCTCACTGCTGGAAACTTTTCTAGAAACTGCTCGATGTTTTCGAGTTTGCGTTCTGGTAACAACATCTTTTTGCCCAAGGCTGTCTCCAATATCCCTTGGAGCCGATGTACCCACCGATTCGCTCGTCCTCGATCTATGTCAAACAACCAGCTTAAAACATCAAACGTTGGATAACACTTGAAATAGAACAAGATGAAGAATAGTTTGAACTCAATGCTGCTCAATCTGGCTTTGCGACCTCCACCCCTAGCTCGTTTTCTCGGCTTCGTGTCGCTTTTGATGCTCTCCTGATAGACCACCTCGAATATTTCGCACAACTGGTCAAACGCTTTTCGATTCACTCCTGTTAACGCCCTTAGTAAACGGTCATTCTTCAAGGCACGATTAATGTTGAGCATCGTCTGCTGTCGATCGGGTGACCTAACTAATTTAGCTTATAAAGCAACAAGTCTAATCCATTACCCCAATCTATTTTCGATTCAAATATATCTCTGAATAACTCTTTCGTCTTGTGCATTGCTGCCAGTTTAGGGAAAATATTTTCGATTTCAATCAGTTTCTCTTTCTGCAACTCGTTTAAGTCTGCTTCATTTTTAAGCAAGGTATATTTACTGTGAGTCAATGCTGCTAACTTCTTTTTCTGTTCATCTTTATTTTTCACTTTCTCCACATCTCTTTTAATTCTAACTCTTTCTCGATCTAACTCTTCATTTATCTGTTTCATCACATGAAATCTATCTCCGACTACTTCAGCATTGGGTATTAACTCGTTTATCAGACTTTTATCTGATGAAAATAGGTCAATGCTTACTTCTGTTATTTGGCTAAAAACCTCTTCACCCCAAAGCTTCAGACACTCACCTATTGCTTCTTGAGTTCTTTTTGATAGGATCGCTATTAACTCTTTTTTGTCTAGATCTACCAACACCGCACAATAGTTTTTTTGCCCTTTAACGAAAGCAATTTCATCAATTCCAAGTCTTGCTGCTTTTGATTGATTGCTTTCCAGATAAATGAAATAGCCAATTTTATCTATAACTTTATAAGCAGTTATGGTCATCCCCTCAATATTAAGAATTTTATTAATGATATTTAGTTGTGATTTGGATGACATAATGCAATCTAACTCTATTTGCTATCAGCGATCGAGACTTTACTATTTTACAATATAAGCTGTATTCCTGTTCTATCAAGCTCTTAAAGCTTTAAAATATTATTTTTTTGTCAATCGCATCCAAGTTCGATCGACTACTTAGCATAGCAAGTTCGGTAGAACCTTAATTGGTGATTCTCATGAAGTTTATTACTTTCAGTTCCACAATGAGGACACACTGCTTTTAATTGCTGATTTTCTAGATAAATAAAATAACCGATTTCATCTAAGATCTTATAAGCAGTGACGGTTATTCCGTCGATATTAAGAATTTCATTAATGGTTTTTAGTTGCGATTTGGATGACATAATGCAATTCAAGCTTATTTGTTGCCAGAAATCAAGATCTTACTATTCTATAATAAAAGCTGTCATTTATGCTGCACCGAGCTTCCATAACTCAAAATTATCAATTTTGTCAATTAAACTTGATTCTTATCCACTACTTAGCATAGCAAGTTCGGTAGAGCCACTAATTCTTGCTCGATCCGATCGCTAACACTTGATTTAATAGTGCGCTTCTGTTGCAGAGCAGTCACCTCAGCAACTGGCTCGACGATGCTCGGATCGTGAGGCTTCACCAACGTTAAATCTGGTGAATTTGATGCAGGAGATCGATCGGATTCTGCTTGGTGAAACCTGAAGGGGTGACAAGCACCCCTTAAACCCTGACAAGATAGGGATTATAGGCATTAAGATTATGAGTATAGAAATCAATTTTGTGGCGATTGAGGCGAATATAGCGTGAAATCAAGCCAGAAATAAAAAGCAAATCCAAGTGGGAGAACAAAGCCAATTTACCCAAGGTAAACATTGAGGCGCGAAGATATCGACGTTGTGGTTCAGATGCTCTAGTTAAATACTTATGATGAGAAGGAGGAATGCAAACACTCTTCAATACTATCGAGCTGTAGACTAAAGTTAATAGTAAAAACCAAGCATCAAATCGAGAACCAGTCAGTTGAGTCAATTCTAAATTAAAATTTCCAGTAGCCATGTGGCTAGATGTTGACTACAGAATTCTCGATCGCCTAATAACATGATTGAATATTCTGGTAATCGCCTCGAAATCGGGTGAATTACTGACTGTTGCTCGTCTAAATTACTCGACCCTAATTTGTCTAACAACTGCCAATTGATTGGAATTGCTCTGCCGAATACGAGCCAGCTTACTACCAATAAATTATATTTCCCCCAACTCGTTCGCTCTATTGCTAACGGGAGCATCCCACTTTTTATTTAGCGATCGAGAATTAATCCGGTGAGGTAGGCACACCGATGAGCCAGAACTTGAGGAATATTTTCAGCTTTCCACTGTGCTCCAGATATTTGAGTTCGTCTATCGATCTGTTTAATCGTAGACTCAATCGAACCAGAACCAATGGAGCAAACTTGTTCAGCTTGAAGATAATAGTAATTAACAATTCGGTCACGATGTTTTTCTAAATAGGCACAAAACTTTTTAGATTGGTCGCTCGCACAATCATTAAATAAAGCAATAGTTTCATCAACTTTCCCCAGCCATAGCAAACTTCTAGCTGCATACAATCTTTGATTGTTGAATATTTAACTTCTGCTGCTGCATTTTCATAAGAAACTACTGCACTCATTCTCAAACAACATGTTTCTAAACATGGACTAATTTGAGCATGGCTTTTGATATTTAGCTTGGCAGCCTGTTTACTTGTAATTACTAGTTCCCCAATTATGCTTTGGATATGTCTTTCATATCCGCCTGTTTCTTCTGTGACATTTTTGATAAAAAAATCTCACGTATGGCATCACACTTTCTTGAAGCGCATCTCTTACTGCTACTTCTATTTTCCCTAAACTAGTCAATTCTTCTGTTGCAGTATTTTTGTACAAAATTTTAGCAATTGCCTGACTATGCGCTGCGATCTCTTTCCGTTCTTCTGGAGTCATGATGTTACCCTGAAGGGGTGACAAGCAACGATCGAATGCAAGCCCAGTAAAGATCGAGAGGAATGTCAGGGGTGTGAAAGAGAAAGCAAGAGGGTACAGTTGTATTAAAACGAGGGGATGAGATAATAAGGGTAAAAAAATGCTCCAAAAGTTTTCGTCTCGGGTCACCCGAGACGAAGAGCATCAACATAAATGTATCCTGAATTATATCAAAAATGGTTCAAGTTAAACTTAAACCCAACCGAACTGATGTTGATAGAAGTACTAATGAAGGTGGTGGGATTATGGCTCTCCTCTAGTCATGGTTATAACTTAAACTTATTAAAGTAATCGAAGCGAATGCGGAGATTATTTTAATAAGCAAGCTAACAGTTTTTCTCGCATGAGAGTGAAGCTTTTAAATCCATAGCTTTGACGTAGAATTAATTTAATTTTTGTATTAATTCCTTCTGTGACACCGCTCGTGGTTCTACTGATAAAATAATTAGCAATTTCTGTCAAATGATTTTCGATGGTATCACCTGCCGTCTTTAAGACAATTTTAGCATAACCCAGCCATTTTCCAATTGCTCTTAAGCCACCTTTGACAGTTAATTTACTTTCGTATATGCTTCTCAATTCCTCCTTTAAATCATAAGCTATGCTTAAAGAAGGTGACTTGGCAAGTATTTCAGATAGAGCTTCAATTTCTTCTTCTGACAAATCTTGATTGTTGCTTAAAAGCAAATAGCGATTTGTCAATCCTTTCAAGCCTAAATCAAGTCGCAATTTATTCAAAGATTTGTTGACTAGTTTCATCACATGAAATCTATCAATTATAATCGATGCTTTTGGGAAAACTTCTTTGATTACTTTTGGAAATCCTCCCCACATATCTACACACACTTCCTTGACTGACTCCCTGACAGACTGAGGTTGCCCCTTTAAGACAGCAATTATATCTTCACTTTTGTGAGAGTCAATTACTTCTATTAAAGAACTTTTGTCTAGATCGATTAGAACTGTTGCAAATCTCCCTTTTCCTTTACGACGACTAAATTCATCCAAACTCAATTTTTCTGGAAGTCCCCAGTCTTTTTTTTTAGCTCCCTTTCCGCAATTCTGCTAAATATTTGCTGGACTTGGGCTGGACTTAACTCTTCATTTCGACTTACTTGTTCGCAGCTTGATTCCTTGACTCTTTCGTAAATATATGCCTGATATCTTTCAGTAAATCTTTGTCTATTTTCCACCCATTCTAGCTGCTCAGTTGGATATCTTTTACACTGTCCACAATAAAATTTACGTCTAGGAACTTTCAAGTATACTCCAGCTCCAACAATCGACAAGTCTCTAATTAATCTGTGGCTAGTTTTTTGAATTATGTCAGTATAAGTTTGACAGTTAGGACAGTTAATACCTGCATTTATTATCTCTAATTGAATAAATGTAAAGCCAGCTTCTTTATAGCAAGTAAAAACCCTAGTATTTGGTAAGTTTAATAAAGAATTTAGATGAAAGTCCATAAAGAGGAGGAGTATAAAATGTAGCTGTCGCTACATTTTATACTATTTTCCGGGGAGAGCCGTTTTGTAGTAAACACCTGGCAACTTGGCTGCTGAAAATAGGTTGGGGCTATTGTTTACGGATTAAGAAATCTACATATGTTCATTTAAGCAAGGAAGAATCAGTCACATTAAATCAATTAGCATCTCACCCGGGTATTTTCACATTTTTGCGCGGGGTGAATATTACAAATACTCTACATAAATTTCCTTTTAATCTTGCTGTTCATTATCCAAAAGAACATCATGGATTACCAATTACCGAAGGATGGTTTCTATTGACAACTCTTCCAGATATTGATTCAGCCGTTAAAGCTTATGCCACAAGATTTCAAATAGAAGAGATGTTTCGTGATTATAAGTCTTATGGATTTAATCTGGAATTGACTCAACTTACTGGTTCAAGATTTGATGCTTGGTTTTTATTATTAACATTAGTCTATAGTGCCGTTGTCTTGGAGCTTAGTGGTGCAGAAAAGTCCTGAAAGGCTTGTGGTGGCATGGGGAAAGAGGTTTAAGCCTTTTGCAGATTGGGATTAGAACAGTGAAAAGTTTCTGTCACCAAGCTCTGCCACTCCCGTTTCTTACACCAATACCTTGGTGTAATATACTTCTAGCATGTGCTTCTCTTAAAAAAAGATCTAAGTTAGAAAAGCGGATTGAATTCGCTAAGGTTATGTCATTTGCTTATTAGAAAAAATAGTTTTCTGCACCACTAAGTTCTTATCCACTACTTAGCATAGCAAGTTCGGTAGAACCAATCAACTTAATACGATTGTTGATTCCTTCCATCACGCCACTAGTTGTTCTACTAATAAAATAGTTGCAGATCTCATCTAGATGATTGCGAATAGTTGAAGTTGCATCGGCAAAAAATAAGTTAGCAAATTTCAACCATTTGTCAAACTGACAACGACCACTTTTGACAGTGTGATTAGTTTCATAAATCTGTCGAAATTCTTCCTTGAGTTCATAGGCAATTTTCAGGCTAGCTGATTGGGCTAAAACTGCGTCTAATTTGATGATTTGCTCCGGATCGAGGTCGATTCCATTCCGTAACAATAAAAACTTGCTTCCTCGATCCCTTACCCTTGGGCGTTTTGGGTTGAGGGATCAAAGGCACCATGACCCCATCTGCGGCGATCGCTAATCGAACAGATGCAGTTCCTTGGTCAAGGCTTTCGGTGGGCATTGATTCGCCACTGACTTTACAGGTTTTAGTCGTGCATTTCCCCACTCTTGGCTTTCATTTGATACACCCAATTAACGTGGACATTTGGCGGAGACGGAATCCTTTTGAGCGAATCTGTTTTTGACAGCCAGTACATTTATGCCAATTAGTTGGCTCTGCCGCTCGGTTGTTGAGTTCTTGTTCTACTGTCAACCTTGCAAATAGCAATCCCAGTTGTAATCCGACCCAAACCAATTCAGGTAATGTGGTTGCTTGAGGCAACTGTTCGCAGTTGGATGTCCATTCCGCTAGATCTGGAGATAGACTCTCTAGATGTTGTACAGTCATAGTCAATTTGTTTTTTGTTGCGGATGGAGTAATTCTCTCATCCTTTTTTACTTTTTGACCCCTCCCACAACCCCTAGATGCGCCCGATCGATGGGGGTGGTCGTGTGCCAGAGCGATTGGGCGGTAGAGTAGATGTTAGTTAGTAAATTGGAGACATTGTTATGAATTGGATTAACATCGATTCCGCCGAACACGAACGTAGACTGGCTCTCTGGTTTCAACGTGAGGGGTCGTGGCTTAGAGAAGATATCCTCACTCCCGTCTGGCACGAATTCACTGGTTTTTACTTCACGCCAAATATTACCGTTGAGGAATTGGTCGAAAGATATGCTGCTGGAGAAAGAAATTTTATCGAGATCCGTCTTCCTGAGAAATCCGATTTGAGCGGAGTTGATTTGTCTGGAGCTATTTTCCTTGGTGCTATACTTTAAACGGTCATAACCTGAGCTTTGTCAAAATGCTGAAAGCGGAGTGTGAGCAAGGAATCAAGCTCTTTTTTATGTTGCAGATGAGCATCATTTAGACATTCAGAGATGGCTGATGAGAACTGAGTAAAATCCTCATAATACTTGCCATATAAACATTTCTTTTTAACAAACTTCCAGAGCCTTTCAATCAAATTTAGATTGGGCGAATAAGTCGGCAAGTATAGTAATTCTATTTCCAAGGATTTAGCTAAATCTTGGACAACTCGACATTTTTGGTATCGAGCATTGTCTAAAACCAGAGTAATGGGAATGCTCAGTCCTAGGTCAGCTAATTTTTGCAGAAGTTCACAAATCTGAATAGCAGTGATATAGCTGTCATTAGTAACCAAAATAACTTCATGAGTAATGGCATTTAATGCTCCCAGCACATTGAACCGTTTTCTCCCTGAAGGTGACTTAATAAACAGCCGTTGAAAACACCAAATCATCCCCAAAAAAGCTCCCATGACAAAGTGAGCCGCATCCACGAAGAAAACCGCTCTTTTTCCTTGTCTTGCCTCTTCTAACCTGGGTTCTAGCTTATTTATTTTATATTCTTCCTGTTCATCGGGATCTGCTTTAGAAGGAATAGCCCCAACTTTCAAACATCGCATCCCTATTGATTTCAGGAATTTTTGGATCTGGGTTGGACTGCGTTTAATTCCGGTAAGATTTTCAATCTGATTTACAGCTTCATTTATGGTAGCTGGAGGATTCAATTTCAAATACTCTTTGATAGTTGTCTGATGTAATTTTAATTCACTTTTGGGTTGATAAAAGTTAATTTCTTTGAGTTTTTCTATACCACCAGCCTGATATTGTTGACAATATTTTCTCAATGTATTAGGTGAAATGTTTGCTAGCCTACAAATCATATTTAAAGGTAAGTTTTGACTTTTAAGCCATAATACTTCCATCTTCAACTGGACCCTGGGATGAGGATGGTGAAATCTTTCATAATTTAATATTTCTCGATCTTCTTCCGTAAAGTTTAGATTGCTCATCCCTCAAGCTCCACTTTTTCCTTGACTTTACTAGACTATCATCTCTTCGATCGCCGATGCTCAAGTTATGCCCGTGTAAAGTATAACCTCGCCCATTCCAACTTCACCAATGCCAACTTGAGCAATTGCGATCTCCGGTATTCTTGGATGCGCGGCAATTTTACCCGTGCCAATTTGGAAGGGGCTAACATCGATCGCGCCGATGTTTGTAGTTCCAAATTTAAAAATGCTAACCTGCTCGATACGGTAGGCTGTTTTGGGATTGATTGTGGAGCTTTGTTCGAGGATACTATTATGAGCGATGGTAGAGTTGTCTCGTATGAAGGTCGTGCTTGATTGCTGACTATCATCCAGATCGGCTTGTAGTGGACTTGAAGGATAAGGATTTGCATAGACTTTATCTTTCAAATTTTGCTTGAGAACAGTCTTTTTGATATCACTTAGCAAGTCAAATCCTGGTAACGTTTGACCCAGCAAAGCCTCAATTTGACTGATTTTGACTCGCCCAATACCATCTTGAGTGCCATCCTTTGCCCATCGATCTCCATTTACAGTTTTACCTAAACTATCATCATTGGGTAGAATAACTGCAATAACATCATTGTTTTCATTAATTTCTGAAATATCCTGATTAGCTTCCAGTACAACAGCAACTTTCCAGAGTAGTTGTAGAAACGTAGGGTGGGCACTGCCCACAGACAATTTAGAGCCGAAGTCATGAGAACTTAAACTGTTTTTACCGATCGAGAAATCCCTTCACTAATCGATCGTAAAATGTGTCATAGACAACCGATATTAACCACCATAAATATTTCGATTATTAAATCAACAATGGTGTTTGTGGGCAGTGCCCACCCTACTTTACCAATTTAGAGGATCTAGAGACGTGGTTGAGTCAAAATTGACAATCGCGTAGCGTATCTGAGTCGATCGAGTGTAAATGGCGATCGATTATCAATGTTCGACCTGCCAAGATAGCGCTTTGCTATCGCCGATCTAGAGACATGGTTGAGTCAAAATTAACGATCGAATGCCATCAATAGCGATCGAGCCAAATAAACCCGATCGAATCAACAGAGATCGAGTGTTTCAAATCATCAAGCGAGAGATCAAGCAAAAGTCGTTGTTCCGTCCAGATTTGAAGTGGTGGGCGTTGCCCACCCTACGGCTCTCAGCTCGCCTAAAAAATAATATCATCAATATCAACTATATTTTCTTGGTTGTTCCTACTCTCAATATTTAAAAGGTAAGAATAGTATATTTCATCGTTAAAATCTTTTCTGTAAATAAAGACGAGATATGACCGAATTAAAATTATGATGATTTTCTGCGAAAACATCGTAATCTCTATAGTATGACGTAATATTTTTTGATTTGTTAAGGATTTGAATTAATAAAGCTTGTTCTTTATCGTATTTGAGAAACAATTCTAAATTCAGAGAGCAAAATATCTCTAGTCTACAGTAAGTAGTGATTAAGTTTTTCATTTTTTATATTCTTGATATTCTTTGCCTGTATACAATTTACCTTCTGGATAATTTACGGATTTTACAGTCATTTTTTGACCTGGAGCTAGTTGCAGAAATGTAGGGTGGGCACTGCCCACAGACCATATATGACCGAAGCTAAAAGACTTTAAACTGTTCGATTCGATCGATAATAACAAATCCAAATATTTATATTACTAATTCATAAATGGTATTGGTGGGCATTGCCCACCCTACGGGATACTTACTAACTAATCGATCGATACTAACAGACCCAAATATTTATATTACTAAATCGACAATGTGCTGGTGGATATTACCCACCCTACGGGATATTTGATGTTATTCACCCATTTTTAAATTCATCAAACTAGCCACATCTTGAGTTAACTTATTATCACCACACTGACAACCCCAACTGCAATCGTATTCACCCCGACGTACCCCGCGATGAAAACTCGAATACTCCCAATCATGTACACACTTCACCAACCCATGCTTGACGGGATTGAAATGTAAATAATCCAAATGCTTGCGAAGATCCACCTCATCGCGAATCGTATGTTCGTAAAACCTCCTTTGCCAAACATCACTTTCCCGATGTTTCCGGCGCGACTCACATACATCCTCTGGCAAATTATTCGCCCCCCGCAACGCACGCGTAAATAACACCTTCATCCGTCCCACTCGATAAGAATAATCTGGATCGTCCGGCGGTAAAGTCCACAAAAAATGAACGTGTTCGGGTAAAATAACCGCAGCATCAATCGTAAATGGTTTCTCTGCCATTGCGATCGCACAAGCCTGTTTCAATCTGTCGATATTGGCGGGAGCGAGCAATAACTTACGTCGTTGATAAGTAATGAGGGTGAGAAATACAGTGCTTCCAGGGATATTCGCGCGGCAGTATTCTGGCATATTACTTATAACGATCGATTCGCTAGTCCGATCGAGTTAACTGAGAATTTACAGATTTAATATCGATTAAACTGCAACTTCCTCACTGGCAAGTTGACTGAGGAACTGGAGCGACTTGACGATATAGTTCGTGCAAGTAGCTGGCGAACTTTGATAAAAAGCACGCCACGCAAATGATTTGTAGCGATCGTAATTAGCTGGCTCAAAAGCAGTACGATCGAGTTGGGTATCGATAATTTTTGGTAAATCTCGATCCAACCAAGCGAGTCGCACGGCATGTCCGATCAGGACATCGAGCACGATATATTCTTCGATTTTTAGCTCGGGATTATGTTCTGATAAAGCGGCTAATGCCATCAGTGCTTCGATGTTTAATTTACGATATTCTGGTGCAACAATTTTATTGAGAAGATGCTCGATCCGCAGGGCAAATTTCTTCTCGCCTGGAGTCATTTCGGCTAAGATTAACTCGCTATCGAGTCGATTGCGTTTTTCTAATTTATCGCCAATTGTCAACCCCTTACAATGTTCGAGCAATCGCCAGATACTCGGATAGAAATCTCGATCGACTCGCGCGATCGCGCCTTCTTTCCGACGTTGGTACAACCAATTTATCGATGGCAAATCTAGCTCTGTCGTGGCATTGACGATCCATTCAATCCGATCCTGTGACTGGTTCAAATGTAATGATTCCTGCTGGAAAACAGTTTTACCTAAATCTTGATAGTCTGCCAGAACTTTATTGAGTCGCGTTTGGATTTCAAATGGACTCAGTTCCATCAACTTTTCATAAGCTTCATCTTGAGTAATCTTTAACTCCATCACTAGTTCGCTAGTTAGTAACACGATTAAATAGCCAACTCTTAATGTCAGCAACCCTTTCACCAGTAGCGGTTGAGATTTGATTAATAAACCGAGATAAATAATTACTTCTTGTGTCAAGACGCGATCGCGAATATCTTCCCGACAGAAGAGATCGATCTTTTCGATAATTTCAGTGTGCGACATTGGTGCGGAGATCGCGGCATCTTCGCTATAAGCCATCCCCACCGTAATTTGTTTACCACTAATCAATATATCTGTCACCGCATCTGACAAACTGATATCGACTTTGCCTAATAACCCCGCAGCATAGCGCACGATCGCCCACTGCGGACGATTGCTAAAACTCCCAGCCTTAAAATAAACTTCATCGAGTAAATTAGCAACAGTTACTTTGACGATCGCACCGCCAAATCCGGTATCGAATTCCAATCCTTTTAAGCGTTGGAGGGTATGTAACAGTTCGATTTGCTGATAGAGATTTTCAGATGCGCGCAATTGCTTGAGCAGCAGTGAAGTACTCGTTTCTGCCTCTAATAAAAATTCTTGAGTATTAGTTAATGGCTGATTGTGCTCGGGATTGTAAGACAAATAGTATTGATTTGGTACTTGTGGATCGATTCTTGTGGCCTCAAATTTAAATGAGTTCAAATTATCTATGCGTTCGATTCCTGCTGTGAGCTTCAATTGATTGAGTGCTCCCAACCGAATTGGCACGTCATTACATTTACCTTGTTTGAGTTCGGCAATTAGCTCTAATAATGGCGACGCATATTGTTGTCCCTGAAATTCATCCTGACCTTCTTGTAATAACAATTTAGTCAATAATAGTGTCAGTGTCGGTCGGCCTAATTGCGTCCAATGTTCGCTGATATAGGCAATCTCTGTCTTAATTTGTGATACCAGAAAATGGTAATCGAGCGTGAGATAAAATTGTTGGCTATCTAAAAACGCGGGTAGAAACACGATCGTTTCGCCCCGAATACTAAAAATGCGGGAAGTTGTCAGACTCCGCAAGCGCCGAAACGGACGACCCGTTAAGCCTAATTTGTCATTGCGACCGATTTGGGTATACGCAGCGGCTAATTCTGTCGATTGACGCACTTGGATCGGCTCTAATTGCGCGGGTATTTGCGCGGCAATGCCATATTCAGCCAGTTGTGCTTGCAATTCAGTATCTTCGGCAATTAACGCGATTTGCACCGTGCGGCGACGTTTGTTCCCGACTCGTAAGTGTCGCCCCAATGGATCTAAATCTCCTGGTGCGAGAAAGCGATCGAATAATAGTTCGCCCAGGAAATATAAACTTTGCGCCCAAACTAGGGGTAAATTATCATTTGGCAGTCGCGCCTGACTGTGTGGCTGTGCTTTCTCGGCTTCAATTTTATCTTTAGGAACGTAATATAATTCTGGCAATAATTGGATCCCATCGCGGTCTACTAATACACTCGACAGCACCCCCCGATACTTAGTGATTTGAGCGGTATCGCCACTAAATAACGCATCGAGATATAAATAAGTGAAAAATAACGGCCATTCACACTCGATCCCTTCAAATTGGAGTAATTCTGTGGGTTCGTAATGTAGCCGGGTTTGGTCTTCGATTACTGTTTGATGCCCGTCGCGTAAGAATCGCTTACAGCCATATTTACCTTCCAATTTCTCGACGATCTTCGTGCGCGTCCGCTCGACTAATTGCGGATCTGTCACGGCAAATGCTGGAAATCCGATTACACTCAACAATGCGGCATCGGTTTCTTTGGAACTCGACTCGCGCGGTAACAGCGATGCCAACGTCAAGCGCGCACGTGCGATTTCATCTGGTAAAACGTGAATCACCGAAGCCTGAGAACCCCGAGCCCCAAATAAGTCTAAACCATTAATTGCTTCGAGTGCCGCTTTGGCCATCCCGATCGAGCTGGCATTTAATTCGACGCTGCCATGATTGATCTTATCGCCGCGCTCCCACAGTCCATAATCGGGCGTGCGATAGGTGCGTCCGATATAATAAACCAAATTTTGGACGAAATTTACTTCATCCTGAGTATAGATACATGGCAATCCCGATGCGGTCATTTGCGCCAGCACGAGGATAAATAATGAAGTTGCATCCAATTGCAGATGTCCCCACTCATCGTCGCCGACCACGATATCCCCAGTTTGCGTACTGTATTTGGCATGGAGCGCATCTAACGGCGATTGCGTCTGCTTGAATTGCTCGACTTTATCTGCTTGACGCAGCATGCAAAATAGCAACCCGCGCATCAACTTCACGACGCTCTGCTCTAACTCAAACAATCGCCCTGGCGGGGCATCTACTTTCCGATAAGCCAGTGCCAATCCCCACACGGCGAAGATGGTGTACACGTTGTCCCGAACCCAGGCATCTGTATAGTCTCCATGTGCGGTAATCGCCGTACTCGCCGGAAACAATCCCGTAATCGGATTTTGACGATCGAGGATAATCGATTGAATTTGTTGATAGTATCGATCGAGTTGGACAGAGCGGTTCGGATTCATGTCGGAAATACTGGAGAGGGACTGGTCTCTAGTCGATTTTACCTAGTATAAGCCGCGCGCAGATCCAATACCAACTAATCAGTGTCCGCCCGATCGGGAAAAATTATACTAAAGATCTGCTATTTTTTGGGAATCATTGCTGTTTTTCGATTTATCTGTTACATTATTTAACAGGTGATGATAAATCTTAATATATCTGGAGTCAAAGACATGCAAGCTAAAAATCAAGACGACGCAAAATTTGGTTTCACTCCTTCTGCCGAAAATCTGAACGGACGCATGGCTATGATCGGCTTCATCGCTGCGATCGTTACTGAATTAGTTACCGGACAAGGCACGCTACACTTCCTCGGCCTCATGTAATTCTCGTTACAACATTAATTAGACAAACTTTAGCTGGGTATCCCCCAGCTTTTTTAATGCCGATCGAACCAATCGGGAATTCGCAGCTACACAAAAAATATGGTTAACTAGCGGCGAATTCATTCGATCGGCATTATGCTGCGCCTATCAGTGTTAACTCGATCGTATTACCGTCAGGATCTTGAGTAAATAAAGCCGCTCTACCAGAATTACTCATTTTAACTACCAGATTGGCTGCGAGTAGCCGTTGTTGGGCTGCTGCCAAATCTCTAACTCCCATGGCGATATGTGGATTGCGGGTAGATACACTCAGATCGATGGAAGCGGATCGATAATCCGGATCTGCGATCAAATGCAGTTGAAAATCGCCAATTTGATACCAAGCACCTGGATAATTGAGCGCTCGATCGATCCGCTGCAAGCCTAAAATATCTGTATAAAATTCGATAGCTTTGTCTAGGTCCGCTACTAATACCGCCGCATGTAGACAATTAATAATTTCGATCGCGGGAGGAAGCATAAGCTGAGGGTAATTAAATTAAAATGTATTCCAAGTAAAGCCTACAACTATCTGGAAAAATCCGATCGTAAAGTTTATCGATCGAGGGTATATTATTTCGGTAAACGCTCCCAATAATTGTGTATATGTCGATCGAGCTTCAATTATTTACATCAAGCAATTTACGGCTAGAAAATCATGCAGAAAATTTGGCAGAGCGTTGTAGTAGCCACAATTGTGACCATCGGCTGGCAACATCACGAGCGAGCGGTTGCTGTCACCGCAGTCGATCGGATCCAACCATCCGTGGCGACCACTGGAAAATTAGCCCAAAGCCGAAAATCGATCTGTGCGAACATGGCATTTAGAAATAATGCGGGCATTCTGCATCAGGGGAAATTAATGCTCAACAAGAGTGGCAATGGTTCGATGCAAGTCGAATATTTCAATGCGAGCAACAATAGGCCGGAGGTGATTATCCAATCGATGACGATTCAGGACTCGCCTTATGGCATCCTTATCGTCGGCAGCAATCCAGTCTACGCAGGAACTAGAATCAGAAACACTACCTACCATCCCGACAATTTTCTGATAAAGGTTCAAGAAAATGGTGACTATCTCTTCTTTGCATTCGACGGTCAAGGCACTAGATCGCCCGTAGATGTTACCGACTGTCGCTAGCGAGCTGCTCGTCCCAAATAGCGGCAAGGCTCCGCCAACAGCTTAATTACGCTCATCGCTATTTTTGCGGATTAATACTCCCCAAATTACGAACAGAAGTAGCGCTAAGTAGCTACCAACAAACAGCCATTCCTGCCAAGTATCTTGAGTTTCCATTCAATATTGAGATTGCAACTCAATCATTATAAAAGAATCGAGATCGAACCTTGTGATGGTTCGATCGCTTGCCAATTTTAGGCGATCCAGATTTAAGTACTTTTGTCAGCTGTCCCCAAGCAAATAACTAGGAAGCTTTGACAATCTGCTTGGGTAAGAGTGGTGCAGTAGTACTCGATCCTCGCACCGTAGCTGGTGCGAGCAGCGATTGGGCGAGGAGGTGGCGATAAAGATCGCTGAGCTGAACTGCGACACCAGCCCAACTGAAGTTTTGTTGAACCCTGGCTGAAGCCTGTTTGCGAATTTTGCGCGTCCAGATATCGTCAGTTAAAATTCGTTCGATCGCTTTAGCAAAGCCATCGACATCCTGCGCTGGTACTAGCAATCCAGTTTCTTCAGAAATCACTGTAAACTTCAGACCCCCAACATCGGAAGCCACTACTGGCGTACCGCAAGCCATTGCTTCGATCGCGACTAACCCAAAGGGTTCGTAGTGACTGGGAATCACGCAGACATCAGCCGCCGTATAGTATAGCGGCAAGCGATCGTGTCCGACCATCCCAACGAATTCGGTATTAGCAGTTAAGTCCAATTCCGTGACGATCTCTTCGATCCGCCGACGCTCGGCACCATCAGCTTCGAGCGGATCGCTCCCACCGACGACTAATAATTTTAAGTGTTGCGGATCGATTTCTTCACCTTGCTCCAATTTGCTGCGCAATTCACCCATTGCCCGGACGAGCGTTTCGATGCCCTTGCGTTTGTCAAATCGACCGACATACAACACGACTTTTTCTTTGGCGGGGATGCCGAGTTGTTTGCGGGCTTCAGCTTTAGAAATCGGTCGGAAGTTACCGATATCCGTCCCACAGGGCACGATATCGATCTGACCGAGGTCGGAAACCAATTTGCGTAAATCGTCACGCTCTTGAGGGCTAGTCGCCACTACCCGCTGCGCCTGTTCGAGGATTTGTTTTTCTACCTCCAATCGCGTTTTGGCAATTTCTGGAATCTCATCGACTGCAAGGTACTTCACCGCACCGAGCGAATGGTACGTATGTAACAGTTGGATATTTTGGCTGCGTTGGAGTTGCAATCCTACCCACCCAGACA
Organism: Chamaesiphon sp.; assembly: GCA_965246735.1. Classification (GTDB taxonomy): domain Bacteria; phylum Cyanobacteriota; class Cyanobacteriia; order Cyanobacteriales; family Chamaesiphonaceae; genus Chamaesiphon. Next base: position 4,499,329 of record CBDFFK010000003.1, read on the forward strand.
TCCAATAATTGGTGTGAGCCAGCGGATAGTTAGTGCCTTCTTTTTGCTGAAATTTCTGAAATGCCTTAACGAATTCCGGCATATATTGAAATAACTCATCGCGCGGAATATAGGTTTCGGGGCCAGCCGTCAACCGAATCGTGCGACAGTGGGCGGAATGCTGAACGATTGTGGGGTCGTAGGGGCTACTCTTGCGGGTGAACATATCTACTTGCCAACCCAACTTCGCTAGTGCTTCACCGACTTGTCTGACGTAGACATTTTGACCGCCAGCGGCATCTTTGCCAATTTCAGCAGCCGGATCGCCATGTTCGGAGATCAATGCGATCGCTTGACGGGTGGGAATTTTGGCTGGGGCGATCGGGAATGGATGATGGGCTTGTGTGGTAAGAGTTTTATTAACGATGGTTGTGGGAAATTTTCCGGTTGACATAATCTGCACCTCAATAAAAAATCAATCTCGATCGGTAAATTAAGTTCAGCACCCAAGCGCTCGATTGCGTCGTGGATAATGAGCCAAGATGTAGAATCCGAAGTAAACTCCAAAGGGCTACAACCTGTTTAAAGCCCAGTTTTTGCCTCGTTGCTCGGCGTTATCGATCTGCTGACAAATTGACCCGATCGGTAGGCGATTGTCACTCCTGCCGAACGACGCACAAGCTGTGACAAATCTAGTTAGTCTGTAAAAGTGGCTGTTGGTGTCGAGCCAGATCGATGGTTGGGTAAGTTAACCATCAGATCGATACCCAGCTATGTTAAATTCAGCTAGATTCATCGCTCCACTCACCAGTAGCCGTTGTCAAATTCTTCTCGGCTAAGTTTTGGCAAACAAAGCTATCTCGATCCTACAAGATGGCCATTCTGGGCAAATTTATCTGCCAAAACCTTTTGATAGACAGCTTCATAGCCTGCTGTCATTTGGGCGACGCTAAAGCGGTGGGCGACATATTCGCGACAGCCTGCACGCGAGATCTGCGGAATTTTTGCTACCGCTGCGATACATTCGGCGACGGTATTGCAGATATAACCACTGACTCCATCAACAATGATTTCTGGCACCGAACCGAGATTCATGGCAATGACGGGCGTACCCGCCGCCATCGATTCAATCGTGACTAGCCCAAAGGGTTCCCGCCAATTAATCGGAAATAGCGTGGCAATCGCCCGACCCATCAGTTCGTTTTTCATCAAGTGGTCAGCTTCACCCAAAAATTGAATCTGCACGCCGTCGATGTGTGGCTCGATCTGGCACTGGAAATATTCCGCATCGACAGGATCGACCTTGCCAGCCATTTTCAAGGGAATACCTGTTGCTTTGGCAATCTCGATCGCGCGATCGGGGCCTTTTTCGGGCGAGATCCGGCCGAGAAATGCTAGATAAGCTGGTTCGTCAGCAGTTGGGAAGAAATGATGCGAACTGACATCGATGCTGTTATAAACCGTTGCGACATGATTTAATCCCAATCGGTCTTCCCGCTGGGCATTGGAAATGCTGACATACGGTTGCGTCTTGGCATAAGCGAACATCTTCTCATTGTCTGGAGTGAAGATGCCATGCAGTGTATGGATTGTCGGCGTTTTGGTCAGTTTGCTATAGGGTAGCGCCGCACAGCCCATATGTGAGTGAATCAGATCGAACTCTCCAGCTCGTTCGTACACATGAGCTAACTGGAGCATTTCATAAATGCCAGGTTCCACGATCGTGGGATCTAGCCGTAATGCTTGAGGATGGATCGACTCTAATTTAGCGGAGGTAAGCGAATCTCCCGATGCAAATAGAGTAACGTCGTGACCTCTAGCGACTAATTCATCTGTTAATAGTCCGACTACTAATTCTATCCCTCCATATGCTGGTGGGGGAACTCGTTCCCACAAAGGTGCAATTTGGGCGATTTTCATCATAATCCTCCTGAATATTGTGAGCTACTCAGTGAGCGGAGTGGCATAATCTAGCTAATCTACTTAGATTAAATATCGCTATCTGAGCGATCGAAAATGACTCTATCTACACTAATAACTCAATAAAACTATCTCGAATGAAATTCGATCGAGAGTGTAAGAACTTATGCCAGCAATACTTATAGCTATTGCAGCTCTCACTATTTAGTTTTGTGTTTATTTTGTTAATGTAACTTAACTATAGATGTAAAATCTGACAATTGCAATAATCTTAATAAAATCTTTATATTTTAAATTTTAATAAATTTTGCACTGCAAATATCTTGACACTGCCTTGGATTCAGCGATTTTTACAGCTAGAAAGACAAATATTTTAGTGCAGCGATCTGCGCTAACGCTCGAATAAATCGATCGATTTGTCGCGATTATTTGCACCTTAAGTAATATTTAATACCGCTCGATTCTCTTAACTCCAAAGGAGCGGCTTTAGCACCAGCACGATGACACCAATGGGAAGGGGTTTTAATATGGCTACTGCCGATCTACAGGGGTGGTGCCATCCGCGAAAAAGCAGCAAATCGCCAGCAAGAAACTACCGTTTAGATAGCTAGCAAATCACCAACGGGTGTCTACTAACCACTCGCGTCCCCACCCAACTCTAGCCAGGGCCGATCGCCAATGAATCACATTGGGGCTCTAAAAATCTCGATCGAGTGCTTGACATATCCCTAGATACCTGTGATATGATGAATAGTGTTATCGCAATGGGGTGTCGCCAAGTGGTAAGGCATCTGGTTTTGGTCCAGACATTCCGAGGTTCGAATCCTTGCACCCCAGTTAGAATTACAGTCCAACTATTTCAGTCAGAGTTCGATTGCGCACACTCTGGCTGACTGTGGTATTAAGCAAAGGAATAGTAACTGTATGAATGCTACGCGAATTCTCGCCCTAGATTTTGATGGGACGATCTGCGATGGAATGGCGGAGTATTGGCAGACGGCATGGCGGACTTATACCCAGGTGTGGCAGCTCGACAGGTTAGAGCCATCGGCGGGAGTTGCCGAAAAATTTCGAGAATTACGACCGTTGATTGAAGTAGGCTGGGAAATGCCTGTATTGATTCGGGCACTGACATTAGGTATTTCTACCGAGCGCATGGTAAGTTCTTGGCAGCGGATTCGCGATCGGATCTTAGCAGACAGTCGGCTCAGTGGGGTCAAAGTCAGTCAGCAGTTGGATTTGGTGCGGGATACGTGGATTCAACAAGATCCGGCAAGCTGGTTGCGATTGCACCAATTTTACCCTGGGGTCGTCGATACACTCAACTCACTACCCGGTCGCAAAATTCAGCCAATTATTATCACGACGAAAGAAAGTCGCTTCGTCTCCCAACTCCTCCAAGAGCAAGGAATCGAGCTAGCTAGTGAATTTATTTGGGGGAAAGAACTCAAGCGCAGCAAGACAGATAGCCTCAAAACGATCCTCGATCGGGGTGCGAAAAAATCGCCGACGGTGTGGTTTGTGGAAGATAAACTGAGTACGTTGGCAAAAATTGCTTCTCAACCCGAGCTAGAAGCCGTCAAGTTATACTTAGCTGACTGGGGCTATAATACCACCGCCGAACGGGAATCGGTGTCGCAACAATCGCGGATTCAAATGCTATCGCTGTCTGACTTACCGACACTCGGTGGCGAAGCGAAGAAAACCGCCGCAGTTAAAGCAACCTTACCAGTTTGATCTCGATCGAACCAGGGTAGAGCGGCGATCTCTATTTTTTAATGCCTCGCTCTCCAGATCCTCGAATTCTTGAAGAATTCGGGGATATTTAATTTTAGAGATATTCCAATACTTCTCGGATCGGAACTGCTAGCGACTGAAGTCGCCGCTAGTTATGCAAAGTCCGCCTTCGCGGACTAAGATCTCAGTCCGCGAAGGCAGGCTTTTGCCGCTCGCGGCAACAACCGGACTTTGTAATCTTAGCCCCGATTTCAATCGTTATTCTTAACCCGTTGGCGTAGCCTCTCCGCTAGAAGAAACTGACGGTAAATTAGGTTCCTAACGAGTGGTGCTAACGCTTTCACACAAATAAGCGTAGCAAAGTAAAGATACCAGCACTAAGTAGCGAAGCGATCGGAATTGTCACGAGCCAGGCTAAACCGATCGATTTGAGAGTATCTAGGCGTACATCTTGCCAATTTTTGACCAGTCCTACGCCAACTACCGCGCCGACTAAAGCATGGGAAGTCGAGACTGGTAAACCCAATCGGGAGGCAATCAAAATCGTCGCAGCGGTGGCAAGTTCAGCCGCAAACCCACTACTAGGTTCGAGTTTGATAATTCCCTCGCCGATCGTCGCAATGACGCGCTCGCCCCAAATTGCTAAGCCAGTGACGATCCCGATTCCACCGAGTACGAGTACCCACAGTGGAATTTCGAGATTGGCGAGTGGGACGGTACCAGTTTTTTGGATGAAGAGGATCGTGGCTAAGGGCGCGATCGCATTACCGACATCATTGGAGCCATGAGCAAACGCCACGCAGCACGCACTCAGGAGCTGAAATCTCGCTAATTGTCGCTCGACAATCCCGCGTGCATCCAAGTTGCTAGCTAATTGTATGGGTTCGGCCAGTTTAGTTGTCAAGCGATCTTCCGCTAGTTTGCGCCAGCCGACGAGGGTAATCGCTAAAGCTGCCAGCCCACCCAATCCCAGCGCAAAATCATGGCGGGGAACTGCCGGGAGAAATTCTAGGGGGAGAGTTTCGACGACAGGTGGTAAGACAATTACCCCAAATACACCAACGAGAATCAGTGATAACCACGGCATCCAAGTATCGATTTGCACCAGTGGTTCGTCGCGCTCGAGAATCCAATATTTAATCAGCGAATAAAAGCCCGCAGCCACCACCGCGCTCACCACCGGAGTAACAACCCAGGCCAAGGAAATTACGCCTAATGCCGACCATGTTACTGCCTGCGCGCCTGCGGCAACCCAACTGAATCCCGCGATCGCACCCACAACTGCATGGGAAGACGCAACGGGTAAGTTTTTGGTAGTAGCAATTTGCAGCCATAAGCCACAACTAATCAGTACCGCAATCGTCCCGATTAATAATGTTTGTGGTTGGGTGATAAAAACATCAGGATTTGTGATACTAGTAGCTAGAGTTGAAGCCACCTGTCTGCCAAATAATACCGCACCTGTAAACTCTAAAATTCCGGCAATGACGATCGCTTGTTTGAGCGTCACAGCTTTAGAGCCAACCGAAGTTCCCATCGAGTTGGCAACATCATTAGCGCCGAGATTGCAAGCAACATAAAATGCTAGAAAGCAGACAAACACAAGAAATAACATTGAGATGGCGATGAGGTGAGTAAAATTAATCCATTGGTGTCATCAATTTTAACGCAGCAATAACGGTAGCTGGTGCGATCTGGATCGACCGAGACAAACCGATCGTGATTGTAGGGTAGAGCGGCTCTGCCAAAGATTTATAACCGATAATTCCTAATTTTTATGGCACAACACAATCCCCATAGCATTCAACTCCAAATCAATCGGATGTTCGAGAGCGGTCAATCATTATTTGCGATAACCAAAGTTCAAGATTGGCTCAAACAAAGAAATGAAGATCCCAACGATTACGAAATTATCTTTAACAAACAACCCGCACCTGTCGGTTCGCGAGCGGTGATGACCGTCACCACCCAATTGCGCCGTAAAGATGGACAAGCTGTTGATGAATGGTTATTAACTCAGTTAAACGATCTGGCATAGCTTGACAATCGATCGGCAAAGATTGACGATGAACACAATATCAAACACTCCTGCTACTTTCATGTTCGATCGCAAGGTTACACCGCTACCACAATTCGAGATTCTAGATCAACCAGTAAATCTAGCTGATGATTATGTCGGCTGGTTGGTCGATCGGCTCCAACAGGGAATTGGCAGCCATGTTGTCACTATGAATGCCGAGATCGTCATTTATGCAAATCAACACCCTGAATTCGCCCAAATCGTTCGACAAGCAGACTTAATCACACCAGATGGTTCGGGGATTATTTTAGCCTTGCGGCTACATGGGATCGTGCAGCGTAAGTATGCCGGGATCGAGCTGGGTGAAGATCTATTGCGGTTAGCTGGTAAACCAGAGCATAATTATCCGGTTTTTTTCTATGGCGGTAAACCTCAAGTAGTCGAAAAAGCCGCGAAAAAGTGGCAAACCGATTTGCCGGATCTAAATATTGTCGGTATCCAGCATGGTTACCTCAACCCCAAGGAACAAGCCAAACTCGAACACCAATTGACCGTTACCCAACCTAAAATTATTCTGGTAGCAATGGGGGTACCGCGTCAGGAGATGTGGATTCGCGAACATTTTCATTTGTGTCCGCAGTCGATTTGGATCGGTGTCGGTGGCAGCTTTGATGTCTGGTCGGGAGTGAAAAAACGTGCGCCGCAACTAATTCGTAATTTGAATTTAGAATGGTGCTATCGGACGCTTCAAGAGCCTAGCCGCTGGCGGAGAACGCTGGCCTTACCCCAATTTGCAGTACTGGCATTAGGTGAGAGAATTTGGCGCAAGGGTAAGCTAGTACCGAATTAGGGCGCGTTATTAGCGATCGAGGAGCAAGAGCGGTTACGCTACAGTATGTTCGCTCGGTCGCTCGCGCCAATATCCTCCCCACCAAGAACGCGGATCGAGCTTACTGGCCACAAGCGTCCGAGCGGTTAAACGGAATAGAGCATTCTGGCAATCCTGACTGTTGGCGAATTTATCGTTAGTCGCTGTCCCGCTGCCGTTGTTATGGTCGCAGCCTCTTGTAGAAATCGCTCGATCGCGATCTCTAGCGACTATGCCCGATCCGGTTAAACTGGAGACAGAGTTCCGATCGTTCTTCATTCTTGGTTTCATGTCCCTACCTGCGGAATTATTCCTAGTTTTCGTACTGATTTTGGTCAATGGCATCTTTGTGATGTCGGAGATGGCGATCGTTTCAGTCCGAAAAGTTAGATTGCAACAATTGGCGAATCAAGGCGACCGCCGTGCGAAAATCGCCCTAGACTTGTCACAAACGCCCAATCGTTTTTTGCCGACAGTACAGGTCGGCATCACCTTGATGGCGATTTTGTCGGGTGCTAGAGGTGAAAGTGCAATTTCGCGAGCCGTGACACCACTGTTGGAAAATATGCTGCCGCCACAATACAGCGAACCGATTGCTTCAGTGCTGGCGATCGTCATTATTACCTATCTCACCCTCGTCATCGGCGAATTAGTACCCAAGCAATTAGCCTTAAATAGCCCCGAACGCATTGCGAGTCTGGTTGCTTTTCCGATCGATCTGCTCGCAAAATCTTCTACACCACTAAATATCGTCCTGAGCGGCTCTACCAATTTTGTCGTCAAACTCCTGGGAATCAGGCCGTCGAGCGAGCCAGATGTCACTGAAGAAGAAATCAAGGTGATGATCGAGCAGGGTACCGAAACTGGGATGTTTGAGGAATCCGAGCAGAATATGGTCGAAGGAGTATTGAGTTTGGGGGATCTCAAAATTGGTGCGCTGATGACACCCCGCCCCGATATTACCTGGATCGATATCGAAGATCCGCTCGCACTCACCCGTCAGACGATTATCGATAGCGGTTATTCACGATTGCCTGTGTGCGAAGGCGAACTCGATCGGGTGTTGGGAGTCATTCATGTTGCCGATCTGCTCTCTCAAACCTTACGTGGCGAAGAACTCAATTTGACATCTTTACGCCAACCGCTATTTATTCCTGAGAGTACGCGCGGATTGAAAGTATTAGAGCAGTTTAAAAAATTTGGCACGCATATCGCGATGGTGGTCGACGAATATGGTGTGATCCAAGGTTTGGTTACCATGCACGATCTATTTGAAGAGATCGTCGGTGATATGACCGACTCGAACGAAGAACCCGAAGAACCTCAAATCATCCAGCGCGAGGATGGTTCGTGGCTATTGGATGGAATGTTGTCGATCGAAGAATTTCTCGATCGCTTCGATATTCCCGAAACCGAAATGGTCGATCGAGGTAACTATCATACGCTCGGTGGTTTTGCGATCATGCAATTAGGCAGAATTCCGATTTCTGGCGAACATTTTGAATGGCAAGAATTAAAATTTGAAATCGTCGACATGGATGGTAAAAGAGTCGATAAAGTATTAGTTAAAATGCCCGACGATCGCGAACATGCGACAGAAAAGAGCGATCGCTAATCAGCAGTTGGACTGTGATTGGCTGTCAAAAACCCACCTTCGGTAATTGCCGACATTTTCAAAGCGGAGAGCAATCGCGATATTATAGAGATGAACTCTATCCGATCGATGGCATGACCTTTACTTTATTTGGTCGCTGGCAAATTCGAGTTTTATTATTAGCGACAGTGGGATTGGTGCTGACGATCGGGATGGCAATTAAAGCTGGCGGTGCGCTCGCCGGACAAACAGTACTCATGTTGCTGTATTTAGGTCTGTTTGGATTGGTGTGGGATGCGATCTACCATCAATTGCAACGATTGCGCTGGGATGGCGATTGGAATGGGTTGTTGCAATTGGGTGGGGCGATTTGGGAAGGAATCTTTCTCATGATGTCGATCGAGTTGGGATTGCCAGGAATCGATCGAGTTCACTTCAATCTGGGTGGCTTTATCGGGTTCTATACCTTATTGTGCATTCTAAATTTTGTCATCACTCACTCGCTGTTGCGAATTCTCTCACCATATTCGCGCTTCAATGGGGGACAATGGTTCTAGTCTAATCATGGCTAGCCTTGCTCGCTCGTCCTCGATCGGACAGTGTAAGTTTAGTTCGCAATCGTCCCATCAATTTTATAAAAATTTTATGTTAAATCGCACGATCGCGACATTTGCTGCGGCGGTAATGCTATTTATGGCTAGTTGGGCGATCTCGCCGACAGCACTAGCAATCACGCCGATTGCCCTCAAAGATCTCAGTTATAAAGATTGTCCGTCGGATATTGCCGCAGGTGCTGTAACCAGTGGCGGCGTGACACAAGGAGCTAGTTGTTTCTTAATCGTGGGCAAAGCTGAAAACAAGTCGGGCAAAGATGTCTATGATGTCGATGTCTTTGGCAGAATCTATGATGCCGACAATAATAATGTCTTACCAAATCGGGGACGTGTTGGTCTGATCGATCGCGTCATTCCAGGGACTAGTGATTTTGAGATGCGAATTACAGTTCCCGAAAATTTGTCATTACCATTGCAACTAAAAAAATTTAAGGCATCGGGATTTACTACCAAAATCAGACAATAAATCAGCAATTTGACTGACAAAACTTTGGTGTTGGCGGTTGTTTGCTTAACTCTTCCGTAGGGTAAACGCTAGTACATAAACAAAACCCGCCTGCGCGGGTTAAGAGAATATTTAGCCTCCGAAGGTGGAATTTGACGATCTAGCGCGTTTTCGAGCGCCAGCTCTCAACTGACTCATCCAGTTTCGATCGATATTTATTAGATTTTTGCTAACAAATACGTTGCGTTAATAATCTGAATTTTCTAAGCGTTGCGGGTAACTAAACTCCACAGGAAGATCGCTACCATCGAACCCAATACCGCAAAGATCAATGAAGGAATTAACGTACCAGTGGCAACAGCGCCAATGGCGAATCTACCTGTTGTAATCAAGGTATATAGAGTACCACCGACAAAAGCGCCGACAATACCTAAGACCATTGTCGAAAGAATTCCGCCGCCTTGAGTACCAGGATAAATCAATTTGGCGAGTGCGCCAGCTACTAAACCGAGTACTGCCCAACCAATAATCTGCATAGCATTAATGCTCCATTTCTAGTGTTTAGGTCGATGCCTTATCTTACCAATTTTAATTGAATGCTAAAACTAGCTTAAAGATCGGTTTTCCCTATTCTAGCCGATCGACCTAGTTCGCTTCGGATGGGTTAATTAATTCTTAACTTTTAGCACCAAATCCAGTCTTTTTAGGCGGCGATTTAGTCTTAGCTTTATCTTTACTCACTTCGAGGACTGCTGCTTGAAACAGCTCGTGTAAATGAACCGGCACGCTAGCTAAATCGGGCAAATCTGGTTCCAGATATTTATTAAATTTTGTCAGTAACGAGTCTAAATCTGTTGCTAGATTAAAGTCTGGTTGTTGGACGATCTGACCGATCGCGGTTTGGAGCTGCTGGGGAAACCGCGCTGCCAAGCGTCGCCAGACAAATGTATTATTTTGGGGATCGGTGAGACATCTGTGAATAAAATTCAGCTCTGCGGGCAAATAGTGCGGATTTACAGGTGCCAAGAGCGTCTGCAATCGCGGATAATCTGCCAAAAACATTTGGCCCCAATATTCATGACTCAGCGCGGTGACGGCAACTGCTTGTTGCAACTGCTTGGGAATTTCGACCTTAGGCGATACCATCTTGTCAGTGGCAGTTTTTGACCCTTGGGAGCTATCCGTTTCGGTCATGCCGAGGGTTTGGGTCAAAGCTTGTAACTCTTCGGTGGAGACCCCCGCATCGTTGGCAATTTCAGCGATCGATTTCGATCGATCGACTCCCGCCGCATCCATCTGCCGATCGGTAATCCAGGTCTGAAATTCACCGATCCGCGTTTGGAGTTCTCTCCCAGCCAGCGTCAGTTCGTCAGTGCCAAAAAATTCGACGAATCGATCGTGATAGACGGCGACTGATTCCCACGCCGCAGCTAGCAGTTCGGGGGCATCACTGTAAAGATAATGCGGGTAATTTTGGCGAAAAGCACCGATCGCCACGGCTAATTTCGGTCTACCCAATCGCCCTAGCGAAATCCAAGGTGCTAAAATCGCCCAATCGATACCGATAATCGGACTGAGCTGGGCGATAATCACCTCCCCCACCTTCAATCGCGTGGTTGCAGCCTGAGCCTCAGCATCGGCAAATTGAATGCGATAGTGCTTGGCAGTCAGCCAATTTCGCACTTCCAAGCCGTTGGGATAGATTTCGACGATCGCCATCAGTCCGACAAAACTGCGCCGCCAACTCTCGATCCGCTGACGATCGGTTGGTGTCAGCTCTGGACGACTGTCCAGAAACAAGTCTAGCAAGGGACGACCTTCAACTTCCCCCTCGATCGCAAATCGATGCACGATCAGTTTCCGTTGTCCCGGATCTAATTGCGGATTGCGGATTAGTTGCCTCGCAGTAAAGCTTTCTAGCGCTGATGCGACGCTCCCTTCCGTTGTTTCGATAAACTCGATAATCGATGCCCACAAAATACCAGCTCGGGAGAAGAGAGGATCGAACATAAGCAACTTTAAATATACACGGTACCTATTCTCAGTCTACCCTACCCAATTCACCTGTAGGGGTGCCCCTTGTGAGTAACCTAGATCTAAGCTAGTACTTTACTCCCGAAAGCGATTGACTTCGATCTTCTTGCGTCGATCGGAAAACCGTATAATAGATGTGAGCCTCGGTCGGCATAAAATGGTAAAGATAGATCGCTTGCCATAAGCCTAAACCCTCTACTCCGCATCCCAACCTTCTAAGCATGACATCCGAACTGATTCGTCAACGAGCCGATCTGATTAACACTCAAGTAATTGCCAAAGATACCGGTAAACGCTTGGGAATTGTCAAAGATCTATTAGTAGATATCGATAGTCGGGAAGTAGTCGCGCTCGGATTGCGTGATGGTTTTTTGGCGGCACCAGGCGGGCTAGTCAAGCACATGTATCTCACCAGTATCGAGAAGATGGGCGATGTCGTCCTCGTGCCCAATGATGACGCGATCGAAGATCTCGACCCCGAAAATTATACCAATCTAATTAACTGTGAAGTCATTACCGAAACTGGCGACATGCTCGGCAAGGTACGGGGCTTCAAATTTAGCTGCGATGATGGCAAACTCACTTCCATTATTATCGCCGCACTCGGCTTGCCATTAATTCCCGATAACGTCATCAGTACGTATGAATTTTCGATCGATGAAGTTGTCAGCAGTGGCCCCAATCGGTTGATTGTTTTTGAAGGTTCGGAAGAACGACTCGAACAACTATCCGTTGGTTTCCTCGAACGGATCGGACTCGGCAAAGCGCCTTGGGAAGACGAATACAGCTATCGTCCACCAGTGATTCGCCCTGAAAATCAATTAGCTCCTGGGATACCTATCGCTCCGCCCCCCCAAATAGTCCGCCCCGCTCCACCAGTTCAACAACCCGTATGGCAAGAAGAAGACGATAACTGGCAGGAAGTTCGATCGGCACCATTGCCCCAAAAACTTCAGGCTGAAGCGCGTTATTATGACGACGATGATGATGGCGAAAATTGGAGCGAACCCAGCCGCGAGAAACCTTTGCCAGCCAAGGTTTATCAAGATGTGCCCTATACCGTTACCCCAGCCGCACAATCGATCCGTCAGGACAGCGTAGCTATCGATGAGGATGAGGATGTGCTCACTTTAGATGACGATCCGTGGGGGAAAGATCGTCAATCGTTAGACTCTCAACGACCAAAATTAAATATCCCCCCAGCCAACCCGAAGATCGATCTCCCGCAAACTGTCAAGCAAGTTGAGTATCAGGAACAAGAGGAAGAAATCTAACTCACTAGCTAATTAAGAGTAAACTCCAAAATCGGATGACCCCAGCAGAAATTCAGTCGTTTTTAACCAACCGCTTCGGACGAACGGTGCAACAACTCGATGCCGATTCTTATCAGGTAGATACGCCAGATTATCGATTATTAGTAATTCTTTCGGCGGCGCAGTCTTGGGTGAGAATGTTAGTGCCGATCGCACCTGCAGCCGAGGCGATGACCTTTGTTGAGGAGTTTTTATCGGCTAACTTTGATGTGACCTTAGAGACGCGTTATGCCATGCATCAGGGCGTATTATGGGGCGTATGGCAACATAGCGTTACAGGATTGACGATCGAGGATTTTAGTACGGCGATCGAACATATTCTCGAACTCAAACAAGTCGGGATCGATCGAGCATTTCGGGATTTCGCAACCAAACAAGTCCGAGAAATCGTAAAAATTGCCAAGCAACGTGGCGATACACTCGCCCAAACAATGCAAACGCTCGATCGCTTTTATGCGGAGGGAATTATGGGCGATATCGGTGCGACTGAAGATACCCGCAAGGAGATGATGACGGCGTGGCAGTATCAATTAGAACGCTTGTGGAATGAATCGTAATTAAGGGATTTGACTGTGCTGAATTGGGATATGCTCGCAGCTTGGATCGGTACCGAAGCATTAGTAAAATTATAGATCTGTAGGGGTGCCCCTTGTGGGTACCCTAGATCTAGGCGATCGCTCCGGTCTTGCGATCGCCTGATTATCTTGCTAAAATGTAATAAGATACAATAGCAGCTATATGGCACGGCAACTCAAACGGTGGGAATCCCCCCGAAAAGAAGGGAGAAACGATAAAGGTAAAGGCGGTTCGGCACGTCAGCGACAAATCAAAAAACGCAACCAAATGCTCCGCAACAAGCTTAAAGAAGGCGGCAACGATAACACTAGCAAAAATAACAATCCAAAAAAGGGAGAGAATCATGTTCTCTCCCTTTTTTAATGTCGATCGCCAGATCGATCTCGTCGGTAAATTCTAACTTTCGTGAGACGAGCGCAGTAAATAACCGCTAGCAGAGATTAAGAGAATCGCGATCGCTAAATATAGCATCTCCATCACTGAGTTGACATGTAGCTCCATCACGCGCTTAAAAAAACTGACGATTAGTACCACAATCACCACTTTCAAAATTTTATCCTTGAGTTGGTCGAGCGATTTAACTTCTAATATTTGCAACTCGTCACTCTCTCTGGCAATATCGATCCTAGAGATAAACAATTCATACACGCCAAAGCTAAAAATCAGTAAGACGATCCCGATTAGGTACAGATCGATCCCGCCGATTACGCCACTCATGATTTTAGCTACCGTATTCTCCGAAATTTCCTTGCCCACGATGAGGTTGACGTATTCACCCAATACCAGGATGATTTCTAAGCTACCCAAGATAAATAAGACTACCACACTAATGATGCCGAACACGACGGGTACAATGGCTAAAAAACGCACCGTCCATAAAGACTTTTCGACAATTTGTTCTAACTTTTCTTTCGGATTCATTTTAAGTTGTGTGGATCGATCGGTCTATGTTCTATTATTGGCACACAGATCGATGCGTCGAAATCACCCGATCGATGTTAGTTCGAGCTGGTGATGTCAATTTACTCAAGTCTTTATTTAGGTGATTACCGACAAAGAATATACCCATTTAGGCTGGACGAATTAAAATGTCCCATTTTGGGAGTAGTGGATTTCGTTCTAATCTTTTTTCCACCTCTTTCATTGCTGATTTATTGAGTGAAATACCTTTTTGATAAATCGTACTATTCAATTGAATGACAGGATGTAATCCTTTCCAAGTCATACTTGCTGCCCATGCCAGCATAGCTGACACACTTATTAATTTTGCTCCATTCCAATGCTTTTCTAAAACTCCCCAGCATCTTTCAATGGGGTTGTATTTACTGTGATAAGGCGGATAATATATCAGGTGAATAGTTTTACCAATTGCATCAGAAAAATCTACCATCCGTTTCAAGAACTGAGTTCTCACGCCACTACTTTCAGGGCCATTATCCACTTTGATTTGAATCTGGTCAATATCCTGCTGCTGTTCAGGCAAAAGCATATTCCACCACTCCTGTAGAGTGTCTGCAATAAAGTCGCTTGTTTTATAAGAGCTACCAAAACTAATTTGTAAAGCTCCCGTATCTTCATCAACAATCCCACAGGGGATGTATTTTTCTTCACAGCCCATATCATGGTCGTCGGCTTGATTATCTCCTCTGGTCTTCCCTCCTCTACTTAAATTTCCAATATTCACTTTCGCTTTACAGTCAATACTTAATCTCTTGATTTTAGGAGACTCTAATTGTTTTTGATAAGAGTTAATGTTGGCGAAAATATCATTGGTTTCTGGGATTTTTTTTGAGGCTTTGCTTTGACTACTTTTCTGAGCCGATAGTCCATTCGATTCAGAACTTCTGTCATTGTACTCAGTGATGGCAACTGCTCTGGTTGAAAACCTTGTTGGGCTAATTGTTTCAGAGCTTCTGCTGCCGTTAATCGTGTGTAAGCAATCGTTGTCGCAAATGTGGGATCTTGTTGAGAATGTGACTCTGCTAATTTTACTAGTGCATCGGCAACTTCCGGTTGTTTTTCTTCCCATCTTTTTGCCCCACTAAAGCCTGTTTGTGCCCCCACACAGATAATTCCAGTGCGTTTCTCTGCTAATCCTAGTGCCACAGTTTCTCGGCTCCAACCAAACATTCTTTCCGTCATTCTCGCATTGCCTTGGCAATATTTAATTGACATGGATGCTTGGAAGTCCCGACGCTTTACACCACTTAATTTGGCTGAAGCTAGCTTCAGATCTGCTCTTTGGCTACTAATCAATTGCTGACGTTCAGGGCTAGATAACAACACTATCTTCTTTTTGTTGGTTTACTAATAAAATAGTACTATGATTGGGTGGCTTTTTTGTCGGGAATCACCTTAGTCAATTCCACCGTTACGGTTGCGGACATCCCTGGGGCAATGCGCGACTCATAACCTTTCAAGCTTTGGGGATCGAAGACGACCTTCACCGGAATGCGCTGAACGATCTTGGTAAAGTTACCAGTAGCATTATCAGGAGGTAGCAACGAAAATCTCGCTCCAGATGCAGGCGCAACACTTTGCAGGCGACCAACAAATGGATGGTTGGCAAAAGAATCGATTTTGACTTCAACTGTTTGCCCTGGCTGCATTCTACTGAGTTGTGTTTCCTTGAAATTAGCAACTACCCACGGATTGTTATCGACGATCGCCATTAATGGCGTACCGGACTGGGTTTGCTGACCGACTTCGACTCGTTTGTTCCCAATTCTGCCATTATTTGGGGCGACGATATTGGTGTAGGACAGTTGGAGTTGGGCATCCTTGAGCGTAGCTTCGGCTTGCGCGACATTGGCGAGTGCAGCTTGATATTGGCTCTTGTTGACAGCGGTTTGAGAATTAGCTGCACGAGCTTGCTCGACAGTGCCTTGGGAAGTGGTCAGTTGGGCTTTGGCGCGATTGACTCCTTCTTGAGCTTGGGCAACTCGCGAGCGAGCTTGCAATACACCCGATTGCGCCTGGGCGAGTTGAGATTTCGATCTGGCTACGCCTTCTTGCGCTTGGGCGAGTTTGGCTCTAGCACTGACGATCGATTCTTTTGCTTGGGAGACACGGGATCTAGCTTGCTGAACTGCTTGAACGGCAGCACTGCGTTGAGCGAGGGTAGCTTGATAAGTAGCTCTGGCAGTATCTAACTGCTGTTGTGGTGCGGCTCCGGCTTGTTGCAAATTTTGGTAACGTTGAAAATCTGCTTTGGCTTTGATTAAATTCGCATCGATTTGGGCGACTTGAGCTTGAGCAGCAGGAACACCAGCCTCAGCTTCAGCAAGTGATGCTTGGGCGGCAGGAATCGCAGATTGCGAATCATTTACTGCGGCGATCGCGGCACCAATTGCTGACTGGGCCTGAACTACAGCGGATTGGGCGATCGGTACTCCCGATTGGGCTTCGGCCAGAGCGGCTTGGGCGCTGGATATTCCCGCCGTAGAGTTAGATACTCCGCCTTGAGCCTGAGTGCTACTAGCAGTAGCATTTTGAGCGGCAACTTGAATATTTGATTGTGTAGTAGCAGCTTGGCGTTTGGCAGTCTCTAGTGCGGCTTTTGCTTGAGTTACTCTAGATTGGTAGTCGCGCGGATCGAGCTTGACGAGGGTTTGTCCGGCGGTTACCTGTTGATTATCTGCTACCAAAACTTGGGCGACATTCCCATTCACGCGCGCACTGATGGGATAGATATCTCCGGTCACCGTAGCATTATCGGTCTCTTCGTGAGTCTGGGCAAATTGCCACCACCGCAACCCAAAGATGCCAGCTACAGTCACCACTCCTAACCCGATCGCGAGCAACAAGATCTGCTTTTTGCTGGGATGAAAGCCAGGTTTGCGCTTGGGTGGCAATACTGGATCTGCGACACTCGACCCAGCCTCAACGGGGACTAGTTCCGAACCTTTTACAGCCAGATCTGATTCCCGATCCAATTGTTTGTGACCATTGGATGTCGCGGTAGGGGGGTGTGCTGGAAGTGGCTGGGAATCGGTCAGTTTCATTTAAACCTCTTGTATCGATAGATTTATGGTCTGGACAAGATCGGGGATAAATGTGGCAACTTAGCTGCTGCGTCCGACTAACTGTAACAATTAGGGCTGGATCTCGCGCTCTACCGGATGGGGTAATTGTCGATTCCATGCTAATTTGGCTAGTTTGCGGGTACCTCGATCTAAATAATTAACTATCTGGTTAGTTGTTCTATTATATCATTTTGCTTAACATAGAGGTAAGCGAGCGCAATAAATTACTTGAGTAGTAAATTCAAGATTGCTCCATATGCGCCAATATCTCGCTGGCAGAGGCTTTGGAAATAAGACGATCGATCTTCACCACCAGGATCGGACTTGTCGGAGTTAGGATCGAAGCATTGATGGCGCTCGCGGACAGCCAAAGCCGTCACAAGCTGTAAATCCATTCTCCCTAAGCGTTTTTGCATTAACTGAGGTAAATCACTTGACCACGATCGCCACACAGCAGCCACCACAACAAGTACCGCTCAAAACCTGGATCGGCCTCTTCGGAGTAATGATCGGCGCATTTATGGCGATCTTGGATATTCAGATTACCAATTCGGCGCTCAAAGATATTCAGGGCGCACTATCTGCTTCGATCGAGGAAGGTTCGTGGATTGCCACATCTTATCTAGTCGCCGAAATTGTCGTGATTCCGCTGACTGGGTGGTTGAGTCGGGTATTTTCAATTCGCACTTATATCCTGGTAAATGCCGTACTATTTTTAGTCTTTTCGATTTGTTGCGCTCTGGCGTGGGATTTGAGTTCGATGATCGTGTTTCGGGGCTTGCAGGGCTTCACTGGCGGCGTATTGATTCCGATGGCATTTACGATCGTCTTAACTACCTTACCGCCAGCCAAACAACCGATCGGCAACGCTCTATTTGGTGTGACGGCTGTATTTGCGCCTTCGGTCGGCCCCACGATCGGCGGTTGGTTGACCGAAAATTTTGGCTGGCAATATATCTTTTATCTCAATATCATTCCTGGGTTAGCCTTAATTGCGGCAGTCTGGTATGCGATTCCGGCTGGGGCGATGCAGTTAAATTTGCTCAAAGGTGGTGACTGGCTTGGAATTGGGGCGATGGCGATCGGGTTGGCTTCGCTGGAAGTAGTTTTAGAAGAGGGCAATCGCAAGGACTGGTTCAGCTCCGACTTAATCGTGCGACTGGCAATTACTGCAGTAATTTTCCTGACGATCTTTTTTACGATCGAATTTACTAGCAAACGTCCGTTTATCAATCTGCGATTGTTAAAGCGGCGCAACTTTGGGCTGTGTACGATTATTAATGTTGCGCTGGGATTAGGTTTGTATGGTTCGATCTATATTTTGCCGCTGTATCTGTCCCAGATTCAGGGCTACAACGCGCTCCAGATCGGTGAAGTCATTGCCTGGTCCGGGATTCCGCAGTTATTTTTGATTCCGTTGATTCCCAAATTGATGCAACGCTTCGACGTGCGAATTTTGTTAGCAACGGGGGTGAGTTTATTTGCGATCAGTTGTTTTATGAACTCCGATCTGACGGCGGATGTCGGGATGGATCAGTTACGATTTCCGCAGATCGTCCGCGCGCTCGGACAACCACTGGTGTTAATCCCGTTGACAGCTACAGCTACGGCAAATATGGAACGATCGGAAGCAGGTTCGGCATCGGCGCTATTTAATATGATGCGAAATCTGGGCGGATCGATCGGGATTGCCACGCTCGGGACGATCTTAGATCTGCGGGAGAAATTTCATTCGAGTATTATCGGCGAATCTGTCTCGCTCTACAATCCAGCCACCCAAGAGCGACTGAATCAATTGCAGCAAAATTTTATCAGTCGCGGGATCGACCCCAGTACAGCTTATCAACAGGCGATCGCCTCGATCGATGCCGCAGTTCGCAAACAGGCGTTCGTGCTTGCCTACGGCGATTGTTTCTACTTTGTAGGCTGTTCTTTGCTAGTGGCTGGGATTGCAGTGATATTCATCAAGAAGGTGAAGGTGAGTGGTGCGGGTGGGGGACATTAGATAACGTGAGTTTCTCCTACCGGAGAGGCTACGCTAACGGGTTAAGGATATTTGCTTATTTCGAGTCCCGCCGCCGATTGAAATCGGGGCTAGTATTACAAAGTCCGCCTTCGCTGACTAGTTAATCAGTCCGCGAAGGCGGACTTCGCATCATGAGCAGAGACTTCAGTCTCCAGGCTCCTTTTATCCCGAACTCAGGTTAAATATCTAAATCCATCATGTTTAGTTTAGAACCATAGGTTTCGATAAACTCCCGACGCGGTGCGACTCGATCGCCCATTAAGATTGTAAAAATTCGATCGGCTTCAGCAGCATCTTGAATTTCAACACGTTTGAGCGTGCGAGTTTGTCGATCCATTGTAGTTTCCCACAACTGTTGCGGCATCATTTCGCCCAATCCTTTAAACCGCTGAATATTGTAGTTGGCATTAGCCGGAAATTCAGCAATCTTTTGTTGCAATTCGCGTTCGCTATAGCAGTAATAGTGATTGCGTCCCCGTTCTAATTTATAGAGCGGTGGGCAAGCAATATAGATATAACCTTCTTCAATTAAAGCGCGTTGGTAGCGATAGAAGAAAGTCAGCAATAGCGTCCGAATGTGAGCACCATCTACGTCGGCATCTGTCATCAAACAGATCCGGTGATAGCGAAGCTGTTCGGATTTAAAATCTTCACCGCGAACGCCGAGTCCTAATGCGGTAATTAGCGCTTGAATTTCGGTGTTTTTGTAAATCTTAGAATCTTCAGTTTTTTCGATGTTCAAGATCTTACCACGTAGCGGTAGGATCGCTTGAAACCTTCGATCGCGTCCTTGTTTTGCCGAACCTCCTGCTGAGTCCCCTTCGACGATAAAGATTTCAGATTCGCTCGGATCTTTCGAGCTACAATCTGCCAATTTACCAGGCAAAGTTGAGGATTCTAATACCGACTTCCTGCGGACTAATTCCCGCGCTCTTCGGGCTGCTTCGGCGGCATTGAATGCTTGAATTGCTTTCTCTAAAATTGCGTCAGCAATATTGGGGCGAAATTCGAGATATTCAGTCAAGGCTTCAGAGACGATCGAGTCTACAATTCCCCGAACTTCAGTGTTACCTAATTTAGTCTTGGTTTGTCCTTCAAATTCAGGATTTGGTACCTTTACCGAGACAATTGCCGTTAAACCTTCGCGGATGTTTTCACCACCTAAGTTGGAATCACCTTCTTTAAGTTTATTCCGTTTGCGGGCGACAGCATTCATCGTCCGTGTCAAGACAACTTTCAAGCCTTCTAAATGCGTCCCACCATCGATCGTCCGAATGTTATTCGCAAAGCCTAAGACGTTATCGCTATAAGCATCGATACACCATTGCAGAGCGACTTCGACTTGAACTTTATTCTTCTCGCTTTGGATATAGATTACTTCTTCATGTAGCGGTTGCTTATCAGCATTGATATAGGAAACATATTCCTTAATCCCACCTTCATAGTAGTAATTTTCGACTTTGGGTGTATCGGTACCCAATAATTCCAACCGATAATCGGTAAAGCTGATCCGAATCCCTGCATTGAGGTATGCTAACTCTTTGAAGCGACTAGCTAAGGTATCGAAATCAAACTCGATACTCTCTTTGAAAATCTCTGTATCTGGTAAAAATGTGACCGTCGTACCCGTCCGATCTTCTGGACTGGGAACGACTTCCAATCCCGACACCGCGATCCCTTTTTCAAAGCGTTGGGTATGGATTTTCTGGTTTCGCCAAACTTTGACTTCTACTTGTGCAGAGAGCGCGTTGACTACCGAGATCCCGACTCCATGCAATCCACCGGAGACGGTATAACCACCATCGCCAAATTTACCACCAGCGTGAAGCACGGTTAAAACTGTTTCGATCGTCGATTTACCAGTTTGGGGGTTGATACCTGCGGGAATACCCCGTCCATCATCTACTACTGTAACTGAGCCATTGGCGTTAATTGAAATATCGATGTTTTTGCAATGACCAGCCAGTGCTTCATCGATCGAGTTGTCCGCAACCTCATATACTAGGTGATGGAGTCCTTTCGGCCCTGTCGAACCGATATACATCCCCGGTCGAACTCGGACGGCTTCTAGTCCTTCGAGTACGCGAATGTTACCGTCATCATAATCAGTGGTCATAAACGATGCTCCAATAATTGGTTCCAAGCCGCCTTTGGCTGCATTGATGATAAAATCACTCCAAGATTATAACACAAATAGGTTATAGGCGACGCTAGATAGTTCTGTGAATATTTTCTAGATTGGGATGGTTCCTAAGTATTTTTTAGTTTTTAGCACTATCCCTACCAGGGTACCCACAAGGGGCACCCCTACAATAAATCTCAAAATTCCCTCTTTTCTTATTCCCCTCCTCTGCTAAGGCAGACGCTGCGCGAACGGAGCGGTGCGCCACCGACGGGAAACCCGTCACTCACGGCGCAACAAGACAGGGTTAGGAGTGGGTTCCGAATTCCAGGCGGGTTTGCTTCGATTTCTCACGGGCTAATTCTCGCTCATTTCTGTATAGTTCGGCGGCATTGGATGCCAGAATTGCTCGATCGATAATTGCATCAGCAACATCAGGATGAGATGCTAAATACACTGTCAGCGCTTCAGACACGATCGAATCTACAATCCCTCGCACTTCAGAATTAGCTAACTTAGTTTTTGTCGCGCCCTCCCACTCAGGATTTGGCAACATCACAGAGATAATTGCAACTAAACCAGCACGAAAATATTCGACACTGAGGTTACTATCTGCCGATCGAAGTTTATCGTGCTGATGCGCGATCGAATTTAGCGTGCGAGTCAAAGATACTTTCAAGCCTTCAATATGCGTTCCACCATCGATCGTCCTGAGAAAGTTAGCAAAGCCTAAAATACAATCATCTTGGGTATCGATACACCATTGAAGCGCGACTTCAACTCTAACTTTTTTCTTTTCACCTTGGATATAGATTTCCTCTTGATGCGATCGCTGCTTGTCAGCATTAATAGCGGTGATGTAATCTCGAATCCCGCCTTCAAAATAGTAATATTCGACTTTGGGTGCGTTTGAGCCTGTAATGTGCGATCGATAATCGGTAAAGCCAATCCTAATCCCTGGTTTGAGATAAGCTAACTCTTTGAATCGACTGGCAAGGGTGTCAAAATCGAACTCGATCCCATTCTCGAAAATCTCGATGTCTGGCAAAAATGTAATCGTCGTACCAGTGCGCTCTTCTGGGCTGGATAAGACTTCCAACTCGGATACTGCAATACCTTTCTCAAATCGTTGCGTATGAATTTTTCGATCTCGCCAAACCTTAACTTCGAGTTGAGACGATAACGCACTAACTACTGCAACCCCCACCCCATGTAGTCCGCCAGAGATTTTATAACCATCGTGATGACCGCGACAAGCACAAAGAACGGTAAGTATTGTTTCGATCGTCGATTTACCAGTTTGGGGATTGATACCTGCGGGAATCCCCCTTCCATCATCGGCTACAGTAATCGAACCATTGGCATTAATCGAGATATCGATATTTTGGCAGTGTCCCGCTAGTGCTTCCTCGATCGAGTTGTCTACGACCTCATATACTAAATGATGCAGACCTTTCGATCCGGTCGAACCGATATACATCCCAGGTCGGATGCGGACGGCTTCTAGTCCTTCGAGTACGCGAATGTTACTGTCATCATAATCATCGGTCATATACAATACTCCATTAATGGGCTGCAAGCCGCCTTTAAAACACAAAAGATCGAATTGCCCCAAAGTTATAACATAAATATTCCAAAGAGGACAATAGACACTTCCCTGAATGTTTTAAACAAGATACCTTAACCTAATAAACTCTATTGCAGAACGCTCTCAACTGTTCACTGTTCACTATTCACTGTTCACTGTTCACTATTCACTATTCACTGTTCACTATTCACTATTCACTATTCACCGTCCCCCTATGCTCATAGTTATCTGCGGTGCGACGGCGACGGGGAAATCAGGACTAGCGATCGAAATAGCCCAACGGCTCGGCTCCAATATTATCAGTGCGGATTCGCGGCAAATATATCGGGAGTTTGATATTGCTACTGCGAAAGTATCTGCTGCCGAACTTGCCTTGGTGCCGCATTACCTTGTTAGTACATGCGATCCTAATTATACGCTAACGGTTGCGGAATATCAATTACAGGCACAGCAACTCATCGAGACGTTTCACCAGCAACATACCATCCCGCTCTTAGTTGGGGGGACGGGACTATATATTAAGTCAGTGGTGAAAGGGATGATGATCCCGCGCGTCGCACCACAGCCGGAATTGCGATCGCAACTAACCAAATTAGGACAGGTGCAGTGTTATCAGATCCTTCAGCAAGTCGATCCCCAAGCAACGCAAAAGATCCATGCGAACGATCCGATTCGGACGATTCGCGCTCTAGAAGTTTATTATGTGACGGGTCGATCGATCTCCACTCAGCAGGGTGAAGCTCCGCCGAGTTATCCGATTTTACAAATTGGGTTAGATTGTGTGGATTTGGATGTACTGACGCAACGGATTCAACACCGAACAAAGCAGATGATTGAGTTAGGTTGGGAGGCAGAAGTTACATATTTGGGCGAGAAATATGGCTGGGATTTACCATTACTAAATACGCTAGGATATGCCGAGATGCGACAGCATTTGCAGGGCGAAATTAGTTTGGCAGAAGCGATCGAGCTCACCATTTTACATACGCGCCAATTTGCCAAACGCCAGCGGACTTGGTTCCGCGCGATTCCCGAAATCGAGTGGTTTGATAGCGACGATAAAATGTTACTCGATCGCGTGTGGGCGAGGATCGATCGATTTTACCGCGATGACAATCGCTGAGCTACTCGGATTCGGCAGGTCTTTTGTAGCTCGATCGGGGAATGCTATAGATAGAGCGTCCCGCCTTTTTGCCATGCCTGTAGATGTTGACACCGTAACAGAGATTCTCGAATACCGACTCAACCAAGCTTTGCCCGATCGCGGGATTTCAGTCAAGTTTGTCGCACCGACGTTGAAGATCCGCACGACCTTAGCTCAGCCAACCGATCTCGAAATTCGATCGATCGTTCGCGCTCTGCAAATTTGCCGCGATAATCTCTCTGAGCTGACGATTCAAACCGTAACAATCTATGGATTGCGCGATAATCGGGTCGTGCTATGGAAAAAATCTTTTCCGATCGCGCGAGTACTTGCAGAAGAGCGCACGAGCGAGCATGATTCCGATTTATTTTCGTTTGAGAATCAGTATATCAATCGCTTTGCTGTGCCGATCGCTTTTTTATTCAGCGCAATCTTGTCCTGGAGCAAATTAGATCTGCTGTTGTTGGGAATGCGGATTTGGATTCATGAGATCGGACATGCAGTGGTGGCATGGTTTTCGGGCCGCAGAGCAACACCGTTACCTTTTGGCTGGACGAATGTTAGTCTCGATCGCTCGCCGATCGTCTATATTTGTTTTCTAGGATTGTGGGGACTGCTATTTTATAGCGGATGGAAGGAGCGCAAACGTTGGACAATGGGAATTGCAGTTGTTGCAATACTCGTACAATTTGGGATGACGTGGTATCTGTCCCAAGACGCGTTTGAAATGTGGTTTGCGTTTGGGGGTGTCGGTGGGGAATTTTATGTTAGTACGTTGCTAGTAGTTGGCTTTTATCTACCATTACCCGATCGCTGGCATTGGGGATTTTGGCGCTATCCCGCATTATTGATGGGTGCGAGTACCTTTTTTAATGCGTTGAGTTTTTGGCATCAAGTGAAACGGGGCAGTGCGGCCATCCCGTGGGGGACAATGTTAAATGGATCGGGAGATGCTGGTGGCGATATGAATCAGCTCCACGATTTCGGTTGGAGCGATGGGCAAATCGTGAATACTTATATCGCGATCGGCCAGTTGTGTTTGTGGGTGACGATCGGGATTTATGTAGTGCGGGCGATCTCCTCGCACCGCAAAGGTTTGAATTTATAAATTAATTCCCAATCGCGGATTGAGATCGTCACAGATTCGGCGATCGATCTTATTTTTTAAGATTGGATTAGTAGATCGATGCGATCGAATGCATGATTGACTTGATGCCACAATTGTTGATTGTGAGGATCGGCTTTGAGTGCCTTTTTGAGATAAATTCGCGCTTTATTTAAGTCGCGACGATCGATTAATTGATAGCCATATTGAGAGTAGATAATTCCTTGCCATTGACAAACTTGTTTGTCTGCGGGCGAATGGCGCGCCAATCCTTCAATTAAAACGATCGCTTTGAGGTATTGTTGTTGACGCAATAACGTCCCGATCTCCTCATATAATTGCCACTTTAATTCAGACTCACCCGAATGGGGAGTCGGCGGTTCTGGCTGGGGAGCTGGACGAGAGACATTCTTGACGGTAGCTTGTGGCGCTGTCGATCGATCGGGTACGGTGGGCGAAGGTAAAGACGAACGCGAACCAAGATTATTTAGTAAAGTTTGATAAGCCTGACTGAGTGTGATAAATCGTTGATGTGCTTCGGTATCGTCAGGATTGAGATCGGGATGCCATTTGCGCGCTAACAAACGGTAAGCAGTTTTTAGCTCATCGAGCGATGCTTCGCGACAGATACCTAGTAACTGATAACACTTGTCCAGATTCATTGTCGCTGCAATCGTGTATCTACTCAAGGGGTAAAATGTGATTTCGAGTCCTACTTCTTATAGTGTTCCCTAGTCTGACGATCGAGTTGCCGCCAGACAACAACTTGTGTTGGCGAAGCTGCCACGATCCGGAAATTGCAGCGATTAAGCGATCTGCTTGACGGTCGATCGCTCCACATCGTATGTAGCACAGATAATTTTGAGTTTTCCTGTTTCGATAAATTGGCTCAATAGGGGAGCTGTTTTGAGTCTGTCGAGCCGAGCGCGTTGGTAAGTAACAGGTTCGAGGTGAAGGCGCTCGCAGATCAGCAGCCGAGGATGATGTCTGGTTGCTAGTTCGATTTGTCTCCCCCGAGCGGCGGTTGCCACCTCCTCGTTAGCTACAGCTGAATCGCTCCCTTCATCCAAAATCACGATCGCTTTTACGCCCAAAAATAGTACCGCATATTCGAGCGCACTAATCTCCTGCAAGCTTGGAAACTGCTGTGAAGAGTCGATCGCAAATATTTCACTAAATTTGTGTCCGAAGATATGTTCGATCGCTGTAGGCAATCGAGCGTAATTTAAGATGGCGACAGATGGTGTTTTGCCTTGGGCGGCTGCCGAGAGCGAAAGTGAGTTGTACTCGATATTTTGAGCGCGCATCTCAACAAATTGCTGATTTCCGCTGAGCAATAATTCGATGATTCGCTCTGGAGTATCGTCCGCACGAATATCCAAATTACTATAACTGGTTCTCCGGAGGAGATTTCCGCCAACGACCTTGGGATCGAGTAACTTTGGTCTGGTTAATCTGAAATTAGGGTTCGAGGTCAACATCTAGAATATTTTCGCTCGGATTCAATTTAAATATATTGTGGAGCAATCACTCAGCGCTAGCAGCTAGATCGATCGGAGATCGAGCGCAGTTGAGTTAATGCTACATGCCACAAGTTTAGTGGAACGATCTCTCGATGGCTTCTGCTAAAAATCGGATCTTCGAGCGATATTCAGCGATTTATTCGGCAATTATCATTAGATTGGCATCGTTAGTGTAACATTTCAACTATGAAGTTGCTTTGTGTGACACTATAAGCTGCTCGAGTCTGGGCAATTGCGATCGCGACAAACACAGCCCCATTCGTTAAGAACAGGGCTGATGGTTTTAGCTGGGGCGCTCCGCAGGCAATTAATTACCAGTTATCGCTGGGTTATGGCAATTTGCTTAACCCGAACTGACGTTATTTGATTCTTTCTAGCTTCCGCATCACTGACTCATAGCCAGCTAGATTGTTTTGTGCCTGAAATAATTTTGCTGCCATTTTTAAATCCTGGGTCGCAGCAGGGTTAGCTTTGAGTTCGGCGTTGAGTAGCCCGCGATTGCTGTAAGCGAGGGCATAGTTGGGTTGCAAGCGGATTGCCGCATTGTAATCCACGATCGCTTTTTGATACTGACGCAGCTGAACTTGGCTGACACCACGATTGAAATACAATTCGGCATTATTGGGATCGATCGCGATGCCACGATCGTAATCATCGATCGCTTTTTGATAGTCGCGATCGACATAATATACAATGCCGCGATTGAGATAGACAAGTGCATAACCAGGTTTGAGGCGGATTGCGGAACTATAATCGGCAATTGCCGCCGCGCGTTCGCCCATTGTAAAGTGCAAGATACCACGATTGTTGTAGGCTTCGACAAACTGCGGATTGAGGGCGATCGCTTTAGTATAGTCCGCGATCGCTTTGGCGCGTTCTCCAGCCTGGGCAAACATTACCGCTCGATTGAAATAAGCAGTGGCATCATTAGGATTGAGTTGAATGACCCGCTCGTAGTCGCCAATCGCGCCCGCACGATCTCCGAGTGTGTTTTTAGCCCCCGCACGGTTGAAATAGGCATTGGGATTGGTAGTCTTGAGGCTAATCGCTCGATCGTAATCGGCGAGCGCGCCGCGATCGTCTCCCAGTGCGCTCTTTGCTTTGCCTCGGCCATAATAGGCATTGGCATAAGAGCGATCGAGCTGAATCGCTTTATTATAGTCAGCGAGCGCACCTTGTTTGTCACCGAGATCGAGTTTGACTAACCCACGATCGTAATAAGCTTCGGCACTTTGCGAATTGAGTTGGATTGCTTTGTTATAGCTAGCGAGCGCTCCTTGTTTATCTCCGGCTTGAGCCAATATTACCCCTCTGCTAAGTGCCAATTGCGGATCGTTAGGTTTGAGCTGGCTGGCGATTTGGAGGTCGGCTGCGGCACCAGTTTTGTCGCCACTATTCAATCGTGCAAAACCGCGATTGGCATATGCTTCAAAATATTTAGGCTCGATCGCGATCGCCCGAGTGTAGTCGGCAATAGCACCAGCCGTATCACCCATTGCGCCTTTGATGATGCCGCGATTGTTATAAGCATCGACAAAATTTGGTTGTAATTTAATCGCGCGATCGAGATCGGCAAGCGCGTTCTGTCGATCTTGCTGGCGATAGTGCAGCATTCCTCTGGCAAAGTAATCTCTAGCTGATTTTGGCTCGTTGGCAGTTTTGCTAGGTAGAGCAGTTTGGATTTGTTTTGGTTGACTCTCGATCGCCATGACTCGCTCGGTCTGTCCGCTAGAGCCGATCGCCACCATAAAACTTAGCATCAGTAGTGGCATTTTAGACACCCACTGTAGCTCGATCGGTTGGTGTTGATGTTTAATTTTCATTATTTAAGATAAAATTTGCCGCCGCTCGATTAGCTCGTAAGATTATGTACTTTTTTACTAGCTCGATCGGCAGTATTTATATATTGCTGTTGACATCAATATGTTAACAAATCTCTCAACTGTTCGAGATCGATCGCGCCAGAATATCGACGAACAAAAAAATATCGGCAAGTCGAAACCCGCCGATTGTCTAGCTTTTGTCGATCGATCCCCATGTATTTAATAATTACAACGATCGAGTGATGCAAAAATTACAGTTTTATGATATGCGATCGAAATATCGACATACTTAAAACGATACTGTGATATTTGATACCGACCGATACTAATAAATTCATCTGTAGAATTAGCCGATTTACCTACGATCTACCAATAGGAAATCGATAGACTTAAGCCGATCTTGCGATTTTTAATACTGCTCGATGCCCACAAATTTTTGGGCAGAATTAGCCGACTCACCACAAGTACGTGGCGTAGGAATAATCTTGCCAGGATTGGCTAATTCCTTGGGATTAAATACTTGTCTGACCCATTGCATTGTCTCTAGATCTGTATCGGTAAACATCTCCGACATATAGCAGCGCTTATCCGCGCCAATTCCATGTTCGCCAGAAATACTCCCGCCAACCTTGACACAGAGTTTGAGAATTTCCCCACCCAAAGCTTCGACATGTTCCAGCGCGCCAGCAACTGAGTTATCGTACAAAATCAATGGGTGCAAATTGCCATCACCAGCATGAAATACATTTGCGACATAATAGCCATATTTCTCGCCCAGCTTCGCGATTTCTTGGAGTACGTAAGCCAACTGCGTGCGGGGGATGACACCATCTTGGACGTAATAATCGGGACTGATTTTACCCATCGCCGCAAAGGCGGCTTTACGCCCCTTCCACAGCCGCAAGCGCTGTTCGGGTTCGGTCGCAGTCGTGACAGCTCGTGCGCCATTGCGCCGACAAATATCGGCAATTAGCAGTTGATTTGTGGCTACTTCAACTGACGAGCCATCGATTTCCACCAGCAAGATCGCGGCAGCATCGCGGGGATAGCATTGAGTTGCCACCACATCTTCCACCGCATTGATGCTAAAGTTATCCATCATCTCGATGCCAGCGGGGATAATTCCGGCTCCAATAATACCAGATACCGCACTCCCTGCCGCTTCGACACTCTCGAAATCTGCTAACATCACGCAGATCGATTCGGGAGTCTTGAGCAGTTTGAGCGTAACTTCTGTCGCAATCCCGAGGGTTCCTTCCGAGCCGACGAATAGCCCCGTTAAATCGTATCCTGGCATTTCCCCCACCTCACCGCCGACATCGACGATTTCCCCACTGGGAATTACTAGCTTTAAGCCAAGCACATGGTTGGTAGTCACGCCGTATTTAAGACAGTGAACGCCGCCGGAATTTTCGGCAATATTACCACCGATCGAACAGATAATCTGACTGGACGGATCTGGCGCATAATAAAATCCCGCACCACTGACAGCCTGAGTCACCCAATTATTAATTACTCCCGGCTGCACCACTACTTGGCGATTATCGAGATCTACTTTGAGGATCTGATTCATCAACGCCGTCACGATTAAGACACAATTTTCGACAGGCAATGCGCCACCCGATAAACCAGTACCCGCACCCCGCGCGATCCAGGCAATATGGAGATCGTCGCAAATTTTGACGATCGCGGCAATCTGTTCGGTAGTCTTCGGCAAAATCACTAGCGCGGGACGTTGGCGATAACTAGTCAACCCGTCGCACTCATAAGTAATTAGTTCTTCCCGTCGCTGAATGATGCCTTTTTTACCGACGACTGCAATCATTTGTGCAATAATCGGGTTCCAGTCACGATCTGTAGATTGAATTTTGCTATCTGCTACGAGCATATGTCTCCAAAAGCGGGGCATTTACTGGATGTGGGTAACATCACTTTAACAAAAATACCCATAATTCAGAATCCATAATATATAATTCATAACTCCTTAATCTGTTCATTACCAAGACTTTACCTTTACCGAGTAGATTGAGGTTAGATTTTGGAGCAAGGCTTATGATGTCGATCGTTCAAAGTGTAGAGCGGGATTACGCACAACAACAGGATCGCTCCTCTGTCCTCAATAAGCGGTTGTATTTTCATACCAAGGGTGATGAGATTCCGTTGTTTCCAGAAGGAGTCTGGCAAGTAACTCAAGGCTTGGTACAACTGAGTGCCAACTATGAGGATGGCGAACAAGTATTATTTGGTTGGGCCGATACTGGTGCTTGGTTTGGGACTCATGGCTCGGATACTTTAGACTATCAAGCGATCGCGTTATCGCCTGTCTATCTGCGGTGGCTGCGGTTGGACGAAATTGAGGGGTCGATGCGGCTCTCGCAGCTATTGCTACCCCAATTATCCAGACGGATGCGTCAAGCCGAACTGCTGCTGATTATCAACGGTCGTCGCCATACGATCGAACGTTTGAAAGGTTTATTATCCTTACTTAGAAATGAGCTAGGCGAATCGATGCCCAATGCTCAAACGCGCATCAAATATAAGTTTACCCATCAACAACTAGCTAGTGCGATCGGCACGACACGGGTGACTGTCAGCCGGATGATGGCGCATTTTCAAGCAAAAGGCTACATTACACTCGATCGGCACCGTCATCTCATTTTAGATGACAGCTATTTTGGGAACATCGGCAACTAAATTAATTTTTACCAGCCATCGCTAAGCATCATCGGTTTTTTTGTTATTGGGAACATCACTGGGCGGGGATAGTTGCATCGATGTTCGATTGTTAAGCGATCGATTACAACAATACTTTATTGTGATATCATGTAGTAATTAAGAAGGATATTTTGGGATAACTAAGCTTAAGAGGTTAGCTTCAGGCTAACTAAATTAGACAAAAATGGTTATTTATTTAGCCCTAAACTGTGAATAGAACGCTCGTTGTCGGCCAAATATTTGGCTGGATGGGTAACAAAATAGAGATTTTAATCGACATTATCTTATCGATTGCTATTTCTATTGAGCAGTTGATGGTTAGTCACCCCAATTTACATAAAAATAATACTTCATGGAGATCGACATTATTTACACAACGGATTCACGTTGGCGGCACTACTTAAATATCCTTCCTCACGATTTTTATCATCTTCCCGATTATTTAGAGCTAGAAGCAAAACGACATAATGCACTGGCCGAAGCTATTGTAGTGGAAGATGGGGAGCAGATATTTTTTCTGCCTTATTTAGTTCGGAGCTGTTGTGAAATCTTGGGATCGATCGACTCTACAGTATCGGAGATGTATGATGTTATCTCGCCATATGGATATCCGGGCATGTTAGTGAGTAAATCCGGCCAAAATCCGAGCTTTATCAACCAATCCTGGAATTTTATCCAACAAAATTGGCGAGCGCGAAAAATCTGCGCTGCATTTATCCGGCTTCACCCACTTTTGAATAGATATCTAGATAGTTGGCTCGATTCCATCGAGCCAACTGTTGTTTGCGAACGAGCTAATGTTGTAATTTGCAATCTAAATAGCCCCTTGGAAGTACTATGGCAGCAAACTAGGCAAAATCATCGAACTAAGATAAATAAATTAAGGCGTTTGGGTTTTGCTGTTCAAATAGTGCCAGTAGAGCAATACTTGGATACGTTTCTCGATATTTATCGAGAAACCATGCACAGAGTCAATGCTAAAAGTACTTATTTCTTCGATCGCAGCTACTTTGTCACTCTAATGCAGGCATTGGGAGATCGCATCAATATATGTGTCGTAGCATTAGATGAAAAAATTGTGGCAGCTAGTATCATTACCGAATTTAGTGGCATCATTCAATATCACCTCGGCGGAACTAGGACAGAGTTTTTACCCCAATCGCCAAATACAATCATGTTCGATCACATTAGGCAATGGGCAAAAAATCGGGGTAATAGCTATTTTAATTTAGGTGGTGGTCTAGGTGGCGATCGAGACTCTTTGTATCACTTTAAAGCTGGCTTTTCTAAAGAGACAAAAATATACACAACAATTAGATCTGTTGTCGATCGAGACAGCTATGTATATTTAGCTCACTTAAGAGCAAAACATTTAAATAGGGGATTGTCGGAAGTTATTAATTCTTCATTCTTTCCGGCTTACCGCTGCAGTTAAGTTTAGCGAATGTTATTTTTATAACTGCAAATTGCTGCTAAAGTCGATGTCGATCGATGTACAAACTTCCATAAATATCGAACAAAAGATTGACTTTCAATTGCAAAATACGACCGCTACGACTACTTGCTAAACTTAAGAGTCAAGGCTGTAAATACAACTGTAGAAGAACTCGAAAATTCAGCTTCCCCCCAGCATATCACCCGAAATAGCTACGTTCGCTCGTAATTGTTAGCTCCAGATAAAATCTAAATTTCACACTAAATTAACCCGGAGCGGTAACATGCCACAACCTAACAACAATCTAGCACTGTACGATGATGTAGAATTTGCTACTTGGGTCGAGATTACTGAGTTGTTTCCAGAGGAAAAATATATCATCGATCGCTATCTCGATCGCGATTTGAGCGTGGTGGAAGCCGGGACTAATGGTGGCAGAATTTTATTCCAGATGCAAAAAATGGGATTCACATCGCTGTGTGGATTTGACTACATACCCAAATTAATCGATGTGGCGATCGCCAGAGATCCCCAGCGCTCGATTAAATTTGAAGTTGGCAATGCGATCGATCTTGCCTATGCGGATAGTTCGTTCGACCAAATTATTTATATGCAGCAGGTGCTGTGCATGATTGATGTGGCAGCCGATCGATTGCAGGCATTGCGAGAAGCATATCGCATTCTCAAACCTGGTGGCACGGGGATATTTTCGGTGCTCAGCTTTGAGGGACGTGGTGCGAAACCGCTCTACTCTGCCTTTTTTACGTACCTCTCCACCTTGAGAAAATTACGGGGTGCAGATCTGAGTACCCAATACCAACCCTGGCTGATGTTGGGCGGTAAATTTAATTTTGGCGCGCTCGTCGATCGACCGCCGCATATTTATTGGTATAAGTCGGCTGAAATTTGTCAGTTGCTAACCGCTGTCGGCTTTAAGATCGAAGCTGTTGGGAGCAGTAGCCAACTCAGTCAAGGCATCATTAAAGCTGCCGAGCGCGAACTTACCAGGCAAGATCTCGACGGAGTGTTGTATATAGTAGTAAAAAAGTAACTACAACTAATCCGTCAGAAGATCGATGCTATACCAACATCGATTTCAGTATAATTACGACAGCGCATAAATATTTAGGGCTGAGAATTCTGCGTTTTTTTGCTGAATCGGTATAGCTTGATTCGATTGCGTGTTAGCGTGGATTGTATACAAATCCACACTATCTAGTATTTACTCACATTTTCTGGCAATGACAAAACCAATTTTGCTCTCAACTCCACATATGGGAGATCGCGAGCTAGAGTTCGTAACTGAAGCGTTTGCAACCAACTGGATCGCACCAGTCGGGCCTCATGTCAATGCTTTCGAGGAAGAGTTCTGTCAAGCCATCGGTGCTAGTCATGCTGCTGCGGTGAGTTCGGGTACGGCAGCTTTGCATTTGGCGCTGAAGTTGGTTGGTGTGGATGTTGGCGACGAAGTATTTTGTTCGACCTTAACTTTCTCCGCAAGTGCCAATCCGATCGCTTATTTGGGTGCGAAACCCGTATTTATCGATAGCGATCGGATTTCCTGGAATATGGACCCACAGCTACTACAAGCAGCACTAGCGCAACGCGCCAAAGTTGGGAAATTACCTAAAGCGGTCGTACTCGTGCATCTCTACGGACAAAGTGCCGATATCGATCCGATCGTCACAGCTTGCCAAGAGTATGAAGTTCCAGTAATTGAGGACGCAGCTGAGGCGTTAGGCGCAACTTATAAAGGTCGATCTCCTGGTACCTCGGGAAAAATCGGTATTTTCTCATTCAATGGGAATAAAATTATCACTACTTCCGGTGGTGGGATGCTCGTCTCAGAAGATGCCAGCATCACGTCCAAAGCCAGATTTTTGGCTACTCAAGCCCGCGATCCTGCACCCCACTACCAGCACTCAGAAATCGGTTATAACTACCGCATGAGCAATGTTTTGGCCGGAATCGGGCGCGGACAGCTACTAGTATTGAAAGATCGCGTCGCTGCCAGACGACGCAATTGTGCCGTATATCAGCAGGCGTTGGGTAAATTACCTGGGATCGAGTTTATGCCAGAAGCGCCGTGGGGACAGGCTACGCGCTGGCTGACTTGTCTAACGATCGATCCGACTGCATTTGGTGCCGATCGGGAAACCGTCCGCGTAGCACTGGCTGAAGCCCAAATTGAAGCTCGCCCCGTCTGGAAGCCACTCCACCTGCAACCGATTTTTGCCGATAGCGAATGCTTTGGTGGTGAAGTCGCTGAAGATTTATTTAACAAAGGGCTGTGCTTGCCTTCTGGCTCGAATCTAACTGATGAAGACTTAGATCGTGTCATTCAAGAGATCGAACGCGTTGCCAGCTAAATCTAGATAGCCAATCGGCTCGAGTGCCGCAGTTGTCCGGATTTGCTGGATTTGACTGTAAACAGCGATCGGTCTTGGCGGATAATAGAAACAAACCCACTCGATCGCTCGCGATTAATTCATGCGCTTTGATGTCATCACACTATTTCCCGATTTTTTTACTTCGCCACTCGGTTGTGGATTGCTGAGTAAGGCTTTAGCCAAGCAACTCGCCACGGTACATATCACCAATCCGCGTGATTTTACCTTCGATCGCCATCACAAGGTCGATGATGAGTCTTATGGTGGCGGTGTGGGGATGGTGATCAAGCCAGAACCGATTTTTGCGGCGGTAGAGTCGTTGCCAGTATTGGCGCGTCGTCAGGTACTCTTAATGAGTCCTCAAGGCGAAAAGATCGATCGGGCGTTATTTGAGGACTTACTCGCAAATTACGACCAGTTGGTGTTGCTGTGTGGTCATTATGAAGGTATCGACGAGCGGGTGATGCATATCGTCGATCGCGAAATTTCTTTAGGTGATTTTGTGTTGACTTGTGGGGAGATTCCCGCCTTAACGCTAATTAACGGCATTACCCGCTTGATTCCGGGTACGGTGGGTAAAGTCGAATCGCTCAAAGCGGATAGTTTTGAGGATGGATTGCTCGATTATCCCCACTATACGCGTCCGCCAGAATTTCGTGGTTGGCGCGTTCCTGATGTCTTAATGTCTGGCAATCATGAAAAAATTGCCCAGTGGCGACACCAACAACAACTCGATAGCACTCGATCGAAACGTCCAGACTTATACGATTTGTGGTTAAAAAATATCGATACTGAAAAGCCCTCTCTAGATTAGAGAAGGCTAGTTATTTCTTACTTAAATTCAGCTCGATCTTTGAGTGATTTAGAATTTAAAACCAGCACCGAGTCTAACATTAGTAGAGGAATTATTAGAACTCAACGGAACGTCTAATGCCGCTTTTAGTTCGATGTTATCAGTGACTCCGAAGTCAGCTCCAGCAGTAAAATAGGCTTGCGTAGTGCTATTATTCCCACCAGTAGCAACCGAGACACCACCACCAACAAAAGGAGTGATTTGGACTTTTTCACCACGAGTGGTATTGAAGTCATAGGTTAACGAAGTCCCAAAGACAGTACCGCCACTTGGGAATTCAACGAATGGACGAAGTGATAAATTATCGCTGACACCGAATTTAGAATCGACACCAACAACTGTCTGACCGCCACCGATAAATAGTGCGGGGCCGATCGTATTTGTATTTCTACCCAATTCTGCTTTAGCTGGTGCGCTCATTCCTAGAGCAGCAACCGAGGCGCAGATCGTAACTAATGCAACTAGATTCTTTTTCACTGTAAATTTCCCGTTTTAAGTAGCTTAGCTCGACTAACTTTTTGGTAAGCCCCTTTAGCAAAAAGTGACCTTTCCAAATCTAAATAAAATTTAGAGCGAGCCGCAGGTATCGATTTTTACCTGTTTAAGAAGCTTGACGGGAAAAGATCGCGCAAAGTTCCACGTAAAGTTTTGCGATCGACTTAAATCGGTCGCAAACTTAAACCCAGCGTCAATTACAAAAAAAGTGCATCGAGATAATTAACCCAAGTTGCTACCTATAACCAAAGCGGTTAGAAACCGCTCCTCAGATTGCAAAGTCCGCCTTCGCGGACTATATAAAGCAGTCCGCGAAGGCGGACTTTGCATCACTAGCCACGATTTCAATCGTAGGCTTTTCGAGGTAACAACTTGGGTTAATTAAATAAGAAAGGAGGGATATACATCCCTCCTGTTCTATGCTCGTGCTCCTAAGCCCACTGAATCAAGCCTAACTCGTAGGGATTGCTCAGATGTGGGTGGTACGGTAAGACTCGTAGTGACAAGCCTTGTAGACCGCTGGCGGAGTAGGCCACCTCGCTCGTGTAGAGGCTATTACCAGCACCATCTTTACCTTGGTAGGTCATCACCGCTGTGTCGGCATCGGTGATTTTGCCATCTGTATCGACAGCACCTTTATATAATTCGACCCGGACATCAGTGGGTTCAAGGCTGCCGAGTCGAATCAGACTCTTAACTGCGATCGATTGATTGACGCTGATATCTTCTGGTGCGGAGACATCGACGGTATTAATCTTGAGATCGCTCCAATGCTCGAACATTTTCACTTTCCAGTGAGCGAGTTCTTTACCTGCGTGGTAGCTATCATCAGTGACGACCCGATTGCGATCGCTAGCGGGGAAGTATCCGTTGTTAGCGTAGTCTCGGAGCATCCGCGCCGTATTGAAGGTCGGACAATTGAGCCGGATGGCATCTTTCATCTTCGCGATCCATTTGTGCGGTAAACCTTCTTTATCGCGATCGTAGAAGAGGGGGACGATTTCCTGCTCTAAGAGGTCGTAGAAGGAATTTGCTTCGACTTCATCTTGATACTCTTCATCAGAGTAGAGTTCGCCATGACCGATCGGCCAACCAGTGCGGACGTAATCGGCTTCATCCCACCAACCATCGAGAATACTCAGGTTGGGCAAACCATTCATCGCCGCTTTCATGCCGCTGGTACCAGAGGCTTCATGCGGGCGGCGCGGAGTATTGAGCCAGATATCACAACCAGCTACCATTACCCGCGAGACATAAATATCGTAGTCGGGTACAAACACGACCGAATTCATCCCTTCAGTGCGGGTAAAGTGGACGATATCGCGAATCAGGGCTTTGCCTGGGATATCTTTAGGATGCGCTTTTCCGGCGATCACAAATTGAACTTTGCGTTCTTTGTTGCCGACCAGGATTTTTTTGATCCGATCGAGATTCCGGAGGAATAAGGTTGCCCGTTTATAAGTAGCAAACCGTCGCGCAAAGCCGATCGTCAGGACGCTGGGATCTAATGCTTGGTGAGCGCGATTTGTTTCCGCCAGAGTAGCCCCACGTTCTTTGAGATGGCTGACGATGCGTTCGCGGACGTAGACGACCATTTCCGAGCGACTATGCTCGTGATTGCGCCACAATTCCTCATCGGGAATCGAGTCGATTTTATTCCAGATCGGGTCTTCGATCGATTTCTCTGACCATTCTGGCCCTAAATAGCGATCGTACAGTTCTTGAACGGATTTGGCGACACAACTGCGCGCGTGAACGCCATTGGTAATCGACGTGATCGGCACTTCATCGATCGGGACATCTTTCCACATGTTCTGGAACATTTCCCGCGAAACGACTCCATGTAATTTCGCCACACCATTGACAAAACTAGAAGTTTTCATCGCCAGTGCTGCCATACTAAATGGCGACGTGAGATCGCCAGCATTTTCCCGTCCCAACCCCATGAATTCATCTTTACCCAGTCCGTAGACATCGGCATAGTGTCCGACATAGTAAATGGTTTTGTCTGGTGGGAATAAATCGAATCCCGCACTGACAGGGGTATGCGTGGTGAAAATCTGGGTGGATTGGGCGATCTGTTTGGCTTCGACAAATGAGAGCTTATCGCGCTGCATCAGCACCTTGATATGTTCGAGAATCAAGAAGCCTGAGTGCCCTTCATTCATATGATAGACGCTAGGCTTGTGACCCAATGCCTCAAGCGCGCGGAAGCCGCCGATCCCCAACATGATTTCTTGGTGGATGCGGGTATCTAAGTCGCCGCCATAGAGTGCGTCGGTAATATCTTGGTCGTATGCGCTATTTGGCTCAATATTTGTATCGAGTAGATATAGTGGCACTACACCAACTTGAACGCGCCAGACACGAGCGTATACCATCCGTCCGGGATATTCCACCGCGATCCGGAGTTCGGAGCCGTCAGCTTTGCGTTCTAGTTGAACGGGAATATTATGAAAGTCATTAATTGGATAGCGTTCCTGTTGCCAACCATCTGCATTCAAGTACTGGGCAAAATAGCCTTTCTGATATAGCAAACCCACTGCTACTAGGGGTAAGCCCAGATCGCTGGCAGATTTAAGATGGTCTCCTGCCAATACACCTAAACCGCCAGAATAAATCGGCAGACAGTCTACCAAGCCAAATTCAGCACAGAAATAAGCGAAGCATTCTTTCCCAACATTGCCAGCGCGCTGGTGCTTATACCAACTGCGATCGTGCAAATAGGCATTGAGTTCGCCTGTTGCCCGCTCCATGTGAGCCAAGAACCCATCATCGGCAGCGACTTCTTGCAAGCGCGCCTGACTCACTCTCGCCAGCATTGCGACTGGATTGTGACGGGTAGCTTCCCATAAATCCCGATCGAGTCTTTTAAATAGCTCCTTGATCTCCGTATTCCAATCCCAATACAGATTGTAGGCAAGTAGCCGTAGCGGTTCGAGGGAGGCTGGTATGGAAGGAGAAACATTGAATGTACGAATCGGCTGCATCAATAAACTTCCTCGGCAATTAATTCCTCAATCTCTCATTGTGACCTACCTCGGTCGATCGGCACAATTTTCTCCACAATATCTTTACAAGTTAGGGTCGATCTGCAAATTAGAACACATTTAAGCTGGCGACCTAGTGTCGATCGCCGCAAGGTGGCAGATCGCCCTCCTTAAGTTATTGCGGATCTATTTTCAAGTCTAACCAATGACTGGTAATTCTCGCTGTCTAAATGGGTACAAATAAGACAACATCATCTTAGCTGGCTGTTGAAGCTCGTGCTACCTTCTGCAACACAGAAGCGATGCCAACGGCGATCGCGATTTATGGATGCATTTGTCCTTTTAAAGTCAAGCCAATATGCTGAGCCAAAATTTAGCGTTCGTTCGAGCGAACAGATTAAAATGATTGATATAACCAGACAGAAATCTCCTCACACATCACACTGTATGAAAATCAGCCAATATTTGTCTGTCATCATTTTTGGCAGTGCGATCTGGAGCTGTTTATCTGTTAAGTCTTCAGCCCAAGGATTCAATCTCAAGTTACCTGGAATGAGTCCTACTCCAGTAACATTAGTACAACAAAGTGGTACCATCGCTCAAGCCGATCGAGATGGTACTGGAAATTCCAATCCCAGTAAAGACCTCAGATTGCGCGAAATCGGCATTACCCGCGACAGCTCAGACAAATCGCTGTTAGTGGTAAAAGGCTCGATCGACAATCGGAGCGATCGTCCGCACTATGTCTACTACATCGTCGCTAAGTTTATCTCCAAGGATTCATCGATCAAACAAGCGATCATCCCAGTCAATAGTAAGATCGAACCAGGCGAATCAGCACAGTTCAATCATGAAATCTCTACAGAGAGTATCAACTCGCTCGCTCCCGAGACAGTCAAACCTATCGTGGTGAAGTACGAATATCGCTAGAGATGTTCGGAGGCTAGTGAGTAGTCGCAGGATTACCCACTAGCACTTGGAGCTTAATAACCTAGCGCTTTGAGAATGTCACTGGCATGAGTGTCGGTTTTGACGCTTGCATCGACGTGGACGATGTTACCCGTTTCATCGATCGCATAAGTTACGCGCTTGGCATAGCCACCACCATCGACATCATAAGCCGCAATGATGTCACCATTAGTATCGGCTAATAGGGGAAAGGGAAGATTAAATTTCTCAGTAAATGCTTGGTGAGACGACTCATCATCTTTGCTCACACCCAGAATGACAATCCCCTTGTCTTGGTACATAGAATAGTTGTCCCGAAAGCTACAGGCTTGCTTGGTACAACCAGGAGTATCATCTTTGGGGTAGAAGTACATCACAACTTTTTTACCTGCCAACCCAGACAGCGTGACAGTATTGCCAGCGGTATCTTTAACGCTAAAATCCGGAGCTTTGGTGCCTACAGCTAGAGCCATGAGATAATTTTCCTGTAAAAGTTTGCGATCGATCCTATCGT
The DNA here is from genome assembly GCA_965246735.1 of Chamaesiphon sp. Classification (GTDB taxonomy): domain Bacteria; phylum Cyanobacteriota; class Cyanobacteriia; order Cyanobacteriales; family Chamaesiphonaceae; genus Chamaesiphon. The sequence goes on from CBDFFK010000003.1 coordinate 4,540,125, forward strand.
TTACCTTAGAGCATTTCGATCGATTTTAACAGCTCGATCGGGATGGATATGCGGATTGTAGCGATCTTTACTGGCGATCGACACCTGCTACAGGTTAATCATCCGAGCCGTGCACACAGAATATCGATAGTGTAACTGCGATTGCGATCGCCAGCTACAATCCACAACAGCCACACTTTCTGTATTATTCGTTAAGAATACTTATCTTTGTCGACTAGATGGGCATAATCGAATGTAAGCATATCTATTAGCTATCAGGATGCCGCCACAAATGAAATTGACATCTTTAGGAACGATCGCTATCGCATTAAGTGGGATTATAGCTGCTGGGGGGACGATCGATCGCGCCAACGCGACAACAATTACGCTCTATGATGGTGCCGCAAACACCACGCCCGATAACTTTTCACCGCAATATCTAAATTTTTTTAGTACTGGTGGTACCCAAACTCCTGGTGGCGGCGTAACTACATTAGATACCAGCGGTGCTGAATCACTCCAAGCTGGTTATACCAATTACAACATTTTGGTTAATCCCTTGGTAAGTCCGCCGACAGTGAGCTTGACTTCTTTTGTAAATCCGCTATTTCCAATATTGGATAGTAATGCTGGATACACGCTCAGCTTCACCATCAACATTAACTCACAAACTAATAATGGCGTAAATGGAGCGAATCGGGCGGGGTTTAGCGCGATCGTGTTGGATAATAATCGCAAAGGCATCGAGATCGGATTTAGAAATTCTGATATCTTTGCTCAAACCAGTGCTAATTTTAACTCCATTTCTCCGCTAGAGCAAAAAACAGCTAGTTTAAATTTACTCTCTAATTCAAACACTTACGATTTAACTGTATTAGGCAATAATTATTCATTAACTAATGCTGGCAATATTCTATTTACTGGTTCGCTCAGAGATTATACTGCTGCTATAAATCCTGCAAATCCATTAACCAGTGTTTATGGAACTGCTAATTTTCTATTCTTGGGAGACGATACAACTTCGGCGGGTGCCAGTGTCAATATCCAGAAGATCTCGCTCACAACAAATACTCCCGTGCCAGAACCAAGCGGGTTAATTGGTTCGAGCCTAGCGATCGGATTTGTGGCGATCCTCAAGCGCAAGTTGAATAGAGCTAGCAAGAAAGCTTCTGTCAAATAAAAGGAATATTCCCATACTACTTTTATCGTAAACGATCGACATCATCGATCGTGTTCTTTTAAACAGGTTAGGTTGCATTGAGAAAATGTAAGTAGCTAGGCGCAAATATTTATTAGATAGAAACTGCGTAAAACCTAGATGGTGGGCAGTGCCCACCCTACGCAATATTTTATATTTAATTACGCCTAGCTACTTAGCTGTTGCTACGATTAATTTAATCGATCGATAATCACCGCACGGCTGAATTAGTAAAACTTCCGAATAAATGTTATATTTATTAGCTGTAAACAATCGCTATTAGCTAAATTTGTCCTCTGCTTATTTATTAGTCTCACACGGGAGTCGCGATCCGCGCCCTCAAGTTGCTGTCGATCGATTGGCACAGCAATTAAGCCTCTATCTACAACAGTTTTCGCTAAGAGATGCACCAGTCATCGTGGCGACAGCGCAATTAGAATTAGCCGACAAACCCTTACACCGTCAGATCCAAGATTTTGCCTGTAACTGGATGGCACAGGGAATCGATCGAATCGTCTTGTTACCACTGTTTCTGCTTCCTGGCGTGCATGTCATGGACGATATTCCCGCAGAAGTAGCCATTGCCGAGCGCGCGCTGAACGAGCGACTAATATTAACTGTGGCACCCTTTCTCGGTGCTGTACCGAATATCGTCGATTTGTTCGCCCAGAACCGTTCCGATCTGCCCAAATCGACTACAATTTTAGCTCACGGTAGTCGGAGAGCGGGTGGTAATACTACTGTCGAACGACTAGCGACTAGTTTAAATGTGCAGATAGCTTATTGGTCGATCGAGCCGAGCTTGACCGAACGCGTAACGGAATTAATCGATCGTGGTGTGACAGAAATCGGGATCTTACCTTACTTTTTATTTACAGGTGGCATTACCGATGCAATCGTCGAGTTGGTAACAAAATTAAGCCAGCAGTTTCCATCGATAAAATTAACTCTTCAAGAGCCGATCGGTAATAGTCCGAGATTAGTAAAGACGCTTTGCGAAATCCTAGCATCGATCGATTAATTAATTATTCCACACCCCAACGATCGCCTGCTGATATCGACAGAATAGGCGATCTAAAATCCGCTCTCGATGGGCTTTCAGACAGCAACAGCGCATCGCCAAATCCAAAATCCAAAATCCAAAATCGAATGACAGAGATAATTGGTAAAGTCTATTTAGTCGGTGCGGGGCCTGGAGATCCAGGCTTATTGACGATCAAGGGGAAAGTTTTATTAGAGTCAGCTGATGTAGTGATCTATGATGCTTTAGTCAGTCCAGAAATTATTGCGATAATCTCCCCGCATGCCGAGAAAATCGATGCGGGTAAGCGGATGGGGCGACATTCTTTGTTGCAGAATCAAACCACCGAATTATTAATTGAAAAAGCCCACGAACATGCTGTTGTGGTGCGGCTCAAAGGTGGAGATCCATTTATCTTTGGGCGTGGTGGTGAAGAAATGGAAGACCTGATCGCGGCAGGTGTCTCGGTAGAAGTGGTGCCTGGTGTCACCTCGGGCATCGCGGCACCAGCCTACGCTGGCATCCCGCTGACCCATCGGAATTATAGTTCTTCGGTAACTTTCGTAACCGGGCACGAAATGGCTGGCAAGTACCGTCCTGGGGTCAATTGGCGCGCAATCGCGCACAGCGCTGAAACTCTGGTAGTTTACATGGGGGTTCATAATCTCGATCGGATTACCCACGAGCTGATCGCAGCGGGACTGGATCCCGATACCCCAATCGCCCTCGTGCGCTGGGGTACGACACCCCAACAACAAGAATTAATCGCTACCTTAGCAACGATCGTCACCCAAATCGAGAGCCACCAATTTGCAGCACCCGCGATCGCGGTGATTGGTAATGTAGTGAAGCTGCACGATAAACTTGGATGCCTATACGATCCGCAAGAAATTGCCGCGCAATTAGCAGACTTGTCGTGAGGCTAATTTCTCAAAATGCGCTTGAGTTTGATGTAAAAATATTTCGCGACTGTCAACTGCATTAGTAGTTAGTGCCGGAACTAAATTGCGGGCTTGAAGCGCCATGTGCATTTGGAGGTGGGCTACATAGTCACTCATTTCTTCACCTGCTGCTAGGTGTGAGTCTAGGGCAGTCTGTGCGAAATTGTTCTCCATCACCGATTACTCTTACAAATTAAGGTCTGATAACTTCTCTCTATCCCAAAAGTTATCATACCTTGTCTATTCCCTTCAAACTTTGCAACGAAGTTTAATAAACCCAAGTTGCTACCTTTAAAATGCCTATGATTGAAATCGCTGTGGTTATAGGTAGTTTTTGCTCCAACCTAAGATCGCCTGAGCGCCACTGTTTGCTCGAATTAAGGATACTGACAAGACGACCGATCGAAAGTTGTGTTTCGCTCCTGACGGTACTCCCACTCTCCATTATGATAGTGGTTGATACCACGAGCGCAATTTGAATTGAGTATGAAATGGCTGAAACGGCATCTAGGCAATATTACAATTGTTGCCGTCGTCATTGTGGGGATTCGGTTCGGACAGGAATTGCAAGACTGGAGCAAGCTGCTCCAATACGAAGCACCGCCTCTAGTTGCCAAACTTGCCACGACGACGACAATGACCGATCGCGCCCGCCAATTATTCTATCTCAATCAACCCACGATCGAAAGTCGCAAGTCTGCGCTCAATCTCTGTAAAAGTACCGAACATACCGTAGTGCTGGGCTGCTATGTGCCGAACAAGGGCATCTTTCTCCAAGAGGTTTCCGATCCGCGATTACAAGGAGTAATGGAAGTTACTGCCGCGCATGAAATGCTTCATGCCGCCTATCAGCGACTGTCGCTATTGGAGCAAACACAACTCAACAAACAATTACAATCGGCACTCCAGCAACTTCAAAATTCGCGGATCGTCCAACTGATCGAGACATATCGGGCACAAGATCCCAACTCTGTCGATAATGAATTACACTCAATTTTAGGTACGGAAGTCCAAAATCTCAGCCCCGAACTAGAAGAGCATTACCGTAAATATTTTACAGAGCGATCGACGATCGTTGCTTTATCCGAGCGCTATGAAAGTGTATTTACCTCACTCCGCGAGAAAGCCAAACAGCTTGGCAAACAGTTAGTTTCCAGCAAATCGGCAATAGAACAGTTAGCCGCACAGGTAAAAAGTGAATCTGAAAACATCGAATCAGAACGATCGAGTCTCCAAGGTGCGATCTCTGCCAATCCCCAAGTAGATTATAGTTTCCGCGTCACTAGTTTTAACGATCGAGTCCAAAGTTACAATCAACTAGTCGCTCGGCTCAAAGAGCAAACTGCTACTTACAATCAACTGGTCACCGAGCATAATTCACTCGCACTTGAAGAGAAATCGTTAGTTGAGTCCCTGCAAAATAAAACATCGCAACAGATTGCGAGATAATCTACTCATGTTATTTTCGCAGGTAGAACATTGGATCGTCTAATTACCATCGCCCAAAAATTTGCCACACCCGGACAGGTAACAGCAGTTCGTGCCTTTGGGAGTGGCAATATCAATGATACATTTCTCGTCACTGTAGAAAATGGGACAGACTCTTGCTTTGTGCTGCAACGGATCAATACTCATGTGTTTGCGCAGCCAGAACTGGTAATGCAGAACATGTGCATCTTCACACAGCATATCAGCGACAAATTGCAATCTGCGCAGCCGGAACTCGATCGCCGGTGGGCGGTACCGCGAGTATTATTGACAGAAGACTTGCAAGACCATTGGGTCGAACCAGATCGGAGTTATTGGCGATCGATTAGTTTTATCGATGGCTCGGAATCGATCGATCTCATCCAAGATATCGCACATGGACGCGAGGTGGGTTATGCACTTGGGAGATTTCATCATTTGATTAGCGATCTCGATCCCGATCGATTGGCGGATACGCTAGTAGGATTTCATATCACCCCACAATATCTCCAGCATTATCATCGGGTGCTGCCAACCTATTCGGGAGCGGTAGATCCACAAGTAGATTATTGCCTCAACTTCGTCGAGAACCGTCAGGAATGGGCACAAGTTCTCGAACGAGCCAAAGATGAAGGCAAGTTACCCTTACGCCCGATTCACGGCGATCCAAAGGTAAATAACGTAATGATCTGTACCACCACTCAGCAAGCAATCGGGATTATCGATCTCGATACTGTCAAGCCAGGGCTGGTACACTACGATATCGGCGACTGCTTGCGATCGGGTTGCAATCCCCTCGGTGAAGAGACTAAAGAGTGGGAAAGCGTGAGGTTTGACACTCATATGTGTCGAGCGATTTTAGAAGGCTATCTCTCTCAAGCCAGCGGCTTTCTGACAGCTCGAGACTATGAGTATCTGTTCGATGGAATTCGCTTACTTGCCTTTGAATTAGGATTGCGGTTTTTTACCGACTATTTAGCTGGAAATGTCTATTTTAAAGTCAAATATCCGACGCACAATCTCGATCGAGCGTTAGTCCAATTTAAACTCACCGAAAGCATCGAAGCCCAAGAATCAACAATTAGAGCGATTATTGAGGAGTTGCGCGGATGAATATCTTTACGCTGAAACCTTTTCTCACGGTTAATTCTTTACCAGCGATGCTCGTTCCGAGCGGCTTTGACAACGAGATTAATGGGACGATCGATCGACAAGAGGGGATCTTATCGATCGAGTATCGATTGAGTGGCGATCTAACCGCCTTAGAAATCGCACCACTAGCAGCAGTACCCACTCGCAAAGACAAACTCTGGGAAACTACATGTTTTGAATTCTTTTTGGGTATTCCTGGCGATCGCAATTATTGGGAATTTAATCTTTCGCCATCTGGCGATTGGAATATCTTTCATCTCGATGATTATCGTCAGGGGTTACGAGAAGAATTAGCATTTACATCGTTTCCCTTTCAGATCGAGCGCCAACCCAATTTATTATCGTTAGGATTTGAATTAGATTTAAGTAAAATTGTTGCAGTGGAAAGATCGATCGAGGTTTCGATCGCCACAGTAATTAAACCTCGTCGTGGAGAGACTAGTTATTGGGCATCGACTCATTGCGGTGCAGTAGCAGATTTTCATCTACGGGATAGTTTTATGATTCGGAAATAATTTAGAGACAAATTTCGATCGATAGTATACTGCTAAAAATTAGACCACTTGTGTGAATAGGAAAACGCTGGAGATGTTTGTGAATTTAAGCGATGAAAATTGCTTCAGGGCATTCTATAATCATAATCAGGATTTCTTCACTAATTATAGGGCGGCGCTCGAGCGGAGCAAATCGATTTTCCTTATCCCGAACTCACGTTAAGTAATGAAAAGCCGATTGCCATTGCTTTCACAATTATATGAAAGCGGAGTCAAGTCAAAAATTGAAGTTCACTGTGAATTTGCGATCGTTCTAGATCGGACAAAGGCTCGCTCTCAAACTCTACCTGAAAATGTTGCTGAGCGGCTTGAGTAAGCGCATCAACAATTATTGGAATAGTTAACTGTAAAATTGCAGCAGGTGGCAACGATATAGATTCGCCAAATACTTGTCTAAATAACTCTCGATCGGGATTGAGTCGCATCGAACCATGTTGTAAAAGCGCACCAGATTTAATTAATTGGGCGCTACCGATGAGTTTATACCCATCCTCACAAATTAGATCGGCACTAGTTGAGGTGCCAAAACAATTAGGGTTGTGAATATAACCTCTTCCGGCTGTGCCATATGCTAAATCTATGCCTAGAGATCGCCAGCCATCAATCAGAAATTGACAGATTTGTTGATATACTGCCGATCGGTTACCGACAAATCCCGAACCGATAAAGGCATAGGTTAAATCGCCTTGATGCAATACACCGCGTCCGCCAGTCGGACGGGTGACGAGATCGATTGGACGATCTTGCCATGTGAGATTTTGCCAATGTGCTGGATAGTTACGTTGATGATAGCCTAGCGAAATCGTTGGCTTCGACCAAGTATAAAAGCGCAATGTCGGCGGAATTTTGCCGATCGCATGTTGTTCTAGCAGCCAACGATCGATCGCCATTTGCATTTTCCCAGTAGCATTAATTACTGGAATCAATCGCCACGAAGTTATCGATCGATCTGTCAATTAATTAGACTCCGATTAATGGTGACTACCAACATGAACGCGCGGACGTTTGTGCGGATCTGGTTCGACTTTACGGAGAATTTCGCGGGTAGTAACTGGAATATCTCCTTCTCCAAAGACGATAAATCTGAACATAAATATCAAGGGATTTTCCTCACCCCAACTAAAGTAAATATGTGGTGGTTTCCCAGTAGTGTCGCGTAAATATAATAAGCAAGAGGCGATCGCATTGGGCACGGCAGAACTATAGATCCGCAGAATATGATATCCGCCGACTTCCAATCCTTGAACTTCTAATCTATCTTCAAATTCCGAAGCATCCATAACTTCAACTTCGAGAAAGACGATTTTTTGGTCGGCAGGTAACAGATTATCCTCCCGAATTGCTTGTTCTTTCTCTTGATATTCAGCAATATCGCCAGCATCTAGATCGTTGGCGATAATCCGCACTACACCACTAGTAATATCATTGATAAATTGTTGCGCGCGATCGTCTAAAATTACCTCGGTACTCCGGCGTTCGGTCGCTCGATTGACCCGTGACAGCAGCGATACTACGATAATCGTTCCGATAAAAAAGCTAGCAATTCTAATCCCATCGGGACGTTCGATGACATTTACTGTAGTGGTATAGGCAAAAACCAGCGTAATCAGCCCAAAAATCCACGGTGCATAGCGATTGCGTCCGCGCCGACTCGCCAGTGTTACGGCAAATGCCGCTGATGTCATCAATACCAAAACTCCAGTTGCATAAGCGCCGCCTTGCGCTTCGACATCAGCATGAAAGATAAAGGTGACAATAAAGGCGATCGTGGTGAATACTAATACTAGCGGGCGACTCATCCGCGCCCACATCGGAGCCATCCCGTAACGGGGTAGATAACGCGGCACGATATTTAACAATCCAGCCATTGCCGAGGCACCTGCAAACCACAAAATCAGAATCGTACTGACATCGTAGACAGTCCCAAAGCCGCTCCCTAAATAAGTGTGCGCGAGATAGGATAAGGCTCTACCATTAGCGACACCGCCAGCTTTAAATTTATCTGCCGAAATCAGTAGCGTCGTAATAAAACTCGTACTAATCAAAAATGCGCTCATAATCAGCGCTGCAGATGTTAACAATGTCCCCGTATTGCGAATCCGTCCGCGTGGCTGCTCGTGGGTATCTTGCGCGTCTCCTGTCACTAATGGCATCACCGCGACACCAGTTTCAAATCCCGATAAACCCAAAGCTAGTTTGGGAAAGAGTAATGCGGAAACTGCCAGCATATTTAGCGGATTGCCATGTTCCCTAAAAATTGCCGTTTGCCAGTCGGTAACTGTCACGGGATTGGCGATAACTTGACTGATGCCGACAACAACCACGATCGCATTTAAACTCAAATAGGCAATTACTAAAACCACCGCAATCCCAACAGCTTCCTTAAATCCCTTGAGGAAAACAGCACCCAACAAAGCGATCAGGATGAGTGTAATCGTCAGTTGCTGTCCGTGTAGCGATGCTTGTAAATAGGGATTTTCGACCAGGTGCATGGCGGCATCAGCCGCCGACAGGGTAATCGTAATGATAAAATCTGTACCGACAAATCCTAGTAGCACCAAGACAAGCAACTTACCTTGCCACCAATCGAGGAGTTTTGCCAGCATCGCGATCGAACCTTCCCCATTTGGACTAGTTGCGGCTACTCGTCGATAAATCGGCAGGGCACCAAAGAGCGTCAGCAGGATTAAAATAGCGGTGGCGATGGGAGATAAAGTGCCTGCTGCTACTGCCGCAATTCCTGGTTGGTAACCCAAGGTGGAAAAATAATCGACCCCCGTCAAACACATGACTTGCCACCACGGATGTTGGACATGGTGAGCTGAGGATGATTGAGATTCTTCGGCTAACAACCACTGAAATAATGGGCTGCGTCGTCTGCGGTGGGTATCATTCATGAATGGATAGATAGTTGTTAGGAAGTATGCATTAGGAGTCGGCGCGATCTAAATTACGATCGCCTTTAATAAATAACTGTCAACCGTCCGCCGTCAACTGTCAACTATCAGCGATCGAATACATTAGACTTCCGGCATGAAGCTGGCAATAAAAATCACAGCTAAGTCTACCTTCGTGTACCGTTGCTGGTGTCGCGAAAAAATGCGTCCAGCTTCGATCGATTAGCCGCTACAGTCGCAAATGGGACTCGATCGATTAAAGTAAATACATTATTACTTATCTAAACTCCAGTATTAAATAAGTCTCCACAACTGGCTCGTCCAAACATTCAGAATTTATAACTCATAATTTTTCGATGCGTTTACCCCTACCCCAATTTGGCAGCGGTGCCAAAAATCCTCAGCATATTGCTGAAGTAATCGAGACATCTACTTGCGAATTTCTGGCGCAATGTTTGGAACCAGAAGATCTCAAACTCGCCGTGATGCCGATATTTGGCAGTATCGTCAAAGCTGCTGACGAGGAGACAGGCAACCAAATTCTTGCGGTAGTTTATCATGCTACCACTGCCCCGATCGATTCTGTCCACCGCGCGCGGGCACTGGGGATGTCACTAGACGAATTACGTGAAGAACAGCCACAGATTTTTGCCATGCTCAAAACCGAGTTTAAGGCGGCAATTATCGGGTTTGAGGATGCGAAGGGGCAAATGTATCAGTTCCTCCCCCCACGTCCGCCCCAAATCCATCAAGGGGTCTATCAGTGTGATGCGGAGGAGATTATCAAATTCAGCGAGCAATTAGAATTTTTGCGGACATTATTACAAGTGCAAGGTGCTCCAGTAGAAGCCCTCACCGCAGCTACGATTCGTGAAATCCATCAATTGCGCTCGCGCGACCGCTCTTGGCTGGTAACGGCAGGGCGCACTGTCAGTCTGATTCTCAAAGATGATTACGATCGATTGCGGTATGTTCTATCGCAGATCCGGTAATTATCGGAAACAAGGGCATTGCTAAATTGCGGGATGAAACGATCGTCGGTAGTTAGGGGAGGGACAATTTATGAATTGCCCCGCCGCTTTTGCCGCCAAATCTCGATCGTTAGCGCATAGCCGTAAAATTTTTAGCCATCTGGAGATGCATTGAGACTACAGGTAAAATCTCGTTTGCAAAAGCTTTAATATCGGTATTTTGACCTTGCTGGAGTTCATTTTGAAAAGCAGCTTGAGTCTTGGTATGACCTTTGGTTTGTCCGTCCATATATACGCGATCGAATTGTTTACCAGATAATGTTTTCAAGCGATCGAGTAATGCCTGATTTTCGGCACCCACACTCTTGGGCAAAGTCAGCCCTAAACTAGTAGCGATCGGTTTGAGCTTATTACTCGAGTCTGTATGTGCTTGAATCATTTCGCGCGCATATTGCAATACTTGCGAATTTTGCGAGCGTTTGAGTGCTAGTTGACTGCTTTGAATTTCGGTCAGATCGCTTTGAGCTGCTTTGCTAACAAACTGTCGATCGGCAGTATTTAATGATGTAGATTTTTTGGTGCCGTCTGACATCGGACTTGCTGAGGGCATGCTACCTTGGGCTAAAGCTGGCACCATTGCGCTGAAGCCGACTACACTTAATAAACATATACTTGTAAAGAAAATTCTGGGAGAATAAATCGATTTCATGACTGAATAAATAGTTGACGTTACTGAATTAGGGTATAAATTATTGTCCAAATGGAGGATAAGGTCAATTCATGAATTGCCCTTACCCTCAATGAATCTGGGAGATCGCTGCTGCTGATTATTTAAAAATCGAGCAAACTGCGAACTACATTGATACCTGACCTGATGATGCTGGCATTTGAGACTCCGACGAGACACCATTGGGCATTTGACTTTGGGCCGTTTGTCCCTGCGGAATTTGTCCTGGCGACATATTTCCGTTGGCTTGGCCGGGTAAACTGATGCTCACGACTTTTTGTTTGTGCGCTTCCGATTTCGGCATAATTAATGACAACTAATTATTCTCGACCGCAAATACAACCTGTATTTGTTATCTACTTAACAGCATATTCATCACTCTAATGAATCGAATCTGTCTAAAGGTAGAAATGAATTTTGGGGATTTAGAAGAGTACAGGAGGCGACTCAGCAGTCGATGATGTCGCATCTGCTGTATGCCCATCGATAGCCTAAGTATTTCCACCCGGATCGGCGGTGTGAACTAGCTGTTGTTGCTCGGTTGGTGGCGGACGCTCGATCGCCCACATCAGACATTCCTGCTTGTGAAGATCGACTTATTCTGCCCACATTCGATCTTTAATCCTCGCCCTAGCCCTGAAATGTATCTAATTGCGATGAGATCGCCTCAAATTCATCCAATCTCAAGATCGACCACACCCCGCAATCATGCGATATAGTTAGTTGTGATTGATTTAGGTTCGATCGATACTCTAAGTTATTGAGGATATTTTGTTGTTGCTAGAATGTGCTCAAGCAGAAGAGTTGCCAGACCAGATTTATTATTTACCTTTTTAACAGCGATCGTTTATTTTGCCGATCGATAATTTAACCTTGCTCGATCGATGGTTGAAAATAATTGCCAATCATCCTACCGTCATTGAAATGTTCGTAGCAACAAAGTAATTAGACTACCGATCTCGAGCGCAGTCGATCGATTTATTCGTAAAATAACGTGAGTTCGGGTTAAGGATATTTGCTTCGTTCAAGCACCGCACTCGATTGTGTCTTGTCGCGCTAAACCCTCGGCAAAGCCGAGGAGCGGCAAAAGCCTGCCTTCGCAGTTACGATTGAATCGATCGATTAAATTAGCTACCAAAAACAATACCATCAAGATCGCTGACTCCCAATGAGTCGTTGTCGAACTTGATGGCTATTGAGATGTTTAGATTAAGTCAATTACTTAAGTAACTATCGACCGAGATTCTGACTATGGCTTTTTGGTTGCTTCGGGCTTTTTACCGTCAGCAGGCTTAGTTTCAGTTTTGGTTTCAGTAGTCTTGGTGCCATCAGCAGGCTTAGTTTCAGTTTTGGTTTCAGTAGTCTTGGTTTCAGCACCAGACTTCATTGCGTCACCAGATTTACCGTCTGCCGCAGGGGATGCCGCAGGGGATGCTGCAGGTGTAGTAGTGGTCTCAGTCTTCGTAGCGTCGGGAGTTGTCGTGGTTTTGTCGCTACAAGCGGTCAAACCAGCAGACATAGTTAAGCTGGCGATTACCAGTAAAGTTTTCCAGTTCATTTGAAATTTCCTCACACTTATATTTAAATCGACTAGCGATTCGACTACTATTCTAGCACCGCGATCGCAAAAATTTACGATCCGCGAAACAGTGGAAACCGAATTCTTTTTGCACTTCGGTATGGTGAAAACCGAACGATCGCGTGAAATCGTCGATCTAGCCGCTTTTTCAGGGTCTCGCCAGCAAGATTAGTAGACAGTGGACAGCTAACAGTGGATAGTAAATACTGTAACTGGTGGTTAGTGGCTAGTTGTGTGCTAACCACTAACCAACAATCAACAACCAAATAACTGTGAAATCACCACTTCCTGGTCTTAGTCTCGCTGAAATGTTGGAATGGACGATCGAGTTAAGTTGGACGGCAACAGCGATGTTAAAGTCTTATTATCGAGCCAGTAATGCAGATCTGGACGTGCGGGATAAGGCTGAAGGCCCCGTCACAGTGGCGGATGAGGCGGTAAACAAATATATCCTCGAGCGTCTTCAAGGACTGTGTGGCAACTTTTGTGGTTATTTGACGGAAGAAACTTATCAATCTGGCGATCGTGAATTGCCGGACAATTGGGTGTGGATTATCGATCCGTTGGATGGAACGCGAGATTTTATCGATAAAACTGGCGAATATGCGATCCATATCGCGCTGACATATCAGCATCGTCCGGTGCTAGCTGTAGTTGCAGTGCCGGAATCCGATAAATTGTATGCGGCGATTCAAGATTGCGGTAGTATCTGTATCACCTCGGATCGGGTGCGGAAATCGTTAACAGTCTCTAGAGATAAAAAATTAACCGATTTAGTTGTGGTTGCCAGTCGGAATCATCGCAGTGAAAAATTAGTCCGATTATTAGAGCTACTGCCTTGTCAGCAACATAAAGAAGTCGGCAGTATCGGTTGTAAAATAGCTGCAATCGTCGAGCGACAGGCGGATGTGTATGTCTCGCTTTCTGGCACATCGGCTCCGAAAGATTGGGATTTTGCGGCACCAGAATTGATTTTAACCGAGGCTGGCGGCAAATTTACTTACCAAGATGGCAGTCCGATACAATATAATCGCGGCGATGCCAGTCAGTGGGGATGTGCGATCGCGAGTAATGGAGAATGGCATCAACAGTTATTAGATACCGTGGATAATGTTATTTAAAAAACTGGCTGGAGTCGTAGGCAAACACAAGCAACAGATTGGCAACATTGCGATCGGTACTTTTATCGTCACCAATTTGCTGGCTTATATTGGCGTACATGTGATGACACATACACATCTAGCCGGAACAAGTGGTTTGAGTTTACCGCGTCCGACTAGTCAGCGACTTCCGAGTGATGTTGGCTTGAAATACGCAACCACCCGCATCCCCAGGGGTAAGGATGAATGGGTGGAAGTCTGGTCGATTCCAGCACCTTTATCGACAACAACCAAAGGCACGGTTTTGCTCTTTCCCGGACATTTATCGAGTAAAGGCAAGCAACTGATTCCGCTAGCGCAGGTATTTCATCAATTAAATTATGATTGTCTCCTGGTAGATTTTCGGGGTGTTGGGGGGTCTAGTGGCGACACGACAACATTGGGAGCCACAGAAGCGCAAGATGTTGCTGTAGCAATGCAATACGTTCGCCAGATTCACCACAAACGTCCAATAATTTTGTATGGGCTATCGATGGGTAGTGCTGCGGTTTTAACTGCGATCGCCAATGAGAAAATTGCACCCGATGCGATCGTGTTAGAATTGCCATACGCTCGACTACTTGATGCCGTTAGAAGTAGGGTTAGCAAGAATAGCCATCTACCCACATTTCCAATTAGCGAATTATTGGTATTTTGGGGAGGAGTTCAACATGGATTTGATGGATTCGCACATAATCCCGTCGATTACGCGCGGCAGGTGAAATGCCCGACCTTAATCCTAAATGGCGGACTCGACCCCTGGACGCAGCAATCAGAAATTAATGAGATTTTTGCGAATATTAATAGTCAGAAGAAATTAGTTACTTTCGATCGAGCCGGACACGATTTGCTCATCTCGATCGATCGAAATTTATGGAAACAAAGTATTGAAAGGTTTTTAAATACTATTTCGATCGCTAGTTGGCGATCGGTTGTAGATTAACGACCTTGGGATTTACGTCGATCGATTTCCCGTTGCAGTTCGTTAATTTCTCGCTGTAAGCGCTCGGTTTCGCTATCGGTTGGCGTAGTCGAGGATGTTTCTACCGTGACTCGTTGATAGTTACCGCGCCGAATATCTTGATACTCGCTCGAATTCGCCCACTCTTGTAGAAAGTGAATGCGTTCGACGGGAAATGGATGACTCAGCATTCCATTTACGCCGACATACATCAAGGCTTTGTAGATTTGATTCAGTCCATCTTCATCTAAATTTCGGTAATCTTCTGACTGTTTGATAAATTCTTCGAGACTACATTCATCGGCATATTTACCACTTCCCCCAGCAATTTTCATCATGGTTGTCATCACCGTGCGGGGATTTTCCATTACTAGGAGTGCAGCGCGATCGGATGATAGTTCTGCTTTACGTCGCCATTCATAGAAAGCCACGATTAAGCCATTACTAATAATATTGCCCAGTCCAAAAGTCATCTCGCCGATAACTGAAGCTGCATTCATCACCCACATCGCCATCTGGATCAGAATCGTATGTCCGCATTTGATATGGCCTAATTCATGAGCTAATACGGTTTTGATTTCATCTTCAGTGAGGAGATCTAATAACCCCGTATTGACGACGATATAGGGATTTTCTTGTCCCAATGCATAACTATTTACTTGCGGATTCTGACTGATAAATAATGCTGGTTCGGGGTAGATATCTAGATCCCGAACGCATTCCCGAAACATGCCGTAAATAGTCGCGTATTGTCTGGGGCCTGCTTTGACGCTATTCCCCATTAGGTATACTAGTTGCGGACGCTCGTAGATAAATTCCACAAACTTACTCGCTACTAGATTGAAACCGGGAACGCTACGTAACGTCTGCTCCGCTTGTCGATCGAGTGGATGTTTGAAAGCTTCGCTCGAAATACCTGGGTAAGCCATAAAATTATAAATGATGAGTTAGGAATTATGAATTAGCCAATGGGGTAATCTAGATCGCTCGACATTTGCGCCGAAAATACTGTCATCGAGCGTTGGTTTCGCTGGTCATCTCTATTATACTAAGGTGCATCGTCTGGTGTCTGGCGATCGCGCCCCTGGCTCGAATCTGACTATTCTGCAAGCTGAGTGAGTTTTTCTACGCGGTGGCGTAGCCGCTCCTGTGGAAAATCGATAATTTTAACTGCGGTGACATGGTTGCTGATGGATGATATGAATCAGAATTTAATTGATAAGTTGCTCATCGATTTGAAAAGTAGCGATGAGAACATTCGCGAACGGGCAACCAGTCAACTATGGCGGATCTGGTTTTGGGAAAAAGGCAAGATCCCACTCGAACAGATTGAAGAGAGCGAGCGATTATTAGCTGAGGGCGATCCTGATGCTGCTGGGGCAATTTTAGATGAGTTAGTGGATAGTTTGCCAGATTTTGCTGAAGCTTGGAATCGTCGGGCGGTACTAGGATTTGTGACGCAAAAATACGATCGCGCGATCGATGATTGTGAGATGGTACTCAAACTCAATCCCGTACATTTTGGCGCGCTGCATGGCTTAGGTTTATGTCATGCTGCATTGGGTAATTATTCCGCTGCAATTAGTGCATTTAGGTCGGCACTGGAGATCCAGCCGCACGCGATCGAAAATCAACGGCTACTTTTAGAATGTACGGCTAGACTAAGTTAACAAATTCTAAGATTCGGTCTATTTATACACATTCACCAATCGATCGCTTATGCAGTTTGGAGTTCGGCACCTACTTAGATTATGTGTGCTGGGGATTGTTTTGGGATGGTTTTATCATTATGCAATTACCGATAGTTTTACAGCTACTAGATTATCGATAATAGAAGATTTTTCAAGTAGTTATCGCAATCCGATCGCGTTAGTTAGCAATGATTTAACTCCCCAAATAGATCTCACTGCTCAAGATCTCAATTATAAATTTAATGGTGAGTGGATCGGGCGATTAATCTTACCCAGTCAAGCGCAGATCGAACAGTCATCACTTACCGATTGGGTGTGGGTTGAAATCGAACATGCCCCGACAAAAAATCGGCAGTTAATTGGTAAAACCGTCCGTCTTACCTGGCAACCGAATTCACAGATCGACAGCGATTTACAGCAAGTTACTACCGATATTAAGTTTACTGCGAGGACGATCGCGAGTCAAAAGCAAGGCAATATTCACCCCCTCAGACTTAATGGGAGATCGCATGTTGGCGCGCTGCAATCGCTAGCTGGTGCGAGACCAACAGATGATGTTTTGGTAAAATTGGCTGTGGTGGGGGTGACGGGACGAGAGGGGGATGCTGGAGATAGTTTGACGATCTCGATCGATCGCGAGCCACTACAAATAACGGGCAAATTGAAGGGATTAGTTGAGATTCTCGGCACGGATACCAGTCGACCAGCATCGCTGCCAACAGCTTGTCCTGGGGCTACACCCTGCCCGAGTGAATACTTTCGAGTCCGACATTACAATCCCAACTCTGATGCCTTTGACGGGCAGATAGAGACGATTCGGATTCCTCAGCAGCCAGCAAAACGATCGGGTTTATTCCCCAGCACGATTCGGGATTTAGCATTGTCACCCGCCAGCAGTCGAGGCTGGTATATTTATGGCAAGCGCGATTCACTAGGTTTATTTACCGTCACGGCCGTCCAACCGCGAGCTTTATTCCAACTTTCACTCACACCCAATATTACCGATCGAGATGCAAAATTAGACTACCTCAATCGCCAGCATTGGGAGAGTACGCCAGCCAAAAAGGGCCGAATAGAAAGAGTTACATTCGATCGACAACCAGCGAAATTGGGAGATCGAGCACTCCTGATTCACTCATTTGGTGGGATCGGCGGTAAAACCGGAGATAACCCAGGATTGACAGCGACTGTCACCGGACATTTTGCTTATGGCATCGCTACAGTCGTGCGGGATGAATTTACTGGCGAATTGCAATGGTCGATCGAGTATCACCAAGTGTACGCTCACAATCCCGATGGCATCGTCGCGGGGAGACAAGATTGGGCGACGTACATGGGGCATCTCCAGCGGGGCTGGTTGGCAACTCGCCCGGTTGCAGATCTACTGATTAGCTATCCACCCGTGACTGAGGATTATGATTTTGACGGGATCAAACTCTCGCCCCTGACGGAATTGCAGCGACAATTACAGATCTCAGCGGCGCGGTATCGCACTGGCGATGGGACGGGTAGTGCCAGCGTCACGCCAGCAACATCTTGCGTGCAAGATGCCAATCAAGCCCTCTATGTCACCATCAGGCAGCTAAATCAGCAAGTTAAATCCCAGGCGCAGATTCGAGCGTGGCTCGATACCCATCCCCAGCATCCCCAAACGGTTAAATTTAGGGAGTTACAAGCTTTGGGAACCGAGCTAGAAACAAACCTCGCACCATTGGGGATCGTGCGTCAAGATTGGCAACAAAACGCAGCGAAATTAGCAGGAACTAATCTAATAACAGGATTTACCAGTAGTGGCAATCCAATTTTGGGATTGATGAGTTGGCGGACGATGTTACCGCGCGGTGCCCAGGATGGGATGGCGAAGATCTTCAGCCAACGCGGAGCGGCAATTTGGTTTTTAAATACTTATCAGGTTGGCGGTTGGAATCCCGATATTTTTCCGATCGCACCTACAGTTCTCTTCGGTCAACTGCCGCTATTATCAACGATCGTCATTAGGCTCTGGGCGGGAATAGTAACATTGCCAAATATTAGTGGTTGGCTGACTGTGTTTGGGTTGTTAAGTGGTTATAGCTTAGTCGCATTAACGATCGGATTTAAATCTGGGTTCTTAACTTTCGATCGGCAATTTAGTAGGGGTTTTAGCCGATTCTCGATGGCAGCAACTAAACCAATGCTCGGTAAGAACATTCGATCGCTCGTACATCTCTTTTTTCTACCCGCATTATTAGAAGAGATCTTGTTTAGACTGTTATTAATTCCCCACCCGATCGAGACTGCTATTGCTAGCGATATCTATATCTGGTTGATGATTTCACTAGGATTATTTATCATTTATCATCCCGTTAACGCTCTGACATTTTATCAGCCAGGTAATCCGACTTTTATGGATTGGCGATTTCTAACTTTAACGGGCTTACTGGGAATAGTTTGTGCGATCGCTTATCTACTGACTGGCTCGATTTGGGCAGCGGTGCTAATCCACTGGATCGTGGTAGTGGTATGGCTAAAAGTGTTGGGTGGCGATCGATTGTTACACTAAACAGCGTTGCTGAATTGGGGTATGAAAAAGATGAGAGGGGGAGAGGTCAAGTTAATTGCAAAAATAGTAGCTCGTACCTAACGTGAATTCGGGATAAGGATTTCCAATTAATGACTCCAGTCCTAGTTTCGGAACCGCCCCAAACAATAAACCCCAACCTACAGAGCGCTTCATAATGCGGAGCTGATGCGAAGCGCTCTTCGCTGCCAACAGATCGACCCTTGTGCAGGGGAGTTTGAGGGGCGGCACTCCGCTGTCTTGACCCAAACGCACGCTGTAGGCGAGCGAAGCGAGACGTGTCGCCAGACGGGAACCTCAGCGCGATTTGGGTCGCTCCTCAACGGGGGTCTGGGGGTCGGACCCCCCAGATCCGGGTTCTACAACACCAGCAATTTTCGCAGTAAAGATCTCTTGTCTTAACCCGAACTGTGATGGCATATATACCTATCAACAGAGATTTTGCAAAATTAAATTGGTGTAGTTCATCACAGACCGAACCGAAAGTACCCAAGTTGTCAGATGATAAAGATTGTCTAGATCGATCGAGCCAAGGCGGTCATGGTGGAGATGCCAGTTAACCCCTAGTGGTAACGATAGGATCTATTTAAGATTGTTATTTTTTAGAGGTTATTGTGAAAAAAGTTTTAGCGATTATTTTAGGTGGTGGTGCGGGTACCAGGTTGTATCCCCTGACAAAACTGCGGGCAAAACCAGCCGTACCGTTGGCAGGTAAATATCGGTTGATCGATATCCCTGTGAGCAACTGTATCAATTCCGAAATTTTCAAAATATACGTGCTGACACAATTTAACTCAGCCTCGCTCAATCGGCATTTATCCCGTGCCTACAATTTTTCTGGCTTCAGCGATGGCTTTGTCGAAGTGCTAGCCGCGCAACAAACCAAAGATAACCCCGACTGGTTTCAGGGTACAGCTGATGCGGTGCGGCAGTATCTGTCGGTAATCGAAGAATGGGATGTCGAAGAAGTTGTGATCTTGTCTGGCGATCATCTCTACCGGATGGATTATCGGTTGTTTGTCGAACGCCACCGCGAAACTAATGCTGATATTACACTGTCCGTAGTCCCGATCGGTGAGAAAAATGCTTCCGAATTTGGGTTGATGAAAGTCGATGCTACCGGACGGGTCGTAGAATTCAGTGAGAAGCCCAAAGGTGAGGCGCTGACGAACATGCGTGTCGATACCACTAAACTAGGTCTCAATGCCGAACAAGCAGCTCAGAAGCCCTATATTGCCTCGATGGGGATTTATGTCTTCAAGAAGCAAGTACTGATCGATTTACTCAAAAAGTCGCTAGAGCAGACCGATTTTGGGAAAGAAATTATCCCTGGGGCCTCTGCCACTCACAATATTCAAGCCTTCCTCTTCGATGACTACTGGGAAGATATCGGAACGATCGAGTCGTTCTATGATGCTAACTTAGCACTCACCCAGCAACCTACTCCACCATTTAGTTTCTACGACGAGCAAGCACCGATTTACACGCGTTCGCGCTATCTCCCACCCACCAAATTATTGGATTCCCACGTCACCGAATCGATGATCGGGGAAGGTTGTATCATCAAAAAATGTCGGATTCACCACTCAGTCTTGGGTGTGCGATCGCGAATTATGGATGGTTGTACGATCGAAGATTCCCTAATCATGGGTTCTGACTTTTATGAACCCGCTCCCGAACGCAAAACTCAAGCAGAGAACGGTGGTATCCCGATCGGGATTGGGGAAAATTGCACGATTCGCCGCGCTATTATCGACAAGAATGCCCGGATCGGTTCTAATGTGATGATTATCAATAAAGATGGGGTTGATGAAGCCCAACAAGAAGATCGCGGCTTCTACATCCGCAGTGGGATTGTAGTAGTACTTAAAAATGCAACTATTCCCAACGGAACGGTTATTTAGATTATCGATCTAATCAGTCGAGCGTGGGAGATAAGCTTGCTTATCTCCCACTTATTAAATACCTGTAAGGTATTATTTAAATTGTGATTCTAGTGCTTGAATCGCACTCAGAATCTGCTCGAATAATCGATCGGTGCCACTTACGAGTTTGGCAGCACTGTAGTACAGCATTGCATTAAAACCACCAGTATCGCCAGACATCCGAAAGTCCGTTCTCACTGCGACGATCGGGATCTCGCGACTGGCCGCATAGCCGCATTCCCAACAAGTTCCGCTATCCGCATCCGCTCCGTCCAAAATTGCCACGACGATCGCTGCCGCGCGGAGTCCTGCTAAACAAGTTTTATAGATATCTTCACCTTCACGCCCCACGCATTCCTGTTGGGGTAAAAAGACCCGATAGCCACTCGCGCTCAGTCGCTCGGATAAACTTAGATTAAAGTCTTTTTCACCTTGGGTAAATAACGGGCCAGCTAAGTAAATGTGAGTTGGGTGCGATCGGGATTGCATATTTATTTGTACCTATCGATCGAGATTTTGCAGAGTTTTTGCTTTGCCATCGTCTATCCCGATCGATCTCTCACGCCGTTGCGATGCGCTCGCGATTCGATCGGGTGAGTGCATGTTTAATTCGATAATTAGCTTAGATCTCTCTTGCCTGAGCAAGCATATAGCGGTTCCCAATCGAATGAGGTACATTTACTAGCCACTAGCCACCAGCCACTAGCCACTAAAACCACTAATAATGCCCTTCACTAGGATGAGAACCGCTATATTACACTTGTGAGAGTAACTTAACTAACGGCTGTGTCAACCAATTAAATCCGACCTTAAGCTGATGCTCTAAAGTTGGCAGGCGATAGAGATAAGTCAATCGCCGAGCGAGATAAGCCAACGGGCCATCTAGCTGGATGCCCAAACCAGACAGCACGGCATTGTCGCTACCCAATGTCATCATTTCGCCGAGATTGGTATAGTTAAATGGCAACAACGGTCGATCGGTCAGCGACGACCAAATATTCCAAGCAACAAAATCAGACTGTTGGAACGCCACCTGAGCGTTAGTGGGAATAGATTTACCTTCAGGATCGATGATGGCAGCAGCATCTCCGAGCGCAAAGATATCGGGATTGTCTTTGACTTGGAGCATTGCGGAGATTGAAATCTTGCCTTGCTCGTTCAGCGGTAGCTCGAAGCCGTTAATCGCTGGACTTACCTGATTGCCCACCGTCCACATCACGATTTCCGCAGGGAT
This sequence comes from Chamaesiphon sp., assembly GCA_965246735.1. Lineage (GTDB taxonomy): Bacteria > Cyanobacteriota > Cyanobacteriia > Cyanobacteriales > Chamaesiphonaceae > Chamaesiphon. The sequence goes on from CBDFFK010000003.1 coordinate 4,562,121, forward strand.
GACATCGGTTTGACCTTTGTAAATTAGCCCGATCGAGCTAGCCGTAACTTCCGCAACGGTCGTTTCGAGGTCTACCCAAACTCCGCGCTGTTCTAGCGCCTTGAGGGCAGCATTGCGGTTAAATTCTGGGGCATTTGGTAAGATAGTATCGCGCGATTGGATCAGCCGAATGCGTCCGCGATCTTTGAGCCTATCGGCAAGTTTACAAGCTAGTTCGACACCGCTATAACCAGCACCGACGATCGCGACCCGAATACGTTCTGGGGAGGACTCTTCTAATAATCGGAGCTTGGCATCTAACTTCTGAGCATCTTGAAGATTGCGGAACGCAATCGCATGTTCGGCAACTCCAGGTACGCTTTCAGAGGGAGTTTCACAACCTAAGGCGAGTACCAATCGATCGTAGGCGATCGCTGTTTCATCTTGTAAAATAACGTGTTTATTCGATCGATCCACCTTGTCGACCGATCCCTGGACGAAGCGAATCCCGGTACCCTTCAATAATTCACCATACGGTGGGGCGATCTCCCAAGTGTGCAATTCACCCGTGACGAGTTCGTAGAGCAGGGGGGTGAACAAAAAATTGGGCTGACGATCGATCAAGGTAATTTCTGGTTCATTACCATGTTCCCAAGCAAGTTGATGCAACCGGAGGGCAGTATACAAACCCCCAAATCCCCCACCGAGGATACAGATACGCGGTACTGAAGTCATAAGTAAATGGTATTTGGCGATCGGCGATGAGCTACTTTACTTACTGTAACAATTCTGCGTCCGCTCTGCTGCCGCGACAACCGATATCCCGCTCGTCGGGGCACCGCTACTTGAGGCTTTTTAGATAAGCAGTATATACCTCTTGGACACTATATTGATTGAGAAAAATTCTGGCAAATTGTTCGGCTAATTGCGGCTTTTTACGATCGATCGTCCATTGCAACAGGGGTTTCATCGTCCGCTCGTTGAGCAAACCGCCGAGCGATAAAATATTCCACAAAATTCGGTGAAATACGGTCATTTGAATCATGATTTTGACATCGAGCGTCGGATGCTTCTGATAGAAAATTACGCCCATTTGCCCGCGTTCGATTTCTTGCTGGATCAAGCGGGGAATGCGATCGAGTGTAAAAGCTGGATGCCAATGATAACCCACGGCCTCCGGACATTTAACCATCTTAATCCCCCGATTTTTCAGCCTTACACCCAATTCTAAATCTTCCCAACCATACAAATTGAAGTCCATGTCAAACAAACCGACTTCCATCAGCCAATGTCTCGGAATTGCGACATTAGTAGTGGCAAAATAAGCATTAGAAAAGTCGATGATTTTATACTTCTCACTAGTAGGATCTTCAAAATTTGCGGTATTAATTACTGCGCCATAAGTGAAAATTTTGTCATCACCTGCTGCTTGTTGCGCCCGAGCGAGAGCATCGGTATGACATTGCAGGAAGTTTGGGAGGACGACAATATCGCTATCGATGAAAACGATCGTGTCGCCTTTTGCCTGTTCTACACCCAGATTCCGCGCTGCGGAGGCTCCTTTGTGAGCTTGCTCGTAGATTTTCACATGTGGCAATTCGGCAGTATTATTTTTTAACCAGTCGATCGTCCCATCAGTCGAACCGTCATCGACGACGATCGTTTCATACCCAGTCACGATTTGAGGGTCAAAAGTTTGGAGTTCTAATGCGCTCAGACATTTCTGGAGAATCGGAAGTCGGTTGTAAGTAGGAATGACGATGCTAAAAAACACTGATCTTACCCTCAAGGATCGAGATTGCTTAGGATGGAGCGATGGCGACACGCGCGATCGTCTTACACTAGTTTATGACACGATCGCGACTTCCAGAGTTTCCGGAATCGAACGCGCGATCGGTGTATCTAGCTAGAAGATCTTACAGCGAGGATGACAGATGGTATCGAGACGCATGGAACGGTTGGGGGGAATATTGATTACCACTCTCAGCGCGATCTTAACTATCTGGAATTGGCATCTGGCAATCTCCGAAGGTCATTTTTATTTCAAAGCTGCACTAATCGGACCAGCATTTACGATTATCGGCTTGGGTTTAATCTTATTTCCTGGCTATCGCACCGAACGGATCGAGCGCGGCGAAGATATCACTCAATTGACTGGGGTTGCCCTCCTTACGCCTCGCTGGTGGGGAATTCTGGCAATCTCGCTCGGTAGTGGGTTAGTTAATTTAGGTACATTAAAAGGCTGGCAGTTGTAATTATATTCTCATTAAGATTTTCGGACTTTTAGTTAATTTAGGTACATTAAAAGGCTGGCAGTTGTAATTATATTCTCATTAAGATTTTCGGACTTGTTGACTTCAGTAGTTAGCTGAGGTAATTTAGGCTTATTGGGTTCAAAACAAAAATATGACCACAATTGCTCCTCAATCAGTCACTACCGAGCAAGATACTCGCCCAGAGAAAATGCGAGTAATTGCATACAACATGGATTTGTTATTCCCTGGATTATATATCTGGCTCGGATCTTTAGTACTAAAGTTTGGCGGACACGAGCCTGATGATGCTCCTTATCGATACCCTGGCACGATCGATAGTAATTATGGATTTGCGATCGTTTTTCCTGGCTATAAAATCTTAACGACCTACAAGGGTTCGTATAACCCTAGACAAACATCAGATTGATGGCGTATCTGAATTTTCAAGCAAGACGCTACCTGCGGAAGAATTTGAAGCTAGATTAATTGATGCAGGATATTCCAAAGCTGGATCTGCACCAGCACAAGGAGGTAGGGTAAAAATCTGGTGGACGCATTCCGAATATCAACGCGTAGAATCTATTTACAGTGGTGACAAACAAACTGTAATTACTGCGTATCATGTTTCCTGAATTTTATTAATTTCGCTCTTTGTCGATCGAGACTTCCCCAGCTATACTCGATCGCCTAGCAGATCGTCGAAGCAACTCAGGGGTACTTGCCAGAGATATTGTTTCAGGTCGATTTTACCGCGATCGTTAAATGAGATCCCCTCCTGTTCTAGCAGATTTCGCTGCACGTAGTCTCCGCCTTCTCTTGCTGTTGAATAAGAGATTTCACCTTTAGCATTAACAACTCTTTGCCAGGGAATATTAGAAGTAGGCTCGACTTGAAACATAGCATAACCCACCAACCTCGCTTTACCATACAATCCAGCTAGCTCGGCAATTTGGCCGTAGGTTGCAACTTTCCCCATCGGAATCTGCCGCACGACTAGATAAATTTTACGATATGCAGATTGAGATTTGTCAGCCATACAATTAGATTAGATTAGATTGACGTTAACATCGCAATTGATTCCTCAACATCCAAATCGAGATCGCTAAAATGAGCTTTTAAATCGCCGTTCACTCTAGAGATTTGCGAACTAATGTGTTACAATCCAATCCATTAATAATCTCCAGCCGATCGTTTTCAAATTTCAAGGCAATGCCTGATAATATTCCAGTCCCCATCACTAAAAAAGATTGAGTATCTCGATCGAGTCCAGATTCGATAATCTCTATTTCAGTAATTATTTTGCCAACCAGATTGTCGAATTCAGGATTTCTTTGGCTCACCCATTGCAATGGCACTACATCAGGATCTTCCACTCCACACCAATAAACTGGGAGGTTTAGATCGATCGAATTTAGAGAAAATGAGAATTTATCTAGCTTAGTAGCGCAAAATTCCAGTTGCTGTTCCTGAGTGCAGATAACGATTGGTGCATCATTAAACCATTCATCATCTTCCTCATCCCACAAACTCCAAATCGAGCGAATTTGCATATCTGTTGTTGAAATTTGCTGTATCGAGGAAGACAACTCTGCTACAGAATTACTCCACTGCGGTTGATAATTATGAATTCCCCATTTACCCATAGATGTCTCTCACTCTGAAATATGCCTAATTCTTCAAATTTTAGCTCCAAAGCTCGCATTAGCAAACAGAACCCCGACTTTTTAGAAAAGTTGGGGTTCTGCCACATCGTAATTACGATTACCTAAACAGGTGATAATGTCCGACGTTTGCTGACCATTTGGAAGGTTTCGATGATGTCGCCTTCTTTCCAGTCGTTAAACTTGTCTAGACGGATACCGCACTCGAACCCAGCATTGACTTCTTTAACGTCATCCTTGACCCGTTTGAGCGAGTCGAGCGTGCCTTCATAGACCAACTGCGTCTTGTTGCGGAGGACGCGGATGCTACAGTTCCGTAATGCCTTACCTGAGAGCACGTAACAACCAGCAATGTTGCCACGTCCGGCTTGGAATACCGCCCGAACTTCCACTTGACCCAAGGGTTCTTCAACCTGTTCGGGATCGAGCAGACCTTCCATCGCGCCTTGGATATCGCTGAGAAGGGCGTAGATGATGTTGTATTCGCGCACGTCTACACCAGCGTCATCGGATGCAGCGCGAGCACCACTGGCCAAGGTGGTATTAAAGCCGATAATGACGGCACCACTGGCTGCTGCAAGATCCACATCAGTTTCGGTGATTTCACCTGCGGCGGAGAGGAGGACGCGCACCTGGACTTCATTTTGCGGTAACTGCCCAAGCGAACCGAGAATTGCTTCAACGGAACCTTGAACGTCGGCTTTGAGAATCAGGTTGAGTTCTTTGAGTTCTCCTTCTTGTGCTTTCGCGGACAAGCTGTTGAGCGTGACGCGACGGGAAGCCATCATCTGTTGCAGACGCGATTGACGGCGTTCGGCGGAACGAATATCGGCAATAGCACGAGCTTCTTTTTCTGGATAGACTTCAAACTCATCACCAGCCTGGGGAACGTCGCTCAAACCGAGGACTTCGACAGCAAAGGATGGGCCAGCGGCTTCGACGCGTGCGAGGCGGTCGTCTACCATCGCCCGGACTTTACCGAACACATGTCCGGCAACGAGGGTCTCACCGACGCGGAGCGTACCATTTTGAATCAGGAGCGTTGCGACAGGGCCTTTGGCCTTATCGAGGTGAGCTTCGATTACCGTACCACGTGCGGTTCGATCGGGATTGGCTTGCAGATCTTCGACATCGGCTACCAACAAGATCATCTCTAGAAGTGTATCGAGATTTTCTCCTTTGAGGGCGCTCACAGGTACCATAATCGTGTCCCCACCGAGTTCTTCGGCTTGGAGGTTGAAGGCGATTAATTCCTGTTGTACGCGAGCGATGTTAGCACCAGGCTTATCGACCTTGTTGATGGCGACGATAATCGGTACTTCTGCTGCTTGGGCGTGACGGATTGCTTCGATCGTTTGTGGGCGGACACCATCATCAGCCGCAACGACCAGGATGGCAATATCTGTGACCCGCGCCCCACGCGCGCGCATGGCGGTAAAGGCTTCGTGACCGGGAGTATCCAGGAATACTACCTGTTGCATTTTGCCTTCATGCTCCATGTCTACATGGTATGCCCCGATATGCTGGGTAATCCCCCCAGCTTCACCTTGAGCGACTTTGGTCGATCGAATGGCATCCAGCAGAGTGGTTTTACCGTGATCGACGTGTCCCATAATCGTGACTACGGGCGGACGACGCTGGAGCTGGTCGAAGTCGGCGAGATCGAGCATCTCGGTAACTTTGGTGGCTTCAGCCTGTTCGACCCCAGTAATTACAGAGACACCCATTTCTTCGGCGACCATCGTGGCGGTACCGACATCGAGAATCTGGGTGACGCTAATCGCGATCCCTTTAAAGAATAACTGTTTGACGATTTCGGTTTCCGGTACGGTGAGTATTTCTGCTAAATCGCGAACAGTGATACTCCCCATCAACGTAATCGATTCGGGTTTTTCGACGACATTTTTCTGTTCGCGTTTGTTGCTGCTACGCTCTTGCTTTTGCTGGTCGCCCTTCATTACGGGTTTCTTCCGCTGAGCCGGAGCTGCTGCAACTCTTACACCGCCGCCAGTGCCGATCTTCTGTTTGGCTGGACGAGCGATCGATAAACTAACGATCGTTTCGGTCTCTGTACCGTTACCATCTTCATCGTCATCATCATCATCTTCATCGATGACGACAGTTTTGACACGCTTGCCTTTAGCTGGGACTTTCGCCTTCGCGGTTTCGATTTCTTCCTCTTCCTTGCTCCAGCCTTTGCCTTTATTGACTGGCTTGCGGAGTGGCGGACGTTTGAGTTCGAGATCTAATGGAGCTGGAGCATTATCATCTTTTTCATCGGTCGCCGCATCTTTGCCCCCAGCACCCGGTCGGGGCGCACCTTGGGGTTTGATTTGGACGATGCGTGTGGGCGGACGATTTAGTGGCGGTAAGGGTTCGGCCTCGGATTTTGCTACCGGGCGACGCGGCGCACCAGCGCTGGGAGGACGGCTGGGCGCACCAACTGCAGGTTTGCTCGCAGGTTCGCTCTTGACGATCTGGGATTTGGGGATGGGTTTACTTGGAGCCGCAGCGCGGGGCGTTGGCTCAGCATCATCGCCACTAGCATTCGCTGGCGCGCGACCGCTACCACTCAAATTTTCCGCATTAATGGGTCGCGCTGGCGGTCCTGACAATGAGGCACGGGGTGCGGGTGGTTGAACTGGAGCGGATGCTCTTTGAACGCGAGCTGGTGCTACTGCATCAAAGCTACTACTCGTCTCGGTACGGCGGACAGGTGTGCTATCGCTGACTGGTGTCGGTCGGACGACTTGGCGGTTGGCACTAGGCGGCTGTGGTGTTGTCGGCTGGCGCAGTGGGGGTTGTTGGGCTGGTAGTGGGGGCTGGGGCATCAATGAGGGCTTAGTCTGGATATCTGTTTTGTGTTCGATCCGCAAAATTTGGGTCTTGGGTTCGACTGGACGCTGCGGTGTTTTGGGCGGCTCGGTTTTGACTGCCGCTGGACGCTGCTCCCCTTTTTCGGGTGGGGTCTGGCGTGGAGCCTTATTCTGACGATTCGGAAACTTTTCGTTTGCGACGTTGGTAATCTGTTCTGCTTCGGCTTCTGAGATACTACTACTGTGGCTTTTGACCACAATACTTAAGTCTTCACAAATTCCCAACAAATCCTTATTTTCCAAATTCAATTCCTTTGACAGTTCGTAAATTCTGACTTTGCCGTTGTTCATCCACTATGTCCCTATTTATGCAACCATTCGCGCGTCTAGATTATGACTCGATCGGATCGTGACCATATATTTATCTACACAATTAATATTTTGATGATGAAAATTTATTATCTTGAAGAAAGCGATTACCGGGTAGTGGTTTAGGCGATCGGCGACTATTGTCGATCGATCGGGTGATTTTCCCTAATTCATTGTCGACATACTCATCGGCGCAGCCGCCGATCGAGGAGGATTGCTGTCTCACATTGGTTGGTGGCGGCTTCGGTGTTGCCAACCGACCTAAGTCGTCGCGCAAGCTATGCCATAGGGGAATCATATTATATTCTTACACCAATATGTCATCATTGGCGAGTCCGATCGACAATTTGTGATAATGTTATAGGTTTGTCCGATCGGGGATCGCCCTCAGTAGTGGCTAGGCACAGCTAGACGTTCTCTTTTTTTAACATCAGCCGTTTGCGAGTAACTTCCCATCTACCATTAATAACTAAGCGGGGTCGCAATTTCCACCCCCACCAACCCAATAGCCACTAATTCATAATTTATTCAGATGGGCAAGACATATATTGTGGGTGCGGGGCCAGGGGATCTTGTCTATCTGACGATTCGGGCACAACAGATTCTCACCCAAGCAGAGGTATTGATTTATGATGCATTGGTCGATCGACAGTTATTAGCTTTAGTGCCCGATAATTGTATCCTCGTCGATGTCGGCAAGCGTGGTGGCAAACCGAGTATGCCCCAAGCCGAGATCGATCGAGTCTTGGTCGAACACGCCAAAACCGGACGCTCGGTAGTCCGGCTCAAAAGTGGCGACCCGTTTATTTTTGGCAGGGTGACCTCCGAAATCGATGCGTTAATTGCTGCCAACTGCGATTATGAGGTCGTACCCGGACTATCTAGCGCCCTAGTCGCGCCCCTGCTGGCAGGAATTCCCCTCACAGATCCCGTCCTCAGTCGGGGATTTGCCGTGATTACCGCGCATTTCCCTGACGATCTCGATTGGGATGCCTTGGCGCGGATGCCGACGATCGTGATTTTGATGGGTACGCGCACCTTAGGCGCAATTGTCGCTCAGTTATTAAAACACGATCGCGCTGCCGATACCCCGATCGCGGCGATCCGCTGGGCGGGTACGCCACAGCAACAAGTTTGGGTGTCCGATCTGGGGCAGATCTTATCGGACACCGCCAACGTTGAATTATCACCAGCAGTAATTGTCATCGGGCAAGTGGTGCGATTGCGTCCGTATCTCAATTGTGCGCCCCAGACTTCACCGATTACCCCTGACGATCGGGGCAGAGGGGGCGAAGGGGAGATAACCGGGGTAGTAGATCGATCGAATCCGCATCCCTTTGCTGGTAAAAACATCCTTGTCACCCGCGCGACCGGACAAGCAGGTGAATTTAGTCAAATGTTGCGATCGCGTGGCGCACGAGTCATTGAGATGCCAACTTTAGAAATCGTACCCCCTACAAGTTGGCAGGAGCTAGATAATGCGATCGCCCAAATCGGCGATTTTGATTGGCTGATCCTCACTTCTACCAATGCGGTCGATTATTTCTTCGCCCGACTGCATGCTGCTGGCAAAGATAGCCGCGCCCTTGCTGATGTCAAAATTGCCGTTGTCGGTCAAAAAACGGCTAAATCGCTGCAACAGTTTGGGATTATCGCAGATTTTATTCCACCCGATTTTGTTGCCGATGCGTTGGTGAGTAATTTTCCCGTAGATCCAGCAGGTCAACGATTGTTATTTCCCCGCGTCGAAACTGGCGGTCGGGAGATGTTAGTGCGAGAATTTACCGCTTTAGGCGCAACTGTCGTTGAAGTGCCTGCGTACCAATCGCAATGCCCGATCGAGGTAGATCCGCTCGCCTTAGCCGCACTCCAGGCTGGGCAGATAGATATTATTACTTTCGCCAGTTCCAAAACTGTCAAAAATTTCTGTCAATTAATCGGTACCAGTTTACCATCGGGCTGGCAAGAGCAAGTACATATTGCCTCGATCGGCCCGCAGACATCGGATAGCTGTCGATCGTTATTAGGGAAGGTCGATATCGAGGCGACTGAGTATACTTTACCAGGATTGGTGGCAGCATTAGAGTTGCGGCTAGAGACTAGCTCGCCCGATGCTCGTTGACATGAAGGCTCGCGATTTTGCTTGGCTCCGAGATCCAATCGCCTGTGCGATCGCGTTGGCACTACTTTCACCTAACTATTTATAGCTTAGTAAATCAGATATCTCTACCTCTAACAACCAAATCCGATCGATACTGAGCTGCATATGAGCAAGCTGCAATAATCATGCAAAAAATGGCAGTTTTATTCGATCTCGATTTCACGTTGATTGATTCTCGATCGATCTCCCAACTGCGCCAAACCAGACAACAACACGCCGCTTATGAGATGATTCCGCAGATTGTGGCATATCCAGGGATTAGCGAATTGCTGCGCGAACTCAACCAGCATCAAATTCCGATCGCGATTGTCACATCCAGCCGAAAACTATTTGGCGATCGCATTATCGCGCAGCAGCAATGGTCGATCGATATTGTTATTGCTCGTCAAGATGTCCGATTGCCCAAACCCGATCCAGCCGGAATTTCGATCGCCTTGGAGCGATTGGGTATCAAGGCTGAGGATGCGGTGATGGTAGGCGATAGTGCCGACGATATTGCCGCAGCGCGATCTGTTGGAGTATACTCGATCGGTGCGCTTTGGGGTTGTCAGGCACCAGAGCTATTAATTGCCTCCAATCCAGATAAATTATGCACGACAGTTAGCAACCTGCATGATTTCCTGACTAGCTTAGCAGTGGTATCAAATGTTCGATAGCTCGATCGATCTTTTACTTGACAACGGTGGATTTCGCTCCGGTTATCGACAATTTCAGTTGGCATGAATTTAACCAGCAACATAATTTACCAAAATGCCGTCAAAGCGGTTAGTTGCTAGAATTATAAGTAACCGTCGCGCTCCAAATTATACTCAATATTTAGTCGAAAATTTATGTTAACTAGAGTGGCTTCCCTCCGTCAGTGGTTGCAACGGTGGTGCTTGTATCCTGCGATTTCGGTCTTGACGGTTGGTACGATCGTTATTGCGCAGCCACAGATCGGGCAAGCTGCTCCCTGGTGGCAAATCCTGATCCAAGGTGTTCAGTACGTCCAAATTGCCAACTTATCTGATGCTCAAGAAGCGGGTTTGGGCGAAAGAATTAACCAAGAATTGGCGAACGGACAAGTCAAATTGTATGATAACCCTAGTGCCCTGGCATATGTCGATCGCATCGGCCAAAAGTTAGCGCGAAACAGTGCCAGACCGAATATCAAATATACTTTCCAAATCGTTAAAGACGATAGCATCAATGCCTTCGCGACGATGGGGGGCTATGTATATGTGAATACTGGCTTACTCAAAGCCGCAGATAACGAAGCACAGTTAGCTGGTGTAATCGGTCATGAGATCGGGCACATTGCAGGTCGCCATGCGCTGCAACATATGAAGCAAGCGGCGCTTGCCCAAGGAATTAGTTCGGCGGTGGGAGTCGATAGCAACCAAATCGTGCAGATCGGCGTACAAGTAGCGCTGACACTACCCAATAGTCGTCAAGATGAGTATGATGCCGATCGACGTGGCATGGCAACCATGATTCAAGCAGGCTATGCACCTACGGCGATGCCAGAGTTCATGAAAAAGTTAATTAGTAGTAATTCGTCACCCGAATTCCTCAGCAGTCACCCAGGTGCCAAAGAACGTGTTACCAATCTGGAAAAAATGATTCCCACTGCCTACCGAAGTCGTACTGAAGGCTTGAATGCCAGCACGTATAAACAACAAATCCAACGTTTCTTCTAGAAGCAGACTGGGGAAAAATCCTCCTGAACGCACCCGACTTTTCTAGCAGAAGTCGGGTTTTTGATTGGTGGCGATCGCCACATCAGTTAAGCTATCGTAGGGGCGATACTTGTCGGAATGTTTACCAGAGTGTCTCTACAAGCGCCTCAATGTTGAGAATACCCCCACGCCAGCCATTAAAGTGATACCAATTTAAAAAACAATAGTGACTGATGGGTTGGCAGACTCCAAACATAGCAAGAGTTTCCCAATCCAAAATCCACAATCCACAATCCACAATGTTATGACTTAGATCGCCAACACATTATAGCGGTTCTCATCCTAGTGAAGGGCATTATTAGTGGTTTTAGTGGCTAGTGGCTGGTGACTAGTGGCTAGTACATGTACCTCATTCGATTGGGAACCGCTATAACAGTAATCAATTCATAATCGGTTAGTTCGATCTCCCAGCTCATGAGTGAATTTAAAGTAGAAGTAGTCCAAATTAGCAGCGTCCTTCCTCATCCCAATGCCGATCGATTGGATCTAGTAATGTTTGAGGGCATGGCTTATCAAGTTGTCATTGCCAAAGGTAAATTCAAAGTTGGCGATTTAGCTTATTATTTCCCGATCGATAGCGTGATTCCCGATCGCTATTTAGATGAGTTTGAAATTAGGACTTATTACAAGAAAAAGATCCGAGCGACTAAGCTCCGGGGCATCTTTTCGGAAGGATTATTAGTCGAAGTCAGTCCTGATTTCGCCGGACGAGTCGGCGATGACTATGCCGATATTTTTGGCGTAACTAAATTTGAGTATCCGATCCCAGTAACGATGAATGGCGATATGGAAGGTCAAATCGGCCAGCATAAATTTCCCAGTCCCGAACATCTCAAACGGTATAAGGATCTATTTAACGATGGTGAGGAAGTCGTTATTACCGAAAAAATTCACGGCACCAATTTTAGTGTCTTAGTCGAGCCAGATGGTGAGGTCAAGATTGCCAGCCATCGCTACTTCTGGAAGGATAATGAAGTCAATAGTCGGATGGTTTATATTCGGACTTACCATGAAAATGAGGTCTTGCAAAATCTGCCCCATGATGTCCAAGTTTTTGGCGAAATTTATGGCGTTCAAGATCTCAAGTACGGTTTGAAAGATGGCAAAATTGACTTTGCAATTTTTGCAGTCTGCAAAGGTCGAGAGTTCCTAAATTATGATGATTTTATTTCTTTTTGTGAGGCTTATAAATTACCCAGAGTCCCCGTCTTGTATCGTGGCGCATATAGTTGGGAAATAGCGACACAATTTAATAATGCCGATAGCGTCCTCGCGCCTAAATGGATGATGGAAGGTGTCATCGTTCAACCCGCGATCGAGCGTACCGATTTTAAAGTCGGCCGAGTCGTCCTGAAGTTGATTAGCGATCGTTATCTCCTGCGGAAGGAGGGTACCGAACTACACTAACGTGAGTTCTGGCTAAGGATATTCGTTCCGCTCCGCTCCGCACTCGATTGAAATCGGTGCTAGTGATACGAAGTCCGCCTTCGCGGACTAAGATTTTCAGTCTGCGAGTCTATTAGCTGGCTGTTCCCAGCTATTACTCCAAGTCCTCAGCATCGCCGCCAACGACGACATCGCGGATTCGTAAACTCGGCCCCCCTACGCCAACAGCCAAGCCACCTTGTCCAGCTTTACCGCAACCGCCCGATTCATCCCAGAAGAAGTCATCGCCAATCCCTTCAATATCCCCCAACGTTTTAAATACATTTCCCGATAACGTCACATCCCGCACGGGTTCGGCAATCTCACCATTGCGAATCATCCACGCTTCACCCGCACTAAACGTAAACATCTCGCCATTAGTCATTCCACCCAACCAATTACGCGCGTAAACCCCTTCTTTAATATCCGTAAATAAATCGGCAACTGGCGTATGCCCCCGCTCGATCCAAGTATTTGTCATGCGGACGATCGGTGGAAAATGATAATTTAAGCACCGGGCATTACCCGTCGCTGCCTCATCGAGTTTCCCCGCAGTCTCGCGCGAATGTAGCCGTCCTACTAATACGCCATCCTCGATCAATTGCGTCGTCGTTGCTGGCGTACCCTCATCGTCATAGAGATAGCTCCCGCGATGTCCCGCAGGTGCCGCACCATCGAAAATCTGTAACTCTTTACAGCCAAACCGCCGTCCCATCGTCATTACTTCCAACAGATCGGGATTTTCATACATCGAATCAGCCTCAGAGAGGTGTCCGAATGCCTCATGGACGAACAAGCCGCTGAGAATGGGGTCGATCACGACAGTATAAGCATTGCCTTTGACAGGTGGCAGCGAGAGAGCCGCTACAGCACGTTGCGCGGCACTTTCGACCTGGCGATCGAGTCCGATCAGGTCTTCATATGCTTTGCGCGAACCGAGCGTTTCGCGTCCGGTTTGCACGGTGTCCCCATTTCTGGCAGTAGCCGCAAACCGAATCTCCATATCCGCCCAAGATTGCTCGATCAGCGTTCCTTCGGAAGTCGCCAAAATTATATGTTGGGTACTATCGCCATAGCGCACTGAGGTGGTCGCAATCCGCCGATCGGTACTCTGTAAAATCAGATTGTAATGTTCGCACAACTTCTTCTTGCTAGCGATCGAAATTTCGCGCGGATCGGTACCGACTAATGGCAAGCTACAGCTAGTTTGAATAATCTCGATCGGGGCGAGGATCGTCTCATCCTCACCAATAATCCGCGCTGCGGCGATCGCTTCTTCGATCCGTTCGGCTAAGGTTTCGATCCGATTGAAACTGGCAAATCCCCAACCACCTTTATAGCACGCCCGAACTTGACCGCCGATCGCCAAATCCTCGCTGAGCGTCTCGACTTTATCACCGCGAATCAGAATATCCGTCCCTTCCGACTCTTCAAGTCTGATGGCTAGATAATCTACCCGATCGCGATAACGACCGATTAATTCTGTCAGCAGATTTTTATTGTCAACAATTACCGATGCCATAAAATTTATGAATTATGAATTACGCTTTCTAACCGATCGAGGCTTATGTATTGCCAGACTAGAGAGTCGAGCGCGAGCTGCGAAACTACCGCTAATTCGATCGTTTGGGGCAGATTATCTTAATTATGACTGAGGATCGATCGCTTTATGGCTGAATTATATAGTGGTTCTCATCCTAGTGAAGGGCATTATTAGTGGTTTTAGTGGCTAGTGGCTGGTGGCTAGTGGCTAGTAAATGTACCTCATTCGATTGGGAACCGCTATATCGGTGGGATCTGAGTGTGCAGATTTCACTCGATCTACCAGCATTGTCAACGATCGATCTGAATTACCCGTACCCAACAAAATGTTACTCGACTTAGCTATCTATCATACAAATATCGCAAGTATCCAAATTTTTAATATTTGTTTAATATTTCCTGGTTTTGAGTCGAATCTAGAGCTATGCTAGAAGAGTTAGTCGATCGAGTCCGAGGTGTTGATACCTCGAATAATGCATGGAAATTAGAAGTCCATCAGCAATTGTCAACGATGCACCAGTGGTGCCTCAACAAATTGAAGAATTGCATTATCTGTGCTGTCAGCAATCGCTCTTATTAGATTTGGTGACTGATGCCATTATCTTGTGGTCGATCGAAGGGGAAATCAAATTCTGGAATCGAAGTGCCGAGCGGATGTACGGCTGGCTGGCGGGAGTGGCAATCGGCAAACAAGTTGTCGATTTTCTCTACGATCGCGACGATCTCCACTATCAAACCGCACTAGCGGCAACACTCGATCTTGGCGAATGGAGTGGCGAACTCCAGTTATCTAACAGAACTGGAAAAAATGTGACCGTGGCGAGTCATTGGTATCCGATCGTCACAGCAGCAGGACTCCCCCACTCGATTTTGACGATCGATTCGGATATCACCGAGCATAAGCTACTCGAACGCCAGTTTCTGCGGGCACAGCGGCTCGAAAACCTGGGCACGTTGGCTAGTGGGATCGCCCACGATCTGAATAATATTCTTACCCCGATCGTGGCAATTACCGAACTGCTCCCGCTGAGATTAAAAAATTTAGACGTTCGCACTCAGAGCTTACTCAAAACCCTCGCCGAAAATTCCAAGCGCGGACGGGAATTAATCGCTCAAATCCTCACATTTGCTAGAGGTGGCAACGACGAACATACGATCTTGCAGCCGCGACATCTCTTGGCTGAAGTAGTGCAAATTGCCAGACATACTTTTCCCAAATCGATCGACACCAGCCTGCAAATCGAAAGTAGCAACCTATGGACGCTATCTGCTGATGCCACCCAAATCCATCAGGTATTGATGAACTTGTGCATCAACGCCCGCGATGCGATGCCAGACGGGGGCGAGCTAACGATTATGGCCGAGAATATTGCTTTGAGCGATACATATCCAAAACTCCATCCCGATGCTCGCGGTGGGGCGTATGTGGCGATTACCGTAGCTGATACTGGCGTGGGGATCTCCCCAGAACTATTGGAGCGGATCTTTGAACCATTCTTTACGACGAAGCCACTAGGGAAAGGGACTGGGTTGGGACTCTCGACGGTAGTAACGATCGTCAATAACCATCATGGATTTATCGATATTTCCAGTCAGGTGGATAAGGGAACGCAGTTTAGGATATATTTACCAGCGATCGAGCGCCTGGAAATCGATTCAGCACCAGCAAGTTTGCCCAAACTTACCGGTCGCGGTGAGTTGATTCTCATCGTCGATGACGAACCCTCAATTCGGGAAATTCTGGTGACGACGATCGAATCTTATAATTATCAAAGTATCACTGCTAGTAGCAGTCAACAAGCGATCGAGTTATATACTCAACATCACCAGAAAATTCACACGATTTTGCTAGATTATATGATGCCAGGTGGCGACCCAATCGAGACCCTCTCTAGATTTCACTCGATCGATCCCGATGTGCGTACGATCGTGATGAGTGGTTTATCGGCACTAGAAATTGCGGCTAAAATTAACAGTGAATCGATCGATTATTTTCTGGCAAAACCGTTTACTACTCAAGCTTTATTGCAGGCACTTAACGCTACGCTAAATTAATTATTGGAAGAAATTAACGCTCAATATTCAGTAAGGTCAAAACAGATATCCGCCCCAACTAGAGCTTCAGAATTTGTTCCGCGACTCGATCGCTAATCGGCATTATCGACAGGCGATTGCCCTGTCTGACGACAATTAATTCATCAGCGGTAAATCGCTCGCGCAATACCGCCAGATCGATTTGGTGCTGGAAAGTTTTGACAAATTCTACTTTGACAGTATGCCAACGTGGAGCTGTAGTTGTAGCGCGCGGATCGTAGTAATCGCCTTCAGGATCGAATTGGGAAGGATCGACGAGTTGCGATTCGATCACCCGCATCAGTCCGACGATCCCTGGTGGTGTGACATTGGAATGATAGAAAAATGCCAGATCGCCAACTGTCATCGACTTGAGAAAGTTGCGCGCCTGATAATTTCTGACTCCATCCCAGATTGTGACTCGATCGCGTTCTAGATCCGCAATACTATAAGCACTCGGCTCGCACTTCATCAACCAATAATTCAAGCAGTTGTACCAATTAGAGCGGGACGATCTTCCAAATTATTATAGGGAACATTAGGTAATATCTGACGCTTAAATTCCGTGACTTTTGCCGAGTACCCAATGACGGCGGAACGAGCGGGCGAGACTGCTCTCTTTAAATGATAGATAAATCGGTCTCCCATGCGGGCAAGTACGCGGATTGCGGGTGCGTTGCCAGCGATCGAGTAAGCTTTGCATTTCTGGTAAACTCATCGGCGTATTGTTGCGGATCGCACAGCGACAGGCAACTGCAACCTGTGCTGCTTGTAAATCGCCACCCAGACTGAGTTCGGTAATCGCCGCCGCTAAATCTTCGCGCATCAGTAAGGGTGCGGGTGCAGTTCGAATCGCCCATAACCCTTCCCCGAAAGCATCTACAGTGAGATCGATCGCTGCTAACTGCTCGATTTGCCGTTCTGACAAGTGCGAGAGAATAATCGGCGGTTCTAGTGGTAAGAGTTGCCAAGCAGCGGTTATTTGCTCGAATAGCACCCGTTCGTGCGCGATATGTTGCTCTACCAACCATAAGCCATCGGGATGTTCGGCCACGATGTAGGTATCGCGCACTTGTCCGACTGCGCGGAGTTCGAGTAAACCCAATCCATCGCCGTCATTTAAAGTGGGTGCGTTATCGTTAGCCCCCAGTTGCCGCGAGATTTGATATGCGCCCTGCTGTTCGGCAACGATCAGTAATTTCCCGATCCGGCTGGTGCGTTCGTCTGGATCGATCTGTTCGGGATGCAGATTTAAGGCGCGATCGATCGCATCTACCACTCGTGATTGCCAGTATTCGAGCTGTTGGAGATAGATCTCGACTTTAGCAGGGTGACGATTCCAATCGATGTAGTGCGGCGGGATCTGAAGATGGAGAAAACAGACTGGATAGCGATCGCGGGGTAATGTGCGCGCTAAAGCACTAACGATCGTTTGTTCTAGCTCTGGCACCCTCACGATCCGCCCATTAACAGCTACTTTTACCCAGTCTAAGCGATGGCGATGACAGCGATCGGGTAAACCTAATGTGAGTCGAACTTGTGAATTGAGAATTTCCCCATCTGGCTCAGGAACGTTAAGTTCCACGTATTGCAGATCGCTAACTCTGACTTTCGGTAATAGTTGGGGAATCAGTTGCTGGGCCGTTTTACTCGCTACTAGCTGAAACCACTGGCGACTATCTTGGTGGAGCGTCCAACTGACATGTGGATGACACAGTGCGAGATGGTAAATTACCAACTGGACTTGGCGCAATTGACAATTGAGGTTGGGTAAACCTTCCCGTCTGGCTTCCCAATCGCCAAACAGATTTTCGACGCTAATGACGGTACCGGAGGCAATCGCGACTTCCTGATAGCGGACGACTTCCCCCTGATGGTTATAAACTAGATGCCAACCGTCGGGACTGTGGCGGGGACGGCTGTAGATTTCCAGATCGGCAAGTTGGGCGAGACTGTGCAGTGCTTCGCCCCGAAACCCCAGACTGGTAATGTGAAATAAGTCATCGCGATCGCCAATTTTACTGGTACTGTGAGCGGTCGCAGCTTGGTGCAGATCTGTTAATTCGATCCCAATGCCATTATCGGCGACGCGGATTTGCCAGCGATCGAGCAGTAGTGAAACCGTAATTCTCGTCGCTCCAGCATCGAGGGCATTTTCACAAAGTTCGCGGACGACAGCAGCGAGCGAGTCAATTACTTCCCCCGCCGCGATCGTATGAATTACATCAATGGGTAGAGTCAGAATCGACATTTAACAGCAGGTAGTCAGCACAAAGTTTTACCCGGTGGGGGTATCAAACAAGCGAGGCTTAAAATTTCAATCGGTAGCGAGCGAGTGAGCGCAGTTAGACCACGTAAGCGTGGCGGATCGCCCAAATAATTAGAATCGAGATCCCGCCGAGTACCAGCGTTGAGGAGACGACGATCGCTAGTGGACTATCGGCCCCTTTAAATTTCATGATGCCGCGATCGAGATCTGACATGATTATGCGTGGTAAGGATAGTTTCTCTATACTATTTTAGCAGGAATCGGTCGTCATGGCTCGACGACCGATGGTAAGATCCGGTTGTTCGATCTACTAACGCTAGGATTAATATCGATCTAGCGAGTGAGGAATCTTGGGGATTGCTGTAGAAAATGTATCCAAATGCTTTGGGAACTTCCAGGCTGTCGATCGGGTGAGTCTCGAAATTGGCTCTGGCTCTTTGGTCGCACTCCTCGGCCCTTCCGGTTCTGGGAAGTCTACCCTGCTCAGAACGATTGCTGGACTGGAAACACCCGATCGGGGACGAATCTGGCTCAATGGGACTGATGCAACTCATCAGAGTGTCAGCGATCGGAATATTGGCTTTGTCTTCCAGCACTATGCATTATTCAAACATTTAACCGTCAGGCAAAATATCGCCTTCGGTTTAGAAATTCGCCAAGCAACCCCCACGACAGTTAGAAATAAAGTCGAAGAACTGCTCGAATTAGTGCAATTAAGCGGTTTGGGAAATCGTTATCCAGCACAACTTTCTGGTGGACAACGCCAGCGAGTTGCACTAGCTAGAGCCTTAGCTATCGAACCCAAAGTATTACTCCTCGATGAACCTTTTAGCGCGTTGGATGCCCGCGTCCGCAAAGATTTACGGGCTTGGCTGCGAAATCTGCACGATAAAATTCGCGTTACTACCGTCATTGTCACGCACGATCGCCAAGAAGCAATGGAAGTAGCCGACAAACTAGCGATCATGAATCAGGGACATATCGAACAAGTGGGTACTCCCGCCGAGATTTACGATCGGCCAGCGAATGCGTTTGTAATGAGTTTTATCGGACAAGTAAATATTCTCCCTGGCAGCGCGAATATCTTTCAGAGCAATGGTTTTGAGACGATCGAGCCTGAAGTATTTCTGCGACCGCAGGATATCGCGATCGAGACTAAACCAACAACAACTACAGTTAGGGCAAAAGTCTCGCGAACGATCCATCTCGGTTCCGAAATTCAAGCAGAATTAACACTCGATGATGGGCAGATAATCATGGCACATCTAACGAGAGAACGCTTTGACGAGCTACAGCTCGAACCCCAACAGCAGGTATTTGTCAAGCCTAAAGAAGCTAAATCTTTTCCGATCGATTTTTCGATTTAGGGATTAATTAACTCAAGTTGCTATTTCAAAGTGAGTTCGGGTTTTTGCTTCTCACAATAACATTTGTACTTCTCACCGATCGATTCTTATTCCGAACTGACGTTAATTATCAATCTTCACGCAAAGATCGTGATTTAAATAGCAACCATAACACTTCAATTAATAGTGCTATGATTGTTGCCATTGCCGCCGCGATCGCTCCACCGCTACCAGCAGTCACCGCGCACCAAGCAATTGTTAATAACACAGTAGTCCCGATCCAAGTAGCTTGATTGACGCTGCCAGTTTTTGCCGTACTGACCAAGAAACCTTGCATCGCATTTTGCATTGCTACCAATAATGGCATCAATGTAAAAATCATCAGTACGGGTTTGATATTATCGGCTAAAACTCGATCGCTGCCGATGAAACCACGCACGATCCAGTCCCCGATTGTAGTGGTGCTAATAAGTAATAGTAAAACCGAGCAACCGCCACCGACAGATAATGCAAACTTTAGTAGCAATCGATCGGGCACTCGTCCTTGATATTTAATAATCATCTGCTGTACCATCCGCGTAGAGTTAGAAATTATCAATACCAAACCTGAAGCCGCAGGCCATGCTGCGAGAGCGATCGAGGCATCCACAGACCGAGCGACCAACCCGACTAATACAGCACGTCCGCCCCAAGTGATTAACATCGAAGTCGCTAATGGTCGATAAAATCGCCACATGCTCGGTAAATTTTGTGGAAGTGTGGGTGTAGCTAAAGGTGGCGGTGAGTCTGTCGCACCGCAGCGGTAAGCCACGATCGTAATCCAACAGGCTTCTACGAGTACCCCACCGATGAGTGCAGCGCCAGCTAAAATCGCCCCAGAGCTATCGAGTGCGACCCCGCTAGCTAGAATTATCCCCATCGTTACTAGGCGAGCGATACTCGCTCTAGCGATCGCTTGCGAGTTGCCACGAGCGATGAGCAATCCTTGGAAATAACGCCGCCACGCGATCGCGAACGGCCAGAGGATCAGCAGTAATAGTGATTGCTGGACTTTGCCAGCTAAAGCTACAGGGATGCCCAAGAATCTCTCCCCCACTCGATCGAAGATGACGGGTAATGCCAATAATCCCAGGCACAAACTCAAACTGCCCCCAGCTAACAGCATAAATTGCCACAGTACTTGCCGCGATCGCCGATCGGCGGCTACCGCATTTGATGCGTGCAACAACATGATAATCGGGCTTTCAAAGAAGATCGCTAGCGTGCGCGCGATCCCGACTGCGGCCAAATTACTGCGCGCATCTGGTAGGTGTGCGAGTGTCGTTGTCAGCAATGGATCGCCAGCCGCCATTGTTACGTCGCTCAGAGACAGTGGGATAAATTCTCGCCACAGTCGTCCTAAACCGATCGGGGATGCGGTTGGCTGTAAATCCTTCGTAAACTTCACAATTGGTACCAATAGCAGCGGGAGCGCGCGACTGTTAGAGCGCTAGTCTCTGCCGCAGTTTGGATCGTAGCACATTCGGTTTTTCGATCGGTTGCGTTGCGCTCGCCGCCTGGAATCGACGCGATCCGAATCGATCGCGATTTGTTGTGATTTTAAAATTACAGCTCGAACATTTACGGAATTAACCAAAGATGATTGGAAGTATTAATTACAGCCACATCGAAACCAGAATTTGGAGCGATTGCTCCAAGCAGATCCGCGATTTTCTCGATAAATCATCATAAATAAATCACTATTTTTTCTAATCAGTCCGCACGAGAAGATCGAGATCTGAAATTTCAATTTTACTCACGCAGTCATCACCATAAAATCATGATTAATCCAATTAAGCTCTGTTCGACTCTCACCTGCTGTCTCAGCCTTACTGGAGTAGTCTCGATCGTCGGGTGCGCTACACCCACCTTTGCCGCAGCCACGAATCGAGTGCAGCCAACGATCTCACAGTCTCAACCTTTAGAGCGAGCGATTGCCTACGATCGCCAAGATACTCAAGCGCTAGTCAGACAAGGTGCCAGCAAGGTGAAATCGGGACAGTTTGAGTCCGCAGTTAGTGACTACGATCGCGCGATCGAACTCGATCCTCAATATGCTGTAGCTTATGTCGGTCGCGCGAAAGCAAAAGAGAATTTGGGAGATCGAGATGGTGCAATTCTCGATTACGATCGGGCGATCTCGATCGATCGCAAGAATGCCGATGCTTATCATAATCGGGGGAAAGCAAAAGAACATTTGGGAGAGTTAGCTGGCGCAATTGCCGACTTCGATCTGGCGCTGGCGATCGATCCGCAGAATGCCGACACTTACTATCATCGGGGGATGGCAAACGATCGTGCGGATCGGCATAAGGAAGCAGTTATCGACTTCAATCGCGCGATCTCCCTCCAGCCTAAATCGTTTGAAGCTTATCATGGTCGTGGCGATGCCAAAGCTAATTTGAAAGATTTACAGGGAGCGACTACTGACTACAGCAAAGCAATCGCCCTAAATCCTCAATATGCGGAAGCATACTGCAATCGGGGTCTGGCTAAATATAAGCTGGGTGACAAACAGAGTGCGATTGCCGATTTAAACAAGGCAGCGGATATCTATCGTCAACAGAATCGGATGGATTCAGCTTATCAGATGATCGATCTCGTCAAAAAGTTGAGTCAAGGAGCAGCTAAATCGTAAGTTTCGCTCGGGCTGCATGCGCGATCGACTAAGCTAAAATTATTGATATGCCACCAACTGAGAAACCGCGATGATGCGCTGGCGACTAGCCTCGAACATAGCTCTCGTAGCGATAATAATTACGCTCCAAGCTTGTAATGTCCAAGCAAAGCATGGCGCAGCTACTCCCGATCTAGTGGTCGAGCAGTATATTTTAGCTTTAGAAACAAGAGATTCGGCTTTGATGACGAAGCTCCAGCTCCAAGACGCTGTTAGTAAAGCCACCGCACCTACGATCTCCCGTCTGGGCGGGCACCAGTTTCAAGATCTTCAATTTACATACACTAAAACTAAGCCAACTTTGCGGGTGGCCAAAATAAGTGCTGTTTATCTCGATCGCGACAATACCCGACACAAGTTTGAAGATACGATCCCAATTATTTATCAAAGTACGGAATCGTGGAAATTATACCGAGGCCGTTGGTATTTATCGTTGAATAGTGACGATCTAAACAAATAATTTCGGTCTCTAGTTAATACTATCGGCCAGCTCTAAGGCGATTTTTAGCAATCGATTCAGTGTTGGCGAATCATCATTCGTGCGCCAGACGATCGAGATTTTGGCGAGACAATCTGCCAATGAAGACCCGGTTGCTAAGTTATGAATCGGTTTATAGACTACCCCTTGACGTTGGGCTTCTTGAATCGATGCTGGCAAGATCGATACACCTAGATTTGCCGATACCAGACTCACGATCGTTTGCATCTGAATGCACTCTTGAACTACCCTTGGACTGAAACCCGCCGCTTGACAGAGGGTAATAATCGGATCGTATAACCCCGGTGCGAGTTGGCGCGGGAATAGAATAAATTGCGCTGTTGCCAGTAGGGATAGATCGATCGTTGCCATTGTCGCTAAGTGATGCGAGACAGGCAAAGCGACGAC
The DNA here is from genome assembly GCA_965246735.1 of Chamaesiphon sp. GTDB lineage: Bacteria > Cyanobacteriota > Cyanobacteriia > Cyanobacteriales > Chamaesiphonaceae > Chamaesiphon. The sequence goes on from CBDFFK010000003.1 coordinate 4,585,337, forward strand.
CAAAGATTCTTGAAAAATTACTTCGCTGCTGACATCTGGCTCGATTATCGGCGGACGCATCAAACCTAGATCGATACTCCCTTCCCGCAGCAAAATTAACTGTCGATCTGTCGTGAGTTCGTGCAGTTCGATTTGGACTGCGGGATAAAGATCGCGAAACTGCTGAAGGATCGCTGGCAAGATATTATAAGTTGCCGAGCCGACAAACCCGATCGAGATTTGGCCTAATTCGCCCCGACTGGTTTTGCGCCCAATTTCGATCGCTTGGGCTAATTGCTGAAAAATTCGATCGACTTGAAGCAGAAATGCTTGTCCTGCGGGAGTGAGCGTAACGGATCGTTTCGTGCGGTTAAATAGCTCGAAACCCAACTCAGCTTCGAGTTGACGGATTTGATGGCTCAATGGCGGTTGCGCGATATGCAACTTTTCCGCCGCACGCCCAAAGTGCAGTTCGGTAGCAACAGTCCGAAAATAACGCAGGTGACGCAATTCCATTCTCGAACGATACCACTCCGTTTGACATACTGGAGTATTTAAAAACCACTTGGCTTTAAACAGTTGCTACCCATAATGTAAGTTCGGGTTAAGAATATTGGCTCTGCACTAGCACCGCACTCGATTGAAATCGGTGCTAATGTTGCCAAGTCCGCCTTCGCGGACTAAATCTAGCCACCAATTAGCTCCGCCACTCGCATTGCCGATGAGATCGCGCCTTCATGCAATCCATCGCATAGATAAGCACCTGCATGGTAAGTATGATGTTCGCCGTTGGTTGCCACGACTTCATCGCGATAGTGGAACGACTCGACCGTATATCCTGGTGTATGATGCTGCTGTGTGTGGACGATGTGACGGGAATCGATCGTCTCTTCTAAATGAAAGGCTAAACTATACCGCAACGGGGAATTAATCCCACAGAGCTGGTTGAGATAAGCATTGTAACCCCAGCTAGATTTAGTCTCAAAGAAGTCAAATTCGGTTAGTTGCTCGATCCCATGTCGGGCGTACATCGATGTATCGGTGTGGATCGTGGTCGTGGCATAATTGGGTTGCCAAGCACCAAAACGTCTGAGTTCTGCCACAGTCGGATCGGCAAGTAATGCCAACACTCGATCGGGTGGAGTCGCAAAGATTACTTTATCGAATAATTGACTTGCACCATCAGCTAACTGAATCTGGATGCCACCATCAACCAATCGCCAAATTTGGGTAATATTGGCATTGAGATATACTTTCCCCCGAAAACGTTCGAGAATCTTTTCGATATAAGCAAAAACTCCACCTTTAACTCGCACCCATTCAGTCAGTACATAATCACGTAAAGCGGGAATTGCCAGCTCTGCGGGGACGTTATCGATCGACTCAAACGGAATCGAATAACTATACATCGTTAATAATTTCAGCCAGTCATTGCGCGCCGATTTACCTGGTAAATATTGCGCTAACGGTCGATCGTAAAAACTTTGTAAATTGGCAGCAGCTAATTTCCAGCGCAATCTCAGGGTTTGTAAATAGATCGTATTGAGGCGCAAATATTCGATCGCGCGCGCGATCCCCTTGAAATTTTTCCGAATCGTGGTGCCAGAGAGAACGTGTCCGCCATCGCGAAAAAACAGCGCTGAACCGAGATCGACTGGCTCTAGTTCTACCCGTAATTCTTGCATCAACGCCAGAAAATTATGAAACTTGCGGGTAAATTCGACAACTCCAGCTTCGAGAAATAATCCAGGCTCTTGCAGTTTGGTACTAACATTTTTATTTAAGGTGCGAATATGTCCGCCTAACATTGGTTGGCTCTCAAATACGGTGACTTGATGCCCTTTTTTGTCAAGCAGGTATGCAGATACCATCCCACTCGCACCACCACCAATTACTGCAATTTTCATGTGTTAACCTCTTATGTGAAAAATCCCCTCCAAGGAGGCTCCCCTGTATACACAAGTCGGCTGGACTTCGTTTTTAGATCTCAATCCCCAAAACCCCCTTAAAAAGCTTGCTCAGATTCGGTCAAAGTCCCCCTTTTTAAGGGGGATTTAGGGGGATTTCTAGGGTTTTCGCTTTTGTCCAGACTTGTGTATACACCGTAGCCCCGTAGGGTGGGGTGGGTAGATCTCCGCAACAAATCAAACAGAATTGCTTGTTCCGGCTATTCAATCCCCTAAAATCGCATCTCCAGATAATCTTTGATATAAACTCGCACCCGTCCAAAATGTCGGTGCAAAACCGGGATAGCCAGCTGAAGCATTACAAAAATAAAAGTTTTTCAGCGATGTTTCCTGATTGAGTCTGCCGATACCCATATTTTGTGGTGTCAGACTAGAGCCATAAGAATTGCCTTCAGGACACCAACAGTAGTCTTCATTAGTAGTAGGACTACCCGTGACATTAAAAACCAAGTATTTCCGAAAGTTGGGAATATAATGCTGCTCGACGACATCGAGAATAGATTCAAATATTTCAGTTTTTTTCTGGCGATATGCTTTGGGATCGGTTGCTTTAAGATTTTTAAAGTAAGCGTAATTAGCAACTGTTAAAAATTCGACGATCTGACAATCTTCAGGACAATCTCGCGATGCAGTAGTTAGTAATGTCGGTGTGGTAATCGCAAAACTGGGATTCGAGAAGTCATTGTGTACGTACATGCGATCGAATGCCACATTCAAATCCACATCTCCGGTATGAAATGTATTCCATTTCCCAAATCCATAAGCCTGAAGATCGAGATCTTTGACTACGCAGTAAGCCATATAATTAGATGGGGAATAATCATAATTTAGCTTTTTCCTCACTGCTGACGAGAACTTTTCCATCCCGATCGATCGCGCTGCTGTTTGTGGATCGATATTACAAATTACTGTTTTTCCAGTAAATTCTTCGCTCTGTTTAGTCCTAAGATTTTTTGCTATTACACCATTAACTGTTTTATTGTCGAGGATAAATTCAGTCACTTCTCGCTCCAGCAATACCTCCCCCTCACAACTCTCGATCGTTTTCACCAAACCATCGATGACCTGCTCGAAATGGTGGGTAGGATAAAAAGCGCCTTTTTGATAACCAGTAAATAAGATTACCCACGCATAAAACGACAGTCGATCGGGTGGTAATAAAAAATCTGGCCATTGTGAGGCTAATAATGTTTGAGCGCCTTGAGGCAGATCGAAGCGATCGAATACATCTTGCAGCGTACTATTAATCGATCGTAAGGTCTTCGCTACCGAACTAAAATTGCGAAATATTTCGGCAGTCTTAATCGGCGGTGCTAAAATTTTCAAGCTATCGCTAACTATTTGGATTTCGTCGATAAATTTATTAATTTGAGTGGCAGCTTCCGGAAATAAATCGATTAATCGTTGCTTTAACTCCGCTGACGAGGAGGGGATTGCTAGACTATAACCTGGCATATACATGCGATCGAATCCATCCGGATCGTAGCGCTCGAAGGTAACTTTCCGATCCAATTCGAGTTTTTTGAGGACGCGATTGACAGTGTAGCCTTCGCCACAATCCCAGACATAATGCAGTTGAGCATTAAATTTATATTTGTTTGCTAGCGTAAAAGTATGCCCGAAGCCGCCAGCATGTTCGTGTGCTTCCAACACGCGCACTTTTTTACCAGCTTTGGCCATTAAAGATCCAAATACTAATGCCGACAAACCACTGCCTACAATTAGATAATCTGTTTCCACGATTTATTACCTCTAACCGATCGAACTCTAATAAATACTCGATCGGGTATCGATAAGATCGATATTTATAGATGACGTAATATCTCAATCTTGGCGCTATTTTTTTCGATCCGGTGAATTTAGTTACATATCTTCAAAATTGTGCAATTCTGTAAATATGGCTACAAGCGATCGCTGCTATAAGCGATCTTTTCCTCACAACTTACTCATATTTCATTGATATAATCCGATCGCAATCTGCGATTTATCACAACCATCTTTCGATGAGTAAAAGATTTCGCGATCGAGCTGAAGCTGGGCAAGAACTCGCCCAAAGACTGTTAGCTTACGCCGAGACTTCGCAAGCGAATGGCTTGCAGTCTATTTTGTCGCGTTCTATGCCGGAGACAATCTCCAGCTCGCGCGATGCAGCGACAGCAATCGTCTTAGCTTTGCCGCGTGGCGGCGTTCCTGTCGCTGCGCCGATTGCCAAAACGCTCCAACTGCCACTAGATGTGTGTCTCGTCCGCAAGCTCGGTGTCCCTGGCAATCCAGAACTAGCGATGGGTGCGATCGATCTCTATGGTGGCAGGTATTTAAACGAGCGGATCGTGGCAGAATTAAACATCTCGCCAGCAAGCATCGATCGAGTGACAGAGCTAGAATCGATCGAATTACGGCGGCGCGAGCGAGTATATCGCGGCAATCGTCCACCATTAGACTTATCAGATCGAATTGTCATCTTGGTAGATGATGGGTTAGCAACTGGAGCCACGATGCGATCGGCAATTCGATCGATTCAGCCGCAGCACCCAGCTCAAATTATTGTCGCAGTGCCAGTTGCCTCCAGCGAGCTAGTCGCTGAAATGACTGCTTTAGTCGATTTATTTATTTGCGCGATCGTGCCAAAATCCTTATATGCGATCGGTGCTTGGTATGAACAATTTCCCCAGACTACCGATGTCGAAGTCTGTGCAGCTTTAGCGGATGTTTAGAATTGCTTTATAGTGTGTTGTCTCGTTCGTTTAATCGATCGCAAGGTTTAGTGCCGTTAGTTATCTAGAAGATATCTATAAGGAATATCCCGAAGTGCGCGATCGATGTGTCGAAGCGATCGTGACAGAATTAGAAAAATTCGAGGATAACGATCCAGAATTTAATGGTTATTTAGTAGGTAGTTTGGCCGCAGATTTTAAAGCTGTAGAGGCTGCACCATTAATTGAAGCCGCCTATGCTGCCGATCGAGTCGATCCTTCATTTGTCGGAAATTGGGATGACGCTCAAGTTTGGCTGGGTTTGAAAAAAGCACCGAAAGTTCCTACCAAAATTCGCGAACGGCAAAGATTATTGATGAAAATTATGAGCAGAGATATCGATATAGAAACGGAGGATCTAGATAATAAAATCAAGCAGGGTGCTAGTAAAAGTAAAACCAAACGCAAGCAGCAACAATCCGCTCGTCGCAAAAATCGCAAGAAATAACATGCGTTGATGTCGTTTGGTATACTCTTTTTCTTTACTTAATACAATGAACTCTCGATCGACTTCTAAACTGCGCTCTGGCGCGTTAAATCGGAAGATAGTATCTGGGGAGTCAAATTGGGCTAATTCGCACCTATTGGCGAGTAAATCGGCATAGGAGATTAGTCTGGCTGGCCGTAATCCAAAACGCTCTAATGCTTGCTGGAATACTTGCAAGCGGCGGGTTTCGGGGTTGGCAATTATGACAAAATCAAGCATTTTATTCATACGATCGCTCGTAACGCTTAATCACCAGATCTCTTTGTTCCACATAGTCGTACTGGTTAGCAGCTTCAACTTTAAAAGGAAGTTTTTGTAGCTGCTCTAGACACGATTCAGATATAAAATTATTTGAGATGTTTAGAAGCTTGAGATTTCCAAGATTAAGGCAATCTAAAATATGCCGAACTCCGATCGCAGTTATACCTCCCATCTGGAAATCTAGAATGTTAATCTGCTCGATAAAACTTATTTTTAGAAGTGCCTTAATTAGACGATCTGCTCCCGCACAAGTACGTAGAGATAGATATTTTAAATTAGGTGCCGATTTTTTTGATAAGATCGAGCCAATAGCTGTCACAGTTGGAGTAATATCTTTATCATCAGCATCGTTAAACCAAAATTCAAAATGTTCTAATTCTAGCATTTTAACAGGATGTATTGTTGAAATAGTTACCTCGACACTGATGCCTTTAATTATCAAAGTTTTCAGCTTGTTAGTTGTCGAGCTATCAATCTGCAAATATCTCTCTTGAGAATTAGCCTGAGCAAACAACCTACATAAATTTTCATCAACATTCAAATATTCTAAATTAGGAAATAACGCTAGTAAAGGTCGAAGATCGATAATCGGTGAATGAGGATTATCATTTTCATCAAGATCGCGCCAATCATCTTCATCTTCATGTCGTACTTCAATCAACTGTAGTGACTTGAGATTTCTGAATGAGTTACGAATAGAAACAAGCGATCTAAATGAATCTGACAAATATATAATTTCCTGTTGAGAATGGGTGCCTACGGCAGTAACCTTGATAATCAAGGCTTCTAATTCACCTGCCCTTGGATCTTTACTAATAGATTCAAATTCTCTTAAACGACTAGGGTTACGACTACTCCAAGCTCTGTCAGTATTTATCTCGATAATATAGGCTGTGTTGTCTGGATCTGAAATTTCTTCACGATCGTCATATAATTCTTGCTGGCAATCGTTAATATTAACGAAACAACTAGTTGGTTCACAATTTAATAAGGCTTCTCTACCCGCTCCTCCCAATCGATCGCGTAATATTTTTTTTGCTAATCTACGTACATCTTCAGCATCACTGGTTAAAGCATGAATAGCTAGATCGATCGCATCATTACCATACTGAACTGCATTATTTAATGCCTGAAGCCTCTGGGCGATCGATTTACTGGCTAATCCTTGTTTTACACTAGCTAAATCACCTAATATACTACCATCACTTGGAGGTAAATTTTGTCCGCCTAAGACAGCATTGGATTCTTGGGGATTGAGTTCTGACATAGGGATCGATCGATATAAGGTTATGTTTATTATGCCCATCGATCTTACTATGTCTTTATCGATGCAGCCCTCAAATGAATTCGGGGCTAAGAGCGAAAGTCCGTTGAAACGGACTAAGATTAATTCCCAGTTATCTTCAGATAACTTTCGCCATGAGCGCGAAATTCCATTTCAGCGCGGATGTCGCTTGTACTAGTCATACTTAATTCAATTTAGCGATCGATCCCCCTTTCACCAACACTCGATTAGTCAATAAATCCGTCACAGTCACCACCAAAATTCGATGCTCTGTCACCGCAAATTCCACCGCAATGCGATCGATTCCTAATTCTCCAGGTGGTTCCAATCTCGCCAAACAAACAGAGTTTCGCTCGCGTTCTAGCGATCGATATTGCGATTGTTTATTCACTGGCATACTGCTCATCCTCCCCTGTGCATCATAAGTAACTTCTGCGGTGCTAATTTGGGCAATCTCCCCAATATCTAGGCGGATTTCGGTTTGTCCTTCGATCGCGACTTGGAGCGTTAACGGTTCCTCGCGGGTGCAGGGATATTTAATGCCAGCTTCAAACAGGGGAAAATAATTGTAGGTACGAGTATATGGTTCCCACAGACGGATACAATATCCATGTCGGAGATAATCTGATAATCCGGCGATTTGGGTGAGTGCTAAGGCTCCATGTGCGACAGCTTCAAAAGGTTTGTGGAGTTTTACGCGTTGTCTGCCAAAGTAGGAAATAAATAGTTGTTGAATCGCTTGAATCTGACAGCTTCCACCAACTAATAAGATCTGTTCGATGTCGGTTTTTTGGACACCTTTTCGCAAACCGAGTGTGAGGATTTCATCGATCGCATCGCGAAATTGTTCGAGTAATTGTCGCTGTTCTAATAAATCTTCCAATTGCGATCGATCTAAAGTCAGATCGTAGGACATAAACGTGTCTTCATCTAACCAACTTTCGCGCGCCTCAGTATCGTTAGTCAAGCGAATCTTTAACCGTTCGGCGATCGCGAGTAGATTTTGCCACCCGACTTCACCGATTGATTCTCGATTGCTATTTAAGCGAATTAAATAATCTTCAATAATCCACCGATCGATATCTTCACCACCCACATATACATCCGTCTTGGCTAATACCTCCGCCTGAAGTTTGACATCATCCGTACCCAATGGCGACGTTCTCACCAGACTCAAATCGAGCGTTCCGCCACCAAAATCACCCACTAACACGATCGAACCCGGACGTTGCACGGCATAACCCAAAGCCGCTGCTGTCGATTCATCGACGAATTTCACAGCGGGTAATTTCAACTCAATCGCGACATCCTTAAACCAATCTAAATATCGCTCAAAGGTACCGACAGGAACTGTAAAAATTACTAACGATGGTTCGATTTTGGCAGCTAATATTTCTTGCCAAATCTGAGTCAGAAATGCTACTGCCACAGCATGAGAATCGAATACCTTATCCTCGATCGTTCGTGGTGGTGTTTGAAAATCTGCCGCCAAATCGCGTTTAAACGCCCGAAAAAACCGTTGCGGTTGCGATAATCCCAGTCGCTGCGATCGCACCTTGTCGCCGATAATAATTTCTCGCCCATTCCCAACATATACTAAGCTCGGAATGACTGCGATCTCTCCACCAGTTGCGATCGTATCTCCCAAACTAAATACCCGTGACAAACTGGGAAACCTCAGCGTCTTTGGTGTCTGGGTGTCGGGTTCTAAGATGCTAACTACTGTATTGCTGGTGCCAAAATCGATCGCGATGGCTGTCATTTGGATTGGGGATTGGGGATTAATATTCGTAGGGTGTGTTATCGCGCTAGCGTAACGCACCATCATTTCGCATTCGCAGGTAAAGTACGGCTAACCTTGGCTGGTATAAGAATTCGATCGCCTTTCTGATAGCCGACAAACCGCACGTAAACCGATTCACCTGTTTGGATGTCTCCGACATCACCTTGATGGATCTGCGGGTCGTATGGCACCATTTCCCACGGTTTACCGATCGATTGACACTCCCAGAATTTAACGATATTTTCGAGGGATGTTAATAAAGCGACAATATTTCGAGCGGGTAAATCTGGCTGACTTTCCACCATCTTTCGCACGCTGGGATATTGAGTTAAGAGAGTTTGAATCTGCTCGAAACCACCATCGATCGCATCCGATCGCACTTGCGCTGCTTGTGTCTTCAATTCTTCCCGCAATCGCTGACATTGTTGTGTCAATCCGATAATTTCTGACTTCAATCTTGCTTTATCTAATTCACTAGTTTGGAGTTGCGATTTTACCTCGGTTAATTGAGATTGCAATTTCAGTTTGGTTGCTTGCGATCGCTCTTGTAGTGCAGTAATCTCTGTGATTAGGCGTGATTCTAATGCTAATCGATCGGCTGTCGCACTTTTAAGCGATCGCCAGTAAAAGAATCCTAATGTCGCGATACTCGTAATACTCCCCACCAATCCACCGATTATTTCTCGTTCCATCTTTACTATCCTTGCGTTTCGTTAGCTTGGGACTGCTCGTTGACGAGGTAGTTATCCGCACCATCATGATATTCGGGTAATAGTTCCCGCGATTCAACTTTACCCAAGGATGATTCGATATCCTGGGTGGCGAGGGTGCAGGTTTCGCCGTTGCCATTAATGACGGTTTCGGTGACTTTGCCGTCTTTACCGATGCGGTATTCGATCTTTTGATATTCAGCCATTGGTTTATCCTTTAGTATGTATTTATCAGTCCCCACTTTAATAGCATTTCAAATCATGATGGATACCAGTAACGACTTTTCCCTATTCCATATTGACCTTCTGCTTGTATCGTACATTGCATCTGTTGAAGCAATTCGATCGCATGTGAAGAAAAACAATTTCCTGAAACATTAAAAATTTTCAGTTTTTGGAGATCGGGGTTGTTTGCTAACTGATTAACAATGTTATCTGTCATTTGCCCTTCACTTAAATCTAAAACAGCAAGATTTTCTATGATATTCGAGCTGAGTATCGATTCAAGTACTTCGTCTGTATTTAAAGAATGGCAAATACCGAGATATTTCAGAGCTGGAGCATTTTTCCCAGATAAAAGTGGCGTTAAAGCATCTACATCGACAGAATCTCCACCCAAGCATAGCTTAAAATACTCTAGATTAGGTGTATTCATGTTTAACAGCATCTGTTTTATGTCTCTATCCCGCATCTTTTGAGTTTCAAGCACTATAGTCTTGAGATTTTTATGGTTAAGTCCTTTATATAAAGAATCAAAATACAAAAAACATCCAGATATATATATTGATTCTAGGTCTGTCAACGTATCTACTAACAAATGTCGAAAGTCTGAAACATTTAGACAAGAAGATCTGCCGCCCTTAAGTGGAGTGTATCCTCCTGCATCAACAATAGATAATTCTTTAAGATTCGATAGTAAATATTTGTTTTTTTGAAGCATCGTTAGAATCATCTCAAACTCTGTTGTCTGATTGTAGGAATAACCATCAACTGACAAAATTAATGCTTTTAAATCCATTATATTTCTATCATTCAGCAATGATTTGAATCTAGTAAAATCGAAGTAAGTAATACCACCGTATGTCAGTTTTACGCAGTAAGCACTATCATGAGGATCGACGATGCCAATATCAGGATTATATATCTCTTGTCGCCAATTACTGAGTGTTGTAAAATAGCTCAGAGGTTCGCGATTTAGTAGTGCTTTTTTACCATTGTCTCCTAACTGGGTGCGTAATAATTTACGAGCCAATTGTTTGACTTCATCTGCTGGATCTATTAAAGAATGAAGTGCTAAATTAATCGCACTATCTCCATGCTTCAGTGCATTATTTAACAACTGAAGTCTTTGAGCTATTGATGTACTTTCTATTCGCTGTTTTGCCCCAGCGAAACCACCCAAAACAGCAGCATCGATCGGGGGTGGATTTTGTCCGCCCAAGATTAGATCTGATTCGCGAGGAGTGAGTTCTGGCATAGGTATCGACAGTGTGAGATTATTTCTATTATGCCCGTTTGGGTGGCGAGGCTCGGCAATGACATGAACAGGATTCAAAATTCGATTGTCTGGTTCACCGGATTGAGCGGCGCGGGAAAAACCACGATTTGTCAACGAGTAGCCACCGAACTCCAAATGCAGGGGCAAAAAGTCTACTGTCTCGATGGCGATACGCTGCGCCAAACCCTAACGGCTGACTTGGGATTTAGTCCGATCGATCGAGCCGAAAATATCCGCCGGATCGGGAATATCGCCCAGCAAATGACTCTAGAAGGCGCGATCGTTCTTGTTGCTGCGATCGCCCCATACCGACAGATGAGAGCGGCATTACGCGCGCAAATTGGGGCATTTGTAGAGGTGTATGTAGATGCCCCCCTCGCCATCTGCGAACAACGCGATCCGAAGGGATTGTATCGCCGTGCCAGAGCGGGGGAGATCGAACAATTTACCGGAATCGACGATCCCTATGAGCCACCATTAAACCCTGAAATTACTTGTTATACCGATCGCGAATCGATCGCTCAAAGCGCCCAGAAAGTCCTCGACTATTTACAATTTCACCATCGATCGTAGGGTGGCATTGCCCGATTTATGGAATAAGCTGACATGTATTCAAATTGAGTATTCGTTGGCGGAGCCTCTGGTAAGAGAATCGTCGATGACTAATATCACAAATAATCCTCAAATACTTACTGCCACTAACCACTAGCCACTAGCCACTAGTCACTAGTCACTAAAACCATCAGCGATAACTCGATCTACGATGTCGAACAGCTTAGTGAGGAAGTTACGTAGTGTAATTTAATGCACTGGTGTCAGCAGAGTTAATACTCGATCGATATTTATCCTAAGATTTAAATACCCGAGCGCACATAGCGGCTTCCAATCGAATGAGGTACATTCACTAGCCACTGTCTCGATCGCTAGTCACCAGCCACTAGCTACTAACACCACTACTAGTGCCCTTCGCTATGATGAGAACCGCTATATTGTCAATAACCAATATCACAATAATATCCTTGGTATGATATGTAACGCTCGATCGATACATTACAAATATCGATAGATTTAATATCTTTTTAAGATCTAAGGTTGACCGATAGCCGCTACAAACGGCTTGATTATTCTTGTCAAAAATAATTAAAAATTAGCGGTAATCGCGCAAAAAATTCTAGTCCTAATCGTGTCAGATGTGATAAATCGGCAATTTGGCTTAGATAATTACAACATGTTACTAATTATGAAGAGTTGAAGCCGATCTGTTTAAAAACTATGTTTTAATACAGTGACTGAGCAGCATGTTTTAAAAACGCTGAAACAAGCTGAATCAAGCTGGATTTCAGATTACAACGATATCAATCGAGTTTTGTTTGCCGAGGCTTCATTAATGCTTTGTATAAGTAAAATATAAAATTACATCTAAATCGACCGCGAATATTTTTTGACAAAGGTAGAGTAACGACAGACGAGACAAATCAGTCGAACGAGATCGGGCGGAGCAGTTGTCCTCAGTATTTTCGATCGTCTATAGCTAAATACTTCTTAATTTCCTCACGCAATACTACCGTGTTAAGTAAACAAAATATTTTAGATTCGCATTCTTACAACCAAAGATTAAATATCGTCGCTCGAGATCGAACGATTGCTAAAGCCGATCGAGATCGGGAATCGAGTCTCGATCGCACTCATCACACCAGTAAAAACTCTGGTGTGGCGGTCTTGGCGCGCTCGCCGTCTGGCGAGTTATCGAGTTTGGGGAAAGAAGTCACGCGCCCGCACCTGACTGTCGCGGCACCTCAGGAGCAGCAGCCGTTCGAGAGCCATCACACCAATCTTGACAGCCTGCAAATAGTTACGTTGGAATGGAAATCGACATTTAAATTGGAGCACTGCCCGATCGCGACAGATTACGCGATCTGCTTACCGCTGTATGGTTGTAGCGAGCGCAGCGATCGAGTTAGTGCCGTGCCAATAGCTACTGTTATCAATCCCGGTCGATCTTTTGCTGGGATTGCTGGTTCAGCGGGTTCCATCGCGTTCGTGGGGATCGATCGTGAGACGATCGAGCACGAGCTGGCAAAATTACTCGATCGGGCATTAAAACAACCGTTATTATTTGAGCCAACCATCGATCTCCGTACCGATTTTGGGATGAGTTTGAAGGAACTGATCGAATTTGTGGGACGACAGCGAGATCCAGCGCTGAATATTTCATCACCCTTGATGCAGGGAGAGTTAGCAGGAGCTTTATTAGCTTGCTTGCTCAAAGGAGTTAAAAATAACTATTCCGATGAAATCCTGTATCACAGTCAGGGGGCTTTTGCCTGCTATGTCAACAAAGCGATTGCTTTCATCGAGTCTCATCTTCAGGACGAGATGGATCTCGCAGATATTGCTGGGGCGGTGAATATTTCGCCGAGGCTACTCCAAAAAGCCTTTGCCCAACAATATGACTGTTCGCCAATGCGATTTGTCACCCGATCGCGGCTGCAGCGAATCCGGCAGGAATTGGAGCGAGCCAGCGGCGATACCCGGATTGTAGATGTGATGATGAACTATGGCATTACCCAAGGTGGGAAGTTTGCCAAAGAATATCAGCAGTTATTTGGCGAAAAACCATCGGACACCTTGAAACGCGCCAATCAGGCCGATCGGCAACACTATCCGATCTGGCAAGAAATCGACGATTTCCGCTCCGAGCAGATTGTCGGTGGAGTAACTCCAGCCGCTCGCCGCAATCTCGCTCTCCCGATCGATGCTTTCACTCTACCGCCCTGCTGGGGCGATCCCGCGATGTGGAGCGGTTATTTACGCATGATGGGGATACATTTAACCAACCAGTTGTGGCCAGCTGCGGTCGATCGGCCGATCGACTACCTAGAAATAAATTGAATATGCCAAATACGATCCGATCGTCCGATCTGACGTTCGCGATCGGCATTTCCCCACTCGGTTGCAACTTGTATTATGAACTCATGGAAGCACTCAACTGCTGCGCGATCTAGTTTACTACCCTTCACACCGAGTCCAATCTATCCGGGGATGAAGTAGTCAGCAAGAGCTTGCTAGTTGAGGGATCTCCACTTTCAATTCACCATATTTTCTGGAGCAGTAATATGACTACTAATTTTTGGATCGAAATTTCTGATGATTCCGCTCAAAATGTCAGTGGTGGTTTCAACAGCGCCTACGGGAATGTTTATTTCAACGAATACTTTAACGTTTATAAAAACGTTTACTCTAACGTAGATCCTCGTGGTCACTTGGCAACTGCGGAGTCCGATGCTAAAGCATACGGCTATGGAACGGTCGCACAGATCTTTACTTACACTGAAACCACTCCTTATAGCTCTTATGCACAAGGCACCAGTATCTCCGCAAGTAAATAAAGACTGGCTTGGTTAAAGTGTAACCACCACCGACTGTAGCATCACGTTGGGTGGTTGGCGATCGAGGTAACTAGAGATGTGGTTAAATCTCCATACTCTCTGGTTATCTTCATTAATTTCCGATCGGGCTGGTGGAAATCGCCCCTGGCGGTAGATCGAACGTAGGGATATTTTTATTATGAATTATTTTTTACCATGAAAAGCGTTGATGAGAGCTACCGTAAGGAGCCTTTAGACGGCTTTTTCTGTGTAGAGATTTCAGATTTTGCTGCTGCGGCAATTGTCGGGGGTGCAGTTGCTGGGGTGAGTGCAACCGCCTATGCGTCTGGTAATTCAAGCTTGGCTTGGACGACTACCAGTACTAGTGCAACTCACTTGCCCTGGGGCGGATCGATCGCCCAAGGATACGGAACTGCGGTCGCGATCGGAAATAATCCGTCGTCTAATGTGAATGCTTTCGGCAGCGGAGATATCGTACTGACATACAATTCGACTTACTCTAACAAAAAAAAATCGGTTTCTACTGGATATGTCTTCGCCCTCGACCTTCCGTGATTAAACTTCCCAGAACCAGGCACAGACTATGAAAACTAATAAATCAAGCTATCGATCGGCGCATCCTGACAACTTTTGCTCGATTGAGGTCTCGGACACTGTAGCAGCCACCATCGTTGGGGGCATCGCGATAGCCGCTGGAGCAGAGTCATCTGCGGCTGGGACTTCAGGCTTTGTCTACATCGATCCAACTACTAAAGTGGAATATCTATCCTTTGATAGTGCGATCGGCAACGATAAAGAAGTTGCTGCCACGATCGAACAGATCGCAGCCGCCGAGCGGGGTAGTTGCCCGATCGGCGACAAGGTATTTGGGTTTAACAAGTACCGTTACTTTAAACATCAAGCTTGGATGATGGCGAAAGGATTTGGCTTCGCCATCAAGTATCCTTGACAGTCGCCGCACTCGTCCATCCCTGCCCGTTCCTGAGAGGTAGTAGGGCTATTTCCCCGAATCGATCGGTGGTATTAATTGAGGCACACACTCATGCCATATTCCTGCACCCTCCAACATAGTGAAGAAGACTGTGGCGCGGCTTGTCTGGCTACCGTTGCGAAGCATTATGGGCGGAACTTCACACTTTCCCGGATTCGGGATGCGGTGGGGACGGGATCTCGCGGTACGACCTTACTGGGCTTGCGGCGGGGTGCCGAAGCATTGGGATTTCATGCGCGCCAAGCCCAAGCGACTCCTGAAGCGATCGAGCATTTAAATCGAGCACCTTTACCGCTGATCGTTCATTGGCAGGGCAATCACTGGGTCGTACTCTACCGCCAGCGGGGAAAGAAGTATATCATCGCCGATCCGGCAGTCGGCATTCGGTACCTGACGAAACAAGAACTGCTAGCAGGGTGGTCGAATGGTTTGATGCTGGTGTTGCAGCCCGACGAGGAGCGATTTTACGAACAGCCCAACGATAAAGTTGGCGGATTCGGGCGATTTCTCCGCCGAGTTTTTCCGTATCGGTGGATTCTGCTCCAAGCGATCGCCATTAACATCGCGATCGGCATCTTAGCACTAGCACTACCGATTTTGATGCAGATCCTGACCGATGATGTGCTCGTCAGGGGCGACTTACAGCTACTGACGACGGTAGCGATCGCCGTAATTACGATGAACCTGTTTCGGAGCGCGATCGGGTTGATTCAGTCCCATTTAGTGGGACATTTCGGTCAGCGATTGCAATTGGGGCTGACTCTCGACTATGGTTTCAACCTGCTGCGCCTGCCGCTATCCTATTTCGACGCTCACCGCAGTGGCGAAGTTATCAGTCGGTTGGGGGATGTCCGGACTGTAAATAATTTAGTTGGGCAGATCGTCCTCGGTTTGCCCAGTCAGTTTTTTATTGCGATCGTCTCGCTGGTGTTGATGCTCCTCTACACCTGGCAACTCAGTCTCGCGGCGATCGCGGCTTTTGTCCTCGTTACGCTAGTCAACTTGTTATTTCTCCCCGCACTGCGCCAAAAGACTCGCAGCCTGCTCGTTGAAGGGACGGAAAATCAAGGATTTTTAGTCGAAACCTTCCGTAGTGCCTTAGTCCTGAAAACGACGCAAGCCACGCCCCAAGTTTGGGATGAGTATCAATTGAACTTTGGACGACTGGCAAATCTGAGTTGGGGCGCGATGAAACTGGGCATGTATAGCTCTGCTCTGACGGGGATTATTTCTAACCTAACCACGATCGGCTTACTCTGGTTTGGGAGTTATCTCGTCATCGATCGGACTCTCTCGATCGGTCAATTAATCTCGTTTAATGGGATGAGTAGTAACTTTCTCGGATTTCTGAGTGCGGTAGTCGGTTTGACCGATGAATTTATCACCGCCCAGATCGTGATTCAACGGCTCTCGGAAGTGCTCGATGCCCAGCCAGAGGAAGCTTATACTACTTCTAAGCCGTGGGCGGATATTCCGCGAGATGCCAATATTTCTTGCCTGCAAGTTAATTTTCACCATGCGGGACGCGTCACGCTGCTAAAGGATTTCAACCTGACTATTCCCGGCGGGAAAGTTATCGCCCTGATCGGCGAATCTGGCTGTGGGAAGAGTACGCTTGCCAAACTCATTGCGGGATTGTACCCACTTCAGTCAGGGAATATCCGCTATGGGGTATACAACCAGCAAGATTTATCCCTAGAATGCTTGCGCCAGCAAGTAATATTAGTCGTCCAGGATGCCCAATTTTGGAGCCGATCGATTATCGATAATTTCCGGCTTGCCTATCCCAATATCTCGTTCGAGCGGATCGTCCGCGCTTGTCAAATTGCTGGAGCGGATGAGTTTATTAGCGAATTACCAGATAAGTATCAGACCGTATTGGGCGAATTTGGCGCAAACCTCTCCGGCGGCCAAAAACAACGGTTGGCACTCGCCCGTGCCTTAGTCACTGCTCCATCCGTACTGATCTTAGATGAATCCACTGGCGCACTCGATCCAACGACTGAAACTGAGGTGTTGGAGCGAGTGTTGGCATCCCGCAAACAGCGCACCACGATTCTGATCAGCCATCGTCCCCGCGTTGTGCTCCGTGCCGATCTAGTCGTCTATCTCGATCGCGGTGAGTTGAAGCTTATGGGTACTCCGAGCGACTTATTAAGCATTGCTGGCGCACATCAAAATTTTTTGAAGCCCTAAAATATTATTTTTTTAGAATTAACTGTTGAATATTTATTGGTACAGGTAATATGAGCAACCGTAACCTCCTCAATGGCAAAAGCGATCGGGATTTTAGCGACGGCA
Organism: Chamaesiphon sp.; assembly: GCA_965246735.1. Classification (GTDB taxonomy): domain Bacteria; phylum Cyanobacteriota; class Cyanobacteriia; order Cyanobacteriales; family Chamaesiphonaceae; genus Chamaesiphon. Next base: position 4,602,741 of record CBDFFK010000003.1, read on the forward strand.
AAATGTTTACGACCAACTTCTCCACCACGAGTGGTTATATCCGCTCCCAATTTAAAGATAGTGTCTTAAAGCCGAGTGATACTTCGATAACTGTACCCGAACCGAGTGGTTCTCTAGTCGCGGCACCAGAACCGAGCGGTGCGTTAGTCCCTTATCAGCCTAATGTCGGGGATCTCTGTCGCCAAACTACACCAGATGATTATTTGCCCTCGATCGGTCGATTTCTACCGATTTGCGGCGCAGGCATGGTGGGGTTATTTTGCATGGCGATCGGCATTAGTTCGATTTTAAAATATAAGACTACCGTTCAAGCTCCCGCAACGATTCGGCCCAACGGCGAACTGCGGATCGTTCAATCCGCGATCGACGGTTCGGTAGTGAGTATCCGCGTGCGGGACAATCAAGTCGTCAAACCGGGAGAGATCGTCGCCACTGTCAGAGATTTACGGCTCGAAAGTAAATTACAAACCAAGCGCGCTCAATTAATCGGTGACATTGACAAAGGCAAGCAACAGATCGATAAAATTGAGGCTCAAATTCTCGCACTCCAGCAGCAAAATATCGGCGAACTAGAACAAAACAATCGATCGATTGCTGGCATCGAATCCGAACGCAGTCGTGCGGAGCGCGACTATCGCGACAAACAACGCATCAGTCGCGCTGAAGTTGCAGAAGCTACCGCCAATATCGAAACCGCCAAGAAAGACAAACAAGCCGCCGAGATGGAATTACTCGTCGCCAATGCTAATTTAAAATCGATCCAAGCCGCTCACCAAGCTGCGGTTGCCAAACGAGATCGTTATCAAGACGCAGGTACGGCAGGGGCGATTCCCCAAAATCAAGTGGAAGAAGCCCAACTTGCTGCCGAGCAACAAGCCCAAGCCATTACTGCCCAACAAGCGACGATTGCCAAGCAAACCCAAACCATCGCCCGCTTGCACCAAATCATCGTCTCAGCACAAGCCAGAGCGACCCGGATTCAGGTTGCCCTCGATCCCAGTCATGCCGAAGTCGAACAAATCACCCATAAAATCGAGCGCGAACGGGCAAATAGCAAAACAACAATCGCCCGGTTCCAGCAAGAGCGCCAAAAACTGCTCCAACAACGGGTCGAGATCGCTAATCAAATTGCCACTACCAAGCGCGAAATCGCCCAAATTGCTACCGATCTCCAGCCTACTGCGATCGTTGCGCCGATCGCTGGCACGCTCCAGGACTTGACACTGCGAAATAATCGTCAGGTCGTACATTCTGGCGATAGTCTAGCGCGAATTTTGCCCACTGGTACAGCGATGCAAATTAAGGCTTACGTTGCTCTGGCGGATATTGGCAAGGTGAATATCGGGCAAACTGTGCAAATGCGTGTATCCGCCTGTCCGTATACCGAAAATGGCGTGTTGGCAGGGAAAGTAACTGAGGTCTCTGCTGATGCCAAGTCGAGCGATAAAACTGCTGCTAGCGCGCAGCAATTACCATCGGCAGCCAATAGCTATGCGGTCACGATCGAACCAGCTACCGCTAGTATCGGTACTGGTAAAAGTAAATGCCACATGCGATCGGGCATGGAAGGTCGAGTGGATATTATTTCTAAGGAAGAAACCATCCTCAACTTTATGCTCGACAAAGCAAGGTTGTTGGTTAATCCCTGAAGGGGTGACAAGCACCCCTTAACTCCTGGCTAGATAGCGATCGTAGAAATCCAGTCCAAGAATATAACAGTCAATTTTGTGGTGATTTATCCTGATATATCGAGAAATCAATGGAGCGAGAAAGCCCCAATCAAATTTAAAAAAGAGCGCGACTTTACCAACAGTTATAATTGAATTTCTAGCAGTCTGACGTTTTGTACTATAAGTTCTGACTAAATATTTTTGGTCGATTTCAGTAGTGCAAATCCCATTGAATGCCATGACACTGTAACCTAATGTTAGTATAGCAATCCTATTTGATTTGCAAGTTTTATAGTATATTCGTTTTACAAGCGGTCTGTTGATATGTAACCACTAGAGCGATTTTATTACTAATTCATTTGTACTAAAATTTTGGCTTCTCATTTAGGATTGCTATATTAGACTTGTTGGGTAATAACGATCGAAATCGCTGAAATGCTTGCTTAGACTAGGTTTCAAGGATTTTATGCAAAAATCGCTAAAATGCTTGCTAGAAAAGGGTTTCAAGGATTTTTAAGCTTATTACCCAACAACTCTAGTAAGAACCAAGCATCAAATCTAGAGCCATTAAGTTGAGTTAGTTCGAGATTAAAGGGAGCATCCCACTTTTTATTCAGATTGCCAGAGAATAACTCTCAAGCCTTACGGAATAGAAGGTTGACAACTGGTACTTTTGAGCCATTTAAAAAAGTGGGATGCTCCCAAGACAGAAGGCGATCTCATGACGATCGTCACCCCCACTTAGCCCAAATACGCGGGATTTTGAGCGGTACTATCGAACTGACTGGTAGTCTTGTACAACTCGTATTTACCTTTCATCGCTGCTGTCCGCGTCCGATTGAGGAGCGCGGTTAATTGTGCCTGAGTCAGCGATTTAAAAGTCCGGACTGCTTCAAATGCTTGATTGAGAATTTCCATACTATCGATCCCTGTTATAACCGTCGAAGTGGGCAGATTCATCGAATAATGCAGACATTCGATCGGCGTGACAACATTGCTGCGGAGAATGTAGGGGTCGCCCATCGATTTCATCCCCAGGACACCGATTTGGTTTTTTACCAATACGGGCAAGACTTGCTTCTCAAAGCTGCGGAAATGAGCGTCCATGACGTTGAGCGGCATTTGGACGGTATCGAAGCGGAAATTATTTTGAGCGGCTACTTGGAGCATTTGTAGGTGAACCAAAGGGTTCTTGTGTCCGGTAAAGCCGATGTAACGAACTTTGCCAGCTTTTTGGGCGGCGATGACTGCTTCCATTGCGCCGCCAGATGCAAAAATCCGATCGGGATCTTCAAAGCGCAAGATTTCGTGATGCTGGAGCAGATCGAGATAATCAGTTTGCAATGCTTTTAAGGACTCATCTATTTGCATTGTCGCCGCTGCTTTGCTTCTCCCGTCGAGCTTGGTCATCAGAAAGACTTTTTGCCGATAGCCATTCTTGAGCGCTTTACCCATCCAGCGTTCGCTGCGTCCGTTATGGTAATCCCAACAATTATCCATAAAGTTGATACCTCGATCGATCGCCGTGCGAATCAGCTTGATACTTTCTTGCTCCTCCTTGATTTTACCAATATGGAATCCGCCCAAACCGATCGCCGAAACTTGTTGTCCGGTGCGCCCTAGCGTCCGATAGAGCATCTCGCCTTTTTTGGTTGCCGGGGGAGCGGCTAGAGCTAATTCTCGATCTTCGGTAGCGCCGTTGTCCCCAGTGGCTGATTGTGCCAGTAGGGGTTTGAAAATTCCTTCGGAAGCTGCCAATCCTGCGGCAATTAACCCTGAAGTCGCAGTCGTCTTGAGCAAATCTCGTCTGCTAATTTCCATGAATGTTTAGAATCGAGTGATAGTTTGATAATTACGATAAATTCGTCACCAGAAACGCTGCTGCGTGATTGTGTGTCTGGGCAACTTCTAGATCGTAAAGAACCGATTGGGCGATCCGCCTCTGTCTAAAGAAATAGTATCGATCGAATCGCCGCTCGAACTAATGCGCTGTTAGCCACTCATTCAGATCGGTGAATACTCGCGATCGATCTGGTTCGTTGAAGATTTCATGATATAAACCTGGATACAATTTCAGTGTTTTATCAACAGAACTAATTCCCGCGTACAGTCTTTCGCTGTGAGCTACATGTGCTATTCCATCGGCGGTACCGTGCACGATCGGCATGGGTAACGCGATCGCCTGTTATCGATTGCCAAAATTGCGGTGCGCTGCGGACGGGTTCCCCGATTCCTAACAAGTTAAGGTTTTCTTTTAACTATCAAGTACCATATATGGCGTACCTACAGCACAAACAATCTAAATATGGCGATCGATCCAGAAAGTCTGAGTTAAAGTACAAATGTTCTCAATCGCTAGAAATGTGATTGAGTCGTTGATTGGTGGATCGTCAAACCTGCTTGACAATTGAGATCGAAGCTTAACTTGTCACGAATCGGGTTCCCCTTCCATGCAGGCGCAACAAGACAATTGGTTCTTTCTTCTTCCAATATCCTGTCATCACTTCCATCCAAATCCCTGAGCGTTAAATAACCTAAGTTGCTACCTACACTCAAAGTGGTTAAAACGATCGGGTGTTGTCAAAGCTTAAAAATCTAAACTACTCCAGATCGCCAGTAACCCCAGCCATAATAAAAAACTATAGCGGGTCAGATTCAGAGCTTGCTCGATAATTTCTGGTGAGATCGATCGAGTTGCATCACCTAATAACGGCTTCTCCTGGATTTGGCTGCGATAGTAATTGATTCCCCCAACTTGTACCCCCAATGCTGCGGCATAGGCGCATTCACTCCAGCCAGAATTGGGACTGGGATCTTGCCGCGCATCGCGCCAACACAGTCGCCAGACAATCAGCGGTTTACCAGAAATAATGCTCAGGGTGAGGACGGTAAGCCGACAGGGGAGCCAAGTCAGCACATCCTCGGTTTTGGCACTACACCAGCCGAGATCGGCGTATGGCTCGCGACGATAGCCGACCATTGAATCGAGGGTACTGGCGGCTTTGTAGGCCATTGCCAGCGGTACGGCCCCGATCGCGGGGATAAATGCGCCGACGATCGCGTAGAATAATGGAGCCATTACACCATCAACAGCATTTTCGGTAATGGTTTCGAGGATCGCACGATAGATATCGGGAATGGTGAGTTTATCGGTATCGCGACCGACATACATCCTTAATTGCGATCGAGCCGCAGCCAGATCTTCCGTCTTTATAGCTGCGACGACATCCTCAGCCGCTCTCCGGAGACTTTTGCCAGCAAAACAACTAGCTAAGGCGATCGATCTTACGGCCATTCCCCACCACGGATGCAACCACTGACAAACATCGATTAGCAGCCAACTTACGATCGCCGTACCCAAGATTAAACTCCAGCACAATACCACTCCAGCCAGCCGGCGCGAATTCGGATGCAGGCAATATTTGAGGGCGATCTGGGTAAATCTGTTGATAAACCAGCCCATAACCTGAACTGGATGCAAGCATTCCCACGGATCGCCGATCAGGTAGTCTAGATACGCAGCAATAAACAGGAAATAGTAGAGATGAGCGCTTAGCAAGTAGGTAACGTGAGTTCGGGATAAGAATTTAAGCTGCGCCCCCAATTCAAGTACCAGACGATCGATAAACACCACCCACAGATCGACCCATAGTGCGGAGCTAATGCGAAGCGCTCTCCGCTGCTTACAAACTAACCCTTGTGCAGGGGAGTTTGAGGGGCGGCACTCCGCTGTCTTGACCCGATCTTTGCTCGCATCTCGAAACTCAGTAGCTACTATCGTCAGGGACAGCATGGACTGTCAGCTCGTGATTTGCCCCGTTCAGCCTGTCAGAAATTGCTTTGCGCCACTCCAGACTGATTTCGGGGTCAGCTAATATTTCCACTGCCGCTTGACGATATGCCGCACTAGTAGTTGCATCGACGCGATCGATCGATTCCAGATTTTTGTAGACGGTTTCTAGGGAAGGTTGCACGATCGGTACCTTTGTTAGTTGGGTTAGGATAGGTAAAAATGTTTTGTCAACACACCTGGACAATTCGATCGTTAAGGTAAGTCGGTATTGCCCATTAGGAATCGATCGCATTCACGCGCGGCACCGCGACCTTCATTAATCGCCCAGACGACCAAACTTTGACCGCGCCGACAGTCACCTGCGGCAAATACGCCCGGAAGACTGGTAGTATAGCGATCGGGTTCGGCTTTGATATTGCTCCGAGCATCTTTCTCGACACCAAGGGCATCGATTAACGGCTGTTCGGGGCCAAGGAAGCCCATCGCCAATAAAACTAGTTGCGCGGGAACCACCTGTTCGCTACCAGGAATGTGGTTGAGGACGAATTGACCTTTTTCGTTTTTCTCCCACTGAACATTGACGATGTGGACGGCCGTAACGTTACCGTTTTCATCGCCTTCAAATTTGGTGGCGGTGGTGAGATATGCGCGCGGATCTGCGCCAAATTTGGCAGCAGCTTCTTCTTGCCCATAGTCCATTTTGTAGACTTTCGGCCATTCTGGCCAGGGATTATCCTGGGCACGGGTGAGGGGTGGCGTGGGCATGATCTCCAGTTGGGTGGCATTGGTACAACCGTGGCGAATGGAGGTACCGACACAATCGGTACCAGTGTCACCACCACCGATGATGACGACGTTTTTGCCGGCGGCGGAGATGAAGTTTGGATGTTCGCTGTTGTCTAAGACTGTTTGAGTATTGGCAGTCAGAAAGTCCATGGCGAAGTGGATGCCTTGGAGTTGGCGACCTTCGATCGGTAGATCGCGAGGTTTAGTCGCACCAGTGCAAAGTACGACGGCATCGTACTGAGATAGAAGATCGGCGGTGGGAATATCTTTGCCAACTTCAACGTTACATTTGAATACGATCCCTTCGGCTTCGAGCAGTTGGAGGCGACGGAGGACGACTTGCTCTTTCGCCAACTTCATGTTGGGAATACCATACATGAGCAGTCCGCCAGGTCTGTCGGCGCGTTCTAATACGGTGACCAAATGCCCAGCTTTATTCAATTGAGCTGCTGCGGCAAGTCCCGCAGGGCCAGAGCCAATCACGGCAACTTTTTTGCCTGTCCGTTTGGCTGGCGGTTCGGCAACGATCCAGCCTTCTTCCCAGCCTTTATCGACGATCGCATGTTCGATACTCTTAATCGTCACCGCCGGGTTATGGATGCCCAATACACAAGAGCCTTCACATGGTGCAGGGCAGACTCTGCCAGTAAATTCGGGGAAATTGTTGGTTTTGTGCAATCTGTCTAGCGCTTCGCGCCAGAGTCCGCGATATACGAGGTCGTTCCATTCGGGGATCAGGTTATTGATCGGACAACCACTCGCCATCCCACTAATTAAGGTGCCAGTATGACAGAACGGCGTACCACAATCCATACACCTTGCGCCCTGATTGCGGAGTTTGTCATCGGGCAGCGGAATGTGGAATTCATCCCAGTTGTGGATGCGATCGAGTGGAGCGATGTCGCCTTCTACTTCACGGCGATATTCGATAAAGCCTGTTGGTTTGCCCATTTTATTTATAATTATTCTTAGCACGGTCAGTCGTTGACATTTATTTAGTTACGCTAGTGGCAACTTGCAAGATGACTGACCTGCCTATAGTTTAGCGATACCTACTCTATGCTATTTTCTAAACGTGTCTGTGGCGATCGACTGCAACAAATATTTGTTAGCCGATACAAATATTTAACTACAGGAAACCTCCGGCATTAATCCCTTGTGAATAAATTCGCTAAACTACTAAACTACAAAGATTCGATCGCTGGCGGCAATTATTTAAACCGATCGAACTCTAGCTAGCACGAGTCGATCCCATTATCTCAGTGCTAATTCCTCCGAACACATCATCAAACCAGGCACACACACCGAATCCCCCAATTTCAACCCTTGTGCGGTACCGCAACGGCGCAAATATCCTTAACCTGTTGGCGGAGCCTCGGTGCCAGGGGAAACTCACATTATTTAACTATACTTTAAACGGTCATAACCTGAGCTTTGTCAAAATGCTGAAAGCGGAGTGTGAGCAAGGAATCAAGCTCTTTTTTATGTTGCAGATGAGCATCATTTAGACATTCAGAGATGGCTGATGAGAACTGAGTAAAATCCTCATAATACTTGCCATATAAACATTTCTTTTTAACAAACTTCCAGAGCCTTTCAATCAAATTTAGATTGGGCGAATAAGTCGGCAAGTATAGTAATTCTATTTCCAAGGATTTAGCTAAATCTTGGACAACTCGACATTTTTGGTATCGAGCATTGTCTAAAACCAGAGTAATGGGAATGCTCAGTCCTAGGTCAGCTAATTTTTGCAGAAGTTCACAAATCTGAATAGCAGTGATATAGCTGTCATTAGTAACCAAAATAACTTCATGAGTAATGGCATTTAATGCTCCCAGCACATTGAACCGTTTTCTCCCTGAAGGTGACTTAATAAACAGCCGTTGAAAACACCAAATCATCCCCAAAAAAGCTCCCATGACAAAGTGAGCCGCATCCACGAAGAAAACCGCTCTTTTTCCTTGTCTTGCCTCTTCTAACCTGGGTTCTAGCTTATTTATTTTATATTCTTCCTGTTCATCGGGATCTGCTTTAGAAGGAATAGCCCCAACTTTCAAACATCGCATCCCTATTGATTTCAGGAATTTTTGGATCTGGGTTGGACTGCGTTTAATTCCGGTAAGATTTTCAATCTGATTTACAGCTTCATTTATGGTAGCTGGAGGATTCAATTTCAAATACTCTTTGATAGTTGTCTGATGTAATTTTAATTCACTTTTGGGTTGATAAAAGTTAATTTCTTTGAGTTTTTCTATACCACCAGCCTGATATTGTTGACAATATTTTCTCAATGTATTAGGTGAAATGTTTGCTAGCCTACAAATCATATTTAAAGGTAAGTTTTGACTTTTAAGCCATAATACTTCCATCTTCAACTGGACCCTGGGATGAGGATGGTGAAATCTTTCATAATTTAATATTTCTCGATCTTCTTCCGTAAAGTTTAGATTGCTCATCCCTCAAGCTCCACTTTTTCCTTGACTTTACTAGACTATCATCTCTTCGATCGCCGATGCTCAAGTTATGCCCGTGTAAAGTATACCGACTTAATCTCGATCGATTTACCTCTTTCCCCAATCCCGATCCAGCCACCATCACCACTAGCAATCGCACAGTATCTAGTCGGACAAATCACCACGATCGACCCATCTGCTTTAGAAAAAGTATATTCGTTTAAGCTATTACTACTTAATTCTTTGATGATTTTTTTGGTATCTTCTTCAGTCGGCGTAAAACTTGGTTCGTTTCCAGATTGAGAGAAACTACTTACATTCACAACGGGAACCTCAGCTCTGGTGATTTGAGAATAGGTTGTTTGACACTGACGACTACTCAGATCTTCCCGATCGATCGCAGGCATCGTATTAATAATCGCTCGCCGATAAGCTCTTCTACGAGGTTGGCAATCGATCGAATTACTTCTTGCATTATACCATTCAAGTTGGGCAGCTTCTCTTTTTCTGGATACTTCCTCTTGGTATTTCGCCCGAGATTGAGCGATTAACTTAGTTTTTTCACTATCGATATTCGTAAATATTTCTTGACAACTAGCTGGGCTTTCTCCACATGCTTTATATGTAACGTCTCAATAAGCCCTGGTAAATCAGGGGGTTGCAAAAAGAGCGAAAATCTGGTTTAACAGAGAGATGAGTATAAACAGCGATACTAGCCCAGCCCAAACAAATACCTCAGAGACGGAGGTAGAAGGTTTGCGGCGACTGGTAGAGGAACAGAGAAAGCTGATTGAAAAGATATACAAGCAACTGGGAAATCAGAAAACAAGAATAGAACAACTAGAAGCAGAACTGCTGGCAAAGAAGAAACTAAAAGGAAAGCCACAATTAAGTGCCAGTCTGCTAAATCAGCGAGAACCGAAAGAGCCAAAATCGGATAAAAGAGCAGGTTCAGCAAAGGAAAGCAAAAAATCAAGCTTGGAGATCGACGAAGAAATATCGATCCAGCCTGAGAATATTCCTGAAAATGCTAAATTTAATGGGTATCGGAGTTACGATGTACAAGAACTAATAATTAAGCGACATAACATTCGATTTCAGCTAGCAGAGTACATCACAGGTGATGGAAAAACGGTAGTGGGAGAGTTGCCCCAAGAATATCAGGGAAGGCACTATGGGCCAGGATTGGTATGCTATGTAATGTATCAGCATTATCAGTGCAGAGTGCCACAACCATTAATTTATGAGCAACTCCGAGAATGGGGAATAAATATTTCAGTAGGACAAGTAAATCGGCTCTTGAATGAAGAGCATCAAATATTTGAGCAGGAACAACAGCAAGTATTAAGAGCAGGGCTAGAAACAGCAACATACATTCATACGGATGATACTGGAGCAAGACACAATGGCAAGAATGGATATTGTACAGTAGTTGGAAATGATGACTTTGCTTATTTCCACAGTAGTAATTCTAAGAGTCGAGAAAACTTTTTAGAAATATTACAAGCAGGGGAGCGAAAATATGTACTGAATGAAGATGCCAAGACATATCTGGATAACTATCAGCTCCCGCAGAAAAATCTGATTGAGGTCGATTTTTCGGAGCGGCCATTAGCAGTTAAAAAAGAAGAATGGCATGAGCATCTATTGTCTCAAGGAATAACTAGTATAAAAACAGTAAGAGTAATAACTGAAGCAGCACTGATAGGTGGTTTGAGCATAGAAGGAAGACGGGAACCATTGATAATTTTGAGTGATGGGGCGGGACAATTCAATGTAATGCAGCATGGATTATGCTGGGTTCATATTGAGAGAGGTCTGAGAAAATTGGAAGGTGATGGCGAGCAAGAGCGAGAGAATATTGTCGAAATGCAAGGATTGTTGTGGGACTACTATCAAGAATTAAAACAGTATCAACAGCAGCCCAGTCAAGAGATTTCATTAAGTTTGCAGGATAAATTTGATGAGATATTTGGGCGATGTTATATCCAGCATGGGCTATTAAATAATGTCCTTAATCAAATCAGGAATCATAAGATTGAACTATTACAGGTACTAGATTGCCCAGAATTACCCTTACATAACAATGCGGCAGAAACCGATATTAGAGAATATGTCACCCGTCGGAAAATTAGTGGTGGCACACGCTCTGAACTAGGCAGAAAAGCTAGAGATACATTCGTTGGCTTGAAAAAGACTTGCCGAAAGTTAGGAATTTCGTTTTGGAATTATCTCACATCTAGATTACATGGTTCGGAGCAAGTACTATCATTATCTGATGTGATTCGGGCTAAAGCTGCGGCGAAGATGCCTCCTCCGATTTAGATTTTTTCGGCAATTATCACCGAACAGTATATTCATGGGGTGTCTTTGTCACAACCATCTTTTTGGCTGCCAGCGTTTATTGAGGTCTTACCTTTATATCTAATTTCCGTGGTAGGAACGAGCTTGAGTGTAGATGTCGAATTGACTCGAATCATCTGGTCTTGGGCGCAGCTATTAGCGCCGATCGAGATTGCCACGATCGAGATCGTGCCACATATATGCTTGCTAGAAAAGTCCACAATCTACACCATCATTGATTGACGATCGTATATCCAGCGATCGTTAGTGCAGATCCGGATGAAAATTAATCTGTAATTATATATCCCGACAGTTTCATTTAATCCGCCGATAATTACAACTACCAACGGTTGCTGTCCTGGAGATCGAACCCATAACATCGATTCAGCAACACCCGATCGATTAGGCTTTGCCTACGCTACGCGAACGCAAGCAAATAAATCGACATTAATATCACCATTGGATTGTACCAGAGACAATCGGGTAATAGTACAATAGGATATGCACTCGACCGAAAGTGACAAGATTAAATTCATTCCATGAAGTTACCAAACCCAAATTTAGCAGTCATTGACGATCGCAAATTAGCTGGATATAGTCTAAATTTAGACCATGATGAAGGCAAACATAAAGCACGGGTGTTTAAGGCGGCTTTAAATATGGATGTATCTCATCTTGAAGAACTCAAGCAAGCCTTGCGATCGGCATTGGAGAGTCACGATGCGTTTCCTGCTGCGAGAAATGCTTATGGGCAAAAGTATGTTATTGATTTTCCATTAACTCGTGAGGAGAAGACTGCCATAATTCACAGTATATGGATAGTCTCATATCTTGCACCAATACAGAAAGACTAGTAAAAGCAGAGATCTTAGGGTACCCACAAGGGGCACCCCTACGCAATTAACCTGTAGGGGTGCCCCTTGTGGGTACCCTGGAGCTAGGGTTAACACTAGTATTTTCAAACTGGTGCAAGATGTGAGTAGTTAAAGATAATGAAGATTTTCCGGCTCTCCTGGGTTTGTGGTAGAAAATGTATCTTAGGCTACGGTTTTCGGCAGCGATCGGTCTTGAAAGCGTTACAGGACTTAATACAAGTAACGCTTATCATCAAATACCCAGGAGACCCTACTAGATTTGCAGTGAGCGCGAGTTGTGCGATGTCCTCAAAATTTTCTGCCAGCCAACTAATCTTTTTGATGATGCGAGATTGGATTTTGCTATCTAGTTTTTCTAGATTCTCAAGAGATTCTGACTTGTACTGGATGGTATAACTCATTTCACACCAAGCCCAGCCGCTGTTTCACCTCATCGGTTGTCAGAGTTGGAGTCTCTTACGCTGGCGAATCGCTAATAACTGTTCGATGACTTCTGGCTTGACTTCTATCCCGATATCTGGATCGATCGATTCGTCAAATTCAACGGGGAGATTTTGCTTCATCAATTCGATGGTATGACTCAGTACTTCTATTCGTTCTGTTGCAGATAAGCGATCGATATCAGTCAGTATTTGCCGTAATTGCGGACTCATAGCTTTAGACCTGGAGTATATTCATGTTTTAATCGATTGAATCCAAAGATAAAACGATCGATCCCACCACCACCCGATCGATCGCGTATCATATCAAATAATTGGCTCCGTTCATATACCGCCCTGAACTATAAGTGTCTCGTTCCGAGAGGCTTCGCCAACGGGCTAATAGCAAAAGTCCTCTGAAGAGGACTGCATAGAATTCAATTAGTTCGTTGAAACGAACTTTTGCTATAATATCAGCACTTATCATACCAGAATCGATTAAGCTCTGCCTACGCTACGCGATCGAATATCAATATCAATTTTCCAGAGTAATCGTCCAATCTTCAATTGGCAACCCTGAGATTTGTCCAAAATCAGATGAATTTCTTGTTAATAAGGTCGATCGACTTACAATGGTTATTGCTGCAATTTTTAAATCCATCGTGCCTAACCTTGGATAAGTTTTTCTGAGGCGATTAAACTCTCTAACTGCATCCAAGTCGAATTCAATCACTGGAATAACGCAATAATTCATCAGTTGATTCTTTAGCTGTTTATAGGCTTCGATTTGCTTATCCTCTGTTTGTGCTTTGGCAATATAACTCAACCATCCGCGCATTTGCTCTTCATAGCTAATGATAGTTGTTGAAATCTGAGCTGGATCGATTGCTCTCATTCGTTGTAAAAGAGGTTGTGCATTAGCTCCTTTACGCTCTAAAACGCTGAGATGGTCTGTATCTAGTATATACATCTAGTCAGCTACTGCATCTACATCAGTTGTTCGGTCGGATTCTCGATACTCACGCCCCAATTTCATTGCTTCATCATAAGCAGAATTTTCGGCAAAGGTGCCAGCTATTTTTTCCCACCAAGGTAAAGAAGCTGGATTTGAATCAATTTTACGTTTTAGTCGATCGACTTCAGCTTCTAATAATGTCAGCCGTTCTTCTAGTTGCTCTGGCATAATTTACTCATTCTTTCTCGCTCTAATGCTATTATATCCAATATTCGATCGATCCTCCCAACACCCGATCGAATCCCAACAACGATCCCACCACCCCCCAAATCGAATCCAAACATCGATTCCGCAAAGCGGAGGCTATTGCTAGGGCAAATGCTTCGCTACCCGATCGAGTGTCAACATCGATATTAAATCGTCCAATCTTCAATTTTAAGATCGGGAACCTGAGTGAAATCTTTTTGATTGCGAGTAATAATCGTTCCTCCAACTGAAAGAGAAATTGCAGCAATCTGCATATCTTTTTCCAGTTTTTTCTTCGCTAAAGATTTATGTTATAATATCAGACGTTGATAGTAAGTATTGGCAAGTTCGCTAAATTTCAATATTTCGATAGTTTTTAAAAATTCTGTCGTCTGCCAAAGCTTGCCGTAAATTCTGACTAGATTATTAGCTTCAGTAGGATCGTTTACTCTACCAGCCCAGCCGTTAAAAAGTTCTTGGACTGTAACGATCGTCGTGACAACATGAGAAACTTCTTGGGTTACTCTATAAATTAACTTTTGGTTTCCAGCTAAAAATAATGATGCAGAATCGGTATCTAGAATAAATAGAGTCATTATTCTTCAGTTGTGTCTGCTCTGTCTGCGGCGATGTTGGTGACAACAGCAGCAAAATCTGCATCGTCTTTAAAAATACCTGCAAACTTTAGCATTGGGTGTTCTGTTTTTGCTGGGATGCTTGGCAATTGGTGTTTTAGTCGCTCTACTTCAGCTTCTAATAAGGCAACTCGTTCTTCTAGTTGTAGTGACATATTGTGTTCGTCCTGCTGGCTCTAGCTCTATTATATCCAACATTCGTTGGCAAAGCCTCTCCTTGGAGAATCGATCCCACAAACCTAAAATCGTTCGCGAAGCGTGCCTTCGGCAATCGAACCCACGCAAATTGGATTCAAGACTTTCTTGGGCTAATTTCAAAGGCTAGCTCACTGCGATAAAAACACACATCGAATTCTAATAGAAAATTCATGTGCCCTAAAATCAGTGGAGCATTTCGATCTTGTGTCCAAGCAAAGGCTAAATCAATGGGGTCAAATCGATCTACATTTGCTGTTAAAATCTGGCTAAATTCCCACCCAATGGAATAGAAAGTGTTTGCTTCTCCCAAACAGCACCCAGACTCAAACCCATTTCATAAGGCAGCACATTCACACTGGAGCCTGTATCTAGCAATCCCGATCCTCTTAATGACTGACCTCGATAGTTTAGGATAATTGGTAGATATGGTAGTGTGCTTAATGCACCAAGTTTTGGATCTACTTCTGTAAATGCAAATCTGACTTTATCCTTGATCCAAAGCTGCCTTTTGCTCTGCTAATGCCTGGGCTAAAATTGCCGCAGCCTCGAAGGAATCATGCAATCCAGAACCAGATCGAACATCTGTTTCAATCTCTCGATCGCACTTTTCGTCGAGATATTCTTGCAGCCACTTTGATAAATTGCGAATTTCGTCTTTTGGTAATTGCTCGATCGCTGACTGAACTTCTAATCTAGTACTCATATCAGACACTCTACTTTAGTTGTTATATTTTCACCAATGCCCACCAAATTAATACTTGTGTATCCAGAATGATTTTCACTCATCGACTCCCAACCAAAAAGCATCGGGTAGTGGTTCGTTAAAATCATTACTCATGACAATTCTACCCTGCTCTAAATTGGGTATGCGTTGGCGCGTTGTTGTTGAGATCGATATGGGCTGTTGACGTTTAATAGATTTAACAAACTGTAACACTTCAGATAATAGGTCTTCTGATGTTGATTCTAGTTCGCTGACGATTAGCTGTTTAGTATCCACGATAGTTTGGCTAAATACTGCTACTTTCTAGTATAGATCGCTATTGTCTGTTTGGCATATAGCGATCGATCCTCCCAACACCCGATCTAATCTAAACAGCGATCGATCTCACCACCCCCAAATCGATCGAATCCAAACCATCACTATCAAAATCGATCGAGCATTACCCCAAACACGATCGAGTATCAATATCGATCGAACTAATTTGATGTGGTTTCAATAAAATGTTGATACATAGACCCTTTCCAACCGTTTCCTGTGGTATCGGCGATTCTGAGAATATGTTCTCTTGCCATATATTTCGTCTCTAGATAGGTTTCAATATCATATGTTTTTGTTTCTGACCACTTTGCATCATCATATTCAACATTGAACTCAAGTCCATCCTCTACAAAAGTGGATTTCTCATACCATTCGGCTGCATGTAAAATCAAATTAGTCAAACTATGATACAGCAGCTCATAGTTACTACTTCCAATATCATGTATATAAATTGGACTTCCGTTTTTTCCATTTAGTAAGACAGTCAAGAATATGGCGGAATCAGGATTATGAAAAAGTGGAAACCGAAATTGAAAAAATTCTGCAACTTCAGGGTCATCCTGTTGAAGTTGGCTAAGTTCTTCTTGGTAAAGATAAATTGCCAACTTTAAAGATGGAAAATCATAATTCTCAAGTAGGAAATTCCAGCAATGATTTCCACCATCATGCCATTGATACATTTCACAAACTTCCGATGGAAGACTAAATGGAAGGCATTGAACCATTTCATCAATTTCTGATTTAGATAGTCCAGGTTTCATAGAACTAACACGGTGAGGTACCTGAGTTAGCAATTTGCTGTAAATACTATCTAATCCATCAGTAAGTTCTGACATATTTGCGAATAAATTAAATTGAAATAGATGGTAGGTAATCCCCACCATCTAAGTTTTAGGTGATTTTATGTAAAATTCTAAGCACTAAAGTACTTAGCTACAGGATGATAGACAATCAACGCAGTCGTAGACTGCTCAGGATAGAGCTGCTCGCTCTCATCCATCGTCATCCCCATCCGCTCCGTACCCATGATTTTCAACTGGTGCAACTGATCTGCTACATTCGGGCAAGCGGGATAGCCGAAACTATACCGCGAACCCTGATAGCGTTGCGCCAACATATCGCGAATATTATCTGGCTCTAAATCGCCATAACCCAACTCCTTGCGGATGCGGGCGTGTCCCCATTCGGCTAAACCTTCAGCCATTTGGACAGCCATGCCGTGGAAGTAGAGATAGTTGGCATAGTTATCGGCTTTGAATAACACTTGGGCTTTCTCGCTGGCGACTTCGCCCATCGTCACGGCTTGCATTGGGAATACGTCGAATTTATTCTCGGACAGGGGGCGGAAGAAATCAGCCAGACAGAGGCGACGCAGGGATTTTTGGCGGGGGAATGTCCAGGTGACTGCGGGGGTGGCTGTTTGGGGTGTTAAGCCTTGCTCGATGACGCTGGGGTCGTAGACGTGGACGGAGTTACCTTCGGCGGTACAGGGGAAGTAGCCGTAGATAAGTTGGGGTTCTAGCCATTCTCCGGTGAGGATTTTGGCTTTCCACTCTTCGAGGATTGGGTGGACTTTATCGGCGAGGAATGCGTCGTATTCTTCGCGAGTTTGGTCTTTTGGTTTACGGAATTGCCATTGCCCAGCGATGAGAGCTTGTAAATCCATGTACCAGAATAGTTCTTCGAGGGCGATCTCATCAATGACGCATTAGGTTTAACCCAAGGATATCCTTGAGTGACTAAATTATGAAACGTCATTTATCGATCGTTCATCACCTTAAACCTGATAAGTTAACAGATGAAATCTACCTGTCAGCGTATCCATCAGTGGCTAAACTACCAGACTCCGTAATCACCAATATTTTTACCCTGCAACGCAGACTAGTTGAGTGCATCGACGCTACTACTGCAATGGAGTTCCGATTATTCCAAGAAGTCGGCGAAACGGCAGAAACAAGACCAGAACTAGACGAACTCCAGAATATCCAAGAGCGGTTACTATCTTCACACTCCCGCTTGTATAACCTGCTGTTGAGAGTTTCCCAATCTCAGCCGTTCGCGGAGCGTTGCGCTAGCAAATCGCCTCCAAGGGTGTGCTAGATTTATTGTATGAGTCGATAGAGCTAGCTGAAGCCTGCTTAGATACCAGTATTGCTAGCCTACAAGACATTCAACGTAATTGGAATTAGCCATGAACACCCAATTTAGAATTCCCGATCCAGAAACTAGAGCCAGATCTGTCGCTAATTTGAGGGAGGCTTGTCGTCAGTTAGACTTGTTAAATTTGAAGCTTGATGAAGCGATCGCATTGGCAGACGCAGATTTACTCAAACAACGTCGGGCGAGATTATTATATAAATCTAATTATCTACCAACAGAACAGATCGAAAGCTAATTGTAGAATACTCAATTCGATCGCAACAACACCCATCGATCGACATATCCAAATCCTAATCACCCTGATCTAAATCAATCCGTCCCGAACTATGATGAGCATGATTTCTGGATAGACTATGATTATTTCTAGGGATAAATCATAGTCCATCTCTTAATCAGATAAATCAAAGTTCCAGATATTAATATCATCCCATATCATACCAAAATCGATCAATATTTCAAACTACTTACCCCACCAACGTTTACACTCTAGCTTTTCTCTAGGATTCGACGATGTTTCTCTCTTTAACTTTTTAACTTTATCTGGATCATCATATATTGCATTTTCCCAATAACAGGCTTTTTTGATTTGTGAGTTTGTCAGATTTTTAACTTTTTTTAAAATTGTTCCTGTTAAATTCGCACTTTTAAAATTGGTGTTCTCAACATTGGCTTCTGTTAAATCTGCTCCGCTTAAATTTGCTGTCTTCAAATCTGCTTTAGATAACCGAGCAGATTTACAATGTGCTTTTCTAAAATCTGCTCCTATAAGAATAGCCTTTTCTAGAACAACACCATCAAGCAACCCTCTTTGAAAGCCTGCGTTGACTAAGTAGCTATGTACAAAGCTAATTTTTTGTATGTTTTTATCATCTAAATCAATTTTCTGAAGCCGAGTATAACTCAGGTCAGTATTAACTTTGCTTTCTTTTCCGCTTACATTAATATCTGCGATTAAACTCACCGCTCTTTGAATATTTTCATTTACTTTTTTGATTTGATTATCATTTGGATCTAGGTTTTCTTGCTCTGGGAAGCGTACTACCCGCTTTTCTTTATTTAGTTTTTTTGGTTTACTTAAATCTCTTTTTGCATACGTTCTGACTAATGATGACAAAGCATCCGTTGCACGATCCCTGTAAGAAGGATCTCTTTTAACTATTTCTTCTATTCCAGAGATGTCGGCTGAAATATCAGAGATGCTAGGATTATTTAATTTACTTAAATATTCTTTGAAGTTATCAGATCGCTTATCTTTTTCTGCTTTCTCCTGGCTTGAAATAAATTGATTGTATCCAAATATTGCTGTAATCAATGCTGCAATCACTACTGCCAAAAACCCCATTGTTGGAGTCAGGATTGCAGCATCAATTTTTCCAGGTTGTTTAGGCGTATTTGGCTGCGGCTCAAAAGGATTTTCACTCATCAGAATTACATAGATGTTATGGGGTTCGATCTTCCCAAATTAAATCACATAAGCTAATTCCAATCAATTTTTTTTTGAGATATAGATGCTGGTTACCACTCACCATCTATATCTCAGGCGATGATTCAACCTGTAGTCATCACTTCAACCAATCCTAAGCACTAAAATACTTAGCTACAGGGTGATAGACAATCAACGCAGTAGTAGACTGCTCAGGATAGAGCTGCTCGCTCTCATCCATCGTCATCCCCATCCGATCGGTACCCATGATTTTCAACTGGTGTAACTGATCCGCCACATTCGGACAAGCTGGATAGCCGAAACTATACCGCGAACCCTGATAGCGTTGCGCCAACATATCGCGAATATTATCTGGCTCCAAATCGCCATAACCCAACTCCTTGCGGATGCGGGCGTGTCCCCATTCGGCTAAACCTTCAGCCATTTGGACAGCCATCCCGTGGAAGTAGAGATAGTTGGCATAGTTATCGGCTTTGAATAACACTTGGGCTTTCTCGCTGGCGACTTCGCCCATCGTTACGGCTTGCATCGGGAATACATCGAATTTGTTCTCTGACAGGGGACGGAAGAAATCAGCCAGACAGAGGCGACGGAGGGATTTTTGGCGGGGGAATGTCCAGGTGACTACGGGGGTAGCTGTTTGGGGGGTTAAGCCTTGCTCGATGACGCTGGGGTCGTAGACGTGGACGGAGTTACCTTCGGCGGTACAGGGGAAGTAGCCGTAGATCAGTTGGGGTTCGAGCCATTCGCCAGTGAGGATTTTGGCTTTCCATTCTTCGAGGATGGGGTGGACTTTATCGGCGAGGAATGCGTCGTATTCTTCGCGAGTTTGGTCTTTTGGTTTACGGAATTGCCATTGCCCAGCGATGAGAGCTTGTAAATCCATGTGCCAGAATAGATCTTCGAGGACGATCTCTTCTTTGAGGATTTTGGTACCCCAGAATGGTGGTGTTGGCCTGTCGATATCTAATCCTACTGCTTCCGATCGCACTGTATCAATTACCGCTGGTTCTTTGCTCTCTGTCTGTTCTTTAGGCTCTTCAACTTCGACGGCGACTTTAATCGGATTGCCATCATCATCGAGGAAGCCGTGGGTGTCGTAAGCTTGAATAATCGCTTCGACGGATTGTTTAATCCCCATGTTGATTACTTCATAAACGTTGTTGGAGAGGATGATATCGACTTCCTGACAATATTTACGACATTTTATTGTCATTTCTAACGACATTTGATATATTGGATTATGTATTCGTTTGCTAAAGTTTTTATGAGCGCATCATCTCTACTTCAAGCCGAACCGCTGCTACCCATCTATGATGGTCATGATTTGAGCTTGAAAAAACTGGCTACATTCATGAATATTGGCTATGGAGAATTAGCTAAAATCAGTCAACGGAATATCCGCACGATCGAAAGAGTTCGTCCTTCGACTGTGGTAATCAATCGACTTCAACCTTTATTATATGCTCTCAAAATGCTGTGGCAACTTACTGATGGCAATATTTCGGAAATTCAAAGATGGTTGCGAGAACCACTAATTGAATGGCGAGGTCTATCACCACTTGATTGCTTGATGTCCGATCGGATAGATGCTGTTGTTAATTTAGTCGAACGTATTTACTACGGTGATTCTGCTGGCTATTGAGTTCGACTAAACATGGATGAAAGACAAATAGAACAGCAGAGAATTGAGTTGTTGATTGCTAGTTTCAGCTTGGAAAATGCAATAACTTCTCACTTAGAAGGATATTTTTATCGCACGGTTAATTATCGTTATTCTCGTCAGCCATTATCTACCAGGGGTGCTGAAATTACTGGAGGGAGATATAATTTTCGACCTCCTCAAGGTGAATCTTTCCCTTGTCTGTATTGTGCAAATCGAGATACAACTGCATCGACAGAAAAATTTTATAACCTCAAAACTAATAATGCCCCACTACCGCCACATACGATCGTTTCAATATTGGTTAAATTAGAACGAGTATTGAATTTGTCCGCATCAGAGTATTGTCAAGCAGCCGGAGTTAATTGGGAGGAACTAAATCAACCTTGGGAATATCATCAAGACATTTTAAGAATTGCTGCTTACCCTCAAAGAGTGGGACAATTAGCTTATAAACGAGGAGATATTGAAGGAATTCTGTTTACTTCCACCAAGGTTGCTAATACTTTCAATCTAGTTATTTTCCCAGAAAGAGTTAGATCGCCATCGGTTGTGGAATTATACGATCCTCAAAATGAATTAAAATAACACATCACCCCAAACACGTTCGCGAAGCGTACCTTCGGCGATCGAGCCTACCACCACCCGATCGAATCCAAACAATGATCGACCCCACCAACACCCGATCGAATCTAAACAACGATCGAGCATACCACCCCCAAATCGATCGAACCTAAACCATCACAATTAGATCGATATAATTAACTGGATTAGATTCAAGACTTCCTTGGGCTAATTTCAAAAGCTAACTCACTGCGATAAAAACACACATCAAATTCTAATAGAAAATTCATGTTTCCTAAAATCAATGGAGCATTACGATCTTGTGTCCAAGCAAATGCTAAATCTACGGGAGCGAATCGATCGACATTTGCTGTTAAAACTAATGCTCTTGCTTCAAATCTAGCTAAATTTCCACCCAATGGGATAGCAAGTGTTTGGTTTTCCCAAACTGCACCCAGGCTTAAACCCATTTCATAGGGCAACACATTCACGCTAGAACCTGTATCCAACAAACCCGATCCTCTCAATGACTGACCTCGATAGGTTAGGATGATTGGCAGGTATGGGAGCGTGCTTAATGCGCCAAGCATTGGATCTACTTCTGTAAATGCAAACCTGACTTTATCCTTCATGCAAAGCTGCCTTTTGCTCTGCTAGTGCCTGGGCTAAAATTGCCGCAGCCTCGAAGGAATCGTGCAATCCAGAACCAGATCGAACATCTGTTTGAGTCTGCCGATCGCACTTTTCGTCAAGATATTCTTGCAGCCACTTTGATAGATTGCGAATCTCGTCTGTTGGTAATTGCTCGATCGCTGACTGAACTTCTAATCTAGTACTCATATCCGATACTCTACTTTAGTCACTATGTCTATTATATGAATCCACAGCTAGAACGATCGAATCTAAACAACGATCGATCCCACCACCCCCAAATCGACCGCAAAGCGTTTCATTAAAATTAACGATTGCTCTGTCTATAACCAGCGATCGAGTAATAATATATTAGGGTATGTACTCGATCGCCAGTTACTCGCGTAAATTTACGCTATGAAGTTACCAAATTCAGCTTTAGCAGTTATTGACGATCGCAAATTAGCTGGATATAGTCTGAATCTAGACCATGATGAGGGTAAACATAAAGCACGGGTGTTTAAAGCGGCTTTAAATATGGATGTATCTCATCTTGAAGAACTCAAGCAAGCCTTGAGATCGGCACTCGAAACTTATGATGGGGTTCCTACGGCAAGAAATGCTTATGGTCAAAAGTATATTATTGATTTCCCACTAACTCGTGAGGAGAAAACTGCAATAATTCATAGTGTCTGGATTGTCAAAGATAATGAAGATTTTCCACGTTTGATTACTTGTTATATTCTTTAGGACGAGGTGATTTCAATGAAGTTATTAGATGTTGTTGCACTTTTAGAAGATTTACCAGAGTTCAGTTTAGTTCGCGGTCAAGTTGGTACGATCGTGGAAGAATATGAGCCGGATGTATTTGAGGTTGAATTTAGCGATACAAATGGTCGGGCTTATGCGATCGAGACTTTAAATTCTTCTCAACTATTAGTTCTTCATCATCAAGGAAAAGAATTGATGATAGCTGGATAACGATCGAATCTCAACACAGATAGAATCCTACCACCCCCAAATCGTTAGCGTAGCGTGCCTTCGGCAATCGAACATCATCCCAAACACGATCTTAAATTGACCAATCTTCAATTTTAATACCAGGAACCTGAGCAAAATCTTTTTGGTTGCGAGTAATAATAGTTCCGTTAACTGCAAGAGCGATCGCGGCAATTCGCATATCTTTCTCCAATCGTTTCTTTGCTAATATTTTATGCTCCAAGATTAAGTTTTGATGATAAGTATTAGCAAGTTCACTAAATTTCAATATTTCAATTGTTTTTAAAAATTCGGTAGTTTGCCAAAGCTTGCCATAAATTCTGACTAGATTATTAGCTTCCGCAGGGTCATTTACTCTACCAGCCCAACCGTTAAAGAGTTCTTGGACTGTAACGATCGTCGTGACAACATGTGGAACTGCTTGGGTTACTCTATAAATTAGCTTTTGGTTTCCAGCTAGAAATAATGATGCAGAATCGGTGTCTAGAATAAATAGGGTCATTATTCTTCGGTTGTATCTGCTCTATCTGCGGCAATATTGGCGACTACAGCAGCAAAATCTGCATCGTCCTTAAAAATACCCGCAAACTTTAGCATCGGATGCTCTGTTTTTGCGGGGATACTGGGCATTTGGTGTTTTAGCCGCTCTACTTCAGCCTCTAATAAGGCAACTCGTTCTTCTAGTTGTAATGACATGGTTTATTTGTCCTTCTGGCTCTAGGTCTATTATATCCAACATTCGATCGAATCCCACCACCACCCGATCGAATCCAAACAACGATCGATCCAACCATAACCAAATCGATTGAACCGAAACAACCCCCATCAATATCTATCGAATATCACCCCAAACACGATCGAGTGTAAACATTGTTTAAAAAATGATTAATTTATATTGGTGATACTACACCATTTACTTTGCAGGATTCTCGAATCTCATCACATAATCTACTATAAACTTGTGGAGGATTTACTTCCTTGGCAAAATTTATAAAATCATCTGGATCGGAACCATAAGTAAATCCAAGTACGATTCTACTTCTTTGAGTTTCTGATCCAAAAGTATTTACCTCATCTAGTCTTCGGAGTACGTCTATACAGATTGAATCAGTCGATTCATCGAACAACTTTAATTCACCCGTTGTAAATGGTTTGAGCCAAAATTCAGAAAAGTTGTCGTCAAAAAAATAGTAATACCAACCTTCGTCGGGATTTAACCAGCGCAATGATACCCTCTGATCTTCGAGTGTATTGTTTCGAGCAATGCGAGGATGATTATTAATATAGTCAGTGGCAATATTTGTCAGTCCTTCTTCAGTCGCAAATGAACAACAGACCGAACTACCTTCAGGTGGAGATATTAAGGTGAATGAGTATAAGCATTCATTTTCATGCTCTGCTCTAAATTTTTTTATTGCCTCAATTACAACTTTTAGTAAGTAATTAGATCGAGCTTCTACTATGTTGATATCAACCATAAATATTAATCGAATTTACATCTACTGCTTGAAAAATACCCTCCAAAATGGAGGGTAAAAGTTAAATATTAACTAAGCACTAAAATACTTAGCCGTCGGATGATAGACAATCAACGCAGTAGTAGACTGCTCAGGATAGAGCTGCTCGCTCTCATCCATCGTCATCCCCATCCGATCGGTACCCATGATTTTCAACTGGTGTAACTGATCCGCCACATTCGGACAAGCTGGATAGCCGAAACTATACCGCGAACCCTGATAGCGTTGCGCCAACATATCGCGAATATTATCTGGCTCCAAATCGCCATAACCCAACTCCTTGCGGATGCGGGCGTGTCCCCATTCGGCTAAACCTTCAGCCATTTGGACAGCCATCCCGTGGAAGTAGAGATAGTTGGCATAGTTATCGGCTTTGAATAACACTTGGGCTTTCTCGCTGGCGACTTCGCCCATCGTTACGGCTTGCATCGGGAATACATCGAATTTGTTCTCTGACAGGGGGCGGAAGAAATCAGCCAGACAGAGGCGACGCAGGGATTTTTGGCGGGGGAATGTCCAGGTGACTACGGGGGTGGCTGTTTGGGGGGTTAAGCCTTGCTCGATGACGCTGGGATCGTAGACGTGGACGGAGTTTCCTTCGGCGGTACAGGGGAAGTAGCCGTAGATCAGTTGGGGTTCTAACCATTCACCCGTGAGGATTTTGGCTTTCCACTCTTCGAGGATGGGGTGGACTTTCTCGGCGAGGAATGCGTCGTATTCTTCGCGAGTTTGGTCTTTGGGTTTACGGAATTGCCATTGTCCGGCGATTAGGGCTTGTAAATCCATGTGCCAGAATAGATCTTCTAGGGAGATTTCATCTTTGAGGATTTTGGTACCCCAGAATGGTGGTGTGGGTCGATCGATATCTAATGATACCGCTTCCGATCGCATGGTGTCTAGTTCATAACTGTTGTTAGAAAGGATGATATCGACGAGGTTTTTACCGATATCCTGTACGTCGCCTTTGACTGTGGCGATCGCGGATTTACCTTATTATTGAATTCTAGCAGTCCATGAACTTCTTTAATATTATTTGAAGACTAAAAAGTGTCTCTGTCGCTGATTCTTGTTCCTCGATCGAAGCACGTCTCCCTAGAAATTGCAAGACATTAAATAAGTCTGGTGGAGATATTTGGGTGAACTCTATCAAGTGAGAAATATAAACTAGCTGAGGTTGATTCGCGATCGATAGTATGACTTGTTTCTCTAATTCTGAGAGTCAAACGGCTTGCCGTCTGCGACAGCAATCGAACTGAGAATTCAAGATCGATCGCAGATCGTTACATCAAACCTGCTAAATTAACAGGTGAAACTTACCTGTCAGCAGATCCATCAGTGGCAAAACTACCAGATACTATAGTCGTCACAAACATCTTTACCCTGAAGCGCAGCTTGATTGAGTGCATCGACGCTACTACTGCAATGGAGTTTAGATTATTTCAGCAAGTCGGCGAAACAGCCGAAACACTACCAGAGCTGGAAGAACTCCAGAATATCAAAGAGCGGCTATTATCTTCATGCTCCCGATTGTATAACCTGTTGTTGAGAGTCTCCCAATCTCAGCCAATTGCCTCTACTGATATGTTAAATTTATTGTATGGTGCGATGGCGAATGGTCAAAACTCTCTGGATGCCAGTATTGCTAGTTTACAAGATATTCAACGTAATTGGAATTAGTCATGAACGACCAATTTAAAATTCCCGATCCTGAGACTAGAGCGAGATCGATCGCCAAGTTGCGAGAAGCCTGTCGGTTATTAGATTTATTCAATCTACAGCTAGATGAAGCGATCGCATTAGTAGACGCAGATTTACTCAAACAACGTCGGGCGAGATTATTATATAAATCTAATTATCTACCAACAGAGCAGATTGAGAATCTACCATAGGAAATAAACGATCGATCGATCCTCCCAACACCCGATCGAATCGAAACAACGATCGATCCCACCACCAAATCGATCGAACCTACCACCACCCGATCAAAATCGAATCTAAACAAGATCGATCCCACCATCCCCAAATCGATCGAACCCAAACCACCTCCATCAAAATCGTTCGCGAAGCGTGCCTTCTCTTCGAGACGCTTCGCGAACGGCAATTGTATATCCCCCAAATCGATCGATCCCACCAGCGATCGAGTAATATATTAGGGTATGCAATCGATCGCCAGTTACTCGCATAAATTCACATCATGAAATTATCTAATCCAGATTTAGCAGTCATTGATGACCGCAAATTAGCTGGATATAGTCTGAATCTAGAGCATGATGAGGGTAAACATAAAGCACGGGTGTTTAAAGCGGCTTTAAATATGGATGTATCTCATCTTGAAGAACTCAAGCAATCTTTACGATCGGCACTAGAAACTTATGATGCGGTTCCTGCGGCAAGAAATGCGTATGGACAAAAGTATATTATTGATTTTCCATTAACTCGCGAAGAAAAAACCGCCATAATTCATAGTGTCTGGATTGTCAAAGATAATGAAGATTTTCCGCGTTTGATTACTTGTTATATTCTCTAGAATGAGGTGGTTTTAATGAAGTTATTAGATGTTGTGGCACTACTCGAAAATTTACCAGAATTAAGCTTAGTTCGCGGTCAAGTTGGTACGATCGTCGAAGAGTATGAACCAGATGTATTTGAGGTTGAATTTAGCGATACAAATGGTCGCGCTTATGCGATCGAGACACTAAATTCTTCTCAATTATTAGTTCTTCATCATCAAAGCAGAGAATTGATGATGGCTGGATAACGATCGAATCTAAACAACGATCGAATCTAAACAACGATCGAACATCACCCCAAATCCGATCGATCCTCCCAACACCCGATCGAATCTAAACAACGATCGATCCCACCACCAAATCGATCGAACCCAACCCACCACCATCAAAATCGATCGCACATCACCCCAAACACGATCGATCCCACCACCCCAAATCGATCGAACCTAAACCATCTTCATCAAAATCGATCGAACATCACCCCAAACACGATCGAGCATCAATATCGATCGAATCTAAACAGCGATCGATCCCACCATCACCAAATCGATCGAACCCAAACCATCACCATTAAAATAGATCGAACATCACCCCAAACACGATCGAGTATCAATATCGATCGAATAATTGGACATAATCGATCGACAGCTCGATCGTTAAAATTGGTGGTCAAAAAAACTTTTAGTCATCCTATGAGAGCGCGTAGACTTTCTGCATCCCAACAATCAGGCCCAGCATAATCTAAACATTCAATAAATTCTTCATGGATACTCTTTGAAGGATAGAATGGTGGACTATATCCATATCTTAGGGCAAGAGTATTAACGCATAGCCAGCCAACACTAATCTGTAAATTTGGCAAATGTCCACCCCAAAACAATTGAGCAATAATATAACAATTTTCACAAGCTTCAAATTCCTCAATCGTGTCCTTAATTTGTTCTTTAAAATCCGACCAACTTGCACCCATACCTCCATCATCGACAAATTCACCAGGATTGTGAGCACCAATCTGTATTGCCAACGTTTTATGTAGTGTTGAGATAAAGTCAATATTTAAAATATCTTTGGTATCCGCATTATATTCTTGAACTAGATTCCAACAGACACCGATAGCTGCTATAAATTCTTCTTCCTTATATGATAATTGCTCTTTTGATGCAAGACATTCAAGTGAGAGTAGATTTTTTGCAAATTCGATCTCAAAGGAATTGTCATCTGATAATTTCTCTATCATGATTCTCTATTTTAAAGAATTAAAAAGTAGGGTGGGCATTGCCCACCATCTACATTTCAATCAATCATTTATGTTTTCTGTGTTTGTTCTTACGTCACCCTAACCAATTCTAAGCACTAAAATACTTAGCCACAGGATGATAGACAATCAAAGCAGTAGTAGACTGCTCAGGATAAAGCTGCTCGCTTTCATCCATCGTCATCCCCATCCGATCGGTACCCATGATTTTCAACTGGTGTAACTGATCCGCCACATTCGGACAAGCTGGATAGCCGAAACTATACCGCGAACCCTGATAGCGTTGCGCCAACATATCGCGAATATTATCTGGCTCCAAATCGCCATAACCCAACTCCTTGCGGATGCGGGCGTGTCCCCATTCGGCTAAACCTTCAGCCATTTGGACAGCCATCCCGTGGAAGTAGAGATAGTTGGCATAGTTATCGGCTTTGAATAACACTTGGGCTTTCTCGCTGGCGACTTCGCCCATCGTTACGGCTTGCATCGGGAATACATCGAATTTGTTCTCTGACAGGGGACGGAAGAAATCAGCCAGACAGAGGCGACGCAGGGATTTTTGGCGGGGGAATGTCCAGGTGACTACGGGGGTGGCTGTTTGGGGGGTTAAGCCTTGCTCGATGACGCTGGGATCGTAGACGTGGACGGAGTTTCCTTCGGCGGTACAGGGGAAGTAGCCGTAGATCAGTTGGGGTTCTAACCATTCACCCGTGAGGATTTTGGCTTTCCACTCTTCGAGGATGGGGTGGACTTTCTCGGCGAGGAATGCGTCGTATTCTTCGCGAGTTTGGTCTTTGGGTTTACGGAATTGCCATTGTCCGGCGATTAGGGCTTGTAAATCCATGTGCCAGAATAGATCTTCTAGGGAGATTTCATCTTTGAGGATTTTGGTACCCCAGAATGGTGGTGTGGGTCGATCGATATCTAATCCTACCGCTTCCGATCGCACTGTATCAATTACCGCTGGCTCTTTGCTCTCTGCCTGTTCTTTAGGCTCTTCAACTACAAGGTTGACTTTAATTGGATTGCCATCATCGTCGAGGAAGCCGTGGGTGTCGTCCCACTTGTTGCCCTGTTTGGCGGGCATCAGGGCATCCATAAAGTTCAAATCGGCAAAAGCATCTTTGCCGTAGATTACCTGCCCTTTATAAGCATTTTGACAATCGTTATAGACAAATTTCGGGGTGAGCGCAGCACCGCCGAGGATCACGGGAACGGTGATCCCTTTTTCGTTGAAGGCGGTGAGGTTGTCTTTCATGAAGGCGGTGGATTTTACCAGGAGTCCGCTCATGGCGATACAGTCGGGTTTGTGGGTTTCGTAGGCTTGAATAATCGCTTCGACGGATTGTTTAATCCCCATGTTGATTACTTCATAACCGTTGTTGGAGAGGATGATATCGACGAGGTTTTTACCAATATCATGTACGTCGCCTTTGACGGTGGCAATTACGAATTTTCCTTTGGCATTACTCGTACCTGCATCGGCTTTATCCATGTGGGGTTCGAGGAAGGCGACGGCGGCTTTCATGGTTTCGGCGGATTGCAAGACGAAGGGTAATTGCATCTGTCCCGAACCGAAGAGTTCGCCGACTACTTTCATGCCATCGAGGAGATAGATATTAATCACATCGAGGGGTGGATATTTCTCGATCGCTTTCATGAGATTCGCTTCTAAGCCAACCCGTTCGCCGTCGATAATATGGCGGGTAAGTTTTTCTTCGAGGGGTAATTTATCATCTTCGGCTTTATCCCGTTTGGTTGTCACCCCTTCAAACATGGTGGTGAGCAAACCGAGCGGATCGTAGGTGCAAATATCACCATCGAATTGACGGCGATCGTAAATCAGATTCCGACAGATTTCTTGATGTTCGGGAGATATTTTAGCGAGGGGTAAGATTTTATTCGGACTGACGATCGCGGCATCCATGCCCGCTTCCATACACTCATGCAGGAACATCGAGTTTAATACTTGTCGCGCTGCTGGATTTAGACCGAAGGAAATATTTGATAGTCCTAATAGAACGTGACAATCAGGCAAACTTTCGCGAATCATTTTAATTGATTCGACAGTCGCTTTACCATTCTCTCGATCTTCTTCAATCCCGGTGGAAATTGGGAGTGCGAGGGTGTCGAAGAAAATTTCATAAGGTGGGAAACCATATGCGATCGCGGCATCATAGGCGCGTTTTGCAATGCTGAATTTACGCTCGGCAGTTCTTGCCATGCCTTCTTCATCGATCGTGCCGATCACGATTCCTGCCCCATATTTCTTGGCGATTTCCAATACTTTATAGAAGCGTTCTTCGCCGTCTTCATAGTTAGTCGAGTTGAGCAGGCATTTACCGCCCGCAACTTTCAATCCGGCTTCCATTTTCTCCCACTCAGTCGAGTCGAGCATTAATGGTAAATTGACGTTGTTTACCACTCGCGAAACTACTTCGTGCATGTCTTTGACACCATCGCGTCCGACATAATCGACGTTGACATCGAGAATGTGGGCACCTTCACGTACCTGCGATTTAGCGAGAGAAACTAAACCATCCCAATTCTCTTCATTTAATAAGTCTCGACACTTTTTAGAACCACTCGCATTCAATCGTTCGCCAATAATTAGGAACGAATTATCTTGATGATATGGTTGCGCCGACATTAATGATGCGGCGGCTGGTTCGTAAATAGGATGACGTTCTTTGACGTGTAACTTGGCACCAATTTCCGCTAAAGCTTGAATATGATCGGGACGCGTCCCACAACAACCACCGATGACTTGAACGCCCCAATCTTCGACAAATTTATGTAATGCTAATTGGAGTTCGACGGGTGTTAATTTGTAGAAAGCGCAGCCGCCAATATTTTCTGGTAAGCCCGCATTAGGCACGCACGACACTACAAACGGCGATTGTTCGCACAGATGTTTGATATGGGGAGCCATCAGATCCGGCCCCGTCGCACAATTTAAGCCTAAAATATCGATCGGGAAGGGTTGGAGGATTGTCAATAATGCAGCGACATCGGTACCAGCCAACATGGTATTCGTGGCTTGCTCGAATGTTGCCGACACCATCAGCGGGATGCGACTACCTTTGTTTTTAAAAACCGTTTCAATTGCATTCAATGCTGCCTTAATTTGCAGCACATCCATGCAGGTTTCAATCAAGAATAGATCCACGCCACCATCGAACAAAGCATCGGCCTGTTCGACATAAGATTGCTCTAAAGTATCATAATCGATATGCCCGATCGAGGGTAATTTAGTGCCTGGGCCGATCGAACCCGCTACAAATCTCGGTTTCTCAGGTGTCGAAAATTCCGCCGTGCATTTTTTCGCCAACTCTGCGGCGGTTTTATTCAGATAATATACCTTGTCGCCCAATCCAAATTCAGCTAATGTCTGAGTCGTACCACCAAAAGTATCGGTTTCAATCACATCCGCACCAGCCGCCAAAAAGTCCCGATGCACCTTGGCAACTGCTTCCGGCTTGGTATGGACGAGATATTCATTACAACCCTCATACTCGGCACCCCCAAAGTCTGCCGCTGTCAGGTTTTGGACTTGGAGATTGGTACCCATTGCTCCATCGAAGACGATGACGGGACGTTCGGGACTGTGGAGACGCGCGAGGAAGGTATTAGTCATATTATTTTTACTTTATACAGATGCGATCGTCGGGTAACGTCGATTTTAGCAAATCACCTAATTAGTAGTCGGCTGGAGAGACTACGCTCTTATTGTAATCAAGTTTGTGTAAGCGATTCATCCCAGAGGCTACTGAAATCGCGACGGAGGGGATGTTTATTTTTCGGTATATTTATTGACGGTTAGAGCGGTTCCTAAAATCCTAAATCCATTTGCGCCGCTTTTGCTGCGACCAAGATCTCCTCATCCGACTTAGTAACCCAGTCGGTATCGCCGATTTCCTCATAGAATTTTTGGTCGTAGGGACGAGTCCGAACTACCACAGGCATCGGCACGGCATGACCTAATACTAATGCTTGTTGTTTGGAATCTAACTTCGCCAAAACTGATTTCAAACCCTGTGCGCCAGATACGCCAGTGAAGATTGCATCGATATCTTTTTCGTCATTAATTAGTGCCGTAATCCGCGTACCGATTTGCGACATAATCTCATTGTCGATGCCAGATGGCCGTTGATCGACGATTAATAGAGTTACAAAAAACTTCCGCATTTCCCGTGCGATCGTGCCAAAGATCGTACTCTTCGCGATCGCTGGATCGAGAAATCTATGCGCTTCTTCGATCGTGATAATTAACGGGATCGGTCTGTCGGCTTCTTGCTTGCTCTGTAAATATTGCTCGGCTTTATCTACATATAGTTTGTGAATCCGGCGAGTGAGCATATTTGTCACCAGCATATAAGATAACAAATCTGACTGGTTGCCAAATTCGATCACGATATTTTTACCAGCTTTGAGCGCTTGCATCAGACTTTTAAGATTGTCCTGACGACTGATGGGTTTGAGATATTTGAGCTTCTCCAACCGCATTAATTTACGTTGTAAAGAGGAGATCGAGCCTTTATGTCCCTTCCCCGATTCACAGAATACAGTAATATCTTCATTACTCATTTCTAATAACCGACTAATCCAGCTACTCCCATATTCAGCAGCTAAAATATTCGCATTATCGAGACTTGCTTCGGAGAGATTTAATTCTCGCGAAACTAGCTGTAAATCTTCGATATCGATCATCTCATAAGTGAGATAGAGATCCTGTGCGTCCCGAATCCCGCGATTGCGACTGGATTCGGGATCGAGGGTATATACCATCACGTCATTCGGAAATAGCTGGCGCAATCCTTTTACCGTTTTGACATTTTTGCCCTCTTGTACGGCTTCCCAGCCGTATTCTGAGTGCATATCGAAGATCAGATTTACCGCGACTTTTTTGCGAATTACCCCGGCAAGTAACAGCCGCGTTAGAAATGATTTTCCCGTTCCCGATTTCCCAAATACGCCATTACTCCGCTCGACAAACTTCTTTAAGTCCAGACAGACAGGGACATCCATATCTAATGGTTGCCCGATCGAAAAATTCTTCCGCGTCGGATCGTCTTCCCAACCGAATACCGATCGAAAGTCGTTCTCATTGGCATCGAATACTTGGCTGAAGTGGCTGGGCACTGTCTTGACAGGCAATAGCTCCCATTCCATGTTTGTATTAGCTTCAAAGGAAGCTAGCGAGGCTTTGCCATTTTCACCTTTAGCTTTTTTACCTTTCCCGTTCCCATTCAAACTTGCCGTACCAGTGGGCACTGGGTGGATTTGGGTAAACTTATTGAGCATCAACATCGGCGAGAGATTTACCGTCCCATAGGTACCGCTGCCCGATAATACATCGAGCAGAAAATCATCATCGGGATGGGGTGGATTGACCAAAATTCGATCGCTCGACGTTCCCAAACAGACATCGGTTAATAAACAAAAGAAGTCATATTGTCGCCCGCGCACTACCAAAAACTTGCCCACCCGCATATCTTCAACGGAGATATCGGGATGCAGCCGCACTTCTAAGCCACCAGTGAGCGAACCTTCAATTACCGAGCCGAGGGGTTTATTCATGGAAGGGGTACGTAAATGTAGGTGCGCCCAACCCCTCCCCGGTTATTTTTAAAAACTTTGCGGATTGGAGTTTGTTTTTACTAGTAATAACACAAACTTGCCCCTAGAAGATATTCGATCGGTCGATCGGACGCATCTATTTCGATTTTTTTGAGCTGTTCGGAAACTCGATCGATCGTCAAGCTGGTTAAAAATAGTTATCGATCGATGATACTTGGTTCTATGCTGAGCAAAATTGCCGTCAGACGTGCGAGAATTTTTATCTAATGCCTTAACCGCTGGGAGTTTTCGGATCGCATGACTCAGATATATACTCTCTATCACAACAACTGTCCAGATGGATTTGGTAGTGCCCTGGCAGCTTATTTGAAATTCGGCACTCGCTCCGAATATATCGGTGTCAAACATCAACAAGATCCGCCAGAGATGGCAGCGGGTTCGGAAGTTTATATCTTGGACTTTAGTTACCCGCGTCAGGTGATGGAAGAATTGTTACAACAACACGAGCGAGTAATTACGCTCGACCATCATAAAACAGCCCAGGAAGCCTTGCTAGGCTTGCGAGGTGCCCTCTTTGACATGAATCGATCGGGTGCGATGATTAGTTGGGAATATTTTCATCCCGATCGCGAAATTCCCGAACTATTTAAGTATATTCAAGACCGCGATCTCTGGGAGTGGAAGTTAGCAGAAACTGGAGAGGTGACGGCTGGATTGCAATTACTCCCGCAGGAATTTGACTGCTGGCTCGAATTATTAACCCCTGAAGGTTTAGCAAAGTTGAGACAGGATGGTAAGACGATGCTTAAATATCAAGCTAAGGAGATTAATGGCCTGTTGAAACATGTGTATTTGGATCGTCTCCCGCCTTATCAAGCGCCTACTGGCGAGTGGCTAACCGATCGAAAAATACCGACGATTAACTGTTCCAATTATGATATCGTCTCCGAACTATGTCACCGGATGTTGGAAGAGTATCCTGACTATCCGGTTGTGGCTAGTTGGTTGAGAGGGAATTCTAGTATTTCTTATTCGTTGCGTTCGCAGCCGGATTTTGACTGTTCGGCGATTGCTAAGTTGTATGGGGGTGGCGGGCATAAAAATAGTGCTGGTTTTAAGATAGCTATTTAACATCTGCTCGGGATGAGATCTGTCCAAAGCGAAGCGGCAAGCGGTATATATTTGTGGGCTGCGAGTTTTACCTTCGGCAGTTACTCAACGTTAGATTATTAGTGGGGAGTGAGTTAATATTGAGGGTTAATTCCCTCAAAAGTTCAACCCTGACGAGGTTACAGCAATTCTCTTAACCCGAACTGACAGGATTTTAGCTGGAAGTTATAGCGGTTCCCAATCGAATGAGGTACATTTACTAGCCACTAGCCACCAGCCACTAGCCACTAAAACCACTAATAATGCCCTTCACTAGGATGAGAACCGCTAATGATTATATTCTAATCAACTGAATTTCAGCGATCGCGCTTAAATAAGATCGATTTTAACTTCTAAATCTGGTTCGACAGTGATGATACTTTGCATCGGACAGGTTTGCCAATCACCTTTAAATATCGGCTCGGAGGCAAGGATGACGGCATCGGGATATTCGATGCTATCTTTAATCCAGTAGAAGGTCGGAACGGTAGCACTGTGAGCGAAGCGAGAAGCAATCAATCGTTTGCCATCGCTAATCACGATATTTGCTGAAATTGTCGTGCGATCGACTGCCGCTAAATCACGGAGTAGTCTTAAGGTGCGCTGCAGGGCAATTTCGAGGGGAAGTTCGGGATGGGTATGCAATTCGTTGGAAAATAGCGCAAAGATATGTTCCGAATCAGTGGTACCATCGATCGATTGATAAATATGATGGTGTAATTTATCGCGGATTTGCTTATATAAACCGCTCCGAAAATTCTCGATAAATCCGTTGTGAATAAACAGTAAGTTACCATCACGAAATGGCTGGCAGTTGCTCATACTGACTGCTTGCCCTGGCGTTGCACTTCGTACGTAACTCAACATACAACCAGTTTCGATCGATCTCCCGAGATCGGGGAGATTGGTGTCGCTCCAAATCGGAATCGTTTGTTTATAAATAAACGGATCGGTATTTTGCTGGGGATGATACCAACCGATGCCAAACCCATCGGCATTAATTACCCCTGCGGTCATTTCCTTGGGTTGGTAACTTTGGACGATCAGCGAATGTTCTGGTTCGGCAATCAATCGATCGATCGATTGAGGTTTACCCTGATAAGCAAGCAAACGGCACATTTAAATTATGAGTTATGAATGTAAATTTGGGATCTCTCAGGGGCGAGTTGATGCTAAAAATGCCTACCTTCAATTGAAGTTATCGCACAAAATTCGCCCTCACTACACTAGTATGTGACGTTACCCACCATCAACGCTTGAGCGTATGATGGGGGCTTCCTTCAAGGTTTTCACGCTTCAATGGCTGGGTATCCCCTAAGCCTCCACGCGCAGACGAGATGAGTCCCACCTCGTTTAATGCTCGATTTAAAATATTGACCGCAGCATTTTCGTCGCGATCCATACTCAGTCCGCATTTCGGACATTCATGTAGACGAACAGACAATGTTTTCGGAACTTTTACGCCACAACTAGAGCAATTCTGACTTGTACCATGCGGATTGACCTTCAGCACATGAACGCCGCGTTTGACCGCCACTGCATCCAAAATATTGATGAAAGCACCCCAGGCTGCATCGAGAATTGATTTACTCAAACGACTTTTAGCGAGTCCTTTGATGTTGAGATCTTCGACGGCGACTAAATCATATTTTTTAACTAGATCGTGTGCAGTATTGTAATGAAAATTTTGTCTTTGTCTCCCAATTTGTTGATGGATTCTAGCAATTCGATTTTGTTGCTTTACATAGTGACGTGACCCCTTTTGTTTCCTAGCTAACCTGCGTTGTTGATGAGCTAATTTACCCTGAGCCTTTCGGTAAAACTGTGGGATAGGAACGGCTGCGCCTTCGTTAGTTGTCAAGAACTCTTTCAGACCAACATCAGCACCTACAGCCGATCTAATCTCCGATAGAGGGATCGTTGATGGGACTGAATCATCTTGCATCGAAATACAGCAATACCAGCCATCAGCCTTCTTCACTATCGTGCAAGTTTTAAGTGCAAACCCATCCGGTAATGGGCGATGCACTACTACTTTCATCTGACCGATTTTTGAGAGTTTTAACACCCCGTTGATTAAATGTGCGCCAGCTTTAAGACTGTTGATTCGAGGATAAACAAATGACCGTAACTCCCCAGGCTTTTTAAACCGAGGGCGACCACCACGCTTGCCGCTAGCGTCAGGGATTAACCATCTTTCCCAAGCCTTATTTAACCGCTGCAAATTTACTTGCTGCGATTCTGCCCAAATCTGCCGATATTCAGGAAACAAGACTTTCGTTTGTTTGAGATCTGATTGCTGAGTATAGTAGTTGACACGTTCGGGAATGTCCCCAATCGGCTCAGAGACAATCGAACACCTATCTACTTGTGAGCGAGTACGTCGCAGGTAATCTAACCGCTGTCCTAATGAATAATTCCAATGCCTTCTCAGGAGTTCTAATGTATGGTTCATTAGAATTTCCTGTTCGGGGCTAGGTTTAATTCGATAGCAGTAAGTTAGAATCATAATTAGCATCATATCACTTATTGCTAATTTATGTCTACCACATACGACAAAGGTTTTCGCTCTGTTTACTCTCTTACCGCTCATGTCGTATTTGTGACTAAATATCGAAAAAAGCTAATTAATCAGGCTTTGTTAACTAGGCTCAATGAAATATTTACCGCCACTTGCAATAAGTGGGAATGTGAGCTGCTAGAATTCAATGGTGAAGTTGACCATGTTCACTTATTGATTCGTTACCATCCACAAGTAGAGTTGAGCAAATTTATCGCTAATCTCAAGACCGTTTCTAGTCGTCTAATTCGGAAAGATTTTACAGTTTATTTAGCGACCTACTATCCTAAACCTGTTTTCTGGACTGGCTCATATTTCGTTGCTAGTTGTGGCGGTGTAACTGTTGAACAATTAAAGGTTTATGTCGAACAGCAATCATCCCCTACAAGCTGAAGGGATGACCGCAATTCCCCACCCGCTAATCCTTCGGATATAACGGGCGACCCCTTGCGGAAGAAGTTGGAGCTAAATTACGAGTTACGGTTGCGATCGCAACCGTTATCTAAGGCTAACTCTCATCACACTAAAGATTGCAGTATAGATGATGGAGCCAAAAAAAGGTAGGCACTGAGTGCCCACCTTCGATCGTAAGTGTGAGTTTAAATCTCTGGAATCGTTATGGTGCTAGTGCATTACCACGGAGGAGACTACCGATCGTTTTAGCGGTAATCTTCATCTGTGTGAATGGATTCGCAGGAACTACTGTTTTGTACAGATAGCTATCAAAAGTGAGTTTCTGCACGTCGATGTCCGCACACATTTCGACGAAGGCTTCGCGAGTCGCATCGGAACGGTAGAATACTGCTTGGAGAATATCTAAGACCTTGTAAGTCAAGCCGTAAGCTTTATCCCATTGCTTGATATAAACCTTGAGATCGGCTTCGGTCGGAATTTTCGCACCCTGTTCGGAACGCTCGACGATAACTTCCGCACACATCCGTCCGGATTTGGCCGCAAAGTAAATCCCTTCACCAGAGGACTTGGTGACATAACCAGCCGCATCGCCGACTAAGGCACAACGACCGACGACCCGACGCGGACGTGGATGTTCGGGGATGGGATGCGCTTCGACTTTAATAATCGTGCCACCTTCGAGCTTCTTGGCAGCGCGTTTGCGGATGCCAGCTTGCAAATTCTTGATATCTGCTTTGTGTACCTTCATCGTTCCCGTACCGACTGCTACGTGGTCGAATTTGGGGAACACCCAAGCATAAAAATCGGTAGAGACATCATCGCCGACATACATTTCAGCGAGGCTGTGGTAGTAAGCCATTTTGTCTTCGGGCAGTTTGATGCGTTCTTGGAAAGCGATCGCATAGTTATAGTCGCCTGCATCCATTGCTTTGGCAACGCGAGAATTTGCTCCATCAGCGCCGATTACCAAGTCAACTTTGAGCGTTTTCGCTTCACCTTCGAGCGTGCCATTAGCATGATCGGCATAATGCAACACGTAAGGGTCTTTGGTGTTGATTCCGGGCATTTCCAACTTGTGGACGGTGCCATTAATCAGTTTAGCGCCTAGCTTCGCCGCTCGATCGCGCAAAAATCCATCCAGGACTTCCCGCCGACACATGCCGATGTATTCACCGTCTTTGAGCGTTTGACCGATATCGACTTCGATATTCGACGGCGAGATCATCTTCATTTGCCGTACCTCGCGATCGATAATCTCTGGCGGCAAGTCAAATTCACTCACCATACAGAGAGGTATCGCTCCCCCACAAGGCTTGGCGTTATCTAATTTGCGTTCAAATAAATAAGTTTCAATTCCAGCTTTAGCTAGGACTTCAGCAGCAGAAGAACCCGCTGGCCCAGAACCGACAACAGCAACCCGTAGTACCACAGCTATATCTCTCTATAAATTTGCGCTTACAATTACCGGATGTTAGCACGGACTTTTAGTGTCAGGGGCTAGAACCCTATCCAGTCAGCCTGAATTGAAATATTCCTTTATATAACGACATATTTAGTCAATTATCCCCACGATCGAACATTAGACTTCCTGCGAAAGTCAGAGCCAGATGTGAAATACATAATTATTCTATAAATTAAAATAAGTATTGTAAGTGTCGGTCTGATGCAGATCGAGAGTCATGTCAAACTCAATGATGTAGATGAACATGTTTTGTGTAGATGAAAGATGTTACTCCAAGAGCGCTCTCCGATCGTAGTTATCGATGATTGCCTAGAAGATCTCGAAACATATCGACGCTATCTCAGCCGCGATCGCCGCAACACTTACGATATTCACACTGCCCAATCCGCCGCAGCGGGTCTAGAAATTTGTGAAGCACATTGGCCGGATGCGATCCTTCTAGACTTTTTCTTGCCTGACTTAAATGGCAGCGAATTTATCGAAGCACTTCAAGCCCGCTTGCATGGGCGGATTTTACCAGCGATCTTAGTCTTAACGGGTCAGGAAAATACCGAAATTGCCGTTGCCTTGATGAAACAAGGTGCCAAAGATTACTTGCTCAAAAATAAAATCACCGAGCAAGGTTTACAATCGACATTAGCACAGACTTTAGAACGAGTACGATTGCAGCAAGCACTAAAAATCCAACAACGATGGCAGCAGGTTTTAACTGAGACAGCATTACGCATTCACCGCTCGCTCGACCTGACAGATATTCTGCAAACTGCCGTCAATGAAATTAAGCAGTTTTTAAATTGCGATCGCGCGATCGTCTATCAATTTGAAAAAGATTGGCGGGGAAACATCGTTGCTGAAGCGGTCGGAGCGCAGTGGAAGAGCGCTCTGGCAGCGCCCGTTGCCGATACCTGCTTTCAGGAAACTCATGGTAAGTTTTATCAACACGGTCGATCGAAAGCGATCGAAGATATTTATCAAGCTGGACTATCTGCCTGTTACATTGGCTGGCTGGAAAAGTTTCAAGTCCGGGCAATCCTGGTAGTACCGATCTTACTCGCACCAGATCCCCCAGCCAAACAGCCTCAACTTTGGGGATTTATCATCGCGCACCAATGTCAGGCTCCAAGACGCTGGACAGACAGCGCTGTTGCGTTTTTAGACCAGCTAGCGGTGCAATTAGCGATCGCGATTCAACAGGCAGAGCTATTAAACAGACTCGATCGAGAGTTGCTCCAACGCGAACGCACCGAACGCGATTTAAGCCATCAAACCCAAGAGCAGCAGCGGTTGATTCGAGAATTAGCCCAAACAACCCAGCTGTTACAACAGCGCAATCGAGATCTCGACTCATTTGTGGCAGTCGCCACCGATGCGATTCTGCTCCGAGATCTCAATCATCGGATTCTATTTTGGAATAAAGGTGCCGAGCGGCTCTATGGCTGGAGTGCCGCCGAAGCGATCGATCGAGATCTAAATACATTGCTATATCGAGATCCCTCACCAGCAGCAGCAACAGCATTCGAGATCGTGTTGCAACAAGGGGAATGGCAAGGCGAACTGGAAAAAGTTACCAAAACCGGACAACCGGTCATCGTGCAAAGCCGTTGGACGCTAGTAAGCGATGAGTCCCGCAATCCCAAAGAAATTCTCAGTGTCGATACCGACATTACTGCGAAAAAACAACTGGAGCAACAGTTTCTGCGCGCCCAACGCCTGGAGAGCCTCGGCACCCTTGCCAGTGGCATCGCTCACGACATGAACAATGTCTTAACGCCGATTTTAGCCGCTTCGCAACTGCTGCCCTTACGACTGCCCGATATCGATGAGCGCAGTCGATCGCTGTTACACATGTTAGAAGAAAGTGCCAAACGTGGTACTAACTTAGTACAGCAGATTTTGTCGTTTGCGCGGGGGTCGGATGGTAGTCGAAATTTAGTCCAAATCCGACATATCCTGTCCGAAGTAGTCCGCGTGGCGCGACAAACCTTTCCCAAATCGATCGAGATCTCCCTCAATCTGGCAACTGTCGATTTATGGCCGATTTCTGCCGACTCGACCCAATTACACCAGGTGTTGATGAATTTGACCATCAATGCTCGCGATGCGATGCCAGATGGGGGTATCCTGACGATTGCTGCTGACAATATTGTGTTAGATGAAAATAATAGCGATGTTCGGAGCGGGCCTTATGTTGTCGTAACGATCGTGGATACGGGCACTGGCATTTCCCCTGAAATCTTAGACCGGATCTTCGATCCATTTTTTACCACTAAAGAACCAGGCAAAGGCACAGGATTAGGATTGTCGACCACGTTGGGCATTGTCAAAAGTCATGATGGCTGGATGACGGTCGCTAGTCAAGTGGGCAAGGGCACTCAGTTTGCGATCTATCTACCTGCGAAAGTTACTCCCCAAACCGAGATCGCGAGCGACACACTAGAAATGCCGCTTGGCAATGGTGAACTAGTGCTAGTCGTTGATGATGAAGCATCAGTCCGCGAGATTATCAAATTATCATTAGAAGCATACAATTACCGAGTGATGACAGCCAGCGATGGGATTGAAGCGATCGCGATTTACGCTCGCTGTCGATCGGAGATTCGAGTTATTTTACTCGACTTGATGATGCCATTGTTAGACAGTGCTTCGACCATTAGCGCTTTGCAACGAATCGATCCCAACGTATCGCTCGTGGTGATGAGTGGCCTCGTAGCAACCGAACCGATTAAAAATATGAGTGCTGTCAACGTGCAAGCCTTTTTAGCCAAGCCGTTTACTTCACAGGTATTATTACAGACATTACATCGACTGATAACCGATCGAGTCAGGTAAATGAAGATTGAGAAAAAATTGAGTCACATTTGTGAACGGTCTCATACTTTAGAGAAGATCCCAAATTTACGGTAGCAAGCGGAAGAAGATTGCTGCCGACTCAAAATTATGAATCCAGATATTTAGCTAAACCACTTTGGTAAATGATTGTCTTGCTGTTCGAGGTGAGATAAAATCCACCACCCAAAGGTCGTAAAGCTCAGTAAGAAGCAAGTGGACAAGAGATAAGCACTACAGATAACACGAACAATAGCAGGTGCAGAGACGGAATCGAACATGGTTCATGCAGCTCAAGGCTGTTGAGATTGTTGGCGAATTACTTTATATAAGTAATTCTGCGATCTACTACGCGGACTTGGCGGTGTTTTCCAGCACTTTAGTTTTGTGTTTTAGTGCCAGCATCGCTGGAGCTACCAGTTGCAACGAGACGATCGCTAATTGCCATCAAAGAAGTTTCTTTGTCTAAGCAGCGCAGCGATCGAGCTACCTGTGTGGAGATCTCTGTTGAGGTGAAGACTTAATCTTTACCGATCTCAACCTATGCTTATTTTACCCCGATTTGTTAAGAAATGTTTAAGAGATTTTGGCAATCTTGAATCATCGGTGGACGATTCTTAAGCTGTGGCTATGCTGGGGGTTGCCGAACTCGATCGATTTCGATCGAGAAAATTTTGTAATTGTCGCAATGGCAATTGTTTCGCTCCCAACGACTTATGATATCGCTCTCCAACTCACAAGGAAAGCAAATTCCCAGTTATCGATATACTTGTTGACAATTTGTAACTGTTTGGGCAAGGGCGTAAATTGACTGAGACTAGATGTTAAGTGTCTTACGTTGCGATCGGTGGAGTGGCTAGCTTAATGGTACGCTTTTGGAGAAAGCGCCAAATAGCAAATTTATCGATCGATCGTGTTTACAGTAGCCAGTCGAGCGCTCGGTTAAAGCAAATGCTTGCTTTTTGAAGCTCGATTGTTTTATTATCTTAACAGTTCAGTTAAGATTTGTAACAAAAGCTGGATCGTTCGCTACTTATCCCTTACTAGCTCATAGTACTTATGTCTATCTCACTCAAGTCCGCTCAGTCGATTTTCTCCAACACCCAGATTGCTGATGCCGTACCAGCTACTACTAGCGCGTTCGACCAACTCAGTGTTGAAGATCGATTAGCTTTACTTTGGTATGCTTATACCGAAATGGGTGTAACGATCACTCCTGCGGCAACGGGTTCGGCAAGTATGGCACTGGCACAGCCGCTGTTGGATCGAATCAAAGCGATGCAGCCAAACGAGCAGACTCAAGTGATGACTGACTTGGCAATGAACAACGACACCGAAATTTGCCGCAACTACACGGCATTCCGGATGAATACCAAACTTGGTTTTTGGTATGAATTAGGGCAAATGATGAAACAGGGTTTGGTTGCACCGATTCCTGCTGGTTATGTCGCTTCACCTGACGCAACTGCCGTACTCGAAAATATCAAGCAACTCGATGCGGGTCAACAGATTACTGTATTGCGGAATACTGTCGTGAACATGGGTTATGACCCTGCACGCGGTCAAGACTACGACAAACGCGAAGCTGCCGCAGTCACACCCAAATCTTTCTCCGATCGATCGCGCGCAGCGATCGACGGTGTAGACAACTATACCGTGTTGAGCTACATCGACAATATGAATGCCTTTGACTTTGTTGCTGCATCCAGCTTATTTGCCGAAGAAGGTGCGCTCCAACCTCCTTTCCAAGCGCCAGTTGTCGGACAAGCTGCAATCCTCACGTACATGCGTGAAGAATGTACTGGCTTGAAAATGTTACCCGAGCGTGGTGTTGTCGAATCGATCGATGATGGTTACACGCAAGTCAAAGTAACTGGTAAAGTCCAAACTCCGTGGTTTGGTGCCAGCGTCGGCATGAACATCGCATGGCGTTTCTTGCTCGATCCTCAAGGTAAAATCTTCTTCGTCGCGATCGATCTTTTAGCTTCACCGAAAGAATTGCTCAACTTACGTCGCGTGTAAGTAAGGGAATATGCGATCGGGGATAGAGAATAATCTCTATCCCTTCTTTTTTTGTGTTGCTAAATTCAGAGATGATTTAGTTTAGAGGCAAACCCGCAAAATGTAGGGTAGGGGCAATTCATGAAGCGGTTGACCCAATCGATCGCTGACTTGTGATGAAACTAGACGATTTTAATCACCAGCGTCTCTAAGCTCGATGAGCTTGCGCGTTCGTTGCGGGATGACATTCGATGCAACTTGGAATTTAGCTGCCGCAGCACCCATTTTCATCGATAGCAACCGCTCGTCATCTAGCTGAATTTTAGCGACTGGTTTACTCGGCTTAATTGCCATCGCTCGAACGATTTGCTTGGCAACCGCACGCGCGAGTAATGGTGGGACAGAGTTACCAATCTGTCTACAACCGTGCCATTTGGTAACGTGAAAACGAAACCAATCGGGGTATGAATGTAGCCTTGCTGCCTCACGAACGGTAATGCACCGAGGTAAATAAGGATGTATCGGTCGGGGACTAGTATGTGCCCCACGATCGCTCCCAGTACCCGCTCTTAAGGTATTGCACAAACCATCGGGATGGAGTTTTAAAAACCTACTGATCGCTTCCGCTTTACCCATTGGTGTGTTAACAAATCTTTGCTCGATCTTTTTGGTATGCTGTGTTCGCATACTAGAAGTTAAGATCTGCGGATCGAAAGTTCTGAGATAACTATAATCGTGAGGATCTGTTCGCAA
Organism: Chamaesiphon sp.; assembly: GCA_965246735.1. Classification (GTDB taxonomy): domain Bacteria; phylum Cyanobacteriota; class Cyanobacteriia; order Cyanobacteriales; family Chamaesiphonaceae; genus Chamaesiphon. The sequence goes on from CBDFFK010000003.1 coordinate 4,647,643, forward strand.
TCCGCGCATAATTTTGGCATAGTCTGAACCCTCTGAAAATTTCGTTTTCACCCAATCTCGATCGAGTAATTCTGGAAATTTATCGGCATCGGGAAGATCGCCGATTGCCTCCCAAACTGTGGTACGAGCGATCGGATCGGGATAGATCGGGAGTGTCTCACCCACTCTCGCACCGATTAAAAATAATCTCCGCCGATCTTGCGGCACACCAAAATCAGCAGCATTTAATACTTGGTAGGGTAATAACACTCGATAGCCAATTTTATCGAATGTTTCGACGATTTCTTGGAGAAATTGCTTGTGTTTGCCGATTGTTAAACCTTTAACATTTTCTAATACAAAATATTTAGGTTCGAGTTCGGTGACGATGCGTAAAAAGTGGAATACCAACGAGTTACGCGGATCGTCGAGCGCCCGTTTGCCCATCAGCGAAAATCCTTGACAGGGCGCACCACCACAGACAACATCGATGTCTCGGCGATCGAGCCTAGCTAATTGACGAATTTCGGCACCACTCGTATCGATGACACTTTTACAAATCGTTGTGGTATGGGGGAAATTAAACTCATGAATTGCTGCATGAATGGGGTCGATTTCTACCGCAGCAGCAATATCAAAACCAGCTTGCTCGAATCCCAGACTCAATCCTCCTGCACCAGCAAATAAATCGATACAGATCGGACGGTTGGACGGTTGCATGGGCGGTTAAAACGATCGCAAAGTCTGGAACTAGACCATATTATCATTCTGTGCTGAGTGAAAATGTCGAAAGTCCCGATGTCGCTACCGCTCGGTCAATGATGCTAAGCTGAAACTATCGCATGTCAATGTGTCAAACCCAATACTTATGAGAGTAGCAGCATTAGGATTAGATGTCGGTAGCAAGCGCATTGGGGTAGCTGGCTGCGATGGATTGGGATTGATCGCGACAGGGCTGACTACAATTTGGCGGAGTTCGTTTCAAGAGGATGTCGCTCGATTGGCTGAGATTATCAAAGAGCGCAATGTCGAACTGCTCGTAATCGGATTGCCTTATACGATGGATGGAAATTTAGGCTCTCAGGCTAAACAAGTCCAGAAATTTGCGCGACGAGTATCCGCAGCACTAGAATTATCGATCGAGTATGTAGACGAACGCCTGACTTCCTACGCCGCCGAACAAATGATGATCGCGGCGAAGATCTCAGTATCGGAGAATAAAGCAACGATCGATCGGATCGCCGCTGCTGTAATCCTTCAACAATGGTTGGACGAGCGGGATCGAAATCTAGTGTGAATTGTCTAACTAATATAGCGGTTCTCATCCTAGTGAAGGGCATTATTAGTGGTTTTAGTGGCTAGTGGCTGGTGGCTAGTGGCTAGTAAATGTACCTCATTCGATTGGGAACCGCTATAACTTTTTCCACAAGTTGAAAAATCTTCCTGAGCAGTACCGAAGATCGGTAAAAATCGCGATCGGTGTGGATTGGTTTATGGCTTGATTTGTTTATAATTATTTTTTTGGCAACGGCATTTAATTTATCGTCCCCAACTAGAGCGCGCAATGCTACTCGATCGAAGTGACTCCCCAAGAAACTAGATAACTAAAAAAACATTAATAAATTCATTATGAGTATAGACCGCAAGTGGACATCTAAGAAAAAACGAGCACTAGAAGTATTGCTCAGACTGAAACGACTGTACCCAGATGCCACTTGTAGTCTAGATTATACAACTCCGGTTCAGCTATTAGTAGCGACAATTCTCTCAGCACAATGTACCGATGAGCGAGTGAACAAAGTTACTCCGGCATTATTTGTCAGGTTTCCTGATGCTCGATCGATGGCATATGCAGATATCATCGAAATTGAAGAGTTAGTGCGATCGACTGGCTTCTATCATAACAAAGCTAAAAATATTCAAGGTGCCTGTCGCAAGATCGTCGAAGAATTTAATGGCGAAGTGCCCCAACTAATGGAGCAATTACTGACATTACCAGGCGTAGCAAGAAAAACTGCTAATGTTGTCTCTGCTCATGCTTTTGGGAATATTCAAGGCGTTACTGTCGATACCCATGTCAAACGGCTGACAAATTTACTCGGGCTAACTCAGCATTTCGATCCGATTAAAATCGAGCAGGATTTAATGAAATTAATCCCGAAAGCAGATTGGGAAAACTTTTCAATTATGACCATCTTTCACGGTCGAGCGATTTGTAATGCCAGAAAACCTAATTGTCCCGATTGCGAGCTAGCCGAACTGTGTCCTTCAGCAAATCAGCCAGTCAGAGGAAAAGATAAGACTGGTGTTCGTAAATAATCGATCGAGATCTATCCCAATTCGATCTTAGTTAAGCGGTGATTTTCAAATCTTTTAGAATAGCTGCTGCCGCGATCGCTCCTGTCGCACAGCCACCCTCCATATAGCCTTGAGCTTCGCTCGAACAATGTTCGCCGATAAAGAATAGATTGCCGACTCTTTCACCTTCAGAGCCAGCGAATTTTGTCCATTGTCCTACTAAATAACAAGCATAAGATCCGCGCGAGTAAGGTGCGTCGATCCAGTTGGTAACTAAAGATGTTCTTGAAGCTAAATTTTTAGTGCCTGGATAAATACGATCGAATTGCTCCGTTAATTGAGTATTAGCAACTGATGGTATCGATAGACCAAGTTTAATACCGAGATTACCACCGCTAAAATTAGTAATTAAACCAATTTTATTGTCTGTATAACGAGTCGCTTCCCAGGTTTCACTGGTGTCTAGATTACTAAAAGATTGACCGTTAGATTTATACTTATTTCGCCATAATCTGTTGCTATAGCTCGTAATTATTTTAGTATTCGTGCCATAGCCAATTTCTCGGATCGCAGCGCGTTTAGCTGCTGGTAAGCTTACTCCAAGATCGATATGTCTGAGGACGCTAAATGGTAATGCGAGAATTACGCGATCGAATAGATATTCTTTGCTATTTTCACCCGATCGCAGACTGACTCGATAGCGATTATTTGGAGTAGAACGGATCGATTCTAACCGCGTATTCGTCTCGATCCGATCTCGCAATTTAGTCGCTAATCGATCGACAATCTGTTGATTGCCACCTTGGATCTGATATCGCTGATCGCTAGTCCCAAAAATCTCGATCTTATCTGGATTTTTGCCAATGAGTAATAATAAGTTAATTGCCGATTGCCGATCGATTTCTAGTCCGTATTCATTGGTATAGGCAACCTCGATGAATTGTCGCAAGATCGGCTCGCGACAATAGCGATCGAGATAATCCGAAATCGACAGACGATCGAGTTGAGTAGCGAGAGAATTAGTAGACTTGTAATTTACTTCACCGATAGCTTTGACATCGCGATCGATTTGTTGGGCTAGGGGTATGAATGCTTTAATTAATTCACTCTCTTTTATCAATCGATTATCAAAGAACCAACTATCTTTAGTTAAGCCGCGATCGGCAGCTAATAAATCGATTTCTACTAAACCTAATTCTTTGGCTAATTTCCGGATATATTGATGCCCCGAATCGATAAATTCCCCGCCTAATTCTACAGTTGTTGAACTACCCAGTGCCTTAGCGCGACTGAGAATCCTACCCCCGAGGCGATTACTGGCTTCCACAACTCGGATCGGTACGCCAGATCGATCGAGATAATAAGCCGCCGTCAATCCTGCAATCCCCGCACCGACAATCAACACGGGTGGCGTTGCTGCCTCAACTTGACGATGGAACTGGCGATCCAATGCCAGCGCGGATAAGGTACCAGCCGCCGCCAGAGAGCCTCGAAATAGGTTGCGACGACTGATTCGCGATTCCCATATTTCTAGAGCTGTTGCTGGCAAAATTTTCTGGCGATCTGCAAATCTCGCAATTCGATCGCCGCAGCGTAACATCTGAATCAGATGAGTTCTCGCCATAAGGTCGCAGTTAAACAACTAGGGATAGATTACTAACATAATTTATGTTGTATTCTTTATCACCAATGAGTTATGGAGATGTGCAGTAACCGCATACTTTCAATGCATTTATCTCAAGACAACCCCGAAACTGTAACAAAAACTACCATTCTAAGGATAGCATTCCCGTAGCTTAGGTGTACTGAGATGCATTAGCCAGTTCGCGCAACTGCCTAATGCATCTCATCGATCGGCGTACAATTTTGGTTACAGCCTTATGCTAAAGGGATTACTTTCGTTTAAAGGTTCATATCGAACCTTACACCTCACCTGGTTCGCTTTTTTCCTCACCTTCGTATGTTGGTTTAACTTTGCACCGTTTGCATCAGTCATCGGCAAAGAGCTACATCTAGATGAGTCGCAAATCAAAACGCTCCTAATTTGCAACCTCGCAATTACGATTCCCGCACGGATTATCATTGGTGCATTACTCGATCGATATGGCCCCCGCATCACCTACTCGATCCTACTGATGTTTGCGATCGTTCCCTGTATTGCTACGGCTGTAGCCCAAGATTTCAACCAAATGGTCATCGCCCGTCTGTTGATGGGGATCGTCGGTTCTGGCTTCGTATTGGGAATTCGGATGGTTTCCGAGTGGTTCCCACCCAAAGATATCGGCATGGCTCAGGGGATCTACGGCGGTTGGGGTAACTTCGGAGCCTTTGGTGCAGAATTTGCCTTACCGATCGTTGCTACTAGTACAGCCTTTTTGGCTGGTGGTGCTACCAATTGGAGACTAACGATCGTCTTAACTGGTGTAATTGCCGCGATCTACGGCGTAGTTTACTTTAATAGTGTCACCGATACGCCCCCTGGCAAAGAATACAAGCGTCCTAAGAAATACGGTGCGATGGAAGTCACCAGAGCCAGAGACTTCTTCGGCTTGCTAATCATGAACTTCGGGCTGATTTTTGCCTTGGGATTATTAGCATGGCGGTTGGCGCAACCGAAACTGCACTTCCTCAATCCTGGGCAGATGTATTTTATCTGGTTTGTACTCGCCGCTCTATATGCCTACCAAACTTATCAAGCTTGGTTAGTCAATCGCGATGTCGTGCTAGGCAAAAAACAATTTGCACCTGCCGAACGTTATGAATTCAGTCAAGTTGCTCTATTGCAACTTACTTATATCACCAACTTTGGTTCCGAACTAGCTGCTGTCTCGATGTTACCAGTTTTCTTTGAGAAAACCTTTGGCCTCCAACACGCCGCAGCGGCGATGATTGCGGCTACTTATCCCTTCCTCAACCTCTTTTCTCGCCCCACGGGTGGTTTTATCTCTGATAAATTCGGCAGTCGCAAATGGACGATGACGATCGTATCTGGTTTGATTGGGGTGGGCTATCTTGCCGCGCATCAGATTAATAGTAGCTGGGCATTACCTGTAGCGGTTGCGGTGACGATGTTTGCCGCACTTTTCGCTCAAGCTGGTTGCGGTGGTACCTACGCGATCGTACCGTTAATTAAGAAAGAAATTACTGGACAAGTTGCAGGTAATGTCGGGGCTTACGGCAACTTTGGCGGTGTCGTCTATCTGACAATTTTCAGCTTGACTGACGCACCGACACTATTTGGGGCGATGGGCATCGGTGCGCTGATCTGTGCCTTCCTCTGTGCCTTCTTCCTCAAAGAACCCCGCAATTCCTTTGGATTGGATCCTGCTCCCGAAGAGCAACTCATTCCGATTCCTAGCAGTGAGTTTGGAATGCGCGATTAGAATCGGCAAATGTTTAATGCCGAAGGCTAATTACTCTAAAGGCGGGTGAGATGTAGATCTCACCCGTCTCTGTATATATTTAGTATTCTCAAATACAGAATATCTCAGCCAAGATCGGTACCGTGCAAATTGAGCGATCGAATAACTACAATCCCAATGTATACTAACGGTAATTTAAAGTAATTCAGAATTCAGATCGTCAGCTCAAATATAGATGGTGAATAGTGTTCATCCTCAACAGTTTATAATCCAAGACTCTGTCTTACTGCACTTGCTCGGGGAGTCGATCGGTAGATTTGTACGTCAGGTTACCTTTGGCGGGAACCTCCAAGAACGACGTTGGCGTTGGGCAAGCCTGCGATAGGCACAGCCTCTTCTAAGGAACTTAACCTGTAATTGGCTCACAGCATGGATCTGTAGATTGGATTGCAGAATGAAACTAGGGCAGTCTTCAGCAAAGTTTCTTGCATCGATTAGACGACATTTTCGTCGGCACAGCTTCTCGGAACGAGACATGCACACCGCAAAATCCACAATTCACAATCCACCCACTATGACTGACACAATTAAAACACTTTGCCCCTATTGTGGTGTCGGCTGTGGGTTAGAAGCTTCACCTCCCGCCCAACCAGGGAAATCGATTTATCGGGATAGCAGTGGTACGCCGATTTGGAAAGTGATGGGCGATAAATCGCACCCGTCCAGTCAAGGGATGGTCTGTGTCAAAGGGGCGACGATTAGCGAATCACTCTACAAAGATCGGCTAACGCACCCGATGGTCAGGGAGAGTTTGGACAAACCATTCGTGCGCGCGAGTTGGGATGAAGCCTATCGACGAATTGTCGATCGGTTGCAAACTGTCATCGAGACGCAAGGTGCCGATGGGATTTGTATGTATGGCTCGGGTCAGTTTCAGACAGAGGATTACTATATCGCCCAAAAACTACTCAAGGGTTGTCTGGGTACGAATAATTTTGATGCGAATTCGCGGCTGTGCATGTCTTCGGCTGTATCGGGTTACATCCAGAGTTTCGGTGCCGATGGCCCACCTTGCTGTTATGACGATATCGAACAAACGGATTTTGCGTTTCTGATCGGGACGAATACCGCTGAATGTCACCCAATTTTATTCAATCGCCTGCGGAAGTATCATAAACAACACGATCGGGTGAAAATAGTCGTAGTCGATCCCCGGCGGACAGCGACAGCCGAAGCTGCAGATCTCCATCTGGCGATTAAGCCTGGGACGGATATTGACTTATTAAATGGGATTGCTTACTTACTCCTGCGCGCGGGTAAAATCGACCAGCAATTTATCGAATCCTGTACTAGCAACTTTGCCGCCTTTGCCGAAGTCGTCCAGCACTATCCCCCAGCTGTCGTCGCCGCAAAATGTGGCATCTCCGAAGCAGATTTAGAAAAGACCGCCAAATGGTGGGGCGCGTCAAAGAATGTCTTGTCGCTGTGGTCGATGGGGGTAAATCAGTCTAGCGAAGGTACTGCCAAAGTTCGGCATATTATCAATCTCCACCTGATGACTCGCCAAATCGGGAGACCAGGAGCGGGGCCATTTTCCCTAACCGGACAGCCAAACGCGATGGGCGGACGCGAAGCAGGTGGACTCAGTCATATCCTTCCTGGCTACCGCCTCGTCAAAAATCCCGCCCAACGTGCCGAACTCGAGGAATTGTGGGGTTTGCCACCAGGCAGAATCTCTCCCAATACGGGCAAAAGTGCCTGGGAGATGATTACCGGTATGGAAACTAATTCGGTGGGCTTGTTGTGGATTGCTGCTACCAATCCGGCCGTGAGTATGCCCGACTTAGACCGGACGAAAGCGGCACTGGCTCGATCGCCATTCACGGTTTATCAGGATGCCTACTATCCCACCGAAACATCGAAATACGCTCATATCCTCCTTCCTGCCGCCCAATGGAGCGAAAAAACTGGAGTGATGACTAATTCCGAGCGCACCGTCACGCTCTGTCCCACCTTTCGAAGCCCACCTGGGGAAGCGAAAGCCGATTGGGAAATCTTTGCCGAAGTCGGACGGCGCATGGGTTTTGCCAAACAGTTTTCATTCAATAACAGTGCAGAAGTTTACGCCGAATTTGCGCGACTCAGCCAGGGTCGCCCCTGTGATGTTACCGGACTGAGCCATCAATTCCTCAAAGATAACGGCCCCACCCAATGGCCGCATCCCACTGGCTGTAAGACTAAATATGGGAAACGGCTCTATACCGATCTGCAATTCCACCATCCCGACAAACGCGCCAAATTTGCCGCCTGTCACTCCAAAGGATTGGCAGAGCCTCCCGATCCAAATTTCCCCTTCGTCCTGACCACCGGGCGACTATACGGTCACTGGCATACCCAGACACGCACCGGACGCATCCCCAAAATTCAACAGATGCACCCCGAACCCTTTATCGAAATCCATCCCCGCGATGCCGCACGGCTGCAAATCGAGCAGGGGGAGTGGGTGGAAGTGCGATCGCGTCGCGGCACAGGGCGGTTTCCAGCGCTGGTGACATCAGCGATCGACCGAGGAACGGTATTCGTCCCCATGCACTGGGGCGATTTGTGGGCGAAGGATGCCGCTGCAAATACATTTACTCACTCCGCAGCTTGTCCAGATTCGCTCCAGCCAGAATTGAAAGCTTGCGCCGTGCAATTATTTCCAGTTAAATTTATCGGACTGACATCGGAAAAATTCAAATCAGCTCAATTAATCGAATCACCACGTTGAATATGGGGGGACAAAATCCCCGACTTCTTGAAGAAGTCGGGGATTTGACATCAATTGCGATCGTGCAGATCCATCGACTGTCGATCGATCTGTTCCAGATGTTTGGCCCACATTTCCTGATAGGCTTGCTCCATGTCGATCGTAAATTGTTTGGCATTCCAGACGGGTGCCGTCTGGCGACCAGCTCTTAACTTTTCTCGAACTTGCATTCTTAATTCTCGATCGAGTCCCAGTTTAATACCCCAATCGATATATTCTTGCTGATTCCACGCAATTCCTTCACTAATCCCGGCATTGAGCATAAACGTGTAACTATTTCGCGCTGCAAATTGTTGCCCTACCTGCGTTACCATCGGAATCCCCAGCCAGAGCGTTTCCAATGTTGTAGTGGCACCATTGTAGGGGAAAGTATCGAGCACGATATCGGCGATCGCTAAATTAGCACGGTGAGTATATTCATCTGCCACATTCCCCAAAAATCGGAAGCGATCGAACTCGATGCCTTCCTCAGCCGCAATTTTACCAAAAAATTCCTCAATAATCGTCGGATCTGTATCTCCTTTAATCAAGAAATAGCTATCAGGTACAGATTTAATAATCTGCATCTGAGCGCGAACTGTCTCGGGATGGCGCTTATGTCCCCTTTGTCCGCTCCAGTAAATTATCGCATCGCTAGGAATCCCTAAACTTCTGCGGCTAATTGTGGGCGTACCGACTTCAAAACCTGCTACAGACAAATAACACTGAGGTAATCGCCAGATTTTTTCCTGATAATAATCTTGAGCATGAGCTGGTAACACATATCGATCGGCAATAAAATAATCGACAGTTGGTAAACCAGTAGCATCCCATCCCAACCAACTGACTTGAACTGGGGCAGGTTTGGCCGCTAAGATACTGCAAGTAGTATCTAACGTGAGACTATCGAGATCGATGAGAATATCGATCTCATCGGCACTAATTTGGGCGCTAATTTCGACCGCATCTCGACCGAAACAATAGCTCACATCCGATCGATCGCGAAACCACGTTTGGTAGAACGGATCTTCCGAATTTTGATTGATACAGTAAGTAAAAATTTGAAATTTCTCGCGATCGTGATATTGAAATAACCAACGGCTCAGCCAGCCAACCGAGTGGCTACGTAATGTCGCACCAATATAGCCAATCCGGATAACTCCAGTTGGTTTGGGTAGAACTTCTGGTGTAATTGGCGTGCGAATAACTTGAGGCTGTTGATGTTCGAGATAAATTTTGGCAATTTTATTTTGGAGCGGTCGGTAATAATCCGGTCGATCGGCCGCACACAGCAAAAATGGACTAGCGACGACGATACCTTGTGTAAGCGAGGTTGCCAAACTATCGTATTTCTGAGCTACAAATAGTTCGAGTAACTGGGCATGTCTGGATAAAATTGGATAGGCGGCTTGCCAATCACCAGCAGCTAACAGCGTTCTGATAATAGTATGATTGCCGACAATCTGACTTGGTAATGTATCGCAAAGATCGTAGATCGACACACTAGCATCGATCGCTTTTCGGTGTGCTCCTAGATCGCTATTCAATCGACAAATAAGCTGCAGAACGATCGTATTGTCAGGCTGAAAATCTCGACAAATTTCTAATATGCCAATAGTGAATGTATCTGGCCCCGATCGATGCGTTAAGCTCCGTACAGCTCCACAGATAAAATCGATCGACTGTGACTGAAAATCTGGGAAGCTAGACAAGCACTGTCGAATAAATTCAGATGTCAGTTCTGAGGGAAAATAGAGTACTAACTCGAGTAACTGACAGAGTAATTCCCGTTCGACAACTGGATCGGAAGAATTAGCTAATAGTTCGACTACTTCCCACTCTGTGAAAATTTCGGGGATAAATCGGTTAAACTTAATCTCCAATAAGATCGATCGTAATAAGTTATTAATATGTGTCGAATCTATTTCTCGTAGATGTTGACCGATTAGCCAAGCATCCTCGAAGTTAGCAGCTAATTTTTGACTGGCAACTCGATCGAGTAAAGTCGATAATTCATTAGTTAAATCGTCTACTTCTAGTTCTGAAGCTAGTTCGAATGGAATAAACCAAGTAGCCTGAGCATCGACTTCCCGCTGCGCTAGTAAATAAGCTAGTCCTAGCTGCCAGTAATTTTGACTGCATTCATCGCCTTGAGTAATTATCGCTTCGTAATAACTTATCGTTTGGTGTAGATACTCAGGATCGAACTGTCGATCGAGATCGATAGCTGTTAAATTTATGGTCTGCATATAAGTAGGTAGGAGCAAATATTTGTTAGATAGAAAATGCTTGAAACATAGCTAGTGGGCACTACCCACCTTACAAGGCATGTGATATTTAATTACGCCAGCTACTGATTAGTTATTTTCATGAGGCTCGATTTCCGCTTCCAGCGGCTGCGCCAACGAGCGAAGTTGTTGTTGATATATTGCCCACATATCGCGGTAAGCTTGCTCCATATCGAGCGTAAACTGTTTGGCATTCCAGACGGGTGCTGTTTGACGACCAGAGCGCAATTTTTCGCGGATTTCCAATCGTAACTGCGGCTCGAGTCCTAATCTAATCCCCCAGTCAATATACTCTGCTTCGCTCCAAGCAATCCCCTCAGTAATTCCCGCATTGAGCATAAAAGTATAACTATTTCTTGCGGCAAATTGTTCGCCAACTTGTGTCACCATTGGAATTCCCATCCACAGAGTTTCGAGTGTAGTAGTGGCACCATTATAGGGAAAAGTATCTAAAACTATATCCGCGATCGCTAAGTTAGCTCGATGTGTAGATTCATCGCGAACGCCAGGTAAAAATCGCAATCGGTCTAAACTTACACCTTCTTCATCGCCAATTTTACCGAAGAGATTGCGCACCATATCGGGATCGCTTTTACCCTTGATTAATAAATAACTATTGGGTACAGAATTGAGAATTCGCAACTGAGTACGAATATTATCTGGGTGACGTTTGTAGCCACTTTGACTGCTGAAATAAACTATTGCATCGGCAGGAATATCCAAATCCTGACGCTGGAGGGTCGGAATGCCAACTTCAAATCCATCTACAGCTAAATAAGTTTGTGGTAGCCGCCACAGTTTTTCGTGATAATATGCTTGAGCATCATTTGGCAATACATAAGGATCGACAATAAAGTAATCGATCGCTGGCAAACCAGTTGCATCCAATCCCAACCACGTTGCCTGTACTGGTGCTGGTTTGTGTGCCATAATCAAACAGCTAGTATCAAAGGTAAGACTGTCTAAATCGATTAAAATATCGATTTCATCTACCTGAATCTGACTAACAACTTGCTGATAATTAACATCAAAATAATAACTAACATCTACCTTGTCTCGAAACCACTGATGATTGAAGGGATCGTTAGCCGATTGATTGAGACAATAAATAAAAACCTGAAAAGATTGACGATCGTGATAGTGAAATAACCATCGACTCAACCAGCCAACGGAATGTGCCCTTAGTGTCGAAGCTAAATAACCGATCCGAATAACACTTGGTAGTTTAGCTAGCGATCCGCGCTCTTGAGGAGTATACTTGACAATTTCTCGCTCGATTCGTGATTGATAAAAAGCAGCTAGTTTATTTTGTAAATTTCGATTAGTGCGTGGATTATCTGCTAGATATGGCGCTAAATATGAACTAACAATTACTGGATATTGTTCTTTGGATAATGTTTGAGGTGGGTTAGTAACAAGCTCTGTCAATAGTTGATGATGGCGATCGATTCGCTCTAAGTAGCCATCCCAATTACCAGCTAATAGATAGGAATGCTGAACTAAATAATTTCCAAACAATCGCTCTAAACGATCTGTGGCAAGCTGATAATATTTATTGGCTATGGCGATCGCTTGTGAATGTGAATCTATCCCTGAATACAACTTTGTCAAAAATTGAAGTATGTCTAGATCTACAGGAGAAAAGTGTTGACATATCTCCGTTAATCTTACCGCAAACAACCAGAGTTTATGCTGATAAAATAATTGTGACGCAATAATTACCAAGCAATCAATAATTCTCAACCGCATCGATCCGGTTAGTTGCAAACAAGCTTGAATTAGGTTTAAACTCAGCTCTGTTTGTAATTCTCTAACTAATACAGCGATCGTTTTTTCTAAAAGTTCGTCGTCGATCGTCCCGATCGTTACTGTTTCTAGTAGCTCTGTCAATTGAAAATCGATGAGATCCTCCTCTGTCAATCGCGATTGGGATGCTGTCAGTGCGATTAATTCTAGAATATTTTCTACTAAATTTGGTTTTATTAGCCAGATTTGTTGGCGGATCGACCAAGCATTTTTGATGTCTGAAGTAGTCTCACGATAGATGGCTTCTCGCTCTAAAATTGTCAATAGTTCTTCAGTATAAATCTCGATCTCTGCTTCATTAGCTTCGCCAAAGGGGATAAACCAAGTCGGCTGAATATCGTCCACTCGATCTGCTAATAAGTAACTCAGTCCCAAATACCAATAATTATCGATCTTTGTTTCATCGAGAGCGATTGCTGCTTCGTAAAATTCGATCGACTGAATTGTTGTATTCAGAGGAGTGCTAGGATCGGTAACTGTCGAGATCGGCATGAGTGAATATCGATCGATTGATAGATGATATTTCAGTATAATTGGAGCCAGCTGAATTCTAGATCCGTGCAAATACTCATAACTGAAACAGCTCGAATCGATTGCTCGGTAAATACACTAACTCCATCACAATTCGATCGCTGAGTGGCGATGATAACAGCTTATATTTAATTAAATCTAATTACAATGCAGTGTAGGTAGCCCCACAAGTTGGATTGGTGGTACCAAGACCAACAAGCGCAACAGGAGCAGCAGTACCAGGAACTATTGCTTCACAGATCGTACTAGCAATTACAGCATTGTTGGAAGCGTTAGTATACTGAGAGTTGCCCCCAATATAGCCCTTAAAGGCGGGATCGATCGCTGTCGCGGCAACGGTAGCGTTCGAAATAGCAGCACTTATAGCGTAATTATAGTATCTAGTAGTAGCAGTAGCACCACCAGAGATCGTCCCGATGGCTAATGCGTCGAAACTAGTTGCAAATGTACCACCATTACCACGATAGAAAGTTTGTTGACGGTTGGCGGAACCAATAATCGTCTTCGCTTCAGTTTGCTTCGCCTTTGCAGTTTGATTGAGGAAGTTGGGTAAGGCGATCGCTGCTAGGATACCAATGATGATAATTACAACTAAAAGTTCTACGAGCGTGAATCCTTTTTCGCTTTGTTTGCAGTTGAGGTGTTGGATAAATTTAGCTTTTAGTTCGGTTCTCATTTTAATATCTTAAAATTTAGGAGATAAGGGTTCTGTTGTTGCAACTAGCTTACCCAGATTCTAAAATTTGTCTATCAGCTCCAGCTAGCTAGATTGTAAAATTATAAATGTATGGAAAAGCACCAAAATTATTGACCAATTTTGGTGTTCTCGATCGAGAAGAATAGAGTGGTGGAAATACTGAAGACAAGTCATCTGCTTAAACATAGATTGTAGGTAAGGCTCACCCTAAGATCTATTTTATATGTAATTATGTCTGGCTACTTATGGGTCTTCAGGATCGAGTATGCTAGTGTAGCAGGTGATACAGTTTAAGCAAGATGCAGCCATTATTTACTCAGTTATTAAAACTAGACGGTATAGCAGTTGAAGATTACTACGATCTAGGCGAAGAAATAGTCTTGACAGTAGAGGCAGAAACAAACAGTGCAATCTGTCCAAGGTGTGGTCAAACAAGCAAGAATACACATGAGAATCACTATCATCTAGCCAGAGACTTAAATTTTGGGGAACGGAAAGTATTGTTAAAATATAATCGGAGACAATTCAAATGTAGTGAATGTAAAAAGCCATTTAGCGAAAAGTTAGAATTCATCGGAGAACGGAGAAGAACGACAGATAGGTTTGCGGAAATGATAGTCAAACAGGTGATTCATAGCGACACACATAATGTGGCAAAAAATCATGGACTAACAGATGATGAAGTATGGTCAATGGTGGAGTATGTAAGCCAAAAAAAGTGGTCAGAGGAACTAAGCGGGTTGAAGAGACTGGGGATAGATGAAATTGCCATGAAGAAAGGACAAGGGAACTATATAACGGTATTAGTAGATTTAGACAAAAAAGAATTAATAGATTTAGTAAAATCGCGACAACACAAAGACATAAAAGAAGTGCTGAAGGGCTGGGATAGTGAGATATTGAGTCAGAGCGAAGAAGTAAGTATAGACATGTCAGGTAATTACAGAAATTTGGTAGAAAAGATGTTGCCAAATGCCGAGATTGTGGCGGATAGATTTCATGTAACAAAGTTATTAGGTGATGAGCTAAATCGAGCAAGAAATCAGGAGAAAAAAGCGATAAATAAACTAGAAGATAAAGATGAACAAGAAAATCTTAAGGCGGTATTAAGCAATAGTAAGTATGCATTATTAAAGCCAGAAAAAAATCTAACCGACAACCAGAAGTTGAGATTAGATGAAATCAAGAAAGCATTGCCAAGATTAGCTCAAATGCACCGACAGAAAGAAGCATTTAGAGATATTTTTGAGACAGCAAAAAGTGGAGCAGATGGAATGTTAAAGATCGCCACCTGGATGAAAAAATCTCAGGAGATATTTAAGGATAGTGTCGAAACAATAGGTAGATGGTTTGGCGAAATTACTAACTACTTTGAATCGCGAACAACAAGTGGTGCTGTTGAAGGGATAAATAACAAACTCAAGCTAATTAAACGTTCAGGATATGGATTCAGAAACTTTGCTAATTTCCGGTTAAGATGCTTAATTTGTTGGCGGCTATCTATTAGCTAGGCATACTTTAACCGGAAGACCCCTACTTATGGAGCTAAAGATCGAATAAATATCGCCCAGTCTCCAGATCGAATTAATTACAATTTAGTGAAGGCACCATTACAAGCTGCGGGGCCAGTACCCATAGCAGCAAGGTTAGCACCGACAGTAGGCGCAGTCAGACCAGGGACATTGGCTTCACAGACAACACTGGTAATTACAGAGTTGTTAGAACCGTTATTATACTGAGAGTTACCACCAATGTAGCCTTTGAGAGCGGGATCGAGGGAGGTAGCAACGAGGCTAGAACTAGCGAGCGCACCAGCGATCGTGTAAGTGTAATATTTAGTAGTTGCAGTAGCACCACCAGAAACAGTCCCGATGCCTAATTCGTCGAAAGCAGTCGCAAAGGTAGCGCCATTCGAGCGAGCGATCGTTTGGAGGCGGTTAGCAGCACCGATGTTTTGTTTAGCTTCGGTTTGTTTTGCTTTAGCAGACTGGTTGAGGAAGTTAGGTAAGGCGATCGCAGCTAAGATACCGATGATGATGATAACAACTAACAATTCGACGAGCGTGAAACCTTTTTCGCTTTGTTTGCGGTTGAGGTGTTGGATAAATTTAGCTTTTAGTTCGGTTCTCATTTTGAATATTTCTAGAAGATCTGGATTAAGAATTAGGACATACATTACTCAATTAAGTCTACCCATATTTTGATGTTTATCTATCACTTGAATTGATGAATATATCTGACATCGATATCCTCTTGCTTCTGGCAAAATACTTGAATTTTTTAGACACACAACTATACACAAAGACACGAGAAACGTTCTAAAATTATTAGAATTTTAGAACGTTTAATTGAATGTATAATATGTAGATCGAAATAATGATTTACATATTAAGTTAATTACAGCTGAGTGAAAGCACCGGCACAAGCTGCGGGGCCAGTACCCATAGCAGCAAGGTTAGCACCGACAGTAGGCGCAGTCAGACCAGGGACATTGGCTTCACAGACAACACTGGTAATTACAGAGTTGTTAGAACCGTTATTATACTGAGAGTTACCACCAATGTAGCCTTTGAGAGCGGGATCGAGGGAGGTAGCAACGAGGCTAGAACTAGCGAGCGCACCAGCGATCGTGTAAGTGTAATATTTAGTAGTTGCAGTAGCACCACCAGAAACAGTCCCGATGCCTAATTCGTCGAAAGCAGTCGCAAAGGTAGCGCCATTCGAGCGAGCGATCGTTTGGAGGCGGTTAGCAGCACCGATGTTTTGTTTAGCTTCGGTTTGTTTTGCTTTAGCAGACTGGTTGAGGAAGTTAGGTAAGGCGATCGCAGCTAAGATACCGATGATGATGATAACAACTAACAATTCGACGAGCGTGAAACCTTTTTCGCTTTGTTTGCGGTTGAGGTGTTGGATAAATTTAGCTTTTAGTTCGGTTCTCATTTTGAATATCTCCGGAAGGGTTAAGGGTTTGTTGTTTCGTTTGCTTCGTGTCCTCAGCTTACCCACTTCTTTCAAACTACCTATCACCCCTTTCAAAGTTTTTTTTAAATACCCTTTAAAAGATACGGTTATCCACCCTCAAACCTACTTCTCAAGCCAAAATACCGATCGACATTATTTTTTTGTGGCGATCGATCTTGACGATCTCGATCGCAAATTAAATGCGATCGAGATCGAGTTCTTAGTTACATATATGTGTTTTCTATATTTCTCGATCTCCCAGTGAAGATATTCGATCGACGACTCTAACTCTTAGCGCCTTCTTCGCAGCCGAAAGCAGCTAGGGGATGGGGAGAGGTCATCTACTCATTCATAGTCTTAAATGTAGCTACGGCAGATGGCGATTGACCGCTGAGGTACCGGAAGATCCAGTATTTGAAGACTGTATCGATAAATACGGGGAAGGTGGCAATGAACAGGGAGTTGAATGCTGGGTTTTCGGGGATGCCTAAATGGACGGCGGTACCTTGGAGGATGACTTCCCAGCCGTGGGGAGAGTGAAAGCCGACGAAAGTATCGGTGACGAGGATAATGATAAAGGCTTTGGCCGTGTCGCTGAGTCCAGAGACAAGATCGTCGAGGAAGGATTTGAGTACGACGATCTGTTGTTTGCCATTGACGATCAACCAGGCAAAGGCAAAGATCGAGAGTAAGTCAGCAAACCAGTTTTTGACAGCTTCGGCACTTTGACGATAGAAGCTTCGTTTAATTTCTTCGGCTTTTTCAACGAGCTTTTCTTCGATTTGCTCGGCGTTGAGTTTGGGTGCCAGTCCGACCAACTGTTTGAATTTGAGATTCTTTTCAAACCGTTCCATCTCTGCCATCGCCTCTGATTCAAGGTTGACATTGAGGAAGACATCCGCATGACGATAGCTACGATACAGATCGATCGCTGGGCCGATCGCGACTATTTTGGAGACATACTGAACTAACAGTGGCACCAAAATCAGTAGCAAGATATATCTTAGTGCCGTTCTTGTCTTACCCTGACTGTAGCGATAATTTTCGAGGACTTGAGCTTCGGCTTTGGGATTGAGATCTTGCTGAATTCGCTGAAAAGTTTTGATCAGCGACGGATCGATGATGGCTTTTTTGCTGATATTGTCATTGGCTCGATCGGATCGATCGGTCATTGGCTTAGCAGGGCGACGGTCTGATGTGGCAGCTGAATTATTATTGAGGAGATTGGTTGGCGCTCGCTGTCCGAGTGTGAGGGAGCTACGATCGCTCGAGGGTAAGCCATTGCTAGGTTGTTGTCCAAAGATCTCTTCGATATATGCATCGGTTTCGGTACTGTCGGCATACCGAGTTAAGATTTCATCGATAAAACTGAGTTTCTCCAAAATCCGCGCTTCCTGCTCGATATCCTGAGTATAGGGATTGAGGGAGTTAAAGCCAGGGTCGAACTGTTGACTGTCTACCGATCGAGGATAATTACTACCAGTTACCGTTCGACTGGTTTGAAATTCAGCAAGTCGGATGCGAGCGATATTTAGGTACTTATTGAGATCGTTCTGAAAATAAGTAGCAACTTGATTGCCACTATATTCACTGGCAATCTCGATTTTATCGCCACCAAAATGTTCGTCTTCGATCGCTTTAATTTTCAGAGCGGCTTTATATGCTTCATCCAATGCCCGATCGGCGGTACGATAAAACCATTGATTTGCTTTACGCCAGTATTGACCGAATCTATTGATGAGAAAGCTTTCCATGTGCGGGAGTAGGCGAGGGTTAAGGGGATGAGGAGGAAGTAAGCCACCATACACTAGTCACTAGCTACTAGCTACTTACTCAATAACAACTAGCTTTAAACTATTATGTTAAACAAAACAATTTGGATTGAGGGGGGGACGCGCAGTGGGAAGACGGGTGCGCTGGTCGATCGATTTTGTCAGTGGGTGGACGAACGAGTGGCTAACGGCATACAATCCCAACGGGATGCCAAAATATTAATCTTGGCTGGCAACGATGATAGCAAGCGAGTGTTGGGAGATACGATCTCGGAAAAGTTGGCAAATTTAGCTCACTATCCAATTGTGGCGAAAACGACGATCGGGTTTATTCAGGATGAAGTGTTGTTATTTTATCCTCTCCTGATTCAGAAATTAAATATACCTGCCCATTTTCCGTTGAGATTACGGCCAGAGACCGAGCAGGAGTTGGCTACAAAGTTGTGGCAACCAGCGCTAGAACGGCTCGATTGGCGATCGGTCGCTCCTTCAGAGTACCGATTCGTGCGGCGAACTTTGGACTTGATTCAATTAGCGGCTTATGCTGCTACGCCGTTGGAATCTATGCCTAGATTACTCGCAAGCGGGTTTGGCGTGGAGTTAGCTGCGACACCAATTTATAGTTGTTTGGAGTCATTAGCCGCCGAATGGCGGGATTGGTGTTTGGAGCGGGGATTGCTGACGTATGGCATCATGACGGAATTGTACTGGCGGCATTTATTTCCGCAGCCTGAGTATCAGCAACATTTACGCGATCGATATTGGGCGCTGCTAGCCGATGATGTGGATGATTATCCCGCGATCGGGCGACATATTTGTGAATGCTTGTTAGCTGCTGGGGTTTGGGGGGCATTTACTTACAATCCCGATGGCATGGTGCGGTTGGGTTTGAGTGCCGATCCGGATTACTTGTGGGGTTTAAAGGCTCAATGTGCGAGTAAGATCTATCTCGAATCGATCGCGACACCATTATTCAGCGAGCGTTCCACCAATTCGCCGACAGTCGATCTCATCGTGCGCGCAGCTCTCGATCCTGGCAATTTTCTCCTGCTGCCGAGTGGGGTCAGTGCGATCGAAACGCGCACTCGGGGCGAAATGCTCAAAACTGCCGCAGAAACTGCGATCGAGCTGATCGAGCGCGGGAAAGTGCGTGCGGGAGAGATTGCCATCATTGCCCCTGGTTTGGATGCAATTTCCCGATATACGATTGTTGATACCTTCGAGCGAGCGGGTATTCCGATCGAATCGCTCAACGCCCAACGCCCGCTCAATAGCGATGCTGGCGTTCGCGCTCTATTAACACTGATGGCATTAACCTATCCCAACTTGGGGCAACTAGTCAGCCGCGATGAAATCGCCGATCTGCTGGTTACGTTGAGTTTAGAGGAGACCCCCCCAACCCTAAATCGAGGCGGCTTTACGATCGATCCGGTTCGGGCTGGTTTGTTAGCCGATTATTGTTATGCACCAGCTCAATCCCAGCCCCGCCTGCTCCCCTATCCAAATTTTCCGCGTTGGGATCGCCTCGGTGCGAGCGTTACTCAGGCTTACGATCGCATTCTGGCCTGGGTAGAACGTTTACAACAGCAACAGCCCACACCCCTGAATTTATTAACCGACACGATCGCCTATTTTTTCGATCGAGGTAGTTACCTACCATTCGATCGACTGTCAGCCTTGCGCGAGTTGATGGAAACCGCTCAACATTATTGGCAAGTTGCCGAGCGGACGCATAGCCCCGCCGAGTATCTAGAATCGGCGCATCAAATTACCGCTCGATTTATTCTGCTGCTCCGGCAAGGAACCGTTAGCGCCAATCCATATCCGATCGGACAACTCAAGCCCCAAAACCAGGCAGTGACGCTCTCGAACATTTTCCAATATCGCGCTAGCAAGCGATCGCACCCCTATCATTTCTGGTTGGATGTCGGTTCGCCGCTGTGGGCAGAAGGTGGGGCCGCAACGCTCTATGGTGCTAATCTCTTTCTCCAAGAGCGAATACGATCGGGGCAGCCTTGGACGGAAGCTGACACCGAAACTAGTAACGAACATCGCCTAGAGCGAATCTTGCGCGATCTATTTTATCGTGTCACCGCTCGACTCTATCTCTGTAATAGCGATCTGGCGATCGACGGACGCGAGCAAACCGGACAACTTTTAACGCTGGTGCATAGTGTCGATAAAACAGCGATGTTAGCGTAGATTCAGATCGCTGTTTTACAATAGAACCCATTTGGCTGGATGATAACTTGAGCATCAATCATGATTAACTGGGTTGTATAAAAAATGAGTACGATCGCGCAGCGTAACGCACACCCGACAATTTGGTACTTTATGTTCTTGGATCTCCCGAACGTTTCGGCCAAGTAAAGTAGAACGTTGTACCCTTACCAATTTCGGACTCTAGCCGAATAGTACCACCTTCGGCTTCAATAATCTTTTTGACGATCGCGAGTCCGATTCCCGTACTGTCCGATCGATTTTGCGGATTCACGGCTTGGAAGATTTTGAACATTCGCTGTTGATTTTCTAAGGCAATGCCTGGGCCATCATCAGCGATCGCAAATTCATAGAAATTGCCACGTTCCTCGATCGAAATCTGAATCGAGCCAGCCTCGGAATGATGATGTCTGATGCCGTTTCCGACTAGATTGGTCAATACCTGGAACAACGGCAGTCGTTTGGTGGAGAGCGTCGGCAGATCGGCAGGGAGATCGATCGTAAATGTGGGTGGTGGTGCCACCGAATCGATGACTTCAGCCAGCAATTCGGCGATTGAGACTGACTCGATCGGATCCTCGCTGCGACCGCAGCGGGCATATTCGAGCAGTCCATCGATCGTCGCGGACATCCGATTGATGCGGCTCCGCAAGAGGTTCATTTGCGATTGGTTATCAGGGGTGAGTTGTCCTTCTAAGTCGTCTTCAATCCACTGGGAGAGATGGGAAACTGCGCGTAGGGGTGCTTTGAGATCGTGAGATACGACAAATACAAATGAGTCTAGCTCTCGGTTGCGCTCTTCGAGATCGGCTTGGGTTTGCTGACGATCGGTAATATCGATCGCGGCGAGAATGGCATAGCTCGGACGCGCAACTACACTCGATCTGTCGAAGAAGACTCGTTTGCGGACGCTCAAGCAGCGGACTTCGCCACTCGGCCACACGACTCGATGATCCTGGGCAAACCAACCCGTACCTTGAGGATCGATTACTTGGGCGATAACTGCTTCGAGTTCGGCACGTTCGTCGGGATGGAAGGTATTATGGATCTGTTCGCGCGTAATCGTTGAGATTTCGGGAGCGAAACCATACAGAGCGGCAGCTTCCGGCGATAGCTCGACTAGATTGGTGGCGTAATCAAACCTCGCCAGCCCCACACCTGCAACTTCAACTCCCGTTCTCAACCGTTGCTCTGATTCCCGCAAGTGTTGTTCGGCTTGTTTGCGATCGGTAACATCGATCGCCGCAAGAATAGCATAGCTCGGACGCGCAACTACACCCGATCGGTCGAAGAAGACTTGTTTGCGGACGCTCAGACAGCGGACTTCGCCACTGGGCCACACGACGCGATGATCTTGGGCAAACCAACCCATACCATCGGGATCGAGCACCTGCGCGATAACATCTTCGAGTTCTTCACGTTCGTCAGGATGAAATGTGTCATGGATCTGCGCGCGCGTAATCGTTGAGGTTTCTGGCGCGAAACCATATAAAGCGGCTGCTTCTGGCGATAGCTCGACTAGATTGGTAGCGTAATCAAACCTAGCCAGCCCCACACCTGCAACTTCAACCCCTGTTCTCAACCGCTGTTCGGATTCCTGCAAGCGGCGTTCAGCGAGTTTACGATCGGTAATATCGCGCCCTTCGCCAATCAGCTTCACAATTCGACCATCTTCATCAAACATCGGTTTGAGCGAAAAGTCAGTCATCATCGCATTGCCATTCCCATCGAGAAATTGGACTTCATAGCGGATGACTTCGCCCTTGGCTGCCCGATCGATCGCGTCGACCAATTGCTGTTGTAACTGTGGCGTATGCCACCAGGGTGTCTCCCAAAACTTACGACCGACGATTTCGTCCGATTGAGCCGAGATCGAGTCTAATGCCGCTTGGTTGACTTCTAGCAGCACTCCATCGAGATCTACCAGTCCCATTAGCTCGAACGTCTGATCGAACATAAATCTCCGCATCCGTTCGCTTGCCCGTAAGGCTGCTTCAGCTAGCTTGCGATCGGTAATCTCTTGCACCATCACATTGACCCCGATCGTGCGCCCTTCGGCATCTGTTTGAGGGTAGTAACACACGATCCAGTGCCGCTCCACACCAGGTTGAGCCGCATTCATGCCACTCACCTCCAGATCGAGAATTGGCTCACCCGACTCGATGACTTGTCGATACAAGGGTTCGAGCATATCCGCCATTTCTGGCAACACTTCGCGGAGGGTACACCCGATATGTGCGGAGACAGGCAAGCCATTAATCTGCGCCAACTGCTCGTTGAGCCGCACGAAGCGAAGATCGGTATCGACAAAGCACAAGCCGACTGGAGCTGTCTGATAGATGGTTTCGATCTCGCGCAATTTCTGCTCGACGATCGCTTGTGCTGCCCGTGTCTGGTGTTCTTGCGCTCTCAATGCCGCCACCGCACGCGCCTGGGCAACGAACGACCAGAGCTGCGTCACGAGGGTTTGCATCAGTTGGATTTCATCATTGCGCCAGATCCGCACGTTTTGAGCGGTATTTAGATGCAGGGTCATCACCCAGCGACCTTCATCATCCAGACAGGGAATATTGGCAAATGCCCTGATGCCCACCTGCTGATAGTTATCGCGATAAGCTGCCGTCAGCGGATCGGCAGTGACATCGGAGATCGCCATTGGTTCGCCGGCAAGCATGGCAGCTAGGAATGCTGGTGACAGAAACTCGTTGAGTGGATAATCCCCAACGATGCTACCGATACCCTCTCGACACCAATCGCGCGAAACCTTTGCCAGCAGTGGTTCACCGACTTCATACCACATTGAGCGATCGACATCCAGATATTCACCCAGACTCTTGACGGCTTCCCATTGAATTTCCTCAACAGTGGTAAGGTGCCGCAGTCGCTGCGTCAGTTCGTACAAAAACCTATCGTTGAGTTGGACTTGTTTTTGTTCGGTAATGTCATGCCCGTTAGCGTACAACAAGTTGCGCTCTACATCTGGGGTCGCGCTCCATAAAATCCAGCGGTAAGATCCATCCTTGCAGCGATAGCGATTCTCAAAATTAACTAACACATTACCCGCATCCAAGCTTTCGACAACAGCCATTGTTGCCGCGAGATCGTCGGGATGTACGAAGTCGAGAAAGGGTTGCGCCATCATTTCGGCACTAGTAAAGCCCAACATCGGCTCACAAGCTGGATTGACACCCACGAAATATCCGTCGAAATTGGCAACTATCAGCAGATCGATCGATAGATTGAAAAAGCGATCGCGCTCTTGTTCGGCAGCTAGCCGCGCCAGTTCGCTCTGCTTGCGTTGGTTGATATCCCGAAAATAGATCCCTAAGCCTTCAGTCGAGGGATAAGCATGAATCTCAAACCAAGTCTCAGTCGGATCGTAGAATAGCTCGAAATGTACCGCCACTCGATCGGTTACAGCTCGTCGATACTCCCGCTCGACAATCGTGCCCACCGTCGCGGGAAACACTTCCCAATGACTTTTACCCAAATATTCTGCTGGTGTTAGACCAGTCGTTTGACGATATACTTCAATTGCCGCTGGGTTAGTATAAACGACTCGCCAATCGAGGTCGAGCGTCACATAGGCATCGGTCATACTTTCCCAAATTGTCGTAATCTGCTGATTCGCTGCTGTCAGACTCAGTTCGAGTTGTTTTTGGGCAGTGATATCCCGCCACGAAGCCATAAACCCATCATCTAATTTGACAGCCTGCACATTATAGGCTCTGGTAAGCTGTTCGCCCCCAAATACATCCGAGTACACCAGATCGTCTTTGACTAGCGGTATACCCGTCTCCACTACCCGCGCATACTCAGCTACCATTCCCGACTCACGAGCGGCGGGAAACACTTCACACATGGTTTTAGCCATGTCAGCCGCCGTCATCCGAAGGCCCTGCATTCCCGCCGCATTCTGATAGTCAAATCGAAAATCGACGATTTGCCCACTAGCATCGCGAATCGCTGAGTAGATGCCAAAACAATCGAGCAGATTTTCTACAGATGCCCGAAACCGCTGCTCTTGCTGCTGCTGTTGCTGCCGCAAACGGACATTCTCGATCGCCCTGCGTACCTTTAATTGCAATAGATCCGGCGTGAGATCGCGCTTGACCAGATAATCCTCCGCGCCGAGTTTGATAGCGCGAACTGCGATGCTTTCATTACCCATTCCCGTCATCATCACCACCGGCGGCATCCTGCCATT
The DNA here is from genome assembly GCA_965246735.1 of Chamaesiphon sp. GTDB lineage: Bacteria > Cyanobacteriota > Cyanobacteriia > Cyanobacteriales > Chamaesiphonaceae > Chamaesiphon. The sequence goes on from CBDFFK010000003.1 coordinate 4,672,552, forward strand.
ACTCTGCACCGATAACTCGGCTAGAAAGTCTAGCCCATCGCCATCTGGGAGAATATAATCGAGCAAAATCGCATCGATCGACCTCGTTTGACACAATTCTAGTCCCGCTGCTACAGATTCGGCCTCCAACAGTTCGTATCTACAGGTTGAGTCTTGACAGAGCGATCGACGATATAGCTCTCGATCTGCCGCAAAGTCTTCAACCAGCAGTACTGTATAGGTTGGGGGATTCATAATTACATGTTACAACAATTTAATGTGCTCTCACGATCGACTAGTCCAATATAATTGGACTAGTCGATCGTAGCAAAGGAAAATTATGTTCACAACCTAAAATAGGTTACAAATTACCACCAAATAAAATTAATCGCTCGAATTCCGCGCTCGATCGATCGAGCGTAGACACAGCACTTGGCAAGTTACGAGCAGAGAAAAATAAATAGGAGAAAATAGAGAGGAGCGACTCTGGAAGTACAAGGAGTGGAAAAGATGATGTTTCCCCTGGTTGGAGTACCCGAAACAATAGCCAAAGGCATGAATGCCTACCGAGGAGTATTCTGTCGGCAAGCAGGATTTGAGCATGTGAGTCGGTATATCAGCGGACTACTGTTAAGCGAAAACAAGACAGTGCAAGGGATATACGCCCAACAGGTCTATGGAGAAGGAGAAGGGGTGACACGCAGAGCGATGCACGCAGCAGTATTTGAGGCAGGGTGGGACTCGCAGGAATTAATGACAGAACATCGGCACACGAGTGGGCAAACAGCACCAGGGGAAGGGCAGAGAAATAATCAGTTTAGATTGGACATTATCCCATCATGAATACGGATTAGAAATCTATGGGGTCAAACGCAGTTACGATTATGTCAATCGGTGCATGAGTAATTATCAAACAGTAGTAACCGCAACGATTGCCAATCCAAAACGAATTGATGGCATCGCTACCGAAGTCCAATTACCGGATTTTAGTAAAGAGGAAAAAAAGTATTTGCAAATGACAGCGCAAGAAAGTTATCAAAGTCAAGAGCAATTAATGCAAAGATTAGTCGAACTGTTGCATTATCAGCGAAACCGATTGGCGTACAGAAAACGGACAGAAATAGCTGTGGATATCGTGCGTCAAGTCGAGTCAGAAGGAGCATTCCCACAAGCAGATTATGCTTTTGACAACGGAGTGCTAACGCTAGAATTAACTCAGCTAATTGAATCATCAGGAAAACATTGGGTCAGCGAGATCGAAAGTTCACGATTAATTTTATGGTCGAATAAATGGTGTCGAGTTGATGCAGTAGCTACTCGATTGCGGACAGAACATCCAGAAAGTTTTCGCCCTTTGTCAGTAAGCTGTCGTAGCGGTGAGGTTAAACAGTTTTGGGCTTTTACTAAAACTATACGCCTCAAACGTTATGGACGAAAACGATTAGTTGTTGTGCATGAACGGGAGGATTTAAGTGATGAGCCAAGATTTTTATTAACTGATGCTTTGCATTGGGAAAGTGGTCGAGTCATTCAGACTTGGAGTTATCGTTGGACTATCGAAATCTTTCATGAGTTTGCCAAACAGGTTACTGGTTTTGAATCGGCTCAGGTTCGTAACGAGGAGGCGGTCAAACGCCACTTCCGGCTTAGTTGCGTGGCGCAGTCTATACTTCAATCTCTTCCTTGTCAGGGTCAAAAATCTGAACGATTTATGTTTGCTCACAACCAGCAAACGGTAGGACAGCAACTTTATAGTTTGACTCGCGAAGCTTACCTTCAAATGCTGCATCTGGTGCAAGGTCTATTTGCCCAAAACCATACCTGCGAGCATGTTTTGGAGGTGCTAATGCCTGCTTAGTCTCCTCCATCATATTTTTCTCTGTTCGTAACTTGCCAAGTGCTGTAGACAATGGGTTCTATAGCAATAGGCTTGGCATTAATCCGCGCTCGATGCAAATTATCAATTGGTGAGTCAGACTACAACAGGCTGCCCAAAATTGGCAGGAAACAGCCATAATTAAAATTATCCAATCCTAGACACCAAACCGCCAGACAATTATTACCTCGCCACCTGGGGAATTTTACCTGCTAATCCAGTCATCAGCCGGAGCGCTAGATACTTGCAACCAGGAATCCGATCGAGTAAAAATAAACCCACCCGTCGAATAATTACAATCGGGAGTAGGCGTGTAGAGAACATGCGATCGAGAAAATCGGTAAAAGCTAAAATTGCCCAATTCTCCGGCTTGCGCCAGCGAGTATATCTTTTTAGGACTGCATCGCTACCGATATCTTCCCCAGCTCGCTCCGCCGCAATCAAAATCTCGGCTAGCGCTGCTGCATCCCGAATGCCTAAATTCATCCCCTGCCCAGCTACTGGATGACAACAATGCGCCGCATCGCCAATTAATGCCAGTCTTTGGGCGGTATATTGCTGACTCTGCATCAACTTCACCGGAAATAACCACCGCTGACTGTCGAGTGCCAATTTACCCAATAACCCACCCGTGCAGCGTTCCAATTCTTGCAGAAACTCAGCTTCAGGTAAATCGCGTAACTCCTCAGCCTGTTGGTGTGGAGCCGTCCAGACGACCTGACAACGCCCGTCGGCTAATGGTAACACTCCGATCGGCCCAGCATACCAAAATCGCTCATAAGCAACGCTTTGATGCGGCTTTTCAGGGACGATCGTTGCTGTCACGCAAGATTGCCAATAATTCCAACCAGCCGTTTGAATCCCTGCCTCAGTGCGTAATGTCGATTTGGCACCATCGGCGGCAATTACTAACCTCGTCCTAATCATCTGGGGTAGGTCATTCTCTGGGGTTTGAATAGTGATTTCTGCACCTGTAGCGGTATAGTCTACGCCAACTACCTGTGCGGGACACATCACTGTAATATTCTCGGCTGCTTGCAACTTCTCTTGCAATGCCGTCAATAACACTTCATGACTAGCTGCGTAGCCCAATGTCTCGGTGCCTAAATCCTGGGGATACAGCTTCACCACTCCCGCATAGTCAGCATCAGAGATTTGAATTTGGCTAAATTGGGTAACTTGCGGTAAAACTTGTTGCCAGATGCCCAAGCCCTCGAAAATTTGCCCTGAAAGCATCGACATCACATAGGCTCGCCCCTTAGCCACTGATATCGACGCTGCTTGAGACTCGATCGAGACTACACTCAATCCCGAGTTTTGCAGCGCAACTGCCAAAGTATTCCCGATAATGCCACCACCGACGATCGCGAGATCGTAATCTAACTCGATTGCTGTTGTGGCGGCGCGATCGACACCAGGATTCGGATTATATTGGTGACGTTGGCGATCGTTTCCCTTGAAGGACAATTTATCTGTCAGAGCATCGAGGCGGGGCATAGTTACTAATTACAATAATTGGTTGAACTTCAGAATTAATTAATATTATCTCGGACTAAAATTGCTGAAAATTTGGTAAGTACGCTACCCTGCTTCTAACCCGCTTAGGCGGGTTTTGACTGTCTAGTCGCGAATTTATTCGCCAGCCTCACTCGAACTGAATGTAGTTACAAATTGTTTTTATATGGAAGAATGTAATTGTTACTCGATCGTAACATCTTTCTTTTGAAAATGCTTTTACCCCAAATTCTGTAGCTTGAAGCTGCCATGCCCGATATCTAGACGATCGCCGCAGCTACAGCCGAATAGGGTAATATTTGCTTGGTGTTATCGATCGAGTGGACTTAGCAGCAATGAATCAGCAAAAAGCTTTATCAACATGGGCGTGGTTGTGGATCGGGAGTGGTTTGACATTGAGTGCGATCGCGATCCAGTCTGAGTCAGCACTTGCGCTGTCGGCTGTCGAAGTCGGGAAGATTGCCAAGTCAGTCACGGTATCGATCGATAGTGAAAATTCTGTCGGTTCGGGTGTCGTCATCAAAAAAGAAGGTAGTACCTATACCGTGCTTACTGCCGCACATGTAATTCGCAACCGCCAGCAGACTTATAAAATTACGACTCCTGACGGCAACAGTTATCCGCTAGTAGCCGCAAATATTAAATCTGCGACATCCGATGTCGATTTAGCAGTTGTTAAGTTTCAAAGTAGCGCCAATTATCCGATCGCCAAATTGGGGAATGTCGAAACAGTCAGTGAAGGCTCTCCCGTGTATGTCGCGGGTTTTCCGCTGGCAACTGCGGCAATTACGCAGTCGATTTACAATTTTACTGAAGGCAAGGTGACTGCCAATGCTAACCGTCCCCTAGCTGGCGGCTATTCGTTGGTTTATAGCAATAATACACTGCCAGGGATGAGCGGTGGCCCTGTATTTAACGAAGCTGGCGAAACAATTGCGGTACATGGCAGAGCTGATATCAAGGAAACGACTCAAACCTCGGAGATTAATTCTAGCGTTCAGACGATCAAGACTGGATTTAATTTAGGCATTCCTACAAATACTTTCATGCGGTTATCAAGTAAGTTGGGTGTTAATTTTGGCACGAACCCACCGGTAGTTGTAGCTGCGGCTACACCCAAAGCACCACAAGCAGCGGACTATTTCTTGATTGGAGTAGATCGCTTCAATCGCGGTAATCTCGGCGGTGCGATCGAATCGATGAACGCTGCTATTAAACTCAATCCCCGTTATACCAGAGCTTATATTGCCCGAGCTGCGGCTAATTACATGAATAAACGCATCGGTGCTGCACTAGGAGATATCGATCTCGCGATCGCCAGCGAGCCAAATTCAGCGATCGCGTATACTGGCAAATGCTTCTTTACCAGTGAATTTGGTAATAACGGTGCAGCGCTCGGGGCTTGCGATCGTGCCGTTGAATTAAACCCAAAACTGGCGATGGCATACAATGTGCGAGGACTGGTACGCACAAAACTCGGAAATTACGCACCTGCGATCGCCGATCTTCAACAAGCGATCGAACTCGATCCCAAACTATATTATTCATACACGAATCTGGCAATAGCCCAATTCTCTCAACGCAATACTCTTGGAGCGCTAAATTCGGCACGTACCGCCACCCAACTTAACCCCCAATCATCGAACGCACACGGACTACTCGGTCAATTATTGGTGGTAAATAAAGATTATCAGCAAGCATTGTTCGAACTCAATCGCGCACTCGGCTTAAATCCGCGTAATAGTAGTGCTTACGAAGCGCGAGCTGCGGCTAATCTAGCATTGGGAAATAGCGCCCAAGCAAGAAGTGATGCTCAGCTAGCCAAACAATTTGCCCTCAGCAGCCCCACTGGGTTTATTGAGGATATCAGCTTCTTGAATCAGTAGTTATCGAGTTCGGGATAATGATTCCGTTCGCGTAGCGTACCAACGGTAATCGATTGCTTCTAGCTTCGTTTCCGCGCCGCCCTCAAATGAATTAGTTGCTAATAGCAAAAGTTCGTTAAAACGAACTCAGAAATTTGGCAGTTCTCTTCAGAGAACTTTAGCTATTAGTCCGTTGGCGTAGCCTTTCGGAACGAAACACTTATAGTTCAGGTCGGTGTTTGAACGGAGCAGATCGATTTTCCGTATCTCAAGCTGAGGTTTTATAGGGGCAAATATTGGTAGATATAATTCGACGATCTACCGATAATGTTTCTGTAAAATCCACCCCGATCGCTAGCAAAAAAATATTCTTAGAGCGAAATTATCTATATAAATATTCTCGCTCTTTCCTAACTCAATAATTTACTGATTCTCAAACCAGTCCGCTGATTTTCAGCTGAAGTGCCGATTGTTATTCGTAAGCCGCCACCAGTATGTCGGATCGAAGTCCCCATATTTTTTAATTGTGTAACTAATTCTGCCATCGCCAGATCTGGATTATCTACCCCTGTTATTCGAGCATAGATAAAGTTAGCATCACTACGCCAAACTTGGAGCTGAGGCAGAGCGGTTAATATCTGAAATAATCGATCGCGTTCCTCGATCGTTTCCGGAATTGTTGCTAATAGAAATTGACGATGTTGTAGGGCTAATTTCGCCGCTGCTAGAGAAATACTCGGTAAATTGTAAGGCAATCTTACCTGTTCCAACGTAGCAATCATTTGGGGGTGAGCCACTGCATAACCGACACGATGTGCAGCCAACCGAAAGGCTTTAGAAAATGTCCGCAAGACGATCCAATTTGGATGTGCGGCTAATTCAGTTACTACCGTCTGCTGGCTGAATTCAAAATAAGCCTCATCGATAACTACTAGAATATCTGGCGGTAAACTCCGCAGCCACTCTAACTCTGCATCAGTCAGCGCATTTCCCGTCGGCGAATTGGGATGCACCACGAACACTACCCGAATCGGCAGATCTTCGATCGCTTTCTGCGCTGCGACTAGATTCATCTCAAAATTTACAGGCGATCGATCTACTGTTACCACAGGTATCCCTAACGTTTGCGCCAAGATGCCATACATGCTAAATGTCGGCGCAGCTACCAAAATACTCCCCGCGCCACCCACACACGTCGCAATCAGGATCGATCGCAATAATTCATCCGAACCATTCCCCACGCTAATGTGGCTGGGAAGGACTGCGGGACGATCCACCGCTGATTCACTCACATAACTAGCGATCGCGGCTTTGAGACGATCGTGTCCCCCATCTGGATAACGATTGCTCTCGACAGACTCCACCCACAGCTGCGCCAATTCCTGCTTGAGCGCCAATGGCAAATCGTAGGGACTCTCATTCGTTTCCAATCGATCGATCTGCGCTCCAACTGTCTCCACTGCACCGCCAGGATGCGGCGTGTATGCTTGCAGACTAGTGAGATCGCTGCGGAGGAAGGGTAATGCGGCTGCGGCGGTAGGAAGGCTGGCTCGATCGCTAGTAGTCATGGTGCGTAGTGAAGTCTGAATTTCCATCATAGATCGATCCATCGAGAGAATCCCGCAGGCAGCCTAAATATTCGGCGCTCAAAAAAATATTTCATTTTGCTATTGACAGGAATAAAAATATGCCTTACATTGATAAATGTCTGAAACGCGCCCCCATCGTCTAGAGGCCTAGGACACCTCCCTTTCACGGAGGCGACAGGGATTCGATTTCCCTTGGGGGTACTTCAGAAAAATATCTTACAAAAAGAGGTGAGGCAATTATTGTCTGACCTCTTTTTGCATCGGTAGGACGATCTTAGTAATAGTACTAGGATTGCTATTGCTTGCACTCATGCCCAGCTAGACTTACACCCAATTCTATGGATGGTGATTTCCTACATATTCCAGTTCTCAGCCAGGAAATAATTTCGGGTTTGAGCGTAGTTCCTGGCGGCTGGTATTTAGATGCAACTACTGGGGGTGGCGGACATAGTGAACTAATTTTGCAGGCTGCGCCCGATATTAATCTAGTCGCACTCGATCGAGATACACAGGCGCTCGATGCCGCGAAGGCGAGACTGGCACCGTATGGAGAGCGGGTAAAATTTTGGCATGGCAATTACGCCGACTATCAGCCGTTAGCACAGCAATTTGACGGAATTATTGCCGATTTGGGAGTAAGTTCGGTGCAGTTAGATTTAGCCGAACGTGGATTTAGTTTTCGGCATGAGGCACCGCTGGATATGCGGATGGATCGATCGCAACCAATGACTGCGGCGGATCTCGTCAATCAAGCATCTGAAGTCGAGTTAGCAAGAATTATCTTTACCTATGGGGAAGAGCGAATGTCACGGCAAATTGCCCGCGATATCGTCGCCCAGCGTCCGTTTTCCACAACAACACAACTGGCTTATACGATCGGTGGTGCGGTACCTAAATCTTATCGTTACGGCAGAATTCATCCGGCTACGCGAACATTTCAAGCACTAAGAATTGCCATAAATCAAGAGTTAAGTTCGCTAGAAAAATTTTTGGCAGTGGCACCTACTTGGCTCAAACAGGAAGGTAAGATTGGGTTGATTAGCTTTCATAGTTTAGAAGATCGGATCGTCAAACATACCCTTCGTGAAAATGAGGATTTAAAAGTTTTAACCAAAAAACCAATTATTGCCACCGATGCAGAAATAGCCGCCAATCCGCGCGCTCGATCGGCGAAACTCAGATGGGCGATGAGAACTGGTTAATCATTAGATTTACTGCGAAAGTCAGGGAATCGGGAACAGGGGATACTATCCAATACTGCTCGGTTAAGCTAAAAACTAGTTAGTCCGCGAAGACCGGCTTTTGCCGCTCGCGGCGACTTCAGTCGCTAGCAGTTCTTAAACGAGAAGTATTGGGATACTATCACTCTAAACAGCACTGAAAAAGATTGAGTTTTTACTTTCGCAGGCAGGGTGGTTTCATATACCAGAAGAAAAATCTTTCAGTTCACTTAAGTGAACTTTGGCTATTAGCCCGAAATTGATTTCAGGGCGGTTGAGCACTAAGCACTAGGGTTGTTACATTTTTATTTCCTTGTATGAACCCACCTTGGATTTTTACTTTCGCAGGAGGTCTATTAATGTAAATCTATTCCAAATCATAAACCGTAACATCTAGATCTAGGCAGCACAATCGATCGATAATCATCGGTTCTACTAGCTCCCACTTACCGCCAGCCAAGCCACAACCGATGCGGGGCATGTGAATTGAAGCTGATAATTCGATCGCTTTATCTGCAACTGTAACTAAACCTAATTCTATCGCTTCATAACGGACGGGAATACGCGGATCGCCTTTAACAGCTATTTTATGCTGTCCGATAACATTAGCAACCCAAGTATCTAAATCGATTTGAACGAATTGAGTCGCACCTAGTCCGTAATCGTTCGACGCACGATCGCTGTACCATTGGTGAAAAGCTGTTTCTGGTAACTTCGATCGTTTTGACAATGCTAAAACAAAGCCTTTCCCCCATCTACCGATATCGTTACAAATATGCACGATGATTTTATTTCCGACTCCGATTGGATTGGTGGCATCACCTTTTGAATATGTAATCGATTTCATCTGATAAATAAATGCTGGCGGTTAAAAACCGCCGCTAGATAAACAAAGTTCGCCTACTCGGATTAACTTAGCCGATCGTATTGAAACGATCTTTAAGTATTTACACTAAATATTGCCATTTGTGTAGGTGCGCCAACTACTGGATCGATCGAGCCGATCGAGTCAAACGTTACCTGATAATTAAACTTGATTGCAACTGCCTCCGCCCAAGCTTGAAACTCAGCGCGAGTCCATTCAAAACGATGGTCTTTATGACGCAACTTACCCATTGCCAAATTAGGAAAATTGACATTGTATTCAACATTTGGCGTAGTAACGATCGCGGTGTTCGGGCGGGCGAATTCAAATAATACTCGCTCGAAAGCTGGCAGTCGATAAGGATCCAGATGTTCGATAACTTCGATCGCGGTAGCTGCATCATAACCCTCGAGCCGCCGATCGCGATAAGTCAAACCACCTTGCAATAATTTCACACGATCGCGTTGCTTGGGCGAACTAAACTTGTATTCTAAGCGCTCTCTGGCAATCTCTAAGGCACGATACGACACATCGACACCCAAAATCTCCTCGAAGTAAGGATCTTGCCCCAGCAGGCGAATTAGCTTACCTTCACCGCAGCCGAGATCGACTACTTTTTGGGCATTAGCAGCTTTGAGGGTTTGAGCGACGGTTTCTAGGCGTTGTTGATTGAGACTGAGCGGCTTTTCGAGGATGGCTTCGTCGGTATCTCGATCTATTTCAGTGGTGTCGGGATCGATATCTTCCGCACTCGTCAGTTGCGCTAGGGCACTTCTCGTTAATTGACCCTGACGCTTGAGATAGCGATGCGCGATCTCATTTTTTTCAGGATGAGTTGCCAGCCAACCTTCGCCATGCCGCAGCAGTTTGTCAACTTCCTCTGTGTCTACCCAATAATGTTTGTCATTATCCAGTACCGGAATCAGCACGTAGAGATGGCTGAGTAAATCAGCGAGTTTCACCGTCGCACTGACAGTTAGAGTGTAGTAATAGCTTTGCCCCCAGTCGGGAAACTCCTCATCGAGTGGATAACCCTCGATCGTGAGGATATAACCCAATGGCTCGAACAACCGATGCAATAAGCCGGTACCACCCCGACAGGGTACAGCGGAAATCGTTGCCGAGAGCGGGATCGGGGTATCGACAAGCTCGGGACGGTTGGGGCAGCGGCCATTTAATGCCGTACCGTAGATCTGTGAAATCGCAACACTGAGGAAGGATGAAGCGACATACGGCCGATCGTTCACATATTGGTCTAAGGTATGTGCCTGCTTACCACGTACCAATTCTACCGGATCGATATCGAGGATTAGTGCCGCCGTACACCGATCGACCGTCGCTTCAGGATAAAATACCTGTGCCTTACCCCAAGGCAACGGAAAAGTTTGCGATCGATCGGGGTGTTTATGCAGTAAATAGCCGAGATCGGTAGCTGGATTGTGAGTCGTGGTAATCGTCAATAACATTTAATTCGTACTCGATCGTCGTTAGAACCCATCTCCCAACTATACCAAAGCTTCCAAATCCAAAATCCAAAATTAATTTACTCGCCCTGCGGACATTCCTCCCACAGGCTAGTTGTCTGGCGCAAACTACTCCAGTTACCTCCAGCTAAAATCAGATGATCTAATAGCGGAATGCCGAGTAACTTCGCTCCAGCTAGCAATTGACGGGTGAGTTCGATATCTGCTTGACTGGCTTGAGTACTGCCCGAAGGATGGTTGTGGGCGACAATCGTTTTAGTCGCACCTTGTTTGAGCACTTCGCGGAAGATTTCGCGCGGTGGTGCGAGGGTTTCCGTCGCTGTACCGATCGTAATTAATTGCGTACCAAGCAATCGATTTTTGACATCTAATAACAAAATTGCCAATCGTTCTTGTTGCGACCACATTAACTCCTGACTCAGTGCCGCAACCGCAGCTTCGGGACTATCGATAGTCGATCGATCGGGCGGACGCAAGACACAAGCTCTTTGTCCTAATTCTACTGCGGCGAGAATCGCTGTCGCTTTAGCTGGCCCGACACCAGGAATATTCATTAATTCTTGCGGGGCAACATCCCGCAACCGCTCTAACGGATCGCGTTGATGTTGTCCTAATTGATTGAGAATATATTCGCCCAATCCGATCGCTGATAGTTTACCAGCCCCCTGTCCCGTACCCAACAAAATCGCGATCAATTCGGCATTTTTTAAGTGTTTGACTCCATGTGCGAGGAGACGTTCGCGCGGACGTTCGGTACTAGGTAAGTCGATAATGCGGAGGCTGTAAGTCATTACGCGAACGATCGGGAGAACATGTAGTTAAAATTACTTGTCACTTTACGATCTATTGTCGTGCCAGCGAATCACTGGAATGGCTGATTTTTGCTGTGTTCGCTAAATAAACTGTGGTGCTGTGTCGGAATGAGTAGACTCGCATCTTGCCTCAAAACAAAGTTACTAGTGTTTTAGCGAAAAGTGCGTTCTTGGGGTTTCCCCAAGTGCAGCACCTTTTCAAGACAGTGGCTAGTGACTAGTGGCTAGTTTTGGTAGTTGTGAGTGAGTTTTATGACTATTCGACCGCCTTGGTGGCGCGCTTCGCGATCGATTTTTATTTACTGGTGCAAGATATGAGTAGATTTGCACCTGACAAAGCTGATAATGCTCGCTTGAGTAATTAGAATCTTTAATGCGATCGATAAGTAGTGTAAATTAGTAATTTAGCGATGGTTTTCGGGATTAATAGTGTGAGTGGATCTGGGGAAAATGCAACTGCGACAATTGCTGTCATCAAACGGCAGCGATGCTCGTTAAACCCGACGATCGGTAGCTTCAGACACTTGTATTTTTGTGAATATCTATTAAGCTAGATTAAGTATCCGAGATCGATCTTGCCGTTACCGTTGGCGAAGCCTGCGACCGATCGTCAGCGAGTAAGTTCGTGGCAAGACGAGATCTTCATCGGAATGAATTAAGGGAATTGAAATTATGACAAATGCAGTCTATAACCAGACACCCCATCATGTGGTTATTGTTGGTGGTGGATTTGGTGGACTCTATGCAGCTCAGTCACTGGGTAAATCACCCAATGTCAAAGTGACACTGATCGATAAACGCAATTTTCATCTGTTTCAACCACTCCTGTATCAAGTAGCGACTGGTGGGTTATCTCCTGCCGAAATATCTTCACCATTGCGATCGATCCTCAACAAACAGCAGAATACAACCGTGTTGATGGGTCAGGTAGACAACATCGATCCAGTCGAGCAGAGAGTATTCTTAAATCACGGTCAGATCGATTACGACACATTGATTGTCGCTACTGGTGTCAGCCATCATTATTTTGGTAACGACCAATGGGCACCAACCGCTCCAGGCTTAAAAACTGTTGAAGATGCTCTAGAAATGCGGCGACGAATTTTTGTCGCATTTGAAGCAGCCGAAAAAGAAACCGACGCAGAAAAACGACGAGCTTGGCTGACGTTTGTAGTCATCGGTGGCGGCCCTACCGGCGTAGAATTAGCTGGTGCGATCGCCGAACTCGCCTATAGTACGCTCAAAAAAGATTTTCGGAATATCGATACAGCCGAAGCCCAAGTGCTGCTGCTGGAAGGGATGGATCGGGTGTTGCCCCCATACCCCCCAGAATTGTCAGCTAAAGCCGAAGCATCGCTAGTAAATTTGGGCGTGAAAGTGCAGACAAAAACGCTCGTTACCAATATTGAAAACCATACAGTTACTACCCGCCAAGGCGAAAATATCGACACGATTCAAGCGCGAACCATTCTCTGGGCGGCGGGAGTTAAAGCTTCAGCGATGGGTAAAATTGTAGCCGAACATACAGGTGCCGAACTCGATCGCGTCGGTCGCGTGATGGTCGAATCCGATCTGAGCGTCAAGGGACATCCAAATATTTTCGTCATCGGCGATTTGGCAAACTTCACGACAGAAGAGGGTAAACCCTTACCTGGAGTTGCCCCAGTCGCTACCCAAGAAGGTAAATATGTCGCGCACCTGATTCTTAAGCGGTTAGCGGGTAAGACTTTGCCAGCATTTAAGTATTTTAATGGTGGTAGCTTGTCAGTCATCGGCAGACATTCGGCGGTAGCGGATATTGGTTCGATGAAGTTTTCCGGATTCTTTGCTTGGTTAATCTGGGTATTCGTCCATATTTATTATTTAATTGAGTTCGATAATAAATTGGTGGTGTTCATTCAGTGGACTTGGAGTTATTTCACTCGCAAACGCGGTGCGCGGTTGATTACGGGCGATGAATCGCTCGGACAAGTAGGCGTTGACGATCGCGGGGATTATTTTGTATCCTCCGAAACCAAAGCGGCTGTAAAAGTCTAGCAATCCCAAACTACCACGATCTTTACTAGAGCGGCATCCATAATCGATACCGCTCTAGCTCGCCTAATTTTCCATTCACCAGCACAGTAGCGGTAAAATTGTCTCACTCGATCCTTAAAAGCCGTGCGGGCGATCGAGCTATGCAAACAACATACCTCACTAAGATCGGGTACGCGATCGCCCAGCAGCCCCACATAGTCATTCTACGAATCTAAGATAACAGCCTCAACCGGTCTGAAGAAGACAATTGCTATGTGGTATTTCTGCCAGAATTTATCAAAGCACTACAACCTGTTTCTGATAACTATCAGTAATTATTCAACCGACAATTTCATTTAATCCACTAACAATTACAGCTAGCTCTTGTGGAGATATTTGACTAATTCGATCGCCCAATCTATCTATTGATAACGTCCGAATTTGGCTGATTTTCACCCAAGACTGTTTTGGTAAAGACACTGATTCAATTAAAAAAGTTAGCGGAAATTCAGCAGTTGGAGCTTGACTTGTCAGAGCTAGCGCAATGACTGTTCCCGAATGTCGATTAAATACGTCCTGGCTGATAATCAATACGGGACGATTACCTGATTGTTCGCGTCCGCGTGTGGGGTTGAGATTTGCCCACCAGATCTCTCCTCTTAGTATGTCGGCCATTGAGTTAAGTCTCCTTCGATCCCTTCTTCTGCTAGTTGTTGTTCTATTTGTGGATCGAGTTTGGCACATTCACTCGCTAATCGAGTTTGACGCAGCAGGGAGAGTTTATCGGTTAATGCTTCTTGGATTGCTTTACTCCGATTGGGAAATACTCGTTGTGAGACTAATAGATCTACTTTCGATAATAAATCTGAGTCGATCGAAATTGCGACCTTGCTAGTTGCCATAGATGGTTTGAAATCCACTAGTATGACTATTTATCATACCGCTTCCAAAGTTTTGTTGTCAATTACTAGCGGACTTGTAGCCCGATAGGCTACGCCAACGACAAAATAGCCCTAAAATCATCAATATCGATTAATATCTCAAAGCTCAATCCAGAGGATTAAAACAGGTCATGAGCTTGACCTCGTTTCAACTTTACTCCCTCATTTTAACCTAAGCGATCGAGCATTATCACAATCGAATCCACCACCATCAGCTTACTTTTGCTAAAGTGCGAACTGCTAAAATTTCGTCAGAGCGTAAGATTTCGATCGCAGAAATAGGCACCGCAATCTCTGTCAAAGATTCACCGATCGCATTAAAAATTTCTAGTACGCAGCCTTCTTCACCATTATTTGGATGAGGAACAAAATCGACTAACGTTACAATATCTCCAGCTCTGAGTCCATGCTCTGGTAAGTCACGAGTTAATGAGACTTCTTGATATAATTCCATTGTCATATTAAGTCTTCTTACTAGGTTTAAGTGTCACGAATTGAAATTTGTCATCGATCTGTCTTTCTAGCCAAACGGTAATAACTGATAGAATTGTACCATTTACACCGATGAGATCTGCTTCAACTTGGTAAAAGGTACCATACTCGTTGATTTTCTCTTCAACTGCGTCTGTGGATAGTGCCTGTGTCTGAATGGCTAGTTTTAATGCTTCTGAGTTTTCCTGTGTGAACCCAGCCTGAGCTAAAAACTTCGATTTATCATTCCGTGGTTTTGGCTCCAGTAGATAGCGGGTGATTTTAGCATCTGCAATAACTAAATCTTCGGGAATCCTCATGATTAGACCTATTTTACTAACTATCTGACACAAGGATATAGTTTCGATCGATTCTTTAATTTTAACTGATCGAGTGAGATCGATAGCCAAAAGCCCGATCAAACATCATCACGATCGAATCATCCCACCATCAGAGATCGACAAAACATCAACATCGATCGATACCCCAAAACCCGATCGAACATCCTCACGATCGATTCCCCACACCATCAGCGATCGACAAAACATCAACATCGATCGACAACCTAAAGCACGATCGAATCCTCTCACCATCATCGATTGACAAAACATCAACATCGACACACCACCAGCGATTGACAAAACAGCCATAAAATTATCAACATCGATCGACTAAAGTTTGATCGACTATCCTAACTTCACCACATTTAATTTGATTGGATACTGTAATGGTATAAAATTTCTAATTTCAATAAACATATCTCTCGATTAAGTACTAAGTTCAATTCAAAGTGTCGATTTATACTCTTGCAATTAACCTTTAAGGATTTTTTTGTGAACCGTGATAATTTGGGAAATATTAATGTAATATTGAAAATGAATATTTAGTAATCTTGATTGATTCAGAGTGCTGCAATATCCAGATGAATAAGCTCAAAGTCAATTTACATCAATCCTTCTCAGATAAAAATGAAACAGAATCCTAATTTAATACAAAAAATTTTCTCTCGGGTTTCTATTCTCAACAACAAAACATTATTGATTCTTGGCGTACCAGTAGCTTTATTTGGAATAATATCTGGCTGGATAGTTTTCCATGAACATATTGAAAAAAATGCCGCAGGTGTCAAAGAGCAAAATAGACTAAAGGAAGAATCGATAGATAAGAACTTTAAAGATGCTTCAAAACAAATAGGGAGTAAAAATCTAAAAATCAGAGAATCTGGAGTTGAAGCTATGGGAAGAATCGATGCAAGTTTTTCTGATAAAACTCGATGGGATATCATGGAGAAACTAGCAAGTGTTATTCGAGCTGATTCTCCAGCCACAAAGAGGAATAAAAATAGGATAAAGCCTGCTCCTATTCCAGTGACAGCGAAGAAAGCTCTAGAGATTATTAAATTTCATAATTATAATAAACCAATTAAATATGAATTCTTGGACTTAAAGAAAGTTAATTTGTATCATGGCGATTTGCAGGCAGCAAAGTTCTCTAGAGTGGATCTTCGTGATAGCCAATTATACATGACAGGTCTGAAGGAAGCAGAGTTGAGAGAATCTAATTTGAGTCGAGCTTATTTAAGGGCATCAGATCTAAGCAATACTCATTTAAACAATGCAGATCTTACTGAAGCAGATCTTATGGGAGCTGACCTTATAAAAGCAGATCTTAGTGGAGCGAAACTAAATGGAGCTAACTTAAGAGAAGCTAACTTAAGTGGAGCTATTTTTGATGATAAACAAATAAAAAAAGCCTGTAATTGGAAAATGGCAACAGATGATGAAGGAAGAATACAGAGATTAAAGGAAGACAATTCTTCGGAGCCAGAAACAGAACCTGATTGCGAAAAATTTGATTTTTAGAGAGTCGTTAGCTAGAGTTAGTGAGAGTAATGGCTACCACGCAGTTGATCGATTATTTCTCAGACAATATTCGTTGAAATTGCTGAAGTTGTTGCTCTTCCTCTTCTTTAGTTTCAGGCAATCTGTACCAAACTGCTTCTGCATCTGGGGTACGACGGCAGTAGATTTCTCTAAGGGGTTCGACTTCATCTCGATGAGCTAGCGCGTAAGCTTTTAACTCAGCGATTGTCATTGTTTCAAATTTCAGGTGCATTTAAGTCGCCTTTAATTGTTCTAGTTTTTGTTGAATTAAAATTTCAACTTGCTTAAACTCATCACTTGAATTGGGAAGATCGAATGTCTCTGGAGACGCATCCGCAGTGAATCGATCTACAAACGCATGAAATGCAGATAAATCGTCGGGGTGAGAGATAACATAGGCTCTCAACTCACCTTTTGTCATGGCATTAAAATCAGGGTTCATTGTAAGAATCTCCAGCGACCATTACGGTAGATTTCTATCTGTATATTTTCACCAGCCAACATAAATATGTTGCCCGTTCGTTCGTCAATGCGAACAATGAAAATAGGAGTAAAGGTATTGGTTAAAAACTGGCACAGGATAACACACCTAATGCCTTGCTCGGCGGTTGGCAAAATTTGGATACCTCACAATTACGATTATAGAATACCTCACTAGATAGCGATCGACCCACGCAGACCAGGAAGTTAGTCTGCGTAGGCAGACTTTGCACCACTAGCAGCGGTTTCAACCGCTGTTGTAACAGGTTCCTAACTCCCCCCAATTCGCGCCACATCGCGAGAATTCTCCTCAAACGCAGCATTGAGCGCATCATCACCACTCAAGCCCGAAGCCAGCGCATTCTGAATCGCTTGCAACACCCGCTTATAGTCACGCGGCATCACCTTCACGAACTTCGGCACCATCTGATCCCAGTTAGCTAGTACCAGTAGATCGCAAAGTCAATATAAAAGGGGCAAATAGATAGCTGTAACAACAGGAAAACGTCGCTCGACGGCAGTAGAGAGGAACTGCAACATGATATTTAAGGGGAACAAAGCATGGTAAACAAGCTGTCCACCCCGTCTGGAGCGACTGATGAAATGCCACAGCAAATAGACCCAAAGGTTAACCAAAATAAAAGCCAGGGCGACAAATAAAAGTCGCAGGACAGGATTTTTAGTGGTTGTCCGAATTCGGCAGTGATTCTTGAGGCGATAGCTAGTCTCAATTCCAAATCGTTGACGATAGTAGTGGTGAAGCTGATTTAAGGTAATCTTAACCCGATGGACAGCATAAATGAGATAGCGAATCCCATGTTGTCCCTTAAAGCCTTTGTGATAGCCACAAACGACTCTCATTTGACAGGTGATGCTGCCATATTTAGGGCTGTCGATCGTGTAGTCTGTGGCATAACTCTTGCGTCCAGTCAGCAAAGAACGGGTACCACCTGTTTTGCCCCGAACCACCGCAGGCATTAAGAACGGAAAATTGAGTGCTTTGAGCCAGCGAATAATCGGCACACTGTAGAATCCTCGGTCAAGACACAGCAGTTTGATGCTCATCCGTAATGGATGAATGATGGCTAGCAGATAGGTTAATGTTGCAACCAGGGTTTCAGTACTAGGAACGGCATGAATCGCCAGCGTTACTCGCTTGTTGCGACAGATGGCATAAACAGTAGCGTAGGCAAAGAAACGGGTGGTACCTGCTTTGGCTTGAGAACGGTAGACATAATTTGCTTCGATGTCCGTCGGTTTTCCGTAGTATGGAATCAGATGCAAATCAATTGCCAGCCGATGACTCCGATTGCGAAGCTTTGGTGGAATCCGACTTTGCAATGCGGCATTTAATTGTTGCTCTAGGCTGTTGATGTCATCCAACTTTTCCAGGTGATAGCGAATGCCATTACTACTTGGTGTTCCCTCTAGTCCCCTGACTGTTTGTTCAATGCTCTCCCCTCGACTTGCTGTCCGCACCAAAATTTCAAACAAGTCCCTGACTGTATAGCCACCAGACATGTCTATTGGCAGATTTGTGGTCAAACAATTGATGGCTGATTCCAATGTGCCTTCGTCGGTTAATGCTGGTGTCAGCGATAATGAATTTGGGGTAGTCGTCATGGCTGTTTTTGTTTTTGTCTAGCCAGACTCTACCCTTTTTTCCTCTCTTTGCGATCTACTGAGTACCTCTATTGCTTTCTGACTCTGAGTATATTGAGCATGTTTCTCGATCGAACCCTTCAACTTCCCAATCTCCTCAGCATCCGTTAGCGTTTCCAAGCCCACCATCTGAGTATTGCAGCGCGTCGGGAAATCACCCTGCTCGTCAAGGATATAAGCAACACCGCCACTCATCCCCGCTGCGAAATTGCGTCCGGTTTTACCTAATACAATTACTTGTCCGCCTGTCATGTACTCGCAACCACGATCGCCGTTGGCGGAGCCTACCGGAGGTAATCGATTCTACCACCGCACTGACACCAGAGTTGCGGACGCAGAACGGCGCGGTTGACGTTGCAGATCGGGAGGGTGGCTTTAGTTGGTTTGCCATGCTCGATCGAGTCTTTGCACAGGTCTAATAAAATAGTAATGTCGAGGGATTTGTCAAGTCCATGATCTTGGGCAATTTGTTGATAACGTCTTGAGTGTTGTGATCTGGTGAGAGAAAAAGAAAGAGAGAGAGAATGAAGGGAGCAAGTAGAATCTGACTCACTCAGAGGATGTATGCAACTGCCAATAATAACTCCGGCACCAATAGTGAGCAAACATGCTCAGGTATTTCGGCCATTATTTAACGATGTCCGCCAGTATCAAAACTTTCAAAACTACTTAACAGGGCTGATTGTACTGGAGAACAAAAGCTTGGCAAATATGAGCAGTTGCATCATCAACAGTGTAGACAAAAGTAACCTGTCGCGGTTTATGGGTGAATCGCCATGGCAACCAAAAGAGGTGAATCGAGTGCGAAGCGATTACCTGCTGGAGCAGACAGCCGGAATCAGAATGGCAGCATCAGAGTCATACTTCATCCTCGACGATACGTGGTGTGAGCATGTAGGGAGTTTGTTTGAGTACGTAGATCGTCATTACGACCATTGTGACGGCAGTTATCCACTCGCACACAATTTAGTCACCAGCCATTATCTGAGTGGAGCAATGCGGATGCCAATCCACGCGGAAATTTATCAACGCGATGAGACAGTAACGCAATGGGAGCAGTTCATATTGAAACACTTCCCAGACCAAGAAATTCCCAAAACAGCTACACAAAGAACTAAAGTCCACAAAAAATGCGCTCCAAAATTGCTAGAAGACCCAGAGTTTTTGGAACTACATCAGCAGTTTCGGACTAAAATCGAGATTGCACAGACGTTGCTGACAAAGGCAGTGGCACAGGGTGTCACATTTACAACCATGTTGATGGATAGCTGGTATTTGACCCCCGCTCTAGTCAAAACCCTGGCATCGATTCAAGACTCCTCTCCACGACCGACAACTCCCCATCAATCCATTGGGGCTGTCTGCCGACAACAGGCTCAATCTTTACTTGAACAGCTAATTTTATTTGCCCACGACCGCTTACTACATGGCTGTTCTGCTGCTCAGTTGTTTACAACTTTGTTTGCTAAACAACATCCCACGACAAGATCCTCCCCTCTAGTATTCTCCTAGCTGATTTTTCTCTCACGAGATCACAACACTCAAGTATCTTCGAGGTTGCAGCGATATAACTCCACCGTCCGCGTCCCCTCGATCGTCATCAAACCGAGCAGCAACCTGTCTCTAACCAACTTCAACTCATTGCGGTGGTCGATCCCTTGCAGTAGCCGATTAGCCTCATCCTGCTCCAAATAGGTAATCGTCTCCGCTGGATGGGTAGAACTACGCGGCGGTTTGATGCCCAGAGCGGGATTGTAAATCATTAACCCATACTCGATCGCCGCATCGTAAAAGCGTCTTACTGCCGCTAATTTCAACGCGATGGTATTCCGCCCATACCCATGCTGAATTATATAGTGACGATAAAGCTTAATCGTCTCGCGATTCGCCGCCGCCGGATCGACAGATTGCGCTTGGCACCAGTGGAGATAAGCTTTAACCTGACTCCAATAAGCGACAATCGTTTCCGCACTAGCCGCGCCATCGGCGATATCAAAAGTCAAAAAGTGGGTAAACACCCGAATCAGATTATCCGCATCGAGGACGGGAGGACTGTTTTGAGCCGTACTGCTGACGGCTAGAGTAGGTGTTGGCTCATCCATAGAGATCGCCCCAACGATTTGAGTATTGACATCGTGTATACAAGAATCTAAAATAGGAAGATGTCAAGCCATCTCACCAAACCACGATTACTCGCAGACACAGACAATCTTAGCTCGTTTGCCAGCACCAACCAAGAAATGAACGATTGGCTGCAAAAACACGCCTGGAATAACCAGAGCAGTGGTGCCTCCAAGACCTATATCATCGCCACTACCGAAGGTCAGATCGTTGGCTACTATAGTATTGCCGCTGGTGCGGTCGCCCGTCAAAGTGCCATCTGGTCGTTGCGACACAATGCTCCAGACCCGATTCCCGTCGGCGTAATTGGCAGATTGGCAGTAGATCGAGAATGGAGCGGTCGAGGCGTAGGGGCGGGGCTGTTAAAAGATGCCGTCTTGCGGATTGCTTCGGCGGCGCAAATCATTGGAATTCGGGCGATTATCGTTCATAGCTTGCCCGAAGCTCTAGCTTTTTATACTCGCTTTGGGTTCCAAGAGTCAAAACTCGAACCGTTGCTATTGATGTACCCGCTTGAAAAAATTTCAGCACTTTTAAATTAGATTAATTATGACTACCAACAAAACCAAACAACCAGAGCGGCGCAGCGGCACAATTAACCTGCGAGTGGGAGATGTCCAAAAAGAGGCGATCGATCGGGCAGCGGCGATTCAGGGTAAGAGTCGGACGGAATTTATCCTCGATGCTGCTTATGGTGAGGCGACGAGCTTTTTACTGGATCGCAAATTCTTTTTAGTTGACGATGCCACATTTGAGGCATTTGAACGACAACTAGAAGCGGAACCAGATCCCCAGCAATTGACAGCATTGAAAGCTTTGTTAGAGCGTCCTGCGCCTTGGGATTAGACCAGGGGTGGTGTTTGTTGAGGTTTTCTCAAGACTCGCGCGGCGGCTATTGACGATCGCATTAGAGGAGTGAGATCGAGAGGGTGCTTAAAGACTCAAATTGTTGCCCGCAGAAGATTATACTCTCTCCAATGGTCGAGATTTAAAGGCGATCGGATTAGAGCTAATGCGATCGTTTGGGGTGAGATGCGATCGCATTAGAGGAGTGAGATTGGAAGGGATTTTAAAGCCTCAAATTGTTGTCCTAAGCCGTCTAAAGGCACGACCAATCAACATCAGGAACGAAATAATTATACATACGCTTATCAAACGACAGCGACATTGGCGAGTGGCGACAGCGACCGCCGAAGACGGCGCGCAAATGTTCTGTCGCATTCGGGGCTATATTTCTACTTTGAGAAAACAAGGCATTAATGTCTTAGATGCTCTCATTTCACTTTTTTCTGGTCATCCTCAATCTCCGATTCCTCAACCTAAGTAGTTACAAATACTCTTCACTTTGTCTGCTATATTGATTCAACTCACTTGTTTGTCCTTTGTATTCATTTTTTTTGAGTTCTTCTATTCCTCCTGTTTGATATTGTCTGATGTATTTTGTCAATGTTGTTTTTGAAATTTGACACAGCTTGTAAATGTCTTTGTGTTTTACTCCCTGACTTTTTAAATAAATAGCTTCCATCTTTCTTTGGACTAATGGATGTGGATGGTGATATCTCTGGTAATGCAGCTTTTTGATATCTTCTTCAACAAAATTTATTCTCAGCATTATGCTTTACTTTTTCAATCTGACCCCTTAACCATATCATTTATGATCTTTGCTTTTAGGTCATCTTCTATCACTACTCATTTACACCTGAAAAAGTCTAGCTACTAGCCGTGCTTAGTATATACCCAGCACAGCGCAAAGCAATGAGGCTGACACGATCGCTAGCGAGAGCCGCTAGTGTATCTCGATCGAGCTTAGGTTCTAAAAATGTTAGTTGATGTTGATGTTGGGCATTAGCGGCTGTAAAAAATTGGCGATCGTATGACTTGGTACTAAAAATAGCAACTTTCATGATTTATATTCTGGCTAAAATAATTACCACAAATCGAGTAATATCGAGTAATATTGTGCGGATGGGCATGTTCTAAGAGCGAACATTTTTACTTTCGTAATTGTAATTGTGGCTACTTTACTTTGACCTCAATTACTCCACGAAACATCCTCATTCCACAAGTAAAAGCATAGTTGCCTACTTTCGTTGGGGTGAATTCAACAGTTGTTGTTTGCCTGACAGGCAAACGGGTGCTAATCCCAAAATCAGGAATTAATACTTCATCCAGACAAGAATTACTATCTAATCTATGAAATGATAATCGGACAGGCTCATCCACAACGACAATAAGTCGATCTGGACGATAGCCACCATCGACCGTAATTAGCACCTCTTGCACCCCATTGCTTTGGATAGCTTGTTGTTTCTGCTGTTTGCGTCCCAAAAACCACCACAGTTCGGATCCAACTAGAGTCAGTCCTCCGAGAACTACACCTACTTTGATTGGTAAAGGCTGTTCGATGGGTTGAAATGAGCGATTTGTTGGCGAGTGTTGCATTTGAGAGCCTTCTCCCACTGGCAAGATCGAGATGAGCGAACCAACCAAAATTGCGGCAAATTTCATAGTTTTAACCCCTTTAATCTCAACGCATTAAGGACAACTGAAATCGAACTAAATGCCATCGCTGCTCCTGCGATCGCCGGATTGAGCAACCAGCCAGTAATTGGGAACAAAATCCCCGCAGCCAGCGGGATGCCCAGCACATTATAACCAAGTGCCCAGAATAGATTCTGCTGAATATTTTGCATCGTAGCGCGACTGAGCCTAATTGCCGTCACAACGCCCTGCAAGTCCCCTGAAATTAACGTGATGTCACTTGCAGCGATCGCCACATCTGTACCCGTGCCGATCGCCATCCCGACATCAGCCTGAGCAAGTGCCGGAGCATC
Source organism: Chamaesiphon sp. (assembly GCA_965246735.1). Classification (GTDB taxonomy): domain Bacteria; phylum Cyanobacteriota; class Cyanobacteriia; order Cyanobacteriales; family Chamaesiphonaceae; genus Chamaesiphon. The sequence continues at coordinate 4,696,165 of CBDFFK010000003.1, forward strand.
ATTAATCCCATCTCCAACCATCGCAACGACTTTTTTCTCTTGAACCTGCAAAGTCTCAATGGTTTGCGCTTTTTGGTCGGGGCGGACTTCAGCGAGGACACGTTTAATCCCGACTCGATCGGCGATCGCTTTAGCGGTACGCTGATTATCACCAGTTAGCATCACTACTTCGATGCCCATTTTCTGTAAGGTTTGAATCGCTTTGGCAGAGGTAGGTTTGACAGTATCGGCAACCGCAATTGCAGCTTGCAAATGTCCCTCAACGGCTACAAAAACCACAGTTTTTCCGGCATCCTCCCAACCTTCTTTCTGTGTTTGGAATACGGCGGAATTGATGTTCATTTCATCGAACCAGCGTTGAGTACCAATCCAAATCTTTTGGTTTTCTACAATCCCTTTAACACCACTTCCGGCGATCGCTTCAAATTGTTCGACAGTTGGTAATTGGGCATCTTTATTCTGTTCGCGGGCGTATTGAAGTAAGGCTTCAGCGAGGGGATGTTCGGAGTTACTTTCTAAGGCACCGATCGATCGCCATAAAGTCAGCGGGATTAGAATATTAGGACTATTGGGAACGAGATCTAGGATGGAGGATGTATCTGTGACAACAGGTTTACCCTGAGTAATCGTACCTGTTTTATCCATGACGATCGTCTGGATTTGACGGGCTAATTCTAAACTTTCCGCGCTTTTAATCAAAATGCCATTTTCTGCCCCCTTGCCGATGCCCACAGTCACCGATGTGGGCGTTGCTAGACCCAAGGCGCAGGGACAAGCGATAATTAACACGCTGACCATTGTGACGATCGAGAGCGTGAAATTGCCGATCGCTAGAAACCAAACTACAAAAGTTATAATTGCGATCGCTAGAATTACCGGAACGAACCAGCCAGTGATATTATCGGCTAATTTCTGGATCGGCGATTTAGAATTTTGTGCTTGCTGAACTAATTTGACGATCTGTGCCAGGGCGGTATCTTTGCCGATTTTGGTCGCCCGAAATTGAAAGCTGCCCATTTTATTTAGGGTTGCACCGACAACTTCATCGCCGACTTGTTTAGTGACAGGAAAACTTTCGCCAGTCAGCATCGATTCATCTACAGTAGAATATCCCGATACGACTTCACCATCAACAGGGATTTTTTCACCAGGACGGACGACTACAATATCTGCAAGGGCTACTTCGGCGATCGGAATGTCAATTTCTCTACCATCCCGCACTACCCGCGCCGTTTTTGCTTGTAACCCCATCAATGCGGTAATTGCCGTCGAGGTAGCTCTCTTCGCGCGATTTTCTAACCACCTTCCCAACAACGTCAAGGTAATAATCATCGCCGTCGCTTCGTAATATACTTCTGCGGATAATCCTTGTGTTGTGAAGTAACTAGGCGAGATCGTCACCCAAAGTGAGTAGAAAAAAGCGATACTCGTACCGAGGGCAATCAGGGTATTCATATCGGCGGTACGATGACGAAATGCCTTCCACGCCGATATTTGAAATTCCCTACCCACCCAAAACTGGACGGGCGAGGCGAGAACTAGCTGTACCCAAGGATTTTCGAGCTGGGATAACCAGGACGGCAGGGTGAGATTGAAATGGCTGAGACTGCCGATGACCAGCAGGATACTGAGAATTGCACCGACTACAACTCTGCGCTGAAGATTTCGCGCTTCTATTTGTTGTTGTCTATCTCCGGTGTCATCGGTGATACCCAGATCTGCGGGGATGATTTGGGCTTCATAGCCAATATCAACAACTGCCTTAGTGATGATATTGATATTAGTCTGCTTGGGATCGTAGCGGATGCTGGCTCGATCGCTACTAAAATTGACGTTACCTTCTACTACCCCCGGCACGTTCAGAAGTGCCCGCTCGATGCTATTAGCACAGGAGGCACAACTCATTCCTTTGAGTTTTAAATTTAGATCTTCCATATTTTTCACCCATTGACTCGGTAATTTCTCACCATTCCAGCATCTTCATGTTCTATAGCAATCCTATTTGAGATCCTTGCAGTAAAGTCAACTTGTAGGGGCGGTGCTGTCTTGTCGTTTTTTTATTCGGTTTGAATTGAAGTTTCATTATATTAACTTTTTAGTTTGTAGGTGGTGAGTTGGAGCGCGTATTTAGTCAATAATCAACATCGTTGGCAGTACTAGAACTAAAATCACCATGAATGAAGTGATCGCAATTGGGGTGTTTTTTCAATTGATGAGCTTCCATCCGCGTCAAAACATCATCGAGAATATCGATCGCTTCGGCAATAAATGGCCCTTTATTTAACATCACTCACTCAGCACGTTCGGACATGGCGACATCGCTCATTTCGCCCCGCGAAGGAATGCCATATTTGACCAAATTCTCTAATACTTGGGTTGCCCAAATCACCGGAATATGTGCTGCTTCGCAAATCCACAGCATTTCTTCTTGGATCTCAGTGAGACGCTGATAGCCAATTTGAACGGCTAAATCGCCCCTGGCAATCATCACCCCAAACGATCGCTTTCCGGCAGCATAGACGATTAATTCCGGTAGATTGGTAACGGCAATTGCGGTTTCAATCTTGGCAACGATCGAAGGATCGAAGGTGGGGACAGCTGGTTTTCGCAACGTTTAGCCAACTCTTGTTGGAGTAATTCAATATCGGCAGGTCGTTGAACAAATGAGTAACCAATAATATCAGCATGAACCGCGACAAAATCTAGATCGATTAAATCTTGTTCGGTTAGTGGACTCAGATCTAAAACTGTGTCTGGGAAATTCATCCCCTTTTCAGGTTTGAGTTTGACTCCTTTGGGACTGGTATTAGTCACTTCTAATAATAGTCCTGGCTGCTCGCGATCGATCGGATATTGGGTATCGACTACACGAGTCCAAATCTTGCCATCATCGATGTATACGGGGGTATCAACAGCTAATAAATCGAGAATACTCGGAATCGTACAGCTAGTCTGGAACTGCTTTACATGGGTCGATTTAGCCGGATCTGCTGCACTCTCGGATTCGGGTACGCGCCGCGATAGGACGATAAGATCGCCCTTAAATACCCGCTTTTTGTGGTGTGGCGCAAGTACAGTTCAGTTTTCTAATTGTCTGACACCTGTATTCAAAAACGACATTTTTTCTGGATGCACTATTTTACCACTCCGTCAATGCGTAAGTCATATCTGCTTGGATCGATCGATAATATTTGGATGTTGCCAATCGATCGCCATACTCGGCTTGAGGTAGTCTTCAATATTGTTGGATATAGGTTTCATGCGATCGCTAGCAAAGATCTCATCATGTCATTATCTTGCCATTTAACAAAATCGCTCGCCAGATCGCGCAACTAAGTCACCAGATTCGGCAATAATAGCGATCGCCCATCATTTAGACTTTGAGTTCCATGTTATTAACGACACCCACCTGGAATAGCCTTGCAGATCGATCGTTAGCGGGAGAGATATTGACGAGGGATGAAGCTAGATCCGTCCTGAGCGCTGAGGATGCGGTGTTGTTGGATCAAGTCGCCGCCGCATATCGGGTGCGTCGTCACTATTGGAGCAATCGAGTGCGATTGCACTATCTCTTAAATGCTCAGAGTGGCATGTGTCCAGAAGACTGTCACTACTGCTCGCAATCAAAAATCTCTACCGCAGAAATCGAGAAATATCCGCTGATGGCGAAGGATAAGATTCTCGATGCGGCCAAACGCGCAGCGGAACTTAAGGCGGGGACATTTTGCATGGTGATTTCCGGTCGATCGCCAAATGAAGCGACTTTTGGTAAAGTATTGGATGCCGTCCGCGAAGTTAAGGCAAATTACGATCTGAAGGTCTGTGCCTGTTTGGGATTGCTCAGTGAAGAACAGACGCACAGACTAGCAGCGGCGGGGGTCGATCGAGTCAATCATAATCTAAATACATCCGAAGCCAATACCGATCGGATCGTTAGCACGCATACTTATACCGATCGAGTCGAGACAGTCAAAAATGTCCATGCTGCGGGTATTACGACCTGTTCCGGCGGTATTTTGGGGATGGGCGAGTCAAATGATGATGTTATCGATTTAGCCCTGTCCCTGCGCGAATTAGGCGTGACTAGCGTACCGATTAATTTTTTGATTCCCATTCCTGGGACTAAGTTTGCTGATGTCAAACAGCTAACACCGCAGCAGTGCTTGCGAATACTGTGTTTGTTCCGGTTCCTACTCCCATCTCAGGAAATTCGGATTGCTGGGGGGCGTGAAGTTCACTTGCGATCGCTCCAACCGTTAGGCTTGTATGTGGCAAATTCAATTTTTGTCGGCGATTATCTAACTACGCCAGGACAAGCGGCACATCAGGACTGGGATACGATTTCGGATCTGGGATTCGTGTTAGAAGCTGCCGATGGTTCGGCGATCGATCTTTAAAATAACCGAACCTTTACCAACCCCGCCCGATGGAGCACCTTCGTGGTTAATAAATCACCCGATTCAGACATCATCAAACTCATAATTCACCGATCGCATCTTCCTAAGTTGTTAATTCATGGGGAGCGATCGGGTAGCCTTAACATAGGCTGTTTCTAGGTGGCGACGGTATTGACTATCCTGCTGGGACAGACTAATGTAGGATAAATATTAATGTTTGTTAACAAAACTGTACCTAGTCTGGCTACAAATTAATAATTGCCACTTATCTGCCGATAGAGCGGTGCGTAATGGGCGGTAGCAACGACTGTACCCTAGTAACCCGTGGAGATCTAAACCGCTACATGACATTATCGATCGAGTCGAATACAGCCACTTCGCTGTCCCAAACATCTAATTCCGAACTAAAGCTTAAGGACATCCTCAAAACTTTACCCAAAGAAGTTTTTGCCAAAGATAGCCGCAAGGCTTGGCAGTCAGTAGTCACTACCATCATCACAGTTGCGCTGGGAATGACTGCGATCGCATTTTCCCCTTGGTACCTCTTACCATTCGCGTGGATCTTCACAGGTACAGCGATGACTGGCTGTTTCGTCATCGGTCATGATTGCGCTCACCGCTCCTTCTCCAATAGCCGCAAGGTTAACGATATTGTCGGTCATCTATTCATGTTGACCTTGATTTATCCCTTTCATGGCTGGCGCTACGGACACGCAAAGCATCACAAACACACCAATAAAATGGATGTGGACAATGCTTGGCAACCTTGGCGACCAGAAGCTTATCAGACAGCTCCAACTTGGTTACAAGTAGTCTATCAAGCTATGCGCGGTAAGTTATGGTGGGTAGCATCCTTACCGCACTGGGCAGCAGTTCACTTCAACTGGCACAACTTTAAAGCAGGTAAAACCAGAGATGATGTGAAATTCTCGGCTTTGTTTGTGATTATCGGTGCGGCGGTTATCTTCCCGATTATGTTTGCAACTCTGGGTGTCTGGGGATTTGTGAAATTTTGGTTGCTGCCATGGTTGGTTTATCACTTCTGGATGAGCACATTTACGATCGTGCATCATACCGCATCGGATATTCCATTCAAGCCTACCAACGAATGGCAAGAAGCGATCGCCCAATTGACTGGTACGGTTCATTGTGAATATCCTCGCTGGGTTGAGTTCCTCTGCCACGATATTAACGTTCACGTTCCCCATCACATTTCTACGGCAATTCCTTCGTATCGCTTGCGTGAAGCTCACGCAATTATCAAGGCTAATTGGGGTGAATACATCAAAGAACGCAAGTTCAACTGGGAATTGATGAAGGATATCACTGATAACTGTCACATCTATGAAGAGAATGAGTTTTATCAGAGTTTTGCTGAGTTTAACGCTCGTAACTAGTGAATAGTAAATAGAAAATAGTTAAGAAGAAGGTTGAGCATTGCTCGACCTTCTGCTTTTTTAACGTCAGTTCGGGATGGGAATCGATCGTTCACAATTGCAAATGTTATGGTGATACCAAATTAAATAGCCTTTATAAGGGGAGGTTCGGAGGGGTAGAGATCTGTCAGGTTATCTCTTTAAAGCCCAACAGGTAATCTCACATCTTGCACCAGTTTGAAAATACTAGTGTTAACCCTAGCTCCAGGGTACCCACAAGGGGCACCCCTACAGGTTAATTGCGTAGGGGTGCCCCTTGTGGGTACCCTAAGATCTCTGCTTTTACTAGTCTTTCTGTATTGGTGCAAGATATGAGTAATACCATTTTGAATTTTGAATTTTGAATTTTGCGGCTCGCGCACGCCTTTGTTTCCCGACGCGAAAAGCGGCGTTTTTATTCGGAGGTTCCCTCCGAATAGAAAAAACGACAAGACAGCGAGACAAGACAGGATTTTGGATTGGGGAAACATTTCTGTCTGTGGAGTCGATCGCAGCAATAGCAAATCATACTTGTAGGGAGTAACGCCTAATATCGATCGGCTGCAAACAAAACCTGCCCTCCTCGCTATAATGGTATAACCTTGCTCGTATCTCATCTCCCCAGCCATGCAATTCATCGATCTCGCAGAAGTAGAAGTAGAATCCGGAAGTGGTGGAGATGGGATGGTCACATTTCGCCGCGAGAAATACGTTCCCGCTGGGGGGCCTTCTGGCGGTAATGGCGGACGCGGTGGCTCGATTTACTTTACCGCTGTCGAAAACCTCCAAACCCTATTAGACTTTCGTTACAACCGGCGATTTAAAGCCGAAAACGGTACCAAGGGCGGGTCAAATAGTTGTACTGGTAAATCTGGAGAAGACCTCACTGTCGAAGTGCCCTGCGGTACGATGATTTATGATACCGAGACAGAAGAACTCATCGTCGATTTGGTCGAACCCGGACAGATTTATCGAGTCGTATCTGGTGGTAAAGGTGGATTAGGAAATCAACACTTTTTGACCAACAGTAATCGCGCACCCGACTATGCACTTCCTGGACAACCGCCACAACAAAAACGGATTCGCCTGGAATTAAAATTATTAGCCGAAGTCGGCATTATCGGTTTGCCCAATGCGGGGAAATCAACGCTGATCTCCGCACTCTCCGCCGCTCGTCCGAAAGTAGCCGATTATCCATTTACCACGCTCGTCCCCAATCTCGGTGTCGTCAAGAAGCCTAGCGGTGATGGTACTTTGTTTGCCGATATTCCGGGGCTGATTGAGGGCGCGTCTCAAGGTGCGGGGTTGGGGCATGACTTCCTCCGACATATCGAACGCACGCGAGTATTATTGCACCTCGTCGAGGCAACAGGCGAAGACCCGATCGGTGCATATCGGACGATTCAGCAGGAGTTGAGTGCTTACAACGACTCTTTAGCTATTCGTCCGCAAATTCTCGCTTTGAGCAAGATCGATGCGGTAGATGATGACGAGATTGCTGAGATTGCTGCTGAACTTAGTAAAGTAGCCAAGCAACCAGTATTTCTGATTTCGTCGGCGACTCGGACGGGATTGGAACCAATGCTCAAAGAAGTTTGGAACGAACTCGATCGATTGGAAGCAATTAGAATTGCTGATAAATTAGCATTACAAAAAGCTGCTGCTGCGATCGGGTAAGGTTGAATCGAGTGAGCTTGGGCTTAGGTTACAATGTTCAGTAATCTAAGCTACTTAAAAATGCCTACGATTGAAATCGCTTTGGTTGTAGCTAGCAACCGGGGCTACTTACTTGACTTTCTCGCTCCCGCAGAATTGTTAGAATGTCTCTGGGTCGATCGATAATGGCATCTGTACCGATCTGTGTTAACGCATATTGAATCGAATTAACGATACCTAGCTTGGGATCGGTGAGTGTACCATCGAGATCGAACAATATGGCATTAGTAATCATTTTGGTAAGATCGAGACTCTTTCCTAACTTTGCTTAGCTAATTCCTCTTTAACTAACTGCTGATAAATTCTCGCTAATCTGGGTGTCATCGTATTTGTTTCGATACCATAACCTAAACTCGTCCACGTACTCGACAATCGCCGTCGTACCTGCTCTAATTCACCAGCTTTTAATAGCTGAGGAATATTCATATTCCAGGCTTTCTCGTCACTAAGCCAAGCATGAACTACGGCATCTTGATATTGTGGTTCAAAACTATAAGTACACTGAAAAACAAAGAATAAACAATCGGGTTGGGGATGATATTTTTTGGCAGTCGCTGCCCAGGTAGTATTTATCATCTGATATCGCCCTGCCGCAGTCGAGCAATTATTCATATTCGGCCCATTGACGATCCGAATACACTTTTGGGGATGGTAGCTGAGATCCTCAACATGACTCCCACCATATAGTACCGAATAGGGTCGGCGATCGTTTGATTCACTCGATGATATCGTCCGCATCAGCGCTCGAAGATAGGGGTCGCCGCCGGTCATCATCAATGGTGGTGTTTTGGCGGTCTCAAAGGTCGGAATTGGCGCACGCCGCCGCAATGGGTGCCCGAAGATTAGGATCGTGCTGAGTAAGGCGATTCCGCCGATCGCGATCGCGATCGGCTTAAAATGTTGATGCAAATGTTTATGCATTTGAGAGGCTAGGGATAAGGGAGTGGGGTTGAGGGATAAGTATCGATCGAATAACTCAGTAATCCAAATTTACACTATCCCCTCTTCCCGATCGGCGATTCCCCAAATAACTACACTGCCGCAAATAGCTCTTCCCAACTTTTTGCGACTGCTGTTGGCGAGCTGACGACTTCGAGTACTTTATTTCGAGATTGGGGACTAGTTAGTGACTCGACGCACACCTGAGCCACCTTTTGTCTGGGTATACTACCATCAAAGAGGGTATCTGCCGCAGACATAATTACTGGATTGGGATTGTCATCATTTTTCAACCCCCCAGGACGCACGATCGTGTAATTTAGACCGCTAGTTTTTAAATAAGATTCGGCTTGTTGTTTCCAGTACAAGATCAACCAAAACAGGTTGAGCGGATGGAAAAACTTCGATACGCATAAAGAGGAAACAAACACAAACTGCTCGATGTCCTTAGCTTTAGCAGCATCAACCAGATTTTTTGTGCCTTGGTAATCCACTTGATAAGGGCCAGTGGGGTCTAGACTGGGTTTAGCGCCCGTGGCGCATAAAATTACCGTACTATCCCCAATCGCAGTCGGTAGACTACTCGGATCGAGGACATCGCCGAGAACGAGTTCTACCGCTGCTGGTAAAATGGCTCGTGCGGTGGCGATATCGCGGACTAGTGCCCGGACTGGAATTTGACGTTGGACTAATTCCTGGACGATGCGCCGCCCAGTCTCGCCTGTCGCTCCTGCTACAAATGCTTTCATTAAGTTTTAGTTACAATACACTTTAAGGGTTGGCTCTCTAATTACTTATGTTAAAGACAGAAACTAGCGATCGGGTGTTTGTCGGCAAAAATTTGCGGCCTAAATTGGATATGTACCATACCATCTTGACGGCAATCCGGTTACTTTAGTTAATGTTTCCGGTTTTTACCGATCGCACCTTGTATTTAGAAAGAGTTCGCGTACAATCAGCACAATAACGGGATCGACAGGAGATGACATTACAAACATTAGAGAAAAGTAGCATAACAACGAGTTCTGTTGTGATGGAGTCAGAAGTACAACCCCAAGACTTGAAATCGCTAGATACCAGTCAGACTCAGCCATTCGTATTTAGCTATCGCTTTACCGATGCCATGTCAATGGGTGCAGATCTCCAGACTGTCGGCAAATATTTGGACGCGCATCAAGGTTGGTTTACCCGGTGCGCTCACCCGATGCAGGTATCTGCGATCGGGCAGAATGGGTATGCGATTACGATCGGGAAGTTTAATTCGTGTGGTTATATTGTCGAGCCAAAGGTCGGCTTGGAATTATTGCCCCAACAAAGCGGCATCTATCGCATCCGCACGATCGATATCCCTGACTATACCCCTCCTGGCTATGAAGTGAGCTTCAACGCCCAAATGCGCCTAGTAGAAACCGTAAATGGGGCGACATTGGGGACAAAGGTAGAGTGGGATCTCGATTTGAGCGTTCAGATTCAATTTCCCAAGTTTATTCACAAGCTACCCAAAAAATTTATCCAAGGCACGGGCGACAATGTACTCAAACAAATCGTCACGCAAGTCTCGCGCCGTTTGACGCATAAGGTACAACAAGATTTTCACGGCAATCTCGGTTTGAAAATTCCTAAGTGTTAAAACCGCCGCTCCCGTTATTGTTTTTGTCCCCTTCACAAGAGGGGATTTTTTTGTAGGGTAGTTGGTTGTACTAACACTCGGTTAAGGGTAAGCTGAGAAGCATTTAGTGACTAGTGGCTAGTGGCTAGTGAAAATAAGTATTCTCGAAGTACTAATTCATAATTCAGCACTCATAATTCATAATTTCCCTGATGGTCATCTATTTTGTCTTCCTGACGATCTCTGCGGCGACATACGCACTGTTTAGCTTGGGGTTAAATCTCCAGTGGGGAGTGACCGGATTGATTAATTTCGGTCATGTAGCTTTCATGGCGATCGGGGCTTATAGTACCGTGTTACTGTCGATGCAAGGTGTGCCGATTCCAATTGCCGTTTTAGTTGGTGGTGTGTTAGCCGCATTACTCGGACTACTGATCGGTATTTCTACCCTCAGATTGCGAGAGGATTATTTAGGGATCGTGACTATCGGCGTATCTGAGTTAGTCAGATTAGCGGCAAAAAATGAAGCTTGGCTGACCAAGGGGACTTTCGGCGTACAAGGTTATCCAGTTCCATTTAATTTCCAACCGGACTATCCTGTCAGACTAGTGTTAATCGGCTGGTTGACGGTAATTTGTGGGTTGGCACTCTGGCGATTGTGGTTGTGGATGCGGGTCGAAAAAATGTTGGGGATTGTGGGTGGTGTAGTAGCGAGTATTTTCGTGCTAATTGTCTATGTTTGTGGTGCGCTATCGCTCTATACTTACGACCCGCGCGCTGGATTGATGCTACTGACTTTAACTACTTTAACTGTTGTATATGTCGGCTTAGACCAATTGGTAAATTCACCCTGGGGACGGGTATTAAAAGCGATTCGAGAGGATGAAGAAGTACCCAGAGCGTTGGGTAAAAACGTCTTTTGGTACAAGTTACAAGCTTTTATGTTGGGTGGTGCGATCGCGGGCATATCTGGGGCGTTTTATGCTTGGCAATTTAGTGTTTTCCCCGACAATTTTGAACCATTAATTACTTTCAATGCTTGGATTATCGTAATGTTAGGCGGTTCTGGTAATAATCTCGGGACGATTATCGGGGCAATTATTTTCTGGGGTTACTACGAACTAACCCGCACCGAAATATTCAAGGCATTCTTTCGCGCTCTTCATCTCGACGATACTCAGCAAGGAGCCTTTCGGATTATGATTATCGGGCTAATTTTGATGCTGCTAATGGTCTTGCGTCCGCAGGGTATTTTAGGTAAAAAAGAAGAATTAACTTTGGGCAGATAGTAACGATACCGCAGAGTAACCTTACAGTAAATATTAAATATTCGATCGCATAAGTTATGTCTAATTATATTCCGATGTCTGTTCGACCTTTACTCTCAGCTCAGGGATTGTGTAAAACTTTTGGTGGTGTTAAGGCAGTACAACATGCTGGCATCGAAGTTGCTGCTGGAAGTATTACGGGTTTAATCGGCCCGAATGGGGCGGGGAAAACGACTTTTTTCAATCTGTTATCTAATTTTATCAGACCAGATTCTGGGCAGATTCAACTAAACGGTCAAAACATCGATCGACTCCAGCCGCATCAAATCGCTAGACTGGGTATGGTGCGGACATTTCAAGTGGCAAAAGCACTATCGAGGATGTCGGTCTTGGAGAATATGTTATTGGGAGCCAAGGATCAAACGGGTGAGAAGTTTTGGCAGGTATGGACGCATTCCAAACAAACGCAGATCCAACAGCGAGTGTTGAAAGAAAAGGCGATGTCGATCCTTACTGCTGTGGGTTTGAGCACCAAGGCAAATGATTATGCTGGCGGGTTGTCAGGCGGACAACGCAAGCTACTCGAAATCGGTCGGGCGCTGATGGCAGATCCGCAGTTAATCTTATTGGACGAACCCGCTGCTGGGGTGAATCCACGGCTGATTGAGGATATCTGTGGGCACATTCTTAACTGGCGCAAGGAGGGGATGACATTCCTGATTATCGAGCATAATATGGATGTGATTATGACTTTATGCGATCGAGTGTGGGTATTGGCAGAAGGTACCAACCTCGTCGATGGTACGCCAACTAAAGTTCAAAACGACCAGCGGGTAATTGAAGCTTATTTGGGGATTGATTGAGTATGGAGTGAATCAATTAACATTACCGATTTATGTTAAAGAAAGCAGATCGAATTACTGGTGGGTTAATTGGATTATTGGTTGGGGATGCTGTTGGCGTACCCTACGAATTCCACGCTACCCATGAAATTCCACCTTTAGAACGCATTGAGATGGAGCCACCAGTTGGGTTTATGCGATCGCATTGTAACATGCCAGTAGGTACTTGGTCTGATGATGGTGCTCAAGCTTTATGTCTGTTAGCATCGCTATTAGATTGCGATCGATTAGATCCTGACGATTTGGGTCGGCGATTGGTAGACTGGTACGATCGAGGCTATATGGCAGTAGATGGTAAAGTATTCGACGTGGGCATTCATACGGCTAGAGTTTTACATGAGATTTCGAGCGGAATGCCCGTTTTAGAAGCTGGCGCGCTGGGAAATCAGTCGAGGGGCAATGGTTCGTTGATGCGGGTTTTACCATTAGTATTGTGGCATCAAGGTAGCGATGAATCTTTAGTTGCCGACGCGCACTTACAGTCGCGCGTGACTCACGGCGATGATTATTGCCAAATCTGTTGTGCATTATATTGTTTATGGGCGAGACAAATTCTAGAGCAGAGTATCGATCCTTGGCAACAGGCAACTCTAAAATTACGGCAAATTTATGCAGCTAACACACCATTTCTCGATATTTTAGAGTGGGCGATTCGTCCAGATGATGAACCAGAGGGTAGGGGTGGCGGATATGTTATCGATTGTTTGCGCTCGGCGCGGATGGTGATGGCAGAACCTAATTATGAAATGGTTGTCAAAGCTGCTGTAGCATTGGGTGACGATACCGATACGACTGCTTGTGTCGCGGGTGGGGTAGCTGGTTTGCGAGATGGTATCGGTGCAATCCCAACTCGATGGCTCGCTCTTCTACGTGGGAGGGAAATCTTGCAACCGTTACTCGATGCTCTATTGGATCTCGGCGGTTGAAACCGCTGCTAGCGAACCAAAACCCGCCTTCGCGGGTTAAAATCTAATCTTCAGTCCGCGAAGGCGGACTTTGGTTGTATCGGCGCGGTTTCAACCGCCAGCCAACCCATGCAGATTGTCGCTTATATCTACACAGATCCGCTAATTGAAGAACCACCAGCTGTTGAGATTTGGGGGTGGGAGATCGATCGAGTGTATCAGGATTTGGGTCAGCGGGAAGAACTGAGCCGATTATTAGCAAGTTGTTTAGCAGAGCGTATCGATTATTTATTAGTTAGACGATTGGATGAATTGGGCGATTCTGTCGGCGAAGTTCGGCAAGTTTTGGCTAAATTGCAGGAGCTAGGTATCGAGTTAATTACAACCGAAACCGAGATCGAACCGCAATTAAATCTCCTACAACTAATCGATAAAATTCAATCCAACCAACTCAGTCGGCGAATGCGCCAAGGACACGCACGCAATCGACTGAAATCGTTACCGCCGCCTGGAAAAGCACCGTATGGATATCGACGGAGTAAGGATAAATATACGATCGATAAGTCTTCTGCGCCAGTAGTCAAAGATTTCTTCGATCGCTTTATTATTTATGGTTCGCTCCGAGGTGCGGTGAGATATTTAGAGAAGAAATACAATAAGAAAATCTCAGCTTCTACGGGGCTGAGATGGCTGTCTAATGCCGTCTATCGGGGCGATACTGCTTATTTAAATGGTGAGGTGATTTCGGATACGCATGCGGCGATTATCTCGCAGGATGAGGCAGCACAGATCGATCGATTATTGCGGCGAAATCGGCGGTTACCACCGCGCACGGCAAGCGCACCCCGATCGTTAGCAGGGTTGGTTACTTGTCAACAGTGCGGGCAAAATCTGACTGTTACCACTGTCTCGGCACCGCGTCGTACCGAGAAATATTTATATTTACGTCCCACTCATTGCGATCGACAACCGAAGTGTAAATCGATCGCTTACGATCGCGTATTGAATACCACAATCGATCGGATTTGTACGGATTTACCAACCGCAGTAAGTCAAGTTGAGATGCCAAATATGGATGGATTCAAGCAAAAAATATCACAGGAGATAGTTGATAAACAACAGGCGATCGAGCAGTTACCCAAACTAATTAAATCCGGCATTCTCGACTTAGAAACTGTCGAACTGCGTACATACAAACTCAAAACAGAAATTAGTAAGCTGCAAGATCGGTTAGCGGCATTCCCACCTGTAAATCTGCAATCTCTGGCTCAAGCCGTCTCGATTCGTCAATTTTGGCTGGATTTATCCGAATCGGAACGCCGCTTCTATTTTCGGGAATTTATTCGGACGATCGAAATCGATCCTCAAATAGGAGATCTCGATCTCCAATTACGGTTTATTTTTTAAACTGGGTATTTTCTAAATCGCTCGATATCTAGTCTAAAAAGATTTGTAGATTTGTAGTAGATTGGTAGGGTGGGCACTGCCAGCCCTTTCAACGTGTAGATTTGTACTAGGATGTCGATCGCCATCGAATGCGGTTTCTGTCGATCTGAAATTATGGCGTGCCCCTGTTCGATCGAATTGTGAGCGATATTTCGACCGCCGTGTTCCGGCGCGCCAGCTTCGAAGAGGGGCACTCAAGCACTAGTATCGATCGAATCGAACACCAGTTTACGCCATCCTAGCACTAAGTATTTATACACGTTGAAAGGGCTGGGTGGGCACTGCCCATAAACACCATTATCGATTTAGTAATGTAAATATCTACGGTGGTTAATATCGGTTGCCTACGCCACACTTTGCGATCGATTATTGTAGAGATTATTTCGATCGCGTAGCGTACCGGAGGTAATTGAATCAAACAGTTTAAACTCTTATTTCTTCAGCTCTAAATGGTCTGTGGGCAGTGCCCACCCTACGTTTCTCTTACTTACTTGGTACACAAACGGAAATATTGTACTAACAAGTGTTTCAGATCTAGAGGAATATTTAAACAGCGATCCAACAAATCAAGCTCGTAAAATAACATACAATTTTTTATCAAATTTACCTACCAATGTTCGGAATACAATTAAGAGTGAAACATTCCCCGTAATTCCACCAAATGGAAATCCTGTGAATGCATTTTTACTAGCTGAAACCTCACCTTCAGATTTCATTACGAATGCTGCCATCTGGCATAATCGTGTTTTGGAAAATGTTGCCAGAGAAACTGTAAATTTCTTCGAGCTTAATTCCAGTCAAGTTGGCACCGCTCAAAACATTATCCCTGAACAAAGCTCCCTTGAGATCGGCTCTCATCAGATTAGCTTTAGTCAAGTTGCTACCACAGATTTCAGCATTCCAAAGCTCAGCATCAATCAGGGTGGCGTTAGTCAAGTTAACACCGAACATGGGGGCGTTAGAAAGAGCCGCCCCAGTCAAATCAGCTCCACTGAGGTTAGATCTATCCAAACAAACGGAATCGAGTTGAGTTCCAATCAAAATAGCACCGCTCAGGTTAATGCCTTCCATATAGGAGTCATTCAGGTTCAATCCACTAAAGTTGACATTACTAAAGTTGGCACCAGCGATACTATCACCAAGGTATCTCAGCCCAGACCCACTGAAATCTCTCTCCCCAGCAGCATAACGCTCCAACAACTCCTCAGCAGTCATAACCCCAACCTCCAAAATACAACAGTACCCACCTGGGCAGAATTCCTCCAGTCCCCAACACCATTTAACCTCAAAATCGAAGTCACAGATCTCCCCACCGGACAACTAGCCGAAGGCACCATCACCGGATACGACACCAACGGTCGCCCCAACTCCGGCACCCTCACCCTCGACACCGACGGCAACAGCCTCGGCTGGTTCATCGACACCACCCCCGAAGACAACACTGAATTCGACCAAACACTCAGCAATACCGCCTACCGTGCCACCACAGGCGCAGCCTCCGGCAAATACGACCTCCTCACCACCATCCTGCACGAACTCGGACACCTCCAAGGCATCATCAGCGGCAACAGCATCTACGATACCCACGTTCAAAACATCAACGGCATCCCCACCTTCATCGACGGCACAACAACCGCCACCCTCACCCCCGACGGCTCCCACCTCGACTCCACCCTCTACCCCTACGACCTGATGAACACCAGCCTCAAACCTGGCGTTCGCAAACTCCCATCGGCATTGGATCTAGCGATTGCTAGTACCATCTTTGGCAGTGGCGGAGTAGGATCGTTGGGAAGTAAGGTTGTTGCTAACCCCGCCCACCTCACCGCAGGTGCCCTCATCGGCATCACCAACGGCGACTTCACCACCCCCACCACCTGGAACACCGCCGGAGCCACCAACATCATCAACGGCACCGCCACCCTCACCGAACAATCCCAAAAACTCTCAGAACTCACCCAAGCCTTCATCATCCCCACAGGAGCCAGCCGCCTCCAATTCACCATCAAAGACAACCACCTAGTTGCTGGTGACACATCCAAAACCGCCAACGATGCCTTTGAAGTCGCCCTCCTCGACACCAACACCTTCACCCCCCTAGCAGGTACATCACAGGGATTAACCAACACCGACTCCCTCCTGAATATCCAAGCCAACGGCACCATCCACAAGAGCGATAAAGTCACCATCACCGCTCTAGACAACAACAGTAGCATCGTCACGATCGATCTCACCCAAATCACCCCCACCACCCAAGCCACCCTCTACTTCAACCTCCTCGGATTTGGAGCCAAAACCAGCACCGTCACCATCGACGATGTAAAGCAATCCAGGTATTGACGATACTCATACTATCACTTGGGACTTCGGTGATGGTACAGCCCCAGTAACTGGCACCACCAATCCCAGCCACATCTTCACTACCATCGGTACCAACAACGTCAGTGTCACCGTCACCGATAACGACGGAGCCAGCACCAGCCAATCCCTGCAAATTAATGTTACTGGTAGTATTAACACGATCGACTCGATCGCGATTCCGACTAATATTAATGAAGGTCAATTAGTTCAACTCACCGCCACCGCCACGGGCAATGGCGCGCTCACCTACAATTGGTATGCTCACATCTTGCACCAGTTTGAAAATACTAGTGTTAACCCTAGCTCCAGGGTACCCACAAGGGGCACCCCTACAGGTTAATTGCGTAGGGGTGCCCCTTGTGGGTACCCTAAGATCTCTGCTTTTACTAGTCTTTCTGTATTGGTGCAAGATGTGAGTATGTAGATAATGCTAGCACCCCGATCGTCGGACAGACCCTTAACTACGCCTTTGCCGATAATGGCGTTTATCCAGTTAAATTAAACGTCATCGATAGTAATAGTGTAATTACCACTCAATTTTGCCGATCGCGATCCATGTAACGTCACTCGAACAGTCGATCGAAATGAGCGATGAAAATTCAGATATACAGCTATGTTGTTTTTGTCACATTGGGAGGGCTGGCAGTGCCCGCCCTCTGGTCTATGAGCTGTTTCGCTCGGTAGCGCGGTCACCCAATGCTGAAACTCTGCAACTCGATCGTCAATAACCACACTAAAATTCATTATTATTTATTAAAGCGATCGGCTGGATTATCGACATCAATTTGGATATTTTGATGTGTTTTTACTGGGGGTAAATTGACTCCGATCGGGCTATTATTGCTACCATTAATTTGTTGATTACTTTCCCGCCGCTGTGTCGCGCGCTGAGTACCGCCAGTTTGCAGTTGGACATTGGTAGTATTTACAGTATTGCCTACACAACCACCATTAGAATTTTGACTGACATTATTAGTGCGATCGCTAGGTTTGCGCGAACCATTAATCGATACTTGAATATTCGTATCATTCATGACGCATTGGGCGCTAGCCTGTGGTGCAGACAATCCAACCAAAGTGGAGAAGGTTGCAATCGAGAGGAGTCCGATGGGTAAAAAGGAGTATTTCATGCTGTTTTGCTTATGTTAGTCTCAACCATTACTACAATACGTCGCTCGATCGTTCCGCAAATTTAGCTCAAAATCCCCAGATCGGTGCGGAACGTTACTGACAGTCTACAGATCGCAGCTAGTAACCAGAGATTTCGATCGGCACTAGCTAGCCAGATTCGCACCATTATCGATTGGCAGGAGTATATACATCGATGCCAACATTAGTGCGAGTTTTTACTGGAGACGAATTGACACCGATCGGGCTGCTATTGCTACCATTGATGGTCTGGTTGACATTCCGACTCTGACTAACAGGTTTGTTGCCACCAGTTTGAACTTGAACGCCAGTGGTATTGACGGTATTACCTACACATCCACCATTGGAATTCTGACTGACATTATTCCGTCGTTCGGTAGGGATCCGTGAAGAATTAATCGAGACTTGAATACTAGTATCATTCATCACACATTGGGCGCTAGCTTGATTTACAGGTAGCGAGCCGAATATCGATAGAGTGCCAATCGTGATGATACCGAGCGATAAATACGTGAATTTCATAGTGTTTTGCCAAATATAGTTTCAGCGATTACTACAATCGGGCGATCGACGATTCCGCTAGTTTGCAAAAATCTGGGGATCGGGAGCACAAAAATCGATCGCTACAACCGCAAAATTAACCGCTCATCATTAATTTCGGAGCGACGTTTCCCCAGCACTTCGCTACAATCGATCGCTACCAAAGCGCGATTCAGGCGATAATGTGTTGGTATCTATAAAAAATCGAGAACTTCTGCCGACTCAACTATGCTGAAATCTTCGCACCGTCTGGCTGTGTTGTTGCATGAAGGGATTACCGGACTCCAGGGCAAGACCGGATTGACGCTGTTACGCTACAGTCCCGCACAGGTAGTCTGCGCGATCGATCGCACGGTTGCAGGGAAATCTTTGGTAGAGTTGACTGGCATCGATCGAGCTGTCCCGATTGTCGATTCGATCTCGTCAGCATTGAGTTATCACCCAGATGTATTGGCGATCGGGATCGCACCCTCGGGGGGGATAATTCCGGAGAGTTGGTTTGTAGAATTGCGGGAAGCGGTAGCAAGGGGATTATCGATCGTCAACGGGTTACATACACCTTTAGCCCAGCATCCAGAATTAGTCGGATTATTGCAGCCGCAGCAATGGATTTGGGATGTCCGCCAGGAACCACAAGGCTTGAAAATCGGTAGTGGTGCCGCCAAATCGCTGCCATGTCAGCGGGTGCTAATGGTCGGTACGGATATGGCGATCGGGAAGATGTCCGCCGCGCTAGAATTACAACGTACCTGCGAACGTCGCGGGGTGAAGTCCAAGTTTATTGCGACCGGACAAGCCGGAATGATGATAAGCGGTGAAGGTGTGGCACTCGATGCGGTGCGGGTCGATTATGCCGCAGGTGCGATCGAACAAGCCGTGATGCGACATGGCAATGATTATGACTTATTAATAGTCGAAGGACAGGGTTCGCTATTACACCCAGGTTCGACTGCAACGTTACCGCTAATTCGTGGGTCGCAGCCGACTCACTTGATTCTGCTCCACAAAATCGGCCAGGAAACCATTCGCAATTGTCCCGATGTCAAAATTCCATCTTTACCAGAAGTCGTGCGGTTATATGAGGCGATCGCTAGCTGTGCTGGGGCATTTGGGAATGTGAAGGTAGTAGCGATCGCCTTGAATGGTGGTACGTTGAGCGATGAGGTGGTACGCCAAGAGATCGATCGAGTTAGCGCTGCCACTGGGTTACCTTGCACGGATGCGGTGCGGTTTGGTGCAGATATTTTGCTAGACGCGATCGGCGCAAATTGAGATCGCACCTAGAAGATCTACAAAAAGTCAATAGGGTTAACCTAAATTTTTGTGAACGCCATCATTGGTGGTCTGGAGGGATGTGCTTTAAATTAGATTGAGGATCTTATCGACTCGCACAGAAGTGAGATATTCGATCGAATTTTGATATTTATTTAAAATCTTATGACCACTGGCGATTTATCTACTCCAAACCGGAATGACTATGACTACAGCAAGCCAATGCCCAAAGTGAAATTACCCACGATGATCCGGTTGGGCTTATTTCAGATGGGATTGGGGATGATGTCGGTGATGGTGTTTGGCGTATTAAATCGGGTATTAATTAAAGAATTAGCAGTACCGAGTACGATCGCCACCGTAATTTTAGCGCTGACTTTATTTGTTGCACCAGCACGAATTATCTTCGGACAGCTCTCCGATACCAGACCATTATTCGGTTACTATCGGACGGGCTACGTCTGGCTGGGAGCGGCATCACTGACGACGACCGCTTGGTTTGCCGTGCAAGTGATGTGGCAGCTCGGAGCCAGCCTCAAGGCGGTAGGCTGGACGGCAACTACCGATGGCTGGGCGATCTTGTTAGCGCTGTTGTTTGCCGTGTATGGCTTGTCTGTGAGTATGTGCTCGACACCGTTTGCAACGTTGCTCGTCGATATTACCGATGAGGACGATCGATCGCGGCTCGTCGCTGTAGACTGGTCGATGTTGATCGGTGGCACGATCGTCGGGGCGATTACGATCGGGATCTTGCTCAAATCTTTGGAAGCGAATTCACCAATCGCCCAAGTGCAAGCCCAAATCGATCGACTATTTATTATCGTTCCGGCGATCGTTTGCGGGCTAACCTTCATTGCCACTGTCGGTGTCGAACAAAAATATTCGCGGTTTGCCAATCGGGTCGTGGATAGACCCAGCGAATCGCAGTTATCACTGGGACGTGCTTGGAATATTCTCACCGCCAGTCGTCAGACTCAGGTATTTTTTACCTTTTTAGTAGTGATGACACTGGGGTTATTTATCCAAGATCCGATTTTAGAAACTTATGGCGGCGAAGTATTTGCGCTCGCAGTCGGTAAAACTGCTGCACTCAATGCTTTCTGGGGTGGCGGTACGCTGATTGGTTTGAGTCTGGCGGGATTTTGGTTCGTGCCTAAGTTGGGCAAGCAGAAGACAGCACGATTGGGATGTATGCTCGTTGCGGCATCGATGTTGTGGTTGATAGTTTCTGGCTTTACTCACAATCCCGTGTTTCTCCAATTAGCATTATTATTATTTGGGATTTGTTCGGGATTGGTGACGACTGGCGCGATTACGTTAATGTTGGATCTGACGGTACCAGAGACAGCCGGAACATTTATCGGTGCGTGGGGTTTATCGCAAGCTTTAGCTAAGGGGTTAGCAACGGTGTTTGGGGGTGCGGCATTGGATATCGGCAGGTTAGTTTTTGCCAACAATACCGTCTTAGCCTATGGTTTCGTATTTAGCTTCCAAGCCTTAGCAATGATTATCGCAGTGAAATTACTCGATCGAGTCAACGTGCGGGAGTTTCAAACTAACGCTAAAGATGCCGTCAAAGCCGTCATTGCGGTTGATGTAGATTAGACATAAGTTTAGTCGCAGCGCGAACACAATCAACCTCCAGCGGCGAGCGTCACCGAACTTAGGCTGGAGGGATAATGGTTTCAGAAAAAACGATCGGGCTTGAATCTAGCCGTCTACTTCTCGATTAATCACGGCATTTCCGCCCACCTTGCTAGCCATCCAACTCAATATCGCCACTACTGAAATAGCTGCGAAGGTGGCAATCACCGCATAGGTATAAAGAGCGGACAAGGAAGCTGCTTCACCCAAAAACTTTTTAAAAGTAGCCTTAATTGCGTCGTTCCAGGCGAGTGCCGCAACAAAACCCAAAGAGGCGGAGGCTAACGTAATCATGGTTTGCAACAACGAACGAATCGTAGCGAGCGATCGCATTTTCATATCGGAGTGTCTAGACATAAATATTTCGATCGATAAAATTAATTTTTATCTAGCCTATCAGGCGCGAAAAAAAAATCCAAGCGGATCGCACGGTAATTCAGTAAGATGACTCAAGCCTTAGCTTCTAAATCGATCCGCGATCGAGCCAATATCGATCTCCAGTAAGATGAAGCGCGCTTTGACAATCTTCCAGCGGCGATCGTGGCTAACTTCTGCCATCTTGATACTTCAAAGTCTTGAGAATCGATAAGTTAGGATCGAGTATAATTGTAATTATTATGTTATTATCCTTGGGTACTCTTCATGATGGCAAAGAAAAGTACCCCTGTTATTGACGAATTAGCTACTACAGTGTTAAGCGAACGACGAAAACTAGTTAGATTAGAAGTAGACTTTATTCCCCAAAACAAAGCCAGGTGGGAAAAAATCTTGGAGGATCTGACCACAGATCGCCAGCTTGCCGAACAGGCGATCGATGCTTGTTATAACTATGCTGGGTTAACAAAACCGCACATTCTCTGGACGGAGAATCCGCTAACAGCGATGAAAATCTCGATCGAGCGATCGGATTTAGTAGACGTAGGAAGTAGCATCCTGAGTCAGATTTGGGCGAGCTGTAATGCCGAGATCGAACGTCAGATCGCCCCAGAATTTATCAGTGTGGTCAAGGCTTATGCCAATCCCCGCGCGCAACTCATCGGCACGCCATCAAATCTGGCGTTCGATCCGCTGGGAGATTTTTTAAATCAAGTTTCGATCTCCGAAATTCAAAAGGTTTATCCGCAGCTCGATCCGGCGGCGCTGCCAGTAGCGATGCAAGACTATCGGATTGCTTATTTAAGCTACTTTGACTATTTTCGCCAAATCGGCATCGAAATCCCGCAGATTCAACTCCCGATCGATTTAGCCCAATCCTGCGGTCATTGTTGGGCGTTTGCAAATATCGCGATCGTCACACCCAAGCCGTCACAGATCGAATTTAGCGATCGCGGCGAACTGCTAGCGCTCATCTACGATGGTGTCAATATCCTCGATTGAACTCAGTTAGGAGTCTCCCGACCCATGGCATAATATAACAAGGAAGAAATTTTATTACTTTTCTATCCGATTCTCTTCCGAGAGCCTCTGCCAACGAATCAGCGAGCGGCAAATAGCAGATGAGGTCAAGACTAGCACCAGCCATCAGCTTGCCGATCGATACTACTAAGGATGTCTAGACTGTGCCCTTACTTACGACTGGTAAACCATTTATTCAAGCGCTAGAACAAGCTGGATCGTTAGGTGTTTATGCCCCGCTAGAAGGTGGTTATGAAGGTCGATATCAACGGCGACTTCGTGCTACTGGCTATGAAACCATGCACATCTCAGCTCGCGGTTTAGGCGATCTCTCCGCATATCTGACGGGCATACATGGCAAGCGTCCCGCACACCTTGGCAAAAAAGAAATTCGCACTTACTTTATCCCGCCCATGCTGGATACGCATCTCGCTCATTTGCTACCTGGTGCCAAAGGCTTGGTAGTGTGGTTGATCGATGGCTCGGTATTATCTCGTCAAGAGCTGGCATACCTGGTTGAATTGCCCTCGATCGAACCCAGAGTTAAAGTGGTCATCGAATTAGGCGGCGATCGCCAATTTAGTTGGGTACAGCTCGGTACGCTCGTATAAGTTACCCGATTGCACTCTAGCGCATTAGTGTAGACGCTTAAAATGAGAATCGTCCTCAGGCTATAATCTAAATACATACAGAGCAACCGGATCTATTTTAGAATGAGCGCGATTACTCCCAGTCAAGTGAAAGCCCAGATCGAAGCAGGAATACCCGGAGCAATCGTCCAAATTACCGATTTAACGGGTGGGGGCGATCATTATCAAGCAGTGGTTGTTTCCGATCGATTTGCAGGCAAGTCCTTAATCCAACAACATCAACTGGTATATAGTACCGTGCGTGAGGCAATGGCTAGCGAAGCAATTCATGCCCTCGCACTCAAAACTTATACTCCCGAAACATGGCAAGCGGAAAATTAACTTTCTCTACCAAAATCTTTGGCTGAGTCGTTCCGATCGCATCGCCAACCGCACTATTCACCTTCAATCATCCTAAAGCATATGACTGCTCCAGCCACCGAACGCATCGATACTCTAGTCAAACAGAACAAAATCATGGTCTTCATGAAGGGCAATAAACTCATGCCCCAATGTGGATTTTCCAACCAAGTCGTCCAAATTCTGAATATTCTCGGCGTACCTTACGAAACGATGGATGTCTTAGCCGACCAAGATATTCGCCAAGGAATCAAAGAATATTCTAACTGGCCGACGATTCCCCAAGTATATATCGATGGTGAATTTATTGGTGGTTCTGATGTGATGACCGAACTCTACCAAAAAGGTGAACTCCAACAAATGGTTGAAGTTGCTTTCGCAAGTTAATCGATAATAAGCAGGGATAAGTAACTATTTATCCCTACTTATAGCGGTTCCCAATCGAATGAGGTACATTTACTAGCCACTAGTCACCAGCCACTAGCCACTAAAACCACTAATAATGCCCTTCACTAGGATGAGAACCGCTATATTAACTCGACTTAACGATAATAATCCGTTTCCCTTTGGACTTCGGGCAATTCAAAATTGGATGGGTCGTAAACGTAGCGCATCGTCTCTTCCTCAAGTCGATTGACCTGATAAGCTTCTAAAACATTCGTCGCGCGTAAAGCAGCTAAATATCCATCAAGATATAACCGCAAATCATCAAAGCGGTATCCACGATGCCACATTTCGACTAAAGCATCGGTAATTCTCTGATAGTGCCCGATCGTTTCGATAGTTTGTAACATGGCAAAATCCCTCGACATATTCACTAGGATATATTAAAACAGCTCGGTTTGGTATAAAAGATCTTGCTAAAGATCGTACATCATTGGTGAGTACGAGTGTAGCGATCGCTATTACCGCCAATAGCAAAAATAGTTGATAACACTAGATATAGATTAGATCGTAGCGCTCGCTTAGTTGTTCCAATTTCAACAAATATTGTTAATAGAAATTGAATCTATCTATCTAAAGAAATACCTTCTGCAGATATAAATATAACTTTAGAGATACTTCACTTACACCTTTACCTGTGCCATAAAGAGCGAAAATACTCCTGACGCAAAGTAGCGATCGCACTCAGCGGGATAACTTGGGGACAGATCGTAGCACATTGGCCGTGGTTGGAGCAATTGCCAAAACCTTCAGTATCCATCGCCTCGACCATATTTCGCACCCGCAGTTCGCGATCTGGTTGCCCTTGGGGGAGGTGGGTATATTGAGCCACCTTCGCGCCGACAAATAAAGCTGAAGCAGCATTGGGACAAGCGGCGACACAAGCACCGCAACCAATACAAGTAGCCAGATCGAATGCCTGCTCTGCTGCAGTTTTGGGAATGAGGATCGCATTGGCATCGGGGTCACTGCCAGCATGTTCGGAGATGTAGCCGCCTGCTGCCATAATCCGATCGAAGGCACTGCGATCGACAATCAGATCCTTAATTATGGGAAAAGCCCGAGCGCGAAACGGCTCGATCGTAATCCGCGCGCCATTAGTAAACTTCCGCATATATAATTGGCAAGTGCTACCCCTACCGCCATGCGGTACGCCATCGATCGTCAGGCTACAAGTACCACAAATTCCTTCGCGACAATCGCTATCAAACTGAATCGGCTCCTCCCCGCTAGCTGTCAGTCGCTCGTTCAATACGTCGAGCATTTCCAGAAATGACATCTCACCAGAGATGTCATCGATTTCATAGTTAACTAATTTTCCCTGCTCTCTAGCGCTAGGTTGTCGCCAGATGGCTAATTGAAAATTTAAGTTAGTCATCGGGAGAGTGAATAGCGATCGATATTAAATTTAACTTATATTTTAGAGGTGCGATCGAGATAAACGGGAATAATTGCAACCCTGCCATGTGTT
Organism: Chamaesiphon sp.; assembly: GCA_965246735.1. Taxonomy (GTDB): domain Bacteria; phylum Cyanobacteriota; class Cyanobacteriia; order Cyanobacteriales; family Chamaesiphonaceae; genus Chamaesiphon. The sequence goes on from CBDFFK010000003.1 coordinate 4,722,027, forward strand.
TCACAAAGCGGGGGCTAATGACAAAGTTCGTTTTAACGAACTAAACAATTTAGCAGTTCTCTTTAGAAAACTTGAGCTATTAGCCCGTTGGCGTTGGCGAAGCCTACCGTAGGTACGGTACAGCCTCTGGGCACGAGACACTTATAGTTCAGGGCGGTGTTGGAACGGAGCAAATAGATTTTTCTTGTCCCGAACTTACGTTATTTATAATTGCGTTGAGTTGGCTGGAGAGATTCAAATATCAGCGGTTCGGCGTATCGGCGACTGGAGCTAGGAACTTCGTTATATTCCCATACCCCAACATGGGCAAATTTATCGTCATTACGTTCGGCTTCACCCTCGGCGGTTTGGAATTCCTCCCGAAAATGGGCACCACAGGACTCTTGGCGAGCGAGAGCATCATCAGCCATCAATTCGCCTAGCTCTAAATAATCTGCGACCCTGCCAGCTAGCTCCAGATCTTGGTTTAATGTCTGTCCGGTACCGAGTACCCGCAATTGCTGCCAAAATTCTTGACGCAACTGGGAGATTTGCGATTTGGCCGTTTCCAAGCCGCTAGCACTGCGGGACATGCCCACATATTCCCACAGGATCTGGCCTAATTCACGATGGAAAGTTGCGGCTGTTTTGGTACCTTGGATCGCCAAGAGTCGATCGATCCGGTGCTGCACTTCCCGCTCGATGGGGAGCGAGACATCCACCCCCAGGGGTTTTAAGTCAGCCTTGGCTAAATAATCGCCGATCGTATCCGGGATAATAAAATAACCATCGCCCAATCCCTGCATCAGCGCACTAGCTCCCAGCCGATTGGCTCCATGATCCGAAAAATTAGCCTCCCCGATCGCAAATAAGCCCGGAATCGTCGTCATTAGGGCGTAGTCTACCCACAGTCCCCCCATCACATAGTGAACCGCTGGATAGATTTTCATCGGGACGCGATAGGCATCTTCACCCGTAATTTTTTGATACATCTCAAATAAATTACCGTATTTACTCGCGATCGACTCTACGCCAGATTGTGCCACACCATCTTGAAAGTCTAAATATACCGCCCGCCCGGTCGCGCCGACACCGACACCACGATCGCAAACGGCTTTGGCACTGCGGGAAGCAATATCTCGCGGTACCAAGTTACCGTAGGTGGGATACTGCCGCTCTAGAAAATAATCGCGCTCTGCTTCTGGTATTTCCTGTGGTGGACGGCGCTCGCCGACCTGCTTGGGCACCCAGATCCGCCCTTCATTGCGGAGACTTTCGCTCATCAGGGTGAGTTTCGATTGATGTTCTCCTGAGACGGGAATGCAGGTGGGGTGGATTTGGGTAAAGCAAGGATTGGCAAAGAATGCACCGCGCCGATGACAGCGCCAAGCAGCCGAAGCATTGGAGTTTTTGGCATTGGTGGAGAGGTGATAGACATTGCTATAGCCACCGCTGGCCAGAATTACGGCATCACCCAGATAGCTCTCCAGCTCCCCAGTCACTAAATTCCGCACCACAATGCCCCGCGCGCAACCGTCGATGACCACCAAGTCCATCATTTCGCGGCGGGGTAAAATCTCTGCCCGACCGAGAGCTACCTGCCGCATCAGGTCACCATAAGCTCCCAGCAGCAATTGTTGTCCGGTCTGTCCGCGCGCGTAAAAGGTGCGGGAGACTAAAGTGCCGCCGAAGGAACGATTGGCTAGTTGTCCGCCATATTCGCGGGCTAGGGGTACGCCTTGTGCCACACAGCGATCGATAATCGCATTGCTAATTTGTGCCAGTCGATAGACATTGGATTCGCGCGATCGAAAGTCACCACCTTTAATCGTGTCGCAAAAGAGTCGCCAGACACTATCCCCATCGTTTTGATAATTTTTAGCCGCATTAATCCCACCTTGAGCAGCGATGCTGTGCGCGCGACGCGGCGAATCTTGCAAACAAAAAACTTTCACTGGATAGCCGAGTTCCGCGAGCGTGGCTGCCGCAGACGCACCAGCAAGTCCGCTCCCGACCACCAGAATGGGGTGATTGGCTTTGTTACCAGGACTGACTAGGGCACAATTATCTCTAAACGCATCCCAGCGATCGGGTAATGGAATCTGATGGTCGATGCGATCGTTGAGCATGATTAGGGATTTTGGATTTTGGATTTTGCGACTTAGATCGCGCGGAGGTTTCCTCCGCATGTATTTCAGTCAAGACGGATTTTGGATTGACTACTCCCTATTCCCTATCGATGAGAGGCGTTGCTGAATATGGGTATGATTTTTTGTAGGGGTGCCCCTTGTGTGTACCCTAAATCGATGCGGGGTAAGCACGAGGCATTACCCCTACAAAAATTGTTTGTGCGTTTCATACATTAATTTAGCAACGCCCGATGAGAATAGTAAATCCAAGTCGGAATTGTAGCAAACCCGATCGATAACACCGCTGCTAGCAACCAGCTACCGCGTTTTAGCCATGGATTCCCAACTATACCTAAAGACTGTCCAGCACTATTGACACCATGCTGGAGATGGAAGCCGAAGGGAATCATCATTGCCAGATAAAAGCTGGTGTAAGTGGCTTGGGTAAAGGTAGCAGTGACAAAGTTGTGCCAGTCGGCGATCGATCGATCCAGAATTTCGATCTGATAACGATCGATCGATCCGAACCGAAAATGGTGGAGATGAACGCCCAGAAACACTAATAGTAAGGGGCCAGTGTAGATCATCGTTCGATCGGTTAAACTTCGCCACCATGGGGTTGCCACATAAGCTTGGGGTTTAGCCTGACGATTGCGTCGCGCGATCGCGATCGAACACCAGATATGAATGCCCAGAGCAGCAAGCAAAACTAGTTCTAGCGCCAGATGCAGGCTCGGCAAACGGTTTAAATAATCAGCATAAAGATTAAACCGATCGCGATCTCCCAGCACGAGCTGCAAATTGGCTAGTAAATGGACGATCGTAAACACGATAAGTAAGCTCCCAGATCCAGCTACTAGAGCTTTCTGGAGAATGCTACTATGAAAGAACGGTGGCAATATCTTCGGAAATGTTACTACTTTGCCCATCATCACATCGGAATTTCGATCTCATATATTTTAATCCCATAAATTTCCAAAACACTGATTTTTGTACGCAAATAAACCGATCGATTGTTAGATAATACTCTCATCTAATCTAGTGCGCTAAAGTATTCAGCTCGATCGCTAGATTGGTCGATTACAACAAAATTAGCTGAAAAACATGTGCGGATTCACGTTATTGAAGGCAATCACAACTTACGATCGCTATTAGCTTGGCATCTCCAGCAAGTCGGCTATCAGGTGCAGCAATCCCCAACGTTAGAACATGCCTATCAACGTTGCGAAGCCGGATTGCCCACATTAGCAATTTTAGATTCCGACCTCCCCGATGGTGAAGGTGTTGAATTTTGTCGGTGGTTATATCCGCAAAACACATCGCTGATTTTGATGCTATCGGCTCGAATTCGGGAAATTGATGTCGTCACAGCGCTGGAGGCTGGAGTCGATGACTATCTCAAAAAACCCTTTGGAATGCCAGAATTTATGGCGAGAGTAGCCGCTCTGCTCAGACGAAATCGCATGGCAACGAGTATTCCTACCGACATGACTTATGGCGATTTACGCATCGATCTGGTGCGGCGCTGTATTTATATCAGAGATAAATCGATCGATCTCAGTCCTCAAGAATTTAGCCTGATCTATGTGCTCGCTCAAGCCAACGGTCAGCCAGTCCATCGCCGCGAACTCCTCAAGCGCGCTTGGGATATCGATGTGGACAATCCGCGAACGGTAGATTCGCACATCCTCTCGCTCCGTAAAAAGTTCGGGCAACCAGAGCCGAACAGCTTGCCGTCCATGCCGATAATCGAGACAATCCGGAAAGTGGGATATCGGCTCAATTATTAGAATGGCGATAAAATCCTTAATACCCCGATACAATTGCTAGAAATTGAGCTGTGTTGTTTGGTTTAGCAATTTCGATCGAATAGCCGCTGGCGATCGTGGATCGCGGATCTCCTTGAAAGATGCGGCTGCACTTACTTAACAGCGATCCACCCGATCGAGCGCCAATGGCTTGATTATTAGAATAACGACGAAATTATTAAGATCGCGACACAATTGTTGACGATCGGGGGATAATACGTGTATCAACAACTTCGGTGGCATAAATGATCGATCGACATAGCGTCATAGAGTATTTAAATAAGCACCCAAGTCACTCTACTTGGCAAATGCGCTTACATTTTTTGCAGGCTACTCGCCATCTCGACAGCCAATCGCCAGTCTCGATTAGCGCTGTTGCCAATCAGCTCAACTATATTCTGCGTGACCTCGAAGTGACTGGCAAAATTCCCCCGCGCCAAGATGCGGCAATCGCCGCTGGTGATAGCTACCGGGGCGAATAAATTTCACGCTTTATTTTAGATTGGCAGCCGACCTCCAGGCTCTATTAGAGCTGCTAAAGGGAGAGTTCGATCGAGTTTTGGATCTCGACTTTAGCACTATCGCTATTGCAGTCGATCGCATCGTTAAAATAACTTCGGAAATAACAGTCCCGAACGGTTTTTGTATTCAGCAAAGTCAGCATAGCGGGATAAAGACACATCTTTTTTCACCATGTTGGGGATAAAGATGAGACTGACAAAAGCTGTCAAAATCGCGAAGGGAATCCAGTGCTGAGTTAGCATGGCAAAAGCTGTATAGATAAAGATTTCGCCGAGATAATTTGTATTGCGACACTGGGCGAAAAATCCTTCTTCAATCAATCCCTTTCGATACTTGAGGGTATAGTATTTTTGGGCATCGCTAGTAAAGTGCAGAAAGATCCCAAAGATATTTAACGAAATGGCAGCGGCAACCAATGGCAATGGTGGCACCGTCCCACTACTAATCAAAATAAACGGTGCGATCCAGTAGAGATTTACCATCATAAAGGTAAAAATACCGAGTGGCAGCGAAACTTCCTCTTCCCATTGTTTGTCAGGAAAGATCCGACTTTTGAGCAGCCACAGACAACAATAAGTGCCATGGAGGGCTAGATATACCCAAGCTCCAAGCGTAAAATTATGGTAGAAAAACATTAGTCCCAGGACAAAGAATGAAGTTAGCCCTTTACTGAGATCGATCGCATGTTTTATTTTCATTGCTTGAGTATTTAAACTTAACTATAGAATAAAAAGCAAAGTAGCAATCAGTCTAACAAATTCGCTGTTGCCAAGCTGTGCGATGTCGCCATTCTGTGTCTAATAAGCTATGTCTTGCCGATTGCTAGCCACTAGTCACTAGTCACTTCCCTCACTAGGCTAATTCTGACATTATCTACTTAAAGTTCGTAAGAATCGACCCAAACTAGCAAAAATTCCTCCCGATGTTGCGGCAATATTCTTGGTGCCGGGGATAGTTGTCGTTGGCATCAGAATCTCATCTAATTCATCACCAACGGGTTTGCTATCGCGTTCGGCGAGCAAGGTATAATCATCGTTTTCTTCCAGCCACACTTGCCATTGTCCCGGATAACAGCGATAGATCGCCGCAGTTTCTAAAGGCTTGATATAGTAAGCAGTGTTTAGGGTAGTCAAAAAGCGATCGCGCAGTTGGCGCGCAGCATAGCCGATTCCCACGATCGCGGCATCTTCTAGTTTCGGCAAAAATAAGATTACCGGACGCTCGCCTGCGGCATTACATAACTTTTCTACCTGTTCGACTTCCACTGCTGACGGCTCGATCGCAATAAATAACCGATCTTCATCTTGCATTTTATCGGTTACTGGCGATCGACTGCTACCCAAATCGTCAATTTTGAAATTAATATCCGTCCAATCCCGCCGCGCAAGCGCAGCAGCACCAGTATCGGGAAATAGTACCTTCAGTGTACTACCACGATCGGTAAACGCGGTGATAAATTGTTGTGCCAATGCCATCGACTTGAGTTCGGGAATCGCGATTTCGATGGTAATGCGTTGATAACCGTCAGCAATCGCCGCTAGAGCAGCCATTTGTGCTAATTCGATCGATTCTTCGAGAGTAGTTGGTAGTTGCGACATGGCGAGTGAGAGACTAGACTCCCTCTATTTTTACAGGTAGATCGCGCTTTGGCATAGCTTTCGTAACAGTCATCCCGTTGTAGACTTATATTGACATCCTTCACAGCCATAATTTATCGTGTTCGATCGCCAAACATCGCCCACCCCCAAGTTGCCATACCTTTCGCTGGCACTGTTGTTTTTTACCTATGTTACCTTTGGCTGGTTGCTCTATGATTGGACTAACGATCGGGTAATTTGGTTGGCGGTCGCTTTTGCCGTAGTCATCCTGGGTGGATTTATTGCTTATCCCAGTAGAAGTGTGTCGTTAAGCTTTGGTGGATTTTTCAAGACGGATACTAGAGCGTTTATTCTGATTATCTTTGCAAGTATTACTTCGGTTATTTTGCTAACTTGGCTACAATTTTTTGTAGATACAGTAGTACTTTGTGTTGCCGGACTATTAGTTAGTTTAGATTTGAAAACTAGTGGTTGGAGCAAACCAATAATTTTATTGATAATTATCGGCTGGCAATTATTAGGGATGAGTGCGGGCTTGTCCTTACACGATCTATTCTCACACCCGCCTGCCAACTTACCTACATATTTTTATTTAAGTTACTGGGCGCATTTATTCGATGCTGCTGCCAATAAACTACAACAGTAACTCTGGTGGCTAGAGTCACTGTTGCCGAGCTATTTACCCTTTGGGATCTGTTGATTCGGCAGCTTTGACATCGTGAAAGAGACTATAATCAAAATATCGATCGCCATTCTCGGACTTGTGGATGATGTCCACAAACCGATAGTCGAACAAAATTTCTTCTGGAATGTAATTATGTCGCGCATTAATAGTATAGGCGACTGTCTCGTCCACACCACTAACTAACACGCTAATATTCGCTTGGCGTTGGCGCAAATCTGCAGCAGTGAGACCATACAGTGGACTATCTGGCTCGATCCGATGCATAATGGTCCAGGATAGAAACAAACTTGGAGTGCGATGGCGAAGTAATTTTAGCTCGTGAATTCGCCGAATAAATGATCCTTCGGCCGTCTGTTCATCAATAATTAGATAAGCTTGAGCGTTAGCTTCTAAAATAAAATTATGTCGTTCGTTTGCCACGCGAAACATTAGGGTCGGTTGTAGATTATCCGTGGTAACGATGATAAAATTACTAAATAGTACTTTGGCAACCGGACGTGAAAATCTCGCAAAAGCCAATCCTGTCACTACCGCAATCAGCAATAGACTGGCGATCGCTTCGAGCGTGACGATCGAATTGGCATAAAATGTCTTTGGATGAATCGCCCCATATCCGATCGAAGCCAACGTCTGAACGCTGAAAAAGAAGGCATCGCTAAACGAACCAGTTCGCGCCCCATTCAGACAATCTCCTCCAGCCAAATATGCCAGCGCAAAGATCGTATTAAGTAATAGATAGGCAGCCGAAACGAGCGCGACAAATCCCAGCCAAGGAATAATCAACAGCAAATGATAGGGGTCGCGCCAGTGACGATACCACTTATTCATGCCCTCAATTACCAATTTACCATCTTGATTGGCAATCCTGACAGTACGCTGATTGCGACTGAATCTAGTTTTCATGGAGTAGGGGATAGTGAACAGTGAACAGTGAACAGTGAACAGTTAATAGTTAATAGTTAATAGTGAACAGTGAACGGTTAAATGTTAATGGTGGATAGTGAAGAAGATTCAATCGCGATCGAGTTAATCGTAGATCTAAATAATACTCCCGATCCTCGGCTCGATGTGTGGCTGACCGATCGGTTGCCAGAATTTTCACGATCGCGATTGCAAAAATCGATCGCCCAAGGACATATTCGCATCGGAGACAAGATTTGTACTGACAAAAAGTATAAATTAAAGTCTGGCGATCGGGTATGCGTATCCATACCACCACCAGACAGTCTCGATCTCATCCCCGAACAGATTCCGCTCGATATTCTCTACGAAGACGAGCAACTGCTGATTATCGATAAACCTGCTGGGATGGTAGTTCATCCGTCAGCGGGACATGCTACTGGAACCCTCGTTCATGCCTTGCTCGCGCATTGTCCGCTGTCGAGTATCGGTGGGGTGCAGCGTCCAGGTATCGTCCATCGATTGGATAAAGATACCAGCGGCGCGATTGCTGTCGCTAAGACCGATTTTGCTCACCAACACCTCCAACAACAGCTTCAGGCCAAAACTGCTCGCCGTGAGTATTTAGGAGTCGTCTACGGCACGCCAAAAACCGATGGTGGAACGATCGATCTCCCGATTGGTCGCCATCCGATCGATCGCCAGAAAAATACGATTGTCCCCGTCGAGAAGGGTGGTAGATCTGCTGTCACACATTGGCAAATTGAAGAAAGACTCAGAAGCTTTACTCTGATGCGATTTCGCCTTGAAACCGGACGCACCCATCAGATTCGCGTTCATGCCAATAAAATGGGACATCCGATCGTTGGCGATCCTGTCTATGGCACTGGTCGCTCGATCGGTGTAAACTTGCCAGGACAGGCTCTGCACGCTTGGAAGTTACAGTTAATCCATCCCGTGACGAGCGAACTTGTCAGCGTTACGGCACCAATTCCGGCATATTTCCTCACGTTGTTACAAGTTCTTCGCAATCGCTAGCATCTTTAAGGGGATGTCTGAAAAGTCTGATTTTTGGTAGCCTAGCGGTTTCAACCGCTGCTACATTTGCAAAACCTGCCTTCGCGGACTATTATCTTAGTCCGCGAAGGCGGACTTTGTAATGCTAGCCCCGATTTTAATCGGTGGTGGTAATCGAACGAAGCAAATAGCCTTAACCCGAACTGACGTTAGAATAGTTAACGCGATAGAAATTCTAAGATCGATCGATTGAATTTATCTGGATATTCTAGATAGGGATGATGCCCACAGTTAGGAAAGATCTGTAATTGGTTATTTGGTATGCGTGTGGCAGCAATATCGGCATGTTTAGCGGGAATAATCCGATCGCAATCGCCCCAAATAATTAATGTCTGCTGGGTAATCTGCGGTAAACTATCGACGATCGGTTGATAAACATCGCGGCGTACTCCTCGGAGCGTAAAATTGCTGCGTCCGAGATTTAAAATTACTTGATTTCTGCCAGCGATCGCAAAGACAGCATAGCGCAGTTCGATCCATTCTGGAGCTAGTTTTGCCCCATTATAAAAGTTAGACTTCAACATCGCCGGAATCATCCACCGTCCAGGACGTAGCGCGCTTACGATTGCTGGTAAGGTAATCAATCGAATTCCGAGACTAATCTCTCTGCCTAATCCCATACTATCTACTAATACTAATCGATCGACTCGATCCGGATAAAATCTCGTAAATTGTAAAGCAACCGCCCCACCCATCGAGTTACCGATGAGAGTAGCCGATTCGATCGATAGCGCTGACATAAAACTTTTTAAAAACTCCGCTTGATAAGTCAGCGAATAATCTGCCTCTGGATAATCCGATTTACCCGAACCAACCATATCAAAAGCATAAACACGATGATGTTGGGCTAAAACAGCAATGTTATATACCCAAAATTCGATCGAGCCATTTCCACCATGCAGTAAAATAATACAACTACCAGCATCACCCATCTGCCAATACCGTGTATTAATTCCCGTTACTAATAGGTACCGATCTTCAGGAACAGATAAACAAGTTGACATAAATATCAAAAATCATGTTTTATGCAGAAGGAAAAGCTTGTTCTGCCCTGTTGACTGCTGCGGCTCTAGGCGATTTAGATATCTTGCAATTGCTGATTAGCAGTGGTGCAGAGATAGATGTTTTCGATGGAAGTAGAGAAACGCCTTTATATAAAGCAGCTTCTAGAGGGCACCAAAACGTTGTCGAATTTTTAATTGCGAATGGTGCCAATATCAATGCTGAGTCTCAAGATGGTGGTATGCCTGTGTATATAGCAGCTCTGAATCATCATTATGAGATCGCCCAGCTATTGCTCGATCGGGGCGCAGTTATGGATTTCGATCTTGCTGTCATTATGGCAAATTTCGATCTAGTCAAACAACATCTAGATTCTGGATTAGATCCTAATTCTAAAATTCAAAAAGGATTATGGAAAGGTGAATCATATCTTTTGGCAGCAATTAATACTAATAATTTGGAGATTGTCGAGCTTTTTCTCAATTATGGAGCAAGAGTTAATAAACAGTGTGAATCTGAGTCAGAAAATGTTTTTCCGCTACATAGAGCAGCCGCTAGAGGCTGCTTAGATATTTGCAAGCTTTTAATAGCACATGGTGCCGAGATCGATGCTCTATCGAAGCATCGATGGACACCCCTACATTGTGCCGTACAACGAAAGCAGCTAGACATTGTAGAGTTATTGATAATTCATGGTGCTAATGTCAATGCCATAGATTTCGATCGAAGTACTCCGCTTCTTGTTGCTACATTCGTACATTCTTTATCAGTAGTTAAATATCTCTTGTCTCATGGGGCAGAAGTCAATGTGACAGATAATCAAGGTTGGACTCCGCTACTCCGCGCCCTGCAAAGAGCTGGTAGTGATGATATCGTTAGAGTTCTAATCGATTATCATGTTGATGTCAACGTTCGAGATCGGAATGGATGTAGCCCATTGCATATAGCTGTGGCACAAAAAAATCGGAGTATTGTAGAGTTATTGCTAGCTAATGGTGCTCGAGCAGGTTTGGAATAAACAATAGTGGGACACATACCATCCCTACGAAGTCTAATTTCCATAAGGACGAGGGTACGGTTTGAGCATCTTTTGAGCTTGATAGACGCTGAAAGTCTCGACAATTTCACCACCGCGCCGGATTGGGACTTCACCAATTTTAGTTAATTTTTGAAAGTAACCTGGATAGCGTTTTTGGGCATCTTCATCGACTTCAAATGTTTTGCTACCGAGATAAATAGCATTTTTACCGATCCACTGTTTTGGTTTCGACCAAAAAGCAAAGCCACGGAGATCGCCATCGAAGCAAGTAATCGGTATATGAAAGACTGGATCGATCGCCATGCCGATTTGTCCGCCTAAGTAATAGCGATTGGTAAAGACAAAATCTGCTTGCTTTAAAGCTTGACTAAATTTAGGATTTCTACTCAATCCTTGTCGTAATTGCTGAATATCAAATAGTTGAGTCGAGTTATCTCCTTTAATCGGTAACAATCCATATATTGCCGACTTGCTGGGAATTTGAAATGTCCCTGCTGCGACGTGAGATAGCGCGATCGATAGTAACAGCACGATAACCGCAACCGATCCAAAAAACCATCGATAGGGCAAGCGGTTGGATGAGTAGCGACGACTGCTCGTAATTCGTTCGGCAAGTAAGATTGTCGCCGACCAATAGCCTGGCATTTTCCAGGCTGGTAAAATTTGTTGATACCCCGATATAAATGTGAATCCAAAGATTAGTGGCAATGATAACCAGAGAATTAGCGAGCGTTTTTCTAATTCACCTTCCGTGTGAAAACCACTAAGGCTACTAGCACGCCGCCAATTAAAATTACGAAATTGTTGAATTGTCGATCGAATCACCGACCATAGTAATGGAAAGCCAAAAGTAGGAAACAAATAGCCCATTTCAATCAGTAGCGCTATTAATAATCGATCGATCTGATAGCGACTATTCGGAACGGCACGTTCGGATTGGAATCTAAAAGATACCCAGTCATGAGTGATATTCCAATACAACAGTGGCGAAATCGTCAGCACAAACAGCGGGATTCCGAGCAAAAACCACTTCGATGTCAGCGCGCGGCGATAATTAGGACTGAATAGACAAAAGCCAACTAAACCCAGACCTAAAATAAAGCCATGATATTTGCCCATACAAGCTAATCCTACCGTCAGACACATCAGGGTCAATCGGTAACTAGGATGATAGACACGCCGATCGAAAAATTCTTGAACGGCTAACCATAAAGTTACCGCCCAAAAAAATAGTAGTGGTGTATCGGGAATATTTAACGTGCCAAAAGCCAGCTGAAAAATGGGAATTGCTGAAGCGATCGCGAGTGTCACGATCGCAATCTGGAGCGTGTACAATCGCAGCGCGGCGAGATACAAAAAGATTAACGAACCAGTATAAAGTAATAACGTCCCGATCCGAATCGTGAACTGCGTTACCTGTCCGGTCAACCATACACCGATCCCGGTCGTAATCGCAACTAGTGGCGGATGGTCGAAATAACTCCAATCGGGGTGAAGAGTATATAGATAATAATAAGCCTCATCAAACCCAGGGTTGAGAAAAATAGCAATAACCAATCTCATTAAGAAGCCACTTAATAAGATGATAATTGCAGTTTGATGATAATAGGCTGAAAAACGTTGATAGATTTGGATCGCCACGGATACTTAGCTATGTATAGGCACAGGAAGATTGGAATGATGCCTGGGAGATACTAAAAAGCGCTCTCAACAATGATGACATCCTAACGATCGACAGCATCATTATGAAGATATTAGTAAATGCCACCGTACTTAGAACTTATAGATACAAATTTTACCGTGTTTGTGCCCATCAGCGACAATCGCATGACAACAAAACACACAAGCAACATGCCCCACTGCGATCGATGTCTGAGGTAATTTGCGCGATCGGGCGATGCTTATTCGATCGGATTATTTACTGCCAGTGACAGTTTCAGCCACTCAATTCAAATAGATCGGCTCGGCTGCAATGCGAGCGATTGTTGGTGGGTACTCTAAATAGATATCATGGCTTAAGCTAAATCCTCATGTTCGATCGCACTACTAAATGGCTGGAAACTAAATGGGTAACTCCCGCCTATGCTGGGTGGTTGTCGATCGCACTGACGATTTGCTTCTTTGGGGTAGCAACTAATACGATGGCTGGCTGGCTGTATGTATTGAGTGGGGTCGGAGTGGCATTACTCGGCGTAGCAGCAATTTTACCAGCTCGATCGCTCCAATCCATCACAATTAGTCGCAATCCAGTTTTACCCGTTACTGCTGGCGCAGAATTAGAAATCGCTCTGACAATTCACAATCCAACCGATCGAGTGCAATCGCTATTTCAAGTCCAAGATCTGGCTCCATTTCGCCCTGCGCGCCCACCGATCGTTGCAGTCGAGCAAATTGCACCCCGCAGTGAATATCGTTGGGTCTATCGCCAGCCGACAGAGCGCCGGGGAGTATATCAGTGGGAACGGCTTGCCTTACGCAGTGGTGCGCCGATCGGGTTATTTTGGTGCCAACGAGATCGTCAGGCTCCCGCAATTGCCTACGTCTATCCCCAAGTACTGGAATTATCCCAATGCCCGCTCATTGATGGAATGGGTAGTAGCGAACTCAGTACCAATCGCCCTGCATCCAGCCGCTATTTAGAAATGGCAAACGAAGGCGTGACACGTTCGCTGCGACCCTATCGTTATGGGGACTCGATGCGCTTGATTCACTGGCGCACTAGTGCCCGTTATGGAGAGTTTCAAGTCCGCGAACTGGAAATCGATCGCGGCGGACAAGATATTGTCATTTGCCTCGACAATAATTCAACTTGGGACACAGAAGACTTCGAGCAAGCCGTAATTGCTGCCTGTTCGCTTTATTTTTATGCCAGTAAATTTCCCAATCTCAATGTCAAACTCTGGACGGCAGGAACTGGAATAATTTCAGGCGATCGCCGCGTCCTCGAAACGCTGGCTGAAGTACAGATCGATGAGTCGATAACTACCGAACTGCCATCAACTTCACAAATCTGTCTGACGGCTCGACTACAACGATTAGAGCACCTGCCGCCGGGGAGTCGCTGGGCGCTATGGACTCGCGAGCCACTCCCACCGACACCTAAATCTCCAGGGATTGTCATCAACCCCGATCGATCGCTCCAACAACAACTTAGTAATGTCAATTCTACTAGCGACAGCCCCAAAAGCCCCTACCTTCAGTCACCCGTAAACACTCAAAACATTCACTTGAACTAACCATTACATCCTTGGTTTACCTCAACAACCCAACTCACCTTTTCACTATCAACTATCCACTACTAGCCACTAGCCACTACCCACTAGTCACTACTCATGCGTCAACCTTCTGGGAGCAAAATTCAACTTAAGAGTAAAGCCGATCGATTGGAATTCAAGATTCCAGCGCGATTTCGACCCGATCGAGCGGCACTACATCAACTTGGTTTAGCCAGTATCGTGAATCTCGCGGTGATGGCACTGATCGGGCTGACGATTTATATCTCACTCCCACTCTCATCTTCAACTACAGATCCAGGGGTAAAGGTCGCTCTAAGCGTTGCACTGATGTTTGTCTTGCCAGTGACCTTTTGGTTATTAAAAGGTGGCTTGCGGATGTCCTTCGATCTAGCTGATAAATTTTTATCGCATACCAAGATTGCGATCGATCCCAAACAATTTACCCTATCGCATCATCTTTATAGTCTCGATCGCGGTCGTCCCAAACACCTAAAAACCAAAGAAATCAGTCAAGTCATCGTCGATAGCTATCAACACCCCGATCTCAAAGCCCCAAAAATCAGTCTCCTGATCGAATTACGTCAAACAGATCCGCTGCGTGTCCTCAGTACCGGACAAGACCTCACAGATCGCGAGATTAAATGGTTGGCTAGAGAACTTAGCAATTGGTTGGGTGTGAATTTAGTTAGTATGGATCTCGATATCGACCAACTTTAAATCAAGGGAATCGTAGCCAACAGGACAAGCCACACAATCAATTCAGATACCAGCCGATCGGCAATCGATGTAATATTGGCTGAAAATGGTGCGATTGGGTGGGTAATTACGTCCGATCGATTACTCGAAATCTGCCCAATTTAATTAATTAGGGCTGAGATCCTGATGATGGGATGCTCACCCTACTAGGACTACCATCGATCGCCTTCAGTAGGCTACGCCAACGACAAAAAATAGTAAAATTATTAATATCGCTCGAATAGTAAATTCAAGAAAATTTAGAAATGACCTTTGAAGAGATACAACTGCTATTACAATCGATCGCGGTTTCCCAGAGAGAAACTCAATCGATTGTGGAATCTAACTCTCGCCTGATTGAATCTAATTCTCGTGCTATTCAAGCGATGTTAGACCAAGCTGCTACCGATCGTCTCAACCATGAGGCGAGAATGGAGAAATTAGAGAATTTATCTGAGGGATTAATCAACATTGTAAGTTCACTCGATGAAGACCGTCCGACGATTTTACGGAAGCTTAATTCCATCGAGCAGAAGACAAATTCTATCCTCGATCGTCTACCGCCTAATTAGACAATTCACAGTCGTCTCAGTAGTCTGGTCAAGCCAGTAGGGTGGGCAGTGCTCACCGATTCAAATTAAGACAGAGAAAGGGTTTTAGTTGATTTCGTAATCGATCGATTTCGGTAAACGCGATCGCATCTGTGATATTACCCAATCGAAGATAGAAATCGATCGTTATGACTTGACTCGATCGGATTTTGAGTGTTGGATCGCGATGTTTGGAGCGATGATGTTTATCTAACTCGATCGCTATCGAGAAAATAACTTTTGGTTGGGTTGATTGAGTATTTAAGATAGCTGCTGGGTACTCTATATTAGAACGCAACTTTGATAAATCGGCTGTTTGATGATGAAGGTAGACAAGCATGGCAAAAAACCACAAGTAAATTACTTAATAATTATTGGGGCTATCATGGCATTTAGCTCTTCAAAACCAGCGACAGGGCCTTTAACTAGAATTTTTAATATTGTTTGTGGTTTTGGTGGTGCGGCATTGTGTGTAGCTGGAGGTATTCAAGAAAGTAAGAAATGGAAGAACAAGTAACGCGCCAGCCAAATCGCTCCAATTACCACCAAATCCTCTAGTCACTTATCCCATTGCCAAGTAAAATCTCGATCGAGACTAAACCAGACTCTCATCCTTATTGTGGTAATTAAGCCAGATAGATTCGATCGACATCCGCTGTAGCAGATTTAAAGATCGGGTGCATTCTCCTGATTCTGCCAGCGGCTACTCAGTAGCGGGTACGTCTACACTAAACAAGTCTCAAGGTTCGAGAACGCGCTCGGACAGATAAAATCGATAAGTTTTTCCCATTTACTCACATCTTGCACCAATACAGAAAGACTAGTAAAAGCAGAGATCTTAGGGTACCCACAAGGGGCACCCCTACGCAATTAACCTGTAGGGGTGCCCCTTGTGGGTACCCTGGAGCTAGGGTTAACACTAGTATTTTCAAACTGGTGCAAGATGTGAGTTTACCCATATTCACTGACGATCTCTTCTCTAGATTGGATCCTTGTCGATCGAGGATAGGCGGTAGATTGCTCCTGGTAGATCGACTGACAGGTAGATTGTTGGGTAAGATAGATCGAGTACAGATTTAACAGTTGACTCGTAGCTAGCGCGTCGTCTCATGACGATCGAGTGTCACTCGTTGCTGTCAAGCATACCGAAATTTCAGGGAACAGCTATACTCATGTCTAACGCCGAACAGCCAGAGCAACTCCATTTACCCAAAACCAGCGAATCGGAAACCCTCAAAAAAATTAGACACACCACCTCCCACGTCATGGCGATGGCGGTGCAAAAGCTGTTTCCCAAAGCCTTAGTGACGATCGGCCCTTGGATCGAGAATGGCTTCTACTATGACTTTGACGTGCCGGAAGCCTTTACCGAAAAGGACTTAAAAGCAATTGGGAAAGAGATGATCAAGATCGTCAATCAGAAATTGCCAGTCATCCGCGAAGAAGTCACTAGAGCCGAAGCCGAAGCTAGAATCTCCGCATTAAACGAACCCTACAAATTAGAAATTCTCGCTGGACTGCAAGAACCCATCACGCTCTACCACCTCGGCGATAAATGGTGGGATTTGTGTGCGGGGCCTCATGTCGAAAATACTGGCGATTTGAACCCCAAAGCCTTTAAACTCGAATCTTTAGCGGGTGCATATTGGCGCGGCGACGAGACCAAAGCGCAATTACAGCGGATCTACGGTACCGCTTGGGAAACTGCCGAACAACTCGCCGAATACGAACGCCGCAAGGAAGAAGCGCAACGCCGCGATCACCGGAAATTAGGTAAAGAACTCGGGCTTTTTATCTTCTCCGATTTAGTCGGCCCTGGTTTGCCCTTGTGGACACCCAAAGGCACGATCCTGCGGAGTACTTTAGAAGATTTCCTCAAAAAGGAACAGACGAAACGAGGCTATTTACCTGTCGTCACGCCGCACATTGCCAAAACCGACCTCTTTATGAAATCGGGACACAGGCAAAAATACAAAGAAGATATGTTCCCGATCATGGCGGACAATCTGGAAGATATTGCTGCCGATAATGGCTTTGTCATGAAGCCGATGAATTGTCCTTTCCACATCCAAATCTATCAAAGCGACTTGCGCTCTTATCGAGATTTACCGATACGTTATGCGGAATTTGGGACGGTTTACCGTTACGAACAATCTGGCGAACTCGGCGGTCTGACACGGGTGCGCGGCTTTACAGTCGATGATTCTCACCTATTTGTTACGCCCGAACAGTTGGATGAAGAGTTTCTGAATGTGGTAGATCTGATTCTATCGGTATTCGACAAACTCCGACTGAAAAAATTCAAAGCACGACTGAGTTTCCGCGATCCGGCTTCGGATAAATATATCGGTTCCGATGATGCGTGGGATAAGGCAGAAGGCGCAATTAAACGTGCTGTCGATAAGCTCGGTATGGATAGTTTCGTAGGCATCGGCGAAGCAGCTTTTTATGGCCCTAAACTCGATTTTATCTTTAGCGATGCACTCGATCGCGAGTGGCAATTAGGCACCGTTCAAGTAGACTACAATCTCCCCGAACGGTTTGAACTAGAATACATCGACGAACACAGCAGTCGTCAGCGTCCAGTGATGATCCACCGCGCTCCCTTCGGCTCGCTCGAACGCTTGATCGGAATCTTGATCGAAGAGTATGCTGGTGATTTCCCAGTGTGGATGGCTCCCGTGCAAATGCGGTTAGTCCCCGTCGCGCAAGACTTTATCCCCTTTGCTAAAGCAGCCTGTGCAAAATTACTCGCACAAGGAGTTCGCGCTGAAGTGGATACGAGTAACGAGCGATTGGGCAAGATGATCCGCAACGCTGAGAAGGAAAAAATCCCCGTTGTGGGCGTGGTTGGAGCTAATGAGGTCGAAAATGGCACGATTAGCATTCGTACCCGTGTAGCTGGCGAATTGGGGGCGATGAATGTCGATGAAGTAGTGACGCGGATGGTAACGGCGATCGCGAATTTTAGCGATTTCTAATTATCTCATTTGGGGTGTTATTGGTTATCCCTAGATTTCACCATCGCTAGCTTCGGTTTTTAAAAATCGCCAGTTAACGCATCAATACAGCGATCGCAAATTAGCGGTTGTGCGGTATCCTGTCCGACAGTAGGTGAGTAGTTCCAACAGCGATCGCATTTTTCGCCTTCGGCTGTCGTTACGCCAATCTTGCCACCAGAACTAGTTGCTTGATGCTGCAATCCTTGGAGTTTACTCGCATCATCGATTAGCTCGACTTGAGAGGCGAGGAAAAGATAGCGGAGTTCGTCCACTCCATTAGATTGCCGAGTGGGTAATGTTGGTGTTACGGGCGAACTAACGGGTAAGCTAGTTTTCTGAATTGTTGATAGATCGCCACTATGTTCTACTGCCGAAATCTTTCTGACGGTAGGACTGGTTCCAAAAATTGCCTGACGATAAGCGACAATCCGATCGAATGTCGCTTGACGATTGCTACTCGTCCACAGATTGCGATAGCAGAATACGCCTGTCATCACGATTCCGATCCCTTGTAGTATGGTCTCTAGCAGCGGTAACCGATCGATGACGACCATTAACGCGATCCCGATATACAGCGTAACTACTACAGCTAGGATTAATAATACGCCGATTACCGACACCCGCACGCGATTGTAAATCTTTTGGATGGTATAAGCTAATCCATTAACTATCCCGCCAGTGGTTCGCAACAGTTCGGTGACAGTCGCTAATTGAGGACTATTGACTAACTTATCGATCGTTGGTGTTGGCGATTTACTCTCTTCTCGATCCCCTCGGAGGAGGGGTTGGGGGTGGCTTCCGTGCTCTGATTGCGTTGAGCTATAAAAAGACAACTCCGCCAACTTACCCCGCAATACCGCATCTTCCACCTGCAAGAGTACCTTCGCCTCTAACGAAGAACCGATCGATTTATCCGTCCGCGCCTGTTCCATCACCTTATTAACATCTGTCCGCAAATCGCGAATCTTGTCCCAAGTGATGGCGAGATCGGGCTGCGACCACTGCGGATCGAGTTTCACCCAACCAGACTCAAACACCGATTTATAGGGGGTAGGATAGGGCAAAAACTGCCAGATATCTTCTGCCAGGTGACAAAGCACAGGGGCGATCGCGCGGGTCAGATTTTCGAGGATAATTGCTAGTACGGTTTGGCAACTCCGCCGCCGGAAGGAATTAGGCGAGCTGATATAGAGCCGATCTTTGGCGATGTCTAAATAGAAGTTCGATAAATCGACCACACAGAAATTTTGGATCGTCTGGAAGAATTTAAAGAATTGATAGCGATCGAATGACTCGGTAATCTCACTCAACACCACACTCGTTCGATGTAGTATGTATCGATCGAGTTCGGGTAATTCAGCATAAGGAACGGCATCTTTCGCTGGATCGAAGTCGTGAGTATTACTCAATAAATATCGGGCTGTATTGCGAATTTTTCGCGAAGCATCGGATATTTGCTTGAGAATATTTGGGCCGACTAATACATCATTTGAATAATCTACCGAAGAAACCCACAACCGCACCACATCTGCACCGTATGCTGGATCTTTTTGGATATTTTTACCACCATCCATTACCAGCATTGGATCGATAATATTTCCCTTTGACTTACTCATCTTCTCACCTTTTTCATCCAGCACAAAGCCATGTGTCAGGACGGTTTTAAACGGAGCGATGCCATTATTCGCAACGCTAGTAAGCAAGCTCGATTGGAACCACCCCCGATGTTGATCGGAACCTTCGAGATACATATCCACTGGATAGGTGAGATTATCCCGTTGTTGTGCTACCGCCGCCCACGACGAACCGGAGTCAAACCAGACATCCATCGTGTCCATCCCCTTGCGATAGCTACGTCCGTTGTGACGATAATTTTCGGGTAATAATTCCGCAATGGACATCGAATACCATGCATCCGAACCATGCTCGCGGAAGATATTTTGAACGTGGTCGATCGTTTCTGCTGTGAGTAGCGGTTCGTTAGTTTCCTCATCATAGAAAACGGGAATCGGTACGCCCCAATTGCGCTGACGGGAGATACACCAATCCGATCGTTCTGCGACCATTGGAGTAATTCGATTTTCCCCGATCGCGGGAATCCATTCCACTTCCGAAATTGCTTTTAATGCCGCTTCTTTAAACCCTTTTACCGATGCAAACCACTGTTCGGTCGCACGAAAGATAGTTGGCTTCTTGGTACGCCAATCGTAAGGATATTTATGCGGATATGCTTCTTCTAAAATGAGTGAATTAGTGTTTTTTAATGCTTGAATCACTAATTCATTGCCATCGCCGAGCACATTCGCCCCCTGAAATAATTCCCCAGCTTCCTCCGTAAAATTCCCATCGCCATCAACAGGCGCGAGGATCGGCAGACCGTATTTCTGACCTGAGATATAATCTTCTTGCCCGTGTCCTGGTGCAGTATGTACCAACCCAGTCCCCGATTCGGTCGTGATGTAGTCGCCACCGATAATTACCGGGCTATAGCGATCGTACAATGGATGTTTGTAAGTAGAGTGTTCTAACGCCGCACCTTTAATTGTCGCCTTAGTCTCTAAGTTGAGATTAAATTTAGCAGCCAAACCCGCAACCAGATCCGCTGCCACGATCGTGTATTTGCAGCCAGTATAGTTAGTACCTTCAGGTGCGCTGACTTCGACAACAGCATAATTAAGATCGGGATTTACCGCCACAGCTAAATTCGCCGGAATCGTCCACGGCGTAGTCGTCCAGATCGCTACCGATAAATCGTCCTGAAATGGCTCTAAAATCGCCTTAGCAGCATCGACAAGCTGCGTTACTTTAAAAGCAGTGAAAATACTCCGCGAAACGTGATTGTCGGGATATTCCAGCTCTGCTTCTGCCAACGCTGTCTTGGAACTGGGACTCCAATGTACGGGTTTCAAGCCGCGATAGATATACCCCTTCAAGACCATTTGCCCAAATACGCCGATCTGGGCGGCTTCGTATTCCGGTTGGAGCGTGAGATAGGGTTTATCCCATTCGCCCCAGATACCCATACGCTTAAAGCCGAGCTTCTGTTCCTCAACCGTCTTCAGTGCAAATGCCGCCGCCTTCTGCCGGAGTTCTAAGGGGCTGAGATTTTTGCGTTCCTCTGGTTTCATGTCTTGGATGACTTTAAGCTCGATCGGTAGTCCGTGACAATCCCACCCAGGGACATAGCGCACCTTGCGCCCTTTGAGCAGTTGGTAGCGATTGATGATATCTTTGAGCGTTTTATTCAGCGCGTGCCCCATATGGAGCGTGCCATTGGCATACGGCGGGCCATCGTGTAGCACAAAAATCTCGCCAGGATTGGACTGTGACAGCCGTTCAAAAATCTGCTCGTCTGCCCAGAATTTTTGCAGTTCGGGTTCGCGTTTGACGGCATTCGCGCGCATGTCAAACTTAGTCTGGGGTAAGTTTACGGTGTTTTTGTAACTTCCTGGTGCTGCCACAGTAGTAAATGCTGAATGTTTACGGTATCGATCCATTATAGGGTGTGAGGATCGAGGTTGTAGCGTTTTAGTCCCAAAGTCGGGTCAGAAAATCGGTTGCAATAAAAAGCTATTGCTCAAGACAGACGATGCAAGGATACATTCGTAACCGTGCGATTAGCTAAATTCAATCTCTTCCAAAGCTTAGTAATGCTGCAAAGCAACATACTCCCCTCGAAACTTTGCCGCGTCGACTGAAACCTGCATCGCCTGAGACATGGGGATCTGCGAGTGGAGATATTGCTCGATCGATTTACAGTTGGTATCCATATTGCTCCGTCTTGACAAATAATTCGCTCGGTAAACATTATGCCAATAGATTGGGTTTGTTACTGCTGTGCCGACGCTCTCATGTCACCAGTAGATCGATCGTAACTTGCGATAATTTAGGGCGCGCCGCTCGATTAGATCGAACCAAGCTTATTGTTGTAATAGATACAGATAAGCCGATCGAGACAACTCTTGAACTAAGTATCTGGCATCGAGATCGTTGTAAGGGCGAACGACAAATACGCCAATGAGATATAGTTTGCCATTCGGCTTTTCAACAATTCCGGCATCGCCAATAACAAAGCCAATGTCGCCAGTTTTATGCGCGATATTCGCGCCCTCACCCAATCCCGCTGCTAGCAGCTTCCGATTTTCGGTAGCATTGAGAATATCTAAAGCATTGACTCGACTTTGTTCGCTAATAATCTTGTGTTTGGCAATCATCGCGGCTACCCGCACCAAATCCATCGGGGTAGTTTTATTCGTGCCTTTAAAATCACCTAATTTATTTTGAATATAGGTATTTTGTAAGCCCCAACTACGAAAGCGAGAATTAATAAACTCTATACCGCCCAATCGATCGATTAGCATATTCGTGGCAGTATTATCGCTGATGACAATCATCTGCGTCGCAGTTTCTAATGCTGTTAGCTCCTTACCAGGGGAATATTGTAACCTTCCCGAGCCACTAGCGATCGCGTCGCGTTCGACAATCAGCATTTCATTTAAATCGATTTTGCCTGCATCTACTGCTTCAAAAAATGCTAGTAAAATCGGCAGTTTGATCGTACTTGCGGCAGAGAAAACGAGATCGCCACCGATATTTACATAGTCACCTGTCTCAACATCGATCGCAAATATACCTGGAGATAGTGCTGGATAATTAGCGATCGTCATCTGCATTTGTGCTTTGAGCGAAGTCAACTCTCTCCTAAGCGGAATCGTGCCAACAGATAAAGCAGTAACGGTTGTTTTAGGTGCTGGAATTTGGACGCTGGGAACGGCATGAGCCAATGGATTGAATACGATTGCTAAGAGGCATCCAGCTAAAAAATGCGTGAGTAGTTTCAACATCGATATTAGTGGTTTAACTGGGCAAATTATCTATCCCACTTTCCCGCTTAACTTTTAGCACTAATATTTACTCACGATCGATCCGCTCGCACCCTCCCGCTGACGAGTTGAGTCGTCGGTTGGCTGCCAAGCTATGGTTAATGAGGATTGAATTAGAGAAAAAGGGGGTTAAGCTGTTTAAGCAGAAAACCAGTATAAATCGAAACTACCATTACGTCAGTTATCTCGATCGCTTAGCGATCGAACCTAGCAGTCAGGCTAATTAGCGGTTGACTTTTTTGTAGGGGTAATGCCTCGTGCTTACCCCACATCGATTCAGGGTACCCACAAGGGGCACCCCTACCAAAAAATCATTCCCCGATTCAGCAACGCCAAAATTAGATCGGAACATCTCCCAAAGATGTGTGCGTCCTGACTCAATACATTCGGCCGCGCCATTGTGTGGGGATTTGCCAAGATGAGAGGATAATCCGGAGCACTGCCAGTGAGTCGGCGAATGGCGATAGCCAAAATAGCCAAGCAGCCGGAGCAAATCGGTGTGGACGGTAATAAGAAGGGTAAACTGCTAACAACAACGCACAGCGAATCAGGACTAACAGTAAGTTTAGATCGATCGCTAGTTGCAAAGTGAGAAATGCATTTTCCCACCTACCGTAACTCCAAAAAATTAAAGTCAGCGGTAACGGAAGTGCTTGTGTCAGCAACAATAACGCGACATCTCCCCAAACTTGCGCTGGTGTCGCTGCATCCTTGAGATCGATCGATCTCCCCCATTCGCGCCAAGTTTCCGCCAGTCCTGCATACATCCGCACGCGAATCACCTTCGCACCATCGAGAAACCCGACTTTAAAGCCTTGTTTGGCGGCATTGCGCGCTAGGGTGACATCATCGCAAAACGAACCTGCGGCACTAGTATAGCCGCCTAATTTCTCTAAAACCGATCGCTTACACAAAAAGCACTGTCCATTTGCCATCACCCGATCTGGTGGTTGATTTCGGACTCCAGCTGAGTCAAAGCGATACAGCAGCGTCATCAATAATGCTGGTTGAAACCACCATTCGCCTGGATACTGAAGGATAAATTGAGGCGAGAGCGAGACTAAATCATAGTCTTCAGCGATCGCGGCTGCAACTAAACTTGCCACCAGTCCGGGTTGTGGCTCGGTATCCGCATCGATGCCCAAGATCCACTCACTATCGGGCGAACTAAACAAAAATCCATTATGCAACGCCCACGGACGACCCACCCAACCCGCAGGTAAGGGGTCGTCCGTCATCAGCCGAAATCGCGGATCTAGCTCGGCGGCATCTTTGACTCGATCGCGCGTACCATCTTGAGAATTACTATCGACGACAATAATTTCCCGCACTTCGTCACCCTGCTGACTCAATCCGCTCAAACAAGGCGCAATCCGATCGACTTCATTTAGCGTTGGTACCACCACACTCACCGCACCGGATTGGCTCGGAGCTGTCGTTAGCGGCTCCAGTGGCGGACGACGAATCGCCCCTTTGACCAACCGCGACAACAAAATTAATGTTGCGGTACCTTGGCACAATAGCAGTCCTAGCGACAGTACGCCCGATATTTGCATAGTAAAGTCAGTCATTAGTGAATCACAAAGCTAGTCACGATCTCCT
This sequence comes from Chamaesiphon sp., assembly GCA_965246735.1. Classification (GTDB taxonomy): domain Bacteria; phylum Cyanobacteriota; class Cyanobacteriia; order Cyanobacteriales; family Chamaesiphonaceae; genus Chamaesiphon. Next base: position 4,746,814 of record CBDFFK010000003.1, read on the forward strand.
AATTAACTTCTGGTTTTAGTGATTCAGCAACTAGATCGCTCGAGCTAGTAGTGGCCATTTGGTAAAGTACTAGCAATGGCAAGACACCCAACACGATCCCAATCCCGATCGGAATGTAAATTCCAGCGGCCAAACTCATAACTGTAGCGAAGGCAAAATTACCTAAATAAATTGCTAAGGGTAATCCCAGATTGCTACGCGGTACACTCATCGGTTTTGCCTGCCAGATAAATGTAGCTACCGACATAAATACCACTCCCGTACCAAACCACCCAGCAAAGTTTTGATAGGGCATTCCAAAAAATTCTCCAGGTTGCTCCCAGACCCAAAAGGGGAGCGTTGCTTGACTCATCGCTGGATCCAGGACAAAATCCCAAGATGTCAATAGTAGCGAGCCAAACCCGATCGCGCCTGCATACTTGGAAACTTGAGAGATCGCGCGCGTTTCCAGTCCAGCTAGGGCAATTAGATAAGCACTAAAGCCGACATAAAACCAAGACAAGGGAATCGTAAATGGTACCAATCCGGCGATTTTATAACCCAATCCGTCTAAATACCGATAATGCCCGAATGGAAATCCAGTACTAGTACCTAATAACTCACTGCCTAATGACAACACGATCGCTGGAAGCATAAAACCGAGACAATGCCACAGTCCGAGCGTCCGATAGGCATACACAGCCACCGCAGCCGTCCCTAAAAGCATATAGATTGCGCCGCCACAAGCCATCGACCAAGGTAGTGCTGTTCTGCCGATCTCTGGTAACTGAGCGATCAGATCGGCATTCGGCAATACTATTAATATTCCAGCCAAACCAAATGCCATCGACAAGATGTGACCGATCAGCAGGCTCTGCTCGATACGTATAAGTTTTTCCATAGATATACTGCGATAGAATTATGGGTTTAATTCATAGTTTACAAATCTTTACTAAGTAGTATGATGTTTTACACTAATTGATTTCAGAATATTACCAATTCGCTCGAACTCATGGCTTAATTGCCCCATCCGTAATCCAAATACAGCAGGGGATGCGATCGGTGCGTTCGAGTCGCTGGCGAAACGCTGCCGCCAACGAGATCGATTAAACAGCCAAAGATGTTGTGTTATTGGCCGATAGACGGAACCGCGATCGGCGCTGTAATCGGTGTAGATAGCCAGCCAGCACTGAGGACGATCGTCAGCGTGATAAAAATTAGAAATAGACCCCAAGTAACCCGATTGAGGTTGCTTTCAGCACTTTTGGTACTGCTAAATAATTGCGCCTGACCGCCGATCCCGCCGATGCCATCGCCTTTGGGACTATGCAGTAATACCATTGCGATCAAACCGAAGGCGGACACCGACCAAATAATTTCTATAACTCTAACAATATCCATCAGAAAATTTTAAATCGTGATTGTCTTAGTCAATTGTATCTCGATCGCGTCTGACAAGTCTCAAGAAAGCCCCCTAACCTTCAATGCTGGTGGAACCACGCAGCGCTACAAGACTGGGGACATATCCTTTGGTATATACAAGCCGATCGATCGACTTTCACCCGCTTTAGCAACAGCATTTGCCAACCTAAAAATTTAAGATTGGTTGAGCGATCGAACTCACATCTTTAAGATCTATACAAATTCAATCTAGCAATTTTTGCTGACTCAATCTCGACCGAACAGCTTGTTAGTTCCGATCTTTGCAGGTATTATTCTGAGTAGTTTGCCAGGTACTTCAAATTAAAAATACCTGAGCAATCGATCGATGCTCGAAACCCCTATTTCGCTTAGTTGTTCGGATATTTACACATACATCACTAGGAACACAAAAAATCGTTCGATCGTCGGCAGTCTGGCGGTCGGCTCGATATATTCATCATTAATAGGCAGCTAATTTCGAGCGAGAGTATTAAAATATAATGAGATATCGATAACAACTTTTAGGGACAGGTAAAAATGCTCGATCGACAATCTATTTTAATCGCAGGAGCGAGTCGCGGTGTAGGCCGAGAGATCGCCAAGATTTTGACTGACAAAAATAATTCAGTTGTTGCATTATTAAGAACTGCCGATACTCGTGGTGAATTGGAAGAATTGGGCGCGAAAATAGTTATTGGAGATGCGATTGACTATGCAGATGTCCAAGCGGCGATCGCTAGATACCCAGATATAGGGACGATAATCAGTACGATCGGTGGCGTGCCGCAAGACGGACAACGTGCTGACTATTTAGGGAATAAACATCTCATCGATGCAGCTAAAAATGCTGGTATTTCAAGATTTGTCTTAATTTCATCCTTGGGTGCTGGAGCGACTAAAGATGCCATTCCACCGCAAGCATATCAATCACTAGTAGCAGTTTTAGCTGAGAAAGAACGCGCAGAAAATCATCTGATTGAGAGCGGTTTAAACTATACAATTGTCCGTCCTGGTGGATTAAAATCATCCCCAGCGACAGGCAATGGGATCTTGACAACGGCAACTAATGTGGCTGGTAGTATCCACCGTGCTGATGTGGCAATTTTAGTCTGTAATTGTCTCAATAGTGTTAGCGCACAGAACCAAACTCTATCGGCATTCGATCGAGACATGGCTTATGGAGATATTCAATATCCAGAATTTACGCTCTAGCAGTTGTCCGAGCTATCGAGCGGCTGGGCAGGTTTAGAGTAACAATTTTTACAGTAATATTTAGCTCGATCGAAACTAACCCAACCCCATCAACAATTGTTTATTTAGCAATTAAAAGATGCGATCGAGTGTGGGATTATGCTAGTATAGCGGTTCTCATCCTAGTGAAGGGCATTATTAGTGGTTTTAGTGGCTAGTGGCTGGTGACTAGTGGCTAGTACATGTACCTCATTCGATTGGGAACCGCTATATTAAACGCTTGGAACACAAAGATTGTGACGATCTCTAAAATTACCGTCGATAGAGACTACAAATAAGTTTACTATCGAGCCGCGATCGAAATAATGATTGATTGCCATCGAGATCGGTAATCGATCGTTCGCGACAGTCATAAGATGCTGTTGGTTTCTCGATCCCATCGATGCT